>OZ253487.1:0-1429491 GCA_965261855.1 Phototrophicaceae bacterium
GTTCCACCTGAGATAGCGCGCCATCATGGATCGCGGACACGCGCTGGAGGATAGCCTCCGATGCCGCAGCGAAATTAGATTCAGCTTTCAGGATCTCGCCCGCCTTGTCGTTTTCGTTAAAGTCTTCGTCTGCCAATCGGATGTGCGACACGAGCACCGCCGATAGCCCGCGATCCAAGGCGCGCGAGGCAAATGGTGTGACCGACAGCGCCTCGACCTGCTGATAGAATGTCTCATGGTAATGCTTGAAGCGCTCGTAGTGGCTGACATCGCGGGGGCGCGCCCAGTTGTAGACGGTCAAGACGAGCCCGGGATATTGCCGGCCGATGCGGCTGGTCGCTTGAATATATTCCGCGGTGTGCTTGGGTTGGTTGGCCACCACCATCAGCCCCAAGCGCGAGACATCGACACCGACCGAGATCATATTGGTCGCCAGCAGGGCATCGAGGGCGTGCTTTTCGCCTTTGCGTCGCTGTGATTTATCTGTGGAATTCGCGAATCGCGTCTCGAGGCGGTCGAGGATCTGCGGGATATCAACTGCGCTCTTTCGCGATGTCAGCTCGTCAATATTGAAGGTGTTGACGTAGCGGCGGCTGAGCCCACGCTGGTCCATGCGCTTCAGTCGCGTGCTGACGGCATCGTCGAGGACGCGCCTCATGCCGCCCAGATCACGCATTGAGTTGAAATAGCCGACCAGTGTCATATAGGGATCGGCATGCTCAGCGCCATACTTTTCCAGTAGGGTTTGCGCGGCTGCCATCGCGGCGACGTACACGCGAATCAAGATCGTCTTGAAACGGGTGCCGGTGGCGCAGACGCCCAGGTAGAGCCGACCTGGCGCGGCTTCATTTGAATCGTGGCGCTGCGAAAAATAATTGTCTTCAGCATCGATGCCGGTCGGCGGAAAGATCTTCACATTGCGCAGAAAGATATTCTTTACTTGCTGCTGCGCCCGGCGGATAGTGGCGGTTGAGGCTACCACTTTCGGTCGGATGGTCGAGCCATTTAGCTGCCAAGAGCAGAGCGCATCGACAGCGGTCTCGTATAAGCCGACCAATGTGCCCAGCGGACCGCTTATCAGGTGCAATTCGTCCTGAATGATGAGATCGGGCGGGCGAAGCCAGGGCGTCGACTGCAGCTTGACGGCGGGTAATTTGCCTTTGGCGTGATGCTGCCCGCTGTCGTCAAATTCCGGCGAGATATAACCATGGCGCTTGCAGTAGCCAGTGACGCGCCCGAAGAGCATCTGCGTTTGACCTTGCCAGGGCATACGCGCGAATTTGTCCACCGTGGCGATCAAGAGGTCGGGCAGCAAGCGGTAAATCTCTTCATCGACAACGACCACCGGTAAGCCTTCGTCCGGCGCGCGGAAGCGGCTGAACTCGCATTCGCCCAGCGCATCGCCACAATATTGAAAGGTGCGTCCGCGACCGGACTCCGCCGTTTCGACCACAATGTCGCGCCCCGGCTTGATTTCGCTGCCGCACCAGGGACAATGCGTGAGCTGGACCGGTGTGCCGCTGCCGCCGATGGAGCTGCCGCTGTGCCAGCCGTGCCCATGCTGGCGCTTGATCGCCTCAGCCGATTGTCTGGTCCAATTCGGTGTGCTGCGCATACCGACCCAGAGTCCGATGCGGAAAGGTCGCGCGCCCCAGCGCTCCGGGTCGTCGCGGCGGATGACTTCACAGGCGGCAATGAGGGCGGCGGCGCGCTGAAACTGCTGCAGCGTCAGCAGGCGCAGCGTATAGCGCATGAGAACGGCGACGCCAGCCATGCCGTCCAGTCCGCCAACTTCACCTTGCAAGCGGCGGATCGCCAAGGTGTAAGCCGTGAGGCCAAGATAAGCTTCCGTCTTGCCGCCGCCGGTAGGGAACCAAAGCAGATCAGCATAAGCCAATTTGTCAGGATCATCACTGCTGCGCTCGCTATGAGTCGGGTCGGTCATCGCCGGCAAATTGAGCAAGATAAATGCCAACTGGAAGGGTCGCCAGCTTCGGTTCTTCGGCAGATCGACATCCGCCAGTTTCCGCTCTGCGCCCTGCCGCACGAGACCGCTATAGATGGTCCGAATGCGCTGCTGCCGCATGGCGCGATTGGCAAATTGGAAAGCGCGCGCCGCATCGGCGTCGGCATCAAGCAATTCGATACCCGCTCTGATGCGCTGCAGCGCTTCAGCCCATTCCGCGCGCACAACAGCTGTTTCAGTTGCAAAGGGCGCAAGGTCAGGCGGCTTGGACGAGATCTCCGCGTCTCGCTCGACGATCCAGCTTGCGTAATCCTCGACGAGCGGCATCAGTGCTGGCGCGAATTCGCCACGCTCGGTTTCCGCTAGGACGCGCATATCGACCGTCAACTGCTTGATCGGGCGCGGCTCCATGCGCAGGACTTCGGCGCGCGGCAGCACTTCGGTGCGGATGCGCTGCGCCGCGTCCCTGCGCCCCTCCGCCAGCTCGGCCTCAACCGCGATGCCATGACCAACCGCGAATTCCACTTGCTTGCGGTAGATCATCCGCATGATGTTGTCTTCAACCTCGGTCGGCGCCAAGCCATCAGGCAGCGCCCGGCGGATGAAAGCGGGCGCTAAATCGGGCGTCTCGACGATGATTTCCGGCTGAAACAGCCAAGCTTGATCTTTCGGTTGATTGCGCTTTGTTGGTTCCACCTGTCCGTTGACCAGGAAGAGCGTGATGGTGAGGGCGTCGCCATGCGTGTTCAGAAGCCCTTGCAGCGTTACTTCGGGATACTCTTCGCTCGGCTGCCACTGCCAGCGCCGCGATTCGCGCCCGCGCCATTCCGCCAGCGACACCTCTGTCGTCTCTTCAATCGGGACGCGCTGCCAGAAGCGTTTCCCGTCTTCGTCGTCCTCATCCGCAGTGCGGACATACGATCCCCAGCGCAAGGTGATTTTCAGCGCCTCGGTTTCGCCTTTGAGGGCGAAGGTCAAGCCGATGGACGAGGGAATCATGCTCTTTCTTGTCGAAGCCGCGCCAAGATCGACCGCGCCGAAGCCAGGCAATTCGCCCTCGGCAAAACCCTCTTCGACCGTGTCGCTCTCATCAGTCGCCAGCGGACCGCGCTCATCTTCCGGGTCGGACACTTCGGTGGCGTTGCGCGGCGCCAGCAAACCGACGGCGTACCGATCGCGAACCGTCGGCTCAGTGATGATTTCCTCAGGACCGCCGGCCGGACCCAGCAACTCGCGCCGGATCATGTCGACGAATTCTTCGCGTATTTCCAGGCGGGACGGCGCCTTCAGGCGTTTCGCCGGCGCCTCCTTCGTCTTCTCGTTTGCGTCGCTCATAGCAGCAAGTCTTGGTCAGAATCACTAAAGGGTCGAATCTTGTCGCGCAAATTGATTGTAGCCGATGCGGGCGCGGGCTGCGAAGCGGCGTCGCGCATTTGCGGATGTTTCTCGAAGAACTCGATGCAGGCTTGTTTGCCTTTCTTGGTCGTGTGCAAACCCTGACGGCATTCTTCGGCGAAGCGCTCATGATTGAGCTTGAGCAGGCGCGTCAACACCTCGCGCCGAGCGGCTTCGCTGATGGTGAAGCGCAGCCCCTGCGCCGTTTCGTGATAGCCGTGCGCCAGCGCCAGATCGTCCCAGCCATAAGCGGCGGCGACTTGCGCGTCCATCTCGACATGCAGGTCGCGCAGCTGCTGAATGTCGGCGGCGGCTTCGTCGGGGTCGTGGAAGCGGTTGTAGGTGGCGGTCAAGCCTTCCCAGCGCTCGAGCATGATCCCCCGGCGGGTTTCGTGGTAGGTTTCGCCGATGCCTTCGAGTGGGCTGGTGTCGGGTGGGAAGGGAAAGGTTTCAAAGACGTCCGAAGGCGCATATCGGGTATCCCCCTTTAGCGTTGACGCATACATGCGTACCCAACTCTCGTGGAAGCTTGATTGCAATACAACAAATGAATTAAACGAATCGAAAGCAAAGACCGCCACTGCATGAGAAAATATGCAATCTGAATTCACAAAAACGGGTGCGTGTACGTTGCTTGTACATGGCCTCACTATTACTTTCGACATATTCCTAATGGCCGAATACAGCTTTTTTCTGTTGTTCCAATACTTCCACCATTCATGAACCATCCTAGGATATTTCTTGGCGTCTTTCGTCATCCGTTCAGGCATAATTTTCTCCACGGCAATGTCCCAGACTGCCTCATATTTCATTGCCTCTTCCTGAGAACGCTCGTCAAACTGGATAACCCATCGGCTGGGCTCCTGCTTCGGGTGTTGATTCACATCTCGGCCATTCATAAACGGCATAACAACGTCTTCATACGTTCTGTCTGTGTCCAATAGGTTACGTGCGTCGACAGGCGTTAGGAGAAATCCTTTTCCTAGTACGATAGAACCCTGGAAGCTCTGGTCCCTATTGTTGGACAAACGATGCGGATTTCCTACTGCTCTAGATTCATCGAGAAACGCGGAAATATGTTTCACATTCCTCGAATCCAGCGCCAACTTGCCAGCAAATTCGCCTCGATAGACATTGACCTTGCTGACGTGTACAGCTGCGGTTCCCGGCCAAGTCGCAGAAGAATCTGCATTGTAAATTGTTCCCTTGTATCTCAAGATGTGATCGAGACTCGCTTCCCTAGTATCACCTTGCGAGATTGTATTCGTTGCGATCAATCCAAATGTTCCACCACGCTCTAGTAAATCGAAAGCGTTTACGAAGAAATATGCGCACAAATCTGCTCCGCCGCTACTGCTGACGAATTTATGTCTGATAAACCCCGTATATAAACTTCCTGCACTCGCAGTCAGATTTCTTCCACTCATGAAAGGCGGATTCCCAACAAAGCCATCAAACCCGCTTCGCCCATTCAGAAACACCTCGGGAAACTCCAACTGCCAGTGGAAAGGACGCACGCCATCCACCACCTCCACCGGACCATAGTACGCCGCCGGCACATCCGCGCCGCGCTGGACGACATCGAGCAAATGCCCGCGCATGGCTTTCTGCCGCTCTTTCTTGTAGTCGTTGAAATAAGAAGCCAGCAGCAAATTGGCGGCCGCGCGCAGGTCGTTGATGCGGGCATCGGCTTCGGCGTGAAGGCGCGCCTTTTCCTGCTGGTCGCGGATGCCGTTGACGGTAAACGATTCCAGCTGCCCGCGCAGTTTTATGACCTCGTCAATCTGCTCGCGGATGCGCATCGCGCCCAGCATGACCAGCATGGGTTTGTCGCTCTTTTCCAGCGACCAGTTGCGCAGCTGCTCCAGATCGACGCCGACCAGCGAATCGCCGCATTTCAGCGCGTGGTCGAGGAAGGTGAAGGCGGTGTCTTTTTTGAGCGTGATCAGCCACAAGCTGAGCTTCGCCATCTCCACCGCCAGCGGGTTCTTGTCGACGCCGTAGATGCAGCGGTCGGCGATCAAGCGGCGGGCGAGGACGATGCGCTCTTCCGGCTCAACGGGGATCAGGATATCGGCCGGGCTGCCCGTTGGCGGCGCGCCTTCAACGGTGAGTTTCGGCACTTCTTGCGGGTCGTCCGAGAGAGCGTTCCAGGCTTCCACCAGGCGCTCGCTCATATACCGCAGGACCTGCACCAGGAAGGCGCCGCTGCCCATCGCCATATCGCAGATCTTCAAGTCGAGCAATTCGGCCGGCTGTTTTAGTTTCCAATTGTCGCGCTTGTGCCCCTCGGCCGGTCCTATGAAAACAAGCGGCTCAAGCGTGTGCTGGACGATGGGCTCGGTCAGGCTCTTGGGCGTGTAGTGGGTGCCGGTGGCGCGGCGGGTTGTGCCGGCGGTGACGTAGACGCTGCCCGCCGGGATGACCACCGGATCGCCCAAATGATCATCGCGTATCAGATTGGCGAAGGGCTTGACCCGCCGGTAGAGTTCCTCGTCGTTGTGGCAGGCTTCGAGGAGGCGACCGGCGCGTCCGGCATCTATTTCGCCTTTGATTTCTTTCAGAATGGCCGGCTTGCTGCGTCCGCTCTCTCCGCGCACGAAGTTGACCAAGTCCTCGTAGCCGCCCTCACTGTCCTTTTGCCGCTGCGCCTGTAAATCCGCCAGCGCGACCTCCGGTTCCTCGCCTTTTTTGCCTTTTAAGCCGAGGATGACGCCCGGCGCTCGCGTCGCCTCATGATCGAGCAAGCCCTCGTAAACATGGCCGATCTGCTCGATATCGAGGGCGCGGAAGCTGAGGCGGCGCGTCTCGGTCCGTCCGCCGAAGCGGACTTGCAGCAGTTGCAGCGCTTCGAGCAGGTGCAGCACGGTGCGGTTGTCGATCTGCAGCGGCTCCGCGTCCGAATCACGCCAATGACTGCCCGGCGCGCGCCCTTCGAGGAAGGGGAAGCGGTCGGGGTCGAAGAGGCTGCCGCCGTAAGCCGGCAGCTTCATATCTTCGTGCTCGACGCCGCCATGCACAGCGCGAAAGGTCGCCAGCAGCCGGCTCCAGGCATCGTGGCGCCGCTCGACAACCGCTTCGCTGAATTGGTCGGCCGCCTCGCGCAATTGGCTTCGCAGTGGCGACACCGCGTAATGCTGGGCGTAGAGCGGATTGTCCATCGGCATCAGATCGCGGTCTTCGGCGCTCATCAGGAAGACGAGGCGCATCATGATGGTCAGCGCCGCTTCATAGAGCTCGTCTTCGCTCACGCCCCTAAGTAGCGCGCCCTCGCTTTCACTGTCGAGGCGGTCAATCTTCTGCACGATGATCTCGACCGCGCGCCGCACCTGATAACCAAGCTGGTTGGTGACCTCGGCTTGGTCGTTGGCGCTGTCATCGAGCCAGGTTTCCAGCGTCTGCTCGGCAGGCATGAAGAAACGATGGGCGCTGAACAGTGTGCGGAAGGAGCGCAGGCAGAGCGGCTCTTGCGTCCACAAATCAGCTTCCCAGGTGATGAAGCCGGTCGTCTCATTGCGCTTGGCGTTGACCAGCATCCACTGGTCGCCATTGGTCACTAACCCGAGGCGCAGGTCCCTGCGGTGCAGCAATTCCTGCATGCGTTGTGACGGGCTGGCTTTCCAGCGCGCGTCCTTGACCTCGCTCTCGAGGTTCTGGCCCGGCGGGTAAACCTGCACGAGCATCCGTGGCTCGGCGGGCACCCCCGGATTGTGGATGACGAAATCCGGTCCTATCGTTTCGCCATATTCGGGGACGCTAAACTCGAGCGTGGTCGCGATCGCTGGTCCGCGCGCAATCACAGACTCGGGCAATTCGAGCGCTTCGGTCAGTACATAGTTCACCCAGGCGCCATGGATGGCGCGGTCCTCTTGCTGGTCGCTCCATTCTTCGTAGGCGGCGCGCAGATTGGCGGCAATAACAGCATCACGTTCATTCAAGCCTTGCGGCAGCGCCTCGGTCAATACCTCGACG
Organism: Phototrophicaceae bacterium; assembly: GCA_965261855.1. Classification (GTDB taxonomy): domain Bacteria; phylum Chloroflexota; class Anaerolineae; order Aggregatilineales; family Phototrophicaceae; genus UBA6055. The sequence goes on from OZ253487.1 coordinate 7,334, forward strand.
CTCAGAAATGGTCCCGAGATGTCAATCAGGGAGAGCCATTCGGCGTGATGACGGGCTATCTCTGCGGACATAAGCTACCTCTCATTTATGCGTCAATTATCGATTCAGGCGCTGCGGCACGAGGAAGGTGATCGCGACTGGAAACAAGCGAGACTGTGGCTTCTCAAAGCGCTTCTGGATGGCTTCCTTTTCGCGTTCGATTTCGTCGGGGATTTCAGCCAGCCGCGCGATCAGGGCGTTCTTGTGGATGCTGCGATCTTCTTCGTTGAAGCCGGGCAAATCTAGCTGCTGTATGTCCGGCTCATCCAGTTCGGCTTTGATCGCTCGCGCCAACTCGTTCAGAATCGTTTCGATATCGCGCTGTTCTTTATCGGCACGCGCTTCCAGCAGGCGCTGTAGACGATTGCTGTAATCGTCTGCGCGCGCTTCCAGCGCCAGGCGCAGATGCTCCTCAATGTCATGCTGATTGTAGACTTCGATCAAGCTCCACATTTCGCGGTCAATAACTTGTTTGTCAGTCTGTTGACTCAAGACTTGGTTCACTTGGCCGACGTTGAGTCGACTGAATTGCGGACTCAGGATACCACCCGCAGTGATGATTTCTTCGTGCAGGCGCTGGTAATCGCCGCCGATGACCACCAGGCGCGCATGCGCAATCACCGCCGGCGCATTCCCAGGCAAGACGTGGTTGGGTACTTCGCGCGCAGTGACGCGGTTCAAGCGCGTATTGGCGCCGGCCGACCAGACTTCCGCGCGCAGCAAGCGCAGCGCCATCTGCACCAGCGGGTGGTTCAAGTGCGCGAGCACGACATCATCGCCATGTTCGCGCGCTAGATCATGGTCAAAGACGATCGGGCGCCGCTTCTGCGTATAGGGATGCTCCAAGCCGCGGCTCGCTTGCCGCCAGCTGCCGGTCAAGGGCGGCACGATATAAGCGCCAGCGATGGCGGCGTGTGAGCGCAGCGCCGGTTGCCGCGCCAAACCCAGGGCGATTTCCGTCACCGCCTGGATGTTCTCTGGCGATAAGTTGAGCTGTTCCCGCGAGTCTATGAGCTGCCGGTGGTATTGCTCAATCTGTTTCTTGAGATCGCGCTCGAAGCGCAGCATCCGGTTAATGCGAGCGTTGGCTGCGTCCTCGCGGCTCGTGTCCAACTCGGCGCGATAACCCAGCATCGCTTCTTCGACCTGGTCGGCGATCACGCGGCTGACGCTGCCCAGGTCGGCTCGGATCTGCTCGACTTTCTTCACCGCGCGCATCAGGAATTCCAGGTCGGCATCCAATTCGTCAACATCGCCATGCGCGGCTAACCGCGCGCGCTCTGCATAGCCTTTGGCCACAAAGTGAAAGATCAAGGGATTGAAGCGCTGTCCATGGCGGTCGATGCGGCCATTACGCTGCTCCAGGCGGTTGGGATTCCAGGGGATCTCGATGTGAATCAGACGATGGCAGTGCTTCTGCAAGTCGATACCTTCGGAGGCGGCGTCGGTAGCCAGCAAGATACGCACCGGGCTTTGCGCCGGGTCCGCTTGAAATGCCGCTTTCACGCGCTCGCGCTCGTCTTTGTCCATGCCGCCGTAGAAGTCCATCAGCCGTTCGCCCGCGAGTCCTTCCGCCGCGAGTATGTCTTGCAGCCATTTCTGGGTCGCGCGATATTCTGTGAAGATGATGACACGCTCGTCATTCCAGACGCCCTGCGGCTTGAGTGTCTGGCGCAACCACTGCACCAGCCTGCGTGTCTTCTGATCCTGGCGGGCCGCCGCACGCCCCGCCCAGGCGCGCATCTGGTCGATAAGCGCCTGTTCCTCGCCGCTCAGGGGGCGAAATGTACGTGTTGCCGTATCTACTGCGCTATCGGTCGCGCCTTCATATTCATCATCATCGGCGTAGCTTTCATCGATCTGCTGAAGTTGCCGGCGCAGGATATTTTGCGGCGGCTTTCTACGCGAATGCGCCCGCGAATCCGCCGGCTCGCTGATGGTTCTTTCATGCTTATTGAGAGTATCGAGAAACGCTTGTGGCGAGGAAAACAGCCGTTTTTTCAGCAGCTTCAGCACGAATTCTGTAGCGTAACGCTCTGTGCCATCGCGCGCCGCGTCGGTCCGTAGATAAGCGTACCGTTTCAGCGCGCGGTGCACTTCGCGCTCATCATCCGTGTAGTCCACTTCGATCTCATGGATCTCCCGAGGCGGAAAGCGGGGTTGACCATCCCACCGTGTGATTTCCGATTTCAAGCGTCGCACCATAACTGTTCGCCGCTGCGTTTCATCGGGCAGCACGCCGCGCGCAAAGCGCTGATTGTCCAAGAGGGCAAGTAAAGCGGTGAAGCTCTCCTGATAGCCGTTATGCGGTGTCGCGCTCAAAAAGAGCTTGTGCTCGAAATGCGGCGCCAACGTTCTGATGACCTGTGCCCGCTGCGATTCGGTTGCGTTCCTGCCACCACCCGCCGGAGCGATATTGTGCGCTTCGTCCACGATCAAGACATCAAATCGCCTTGGATAGCGCGACTCCTCTTCCGCGGGCAAGGCATCGCGCAGAAGCCTCTTGGAGCGTTCACCCTTGATATAGTCGATCGATGTAATGAGGCGCGGGAAATGCGTCCAGGGATTCGTGCGAATGCCGCGATCTCGCCGCAGTCGCTTAATGAGATCGCTGTCCACGATGCGAAAGTCCAACCCAAATTTCTCTTGCATCTGGTCGCGCCAGTGTATTTGAAGCCCCGCCGGGCAGACGATAAGAATTTTTCGGGCCCGATTGCGGACGATTAGTTCTTGTATGACCAGCCCGGCTTCAACCGTCTTGCCCAATCCAACATCATCGGCAATGAGCAAGTTCACACGCGGCATTTGAATTGCGCGAGCCAAGGGATCAAGTTGATAATCCTCGATATCGATCCCGCTGCGAAATGGCGCCTGCAGCACACGGGTGTCCGCCTGGGACACTGCACCCCAGCGCACCGCATCGAGAAAAGCGTCTAGGTGATCCGGTGGATCGAAGGCGCGCACTTGTGGCAAACCAAGGCGCTCCATCAAATGCTTGCCAGGCTCGATTTCCCAGATGACCTCCAGTGCTTCGCCGAGGCCGTCATCGTCGATTGATGACAGAGCGACGATATGCTGCGGTTTCGCCAGGCTATTATGAATACCGTCCACCGGAAGATATGCCCGCTTCACCTCGGTAACGACGTAATGCCGTTGACGTACCTTGGCAATCTGGCCCAACTCAGGAACGCTTTGGTAGGCTATGCGCTCTTCACCCATAAAATTGAATATCTCCAAGATTTTGTAACATTTGCAAAGATACCACGTCGCATGAAAGAGCTATCCCCCCAACATTGAGGGCTTCTCTGTTGGAAGGGCAGAACAGTTTGCAAGATTAAATGCAAGGTTACACATGAATCAATCTACTCGGTCAAATTTGCTCAAGAAACTATCTTGTCTAAAATGGTAAGCAAACAGAGCTTTACTTCCAAAGAGTCGGATAAAACAGCTATCGTAAAGGCGCTCGCCCTCAGTGAGGCGAGCATCTATTATGTCGCTGAGTTGATAGAATCAATCACCGATTAAAGGACGAGTGGTCAAGGAACCTTGACCCTAGCGAAATTAGTCCTTGGCGGATGCAATCCGGCGGCAACTTTACTGCGCCCGGATTGAACGACCATGTTGTGATTCATGCGCAGGCGGGACACGATTGCCCGGCCAACTTTAGTCAAATTAAGGTCAAGTTTGCCGTCCCCTCTTCGAGCGAAGCGCTCTTTCCACGTCTGAGCGCCCCGGTTGAAAAGCGGCGCTTCATGTTGGGAAGCGGGATGAGTGCCCGTTTGCAACTTGTGCGTAACCCTGTTACAGGAATCGCGAGACAGAGAGAAATTGTCCAATTCGGACTTTCAATGGGCGAAGAAGGGGAGAATACGGTCTACGTGCATGGTGATAGACAAGAAGAAGTGACTGATAATCTCCCGGTGCTGCAACAACGTCATTTCAGTGCATTGCCGGGTGTGCGATTCCATTCTATCGGCGCGACTTTCCCGTTATAGGTGGGAATGAGCGCCTGGATACGTTCCAGAGCGGAGGCGGGCCAAGATTCGATCTGTCCTCTCGGCCATTGGCTTACATCGGCTTGTATGCATTCTGGCGCCGAATCGAAGTTTGGGTGATACCACAATGTAATTACCGTACGGCTCCGATCCGACTGGTTGCCATAGGACCCATGCAAAAGCCGCGCGTCCCCGATCACAACATCGCCGGCTCTGACTGGAACAATGACTTCATCCGCCACCGGCTGATAGGCTGGATGTTCGGGGTTAGTGATGCTGCGCAGCTCGTCAGTATGCGCTACTGGTACTGCGTCGTGCATCGTATGGCGTTTGCGATGCGACCCTTTGAGGACGCGCAGGCAACCGTTTTCTACGTCGGTATCAACCAGATAATACATCAGGAAGAGCTGCAGAGGCGTATCAGTATAGCTGCTGGGGTCGTCCCAACAGGCCCAGTCTTGATGCCAAAACAGCGCTGGGGATCGCGGCGGCTTCCTGATGACGAACCCGGACGACCAACGGGGCTTGGGAAAACCGAGGGCTGCCAACGCGTTCAGCGCTGACGGATAAGCCACTAGCTCGGCAAAGAAAGGGTCCTCATAGACGCTAATCATGCTCCCGGTAGACTTCTGCGCCGCAAAATGTTCGGCAGATTGAGCGCCCAGCAAGCGGTTGCTGGCTGCCCGCACACGCGTAAGCATGGCTTCATCCAATACCTGTTCGAAAACACAGTAGCCGTCGGCGATAAGCTTGGTGTATTTGTCGCTTTCGATTTTCACTGTCTACCTCCTTCATGGCATACTCTGGTCATGAATGCGCATGAGCTTTCAGGTAAATCTCTGACATATTGGTCATATGCGCTTACTTGATCGCCCCTTCGACAATGCCTTCAATAAATTGTCGCTGCAATAAGATATATATGATGATCGTTGGCAATGAAATCAAGGTTGTGGCGGCAGCCAGCAATACCAGGTTCGTTTGATACCGACCCTGTAAAAAGCTGAGCCCCAGGGGCATCGTTTGAAGTTCATCTGAATTAATGAGCAGTAAAGGAAACAAGTAGGAATTCCATACTTGCAGAAAAGTTAGCACCGTGATCGATATGAAGGCGGGGCGCGCCAAGGGAGCCATGACTCTGATAAAGATTTCATATTCCTTCGCGCCGTCGATGCGCGCAGAATCGCGCAATTCGCCGGGAAGGTCAAGAAATGTAGATCGCGAAAGAAATATTGCCAGAGGAAGCGCCTGAGACACTTCGACCAAGATTAGCCCTACATGCGTATTGTGTAGTCCAAGATCAACGACAGTGTAGTAGAGCGGGATAGCGATGCTGATATTCGGCACCATGAGGCCCAGCAAAAAAAGAGGGAAAATAATCTTGCTTCCCCTGAACTTCAACTTTGCAAATGCGTAGCCTGCCAGGCTTGAGCAAATCAGCACCAGCGCAAGGGAAGGAATGGCAACTTTCACACTGCTCAGCACATAGTTGCCCATTCGCGTTTGATTCCACGCGTCAACGAAATTCTCGAACCTCCAGTAGCGAGGAAGCGCCAAAGGATTTAGGTATACTTCCGTATTGTCTTTGAACGATGTCATCCAGATTATCAATATCGGGGCAATTGCCGCGAAACTCATAAAAATGAGAAAGGTCTGCACAAGGGTCTTCGAAATAGCAGGCTTGCCAATTTGCAAGACGCGAAATATCAATTCACCTCCCCCTTTCGCGCAAATACAAGTAGACCAAACTCGCAGCCATGATGATAAGCATGGTCACCACTGCAAATGCCGATCCATAGCCGACGCGGAAATATTGGAAAGTCTCGCGATAGATTATTGTGGCGAGCACCTGTGTCGAGTCGATGGGGCCGCCTTTGGTCGTCACATACACGAAGTCAAATACACGCATCGTATTCAAAAAGACGATCAGAATGACGACATTCGTTGTGTTTGCCAGCCCGGGGAGTGTTACGTGGCGAAACCGTTGCCAGGAGTTGGCGCCATCGACACTAGCCGCATCATACAAAGCCGTCTCAATGTTGCCGAGCCCGGCCAAAAACAAGACCATCGTAAACCCGTAACCGGACCAGGCGCCTGCCATTGCCAGTGCCGACAGGGCGGTGTTGGGATCCCCAAGCCAGCCGCGCGCCAACGACCCCAAACCGATCAACTCAAGAAATGCGTTAATCGCCCCCGTTTGCGGATGATAGATCCACATCCACATGAATCCGCTGACAACGACCGCCAATGTATAGGGAAGAAATACCAGAGTCCGATACACATTTCTTCCGCGTGGTTTCGCGAAGTGCATAACCACGGCCAGCGCCAGCCCCAGGACAATCGGAATTGACGCTAGCACTACCCACCAAAGATTGTGACGCAGCGCCAACCAAAAAAACTTGTTTGCAAAAACTGCGCTATAGTTGTCAAACCATATCCATTGCGGATTCTTGCTTATGCCATCCCAATCCAGCAGGCTAAAAGCGAGCAGCCGTCCCAACGGGAATAGGGTAAACATTCCATAGATCGCAAAGGCGGGAAGCAAAAAAAGAAAGGGCGTAAGATTAGAGGGTTGTAAGCGGCATAGGACCCAATTTGCCCGACATATCAAAGTACGCGGAACAGCATCTGGATCCAAATCAGATGGTTTATCTCGCAAGGTAATCTTCTTGTTTCACGGCGGGGCTTGAGAACGAGTACCCCCCAAGCCTCCGCCAATATAGCCTCAGAATGGGTTACTGAGACTGCTCTTGCCACTGAGCCTGATATCTTTTCAACACTTCATCGACATCTTGCACCAGCTGATTGATGTCCATCTGCCCCAAAACCATCGCCTGGAATCCAGAAGCCCAGACATCGGTTTCTTCCTGGCTGTTGTTCCAGCAGATAGGTATCGGTCCGCCACCGTCTCGACCGGCTCTGTCGGCAACTTCGAGCGCGGTCACTTGCTGATCAGTGAGATTAACCGATTCAGGATCTACAACTACCGCCGGGAAAATCTGGTCTTCCGTAATCCATTTGACCGCCGCTTCATCACTGATTAAGAGATCAAGGAATTCCAGCACGAGCGCCTTCTTCTCCGGGTCGTTGGCCAACTTGCTCGTCAACCACCATCCTGAGCCCACTCCTACATACGATTGAAATGTGTTGCCTTCAGGAACAGGAAAAGCCGTCCATCCGAATTCAAAGCGATCGGGGTTCGCTGCGGCGCAATCACTCAAGGTCTTGAATAACCAGGAGCCTTGCGTCAGCATGGCGATTTCTCCATTGCAGAACCGCCCCCAATGGCCTTCCCAGCCGTAACTGAGAGCGTCGTCATTGAAGTAACCAGCATCAATCCATCTTTGCAGGATTCCCAGCGCTTCCTCCCATTCCGGCTCAAGATAACTGCCTTCTCCCTGTGGGGTGGTCGCCAGGACTTTCGATACTGGAACTACCGCATAAGAGATGGCGTTGTACATGTGGATTCCGTTCGGGCATCCTTCGCCGCAGCCATACATCATAGGCACATAATCTGAATTGTCTTTGACGACCTGCATATTCGCTTCAAGCTCTTCCAATGTTTGAGGGGGTTCAAGTCCCAGCTCATCGTAAATCTTTTTGTTGTAAGCGAGCCCAAGCACTTCGAATTCGTGGCCGATGCCATATACTTCATCATCATATGTCGCAAACGCTTGAGCCCAACCGAAGATTCGGTCACCCCATCCGTATTGTTCAAAGCCATCGGCCATCGACTCGGCCAAGCCCTCATTCACGAAGCGGCCCAGCCACTTGGGATTCAAGTCAGCATAGACGAGATCGGGTCCGGTTCCCGAAGCAAGGGCCGTCGGGAGCTTGACGGACATATCGTCGATGTGATAATTGATGGACTCGATGCGAAGATTGGGGTATTTCGTCTGCATTTGCTCAATAGCCCAGTTTTGTGCGGCGCTGGCTCCGATGAAGTTCTCCCAATACTCGATTACGATTTCCGCATCTTGCGCCATTCCAGGAACAATGCCGACGAAAAGAATGACGAGCGCAATAAGCAGAAGTTTACCCTTCTTCATGATTATCTCTCTTTCAATTTGCTCTATTTGGACAATCGGTAGCGCAACTTCAGTTTGGACGATAGCAACTTAATTCCTCCTTTCACCAAGGCAAGATCGCATTCCGCTCAAGCCGCGATTCAGGCAAGGGAGCAGTAGCAATTCCATTGATGATTAGACCTGAGAAACGCGCTGGCCTACCAACTCACGGAGATGGTCATCAGCTTTGTTTCTGCGCAATACTATTTCGGGGGAGACGCCGATATTCCGTGACGCGTCAATAATCGAATCGCTTTAATCTTGGAACGAGTAATTCTCGCTTTTCCTGCCTACCTTTCACAAAAGAACTCTATTCATTTTCTCAATTGTGACGTGTAACGCACCTCCTCGTATCACATACTATGCCTAGAACGTGTCAATCTTTACTTCACTCTACATTTATCCGCACTGCTTGTCAACAGACCCTGGCTGGCGCGCGGATGGGCGATGGGTAAATGCAAGCAGCGGGTGGTAATCCATCCGTTCCGCAGTTTCTCTGATGGTCGCTGGAACATCTCGCCACCTTTCGTGAAGCACTTAGGCAAGCATAATGATAGCTGAACCGCCGAATTTCGCGCGGTTTCTTCTTCGTGTGCTTCACAGAAGGGGCTTTTCCTGAAGCAAAGTGACCTGCGCTTCGGCGTCTCGTCCATTTTGCCGACTTGCACGATTTCTATTCGATAGGAGTCGTCATGCACCCCTATTTGATCTGATCAGACTTGGCTTTCTCGTATTCTTGCAGCACAGCGTCGGGCAATTGACTGCCGGCGAACCCGCCGCCGTCAACCAGAACCGATGAGCCGGTCATATATTTTGCCGCCTCGCTGCATAGAAACATGACGGCGCCAACCATGTCATAGCCGACCGCCAGGCGGTTAATGGGCGTGCCTGGATCCTGTTGCAAAGTCTCCATGAATCCCGTCAGATAGGCGTCCTTGACGATGAGCGTATCTACCGCCCCCGGCTCGACCGCATTGACCCGAATACCGTAGCGCGCCAACTCAAGCGCCAAACCCTTGGTGAGGCTGCCGACCGCGGCTTTGCTGGCGCAGTAGTGCGCCTTGTGCTCGCCGGATGTATGCACGCTGACGGAGGTCACATTGACGATGTTCCCGCCTCGCCCGAGAGCGATCATATGGCGCGCAACAGCCTGCGCGAACAAGAAATAGCCTTTGACGTTGGTTTCGAAGGTTGCGTCCCAAGTGGCTTCGTCCAGATCAACAATAGGACAGAAAGGGGCGATGCCTGCATTGTTCACCAGAATATCGATGTGACCATATCGTGCTGCGACCTGCTGAACGAAGTCAACGACCTGTCTCTTGTCGCGAACATCAACATTCTTGACTAGCGCATCCGGATATTCTCGCATGACATCGGCAAGCTGCTCGTCGTTAATGTCACAGCCGGCGACATGCGCCCCGGCATCGGCAAACCCGCGCAGAACCGCGCGCCCGATTCCGCTGGGACTGCCAACGCCGGTAACAATGGCCGCTCGCCCGGCGAAGTCAAAGGTCACATCGGAGAACATGCGATTGCCCCACCCTAGCGAACGAATTGAACCCGGCGATCGAGATTATGCTCAACAACTTCCCAGTTCATTTCGATTCCGAAGCCGGGGTCAGCGCCGGGATACAAGCGCCCCTCGCGCAGAATCATGTCGCTTTCAAAGAGCGGCTGGCTTCCGGGGAACTCGATGTCCAGGTTGTACCATTCGATCAAAGGGCTGGCTTGGCAAGCCAAGATGAATTGCGCCGCCCAGGGGATATAACCGTAATGCGGGATAAGCGCGATTTCGGCATCGAGGGCGAGCGCGGCAATCTTCTGCATTTGGGTGATGCCGCCGGCCCAGGTAACATCCGCCTGCCAGACATCCACCAGTCGTTCCCGGGCGAATGGCGCGAAGCCGCGAACCAGCGTCTCATGTTCGCCGCAGGCGATTAGCGTGCTGCTTTGCCATTGGCGCCGCAGTTGACGGTAGCCATCGATATCGCCGGCGACAAGCGGCTCTTCAATCCACTTGATATTTAGGTCTCGCAACGCGTCGTCCAGCGCCAGGGTATAACGCACATCCAGCCCCATCCAACAATCAAGCATAATATCGGGCTCGGGACCTAATCGCTCGCGCAAGTTGGCGATATCCTTGATGTTTTCAGCCATGCCCAATTTGCCGCTCGCGGGCCCGTACTTCAGGGGCCATTTGATACCGCTGAACGGCTCGCGCTTTACGCGTTCATCATCGTAGCCGGTCATGTAACAGGTGACGCTTTCCTGTATCGGACCGCCCAGCAATTGACAGACGCTCTGCCCGGCGTCTTTGCCTTTGATGTCCCACAGCGCCAGGTCAAGCGCGCTGATGGCGTGCATGAGATAACCATCGCGCCCTTGGTGGTAGGTCGAACGCAGGAGGATGTCGTTCAAGCGCTCAACGCGCCGCGGGTCTTCCCCGATGAGCAGGCGCTTCAGGTGCAGCTCAATGCTCAACGCGCACATCAAGCTGCCCATCGAGGTGTAGCCGATGCCTTCAATGCCGGCGTCCGTTTCAATTTTGACGATAAGGGGACCGAAATCATCGCGCCAAAGCAGCCGGCTGGCGCGATAGGCGGGATAAACCGACATGGGACAGGCGACCGGATATTCGTTGGTCGTGTCGCCCGCGAAGAGTAAAGGATAGGCATGCACATCAGTGATCTTTATTGATCGTCCCATCGCGGCACACTTTCCGAATGTGGCAGGCGGAGGAGCGCCAATGCGCTCCCCAGTCTGCCTTGCCTGGCTCAGGCGCTATTCTTCTTCCGGATAGTAGGTATCGATGTTGTCCGCGCTGATCACTTCATGCGGCACACGGACGATGCTCGGCACGGCATTGCCAGCGAGAATATCGAGGGCTAGCGGAACGATGAAGTCACCGTAGCGCTCGGGGAAGAAAGACACCGTCCCGACCAATGGGGAATTGCCTTCGCGAATCGCGTCTAGGGCGATGGCGTCAGCGTTCTTGCCAATGACAACACCATCGACGGTCGGATCGCCGCGATCCGCCTGCGACATGGCGCTGGCGATGCCAAAGGCGCGGTCATCGTTGATGCTGGTCGCCACGATGTATTTGGCGTTCGGATTGGCGGTCAGCCAGTCGGTGGTGGCGGCGAGGGCGCCCGCGTTCGGTCCCAGCTCAGCCGTGCGCATGTCGACATCAAAGTAGTTTTCGTCCGGAATGTCCGGATATTTCTCTTTGAAGTAATCGGTGAAAGCGGTGTTGCGGCAAGCCGGCGCGCCACCAACGGCCGGATCAAGCCCGGTCAATACGACCATCTCTTCTTCGGGCCACATGTGCTCTTCCGCCCAGGCAGCCGCAAACTCGGCCGCGAAGCGCCCGGTCGCGCAGTTGTCAGCGCCCCAGAACACCGAGCCGGGGTGCGTGACATCGACCGCGATGACGGGGATATTCTCCGCGTTATATTTCGACATGATCGCTTCGGTCAGTTCCGCGAAGACATTGAAGGACACCACAATATCCGGCTCGCGCGTGACGCAGGCATCGGCGTTCTCCAGCGGCTGCGTGGTGCTGGGGTAGGCGTTGTTGAAGACGAGCAACTCGACCCCGGCCGCTTCGGCTGCGTTCGCCATGCTAGGGTTCACCTTCAGATCAAAGTCGAATTCTTCGCTCTCAGGCGTGAAACAAATCGTGACATCGCCCATCGCTTCGGCTGCCATCGAGGCGTCCCAGTCCATCATGGCGTCGCCTTCGGCATCCTCAGCCAATTCGTATGCCCCTGCCTCAAAGTTGTAACGCACCCAATAAACAGCCTGATCGGGATCGCCCGGATCTTGCTCCATCGTTGGGTTGCCGGGCATGTCTTGAGCGAAAACCGGAATTGCCGCCAGCGAAGCCAGTAAAACGACACAAAATAGCAGCGTCAACATACGATACAGTTTCAACATGATAACCTCTCCTTCAATTTCATTTCTTTGCCTTATGTGTTGCTGCCTGCAGGTATTGAATCGTCTAGGCGCCTCCCGACACTGTCTAAATCCGTTGCTTGAGTTGGTCCAGTGATACCGCGATCATCAACACTGAACCTTCCACCACCATCTGCCAATTGGCGTTGATATTGAGCAGGGTCATGCCATTTTTCAGAACGCCCACCAGCAGCACACCGAGCAATGTGCCTTGTACAACACCGACGCCGCCGGACAAGCTGACGCCGCCCAGGATGACTGCCGAAATGACACTCAGTTCGCTGCCGGCGGCATAGGGGATGCCGGCGCCGGTTAATCCAGCCAGCACTATCCCGGCAAAGCCAGCGCCCAAGCCACTTAATGTGTAAAGCGCGATTCTCATACCGGCGACATTGATGCCAGCGCGACGGCAGGCTGAAGCATTGTCGCCAATGGCATAGATGTACTTGCCGAATTGTGTAAATCGAAGCACGAGGTAGCAGAGCAGCATCGTCGTAAGCATTAGGATGACCGGCACCGGGATCTCTAAAGCGGCTACGACCAACTCGCCCTGGCCGATCTCCAGAAACGTGCGGTCACGGACGAGCGCCGAACCGGAGCGCGTCGCCAGCGTCATCCCACGGACAATGAACTGCATGCCTATCGTGGCGATGATGGGATTGACGCCGATCTTGGTGACGATGATGCCATTGCTGAAGCCAATGAATGTGCTGATGCCCAAGGCAATGGCGAAGGCGAGAATGATGCTGTTCTCAGGATCCACCATGATGACGGCCGCAGCCAGCCCCGACGCGTTCATGATGGCGCCGATGGACAGGTCTAAGCCGCCGGAGATCATCAGCAAGGTGGCAAAGGCGGCTGCAATGCCGGTTATGGAAACAGCGCGCCCGATGTTGAAGGCATTGCGATCATCAAAGAAATAAGGCGACTGGATTGTGAAGAAGACGATGGCGGCGACGAGTACAAACAACAGGAAGAAGACGTTTGAATCGCGCCGGCGCAGCAATGTGACGAGCGGAGCGGGTAAACGGACTGCAAGACCCGAAGCATCGGCAGGCGGTTGAGCTGTCATTCCTGCGCGCCCCTAATCCCGACCGCGAATGATATAGCGTACAATCTCATCCGGATCGGTTTCCGATGTCAGTTTGTCCGCCACCAATTCTCCCCGCTTCAACACGATGATGCGATCCGTCACTTCAAAGACATCGCGCATTTCGTGGCTGATAATAATGATCGTCTTTCCTTGCTCCTTGAAACGCATGACCAGATCGAGCAAGTTGCGCGTTTCATTGACGCCGAGCGCGGCGGTGGGCTCGTCGAGGATGATGAGCCGCGCGCCCGCTTTGGCGACGCGCGCAAGAGCGGTCGCCTGGCGCTGCCCGCCGGAAAGGTTCATCACCAGTTCGCGCGTGGACGGCACTCTTATGGCCAGCTCATCCAGCAGCTGGCTGGTTTCACGATACATGCGCCGGCGATCCAGCAGGCGCAAAAGCGGGTTGCGGTACGATTCGTGACCTAGAAAAACATTTTCCATAATGTCCAGGTTTTCGCAAAGCGCTAGATCCTGATAGATCGTCTCAATCTGTTTTTCTATTGCGTCGCGGGGATGGCGGAAATGCACTTCCTCGCCGTCAACCAAGACTTGCCCGGCGGAAGGCTCCAAGTCGCCGGCAAGAATCTTGACCAAGGTCGATTTGCCGGCGCCGTTGTCACCTACCAAGCCCACAACCTCGCCTGGCGATATCGAGACGCTGACTTCGTTAAGCGCGACCACACCTTTGAAATAGCGGCTGAGGCGCTTCGTCTCGACTACTGGTACCGCTTCCATGATCTGAACGCCACGCCTCAAATAATACTATTCGCCGTCCTAAAGGTTACGTTGTTGCGCATCGCGTCTGGGAATCTTGCCTAATGATAGCGACGACCAGGGACGCTCACAAATTTTCGCATTTTCCCGGCGGCGATGCCCGTGTGTTATGATCTGGCGGGACAGCATCCAAAGATTCCGCAGCGCATTACCAAGGTCCTTTACCTGCGCTGGCAATAGCGCGTGAGCGGGACCATGCAGGAGCCTGAAAACCATCATGATTATCGATGTGCATTCACATACGCCGCAATTCCGTGGCGCCGTGCCAGAGGAACATCGGCAAATTGGTCCCGCCTGGCGCCCGGACCGCGCAGTAAGCTCCGTCTATAATTGGGACGAATATATGAAGGCGCAGACGCCCGCCGACATCAGCATTGTATTTGGCGTCGCCTGGTACCCAGGTGATAGCGTTGGCGGCGTCAACGGCTTTGATGACTCTTCGGATCTGCCGGGAAATGTCAACGACAAGACGGCGGTGTTTGTTCAAGTTTATCCAGAGCGACTGATCGGCTTTATGTCTCTGCATCCTCATGACGCGCGCTCGCTTGATGAATTGGAGCGATGTCGCTGTGACCTGGGATTGCGCGGAATTAAACTAGGCGCCAATTATCAGAACTTTCATCCGCTTGAGGCGCGCGCCTTGGCGATTTATGAGCGGGCGCAACGGTATGGCTTGCCGGTACTCTTTCATCAGGGTACATCGCCGGTACGCATGGCACCAATTCGCTTTGCCCACCCGCTATTGATGGACGAAGTTGCCATGCGCTACCCGGATCTCAAAATCATAATGGCGCATATGGGCCATCCCTGGACAGTGGATACCGCTGTCGTTATCCGCAAGCATCCGAATGTATATGCCGATATTTCCGGCTTGTTTTACCGGCCATTCGGCTATTACGAAGCCATGATCAAGGCGACAGAGTGGAATGTTCTCGACAAGCTGCTCTTCGCTTCCGATTTTCCCGTAACGACTGCGGCCGAAACCTTTGACGCCTTGCACAAGGTAAACGATATCATCACAGGCACTTCATTTCCACGGGTCCCCGAGGACAAGCTTGAAGCGATAATCTACCGTGATTCGCTAGCACTGCTGGGATTGAGCTGACATGACAAACGCTTCTCTTTTCGAAAGAGCCATCGCGGTCACACCTGGAGGCGTCAACTCCGGCACACGCGCTCTAGCCGACCCAAAGGTGTGGACGCGAGCTGACGGCTCATACCTCTACGATGCTGATGGACGGCGATATCTTGATTACCACGCTGCTTTCGGTCCTATCATCCTCGGGCACAATCATCCCGCGGTAAACGACGCCGTCTCGCGCGCCGTGACGCAGGTAGACCTTACCGGTGTCGGGACGACTGAGCTCGAAATTCTCTTGGCAGAAAAGGTGGTCGAGCATGTGCCTTCTGCAGAGATGGCGCTGATCTTCGGCTCCGGCACCGAGGCCACATATCTTGCCCAACGCTTGGCGCGCGCGGT
Organism: Phototrophicaceae bacterium; assembly: GCA_965261855.1. Classification (GTDB taxonomy): domain Bacteria; phylum Chloroflexota; class Anaerolineae; order Aggregatilineales; family Phototrophicaceae; genus UBA6055. The sequence goes on from OZ253487.1 coordinate 22,733, forward strand.
TACGGGGCGCCGAAAACTGGTCAAGTTTCAGGGCTGCTTTCATGGCTGGCACGATTATCTACTAATGAACATCATCAGCGCGCCGGACAAGATCGGCCAGAAGGACCCAGCCTCCGCCGGCATGCTGCCGGAAGCGATTGAGAATACCATCGTCCTACCGTTCAACGATTGCGAAGAGCTGGAAAGCGCGATCAAGGCGCAGGGCGACGACATTGCAGCGGTTGTCCTGGAACCGATCCCGCACAATATCGGCTGTGTAATGCCGCGGCTGGAATTCGTCCAGACCTTGCGTAGCCTTTGCGATCGGCACGGGATCATTTTGATCTTTGATGAGGTGATCACAGGCTTCCGACATGGGCTTGGCGGTTATCAAGAAAGACTTGGCATTTTGCCCGACTTGACAACCATGGCGAAAGCTATCGCCAATGGATATCCCTGTGCTGTTCTCGCAGGACGGAAAGACCTCATGATGCGCTTTTCCAGCGCAGGCGGTGATGTCTTCGTTGGCGGCACATACAACGGACACCCGGTCGCAACATCAGCGGCGCTTGCCACAATTGCAGAGCTGGAAGATGGGACCGTACTCGAGCGGATATTCCGATTGGGAGAGAAGGCGCGGCGAGGCATGCAGGAGATCGCTGATCGCCTAGATATCGACATGACGGTTGCCGGTTATGGATCGGTCTTCGTGCCATATTTCATGAGCGGCTCCATCGCGCGCTATGCCGATCTGCTGCGCAACAAAACCGAGGCCGATACCATGTTCCGCAAGGAAATGGTCAAGCGAGGCATTTTCATGCTGCCGCTGGCGATGAAGCGGAATCACATCTCCGCGGCGCACACGGATGCGGATATCGACCATACGCTGAATGTCGCGGAAGATGTGCTGAAGGAAATGAGCCGCAAGCATGGATTGCGCTAAGGCGCCGTCAGGCTAATCCTCGACGCAGGGTCTCAACAGATTTAGTCCATCACGATTGAGCTCGACTCCCCAGCCCGATATGTCCGGCAGCATGAGATAGCCGTCTTTTGGCAGGGGCTCCTCAACAAAGATGTCGCCAAAAATCGGTACGATTTGGTCGGCGGCCGGGCTCATCATCAGGAACTCCGCCATTGGGCAATTGGTGAAGGCATATTGCAAGTGGTATGCATAAATGCCGGAGCCATGCGGGATTACCGGAATATCATAAGCCGATGCCATGGCGACGATACGCCGCGCTTCCGTCATACCGCCGACCCAGGTCAAATCCGGCTGCAGAATATCGAAGCACTTGCGCGCGATCAATTCACGGTGGCCATAGCGGGTGTATTCATGTTCGCCACCGGTGAACAGGCAGGATGACACAGACGCCTTCAGTTCGGCGCAGCCGTCATAGTCGTCCGGCGGCAAACATTCCTCAAGCCAGTAGACGTCAACAGGTTCCAGCGCGCGCGCCAGTTCGATAGCGTAGGGTACGGTGAGCGCCATATAACAGTCGAACATGAGTCGGAAATCCGGTCCGACTTGTTCTCTCGACGATTCCATCAGAGCCAGGTTGCGCTTCAAGCCTTCAGCGCCGTCGGCGGGACCATACATGAGGGGTAGTTTGGCGCCGTGGAAACCCATCTCCTGCGCCAGATCGGGGCGTATCGTCGTCGCGTACATGGGCAGTTTGTCTTTGGTCTTGCCGCCCAGCATTGCATAGACAGGCTCATCGCGCAGTTTGCCCAGCGCATCCCAGAGCGCCAGATCAACGGCGCTAATCGCCTGAAGCGCCAATCCCTTGCGCCCATAGGGCAAGGTCGCGCGCCACATCTGATCCCAGATGAGTTCGATATTGTATGGGGACTGATCGACGAGAAAGCGCTTGAGATGTCGTTCGATAATGAAACAGGCGGGTTCGCCGCCGGTGCTGATGCCGACGCCTGTCATGCCGTTGTTCAACTCAACTTCGACAATCACACTTCCCAACGCGTTAATGCCCCAACTGGTTCTCGATGCCTTGTATTCCTCATAGACAGACATAGGGTTGGCGATGGGCGTATCAATGATCCAGTGCCCTTGCGCTTGATCATGGTAATCCGCTCCGCCCGAATCGACGATATAAGCGCGTACATCCGCTATTCTTGCGCTCTGCATTCGACGCTTCTCCGGAAATGATTAAAAGCGGGTGTGGCGTTCATGCCGGCGGCCGAAAGGATCGCGCAGCGCGCAGCCCGGCGTGGCGCCGGTGACCTGCCCATCGGCCAAAGCCTGCACACCGTTCACGATCACATCAGTGACGCCTTCGGCATGGCTGCGCGGTTCATCGTATGTAGAAGTGGCGCGCAGACTATCAGGATCAAATACGACAAGATCCGCTTTGAAACCCGGGCGGACGATACCGCGATCGAGGCTGCCTATGCGCCGCGCTGGAGCGGAAGTGATCTTGCGGATGCCCTCCTCCCAACTGAGCAACGCACAGTCACGGACGTAGTGCGACAAGAAACGCGCGTGTGACCCCCAGCCTCGCGGATGCGGCTGGCCGCCGACCAAGATGCCATCGCTGCCGACGACATGCGCCGGGTGACGCATGATAGTTTTTACGTGTTCTTCGATACCGAAGAATGCGAGACCCGACACACCCAGCCGCGTCTCGATGAGTAAATCGGCGAAGAAATCAAATGGTGATTTGCCAGCGCGCGCGGCGGCATCTGGCAAGCGCATGCCAATGATCGCCGGGTCATGATCACCAAGTACTCCGCCGATCCGCAGCATGTCCCAACCCAATGGCACACCCTGCATACCATCGGAGCCGGTAACTTCCAGTTCGTGCTGAAGTCTCGCCCGGCTCTCTTCCGCTTGCAGGCGCCCCAAAATAGCAGCGTTGCCGCCCTCATGCGCCCAGCTCGGCAGGAAGGCGTGCAAATAGGTCTGGCCCGCCAGATAGGGGTAGGCGTCCATCGTGACTTCGACGCCATCTGCGCGAGCGTGGTCAATCAGCGCAATCAATTCGCCGACCCGTCCCTTGTTGATTTCGAAGCTGAGGTGGCAATGGGTCAGATGCACCGGTACGCCCGAGCGCCGCCCAATTTCGATTGAGTCCCAATAACCTTTGAGCGCTTCGGTACCATAATTGCGGTGATGTGGGCAATAAAAGCCTCGATAAGGTTCTATCACTCGACAGAGCTCCACCAGTTCGTCATCACTGGCAAACATGCCAGGCGCGTAAGTCAACCCGGTCGACAATCCGATTGCCCCTTCACGCATGCACTGGTCGATAATCGCTTTCATACGCGACATCTCGGCGTCGGTCGGCTCGCGATTGTCCATGCCAACAACCGCCATGCGCACCGTGCCATGTGACGCAAGCGTAGCCACATTAACAACGGCGCCTCGCTCGAAATGATCCAGATATTCGGTTAAGGTCGTCCAGTCCCGATTGAAATCCGTCTGCCCATTCCAGGCTGCCAATTGTTCAGACAAGATGTCGCGCGTCTCCGGCGTAACCGGCGCTAGTCCCAAGCCGTCATGTCCAATGACATCGGTGGTCACGCCTTGATAAAGCTTGCACTCGTGTAAAGGATTTAGCAGCGGCTGCAAATCGGAATGCGTATGCATGTCGATGAAACCCGGGCAAACGATGCGACCGTCGGCATTGATGGTCTTCCGCGCGGATGCGCCGCGCAAGCTTCCAGCCGCGACTATCTGATCGCCGTCGATTGCGATGTCCGCCCAATACCAGGGCGATCCCGTACCGTCGATGACGCGTCCGCCGATTATCAGCAGATCGTACATCAATTCGCTCCCTTGATTTCAGCCTCGCGATACGCGTCGAGCGCCACTTTCATCAATTCTCGCGCCACCAGTCCGTCGGTTTGCGGCTGCGCGCCGCTGTCGACGCAGTCCAGGAAGTGACATACTTCTTCGGTCAAATCCAAGCCTTCGTCGCTATCGAGAAGGACCTTTTCATCCTCTCCCGCTACGGAAACGGTGATTTGCGAACTCCAGGCGCAGCGGACACCTTCGACCGCCAATTTGCTCAGGGGATGGACGGTAAGCGTGATTACCGCTCGCTCGCAATATGCGCGCATGGTGTACCAGCGATGCGGCTTGGGCGAGAACCAGGTATGGCGCGTTGTACCCACGACGCCGTTTTTGAATTTGATGATTGAGATTGCGGTGTCTTCGCCTTCCATGGGCAAGCCGGCATGTGCGCCGACCATCGATACGGACTGTACTTCACCTGCGATCCAGAGCATTACATCCAGCATATGCGCCGACGCCGAAAAGTACACGCCGCCGCCAAGCGTCGCCTTTTTGACGAACCAGCCGCCGGTGATGTATTCGCGATTGTCTTCATCCATGAACGCGTCCAGCATGAATAAGCGGCCGTAGTCGCCGCTGTCGATGGCTTGTCTGAAGGCTTGCGTGCTTTTGCGGTATCGATGCGGGAGAGCGATCATCAGCGTCTTGCCCTGCCCTGCGGCTTCGGCGATCATGTCATCGGCTTCTTCCAGCGTCAGCGCGAAGGGTTTTTCCAGCAGCACATGACAGCCAGCCCGCAGCGCATCCAGCGTAATTGGATGATGCAAGTGATGCGGCACTAGAATCGACACCGCGTCTACGCAATCCAATCCTTCGCGATAATCGCCAAGAACTTCGACATCGCCGGTGGCCAAAGAACGGGCTATCCCTTCGGCCCGATCGGTATCGGGGTCGGCAGCCCAGACCACGGCGACTCGGTCACCGAGCCGATTCAGCGCTTGAACATGAAAGGGCGCGATCCAGCCGCAGCCGATGATTCCCAGTCTCAGTTTGCTCATGAATCTCGCCCTTATTGTGATTTACCGCGCGCCGCCACCGCCCATTCATCGATAACGCGCTCGCCCTGTACAACGGTCATGCTGTCGAAGAGGTTAACCACCGGACAAATATGATTGGGGATGATCTGGACGCGCTCGCCGATCGCGACCGGATCGTCGGCTGCTATGGTCGTGGCGCCATGCTCTTCACTGAGACTCGCAATCTCCCAATCCGGATGATCAATGACATAGCCGTGCCCCGACACTGGCGGCGCGACGCCGGCGCGGTCGCTCGTTAGCGCTTTCGTGCCCGAATCGAGGATGATGCGATCGGCGGTCGGGCGTGTCGCCACCGTTGCCAATACGCGCGCGGCGCATCTGTCTGGCGTAACGACTTGATGAAGCACCTCGCTGCGATCATAAAAGACATAGATGCCAGGGCGTGTCTCGGTCACACCAGCAACGGTCGCGGTGATTTTGGCGGTGGCGGTCAAACCGACAGAAATGATCGGCACTTCCAAACCGGATCTGCGTATCAACTCGGCAGTTTCCGCCATCATCTGCCCGGCCGATAGCCCGGTCGAGCGTACCGCGTCTGGCGCGCCAGCCAGTTGCGCATGTCCTTCGTGGGTCAGTAATCCGGCAAACTGCAATCCTGGCAATCGCGCGATGTTCTGCGCTAGCTCACGCGCTGGCTCAAGCGGAGGCACACCACAGCGATTCAGCCCAGTGTCAACCTCGACCATCACTGGCAGTTCGAGTCCGTTCGCGCTCATGGTACACGAAAGCGCCGCGGCAATATCCAGATGGTCGACCACGGTAGTGATGTGTGCGCGCTGGCAAAGCTCAACCAATCTGCTGTGTTTGGCAGCGCCGACCAGCGGATAAGCCACCAGGATCTCGTCGCAGCCGGAATCGATGAAGACCTCCGCTTCGCTTAGCTTGGCCACCGTCAAGCCAACAGCGCCCGCCTCAAGTTGCAGTCGGCCAATTTCCGGCGTTTTATGCGTCTTGGCGTGCGGACGCAACCGAATGTGGTTGGCGGCGGCGAATTCCGCCATGTCCTTGATGTTATGTTTCAGCTTGTCGATATCGACGATCAGCGCCGGCGTGTCCAACTCGCTCATGTGCGTCGCCATCAAAACGCCAATACTCGCTGCGGGTTGGTCACAAACATGGTCTCGATCTGACTGTCGGTGACGCCGTGCGCTCGCTGTAATTTAGGCACGAACTGCGTATAAACGTAGGTGTAGTCGTCCCAGACATCATCGCCAGAGGCGGCTTCATAACCATGCGCGAAAACGGCGGCGTCGTGGCTGAGCATGATCTGGTCGATGTAGCCCTTCTTGATGGCGTTGCCCACGACTTCCAGCCAATGATCATCTTCAAAGAACGCTCCAACCATCCCGATGCGGTCAAAGCTGACATTGGCGCCGCGGCGCAAGACCTGCTCGGAGCCCTCGATCGGATCCGGCTGACAGCCGATATGACTGAGGATGACCTCGTCGGGCATGACGCCTTCCGACTCGAATATGTCGAGCTGCTCGGGACCCAAGCCATCGGTCGTATGGGTGATGATGGGGCAGCCGGTCGCCTTGTGGGCGCGTGATGCGGCGCGCAGAACTTCCTCTTCTTTTGCGGAGATCTGTCCTTCACCTGTCGCGCATTTGATCAAGCCGGCTTTCAGCAGCGTGTCGCCCATGCCCTCGTTGATTTCTCGAATGAAGAGCGCCGCCATCTGGTCGATATCCATTAACTGCGCGTAGAGGTGCATCGGTGACCAGGATTCGTGGAAGAATCCGGTCGAGCAAATGAGCTTGACTTTGCTGCGGCGGGCGACATCGAAATAGAGATCGAGATAACGGCCGGTGCCGATGGGCGTGCATTCCGTCATCGCGCCGATGCCGGCGGCATAAAGTTCATCCATCTTGGCGACCATCCGGTCGACCATCTCGTCGCGGTCGAAATCGAGAACTTTCGGCCGCCCCAGCAGATCGCCCCAATCGACGCAGAGATGCTCGTGGATGAGCGTCCGCCCCAACGCTTCCGGCGCGACATCGCCTGTGATCGTCCGTACCTTTTTTGACATTGCCAAGTCCTCCGATTCAATTGTCCAGTCTTACCGGTTTGCCTGTCCGCGCGGATTCATAAGCGGCCTGCACACAAGCCAGACTGCGCCGGCCGTCCTCGCCGGTGACGCAGGGTTCGCGGTCTTCCACAATTGCGCTGACGAATTCGCCAATTTCCTTTTCAAACATGTCATCGCGCTCGCGCCGCTGCCGCCATGTGTGATGCGCATTAGAAAACTCCAGTGAGTTCCAGGTGTCAATTCGGATCGCTCCCTCAGTGCCGTGTATATCCAAATCGCACTTGAATGGCGCTTTTATATCGGTCACCCAGTTGTGCACGGTCATGCCCATAGCGCCATTCGCGAAACGTAGCGCGACCACTGCGCTGTCTTCGACCGTCTTGCGCGAGTCGTAAGTCTGCGCGTAAGCGAAAACTTCGACGATTTCCGAGCCCATCAACCAGCGCAAGCGATCAAAGCTGTGGGCGCCGTTGACGTGCAAGACGCCGCCGCCGGCCTCTGCTTTCTGCCAGAACCAGCCGGGAATCACGCCACCCGTTGTCATGAGATCGACAGCCAGAGTCAGTTGCCCCAGTTCACCCGCCTCAATCAGCCGTTTCGCCGTTTCCAACTCGGAGTGAAATCGATGGGTGAAGCCGATCATGAGTTTGACGCCAGCGCGCTTTTGGGCGGCCAACATGCGGTCAGCCTCTTCCAGCGTATTCGCCATCGGTTTTTCCAGCAGGATGTGTTTGCCGGCTTCGGCTGCGGCGATCGTCGCCTCCTCATGCAAATGGTGCGGCAGCGCGATATATACGGCTTCTACCGTCTCGTCGGCAAGCACAGCGCGGAAGTCCGTTGCCGTGAAGATGTTGTGCGGTTCCGCCAGCGCGCGAGCGGCATCTTCGACGATATCGCAAATGACAGCGACGTCCAAGCCGGGCACATTAGGCGCCGCTTCCATGAATGATTTAGCGATTATCCCTGCGCCCAGAACGCCTAGCCGAATCGACATCGTTCTATCCCTTTACTGCGCCTTCGCTTAGACCGCGCACCAGGTAGCGCTGAAAGACGAAGGCGATGATCACTGGCGGGATCACGCCGATGACGGTCGCCGCCGCCAGCGCATTCCAGTTGACCTGATGCAAGTTGCGAAACGACATCAACAAGGGTGGATAGGTTAGGGAGTTAGTCAGCGTCAATGCAAAGAAAAACTCGCTCCAAGCCTCCATGAATGACATGACACCGACGGCGATAATTCCCGGAACCGCGAGTGGCGCCACCACCATGCGGAAAGCCTGCCAGCGGGTTGCGCCATCAATCAGCGCCATTTCCTCGATATCGCGGGCGAGCGTATCGAAGTATTCACGCAGGATCCAAATGGTCAGCGGCAATATGAAGATCGTATAGGTGAGAATCAGCGCCCAGAGCGTGTTCACCAGCTTCAGTTTTCGCAATATGACAAAAAGCGGCACAATCAGGCTCAATGCTGGCAGCACCCGTGTCATCAGGATCGCAAAGTAGGCAGCGCGCGATAGCCGGAATCTAAAGCGGGAAAAGGCGTACGCGGCCATGCCGCCGATGAGTAGATTAGACAGGACCACGGCGACCGAGACAAAAGTGCTGTTGAGCAGCGCCGGCATCATGCGCGTGAATTCGGTCGTGGAGCCGTAACCCCCGACTTCGCCGGCGTGGCCAATCAAAACCTCGCGGTAATTCTCGACTGTTGGCTCGGGCGGTATCCAGTGCGGTGGCTTGGCGCCCAGTTCAGGCGCGCGCATAAAGCTGGTGATCAGCATAAAGTAGACTGGGAAACCCACCCAGAAGAGCAAGCAAAAGAACGCGAAATAGGTCGCTGTCTTACGGATAATGCCTGACTTCTGAATACCGACTCTAAGCGCCACCCCTAGCTAGCCTTTCACTGCGCCTTCGCTCAAACCGCGCACGAGGTAGCGCTGGAACACGAATGCCACCGTCACCGGGGGCAGGACGCCTATTGTGGTCGCCGCAGCCAGTCCGTTCCAGTTTACTTGCGCCAGATTTCGATATGACATCAAAAGCGGGGGATATGTCAAGGAATTCGTGAGGGTAAGCGCGAAAAAGAACTCGCTCCAAGCCTCCATGAACGACATAACGCCTACCGCGATCAGCCCGGGGACAGCCAGCGGCGCAACCACCATGCGAAAAGCTTGCCACCGCGTCGCGCCGTCGATCAGCGCCATCTCCTCGATATCGCGCGCCAGCGTATCGAAATATTCTCGTAGAATCCAGATCGTTAGCGGAAGAATGAAAATCGTGTAGGTGAGAATCAGCGCCCAGAGAGTATTTATCAAGGCGAGCTTTCTCAGAATGATGAATAGGGGCACAATCAAGCTCAAAGCGGGCAGCACTCGGGTCATCAAGACGCCGAGATAGACGATCCGCGAAAGACGAAAGTCAAAACGGGAAAACGCGTAGGCGGCCATCCCGCCGATTATGAGGTTGGAAAAAACAACCGCCACAGAGACAAAGGTGCTGTTGAGCAAGGCGGGCATCATGCGGGAGAACTCGCCATGTGAACTGTGCGCGCCTCGGATAGCCGTTTCGCCCATCACCACTTCTCGGTAGTTCTTGACGGTGGGCTGAGTCGGAATCCAATTCGGCGGCTTGGCGCCCAACTCGTGCGAATCCATAAAGCTGGTGATGAGCATGTAATAGACAGGAAACCCGACCCAGAATAGCAGGCAAAAGAAAGCGAGATATGTGACCAACTTGCGCACGAGACTGTGCCATGACTTACGATAAGAGTGGCTCATGCCCATGCCTTAGGCGTATGTCGTATGCGACCGATAAATCAGGCGCACGAAGATCAGACCGACGCCCATGGTGATCAAACCCAGCACATTCGAGACTGCGGCGCCCATACCCAGATCGAAATTGATAAAAGTATAACGATATAGCAGCACGGAGATGAGCATAGTCGCATCGCCAGGTCCACCCTGCGTCATGATCCAGACGGCGTCAAACTGCAGGAATCCCAAGACTACGTTGTAAAGCAGAACAATAGTCAGCGTGGGGCGCAGCCAGGCAAAGGTGATGAAGCGAAATCGCGCGCGCATCCCGGCGCCGTCCACTTTTGCCGCGTCATAAAGATCTTCCGGTATCGTCTGCAGCGCGGCCAGCAGCAGGATAGCGCTGAAGGAAGTCTGCCGCCAAGCGGAAGCCAAAGCGGTGAAGACCAAGGCCCAGTCTTCGTTTGCCATAAAGGGAATGTATTTGTCGATCAAACCCAGGGTGTATAGCAGGCCATTCAGCGCGCCGAACTGCGCATTTACCACCCAATTCCACAGCAAGCCGACCACGATCCAGGGCAAAGCCCAGGGCAAGATCAATAGAGTGCGGCCAATGCTGCGGCCCTTGAAGTTTTCAACCAACAGCAAGGCAAAGAACAAACCAGTCAGCGTCGGCACCGTCACCACAATAGCGGCGAACTTCAGGTTGACTTCTACCGCCTTCCAGAAAAGTCGGCTGCCGAAGAGCTCAACGTAATTGTCGATGCCGACGAAGGTCGTCCGATCGCGGATGAGATCAATATTGGAGAAGCTGTAGTAAATCGTGGTGGCTAAAGGACTGAGGATGATGACAAATATGGTGACGAGCGCGGGCGCCAGCAGAACATAAGGAATCCACTTGCGGTCCCAGTGTTTGCGCTGTTGCGCTGCTTCTTTTCCCAATCGCGCTGAAGCCAAATCGTAGACCCCACCCAGTTTGCTTTCCAGTTGAGCAGCGACAGAGGTATACAGTTTGGGACTAAGCGCCCCAAACTGTGTGTGAATTCAATCGCTTTAGTGTGGATGAAGCAGAGAGAATACCCACCTACGAGTATTGCTCGCGCAGCTCCACAACCTTATCGGCCAAACTGGTTACGGCGTCAGCTGGCGCCAAATTGCCCTGTAGCATGCGCTGTATCTCATCGCCGACATGCGTCTGAAATTCACTGTACCAAGGCTGGTTGCGCGCTTGCACCACATCGGAATTGTTCGCGAACATATCCTTGATCTGATCGAAGTCGTAGTAATCACCGTAATTGGCTTGCACTTCGGGGTCATCGTAGAAGTCAGGATACGGCGCGCCCAAGGCGGCGGCTGCTGCCCAAGATTTGTGCACCGAACGTTCGCCGTTCGCGTCCTTCCAAGTATAGAATTTGACCAGATCCCAAGACTTGTCCACATTTGGTCCGTCGGACATCTGTACAACTTCGCCCATTTGGAAGGTCTTGCCATCGGAACCGGGCATGCGGCCCGCAATGCGCAGGTGATCGACTTCCGGACCGCCGCCACTGTTCATCAGCTTCAAGAAATAGTGATGCAAGACGTAGAAGGCCGACGTGCCGTTTTGCATGGCTGTCATTTGTTCGCCCGGCTGGTCGGTCAGCTGCGTCGGCGAAGTCATGCCGTCCTGGAACATCGCTTGCCACCACTCAAATACGTCCGCCGTCCTGGAATCATCGGCAAAGGTCGGTTCACCATCCGGCGAGAAGGGCGTGACGCCTTCCGAAAGCAGATATACTTGCAGGTATTCTTCGCAGAATTCCTTGATCCAGTAGGCCAGATAAGGCGCTTCTACGCCGTCTTCCTTCAATTTCTTGCATTGATCGTAGAGATCCTGCTTGGTTTCCGGCGGCGAATCAAAGCCTGATGCGCTGAGCAGGCGCTCGTTGTAGTGCAAGACATGGACGGCGCTGAAATAGGGCATGCTGATTAGCTGACCGTCCGGCGTGGTATAGGATGGCACCGAGCTGGCGAACATTTCGCCCATGACAGCGTCGGCATCCGGCAAGTCATCCATGCGCCGCGCCCAACCGGCGTTGAAAAAGCGCGTGGAGTTGTACTTGAAGTTGTAATAGACATCCATGTGAACGCCGCCGAGGATCTTCGTCTGCAGGCCAGTGGAGTATCCAACATTGGGGATGATGTGCAGATCAACAGGTGTGCCAGATTGCGCCGTATAATTGTCCAAATGCTGGCGGATGGTATCCGGTTGGAAATCCCAGCCATAGAATTGCAGCGCGTCGCCTTGCGCCAGCAATCGGCTGGCGGGCGCGCCTGCGAGCGCAAGGGAAGCGAGCCCGGCCCCAGCCGTATGCAAAAACTGCCTTCTTGAAAGTGATCTTCTGTTTCTCATTTCTCTTGCTCCTTCAATCTTCGCCAATTACAGAATGAGTGTACTTCAGTTCAGCCGACGCCTTGATTCAAACCAAGTAGCAAGACAAGGAACTACTTGTCGCGTCAACCATCGCAGTGCGTCGCATAAGCAAACGACTGACAGATCATAGCATGTGCGCAATTCCACTGCAAAAAATCGACCCAGCGGGCTTTGCATGTGCCATTCTTCAGAAGATCATTGCTTGGGTTGCGCAATTTAGCAATCGTCGGCGCAACTTGTCCAGAAATGAGACCTGTTGCACGGGCAAATATCGATCTGAGCAATAAACCACCCGGCAGCGCTTGTTCACGATCTCTACCACGAGTTGCTTCCACACGCCAAAGCAACTCTGGACGACAGATCTTCAGTCTTTGGCAGCTGGGATTCTAGCCGGCGCAGCTTGCGCCGACGCTTCGCCAGAAATTCACCTAGATAGGGCGCTACTGCCCGTCTCCATCAATAAGGACAGCCACAATGAGAGATAGCTATCGCTCATTTTTGGTCGCAGAAAGCACATCGCTTTCTATGAAAAATGTACTCTTGTGCACGGATTCAGGTTACTGTCCATCACAGAGGCGGCAAGCGACCCAATGCCTTGCGTCAACCTGTCTGAATTCCGGCTCAGCTTGACTATAGTCTATTTGTCTTTTGTCCATAACGCGGGTTTTGGCAGGACAACGCGTACGGATCCAAGATGTCACTATGAAATCGAAGTGGCCGTTGACTTCCGCAAGCAACCCGCCCTATCGTCGCAATTCTGGCAATTCCCCGTTGTCCCAACCCTGATAGAACTTCCGCAGATACGGGCTAAGTCTCATCGACGGCATAGCCTCAGCAAACTGCAAGCGCTCCCATATCTCACGCGCGACATCCTGTACATCGACAGTTTCATGCACGCCATCGCGCACAACCCACGCGCCGCCGACCATGACATGCCGCACATGGTCCTGTCTGGCTCGACGCAATAGAAATGGCGACAGCATTTCGCGTGATGGGTAATCGGCTGGCGCCCATTTGCCCTTCACCGCCTCGAAGTCCAGCAACGTCAAGTCGGCAAGTCCTCCAACTTCAAGTCGTCCCAACGGAACGTCCGCGCCAAAGGTGACGGCGGCAGCGACATCTGTGCCCATCCGCCATACTGTCTCCGCGCTGAGATCTGCCGACGCCATCCCACACATGTTGCCGATAGTCCAAGCCAGCCGCATTTCTCGCAGGAAGTCCTGGTCGTCATCCAGCGTATGCCCATCCAAGCCGATGCCGACTTTGACGCCGGCAGCTGCCATCCTGGCGACCGGCGCGATGCCGCTGCGCAGCCGCAAGTTGCTGCTGATATTGTGAGCGACGCCAACGCCGCGTTCCGCCAGCAGCTCAATATCATCATCTTCAACCCAGACCATATGCGCCAGCGTGAGCCAGTCGCCCAAAGCGCCGATATCCTCAAGATGCCGAATGAAGCTCTTGCCCCAGGACTTCTGGGCGTACATCCGCTGGTATCGCGTTTCAAGCATGTGCATCTGCAACCGCGTATGACGACTGCGCGCCCACTCACAAGCGCGGATGATCAAGTCATCGCTGCACCATTGACCGCCAGCCGGACTGACCTGAATATGCGCGCGATGCCGCTCGCTGTCGTGAGCGCTGTCATACCGATCCTCCAATATGGCGAAATAATCGTCCACGCTCAAGTCGATGCCATTTGCGTCGCCCACGGCTCCACGCAAGTCCGGCGGAAGCAAATCCAAAAACCGATGGCGCTCGGCATAAACTAGATGATTCTGATCGATAATTGGCGGGTGCATCGCGACGCGAATACCAGCATCCGCATAACCACGAATGGAATCCGCTAGCTCAGCCGCAAGATCCGACCAGGAGTTCGGATTGTGACTGTGAGCGACCGCTGTCACGCCGGACTGAAGCAGTTGCAGTCCCGAATACAAGGCCGCCAGATAAGGCGGAATACTGGGGAGATGTCCCAGGTAGCTTAGCCATACTTCCAAGAAGCTGTCAGGTACACCCAACGCCAATGTTCCCAAAGCGCGTCCGTGATCATGCGCGTTGGCAAATGCGGGCGCGAGAATGTAGTTGTCGCCACCGACCCTATCAGCCTCGGGATAGCGGGCGACCAACTCAGAAAGGGCGCCGGTGTCGACAATGAATTCCCCGTCGACATAGATCGCGACGTTTTGCAGCGCGACGCCATTATGCAAGGTAAAGCGCGCATGAATGATGGTCGGCATTAGGCGTAAAGGCCCGCCTGTTGACCGCCATCAAGTACAAAGACCTGGCCCGTGATCATCCTGGCATCATCAGTAGCGAGGTATACCGCCATCTCCGCGACGTCTTCCGCGCCGATCAGACCGCGCAGCGGCTGATACCGCTCTAGAAACGCGTCGCGCGCGGTCGTTGGGAAGCCTTCATTCAGAGGCGTATCGACATACCCCGGGCAAATGACGTTGCAGCGAATGTTGTCGCGCGCGTAATCGAGTGCGATGGATCGCGTGAGGTTTATGACCCCGGCTTTGGCGACCGAATAAGCCGCTTTGTCTTTGGCCGCGCGGATGCCGAAGGTGCCGGCCACGTTGAGCATGACCCCTCCACCCGCCTCAATCATCAACGGTATCACGCAGCGGGCGGTCAAGAAGACGGATTTGAGATCTATGTTGAGACACTCGTCCCAGTCGGATTCGCTGATATCGGTGACGCGTCCGGACGGGCTGATGCCCGCGTTATTGAATACGATGTCGGGCACGCCCAATTCAGTTATGGTGATATCAACCATGTTCCGCACATCGGCGCCGAGGGAGACATCGGCCCCGATAGCGATCGCGCGGCCGCCTTCGGATTCGATGGCGCGCGCCACCGCTTCCGCCTTCGCCAGCGTCCGATTCGCCACCGCGACTCGCGCTCCTTCACGGGCGAAGGCATAGCAACTGGCCGCGCCGATGCCCGAACCGCCGCCAGTGACCAGCGCCACCTTATCCATCAACCTCATGCCCTGTTCCTCGCTGATGTCGCTGACACTTTTCGACCTTAGTTAAGCATCCAGCCGCCATCGACAAAGATCATCTCTCCAGTGATATAGCGTGACTCATCCGTTGCCAGAAACAGCGCAACATCGGCGACATCTTTGGGCTCGCCCAAGCGACGCAGCGGAATGGTGTTGTTCGCCCAGTACCGACTGTCTTCTGCGCTGGGCAACATGGGCGTATCAATTATGCCAGGCGCCATCGAGTTGGCGCGTATCCCCAGCGGTCCATATTCCAGCGCGATGCAGCGTGTCAGGGTCGCGACCGCGCCCTTGGTCGTGCAATAGGCGGACGAATCCACAAAGGCGACAGCAGCGCCGATCGAAGCCAGATTGACAATGGTCCCTTTGACCTCGTGTCGCAGCCAGTGACGGATCACGATTTGTGAGACAAGGAACACGCTCTTGACATTGACCGCCATGATTCGCTCGTATTGCTCATCGGTAGTTTGCTCAAAGGGCGCGTTGAAGAAGATGCCGGCGTTGTTGACCACGGTGTGGATCATGCCAAACTCGGATATGCCGTCATTTACGAGCTGCGCTACTTGCTCGCGCGCCACAACATCGGTCTTCCGACAGAGCGCGCGAACCTTGTATGCTTCTGCCTCGGCAGCGACCTCGCGCAGGCTTTCCAGATTCAGGTCACAAAGCACAAGATTCGCGCCTTCCGCGGCGAAGCGAAGCGCGATGGCGCGCCCTATGCCTCTAGCGGCCCCGGTAATCAGCGCAGTCTTCCCTGACAATCGTCCCATCTTCAAGCAGACTCAATATAGCCGATGACCTCGCCAACCGGGACCTCGTCATCGACTTCGCAACTCAATTCCACCACCACGCCGCTGGCCGGCGCTTCCACTTCGGTGCTGACCTTTTCCGTCTCAATCATTACGATGCCATCGCCCTCGGCAACAGTATCGCCTTCCGCCACCAACCACTCGACGATCAAGCCTTCTTCCATCGTCATGCCGTATTTCGGCATGTAAATTGGAATCAACGACACATCATTCTCCTTACGGGTCAACACCGTGTCACTGCGGGCCTCATGCCATTGTTCTGCGTACCGCCGCGATCACATCCGCCGCGGACGGGAGGACCGCCTTCTCCAAAATCGGACTGAAAGGCATGGGTACATCTTTGTTGGTCACACGCTGTACCGGCGCCTTAAGCTGATGAAAAGCCTCTTCAGCCACTGCCGCGCACCATTCGCTGGCAGCGCTGCAAACCGGGTAACTCTCGTCTACAGCGACGAAACGTCCGGTCTTGGCTACGCTCTTCAAGACCGTCCCCTTGTCCCAAGGCGATAAACTGCGCAAGTCAATCACTTCCGCTTCGACGCCCTCGGCTGACAGTGTCTTTGCCGCATCCAAGGCCGTATAGACCGTAGGACCGACAGCGCAGATCGTGACATCACTTCCCGCGCGCTTGACATCGGCTATGCCAATCGGGATCAGGTATTCTTCCGCAGGCGCCTCACCGCGCTTTCCGCCAAGCGAAAGCGAATGCAGGAAAAGCACTGGATTGTCATCGCGGATCGCCGATTTAAGCAATCCCTTGCCATCGTAGGGCGTGCTCGGCAAAATGACTTTGATTTGTGGCATATTCATGAAGAATTGGTGCACCGCCTGACTATGGTGGTGCCCGGCGCTGCTGCCGGCGCCATTCTGCGCCATGAAGACCAGCGGCGCCTTGGTCTGCCCGCCGTACATGTAACGCATCGCGCCAGCCTGATTGGCGATCTGGTCGAAGGCGAGATAGAGAAACGTGCCGAACATCAGGTCGACAATCGGTCGCAAGCCAGTCACCGCTGCGCCTATTCCAGCGCCAGCCACCGCCAGCTCCGATATCGGCGTGTCAATGACGCGTTTGTCGCCGAACTCAGCGTGCAATCCTCTTGTGCTCGGGAAGACGCCAATTCGCACATCCTCGCCGATGAGAAACACGCGCGGATCCCGCCGCATTTCCTCGGCTAAAGCTTCCTGAATGGCCGCCACATAAGTTTTACGAGGCACTCAATCGCTCCTGGTCAATCCGCGCAACACTATACCCATAAGTCTTCATACAGCGACTCGATTTCGGGCTGCGGGCTGTTTCGCGCGGCCTCCACTGCTTCGGCCACCAACGACGTGATTTCGGCGTCAAGCGTTTCCAATTGCTCGGCTGGCAGAATGTTGTTTTCGCCGACATAAGTATGCAGAAGGCGCAGTGGGTCCTTCGCCTGCGCCGCCGCCGTTTCCGCTTCGTCGCGATAGGTCTGGCCGCCGAGGAAGGCTTCTTCGCCCTCAGCGTGGCTGCCGCGGCGGTGGGTCTTCGCCTCGATCAAAGTGGGCCCGCCGCCGTCACGGGCGCGCTCCACCGCCGATTCAGCCGCACGATACATCTCGAGGGCGTCGGCGCCATCGGCGACCACGCCCGGGATACCGTAACCCAAGGCGCGATCGGCGATATCAGTGATATTCATTGCCTTGGCCGCCGGCGTGAACTCGCCATATTGGTTATTCTCGCAGACAAAAATCACGGGCAGCGCCAAGGTCGACGCAAGATTCAGCGATTCGTGAAAACTGCCCTCGTTGGCGGCGCCGTCGCCAAAAAAACAGACCGATACGCGGTCACTGCCCGTGTACCAAGCGCTCAAGCCTGCGCCAACGGCGATGGGCATGCCGCCGCCCACAATGCCGATCGCGCCCAACATGCCGATCTTGAAATCAGCAATATGCATCGAACCGCCCTTGCCTTTGCAATAACCGGTCGCCTTGCCGAACAACTCAGCCATCATGCGCTTGATATCGCCGCCTTTGGCGATCACATGTCCGTGTCCGCGGTGGGTGCTGATGATGGTATCTTCATTGGTCAGCGCGGCGCAGACACCGGCAGCGACCGCTTCTTCACCGATATAAAGATGCACAAAACCGGGCAACTGACCCTGCCGGAAAAGCCGGCCAACTTCTTCCTCAAAGCGGCGGATGCGCAGCACCCGCGTATATATATCAAGCACAACACCTACCGGAATGCCCTCATGACGCATACGACCTCCTCAGGTCAGTAAAGCCTCAGCAGTCAGCGCCAGTACTTTCGTCGCGGTGATCACCTGATCGACGCAAACGCATTCATCAACCATCGGCCAAGTAGGAATGAAACCGGGGCCGTATTCGACGCAGGTGACGCCGGCGCCTTTGAAATGGCAGGTATCGGCGGTGGCGCCGATGCGATGTCCGGCGCCGACCTGCGGTTGACTTCCAGTGACTTGTTTGTGCGCCGCAATCAATTCTTTGACCACTGGCGCATCCGGCGCTGTCGCCTCTCGCGCTGGCATGTTGGGCTGCTGATCGCTCTGCGGAATCACTAATTCGTATTCAAACTCACAATCCGCCTGTTTGATCTGCTCCAGACGCGCGCCCATGTCTTCGCGCACGCTGTCTTCCGTCATGCCAGGGATGATTCTCAAGTCAAAGGCGACCGTCGTCACATCCTGATAGTGCTCAATGTCGCGGATCGCCATTGAAGGATAGCCTGGAATCAGCGGATGCGGCCGATAACGCAGCCAACCGCCGTCTTCCATCGGTGGGATCTGCACGTAAGAGGCGCTGAAGGCAGCAACGACTTTCGTAGCCTTCTCGATCGGATTCACATAGGGTACGCGGTGCTTGAATTCGCCCAGCACCCGAATCTTCCCTTGTACATAGCCAACCGAAATCACGCCTACATCGAGGTTTCCCGCCTCAGCGACAATGCAATAATTGGGACGGCAGCCGCTCTCGATTAGATGCAGCGCGCCCACTCCCCCACCGGTCTCGGCGACGACGCATGCGACGATCAGGTCGCCCTTCAGCGGCGCCCCTGAACGGCGAATCGCCTCTGCTGCGATCAGCATCGAGGCCAAGCCAGCTTTCATATTCAGCGCGCCCAAGCCATAGATCATCCCGCCGTCAATCTCCGCGCCGAAAGGATCGTAGCGCCATTGCTCGCGCCGGAAGACATCGCCATTCCAGTCGCTTGTATCGGTGTGTCCGCACAGCATCAGCGAAGGACCGCTGCCATCGCCGCGCAGCGCGCCTATTGCCTGATGGGACACGTTCCCGTCACGCAGGGGTACTTCTTGAAGCTCAACATCGTAGCCGCGCTGCGACATCCAGCCGGCGAGCCAGCGCCCGATCGCGGACTCATGCCACAAGAACGACGGGATGCGAATCAACTGCCGCGTCAGTTCAATGGCTTCATCATCATGAATATGCCCGAGGATCGCGGTCATCAGCGTTGCTCAGCGTCGAAGACTGCCCAAACATCGAAGCCAACTTGAGCGCCGCCCCACAATTCCTTGACGCCAATGGTATTGCGGGTGGGATAGGGCTCGCTGAAGTATTCGCAATAGATGGCGTCCATTTCCGCAAAGCGCTTGATGTCGGTCAGCGACACGTTGACCCGGATGACATCGGTCAGGGCGCCGCCCGCCTCTTCAAGCAGCGCCTTGATATTGTCCAGCGCTTGGCGCGCCTCCGCCTCGAAACCGCCGCTGACCAAACCAGAACCATCGGGCGCTGTGCCGAGAAAACCTGATGTCACTAGCAGCTTACCCTGCAACTGGGCTTGACTATAGCCGCTTGTAGGAGCCGGCGCCTTTTCCGTCAGGATGACTTTCGGTGGCGTCATCGCTTATGCTCCATTTTGCGCGTCTGCCTCAGTCATTTCCCGCGCCTCCGCCAGGTAGTTGTAGATGGTCGAGCGGCTCAATCCCAACTCCTCCGCGATAAGCGGCACCGCGCGCTTCACCTGGAAAGCGCCCTTCCCGTCAAGCCGGGCGATGAGATCAATCTTGTCGTCCTTGGACATGATCGGCAATTCGGTTCCCATGTCGTTAACGGCGTCGCGCAAAATGCTGTGGATGGTCCGCTGAATGTCGTCGGAGAGCGTTTCACTAACTTCCGTTCCGGCGTCAAGAGCCAAGAACTCGCCCAAGATACGCTGGATGCCAGCGAAGACGCTAATGTCCAGATTGATGCAGAAGGCGCCGTATGCCACCCCGCTCTTATCACGGAGGAACATCGTACAGGACTTCATATTTCTGCCGTTGGGCAAGGAAGTCTGATAGTTGTGGAAGTCGCGTATAGTATCACCGTTGCGCGCGTGCGTCAGCAAAAGATCAGTGGCGCCGCCACCTACCTTTCGCCCGCTGATATTGCCTTCGATATGGATGATCGAGCGTTCGAGATCGCTGAAGTCATGAATGACAACTTCGCAATGCGGCCTATACAGCTTGGCGATGCCCACCGAAATGCGCTTGAGCAGGGCAAAGGTCGCTTCCCTGTCCGTAACCTCAATTGTTGATAAGGCGCTCATTTTGACATCTAATTCTCGAACGGTATCAACGCGCGCCCCCCTTCGACCATGACAGATTTGCAATTGCGCGCATCATGATAAACAATATATCCAAGAATTATACAAACTGTAAAGAGATGGCGCAATAAATGTCCCGTGACCGCGGTATCAAAGACGACCTACTGTATTCCCAGAAGGGCCCGCCCACGCTTGACGAAATGACGGGACCCGAAGTCGAAGCGGCGCTGGCGAAAACCGATGTGCTCCTGCTGCCCGTTGGCGCCACCGAAGCGCATGGGGCGCATCTCCCTCTCGGCACCGACTCGTTCGAAGCGCGGGAGAATTGCCGCCGAGCGGTGCTTCGCCTCGAGGCGCTGGGCTGCCCAGCCGTCATTGGGCCCGTCATCCCCTTTGGCGCGTCCAGCTTTCATCTGGGTTTCGCCGGCACGATCAGCCTGAACTCCAACACGATGATAAACCTACTGACGGAGGTTTGCCTGAGCCTGTACCAGACCGGGTTCCGCAAGTTTGCGCTCGTGCATGGCCACGATGGCAATCTGCCTGTGATGATGGTCGCGGCGCAAGATGTCGTCGACAATACCGCCGACGCGCAGGCGATGGTGCTCAACTGGCTGACGCCGCTCAGCAAGGTCTATCACAAGATTCAGACATCTAGCAAGCAGGAGGGCCATGGGGGCGAAGGCGAGACCGCCCGCATATTGGTCACGCATCCTGAGTTGGTGCATTTGGATCGGTCGATCAAACATCACGTCCCGC
The DNA here is from genome assembly GCA_965261855.1 of Phototrophicaceae bacterium. Taxonomy (GTDB): domain Bacteria; phylum Chloroflexota; class Anaerolineae; order Aggregatilineales; family Phototrophicaceae; genus UBA6055. Next base: position 43,858 of record OZ253487.1, read on the forward strand.
CGGATGACATGCGCAAGATCCAGGGCGCTGAGCATATCAAGACCGGCGGCGGCATCTTCTACGCCACGCGCCGCTACAAAGATCACACACCCTACGGCCATATTGGCGACCCGGCGCTGGCGACCAAAGAGACCGGCGACAAGGGCTACGATGTCATTGCTGAATGGCTCGCCCGGGTCATCGCGCGCGACTATTTTGATCGCGACATTGATCCGAATGAAATACTCCAGTTCAATGAATAGCCGACGCCCGGGCTTTTGCGCGCGCCGAAGCAAGCGAGATTTCGCTCACTGTCATGAAGGCGCAGAAGCCTGCACTGTTTGACTTGCGACTCTTACGCGTTATAATCACGAGATTGATGGACAGTTTGTTGACTATCTGTACACAATGTACAAGAGCGGGAGCAAACTGAAACTGCAGGCTGCGGTTGGTATCGCATGATTGTGGCAGCGAATTGAGAAAGGTTAAGACTCATGCTTAAACTACGCAAATTCAGTACAACACTGATTGTCCTCTTGTTGTTGATCTCGCTAGGAGCAGCCAAGGCGCAAGATCCGCAATATGGCGGTACGCTCGTATTCGGCGCCGAATCGATGGGCGATTCATTCGATATCGGATTTTGGCACGGTTTTGGCGGCGTCCACGTGATTGACACCATCGGCGAAGGCTTGGTGCGCGCCGACTTTGAAAATGGCGGCGCTCTACCCGGCCTTGCTGAATCCTGGGAGATATCGGACGACGGCTTGGTCTACACCTTCCACATCCGCGAGGGCATGACATTCCACGATGGCGAGCCGGTCACCGCCGCCGCAATCGTCCGCAGTATGAAGCGCCCCATCAACCCGGATGACCCGAGCTACATCGAGGGCATGTACATGTACGGCAATCAGGGCACGAGCAATTGGGAATCGCTCGAAGCGGCAGATGACCATACGGTGGTATTGACGCTGAAAGAGCCAAACGCGACGCAGCTGCTGGTCTTCTCCCGCCCCGATGGCATCATCATCAGCCCGAAAGCGCTTGACGAATACGGCACAGAAATCGGACTGAACATGTCGGCCGCCGGACCCTACAAGATTGAACGTTTTGTCCCGGGCCAGGAAGCGGTCTTGGCGGCGAATGAGGATTACTGGGCGGGGCGGCCCTACATTGACCAGATCGTCATCCGCGCCTTCCCCGATGAAGCTGCCATCCTCGCCGGGCTGGAGGCGGGCGAAATTGATATGACGCTCTACGCGCCATTCACTTCAGTGCCGCGCCTGCAAAACTCGGACACCATTCGTGTGGAAGTCGGCGCCCCACTGGTGGATCTCTTCGTCGGCGCCAACGTGGCGAAGGCGCCTTTCGATAATCTCCTGCTGCGCCAAGCCGTTAACTACGCGCTTGACCGCGAGACTTTGATTGAAGCCGGATTGAACGGATTCGCCGAAATGCCAGCCAGCCTGCTTGGTCCCCTGGACCTTGGCTTTGACGAGTCCGGGCGCGAGATCAGTGTCTATGATCCGGAGCGCGCCAAGGCTTTGCTGGCGGAGTCGGGCGTGGACATGCCACTGGCGATAGAAGTCGCCTATGAAAACAACCGCTTCTGGCCGCAAATGGCCGAATTGGTCGCGGCGGACCTGGAAGCGGCCGGCTTTGATGTCACACTGGATCGCTTGGACGCTGGTTCTTTCTGGGGCAAAGTTGGCGACGGAGGGACGCAACTGAGCCTCAATCAGCGCTCCACCTTTGTGCCCGATCCCCATGACAAGGCGATCCTGATGGCGCGGGCTGGCGCCGAGGGCAGCCAAACCCAACATCAAGCGCTGGAAGCGGTCGACGAGATAGACGCGCTGGTCTCGGCGGGCGTCTCAACCGTGGATTCGATGGAGCGCGAGGCGATCTACCAAGAGTTCCAAGCCCTGATGCTGGAACACCTGCCCTACATCTACATCGGTTATTTGACGCCGCCGATCTTCGTGAACAAGCGCGTACAGAATGTGGAGACCTTTGGCACCGCTGGCGGGCGCATCAACTTGCGCGAAGTCTGGCTATCGGAGTAGCGCCACGAGAAAATCAGAAATATGGCTTTGTCCCCGCTGGATGAAGCCATATTTGCCTTTTTCCGCCGTAAATCACTAAACTAGCCTCAACTCCAAGAGCTCCCTTCGAGCGCAGGTTTGGACATTCATGCGAGTTGAGAAGTACAGGCGGGCGCGTATCCGCGACTTATGGCGTCGATACGATATCGCCCTTGTAGGCAGCGCCATCTTCGCCTTTATCCTGCTGATCACAATCCTCGCGCCAGTCGTCGCCCCCTACGATCCCATGGCGCGCAACATTAAGAACCGCTTCGCGACGCCTTCGGCCGATTATCCATTCGGTACCGACCAACTGGGTCGCGATGTCTTCTCTCGCGTGATTCACGGCGGGCGCCCGATTCTTGGCGCGAGCTTCACCGCAGTGTTATCCGCTTTGGCGGCCGGCACGACAATTGGCATCGCCGGCGGTTTTATCGGCGGCTGGTTCGATACCGCCCTAATGCGCCTGATGGATGTGATGCTGAGCTTTCCGTCTATCTTGCTCGCGATTCTGATTGTGGCCACCTTGGGCGTTGGCTTGCTCAATGTGACCGTCGCCATTGGCTTCGCCATGGTACCGGTATTTGCTCGACTCGCACGTTCGATTGTGATCACGCTGGTCTATGAAGAATACGTGCTTGCGGCGCGCTCGCTGGGCGCGTCCGACCTGCATATCATCTGGAAACATATCCTCCCCAACATGATGCCGCCCATCATCGTGCAAGCATCGGCGATGCTGGCGGTGGCCATCGGCACCGCCTCCGCGCTGAATTTCATCGGGCTCGGCGTCGAACCGGGCACGCCTGACTGGGGCATGATGGTCGCCGAGGGCCAACGGCTGATCTTTGACGCCCCCCATGTGCCCCTCTTTCCCGGCCTGGTCATCACCATCACCGTTCTCAGCGTCAATTACATGGGCGATGGCCTGCGCGATCACCTCGATCCCAAGCTGCGCCGCCAGGGAATCTGACAGCAATCGCATGATCAGCTACTTGCTTAAACGACTGGTATGGCTGCCCATCGTCTTGTGGGCAGTCAGCAGCCTGACTTTCCTCGCCCTGCGCATCGTGCCGGGAAATCCAATCCAAACGGTGCAGAATCAAGTGATGGACAAAAGCCAGTTGGCGCAGGTAGAAGCGGTCTGGGGATTAAACCGGCCCCTTACCGAGCAGTACGCGAACTTTCTGTCGAAACTGATTCGCGGTGACCTGGGTCTAGCGATGAGCAGCGGCGTGCCGATTCGGCGCATGATTTTTGAACGCATGCCGCCGACGATAGAGCTGGCCATCGTCTCGCTTATCATCAGCACCGGCATCGGCGTATTGTCCGGCGTCGCCTCGGTGGCGATTCGCAATCGCGCCATCGATTACAGCGTTAGAACAGCTTCCATTCTCGGTCTGTCGCTGCCGCTCTTCTGGGTGGGCATCATGTTGATTATCCTCTTCTCCGTCAACTTGCGCTGGACGCCGACGAGCGGGCGGATCGGCGCCGGCGTCGACTACGATGTAATCACCAATTTCATGTTTTACGATCTGATTGCAACTGGCAACTGGGATGCCTTCGGCAGCTTCGTTCGCCATCTTGTCTTGCCCAGCGTGACAATCGGCTTGACATCCGCTGGCTTCGCCGCTCGCCTGACGCGCTCGGCCATGTTGGAAGTCATGAACTCGGACTATATCCGCACGGCGCGCGCCAAAGGCTTGTATGAGCGCAGCGTCATCTGGAAACACGCCATGCGCAACGCGATGCTGCCGATCATCACTTTGCAGGGCTTGCAATTCGGCGCGATTCTCGGCGGCGCAGTGATTACCGAGCGCGTCTTCTCCTATCCGGGCATGGGGACCTGGCTGCTCGATGGCATTCTTGAACGCGACTATTCTGTAGTCCAGGGAGGCGTCATCTTCGTCGCCCTGGCTTACGTGCTAATGAATATGCTGGTGGACATGCTCTATCACGTCATTGATCCAAGATTGCGCAACCCCGTCTATTGAGCGCTGGCGATACCGTCGCTGCCTTGCCAACTGTCGATCAAGCCGTTGCAATCGCGCCCATGCCGCGCCCAGCCGTTGCGGTCGCAGATATCGTAGAGGCTGAAAGCCAAGTCCTGCGCCTCGCCCGCCACAAATACAGCGTCGACGGGTCGCCATGACGGATGGATTTCTCGCGCGCGTTCGCGGCGTTGATCGCATCCAGCGGCATGGCGACTTCGATCAGTTTCTTGGCTGGGGGCATGTGCGTGTCCGTTTCTTACACGCGCTTGGATTTAATCCAAGCACGGCGCGCGCGCCGCTCACAGGAAGCATCGCCCCCAATAATCGGGGCTTTGGGATGGGCGGCCGCCCCATGCTATACTGGACGTCGAAGCGAGCCAAGGCAAGATGGTGATGGCGACTCAAGAGCGCATGTACACAGTGGATGATGTCTTGCGGCTGGAGCAGGCGCCGCGTCATCCGGCGGAGAAATACTATCTCATTGACGGGGAATTATTTGTCAAGATGGCGCCGACTGAAATACATGGGAAGCGGCAAGCGAGATTGCGCGGCATTTGGGCAATTTTGTGGTTCCGCGCGGTTTGGGCAGAGTGAGCGTCGAGGTCGGCTTTCATCCGCCGGGTGATCGGGGCACGGCGCTGCTGCCAGATGTTTCCTTCATTAGCAAGGCGCGAATGACGAAGCGAGCGCTCGCAAGCTACGTGCCCTTAATGCCCGATTTAGCGGTGGAGGTCGTCTCGCCTTCACAATCGCTGGCGCAAGTCCGCCGCAAAGCCGAAGTCTACCTGCGTCACGGATCGCAGATGGTCTGGCTGATCGACCCGCGGGCGCTTTCCGCTGAGGTCTGGCGGCGGGGGACTGAGCGGCGCGAAGTCATAGAGGGGGACGGCGAGTTGAGCGGGAATGACATCCTGCCTGGCTTCCGCCTGCCCTTGCGGAAGATCTTTCCCTGAGCAGTCGCGCCAATCAGCGCGACGGCGAGGAATAATTGGACTCGGGAAACCGGGGAAAGCGATGCCCGATGGCGACTCAAGAGCGCATGTACACGGTGGATGATGTCTGGCGGCTGGAGCAAGCGCCGCGTCGTCCGACGGAGAAATACTATCTCATTGACGGGGAGCTATTTGTCAAGATGGCGCCGACTGAAATGCATGGGGAAACGGCAAACCTTATTGCGCATTATCTGACCGTCTTTGTGCTGGAAGGTGGATTGGGCAGAGTGGGCGTCGAGGTCGGCTTTCATCCGCCGGGTGATCGGGGCACGGCGCTGCTGCCAGATGTATCATTCATTAGCAAGGCGCGAATGACGAAGCGAGCGCTCGCAAGCTACGTGCCCTTAATGCCCGATTTAGCGGTGGAGGTCGTCTCGCCTTCACAATCGCTGGCGCAAGTCCGCCGCAAAGCCGAAGTTTACCTGCGTCATGGATCGCAAATGGTCTGGCTGATCGAACCGCAGGCGCTTTCCGCTGAGGTCTGGCGGCGAGGGACGGAGCGGCGCGAAGTCATAGAGGGGGATGGCGAGTTGGGTGGGAATGACATCCTGCCTGGCTTCAGCCTGCCCTTGCGGAAGATCTTTCCCTGAGCGGTCGCGCCAATCAGCACAAAGATGTGAAGCACACAAAGAAAAAGCCATATTTCGCATACGATTTTCTGTGCCCTCGGTGTCCTCGGTGGTCGAGTTTTTTTGTTTCTACCGAAAAGGATACACTTGCCATGATCACCTCGCTTTGCGCCGTGCGCGCGCAATTGTTATTATTAATATGCGAGGCGCGCCTCTAATATGAAGTGGATTTGATTGTCGCTGTTTGCGCGCCCTCAACAAACTAAATGGTAAAGGAGATTTTGAAATGCGTCGTAATCTGTTCAAAATGCTTGTCCTTCTGCTCACGCTTCTTATGTTTGGCGTCCTTGGAGTCGCGCAGGACATGATGTACCAAGAAGCGCCCATGCTGGCGGAAATGGTCGCCGCCGGTGAACTGCCGCCGGTTGCAGATCGCCTGCCTCCCAACCCCTTGGTTGTGGAGCCGCTTAATGAAATCGGTACCTATGGCGGCACCTTGCGTCGCGGTACTGCCGCGCTCATTACTTACATGACATACAATATGACCTATGAGCCGCTGATGCGCTGGAATACGCCAATTTCCGGCGAAGGACCCATTCAGCCCAATCTCGCCGAAAGCTGGTCATCCAATGACGACCAGACCGTGTGGACGGTGAACCTTCGCCAAGGCATAAAATGGTCGGATGGAGAGGACTTTACTGCTGAAGACGTGCTCTTCTTCTGGTACGACAATGCTCTCAACGAGAACGTCACCGGCTTCGGAATCGGCGTCACCTATCAGAACGGCGCCCCGCCCCAACTGGAAGCTACCGATGACTATGCCCTGGTCTTCACCTACCAGGACCCGTACCCGCTTTTCGCCGAAACCCAGGCATCCCTGCGCAACATCGCCCTGCCCAAGCACTATCTGTCGCAGTTCCATCCTGATTACAACGAGGATGCCGCCTACGAAGATTATCAGGCGCAGACCTTGTTGGAGAACGGGCGCGGACGCCACACCCTGCAAGCCTGGATGTACGAAGACTTTGTGGTTGGCGAATTCTATAATCAGGTCCGCAATCCCTACTATTGGAAGGTTGATCCGGACGGCAATCAACTGCCCTATTTCGATCGTGTGACAATCGAACTGGTAGAGGATCGGCAAGGCGTTGCCTTGGGCAATGTCACCGGCCAATTCGATTTCGATACGACCTGGGTCGGCGTGCAGCATATCCAGCTCTTCAGTGAGGCGATCCAGGAAGGTCGCGATATCAGCCTGACATTCGCGGACTTTGACGGCGTCGCTTTCCATTTCAACCTGGATCATCCCGATCCAGTGATCAAGAGCGCCTTCCGCGATGTGAATTTCCGACGCGCCGTCTCCATCGGCATCAACCGCCAAGAGATCGGAGACCTCTTCTACGCCGGGCTCTTCAATCCCAGTGGCTCGTCGCTTGCGCCGGAATCAGGTTACTACACCGCGGAAGATGGCGGCTTGTGGGCGCAATATGATCCCGATGCCGCGCGCGCCATGCTAGAGGAAGCCGGCTATGTCGATACCAATGGTGATGGCTTCCGTGAAGCGCCGGGTGGCGAGTCGCTGCAGTTGATCATTGAGGTCGGCATCCACGATCTCTACACGCCGATTGTTGAGCTCGTGACCGAGTATTTCGCGGACATCGGGCTGAACGCGATCATGGACGCCAACGACCAATCGCTCGTGCGCGAGCGTTTCACCGCCGGCGACTTCATGATTCACACCTGGGACCGTGACGGCGCAAGCTATCCGTTCGGTACAGAAATGCACGGGTTAGCGCCAACTGGTCCGAATACGCCTTTCTACCATCGCAATTGGGAGGAAGACCCGGTTGATGATGCCTTCCTGCGCAATGTCGAGTTGATGCGCGCAGCGCTGACCGCATCGTCCGACGAGCGCAACGAGCTGATGTTTGAGGTATCGAATCTGCATGCCGATAATGTGTGGTATATCTCGACCGGCTTTTGGCAGCGTCCCTTCATCAAGAACAATCGCCTGGGCAATATGGCGCATCGGATTTCACGAAATGGCCAGCTGCAAGACGCATCTGCCTATCAACTTGAGACGGCATTCGCCAAGCATGCGCCAGGCGAGGGCGATTCCTAAGCTTTCGCCGATGCTGTAAATCGCAGTGGCGGGCCGCTCGCCTTTCAGCGGCCCGCTACCACGCCTCACAAAGCCAATTGATGCTTTTCGTTGCGCCTCATGGAGCAATGCGCTAGATGACCACCTTCATTATTCGACGCCTGTTTTCGGCGGCGATAACCTTCGTTCTCATCACCTTGATCAGCTTTGTCGTCATTCAGTTGCCCCCCGGTGATGTGGTCTCCAATTGGGTGCGGCAGCAAGAAGCATCGACGGGCCAGCCCCTGCCGCCGGAAACCATTGAAAACCTGCGCCGCACTTACGGTTTTGATGAACCGGTCATCGTTCAGTACTTTAAGTGGATCGATGGTTTCCCCAACGGTGATTTCGGCTTCTCGATCGAATACAGCAACGCGCCGGTCGCCGATATCCTGGCGCAGCGAACGGGCTTGACCGTGTTTCTCGGCGTCGCAACATTGTTCATCTCCTGGGGCTTGGCGATTCCCTTTGGCATCTTCGCCGCCACGCGCAAGAATTCACGCTGGGATTATTTCTTGTCCACGCTGTCCTTCATTGGCATATCGACGCCGGATTTCCTGGTCGCGGTCATCTATCTTTTCATCGCTGTATTTGTGCTCAAGACGGATTACTCCGGCGGGCTTTTCTCGCAGGAGTTCAAAGACGCGCCCTGGAGCTCGGCGCGCGTCGTCGATTTCGCCAAACATCTGCCCGTGCCCCTGGCCATACTCGGTCTCGGCGGCATGGCCGGGACCTTTCGTATCATGCGCGCCAACCTGCTCGATATCCTCGACCAGCAATTCATTGAAGCGGCGCGCGCTAAAGGACTGCGAGAGCGCATCGTCATCTACAAGCACGCCACGCGCATTGCCGTCAACCCGCTAATCAGCCGCGTCGGCATGCAACTGCCGCTACTCATCAGCGGCACGATCATCATTTCTATCGTGCTGGATTTGCCGACCCTAGGACCGCCATTCATTCGCGCCCTGAATCGCCAGGATATGTTCCTCGCTGGAACGGTCTTGATGATCCTCGCCATTATCTTGCTGATCGGCAATCTCATCGCCGATATCGTCCTCGCCTGGAGCGACCCGAGGATTCAGTATGAATAAGCTTGCGGGCGGATTCGGGCTCTTGGGCATGCGGAAGAAGCGCGAAGAGCTGGGCGTTCAAGATGAGTATCAGCTGTTGACCGTGCGGCAACTGATGATTCGCAAGTTCCTGCGAAATCGCATGGCGCTGCTCTCGTTCATCGCATTGATCATCATCTATCTTGTGACGCTGTTCGCTGGCTTCTTCTCGCCCTACACCGCCCGCGACGCCGACTCCAAATTGACCTATTCGCCACCCATGGCCATCCGCTTGCAAGACCCGGAGACCGGGAACTTTCACTTGCCCTTCTTCTACCCGCTGCGCGGCAAGCGCAATATGGAAACCTTTCAGCTCGAATATGTGGAGGAGCGCGAACGGCGGATCCCAATTCACTTTTTTGTCAAAGGCGAGCCCTATAAGGCTTTGGGAGTCATCGCGTGGGATGTACATCTCTTCGGATCCAGCGATCCGCAGGAGCGGCTGCATATCATGGGGTCGGATGTGCGCGGCCGCGACCTGTTCTCGCGCATCATCTACGGCGGCCAGGTCTCGCTTTCTGTCGGCATCTTCGGCGTTTTGATCACAATCGCGGTCGGCTCGGTGATCGGGACCTTATCCGGCTATTATGGCGGCGCATTCGACAATGTGGTCCAGCGCGTCATCGAAACGATTCGCTCCTTCCCGCAACTGCCGCTGTGGATGGCTTTGGCTGCCGCTATCCCACCGCAGTGGCCGCCTGAATGGGTCTATGCCGGCATTGTGGTAGTGCTCGCTTTTATCAACTGGACCGGACTATCGCGCGAGGTGCGCGGGCTGGTGCTGTCGCTGAAAGAACGGGATTACGTACATGCCGCCGAAGCATCCGGCGCATCGACCGCGCGCATCGTACGAAAGCATCTGATACCCAACATGGCGAGCCACATCATCGTCACCGCGACGCTGGCGGTGCCCGTGACCATCTTGGGCGAGAGCGCGCTCAGCTTCCTCGGTATTGGCGTCCGGCCGCCAATGGTCAGCTGGGGATTGCTGCTTAACGATGCCATCAAAATACAGAATATCGTCCTCTATCCCTGGACACTCTTCCCTGGGCTATTCATTCTGGTTGCGGTCATCGCCTACAATTTCCTGGGAGACGGCTTGCGCGACATGGTCGATCCATTCTCGCGCTAGCCCTACATGCGCTTTGACTGAGTGAAGGCGAATATGCCGTTCGGCGCACGCGCGACAAGGATTATACCTCGGCATGGAAACCGTACTGGCAGTCAACAACCTCAAGACCTGGTTCTATATCGAACAAGGCGTGGTCCGGGCGGTTGATGGCGTATCTTTCACGCTGCAGGCGGGGAAAACCTTGGGTATCGTCGGCGAAAGCGGTTGTGGCAAGAGCGTCACATCACGTACCATCATGCGCTTGCTCTCGCCCAGCCTCGCGCGCATTGTCGACGGTTCGATCAAGTACTATCCCAAGGCGGGTCCGCCGGTTGAGCTGACGCAAGTCGATCCCTATGGCGACCAGATTCGTGATATCCGCGGCAACGAAATCGCCATGATCTTCCAGGAGCCGATGACATCGCTGAACCCGGTCTACACCATTGGCCAGCAAATCATGGAAGCGATTCTGCTGCATCAGGATGTCAGCAAGTACGAGGCCCGGGCGCGGGCGATAGACGTGCTGCGCCTGGTTGGCATACCGCTGCCGGAACAGCGCGTCGACCAATATCCGCATGAGTTCTCCGGCGGGATGCGGCAACGCGCCATGATCGCGATGGCTTTGAGCTGCAACCCGCGTATCCTCATTGCGGATGAGCCTACCACCGCGCTTGACGTGACGATAGAGGCGCAGATCCTCGAGCTTATCCAGCAGATTCAGCAAGATAATGACATGGCTTTGATCATGATCACGCACGATCTCAATGTGATCGGGGAGGTGGCCGACCATGTTATCGTGATGTATTTGGGACAGGTGGTGGAGAGCGCTCCGGTTGATGACATCTTTGATAACCCGAAGCATCCCTATACGCAAGGCTTGCTGAATTCCCTGCCCATGATCGGGCGCAGGGACCGTCTCGAGCCCATCACCGGTTCTGTTCCCGGTCCGCATGAACGGCCGCGGGGCTGCCCCTTCGCGCCGCGCTGCCCACACGTGATGAACCGCTGCCGCGCGGAAAACCCGCCGACTTTCTTCCTGGGTCCCGCTAGCAATGTCGCCTGCTGGTTATATGACGAGGCGATTGAGAGCAGCCATGACTCCAACTGAGGCAGCGAGCAGCGAAGCCCTACTAGAGATCCAGGATCTCAGACTGCATTTCCCGATCAAAGCCGGCCTGCTAAAGAAGACCGTGGGCTATGTGAAAGCCGTTGATGGCGTATCCTTCGATGTAAAGGCTGGCGAAACTGTCGGGCTGGTCGGTGAAAGCGGCTCGGGCAAGACCACCATCGGGCGCTGTATCGTACGCCTGTACAAGCCGACTACCGGGAGCATGCATTTCCGTACGCAAGCCGGCCCAGTGGATATCGCCCAGCTCGACAAGCGCGAATTGCAGCCGATTCGCCGCGATATTCAGATGCTGTTTCAAGATCCCAATTCGTCGCTGAATGCGCGGATGCGCGTCGGTGATATCATCGCCGAGCCCCTGGAAATCCATGCGATCGGCACGGCAGACGAACGGCGGTCGCGGGTCGAAGATTTACTGGAGCATGTCGGCCTTGGCGCCGAGATGTACAACCGCTTTCCGCATCAACTGAGCGGCGGCCAACGTCAGCGAGTGGGCGTCGCGCGGGCGCTCAGCATTGAGCCGCGCCTGGTCATCTGCGATGAGCCCGTCTCCGCCCTGGATGTATCGGTTCAGGCGCAGGTCCTCAATCTGCTGGCGGACTTGCAGGAAGAATTGGGACTGACCTATGTATTCATCGCCCACGACCTGAGCGTGGTGGAATACATCAGCGATCGTGTCATGGTGATGTACCTGGGCAAGTTGATGGAAACCGCGCCGACCAGGAAGATCTTTGAGCGGCCAGCCCACCCCTATACCGAAGCCCTGCTCAACTCGATTCCCAAGCGAGTGCGCGGCGGTCACCGAAAGCGTTTTGTGCTGACGGGCGATATTCCCAGCCCGGTCAATCCCCCCTCAGGCTGTGTCTTCCATACCCGCTGCCAATACACAAAGGACATTTGCAAAACCGAAACGCCGCCCTTAATGCCGCTGCCAGACGATCCCGAAACCAGCGTCGCTTGTCATTTGGTTGATGAGCTGTCACTTTCACCCTATTACACGTCCGAAGAGCGCGCTGACCTGGAGACGAATCGTGCCTGAATGCTGGGATTTCGTCGTCCGATCCGACTACGCATTGCCTGAGGATTTCGTGGTTGAGCATCGCCTCGACGGTTTCATAGCCGATCCGAAACGCCCTCATTTGCAGGTGGCGGAACTGGATGCCGCCGGCGCCATCGTAAATCCCTACGTTCCTTGTCAGCTTGATCGGGACGCCGGGCAGGCAAATGGCGTGATTCTCCTTGCTGGCGCGACCTCCGCCAATTGCGCTCGCTACTTTAGCATCCAACTGGCCGAAAATGAGCTGCCCGGCAACGAACTGATTGAATTGCGCCGAGGAGTTATGCATCAGAAGCAAGAAAGCTATCAGATTTCGACGCCCAGCGCGACTTATTTGTATCACATCTTCGGCGCCGGCTTCGCCAGCATGATCGACCGCGATGGCTACGACTGGCTGAGCTATCGCCCTTATGGCGGCTCCGATGGGAAATATCGCGGAATCCCCAATCTGGCGCACCCGGAGAACCACTTTCACCCCGGCGGCGACGGCTGCCGCAGCCGCATTCTGAATGCGGGTCCGCTCAAGATCACCATCGCGTCCGCTTCCGTCGACGGCAAGTGGGCTTGTCGCTGGGAGATTTTCCCCACCCATGCGCGGCTGACCGTGCTCAAAGCCGATCATCCCTACTGGTTTCTCTACGAAGGCACGCCAGGTGGCGCGCTGGACGAGCAGGGAGATTATTGTGTGATGTCCGATGGCGCGCGGCGAGCGCTGTCGGAACGCTGGGAGCGCGTCCTGCCCCATCCGGAATGGATCTACTTCGGCGCGTCAAACACCGACCGCGTCCTCTTCCTGGCGCACCATGAATCCGATCAGCATATCGATTCTTACTGGCCTATGGAAGGCAATATGACGGTATTTGGTTTCGGCCGCGACGGACTAACCAAATACATGACCGAGACACCGGCACACTTTACCGTAGGTTTCGCCGAGAGCAGCGACTTCGACGCGGCGCAAGAACTTATCGCTGCGCTTACGCGGACCGAATCGACCGCATTGGCCGCACAATGACAGGAGCGGCATTGAACGACCGACCTAAGATCACCATCATCGGCGCCGCCAGCACGACCTTTGGACCCAAGGTGCTGCGCGATGTCTTGAATCATCCGCAGCTGGGCGGCAGCCGGCTTTGCTTCGTAGATATCAACCAAGAGAGGCTCGCGATTTATGCCACGTTGGCGCAGAAACTGAATCAGGTTCTCGAGACGCCCATCAACATCGAAGCGACGACCGAACGCCGCGCCGTCTTGGCGGGCAGCGACTACGTCATCATCACTGTGGACACCGGCCACTACCATACCTGGCAGCAAGACTTCAGCGTGCCGGTCAAATTCGGCAGCCGGCAGATATTGGGCGAGCTAGGCGGGCCCGGCGGGCTCTTCCATTCGCTGCGACAGATTCCCCTGCACCTGGAGATCGCCTGCGATATCAGCGAGCTATGTCCGGACGCCATGGTCATGGTCACCTCCAATCCGCTTAATCGCATCTGTCTCGCCTTGGAGCGTCACGCGAATCTCGGACCGATTGTCGGTTTGTGCCACGGCGTTGAGATGGCGCTCTATCTCTTTCTCGATCGCGTCATGGGGATTTCGGGCGATGAGATGGAGGTCACGGCAGCCGGCACGAATCACCTCACCTGGATTCTTGACTTGTGGCGCAAAAGCACGGGCGAGGATTTGCTTCCGCTGATGAAAGAGCGTCTGAGCCGCTTGGACGGCGATGAGCAGTCGCTCTCGCGAAAACTGCTGGAGGTCTACGGCTATTTCCCCGGTACACTCGACAGCCACGCCGGCGAGTACATTTCCTACGCCTGGGAATTCTTCGGAATCAAGGGCATCGATTTCTCCAGGCATTTGGAGCAAGAGGCGAATCGCTGGCAATACCTGGGGGACCTGGCCCACAATGACGCCGAATGGGATAAGTTCGAGGTTGCTTACGGCGATCAGAGCGAGCTTTCGGCGGAGCTGCGCCTGGATCCATTCTTCGCGCCGCGCAGTTGGGCCGACACCCTTGCTTTCCCCATCATTGCCGCGATGACTGCAAATGAGTTAATTCGGCTGCCCGCGGTCAATATGATAAACGCCGGCCAGATCAACAATTTGCCGCGCGCGGTATTTGTTGAGACGCCTGCAGTTGTCGCTGGCGGCGGCATCTACCCGCTGTCGATGGGCGATTTGCCGCAGCCGCTGGCCGCTTTCAACCGGCGCGATATCGACCAGACCGAATTAATCGTGGAAGCCGCAGTTCGTGGCGATCGTAATCTCGTGCTGCAAGCCGCGCTGCTCGATCCGGTCGCCGAGAGCATTCGCCATGCAGAAGCAATGATTGATGAAATGCTGCGACTGAACGCCGAATACTTGCCGCAATTCGCTTGAGCCATCGGGGTGTGAGAGGACGGCGCATGTCCAAGTTTAATTTCCGCCAACATTTCGTCGCTTTGGATGTGCCGCCGATGCTGGCGCAGACTTGCTTGGCCGACCTCGACGGCGACGGCGTTCCGGAGTACATCGTCGGCGAGCGCTACGGCACGCTCTACTGGTACAAATATCATGCGCCCGATCGTTGGACGCGGCACATCGTCGGTCGGGACTCGCCTTCTGATGTCGGCTGCATCGCGCTGGATGTCACCGGCGACGGCCGCCTCGACCTCATCGCGGGCGGCGTTTGGTATCGCAACAGCGGCGACGTTAGCCGGCCCTTTGACCGCTTCGAGTTTGACCCCGACCTGGCCGGCGTGCATGACATAGTCGCGGCGGACATCAATGGCGATGGCGCGCCCGAGATCGTGACCATGTCCGATCTGAATGACCTGCGCTGGTACAAGATCGCGGCAAACCCGGAAGAGCGTTGGCAACATACAGTCATCGGCCCCGCCGTTCATGCCGGCCTCGCATTTGGCGATCTGGACGGCGATGGCGATCTAGATATCGTCCGAACGAACGTCTGGTTCGAAAATGTCAACGGCGATGGCAGCAAGTGGCAAGTGCGGCCTATCGGCCCAAACACCTACCCGCCCGCGGATTTCCGTCCGCGCTTCGCTTTTGATGGCGTCCGCGCCGCCATTTGTGATATGAACGGCAACGGCCGAAATGATGTGGTTTTCTGCGATGCCGAGATTCCCGGCGGGCAAGTCTGGTGGATGGAGAACCTGGACGGCGTCGGGCACTATTGGAAGCGCCATGACATCTGCGCCCCGACTATGCCCCGCCGCGGCGCGCTGCACAGCTTGTACGTCGGCGACCTGGACGGCGATGGCGACCTCGATGTCTTCTCTTGCGAGATGGAGTATGTTCGCGGAGATGTCTCGCCGAAATTCTACATCTGGGAGAATCTCGACGGTCGGGGCGGCGCCTGGCAGGAGCATGTCATCTTTGATGGAAACCTGGGCGGCCACGAAGCTGTCGTCGGCGACATTACCGGCAACAGCCTGCCCGATATCATCGCCAAACCTTGGCAGCCACACCCAGATAATGCGCTTGGCGGCAGGATGTTCATTCTCTTTCTGGAGAATCTTGGAGTCAATTGAAGGGGCGATCTTTCAATTTCTGTAGACCAAAGGGAGAGCCTATGGCGAAGGACAAAGTAAGGGTCGGCGTGGTCGGCTGCGGTGTGGTCGCGGCTGCCTATTACTTGCCCTACCTCATGACCATGGACAAGGCCGAAATCACGGCTGTCTGCGATCTCCGCCTGGTGCGGACTGAGGCTTGCGTTCGCGTCTTCGGCGCGCGGGAACAATATGCGGACTATTACGATATGCTGGAGAAATCCGATATTGACGCCGTCTTCATCCTCACGGCGCCCGGTACGCACGTGCCCTTCGCGCTGGCGGCGATCGAGGCGGGCAAGCATATTCTCATCCAGAAACCAATGGCGACCGAGCTGGACGACGCGCGCAAGATCCGCGATGGCGTCCGCGCCGCCGGCTTAAAGGCGATTATCGAGCCCAGCTCCAGCACGCCGCTCGATCCGGATTTCGCCTTGCTTCGCAGCCTGGTGAAACAAGGCGTCCTGGGCGACATCCTGTGGTTCTCGTTGGGAGCGACCGGGCCCACCAGGTATGCGCCTGGGCTGGCGAGCAACCCCTACGGCAAGGCCGCCTTCTTCGATGCCGATAGCGGCGGCTTTCTCTTTGACCTGCCATATGCGCCCACGAATATCGTTGGCGTACTGGGCTCCTGCAAATCAGTATTCGCCCATGCCAAGATTTCGGTCGCCGATGACTTTATCGTGCCCGAGTCCGAATTCGACAAATACATGGCGCAGATCAGCGACCCGCAAGACGCCAATTACTGGGATGTGGTCGTGAATCTGCCGCGCACTGAACCGGTCAAGATGGAAGCGGTCGACCAAGCCTACTCCCTTTACGAAATGGCTGACGGCTCGCACGGCGCCTGCCACGTTGGCCGGATTTATCATCCCGTTCTGCCCGACAGCGGCGGCGGCCCCCTCAGCGTATACGGCACCGAGGGCAACTTGCTCTTCGGCGCCGGTTACAAAGCATCAATCATCAGCAGCCGCAAAGACCTGCTGCCGGAAGTCTCCGCGGACGGTTGGTTCCATATCCCCGTGCGCGGCGACCGCAGCAAGGCGCGCTGGCCCCTTCCCGTGCCGGGCGCCTTCAATTACTACCACGAATCCTCCAGACACCTGATCGAATGTATCATCAAAGACGAGGAGCCGCTGGTGAATGTCGATTGGGGCCTGCACATCACGGAAATGATGTACGGCGCGCTGAAATCCTCCCAGACAGGCGAGCTCTATCACATGACGACCAGCCTGGACTACTAGGAGCAAAAGATGAAGCGATTCAAAGTAGGTGTCGTCGGATTGCGCTTTGGGCAGTTCCTCGTACGCACATTGGCGCATCTGGAGAGCGCGCAACTGGTCGCGGTGGCCGATCGCAACCCCAACATCGCTGGAGGGCTGGACGCATACGCTGCTCGTTATGGCGCCAATGCCTATCGCTCCAGCGACGAAATCTTCACCAACGAAAACCTCGACGCCGTCGTCATCGCTACTGCGCCCAAAGCGCGCGCCGCCATCATTGAGCAGGCGGCGGAACGCGGCATCGCCATGTTCGTGGAGAAACCTTGGGCGACAAACCCAAGGCATGCCGAGCACTTGGCTGCGATTTGCCATCGGCACGATGCCAGCGTAATGCTCGGGTTCAGCTTTCGCTTCCATCCAGCCATTGTACGCTTGCGAGAGCTAATAAGCGGCGAATTGGGCCAGGGCTGGATGCTCAACGGCGAATACGTTTTTGACTACTTGCCTGCGGCAGACAGCTGGTTTTGGGACCCCGAGAATGGCAATGGAATGTTCAATGAGAACTCCTGCCATTTATTTGATGCGGTCTGCTATCTTATGGGCAAGCCAATATCCGTGACGGCAGAAGCAGCGCGATTCGTAGGCCGCCCAGCGGAAGAAGTCGCCGCGATATCGTTGAAATTCGAGAGCGGCGCCATCGGCGCTTTGACCGTCGGCGGTTATGGCGCAAACGCGTATTGGGATTTTCCACGAATTGACATCACCACCGAGCATGGGCAGGCGCGTTTGCGTGGTCGCCATCATATGTGGGACTCGCTGACCTGGGCGAAGCGCGGCGGAGATACCGTCAGTACCTTCACGCAGCCGCCGGAGATCCTCGGTACGACGCGCTACACTCATGCCTTCAACCATTTCTTCGCGTGCCTGCGCCAGGGCGAGCAGCCGCAGGCCACCATTGAAGACGGCATGCTGTCTGTCGCCATCGCCAATGCCGTGACCAGATCGGCGCGCAGCGGAAAGAAAGTTTTGATTGACGAAGCGTGAGGATTGAGAAATGCGATTAGGCGTAGAAGTCGGCAAGCACACACATGATGTAGCCGTCGAGCATGGGATCAATGGCGTTCCGATCTCGGCGGATCAATTGGTCAACGAGGGCGTGGCAGCGACGCTCGCGCCATTGAAAAAGCGTGGATTGCAGGTTTGCCAGATCGGCGCCTTCGGCTTCAATCCGCTGTCAGTCGACGCTGAAGCGCAAACGCAACAGACCGAAACCCTGGCCCAAGCCATACCTTTGGCAGCGGATACCGGCTGCCCCTACATCGTCATCAACGGCGGCAACTACCATCCATCGGGCTTCGGCGCGGCTGATGCGCGCAATTTCAGCGATGAGTCGCTGGGACGCGTCGCCGAGGCGCTTAAGCCGCTGCTGGAATCGGCGGATAAGCATGGCGCCAAGCTGGCGGTCGAGGCTTACCTGAAGACAGCTGTCAATTCACCGGAGAGTTTCCTGCGGCTGAAAGAGCTGGCGGGCGGTTCCGACGCCTTGCGCTGCAATATCGATGTGACCAGCTTGTACAATTATCAAGATATCTGGGATCCGGCCCCCAAAGTCGAGCGCATCTGTAATGGCTTGGCGGGCCACTATGGCTTGGGTCATATCAAGGGTGTGGCGCTCAAGGACGGCTTCCACATTCACATCGAATTGGCGCCCATAACTGAAGACACCACGGACTGGGCGCAAATGCTGCGACTGATGGCGCCGCATATGCCCGCTGACAATTGGCTGATACTTGAGCATATGTTTAGTCCGGAAGAGGCGCGCGCGAGCCTGGCTCATCTGCGCCATGCCGCGGGCGAGGCCGGTGTCAGCCTGGAATAGGGGATTGGGGCGCAGCTCAGAGTTCGCCGAATCGAGTGCGAAGATCAATCAGCATGCCGCTGTCGATGGACTCGTAACCAGCCTGCACGATGCTAAGTGTGCGCCGCTCGCTTATGCCGGTGGTAGGGCCGACACTTTCCTCTTCTACGTAGTCGACAAAGGCAGCCAACTCCATGGCGTATTCCGACAAAGTCGAGTCGGGGTATGCTCGTAACCTTGGCGCCCCGTCTAAGCCGTCCGCGCAAACGACATAACCATCGTCGCGGCCATGGATGCTGCCTTCGCTTCCATGCAGCCACAAGCCACCGGCGCTTCCCTTCAGCTCAAGCTCGCATGAGTGCAGAATACTGAGGGGAACGCCGCTCTTCAACGTAACAAGACCACTGACCGTGCCTTCCACATCCGGGGTAACAAACCGGCTGCTGTGATGCTCCCGCAGGTAAACCACCCTCGCCTCGCCCAAAATGTGCCGGAGGCGGGCAATGCTGTGAATCCCGTGCAGCATCCAGGTGCCTGTGCCTCCCTGTGCTGGCTTGCCCAGCCAGGCGCGCCGTCCGCTATAACCGTACTGACGCGCCCTGAATCCCCAGGCGTATGTGGCTGCGGTCAGTTCGCCAATGTGCATTCCCGTCGCGACGATGTCCCGCAAATACGCGGTCATTGGCGAATAAACCCAATTCTCGGCGACGTAAAGCTTGACACCGTTCTGCTGCGCCGCGTCGATCATGTCTGTGGCGTCGTTTACGGTCAGCGCCATCGGCTTTTCGACCAGGACATGTTTGCCAGCCTCCGCGGTCGCAATCGTCATCGGCTTGTGCAGCGCATGCGGCGTACAAATCGAAACGGCGTCAATCCGAGGATCAGCCAGCATATCGTTCAAATTCTGATATGCCTTATCGATGTCAAGCGCAGTCGCCATTTCACGCAAGTGCTCGCCGTCATGATCAGCGATCGCCGTAACTTCGATTCTGCCGTCTAATTCGGCCGCCGCGCGTATCTGCCGCTGCCCCGCCCAGCCTACGCCTATCACGCCCAGTCGTAGCATCTGGCCGCCATCTCCTCATCCGCGATCTTTCCTACCGCATTGCGATGACGCTTGGGCATGCCATGCTTGTCCTTTGGCAGCCGGTCGCCGATAAACTCGTCGTAGCCAATCGATTCCAATACGGCACTTCGGTCACGCTCGCCAGCCGCGATCATTTTCGCAACGGCGCGTCGCACGCCACTTATGTACGCGCTTAGCCAATTCAGCCAGTCCTGAATGGTTGCGTGCCCATGCAGCACCGGTCCATGACCCGAAATCAACGTTTCGATATCCAGTTTCTTGAGCCCTTTGATTGATGATTCCAAAGCCGCGCTGCTATGAAATATGGCCGGGACAATGCCAGTAACGACCGTATCGCTGGCGACAAGCAATCGGCAATCGCTGATGTAGATGCTTACGATATCGGGGCTATGACCGGGTGTGGGGAAGAGGTGCAGTTGCCTGTTCCCGAGGTCCAGCCAAAGCTGTTCGTCAAAGGTGATCGTCGGGTGCAGAATTCGTTGGCGAATCGCGTCTTCGGCGAGCCCCATCTGTTTGGCCAGTCCGGGAATCTGATGCTGAATCTCGCCGAGGGTCTTGCGCGGCGCGAAGACATCCGCGCCACGAAAAGCTTCGCCACCCAGGATGTGATCGCGATGTCCGTGCGTGAGGATCACCCGATTTGGCTTGTAGCCGCGCGCGCTGATGAAGTCCGCCAGCTGACGGCCCTCTTCAGGATAGGTGCCGACGTCAATGGCGATGGCCGTCTCGCGGCCCAGGACGATGACATTCTTGCCCTCCGCCGCGCTATGGGGCACGCTGAAAATGCCGTGCGCTTCTTCAACGATCATGCCGTCTTACTTTTTACGACCCGATTTCCGCATTCGTAGGACGCCGACCCCAGCCGGCGTCCTGCAAATCCGTCCTCGTGATGCTGCTCGCAAGAGGCCTAAACTCACCGCAAGTGCTCGTCGTAGTAAGCCTGATACGCCGCCACCCACTCATCGCCGCCTGTTGCCCGCCATTCGTCGAGAAACTCTTGCCATTCGGCTTCGAAATTCGCCGGATCGGCCGTGATCATTTCTGTCCAGCCCGTCAGCAAAGCATCCCCCAGGGCGACCTTGATATCGTTCAATTCGGGGAATTCAACGAATTGGAAGGGCATCGAGTCGCCCGTCCACAAGGCGCTGGCGACCAGCGTATCACGCAGGCCGCCGCCGACCGTCGGCTCCCAGATTTCAACATTGGCGAAAGCTTCGTCAAGCGAATCGTATTCGGCAATGGGGATGACGCCGCGGGCGCCGCCCTGCCCAAAATAGAACCAGAGCGGATAATAGGTGGACTCGTAGGGCCAATTCTCTTCGATTCGTTCGAAATTCCCGTTCTCATCAAACGAGGTGTAGTGTATGCCCTCGATACCGGCTGAGAGCAGTTTGCGCGCTTCACGGGAATTCAAGTATTCCAGGAAGTCCACCGCTTTTTGCGGCGTATCGGATACTGCTGAAACAGAAATCCAGCCATTGTTGACGACGCCTTCTGATCGCGTGAACTCGAAACCGGTGGCAGTGAATGGCGGTAAGAAGCCCAGTTCGGCATTGGGAATCGGGAAGTTGCCTGAATTGGGGAACCACGACAGGCCCGCCTTCCCAGCTTGAATGTAACGTTCGCTGAGATCCGGGAAGCTCCGGATTGTTGGGAAGTCCGTATTGACCAGACCATCAGCGTACAAACCGTTCATATACGCCAAAGCAGCCTTGATATTGCTGCTGGTGACGATTGGCGCCAATACCCCATCATCATTGATGTAGAAGTTCTTCTCCTGATCGAAGAAGCTGGTGGGTACGCCGAACGCGGTAAAGACGGGCAACATCGTACGGCGGAAGCCTCCGCCCGTCCCTTCCAACTGCCAGCCGACGGTGCGTCCATCCGGGTCGCGATCCTTGAAGGCTTGCAGCAACGCGCGGAATTCGACTTCATCGCTCGGGTAATCCATTCCTAGCTCATCCATCCAGTCCTGGCGGACGAGGAAGACCCAGTCGAAACCTTCAGCCACCATCGGCACGTAGTAGACTTTTCCGTCGCGCTTCATAGAACTGTAGCGATCGGAGTGCACCAGATTGTAAAGGTAGGGGTGGTCGTCCGCGTTGATGTAGTCATCCAGCGCGATGATGACCTCGTCTTCAATCCACTGCGGGCTTAGGTCCATGTGGTGGTAAATGTCGATATCTTCTTCGGAGGCAAGCGCGAGGTTCCTCACCTGGCCAATATCGCCCCAGCCCGCCGTGACGAACTTCACATCCACGTTCGCTTGCCGTTCCAGTTCTAAAATGACGGGATCGTTGTCCCAATCAATCGTGACACCGCCGCGGAACACCGTTATTTCAGTCGGCTCATCCTGCGCGCTTGCGAGCGTCAGCGACAGCATCGCAAGCAGAATGATCAGCATGCAAAACGGCTTCAACCTTGAACTAGCAGTCATTATTCTCTCTCCTGCAGACTAAGTAGCTTTCGAAAAGCGTGCATATAATTGTCGAGTGTTTTCCTCCTTCCCTGGGCTCATTCTTTGCTCGACCCCAATAGTATCCCGTGCACAAAATAGCGCTGTACAAAGGGATAGGCCAGCACAATCGGTATGATGGTCAGCACGATTGTAGAGGCCCGAATCGTGGCTGGAGATGTGACTCCGATGCCGCCCGTATTGTGCTCAAACGAAGTCGATTGGGTCACGATGTTGCGCAAGTGCAGCGCCAATGGAAATAACTCGCGCTCCGAGAGGTAGATCATGGGCCAGAACCAGTCGTTCCAGTACTGGACCGCGTAGAAGAGTCCAATTGTCGCCAGTATCGGTTTTGACGTAGGCACGACGATACGGAAGAGAATTGTGAAAGCGCTAGCGCCGTCAACTCTCGCCGCCTCTTCAATCTCCGGATTCCGTGTACGGAAATAATTTTTGGTGAGGATTAGGAAGAAGGGATTGATCGTGAAGGGCAATATGACCGACAGCAAGTTGTTGCGCAAGCCCAATTGACGAATGAGGATGAATTTTGGCACCAAACCGCCGTCAAAGAAAAGCGTTACCAAGAACAGGGTGAAGATTATGGAGACAAAAGCCAGACCGCGCTTTGACAGAAAGTACCCGGTGATTGTCGTCCAGATAAGGCTGTTGATCGTTCCAACTACGGTGATGAAGACCGAATTGGCTAAGCTGCGTGTCAGCTGAGGATTATCCAGATTGTATTGGTAAGCCTCTATGGTGAAGCTGGACGGGAAGAGATGGTAGTCGCTGGCGAAATACGCTTCCGGTGTAGAGAAGGAGATCACAAGAATGTACCAGAAGGGATAGAGCGTCATGAGGCCGAAAACCGCCAGTCCAACAACGATGGCAATATCAATCGGCGACCATCTCAGCTCTCGCATCAGTAAATGCCCTCTCCGCCTTGGAGGCGCTTTACCGCTTCGTTGGCGACCAAAAGCATAATCAGACCCAGGAGCGACTGGATGAATCCGGCGGCCGCCAAGCGCGAAAATCGCGGAAACTCGGAAAACGAACGCACGATATAGGTCATGATGATATCGCCCGTTTCGTAAACCAGCGGGTTGTAAAGATTGAAGACTTGGTCAAAGCCCACGCGTAGCACATTGCCGATACTCAGCAGCAGCAGAATAACCATGGTCGGCCGCAGCGCTGGCAAAGTGATATACAGGATTTTCTGCAGGCGATTGGCGCCGTCAACTTCCGCCGCCTCGTACAAGGTAGGGCTGATTGTCGCGATGGTAGCCAGGTAGAAGATGCTGCCCCATCCGACGGTGCGCCAAATCTCGGTAACCACCAGCGTGAAAGGGAACACCGCGGAATCTTGTAGGAAGTCTATCCGCGGCAGACCAAAGGTGGCGAAAACGTTATTCACGGCGCCAAAATCGCGCGAGAGCAAATCGTTGAATATTCCCGCGAGAACAACCCAGGATATAAAGAAAGGCAAATAGGAGACCGTCTGTACTGTTCGCTTGAAAAGCGTGACGCGCACTTCGTTAATCAGCAGCGCCAGAATGATGGGACAGGGAAATCCAATGACGATGCGCAGCAGGTTAATCTTGAAGGTGTTGAAGAAGGCGCGGCGGAACGACGGATTCTCGAACAGCCATTGAAAGTGTTCGAGTCCAACCCAGTCGCTGCCGAAATAACCTTTCTTGAAGGAGAAGTCCTGAAAAGAGATGATGACGCCATACATCGGCACGTAGTGGAAGACAATCAGATATGCCAAGGGCGGTATGATAAGCAGATACAGCATCTTGTTCATACGTACATCGCGCAGAGCCAAGCGCATGTACGAGGAACTGGGGATGATGCGTCCGAATACCTGACTAACATGTGGCAGCCAGGCTCGGCCGCCTTGAACCATTTTCATAAGCATCATTTGACCAAAAGGATAATATTGGACGACCCGAGACCCTGGGAATCCTGCTTTGTCTCTGCAAACAGCGCGATGAATAGCCTGCCTTCAACGAAAATCACTTACCGCCATATTGTATCGCGAAATGCGCTTCCAGTTCTTGGCTGCCAGGCGCGCGCGCAAGTCGTAATTGGCACAGTATCGGGCAGGCTCTGTCCTGGTATCATGATCGGCGGCTCGCTAGCTGGTCGAAGCGGTGTTTAGCCATGCGGCGCCCTACATCATTTCCATATAGTTTACCGAATCACCATGGCGGTTTCGTAACGGAAGCGGATCGGCTGTCCAGGCCATCCTGTCCGTAAGTCGCGCCAACAGTTCAGCCTTTAGAGCGGAGCGCTGTGGATCATCCCATAGATTGCGCGTTTCATTAGGGCAGTCCCGCACGTCGTATAGTTCACCTTCCTCTCCTCCATGAATGCGGATGATCTTGCTGTCGCGGCTGCGCAGCATGGTGCCGAATACGATATCCGGATGATGTTTTGTGCTGGCGTTGTAATTCTCGCAGTAGACGCTATCACGATGCTCATCAATTGGGGCATCGCCCTTAAGCAGCGGCAAAATCGACTTGCCCTGCATGCCTGGGTTGGGCGGAATACCGGCGGCGTCCAACAGAGTCGGGGCAATATCAATTAGCTCGATCAATGCCTGACTTCGCTGCCCTTTCTTCGCGAAGCCCGGCCAAGAGATAATGAGCGGTACGCGCGCGACCTCTTCGTAAAAGAAGGCGCCTTTGAAATAGATACCATGATCGCCGAGCATCTCACCGTGATCGGACATGAAGATGATTACAGTATGCGCAAATTGATTGGAACGTCGCAGGGCGTCCACCATGCGGCCGATCTGTACATCTATCAAGTCAACCATCGCCCAGTAAGCCGCGCGTATCAGTCGGTGTTCGTCAGCCGAAATGGAATCCCAGGCAAAGTTCCGCTCGCGCCTGTCATCGCCCTGATGCGACCGTCGCTGTATTCTGGGTTTTTCGTCGAGTTCGCCCGGAAAATACCTGGGCAAGGGGATGTCGGGCAAGATATCGAGATAGCGCTGCAGGTATGCAAGAGGTGGATCAAATGGCGGGTGCGGATCAAAGAAATTCACCGAAAACAACCACGGTTGATCCGTAGGCTCAGCCCGCGATTCGATGAATTCAATTGCCCGATCGGCGCACCATTTGCTTTGATGATAGGCTTCCGGCATACCCCGCAGCACACGCTGTAAATTCTCGAAGCTTGGCGTTTGATATGTCTGATTCTGCGACTTCAGCCACTGACCGTATTGGTTGCCCGAAGTCTCCGGCATGGACTGATGAGACCAGTGGAACTCATTGTATCCGTCATCGGTGCGCGGCTCGGTCACATGTTGCGCCCAAGGATTGGCAGGCGCCAGATGCAGTTTCCCTGCAAGCCCGCAGCTGTAACCTGCATCCGACAGTAGCTTGGTCACCAATACCTCATCCGATGGGATTGACTGTCCATTCTGGCGACACCTGGTCGTGCGCGGGTAGCGGCCGGTCAAGAAACTTGCGCGGCTGGGGCTACAGATCGGAGATTGACAATAGGCGCGTTCAAAGAGCGTGCCGTCCTGCGCCAGTTGGTTGATATGCGGTGTGTTGACGAAGGGGTTGCCTGTGCAACCTAGCGTATCGTAGCGCTGCTGGTCGGTGCAGACCCATAAGATATTCGGTCGCCGGACGCTCATTTATCGGGCGGCTTCAGGTACTTCGTATCAATCTCGTCCATACGCCGCACCTTCGGCGCCGAAGGGCTGCGATCGTCGAACTCAGATACAAGCCATGTTTCCACGATGGACTTGGCAAGTTCGGATCCAATCACGCGCGCGCCCATGGTCAAGATCTGCGCATTATTGCTCTTGCGGGAGCGCTCCGCTGAATACGTGTCGTGACAGAGCGCGGCGCGTATGCCCGGAACTTTGCAAGCGGTGATGGCCATGCCGATACCGGTGCCACAAACGAGGATGCCGCGGTCATAGCCGTCGTTGGCAACCGCCAAGCCGACTCGTTCAGCCACATCTGGATAATGCTCCGCGGATTCGCTATTCGCCGTACTGAGGTTGATTGTCTCGATACCGTTCTTCCCTCCAAGGAATTCTTCCACAATGCGCAGAAGCGGTTCGCCAGCATCATCGCAGCCGATTGCGATCTTCATAGGCTTTATCCTTTCGCTCACTGATTTGCTTGGCGCTGATTAGCCCTTAGCCGACTCAATGGTCATGCATGTGACTGTACGCTGCTTGGGGCCGTCCAGCTCCAGCAGCAGGATGTTTTGCCAGACGCCCAAGGCAAGCGCCCCGTTGACGATGGGGATCGTGAGTGAGGCGCCGGCAAAAGCGCTTAGGATATGCGCTTCCGCATTGGGATTGCTGCGCCGAGCATGTTGAAACGGACCTAAATCTCGCAGCCAATTGTCCGCGACTTTCAAGAGATCCTCTCGCAGTTCCGCATCGTCTTCACAGAGAATCAGCCCCGCGGTGGTATGCATCAGGTGAAAGACAGCGAGTCCGTTTTTCACATTGCCGATGATCGACTGGCATTGCGCAGTCAGATCAATCACCTGCGTCTTCTGTTTGGTGGCTACAGTTATCTGGCTCATCAGCAACGGATGGCGGTTATTGCCTTACACCGAAACTAGTAACGGCGGTCGAAGAGCGGATGATACACCTCGCGGAAGAAGGCTTGACGTTCCGGGCTTAAACTATCAATCACAGCTTGATCAAATCTTGGTTTGTGGTGTCGCACGTTCACGTGGTTATAAGCATAGAAGACGGCAATGCGGTTGTGCTCCTCCACTTCCCAAGTGTTGCCGGAGTGGCACACCGCCTCGGCAAAGGCGACAACGGAACCTGGCGGACAAGCGTAGCGGTCAAAAAGGAAAGATTTCGTCACTTCGTCGCGCCGGCGCTTGTCAAAGACACTCTGGGGCACCTTGAAGTTAGACTTGTGCGAACCTGCCATGAATAGCGTTCCGCCCTTGTCGTACACCACTTCGTTCAGCTCGAATACTACGCGCAGCATGCCAGTATAGATCTTGTTGTTGTAGGCGTGATAATGGTAGTTCGGGTTGAGCGTGGGTCCACCGCCGTGGGGACCAATGCCTTGATCGCCGCACCGGCGTACGCTGACGAAGGCGCTTTCCAGCCGCCACTTTTCCGGATTATTGGATATCGCGAATTCCAGCAGATCGATAACGGCGGGATGATCGATCAATTCGGCGAAGGGACCGCCGGGCAACGACTGTTCATGCGCCGGCAGCGACTCTGGATCGTTCTCCAAGATTTCCGTGTGCGCCTTCAAACGATCGACTAGATCTCGCTCAAGCACCCCGGGCAGCACAATGTAGCCCTTGAGGTCAAAAGTAAATCTCTGTTCTTCCGTCAACATTAGTATTTTCTCCTAGTTGATAGGTGAGTTCTTTGGCTGCGTCTGTGACCTTTACAAGTCGCGATCGCCTGTCGAGCCGATTGCTTGTTCGACATCGCTGACCAAGATCATGCCGTTGGCGCCACTGCCGCTGACACGGGTCCAGTCGATGCCCGCTTGCTTTGCCAGGCGCCTCGCTTTGGGCGAGATATTGGGTCGCGCCCTTTCGCTTTGCGTATCGGCGCGTTGCTCCTGCTGATGCGGTTCCGCGGGGATCTGTCCCGCTTTTGCCCTATCGCCCGCATTCGACGCCGGTAAGGGCGCGTGGCTAAGCGCGGCCCGGTCCCCGTGTAGATCATAACCCGTTTCAGACTCCGTTTCGATTATCGCGACCACTTGCTGCGGCATGACAGCGCTCTCATCCGGCGCCACGATCTGGATTAAGGTGCCGTCAACAAAGGCCTCGACCTCCACAATCGCTTTGTCGGAGTCGATTTCGAAAAGCAAATCGCCCTTCTCTATCTCATCACCCACCCCTTTGTGCCAAGCAACTAGGAACAACTCCGCGACCGCCTCGCCTATTTGTGGCACAAGCACTTCGACCCGCATATCACTGCTCCATCGCTTCAAGAATCGCGCTGCGGATCCGCGCTTCATCCGGAATGACCGCGCGCTCCAGCACCGGCGAAAACGGGACAGGCACATTGGGCGCCGCCACGCGCAAAACCGGCGCGTCCAGATAGCCGATTGCTTGGCCGGCGATGTCCGCCGCCAATTGCGCGCCCCAACCGCCCCTTTCATTGCCTTCTTCGACGATGACCAGGCGCGATGTCTTGACCACCGAGTCTATCACCAGTTTGACATCGAACGGCGCCAGGCTGCGCGGATCAACAACCTCCACGCTTACATCTTCGTTCGCCAGCGCCTCGGCTACGTTCATGCTACGATGCAGCATTAGCCCGTTCGCGACCACGGTGATGTCGTTCCCTTGCTTCTTGATGTCGCCTTTGCCAAGTGGAATCTGGTATTCCCCCTCAGGAACGTGACCGCGGCTGATGCTGCTCTTTGCCAGCTGCCGGCCCCGGCTGCCGTAAAGGTGCTTATGCACACAAAACAGCACCGGATTGTCATCGCGCACGGCAGACTTAAACAACCCTTTGGCATCGTAGGGTGTGGCTGGAGTAACAATCTTTAGCCCTGGAATGCCGAAGAAGGCGGTCTCCACCGAGTTGGCATGTTGGGCGCCACGCCCAGACGCACCCGTAGGCAATTGAAACACCAGCGGGATACTCACTTGGCCGCCCGACATATATCGCAGTTTGGTACATTGCTGAATGATCTGATCAAATGCGGTGAAAATAAAATCCCCGTATTGAAAATCGATGATCGGGCGCATGCCTTGTATGGCGGCGCCGATTGCCAGTCCAACAAAGCCAGCTTCTGATATCGGCGTATTCAGGACACGCTCGGGCCCAAATTCGTCCAGCAGACCAAGCGTGAATAAGAATGAGCCGCCGATGCGGATGTCCTCGCCCAGCACGAACACCTGCTCGTCGCGGCGCATTTCTTCTCGTACCGCTTCGCGCAATGCCTGCACGACCGTCAATTCACGCGATGGCGATCTTGACTCGATCGCTCTATCAGTCAGCATATACATGCTCCAGCGCAGACGAGACAGCGGGCGTATCACTCGCCAGCGCGAAGTCTACAGCCGCATCAATTGCAGTCATCACGAGCGCTTCTAGGTCTTCGATCACACTCATCGAAAAACGCTCATCCCGCAGCAATCGATCGCGAAAGGCCGGTATGGGATCGGTCTTGAACCAAGCCTCTACTTCTTCCTGCGGGCGATACGTGCCGGGATCATCGCGCTTATGCCCGCCACGGCGATATGTCAAGCACTCAACAAGGGTTGGACCCTCGCCGTTTCTGGCACGGTCAGCCGCATTTCGTACAGTTTCGTAGACGAAGATCGGGTCGTTGCCGTAGATTGTGCTGCCGGGCATACCATACGCCGAGGCGCGATCCGAAACGTACTCGATCGCCATCACCTCCGTTATGTGCGTCGACACGCCGTACAGATTGTTTTCGCAGAGGAAAACTACCGGCAGCTTCCAAACGGCTGCAAGATTCAGCGCCTCGTGCCAATCGCCTTTATTTGCAGTGCCCTCGCCGAAAAAATTGAGGGCAACCTGTCCCGTCCCTCCGCGCTTGAAGGCGAAAGCCATGCCGGCCGCAATCGGCGAAGAGGCGCCAACGATGGCGATTGCCGGTAGCGCGCCCACGGACATATCGCCGACATGCAAAGAACCGCCTTTGCCACGGCAGCAGCCCGTCTCTTTGCCGAACAGCTCAGCCATCAATGAATCGGCACGGACGCCTTTTGCCAAAGCCTGACCGTGTCCGCGGTGCGTTAGCGTGATGACATCATCCGGTTCCAGTGCCAGGCAGGCGCCGACGACGCTCGCTTCTTGACCCAATGACAGATGAATGGTCCCCGGCATAACTCCTTGCAGAAACAATTCATTGACTTTCATTTCAAATTGTCGAATCAATACCATGCGCCGATACATCTCGATGAGCAAGTTTTCATCATACGCGCCAAGCGGTGCGACATCCGGTATCTCAGGCAAACGAATACTGAGGGTCTGCATTTACTGCTCCTCGGCGGCGCTCGGCTGCCGCGGCGGCTGAATATGTGGCTGGAGAGCCCGCGCCACCGCCAAGTACGTGGCGAATTTGTCGTCGTAAAGCCGCCTGGATGCATCAACGGGGCGCAAGTCCTCGGTAGGCAGTGTTCGCCTGTTGAGAGCGTCTGTCCACCCGTGGAATACGCCGGTCGCGATGCCAGCCAATATGGCAGAACCGTACGCTGCAGATTGTACAACCGGCTTGGACAACTTACGACCAATCGCATTGCAGATGATTTGACTCCAGAGTTGGCTCTCCGCGCCGCCGCCAATCAGATACAACTCCTTTATCGCGTCTCCAAACGTATTGACCAGCTCGAAACAGTCGCGCAACGAAAAAGCCACACCCTCCAGGATGGCTCGTGCAAAATCTTCCAAGCGGTGCTGCCTGTGGATGCCAACAAAGTCGCCTCTCAAATGAGGATTCCAATAAGGAGACCTTTCGCCCTGCAAATATGGATGAAACAATAGACCGCGCGCGCCCGGCACAGAATCCGCAGCAAGCGCTTCAACCTGCATGTGCGCAGGCTGCCCGGCGGGATTTTCCGCAACCGAACGACAGAAGGTCTCGGCGAACCATTGCAATGTAGAGGTTCCTGAATTGGTCGCTGTGATAGTGAACCAATGCGGATCTACGACATGACGGTAGACGATGGCGCCGGAATAGGGCTTGGCATCGCGCATGACCAGGTTCACGTTGGCGGACGTGCCAAGCTTGAGCACACAATGTCCTGGCGCGATCGCGCCGATGCCGGCTGCCTCCACCACCGAATCACCGCTGCCCACCGCTACCGGAGTGCCTTCCAGCAAGCCACAATCGCGCGCCGCCTCCTGCGTCAACCCGCCGCTGATATCGGTCGCCGGTCGCAGCTCCGGCAGCGCTTCCGCGCTTAATTCGACTATTTCGAGCAAAGCGGGCGACCAAGCGCTGGCATGCACAGCATAGAGCTGAGTTCCAATTGCGTCATAAACATCTGTCTGATAACGCCCAGTGAGCCGGTAACGCACATAATCTTTAACAACCAGGATGCGGCGTAAACGCTGGTAAACCGCAGGCTTATTCTCCCGCAGCCAAAGCAGTTGCGGCAGGGTCCACGCTGGATTGACTCGGCACATGGTGGAGGCGAATATCGCATCGCCATATTCCGCTTCGAGACGCTCAGCCTGTGGCGTGCTGCGCAAATCCGACCAATGTATCGTCGGATGCAGAATGTTGCCGGCGCCATCCAAAAGCGCGACGCTATGAGCCGGTCCAGCGATCGCAATGCCCACTACCCTCGCTGGCTTAATGCCGCTCGAGTCCAGGCAATTGCGGATCGCTTGACAGGCGCTTCGGTACCAATCCTGGGGATCCTGCTCTGCTGCCGCGCATCGCGGATGGTGTGTGGGATACGATTGAGCGTGTTGGCTGATTGGGCGCAGACAGTCATCCACGATTACGCATTTGCAGGCGCTACTGCCGACATCAATGCCAATAAGAAACGATTGCATAAGGACTATCCGATGTCGAAATCAATCTGTTTTCTCTGGCTGCTTGTTGCCAGCCCGCAGGCGGTCGCAAAATGAAAATATCATACCCTATCGCTTTGCTATTGAGCGCATTTCACTCGGGGATAGCTGTTTAGTCTCTGCGGAAAGG
The DNA here is from genome assembly GCA_965261855.1 of Phototrophicaceae bacterium. Classification (GTDB taxonomy): domain Bacteria; phylum Chloroflexota; class Anaerolineae; order Aggregatilineales; family Phototrophicaceae; genus UBA6055. Next base: position 75,837 of record OZ253487.1, read on the forward strand.
CAGTTTGGATTTCTGTGACAAATGGCCGGGCATTCTCGCCATCCATCACAGACGTATACAACGGGAGATCGCCCCGGCAGCGCCTTGCGCCCTTTGGCAAAGTTGTATGCCTTTATGAACGCTTCTAGGTGCTTACGCAAGTGGGTGTGCGTTTGATAGAAGTAGAGATGCGCGGTCTGCTCTTTGAAGGTCCAAAGCATGCGTTCAACTCGCCCATTTGTCTATGGATGGTCGGGCTTGGTCAGCCTGTGTTGCATAGCGTACGCGTCGCATATTGTATCGAATCCCGGCTTTCTTCGCCGCTTGGTATTGGCCGGCTGAGCAAAGTGCTCGCCCTTTTCGGCCAAGATGGTGTGAATCAGAGAGGTACCGCCGCGATGACCCGCTGCAGGAAGGCAAGCGCTCATTCAATGACACCTTCGGGTTACGGCTCCATATAGCGGCAATCGTGAATTGGGATGACCATATCAGCCTCTTGCTTAATGCGGCAGGAATTGCCTAGCCACTGACCCAAGTCCCAATAGGCGCCCGGCGGCCAGTCGCATTCCATGTAGACGTAGTCGTAGTAGAAGTACGCTTCCGGGCGGGATTCGCCAATCGCGGAGAAGACGGCGGCTGGGGCATCGCGCTGACGCAGCCAGTCGATGTGACCGGGACGACATCGGGGAGCGCGGTGGACAATGGCGAGGCCAACGATGGCGGCGGCTTGGCTTGCCTGCATGTGCTGGAGGCGGCCGCCAACGATGCCTATGTCATCACGATTGAAGGTTCGGGCAGTGGCGCCTTCGCCGGCAAAGAAAGAACCTTGGCGACCTTCACGCTGGATGGCAGGGCGCTGGGTTCGGAGCAAGTCAAGATTGATGGGCGGATCCCCCGCTATGCGCGCTGGAAGGCGACCGCTGATCCGGCGGCGCGGGAGCGAATCCGCATCGCAATTTCACTGATTCGCAAGTAGTACGAACGAAAACCAAGACACAAGAAGGAGAAAAGCAAATGGCACTATCAGGCGATCATGTCATCGTGAAGATGGACGACAGCGGCGGGGTGCTGCGTCAATTCGCGGACGGCGATATCCGCAGCATTGACCTGGGGCAGGCTTATGACCAGTTCGATGTCACCGGTTTCGGCGATGAGGTTCATCAGTTTATCAACGGGCAGCTGCGGGCGCCGGTGACGATCGAGGGCTACCTGACCACCGAGAGCCCCGGCGGCACGCACACGGTCATCCAGGGCGCCTTCGCGGCTGGCAGCCAGGTAACGCTGGAGGTGCAGGTGGGGGACAACGCGGCGCCGGCGGCGAACGACCCCAAGTACAGCGGTGAGTTTCTGATCGGCAGTTACCGGCCGCAGATCATGACCGGCGGGGCGGTGCTGTTCACGGCGACCTTGAAGCCGGCGACCGGCGATGCGCCCGCATGGGGCACGGTGTAGGCGGGTTGGCGTAAAGCCTTGGGGATGCGCAGCGGCTTGTGACAGGGCGGGCTGCGCGTCCCCGATTATTTGCAGACGAATTTGATGTGTAGGAGAGAAGAAGATGCCGTACCGACGCAGTAGATTGCAAGACTACTATGAAGAGCTCCTCGGTGGCAAGCCATCGAACGGGGGCACGCCAGCAGAGCCAGAACGCGGAGATTCAGACGGGTGGTTGCCATCATATATTCCTCCCATCGAGCCACCGACAGCGAGGCCAGAGCTTACTTCCGGGGAATCTGACGGTGATGACACGCCAGGGCCCCCGCTTGATGTGGATCCCGCTGTGCAAGATTACGAACGCAACCTTTACCAGCGACTCGGCATCAATCGGGCGGATCAGGATCGGCGATCGCCTGATAACCCAGAGAAGCCGTTGGAAAGCACAACTGTAAACAATCCGACGAACCGGCCGCAGCCCACGTCTGTGCCGGACGATATCCTGGAGTACGAACAGCGCCTGTATGATCGTCTTGGCCTGAGTCCTCCATCTGCGGATCCGATACCAGAAGACATCGACACCTTTGATCTCCAGACTCTTGCGGACGTTGAAGAACCGGTAGAGCCGGGGCACTGGCAGGCCAACACACCCCTAACACCGGGGCAAGCAATGCACGTCGATCACCTCCTGCATGTTGAAACCGATCACTTGGCGCGGGAGGTGCTCATCACGTTGAAGCGAGAAGGTGTGCCACCCAATAGCCACTGGCGCGACTTTCTGGAGCAATACGCGCTATCGGGCTGGTACGCGGCTTCGGATGCTGTGGCCTGGGGCACGCTCGCAAAAGTCGCCAACTCGGATTGGGATGAGACGTTGGCGCATACGGATCGACCGGAACCGATTATCCGGCAGGAGGAGCATCTCATTCGATTGCGTGCAAATGGGGCCCTAAAGGTGTACGAAGACGTGGAAGACATTCTCCGCGGTGATGTTGCGAGTTCTGTCTTGCCTGTTTTACCTGATAACTTCAGCATTCTGGTATTGGACCAATACCCGTCGCATCCATATGCAGCAAAAATCTATGTCGCTGGGAATGAATACTGGATAGATCTTAGAGATGACGCCGTTGAGCTTGAGTTTGAGAGAATTGACGAAGTGCCTCAAGTGTACAATCTACTCCGCGCACAAGTATCAGGGCAGGAATATGATAACACTTCTCTTGACTTCATGAGCGCACTGACAAAGGCACTAGAATCACAGCCCATTGGGGTAATCCATATTTCGGGAACCTTGAATATCTATCGTGATCAGAATCTGGATGAAATTAGCTCGACTATTTACCACGTTGATCATGAGTTTGGCGTGTATGAGTTTTCCAAGGACAATCAGCATGCTGTGTTGATTGATTATGGCGGCCGGAAAATCTGGATCGATACAAGCCACGCGAAGACCGCATTTACCTTTGATGCGCTTGGAGAGCATGGCGACACTTCTGAGCAAGAGGAGGAAGGAGTCGTTTCCACAGAAACTGAATCGGAATACCATAGACAGTCCACTGTTCCTGGTGAGGATTCCGGAAAAGAAAATGTAGAAATATCGCATAGAGTCTATGCAGATAGGACCTGGCACCAATTGGGTTGGCTAACACGTGACTACAACACCACGACGAACACTAAATTCTACGTGCAGTCACCGGTAATTGGACCTGATGTTAGAGTGGAACTGGTTATTCATGCTGAATCGGATCCTGAATCAAGGTTAGGGAATTATGTGGTCATCAGTTTTCCGGCGTTTGTATACCTATCAGACCCTAAGATCATGCAAACATTGAAAATGCAGAATTTAGCGTCGCAGCGTTTGTGGGACCGAAGTTTGACGGAGGAAGATTTGACTAAGCGTGCACAAATGCAGCGTATGGCGCGCTTAACCGCACATGATCCTGAACGCTGGCAGGAAGACGGCAGGATAATAATTGCGTACGCTCACTTATCTCATATCGAAGACCATATAGTTCCCGGGCTGCGCATTGATGCAGCAGATAAGTCACTCATCGGCAAAACTGGCAATACAGGAAAAGGCATACAATATCATCATTTAGATTTGCTCGAGGTGATCGTTGGCTCAAGTGAGCCAGGTAGTGGCGCATTGGAAAGGATGCTGGATTGGCTAAGGCAGAAATATGTAGTTGAAGGGTCTCAAGATGTCCAGCACTTTTTCGATTTAGTTATAGAAAGCCAGCTTTACCCGCACGGTGGTTCTTCTCTGTACAGTGAGAATCTGGACACCGCGAGGACTCACCCCGAACTTGACGACACTTTTGGAATCGCTCAATACATCGTCCGTGAACCAGATCCGAAGGACAGCATCTATCTTGAAGATGAATAATCGAGCATACACTAACGCGATTTTAGTCTGTTGCCTCGCATGGCTGCCCTTTTGGATACAGGCGCAAGAAGAGGTCTCATGGGAAGCAGCCAATATCTTAATGTCCAATGATGGTCAGCATTTGGCTGTCAGATATGATGCTTATGTGAAAAATGAAGATGGACGTGATGAGGGCTACGAAAGCGGCGTATGGGTATATGGTCTTGAAGATCTTTCCTCTCCGCCGCGCTACCTCCGAGGAGCGAGCTTTAGCGACACTCGTATGGTTATAAGCTCTGACAGTCGATATATCTCACTCGCTGAATATCAACGGTTAGAGATCTTCAATATAGCGGACAACGCTCTAATACTCGACCTTCAGCGAACCGCAACGGAAAAACCTCTAGATCTAAGCACGATCTCATTTGGCGCTGATGGCGAGTACATCATGTTCTTGAGCGACTATTGGGCAACGTGGGAGCACGAAATGTCGATATGGGATATTGACACGGAGTCACAGGTCCTGTCTATTCCCGCGATACGAGCTGGGCAGTCCCGGCAACTCCCGAAATTAAGTCCCGACTGGCGACAGTTTCTGGATTGGTGGCATCCTGACGGGGTGCAAGTACACCCTTTTGATGTTCAACAGGGTCTTGGCTCACCTCTTGGCGTCATTCCGGTAAATGCAAGAGATGTACGAGGCATCGCGTTCAGCCCGGATAGTTCCCTGTTTGGGCTTGTAATACCAGATGGCGAGATAAAGATTTATCGGACTGACACTTGGGAATTGGCGTACATACAAGTCCTCGGCGAACATTCCTGTGGTGGAGCGGACGTAACCCTGGCTTTCGGACACATTAGTCCATGGTTGATGTACCAATGTGATCAGTTACTCGTTTGGGATATCGAAACGGGAGAATTACTGCTTCAAACCGAAGGAGTAGGGCCATCTATACTTATCACGCCAGACGATGGATTTGTGTTAGCTGGGCTATTTGGCGGAGTATCAGAATACTTTGAGATTATAGTCTGGGATGCAGATGACAATTTTGACATGTCGGTCTATCCGGGAACCAATCCGCGAGTTCATCCCAATGGAGAACTAATGGCGACTAGCGGTCCAGATGGCATGGTTTGGATATGGAACATCAAGTCGAAAGAGCTGATTGAGGTTTTGCCGATTCCTCGGCAGTAGATTCCAAAACGTATATCTTAACATAAGGAGCAGAAGCAATGACAACAAGATGGACCATCGGCATCGACTGGGATCGAGACGGCAGCTACACGGACGAGACGGATCTCGTCTTGTTCGCCAAGTGGTCGCTCGGTTTCCAGCAAGCACATAAGGTTGTGGGGAATGACGCGAAGTTGACCCTCCTCATGCGCAACGAGGACAAGCGCTTCACGCCGGAAAACAGCGCCGGCCCACTGAGCGGCAAGCTGGCGCCGCTGCGTCCGGTGAAGGTCGAATCGCATGACGGCACGTCCACGCGCCGCCACTTCTCGGGTTGGGTGCAGTCAATCCATCCGGCGGCCAATCAGAATGGCGAACGCACCGCGACGATCCAGGTGGCCGGCGCGATGCAATTCCTGAAGGCGACCGAGACCAAGATCGAGCTGCAGGAAAACCAGCGCAGCGACCAGATCATCGACGCGCTCATCCAGGAAGTCATCTTCCCGCCGGCGCTGGCGGATGCCTGGGTGCTGGGCGACCCGGATTACAGCAAGCTGGGCGAATCGACCACGCTGGCCGACTTGACCGCCTACAGTGACTTTGAGGAAGGCGTACTGACCGTGCAGACGGCGGGTGACAACTGGGTGCGCCAGGGCGGTTATTCGGATCAGGAGAAGGACACCTTCGATGTCTATCGCGGCATCCGCGATATCACGGCGGCTGAGCGCGGCAAGTTCTTCTTCGACCGCGAAGGCAAGGCGGTCTTCTGGAACCGGCATCATATCCTGGACAAAGACGCGGTCGACGCCAGTTTCGATGACGCCATGACCGATATGCAATACGTCTTCGCCAGCCTGGAGCAGACGAAGAACGAGAGCGGCAGCCGATGCAAACCATCTCGCAGACTTTGCTGGACCTTTTTCAAAACGCCGTCAATGGCACAGGCGGGGACAGAGCCAGCCACTTGATCAAGCCGAAGCGATTGCCAGCTTCAGTCCAGCTCCGCGCGCTGCATTGGGAAAGGCCGTCGCACCCGGCAATCTATCCTCGGGCGTCAGTTGCTCAATGTACTCCAGATAATAGCCATTCTTCCGCGCCAGACATTCCTCGGCCGCGGACGTCGTAATCTCGCGGACCCTCAAGAGCCCCGTTAGGCTCTTCCTCCGCGATACGCCGCGCAAAGCATCGTTGTCCTCGCGCGCGAAGGGAATGCGCTCGGCGTCTGCCAGACTCTTCCACGCCCGATAGTGAAACTCAGCGGTGTCTGTGATGACGCCATCCAGATCAAAGATGAAAACCCGTATCGCTATGATTACGACATTCCCTATTCCTCGACAAGCTTAAGCTGTGCGCTGAGTACAACTTCGCTTCGTAGTTTCGTCAATCGTACAGAATCCTCTGGCGCTAATGTAATATCGGTATTCTTCAATTGTCAAAAGTCAACAGCCCACGGGCAGGTCATTGAAATCTGGCGAGAAAGCGATAATCTTATAGACGATGATAACTACTGAGGTCAGCAAGATGGTTCTAGCGCAAGCGCCGACACGCATACACGAACCCTATCAAGTGCGGGTTGAAGAATACCGATCCTTCCGCCGCGATGGTTATCTGGTCGTCCGCGGCTTGGTCGCGCCCGATGAAGCGCGCGAATGGGCCGATTTCACCGATGAAATGATGGCGGGACGCCGCGTGATGCCCGGCTTGCCTTCACCGCCGGACGATGCCACGGAGGCCGAACGCCTCCACTTCTTCGACCGCATCCACATGCCGCATCGCACCAGTGAACTCGCCGAGCGCTTCCTCCTGCATCCGCGCATCGTCGATGTGCTCGAGGCTTTGATCGGACCCGATATCTTGGGACTGCAAACGATGCTCTTCTTCAAGCAGCCCGGTCAAGGTGGGCAGGGATTCCATCAAGATTCCTACTATATCCCGACGCAGCCTGATACCTTGATCGGCGCCTGGATGGCGATTGATCCGGCCGATGAGGAAAATGGCTGCCTGTGGATGACGCCGGGTTCGCAGCATGAGCCGATCTATCCAGACTGCGATGGCGTGACGCAGCAGGGCGACACGATTCTCGGTGATATTGAAGCGGTCAAGAGCGTCAGCCACCCGGATGTGGAGATCAACACGTTGGCGCAGGTCGCGCTGCGCTACGACGAGGAAATACCAATATATGCCGAGCCAGGCGATGTGGTCTTCTTTGGCGGGCATGTCTTCCATCGCTCGCACGCCAACAACTCCGACCGGCCAAGACGCGCTTTCGTCAGCCACTATTGCAACGCCCGCTCGCGCGTCGCCTGGGACCACGGCAGCAACCGCGCCCATTATGAAGGCGCCGACGCCAACGGCGCCACCAATCACCGGCGTATTTTGGCGCGCGGCACGACCCACCTGCCCTACGCCCAGCCCAAGTTCGGCACGCTCTGCGCCGCCAACGCGCCCGAACTCTATGGCGAGCGTTTTGACGACAATCGCGTCAAGTCGATGATGGGCGATAGCGCCGGCTTCATGGTGCTGGTGCCGCACGAAGATGTCGAGCACGATCATTAGTGTTTCGCCACCGAGACTCAGACTTGGCTCCACGAACTAAATGAGAATGACTGCCACACAAATTGAATTCCCAAGATTGTCCAACGCGTGTACGGGCGAGCCGGCGTCTCGCCCTGCCGTCTCAAATATGTTTTGGCGCGAGCAACTTGGAAATCTCAAATTGCATGAGATTTCGCACATAGGAGCAACTTGAAAATGATGCTGGATGCCGTTTATCCACTCACCGACGGGCAGATCGCGCAGTATCAGCGGGATGGTCATATCCTGCTGGAAGACGTGCTCGACGCTGCCTGTATCCCGCCCTATAAACATGCGATCGAGCAGACCGTGGCCGCGCGCAACAAAGAAACGCGCGCCCTGAAAGACCGCGACACCTATGGCAAGGCATTCTTGCAGACGACCAATCTGTGGCAGCACAATGCCAAGGTCGCCGAATACGTGCAGGCGAAGCGATTCGCCAGCATCGCCGCGCGGCTGATGGGCGTGGAGCGCGTGCGCCTCTATCATGATCAAGCGCTGTTCAAGGAGGCGGGCGGCGGCATCACGCCTTGGCATCAAGATCAGCATTATTGGCCCCTGGCGACCAACCACACGATTACCATGTGGATGACGCTGGCCGATATCGACGCTAACATGGGCACGCTGCGCTTCGCTTCCGGCTCGCAGGCCGAAGCCTACCTGGGCGATATCCCCATCTCCGACGAATCGGAGACGCAACTTCGCGCCTTCGTCGAGCGCAAGGGCTTCCAGCTGCAGCAAGCCGAACTGATGCGCGCGGGCTCGGCGACTTTCCACAGCGGCTGGACGCTGCATTCGGCGCCGCCGAACTTCTCCGATTCTCTGCGACCGGCGATGACGGTGATTTATTTCGCCGATGGCGTACGGGTGAGCGAACTGGACAATAAACACCGCGTCAACGACCGCGACCACTGGCTGCCGGGGACTGAGCCGGGCGATCTGGCGGCGACGGATTTGAATCCGGTCTTGGGCTAACCGTTGAAAATCACCAAAGTCGAAGCCATCCCCCTCTTCGCATCCTTCGCCGACGCGCTGGACATCGTCCCGCCCGAGCTCTCGCAGCCAGCTTTCAACATGCGCAACTACCCGCTGCTCGGCCAGGGCGCGGTCATCGTGCGCATTGAAACGGACGAGGGGCTGACTGGCATCGGCGAAGCGATGGGACGGCCCGGCCCGCGCGGCACGGCGGCGCATATCAACGAAGTGCTGGCGCCCATGCTGATCGGCGCCGATCGGCGGGTCAGTGTCCACGCGACCCCGCGGCATCATCAGGCCTTGTGGACGGCGATGAACGAACAGATGCGTTTCGCGCCCATGGGCATCAGTGGCGTCGATATGGCGCTTTGGGACCTGCGAGGCAAGATCTACGGCGACTCGCTGATGAATCTGCTGGGCGGAATCATGCGCGAAACGGTCGACTGTTACGCCAGCCCGATACCTTATACGGCGACGCCCGATGACTCGGCCGAGAAGGCGCGCGAGTTTCTCCGCGGTGGATTTCGCGCCGTTAAGCTCAAAATCGGGCGTGGTCTCGGCACCGATGTCGAGCACGTTGAGGCAGTGCGCGCGGCCATCGGTGGCGATATCCAGCTGCTGGTCGATGCCAATGGCGCTTATACTGCCAGCGAGTCGATTGCCTTGGCGAAAGAGCTGGTCAAGTCAGGCGTTTATTGGCTGGAGGAACCGGTGCACCCGGAGTTTCCCGAAGACCTGGCGCGCATCCGGCGGCGGGTCGATCTGCCGGTGGTATCGGGCGAATGGCTTGGCAGCTGGGTACAGTTCCGCGATCTGCTTAAGGCGGAAGCGGTTGATGTGATCATGCCCAATATCACCCGCTGCGGCGGCATCACTGGGATGATGAAGATCGCTGATATGGCGGCGCTGGAAAATGTTACGGTCGCGCCACACGGGGTTGGCGCCGGCATCGGCATCGTCGCCGCGGTCGCCGCCTGCGCCGTCATGCCCAATTTCCTCATCTATGAATACAATCAGCTGTTCAATCCGCTGCGGCATTCGGTGATACGCGAAGCGATTCAATTCGCAGATGGTGTTCTGCAGCCAATTAGTGGGGTAGGCTTGGCGGTAACACTCGACGAATCTACCATTGCGCGTTATCGGGTGGACTAATCCGTGGCTGGCATGGCGACAGGCCGCTCGCGCCGCCCGCATTGTCAAGGCGAACGACAGATTCGTATCGCGCCTGCCGCCCAACCCTGGCGCGCGCGAAATACTTACGTAACATTTTGAGCGCACCTTAATGTGTCATAAAATTCCAGAAGCAAACAAGAGTTGCTCCTGCCAAGTTTTATGTCGTTCACCAGTTGAGGCCAGACGACAGGTTCTCGATTCGAAAGAGATATGCGCAATTAACATGCGCGCCGACAAATCGCGAAACTAGTCCTTTCGCCACCTTATTCTAGTCAGCTATTCTTTAGCTTGAAACCAACCTGCTGACATTGCACAACATCTAAGGAGACTAATCAAATCAAAATGCTACCGGAAGCCAGACGCCGCGCCATTCTCAGACACTTTGGGCAGGTCGGCAGCGATACAATAGTAGATTTGGCCAAGCGATTTCACGTCTCGACGATGACGATCCGGCGCGATCTCAAGATCTTGCAAGACGCCGGCTTCGTCACCTTGTCCCATGGTGGCGCCATTTATAATGGCGATTCGTTTCAGCAGAATGAGACACACCATATCGAACGGGCGACCATCCGCGCGGCGGAGAAACGGGCGATCGGTCAATACGCCGCAGCCAACTTCGTCGAAGACGACGATGTGCTTTTCCTCGATTCGGGCACGACGGTGCGGGCAATCATTCCCTACCTGCAAGGCTGGAGCAACCTTACCATCGCGAGCAACAGCATGCGGACGATTGAAGCGCTTCATCGCCATTTGCCCGATAGCGCGATTGTCTGTACTGGCGGCATGCTAAGCCCGACGGCGCAGACCTTCGTCGGACCGGTCGCCGAGCGCTTTTTTGAGGACTTCTTCGCCCGAAAAGCAATCGTCTCGGGCGTCGGATTCACGATTCAGACGGGCTTGGCAGATTCGCAGATGCTCGATACGGCGGTGAAAAAGGCGATGAGTCGCTCAGCCGAAGCCACCATCGTCGTCATCGACTCGAGCAAGATCGGCTATACCGCCATGGTGCAAGTGCTGCAGTCGCCAGATGTACGGACGCTGATAACGGATGATGGCATCTCAGAGTCCCATCGTCGCGCCATTCTCGATAGCGGTATCGACCTGCATATCGCGCCGGTGAATCCGCCAGGCTAGTCAGCAATTGCGCGCCCTGGACTAGTTGTCGAGCGCGAAACCGTCGAGTTCCGCGCGGGTCGGCAGTCCATCAATCACGCCAAGGCGCAATGCCGTATAGGCGCCAGCGCGCACAGCAACATGGACAGCGTCTTCCAGCGCCAGCCCTTCGCCTAAGGAGACGGCCAGCGCCGCGTTGAAGCTGTCTCCAGCGCCGGTGACGTCAACGGCGCGAATGGGAATCGCCGGAACATGACGCGCCTCGTCGCCGACGATTAAGGCGCCTTCATCGCCAAGGGTGACGACCACCTTTCCGGCGCCCATTTCCAATAGACGCTGCGCCAGTTCGAGCGGCGGGCTGGGGTCATCCGGCGGCAAACCGAGCAGGATGCGCGCTTCGCTTGCGTTGGGTGTCAGGATATCGACATCAGCCAGGTGATGCCGTTCAACGGACTGCGCCGGCGCCGGATTCAGTATCGTTAGCGCGCCCTGCGCTTTGCCGAGCCGCAGCGCCTCGCAGGCTGTTTCCAGCGGAATCTCCAGTTGTGTCATCATGATGTCGCTAGCGCCGATTTCATTGGCGCAAGCACGCACGTGCTGGGGCGTCAGCAAGAGGTTGGCGCCGAGGTCGACGGTGATCCAATTTTCACCGGAGGGCAGGATATTGACGAAGCCGATGCCGCTGCTGGCGTCCGCGATCTGATGGACCAGATCGGTGGCGATGCCCTCGCGCCGGTAAAGCTGCAGCGCATTCGCCGCGAAAATGTCATCGCCGAGGCAGATGAGCATGCGGACATCAGCGCCCAGCCGCGCGGCGCCAATCGCCTGATTGCTGCCCTTGCCGCCGGGACCCATATCGAAAGAATCGCCAACCAGGCTCTCGCCGAGCGCCGGCACGCGGGGAACGCGTATTGTCAGGCCGGTGTTGTAACTGCCGACTACGAAGATCTTGGACATGCACATTGCCTTTCGATCGGTCCAGCGTCGCCCTCTATCACTCGCCGCCCGCGCGCACGGTCACCTCAGCCGGCTGCCATTCTTCGCCGGTCACATCCAGCCCCTCCTCCGCCAGCGCTTTGATCGCCGCCGTCACAAGATCCGCTCTGAATGTGCCTTCAGTTGGCTCTTCCTCGATAGCGCCCATGAAGAGCAGCCAGTCGACCATCTGATTCCATGAGCCATCGTCCATGATGCCGATGCCAGCGGGCGAAGGCCAAATCAGCTTATTGACCTCGTTCATCTGCCACCGCTGATGGCTCTCGCCGAGCGCTGGGTCGATATCGAGCAGAATTCGCACACAGTCGTCGGCATTGTCGCGGCAGTGGATCCAGCCGCGCAAGGTCGCCTTGAGCATAGCAAGCGCAATCTCTTCGTTTCCGTCACTTTCCAGCCAACTGCTCCGCGCGATAATATGATCTTGCAGCATCGCCGCGCCGATTTCATTCATGTCGATAACGTTCAATTCCGCTTCCTGATACAGTTCGCCTGTCGCTGGATTGGTTTCGCCGAGCAGGCGCCCATACCAGTTGTAAATTAGCGCCTGGGCCGCATCCAACTCGCCCTCGAGCAGCGGTCCCAGGTGAAAGGGCTGCTCGACGAGGAGCAGGTGTTCGCCGCTGATCGGATCCGAACCCATAACAAAAGTTGCCGCGTAGACTTCGAATTCGCTGTCGTCGGGCCAGTAACCGACTGTCTTATGCACCAGATCCGAGAGGGTTTCGATGCCCGCGCCGGCCAGGGACACCAGCACCGTGCCGCTGCGCTGAAAGATCTGCGCGATATTGACGAGCTCCCCGCCCTTCTCATTGGCGATCAGGGTCTTGGGCAGCCAGGTAACGCCGAACTCGGCAGCGCCCTCGGCGACCGCCTCGGCCGGCTGGATGTCTCCCTCGCTTTCCAGGATGGTGATCGCCAAACCTTCCTCTTCATAGAAGCCCAACTCTTGCGCGACGTAGTAGCCGGCGAACTGCGCCTGCGTCATCCATTGCAGCTGGATGCTGACGGGCACGAGATCATCATCGGCTGCTGCCGAAACACTCGTCAGCATCAGCGCCATAACAAGGATTAGACATTGTCGAAACATCGCTATCCTCCGTTCACAATCGACAAACAACCCTGAATCCGCCGACCGCGTTGTCAAACCTCGCTTGAACTGGATATACTAACAGCATAAGGCATATTTTGAGCAATATGAGGTAGTTTAAGATGGCAAATACAAGCGCAGAAAGAGACGGACTTGCCGACGGCATGCCGCGTGACGAACGCGGTTATTGGAGGCCCGATGAAGATATTGTGCCCAACCCTTGGTTCGCCTGGCCGCCGAAGCCGCGCGCAGCCGCGCTTTGGCTGAAAGAGTATCTCTGGCCCTACAATATTTTGTTCATGGTTGTGGCAGTTGTGACATGGGCTTATCTGACGCCGGAGATGTCGCGGATGACCGAATTCCGCGCCGGCTGGATGCTCGAAATCTTCCTGCGCAACCAGATCATGTTGATTGCCTTCGCCTCAGTGCTCCATGTAAGCATGTGGACGATGAAGACGCAGGGATATCAATACAAGCTGTCGCTGAATTGGATGGGCAAGAGCCGGAAATTCCTCTTGAACCATCAGGTGCGCGACAATATGTTCTGGACTATCGTCAGCGCCGGCACAATATGGACGGGATTTGAAGTGCTGATGCACTATGCCTACGCCAACGGCTTCATCTCATTCATCAATCCGCGCGAGAATCCAGTCGCGTTCGTCCTGATCCTTTGCCTCTCGCCGCTTTGGTATAACTTTTATTTCTATTGGGGACACCGCCTGCTGCACGTGAAGTTTCTATACAAACACATTCATCATGTGCATCACCGCAATATCGAAGTCGGACCCTGGTCGGGCTTGTCGCAACACCCAATTGAACATGTCGTGATGTATTCGAGCATGCTGATCCATCCCCTCATCGGCGCGCATCCGATCAATATGATCTTCCAGGGACAGGCGGTGACCTTCGGCTCGATAAGGGGGCATGGAGGCTTCGAGGAAATTGTCGTCAAAGACGATCTGAAGATTTCTTACGGCAACTACTGGCATTCGCTGCATCATCGCTTCTTCGAGTGCAATTACGGCGAACCCGAGATTCCGCTTGATTATTTGTTCGGCACGAATTTCGACGGTTCACCGGAGCAGCGAGAGAAGATGTTGGCTCGAATGCGCGCTATGCACGGCAGCTGAGATTAAGCGCCCGCACACCCTAAATCCCTCCCCGTCGGGTCAGTTACGCCGGTCTGTGTCTACGCGTCCAGCGGTCTGTGTCTTCGCGACCCTCGGTGGTAGAAGCAATTTGATGCGATCGCCCTGGAATACCAAAATGGGGTGTATATCAACATTTTGGCATAATTCGCACCGTATCGAATTTCGCCATTATCCACCCACTCCGGCAGCAAAAATCACGAATAAAATGACGATCATGTAGGGGCGACTCTGTGAGTCGCCCGAAATCAACATTTCAGATTTCGGCGAGCCACCGGCTCGCCCGTACAAAGTTGTCGCTTTTTGAAGGATTGAGCTTGATGCGCCAATAATCTGAAATGCACCCACCAAAATGAGAAGATTTGACAAGATAAACGAAAGCTGATAGAGTCATTTTTAAATAAAGTGAAAGTGAACTCTCTGATTAGTAGTGATAATTCCCTGTTGGCGGTTGAACGACAACGACGGATATGCGACATCCTCCGACGTGAAGGCGCTGTTCGGACAGCTGTACTAACTGAGTTGCTCAATGTTTCTGCCGTAACGATTCGTGCTGACCTACGCGAGTTGGAGAAGGCTGGGGAATGCGAAATTATCTGGGGAGGGGGTGTTTCGAAAGTCCCGCCTCCGAACCGGGAACCCTTGCTTCAACGCCGAACCAAGCTCAATCGCGAAGCAAAGCAGCGGATTGGGAAAAGAGCTGTCGAGTTCATTGAAGTCGGACATACGGTTTTTTTGGATGCCGGCACAACGACTGTAGAGATTGTTTACCATCTGCCGCGTGATATGGAGTACTTGCGTATCGTTACGCCAGCGCTCAATATAGCTGTCGCCGCGACGCATTATCCCAATGTTGAACTTGTGATGCCCGGCGGCGTTCTTCGACAGTTGACACGGTCCCTTATAGGAACGCCAACGGTGCGCTCGCTGGAGCAGTTCAACGCCGACATTCTGTTCTTGGCGTCGAGCGGGTTCGGCTTAGAGAATGGCGTAACAACCGGCAATATACTTGAAGTCGAAGTGAAGCGAACGATGGTAGAGCAAGCGCGGAAAGTCATCTTGACTGCCGATGGAAGTAAATTCGGGCGCAGCCTCTCTCTGAAAGTGGCGCCAATTTCTGCGATTGATGTGCTTATTAGCGACCATCAACTTAGTGATGCGGACGCGCTAGCACTCCAAAACATCGGCTTGGAAGTGATTCGTGTGTAACCAGTTGATCGATATGCCTGCCGTCAAGTCACGTCACTTTAAGGATCTTGCACCCATATGAACTATTCCGATAACCGGATTGAATCACACACCTAAGGAGAAAGGCCTATGAAGTGATGAGTCAAGCTTGTCCCGTCAAGAATTCCATATAAGGAGAAATTGAAATGAAGAGAAACAGCAACGCATTTTGGCCAATTCTGGTGGCGCTGCTGCTTATACCGGCCTTGTTGCTGGGAAGCAGTATCACGGCGCAGGATGAACCCGTCATGATCGACTGGGCGAATGACGCGGCCTGGCACGAGGCCGGTCAGGATGCCGTCAGCGAGGCGTCGCTTGGCGCAACTGGCATCGGCGTCAACACGGTGATTTTCACCTCGACCGACTCTTACCAGGCGGCGGTGCGCGGCGCGCTGCCGACCGACGACGCTTTCCCGCTGTTTGATTGGTGGTTTGGCTATCGTATGAAAGACCTGGTGGATGCGGGTCTGCTTGCGGATGTCACCGACATCTGGCAAACACACATCGACAACGGCGGATACCCGGCAAGCATGATGGGTTCCTTTGGCTTTGATGGGCGCGCCTACGGCTTGCCGAAGATGATCAACTACTGGGTCGTCTTTTACAACAAGCATGTCTTCGCTGAAAACGGACTCGAAGTGCCGACCACGTGGGACGAACTCATGGCGGTTGCGGACGCGCTATCGAACAATGGCGTAACCCCCTTTGGCCTGGATGTTGTTGGATGTCGCTGGTGCAGCTTCATTTGGTTCGAAGAAATGATGGTGCGCGTTGATCCCGCCCTTTATCAGAGTGTGATGTCGGGCGAGACGGCTTACAACGATCCCCAGGTGGTCGCCATTATGGAGCAGTGGCGCGATCTGCTTGACGCGGGCTACTTCTCCCAGCCGGGCGACTACGGCGATAACTGGGCAGAACCATTTGTGAGCGGCAGTATTGGCATGTTTCTGATTGGCGACTGGTTTACAGCCTCCCTCGCGCGCGCCGGTTTCGTCGCCGGTGAGGATTATGGCATATTCGTGATGCCAGGAATCACAGAAGCGGGTAATCGCAGCCTGATCATCGAGGGACGCCCCCTGCTGCTTGCCGAAAATTCGCCGCAGCGCGATGTCGCGCTCGAGTTTGCCGATTACTTTATGAGCGTAGAAGCGCAAACGGTCTGGGCGGAAACCAGCGACATCAACTCGCCCAATCTGCTGGCGCCGGAAGAGACGCGCCCGGGACATCTGGTTGATTTGGCGAATGCGGTCGCCAATGGCGAATACGAACTCTATACGCGCTACTGGGAAGCAACGCCGCCGCAAATCGTCGAACAGGTGGTTGATTTGCTCGGTCAATTTGTATTGGATCCGGCTAGCTTGCAGACGGTTCTGGACGGCGCCGAGCAGATTGCTCAGGACTATTGGGCAAGCGTCGGCGGCGAATAGAATCTGGTGTTGGAGAGGCGTATCAAGCGCCTCTCCAACCCTCTTGATTGCAGGCGGGCGGGTTGCCCGATAAAAGCCAGGTGAGAACTGAGCCGCGTCGAAATAAGGTACCGGTCACAGCGCTGGGCAGGGCGTCGCTTGAATCGCCCACGGGCGCAGTGGCGCTGTTCCGCAAGGTTGAGCCTTATCTTTATCTGTTGCCAGCGCTTTTGCTCGTAGGCGGGCTGCTGTTATATTCGGTCGCCCATACCTTGGCGATCAGCTTTACTGATTGGGATTTGATAACCCCGCCCCGTTTTGTGGGCTTGCAAAACTACGTTGACGCGATCCGAGATCCAACGTTTACCAGGTCGTTCTCGAACACTTTGATCTGGACTGGCGGGAGCTTGCTGCTGCCGGTCGGCGGAGGCTTGCTGCTGGCGGTGTTATTGGAGCGCATCCCCGGGCAGCGGATCTTGAAAACGCTCATCTATCTGCCGGCGATATTGTCGACGACCGTGGTCGCCGCGATTTGGAGCTATGTCTACACCAACAATGGCGTGCTGAATGAATCGCTGCGTTGGGTCGGCCTTGATGCGCTGGCGCGACCATGGCTGGTTTTTGCGCCGACAAACACGCTGATGATGATCGTCGCGGCCTCGTGGCGCGCGCTTGGACCGAGCATGGTGCTGTTTCTCGTTGGCTTGCAGACCATACCGCCAGAACTCATCGAAGCGGCCAAGATAGACGGCGCCGGTGAGCGCACCCTCTTCTGGCGCATCAAACTGCCCCTGCTCCGCCCAATCACGGCGATCGTTGTCATCATGTCGGTCATCGGAAGCTTTATGACTTTTGATCTGGTCTGGGTGATGACCCAAGGCGGACCCGGGCGCTCATCGGAAACGCTGGCGGTGACGATGTACCGCCAGGCTTTTATCATGTGGCGAATGGGTTATGCCGGGGCGGTGGCGGTGATACTGTCCGCGATTGTTATAGCATTTTCTATCTTCTATTTGCGAGCGACCTTGAAACGAAGCGCCCTATGATGCAGAGACTGTCGACCGGGAAACATTCTCTTGACCGCTACCTCGTGCTGGCGCTGCTAAGCTTGTTTACAATTGTCTGGGTTACCCCACTGGCAATTGTTGTGCTGAGTAGTATGAAGACCCCTAGGGAGCAGTCGCAAAGCGCAATCCTGGCGCTCCCGGCGAATGCCGTGGTGATCCTCGACAACATTGCGTCCGCTTCCGAATTGGCCGGCATCGGCAACGGGATCCTTAGCAGTCTCATATACGCGTTCGTCGGTTCCTTGACCGCCGTCATCGCCGCATCATCGGCGGCATATTCGATTGCCATGCTGAAAGTCCGCTTCCCCTTCTTCTGGTTTCTGATTATCTACAGCGGCACGATCTTCCCCTTTCAGATGTATCTAATGCCCTTGTTTGGGCTGTACCAGTCTGTCGGTCTTTACGATACCCGGTTTGGCATGCTGCTATTCTACTCAGCCATTGCGGTGCCCTTCTGTATATTTGTCTTCCGCAACTACTTCATCGGACTGCAAGGGGAAGTGATTGAAGCAGCCTCCTTGGACGGGGCATCTTCCTTTCAAACCTACTTGCGCATTGTCCTTCCGATGGCAAAAGCGCCCGCTCTATTCCTGTTTGTGACACAATTCAGTTGGATCTGGAATGATTTTCTCTTTGGGCAGGTGCTGGCGAAGTCGGACGATGTGCGACCGGTCATGACATCGCTGGCGATGCTCTCCGGCACCTACGGCAAGGGCAGCATCCCGCAACAGATGGCTGGCGCGCTGACAGCCTCGATTCCGACGCTCATCCTGTTCTTCGCCCTGCAAAAGCATTTTATGCAAGGCATTATTTTGAACACCGCCGGTGAATAAACGATCCAACGCTCTGGCCGGGCAATCTTGCACTCGCCGCAACGCTGCGATATGCTTGAAGCGAATATAGATTCAGAGGTTAAATTACGATGGCAGAAATAAGCGCAGAAAGAGACGGACTGGCTGACGGCATGCCGCGGGACGAGCGCGGTTATTGGAAGCCGGACAAAGAATTCGGCGTGCCCAATCCCGTATTCACCTGGCCGCCGAACCCCAAGGCAATCGCCAAGTGGGTCAAAGAGTATATCTGGCCCATCAATCTGATGTACATGATTGTGGCGACGGTGACGTGGCTGTTCCTGACGCCGGAGATGGCGCGGATGAAAGAGTTCGGCGCCGGCTGGATCCTCGAGATTTTCATCCGCAATCAGGTTATGCTGATCGCCCTGGCGACCGTTCTGCATGTCCGTTTGTGGACAAATAAATCACAGGGCTACCAATACAAATGGTCGCCGAATTGGATGGGCAAGAGCAAGAAGTTCCTGTGGAACGACCAGGTTCGCGACAACGTGTTTTGGAGCGTTGTCAGCGCTGGCACAATTTGGACCGGTTTCGAGGTGGTCATGCTCTGGGCTTACGCCAACGGCATCATCCCCTTCGTCGACCCGCGCGCGCAGCCGCTCTGGTTCCTGGTGATTCTCGTGCTCGTGCCGCTCTGGCGGGACTTCCACTTTTACTGGGCGCACCGCTTGCTGCATGTGAAGTTCTTTTACAAGATCGCGCATCACGTGCATCACCGAAACATCGACATCGGTCCCTGGTCGGGCTTGTCGATGCATCCGATCGAACACCTGCTCTATTACACCTGCATGCTGATTCACTGGGTGGTGGCTTCGCATCCCATCCATATGATGATGAATGGGCAGCACGCCACTTTCGCCGCGATTCTGGGGCATGGCGGCTTTGACGACTTCGTGATCAAAGACGGTGTGAAGGTCAAGTCAGGCGCTTCTTATTACCACTCGCTGCATCATCGTTACTTCGAATGCAATTATGGCGAGATGGGCATGCCTTTTGATCACTGGTTCGGCACCAGCCACGATGGCACGCCGGAAGCGCGGGAGAAGATGCTGGCGCGGAAGCGGGCGATGCACGGGAGTTAACGCGGGACACCCCAACCACGTAATTTTAGGGGCGAGCTTTGGCTCGCCCCTTTTTGCTTCCGCCGAGCGCCTGCGGCGCATCATCCGGGCAGCAGCCTAAAGTCGAAGTCCCTGTCGCGATCACAAATCAGCATGCCATCTCGCCACTCAAGTTCGGCCACTTGCAGCGCCGTGCGCTTGACATGCATCGGATGGATCTCGTCCACGCCGTACAGTTCTTTCCGATCCCATTCCGGATGCGTAAAGTAAAAGATAAAGGCGCGCTCTTCATTCACCAATACATCCGCATGGCCGCCGATCGCGCCGTCGTCTTTGCGCACACCGGGCGCGTCGACGATGTTGCTGCAGCGGCGCCAGTTTTCGGCGTCCGCAGACCGATAGACGCCCAGCCCTTCCCAGTGATCGATGATCATCCAGTAGCGGCCGCGCCAGAAGAAAACATTCGGTCCTTCGTGCGCGCAATCAGTGATGACCGGACCCCGCACCGTCCAGTGGTAGAGATCGTCGCTGTCAGCCGCCCAGGTATGCGAACCATTGACTTCGTCCTTATACCACATGCGCCAATAGCCGCCAGGCATTCGATGCAGGGCCGCGTCAATCACGCGGTCGGATGACAAGGTCAAGACGCTCTGATGGCGCCAATTCCAAAGGTTATCACTCGTAAAGTGCACAATGGCGCGCGAGCCTGACCAGTCATGAGGTACGCCGCGGACATAACTCACATACAAGTGGTACAGGCCATCGCGCCATATAACCTCAGGCGCCCAGAAGGTATTTCTACCCGGCTCAAACTCGAGCCCAGCCAGGATGCCCCGGTAGCGCCAATGGTCTCCGCAGTCGGCGGAACTGGCGATGCCGATATCTGTGCCGTGCGCCCAGGCGACGCCGCGCCCGGGAACATTGGCGCGCCGACTTGTATACAGCAGCCACCAGGCGCCTTCCTGGCGATTCCAGATCACGGTCGGATCGGCCGCGCCATCGTAGATTGGGTCGCGATATAGCGGCGCCGGCGGATTAGGCATGGCTTCCCGTCCTGCGAAACTGGCATAAGCGAAACACGCCCACCGTTGGCAAGCGTGCAGTGAAGCCCCTCTCCCTTTATGGGAGAGGGGTTTGGGGTGAGGGTTACGAAACTACTCCCCGCCGGGACGCAACTCCACCTCGACTGGCGCCCACATGTCGCCGACCACATCGACATCGTCCATCGCCAGCGCATCCAAAGCCACCTGCGCCAGATCGCTGCGGTAAGCGCCCATGCCCGGCTCTTCGCTGATGACCTGACCTTCTATGGAAACGGCAACGGTCTGCGCCCAAAGGTCCTCGTCCATGATGCCAATGCCCGCGGGCGAGGGCCAGATCAACTTACTGATCTCGTTGAGCTGCCAGGTCTGGTGGCTTTCGCCGAGGGTCGAGCCATTATCCAGCACGATGCCGACGCATTCGTCGGGATTGTCGCGGCAGTGGATCCAGCCGCGGAAGCTCGCCTTGAGGAAGGCGACCGCGAGGTCTTCATTGCCCTCTTCCGCCAGCCAGTCGGCGTTGACAAATACATGGTCTTGCAGCATGGCGGTGCCAACATCATTGAAATCGATGACGTTCAAGTCTTCCGGCTGATAGAGCTCGCCGGTATCGGGGTTGACGGCTTCCAGGACCTGAGCGTATTCGTTGTAGGTCATGGCTTGGGCCGCATCGAGCTCGCCATTGAGCAGCAGCGACATATCGAAAGGCTGCTGGATGACGGTGACGTCATCGGCGTTTTCCGGATCGATATCGACCGCGCGCATCGCCGCGAAGAGCTCATGCTCATTGCCGAAGCCCCAGGTGCCGATGCGCATGCCGGCGAAGTCCTCCACCGATTCGATGCCCGTATCGACGAAGGAGACTTCCAGTGTGCCGCTGCGCTGGAAGACCTGTGCGATATTCACCAGGTTGACGCCCTGCTCGTTCGACTCCAGCACCTTCGGCACCCAAGCCAAGCCAAATTCGGCGCCGCCCGATGCGACGACCTGCTGCGGCACGATCTCGACCGCGCCCTCCAAAATGGTGACGTCCAAACCCTCTTCTTCGTAGAAGCCGAGGTCGACTGCGGCGAAATATCCGGCGAATTGTGATTGCGCCACCCACTGCAATTGCAGTTTCACTGGCGTGAGATGGCCGTCCGCTGCGACCAGCGAAAGGCACAAAAGCAGAACAAAAACAACTGAGATTGCCATTACTCTACGCATGACGGTTTTCCTCCATCAACTTAGATAAAATTTCCAACCGCGGCCGGCATGGTTGCAGCCCATCCAACGGTTGATCAAACACACAATGACGAGCGCATCCTCAAGCCGCCTCCCGAAACGAGACGTGCCAGCGCATCAGCCGGCGCTCCAAAATCAGCACGGTCAAATAAAAGCCGATGCCGATCAGCGATGCCATCATAATCGCGGTCCAGGCTTTGGCGAAATCAAAAGCGGAGGCTTCCTGCGTGATGTAGACGCCCAGCGTCGCCCGCGGTCCGCCGAAGAACTCAGCCACCACAGCCCCGATCAAACTCAGCGCGCTGGCGACGCGCAAAGCGCTAAAAATATATGGAAGGGCATTGGGAATGCGCAGTTTGAGCATGATCTCGGCCGGCTTGGCGGCGTAGGAGCGCATCAATTCCAATTGCTCCGCGTCCACCAGGGTCAAGCCGCGCACGGTGTTTATCATGGTGGGGAAGAAAACGATGATCGCCACGATCGCCATCTTCGACGCCGGATTGGTAATGCCGAACCAGTTGTTCATAATCGGCGCGAAGGCGATTATCGGTACCGAGTTGGCGGCGATGGCGAAGGGCATGGTCGCCTCGCTGACGATGGTCCAGCGCGAGGTGATCAAAGCCACCAGAATGCCGCTGCCGCAGCCGATGATGAAGCCGCCAAAAGCCTCCCAAAAGGTGGCGCCGCTGGACTCAAAGAGGATCGAACGCTCGCCCGGCGCCAGCCACAATTCCACCTGACGCCAGAACTCGCCGAAAATGGCTGACGGTTTTGGCAGGAGGAACTGCTGAATATCGAAAATCACAACCAGGAATTCCCAAAGCATAATGACGCCGACCGCAATTGCGATGGTCGGGAAGTACCAGGCTAATCGCTGGCGTATAGAAGACCGTTTTGAACTATCAGCCGCCGCCATCATTCGACCTCATGGGGTCGCGTGGACTCTGACCCGACGGCGTCGCGTAGCAATTCGCGGACGCGCGCCACCAATTCAACATAAGCGGGATCAACGCGGGTGTTAAAATCCCGCGGATAGGGCAAGGTATTTCTAACGACCTCGGTGATGCGCCCGGGCCGCGGCGACATTACCACGATTCGATTCGACAGGAAGACGGCTTCGGAGATGCTGTGCGTGACAAAGACGATGGTCTTCCCCGTTTGTTCCCAGATCTTCAGCAGTTCCAGATTCATACGCTCGCGCGTGAATTCATCCAGCGCGCCGAAGGGCTCATCCATTAGAAGCACCGACGGGTCAAAAACCAGCGCCCGCGCAATCGAAACGCGCTGCTGCATCCCGCCCGACAGCTGCCAGGGGAAATGGTTGGCGAAGGCGCCAAGCTCGACCATTTCCAGCATGGCTTGGGCGCGCTCTTGCCGCTCTGCTTTTGCATAGCCCATGACCTCCAGAGGAAGCTGCACATTCTTGGTCACGCTGCGCCATTCGTAGAGCGTCGCCGCTTGAAATACCATGCCATAATCACGATCCAGGCGGGCGCGGTCCGGAGTCTTGCCATTGACAAGCAGCTCGCCAGCGCTTGGCTGGATGAGATCGCCGACCAGCCGCATCAAGGTGGATTTGCCGCAGCCCGATGGTCCGATTAAAGAGATGAATTCGCCCGCTTGTACCTCCAGATGGATATCTTGCAGGGCGATCACTTCTTCCTCCGAACCCGGATTGAAGACCTTGTATACGCCCTGCGCTGAGATCGCGATTGATTTGGCTGATTCAGCCATGCCTCTAGCCTACCCCTCCCCCGGGCCCCTCCCCGAAGCATCAGGGAGGGGTGACACGTCAATGTGGATTCAGAAGTTGCGAAGAATCAGACGATTGAGTAGTTCCAATATGTTTGCTCAATACCAGCCTCGACTTAATCTTGATGGCGAACGTAACGGCGGAGCGCCAATCGTTCAGCCAGATTGACCGCGACGAAAAAGAGTATGCCGACGGTCGCCGCCATGACGATTGAAGCCCAGAGCTTCGGCGTCGACACCATACTGTAATCCGAGCTGAAATCGAGGATCGCCCGCCCCAGCCCGTCGCCGATGCCGGAGGGCAACTCGCCAATAATCGCGCCAACGACGCTCGCCGTCGCCGAGACTTTCAGCGCGGTGAAGATATAAGGCAGCGCCGCCGGAAGGCGCAGCTTCCACATGATCGTCCAGCGGCTCGCGGCATAAGAACGCAGCAGTTCCACTTGCTCAGCCGCCGGCGATTGCAAACCGCGCAGGGTATTGATGGTCACCGGGAAGAAGGTCAGGTAAGCGGCGATGACCGCCACCGAGAGCTGACCGGCGCCGAGCCAAATGACAACCATCGGCGCTATCGCCAGGATCGGCACCGTCTGCGATGCCACGACATAAGGCAGCAGTCCGCGCTCCATCAACCGCGAGTGGGCGAAAAACGAACCCAAGATGAAGCCGAGAACCGCGCCGAATACAAAGCCAAATATCGCCTCACTGAAGGTGTAGATGCCGGCATCGGTAAGGATGCGCAAGAGCAGCAATTCGCCATTGCGGCGCGCCGGCTGCAGGAAAGCTTCCGCGATCATCTGCAAATGCGGCAGGTTCAAGTCGTTGAGAATCTTGAGATCAAGCAGCACCAGGCGCCGCGGTTGGCTAAGGACGCGTTCATCGGCGAAGTCGCCAGCGATGGCCGCAATTTCCCCGTCGAAGACATCGCGCACGCCCGCGACCTTCGGGGCGTCATCGGCGCGGACGGCGATGCTTAAGCGCCCGGGAAAAGCGGGCGTGATCGGCAGTATGGCAAAGCCCTCGCTTCGATCCAGACTCGCCAGATAGCGCAATTCTTGATAAGGCAGCGCCGCCGAATCGTCGCCTTTGGGCGGATGCGGCGGCATCATATCATCGAGGTCCTTGCGGTCGGCGATGACGTAATCCACGGTCCCAGCAGATAGCGCCGCCAGCGCATCCTCTATCGTTTCTTCGGTCTGATAACGCCAATCAGGTTGTGGCAGAAGGATTTTGTAGGAGACCGAATCAGCGATCGCTTTGCTGGCTTCCCAGCCAACCAAAAGGAAAGACAGCGCCAGAAAGAAGCCGACCACGCGGTTGGTCTTGCCAGGCGATAGAACCGTCGCCGCCAGCAACGCCAAGATGGCGAAGACGAGCAGCGTTAACGCATTGCTGCCCTCGAGCGACGGGATCAAAAACAGCAGCGCATTGAGCAATAGCAAAATGACGAACAAGAGCGCGGGCGCGCGCCGGGGCCGGACAACGATCGCCATCACGGTATAGACCAGCAGCAGCACGATCAATCCGTAGTAAGCGATGCGCAAATTGCGCATGGCGGTGTAGAGGATATCGGGATCAAGTTTCTCCGCGCCCAATTCCTTCGCCCAGTTTTTCGCGTATATGGCCCAGGGAGAGAGAATCTCCTCGGGATCATTTCCCGTTTGCTGCGCCATCCAGGTCGCCAATCGGCCCAGGGTGGATTCAAGCAGCACGTCATCATCGAGCGCCAAGCCGCCCAGGTTGCTCAACAAGTTTAGGACCAGCACCAGCGCCAGCAGCGTCAAAGCCAGCAGAATGGGTAAACGCAAGGGCTGGAAGCGGGAGATTGGTTTTGGCGGTTCTACAGTGATATCGGTCATAAAGATTCGAGTCGCAATATTCAAAATGACATAGTTTCAACGCGGGCGACCCAAGGGTCGCGTAGGTCGCGTAGACACTGACCGCCGACACTGACCCCCGGCCGCCCCTACATTTGACCCAGATTGGGTTATGACACTTCGGCCAGGGCGCTGGCGACGATGTCCATTGCGGTATCCATGTCCTCCGCTGATACGTTTAGGTGGGGCGCGATGCGCACAACATTGCCGTAGAGGCCGCCCTTCCCTAGCAACAAGCCCTTGTCTTTGCAGGTATCGACGAAGGCGACGGTGCGGGCCGCGTCCGGCTCAATGCCACCTGGCTGCACAAACTCAATCGCTTGCATCAAACCCAGGCCGCGCGCCTCGCCGATGATGGGAAACTCGGCGGCAAACTCGTTCAGCTTTTGCGCCATTCTGTCGCCCTGTACGGCACAATTATTCGGCGTGTCGTGCGCTTCCATATATTCGATGGTCGCCAGCGTGGTCGCCATCGTCACCGGATTGCCGCCGAAAGTAGAGAAGGTCAGCCCAGCGACCGCATCGGCGATTTCGGGCCTGGCGATTGTACAGCCGATGGGGCTGCCATTGCCCATGCCCTTAGCGAAGGTCATAATATCCGCTTCGACGCCCCAATGCTCGATGCCGAACCATTTGTCCCCGGTCCTTCCCCAGCCAGTCTGCACTTCATCTGCGATGAAGAGGCCGCCGGCGTCGCGCACGATTGGCAAAATGCGGCGGAAGTAATCTTCTGGCGGCACGATGAAGCCGCCCGCGCCTTGAATCGGCTCCGCCATGAAGGCGGCGATGCGCCCTTCAGTGCTGGTGGCGATCGTCTCTTCCAGATCTTGTACGCAGAGATCAACCACCTGCTCCGGGCTCAAACCGGCTGGCGCGCGGAAGGTGTAGGGATTGCGCACGTGTTTAACGTAGGGATCGACCACGCCACCCAAGCGCCAGGGCCGCTGTGCGGAGAGGCTCATCGCCAGCATGGAGCGGCCCGAATAGGCATGGCGCAGGGTGATGATGACAGGATTGCCGGTGTACATGCGCGCGGCCAGCACGGCGGTTTCGTTGGCTTCCGTGCCGCTATTGGTGAAGAAGCACTTTTGCAGCGCGCCCGGCGTGAGTTGAGCCACTTTTTCCGCCAAGCGCACCATGCTCTCGTTGACGTAGATCGTCGAGGTATGCTGCAGCCTCTGCAATTGCGCCACCGTCCTCTCGGTGATCTCATCATTGCAGTGCCCGACGGAAACGGTCAGGATGCCGCCAAAGAAGTCGAGATATCGCAGCCCGTCCACATCCCAGATGTACTGATCTTTGGCGCGGTCCGCAATCAGCGGATTCTCGCCGTAGTAGGGCGCGGCGGCGGGAAACATCACTTGGCGATAGCGTTCCATGATTTCAACAGACGATGTCATTCATGTTCTCCTGTTCCGTGCCGATCCCCTTATCAAGCATTCGACTTTCCTATTGCAATCTCTCAACCATATGTCGTATAGTTTATCAGATTCCAACAAAGTGTCCAATATAGAGATGCAAATTGCTACACTATGTACGATGGCCTGCCGACTTGCAGGTCGCGTCAGACGCAGACTACCCATTATGCTGGACGCCATTCATCCACAAATGAGCGGGTGCGGCAAGCGCGGAAAACGTAGGAACGCAGCGGACCCGACCATGTTGTACAATGGTGCTCCCCGCAGATTGTACAATAGCGGTACAGGGTATCCAAAAAACCCTGATGATTCGAGTATGATACAGGCAAGGATCGCAAGTAAATGTAGAGGCGACTAACGGTCAGTGTCGACGATCAGTGTCGACAGTCAGTGTCGACGCGACCAACGCAAGCTATGCGACCCGCTGAGTCGCCCAAAGGAGAGCAAAATGAGCCGAACAGTGAAGAACTATGTGGATGGTGAATGGGTCGAATCGCTTGCGACCGACGTCTTCCCGGTCCACGATCCGGCGACCTGTGAGTTGCTGGCGAATTGCCCCGATTCCACCGCGGCTGATGTCGATGTAGCGGTGAAGTCCGCGAAAGCCGCCTTCGACGAATGGCGCAGCACGCCGGTTTTGGTGCGCGCGCAATATATGCACCATTTCAAAGTGATGGTGGAAGACAATTTCGAAAAGGTCTCGCAGATTGTCGTGCGCGAGCACGGCAAGACGATGGATGAAGCGCGGGGCGAGGTGCGCCGTGGCATAGAGAGCATCGACTTCGCCATGAGCGTGCCGGTGCTCATGCGCAGCGATGGGCTGGAAGACATCAGCTCCGGCATTGACGAAACGACTGTGCGCCAGCCGGCCGGCGTCTTCGCCGCCATCACGCCCTTCAACTTCCCCTTCATGGTGCCGCTTTGGTTCTTGCCAACCGCTATCACCTGCGGCAATACCTTCATCTTAAAGCCATCGCCACAGACGCCGCTGGCAACCGAGTTTCTTTTCGAGATGCTCGATGAACTGGACCTGCCGGAAGGGGTTGTTAACCTGGTCAACGGCGGTGTGCCGTCGGCGACGGCTTTGATGGAGCATCCTGATGTGACAGGCGTATCATTCGTTGGCTCGAGCGCAGTTGCGCAAATTATCTACGAAACCTGCACGCGCAACGGCAAGCGGGTGCAAGCGCAAGGCGGCGCCAAGAATTACATCGCCGTCATGCCTGATGCTGATATCGAAGCCAGCGTCAAGAATATCTTGGGCGCGGCTTATGGCTGCGCGGGCCAGCGCTGTTTGGCGGCGGCGGTAGCTGTTGGCGTCGGCGATGCCTACGATCAGCTCAAGGACGAACTGGCGAAACAGGTGGCTGAACTCAAAGTCGGCTACGGCTTGGATGAGACAACGCAGATGGGAACGGTCATCAGCGATGCGGCGGTGGATCGCATTGAATCCATGATTGGGCAGAGCGAAGGCGAAGGCGCCGAAGTAGTCGTTGATGGGCGCGACTTCAGCGTTAACGGTTACGAAGACGGCTCCTGGGTTGGTCCGACGCTGATCGCCGATGTGCAGCCAAATACAGTGATGGCAACCGAAGAAGTCTTCGGTCCAGTCCTCTCGCTGATGAAAGCGGACGATTTCGACGAAGCGGTCGATATCATCAATCAGAGCCGCTATGGCAATGCCGCCAGCATCTTCACCAGCAACGGCAAGCATGCGCGCGAATTCAAATACAGTGTCAATGCTGGCAATATCGGTGTCAATATCGGCGTGGCCGCGCCTTCGGCTTCCTTCCCCTTCGGCGGGCAGAAAGATTCCTTCTTCGGCGATTTGCACGGCCAGGGAATGGATTCGATCGAATTCTATACCGAGCGCAAAATCGTGATCGAACGGTGGGTCTAAGGCAATGGCCTCACTGAATACATTCGGTGCCGTCTTCACCTTCGCCATTGAGTTGGAAGCGCAGTTGAGCGCCTACTATGGCGGAATCGGCGATTCGGCGATGGCGAAGGCTGCGGACAGACGGCGGAAGAAGCTGGAGCGCGTCCGCCGCGAGAACGTGGTGGAGATCACGCTCGAGCCGATCGCCGGTTTGGATGCGGAGGATTACGCGCTTGATCTGAGCGACAGCTCGGCGGATGGTGAAGCGGCGGCCGCTCGGATAGCAGCGCGATTCTATCGTGACGCGGCGCCAAAGATCAACGTGCGGGCGGCGCAGCGGGCGCTGGAGCGCTGCGGCAGGGAGCATGGAGTATAAGTGTTGTAGGAGCGACTCTGTGAGTCGCCCACGCGCGGAGAGTGTCATAAAGACGATAGAAAGCATCAACCTAATCTGGCGCCGGCCCGGCTGTCGCGGCGGACGAGCCACACTGATCGGTCGAGGGCTCAAAGTAAAATTCATCGTGGCGGACTATCTCGATGAAGAGCATTACCCCAGCCCCGAAACAATCGCCCAACGTTATGCCGCCACGCTGCCGCAGGTCTACGCTGCGCTGGCCTACTATTATGAGAATCAGTCCGAAATCGACGAAGAAATCGCCGCCGATCGCCGTTTCAGCGAGCTCTTGGACACGCAAGGACCGGAGGCCGCCTGGGCGTCATGGCTACCGCCAATCGAGTTGGTCGAGCCGGTTATTGAAAGCCTGCATTTAATCAGCCGCGACACCGATCGCCACTTTGGCAGCCCCTGCATTGACGGCACATCAGTCCGCGTCGCCAATGTAATCGTGGCCTGGCGCTACAGAGAAAAATATCCGGAACGAATCGCTGAAAAATATGACCTATCGCTCGGACAAGTCTTCGGCGCATTGGCTTACTATCATGAGCGTCCTACTGAGATTGACGCTGAAATCGAATATGAGCGCTATCTGAAGAAGCAGCAGGAGGCTGGGCTTGTTCCCGCCTAAGCTCAACCTTTTTCTGGACGAGAATATTCCTTTCATTGTTGCAGCGCAAATGACGGATATGGAGAGTCCCATGCGAACGTTAGAAAAAATAGAGTTGATCTATCGTGATCCGAAGATTCGCGACGGCCACCCATGCATCGTCGGCACGGGCATACGTGTACTTGATATAGTGCGTCTTCAACGTTATGGCAACCGTGACCCTGAGCAAATCGCGGAAAGCTTCAAACTCACACTTGCCCAAGTGTATACAGCCCTGGCCTATTATCACGAACACAAGGCTGAGATTGATGCGGACATTCGCGAAGACATTCGTATAGGTGAGGAACTTAAGGCCGAAGGTTTTGGCAAACCAGAAAATTCGATTTTTCCTTGACGCAAACATGGAAACTGCGGTTGCCGAGCAACTTAGTAGGCGCGGCATCGACGTGATTACTGCGCATGAAACCCACCCACCTGGAGAAGACGATGTGGTGCTTCTTGAGTATGCTACATCAGTGGGTCGCGTAATGTGCACCTATGACAAGCATTTCGTTGACATTGCCAAGTCAGGCATCCTACACGCGGGTATCGCCTATTTTGTACACAAGCATTCTGAAATCGGTTATGTAGTTAAAAGTCTCGCATCAATGGCTGAGCACTACACAGCAGACATGATGGTAAACCGTTTCGAATATCTCTAAATGCCAAAATCGCGAAAGGACACCTCCATGACCGACAGCCGAATTGTGCGCGCCGCGCTTCTGCAAGCCACCTGGACCGGCGACAAGGAATCCATGATTCAAAAGCACATCGACTACACGCGCCAGGCGGCTGTCCAGGGCGCGCAGATCATGTGCTACCAAGAACTCTTTTACGGTCCCTATTTTTGCCAGGTGCAAGACCCGCAGTTCTTCGCATTCACCGAAGAAATTCCCGAAGGACCGACCACACAGCGCTTCTGCCAATTGGCGGCCGAGGTCAATATGGTCCTTATCGTGCCGCTTTATGAGCGTGATGGCGTCGGCGTCTATTACAACACGGCCGCCGTAATCGACGCCGATGGCAGCTACCTGGGCAAATACCGCAAGACGCATATCCCGCATTTGCCCGGCTTTTGGGAAAAGTTTTATTTCCGCCCGGGCAATCTCGGCTATCCCGTCTTTGATACCGCCGTTGGCAAAGTGGGCGTCTATATCTGCCACGACCGGCACTTCCCCGAAGGGGCGCGCGCCCTCGGCTTGAATGGCGCCGAGATGGTCTTCATTCCGTCGGCGACATCGCGCGGCTTGAGCCAGCATCTCTGGCGGATTGAGCAAACCTCGCACGCCATCTTCAACACCTACTACGTAGGCACCATCAATCGCGTCGGCATCGAAGAGCATGGCGATGACGATTTCTACGGAGAGAGCTACTTCTGCGATCCCAAGGGACAGTTCATTGGCGATCTGGGCAGCGCCTACGCTGAAGAACTGATCGTGCGCGATCTCGATCTCGACGTGATCCAGGAGGTTCGCGATACCTGGCATTTTTATTTCAACCGCAGACCGGATCAATACGGGGAGTTGGTGCAGGACACGGTGTCAACAAATTAAAGGCGTCGCCAAACCCGCATCATGTAGGGGCGATTCTGTGAATCGCCCGCCGAAAAAATCAGAATCTGCTTTTCAGGAGTTTAACAATGGATTTCGGCATCACTTTCAAAGGCGATATTTCGCCCAAACGGACGGTGGCGCTCTGCAAACAGGCGGAAGTCGCCGGCTTCAAATATGGCTGGTTCTTCGACTCGCACGTCTTATGGCGCGAGTGCTACTTGACGATGGCGCTTTGTATGGGGCATACGGACGACATGATATTCGGTCCGCTGGTGACCAATCCGGGCGTGCGCGAATGGTCCGTGGCCGGCAGCATGTACGCCACCCTGGCTGTCCAAAGCGGCAATCGCATTGAAGTTGGCATCGGCCGCGGCGACAGCTCGCGGCGCATGTTGGGCAAGAAGCCGATGACGGTCGCCAATATGGAGCGCTTCGCCGATGCGCTGCGCGGGCTGGTGCGCGGCGATGAGGTCGCCTATGACGACACCTCTGCGCAGTTCCCTTGGGCGAATGGCTATGAGCTGCCGATCTGGATCGCCGCCTATGGACCCAAGGCGCTGGCGGGCGCCGGACGCAGCGGCGATGGCTTGGTTATTCAGCTGGCCGATCCCGGCTTGGTCAAGTGGTTCAGCGAGCAAGCGATCGCTGGCGGCAAAGCCGACGGCAAAGATATGTCCGATTATCAGATCATGTCGGCGGCGCCGGTCTGGGTGGGCGATATAAAGGTGGCGCGCGAGCAGACGCGATGGTTCCCGGCGATGGTGGGCAATCATGTCGCCGACATCGTCGAGCGCTATGGCATGGCCAGCCCCGATATCCCGAGCTTCTTGACCGCTTATATTGAGGGGCGCAAGGGCTACGATTACAAGGAACACGCGGACAAAGACGCCGATCACCTTGATTTCATCAGCGAGGAAATCGTCGATGCCTTTGGCATCCTGGGCAGCGTCGATGCCCACATCGCCAAGCTGAAGCAGCTGGAAGCGGCCGGCGTGACGCAATTTAATATCTACTTGATGTGCGGCGAGGAAGAGCGCATCGTGGCCGAATACGGAGAGAAGATCATTCCGGCTTTCAAATGACTCACGCAAGCAGAAGTTGTAGCGGTGACCGACGGGCGGTGTCTACCTGCCCTATCAGGTCGCCCGTCGACTGCAATTAATCGATTTCAGATATTCGTCAGTTTGTTGGTTATACTGAAATCGCCAGGCTCGTTTAGTGTCACCGGACTCAGGAAGGCAAACCATGGCAATCGACAGCATCCGCCAAATGACGGTCGAAGAATACTTCGCTTTCGACGAAGCCAGCGAATACAAGAATGAATACATTGATGGCGAGGTATATCCGATGACCGGCGGGACAGCTTATCACGCGGAAATAATGTTGAACGTCGGATTCGCGCTGCAGCTGCGACTGAGAGGCGGTAACTTTCACTTTTACAGCAGCGCCATGCGCAACAGCGTCAGTCCAACGCGCTATCTTTATCCAGACCTGAGCATCGTCCGCGGCGAACCGGAGCTTGATGAAGGCGCGATAAACTTGTTTAACCCCACGCTGGTCGCGGAAGTAATCTCACCCGCGACAGCCGCCCGAGACCGCGGCTTCAAGCGCGAACAGTACCGAAGCATTCCCTCGCTTCAGGTCTACCTGGTTATCGAGCAATTCGAAGCCCACGTCGAAGCGGATTCGCGTCTAGGCGACAACTGGCAGTCACAGGAATACGCCGGCTTGGACGCCATAATCCCGCTACCAGCGCTGGATTGCGACTTGCCACTAGCGGAAATCTACGCCGGCATCGAGTTTTGACACTAAAAGAAATAGCGCATGACAGACGAATGCTCTGTACCGATCATCCCTGTGTTCCGCTAACGCCTCTCCAAAGCATTGGTGAGGGGAATGATATAATATCGCTTGCAGCATGCGCGTGAGGACCTACTATGGCAATCGACGGCATCCGCCAAATGACGGTCGAAGAATACATTGCCTTTGATGAATCCACCGATCTCAGATACGAATACATAGACGGCGAGGTGATCGAATTGGCCGGCGGTACGCTCTACCACGGATTTATCATGGCAAACGCCAGTGGCGCGCTTTGGCAGCGCGTGAAAGGGAGTGATTGCCGCGTCATTAGCAGCGATATGCGTAACCGCGTCAGCCCGACCCGCTACCTCTATCCCGACTTCAGCGTCGTCTGCGGCGAACCGGTGACAGATGAACGGGCTGTAAACTTGTGGAATCCCACGTTGGTAGGGAAAGTCACCTCGCCGTCTTCTGTCGGACGCGACCGCGGCGAGAAGCTGAATTACTACCAGAGCATCGCCTCATTGCGGATTTATCTTATTATCGACCAAGATCGGGTGAATGTAGAATTGTACGAACGCCAGGACGATGCCTGGCAGCAGCGCGAATACCGCGACCTGGAGGCGACGGTGCCGCTGATGATCTTGAATTGCGACTTGCCACTAGCGGAAATCTACGCCGGCATCGAGTTTTGACACTAAAAGAAATAGCGCA
This sequence comes from Phototrophicaceae bacterium, assembly GCA_965261855.1. Lineage (GTDB taxonomy): Bacteria > Chloroflexota > Anaerolineae > Aggregatilineales > Phototrophicaceae > UBA6055. The sequence continues at coordinate 109,770 of OZ253487.1, forward strand.
TGACAGCCGAATACTGAGTAACGATCTGCTCGCCGGTTGGCTAAAGGAGAAACTCATGGGAACCCTATTCAAAAACGGAACCATCATCACTGCCAGCGACATGGTGAGCGCTGATGTCCTGGTCGAGGGCGAAGTCATCACGCTGATCGGGCAGAACCTCGACCCCGGGGTACATGATGTCGTCGATTGCGCAGGCAAGTATCTGATGCCGGGCGGCATCGATGTGCATACCCACCTCGACCTGCCCTTCGGCGGCACAATCAGCAATGACGATTTTGATGTCGGGCATATGGCGGCCGCATTCGGCGGCACAACCACCCATATTGATTTCGTCGTCCAGCCGATCGGCGGCAGCTTGCATGACGGGCTGGAGACCTGGTGGGCGAAATCGCGCGATATCGCCCAGATTGATTACGCCTTCCACATGGCGGTTACCGATCTCAATGACGCCGTCATGCAAGAGATTCCGACGATGCTTGACGAAGGCATCACCAGCCTCAAACTGTTCATGGCTTATAAGAATGTCTTCATGATTGATGACGCCACGCTCTTCAATACCATGCGAGTGGCGGCGGATAACGGCATGATCGTCATGGTGCACGCCGAGAATGGCGATGTGGAAGCGGCGCTGACGCCGGCGTTGTTGGCGGCGGGCAAGACCGACCCGGTTTGGCATGCCTCGTCGCGTCCGCCGGAGATCGAAGGCGAAGCGACCAACCGCGCCGTCGTCATGTCGGGCTTGACCGGCTGCCCGCTTTATGTGGTGCACGTGACCTGTGAACAAGCAGTCGAGGCGATTCGGCGTGGTCGCGCGCTGGGTTACCCGGTGATGGGCGAGACCTGCGTGCAGTACTTCTTCCTGACTGTCGACGAGCACCTGGGCGCGCCCGGCTTTGAAGGCAGCAAATACGTCTGCTCGCCGCCGATCCGCAGCAAGCATGATCACGACGTGTTGTGGGGGGCGGTGCGCGACGGTTCGCTGCAAATCGTCAGCACTGACCATTGCGATTTTTGGTTTGACGGCGGGCACGGTCCCTGGCAGGAATGGAACGAGCGGACCGGCGGATCCGATTGGGTCGGCTACGAGAAGCAGGATCCATCGTATCGCCGCCCGGGCAAAGAATTGGGCATCGGCAACTTCGCCAAGATCCCCAATGGCATGCCGGGCTTGGAAGACCGCATGATGGTCATGTGGGATTCGGGCGTGAACAGCGGCCGGCTATTGCCGACGCGTTTCGTCGAGCTCTGCTGCACCAATCCAGCCAAGATCTTCGGCATGTATCCGCGCAAAGGCACGATCGCCGTCGGCTCGGACGCCGACATTCTGGTCTGGGACCCCGAGAAGGAACATACCATCAGCGCCGAGACTCACCACATGCGCGTCGACTACAACTGCTACGAAGGCATGACGATCAAAGGCGTTCCGGCGCAGGTTTATCAGCGCGGGGTGAAACTGGTCGATGGCGATCAGTGGCTGGGCCGCAATGGCGCTGGTCGGTTCATCCCGCGGGCGGCTGGGGCGCCGGTGCTGTAAACTGACGCCATCAATCATGGAATGTGTAGGGGCGAGGCGGTGACTCGCCCTTTGCTTATAACCGTCCATGTATTTTGAGACGCAAATCGCCGCGTGGTATGATTGCGCTAACGTTAGTATGTGACGTGGAGGCGGCAATGGCGGTACAACAGCGCGTTTACGACGTTGACGCGTTTTGGCATTTTGTTTGCCAGCCGGAAAACGCCGACAGACGCTTTGAGCTAATCAATGGAGAAGTCATCGAGATGCCACAGCCAGGCGAAGAGCATGGATATATTGCCGGCGAGATTTATCTCCATTTCCGCCTCTTTGACCCGCAGCGAAAGTTAGGCATTCCAGCTGTCGACACTGGCTATTACTCGATCGACGATCGCCACACCGTTTTGGGTCCAGATGTCGCCTTCAGACGCACCGCCCGCCCGGGGGCGCGTCCTCATAAGAAATGGGCGCCGACGATGCCCGATCTTGCCGTCGAGATCAAATCTCCGAGCAATACGTTAGCGGAATTGAGGCAAAAAGCCGCGATCTATCTGCTGCGCGAAACGCAACTGGTCTGGATCGTCATTCCCGACCGGAGGGGCGTAGAAGTCTGCCGGCTTGATGCAAATGGAGAGGTCGAACACGAGTTTGTTGCCGAAGACGGCGCGCTCTCGGGCGAAGATGTCTTGCCCGGATTAGAGATTAAGCTCGCCCAGCTGTTCGCCTGATATTCCCGCCATCCACAACTAGCTTTTGGCGCTTAAAGCGCCCACGCTATAATCCTTCGCAAACGTATGATCAGCTGCGGAGGCAAGCCATGCCCCTCACCGCGACCCAACTCAAAATCAGCGATGCCGAATACGCGCTGCGCAACGAGCGCCTTCTCGAATTCATTGACCAGCTCGGCGTCAGCGGCATCGTCCTCTTCGATGCCGACTACATCAAATACTACACTGGTTTCGCCTTTATCCCGACCGAACGCCCGATGGCATACGCGGTAAGCCGTGCCGGCGAACGCGCCCTCTTCGTCCCGCGCTTGGAACTGGAACACGCCGAGTCAATGTCCATCATCGACCGCGTCGCCCATTATCCCGAATATCCCGACCTCAACCATCCGATGAACGTGCTGGTTGATCTGCTTGACGACATGGGCATTGATGGCAGAATCGGCGCCGACAGTGACGGCTACCCCTGGATCTTCGGTTATCGCGGCGAACCGCTCTCGAAGCTGACTGACAGCGAGGTCATCAACTGCCGCGCGCCGATCGAAGACCAAATGATGGTCAAGTCGGACGCCGAAATCGCTTTGCTGAAGGAGAGCTGCAAGTGGGGCAACCTGGCGCATATGCTGCTGCAGAAATACACCAAAGTCGACATCGGCGAAGTCGAGGTTTCACAGCGCGCCAGCGATGAAGCGACGCTGATGATGCTGGAGACCATTGGCCCAATTTGGCGCGGCAACAGCGCCTGGTTCAACGGCGCGATGGCGGGATATCGCGGGCAGATCGGCCGAAACGCCGCCATCCCCCACGCCTTGACCAGCAACATCAAGTTTCAGGCGGGCGATGTTCTGGTTACTGGCGCGAGCGCGGCTGTTTGGGGCTATGTCAGCGAGTTGGAGCGGACGATGATCCTCGGGCCGCCATCAGACGAGCAGAAGCGTTTCTTCGAGCACATGCTCAACCTGCAGACGATCGCCATGGAAGCGCTTGAACCGGGCAAGCCCTGCAGCGCCGTCGATCGCGAAGTCCGCGCCTATTTCGCTGCGCATGACTTGATGCCCTGCTGGAAACACCACAGCGGCCATACGATCGGCTTGCGTTATCACGAGGGACCCTTCCTCGACATTGGCGATGACACCCCGATTAAAGCCGGCATGGTCTTCACCGTAGAACCAGGTCTGTACGTGCCGGAGCTCGGCGGATTTCGGCATTCGGATACCGTGCTCGTGACCGAGAGCGGCGCGGAAATGCTGACTTACTATCCGCGCGATCTGGACTCGCTGACTATACCCACCTGAGTTTTACAGACCATTAACAACGGTGTAACGACTTTGTAACTGCCGTCTTTCATGATACAGTGAAATTGGACATCGAAAGGAGACAGGTACAAATGAAGCGTCGTATGCTGATAATCCTCGTCCTGCTGCTGGTCAGCGGGCTTAGTTTTGCCGAGGCGGAACAGTCGCTTGATCTGGAGCACTACTGGCTGGACAACGGCTTGGAAGTAATCTTGGTCCGCGATACCACAGCGCCAACGGTTGCGGTGGATATCTGGTATAGAGTGGGCAGCGCCAACGATCCGGCAGGCAAGAGCGGATTCGCCCATCTCTTTGAACACATGATGTTTGAAGGCTCGCCACATATTCCCAACAACGGCATGGATCAATTGCTGGAGCCGGTTGGCGGATCGTCCAACGCCTATGTCAACAACGATTACACCGTCTACTACGACACTGTTCCTTCGCATCAACTGCCCCTGGCACTCTGGATAGAAGCCGATCGCATGGCCGGCTTGGACGTTACGCAGGAGAATCTCGATAATCAGCGCGCCATCGTCATTGAGGAGCTGCAACGGAGTTATGACAACCGACCCTATGGCACGGCGGTGAAAGCGCTGATCACCGTGCCCTATTCCTACGAGCCCTATAAGCGGCCCGCCATCGGCAACATTGACGATGTCAATGCAGCGCAAATTGAAGATGTCATTGACTTCCACCGAACCTACTACCTCCCGAACAACGCCACCCTGGTCGTCGCCGGCGACATTGACTTTGAAGTCACGAAGGCGATGATTGAAGACCTCTTCGGTCCCATCCCGCGCGGCGACGACCCGCCTGCGCTGCCGGAATTTGTGCCGGTTGACCAAGAGGATGCCGAATTCATCACTATCGAAGATCCCTTTATCAACCTGCCGGCGCTTCTGGTCGCTTACGAGATTCCGCCACTGGTGCATGAGGACTACCCAGCGCTTAGCGTACTTTCGCGCGTTCTGAGCGTCGGCGATTCCAGCCGCCTGGCGAAGCGACTGGTCGATACCGGCAAAGCGTTGCAAGCGGACGCCTGGATAGACGGCAACCGCGGTCCCGGCTATTTTGCCTTCATCCTGCTCGGCAATGTCGGCGTCGATCTGGCGGAACTTGAAGAAGCCTCCTACGAGGAGCTTCAGAAGATCATCGACGAAGGCGTGCCGCAGGAAGAACTGGACAAAGTCATCGCCGGTATACGGAGCCGGAACATTTTGGGTTTGGAAACGGCGCTGGGCTTGGCGGAAAGCGTACAAAGCGTCAACTACTATACTGGCGATCCGCAGGCGCTGTTCACCGGCATCAATCGCTACCAGGCGGTCACCAGCGAGGATATCCAGCGGGTGGCGCTTGAATACCTGGAAGAATCCGATCGCCATGTCTTCAATGTCGTCGAAACCGATGCCGAAGCGCCGCCTCCGGTAGAACCCTACGCTGCCGAAGACGTAGTCGAACATGAACCGGATTATCGTTACGTCATCGAACAGGATGAACCGCCGCCGCCCCTGGACTCAAACGAGTTCAACTTCCCCAATATCACCGAGAACGTTTTGGACAACGGCTTGGAAGTGGTGGTGATAGAGCAGCCAAACATGCCCATCATCTCGCTGGATGTCTACCTCGCCGGCGGCTCAACCGCCCAGCCGACGGACCTGGCCGGTACGGCGGGCATCACCGGATACTTGATCTCCCGCGGCACGGAAACCCGCAGCGCCCAAGACATCGCCGGCGCGATCGAACAGGTCGGCGGCGCTGTCGGCAGTGTTGGCAGCAGCGACTATCTGCAGCTTGGCGTATTTGCCTTGATTGAAGATGCTGAACTGGCTTTCGATCTGCTCGCCGATATGACGCTCAATGCCAACTTCCCCGAGAATGAATTCGAACGCGAGCGGACGGAATGGATCAGCAGCCTGGAAGCAGGTATGGCGCAACCCGGATTCGTCGCCCGCCGCATATTTGACAATCGGCTCTACAGCAGCGAACATGGCTACGGAAATCTGTACACCGAAGAATCGCTGGAAGCCATCACACGCGACGACATCGTCGCCTTCTATGAGTCGCGCAGCATGCCGGATAACGCCGTGCTGATCATCGCCGGCGCCATCACAACCGAAGAAGGTCTCGCTTACGCTGAACAACACTTTGCCGATTGGGAAGGAAGCGCCGACGCAATTACCCACCCGACCTTGCCGGATAACAGCGGACAGCAAATTCTGCTGGTGGATCGCCCGGGCAGCACGCAGGCGACCTTCCGAATCGGTAATATCGGCATTCAGGGCGCCAGCCTCGATTACTTCCCGGCGCGCGTGCTGAACCACGTATTGGGCGGCACTTTCTCCTCGCGCTTGGTGCAGAACATCCGCGAAGAAAAGGGCTACACCTACAGCATCGGCTCCGGTTTCAGCTACCCGGCCGATATGGGCTACTTCCGAGTCTCGGCCGATGTGCGCAATGATGTCATCGCCCCGGCGCTAGAGGAAGTCTTCATGGAGATCGAACGCATCCAAACCGAGCCGCTCACTGACGAGGAACTCAACGACGCGCGCGATGGGATCGTCGGCGAATGGGTATTCGGGCTCGAAACTTACCAGGACTTCGTCGAGGCGGTGGCGTCCTACAAGATCCGTGGCGTCGAACTGGACCGGCTCAACAAGTGGCTGGGCCATATCAAGGATGTCACAACCGACGATGTCTTGGAAATCGCCAACACCTATATCCACCCCGAAGACTTCATCATCGTCGTGGTTGGCGACGCCAGCGCGATCCAGGAGCAGTTGGAGACGCTTGGCGAGGTCACGCTGATTGAAGCCGAGTAGGATGTAACGCTTCTCGGCCCCGGCGGCATCTAGCGGACCGATGTCAGGGCAAATGAAGAGAGGGCGGTTCGATAATCGCCCTCTTTCTGTTTATTCGTCAGAATCAATCGTTTCCGCTTCACTCCCGAATTCGACATTGCGATAGATGTCACGCAAGGACAGACTGCCATTCAGCGCTTCGAGCGGCAATTCGTCATCAATGTTGGAGTACGATTCAATCCGCCAACCGCTGTCGTCCCGGGTATGCAACTCCACAAAAAACCGCTGTTGATCGACAACGAGATAGATTTCTATAGACGGCACATCATAGTAATAGTCTCGCTTGGCGCCGCGGTCAATGCTGGCAGTACTCGGCGATGTGACCTCGCCGACCAGGACCGGGTTCCGCAAGATTCGGGTATCGGTTTCGAGCAACGGTTCTTCACAGACAACGCACACATCTGGTATGAGGATCGTTGTTTCACTAGTACGCACCCACTGACCCATGCCAAGCGCCTGGCAATTCTTTCCAGCCAGAAGAATCCTTAGACCAAACGCGATGTTGTTGAAAATGATGTTATGTCTAAATGTGGGCGTGGTCATCGGATACAACTCGCCGTCAATGTATTCATACCACTCCTCACGGCTCTCAGCGAAGTCCAGGAATTCTTCGACGCTCATCTGGCGAACCTGCTCAACGACCATCTTATGTCCTATACCACTCTACGCTTGCCAGAGTATACGGGAGAAAAGCCCCGCTCAATCCCCGTCCTTATCGCTCACATGCGCAGCCGACTCATCATCGAAATTGATGTTCCGGTAAATGTCTTGCAGCGGAATCCGACAACCTAGCGCCTCAAGCGGAATTTCATCGTCCAACCGGGAAAAGGCTTGCAGGCGCCAGCCCGTCTCGGCGCGCGTGTAAAGCTCGACGAATGGTCGGTGCTGCTCGACAATCAAATATGCTTGAATCGAATCGACCGAATAGTAGAAATCCCTCTTTACGACACGGTCGTGATCAACTGAAGACGGCGAAATAACCTCCACGACGAGAATCGGATTGAGCAGAATGCGGGTATCGGCTTCCGTCTCGGGCTCGCCAGCGATTACGCTGACGTCGGGCGCCACCAAGCTGGATTCTCCAACTCTCACAAGCATGCCACTGCCAAGCACATGAAAATCTCGCTCAGCAGGAAAATTCGCGATCGCGTTCATGACGTTTGCTATGATCAGAAAATGATTCAGTTTTCCACCGGTCATCTTTATTGGCTCGCCATCAATGTATTCATAGCGGTATTCGCTTCTCTCCGCAAAATCGAGGAATTCTTCGATGCTCATCTGGCGGACGCGCTCAATTACCATGATTCGTCCTCGCGCTACTCAATCTGAAACCATTATATTATCGCCGGTCAAACGTTCGGGTAAAAGACTCGCAGTGGTGTGGCAAACTTCACAGATCTAGGTTGTCCGCAAAGCTCCCCGCCCTGGCGCTTTGCCTAGTATAGTGTAAGTCAGGTTCGCATCCCCCGACTTAAACGCTTCTTTCACCTTCATTCGCGCTTGATAAATCTCCAGATTCAAATTCTACATTGCGATAAATGTCACGCAGCGACAGGTTGCAATTCAGCGCTTCCAGTGGGATCTCGTCGTCAGACTGGGAGAAGGTCTGCAAATGCCAGCCCGTTTCGCTGCGGGTGTACAGCTCGACCCATCGACGGTCCTGTTCGACAATCAGATAGGCTTGAATCGATTCAACGGCCTCATACAAATCGCGCTTTACAACTCGGTCATGATCAGCCGAAGACGGCGAAATGACTTCCGCGACGAGAATCGGATTGAGCAGAATGCGGGTATTGGACTCTGTATCAGGCTCGCCGCAGACGACAATCACGTCGGGGGACACGAGGCTCGCGTCCCCAACTTTGACAAGCACGCCGTTTGGCAGCGTCCGGCAATCGGTTTCGGCCAGCAGAAGCCGGAGTTCAAACAGCATATTCGAGATGACGTCAAAATGATTCAGTTTTCCACCAGTCATCTTAATTGGCTCGCCATCAATGTATTCATAGCGGTATTCGCTTCTCTCCGCAAAATCGAGGAATTCTTCGATGCTCATCTGGCGGAGGCGCTCAATTACCATGATTCGTCCTCGCGCTACTCAATCTGAAACCATTATATTACCGCCGGTCAAACGTTCGGGTAAAAGACTCGCAGTGGTGTGGCAAACTTCACAGATCTAGGTTGTCCGCAAAGCTCCCCGCCCTGGCGCTTTGCCGAGTATGGTGTAAGTCAGGTTCGCATCCCCCGACTTAAACGCTTCCTTCACCTTCATTCGCGCTTGATAAATCTCCAGATTCAAATTCTACATTGCGACAAATGTCACGCAGCGACAGGTTGCAATTCAGCGCTTCCAGTGGGATCTCGTCGTCAGACTGGGAGAAGGTCTGCAAATGCCAGCCCGTTTCGCTGCGGGTGTACAGCTCGACCCATCGACGGTCCTGTTCGACAATCAAATAGGCTTGAATCGATTCAACAGCCTCATACAGATCGCGCTTTACGACTCGGTCATGGTCAATTGAAGACGGCGACGTTACTTCGGCCACCAGCATTGGATTGAGTAAAATGCGCGTATCCACTTCCGTTTCCGCTTGGCCACATACGACGGATAAATCCGGAATAAGGTAACTGTCCTCGCCAGCTCTAACGCCCTGTCCAGCACCAAGGACTTGACAATCTGTGTTCGCAAGCCGAATCCCTAGCGAGAGGCCCAGGTTGTGACTTATGACATTGTGATTGAATTTCGTACTAGTCATACGATGTAGCTTGCCGTCGTAGTACTCATACCAATCCTCGCTCTGTTCCGCAAAGTCCAGGAATTCTTCGACGCTCATCTGGCGGACGCGCTCGATTACCATGATTCGTCCTCGTCCCACTTAGTGCGAAACTATTATAGCATTGCGAATCGGCGGAATCATGAATGCCTTTACAGCGTCACCCAGCGCCGCTCTCGGCTGCTCTGCCTGACCGCGTCCAAAGCGATTTGACATTGATGACCATCTTCAAAGGTCGCGCCCCGAGCCAACTGACGCTTCTCGCGAATTGCGCCTGTTAATTCCTGCATGAGCGCCACAAAGGAAACATTCCATATTCCCGTTCCGATGCCCGCTAGATCGGCATTGCGATCGGGCAAGCTCATGTCTTCGAAATCCTCGCCAGCACGCGCCACCAGCAGCTTGTCGTCGCTTTCCGCCAGCATGACCACGCCTTCGCTGCCAAATATCTCCTTCCGACTGCCGCTGCCGCAGCTGCCTGCGAAACCCACCGTTACCGAGCAAAGTACGCCATTCCGCATCTCCGCCATAAAGCCGAAATGGTCATCCGCAGTCGCACGCCAGGGCGCGCCGGTATCCTTGTCGAAGCGCTCGGGCGCCATGGTCGCTACCTGCCCGCAAACAGCGCCGATATCACCCAACCAAAAGCGCAGCAAGTCAATCATATGCGAGCCGCTGGCGCCCAGCCGTCCGCCACCCATATCGTCGCGCAGCAACCAGTCTCCGGCTCCACGCCATGCCCGATCGCCCCAAGTGGAGGAGGCGTTATGGATGTTCAGGTAGCGTACGTCGCCGATTGCGCCGCTGTCGATTAGCGATTTGATCTTGCGCCGGTTGGGATTGAAACGCAGCTCGTGGCCGATGATATGCAGCAAGCCCGACGCTTCAGCCAGTTCCAGCATCTCGGCCGATTCGTCGCGGCTCATCGCCATCGGCTTTTCGCAGAGCACGTGCGCGCCTGCGTTCAATGCCGCCAGCGTCATCGGCGCGTGGAATACAGTCGGCGTCGCGATGCAAACCAGGTCAAATTCGTGCTCACCGATCATCCTTCGCCAGTCGTCATAGACATGCGAGATATTGAATTGGTCCGCAGCCGACTGCGCGCTTAATAGCCGGGCGCTCGCGATTGCCACCAACTCTACATCGTCTATCGTCCGCAGCGCTGGCAAATAGGCCGCGCGCGCGAAGCTCGCTCCAATTATTCCCACTCGTATCGTCATCGCTGCCTCCTATAGCAATCCTCGTTCGCGCAAGGCATCTCCCACCGCCGCGAGATTGCGCAATTCCGCTTCCGAATAATTGCGCGAGATCATGAGGCCAGCAGCGCCGCCATCAAAGCCGGCGTGAACGCCGTCGCGGATCTCTGTCGGTGTGATTTCCTTGCTCTTGCCGGGATGCCCGACGCCAACGCCGATCCCCGGGTAGACGGGCTTGCCCGTTTCTTCGATCAGGCGCGCAGTCCATTCTTTGACGTAGGCCGGTTTGAAACCAGCCATCGCCCCTTCCGCTCGCGGCGAGATGAAATCATCCAAGCCAAGCACGGTCGCCAGCGCGTCATAAGCGCCATCGGGCGATGCGTCAGCCAAGACGCCCGCATGCCAGGAGGCGGCAAATTCGGCGAAGCGCGCCCCGGCCGGCGTATGATACAGCACCGGCTTGAACCAGTCGGCGTAGGGCGCGTACTCCGCTTGATCATATTGCGCTCTCAAGTAGGGATTGTAGGTGTTGATCACTTGCCAAATGCCGATGCCGAATTCGTAACTCGGGTCGAAGAATTTCACCAATCCAGAAAGCTCGCGGTAAAAGGCATGGTGCGATTCCAGCCACATCCGCTCCCAAAGCAGGACTTCGGGATAACGCAGCAACTGCCGCAGCAGCAGGACGAAAACGCCCTCCTTCGGCTTTTCTCCCTTGCGCACTCGCTGCAGCAAGTCTTCTATCGCGCAGTATCCGGCGATCGCGCGCTCGGCATCAATGCCACGAGCGCGGGCTTCGGCTACATAATAATCATCATAGCCGGTTGAGGTATCACCGCGGAAGATGTCCATCAAAGGGCTCTGCCGCTCGATGCCCCACATGATGCCGCGAAGGTCATGATTATTCAGCCAATCGGAGAAAACCGAATGCCAGAAAGTCTTGTAATCCGGGTTCAGCAGCGAGGGACGGGACGCCATTCGCCCTCGATGATCGCGATCGAGGAAGTGCTGAAAGCCCGGCTGCCAAATCGATCGGATCGCCGAGCTGGATGTTTCGCAGTAGTAGGTGTAAACATGCATGCCGCGCTGGCGCGCCGCCGGTATGACATCCGCCAGCGCATCGAAACCGATGTAAAGCTCATCGGGCGCGGCGAATTGCTTCATGAAGGTCTTGCTGTAATAGCGCGGGTCCGGTTCAAAGAAGGCGCCGCCACGAAGGTTATCGCTTTCGCTCAGGCCGTGATCGGGAAAGCCGAAGGCGGCGCGCCCGGCGTTGCCGATGCTCCAGCTCAACGCCGATATCATCAACGCGTTGACGCCGGCTTTCTCCTGCAAGATGTCGAGGACCTCCTCGACGCCTTCATCGACGAAGCTGATCGCGCCTATCTGTATGCCGACGAATGTTTCGCTCATGCTTAATCCTTCGTAGCTATTTGGCAAATGCGCGCAGTTCTGCGTCATGTGCTGGTGGACGGCATTAGGGCGACAAACATGTCGTTCCTACGACGCTTGTTCGCTACTCAGTAATTTTAACGCGCTTTTTTCACCCCATCCCCCCAACCCCCTTCCCCAGCAAGCTATTGAGGACAGGACAGGTTCAATAAGATTGGAAATCTAAGCGACAGCGCAAAATTCTAAAGCATCAAACTAGGCGAAAATTGTAGGGGCGACCCATTGGGTCGCCCGAAAAAGCCCAAGAAAATACAGAATATGCGACGATATTCTACCCACCGAAAAACTGTCCTGTCCTCAGAGTAAGCTAGGGAAGGGGGAGCACTTGCGCCGCGAATACGGTCGCTCAGTTTTCTCGCAGATACAGCACTCGAATCTCCCAAATTTGCCGTCGAGTCGCCCTTCCCTAGTTCACTGGGGAAGGGCCGGGGATGGGGTAAATCCGTGCCAGTCACGGGCTTTTTTCAGTAGCGGACAAGACTTACAATTTCACGGCGCCGTAGAGGACATCGCGGATTAAGACGCCGCTGCCCAACGCGTTCGACCGGATGCATGCCTCCAGCATCGCCAGCGACATTAGATGGTCGCGACCACTGCATTGCAGCGCCGTTCCATCGACGACATGATCGACAAAGACGGCGAAGAGCGCCCGTGTTTCGCTGATCCAGCGCTCATGTGGCGTCAGTGGCACCGCGGTCAGTTCGGTCTCATCGCGTCTGGCGTAGTATAGCGCGCCGAATTCTTCCTGCTGCGAGATGATACCGCCGGTGCAGTCGGTGCGCCATTCGAAGGCGGGCGCCACCCAATTGCCCTGCCAAGTTCCCTGATAATTCACCCGCAGTCCGCCATCGAAGTCGATCAGCGCCGAGACATTGCAGTCGCCGGCGTACATACTCCAGGAGGGATTCCAAGTCTCGCATTGCAAATGCACTGGTTCCTGACCATAGACATAACGCATTAGGTCGAAGTGGTGGATCGACTGCTCCCAGAGCATCGGATGATCCATGGTCAGCGGATAATCGTTGAGATCGGGACGCCGCCCATCACGCCAGCGTTCGTAGGTGAAACGCGCGAATTCAGGACGCCCAACTGTGTTTTCCGCCAGCAAGCGCTTCGTCGCCTGCGTCACCGCCAGGTAGCGAAAATTCAACCCGACCATCAGGGACACGCCGGCTGACTCGGCGATCTGTAAAAGTTTCGCCGCTTCCGCTAGACTCAGCGCAAGCGGCTTTTCGATCAGCATCGGCAGCTTTCGCGCGCTCGCCGCTCGTACAATGCCTTCGCGCCCCATCGGCGGATTCGCCAGCACCAGCGCCTCAACATCATCCAGCGAATCCAGCGCTGCCATGACACTGGCGAAGACAGGCCGCTCGCCGAATTTGACGACAGCGCGCGCTCGCGCATCGGCTGACGGATCCACAAAAGCGAGCAATTCAGCTCGTTCGGAGCGTTCGATCACTTGCGCCCAATGCCGCCCGCGTACACCCAAGCCCGCCAAGAGTACTTTAAGCATCGTCGATAACCTGCGCGATGCTGTCGTGAGTATGCTTGAGCGTGGCGCCGCTCATCTTCGTCCAGCTGCGAAAACCGGTATCTCGCCGCAATCGCGCCGTGTGCAAAGTACGCGGCAGAACGTCCGCTTGAGCTGATTCCGCTTCCGGTGGGCTCACGCGCACAGACAGACCGGGCATAAAACCTTGAATCATACGAGCGACAGCCAGATTCGAAACATGCTCGCCGCTGGCTAGCTGATACAAGGCGAAATTTAGCGTATCTGATTCGAGCAGCGCCACCAAGGCCCGCCCGATATCCGGCGCGAAGGTCCATTCGATTCGCCCTTGCGGTTGATCCACTACGATTTCGCCGGCGGAAAGCGCTGACTGAATCATCCGCGCGATGGCGCTCAACCGCGGTCGGGTCGAGCGACTGAACTCGAAAGGACCGTATATGCTGCCTGGACGCACACAAAGGCAATCGCGCCCGTGGACTTGTCGCATAGTATCGACCGTTTGCTCCATCAAGGTCTTGGCGACGCCATAGACGCCTAGCGGACGTGGAGCGAGCGACTCGTAAAGTATGGCATCGGTCCTGCCGCGATGAACGGCGGCGGAACTCACATATATCGACCGCGCGATACCTTGTCGCTGAGCGTATTCCAGGACCGCGAGGGTGGGCTCAATATTGGCGCGTAGATTCTGCTCAGGAGATTCGCCCCGTTCTTCTGGCGTCGCGGTGACAAACGCGGCGTGAATCAGCGCATCGGCAACGAGGGGCGGCATATCGACGCAGTTTGACTCAATCAGTCGCAAGTTATCGCCTGTTGGCCGCGCATAAGCGGGATTGTCAAAGTGCAGATCGACAGCGGCGACGTCAAAGCCCGCATCCAGACAAGCGGCGACGATATTGCTGCCGAGGAAACCGTTGGCGCCAGTGATGATGACTCGCTTAGTCAAAATTGCACCCAATCCACCATGAATCCATACGCGAACAGCGAATCTATGTCTTCGCATCAACTGGTTAGCGCGCCGTCGTTCACGATCCAGTCTGCTTGACACTGGTATCGGCGCTTCTTATAATCTGTGCGCTTGCCAAATGTAGACAATCCCTAAGACGCTTGCGATGATAGACTGGGCAAATTGCGCTGTCAAGAAGACTGAACCGTACAAGGCTTTGTCCGGGGAGATTCGACTCTCATGAGCGAAAACTGGGTGCTTACAGAGGAAGAAGCGGTAGAACTCCTGGCTCTGCTGATCACTTCGGCGCGGATTCAATTGGAAGAACCGGCGAATTACGGTCCTTTGCGTCTGCTGACGGCGACCGAGCGCCTCAGCGGAATGATAGTCGAACGCGCTTCCGAAAAATCGCGTGAATTCCTGCAGGAAAATGTCGATCGCATTCCGGACTTGCACATGAGCATGTCCGATGTCGAGGCGTATGCCGCCGCCCTTGATGAGCGCTGTCGGGCAGTCGCCGCTTGCTTGCTTCGTCATAGTTCGCTGTCGGAGGAAGAACAATGAGCGAAGCGGTGCTGAACAACATCAAAACGCGGCGCGTCGTGCGCGAGATGACCGACGAGCCGGTCGCGCGCGAGCAGATTGAAGCCATCCTGGAAGCGGCCCGCTGGGCGCCCAGTGGCGGCAACCTACGGCCGAATCGCTATATCGTCATTCAGGATGCGGAGACGCGCCGTTTGATCCGCTTGGTCTCGCCAGGCATGTTTCAGAAGGCGCCCGTCCTTATCCTCATTTGCACCAACTGGGATGTCGCCGCCGAGCATAACCTACCGCCGACCGACCGCGCTCTGTTAATCGATATTGGCACAGCCGCGCAAACGATGATGCTGGCGGCGCACGCGCTCGGTTTGGCATCCGGTCCGGTAACCTCATACAGCAAGGAGGCGGTGAAGCAGATCCTCAAACTGCCGGAGAGTTATTCGCCGGAGATGTTCATCTGCATCGGTCACAGAGCAGAAAATGCCCAACCGGGCATGCGCGCCTGGAAGAAGATCACCTGGCGCGACCTGACGCATTGGGAACGCTTCAAATAGAATTGGATTGAGGGCAAACAAGGAGATTACAATGCACGAAAGATATATCAAGCACATGGCTTTCGCGGTCAACGATGCGCGCGAGTCGCTGCGGCAATATCAAGAATTCCTCGGCGTCGGGCACGATGCCGAGATTCATGACTATGAGAAATCGCGAAATGTCACCGCGATCTTCAATGTTGGCGATGTCGAGTATCAACTCTGCCAATCGATGGATGCGGGCGGTCGCTATGATGCCTGGATCAAGGAGCGTGGGTACGAAGGCTTGCATCATATCTGCTACGCCGTGCCCAATATCGATGACGCGCTTGACGAGGCGCAGGCAAAAGGCGCCACCCTAAAGGAATGCGCCGCCTGCAAAGTTGCCGGCAGCCACGTGCATCCGGAGGGCTGGGTCGCATTTCTGGAGCAGGAAGCGGGCGGCGTCGAGTTGGAGTTGATGCAGGTCTATACGCCGGAAGAGCTGGAGCAGTACAAATCCGTCAAGGGCATCTAAATGGATAGCGTTGCGCTTTTGCAGCGCCTGGTGCAGATTCCCTCGCCCAACCCGCCGGGCGATACCCGCGCCATGGCTGCCTTTGTCGCCGAACAGATGCGCGCGATCGGTTGCCAGGTGCGGCAGCTTGCGCCCGAGGCGAAGCCGCAAGCGCTGAACACGATAGCCACGCTCGGCGTTGGCGAGCCGCGGATTATGCTGCACGCCCATATCGATACTGTGCCTATCGCTGCAACCGAGGCGGAGAAATGGAGCGTCGATCCCTACGCGGGCGAGCTGCGTGATGGCGCGCTGTATGGCAAGGGCAGCATTGACGACAAAGCGCCGCTCGCATCCATGATGCTGGCGATGATGGATGCCGCCCAGGAAAACTCGCTGACAGGCACGCTCGTCCTGGTTGCCGCCGCCGAAGAAGAGGTTGGCGGGCAGTTGGGTACGAAGTGGTTGGCTGACGCCGGACATTTGCCCGCTTGCGATTTCATCATCGTCGGCGAGCAGACCGGCAATAAAGTCGCCATAGCGCATAAAGGCGTGATGCGCGCCACCGTCCGCGCGAGCGGCAAGTCCGTCCATGCCACCAACCCCGACCGCGGCATCAACGCCATCGTAGCGATGTCCAAGGTCGTCAACGCGCTTGATGCGTATCACCGAAAGCTGGCGAAGCGCGTCCACCCGGTGGTCGGCTTCCCCACTTGCAATATCGGCGTGATCGAAGGCGGCAGCACCGCTAACGCCGTGCCCGATTCCTGCGCGATTTACCTCGACCGCCGGATGATCCCGCGCGAAGACCCCGAAGCGGTCAAAGCGGAACTGCGCGCTGTCATCGAAGCGGTCGATCTGGCGCCGGCTTCTGTCGAGATCGGCGATTATGTGTATTCGCCCTGGTTTGATTCCGCTCTGGATTCTGACTATGCGAAGGCTTTCCTGTCTTGCGCGCGCGAGGTGATTGACGACGATCCGGGACCAATCGGTTATTTGCCCGGCAGCGACGCCAAGCATCTGACGGATGTGGCGCGCGGCGATATGATCATCTTCGGACCGGGCAGTTACGAAGTCGCGCATGCCGCCAATGAACATGTGACGCTGGCGGATTATCAGGCGACGACGGACATACTGCTAGAATTTGTTCGACGGACGCTCTACGGCAACTAACATTTGTGTAGGGGCGAGGCGGCGACTCGCCCACAGAGGAGGCGCTGTGCACGTTGACACCCTAATCAAAAACGCGCAAGTTGTGCTGGAGACCGGTGTTGCCGAACAGGATGTCGGCCTTCGCGACGGACGCATCGCCGCTCTGGTCGCCGATTCGGCCGGCATCAACGCCGATGAGACGATTGACGCGGCGGGCAAATTGCTGCTGCCGGGCGCCATCGATATACATTTCCATTGCCGCGCGCCCGCGTATCCACAGCGCGGCGACTTCGCCACCGAGACGCGCGCCGCAGCCGCCGGCGGCGTCACGACGGTATTTGAGATGCCGATCTCCAAACCTTGCTGCGCGACCGGCGATGTCTTCCGCATGCGCAAGGCGCTGGGCGAGCGCGATGCCTACGTGAATTTTGGCTTATACGGCGCGCCTGGATTGCTCGATCGCGGAGTGATCGCCGACATGGTGGACGAAGGCGCGATCGGCTTCAAAATCTTTATGACGGCGGCGCCTAAAGGAAGAGATGACGAGTTCGAAGGTCTCTGCCTGCCGCATGTGCCCGAGCTTTATCAAGCGCTGAAGCTGGTCGCCGAAACCGGTTTGGTTTGCGCCGTGCATGCCGAGAATAATCAGCTGCTGGAATGGCATACGGCGCAGCTTATCAAGGCGAATCGCAATGATGTGCCGGCGCACGGCGAATCTCGTCCGCCCCATGTCGAGGCGCTGGCGATCGCGACCTTGCTGGCGCTGAACGAAAGCATCGGCGCTAATCTGCATATCGCGCACGTCAGTGGCGCGGAGGCGCTGGCGGTCATCCGCCGCTTCAAAGCCACCGGTTCCACCGTGAGCGCCGAGACCTGCCCCCATTATCTTTTCTTTACGGAAGCCGATCTGGAACGCTGCGGACCCTACGCCAAGATCAATCCGCCATTGCGAAAGGAAGCCGATCAAGCGGCGGTGTGGGAAGGGCTGCTCGATGGCACGCTGTTGGCGATTACCACCGATCACTCGCCATTCCTTGTCGAGGAAAAAGAGCGCGCCCGCGAGGACTTATGGGCGGCGCCACCGGGCGCGCCAGGCGTGGAAGAGCTGCTGCTGGGCGTCATGCACGAAGCGCTGAGCGGGCGAATCAGCATCAACAAGGCAATTGAACTGGTGGCGACCAACGGAGCCAAGCGCTTCGGCGTCTACCCCGAGCGCGGCGTCATCGCAGTCGGCGCCGCCGCTGACCTCGTCCTTTACGATCCAGAAGCGGAAACGACCATTCATCGCGACATGCTCTTCACCCAGGCGCGCGACTGCGACAAGCTCTACGATGGCATGAGCTTCAAAGGCAAAGTTGAGCGAACCATCGTCAACGGGGTAACGATTTTCAAAGACGGAAGCATCGTCGGTTCTCGCGGCGATGGTCAGTTTGTCCGTCCCGATGCGGCGCGCGTGACGCAGGTCTTCTAATGTTCGGGCGACGTTGCATTTTCGGTTTTTTCACCACAGAGGAACGGGAACAACAGAGAGCGCACAGAGTTTTCTTGTAGGGGCTTGCCCTGGCAAGCCCGCCCGCCATGATGAAGAAGGAGGCATCATATGCCCGAAGCACCAGCCTGGCGCTTCGAAAAAATCATCAAGCCAATGTTCGATATCCCGGCGCCGCATCGCGTCTTGGCCAACGCTCGTCTGCTGACTTGCCGCGGCGACGAGATCATCCCAAATGGCTTCGTCGAGCTCAAAGACGGAAAAATCGAATCCGTCGGACCGATGAGCGAGCTGAGCGCGGGCGCCGCCGAACTCATCGACTGCCGCGGCAAGACAATAATGCCGGGCTTAATCAATTCGCACGCCCACCTGGCTTGGGATGGCGTGCATGATCTGGCGCGCCAATCGCTGGATGACTCGCCAGAGATCAGCGCCTACAAATGCGCTGGCAATATGCTGAAGAGCCTGCGCGCCGGCATCACCCTGGTGCGCGACCTGGGCATGAATCGCAGCAACTTCTTCGCCAAGCAAGCGGTGGAGCAAGGCATCTTTCCCGGTCCGCGCCTGCTCATCGTCGGCGAAGCCATTATCCAGACCGGCGGGCATACCTTCTGGTGCTGCCGCGAAGCCAGCGGCGCCGATGAGATGCGGCGGGCGGTGCGCGACCAGGTCAAGGGCGGCGCCGATCTCATCAAGATCATGGGCAGCCACGACACGATTGAATTCACTGATGAAGAGTTGCATGCCGTAATTGATGAAACGCATCGAATGGGCCTGACCATCACCGCGCACGCCACCTTCGACAGCGTAATAAGACGCGTAGCCGAGTTCGGCGTCGATGTCATCGAGCACGGCGGCGACATGAGCGATGAGACGATTCAATTGCTGCTGGACATGGATATCCCCATCGTCACCACTTTCGCGCCACTGGTAATGCAAGCGCAGGCGGAGGTCGCCCGCCAATACGATATCCCCGAATGGAAAATCGCCGAGCGCCAAGCCGCTGTCAAAAGCCACGAACGCTTCGACGGTTTGCTGAAAGCGGCGCGAGCGGGCGTGACCATCGCCTTTGGCACCGATGCCGGCAGTCCGGTCGTCGGGCATGATGTTGTCGCGCCTGAACTCAAGTTCATGGTCGACTTAGGCGTCAAGCGCGACAATTACGATGCCCTGCGCAGCGCCACCAGAGTCGCCGCCGAAGTCAACAACCTGGGCGACAAGCTGGGCAGCTTGGAAGCAGGAAAAGCAGCCGATATTATTGTCATCGACGGCGACCCCTTGGCTGATCTCGACGCGCTGGAGCGCATCCACGCGGTTTACGTCGCTGGCAAACAAATGATAGGAGCATGAGTTGTGGGCAAGATAAGCGGCATATTCAATATACTCGCCACGCCCTTCAGCGCCGATTACGCTGTCGATTTTGAGAGTTTGAAACGACTTGTTCGCTTCCAAATGGACGTCGGCGCGCAAGGCTTAACCATCCTCGGCGTCATGGGGGAAGCGGCCAAACTCAGCGTCGATGAACGCAAAGCGGTGATGGACACGGTAGTTGATACTGTAGCCGGCGCTATTCCCATCGTCGTCGGCACGAGCCACAGCCAGCTTGCCACCTGCATCGCGCTCAGCGAAGCGGCATTCGCTGCCGGCGCCGATGGCGTAATGATCGCGCCGCCGCCGATGGAGGACAAATCCGACCCGGCAATTCTTGCCCTATACCAGGAGATTGCCGAGACGATTAGCGGACCGATCGTGGTGCAGGATTTTCCGCCAGTAAACGAGGTAATCATGTCGCCGCAAGTGCTGGCGCAAATCGCCGAAGCCATTCCCAACGCGCGCTACCTCAAGCTGGAAGATCCGCCGCTAATGCAAAAGATCGATGCTATCCGGGAATGCACGGACCAATTCGAGATCTTCGGCGGCCTGGGCGGCATGTTCTTGCTAGAAGAGTTGAACCGCGGCGCCTCCGGCACGATGACCGGCTTCGCCTTCACCGAAATCCTGGTGGCGGTTTACGAGGCATTCGTAGACGGCCGCAAGCGCGAAGCGGAAGCGATATTTGACAAATACCTGCCGCTGATCCGCTATGAAAATCAGCCGGTGATTAATCTGACTATACGAAAAGCGCTGCTCCAGCGGCGCGGCGCCATCGCCAACGCCAGGCCCAGGGAGCCCTACAATCCCATCGACGCCGGCACATTGACGGAGATCAACTGGCTGCTGAAGCGCGTTGGCATTGACGATCCGACGCGAAAGGTATGCCTCTAAATCGATCGCCAACCCCACCCCCCAGCCCCCTCCCCGAAGCTTCAAGGAGGGGGAGCGCCTAGTTCGAATTAAATTTGTTTGCCAGATTGATCGGGATCCTCGTGGCCTGTGGTAACTGGTATTCGTGTCTAAGAAGTCCCTCCCCATAGCGATGGCGAGGGATTTAGGGAGGGGTTGGCCTTTGCCATTCCCCGCTGACCTTTTCCATCATAGGCGATATAATCGCTCTCGACCTTAAGACATACAGAAGAGGAAATGGAATGTTTGGCCGACTGCTCGGCAACGCAGGCGCAATTAACAGCGAGAATCTACAACGTGATTTCGGCCGGCTATTGGCGGACGACGAGAATGTATACGCCGGTTTCAAGGTCATCCGCGACACCTGGATCTTCACTGACCGCCGATTGATTCTGGTCGATGTGCAAGGCATGACCGGGCGGAAAAAGGAATACCTTTCGATTCCCTACGGCAAGATCACAATGTACAGCGTAGAAACAACCGGCACATTTGATTTGGACGCCGAACTCAAACTCTGGATTGGCAGCAATCCGCAGCCGATCGAAAAGAAATTCAACCGCAGTGTTGACGTATATGCGGTTCAAGGATTATTGACGCAATTGGTAAAGTGAGGGGAGAGAATGCGAGATGGATTTGGGATTAAAAGACAAGAGCGCATTGGTGGCTGCCTCGAGCAAAGGCTTAGGATACGGCATTGCCAAGGCGCTGGCGGCCAACGGCGCAAAGGTATCGCTCTGCAGCCGCAGCGCTGATGATGTTGCCGCCGCCGCGCAGACCATCGCCAATGATTACGGCGTCGAGACGCTGGCCACCGCCTGCGATGTGCGGTCAGCCGCCGATATTCAAGCCTGGGTGGATAAGACGGCGGAGGCCTGGGGCGCCATCGACTGCCTGGTGGTCAACGCAGGCGGACCACCGGCAATGACTGTCATGGAAGTTAACGACGATGACTTCCAGGCCGCTTTCGAACTCACCTTGCTCAGCAGCTTTCGCATGATGCGCATGGCGATTCTACATATGAGCCGGGGCGGATCGATTCTGACCGTCACCTCAAGTTCTATCAAGGAGCCGTCTCCACGCCTGGGCTTGTCCACGATTATGCGCGCTGGCGTGGCCGGCATGGTCAAGACGATGGCCGATGAACTGGCAGGCGATGGCATCCGCGTCAACAATCTGATTCCTGGGCGCATCGACACCGACCGCGTCGCCCAGCTTGACGCCGTCACCTCGGAGAAAACCGGCATGAGCATGGACGAGGTAAAGTCGCGCGCTATCGCCGGCATCCCACTGGGGCGCTACGGCACAATCGATGACTTCGGCGCGGCCGGCGCTTTCTTGCTCTCGCCCGCGGCCAGCTATATCACCGGCGCCACGCTGCGCGTTGATGGCGGGGCGATGCGGTCGATTTAGCGGACCTTCGCCGAAATGGAAGCTGTAGGGGCGAGAGACGGGCCGTGTCTACGCGCCCCTTGTCTCGCCCTATCGCACCCAACGACTTTAGGGCGATACAAGCGTCGCCCCTGCATGACGTCCATAGAGGATGAGACAAGCTTATGACAGCATACGATGAGTTGGCGGCGCATATCGCCGAGTACCATGATCTGCTTTGCATATTAAATACGCTGAAATGGGATATGCGCACGATGATGCCCGCCGCCGGTGCTGCCAGCCGAGGCCGGCAGTTGGCGACGCTGACGACCTTGGCCAAGTCCATATTCGTCAGCGAGGAAACAGCCCGTCTGCTGGATGCGGCCGAAAGCGAGGTCGCAAGCGCCGATAGCGATTCGTATCAGGCGCGCGCCCTGCAGCAAACCCGGGAAGCCTACGAGACCCAGCGGCGGATTCCGGCCGAACTCGTCGCGCGTATGGCGGCGCTGGGCGCTGAGTCAGAAGCGGTCTGGGCGAAGGCGAGAATTGAAAACGACTTCCCCAGCTTCAAGCCCTATCTTTCGCAAATGCTGGCGCTCAGCATCGAATTGGCACAGGCGATCGGCTATGATGACCACCCCTTTGACGCCTTGGTCGGGCAGTATGAACCGGGCATGACCGTCGCTCGCCTGCAGCAGATCTTCGCCGAATTGAAAACGGGCATCTTGCCGCTCTTGGAGCGAATCGTCGCCGTCGACCAACCCTTAGCCATTGACCTGTGGCAGGACGAATACGATCTCGCCGCCCAGACAGAGCTTTGCCGCGAGTTGACCGCGTTGATCGGATTTGACTATGACCGGGGCCGGCTCGACAGCGCGCCGCACCCCTTCGCGATCTCGTTCACACGCGGCGATGTGCGCATCACGACGCGCTACGACGCCAATTATCTGCCGATGTCGCTTTTCGCCGCGCTGCATGAAGCGGGCCATGGACTCTACGAGCAGAACATCGCAAGGGAGCTGACCCGTACGGCGCTGACAGCCGATTTCCTCGGGCAGTGCGCGATCGGCGGCGCGAGCGTTGGCACACATGAATGCTCGTCGCGTTTGTGGGAGAATCAGATCGGGCGCAGCCCTGCATTTTGGGAGCGTCATTTCGGGCGCCTGCAGGCGGCATTCCCACAGCAGTTGGCAGCGGCCGATGCGGAACTCTTTTATCGAGCGGTCAATCGCGTGCGTCCGAGCTTGATACGGGTGGAAGCCGACGAGGTCACTTACAACCTGCATATCATGCTGCGCACGGAGATAGAAATGGCGCTGCTGGAAGGCGCGATCGCGGTCGACGATCTTCCGGAAGTCTGGAACGCCAAGATGCAAGATTACCTCGGGTTGATGCCGCCCGACGATCGGCGCGGCGTCTTGCAAGATGTGCATTGGTCATTCGGCGGCTTTGGCGTCTTCCCCACCTACACCATCGGCAATATCATGGCGGCGCAAGTCCTGGCGGCTGCCCACAAGCAGATGCCCGATTTAGCCGCGCGACTGGCAGCCGGCGATTTTCACACGCTGCTCTCCTGGCTGACAGAGAACATCTATTGTCATGGACGAGCGTACCGCGCCGACGAATTGCTAACACACGTCTCCGGTGACAGCCTGAATACGGCGCCGCTGCTGGCTTATCTTGAGAACAAATACAGTGATTTGTACGGTTTGAACTAAGCGCACGAAAGCGAAGACGATGACACAAGAGAAACCCTACCTGGACCGACATCTCTCTGTTGACCGACGCGTCGAGGACCTGCTCGCGCGCATGACCGTCGAAGAAAAAGCGGGTATGATGTTTCACCCTATGGTCTTTCTGCCACCGGACGGCGCGTTCAACAGCGATATGAGCGCCTTTGGAAGAGCTTCGCTAAGGGAGCTTGCGAACAAGCATATCAACCACTTTGGGCTGGCTGGCGCGGCCGGCGCGCGGCAGACTGCCGCCTGGGTCAATCAACTGCAAGCGCTGGCTGGCGAGAGCCGGCTGGGAATCCCGGCCACCTTGTCGAGCGATCCACGGCACGGCTTTTCCAACAACCCCGGCGCCTTCTTCGCGACGCCCGCCTTTTCGCAATGGCCCGAACCGCCCGGATTGGCGGCGATTGGCGATGCGGCGCTGGTGGAGGAATTCGCCGATATCGCCCGCCAAGAATACCTGGCGCTTGGCATCCGCGCTGCCCTGCATCCGATGGCGGATTTGGCCACTGAGCCGCGCTGGGCGCGCGTCAACGGCACCTTCGGCGAAGACGCGGAGCTGGCGGCAAAGTTGACCGCCGCTTATATCCGCGGTTTCCAAGGCGCGGAGATCGCCAGCGAGAGCATCGCTTGCATGACCAAGCATTTCCCCGGCGGCGGACCGCAGAAGGACGGCGAAGACTCACACTTCGAATACGGACGCGAGCAAATCTACCCGGGCGATCATTTCGATTATCACCTGCTGCCCTTTGAAGCCGCATTTGAAGCCGGCACAGCCATGATCATGCCCTACTACAGCATGCCCGTTGGCACCGAGCACGAGACGGTCGGCTTCGCCTACAACAAAGGCATCATTACCGGATTGCTGCGCGATAAATACGGATTTGATGGGGTTGTCTGCACGGATTGGGGAACCTTGACCGATATGGAAGTAATGGGCAAGCCTTTCCCGGCGCGAGCATGGGGCGTCGAAGAGCTTGACTTGCCTGAGCGCATCCTCAAATCCTTAGAGGCGGGCGTTGATCAATTTGGCGGCGAAGATTGCGCGGAAGCGCTGGTCGAACTGGTTCGCAGCGGACGAGTGAGCGAAGACCGCCTCGATCTTAGCGCGCGCCGGCTGCTGCGCGACAAAATTCGACTCGGTTTGTTTGAGCAGCCGACCGTTGACGAAGAGGCCGCCGCTCACATCGCTGGCAACGCCGCCTTCCGCGCCGCCGGCGATCTGGCGCAGCGCCGGTCAATCGTGCTGCTGAAAAATACGGGACTGCTGCCCTTGCGCAAGCGTCCCCGGCTTTACACGGAAAACATTGACGCTGATGTCGCCGCGCAATATGGTAACTTGGTTGATGAACCAAGCGCGTCCGATTGCGCCATCCTGCGCTTGAATACGCCTTTTGAGCCGCGCGACAGTTACTTCCTGGAAGAGCATTTCCACGCCGGCAGCCTGGCATTCGATGAGGCGGAGATCGGCCGCATACAGGCGATTGCGGCGCAAACGCCAACCATCATCGACATCTACCTGGAGCGCCCAGCGGTCATGCCGGAGCTGGCGGATGCGGCTGCCGGGCTCGTCGCCAATTTCGGCGCGAGCGATGCGGCATTGCTCGATATTCTCTTTGGGCGTTTCAAGCCGAGCGCGACCTTGCCTTTCGAGCTGCCGTCAACGATGGCGGCTGTCCGCGCGCAGAAGCCGGACCTGCCGCATGATTCGGCGCATCCGCTGTTTCCCTTTGGATTCGGCCTGCGATATTAGGTAGGCGCCGGACGACTTAGGCAAGCCTTGCAAAAGCGCGATTCGCATTGAAAACAATCAGAGTAAATGACATCCAATAATTGCAACCTAACCAACGAGTTCACTGAGTTTTAGTGAGGTTACTGAGGCGCATTCTAAACCACTAGATATCAGGCCTTTCCAGCGGCCTGTAGGGGCGAGCCTTGGCTCGCCCACTTGCAAAACAACCGGCCAAATGGCGCGCGACTTACTTTGTCTCGCTTGGAAACGTCAGGAATATCAATTATGAAAATCACGGACGTGAAAGTCTACCTGGCGAAAGAATGGCGCACATTCTGCTTCGTCGCCATCGAAACCGACGAAGGCATCAGCGGAATCGGCGAAGCGGGCATCACCGGGCGCGAGCTGGCGGTTCAGGGCGCCATTGAGCATTTCAAGCCACTGCTCATCGGGCAGGATCCTTTCCGCACTGAGCATACTTGGCAATTGCTCTTCCGCGGCGGCTTCTTTCCGGCGCAGCGCATCCTGACCGCCGCCATCGCCGCGATTGACATCGCCCTTTGGGATATTAAAGGCAAGGCGCTGGGCGTACCCGTCTACGAATTGCTGGGCGGGCGCGCGCGTGACCGCGTCCTCACTTACAATCACAACGGCGGCGAAACCGTGGAAGAACTGGTTGAGTGCTGCCAGCGATCGCTGGACGAGGGCTGGAAGGTGCTCCGCTGGGGGCTGGCGCATCAGCCGCGCGACATCCTTGAGCCGCAAAACGCCGTCCGCCTGGCGATTAAAGAGATTGAGGCGCTGCGGCTGGCGCTGGGCGACGACGTCAAGCTGGCGATTGATCTCCATACCCGCCTTGACCCGGCCGACGCGATCTGGCTCTGCCAGGAATTCGAGCAGTATCGCCCTTATTTCGTGGAAGATCCGCTGCGGGTGGAGAACACGCAGTCCTATCGCAACCTGCGGAGCCGCACGACGGTCCCGCTGGCGGCGGGCGAACAATACAATTCAAAATGGGAGTTCCGCCAGGTTGTCGAAGAAGAGCTGATCGACTACGCCCGCGTCGACCTCTGCATCTGCGGCGGAATTACCGAAGCCAAGAAGATCGCCGCCATGTGCGAGACACATTACATCGATCTCGCCGTGCACAATCCCATCGGACCGGTGGCCACCGCAGCATTCTTGCATCTCTGCCTGTCGGTGCCCAATTGCGCCGTGCAAGAATTGCCGCGCCGCCCGGGTGAAAGCCTGCCCGACCTGGTTCTCAACCAGCCTGTCTGGGAGGATGGTTATCTGCTGCCGCCGACCGCGCCCGGCTTGGGCATCGACTTCAATCCGGAAGCGCTCGCCAAATACCCCTTTGAGATGAGCGAACTGCAACATTTGCGCCGACCTGACGGCTCGGTCACAAATTGGTAAAATGCGCATTGAGGAGATAAGGAAAAGACGATGAGCGACGTTCAGTTGGTTTGGGAAATCCGCGCGGTACTCGGCGAGGGTCCGCTCTGGGTAGAAGCGGAAAACGCGGTTTACTGGGTCGATATTGTGAGCAACAAGGTCCACCGCTATGCGCTGGCTGATGGCGCCAAGACAACCTGGACCTTTGATTTCGCCGTGACCAGCCTGAATCCACGGCGCGACGGCGGTTTCATCGGCACGATTTATGACGGCTTCGCCTATATCGATTTCGATGTGCTTTCCGCCGCGCCGATCGTCTTGCCAGAAGCGGATATGCCCGGCAATCGCTTTAACGACGGCAAGGTCGACAACAGCGGGCGTTATTGGGCGGGCACGATGGATATCGAGCAAGTCGGCGAAAGCGGCTCGCTCTATCGCCTCGATTCCGATTTGAGCGCCCAGCAGGTTGATACCGATTACGTCATCTGCAATGGTCCCACGTTCAACCTCGACAACACCATCATCTACCACACCGACAGCATCAAGCGGACCATCTACGCGCTGGATATCGGCGACGATGGCTCGCTGAGCAACAAGCGTGTTTTCACGCAATTCACGCGCGATGACGAAGGCGTTCCCGATGGCATGACAGTCGATTGCGAAGATTGCATCTGGGTGGCGCATTTTGGCGGCGCTCGCCTGACGCGCTATTCGCCCGTGGGCGAGATCCTGGAAGTCGTGCCCCTGCCGGCGCCCAATATCACCAGCTGCGCGTTCGCCGGCGCCGAACTGGATACGCTTTACATTACATCGGCGAGCACCTTCATGTCGGACGAAGACCTGGCGCAGTATCCGTTGGCGGGCAGTTTGTTCAGCTATCAACCGGGAGTAAAGGGGACGCCGACGCCGCTCTTCGCCGGATGAGCAGATGCATGAGGCCGTAGGCAGCCATCACCGCCAGCAGTGGCGTGATCATGACGCGGGCGCGGGTGTCCATACAAGTGGTACAGACGAGTACTGTGCCGCCAAGGAAATACAGGGGCGGTAGAAGCAGAAACATCGCCTCAATCCAGCGGCGCCGACGCAAAAGCGACCAGAGTCCGAACGCGGCTGCAATCAAGAGCGCTATATTCCAGACGGCGCCCGGAACCGTCAAAGCGCCCCAGACTTCAATCAGCGATTGGTGCGCGCCGACCAGTGCCGCCAACGCGAATTCGGCCGGGTGACCTGCAATCACATCAAGCGCGACCTCGCGCATAGCGGCTTCGCCCGACGCCGTGAGCGTTCGATGCCTGTCTCTCCATTCGTCGGCGATATCGTCTGCGTTGTTGCCGAGCCGCTCTTCAACGCGGCGCGCCAGGCTTTCCTTTACCGCGTCGATGTCTCGCCGCCCCTGCGCCAGATGCAAGGTGGCGGCGGCGCGGTAATAAAGCAAGTTGAAGGCGCCAACGCTGGTGAAGCTGCCGTTGCCGTAGGCGGCCATATTGTGGCTCTGCCAAAGTCCCATGCCGAGCAGATTGGGCGCGGCAAGCGAAAGGGCAGCCAACAGGCGAAGACCTTTGCGCCAGCGCGCGCCCATGACCCAAGCCGCCATTGGAAGCCAGAGCAAGTAAGCGGCCGGTCGCGTCAAGGCGGAAAGCGCGATCAGAGCGCCGGCCGCCAATCCCCAGGCAATTGTAGCTGGGTGGGACTGCGCGCGCTTCAGCGCCAGCAGCGCCACGAATGCCGCCGCCAGCAGCCAGTTCGCCAGCGGTTCCGCCAGCAGGATGCCGGCGTATTTGATGCTGGTGGGGTCGAGCGCAACGATTAGCGCGGCCAACAGGGCGAGCTGATGCGGCAGACGAAGTTGACGCGAGAGCAAATGCGTCAGTGGAATAATCATGATCGCCAGCAGTTGGTTCAGCATGAGCAGCAGCGGCCGATGCACATCGAGGGCGGCGACGACCAGGGGATAGAGCGGCGGACGCACGAGAAAAAGAGAATGGGTGAAAGCGGTATCGCCGCGCAGGATCTGTTTTGCTGCGATTTGATAATCCCAATAGTCGCCCGGATAATCCAGATCGAGGGTGGGACCGTATATCGAGCTGGTGTAAGCGATGCGCAACGCCAAACCCAGCAGTATAATCGCCGGCAGTGCGAAGCGCGCCACGTTTCCCCCTCGGTCTGCAATGGTAAAGCTTGAGCATTTTAGCACGGATGCCTGTGGGAAGTTGTCCAATATTCATCGGGAGGTCCGGCGCCTTCAGCGCAAGCCCGGGGTAAAGCGGGTGCTTTCGGCGCCCGGCATGTGCATGTGGCTGCGCCAGCGCGGCAGTGAAGGCAGGCTGGGCGCGTCTATTGGCAGCGCCTGCACGCCGGTCGCACGGATGGTGGTCACCGTCTCGTCGCGTTCGACCACGCCCTTGAACCACAAGAAACGCTCGCTGCGGATGATCTTGCGCGTCCGCTGATACATATCGGGGAAGACGACCACATTGATCAATTCGAATTCGTCTTCCAGGGTGATGAAGCGAATCTCTTTCGCCGTCTCCGGCGCCTGGATGATGACGACCATGCCGGCGGTTTCGATCAGGGCTCGTTCGCGGGCGCGCATCACCTGCTTGCTGTGCAGGATGCGCCGCTCATCACAGAACTTGCGGAAGTACTGCATCGGGTGATGCTCGGTTGATAAACCGGTCGAGGCGAATTCCATATTCAGGCGCTCCATCGCTGTCGGCTCGGGCAGTTGCGCCGCCGGCGTCCGCATCCGCAGGGGCAAGCGACCGCGCGATTTGCTTAGCAAGCCGGCATCCCAAAGCAGTTGATGGCGCGACGTATGCCAGCGATCAAGCGCGCCCGCTTGAATCAGCCGCTCGATCAAGCGCAGCGGCAGCTTGACCCGCCGGATGAAATCACCAAGGTCGGCGAAGGGAGCGCGCGCGCGCTCAGCCAGCAGCGGGTCCAGCCGATGGCTCTTCAGCCCCTTGACATAACTGAGCCCGATGCGAATGGCGCCGTCTTGCACCGCGCAATCAGCGGCGCTTTGGTTGATATCCGGCGCCAATACGGCGATCCCCTGGCGCATGGCATCGTAGACTAGCGTGCTGGGCGACCAGAAGCCCATCGGCTGGTGATTGAGAATGGCGGCGTAAAAAATCGCCGGATGGTGGTATTTGAACCAGGCTGACTGATAGGTCAAAACCGCGAAGCTGGCGGCGTGGCTCTTGGCGAAGGA
The DNA here is from genome assembly GCA_965261855.1 of Phototrophicaceae bacterium. Classification (GTDB taxonomy): domain Bacteria; phylum Chloroflexota; class Anaerolineae; order Aggregatilineales; family Phototrophicaceae; genus UBA6055. The sequence goes on from OZ253487.1 coordinate 139,974, forward strand.
ATAAGCGCCGAAGCCGCGCAACTGGGCAAAGATCGTCGCCGCCACTTCTTCATCGACGCCGTTTTTCAGCGCCCCTTCCATGAAGACGACCTCTAGCTGATCGAGCATTTGAAAGGAGTATTTGCTGCCCAGGGCGCGGCGCAGCATCTCGCCCTGCCCGTGGCTGAAGCGGGCGATATCATGCGCCACCTTCAGCACCTGCTCCTGCCAGAGGATGACGCCGAGAGTCTCTTCCAGCGCTGGTTTGAGCCGCTTATCAAGGTAGCTGACCTCTTCAACGCCGCGCCGCCGCCGCAGGTAGGGATGGACCATATTGCCCATGATCGGACCGGGGCGGATCAGGCTGATGGCGATGACCAGATCGAGGAAGCGCGTCGGTTTCAGGCGCGGCAGGGTATTCATCTGGGCGCGGCTTTCGCATTGGAAGACGCCGAAGGTCTTGGCTTCGGTGATCATCTGGTAGACGCGCGGGTCATCAAAGGGGATGCTTTCGGCGTCGATGCCAGTGCGCTCGACCATTTCGCTGATGGCGGCCAGCATGCGCAAACCGAGCACATCAATCTTGATGATGCCGGCGTCTTCCAGCGCTTCTTTGTCCCATTGCACCACGGTGCGGTCTGGCATGGTGGCGGGCTCGGTGGGCAGGCGGCGCGAGAGGGGCAGATCGGAGATAATCTCGCCGCCGTTGTGGATGCCGATATGGCGCACATTGCCCAGCAAGCGCTCGCAAACATCAAAGAAGGGTCCCAAGTGCGCCGGGGTATTGTCGCCGCGCGTCTCCCAATGATCGCGTAAATGAGGGTGCATGGCGGGCGCAAAGCCCCAGGCTTTGGCGACATCACGGATGACGCTGCGGTGGCGGTAAGTGACGAAGGTGCAAGCCATGGCCGCATGCGTGCGCCCGTATTTCTCATAGAGATACTGAATGACCTCTTCGCGCGTTTCGGCATCAAAGTCCATGTCGATATCGGGCGCCATCTGCCGCTCTTCGGAGAGGAAACGCTCGAAAACGAGGCGGTGCTCAATCGGGTCGATCGGCGCGATCTTGAGCAGGTAAGCCACCACCGAATTGGCCGCCGAGCCCCGCCCTTGACAGCGAATGTTCCGCTCCCAGGCGAAGCGCACAATATCCCAAACGACCAGGAAATAATTGGCCAGCCCGGTCGCCTCGATAATGTCCAGCTCGTGCTGCAGGCGCTCTTTCATGTGCGGGCGATAGCGGTCCGAGCCGCGGCAAAGCCCGGTCAGGAAGGTTTGCGCGTTCATGCCGTCGGGCACCGGATATTGCGGCAGCGCCTGCAATTGGGAGGGCAGCTGATAGCGGCAGGCAGCGGCGATGCGCAGCGTATTGCGCAAGGCGCGGGGATAAGGCTGGAAGAGACCGGCCATCGCTTCGGCTGATTTCAAGTAGTGCTGCCCGTTGGGGTATAGCAGCCCCTGCGCCTCGCTCAAGCTGCGGTTGTGGCGGATGGCGGTCAAGACATCGCCCAGCGGCTTCTCGTCAGCTGTGGGATAGTGGATGTGGTTGGTCGCGACGTACTCGAGCTTCAGCGATCGCGCCAGTTCGACCAGGGCGGCGACCCGCTGATCGTCATAGGGGCGGCGGTGATGATGCAGCTCGATGAAGAAAGAGCCCGGGTCAAAGAGCGAGGCATAGCGCCGCGCGGCTTCACAGGCGGCGGCGACGCCCTCGGTTTCGAGCGCGCGGGCGATCTCGCCTTCGCGCCCGCCTGATAGCGCGATCAGCCCGGCGGTCCGTCCTTCGAGTTGCTCGAAGCGCAGTAAGCCTTCGCCCTTTGGCGCTTGATGCTGCGCCTGGGTGATCAGCCAACAGAGGTTTTCCCAGCCGGTTTCGTCAGCGACGAGCAGAGTGAGGGCGGCGGCGCCCTCTCCCTCCGTCTTACTCCTCCCCCCAACCCCAGCCTTTAGCGCAGACTGTAGGGGCGAGACTTGTCTCGCCCTCCCGCGACCGCCAACCTCAGCCTTTAGTGCAGACTGTAGGGGCGACTTAGTAAGTCGCCCGCCAGCCTTATCGTCTAGGGCTGCTACGGTCAGTTCAGCGCCGAGGATGGGCTGGATGTCGAGGGCATGCGCCGCTTTCTGGAAGCTGACGGCGCCATAGACATTGTTGTGGTCGGTCAGGGCGAGGCTGGGCATATCCAGGTTGGCTGCGCATGCGACCAGAGTTTCGGGCGGGGAGGTTCCGCGCAGCAGGCTATAGGCGGAGTGGGCGCGGAGTTCGATGTAGTTGTTCACCCCCACCCCCGGCCCTGTGCCCCCTCGGTCCCCCGCCTCACGGGGGATGTTTCCCATAAAGGGGGAGGGGTGACATGATAAGCAAGGTTGGTGTTTTGGTGTGGAGTTCGCATGACAACGGTGTTTGAAAATTAAGCAGATATTGATATGTGCAGGCAAAGTCCCTCTCCCCTTGTGGGGGAGGGATTTAGGGTGGGGGGTTGCCTAGTCATAAACTCGTTGCAGCGCCCAGGCGTCGGTCAGCAAATCGTGATAAATCACCAGCGCCATGCCGGCCGCCAGCAGCTTGTAATAATCGCGGTAGACGCGCGCGCCCCACCAATTCAGATCCAACTGCCAGGAGAGGGCGATATGCTCAACCGGATGCCAGGCGTCGCGCCAGCGGATGGCGCTCGGCAGTTCGTCGCGCGTCCGCACTTGCAATTCTCCCAACGGGACAGCAGCCGACGGGTCTGTCTCCAGGCGACCCGATGGGCAGTGTCGGCGGTCAGTGTCCACGCGACCTACGCGACCCGACGGGTCTGTAGCCCACAAGCGGCTCATGCGCCCAACGCCTCGCTTTCATATTGCAGCGCCGGCGGGAAGTGGCGCGGCACATCGGTCAAGCGCAGTTGGTAAACGGTCTGCTGGAAGCGCCGCCGCCAGGCATCAACCGCCGTCCGCAGCGAGCGCCCCTCGCGCGAGACCTCAAAGAGCGAAAGCTGCTGTGGCTGAACGACCGTCAATTCGGAGAGCTGCAGGGTCAATTCTGTGATGCCCGTCGTATAGGCTGGCTGTTCCAGCAGTAGCGGCAACTGCTTCTCAAACTGGGCGAGGCGCCGCAGCGGCATGTTCGGGCGCAGGTGCAGCTCGTGTGTGTTGCTTTCATCATCGCCCAGCAGCAGGATCAGGCGCCCGGCTTCCCGCTCTTTTAGTTGCCGCAGCAGCGGCGTCGCCAATTCCAGGCAAGCAGCCAAGAGACTTTCGCGGTCGGTCAGCGGCTCCTCAAAGGAGAGCGAGCCGGCAAGGGCTGGCGGTGGTTGGCAGGCTTGCAGCGGGCGCGTATCGATGCCCCGCGCCAGGTCATGACAAAAGCAGCCCTGCCGCTCCCATTGTTCGAAAACGGCCGCCGGCGACAGGGCGGCGAAATCGCCGATGCTGCGGATGCCCATCATCGGCAGGCGCCGCCGCATATCGGCGTTCAGCGGCAGCAGCGCCGCCGGGAAGGGCGCCAGGAAAGCGGCTTCGTCACCGCGCGCCACCAGGCAATGAGCTTCACCGCCGGCGCCAGCGACTTGCGCCACAAATTTGCCGCTCGCCGTCCCGATCGAGACCGAGCCGCCCAGCAGGCAGGTAATCCGCTGGCGCAGGATGTCAAGCTCACCCGGATGATCGGTAGCGACAATCCACCAGGCGCGCCCAGGCTGGTACGAAGGCTCGACCTTGTCGATATGCTGCGCCAAGTCGGCGCTGACATCGGCGAAGAGGCGGCGATAGACCTCGTCGCGCGCGCGCAAAAGGGTCGCCTCGGGGCAGTGCAATTCGGCTTGTTTTCGGCTGTCGCCGGGGCGCGCGCCGGCTTCCCGCGCCCGCTCATCGGTCGCCAGCACCTTCAGCTGATGCTCGCCAGAGACGATCACCAGCGGGCGCCCCGCCAGCTTCGGCTGATGCAGTCGCTCGATGGTCGCCGCCAAATCGTGGATCACCAGCGCGCTGAACATGCTTCCTCCCGCGGGATATCAAAGGATAGGCGGACCTGCCGAAAGGGCAGGAAAGGATGCGCGGTCAGGCGCAGTTCGCTGACGAAGCCGACGGCATCGCCCCGCTCCATCCGCCAACCCTGCCGCTGGCATTCCAGCGCCACTTGCATCCCCGGCAGCGGCATTGGCGAAAGCGCCAGCAGGGTCAAGGGCGCATCGCGCAGAATCGCCTTGAGTTGAGCAAGCGGCAAGGCGGCGGGATGATCGAGCGCCAAGAGACAAGGCAGCCGCTGCTGCGCCAGGCTGCGGATCAGAAAGAGCGCCTGCTTCAGCGGAGTCGCGCTCAGCAACAACAAGCGCTCGAGCTGAACCCCGGCTGCGGCGGCGTTGGGCGGGTCGAGCAGCCGCCCCATATCCAGATAGACGACCGGCAGCCCCTGCGCCTGGGCGCTGGCAACCGCCTGATAGAGCAAGCTGGTGGCGCCCGATGTCGGCTCGCCGCTGAGGCAATGGGTCGCGCCACGCAGCAAGCCGCCATCCAGCAGTTCATCAACCGCTCGGATGCCGGTCGGCAGGGTTTCGCGGGTCGGCGCCAGCTCGGCGGCGCGGCAAAAAGCCTGATAACCGAAGCGTTGCTGCATGTCGGCAACGAGCAATTCAACTGACATGATCCTCACCTTTCGCCCTGTCGATACAGTGTACGCGCAGTTTAGAACATTTGTGCTGAATTGTCAAGGAAATCCAAACCCTTTCCCCACCCTGTACGCAGGCTTATGATGAAGACAAAGCCACAGCGCAGCGGAAGAGACTGCCACATGATCTCAATGGAAGAGAACATCCGTCCTCCCTTCTCGCCCGACGAAGCGCGCGTCGTCGCGCAGCAAAACTACAACCTCGAGCCGGCTGCCGTAAGCGCGCTGCCTTCCGAGCTTGACCGCAACTATCGGCTGCAAAGCGCAAGCGGCGAGCGATACGTGCTCAAGATCGCTCACCGCAGCGTTTCCGACTCCGTGCTTGACCTGCAGAACAAGACGCTGCGACACCTGCGCAAAACGATGGATATCTTCCCGCAAATCATTCCGGCGGCGAGCGGCGAAGAGATAATCCGCATCCACACCAACGATGGCGAAGGTTACCGCGCCCGGATGCTGCGCTATATCGAGGGCGTTCCCTTATGCGACTTCCGACCGCATTCGGATGCGCTGCTCGCTGATATCGGGAGGCAGCTAGGGAAGCTCAGCGCCGCGATGCAAGGCTTTAGCCATCAGGAAAAACGACTGCATTATCGCTGGAACATCGGCAATCTCAGTCAAGTCGCGCGCCACGGAGGAGACCTGCCGCCAGCGAAAAAGGCGCTTCTGGAACACTTTATGCGCCTGTACGAGGACGAAGTGGCGCCCGCGCTGCCGCAGTTGCGCCACAGCTTCAGCTATAACGATCCCAACGACACCAACATCCTTGTTCGCGCGCAGGGAGCGGAGCGGCCGCGTGTGGCTGGCATGATCGACTTCGGCGATATGGTCTACGGACCGACGGTGGCCGATCTCGCGGTTGCCCTGGCCTATATATTGATGGGGGGCGAGCGTCCGTTGGATAAAGCGGCGCCGGTCCTGCGCGCTTATCATAGCGCCTTCCCGCTGCGTGAAGTGGAACTCCGTCTGCTCTTCCCGCTGATTGGCGCGCGCCTCTGTCTCAGCGTGTGCATCTCCTGGCATCAGCAGAAGCGGGAGCCGGATAATCGCCATTTGAGCATCAGCGAATCGGGCGCCTGGGCGCTGTTGGAGCAGTTGCGCGAAATCAATCCAAATTACGCCCATTATCATTTCCGCAGCGCCTGCAGTTTGCCCGCCTGCCCGCAGACGGCTGCCTTGATTGATTGGCTTGATGCCCAATCGCTTGCGCCGATCCTCGGCAAGCCGCTGACAGCGGAAAACAGCATGATGGTCGATTTCGGCATGACCAGCCGTTTACTGGCGCAGGTAAAGGACTTGGCTGACCCGGAGACATATAGCGAGCCGCTGCGCCGCCACCTGGGCGAGAACACAATCGGCGTCGGCTACTACAATGAGGTTCGTCCGATTTATCTGGCGGACATGTTCGCCATCGATCATCATGAGCGCCGCACGGTCCACCTCGGCGCAGATCTCTTCGCGCCGCCGGAGACGGCGATATACGCGCCGCTCGCGGGCACGATCCATAGCGTTGCCAACTGCAACGACGAGCAAGATAACGGTCCGCTTCTGATTCTCAAGCACCGGCCGAATCCGGATCTTTGCTTTTACACGCTTTATGGACATCTGTCAGTCGAGACACTGGATCGCTGGGCGGTCGGTGATCGCGTCGAAGCGGGCGATACCTTGGCGCGCATCGGCGATTATCCGCGCAACGGCAATTGGACGCCGCATTTGCATCTTCAAATCATGGTGGATCTGCTGGACTATGACGATAATTTCGCAGGAGTCTGCGCGCCCAAGCAGCGGGCCTTATGGACATCCCTCGCGCCCGATCCCAATCATATCTTGCGCCTGCCCTATTCGATTCAGCCGCCGGCGAAGCCCGCGCGCATCGACCTGATCCAACGACGGCAGAAGGCGCTGAATCCGGCGCTTAGTCTTTCTTATCAGGCGCCGCTGAAGATCACGCGTGGGTTCATGCACCATTTATTCGATGAAGATGGGCAGCCATTTCTGGATTGCGTCAATAATGTCGCGCATGTTGGGCATAACCATCCGCGCGTCGTCCGCGCCGCGCAAGATCAGATAGCGCTGCTCAACACCAATACGCGCTACCTGCACGATACGTTGGTGGAATACGCCGAAGCGCTGACGGGGACGCTGCCCGAGCCGCTGAGGGTCTGCTTTTTTGTTAACAGCGGCAGCGAAGCCAACGAACTGGCCCTGCGGCTGGCGACCGCATACAGCGGCGGCACGGATTTCATCGTCATCGACCACGCCTATCATGGGCATACCAGCGGGCTGATTGACATCAGTCCCTACAAGTTCGATGGACCGGGCGGGCGGGGAAAGCCCGCGCACGTCGAAGTCGCTGAGATGCCGGATGGCTTTCGCGGAGGGCAGCGCGGCTTTGATGCGCGCGCCGGCGCATATTACGCCCGCTCGGTCGCTGACAAGATCGCTTCCGTACATGCGAGAGATGGGAAGCTGGCTGCGTTCATCGCCGAGGGAATCATGGGCTGCGGCGGTCAGATGCCCTTGCCCGTGGGTTATCTCCAGCGAGCCTACGAGATGACGCGGGAAGCCGGCGGCCTCTGCATCGCCGACGAAGTGCAGACCGGTTTCGGGCGCGCCGGCGATCATTTCTGGTCGTTCGAGCAAAGCGGCGTCACGCCCGATATCGTCACCATGGGCAAACCGATGGGCAATGGTCATCCGCTGGGCGCGGTCGTCACCAGGCCGGAAATCGCCGCCGCTTTCGCCAACGGGATGGAATACTTCAATACCTTCGGCGGCAATCCGGTGTCTTGCGCTGTCGGCATGGAAGTGCTGTCGATAATCCAAGACGAGGGCTTGCAGCGCAAAGCGCGCGACACCGGCGCCTATTGGATTGAGCGCTTAGCTGGTTTAGCCGACTCTTTTCCTATCATCGGACAGGTACGCGGCGCCGGGCTCTTTCTGGGTATCGAGCTGGTTCGCGACCCGATATCGCTTGAGCCGGCCGATTGGGAGGCGGCGTATATCGTCGAGCGGATGAAGGAGCGCGGCATCCTCGTCAGTACGGAAGGACCGCATCACAATGTGCTCAAATTGAAGCCGCCAATGTGCTTTGGATGTGAGCAGGTGGATCTCTTCGTGGATGTGTTGGCTGAGGTCTTGCGGGATACGGTTTTGCGCGTCGGCTAGTCGAGGAGGTGTTGCGTATATTTCACTTATTTCGTTTATTGCGTTTGTGTGGTAGATTCAAGGTGTAGTCAAAAAGGAGGCGAATATGTCTGCGCTGGAATATGCGATACCAACTGAGCAGGACTCTGTGGCCGCGCGTGAGGCAACTGCGAAGATTATTCCCTATGTTCGCGATGGCAAGCCTCTGAAAGTTCTTTGCGTTGAAGGCGCGAGTGAAGAAACAATTCTTTTGCCGGCTTTCGCGGCGCCGCTCATCCAAAAGGTATTGGAGGCAATCGCAGCGGGGCATGGCGTAACGATTATCCCACAACATGCTGAACTGACCACAATGGAAGCGGCTGACATATTAAATGTCTCGCGCCCTTTTGTGATAAAGCTCCTGGAATCGGGTGAAATACCCTATAGAAAGGTAGGCAGACACCGGCGCATTTTGTTGGAAGACTTGATGTCATACAAGGAGAAGTCAGACGAACAAAGCCGCGCGGCGATGGACGAATTAGTAGCGCTGTCGGAAGAATTGGGTCTCTATGATCTCTAGGGGACGCTACACGGCATTCCTGGACGCAAATGTCCTGTACTCGGCAGCCATCCGCGATATCTGCATGGAAGTTGCGCTGGCGAAGATGTACCAAGCCAGGTGGTCAGCGGCTGTGCAGAGTGAATGGCTTGAAGCCGTTCTTAGAAACCGGCCTGACCTTGACCGCAGCAAACTGGAACGTACGCGGGATCTGATGGATAAAGCCATCCCCAGCGCAAAGGTTGCCGGATATGAGCGTCTAATTGAATCTATCCCGCTAGAGAGAGATCCAGGAGACCGACACATTGTTGCTGCAGCGATTGTTGGTCGATGCGACGTAATTGTTACAAGAAATATATCTCATTTTCCGAACGAGATTTTGAAACGATATGACCTCGAGGCGCAAGACCCCGATGATTTCCTTGCGCACCATCTAGAACTCGAACCCGGTATATTCTGCTCCGCTGTACGAAGCGCGCGAATCGGAAATACGAATCCGCCTTACACGGTGGAAAAATATCTATCGAACCTGACGCAACAGAGCCTCGTAGTAACGGTCGCCGAATTGCGACAATACGCCCACTTGCTTGCATAGGCTTGTTTGATTGCGTGTCGATTCACACTGCGCGCTGCATCAATTTGAACCCGCTCTCAATAGGATGCTATGCTGAAAAAGCCTGATCGACGGAGTTACTGTCGTGAACACTGTACCAGCAGGCGTAAACCCGGTCAAATCACATGATGTGGTTTTAGGTCACAATATTCTGCTATGTTCCACAAAGCCGCCACGAATGAGGTGAAGCATGCAATCACACTCTAACGCGCAGCCTGTGAATAAAGCGGCGCTATTTGCCAGCTTGCCGGCCGAGTGGGCGCATGACTTGATGCCGGAGATACAGCGGCTGCTACGGGAAACGAAGCAGAAGGTCTTCGTCCTCGATGACGACCCCACCGGGACGCAGACGGTATACGACACTATCGTGCTAACTGAATGGTCGCCGTCGGCGCTGCGCCACGAACTGGAAAACGACGATCCAGTCTGTTACATCTTGACCAATTCGCGCAGCGTGAACGCCGATCGAGCGGTTGCGCTCAACCAAGAGATTGCGGGAAATCTGCAATCAGCGGCAGGACAGACCGGCAGACCGTTTTCGGTAATCAGCCGCAGCGATTCAACCCTGCGCGGGCACTACCCGGCGGAAACCGATGCGCTGGCTGAAGCGCTTTCGATCCAGCCTGATGGCCTGCTCATCATTCCGGCATTCATGGCTGGCGGACGATACACGATACGGGGCGCACATTATGTTGAAGAGGGGGATGCGCTTGTGCCGGCGGCGCAAACGCCTTACGCGAAAGACGCTGTTTTCGGCTACCGACACTCGACATTGCCTAAGTGGGTTGAAGAGACGACAAATGGCCGAATCGCAGCGGAACATGTCAGGTCCATTTCGATAGACACTATCCGCGCGGGCGGTCCGGAAGCGGTGGGGGCGATACTCGGTGACCTTTGCGGTGGCGCCGTTTGCGCGGTTGACGCCGTGAGCGAGCGTGATCTTGAGGTGCTTGCCCTAGCCTGCATCCGCGCTGAGGCGGCGGGCTTACGCCTGATTTATCGCACAGCGGCATCCTTCGCCGGCATCCGTGGCGGCATATCAATTCGTCCTACGCTTGACCCGGCCGATATGCCAGCCTTGTCGGAGCACGGCGGTTTGGTGGTGGTCGGTTCCTACGTGCAGAAGACAACGGAGCAGCTTGCGGTCTTGCTCGAGAGCGGGTTGGTTGATGGCGTCGAGCTGCCGGTTGAGGAATTACTGGCGACAAGGGACTCGGATCTGCTGGTCGCCTCGCTCATCGACAGGCTGACATCCATTCTGGAAGGCGGCAGGCACGCGGCGCTGCATACCAGTCGTGAAGTCGTCCTTGGCGCGGATGACGATAGCAGCCTGGCGATTGGCAAGCGCGTCTCGCAATGCCTGGTGGATATCACGCGCGGGCTGCCGCTGGCGCCGCGTTTCATCATCGCCAAAGGCGGCATCACGTCCAGCGAATTGGCGACGGGGGCGCTGGCGATCAAGCGGGCGCGGGTCTTGGGACAGATTCTGCCGGGCATTCCGGTCTGGCAGCCCGATTCCAGCAGCAATTATGCCGGCGGCGCCTATGTCGTCTTCCCGGGCAACGTTGGCGATGACGCGGCGCTGCTCCGCGCCTTGCAGATTCTCGCGCGCTGAGGCAGTAGCGCCGGTTTCCATTTGGGCATTTGTTCAGCGCAGCTGGCTCTTCTCTTCCAGATCAAGCTGCATCGGCTGCGGCGAAAAAAGTCGCGCGTCCATTTCTCGCAACTGTGGACTTACTCCTAGCGGTATGCCCGCCTGGTCGAGAACATCCTCACGCAGGCGAATTCCCGGCGCGACCTCGGTGACGACCAGGCTTTCGGCGCCCAAGTTCAGCACACAGCGTTCGGTTACGTAGGTCACCTGCTGGCCCGTCTCGCGCGCGCGGCGGCCGCTAAAGGTGACTTCTTCAATGCGGGGCAGGAATTTCTTGAAGCGCCCTTCTTGCAATATCTTGAGTTTTCCGTTGACGATATCCAGCTTGAGCCCGCCAGCGGTGAAATTGCTGCTGAAGACGATATGCTTCGCCTGCGCGGTGATATCGATGAATCCGCCAATGCCGGCCGTTACATGAGGCTTTGCTGCCAGGCGCGAGACATTGACACTGCCGTAGGCGTCCACTTCCATGAATGAGAGCAAGCTGCGGTCAAAGCCACCGCCTTGAAAAAAGGTGAATTGATCGGGTGACGGGACTATCGCTTCGAGGTTGGACGCGCAGCCAAACTGAAAATCCTGCAGTGGAAGCCCGCCGACCGCGCCTTGCTCGATAACCCAGGTGACCGCGCCATGCAGTCCTTCTTCCAGCAATATATAGGGCACAAGCGCGGAAATGCCGAAGCCCAGATTGACTGTTTCGCCCACCTTCAGGCTCATGGCAGCGCGTCTGGCGATGACTTTGGAGACGCCCCATTCCACTGGAGCGAAACTCGTTAAGGGGCGGGCTGATTCGCCGCTTATGGCGGGATCATAGGCTGTTTGCGTGGTTTGCATTTGCTCAGGATCAAGCACGATGTAATCGACCATTGTGCCGGGAACGCGAATAGACTGCGGCGGCAAACCTTCGTCCGAGGCGATGCGCTTGACCTGGGCGATCACCAAACCGCCGTTGTTGCGCGCCGCCAAAGCCTGGTCCAGCGCGCCGAGGTAGGCGCCTTCGTGCTCCATGGACAGGTTGCCGTTGGCATCGGCGGTTGTCGCGCGAATGATGGCGACATCCACCGCTATCGACTTGAAATAGAGCCATTCGTTCCCGTCAAATTCGACGCGGGAAACGATGTCTTCCACCGTGACTCGGTTCATCTTGCCGCCGCGATGGATCGGATCGACGACTGTGTCCCAGCCGGTTTTGGTCAGCACGCCGGGGCGTTTCGCGGCCGCCTCCCGCTGCATGTGGAAGATGATGCCGCTGGGAAGATTGTAGGCTTCGACCTCATTGTCATGAATCATCCGCCAAATTCGCGGCGATTCCCTGGATGAGGGACCGCTGGGAAAGGAACCGGCGATGACGCGCTTGAGCAAGCCTTTTCTGGCGATATGATCAATGCCGTCAATGCCGTACATATCGCCGGCCGCGATCGGGTGAATCGTCGTGATATTGCGCGGGCTGCCCGTTGATTGGAAGCGTTCGCCTATTGCCTTCAAGGTCGCGTCGGGGCAGCCCAGACCGCTGGAAGAGCTCACCGAAACCACCGCGTGATCCGGGATTAGTTCCGCGCTAGCCGCGAGCGATATGAGCTTGTTGCGCGCCATTCAGCAATCCAATCCGCGCGAGCAAACGCGCTGCAGCAAAATTGATATTTCGGTCGGGACAGATTCACGCATCGCTGTATTGATACGATCAACAGACTTTAAGGTCGGCACGGGTCCGCCGCAAACGTCATTGGTGTTTCAAGGTTCACCCCAGCCTATCCGCGACTGATGTACTTTACTTCGCTCGCGCCCGTAATCTCCGGCTCGCCTCGCAGACCGATCGCGTCAATCGTCACCTGCCCCTTGTCCCAGACCACTGTGCCCGCTTTCAATTCTACAATCCGCACTTGACCTTCCGGCAACTCCAACGCAAGTTCCGCCGTTTCTGGTCCATGATAAGCCGCGACCCACAGCTCCGACTCTGGAATGGCAAGCAGCCAAGCCGGCGATTTCCCGCAGCGCAAGCGCGCCTTACCGAGCTCAATCTCGCCCGACCGATCCTGGCGGGCAATGGCAGACCTTAGCATCGGGAAGCCGAGCGCTTCTCCATCAGCCCAGCGGCGGAGAATCCGCCAGCGCATGAGATCGATTTCGATCCCCAGGCAGCGCTCATCGCGGTTATAGCTGACGCTCCATTTGCGCTGATTCTCGCCATCAAAGGTGCGCGCGTCGTCCAGTTCTTCCCGCAGGGCGCCACCAAGATGGGCTTCATAAACCACTCGTCCGCTGCCGTATTGACGCTTCGCCACCACCTCGGCGTAGAATCCGTTGTGGACTACACCTTGGAAAAACGCGCCCGGATTGCCCAATTCCCAGAAGGTCTTGGCTGGTCCGAGATAATTGTAGATCTCAATCGCCAGACTGCCGCGCTGCTTGATGATGCGGATAGGCGCCTCGGCGCCCAGCCTGGTCCGCTCGAGCGGACGAACCACCGTGTAGACACTTCCAGACCCGACCACGATAACCGAACCGTCCGGCACCTCGGCGGGCAGGTCCGCGATGCGCGAATCATCGACCCAAATCTCATCGACATCTTCGGCGTTATTCCAGATCAACGCCGCTTTCGCACTGAAGACGCGTGACCAGGCATCGACTTCGGGCGAGGTATACAGGCCGATGGCGCGCGCTCCGTCAAGTACGCCGCGGAAGCTGCCTTCATCGCGGAAGATATGATCGCTGCTGCGGGAAGGCGTCGAGCGGTAGTCGCCGAGCCATTTGTCGTTGATCAAATAGCGCGAGAATACTACGCCCGGCGCCGCCTCATTCTCCCGACCATAGTGGATCGAGAAGACATTCGACTGGTTGCTGATAAAGCGGTTCGACTGGGTCGCCAATTCGCCGGTCGCGACGCCAATGCTAAACTCACTATCGAGGTAGCTGCTGATCACAGTTCCGGCGCCGGCGTCGGATGTTTCGGTCACCATCAGCGGAGCGGGTCGCTGGTTCAGCACGGTCGCGAGCCAGTTTGGCAGCTTGCCCTGCGCGATCGCCTGGGAGAGCGCATTCGCCTCAGCCGGGCTTTGGCAAACAAGGGCGGGATAATAGGCGCGACAGTGCGGCGGAGCGAGCCGACCGGTGGTGGGGTGAATGCGGAGGGCGACGCTCAAGCCGATGCGCGTGATGATCAACTGCGCCAGCGCGGCGGCTTCCGGCTGATCGGAAAAGGCGACGATCTTGTGCAGCGCCTCGATACAGACGAAGGAGTAGGTCGGACTATTGTACTCGTGCGGAATGCCGCTCTGATCGATCACCTTCAGCCAGGTCCGCAGTTTGGATAATCCGCGTTGGCTGTATTCGGGCAGCCGCAGCAGCTGGCCGCCCAAGATCGAGTTAGCGATATCTTGCGCCACGATGTTCGAATAGACGGACGAAACATCGATCCGACGGATTTCGTCGAGCCCGAGGCGGATCCCTTCCCTAACCCGTGAGACGAGCGCTTCTGACAGACGATCGGCGCGATTCAGCAGCAGCGGAATCAGGCGAACGAGCACAAACTGGACGGCGTTCAAGTCCTCTACCGCCAGATCTTCGTATTCCCATCTGAAGTTGCCGTAGTGTGGCGAGCGCGGGTCCATATCCTGGCAATCGAGGACGGCGTTAATCACGGCTTGGGCGCGCTCGATTTCTTGCGGGGCGCCGCTCTCCACCAGGGCGACGGCATAATCGGCCGACATCCAGGCGGAATGAAATATGCCGTTGTCGATGCTATTCGCGACCAGATGAACATCCGGATCGTAATAGAGGGGCGCGGCTGAACCCCTGTCGTCGGGGAAATGATCGGCAGGTTCAAGCATCTTTTGGAGTCCTCAGCAGGCGAAGCTAATCATACGATAACTGATTGGAAATATATTTCATGAGTGGGCGAGTCACCGCCTCGCCCCTACAAGCCGGTATGTATTGAGTGGATTGGCTCATCAGGCATCCGCTGCGCCGATCGCTTCGAAGCCGCGCAGCTCAAGCTCGTCGGCGAAATGACAAGCCACCCAATGATCAGCGCCGGTCTCGCGTACGGGTGGTTCTTCATGCCGGCAGCGGTCCTGGGCGTAGGGGCAGCGCGGGTGAAAATAACAGCCGCTGGGTGGATCGCTTGGATCGGCGACTTCGCCGTCCAGCCGGATGCGCACGCCCTTGTTGCGCAGGCGCGGATCGGGCTTGGGCACAGCCGAAAGCAAGGCTTCGGTATACGGGTGCTGCGGATTGGCAAAGAGTTCGTCTGCGCTCGCGAGTTCGACGATTTTGCCGACGTACATCACAGCGACGCGATGGCTGATATGCTCGACGACGCTGAGGTCATGGGCGATGAACATGTAGGTCAGCTTGAACTCTTCCTGAAGATCTTGCAATAAGTTCAGAATTTGCGCTTGCACCGATACATCCAGAGCCGATACCGCTTCGTCGGCGACGATCAGGCGCGGGTTCAAAGCGAGGGCGCGCGCGATGCCGATCCGCTGGCGCTCGCCGCCGCTGAAAGCATGCGGATAGCGCCGAATATACTCGGGGCGCAATCCAACACGGCGCAAAAGCGTCGCCACCCGGTCTTCCAACTCCGATCCGCTTGCGATGCGATTGGCTCTGAGGGGCTCGCCGACGATTTGAAGGATGGGCAGGCGCGGATTCAGTGAAGAAAAGGGGTCCTGGAAGATCATGCGGATCTCGCGCCGAAATGGTCGCAGTTCGCGGTTGTCGAATTGCGCCAGATCAACACGTTCTTGCTCGTCCAGCTGATACAGGATTTGCCCCGATGTGGGGTTGTATACGCGCACGATGCAGCGGCCCGTGGTCGTCTTGCCGCAGCCGGATTCGCCCACCAGGCTTAACGTTTCGCCGGGGCGGATGCTGAAGCTGACATCATTTACAGCGCTCACAAAGCCGACCGTCCGGCGAAGCAGCCCCCGTTTGATGGGAAACTGCATGTGAAGGTTGCGCACTTCCAAGAGCGGGCGCGCGCTGTCGGCATCTTGCCCGGATTCGGTATGGGCGGTCAAACGAGCATATCCTTTTCTGATCTTGGCATTAGCAAGTGCGTCATACAAAAGCGATCTTTAATGGCGGCGATTTCGGTCGATTCAGAGTATCTCCCCTACGGATCATGTGTTTCGGCGGGCGACCCAAGCCGAGCGTAGACACTACGGTTCAGTCGCCCCTACAGTTTGAGTTTTGGCGGCGGAATACAGCAGGCAGCGCGCGCTATGGTTTGGGCTGACCATTTGACGATGCGGGTCAATGCTATCACACTGCTCGGCGATGAATTCATCGCAGCGCGGATGAAATGGGCAGCCGCTCGGACGATTAAAGGGATGAGGAACCGTTCCCTTCAAGGAATACAGCCGGTCGCGGTCGCGACTGTCGTAGCGCGGTATCGACTGCAGCAGCGCTCGCGTATAAGGATGCTTCGGTTCGTGGAAAATGGCATCGACGGGCCCGCTTTCCACATCGCGCCCGAGATACATGACGACAACTTCGTCGGCGATCTCGGCGACAACGCCAAGATCATGTGTGATGAAGAGCACGGACATGCCGCTGGCTTGCTGCAGGTCTCGAATCAGGTCGAGGATATTCGCCTGCGTCGTCACATCCAGGGCGGTGGTCGGCTCATCGGCGATCAGCAGCTGCGGTTCGCAAGCCAGCGCGATCGCAATCATCGCTCGCTGGCGCATCCCGCCCGACAGCTCAAAAGAGTAAGAATCCAGCTGTTCACTCGCCCGCGGAATGCCGACCAACTCGAGCATGGAAACCGCTCGTTTGCGCGCTTCCCGCCTGGTAACAGGTAGATGCAGCAGAATCGCCTCCATGATCTGACTGCCGATGGTATGCACCGGGCTGAGCGAGGACATCGGCTCCTGGAAGATCATGCTGATTTCGCGCCCGCGGACTTGCCGGATCTCGCGCCCTTTGGGGTTCATCTGCGCCAGCTCGAGCAGGTCGCCGCTTCGCTGCCGAAAGGTGATTTCGCCGGCGACGATTCTGCCCGGCGCTGGCACGATGCGCAGTATCGAGCGCGCCGTCACCGATTTGCCGCAGCCCGATTCGCCGACGACGCAGAGCGTCTGGCCGCGCTTCAGCGAAAGATTCACCCCATCCACTGCCTTGACCACACCTTCATCAGTGAAGAAATGCGTCTTGAGATCCTTGACGGCGAGCAAGGTCTCGTTTGCGCTGCTCATGGCATCAGCGGCTGAATCAAGCCTGGTAGGGGTCGGCTGCATCTCTCAATCCATCTCCCAAAAAATTCATCGCCAATACCGCCGTGACCACCGCAACGCCGGGAAAGAGCAGCCAAGGCGCCGTCGCAATCGAGCGCACGTTCTGCGCCTCTTGCAGCAGCACGCCCCAACTGACCACTGGCGGCCGCAATCCGATGCCGAGGAAGCTGAGCGCCGTCTCCGCCAGGATCATGCCTGGTATCGCCAGGGTGACCGAGGCGATGATATGGCTCGTCATCGAAGGCACCATGTGGCGGACGATGATTTGCATTTCGCGGACGCCATCCAATCGAGCGGCGATGACGAAGTCTTCGGTCTTCAGCGAGAGAAAGCGACCGCGCACCTCGCGCGCCAGCGTCGTCCAGCCGATCAACGACAGAAGAACCGTGATGGCAAAATAAACGCGCACCGGGGGCCAGGTCAAGGGAATGGCGGCCGAAAGACCCATCCACAATGGTATCGTCGGCAAGGAGCGCAGGATCTCAATTGCTCGCTGGATTACGTTGTCGATCATGCCGCCATAATAACCTGAGATGCCGCCCAGAATAACGCCGAGCAGCAAGCTCAAGCCAACGCCGACCAGCCCGACCGACATGGACACGCGCGTGCCGTATATCGTCCGGCTCAGCACATCGCGGCCCAGGCGGTCGGTGCCCAAGAGATAAACGGGATCGCCGAATTGCGCCGCCCCAATCAGATGCAGGTCGGTGGTGAACATTCCCCACAACTCGTATTCTTCGCCGCGGACGAATAATCCAACAGGATAGATGATCGACTCGTCAATCACGTACGTGCGTTTGAAGGACTCTTCATCCACCTGCACCGTAAAGCCATAGATGTGGGGATAGAAGCGCGGACCGGCGTCCGTCTGCTGAATGAGCTTAATGCTTTGCGGCGGTATGAAGGTATGCGCCGCGCTATAGGTCCCGGCCGAGTAGGGCGCAAAGAACTCAGCGAAAACGGCTACCACGTATAAGAAGATTGTCACGGCGCCAGCGAACATCGCCAGGCGGTGCTTGCGGAACTTCCACCAGATCAACTGCCATTGATTGGCGACCACCACGCGCGTTTCGGCTCGGGCGTCGGCAGCGGACGGCTCGTCTTCCGGGAGCCTTACGTGAGCCCGGCTCATTGGAGTTGAATCCTGGGATCAATCCAGGCGAGCAGGATATCCGACACCAACGTACCGATGATCGTGAGGATGCTGACCAGCAGAATCAAGCTGCCGGCTAGGTACATATCCTGCGCTTGCAGCGAACGATAGAGCAGTGGGCCCGTCGTTTGAAGATTCAGCACGATGGAGGTGATCGCCGAGCCGGACACCAGCGCCGGGAAGACCCAGGCGACCGCGCTCACCAGCGGATTCAGCGCTACCCGCACCGGATACTTGAATAGCAGCCGCAATTCCGACAAGCCGCGCGCGCGAGCGGCATCGACATAGAGCTTGGACAATTCGTCGAGCAGGTTGGCGCGCATTACGCGAATCAGCGCAGCCGTGCCCGAAGTGCCGAGAATGATGACCGGCAGCCAGATGTGACTGAGCATGTCGAGCACGCGCTCGGGCGTCCAATCGGCGTCGATGTATTCGGGGGAGAACAAGCCGCCGACGCTTTGACCAAAATAGCGGAAGGCGATGTACATAAGCACCAGCGCCAAGAGGAAATTCGGTATCGCCAGACCGATGAATCCGACGACTGTCACCAGATAATCGCCGATGGTGTATTGTTTCACCGCTGAGTAAATGCCGATGGGAATCGCCACGACCCAGATGAAAGCCAGCGTAAACAGCGATATCACCATCGTTAAGCCGAGCCGCTCCCAGATCAGATCGCTGACGGGCCGATTCCACTCGAAGGAATCGCCAAAGTCGCCTCGCGCGACGATGCCGCTGACCCATTTCCAGTATTGAACATATATGGGCTCGTCCAAGCCGTAGCGTTCGCGCAAGGCGTCAACCTGGGCTTGATCAATCGTCTCTTCGGCTTTGCTGATGAGGGAGGCGAGAAAATCGCCCGGCGGCAGTTGAATTACCAGGAAAGCGATGATCGAGACCACAATCAGCGTGGGGATGAGATAGAAGATCCGGCGCGCAATATACCAAATCATCGGTCAGGCTAGCCTCGAGATTGCGCCCATGCTAATAGCCCGCGTTTCTATAATCGGGGACGGCATCTGGTCCGTAGCCCAATTCATTGCGGCGCCGGCGGAAATCGGCGAGCGCAGCCTCGTAACGAGGATCATCAATATAATTGACGGTTTCTTCTGGGTTGGCGTCCAGGTCAAACAGCACTTCGGGCATTTCAGGTCCGTAATACTGATATTTCAGCTGATCGCGCTTGATCATCAGGTTGCCGAAGCGTTCGAATTGATCCTCGTGGCCGAGAAAGATGCCGCCAAAATGCGAAACGGTTTCGTTGTTCCAGTTCGCGCTGTCACCGTGGAGCAAGGGAACGAGGCTGCGGCTATCGAGCCCATCGACGATGGGCACATCGGTCAGTTCACAGAGGGTGGCGAAGAGGTCGCATAGGTTGACGTTTTCTTCGACGACTCTTCCCGCGTTTGCGCCGCCGGGCAGGCGGATGATCAGGGGAACTTTAACGCTGCCCTCGAAAAACTTCGACTTTTCCCATAGCTGGCGCTCGCCCAGCATCTCGCCGTGATCGCTGGTGTAGATGATGATCCAGTCGTCCAGATTCTGGCCAACATGTTCCAGCGCTGCCATTGCCGCCCCGTAATCTTCGTCTATACCCTCGACCATGCCGTAATAGGCGGCCGTCGCGCGCCGGATTTCGCGCTCACTTACGTCTACTCCCGGCTCGACCGCCATACTGCCAAGGAAGGGATGATCAAATGCCTGCTCGTCCACATAGGGGGTGACGCGGTTCAGGTAATAGGTGAACTTATCGCGCGAAGTGAGGAAGGGGACATGGGGCCGGACGAAGCTCAGCATCAGCATCAGCGGGCGCGTTGGCGTGGCGCGGTCATAGTAAGGGGCGGCGAAAAAGCTTTCTACAAAGCGCAAGGCGCCGTCGAGGGTGTATTCGTCGTGCCCGATGATGGGACCATTCCCGATGCCAGCGCGCTTGACTTCTTTCGCCTGCGACCATTTATGCTCGGTGGCGAGGGGCAGATCGCGAAAGGCTTCTAGGTCGCGCCCTTCGATGTAATCATGTCGCACGCTCATGCCATCGCCGATGCGGCGCGTCCAGCCCTGCATCTGATCGGTACCGCTGTGGTGCAGCTTGCCGCAGGCGACTGCCGCGTAGCCGAATTGGGACAGGCGCCGGGCAAAGGTCATGTGGCCGGGCGCCAGGTCATCCCCGAATATTTCGCAGCCACAAGTCCGCGGCAGTTGACCGGCGGCCATGCTTTGCCGCGCCGGGATGCAGATTGGGGCGGGCGTGTAGGCATTGTTGAAGACGACGCCCGTACGCGCCAACTCATCCAGCACCGGCGTTCGCACGACGGAATCGCCCTGATATCCGATGACATCGGGGCGGTGTTGGTCGCTCATCAAGAAAAGGATGTTGGAGCGCTGGCTGGTCACAAGGCTATGCCCTAATTTGCGAAAGCTGTAGGGACGTTCCAACGAGTCGCCCGAATGGCCGCGCAATGGGGGTTTGGCGCACGCGTTTCTACCCTATCCCCCGGCCCTCTCGCCATCTCTATGGCGAGCATCCCGAAGCATCAGGGAAGGGGAGCAACAATTGCGCGAAATCAACGTAAATCGCCAGTTACTTGCAAAATGATCGCCGGACATCCTTAGCTGCTTCATTGCAAGTCAGCTTCCCCCCATTGCTATGGGGGGATTGAGGGGGTCAACACCGGTTTTACTGCTGGGCGCCCGCTTCGATGAAGAAGAGCGTCGTATTGATCGGCGCGGGCCAGGGGAATTTCCACGAGCCGGTCGATGTTGCCGGCACATTGCGGAAGTAATTCCTGGCGATGCCGTAACCGCCCGGGTTGGAGTTGATGCCCATCACGTAGAACTCTTCTTTCGCTATAGCCAGCACTTCCGCCATTAACTCTGCTTGCAGGTCGAGGTCGCCGGTGGCTTTGATTTGGTCAAAGAGTTCCATCTGCTTCTTGGCGGCTTCTGGCGGCTCCTCGCCGGTTTCGGGGTCGAAATACCACTTGGTCCACAGCGGCGCGTAGGCGCTTTCAACCGGGTCGGAGGGGAAGTACCAAATCGGAGTGAGGTATACATCGAGCCCGCCGGAAGCGCCCCAGATCGTGGCGTCATGCTCGCTATTAACCTTGCGCGAGACCAGCAGCGAGCGGTCGATAATGCGAATCTCCATATCGATGCCGACCGCCGCCCAATAGCCTTGTATCAATTCCAGGACATCGGGCCAGCCGCGTCCGAAGAGATCGCCCGCTTCCACGACGATGCTGATTCTGTTGCCATCCGGACCCAAGCGATATCCTTCGTCATCGCGCTCGCTATAACCGGCCGCGTCCAGGTGTTCGTTCGCGACGTCGACGCTGTATTCGGTGTACTGGTGGGCGAATTCTTCGTCGTAGAAGGGCGAATCGGCTTGTGGCGCGATTTGCCTGGGCTCGCCGCGTCCAAGGTAAACGATATCTACGATTTCTTGTCGATTGATGGCATGTGAGAGACCAATACGGAAGTGTTTGTTCTGGAAGATCTCGCGCTTAACCGGATCCAAATGTGTCAGGTTGATTGCCAGCGCCGTCATGTTAGCGTCTTCGCCGACTACGCCGTAAGCGTAGTAGTCGCCCGCCTCGCGGTTATCATAGACGATCGGCCGGTTGGCCGCCGAATTGAAATGGCGCGCCATCATATCGATGTCACCGTTCAGCACTTGCAGCAGCAGGGTTTCCGCGTCCTCAAGCTGGTCGAAGATCATGGTGTCGATATAAGGCAGCTGATTGCCCTCCGGATCGACCTTATAGTAATAGGGATTGCGCTCCGCCACCACGCGACCGCTGCCGCCGCCATAGGTTGATGTCAGCCTCCAGGCGTGCATCGTCGGCATCTCGGTCGTCTGCCAGAAGCTGGTATTGGTCCAGAAGCAAGGCTCAACGCCGCCGGCGGCTTGGAATACCTCGACCCAATCGCTGGCGCCCGCCTCCGCAATCTGCGCGTCCATATCTTCGGCATAATCGATATGGAAGGGCTCCAGGTAGTGGCGGGGATAACTGGTCGGTCCACAACCGAGGATGGAAGCCAGGTTCTGCAGGAACAGACCATTGGGCGTGCTAAAGTGAAACTTCACCGTATAATCGTCGACCATCTCGACTGTCAGCGGTTCGCCGCCGGAGATGAGCCAGGTGGCGATGGTGGGCGTCAGGTCTTCATTGGTCAGAACGTCTTCGTACCAAAAGGTGATATCATCGGCGGTGAAGGGTGCGCCATCCGACCAGCGCAGTCCTTCGCGCAATTCAAAGGTGAATTCGGTCGCCTCAGCATTCCCGGAGAATGACTTGGCGACGCCCGGCATCAAGCCGGTCCAATCCGGCGTGAAGCGAATCAGGTTTTCGTAAGCCATCAGTCGGATCATCCAGATGTGATCCAAGCCGCCGACCATTGCCGAGCGCCATTCGCCGCCGTAGTCACCGATGCGTTCATACGGCGTGATGACCAGTGGTTCGGCCGGCAAGCGTTCTTCCACCGGCGGCAACTCGCCCGCTTCGACCAAAGCAGCCAACATCGGCGCTTCGCCGTACATCATGTCTTGCGCCGCCGCTGAGCCAAGTGCGAGACTCAGCGCCAGACTGAATACAGCAAGCAAAAGCAACTTCTTCATGAGAATTCTCCTAAACAGCTTAATCGATTTATCTACGTCCAAGCGATTATAATCCTGCGATCAAGGCGCTGTCAAAAAACGAAACGACTGCAAAGGCGGCGCCGCGCTTTGACCAAGGTCTCTTGCGCCCTAATCGCCTTTAGCGGATCAAGCGCTCATGTATAATGATTGCTGGTTGCAAGCGGGGGTTGCATGGATCCTGGTCAGAGGAAAAACCATTGAAGGGATTGCGCAGATCAAACACGCATTTCGTCATCGTAATTCTGAGCTTGGCGCTTAGCTATGTGCTTGGCGTATCAAGCCTCAAAAACTATCCCATATTTGGGTCCGAAGCCAATTCGATCAAACATCTTTGGATATCGCATACTAGCCCAACCTTAAGTATTCCTGATACCGTGGCAAGCGTATTCGCCCGCTCCCCCGATCACGCTCCGGGATATATGGTGATTCTGAACATTTGGAGCCGGTTGACGGGCCGAGATTTCTTCACGCTGCGCCTGCTCTCTGTGTTCTTTGGTGTTTTGGCGCTCGCCTTCACTTACCGGATGGCGCTGCTGATCAGTGGCGCGGACACGGCGCTCACGGCGGCGCTGCTCGCTGCCTTTCTCGCCTACCTTGTCTATTACAGCTACACCGCCAGGATGTACAGTTTGCTGGCTATGGGGACGGCTTGGGTCGCCTGGGCATACTGGAAAGTCTCCTCCATTGAGGAGCCGGTTCCACGACGCTGCTGGATAAGCTATATCTTCCCCGCCGCCGCAATCATCTGGGTGCATTATTTTGGCTTGATCGTTCTGGCGGCGCTTGGCGTCTACCACGTATGCTTCGCGCGGAAAACGCGACGCTGGCTTCAGATTTCCCTGGCTTCGATGGCGGCTGGTCTGCTGTTCACCCCGCTGCTGCCATATTTTGTAGCGGGAACAGCGGGAAGAGGCGTTCCCTGGAGTGATGCCTTGTCCCTGGTGGATTCCGCGCGGGCAATCGCATCAATCTATACAAATGGCTTGCCAATAATTGTGCCAGTCGTCGCAATCGTGGCAGCGTTGAAATACCGACGGCTGGGTCAAGCCCAGCAGTACATTCTGATTCTCGCCTGCGCCATCGTCCTGCTAATGCTCGCCGCAAACGAAATCACGCCACTGCTGATCGCCCGGCGAATCCGCTACACAATCATATTCGCTTTGCCATGGGCATGCGCGCTCGCGGTAGCGCTGAGCCTCTTGCCCGCCTGGAAAATGCTGCGCCTTCCTTTTCTGGCGCTGTGGATCGGCGCCTTCGCCGCATACTCCCGCACTGACGAGATGCTACTGTACACCAACTGGCTCACGCAGAATCAGCACAAGATGCCGCACTTTCAGGATCTGCTCTATGAGCCCGCGGTCACTACCCATGAAAACGATTACATCCTCAGCTTCCATCCGAATCTGCCACTCGCCTGGCAGTTTCCCAGCTATTACGGCCAGATTCCAGGCAAATGGGCTGGGCTCATCCATATTTGGACCGGACCCGACGGCCTGCCCGCGTTTTACAGTTCGGAGCGCGAACTTACGTCAGTGGAGAGCATGGCATCATGGCGGTTCCCGGTATGGCTGGTTTATAACCCGCAAGAGACTGACTTGGAGCGTATGCCCGCATACGCCGATGGATTCGCGAAACATTATCGATCATGCGGCCGCTACGTTGACAAGCCCTTATCCGTCATCGAGCGCTATGCGCCGCTGGATGTGTCCTGCGCGCTGTTAACGTCGCCTGAACCCTTTGTCTTACAGTTTGACAACGGCGCCGAGTTGGCGAATATCGAGATTGCGATGGATTCGGATGCATTACATGTATATACCTGGTGGGCGAAAACAGAATTTGGAATTTACACTTATTCGCTGCAGGTTTTTAACCGAGAGGGAGCGCAGACGGGTTTGCAGACCGACAACTTAATCGGCGAAAGCGGATTCTATGTTCTGAGCATGGATCTGTCTTCCCTGCCAGCAGGGGAATATGTCGTAAAGCTAATTGTATACGACACGGTCTCATTAAAGAGCCAGCCTGGGCTGGTTGTTGGCGCGCAGGCTCGCTTCCAGCGAGAAGTCGAAGTCGGCAGATTCAGTGTCGAGGCATGAGCGTTGGCGCGCCCCAGCTAGCCGTTGCTTGCCAAAGGGTGAATGGCGTCCCAAATGGCTGTGCGCCGAGCTATCGCCGAGTCAAGATAGCGCGCCCTTTTCACCCGGTCGAAAGCGTCGTTCACACTAAAGGGTAAAGCGTGATGTGTACGCGGCACAGGTCAAGGAATCATTTCGCAGTTGTCGTTCTGTGCCTGGTCTTGAGCTACACGCTCGGCCTGTCCAATATTAAGTCTTCCCCCATCGCGGTAGACGAACCCTGGACCCTCAGACATCTGTCAATATCGCGATTTGACCAGCCATACAGCATTCCCGAGACAATAGAAAGCGTTATCAACTCGAATGTCCATGTGCCTGGTTACTTTGTCTTGATGAATATTTGGATCAGGCTGGCGGGCCAAGATATGTTCAGCACGCGCATGCTGTCCCTGTATTTCAGCCTGCTCGCCGTCGCGTTTACCTATCGACTGGCTTTGCAGACCGGCGGCGCAGACACGGCATTCGACGCGGCCTTCTTGGCAGCCTGCCTCGCCTTCCTGGTCTATTACAGCTACAACATCAGAATGTACAGTCTGCTCGCGATGCTGACAGTCTGGGTTGCTTGGTCCTACTGGAAGATCGCGTCTGCCGCGGGCTTGGCGCAACGCCGCTACTGGTTCGCATACGTCAGCGCTTGCGCCGCCATTCTATGGGTGCATTACTATGGGGCGATCATGCTTGCGGCGCTTGGAGCTTATCATCTCATCCTCGCGCCAAAAGACAGACGCTGGCTTCATATCAGCCTGGCTTCGTTTGCGGCGGTACTGCTGATCGTCCCTTGGCTGCCCATGAATGCCTTGGGGTTGACGAACAGGATCGGCGAGGCGAGCAAAGCCCTTTCACTAACCGAGTCAGTGGTAGCGCTAGCTTCCGTTTACACGAACGGCTTGCCTTTTGTCGCGTTAGTTGCCGGGATTGCGGCAACGCTGAATTTCCGGCGACTCAACCAGCCTCAGAAGTATATCTTGTTTCTCGCTGGCGCGATCTCCCTGCTTATGCTCGCGGCGAATGAATTTGCTCCGGTAGTGGTGGCTTGGCGGCTCCGTTATACGATCATATTGGCATTGCCCGCGGTTTGCGCGCTTGCGATTGGCTTAAATCTGCTTCCAGCGTGGCGCTTTTTGCGCATTCCCCTCCTGATCTTGTGGATTGCAGCCTTCGCCGTCTACACCCGCTCGGACGAACTGCTGGTCTATACCAATTGGTTCAAGCTGAATCAACAGAAAGTGCCGCATTATCAGGACCTGTTTTACGAGCCAGCGGTCGTCACCAATGGAACGGACTACATTGTGAGCTTCCATCCAGATTCGCCAATTCCTGAAAGATATCTCGGTTATTACGGCAGGGTCCCGGGCAAAGTGAAAGGACTCATTCACATCTGGACTAACTCTCAAGGCGGCGCCGAGATTCAGGTACTGGACCAGGCATATAGCTCGCTGGACAGCATGGACGCCTGGAGGTTCCCAGTCTGGCTGGTTTACAATCCGGAACAGACCGATTTGGCGAAGATTCCAGCTTATGCTGACGCTTTTGCGCGGCATTACCAATTCTGCGGGCGTTACATCGAAAAGCCGCTCTCGGTCATTGAACGCTACGCGCCGGCAAATGTGCCCTGCGCGCTGCTGACAGCCGCTGATCCGCTCGCCATACAATATGGCAGCGACACTGAACTGAGCAATCTCCTTTTCGAGCTGGACGACGATGCGCTGAATGTACACTCTTGGTGGACGCGGACGGATTTCGGCGTTTACAAATACTCCCTGCAGATAATCGATCAGGACGGAACGAAGATTGCGCCACAGTCGGACGATATCATTGGCAATCACGGGTTCTATCTACAGCGCCTGGACATTTCGTCCTTGCCGCCTGGCGAGTTCGCCCTCAAACTAATCGTATATGAACGCAAGACACTTAAGAGCCAGCCCGGGCTCTTAGTCGGTCCTCAGACCCATTTTCAGCGAGACATCGAGGTGGGCCGATTCACGATCGGGGAATGACGCTTTGTCCGTTCTCGCAGCGCGCAGCCCGGATATTCGCCAAGCTTATTCCCTGTTCGCAGTTCGCTACATTGCGGCGGCACGACTCCCTCGAATGACTTGAGTAAGGAACCATGAATCGCGCAAGCAGCCACAGTATTCGACTGATAATCTTATTGGCTTGCCTGCTAATCGTCTACGCATACGGCGTCCGAAACCTTAAGACTTTTCCGATCGGGCACGATGAAACCAACACCGCGTTCAATCTGTTTTCGACATCCATGGACCAGCGGTTCAACGCCATTGAGACGCTCGAAAGCGTCAGCGCGCGCAGCCCCCAGCATGGTCCGCTTTATTTCATCGTCCTGAACCTATGGAATTCTTTGGCGGGCGAGGATCTCTTTGTCTGGCGACTGCTGTCAGTATATTTTGCGGTAATCGCGGTATCCGTCGCTTATCGCGTAGCGCTAATCGGCGGGCGTCGCGACGGCGCGCTGACGGCTGCGATCTTGCTTTCGAGCCTGGCGTTTTTCCTTTTCTTCACCCATATCGCCAGAATGTACACGCTTTTGCCCATATTGGCCGGCTGGCTTGTATGGTCTGTTTGGCAAGTGGTCAATAGCGGCGGCTCAATGGCGCGCTGGAAATGGCTTTCCCTATTTCTATCGATCACAGCCATCATATATACCCACTATTTCAGTATCGTGATGGTCGCGGCGGTCGGCGCCTATTTGCTCTTGCATGTAAGGAAGGACAGGCGCTGGCTTCAGACGGTCATGGTTATGGCGGCCAGCGGGCTGATGTTTACCCCCTGGCTGCCAGTCGTGGCTCGCGGGCTTGAAGGCGGAGCTGAGCTGCCGCCAGTCCGGCTATCGTTGATCGATTCGCTATATGCGCTCTCGTCGATCTTTTCAAACGGTCTGCTGTTCCCGCTCTTGGCGGCGGGGACGCTGGCGCTGATCTATCGCCATCGCCTAAATGAGCGAGAGCGGTATCTGATGCTCGTGGGCGGCTATTCCATTCTTATGGCGCTGCTCCTGAACGAGCTGACGCCGATTCTCTTCACCAGTCGAATGCGCTATGCGACGGTATTGGCGCTGCCGGTTTGCGTAGCAGTGGCTGCTGCCCTGCGATATCTTCCTCACTGGAGAACCCTGCGCATACCGGCGCTGCTACTCTGGATGGCGGCGTCCATTGCGTATTTCTCATCGGTCGATTTTGCGAGCTTTACCGCTTCGCGCGGACAACTGTACGAAACCGGGCTCCATTTCCAGGACTTCATCTACCAGGCGCAGAAGCTGCCCGGACGCGATGAACTGATACTTGGCATACACGTTGACGACAATCGCCACCATTCCGTAAGCAAGGTATTGCAGTATTACCGAGCGATCTTGTCGGATTGGAAGCATATCGTCAGCATTTGGCAAGAAGACCATCAGGGTGACGGCATATTCAGCGGATTGCCCGCTTACGCGAGTAAGGATGCGATTGCCGCCAATAGCAAAGGCCTCTGGTTAATCCATAATCCGCGGCACACCGCTTTGAAGAACCTGCCGATCTACAAAAGCTGGTTCAGCCAACAATACAAGCCTTGCAAACGCTTCCTGGCATCCGAGGCAAACATCATTGAATACTATATTGCTTTCGGAATGCCTTGCGAGTTGCGTCTCAGCCCTAAGCCTTTCGCGATCAGCTACGATAACGGCAGCGAACTGGCGAATATCATGGTTGAGAAAGACGCCGCTAGATTGATGGTTTATGCCTGGTGGCAGCAAACGCAGTTCGGAGTCTACGCCTATACAACCCAGCTATACGATCGAGACGGCGCCAAGATGGGACCTCAATCCGACGATCTCATTGGCAATAGCGGCTTGTATGCGCGGAGCCTGGATATTTCATCCTTGCCAGCGGGCGAGTACGTCGTCAAGATAATCGTGTACGACAATGTTTCGCATAAGAGCCAGCCGGGAACAATCGTCCTGACGCGCCAGCGATTCGAGCGCGAAGTAGAAATCGCTCGCTTTTCAATTCCCGGTTGAGCGACCAGATTCGTTCACTCGCGTTCCAGAATGAATTGGTCAAGCTCCAGCGCGCGCTCAAAACGCTCCCCCGTCGCGCTAAAGGCGCCGCCTTGGCTGGCTTGTGTTTCAAAATCATAAACGATCAACTGAACGGAGTAGGCGCCCGCGGGCAGTGAAGCGCTGTCAAGCTCGACCACTTGCAGCAATTGCCGGGAGACGACCTTGTCTTGCTGCAGCCGCTTGTTCCCGTCTTCATCGAAAAACTGAAGCGAGAAACCGTAACGTTCGCTAGTCGCGTTGGTCCACGCCAGGTAAAAGCGAAACGTATCCGATTCGAATTCATAAGAAAGATTATGCAGGCGCAAGCCATCGTCATAATGAACTTCAAAGGCGCTGCTGTCGTCCAAAACGGAGCAGGCAATTCCTGTTCTTAGATACAAGTCAATCGATACTTGTCCCTCTTCATGGTAGCGCTCGCAGGATCGGAATCGATAGGTGAACCAGTCTTGATACGCCGCAGTTTGCTCCGCGTCGAATGCCAGCCGATCATTGACCAGCCAAAGCGCGGCGATTCTTTCCAGGTCGTCGGGCACAATGGAACCGGGCATATCCGAACTGCGAATGTCAACGTCGGCTGTCACATCGCCAGCGATTGCCAGGACGGTCCGGCCGACCGTCGCAAAACTGGGAAGGTAGCGCAGGAAATGATCGGCTGCCTGGCCATTGGGCGAAAAGACGACGACGCTCCCACGTCGCTCGTCCAGGACAGAGGGTCCCTGCAAAGCCTTGGTGTATTCGCGTGTGTAGGCGAGGCGGGCGCTGGCCGCTTCGCTACAGCCATCGCGCAGGCTCCTCAACCGGAATATCGATACCAAGTCGTCGCGGTAATCCGGCACGATGTAGCGAAAACTGTCGGCAATTTGCAGCCAGTCTCTAAACTCCTGATGATAAACAACATGGCTGAATCCGTCAGCCTCAAGCTGCGCCAATGCCGTCAGATAGGTCTGCCGATCAATCAAGTCGCAGCTGACCGGCTGCTGACTATGCCAGGCAATGAGCAGAGGATTCTCTCGAATATAGTCAAATGCGCTGTCGGGCGTACGGCTGATGGCGCCTTCGGCATGGGGATAACCGCTTAGTATTTGGTATAGATGGTACAGTTTCGAGTTTGTTCTTCCCATCGGCAGGTGGACCAGCCTGATGGAGTCGCTTTCCTCCTGGTCTAGCCAGTTGAGAAACGAGAGCCGTTCTTCGCTGATTAGACCATCCCCCGCCGGGAAGACGCGGTCAGTCTCAATCGGAATGTAGTACTCAAAGGCGACGGCAAGTGCAAGCGCCAATATGACCTTGGGTTTCGCCGCCATGAGGTACTGTTTCTGCAGCGCCACCAAGCCGAAACAAGCCAAGACCGCAAAGGGCAGAAGCGCGCCCATCATGAAATTGTCGACTTCCCAGAATGCGCCGAAGACGCTGGGCGCGATCTGATCCAGGTAGAATTTGGGAAGCCAAACGTCCGCATAAGCGCTGCCCTTGACATTGAGATGGGAGCCAAGCCGCAAAATGAGAAAGACGGCGCAAAGGAAGCCCCAGGGCAACATTTTGCGCCGCGTCACAGTTTTGAAAAGCCCGACGCCGATGAGCAGCAGCGGCAGAAATCCCAAGAAGCTGGTTGTGCTGATGTGGCTTCTGATGGATGTCGCGACTATTGATTCAAACAGTCGTCCATACAGTGGATTTCCATAATTGACGAAGAACGAAAGCGCGTCGGAGTTGATCTCATTCACGCCATGCCAATCGATTGCCGTGCCCAAGAAATCAGCGTTGCTCATCAGCGGAAGCATGCGCCACAGACTGGATGCCGCAATCGACAAGCCAAGCAGTAAAACGCAGAGCCAGAAGCGCCGCGCGCGCCACCTTGACTTGGCGAAGGCGCACAGGAAAAAGCCAAGCGAAAGCAAGATGCAGATGTACATGTACAGACTGATTACGGTGGTCAGACCGGTCAGCAGGCCAGCCATAAGGACTAGAAAAAGTCGGTCCTCTTTGACGCCGCGATGAAAGCAATACAGTGTCAAGGGCAAGGTCGCCATTGACGCAATATCAGGATGATAGGGGTGCCCAACAACATGAGGACTGAAACCGAAGACAACAGCGCCAAACAGCGATATCCACTTGTCCTTGAACAGCCAGAGCAGGTAAAGG
The DNA here is from genome assembly GCA_965261855.1 of Phototrophicaceae bacterium. Lineage (GTDB taxonomy): Bacteria > Chloroflexota > Anaerolineae > Aggregatilineales > Phototrophicaceae > UBA6055. The sequence continues at coordinate 170,912 of OZ253487.1, forward strand.
TAAGCGGAGAGGGCGGAGGACCAGATGATCAGCAAGTGAGCCAGACTGTATGCGCTTGGGAGCGGCAAGACAAGACGAAAGGCGTTCACGATAATGATATGCGGCAGGAAGAATGGGTGGTAAACAAGGGAAACGCCTTCGGGATAGAACATCAAATCGGTGTAGAAGCGGTCCGCCTGGCCCGACAGGAAGAGGTTGCCGTACCATACATCCCAGAGCTTGATGAAGCTGTCCGGGTGCTCCCCGCCGGGATGCCAGAAAATGTCGGTCCGGAAGACCTGGACAATTGTGGGGTACGTCAGCACCAGCGTCAACAGGGTGATTACGATGACAAAGTGGTGATTCTCGCGCAGCCACCTTAATACAAGCTTCAAGTGGCAGTCCTATAGACTCAATAATTGTCGAATAGCATTAAGATTGTGTTTTGGCAGTCGTCAGTTTCGGCAAATCCCGCGACATGTATTCGTTCGGCTAGCCCGGCGCCTCCAGCCGACCCAACTGGAGCTCGCGTTCGAAGCGCTCTGCTGTATCGCTGATCACACCGCCTTGACTAGCCCGCGTCTCGAAGTCATAGACGATCAGCTGGACTGAGTAGGCGCCCGCGAGAAGCGCAGTGGTCTCTACCTCATGCACAGCCAGCAGTTGATCATAAATCACCTCGTCGACCTGCAAAGCCTTTTTCCCGTCTTCGCCAATGAATTGAATCGAATAGGCCATAGTGTCATTACTGTTATTGGTCCAGGCCAGGTAGAAGCGGACCTTGTCCGCAAGGACATCAAAAGAGGCATGATGAAGCCGCAGACCGCTGTCATAGCGAACCGCATCAGGACTCTGGCCATCCACTGCCGCGCAGGGATATTCTAATGCTAGGTAGGCATCAATGGTTATGCGCTCATCCTCATAGAAGCGCGCGCAGAATTTGAAGCGCTTGGCGAACCACACCTGATATGCCGCCGTCCGCTCCGCGTTGAACTCAGCATTATCATTGACCAGCCAAAGCGCATGGCTCTGTTCCAGGTCAATGTCTGAATCAGGCAAGCCTGAAACTTCGATGTTGACGCTTCCCGGCTCATCGCTAATGACAGTCACGACTGTCGCGCCAATTTCTGAATATACACGCAAATAACGCATGAAATAGTCGTTTGCTTCCGCTGTTGGCGGAAAGATGATCACGGTGGCAGTTCGTTCATCCAGGATTGAAGGCTTCTTCAAAGCCTCTGCGTAAGCAAAGGCAAATCTTTGACGCGAATCCAATTGCGCCGGGCAACTGTCTCGCAGGTCTTGCAGCCGGTATATCGACACGAAGTCATCGAAGTAAGATGGCTTGATGCCTTGGAAACTCTCTCTGACCTCAGGCCAGTTTTGACGTTGTCGATGAAAAACAACATGGCTGAAGCCATCTTGCTCAAGCTGGGTTAATCCGGCGAGATAGGCGTCTCGTTCAGGCGTATCACAGTGAACCGGGCGTTGATCGTACCATGCATTAAGCAAGTAGTTGGCTCTGACATAATCGAACGCATCATCGGGTGTTCGGCTGATGGCGCCTTCGGATTGGGGATATCCACTTAGCGCCTGGTAAAGATTGTAAAGTTTCGAATTCCATCGTCCCATTGGCAGATTGATCAGGCGAATGTCCTGCGTGTCTTCTTCAGCGGCTAGCCAGTCAAGAAACGCGACCTGTTCGTCTGAAATGACCCTCCCCTGCACCGGAATCCAGTATTCCACCGCTACCAGCGCGACAAGCAAGAGAATGAACATTGGCTTACTGGCGATGGCGAAACGCTTCTGAATGGCGACAAGACCAAAGCAAGCCAAGACAGCAAGCGGCAAGAGCGCACCCATCATAAAGTTGTCGACTTCCCAAAATGCCCCGAACACGCTAGGCGCCATCTGGTCCAGGTAGAATTTGGGCAGCCGGATATCGGTATACGTGACGCCCAAGACATTGAGATGGGAGCCCAAGCGCAAGATGAGAAAAAACACACAGACGAAAGCCCAAGGCAGCATCTTCCGCCGCGTCACCCGCTTGGAAAGCCCAAAACCTATGAGCGCTAGCGGAACAAATCCCAGGAAGCTGGTTGTGCTGATCTGGCTTTTGCTAGATGCCTGCGCAACTGACGCGAAGAGATGGCCAAAGAGGGGATTCTCATAATTGAAGAAGAAAGAAAGTGCGTCGGACCTGATTTCGCCGACGCCATGCCAAGCCATTGCCGTGCCCAGGGATTCCATGTTGCTCAATAAAGGATATATGCTTGCAATGCTGGACAACGCGCTAGTAGAGACGAGGAGAAGAACATGTAGCCAGTAGCGTTTGTCGCGCCATCTTGCGACGCCAAGCCCGCAAACAAAGAAGCCGAGCAGCATCAATACAATAACATACGTGTACAAGATGACCGTACTGGTTACACCAACGAGCAAGCCCGAGGCCACAACCATCCACCAGTGATTCTCTTTCACTCCGCGATGGAAGAAGTAAACAACAAGCGGTATCGTCGCGATCCACGCTGTATCGATGTGATACGGATGGCCCACTACATGTGGGCTGAGGCCAAAGGTAACTGCTCCCAGCAGCGCGATCCACTTACCGTTGAGCAGCCACACAATATAAACATAGGCGAAGCACGTCGTGGTAAAAACTACCACTAGGTAGGCCAGGCTTATTGCATTCGGCATCGCCACCAGCAGACTGAAGACGTTTACTAGCATGATGTAAGGCAGAAAAAACGGATGGTACGCCAAGGATACGCCACCAGGATAGAACATCAAATCGGTGTAGAAGCGGTCTGCCTGGCCCGACAGGAATAGCTCCCCGTACCACACATCCCATAGTTTGATGAAGCTGTCCGGATGCTCCCCGCCCGGCAGCCAGAAGACATCTGTCCGAAACACGTAGATGATCGTGGGGAACGTCATCACCAGCGTCAGTAGTGTGACGATGACCAAGACATGGCGATGTTTTCGCAGCTGACTGACAAGGCGTGACCTATTGAATGGCATCTGCTTCACCGGGGCCGGTTGCGGCGACAAAGATTCCCTGCGATTCGCTTTGGCGCGCTTCTGACAGGATTGCGCTTCACAATCCGCCGCAGCAAATCATAGGCTCGTTGAACGATTATACAACGCGAGCCACGCCCAAGCGCAATAACTCTTGGGCGAATACCGCGCTTGAATTGCGACAGGTCCTCTCATCTTTACAGTTGCTGTTTCCCTATCCCAAAAGACAGCCCTTGCGCAAACTCCCTACTCGACAATCGCCTTTTGCCCTATAGTTGCACAGACAGACAATTTACTTTGCAAGGATTAGAGAAACATGAATACACAGGAGTTCCCCCCTGGCGTCGAAATCCGCGGAGAAATTCTGCCCGAATATGAAGCGTTGCTCTCACCGGCGGCGGTCGGTTTCCTTGCGGACCTGGCGCGGGAATTCACCGCTCGCCGCAACGATTTGCTAGAGGCGCGCGAAGCGAGGCAAGCCGCCATTGATGATGGCAAACTGCCGGACTTCCTTCCCGAGACGGCCGCCATCCGCGATGATCCCTCCTGGCGCGTCGCCCGCGTCCCGGCGGATTTACAAGACCGCCGCGTCGAGATTACCGGTCCTACTGATCGCAAGATGGTCATCAATGCGCTGAATTGTGGCGCCAAGGTCTTCATGGCTGACTTTGAAGACGCCAACGCGCCAAGCTGGGAAAATATGGTTGACGGGCAGATCAACTTGCGCGACGCCGTTGACGGCTCTATCACCTTCACCAATCCCGATGGCCGCCTTTACCAACTCAATGAGCATACCGCTACCTTGCTGGTGCGGCCGCGCGGCTGGCATTTGGATGAGAGCCACTTCGCAGTCGATGGCGCGCCGATTCCCGGTGGACTCTTCGACTTTGGTCTCTATTTTTTCCATAATGCGCGGGCGGCGCTGGATCGCGGCACTGGTCCCTACTTTTATCTTCCCAAGCTGGAGAGCCACCTGGAAGCGCGCCTATGGAACGATGTCTTCGTCCATGCGCAAGACGCGCTTGATATTCCGCAAGGCACCATCAAAGCGACCGTGTTAATTGAGACAATCACCGCAGCCTTTGAGGCGGAAGAAATCCTGTACGAATTACGCGAGCACTCGGCGGGGCTGAATTGCGGCCGCTGGGACTATATCTTCAGCTACATCAAGAAGCTGCGCAAGCACAGCGATTATCTGCTGCCGGATCGCGCGCAAGTCACCATGACCGTGCCGTTCATGCGCAACTATACGCTGCATGTGATCAAGGTCTGCCATCGCCGCGGCGCTCATGCCATGGGCGGGATGGCGGCGCAGATCCCCATACGCAATGACCCGCAGGCGAATCAAGCCGCACTCGACAAGGTGCATGCCGACAAGCTGCGCGAGGCGAAAGAGGGTCACGATGGCACCTGGGTGGCGCATCCGGGCTTGGTGCAAATCGCCACTGACGTCTTTGACGAGTATATGCCGGGGGCGAATCAAGTCGAGCGGCAGCGCGAAGATGTGCAGGTGTCGGCGGCTGACCTGTTGACGCCCAGCGCTGGCGACATCACCGAAGCGGGCGTACGTCTGAATCTCAAAGTTGGCATTCAATATCTCGAAGCCTGGCTCGGCGGCAATGGCTGCGTCCCGCTCTATAACTTGATGGAAGACGCCGCCACCGCCGAAATCAGTCGGGCGCAGGTCTGGCAGTGGCTGCATCATAAAGCCACGCTCGCCGATGGCCGCCCCTTGACGCTTGCGCTGTACGGAAGACTGCTGGAAGAAGAGATGGACGCGATCCGCGGCGAAGTCGGCGATGAGCGCTTTGAAAGCGGACGCTTCCAGCGGGCGATGCAGCTATTTGATGAGATGATCCGCGCCGACGATTTCAGCGAGTTTCTCACCTTGCCGGCTTATCAGTATCTGTAAGCCACAAAAGAAAGTTGTAGGGGCGAGCCGGCGGCTCGCCCGTACGAATCCATTGGTTGATGTTGTAGGGGTGACTCGGTGGTTCGCTCGCCAGTTTTGGATTGCCGCTCGCCCGTTGATTATTGCGACGACCGTGCGACATACCAGTAGGCGACGACCGATACGCCGACCATGACGACCACCACCAGCAGCCCGCCATCGTAGCTGCCGCTTTCATCGCGCAGCCGACCCACCAGCCAGGGACCAAGCGCCGCGCCAAGGCCGCCCAAGCCTCCGACCAAGCCGTTTATCAGCCCCAAGCCTTGACGCTGAAATACATCGCTCGCCAGCGCCGTCGTCTGGCTACTGCGCGCGCCTTCGCCCATGGCGAAAAACAGCGCATACAGGAAAAGCAGCGATGGCATATCCGCGGAGCGAATCGCGACCAGCATTGCGATTGCGCTGAACAAGCCGACCGCGCCGATGGTGTAGGCAGTGGCGCGGCCAAAACGGTCCGACACCCAGCCGAGCACGACGAAGAATCCGCTGGTGAGCAAGCCGCCGAAACCGACTACTGTGGCGGCCGTCGCTCGCTCAATGCCGACCGACTCCATATAGGCGATCTGATGCACGGTCAAGCTGCGCACCGGTCCCATGGTCATCACAGCCGCGATCATCAGCGCCCAGAAGACCGGATTGCGAAGCAGCCCGCGCCAGTTCAAACGCGCCACCTGTCGATGACTTTCGGTCAGAAGCGACGGCGGCGGTCTGCGCAAGCCGATCACCATCAATGGCAGCAGGATAAACAGGCAAACCAGGGCTAGCGCCAGGTAGGCGTCACGCCAACCGAAAGAATCGATCAAGCGATTCGCCAGCGGCACAAATAGCAGCGACCCCAAGCCGGTACCAGCGAATGCGATGCCCAGGGCGCGACCGCGCTGCGCCGGCGTCGTCCAACCCGCGACGACCGATGCGACTGGTCCCAACCCGGTGATGCCCAAGCCTATGCCACCGATGAGGCCGTATGACAAGAGAAGATCGCTCAGCGAAGACGCCCGGCTGCTGAGCCACAAGCCAAGCGTCATCAGGCAAACGCCCAGTCCGAAGACCGGGCGCGGTCCCCATCGGTCAAGCGCCATGCCGGCCAGGGGCGCCGTGGCGGCGAAGACCAGCATATTGAGGCTGAAGATGGCGGCCGAGGCTTCGTTGCTCCAGCCTTCAACGAGGACGAACTCAGCGAAGAAGACGGAGAAGGACAGGCGGATGCCGAAGATGACGAATACAGACAGGAAGCAAACGAGTACGATGCGCGCGGCGCTGGGGACGGGGTCGCCGACTTGTGGCGTCATCAATCAGGCGGCGAGTTCGGGAAGCGCCTCATGTCGGGAAGACCAAAGAACAGGATTCATGGCGAGATTTCGCAACGCATCCATCTCGGTCTCAATGCTCTTGCGCTGCACATCATTCAAGATAGGATAGAGTCGCGCGCCACTGGGCCTGCTATCGCGGATGTCCCACCACCGCCAAGCCACTTGCTCGACCGCGCCGCGGCCAGGATTGTTTATGCCGATGAGCACTCGATGTGGCTTATTGCCTGAAGGCGGGATGACATACTTGTAATCCACATTGTAGCCGCTTTTCCCATTAAATCTCTTGGCGTCAAACCGAATATTGGACGCATCCAGCCAAGTTCCAATGCCCGCGTCAAATCGATCTTTGTCCTTGGAAAGAGGCGCAATATAGTGGAGATCGTCGACAGCAATCATCGCTTGCACGAGATTATGCAACTTCAATGCAAAGTCTTTGGCTGTTGCACGCGTCACAAGGTCATTGCCTTCCCGCTTCACTCCAAATCCATTAAGGTTTAACTGCATCAAATTCCTGCAACGTTTACTTTCCACAGTCAAGCCGCAGAACTCTAGGTCTTCAATCGTGTAGCCGTCGTCAGTCAGAACAATCTCGTCGCCAGAAAGCTCTGCGTAGACTTGCATCATGTCATTGTGTCGATCCAAGAATGGGGTAGTGATTTCTACACCATTCTCGATCGTTCGCAGCGTTGTGCTCTCGCTCATCCAATTGTGATACTTTTTGGTCAGCTGTCTGATTTGATCAATCATCAGATTAAGCCTTTCTGTACCCGAATATAAGGCGGCCTAACGATATTGCAGAAACGCATGAAATCGTCCAAGGTCACCTGCAAATCGTCAAGATCAGAAAACTTGTCAGAGGGCGGCGTGATCGCCCACCTATCGTGAAAACCCTCCCGATACAGATGGAGATGGGGCGGTTGAACTAGTGTGCCGTCATCGTTGCGATGGGGTCTACCTCCCAAGTCCAGCCTCACAAGTCGTAGCTCAGTCCGCGCTCATGTTTGCAGCTTTATCCGAAGCTCTTTGCGACGCCCTCGTGATAAATCCAGCAGAAAGTTCTCCCGCAAGTCGAGTGATTGAAGATGCAACACTATCTGCTTTCCATGCAATGGAAAGGGATTCACTGAATCGTCTACTCGGCGTTTTTCCATAGTCAACAAGTAATCTGCCTCTTCCTGGCCCATCAAAATGTCAGACAATAGGCGTTCCTCCATCAATCATTGAAGCATATCATAATCAACAGATTTCCGCACCCAAATCCTAGCACCATCAGCATCCTACTGCAAAAACACAGCCATCGTGGCATTCGCCGCCGGCATGACGCCAATCCGCGCATCAATTGGCAGCATCGCCAGCGCCCGGATGATCGCCGTCTGCAAGTCCGGCTGCGGATGCAGCAGCAGGGCACGCACAAGGTCATCCTCGAGATCGGAAACAAGCATGGTATGAATACGCGCCGCATCGCGCGATACCTGAAAGGCTTTATGCCGCCCCACCCGGAAGCCCTCGCGTTCGAAACGCTCGAAGACTGCTTCATGCGAGCGCATCGGCGGATTCATCATCCAATGCTCGTAATCGGGGCTGCCGCTGCCATCGGGGCAAGCGGCGCAGAGGATCAGCAAGCCGCCAGATTTGATCACGGCGGCGGCATGCGCCATGCCCTTCTGCGCCTGGTAGATGTTGATATCTTTGGGATGCCCGCCCGGCGAGGCGATCATCAGGTCGAAGGGCGAGTCCACCAACACTTCGTATAGTTTCCGCGCCACGGCGATGCCAGCGCGCATCACTGCGGCGGGATCGCCGGCGAAAGCCCTGACGATCCGCTTGTCGTGATTGAGCAGCGCGTTCACGGCGAAGTCGATGCCGATCAGGCGGCCGATTTCTTCGACATCTTGCCGCGCCGGATTCTTGTCGAATTCGCCCAGCCGCGCGTCGTCGTGGCGCATCATGGCGTGATTGTGATTGATGGTCTCCGCGCCGGCCAGACCGATTGCGGCGCTCTTGACCCCGCCGGAGAAACCCTGAAACTGATGCGGCTCGATATTGCCGATCACGATGCGGTAATCGGCAGCCAGGTAGTCGCGGTTGATGCGTACGGGCGTGCCGCGCGCTGTCACGCCGACGGTTGCCAGGTTCGCCTCGTCATGGGCGTCATGGCAAACGACGCGATAGGCATTCAGAATCTCGGATGGCAGGATGGAACGGTATTCGGAAGGATCCATTTGCGGATGTGTGCCAGTCGCGATGATGAATAGCACGTCTTCATCGAGCACGCCGGCCTGGCGCATGCCCTGCAGCACCGGCGGCAGCAGATGCTCATGGGGCACGGGCCGCGTCTTGTCGTTGATGGCGATGGCGACCGACTGCCCTGCTCGCGGCGGCGACACCTCGCCGAGCGGATTGTAGACCGCGTCGCGGACTATTACGGCGGGGTCGGCGGCCGGCCGCAGCGTCCGCGGCGCGACTACCTCGACAGCGTAGCCCGCGGGTAAATCAGCGACGACGTGGTTGTTTCCGTATGGGAGCTTTAGCTGCATGGCCTATTGCGGGCGACCTAATAGGTCGCCCCTACAATTTCGGCGGCGGCGGGCGCCCCAAGGGTCGCCCTTACAGATTCGTCGGTGGCGGGCGGCCCGATCATCGCCCAGACATAGGTATGGACTGGCAGGCGGGCGCTAAATGCTCGGACCAACGCGATGGATGGCGAAGCTGTTGTTATCGCGCAGCGCCTCGGATTTGGTGAGGTAGCCATTGCAGACGCGCTCGACCTCGTCAAAGACGATCTGCCCGGCTTCCGCCAGCGTAATCTCATCGTAGAAGACGCCGCTGACATCGACATCGACGGTGTCGCGCATGAGCTCATATGACTGCCGATTGCCCGTCACCTTGATTGTCGGCATGATGGGGTGATTCGATGTGTGCCCGCCGCCGGTGCAGAAGGTAAGCACCTGACAGCCGGCCGCCGCCATGCTGCTGATGCTTTCGGCGCCCATACCCGGCCCATACATGACATAATTTCCCGCTTCTGTTTTGGTCGGCGCTTCGGCGATTTCAAGGTATTCGATAATAGGGCTGTCGCCGATCTTCTTGACCGCGCCCATCGATTTCTCTTCGATTGTGCTGAGCCCGCCCGCCATATTATCGCCGGTGGGCTGGGAGCCGCGGATATCCTCGCCGCTGGCCAAAGCGCGCGCCTCCATGTGCTGCACGCCGGCCAGGATCGCCTGCGCCACCGCCGGGTTGGCCGCCTTGTCGGTCAGCCAATTCTCGCAGCCCATCCATTCGGTGCATTCCGCCATCAACATGCGTCCGCCTTGCGCGATCAAGATCTCGCCGGCGAGCCCATTGGCCGGGTTGCTGGCCAGCCCCGAGGTGGTATCGGATGTGCCGCATTCGGTGCCAAAAAGTATCTTGCTCATCGGCGCCGCCTCGCGCGGATTGAGGCTGATCTGGCGGGCGAAGTCCTGCGCATAGCGGGTCGCCTTATCAACCGCGCTGATGAAACCGCCATCGCCGCGGATATTCACGGTCGCGATCGGTTTACCCGTAGGCGCGATATCGTCCGCGAGGTCTTCGGCGGTCATGCCCTCTTCTTTGAAGTGGTCGATGATGACAACCGCGCCGACATTAGGATTCATGGCGGTGCCGGCTAAGAAGCGCCGGGTCACGCGCAGATCGGGCGCGACCTGGCAGCGTCCATTGGCGTGGGTGATGGGCACGGCGCCGTGGATGGTATCGGCGACGCGCTCGCAGACGCCGTTGGCATAAACCGTGCCCGACAAAATCAGCAGATGATTGCGAATCCCGACATCGCCGTTGGGGCGAATGTAGCCTAGAAATTCTGACATGGTTTGCGTTTTCCTTAACTTATTCAGCCGTTACCGATTTGCGCTCCGCGAGGTCGCCGCGGCCGCGATTGCTCTCGACATTATGCGCGTGCACATGCTCGCCTTCTTTGATGTCGCGGCTGGCTGAGCCAATGCTCAATCCATACTTGAGCACGGTGTCGCCTTCGGCGATGTCCATCAGGGCGATTTTGTGGCCGTAGGCGATCGGGTCAAGCGCGATCACCTCGAGGTCGCTGCGTTCGCCATTGCAGCCGACGTGGTCGCCGGTATGGATGGGTTCGAGCACGGCGGTGCCGACGTTGTCGGTGGCGTAGACGACGAATACTTTTTTCATGGCGCTGCCTTTCTGCGGATCTGGATTGCCGCATTGTCCAACGGCGGCGCTTGGGTTACAAGGCGTAACTGAGGACCGAATAATCGCTTCTTTGAGGGTGTTTAATGTATATTTTCTCGCATTGTTTAAGAATGGGAACTGAAAGCGTCCATCTCAATTTCTGCATTCGATGAGCATTCTTTTCTTCTGGATAATGGGGGATGACAAAATTCAACGTGTTGTCTTTGATTTGCGGATAATAGAAGGAACTTAATAGGTTTGCTCCCAAGTTTTCACGGGTCTTGATACCAAGACTGAATTTAATTCTGCCGATACTAACCTTTCGAAACTGGTCCGCAAATGTCTCTTGAGCGAATATACTGCACAGCATGTTGAATTGGTCATGATTTAGTGTTTGCGCCTCCAAACAGTCAGCCAATACTTCCTCAAGCGCTTCCCGAACAAAGTACTCTGGCTTTGCTCTATGCTCAAAGAAACTTCCATGCACCAAGCAGATCTTGCAATTGCCATTGTGCTTACCGCGAATCAAGTAATATACCTCTCGTTCGCGTATCCAGCCCGGCACTTCGCCCGCAGCTTGCATTGATTTGTATATTCTCGCTTGTAGATCATGTCCCAGCGTGTCTAAAGACAGCGCGCCAGTTGGGATGTGCGATTCAAAGGGTGGCACATTATAAGACTCGCTATCCATTACCCCAACAAACTCACCGCCAGGCCAAGATAAGCCTTTGTGCATTCGTAGAACCAACGAGGGGAAACCGGCGTAGTCGCGGTATGCCAAAGGTACCGAACTAAAGTGATAATCTCGCAATTTTGTGACACATGATAATTCGGAACGCACCTTAATCAGAGACTCGAAAAAGTGGTAAATGTTATACATATTGATACCTCCGCGAATCCGTCGCGCCACACAAGGCCACAGCTTCCGCGGAATATCAATAGTTCTTGATGAAAAGCTCGTTGCCCTTCTCCGCCTTGCCCTGCATGTAATTGTTCATGCCGTATTGCAGTGTCCATTCGCGGATATCCGCAAAGCTGAACAGATCACGGATGACTGGCGAATCGTCGTAGGTAATTAGCCACTTGTGCGGGCAGCGCCGCATATTTTCGGCAAAACGCTCGTGATCGAAACTGGTATGAAGTTCGCCGTTGACGCCATACAGTCTCGATTGCGTTGCCTTCCAGTACGGCGGGTCAAGGAAGATGAAGACGTTTTCGCCCTTTTCATGCAAAAGCGGCTCGTAGTCGCCGTGGCAGATCTCCACTTCTCTCAGAAGCGGCTCAAGCCGCCACAATCTGCCTATGGAGGACTGCGTAAAACGGCGCTCGTAGGCATATTGCGAATAACCGCCCGAATCCACAACGCCGGAAAACGTGATGCGATTCAAGACAAAATATCGTACTGCTCGCTCGAGTTCGGTGGACATCGTTCCAGACGTATGCAGAAAGCGCCATAGCTCCCGGCCGTCTTCGTAGTTTTCCTTGAATGCCTGCACACAATGTGCAAGTTCATCGATGTTGTCTTGTGCTGCGCGCCAAAAGTAAATCAAGTCATCATTTAAGTCGTTGATAACATAGCGCCGAATCCGTGGACCAAAGAGGCATCTTATCGCCAGGAAGACCGAACCGCCGCCAATGAAGGGTTCGCGGTATTCCTCAATGTGCGCTGGCACATGCTGGAAAATTTGCTTGATAGCCCTAGATTTGCCGCCGGGATAGCGCAGCGGGCTCTTGACCGGTCTCATAAGTTTGGCGCGATTTCGATACTAAACCCTGGATTGATGGTGACTTCCCGATGCAAAAGACTTAGCAGATGTCGCCTTGATGATTTCAAATTGTTGGCGTCAGCGAAAAGGTCTATGGCCTCCTCACCGTCAACGGGCAACATCAACTCGCCTTCAACATTGCCGGTTAGCTTCAGCCGTGTGGTAAATTCTATCTGCTTGCTGTCCAGATAAAGCTCGTCGATACCGTAAAACAGGATATTTCTAAACAAGCCATCTTGAATATCGCCCAAGCTTGGCATGATACCTTTTGAAGTGTTCTTTGACTCTTGGACGACCAGTCTGCCGTCTTCCCAATACACTTCATCGGCAGTCAGATGATAAATGCCGCCTTGCAGGTTCACCAACTCAAAATAGGCCTTGTCTCCGTCCGAAAGCTGTTCCAGGTCATGCGTCGTCATAGCTTCACGCATTGCCGCCGACGAGGACCTCGCGGACGAACGCTGGGCAAAGGCGTCCAAATCAAACTTGCCGTCGACCAAGTATTGCTCAAGGATCGCCAAGTGGTTTTCAGCAGAGTGCATCTCAAGATTGTCGTGCCTACCGATCTTCTGATAGCTCTCAACAGCTTGCCGATAAACATATTCATAGTCTCGCTCAAAGTGCATTGTATTCCAATGCAGTGCGGACTTTTGAGCTCGTTTGATTTCACGCATTTTCTCGACTACAAACTCATTATTGAGTAGTTGATTCGTAGTCCTGTTGGCGCGCGTCGGGTGCGGCGCAGCGCGGTCGTACCAAGCAAGGATTATGTAAACGCTCGTCAAGTTCATCCGCGCGAGGGTCATGGACGTCAAGCGATCGTTGTTCAGCGTATCATTGCCTTCATCCTTGATGACAGGAATGACGGTAACTCTTTTGGTCTGCAAGTGGTAAGTCTTGTATATGCGCGCCGATGGGTAAGTTCGGCTTGGCTTTGGCGTATTCCATTTTGAATAGCCAAAGGATACATCATCTGTGAATTCTATGATCCCAGACGCTGGAGCCGCGTTGATGTCGAATCCGTCAAAAGCAACTTGTTCGAGCGGCGCAGTACGGACTTGAGGATCGTAGTCGATATCGCGAATGATACCTTTCAGACGCAGGACCTTAGACAATTGAGCGTTCCCCTGAGCATTTACTCCATACTTTATGTTGATGCTACGAGCTTACCCATCCGCCGCCCACCCATTTACGCGCCCGCCTCATCCAACCGCGCCTTCAACTCCGCCAGCGCCTCGTCCAGCGTATACTCGCCAGCGAAATAGCCTCGCATGTACGTGTTTGACGCTTCGTAATAGACCTCAGCCAGCGGATGCAAATCCAGCGCGATCGCCTGCGTCTGCAGCCGCGGTACCTCGCGGGTGAAACTGCTCAGGGCCGCGGCGACAATGTCGTCAACCTGGTAATCGATACCGGCGGCGGCCACATCCGCGCGCGCCGGGATGGTCAAGGAACGCGCCGAAAACTCCGCGCTAATTTCCTTACGCAAGAGATACTCGAAGACCTTGCCAACGGCTTCCGGATGTTCCGTACCCGCGAGCGCCACCAGCCCGGTCAATTGGGCAACGCCCGTGCTGCCGCCCGGACCCGATGGATTGGGCACGATCGCCCACTCGAAATCATCGCCGACTTGGGCGGCCACTTCTTCGACTTTCCAACTGCCGCAGATATACATCACGGTTTCGCCACGCACGAAATACTCTTGTGATTTGCCTGTGCCGAGCAAGGTGTCGACCGGCGTTTTGCCCTCTTCCACAAGCGCAGTGAGAATCAAGAGAAAGTCGCGCAAGCCGTCAAGATCCGCCGAGTTCAATCCATCGCTAAAGTAATCCGCGCCCAGACTCATCGCCGGACCCGCCAGGCGATGATCCTTGTTATCCACTGACAGCGCGTAGGCCGCCTCCGTGTTCATAACGACTTTGTCCAGGACAGCGAGCCAGTCATCCCAACTGGCAACCTCGTCGCCGCCGCCGGGTATGGCGACGCCGGCCTCTTCAAAGCGAGACAGATTGACAAAGGGCGCGACCACCTTTGCCGCGTCAGGGTAACCATAGATGCCGATATCTTGGAAATAGCTGCTCATGGAACGGAAGATGATGTCGGGAAAGATTTGGTACAGGTATTCCGGATCAGGCAGCAGCGGACGCAAATTGAGATAGTGCCCTTTCAAGACATCCAGGTCACTTACGCGCGCGAAATCCGGCGGCGCGCCCGCTTCCAGTCCTGCCGCAAGCTTGTCATGAATCTCCCCCGCCGCGACCACTTCCACTAGGACGGTAATGTCCGGATTCTCTTGCGAGAAACGCGACAGCAAATCTTCATAAACTTCGCATTCGTTGCCATCCTCAAAGCACAGGAAGCGCAGCGCAAGCGTCTCTTGCGTTATCGCGACGGCGGCGCTCCACAAGATCAGACCGCCGATGAGAAATCGACCCGCTATCTTTTTCATATCACGTCCCACCCAGTCATCTTAAGCTGAAAATAACGCCCTTAACCTTCATCATACCGCATGGTCGCGCTGCTGCGGGGCGCGAGTCCGATGCGCATATCTATGGCGCTCAACTTGATATTGGCGACCCTAGCCCAACAGACTGGCGATCACCCGCCACCAACTCTTGGTTTGTACGTGCGAGCCAGCGGCTCGCCCTCAAAAACGGCACAGCTATTGCGGGAGAATCACCGCATCAAACCACCATAATTCGCGCTTTGGCGGGCGACCCGGTGGGTCGCCTCTACGAGCTCTCAGGAGTGAATCATCCTATGTGACCTCGGTGGTGAACCAATCATGACAAGTTCAAGGTCATCAAGCGCAGCTCGGTCATGTCTTCGATGGCGTATTTGATGCCCTCGCGACCATATCCGGACGCCTTGACACCGCCGTAGGGCATGTGGTCGACGCGGAAGGTCGAGACATTGTTGATATGCAGCCCGCCGACCTCGACGCGCTCCCAGGCATCCATCACGCGCTTGATATCGCTGGTGAAGACACCGGCTTGCAAGCCGTAGGGGCTATCGTTGATGATCGCAACCGCATCATCCCAGCTTTCATAGGGGCTTACGGTGACGACCGGCGCGAAGACTTCTTCACAGTTCACGCGCATATCGGGGGCCGTTTCGGTCATCACCGTTGGCGGGAACATCGTGCCTTTGCGCGCGCCACCCACCAGCAGCGAAGCGCCCGCCTTTTGCGCCTCATGCACCCAGGCTTCCGCCCGTTGGGCATCGCGCAGGCTGATCATGGGTCCGATATCGACAGCGGGATCGCGCGGGTCTCCCACTTTCAGCGCTTGCACCTCGTCGACGAAAAGGTCGGTGAAGTCTTCAAAGACATCGCGTTGAATCAGCAGGCGCTGCACCGAGATGCAATTCTGCCCGGCATTGGCGAAGGCGCCGGCCGCCGCTTGACCGGCCGCATCGGCGAGATCGGCGTCGTTATGCACGATGACGCCGGCGTTGCCGCCCAATTCCAGTGTTACCTTCTTTTGACCGGCTTTGCTTCGCAGCATCCAGCCGACAGCGCCGCTGCCGGTGAAGCTGATCATCTTAACGCGCGGATCGGTCACCATCATTTCGCTGTCGGGTCCCCAGGCGTTCAACATGCTGAAGGCTTGCGGCGGGAAGCCGGCTTCCAGCACAATCTCGGCCAGAATCACCGTCGAGAGCGGCGTATGCTCGGCTGGCTTGATGATGATCGGGTTGCCCGCGGCGATCGCGGGGCCGATCTTATGGCAGGCCAGATTGACTGGATAGTTGAAGGGAGTGATGCCCAGCACGGTCCCGACCGGTTGGCGGCGGGTAAAGCCTTGCCGATTGGCGCCGGCCGCCGTCCAATCGAGGCTGAACACGTCTCCGCCGATCCGCCGCGCTTCTTCGGCCGAAATTTTGAGCGTCTCCAGGGCGCGGGTCGTCTCGCCGATGGCAGTCTTGCGGTTCTTCCCGCCTTCCAGGATCATCGCTTCGACGACCTCGTCAAAGCGCTCGCGCAGCAAGCCAACCATGTTTTGCAGTATCTCCGAGCGTCGATGGCTGGGCAGTTTTCGCGTGATCTCGAAGCCCTTTACAGCCGCCGCCATCGCGTCATCCATATCGGTGGCGCTCGCCATCGACACGGCGTCCACTAGGCTGTCGTCGTAAGGAAAGCGCACTTCCATCACATCGTCGCTGCCGCGCCACTCGCCGCCGATCAGATTCTTTTTTGTCATTCGGTTTCCTTTCCTGAAACTGGCTTGTCGCGCCGTTACTACTTATAAACGGGCAGATAATCCCCGTGCGCATCAATCAACTCGTCGACCATCGACCAGATCTGATCCAACGTCAATTCGGCTGCCGTATGCGGATCCAGCATGGCCGCATGGTAGATATGCTCGCGACTGTTGGTCAGCGCCGCCTCGACCGTTAGCGATTGCACATTGATATTGGTCTGCATCAGCGCGGCGAGATGCGGCGGCAGCGCCCCGATGCGCGTCGGCTGAATGCCATTGCCATCGACCAGGCAAGGTACCTCGACGCAGCAGCCCGCCGGCAGATTGTCGATGATGGCGTCATTGGCGACATTGCCATAGACCGTGCGCGCCGCGCCCGTCTCCATACTATGGATGATCAGCGAGCCGTATTCGACGCTGCGCACCACTTTATTTAAGCTGGTGATGCTGCGCACGGTCCACTCTTTACCGTCGGTGTTGACATCGCGTAGGGCATGAAGGATCTCTTCCCGCGTCGGGATGCGCCCGTCGGCTTCCGCCTGTTCCAGCAACTGCCAACTGATGATGCCGGCTTTGCAGCGCTCGATGTATTCGTCCAGGGGGATGTTGAATTCGCTAATGAGTTCCGGCGCGCCCGCTTTGATGAACCAGGGCACGTATTCGCTAAAATGCTCGCTGGACTCGGTGACGAAATAACCGAGCCGCTTGAGCATCTCGTAACGCACACGGTTATGGGGCGGGAAACGGCCTTCTTCGTACACTTGATGCAGCAGCGGGTAGAGGTCTTCGCCGGTGTCGCGCCGCTCGAACTTGAGATAGAAAGCCATGTGGTTGATGCCCGCGACCAGATAATTGACATCATCGAAGGGAAGGCCGATATCACGCGCCAGCTCGTGGGCGGTGCCGGGCACACTGTGACAGAGTCCGACGGTGGCGATGTCGGTCGCGCGGCTCAGCGCCCATTGATTCATGCACATCGGATTGGCGTAATTGATCAGCAGCGCATCGGGACAAATCTCTTCCATGTCGCGCGCGATATCGATGAGCGCGGGAATCGTGCGCAAGCCGCGCATGATGCCACCGATGCCGAGCGTATCGGCAATCGTCTGGCGCAAGCCGTACTTCTTGGGTATCTCGAAGTCGATGACGGTGGCCGGCTCATAGCCGCCGACCTGAATCATGCTGATGACGTAGTCGGCACCCTGCAGCGCTTTCCGTCGATCGGTGGTGACCTCCACTGTCGGGTTGTTGCCAAGGGTATTAATGATATGCCCCGCCACCTGTTCCGATTGCTTCAAGCGCTTGGGATCGATGTCCATCAAGCAGATGGTCGCGTCCGCCAGCTCGGGATAGCTCCAGATATCGCCCATTAAGTTCTTGGCGAAAACAGTGCTGCCAGCGCCGATGAAAGTCACTTTGGTCATAGATTCGTCCTTTGCATTGGCGAACGAATCTGATTTAACCACATAGAAGGTAGCGGACACAGAGTTTATTGCGCCGTAAGGTATACTGGCGGCATGTTAACAAGCGCCGAAACAACCGTCATCGGAATCATCGCTATCCTGTTGGGCTTGATATTCTTCACACGGCTGCGAATCGATATCATCGCCTTGCTGGTCCTGCTGATGGTTGCGCTGGCTCGGCTCGTGCCGGCCGACGCCGCTCTTTCCGGCTTCAGCAGTTCGGTGGTGATCACCATTATCGGCTTGCTGGTGATCACGCGCGCTTTGGAGCAGACGGGCGTGATGCAATGGATAGCGCGGCAATTGCAAACGTATGGGCGCGGCTCCGAAGCGAAGCTGATTGCCCTTGTCATGTCAGCGGGGGCGGCCGTTTCCTTGTTCATGAACAACGTGGCGGCGGCCGCGGTGCTGCTGCCGGCTGTCCTGCAGGTAGCGCGCGAAAGCGGAGTCGCCGCTTCCAAGCTGATGATCCCGCTCGCGTTCGGCGTAACGGTCGGCGGCATGGCGACTTATTTCACGACCGCCAATATCTTGATGAGCGAAGTACTGATTGCGCAAGGAATCGCCGGCTTGGGGATGTTGGATTTCGTGCCGGTGGGCGGCATGATTGTGGCAGCGGGTTTGCTCTACATGCTCTTACTCGGTCGGCGCTTGCTGCCCGATCGCGCTTCGCTGACGCAATCCTTCCATCAAGTCGACCTGCACGATACTTATGAATTAGCCGAGCAGATGTGGCAGGTGCGTGTCGCGCCCGGTTCCCGCCTGGCCAACCAGACCGTTCAGGAGAGCGATATCAATGCCGAGTTGGGTTTGACAGTGGCTGCCGTCTGGCGCGGGCGCGAGACGATCACCATCCCCAAATCCAACCAGATGATTTACCCCGCCGATGAGCTGCTGATCGTCGGGCGCGAAGACCGGCTGGAGCAACTGCTGGCATGGGGCAACGAGCTGATCGAAAGCGATAAACACGAGGTGCAAGGCGAGCTGCCGATCGAACCCATTGAAATCATGATTGCGCCCCGTTCGAACGCCATTGGCAAGACGCTCTCGCAAATGAAGCTCAACCGCGACGCTGGCTTGCTGGCGATGGCGCTCTGGCGCGATGGCCAGAGCTTCCACACCGATGTGCGCAAGATGCCGCTTCAAGTCGGCGATGCGATTTTGGTCGTGGGCCAATCCTCTGACATTCAGAACCTGTCGAACAACAGCAATTTCATCTTGCCGGCCGGCGAATATTCGGCGCAATCCATAGAAAGCGGCAAGGCGACATACGCCGTCGGCATCACGGTCATGGTTCTGGCGCTCGCTATCTTGCAAATCGTGCACTTGCCAATTGCCATGCTGGCGGGGGCGGCGGCCATGGTTCTCACGCGCTGCTTGCGGATGGAGGAGTTTTACGCCGCGGTGGACTGGCGGACGATCTTTTTGGTCGCCGGCATGCTGCCGCTCAGTCTCGCCCTCACCGAGACCGGCTTGGCCGACCGCGTCGGCGCCTTCCTGGAAATGAGTCTTATGAACGCCAGCCCGCTTCTGCTATTCGCGGTGAACGCCTTGTTGACGATGTTGGTCGTACAAGTCATTGGCGGGCAAGTAACACCGCTGCTGGTCGGCCCGATCGCCATCAACGCGGCGCTGCAAATGGGCGTCGACCCGCGTGCCATGGCGGTGGCGGTGGCTATGGCATGCTCGCTGGCATTCATCACGCCGATATCTCATCCGGTGAATATCCTGATGATGGGACCAGGCGGCTATAAATTCAGCGACTTTTCCAAAGTGGGCCTCGGCATGACGATTGTGACCCTGCTGACGATGCTGCTGGGCTTTTCGCTACTATGGGGGGTTTAGGCGGAGAGGGGTGGCAGGGTTTCGAGTTTGCTGAGCCAAGCGCTGAAGAGAGGGCATTCCTGGCGGATTGTATCTAATGTGATTGCCCTCGCTGCACGTTCGCCTTCTTGGACTTTCCGATATCGAGGAATGAGCGATTGAATTCGTTTGCTCGGCGCAGTGACTGAACTGTCATTTATGTGTTCCGGGGTCGGAAACTCATGGCGGATCGCCCAAAGCTTTTGAGTCAAGTCCTGCCTCCGTAATGCAAACGCCAGTTGATTTGGATCGCTGAATAATAGCCCCTCGAACTCGTGCATCTGGACATAAGGCATGAACCGCCGCATTGGTCCCTCATCCAACGATTGCGCTAGTGTGTCCGCGAACGCGTCACAGACGACGCGCTGCATGTCTGACAAGCTTGATTTTCTAGTCGCTTCTTTCTTGCCTGGAAAGTCAGGGTCTATACCGTAAAAGTCCACAAATGTCGTGCAATACGAGTTTCGGTCTTGAAGAAGGCAATCCCGAACATTTTCACGTATCCGCTTCAGTGTAACTGAGCCGCCCATTTTGCCAGACGTTCCAATCATTGGGACGCGAGCGGATACATTGAATGTCAACAAGTGATGACTTATGATGTTTCTTACAATAGTCGACTCCGTCGGGCCTTCGCAGACGATGTTCAAACGTATCACTAAGGCAAGCCCCCGCCGAGCACGTTTTTCTCCCACAACTCTCCAACCGAGAAATCTTCCAACCAAACGTTAAACTGACTTTGGTTGAGGCGTTTGAACGTAGACGCCCCGTCTTCCAGTTCGACTACTATCAAGTCGTCAACAGAAAACTCGTCGACCAGCGAAGCCGATTGCGTGGCGACGATAACCTGCATATCTAGAGTAGCCGTATCCAACAACGAACCTAACACAGAAAGCGCGTAGGGGTGCAATCCGAGTTCGGGCTCGTCAAAGATGACGGTTCGCGGTGGTTCAGGTTGCTTTAGCGCGGTTACCATACATATAAAGCGAAGCGACCCATCGGACAACTGATCGGCCAAGAACGGCTCGGAATAATGTCTATTGCGCCACAATAGTCGAACGTCATTATTGCCTTGCTGATTCGTCTCGATGCTAAACACGAAGTCGCGAAAGAAGGGCAACGCGAGTCGAATCGTTTCAACAATATCCCGGTATATATGCGGCCGATTTTGCCAGAGTTTGCACAAGTACGGGGCAAGATTACTTGCATCGCGGTGCAGTATCAAGTTGTCATGTACACCGTGTGTCTTCTTCATGCGGGCATCCCTGCCAGTATCATGAAAATGGTACACCTGCCAACTTGAAATAGACCGGTAGCAGTAATCAGCCTGTCGCGGTAGTTCATCCAGCGGACGAGTCATTGACTTAAGTTTGGCTTCATTGTGTCCTCGGCCGAGTGAATATGGCTGACAATCGCTTCCGGGCATAGACAGAAATTCACTCGCAAACACGAAACGATCCCCAGAGTCGGGCACCAGAGAAAACTGATATGCGTTTTGGCCAAACTGAATGTATGAGTCGAGTCGTGGTGTAGTCTTTTCTCCGAAAGTCAAAATCCGATCCGCGCCACCCTGCTGCCCCGTCCACAGCTGCAAGTCTTCCTCAACCATACGGCGCAGCATTTCAAAAAAGCTGACCAAATTACTCTTCCCCGACCCATTCGGACCGATAAGCACATTGAGCTTGCCCAACTCAAGTTCCACATCTTGCAAGGACTTGAATCCTTTAATCGTCAGCTTGTCGATGGGACGCTTCTCATCCACGGCGCTTCGCCTGACACTTCACAACTGCAAATGAAAGACAATAATACCATACCGATCCCACCCTGGATTCAACTGTAGAAAACCGGCGCTCTCAGTAGACAAAATTCTCCTCTTTAATGTATAGTCACTATTAGGTGGAAAAAGTCAGTTCACGCGCAACTGACCTCGGAGCATCTTATGACAGCGACAGCAGCGGCGGCCAATCAGCCCCAAGCGTCTGGATTGAGCGCCAATCGCCGTTTCCTCCTGCGCGGCATTTTGCTGGCGGTCGTCATAGCGGGCTTCATGTCGTTTGGCAACGTCAATATCGGCGCGATTGGGCAGGGACTGGGCTACGCTTTGGCCGGCGTCACCGTGTTTATGACTTTTCGCGTGTTGGGCTTCGTCGATCTGACGGTGGACGGCGCCTTTCCCATTGGTGGCGCCGCCTGCGCCATTCTCATCGTCAACGGGCACAGCCCCGAATACGCTATGCTAATGGGTTTCGTCGCCGGCGCCCTGACCGGCATGGCGACCGCCTTGATCGATATCATCTTCAAGATCGAGGGCTTGCTCGCCAGCATCATCGTGATCACCGCCGCCTATACCGTGACGCTGCATGTAATGGAGGGCAAAAGCAATATTCCCTTGCTGGGCCAAGAAACGCTGATCAGCCGCCACTCCAAAGCCTTTCGCACCTGGCTCGTCGAACAATTCGGCGATCAAATGCGTCGGCAATCGACCAATCTGCTAGAGATCATTCTATTCGGCTTCATCGTCCTCATCGTACTGGTCATCCTCTATTGGTTCCTGCGCACAGAAGTCGGCCTGGCGATCCGCGCCACGGGCAAAAACCCGCAGATGGTGCGCGCGACCGGCTTGAATCACAATCTGATGATTGTGATCGGCTTGATGGTCGCTAACGGATTGGCTGGGGTCGCCGGTTCGCTGGTTGTGCAGCAATTTGGCTTCGCTGATGTCAGCCTGGGCTTCGGCTTGATTGTGCGCGGCTTGGCCGCTGTCATCATCGGCGAGGTGCTATTGCGTCCGCGCTCGGTCGGTCAATTGCTGATCGCCGCCGTCACGGGCATGCTGGTATTCGACATTTCGCGCGCCTGGATCTTCAGCGCCTTGGATCTGCCGACGACCGATATCCAGTTCGTCAGCGCGCTCGTTGTGCTGGCGGCGCTGGGCACGCCGCGGCTGTACGACCGCTGGAAGTCGTATCGACAGAGACATGGCGGATAGGCTAGCGTATGCTGTCACTTGAACAGGTTTCGGTAACATTCAACGCGGGCACACCCAACGAAGTGCGCGCCTTGCGCGATATCTCGCTGCTCGTGGAAGAGGGCGAATTCGTGACCGTGATCGGCTCGAACGGCGCGGGGAAAAGCACCTTGTTCAACGTCATCTCCGGCGCTGTGCATCCCGACAGCGGGCGCATCACCCTTGACGATGACGATATCACTTACCAACCCGAATATCGCCGCTCTCATGACATCGGCCGCGTCTTTCAGGATCCGCGCCTGGGTACCTGCCCCGGCTTAACCATCCGCGAAAACCTGTCGCTGGCAGCCATTCATGGACGAAACGCCGGTTTCCGCCGCGATGTGAAAATGGCGGAAGAGGGTTGGTTTTTTGAACAATTGGAGCGCCAACATCTGGGGCTGGAGCACCGCCTGGACGCCGATGTCGCCCTTCTCAGCGGCGGCCAGCGCCAGGCGATCACCCTGGTTATGGCGACCCTGACCAAGCCCAAGCTGCTGCTGCTGGATGAACATACAGCCGCGCTTGATCCGAACGCCGCCGAGCAGGTGATCTCGCTGACGCAAGAGTTGGCGGAAGCCAATGACCTCTGCGTCGTCATGATCACCCATAGCATGCAGCAAGCCTGTGATTTGGGCGATCGCGTCATCATGATGAATCGAGGACGGATTGAGTTCGAAATCGCCGGAGAAGAGCGCAAGAACCTGCAACCGGCCGACCTGATCGATCGGTTCCACTCATTGGCCGATGGAACTGAGCTCACCGACGCGCAGTTGCTCGGCTAGCTTGTGGCGGTAAGGTGAGGCTCGCGATCAATTCCACTCTTTGCCTGTGGACGCCTTCGCCGAATACCTGAGGGGACATTCATTCGCGCCGCTGGAGGATTCAAGATGAAGAAGCTAGCTGTGCTTTTGCTAACGCTGATATCGGTGCTGCTTTCCCCGACCGCAATGGCGCAGAACGATGACAATCCGACAGTCGCATGGATTAAGTGGGGCGATTCGAGCAACGTTGCGCTGGCGGAAAAAGCCATCAAGGATATGTTGCAGGCTTATGGCTTGATCAACGATGAAGAGCGAGCGCTCCTGGATGACGAACGCTCGATAGATGGAGAGCACATCAACGTCATCTACGGCGATTCACTCTTCGATCGAATGGAAGCCAACGCCATCATAGACGAGGCGCTCGACAAGGACGCCGATGTCTTCGTTACCTTTACCACGCAGATGACCCAAATCGCCTATTATGCCATTCATGAGTTTATCGACCCGCCAAAGCTAATCTTCACGGTGACTTCGGGACCGTATATCACCGGCGTAGCTGAATCTTCCTGCATCAAACCGGACTTCGTCATCGGAACGGTGCCAGTGACGAATTACGAAGACATTGTTCCCCTGCTGCGGATGCAGAATCCGGACATGAAGGCGGCCGGCGCCATTTGGTCTCCGCAGCAGCGCGCCAGTGAAGTCGGCGTATCGCGCATCAAGGCAATCGCCCAATCGCTTGACCCGCCATTGGCCATCGTTGACGAAACCATCGTCGTTACGCCCGATTTGTATCAGGCGGTCGAAAATCTGGCCAATCGAGGCGCCGAGGCAATTATCATCCCAATATTCACCTTTCAAGGATTTAGCCTGCTCCTGTCGCTCTCGTATGATTACGGGCTGCCGGTGCTTTTTTCCGCGCCGCAGAACGCCTATCGCGGCGGAACCATCGGCGGCGGCTTCTTCGGCTTATACAAGCAAGGCGTAATCGCCGGCAACATGCTGGTCTCGTATCTCAATGGAGACCTGGATATCGCCACGACCAGCATCTACGAAAGCGATGATTTCGCCTTTGCCGTCAACCTTGACGCGGCCGACTTGCAAGATGTCGAGATTTCGCAAACGATCTTGGATGGGGCGGCCTACATTGTCGAGAATGGGGAAACGGCGCAGGGTGTAACCCGCCAGTTCCCCGAAGTCGAAATCACTTTGCCAGAGATGACGCTGGAGGAGCGCCGCGCGGCCGACCTGGAATTCCTCGACGCGCTCGAATGCACGCCCGAGATGATCGCAGAGCAGCAGGCGCAGTTGGAAACGCGGCGGAGCGACTGACGCCACTGCGGCAGCGAGCCATAGAACAGAATAGCGGGGGCGCCTTAGAGGCGCCCCCTTTTTGCTTTCAATGAAGTCAAGTGCAAACCTTTGCTTGACAAGTTATAATTATGTATCAGTATGTGTACAACTCAATACACTATAGATTTGCAGATAAGTCGGAGGGAGATAATCAGTGTACAAGCAACTGGCGTTGATTGTAGTAATGGCGATAGGTATGGTTGCGCCCCAAATGATATCACACGCGGATGAGAAGCCGACGATCGCTTTTCTGCGCTACGCGGGCACCGCGCCGGTTTCGGAGGCGACGAACGGCATCCTGGACTCGCTGGAGGCTTACGGATACCTGTCATCGGCGGAACGCGCGGCTTTAAATGAATCCTTTGATCTAAATGGCGAGAACATTAATCTCTTGTATCGAGACGCTGGCTTCGACCTGCCGTCGGTCAATCTCATGGTCGAGGAAGTGATTGACAAAGGGGCGGACGCGCTGGTGACCATTACGACTCAAGTTGCGCAAATCGCCGTCAATGCAACCCTTGATATGGAAGACCCGCCGGCGATTCTGTTTAGTCTGGTTACGACGCCCTTTTCCACCGGCATCGCTGATTCCACCTGTATCAAACCAGCGCATGTCGCCGGAACGCAGCCGCTTTTGTCTTTTGCCGACTATGTGCCGCTGGTGCTGGTTCAGGATCCGGATATCCAGGTTATCGGCACGATCGTATCACCGGATCAACCAACGAGTGTTTTCGGCGCCCAGCTAATTCAAGACATTGGCGGGTCGCTTGGATTGACGGTCGAGGTCGCCTCGGCAATCACCTTGGCCGACCTAAGCGTCGCAACAGAAAGCCTGCTGAGCAAGGGCGTAGAGGCGATTGTCCTATCAGTTACGCCACTTACGCTGCAAGGCACGCCGGTCCTGGTTCAATTGACGGCGGAGTACGGCATACCGCTGTATGCGCCGATCATACAGCAGGTGTATCGTGGCGTGACCGTTGGCGCTGGTTTCCACAGCTTTTATGAAGAAGGGATGATCGCGGCGACCATCCTAAATGCGCATCTTAGCGGCGATGTAGATATCGCCGACATCGCCATCAATCAGTCGCGCAGCTTTGGCATCGCCTTAAACCTGGATACGGCGGCTGAACAAGGCGTCGAGATCTCAGACGACATGCTGGCTAGGGCTAACTTTGTCATTGAGAACGGCGAGAGATCCGAAGGCATGGCATCCGATGTGCATGAATCCAGACGGGCTATTCAAGACATGTCAGCGGAAGAGCGCCGCGCTGCCGACCTGGACTTCCTCGCCGGGCTCGAGTGCACGCCGGAGATGATCGTCGAGCAGCGAGCGGCGCTGGACGCGGCGAACGAGTAGCGCAAGCCGGTTGACCGCCCCGAATGCGCATCGCGTACAAATTAACGTGCTATAATGTCAGGGATCGTGTCACTTTGAGGCACAGTCAACGTCATGAAACAACGAAGCGAGTAACGGATGCGCGCACGAACGCTGGTGTCACTCTTGATAACGGCGCTATTGGTCGCGGCGCCGGCACTGGCGCAAGATCTTGGCAAGCCAACAATAGCTATCCTCCGCTATGGCGGCACAGCCCTTACGGCTTTGGCTGAAAAGGGCATTTTGGACATGCTAGAAGCCTATGGCTTTGTGAATGCGCAAGAACGCGCCATCCTGGACGAGGCTGAGAACTTGGAAGGCGAGCGCATCAAAGTCATCTATCGAGACGCGAACTTCGATATTCCGACGGCGAACATTATGGTGGAAGATGCGCTCGACCAGGGGGCGGACGCGCTCTTGACCCTATCCACACCCGTGTCACAAATCGCCGCCAATATCACCCGCCAAATGGACGACCCGCCGGTTATGATTTTTGCTATCGTCACCGCGCCATATTTCGCCGGCATCGCCGACGCCCCCTGTCTCAAAGACAGCCATATCGCCGGAACGCAGACCGATGTGCCCTACGATGACTTTGTGCCGCTGCTGAAGGTGCAAGACCCGGATATGGAAGCAGTCGGCGCAATCGTAAATCTGGCTGAACCCAACAGCGTGTTCGGCATGGAGCGAATCACCAACCTCGCTGAAGGACTTGGGATGCGGGTCGAAGTAGCGCCGGTTGTCGCAATTGCCGATTTGCCGCTGGCAACCGCCAGCCTCATTAGCAAGGGCGTCGAGGCGGTCGTCCTTCCCGCCGGCTATACCACCTCCATCGGTTTGAACGCAATTGTTGAGACTGCCGCAGAGCACGGCGGCGTGCCGGTGTTTTCCATTAGCGCGCAGCATGTCTATCGCGGCGCGACTGTAGGCGCCGACTTTTACAGCCTGTATCGCGAAGGCGTCATTGCCGCCCGCATGTTGATCGGTCATCTCAACGGCGATATCGACATCTCACGCCTGAGCGTCAACCTCAAGCCCGGCTTCACCGTCGCGATCAACCTGGATGCGGCCGCGGTGGCCGGCGTCGATATTGCCGACGAACTGCTGGCTATGGCCGACTGGACCATAAGGGATGGCAAAAGCACCGAAGGCGTCACGCCCGATTTGCCAGAGGTCGGCGCGGAGCTGGAGGAAATGTCGCTGGCAAACCGCCGTGAAGCTGACCTGGCTTTCCTGGCTGAACTCTACTGCACAGACGAGATGATCGCCGAGCAACAGGCTGCGCTTGAAGCGGCCGCAGAATAGCGCAGGCATCGCGCGCAACACGGTGGATGACCCATAACCGTCCCTTTTTTGTTTTTCTTCCGTCTATCTGATGGCGGCATTTGACCTAGCGAAGAGATCTGCTGTACGATAATGTTAGTGTCACATTAGTTTCGTAACACATATCCAATCCATGGGAGAATAACCGATGTTCAGAAAAGCGCTTTGCGGTTTGCTATTGCTGCTGTTACTTCTCGTCCCGGCGTCGCTGGCGCAAGACGATGAAAATCCGACGATCGCCTTTTTGCGCTATCGGTCCACCGGTACAGAAGACATTACAAAACCCGGCATCTGGGATCTATTGCAGGCGCGCGAGTTGATTTCGCCAGCCGAGCGCGAATTGCTAGATGAGAACCTGGATATTAACGGCGAGCACATCAACGTCTTTTGGCTGGACGCCGCGAGCGATGTAACCAATATCAACGCCATGGTCGAGAAGACGCTGGACCGCGGCGCCGACATTCTTCTGACATTTTCAACGCCGGTCACCCAGATTACCGCAAACATCACCAAGGAGATGGACGACCCGCCAGTGCTGCTCTTCGCCATCGTCAGCGCGCCCTATTCCGCCGGCATCGCTGATGCCCCCTGCATCAAGATGCCTCATGTCACCGGCACACACATGTCGATTCCTTACGAGCAATTTGTGGCTTTGTCCCAAGTCCAACAGCCCGATATTCAGTCCATCGGCACGATAGTTGATCCGGCGCAAACGCAAAGCGTCTATGGCGTGAGCAGGATCACTGAGTTCGGGGAAGCGCTTGGATTGAATGTTGAAGTCGCTTCGATCGCGTCGGCGGCTGATCTGCCCCAGGCGACCGCAAGCCTGGCCGACAAAGGCGTTGAAATGGTCATGATTGGCGCCGGTTATACCGAATCGAGGGGTATACCGGCGGTCCTTGGCGTGGCGGCAGATTATGGCATTCCGGTCTTCGGCGTGTCGCCGCGCTTCATTTATCATGGCGCGATTGTCGGCGCGGGCTTTGATGACTTCTATGGCGAAGGCGTGACTGTCGGACGGATGATCGCCGCTTATATTGACGGTACGCTGGATGTCAGCACGACCGCAATCAGCTCCCGGGTGAACCTGGGTGTGGCGGTCAACCTCGATACGGCGGAGGAATTTGGAATTACCGTTTCCGATGCCATATTGGATCAAGCCGTTATGGTCATCGAGGGCGGAGAGCTCGAGGTGCTAAGCGACGCGCCCAGCTTGCCGGAGATGACGCTGGAAGAGCGCAAGGCGGACGATGCCGCTTTCCTGGCCGAGCTTGAATGTACGCCGGAGCGCATCGCGGAAGAAGAAGCGACCCTGGGAACGGCTCGGGATTAACCTTCGCAGATAGTAAACTCAGCAAGCAGCAGAGGGCGGTTGATTCCAATCGCCCTCTTTTTGTTTCCCCATCAGCCACTTTCGATTATGATTAAGACACAATCCAATCCGGAAGAATGTCTATTGCTAACACGAGGTGAAAAATGACAATTAGAATGCTGATTCTATTTGCAATATTGGCGCTTAGCGCAAGCCCGGCGATCAGGGCGCAAGAGGAAGAGATTCCCACAATTGCCATGATGAATTTCGGCTATTCGGCCGGGCAGACATTGGCCACCAAGGGCGCATTCGACGTTTTGCAGGCTTATGGCTATTTCAACGAAGAAGAACGTGCTGTGCTGGACAATGGCGAAGACCTCGTCGGAGAGAATATGAATGTACTCTGGCGTAATGCCGGCTCAGATACGCCGACAGCCAACCTCATGGTTGAAGACGCGCTGGATCGTGGCGTGGACGCGATGCTGATCGTCACGACCCAGGTAACGCAGATCGCCGTAAATGCAACGCGGGAACTGGAAGACCCGCCTGCGATCATGTTCAGCCTCGTCGGCTCCCCATATTTTGCCGGCATCGCCGATGCGCCCTGCATCAAGCCGGCTCATGTGGGGGGATCACAATATCATCTGCCATACGCGGAATCGGTGGCGGTTATGCGGCTGTGGAATCCTGACATCAAAGTCATTGGCATGATTGTCGCGCCGGGCGAACCAATTAGCGTGTCCGGCGCCAGGAGTCTCCGGCTAGCGGCGGAAGACCTAGGCTTAACGGTGGAAGTCGCCACCGTCGTCACGCTGAGCGATCTCAACCTGGCCGCGGAAGCCTTGGTCAACCGCGGCGTGGAGGCGCTCATCAATCCAATCAGTTCTATTATCTTGTCGGGGACTACACTGCTGCAGTCCTTAACCGCCGAATACGGCATTCCCTTGTTCGCGATCTTCCCCTACCACGTTTACAACGGCGCGACGGTGGCGGCCGGCTTCAATAACGTCTATGGCGAAGGCGCCATCCAGGGTCGCATGCTGGTCGCGCATCTGAATGGGGATATCGACATATCCGAAATCAGAATCAACCGGACCGAGGACTTCGGGATCGCCGTGAATCTGGATTCGGCCAAAGCGCAAGGCGTCGAGATCCCGGAGGATCTGCTGGCGATGGCGGACTTTGTTATTGAGGACGGCGTCAGCAGCGCTGGCGCAACGCGCGAATTACCCGAGGTCGTTACTACCTTGCCCGATATGTCAATTAAGGAGCGCCGCGCCGCCGATCTGGCATTTCTGGAGACGTTGCGCTGCACACCGGAGATGATCGCCGAACAGCGAGCCGAATTGGAAGATACCTGGGCCGATGACTAACTTGCTGATTTCACTTTAGCGTTACCCGCAGGAGGGGGCGGAACCTACGGGATCGCCCTCTTTTTGTTTCCGCGCGATGGTGATAGATTGGTGCGCTGTAATCCACCAACTAGGAACTGAACCATGCAAGTCGCGCGACTGCACGGACCGAAAGACATCCGCATCGCCAATGAGCCGGCGCCTCCCCCGCCCGCCCCAGGCGAAGTCACGCTTAAGATCAAAACGGTCGGCTTATGCGGCAGCGATCTGCATATGTACCAAGCCGGGCAGATTGGCTACACGACCATCAGCAAGCCCGCCATTCTCGGTCATGAATTCATCGGCGAGGTCGCGGCAATCGGCGACGACGCGCTGGATGGGGAGCATCAGCCCTTGCAGCTCGGGCAGCGTGTAGCCGTCGAGCCGCACGTGCCTTGCTGGCGCTGCGAACTCTGCGAGCATGGTCATCCCAATCTCTGCCCGAATCACTTCTTCTATGGATTATTCCCCGAAGATGGCGCCCTGCGCGAACGCATGAACGTCAGCGCGCGCAACTGTTTCCCGATTCCCCATGCAATCAGCGATGAGGCGGGTCCCCTGCTGGAAACGCTCGGCATCGCCATCCATGCAATTGACCTGAGCAAAATACGCGTTGCCAGCACAGTGGCTGTCATCGGCGCTGGTCCCGTTGGCTTGCTGATCACGCGTTTGGCCGCATTGGCTGGCGCATCACAAGTCTTCGCATTCGACAAGCTGGATTGGCGCGTTCAGAAGGCGCGCGAATGGGGCGCTAGCCATGCTTACGATGTTGGCGACTGCGATCCGGTCGATGTCGTTCGCGATCTGACCGGCGGGCGCGGCGTCGATGTGGCGATCGAAGCGGCTTGGTCCGATCACACGGTGCAGCAAGCGGCGGAAATGGCGCGTTGTGGCGGGCGGCTGGTGCTGGTCGGCATCGCAGCCGATGACAAGATTGCCCTGCAGCATTCAGTGGCGCGGCGCAAAGGTTTGACGATCATTATGTCACGGCGCATGAAACATACCTACCCGCGCGCGATTCACTTGGCGAGCTCGGGGAAGGTCAAGTTGGATGAGCTGGTCTCGCATCAATACGATCTGTCGCAGACGGCGCAAGCCTACGCCAGCAACGCCGCTTATGAGCAAGGCATTAACAAGGTGATATTGCGCGTGCGGCGCTAGCTGGATGCCGGGGCGGGGAAGATCTCACGCACGGGGATTTCAAAGCCAGGCAGCACATCGCCGCCGCTGAGCGTGTCGTCGTCCTCAAGGGTGGTGGCGCCTGCACGCGTGTGAACCTCTACAGTACGTGTTTCCGGGTGAACTATCCAAATAAGCGCTGTGCCTGCGGCAAATAGCTGCCGAATCTTACGGTGCATATCCGCTACCTTGTTGCTGGGCGAGATAACTTCTACGGCGAGATCCGGCGCTACATCCAACAATTGGTCCGGCAGTACGGCCGGAGCGCTTGCGCGACTAAGGAATGCGATGTCCAACGCGCGAACCGTATCTCTGCCATCGGGATTGCGCTCCAAAAGAAAGCCCGTTTCCGCCGCCGTGACGGTCCCAAGTCCTTTTGATTCAACATAAATGAACATCCTTGCGCCTAATCTCATAGCAATCTGACCATGCAATCCTGATGGCTTCGACATCTCGATGATCTCTCCTCCCACCAGTTCAATGCTGCGGTCTTCGTATCCCGGGCGGTCGATAATATCGAAGAAACGCTCCGCGCTGATGACTTGCCGTTCCATGACCATGGCGATTCGCGCCTTTCGTCCGTCGCTTGGCTAGATAGATTGTACCAAACTGCCCGTCCGTAACAAACTGCCTCGCCAGCGCAAAGGCTTCAATCAAGACGCCAGGTTCGTAATTTCGCCCGAAGTTCATTATCATAAGAGACGCGATGCATCAGGAGAGAAGACATGCACATTGAAGGCAGCTACGACTTTGACTCTAAGCGCGAACTGGTTTGGGACGTGCTGATGGACATTGACGTCCTCGGCAGCATCATCCCCGGCTCCAAGGGCTTGGAAGAAATCGGCGATAACAAATACCAGAGCAAACTCTCGGTGCGGGTCGGACCCGTCAACGGCAAGTTCGAATCGCAATTTGAACTGGTCGATGTGAACGCGCCGGAGAGCTATCGCCTGCTGGTTGAGGGCAAAGGACCGGCCGGTCATGTCACCGGCGAAGGCACGATCCGCCTGGAACAAGCGAACGGCGGCACGGTGATGCACTATGCTGGCGACGCCCGCATTGGCGGCAAGATCGCCGCTGTTGGCCAGCGCTTGCTGAATGTGGCGGCAAAACAGATCGCCAAACAGTCGCTGAAGAAACTCTCCAAACAGGTCGAAATGCGCTTGGAGACGGCAGGGTGACAGGCCGACCCCAACCTCTTGCGCGCGCTGTAGGGGTCAGCCGACGGCTAACCCGTCCGTGCTTGGCTGCGCGGGCAAAGTCCCTCCCTGACGCATCGGGGAGGGAATTAGGGTGGGGTTGTTGCCTATGAACAAGGCTGTTCTCAAATCCTTGCAGAAGATCTACCCCGCCGACCGTCTTCTGACGCGCGATGTGGAGTTGCTGCCCTATGAATCCGATGCGCTAACCGCGTTCAGCGCTGTACCGGGCGCGGTCGTTTTGCCCATCAGCGAAGCGGAAATCATCGATACGGTGCGGCTTTGCCACCAAATGGCGCTGCCTTTCGTGGCGCGCGGCAGCGGCACCAGCTTGTCCGGCGGCTCGCTGCCGATACCTGATGGCTTGACCATCGGCTTGAATCGCTTGAACCGCATCAAGAAAATCGATCCGCAGCAGCGCATTGCGGTGGTGGAGCCCGGCGTCATTAATCTCCACATCACAGAGGCGGCGCAACCTTATGGCTTGTACTATGCGCCCGACCCGTCGAGCCAATCAATCTGTACCATTGGCGGCAATATCGCCTTCAATAGCGGCGGCGCTCACTGCCTGAAATATGGAATGACCAGCAATCATGTGCTGGGTATGAAAGTGGTCCTGGCTGATGGCACGGTGACGCAATTCGGAGGCGAAAGCGTTGAAGGCGTCGGCATCGGACCTGACCTGGTCGGGCTATTCGTCGGCTCCGAAGGCTTGTTCGGCATTGCGCTGGAAATCACCCTGCGTCTGATGCCGCAGCCCGAGCTTTACCGCACCGTGCTGGCTGCATACGATGATTTGGGCGTCGCCGGCGACGCGGTGTCGATGGTGGTCGCTTCCGGACTGCTGCCAGGCGCGATGGAGATCATGGACCGCCTGGCGATCAAAGCGGCGGAAGCCTCGGTCCAAGCCGGCTACCCCGACGCCGAGGCATTGCTCATTGTCGAGCTCGAAGGCGAGGCGCTGCAAGTTGAGGCCGAATTCGAACAATTGTTGGGCACGATCGAAAAATCGGGCGCCTTTGAAGTGCGCGTGGCGCAAAGCGAAGACGAACGAACGCGCATCTGGAAAGGACGCAAGGGCGCCTTTTCCGCCGTCGGCCGGCTGAGCCCCGATTACATTGTGCAAGACGGCGTCGTGCCGCGCAGCCGCCTGGGCGAGGCGCTCATCGAAATCGGCGCGCTCAAAGAAAAACATCAGTTGGAGGTGGCCAACGTCTTCCATGCGGGCGATGGCAACTTGCATCCGCTGATTCTATACGACGGACGCGAAGCCGGCGCGCTGGAAAGAGCCGAGGCGCTGGCGGGCGAGATCCTGGCGCTCTGTATTAATCTAGGTGGATCAATCACCGGCGAGCACGGCATCGGCATGGAGAAACGCGATTATCTGCCGGCGATGTTCAGCGAAGAAGAAATCGACATTATGGAGGCGCTGCGGCGGGCGATTGACCCCAAAGAAATCGCCAATCGCGGCAAGATGTTCCCCGGCGGCGAGGCGCCCGCGCTTTCGCAACACGGTATGCACCCGCTTGAGCGCGCCGGCGTGATTTCACGCGAGTGACCATGTACACGCCCCTATCGGTCAGCGAGCTTCAGGCAATGGTTAGCGACAGCGAGCGCATTCACATCGTCGGCAATGGCAGCAAACCGGCGCTGCATTGCGCGGCTAATGGCGCCGCCATCGCCGATCTCTCCGGCATGCGCGGCATCATCGAATATCAGCCATCGGAATACACAGCTACCGTCCGCGCCGGCACGCCCGTTCGCGAACTGAGCGCGGCATTGAGCGAAAAAGGACAGTATTTGCCGTTCGATCCCTTGCTGCCGCAGGCGGCCACAATTGGCGGTACCGTCGCGAGCAATTTGTCCGGCTCGCGCCGCTTTCGCTACGGCGGCGTACGCGATTTCATTCTGGGCGCCGAAGTGGTGGATGGATTAGGACGAGCCTTTCGCGTCGGCGGCAAAGTGGTCAAGAATTCCGCCGGCTTCGACCTGAGCAAATTCCTGGTCGGCAGCCTGGGAAAGTACGCCATCATGACCGGGTTGACCTTCAAGGTCTTCCCCGATGTGCCGCGCTTTCGCAGCCTGGGATTCGTCTACGAAAAGCTGGAAGAGGCGCTTTCCGCCATCTATTTCATCAATCAAAGCGTTTATGAATTAGATGCGCTTGACCTTGTGACCGCCTCTTCGGTCCCCCCGATAAACAGTGGGAAGCGAGACAGCAATTGGAAACTCTTGGCGCGTCTGGCCGGCTTTGAAGACACACTGCCACAGCGAGTCGAGCGATTTACCGCGGGCATGACCAGCAATACCGAGACAATCCACGTCGAAGAGTTGGATGACAGCGCTGCGCTGTGGAATCCGCTGGCGGAATTGTCGGGCGAGTATCTGGTCAAAGTAGTGATCACGCCAAAACAGCTTCCCGCTTTCGATGCCTTGATCGCTCATGATCGCAGGCGCTACAGCGTTGGCGGCAACATCGCCTGGGCTGCGACAGATGATATCGCCCAACTGGACACAGCGTTGAATGAATGCGGTCTAACTGGCTTGTGTTTGCGTGGCGCGGTCGATTCCGCCGTCATCGGCGTACCGATCGACAATGCGCTGGCGGAGCGCGTCAAACAGGTGCTGGATCCGCAGGACAAACTTGTGTAGGGACGACCGACGGTCACTCGCGTGTCAAAAGCACGGTGAAACAGGATGCGACATCAAATTCAAAGCGATGACTTGAGAGCGCCCGAGATGGCGACCGCCATCGAGAAATGTGTGCACTGCGGCTTTTGCCTCGCCGCTTGCCCCACTTACAATCTGCTGGGCGAAGAGATGGACTCGCCACGGGGCCGCATCTATCTGATGAAGAACGTTCTCGAAGAGCGGCTGCCCGCCGAGGACGCGCAGCCCTATATCGACCGCTGCCTCGGCTGCATGGCTTGCGTGCCCGCCTGCCCCTCCGGCGTTGAATACGGCGATCTGTTGGTCAGCTATCGCGCCCTGCAGGAAGATCAGCGGCGACGCCCGCCGCTGGACGCCCTGGCTCGCAAACTGGTAATCGAGACGCTGCCCTACCCCGGACGATTTCGGCTGGCGGCGCAAACGGGCAAACTGAGCAAAGCGCTCTCCTCCGCCTTGCCTGATGCCTTCGCCTCAATGCTGAGCTTGCTGCCGTCGAGCTTGCCGCCCGCCCAGCCCATCCCGCCTATCGTGCCAGCAAAAGGCGCGCGGCGGGGGAAAGTGGCGCTGCTGCCCGGCTGTGTACAGCAAGTGCTGGCGCCGGAGATAAACCACGCGGCAGCGCGAGTTTTGGCGGCAAATGGCATTGAAGTGCATAATCCGCCCGGCGCCGGCTGCTGTGGTTCCATCTTGCTGCACATTGGCGCCGAGCGGCAGGCGCGGGACATCGCCCAGCGCAACTTTGCGCTTTTCCCCGCCGATGTCGATGCGATCATCACGACCGCCGCTGGCTGCGGCTCCGGCATCAACGATTACGCCTTGCTATTCAAGAATCAGCCGGAGGCCGAGCGCGCGACTGAATTCTCGCAAACGGTGATGGATTTCAGCGCCTATCTTGCGGTACTCGGTTTGCGCGTTCCGGCGGGTTTCGCAGAGGAGAGACGCGTCGTTTACCAGGACGCCTGTCACCTCCTGCACGCCCAGAGCTTGCAAGCCGAGCCGCGCGCCTTGCTGAACCAAATCCCAAACTTACGCCTGCTGGAGGTGGCCGACGCTGGCATGTGCTGCGGATCGGCCGGCACCTACAACATCGACCAGCCCGCCATCGCGGCACAACTCGGACGGCGCAAGATTGAATCCATCCTGGCAGCCCAGCCCGATGTCATCGTCTCCGGCAATATCGGCTGCATAACACAGATGCGCCAGCAACTCGACCTTCAAGAGAATCCCTTGCCGGTGATGCACATTGCCGAATTACTGTGGCAGGCTTACGACGGCGGTTCCTAAGCGGGTGCCGCAGACCCCACAGCCTGCCGCGGTTGCGCTTCTATAAGCTCAAGCCATCAGCAGTTGCCGATGTTGTCCACATACTTGCCGCCGATCCACCCCGTCCGTCCCCGAAAACTGATCTGGTACCAGCCCCAGATGCGCGAGATAGCGCCAACAGTTGATCCGCGCAAGACTACGCCCAGTCTTTCAGCATCCAAAGACGGCTGGGCGCGAAAATTGATATGACCCGTTGTTCTGATTGGACATCCGTCGACCGCCGGATCGCTGACCGTCGCGGGCGCAGGCGTCTCGACAGCAACTGGCGGCGCCGCGCCGCTGGGCTGGCCCGGCATCAGGACGACCGTCCCTGGGCGATCCACAAAGGCGCAGGTCCTACCGTCAGAACTGTAAGATTGCAAAGTGCTCTGTGTGCGTGGCGCAGTCGCCGCATCCAGGAAGACAAGCGAACCGACTTGCGGGAAGCAGATGTCTACTCCTGGGCCCAAGTAAGACCAGATATCAACCGCATCAATGAAGCCGGCGTCAACCAGGGACTGATTCGCGAGGCCGACGGCATCCACCTTCTGACATTCGGCGCCGCTGCCCGGTCTCAGGGTCACCGTCGCGCCTGCCAGCGCTTCGCATGTGGTGGCCGGCCGCGGATGTAGGCCGAACCAGGCGTTAATGACATCGCGCGAGTGACCGCAGATTACGCTATTGCCCAGCAGTTCAATCACGCTGTCGTTCGCATGCATGCCGCCTCTGCAGTCATGGAAGACCGTGTTGTCCAGCGTCAGCTTGCCATCGGTGATTTCCAAAAGTCGTTCAGACCTCAGCGTGCGAAATCGCACGTTGAGATGCCCAAGAATGAGCGATGCATCGTCCACGACAAAGGCGGGATAATCGCCAAATGTCACCATCCGGCCGTTGCCAGCAATGACGATGTCCGAGGTAATTGTGGGAAGGGGTCTGCCGACGTTAACGTGATCTTTCAATATGATGGTGTCGCTTGGACCTTTGCCGGCTTCACAGCCGGTTACCTTTCTGTTTTCGTTCGCGGCTGTTATGGCATTGCGCAGGCTGCAGTTGCTATCAATATTGATATCGCGCGCATGGCTAACCAGCGCTCCTGCCAAAAAGATACACAGCGCGAAAACGAGTGTTAGGCGCCCAATTGGAAATATCGTCAAGTTATGCATCGCACGCTCCTGTCGAACGTTAAGCAAACCGGTACATATATGATATAGAGCGACAAGCCGTAATTCAAGTTAATAGGCTTTGAACACGAATTATCGAGCAGGCTGTCGCGGGACCAGTCCGCGTTGCATACGCGGACTGATTTTGACCTGAACGCCTCCTTACCAGGCGTAAGCCTTTGGCGCTTCGCCGCCTGGGCCCGGGAATATCTCATCCAGCTTGTTCATCGTCTCGCAGTCCAACGAGATCTCCGTCGCCCGAACGGCGCTCTCTAGCTGCTCCATCGTGCGCGGACCAATAATCGGCGCGCTGACCATCGGATTGTGCAGCAGCCAAGCCAAGGCGACCTCACCCGGCGGATGGCCGATCTGACGACAGAGTTCCTCATAAGCGTCCAACTGGTTTCGCTTCGCCTCAACGCGCGCGACCATATCCGGATTGCTGCGCCGCCCGGTCTCCACTTTTTCCAGCGCCCCGCCCAACAGCCCGCCAGCCAGCGGGCTCCAGGGGATCAAGCCCAAGCCATAATGACGGCAGGCGGGGATGACCTCCAGCTCGATGGCGCGATTGTCCAGGTGATAAATGCTCTGCTCGCTGACCAAACCGAGCATGTGCAGCCAGGCAGCCTCATGGCAGGCGGTGGCGATATCCCAGCCGGCGAAGTTGCTGGAGCCGACGTAGACCACTTTCCCCTGCCCGATCAAACTGCCAAAGGCGGTCCAGGTCTCTTCCCAGGGGCAATCGCGATCGACATGGTGCATCTGATAGATGTCGATTCGGTCGGTCCGCAGGCGCTCGAGGCTGCCTTCGCAATGCTTGCTGATTTTGTAAGCGGAGAGGCTGCGGATATCCCGGTTTGGTTCAGGCAGGAATTCTTTGCGGCTCACCGGATTGTATACTTTGGTCGCCAGCACTACGGCATCGCGCCGCCCGCCGCCTTGGGCGAACCACTCGCCGATGATCTCTTCGGTTGTGCCAGGACCGACGTGCCGGCCGTAGACATCAGCGGTATCGAAGAAGTTGATGCCCAACTCAAGCGCGCGATCCATTATCGCGAAGCTGTCTTCCTTTGAGGTATAGGGACCGAAGTTCATCGTGCCCAGGCAGAGATTGCTGACCAGCACACCATGCTTTCCCAAGCGTCTGTGTTCGATTGCCATAATTTTGCCGACTCCTTGTCGTATGCCGTCGCTGCGAACAGCAATCGTAACAACAGAGCGGCGGTAATGCTATATCCGACAGCGACGCAAGCGGGGATAAACATCAAGACAAACGCTATGTTTTCACGTATAGTTGCTCGTCATTCGAAAGATGGAGTCCTGGAGACTGCAATGGCGGAGATTGCTACAGTCGAAAACCTGGAAGCGCGTTGGGCTGATACCGAGCCATCGCCCCAAGACAATGGAAAGGTGGAACTGATCGTACGCCGTCCCGCGCCCGACCAGCGCGAGCCGATGCAGCGCGCCACCTTTACCGCCGAGGCCGGCTTGCTAGGCGACGACTGGCTGCGGCGACACGGCGACGAGATTGAAGCGCAAATCACCTTGATGAATGCGCGAGTGGCGCAGTTGCTCGCCGGCGAAAAATCCCGTTGGGCGGAAGCGGGCGATCAGCTCTTCGTCGACCTCGACATCTCCCAAGACAATCTGCCGCCCGGCACAAGAATCCAGCTCGGCGAGGTGATCATGCAAATATCCACGCTGCCGCATACCGGCTGCACGAAATTCGCCCGCCGCTTCGGCGGCCACGCGCGCAAATGGACCGCCACTGAAGAAGGCGCGCGCCAACGACGCCGCGGCGTCTACGCCCACGTCGTGCAAGACGGCGAAATCAAAGTGGGTGACCCGATCCGCAAGCTGCAGGGCGATTGATCCGCTGTGTCAACGGACTGAATCTACGGTCAGTGTCTACGCGGCCTACGCGCCCGACATAAGACATCGGGCCGCCGGCCACATCGAAACCTGTAGGGGCGTCCCTTGGATCGCCTATCATATCGAAATTGTAGGGGCGACCCTTGGGTCGCCCGATTTTCACAGGCAGAATACTTGACGAAAGATAGTAACCAATGATTGACGCCAAACTGATACATCCACAGATTTTGAGCGCGCTCGGCTCAGCCGGGCATGGCAGCACGATCTTGATCCCGGACGGCAATTATCCCTTCGAAACCGGCGCTAACCCGCTGGCGGAGCGCGTCTATCTCAACCTGGCGCCCGGCATGGTGAGCGTCACCGATGTGCTGGAAGCAATACTCAGCGTTACACCGGTTGAGGCCGCTCACGTCATGGCGCGGCATGACGGCGCCGAGCCGAGCATTTACCAGGAATTCCGGAGACTGCTGCCGGAGGATGTCGAGCTTTCGCCGCTGGAACGCTTCACTTTCTATGACGAAGCGAAAAAGGAAGATTGCTGCCTGGTGATCGCCACCGGCGAGCAGCGAATCTACGCCAATATCCTGCTCACCATCGGCGTGGTCGATCCGCCGGCGGATCAGGCGGTTTAGCCAACCCGCGCTGCGCCACCTGGCACTGGTTCAGGTCGCGCAAAATTGCAGTTATCACACTTGGAGGAAGGGGTCAGCCACCGGCTGACCCGTACAACCACCAAAGGATGGGACATGTAGGAGCGACTCATTGAGTCGCCCGCCGGACCAAAAGAAGAAGACTGCATCATGCCGATAGCAGCCGTGATATATGACATGGACGGCGTGCTGGTCGATAGCGAAGTTTATTGGGACAAATCGCGCATCGAGTTCGCCCGTGACCGCGACAAAGTCTGGACCGATGACTTCCAGCGGCTGGCGATGGGGCGCAGCACCGTCGGCTGGGCGCAGGTGATGCAGGACAAGCTGGCGCTGGATGAATCCATCGACGAGATCATCGCCGAAATGAAAGCGCGCGTAATCACGCACTACGAAGAGCGCATGCCGGCGCGCCCGGGCGCGCTCGAATCGGTCGCCGAGATGAAGCGGCATTTCCGCGTCGGCTTAGCCTCCGGCTCGCCCACCGAGATTATCAAAGCGGTATTGCGCATCACTGGTCTCGATCAGATCTTTGAAGTAATGATCTACGGCGATGAGGTGAGGCGTGGCAAACCGGCGCCCGATATCTATCTGGAAGCGCTGAAGCAGCTTGGCGAATCGCCGGCGGTCAGCCTGGGCATTGAAGACTCCGCCAATGGCTTGCGCTCGCTGAAAGCGGCCGGCATGTTCGCGGTCGCGGCGCCCAGCCCGGATTACCCCCTGCCAGACGACGTCCTCACGCTGGCTGATGCCCATATCACAACGCTGGAAGATTTCACGCCAGATCTGGTAAGGCGCATTGAGCAGGCGCGTAAATCGTAGCTGTTGCCGCGCCCCGCCCTCAATATGACAAACAGCGCTAATCCGTTTATAATTGCGCATATTCTTTTGCGCCTACACGGATTTACCAGCAGCCAATTCGATGCCTATGTATCCAAGATCCCGATGTTTGAGAGCGTGTCATAATTCAGAACAAGCCGCAGCCCAACGCGCACAACGTTAGGAAGAGGGACGATGAGCGCGAGACACGTCATCGCAATAGATCTCGGCGCGACATCGGGCCGCGTGATGGACGTCGCTTTTGACGGCGCCCAGTTGCAATTGAGCGAGATCCACCGCTTTCCCAATATCCCGGTGCAGACGCCGCTCAGCTTGCATTGGGATGTCCTGCGCCTCTGGCACGAAATCACAACAGGAATTGAAGCCGTAGAACAACCGGCATCTATCGGCCTCGACTGCTGGGGCGTCGATTACGCCCTGCTCGATAGCGCCGGCGAATTGTTGGCGAACCCGTATCATTACCGCGATCCACGCACCAATGGCGCTATGGATTGGGTCTTCGAGCGCATGCCGCGCCGCGAAATATTCGCGCGCACCGGCATCCAATTCATGCCGCTCAACGCGCTCTATCAGCTGGCGGCTGGCATCCGCGATGGCAGCCCGCTGCTCGATCACGCCGCCTCCATGCTGACCATTGCCGATCTCTTCAATTATTGGTTGACCGGTACCGTAGCCTGCGAGTTCACCGAAGCCACCACCATGCAACTGTACAATCCGGCGCTTGCTGATTGGGATCGTGAGCTCATGGCGGCTGTCGGCATCCCGACGCACCTCCTGACGCCGATCGTGCAGCCGGGCGCCAAGATCGGCGCTTACAATGGCATCGATGTGATCTTGCCGGCTTGCCACGATACCGGCAGCGCCGTCGTCGCCATGCCCAGCACAAGCGAAAGAGCCGCCTATCTTAGCAGCGGCACCTGGAGCCTGCTCGGGCTGGAGCTGGATGAGCCGATACTCAGCGATGCCGCCTATGAAGCCAACGTCACCAACGAAGGCGGCTATGACGGCGCCTGGCGCTTGCTGAAGAATATCATGGGCTTGTGGCTGGTCGATCAATGCCGAGCGGCTTGGAAAGCGGCCGGCGCCGATTACAGCTTCGCTCAGTTGACCGCGATGGTGGAGAGCGCCGCGCCCTTCAAAGCCTTCATCGACCCCGATGATCCCAGCTTCCTGCCACCTGGCGATATGCCGGCGCGCATCGTCGAGTACTGCCGCCGCAAGGGGCAGCCGCCGCCGCATAACGATGCCCAGGTGATGGCGACGGTTTATGCCAGCCTGGCTTACAAGTATCGCTATGTGCTTGAACTGCTACTCGACGTAGCCGGCAAGGAAGTGGATCAGCTGCACATCATCGGTGGCGGCTCACAGAATGCGCTGCTCAACCAGATGACAGCCAATGCCACCGGGCGCCCGGTCATCGCGGGACCGGCGGAAGCGACCGCGGCAGGCAATGCCATCGTCCAGTTGATCGCCCTTGGTGAATTGGGCAGTGTGGCCGAAGCCCGGGCGATGCTCAGCGCCGGGCGCGATCTCACCCGCTTTGAGCCACAAGATACCGCCGCCTGGGATGACAATTACGAGCGCTTCCGCGCCACCCTGGAATAGCCAAGTGGCCTCGAGGACAACTCGATGACCGACGTCCTGCTTGAACTGCGACGTATCGATAAGCGTTTTCCCGGTGTTCATGCTTTGAAGGATGCGCAGTTTGACGTGCGCCGCGGAGAAGTCCACGCCTTGATCGGCGAGAACGGCGCTGGCAAATCCACCCTGATCAAAATCGTTTCCGGCGTCTACCAACCGGATAGCGGCGAAATCACCCTCGAAGGAAAAAGCCTGGCGTTCAGCAACCCGCGCGAAGCGCATAGCGCCGGCATCGCGACCATCTATCAAGAACTCGGCTTATATCCGGAGTTATCGGTCGCCGAAAACATCTTCATGGGTCACGCGCCAACGAAGAAACGTCTCGGCTTCAATACGATCGACTGGGAAGCCATGGAAGCGGGGGCGGAAGCCTTGCTGGCGGAACTCAATATCCACAATCTCGATGTCGGCGCCAAGGTGGGGACGCTCAACGTCGGCAATCGCCAGCGGGTGGAGATCGCCAAAGCGCTCTCGCTCGATGCCCGCATCCTGATCATGGACGAGCCGACCGCGGCGTTGACGGAGAGCGATGTCGAGCAGCTCTTCAGCATTGTGCGGCTGCTGCGCGAACGCGGCGTCAGCATCATTTATATCAGCCATCGATTGAACGAAGTATTTGAACTGGCTGACCGCGTAACCGTCTTGCGCGATGGCGAATATATCGGCACGCACGATGTCGCTGACACCGACGAAGCGCAGCTCATCAGCATGATGGTCGGGCGCACCATTGATAACCTCTTTCCCA
This sequence comes from Phototrophicaceae bacterium, assembly GCA_965261855.1. Lineage (GTDB taxonomy): Bacteria > Chloroflexota > Anaerolineae > Aggregatilineales > Phototrophicaceae > UBA6055. The sequence goes on from OZ253487.1 coordinate 214,423, forward strand.
AGCAAGCAGCGCAAATCGGCGAGGTCGTACTCGAAGCGCGCAAGCTCAACCGCCCGCCGTTGACCCGCGATATTTCCTTCAGCGTACGCGCCGGCGAAATCGTCGGGCTGGCTGGCTTGGTTGGCTCCGGGCGCAGCGAAACGGCGCAAGTGATCTTTGGCGTGCTGCCGGCTGAATCGGGAGAGATTTGGCTCAACGGGCGCGCAGTCAAGATAACGCGCCCATCAGAAGCGGTCGACTATGGCATCGGCTACGTGCCGGAAGATCGCGGGCATCAAGGCTTGGTCCGCGAGATGACCATCCGCGAGAATACTTCCATGGCGGTGCTGGAATCGGTCTCCAAGCGCACGTTCATCAGCCGCGCCAAAGAACGGGCGCTGGCGAATCGTTCGATTCGTCAACTCAGCATCCGCGCTACCGGACCCGACCAAATCACCAACAAGCTATCCGGCGGCAATCAGCAGAAAGTCGTGGTCAGCAAATGGCTGGCGAGCAGCCCCAAACTGCTCATCATGGACGAGCCAACGCGCGGCATAGATGTCGGCGCCAAAGCCGAAATCCATCGGTTGATGAGCCGGCTGGCGGCAGAGGACGGCTTGGCGATCCTGATGATTTCCAGCGAACTACCGGAGATCCTGGCTATGAGCGATCGCATCCTGGTGATGCGCGAGGGACGGCTGGTCGGCGAATTCACGCGCGAGGAGGCGACACAAGAAAACATCGCCCACGCGATGATGAGCGAAGAAGTGCGGCAAGCGGCGGAAGTGACTCTATGAACAAAGTGAAGAGCGCGCCCGTTCCGCGCCGTCCTATTCACTTCATCGGCATCTTGCTGTCGCTCGTCATCATTGGCGCTTATTTCACGCTGCCCTTCGTGGTGCAGCCAGAGCGCGGTCCCTCAACCGTCGCCGTTTTGACCGAGAGCAAGAAAACCAACGAACTGGGCTTGTTCAAAACCGGCTTGGAACTCATCCCGCTGGCTGCGCTCGGCATTCTGCTGCTCGGCGTCTGGAACCTGATCGCGCCGGCCGCGAGCCGCGCCATATCCCTGCTAATGAGCGTCGCCGGCTTGCTCGTCGTGGTCTATTACATCAACTTCTTCCGCGACACCCCCGTCGGTCCCCCCAATGAATGGGGGGAAGGGACAATCATGGGCAACCTCGATATTGCCTTCTGGATCATGCTGGTCGCAGGTGTCCTGGCTGTCCTGCAAGTGTTCATCCCGCGCGACCTGCCCGACGAGCGCTACCGCATCACCAAACTATTCGGCAATCAAGAGAGCGTCATCCTTTTCGGTTTGCTTTTTCTGATCTTCATCGTCGGCATTGCCAATCCACGCTTCCTGCAAGAGCGCAACATCTCGGACATTCTGCAAGGCAACGCCTATATCGCGGTGGCGGCGCTGGGCATGACGATGGTGATCGTCACCGGCAATATCGACATCTCAGTCGGTTCATTGGTCGGCTTGCTGGCGGTGATCAGCGGCCGACTGGTGGTTTCCGGCGTGCCGGCGCCATTGGCATGGCTGGCGCCACTCATCGTCGGCGGCGGTTTCGGCGCCCTGATCGGCATATTGGTCGCCTATTTGCGGATACCGTCGATCGTGGTCACCCTGGGCATGTTGAGCATCATCAAAGGCATTTTGATCATTTGGGCGCAGGGCGAGCGCGTGCGGGATATGCCGGCCGAGTATTTCCTCTCGCAGATGCGCCCGCTGGGCATTCCCATGCCGATCATCATCATGGTCGTATTGACCATCGTTGTCGTGTTATGGATGCGCTATAGCGCGACCGGGCGCGCCTTCTACGCGCTCGGCGGCAATGCGGAAGCGGCTCGCCTGTCGGGCTTGTCGCGGCGGCGCCTGCTGATGACGGTCTTCATCTTGAACGGCGTATTCGTCGGCGTCGCCAGCGTGATGTATTCGACGCAGTTCAACATCATTCAAGCGACGCCGCCACCAGCGCTTGAGCTTTCTGTCATCACCGCATCGGTCGTCGGCGGCGTCAGCATTTTGGGCGGCACGGGCACCGCCGTCGGTTCGACTATGGCAACCCTGCTGCTGAATTTCATCCGTTCGGCGATGATCTTCATCAATGTCTCGCCCTTCTGGCTGAAGGCGGTGCAAGGTCTGTTGATCCTGGCGACGGTGCTGGCCGATTTGATTCGCCGGCGGCGACAGCGGCTCTAGGAGGCAGGCTTGCAGGAAACGACAGCGGTCCCGCGCAACCCAACCGTCAGCGAGAAGCTGCGCCACCTGATCATCAGTCAGGAAGGCGTGCTCTTCCTCATCATGCTCGCCTCGGTGCTCTTCCTGGCGACGCGCACCGACAAATTCCTCACCGTCGACAACCTCTTGCAGCAAGGCCGCTTCATGACCGAGATCGGGCTGATCGCCATTCCGATGACCTATATCATCATCACCGGCGGCATCGACCTCTCGGTCGGCTCCATCCTTGGTTTGGCCGCCATCGTACTGGGCTGGACCTGGCAAGAGCTTGGCTTCCCGCTGGAATTGGCGATCATCACCGCCATCTTCAGCGGCACGGTCGCCGGCTTCGTCAACGGGCTATTCATCGTGCGCGTGGGCGTGCCCCCGTTGATCATGACCCTGGCGACGCTGGCGCTTTATCGCGGCTTGGCCGAAGGCATCAGCGAGGCGCGTTCGGCGCGCGGCTACCCTGAGTGGTTCTTCCAACTCGGTCAAGGCGAATTCCTGGGCATACCCACTCAGCTCTGGCTGCTGATCGTCGCCGTGATCATATTCGCCATCGTCCTGGCGCGAACGCGGCTGGGGCGCGCCCTATACGCCATCGGAAACAACGAGCTCGGCGCTCGCTTCAGCGGACTGACGGTCAACCGCCACCTGCTCTTCATCTATACATTTTCCGGTTTTATGTCGGCGGTGGCTGGTTATATCTTCGTCTCGCGCGTTAGCACAACTCGCTCCGATATGGGCACTGGCGTGGAGCTGGATGTGATCGCCGCTGTTGTGCTTGGCGGGACGAGCATATTCGGCGGCACTGGGTCGGTGCCCGGCACGATCATCGGCGTCGTCTTGATTCAGCTGCTGAAAAACGGCTTGACACTGTCGGGCGTCACCAGCGATGCCACCATAGTCGTCATCGGCAGCGTGCTTATTTTTGCTATACTGGTGAATAACTTCATTCAGAGTCGGCGCGGCGAGGGTTGATCAACTGGTCTGGGCAGTCATCTCAGATTCTGCCGCCGCTGCAATGTCGACAAATGCAGGAGCGAGGTCGCGCAGGCACTGACCTCCACCGATGGCTTGCCCGCGTGTGGATGACCGTCATGCGGTTCCGCCAATCGGAAGACCTGCGTAAGTCACAGTAGGCAAGCAAAAATTAGGAAAGGAGGCTTATCGACTACAACCGGCTGGGCATTTCTCAATCTCGCTTATTCAATTAGCACAATGGAGTCAAAGTCATGAAACGGACACTCGCAATCACCTTGATCCTGGCGCTCTTCCTTGCGCTAGTCAGCATGCCGCTCAGCGCGCAAGACCGCTGGGACGGCGCCGACGACCTCGCTGTCAATCCGCTCGCCTGTGGCATGGGCGACGAGATGATGGACGACGACGGCGACGATATGGAAGAAGAAATGGAGATGATGGAATACGACGGTGGCATGGCCGCTATGGGCGACGACATGGCTGGCATGGACCTCACCGTTGTTGACGTGCCGAAGCTGGTCGGCATCGGCTACTTCGCCGCCACCACGCTGGGGCAGCAGCAAGCCGCCGAAGAACTGGGCAACGTCTCCGTCACCACCGACGCGCCGACCGAAGCTAATATCGACGATCAGATCCAGGTCATCGACAGCTACATCACGGCGGGCGTCGACGGCATCCTCTTTGCCGCCAACGACCCGGTGGCCATTGCGCCGGTGCTGCGCAAGGCGCTGGAAGCCGGCATCCATGTCATTGGTTATGACGCCAATTCCGAACCGGACGCGCGCGAATGGTTCGTCAACCAAGCTGAATTCAACGGCATCGCCAAGGCGCTCGTCGACAGCCTGGTCGATCAGATGGGCGAAGACGCCTCCTTCGGCATCGTCACCTCGACCTTCACCACACCGAATCAGGCGCGCTGGATCGCCGAAATGTGGGCTTACGCCAGCGAGTGCTATTCCGACCTGAATTGGCTGGAGACCCTCGAAGCGCAGGAAGACGCTGTGCTCAGCTTCCAACAAGCGCAGACGCTGCTCAACAAATATGGTGAAGACCTGGATGGCATCTTTGCGATGACTTCGGTCGCGACGCCCAACGGCGCCGATGCCGTGCAGCAGGCCGGTCTATGTGAGGATGTCGCGGTGGTGGGCTTGGCGACGCCAAACGGTATGAAGCCCTATGTCAACGCCGGCTGCGTCCGCGATGTCATCCTCTGGAATCCGGTCGATCTTGGCTACGCCGCCGTTTACGTCTTGCGCGCGGTCGTCGATGGCGAATTTAGTCCGGGCGACGCTTCGGTCATGGCTGGGCGCCTCGGCGAGCTGATGGTCGTCAACGGCAGTGAAGTCTTGCTTGGCCCGCCCTTCGTCTTCACGGCGGATAACATCAACGACTTCGATTTCTAGGCGTCACGCCTCCGGGGACTACTGTAGGGGCGACCTATCAGGTCGCCCTCTTGCACGGATTAAACGAGCGGGTCAGCCAATGGCGTAGGTCTGTGTCTACGCGACCTGACCCCTACAATTTGTCCTCAATGCTCCCTATACCACGATGACGACTCACTCATTGATTGACCTCATCAAGATGACCCGCGCCCTCGGCGAACCGGCGCTGGATTATGTCATCATCGGCGAAGGCAATACCTCCATGCGCATAGATGAGGACAGCTTCTACGTCAAAGCTAGCGGTCATCAGATGCATAACATCGGCGAGGACGGCTTCGTTGCGGTGCGTCTCGCGCCGATGCTGGCGCTGCTCGACGATCCGCCGCGGACGCTGACCGAGCAGAAACAGATCACCACTTCAGCAGTTATCCCCCGAAGGTCAGTGTCTACGCGACCTGATGCTTCGGGGGGGACTGAGGGGGGGTTGGCAATCCCCCTTGATGCTTCGGGGGGGACCGAGGGGGGGTTGAGCCCTTCCATTGAAGTCAGCTTCCACGCCATGCTCCTGCACGACTGCGGCGCGCGCTTCATCGGCCACACCCACCCCACCGCCATCAACCAAATCATGTGCAGTGAATACGCTTCCGACTTCGCTGCCAAACGCCGCTTCCCCGATGAGGTGGTCCTCTGCGGTCCGCAATCGGCGCTGACGCCTTACGCCGACCCGGGCTTGCCGCTGGCGATAATCATGCGCGAACGCGTCCAGCAGTTCATGGCGGCGCATGGCGAAGCGCCAAAACTCATCCTGCTGGAGAATCATGGCATGATCGCCCTCGGCGACAGTCCGGCGGAAATCCTCAATATCACGGCGATGGCGGTCAAAGCGGCGCGCATCCACCTAGGCGCCTTGCTGACGGGCGCGCCCACCTATCTGCCCGACGATGAGATCTGGCATCTCTACCGCCGGCCCGACGAAATCTATCGCCGCAACCGGTTTGTCGAAGACGACGGCAACCGCTAGAATACGCCTCGAACTCAAACCCAATTCGCAGGAGACAATCTAATGCCCACCAACGGCGCATTGACCTGGCTTATCCCCGACGCCTACCTGGCGGCGCCAGCCGATGATGACCCCATCAATAAAAACCACGAATCGATCTGCATCCTCAACGTCACGCCTGACGACGCCAATGTCATCTTCGATTTCTATTTTGAAGATCGTGATGCGGTTGAAGGCATTGAAATCACCGTGCCCGCCAAGCGCTGCCCGCACGTCCGCCTGGACAAGCCCGAGCAGCTCGGCGGCTTCCAGATTCCCTTTGATGTGCCTTATGGCGTGCGCGTGCGCAGCGATGTGCCGATATCGGTGCAGTACTCGCGCATGTACGCCAGCGGCGGGAAAATCGAGAGTTTGATTACGACGATCGCCTATCCAGTGGAATGAGCGATTGACCCCTCCCGCAGCACCGGCCGGCGGTCAGTGTCAATGGGCGATGTCTACGTTTCCTACGCGACCGCGTGAATCACCAACCAGGGCAAACTTGTAGGGGCGACCCAGTGGGTCGCCCGTTGGTCTAACTATTTCAAAATGCGGACCAGCAAATTGTTTCGGCTTACTCAATGTCGAAGAACTCCAACTCAACCGGGCAGCCGAGCCCGTGACCGCCACCTTCAACGATCGTCTCGCTGCCGCTGAAGCCGCCATCGTCATTCGCTTTTAGCGCGTATGTGATCTCGTAGGGAATATCGCGCCCATCAACCGGCATCGGCGCGATGAAGATGGCGCTGCCGACATATTCGCCCGCTTCGTTGCGCAGCAACACAAATTCGTCGAAAACGATCACGTCTTCGTCCAATTGCGTGATCAGCAGTTTTTCGGATTCTTGTCCAGTGCAGCCACCGGTGAAGCTCAACGACCAGATGCCCGCTTGTGGCGATTCAGGTTGCGAAGTCGGCGTCGGCGCCATCGTTCCACAGGCCGTCAACATCAACAGCGCTATCTGTCCGCTCACCAATGAGAGTAGCCGCGGAATTGCCGGACTACTGAGAGTCATAGTTCGCGCTCTATAACGGACAAAGTTCCCCTTCCCTCCTAGTGGGACGCCCCCCGACGAACGGGGGGGGATTTGCGGGGGAAACCAGGGTTAGGGGATGGGGGGTCTAAAGCATCACCTCGCGGCCGGTCTTCTGGCTCTCGTAGATCCCGTTCAGGATCGTCATCACCTGCAGCGACTGCTCGGCCGGCACCGGCGACGGCGCGCCATCAACGATCGCCTGCGCGAACTCGACGCACTCTTGCGCGTGCGGCTCGGAGACATTCTGCTTCAGCTTCAGCTGGCGATTATAGAGTTGCATGCTTTCGTAATTGGTGTCGTAAATCTCGCATTTGGGCCAATGCGAGCCGCCGCCCGTGCCATAGAGCCACATCTGCATATCTTCGCCTTCGATATCGTGATGCAGCAGCCAGGAAATCTCGAATACCAGGGTCGCGCCGGTTTCGAAGCGGACGAAAGCCATCGCCATTTCTTCGACATCCATGCCTCCGGGGATGCGCCCATGACGGGGCCAACGACCGAATGCCATCGGGTTGCTGGCGATCTCCCGCCGCGCCACGCCGGTGACCGACACCGGCTCGGGATTGCCCATCATCCAGAGTGTCAAGTCGAGGATATGCACGCCAATATCAATGCAAGCGCCGCCGCCAGCATGCTGCCGGGACAAGAAAGCGAGACTCGTCGGAATGCCCGAGCGGCGCAGCATCCAACTGCGGGCGTGGTAAATGTCGCCCAACGCGCCGCCCTCGATTTCCGCCTTGAGCGCCTTCGACGTGCCGGCGAAACGAAAGTGCTGCGCGGTCATCAGCATTTTGCCGGATTTATCGCGCGCTTCAATCATGCGCTGCACATCGGCGGGAGTGGGCGCCAGCGGCTTCTCGCAGATGACGTGCTTGCCCGCCTCCAGCGCGGCGATCGACAAGGGCGCGTGATACATGTTTGGCGTGCAGACATCAATGATATCGATATCCGGGTCGTTGATGACGGCGGCGCTATCGGTCTCCAGCTTGTCCACATTCCATTGCGCGCCCCAGCTCGCCAGCGCTTCCGGAACCAGATCGGCGCCCGCTATCACTTCGGCATGAGGAGAGGCTTCCCAACCCGGCATATGCGTGCGGGCGATCCCGCCGACGCCAATGACACCCACTTTCAATGTGCTCATATTCGCTGCTCCTTCTTAGGATGATTTGGGCTGAACCCAAGTATTCGTTTCCGCAGCTTGGTAAAAGGCTTCCATCACGGCGCTGCGGTCGGCCGCTTCTTTCGCTGAAATCAACGGTACATCTTCCCCCATTAGCGCATCGAGGAAAAGGTCAAAGGCATGTGGCAGCGCCTCCGGCAGACCCGTCCATTCGCCGCCGTCCGTCCCGGGCAGATTCGGCGATTGTACATAGAGCGCCCCATCGGCAACATGGGCGACGCCCTCGGTGCCGCTGACCAATATAGATTGTGGTTGCAAGACATCGACCCAACCAGCCGCGATTGTGCCGATCGCGCCATTGGCGAAGCGCAGCATGCCCTCGCCGTATTCATCGCAATCGTATTTTCCCAGCAGGCGGTCCACTTGCGCGGTCACGCAGTTTACATCGCCCATAAGCCACATCAGAATGTCAAGGGAATGCGCGCCCAAATCGCCGAAGCCGCCACAACCGGAAAGCGCCTTATCGGTCATCCAGAGCCAATCCAAATAAGGTCCGCGCCCACTATCGAATATGGCGGCGATAGCGCCCTGATGCACATTCGAATGCCGAATCCGCGTGATCGTGCCCAACGTCCCCGCCTCGATCCAAGCTTTGAGCTGGCGGTATACGGGCATGCTGCGCATGAAGTGTCCGGTCTGGAAGATGACGCCGGCGGCGTCAATGGCGCGCTGCATGGCGTAGGCATCGTTCGCGCCCATGCCCAGCGGCTTCTCGACGAAAACATCTTTACCGGCGGCCGCCGTCGCTTCCACCAGTTCAAGATGAATCGACGTCTCCGAACAGACGATGATGGCCTCAATCTCGGCGTCATTCACGATATCGCGGTAATCAGATACGGTGGCGCAGGACAGCTGCTCCGCAGCGATATTCGCCCGCTCCGGCTGCGTATCCCAGACCGCCTTCACCGTCAGCGCGCCAGCGCGCTCCTTGACGCGATTAATAAATCCGGGCGTATGGATATGCGCCGCGCCAAGAAATCCAAGTGTTTTCATGTTGCCTCCTGTCTCCACAAAATCGCTGTAGGGGCGAGAGAACCGCAGTGTCGGCGGTCAGTGTCGAAGGGCTATGTCTACGTGCCCTACGCGACATACGCGCGGCGTGTCTCGCCCTTGTTCCAATACTATGCGCGATATTAGGGCGACCCAAGGGTCGCCCCTACGCATCGGTTAGTGACTGAACAAATCGCGCGGTGATAGTCCGCGGGCGCGTGATGGCCGAGCCGACCACAACCGCCCAGGCGCCCAGCTCCAGCGCCCGCCGCGCCTGCTCGGGTGTATAAATGCGACCCTCCGCAATCACGGGTAAGGGCAGCGTCGCAATCATGCTCGCCAGCAAATCAAAATCGGGACCATCTTGCGCGGGGCTGTTATCGGTGTAGCCCGAAAGCGTCGGCGCCGTCATCGCGACACCAACTCGCGCGGCCGCCTGCGCCTCGTTCAGGGTCGATACATCCCCGAAGGTCGGGCGCTTCAACTCGCGGTGGATGCGATCAATTAGTTCGCAAACGGGCAGGCCATCCGGCCGCGGGCGATCGGTGCAATCCAGCGCGATGATATCGGCGCCGGCTTTCGCGATCTCGGCAGCCGCTGCAAATGTCGGCGTGATATAAACGCCGCTTTCGCCCTGCTTGTACAAACCGATCACGGGCAAATCGACCATTTGCTTGATCGCGCTTATGTCAGCCGGTCCATTAGCGCGTATCGCCGCCGCGCCGCCCATCTTCGCCGCCAGCGCCATCTTCGCCATGACCCCAGCGCCATGCAGCGGCTCGTCTTCCAGCGCTTGGCAAGACACAATCAACTTGCCTTTGACGGCGGCGAGAAAGGAATCGGCATTCATGCGTCAAGCGCATTCCAAGCCAGCAGCGCCGCGCCCAGCATGACCGCGTTCACGCCCAAGCTAGCCTGCAAGAGCGGCGTCTTGGCGACAGGCGGCGGCAGCGTCTCTCGGAAGCCCGCTTCAAGCGCATCCCACCAGAGCGCGCCGATCTGCGGCACACCGCCACCGACCACCACCGCCGCCAGATTAATCGTGGTGACATAACTCGCCAGAACGACGCCCAACTGCCGCGCTTTTTTTTCGATTACAGCCGTCGCAATCCTGTCTCCCTGCGTGGCTAACCGGCTGATTTCGGTGAGCGGCAATCGCTCCTCCGATCCAGTCGCCTTTTGATATGCACGCTCAATCGCTGGTCCGGAGGCATATTGATCGAGGATCAACGGCTCTCCGTCTTGCCAATCGACAACCAAAAAACCAATCTCGCCAGCGCTGTAGTCAGCGCCACGCCAGACCGCGCCATTCAAGATTAACGCGCCGCCGATGCCAGTCCCGACCGTGACGCAGAGCAGCGAATTCTCTTCCCGGCCCGCGCCTAGCGCCGCCTCGCCGTAAGCCATCGCCCGTACATCATTTTCGACGATGATGGGCAAATCCGCGCCGATCGCGAGATCAGCTAAACGCGTTCCCGTCCAGCCGGGCAGGTTTTCATTGGCGAAGATGACCTTGCCCTCTACTGTATCAATAATGCCGGCGCTGCCGATTCCGATAGCCACTACGGGCGCTTCCGCCGCTTCAATCAAGGATAGGCAAAGCGAGCGCGCGGAATCCAAGATCGCATCCGGCGAAGGCGCCGTCGTCACTTGCGCCGTACGCGCGATTGCGCCATCACGCCGGACCAAGCCAGCCAGCGTCTTGCTGCCGCCGATATCGAGACCGATGACTAGCGCTTCTTCTTTGAGCAAGGTGCTTTGCTCGCGCTAGGTCTGTTTTAGCAGTTCTTCTTCGCCTCGCCGCTCGCGATAGCCGTGAACGATCAATCCAGGGCGACCGTTGCTCTGCCCTGCTACCTGATCGTTGTGCGGATCGCGGAAACCCATGCGCACCATGCGGCGCGGGTCTTTTGTCTGGTTGATATAGGAGCCGTGAATGCAGTAAATGTGGAATACCACCACATCGCCGCGTTTCGCCGGCACCGGCACGGTCTCTTCGAGCTTGTAGTCCTCGGTATTCAGATGGGGCGAGCATTTGGTGCCGTCCGGATTCTGCAAGACATGCGGCAGCTTGCCCATCTTATGCGATCCAGCCAGAAAACGGATCTCGCCATTTTCGTGGAAGGTATCATCCAGGTGCACCAAAGTATCGATGAAGCGGCCATCGCTATGCTCATAAAATGGCGAATCTTGGTGCATCGGGAAGGGATGCCCGGTCTGCGGCGGCTTGATGTGCATCGTGGTGTGGTGCAGCTCAACGCTGGAATCCAGCAGCTGCGACAGGCATTTCCCCAGCTTCGGATGAGTAACTGCGCGCATCCAGGCATCGGAATACAGATGCAGGTCATGCATCGCCGTCAGTTTCACCTGCTTTTCCACTTCCTCGTCCAGGTAAACATCGCGCCAGGGTCCTGACCAGCCGGGACTGGTGATCGACCAATCTTCAATCAGCCGGTCGAGGCTATCGGAAAGCGCCGTGATCTCCTCTTCGTTAAAGACCTGCGGAATTCGCAGAAAGCCGTTCTCATGAAAAAAATCGATTTGGTCTTGACTTAGCATTCCTAATATCCCCTTGGTCAACTCAATTCAAATGATCCGATTGCCCTTCCCATTTCAACCAATCGCCACTCCGCGATTCTACGACACGGGCAGTGATCGCAGATCGCGTATCTTTGCGTTGACGCGTCAGCCGCCGCTAACCCGCTACGCTCTCCACCGTCAATTGATAGGGCGCTTCGCCTACTAGACCATAACGGTCCACTTGCGTTGAGCCAACAATTATTGTGTACATGCCCGCCTTCAAGGTGATTAATGCGTTGTAGCTGCGCCTTGGCAGTGCGGCTGTATCACCAAGCGACGTCACAAATTCGCCATCCGGTCCGTAGATCGTGCCGTATGGCGAAAGTAGATTGCCGCCGTCCGTACTAATCCTGACGGACACATTCTGTCCAGCAACTGCTTCATAGCGGTAAAGGTGCTTGTCGTCGGTCTCGGTGATTTCGCCCGATACCACTTCATTGACAGTCAGTTGTCCCTTAGCCTCCGCGCCATCGGGCGACAGAATAATGTCAAGCTGGCGCAGCGGCGTCAGATCCGCTTCCGGCAACGGAGTCGCATCTGATTCATCGCCTTCGACTTCCACTTGATAGGGCGCGTCGCCCACCAATCCGTATCGGTCCACTTCCGCCGCGCCAACGACGATCGTGTAAGTCCCCGCTTTCAAAGTGAGGGGCGCGTTATAGCTGCGGCGCGGCCGCACCGCCGTATCGCCAAGCGGCGCCACAAATTCGCCGTTGGGTCCATAGATTGTGCCATAAGGCGAATTCAGATTTCCGCCGCTCAAGCCGCCGCCGCCCGTCCGAATCTTGACCGTAACCGCCTGTCCATCAGCGCCATCAAAGGTGTAACGGTGTACATCGCCTTCGCCGGCGATTTCCCCCATGGTTATAATATTGAGCGCGAGCGCGCCCTTGTCGACCGCGCCCTCCGGCGACACCTTAAACTCTTGTTCGGGTATCGGCGTCGGTTCGGGCGTCGGCATTGCCGCTGGTGCATCGCCTTCGATTTCCACCTGATAAGGCGCGTCGCCCACGAGACCGTAACGGTCCACTTCTGCCGGACCGACGATGATCGTGTAAGTCCCCGCCTTCAAAGTGAGTGGCGCGTTATAGCTTCGCCGCGGGCGTACCGCGGTATCGCCAAGCGGCGCCACAAATTCGCCGTCCGGTCCGTAGATGGTGGCATAGGGCGAATTAAGGTTGCCGCCGCTCAAGCCGCCGCCGCCCGTCCGAATCTTGATCGTGACTTCCTGTCCGTCGGCGCCATCGAAGCTATAGCGGTGCACATCGCCCTCACCGGCAATTTCATCCAAGGTTACTACATTGAGCGTGAGCGCCCCCTTATCGGTCGCGCCATCCGGGGACAGCTTGAATTCTTGCTCGGGGATCGGCGTCGGCTCGAGATCTTCCGGTTCGGCTTGCGCGGTCGCGGCGGCGATTTCTTCGGCTTCGGCCGATGCGGTCACAGCGGCGACTGCCGCCTTGGTCGCTTCAGCAGCGCGCGCTGCAGCCGTCGCTTCCGCGGCGATGGCGGCGTTGTTTTGGTTGATCGCGTATACAGCGGCCGCCGCTGCCAATATCAGCGCGATAACCGCCGCCGCTGCCCATGGTACCCGCGAGCGGCGCTCCGGCTGCCTTGCCTCCTCAATTTTGGGTTTGCTGTACAGAATCGGCGCTTCAATTGGCGCGATATCGCGATCTTCATACAGAAAACAAGCCGCTTCGTGCATAGGCTTGTCCATCTTGAATAACGGCGGCTGTTCTTCTAGGCAGCGGTCCATGCGATGGGGACAGCGCGGATAATAGCGACAGCCGATTGAGGCGGCCGTGCGCATTTCCTCTTCGCTGGGCAGCGAGATATTGACATCCCATTTATCGGTCGGGTCGGGCACCGGCACCGAATCGATCAGCAGCTGCACATAAGGGTGCTGAGGCGCGTCGATGACATCCATCGCCCCGCCGCGCTCCGCTGTCGTGCCCTGATAAAGCATATAAATCTGGTCGCCGATTTGATATGCCGTGCTCAAATCGTGCGTGATATATAAAAATGAAATGTTGTGATCATCGCGCAGGCGCAGCATGGCATCAAGAATAGACGCGCGCAGCGACGCATCCACCATCGACACCGGCTCATCAGCCACGATCAGACGCGGCTTGATCATGTAGGCGCGCGCCATCATGATGCGCTGCCGCTGCCCGCCGCTCAGCTGATGCGGATACTTGCGCAGCACATCCTCGCCATATAAGCCGACCACATTCAAGCCGGCTTCCACCATGTCGCGATATTCGCTTTGACTGTCTGACAAGTTGAAGTGATTGTTTACGAGATCGAAGACGTGATCAATGCGATAAAAGGGATTATAGACGCCGAAAGGATCTTGAAAGACCGCCTGCACATTACGACGGTATGCCTTCAGTTGGGCATCGGTCATATCGGTGATGTCTTCGCCATCAAAGATGATATGACCCGAGGTCAGCTTTATGAATCCGAGGACGAGATTCGCCAGCGTCGTCTTGCCGCTGCCGCTTTCGCCGGCGATGGTGGTGATCGTCGCCGGCGTTTCGTCGATCGTCATATTGAAATTGTCGAGCGCGACAACGGTCTTCTTGCCGCTGCCCAAAAAGCCGCCGGTCGTGTAAATCTTGGTGGCGTCACGGATTTGCAAGAGTGGCGAGGGCATTCGTCCTCCTTTCCTCAAATTGCTCGTCATAGAGATGACAGGCAACCTCGTGTTTGTCTTCTACGTAGATCGGAGGCGGTTCGACCTCGGCGCAGTGCTCCCAGGCGAAGGGACAGCGCAGCCGAAAGATGCAGCCGGAGGGCGGATTCCGCGGATCATGGGTGATGCCCTCGGTGATCTTCAGCGGCTTCCGTTCCCTAATCGACGGAATCGAATCGATAAGCAATTGGGTATAAGGATGCAGTGGATTGGCGTAGACGTTTTCCACCGGCGCGATCTCAACCATCTTGCCGGCGTACATCACAGCGATGCGATCGACGATCTGCGCCAGCAAACCCATGTCGTGGCCGATAACGATCAGCGAGACGCCGATCTCGTCTTTCACCTTGACCAGCGTCTGCGCCACGATGCGCTGCACCACGACATCAAGCGCGCTGGTCGCTTCATCCGCGATGACCACTGTCGGATGCAGCGCCACACCCATGGCGATGCAGACGCGCTGCTTCATGCCGCCACTCAACTCGTGCGGGTACATATTGTAGATGCGGTTGGGTAAGCCCACATTTTGAAACAGGTCGTAGATGCGTTCCTTGAGCGGCTCGTAACGCAAGAGTAGAACTAAGTTCCATCGCAATTCACTGAGGTACTTTCTAAGCGGTTCCTTTTCCTTTCGTCTTGGCAGCCTAAGCTTCTGCAAGAACGCTTTGAAACGTTCTCTAAACGGTTCATAATGCGCTTTGCCTTCATGCGATTCGATCACATCAATAATTTGGTCTTTGACCCGCATGGTCGGGTTCAGCGAATTCATCGCGCCCTGCGGTATCAGGGAAAGCCCGGTCCAGCGGAACTTGCGCAGCTCTTCCTCATCCAGGTTTAGCACCTCGGTGCCATCAACCTGAATGCTCCCATGCACGATATAACCGGGCGGCTGCACCAATTGCAAGATGCCGTACGCCGTGGTCGATTTGCCGCAGCCGGATTCGCCCACCAAGCCCAGCGTCTCGCCCTCATACAGGTTAAAGCTAATGTCACTGACAGCGATGACGTCGCCTTGCGGCGTCGCGTAATGGATGCGCAGATTGTCAACACTGAGGACGACGCGATCGCTGCCGTTGTTTTTCTGCTCTGCCATAATTCTTCGCTCCGGCCCGCGCTAGTTCGCTTTACGCAAACGCGGATTGGCGATTTCGTCCAAGCCCAGGTTGATCAATAGCAGCGCGATGAAGACGATTGCCAGAATCACCGTCGGGATGCCCCACCACCACCACATATTGCGCAGCAGGGCGGCCGCTTCAATCGAAAAGAAGATGGAAACGCCCAAGGAAGGTATGCGCTGCGGACCAAAGCCGAGCAATTCCAAGCCAACCGCCGACAAGATCGCGCCGGTCATATTGCCGATATAACTTGCCGCCAGATACGGCAGCAGGTTGGGCATAATCTCGCGGTACATAATATCGCGCACCGGCACGCCGGAAAGCCGCGCCATCTGCACATAGCCGCTTTCGCGCATGCTCAACACCTGCGCGCGGATATAACGCGTCGGCGTCGCCCAGGCGAACATCGATATCAACAGCGCCATCGTCACCAGGTCAATCCGCGGCAAGACCGACTGAATCACAATCAGCACCAGCAGCGAAGGTATGGTGATGGTCACATCCGTCGCCAGCCGTATGACATCATCGACCCAGCCGCCGACGTAACCCGCCAGAAAGCCGAGCATGATGCCGACGCCCATGCCGACTGTAGCGGCGATAAATCCAACGCCGATCGTTCGCGGCGTACCCACAATCAACAGCGCCAGCATGTCGCGACCGCTGTTCTCGGTACCGAGCGGGTGTTCCGGTATGCCTTCTTGATCGCGCCAGTTTGTGAAACCAAGAGGCGGCATGTTCAAAGGAGAACTTCCAGCCAGCGCCAACTCCGTATCCCAGAATTGATTGCCCAGAAAGATCAAGAAAAAGATGAATCCCATGATGAAGGCGCCAGTGAGGAATTTCCAGTTGAGCCAGGGATTGTCAAAGCGATTGAGCACTCCGGCTTTCTTCGTACCGCCAGCAACGGGCGGCGGCATACCTGCGGAACTGGTTCCGATTAAGTTGACTGACGAGCCCGAATCCTGGTATTCAGCCATGTCTACCTCCCCTCCAGGCTAATTCGAGGGTCGATCAGCGGGTAGGTCAGATCTATGATCAGCACCGCCAGAGCGCTGGTCACAATCAGAATGAAGGACGTCCCTTGTATCAAGCCGAAATCTTGATTGGCTATGCCGGAATAGATCAACGAGCCCATACCCTTGTACGTGAACATGATCTCCACCAGCACCGAGCCATTCACCAGCGTGCCAATCGAAACTGCCAATGCTGTCATCTGAGGCAGAATCGCGTTGCGAATCATATAGCGGTACAGGACGTAGAAGGGCTTCAAACCCTTGGCCTGAGCCAGGATCATATAATCCTCGCCCTCGATGGTCACCATCATGCCGCGCATCCCAAGCGCCCAAAAGCCGAAGGTCACCAATACGATCGACATCGCGGGCAAGAAGCCGTGATGGAGCACACTGCCGAAGAATTCGAGCGTGAACTCAGGCACCATCCCGCGCCCATGAGCGCCGACTTGCGGGAAAATCGGTAGCAAAAAGCCGAAGATATAAACCAGCAGCAAACTGAACAGCGCCGGCGGCACTGAGGTGAACGTCATCGAAATCGGTATCATCACCTTTAGCAATTTCGGCGTTCGCTTCCATGCCAGCAAAGCGCCGCAAAGATTCCCCACGGTGAAGAAGATGACCGTCGCGATACCGACCAGCCCGATGGTCCAAGGCAAAGCCCGGCCAACCAGGGTGGATACTTTCGCTGGGAAATTCGCCAGCGAATAACCGAGGTCCAGACGCAGGGTATTGCCCAGAAAACGCATATACTGCACATGAAGCGGGTCATCAAGCCCGAAGCGCTCGCGCCAAGCCTCGATGATAATGTCGGCGTTTTCGACAAAGCCCTCCGTTTGCGACATTCGCGCGATCATCGCCCCAATAGGGTCGCCTGGCGCCAAACGCGGGATGATGAAGATCAATGTCGCCGCCACCCAAATCGTCAAGAAAAAGACCAATAGACGGCGCAACAAGTAGTTGAGCGAAAAACTTCCCATTTCAGCGCCCTTTTCTACCTAGCGTTCGCGGTATTCGTGGCTGTCTCATTGGCATAAAACAAAATCATGACATGAAAATTACAGAATGATTTTCCAACTTCACCGTTTTTCAAGCAGCGCCGTCTCAAGCCTATAAGCTTCTGTGAGGCAGGGTCCCCACAAGCAGTTGCCCGTGGAGAACCCCAACCTCGAAGGGGCGCTTGCCTACGCGCCCCAAATAGATCCAAATCGTCCCTTAGCTGCCAGCCTTGCGCAGTTCGGAAATGATCTGATGCGTCGATTGCCACCAGGTGGCCGGATGGTTGAAGTTATTCTCCTGCGACGGCCAGCCTTCCCAGTAGGTGCTGTTGAACGGAATCAGCTTGGTCGCCTGGTTCAAAGGCAGGAACGGCAGGTCTTCGTAGATGTACCGATACGCCTCCAACACCAAGGGAATAATCCGCTCATCACCCAGCGGGAGCGCGCCAATCTGCTCGACGATTTCACTGTAAGCCTCGTTGTTCGGGCCCGACCAGCGGACGTGGTTGCTGCCGGACGAACGCTCTCCAATCGGCACATAGTGGCGCGAGCTGTAGCGGTCCATCGAAGCCCAAGGCTCGTTAATCGAGCCGCAGGCGTCCCAGTCGGTCGTGCCTTCGTAGTTGCCGAAGCGCTTGTTGTCGTCCCAGGTGGGTCCCGCAATGACGGCGGCGCTGGCATTGACGCCGAAGGCGCGCAGCTGCTCAACCAGAACCGAGGTGATACGACGCTTCTCGATGAAGCCTTCGTGTACCTGGATCGACAGATTCAAGACGTGGCCGTCTGCATCCTGCCACAAGCCGTCGCCGCCACGCTCATAGCCATTGGCGGTCAACAATTCTTCGGCCGCCATGTGGTCCGAAGTCGAGCTCAGACCCATGCCGGCGTCTTCAATCGCGTCGATGAAGGGGAACATGGAGCCGTACTCAACGAACAAGGTCCGCGAAGGAATCGTCACGCCCTCATAAGCGACTTCGATGATGTTTTCACGGTCGACGATGTGGTTGATCGCCCAGCGCATTTCCGCGTTGTCCCAGGGCGCTACATCCGTCTGGAAGGACAGCTGCCGCGGGCAGGGATCAAGCCAAACGAAGGGCATGCCGTCTACCCAAGCGAAGATCTTATCGTTCCCCGCCTGCATGGCTTCAAAGGCGCCCAGGGTGACGTCCATGATGCTGTCAACTTCGTTGTTAATGGCCAAGGCGGTGCGGATTTGGTCGTTGCCGGTGATGATCCACATCAAACGCTTCGGCTCAGGCATCTTCAAGGCGCCGGTCTTCGCGCCCCACCAATCGTCGTTGCGGTCGTAGATCCAGGTGGTCTCGTCGGCGCTGGTCAGCGTGTAGGGACCGGAACCAACGGGCGGGAAGTTCTTGAAGGTGAAGGGATCTTCGCCCGCCCAGATGTGCTCGGGCATGATCAGAATGTTGAAGCCGAGCTTGAGCGTCAAGAAGTCCAGCCCGAAGCGCGGGTTGGGCGTCTTCAGGTTGAACTGAACCGTGTGCGCGTCGACGGCTTCAATGCTCTCAACCCAGGTCTGGACGTTAGGGGCGCGCCAGAGGCCCGCGTTTTCCGGGTTCAATAGCATTCCAAAAGTGAAGACGACATCTTCCGCATCCACCGCTTCGCCATCGGACCATTCGGCGCCTTCGCGCATATGCAAAGTCCAGACATCGAGCGTATCATTGCTGGAAGAGCTGGCCGCCAACCAGGGCATGATCTCGCCGGTTTCATAGTTCAGGATGGCCAGCGGCTCATAGATGGCTTGACCCAGACCACCGTTGCCAAGATTGTTCGGCACGTAAGGATTGTAGTTGTCAAAGTTGGCTTGGGGACCGACTCGACCGTCACGGTCGAAGATGGCAGTGTCTTCACGCGCGACATCTTGCGCCATAGCCGTGAAGCTAAAGGCCGCAACGAGCACGACGAGAAGCGCGAACAAAACGTTTCTTGCTTTCATGGTGTTGTACTCCTAAAAACTATTCATTAGACGGTATTGCTCTTGCCAACTCCGGTATTGGTTTGTCGTTCAGGGGCACGCGCCTCCCAAATGACGGGCGCGTCGGCGGCGCCCAGGCGGCCAATCAAGTTGGCCAATCGCTGTCCGGTTACACCTCCTCTCTCTCTGTCGCGACTACTCTGTCGACGCCGATTACGGGCGCCGCTGTCGACGATCGGATGCGCAACTGAGTCGGCACAGTATAGCTGCGCGGCGCAAAGTTGCCACCGCCCAGGCCGTCCAATAGCATTTGCGAAGCCACCTTGCCCAACTCGTAGGCGTCTTGTGAAACAGTCGTCAAAGGCACGCCGATATGCGACGCCATGCCGATATCGTCAAAGCCGACAATGGAAACATCATCCGGCACCGTATATCCCAGGTTGCGCAGCGCGCTCATGGCGATGATTGCCAGAATGTCATTGATGCACACGATTGCCGTCGGTCTCGGACCATCCGTGTCAGTAAAGCTCTCCACCTGCTGCATGACGTGCCGGCTCTGTGAACCGACCAAACGGTAGATATCGGTTTCAAGGAATTCGTGACGGTCCGGCGGGCTGATTCTCCAAGGCTCGCGCACGAGAATCCCATGCTCCTCAAGAGCGGCAATGAAGCCGCGCCGCCGCTCGTTTATCGGCTGCAAGTCATCGATATTCGGCATCAACAGCACAATATGCCGATGACCCAACTCGATAATATGACGAGCCAGTTCATACGAGCCGCCAAAGTTATCGCTTGCCACACAGTCCGCCCGAATCCCCGCCACCGGCCGATCCATGAAGACTATTGGTATCTCCCGGCGCTGATACTCAGCCAATATCGATTTCGTCTCCGCCGTCGGTTTCGCGTTTGCCCACAGCATCAGCCCGGCAACATCATCATCGAGCAGTTGCTGCAAGATCCGCGCCTCATCTTCGCGGTCCTGCGAATTGCTGAATATCACCTGATACCCAGCCGAACGCAACTCCGTCTGCGCGCTGCTGAGAATATTGGTGTGGATCTCGTTGTGGAAACTGCAAGTGAGGTAACCGATAGACCGATTGGCTGTATGATCCTGCGGCTGATACACCACAAATGTGCCGCGCCCGGCTGTACGTTTGATCAAGCCTTCGACCTCCAGCCGCTGCAATGCGATCCGCACCGTCGTACGGCTGATATCAAGATGGCGCGCCAACTGCATCTCGGTCGGGATACGCTCGCCGTACCGCCATCGACCAGAAACAGTCAGCCGCCGCAATTGGTTGTGCAACTGCACATGCAGCGAAATGTAACTGTTGTGATCGAGTCGGATATTATCGAGTTTTTCTGGCATAAGGTCTGGCGCGGACGCGAGGAGCGCTTTTGAAATGTACATAAAAGTATGTACAACATTAATGTAACATGGACTATCGCCAAAAGCAACAAACCTATCCTCGGCGCCCTCTGTGTTGCCTCCTTTTTTCTGTGGTAAAGCCTGGCAATTCTGTCCCCCTTCGCTAAGCCGGAAGCCAGCCAGCAAGCGCTGCTCCTGCAAGGCTTGTCCCTTAGATCATTTCTCGTACTGGAATAGCTGGAGCAATTCCACATCGAGCACAAAACATAAGCTGAAGCAAAGCCAATGCCGCCAGATTGTCACAGTTTCCGCGGGGCATAGCTCCCCCCTCACCCTTTGTGGGAGAGGGGTGCAAAAACTTCCGCCGCCCCTCTTTACCCGACAAATTCACCAAATAGCCATAATCTTCTGAAAACTGACTTTATATATCGCTGAGGCGGGCTCTCCACAAGCGCTCGCCTGTGGAGAAGCCCAAACCTCGAAAGGTATCAAACCGTCCCTTAGCTGCCAGCCTTGCGCAGTTCGGAAATGATCTGATGCGTCGAATGCCACCAGGTGGCCGGATGGTTGAAGTTATTCTCGGAGGTCGGCCAGCCTTCCCAGTAGGTGCTGTTGAACGGAATCAGCTTGGTCGCCTGGTTCAAGGGCAGGATCGGCAGATCTTCGTAGAAGTACTGGTAAGCATCCAGCACCAGCGGAATAACCTGCGGATCGCCCAGCGGGAGCGTACCGATTTGGGCAACGATCTCGCTGTAAGCCTCGTTGTTCATGCCAGACCAGCGCGCGTGGTTGCTGCCGGATGAACGCTCGCCAATGGGTACATAGTGGCGCGCGCTGTAGCGATCCAGCGAAGCCCAGGGTTCATTGACCGAACCGCAAGCGTCCCAGTCCGTCGTGGCTTCGTAGTTGCCGAAGCGCTTGTTATCGTCCCAGGTGGGTCCGGCGATTACGGCAGCGCTGGCGTTAACGCCGAAGGCGCGCAGCTGCTCAACCAGAACCGAGGTGATACGACGCTTCTCGATGAAGCCTTCATGAACCTGAATCGACAGATTCAAGACGTGGCCGTCAGCATCTTGCCACAAGCCGTCGCCGCCACGCTCGTAGCCATTGGCGGTCAACAATTCTTCGGCCGCCATGTGGTCCGAAGTCGAGCTCAGACCCATGCCGGCGTCTTCAATCGCATCGATGAAGGGGAACATGGCGCCGTATTCAACGAACATCGTGCGCGAAGGAATCGTCACGCCTTCGTACGCGACCTCAATGATGTTGTCGCGGTCGACGATGTGGTTGATCGCCCAGCGCATTTCCGCGTTGTCCCAGGGCGCAACATCCGTCTGGAAGGTCAGCTGCCGCGGGCAGGGATCCAGCCAAACGAAAGGCATGCCATCGACCCAGGCGAAGATATTGTCGTTCTGCGCCTGCATGGCTTCAAAGGCGCCCAGGGTGACGTCCATGATGCTGTCAACTTCATTGTTGACGGCCAAGGTCGTGCGGATCTGGTCGTTGCCAGTGATGATCCAGATCAGGCGCTTCGGCTCAGGCATCTTCAAAGCGCCAGTCGCAGCGCCCCACCAGTCTTCGTTGCGGTCATAGATCCAATTGGTCTCATCGGCGTGGGTCAGGGTGTAAGGACCGGAACCGACCGGCGGGAAGTTGGTGAATGTGAAGGGATCTTGGTCAGCCCAGACGTGCTCAGGCAGGATCAGGATGTTGCCGCCGATCTTGACCGTCAGGAAGTCCAGTTGGAAGCGCGGGTTGGGCGCCTTCAGGTTGAACTGAATCGTCGTGGCGTCGACAGCTTCAACGCTCTCAACCCAGGTCTGAACGTTGCCAGCGCGCCAGAGCCCGGCGTTTTCCGGGTTCCCCAGCATCTCAAAGGTAAAGACGACATCGGCAGAATCCAGCGCTTCGCCATCCGACCAGGCCGCGCCTTCGCGCAGGTTCAAGGTCCATACATCGAGCGAATCATTGCTGGACGCGCTCGCCGCCAACCAGGGAATGATCTCGCCGGTTTCGTAGTTCAGAATGAACAGCGGCTGGAAGATAGCCTGACCCAGACCGCCATTGCTAAGATTGTTCGGCACGTAGGGATTGTAGTTGTCAAAGGCGGGTTGGGGACCGACGCGACCGTCGCGGTCGAAAATCGCGGTGTCTTCACGCGCCACATCCTGCGCCATAGCCGTGAAGCTAAAGGACGCGACGACGACTGCGAGAAGAACGAAAAGTACGGTTCTTGCTTTCATGCGTTGTACTCCTACAACTATTGAATAGAGATTTGCGTTCGCCGACTCCGATATTGGTTTGCCATTCTTGGGCGCGCGCCTGCGGAATGACGGGCGCGTCAGCGGCGCCCAGGATTTCCAAAGCTTGGATCGATTATTGCCTTTCGATAGCGCCTCCTCTCCCTATGTCTGTACTGCGCCCTCGACCCATACCAAGGGCGCCGCTTTAGATGCTCTGACTCTCAACTGTGTCGGCGCAGTATACTTGCGCGGCGGCATATCCCCATTACCCGGTCTGTCCTGCAGCATTTGCAATCCCACCTTGCCCAGTTCATAGGCGTCTTGCGATGCGGTAGTCAGCGGCACGCCGATATGCGACGCCATACTGATATCATCAAAGCCGACAACCGAGACATCCTCCGGTACGGCGAAACCCATATTGCGCAAGGCGTTGATCGTGATGATCGCCAATATGTCATTGATGCAAACGATCGCCGTCGGCATGGGACCCTCGGCATCGGCGAATTGCTCCACCTGTCGGATGACGTGCTGGCTCTGCGAACCGACCAGGCTGTATATGTCGGTCTCGTGAAATTCGTGGCGGCTGGGCGGGCTGATTTTCCACGGCGCATAGGCCAGAATGCCCTGCTCTTCAAGGGCGGTCACATAGCCGCGCCGCCTCTCGTTGACCGGCAGCAAGTCGTCGAAATTGGGCATGAGCTGCACGATATGCCGGTGCCCCAACTGGATGAGATAGCCGACCAATGCATAAGAACCGCCAAAATTGTCGCTCGCGACATAATCCGCCCGAATGCCCTCAATCGGGCGATCCATGAAAACTATGGGAATCTCGCGCCGGTCGTACTCCGCAAGGATCGACAGGGATTCAGCGGTCGGCTCCGCATTTGCCCATAACATCAGCCCGGCGACTTCGTCGTCGAGCAGTTGTTGCAGAATCCGCGCCTCGTCATCCCGATCGCGGGAATTACTGAATATCACCTGATATCCGGCGGAGCGCAGCTCGGTCTGGGCGCTGCTGAGAATATTGGTATGGATTTCGTTGTGGAAGCTACAAGTGAGGTATCCGATCGTGCGACTGGCTGCGTGATCCTGCGCTTGATAAGTGACGAATGTTCCCCGGCCCGCGGTGCGCTTAATCAGGCCTTCTACCTCGAGCCGCTGCAGTGCGATGCGAACGGTCGTACGGCTGATATCGAGGTGACGAGCAAGCTGCATCTCCGTGGGGATGCGCTCGCCTAACTGCCAGCGACCGGAGACGATCAGCCCGCGCAATTGGTTATGCAATTGCACATGCAGTGAAATATAACTGTTGTGGTCGAGTCGGATCTTATCGAGTTTTTCCGGCATAAAGACTGGCGCGTGCTAAGAACAGTTTTGAAATGTACATAAATGTATGTACAATGCACGAATATAGCACGGTCTCTTCCTGTGTGCAATAGATGAATTCTTGTGAAATTGCTTGTATCATATGCTGGCTGCCCAAGATCATGCGCCAATTGCAGCGCGCAATGTGATAAGATTCAGCCTGTCTCTGCCGGGCATCACGACCGGCGCGTGTCGAGCAAGCGATGAGAAATCGAATAATTTAATTGAGGAAAAGAAAAAGCGCTGTGGAAGCCAATCGCAGTCAAGCAGGCTGCCTGAAGACAACGCTCATCATGGTCGGCGCCGCATTCGTTTTCATCGCCGCCATTGTTCTAATAGGGGACTTAAAATGTGCCTACGATGTCGAAGATTGGTGGATGCCGCTTTACCCCAATGGCGAGACGGTGAATGTCCAGTATGATTTCATCCGTCCCCGCGCCTGGGGCACAACCACCTGGATCATGACCACCACCGATGACGTCGAAACGGTTAAGCAATTCTATCGAGATACGCGCCTATCCACGCTCAAAAATAAAACCCGCGGTCTCGCTTGGGGGGAATCCAATGTACTGTCGCTGGAACAGGCTGTTGAAGCTGCTGAATCCCGTCTAAATTCACTCGTCAATGATTTTGAAAATGCGCCAGAAGCCGAGATTGATGAGCGGGCGGCTGATATTGAGCGGGAAGAAGCCTGGCTCTCAACGCTCCTTCAGCTGCGGGCGGCTGGCCAGCGCAGCCGCATCGTCCTCCTTAGCGTTTGCGGCATTTGACGGACGCGCGAGACTACATCCATGAAAATCGCCGCTTTTCCCAAGTGCTATCTCGATGACATCGCGGGCGGCCGCTCAATGTCCGTCTTCGACTGGATCGACATGGCGCGCACACTCGATGCCGAAGGCTTGGAAATGTACGAAAGATTCTTCACCAGCCTTGATGACGACTACATCCTGAGCGTCCGCGATGCCATTCACGAAGCCGGCTTCGAAATGCCGATGCTCTGCTGCTCGCCGGACTTCACTAACCCCAACGCCGAAGCGCGCAAACGCGCGGTCGAGCACGAGGCGAAAATGATACGCGTCACCAAACTGCTCGGCGGCGACGGCGCCGTCTGCCGCGTGCTCAGCGGGCAGCGCTACCCCGAGGTCAGCCGCGAGCAGGGCATCGAATGGGTCGCCGAGTGCATTGAGCAAGTGCTGCCGGTCGCGCGTGAGCACAAAATCATCCTTGGCCTGGAGAACCACTACAAAGACGGCTTCTGGCGTTATCCTGAATTCGCCCAGAAGATGGACGTATTCCTCGAGCTGCTGAATGCCATCCCGGAGCGCGAGTACTTTGGCGTGCAATATGACCCGTCCAACGCCATTGTCGCCGGCGACGACCCTATCGAGTTGCTGCGCGCAGTTGCCGACCGCGTCGTCAGCATGCACGCCAGCGACCGCTTTCTGAGCGAGGGATACAGACTCGAAGATCTTGCCGGCAGTGACGGCACGATCGGCTATTTTGAGGGGCTGCAGCATGGCGTCACCGGCGCGGGACTCAACGACTACGACGCGATATTTCAGATCCTGCGCGATGTCGGCTACGACGGCTGGGTAAGCATCGAAGACGGCATGAATGGCATGGAGGAGATGCAATCCTCGCTCGAATTCCTGCATCGCATGCGCGCCAAATACTTCGGACCCCCACCCTAAATCCCTCCCCCAAAATGAGGGAGGGACTTTGACAGACGTAACATCCGTCACTCTGCGAACTCCCCTTCCCTCCTTGTGGGGGAAGGGGCCGGGGGATGGGGGGATAGATAGGACAACATTATGGACGCTCTCATCAAATACGGACGCGAAGATAAAAATGTCGAACTGCGCGATATCCCCCAACCGCCCGATCCCAAGCCGGGCGATGTCGTAGTGGAAGTGCGCGCCGGCGGCGTCTGCGGCAGCGACATCCACATGTGGCGCAATCAACAGAGCTGGGCGATCACCTTGCCGCTGGTGCTGGGTCACGAATTCTGCGGGACCATCGCCGCTCTCGGAGCGGGCGTGGACAATTTCAAGGTCGGCGACCGCGTGGCGGTGGAGACGGCGGCAGAAGTCTGCGGCAACTGCGCCTACTGTCACTCCGGCGATTATAATCAGTGCCCGCATCGGCTGGGATACGGCGCCCTTATTGACGGCTCATTCACCCAATTCGTCAGCGCGCGTCAGGCGATCCTGCATCACATTCCCGACAACGTGTCCTTCGAGCACGCCTCGCTGACCGAGCCGATCTGCGTCGCCTACAACGCCCTGGTGGAGAAGACGCCCGTCGTCCGCCCGGGCGATATCGTCGTCATCCAGGGACCCGGTCCCATCGGCATGATGGCGCTTTTTGTGGCCAAACTGCGCGGCGCCAGCGAAATCGTCATGCTCGGCGCCAAAGTCGACAAGCAGCGCCTGGCGGTAGCGGACGACATCGGCGCGACCCAGACGCTCAACATCGACGAAGCCGACCCGCTCGAGCTGGTCCGCTCGCTGGGCGATGGCTATGGCGCGGACCTGGTCGTCGATTGCAGCGGCGTCAGCATCGCCCTCAAAACGGCTATGGAGCTGGTCCGCCCCAACGGCATCATCACCAAAATCGGCTGGGGACCGCAGCCCATGGACTTCAACCTCGATCCGCTGGTGCAAAAGGCGGTCACGCTGCAAGGCTGCTTCAGTCACTTGCATTCGACCTGGGAGCGGGCGCTGGCGCTGCTCTCCAGCGGCCAGATCGACCTGACGCCAATCATCGGCGGCGTCTATCCGCTGGGCGAATGGGAAGAAGCCTTTGAAGAGATGGAAGCCGGGGTCAATGTCAAGTCAGTGCTCGTGCCGGCCTAGGTCAGAAAATGTAGGGACGACTCTGTGAGTCGCCGGCCTAGATATAAGCTGTAGCGGCGACCCTTGGGTCGCCCGCAACACAATACGGGGGCAACACAATCTTGGACGCCAAAATCCAAATCTCAATTGATGTCATTGACCTCGACGAAGCGCTTGACCTGGCGCGCGCCTCAGTCAAAGCCGGCGTCGACTGGCTCGAAGTCGGCACGCCGCTGTTGCTCGCCGAAGGCTTACATGCCGTCCGCGCTTTCCGCAGCGAATTCCCCGACACACCCATCGTCGTCGACCTCAAGACGATGGACGGCGCCGGGCTGGAAGCCGAGATGATGTTCAAAGCCGGCGGCGATATGGTCGTCGTCATGGGCCAAGCGCATGACGCCAGCATCATCGAGCAGGTCAAAATGGCGCAGCGCTACGGAAAGGAAGTGATGTGCGATGTCATGCTCTGCCCCGACAAACCGGTCCGCGCGCGCCAGGCGCAGGACATGGGCGTCGATTACATCATCGTGCACACCGGCTTCGATGAGCGCAACATGATCCCCGGGCTCAGCCCGCTCGATGATCTGGAAGATGTGCTCGCCGCCGTCGATATCCCGGTGCAAGCGGTCGGTGGCTTGAGCGTGCCGCAAGCGATTGAGACGCTGGCCCTGGGCGCCGAGATCGTCGTCTTCGGCGCGCCGCTCGTCATCAGCGGGCAAGAATTCAAAGCGGCCGACCTCAACTTCGACCGCCAGCTGCGAGAGATCGTAGCGGAAGTGCGCGACGCTTGAAACAGATCGTAGCTTTCACGCGCCTGCGGTGTTTCAGTAATTGATAGTTTGTGAAATATTTCGCATTCTCGCGGGCTATTGAGCGACGGGCGCTATTCGCGTATACTACGCTGCTTGAGTTGCGCGCTAACCGTTTGGACTGGCAGGCATGTACATCAACGACCCCCAATTCGGCAATATCGTCGACTTTGACCAACTGCGGGGGTCGATACTGCATCTCTACAATGCGCTCCTGCCCGATTTCGACATGCATCGGTCGCTCCAGGTCGGGACTGAACTCTATGGCGACGAACCCAGTGTCATGATCGCCGCCGGCGCCAGCATGCTCGCCTGGATGACCATCATCGCCGCTGGCGAAGACGAAATCGCCGAAGAGCTCAAGGACAGCCTCTTCACCCTCGGCTGGACTGAAGAAGAAATCGGCTCCGATCTTCTGAGCGCAACCACCGGCGCTACGCCGCTGAACGATGATCCCGACTGCGTCGACTACCATCTCAAAGGGCGCAAGTGGCTGATTAACAATTCTTACCATGCCGATTATCACACCATCGTCGCCAAAACCGATCCCGATTCCAGCGGACCGCGTTCGCTATCAATCTTCCTAGTGCCACAGAGCAGCTGCAAGAACTGGCAGCGGCTGGAGACGCATGTCCTGCGGCGCATGGTCTTGACCAGCTTCGACATTGACGGTCCGGGCCGTCTGCTCGGCAAAGTCGGGCACGGCTTGCAAATCCTTCAGCGCATGGCAATGCCCAGCAAATACCAATGCGCCTACGTCGGCATCAACCTGCTCAACGAAGCCATCCCCGCCAGCATTGAGCACCTCTCCAAAAAACGCATCTTCAACGAGAATCCGATCAATTTCAGCAACGTGCTGCGCCAAATGTACAATATCGTTATGGGCGCGGCTGTGCTCAACTTCATCTATTATCGCGCCCTCGCCTTGAGCGCGAGCAACTTCCTACAGTTCCACGGCGTCATGCTCAAGTCCTGGCTGCTGCTGCGCGCCAATGAACTGCTGGGGCAGAATCTGCTGGTCGTCGGCTCCAAAGGCTTCCTGGCGGAGTCGGTTATCGGGCGCAACGCCATCGACTCCTTCGTCTTGCCCGTCTTCGATGGGCATTACACCATCAACACGCTGATGACCGCCAAGCACGCCAAGCGTTACCTGGGGGCGAGCCGCCGCGCCGATGTTAGCGAACGCATGGCGACCCTGCGCTTTGGCTTGTCCAACTCGCGCGGCGGGGACCCAATCCGCGCCAACTCGCGCAAACTGCGCAATCCCGATTTCTTCGACTATGCCGGATACATCGAAGACCTCGAGCTGCCAATCGACCTCAATGCGCGCCGCATTGTCGCATCTGTGCAGTCGCTGACCGACGAGTTGCATGACCGCGACCTGACCACCGACCCGGAGCACCGCTACAAGCTCGGCGCCCTGCTGCACTGGATGGAGGCGCTGCTCGCCGCCTGCGAGCTGTGGAAGGCGACCGAAGAAGACGAGTATCTCAACGCCGTTGTTATGCAGCATAACGCCTTTGTCAACCAATTCAACCAGGTCATCAGCGAGAGCGCCCTGCGAACCAGCTTCCTGCCGCTCATGCGCCAGGTTCCTCTGCGCTGCCTGGAAGCCCCGCGCGAATTCCTGCTCCGCCTTTACAAACTGGCGCAGCAATTTTCGTCTCCGCGCGAGGCGGTCGCGACGGAGTAGGGGGATTTTTTCCACAGAGGCACAGAGAGCACAGAGAATACGTCAGAAAGCGTGTCGAATCGTGGCTAAAATCAAAGACTTAACGGCAGTCAGTAAGGCAAAGAAATCTATTCCAGAATCGTCATCCGCGACAAGAGGCTAGAAGCATGACTGAAATTACTAAATATGTATTGGCCGCAGTAGCGGACTATTTGTTGATGCCAACGATAAGCCGCTGTTGGCTATGCTTTGTACGCTTCGCTAGGCGACGTTACGTGTGGCTGGATTCAACTCAACGTATCATTTCCAACCGTCGTCATTGGCGTGAGACAGGAAGCGTGCGAGTATACATGCACCGTGCTATAGAAGTGTTCGCAGGGAAACTAGACATTGAATTCGTTGCGTGGAGAACGGCCACTAACACGAATAATACTAGGCTTCACAGGCGGAGTATTCGCACTCCTCACTGGGATAGGCACTCGCAGGCGGACATTGAAGATTGCTTGGTAAACCCAACCTACAACCAATTTCTTGAACTGACAATGGATGAAGATCTAGCTAGGATTACAGCGGAAAACAAGCCCTTAGGCGATTCTTTCATCAGGTGGGCAGAAAAGGACAGGCGCGAGTTTGACCAATACAGACGCGAATACAATAAGCATGTAACGCTGATTGACAACAGAGAACGATATAAAGACGTTCTGCAGTGGGGGTTTAATTCGAATACACCCCCTTACATAGCCGCCGCAGTATATGAAGAGACAACTCTGCCATTCCCTGACTATTGCCGCATGCTTTTCGAAGATGGCGGCAGCTTTTACGTTGGGCATATCAAGCGTTTTATACGCAAGAAGTTTCCTGAGAGAAATAAACAATGGAAATCCATCAGCTAGACTGCGCTATCCGTTTTCGCTTCAAGGGCTACCATGACGACGGCGAGACTAGCACCGATAATCGCCAAATGCTCTACACGAAGCGCAACCGCGCGAACTCCGCGAAGTAAGCGCAACTGACACAGGACGCCCCGCCCTGATGCACACCATTAAAGACCCCCAATTCGGCGACATCCTCGATTACCAGCGCCTGCGCGCTGGCATGATGGATGTGCTCGACAATGTCTATCCCAAATTCAATCTCATGGGCTCGATGCTGGAAGCCACCAAGCATTTCAACAACAATCCCAGCTATATGACCGCCTGCGCCGCCAGCGGACTCGCCTATATGATGCTGGTCGCCGCCGAAGAATACGAATTGGCGGCGGAACTCAAAGGCAAGATCTTCACCCTGAGCTGGACGGAAGAACATACCGGCACCGATTTGCTCAGCGTGCGGACGGCTGCCACACCCTGCTCCGATGATCCGAACGAGAAGAACTTCCACATCCGCGGCCAGAAGTGGCTGATCAACAATTCCTACCATGCCGATTATCACTCGGTCATCGCCAAAGTCGACCCCGCCGCCGACGGTCCGCGCTCGCTTTCGCTCTTTGCCGTGCCTCATAGCAGCACGCTTAACTGGCAGCGCCTGGAGACACACGTCCTGCGCAGCATGGTCCTGACCAAATTCGACATCGACGGACCCGGCACGCTCATTGGCCAGGTGGGACGCGGGCTGGAAATCTTGCAGCGAATGGCGCTCCCTTCCAAATACCATTGCGCCTATATGGGCGTGAAAATGGTCGACGACTCGCTGCCCGCCGCCATTGCGCATCTCTCGAGCAAGAATATCTTCGGCGATAATCCGATCCGCTTCAGCAATGTCTTCCGTCAGCTTTACAATCTGACGCTGCAGGCGGCGCATATCAATTTCACCTTCTTCCGCGCCCTTGCCTTCAGCGACAGCCCCTTCCTGCAATTCCACGGCATCATGTTGAAGTCCTGGTTGCTGCTCAAATGCAACGACATCCTGTCGGAGAATCTGCTGGTCACGGGCTCCAAGGGTTTCCTCAAAGAATCCAATATCGGCGGCAACGCCATCGATTCATTTGTCTATCCCGTTTTTGATGGTCATTACACTTTGAATACGCTGCTCACCTACAAGCACACGCGCCGCTATCTGGGCGCGAAGCCGCCGGGAGATGTCGCCGAGCGGATGCGTCTGCTGCGCGAGAATGCCTACCTGCCGCGCGAAGGCAAGCAGATCCTCAACAGCAGCCGCGCGACCCGTCACCCGCCCTTCTTCGACTACGCTGACTACATTGATCAATGCGCCCTGCCGATAACGCTGGATGCGGCGACGCTCATCAGCGCGGGGGAAGGCATCATGGACGACATCCATGCCCGCGGCGTCACCAACGAACCCGAGTATCGCTACAAAATCGGCATGCTCGTGCATAATCTGGAAGCGCTGCTCTCCGCGGTCGAACTGTGGAAGGTGACCGCGAATGACGAATTTCTCAACGCCATCATCATGCAATACAACGATGTCGGCAAGCTCATCAATCGCATCATCAGCGAGGGCGATCTCGCCGTTGACTTCATTGAGCCGCTGCGCCAACTGCCCCTGCCCCAGCCCGCTGATCCGCGCGCCTTCCTGCTCGAACTGCTGGATGTGAAACGCCAAATTCGGGGCGCGTGAACATGAAGTCGCCGCAGACTTGCGATTGCGGCAGAGTTCTGAGGCTTTACCATGACCGAACTCAGCAAACTCATATCCGAGCTCGTCTCCATCAATTCAGTGAATCCCGACCTCGCGCCGGGCGGCGCCGGTGAAAGTGACATCGCCGACTTCATCGCCGCTTGGGGCCGCGACCGCGACCTTGAAGTCCATGTGCAAGAAGCGGGCAGAGACCGCCCAAACGTCATCTTGATCGCGCGCGGCAGATCTGCAGTGTCTACGCGCAGCGGCGGCGGGGCATCGCTGATGCTGAATGCGCATACCGATACCGTCGGCGTGACCGGCATGGACGCGCCCTTTGAGCCGGCCATCCGCGACGGTCGCCTCTACGGGCGCGGCGCTTACGACATGAAAAGCGGACTGGCCGCCTGTATGCTGGCGGTCGACGCGGCCAAGGGCATGAATCTGCGCGGCGATGTCATGCTCAGCGCCGTTGTTGATGAGGAGTACGGCAGCATTGGAACCGAAGCGCTGCTCGCCGAATGGGATCGCTGGCGCGCTGATGCCGTGCTGATTTCCGAGCCCACCGAATTGGATATCAGCATCGCCCACCGCGGCTTCGTCTGGCTGGATGTCGAGACCTTCGGCATCGCCGCCCATGGCTCGCGGCCCCACCTCGGCGTCGACGCCATCGCAAAAATGGGAAAAGTGCTGGTCGCGCTCGATGCCCATGACCGGGCGCTGCGCGCCGACCCGACGCACAATCTGCTGGGCAGCGGCTCGCTGCACGCCTCGCTCATCAGCGGCGGCGAGGAAATCTCGATGTACCCGGCACACTGCAAGCTGCAAGTCGAGCGGCGCACGATCCCGGGCGAATCATCCGCCACCGTCGAAGCGGAAGCGCGGGACATCCTCGCGGAGATCGCCGCGAACGACCCCGACTTCAAAGCCGAAGCAAAGGCAACCTTCGCCCGCAGTCCATATAATATCGCGGCCGATCACTCTCTCGTTCAACAGTTGAAGCGCATCGCCGAGGCGCGGCTCGGCAAAGAAGTTGCCCTTGTCGGCAGCAGTTGGTGGATGGACTCGGCGCTCTTCGGCGATCATGGCATCCCGACGGTCGTGCTCGGTCCGGCCGGCGCCGGCGCCCATGCCATTGAAGAATGGGTGGATCTGGCCTCAGTCGAGCGTTGCCGCGAAATCTACATTGATCTCATCGCCGATTTCTGCCAGTAGCGCGCTCAAACATTGAAGCGAAACAATATCACATCGCCGTCCTGCACGACATAATCGCGGCCCTCGACTTGCAGCAAACCAGCCGCTTTGATGGCGTTGCGGTCTTGATGCTGCTCGAAGACAGCGAAGGGTATCACCTCGGCGCGGATGAAGCCTCGCTCCATATCGGTATGCACAAGGCCGGCCGCTTGCGGCGCCGTCCAGCCGCGGCCAATCGTCCACGCCCGCGTTTCATTCTCGTTGTAGGTGAAGTAACTGATCAAACCGAGCAAGCGATAACTCTCCGCGATCAGCCTATCCAAGCCGCTGCCGCGCAAGCCGTACATACTCAGATACTCGGCCCGCTCTTCGTTCTCAAGACTAGCCAGCTCTTGCTCCAGCCCGGCACAAACCGTGAGCAAGAGGGCGTCCTCAGCGTCCGCGATCTCGCGCGCCGCCGTCAGATAATCATTGCCATGTTGCAATCCATCTTCATCGACATTGGCGACATAAATGACCGGCTTCGCGGTAAGGAAGCGCATCTCGGCGTCAAGCTCGGCAAAGGCCGGATCGCCTCTACCTTCGAAATCACGCAGCGGCGCCCCCTCGCCGATAAAGGCTTCCACGCGCCGCGCCATGTCCAACTGAGCCTGCAGCTTGCGGTCGCCCTTCACCTCGCGTTCCAGCTTCTCCAGGCGGCGCTCCAGTTGTTGCAAGTCGGCCAGCGCCAGTTCGGTATTGATCACGGCGATGTCGTCAGCCGGGCGCGGCGTCTCGTTGACATGAACCACGTTTTCATCATCGAAGCAGCGCACAACCTGGGCGATGGCGTCTACATGACGAATATGCCCCAGGAAACGGTTGCCCAAGCCCTCGCCCTTATGCGCGCCTTTGACCAAACCAGCCACATCGACAAAATCAACGCGCGCTGGTATTGCCTGCTCGACGCCGACCCAGCCCTGCAAGCGCGTCAAGCGTTCATCGGGCAGCGGCACCACCGCGTGGTTGGATTCGATGGTGCTGAAGGGATAATTGGCGGCGACGGCATTCTGAGCGCGGGTCAAGGCGTTGAAGAGGGTGCTCTTGCCAACATTGGGCAAGCCAACAATGCCGATGCTAAGGCTCATGAGACATTCCTCGTACAATAAGCATACGCGCTATCTTAGGGCAAAAGCAGCGAATTTGTGACCGCCAGCCTCATCGTTTCATCGGCGCCCGGATGGTATAATCGCCGATTGACGAAAGGCATAACGCGCTGAAGGAGCACCATGACAGAATTCGCCGACTTCACTCGCATCGAACAGGCGACGCTGAACAAGCTGCGCGCGATCGGCACAGCCACCATCGCCGGCGCGCTGTCCAAGCAGGCGGGCATCCGCAATCCGCATCTGGTCGGCTTGCTCCCCTTCAACCCGGGCGCAACCGCCTGCGGGCAAGCGGTGACGCTGCAATTCATGCCCAAGCGCGAAGATGTACATTGGGGCGATGAATACGCCGCCGCGCCCGAGCGTGAATTGCATCGCCGCGCCATCATGGCTTGCCAGCCGGGCGATATCATCGTCGTCGATGCGCGCGGCAGCATGAGCAGCGGCGTCTTCGGCGAGATGATGCTCACCTCATTCAAAGCGCAAGGCGGCAAAGGCGTCGTCATTGACGGCTGCATCCGCGATTATCCCGAAGTGCAAGAACTCGACCTGGGTTTATGGCTGCGCGGCGTGACGCCCAATTTTCATACGCAGACCGATATCTTCCCCCATGCGGTGAATGTCCCGGTCGCCTGTGCCGGTTGCTTTGTCGTGCCCGGCGATATTATCGTCGCCGATGACGACGGCGCGGTAGTCGTACCGATCGCGCTCGCCGAAGAAATGGCGCAGGTGGCTTCGGCAAAAGCGGAATGGGAAGTCTTCTCGCGCATGAAGCTGGAAGAAGGCGGCCGCCTGGACAAGTATTATCCCTTAGACGACGAAGCGCAGAAAGAATACGAAGCCTGGCTGCGCGAGGGAGGTTCCCCCAAGGGCGACCTGTAGGGGCGAGCCTTGGCTCGCCTGCTATTCCGCGCATACGAATGCGGGCGATTCCGCGAAACGCCCATACAAATACTAGCTTTTGGCCGGACGGGCAGGGGGTGAATCCATGTCGGAAGCGGCGCTGGCGTTAAGCCTGTTCCTTCATATCGCCGCCACGGTGATCTGGATCGGCGGCATATTGCTGATTACCTTCCTGGTCGTGCCCGAGTTAAAGCGACTGCTAGCGGAGCAACCCGCCCTCTATCGGATTCTCACGCGCCTGCGAAAACGCTTCATGATACTGGGCAATCTGGCGCTGGCAGTCCTGATCGTCACCGGACTCCTGCAGATGTCGACCGATCCAAATTATGAGGGACTGCTGCGCTTCAGCAATCGCTGGAGCCAAGCGCTATTGCTCAAGCACGTATTGATCATCGCGATGGCGCTCTGCGGCTTAGTCTTGCAATTTGGTGTTGCGCCGGCCTTGGAGCGAAACAGCCTGCTGCGCGAACGGGGGATTGGCGATGACGACGAATGGCGGCGATTGCAGCGGCGCGAACGGCGCCTTACCGTCATGATCTCGGTTCTCGCTATCTCGATCCTGGCGGCAAGCGCCTGGCTGACAGCGATTTAGCTCCGTGTGATGCTGTAGGGGCGAGACTTGTCTCGCTCTTCTGTCACCACTTAGGCGCCGAGGTCACAGAGGCAATCTGCGAACAACTATGCCAT
The DNA here is from genome assembly GCA_965261855.1 of Phototrophicaceae bacterium. Lineage (GTDB taxonomy): Bacteria > Chloroflexota > Anaerolineae > Aggregatilineales > Phototrophicaceae > UBA6055. Next base: position 250,378 of record OZ253487.1, read on the forward strand.
CCTCCGCGTAATCTGTTATAAAGGAAGTAGAAGTCCGTTCAGCGACTTGGAAGACAATGCTCGAGAAACAGGCGCCTTCACCCGCCAGAGAAACACAGCGCAGATTAGAAGATTTCACGCTGGAAGATCGCTATACCGCCGCCAGCGGAACCGTCATCATGAGCGGGACGCAAGCCTTGGCGCGGCTGCCGATGGACCAGCATCGAGCGGACAAAGCGCGGGGATTGCGCACAGCCAGCTTGATCACCGGTTATCGCGGCTCGCCCCTGGGCGCGCTGGATTTCGTGCTGGAGCGCATTCCCGACCTGTTGGATGAGCATCACATCCGCTTCGTGCCGGCGGTGAACGAAGAGCTAGCCGCCACCGCCATCATGGGCAGCCAGACGGTCAATCTGTTGCCCAGTCCCAAATACGACGGCGTCTGCGGCATCTGGTACGGCAAGGGACCCGGAGTCGACCGTAGCGGCGACGCCTTCAAACACGCCAACCTGGCGGGCGTCGGCGAGCATGGCGGTGTGCTGGCGCTGGCTGGAGACGACCCCTCTTGCAAATCGTCCACCATCCCCTCGCACTCGGAAGTCGCGCTTTACGATGCGCTGATGCCGATACTGTATCCGGGGAGCGCGCAGGAGATCCTCGATCTGGGTTTGCTGGGTTTCGCTTTGTCCCGCTTCAGCGGTCTTTGGGTTGGCTTCAAGATCGTCACCGATGTCGCCGATGAATACAGCAGCGTCGAAGTTGGCGCCGACCGTGTCCATATCATCAAGCCCGATTTCAGGCTGAACGGGCGGCGTTGGAAGCCGCGACAAAATCCGAATTTACTGGCGCCTTACAGTTTGCAGCAAGAGCAAGAAATCCACGATGCGCGGCTGGATGCGGCGCTGGCTTTCGCGAAGGCGAATCGTATCAACGAGATCGCCGTTCCCACAGCCGATGCCTGGCTGGGCATCATCGCCGCCGGCAAGACCTGGTACGACCTGCGCGGGGCGCTGCTCGAGGTCGGCTTAGATGACGATGCGCTGGAGCGAGCGGGCATCCGCCTGCTGAAACTTGGTATGATTTTTCCACTCGAGCCCACCATCGTGCGCGAATTCGCCGCCGGATTGGAAGAAATCCTGATCATTGAAGAGAAGCGCTCGTTCATTGAGACATTTTGCAAGGAAGCGCTCTACGGCAGCGGGCATCATCCGCGCATCGTCGGCAAGAAGGACGAGGACGGCAATAAGCTGGTCAAAGCCGACAATGAACTGGACACCGATGAGGTCGCGCGCATATTGGCGCGGCGCTTGCAGGGTCGCGTCGATGCGCCCCTGCTAGAACGCCGGCTGCGCGAGATCAACCGAGCGCCCGACCTGGGCACGATTCCGATTGTGGCGCGCTCGCCCTATTTCTGCTCGGGCTGCCCGCACAATCGCTCGACCAAAGTGCCAGAAGGCTCGATGGCGGCGGCCGGGATCGGCTGTCATACGCTGGCGATTTTGATGGACCGTGAAACGGCTGGCGTCACGCAGATGGGCGGCGAGGGCGCAAATTGGGTCGGCGCCGAAACCTTCACCGATATCGATCACATATTCCAAAACATCGGCGACGGCACCTTCGCCCATAGCGGTTCCCTTTCGATCCGACAGGCGACCGCCGCCGGGACCAAGATGACCTATAAGATCCTTTACAATTCGGCGGTGGCGATGACCGGCGGGCAAGCGGCTGACGGCTTGATGCCCGTGCCAGAGCTGACGCACTTTCTTTACGCTGAAGGGGTCAAAAAGACGATTGTTGTCTCTGCTGATCCAGAACAGTATCCTGCCGACGCCTCCTGGGCGCCGGGGGCGGAAGTCTGGGAGCGCGACCGCATGGACGAAGCGCAACGGCTCCTGCGTGATAGTCCCGGCGTTACCGCGCTCGTCTACGACCAGGAATGCGCGGCTAATCTGCGGCGCAAACGCCGGCGCGGCGCCGCGCCCGATCCAGCGCTGCGCATCGTCATCAACGAAGCCATCTGCGAAGGCTGCGGCGATTGTGGCTCGGTGTCGAACTGCTTGAGCGTACAACCAGTCGAAACCGAGTTCGGCCGCAAGACGCAGATCCATCAGTCATCCTGCAATAAAGATTACACCTGTCTCGAAGGCAATTGCCCCGCCTTCATGAGCGTGATCCCAGACGAGAAACGCGCCGCTGGCGCCAAACCGAGCTATCGCGTAGCGCGCGAAATCGCCGAGCCGCAGCGCCGCGTCAATGGTACCGCCAATATTCTCTTCATGGGCATCGGCGGCACCGGCGTCGTCACCTCGAATCAGGTACTGGGCACGGCGGCCGCTTTGGATGGTTACCACGTGCGCTCGCTGGACCAAACCGGATTGAGCCAAAAAGGGGGACCGGTCGTCTCCAATTTGAAGATCACCGACCATCCGATTGATATCGCGCCCAAGATCGGGGCGGCTGCGGCCGACGCCTTCCTCGTCTTTGATGTACTGACTGCGACCGAGACCAAGAACTTGATCCGCGCTCATCCACTGCGCAGCGTCGCCATCGTCAGCACCAGCAAAGTGCCGACCGGCGCCATGGTGCGCGATACCACCGTGGAGTACCCGGAAGCGGATCGCCTGCTGGAGCTGATCAATCGCCAGACCCTGGCTGGCGACAACGTCTTCTTTGATGCCATCGGCTTGGCGGAAGCGCTGTTTGACGATCACATGATGGCGAATATGATCGTCATCGGCGCCGCCTATCAAGCGGGTGCGCTGCCGATGTCGGCACTGGCCATTGAGCGCGCCATCGAGCTCAACGGCGTCAAAGCCGAAGACAATCAGCATGCCTTTCGCGCGGGTCGCCTGGCTGTCGCTGATCCAGGTTGGCTGGATAGCCTGCAACTGAAACGGGTGGGAGCAGTTGAAGCGCCGCCGACGCCTTCCACAGCGGCGCAGAAGCTAATCGATTCACTGAAAGCGCAGGGCGAATTGAGGCGTCTGCTCGAGGTTCGCGTACCCGAACTCATCGCCTACCAGAACGAAGCCTACGCGCGGCGCTACCTGGATGATGTGAAGCGAGTCTTGGCGGCTGAGCAGTCCGTCAGCACCGATAGCGCCGATTTGAGCGAAGCCTTCGCGCGCTACCTCTTCAAGCTGATGGCCTACAAGGATGAATACGAAGTGGCGCGCTTAAGCCTGAAGCGCGAAGTACGGACGGCGCTGGCGGAGCAATTCGGCGCGCGCGCCAAGACGCATTATCACCTGCAGCCGCCAATTCTGAAAGCGCTCGGGCTCAAGCGCAAGATCAAGGTCGGGCGCTACTTTGACCTGGTCTATCGCGCGCTGCATCAGTTGCGCTTCCTGCGCGGGACGCCATTCGACCTATTCGGCTACGATCGCGTGCGTCGGACCGAGAGGGACCTTATCCTTCAGTATCGGCGGCTCGTGTTTGACGCACTGGCGACGCTGAACGGGGAAAACTACGAGCAGGTCACGAAGCTGGCGGCGCTGCCCGATATGATTCGCGGCTACGACGAGATCAAGCTGGGCAATGTCGAGCGTTTCTGGGAGGCGGTGCGGGCGCTTGGATATGCGCCGCCTCGCGATTAGTTCCGGATTGCCTATTCTTCAGGTGCTGGATTATCCGGCGTGTACGGCACGCCCAAGTGGTTGATGATGGCCTGCAGCATCTGCCGGAGTTCTTCAATCGCCCGGCGGTTTTCCTCGATGGCTTGACGGTCACTGGCAAAGTTTACTGTGCTTCCAATGTTCCGCCTCTCAAGTTCAATGCGGCCTACCGGAATGTCTTCGTTGGACATGAGATAACCTCACGACAAAACTGGCGACGAGTCAATGCTATCACATGCCACCGCCAAACATTAGATCACCGCATTCACTTTTTTCTTGCAGCCAGCCTCATCAAGCTCGCGATGATACTTGCGTAAGGCCGACACCACCGCCTGGCGAATGATCAGGTATAGCACGGCCAGCGGAATTAGAAATACAGCAGGATACAGCACGACGATGAACAATTCAGTCGGTCCTAAACTGGGCATGGTCCACCTCCGCCAAATCGTCATTTGCTTACGCACGCCAGCAACAGTGGTAAGCTCAGCATAGATAGTTTCACTGACGAACTCAATAGAACATTTGAACCAGGCTCTCGACCTGTACCCTACCATCCTTTCGCGTTACCATTGCCCGCAAATATTCAGACGAATACAAGCAAACAAGGACAAGCAACATGAGCGAGAAAATCGGATTCATCGGCTTGGGCATCATGGGACGCGGCATGGTCGACAACCTGATGAAAGCCGGCTTTGAAGTCGCGGTCTGGAACCGCACAGCCAGCCGCATGGACCCATTTGTCGAACGCGGCGCCGCCGCAGCCGATTCCCCACGCGCGGTCGCCGAAGCCAGCGATATCACCATCATCTGCGTCAGCGATACGCCCGATGTCGAGGCGGTTGTGCTGGGCGAGGACGGCGTCATCCGTGGCGCATCAGCCGGCGATTTGGTGATCGATATGAGCACGATTAATCCGGTCAATACGGTCGAGATCGGCGAGCAGCTGAAGGCGAAGGGCGTGGCCATGCTCGACGCGCCGATCAGCGGCGGCAGCGAGGGCGCGGCCAACGGCACGCTCAGCATCATGATCGGCGGGAGCGAAACGGACGTCGCCCGCGCCATGCCCTGCTTCGAGGCGATGGGCAGCACCATCACCCACGTCGGCGAAGCCGGCGCCGGGCAGACGGTCAAGCTGTCGAATCAGATCCTCTGCGTCGTCAACATGCTGGCGGCGAGCGAGGCGCTGCTCTTCGCGCAGGCTGGCGGCGTCGATCTGGACAAGATGCTGAGCGCTGTCACTGGCGGTGCGGCCGGTAGTTGGATGCTGGCAAATCGCGGTCCGCAGGTGATCAATGATTATTGGGAACCGGGCTTTTCGATTGACCTGCAGCAGAAAGACTTGCGCTTGGTGCTGGGCGCGGCCGACGAGATGGGCATACCGGTGATCGCGACCGCGCTTTGCTTCAATCTGTATCGGACGCTGCAGGCGCAGGGCATGGGCGCCGAAGGCAACCACGGCATCATCAAGGCGCTGGAAGCGATGGCGGGGATCAAGGCGCGGTTGTAGGCGGCCGCGCGAAACCTTAGCCCTGATGTGTTATGCTTATTGTGCACAGCATTAACGGTTGGAGCAAATGATGGCGGCTGAAATCGCGGAACGCCTGATGAGCGCGGAGGAATTCCTGGAATGGGAACGCGCGCAACCATATCAACACGAATTGATTGACAATCGAGTCTATGAGATGACTGGCGCCACTCCTACGCACAACCTAATCAACCTCGACCTTGCTTTCGCCTTGAAAAGCAGACTGTACCGAAGGGGATGCCAAGTATTTGGCATGAATATCCAGGTCCGAGTTGACCCTGCCGCAACGTTTACTTATCCCGATGTCGTAGTTGTATGTGGCGAATCACAATTCAGATACGAGACCTCGCCACCCATGCTAGAGAATCCTACACTACTGTTTGAAATCCTGTCGCCCTCCACCGAAAAGATTGACCGGAATAGAATGCGTGAGTTATATCTGCGAATCCCTTCGCTCTCCGGCTATTTCCTGGTTTCTCAAGACAAACCGCTGATTGAAGCACATACTCGCAAATCCGACGACTGGAGCCTACGCATTTTCTCGGGCATGGACGCCACCTTGGTCATCCCGGCGCCGGATTGCGAGATTCCGCTAATGGAGATATACCAGCAGGTGAGATTTGCTGGCGCTTAGGCTGCTGCGGCGATGCCGTGTGCAGATGTGTTGTTCAATAGATGTGTAGATTTGGCCGTTGGAGCGAATGATGGCGACAGAAGTAGCGGAACGCCTGATGAGCGCGGAAGAATACCTTGAATGGGAAAATCAACAGCCCTGCAGAAATGAGCTGATAGACAACAGGATCTTTCCGATGCCAGGTGGCAGCCGCACTCACGAAATCGTCATTGCCGCACTCGTCAGTTGGTTCTACTTTGCGCTCATGGACGAAGTTGGCGACGTCTATGCCGGGATGCAAGTAATGGTCGACGCCCTCGCCACATATACTTATCCTGATGTCACGGTCGTATGCGCTGAGCCAGTATTTCACGGCGGTGAAAAGTCGGGCCCCTTGGAGAATCCTACCCTGCTGTTTGAGGTCTCGTCGCCATCTACAGAGAAGATCGACCGTACGCGCAAGCTCGAGCAATACCTGGAAATACCTTCTTTGCAGGGCTACTTCCTAGTCTCACAAGACGAACCCCTGGTCGAAGCCTATACACGTTTGCGTAGCGAGTGGACGCACAGCAAATACAGCGGGCTGGAATCCAGCCTTTCTGTACCGACAATTGACACTGAGGTTCCACTAGAGTTCATTTACCGCAAAGTGCAGTTTGAGCCGGATGATCGGGCTTAGGTCGAGGGCAAGAAGGCGATCTGACTGAGAAAATCCACGGTTGCCGAAGCCATGTCCAAGCGATCAACAGTATTCAATTGTAAATCCCTCGTTTGCGCGGCATAATTCGTGGCTATTGACTATCACTGGCATAGCGAGGACTGCGATGAGTCCATTACGCGTTACCGTCTGGCATGAATACCGGCACGAGAAACATGATAAACATATCGCCGAAGTCTATCCCGAGGGCATCCACGGCGCGCTGGCCAAGGGTCTTGCGCCCTACGGATTCGATATCCACACCGCCACGCTTGATGAGCCCGAGCATGGACTGACGCAAGACGTGCTCGACAACACCGATGTGCTGACCTGGTGGGGGCATATGGCGCATGGCGAGGTCAGCGATGAGATCGTCGACCGTGTGCAGGATCGCGTGCTGAACGGCATGGGCTTGATCGTGCTGCACTCCGGGCATCTGTCGAAAATCTTCCGCCGCCTGATGGGCACGGGCTGCATGCTGCGCTGGCGCGAAGCCGATGAGAAAGAGCGCATCTGGACCGTTGATCCATCGCATCCGATCTGCGATGGCTTGCCCGAATACATCGAAATCGACCAAGCCGAGATGTATGGCGAGCACTTCGACATTCCGCCTCCCGACACGCTCGTCTTCATCAGTTGGTTCGAAGGCGGCGAAGTCTTCCGCAGCGGCTGCTGCTATCAGCGCGGGCAAGGCAAGATCTTCTACTTCCGCCCGGGCCACGAGACCTACCCCATCTATCACATGCCGATCGTGCACAAGGTCATCGCCAACGCCATCAATTGGGCCAAGCCCGTGTCCAACGCTTCGCCCGTCCGCGGCAACATCCCCGATTTCATGACTTAGTTCTGGCTTGGCAAGTCGCCCGCCGGAGAGCGCTGGTGTAGGGGCGCACTATCAGGTCGCCCGCAGGCCTGCAAAGGATATTATATGGAAACGCTGAACGTTGGCATTATCGGCACCGGCAACATCGCGCCGGCTTACATCAAGGGCTGCGCGCCCTTCGACGTCATCAAGATCACCGCCTGCGCCGATATCCTCGAAGACCGCGCCCAAGCTTTCGCCGCTAAACACGGACTTGTCGCCTGCAGCGTTGACGAGTTGCTGGCGCGCGACGACATCGACATCGTCATCAACTTGACCATCCCGTTGACGCATGCCGAAGTCTCGCTGCAGATCATCGAGGCGGGAAAACACGCTTATGTCGAGAAACCGCTGGCGGTCAAACGCGCGGATGGCGAAGCCGTCATCAGGGCGGCTAAAGCGGCTGGCGTACGCATGGGCTGCGCGCCCGATACCTTTCTGGGCGGCGGCGGGCAGACCGCGCGCAAAGCGATCGACGACGGCTTAATCGGCGCGCCGGTGGCGGCAACCGCTACCTGGCTCTCGCACGGCCACGAGAGCTGGCATCCCAATGCCGGCTTTTATTATCTCGAGGGCGGCGGACCAATGCTCGATATGGGTCCCTACCATGTGACGGCGCTGATCAACTTGATGGGACCGGTAGCGCGGGTATCCGGCTCGGCGCGGATGACCTTCCCCGAGCGAATCGCCACCAGCGAAGCGCTGATGGGACAACGGCTGCCGGTAGAAGTCAACACGCATGTCGCTGGCACGCTCGAATTTGAAAGCGGCGCTATCGCCACCGCGATCATGAGTTTCGATGTCTGGGGGCATCATCTGCCCTGGATCGAGATTCATGGCGAAGACGGCTCGCTCAGCGTACCCGACCCCAACCGCTTCGACGGCGAGGTATCGGTGGTCAAGGGCGGGACAAATGAATGGGTCGATATCCCACATACCCATTCGACCAATATCGGGCGTGGCGCCGGCGTCGCCGATATGGCGTACGCCATCCAGTCGGGGCGTCCGCATCGCGCCAGCGGCGACCTCGCCTTTCACGCGCTCGACGTCATGCTGGCGCTGGAAGAATCGTCGGAGCAGGGACGGCATATCGAGATCAAGAGCACAATGGAGCAGCCCCTGGCGATACCGGCCGACTTGCCCGATGGCGTGCTGGATATGTAGCCCGAGCGCGCTTTAGGCGTGTTTCAGTGAAACGCCCGTAGGAATAGTCGGTTGTTGTAGGGGCGACCCAGTGGGTCGCCCGCAGCATATTGAACGTTATCAATGGGAGAACCCGTGCACACATTAAACGTTGGCCTCATCGGAACGGGCAATATCGCGCCGGCGTATATCGAAGGCTGCGCGCCATTTGACGTCATCAAGATCACAGCATGCGCCGACATCCTGCCGGATCGCGCGCGTGAATTCGCCGCCGAGCACGGGCTGGCAGCCCACAGCGTGGACGACCTATTGGCATGCGACGATATCGATATCGTCGTCAACTTGACCATTCCCGCGGCGCACGCGGAGGTCTCGCTGAAGATCATCGCGGCGGGCAAACATGCCTACAGCGAGAAGGCGCTGGCGGTCACCCGCGAAGATGGCGCGCGAATCATCAAGGCAGCCAAAGAAGCGGGCGTCCGCATGGGCTGCGCGCCCGATACGTTCCTCGGGGGCGGCTTGCAGACGGCGCGCAAGGCGATCGATGATGGCTTGATCGGCGCGCCGATTGCCGCGACCGCCTTCTTCATGGCGCATGGACCGGAAAGCTGGCATCCAAACCCCGGCATCTTCTACCAGAAGGGCGCCGGACCGCTCTTCGATATGGGTCCCTATTATCTGACGGCGCTGGTTCATTTGATGGGACCGGTGGCGCATGTTGCCGCCTCGGCGCGCATGACCTTCGCCGAGCGAATCGCCACCAGCGACGCCCTGATGGGAAAGCGCTTGCCGGTCGAGGTCAACACGCATATCGCCGGCACGCTGGATTTTGCCAGCGGCGCCATCGCCACCGTCATCACCAGCTTTGACGTCTGGGGACATCACCTGCCCTGGATCGAGATTCATGGCGTAGAGGGCTCGCTCAGCCTGCCCGATCCCAATGTGTTTGACGGCATCGTGCGCGCCTTGAAGGGCGGCTCGCGTGACTGGGTGGAAGTCCCGCTGGCGCATTCCATCGAGATCGGCCGCGGAACCGGCGTCGCCGATATGGCTTACGCGATACAGTCGGGGCGGCCCCATCGCGCCAGTGGCGACCTGGCTTTTCATGTGCTCGACATCATGTGCGCGCTGGAAGAATCGGCAGCGCAGGGGCAGCGGATTGAGCTGGGTAGCACGGTTGAGCAGCCGCAGGCGCTGCCGGCTGGCTTGGCGGATGGGGAGTTGGATGCGTAGGAAGCCAGTGCCTCTTTCACCACCGAGTTCTCCGAGTTCTCCGTGGGCACAGAGAAAAACTATTTCGGCAATGCGCGTCGGCTGAATTCGTCCGCCCGGCGCCTAAAAGCTGCTATCACGCGGCGACAGTGACGCCAGCCTAATTTCCTTGCCTTTGAGAGCATATGCGTCCGGCGATCACTTTTATTTGCGGATATAGTATTCCCAAAATGATTAACGATCCAAGAAGACGGTTACATCAGCAGCTTGCTCTTTCCAGAAAGACTTTCGACAAAAAAGAATGTCTTCATCCGTTAGCTCCTGCCGAATGTAAAGGCGAAATCGTCAAGGCTCATACGATTCAGCGACAAGGGGCATTGTCCACGATCGCGAGCAATGGACATGTCCTTACAATAGGAATCGATCCCGACCTAGAAGATGGCAGACCTGTAAAAGTTTACGAGCGAGGCATACGTCAGGCGTCAACCTTTACAGGCTTCTGCCGCAAGCATGATAAAGAATTGTTTGCCCCGATTGAAGATGGCCGGTTGCAATTGCATAGACGTCACATGTTCTTGCTGGCATATCGTGCCTTGAGCAGAGAGCGATTCGCAAAGTTGAGACAAGCCGAAATCAATGCAGACAGTGTCGCGGCCGGTCCAATGTCGGAAGTGTTTAGCACATGGTTGCGAATAGGTGCAGAGTTTGCTTTAGAGGACCAAGCGGTCTTTGACAATATGGGTAAAGCCCTCTTGCAAAACAATTTCAGGGGCACAAACTATTATGTGGTAGAGTTCGGCAGAGTTCCGGATCTACTTTGCAGCGGCGGGCCCAACGTCACTTTCGATTTTCACGGGAACATGATTCAGAATATGGATAGGGATCCCTTTAGGCAGAAGCCGTACGATATTATCACTGTGTCGCTCTTGCCGTTTGGTGCAGAACGTGGAATTGTGGCTTTTGCATGGTACGGAAAGAGCAAAGTGAACTATAGATTCATCAAGTCTCTAAACCAATTGCCCAAATCCAAGATGCCCGATGCCATTGTGAGTTTCATATTTGTCAATCTGGAGAACATATACTTTGCGGCAAATTGGTGGAATTCTCTACCGACGCATTCTAAGAACGAGCTTTTGGACAAGTTTGAAGATATATCCGGTCATGAGACGCCCTTTTACGACATTTACCTCACAGATTACAGCTATGCTGATTGGAAAGTAACAGACATTAAAACTAACCTCAATCTCTAGACTAAAACTTCGGCTGCCACACCGGACCAGCCGGATCTCGCCCACGCAGAAAATCAAAATCGCAGCCCAGCGGCGCCTGGTTGACGCTGCGCATCGCCGCACCCTATCGACCACAGGACGTAAATTGCGTTATACTTCTATCTGAAAGCGGACATTCACGAGGCAACCATGGCGATCCAGGAGAAGCTCTACACGATTCACGATGTATGGCGGCTTTCGCAGTTGCCGGAAAACGAAGACAAGCACTTCTATCTCATAGACGGGGAGTTGTTTTGGGACATGCCGCCGGGATACACGCATGGCAACCTTGCGGGACACATCTTCCGCTACCTTTTGAACTATGCCGAAGCGCACGACCTGGGCGATGGCAGCGTCGAATCCGGCTATTTTCCCGCCGATGACCGCCATACCTTGCTTGGTCCCGATGTTGCTTTCAACCGCAAGGAAAATGTCCCGCCGACGGATCATGAGAGATTTGTCCCGCGTATGCCAGACTTGGCGGTTGAGATCGCGTCCCCGACCAATACGCTTACTGAACTGCGCCGCAAAGCCGAGGTCTATTTGGCCCGAGGCACGGCAATCGTCTGGCTTGTCCTGCCCGACCGAGCTGGCGTTGAGGTTTGGCGTGTAGGACCCAATGGCGAGCCAGCCAGTGAGTTCATCGCTCGTGATGGCAGTTTGAGCGGCGAAGGCATTTTACCCGGCTTCACGCTGGATCTAGAGCGGCTATTTCGCAGCTAAAACTTCGGCTGCCAGACCGGACCAGCCGGATCCCGCCCCCGCAGAAAATCGAAGTCGCAGCCCAGCGGCGCCTGGTTGACGCTGCGCAGGTAGAGCTGCCCATAGCCGCGCGAATAAGCTGGCGGCGGCGCTGACCATTGCGCGCGGCGCTCCGCCAATTCGTCTTCGGAGACGTGCAGCTGCAAGCGGCGCTCGGCGACGTTCAGTTCGATCTCATCGCCATCGCGCACCAGGGCGAGCGGTCCGCCGATGGCCGCTTCCGGCGCGACATGCAGCACGATCGTTCCGTATGATGTGCCGCTCATGCGCGCGTCCGAGATGCGTACCATATCGCGTATTCCCTGTTTGAGCAGCTTCTGCGGGATGGGCAGATTGCCGATCTCGGGCATGCCGGGTCCGCCGATGGGACCGGCGTTTTGCAGCACGAGCACGTGTTCGGGCGTCACATCAAGCGCGGGATCGTGAATGCGCGCCTTGACGTCATCGGCGTCTGTGAAGACAAGCGCCGGTCCGCGATGCTGGCAGAGCGCAGGACTGGCGGCGGCGTGCTTGATGACCGCCCCGTCCGGCGCCAGGTTGCCGCGCAAGATGCTCAAGCCACCTTCGGGCGCCAGCGGATCGTCCAGCGAGCGAATGACATCGCTATTGCTGACCGCGGCATCGGCGACATTTTCCGCCAGCGACCGCCCGGTCACGGTGAGGGCATCGCCATGCAGCAGTGGAAGCAGCTCTTTCAGCACAGCCGGGATGCCCCCGGCGTAGAAGAGGTCTTCCATCTGATATTCGCCGCTGGGCCGCATATTGGCGATGAGCGGCGTACGGCGGCTGATCTCATCAAAGCGCGACAGCGGCAGATCGACGGCGGCGCGTCCGGCGATGGCGGGCAGGTGCACGATAGCGTTGGTGCTGCCGCCGACCGCGTTGAGCAAGGTGATGGCGTTGTCGAAAGCAGCGGCAGTCAGGATCTGCGAGAGGCGGATGTCGCGCTCGACCAGATCGACGATTTGCCGTCCGGCGGCCTGCGCCAGCTGCAGACGGCGCGAGTCGGAGGCGGGAATCGCGCCATTGCCCGGCAGCGCCATGCCCAGCGCTTCCATCAGCGAGTTCATGGTCGAAGCGGTGCCCATGACCATGCAATGACCGGCGCTGCGCACCAGGTTGCGCTCGACGCTCCTGTAGGTCTCGGCGCTGATCGTACCGGCTTCGTATTCGGCGGTGTAGCGGCGGCAATCGGTGCAGGCGCCGAGGATCTCGCCCTGGTAATGCCCGCTGAGCATAGGACCGCCGCTGACCATAATGGTCGGCAGGTCGGTGCTGGCGGCGCCCATCAGCGCGGCTGGCGTCGTTTTGTCGCAGTTGGTCAGCAGGACGACGCCATCGATGGGATTGCCGCGGATCATCTCTTCGGTGTCCATCGCCGCCAGGTTGCGGTAGAGCATGGAGCTGGGGCTGAGGTGGATTTCGCCGAGGGAGATGGTGGGGAATTCGAGCGGGAAGCCGCCGGCTTGCCAGACGCCGCGCTTGACCGCTTCGCTGATGGTACGCAGGTGGCTGTTGCAGTGATTGAGTTCGCTGAAAGTGTTGCAGATGCCGATGAGCGGGCGAGCCAAATCGGCGCTGTCGTAGCCCATAGCAGTGGTGAAGGCGCGGTGGGTGAGCCCGCTGATGCCATCGGCGTTGAAGAAGTCTTGGGAGCGGGAGGGGGTTTGGGACATGGGAGGAGCCTTTGGTTTTTCTCTGTTTTACCACCTAGAGCACAGAGGACACAGAGCGAGGTCGAGCTTGGGTGGCGGCAATTGCCGCGGAAAAACTTTTTTCGGCGGTTTGGCGGTTTGGCGGCGAAGTGGGAATCGGCGTTGCTTGCACGTTCTATTGGACAGTCCAATTGGACGGCGAACTATTTTTTGTCTAATAATGCGTTGGACAACCCCTCCCCCAAACCCTGTGCCCCTCTCGGTCTCCCCGCTCAACGGGGAGAGGATTTCTGATGCATCAGGGAGGGGGCTTTTTTCGGTTCGTGGGCAACGCGGTCACGGTATTCGATTGTTAAGGCGCGCTGGGATTCAGGGTAGCGGGGATTGGGGCGCGGGTGGTGAGTGGATGGTCGCGGGTTTGGGGAGTTGGGGGAGCTAGACGAAGACCAGTTTGGATTATAATTGATGGCGATTATGAGGTTGTGTTCAACGCATTTTACAAAGGAGGTCAGCTTAATGATTTCACTACGCTAATCCACATTAGCGCAACAGATTGAGAGGTGTACTATGTCAGATAAGATTCGTTTAAGTGGCGACAGCGGCATTCCGCAGCCACTCACCCCTATTACGTCATTGGGGAAAGTAGAACTTCGTCCGGTGACCCCGGATACCGCCAAATACCTGGCCCATCCGTCACCTCACGCGTCCGATGTCAGCAACAAGGATAGCGCTACAAAACGGAACACACCAACTCCTACGCAAAGCTCAGAGTAGAAGTTTTCCGCTGTCAGAATGGCTTTGAGAGTCCGCTGAGAAGCGGGCTCTTTTGTTGCCCGCGATTGTGGAGCAGTTGGTCGTGTCGTACGAACCGCCGGCCGGTTTCCACAACTTTGCGATGTGGTTCATCAGAAATGGTATACGTACTTCGGCGCTTATGATCCAGCATCCCCCGCGTTAGACACACACTCCTCTTCAAGCCAGGCCTCCGCTGCGCGGCGGTCTTCTTCTATCCAAGCCTCCGCTGCGCGGCGGTCTTCTTCTATCCAGGCCTCCGCTGCGCGGCGGTCTTCTTCTATCCAAGCCTCCGCTGCGCGGCGGTCTTCTTCTAACCAAGCCTCCGCTGCGCGGCGGTCTTCTTCTAACCAAGCCTCCGCTGCTCGGCGGTCTTCTTCTAACCAAGCCTCCCTAGCTATATGCTCTTCTTCATGCATAGCCTCCATTGCTCGGCGGTCATGTTCAAGCATGGTCACAAGTACTAGTCGCTCTTGTTCAGCGATATATCTCTCTCGATTTTCTGCTTCTTCTATCGTCTTGTCAGATACCTGAGCATCAAGATAATCCTTTGCGAATTTGATGAATTCTGTGGTTCGGTATATGTAGCAACCTACGCCGGCTTCATCAAACATTTCTTGCAAAAGCTCTGGATGCGGCCCGATCGTATTGCTACTGGTCCCGAGAAACCAATCACTGTCATTCGTAACTAGAATTGTTGGCAGCTTTTCTTCCTCGGCATGGTCCATTATTTGTAGCCATCCTATCAGATCGCCATCCGGATCAGACTTGTTCTTTTTGTTATCTTTAGTGGAGCCTGGCGGTATACCTCTTTGAAGTCGCTCTTTAGCCAGCTTCCTGATGCTCGCCAGACGGGAATCCTCAAACGGTTTACCATAGTTTTCTGCAAACAACTCGACGATTTTTTCCTCTAGGGGATCTTCATCGAGACTTCTAAGATGTTGCTCTTCAGAATTAGATATTTCGTCTTGGATCTCAGCAAAGACTCGGCCTACAACTTCGACTCTCGGATCAATTTCCACGCCGGTACGGTTCTTAAGATTCCGAAGCTTTTCTCGTAATGAATGCAATTCTTTGATCGTAATGTCGCTACATTGCTTCAATTGCTTCTCGCTTTCGCGGTACGCATCAGCTAGGGACTCATGGATAGTCATTTTGTTCCTATGGTATTCATAGAAGAACTGATGAGGTATCCAGATCCTATCGTCAAGCTTCTCAAGGATTTCTAGCAACTCCTTACGTGTATTCTGCGAATATCGAAAAAGGTCAAGCAGTACGTTGGTGTCGAAAACGAATACGGCTTCTGCCCACAATTTATCGAAATCAGGCGGATAATAGCCTTCAAAGCCTTTAATCACGTTGCTGTCCTTTGTCCCACTCCTTAGCTAAGGCTGACCGACGATAATGAAGCCATCTTGAAAAGTCAAGATGTGATGGGCTTTTACCACTACCCACCCTCCACAATCTTGATCTCCTCTTCCGTCAAGCCATACAGTCTGTATACAAGCGCGTCAATCTCCTTATCAGTGGCCTCAATCTGCATCTCAAGCACTTCGCGGCGAATCAAGATGCTGCCTTGCAACTGCCGGTGCAAGTCCAGCATCTTGTTGACGAGCTCAATCATCGGTTCATTGTGCGCCTCAAGAGTGGCAATTGGTGGAATGGGCAGCGATTTTATATCCCGTATCGTCACTTGAGGGAAATCATCTTTGGTAGCCTGGGTAACCTGCTTGAGATACAAATACGAAAACAACTTGCTATTGAGCAAAGCAAGTATTAGCTGGAGGCTAATGCTTGAAGTGGCAACAATCGAATAGAGATTCTTGTTTGTGATGAAAGTATCCCTTACAAGAATCGCCATTAAACGCTGCCTGCGATTGACTAAGCGGCGCAAAAGTATCCGCTCGCCTTCAAACCAAGTGAATTCTTTCGGGCGTTCTCGCATATCATCATTGAACTCAATCCAGTTTTCCGCTTTGTGATTCATTCTGTATCTGTAGATATCGCCTTCAAAGTAGGGATAACTTAGGTCAGATGTCTTTGAGGCGGTTAGCAGGTTCTGGTCAAACAGGACGCCGCGCTTCATATCGGCAATATCGCTGAACTGATTGCTACATGAATTTCTTATGGTGGACAGTATTCCAATGGTGGCTGAATCCAGTACGAATTTCCGATTGTCGATGTTCTGCCATTCCGCCTGCTTTATTTGATCCCACTCATGGTCTGCAAGGCTTATGCTCGTAATCTTGTCTCGCTTGCCGTAAACATGAGTGAAGACGCGATGTTCCTGATTCCATTTCTCTTTTTCCAGCACAAAGACCAGCGTGTCAACATAAGCGTCTGCAAAAACATCATAAGGGAGCAGCACGACATTCTTGAATGTGTATTCGAGCAGATAATCGCGGAGTCTTCGGTATCGCGGCCCACCAGTCCACGCCGATGGAACGATGTAAGATACCAGACCTTTTGGCGCTGCTAGTTCGATTGCCTTTTCCATGAAGGTAACGTAAACGTCTTTCACTCCTTTGAATACTGCGTAGCCATTAGCAAAGTATGCTCCCTGTTCAGCATCAAACCAGGCCCCATAAGGCGGATTGCCAATCACGGCATCAAACCCACCCGCCGCCATGATCGCTCCGAAGCCGGCGGTCCCCGCCCAATCGAAGGGCTTGACGCGATACAGTTCTTCGTCGTCTTTCGCCGCCAGTTCCGCCGGACTGAAGAAGTCGCTGCCGATGAGGGAGTTGCCCCATTTGATATTGCCGCTGAGGTCAGGCAGCAGCGGTTCGTCGATATCCAGCGTCTCATGCTCGTTTTCCAGCATCTTCAGCAGCAGCGAGAGCTTGCTCACTTCGACCGCGTTCTGGTCGAGGTCGACGCCGTAGATGTTGTCGAGCAGGATGCGGCGCTTTTCGCGGATATCGAGGACGTAACCGCCGACAACGCGGCGCAGGCGATTGCGGTAGCGTTCCGGCGCCTTTTGGTATTCCTTCAGGTGCCAATCGAGCAGGTAGTCATAAGCGCCGGTGAGGAAGGAGCCGCTGCCGCAGGCGGGGTCAAGTACGCGCAGCTGCGCCGCTTGCTCGGGACTGCGGTCGCGCAGCAGGGCGCCGATGGTGTTGTCGACGATGTAGTCGACGATATAGCCCGGCGTGTAATAGACGCCGCCGGCTTTGCGCACTTCGGGTTTCTCTTCGACGGTGACGCTGGTCGTTTCGCCGTCGCTGTGGACTTCGATGACTTTGCCCAGGAAGCGCTCGTAGACTTGGCCCAGGATGTCGGCGCTGATGACCGAGAATTGGTAGCGGCTTCTGGGCGGGTAGAGATCGCCGATGATGCGGCGCAGGACGTTGTCGACGATGTAGATTTCCATCGAGAGGGTATCGGCGTCGGGGCGGGATTTGTCGGCGGGGTCGAAATGGAAGAGGCCCGAGTTGTAGCGCCGGTCGGCTGCCAGGTAGAGCCGCTTGATCTCGTTGTAGACACCGCGGCGGATGGAGGCGGCGCGCTCGAGGCGGCCGTAGGTTTCGAGGTTGCGGTCTTCGGCGATGCGCAGGAAGACGATGCGGTCGATGGTGCGCTGGACCAGGTGGTTGAGCTCGCGCTGGTTGAGTTGGCGGTCGATGAAGCGCGCTTGCTTGTGCAGGTGCTCAGCCAGGTCGACGCGCCAGTTTTCCATATCGCGCAGGAAGGCTTCGTCCACGCGCAGCACGCCTTTGGCGGTCGCTTCGAGCAGGTCGCGGTGCGCCCCCTGGCGGACGGCTTCGGGCGAAAGCGCGGCGCGCAGCCGCTGCCACTGGTCGAGGTATTGGGAATAGGTCAGGTAGATGACGCGGGCTTCTTCGGGGGAATCGCCCTGGCGCGGTTCAATGCGGCAATCGTAGATGGCGAACTCGGCGAAGTTGGTCAGGATGCCCAGCGCGGTATCGCCCGACCAGCCATAAGAGCGCAACTGCTCGGCTGGCTCGATGGCGCTGCCGATGTCGATGGCGGGTTTCTTCGTCTCGACATAGAAGGCGCGGCGCGCGCCCGCGAGGAAGGTGTAATCGGGGTGTTTGATCGTGCCGCCGCTGCGCAAGCCGGCTTCATGCAGCACCTGCTCGCCGAGGTCCCAGCCCAAGGCGCGAAAGAAGGGATTGACGAATTCTTCTCGCAGCTGCGCCTCGTTGTAATCGGTCTGCTGGTAGCGGCTTTTGTCCCGCTCGAATTTATCGACGAGGCGGGCGATGCTCTCGGGCGCGGTCATGTTTTCTACTCCCACCGTACGAAAACCCCCCTCTAAATCTCCCCCCATTGAATTAGGGGGAGACTTTTTTCGCCGTCAAGACCGTTCAACCGGCAACGCTCCCCTTCCCTAGCTCGCTGGGGAAGGGGCCGGGGGATGGGGTTAGCTTAACGCGTCGAACGCGTCCCGCCGAACCTGCACCGCCTTCAACTGCTCGGCTTGCAGCTTACGCGTCAGCGCCGCCAAGTCACTCGCCATCGGCTTCAAATCAACACGATTGGCGCTGTTGATCGTCTCCACCCACTCGGGCCGCAGCGCGTCGATGCCGTGCAGCGCGCCGGCGATCGCCCCGCCCATGCCGGCGATGGAGTCGTTGTCGCGCCCGTAGTTCGTGCCGCCGAAGATGGTCTCTTCGTAATCGCCGCCGGTGACCACCAGGAAGCCGAGCGCGATCGGCACTTCTTCAATGGCGTGCTCGCGGCTGGGCGTATAGTTGTTGCTCCCGTTGCCGCGCGCGCCTTTGAAGTCGTCGCGGGCGGTATCGTACTCGCGCATGACATCGCGCAGGGGAGCGATGGCTTCGCGCCAGTCGGTCAGGGTGCTCGCTTTATCGGCGATGGCGGCGATGCAATCGGCGGTGCCATCTTTCGCGACTGAGAGCGCGGCGTCGATGATGGAGCTGACCGACGCGTCCGGTTTCATGGCTTCGGCGACGCAGGTGGCTTGCACCGCAGCCGCTTCCAGCCCGAAGCTGACTTGATGGGCGCTGAAGATATCGACCGCTTCGGCGTAGGCGCGGGCGGGATCGCAGGCGTTGACAATGCCCACTGGCGCGGCGTACATGGCGGCGCCGCAATTGACCATATTGCCGACGCCGGCGTAACGAGGGTCGGCGTTCGCCAGCCAGCGTATGAAGAGCCATTTCTCGGGGTAGAAGAGGCGCTCGACCAGGAGCATCTCTTTTCCGCGCTCGGGCACCCAGCGCAGTTCTTGCGCCATCATGGGCACGATGCGGCGCATGAACTCGTGAGCGTCGAGATGATCGCCGTGCTCGATATAGCAACGGCTGAGAAGCTGCACCATGTGCGTGTCGTCGGTGTAGCGGCCATCGCCTTTGCCCAGATCGGAGGGACCGTCCCAGCCTTCAACCAAATTAGTGATATAGCCGTAACGGGCGCGAATTTCTTCTGGCATGCGCCCCTCGGCCGGCGCGCCCAGGGCGTCTCCGATAGCACCGCCATAGAGGCAGCCCTGGATTTTCTTCAAGAGCCGATCGCTTGACTCGGTCATCAGTTGTTGCATCCTTTCATAGGCTGTCATAAATTATCCCAAAACGACAACAGAACGCATGTAGGGGCGGCATACCTTGCCGCCCGCTCCTCTTTGTACAATTGCGGGCGACCTGATAGGTCGCGTAGGGCGCGTAGACACAGCCCGCCGACACTGACCGCCGGTCGCCCCTACAGTTTCCCCTGTGCCGTTGTTGCGAATTACCCGCTTAATGCGTCGAAAGCCGCTTGACGACTCTGCGCGGTGGCGAGCTGCTGCGCTTGCAGCTTGCGCGTCAGCGCCGCTAGCTCGTCAGCGATGGGCATTAGATCGATGCGGTTGGCGCTGTTGATCGTCTCGACCCATTCCGGACGCAGGATATCGATGCCATGCAGCGCGCCAGCGATCGCCCCGCCCATGCCGGCGATAGAATCGTTGTCGCGCCCGTAATTGGTGGCGCCAAAGATGGTCTCTTCGTAATCGCCGCCGGTGACTACCAGGAAGCCGAGGGCGATCGGCACTTCTTCGATGCTGTGGGAGCGGCTGGGCGTCCAGTCATCGGTGCCGTTGCCGCGCTCGGTTTTGGCGTCATCGGGCGAGGTGTCGTATTCGCGCATGACATCGTGCAGGGGTCCGATGGCGGCGCGCCAGTCGGTCATGGTACTGGCGGCATCGGCGATGGCGGTGATGCAATCGGCGGTGCCGTCTTTGGCGACTGTCAGCGCGGCGTCGATGATGGAGGCGACCGAGGCATCGGGCTTGAAGGCTTCGGCGACGCAAGCAGCTTGAACAGCAGCCGCCTCCAGCCCGAAGCTGACTTGATGCGGGCTGAGCACATCAACCGCTTCGGCGTAGGCGCGCTGCGGATCGCAGGCGTTGATGATGCCGATTGGCGCGGCGTACATGGCGGCGCCGCAATTCACCATATTGCCGACCCCGGCATAGCGCGGGTCGGCATTGGCAAGCCAGCGGATGAAGAGCCACTTCTCGGGATAAAACAGGCGCTCGGCTAGCGGCATCTCGCGCCCGCGGTCGGGGATCCAGCGCTCTTCGTAACCGATCATGGGACCGATGCGGCGGAAGTATTCGTGGGCGTCGAGATGGTCGCCGTGCTCGATATAGCAGCGGCTGAGCAACTGCACCATGTGGCTGTCGTCGGTGTAGCGGCCGTCGCCGCGGCCGCTGGTATCGTCAGGCGCGTCCCAGGCTTCGACCATGTCGGTGATATAGCCGTAGCGCGCGCGAATCTCATCGGGCCTGCGCCACTCGGCGACGCCGCCCATGGCATCGCCAATCGCGCCGCCGTAGAGGCAGCCCTGGATTTTCTTCAAAAGCAGATCTGGTGCATCCGTCATTAGTTTTTCCTCATTTCCAGCGCGGTAACTAGTCGATTCCCAGAATGATTCGACAATTGATCCGATTGCTGTAGGGGCGAGCCGCCGGCTCGCCCGTACGAATCCATACCACAAGAGAATTCGGCGGGGCGGGGCGGTGACACACCGGAATAATGTCCTCCATTCGGAAAATGGGCGACACAGTCTTCAGCGCAGCGCCCTGATTATATAAACCGCACCGAATAGACGACCGCCAGGTTGTTCGTCAGACAGCGCCAGTTGTCGCCGCGGTCATCGGAGACGTAGAAATTGCCGGCGGTTGTGCCAAAGGCGAGCGTGTCGCCGGTTTTGTCCAGGGCGTGGCGGAAGACTAGGTCGTAGCAGTTCGTTTGCGGCAAGCCACTGCGCAAATCCTGCCAGGTTTCGCCGCCGTCCTCGGTGCGGCTGATGACCAGCGCTCGATCAACCGGCACGCGATATTCAGCGCTGACCGCCGGCGCCACCCAGGCGACCCGCTCGTCTTGGTCGTCGACCGCCAGCGCGAAGCCGAAACCCGCTGGTCCGCCGTTCTTGTCGGAGATATCGCGCCACTGCATGCCGCCATTTTCGCTGCGGAAGATGCCGCAATGGTTCTGCTGCCAGAGCACATCGGGATTCGACGGGCTGGCGAGGATGATATGCGGGTCGTGCCCATGCTCATGCAGCGGATCGGGCAGGTAATCGGCGTAGAGCCCGCGATTGCGCGCTTCCCAAGTTTCGCCGCCGTCCCTGCTCACATAGACGCCGCCGACGCTGATGCCGATGGTGAGGCAGCGGCTGTCGCGCGGGTCGACCTGAATGGCGACCGTGCCCGGATGATCGCGCCCGGCGCCGAACCAATGCGTATTGCTGGGATGATGCCAGAGCGTATCGACCAGTTGAAAGGTATCGCCGCCATCATCGCTGACGAAGAGGCCGCCGGGGTCGGTGCCGACATAGAGGCGATTGGGCTCATCGACGCCGCCCGGCTCAACGAGCCAGATGTAATTGGTCTTGGCGGGAATGCTGAAATCGGGCGGGCAGGCCGCGCCTTCGTAGTATTTCGGCGCTTCGACCTCTTCCCAAGTGGCGCCCAGATCGCGCGAGCGGTGGAGTTTGCCGCCCCAATGCCCGTGATCGAGGCTGACCCAGATGGTGTCGCTGCGCCGATCGCGGAAGGCGTAGACGACCGGTATCGCCTCGAAATGCGCCGACTCGACCGCCCAGTCGCCGCCGTCGCGGTGCATGATGAGCAAGCCTTTGCGCGTGCCGACGAGGAGTTTGTTGTGCAAGGATTACCCCCATCCCCTAGCCCCTTCCCCCAAAATGAGGGAAGGGGAACATGATTCGAGAGGCCGCCAATTCCAAAGTATTAATGACATCCGCGCGCGCCTATCCTCCAGAAAGGGCTTGGACGATGAAGATTTTGGTATCGGCAGAGACGTGGTCGGAGAGGGTTTGCTTGTCGCGCAGAAGTTCGTCGCCGACGAAGATGTTAACGTGTTTGCGCAAGGCCCCCTGCTCGTCGATGATGTAATCGCCCAGTCCGCGCCAGCGCTTATCGACGGCGGTCACGATCTCGGCGACGGTGGATGCGTCGATCTCGCATTCGCAGAGGTCGGGGAAGAAGCGTTTGAGGTTGGCCGTGAATTTTACCTGTGCCATAGTGGTGAATTAGAACGGATGATGGGCGGGGTTGTCAATGTTTGAACATGGCGTTGCGGAGGTTTTTTTCTTTACCACCGAGTACACCGAGTTTTGGAGAGGGTGCCGAGGGTTTGGTTGTGGACCACGAAGACACGAAAGGACTGAATGCGATACGCTACGGAAATTGTTCTGCCAATGATATACTTCAATCTTAGAGAGAATCATGGCGGGGAAGATCTCTTGGCGGAGCTTAACTTCAAGAACAGAACGCTTTATCACGGCGACAACATCGATTTTCTGCGCGGCATCAACAGCGAGACCGTGCATCTCATCGCCACCGACCCGCCCTTCAACAAGAACCGCGATTTTCACGCCACGCCTGACAGCCTGGCGGCCGGCGCACGCTTCAAAGACCGCTGGCGCTGGGATGATGTCGTACACGAAGAATGGACAGACAGCATCAAAGACGACTGGCCCGCTGTTGAGAGCGTGATCGCGACAGCGCGTATGGCTTACGGCGATGACATGGCAGCGTTTCTTTGCTGGCTTGGTGTTCGGCTGATGGAGATGCGGCGCATACTCCGGCCTGACGGCAGCTTGTATCTGCATACCGATGACACAGCTTTTGCCTACCTGAAAGCCTTGCTGGACGCGATTTTCGGTCCGCAATGCTTACGTGGCCAGATCATTTGGCAGCGCTATGGCTCGCACAATGACGCTAAGCGATACGGCCGGGTATGCGACTTGATTTTGTTTTACGCCAAGGACGGCAAGGGCGTATGGAACGGCTCTTGGGTTGAGCTTGACCAGGAATATGTGCGGCGAACCTACCGCAAGAAAGATCAGCGCGGGCGATACAGGACGGCGCCGCTTCATACTGGCGGATTGTCCGGCGGCGGCTACACCTATGAGTTTCGCGGTCATACGCGAACCTGGCGCTATCCTTTGAAACGCATGCGCGCGCTTGAAGCTGACAATCGCATTGTGCAGGCTCGGGGCGGCAAAGGCGTTCCAGAGCGCAAAGTCTACCTGAACGAGTCCAAAGGCAGACCCGCCTCGAATGTTTGGACTGACATCAAGGCTTTGACCGGCAGCCACAAGGAGCGCACCGGCTACCCAACACAAAAGCCGCTCGCCCTATACGAACGAATTATTAATGCTAGCAGCAACCCTGGCGATTTCGTACTCGATCCCTTCTGCGGGTGCGCCACGACGCCCATCGCCGCCGAACGACTGAAACGACAATGGGTGGGCATGGATATCTGGGACGGCGCCTACAATCAGGTGATGGAGCGTATGAAGCGGGACACGATTCTGCGCTTCGACGACAAGAGCCATGTGACTTTGCCGCAAGTGCACTACAGCAAAGAGTTCCCACGACGCAGCGACGACAACGAATTAGCCGCGCCCAGCCTTAAATTGCGGACGAAGCGCCCCCTCGAAGATTGGCAAAAGCTGACGCATCGGGAAATCGTCAACGTTCTGGAATTCGCGCAGCGCAGCAATGGCAATGTCATCTGCGCCGGCTGCGGGCGCGAACTGGAACGCGAGTTCATGGAACTGGATCACATCACGCCGCGGTCTGACGGCGGCGAGAATCACATCCGCAACCGCATTTTGCTTTGCCGCCCCTGCAACGGCAGGAAGGGGCAAAATCTCACGCTGCGCGGCCTGATCCGCGAGAACAAGAAGGCGGATTGGATGAAAGACGAGGGCTTGGCGCAGTTGTCGCGGGAAGCGGCGCGCGAGCGGGCGGACTGGGTGCGGGATAATTTAGAGAGTGAAGAGTGTAAGGCGTTGATTGGGGGGAGTGGTTGAAAGACTTGAATTTCACCACAGAGGCACGGTAAGACGATCGAATCCGATCCAGTTTGGAATAATCTACATTAATGTTAGACTTCGTTCTGGTGACAACGTTTCTCATTGATTTAGTGAGTTGCGGCACGGGAATAGATCTGATGGCCTTACCGTCCAACACAAGAAAGGAAAAATTTCATAACGCGTACTTTCGTGCAGTGTTGGCGGTTGCAGGCGCTAATTTCGCAACTCCAGATTGGGACTGTGGAATAGACTATTACATTACCTGGCCTGCCATCAACTCTCGCGGAAAGTTTGCACCTACAGGCAATATAGTCCTTTGCCAGTTAAAGGCATCCAAAAACTGTACTATAGACGGTGACGAAGTAGTATACAAATTAGATGCAGAAGCATACAACGAGCTCATTGAAATAGATGCTCTTGCAATCCTAGTACTTATGCACTTACCTGAAACGGAACGGGACTGGCTTGTTGTAGATGAATGCGCCATGTGCATGCGTTATTCCTGTTATTGGAAGGAGATTGTTGGCGAGACGACTGACAAGTCCAGTAAAATCACCGTGAGAATTCCAAGGAATCAAGTGTTTGATCCCGAAGCTGTTCAATACTTGCGAAGTCAAGCCGAACAAGATGTTGGTAGAGGCTGATAGACAACCGCATGAATTCACCCAGATACAGTATCCCACTCGAGAGAATCACCACGTTTCTGAAAGCCGACGGCTGGAAACCTGTTGATGAAGACAATGAACGGTGGTTCGTGTTTGAGGGCGAAAGTGATATAGAGGGCGACCTTTTTGAAATAGTCATACCAAAGAAGGCTTCGTCGCCTGAATACCCAATTTATGTGCAGCATACGGTCGACATTCTGGCATCTCTTTCCGACAGGCCGCACGATGTGATCGCTGAGGAAATACGCCGAATCGTCCTGGACGAGATGGTCATCAAGTTCGATGTCGGCGCAAATGCAAATTCCTTACCAACAGATGCAGCAGCAGAATACATGGCTGAAATCGATCAAGTAATAGTATACGCCGCAACTTCCGAAAAGAGCCGAAGACAGCACTATGATCGGCCGACTAGTCGAGTTCGCGAGATGGTAAAAGATATAAGGTTAGGTCATACCGTTTCGGGAAGTTTCGGTTTTCGAGTGGAAGCTAAGATCTTTGACGCCAGCCCTGACAGACAACTCTCTTTACCAGGAATAGCTCCCAAACCCATTACTCGGAGTGTAATGGAACGAATCGTGCGTGGCCTTGCGGCAGCCGAGAAAGCCGTCGCCGAAAATCACGAACGCCCACTCGTTGAAGGATATGCGACTGGCTTTAACTCGAGAATGTGCGAGTCCATAGCGAAGATATCAAGTGAGAGCGGTAAACCTGTCCAATACAGTATGAAGTGGTCTAAGACATTGGGAGCATCCGAAGACTTGCAAGGCGTCAAAGACATAACCATACACAATCGACATGTTGACTACCTTAAGCGAGCGAGAGACCAGCTAGCATTCAGTGAACCGCACAAGGAATACTTGACCGTTGTAGGTAGAGTAATAGGCTTCCTGTCTCATGATGACCCCCACAGCGATTCTGATGAAGGCCGTACCGTGACTATCTATGCTTCACCAAGAGGGGAACGCGATCGGCAGATTCAGGTCGAGCTTGGGAAAAAAGACTATCTGGCTGCAATGAAGGCTCATGACGCTTGGCAAACAATCTCGATTACTGGAGTCCTATCCAAACCCAAGTCCAGGTGGGAACTCGCCGAACCCCACAATCTTAGAGTATTACACTAAGATGGACCGTTTGCTTGCTTCCATACGCGCCAACACAGGTATGATGACCTGTTGCCTTCCGCGTCATTTCAAAACAAAAACATCCTCAACACCAAGTACTGCCCCTCTGTGGTGAAATCAAAACCCCCGCGCTACAATACACCACCACTTTGACCGACCACAGAAGGACAGCCCCATGACCGACTCCAAGTTCGCCGGACTAGCCGAATTCCGCTGCATCGGACCCTTCCGCGGCGGGCGCGTCGTCGCTGTCGCCGGCGACCCGCGCGACATGAACACCTTCTATTTCGGCGGCGTCTGCGGCGGCGTCTGGAAGACGACGGATGCGGGCCAATATTGGGAAAACATCAGTGACGGCTATTTCACCGCTTCGTCGGTGGGCGCGCTGGAAGTGGCGCCGGCCGATCCCAACGTCATCTATGCCGGCACAGGCGAGACCACCATCCGCATCGATGTCTCCATCGGCGATGGCATCTACAAGTCGACCGATGCCGGGCGCAGCTGGACGCATCTCGGCATGAAGGAGACGCGCCAGATCGCCAAGATCCGCAGCCATCCGCAGAATGCCGATTTGGTGTACGCGGCGGTTTTTGGGCACGCCTTTGGACGCAACCCGGAGCGTGGCGTTTATCGCTCGAAGGATGGTGGCGAGAGCTGGGAGAATGTCCTCCACGTCAGCGACAAAGCCGGCGCCATTGATCTAACGATCGACAAGAATAATCCGCGCGTCATTTACGCCTCGATCTGGGAGGCTTATCGCAATTTCTGGCAGATCTCGTCGGGCGGCGAAGACAGCGGCATCTGGCGCTCGATGGACGGCGGCGACACTTGGGAGCGGCTAACCCCACCCCCTAGCCCCCTCCCCGACGCATCAGGGAGGGGGAAAACTGACGCCGCGCAGAGCGGCATGGGACTTCCCCCTGACTCGTCGGGGGGACCGAGGGGGGTTGGCTTGCCGAAGGGTTTACTTGGCAAGATCGGTTTGGCGGCATCGCCGGCGCAGCCCGGGCGCGTCTGGGCGATCATCGAGAACCAGCCCGATGGCGGCATTTACCGCAGCGATGATTATGGCGAGACCTGGGTGGTGGGCAGCAAGGACAACCGCTTCATCTCGCGGGCCTGGTATTATATGCACCTGACCGCCGACCCGCTGGACGCCAATACGATTTACATCAACAACCTCAGTTTTTGGAAATCGACTGATGGCGGGCATAACTTCACTGAGATCACGACGCCGCATGGCGATGACCATGACCTTTGGATCCACCCGAGCAACAACAAGGTGATGATCCACGGCAACGATGGCGGCGCCTGCGTCTCGCTCAATGGCGGGCTGTCTTGGTCGAGCATTTACAATCAACCGACGGCGCAGATTTACCACCTCGATTTCGACAGCAACGAGCCTTACTACGTCTACGGGACGCAGCAGGACAATTCGAGCTTGCGCGTGCCCAGCCGCAGCCGCTATTCGTCGATCACCTGGGAAGACTGCGACATCATCGGCTCGGGCGAGAGCGGCTATATCGCCGTCGATCCCGCCGATTCGAATATCACTTATGTTGGCGCCATCGGCAGCTCGCCGGGCGGCGGCAACAGTTTGCAGCGCTACGACCATCGCAGTCAGCAGATCCGCCTCATCGCCACCTGGCCGCGCAGCTCAACCGGTTTGGGCGCGCAGGCGGACAAATATCGCTTCGCCTGGACCTACCCCATCGTCTTTTCGCCGCATGACCCAAACACGCTCTATATCGGCGGCAGTCAGATTCTGAAGACGACTGATGAAGGGCAGAGTTGGGAAGAAATCAGCCCTGATTTGACCCGAGCCGACCCCGAAACGCTGAAGCCATCGGGTGGTCCGATCAATCGCGACGCGGTCGGCGCCGAGCATTACGCCACCGTCTACACGCTGGCGGAGTCGCCGCATGAGCCGGGCGTCATCTGGGCTGGCTCCGATGATGGCTTGCTTCATATCACAAGAGATGGAGGCAAGAATTGGAGCGACATCACACCGGACCCCCACCCCCAAACCCCCTCCCCCGTAAAGAGGGAGGGGGCTTCATCAACGGGCGCGCAAGGGTCAGACTCCCCTTCCCTCCCTGTTGGGGAAGGGGCCGGGGGATGGGGGGACTTCATGTTCACCATGATCGAGCCGTCGCCGCACGATAAAGCAACCGCCTACGTCACCGCCACGCGCTACAAGAATGATGACTACGCGCCCTACGTCTTCAAGACGAGCGACTACGGCGCTAGTTGGTCACTGATCGTGGATGGCGTCGCTGAGGATCACTTCTGCCGCGTCCTGCGCGAAGACCCGATGCGCGAAGGGCTGCTTTATCTGGGAACCGAGTTCGGCTTGTACATCTCGTTCGATGGGGGCGCAAACTGGCAGCGCTTCCAGTTGAATCTGCCCATTTCGCCGATTTACGATCTCAAACTGAGGGGAACCGACCTGGTAGTGGCGACGCACGGGCGCTCGTTCTGGATCTTGGATGATGTTGGCTTGTTGCATCAATTGGCGGGCGACCCAATGGGTCGCCCCTACGGCGCCGAAGAGCGGGGAAAAGTCCGCCTGCTCAAGCCGGGGACGGTTGAGCGTCACCTTCCGAAAGTCTTCGAGGGTTTGTTCGAGAGTGGCGATGGCAAGCAGTATATGAGCACGCTGGGCATGGTCGCCGCCTACGTCAAGGAGGAGACGCCCGAGCACGGCGTCAAGCACACCTACCTCGACAGCGGAACCAATCCAGCGAAGGGCGCCGTCATCACTTACTGCTTGGCCGAGGCGCCAGAATCGACGATCGAGTTGCGCATCGACGACGCTGATGGGAAGGAAGTCAAGACCTTTAAGAGCTTGCACGCCGACGAGGAAGATGTAGGGGCGACACTTGTGTCGCCCGCAAACACGACGGACGACAAGCCAAAAGAGCTCCGCATCCCGTCAAATGCCGGCTGGAATCGCTTCATCTGGGACCTGCGATATCCGGATGCGCACAAGGTGGCGCCTCATGATGACAATCAGCAGAGCTTCGGCAAGGGACCGCATGCGGTGCCGGGCGCTTACCGCGTGACCCTGACCGTGGGCGGTGAAGCACTCAGCCAAGACTTTGAAATTGTGAAAGAGGCGGGCGTGACCGCGAGCCAAGCTGATCTGCAAGCGCAGTTTGACCTGCTGCTGTCGATAAGAGACAAGGTCTCGGCGACGCACAAGTCGATCAATCAGATGCGCGATGTACGGGCGCAGCTCAAGGGCTGGCGCGAGCGGCTGGCCGGGCTGGACACAGCGGCCGGCATCATTGACGCGGCGAAGGCGCTGGAGGAGCAAGTGCTGGAGGTCGAGAAGGAGTTGATGATCCCGGAGACGCGTTCGGGCTGGCCCGATGCGATGAATCATGGCGACCGCTTGGCGACGCAACTGAGCAACTTGAGCTTCAACGTCAACCTGGGCGATTACAAGCCGACCGATTATGAATTCGAGGCATTCGATGAAATCGCCGGCGATATCGATGGGGTGGTGGAAAAGTTCGACGATCTCGTCGATGGCAATCTGGCCGAGTTCAATACGATGCTAAGCAATGCCGGATTTGGGGTAGTGGCGTTGAAGGTGGAATAATAGGCATGTGTCCAGGATGACCGCGCGGGCGCCCGGACGAGCGCAGGCATCGCTCTATGGGAAATCAGGAGGTTCTGAGCATCAAAAAGCCTGCGCCTCAATCTTGTGGCGACGCCGCAAGATATGATTGAATATGTGAGCCGGTCTATCAAAGGACGAGGAGAAGATCCCATGTTTAAGGATCGCCTGTTCGCCACAGTCTGCGTCTTGCTGCTGGTCGCTGTCATTGCGCTCTTCGCCAGTTCGACAGTCTTGGCGCAAGCAAAGGTCTGCACATTGTCCGACCACATCAAAGCGGCCAACACCGACGCCGCCGTCGGCTTCTGCCCGCCCGGCACAAACCACGACATCATCACAATCGCCGACGACATCACCCTCGATGAGCCGCTGCCCGCGATACGAGCGGCGATCACTATTGAAGGCGGCGGGCACAGCATCAGCGGCGATAAACGGTTCCGCATCTTTGACGTCGATGGCGGGAATCTCACCATCAACAACCTGACGCTGACCGAAGGCAAAGCTGACAAGGGCGGCGCTGTCCGCCTGCGAGCGGGCAGGCTGGCGGTCCACAACAGCAGCTTCCTTAGCAATCGAAGCGAAACAGGCGGCGGCGCGATCTATGCCGATGGCGGGAGCGTGAGGGTCACTGCCAGTCAATTCGCAGCGAACTGCGTTACTAGAGCGACTCATATCGTCGAGTTGGACCGCAGCAGCGCCGAAGCCACGCGCGCTGTTGATGCCGATGGCTGCAAACGCGCCACCTATTATTGGCCCAGCCCGGAATCGATGGTCGCTACCGAGCAAGGCGATGGCGGCGCCATCAGTTTTGAGAATGGCGCGCGAGTCTCCTTTGAGAATGTCAGCTTCAGCAAAAACAAGGCGACCAATGGCGGGGCAATCGCGATGCTGGGCAACAATGGCGGGCTGACGGTCACGGGCAGCAGTTTCTCCGGCAACATCGCCGAAGTAGACGGCGGCGCGATCGTTACAGAGGGTGGGTCGGTCGAAGTCGCGCAGAGCAGTTTTCAGAATAACAATGCGCAAGGCGCTGGCGGTGTGTTGAAAGCAAGGGCGGGCGCGATTCACCTTGCCAATACGACATTCTCCAACAATCGGGCCGGTCATGGCGGCGTCGCGGCGCTTGAAGGCGGCGAGATCGCCATGACGCACGTGACTATGAAGGATAACCATGCGCCATTCAAGGGCGGCGCAATCGCGAATTGGGGCGCAATCGTCAAGCTGCGCAACAGCATTATTGACGGCGCGGGCTCCGGCGAGGATTGCATCGGCGCGCTGGATCAAATCGTCGGCGTTTTAAGCAGCGATGGCACTTGCGGTCATTTCCCGAGCGATGATCCCCTGCTGGGCGATTTGACCGGCGAACCAGCCTGGCATCCGCTGGGCGACGGCAGCCCGGCAATTGACGCCGCTGACCCAGCGTATTGCGCGCAGGTTGATCAGCGCGGTGTAGCGCGTCCTTATGGCGGCGGCTGCGACATCGGGGCGATTGAAACGACGACTGCGGCGCCGCCGATTCCAGACGAGCCGGAGATTTGCCCGCTTGATGAACAGATCGTCGCCGCCAATACCGACGCGCCCTTCGGAACCTGCCCGGCTGGCGCTGGATCCGATGTCTTCTACCTGGTCAGGGACATCACATTGGATAAGCCGCTGCCGCAAATCACCAGCGACATCACGATTGAAGGCAACGGCTACACCTTAAGCGGCGCCGGGCGCTTTCGCATATTTGATGTCAGGGCGGGCAAACTGACGATCAATAACCTGACGCTGGCGGACGGCAACAGCGGCTCCCATTACAAGGAACTTGGCGGGGCGATTCGGCTGCGAGGCAGCGCTACGGTCGTTATCAATAACTCTATCATGCGCAACAATACGTCGTACCATGGAGGGGCAATCGCGCTGGAAGAATTTACCTTGGATCAATCAACCCGTCTGTTCGTCGATGGAAGCCGTTTTGTTGGCAACGTGTCGCTTTATGACGGCGGCGCGATTTATTCCTTCAATGGCGGTGCAATCTCCATTGCGAATAGCAGCTTCATCGGCAACAGGACCAGGGGCGCCTCAAAAGGCGGCGCCATCAGCGCCGATACTGCCCTATCCGTCGACATCAGCAATAGCACTTTCATTGGCAACATCGCCAATATTGGCGGCGCCATATACGGCGGTAGGTCTAGCGCGTTTACTCCCAGCCGTCTCAGCCTTACGCTGACGCACGTAACCATGCTGGATAACGCTGGTTGGGGAACGGGGCTTTACATCGAGAAGAACAACCTGGGACCAATCCGCATGTTTAACAGCGTGATTGTCGGTCGCGGAGACATCGCCCATTGTCACGCGCAGCTGGCGCAGAATATCGGCAATTTCATCGCCGACGGAAGCTGCTCGCCCAAGCTGAGCGGTGACCCAATGCTTGAAGAATCGACCGACTCGCAAGCCTATGTTTCGCCAATGTCCGGCAGCCCATTGATACGCGCCGGCGATCCACGATTCTGCCCGCGTACCGATCAGCTTGGCAGAGCGCGCGCGCTAACGGGC
The DNA here is from genome assembly GCA_965261855.1 of Phototrophicaceae bacterium. GTDB lineage: Bacteria > Chloroflexota > Anaerolineae > Aggregatilineales > Phototrophicaceae > UBA6055. Next base: position 282,763 of record OZ253487.1, read on the forward strand.
GCCTGCGATATCGGCGCCATTGAATCCATCCCGGTTAGCCGTGCGCTGTCCGACTGTGCGATAAAGACGACCCGCGGTCTCAACTTTCGCGACGCGCCAAGCGGCGAGCGGATCGGCGCCGTGCCAGCGCATGAGACGTTTTCGGCACTGGCGCGGACGCCTCGTTGGTTCCAGATCGATCATCGAGGCGAGCTGGGATGGATCAGCGCCGACTATGTGACGACGCAAGGCAGCTGCGAGTAGATCGACGGTGACAAGATGACGCTGCACTGGTTGTCTACGCGAGTCACATTTGCATGTTTGAGCGTAAGCTGGTGGAGTAAGCGACTAGATATGAAGTATGTCGGGGCGACCGACTGGGTCGCCCGTAAAATTGCGTCGCAGTCGTCGGGCGACCGGCCAGGTCGCGTAGACTCCAACCGCCGACATTGCGCGCCGGTCACCCCATCGCAAACACTTGCGGCGTACAGGGCTAAATGAAACGCTCTAAACCCTTCTTGCTGTTGATGCTCGCGGACTTTATGGCGCGCTCGGCCTACCAGATGGGCAAGACGCCGCTGCTGCCGATCTATGCCGCGGCTTTGGGCGCGTCGGGCGCCTTCCTCGGGCTGATCGTGTCAGTCTCGACCGTGACTGGACTCTTCCTCAAGCCGCTTTTCGGCATCTTGTCCGATCGCTGGGGGCGGCGCGTCTGGCTGTTGATCGGCGCTTGTTTCTTCGCATTTATGCCCTTCTTATACCGGTTCATATCGACGCCTGAACAGCTCCTGGTCATCCGGCTAATTCACGGCTTGGCGACGGCGATTTATGGTCCGGTGACGCTCGCCTTCATCGCCGAAATCTCGCGCAAGGATAAGACCGCCGAAGATATCGGCTGGTTTCAACTGGCGCGCAGCGGCGGCTATATTGCGGGACCGGCGCTGGCTGGCTGGCTGCTGCTCTCAATGGACGCGGCTGCTGTCTTCACCATCATCGGCTTGATCAGCTGCGCCGTCTTTTTGCCGGTTCTACACTTGCCGGAGACGCGCCGGAGGGAACGGCGAAAGTACAAGCCGATTATTCAGCATGTCAAGAACGCAATTCGCGACGGCGGGCAAACACCAGCTGTTTGGCTGACGGGCGGGCTGGAGGCGGTCACCTTCATCGCGCTATATACCCTAAAAGCTTTCCTGCCCATATACGCGCTGGAAGCGGGCGTCAGCGTGGCTTTGGTCGGCTTGTACTTCAGCTTGAACGAAGCGGCGCATGTGTTGGGCAAGCCCTTCGGCGGCCGCCTGGGCGATCGCTGGGGCTATCTGCCGACGATCAGCTTGGGCATGCTCATGCTGGCGGCGTCGCTGCCGCTCGTTCGCATTGTCGATCAAGGTCTTCTCTTCCTCATCCCAGCCGCGCTGATGGGCTTGGCGCAGGCGCTGATCTTCCCGGCGGCGATCGCGCTCGTTTCCAATCGCATCAATCCCGAGCACCTTGGCGCAGGCATGGGATTGATCGGCATGATGCAGAACTTTGGCAAGGTCGCTGGTCCGGTGCTAGGCGGGCTTGCGATCAGCGCTCTAGGCTTTGACGCAACGCTGCTTGGCTTAAGCCTGATGTTGATTCTCGGCACAGCCATCATTTGGGGGGTTTTCTCGCCGCGCAAATTGGCTAAAGCGTCACATTAGTTGCGTCACACCCAGCAGCAGTTAACCACTTCGCCCCGGGGCAATTCAGATTCGGGCTGAGTTATGTTAGAATCACAAAATAAGCCATTGGGCGCGAGGCCGATTGAACCCTTATGAACACGCATGGAGAAGCCGATGCGACCGACAATCGACGCAGAGTGCTGCGAGTCGCAGATTTGAGTGGCGCGAACTTGGAAGGCGCTTGTCTGCGTCGAGCGAATCTCGCAGAGGCAGTCATGGATAGCGCGGATTTGCGAGGAAGCGATTTGCAAGGCGCGAACTTGCGTAAAGCTAGCTTGTACCGCGCAAATCTTAAGCGCGCGGACCTGGGCGGCACAAACTTGGGCATGTCGGACTTGCGCTATGCCTGTTTGGAGAAGGCAAACTTGTGTCGAGTTAATTTGAATCAGGCAAATCTGCTTGGCGCGAGGCTAGCTGGAGCTCGCTTGGATCACGTTGATCTTGCGGGAGCGGTTCTGCCTGATGGAAGGCCATATACTGAAGACACGGACATTGAACGATTCACCAGTTTGGCGCATCCAGCGTTTGAAGCGACGCTTAAGATTGTGATCGAAATAAATGCGGATGGCAGCGCCGTGAAGAAACGAGAAAGCGTCACGGGCGAAAGCGATCTGTCATGGGCACAGTTTGTAGAACGGACTTATGGCAGCCTCGCGGATGACCCAATTGAATGGCATCCGCCCGCATACGTAGACAATGAAGACCGGCGTGAATGAGATATCTGCTCGAGACCAATGCTTGCGTTTCTTATATCAATGGACGAGCGCCTAGCCTTCGTGAAATGTTTCATAGCAAAGCCTTTTCCGAGATCGTCGTAAGCTCAATATCCAAGGCCGAAATGTATTTCGGTTCGCAGAAAAGTCAGAGGCCAGTGCGATCACGAGCCGAACAAGACGCTTTTTTCCAGAATATCGACAGTTTACCCTTTGACGACGCGGCTGCCGAAGAGTATGGCAGCATCCGCGCTTATTTGGAAAGGCGCGGTACACCCATTGGTCCGCGCGACATGCTGATTGCCGCCATTGCGCGCGCCCACGGATTGGTTGTAGTTACACATAATGTCCGCGAATTTATGCGCATTCCTGGACTAAATGTCGAAGATTGGGAAGTAACATAGGGTTCGCCTAAACAAAGATGTTTAGACAGTTTACACCCAACAGCCGTTGATGACTTCGCCGCGGATGCTAGCAACCTGCTGGATATTCCGACCATCGGCGTCCATCACAAGCAGCTGATTGAATCCCTGGAATGAAGAGGGCGCGACGAAGCTGATGCGCTGGCTGTCGGGCGACCAGCGGGGCGATGACGCGCCGGCCTGGTGGCTGCTCAACAGCGTCAGGTCTCTGCCATCAGGTCGCAGCTTATAAATCATCCGGTTCATTTCCAGCGCCAGCCACTTGCCATCGGGCGACCAGGCAACTTCGCTTATCTTCAAGCGTGACTCGAAGACAATACGCCGGAAATTGCCCGACGACCGGGCGGTCCCGAGCTGGTATCTTGTGGACGCATCGCGGTCGTGCCGTTCAACTACATATGCGAGCCTCGTGCCATCCGGCGACCAGGCGGGAGACATGAACGACCACCCGGCGGTCGGCGTGATGATGATGCGGAATTCACGGCTCCTGAGGTCGCCCGCGACCAAGCCGTAGCGCGTCGGCGAGAATTCTTCAAATTGGCGCGAGACGATGATGCTGAAACCGTCCGGCGCGATGGATATTTGCCGCGTCGCCGATAGCAAGTCGCCAGTGGCTGGCTTGTCCAAATGCAAACCCGAGCCATCCAACAGCGCATGATGGAAGCCGTTGAGATCCTGGCGGTGGCTCGCGATAACAAGCTGCTGCGACGCGACATGACAATCAATGTCGGTTGTTCGCAGGTAGCCGTCTCCATGCGGAATCGAGCCGACAATGCGCTTCATCCCGCGCCCGTCCAAGCTAATGCGGTAGACGGAATTGGACTCGCGGCTCGCGTCTATCGAATCGCTGTCAGATATGAAGATCAGCGCGTTTTCTACCGGCTCGCCGGCGGGCGCGCGCGGGTTTGATGCGAGCTGGCGCCCAACAAAGAGGATTACGATCGCTACAACGTAGGCGGTGATGATGTTCGTCCGGCGGGAGCGCATCCTGATGAACATGCCCGGTCCTCGCTGGCGCTCAGAGCGCCGTGAAGAGGATTTCGCTGAGTTCTTCGGCGCCCAGCGCAATCGGATTGCCCTTCATGCTGCTGGATACGCTGGACTTTTCGACGATCTCATCAAAGTCGTCTTCACGTACTCCATAAGCGCCCAAGCCCGGAATCTCGAATATGCGGCTGGTCTCGCTGATCCAATCCATGGCGTCTTGCGCAGATGCTGCACGCTCAAACAGGAGAAACTGCGCGGCGTATTCGTAGCGCTTCAGGGCGGGATTATTCGGTTCGCGCGCCTTTAGGGCTTGCATGTTGGCTGCCATCACCGGCGGCAGCAGGGCAGCGCAGACGGCGCCATGGGGCGCGTCGTACATCCCGCCGATCACGCCGGCGAATCCATGCACGGCGCCGAGCTTGGCGTTGGCCAGCGCCAAGCCACCCAACAGACTGGTCAGCGCCATGTCGCTCCGGGCGGCGGCATTATCTGGCTCGGTGTAGACCATGCGCAGCGAGCGACCGGCGCGACGCAAACCCTCGCTACACATGCCATCCGTAAGCGGATTGGCGAAATGTGAGACGAAAGGCTCAAGCACTTGCGTCAGCGCGTCCATGCCGGTGCTGGCGGTGACCGCCGGCGGCACGCTGTGCGTCAGTTGCGGATCGACCAAGGCGATATCGGCAAGCATGCGATTGTCACGCAGGCTGACTTTGACACGATGTTTCTTCGAGCCGAGCACGGCGTTCTTGGTGACTTCGGCGCCAGTGCCGGCCGTCGTGGGCAGCGCGATGAAGGGCAGTGGCGTGGCAATCAGCTTGCGCCCGGCGCCAATGACCTCCAAATAATCGAGCGTTTCGCCGTCGTTGGGAATCAGCGCGGCGCTGGCTTTGCCCGTATCAATTACGCTGCCGCCGCCGATGCTGATCACCAGGTCGCAGCCGGCGGTGAGCGCGGTAGCCTTCGCTTGGTCAATCACTTCCACCGTCGGCTCGCCGCTGACGGGAAAATGCGTAATTTGCAGGTCCGCGTTTGGTAGCGTGTCAATCAGCCGCGTGACCGCTTCCGGCTGGAAGCTGTCGGTTACGAGCAGGGCGTGGCGCCCCTTTTCTCGCGCGAGTTGTGGCAGCTGGTTTGCGCTGCCATCGCCGAAGATGATGCGCCCGGCGCTGGCGAATTCAAATTGCATATCTCTTCTCCAACCCCTCCCCGGGCCCCTCCCCGATGCATCAGGGAGGGGAGCTTTCCCCGCAAGGCTGTTTTCTTTCACTACTAAATCTTTACGGCGTCTATGCCCCTGTGGAAAAGCCAACCCGTACTTTGCTCCGCAATTGTAACGGCGCTGTCGCTCGCTATAATGGCATTATGTCGAAAATGGGAGAGAAATGCGAATGCAACTGATGGAAGCGGTCCTGACCGATGAAGTGCAAGCCGGGCGAGCGCTGGTAGCGCGTATTGGTCGCTTCCTCTTCGACCGTCACCTCACTGATGCCGGCGGCGGCAATATCAGCTTGCGCGTCGGCGATGTATTCTGCATGTCGCCCACGCTCGCCGGACAGAACAAGCAATGGCAGCTTGAAGCGGATGATGTGCTGGTTGTAAGTGAACGCGGCGATATCCTCCATGGCGATGGCGGATTAACACGGGAGAGCGCGGTGCATTTCGGCTTACATCGGAACTTCGCCGATTATGGCACGGCCGTCATCCACGCCCATCCGCGCAATCTGCTGGTATTCGCCTGCGCCAATATGGCGATGCCGCCGGTGATGGAGGCCACGCGCAAGTTCGGTATTACGCCGGTCATCGAATACGCATCAGCACATAGCCCCAAGCTGGGCGAGCGCATCGTCGCCACCATGCGCGGCCGCGAGGCGATGATCGCCAAACATGCCGCCGGCACGTTGGCGCCCTGGCATGGTCTCTTCTTGATGGGCAAGAACCTGAATGCGGCGCTTGATGCCGTCGAGCGCCTCGATACCAACGCCTACATGATCATGATGTCGCGGCATTTGGGCGCCAGTCCCCTGCTTCATGATGAGCGTGAAGCAATGGAAGCGGCGATCGCAAACTTCAGCGACGAGGGTCGCGTGGACACAGACCCGGCATAAGAATCATGATCGTCTCGCTCACGCCCAATACGACGCTGGACCTGACCGTCTTTGTCCCGCAGTTGGTGACCGATACCACCATCCGCGCCACGCGCACCGTTCACAGCATGGGCGGCAAGCCGACCGACGCCGCTTGGATCCTGGGGCGTATGGGCGTCGGCAGTCTGGCGCTGGGCTTGGCGGCCGGCGCCGTCGGCGAAAAGGTCAAATTGATGCTGGAAGAACTCGGCGTGACGACCGATTTCATCGAGGCCGGCGGCGAAACGCGCATCAACACCGTCATTATAGATGAATCCAGCGGCGAGCATACCACGATCACCACTGCTTCTATGCAGGTGCAGCCGGAGCACGTGGCAGCCTTGCTGGAACGCTTCACCGCCGTCCTGCCAAAAGCGTCAGTCGTCATCACCGGCGGTTCGCTGCCACCGGGCACGGAACCCGCTTTCTACGCCGACGCGATTCAACTGGCGCGCGAACATGATGTGCCGGTAATTTTCGATGCGTCCGAGCCGAATCTGAGCGCTGGCTTGGCCGCCCGCCCCGACTTCATCAAGCCGAACGAGCATGAGCTGTCGGCGCTTGTCGGGCGCAAGCTGAAATCGGATGCTGAATTATACGAAGCAGGGCGAGAGATCCTGGAGCGCTACGGTACGCAAGTGGTGATCACAATGGGCAAAGACGGCGCGCTGGCGATTCTCCATGATCGCAGCTATCGCATCCCGCCGATCGCGGTCGAGGTCAGCAGTCCGGCCGGCGCTGGCGACGCGGTGCTCGCCGGGCTGGCGCACGCGATTCATCACGAAACGCCGTTGGAAGAGGGCTTGCGCCTCGGCATCGCGGCCGCGACGGCGGTCTGTTTGCAGCCGGGGACGGCCGCTTATGATGTAGCTGACATGGAGCGTTTCCTGCAGCAGGTGGAGTTTATTCCGTATTCGTGAATGGGGGCGCTACGGGCAAAATTCTGACTTATGTGTCTTGCCGCTGTTCAACAAGCAGCGCTTGATTGTCCTTGTGCGCGATGCCATACAGCCGCTTTATTCGTCCCGTCAGCACGTCATAAGCTAGCGTAGACACGATCGTCAACGTACAAAGAAACATAATGAAGAGACCGATTAACATCAATGTTTCCATTATGTTGTACTCCTGTTCTCTTTGTTTTCGGCGACAAAGAGAATCGCTTGAAGCGAAATGCAAGTCAGACTAGCCATAATGCCTGAAGTGATGCCAGCATCGGCGACAAATGATTTCTGCAGTCCAAAGTCTTGCACATGTTCATTGATGTATACCGCCGCAAACAACATGACAATCACAATCATCGAAACAAAAAGCAAATCGCTTAATGCATTATACACGCGAAACTTAGAAAAATCAGCTTCCGAGTTGTCTAGGTCATTCTTGGTTGAAGCAAGAACCGTGACCGACAGGATGTACAGTTCAGTACCGCCGAGCAGACTCTGATAGTTTAACCCGGACCCTTGTCCCAACTTCAGAATCCCGGCAAAGATCATTGGCAACAGCGGGACGACAATCGCGAATATCGTCCATCTTCTGACTTTCGTGGTGACCTTCATCGAGGTTCCATACCTATCCAACGCGCGCCAATTTCCAAGTAAACGACAAGTCGCTTCAAGATCAATGTCCTGAAGCAACTTGCTCGAGTCATTCGATGTGACAACTGCCGCTCACACAAACAACGGCGCCATCTCCCATTCCGCGACCATCGCCCGCATGACCTCATCGGAAGTCCGCTCCTCAAAGCGCGCGGCGGCGTCGAGCACTTTGGGCAGGATATGGATATCGCCGACGGTGTTGAGGAATACGTCGTCGTTGCCAAGCACCCAATGCACGGCTTTATCGATGCTCGCCTGGTCGGTCAGCGGCTCGTACCAGGTGGCGTGGCTGCGCTGGCCGCTGACGTAGGGACGGCGGGTGACACCTTTGATCGTTTGCACGGCGGCGCCGCGCGCCTTGCAGGCAGCGACGACCGACTCGAAGCCGGCGCGGTAGGTTTCGTTTTGCATCATGAGGTAATTGTAAGGCAGCAGCACCGAGTCAAAATCGAATCGCTCGAGACTGCGTTGATGCATGCCGGCGATGGCGACTTCGTGACCTGTGACGCCGATATACTTGGCCAAGCCTTGCTCGCGCGCCTCGATCAGGTATTCCAGCGCGCCGCCGGGACCCATCGCCACTTCCCACTCGTCTTCGCCCAGCAGGTTGTGCAACTGGATCAGATCAACCTGGCTGACGCGCAAGCGCCGCAGCGAGCGCTCAAACTGCGCTTTGGCGCTATCGTAGGTTCGCTCGTTGGTCTTGGTGGCGAGGAAGAAATGGTCGCGATGCGTCTCCATCCAGGGACCGATAAGCATCTCCGAATCGCCGTAACCGGCGGCGGTGTCGATGTGGTTGACTCCGAACTCGATGAGCAGTTGCATCGTTCGGTCGGCTTTGTCCTGCGTCACGCTGCTGAAGGCGGCAGCGCCGAAGAGCGTTCTTGTGCTCAGGTGACCGCTGCGTCCGAATGCTTTCTTTGGGATTGTCATATTCGATCCTTTATTCTGGTTACATATTGGACAAGGTGAGCGAATGGTTGCTTACAGCGACTGCCGTCTTACTGGCGCGCGTACGCCAGCGCGCCGCTAGGCAAACAGCGCCTTCAGCGCCCCGACCGATGCGCGGAAGCCGTCTTCAAAGCTGCCGCCCAACGGTCGATAAACCGACTCCAGCGAGATCGCGCCGGCGTAACCATCGGCTTTGAGGGCGGTCGCCATGTCGTCGAGATAAGGCGCCATCTCGCCCGTTCCCAATTGGCGGCAGCTGATCGTGGCTTTGGCGATATCGACAACGACATCCTTGAGATGGATATGCCCGAGGCAACCGCCGCGCAGCGAATTATAGCCATCGGGAAAGGCGGCTTCGGTGCTGTACAGCGCGTTCGCCGGATCCCACATCACCTTGAGGTGGTCGGAGCCGACTTCATCCACCATCTTGCGCGCCAAGTATGCTGAATTGGTGATGGCATTATTGCCCGTCTCGACGACGATGATGATGTCACGGTTTTCCGCGATTTGCGCCGCGCCAGCGATTAGTTCGCGCGCCTTGTCCCAGGCGCCCGTCGCCACATTCCACTCCTCGGCGCCCTGGCTGCCGAAGATGATCATTTCTTTCTTGAAGCTCATGATACGCACCAGCGGGCAATCGAGCGCCTGCGCCATGTCGATGCAGCGATTCAAGGCGGCGAGATGCTCAAGATAGGCGGGCGCGGTCAAAGAGAGATCGCCGAGCGCCAACCCGCCGAAGATATGCCGCGAGATGCAGGAAACCTCGACCTCGTGCGCCGTCACCAGCCGCTGCGCCTTGTCCAGTTGCGCATCGGACAAATCTCCGACTTCTTTATCCCAGAGAAACTGCAATTCGGCGTGGGTCAAGCCGAACTCATTCATGACGGACAGCGCGCACTCGAATTCGCGGCTAATGCCGTCAGTGATGACGCCTAGTTTGGTCATTGCGTACTCGCTTCATCTTTCCGATATGCCCATGAAGAGTCCTGCGACTTCTAACACAAGCCTATCATAATTGGCAAGAGGAAGCGGATACTGAACTCGGCTACCGCAGGCGCTCCTTTTATTTGTCCACCCCGGTGATGACGATGCCCTGGATGAAAACACGCTGCGCCAGAAAGAAAATGGCCAGAGGCGGAATCATCGAGATGACGGCGGCCGCCAGGATCAACTGGGTCTCCGAACTGTAGAGGCCGTTGAATTCGGTCAAGCCAACGGTGATTGGATTCGCTTCGCGATTGCCAGCCAGGTAAATCAGGGGACCGAAGAAATCATTCCAGGCGAAGAAGAAGTGAAAGAGTGAGACGGCGGTCAAAGCCGGCACGGCTTGCGGCAAAATGACAGAGACAAAGGTGCGGACGCGGCCGGCGCCGTCGATCTGCGCCGCTTCTTCCATCTCGCGCGGAATCGTCAGAAAATATTGGCGTAGCAAGAATATGTTGTAGGCGTTGCCGAACATCGCCGGCACGATCAGCGGCAGCCAGGTTCCGCCCCAATCCAAGATGTTGACGAAGAAGGCATAGGTCGGCACCAGCGTCACGGCTGGCGGCAGCACAATCGTGCCAATCATGATCATGAACAGCACATTCTTGAAGGGGAAATTGAAGCGGGCGAAGCCATAGGCGGCGCAGGACGAGGCGGCGACCGTGCCAAACATCGTGATGAACGCGTACAGCAGCGTATTGCCCAGCAATCGCGCGAAGTCAATCGTCTCCCAGGCGCGCGGGTAATTGTCCCACTGCACAGCGAATTCGCGCACCGGCTCAAGCTGGCGCCAATTGCCTTCCCAATCGATCACACCGGCTGCCGGATTCGCCGGATCGACGAACTGGCTCGCGCGGCGCCCTTTTTTGACCAACGCCCAATGTCGTATGCCCGATTCAGTAGGCACTTGCAAGACATCATAGTTGTCGCCTTCATATTCGAAGGAGACAGCTTCGGCGGGCCAGACGGGCGCGCCTGGGTCAGAGGTCTGCGCCTTGGATTTCAGCGAAGTGATGGCGCCATAAGCCATCGGCATCAGGTAGATCGCCAGGATGGTCAAGGCGAAAAGCGTCACGGCCGCTGTCAGCAGAAGATCGCGGCGCCGCCTCGACAGTTCGTATTCCGAGTAGTTCTTGCGCTTCTCCGCCATTAATTGCTCTCCCCGGCGTAATAGACCCAATAGCGACCGGACCAGAAGAGAAAAATGGTGATGCCCAGCCCGATGATGAACATGAACCAGGCGAGCGTGGCGCCGTAGCCCATATTCTGGAAGGGAAAGGCTTGCTTGTAGAAATAGATCATGTAGAAGTTGGTCGAGCCTTCGGGGTAGCCATTGCCGCCGTTGAGCACGTAGGGCACGATGAAGTATTGCAGCAGACCGACGACGCTCAGCACGAGATTGTAGAAGATTACCGGCGTCACCATTGGAACGGTTACCGACCACAACTGCCGCAGCCAGCCGGCCCCGTCAATTGAAGCCGCTTCATACAGTTCCGTTGGCACACCCTGTAAGCTCGCCAGGTTAATGAGAATCGCGTTGCCGATGCCCCAAAGCCCGATGAAGGTGTAGGCGATATAGATCAGGTTCGGGTCATCGAGCCAGCGCAAACCATCCATGCCGACAGCCTGAACGCCCGTCAGTTCGATCATTTGGTTGAGCCAACCGGTCTGCGGATTGAGCACGCGCGACCAAATCAAGATGGCGGCGATAAGCGGCACCATGGTAGGCGCGTAAAAAAGCGTCCGCATGACATTCCGCCCCAGCAGATGCTTCGAATTGAGCAGGACCGCCAGCAAGAAGGCGGAGACCATGCCGATGGGCAGGGAAATTAGCGCGAACTTGAAGGTGACGAAGAGCGCCTCCCAGGTGTTGGGGTCTTCCGCCAGCATTCGGCGCCAGTTTTCCAAGCCGACGAAGCGCGCCTCATCAGGCGCCGAGAGAACAAAATCATACAGTGAGAATAGAAATGACACGACCATCGGCGCGAAGTAGAACAGCGCGAAGCCGATAAGCCAGGGTCCAATGAAAATCAGGCCCCACTTCGCTTCATTGCGCTGCGCGCCCGTCAGCCGGAATGCCGCGCGTATGCTCCACTTCGCCTGCCCGCGCGCGGCGCCAAATTCAGTAAGCATATCCATGACAATTGCCTTTGAAAAAACATTCTGCTTGTGCCTGGCAGAGGCTCTGCGCCCCTGCCAGGTGAGCGTCTTGCGTCAAAGCGCTTTACATATCCGCGTCAAAGATGGCTTGCAGGTCATCGCGCAGCGCATCGAGCGCGGCATCCACATCCTCATCGCCGTTGTTGTCCACCAGCTGGCCGTATTCGTTGTAACGGGCGCTGGCTTCCAAGAAGCTGGGCATGCCTTCTTCGTGATTCGGGTTGTCGGGATGCTGCAATCCTGCGAGAACGACATCCCAATTGAGATTGGCCCAGTCGACATCGGGGTAGATTTCACTCTGCGCCGCGACCGTGCGCTCGATGAAATCCGATTGCAGGCTGAGGCGCGCCGGCATTCCGCCATACAAACTCGTGAGATCGGCAGCGCGATCGCCGAGCAGGTAGGTCAAGACGGTGAAAGCTTCGTCCGGGTGATCGGTGCTGTTCATGACCCCGAAGGTATCGGCATGCAGCTTGGCGGTGGTCACGCCATTATGCGAAGGCACCGGCGCGAAATCCCAAGCGGCGTCCAGATTGGCGGTGCCCCAGCCGAGATACCAAAGATGGATTGTGATCATGCCCATATTGCCGGTGTCGAACCAGTTTGAGCTGCCCCCGCCCATGATCTCGCTGCCGCTGTAGACAGCGTTGGGCACAAAGTAGTCTTCCCACATGGCATCGTGATACCAATGCTCTGCCTGGCGCCAAATATCGGGGATGACGGCATTGCCATCGGCATCGACGAAATTGGCGGAGCCGAAGAGTGTATCGCGACCGCGGACATCGGTGAACTGGTTGCCGAAACCGAATTGCACGATATTGCCGGTGTCATATTCTGCCATCGTGGCGTCGTTGCCGTTGATATCGACGGAGAGGATCTTGGCCACCTCAGCCAGCGTGTCCGTATTCCATTGGTGCTCGTTACCTTCCCAATCGGTGTAGGCTTCGCCGTAGGCGCTGGGCGGGTAGGGGATGCCAGCCTCATCAAAGAGATCAATGTTGTACATCAGGAATGAGGGGAAGACCGCAAAGGGAATGCCCAATTGGCCCTCGCCTTCCACGCGGTAGAAGTCGACCAGCGCCGGGTCGAAGTCGCTAAGATCGTACATATTCGCTTCGATCAGCGCTGACAGGTCCAACCAGGCGCCGGGGAAAGACGCTCGCCCGCGAATGCCCATAGGACCGACGATATCGGGCGCGTTCCCGGCGGCGATCTGGGTGCTCAATACATCGTAGGCTTGCTCGTTGTCAACAATCTCCAGCACCAACTCAATGGCATCCTGCGATTCGTTGAACTCGGCGACGATTTCTTCTTGCGCGGCGACCAGCGGCGCATCGGTGCCCGCGCCCAAGCCGACATACCAGCGGATCCGAACGCGATCCTGGGCGCCGGTCATGCTGGCGGTTAGGGCTAGGACCAAGCTCAGAAGGACAAATAGGGAGGCTTGCCTGTTGATACGCATTTCTTACTCCTGAATGCTATATGCTGCGAACAAAAGGATGAGAGTCGAAACCATTTTCAGCGAAGCTATTGAAATCGGTTTCAAAACGAGAAAATGCCGGTCCTTTCAAATAGTATGCCTTTCCACTCTCCGAAATTAGGGCAATTGCGCCGCCCCGCAACTGGCGCGGACGATCAGCTTGACCGGATTGATGGTGTGCTTGGGCGGCTCTGGCGCGGCGCCCAGAATCATCTCTGCAAGGCGCTCGACAGCGAACTGACCAGCCAGCTCAATGGGCTGGCGCACAGTCGTTAGTGGTGGATCGGCAAGGACGGCAGGCGGCAAATCATCGTGGCTGACGATGGCGATATCTTGCGGCACGCGCAAATCCGCCTCGCGCAAGGCACGAAGCGCGCCCAGCGACATGGTATCCGAGGCGATAAAAACGGCGTCCGGCTGTTGCGGGATTAGGCTTTTCATGGCCGAGTAGGCGCTTTCAGGCGTGAAATCGCCAAAGGCGACCAGCTGACGATCAAATGGTCTGTCATGCTCGTTCAATGTCTGTCGATAACCCAGCAGACGATCATCGCCGGCGGTATTCTGGTCGGAGGCGATGGTCGCGATGCGGCGGTAACCCAGGTCAATGAGGTGCTTGGTTGCCAAATGGCCGCCGGTAACATTGTCCGCATCTACATAATTGACGTTATCCGCTCCGCTGGGCCTGCCGGTGAAAATGAAGGGGATTTCGGCGGCTTGCAAAAGCGGGATAAAGGAATCGCCCTTGTTATCCACGGTGATGATCAAGCCATCGAGCAAGCCCGCAGCGAGGATGGCTTTGAGCGAATCGCTCCCTTGCGCTTCGGCATAGGAGACAAAAAGAGCCAGGATAAGATCCTTGTCCGCCGCGCTTTTGGAAATCGCTTCGGTCAATGCGGGGAAATAGGGATCATTGAAAACCATTTGCCCGCCGGCGGAGACAACCAGCCCGATGATGCTCGAACGTTCGGAGGCGAGCAGGCGCGCGATGTTGTTGGGTTGATAGCCCGTTTCTCGGATGATTCTTTGCACTTTTTCGCGAACGGCCGGGCGCACGTGCGGATAGCCGTTCAAAACACGCGATACGGTGGCTTTAGAGACATTTGCCAATTCGGCGACCCGCTGAATGGTGATTTTGCTACTCATAAGGCGCTAGTTCTTGAAACCGGTTTCATAAACTATAAATCAGAAAAAACCGCTTGTCAAGCATTTCTTGAAACTGGTTTCAAGACGGAATGAGCGCGCCACTAAAATTAAACCTGCGTAGGGGCGAGCCGGCGGAGGCTGTTGAAATACTGCCCCCATCCCCCGGGCCCCTCTCCTCATCTCTATGAGGAGCATCCCCAAAATGAGGGAAGGGGAGCTTTCTGACCTGTTCTGAGCCGTGAAAGCCCCTCCCTCTTTATGCGCCGCGTAGGTCGCGTAGACACTGACCGCCGACACTGGCGGTCGGGGAGGGGTATGGGGTGGGGGTGAAAGCGGTTTTTCAACGCACTCCGGCGGCTCGCGCCTACGAGTTCGTGTTCGTCGAGGGCGAGGCAAGTCTCGCCCCTACAGCAGTTTTCACCATTGAACTTCCGTCCCGCTGAATTCTTCCAGCAGCTTGACGATCGTCCAATTGTCGCCCTCGGGGAAGCGTGAGATGCCGGCTTGAAATAATTCAAAGGCGGTACTGGTGGCGAATAGCGGCAAGCCATGCTCACGCGCCAGCGCCATGCTGATGCCGATATCCTTGAACATCGTGCTGATATGGCTGCCAGTGTCTTCAAACTTGCGCTCCATGATCAGCCCGGCGCAGTTCTTGAAAAATGGCGTATTGGCGACGTGCGTACTGCTGAAGACTTCGTAGAGCGTCTCGCCCTTAATGCCAGCGGCCGTGCCCAGCGCCAGCGACTCAAAGATACCGACAAAGCTGACGCCAATCAGCGCTTGCAGCGAAGCCTTCACCGTCTGCCCCATGCCTATGTCTTCGCCGATGTGGAAGATCTGCTCGCCGACCGCGCTCAGCACATCCCGGTTGAACTCTAATACCGCTTTGTCAGCCGCGACCATCAGCGTCAGCGTGCCGGCCTCAGCGCCAGATTGTCCGCCGCTAACCGGGCTGTCAATCAGGTTGAGCCCGCTGCCAGCGAGCGCCACTTCAACCGCGCGCGCCTCGGCCGGCTGGATGGTGGCGGAGACGATGATGGTCGCGCCGGCATGAAGGCAATCTTTCAGCCCGCCCTCGCCCGCGACCACGTCCATCACCTGCTCGCCGCTCATCACCATGACCAAGACGACATCGGTACCGGCCAGCTCCGCCAGCGACTCCGCTGATTTTCCGCCAAGCTTAGTCAGCCTCTGCCCGCGCTCGGGGCGCAGGTCGTAGCCGATCACGTTGAATCCGGCGGTCAGCAGATTCTTCGCCATGCCCAGGCCCATATTGCCGAGACCGACTATCGCAACTTTTTTCATTTCATCGTTACCTCTCAATTGGCGCGGGCGACCTGATAGGTCGCTTAGACACTGACCGCCGGTCGCCCCTACATTTATTGGATTTGGCGGGCGACCCGGCGCTGCGCGTAGACACAGCAGGTCAATCGCCCAACGTACATGATTCTTTTGCGCTGGACGTCTAAGAACCAGCCAAGAACTTCACGCCTTGCAGTACGCCAAGCTTCTGATCGGCTTCGCTGTCGTCGTAGTAGTGGTCTTCCAGCTCAATGCTCACACAGCCGCTGTAGCCGCTGTCTGCCAAGATGCCGAGGATAATCTTCCAGTCGGATAGGCCATGACCCGGGATGGTGTATCGCCAATTCATTCCACCGTATTTGAAAGAATTGGCAAAAGTCGCTTCCTGCAGATTGCCGAACTGATAGAGATTCTCGTCGATGATCATGCAGTCTTTGCCATGCACGTGGAAGACATGCCCCACGAACTCCTTGAGGAAGCGAATCGGATCAATGCCCATGCGCAAGAGATGCGACGGATCGTAGTTGACGCCCATGTTGGCTGAGCCAATCTGTTCGATAAAAGCGCGGTAAGTCTCCGGCGTGCAGACGAGCGAGCCGGGACCGGGCCAGCCTTCGATTGCGAGATAAGCGCCGCATGCGTCGAAAGTGGACGCCAGCTCGCCATAGCTTTCGACCATGTAGCCAAAATTCTCGGCGCGCGGGCGCGACGGATCTAGCGGGAGCATGACGACGAAAAAGGTCCGCGCGCCGGCGGCAACGCAGTCGCGGATGTACTCGGCATTCCGCGCTACCGCGTCCTGGCGCGCGCCGGCATCGGGCGACATCATCTCTTGCCACAGGCTCATGTCGGCGGTGCCGACGCGCAGCCCGCCGTCGACCACGGTCTTGGCGCTGCTATCGGCGTCGGCGCCCAGGTCGACGACTTCCAAGTCGTTTTCCAGCGCCCAGGCGATCATGCCATCGAGGTCTTGCTCCCAGACGTAGTTGCGGCGGCGCCAGCCAAGCGGAAAGTTGCCAGTTGCAGTTTTCATTCGTTTCTCCTGTCTGTGGCGGGCGACCCAATGGGTCGCCCCTACATTCGTTAGTTTTAGCGGGCGAATCCAAGAATCAGCCCGGCGTTTTCTCTGTGCCCTCTGTGTTTCCTCTTTTCCTCTGTGGTGAAGAAAATCTCTGTCCTATTTCGCTGCGGGCACGGGCATGCCATTTTTGCTCGCCGATTCGATGATGGCGTCCCAGAGCTTTGCCATGCGCAATCCGACTTCCGGCGGGCAAGGATTTTCGATTTCACCGGCGCGCACCCGGGTGAATTGCTCCCAGGCGCCGCGCATCTTGGGCAAGCCCTCCACTTCAGCGAGTTCCGTTTCGCCCGCGCGACGGATGAGCAGCCGCCGCCCATACATGCAGGTTCGCATGACGCCGCCCGTGAGGTTCACGTAGATCTCATTTTCCAAGCCAGGGATGCAGTCGCCGCAGCCGTTGATCGTCACCAGCGCGCCCGATTCCAGCCGTCCCATTACCACGCCATCAATGTCGACTGGGGCGCCGCGATTGTCCAGCCAGGCAGCGACCGTGGCAAACTCTTCGCCGACCAAGGTACAGACCGTGTTCAGCATGTGCGCGCCGGAATCGAAAAGGAATCCGCCACCGGCGACCTCAGGCGTCTGACGCCACAAGCCGCTGGTATTGCCCTTCCAGCCCTGCCATGCCATGCCCGTCACCGTTCGCAGCTCGCCAAGCGCGCCCGATGAGATCAATTCGGAAGCGTGGCGTATCTGAGGCGACAAGCCGCCTTGAAATGCCACAACCAGATGTTTGCCGCTGCGGTCGCGCGTTTCCATCAGGCTGAGCGCTTCGGCTGCGTTCATGACCATTGGCTTTTCCAGCAGCACATCCAAGCCCGCTTCCAGACAAATCTTGGCTTGATCGTGGTGCAAGTTATGCGGCGTGATGATGAAAACGGCATCCAGCTCGTCGGCGTATGCCTCCAGCATATCGGCGAGCACCGGTACGTTTGCTGGAGCGGGCGCGCCCAACTCGGCGAGCCTTTCGATGGTCAATGCATAATTGTCGGACGATGGCTCACAGATGACGCGGATATTGGCGCCGGCTTCAATCATCAAAGGCAAGTGGTGGCGCGCCATATTCCCAGCGCCGATCAAGGCGGTTCGAACGCTCATATTCTTCTTGCAAGAAGGTCAAAAATAAGCAATTCGTGGGATTGTATCCTAGAGACTTGCAAAAGGCGAATTCATTTTGGCAACGCGCTGCGATAAGGCGCCGGAGAACGCG
This sequence comes from Phototrophicaceae bacterium, assembly GCA_965261855.1. Lineage (GTDB taxonomy): Bacteria > Chloroflexota > Anaerolineae > Aggregatilineales > Phototrophicaceae > UBA6055. Next base: position 300,599 of record OZ253487.1, read on the forward strand.
CCGCGCGAAGCCCAGCAGCTATTTCCGCCGTCGGGAGCGATGCTCTATCCGTGTCTCGACGCCCTCGAGGACAGCGACTCTTTCGCCATCACGATCCACCCAGACACCGCAGGGTCCGCCTTGCTCGCTGAGGCCGAAGTCAATTTCACTGCCATCCATGCGCAGCACGGGATGATACCATTCGGCGACCGCCTCAGCCTCGCCGACGATGTAGTGGCCGATCATGGCGCGGCGGAAGCGATCGGCGCTGGTATTGGGGTAGCTGCCGTGGACCAGTTGCCCGTTGAAAAAGAGCACATCGCCGGGATCCATGACCAGGGGAATCGGCTCGTATCCGGGCGGCAGCTCCACCGTATCGTTGACGAAGCTGGCGTCGGTATCGGCATCGACCGTGCACAAGACCGGGATGTCATGCGTCCCCGGCACGACGAACAGGCAGCCATTTGCTTCGTCGCAGCGGTCGACCGCCATCCAGGCGGCGACGCAGGTGCCGGGTTCAACGCGCAGATAGAATTGATCCTGATGCAGCGCCTGACCGCGCGCGCCGGGCGGCTTGAAGTAGAACATCGTCTGCACGGCGTAGGGCTCGCGCCCGAGGATGGCTGTCATCCATTCGTTGAGGCGTGGATCGGTCATCCAGTTCAGGCTCGTTTCGTCCCAGCGATGCGGCTGCCCCACGCGCGGGTAGTGGGCGAGCGGATCGCTTTCATCGGTGATATCGTCCGCCACGCGCCGATGGTTCTCGTTGATCCAGCGGAAGTGCTCGCGCAATTGCTCTGCCTCATCATGGCTGAACAGGCGCCGCGCCATGGTGAAGCCCTGCGTAGCAAACTCGCTGATGTTTTTGACCGGTACTGGCATGTTACTGTCTCGTTGCAGGTGATGCTCAGCAACGCGCGCCGCTTGTAGCTGTCCGCGCCAATGCCTCAGCTTGTATAGCGCGTGTCGATGCCTTCGAGAACCGCCACCTGCTCGCCATCGCGATCGACCCAGACGCCGCAGGGCCCGCCGTATTCGCTAACGCCGAACTCGACTTCGCTGCCATCCATGCGCAACACGGGGTGATACCACTTGGCAACGGCTTCAGCGTCACCGACGATATAGTGGCCGATCAAGGCGCAGCGGAAGCGGTCGGTTGTGCTATTGGGGTAGCTGCCGTGCACCAGTTGACCGTTGAAGAAGAGCACATCGCCGGGCTCCATGATCAGCGGCAAAGGATCATATCCCGGCGGCAACTCAACGGTGACATCGGTGAAGCTGACATCGGTATCGGCATCAACAGTGCACAAGACCGGCGTATTGTGTGTGCCAGGAACGATGCGCAGGCAGCCGTTTTCTTCATCGCAGCGATCAATTGCCATCCAGGCGGCGACGCAGGTGCCGGGGTCGACGCGCAGATAGAACTGGTCCTGATGCAGCGCTTGACCGCGGGCGCCGGGCGGCTTGAAGTAAAACATCGTCTGCACGGCGTAGGGTTCGCGCCCAAGTATGTTCGTCATCCATTCGTTGAGGCGGGCGTCAATCATCCATTGCAGGCTTTTGTCGTCAAAACGATGCGGCATCATGACGCGCGGATAGCGCGCCAGAGGATCGCCGTCGAAAACGGTGTTGTCCGATTTCGCGTCCCGTTCCCGTATCGCATGCTGTTCCGCGTTGATCGCGAAGAAGTGTTGACGTAATTCTTCGACCTCGATAGGACTAAACAGACCGCGCGCGATGGTGTAGCCCTGCGCGGCGAACTCGCTGACATTTATGGTGGGTACTGGCATTCTCGCAACCTTGCTCCAAATTAAGTATGCGCCTATTTTAGCGAACATTCTACATCATGTCATGTCACGTTCAATCTTATGGCTGGTTAGTGAACACAGACATGTTGCAAAGTGGAGCGCGATTCTGATATTATGTATCTACAATGTAGAAACACAGGGGTATAGATGGTGACGAATATTCAGAAATGGGGCAACAGCCTGGCGCTGCGCATCCCAAAAGCGTTGGCGGAAGAAGCCGGGTTGGAACAGGGCAAGCCGGTAGATGTTCGCTGCGTGGACGGCGAGCTTCGGATAAGAAAGCGGCGCAGAAAGCGCTATGATCTTGATGAGCTGCTGGCGAGCGTACCGGACGACTATGATGAAGGGGAATGGGATATAGGTCCCCCGGTTGGCAATGAGATTTGGTAGTGAGCGAAACTTTCGACCACCAATAATCTACTCGCTCCCGGTCACCTGGCAATCAGTCTGTTTAGCTTTCCGCAATACGCTTGACGATAAACGATCTAATCGTGTATTTTGTATCTACATTGTTTATACAGGAGGCATATGATGTTGGCTACGGTTTCCAAATGGGGAAACAGCCGCGCGCTGCGAATTCCAAAGGAGTTAGCTTTGGAGTCGGGTCTCGACTTCGGGAGCAAGGTCGAGCTTATCCTTGAGCGAGGAGAGCTGCGCATTGTCCCGGTCAAAGAGCCGCGCTATACGCTCGAGGAATTGGTCGCGCAAATCACGCCGGAGAATCGGCACGAAGAAGTTGACTGGGGTCCGCCGGTCGGCAAAGAGGTCTGGTAGATTTCACTTCATGCGAGGGCGCGCGCGTTTGTATGGTGTGTCCGCTACGTGATAATCTGTATCTACAATGTAGAAACGGAGAGTCGACGATGGTGACAAAAATCCAGAAATGGGGCAACAGTCGAGCTTTGCGCATTCCAAAGGCTATTGCGGAGGAAGCAGGGCTAGACTTTGGTTGTGCCGTCGACATGCAGTGTGTAGATGGAGAGATTCGAATCAAACGCGCTCGGAAGAGAAAACGCTACGACCTTGATGAGATGCTCGCGAGCGTACCTGATGACTTTGAACCGGAAGAGTGGGACATCGGACCGCCTGTCGGCAATGAGGTCTGGTAGTGGCATACTTGCCGCGGCGCGGCGATACTATGTGGATTGACCTCAATCCCCGTGTGGGACGCGAACAGTCTGGCCACCGGCCTGCCCTTGTTCTTACGCCAGCAAAGTTCAATCAAAGAATGAAGATAGCAATCTGCTGTCCTATCACGAGCCGGGCACGGCGCACGGAGTTTGAAGTCACCCTTCCCGATGGCCTCGGGGTAACGGGCGTTGTGCTCGCCTACCAGGTTAGATCGGTAGACTGGCGCGCAAGAGGCACTAGATTCCTGGCGCGTGTACCCGACGAGATTGTAGAAGAAGTGTTGTTAATGCTTGACTCGATTCTGGATATTCCGAATTTGGATAAGAGCGAAGAGTAGTCCAAAGCCTCCGCTGGTTTTCCTCAACTTTCTGAATTAGAGCCGCATAATTTTGCATACGCTCGCGCTTTAATGTATTCTCCCCCACAATGAACTTGCATTGACGATCTGGTCCGCAGACGGAGCCAGCGATTCCCGATTCAAACTGATGGAGCATCCCATGTTCGACTGGACATACGAAGAATTGCCACAACCCACAACCGATATCGCCACCCTGCAATCTGACATCGACGAATTCGGCTACTGCCTGGTGGCGGACGCCATCGCGCCTGATCAGCTGGCGGTCGCCAAGCATCGTCTGCTGGAACAGGCGCAGGCCGAGCTGGAAGGCGGGCACGCCTTTGAAGACGGCGGCGCCAAGCAGCAATGGGGCGCTTTCACCGACAAAGACGGCAATGTACGCCGCGACGCCTTTTCAGCGAAAGCGGGCGGCGTCAACCAGCGCGTCTGGATGCTGATCAACAAGGGCAGGGTCTGGCGCGACCTGCTGGCGCAGCCCACCATTCGCGGTGTAGTCGGGCATGTGCTGGGGAAAGATTACTTGCTCTCCAGTTACGGCGCCAATATCGCCAAACCCGGCGGCATCGCCATGAACTTGCACACTGACCAGTGGTGGATGCCGGAGCCGATCCACCGCCGCCCCAATCCAGTGCCGGCGGGATCGCTGACGCGCGAGCTTTCCAACCGCGTGGACGATCATCCGGCGATGATTGCGCCACCGGTCGTGGTCAATGTGATGTGGATGCTCAATGACTTCACCGAAGAAATTGGCGCCACCCGCATCGTGCCGCGCAGCCACCTGTACGGCCGCCGCCCGGACAAGGAAAAGGACAAAGACGTCGTCAGCATCCCGGCGGAAGCGCCGGCTGGCAGCGCCATGTTATTCGACGGGCGCATCTGGCATGGCACGGGAGCCAACGTCAGCGATGAGCATCGCCTCGGCGTATTGACCACCTTCGTCGCGCCGCAATTCCGCACGCAGGTGAATTTCACCATGGCGACGGCGCCTGAAGTGGTGCAAGAAGCGGACGACGACTTGCTGGCGCTGCTGGGCTTCAAAATCTGGAACGCCTACGGCCGGGTCGAAAGTCCGATTGCGGGCTATATCGAGCAGGGGGAGCGCTCGCTGGGCGAACTGCGGCCGCAGAACTGACCGCCTTTGTGATACAGTTAAGGGAGAAACTGTAGCGGAAAGCGGGAGCTATCATGTCGAAGAAGCGGCTATTGATCGGACTTGTATTGTTGTTGTTGGCTTGTAGCGCGCTTGCGCAAAATGAAGACAAGCCTAGCGTCTGGCTACTCTCATTCTATCCATTTGGTCCTACCAACGCGATCCAAACGGGCATGTTGGACGTGCTGGAGGCTTATGGTTACATCAGTCCGGAAGACCGATCGGATCAACGGATGCAAGTCATGATCGAGTCGTCCGACAATTCGGCGATCGAATTCAATCGGTTGGAAGCCAACTTTGAGCTAGACCGATTGCGGGAATTGGTCGCCTTTGCGCTGGATCACGAGCCCGACGCATTGGTGACAATCTCGGCGCCGATGACGCTGCAAGCGCTGCTCGCGACCGCTGACATGGAAGACCCGCCAGCGATATTCTTCGCCGATGTCTACAATCCTTATGAGGCGGGCATCGCCGACGCGCCCTGCATCAAGCCAGCCCATGTCAGCGGCGCGCAATCGGTAGTCGATTATGAGGCTATCGTCGGCTTGCTGCCCATGCAGAATCCCGATATCAAGACGATCGGCACGATTCACAATGCGGCCGATGCCAGCGGAGCCTATGGCGCGAGCCAGGTTGCCAGCGTAGGCGAGGCGCTCGGCTTGACCGTAGAACAGGCGGCTGCCACATCGTTGGCGGATCTGTCACTGGCGACTGACGGCTTAATCAGCAAGGGCGTTGAAGCCATTTTGCTGCCGATGGATTATATGATGTTGGCTGGGCTGCCGCTCATCTCCGGCGTCGCCATGGAACAGGGCATCCCGGTACTTTTCGCCAGCCTGGACGGCTTGGTGCTGGGCGCGACTGTCGGCGCCGGTTTCTCCCAACTCTTGGCGCCGGGAGACACTGTCGGCTTGATGCTGGCCGCCTATTTGGCGGGCGAACTGGATCCCGCCACAACCGGCATCAGCGCGCATGCGGGCGATACATTTGTCGGCATCAATATGCACAACGCGGAGCAGATGGGCTTCAGCTTTTCCCAGGCGCTGCAGGAACGCGCCGACATGTCGCTTACGATGAATGAAGAAGCAGGCTTGCCCTCGATAATGCCAATCAGCCCGGCGGCGCAGGCGGGGATTGGACAAGCGTTTTTCGGCGGACCCGAACCCTTGGATTCGCGCCAGGAGCGGGACCAGGCTTTCTTGGCGGCGCTGGAATGCACGCCCGAGCGCATCGCCGAGCAGCAGGCTGAGTTGGACGCGATGGCGGGCTAACGCGAACGGTTGATGTCTCGATGCAACATCTCTGGACAGCATTAACGACAATGGATACCATGACTCACGACGCGGCCGGACCGGAGTGGCTTGATCTGCCAATCACCGGCTACACGGTTCGCGCCAGTCTTGGCGAAGAGTTTCCCGTTGAAGAAAAGCTGGCGCCCGCGTGGCTGCTGCAATCCAGTTGGCTGCCGGACGAAGCGGACATCGGCCGCAGTCTCGTTCCATTCGTGGAGTTCATTGACCCTTTGGGAGAAATTCTGTTTGCCGACAGGCCTGAGACAATTGATGACGGCGAACTGTATTCGCCGCAAGCGTTCGGCAGCGTACCGATGACTTTTGATTTGCCATGGGAATATGTCTGGTATACTGTGCCTGGCGCGTACACTTTCACTGTGCGCTGGGTCGGCAGCCGAACGACCAGAGAAGTCGGACGTTTCTCGCTGATGATGGAGCATTTGGAAGGCGGTACATTCTATGAATGACGAATTGACACCCAAGCAGCGTAGGCAGATCAGGGAATACCGAAACAAAGCGCTCACGGGCCAAGCCACTTCATGGCGACCCAAAGCGCACTACTCGCACACCCCGGAAGAAACAGAAGCGTTCAGGCGGCAAATGCTTGAGGACTACAAAGCCAAGTTGAAGCGGCAAGCTAAATCCGGTAACCAAACGGACGAGGACTAGCGTCCGCCAAACACCGACGAGATGCGTGGGCGACTCTGTGAGTCGCCCACGATGGCAATGAAAAAGAGGAGCTCAGATTCATACCTAAGCTCCCCGGTATCCGTTGGCCACCTGGCAATTTGGACGATATAGATATATGTTAAATATGTTTACAGTGATATCAAATTGAATAATCAAGTATATGGAAACAGATATTATAGTGAAAGCTAATGTATAGAAAACTCTCTTGCGTCTCTTTGCCTTTAAATCCTTCATATTCACCTCGCATTCTCCCGGATACCTATCCGGACTAAGCCAGGTGACCAGCGATTCAGCATACCACATTCAGCGCGATAATCAAGGGATGCTTGGGAGTGAAAAATGGCGCAAGCAATCGACAAACTAGAGCAAATCCACATCGGAAAGAAGGGCGCCGCGCCGATCGCCGCGCCCGGCTGGGCGGGCAAACCGGCCGACCGCGTCAAGCTGGTCGACTGCGATGTCCACCACAGCTTCCATGATCCGCATCAGTTGCTGCCCTACCTGCCCAAGTTCTATCAGGAGCACCTGCTGGATCAGGGGTTGCACCTGCCCGGCGCCGGCTACGCCAACACGCCCTTCCGCCGCACACGGCCCGATATCAAAGATCCGGCGCTGCAAGAGCGAGACTTCAACTTCTCGCTCGAATTCACCCAGAAAGAATTGCTGGACCGCTGGAATATCGACATTGCCCTGCTGACCGGTTCGGCGAGCTTCTACGGTTATGCGGGCCTGCCCGACCCCGATTGGGCGGCGGCATTGTGCACGGCATACAACGACTGGACGATTGAGCACTGGCTGGAAAAAGACCCGCGCGTCGTCCACGCCATCTTGATCGCGCCGGGCGACCCGGCTTTGGCGGTCAAAGAGATTCACCGCCTGGCGCATCGCAAAGACACTGCCGCAGTCATGATGCCGATGCAGACGCCGGAACCGTTCGGCAAGCGCTTGTACCATCCTATCTGGGAAGCCTGCGCCGAGAATAATCTGCCGCTGGTCTCGCATATCGGCGGGGGCAGCCCCGGCTCGACGCCGACGCCGGTCGGCTTCCCCAGCTATTACATGGAAGCGCGCATGACCCGCCCCAGCGTCGCCAGCGCCCAAGCCGCTTCGCTGATCGTCGAGGGCGTCTTCGAGAAGTTCCCCAATTTCAAAGTGGCGCTGATCGAAGTGCAGCAGTTGTGGGCGGCGCAACTGATGTGGCATATGGACACCGACTGGAAAGCCATCGGCGACCAGACGCCTTGGCTAAAGCGCTTGCCGAGCGAATACTTCCGCGAGCATATCCGCGTTGGCACACAGCCGATGCACGAACCGCCACAGACCGAGCAGGTCTATCAAATGCTGGAGATGCTGCACGCCGATGAAACGCTGATCTTCTGCACCGACTTCCCGCATTTTGATTGGAACGATCCGGTGACCGTCTTGCCCAAGCTGGACGAGCATACACACCGGCGCATCTTCGCCGAGAACGCGCTCGACCTGCTGCGCATCAGCGACGACATGATCGAGGCGGTTGTGGCGTGAGGCGCATCGTCGGCGGAAAGGCGGCTGCTCCCTGCTTGAATCCGCAAAGCTGGATGATTATGCAGGATGGGACGCTAATTCATCGTATATGAGCTAAAGCACCTTCCAGAATTAGGCGTTAGGGATGTGGTGTATGCAAGCGCCTGACAAGCTAGACCAAATCCACATCGGCAAGAAGGGGGCAGCGCCAATCGCCGCGCCGGGCTGGACCGCTAAGCGGGCTGACGGCGTCAAGCTGGTCGATTGCGATGTGCATCAAAACTTTCGCGAACCGGAAGACTTGCTGCCTTATTTGCCCAAGTTTTACCAAGAGCACTTGCTTGATCAAGGTTTGCGCTTGCCCGGCGCCGGCTACGCCAACACGCCCTTCCGTCGCACGCGGCCCGATATCAAAGATCCGGCGCTGCAAGAGCGAGACTTCAACTTCTCGCTCGAATTCACCCAGAAAGAATTGCTGGACCGCTGGAATATCGACATTGCCCTGCTAACGGGACCGCCGCCCCTTTACGCTTGTGCCGGCTTGCCGGATCCCGATTGGGCGGCCGCGCTTTGCACCGCCTTTAACGACTGGACGATCGAGCATTGGCTGGAGGTGGATCCGCGCGTGGTCAACGCAATTCTGGTCGCGCCGAACGACCCGGCGCTGGCGGTCAAGGAGATTCATCGCCTGGCGCATCGCAAAGACACTGTCGCCGTTTTGATGCCCATGCAAACGCCGCAGCTATTCGGCAAGCGCATTTATCATCCGATATGGGAAGCCTGCGCCGAGCATGACTTGCCGGTGGTCGCGCATATTATTGGGGACAGCCCAGGATCGACGCCGACCCCAGCCGGATTCCCCAGCTACTACACAGAATACCGAATGATCCGCCCCAGCTTGGCCAGCGCCCAGTCAGCTTCGCTGATCGCGGAGGGCGTCTTTGAGCTATTCCCCAGCCTCAAATTCGCCTTTATCGAAGCGCAGCAGATGTGGGCGGCGCCGCTGATGTGGCATATGGACGCGGACTGGAAAGCTCTCGGCGACCAGACGCCCTGGCTCAAGCGCCCCCCCAGCGAGTACTTCCGCGAGCATATCCGCGTAGGCACGCAGCCGATGCACGAGCCGCCGAAAAGCGAACAGATTTATCAAATGCTGGAGATGCTGCACGAAGACGAGACGCTGGTCTTCTGCACCGATTTTCCCCATTGGGACTGGAACGATCCGGTCACCGTCCTGCCCAAGCTGGACGAGCATACGCACCGGCGCATCTTCGCCGATAACGCGCTCGACCTGCTGCGCATCAGCGATGATATGATAGAGGCGGTCGTGGCGTGAGGCGCATTGTCGTCGGCAAGACAGCAGAAATCCCGATCGGCGGGCGCAAGATCATCGTGCCCTTCCGCGGGCGCGCCGGCATCGGCATCTTCAATGTGAACGGCAGTTTCTACGCGCTGCGTAATATCTGCCCGCATAAGCGCGGTCCGCTCTGCACCGGCGAGGTGGCGGGACGCAGCACCACAGCTGCCCCACCCTCTTTGACCGACGGCTTCGTCGGCTATGAGCGCGAGGGCGAGATCATCCGCTGCCCCTGGCACGCCTGGCAATTTGATATCGCCACGGGCCAGTGCCTGGTCGATCCCGCTGTGCGCGTCAAGACCTACCCCATCATCGTCGACGGCGAAGATATCATCGTCGATGTTGATGTCAGCGACTTCGTAGCGGAATAAGTGCCGGAGAAGCGATTATGGCAGATTCGTCCACGAAACCAGATAACTTGTACCTGGCCGCCTATCCCTTTGCTGACGATGTGCTCAACCTGCCGGTGAAGGATATTGAAAAAACCGCGCAGTGGTACGGCGACGCCTTTGGGCTCCAAGAGGTCGAAAGGCGTGAAAGCCCTCAGCCCGCGATAATTATGGCGCGGGACGGTACACGTATCGGATTCGCGATCAACGGAGGTGACGCCTCACAGGAGGGCGCGGCAATCCTGGTCGCTGATATCCATCGCGCGCGCGACGAGCTGGAAGCCAAGGGCGTCAAAACAGGCAACTGGCGCGTGGATGAGCGCGACGGGATGAAATATCAAGTATTCTTTGTCGTCGCTCCCGATGGATTATGCTTCTACTTTCATCAGCCGATTAAAGACTCGTAGAAATTGCAGATCTATGGCATCAATGGCTTTGCAATACGGTAGGTCGCCAATTAAATGACAGCGAACCCTTGAACAAAGGATAAAGAAAATGCCAGAACCCATTCGCCTCGGCGTCATCAGCTTCGCCCATGGACACGTGATCCGCTATTGCCAAGTCATCGCCGAATACGACGATGCTGAGGTGGTCGCCGCTTGGGACGCTGACCACGAGCGCGGTCAAGCGCAGGCGGCCGAGTTCGGCCTCGACTGGATGCCCGATCTCGATCAGATGCTGGCGCGGGACGACATCGACGCCGTCTTTGTCACCAGCCCGACCAATAAACACGCCGAGCACGTCATCGCCGCCGCCGAAGCGGGCAAGCACGTCCTGCTGCAGAAGCCGATGGCGCTGACGCTGGAAGACTGCGACGCCATCATCGACGCGATCGAGCGAACCGGTGTCAAGTTCAGCATGTGTTACCAGATGCGCGGCGACCCCATCAACCAGAAGATGAAGGCGCTGATCGACGAAGGCGCGGTGGGCAATGTCGCCGTCATCCGCCGCCGCCACGCCATACCGGCGCTGCTCATGCCGGCCTTCGCCCAATCCGGCAATTGGCACATGGACCCGGTTCAGAATATGGGCATGTTCATGGACGACGCTTCGCACGCCGCCGACTGGTTCTACTGGATGCTGGGGCGTCCGGTCAGCGTCATGGCTGAAATCGACAATATCGTCACTGATGTCGCGCCCGATGACAACGGCGTCGCCATCTACCGCTTCAGCCAGGGCGAGATGGGCATCCTCTTCAACAGTTCGACCCAATTGGCAGCCGAAGCCACCACCGAGATCTACGGCGATGCTGGCACGATTCATCAGAATTACGGCGACGCGCCCTCGACCATTCCGCCAGCGGAAGGCACGCCCTTGAAGCTCTTCCGCGCCGGCGCCGAAGACTGGGAGCGCTTCGACTTCCCCTTCGTGCCCCATGGTAGCCGCATCCACGGGGTGGCGCGCCCTGCCGTCGACTTCATCAAAGGCGAGGGTCCGCCGCTGGCGACCGCCGAAGACGGCAGGGTCTGCATTGAGATGATCCTGGCCGCCTACGAGTCGGCGCGCGACGGGCGGCGGGTGCATCTCTAGCGCCCGCCCGCGCAATGGAGGGGAATGGTGCATTTGTTGGAAATCGAAAAGCTTATGTAGGGGCGACCTATCAGGTCGCCCGCGTATCATGGAATAGAAAACGGGCGACTTGGTAAGTCGCCCCTACACTACCCAGCGATGTTGAGTTTCCACTGCTACCGCTATCCCAATATGACACAATAGTTTGACAAGATTTGCCCGCTTGGATATGCTTGTCCGCAAGCGTGACTGTTGCGCTCGCGGACATTACTGTTTGTTACTGGGAGGATACTATGTATAGGCGGAATCCAGCAGGTTTAAGTCGGCGCGACTTTTTGAAGTCAGCCGGCGCAATGGCAGGCGGGCTGGCGGCATCAAGCGCCCTGCCCTTCGCGTCCCTCGCGCAAAGCGATATGTCGGGCGCGCTCCAGTGGAACACCAACCATAACACCTTGAGCGTGAATGATTTCAAGATTGTCATCGAGAATTTCAACGAAGAATATCCCAATATTGATATCAATCTCATCAATTCCGGCGACGCCTCGCTGTATTACACGCAGATCAATACAGCCGGCGTGGGCGGGACCTTGCCCGATCTCTTTTACGTGCGCTCCTTTGACGCCGCGCCCTTCGGCGCGCGTGGCTGGATCACGCCGCTGAACGAACTGATGGAGCGCGATGGCATGGATCTGTCGGACTTCTGGCCCGCGCAAGTGGCGCAGAATTCCTACGAAGGTCAGTTGATGACCCTGCCCTACGACTTCTCCAACGTGGCCATCTATTACAACAAGACCATGTTCGATGAAGTGGGCGTGCCCTACCCGACCAACGACTGGACCTGGGATGACTGCTTTGAGATCGCCTCCGCCTTCAAAGACGGCGAGCCGGGCGACCAAACCCGTTGGGGCGTGGAATTGTGGACCTGGGGCTGGATGATGATGGGCTTGCTGAATGCCGGCGGCGGCGCCACCTTCAGTGAAGACAACCGCAGCTGCATCGTCAATAATCCCGAGAATGTCGCTACCTTGAAGCGGATCCAGGATGAGATCGCGGCCGGCAATGCGGTGCATCGCGGCATGACGCCCGCAGGACTAGATCCATTCCTGACCGGCAATATCGCGATGGAGGTGCAGGGTTCCTGGTCCGCGTTCTATATGCTGGATGGCATCGGCGATTCCTTTGAATGGGATATCGTCAAGCTGCCGCGCGGCTCCACCGGCTTGACCAGCGTATCAGCCGCTGGCGGCGCCTGGGGCATCGCCACCAACACCGAAGACCTCGATGTCGCCTGGGAATTCTGCAAGTACATCACCAACACGGAATCGACCAACATCCTGATATCGAATAACCTGCGCAGCGTGCCGGGGCGGCTTTCCTCCGTGCCGCGCTGGGAAGAGGTGGCAGGGACGGATATCTGGAAGGGCAGATACGTGCAGGTCTTCCCGGAACAGATGCTCAATGATGCCATCAACTGGTCCTATCCCGTCTTCATGGGCGAGTATGACGCGGCTTGGAACGCCCGCATCATCGGTGTCTTTGAAGGCAACGATCCCGAGGAAGCGCTGGCCCAGATCGAAGAAGAAGCCAACGCCGCGGCCGCGCGCTACTTCGAGGACGAGTAGAGCGTTGGCGCTAAGCCAGTTTCCCCCACCCCAAACCCCTCCCCGACCGCCAGTGTCTACGCGGCGCATAAAAAGGGAGGGGCATAACATACTCGCATAGACGGCGAAAACTCCCCTTCCCTCGTTCTGGGGGGAAGGGGCCGGGGGATGGGGGTCGCACGACGCGCCTTTCGTTCATGTACACAGATATCATTCGAGCGAATAACTAAGTCCATGTTCCGCAGCGACTTGCTCCGCCGCGAGGCGATACAAGGTTATCTCTTCATATTGCCCTGGTTCATCGGTTTCCTGGTTTTCACCGCCGGTCCCTTGACCGCCGCGCTCGGTTTCAGCTTTACCGACTGGAATGGCGTCTCGGCCATGGAGTTCATTGGCTTGGAGAATTACATCCAGCTCAGCCAAGATTCGCGCTTCTGGCAGTCGCTGAAAGTCACGCTGGTATTCACCTTTTTCTACTTGATTCTGAATCTCATCATCGGCTTCGCCCTGGCGCTGGTGATGAACCAGCCGGCGCCCGGGATGCGGCTCTTCCGCACTATATATTATTTGCCGGCGGTGCTCTCCGGCGTGGCGGTGGCGGTTTTGTGGTCCTTCCTTTTCCACCGCGAGTTCGGCGCCTTGAACTGGCTGCTTGGCTTCTTTGGCATCAAGCGAATCGGCTGGATCGTCTCCGAGAGTTGGGCGCTGCCGTCCATCATCATCATGGAGCTTTGGCGCGTCGGCAGCACCATCATCATTTTCCTCGCCGGCTTGCAGGGTATCCCGCCCGAGCTCTACGAGGCGGCCGAGGTCGATGGCGCAAACCGGCGCTGGCGGCTTTGGAGCATCACCATCCCGCTGATGTCGCCGACGATCTTCTTCGTCCTGATCGTCGGCTTTATCAATTCGATGCAAGTCTTCACGCAAGCCTATATCATGACGCGCGGCGGACCTAATTACGCCACGTTTTTCTACTCCATCAATCTCTATCAGACGACTTTCCGCGAGTTGCGCCTTGGTTACGCCTCAGCCCAAGCCGGTGTGCTCTTTGTCATTATTTTCATCATCACGCTCTGCATCCTGTGGGTTTCGCGTTATCGCGTGAATTACGAATTGGTCTAACATGTCTACTGCGACAGCATCAGCAACGAGCACGGGACAGGGCGGCTTCTGGTCGCGTCGGCGAAAGCTGCGCCTGCAGAACCATCTCCTGACCTATCTGGTTCTGGTGCCGGGCACCTTGCTTTTTCTTTATCCGCTGCTGTGGATGCTCTCCACCAGCGTGAAGCCCAAGGATCAGATCTTCACTTACCCCATCGAATGGATCCCGCATACCTGGATGTGGTCCAATTATGGCGAGGTCTTCAACCAGGTCCCCTTCTGGACCTACACAGTCAATACCGCCATCATCACCGTAATCGGCGTCGTGGGCACGCTCTTCGGCAGTTCGCTGGCCGCGTACGGCTTCGCCCGTTTTCGTTTTCCCGGCAAAGACGCGTTATTCCTCCTCATGCTGTCGACGATGATGGTGCCGATTTGGGTGACGCTCATCCCCTCTTTCTTGATGTTCCGCTGGTTCGGCTGGCTCAATTCTTATCTGCCAATCCTGGTGCCGGCTTTCTTCGCCCAACCCTTCTATACATTCCTTTTGCGGCAGTTTTTCATGACGGTGCCGATTGACCTGGAAGACGCGGCGCGCATCGACGGCGCCAATCGCTTGCAGATCTTCCTCAACATCATGCTGCCGCTGTCGCGTCCGGCGCTGGCGACGGTCGCTATCTTCGCTTTCTTCTTCTATTGGAACGAGTTCTTGCTGCCGCTGATCTACATTCAGGATCAGACCAAGTTTCCCATTTCGGTCGGCATTTCGGCTTTTGTCTCCGAGTATCGCTCCGACTTCGCGCTGATGATGGCGGCTTCGGCGATGGCGCTGGCGCCGCCGATGATCGTCTTCTTCCTGGCGCAGCGTTATTTCATTCAGGGCTTCGTCTTGAGCGGCGTCAAGGGCTGAGCGGGTAACCCCATCCCCCGGCCCCTTACCCCAGCAAGCTAGGGAAGGGGAGCGTCGCCCCTCGCGAACACCGCCCATCATCAGCGTGTTGTATGGGCGAGCCATTCGGTCGCCCACCAATTAACCCCATCCCCCAACCCCCTTCCCCAGCAAGCTAGGGAAGGGGGAGCATCTTCGCCAAGAACCAAGCAACTTCTCTTATCACTCATACAGCAACCGAATTTCCCATTTCTGCTGTCGAGTCACCCTTCCCCAGTTCACTGGCGCGCGTAGACACTGCGCTTCGGGAAGGGCTGGGGATGGGGTAAAATGCGCTGAAACAGGCTTTCTGCAGCACCGTCTAGCCTCGCAGGGGCGACCCGCCTAAGCGAAAGGTAGCGAAACCATGAAACTCCTTGAAATGACCGGCAAGGCCACTTCCCGCGTCATTGATGCCGCCCCGCCAACGCCCGCGCCCGACGAAGTCATCATCGAAACCGCTCGCTCAGCCATCTGCGGCAGCGAGATGCATACCTATCGCGGCAAAGGCATGGCGGGCGGCAACAGCGGGCACGAAGCGGTCGGCACTATTATCGAATTAGGTGATGGCGTCACCGATCTGAGAATCGGCCAGCGCGTGGGCGTGAGCGCCGTGGTCGGCTGCGGCGATTGCTTCGAATGCGACCGCGGCCAATATACCTGGTGCAAGTCCGCCGGCTCGCGCTCGCAGATGCACGCCGAGCGATTCGCCATTCACGCGCGCTGCTGTAGTCCGCTGCCCGATGACTTGCCCTGGGACGAAGCCACGCTCTTGACCGGCGATGGCATGGGCGTACCGTGGCATACCGCCAAGAAGATCGACCGCGCCGACATCAATACGATTGTCGTCATGGGCTTGGGACCGATCGGCTTGGGCAATGTGCTGATGCAAGCGCACTTGGGGCGCCGCGTTATCGGCGTCGACATCATCGATTATCGCGTCGACTTCGCGCTGCGCTTGGGGGCGGACCTCACCATCAAAGCGGACGAGACGCTCATTGAGCGCATCATGGAGCTCACGAACGGCGAGGGCGCGGATGTCGTCATCGATTGCGCCGGAAAACGATCCAGCGTTGCCAACAGTTTCGCTTCGGTGCGGCGGGGCGGCATCGTCGTCTTCAACGGCGAATCGATGGAGGAGTTGCTGGCGCCCAGCCGCGATTTCAACCGGCGCGAGATTTGGGCGGTCGGCTGCTGGTATTATTTCATGAGCGAAGTGCCGGAGATGTTTGACCTTTGGCGCAGCGGCTTAGATGTCGCGAAGATGATCAGCCATCGCTTCCCGCTGCATGACGCGCCTGAAGCATTTGAGTTATTCGACCAGGGGCAGACGGGCAAGGTGCTGCTGCGCCCCTGAAGCTTGCCCGATTCGCCTGATTGCGGCTTTCCGAGCTTTTCGTTATACTCGCTCTGCTACAACCTATACCGTTCCGAATGTTCTGAAGGAGCATCCAAATGAATCGCTTTAAGTACTTCCTTGCGCTGCTAACGATGCTGGCGCTGCTGCTCGGCGCCTTCGCGGGCTTGGCGCAAGATGAAAAAGTGCTGGTCGTTGGTTGGAAGGAACAGACAGACGCCTACGACCCGGCCAATGGTTTCACCCATTCAACGCATATCGTCAATCACGTGACCTACAGCCAATTGGTTACCTTCCCCGATGAAAACGCCGGCGAGATCCTGCCTTTGCTCGCCGCAAGTTGGGAGATTTCCGAAGACGGGACAGTCTACACCTTCTCGCTCGACCCGGATGCCGTCTTCGCCAATGGCGATGATGTTAACTCCGACGATGTTGTATTTTCCTGGAACCGCCTGAAGCGCCGTGACGGCAACCCGTCCTTCCTGGCGGATGGCATTGACGCGGTAGAAGCGATAGACGATGACACCGTCGCCGTCACGCTGCCTGCGCCGCGGCCCTCCTTCTTGTCGGAGATCACCAGCGGCGTGTTCAGCATCACCAATGCTGATGTCGTCCGCGCCAACGGCGGCACCGATGCAGAAGACGCAGCCGAAACCGATACCGCCGGCGCCTATCTGGACAGCACCTCGGCCGGTTCGGGTCCCTATATACTGGATCTGTGGGAGCCGCAGAATCGTACAGAATTGGTCCGCAACGAGAATTACTGGCGTGACGCGCCCTACTTCGATCGCGTGATCTTTATCCACATGCCGGAAGGCGCCACGCAAAAGGCAGCGCTGGAGGCCGGCGATATCGATCTGGCGCTCGATCTTAGCCCGGATCAAGTCGCGACCCTGGAAGGCAATCCGGACATCAACATCTTTAGGGGACCTGGCGTCTTGACTCACTTCATCATCATGAACACTGATGAGCAATATAGTGGTCCCTTCGCCAACCCGACTGTTCAGTTGGCTGTTCGTTATGCCTTGGATTACGAAGGCTACAAGACCCTTTGGGGCGGCGTTAAGCCAGCGACGAACATGACAGCGGGCTTCTTCGGCAACCTCGGCGAAGAGGCGGCGTTCTCGCGCGATCTGGACAAAGCGCGCGAACTGCTGGCTGAAGCCGGATACCCCGATGGGCTTGATATGCTGCTTGAGTATCCCGACTTTGGCGCTGGCGGCGTTGACTTCAATACCAACGCGCAGAAAATCCAAGCCGACCTGGCGGAAGTTGGCATCAACGTGACGCTGCAGCCGGGCGAGTTGCAAGTGGCGCTTGACAAGTATCGCAGCGGCCTGCACGGCGTCGGTTATTGGCTCTGGGGTCCCGATATTCTTGACTCGCTGGATTTCCTCAGCTTCATGCCGCCTGGCAAGGTCGCTACCGAGCGCAATAACTGGCAGCTCGAGAGTTTGCCGCAAGAAATCCAGGATGCGATCGCCGCGGCCAAGGTCACCAGCGAACCGGAGGAACGCCTGAGGCTCTTCACGATGTTGCAAGAATACACCATGCAGCATGGTCCCTTCGCGCCCTTCAACGTTCCAGACGTCGCGACCGCCTACCGCTCCGACCTGCAGGGCTATATTTGGCACCCGCACTGGCTCCTGGATGTCCAGATTTTGAGCCGCGCGATGTAAGCCGATCAATTGGCAGGCAGATACAAGGGCGGGCCGACGGCTCGCCCTTTATGTTTTGACCAATTATGTGCGAACAGGCGCGCCAATGCCTCGCCCTGGTGGAACACCCACGAGCGTGTGCGTACGGGCGATTTCGGGATTTGCAGTTTAGGGTCAGCCACCGTAAATCAGACGGAGATTTTATCCAAGGTGCAGTACGTGTTACACTACCATTCGTTCCACTACTGCTGGCAACCCGAGATTGCTCATGAGTTTCATCCGTTATTTCGTCCGCCGCTTGCTACTGGTGATTCCCATCCTGCTGGGTATAACTTTGGTCGCATTCATCATCGCCAACGCCATTCCAGCTGACCCCATTGTCGCCAACCTGCCGCCCAACGCGCTCAACGATGAAGACACCATCGCCGCTTTCCGCAAGAAATGGGGCTTGGACAAACCCTTGCACGAGCAGTACCTGACCTATCTCGGCAACCTGCTGCAGGGCGATATGGGCCTCTCAATCAAATGGCGCAAGCCGGTATCCGAAGATATCGCCAAACGCCTGCCCGCCACCATCGAGTTGGCGACGCTTGGCATTATATACGGTGTCGCGCTTGGCGTTGGGCTGGGGCTGGTCTCCGCCATTTGGAAGGACACCTGGGCCGACTACATCGCGCGCGTCATCGCTTTGATCGGTGTCAGCTTTCCCGTATTTCTGATCGCGCTCATTTTCCTAAACGTGTTTTATGCCCAGCTGGGTATCGCCGCTGGTCCCGGCAGGCTGCATGTTCTGCTGCGGCCGCCACCCACCGTCACTGGCATGTTCACCATCGACGCCCTGCTCAACGGCGACTGGAAGACCTTCAACAACGCGCTCTCCCATCTCATCCTGCCGGCGCTGACGCTGGCGCTTTATATCAGCGGCATCATCTCGCGCATCACCCGCTCGTCCTTGCTGGAGGTCTTGAATCAAGATTATATGCGCACCGCCCGCGCCAAGGGTTTGCGCGAGCGCTATGTCATCGGCATTCACGGCATGCGCAACTCGCTGATTCCCGTGGTGACGGTCATCGGTCTGTCCTACGGCAATTTGCTGGTTGGCTCGATCTTGATTGAGTCAATCTTCGCCTACCCGGGCATCGGCTTTTATATGTTCCGCGCCAGCACTTCGCAAGATTTCCCAGCCATCATGGGCGTCAGCCTGCTCTTCGCCTTCATTTATGTCGGAGTTAATTTTGTCGTCGATATCCTCTATTTCTTCCTCGACCCACGAATTCGAGTCGCCTAGCCGGTTGCAACTGGCGCGTTATCATCTGCGTCGCAACCCGCTGGTCTCGCTTGGAATTGTCGTCGCCATTCTCTGGATCCTGGTCGCCTTCACCGCGCCCACGATTGCCCCGGTCGAGCCCTTGAAGCAGGACCTGATGAACCGTTTGCAGGCGCCTGGCGAGCTGTTTTTCATGGGCTCGGACGAGCTGGGGCGCGATATCTTCAGTCGTGTCCTCTGGGGCTCGCGGATTACCATTCCGGCGGGCTTGTCGGTGATCGTCATCGGCAGCACGCTCGGCGTCATCATTGGCGCGATCGCTGGTTACGCCGGCGGGCTGGTCGACGAATCGCTCATGCGACTGACCGAGCTCTTCATGGCTTTCCCCTTTATCATTTTGGCGATGGCGGTCACCGCTGCTCTTGGTCCTGATATCCGTAATGCCGTGCTGGCGCTGAGCGCGGTCTGGTGGCCCCGCTACGCCAGAATCTTGCGCGGGCTCGTGCTCGAAGTCAAATCACAAGAATATGTCGAAGCCGCTCACAGCGCGGGCGCTGGGGGAGCGTACGTCTTGTTCCGCACCATCTTGCCCAACTGCATCGCCCCGGCCGTCATCCTCGCCACACTCGATATTGGCACCGCCGTCATCAGTTTCGCCGCGCTAAGTTTCATCGGCTTGGGCCCGGAGCCCTCTTCGCCGGAATGGGGGCGGATGGTCAGTATCGGCATCGACTTCTTTGATCATTGGTGGATGTGGCTCTTCCCCGGCCTGGCGATTGCCAGCCTGGTGATGGCTTTCAACTTCATCGGCGATGGCTTGCGCGATATCCTCGATCCGCGCCTGCGGGGGGAATGAGCGGTCCGACACCTCTATACATGACTCAACTGACAGTTTTTCGATTACAATAGGAACGTTTACGGTCTCATCAACGATAGTCGTTTGGCTACGAAAGATGCCTAGTGAAGCAATTCATTCCCTTGACGACCTTCGCCAGCAGCGCGAGCAAATCATAGCGCTCGCACTGCAACATCGCGCGCGCAAGATTGCCGTGTTTGGATCGCTTCTGCGCGGAGCTTTGGGGTTGAATAGCGATATCGATTTTCTGGTTGATTTTGAGCCGGACTATAGTCTGCGTGACCACATCCGCCTAACACAGGGCTTGCAGCAACTGCTGGGACGTCGCGTCGAGGTGGTTGATCGCCGATCTCTCAGGCCGGAATTGCGCGATACGATTACGAGGGAAGCCCAGCCTTTGTGACCCGATACCAACACATCTATTGCCGCGATATTCTCGATCGTATCCGGCGCATCGACAGATATACCGCTGACGGGCGCGCTGCCTTTCTTGCATCAGAGCTGCACCAGGATGGCGTCATACGAAGCTTCGAGGTGATTGGCGAAATCGTCAAGCGCTTGGACTCGACACTACTGGCGCAGCATCCCGACGTTGCCTGGAGCGATTTTGCCGGTTTTCGTGACATCTTGATTCACCAATATGACAGAGTTCGACTTGATCTGGTTTGGAGATTCGCGCAAGAAGATCTTCCAGCGCTGCAACAGGCTATTGCGGCGCTGCTAAACGACCTTGAAAACGCTGCCGGCTCAAGCAGCATGATGCGCGATGGCTGAGTGGCGAATCAAGCCAGTGTCCGTTTCACCGATTCCCTATACGCCCGTCCAATCGAAAACGACTCCAATATACTCGTTCTTGCTGCTCTTCAAGCCATGATAGGCGCTGGCGGCATCATCCGGCGACAGCGTATGCGTTAGCAGCGGCGCCACCTGCAACACGCCGGAGCGGATCAATTCCAGTGCGATCTCCGAATTGCGCACAATCGAATGTTTCACATATGGATCCCGCGCCACCGGATAGCGCCACTCATGCGCGCCCTTGAAAGTTAAATTGCCTTGCGGGTCCAGGTGGATATAATCGAGCACATCAGTGAGATTCGCTTGATACTCTCCACGCACGATGCCTACGAGTATCACCTCACCGTAGCGGCCGACGAGTGGCAAGCCATCCAGCAACGCCCCGGGTCTTCCGCTCGCTTCAATCAGCGTCGTTACACCTCGGCCATCCGTTATCTCATCAACTTCTCCAGCTACGGTTGATCCTTCCATGACTAACGCGCTCCCGACGCCGCATTCCGCCACAAGCGCAACACGGCCTGGGTTATGGTCCAGCGCGATCACGCTGCCGCCCTGCAGACGCGCCAGTTGAGCGGCAAAATTGCCGACCAGTCCCAAGCCGATCACCGCCACAAAATCGCCCAGTTCAATATCTGAGACACGAAGCGCCGTCAGCGCAATCGTTATCAATCGGGTGAAGGGAACCAGCGGCAAGTCAATGCCGGCGGGCACGGGCAGGCAAATCGATCCGCGCTCGGCCAAGTTGATGCGATTGTACTGCCTGTGTCCGCCCCAGGTATAAACCATATCGCCTGGACTAACCGCGGCAACCCGATTTCCAACTTGCACTACCTCGCCGACCGAGGTGTAACCGGGCGTTGATGGGAAGGAAAACCAGGACTCGCCACCGGCTAAACAGGTGAGTTCAGTGCCCGCGCTGACGAGTGAATAAGCAGTTCTGACCAGCACTTCATGCGCCCGGAGTTGTTCGAGGTTTTCCTCCAAGACTTGCACTTCGGCTTGATCGCAGCCGGTGAAAACGATGCTCTTGTTCTTCAAGGTTTAGGGCGCGTTCGCTATCGCAGGCAAGGGTTTACACATTCGCCCAGTCAAAGAGGACGCCGACGTAGGTCTCTTTTTCATGCTGCAAGCCGCGGTAGGCGGTCTCGGCTTCGGCCGGCGACAGCGTATGCGTATGGAGCGGCGCCACCTTGAGCGCGCCAGAACGAATCAGCTCCATCGCGATCTCGGAGTTGCGCTCCATCGAATGTTTGACGAAGGGATCGCGCGCAACTGGATAGCGCCACTCATGCGCGCCTTTGAAGGTGATATTGCCGTGTCCGTGCAGATGAATGTAGTCGAGCACGCTGCTGGTCAAGTCGGTCTCGAAGACGCCGCGCGGCGTACCCAGCAGGATGACTTCGCCATAGCGACCCACAAGCGGCAGCGCTGGCGGCAGCGCCGCTGGCACGCCGGTCGCCTCGATCAGCGTCGACACCCCCTCCCCGCCGGTGATCTCGCGCACCTCCTCCGCCACCGATGTACCGTCGCCCACCAGCGCATGGGGAATGCCACTGGCTAGCGCGCGCTCGACTCGGCCTTCGTTCAAATCTAGCCCGATCACGGTTCCGCCCTGCAAGCGCGCCAACTGCGCGGCGAAATTGCCAACCGTGCCCAGCCCGACCACGCCCACATAATCGCCCAGTTCGATATTCG
This sequence comes from Phototrophicaceae bacterium, assembly GCA_965261855.1. Taxonomy (GTDB): domain Bacteria; phylum Chloroflexota; class Anaerolineae; order Aggregatilineales; family Phototrophicaceae; genus UBA6055. Next base: position 323,023 of record OZ253487.1, read on the forward strand.
ATATGCGCAGCGATGTCATCGCGATAATGGCCATGCGCGTGAAGGGCGCCAACTCCAGCGGCAAGTCCGCCGGCGCCTTGAGGCAAATCGACTGAGGCCGGCTCGTGTCGATCAGGTTGAACTGTTTATGCCCGCCCCAGAAGTGCACGATGTCGCCCGGAGCAACCGCACTTATCTCGGCGCCCACCTCAAGGACTTCACCAACGGCGGCGTAGCCTGGCGTGCCGGGAAAGGGAAACCAGGCTTGGCTGCCCGAAAGGCAAGCGAGCTCGGTGGCGGCGCTGATCAGCGAATAGCGGGTTCGGACGAGCACATCATGCGTGCGCAGCTGGCCGATATCGTCGTCTATCGTCTGTGTTTCGACGCGGCCGGGTCCGGTGAAGAGTACGCTTAGATTCTCCATGTGCGATGGGATTCCCTATAACTATAAGCGCATTGTAGGGGCGAGCCGTCGGCGCCGGTCAGTGTCTACACGACCTCGCCCGTACGAAACCCCTTTTTTGCTCGCCCTTTTGCAAACTGTTTTGCGCCAGCCGGCGAACAGCGCGCTGGATGAATGACCGCCCGCGCTCATTTGCTGCCCGAAGAAATGACGACCCCTTGAATATAATAGCGCTGCAAAAGCATGAAGACCAAGATGCTGGGCAAAGTCATAACCATCGAGGCCGCCATCAGCAGATGCTCGGTCGCTTGGCCGCCGGCGGAGACAACCCGCTGGAAGTTCGCCAAGCCCAGCGACAGCGTGTATTTCTCCGGCGTATTCAAATAAATCAGTGGACCGAAGAAGTCGTTCCAGGATTCCAGGAAACCGATGACGACCATGGTGATCACCACTGGCTTCGAGAGCGGCAGGATGATGCGAATGAAGATCCAGAGCGTATTCGCCCCGTCAATTTTGGCCGCTTCGTCCAGGTCTTTGGGGATGGTCAAGAAGAACTGCCGAAACAAGAAAATCGCGAAGGCGCCGCCGCCGAACCAATTGGGGATGATCAAGGGATTGTAGGTGTCCAGCCAGCCAAAAGCTTTGAAGAGCAGGAATGTCGGAATGATCGTGACCTGATAGGGCAGCATCAAGGTGCTCAGCAGCAGCAAGAAGAGGACGTTGCGGAAAGGAAAGCGGAAGCGCGCGAAGCCATAAGCGACTAATGCCGCCGATAGAATGCGTCCCGAAACAGAAAATACGGTTACGAATACGGTGTTAACAAAGAAACGCGCCAGCGGCGCCACATGCCAGATTTCCACATAGTTTTCGAAACGCCAGGTTTTGGGAATCAGTTGCGGCGGCCAAAGAAACAGTTCGTTGACTGGTTTCAAGGATGATGAGACCGCCCACAAAAAGGGCAGCGCGAATATGATCGTCAGCCCATAGGCGACGATATAAAGCAGAACATAGCGGATGATTCGCTTCACCCGCCAGGCGGGCAACAACTCACTCAGCACGGCCGCGGACTCCTTGACGACGCGCCCGCCCCGGATTGCGCTTCGTAGGGGCGAGGCGGCGACTCGCCCACTGAGGGTATGGGGTCGCGGGAGGGCGAGACAAGTCTCGCCTCTACAGATTTCGTTCTAAGAAGGCTCATTTCCACACGGATCTAACCGTCCTCCCCTTCGTAGTAGACCCAACGGCGGGATGTCCACAGTTGAAAAGCGGTGATCGCCAGCACGATGACAAAGAAAACCCAAGCCAGCGCCGAGGCGTAGCCCATCTCCCAAAAGTCAAAGGCGCTGTTATACAAATGCAAGACGTAGAACAGGGTCGAATTTAGCGGGCCGCCGGGGGAAAACTGCTGCTGCCGGCCGCTGCTGGCGACATAAGCCAGCGTGAACATCTGCAGCGCGCCGATCACGCCGAGCACGGTGTTGAATAGGATGACCGGCGAAATGCTCGGCACGGTGATATAGCGAAACTTGCCCACGCCGCCAGCGCCGTCGATATCAGCCGATTCATAGAGTTCTTTGGGGATGCCTTGCAGCGCCGCCAGGAAAATTAGCATGGTATTGCCGCCCAGGGCGCCCCACAAGCTGATGATGATCAGCGCCGGTTTGGATGAGCCGGGGTGCCCCAGCCAGAGCGGACCATTGCCGAAGCCAAGCGCCGATATGATGCTGTTCATCAAGCCGATCTGCGGCTGGAAGATCCAAAGCCAGAGGAAAGCGGCCGCCACCACCGGCGTGACCGATGGCAGAAAGTAGAGCGTGCGCAAAGCGACTCGTCCCGCGATCTGCTGATTGAGCAGCAAAGCCAAACCCAGCGAACCGGCAATGGCAATCGGTACAAAGATGACGGTGTAATAAAGTGTGTTCTCGATGGATTTCCAGAATAGGCGGTCGCCGAACATGTACTCATAATTGTTCAGCCCGGCGAAGCGCGGCGGGGTGACGATATCGCGTCCCCAGTTTTTCGCAACTATTGCGCCGAATCCGCCTGAAATAGAATTTGCAGGGGCGGGAGGGCGAAGTTCGTTCGGGGTGGGCGAGCCGAGGGTAGCGTAGGGCGCATAGGTGGCGTAGACGCGGGCCGCTGACACAACGGGTCAGTCGCCCCTAAAATTTTTTGCGCTTTCGCGGGCGACCCTGCGGGTGTTCTGCTATGCGGGCGCGGCAACTCGCCTTTTGGGTATGGCGCAGCCCCGCGACGCGCCTATAATCCTCGCACTACCTCAATCAGCATTCAGCTTTCTGGAGGACTGCAAATGTCACTCGACGACAAAGTCAAGACGATGGGCATCGATATCGAGGACTTCACGCCATCAGCGACGCTGGCGCCGGCGACGCGCATCGGCGCCACCGTTTACTGTTCGGGCCACGTCTCCACCGGCTACGTCGGCAAGCTCGGTCGCGAGGTGGATATAGAAACCGGCAAAGAAGCGGCGCGCGTCTGCGCCATCGATCTGCTAAAAGCGGCCTACACCGTCACCGGCTCGGTCGACAAGCTGCGACTGCGCAAGCTGCTGGGTTGCGTCAATTCCATGCCCGAATTCACCGATCAGCATCTGGTCATCAACGGCGCTTCGGAATTGTTCTGGGAGCTCTACGATGGCGAGCTGCACGCCCGCAGCGCCCTCGGCTTCGCATCCCTGCCCAATGGCTTCGCCGTCGAAATTGAAGCCATTTTCGAGATTGTAGAGTAACTAAAGGGTATTCGTCTTGATTGGGCATGTAAGCGGGCGCCCCGCGCCGTGACCATTCACTTTAGCGCCTAAGCGGTCGGCAGTCGTCCGAATGCCATAGACCAGGAAATAAGGAGGGGTTGAGGAGCGGTGATCGCCCAAGTCATCAACCCCCTGCGCGCGCTTAACCCGCAGGCGCGCCTATTCTTTGCCGTCATCGTCGGTTTGACCTTCGTCGCCGATGGCCTCGTTTCCGTGCTGCTCAATCTCTACCTGCTGCGCCTGGGTTACGGCACCGAGTTCATCGGGCTGGTAAACGCGGTTGGCTTGCTGACCTTCGGTTTAGCCAGCCTGCCGGCCGGCATCCTGGGTTCACGCATGTCCACCACCGCGCTGATGAAGTTTGGCGCCTTCGCCTGCCTCGCCGGCGGGCTATTGCTGCCAATGGTGGAGTGGCTGCCGCCGGGTTGGCGCGAGGCAGCCTTTGTCGTCCCGCCCGCCCTGATGTTTGGCGGATTCGCCTTTGTTTTCGTCAACGGCGCGCCCTTCCTGATCAACGTGGTGGATGATGCCTACAAACACCACGCCTTCGCCCTCAAAGCGGCGCATTGGTCCTTGGCCGGTTTCGCCGGCAGCCTCATCGGTGGGCTGCTGCCGGGCGCCATTGCGGGGATGGCTGGTTGGACGCTGGATGATTCCCAGCCCTATCGCATCACCTTTGCCCTAGCTGTCCTAATCCTGGCGCTCACTGCCTTTCTGTCACTGCGCATTCGCCCCCTGCCGCCAAGGTCCCCGTCGGCAACGGCGGAGATCGCGGCGGAGCGGAATGGAGCTGGCGGTGGCTGGGCGGCATCGGTATTCATGCTGATCGTCATCATGACCGTGATTCGCCTGTTCCAGGTGGCGGGTTCGGCAACGGCGATGGTTTATTTCAATGTGTACATGGACCAGCAGCTGGCGGTCTCAACCGCGCTGATCGGCGCGATGGCTGCCATCGGCCGCTTAACCGGAGTCCCGACGGCGCTGGTGACGCCGTATCTCGTCGGCCGTTGGGGCAATATCCGGGTCGTCATTTGGTCATCGATGGTGGCGACGCTATGCCTGATCCCGATGGCGCTGGTGGAGCACTGGCTGGCGGCTTCCTTCGGTTATATCGGCGCGATCAGCATGATGTCCGTCCGCTACACCGCCTTCATCGTCTATATCCTTGACCTGGTGCCGCGCAAGCATCAAGCCTTGATGGCGGGCACGGGCGAAGCGGCCGCCGGTTTGAGCTTCGCGATGATGGCGCTGGGCGGCGGCTTGCTATTGACCGCCTTCGCCTTCCGCGACCTCTTCCTGCTCGGCACGTTGATCTCCTTCATCGGTACCGTCCTCTTCTGGCTCTACGTCTTGGTAAGCAAAAGAAAGCGCAAGCTCAAGCCAGCGCTCTAAAGCCAGTACAAAGAGATAGACGCTTTCTTCTAGCGACCAGCGATTACTATCGTCCGATGCGCTGAGCCGATCTTCCGAGGATCCATGTAGGGACGCGCCTTGCGTCGCTCGCACTGAACAAGAGTCCAGACACGGGCGAGCCACCGGCTCGCCCCTACATTCAGATTTCTGTGTATTTGGGTTTTTGCGTGTGCCGCGCTGTGACATGCAATCGACTGTGATGGAAAGCGTCAAGCAGCGCCGGCCGCCTTGAGCAGCGCGATGACCTCGCCCCGATCGGTCTCGTCCTCGAAAGGCGACATCGCCAGTTCCAGCGGCGTCCTGTCCGACTGCGACTCGCGGGCGCGCAAATCAGCGCCCCTTTCCACGAGGAATTGTGGAACTTCGGTCAACAGTCGATAAACGCCAATATCTTGCGCCGCTTCCGTCAGATCCGGCAGCGGGTCGAGGAACTCCTTGGGACCAAAGCAGATGGCGAAGTGCAGCGGCGTACGACCGATATGGTCGCGCGCGTTGACATCGGCGCCTGCTGCCAGCAGCGCGTTCATCACATCAATATGCCCGCCCTGGGCCGCCAGATGCAGCGGGCTCAAGCCAGCGCCCAAAACATGATCTGGCGAAGTGGCAGCGCGCGTCAGCCGGCCATCGGCCGCGAGCAGCGCCCGCAGACGCTCGCCATCACCCATGATGCTCGCCCAAAAGATATCGACCGCCCAACCCAGATGATCCAGGAGATAGCGCGTCGCCTGATAATTGCGGCGATAAGCGATATCGCGCAACGGCGTCGTGCGCCCATATTTGCCCGAGCGTTCATACTCACGCAGCGGGTCGGCGCCATAATCCAGATAAAACCGAATCGAGTCGACATCGCGGCAGAATGAAAGCAGCGTACTGGGACCCGGTCCAATCTCATTGACCAAGCCGGGGTTCTGGTCGAGGCGCTCTCTGACGCCCGCCCCATCGCCCAGCCAGGCGCAAGCCCAGACGTCCTTCTCCGCGCCCCGCTCCAGCAGAAAATCGACCATGCCCAGCGCCGCGTATTCCGGCATGAAATCGGCTAAATCGATGGCGTGAATCAGGGCGTTGAAGCGGTACTTCTCGTCGCGCGCGTTGATATCGGCGCCATGCGCCAGCAGCAGATCGACGATGTCCTTGCGGCCGTGCATCACCGCCACATGCAGCGCCTGCGCGTCCGCGCCCCAGAGCGAAGTGCGCACATATCCGCTGGCGTTGGCCAAACGGCTGTCCTGGTCCAGCAGGGAATTTACGAGGGCGCCGTCGCCAGTCTTTGCCGCGTCAAACAGCCGCATGACTTTCTCGGTGAATTGACCGTCCCGCGAGGGACGCTGTGTTGGTATGTCGCTCAAGTCCATCAAACTTTCCTTCATCTGTTTGCGCGCGTGATACAGGCGCGACTTGACTGTGCCTAGAGGAATATCCAAAAAAGCGGCGATCTCATGCTGGCGGAAATCGTTCATGTAATGCAGCAGCGTTACCGTGCGCTGCGCCTCCGGCAAGGCATCCAAGGCGCTGGCGATTTCCTCCGCCACCATCAGCGGCTCGGCGCCGCCCACGGCGATCTCGGCGACCTGCTCCAAAGAGACCAGCTCGGGCCGCCTCAAGCGCAGCCGTCGATGCGCCTGTGTATAGACAATCCGCCGGAACCAGCCGGGGAAAGCGGCTTCGTCACGCAGCTTGATCAAGCCAATCCAGGCGGCGATGAAAGCCTCCTGCGCCGCGTCTTCCGCTTCCTGCCAATCGCCGAGCAGGGCATAGGCGTAGCCGACCGCCAGATCCTGAAAACGCCGCACCACTGCCTCATAGGCTTCGTTGTCGCCCTTTCGCGCGGCGACAATCAGCCCGGTCAATTCTTCCATAAGCGCTCCTTTCTTTGAGCCTACACCCTAAAGAGCCATGCAGGCGCCCGAAAGGTTCAAAGCAAGTCGCGCTTTCGGGTTGGAATCCCAGCAAAACCTTCCCCGCTCCATGCCACGCCATCGTGATAGGCGCTCAACTGGTGATACAAACTGATGGCGATGTCGTCATCGCGCCAGTCGTAATCAGCCAGCGCCGCGAAGGGGCTCTTCCCCGTGCGTCGCCCGCGGCTGCCATCACCGATGGCGAAGGTATCGATGACGATGCGCTGGGCGCCCGTATCCAGCAGTCGCTCGGCAAAGGCGTCTGAATAAGGCAAGCAGGGCGAAACGGCGATTTGCGTCCTTACGCCGCGCGCCACCGCCAGCTTCACCGCGTTCAGGCGCCGCTCCACCTGCGACTTCGTCGGACCATAAGGCGCGTCATGGCGGTCGGTTTCGATCGTCATGCCCAGCCAGGTATAGGGAATCGCCGCGATTAAATCGAAGTCCTCGACGACGGCCGGTCCCCGTGTTTGAATCAGCAGCAGGTCCAGATCGTCGTAGCGCGCGAAGACTTCGAGGCAGCGCCGCGTCAGCCGCAGTTTGCGCTCGATCGGCTGGTAGGGATCGGTGACCGGGCTCATGAAGATGCGCATCTCGGGCCGATTCCGCGCCCGCGCCAACTGTGTCTCGAGCAATTCGGGCGCGTTCTCCTTGACGATCAGCGCATCGCCCCAAGTCTCGCCTTCGCGCCGCCCGAAATGCCAATTGGGCAGCATCTGGGCGTAGCAGTAGGCGCCGCAATAGAGCTTGCCGTAGCCGCAGCCGGCCGCCCAAGAGAGGCTGTGGGTGTAGGGGCGCTCGCCAGAAGTGAGGAAGCCGCGCTTCTGCGGACTGAGGATGGACTTGGCCTGGATCGTTCGGACGCGCATGGAGCAATGATAGCAAATGCGAGCCACGGCTTATATACAATGTCTCTCGATTCTCGCCGCTAAGCCATGCTATCATAGGCGATACAGTCGCCAGCTACGACTTTGACGGGGGCAAGAACAATGAAACCCAAAGCCTACAATTTCGATTTTGGCATTGAGGACGATTATCTCGTCCTTACATGGACTAGGTTGCAGGACACCTCCGATGTGGATGCTCTGTTGAGCTATCCTGAGCTTAAGATGCGCATCAAGTACCGTGATATCTCTACCGATACCGTTAGCGCCATGCTAAGAAATCTTGAAGTCCCCCACCAGTTCTCACAAGCCATACTGACCCTGATTGCCGCGCAAGCTGCTTGATATATGGCTCACGACTACATCATTCGAAGCGACCGTGAAGACGAGTGGCTTCAAGGGCGCGCGGTATCGCTGAGCCTCTTGGACATCACGCAGCACATTGCGGGAGTTCGCTACTTGCCTGTACACGGCGATCCTATTCTCGACCAACTCGATGATTATGATCTATTGCGCTATTTCATCTATACGCTGAGCAGTTGGTGGGAAATCCCTCTCATCAACAGAATCAACGACAATAGAGAAGACAACAACTTTGCAATACTTATGGACATAAATCCGGCCCCAGAAACAATGTACTGGCTTGAAAACACTAAGCGTCAGAATCCGGAGAACCGATACAAAGACGGGCTGAAAGCTATGTTTCCGAAGATTGAATCCGGCTCTGCTGATGCCATGTACAATCTGCTAAGAAATGGATTTGGGCACAATCTCTTTGGAAGAGAGCCGGGCAAGATTCGATTCAACAACTCCTACCAAAGTCCACCCCAGATTGATAGTAATAATGTTCTGCTCGTACCTCCAGTACGACTGGCGATTTCCATGATAAATGCGTTTCTCGCCAGAATAGTCAGACTTCTGCTATTCCCTTCGGACGAAGATCTGCGCATATTAAGAACGTACATGACGGGACAGGCCTGACTCGCAATGTAAACCCGCGACCATCAAGTCGCCCCAGACCTGCTGTTTCCTGCCACATTCGCCTCATGTTCGTCTGGGCCCACACGTCGGCTCCGGCAAATTCTGTTGCCAATGCCCCCTCGACATCGGCGACGCATGGTGTATAATCCCATGCTCATATTGATAACGGGAGCAATTCCATGCCCGGCAAACGCAAAATCACCGGCACCAAGCCGCTCTTCGGCCAATCGCGCAGTAAATCCTTCAACACCGTCAAGCGGCAATTCAAGCCGAACCTGCAGAATAAACGCATCTACGTGCCCGAACTCGATCGCTGGGTGCGCGTCAAAATCACGGCGAAGGAAATCAAGACCATCGACAAGATCGGCTTCATGGAGTTCCTCAAGCGCCGCAACATCCCGCTCAAGCAGCTGCTGTAATCCGCGCATTATCTGATTGTAGGGGCGACCTATCAGGTCGCCCGCATTGCACCCCCAGTTTGTCTCGACGTGAACCCACACCACCAAGCGATTCTGCGCCAAATTCAGTCCACCGTCCCCGGGCGCGGCGATGTCAAGCAGCGCCCCGAACACCTGGGCACAAAACGCCTTTGGTATGGACTGAAGAACGAGCAGAGCCGCGCGATCATTCTTGATTTCATCGCCGCGCATAAAGATCTCAGCTACGAAGACTGGCTGGCGCTGATTGATGCGCTATATTATGGCGAATCTTACGAAGAACGCTGCGCGCCGCGGACGCTATTCCGCAAGTTCCCGCGCTACCGCCGTCAGCTGCCGCTGGCGCAACTGGATGCCTGGCTCGGCTGCCTGAATGGCTGGGCTGAGGTTGATAGCACCTGTCAGACCGTTTTCAGCGATAATGACCTGTTGGCGGACTGGAGCGGCTGGTCCGCTCTGCTCGAATCGCTGGCCCGCGACGCCAACGCGAACAAGCGCCGCGCCGCGCTCGTCTTGCTGACCGCGCCGATCTCGCAGACGGACGACGCCCGCATCTTGGACTTGTCTCTTGAACTGATCGATCGTCTCAAAAGCGAAAAGGACGGGCGCATCACCAAGGCGATCTCCTGGCTCCTGCGCAAGGGCATCAAACAGCACCGCGACGCAATCTCTGCCTACATCGACGCGAATGCCCCGGCTCTGCCCGCCATCGCCCTGCGTGAAACGCGCCGGAAGCTGGCTACGGGCAAGAAATAACGCAAGGGCGAGCCAATCCGGTGATGCCGTCGCTTACCTGTCGGCGTAATAATCCTTAACAATATAATGCGATTCTTGCAAAGGACGCACGATGTAATCTTCCTGCGGCGGCGCCGATGGCAACTGCGTGGGACCCGGTATGACATTCTCATACGGGATGGCAGCCAGGATATCGCGGATGACATTGAGACGCAGACGCCGCTTGTCGTTGGAATTCACTTGCCGCCAGCGTGACTCGGGGATGTCCGTCCATTCGATCATCGCGTCTTTCGCCCGCGAATATTCTACCCAGCGGTTGCGTCCCTCGATGTCAATCGGGCTGAGCTTCCAGCGCCGCGCTGGGTTGGCTGCTCTTGCCTGAAAGCGGCGCTCCTGCTCGTCATCATCCACCGACAGCCAGTATTTCAGCAAGATGATTCCGTCATGGATCAGCAGCCGCTCGAAATTCGGCGCATCGCGCAGGAAGTCCCAGTATTCGCGGTCGCTGCAAAAGCCCATCACCCGCTCGACAGTGGCGCGGTTATACCAGCTGCGGTCGAAGAGCACAATCTCGCCCGCTGCCGGCAAATGCGTCACGTAACGCTGGAAATACCATTGGGTCTGTTCGCGATCCGATGGCTTACTAAGCGCAACCAGCCGGATATCGCGCGGTTGCAGCGGCGCCATAATTCGCTTGATCGTGCCGCCCTTGCCGGCCGCGTCGCGCCCGTCAAAAGTGATCATGACGCGCATATCGTTGTGCTTGATCCAGTACTGCCACTTGACCAACTCAAACTGCAAGCGGACCAATTCCTTTTCGTAGAATTTCCGCTTCAACCGTGGAGGACGGTCAGCTTTGGCTGACTTCTTCTTCGCCATAAGACGCTCCGGTATCTCGCTCACTGCACTTGCATCTACTAGATTAACAAATTTTCCTGCTGCTCGGCACTAACTTGGACGGGCAGTGATTAGCGCAACGGAGCTGCGACCAAGATCTCTACAGCGGGCTACCGACTCGGGCGTTATGGACTATAATCCACTGGTATCGAATCCGGGGATATCGCGACAGCCTATGGCGCATCCAGCGGGCGCGTTTCGTTCCGCCATGCTTGGCGACAGAGCTAAGCCGAATTTCTTCATCGTTGGCGCGCCAAAATGCGGCACAACTTCCCTACACGAATATCTGCAGCGCCACCCCGATGTTTTCATGCCCTTCTTCAAGGAGCCGCATTTCTTTGGTTCCGACCTGGAGGGCTCGCGCTTTCGCCAATTCCGCGGCAAGCCTGATCGTTATTTGAAGCTCTTTCGCGATGCTCGCGGCGAAAAGCGCATCGGCGAATCGTCGCCCTGGTATTTGGCCAGCGCGCGCGCCGCGGACGAAATCCACGCTTACGATCCGGCGGCAAAGATCATCATCATGCTGCGCAACCCGATCGATATGATGTATTCGATGTGGTCGCAATTTCGCTACAGCGGCAATGAGCAGATCGAAAGCTTTGAGGAGGCGCTGGCGGCGGAAGCGGACCGGCGAGCGGGGAGGCGAATCCGGCGCGCCGCCCACTGCATCACAGGCTTGTACTATCGCGATATGGCTCGCTTTGTGGATCAAGCGCCGCGCTATTTCGAGCGCTTCGGCCGGGAGAATGTGCTGGTCATCATCTTTGACGATTTCCGCGCCGATACGCCGGCTACATTCCGCGCCGTCGTTGACTTCCTGGAAGTGGACGCCAATTACGACATAACCTTTGACGTCCGCAATCCAAACAAGGAAGTGCGCCTTGAGTGGCTGCAAAAGCTCATCGTCGGCGGCGGATTTTCGTTGATGCTGCTGAAAGATCGGCTGACCTACCTGGCGACTACACATTCGCTGGTGCCTTACGCTTACCGAACGCGGGCGGTGCAAGGCGTAATCGCCGTATATACCAAGTACGAAAGACGTTCGCCATTGACTACAGAGCTGCGCCAGCGCCTGGCAAGCGAGCTGGAATCCGAGATCGACGCCCTCAGCACGCTGCTGGATCGTGATCTATCACATTGGTATCAACTGGACTGAGCGCCCCACATGGCAGACGGCAGCGAAAGACTCGTGGACGCTAAGGATTCAGCCGGTAAGCGCCGGCAGTTGCTGATTCGCATCGCCAGCGTCGTGATCACGGTCGCGCTATTGACGGATTTGGTCGGGCGGGTGCATTGGGCGGACTTCGATCAATTGCTCGCGCGTATCGCTGTATCCGGCTGGATTGGCGCGCTGCTGGCTTATCTGGCGCTGAACTTGTTTCGCGCCCTGCGTTTTCGCATCTTGCTCGACAAGCGTGATTCGCCCTGGCGCATCCTGATACCGATCACGCTCTATCACAATTTTCTGGTGCGCGCCCTGCCCTTCAAACTGGGCGAGCTGTCTTACGTTGTCTTGCTGCGCTCACGGCTGAATTATTCGATGGAAGAAGGTGTGAGCAGCCTTTTCGGCGCCCGCGTTTTGGAGCTGCTCATCATCATTATGGTCTTCGCCTCCAGCATACTGGCGAGCGCCGAGCAACTGGCGGCGCAACGTGATGAGCTTCTGTTGGTGATCGCGGTCACTTTCGTCGTGAGCGTCGTCGCGCTCTATTTTGGCGGACCGGTGATTAGGACCCTACTGAAAATTCTGCGGCCCCTGATCCGAGCCGCAGACGGGCGGCGCGACCGATTCGCGGACCGGGTGAGTTCTCGTTTAAGTCAGCTTGCCGATGAGATGGACCGAATCCGGCAGCCACGTCTTTTCCTGGCGGCGCTCTTCACGACTTGCTTCACCTATACGTCATCATTTCTCACCAATTACATTTTGCTGCGCGCTTTGGGCGTCGATGTGGAATTGCCGTCGTTCATCGCCATAATCAGCCTCGGCATGTTTGGATCCGCCTTTCCCTTCACCGTTAGCGGATTCGGCGCAGTGGAACTGGCTTGGAGTTTCAGTCTGAAACAATTTGCTGGCATGCCCGATGCCGAGGCTACCGCCACCGGCTTTCTGCTGCATGGCTTTCAAATCTTCGCCGCCGCATTGTATGGTTTGCTCGGTTATCTTCTCATTCATTTGAGCCCGCCGATTGCGACGAGCGACACACCTGCTCAGAAAATGTAACCGGTTCTTTAATCAAAGGAAAAGAACATGCCCTACCCTCTTGATCCCAACAAGATGTATCGGATGCCCACCCACTTTGGCCCGCGCACCGGGCCCAGGCAGGGACCCGACGGCCGCAAATTCGAGTGCATCGACAACCCCTACGGAACCGCCTACAGCCTAAGCTTCCTCACCAACGCGAATCAGTTGGAAGCCTTTCTGCCGCCGGGATTCGCTCTTGACGGCGAGCCGATCGTCACCGTGTCCACCAACCACATGACGGCGATCGAGTGGCTTGCGGGCCGCGGCTATAACGTCCTGGGCCTGTCATTTCCCGTACGGTTTGAGGGCGAAATCGACCGCGTCCGCGGCAGCTTCCTCACCGTATTGTGGGAGAATCTGACCGATCCGATTCTCACAGGCCGCGAAGAGATCGGTTTCTCCAAGATTTATTGCGAGCTGCCGCCACCAGTGCAGCTCAATGGCGATTTTCATCTTATGGCCAGCTGGCTGGGCTTCAGATTCCTCGATTTACACATCGGCGGTTTACGGCAGCTGTCAAACGAGGAAATCAAACAGCGGCAAAGCGGCGCGACCAGCGACGGCATGCTGCATTACAAATACATGCCGCGCACGGGCGAATGGGGCAGAGCGGATATCGCTTACCCAGTCTTAACGCCAGCGGAGAATTCCAACCTGCGCATTCTGGAGCAACACGTCGGCTCTGGCAGTCTCGAGTTTCATCGGGCGCGTTGGGAAGATATGCCAACGCAATACAATATCGTCAACGCCTTTGCCGACTTGGAAATCCTCGAGTATCGCGGCGCCAGCCTGACGAAGACCGTAGGCGGCAAAGACCTTAGCGATCAGCGGATTCTGCGCTAGAGTCGGATTCGGAGGGTAATATGTACGATATAAGAGGAAAGGTAGCGCTAGTAACCGGCGCGGCTGGGGCGGCGGGCTTGGGACGCGCGATTGCTTTACGCTTGGCGAAAGAAGGCGCCGATCTGGTTGTCAATGATCTAAGCGAAGAGGCTGGCATTCGGACCGGTCTGCCGAAACTTGTTGAAGAGATTAAAGCGCTCGGTCAAAGCGCCTTGGCGGTTTACGCCGATGTAACAAAAGCGGATCAAGTTGACAAGATGGTTGAGCAGGCGCTCGAGCGCTTTGGCCGGATCGACATTCTGGTCAATAATGCCGGCGCTCCCGCTGGAGCGGACCGCGTGCCCGTAGTGGACTTGGAAGAAGAAGCCTTTGATCTCGTGCTGGACGTAAATCTCAAGGGGACTTTTCTCTGCTGCCGAGCGGTGGCGCGACATATGCTTCAACGCGGCGGAGGCGGAACCATCATCAATATTTCGTCCACTTCCGGCAAGCACGGGGTCGCTCGCTTCGCCGCCTATTGCGCATCCAAATTCGCCGTGCGTGGCTTCACCCAATCGCTTGCGCTCGAGCTCGGTCCGCGGGGGATTACTGTATACGCGATCTGCCCCGGCCTGCTCGCCACCGAGCGTATCGACGATATGGCAGCTGCCTTGGCGCCTGATGGCGTAGACCCGGCGGATCATCGCGCGCAAATGATCGCCCATGCCATTGAGAATGTGCCTTTGGGTCGCATGCTCGATACCGAAGATGTCGCTAGAGTGGCGGCATTCCTGGCTTCCAACCAGTCAGACTTTATGACCGGAGCATCGCTGACCGTCGACGGTGGCATGCACATGGATTAGGCGTCTCGCTCGATAAGCATGAAAGGAGCTCGCGTGGGAAAGGCGCGCTTGCAGGATAAAGTTGCGATGGTCGTTGGCGCTGGCTCGCGAGGACAACCGGCTGGCACGGGTTATGCGACTGCAAAGCTCTTCGCCCGGCAGGGCGCCGTCGTGATACTGGTAGACAATAATAATGAGCGCGCCATGGTCACCGAGCGGGAAATCCTTCAAGAAGGCGGCGATGCCTCCATTTTTGAAGCGGACGTCACCCGCGAGGTCGATTGCGCAGCGATGGTGGACTTTTGCCGCCAACGCTATGGTGGATTGCATATCTTGTTCAATAATGTCGCCACACACGGATCGGGGAAGGTCACCGATATTGATGCCGACGAACTTGACAAAGTCTTCGCCATCAACTTGAAAAGCATGATGCTGGCTTGCAAATACGCCATTCCACTGATGACAGCCAGTGGCGACGGCTCGATCATCAATATCTCATCCATTGATGGCGAACGCGCTGGCATGTCGCACAATGTTCCTTATTCGGTCACCAAAGCTGGCGTGGCGCAACTGTCGCGTGTGCTGGCGGTGCATCACGGGCGGGACAATATCCGCGTCAACTGTATCGCGCCTGGCCACATTTACGCGCCTTTTGTCAAGCACATCTCCGATGATCAGCGAGCCCTTCGCCGGAAGGTAGCGCCCCTAGGACTCGAAGGAACAGCTTGGGATATCGCTAATGCCGCTGTATTCCTGGCAAGCGATGAAGCACGTTGGATATCGGGTGTAGTCTTACCTATCGATGGCGGATTATTGGCGGCAACACCCTTGGCTGTTTACGACAATCTTCCTTGACGGGCCTCAATCCAATCTCCATGATCCCTCTGATACGCGCTTCCGCGATTTCGCTCGGAGCCGGCTTCTCTAGCGTGGTAAAAGGATCTCACAAAAGCCCCATCTGATCAACATATGAACAAGAAACAAGCCAACTGTAGCGTAACGTCGAATTAGAATATCGGTTCTCAATTGCTCAGCCGCCTCCCAACGTCGGAATACTCGATTCCCAGCATCAATCTATTGCGAACTCAGCCAAGCGCGTGTATACTGTATAAATATATCGAGTGCAACAAAAAACGAGCGCGAGGCTCGCTTTGGATTGATTTCCCTGCGCCAGTAGGGAAGTCAAGATCGTTGAATCTTGAGCGTTATTCTAGCATAGATCTGCCGGACTGTCAGGCGAGATTTGACTGCAATTCAAGGTAAATACTAAGGCAATTTCGCACGGTCTGCAGGAATTATTCCGCGGCAGACGGAAGAGAAAAAGAAGCGCTATTCAGCGTTTCTTCCAATCCGAGCTAGCTCAGTTGCACTCAAAGTAAGAGGATCGGCCGGTGTTGGCGCAGCAGCCGATCCATCTGGTGTAAGCACCTGCCCCTATTTTGGCGCAGTCTGCTTGCTATTTATCGTACCTTCGTTATCAGAAATTAACAAGGCATCAGAAAATTTCTGCTGAAAGGCACTGAAGAATGAGGACAACTCCTATACAGAAGAAGCTAATTCTACGCGCAAAAGATCTAAGGCGTGCCGGCTATTCTGTAATTCCGGTACAGGGGAATAAGTCGCCAGGGGAGCCCAAGAAGCCCGCCGTAAGTTGGCGGACCTATCAACGACGTCTTCCTACTGATGGCGAGATCGAGCAGCTGTTCGACAAAAAAGTGACGGCTCTTGGCATCGTATGTGGCCGGATATCGAAGCTGTTGGTTATCGACTTCGATGATTTGCTTCGTTACCAGCGATTTTGTCGTCATCTGCCCCAGTACAGCGAAACGTACACAGTGAAGACGAAACGCGGGTTTCACTTGTATTTTCGTACGTCTGAACGGGTGCCCAGCCATCAGTTTGACGGTGGGGACATTAAAGGAGAGAAGTCGTATATCATAGGCCCACCCTCGGAAATCGGGCTTTTCACGTACCGTTGCGTGAAAAATGCGGCGGAGATAGCTTTGGATAAAGGAGATGTGGATCGTCTGCTGAACTACTTTCACGTTGATAGAGCCAGCCATCAGGTTAGGGGCAGCGGTACAAGAGATGCCACGGACTTGGATTTGCCGGGCTTGTATGAAAGGCTGGCAGCTCAGATCGGGCGGAATAATGCTCTATATCGATCAGCGTCGGCTGCAAGGGATAGGGAAATTGCGAAGGAGAAAGTAGAGAGCGAGTTACTTAGGTTGCATGTGGAGGCGCCAGGGCGGCCAGGGCATAGTTTTGAGACGGCGGGAGAACGTATGGAGGAGGGTTTGCGAACGATCGAAAGCGCTTATCGGACTAAGGCAAGGAATCAGGCTTCAAGTGGCGTTCCGAACGCTGTGCGTGAGCGGCTACTGAGCGCGCAAGGTTCGACCGTGGTTGCGCGTTTGCTCGACGTTTTTGGGTTGGCGGGTTGGGAGGCGGATGCGTACTTTACTGGGAAAGAGGCAATCGAATTGGGGGAACGCTACGGGCTGAATCGGAAGAGTGTGTTGCAAGCGTTAACTGGTGATTATAGTACGTACGACGGCCGGCAGATAATCAGTAGAAGATATGTAGAATACCTGGACATTGAGGGACTTAATGTGCGGAAGCGCGGTAGGCCAGTTGAGCTGGCATTTCGAGTGCCTTCTGTGTCGCGGCTGCTGGGTGTGCTGAATGTGGGTCGATCGCCAAGCGATCGCATGAGTTGTGAGGACGTGAAGACGGCAAAGTCATATCGGTTGGCGCTGCATCGGGAGTATATTCGTCGGCTTGCGCCAAGAGCTTCCTTGAAGACCTTGGCTGGGCGTGTCGGTGTGCATGAGCGGACCATTCGCCGCTATAACCGGGCGCTTGATGTGGATTTGACGGCATGTGTTGGTCGTCTAAAGCTGACAGGAGAGGTGATGGCGTGTTTGCCGAAACGGGGGTGGGGCGTAGAAAGGAATACGACTCGGGGCTTTTGGCTGGAGACTGCTGGCGGGACTCGATTGCCGGCTTGGCGTCACGTAGGCGCGAAGTTGCTGAAGGCGGGCGAGTCAGAGGCGCATATCTGTGCAAGGCTGTCTTCTGTGTTTAGCATTGGCGCCGATGTGAAGCGCGCTGTCCATTTTGAAAAGATGAATGGGCGTGAGTTCGCGCGGCTTGCGCACATGCGAATGAAGGACGGCAGTGGTTTGCTTGGACGGCTGGAGGGGGCGGTGGCGAGCGTGCGCCGGCGGTCTCTGGCGACACGCTATGAGCGGATCCAGTTGTTCTTCGACAATGTGGCGTCGCGCATAGCAGAGGACAAGGTGTCGGAGACGATTAATGGCTATTTGGTCGCCTACGATGACGCGGGCTTCGAGGTGCGGCGTCCGGCGCGAAGGGGCGTTGGCTACCGGATGCTAAAAGAGTATGGCAACGGGAATGTTTATTTGGCGCTGCGAAGTTCATTCAAGGAGGTGATGATGTCTTTGGCGCGTCACCAGCTGCGGGCTGGGGATTCGGATCAAGGTTTAGATCGTCTGGCGCGTTCGATGGCGTGACGCTCGTCGAGTCTGCGAGGATGGTGATACCGTTACTCCTGTAACGGTACATATGGGTAAAGAAAAAGGGCACATCGGAGGATGTGCCTTTTTGCTTTGGAAGAAGACGCCCTATCGCCTAGCCGGCGTCGGATTCGTCTATGTCGGCCATGAGACGGAGAAGCTGGCGGATTTCCGCCTCGATGAGTTTGCGGATCTTGGGTCGGCTGTTGGTATCGACGGAGTTGATTTCTTTTCGGAGTTTGTTGCGCCAATGTGTCGCATCGGCCGCGAGACGGGAGATGGCGTCTGTTTTACGCTTGGCTCTGGGAACCGTTACACGTGTAACGGTATCGAGCGCGGTTCGCATTTTGCGAAGTTCGCCTTCGCTCAAGTCTTCGTCATCGCCTTTTCGCCACAGTTCGGCGGGCAGGCGCAGAAGGGCGCGATACTGACGAAGCTGGCTCGCGTCCGAGAGGCCCATGGCATTGAGGAGACGTTCACCTTGCCCGCGCGGAATCCGCCAAGCGGAGCCATCAGCGACCTGGGCGTAAAAGGACTGTTCGTTCTCACAAGCGTCGAGGTTGCGGAAATTGTGCCAGCCGTGAAGATCCATCAAGAGGAGCGCGAGTTGTCGTGCCCGGCTGATGGCGTTGAGATTGTCGCGCGCATTGTTCTCACTCGCCTGCCGCCAGACATCTACACTCGTAACGACGCGGGCTGGAATGCGCGACCAGTTGACGATCGTGCCATCGAGGCGCTTATCTCCGTCACCGAACTTCCAATAGAGGATGTGATATGCCAACCAGCGCCGCTCGCCAGTTTCGATTTCGTATCGGTCCTCATGCTGCACCAAGCTGATCGGATTGGACAAGCCATCGCGGCGAATGCTGGCTGCCAAGTCGATGAGTTTCATCAGCGCGAGTTCTTTGGTGGATGCGAGCTGAGGTGATGGGGAAGAATCGGCGGAATCGCTTTCGGCGCCTTCGCCGCGTTCAGTCGCCGAGCCAAGCAGATAATTGAGGATGTCGTAATCCTTCTGCCCTTTTTCGAGTTGAACCTCGATGATCCAGCGCTCGAAGATGTCGACGATATTATTGGGATGGAGTTCGAAGATATCGGTCAAATCATGGGGAATGCTATAGCGCGGCTGGATCGTGTTGGGATGAATCTCGTGAATGCTGACCGCTTCAATCGGCTGAAACTCACTGTCTGCGGCGGCAATTTCCAGCCCCAACTCGCCCAAGCCGAAGCCGATCGCATCGGCAGTTTTGGCGTCAAGCGTATTGGGATTGGCAAACAGTAAATTCTCTTCGTCTTGAATTTTGCGCCGGCGTTCACGACTGCTCATATATGCGCTCCTCCAGCTGCTCAACCAGGCGCCAGGCGTCTTCGGCTGTGCTGCTGCCGGGCGCCAGCGAAAAGACGGTACGGCGGGCGCTGGCCACTTCCGTCCAGATTGTGCGGACCGGAAGCGGCTTCCAGACGAGGCTACCAAAGGTGTCTTGCAGGCGGCGCAGATTGTCTTGGTGCTCCAGGGTCCGGCCGCGATACATAGTCGGCACTACTCCGAGCACCTTGATGTCGCTCAAATTGTATTGTTGCCGGATCGGACTGAACTGGTCCTTGTGCGTGAGGCTTTCGCGCAAGCCATCGAAGCTCCACGCCTCGCACTTGGTTGGATATATGATTCCGTCGGTAGCCATATATATCGATGAATGCAGCAGTGATGGCGTCGGCGAGGTGTCAAAAAAAACAAAATCAATTGCGTTGCGCAATTGATTAAACCGCTTCAAAACGGTGAAGGCGTCGGATATGTTTCCGGCGATGCTGCGTGTCTCGATGTTGGACGGAACCACGAGCAACTGACCGACGGTGTTCTTCGCCTCGTCTGGCACGTTAAAGCGCTCGGCCGGCACTGGACGCAATACCTTTTGAAAGGCTGCGCTGCGGACGATGAGATCGTAGAAACCGGGTTCCTTGGAAAGACCAAATGCGATGGTGGCATGGCCTTGCGGATCGGCATCGACCAGGATGACGCGCTTGCCGCGAATTGCCAAGCCAGCGGCAAGGTGAGTGGCGAGGGTCGTTTTACCCACGCCGCCTTTTTCATTCAGCAGTGTGATGATTTTCATGAAGGTCTACCTACTCTCGCGCGAATTCGCGGGCGACGGAATACACGTAGCCGGTCACGCCGTTGTTGAAAGTATGAATGCTGCGACGAAACACGCCCTCATCCACCAGGGCGTCCATCATATCAATAAGATGTGGCGTCTTCTTTCGATTGAGCCGATTGACGATCTCGGTACGCGTCAAGGGGCGCTCGCTGCGAGCGACAATATCGATCATCAACTGTCGCGTCTGGGAACGAGGACGGTGATCTTGGGACATAGGCAGGTCGTCTCCGCCATTGGACAGTATAGATACAATATAACTATAGCGTGTTTCCGCGGATCGTGCAATAGGGAACGAGGAAAGTTGTAGAATCTTAAGCCTTACAAACTATTACAAACCTTTCTGCGGCGCCCTTCTCGTCCAGTTGCCACGCGCTGACCGCGATAGAACATATATGCGAATTCTTGCGTCGGGCAAATCTCTTGCGTACGGAAAGAATATCGCGGCAGACTCAATGTCGCCATATAATCGTTAACGCTGGTGATTTTAGAAGAGACGCAACGTGGTGATCAAGGACGCGTCGATAGAACTATCCAAAGCGCAAACTGAGATATTGGAATTGCCGCTAGATTGCCGCATCTGGCTGGACGGGATGGCCGGCAGCGGCAAGACAAGCGTCGGAGTTCGGCGCGTCCTGCGTTTGCTCGGCAGTGGCGTACCGGCGGAGTCGATCCTGATCTTTGTGCCTCAGCGTTCGCTGGCGCAGCCCTATATCCGTGCCCTGCGCGGGCTAACGAGCCATCGCGGCGGGCAGGTCTCGGTACACACGATCGGTAGTTTGTCTCTGCAGATGGTGGAGACGTTTTGGTTTCTTATCGCCGGGGAAGCCGGCTTCAAGCATCCGCAGGAGCTGCCCAATTTCCTCAGCCTGGAGCTGGTTCAATATTTCATGACGCGCGCCATCGAACCGCTGGTCGATGAACGGGATTATTTCAACAGCGTGCGCATAGACCGGCCGCGGCTTTACAGTCAGATCGTCGACAATATGAACAAAGCGGCGCTAGTCGGCTTTCCAATCAGCGAGATCGGATCACGCCTGAAATCTGCGCTCGCCAGTGGCGTAGAGCAGGCGCATATCTTTGACGATGCGCAGACCTGTGCTATGGCATTTCGGAACTATTGCCTGGAACATAATCTGCTGGACTTTTCGCTACAACTGGAGGTATTCCGCAACCATGTTTGGGAGGCGCCGCAGGCGAGGCGGTACCTGCGCGGCCGCTACCGCCACCTGATTGTTGATGGCGCAGAAGAAGACAACCCGGCTTCGCATGCCTTTGTGGGCGACTTGCTCGATAGCTGCCAGTCAGCGCTGATCTTATACGATCGCGATGCCGGCTTTCGCCGATTCCTGGGCGCCGATCCAGAGAGTGCGCTGCGTTTGCGTGAGCGCTGCGCGGTGAAAACCTCGCTTGAAGATTCCTTCGTAATGGGGGCGGAAGTGTCGGCGCTCGGCGTGGCATTGGCGGCGCAGCTAGGCGCGGTGGAAACAGAGGAAAACGATGCCGACCCTCGGCGCGCTTTGATCACGCAGGCGCATCGCTATCATCCGGAAATGGTAGATTGGGTTGCGGAGCAGGCGGCCTTGCTCGTGCGCGAGCGGGACCTGCCGCCAAATGAGATTGTGATCTTGGCGCCCTTTCTCTCGGACGCGCTCCGTTTTGGCTTGGTCGATGGTTTGGAAAAGCGCGGGATACCGGTGCGCTCGCATCGTCCATCGCGGGCGCTGCGCGATGAGCCGGCCGCCCGCACCCTGCTCACCTTGGCGCGTCTGGCGCATCCGCACTGGGATATGCCGCCGACCGATTTCGATATCGCATTCGCTCTGATGGCGGCGATAGACGATCTCGATTTGGTCCGCGCCAAGCTCTTGACCGAGATGCTGTATCGAGAGAGCCGCTTGCTGCCCTTCGCCGAAGTTCACTCATTAGCGATGCAAGAACGCATCACCTTTGATCTTGGCGAGCGTTACGACCGACTGGCAAACTGGCTGAATCGCTATATTGACGCCGGCGGTACCGATGCGATCGATATCTTCTTTCGGCGGATATTCGGCGGATTGCTTTCGCGCGCCGGCTTCGGCTTTCACGATGATATTGACGCCGGCAATATCAGCATGAATCTGGTGGACTCGGCCCGGGAATTCCGCTGGTCGCTCGATTTCATGAGCCGTTATGATGCCCAGATCGACCTTGGCTTGGATTATGTGCGAATGGTAGACCGCGGCGTCATCGCCAATTCATATCTGCGGGATTGGATCGCGGATGTGGAAGAGGGCGTCTTGATCGCCCCTGCCTACACTTACTTGCTGAACAATCGGCCGGTGGATGTGCAATTCTGGCTCAACATCGGCGGCGAAGGCTGGTCGCGGCGCTTGTATCAGCCATTGACGCATCCGCATGTGCTGAGCCGAGGCTGGCCGCCGGGCGCCGTCTGGACAGAGGACGATGAGCAGGCGATGAACCGCCTCACGTTGGGCCGGCTGCTACTGGCTTTGACGCGCCGCTGCCGAAAGGCGATATATCTGGGATACAGCGAGCTCAGCGATAGCGGATACGAGCCACGAGGCTTGCTGCTCGAAACTATCCAGAGCCTGTTGCGGCGGTCGGCGCGGGAAGCGCAGTATGTTTAAGCCGCGGCCGAAACAGGCGGAAGTGCTGGAATATCGACGCGGCTATATGGGCGTGGCGGCGGTGCCCGGCAGCGGAAAGACGACGACGCTATCCTACCTGGCGGCGCAGCTGTTGGCGGAAACTGACCTGCAGGACGGGCAGGAAATCCTCATCGTCACCCTGGTCAATTCGGCGGTGACGAATTTTGCTCGGCAAGTCAACGAATACGTCAAGAGCGACGGGCTGCTGCCCGGTTATGGTTATCGCGTACGCACGCTGCATGGCTTGGCCAACGATATCGTGCGTGGCCGACCAACGGCGGCTGGCTTGGATGATCAATTCACCATCTTGGACGAGCGCGAGAGCAGCGGCATCTTGGCCGATGCCGTCGAAGCCTGGGTCCGCCGCGATGCGGAAGCGCCCGATGAATATCTGGCGCCCGAATACGCGCGGAAGGGATATTATCGTACGCAGAAGTGGGCGGAGGAGCTGACGGAAACGGCGCGCAACTTCATCAAACAGGCGAAGGACGATATGCTGACGCCGAGCGATTTGCGGGACCTGCTCGCTGGATACCGG
Organism: Phototrophicaceae bacterium; assembly: GCA_965261855.1. Lineage (GTDB taxonomy): Bacteria > Chloroflexota > Anaerolineae > Aggregatilineales > Phototrophicaceae > UBA6055. The sequence goes on from OZ253487.1 coordinate 346,204, forward strand.
GGCGAACTGCCGCTGGCAGAGATCTGCGCCGAGATCTATGCCGATTACGACCGCGCGCTGGCTTATCGTGGGGCGGTCGATTTTCAGGACTTGATCCGCCTGGCGCTGAAAGTGCTGCGCGATAAGCCGGATTATCTGGCTTCGCTGCAACGCAAGTGGGTCTACATCCTGGAAGATGAGGCGCAAGACAGCTCGCGGCTGCAAGAAGAGATACTGCGGGCGCTTGCGGGGGACGGCGGCAACTGGGCGCGCGTCGGCGATCCCAATCAAGCGATTTTTGAAACCTTCACCACCGCCGACCCCAAATACTTGCGCGAGTTCATCGCCTCGGATGGCGTCCGAGGACGCGAGCTGCCCAACTCCGGGCGCAGCACGCGCAGCATACAGCGTCTGGCCAATTACTTGATCGACTGGTCGCTGGCGCATCCGCAGCGGGCGATCCGCGAGCGCGCGCCACTGAGCCGACCTTATGTCCAGCCGACGCCCCCTGGCGATCCGCAGCCCAACCCAAAGGATGATCCGACGGCGGTGATACTGGTCGCCGAAGCCTACAGCGCGACGAAAGAAGCGCTGATGGTCGTGGAATCCTGCAAGCGCTGGCTGGCGGACAACCCTGATGGCACGGCGGCGATCCTGGTGGCGCGAAATACGCGTGGCTCGGAACTTGTCAAATTCTTGCGGCAGGCGGGCTTGCCTTATGTCGAGAATCTCAACAGCAGCTCATCGACGCGCGCGGTGGTCGGCGCATTGGCGCGCTTGCTGGCTTATCTGGCGGACCCGAAGAGCGCCAGCAAGTTGGCTGAGGTCTATCGCGTTTGGCGGCGGGATGAGCGCGACGACCCGGCGGCAGTCGCCGAGATCAAAACCGTTGCCGCTGCGTTGAAGCGGATCAAGCAGGTGGAGGATTTGGTGGCGCCCCGCCTTAGCGATTGGCTTGACGACGTCTTGTCTCGGGATGAAAACAGCGAGCAGAAGGAAGCGCTGCGGCAATTCCGTGAGCGGGTCGGCGCCTGGCTGCGCGCGGCCGAGATGCCAATCGATCAGTTGATATTGACGATCGCCGGCGACATCTTTCGCGATGTCGGCGATATCGCGACGGCGCATATGGTGGCGCTTTACCTGGCGCGTCTTGCCGAAACCCATCCGCTGACGCGCCTGCCCGAATTCGCCGCCGAGCTGTTCAATATTGCCAACAACAGACGCCGTTTCGTTGGCTTGGGCGATGACGAAGGGCAATTCGATCCCGATGCGCACAAGGGCAAGGTGACGGTGACCACGCTGCACAAAGCCAAGGGTCTGGAGTGGGATCGCGTCTACCTGATCTCGATCAACAATTACGACTTTCCCTCCGCCGAAGCCAATGACAGTTTCATCGGCGAAAAGTGGTTCATCCGCGATGAACTCAACCTGTCGGCTGAAGCGCTGGCGCAGCTGGAAGCGCTGCGTTCTGGGCGCCCCTACCACGAAGGCGCCGCCAGCCTGGACGCGCGTATCGACTATGCCGCCGAGCGCTTGCGGCTACTGTATGTGGGCATCACGCGCGCCCGCAAAGCCTTAACCATCACCTGGAATACCGGTCGCGGCGCCTCGACCGAAGCGACGCCGCTGGTAGCTTTGCGTACCTTCTGGGAAAGCGAGCGCGGGAAGGTGGCGGTCCATGAGCCTCAGTGACGATTTCGCCTTCACGCAGGGCAGCCTGGGTGATTACGCCGATTGCGCCCGCCGTTTTGAGCTGCGCTTCATCAAGCGGGTACGCTACCCGGCGCTACAAGTCCAAGACGCGCTGGGTTTCGAGACGCGGACGCGGCAAGGCGCGCGCTTCCACAAATTGGTGCAGCAGCATCTGCTGGGCGTGCCGGCGGAGGCGCTGGCGGCATCGCTGGCGGATGATGAGGAACTGGCGCGCTGGTGGACCAACTACCTGGCGCGCGGCTTGACCGATTTGCCCGCGCAGCGCTTGAGCGAAATCACCTTGCAGACGCATCTGGCCGGACGCCGTCTGGTGGCGAAATACGATCTGCTGGCGCTGGAACCGGGCGGGGCGGCCGTCATTGTCGATTGGAAGACGGGCGCGCGCGTGCCATCGCAGTCCAACTTGCGCGGGCGCATGCAGACGATCGTCTATCGCTATGTACTGGCGCAAGCCGGCGCCCACCTCTACGCTGGCGAGCGCATACCGCCGGAACGCATCCGCATGGAGTATGTCTACGTGGCGAGTGACGGGGAGCGCCTGAGCTTCCCCTACTCGGCGGCGCAGATGCGCGAAGATGAAGCGCGGCTGGCGGAGATGATCGCCGCGATTGACCGAGCCGATGCCTTCCCGCTTACGGACGAGCTGCGGCGCTGCCGCTTTTGCAGCTATCGCTCGCTCTGTGATCGGGGTGGGGCGGGGCGGCTGGAAGAGTTCGATATTGACCAATACGATGATGACGAGGAAGAAGAAACTTTCGCGCTGGATTTTGATCAGATCGCCGAGATTGAGTTTTGAGTGTAGGGGCGACTTTGTAAGTCGCCCGCAGCAACAAGATTTTGCCGAGAAGGAGGAAATAATGAAAATCGACCGCGTCCGCAGCCTGCATGTCAGCGCCGAATGGGATTACCACGAACCAGTCGGCGAAGCCTTTCTGTCCCGCCCGGTGAATATCTACCCGGAGCTGGAAGCGACCGAGCCAAGCTGGCCCGTCGCCGATACATCCAGCGGACCGCCATACACCGTTGAAGGGCACTTCTTGCTGATCGACACCGATGAAGGCGCGACCGGCATCTGCGGTCCGGTCGGCGACGAAGACATCGCCATCATCAATCGCTATTTCGTCGACATCCTTCTCGGCGAAGATCCGCATGCGATCGAGCGCATCTGGGACAAGATGTACCGCCACTCGATCCACGGCCGCAAAGGCACACCGATGATGGCGCAGAGCAAGGTCGATCTGGCGCTTTGGGACCTCAAGGGCAAGCTATTGAACGCGCCCGTTTATCAACTGCTGGGCGGTCCTACGCGGAAGCGGATCCGCGCGTATGCATCCATGCTGGGTTACTCGGTCGAGCCGAGTAAGGTGATCGAACGGACGCGCCATTTCCTGGCGCAGGGCTTCACCGCCTTTAAGTGGTTCTTGCCTTGCGCGCCAAAAGACGGTGAAGCCGGCATCCGCAAGAACCTGGCGATCATCCGCGCGGCGCGAGAGGCGGCCGGTCCCGATTGCGACTTGATGTTCGATGCCTGGAGCAGTTGGAACGTGCCTTACACCCTGCGCATGATCGAGCTATCGCGCGAGTATCGCCCCTACTGGTTTGAAGAGGCGGTCATGGCTGACCTAATCCCGCAATACGCAGAATTGCGTAAGGAAGCGCGCGGCGTGTTCATTTCCGGCGGCGAGCATGAATACACGCGCTGGGGCATCAAGGCGCTGCTGGATGCGCGCGCGGTCGATGTCTTGCAAGCCGATGTGACCTGGGCTGGCGGCATCAGCGAGATGACGAAGATTTGCGCGCTCGCTTCCGCCTATGACATCCCGGTGATTCCGCATCACGGCGGTTGGCCCTCGACCCATCTCATCGCCTCGCAGACGATGACCACCTGCCCGATGCAAGAATGGCTGATCCAATACGGACGCATGCCCAACGTCTTTTACCAGCACAAGCTGGACGCGGTTGATGGGCATATTGAGCTGCCGAACAATCCCGGCATGAATATGGACCTGGCGGAAGACGGCGTCACCGTCATCGAGGAAAGGACGCTGACCGGCTGATGGCTGCGCAAGGGCGCCCGCGCCGCGAATGGCAGGAAGCGCCGCCGGTTGATGTGCCGCAGCCGCTCGCTGATCTCGTAGGCGGGCATGCGCTGGTGGCACAGTACCTGGCGCGAAAGGGCATCACATCGAAGGCGGAGGCGGAGCGCTTCCTTTACGCTGAGCGATACGCGCCGGCGTCGCCCACCGAGCTGCCCGATATCGACCGCGCCGTCGATCGCCTTGAGCGCGCGATCCGCGACCGTGAGCGCATCCTGATCTGGGGCGACTTTGATGTCGACGGTCAGACTTCGACCGCGCTGCTCTGTTCGGCGCTGCAGCGGCGCGGCGCGAATGCCAGCTACCACGTTCCCAATCGATTCAGCGAGGGGCACGGCATCTACCCGCCGGCCTTGAAGCGACACCTGGATCGCGGAGTCGATCTGCTCCTGACCTGCGACACCGGCGTCAGCGCCCATGACGCGGTCGCGTACGCCGCGAACCGCGGGGTTGATACGATCATTACTGACCATCATGCCCTGCCGGATTCGCTGCCAGTGGCGGTCGCCGTGGTCAATCCGCAGCGCCTGAACGAAAGCCATCCCCTGCGGGAATTGCCCGGCGTCGGCGTCGCCTACAAGTTGATTGAAGCGCTCTATCGCGATGATGACGCTAGCTTTCTGCTCGATCTGGTGGCGCTCGGCATCGTTGCCGATGTGATGGTGCAAGTCGGCGACACGCGTTTTCTCTTGCAGCGCGGCTTGGAAGAGCTGCGGCAGAATCAGCGATTGGGCTTGAAGGCGATTTTGGAGCGGGCGCAGATCCCGGCGGCTGAGCTCAATGAAGGGCATATCGGCTTCGCCATTGCGCCGCGTTTGAATGCCTTGGGGCGGCTCGATGACGCCAACCCGGCGGTCGAGTTGCTGACCACGAATGATTGGGGGCGGGCGCGCGCCCTGGCAAACACGCTTGAGGGCTTGAACGCAAAGCGGAAATTCTTGTCCAATCAGGTCTACCAATCGGCGATCGCGCAAATCGAAAAAGAGCCCTGGCTGCTCGAATATGGGGCGCTTGTGCTTAGCCAGGGCGATTGGCATAGTGGCGTAATCGGCATTGTCGCTAGCCGGCTGGTGGAAGAGTTCGGCGTACCGACCCTGCTCATATCATCGCCGGATGAGATCGGACGCGGCTCGGCGCGCTCGGTCGCTGGTGTAGATATCACGCGCGCGCTGGGGCAAGTAAGGGACCACCTCATCCGCTACGGCGGGCACAGTATGGCGGCTGGCTTCAGTTTGCCCGCCGAGAAAGTCTTCCAATTCCGGCGCGCCCTCTCACGCGTCGTGCGCGAAATCAGCGGTGACACGCCACCGACCCCAGAGCTCACCATTGATGGCTATCTGAACTTGTCCGAAATCTCACTTGATCTGACGGACGATATCGAGCGCCTGGCGCCTTTTGGCAATGGCAATCCGCCGCTGACGCTGGCGACGCGCAAATTACGTGTCGCGAGCCACAAAGGGCTGGGACGACGGCGCGAACACTTACAGGTTGAAGTCGAAGACGAGGGTGGCAACAGGCAGCGCGTCATTTGGTGGCGCGGCGCCCGAACCGACTTGCCGCAAGGGCGCTTCGACCTCGCCTATGCCGTGCGCGCGAGCGTCTACAAGGGCGAACGCGAGCCCATGGTCGAATGGCTGGATTTCCGCACTCTTGAGGCGACAAATGCCGATTTGCAGCCGGCTGAGCCGGTGTTTGAGCTGCATGATCACCGAGGGATCAAGGAGCCGGTGGCGGCGCTGGCGCAAGCGCGCGAAGCCTATCCGGCGGCGCTGGTCTGGGCGGAAGGGGAAAGGGTCGCGGGCGCGGTCAATCGGCTGGGGCTGGAACCCAGCGACACGCTGGTTGTCTGGACCTGCCCGCCCGCGGCCGAGATCTGGGCGGCGGCGCTGGCGACGGTAAATCCGAGCCGACTTATCGCCTTTGGTACACGGCCGCGTACTGAAAAGGCAAGCGGATTTCTGGCGCGCTTGGCTGCCCTGATCAAATTCGCCGTCAACCAGCGCGCGGGCAGAGCAGGGCTGGAGCTGCTGGCGGCGGCGCTGGGCGAACGCGAGCGCTGCGTCCAGGTCGGATTGCAAGTGCTGCGCGCACTGGGTAAACTCGATTATCAATTGCGGGCGACTGGCGAAGTAGAGTTGGCATTCAAAGACGCGGCGCCCTCCGAGCAAGCGCACGTTCTGCAAAGGCGGCTGAACCTGCTGCTGCGAGAGACGCGCGCTTACCGCAATTATTGGCTGACGATGAAGTTACAGGAGTAAGAACATGGCATACGAGCAATCGGTATCCTGGTGGTCCTTCGCTGCGCAAGCCGACCCCGCCGAACTGCTGCAGACCTGCAAGGAAATTGGCTATACCGCGATGGAAATGGTCCCGCCCGAGATGATGCAGTTGACGCGCGACCAAGGCATGAAGATAGCGACCTATCAACTGCATGTACCCATACCGGTCGGCATTAATGATCCGAAGAATTGGGACGATATCAAACGCCAATCGGAGGCCAGCCTCAAGTTGGCGCAGGAGTGGGACATTCCCTTCCTGATCGCATTCAGCGGCAATCGGGCGCCGGGCATTGATGACGCGCTGGGCGCCGAGAATTCGATCAAGCAGCTGGAGGTGCTGGCGCGTGATGCCGAATCAGCGGGGATCGTACTTATCCTCGAATTGCTCAACAGCAAGGTGAACCATCCCGATTATATGTGCGACCGCACCGCTTGGGGCGTACAAGTGGTGTCGGCAGTGGATTCGCCTAGCGTCCGCCTGCTCTACGACATATATCACATGCAGGTGATGGAGGGCGATGTCATTCAGACGATCCGCGACAACCATCAGTGGTTCGCCCATTATCACACCGCCGGCGTGCCCGGGCGCAACGAAATCGGCGAGACGCAAGAATTGTATTACCCCGCCATCTGCCGCGCGATTGATGAAACCGGCTTCAGCGGCTATGTGGGCCAGGAATTTGTGCCGGTCGGCGATTGGAAGTCGGCGCTGCAGCAAGCCTATGACGCTTGCAATGTGGACTAGAGGGTCGCAATGCATTGACATTCAAATAGGAGCCAAGATGAAGAAGCTCGTCGGAGTAATATTACTGGTGGTCGCATTGGCAATGCCGGCCGGAGCGCAGAATGCAGGTTTCCTTGCCAAGTTGATGAAGGCTGTGGTTGAGGAATTCGGCATTGAGTCGGTCATAGCCGTACTGGAAGACCTTGGCTATATCGGTGAGGGCGAGGTAGCTGTACAGGATTCGCCTATCGTGCCCGACAACCTCACGGTGAATCACGAGATTTGGGAATTGCCTGACGATGAGATGGCAGACGTTCTGATATCTCTTATGAGCGATCCGGGTGATGAGATGTGTTGGAATTACGTCAATCTGGGGACTTCGGACGTTTTCACTGCGACGCAGCGTATGGGATACCGAGCCCGCTTTGTACAAGAGTGCGTAAATCAGTAGCGTTGCGTCCGGCCGTCTCCTTGATTAATATGACCCGCGATGCGGGAAGCGGCGCAGCAGACCCGTCGGTTTGCGATATTGCTGCAGCAGGGCGATGCCGCCGACGATGACGATCATCCCGACCAGCATCGTCGAGGTGATCTCTTCGCCCAAGACCAATACTCCGCCAATGCCGGCCACGATCGGGATAATATAGGTCGTCATCATCGTCGGCGTGGCGCCAAAGCGCTTGACATTGTAGAAGGACAGCAGCAAGCCCAGGAAAGTGCCGACTAGCGCCGAATACAACAGCGCCAGCACGCCTGCTCCGTCTACCGCCCTCATATCAAAGCCGACGGTTACAAGCGATAGGGGCATCACGATCAGGGCGGTCGTGAATATGCGGATGCTGCCCACGTCAAAGGCATCGTAGCCGCTGAGGTTGCGGCGCGCGTAAATGACCATCGCCCCGCCGAATACGGTGGCGCTGCCGGCCAGCAGATAACCAAGCGGCGAAGCTTCGGCGACATCGGGCAAGCCATTCTCACCGGTGAGCGCGAGCGAGAGCGCGCCGCCCAGAGCCATTGCCACGCCGAATACCTGGCGGCGATTGAGCGATTCCTCCGGCAGCAAGAAGTGCGCCATCAACACAGTCAGCGGCGGGCCCGTGGCCAGCAGCAATGAAGCGACTCCGCTCGACAAATATTGCAGCGAGCTGATTGCGCAGGTCATGGGCAAAGCCGTTCCAAATATGCCAAGCAAGCCCGCCCGTTTCCAAAGCACAGGATCGCGTGGAAGTCGACGGCCCGTGGCCACCGAGTACACAGCCAAAGCCAGCAGGCTGGAGATGATCATGCGGATGCCGATATAGGTCGTTGGCTCGAACTGGCCGACGCCAAAGCGGGACACCACCATCGACGAGCCGAAAAAGAAGGCGAGCAAGAGGATATAGGGCAAGGCGGCAATATTCAAATGAGATGTCCCGGCATACTTGGGCACACAGGCGGCGAGTTTACAGCAGAAGGCGTGGCAATGGTATGGGGAGAAACTTGCGGAGGAAGATTGCTGTGCAGAAGTTTTTGCCGGAGGACGCTTAGTCCAGCGAGAACAGCGTATCAAGCGCCAGCCTGTAGCCGGGCAAGACGGGCTCTCCGTCAAGAGCGCCGCCTGAGCCGACTGTTTCGCTGGTCGTCTTCTCGTCGTGCAAGCGCCAGACCTCTGCGGTCTTGTCGTCCGGGTTCACAAGCCAGACCAGCGCTGTGCCATGCCGCAGATAAACTTCGGCTTTGCGCCGCAGTTCGGGCAAGGTGTTGCTCGGCGACAAGACTTCGACAGCCAAATCCGGCATCACGGGCACGGAACGCGTGGGAAAAGGTTGCGGCGCCCTTTCGCGATGAATAAAAGCAACATCCGGTCTAAGCAGCGTCCTTCGGGAGTCGGGCGGGTGGTAGCCGGTTTCTGTGGTTACTTGCCCCAACTCCCGCTCAAGTACGTATGTCCAAAGAAAATGCGCAATTAATGAGGCTAGTAGACCGTGCACGCCACCAGGTCGCGACATGAAAAATAGTTCTCCGTCGATAAGATAAAAGAACTTGTGCTCATTCTCCGGCAATTGTGACAGCCGCCAGACATCGTCAATGGTGTAAACGCGGTCACGGACGATCATCTTCGCCCTTCCTTTCCGAATCTGTCACTCCGCATTATAGCCGACAGCGATTCGACTTCCAATGAAGTCATTTTTTGCAAAGTCGGTCAATTGGTTCCAAGGCAATCAGATCAAAGTCGCCGGCGCGGCGCCGCGTATTCCGCCGGGGTGTCCATCTCGTCCATCCAGCGGACAAATTTGGCGTGCATCGCCTGGCAGACATAGGGGCGCTCGGCGGCCAAATTATGCTGATGCGCCGGGTCCTTGACCGCATCGTAGAGCTCGATCGGCTCGCCTTCCAGCGCATATAGGAAATCCCACTCGCCATCGCGAATCGTACTCGGGGACACCTCGACCACGACGCGTTCGCTGTCGTCCACAATGAGCGTCGTGTTGCCGGCGGTATCGATCAGCGATTGCGAGGTGACGACGATATCATGCAGCCGGCCGACCTCGCCGCGCGCCAAGGGCAGCAGCGACTTTGCTTGAACGCGTGCGGGCTTGTCGATGCCCGCCAGGTCCAGCATGGTTGGCATCATATCGGCGATGCTGACCAAGCCGGAAACGCGCTGATGGTCGTAGCCGGGGATTCTGGCGAAAAGCGGTACGTGGGTGATTTCATTGTGTTTGGGGCTGCGGTAGGAGATCGCGCCCTGTTTAAAGCGCGCCATTGCTTCCATCACCGGAATCGTGTTATCAGGCCAGCGGAATCGACTCTTGCCAAAAACGCCAAATTCGCCGAAGTAAAAACCGTGATCGGAGACGAAGAGTATAGCGGTGTCGTCATAGATGCCGAGCGTCTTGAGCCGGTCGAGCAATAAGCCGAACCAGCGATCGACCATGGTGATCTCGCCCATGTACGTGGCTTTGGCGATTTCGAGTTCGCGCGCTGTGTAGCCGGCGTCTTCCCAATCCCAATAGGCGGGGTATACCTGCTCGCCCTGGTAATCCGGCAAGTAGGGTTTGACGTAATGCGCCGGCGGGTCCCAAGGCTCATGCGGGTCCCAGGCGTCGATGTAGAGGAAGAACTTTTCTTCGTAATGCCGTTCGAGCCAATCCATCGCCGATTTGAAAGTCTGCGGCGCGAATCGGTCGTCCTCTTCTTTCCACAGGCTCGTGACATCGGGGCGCCCCGATGCCTCGCGCTGTCCGCGTATCCAGATAAAGTCATTGAAGCCGCGGTCGTAACCGTAACCGTTGCGGATGAGGAAGGGCGTGTCGCCGATGCCCATCGTCCGGTAACCGGCTTTTGTCATCAAGCCGGCAAGCGTGATCTCGTCTTGCGGCAGAGGTCCCCAGGTCAGGTAGGTAAAGGTGAAACGCCCGGTGGCGATGTCGGCGCGCGTTGGCACCGTGGGGAAGGACGCGGCGTGGCAATCTTCAAAGACGAGCGCTTCTTGGGCGAATTGCGACAGATAAGGCGCGATGACCTGCTGGTTGCCGTATGTTGGCAGGTGGTCAGCGCGAAGGGTATCGGTGACCACGCAGATGATGTTCATGCTTTCATTCTCCTAAGGCGAAGATTCAAAACTTTACCGCCGAGGCGCGCGTAGACACAGTCCTTCTACACCGAGTCCGTCGAGGACACCGAGAATAGCCATGGTCCGACCCTCGGTATTTGGGTCTCAAGTGGGCGAGCCAATGCTCGCCCCTACGAAATCTATATGGATGCAGCTTATCCCTTTACCGCGCCCGAGGCCAAGCCGCGGATCAGATATTTCTGGAAGAAGATGATCACGAACAGAATGGGCAAGGTCGTTGACACAGATGCGGCCGCCGCTAGCGTAACGTGACCGGGATCTTCACCGCCGGTCCATTGGGCAATGCCCACCGGCAGCGTCCAATTGATCTGCGTCAGAATGCGCGCCAACAGGAAGTCGTTGTAAGCCAGCAGCAGGGTGAACAAGCCGGTGGTGATGATGCCGGGCCACATAATCGGCACGATCACCGAGAGGAAGGAGCGCAAGCGCCCGGCTCCGTCGATCATGGCCGCCTCTTCAATTTCGCGCGGGATCTCCATGAAGAAGCTGCGCAGCATCCAAATCGTGAAGGGTTGGTTCACCGCAACTAGGCAAAAGATCAGCAGAATGTGGGTGTCGTACAAGCCGGACAGCTGGCCCAGATAGTAAAAGGGCAAAACCAGCGCCAGGCTCGGCAGTGAACGAAAAGCCAGCGCGATCACTAGAATGTAAACGGAAACGACATGGCGATAACGCGCCAGGCCGTAGCCCGCCAACGCGCCGATGCTCAGCGAGATGGCGAGCGTCCCGATGGTGACGATCACGCTGTTGATGAGGTAATCGTAAAACTCGGCGGTGTTGACGACGCGGGGCAAGCCCAGCGCGACCAAGACGCCAGCGCCGATAATGCCGATGTAAACGAGAGAGTTGGGCGCCGGGATACGGTTGGCGGAGATGCCGATGACCCCCAGCGCGAATATGATCAAGACGAGCAGCAAACCATAGGGCGCGAAGTCTTCCGGCGACATATTCAGCCAGAGCTCGGCGTAATTTTCGCCGGTCGGGCTGAATATGAATCGCGGCGTCCTGGCATTGGCGTCTTTCGGCAGCTTGATCGAATTTAAGATTGTCCAACTGAAAGGCAACAGGTTGTACACCGTGAAGAGCGCCAGCGCCAAATAAATGAGCAGGCGCGCGATTGGATTATTGGTCCTTGTCATCAGCTTTCCTCCGTCTGCTCGCGGTAGGTCAGGACGAGGAAGGGTATGAGCACGACGAAGATGCCAATGACCGTGAGCACGCTCATGGCGTTGGCTTTGCCGAGGCGGCCGAAACTCATCGCCACCTGGAAGTTGTAATACATGATGGTCTCGGCGTCATAGATGGGATTCTGCTGCGTCAGCACAAAGACGCTGTCGAAAACGCGGTAGGCATCCATGATCGTAATCAAGGCGATGAAGATAAAGAGCGAGCGCAGATGCGGAATGGCGACATGCCAGAGCTGCTGCAGCCAACTGGCGCCATCAACCCGAGCCGCCTCCAGGGATTCCTGTGGCAAGGTCTGCAAACCGGCAAATAGCACGATCATGGCGAAAGGCATCCCGTTCCAAATGCTGTGGAAGATGAGCAGCAAGGGCACTGTGGTGCTGTTCATGAACAATCGATAGTCAAACAGCTGCTGCATCCACCACCAGTAGGGACCGCCGCGGTCAAACATATCGCGGAAGATGAGCGTGCCGACGACGGGAGTCATCACGAAGGGCACCAGGGCGGCGGCGACGAAAACGCCGCGGAAGCGCCGTATCTGATCCAGCAGCAAGGCGAACAACAGACCGAGGACAATTCGAAGCGGTGTAGTGGTGGCGATGTAAAAAAGCGTGAACTCCAACGAATCCCAGAATTCAGGATCGGCTAGAACCTGCTGGTAGTTTTGCAAGCCGACCCATTGCGGCGCGTCAAGATTGCGGAAGGTGATGAAATGCAAACCAAGTACTATCGACGCCAGCAGCGGAACCGTCATCAGCGCAAGCATGATAAATACGCTGGGACCAACAAAGAATGTAAACGTGCCTTTTTTCATAAGCAATCTCCCTTTTTGTTTTCGCCGACAAGCGCCGCGCTTTCCGGAGTGGGAGCACTGACTGTCTGCAGCATTTCGAGCACGGCGTCGATGACGGCGCCCGGCTGATCACGGAAGACGGCATGACCAGCCGGAACCGGCAAAACCTTCCCGCGCGTGGAAAGCCGCGCTTGCGGATATTGCAGCGCGCGCCACATCTGGCCGAGGCTCTGCGGATAGGGCTCATCGCCCCACCAGTCTTGGGTCGCGATGATGACCGTCAGGGGCAGATCACCCAGATTGCCCTTGGAGCGGACCTGGGCGTCGCTGGCGATGAGGTATTGATTTTGCCAGTAGTAGGTCCACCAGAAATTGGGATTGTTGAGCAGCAGTTTCACGTAGCGCGCGCCAAATTGCTCCAGCAGTTCAGGCCTGAGCCAATCGGCGATATCCGTCTCTCGCAGCGCGCCAGTGGCTGCTTTCTCGGCGAAGCGGCGCACAAGTTCCATGCGCGCAAAGCGCTCGTGGGGATAGCGATTGGGGTAGGTTTGGGTCGCCCAAAGGTCGTAACCCGGCGGGATGCCGTCCATGAGGATCAGACCGGCGACGCGTTCAGGATGGTCGGCGGCGAAGATCTGCGCGACCGGACCGCCGCCTGACCAAGCCAGTATGATAATCGGCTCGGTTTCGCCCAGCGTATCGAGCAGCGCGGCGAATTCGTCGGCTTCGTTCTGGGCGCTGCGGTTGCTATCAACGGGGTCGCTCCAGGCGATGCCGGCGCGGTCATAAGCGCGGACGCGGGTATGCGCCGCAAGCATCTGTTGGAAAGGCTGCCAGCCGAGCGCCACACCGAGCCAGCCGTTCTCCAGCCAGACCGTGGGGCGGCCTGTTCCCATCTCGACAAGGTGAACGGCGCGTCCATCGACCTCAACGAGTTTGCCGATGGGCTCGCCGAGGTCGAGTGAATTGGCAGGGAAGCAGTTGGTCATGAGCGTTCCATTCGCATCCGTCCCCGAGTTCGATATCCGACAAAGGGTCTGCCAGCGGCAGACCCCTACACAATCTCACGTATTCTGTAGGGGCGAACCGGTGGTTCGCCCGAATGGATCCGCTTCCCGCCAAATGAAACATAGCGGCAGGCGGAAAAGGGACTAGCCTTCGATGAAGCCTTGGGCGGTGGCTTCGACGGTGTAGGCATCGGCGGCGGCGTCCAGCAATTCAGCGGCGGACATGTCGCCCGTGACGATTTGCGGCAGCCACTGATCCCAAACTGGATTCAAAACAGCGCCGATCGCTGGAACCGGTGTGCCCTCGACGCCGCCGGCGATGGTGGCGAATACAGCAGGCAGATAGCGCGCATCGGCTTTGGCCGCCACCGCCCGGCGCGTGATTACGCCGTAGTTGGAACCGCGCAGCATCGTCTCTTCGTCCATCGCTTCCAGGATGACCTGGAATACCAAGTCCGGATCATCGTCAATATTCGCCGGGATGCCCAAGCCAGCGCCGGTGCCGCCGGTGGCGCCATAGAGACCGTCCGCGGTAGCTTTTGGCGCGGGCGCGAAATCAATGCCGCCGACGTAATCGGAAAAATCGGGATCGTCCATGGCGGCGGCGCGGCTGGCCCAGGTGAATGCCATCGCAAGCTCGCCAGTGGCGATGCCGATTTGGCTGTCATCAATGCTGTAGGTCAAGCCTTCTTCGCCCATGCAGGCGTCGACGATCTCGACCAGTTTCTCCAGCGCCATCACGCCTTCGTCGCTGTTGAAAGCGGGCGTCATGTCATCGTTTAGCGGCTGACCGCCAAAAGCGAGCAGCATATCGCCGAATTCGATGCGCCAAGCCCAGCCGGCGTGCAGCTGCGTGGTGAAGGGGATGACGATGCTGTCTTCGGCTTGCAGCACGCCGCAAGCGGCGATCACATCGTCCCAGGTATCTGGCACCTCAATGCCGTGCTTCTCCAACAGGTCGGGACGATAAAACAGGTGACGGGTATTCTGCTCCATTGGCAGACCGTAGACCATGCCATCAACCGTCATATCGGCAATGCCCAGGATGTCGGAGATCTGGTATGCGTCTTCGTATTTGTCGATCAGGTCATTGAGCGGCATCATCCAGCCTTCGGCGACGTAAGATTCGATATCGCCCTGGGTCACCATGATGATGTCGTAGGGCGAAGTACCTCCAGCGCCCAAAGCCAGACGCAACTGGTCATGCGCCGAGCCGGAATCTAACAGCTGCGTATTGACATCAATGTTGTCGACGCTGTTGCAGGCTTCGAGTTCATCCGCGTAGAAATCAATGATCGGGTAGGTCCAGCCGATCATGTTGATCTGCGCGGCGCTCTCCGGTGGCTCAATCATACAGCCGCCCATATCTTGCGCGGCGGCCGGCAGCATTAAAGCCAACAGCGCGACTATCAGAAATACCTTCTTCATGGGTTGTCTCCTTCGTGAAACACTAACGGAAGTTGGGTGCGATAAAGGCGCCTGCATTTTGTCCGCGCAGCGCGCCACAGCGCATAATGTAACGCATTGCTGATTGCGCGCCAACTGTTGAGGCGAATGACAGGGCGCCGCTATCCGTAAAGCGCGAGGTTGCGCGTTCAGAAGCGGCTATGGCTTTTGCTCGCAATCACGCGGGCGCAGGCATATAATCTGATGTGGGCAGTTTGACTTTGCCAGGATCACAAGCGCAGCGTCATCCAGGCAGGAACGCGCGCCGTGGGAGAGTTACCTAATGAATGCAGCCGATGCCCAACAAAATGTTAGCAAGGTCGTCGGCGAGATCTACGAGCGCGGCTACTGTTTTGTACCGTCCGTGATCACGCCCGAAAAAGCTGATGAAGCGCGAGCCGCCCTGGAGCCGCTGCTGGAAGCAGAAGCGACCGATGAAATCCGCGCCGCAAAGACGCAGCGCGTCGGCGGCATCGCCTATAAGCACCCGATCTTCGCCGAGTTGCTGGCGCATCCGCTAATCGTAGCGATCTGGCAAGCGTACCTGGATGATGACGATGTGATCTGCTCAACCTGGTCAGCCAACACCGCGTATCCCGGTTACGACAAATACGGCTGGCATCCCGATTATCCCTACTGGTGGATCAACCAGCCCTGGCCCCTGGAGAAGGTTTGCGGACAGACGATTTGGCTGCTGGACGACTTCACCGAGGAAAATGGCGGGACCGGTTTCCTGCCCGGCAGCCACCTAAAAGGGCATCCGCCGCCGAAAGATTGGAACAATACCTGGCCGCCCGAGGCGCAAATCCTGACCGGCGTCCGCGGCAGCGCGCTCGTATTTCACGGCGCTTTATGGCATAGCGCGCGCCCCAACCACAGCGATCAAGCGCGCAGCGCCTTGCTCGGAATGTACACGCGACCCTTTTTCCTGACGCAGGAAGACATGCTGGCGCAACTGCAAAAAGTGGAAAACCCGACCGCGATGATATGTCAGTTGATGGGCGCCAAGCGTCATCAGCCCGGCATCATCGGCGGTTGAGGCACGGTCTCCGCTACAGAGCGCGGTACGCTCGATACCACTCCCAGGTCCGACGCAAGCCTTCGCGGACGGAAACACTTGGCGCAAAGCCCAGCAATTCGCGCGCCTTGCTGTTGTCGCAATAGGTGATCGGTGGATCACTCGGAGGCGTTGGTACAGACACAGTATTGATACTTTTGCCCGTGTAAGCTTCGATAAGCTCGACAAAGTCGATTAGCGAAATTGGCGCGCCGCAGCCCAGGTTGATGACCTCATAACCGAGCGGCTTATCGAGCGCGGCTATGACACCTTGCACCGTGTCCGCGATATAGGTCCAGTCACGCCGGATATCGCCGCCGTTGAAAAGCTTGATTTCTTCACCGTTTTGCGTCGCCTCCAGCAAGCGCCAGGGCATCATATCGGGCCTGCCAGCGGGACCGTAAACGTTGAAGAAGCGCAGGCAAGTCACCTGCATGCCAACGAGGTTATGGTAGGTATGAGCGAGCAGTTCGGCGGCGCGCTTGCTCGCCGGATAAGCCGCCAGCGGTCGGTCGGCGCTGTCGGTCTCTACGAAGGGCAACTGATTTGTTCTGCCATAGACTGACGAGGTAGAAGCCAGCACGAACTGCTCAATGCGCGCCGCTTTCGCCGCCTCAAGCAGATTCATCGTGCCAGTGACGTTGACATCCAGGTAGAGGCGCGTCTGATTCACGCTTTCGCGCACGCCCGCCATCGCCGCCAGGTGCGCCACATGCGTGACGCCGTGTTCGGAAAACAGCCGGTCAACCAGCGCCGCGTCGCGGATGTCGCCCTCAACGATGATGCAGCTATCGTAGTGGCTCAGTCGCTCGGCGTTGCTGCGCTTGATGGCTGGGTCGTAATAGTCGTTGAAGTTATCCAGGACGACGACGCGCTCGCCGCGTTTGAGCAGCGCTTCCGCGACATGACTTCCGATGAAGCCGGCGCCCCCGGTGATGAGAGTGGTCATGCTTTTTTCTTTCGCATCGCGTGTAACAGGTACTGCTTCAAGATATCCAAACTGAACACGCCTTTATACACGTGTCGCCAGCTTGTTCAGCGCCTATAGAAGCGAAAACCCGCTCGGCATGGTTATTGCGCCAGGTGCGAGCGGGCTGCAATTTCTCTGCTGGTAGGTCCGACAATCAGTTGACGCGATGGCGGGTTTCGTGTGATATCGTTTGCTGGTTTTCGGTACTGTTGGCTTTGCGTCGCTCGCTACTTCGCCGATTAACATGGCTGGCGTAGGCGATAACGGCAATATTCCCGATGAGAATCGCTAGCGCGTACAGGAACATCCACTCGGTTGACCACATTTTCATGATGACACCTCAGTTACTGGAGAGCTCCTAAGCTTGTATTGAAGAAAGCCACATATGAAAGTTGCCAATATGCCCACAAGCAAACCAAAAATGGCGATAGAAGCCTCTGGTATATCTGGATTCTCCGCACGAAGATTCATAAATACTATACCATAGAAAACACTGCAAAACAGCATGGCTGGGACAAGTAAGGTCGTGACACGGCGATAGTTCCCACTACTAAAAATTGGTTTTGATGAACTTTCAATTTCACTTCTGGTCGCGGCGAGAATGACCACGGAATACATGTACAGTTCTGTACCGCCAAATATGCTCTGAAACTGTATGGTTTCGCCCTTGAGGACGGAGAATACCAAGGCGAAAATGATCGGAAATAGCGGGATAATGATGAAGTAACTGATCCAATTGGTCATAAGCGTAGGCGCTTGCACTCGTCATAATGCTGGTCCAAGAGTTGAGCATATATACTATGACATAGACCTATTGCCCCTGCAAACGAATGCTTCAGGCTACACTGATCAACCGCTTTTATCAACTAAGCCAAGCAATATCGACTCCAACTTGGCAAGAGTTGACGCGCAGATGACCATGCCGCGCCGACGCAGCAGCGGTCATCATATCGCATGGCTTGCGCGCCAATCCAGCTTTCTCTCCGCCAGGTAGCAGATACACAAAGTAAAGCCGAAAAGGATGGCTAAGTCCAGCGCGATCTGTTCGTTGAGCGGACCGATCAAGGTTTGTCGCAGAGCCGAGGCGGCCCGCGCCGCCGGGTTGATCAAGCCGATCAGACGCAAGACTTCCGGCAATCGCTCGGCCGGGAAGAGGACGGGACCCAAGCCGCCGAAGACGAATGCCGTCATGACGCTCAGCGAACTGCCTTGCTGTGGACTTCCCACGCTCACGCCGATGAGCGCGCCTATTGCGGACATCGGCAAGACGCAAAGCGGAATCACCAGCAGCAGAAGCGGGTGTGGCGCAAGAGCAATCCGCAGTAGAGCCGAACCAATGATGAGCAGCGTGAGCAGCGCCGGCAGCGTAAGCAGAAAAAAGGCGATGATGATGGCCAACATCAAGGCATGTTTGTGAATGGGCAGGCTGGCGAAATACTCGAGCGTTCCCTGGAAGCGCATGAATACGACATGTGACTGAATGTTGCCAAGGTTGCCGAGCATCAGCGACATCACCAGGCTGCCGCTGAGAATGGTTTTCAGGACCTCTGGACCGAGATCACGAGCGTAAATCGACAAGCCGATCATGCCAAAGAGCGGGACGCAGGCGCCCACCACTACAATCGAGCGCCAACTCCAGCGCCAGTTGCTCAACTCGATCAATACCAGGTCGACGAGTTGCACCGGGTAAGACTGCGCCCTAAAAGGCTTCGACATAATGAAAGTACAAGTCCTCCAAAGTTGCCGAAGTCAGCTTCATATCGGTCAAGCGGTCGGTATCCAGCGCCGAAATCGCCTCGCCCAGTTGATGCTGCTCGAGATAGATCTGCCAGCGCGTCGCCGTCAATCGACGAGGGACGAGATCGGCTGGCAGCGATGGCGCCTGACCCGGCTCGAAGGCGATCTCCAGGCGCAGCTTATTCTTGAGGTTCCGCTTTAAGTCATGAGGCGCGCCGGTTACGATCAGCTCGCCCCGATGCAATATACCCACGCGCTCGATTATCTTCTCAGCTTCGATCGCGTCATGCGTAATGAATACGATGGTCGTGCCTTGCCGTTCGTTAATCTCACGTAGAACATCCCAGACGAGGCGCCGCTTCTGCGGATCAAGGTCATTGGTCGGCTCATCCAAAACCAGCACCTTGGACGCAGCCGCAGTCGCCACCGCCAAACGCAGCAAACGCCGCTGTCCGCCGGATAGCCGCGCGCTATTGTGGTCGCGCAGTTCCTCCATCTCCCAAATCTTGAGCAGGCGGTTTCTTTCGTCGATGGCGGCGCCGCGCTTCATGCCCCGCAGATGCGCGCTGTAATAGAGCGCTTCCCCGACGGTTAACTGGTTCAGCGCGTAATTCTCCTGCGGCATATAGCCGACGATCGACGGCAGGTAGAGACTGTCTTTGCCGATAGGCTGTCCGTAAAGCAGAATATCACCGGAGTCGCTGGTCAAGAGGTTGACCATTTGCTTGATCAGCGTGGTTTTGCCCGCGCCGTTGTCGCCTAAGATGCCGAAGATTTCGCCTTCATCTACCTGGAAACTGATGTCGCGGTTTGCCGGTTCATTAGCGCCGGGATAAGTCTTATGCAGATGGTTTACCTCGTATACCGTCATGCCTGAGCAGCCAGGTCCAGCAGGATCGACTCCAATTCAACATAAGATACAATCCGCACCAGCCGATTGCGCACTTGCCGTGAACCTGGCGCATCAAGTTGGTATTTGCTGATTTGTCCGCGCATTTCGCGCACGGCGACATGTTCCGGCAGATGAGTGCTTTCCAGCGTCTGTTGCGCGTGCCGCAGGGCGATTCGCGCCCGCTCCGATCGGGATGGTTCGGGCAACGCGACGCCGGTTTCCAGGTAGTGGGCGATATGCCGGAAAAGCCAGGGGCGTCCCAAGGCGGCGCGCCCGATCATCACCCCATCGCAGCGGGTGATGTCGAGCATGCGGCGCGCGTCCACAGCTGAATGCACATCGCCATTGCCGATGATCGGCATGTGGCGAACCGCGTCTTTGACAGCCGCGATCACCTCCCAATCGGCCTCGCCGCCATGACCTTGCCCGGCGAAGCGCGCGTGCACAGCCACCGCCTGAGCGCCAACTGACTCCGCCGCCGCCGCGAAGGGGACCGCCGTTACGATCCCGTCTTCAAAGCCGCTGCGCACCTTAACCGTCACCGGCACATCGACTGCGCTCACGACAGCCTCGACCACCGCGGTCGCCGCTTTGACATCGCGCAGCAAGGCAGCGCCGCCGCCCTTCTTGGCGATCTTTGGCACCCAGCAGCCCATGTTGATGTCGACGATATCGGCGCCGTGATCAACCACCACGCGCGCCGCTTCGGCGACGATACGCGGCTCAATGCCGAAGAGCTGCGCGGCGACCGGTCGCTCGTCGCTCCGCCAATCGAAACGCTGAAGAGCGCGCTTCCGCGAATTCTTCACGATGTTGCTGCTGATCAGTTCGGTGCAAACGAGACCGCAGCCACCGAATTCGCGGCAGAGGCGGCGCAAGGCGTAATTGCTATGCCCGGCCATCGGCGCCAAGGCAAGCGGCGTCTCGATGGTGATATCGCCAATGCGCAGCGGCTTGAGCGCGGTTGCAGTCACCAGCAAGGGAAATCGCTTTAGAGGACTTCTTCAGCGAGGAAACGCAAGGCATCGGGCGAAAAAACGGTGACGTTCAGCGTAGTAATCGGCGAGTCGCGCCAGATTTGCAGCCGGTCGCGGATCCGCGCTTTTGAACCGACCAGGGCAACCGCATCAACCAGCGCGTCCGGCACCGCCACGATCGCCTCGCCCCTGCGACCACTTAAGAAGCAACGTTGAATCTCTTCAGCCGCTCCTTCAAAACCATAGCGGCAAGCCAGGTCATAGTAGAAGTTTCTGCCCTTGGCGCCCATTCCGCCGATATAGAGCGCCAGCACGGGTTTGATCTGATTGTAGGCTGGCTCCAGATCATCGTCGATCACCACCGTGACCGATGGCGCGATGTCAAAGTCGCGCTGGCGCTTGTCGGCCGGCGCCTTGGCGAATCCGGCTGCGACCGCTGCCGCGTAGGTCTCCTGATAATGCGCCGGCGAGAAGAGCATCGGCAGCCAGCCGTCAGCGATTTCGGCTGTGAGTTCAACGTTTTTTGGACCGATCGCCGCCAGGAAAATGGGCATATCGGCGCGTCCATGGATGATGCTCTTCAGCGGCTTGCCCAAGCCGGTTGCATCGTGCCCGCTGTATGGAATCTGATAATGCTCGCCTTGATGCTCCAGCGGCGCCTCGCGTTGAATAATTTGCCGCACAATGCTCAGGTATTCGCGGGTCTTCGCCAACGGTTTGCCAAAGGGGCGTCCGTGCCAGCCTTCGACCACTTGCGGTCCCGATAAGCCCAGCCCGAGCAGAACGCGTCCGCCGGAGAGTTGATCGAGCGTCATTGCCGTCATGACAGTCATGGCGGGCGAGCGCGCGGGCATTTGCATGATGCCCGTGCCCAGCTTGATGCGCTTGGTCAGGGCGCCGATCCAAGCCAGCGGCGTGATGCAATCCGAGCCGTATGCTTCCGAGGTCCAGACGGCGTGATAACCAAGTCGATCGGCCTCGAGGATCATGTCCATCGGCAAGTTGATGCGCGCGCCTGAATATCCGACCATCAGTCCCAATCGCACAGTAAGCCTCCGTGTTGCCGATTTCCAGCCAAATCTAACCCGCTAAGCAGGGTGTCCGTTACGGGAAGGCCGAATTCTGCGCGTCGCGCCTACTTTGTACCCAGCGCCGCGCCCGCGCCACCACCCATCTCATCCCAATTATCATGGTAGCGGCGATAGAATTGAAGGCGACATCAATCCACTCAAAAACGCGGTTGGGCAGCAGCGACTGAATGCTTTCGTCAAGCCAGCCCAAGCCTATCGATAGGATAAGCGCGAGCAGCGCCGGCGCAGGCACTCGACGCCCGTTGTCTCGCCGTTCCAGCAGCGCTTCATGGACCAATGCCGCCACCAAAGCGTATTCGAAGAGGTGGGTGCGCTCCTCCCAGGACCCGAGCCGCAGCCAAGCCAGAAGATACACCGTGAGGATGCCCGCGCCGACCGCGATCTCTTGCCGACTCAGCCGCTTGTCGATGAAGAAGACCGGAATCACGACCAGCAGCACAATGATGGCGAATACGAGATTGTTGCCGACGTTGTCGAGAATGCTTGCGCCCAAGGCGGCCACAATCGCCGGCGCTTGCCCCAAGGTGCTGTAGATCGCTACCAATACGATGGCAAGGGCAATCCAAAGTCTGCGTTCTCGTTTTGAGCTGAAAAAGGGCTTTGGCAGCATTATCCAGCCTGCGATTTGGCTTTCCGCTTATCTATCCAATACGTCATGTGGCGCCGATGGTTGCCGTTCCCGACATAACCGCAGGCAAAGCCTCTAGCCTAAGTGCCTTGAGATGCTTTTCTCGGCGCCCACGGTGTTGAAGGTCAGTGTCGGCGGTCAGTGTCGGCGGTCAGTGTCTACGCGACCTACGCGACCTACGCGACCATCGGTGGTAAAAGTTGTTTCACTCGAATAGGAATGCGTTACCGCTTTGACTTATCCTTGCGCTAAAGCTAATATCCTCTACTGACTGACAGCAGGTTAGGACAAGAGAAGACAGGATGAATGGAAAAGAACTGATACAAGCGCTACGAGCGGGGCAGCGCGTTTACGGCACGGCGATATATTCTCCGTCGCCGATATGGCCGCGCGTGGTGCAGAATCTCGATCTCGATATGGTCTTCATCGACACCGAGCATACGCCGCAAGACCGCAACATGATCTCCTGGATGTGCAACGCCTTCGCCGCGCTGAATCTGGCGCCGGTGGTGCGCATCCCGGAGCCGGATCCCTATATGGCGCAGATGACGGTGGACGGTGGCGCGCACGGCGTCATCGCCCCCTATATTGAGCATCCGGACCAGGTCAAGGCGCTCGGCGGCGCGGTCAAATTTGGTCCGCTGAAAGGGGAAAAGCTGCAAGCAGCTTTGGATGGCGAGGCGGCGCTGGAACCGGCGCTGGCGGATTATCTGGCGGCGCGCAATGCCAGCAAGGCGCTCTTTGTTAATATCGAGAGCGTACCGGCGCTGGAGCGGCTGGATGAGATTCTGCAGTCGCCCTGGATTGACTGTGTGCTGGTCGGTCCGCACGACTTGTCTTGCAGCCTGGGACTGCCGGAACAATACGACCATCCGGTCTTTGATGAGGCGATCCGCACCATCATCAGCAAATCGCGCGCGGCCGGCGTCGGCATTGGCATCCATCACAACTTCGCTCACCACGAGATCGAATGGGTCAAGGCGGGCGCCAATCTGGTGATGCATAGCTCCGATATTTCATCCTTCAATCGCGCGCTGACCGCCGAATTCAAGCGCATCCGCGAAGAGACGGATGATGTCGGCCAGATCGTCGACGAAAACGTCCATTTCTAATCGGGTTTATTCAAGAGGGAAACACTGCCAAATGTACAAGATCTGGTTCGAATCCACGGTGCCCGACGAATATCGGTACATGTTTGAAGATATCGCCGACGGCATCTGCCCGGGCGAGCAATTGAAGAGTGATCCTTACCATGGGCTAGAGAAGGCGCATGCGGTGCTCAATGGCGGGCGCGTGTTTGGCGCGGCGGCGCTGGATCGCGCGCCCAATTTGCTGATCATCGCGCGCACGGGCGTCGGCTACGACACGCTTGACGTAGACGCGGCCACCGCCCGTGGAATCGCTTGCGTCAATGCGCCGGAAGCGCCGACCGTTTCCACCGCCGAGCTTGCGGTCACCTTGATGATGACGGTGGCGCGCGCCGTAAAGAAGATCGAGAACGAGCTCATTTCAATGCTGGAGAGCGGTGAGGCGCGAAGCTTGGCGCGCGAGTATGTGGCCTGGGAAATGCAGCATACACAGCTCGGCATCGTCGGCTTGGGGCGGATCGGCGGGCACGTCAGCGGCATCGCCAAAGCCATCGGTATGAGGGTGGTCGCTTATGATCCTTATATCGACGATGAGCGATTCGCCTCGCTCGGTGTACAAAAGACGAGCTCGTTGGAAGAGCTGCTGACCGGCTCGGACTTTGTGTCGCTGCATCTGCCGCTCAATGACGAAACCTACAAGATCATGGATGCTGCGCGCTTCGCTCAAATGAAGCCGGGCGCGGTGTTCATCAACGTTGCGCGCGGCGGGCATGTCGACGAAGCGGCGCTGACCGATGCGCTCGACAATGGTCATCTGTTCGGCGCCGGCTTGGATGTGACCGATCCGGAACCTCCTCTCGCTGGCAATCCCTTGCTGGGGCGCGACAACGTCGTGATCACGCCGCATATCGCCAGCTCGACAGTCGCGGGCCGGCCTCGCCTGACCACCCACGCGCTGGAACAGGTTGTCCAAGCGCTGCGCGGCGAGCGACCGCCGCATTTGCTCAATCCCGAGGTATGGGATGTAGTTCGGGCGCGTTGGGAGGCAACGCGTATGTGAAGGCTGATGCCGCCCTTTGAATCCAATCTCGTCAAAGCGGAATACGATCTGCTGGCGCCGGACGGTTCGGAGATCCGCCTGCTGCACAGCTTGTCTGGCGCGAGCGTCGTGCATTGTTCGCTGCCGGTCGGGGCGGTTTCTATCCCGGTGCGGCATCGGACTGTCGAGGAGGTCTGGTTCTTCCTGGCGGGGGAAGGGCAGGTCTGGCGCAAACAGGGCGAGCGCGAGGAGGTGCTAGAGGCAAGCCGGGGCTTTAGCTTGACGATTCCGCTGGGCACGCAGTTTCAGTTCCGCAACACGGGCGATGTCCCGCTGGAGTTTCTCATCACGACGACGCCGCCTTGGCCCGGCGAAGATGAGGCGGTTGTGCTGGATGCCGGACGGTGGAAATCGATTCAGGACTAAAATGGCGTCGCAACCGCAACAGTCGTTTGAAATAGCCTTCCGTTCACCCCCGGGAAGTCTCTGTTTGATGAACAAATGGGCATTTCGTCAGATTCGCTAATATTAATTCTAGTCACGCTTCTTTATCTCCTGGTTGGGTTGATCGCATACCGCGGGCTGTTCCCGCGTATGGCGCCTGCCCTAATTGGCTTGGCGAAGCTTTTTTTTGTGGCGCAGGCTGTTGTAATTGGCGTTTCGCTGAGCAATGACCCCGCCTCAAGTTTCGAGTTCTGGCTTTGGCATCTCGACCGCGAATGGAATATCCCCGCCACGCTTGCGTCGCTGCAATTGGCATCCATTGGATTCGTCGCACTGCTGAGCGCTTTGCTTCGGAGGGGACAAGGCGTCTGGCAGCGTCTCTATTTTGCCGCGCTCGGTTCGCTGTTTCTCTTCATCGCCTACGATGAGTATGCCGTATTGCATGAGTTCGTCTTCAATTGGAAATATTACTACTTTATAGTCGGTGGGCTCGTCGTCGCACTGACTTTGGCGATCGCTTGTTTGTCGGCGCGGAATACTTGGAAGTGGCACGGGCTGCTCGTGGTCGGGCTGGCGACGAGTGCGCTGGGCGGCTTAGTGGTCGAGACTAACTGCGGCCACCAGATATTTAAGGCGATTGACCTCTGCTCAAAGCACTTTCTTGTAGAGGAGCCGCTCGAATTCGCGGGCATGTGGTTGGCGCTTCTGGCGCTGCTGAACCATCTTGGCGCCCGGCCATTGGGATCGCGAGGCCGACGCGTTCTTTACGTTTTACCAGCGCTTTGGCTGCTGCTGCTTGCGGTTAGCCCAGCCATCCATCCGATTGAGCGCTACGCGGGAGGTTCAACTGCGGCAAACATCGAGTACGCCTCAGGTGTTCACTTGCTCGGTTACCGCATGGGTAAGAACAAGGACAGCGTCGTCCTTTTCTTTTCCCCAATGGGTCGGGATTTCAGCGGAGCAAGCTTGTTGAAGCAAGGCTATTCGGTTCATCTGGTGGATCAGGTCACCGGCGCCTCAGTCGTCGGGCGCGACAAAATCGCCAATCTTCATCATTTCATGCTTGGTCCCGGGTACGTACCGGTGTATCGGCAATGGGTCGATATCAATCGCCCGGATACAGTGCCAAGAAATCGCGCCTTTTGGATTGTTCTAACACTCTGGCATGAGCAAGGCGATCGGAGCGTCCCGCACAAAATTCTTGCGAGCGATCATCAGTTGCTCAGCGATACGCAGGTTATTTTGGGCGAGCTCGTAGTGCGGGCCGATGCGTCTTCCGCCGCTCCGCTTGCGGACCCGCCGGCGATATTTGACAAGGGCTTCATACTCGCCGCCGTCCAATGGGCCGATGTAACGCGGGCGGGCGAATTCCTGGCAATCGACGTCACTTGGCGCAGCAAGGTCAATGGCAGCGAGGACCATCAGCAGTTTCTGCATCTTCGCCATGCCGAAAGCGGCGAATGGTGGGTCTTTGATCAGATGCCGCTTGGTCCGCGTTTGCCGACACGCCTGTGGTACGCTGGCTTGTCTGTCAGCGAAACCTGGCAGGTCCCGCTGCCGGCGGACTTGGCGCCCGGGCTTTACAGTGTCTCTACCGGTCTGTATCGTTCACGCGATCGCGAGCGGGTTCCAGCACAAAGCGCCGATGGCAGTTCTTTCCTTGATGGGCGCGTGCCCTTGGGCAGTCTGGTCGTCGAATAAGGTCTTGCTTTTCGCATCCGCCCACACCGGTGTGCCGGGCGCAGGCGTTTCACGAAGGCGCCCCATGAAAAGCGGTGAGCTACGAAAGTTCTGATCAACAAAAGAAGTCCACAATCTGCGAGCGCTGCAGCGAGCCGGAGGCGCGGGTATCGCGCCCCCAGCGGCCGAACGTTTTGGCGGCGGATCTAGCTGCGGTCGGCGGAATTCATCTCTGGCTTCGCCTTGTCGAAAGCGCCCCAGTAGCTGAAGAACGCGCCCTGACGCGGGCGCCACTTGCGCCAGCGCCGCGACCTGTCGCTGAAGTCGGTATCGAACGCATCTGCGATCATGTCTTCGTAGCGCTGTATGCGGGCGGCGGCCGCCTCATTTACCCCATCGGTCGCTTGCCCGACCAAAGTTGAGACGACCGAAGCCACATCGCCGTCATTGGCTTCGATTAGTTCCGCGATCGTCGAACCTTCGAGCAGTGCGGTATTCAGTTCAGCCTTGTCCAAGCCGGTCGCCGCTGCAATGGTCTCGTCCATGCCCCAGGCGCCAAAGAGTTCGCGAACGGGGTTGCGGCGCCGCAACCAGGGGAAGCGCCGGCGGTGGCTGTCATTCATGATCTCCGTGACGCTTTCTTCCAGGCTTGCGATGGAGGCGGCCGCCTGCGCATTGATCGCATCGGAGGCTTGCGCCACCAAGTCTGCGATTACAGCCTCGGCAGCGCCGCCATTCGCCGTAATCAGTTCGCTCAGGGTCGCGCCTTCGAGCAGGGCATCGCGCAGCGCCTCGGCCTCCATTCCCGTCGCCTCCTGAACGATGGGGTCGTAGAGCAATGCTTCGGGACCGCTGAACCAGCGACCGAATACGGCGAAACCCTTGGGGGCGGTTTCGTCATTGGCGCTGACGCCAGCCGTCAATAGAGCCAGCATTGCGAGGACTAGGGTGATTCGTCTGACACTCATTTTGGACACCTCCTTAGTGTACCGGTCGGCGGCCGCGGGATTGCGGCTACAGCCGAACAGCATTGTTACGGAGGCTTATTGCCAGAGTTTGACGTAGCTGTAATTTCTGTGTAAAGCAGCGCCGACTCAGTCGCTGCAAGTAAGGCAGCGCAAACTGCTTGACGATCGTGGAATCGGTGCGTTAGGCACGCCCCTCCCCAACCACATCAATGAACTTGATCGTCGACTGAATCCCGTTGTAGAAGTTCTGCAAGTAGATATTCTCGTTGGGACCATGCGCACGGCCGCTCTTCAGCCCGTAGCTCATGATCACAACTTCTTTCGCCACTTTCATGCACTCGAAAGCGATGGGCACGCTGCCACCGGCGCGCTCGTAAACCGGCTCGACGCCCCAAGCAAAGGTGTACGCTTTGGCTGCGGCCGCCATCGCCGGACCGTCAACATCAAGCAGTACCGCCTCGGCGCCCGGCTCGTTGGGCCGCATGTCGACCGATATCGACGATGGCGCGATGCGCTTGATGTGCTCCATGACGCATTGCAGCG
Source organism: Phototrophicaceae bacterium (assembly GCA_965261855.1). GTDB lineage: Bacteria > Chloroflexota > Anaerolineae > Aggregatilineales > Phototrophicaceae > UBA6055. The sequence goes on from OZ253487.1 coordinate 374,156, forward strand.
CGCGCGCCGGATCCTGATGCGGAACCAGGCGGCAGGTGATCTTGGCGAAGGCGCGGGCGGGCAGCACCGTCTTCATGCCAGCGCCGGTATACCCGCCGTGGATGCCGTTGATCTCCAACGTCGGGCGCGCGCCCAGTCGCTCGGGCAGGATATATTCGCTCTCGCCCCAGACCGCCGGCGCGCTCACAACATCGTCCCATTCCGCTTGCATGAAGGGCTCGACTTTTTCCAGCAGGGCGCGATCTTGTGGCGTAACCGCCGCCACATCATCGTAGAAGCCCGGGACGGTCACCGTGCCGTTTTCATCGTGCAACTGCGCCAGGATCTCGCACAGCGCCTGAATCGGATTATGCACCGAGCCGCCCCAATGCCCGCTGTGCAGATCGCTGACGGGCGCCGAAACGTGCAATTCGAGCCCGGTGATCCCGCGCAAGCCATAGGTCAGGCTCGGCTGATCCGGCGCTAGAATCGCCCCGTCCGAGATCATGGCGATATCGGCCGCCAGCCGTTGCGGATGCGCGGCGATGAAGGCGTTGATGTTTTCCGATCCCGATTCTTCCTCGCCTTCGAGCACGACTTTGATGTTGACCTTGGGTTTGTCATCGCTGGCCAGCCAGGATTCGACCGCCTTCAAGTTCGACATGACATGCAGCTTGCTATCGACCGCGCCACGGCAATAGAGCCGCCCGTCTTTGATAGTGGGTTCGAAAGGCTCGCTGTCCCAGCCATCAGCGACCTCGGCCGGCTGCACATCGTAATGGCAGTAGATCAAAATTGTCGGCGCAGCCTCGCCGGCGCCATTCCATTCGCCCAGCACCAGCGGGCAGCGTCCCGCCGGCATCAGTATGACCTCAGCGCGGTCCATCCCGATGCGCAGCATCATTGCTTTCAGCCATTCGGCGGCGCGCGCCACATCGTCGGCGTGCTGTGGCTGTGTGCTGATGGTGCGGATGCGCAGCAGTTCTTGATATTCGTCGAGAAAGCGTACCTGGTTTTGTTTGGCGTATTGGTAAGGGTTATTCATGTCTTGATCTGCCTTCGCGCTGTCTCTGGCTAATTCCGACATGATACAATACGCTAGTGGGAATTCGTATCCGCTGGATTATCGGTCTGGTAATATCGGCGGACCTGTTAGACACTGCATCGTTGCCCCCTAGTTGAACATCGAGAAACCCATACCAACATGACATTCAATAACCTGCAATTGAACAGCGCTATGCTGCGCGCGGTCAAACGCGTCGGCTATATCAAGCCCACGCCGATACAAGTCCGCGCCATACCTCATATCCTGAAGGGACGTGATATTGTCGGCTGCGCCCAAACTGGCTCCGGCAAGACTGCCGCTTTTGCATTGCCAATCGTGCAAATGCTGGAGCAAGCCCGCGGGCAGCGGCGCATCCGCGCGCTCGTGCTTGCGCCCACCCGTGAACTGGCTGCTCAAATCGATGAAGAATTTGGCAAATTCGGCCGCGAGAAGTCGCTAAAACATGTCGCGATCTATGGCGGTGTCGGTCAACAGCCGCAAGTCAGCGCCTTGAAGCGAGGCGTCGACATCGTCGTCGCGACGCCGGGGCGTCTGCTGGATCTAATGAATCAGGGATTCATTCGGCTGGATCAAATTGAATTCTTCGTGCTGGATGAAGCCGATCGCATGTTGGATATGGGCTTCATCCACGATGTCAAGCGCATCATCAAGCGTTTGCCGAAGCTGCGCCAAACCATGCTGTTTTCAGCTACCATGCCACCGACGGTTCAAGAGCTGAGCAGAAGCATTTTGATCGATCCAATCAAGGTGGAAGCGAATCCGCAGTCGACCACGGTCGACACGATTGCCCAATCGCTCTATTTTGTCGAGCGTGGTGAAAAGCGGGCGCTGCTCAAGCACATCCTGCGAGACGCCGCTTCGGAGAAAGTACTGGTGTTCACTCGCACCAAACACCGAGCCAATAACCTGGCCAAACAACTGAACCGCGCCCGCATCCCTGCCGAAGCAATCCACGGCAACAAATCGCAAACAGCGCGAACAAGAGCGCTGGCAAAGTTCAAGTCGGGCCATACCGCCGTACTAGTCGCGACGGATATCGCCGCGCGCGGCTTGGATATCGACGCGGTGAGCCATGTCATCAACTTCGACTTGCCAAATATGCCGGAAAGTTATGTACATCGAATTGGCCGCACTGCGCGAGCGGGCGCTAGCGGCTCCGCCTTTTCGTTTTGTGACATTGATGAACGCAAGTACCTCAACGGAATTGAAGAATTGATCCGACAGCCGATCCCGGTGGTGGCCGACCATCCCTATATTTCCGCGATCGATCCTCCCCATGCGAAGTCACCGGCGCAGAAACCGCCCCGCGCCAATCGGCGGCGGCGTTCACGACGGTCGAGACGCGCGAGCTAGCCTTCCGCGCATACCTTGTGCTTTGCCGCTTTAGCGCTACGGTTAGGGTATGCATCGAATAGATTGGCACACTCTCGCCCAACGCCTGGCGATCTCCTCCGCGCGCATGACGCCGATGCAGCTGCCCTTCGAATGATCAGGAGATTCGCGACAGATTCAGCCCTCGTAAGGTAAACTTGCGCTGGACAAGGAGGGCAAAATGGCAGATATCAAGCAGCCGAAAGTCGTTGTCATTGGCGCGGGAAGCCTTTTCTTCGGCCGGCAAGCCATCTGGCAAATGGTGCACTCGCCGCATCTGAATAGCGGCACACTGGCGCTGGTGGACAAAGACCCGGCGCGCCTGGAGAAGATGGGGCGGCTGGCGGAAATGGTGGTTGCCGAAACCGGCGTCGATTTGCGGATTGAGACCGCTGCCGACTGGCGCGCGGTCTTGCCCGGCGCCGACTTTGTCGTGCTCAGCTTCGCCGCCGATACGGTGCGTTATCGCGGGATCGATTGCGTTATCAGTGAGAAATACGGCCTGCGCATGTGCAGCGGCGATACAATTGGGCCGGGCGGCATCTTCCGCGCCATGCGCGAGCTTCCGCTGATCATGGATTGCGTCGCCGATATCAAGCGTCTCTGCCCCGATGCTTGGGTCATCAACTATATCAATCCGAGCGCGGTCCATGGCATGGCGCTCGCCCGTTACGCCCCAACGGTAAAGAGTTTCGCCCTTTGCGATTCGCTGCACATGCCGCACGTTAAAATCCGCTATGCCAAGCTGGCGGGCATCATCAATGAAGAACGCGACTGGAACGACGATCTGGATGCCGAATTCGACTTGCGCATCGCCGGCGTCAATCACTTCACCTTTATGCTGAGAGCGGAATACCGAGGCCGCGACACGCAGCCGGAGATTGCTGCGGGGTTGCGGCAAAACACTGCGTATGAAGGCATGGACGGGGCGAAAGGCGCCAAAGCGCTCCACAATCATGCCATCGGCGACCAGCTTTACCAGATCTTCGGCTGTATCCCGGTATGCGTATCACATACCAAAGAGTACGTCCGCTTCTATCAGGGGCATGGCGTTCTGCCGGGTGAGATCCCGCCGCTGGCAATCTGGGACACCGAGACGCGTTACGATCGTCACGAGGCGATGTGGCGGCAGGTTGACGACTTCATCAGCGGCGTCACGCCCATCAGCCAATACATGACTATGCTTGGTCCCGACCACGCCACCGATATCATCGAGAATATGGTCGGCGGGCTTGGGCGACCCTTCTACATCAACACCTGCAACCGTGGCGCCGTGCCGAATATTGCAGATGACGCCTTTCTCGAGCTGCTCTGCGATGTCGATATGGCTGGGCCGCGTCCGCGCCCGGTCGGAGAAATGCCACGAGGCTTGCGTGGGATGCAGGAAGTCGTGCTCGATACGCACGAGCTAACCGCTGAAGCAGTTGTCAAAGGCGATTACCGCTTGCTGCGGCGCGCCATGATGACCGACCCGCTGACCAACTCAATTGCTGATGCCGATGCCATCCTGCAGGAGTTGCTTGATCTCGAGCGCGATGCCCTGCCCGATCACTGGTACAACGACGCCGTCCCCGCCTTTTGAGATTGGACGCCTAATAAAGGGCGGGCTTTTCGCAGGCAAGGACCCGTTCGGGCTTCCCCATATTCGCCGAACGAATGCTGGCATCGGCGACCGCCAGCGACATATAGCCATCCCAAGCCGAAGGACCGGTCGCTTCATTTCCTTGTATCGCGTTGATCCAGTCCTGTACTTCATCAATGTAGGCTTGGGCGAATCGTTCGGGCCAGTTGGGCGTGATCGCGCTAGAGCGGGACCCGGATTGGCGCAAAGCCGGGCTTGGGTGATCGGCTGTGGTGATGACGCCTTTTTCGCCGGTCACCGCCACTGTCACTTCGTAGCCATAACCAGAGTCGCCATTATATTCCAGGCTGCCGATTGCGCCGTCGGCGAATACCAGTTGGATATCAGCTAAACGCGCGCTCCGCGGTCGATTTCGGTCTGCTGGCGCCCATTGCACGTAAGCCCTTTCTACTTCCGACGGCATGATCCAGCGCGCCGAGTGAATATCGTGGATCAAGGAATTGGTGATGACCGAGTCAATCGTCAATTCGCGGACGAAGCGGGGATTGACATGCAGGCTGCGGAACTTCAGCGCCGCGCCGATAGCGCCACTGTTCAGCAGGTCATAAAGGTCTCTGTGCGCATGGTCGTACTCGCGCATAAAGCCAACCTGCACCAGTCGCCGACCGGTCGCCAGCTCGGCGCGCAGGACGCGCTCGGCATCGGCCAGGGTGGTCGCCAGCGGCTTTTCGCAAAGCACCGGCTTGCCCGCTTCAATGCAAGCAATCGTGATGTCCGCATGGGTGGCATCGGTTGAGGCGATGAGAACGGCGTCCACATGCGCGTCGGCGATCAGGTCGGCGGCGTCGCTGAAGACGCGCGCGCCATCACAGGCGGCCGCCACCGCCTCAGCCCGCTCCTGGTTGATATCCATAAGGGCGACGACCCTGGCGCCAATCGCGCGCCGCATCAGATTGTCGGCGTGAACGCTTCCAATCGCGCCCGTCCCGATCACTCCGACGTTTATTGTTTCGCTCCCCATGCCGCTCGTCCCTTCTGGCTGCCCGCGTAATTCGCACGTCAATATCGGCGGATTGTAACAGCGCAGCGCTTCCGCGCAAAATCACTCCTAGACGCTGAGCCGCGTTAGATTTCGAATTCATCAAGACTTCGCCAAGCAGAGATGAGCACTCTGTGCCCTCTGTGTTACCTCCATTCCTCTGTGGTGAATATAATCGGTAGTCTACGATTGGCGATTCACAACAATATTGCTACGTCAGCGGTCGCGTTCTGCTTGACAGTCGTCGGCGCTGGTCTTATGATGATGCCCGTTTCCTTCCGCAATCAGCGCCGAGGTTCCCAGGCTCATGACTTCGCCGCCCATCTTGTTCGCAGTCGATATCGGCGGCACCTTCACCGACCTCGTCGCCCTTCAGCCGGACAGCGGCGCGATTCACGTGGAAAAACTGCTTACGAGCTATCCCGATCCATCGGGCGCGGTACTGGAAGGTGTACAGAAGCTGTTGCAAAGCAACAATCTGTCGCCCAAGTCCATCCGCTATGTGGTGCACGGCACTACGCTGATCACCAATACGCTGATCGAACGCGCGGGCGCAAAGACAGCGCTGCTGACCACCGCCGGCTTCCGCGATGCGGTCGAGATCGGCAATGAAGGGCGCTACGATATGTATGACCTGGCGCTCAAAAAGCCGCCGCCCTTGGCTGAGAGGCGCCTGCGCTTTGATGTGCCGGAGCGCATGCTCGCCGATGGCCGGGTCTGGCGCCCACTGGATGAGACTCGCCTGCGCGACATCTGCGCGGCGCTGCGAGCGGAAGATATCGAAGCGGTCGCCATCTGTTTCTTGCACGCCTATACCAACCCGGCGCATGAACTGGCGGCGCTGGCGATCGTGCGCGAGGAGTTGCCGTCGGTTTCAACCTCGGCATCGCATCAAGTGGCGCCTGGCATGCGCGAGTATCCGCGCGCTTCCACCACCATCGCCAACGCCTACGTCCAGCCCATCACCGAGCGTTATATGGAAAGAGTCGCGTCCGGTTTGAAGGCGAGCGGCATCGACGCGCCTTTGAATATCATGCTCAGCAGCGGCGGCACAACCACCGTGGCGGCCGCGCGCGCTTTCCCCGTCCGCCTGGTGGAGAGCGGTCCCGCCGGTGGCGCGCTCGCGGGCTTGCATTGGGGGCGGCTGCTGGGGCAGAAAGACGTGCTGGCTTTCGATATGGGTGGCACGACAGCGAAAGCGGCGCTGACCCGCGGTGGCGAGTTGGCGATCAGTCACCATTCGGAGGTGGCGCATGTACACCGATTCAAGCGTGGCAGCGGCTTGCCCTTGATGGTGCCGATGATCGAGATGATCGAGATCGGCGCCGGCGGCGGCAGCATTGCCCGCTTGAACGCACTCGGTTTGCCCGCTGTCGGACCACAGAGCGCCGGCTCGGCGCCCGGACCGGCTTCTTATGGCATTGGCGGGGGCGAACCCACCGTCACTGACGCTGACCTGCTGCTGGGTTACCTCAATCCCGATTATTTCGCTGGAGGCAGCATCAAGCTCGACGCCCAAGCAGCGCGCGACTCTTTTATGGGCTTGGCGACGGCGCTGGAGCTCTCGCTTGAGCGCATGGCTTGGGGTGTGCATCAGTTGGTCAACGAGAATATGGCGGCGGCGGCGCGCGTGCACGCGGCTGAGCGCGGGCTAGAGATTCGCCGCTATTGCATGGTCGCCACTGGCGGCGCTGGTCCGGTTCACGCTTGTGGCGTGGCTCAAGGTCTGGGCATCAGCCGCATTATCGTCCCGCCGTTAGCCGGCGTCGGTTCCGCCTTTGGTTTTTTGACAGCGCCGATCTCTTTCGACTTCACCCGCAGCTACGTCGCCAAGCTGAGCGAGCTCGATTTATGCGAACTGAATGAGATCTTGCGAAAGCTGGAGCGCGAGGGCAGGCGGATTGTGGAAGCGGCGGGTGTACCGGCTTCCGACGTCACCGTGCGCCTCAACATCGATATGCGTTATGTCGGGCAGGGTTATGAAGTGCGGGTGCCCTTTCCGATGGAGACGCTGAACGAGAAGCACGTTGGCAAAATGCAGGGCGCCTTTGAGGACGAGTATCGCGCTTTCTACGGGCAATTGGCTGCGGGCGTGCCAATCGAAGCGGTGAATTGGCGCGTGCTGATCAGTGGGCCCGCGCCCGATATCAATAGCGTACCGCAGGACGCCTCGCAGCACGCAGACGATACGCCCGTCGCGCATCGCCCGGTACGCTTCGCGCCGGATCAAGCGCGGCAGAACACACCCGTTTACCGCCGCGAGCAACTGGGAACGACCTGGTCAGCGGACGGTCCGCTGATCATTGAAGAAGCGGCGTCGACGACGGTCGTCCTACCCGGCTGGTCGGCGCGGGTGGCGGATGGCGGCTGCCTGCTGTTGACCCGGGACGGGCTATCCTGATGACAACCGCTTGGCTTTTCCTTTCACAACATTGTCGATTTGTAGGGGCGACCCAGTGGGTCGCCCATCAAGGCAATGGTGCAACGGCGGGCGACCTGATAGGTCGCCCCTACAAACGCTCCCCAATTCTTGTGTCGTTCCGGTCCGCTGTGATCAGTTTCTCGTGCAAGGGCAGTTAACCTATGATTGATCCCATCACACTCGAAGTCATCTGGAGCCGGCTGATCTCGGTGGTCGATGAGCAGGCGGCTGCGCTGATTCATTCATCATTCACCACCGTCGTGCGCGAGGCGGGCGATCTTTCGGCGGGCGTCTTCGACCGCAGCGGCCATATGATCGCCCAGTCGGTCACCGGCACACCGGGCCACATCAATACGATGGCGAATTGCGTGCGCAAGTATGTCGTGCCCAATTATCCCATCGACAGCCTGCAGCCTGGCGACACGCTGATTACCAACGATCCCTGGGAAGCATCCGGTCATCTCTTTGATTTGACGATCGTCTCCCCTGTATTCTATCGTGGGCGCGGCGTCGCTTATTTCGCCAATACCTGCCACGCGGTTGATATCGGCGGCGCCACCATGGGCGGCGATGCCCGCTCGCTCTACGAAGAAGGGCTGGCGATCCCGCTGATGAAACTGTTCAAAGCGGGCGAAGCGAATCGCGAACTCTTCGATATCATTCGCGCCAACGTCCGCGTGCCCGATCAGGTGATCGGCGATATCTACGCGCAGGAGGTCGGCAATCAGGTCGGCGCGCGCAAGCTGATCGAAATGTTGGACGAATACGACCTGCCCGATATCGAAGAGGTATCGGCGCTGATCCTCGAGCGCACGGAGACGGCGGTGCGCGACGCGATCCGGGCGCTGCCTGATGGCGTCTACCGTAACCGGATCATGATTGATGGCTTTGACGAGCCGCTAAACATCGCCTGCGCCTTAATCGTGGACGGCGATGGGTTGGTCGTCGATTATGCAGGCTCGTCGCCGCAGGTCGATCGCGGCATCAATGTCGTGCTTAACTATACCCATGCCTACACGACCTATACGCTGATGGCGGCGCTGGCGCCGGGCATCCCCAACAATGAAGGCGCATTCCGCCCCATCGAGGTGCGCGCGCCGCTGGGCTCAATCCTGAACTGTACGCGGCCCGCGCCGGTGAGCGCGCGCCATTTGATCGGACATTTCGTCAGCCAGCCCTTGCTGACGGCGCTGGCGGAGATCGTGCCGGAACAGGTGATCGCCAATGGCTCGGCGGGCTTGTGGAATACGATGATGGACGGCATGGATGAGAATGGCGAAGAATTCGCTTATATCTTTTTCTCGGCTGGCGGCATGGGCGCCGCGCAGGACCGCGACGGCCTCTCGGCGACCGCTTTTCCGAGCGGCATCATGGGTGTGCCGGTCGAAGCGATTGAAACGGCCGCGCCCCTGCTGATGCACCGCCGTGAATTGCGGCCCGATTCCGGCGGAGCGGGACGTTTTCGTGGCGGCTTGGGACAAGTGATGGAGCTGGAGATCATCACCGGCGCGAGCGCCAACCATTCCTGCATGTATGATCGCACGGGCAATCCGGCGCTGGGCTTGCTTGGCGGGTCGCCTGGGGCAACGGGCGATCTGCGGCTGTCCGATGGCGGACGCCCGCATCCCAAAAGTCATTATGTCTTGCAGCCGGGTCAGCGCGTGATCCTCGAATTGCCGGGCGGCGGTGGATACGGTCCGCCTGCTGCGCGTGATCCCGAGCGAGTCCTGGCTGATGCGAGGCAGGGTTATATTTCCGTGGACGCTGCGGAACGGGACTACGCGGTAGTCGTAGATGCCGCTACCATGGCGGTGGACGAGGAGGCGACGGCGGCGCTGCGAAGGGAGCGCGAGGCATGAGCGGGGGACACTACGATTTGATCGTGGTCGGTTTGGGCGCCATGGGCTCGGCGGCGCTCTATCAGGCGGCAATACGCGGCGCGACGGCGCTCGGTATCGATCGCTACGATCCACCGCATTCGCTGGGCTCCAGCCATGGCGATACGCGCATCACGCGCGCGTCCATCGGCGAGGGCGAATTCTATGTGCCCCTCGTGCGGCGTTCGGACGAGATATGGCGCGAGCTGGAAGCAGCCAGCGGGCAGACGCTTTTTCACGATAGCGGAGGGCTCATCATCGCGCCGCCCAGCTCAGAGGCGACCTTTCACGGCGAAGGCGATTTTGTCGAAGCGTCGGCGCGGGTGGCGGAGCGGCATGGCATCGCGCACGAGGTAATCGACGCCGAAGAAGTTAAGCGCCGTCACCCAATGCTCAAGCCGCGCGCCATTGACCGCGCCTATTACGAGCCTGGCGCTGGAGTGCTGAGGCCCGAACGCTGCATAGCGACGCAGCTTGAATTGGCGCGTCAAGGTGGAGCGGCCATCCATTCTGGCGAGCAGGTGACTGGCTATGTGGTCGGCGCTGACGGTGTCACTGTGGCCACGAATCAGGGTCGCTACCGCGCCGAAAAGGTCATTCTCTGTGCCGGCGCCTGGATGGCTGACTTGGTGCCGGAGGCCTATCGCGCTGCTCTGCGCGTCTGCCGCCAGGTGATTTATTGGTTCGAGGCGGAAGATCTCGGCGCATTTGATCCGAAGGTCTTTCCCTGGGTGATCTGGATCGGCGACCGGCTGGAAGACTTCTGGAGCAGTTTTCCGGCGCCGCGCGATGGTCCGCGCGGGGTCAAATTGGTGACTGAGCAATACCATAGCTCGACGCATCCCGATGTCGTCAGCCGCGAGGTGACGGCGGAAGAATGCGCTGATATGTACTATCGCTTGACCCGGCCGCGGCTGGAGGGCTTACGCGACAATGTGATCGGCGCCGAAGTCTGCTTGTATACCGTCACGCCCGATGAGCATTTCGTGATCGATTTTCACCCGGAGTCTGAGCGCGTCGTGATCGCTTCGCCGTGTTCCGGGCATGGCTTCAAGCATTCGGCGGCCATCGGCGAGACGCTGGCGCAGTTAGCGCTGGATGGGGAAAGCGAGTTTGATATTTCAGCCTTTTGCCTTCCTCGCCTAAGTGAATAAGGTCGAGTTCGGCGGGTCAGCCAGCGGCTGACCCCTACAACAATAAACAAAGGAGATTTGTAGGGGCGACCCATTGGGTCGCCCTCAGCAGCAACTGTACACAGGAGAAACTCCATGCGACTCAAGGAAAAAACCGCCATCATCACAGGCGGAGCCAATGGCATCGGCGCGGGCTGCGTACGGCGCTTGGCAGAGGAAGGCGCCAATGTCGTCATTGCTGATATTGATGACAGCGCTGGGAGCGCGCTCGCCGCGGAATTGGGCGACGCGGTCATCTATGTCCGCTGCGATGTCTCCCAGCGGGCATCGGTCGCGGCGCTCTTTGACCAGTCGGCGGCAGCCTTCGGCGCAGTCGACATTTTGGTCAACAACGCCGCCTTCGTCCACCAGCCTGGCGTGATTGAGCATTTCCTCGAATACAGCGAGGCATCCTGGCGCAAAACGCTTGATGTGAATTTAACAGGCATGTTTCACTGCTCGCAGATTGGCGCCCGTCTCATGGCGAAACGGGGGCAAGGAGGGGTCATCATCAATGTCAGCAGCGGTGGCGCTTCGCGCGCGCATCGGCATATGTTCGGTTACGATACGAGCAAGGGCGGCATTGAGGCGGCGACGCGGGCGATGGCGCTGGATCTGGCGCCGCTTAATATTCGCGTCAATACGGTGGTGCCGGGCAGCACGCGTGTCGACCATGGTACCTTCGTCGGCGATGCGCCGATCCCGCCTGCGGACGTCATCCCGCTGCCGCGCCAAGGCAGGCCAGCCGATATCGCCGCCGCCGTCGCTTTCCTCGCTTCTGACGATGCGGCTTATATCACCGGTACGCGGATTTTCGTAGATGGCGGCATGGACGCGCAGCTGCGCAGTCCGGCGGTGGATTACAGCTATGACTTCAGTGACTGGAGCGGCTAGCCGTTGCGCTCAAGCGTCTTCCGCAGGCGGCGCGAATTCTATGGCGCCGATGTCACAATTCATACCCTGCGGCCGCGCGACTCCCAACTGGTCGGTCTCGGTACAATAAGCGGCGTCGGCGCTGTCGATAAGCGGGCTATTTTCCAGGGGCGGGAAATGGATGGACATTCCATCTTCTGTTGCGACCATTTCGCCCAGCATCGGGTCGCCTTGGCGCGTAGCGCTGCAACTGCCGTCGCCAATCCAACTGCCGACATTCTCATGCGCCGCTGTCACACAGTCGCCACCGGTATTGCCGGTGATGATACTGTTGTATAGGCTAAAGGTCCCGATAGAGTCATCAGAGGATCTGTCGTAGAGACCGCCGCCTTCTTTTGCAACGTTTTCAACGAGTGTCACATGGACCAAAGTAGCTTCCCTGGCGTAAGGCACATAGATGCCGCCACCCAAACGAGCCGTATTCGCGCCTATCGTGCTGTTTGTCAGGGTGTATTCACCGCCCTCCATATAGATCGCGCCCCCAACCGCCCCTGAGTTGCCATACAGAGCGCTTCCGTCGATGGAAAGAGAGCCGAGAAAAGCTGTAATCGCGCCGCCGACCGCTTTCTCTCCGGTAGCTTCGTTACTACTCAGGGTGCTGTTACGTATTCTGGTATCGCCATCAACGCTATGAATGGCGTCTGATGCAATCGCTGTGTTTCCTTGGAAGATGCTATCGGCGATGATCACGCTGCCTTTATCGTTGTAAATCGCGCCACCGACCGGCGCTGCATTCTCTTCAAAGGCGCTACCTGTGATGACAACCGATCCATATGCGTTCATGATTGCGCCGCCTTCCGCATCGGCTGTGTTGTTTCGGAAGGTACAGCCGATAGCCGTGACCGTTCCTTTGAAGCGGTTGTAAATGGCGCTGCCATAATCGGCGCTTGCCCTGACCAGGTTGAGATTCTTTGCCGTAAGGTTGGCGTTACGGCTTATAGTTAACAGTTGGAACTGTTCATTGCCGTCAATTGTGAAGCCGTCGCCTTCAATAGTGATATCGGAGTCGATCGTTGGCAGCGCGGCATCCAATACGATATCTTCCGTCAGCCGAATGGTGTCCGCGCCTTTGCCAGACGGGCAAGCGCCGACAGCCTCATCGCTGTTGGCGGAATCTATAGCTTGGGCAAGGCTGCACTCTTCCGTAACCGCGATGTCAGCGGCGTAAACCATCTGGATCGTAAGCGAAACCAGAATCATAGCGATTGTCTTAAGCTGTCTGTTCAAATCAATGCTCCAGTCCGCAAAGAGTCGTTCCGCGTGTAACTCTACATCATCGTCATGTTACAGCCAGAAGCTAGCGCAAAACAACATGCTGCCTGCGCCAGCAATATCAAGTCACCAAGGTACCAGTCTCATCGCTGCGATAACCGCTCTGCGCCCCTAGCTCGCGCTTGAAATCCAAACTTCGCAGCGTCCCAAGCAGTGCTTGAATTCCCGCGCTTTCGAGGCGCCGCCGCGGAATCGCCAGATCAAAGCGCTCCCAAGTCAGCCCAATGAAATCCAGCCCCATCGCTTCGGCCGCGCTTCGCAATCCCATGCCGCAATCGCCGATGCCATCCGCCACCGCCGCCGCCACCGCCAGATGCGTGTATTCTTCGTGCTGATAGCCGGTGATGTCGGCTGGTGAAATGTCGTTCTGCGCCAGCAGGTAATCAAAGAGCACCCGCGTGCCCGCGCCCCGCTGCCGGTTGATATAGCGCGCGCCCGGCAAGTCAGCAACGGAAGTTATGCCGCGGGGATTGCCCGGCGGTAAGATCAAGCCCTGCTCGCGCTGGGCAAAGGTCACCAATTCGACCGGTTCATTCGTCAGATAACGCGCGAGATAATGGGTGTTGTAGGTTTCGGATTCGGGATGGAAGAGATGACAGCCGGCCAGATGCGCCTCGCCGCGCCGCAAAGCGATCAGCCCGCCGATGGAACCGACATTGACTGAGACGATCCGCCGAGCGGATGAATGCAGCCGAAGGTGGGTCGCCAGCAAGTCCAGCATGGGATCATGGCTGCCCATGATTAGGAGGGTCCGTTTGATGAGCGAAAGCGGACGATAGAGCGACACCTTCAGCCGACCGCCGCGATCGACGCCTTCGTGGAAGCGCGGGACATGCGCCAGCCCGTCCGCCTGAACCAGCGATGTGATCACGCCGGCGCCACGCTGCAGCGGTGTCGCCTGCAACTGACCGTCTATATCCGCCAGCGCCACCCGCACGAAATCGTCATCGCCGATCGGCGAGGCGATTTTCTGCGTCGTGATGGCATCAATCGTTGGGTGCGCGCTTGGCGCCAAGCCCAGCCACTGCCTCATCAGCGGGATGACAAAGAGTTCGCCGGTGAGCGCCGCGCTGACCGGATAGCCGGGGACACCAATAATTGGAATCCGCGCCGCTAGGCCGATAATCACCGGGTGGCCCGGACGCACAGCAATGCCATGCGCCAGCACTTCGCCGAGTGACTGGATCGCGTCGGCGGTGAAGTCGTGACTGCCTGCCGATGAGCCGGAGAGAATGAGAATCAGATCGGGTTTGGCGGCCAGCGCGGCGGCCAGCGCGGCGTGTAGCGCCGGTTCGTCATCGCCGATGATGTCGGTCACTTCCGCTTCGCCGCCGTTTTCGTTGATCTGGCTGCTCAAAATGAGGCTGTTGTATTCGATAAGTTGCCCGCGCTTCGGCTGCTCCTGGGCGGTCACGAGCTCGCTTCCGGTCGGGATAATCACGACGCGCGGCTTACGGCGAACGATCACCTGCCGATGACCGCAGCCGGCAAGCGCGCCCAAGTCGACCGGTCGCAGTTGATGATTGACTTGGAGCACGGTTTCAGTCGCTACCATATCTTCGCCCATCAGCCGCACATGTTGCCAGGGCGCGGCGGCGGCGTAAATCAGTATCGTCGACTCATCGGGCTGGTTGGTATTCTCGATCATGATGACGGCGTTGGTTGTTTCCGGCAGGGGATCACCGGTGTTGACCGGGTAGGCTTGGCTGCCGAGATGCAATGCCTGAGGTTGCGTCTCCCGCGCAGAAACGGTATCGGCGGCTGATACGGCGTAACCGTCCATCGCCGCACAGTGAAAATGGGGCGAGGACAGTTCAGCGCGCATGGGCTGCGCCGTCACGCGGCCCAGCGCCTCGTCCAGCGGCACGGTTTCGCCGGGCAATGGCGCCGCTTTTCCGGCGTTTTCCAGAGCCGCTTGCAGTGTCGCCCGCGCCTCGTCCAGCGGGATATCTTCGAGATAAATCTGTCGCTTCGCCATCGCTCAACCGCAATTCAAAACATGACCACGTCAACCATGCTGCCGGCTTCGTAACCGCCTGTGTTCAGCGGTACGCGCAGCAAGCCATCGGCGTCGACAAGCGTGAAAATCAGATTGGATTTGCCGAAGATTGGCTCAGCCACGGTCATGCCATCGTCGGATTGGCACAGTTTGACCGCCACCCAATCCTCGCGTCCGCTGACGGAGGCGACGCGCTGCGAAAGCCTGGCGCGTATTGTAGCGGGCGCTTGCGGCTTCCGTCCGAGATAGCGCGCGACAAGATGCGGCAGCAGTTGCCGCGCCACCAGCAGCGCCGAGACCGGATTGCCCGGCAGCCCGATGACCGGCTTGTTCTGGCAAAGGGCGATGATGGTCGGCTTGCCCGGCTTGGTCGCGAGTCCGTGCTGCAAGACGCCCGGCTCGCCCAACCCATTGATTACATCGCGCGTAAAATCGCGCGCAGAGACGGAACTGCCGGCGCTGAGGAGCAGGATATCGCAGGCGTCAAAACCCGCTTTCGCCAGCTGGCGATAATCATCGAGCGTATCGCTGGCAATACCTAAGCGAAGCGGCAGGGCGCCCAGCTTCTCCGCCAGCGCGCTCAAGATGTAGGCGTTGATATCGCGCACCATCCCCGGCGTCAATTCTGCCTCGGGCGGCGCCAATTCATCGCCACAGCTGAGAATGCCCACACGCGGCGGCGCCAGCGCATTGATCTCGGTGATACCTACCGCCAGCAATGCGCCGATATCTTGCGGGCGCAGTTGATGCCGGCGAGGCAGCACCATAGCGCCCTCGGCGACATCTTCGCCGGCTTGAATGACATTCTCGCCCGGCGCGGCGGCGCGCAGGACTTCGATTTCGGCTTGATTTATCGATTGCGTATATTCCAGCATGACGACGGCGTCGGCGCTGACCGGCAGCATGCCGCCGGTGTGGATGAGCAGCGTTTCGCCGGCGTCGATGTCGTCGTTTGGCGCTTCGCCCATTTTTAACTCGCCGCCAACATGCAGGAAAGCTGGCAGCGATTGACTGGCGCCGTATGTGTCGGCCGCGCGCAAGGCATAGCCGTCCACCGTGCTCTTGCGGAAAGCCGGCGCCTGCTCGGGCGAATGGGTGTCAGCGGCGAGAATACGGTCCAGCGCATCAGCCGTCGCTATGGTCTCGCGGCGGGGCTGCGGCTGCCATTTGCTGTCCAGCAGCGCCAGCGCATCGGACACGGGCATGACTTCAAAGAATTCGCGTGAGGGCACGTCGATCTGAGCTCGCTTCCGAGATACGGTGAAAAAATTTTACCACAGCCGCACAGTAGCTGTTTTAGGCATGTAATGTCAACCAAAGCCAGCTGGAAGAAATTACCCAAATGATTGAAGCGTTGTACGGGCGAGCCGGTGGCTCGCCCACGCTTGCGAGACAATTCCAGTCACGAGTGGCATGACTAACTTGGATCTACCAGGACACAGAGAAACAAGAAGGACGGCGAACCGTTGGACAGTTGGCAGGACGGTTCAATCCAGCCCCAGCCGCCAGCCATGCGTGTATACGCGCATGCCGCCAGCCCGCACATAGCCGATGACGCCGATGTTCCAGGCTTCGGCCAACTCAACCGTGACGCTGGTCGGCGCTGTGCGGCTGGCGACCAGGGGGATGCCCATGCGCCGCGCCTTGCCCAACATCTCGGAGCTGATGCGCCCGCTGGTGAGCAGAATCCGATCGCGCATGTCAATGCGGTTCAGCAGCGCTTGACCAGCCACTTTGTCAATGGCGTTATGCCGCCCCACATCTTCCGCGCTCGCCAGCAGCCCGTTTTCATCGCCCAGCACCGCAGTGTGCACGCCGCGCACGGCATTGTACAGGCGGGCGGCGCCCTGCAGCTGTCGCATCAAGCGGAGGATGAGCGCCGGTTCGGTTTGGAAGGCGGAATCGAGAGCGGGAAAGTCTTTGGACAGCTCCTGCCCGGTGACGCCGCCGCCACAGCCGGTGGTCAGGATCATTCGCCGCGGCAGCTTGACGTCGTCGTGGGTCAGGATGACATCGGCGACCGCCTTGGTGCGGTTCAGCTGCAGCAAGGCGATTTCGTCAGCGGAGTCAATAACCGCTTCGTTGAATAGGAAGCCGACGGTCAGCGCTTCCAGCTGCAGCGGACTGCACATCATCGTCGCCAGCGATTCGCCGTTCACGTAGATCGACAGCAGCTGCTCGTCGATGACGCCGCCCTCGACCGCGCGTACCACCCCGCCTTCGACGACGTGGTAGGTGTAAGGCAGCGCCCCTTCCAGCCTTTCTTGCGGTTTACTCGCCATCTTCTGGTTTGCGCTTCCTTGCCCGCTGCGTATTTTGACGCATTTCGTCTTCGCTCCAACCCTGCTCCATGCCCCACTGCGCCTTCGGCTTCAGCGCGCCCGTCGGGCAGACGCCAATGCATTGCCCGCAAAAGACACAGGGCGATTCGGTCATCGAGATATCAAAAGCGGTTGCGACCGAGGTATCGTGCCCGCGGTTTTTCAGCGTCAAGGCGAAGGTGAACTGGGCGTCTTCGGCGCATACCTGCACACAGCGCCAGCACAAGACACATTGCTCGTAATCACGCACATAGAACGGATTATCATCAATTAACGTATGTTCTCGTATATGCGCATCGGGGAAACGGGCTTGGTCCGCGGCGTAATCGCCCATCATCTGCTGAATCTCCGGCGCTTCGTCGAGATTCACCGAAGCGTTAAGCATTTCCAGGATGGTGCGCCGGCTGCGCTCGACCCGTTCGTTGCGCGTTTCGACTTTGGAATCGGCTTGGCATTCGGCGACGCAAGCGGGCTGCAAGACGCGCCCGCCATCGACATCGACGACGCAGATGCGGCACAAGCCGTTGGGCGAGGTCGCCTCGTGGTAGCAGATGACGGGGATGTCGACGCCGGCTTGCTGCGCGGCATCAAGGAGTGTGGCGCCGCGCGCTACTTCGATGTCATCGCCGTCAATTGTGAGGTTGATTGTGTCGCTCATATCTTGGCACCCTTTTGACGATTGTGCTCGCGGCAGAGCACTTGGCCGTTTTTGATGAGCGTCTCGCCACCCTTGCTGTGCGGGAGTACATGGTCGGCTTCGAAGTCGGACCAACTAACTCGCGCTTCTCTTTCTGACAAGCCTTCAGCTAGGCAAAATTGGCATATACCGTCGTCATTCAGGAATATGGCGATTCGCTGTGATTCGCTGAAGGCGCGTTTCTCATCTTTGTCCTGTATTTCTATGCCTTGACTATCGGCGTAGGAGAAGAACTCATAACGGACTATGCGGTCTCGTACGGCGATTCTGGTTTCATCTTGCTGGTTATTCTCTATGAAGTTGCGGGCGCTAACGTCACTCGCACTGAGGAATTTTGTGCGTTCAAAGAACTCGTAGGCGAAGTCCCGAAAGCACAGGCGTATTTCATCGCTATACACGTAGTGTTTCTGCAAGTGCCGAAGCAAGAGATAAAACGAGACAATGAAGTACGCGTCTTTGAAAATCAGCACGCCAACCCAATCTTTGTCCAGCTTCGGATCATCTTTGAATACGTAACGCAGTTGATGCAACATCTTCAGAGTGGATTTCGCTGCCTTTTCATCTTCAAAGGAAGAATTGCCGATACCGTCGTCTTGTCTTCTATCATCAATTAGCGCGGCGATCACATTATCACCAATCCGCGCAGGACCGTCCGCCAACTCCAACAGAAGGAAACGGCCAAGCATAGTCAGATGCTGCATGCGCGAGTTCGTGCGGGTATAGGTCTCTCGAAAGAAGATATGCTTGTTTGGATTGGGGTCGATTGCGGTGTATGACGTATGATCAAAGTCGTAGTCATCCGCATATTTGACGAGGAAGTTCCGTACCGGGCTGTTGAGCCGCGCGTGCGCGATTTCCATTTTGTTCAATGACTCACCTTGCTGAAGTCTCCAGAAGATGTCGGTGGCGATCTTTTGATGCCCGCTGTCAAACGTATCGCCGATATGCCTGATGATATCGACGTCAAATTTGAGGTGTTTGGTTATAAACCTTCGAATATCAGCGGGTAACGCTGAATAGGTTTTCTTCGGTAACTCTGAGCTTACGTCGGCGAGAGATTCAGGTAAGGGCAGTTCATCCCGAAAGAAGTTCTGTACGGATGTAATTCGTTGCTGACCATCCACTACTTCCCACTTTGACTGGTTATCGTCGATTATCACCTCGCGCAACACAATGCTAGGTATGTAGTAACGACGAAATAGACTGTCCATCAAAGCCTTCTGTTTCCAATCCGCCCAAACAACTTTGCGCTGATAGGGTGGACGCGTTTCGTAGTCTTCCGGGAAATCGTAGAAGTCCTTTATCGACTGATTCGTCCGAATCGTGTCATATTGCGACTTAGGATTAAACGCCATTACGCATTCTCCATTGCATTCGATTGAAACAACTGCGGAAACTTCTCAATCGCGCTCATAACGGCAATCCCCGCCGTATGTCCCAAGCCACAGATGGACGCTTCCGTCATCGTCATGCCAATATCCAGCAGCCGCTCGGCATCGCCCGCTCGTGGCGCGTCCAGCCGCTCAAGGATCTCGACTTGACGCTGCGTGCCCAGTTGGCAGGGGAAGCACTTTCCGCAGCTCTCGTGCTGGAAGAAGCGCCCCAGCCGTTTCATCACATCGCGCAAATCGACCGTCTGATTGAAAACCATGATCGCGCCCGAGCCGAAAGTGCTGCCGGCCGCGCGCAAGTCCTCGAAGGTGAGGCGCACATCAATGTCCTCCGGTTTCAGAAAGGTGCCAGCCGCGCCGCCCATCAGCACCGTCTGCAAGTCGCCGATGACTCCGCCGCAGACCTCTTCCAGGAAGTGGCGCAGCGTGATGCCCGGTTCAATCTCGTAAACGCCCGGGCGCGCCACATGCCCGCTGACCGAGACCAGTTTCGGTCCGGCGCTGTCCTCGGTGCCGATGGACTTGAACCAGTCGGCGCCCTTCTCAATGATGCTAGGCACGGCGCAGAGCGTCTCGACATTGTTGACCGCCGTCGGCAGCCCGAAGAGGCCGAAGGTAGTGGGGTAGGGCGGTTTCATTCGCGGGAAGCCGCGCTTGCCTTCGATCGCTTCAAAGAGCGCCGTTTCCTCGCCGCAGATATAAGCGCCGGCGCCGCGCCGCAACTCGATATCCAACGAGAAATCGCTCCCCATGATCGCATCGCCCAGGACGCCAGCCGCTTCCGCCTCACGGATCGCATCCGCCAGGATCGCGGTCGCCTGGGGATATTCACCGCGGATGAAGATGAAAGCCTTGTCCGTGCCTACCGCATAGGCGGCCATGGCAATGCCTTCGAGCAGCAGATGCGGCCGATGCTCCATTAATACGCGGTCTTTGAAGGTGCCCGGCTCGCTCTCATCGGCGTTGCAGACGATGTACTTTATCTTGCCTTCCGCGCCGCGGGTGAACTTCCATTTCAGCCCGGTGGGGAAAGCGGCGCCGCCACGTCCGATCAATCCGCTGGCTTCCACCTGGGCGATCACGTCTTCTGGACTCAGATCATCGATTGCCATTCGCAGGGACGAATAGTCGCTGTATTGCGCCAGCGTCTCCGGCGCAGCGCTCAGACTTGGCTTGAGCAACACCGAGCGTTCGTCGCCGGCGGGCGTAAAGTATTCGCCATGCCACTCGCCCAGCAGCCCATCGACTGAGGCATGCGGCAGCGCCACATCCTGCTGACCGCGCGCGCTCGCCAATGCGGCCGGCGCATAATCGCACAAGCCCAGGCAAGGCGAATGCTCCACGGTATATTCATCGTCCCCGGTGGTTTCACCTTCGTGGATGCCCAAGCGCGCGCAGGTATCATGCAGCACCTTATCCGCCCCCGCTAAGGCGCAAGTTGGGTCGGTGCAAACGCGAATGATGCGGCGCCCGGTCGGCTCGTCGTGGAAGAGCGTATAAAAGCCGATGACGCCGAATATATCGGCTTCGGGCACACGCAGCGTATGCGATATGCGGTGGACCTGCTCGGGGCTGATACTGCCGTACGCGCTCTGTACGTCCCAAAGAACGGGCAGAAGCGCTTCACGCCCGCGCCCGGCGTAGGCCATTAGGATGTCGTCGATAGGCTGTTTCACCATAGCCACATTGTAGCAGATTGTGGCGCGCGCAGACCGCGCTTAGCCGGACGCGGCGAGCAGGCGTTCCGCTTCCGCCAGTTCTTCCGGTGTATTGAGATTGGCGAAGGAGCGTCCTTGCGGGTCGAAGGGGGCATAGTCGGCTTCATCAAGGTAGCGTACGCGCATCTGATCGTAGAAACGGATGATCTTCAGGCGATTCGCCGCGAGCTGTTCCGCGATCGGCGCGATGCAAGTCTTCTTGTAGATGGCGTGCAACCCTTGTGGGTAGGCTTCGACGCGCGGCACGACGATATCGGTGTCCTCGCTGACCTGCTCGATCATGAATCTCAATAGCTCGGTATGGATAAAGGGCATATCGCAAGCCAGCACCAGCACAGCAGGATTATTCGCCCGCGCCAGCGCAGTGTATATCCCGCCCAGCGAGCCTTTGTCCGGCAGGATGTCGCGGAACATCGGCAAGCCCAGATGAGCATATTGCGCCGGCTTGTTGGTGATCAGGATCGTTTCCGACTGTCCCAAATTGGCGCTGCGTTCAATGACACGCTGGATGAGCGCTTTGCCGCCGAGCTCGACGAAGGCTTTGTCGCGCCCCATACGGCGGCTCTGCCCGCCGGCGATGATGGCGAGGGAGAAGGGCGTTTTATGTGTGGCGCAATGGCCGCCGCTCATTTCGCTCGCCGCTCGTTTTCCAATTCGATGAGCTTATTGAGCCGCTGGACGAGTTCGGGAATATCGCCGTTAGCTGTATCCCCAATCGTATCCATCTCGACGCGCCAATAATTGTGTACCAGAATATGACGCATGTCGATAATATCCAGCCACGGTATCTCTGAATGCTGCTCCTTAAACTGGTCAGATAGCTGGTAGGCAGACTCTCCGACAAGTTCTACTGCCTTGACCAATGCCAGTTGGAATACTTTATCGCCGTCAAGGTCCGCCCGTTCGCGTCGTTCGACAAAGTCAATCGCATTTTGAGCCGCCTCACGCATATGAAGCAAATGCAATAGATCGCGCTCACGGTTCTTTGGCATAAAGCAGTTGTGCGCTCGCTATAACTTCATCACGAATATACTTGCTCAAACCCTTTGGCGTACAGAGGTCAACATCGCGGCCACATATTTCGCTAAACTCACGCATCTGTCGCGCCATAGCAAACAGGCCGACTGACGCGTCAAGCTCGTACTCGACCAGCAGATCAATATCGCTCTCCGGCGTCAGTTCATTTCGAGCGGCCGAGCCGAACACGGACCGACGCAAAATCGGCTGCCCAGCACAGTATTCGCGTATATCTTCCACGGGAATCCCGGCGAGGATTGGCTTGGTCATGACGGTTACTCCTTCTGTCACCATCATAACATGAGAGCTCGCGCATAAATACTATGGGGGAAGGTAAGTAACGATCCCTATGCAAAATGGCGCCTTAGGTCTTGGCTGGCGTCAGGACTTCCTGCAGCGACTCTTCCTGATGGCGACGGAAAATGGCCTATGACTGGCGAAGTGATACTTGGCGTTCATTCCTCGAGTCGCTGGTCTTGCAGTTTTATCAGTCGCTCTAGTTCGGTGATGAGCGCCGGAATGTGGTCTTGCACGGCATCCCAGAACTCGTCCTGCTCAATTGCCCAATAGTTATGTACCAGAACATTCCGCATGCCAATCATTTTCGTCCATGGTACTTGAGGTTGCTGGGCGCGCAATTCATCAGAGGTGCGGCGGGCAGATTCGCCGATTTACTCGACGGCTTTCACCAGAGCCATTCGAAACTGGATATCGGTGTTGAGCTCCTCAATCTCGCGGCCAGCAGCGAATTGCTACGCATACTGGGCTGCATCACGCATGCGCAGCAGATGTACCCGGTCCCTCTCAGGACTCCTTCGCATAGATAAGCCTCGCGTCGTCCAACACTTCGTCGCGGATGTAAGGGCACAAACCTTTCGGCGTGACCAGATCCACCTTGCGTCCGACGATGTCCTGTATGTCCATCAGATGCCCGCCCATGTCGAAAAGACTAATGCGGGCATCCGGCTCGTATTCGACCAGCAAATCCATGTCGCTCTCTGGCGTCAACTCGCCCCGCAGCGCCGAGCCAAAGCGTGACAAGCGCTCTATCGGCTGCTCCGCACAGTAGGCGCGGATGGCTTTCAACGGCAGGTCGAAAGCGATGCTCTCACTCAGAATTGCGGGTTCTCCAATCGCTTGAGTCAGCGCTAATAGTCTTCAAGTATACGCCGCAATTCGGCAACCAGCGGGGGCACGTACACTGACACCGTTGTCCAGATTATGTTCAAGTCCACTGCATAATAGACATGAACCAATTTATGCCGCATACCGATGATGTCAGACCATGGAATGGCGGGGTACGCTCGTCTTGATTCGGCCGTGACATTATTGGCCGCTTCGCCAATAACTTGCAGCGTTCGGGACAGCGCCGACCGCAGGACTACATTTTCGTCGAGGGAGAGGCGTGTTTCACGGGCGGCTATACGCGCGGAGAGTTGCGCCCAATCCAACATGTGACGTAGACGGGTCGGATCATTCGCCAGCGTCTTTGGCAAAGACAAGAGTCGCTCCGGCAAGAATCTGCTGCTTGGTAGTTAGTTCTAGCTCGTTTGGCGTGCGCAAGTCAACCGCGCCGCACAGAATCTCGCCCAATATGCGTTCTTGGCGCGCCATATCAATATATGTTATGGACGCATCAGGAAGATACTCTACCAGCACTCCAGTTTCCGTTTCCGGTCGCAACCATACATCAAAGCCCGGCCCCAGCAGCGACAAACGCGCAATTGGCTGCGACTCACAGAATGCGAAGATTTCTTCGACTGGCAGGGCGAGGGCCACTTGGTCGCTCATGATATTCCCTATACTTTTACCTAAACAAACGCTGGGCTATTCTAGCGAAAAAGTGGCTTAATGCACATAGCGTACGGGGTCTTTGATTGCGCCCTGCTCCTCGAGCACGGTCGCCGCTCGCTCCACCTTTTCCAGCTTGACCGCCGCCATCTTGAAGTCGGGGATTTTCGCGCGCGGATCAATCTTGTCCAGCGTCAGCAGATTGGCTGCCGCCTCGACGAAGTGGAAGGGCAGGAAAAGCGTGCCGGCCGGTGAGCGACCCGTCACCATCACCTGGCATTCGACCGATCCGCGCCGTGAGGTGATGCGCAGCCAATCGCCCGAAACGACTTGCAGCGTGCCGGCGTCGGCCTTGTGCATCTCGACGATAGGCACGGGGAAAGCCTCTTCCAGCCGCGAGCTGCGCGTCATCGTGCCGCCATGCCAGTGGAAGAGCACGCGCCCGGTCGTCAGATGATAGGGATACTCGTCATCCGGCAGTTCGCTTTCTGTGCCGTATTCCAGCTCCCAGAATTTGCCTTTGCCGCGCGGGAATTCATCTGCGAATAAGTAAGGCGTGCCGGGATGTTCAGCCGATGGGCAGGGCCAATGCACGCCGCCTTCTTCATCCAGCCGCGCATAGGTGATGCCTTGAAAGTCTGGCGTCAGCGCGCGCATCTCTTCCCAGATGGCTTCCGGATCGCGATATTCAAAGCCGGCGCTTTCCTCGACGCCGAGCTCCGCTTCCATGCGCTGCGCCAGCGCGCAGACGATCTGCCAATCGGGCAATGACTCGCCGACGGCCGGCAGCGCTTGCCGCACCCGCTGCACCCGCCTGTCGCTGTTGGTGAACGTGCCTTCTTTCTCGGCGAAGCTCGCCGAAGGCAGAATGACGTCGGCCATTTCGCCGGTTTCGTTCATGAAAATGTCGATGCAGACGAGTAGATCGAGTTCCTCAAGCGCGTGCTGCGCGTGCGATAGGTTGGGCTCGCTCATCATGGGATTTTCGCCCATGACGATCATCGCTTTGATTTGCCCCATGAGCGCGCCATCGACCATTTCGGTGACGGTCAAGCCCGGCTGAGGATTGAGCGTGGTGCGCCAAGTGGATTCGAACTTCCCGCGGATCTCGGGATCGGCGACCGATTGATAGGCGGTATACACATTGGGCAAGCCGCCACTGTCGGAACAGCCCTGCACATTGTTCTGTCCGCGCAGAGGATTGAGCCCGGTGCCGGGCTTGCCAGCGTGCCCGCACATCAGCGCCAGATTGGTAAGCGAAAGCGCATTATCAGTGCCATGCGTACTCTGGCTGATGCCCATGCCCCAGTAGAAGGCGGCGCGCTCGGCGTTGGCATACATCCGCGCCGCCTGGCGGATATCGGCGGCCGGCACGCCGCTGATCGACTCAGCCCATTCCGGCGTACAGTGTTCCAGCGATTCGATGTAGTCCTCAAAGCCTTCGGTGCGCGTCTCGATGAATTCGCTATTGAATAGACCTTCGCTGACGATGACGTTCGCCATCGCCTGGAAAACAGCCACATCGGTGCCCGGCTTCTGCCGCAGCCAAAGCGCCGCGAAATCAGTCAGCTCGATCTGCCGCGGGTCGATGACGATGAGCTTGGCGCCATTCGCCCGCACCGCCTTTTTCAAGAACAGGCTGATGACTGGATGCGTCTCGGTTGTATTGCTGCCGGTGACTATAAAAGTATCCAGATGCTCCATCTCGCCGATGCTGTTGCTCATGGCGCTCGAGCCGATCGCCAACTGCAAGCCGGTCACGCTGCCGGCATGGCAGAGCCGCGCGCAATGATCGACATTGTTCGTCTTCATCACCGCGCGCACCCATTTTTGAAAGACGTAATTGTCCTCGTTTGTCGCTTTGGCGCAGGCGTAGGTAGCGACGCTGTCGCCGCCGTTCTCGCGCACAATCGACGACAACTTCGCGCTGACGAATTCAAGCGCTTCGTCCCAGCTGGCTTCGCGGAAATTCCCGCGTCTGCCGTCGCGGATTAACGGTTTCTTCAAGCGGCGCGGATGCGTGGCGAAGTCGAGCCCGAAGCGCCCTTTGACGCAGAGATTGCCGTAATTTGGCGCGCTGTCAAACGGGGCTTCCACGCGGTAAATTTGTTCGTCTTTGATATGGAGGTTCATCTGACAGCCGACGCCGCAGTAGGGGCAAGTCGTGCGGACTTTGGAGTCTGGCTGCAAGACAGTCATTGATTGTTCTCTATACGCTTGTCCTTAATTTCATTATAGCGACAGGCTGTGCCTTTGCCAACAAGGGCAACTGCGCCGCGAACCCTGTTTTGATTTAGCGCCATCTAAAGTTACAATATCACCTTATTATCGTTCGTCAGTTCATATGACGAAAGCGCTCGACAGGAGGGGAAATGAGAAGCGGCTTCATACCAGGTCTTGTTTCGGGATACCTCCTGCTGGCTTATGCGAGTCCTGCTTTGCATCAATCGTCAGGAGGCATATTCGGGGCCGGAACCCTTAGCAGCTTTGTTATCCATATGTTGATTAGCATCGTTGTCGGAGGGCTGTATACCGGTGTGTATTATCAGTATGTTTATCTTGGAACTCACTCTGCAAATGTCCTTGTGGGCGGTTTGTTCTACGGACTATTATGGTGGATCATCGGGGAAAACGTCGTTAGTCCTGTCCTAACTGGCGGCTCATTACTGCAGTTTTCCATCGGACCCGCTTTTTTTGGTTACATCATATTCGGACAATCGCTGGCTTTCCTGGTCGAAGTACGAGATGCTGCGCTTGGTCTCGATTACGAATACATGTCGAAGAGTGAGCATCCTTCTGGTTATGTGTATGAAATCAATAATCCCGAAACTGGACTTGTGAAAATTGGACGAACTGTTAATCCAACGCAACGGATGCAACAACTTCAAAGAGAGCATGGAAAGCAACTGAGATACAAAAGCCTTAGAGAATCAGATGATGCGCCTAAGGAAGAAGCTCGATTGCACAAGAGATTTGCCTCTCGCCGAAAAGATGGCGAATGGTTTGATATGAGTTGATCAGATTCTTAGTGGCATGTAATGCATACGCCAATCCGAAAGAGGTACGCCTATGAATTATTTGGCACATGAAGCATTGCCGAAAACCATGCCCGCAATCGTCTGTCATGGACCAGAAGATTACCGCCTCGAAGAATGGCGCGTGCCACAGCCGGCCGCTGGCGAAGTGGTAATCAAAGTGCAATCGGTCGGCATTTGCGCCAGCGACCTAAAATGCTACCAAGGCGCGCCGCTCTTTTGGGGCGATGAGGCGCGCGAGGGTTATTGCCAGCCGCCGGTCATCCCGGGGCATGAGTTTGTAGGCGAGGTGGTCGCGCTGGGCGAAGGCGCTGGCGAGCAGTACGGCTTGAAGCTGGGAGACATCGCCGTCTCCGAACAGATCGTACCCTGCTGGAATTGCCGCTTTTGCAAGCGCGGGCAATACTGGATGTGCCAGGACAAGCACGATGTATACGGTTTTCGCCAAGCCACAATCGGCGCGATGGCGGAGTACATGCTCTTCCCGGTTGGCGCGCTGAATTACAAGGTGCCGGATTCGCTTCCCGCGCATCATGCAGCCTTCATCGAGCCGCTGGGCTGTTCGATTCACGCAGTCGAGCGCGGTGAAATCGAGTTGCACGATGTTGTCGTCATCGCCGGCTGCGGTCCCTTGGGCTTGGGCATGGTGGCCGCTGCTCGCCTCAAGAATCCTCAGTTGTTGATCGCCATTGACCTGAACGACGAACGGCTGGAGATTGCGGAACTCTGCGGCGCTGATATGAGCCTGAATCCTAACAATATTGATGTCATCGACGAGGTCTTAAAACTGACCGATGGTTATGGCTGCGATGTCTATATTGAAGCGACCGGTTATCCCGCTGCCGTTCTGCAAGGCTTGAACATGATTCGCAAGCTGGGTACTTTCGTCGAATTCAGTGTCATGCGCGAGCCGGTCACGGCCGATTGGACAATCATCGGCGATACAAAAGAACTCAACATTCATGGTTCGCACCTCAGCCCCTACACCTATCCCATTGCAATCGATATGCTGAGCAAGGGATTGCTGCCGATGGACCGCATCATGACGCATCAGCTTCCGCTGTCGGACTTCCATACCGGTATGGATATGGTCGCAGCGGGCACGGAATCGGTGAAAGTTACGCTAACGCCCTAGCGCATTACTCTTAGGAGCGTGTAGGGGCGAGACTTGTCTCGCCCGACAATGAGCAGGATTGTAGGGGCGACCCATTGGGTCGCCCTCCACCAAGTGGAGAGCCACGATGTCAAGAATACTAAGCGACAAGGTTGTCATCATCACCGGCGCCAGCTCGGGCATTGGCGAAGCCACCGCTCGATTGCTTGCCGAGCAGGGCTGCAAACTGACGCTCGCCGCGCGCTCCATCGACAAGCTGGAATCGCTGGCGGCGGAGCTCTCAACGGAAACGCTTGTCGTCGGCGCCGATTTGACCGACCCTGACGACATCACTAATATGGTCAAGCGCACGATGGAGCGTTTCGGTCGCATTGATGTCATGATGGCAAACGCCGGCGTCTATGTCCCCGGCCAATTTGCCGATGGCGACATTGACGCCTACTCAATGATGCTCAAACTCAACGTGGACGCTGTTTTTCGTTGTGCCCATGCGGTGATTCCGATTATGACGGCGGGCGGCGGCGGCGATATCGTTGTGACCAGTTCGATTTCCGGGCATATGGATATCGTCGGCGAGCCGGTTTATAGCGCAAGCAAAAACGCCGTCCAGACCTTCGTCCACACCCTGCGGCGGCAAGTGGCCGAGCAGGGCATTCGCGTCATGTCGCTGGCGCCCGGTCCGGTAGCCAATCCGATGCAGTGGCTGTATGAACCAGAGGAACAAAAACATGCGGTCGAAATAGCCGGTTCGCACCTGGCATCGGAAGATTGTGCCGATGCCATTCTCTTCATGCTGACGCGGCCGCCACATGTCACCATTCGTGATCTGGTCATTCTGCCACAGATGAACCGCGTCTAAGGCTATCCCAATCCGCTACTGGTGTTAGGGGCGACTGTGTTAGCCGCCCGCCAACGTACGCAATTGTAGGGGCGATCCATTGGGTCGCCCGTAATTCGAAGCTGTAGGGGCGACACTTGTGTCGCCCGCAATCAGAAGGAGGACGGCCATTTCCGAATCTCTATCAGGCAAAGTGGTCATCATCACCGGCGCCAGCTCCGGCATTGGCGAAGCCTTCGCCCGGGAGTTGGCTGTCCATGGCTGCAAGTTGACGCTGGCAGCGCGCTCCGCCGACAAGCTGGAGGCGCTGGCAGCGGAGCTTGATGCAGAGGCGCTTGTCGCGCCTGCGGACATGACCAAGCCCGCGGACATTACAAAGATGGTCGACCTTACAATGGAGCGCTTTGGGCGAATTGATGTGATGTGCGCCAACGCCGGCATCTATGTTCCCGGCGAATTCGCTGACGGCGATATCGAAGAACTGATTCGTATGCTGAAGATCAATATCGGCGCTGTCTTGCGCTGCGCGCATCTCGTCATCCCGCAGATGAAGGCGCAAGGTACGGGCGACATCATCGTAACCAGCTCAATCTCCGGTTTCATTGATGTGCATTGGGAGCCGATTTACAGCGCGAGCAAGCACGCCGTGCAGACTTTTGTGCATACGGTGCGGCGTCAGTTGGTTGGTAGCGGCGTTCGGCTGATGTCGCTGGCGCCGGGGCAAGTGGCGAATCAGCTTTGGGGTTTCCAGGACGCGGCCGATATCGCGCGCGTCTCCGCTGGCGAACGCACGCATTTGACCTCCGAGGATTGTGCCGAAGCGCTGATCTACATGCTGTCGCAGCCGCGCCGCGTTACCATTCGCGACCTGGTGATCCTGCCGCAGAATCAGGTGAATATTTGAGGGAGGATGCTGCAGGACGGGTTGTCGCTAGATTCTTTCCTTCTTCAAGTATAGGCGGCAGATAGCCAGGGGCGACACTCGGAATTTGGTTCCGTGATTTCGCAAGCCCACGCTTCCGGGCTTGCTTTCGCGGCAATCAAAATCAATCGCAATTGAACCTCGCAAGACTTCTTGTATGAAATCAGCGAGATGGAAGGTCTCATAGGCTTCGGCGTAGAGAAATCTGACCCGGCGTTTCTCAACTTCGCCTTTTACCAGCATTAGTCGACGTAATTTCGCGCCAGCTGCCGCAATCAAGTCCTCGTAAGACCAGTAAGGAGCGGGACCGCGACCTTTGCGCGGTCGCACAACTAGACGGCGCAGTTTCTCGTCAGCGACTACTTTGAATCGGTCAGATTCCCCCTCGATGGTGTGGCGAAAGCTCAATCGCCCCTTGCTGTCGAGCCAACCATATTGCTTAACCATATTTCGCATCACGTGTTCTGGACCTTTTGCTTCCTTGTGGAACAGCGTTATCAATCGAGTTCGATTGCTGAACCACTTTAACTCCCAGCCGGGACCATCAGGAATATCCATCGAACCGGCGTTCAAGCCGAGCATGTCTTCAAGGAACATTCCGGCCGCGCCAGAGCCCTGATAGCGAGAATCGCCAGGCATGCGAAACTCACCATGATCAATGAGGGCGCGTATTCGACTGTAAAGTTGGATTTTGTTGCGTGGGGGTTCGCTCGGGATGTCGGTCATAGGAGCATCTTGCTGATCTCCATAATGCGCCGTCGAGCAAGTTTGCAATAGGTCTCGCTGATGTCTAGTCCAATCCATTTTCGCCCGGCAATCTCTGCGGCAATAGCGGTTGTACCTGAGCCGATGAACGGATCCAGCACAACTTGCGCTTCTGTTGAAGTGATACACCGGCTCGCGAGTTCCACTGGGAATGGCGCAGGATGCGGGTTTTTTGTCTCCTGGGGGATTCGCCACACATCGCCCTGAGCATTTGCTTTGGCGGCGAGACGAAAATTGGGCTTTGCGATGAGGTAAATGACTTCGTATGTGGGCAAGAAATAACCTGGATTAAAGTTTATGCCGCCGTTGCGCTGCCAGATAATGATCTGCCGTACCGGAAATCCTTCTACAATGTCAGCGCGATCCTGCAATAGACCCCGTTGTACTCGCCACTTGTGGTTGTAGAATATTGCCCCGTCCTCGCGTAAAACACGCATCATGGCGCGCAAACAACCCCGCTGCCACGCAACGTATTGGTCATGAGGCATTGCGTCGTCGTGTGTAGCGTATCCTCTAATAAGTTCCGCTTGGGGCCACTTGCCCCCGCTGCCGTTTTTCAGGCCGTTTCCCGTGCTGTTTTTGATATTGTAGGGCGGACTGGTTACTATAAGGTCTACAGATTTTTCAGGCATTTGATCCATCAGGCAAATACAGTCGCCTTGATGCACCTTACCTAGCCAAAATGCTAAACTTTGTTCTGAGGCGTCTACATTGGAACTTTCGAAATTCATTGCCGTTTCTCCTACATTCCAGTTTAATACAGTCACCAAGACAAAGCTAGTTTCTGCTAAGGTGGGTGTAGCGGAATGACCGATTCGCTCGCGGGCAAAGTCATCATCATCACCGGCGCCAGCTCGGGTATTGGTGCGGGCGCTGCTCGCCTCTTGGCGGAGCAGGGCTGCAAACTCACGCTGGCCGCCCGCTCAGTTGACAAGCTGGAAGCGTTGGCGGCTGAGCTACCCGGCGAGAGTCTCGTCGTGCGCGCAGATATGACCGTGCCCGCGGACATCCAGAATATGGTCGCGCAGACGCTTCAGCGCTTCGGACGCATCGATGTGCTATTCGCCAATGCCGGCATCTTCATCTACGGAGATTATGCCGACAACAGCATTGCCGATATTTCGAAAATGCTCGTGACCAATGTCGATGGCGTTATGCGCTGCGCCCACGCGGTCATGCCCGCAATGAAAGCGCAGGGCGCCGGCGACATTATCGTCACCAGTTCGGTCGCGGGCCACGAGAAACTGCATGGCGGACCTGCCTACGGCGCGACCAAGCATGCCATCGAGACCTTCGTCAATACGCTGCGCCGTCAGGTCGCCGAAGACGGCATCCGCGTCATGTCGCTGGCGCCGGCGCGGGTCGCCAATGAGCTATGGAATCTGACAGATCCGGAAGAGATCGAGAAAGTGACCGTAGGCGACCAACACTACCTAAAAGTAGAAGATGTAGTGGAAGCGGCGGTCTACATGCTCACGCGCCCGCGCCACGTCACCATTCGCAACCTGGTCATCATCGCGAAGCAGCAGGATGTTTAACTTTTCTGTGGTATCGAATAGCCGCCGTCTAAACACGTTCCTTTTTCAAATAAAGTCTACACACTGACCACGGTGATATACGAAACTTCGTACCGTGATTTCGTAGTCCGTCGCTGCCGGGCTTTGACTCTCTACAATCAAAGTCGATGGCGATGGAGCCACGCAGCACTTCATAAACAAAATCAGCGATGTGGAAAGTTTCGTATGCGTCTGCCTGCAAGAACTGCACCGTCTGATTTCGCTTTATTCCTTTCACAAGAATCAATCGGCGTAACTTGGAACCGGCAGCTGCCATCAACTCAGCATGTGACCAATATGGAACCGGGCCATTGCCTTTCAGCGGGCGCACTACAATTTGGCCCGCGCTGTCCTCAATCTTGAACAGAGAAGATTTCCCTCTGATGGTATGCCGAAAACTTAGACGCCCTTTCTTGTCCTCCCAACCATACTTTCAAACCATGTAGCGCATGATCGCAGAAGGCCCGTCGGCCTCCTTGTGAAAAAGGGTAATTAGGTGAGTTCGATCTGTATACCACTTCAATTCCCAGCCAACGGCGTCCGGCGTTTCTATGGATCCCGAACGCAAACCTAGAAGATCCTCTAAGAATCGCCCCGGCGCTCCAGTACCGCCATAGGGTGTGCCCTTAGGCATTTCATATGGGCCATTCTGTATGACCTCCCTGATTCGTTTGAATAGCTGAGCCTTGCTACGCGGAGATTCTGATGGGAAATCTATCATCGGATCATTCCACTTACTTCAGTGATTCGGTCATGGGCCATACGACAGTATTCTTCACTAATGTCGATCCCTATCCAATCCCGACGGGACATTTCTGCAGCAATCGCGGTAGTACCAGATCCGATAAATGGATCGAGGACGACTTGTCCCAATGTAGAATTGACACAACGTTGCGCAAGTTCGACAGGGAATGGCACGGGGTGCGGATTGTTCGATTCTTGCGGGATTTGCCATACATCGCCTTGGGCGTTAGCCTTTGGCGCAAGTCGGAAATCGGGCTTTGCAATCAGATAAATCACTTCATACGTAGGCAGGAAATAGCCAGGATTGAAATTGATTCCACCTTTACGCTGCCAGATTATGATTTGCCGTACGGGAAACCCGTCAACTATGTCGGCGCGATCTTGCAGCAAACCGCCCTGCACACGCCATTTGTGGTTGTAGAATATTGCGCCAGTTTCGCTCAAAACCCTCATCATTGCCTTTAGACACGAGCGTTGCCATTTTACATAATCCTTATGGGGCAACGCATCATTATGATTGGCGTAGCCTTCTAGTAGAGCGGCTTGCGGCCACTTTCCGCCGCTCCCGTTTTTGAGACCGTTTCCAGTGCTGTTTTTTATGTTGTACGGCGGACTAGTTACGATTACGTCTACTGAACCAGCGGGCATCTGGTTCATCAAATCGACACAATCCCCATGATGCACTTTGCCTAGCCAGTGTTGGATCTCGCAACGTGGGGCTTGAGTTGTGGAAGATGCTTGGGTTTCCATTTGAACTCTCCTCCCTGATCATTGTACATTTTACACGGGCAAACCGCCAGTGATTGCGAACATACTTTCTACACTTCATAATCTTGCGCCTTGACTTGCTAATTCCTCCTCCGAAACGCCCTCACCCCAACAGCCTCCGCGCCGCCGCCAAGCTCCGCGGCACGCCAACCGACAGCGGCTCCTCCCCGCCTTCGTATTCCAGCGACCACCAGCCGGCATAACCCGCGCCATCCATGACCACGCGTATCGCCGCCAGGTCGACCAAGCCATCGCCAATCACCGACCCGGTCAGCAGCTGTCCCTTCGGATCGGCGAAGACATGGCTCGCTTCGCCGCTTGCCGCGGGACGCATATCTTTTAGATGCACCAAAGCGACGAGATCCGCCAGATCTTGTGCCGCCTCGGTAGGATTCTGCCCAACCGGCAAGAAGTTGCCCGTATCGAGATTGACGCGCAGCGCCGGCGAAGCGACCGCATCGATGATGCCCCTCACTTGATCGCTGCGCCCGGCGAATTTGCCATGGTTCTCCAGCGCCAGGGTGACGCCCTGTGATTCGGCATAGGTGGCGCCGGCGGACAAGCCCTCCAGGATCCAGGCGCTGCCTTCCTCCTGCGAGACGCCTTCGCGCGCGCTGCCGCTGAATACGCGGACGATGTCGGTGCCGAGTTCCAGCGCAATATCGACGCCGCGCTTCAGATCCGCCAGCTCCTGCGCGCGGGCGTTCGCCTCCGGCTGGATGAAGTTATTGCTGATGGAAAACACCGCGACGTCCATGCCAGCGTCAGCGACCCGCCGCTTCACTTGAGGAATCTCGCGCTCCACATCAGTCCAGAAGATATCGAGCAGCTCGACGCCGGTGACGCCGTGCTCAGCCGCGTAGTCCACGAATCCCGTCAGATCGAGCTGTCCAGCCTGGACCGCCCGCACACAGCTGTACATGCTCAAGCTCAGTTTCACCGTCGCACCCCCGCTGATTCATAAGCCGCTTCGATTACGCGCATCACCGCCAGCCCATCCTGTCCGCCGACCCGCGGTTCACATTTGCCTTCGACGCAATCCAGGAAATGCGCCGCCTGAAGCACGAAGCGATCGGGCTCATCGAAAACTTGTTCTGTCCAATCGGCATCGTCCGCCAGCTTGTAGCGCAATCCCGCCGCCGCATCGTAATCGATGACGGCTTGCCCCTCGGTGCCATGTATCCGCACGAAGGCTTCGGCAACGGGCGTCACCCAGCTGCAATTCAGTGTGCCTAATACGCCGCCCTTGCTCCGGACTAGCAGGGAGGCGCTGTCTTCCACCGCGATCGGCAGCGTGGCCGACACAGCCGCCTGGGCAGCCTCGATCTCATCTCCGGTCAAGGCGCGGAAGATGTCGATGCTATGCGCGAGTGTATCGATCAAGACGCCGCCGCCGGCGATATCGGCATCGGTGAACCAGGACTTTCCCGCCCGCGCAAAGCGAAAGGCGAAGCGATTCTCGATCTGCGCGAGCGCGCCTATTTTTCCGCTGCGAATCAATTCTATCGCCGCTAACAAGGGCGCGTGAAAGCGATGGCAGAAGGCGAATTGCAGCAGATTTCCGCGCATGGCATCCACGATAGCTTCTGTTTCGGCCAGCGTGCGCGCCGGCGGTTTCTCGCAGAGCACGGCGATTCCCTGTTTTGCCGCCGCTTCAACAAAGGGAATCCGAAACTTCGGCGGTGTACAGACGCTGACGGCATCGGGCGTTAGCTGCTCAAGCATGGTCACGCCGTCGGCGAAGGCCTGCCCGCTGTACTCGGCGACTTTCGCCCGCGCGGCTTCAGTGTCAATATCGGCGACGCCGACGATCTCGCAGCGTTCCTCGTGCGTCGCGTAAGCGCGCAGATGCGCCCCGGCGATCCCGCCCGCGCCGATCACCGCAACCCGAGTCTTCGTCATTTGCTAGCCCTTTAGTCCCGTTAGCGCGATGCCGCGCACGAAAGTCTTTTGCGTAAAGAAGAAGAGCACGATCGTCGGCAGCATCGCCAGCGTCGACGCCGCCATCATCAACTGCCATTGCGCACCGTACATATTTTGGAACAGCTTCAAACCCAGCGAAATCGTCCAGTCTTGCTGATTCTGCAAATAGATCAGCGGACCCAGAAAATCGCGATAAGTCTGCACGAAAGTGAATAGCGCCACCACCGCCAGCGCCGGCCGCATCAGCGGGATCATGATGTACCATAAGATGCCTAGTTCGCTGGCGCCATCGATCTTGGCGGCGTCGCTCAGTTCCAGCGGAATCGTAAGCAAGAATTGGCGCAGCAGAAATACATAGAGCGCGTTGCCGAAGAAATGCGGTACGACCAGCGGCAGCATCGTGCCCACCCAGCCCAGGTCGCGGAAGATCAAGTAGAGCGGAATCAAGGTCACCTGCGAGGGCAGCATGATTGTGCTCAGATAAATGAGGAAGATGATATTGCGGCCGGGCCAGCGAATCCGCGCGAAGCCATAAGCGATGAAGGTGCAAGAGAGTACCGTGCCCAGCACCGTGAGACCGGAGATGACAATCGTATTCCACATATAGCGCCAAAAGGGGATATAGGTGGTGGACTCGCCGAAATTCTGCCACTGCGGATTGGGCGGGAAGATCGGCGGCGGCTGCTGGAAGATCTCCGCATCGGTCTTCAGCGCCGTCACAATCAGCCAATACAAGGGAAAGATATAGGCGATCGCCATGATGATCACGATGGTATACGCGATCGACTTCTTGATGCGATCTTGCACGATGCGGTTTTCCCGCCAGTGAATTGCCGCCGTCATCGCTCAATCTTCCGCATGGTAGTAAACCCAGCCGGCCGTCTTGAAGAGTACGACCGTGGCGATCAAAACAATCATGAAAAGAATCCAGGCTTGCGCGCTGGCGTAACCCATCTTGAATTGCTGGAAAGCGGTCTGATAGAGATACATCGAATAGAACATCGCTGAATTGGCCACGCCGCCGGCCGAGCCATCGCGGTTCGCCGTCATCACCCAGGCTTCGGTGAAATACTGGAAATAACCGATCACGTTTACGATGATCGTGTAAAAGATTACCGGGCTGATCATCGGCAGCGTGATCCTGAAGGTCTTCTGTAGCGCGTTCGCCCCGTCCAACTCGGCCGATTCCAGCAGGTCGTAAGGCACATCCTGCAGGCTCGCCAGATAGATTAGTATCGTGTTGCCGCCGAACCAGGCGCCCATGAAGATCAGCGATGGCTTCACCCACCTGGGGTCTGTCAGCCAACCGATCGGCGGCAGACCGATGAACTTCAGGAATTCGTTTAAGATGCCGAATTGACCATTGAAGATCCAGAGCCAGACGATGGTGGAAGCGACCACCGGCGTGATCGACGGGATGTAGAAGATGCTGCGATAAAGCGACAGCCCCTTGATCCTCGTATTGAGCAGAAGCGCCATCAACATATTGAATACCAGGTGTATCGGCAAGCCTATCAAAACCATGTAGAGCGTATTGCTGATGCCGATGCGGAAGACGCGGTCGCTCTCGATCAGGAATCTGTAATTGTTCAAGCCGACCCAGCGCGGCGGCTGCAAGATGTTATAGCGCGTGAAGCTGTATTGCAGCGACTGAACGATGGGACCGATATTGAAGACGAAGAAACCGATGATCGCCGGCGAGATGAAGAGCAAGCCGACGATCAAGGCGCGGCGCTGCTGCTTGGTGAGCTTGGGTCGGCGAATTGATATGGTCATTAGGTTAGCGCCCCCACCCCACACCCCTCCCCGGCGGGTCAGTGTCTACGCGACCCCATAAAGAGGGAGGGGCTTTAATCTCTCGCTCCAACCAGGGTTGTGGCTCCCCTTCCCTCATTTTGGGGGAAGGGGCCGGGGGATGGGGGTAAACCCTTACATCATCGCCATATCAAGTTCGCGCTGAACCTCTTCGGTCACGCGATCCAGCGCTTCCTGCGCGCTGAGCATACCCGCTTTGACCGATGTCTCAGCCTCGCCCAAACGCGAGTTGTAGAAATCGTTCACTGGTATCTTTGCCGGACCAAAGGCATTCGGACCGTTCAACAGATCCAGCGCCAGTTGGAAGCGATGATCGCTTACAAAGCGCTCGGCTGTGGCCGCGCCGACCTTGGGCGGGATATTCTGAATATTGAAGCAGAACTCGCCCATGTGCTCGTCTTCGCTGAGCCAGCGGATGAATTCCCAAGCCGCGTCCGGATTAATGACGCCGGTGGGAATCGTGAAGACGCTGCCGCCGAAGGTCGTGCAATTCTCGCGCCCACCATCGGGATAGGGCGCCGCGATCATATCCATCTCCAGATCAGGCGCGAATTTCTTCTGGAATTGAATGAACCATTCGCCGACCTGCTTGAAGCCTTCCTTGCCCACGAAGAAGGGATTCTGTGTGCTGAGGTAATCGCCGAAGCCGCTGGTGAAAGCCGCCACCTTTTCCGGTCCCAGACGCGACCAATAACCAGCCATCCATTCCAGCGCCGCCACATTGGCCGGGTCGTTCGCTGTGATGGTCCCGCTGTCCTCGTCATAGAGACCCCCGCCGAAGACATGCGCCCACCAGGTGAGATTGGCCGGCAGCAAGCCGACGCGCTCGATATTGCCATCGCCGTCGACGATCTCGAAGGCTTGTGCAACTTCGTCAAGCTCGTCAATGCTGGTCGGCGGCGCGCTGACGCCCAATTCCGCCAAAGCCGGCGGCGAGAAAGCCAACACGCGCGCGTTCGAGGTACACATCAGCCCCCAAAGCTCGCCGTTGTACCACCAATTCTCCCATAGCTGCGGGAAGTATTCGGAGCCGTCGATGCCGGCCGCTTCGGCGTAGGCGGTCAGGGGCGTTAGCGCGCCCTGCGATGCGATCTGCACCAACTGATGCAGCCAAACCGCGGAGACGATATCCGGCGGATTGCCACCCGCGATCGCCGTCAGCACCTTCTCGTATTGCCCGAAAACGGTCGTCATATTGACGTAGATATTCTCGTGCTCTTCATTGAATTGGTCGACCAAGCCCTGCAGCACATCAAATTCGAAGCCGCTCCAGCCCGTCCAATAATTGAGGAAAGCCTGCTCTTGCGCATAGCTTAAGCCGGCTGGCATCGTCGATATCGCTGCCGCTGTGCCCGCCGCCATGCTCGCGCTCAGGAAATCCCGCCGTGATACCTTTCTTTCGCTCATGACTTTTTCTCCTCCTAGAAGGTTTACTTGGACCAAAACCTCCGCAGCGTGTCCGCAGCCATCATTCGCGAGCGCCTCGGAACTGTGGCGCGGGGCTGCTTACCGGCGATTATGGCTTGCATCCCGTTCTTTGTCAAAACCGCCCGAAACGTGTGACAATAGTTGCACGGCGCCCCGTACCTTCAATCAGCGGAGAGATGACCATGAATGCCACACACGAGCGTGACATACGAGACGAATTCTTGAATATCACCCTGCTATTGCTCAGCGTCGGCTTGTGGGGTTTCGTCTTTGCTGGCGATGTCCTGCCCGGCAGCCTGCCAGATATCATCATGTTTGACGCCATCATCATGATCGCTGTTTGTGGGCTGTGCTATTTCATAAAAACGCGCAGCTTCAATTTCGCCTGCTTCTTCCTGCTCTTCTGCATCGCCTTGATCGCGGTTCAGATTTCGATCGCCAGTGGCGATCCAACCGTTCTCTACCTGATCCCAGCCAGCTTGATTGTCGCCGTCATTCTGCTCACGCCGGCTTGGGTCGCGCTTGCGCTGATCATCAACTGCTTATTCTTGCTCGCCTTTGCGCCGCCCGCCGAATTCGCCATGATGCTCGCCTTGTCAGCGATGCACTTGATCAGCGTCGGCTTGCTCAAGCGCTATTTCGTCAAAGAATTGCGGATCAGCCAAGGCTTTCAGGATTACGCCGCGGATCAGATGAACGAAGCGCGCAAGAGCCGGGCGAAGCTGGTGCTGATGTCGAAACAGCTGCAGGAGTATCAAGAGCGCCTGCGCGTCATCAACCGAAAACTCGAGATCGCCTTTGAACATGCGGAAGAATCACGCCAGGCTAAAGCGCGCTTCGCCGCCAACGTCAGCCATGAGTTGCGCACGCCGATCAACCTCATCGTCGGTTTCAGCGAGGTGATGATCTTGGCGCCGGAGGTTTACGATCAGCCTTTGCCCGCCAGCTACCGCGCCGATGTTCACGCTGTTTACCGAAACGCCAGACATTTGCAGCACCTGATTAACGATGTCCTCGACATTTCTCAGCTCGAGGCGCGCCATCTCGCGCTCGTCAAAGAGAAAGCCAGCCTGCGCGACTGCGTGCGCGAGGCGAGCGATATGGTCGCCGATTTGATCGCCAAAAAGGGATTGGATTTCCATATTCACCTGCCGCCGGATCTGCCCGACATGTGGTTTGACCCCTTGCGCATTCGCCAGATTTTGCTGAACCTGCTGATTAATGCCGTACGTTTCACCAGTGAAGGCGGGATCACCATCGAAGTCGAAATCGATGAGAAGGAAGCGGTCGTGAGCGTAGTCGATACGGGCGTCGGCTTGAGCAATGCCGACATCAAACGGGTGTTTGAAGAGTTTTATCAAGCCGGCGGCGGTGATGCGCCGGGCGAGCGGGGCTCGGGCTTGGGCTTAACGCTCAGCCGCGAATTGATCCGCCTGCACGGCGGAACGATGACGGTCAGCAGCGCAGGCTTGCCCGGGCAAGGCAGCCGCTTCTCGTTCTCGCTGCCGACAACGCGGAAGTTGGTCGCGCAAATGCCAACCAGCAATCCTTTGACTAAAACGGCCGACACGGAGAAACGGATACTGGTGCTTGACGCGGATGAAGCGGTCACCGGCTTCTTCGCGCGCTACCTAAAATCTCATCAGGTGCGGGAATGCAACAGCGAAGCCGATGCCCTGCGCGCGCTCCGTCAATTCACGCCCGATGCGCTTCTGCAAGCCTGCGATCAAGAATATCCACAGCTGCTTGATCAAATCCGCCGGTTTCACCGTGGCTTGCCAGTGGTCACGATGCCGATGCCCAGCGGACGATCGGCGATCCGCCAGCGCGGCGTCCACGACTATCTGGTCAAACCGGTTTCGCGCGCCCATCTCAATAAGGCGCTGGCGCCCTTTGGCGACGACCTCAGCTCGATTATGATCATTGACGACAATCGCGATATAGTGCGCCTCTTTTCGCAAACGCTGCGCAGTCTGGACCGGGACTATGACGTGCGCGCCGCCTTCGCGGGAGCGGAAGGCATCAAATTGATGCGCGAGCAACCGCCGGATCTGCTTATGCTCGATGTGCTCATGCCGGAGATGGACGGTTTCGCGGTGATCGCGTCGATGCAGGCTGATGACGCGCTTCGGGATGTGCCGATCATTCTGGTCTCTGCCAAGGGCGCCAGCGAATCAATCACGCCCGATATCCGTGGCGAAATCACCTTGAGGCGTGAAAGCGGATACTCGCCGATCGAACTGGTGACCATTGTCCAGGCATTGATCGACAGCATCCGTCAGCCGGCTGACCTAAAGCTGGCGAACGCGCGCCGCAAGATCGCGGCGCCGGCTTGAGCGTACGATTGGAGGCGAACCTATTATGATTCTATCAGGATTGGAAGTTTTCCTGGAATCGGGCGTGAATCTGGTCGCTGGCAAGAGAGTGGGCTTGCTGGCCTGCCCGAGCAGCGTCGATGGGCAATTGCGCAGCAGCATCGAGCGCGTGCATCGGCATCCTGATGTAAATCTGGCCGCGCTTTTCGGTCCCGAGCATGGCATTCGCGGCGATGCGCAAGCCGGCAGTCCCGTCGCCTCTGACTTCGACGCGATCACCGGGCTGCCGGTCTACAGCCTGTATGGCGACACCCAGGCGCCAACTCCCGATATGCTGCGGGACCTTGATGTCATACTCATCGACTTGCCGGATGCCGGCGTTCGCTTCTATACATTTCTGGCGACGACACTCTACGTCATGCGCGCTGCTAGCGAAGCGGGCATCGCCGTAATCGTGCTGGACCGACCGGCGCCGATCAACGGAAAAAACGTCGCGGGACCCATACTCGATCCGGACTTCGCCTCCTTCGTCGGTCCTTATACGCTGCCGATTCGCTACGGAATGACGCCAGGCGAGGTCGCGCAATTGGTAAATGACAAGGAAATCGGCTGTGAACTGAAAGTAGTAGCGATGCGCGGCTGGACGCGGGCGATGTGGTTGGATGAGACCGGGCTGCCCTTCGTCCCTTCTTCGCCCAACCTGCCGACGCTGGACGCCACGACCCTTTACCCAGGCGCCTGCCTCGTCGAAGGCACGAACCTCTCCGAGGGCCGAGGCACAACCCGCCCCTTCGAATACATCGGCGCGCCTTGGATCGACGCCGAGTCTCTTGCCAGTCATCTGAACGAGATGTCGCTGCCGGGCTTGCGCTTCCGGCCGGTTTACTTTGTGCCGACTTTTGGCAAGTATCAGAGCGAGCTCTGTGCCGGCTTTCACATGTTCGTGACCGACCGAGAGAAGTTCCAGCCGGTGAGTGCTATGCTGCAAATATTGCAAATCCTGAAGCGGCACTATCCCGATGATTTCGCCTGGCGTCAACCTTGGGCAGACGGAGCGCGCCCGCCGATTGACTTGCTATGGGGCAGCGCCGCCTTGCGCCAGCACATTGATGCCGACGAACCGGTGGAAGTTTTGATTGAGAGTTGGCAGCCAGCACTGCGCGAGTTTGAACAAATGCGCGCTGAGTTCTTGCTTTATCCGTGATTGAGCGCCTAACCTGCCTACCCAATCACGATTAACTCCTGCCAGCCATTGGTGAGCTTTTCGCCGCCGCCGGGTCGGGCAACGACCACATCCTCAACCCGCGCCGAATAGCTGTTGAGCTGCATAATGCTTGGCTCGATGGTGAAGAGCATGCCTTCTTGCAGCGGCGTCTCATCGCCTTTGGTCAAGAAGGGCGGCTCATGCACATCCATGCCAATGCCGTGCCCCAGGCGATGCCGAAAAGCCTCGCCATAACCGGCATCCTCGATCACTTGCCGCGCCGCGCGGTCGGCGTCCGAGGTGGTGGCTTCGCCCGCTTGCAGCGCGGCCACGCCGGCTGCCTGCGACGCCATCATCACATCGTAAACGCGTTGCGCTTCATCGTCCGGCTCGCCGAAGAAGACCGTGCGCCCGAAGTCGTAGCACCAGCCCTGATAGATGCCGCCAAAGTCGAAAAGGATTGACACCGGCGGATCCAGCACCCGATGCCAGCTCTCCATTCGCGCGCCGAAGAGCAGCGGATGATTCGGTCCCGAGTTATAGAGCGATGTGGTGAAGGATTGCCCGAGCGAGCCATGTTTGCGCAGCTGATAGTTGACTTCTTCGACGATTTCCAACTCGGTCACGCCGTGGCGCATGGCTTTCAGCGAATCGGCGAAAGCCGCTTCTGTAATGCGCCCCGCTTCTCTCATTAGCTCAATGTCATCTTCCGTCTTGAGGACGCGCATTGGTCGCAGCAGCGCCGTCGCCGACAGAAATGTCGCCCCAGGCAGCAGCGGCTGCAAATGGGAGACGGTCTCGCCGCTGGCGAAATCGCTGATCGCCACCCGCGGATTCTCCGGCAAGTTGAAGCCGTCTAAAATGCTCTTGACCATCTCGCCCGGCTCATCCCAATCGCCAAGCACGCGAATGTCGATGCCATCCAAACGGCTCAAGCCGCCAAATTCAGCGGTCATGCGAGGCAGCGGCAGCACCGGCGCTTGGTCCGGTGTGACCCAGGCGCCCTCGAGCCAATCGCCAGGATGGATCGTATTGCCGTAATTGGGGAAGTCGCGCGGGACGCCGGTCAAGTATTGCAGGTCGGATGAGATGGGAAAGAAGGCGAGATCGGCTTGCTCGGCGAGGATAGCTTGAAAGCGCTGCAAGCGGTCGTTAGACATGGGATGCTTCCTTTGACTTAAGCTGAATGCCTGAATCATAGCGCGTTCGCGCCAATCTTACATGCCTTTCATACGAAAGCCCTACGACGAAATGCAGATGATCGGTTGGTGGATTAAACTTGCTACACCGGATGAGGGTGGACAGATTAGGTATACCTATGTACAGGATTGCGCTGATTCTAGGCATGTTGATTCTTGTAGCAGGACTGCCCGCAGCTCAAGAGGCGGGTTTTTCCAGTTGCAGCGATACGGACTGGGAAGTGCTGGACGGCATAGAGGATGAGTATTACGCGTTGCTCGAAAACACTGTGCATTTGCGGGATACGGACAAACTGCTTGATGCGGCAAAGGCGCATGTACAATGGCGGAGCGAGTTGCTGACGCGCTTGCCCAACTGTCGCGAAGCGCATGAAATCGGCATGGCGATGGTCCAGATGATTGGCGATGGCATACTGACTTCGGTCTTCGATGAATTTTTCGCGGTTTCGCG
Source organism: Phototrophicaceae bacterium (assembly GCA_965261855.1). Taxonomy (GTDB): domain Bacteria; phylum Chloroflexota; class Anaerolineae; order Aggregatilineales; family Phototrophicaceae; genus UBA6055. Next base: position 417,880 of record OZ253487.1, read on the forward strand.
CGCTGAGAATCCGTTGACGCCGGCCTTGCAGGATGGCAGTACGCGGATATATCTGCTGTATTTGCGCGACGCGGAAGCGGACGGAAGCGCGACTGGACCCGCCATTGATGCCGACGCTCTTTGCTCGGTTTCCGAAACGGGCGCCGACTATCAGTTACTGGCTGGTTATGTCGAACTGATTGAAGCGCGGCAAAATGCGAGCACGGTTGGAGACCTGCTTGATCTAGCGGCCATCCAAGTCGCCTGGCGGGCGCAATTGTGGCGACAGCTTCACGCCTGCCGCGAGACATTTGATGTCGTTTATGCCCTGAGCCACCTGATGAACGACCTGATCGCTTTGCCCGCCTTGCTCGGCGCTGGCCTTGATTTAGAGTCGAATCCGTATCTGGAGGCCATCAAAGATGCGCAGACTCTGCTTCAAGATCACTTCAACGCGCTGTCGCTTCAGCAAGGGCCTGAGCAAGTACCGCCTTTGAGTGTCAATCTGCCGCCCTGTGGACAAGATACGCTCGAAGGTATGGAGCGCGGTAAAGAACCCTATGTTGAGCTAGTCTGGCAGATGAACAAAGGCGTCTATAGTAACGAAGAGTTGATTGGCTACGCTGAAGCGATGCTTGCCTGGCGCGATGACAACCTGCCCGAAGCGCCGCCCTGCCAAGAAGCGGTGGCGGTCGCGCTAATGGAGTCATGGCTCACAGCCGATTTCGTCGCGGACACCGTGGCGATGTGGATAGGGGTGCCGGCGCAAGACAACTACTTCGCCGAGCATCGCGCTACCAATAATGCGCGATTGACTGCGCTCGTCAGGGATATCCGCTCGGCAGACCACGCGACGGCGGCGGTCTCGACGCCCGAATCGTTGCCGGCCTGCGATGAGACGCAGCTTGATGAAGTTTTCGACAATATGCTCAAGACAGTTCGAAGTCTGTCCAAGAACTCGGCAATGATTGACGACGCTGGGAGTTTGCTAAGTTACGGTCACTATCAGGCCTTTTGGCGAATCGACGTCTGGCGGCGCTTGCCCGCCTGTAGCGAAGCATTCGAAATGGCTATGCTGATGAACGAGTTTGCGTCTGACGCCGTGTCGTATCATGCTTTGCGCTTTGTAAACGTGAGTGACGAAGACAATCCCTTTTGGGCATCACTGGGGCGTCAGCTGGAGCGCTTTGAGGAGTTAGCCGCGGCCAGCGGACGCGACTGAACCGCAATCGTCCAAAGCAATTTGGAGGCAACCGCTGATGAGACAACTTATTATTCTGGCCCTGCTGCCTTTTACACTCGCCGGTGTCACAAGCGGGCAGGAAGCGGGCTTGCCATCCTGTAACGCGGCGCAGCTTGGGGCGACGGACGAATACATGACTGAAATTTATGAATTGATGGGCTTGGCGCTGACGCCAGAAATGGTCGCGGCGCTCTCGCGGGCAGTCTATGCCGAGTTCGGCGACCTGGTTACGAATGAGACATCCAGCCAGACCCTGAGCGCATACGGCGAAGCGCTCTTCGCCTGGCGCAAATCCTTTTGGGAGGCTCATCCAATCTGTGACGAAGTATTCGATATCGGCTTGGAGATGGATGAATCCGCTTCTGATATGGCAGCCTTCCTGGCTTTCCAGTTGGCAGGCGTCGCCATCGAGGATAACCCTTACGTTGAGAGCATGAAAGACGGCATCCGTCTCTTCTCTATTCTCATGGGGGAAATGACCGATAAGGCGCCGGCTGACGGCGACCTGTCGGAAGTCGACCTCCGCGCTTGCAGCGATGACGATCTTGAAATCCTGTCTCAGGAACTGGCGGTATACCGCGCCCTGCTCGAAGTGCCGCCGCGAACCTACAGCCTTGTCGGTTTGGCGAAGTACGGCGTGGCGCAGCTCACCTGGCGCGACAAGCTTTGGACGCGATTGCCACCATGCGAGTTGTCGCTGCAAGTTGGCTTGCTTATGAGCCATATCACCAGCGATCTTGCGATTGAGCTCGCCCTGAAAATCGGCGTAATAGCTAGTGTGGATGCACCATTTTCCGATCAGATTGTCGCCTACCAGGCGCGTCTCCATGAACTGATCGAATCCATAGAGCCTGATTACGTTGGTCTAGCGCAGGCGCAAAGTTACCTGAAGACCTTGCCGGCTTGTACCGATGACGAGCAGTTCGGTTTCGTCTTGGTAACGTTCATCCTGAGTGAACCGAAAAACGCCGACTTGATGAATGCCGTGGCGGAGTCGGAATCGGTGGAAGATCTGCTGGCTGTAGCTGAGACGCATATCCAATGGCGTACCAATCTGGCGGAAAGACTGGAGGCTTGCGCCGATAATATCGAAATCGCCCTTTTGGCTTATCAAGCGACAAGCGCCTACATCACAGCCAGCGCGCTCAGTTTCGCTGGCTTTGCGCCAGAAGACAATCTTCACCGGACAGTAGTTGCAGACCTATTTCCGGTCTTGGAGGAAAAGAATTCAAGAGTCACGCATAATGTATTTGGCGCAATGGCGGCAAGCGCCGGCAAGAACGAGGAAGCGGAAAAGGAGCCGCCCAGGGATCTGACGCTGCCAGAATGCGAGGGCGGTTATCTGGGCTTGAACTTCTACAACGCCTTCGTCCAGTATGACAACGTCAGGCAGCGCGCTCTCGCCGTGGAGACCGCAGGAGACATTGTCGCCTATAACAGCGCGCAGGTGGATTGGAGCCGGCGGTTTCTTCCGATTCTGCCCGGCTGCAAGGAGGGGCTGGAAGCGGGTCTCTTGATGTATACGATCCTCTCAGACTATGCGGCCGCATACGCCTTTATCATTGCGGGCGCTTCTGTCGAACGTATTCCCTACGCACGGGCGCTGGAGACGAATCAGGACCAGCTCAACGCATGGCTGGAAGAGGAACTTGGGTGAATCACGCAGTACGTTGGTCAAGTGTTGCCGACACAATGCGCTGGGGTAGCGGGCGATATCAGCCTGCTAGGCGAGAATAGCTTGAAAGCGTTGCAATCGGTCGCTTGGCCGGGGATGCTTGCTTTAGCTTAAGTGATCTATCAGAATCGTAACGCTTCTGCTGTCAGGATGAATCCGCGCTTCTCCTTCGCGGGCGCGAAGTTCAATGGCGAGATCGCGCGCGGCTAGATATGCTTGAGCGCAGATGGTGACACCGAATTTAGCGGCTGATCTTCGAATGGCAGGTCGTCAATTGCGCAAACGGAGGCATACATGATGCGAATTCGAATCCTCGTATTTGTGCTAACGGTCCTCGCTATCGTAATGCCCGTCCGGGCTCAAAACAGCTCATTGCCGGTCTGTTCCGATTCGTCGCTCGCCAATATCACGTAATTACAGCCGGCTTACGAATCACTGATTGAGGGCGTGCAATCTTTTGGCCGTCCTGGCGGCTTCCTCGCATATATTGATTCGTATTTCAGTTGGCGCAAGCAACTCTGGTCGCAAGTGCCGCTCTGTGCCGAGCTCGTCGAAATCGCTGTGTTGATGAATTCCATTGCCAGCAACCAGGTGGCGTCACCCGCGCTAAACCATGCGTTGCGCACATCGCTCTTTTCTTTACATTCTGATCCTTACAGTGATCAAGATGCTGGCGAAGCTGACCTCCCGAACCTGCTTGGGCGGCGGATTGAAACAGCCCAGTTGTTGCTAAGCGATGATGCGCATGATTCAGCCGAAGAGGGCGCTCTGCCCGCCTGTTCCGACGACGATCTTGACATCTTTTACGCCGAGGTCTTTGATCCTTACTTCGCGCTGATCGAGACCTTCCAGCAGAGCGCGTCCGTCAGAGACTTGCCGACCTTGATTGACTCGCTGCTCGAGTGGCGTAGAGCAGTGTGGCTTGGCTTGCCCGCTTGCGAAGGAATGGCCGAGATTACCTGGCATATCACCAATTCTGCCAGTGATATGGCTGTACTGCTCGCATTTCATATCGCTGATATGAAGCCGGAGTGCGATCTGTACAACGCGGAGTCTTCACGCACTCCAGCAACTATCGCGGAATTGACCCCGCTTTCGTCGGCTCGCCTTCATCGGACCTCAAGCTGCCGGAGAGTACGCTGCCCAGCTGTACCCAGTCCGAGCTGAATGAAGCGGTTGACATCATAGTGGAATACGCCGAGCTAGTAGAGGCGGCGAACGCTGTAGCGTCGATTGCTGATGTATTTGCTTTCGGTGAGAGGCAGTACCAGTGGCGGGAGGAGCGCCTGGCGGCCTTGCCGCGTTGCGCTGAAATCTTTGAGCTTGGCCTGCTGTTCGACCAATCTACCGGCGATGCTGTCGTGACGATGGCTTTGCTTCTTGCCGGTATCGACGCAGGCGACATTCCCCATGTGGAAGCCATGCAGGCGGGAGCAGCCAAAATGTCCGCGCTGGTGACTCCCATCATTCGGGGAGAGCGAGCCGGAACCGATTCGCCCGCTCCCGGTCCATTGCCCCAATGCTCCGACGAAGAGCTCGGTGTGATCATCTATGAGATTGAACCGGACTATTGGGAGTTGATCGCTGCGGACTATGCGGCTGAGTCTATTGAAGACTTTCTTCGTGTGGGCGAGATGCAGATCGAGTTTCGCGATACGATCTGGTCACAGCTTCCCGCTTGCGCCCAGGCTTATGACATCGCCTGGCTAATGTATCGTGTCACCGGCGATTCAATTCTCACTATGGCGCTCTTGGTTGCCGGGGCCGCGGAAGATGATGTTCCCTATAGCGCTACCGTCGATGACATGAGTCGGCTGACTACAATGCTCAACGAGATTGGCGTTGCTACGGACAGCGCCGACGATTAGCTGGCGCAAGCATCGGCCTGCGGGCACTGCGTATGACATACGAAGCCGTCCTCGTTGACCGGGACTACACATGCTTCAAACAGCGCGTCTGCGGCGCGCCGTGCAGGCGGCTTAGTTCCGTCCCGTCCGCCGCAATAATTCCCACTTCGCCTACGACTACGCTACGAATTGTGAGAAAGCGCCCTATCGTCGGGTATGCTGTGGGTTGTCAGGCTTGTTTGCGACAATAGCGGAACAATGCTTCGCAAGCCTCATGAAACTAAGGAGAGAAATATGATGCGTATTGGAATCGCGCTCTGCCTGTTGGCACTTTTGAGCGTTGCGCCCATCATTCAGGGACACGATGTCGATTTGCCCACATGTGACGAGGCGCAACTGAAAGAAGCGGTCGCTCTTTTCCCCGATTATTATGCCTTGATTGAAGCCGGCGCTGCGATGGAAGTCAGCGCGGCAACGGTGCTTGGCTACAGCGAATCGTTTTTTGCCTGGCGCGATCAGCTGTGGCAACTGATCCCCTTATGTGAAGAGGCATTTCATGCCGGTGAACTGATGGATGTGACCGCCAGCTACTTTGTAGGTACCTTCGCGCTTGAGATAGCGGGCGCGCCGGTGTACACCGACCCGTATGTAGAGAGCGCGTCGGCAGCGCAGACGGAGCAAGAGTTACGGGATATGCTGTCGGATCCGCCTCCGGTCCGCGATGAAACGTCGGAGGCATACGTCTTGCCGCTCTGCTCCGATACTGAGCTCGACATACTGAAGACGATTCTGGCCGAGTTCTTTGCGTTGGAAGAGATTCCGCCGAATACCGAGACGGCCGGCGGCCTGGCCAGTTTTGGCGAGGCGCAGGCGATCTGGCGTGATTCAATTGGATCGCGGCTGCCTTTCTGTCAGCAGTCCCTCGAAGCCGGACGGCTTATGAGCCATATTGCCAGCGATGTTGTTATCAAGCTTGCGTTTGAAATCGCCAACCTTTCCGACAACGCTGCTACAATTTCGGAGCGCATCGCCGCTGATCGAGCGCGCTTGGACAGTTTGACGGAGGACTTCGCCGATGAAGCAAGAGAATTGGTGTCTGCTCAAGGTTTGGCCATAGCGCTGCCCGCTTGCACCGATAAGGAGAAAATGGGCTACGTGTTTCTGGGATTGACCCATCCCGATCTGCTTGACGAAATCGGTAACGCGGACACGCCAGATAAACTGCTGGAAGCGGCTACGGCGCATCTCGAATGGCGCGCGGATGTCGATGCCGACTTGCCCGCCTGCGCCGAAAACCTCGAACTCTTCTGGATCGTGTACCGGGCTACCGGCGCATTTTTCACCGGACATACGCTTGAAACGCTGGGCTTGCCGCGGGAAGACAACGGCCATATCCAGTTGGTCCTGCGCCTGGACGAGCGCAGGAGCCACAAGACTTCGGTGATCACGCACGCCTTTGCTGATGCCGTCGCCGAGCGCATTGAAAATGACGAGGTGGCGGACGAGGAAGCGCCGCCGCCGGAACGCAGCTTGCCAGCCTGCGAGACGAAGAAGCTGGGCATGGGCTTTTTCAATGCCTTTGTCGAATACTCGGAATTGGTCGAACGCGTTGACGCCGTGGAAAACGTGGGCGATGTTCTGGAATTCTTCGATGCCGAGATCGCCTGGACCGATCGCTATTTTGACGCGCTACCGACATGCGCCGAAGCGGTGGAAGCCGCGCTTTTGATGCATCGCATTCTTGCCGATTACTCATCATCATTTGCCTTGCTGGTCGCTGGTGTGGATTTCGACGATATTCCCTATGTCGATGTCATATATCGCAATGAATCGCTGCTCATTGAGTGGATGCAAGCATTTACGGAGTGATGCGCGCGGGATACGACTTAGAAATGCAGCGGGCAGACGGCATCTGGGAGAGCGCGTATTCAAGGAGATCAGCGAGGTATTGCTAGATTCGCGACGCGCGATTGCCAGCAGGGATCCCGCATTTGCTCTACGACCAACTGGTTGAGCATTTGCGCGTCTCCACCCGCCTTTCAAGAAACGCTTACGATCGCCCGAAGCTCATACGCGGGCGCTTATTCGCTACACTACATTCGTCTTATCCGCGCCAGACTGGATAGAATCCCACAGGAGCAGTTATATGCGTAAATTTCTAATCCTTTGTGCAATGCTGATATTCGCGGTCAACCTGGCGCGCGCTCAAGACTCGGGCTTGCCCTTATGCACGGCTGAACAGTGGGACAGGATGTCGGAGATTCGTCCCCGCTTCAATGAAATGGATGTGCTGTTTGACAGCATCGAAACGGAAGCTGAATTTCTCGCGTATATCGCCGCCGCCTTATCCCTGCGCAACGACCTTTGGCGCGACCCGCCGCTCTGCGAGCCGTATATTGAGATCGCCACGGAAGTAAGCCGTATCGCGGAAGACAACAACATTGTCAGTCCCATGTACTGGTTCCATCCTGATGAAATTGATACCAAGCGCCTGCTGGTCATCGAAGAATGGAATGCGGGCGAGCTCGGTTATTTGATTGGCCTTGGCGCCAGATCTATCGCATCGTTCTTGGGTTTGGGACCCTGGCATGAAAGCGAAGACGACGGCGCGCTTCCAGCAGCCTGCTCCTATGAGCAGAAGCAGCGCGTCATCGAGGTGAAGCGGCAGGCCTATGTCAAGATACTGCGCGCGGCATTTTCGGTAGATACAGTGGAAGACTTGCTGCATTTTGACGACGAGCAGCTTGCCTTTCGCGCGACAGCCTACGCCCATTTGCCGCTCTGCGCCGACGCCTACGATGCCGCGCAGCGAATCGCGCATATCAGCGGCGATTTCGTCGCCGCGCACGCGCTGGCTTTCAGCGGTGTGGCGCCAGACTTCAACCCTTCGCTCCAGCAAATTCTGCATAGTATTGAGCAGCTTCCAGCCTGGATCATCCCAGGCGAATACCGCGACCGTGCCCGTGTACGCCGCCTGTTTGACAACAACCTGCCCGCTTGCACCGAAGCGCAACTCGCCGAAGTCGCCAGCATATCGCATCCGCGTTTTGGTCCCGCTGGCGAATTCGACGAAAGCGCCATCACCGAAGTCACGCGTCGGCAGATGCTCGCCTACGCCACTATTGACATCGCTTGGCGCGCCGATAATCTGCCGCGCTTTCCCAAATGCGCCGAAGCCTTTGAGATCGCGCTGCTAATGAGCCAGACTGGCACGGACATCGTGGCGGCCGCCGCGATAAGCGTATCGGGCGCGCCTCGCGCCGAGAATCTCTATCTCGATCAAACGCTGCGCGGCGTCGAAGCGCTGCAGCTTCGCCTGGCGCAACTGCCTGAGACGACTGCCGAGCGAAGCGCTGCCAAAGCAAATGCGAACTCCTTGCCCGCCTGTACGATTCGACAGCTGCGTATCATGCGCGAAATGGTGACTGTGCCCTATCAGGCGGTGCACAGAATCGCGCTCAATTTTGATGGGCCAGGGGTAGTGAGCCGCTACGGGAAGGCGCAATTCGCCTGGCGGAAGAACAACTTGCGCTACCTGCCAGCTTGCAGCGGCGCAATTGACCTGGCCTATCTGCTCAACAGCAAAACAGACAATACCGCCGCCGCCTACGCCCTGGGTTTGTTCGCGCGCGTAATCACGGAGGCGAATCCCTATCTGAAAGAGATTCGCGCCTTCCTCGACCAGTACGAGCAAATGTGGAGCGACCTCTTTGACCTGGCGCCGCATTAGCCGCATTGACGCGAAAGCGGACGGTTCGGGCTTGGACATCTTGCCGAGATCTTCGACGGGTCCGTTTGGACAATGACATGATATACCAAGCCATCCTCTTCGACCTCGACGACACGCTCTTCAGCCTGCGCGGCTGCGAAGCGGCTGCCCTGCACCGCACCTTGGAAAGCGCAGGGCTACTTCAGCGCTGTCCGCCCGACTTCGCGGAACACTACGCGGCGATTAGCGCGCGCTATTGGGCCGCTCGCAGCGCCGACGGCTACACGCAATATACACGTGAGAGCGTCATTGAATTGAGCTGGCGCGATTTTCTCTCGCAGCAAGGGCTCGCCGACGAAAAGGCACAGCCCTTGGCGGCGCAGTTCTGGCAAGAATTCTGCCGTTCCAGCGCGCTGAATCCCGCTGCGGAGGAGGTCTTGCGAGAGTTGTCGACGGCGTATCGATTGGGGATGATCACGAATGGCTACGGTGATTCGCAGCGGGGCCGGCTGGCAGCTGCGGGCTTGCTCAACATCTTTGATCCCTTGCTAATTTCAGAAGAGGTCGGCGTCGCCAAGCCGGATGTTGGCATTTTCGAGCTGGCGCTGTCGCATTTGCGATTGCCGCGTGAAGCGGTCCTCTACGTCGGCGATTCCATCAGCCACGACGGCGAAGGCTGCCGGCGCGCGGGCATCGACTTCTGCCATTATTGCCCGCGTATGGATCTAGACAATGAACTTCCTGACGTGCCTTACCGCATTGCCAAATTAACCGAGCTGCCGATTATGCTGGCGCAGCTTGGCTAATTTGCAGTGGAATAGAATCGTGGCGCGGGCGACAATCGAGACACGCTCGTTCAATTTACGCTCGGCAAATGGACTTGCGAACTGCCGAAAATCTTCGCGCGCGCTGCCGATGATGCCAGCTTAGAGCTTTGGAGAGCAGTCGACATGGTTAAATTCTTGCTCGCGGTAGCATTCGTCATGAACTTTGTGTCGGTCTCACGTGGGCAAGACTCAGGATTGCGGCTGTGCCACGCCGACCAGATCAACTGGGCGGAAGATGCCTCGCCACAAATTGAGGCGCTCGGCCAACAATTGGCAACAGTCCGGACAACTGACGACTTTCTACAGTACAGCCAGGATCAGCTGGCTTTCCGCCAAGACATCTGGGGGGCGCCCCCATTGTGCAACCCCTATCTCGAAGCCGGCGTCATCATCAGCCGCTACATGAACGACATCGTCTCTTTGGGCGCGATCGAGTGGCTCGGCGTCATGCAGGAGGACTCGCCTCGTTTGCAGCATGTCACACAAACGGGTTGGAATGTAGGCGGTTTGCTGGTCGACTTGGCAAGCGACTATCTCTCGCTGCTAGCCAGCCCAGACCCTCGCGCAGAGCAATCCGATGGCACGCTGCCAATCTGCGCCGATGGGCAGCTGCAGGCTTTGCGCGCTGCGAAGACGGACGACTATACGGCGATATTAAGAGCCGCCTATGCCGTCGAGACAGTTGACGACTTGCTGCGCTACGACGCCGAGCAATTGGCCTTCAGAGAGAAAATCTGGAATGATTTGCCGCCCTGCGCCGAGGCTTTTACAATCGCGCCACGGATGCTTCACATCAGCGGAGACTTCCTCACCGCTCATGCCCTCGCCTTCGCCGGTGTGCTGCTCGAATCGAATCCCTTCTATTGGCAACTTGAACGCGATATCCGCCGTTTGCCCTCATGGCTATTCGACGCGATGGGAACGACGCCGGAATTGACGCGGCAGGTCTTCGAAAGCAATCTGCCCGCATGCACGCCAGCGCAACTCGCCCAGATCGCCGCAATTGAGCCGCCGTTTGAAGCGGATAGACGGCATCTGGCTGACCTTATGGAAACGGACAACATGGTAGCGGTGCGCGAATACGCCCTTACTGAAATTCGCTGGCGGAGCGAGCGCATGTCTCTCTTCCCGCCTTGCGCTGAATCCGTCGAGTTGGCGTTAGTCATGAGTAGCTTGGGCAGCGATATGGTGTCTGCGATCGCCCTGGATCTTGCCAGCTCGCGACAGGTGCCAAACCATTATCGCATGGGCGCAGCAAGCGGCGTCGCCAAGTTGGAAGAGCTGATCCGTGAACTGTCCGCTGTATCGGAAACGGCGAGTGGCGCCCAGCATGAAGCTGAACTGCCCGGCTGTACAATAGTGCAAATTGAAAGCGTGGCGCGAACAATCATGAACCCATTTGACGAGCTCGTGGACGTTCTGGCGTCAGTTGAGTCGGTTCGTGGATTTTACAAGGTCGCCAATGCGCATTGGTTGTGGCGAGAGTCCATCTTCGAGCGATTGCCTCCCTGCGCCGAAGCGATTGAAATTGCGCTGTTTCTCAGTCAGCTAATCGGGAGTCTCGTTGCGATGGACATTCTGGAATACGGGGGCTTGAGACGGGAAGAAAACCCGTATATTGAAGAACTTACCACCGTGGTTCCCCTCTATAAGCAGATTATAAATAAGGTCAAAGAGACGCTCGCGCTGCCATAGCCGCGTTGGCGATCTGCCCAGACGGTTTGAAAGGCGGCCGCCGCTCAGGTAAACCAGTGAAACGGAACAAGCGATGTAAGAAAGTGACTACCACTGTTGCTTGGCCCCGCAGTTTGTCGGAATCATTGCCGCAAGCTGGCGCCGGCCGTCAGCAGCGATATGCGAATGTGACAAATTCGCTTGTATATGTTCTATTAAGCGCTATACGATAAACTGGGGTAGCCGTAGTCATATTCAAGAAAGGAACAGAATATGCGTAGCGTGATAGTAGGACTGCTGATCCTGTTAGGCATTGCCCCGGTGATTTACAGCCAGGATGAGGCGTTCCCGCGCTGCTCTTCAGCGGAGCTTGCTTATGTTTTGGGGCTGCAGGGCGAGTTCGACGCGCTGATGGATGTGGCGCTCGCTGACAAAGACGCGGCGAATTTTATTCTGGCTTACGGCGCCGCGCAGATCGAATGGCGCGCAGGCCGTGTCTGGGCAGGTCGAGGGTAAGTTTGCCGCTTTCAAGTTCAGGGATCATGTGTTGCTTCAAACTTTCCAGTGGGACGGTTTGCCTGCGACTGCAATACGGAGCAAGTCATCCAACGTTAAACAGTTCCTGTTATTGCTCTCGCGCCACGCAGTCAGCATTCTTCGATATTCTGGCAACCTTTCGAATTCGCTGTTCAAACGAGACTTATCCGGGACCTGCTCAATAACTCTTCTAAACAACCTTTCTGTTTTGCAGAGAGATTTGGCGTAATGATATTGATGAAATTCGCCATTTTCTCGAAATCCTCTAAATGTCAACCACTCTCTATCATTATCTGAAACCTCTATAGCTACCGTGTTTTGTCCAATACCAATAAGTGCGTTGGTAATCTTGAAAAACATATCAAGAATTTGTTGCACTTCCTCGCCATCATTGTATGGCAAATCTTCCTCTTTCGTAAACGGAAGTATTTCAAAATAGTGTCGTTCGAATCCTAATGAAAGAACATATTGTTCACGAGTTTCGTCCCAAAGCGAGTTAATCACAGCGTCGCCACGAACATGTCGGAGTAATTCAAATTGATTCCAGAGCATCCAGCGCTCGGTTAAGGACAGTTCTGGTCTTTGCGCTTGATTTATTGCACCCCACAAAGCAGACAAGTCGTCATACTTGATTCTTCCCCGGTTACGCAGATCAATGTATTGGGTCGCCTCAAGTCTTTGTTGGGTTAATTCCGAATAGTGGTTTGGATAATCCTTGCCGCTATAAGTCTCAAGAAGCACAGGAATGATGGTTTTGTGTAGAGAAGCGGCTTCTTCTACTTCTTTCGTACACCACTGTGATTTAGCGGATTCGTCTGACAAGAGGAACAGGAAAACCTGGCAATACTGAATCTCTCGCAGAATCTCACTCCACCAGATTTGGCCGCCCTTCAACCCGTCCGGCATTCGGTCACGCCACAACAAGCCTTCACCAAAGATGCGCGCGATGCGCGGTTCAATGAGTTCAACAAATTCGCTATCACTGTGACTGTAAGAAAGAAAGATCTGCGCCATTCAGAAACTCCCACGAGGCCGGGTTTTGCGTTGTGGCCATCTTACAATGACCGGCGGGGATGCTAACAGTGTAGGGCATGCGGGCAAGGTGACTTAGTTAAGTATAAAGTCCCGCAGTGAGGCGCTGCCGCATCCCGACGCCATCGCCGAGAATCTCGCGTGCTTGGCCGGGCTAGCGCAGAATTTGGGCTTCGAGATAGACGCCGAACTCACTCCGTGATCGTCACTTTTGACAAGCCCCGCAGTTTGTCGGAATCATTGCCGCAAGCTGGCGCCGGCCCTCAGAAGCGATATGCGAATGTGACAAATTCGCTTGTATATGTTCTATTAAGCGCTATACGATAAACTGGGGTAGCCGGAGTCACATAGAAAAGGAAGAATATATGCGTAGAGCGATAATTGGACTGCTGATTCTGCTCGGCATTGCCCCGGTGATTTACAGCCAGGATGAGGGTTTCCCGCGTTGTTCTTCAGCGGAGTTGGCTTTTGTTCTGGAGCAGCAGGGCGAGTTCGACGCGCTGATGGAAATGGCGCTTGCTGATAAAGACGCGACAAATTTTATTCTGGCCTATGGCGCCGCTCAGATCGAGTGGCGCGAAAGGCTATGGGCGGACCTGCCTCCCTGTGCAGAAGCGATCGGCGCTGCAGCCCTTCTAAGTGAGTCGACCAGCGATATCGCCTCCATGGCTGCCTTGACCTACGCCGGTGTGCCCATGTCTGCGAACCCTTACTTGCGCTATGAGGCGAATGCAGGCGAAGCGCACGAACGCGTTGCCAGCTACTTTGACGAGATCAGCGCGGTAATTGACAGTGGCGAACGACCAGCCGAACCCGCGCCGGGTGAGCGTAGTTTGGTTTCGTGCGAAGTCGCCGAGTTTGAAGCGCTGCTCGACGTACTGAAAGCCAGCGAGGACCTCATGGTGAGCGGGACGAACGCATTCGCGCCCGATGCGCTGGCTGAGTACGTCAGCGAAATGCTAAGCTGGCGCGACGGCCTCTGGGGGCAGCTCATGCCCTGCCAGCAAGCGGTCGCTCTGGGCAAATTGATGAGCCAAACAGCTGGAGATATTGTCACTGGATACGCCCTCGTCTTTTCCGGTGTGCCCGCTGCCGAGAATCCATACAGCGAACTACTTGAAGAACAGCTCATTGAGCTAGGCAAGTATATGGAATCGCTGCTGGTCGTGATCAGCGTCGAGAAGACAGCGAAATCGTTGGAGCAGGAACCACCGGAGTTGCCGGCCTGCTCCGCCAGCGATATGAGGACCGTCGCGCCAAAGCTTGCCGCGCTCTCCGACATCGCGGCCGACGCCTCGGTCGACAAGTCTGTGGATGGCCTGCTTGATTACATCGGTACGATGATCGCCAGGCGCGAGGCGCTCTGGACAGACGCGCCGCTTTGCGCCGAGGTCTTGGAGGTCAGTTTGGCTGCCTCGTATGCCGCCAATGATTTCGCCACCGCCTTTGCCTTGGCTTACGCCGGCCAGGGTTTGAATCACACGCCATACATCAGAATGAGCATCGACGGATTTAACGAAGTTAGGCGATGGCGTGAAAAGCAGGCAAAGGATGCTGACGGTTCGCAAGTTCCCGAACAAGCGGACTACTTGCCCCAATGTACGGATGCGGATCACCGGTCGCTACAGGTAAACGCGACATTGATAAGCGTCTTTTGGTCTATGCTTGGTGAGATTGAATCTCGAGATGATTTGCTTTCGTTTGGCGAAAAGCAAGTGGATCTGAGAGAAGACATTTGGACCCAGCTACCGCTCTGCCAGGAAGCCGTAGAAGGAGGTCGGCTGGTGCTACAACTTACCGGCGACGTCGTCCCGACGCTCGCGCTCGTAATGTTTGCTGGCGTACCGGCCGAGGAGATACCTTATTTGAGCGCTATTGCGGGCGCGGCGGAACAGGTCGAGGCATTTGCGGCAGCCTCTGACGGTGGTTAGCGTCAGCGCCTGCATGCGCCACATTGGCGGCTTTGCGCTCGGCGCTTCGGTTGCTCATCTGTCGGCGCGGCGCGGTCCGTCAGCTACTCCGTAATCGTCACTTTTGACAAGCCCCGCGGTTTGTCGACTTCGTAGCCACGGGCGAGCGCCTGCTGCATGGCGAAGATCTGTCCGGGCATCACCGCCAAGATCGGGCTGAGCCATTCCGGCGTCGATGGTATGGTCATGGCTTGCCTGCCTTGACCAAGCAGGTCGCTGTTGTTGCTGATGACCAAGGTTTCGGCGCCCAGCTCATTAAGCCGCTGGCACATATCCACCATCCCGGCGAGGTTTTTACCATGCGGCGACACCAGGATGACCGGATGTCCTCGGTCAATGGCGGCGATGGGACCGTGGCGGAAATTGGCTTCGCTGTAGCCTTCGCTGGCGATATAAGCCAGTTCCTTGACCTTGAGGCTGATCTCGCAGGCCGTGGCGTAATTGAAACCACGGCCCAATGTGACCAGACGATCAATGTAGCGGTAGCGCTGCGCCCAGTTTGCGATTCCTTCGCCGAGGCGCAGCGCTTGCGCCGAAAGCCGGGGCAGGGCGCTTAAGTCCTTCCGCATCGCGTCGCTATCCGCCAGCGCGCTCGTCAGCATGGCGATGACAGTCAGCTGCGCGGTGTATGTCTTGGTGGCGGCAACGCTCAACTCTCGCTCCGCAAGCAGCGGCAGATGATATTTCGCCGTTTGCGCCAGCGGCGAATCCTCAAAATTGGTGATCGCCAGCGTGAGGGCGCCCTGCTGGTTCGCATCGCTTACCACCGTCCGTACATCCTCCGCCTGCCCCGATTGCGAGATGCCGATGACCAGCGCCCGCGACAGGTCAGGCGCAGTCTCGTAGACGGTGTGGAGTGAGGGCGTCGCCAGCATCACCGGTCTGCGCAGCAAGCCGCCGAACATGTACTGGGCGTAATGTGCGGCATTATCCGATGTGCCGCGCGCGGCGATGCAAATGAATACCGGATTGAAGTCGCTTATCGCAGCGGCGACGGCGTCGGTCAAAGCCCGGCCATCGTTCAGCAGCCGTTCAATGACGGCCGGTTGCTGCGCAATTTCCTTTTGCAGGTGCATAAGGCGAGAATCCTCTAATCATCCAGCCGGCGATAATTTACGCCCAACATGTCAAGGCGGGGCAGATGCGCTCGCAGCCGTGCCACTAAAGCCTCATATCTTCGCTCTCTCGGATGATTCCACAGGATGTCAGCGATGGCGATGGCGCGGGGAAAAGCCATGTATTCTACCTGATCGGCATCGGGAATATACTCCGTCCAGATATTGCCCTGCCCGCCAAGGATGTGATGTCGCTTGTCCGGCGCGATTTCTTCGGGCACGACCTCAAATTGCCATGATTGATCCAGCGTCAAGGTGCGGGCAATCGCCGGTGGCTCGCGCGTCCAGTCCTCGTGCTGGTAATAATCCAGGTAGCAGTAGGTGGTCGGCGTCATGACCACATCATGCCCGGCGTTGGCGGCGGCGATTCCGCCATCGCTGCCGCGCCAGCTCATCACCGTCGCGTTCGGCGCCAGCCCGCCTTCCAGTATCTCATCCCAGCCGACCAGACGTCGTCCCCGTTCATTGAGCCAGCTTTCGATCTGACGAATGAACCAACTCTGCAGTTCATGCTCATCAGCCAGCCCTTCGGCTCTGATGCGCGCTTGACATTTGGGGCAAGCGGCCCAGCGTTCCTTTGGCGCCTCGTCGCCGCCAATGTGGATGTACCTTGAGGGAAAGATCGCCAGCGCCTCTTCAAAGACGTCTTGCAAAAAGGCGAAGACGGCATCGTTGCCAGCGCAGTAGATATTGGGGTCAATGCCCCAGGTCGTGCGCACCTGATAGTCACTGCCGACGCAGCCGAGTTCGGGATAAGCGGTGAGAGCGGCCAGGCTGTGACCCGGCAGTTCAATCTCCGGCACGACGGTGATGCCCCGCTCTGCAGCGTAGGCGACAATTTCGCGCGCCTCGTCCTGCGTGTAGTAGCCGCCGTAGGGCTTGCCATCCCATTGATTCGGATCAGTCGGAATCTGCGTTTGCGCGCGATAAGCGCCCACCTCGGTCAGGCGCGGATACTTCTTGATTTCGAGCCGCCAGCCCTGATCCTCGGTGAGATGCCAATGGAAGGTATTGAATTTGTAGAATGCCATCGTATCGATGAATTTCTTGATGAAGTCGACGGGAAACATGTGCCGTCCCACATCCAGGTGTAAGCCACGCCAGCCGAAAGCGGGCGCATCGCTGATGCTCAG
The DNA here is from genome assembly GCA_965261855.1 of Phototrophicaceae bacterium. Taxonomy (GTDB): domain Bacteria; phylum Chloroflexota; class Anaerolineae; order Aggregatilineales; family Phototrophicaceae; genus UBA6055. Next base: position 434,621 of record OZ253487.1, read on the forward strand.
AGCAGGAATCTCCCAGGCGACATCGTCTTGCGGCGAATCGGCCAGTATCTGCGGCGGCAAAAGCTGACGCAAGGTCTGGATAGCATGGAAGAAGCCCTTCCGCCCGCCAGCGCGTAATTTGACCCGCTCCGGCACTACATCCAGCTTGTACGCTTCGGCGGCGGCAATATCAGCGGATGGAACCAGCAAGATCGCGTTCGTTACGTCCGCTAGTATATCGTCGTCAAGCGGATGCACGGGAAGATCGAAGCCAGTGGCCTGCCGTAGATAGTTCGCCAGCATCTCTCCGGGCGCTCCGTCGCCGGCGAAAATCCGCGCGTGCGCGTTGAGCGTGAAGGCGCCGCTTTTGCGTTCCAGTTGCTGCGGTTGGGGAAAGAGTGTGATTTCCGTCATAGTTGCATGAGCCTCATGTGTTTTCCTTTTGCGGGCGATCAGGTTGATCGCCCCTACCTAGCGTTTAGATGTCGTCTAGCGAAACGACTGCGCTCAAGTTATGCGGTTGATCGGGATCGCAGCCGTTAAAGATTGCGCGGTAGTATGCCATCAGTTGCAGCACGGGCAAGTACAGGACCGGCATGCACCAGGGCGGCAAGTCTGCCGGCAGCGTAACTCTATCCTGGGCGCTTGCGGGCGCCGGACCAATCGCCAATAACTTGGCGCCCATATCAGCCATTTCGTCCAGAACTCGGATTTCTTGCTTGGCGGCATTGGGCGAAATCAAGCCTATGACCAGGCTGTCTTCGCCGACCATCGACATCGGTCCGTGGCGAAACTCCAGCGTGTGATAGGCTTCGCTGTAAGAGAGCGACATCTCTTTCATCTTGAGCATCGCTTCACAGGCGATGCCGTAGAGCGCATCGGACCCCAAAATAAAGAATTTCTTGATCGCGCTGTTTTCGCCTAGCGCCTGCGCGAGGCCGCCATAGCCCTCCAGCAGGTGGCGGCAGACGTCAGGAAGCGGGCGGCTGGCGGCCAGGTCGTGGCCGGCGATCAGGGCGGCGAGCTGCTGCACGACAACCAACATGCTGCTGAAGGAGCGGGTCTGCGCCACACTTTTCTCTTGCGCGGCGTCTATGGCGAAGGCGAGGTCGGCGCTGGCCGCGAGCGGGCTTGCGCTATCGCAGGTTACGGTGATGACCGATCCGCCAATGCGTGATTTGAATTGCTCCTGGGCGCGGACGGTCTCGCTGGTTGTGCCGGAGCGCGAGAGCGTAAGCAGCAGGTATCGCGGGCCCGGTATGCAGATCGCGCGAGAATGCAGCAGCAACTCCGACGCCGGGCAGGCGATCGCGTCGACGCCGCTGCGACGCAGCAGGCGAGCGGCGGTCAGCGCCAGATAATAGGTCGAGCCGCAACCGGTCACGATGACGCGGTCGAAAGCGCCAGACTCCTGCCATGATTGCAGGAGTCGATCCTGGGGATTGAAGGCAGCAAGCGCTTCAACCCAGATATCAGATTGGCTCATGATTTCTCGCCATGTATGCTGAACGCGCGTCATAGCCGCTTTATGCTTTCGATAGCGCCGGGGATGTCGACATAATCTCGAGCGAATGCCTCGCGCAGCAGGTCAGTTGGGATATAAGGGTCATACTTGTTCCGCCGCAAAGCCGCATCCTGAATCTTACCTGTTAGATCCGAACTAGCCGGTAATGTACTGCATAATTGCCGGAATCGAAGTCGTAGGTCGTCAGGGTTATCCGCTTCCTGGACGAGTTCATAATAATACGGTTCATAAACTCTGCGCACTTTGATGTTTGCCTGATCAAGCATGAGCAGCTGAGTGGAGAATTGTCTGCTGCCGCACCAAGGGAATACGAGGAAGCGATTCGGCGCTAATGGCAAGATGGATGAATGCTGCAAGCCATTTGATTGAGCCACATATTGGGCGATTTGCAAGCGTCTCTTGGCGCTGGCTTGCAGGTATGGATAGCTATCTTGCCCTAAGAGAATCGCGCGCATCTTTTGCAGAATTCGCGTATGGTTCGGCGGTCCAGTACTGCTCCAATTAGCATCTGCTTTGCCCTTCACCCGGCGCACGTCGATAACCCGCGCGTCTTCATCCACGCTCAGAACCCGCCAGGAATAACCAGCCAAGGCAATCGTGCTATCAACCTCCGGCGCGGTTTGTATCGTGCCGACCTCACGGCTTTGATCGCGTACGCGGTATAGCGCTTCGTCCATGAAGACAGCATAGAAACGGTATTTGTTGACGATTTTCTCCCCTTCTATGCCGATGATGAGATCGCCCTTTTCCGTCCGTTCGAGGTGTTCGATTTCCAGCAGGTGACGCAGCAATCGGCGAAAATGCTCTTGCGTTACCGATTTGAACGGCGACAGCGTGAGTACCCGCGCCGCGAGTTGCGGCGGCGATAATTCACTGTGCGACTTTACGATGCTCATCGTCTGGTGATAGAGCAGGCTCAAAGGCATCTTTGGGACTTCGGGCGGTTCAATCCACTTTTCTTCAGCGTATAGCTGAATGATGGCGATCGTTTGCAGCAGGTTCCAGGGCAGTTCTTCGCCCATGTGGCGCTTCTCTCCGTCTTGCTCTGTCGAGTAAAAGAACATCCGCGCAGGATCGCCGCGCCGGCCAGAGCGGCCCAGCCGCTGCACAAAGCTGGAAACCGAATGCGTCGAGTTGACCTGCAAGACTTGGTCCAATTGTCCCAGGTCAATACCCAGTTCGAGGGTTACCGTAGCGGCGGTACAAGCCGGTTGACTTTTGTCTTTCATCGCGTCTTCGGCTGCTTCACGCAAAGGCGCCGAGATGCTGCCGTGGTGCACATGATAGATGTCAGGCTGCCGCTTCCGCTCGGACAGTTGGCGCATATTGACGATGATCTCTTCGGTTTCGGCGCGGGCATTGGCGAAAACTAGCGTCTTTGGCGCCCGCCGCGTCATTCTGTAAAAGTGCTCATAATATCTCGCTTCGTCAGTTGGCTTGCGTTTTGGTTTGATATTGCCCTTTTTCGTTTTCTTATCCGCTTCGTCCACTTTTTCATCAGGGTCTACTTCATCTTTCGCTTGATCGCCATCGGCTGGCAGCGAGAAATAAGCCAGCCCAATTTCCGCCGCAGAATTTCTTTTGCTGGTGATCAACTTCACCGCCACATTTGTATTGCCGCGCAAGAAGTCCATCGTCAATCTCGGCTCGCCGATGGTCGCCGAAAGTCCGATCCGCCGCGCTGGTCTGTATTGGTAGCGCGCCAGCCGTTCCAACTGGCAGATCACCTGCCGCCCGCGATCGGAAGCGATTAAGGCATGCACTTCGTCAATGACGACATAGCGCAAATCTGAAAACAGCCGCTCAAGCGCATGATGCCGGTTGATTAACATGGCTTCGAGCGATTCCGGCGTGATTTGCAGGATGCCCTGCGCCTGACGGAGAAAGTGCGTTTTCTTCGTGTGCGCGACATCGCCATGCCAGCTTTGCACCGGTATGGTTGACGTTTCAAGCAATTCAGTTAGTCGCTCGAACTGGTCATTAATGAGCGCCTTTAGAGGACCGATATACATAGCGCCGATCGTGGCCGGCGGATTATCGTGCAAGTCGGTGATGATGGGCAATAGCGCTGCTTCGGTCTTGCCGGTGGCGGTGCCGCTGGATATCAGAATATGGTCGTCGCCATTGAGAATGGCGTGGATCGCCTCTGCCTGAATATCGTGCAGCGTTTCCCATTTGTTACGGTAAATGTATTCTTGGACGAAGGGCGCCAGCCTGCCGAAAGGATTGCCGCTCATCAGATTTCAAAGCTGGCGTAAGGGGAGCCTATCAATTCGGGGTCGGCGGGATCGCCGGCGGTGAAGTCGACCTTGCCGAGAATGGATTCGAAGCTTTCTCGTGGATGTTGTAACAAGAGGTTGAGCAGCGAGACATAATCGCGCAGGACTTCGCGTGGCGTGAGCAAATTGCCAGCGCCGATGCGCCCCTGCTCCTCTCTCATAAAGGCGCGCAGTTGGCTCTCGCCCAAATGCGTTTCGTATTTGTTGTGCCAGGCGTGAATATCGCGAATTGTCTCCAAGAGGAAGAATATCTGCTCGTCGTTTAGGGGGTCTAACCGGATCATGGGCGCGGACAAATCACGCAAGCCTTGCTTGGCGAAGCGGCTTTCTTCCAGCCGGGTTTGCAGCGCCTCGTAGCTGAATAAGCCGCGTCGTCTGTCCTCGACCATATCTGGCGTGGCGCCCAGATACACTCCCAAATGCTCGGCTTGCCCCTGCAAGGTGTCATTGAGGATGTTCAGCAGCCGCTCGTAATTGTTTGCGCGTGAGCTTCTGTGAGAAACGCGCGCCAAATAAGCCGCTTCGTCCATGCAGATGATTAAGCCGCGATAGCCGATTTGACGGACGAAGTAAGCCAAGAGCTTGATATTGTCATACCAGGTACTATCGTCAATCATAACCCGGACATTGCCGCGGAGCGCCCGCCTCGCTTCGGTTTTCGTATGGAATTCGCCGCGCAGCCAACGCAAAGCCGCCTGTTTCAGTTCATCGTCGCCGTTTCTGTGTCCACGCCAATAGGCATTTAGCACCTCGCCGAAATCATATCCGTGTACCATCACTTCCATTTCGCCGATGATGTGGTGAATCCGCCCGGCGACTTTGCGGTCGAAGTCAAGAGAGTTTGGTTCGCTGCCGTCGCGCAGCACTTTTCTTTGAATATCGTCTATCCATTTTTCCAGCAGGGGCGCGAAGGCATTGCCGTTGGGGATGGTGCGGATCGCCATGTTGTTCAGCAGCTCGCGATAGAGGGCGAGCCCTTCGCCTTTGGAGCCGGTCAAGCGCCGCTGCGGGCTGAAATCGGCATCGGCGACAACGAATTTCCTTTGCAGAGCGGCATTACGCAGCAGTTGCAGCATGAAGCTCTTGCCCGAGCCATAGCGCCCGACAATCAGGCGGAAACCCGCCCCACCATCGGCGATAATCTCCAGGTCATATTCAAAGGCGCTTAATTCATGTTCGCGCCCGACGGCGATGTTTTCGATGCCGATGCGCGGTACGACGCCAGCCCCCAAGGATTGCAAAATCGCTTGGGATATTTTCCGCCGTTTCGGGATTCTGGCTGTCATTGACGACCTCGTCCCGACATCATGTACTGATTGTTCGTCAGCTTAAGCGCGTCTTCCAGCGCGTGTCGGTATTCTTCGTCTATGACATACATGTCGTCCTCTTCCTCAATCAACGCGGCGTCAATTTCATCGTATGCGCGCTCATTGATGTCATGAATTATGGAACTGACAAATTGATTCGGAAAGGCGGACTGAATGTACGCTTCCGAACATGCCCAACTGTTGCTCATCAAGATAACCAGCAACTTTGATTCATCTTTTCTCAATTTGTCAATAATCGTAACAAACTCACGGATGTAAGGCAATTCTTCGGGCGCTGCCGTTGCTTCGCCGTCTGAATTCGCGGGCAGACCAGCCGTCCCCAGCAGTAGGTCTCGCAGCGCAACTGGCTTTTCCGCTTCGTCTGCACGCTGCGGAATCTGAACGCCGCCAGCGCCGTCTTCCGCTGTTTCGCCAACGATCGGCGCAAACATCCCTGCTTCTGAGAATTCATCTCCCGCCGAGAATTCTGTTAGGGCTTCGGCAGGCTGAGTGTCGTCCAGCGGGTCAGTCTGCTCGGCTTCGTGTTCGGCATTGTCGCTATTTTGCGCTTCCAGCCGGCTTTCCAGTTCGGCGATATAATCCTTTTGACCTTGGATTTCGACCTGTAATTCAGCGTTCCGCTCTTGTTCGTCGCGCAGCTCGGGCACGAGCTCGGCGATCCGGTCTCTTTGCGCTTCCAGCCGGCTCTCTAACTCAGCGATTTGAGCGCTCTGCGCAGTAATGGCGCCATCACGCTCGCTGATTTGCTGCGTGAGATAGAGATTATCGGTCCCGTCCGCGACTGACGCATCCCCCCGATCGTCGACTGTCATCGGCGGTACCGCCAAGAGTTGATCGGGCTTGCCTGAAAGACGGGCATTCAGACTCTGAAGGCAAGCTCGCGGCTCAACCTGTCGCAAGTCCAGGCTGTCGAACTGCTGCCGCGTAATCTTGAGGGCAACCAGGCAAAATCTGCCGGCTTGACCGGTGCTGGGGTTCATCCCGTCGACATATCCTTCAAAAACGATGCTGTCAATTACATTTGACCGATCCGCTGTGAAGATTTCATGAAGGGTTCGCAGGCTGATCCGCGCCAGAACCAAAGCATAGAGCCGCGCGCGCTGTTTCCGCGGTATTTTGGTCTCGGTTATTTCGTCGCGAAACCTGTCATAGGCGTAGGCTTTCGTTCGGGGAATGATATCTATCGTGGGCAGAGCGAAGTCGATGCGCAGTGTTTCCGTGTCAGGCGCGAAGGCGACTTCTGTCTCTTTAAGGAAACCGGCTGGATAAGGGCTTTTTTCCAAGACCAGTTCAAAGTATTCTGCAATTGCCGTCGGATTCCCCGCGGCAAAATCTTGCTTGTAGCGCTCGATCTCTTGATTGTGCGCATCGACTTCTGCCTGGTCCCGCTCAACCGTTCTTTGATGTGCGTGTAGCGCTTCCATATATTCGTGGTGGTCTTCTCTGTATTTTGCCTCGCCGGCTTCGTATTGCCGTTCATAGGCTTTCTTCTTCCATGGCATTAGCGAAGCAAGACCGGATGGCGGCTGCGGCAAGTAGCCTAGCCGCTCAGGATTGTTCCTTTCGAATGCGGAAACGTGCGGCGTCTTTTTCAAGCTGTCCAAGTCAATGAAGCTGTCTCGGTCGAGAGCGCCATGCAGGAGGTTCTCCAAATTGTGTGTTTTGGTTGCCAGATCGGCATTCTTCTCATGTACGGCAGCCGTCTGAGCGATCAGGCTTTTGCTCTTTTGTTGTCGCTCTTGTTCTGCGCTTGCCAAATACTCCAGCAGGTTCTTGGTTTGAGTTGCGCTTTTTCGCCGAAACAATGGTTTCCCCCGAGCTTTCCTGTCTCAACCGCTATGCAAGCGCTCAACTATCTGCGCTACAATTCACCGAGCAAACATTCACTAGGTTTGGGCGAATATAATATGCCAATTCATGTCGCGAGCAATAGCGTATATTAGCCTATGCCACGCTTGTTGATCGAAAACAGCCGCGTTTGGCAGGACGATAGATTCGTCTCCGGGCGCACGCTCGTCCTGCGTGACGGTGTGATTGCGGGCCTGCTGCCAGCAGCGGAGGTCGCGTGTCAGCCTGGTGATCGGCGGATAGACGGGCGCGGCGCCTGCGCGCTGCCGGGCTTCGTCGATCTGCATATCCATGGCAGTCATGGCTTTGATGTGATGGATGCGTCGCAGGCGTCCTTGACGGGTCTTTGCGATTTTCTGGCGCGCTGCGGTGTGACCAGTTTTCTAGCCACGACCATGACCGATTCTAGCGAACGCATCAAGGCGGCGCTGGCGGCGGTGCGGAACTTCGCTGCACGACCCGATACGTCCTTGCTTGGCGTCCATATTGAGGGACCCTACCTCAACCCAGCTTACCGCGGTTCGCAGCCGGCGGCGCACTTGCGCGAGCCTCAAGCCGAAGAATACATGCCCTGGCTTGAGAGCGGGCTGGTCAAGCTGATCACCATGGCGCCGGAAATCGCCGGTGGCGAAAACTTGATGCGCGCTGCGCTGGCGCATGGCGCGACCGTTTCCATCGGGCATAGCGGCGCTGATTATGAAGGGGCGGGGCGCTATTTCGCCGCTGGCGCCAGCCAGGTTACCCACACCTTCAACGGCATGCCCGGCATCCATCACCGCCAGCCAAGTCTCTTCGTGGCCGCGCTCGAAGATCCCGATGTGACCTTCCAGATCATTCCCGATGGCATCCATGTGCATCCGGCTGTGATTCGCATGTTAACTCGCCTCGTCGGCATTGAGCGCGTAGTGGTGATCACCGATGCGATGCGCGCGGCTGGGCTGGGCGATGGCCAATATGCCGCGGTCGATGGATTCGTCACGGTGAAGAATGGCGAAGCAAGAACCGCCGACGATGGGCTGGCCGGCAGCACGCTGACGATGCAAGAGGCGCTGAAGAACATGATGCGCTTCTGCGGTTTGACGCTGGAAGAAGCGCTGCCGATGCTGACGCGCGCGCCGGCGCGTTCGATCGGCTTATATCCGCAGAAGGGCTCGCTGGCAATCGGCGGCGATGCCGATGTCGTCATTTGGGACGAAGCCCAGGGTGTACAAGCGACACTCATAAGTGGGGAACTGGTCTACCAGGCGCAGGCAAGATGTACTGCGGCTATTGCGGACGACTGAGCCGCCGCTGCGCCTGTGCGGCGCCGGAAAGCGACATCCGCCTGTTTTTCGCGCGCGCGGGCCGGCAATACGCCCCCTTGATTCAAGAGAGCGCTCCCAAATGGGCGGTACCGCCGCAAATCAAACGGCGCGAACGGGCGACGCTGCAGCGGCATTATCGCGAATGGTTCCGGCGGCTTGCGGCCGACGGGGGCGAGCGCTGCGCCAACTGCGGGGCGCGGGACAAGCTCGTGCTGGATCATGTAATTCCCATCGCCAAAGGCGGCTTGTCACAACTCGACAACCTCCAGCTCCTTTGCGCCGAATGCAATCGCATCAAGGGCAAATTGATGATCGATTGCCGAGCGTTCAAACAGCCAGAATGAAGCGCGCCTCGGGGCTTAAGCGCGCCAATGTGGCATCGCTGACCAAGGCGCGAAAGTTCGTTTGCGGGGCATTGCCGCGTCGCGTGAAATATGAGTGCAGGGCATAGCGCGTAGAGGCCGTGAGGTTGACCGTGCCGCCGTGCCAAAGATGCGAATTGAAGATGACGACCGTGCCGGCCGTCCCGGTCAAGAGCCGCTCGTCGGGGTGGGGCGCCCGCGGATCTTCGAGCGCGTTTTGCGGGACTTGCCCAGATCGGTGTGAAGCGGGAACGATTCGCGTGGCGCCATTTTCCAGCGTGAAATCGACCAAGAGCCAAATTGAATTACAGACCTGGTAATTGCGCGGATCAACCCCGTCGGACCAATCCGCGTGTAAAGGCTGGTGACCTTCGCCAGGAAGGGAGGCGCGTCCGTTCAGAGACGAAAGCTTAAAGTCGCCTTGGAGAACGTGATTCATTCCCGCCAGGACGCGGGGATGGGTGAAGCAGATATGGAAGAGCGGGTCTTTGTCGACCAGGTTGGCAAGCCGCTCGGTGCCGGCCTCCTGATGCACCTCCAGGCCGGCCGCATCGCCTTCTTCCCGAATGAGCTCTTGGAAGCGAGCGCGAAGAGCCGCGACCTGCGGCGGCGGCAATAGATCAGGCAGCGGGAGATAGCCCAGTTCGTCGAGTTGCCGCTTTTCTTCGGCGGTCAGCGTGGATTCGGTGACGCCGAGCGTGGTAAGCGCTGTTTGCATGTTCATCGTCATAAACCTGGTTCAAGAGCTGGCGAACCAATTAGAACACGGGCGCAGCGAGGGCGCTAGTGGCGCTGGCTTCAGTCGATCTGTGACGGCTTTTGTTGCGCGCTGTGGTGGAATGCGGGATCGCTCACGTATTCATCGGGATATTTTTCGGCAAGCTGTTGGTCCATTCGTTGTTTCATTCCCCGCAGATACCTTTCGTTGTGCTCTTTTGCGCCGTCGTAGGTGCTTGCGCCGTCCCATGGCGGTTTGTCCTGGACGGCGTCGTCGTAGTAGAACTCGAATCGCACAGTCTGTTCAGGCTGTTTCTCGGGCAGGGTTTGATCGAGGGTGAGGAGGCGATCAAGCAAGCGGGTTAGGGCATGAACGCGTTGGTTGAGGAAGCCGTCGCCGAGCATGAGATTGTCGGCGAGGGTCTGGGTGTGTTCCATCAGTTTCGCGCGCAATTGCGCATATTGCGCAAAGGGATCCTGGGCTGGCGCAATGGCAGAATCCGAGTCTTCATCGGCGCTGGAGGGGGCGAGGGCGGTCGCATTTGCGTTTGCGCGAGCAAGTAAATTTTGCGCAAATGCGTCGGTGTAGAGTTGGTAGTCGTCGTCCCATTTGGCGCGCCAGTGTTCGATTGTGCGTCTGGGATAGCCAGTGAGATGCTGGACGATGGGCACATTGCCCTGGTGTAGCAGCAGCAGGCGGCGGACAAGTTTCTTTTCGTCGGGGGTGTAGACTCGTTTGGGCATGGGGATCCTTCGGTATGGTTGGATTTTGGGGGCAGGGTAGCAGGGTTATGGGGCGGTGTGGGGACTGTATGGTCGCGCGGGACCCCTCAACCCCAAAATCGTCTCACAAGAGGGGAGAGGGGCTTTTTTCACCACCGAGTACACTGAGTTTGGTTGAGGGCACTGAGGGCAAAATTGTGCAAATCAGAATTGGGAATTGATTCAGCATGATTGAATCATCATCATTGGAAAATCAGCTTGTTGGGATTGCGAGAGGATCATGGTTGAGACGTGCTGTCAAACGTTAAGAAAGCGTCTGAAGGAAATCCGAGCGATGCACAAGGAGTACCGACTCTTTTACTGGCTCTTGGGTGGGGCAACTTTCGTGTGTGGTTTGCTTTGGGTAGGGACACTTCTGTTTCATGGCAGCAACGAATATGGCTACGAAATGAATCTATTCACGGAGGCAACAGGTGTACTTGTAAGCATTGGCTTTACCGTTCTAGTTGTTGATCGATTATACGAGCGTCGTGACGCAGAGCAGCTTAAGAAACGCTTGGTTCGGGAAGCAGGTAGTCGTTTAAGGGGTATCGCTATTCCCGCAGTGGAATGGTTGCGCGCTGAAGGATGGCTGACGGGGGATGATGGGCTACTGAAGGCAGCGGACTTGTGGGAAGCCAATCTTGAAGGCGCGGTTCTGTGGAAGGCGAACCTGCAACAGGCCGTACTGCACCGGGCCAAACTTCAAAGGTCAAACCTAAACGAAACAACTTTGCGAGGCGCGGAATTGAACGGAGCAAGACTAGAAGGGTCGATGTTATGGATGGCTGACTTGCAAGGTGCATATATAGTTGATGCTAATGTGGAAGGTGCCACGTTTCATTCGGCCACGTTACCCGATGGTACAACATGGTCTGAAGACGAAGATTTGGGCCGATTTGTCGATCCTAGTCACGCTAAATATAAGACGACTCTCACCAAAATTAACGCCATTCGGCAAGAACTGCAAATGCCGATAATTCACAGAACTGATGAAAATGACTGAACCCGGAGTAGCTGGTAAAAAGCTTCATACAGCGTGACGGAAATCACGGCGGGCGACACATCGAGTCGCCCCTACGTCAATTGTGCGAGTGCGATCGGAGCTTGATAAGGGGAACTTCTGGCCTTTTTGTATTTGTGCTATTGGGTTGAAAACAGAATGCGGGCGACCCACTGGGTCGCCCCTACAACATTCACGTGATGCGGTTATACACAACGACGCGAATCCCTTTGAGTCTCTGTGGCGAAGTGAGGGCGACTCACAGAGTCGCCCCTACAATTCCTGTTTTGGAGAGGGACTAGCCCCCCACAATCGTATGCGACTGCTCGCGCATGTATTGCTGCAGGTAATACCAGCTGCCGGCCGCTTTATTGCTGCCGGTGCTGCCCTTCCAGCCGCCGAATGACTGATAACCGGGCCAGGCGCCGGTGGTCGCGCCGGTCGCGCGATTGACGTAGAGAACGCCCGCTTCGATATTGTCCAGGAACCATTCGACCTCGGCCGGGTCTTCGCTGTAAAAGCCGGCGGTCAGACCGAGGGCGACGCCGTTCGCCAGCCGCATCGCCTCGTCGGGACTATCGACGCCGCGCACGGCGACGATTGGCGCGAACATCTCATGCTGCCAGAGGCGATGGTCATCGGGCAGGTCGGTCACCACCGTTGGCGCCACAAAATAGCCATTGCCTTCAGTAGGGGCGAGGCGGCGACTCGCCCGCCCTCCAACACGTATATCTCCCGCGCCCAACTCAGCAATATAACGCTGATAGGCTTGGTAGGCGCTCTCGCCGATGATCGGTCCCATATAGGTATCGGCATCGGTGGGGTCGCCGACTTTGACATCATCCGCCAGGGCAACCAGTTTGTCGACGAATTCGTCTTTGACCGCCGCATCGACATAAACGCGCGAGCAGGCGGAGCATTTCTGGCCTGTCAAGCCGAAAGCGGAGCGCATGACGCCGAGGGCCGCTTTATCGAGATCGGCTTTGGCGCTGACGATGGTCGGGTTCTTGCCGCCCATCTCGGCGACAACCGGGCGGTAGTAACCAGCGGCGGTGGGAAATGACTTGATGATGCTCATGCCGACTTCGTAGCTGCCGGTGAAGGTCAAACCCGCTAGTTTGGGATTCGCCGTTAGCGCCATGCCCGGTTCGTCTCCGCCCAGCACCATATTAAAGACGCCCGCCGGGACGCCCGCGTCAACGACGCATTGAGCGATCAGGCAGGCGGTGAGCGAGCCTTCGGCGGCCGGTTTCAGCACGACGGTATTGCCGGCGATGAGGGCGGCGCCGGTTGGTCCGCCGGTGAGCGCCGCTGGAAAATTGAAAGGACCGATGACACCCCAAACGCCGTAGGGCTTGAGTACGCTGCGATTGAAATGCTGGTCGGATTCGCTGAGCAGCTGGCGATCAAAGCCTTGATTGTCGCGCATGGCGTCAACGCAGTAGCGGATGAGGTCGGCCGTTTCTTCGACATCGCCGATGGCTTCAAGGCGATTCTTGCCGATCTCCATGCTGACAGCGGCAGAGATTTCGAAAAGGCGCTCGCTGATCAGGTCGGCGACTCGGTTGAGCAGGGCGCAGCGTTCGCTCCAGGGCGTATCGCGCCAGGCGGGGAATGCGGCCGCCGCGGCCGCCACCGCTTGATCGACATGATCAGCCGATGCCTGCGCGAAAACCCCCAGCAGCCAATCGGTGTTGATCGGGGAGCGATTCTCGAAAGTCGCTTCGCCCTCGACCCAGTCGCCATTGATAAGCATCTGGTAGCGCTGGCCCAGGTTGTTCTTCAACTCGGCGACATCTTCTTCGAAATATTCATGCAGCAGCGGATCGGGGCTGCCGAGGGTGGAGTAGGTGACCTTAATATGTTTTCGCTGTTTGCTCATGATAGCCGCCTTCTTTCTAGCCGCTCATTGACTCTTGTCCCCTTTATCTTACCCGATGAAAGGGGCAGCGTGTTGTGCTCCTTGTATGCATTGCACGAGTGGCACGCTGCGATACCGAATTCGACCGCGCGTTGGCGTTTGGACCGGCGCGTCGGCCTTCGAGTTTGACAAGTACGGGTCCGTTTGGCCGCAGTGTGAAAGCGACGCTCTTGGGTCCGCTGGCGCTGCCGCTTTCCAGCCGAAGTTTGAAGCGCTGCGCGATCAAGGCGATCAAGAAGACCGCTTCCATCAGGGCGAAGCGAATGCCCAGGCAGGTGCGTCCGCCGCCGCCGAAGGGGATATAGGCGTAGTGCGGTATCGAGGCGGCATTCTCCGGCAGGTAGCGGTCGGGGTCGAACCGCAGCGGATTGGCGAACCAGCGATCGTCGCGCCCCAGGGTCCAGGGCGAGACCAGCACCATGCTGTTGCGCGCCAGTTCGACGCCGCCGATTTCGACCTTTTCCAGCGTCGAGCGGGACAAGCCCCAGGCGCTGGGATACAGGCGCAGCGCTTCTTTGACGGCGCGCTCGGTATAAGACAGCGACGGCAAATCCGCCAGCGTTGGCCCGCGACAGCCGACTGTCTCGTCGACTTCGGCATAGACGCGCTCCAAAACCGCTGGATTTTGCATCAAAGCGAGCCAGGTGAAGACGAGCGTGTAGGCAGTCGTCTCGTAGCCAGCGCCGATGATGGTGATCGCCTCGTTGATCAGCTGCTCGTCGCTCATCTTTGGCGGTCCGTCTTTTGGCGCCAGCACCAGCTTGAGCAAGCTGGCTTCGCCCGCCCGCCCGGCGCGCCAGTCGGCGATATAGCGTTTGAGCAGGTTGCGGATTTCGGCGGTCAGCCGTTTCACTTCGCGGTTGCCCTTGGTCGGCAGCCAGTTCGGCACAAGCGCGTAAAGCGCCATGCGCGTGTAAGCCAGGTGGAAAAGCCGGGTGAAGACCGTTGTTAGGTCATCGGCGTAATCGCCGAGGTCGGCGCCGAACATGGTCTCGATGATGATATTCATCGTGACGCGAATCATAGCCGCTTCCAGATCAATGACCGACCCGGGCTTCCAGCCGCGCAGCTCGCTTTCGCTGCGGTCAATCATGATCTGCGCGTAGCGTTCAACGTGACGGAGATGGAAGGCGGGCTGCAGCGCCTGCCGGCTGCGCTTCCAGGCGGCGCCGTTGCTGGTGAAGATGTTCTCGCCCAGGATGTCGCTTAGCGCGCGCTTGACGACGGCGGGCTTGCGGAAGGATTTGCTGCGCGAAGCCAAAACCTTGCAGACATGGTCGGGATGATTGACGAAGTAGCCGTGCATCGGTCCAAAGCGGAGGCGTACGAGATCGCCGGCGCGGGCGGCGCTTTCGACGAAGCCCAGGTTATCGCGATTGAAGTCTTTGAGATTGCCCCAGAGCCAGTGGCCTTTTAGGGAAGGCGCTCCCTCGCTCAACATGATGATTCTCCAGCTAAGGTTGCATTAATCTCAGCATAACGAATTTGTGATAAAATTCACAAACCAAATGTTCAGTATTTACTGAATTTTCAAGAGAATGAGAGATTTTGGCGGGTTTTCGATGGGAATTGATGGGTTACAGAGGATGCGCCGCCCGACGATTGGCGGCAGGACCGTGGGCTTAGGTCAGCTCGTCGCTGTCCATCCGGCGCTTGTGGATGCGCTCGATACGCATAATGAGGCGCTCGTCGACATCGGGGCAGGCGGCGACGGTATCGCGGGTCATCCAGTCGTTTTCGCTGAGCTCGCGCTGTTTGGCCGCCAGCAGGGGCAGCACAGCGGAGAGCGCGTAGATGCAGAAATGCTTGCCGGCGGGGATGCGCAGTTTGGCGCTTTCGGTCAATTCGAAGTAATCGCCGACTTCGAGCCCGCAGACCGAGCGGCCCTCAATGCGCTCAACGGTGACTCGCAGGTCGTAGAGTTCAAAGGGGCGATTCACGGCAACAATCCCAACATGACTGAAAGCAACCTCATTCGCCCTTGAATTCGACGGCGCCGATATCGCAGCCGTTGCCCTGCGGACGCGGCCTGCCGATTTGGTCAGTTGCAGTGCAGTGTTCGGGATCGGCGGCGTCAATGGCTGGACTTTCGGGCAGCAGCGGGAAGTAGGCGGGCGAGCCGTCTTCGTGTTCGACGAGCGCGCCGAGCAGCGGATCGCCGCTGATTGCTGGATTGCAGGAGCCGTCGGCGATGAAGTTGCCGCTGTTTTGATTGAGCTGGCCGCCGCAATCGCCGCCGTCATTACCGAAGATGATGCTGTTGTAAAGATTCAGCGCCGTATCCTTATAGCGCACGAAAATGCCACCGCCCTCTTTTGACAGGTTATTTGCCACGGTGAGGTGCGCGAAGGTGGGTGCGCCAGCGCTGAAGACAAAAATTGCGCCAGCCCGGCTTTCCGCCAAGTTGCTGGCGAATGTGCTGTTGGCGACGCGCAAGTCGCCGAAGCTGGATACAGCGCCGCCGAAAAGATTTGCCTGATTGTTGGTGAAGCTGCTGTTCAAAATGTCTACTGAGCCATAATCGTTGCTGCTAATCGCGCCGCCGCTAGTGAGTCTTGCGATGTTGCCAGCAAATGTGCTGCCAGTGATACTAAGTTGCGCGTTGGGGTAGTCTCTGTCCCCATAGTTCTTAATCGCGCCGCCGTCTCTCTCAGCCAAGTTTCGCGCGAAACTGCTGTCGGCGACGCTAAGCTGACCAGCGCCATTGAATATTGCTCCACCACCGCCGCTGCCTTCAGCTGAGTTGTTCGCAAATTTGCTGCCGACAATGGTCATCGTGTCGTTTATGTTGCTTATCGCGCCACCGCTGAAGGATGCTGTATTGCCGGAGAAACTGCTGCTGGTGATGATTGCTGGGCCATAGTTGCCAATCGCGCCGCCGCTTGTCAATTCTGTCGAATTGTGGGAGAAACTGCTATTGATGATGACGAGCGTACCGTCGCTGGCGATAGCGCCGCCATTCAAATCAGCTCGGTTGCGGTCGAATTTGGTATCACTGATGTTAAGCTTACCGGGGTTCATTATTGCGCCGCCGAAGTATTTCGCGGTGTTATCCGAAAAATTGCTTTCGTTGACTTTCAAGACACCTTCGTTGTTGATTGCGCCGCCCTCTTCCGCGTTGCCGTTGCTCAAGGTTAGTTCATTAATGGCGAGCGAGCCGCCGTCGGCGATATGAAAGATGCGAAAAGAATCGCCGCCGCTGATGGTGAAGCCGCCGCCTTCAATCGTGATATCGGTTGTGATTTGAGGCAGCTCGGCAGCGAGCGTGATATCGCCCGACAGATGTATGTTATCGGCGCCGTCTCCGCTTGTGCAGTTGCCGATCTCGCTGTCGCTCTCGGCCGCCTGGATTGCATCGGTCAACGAACAATTCGAATCCACCGTGATGTCGGCCGCGAGTGCGCCGAGGGTTGTCAACAGGAAGACGAGCGATACTGTGATTAGACGGTGCAGTATGGAGTATGTCAAAGCAGGCTTTCCTCGCATCGCATACCGGGATGCGTTCGAATTATACAGAATAGAGAGCAGTTGTCCTGAATCCTGAGCGGCTTAATCACGTTTGAATTCGTAGGCGCCGATGTCGCAAGCCTCGCCTTGGGGACGCGCAGTACCCGTTTGATCAGTCGGAGTGCAGTGGTCGGGATCGGCAGCGTCGATAGCCGGGCTGCCGGGCAGCAGCGGGAAGTAGGCGGTCGAGCCGTCTTCGCTTTCGACGAGCGCGCCCAGCATAGGATCGCCGCTGATAGCCGAATCGCAGGAGCCGTCGGCGATGAAGTTGCCGACAATGGCGCTTAGCTGCTTTCCAGCACAATCGCCGCCTTCGTTGCCAGAGATAAGACTGTTGTAAAGATTCACCGCTTTATCGACCTGTCGGACGTAAATCCCTCCCCCCTCGTCCGCCGTGTTGTTTGTGAGAGTGAGGTGCGCGAAGGTGTTCGTACCAAGACTAAACAGAAACAGTCCGCCGCCGTCGCCATCGCTCGAGTTGCCAGTCAGCGTACTGTTGACGACGCTTAGCTCACCATAGCTGACTATCGCGCCACCGGAGATGTTAGCGAAATTGTTCGTGAAGCTGCTGTTTGCGATGCTCAGCTTATTGTAGTCTGTACTGCTTATCGCGCCACCGCCGCCAATTTCTGCTCTATTGCCGGCGAATGTACTGCCCGTGACAATTAGCTCGCCATAGGGGCCGCCATACGCGCCGACATTGGCGATCGCGCCGCCATCATCTTCTGCCCGGTTGTCTACGAATATGCTGTCAATGATATTTGACTGACCCGCTAAATTGCGTATCGCGCCCCCGCTTCCGTCGTCTGTCGAGTTTTCCATGAAACTGCTATTGGTGATGTTCAGGGCACCTATGTTGCTAATTGCGCCACCACCACCGAAGTCTGCTAAGTTGTCAACGTAGCTGCTATTGACAACATCGAGCGAGCCACGGTTGGCTATAGCGCCGCCACCAAACTGGGACTGATTGTTGGTAAATTTGGTGTCAGTGACGCGCAGCGCGCCATCATTGAATATCGCGCCGCCAAAGAGTTCCACGGCGTTGTCCGAGAAGCTGCTGTTACTTATCATCAATGTGCCATCGTTTTTGATTGCGCCGCCTTCGTCTGCGGTCCCGTTGGTTAGGGTCAATTGATTCATGGTGAGCGCGCCATCCGCGATGTAAAAGATGCGAAACGAGTTGTCCCCGCTGATCGTATAGCCGCCGCCTGCTATCGTGATATCGGAGGTAATTTGGGGCAGTTCTGCCGCGAGCGTGACGTCGCCCGACAGATGAATGGTATCAGCGCCATCGCCGGCCGGGCAGCCACCGACCTCGCTATCGCTCTCGGCCGCCTGGATCGCATCCGCCAGCGAACAATTCGAATCCACCGTGATATCGGCGGCGAGTACCCTATGCGCTGGCGCGGGGAGAAGCAGCGCAATGAACATGAAAACCGCTGAAGCGTAGGAACGCGCGGAACTGATCATGATTGACTGCTCCTTCTGAGTTTTCGCATTTGCCGACGAGTTAGCGCCGCGAGATCAATGAATGCTTGCAGGCGTGCAATGCAAGTGAATGAGTGCATTATTCTATCGTCAATAACTTGAGGCAAGCATCACGGACGATCAACTCCTCGCCGGGATTCAACGTCATCGGATTCAAATAAAAGCTCGTGTCGCTTTCGGGCGCGACGGCGATGGCGGGGTAATGAGCGAGGAAATCCCCGACCAGTTCGTCAGCTGATTTGCCGAGCAGGGCTGAATCGATGGTCACGCGGCAGCGGGGCAGGGGCTGACCAGCTTCGTTGGGGAAGGCGCGCTCGGCGCAAACACCGGGCAGCGGATTCAGGGCGGCGCAGAAAAGCAGCACCGTCTCTTCGCAATAGCGTTCGCGTTCGGCGTGGTCCAGCTTGAGATAGCGTTCGACGGCGGCGAGGGCGCCCATCATCTCTTCTTTGCCGACCTTGAATGGACGTCCCAAGCCATGATTGGGATTGCTTATCGGGCGGATGGACTCGATGAAGTCGCGGCGGCCGAGCATCAGCCCGCTGGATTGCGGACCGCGCAAGTCTTTGCCACCGCTGAATAAGGCGAGGGCGGCGCCCATCTGGGTGAAGCGCCAAAGGTTTTCAAGGGGCGGCAGCTGGGCGGCCGCGTCGACGATGACCGGGATATCGCGCTCGTTGGCGATGGCGATGACTTCGGCGAGCGTGATGTCTTCCTCGTCGTGCTCGCCGCGCGGAAACCAGAAGACGCAGGCGGTGCGAGCGGTGATAGCAGCGCGCAGGGCAGCGGACGCGCCCTCGATTTCGCTGTATGTCAAGCCGGTCTGCTTGATGCTGTAGTCGTAGGGATTGCGCTGATTGCGGAAGATGATCGCCTCGTTATTGAAAGCGCCGAGATTGGGGAAGCGCTTGAGGGCGTCGGGGTTCTTGTGGAGCACCGATGCGGCCGCAGCCAACACGATGCCGGCGGCCGCGCCCGAGGTGACGTAAGCGGCTTCGTTGCCCGTCAACACGGCGATGCGATCGCCGACGGCGCGCTGCAATTGCTGGAGATCGACGAAGGCGCCTGCTGCTTCGTTCATCGCCGCGATGACATCCGGCGGCATCAGCGATCCACCGTATTTGGTGACGGTGGCGAAGGCGTTGACGACAGGGCGGACGCCGAGCGATTCGTAGTTGGTCATGGTTCGATCTTGCCCTTCGGATAGCGGATCTTCCAATAGTCCGGCGGCGCTTCTTCCCAAGGCGGCGTTGAGCGGCCGTTGAGGTCGTAAACGATTTCGCCAGCGCGGATTGTCATTTCGCAGCTTAGCTTGCGATCGCCATTCATGCGGGCGTAACCGCAATCGACATAACCGAATTTGCCCATTTCCTGGCGCAGGACGGCGATATCGGCTTCGGCGCCGATGCTCAGCGTGCCCAGCTCGGGGTGGCCGATTTCCCGCGCCGGCGTGACTGTGGAGCGGAAGATGACTTCGCCCAGCGGCATGCCCATGCAAAGCAGCTTGGACATCGTATTGAGCATATCGTGCACCACGCCGTTGACATTGCCGATATGCAGGTCGGTGCTGATCGAATCGGGCGCGAAGCCGCCTTCATAAGCGGGGATCGCCTGGCGGAACCAGAAGCTGCCGGCGCCATGCCCCAGGTCGAAGATGATGCCGCGTTCGCGCGCTTCAAACATGAAGTCGGCTGGTTTGTTTTCGGCATCCAGAATCGGGAATTGCTGGGCATAGACGTGCGTGTGTATGTCGCCGGGCTTCATCTTTTGCAGCAGCTCTTGATAAGTCCTTCCCTCGCGATGCCAAAAATCGACCATCAGCGGTTTCCCGCAGATATCGGAGGCTTCCAGCGCGCGATCGACCGCCGCCCAGGGCGGATGCGCCTCGTCAAAGGGTTTGGCCACCCAGTAATGGGCGGTCTTGATGCCGACGCAGTCATGGGGATAGGCGAGCACGATAGAGGCGGCCAGCGCCGGATCCATCTCGCTTACGTCCTGCTCGAAGGGACCAAGCATGCCCGACTTGACGATATTGATGAAAGCGAAGACGCGCGTCTTCCAGCGGTCGATGACGGTGCGCTTGAAATGGAGAAAGTGCCTGGCGCCGGCGGTGCCGGTATCGACGACGGTGGTGACGCCAGAGCGGAAAGTGTGATGATCGGCGATGACGCTTAGCGTCTCCGGCTCGCGCGTGTGGTAGACGTGCACATGGATGTCAATCAGCCCCGGTGTTACGAGCAAGCCCGATACATCGATCGTTTGCGCCGCCTGTGCCGAGGCGATATCGGGCGCGACGGCGGCGATCCGGTCGCCTCTGACTGCTACATCCATCGGCGCGTCGATGTTGTTGGCCGGGTCGATGACCTGTCCGCCTTTGAGCAGGTAGTCGTATTGGGTCATTGGTGGTTGCCTCGTCTCAAGTCCGTGGAATAGGATGTCGAAAGCGAAGCGCTTAGGTGGGCTAAGCACTTATATCTGGCGGCCATAGTCCTAGTTCTTTGAGTATCCTCAGAATCAAATCCGTAGGCCAAGCGTCTAGCTCGCGACGACGATCAATGAAAAGCAGAACGTACTGGTCTTCGCCTTCAAAGTATAGCACGCGGAAGCCGCCACTCTTGCCTACGCCGGTTGAGCTATCCTCGACACGCGCGCCAAATACTGGCGCCGAACTTACACCGCGAGCGCGCTTTGACGAGATCTCGCCAGCAGAGAGTTGTTCTTTGAATCGTTTGAGGTCAGAAGGGAGTTTGGGATATTTCTTGGGCTTTGACAGTGCTTTAACTTGTTTGTCGAAGTCGGGTATTGAATGCACTAATTTGCGCACTGTCGGAACCTCAATCTTGTAACTCTGCCAGCAGGTCGTCGACAGACCGTGTGCGACCCGCCGCCATGTCGCGCAAACCGCGCGCAATGCTCTCCTCTATCGCCAACTCCTCTGAATATGGAAGGACGCTGTTCTCGCGTTGCTCAGGGTATAAGTAATAGATCGCTCGCACGAGCTCATAAAAGGATGACATATTGGTAATCCAGCCGACAATGCTTTTGACGCCAGAGTCCAACTCTTCGGACAATCTATACTGCATAGATGTAGGTTCGTCAGCTAAGCGATACCATTGGCGTCCGTCGTCGAAATAGGTTTCGATCATCGGCCCGTCGCTCAATCTATCCACATCTGCATAGATCTCTTGCGCGAAGGGCCCATACATATAGGGTCGGAACTGATAGAAGTTCTGCAATTTGCCTTCGAACTCCTCGCCCACCAAGAATGCTGATTTCTGTAGCTGCACGCGGTCCAGACCATCTTCACCTGCCGCTGCAATGATGGCGATCAATATGCTTTCTCGGTTCGCCGTCTCACCAGACATATCGTCCCTCCGCATCGTGAGTGGAATGTCGATTCTATTATTGGTGACGTGCCAAGGAATTGTCAACGAGCCGTCAGTTAAGGCGCGAGTATTGTACTGAGATCCGCATCAATGTCCGCCATTAGGCAGCATTGGATCGTAGACAGGTTTGCCCATCGGTCGCGTTGTGAGGCGGCCTACCCGCAAATCTCGGACGCGCTGCCGGGCAATAGAGATGTATTCGTCTACTATGTCGCAGCCATAACCATTGCGATTGTGCTTCAGCGCGGCGATGACCGATGAGCCAACACCGACGTAAGGATCCAGCACATTGTCGTCTTCATCAGTCATTGACAGCACCAGGCGCTCGACCAATTCAACGGGAAACTGGCAGGGGTGAATGGTTTTCTCAGGATGGTTGTTCTTGACGTTTGGAAACTCCCAAACATCGCTGGGGTTCTTGCCCTTTGGACTACCGGACAATTCGCCCTTGCGCGGTCCTTTGAAGTGTCGTTTGCCGGGATATTTCGAGGGCACACGAATCGGATCCAAATGCCAGGTGTAGTCATCACCTTTGGTCCACCAATTGATCGTCTCGTAACGGCCTGACAGCCGCTTACTGGAGTGTAAGCCATGCCCAAAGTGCCAAATGATACGATTGCGAAGCTTCATGCCGAATTGGCGAAATATCGGGAAAAGAAGACAATCCAAAGGCAAGATCTCGCCCTTCTCCGCGAAATTGCCAACCTGCCAGCAGATTGAGCCTTCGGGATGCAGGACGCGCACGCACTCGCGAATCACCTCTTTTTGGTCTGCCAAGTATTGATCCATCGGCGAGCGCGATTCATAACTCTTGCCGATATTGTAGGGCGGCGAAGTTACGATCAGCTTGAACTTTCCAGTCGGCTGCTCTCGTAAAAACTCCAGGTTGTCACGGCATTCGAGGACAGCGTCATTGCGGCAACTGTCAGCATCGTGGGGCAAACCAAGCCACTGTTGGCTCGGTTCTTCAGCCTCGCTTAACTGAGTTTCGAATAGTGGTGGCTGGTGATCTGGCGGAGACGAAGTGATGGTTTGCAAATTATCCGACTCGATCAATTGATCGCTTTCGTTCATCATACCCCCGCCCTTCGAGATGCATATAATTTACTTGTTTCGCAACCGATTTGCAAATGCGAACAAGCGTTTGCGCTATTCGCAGATCGGCCAGAGTTGCGACGATTGAAGCGGTAGTATGGTATCGTTGGGATACGTGGAACGTCAGACGGAGACATGCCAATGACTCAATTCAGCGGACAAGTGGCGATAATCACCGGCGCGTCCGGCTTGCTGGCTTCGGGTGTGATCCCGGTTTTCCGAGCGGGCGGCGCCAAGCTCGCGCTGACCTGTGGCGATGATCGACTCTATGAGCGCATGCCGGAGCTGCGCGACGACCCGGATCATCTTTGCTTGCAGAGCGCCGATCTCTCGCAGCCGGCGGTGGTTGACGACTTGGTCGTCCGCGTGTTGGCGGAATGGGGGCGGATCGATATCTTGGTCAATATCGTCGGCGGCTGGGACGCGGGGGTGCCGGTGCACGAAATGACAGTCGACACCTGGGAGACGATGATTCGACTGAATTCAACCATCACCTTCTTGATGTGCCGGGCGGTGATTCCGGCGATGCTCGAGGGCGGGGGCGGGGCGATCGTCAATATCGGCGCACGGCCCGGCTTGCGCTCGAGTGGTAATGACGCGGCTTACGCGGCCTCCAAGGCGGCGGTGCTGCGCTTGACCGAGAGCTTGTCGGAAGAATATAAGCGGCGCGGGATTCGCGCCAATGCCGTCCTTCCATCGGCGATTGCCACAGCCGAGCAATATGCCGAAGATCCGCATTCCGGCGTGACGCCAGAGCAGCTGGGCCGCGTGATCGCCTTCCTCTGTTCCGACGAGGGCGCCATCATCCGAGGCGCGCTGATCCCCGCGTATGGGACGAAGTTTTAGGGTCAATTGACCTTGTGCACAGACTTATACGGTGCGACGGGCGACCCACTGCCGCGCGTGGACACAGCGGTTCAGTCGCCCCTACATCGTCGTGATGCGGAACGCAATCAGCGTCGGACCATGAACTCTTCCAGCGGTTTCTTGCGAATGTCCGGCACCTCCGCATCTTTCGCCGGATAGCCCACGGGAATCAGCACGAAGGCGCGTTCGTTGGCCGGTCGATCGAGAATCTCGCTCAGGAATTTCATCGGGCTGGGCGTGTGCGTCAAGGTGGCCAAGCCCGAGATATGCAATGCCGCCAGCAGGAAACCGACCGCGATGCCGACGGACTCCTCGCTGTAATAATGTCGATAACGCCTCTCTTCACCGGTGTTGGCATCGCGCTTGAGGCCATAAGCCTGGCGGAAGACGACGATGACAAATGGCGCGTCCTCGATATGGGGTTTGCGCCAATCGGTGCCCAGCGGCGCCAGCGCGTCTAACCACTCCTGGCTCATACGCCGCTCGTAGCTCTCCTTCTCTTCGGCTTCGGCCGCGATGCGAATCTTGCGTTTCAAGTCTGGTTCGCTGATGACGACGAAGGTCCAGGGTTGCTGGTTAGCGCCGGAGGGGGCGGAACCGGCGATGCCGATGGCGCGCTCGATTAGCTGGATGGGCACGGGATCGCGCGAGAAATGGCGGACGCTGCGGCGAGTTAGCATGCGCCGGAAAAATTCCTCGGCGCGCCGGCTTTGCTCGGCTTCGCCGAGACGTTCAAATGACAGGGACTCGAAAACTGGATCGCTTGGCATCGGCGCCGCCTCTCTTGCGTATGGCTACAGATCGAATACATCCAAGTCATTGGCGCTGACGACGCGCCCGTCATAGCCGTCCGCAATCTCTGCGACCAGTTCATCGGGCTCCAGCCCCCAAAAGAGCTGATGATAATGCAGGAGCAAACGGGGGCGAACTGCGCGCGCCAGGGCGGCCAGTTCGACGGCGGAGGTATGCACGCGAGAATGATAGCGCTGCCAGGCCGACGGAAGGTCCGCGAATTGCGCTGACGAATAGACTTCGTGGATTAGCATATCGCAGCCGCGCGCCCAGCCGGCGAAAGCGGCTACCGGTTTGGTATCGCCCGAGATGACAACTGTTCCGACGGGCGTGACGACTTTATAGCTGAATGCGGCGAGATTGCCATGATCGGCGGGCAAGCTGTGTACTTCAACGCGCTCATCCTGGTAGCAGAGCCCGGCTTGGATCTCGCATACATTGATCTTGTATCCATGCTCTGTGCTCGGGTGGGCGGCGCGGTGTTCGCGGATATTCTCCTCATAAGCGAAGAGAATGTGCCGCGCCATGTGCTTGAGCCCGCGCGGACCGAATGCGACCAGCGCTTCTTCACGTCCGTGAATCCATGGAGTGAACAACAGGTCGGGTAAGCCGACGCTGTGATCGGCGTGCAAATGGGTGACGAAGAGACGCGTCAGCGCCTTCGTGTCCCAGGCAATTTTGCCCGATCTGCGCGCTTGCACAACGCGCTGGACGATGCCATGGCCGCAATCAAAGAGATAAGGCTGATTATCGACTGCGACCGCGACGCCGGCGCTGACACGATCGGCTTCGGCGTTGGGTGTGCCGCTTCCGAGGATGACGACTTGCGCCCGGCTCATATCAGCCAGCGCTTTCGCAGATAAAGGATCTTCTCGCTTATATGTTGGACGCCGCCGCCCTCGTGATCGTTGAAGTAGTATTCCCGAATCTCTTTCTCGCTTGTCACGTGGTTATAAGATGCGTAGACGGTCGAAGGCGGGCAAATGGTGTCCATGATGCCGACCGAGAATAACGCGCGCGCCTTCATGCGGGCGGCGAAATTCATGCCATCGAAGTAGCTGAGCGTTTGGAAGACAGTGTCGATCTTGTCGCGGTGGATCTGGAGGTAGCGCGCGATCTCCGGATAGGGGTCGCGGGGCGTGATATCAATGGCGCGGCGAAAGTGAGAAAGGAAGGGCACATCAGCCAGGCAGTACTTCACATCGGGCAGCAATCCGGCGGCCGCGATAGACAGTCCGCCGCCCTGGCTGCTGCCAGTGACTGCAATCCGGGTTGCATCAACCTCGGCGCGCTCCTTGATCGCCTCGACGGCGCGAACGGCATCGGTGTAGAGACGGCGATAATAATAGCTGTCGCGATTGAGGATGCCCTGGGTCATGAAGCCAGGCGCCGCCGGGTTGGCGCCGCTGCCGATATCGGGTGTATCGCCGCGGCTCCAGACGCTGCCTTGACCGCGCGTGTCCATCACCAGATAAGCGAAGCCAGCCGCTGGGAAAGCCAGCCATTCATGCGGAAAGCCGCGCCCGCCGCCATAACCGATAAATTCGACCAGCGCCGGCAGCGGACCGTCGCTCGCGCGCGGGCGCATGTACCAGCCTTTGATGCGATCGCCATTGAAGCCGGAGAAGCTTACATCAAAAACATCAAGGGTCGCCAAGCCGAAATCGGCCGGCTCAAAGACGGCATCGAGGTCATGCGCGCGCGCCTCGGCCAAGGTTGAAGCCCAGAATTGATCGAAATCGTTCGGTTCATCGCGCGGCGGTTTGTAGCTCCGCATTTCTTCCAGGGGCATGTCAAACAGGGGCATGGCGCCTCTCCTTCGGGCTGCTTATTGATGGATCAATTATACCCCTATGCCCAGTCCATTGTGTCAACTGGTCCTAAGGCGGTCACCCAGAGCAGAAGCTGTAGACACACGCGCGACAATGCCGCGGCCCACGCAAAATACCTCGCTTCCCGCTTCGTCGCAACTCCCCCTCTCCCCTTGTGGGAGAGGGGGCCGGGGGGTGAGGGGTGGTCTCGCAACGTAAACAGGGGCGCGGCTTGTCTCGCCCTGGTGCTGGATCCGATGGCGTATTCGTAGGGGCAGGACTTGTTGCGCGCAAGGATGCGAGTAAGATGGACGCGGCTTTGGAAAACGGTGATTGCATGATGGAATGGCGCGAGTATTACCTGCGGGAGATTCACCCAAGGCTGGACATCCCGCTTGCGGAGAAGTATCCCTCGGTCAGCCTCTTGCCGCGCGTGGGATTTCGTCCACTGGGCGATAAGGTGCTGCTGATGCTGGTCGCCTTGACGGGCACCGGCAAGTCGACGACGCTGAATCTGCTGCGACATCGTATGGGCGGAAGCAGCATCGCCGCAATTCCGTCGCGGCGAGAAGTAGCGGACTGGATCGCGATCCCGACCGCGCAGACGCTCGCGGGCAAGCCGATTGTGCCGCTGCCCGACCGCCGGCGGCGCTTTGCCTATACGCGCAAATTCGCTTCGCATGTGCCAGGTGGGATGGCGGCGGCTTTTTCCTGGCTCTACCTAGCCGATGAGCGCGACCAGGTTGTGCTCAGCGAGGGCATCCGCGGCGAGAGCGAGATTCGCTACGCGCTGCAACATTTCCCGCGTTGGCAAATTGTCGAGTTGTCGCTGAACCCATTGACGCGCCTGCGCCGATTGAGCGCGCGGCGTGATGCATTTGACCACGCGGACGGCACTGCCGACCTTTCATTCTTGCCAAGCGGATTGCAGCGGGAAGCGCTTGCGCTCTTCAAAGCGGGCGAGATCACGGGGGAAGCGCTGGCGATCGTCCAAGCCGAGGCGGTCAATTATGGATTCGACCCCTTTGCCGACGGGCGCGGTTATGCCAACTATCATCACATTGATGTTGACCGTCTGTCGCCGGCGGGTGTGGCGGAAGCGGTGCTCGGCATTATGGACGCGTGCGCCGAAGCTGGCCGCGAGAGGATAACATGCCAACGATAGCGCGGATTAGCGCGACGCCGTATGACGTACAGCTCAAAGCGAGTCTAAGCTGGGGCAAAAGCCATGAACTGCGACGCTTGACGCATGTGCTGGTTCGGGTTGAGCTGGCTGATGGGGCGGTCGGCATCGCCGAGGCGACGCCGCGCCCGAGCATCTACGGCGAGACGCAAGCGTCCATCCGGCATATCATCGCCGAGCATCTGGCGCCACAATTGCTGGGCGTCGAGATTGACGGCTTCGAATCCGTCGCGGCGCTCAGCGCGCGGCTGGCGCTCATAAAGAGCAACAACACGGCGAAAGGCGCGCTGGATATGGCGTTGCATCAGGCGCTGGCGAATAGTCGCGGCGAGAGTCTTGCGGATTATCTTGGGGCGACGCGGGAGCGGATTCAAGTCAGTACAATCGTGAGCACGGGATCGCCGACTGCGGTGGCCGCTGATGTGGGCGCTGCATACAAAGCCGGATTGCGCGTTTTCAAAGTTAAAATTGGGCGCGAGATTGAAGGCGAGATGGCGACGATCGCGCGCTTGATTGAGGCTTATCCAGCCGCACGATTCTATGTGGACGCTAACGAGACGCTTGCTGTCGATAATGCGGCGTCGGTTTTGAATCAGCTGCATGATCTGGGCGTGATGCATTGTGAAGAAGCGCTGCCGGCGCATCTCTTGCGAGAACGGCGGCAGCTGCGGCGGGATTGCCGCATGCCGATCATCGCCGATGACTCGGCTTTTACCCTTCCCGATCTCGAGCGCGAGATCGCCTTCGACACCTTCGACATTCTCAATATCAAGACGGCGCGCAGCGGCTTCTCGCAGTCGCGGCAGATGCTGGACTTGTGCCTTGCCGCGGGCAAAGATGTGATGGTCGGTTCGCAGGCGAGTTCGCTGCTGGGATGTATGCAGGCGGCGGTTTTCGCCGGGCAGGTGGCGGTGAACTGCGCCAGCGAGTGCAGCTTTTACTTGAAGACGGCGTCCAACTTGCGTTTCGCGCCGCCGATCATCAATGGCTGTCTGCAAATGCCCGATGTGGAGCGGTCGCTGGCGCTGGTGCAGGAGTCTTTGATTGATTTCGCATAGTCAAATAGAAGTCCGCCACATTCCACTCAGCGAATTGTAGGGGCGACCTCGTTGCCCGTGCGCCGCACATTGGGGGCGAGCCACCGGCTCGCCCGTACAATCACCTGCTGGATTGCTGTCGCGACCCCCGATGGCAAACAAACCATCTGTGCCCTCTGTGTATCCTCCATTCCTCTGTGGTGAAGCCTTTGAACGCCGTCGTACTATGCGCCATGGGCTCCGCTGCGAATCGCCCGCTTACGCCATCCGCTACCTCAAGTAGAAAATGATACAATCGCGCTGCAAGGATGAATCTCGGATCTTGGAAAGGGAGCAATATGAAAGTCCTGATTATGGCGGATATGGAAGGCGTGAGCGGGATTGTGACCTGGAGCCAGGTTAGCGGTGGCGCGCCTATGTACGAAGAGGGGCGAAAGCTTTACACCGAGGAGATTAACGCCGCTGTGCGTGGCGCGAAGCGGGCGGGCGCTGACGAAATCGTGGTGGTGGACTGTCATGGCGCCGGCGGTGATTGGACCTTTAACTCATTCATTCCCGAAGACCTCGATGTGAATTGTACTTGGGTGGCGCATCATCCCTGGTCGCGCTATACCGAGTTGCTGGAGCAGGGCGCGGAGGCCTGCCTGCTGGTTGGCATGCACGCGCGCAACAACACCGCCGATGGCGTGCTTTCCCATACGATTTCGACGGTGAAGTGGCACAATCTCTGGTTCAATGACGACCTGGTCGGCGAGTCGGGCATAAATGCGGCGCTCTGCGGGCACTACGGCTGCCCGGTGCTGCTAGTCACGGGCGATGAGGCGGTTTGCCGCGAAGTGACTGATTTGCTGGGATCAGGCTTGACGACTGTCGCCGTCAAACGAGGGCTGTCGCGTTACTCGGCGCGGCAGATTCCGCCAAAGCGGGCGCGCGAGATGATCGAAGAGGGCGCCTATCAAGCCTTGCAAGATCTGAATGCGGTGGCGCCTTATGTGCCGGCGTCGCCGGTGACGATCAGCATCGAAGTTGACAAAGTCGAGATGATAGACGACTTCCGCGGGCGGCCCGGCGTCGACCTTGACCGCGTGGCGCAGCGTGTGTTTAGCCGCGCGAACGATTGGATGACCGCCTGGGATCAGATCTGGCGCTGGACGATGTGATCACTTGATGTTCCGCTTGCGCAGCGTGGCGATCTGCTTCTCGGTTTGCTTGAGCAAACGGCGTGTCATTTTCTGCCCCGACTCTTGACCGCCGTCTTCCATTGCCGCCAGCTTATGCCGCAGTTTGTCCGCGGCGCCTTGCAGTTGTCGCAGTTTTTCGGCTGCTTCCGGCGGCAGACCGGGCATATCCTGTTCGTCGCATGCAGACGCCGCTCCTTCGGCCGATTCGTCTTTCGCAGTCGGCTTAACGCTGCTCTGGTCGCCCATCGCCTTCGCTTTCCGCTTTTGATAATCGAGCTTCTTGGTGGAAACGCGTGTTGACAATACGGTAATGCCTTCCAGCTCCGCATCGTAGACGGCGCTGCCTTCGACCACGAGCAGGTCGGATTCGTCCGCCAGCGCCTTTGCCACCCGCTTCCAATGGCGCAGGCTCATGAAGACGTAGAAGCTCGTGGTGCCGTCTATCGTATCGAAGTGGGGCACGCCTTTGGGGTAGGGCGGCGCCTTGACCTGCCGCTGTTCGAGCACGGTCATGACACTGCTGCCATCAAAATGCAGTTTGCCGGGCCGGCCGCTCAACGTCACAGTCAGCCCGCTGATTTGACCGGCCTCCCGCCGCAGCGCCTTCATCGGCTTAACGCGCTCCTCCCAATCGACGCCGGGCGGCGCGATCGTGCCATCGCCGCCTTTGCCGAAATTCGGGAAGATATGCGCGCGCAGTGCCGCGTCCATCTGCCCTTTCGCCAAATAAAAGAAGACGCCGCCCTTGGAGCGCCGGCGCTTCCGATCATGCGTGAGCAAGCCGCCTTGCGCTTCGGTCGCTTCCGTCTCCGCCATGATTTTTTCGACGAAAGGCAAGCCGCATTTTTCGATCAACTGTCCGATTTGCGCGACTGGCTTGGAAGAAGTCTCGCCGAGCTTTTCGCCAATTTGGGCGGCTTCCGCTTTTATCGGATGGGAAGAGAGAGACGCCTTCTCCACTTGCGCCTCTTCTTCTGAGTTGACTGCGTGGTCGTCGGAAGTCATAAGGGAAATTGCTTTGGGTGGAGGTGATGTTAGCGAATTATTCTATGGGCAAATGCGCGCACTGACAACATCGGCGCAATCAAGCGGCGGGCAGGACCAGGGACAGTGACCAGCCAGCAACCATCAGCAAGCCAAGCTGCCCGTGCAGTTTGGCGGTGCGCCCCTGGGCTTGATGCATCAGCGGAACGGCAGTGCTGGTATTGAATATACGAATAAGGCGCAGCGCTTCGGGCAGGGTGATCAGCGTCAACAGCGTGATCGGCGGCATGAGACCAGCGGCGATCACCAGCGCCTGCGCGACATAAGCGCCGATGACCAGAAAAATGAATTCGGCGCGGGCGAAGCGGATGCCGAAGATGACCGCCAAGGTGCGTTTATTGACGGCGCGGTCGGCTTCCATATCGCGGATATTGTTGGCGTGCAGAATCGCCGAAACCATGAAAGCCACCGGCAGCGAAATCATGCAGAGCTCGACGATTCGCGCGTCGCTGACCGCGGGCGCCATGACGTAATAAGCGCCGACGACGATCGCTGGACCCATGAATATGGCGACCGCGACTTCGCCCAGTCCGTTATAGGCCAGCGGGAAGGGACCGGCGGTGTAGGTGATGGCGACGAGCACGCCGCCGATGCCGATCAGCCAGAGCAGGGGCCCGCTATGCGCCAGAAGGTAGAGCCCGATGAGACAGCCGGCGAGCGTCGTCAGGATGGCGCCGGCGCACACGATCGCCGGTTCGAGGATCTTATGCTTGATGGTCATGCCTTGCCCGGCTTCTTTGAGACGATCGGCGCCGCGGCGGTAATCGGCGTATTCATTGATCAGGTTGGCGGCGCTTTGCAGGAAGAGCGTACCGATCAGCGCCAGCAGGAAGGCGCCCGCTTCAAATACGCCGTCGTCGACGGCGACGATGCCGGCCAAGCCCATTGGCACGTAGGTGGCGGTGAAAACGCGCGGTCGCAGCGCTTGATACCAGGCGCCGACTTTGGATCGGGGCGGGCTTTCAGCCAAGAGCAGCAACCTCTCAGTAGACAGATGTCATTCCCCCCAATCAATATACCAGATATAGCGGACTGTCACCGACACTGAAAAACGCGCCGCCTGTGTATAATCGCAAGTACCGTTCGAATTGAGGCGAGTTCCGTGAGGATTCTTCACGTTTCGATCAGCGATGGTGGCGGTGGCGCGGCGCTTGGCGCTTATCGCCTGCACCGAGGCTTGCGTCAGGCTGGCGTGCAAAGCGAGATGCTGGTGCTGCGCAAGGTCACGGCGGATCCTACCGTGCATCGGCTGTCGTCGCGGCTCAAGCGGTGGGGGCGCGCTCAGCGGCGGCTGGCTGAGCGACGACATCAACGGCGGTTGGGCGACAATCCGCGGGTAGCGGGCAGCGGTCACTGGAGCTTGAATCTCTTCAATTACCCAATTGCTTCCGTCATCAATTCATTTGAGTCCGATATCGTGAATCTTCACTGGGTAGGTGATAACTTTGTACCGATGGGTCAGCTGGAAAAAATTCGCGCGCCGATCGTCTGGACGCTGCGCGATATGTGGGCTTTCAGCGGCGGCTGCCACTATGCCGGCGATTGTGTCAATTATCAGGCTGCTTGTGGCAACTGCCCGCAGCTGGTCGATCAAGCTGAAAATGATCTAAGCGCCAAAACACATGCAGCGAAGCGCCGCGCCTGGTCGAAGCCGCCGCTGACCATAGTGACGATCAGCGAGTGGCTGGCGGAATGCGCGCGGAGCAGCTCGCTTCTGGGCGACAAACGGATTGAAGTCATCGGCAATCCGATTGATCCGAGCGCATTCAAACCGCTGAATCGCAGCACCGCCCGCCAAGCCTTTAATCTGCCGCTGGACAAGAAGCTAATTCTTTTCGGCGCCATCGGTGGGACGAGCGACAGGCGCAAGGGATTCCGCTATCTGGCGGAATCGCTCGGCGAACTGAAAAACGATGATCCTGTCGAGCTGGTCATATTCGGATCAGCGCGAAAGGAAGCGATTGATGTTGACCGGCCGGCGCATCAGGTGGGTCGTTTGCAAGATGAGGTGAGTTTGTCGATGCTGTACTCTGCCTGCGATGCTTATGTGCTGCCGACAACCCAAGAGGCGCTGGGCAAAACGCTGATGGAAGCGCTGGCTTGCGGGACGCCTGTCGTCAGTTTCGATGGTACCGGACCGAATGATATGGTGGAGCATCAGGTGGGCGGCTACCTTGCGCGCATGAAGGACAGCGCCGACCTGGCAGCAGGCATTGAGTGGACATTGGCGCAATCGTGGTCACGGGAAGAATTGCGCCGGCGGATTGTGCAGCGATACGGCGTCGAAAAAATCTGCGAACGCTATGTCAAATTGTACGAAACGCTGATGGATGGCTGAGGGCGGCGATTAACCCCCACGCCAAACCCCTCCCCGGCGGGTCAGTGTCTACGCGACCCCAAAATGAGGGAGGGGCTTCAAACGACCAGAACGCGAAAGATGCTCCCCTTCCCTCCTTGCGGGTGCGCGTAGACACCGCACTTCGGGAAGGGGCTGGGGGTTGAGGGGAGGGGAGATTGGCAAATTGGCAGAATTCAACATTCTCAACCTGCCTTGCAGTCGATAATGAGCCGAGTCTAGTGTATGCTAGCATTCTGCCGGATCACACAGAAACGAGTGAAACAACATGATCGGGAACAATCACGCCACGCTGGTTCAGCAGGACGAGCGGCAGTTGCATCCGATGTACCATCCGTCGCGGACGGAGAAAGCCGTCATGGTGGAGAAGGGCGATGGCGTCTGGCTCTATACCACCGATGGCCGCAAAATCCTCGATTCGATGGCCAGCCTCTGGAATGTGAATATCGGTTATGGCAACCGCGAGCTGGCGCAAGTCGCTTATGAGCAGATGCTCGATATCGCCTACAGTTCCGGTTTCGCCGGCATGACCAATCCGCCATCGGCGCAGCTGGCTGACAAGCTGGCCGGTTTCTTCCGCCCGAATATGAACTTCACCAACTTCACCTCCGGCGGGTCCGAATCCAGCGATACATCATTCAAGACCGCGCGCTTCTACTGGTATCAGCTGGGCAAGGCGAAGAAGACCAAGATCATTTCGCGCTTGATCGGCTATCACGGCATGACGCTGGCGGCGACCAGCGCCACCGGCATGAGCAAGTTTCATACGATGTTCGGCGGCGTGCTGGATGGCTTTGTCCATGTGGCAAACCCGAACGCCTATCGCTATGAGGGCGAGCTTCGCGCTGGCGAAACCGTAGCGCAGGCGGCGGCGCGCGAACTGGAAGAAGCGATCCGGCGCGAGGGACCGGAGACGGTGGCGGCTTTCATCAGCGAGCCGATTCAGGGCGCGGGCGGCGTAATGATCGCCGATGATGGCTATTTCGATTTGGTTCAAGCCATCTGCAAGAAATACGAGGTCTTGTTCATCGCCGATGAAGTGATCTGCGGTTTTGGACGCACCGGCAACTGGTTCGGCTGCGACGCCTTCGATATCAACCCCGATATCATGCAGTTCGCCAAGGGCGTGACCAGCGGCTATATGCCCTTGGGCGGCATTCAAGTGACCGATGAGATCCGCGATGTGATCAATAGCGCGCCGGAAGATCAGAGCTGGATGCACGGATATACCTATTCCGGGCACGCCACCGCCTGCGCCGTGGCGATCGCCAATATCGACATCATTGAGCGCGATGGCTTGCTGGAAAACAGCCGTGCCATGGGCGAGCGGCTGCTGAATGGATTGGAGGCGCTGGTCGCTGAATTCCCCAATATCGACAATGCGCGCGGCTTGGGCTTGATGGCGGCGATTGATGTGGTGAAGAGCAAAAAGAGCCGCGAATCCGATGCCGATACGGCGGAAAAAATCAGCGGCGCGGCGCTGGAAATGGGCTTGCGCGCGCGCCCGATTGGCGGGGCGATCGCCTTTGCGCCGCCGCTCTGCATCACCGCTGATGAGGTCGATTTCGTCGTGAATACGATGGGCGATGCGATCACGCGGGCGAGTGGCTGAGGCTCATCACTTGCGGGTAGTTTCCGTCTTAAGGTTCGTCTTTTTGCACAAATTCTTCGAGACGCGTCTTGGCTAGGTGCTCGAGTCTACGCGCTTGAGCCCAAAGCGTGCGCCTTATGCCGGCTCTTACTTTTCGCTCGCTGATCACGCGCGCTAAATTGGCAATCGTCCTCGCGCGCCGTGCGAGTCGAATGTCGGGATGTTCGCGCTGTGTTCGCAGTCCTTTAGGCAAGACTGAAGCGCGAACGGATTTCGGCAAGTCTATTTCATCGGTACGCTTTATGTCTTGCTCGTTAAGCACAACTCCGAATTGCGACCCTTGTAGCGCCATTAGATAAACTGTGTATTCAGCGCGATCAAGCGTGACTTTCGCTTGGGCTTTTGACACCATTTCCAATTCCCAGAACGGCCACATTTCAATTTCTGCGACTTCAAAGGGATCAAGTACGCTCATTGCAACAGCGTCGGTTCGCTGATTAGTCAAATGCCGGCCGATGCGGCTACGCAGTTTTTCGGTTGTTTGGCCGACGTAAATCGGTTCTCCATCATAGTCAAAGAACAAATAAACACCGCGTGTACAATCGCCGACCTTTCGACCGTCTCCATAGTCAGTGTCCAGCGCCTTCTTAACACCAATATAGAGCGCCTTAACCTCTTCTGGTTCTTTTCTCGGGCTCATTAACGCAACAATGGGAGTAGGCAGTGCTTCGCCAGCCACTCGATGACAGGGACACAGACCGCGTCTCCAAGAGCAAACATAGCTTGTGTGGGAGTTACGGAATCATAACGCATATGCTCAGCGCCTTGCAGCCTTGCGTATTCGGTCAGGCTCATCCAGCGTACTGCGATATCGCCCCGCCCTGCTCGAACTATCGCCTGCTTTGCCGAGCCCCCGCGGGTCGTGCGCAAAGCGCCCGCGCGCTCATCTGCGCGGACTTCCCATACTGGCCTTCCGCCTCGTGTACGGCGAAATGCGCCATAGAAGCCGGGCCAGAACCGTCGCTGATAGCGGGAAACACGCTTGGATTGTATCGGCGACAAGGTTTCGAGGAAGGCGCGGACGCGGTCGGGCGGCCACCAGTCGCCGTCCTCTTCAGCAATTCCAACCAGTCGGAGGTCTTTCCGAATTTCGGGCGGATCTGGCAAATCGATGGTTCCTCTGTGGCCAAACAGAAATACTCTTGCTCGGCTTTGGGGCACAAAGGCGCCGGCATCAACTACTATGTGCGCGGCTTGATAGCCTAGTTTCTGGATTCCACTGTTAACCGTATCCCAATCACGCCCGCCGTTTGCAGTCAGAAAACCCATTACATTTTCTATCATTAGAGTTCGCGGAGCGCGGTCTCCCATTTCGTCGAGAATCCGCAAAAAGTCCAATACTAGGCTAGATTGAGCGCCGTTCAGACCTTTGTACTTTCCGGCAAGCGACATATCCGTGCAAGGAAATGACGCGGTCACAAGTTCGGCGTTTGGGATATCGTCACCATTGAGCGCCCGGATGTCGCCAACATGCAACTCTGCACGCCCCCAGTTATCAGCGTACAGCTTTGCTTTGGTTACGTCGATGTCGTTAGCAAAGACTGTTTCGATTTCGACGCGCTCAAGCCCAGCCCGCATGAGGCCCATGCCAGCGAAGAATTCAATTGCGCGCAACATTTTGAACCGTCCCGATGTCGCCTTTGACTTCAGAAATTGACTCGGTTGACAAGAGCCACGCGGACGCCAACCCAATTACTCGACTCAACCCAAGTTTCCATTTCCCCGTCAGCGCGCATTCCCATATCGTCAGTACTCGCCATCCTTCGTCGAGGAGCAACTGACGATTTGCAACATCGCGCTCCATGTTTCTTGCGACCTTTTGATTCCAATATTCAGTGTTGGAACTTGGCATTCTACAACGCGGGCAGGAATGGCCATGCCAAAAACAGCCATTGATCTGAATGACTGACTTATAGCGGGGAAATACAAGATCGGGCTTTCCGGGCAGCTCTTTGACGTGAAGTCGATAGCGGAACCCTAGCGCGTGAAGTCCCTTACGAACCAGGAGCTCGGGTTTGGTGTCCCCGCTCCCGACTTGCGCCATTATCTCGCTGCGTCTTTCAACGCTAACGGTGTCGGTCAACGCTGTCGCCACCATTCTATGGTGTAGCAACTATGCTACACTGTGACCATTAGAACATTTGTAGGGAGTACTGTCAAGCTAAGTTGCTTCAATTCGCTCGAATTGCTTTACACCATCATTGAATCAGGTTGACAAAGCGTGTGGCAGCGCGCTGGCCATAACTTCAACCCCGCAACCATAACGCTGGTTTGTAATATGTGTATATGCTGATATACACTTATTATATTGCCAGAAGAAAAGAAGCGTTAACGGGGGGACGATATGGTTTTGAAGCGCGCTGGCCTCATTGCCGCGATAGTGGTGTACCTGATGCTCTCGTCCGTGTTCACGCCAGCGCTGCGTCTCAACGCTGCTGGCGAGGATGAGGCGCTTTACCAAGCCATTCAAGCTGCAAAGCGCGGCGGCAGCGGCAGTATCACGCTGGCGGCTGATATCACGCTCAGCGAGGCGCTGCCGCCGATCGTCGGCGCAGTCACAATCGACGGCAACGGCCATGCGATCAGCGGCGCCGATGCTTTTCAGATTTTCATTGTCGATGGCGGTGAATTGACGATCCGAAACCTGACGCTTTCGCAAGCGCGTGGCGAGACCGACGGCGGCGCGATCCTGCTCAAGCAAGGGGCTGATCTGATCGCCGAAAACGTCACCTTTTTCAACAATCATGCGCGTCACGGCGGCGCCATTTCCACCGTCGACTTTCGCGGCAGCCTGCGCATTATCGACAGCGTCTTCCGCGGCAATACCGCTGGAACCGGCGGCGGCGCCATCCTATTGAATGGCGGCACAATGGATGTCAGCGGCAGCGCATTTGTCAAGAATGAAGCGATCCATTGGGGCGGCGCCATCGAGACCTTGAACGGTGAGGCAAGCATTTCCAATAGCACCTTCAGCGACAACTATGGTGGCGCAGGCGGTAGCATCATGATCAGCGGCGCCACCACGACCATGACCCATCTGACCCTGATCGACAACCGCCCGGGCAGTGGGCCTACGGTTGAGAAGCGAGATGGCATTGCCTACTTGCGCAACAGCCTCATCGGCGGGGAAGGCGGCGCGCTTGATTGCGCCATCGGCTTGGATCAGAGCGTCGGGAATTTCAGCCAAG
This sequence comes from Phototrophicaceae bacterium, assembly GCA_965261855.1. Lineage (GTDB taxonomy): Bacteria > Chloroflexota > Anaerolineae > Aggregatilineales > Phototrophicaceae > UBA6055. The sequence continues at coordinate 472,235 of OZ253487.1, forward strand.
ACGGGAGCTGCGCGCCGCGTCCGGGCGGGGATCCCTTGCTCGGCGAATTGACCGGCGCGCCCGGCTATTTTTCGCTGCTGGACGGCAGCCCGGCCGTGGATGCCGCCGACGCCGATTTCTGCCTCGAGACCGATCAAATTGGCAACGCGCGTCCGCTCGGCGATGGCTGCGATATCGGCACCTTTGAGTCGGCCACGGCAAGCCCGCCTGCACCCACGCCAGAACCCGAGCTTTGCACCTTGGTTGACGCGATTCTCGCCGCCAATACCAATCAAGCTGTCGGCGCCTGCTTGGCGGGCACGAGCCAGGACATCATCTATTTGGTCGAGGACATTACGCTCAGCGAGCCGCTTCCCCATATCAGCGGCTCGATCACAATTGAAGGAAACGGACATACGATTAGTGGAGATGATCGCTTCCCGATTTTCAACGTCGTTGGTGGTAAATTCACACTCAGAAACGTGACGATTACCGAAGGCAACTCGGCGGAAGATGGCGGCGCAATTCTGGCTCGTAATGCGGAACTCGTAATCGAAAACGCCGCCTTCACTAACAATCGATCGGATAAGGGCGGCGGCGCGATCTCGACCCGACCATCTGACGTCAGCCTGCGCATTAGCAACAGTACTTTCAAAGGCAATTCAGCCGCGTCCGGCGGCGGCGCGATCCTCGTATTTGGCGGCACAGCCACAATTACCGGCAGCACATTTGAGGACAATGAAGCGGGGCGTTTCGGCGGCGGCGTCGAAGGCTTCGTGGGAACCGTGCGCATCAGCAACAGTACCTTCGCCCGCAATCGAGCGGGCCGCGCTGGCGCGATCCTGGTCAGCGGCGCCACCACCACATTGACTCACCTGACGCTGGTGGATAATCTGTCTTATTCGGGCGAAGGCGACGCCGTACACAAGCGCAGTGGATTGGTTTACCTGCGCAACAGCATCGTCGCCGGTGATGGCAATGGGCTGGCATGCACGGGTGGTCTCGATCAGAGCGCCGGCAATTTCAGCCAAGACGGGTCCTGCACGCTTTTGCCCGGCGGTAATGCCTGGCTTGGCGATATGACTGGGTCGCCCGGTTATTTCCCACTCTTGGATGGCAGCCCGGCGGTGGACGCCGCCGACAGCCAGTTCTGCCTGGAGTCGGACCAAGCGGGAAACGCTCGGCCGCTCGGCGGCGGTTGCGATATCGGCGCTTTTGAATCGGCGACCGCTGCGCCGGCCGCGCCAACACCTGAGCCTACGGAGTGCACGCTGTCCAATCAGATCCTCGCCGCCAACACCAATACCGCTGTGGGCGGCTGCCCAGCGGGCACAAGCCACGACATCATCACGTTGACGGAAGACGTTACGCTCAGCGCGCCGCTGCCGCATATCAATGGCACCATTACGATCGAGGGAAATGGGCATACAATCAGCGGCGATGATCAATTTCAGATCTTTGTAGTGCTCGGGCGCAAACTCACGATCAATGATTTGACGCTCACCCGCGGACGGGCAGACGGCACTGGCGGCGCCATCCTCGTGCAGAACAACGCCGAACTTGTCGTCAACGATTCCAAATTTGAACGCAATTCTGTCAACTATGTGGAGATTGGCGACAATCGCATCACGGGCGGTTACGGCGGCGCGATCGGCACACAGCATTTCAACGGCCAAATTAGCGTCAACAATAGCGTCTTGAGGTCGAATAATGCGCAGCTAGGTGGCGGCGCCATCTATGTAAACGGCGGGAGGGCGAATATCAGCGGCAGCACATTCACTACCAACAACGGCCAAGGTTTCGGCGGCGCAATCGAGGCGGCCGGGGGCCAGGTGACGATTGAAAACAGCACCTTCCACAGGAATCAATCGAGCAACGGCGGCGTCATTTCCATCGGCGGCGCCAATGTGACGATGACGCACCTGACGATGCTGGATAACAGCTCGTCCTATGGCGAAGGCGACGCAATTTGGCAATGGCGAGGATCGGCGCAACTGCGCAACAGCGTGGTCGCAGGCCGCGGCCGGCTGCCCGATTGCCATGGCAATGTAAATGTGAGCCGCGGAAACTTCAGCCAGGACGGCACCTGCGGGTCGCTGACCGGTGATGATGCGCTGCTGGGAGAAATGACCGGCGCGCCCGGCTATTTCCCGCCAATTGACGGCAGCCCGCTGGTGGATGCTGCCGACTCGGCATTCTGTCTCGCGACCGATCAAGCGGGCAAGAGACGTCCGATCGGCGCTGGCTGTGATATCGGCGCGGCCGAATTCGGCGAAGCGAGCGAAATGCAACTGGCTTCGGTCGCGGCCGCGGAGGACTCGTCCACTTGCCGCGTAACCACAACCCATGTCCTCAACTTTCGCGATGGACCGGCTGGCAATCGTTTCGGTTTGGTGCGGGCGAACGCGACCCTGACCGCTTCCGCGCGCGAGTCGAGTTGGTTCAGGGTGGAGTACAATGGCGCTACCGGCTGGATCAGCGCTGACTATGTAACGACTGCCGGCGTTTGCGGGTAAACGGCTGCTTCAAGCGCGCAAGTCGCTAAGGGCGGCGTATGGCTGTTCGCATTGTCATTGCGACTTGAATTAATCAAATCGGCATTAGATAATCATTTGTTGCCGGGCATCGGCGCTGTGGGCTAAAGGCGTCGCATCGTATATCGATTGCGATGATAGGACTTGCCCTCAGCCATAGACCGGCATTCCGATTTCTATAGTTCTCCAAGGAGACCCAACATGAAGAAAGTCTTCACTATTGTTTTGCTGCTCGCCTTCGCCTTCCTGGCGAACATGTCGCTGGTTACGGCGGACATGCACGGCTGGTGGGCGGACGCGGCCGCGCCCTACGCCGGCACGACCATCCGCGGCGTATCCGAGAGCACGCCGCCATCGAATTACGTGGCTGATGTTTTGGCGGCGCAGTTTACCGAGCTCACCGGCATCAATGTTGAGTTCGAAACGACGTCCTGGGATCAGATGTACTCCAAGGCGATCAACGACATGGAAGCCAATACCGGCATCTATGACTTCGTCTACATCGAGCAGGACATCATTTACTCCTACCTGGCGCAGGATTACCTGGTCAACTTGACCCAGTACGCCGCCGACAACCCGGATCTGGCGTATGAAGGTTACGATGAGAGCGCCTTCACCAGCTTCGCCGATTACTTCAAGAACGCCGATGGCGATCTCTTCGGCGTACCGATGGAAGCCTTCGTCAAGGTCTACCTCTATCGCAAGGATCTCTTCGAGGATGCCGATATCATGGCCGCCTTTGAGGAAGAGTATGGCTATCCGCTGGCGCCGGCTGAGAACTTCGGCCAGTATCGCGACAACGCCGAATTCTTCACCGCTTACGGCGAAAGCATGGATATGGATCTCTGGGGAACGACGGTGCAAGGCTCGACCGGGCACCCGGCTTCGACCTACGAATTCCTCGAGAGCATCGGTCCCTCCTTCGGCTTGCACAACTGGGGCATCAACCTGGATGCTGGTTCGGCACAGAGCGCCAACGGCGGCGCGTTGGATGGCGATACCGCGGTCGAGGCGCTGACCTTCTGGCTGAGCATGCTGCCCTTCGCCCCGCCCGAAGCCACTTCGAGCACCTGGGATGAGGTTGCCTCCAGCTTCGCCGCTGGCCGGGCCGCGCAAGGTTGGGTCTATGGCGAGAACGCCGCCTGGATCGCCACCGATGAGTCGCGATCGGCTGTCACCGGCAATGTCGGCGTACGCCTGCCCGTCACCGCTGAAGGCGTAATCGAAGCCGCTTCCATGGGCGACGGTTACATCGGCTATTACGATGGTGGCGCCTTTGGCGTGCCGCATTCCTCGCGCAATAAGGAAGCGACGCTGCTCTGGCTGCAGTTCATCGGGCAAGAATCGGTGCAGGCTGAATGGGCGGCCGCGGGCGCGCGCATCACCCATACCGCCACCTTCGATGATCCCTTGATCGCCGAGCAGGATACCAAGGTTGATGGTTACTACACGCTGCTGGAAGAGCAGGGTCCGCTATTCGCTGGCGCGCCGCCCTTCCCCTTCCACGCGCAAGTGCGTGAAGTCATCGATCCCTTCATCCAGCGCGCGATTCTGGGCGAGCTGTCACCGGCTGATGCCTTGTCGCAGGCAGCAATGGCTGTCGATGAAGAGCTCGACCGTTTGGGTTATGGCATGTAAGCCGTAGCATTGAGAATCCGAACAGGGTGACAACAGGTCACCCTGTTTTGTCATTCCAAGTAAGCTAGAAGCATGCGCAATCCCCGAACCGGCTGGCTGCTGCTCAGCCCTACCTTAGTCATTCTCATCATTTTCGGCTTCATGCCGTTTCTTTACGTCCTCTTTGTCGGCTTCAATCAATGGAATGTTTTCTCGGCTGACGACGGTTTAGTCTTTAACGGTCTGGACAATTTCCGCCGGCTCGTCTTTGATGATGACTTCTTGCATTCTGTCGGCTTGACGATACGTTTCGCCGTCTTCGCCATCGCCAGTGAAGTTGTGCTCGGCTTTTTGCTGGCGCAGATGCTGACGCGCAAGTTCCCCGGTAAATCGCTTTTCCGCATCATCCATACTTTTCCGCTGATGGTGGCGCCGATTGCGGTCGGCGCTATCTGGCGGCTGCTGGTGATTCCGGGTTTCGGTCCGGTGCCCTTCTTTCTCGATCGCTGGTTCGATATCAAGTATCAGATTGGCTCCTTTCCCGAGCAGGCTTTGCTTACTTCAATCATCATGGACGTCTGGCATTGGACGCCCTTCGTCACGCTGACGATGCTGGCCGGTTTGTCGGCGATTCCGCGCGAGCCGGTAGAACAGGCCAAGGTCGATGGCGCCAGCCGCCTGCAAGTCTTCTGGTATGTGACCTTGCCTTTCCTGCGTCCAGTGCTGCTGACGACGGTTTTCATCCGCATCATGGACGCGATTCGCACGGTTGACGAGGTTTGGATGCTGGCCGGCGGCGGTCCGGGCACGCGCTTCACCGGCATCTATATCTGGCGCGTCGTCTTCCCGCGCACCGATTATGGTTACGGCTCGTCGATATCCCTTATCACTTTATACTTGACGGTGGTGCTGTGCTGGTTGTTATTCATCGCCATTTCTGGACGGCGTAAGGGAGAGGTCGAGTGAGCGTTAGGACTTGTCGCATCGGATGTTATGGGCGAGTCACCGCCTCGCCCCTACAAATTGGTAAAGCGGGGCGGCGCACGGGAGAGGTCGAGTGAGCGTTAGGACTTGTTGCATCGGGTGTTATGGGCGAGTCACCGCCTCGCCCCTACAAATTGGTAAAGCGGGGCGGCGCACGGGAGAGGTCGAGTGAGCGTTAGGACTTGTCGCATCGGGTGTTATGGGCGAGTCACCGCCTCGCCCCTACAAATTGGTAAAGCGGGGCGGCGCACGGGAGAGGTCGAGTGAGCGTTAGGACTTGTCGCATCGGGTGTTATGGGCGAGTCACCGCCTCGCCCCTACAAATTGGTAAAGCGGGGCGGCGCACGGGAGAGGTGGATTGATTCGAATTGTGCTATTGCATACGGCGCAGCGGGCGACCCACTGGGTCGCCCGTACAGTGGTTATTGAGAAGCGGCGCAAGGGAGAAGTGGAGTAATGCGGCAGCGCATTTGGCGATTCCTCCTGACCTACGGCTTCTGGGTTTTCATGACCCTGTTGACGCTGATACCGATTTGGTGGATGTTCGTCGTATCGATGCGCAGCCGCGTCGAGCTGTTCAGCCGGCCCAACCTGGCGATAAGCCGGCTCTTCCTTGAGAATTACAGCAATGTGCTGACCGACAGCGCCTTCCAGCGCTATATGACGAATTCGATTGTGGTCTCGACCAGCAACGCGCTGCTGGTGATGGTGCTGGCGCTGCTGGCGACCTATGCGCTCTCGCGCTATAAGCTGACGGGCAGCGACAATATCTTCTTTTGGCTGATTACCAATCGCATGGCGCCGCCCGCTGCCTTTCTGTTGCCGCTATTCATCATGTTCACGCGCACTTTTCGCATCGGCGATTGGACGCTCTTCGATACGCAGATCGGCTTGATACTGGTCTATTGTGTCTTCAATTTACCTTTCGCCATCTGGCTGCTGAAAGGCGTTGTCGACGGCATTCCCATAGAGCTGGACGATGCGGCGATGATTGACGGCGCCGGTCTTACGGGCGTGCTGCGTCATGTGGTTATCCCGCTGGCGGCGCCCGGCTTGGCGGTGACGGGCATCTTGAGTTGGGTTTTCGCCTGGAATGAATATCTCTTCGCCGCCAACTTGACGAGCGTCGAAGCGCGCACCATCACCACCGGGCTGGCTGAATTTGTGACAGTGACTGGCACCAACTGGGGCGAGCTGGCGGCCATGTCCATGATCACGCTGATACCATCGGCGATCATTGTCATCGTCGCCCAGCGTTATATCGTCATGGGCTTGACCTTCGGCGCCGTGAAGGAGTAGGGGCATGGAAAACGAGCAGAAGAAGAAGACCAGCGAAGGCTTTCTGCCTTTTCATACCAACGCCTTTGACCGGTTCTTCATCGGCGCCATGATCTTGATTGGGATTCATTTGTTGTGGCTGCGCTTCATGGAGCCGACGCTGCCAATTGAAGCGGCGACCGTGATATCGTTGGTTGTTGGCTATTACGTCGTAAGGCGAGGTTGAGCGGCCCGACTTACTTTCCGGAGCCGGCGGTCAGCCCCCCGATCAGCCGGTCCTGAAATAATCCCGAGATAATCAAAATAGGCAGAATGGTCAGCATGGTCGCGGCAGTTATGATCTCCCAGGGGAAAGAGTATTCACCGGGAAACAGCGAGATGCCGACGGGCGCGGTGCGCATGAAGTTGTCGCTCATGATGACGAGCGAGAGCGGGAATTCGTTCCAGGAGAAGATGAACACGATTAAGCCGGTGGAGATCATACCCGGCACGGACAGCGGCAAGATAATACTCCAGAAAATCCGCAGGCTCGAGGCGCCATCGACGCGCGCGGCGTCTTCGATTTCGGAGGGCACAGACTTGAAAAAGTTGGTCAGAATCCATATTGCGATGGGAATGTACAGACCGGTATGACCGATGACGAGGCCGGGATATGTATTGATCAGGCGCAATTCAAGGAACATGCTAAAGAGCGATGGCAGTAGCGCCAGCGGCGGGAACATCGAAACAGCAAGGATCAAGATCAGCACCAGGTTACGGCCGCGCCAGGTCAAGCGACCGAGGGAGTAGGCAGCCAGTCCGCCACAGGCAAGAATGACGGCCGTTGTGGTCGTGGCGACGATGAAGCTGTTGAATATGTAGAGGAGCAACTCGGGCGTTTCGTTGAATATATTGAGGTAGTTTTCCAGCGTAACCGGATTGGGCAGGTACTGCACGGGCCAGGCATAGATGTCCGCCTCGGTCTTGATGGATGTGAGGAAGATCCAGGCAGTTGGGAAGAAAGACACGAGAACCGTGATCCCGGCCAGGATGTAGAAGCCGATGCCCGCTTGTCGTCCGCTTCGAATGGACGACCGGCCGCCTTTCGCTGGCGCGCCCTGCAAGGTCCTACTCCCCAATATCACACGTCACCTCGCCGTAGTATCACGATGTACATGACGCTGATAGACATGATGATGATGAACTGGATGAGGATGGCGCTGGAGCCGAGGTTGAAGTTCACATATTGGAAGATCACGCGATAGGCGTAGAGCGACAGGGTCTCGGTGGAGGTCAAAGGACCGCCGTCGGTCAGATTGAACGGCAGCTCAAAGGCGCGCATGGCGTCCATCGTGCGCAGCAGCACAGACACCAGTATGGCCGGGCGCAGTAGCGGCAGCGTGATGAAGCGAAACTCGGTCAGGCGGTTGGTCCCGTCGACGCTGCCCGCTTCGTAAAGATCATCCGGGATGGTCTGCAAGCCGGCCAAGAGCAGCAGCGCCATGAACGAGCTCGTCTTCCAGATCGAGACGAACATCATCGCGTGCATTGATGTTGGTATCGCCCCCAGCCAATTGACCCGCTCCAGCGCCAAGCCGGTGTCAGTCAGCATTGAGTTAAAGAGGCCGAACTCGGTATTGAACATCCAGCGCCACATCAGGGCATTGAGCGCGGTGGGCAGCGCCCAGGGGAAAAGGACGGCCATGCGCACCAGCCCTTTGCCGCTGAAACGATGATTGAGAATCAGCGCCAGGGCGATGCCGAGCACTAGCTCGATTGGCACGGTGACGGCGGTGAAAAAGATGGTGTTGTTGAGCGAGGTGATGAAACGCGGCGTCTTGAGCAGGCGCTGATAATTCGCCAGCCCGGCATAATCGTAACCGGTGAAGATGCTGGTGCTGTTGCGTCCGAAGCTCAGCACAACCGTCTGGATTATGGGAAACAGGAGTACAAAGGCAATGACCAAGATGGCAGGCACAAGAAAGTAGATGCCCGCCCGATTGGCGTGTTTCATGGCTTAACGTCTTGCTGCGTTCAAAGGCGAAAATGCTGGGCGCGGCCAATGTCAGCCGCACCCCATGTTCTTATCGTAATCAGGGCATTATCGCCAGGATCTGCGCCTCGGCGTCCGCAATGGCTTGCTCGGGAGTCTTCTCGCCAAGCAAGGCGGCGGAAACTTCCGTCTGCATTATCTCCGAGATTTCGGGATAGGCTGTGCCGGTCTGCGCGGAGGGGCGTGCGAAGGCATAAACGAAGTTGGCGCCCAAGGCGGCAATGCCCGGATCGCCTTCGACCACGCGTTCATCGTCATAAACGGCCGGCCGCGTCGGTACTTTACCTTGAATCAGCGCCGCTTGCACTTGAGACTCATAGCTGGTGAAGCACCTGATGAAGTCCGCCGCTACGCCCGGATTCTCTGAATTGGCGTTCACCGCCAACAAGAAGCCGCCGATGACGGTCGTATCGGTGTCGTCGTTGCCTTCAAAGTAGGGGACACGCGTGAGCGCGACAGCGTCTTTCACTGGCGAATCGTCCGCAGTCAGCGTCGCCCAGACGAAGTCCTGCACCATCAGGAATACGGCGCGCTCTTGCTGGAAGAGCAGGCGCGCATCGTTGGGACGGAAAGTCAAAATGCTTTCGGGCGCCACGCCGGACTCCAGCATGCTAACCATGGTGGACAAGGATTTGACGCCGGCTTCCGTGTTGATGTTGAGGTTGCCTTCGGCATCAAAGAATGTGCCGCCAGCGCCTTGGAAGAAGGCAAGCCAGTTCATGAACAAGCCTTCGATCTTCGCCCACATGGAAATGAAGCCGGACAAGTCAGGATCGGCTTCGCCTTCCACGACCGTTTCGGCAGCGGCGATAAGCTCTTCCCAAGTGGTTGGGACGTCAAGGCCGTATTTGTCGAGCAAGTCGGCACGATAGAAGAGGTGGATGCCATCAATATAGAGCGGAATGGCGTAGGTGCTGCCGCCCACTTGCGCGGCCGCCAGGAAACCGGGCAGATAATCGGCCAGGTCCTCTTCAGCGATGTGATCTTCCAGCGCTGCAATCCAGCCTCGGGCAGCGAAGTCGCCGGGCCATATCACGTCAACGGCTATGATATCGGGCTTGGGGTTCCGCGCGGTGAAGTTGGTCACGTAGATGCTGCGCGATTCGTTAGGCACATCAGAAATGCGCTCCCATTCGACGTTGATACCACCGACTTCTTCGGTGCAGGCTTCTATGAGGACGGGTGCGGCGTCGCCAAATCCGCGCGCGCCGATGGAAAGGGTCAATTGGACTGTGTCCTGGGCTGCAACCGGAATCAGCAGCGCCAGGCTAAGCAGAAGAATGCACAAAACACGTCTCTTATTGAACATTACTTCATCTCCTATAAGATGGGATACGTGGCAAGGTCGCCGCAGCTGCGTCTCGAACGAGACAGGCTGCGGTTGGCTGCACGAATTATAACAGATTTTCAGCGCCCTCGTTATGTCCCAGGCAAAGCGGGAAGGTCAGGCCCCCGAAACCCGCGGCATCCAAAGCGGCTCCAAGCCCCAGCGACTGAAGAGCAGCGCCCGTACCATCTCGGCGCGCAATTCACCACAGGCGGGGTCGTCCCACAGATTGAGGCTTCGCTCGGGGTCGGCATCTAGATCAAACAGCTCGTAGCGATCCTGAGACGGGTCAAAGTTGATTTGTCTCCCCCTCAGGTTGCAGCTCTTCAGGTACATCGCCGCCGACTTGTTGGGCCGGGACAAGCTCTCTTCCGTCAGCGGCTCTTCCTTCTGCATCTCCGCGCGCAGGAATGCTTCTGTTAATCGGGCGCGCAAGGCGGCATCCGACCACAAGTTGCAGACTTCGCCCGGGTCGTCGAGCAGATCATATATTTCGCCATAATCCCGATTGAAGTAAAGCGTGATTTTGTAGCGCTCGTCGATGAAGGTCTTGAGATGCAGGGTTGTCGGCTGATGACGATTCTCGACGATGACGAGCTTGCGGGCTTCGCTATCGTCGCCACCCCAGACTTCTTTCTGGCTGAGTCCCGTCATTTCTTCGGGAGCATCGAGACCGCAGTAGTCGAGGAAGCTGGGGGCGTAATCCACTAACGATTGCAGGCTGTGCGAGAGGCGATCAGCGGGGATGCGACCGGGCAGGCGCGCGATCATCGGCACGCGGATGCCATCGTCATAATGGAAGGCGCCTTTGGCGATTAGTCCATGCTGGCCGAAATAATGGCCGTGATCGCTGGTGAAAACGACCAGCGTATTCTCCGCTAAGCCCAGATCATCAAGGTGGTCGATAATCTGACCGATGTACTTATCCATGCAGCTGACCATGCCGTAATAGCAGGCGATATCTTTCGCCAGCTCGTCGCGCTCGTGGGAGTGGCAGTGTCTACGCGCCAGCAAATGCGAATGAAAGCCGTGGCAACCGCTGCCGTTGGGCTCCTGCCAAGCGGAGAAGTCGGGATCCGGTTCTTGCGTCAACTGTAGATGGGGAGGGCTATTGTCGTGTTCGCCTGGCGTGAGCTCGGGGACGGTGATGTCGTCGGGATCGTACATCGTATCCCAGGGCTCGGGCGCGAGGTATTTGGGATGCGGATCAAAGAAGCTCGCCCAGAGGAAGAAGGACTCGTCGGAATCATGAAATTGTGAAAAAAGTGAATTACTACGTTCGGCGATCCAGGCGTTGTAATGAAAGCGCTCCGGTATCAGCCACTTACGCCGTTGTTCGACCACCTTGCCGGTCGGCTGCAAGTAATAATCGCGCCAATTGCTGAGGCCCTTCTCCTCCATCCACAGGGCGTAATGCTGACCGACATGGGCTTCGTCGGTGTGGTTGCGCGCCAGCTCGACATGATCGAATCCGTAAAAGGGCTGATCGAAATCTTGCCAAAACTGCAGGTCTTGCAAGGTCGGGTAGGCTTCCAGCGAGGGGTATTCTTCGGTGGAATGCAGAGGCTGGAAATGCGCCTTGCCGACCAGCGCGGTGCGGTAACCAGCGGCTCGAAAGCGGTCGCCGACGGTCGGCTCTGTTTCGGGCAGCTTGGTGCCGAGCGAATAGGCGCCGTGCTGCGATGGATACTTGCCGGTGATCATGCTCGCCCGCGTCGGCGTGCAGGTCGGGTTGGGGCAGTAGGCGCGCGTGAAGGTCGTCCCCTGCCCCGCCAGCTTGTCGAGGGCGGGGGTCTGGATCTCCGGGTTGAATTGCCCGAGGGTGTTCCAATGCTGCTGGTCCGATGTGATGAGCAGGATATTTAACTTGGTCATAGCTCGGCATTCGCTACTGTTGGATTCATGGAAAAGTCGTAATTGAAGTCATCGCTCGTCTTGACAGGACGGTCTTGCCAATGCGCTCCCCTTCCTTAGCTTGCTGGGGAAGGGGCCGGGTCACGTAGACATCGACCTCCGGGGATGGGGTCGATAATACCGCTTGCCCTTGATCGCCTCTGGCAGCATGCTCTCATTGGTGTAGGCTTCATAGCCGTCGCCGTACCCCATTTCGCGCATCAGCTGCGTTGGCGCGTTGCGGATATGCAGCGGTATCGCCAAATTGCCGTGCTCTTTGACATCATCCAGCGCGCGAAAATAGGCATCGCCGGCGGAGCGATTCTTGGACGCAGTCGCTAGATAAGCGACTCCCTGCGCCAAATTGAATTGGCATTCGGGCAAGCCGATCGTCTCCACGGCGCGGAAGACATCGTTGGCGACGGTCAGCGCCTTTGAGTCAGCCATGCCGATGTCTTCGCTGGCGAAGATGACCATGCGGCGGGCGATGAACTTGGGATCTTCGCCGCTGTCGATCATGCGGGCGCAATAATAGAGCGCGGCGTCGACATCGCTGGCGCGCATGCTTTTGATGAAGGCGCTGATGGTGTTGTAATGCTCTTCGCCGGTCTTGTCGTAGCGCAGATGCTTCGATTGCAAGGTCTCGCGCAAATGGTCGACCGTGATCGCTGAGGCGCGGTAGAGGCGGGCGGCGTTCTCCAGCAGATTGAGGGCGGCGCGCGCATCGCCATTGGCGTAATTGGCGAGGAAGGCGATGGCGTCCTCGTCGATGTCAATCGCCAGCGCCGCGATTCCGCGAGCGATGATCCGCTCGATCTCAGCCATCGTCAGCGGATTGAGCGTGAAGACTTGCATGCGCGAAAGCAGCGCCGAGATCACCTCAAAGCTGGGATTCTCGGTGGTGGCGCCGATCAAGGTGAGCGTGCCATCCTCGACGTATGGCAGTAGGAAATCTTGCTGGGCTTTGTTGAAGCGGTGAATTTCATCCAGGAAGAGGATCACGCCATCAGGCGGCGCCTCGGCTTCGGGCGCGGCGAAGAGGCTCGGCTGGCTGCTTTTGACTGCGGCTGCCCCATTGACCGATTGGACAATCTTCCGCAGCTCTGCCTTGCCGGCCGACACCGCCGAGAGATTGTAGAAGGGCTTCTCGCTGACTTCGGCGATCATGCGGGCGAGGGTGGTTTTGCCGACGCCCGGTGGTCCCCAAAAGATCATGCTGGGCACGGTCTTCTGCTGGAGGGCGCGGCTCAGTGGCTTGCCCTCGCCGACCAGATGCGACTGACCGATGAATCCGCTCAGGTCACGCGGACGGATGCGCTCGGCAAGGGGCTGTGGGGGCTGCGCCATGTCTTGGCTTTCGGAAATTATTGCCAGCCGTGGCCGGGCAATTGGCTACCTCTCCATCCAAAACGGGTAGTCGAAGGAAGCGAAAGCTTGACCCCTGCTATTCAGGAAGCTCACTCTTTCGATTTCAATGGGTTCATCGCGGCGAAGCACCTGGGCGTAGCCGATGCTATGTGTTTCGCTGCGGCTTAGGCTCCCATCGGCCAACTCTAATTCCACCCAGCTTGCTAACTTGTAGGCTGGACCGGCGACCAGCGCGTAATGCATTGTCTTTCCCGTCGATTGCGCCTCCCAATAGGTGACGCTGGGCGGCTTGGAGTCAACCATTTGGTATTCGCAAATCGGGAATACTTCCTGTTTTGTGTACCAGCCGCCAAAGATATCTTGCGCTTCAGCCACAATTGCGGCAGTGATGCAGAGCTCAACATGATTATCGCTTCTTGAGCGCCACTCGAACAAGAAGAGATGAGCGTCCAAATCAGGCAACGGTTCCTGATGGTAGACTTTGGGACCGCGGTATTCTATGGAACTCATCGTGAAGGCATTGTGCATGAGCTGGGAATATCGCTCAGGATAAGTGGCAATCAGCGCTTCCGCCGTTCTTCCGCGTTCGCTCACCGAGGTCGCCAGCGAATGGGCGAACTTCGTTGCGCCAATCAGGAGCAAGCCAGCCAGCAGGAAGACGAAGGTCCGGCGCCGTCTGATCTGAGGCGGTTTGCCCTTCTGTTTGAAGTCGCTTTCCCGTCTTGATTTCAAAGTAAAATTCTCCGCCATGTCAATGTTGCCGAGCCGGGAATCCCCATCAATTGCGGATGATCTTCACAATCTGATGCAAGTGATCCAAATCATGAAAAGCGCTGAGAATCAGTTGGTCATTCAGCGTGAATCCGCCGCCATCGGCGTCGCGGCCAGGACGCTCCCACAGCGCTTCATCATCTTCCGGCAGGGAGGCGAGAAACTCACGATAGGCGCCGCTGACTTTCAGCCAGCGCTGCAGCAGTTCTGAGGCGTCCTGCTCGGCGTAACCGGCATCCTTCACCCGTTCGTCCACGCTCTTGCCCGAACCGGCCGGCGGGTCGCTACCCTCGACGAGCGCCTGCGCCCGCGCCAGGAAGTAGCTGTCGGTATCGGCGAGGTGCCCCAGGACTTCGGAGACGGTCCAACCATCGCCGCCATCGCGTTTGTCGAAAATCGCCGGATCGCTAATGGTGGTGACGATATGCTCGATATTGAGCATATTCTTTTCCATCGCCATGATTTGCCATCGCCGATATCGCGGCATTGGTGACATGATTCGCTCCTCATTTTGTGCTTTTGGCGCGGATTATAGCATAGCGCCGGCGGGCGGGTAGGCTGTCTAAGGCGCGCGCGCTTCTTCGAGAATCGCCAAGGCTTTGCGCGCGATGGCAACCGTCGGGTTGGCAGTGGTGCCCGGCGCCCGCTCCATCAGGACTTCGAGGAAGAACTCGTCCACTGCGAAGAGCGCCACCGACCCGTAGAGCCCGCGACCGAGCACATGTGGCTGCGGGAAGTCTTCGATCGAGTTTTCTTCTTCAATGCCCTCGCGAATCTCTTTCATCCGCAGATAATGCGCCATCGCGTCATCGGCCGTATCGAATTGCGCGTAGGTCATCTGGAAGTTGTTCGCCATTTGATCGACATAAGCGACGCGAAAGCCGCTTCCGTTCTGGATGTTCCGCGGCGTACCCACGCCCTCGTCAAAGCGGGAGAAATCGCGCCGCCATTGGGTGTCGGTGATGATTTCGTTTGGCAGGTCGTCCAGTATGACCTGCAAGACGTCTCTTCCATCATCGTCCATTGCCGAACTGTCGGCGTTCGCTTCAAAGGCGGCGCGGTTATTTTCGAAGAATTTGATCGCCTCGTTCGAGAGGGGCGCCATGGGGCTGGTCGATGTGGTGAAGATCTCGACAAAAACCTCGATGAAGTAATTGTCGATTTGGAAGAGCCCGAATGATCCGTACAAGCCGCCGCCAATGAAATTGGGTTTCGGGAATGAATCGTCCTCTTTGAGGTTAACCAGCGACGACCGTAATTCTTCCTTGCGCTGGAACTCCGCGAGAGCCGCCTCCGCGTCCGGGAAGACAGCGAAGTTCAGGCTCATCTTGCTGCCTTGCTGGGTGTAATAATAAATCTCTCTGCCGACGGCGGGCCGGCGGATGCCGCGGATATTCTTTACGCCGTCGGCGCCGACTTCGAAGTTGCGCTTCCATTCTTCTTCGCCGGCGGCCAGCGGGTTGGGCAGCAATTCAATCAAATTTTCAATAATGCTCAGATTGATCTCATAGGGATCGACAAAGTCTGCCGGCGGTGGCGTCGGCGAGGGCGTGGCTGTCGGTTCCGGCGTCGGCGTCGGCGATGGTGTGATATCAAGCGTATCATCGGGCCGGCAAGCGGCAAGCGCCAATAGCGCAACGAGCGCCAAGACCAGCAAGCCTCTCTGCGGAAAGAGAGTCCGGTTCATGCTACATCTCCATTTTCTTCGTCGTAGAGACGCAAGCGCTCGGGGATTTGCCCGGTTACGATCATATCGGCGACTTCGTTCTCGGTCACTTCGCTCTTGTAAAAGTCGCCCAGTTTATGCCCGCGCTCGATAATCGTGAAGCGGTCAGCCACCTCGTAAACATGGCGGATATTGTGGGTGATGAAGATAACGCTCATGCCTTTTTCTTTGGCGGCAATCGTATAATCGAGCACCTTCTGCGTCTCGCCCACCGAAAGCGCAGAAGTCGGCTCGTCAAGAATCAGCAGCTTTTTGCCGAAATAAACGGCGCGGCCAATCGCCACCGACTGTCGCTCGCCGCCGGACATATTGCCGACTGTTTCTTCCGAATCACGGATGTGTATGCCGACATCGGCCAAGGCGCGGATCGATTCGCTCGCCATCGTCTTCTTGTCGAGGAATTTGAACGGTCCGACTTCGTAGGTCGGCTCCTGCCCCAGCCAGAAGTTGCGGGCGATGCTCATCAGCGGGACAAGCGCCAGATCCTGATGCACCGTCTCGATGCCCAATTCGCGGGCGTCATGCGGCGAATGGATGTTGACCGCTTCGTTATCAAAGTAGATTTGGCCCCTCGTCAGCGAGTGGTATCCGGTCAATACCTTGATCAAGGTTGATTTGCCCGCGCCGTTATCGCCCAGCAAACCGACAATTTCTTGCCGATCGACGTGAAAATCAATGCCGCGCAAGACTTGCACGCTGCCGAAATACTTGTGGATATCGATCATATCCACCAGGGCGTTATCATTTTGCTGTTGATATTCCATGACTAACGCTTCCCTAGCCTAGAGTTGCAATTGTAGGCGAGCCAGTCGCCCGCTTATGCTTATACACGCGCTCGACAATAGGCATGCCGAGCGGCTAATTCTGGCGCGCGCCGCGAACAAGGGTATTCATAACAACTGCCGTGATAATGATGACGCCGATTGTGCCAGCGAAAAGACGTGATTCGATGCCCACGAGGACGAGACCCGTTTGCAGCATGCCGAATATCAGCGCGCCCAGCAGCGAGCCGACCACGCTGCCGTAGCCGCCGGTCAGCAAGGCGCCGCCGATCACGGTCATGGCGATCACTTCGAGCTCCCAGCCGGTGCCTTTCAGCGGGTCGACGCCCGGGTTTCGCGCCGTTTCATATATGGCAGCGATACCGGTCAAAAGCGCGACAATGACGAAATTCTGCAGTTTGACGCGGTCGACGTTGACGCCTTGCGCGCGCGCTGCGCCTTCGTTGCCGCCGGTGGCGAAGATGCTGTTGCCGAAGGAGGTGTTGGTCAAAACGATGTGGAAGATCACCACGAAGATGAACCACCAGACAATTGCCAGGCGAACGTTGGCGTTGCGCGGGATCTGCAAATGGAAGAAATCGCCTTCGGAGCCGATCTGGAGCACGCGCCCGTTGTACAGGTCAAAGTAGCCGACTTCGATGATCTGGCCGCCGCTGGCGCTGCCGTGATAGGAGAGAACAGCCGCCAGCCAGACCACGATAGCGAGAAGAATCAGCAAAATCAGGACAAAAATGACGCCGCGTACAATGGCGCCGCTCGTGCCGAAATCGCCGTTGTCCTCGCGGATGGACCAAGCCTGCGCCGCCCCTCGATAAAAGACCGGCAACACGCGATAGGCGGTGAAGCCGACGACCGCCAAGCCGATCAGCGCCAGCGCAATGAATACGATATTGCTAATGCCGATCACCGGCAGCGATTCGTGATGGTCGCTGTAGCGCAAGATGCGACCGCCGGCGATAGCCACCAGCGTAATGGCGCGAAAGGCGAGCATCGTGCCCAAGGTCACGATAAAAGACGGTATTCGCGTTGATATCAATAAGACGCCGTTGATCGCGCCGAGAATGAAGGCGACGAATATGGCGAGCAAAGCCGCTGGTATGGGTCCGACGACGCCAAACACGGGCGCGCCGTGGGTCATAAAGTTCATGAACGAAAGCGCGGTGACACCGAGGATCGAGCCGACGGACAAATCGAACTCGCCCGAAATCATGAGGTAGGTGACGCCGATGGCGATGACGCCTTTGGTCGCGACGTTGCTGAGGAATGACGCGACCGAACTCGGCTCAAGGAAGAGATCGGTCGCCATGGTGAAACCCATGAAGATAGCGATGAAGCCGATGATGGCGCCGGCGCTCGGTGACTTCGCCAGTTCGGCGCGGATGAATTTGCCCGGGGTCAAGGCGACCGCCCGCCGCAATTCGTCCGATTGTTCTTCCACCTGGCGGACGATCCGGTAGCCTATCAAGCCGGGCAAGAAAAACAGCAAACCGGCAAGCAGCCGATGATTTTCCGCATCGCGAATGGTTGTCTGGCCCGGATAATCCGGCACAACCAGCGCCCCGGCGACCAGGAATCCGATCACGCCGACGCCAAGCACGACCAGAATCGCCTGGATGAACTTGCGTGGGGGCGCGACAATCATGCTAATGCCGGGCCGATCGCGCAGTGCTTCCAGGGGCGGGATGAGGAATACCAACAGCGCCAAGAGCGCCACCAGCGCGATGATGAAGAGACTGATGCTAATCAGCGCTTCGCCGACTGATAAGGCGATTGCGGCCAAGGCGCCGGCGTCCTCGCTGATCAAGGCGCGCAGATCGCTTACTTCGCCCAAGAGCAGCGAGAACTTCAAGCCCACCGGAATCGCCACGCTGAGCAAGATAGCGCTGCCGATCATGACCGAAACGAACATCATCCACTGCGACCAACGCAAGCTCGCCGTCTCGCGCGAGTACAGGCCGAAAGCCGTACGCAAACAGCAGAAGGCGTAGATCAAGCTGGCGACGGTGACGATGTATTCGATTGTGTTTAAGCCCTGGCTCCAGCGCAGGATGTTGTCGCGCTCGCCCAAGGGGATCCAGCCCAGGGATGTGCCGTACGCAATGGCGAAGCCCAGGATTGCAAAGCCAAACGACAGAATGGTGACGAGCGCGCCCGTGTTCGTAGCTTCGCGTTTGCCATCCAAGTATGCTTGCATCATAAGCAATCACTCAAATATGACTAATAGATTATCAGGATTATATCGGGATTTTTCAGTAGAGCCAGCGACGGGCTTCGGGCAAGACCGGAAACAATGAAGTAGTGGATGGGGAAAGACTCCCCATCCACACCGATTGCCGATTTCGGCTTAGCGATAACCTTGCGCGGTCAGTTCAATGATGGCATCAACGTTGCTGCCGTCAATGACGCCGGGACCGGTCAAAATATCGCCGCCGGGCGCGAGCGCGAACTGGCTGTTCAGGTAGAGCCACATGATCGTCTCGAAGCCTTGCAGATAGGGCTGCTGATCGATGGCTTGGACCAGGTAGCCGCTCTGGATCATCTCGTAGATCTCGGCGCTGGTATCATGCGTGGTCGCGAACATTTCACCCGCCATGACGCCAGCTTCCTGGATATAGAGATTCAAGGAGCTTGAGGGATTGGGGCCCAGCATGAAGGCGGCGTTGGTGTCCGGGTTGGCGCTGAAGTAATCAGCCAAGATACCCGCTGATGCGGTCACATCGTTGTTGATGGTCAAGCCGTCAAGCGGGATGCCGGCTTCTTCAAAGACGCTGCGTACGCCAGCGCAACGGGCTTCCAGACCGCTGTGCCCAACTTCCTGAATCGGGCAGACGCCGCCGGTAATCTCGACGCCAGCGGCATCGGCTGCATCGAGAACGGCGTTGGCGTTGGAGCGGCCGCCGAGGAATTCGTTAGCGCCGATGTAGAAGAGGGTCGGCAGCGCGTCCGGCGTACCCGCATTCGGATCAGCCGTGTTGAGGACGATAACGGGGATGCCTGCTTCGGCGGCGCGGTTGACGCCGTCGCGGATCACTTCCGGATTCGGGACGGTTGTGCCAATGCCGTCGTTGTTGCGCGCCAAGGCGTCATCCCAATAGCCGGCCATATCATCGATATTGTCTACCGGGTCGGAAAGCCAAGCGCAGTCCGCATCCAGCAGGGTGCAGGCGTCTTCCATACCTTTGATGACGACGATCCAGAAAGGATTGCCGACGCCGCCGTGCGATACAATGCTGAACGTCAGCTGGTCTTGCGCGCCGACGCCGCCGATGCCGGCGATCATGACACCCAGTACCAGAAGCAGCACCGGGATTGAACGAAGCAACTTTCTCATTTCGAAACTCCTTCAAGGATTACTTGTGTACAATTGTCTCAGGCGATATGCCTGTTGAGACCGGTTTCAATAGACTCGCAACCGCACCGTTGGGCGCGTATGCAGCCAAGCGGAAACCATTATAACCCAAATCGCCGAAAGTTCAACACTATTGGCGAAATCGTTTTGCTTCCGCGATCAGCGGATCTCCTCAACCGCCCAATGATCGCCCATCGCGCGGCGTCCGCCAGTCAAGCCTTCGCCCGCCGATACTTCGCGGATCAGATCGTCACGCTCCAATGCCGAATCCAAAAGTTTGACACCCAAACCGGGTCCCTCGGGGATATCCAGATGACCATCACAGACGGTCGGCGACAGGTCCGATAGCACGGGGAAGTATTCGCGATAGAAGGCGCGCGCCGACTCCACATAGTAGAGGTTGGGGATATGGGCGCCGAGGTGCATGCAGGCGGCGTGGCAGATGGGACCGGCGACATTATGCAGCACCAGCGGCAAGCCGAAGGTCTCGGCCAGGGCCGCGATCTTGCGCGTCTCGGCGATGCCGCCAGTCCATGTTGGATCGGTCATGACAATCTGCGAGACCTGCTTCTCCAGCCATTCGCGCAACTGCCAACGGGTCATCAGCAATTCCGAGCCGACGATGGGGATGGACGCGCGGTCGGCGAGCGCCTTGATCTCGTCTGGATAAACCGCCGGCATCACATCTTCCAGGAAGAGGATATTGTAGGGTTCGAGGGCGCGGGCGATCCGCTCCATACTGACGCGGTTCCAGCGAAAGTGGCATTCGATGCCGATCTCCATCTGATCGCCGACGGCGTCGCGGATCTGCTTGACCGGAATCAGCCCCTTTTCGATTTCCGAATTTGTGA
Source organism: Phototrophicaceae bacterium (assembly GCA_965261855.1). Lineage (GTDB taxonomy): Bacteria > Chloroflexota > Anaerolineae > Aggregatilineales > Phototrophicaceae > UBA6055. The sequence continues at coordinate 492,726 of OZ253487.1, forward strand.
TGCGCTGGCCGAAGCTGCGCTCGCTGAATTGATCAAAGGGCCAGATTTTCATCGCAGTTATTTCGTCGGCGAGCAGGCTAAGCGCCAGCGCGCCCGCGTCTTCGTGCCAGGCTTCGTAATCGCGAATCCGGCCGAAACTGAGGCAGGTATTGTAGGTGGGGATCTCGTCGCGGGTCTTGCCACCAAGCAAGTGATAGAGCGGCGCGTCGTAGCGTTTTCCCATGATGTCCCAGAGAGCGATCTCAAAGGCGGAAAGCGCGCGGGTCTCGGCGCCGGCATAACCGTGATACATGATGTTGTCCATCACGAAGCGCCAGAGTCCCTCGATATCGAGCGGGTCCTGACCCAGGACGAGCGGCGCGATGGTCCCGTGCAGCACCGCATTGGCGCCGGGTACCTTGTCGACGGTTTCGCCCAAGCCGATCAAGCCGCTGTCGGTATGGACGCTCACAGTGAGCAAGCGCGGGTAGGCTTTCCATTGCAGCGTTTCGATGCGCGTGATTTTCATTAGTTCGCCTTTTCAATATTCTTTTGCCAACCAGTCTATCGAGCTCACAGAAGTCTTTGCAGCGCTATTGATAACATCAGCGCCCTATATAGTAAAATACTTCAGATCATAAACTGACAGAGTTCCAGCAGCGAGGTCCGCATTTGCATCAACTCCTTGACGTATACTCAACGATTGGATATAGGTGGACTCACGGATTGACGTACAATGTAGGCTGAAGGGAGAAAGGATAGCCCAGATGAATGCGCCATTAGAGAAAGAATATGAGCATTACCTCGAAATCCGAGAGGAATTGGCCAAGACCAGCGATGGGAAATTCGTTGCGATAAAAGGCCAAGAGGTGCTTGGGGTATTCGATGATTATTTGCAGGCCGCGAACACAGTGTACATCGCTCACGAAAAGGGCACTGTGTTGATGCAAGAGATCAGCAAAGACCCTGATTCGCTCAATGTAGTCATATCCACCCCTGGCGTCGCATTTTCCAAATGATACAAGATATACATAGCTTTACGAGGAACTATGGCGGACTAAGTAACAGGCCCATAACTTCGTGCTTCGTTTCTGCTGCGTGGTTGCCTAAAGAGGACGCTGCTGCGCCGCCGTTGTTGGAATTCAATGCCTTGTGGGATACCGGGGCAACTCGCAGTGTTATTGCACAGGGAGTTGCCACAAAACTCGACCTGTTGCTTGAGGGAACTGTTAAGGTTTTCCATGCGCAAGGTAGTAAACACGTGCCCAAGTACTTCGTTAATCTCGGGCTACCTAACGGGGTTCAGGTGGTCGGTGTCGAGGTATTAGAAGGCATTCTAGAGGGCTGCGACGTGTTAATAGGCATGGATATCATCAATCTGGGTGATTTTGCAGTGACGAATCGAGATAACGTTACCATGTTGTCATTTCAAATGCCGTCAGTAAATCACATCGACTTCGTGAAAATACTGGAAGAGAGTAAAAGCGAAGACACTTAAGATATATGCCTTGAAGGAACAATGCGTCCGATGATACCAAACTTCAGCAGAGTTCCCCGGCAAAATCGACGGCATGCAGTGCGACTTTTAATCCGCCCGTCCCTGTGTAAGTGGCCCTTCTCTTATGCGGCGCGACGAAACACGCTTCGTAACTGCTGTTTAGGATCGAATCCGATAACATGGCGGAGTGACAATGAAGCGCGTCAGATCAGACGTGTGGCTTTCTAGGGCATTGGCCCCAGGTGTATAACCGCTAATCAACTGCCCGCATTGCCCGCCCCGGCGAAAGCCAAACGGGCGGCAAATACGCGGGCATATTCGAGAAGGGCAGCACTTCCGGCTTGAGCTTGATGCCCAGCGTGTGACGCATGAAGTTGCGCCGATGCTGAATGCGGTCCCAGGCGGCCGGATGCTTTTGCCAAAATGCCAGTCGCAATTCTCGATCGGCGAGGGCGATGCCATCTTCGATGTTGGTTGTGTGGTAGGGCGAGTGAGTCGCCGGGATGACATCGACTTGGATCGCCATGCCCGAGCGCAGCTGGATCTCGGAGTCGGCATATATCGGCGAATGCAGCCATTCGTCCAGGTGGATTAGGTGCCCGGGGTTCAAGCCGATGCCGAAGAAGGGATCGCCCAGATGCGACTGGATGATGCTGTGCAATTCGCCGCCGGTCACGCCGATGCCGATGGCTTCGTACCATTCGACGATGGCGCGGAAGTAGGGCGCGACCAGCTTATCCACATAATCGCGCACATCGGCCGGCAAGTCCTCCGCGTCGCGCGCCAGCCAGCCGCCGCGAGCGTTGAGCGCGCCCCAGACACCATACGCCAGGAAGATGGGATCGCCGACTTGCAGGCGGCGCAGCGATGGGCTGGCTAAACCGAGAGCGGCGCGTTCGCCGCTGGAAAACATCAGATGACAAGATTGCGGCAAGCCGGTCAGCCCCATTAAGGCGACCGCCTCAAACTCGCTCATGCCAGCTTCAACGCCGAAAATCAGTTGGCGAACCGCCTGCGATGTGTGGGCAGCGGCGAATTCGAAGGTTGCCAGTTGATCAACATCATTGATGGCGCGCAGTCCAGCGGACGGGCTCATGAAAATATCGGTTGCGTTATAAAGCCGATCGCGCCCGCCAACGAGCTCGGTCAAGACTTCGACGATGAAAGCGGGAATCTCCAACGCGCGCGCCGGATCGCTCGCTTCGCGCTGGTCGAATGACTTCCAGCCGGCGATGCCAAGGCGCTGACCCCGGCGCAAGCCGGCCGCCTTCAGGATGTCCTTCAGCAGGGGGCTGTCGCCGCGCGGCTGACCCAAAAGGCTGAAGCTTTGATAAAGTACGCGGTCGAGATCTACCGGCGAGACGCCGCTATAGCCCATGCCCTCATTGCCCAGCAGCAGCGTCGGCTTTCGACCTGGCAGCAGGATCAACAGCGCTTCTTCGAAACGTGGATCGTATCCGGTCAAGTAAGCCAAATTGGCGAAGTGCTCGCGGTCGCCGTAGACGAGCAAGGCATCGTAACCGGCGGCCTCCGCGCGCGTCATGGCGGCTTCGATGCGCGCCTCGTAGGTCTCCAGCGGAATAACCGGCTGGACAGTGGGCAGTCCGAACTCCGGCAGCGCCAGTTCCGCCAATTCGACGCCTATTGCCATGCTTGGCGCCTTATACCTCAATGACGCGATTCTGCAGCGTGCCGATTCCGTCAATGGTGATGCTGACGACATCATCCGCCTGCAGCGTAAATTCGGCCGGCGGCACGATCGCCGTTCCAGTCAGCAAGATGGCGCCGCCGGGATAGGTATTGCTGCGCCCCAGATAATCGATCAGCTCCGGGATTGTGCGCTTGATCTGGCTCGTTGATACGTTGTCGCCGAAGACTTCCGCGCCGGCGCGGCTGATGACAAGCCGGATGGTTGTGTCCAGCCATTCGTCAGACGGCGCGAGCAGAATGCCCGGTCCGAGGGCGCAGGAGGCGGTATAGACCTTCGCCTGCGGCAGGTAGAGTGGATTCTCGCCTTCGATTTCGCGGCTGCTCATATCGTTGCCGATGGTGAAGCCGAGCATCTCCAGCGCCGGATTGACGACCAGCGCCAACTCCGGCTCCGGCACATTCCAGCTTGAGTCGGCGCGGAAGCCGGCCGCGTCCAGATGTCCAACCGTATTCTTGGCTGATGCCTTGAAGAAAATCTCGGGTCGTTCGGCGCTGTAGACGCGGGCGTAAACATCGCCGCCATCCACCGCTTCCTCCTGGCGCGCTTTGCGGCTGTCGAGGTAGGTGACGCCGGCCGCCCACACCTCCTGCTCATCGAGTGGCGGCAGCCAATGCTTCGTATTGGCGGCGGGCCCGTTATCGAGCTCTGCAACCGGGAAGCGGCGCGATGATGCATCGGCGGCGGCGGTCACGGCGGCGATGGCGCGCTCGACCACCCCGCAGGAATCGCGGAAAAACTCAGCTAGGGAGGGGAATGCCTGGCTCACGTCATGCACGGTATCGCCGCGCAGCACGCCCAGCCGCGCTCCCTCGCCCGGCTGCTGGTAGCGTATGAGAATTGGCGCGTTTGTCATGTTTGTCTCCGTATCAATCTCGTGGCGCATTCGTATTCAGCGAGATCAGCGCTGATTGAGCGCAACCGATTACAACACTTACCTTACCGAATAACATGGGCTTCGCGCCACATTTACCTCTCAATTCCGCCGGCGTCGTGCAGGGGCGAGCCGCCGCCGGCGGTCAGTGTCTACGCGACCTCGCCCGTACACACACCTGCTGGATTGCCTACGCGCCCCTCTCTATACATAACCCTCGGTGACCTCGCTTAAATTCGGTGTACTCGGTGGGAAAAAAAAATCCTCGGTGTCCTCAATGCAACTCGGTGAACTCGGTGGTAAAAGTTTCTATTTTCCCCCGCCGCCACACCGGCATACTTGCAATCGCGCCCCAGCTAGGTTATGAATCTGACAATGATGACAGTCTATGCAAGGAGCCGCCTCATGCTGACACACGATGTCGCGCGCGCCAAGCGCGAGCAAATGCTGCGCGACGGCTATGTGCTGATTGAGAACATCCTGCCGGAAAGCTTTCTCGCTGAATTGCGCGCCGAAACCGAGCGGTTGATCGCGGAACACGAAGAGGCGCCCGAACACCGCTTTCAGGGTCAGCACATCAAAGTCGCCGCCGCAGACAATGCCCTGATCATGAAGCTGCTCACCTGGGCGCCCGCTTACGATGCCCTCGCCGATATGGGCTTCGGCGACTTTCGACCGGACCGCGACCGGCCAGCGGAAGTGATTATTTTGACCAAGGAACCGGGCGGTCCGCCGCTATATTGGCATCAGGATTGGATGTGGTGGAACGACCCGCTGAGTCTGTCGCCCTGGCCCGAATTCATGTCGCTGAGCTATTATCTCACCGACACGGCCGTCGAAAACGGCTGCTTGAAAGTGATCCCGGGCAGCCATCTGCGGCGCTTTCCCATCCACGATCAGCTTGTTCCCGCGCACGAACAAGGCGCGCGCTTCGTCGACGATGACCACCCGATTATGTTCAGCGATGTGCCTGAGCAGGCAATCGTCGAAGTGAAAGCGGGCGATCTCGCCTTGATGGACGCGCGCATCTTGCATGCGGCCGGCAAGAACTTCACCGAGCAGCGGCGCACGCTGGTGCTGAGCTGGCATCGCCGCCCGACCGGCGCCATTCCCGATTATTGGCGGGGCGAGATACCGCCGGCGATCCTCGATCGCGATCCGAAAGCGCAATACGAAGGCTCGCGCATACCTGGCGCTTTCCTCAAGCCCTAGCTTGGTTATAACTCGCAGGGGCGTCTCTGGGAGGCCGCGATGATACAAGAACTCTTCAGCCTGGATAGACGCGTAGCGCTTGTCAGCGGCGCCGCGAGTGGAATGGGGCGCGCTATGGCGCTGGCTTTCGCCGCGGCCGGCGCCGATTTGCTTATTGCCGATATCAACGTGGTTGGCTTGGGCGAGACGGCCGCGGAAATCGAGGCGATGGGGCGGCGCGCCCTGCCTGTAACTTGTGATGTGACCGACATCAAGCAGATCCGGGCGATGTTCGCGCAGCTAGACAGCGAGTTCGGACGGATAGACGTTCTCGCCAATGTCGCCGGACCTGGTGAATTGGCGAAGCCAGAAGATATTGATTTGGCGCTGATGGCGGATGTGATTCACGGTTTGACGGTGGCGCGTTTCTGCTGCTGCCAGGAGGCTGGTCGGCGAATGCTGGCGGCGGGGGCCGGCAGTATCATCAATATGTGCTCGATCGGTGGCGTCAGCGCCTTGGGGCGGGGCAACTTCCCGTATAGCGTCGGCATGGGCGGCGTCGCCCAGATGACGCGGGAATTAAGCACGGAGTGGAGCGGCCGCGGCGTTCGCGTTAACGCGATTCTGCCGGCGCAGGTGATTAATCCCTGTTTGGAAGCGCGCATGAAAGTTGATGACCAGCTGGAGGCGCAATTTCTGTCCGGCATTCCGATTGGCCGCTTGGGGCGCCCACAAGACATCGCCGGCTTGGCTGTCTTTCTGGCGGCGGACGCATCATCCTGGATCACCGGCGCCTTGATTCCTTTCGATGGCGGCAACCTGGCGCTGAACGCCGGCGGCACGGTGGGACCACTACAACCCCATCCCCCGGCCCCTTCCCCAGCAAGCTAGGGAAGGGGAGCGAAGCGGTGACGAATTTGAAAGTTACGGTTCATTTGCGCCGGTTGCGGGCCATGTTTCATTTCGATCAGGCTTGGACAAGAGTGGCGCAGCACAAGATATGACTTAGTCGGCGCTAGACTCAGCGACGATTGGATTGCTCAATATACCCAGCTTCTCGATTTCGATATGCACCGTCTCGCCCGCTTGCAGAAATCGCGGTGGCGTCCTAGCGGCGCCGACGCCGGGTGGCGTCCCGGTCGAGACGATATCGCCCGGCTCCAGCGTCATGACTTCGCTGATATCAGCCACCAACTTGGGCACACTGAAGATCAACTGACTGGTATTGGAGTCTTGCAGCACCTCGTCGCCGATCCATAGTCGAATCGCGAGCTCATGCGGGTCGCCGACCTCGTCAGCCGTGACCAGCGCCGGACCCATCGGCGCGAAGGTATCGAAGCTCTTGCCCATCGTCCATTGGCTGACCCGCTCCTGATAATCGCGCGCGCTGACATCGTTGATCGGCATGTATCCAGCGACATGATCCAGCGCATCGGCTTCGCTGATGTGGCGGCCCCCGGCCCCGATGACAAATCCGAGCTCGGCTTCATAATCGACCTTGTCGGTCACCCGGGGCAAGATGATGGCTTCGCCGCTGCCGATGACGGTGTTGCTGTATTTGCTGAAGACGATCGGGTAATCGGGCAGGGGCTGACCGGATTCGGCAGCGTGATCGGCGTAATTCAATCCGATGCAGAGGATCTTGCCAGGATTGGGGATGGGCGCCACCAGCTTTGCCGACGCGGCGTCCAGCACATCGGTCGCGTCCTTGGCGGCTGCTTCCGCTTTCGCCAGGGCTGAATCTCCGGCTTCGAGTATGCCGCGCACGCTATCGGGCAGCGAAGCATCGGCTTTCGCCAAGTCGACAATCACATCGCGTCCATCGCGGACCGTCAACACACCGGGAACCAACGCTCCATCTTGCTGAAATGTCACCAATTTCACTTTTTCGCTCCTCGTCTGTCAATTGACCAGCCAGAGATACGGCGTTTCCACATATTGCTTGACGCGCTGCAAAAAGCGGGCGGCGGGCGCGCCATCAACAGCGCGATGATCAAATGTCAGGCTCAAAGACATCATCTGCCTGATGGCGAGTCGCTCGGCGGCCGCATCGACGACGACTTGCTTTGGCGCGACCCGCCCCGCGCCCAAAATCGCGGATTGCGGCAGGTTGATGATCGGCGTGAAAGCGTCGATCTCATACATGCCCAGATTGGTGATGGTGAAGGTTCCGCCCTGCAAGTCTTCGGCGCTGATGGTCCCGGCGCGTGTACGCTTGATGAGATCGGCGCTGGCAGAGGCCAGTTCCAGCAGCGAAAGCCGGTCGGCATCGCGAATAACCGGGACGAGCAGGCCGCGCTCGCTATCGACGGCGATGCCGATATTGATCGCGCTTTGAAGGAGCAGATCGTCGCCGTCGAGGGTGGCGTTTAGCGTCGGGTGTTCCGCCAGCGCCGCCGCGACCAATTTCGCCAGCATATCGGTATAGGTCGGCACAATCTCGCTGCCGTCTTTTTTGAGCTTTCGACGCATTTGAACGAGTTCGGTGGCGTCGGCTTCTGTGGTGAGCGTGACCGGCGCCGTCGTGCGCATGCTTTCGACCATGCGGTCGCGCGTCACTTGGCGGATTCGCGAGAGCGCTTGACGCTGCGCGGGCTTCGATGCCGTTCGCTGCGCCGCCAGTTTTTCCACATCAGCGCGTGTGATACGCTCGCCCGGGTAACGCGCCGCCAGTTCCTTTAGCAAGATGCCAGCCTCCTGGGCTACCCGGCGGGCGACGGGCGTGATATTGATTTCCGTCTCCGCCGTCGCGAGGCTATCGGCGCGGGCTCGTATATCGCGCTCGATGATGCGGCCGCTGCTTCCGCTTCCAGTCAGCGCCGACCAGTCGACGCCCAATTCCAGCGCGACCCGCTTCGCCCGCGGGCTGATCGCCGGTCCGCCTCGTCGCGAGCGTCTGATTGCTTTGGTGACGGGCGACGTCGCCGCGGGCTCGGATACATTAATCGCGGGCGCAGCTTGACTTTCGCCGACGGCGTCGGCTGTAGCTGAGGCAAAGGGTGGCGCTTCGCCCGGCCGCACGAGGTATGCCAGCACTTCGCCGATCTTCACCGTCGAGCCGACTGGCGGCGCGTCCGGCGCGATGCGCAAGATGCCGCCGTCGAAGGCTTCGATTTCTTGCAGCGCCTTGTCGCTTTCGACGACAAAAATGATATCGCCCGGCGCGACTTCGTCGCCATCCTGCTTGATCCACTCATCGAGGATGCCCTCTTCCATCGTCCAGCCGAGCTTGGGCATTACTATTTCGATCGCCATGATTCAGTTCCCCTTATTCGGCGACCAGATCGCGAATCGCCTTGGCAATCGCAGCATTGTCGGGAGTGATGGCGTTCTCCAGCGATGGGCTGTAGGGCGTCGGCGTGTGGACGCCATTCAGCCGCGCAATTGGCGCGTCGAGATCGTCGAAGCTCTGTTCCATCACCTGCGCGCTGATCTCGGCGCCGATTCCGCAAGGGCCAAAGGTCTCATCCGCGATCAGCAGCCGGCCCGTCTTCCGCACTGAATCCAGTATCGTGCCCATATCCAGCGGCGCCAGCGTACGCGGGTCGATGACCTCGATATCCAGCCCTTCTTTCGCCAGCTCATCACAGACCGCAAGCGCCTTGGGCACCATGACCGCCAGCGCCACCACCGTCGCATCGCTTCCCTCTCTTAGGACCGCCGCCTGCCCAAAAGGAAGTTTGTATTCTTCTTCCGGCACCGGTCCGCGCCGGTTCAGCAGCAGCTTGTGTTCGAGGAAGAGCACCGGATCATCGCCGGTGAGCGCCGTCTTCAGCAAACCCTTGGCATCGTAGGGAGTGGAGGGCAGGGCGACGCGGAAACCGGGGATATGCACAAAGAGCGGATAATAGCTGCCGGAATGGTGAGTGGCGGCGGCGCCACCGATGCCGATGCAGCCGCGCAGCACAATCGGCATTTTGATGCGTCCGCTGCTCATGTACTGAATCTTCGAGATCTGATTCAAGAGCTCGCCCATGGAATCAAGTATGAAGTCGATAAACATGAAATCGACCACCGGCCGCGTTCCGGTCATGGCGGCGCCGGCGCACATGCCGACGAATCCGCGCTCGACAATTGGCGTATCGCGCAGGCGCATCGGTCCATATTTCTCATACAAGCCCAAGGTCGTATTGAAGTTGCCGCCGCGCTCGCCGATGCCTTCGCCGACGACGAATATGCTGGGATCAACCGCCATCTGTTCCGCCAGCGCTTCCCGCGCTGCTTCTGTGTATGTGATCTCTCGCATAGCGCTACACCTGCAGGCTAAAGATGAAATCGGACGCGGTCGCCGGATCGGGGAAGGGACTGGAGCGGGCGAATGCAATCGCCTCATCGACCGTCGAATTGACCTCGGCCGCGATCGCCTCCAGGTCGCCGTCGCTAGCCTGACCGTTCTCAATCAGCCAGGCGCCATACGAGGCGATTGGATCGCGCTGCTTCCAGGCGGCCAGCTCCTCATCGGTGCGGTAGCCGCCATCGCGCATACCCTCGGCATGAGGCCGAGTGCGATAGGTCTTGCATTCGATGAGCGACGGACCTTCGCCCGCCCGCGCCCGGGCGACTGCCGCTTCGGCCGCTTGATGCACCGCCAGCACATCATTGCCATCAACGCAGACCGCCGCCATATCGTAGGAGACACGGGCGCGCTCCGCGACATCCTGCACCCGCGTCGCATCGCTGAATGCCACCTCGGTGGCGTACATATTGTCTTCGCAGACGAATAGCACCGGCAGGTCCCAGATGGCGGCCAGATTTAGCCCTTCGTGGAAGGCGCCATTGCTGACGGCGCCATCGCCGAAGAAGGCGACGCTCACCTGGTCCGAGCCGAGCAGCTTGAAGCTGTAACCGGCGCCCGCCCCCTGCAAGATGCTGGGACCGACAATGCCACTGGTGCCCATCAAGCCGATTTCCGGCGCGAAGAGGTGCATGCTGCCGCCGCGACCCTGAGAGCAGCCGGTTGCCTTGCCAAAGAGCTCAGCGGCGACCGCGCGCGGACTGACGCCCTTCGCCAGCGCGTGGCCGTGCCCGCGATGTGTGCTGAACACGACATCGTCTTCGCGCAGGTTGGCGCAGACGCCGGTCGCGATTGCCTCTTCCCCGACATAGGTATGGCAGGGACCGGGCACCAGCCCCATCTGATGCGAGCGCGCAAGCTGCTCTTCCGTCCGGCGGATCAGCGTCATCATGCGGTACAGCGCTATGAGTTGTTCACTAGCGAGTTCATCCGCTGCTTTTGTCAAGCGCGTTCTCCTTAATTTTTTGCCACAAAGGGCGCGTAGACCCTGCCCGCCTACTTAGAGAACACCAAGGGTCGTTGTAGAGGCGAGCCGATGGGACGCCCACTTGTGTCTGCGCGAAAATTTGGGCGAGCCACCGCTGCGCGTAGACACTGCAGGTCGCTCGCCCGTACAGCACGCTGGATAGGCGGATTTCGCAACGACAAGGCACATCTCGGTGTTCTCGGTGGTAAATTTTCATGGCTTACTTACACTGTTCCTCTTCGTTTGCTGTGGTTAGCGGCTCATCGGATTGTTCACCGGCGATCGCGGCGCATTGCCCGTCAATACACGCGCCACATCTTCAATCGCCTTGACCCGCACATCCTGTTTCGATGCTTCCGAATACCAACCGGCGTGCGGAGTAATCGTGATGCGCTCGTCATGCAGCAAGGGAAAATCAGGTGGCGGCGGCTCTATCGAAAGCACATCAAGGGCGGCGCCAGCGATGCTGTCGCTCCGCACCGCGGCCAGCAGCGCGCTTTCGTCAACCAGTTCGCCGCGCGCGGTATTGATGAGATAAGCGCTAGGTTTCATCTTTTCCAGCGACGCGGCGTTGATGATATGCCGCGAGGAGTCGCTCAGTGGTGTATGCAGCGAAATGAAATCGGCGCTGGCCAGCAAGGTATTCAGGTCGACCTGCTTCACGCCATCTTGCGCCGCGATCTCTACGTAGGGATCGTAAACGATGACCTCCAGTCCCAATCCGCGCGCCTTGAGCGCCACCGTCCGTCCAATGCGTCCATAGCCGATGATCCCCAGGATTTGCCCCTTTAAGCGGGGCGCCGGCTCGATTGCGTTTGCGTCGTACCAGGACCCCGCCTCGACTGAAGCAAACATCTTCCGCAGCCGCCGCGCCTGATTCAGCAGCAAGGCGATCGCATGGGTCGATACCTCGTCGATGGAATAATCGGCGACATTGGTCACCCAGATGCCGCGCGCGGTCGCCGCGGGAATGTCGATCGCGTCCAAGCCGGTGCCCACCCGCGCAATGATCCGGCAGCGTTCGAGCGAGTTGATGAGCGCGGCATCGACAGTCTGAATGGTCACCATCAAGGCGTCGGCTGCGCGCGCCATTTCGCGGGCATCATCAGTTTCGAGGTTTCCCGTTTGGATGACCGTCGCCTCGATCGCCGCAAAGGCGTCGATTTCCAACTGGGAAATGATATAAGATTCATGCGCGACGATGACGGTCGTCATGATGGTTCACCCCACAGGCGCCCCGCAATTGATGATGCCGACGGGCTCAAAGGATCCTCCCAAAATATTCGAATCTTTGTACGGGCGAGCCGGTGGCTCGCCCACTCTTGCTGTAGATTTCCAACCAACTGACACAGGACTATCTTGATTCTATCTACTTCTCCACGTGCGCTCACCAGGTATGGCTCCCGCCGGCATTCAGCGCCAAATTGCCGCCATCGACCGGCAGCAGGGTCCCGGTGACGAAGGCAGCCGCATCCGATGCCAGGAAGACTGCCGGTCCAACAATGTCTTCCGTTTCGCCAAGCCGATTCAGCGGTATGCCCTTGAGCAGATGAGCCACCAGATCTTTATCGGTCGCCGGGTCTTCAAGCCATTTATTGACCGACGGCGTTAGCATCTGCGCCGGCAGCAGCGCGTTGACGCGAATGCCATGCCCCGCCCACTCCACCGCCAACTCGCGCGTCATCTGATGCACGCCGGCTTTCGCCACGCTATACGCGAAATTGCCGCGCCCGAGAGCGCTGGCGCCGGCGATGGAGCCGATGCTGATGATGCTGCCACCCATGCCCCGTTCAATCATGCGCCGGCCGGCCTGCTGGGCGCAACTGAAGAATCCGGTCAGGCAGACGGCGATTGCATTGTTCCAATCTTCAAGTGCGAGCTTTTCCGGCCTCTCGCGATTGAAGGCATAAGGTCCGTTGAGCAGGATATCAACGCGGCCGTAAGTTTCATCGACGCGCTCGAAAAGCTGCTTGACGGCAGCGGCGTCCGAAATATCACAGAGACAGACTTCCGCCTTCTGCCCCAAGGCGCGAACGCTCTTTGCGGTTTCGTGCAGCCCATCATGATTGATGTCGGCCAGCGCCAGGTCGGCGCCAGCTTCGGCAAATCCGATGGCAATTGCCTGTGACAATCCCGATGCGGCGCCGGTGACAACCGCCACTTTGTCAACCAAGCTGAAACGATTTCGCAATGTGAGCTTGCCTCGCTTTCCGACGCAACTGGCGATTTACGCCGTCCGTGACCCATCAGCGCCGCGCCGACAATGGCACGAGCTTACCCATGACCTCGCCACAAGTCAAACGCATTGCGCGTTGGCGCGTTTTTTGGACAAATCCACAAGACGAATTAGAATCTGGCGACATGCAATCTGCCGATCAGAAAGCTTTGATGACGGAATCTCAACCCTTGCCAGCAAATGTCGGTCCCATCCTGGCTGAGCGGGTCGCTGTGATAACTGGCGGCGCCAAGGGCATCGGCTTTGGCTGCGCGCGGGTATTAGGCGCGGCCGGCGCGGCGATAGCGCTTTGGGATATTGACGAAGCGGCGCTGAACCGCGCGGCTCAGCAGTTGCGGGCGAATGGCATCCGGGCGACGCCCTTCATCGCCGATGTGAGCCAGTCTTCCGCGGTTGATGCGACCATCGCTGCAATCGCCCGGGAATTCGGCGAGATCGACATTCTGGTCAACAATGCCGGCACGCACGATGGCAAGGGAATCGAAGACGCCGACGAAGCCGACTGGTCGCGGATTATCGACACCAACTTGAAGAGCGTCTTCCTGGTTTGCAAGGCGGCGCTGCCACATCTCAAAGAGACGCGCGGCGCCATCGTCAATATGGGCTCAATGGTTGGTCTTGTAGGGCAGGGCAAATCGGGCGCCTATTCGGCATCCAAGGGCGGCATCATCGCCATGACCAAGAACCTGGCGCTGGATCTGGCGCCCTATGGCATTCGCGTCAATTGCATCTGCCCCGGTTGGGTGGAGACGCCGCTGGTAAATCAGTGGTTTGCTTTGCAGCCCGATGAAGCCGAAGCGCGCGCCTATGTCGATTCGATCCATCCATTGGGCAGAATTGCCGCGGCTGATGAGATCGGCAATGCCGCTTTGTTCCTGGCTTCGGACCTGGCTTCGTACGTCACTGGTGTCGCCATTGAGGTCGATGGTGGAGTAACATTGGGCTATTGAGAGCGCGCAGAATGCTGCAGCGGGAAGAGGAGGTGGAACCACAGACTGGCTGTAACCCGAGCCAAGCGGCTCATAGATGCTAGTGATCGATCAATGGATGTTTTTCCAAGGAGAGAAGAAATGAAATTGCACAGTTCCAAATTTGTCTTTCTGCTGCTCACAACCCTGGCGCTGGCGGTGCTAGGCGGCGCCGCCGTCTCCGCCCAAGATGCCATGACCCTGCGCATGACCGGCCTCGCCGGTCCGGTAGCGGAAGGCTTGCAGGCAGCGATCTCGGTCTGGAACGACAACAACCCGGACATCCAGGTCGAGCTGGAAATCCAGGCGGATGAAGTCAACTGGCAGGCGACGGCGCCCACGACCATGTTCGCCGATGCCAATGGGCCCGATCTGAGCTGGTGGTGGTGCTCGCGCTCCTTCCAGTACAAGGACATGATTGAAGCCGATCTGCTGGTTCCGCTGGACGATCTCTACGAGGCTGAAGGCTGGTACGATGCTTTCCCGCAGGGCACGCTCGACTTTTACACCGAGCCCAACGGCAGCATTTACGGCGTCAATATCGATGTGGTCTGGACGCCTTACATCTATTACAACAAGGACATCTTTGCCGAGGTCGGCGCCGAAGTGCCGACAACCTGGGAAGAACTCTACGAGGTAGCGGACAAGATTCGCGCCGGCGGCTATCAGCCGATGGTCAACCTCTACGATTGGGGCTTGGTCAACCACCTGCCGGATGCGCTGATGATGCGCTCCTGGACCGAAGACGAATACCGCGCCTTCATGCTCAATGCCAATCCCGGCTCGCCGGACTGGGCGAATGAGTACAAGTGGACCGATCCGCACGGCCTGCGCATCTTCGAGACGATGAAAGAAATGGTCGACCGCGGTCTGCTGGCGGATGGCTTCGCCGGGCACACCGAATACGGGCAGGGACAGGGCCTTTTCACCGGTGGCAGCGCCGCCATGTGGCAGATGGGCTCCTGGGCTTCGGGTAGCTTGGGCAATGAGGTCGATTTCGATTGGGGATACTTCTATTATCCCTGGTACGATGACGACATGATCGAGCCTTACGGACCGGTCGGCAGCTGGATCCCCAATTGCTTCATCGTCTTTAACCGCGGCAATCAGGAAGCGGCGCTCAAAGTCGTCACCTACCTCGGCTCGGCGGCCGGCGTTGAGACTTACGCGCGTTCATCGCGCATTACGCCGGGGCGCTCCGATATCCCCGAAGAAGCGGTGGCCGAAATCTTGACGCCCGAATCGGCGCAGCAAGTCGCCGATGTCGCCGCTATGGGCGCGCCCTCGCTATATGAAGCGAATGTGCCGCCCGATGTGCTTTCGGCGCTGAAACAAGCCTGCGATCTGCTGCTGAATGGTGTGATCACGCCGGAAGAAGCAGCCGAGATGGTGCAAGAAGCGACCGAAGAAGCGCGCGAGGGATAAGTTTCGCCCTACGTAACCCCCGCCCTAAACCCCTCGCCGGCGGGTCTGTGTCTACGCGACCCCATAAAGAGTGAGGGGCTTACCGCACCCATACTGCTCATTTTGGCTCCCCTTACCTCCTTGTGGGGGCAAGGGGCCGGTGGATGGGGGGCAGTAAAAGAAGTGCGTAAGGGCGACCCGGTGGGTCGCCCTTACTACAATCGCCGCTATGAGTTTGGTCAAAAACACTAGATGAACTTCCGCCGCAATCTGATCTGGTACCTCTTTCTCGCGCCAGCGGTCATCATGCTCTTGATGTTTATGGCTTATCCACTTATCCAGTCGTTGGAGCTGGCATTCTATGAGTGGAATGGCTTGCGGCCCCGCGAATATGTGGCGCTGGAAAACTTTGAAGACCTGTTCGATGACCGCTTCTTTTGGGGCGCGCTTCGCCATACGCTGATTTTCGCCGTCTTCTCCACGCTCGGCACGGTCGGCATCGGTCTGCTGCTGGCGATGGCGATTTCGCGCCGCGTTCGTGGCGCCGCCCTATATCGCTTCATCTTTTACCTGCCGGTGATGCTGCCGATGGCGGTGACGGCCGCGCTCTGGGTGCGCATGTACGAGCAGAACTTTGGCATGCTCAACGTCATGCTGCGCAGCATCGGCCTGGCGCATCTGGAAGGCACCTGGATCGCCAGCCGCGAGACTGCGCTGGGCTCGGTCATCGCGGTGGCTGTCTGGCAATTCTCCGGCTTCCCGATGATCATACTGCTGGCTGCGATAGAAAATATCCCGGAAGACTTGCACGAAGCGGCCTCGCTGGATGGCATTAGCGAAGTTCAGCGCATACGCTACCTGACTCTGCCGCTGATACGCCCGGTGCTCATTTCCATCAGCGTGCTGCAATTCATCTTTTCGCTGAAAGTCTTCGACCTGGTCTGGGTGATGACCCTGGGCGGTCCCGCCGAGAGCACATCGGTGCTGGGCACCTTTCTGTATAAGGAGGCTTTTCGCAAGCAGGAATACGGTTACGCGTCAGCCGTCGCCGTCGTCATGTTCGCTGTAATCTTCACCGTGACCTACGTTTATCAGCGACTAATGCGCGTTGAGGCGGTCGAATTCTGATGAATGGCGAGCGCCGCGCGATCCACCCGCTCATCCAGCGCATACCGGGCGCAGCGGTGACCGTCATGCTGGTCGTCTGGGCGATCGTGCAGGTCTATCCCATCCTCTTCATGTTCATCACGTCGGTAAAGACGGACAAGCAAATTCTGAACGCGCCCTTCGCCTTGCCCGAACCTTTGAAATTCGAAAACTACGCCATCGTCTGGCAAGGCGATCGCGTCGCCCAGCCCTTTTCCACCTTCTTCATTAACAGCTTTACCATCACGCTGGGCAGCTTGCTCATCCTTTTATTTGTCGCCGGGCTGGCGGGATACTCGCTGGCGCGCGGGCGCTTCCCCGGCAATGCGGCGACGCAGCAGGGCTTCTTGCTCACGCTGGCGGTGCCGGTGCATGTTTTGATCATCCCGATGTATTTCTTCACCGGGCAGATTGGCTTGCGCAACAGCCACATTGGCATGATGTTGGTCTACGCGACCCTGGGGCTGCCCTTTACCATTATCTTGATGCGCGCCTACTTCTTGAGCTTCCCGCGCGAATTGGAAGAATCGGCGCTGCTGGATGGCTGTTCGCGCTTCGGCGCCTTCATCCGCGTTGTTGTGCCCGTTTCGCGCGGCGCCATCGCCAGCATGGCCATCATCAATATCAGTTGGATCTGGAGCGAACTATTATTCGCGCTGGTGCTGCTGGATCAGCCGCAAGTGCGGACGCTGCCCTTGGCGATCGCCGGTTATCGGCCCGTGTCGATGGCGGCCGAAAGCGTGATCGGCCAGCAATTCGCCATTATGACCCTGACGGCGCTGCCCTTATTCGTCTTTTACTTCTTGTTCCAGCAGCAGATCCGCAAAGGTATGACCGCCGGCGCCCTGCGCTGAGGGTAAGCTACAAGGGAGAGTGATTTCTCATGAGCAAGTGGTTCGGTCAGACTTTCCGCAAGCTGCACAAGCTATACGTTTCGCCCCAATGGGCACAGGATCAAGGCGCGCGCTTTGACGCGGTCCAGTATGCGGACAATCTGGACGCAGCCGCCATCGACTGTCTCGAACTCTATTGCAAGGATCATCATGGGACCTGCTATTATCCCTGTTCGCTGGGCTTGCCGCATTCGCGCAATATCCTGGGCGAGCTGCTGCCGGAGCTCAAAAAGCGCGACATCCGGCTCATCGCTTACTTCAGCGTTTGCTTCGACAACTATGCGCTTGGCATTCATCCCGAGTGGCGCATGGTCAACGACTTGGGCGACCCTTACAAACTGCGCCCTTTCTATATGGCGTCGATTTGCTCGCCCTACACCGACTTCGCGCTTCAGCAGCTTGACGAGTTGGCGGCGAATTACGAGGTCGATGGCTTTTGGCTGGATATCATCCCGCTCGCCCGTGATGTGCGACAAGATCTATGGATGATCGCGCCCCATCCGATCCCCGATTATTCCCTCTACGCGCAAAAGGCATACGAAGCCGCCACGGGCGAAGCGCTGCCGGTGAATCCGAGCGCGGAAGAAGCCGACCGCATCTTTGAATTCATGACGGGAAAAGTCGATGACTTCCTGAATCAAGCCTATGCCGTCATTCGAGGATACCTGCCCGGTGCCGTCATCACGTACAACGCCGCCGGCGCGCCGGGCGATCCCGTTGATTCGGCCGATCTCATCTCCATTGAAGGGCATGCGCCGGAATATGTACGGCAGAGCTTCAACGCGCGCTGGGCGAAGACGCGCGGCAAGCCCTTTGAGATTCTGACGGCGGGCGCCTTGCCGCGTCAGGCGCTGGGCGGCGGTTGGAATGGCTTTGATCAGAAACCGACCGCTTTTTTGGGCCTTGAGAATGCGCTCGCGCTGGCGCATGGCGGCAGCATGGTTTTCGGCCAAGCGCCTTTCGCCGATGGCGCCAGCGATCCGGCTCAATTTGCCGGCCTGGCGGAAGTTTTCCGTCCGACGCGAGAAATCGAACCATGGCTGACAGAATCCGCCGGCCTAAGCGATATTGGCTTGGTGATGGCGCCCAAGCCGCGGACGGCATCCCGGCTCTGGGGATTGGCGCTGGATGGCGCCGAGGCCTTTCACGATGCCATGATCGACCGCCACCTCCAGTACGACATCATCCAACTCGATCGCGATCTCTCCGCCTACCAATTGATTATCTTGCCCGATCAGGCGGCGCTTAGCGACGCTGAACTGGAAACGCTGCGCGACTACGTCCGCGGCGGCGGGACGCTGCTGGCATCCGGCTGCAGTTCGCTCTGGGACGAGAATGGCCGCCGCCGCCCCAACTTCGGCTTGGCTGATGTATTCGGCGTCGAATACCAGCGCGAAGCCGGCAGCCACTTTGTCTATCTCCAGCTGGGAGCGGATGACCTGGCTCGTGATGTGACGGCGCTGCCGATCTTGATCGACGAAGTCGCCTTGCAGGTCGCGGCGACGAGCGCGCAGGTCCTTCACCAATTCACAATGCCCGAGTCCCGGCGGACCGAAGCCACGACCATACTCTGGGGCGATGCCGCACCCGACCAATCCAAGCGCTTGCCCGGCATCTTGCGCAATGAATTCGGCGCCGGAACCTGCACTTATGTCGCCGCGCCCCTGCGGACGACAGGCATGCCCAATGTCTGGGTGAAAGGGCTGATGGGCGCGCTGGCGGCAAATCTGGTTGAGCAGCCCGTATTATCGACCAATGCGCCCGCCGGCGTCGAAGTAGTGCTGAACCAGCAAGTTGGACGAATCGTCGCGCATCTGATCAATCGCTACCGCGGCAGCGTCGACCAGCCTTCATTTGACGACAAAGGGCTAATCTTGCGCGATTTGCGGATCGAGTTGGATGCAAATCGAATGGCGATAGACGCTGTCAGCCGCGTGTATATCGCGCCCAATACCACGTTGGATTTCGAGATCAAGGGCGAGAAACTACAAACAACGCTGCCGGAGTTGGCTTTGCACGCGGTCCTTGTGTTCGAATAATCACGGCCGACCAATTGCAACTGCGCCTAGACCGCTGTACGTCCGCCATCGATCATCAGCGCCTCTCCATTGACGAAACTCGCGGCGTCCGATGTCAAGAACAAGACAACCTGCGCTACTTCTTCCGGCAGCCCGTAGCGCTGCGTTGGGTTGCGCGCGACGAATTGCGCACGCACCGAATCCGGATCCTCCGGCGCATACATGTGTGCTAGCGAATCAATCATTCGGGTTTCTATCGCGCTGGGACAAATCGCATTAACGCGGACGCCGAATTGCGCGACTTCAGACGCCGCCGTGCGCGTTAAGCCAATAATGGCGTGCTTGCTGGCGGAATAGGCGCAGAGACCGGGCGCGCCGACCGCGCCGCCCACCGAAGACGCATTCACCACGCTGCCGCAGCCCTTATCCACCATATATGGCAATACATATTTCAAGCCCAGAAATACCCCTTTAAGATTGACCGCCATCACGCGGTCAAAGACATCTTCCGGATATTCCATGGTAGAAGCGACGACGCCTTCAATGCCAGCATTGTTAAAGAAGCAGTCAATACGCCGGAATTGACGAATCGCTTCCTGACTGTAGGCTTGCGCCTCCGCCGCCCGGCTTACATCAGCGCGATGAGCCTCTGCTTCGCCACCCTTGGCGCGGATCGCGTCTCTTGTTGCCAGGGCAGCATCACCATCGATATCGACAGCGAAGACGCGCGCGCCAGCCGCAGCATAAGCCAGGCAAGCCGCCTTGCCGATGCCATTGCCAGCGCCGGTCACCAGCGCGACCTTGCCCTTATGACTCATTATCGCGGGCTTCCGGCGCCAAATAGTCGTGCAGAACTTCGCCCCAAGGCAATACGAAGTCAGCGCGCCAGTAAAAGCCGTCCAGCGTCTCGCGGGCGGGCAGCTTATAGACCGGCGCCTGCGCGTTGGGGCGGAGCTCGATCGTCGCGGGACCCGACCAGCATTCGCTCACCCGAACATTTTCGAAGCGGCGCGCCGTGAGTTGGCGGATGGCGATTTTGCCATCGACGCCGTTGATAATCTTCAAATTGATGTTGGTGCGGAAATCGCTGATTGCGAGCATCTCGGAGAGTTCCGCCCGGCGCGCTTTATAAGGCATGGTGGCGGTAATGACGTCAATGCCGTTGCGGCTGACCGTGCCTACAAAAAGATCGCCGCGAACCTCCAGCCGCGGTTCGCCCCCTTTCTTCGGCTGTCCATAGATTTCGCGGCCGACGGCGACTGCGCCCATGCTGCTCAGATAAAGATAAGGAGAATACGCGCCCCGCACGCCAGTTCCCGGCAGGGCGACCGGCAACTGCACCGCTGACTCATAGTAATCGCCGAACATATCCGCGTCGTGCATATGATAAATGTGGATGATGGCGATATCGCTCTCCAGCTCGAGCGGCGCGGGGATCAACTGACGGGCGGCGTCTGCGTCCGTACGATAGAATACGGTCATGATTTCCACGTTCCGCATCTCCATGGGGAAACGTGGATAAAGAGGACTATCGACGGGCGTCTCGAAGACGGTGTTTGCGTCATTCTCCGGCAATTCGCTGTCCTCCTGCTTTACCGCGGTTCGCTTGCCTTCAGCCCTTTGATGATGGGCAGGATAATGTCGCTGATGTCATCATCGCTCGCGACCGGCGAAATATCGCGGACAAGCTGCCAAGTTTCCCGATGCTCAACGCTGGCGCCCGGCTCCAGGCTTGTCAATGGACCGAGCGTCTCGAGCTCTAGAAATTCGTCATTAAAGAAGACTTCGACCGAGCAGCCGCGATCGGGATAGTTCGCGCCCTCGATATAATTGAAGGTCTTGACGAAGAGATTTCCCTGCCGCAGGTAAGCCGCCCAGCCATCGGTGACAAGCGCGCCGATTTTCTGTGGCGCGTCCATGGCTTTGTCGTGTCGAATGCGAATGGTTTCGCGACCCCAGGAAAAGCGAATGTCGGACATGTCGCTGTATTGCCAGAG
Organism: Phototrophicaceae bacterium; assembly: GCA_965261855.1. Lineage (GTDB taxonomy): Bacteria > Chloroflexota > Anaerolineae > Aggregatilineales > Phototrophicaceae > UBA6055. The sequence continues at coordinate 513,899 of OZ253487.1, forward strand.
CGTAATCGTGCTTGTCGCGGGCAAGTCACCTGGGCGGGGCGCGCTTCTGCCGGGCAAGGGAAGGATGCAGGTTCCACCTTCCCGCATTGCCGTGAGCGCCCAGGGCGCCAATTCGACCGACCAGAGATTGTGATTGCGAAGCCGATGCGCGACCGTCACCGATGCGCGGTCCGGCGCGAGAGAGATATCCAATTCCTTCGATATTCCCGTCTTTGGCTCAACCGGCTGCCTGACGCGGATGAAATCGCCGTGCTCTTCGAGGCGCACAGGCTCATCGTCAGGGAGGTAGGTGCGAATCATATCTTCGGGCGCGTGCCAGAAGCGATGCCCACCGTGCAGCCGCCAGGTTCCGTGGCCCGAAATGGCTAGCGAAAAGTCGACCTCGGCAAATTCGTTCTCCGCGTCGATGAATCCAAAGCGGATGATGCGTGGTCCGAACTCGCCGGTGACAAGCAGATCAATCAGATCGTGGTAGAGGCGATAACAGCAGCCATAATGCTTGTACGAAATCTGCTCAATCTGCTGCATGGCTAGCCGGCGAAGCAGGGCTCAACCTGCCCTTTGATACCAGTATGAATGCGGAACAGATCGCCCGCCAGCGGTTGCCCTCGCGCTTCTTCGTCGGTCAAACCGATAGCAGCCGTCGTCACGTAAAGCTCGTCAAGGTTTTCGCCGCCAAAGGCGCAGCTGGTCGGGTTCTTCACCGGCAAGCGTATCTCACGCTCGATGTTGCCATCCGGGTCGAAGCGGACGATGCGCCAATCGAGAATGCGCGCGCTCCATACATAGCCTTCGCTGTCGACGCATAATCCATCCGGCAGCCCGGGCACATCGGGATCATGGACGAATACTCGCCGGTTCGCGATACTCCCGCTTTCCAGGTCGAAGTCGTAAGCATATATGGTGTGGATCATGGTATCGGTGAAATACATGGTCTTGTCATCGGGGCTCCAGCCCAGTCCGTTGGCGATGGTGATTCCGCTTTCCATCTTTCGCAGGGAAGCATCAGCGTCCAGTCGATAGAGCGCGCTGGTAGCGCCTTCAATGGTCATGGTGCCGGCCCAAAATCGCCCGCGGCGATCCACCTTGCCGTCATTGAAGCGCGACTCTGGCTTGTCCGCTTCCGGGTCGGCGATGAATTCCAGTTGACGGTCTTGCATATCCCAATAGGCAAAGCCCTTGGCGGTCGCCAGTATCAAGCCGCCCGATTCACGAAAAGCCAAGGCGCCCACGGCGATATCCATTTGCACTGTTTCATGCTGACCAGTTAGGGCATCGTAGCGAAAGATTTGGCAGGACTCGATATCCACCCAGTAAAGCGCAGCCTCGTCGGGGCGCCACAATGGACCCTCTCCTAATCTATTTCCCAAAGACAAGACATGTTCGACTTTATTCATCGCTCAGGTTTTCCCTTATGCTGAATCTCGTTGACCCAAAAATGTAATGTGGAAAACTGCACTCTAATTGAAAGTCCCACAACAATCCGAGCTTCGTACGGGCAAGCCGGTGGCTCGCCCTCTTTTGCCGTAGAACCACGATAAGCATTCGCATGACTATCTAGGTACAACGCAGTTGCGTCCGCGCCGCTACTCATCGTACTTCCGCTCGACCGTCTCCAGGTCGTCGAACCATAGCGCCATGCGCGCCATCACGCCGCCATCGACAGTCAAAGTCGTGCCGGTGATGTAGTCGGCGTCGACCGAGGCCATGAAGACGACGGCGGCGGCGATATCGGGTCCGAAACCGATGCGGCCCAACGCGATCTGATCATCCATCATGTGCGGATCGTAGTTGGGGATGACCTCGTAAGCTTTCTCGACGTGAATTGAGCCTGGGATCACACAATTTACGCGGATGCGATGGGGCGATAGATCCAGCGCCATCGCCCGCGTCATCGCGTTGAGCCCGCCTTTGGTGCTGGCATAAGCCAACATGCCGGGGAAGGTCGCCATGCTGTGCATGGACCCGATAATGATGATGTTGCCGCCTCCGCCCTGCGCAACCATCCGCCTGGCGGCTGCCTGGGAACACATATACGTGCCCTTGAGGTTGATATTGATGACCCGATCCCATTGCTCATCGGTCATATCGAGAAAAGGTATGACCGGATCAATGGCGGAATTGTTGACCAGAATATCGATGCGACCGAACTCAGCCAGCAGGCGCTCGAACATGGCATCGACATCTTCACGCTCGGCGATATTGGCGCGCGCCGCGATCGCCCGGCGTCCCTTGTCGCGGATCTGCGCCGCAATGTCTTCGGCGCCGGCTTCGCTGCTGGCGTAGTTGACCAGCACATCTGCGCCTTCATCAGCCAGTCGCAGCGCGATATGCCGCCCAATGCCGCGTCCGCCACCGGTGACCAGCGCCACCTTGTCTTTCAATCTCATCGGCATTTGTCCTTCTATTGGGCGACCCGATGCAAGGGAGGGAGGGCGACTCACAGGGGCGCGTGGACACAGCCCGTCAATCGCTCCTACAAATTGCGCTGCGGCGGGAGGGCGAGAGACCTGCCGTGTCTACGCGCAGCAAGTCTCGCCCCTACAGTTTGCATTGCGGCGGGCGAGCCACCGTCTCGCCCCTACAGCCCATTGCAGGTTCTGTTTGTATGGGTCAGGTAGCGTAGGTCGCGTCGACACTGACCGCCGACGCCAACCTACGACGATGGCTGACCCGCCGTTAGCGTTAGCCCTCCAGGAAGAAGTCGACCGTCTCGGCTGTTACGGTGAAGGACTTCGTGATCACGGTATTGGGCAGGGCGATGCGCCCGCCTTCGCGCGCGACGATGCCTTCAGCCGCGACATACATATAGACCACGCCAAAGAAGCCCTCGGCGAAGGTGTCTTGCGCAATCGTGCCCATGACATCGCCATCCTTGATCGCTTGCAGTAGCGAATCGGCACGGTCGCCGCCTACCACGTCAATGTTGCCAACCAGCCCCATGTCCTTGACCGCGTTAGCCACGCCCTCAGCGAAGGCGTCGCCGGAATAGATGATGTCCATATCGGGGTGGGCTTCGATCAGGTTCAGTGCGCCGTTGTAAGCGCCGTCCATTGAGGCGCGGTCATCGACCGGCTCCAGGAATTCATAGGCGCGGCCTGATGCCTCCAGCGTCGTCTGGAATCCATGCAGGCGGTCGCGATGCTGCTGGGCGCTGATGAAGGCGACCACACCGATCTTGGCGCCATCGGGATAGCGATCCAGCACCAGTTGCGCCGCCGATTCACCGTAAGCGAAATCGCCGGTGCCGACGAAGGCATGACGCGCGCTCCGGTCGATCAAGTCGCCGTTGAATTGGATGAAGGGGATGCCGGCCGCCATCGCCTGCCTGGAAACTTCGGGGATCAGCGTGACATCAAAGCCGATCATCATAATGCCCTTGGTATCTTCCTTGGCGACGATCTCCTCCAGCAGCTTGATCTGCTCAAGGGCGATGCCATCAGTTGGCGGCGGACCCACGATCTCAACATTTATGCCCAGCCAATCGGCGGCCGCTTCAATGCCGTCAAAGTGCTGCTTCCACCAGGGATGCCCCAGGTTGCCGCCGATCATATAGTAGGTGCCGTCAGTGCCGGCCGGCAAAGTGGGCTTGTCCGGCTCGACGCCGAGGAAGAAGTCGACCGTTTCGGCGGTGATGGTGAAGGACTGCGTGATCGATGTATCGGGCAAGGCGAGGCGCCCGCCTTCCTGCGAGACCAGCCCTTGACGCGCGACATACATATAGAGCACGCCGAAGAAGCCCTCGGCGAAGGTGTCTTGGGCGATCGTGCCCATGACACTGCCGTCTTTGATGTCCTGCAGCAGCGAATCAGCGCGGTCGCCACCGACCACGTCGATGCTGTCGATCAGCCCCATGTCATTGACGGCGTTAGCCACGCCCTCGGCAAAGGCATCACCGGAGTAGATGATATCCATGTCTGGATTGGCTTCGATCAGGTTCAGCGCGCCATTGTACGCGCCGTCCATTGAGGCGCGGTCATCGACCGGCTCCAAGAACTCGTAGGCGCGGCCCGATGCTTCGAGAGTTTCCTGGAAGCCCTGCAAGCGGTCGCGATGCTGCTGCGCGCTGATGAAGGCGACCACGCCGATCTTGGCGCCATCGGGATAGCGATCCAGCACCAACTGCGCCGCCGATTCACCGAATGCGTAATCACCGGTGCCGACGAAGGCGTGGCGCGCGCTCTTGTCGATGAGATCGCCATTGAATTGGATGAAAGGGATGCCGGCCGCCATCGCCTGCTTCGACACCTCGGGAATCAGCGTGACATCAAATCCGATCATCATGATGCCGGCGGTATTGGGCTTGGCGACGATCTCCTCCAGCAGTTTAATTTGCTCCAGGGCGATGCCATCAGTGGGCGGCGGACCAACGATCTCGACATTGATGCCGAGCCACTCAGCCGCCACTTCAATGCCTTCAAAGTGCTGCTTCCACCAGGGATGCCCCAGATTGCCGCCTACCATATAGTAGACATCCTCGTCTTGCGCTCCCACGGTTACGAAGGCGCCAGCCAAAAGCGAGAATACGACCAAAAGCACCATTAACCTCTTCATTATGCTCTCCTAGAAATGCTTCATTCCTGCAGAATTCAGTTGAGACGCGCGGGATTTGCGATCAAGTCTGTGGAAACGAGATCTGCTGTGAAATCCTCCGCGCCGACGATACAGATGCCAGTCGGTCGTACATCTGCCCCCTTCTTAAGCGAAGCCCGCCGATGACGGGACATTGTTGTTCTCCCTGGCTTTACCACGGCGTACTGCGCAATCAGAACCTGCTGGTCATTATTGAGTGTCTGCTCGCCCTTTGGTCCAGGCGTCAAAGGCGACGGCGGTGAAAAGAACGGCGCCCAATACGAAAAACTCCCAGTAAACGGGCAAGCCCAGCTGTATGGTTGCGCTACGGATCATGTGCATGAAGAACAAGCCAAGCACCGCGCCGAGCACACTGCCTTCTCCGCCGGTTAGGGCTGCGCCTCCAATCACTGCGGCGGCGATCACGCGCAGTTCCAAGCCGCCAAGCGTATTGGGCGGCGCTGACGTAAGCCGGCTGGCCCAGACGATGCCGCACATGGCAGCCGCGACGCCGGTGGCGACGAAGCCGATCAAAGTGACGCGATTGATATTGACCCCGTTGAGCGCCGCGCCTTGCCGATCGCTGCCAGTGGCGAAGATATGCCAGCCGAAACGCGTGCGCGTCAGGATGAGCCAACCGAGGAATATCACAATCGCCGCATAAAAAACTGGCATCGGCAAGGTGCTGATCCGCATTTCCTGCAGGAAGGGGAAAGCCTCTCCCAAATCGCGCAGGGGCTGAAAACGGGCGATATCACGGAAAGAACCGACGAAATTGTGGCGCGATTCGCCGCCAGCGACGCCAGTGGCGGCGCCTTGAGCCATCCACCAGGTCGCCAGGGTGGTCATCAGTGGATTCATACGCAAGCGCGTGACCGCCAATCCATTGATCGCGCCGACGATCAAGCCCGCCGTCAAGCCGATCGCCACCACCAGTATGATGAGAAGGGTATCGTCCATTGTGCCCAGCAGGCGCGAGAAGGTCCAGCCGACCAAGACCACGCTGAGGTTGGCGACGCCGGTCACCGACAGGTCGAACATGCCACCGATCAACAACATCGCCATCGGGATCACCACCAGCATGTCGGGCGCTACCTGGGAGAGGAAGATGGGAAAATGCGTCGGTCCGAGGAAACCTTTCGCGCCGCCAGCGCGCACGAGCAAGGTGAAGACGACCAACACCAGCAAGAGCTGCACTTCGCGCTGCATAAGCCAGCGCCGCAGCCGCGAGTCTTCTTCCGTCGTGTTTTCGGGCGGCTTGATTTTGTCAAAGATGGCTGTCATAACTGCGCTCCGTTAGGCAGGCGGAGGACCGAATCCAGGATTGAGTCACAAGAGGTCGGCGCCGGTGATCAGACGCACGACTTCGGTTGAGTTGGTTTCCTCTTTGACCAGCGTGCCAACCGTCTCCCCGTGGCGCAGCACGGTGATGCGGTCGCAAATGCGAAAGACATGCGCCAGATTATGGCTGACGACGATGATGCCCTTGTTTTGCTCTTTCAGGTTCTCGATCAGGGTCAACATTTCATGTGACTCTTTGACGCCCAGCGCTGCCGTCGGTTCGTCGAGCAGCAGGATTTCGGCGCCAAAGTGCACAACGCGGGCGATAGCCACCGCTTGCCGCTGACCGCCGGACAAGAAGCGCACCGGCGTATGCACCGAAGGCAGATTGGTGCGCAGCTGACGGACGACGCGATTGGCTTCTTCGGTCATTTTGCGCCGGTCGAGGATGCCCTTATTGGTGAGCTCCCTCCCCACGTATAGGTTCGCCACCACATCGCGCGACGGCAGCAGCGCCAGATCCTGATAGACCGTGGCGATGCCGAGATCAAATGAGTCGTTCGGGTTGTTGATGGTAGCGGACTGTCCGCGAACGATTATTTCGCCGGCGTCTTGGCGATGCGCGCCAGACAAGACCTTGATCAGCGTCGATTTGCCAGCGCCGTTGTCGCCGACAAGCGCCACGATTTCGCCAGCGTAAACATCAATATAGGCGTCGCTCAGCGCTTGCACGTGGCCAAATGCCTTGCTGATATTGCGCGCGATCAGCAGCGGTTCGGGCTTGGCGTGATCGACGGCGTCTTGCCTAAGCTGTGCTTGGGGCGCGGCCATTAGATCCCCGGTTGCGCGTTGGCGCAGTGGAATTGGCAGCTTTTTGGATCGAGATCGCGTCTAATAATTTGGGAGGTAATCTTCGACATGATCACAATTCATGAAGTCTAATTCTCAGAAGACAGAACGAACTGTAGCGTTTCTAAGATTGCTTGTCAAATATTCGCGATTCGCCGGCGCAGGCTGGCGATGAACGGCCGCGAGCGGCTAGGTGGATTTCCCGCCCAGTCCCTCGATCGCCGCGCGCACTTCCGCCGAGGCGAAGTTGCCCCGCTCATCGGGCTTCCACTCGACCGGATCGACCAAGTCCATCTCATCGAGTCCGACCAATTCAAATCCGCGAGACTGCAAGCCATCGACGATCGCGGGCAGCGCTTCGATCATCGGCAGCGGACTGGCCAGTCGTCTGGCGTCATCGTCAAACTCGCGGCCATCGTGCAGGTCGACGATGGAGCCGCCCGCGAGCGACGGCGCGTTCAGCGTGGCGTCGACGATCGCCTGCGGATCGGTCTTGGCGAAGTCGGCCGGATTGACATCGGCGTCGACGATCTTCATCTCGCGCGACATCGCCACCGGCGAATAAAGACAAGTGAAGAAGTTGAAGTAGTGGGCGCGCAGAAACCGCGTCGGGCGGCCCAGCAGGTTGCCGATCGCCGCTTCGGCGCGGTCGAAATCGCCGAGATGCGCCTCGTGCAGGTAACTGTGATTGCCGACGCAATGCCCCTTGGCGACGATGCGCTGGAAGGCTACGGGATAACGGTCCACCCACTTGCCCAGCACAAAGAAAGTGCCGCGCGCGCGCCGGCTATCGAGAATCTCCATGACCTGGTCGGTGCGCGGCGGATTGGGTCCATCGTCGAAGGTCAGCGCCACCTTCATCTGGTCGCGCCGCCCATGCGTATAATATATCAGCGACATCTACATCACCTCACCATCCACGATACAAAGCTACGTGATTCCGTAGGGGCGAGGCGGCGACTCGCCCTTAAGGCGCGGGTTATTGATTTTAGGAAGCCGCGCCCAGCGCCTCAAAACTGCCATTCCAGCTTTCGCTCTCAGCATCCCAGATTTGCGCATAGACGCCCCAGCTTCGCCCATCCGACCAAAAGACCTTGAAGGGCTCGTCCTTCGTCAACACATCGGGGACTGGCGAGAATATCGCCGCGCCGCTCTCCGCGTCGATCTGCATGCCGCTCAGCGCCAACAGCAGCGCCCAACTCGCCATGCTGCGGGCGTAATGATTGCCGCATTCGACTTCGTTCCAGGGGTTGCGCCGTACGCCATCGTGACGCTCGCGCAGCGCTTCCACCAGTTCAAGCCCTTCTTCCACCCAGCCTTCAAAAATGAGGTGGGCGGCAACTTGATACTCAATGCCGGTCCAGACCTCATCGGCGTAGGGGAAGGGCAGGCGCGGGCGCCCGCCATCGGGCCAGGAGCAGAGCAGCAAGCCCGCTTCATCGTTCAGGGCGTACACCCGCTGACAATTGTCGTGCTCGCTGAAATCGCGCTTGAAGTTGTGCTGGTGAATCGATTTCAGCGCCGTCTTCACATGCTCGGCGGGCAGCAGATTACCCAAGCCCAGCAGGCTGGCGTGCAGTTGCCCCAGCAATTGGTCGGACAGGCAGCCCTCGCCGTGCTGGTATTTGACCGCGTTTTCATCGTCGAGTTTCTGGATGTAATAGTCGCCATTCCAGAGCATGTCGTCAAGGTTGGCGCTGCCGGTTTCGAAGGCTTGGCGGCAGCGCGCGCTCAACTCGCCTTCGCCCAATGCGCGCGCCATCTCTTCAACCGCGCGCACGGCCGCGAGATAATAGATGCTGCTCAAGGGATTGGGACCGTGGAATTCAATGTCGTAGGTATTATGCTGGACGGCGTCGAGGACATGATCGTTGTCGGTGTCCCAGTAGGCGCTGGCGAAGCCAATGGCGCGTTTGATGCCCTCCCAGATTTCAGCGAGGAAGTCGTCATCGCGGCTCAACTGCCATTCGCGATAGGCGCGCAGGATAGAGCCCATTTGCCCATCGACGGCGGCATCGGCGCGCACGGCGTCGATGACATGAGCATGGAAAGTGCCATAGCTGCGGAATTTCATAGCGCCATCGTCAGCCGTTTCCACATTGAATTCGATCTTGCGCATCTCGCGCTCGAGCGAGGGGAAGAGGTAGGCGATGGTATAGGCATAGCTCCAGACGTGGGTACAAGTGCCGGCGCAGCAGCCCGAGTCGTCGAAGCAACCTTCCCAACCGTAAAAGCGGCCGTCCTCCAGCCAGAAGCAGGTCGTGCTGCGGGCCGGTACGATATTGGCGGAGACGGCGTCCAGCACGACCGGGGGCAGCGAGCTATCGAACAAGGCGTCGTGGAATTGGCGCGTGGTCGAATCCAGGCGTGGCAGATTATCCAGCGTGTAGCGCGCCGCGTCCCAGGCGTCATCGAAGCGCGTGGCGTAGTGGTTGCGAATGATGCCTACATCGCCCTCGTCGACGCCCATGCCCGGGAGCATGCGTAGGTCCCAGGTGGCGGGGCGGTTGGGGAAGTGCCAGGTCAGCAGAAAACGGAAGTTCTTGCTTTCGCCGGCATCAAGGCGGTCAACCAAGCCAAGCGAGGCGGCGGCGATGCGTGGGCCCGGCGCGTCATCAGGCGGGTCCTCCAGCAAGCCATCGTCCTTGATATCGTCCCAGAAGTCATGCAGATAATCCCACCATTCGCCGCGCAGCCAACTGCATTTGTAGGTCACGCTACTGTGATCGGTGGCGAGGGCGACGCTGCCGTAATGCAGATCGTCAGCGGCAAGCGCGGGATTGGTTAGCAGCAAGCCGCGCAGGTCTTCGTCTTGGCGGAAGCGGTTGACGGGAGTTCCGAACTCGACGCGGGCTTCGTTGCGAAACTTGTCGGGCCGCAGGTTGCCGACCGGGTTGGTCAAGCTGCCGACAAGGGTGAGCTCGACCGCGTCATCGGTCCGGTTGCTGATGGTGTAGGTCAGGATAGCGCCGGGAATGCCGGAGTCTTCCGGATTGAGCGGCAGCAAGGGCGTATAGGCTTCCAGCAAAACCGAGACTGGCAAATTCGCATCGTGAAACTCAATGTTGGCGAAAGGGTATTGCCCGCGGAAAGTCGTGCCTTTGAAGCGCGGCAAGCCACCCAAGCTCATCAGCGGATGGTAACCGTGTGATGGCGTGTGCGGCGCTTGCAGCGGTCCTTCGAGCACGCGCATCTTAGGTTCGTGCCCCGCTTGCTTGCAGCGGAGCGCGAAGAATGTCAACGGCAGCGTATTGCCTTTGGCCGGCAGGTTGAATATTTCCCAATCGCGCAATTCGCCACGCGCGCCGAGCGAAACATTGCCGGTGCCGACCCCGCCCAGCGGAAATGCCAGGGCAGCGGCTGTGTGGTTATAGCTTCGGATTCCTTCGTGGTATTTCATCGGTTCACCCTTCACATCGAATCGCGTGCTTACGGTATGCGGCATAGGGCTGGATTGATTCAGGCGCCTTTCAGCCCGCTCAAGGTGACGCCTTCCACCAGCCGCCGCTGAAAGATCATAAAGAAAATTAGAACGGGAAGAAGATTCAGCACGATCGCCGCCATCAATACGCCGGAATTCGTCACCCCGTCTTGACCGCGTAAGTATATCATGCCGAGCGGCAATGTCATCTTTTCAGCTGAATTGATGAAAATCAGCGGCCAGAAAAAGTTATTCCAGGAGCTGTTAAAGGTAAGAATGGCCAGGGTCGCCAGCGGCGGACCAGCCAGCGGCAGCATGATGCGCCAATAGATTTGCAGGAAGCCGGCGCCATCGATCTTGGCGGCATCTTCCAACTCGTCCGGAATCGTCTCGAAAAACTGCTTCAGCAGAAATGTTCCGAAGACGCTGGTGGCGTAGGGCACAATCAAGGCGCCTAGGTTGTTGTACAGGCCCAGGCCGCGGATGATGATGAAGACGGGGATCAAGGTGACATGCTGCGGCACCATCATCGACGCCAGGAAGAGTATGAAGATGATGCGCTTGCCCGGGAAGCGCAAGCGCGCAAAGGCGAATCCCCCCATGCTGCAGGTGATGATCTGCGCAATCGTTACGCAGGCGGTGACGGCTACACTGTTGAGGAAGAAGCGGAAGAAGTCAACCCGTTCAAACACGCCCTCGTAGTTGTCCAGGCGAATTGCGCTTGGGATGACCGGCGGCGGCAGCTTGAAGAATTCGTGGGGCTGGCCGAAAGAAAAGGACACCGCCCAAATCAGCGGGGCAAACATTAGAAGCGAACCGAGAATCAACGGAAGCGCGAGCAGAACGTTGGTCAAGTAGGCGCCAAAATTGTGTCTTAGCTTGTCCTGTAACGCCGAATTGCCGTATGAATACGCCGCGATCGTCATAGAAGACCAATACCAATGATTAGCGGTAGAAGACCCAGCGGTCTCCCAGCCGCACTTGCGTGACGGTCAAGAGCAAAATGATGACGAAGAGCACCACTGCCATGCTGGCGGCATAGCCCATGTTAAAGCTGCCGAAAGCCTCGCGATAGAGATACATGACGACCGTTCTTGTCGCATCGCCTGGTCCGCCATTGGTCAGCACAAACATGGACTCAAACACCTGGAACGCCCCGATTAGGGCGATGATCAGCGAAAAGAACAACGAGGGCGTCAGCAGCGGAATCGTGATGCGAGTCAGCCTCACGCGGCGCCCGGCGCCATCCACCAGAGCCGCTTCGTAAAGCTCGCCTGGGATCGCCTGCAATCCGGCGAGGAAAATCAGCGTGAAAAAGCCGACATGTTTCCAGATATCAATGAGGACGACAGAGCGAAAAGCCCATGCCGATGAAGACAGCCAGGGTATCCGCTCGATGCCCAGGCGCGTCAGATAATAATTGACGACGCCGGTACTCTCTTGCAAGAGGAAGCCAAACATCAGAGCGACCACCACGGTCGAGATGACAAAGGGAATGAAATAGGCGGTGCGCAGGAAGGCGCGCAGCCAGTTCCATTTTATGCTGTTGATGCCGATGGCGATGAACATGCCCAAGCCGACATTGCCAGCGGTGGCGAAGAGGGCGAAGAGCGCTGTGTTGCGCAAGGTGATGAGGAATAGCTTGTCTTGGGAAAGCTCGATGAAATTTGCCAAGCCCACAAATTCGGGTTCGGAAAAGAAATCCCATTCGAAAAAGGATATGCCGAAACCCGAAATCGTCGGGATGAGAAAGAAAACCAGAAAACTGAGCAGCGTGGGCAGAATGAAGAAATAGCCGGCGATTGCTTCCCGCGCTCGTATGCTGTTGAACCGATTCCAGCCAGCGATGGCTTGGCGCGCTAAAATGGCAGCCTCCTGCTTCTGCGGCGACTGCGCGCTGATACATATTCTGGAACTGATGACCAGCCAAGCATCGCGGCGTTTTGCGAGCTGTTGATGAACTTGGCCGGGGCGGTGATGAGGCGGGATGAAGCAAGCCACCCCGCCCCTTGCTCAATGCTAGCTGTCCGCGATGACCGCTTCCATATCGGCTTGGATATTGGCGGCCGCCTCTTCTACGCTCATTTCGTTCGCCCATACTTGCGACATATAGCGGTCATGGATTTCCGCCAACTCGGCGAAATAAGGCGCGTTGATGACCGTCCGGCCGTTCTCCAGCACCTCGTAGAACCTGAGGTAATTGGCGGGGCTGGCTTCGACCAAGACCGGATCGCTGGCCAGTGATTGCCGGGCGGGCGCGCTGGCAGAAGCAAATTCGCCCGATAGCAGCTTGGACATGACTTCCACGCTCACCAAATGCTTGACCATCTCCCAAGCCAGGTCCGGGTGTTGGCTGTCTTTCGTGATGCCATAACCGTCGGTGCCCCATTGAGAACCGGGGGCGGCTTCGCCCGTTTTGGTGGGGAAGAAGACGACATCATAATCATCAGCGGACATGCCAGCCGGAATCAAGCGCTGGCGCCCCGCCGGTGAATCAATCATCATGCCCAATGTGCCGGCGACAAAGGCTTCCCGGAAGTTAAATGAACCCGTCGGTCCCACGTTGTGTTCCCAGATGAGGTCGCGGGCGAATTGCAGCGCCTCGATGGATTCGGGCCGGCTGTACCAGGGCTCGGTGAAGTCTTCGTTGAGGAAGAACGAGCCATTCGAGACCAGCCAAGGACCGAGGTGCCAGAGCCAGGCATTATGGTGGAAGCCCCAAACATCGTTGATGCCATCGCCATCGCTGTCTTGTGTGATGGTTGTGGCGTATTCGAGAAAGTCGTCCCAGGTCCAATCCGGCGGTGGTTCGGGCAATCCGGCCGCTTCCAGCACCGCTTTGTTGTAATAAATCAGCGTGGTGTTCCAGGCAAAGGGCAGCAGATACTGCTGATCATTCCAACGCAGCCCTTCGAGCAGCTTGGGATGCGCGTCATCGAGGAACTCCTGCATATCGTCGTCGCTCTCCAGGAAGGAATCCAGCTCGCGCAGGACGCCGCGTTCCGCCATCAGCGGCACCGCTTCGATCGCGTTCCAGATGACATCAACTTGCTCGCCGCCAAGCATTGTCGTGACGATTTTCTGCGTGTAATCGCCCCAACTGTCCAATGGCACCGGAATATAGTTGATGGTGACGTTGGGATGCGCCTCGAGGAAGCCTTCAAAATAAGCTTCCCATTTCTCCTGCGGCGCGAATGAACCGTAAACGAAGCCCAATGTCACTTCGTCTTGCGCCGGCGTCACCGCGGCGGTCATACCAAGTACAACCAGCGCCAAGATCAGTATGGATCGTTTCAGTGTGCTCTTCATTTTCCCTCTCCCCTTTGCTAAGAATTTCGTCATCTGTGCAGCGAGTTCGTCAATTTGATACGGTCCGCCTATCAAGCTGTCTCCTTCCTCAAGACTCGTGATCGAAATCGACGTCGGGCGCACCATTCTGTCCGCTAAATCCGCGACCGCGCCTGAGCGGAATACTAGCGAACTTGTCCGCCTGGGGCAAGCAAATCGGCTTGACGGCGGGATGTGGAAGCGCAGCCTTGAATGAATCTGGCGGCGCGGCGATTGGTGGCAAGCGCCTGTAGTCCGGCATTTGTTGACGGCGGCAAACTGACGCGTTACTATCTCGAAGGCGTTGGTATTAGGCAGGAGTTCGGCGCGTCGGCTCGGACGGAGGACATGTTCATCTACTGGAGTAGAAAGGCAGCGACTATAGAGAATTTGATAGAGCATATCGAATCGAAAGTCCAATTAGATTTGTCGTCAAGGAGTTACTGACATGAGAAACCTCAAAAGCATTCTGATTCTGCTCGCGGTGGCCGCGCTCTTCCTGCCCTTGGTTGCGGCGCAGGACAGCATCCCGCTGACCGATCCCGAGACCGGCGCGCGCCCCTGGGAAGGCAAGGAGCTGCGCATCCTCAATACCGAGGTCGTGCCGATCCTGGCCTACCAGCACGAAATACTCGATCCCTTGTATGAAGAAGCCTCGGGCGTCACGCTGATCTACGAAAACGCGGCGCATAGCGATGTGCTGCCGCGGATTCAGACAACTTGCGCCGCCGGTGGCGATGACTTCGACATCATGTTTGTCGAGGATGGCTGGGCTGGCGCGTTGGCGGCGCTGGGCTGCCTCGAAGAGCTGGACCGCTTCTACCTGGCGGCGCCGGGCGATTCGCATCCGGAAGATTTCACCACGCGCGCCTTCGGCACCGTGGCGATGGCGAAGGAGAAATGGGTGGGCATTCCTACGCTGGTCGCTGTCGGCATGTTCGCTTATCGCACCGATCTCTTTGAAGACCCGGATGAGCAAGCCGCCTTCGTGGAGCAATACGGGCGCGAACTCACCGTGCCCGCCACTTGGGACGAACTGGCGGAAGTCGGCGCATTCTTCACCCGGCCCGATGACGAGCTCTATGGCTTCAACTATCGCTACGGCACGCCCAACAACATCCTCTTCGATTACATGATCCACTTCGGCTTTTCGCGCGGCGTCGATTTCTTCGATGCCAACTTCAATCCGCTCTTTGATACGGAAGCGGCGATTGATACAGCGATGTTCTTCGCCGGCCAGGATGTGCTGAACTTGCAGCCGCCAGGACGCGAGTCCTTCCAATTCGGCGAAGTGATGCAGAACTTCGCCCAAGGCAAGGTGGCGATGTATGGCACGGAGAGTTGGGCGATCCCGCTCTTGCTGGATCCGGACGCGTCGATCGTCGCAGCCAATACCGGCTTCGCGCCGGTGCCGGGCTGGCTCAACCCGGAGACCGGCGAGATTCAATCGGCGCTGCTTTCGGCTGGACCCGCCTACATGATCAACGCCCATATCTCCGAGGAGCAGAAGCAGATCGCCTGGGATTATTTGCAACTGGCGCATGGCGTGAAGTTCTCGCGCATTCTGGCTGAACAGACCGGCGCGGGCCATCGCATTTCAGTGCTGACCGATCCTGATTTGGTCGCCAAATGGCCGCATCTGACGGCGAACTACGAAGCGGCAAAAGTCGGCATTGGGCGCCCGGCCGAACCCTGGTGGCCCGAAGCCGAGAACGCCATCGGCCGCGCCTTGCAGGAAGTGGCGGCCGGCGGCGACGCGGCGACCTTGATGGTGGACGCCAACAATGACATCCGCGAAATCGTCGAAGACGCCGGTTATTACGACGAGGGGCTCACCTACGTTTCGGTGGAACAGCGCGAAGACTTTGTCTGCGCCAAGTTCGCCGAGCTCGGCCTTGAGCACGACGAGTGCATGTAGGTGCAGTGAATCACAGCGGCAACGGGTCAGCCACCGTCTGACCCCTACGCACATCATAGGCGCAGATTCTTGTAGGGGCGAGACGGTGGCTCGCCCGCCAACATCTAACACCTGTGCAAGCATGAATGCCTCTGACGCATTGGACAACGCAAACCAGCCCTACTCAACCCGCCTTTACCACCTGACGCAGCGGCATCGGCACTGGTTTTTCATCGCGCCCGCGCTCATCATTCTGCTGCTGGTCGTCATCTATCCCATCATATTCTCGACAGGTGTATCCCTGTTTCGCGTCACCTTCGCTTCGCAGTCGCGTCCCTTCGTCGGCTTGCAGAACTTCGAGCGCATGCTGGGCAACGACGACTTCATCCAGAGCGCGCTCAATACGCTCTACTATGTATTCTTCTCGGTTAGCGGCTCCTTCATCATCGGTTTCGGCGTGGCTTTGTTGATCCGCCGCGTGACCGCCGGCAAAGAGTTGCTGCGGCTGATTCTGATCATCCCCATCACGATGGCGCCGATCGTAGTTGGGCTGATGTGGAATTGGATGCTGGACCCGCTATTCGGGCTGGTCAACTGGTTTCTTGGGCTGCTGGGCATCCCGGGGCAGACGATGCTGGCGCAGGCGAGCACGGCGAGGCTCACGGTTGTGCTGGTGGATATCTGGCAATGGTATCCGCTGGTGTTCCTCATCATCGAAGCGGGCATGGCGACCTTGCCGCGCGCGCCCTTTGAATCGGCGCGCTTGGAAGGCGTCTCTTCCTGGATGATCTTCCGCCGGCTGACGCTGCCGATGCTGCGCCCGGTGATCCTGGTGGCGCTGCTGCTGCGCACGGTCGATGCCTTCCGCACCTTTGATTTGGTGCGCGTTATGACCGATGGCGGACCGGCTTTGACCACTGAGACGCTCAGCCTGTACCTCTACCGCACCGCCTTCACCTTCAATAAACTGAGCCGGGCGGCGGCCGGATCGATATTGATGTTATTGTTCATCGGATTGATTTCCGCCCTTATGTTCCGCTATTTGTATCGCGATGTGGAAGTCGGCTAACCGACGATGCCTGCGCCCAGGAAGGCACATGAAAACGATGACGCAATGGATGACGATCTATTATGTAAAAATCAACCACCGAGGACACCGAGAGCAAAGAGAACACAGAGAGTATCGGCACATGCAACTCCGTCGCAGCCACCGTTTACGCTTGCTGACGCCGGCAAACGCTGAGCATCGAACGAAATTCTTAACGTCTCTGTGTCCTCAATTTAACTCGGTTAACTCGGTGGTAAGAATAGTTTGATGAGCTTGCCGTGATGCGCGTACCCAGATCCGAACGCATGCTGGCTTATGTCATCTTGATCGTGATGGCGGTTCTGGTGCTGGTTCCCGTGCTCGCCGGCAGCGTCACCGCCTTCAAGCCGCAGATCATCTGGGTCTCGAGCCCGCCGACCTGGATCTTCGAGCCGACGCTGGAGAACTTTGAATTCGTTTTCTTCACGCGGAAAGGTTGGCTCTTCCTGCGCAACAGTCTGATCATCTCGATCGGATCTGTTGCAGTCGCGCTTATTCTGGGTGTGCCGGCCGCGTACGCCTTCGCCCGTTTTCGCTTTCGCAGTTCGAAAGCGTTGATGCAATGGCTGATCTCCCTGCGCATGATCCCGCCGATCGTGGTCGGCTTGCCCTTTTACGCCATGTTCCTCTATCTGGAGCGCGGATTGGGCATCGGCCTGCGCGATACCTTCCCCGGTCTCATCATCACCTATCAGACATTCTTGCTGCCGCTGGTGATCTGGATGATGCGCGGTTATTTCGCAGAATTGCCGGCGGCGATGGAAGAGAGCGCAATGGTTGAAGGCTATACACGCTTGGGCGCGCTCTGGCGGGTTGTGCTGCCGGTGGTTTTTCCCGGCATCGTGGCGACGGCGATTCTTAATTTCATCTTCGCTTGGAACGAATTCTTCCTGGCGCTGATTCTGGCGGGCAATCGAACCAGCACCTTGCCGATGTCGGCTGGCACCTATATCGTGCGCACGCGCGTCGAGTGGGGCAATTTGTTCGCGGTTAATCTGATCATCATGGTACCGGTCATTGTGCTGACGATTATCTTGCGGCGACAGCTGGTGAAAGGCTTGACCTTTGGCATCCTGGAATAAAGGGCCCGCTCCTAATTTCTACCGGATTCGTTCGCGTGCAGAAGTTGTAGGGGCGACCTAGTGGGTCGCCCGCAAATGAGAAGCAAGGCAGAACAAAAGTGGAATTCTGGGGCGCGCAAGCATCATGAGAGTCGTTCTCACCGACCTGGTCAAGCGATTCGCCAATTCCGATCGCGCGGCGGTCAACAAGATTAATCTCGTCATCGAAAAAGGCGAGCTGGCGGTATTGCTCGGTCCTTCTGGCTGCGGCAAGACCACGACCTTGCGTATGATCGCCGGCTTGGAGCAACCCGACAGCGGGCGCATCACCATTGCCGAGGGCGATATTACCAACCTGGCGCCCAAGGATCGCGGCGTGGCGATGGTCTTCCAGAACTTCAGCATGTACCCCACCATGAATGTTTACGACAACATCGCCTTCCCGCTGCATGCGGTCAAGATGAAGCGCGGCGAGATTGACCGCACTGTGCGTGAAATGGCGCGGCTGGTCAACATCGATCATCTCTTGGGGCGCAGCGTCCGCCAGGTCAGCGGCGGCGAGGCGCAGCGGGTGGCGCTGGCGCGGGCGATGGTGCGGCGCCCTCAGGTCTTCCTGATGGACGAGCCGCTGTCTAATCTCGATGCGAAACTGCGCGTGCAGCTGCGCACCGAAATCAAGCGGCTGCATCAGGATACCGGCGCCACCTTCATCTTCGTCACCCACGATCAGGAAGAAGCGATGACCCTGGGCGACAAAATCATCGTGATGAACAACGGCGATATCCAGCAGGTGGGCAGTCCGCACGAGGTATATTTTGCCCCGCGCAATGCCTTCGTCGCCAATTTCGTCGGCACGCCCAGCATGAATATGTGGACGGGCGCGGTCTCCCGCGACGAGGCGGGTGGTTACCGACTTCGGTTGCCGGGCTTCGACTTGTCCTTGCCGGAGCGCTTTCGCGCTGGTGTGGCGAAAATGACTGGGAATCGTGTCATCTGGGGCATCAGGCCCGAAGCGATCAAACTGGCGGCGGAACCGGGCGAGATTTGCGTCCGCGGCGAAGTGGAGCTGGTAGAAGCGCTAGGCAGCCGCGACCTGATATTTGTCCGTGCCGCCGAGCAGCTCTTTGGCGTGATCGTCGACGCGCTGGAATCCGTCGCCGTCGGTGAAAATTGCTACCTGCATTTCGCTGCCGGTCAGATGCACCTCTTTGACGCCGACAGCGAGCGCTCGCTACTACTGAATTCCAAATAAGGTACGAGATAATGTGGGCAGTTAGAATGAACACGCCACAATAATCGAAAATTGTAGGGGCGACCTAGTAGGTCGCCCGCTTGTACCACCTTTGCCCATGACCACCGGGAAACGAGGAAACCTTGAATGCAATCGAATTAAAAACGAAATGGCGCCGCGGCGAACCTAGCGCCGGCATGTGGATGATGCTGACCGACATTACGGTCGCCGAAATGGTTGGCGATGTCGGCCTGGATTGGGTCGCCATCGACACCGAGCACGTGGCGCTGGACCTGGGCGGCTTGCAGAATTTACTGATCGCCCTCGGGGACACGCCAACTATCGTGAGAGTGCCGGGCAACGACCCGGTCCACATCAAGCGCGTGCTGGATATGGGCGCGGCCGGGGTCATCGTGCCGCATATCCATAACGCCGAGGAAGCGCGCCGGGCGGTCGTGGCATGCAAGTATCCGCCGATAGGCATCCGCGGCACCGGTCCTCGCCGCCCCAGCCGCTATGGACTCGAGGAGAAAGAACACCTGGCGGTAGCAAACGAATCGACCATTGTAGTTATTATGGTCGAAACAGTCGAAGTGGTGGACGATTTCGATGCCGTGCTGGATGTCGAAGGCTTGGACGCCTGCATGATCGGCGCGGTCGACCTAAGCGCGAGCATGGGTCTGCTGCCTCATTTTGATGACCCGCGCGTGATCGCGACGATCGACGACGTGGCGGCGAAAGCGCGCGCCGCCGGCATGCCGTTGATGTCGGGCCGCTCGCCCGATGCCGACGAGAGCAGCCCCTTCGGCTGGTCGAATCTGCTGAAACAGGGCATGCATGTGATCCCGATTGCGTCCGATCAAGGTCTCATAATGGCGGGCGCGCGCGCGATGCTGGATGTCTTTCACGAGGCAGCGAAGGGAGCGTCCTGATGCCCAAGTTTCAAGTGGATCGGCTCAAGCGATTGGGCACGGCTATACTAGACGCGATTGGCTCGCCGCCGGAGCGCTCAGCCTGGGTGATGGAAACGCTCCTGAACGCCAACCTGGCAGGCCACGATTCGCACGGCTTCATGCGCCTGCTGCAATACGTCGAGTTCGCGCGCGACGGCTATATCGACATGTCAGCCGATGTCGTGACGCTGCGCCAGAGCGGCGCCACCGCGCTCCTGGATGCGCAGCGAACCTGGGGGCAGGTTGCGGCCAAAGCCGCAATGAAGCGCGCGATTGAGGTCGCGGCGCGGCAGGGCATCAGCATGGTGGCATTGGTCAACTGCCCACATATTGGGAGGCTGGGCGAATATGTGGTGATGGCGGCCGAACGCGATATGATCGCTACCGCCTATGTGAATTCGCAAACGGGCGGCGACGGCAGCGTTGTGCCCTGGGGCGGGATCGAGGGCCGCTTCACGCCGACGCCGCTGGCTTTCGCCGCGCCCAGTGGGTTGGATTTTCCCGTGCTGGTGGATATCACCGCTTCGGTCATGCCCGAGGGCAAGCTGCGCGATCATCTATTTCGCGGCGCCCAGCTGCCGGAAAATGTGATCATCGACGCGGAAGGCAAGCCCACGCGTGACCCGCAGGACTTCTACGGTCCGCCGGCTGGCGGCCTCTTGCCTTTGGGCGGACCGGTTGGGCATAAGGGTTATGCGCTCGGTGTCATGATCGAGATGCTGGCTGGTGGCTTGAGCGGCGCCGGATACGTCAGTGAAGAAGCCGTCACCCATGGCAATGGCGTCTTATTCCAGGTGATGAATATCGCCGCCTTCGAAGATATCGACCAGTTCAAGCGGCGCACGCGCGAGCTCATCGCCCATGTCAAGTCCTCGCAGCCACGCGCCGGCGTGGACGAAGTGCTATTTCCCGGCGAGCCCGAATACCGATCGGCGCAGCGGCGTCAACGTGAGGGAATCGAATTGCCGGACAGTTTGTGGCGCGCCTTTAATGATCTGGCGGCGGAAATTGGCGTCGACCTGTAAGGAGCTTGGCTGATGCGTCTCTGTGGAAACTCGATCACATATCAGCATTATACGGCGGAAGAAGCCTGCCAGCGCTTGGCGGCGACCGGTTGCAATGCGGTGGAGATGTGGCCGCCGCATCTGGAAGGCTGTCGTACGCCGCTCTTGCTGCGACAGTTCCGCGAATTCGCCGCCGGGCTTGGACTTGAACTTTGGGGCTTGAATGCCGTCGGCGCCGACTACTTCCAACCCTTCGGGGCGCAGGAGAATTACGACCGCACATTGGCTGGCTTGAAGGCCGACGTGGATTATGCCCTGGAGCTTGGCGTCGAAGATGTGATGGTCTGGGAAGGCGTACGCCCCGCCGACAGCGACATACCTGATTCCGATTTGCTTGCCGTGCTGGTCAGCCTCTTCACCGAAGCGATCGACTATGCGCGGCCGAAAGGCGTCCGCTTCACTGCCGAGCCGCACCCCTTCACCCTCGGCATGGATAACGACTTTATGAAGGCGCTCTGCGACCAATTGGATCGCGCCCATTTCGGTATCCTCTTCGACTTTTGTCATTATGGCGTGGGCCAGCCGCAGACCTATGTGGGCGCCATTTACGATTTGGGTTCACGGATTGAGCACCTGCATTATTCCGACACCGATCTTGTGACCAGCGAGCTGCATTACCCGCCGGGCAAAGGCCTGCTTGACCTGGCGGCGATGAACCAAGCGCTGGTCGATATCGGTTTCGCTGGCACCTCGACCCTCGATATGTATGGTTATCCGGCGCCGGATCAAGGCTATATCTGGGGACTGCCGATCTACCGCGAGGCGCTGCTGGAAATTGGAATAGCGCGCGAGGACGGCTGATGAAAGCGGCGTTGCTGCGCTCCTTCGGCGAGCGACTGTCGATTGAGGAGGCGCCCAAGCCGCAGCCTGCGCAGGGTGATGTGCTGGTTCATGTGCGCGCCTGCGGCATCGATGGCACCGACCTGAAACTGTTGGATGGATTCGGCTACGTACCAGCATTGCCCTTCATTATGGGGCATGAGATTGCTGGCGAGGTCGCAGCTGTCGGCGCTGATGTCACTGAGTTTGCGCCGGGCGATCGCGTCGCTGTCTACAATTTCGTCACCTGCAATCGCTGCATTTATTGCCGCAGCTATCGCGATCAGCTCTGCCTAAACATGGGCGGAGTAGTCGGCGTGCTTGATATGCCGGGCGGTTACGCCGAATTCGTTTGCGTTCCAGCGCAGCAGTTGATTCGCTTGCCCGATAATGTGGATTTCGTCGATGGCGCGACCTGTTGCGACGCCGGCATGACCGCTGCCCGCGCGGTTGATCGTGCGCAGGTGACGATTGGCGACAAAGTCCTGGTCATCGGCATCGGCGGCGTCGGTTCGATGGTGACGCAGCTTTTGGTGGCGGGCGGCGTCGAGGTGATCGCGGCGGATGTTGATGCTGCAAAGGATGACTGGGCGCGGCAGCAGGGCGCGTCTCACTTCTTGCATGATACCGGCGACGCGCTTGTATCTCGCGTGCAGGGGCTGAGCGAAGACATAGGCGTTGATCGCGTTATTGATGTTGTGGGCTTAGAAGACACGATGAGCGCTGGATTCGCCTCGTTGCGCCGCGGCGGACGGATGGTGGTGATTGGTTATACGCACGAACGTTTTCCGCTTTCGGGGCTGGAATTGGCGCAGAACGAAAAAGAAGTCATCGGAACGCGCGCGGGGCGACGCCAAGACCTCAGCCGCTGCCTCAAACTGTTTTCAACCGGAGCGCTGCGCTCGATCGTGCGCCAAACCTATAGGCTCGATCAGGTCAACGAAGCGCTGGCGCAGCTCCGCCGCGGCGTCACGGGCCGCATAGTTTTGACCTTTGATTAAACCAATATGGCGAAAATTGTAGACACACGCGCGGCAGTACCGCCGCCCACGCAAAATACCTCGCTTACCGTTTCGTCGCATCTCCCCCTCTCCCCTTGTGGGAGAGGGGTCCGGGGGGTGAGGGGTGGTCTCGCAACGTAAACTGGGGCGACCGGCGGTCAGTGTCTACGCGACCTATCAGGTCGCCCGCCATTATCATTAGTTTCTGAATTAGGAGACCCAATCATGGAAAAGCTGGTTATCACCGTCACCTGCGACACGACCTTGACCTTTCCGCATAATCCGCATGGACCGAAACCGGATAACCCAACCGGCGTCGCCGATGAATACGTGCGCGCCATCAACGCGGGCGCCTCGATCTGCCACGTGCACGGATCCTACGTCAGCGACACCGAAATTCAGCCAGACGGCCGGTTGCTGCAGATTCCGATCATGGATGGCTGGGCGGAGATCACCGAGCGCATCCGCGAGACTGGCGAGGCGGTCGTGCAATTTGGCTTGGCGAGCATTCGCCTGGAGCAGAAGATTGAACTTTGGCAGAAGCTCAGACCCGACATGAGTTCAATCAATTTCGATTCGCATGACGAGTATTTTCAGCCAGTGCCGGAACATCCGCCCGCTGGGTACTGCTATTCGATTCATCCCATTTCCGAACTGCGGGAATACGCTCGCTTGGCGAATGAGAACGGCGTCAAGCTGGAGATCGAATGTTTCAGCACCGGCGCCTTCTGGGCGATCGAGAAGGTGCGCGCGGGCGAGTTCTGGGTTGGCGACCAGCGCGAGGATGAACTGGGGCTGCTGCCCGATCCCTTGTGGGGGACGCTGTTTTTTGGCTGGCCCGGTCAAAGCTGGACGCCGCCTTCAGCCAAAGGCATTCAGTTCATGGTCGATCACCTGCCGGGGAACATGAATTGGAGCATGAGCTGCATGGCGCCCGAAGTCTATTGGTCGGTGATCGCGCATGCTATTGCCATCGGCGGAAACGTGCGCGTCGGCATGGAAGATTGCCCCTATATCGAGAAAGGCGTCTACGCCAAGAGCAATGCCGAGTTGGTGGAGCGGGCGGTGCGCATTGCCAAAGAGGTCGGCCGCGAGATCGCCTCGCCGGAAGAAGCGCGCCAGATTACCGGACTGACGGGATAATCAACCCCTCCCCCCGGCCCCTCCCCGAAGCATCAGGGTCGCGTAGACACTGACCGACGGAGGGGGAGCGCTTGCATGACCGACGCTAAAGTCTGGCGACTTGGGCATCAAGCCGGAATGAGCCTCATGGGGCAACCACGCGGTAACCTAGGGCTGCAACTTTGATCATCGACGCTCACGCCCATATCATGACCACCGTGCGCGGGATGACCGCCCGCGGTCCGACGCGCTCGCTGCCCTGGGGCACAGTGCGCTGGGGAGAAGAGACGATTCAACTGCTGCCGCCATTCCACGAAAGGACAAGTTTCCCGGTTGAGGCGCTGCTGGCGCAGATGGATTGGGCGGGCGTCGAACGGGCGGTTCTGCTCCAAGGTCCCTTCTATGGCGAAGCGAATGCTTATGTCGCCGCTGCCGTCGCGCGTTTTCCCGATCGCTTTGTTGGCGCCTTTGCGCCTGATCCGCTGGCGCCCGATGTCAAAGGGCAATTCAAGCAATGCGTCGAAGAGTATGGATTGCGCATCGTCAAGTTTGAACTGACCGAGCCGACCGGCTTGACCGGCCTCTACCCGAGTCTGCGCGTCGACACGCCCGAATTCGACTGGATCTACGAAAGGGCGCAGCGCGATGAGTTGGTCATCACCTTCGACCTGGGCAAAATAGGCAGCCGGGCTTATCAGACCGAGGCGGTCGCCGCCATCGCCGAGCGTTATCCTGGACTGACGATTGTCATTGCCCACTTGGCGCAGCCGCCGATCGACCAAAGCCGGGATTCTGAAATGAACGAAAAATGGCGGCAGCAAATCTTGTTGGGACGAAAGCCAAACGTCTATTTTGATCTGTCAGCGCTGCCCGCCTATTCTCCCGACTACGATGAATATCCCTATCAATTGGCGCGGGACTACATTTGGCGCGCGGCGGAGCTGATCGGCGCCGAGAAGATCATGTGGGGAACCGATGCGCCGGGCCTGCTGACGAGTGGGACCTATCGCCAATTGCTGAATTACGTCCTGCTGCACTGTGATTTCTTGTCTGAGGAAGAAATGGCGGGCGTGCTGGGCTTAAACGCGCTGCGCGTATACCGGCGAGGTGGAAAGGCAAATCAATGACGCCAGCGACCAACCAAGAACAAGACCGCGCGTCGCAGGGCGTCTACACCGCCATGCGCAATACGCCGGAACGCCTCGCCTGGTATCAGGATATGGCGCTGGGCATGTACCTCTACTGGACGGTTGACGCGCCCTTCGGCATGGTCAACGCCCATTCGGTCATCGGCGCATCAGCTGATTATCTGCGGCGCTATTTCACTCAGCTGCCCGCCCATTTCAATCCGCGCGGATTCGACGCCCGCTGGTATGCGCGCCTGGCGAAGCTCTGCGGCTTTGATTACGTGACAGTCCCCGCCAAGAATCACAACGGCTTTTGCATGTGGGATACCGCCACAACCGACTTCAACGTGCTGAACACGGCTTTCGGTACCGACGTACTGCGGGAGTACGCCGACGCGCTGCGCGAGGTTGATCTGCCGCTTGGCTTGTACTTTTCGCCCGATGACGCCTATTTCCAGTGGCGGCGCGGACAGGCGCCGGCGCGCGCTCACGACTACGCCAATCCCGAATACAACGCCGACTTGCTGGAATATGACAAAGCGCAGATTCGTGAGTTGGTAGAGCGCTACCAGCCCGACATACTGTGCTTCGATGGCTACCGCGATGCCACGCGCTCGCTGGTCGAGTACTCCTGGAACCTAAACCGCGACATCATGATCACGCGCGGTGGCATCATCACGCCGGAGCAGGAACGCCGCGATGAAGTGCGCGGTCCCTTTGAAGCCCACTACACCATCGGCACGCAGTGGCAATATAAAGCGGGCAACGACGCCTTAAAGACGGGACGCGAGTTGATTGAATTGCTCATCGACATCCGTTCGCGCGGCGGCACGCTGCTGCTGGCCGTCGGCGGACCCGACGGCGATGGGCTGCTGCCGCGCAATATGGACGACCGCGTCCGCGAAATCGGACTCTGGAACTTCGTCAATGGCGAAGCGACGCGCGCCGTGCGCCCCTGGCATGTCACCCATGAAGATAGGATTTACTTCACCTGGGACGCGGAGGCGCGGACTGTCTACGCCTTAGACACGCAGCCGCCGTTGGAGATGGGCGAGTGGCGTACACTGACTTTGAAGAGCGTGCGCGCCACCGAGGGCACGGAAATAGAAGTGCTGGGACAATCGGGAACGGTGCTGGAGTATCAGCCGGAGGTCGATCCCAAGACGCGATGGCAACAGGATGACGACAAACTGAACATCACCTTCTGCCGGACGCAGCGGCTCTACAACAACCGGACTTGGCCCAATCCGCTGGTGCTGAAGATCACGAATGCGGCAGAAACTTGACCTTATGAGAGCTGATTCAGATGTACTGTGCCAAATGGAAGCCAGGTCCCCAACTAGCCTCCAGCATGGCGAAGTTGTATCGGGTCAGATGGAGGAAGCAAGAAGTAAAGTAAAGGTAATGCGAGTATACAAGAACAATATAATATATGTTGCGTCTGATTTGAATTTGCTTGAGCATTGAAAGGTCTGATCATCAATATGATAGTGAAGACGCAAGATATGCTTAAACAGGTGAGTGGTGACTTTTGCAATCAGGCGGGTTGTCAAACCGATCACCGTCTTCGCCACCGTCGAACTAGGAAATCTACTTCTGTCCACGGGCGGTCCGACCTTATATTAATTGATAACCATGCCTCAACTATTGGGCTTGATTGCCACCCGGATCACTTTGCCAGATTGTGCAACAGCAAAGGCTGTATTGATTTCATCCAATGAATAGTATTCTGAGACCAACTCTTCAAAAGGAAATTCGAGACGATACCGCGATACGAAGTCAACTGCCTGTAATAGATGTTTAGGTTGATAATTGTGAATCCCATGAAGCGTCAGCATCTTTCGCACAATTTTCGCGCCATCAACAGTGAAATCTGCATCAGGGTAGACAAATCCTGCAAGGACATAGCGTCCACCAATTTGTAGCGCATCAATTCCGAATGCGACACAAGAGGGGACACCACAGACTTCTATCACAATGTCGACTTTCAATTCATCAGCTAGTGCTACAAGGTCTGCTTCTTGCAGAGCAATCGTCCGGGTCGCTCCAAATTTCTCAGCGATGGCTAGTCGTTTGGTGTTGAAATCTGTAACGATAATATCTGAACACCCGGCTTTACTTAGGACAGCACAGGCATAGATGCCAAGCATACCGGCGCCCTGTACTAAGGCGCGTTCACCTTTCTTAAGTTGTATCCGATCCACCGCTTGCATG
This sequence comes from Phototrophicaceae bacterium, assembly GCA_965261855.1. Classification (GTDB taxonomy): domain Bacteria; phylum Chloroflexota; class Anaerolineae; order Aggregatilineales; family Phototrophicaceae; genus UBA6055. Next base: position 540,925 of record OZ253487.1, read on the forward strand.
ATCGTCGCCAAAGCACAGTTTATGGGGGCGGCTTCCGCATCAGTTATGTTGTTCGGCAATCGCAAAATTGTTGATCCCGGGCGTAGATAAAGGTGTTGTGCGAAGCCACCATTGAGATGGGGACGTGCTTCTGAATTGGCATGACCATATTTGAAACTATGAATGCATTTTTGGCTGAGATCACGTTCAACACAAAACTCGCAATCGCCACAGGAAGTGGTTAACCCCCACGTAATACGGTCACCGATTGACAGTGTTTCGCCATTTATACCCTCTACTGTTTTGGCGCCCATTTGTACGATTTCGCCGACGATTTCATGCCCGAGTATGCTTGGCGCGTCAGCGCCACGCCTGCCAAGAAACGTGTGCAAATCTGATCCGCAGATTGTCGCCAGCCGCACTTTAGCCAGAATAGCGCCACTCTCCAGCGATGGCGTAGGGTATTCACGAATCTGCAGCGGTAGGTTCGGTTTGATAAAAATTGCAGAACGTACCATCGTGTATCCTCTGCTATTTTGCTTCACATGCTGTGTCAATTATACTTACTTCCCAAAAGACTCGGCTAAACTTTGAAACTACTCCTTGAGGCCAAGTGTCACTCAAATAACTCAACATAATATACGCGCGTGATTTTCCAGTTGGTATTGCTTAAACAGCGGCGAATTCCTGCGCCGTGCGTTCAAATCCTGCCTTGATACGCTTGAGGACCTCCGCCTGCTTTTCGGGCAAAATACCAGAAGGTTCAAACAGAGCCACAGGATCAAAATTGATCTCTTTGAGCGCTTGCAGGATGGGAAGCCATTCATAAAGTTTCCTTAATGCGATTCTTTTTTGACGCTCTATGTGAAGTTGCTTGAGCGAGGATGGGAAACAATGTTTCAACCTCTATACTGTTCATCGGGCTGGCTCTCCACATGGTTGGTTCGATGCTTGCCATTTTGGAGATCAGCCCGTTTTTGGCAACTCAATTTCACATTAGACGTCACGTTATTTCTTGACTGAGTAGCGTTCAACGGGACCATCTGGCGACCCAATCGGCAGTCCTGCCAGTAGCGTGTCAAGATTTCATTTGTGCAGCCCACAGATCTGGAACGAACGATTCAATCGATGGCGTGTGCTGGCCGAGTATTTTGGCAGCATCATCCCAGGCTCGAATCCGCAACGCCGCTTCTTAGTTCGCTTCCGCTTCAAAGGCGGCGATCTCTGCCTCTGTCATCGTTCCGCCCTGATCGTGGAAGCTCTGTAGCGACCTTAGAGACAATCGATCTTGGTACGCTGGCTTTACCGAACACAGTTATCGTTTTGCGGGCACGTGTAGCCGAACCGGATCGTTTACTTCTGGCCTGTAGTACTTCGCGAGCATCATCGAGCTTCTCCGGATTGCTGGTGTGAGCGTCGCCAGGCACTTCATCGTCTAACAGATGGCCGATATCGTGCATTAGCGCAGCAGCGACAAGCACCGCTGAAGCGCCGCTGTCGCGGGCCAAGCTGGCGGCCTGCAAGGCATGCTCGAGCTGGGTCACCGCTTCGGCGCCGTATATTTCACCCTCGGACGTCTGACACACTGTTAAGATGTGTTGTATGGTGTCTTCCTTTGACATAAGCTATCTCCTGTTTACGTTGCGAGCGGCAAACCCCTCCCCCCGGCCCCCTCCCCGAGGCATCAGAGAGGGGGAGCTAATCGCAGCGCGACGCAAGGTATTTTGCGTGGGCGGCGGCATTGTCGCGCGGGAGTCTACTTGTCCTGAAGCTGTTCGAAATTTCGCGAAACCGCTCCGATATCGACGGCCCGAGACAGCTCATACATAAAAACGCCCGGATAGCCAATGTCATCCAGCGCCTGCAGAATAGATGACCAATTAATGTTGCCACGTGTTGGCAAAAGATGGTCGTCGTGTTGACCGTGATTGTCGTGGATGTGGACGGTGAATAGCTTTTCTCCGGCGATACGTAATGCCTCGACGGGATCACCATTGAGGTTTCGATGACCTGTATCAATACACATACCGATGGTGTCCAAACCAACGGCACGAACCAGATTTTTCAGATTGACTGGATCACTGAAATAGCCACGACCCAAATTTTCTACCGCAATGCGCACGTTGTGATCAGCAGCATATGTGGTAATCTGCTGAAGATTTTCAGTCAAAGCCGCCAACTGCTCACCATGTTCCGGCTGATCGCGTTCAGCAATCGTGATGTCGTGGGTTACCATAATGCCGCCGCCTAATCGCGCAAAGGCGTCAATCGCGGTTTGGTAGCTGGCTAACAAATGCTGACGCTGATCTGAGGACGAAGCCCATAGCACGCAAGCTTGATCAAGATACAGCAAATGGGCGTGTAACGTATGAATCTGCATTTCGAGATCATCCAACGCTGCTTTTAGGGTGCGAAAGGCAGCTGAATCTGCGTAATCGAACGCTGGGTGATAGTCGGCTAATTCGAGTATTTCGATACCACTCACCTTAATTTCTTTCAGCAATTCAGCATTGAGCTGCCTATTTCTATAGGCAATTGTTGAAGCGCCAATCTTCATAAATCTGCTCCATTGGTTACCGCACCAGAGGTAAAACGGAGATTGACCACGGTGCTCGGCGATTTCATCTGGCCGACGCTCTACGCCGCAGTCGCTGCTTCAGGGCTTCTGTCGCTTCATCGGAGCCATCGTGGAAGGTGCAAAAAAGCTTATCCAGAAAATTAGTCGTATCGCCCGCGCAATTGCATTCGAAGTATTTGTGGTGTAGGTAATGGCCGTAAGTTGCTGCATCCACTGAGAAACCATTCTCTAGGACCAATTTGTCAAAACCGGCTGCCGATCGCGATGAGTGCCCATAGAAACTGCCTAGGAAAGAGGTAGCCTTTCCAACCGAAAATCCACTTTAAGAATTTTACGGGTTCCGGCGGGATTAGATAACGTGGGTTCACAGATACGTTACCGAATGGTTTCCAATCACCCCGTTTATTTCTGGCGCCAAATTGGGTATCGTCTATGATTTCCTCCCAGGTAGAACAGGTTTTCAACCTGTTTAGCGGGTAAATGCCCGCATCATGCATGCAATGATAACGATTGCGTCCAAACTGTGGATGTGTCTGGTATTGACCCACTGCGATAGGTGGCAATGAAAGACCAGCGATCAAGACCATCACGGTTAGGAAACGAAGCATGCAACGTCAGGTCGTGAAAAATAGTATCATCTCCCGGTGATGCTTCAAGCACAGTGATGCTCGCCTTGCGCCGGTTGCCACCCGAGCGGGGACAAGCGCTTTTGGCAATTCTGGAGGAACTGATAGATCAAGTCTGGATGCCTTAGCAATTCTACACTGAATGGAGAGAGAATCTAGCGTCGGCTCACAGAGAGAACAAAAAGGATTGCCATTCATTCAAGAAACGTGCCGATAGCTGTCGTGACAAGTCGTTAAACTTGGTGAAAGATTTCGTCCGCAAAACGCAACTTCACTTTGACCCAAGAATCGTGGATCATTTGGAGCGAGGTTTTGCACTATTAGATGAGGAGTTTCCCGCGTTATTGCAACCGAATCTACATGATTACGACGATTTGGAACGTAGAATTGACACTCTTTTACGCGGAAAAGAGCGGAAGGAATTGCCCGAATCGCTCCGAGAATATATTCCAAGCCTCTGGGCGAGACCGCCTTCACGTAGTAATCCGCCAAATAGGCAACCCATCGCCCCTGCTCCAATAACGGCAACAGCGAGGTTTGATCTGTTCATAGTTGATTTTTCCTTTGATCATTTCTTGTGATTGGTATGCTCGTAAATCGTTCAATCAGCATATTTTACCGTGTTAGGGGCTGGACTGGGTAAAGCTCCTGCGTGACCCTAAGCTGGCCAGGGCAGCGAATAAGTTTTTACGTTGGTAAAGAATTTCATTGCCTCCAGCACCCCTTCCTTGACGCCATTGCCCGAATCTTTGATGCCGCCAAAGGGCGACATCTCTATGCGGTAACCCGGCTGCTCCCAGATATTCACCGTACCGACATTGAGCCCTTCGATATAGTTGGTGGCACGAATCAGATCATTGGTGCAGACGCCCGCGGAGAGACCGAACTGGGTGCCGTTCGAAATCGCTATTACCGCCGCGTCATCATCCGGAACGCGTACAATCGGCGCCACCGGGCCAAAGGTTTCCTCGATCACTAGTTCACAGTTATGGGGAACGTGATCAACCACAATCGGCGGCAGCAGCGCGCCGTCCCGACCGGGGTGGTAGAGAATTTTCGCGCCCAGCTTTTCAGCGTCAAATACGCGGCTTTCAAACAATTCGGCCGCTTTGGCGCTGATTACACAGCCAAGTTGAGTCTCTGGGTCCATGGGGTCGCCAAAGCGGATGGCCTTGGCCTTTTCGAGGATCAGCGGAACAATTGCATCGGCAACGCTTTCCTGAATCAGAATGCGCTTGACTGCGGTGCAGCGCTGCCCCGAGTTGCCGGTCGCGCCGGCCACCGCAATGGCAGCGGCTTTGTCGAGATCTTCACCACGCAGATCATTCAGAATGATCAGCGCAGAATTCCCGCCTAGCTCTAAGGCAGTGCGCTTGTAGCCCGCTTTTTCCGCAATCATCTTGCCGACAGGAACACCGCCAGTAAAGGTGACGATGTCGATGTTTGGATTGGTGACCATTTCGTCGCCGATATCCTGGGGCCAGCCGGTGACGATCTGGAACATCTCAGGCGGCAGGCCCGCCTCAAAGAGAATGTCGGCCAGCGTGATAGCGGTTAAGGGGGTCAGTTCGGTCGGCTTGCAGACCATGCAGTTATTGGTGGCAATCGCCGGAGCGACTTTATGCGCCACCATGTTGAGCGGGTGGTTAAAGGGCGTGATCGCGGAAATGGCGCGGACCGGTTCACGTTTGGTGAAGATCTTGCGACTTTTGCCATGTGGCGTCAGGTCGCATGAAAAGATCTGCCCATCATCCTGGATGGCAAGTTGGCCCGCCAGCGTGAACACATCGTAGGAGCGGCCGGTTTCATAGAGAGAGTGTTGCTTGCAGATGCCCAGTTCCAGCGTCAGCCAGTGAGCGATCTCTTCCCGACGGTCCCGGATCAGTGAGGCCGCGCGAAAGAGGATCTGTTGACGTTCATACCGCGTGAGCTTGGGCTGATACGCGGCGGCAATCTCAAAGGCGCGCTGGGCATGTTCCGCCGTGCCAGCCGGAACCGTAGCAATCACCTCACGGGTTCGCGGATACTCAACCTCAACAACAGCGTCGGCATAGACTTTCTCCCCACCAATGCGCATGGCTTCACGGCGGATTTCTTGCTCTGACATACGAAAACCCCTAGCGAATTGAATATTCAATATTGCTGATTACTGCTGCCCTGCCGCCTGCGCCGCATAATAAAACGCGTCGAAATTGCGCAGTTCGGGTGCTGATGGCAAATCGATCTGGCGGTTGACGATGAAAGGCACCTCTTGCTCGGTCAATCCACCGTGACTGCGCAACGGTTCTTTTAGCGCCGCCAGATCATGCCGCTCTTCAGAGGCGCCAATAGTCATGTTTTCATCTGAGATAATTACAATATCGCCGATACGGTCGGCAGGCAATTCGAATCGGCGCACCGCCTCTTCACGGTCGATCACAACCATGATGCCATCAATGGCTGCAAGACGCGCCATAATGCTGGCCACATCAGCGCCATCTGCAAGATATGCGGTGGCGAACGACCCAAGCGCACCGTGATGCACGACGTACGGATCGGTGATGGGTAAGATGACGCGTGCGTTGGCAGCGCCAACCCACTCATCAAGAAGATCCTGGATATAGACCACTGCTGGAGCGCCATTGCTGTCATGCTTTGGCTTCATCCCGTGATCCGCGGTCAGAACAAGCGCTGCGCCCATCGCGTCTAGTTGACCGACATAACAATCGATCATGGTATAAAAATCCTTAGCGCCTTGCTCTTCGGGAGCGAATTTATGCTGAATATAATCGGTCGTCGACAGATACATCAGATCCGGCGTCCACTCTTTGAGCAGCTTCACACCAGCTGCCAAAACAAATTCCGAAAGATCGCCTGAATAAACTTCCGGCACTGGACGACCGAGCCAGGCACTGGCGTCATTGATTCCATTGTCCGCTTTGGTGGCGATATCCGCGCGTTCAGATGAAAAGCAGATGGCTCGATCTTCATCAAATGAGAGACCGGCTCCCAAGAGGGCGCGGAGCTTATCCTTTGCAGTGACGACAGCGACGCGTGCCCCTGCCTCATAATATTTCGAAAACAATGTCGGAGCACGTAGAAACCTGACATCGTTCATCATCACTTCTTGGCCAGTTTCCGGTTCATAGAGGTAGTTGCCGCAGATGCCATGCACGCTCGGCGGACGACCGGTGGCAATCGACATGTTGTTTGGATTGGTAAAGGATGGGATCACAGAATGCGCAATCCGGTCAGTGCCTTTCGCGCGCATTCTAGCAACATTCGGCATTCGTCCGTCGGCAATCGTAACATCAAGATAGGCAGGCTCGCACCCATCGAGGCAGATGACCACGGCACAGGTCCGCAGTGCGGCATAGGTTCGACTATTGGCTTCAACAGAAGATGAGATCGGCATAAATCGTTTACTTCGCGTTTAGGTAAGTCGCAAATAAGCAGAGAGTTTCTGTTGGTCAGATAGAACTGTTTCGGCCAGCGCAGCCCTGGCCCCTCTGGCCGTAAGGACTGGACATAATCTTCGCCCAAATATCTATTTCTTTACTAATTCGATTTCCATTTCATCGAATGTTGCCGCTACTGCATCTAACAAACCGTGCATGTGTGAGGCACTCATGCGCCCGATATTACCGATACGGAAACAATCTGCCTGAGTCAATTTACCCGGATAAATAACAAAGCCTTTATCGCTTAAGCTGTTGTAAAAGGTCTCAAACTTGAAATTAGGATGCTCAGGATAAAGGAAGGTTGTGATGATATAGCTCTGGATGTCTATATCAAGAAAAGGTTCTAGACCAAGTTTTTTCATGCCTTCAATGATGATTTTGTTGTTTTCAGCGTATCGTTTACCACGCCCTTCAACACCGCCTTCTTCTTGTATTTCGACTAGCGCTTGATGGAATGCTAACAGCACTTGAACCGGGGGGGTGAAGCGAAATTGCCCATTTTTCTCTAAACCTTGCCATTGCGCCAATAAATCAAGGCTCATACTGCGCGCATAACCTTTTGTGTGCAGTAGAGTTTCTTGGTGAGCAATTGCAAAGGAAAAACCCGGAAGACCTTCAATACATTTATTGGCTGAAGATACTAGAAAATGAATTTGTGAATCGACTATATTAATCGGAACAGCGCCAAAACTACTCATCGCATCTACAAAGTAAACACGATTGTATTTCGCGACAATTTTGCCTATATCTTCAATTGGATTGAGTAGACCAGTTGTAGTCTCGCAGTGGATCGCCGCAACATGCGTAATCGCCTCATTTAAGCGGAGTGTCTCTTCAATTTCTGTTAGGTCAGGAACGCTATTTTCAGGGTAGCTTAGTTCAATCGTCGGAATATGCAAGGTATTTGCCATTGCAGCAATACGCCGACCATATGCTCCATTGATAATTGCGAGGAGCTTTCCATCTTCTTGTGGAATCACAGAAGAAATGACTGATTCCACACCATATGTTCCACTGCCTTGCATCAAAATCGCAGTATAGTCCTCATCGCCTCGTAAACCACCCAATTCGAGAAGCATTTGCCGAATTTCGCGTACAACTTGAATAAAGCCTGTATCACGCGAACCCAAGTCACGTACTAAAGCCGCTTTTACAGTTTCGCTTGTTGTCAACGGTCCCGGTGTAAACAGCAACTTATCTTGAGATGCCAATGCGCGACTCCAGATATGATATCAAATGAACTTTGTACAAAATCTAAGCAAATACGACTCAATAGTCAATATATCCATTATCTCAACAAAGAAGATGGTAATTCATGTTTCAACGTCTATACGGTTCATCGGGTTGGCTCTCCACATGGTTGGTTCGATACTTACGATTTTGGAGATCAGCCCGTTTTTGGCAACTCAATTTCACATCAGACGTACAACATAACCGAAGTCGAATTGAGAAACCTTCTCAACGCGGGCGAGGAGTAAAGGTAGCGCCGGCTGCCACTCGCGACTAGCTATCTCCAGCAGAAATGTATGCAACTGCTTCCATGAGGCATTTTGCCTAGTCAGCATTCCAGGCGCTGACGACCAGTCCATCGACATCGCTGACTTCGACGGTCGTCGTCTCGCTGGCATCCAGCCAGAAGAAATTGTCCGATACCGTGAAGCTGTGCAGATGCCCGGGCCGTGCGACATCGACGGCAATCGCCGGCAAATCTCCCGCATTGGCGACGATGACGCTATCGCCCTGCACATCGAAGTCCAGCGATGTCTTCGGCAAATTGAATAGACTTCCCTTCACCGGCTCGTAATTTACAAAGTAGAAAGTGCGCTGAGCCAGCGCGCCATCCCGCCGGACCTCCGAAACGACGAATAGCGGTACCGTGTCGGTTTCTTCAAACGTGAGCGTGAACTCGCCAAGCCTATGCGGGTTGGTTACGCCGCCGCGTCCGCCATATTCCTCCCGCTTGATCAAATGCAGATCGCCATTGAATGCGCGCACGACCGCCTGCCAATCCGAATCCGCAAGCGCAGCGGCATCATCCAGCAAGTAGACCGGCAGCGAAACGGGAATGCCGACAATGTTGGTGCTGTTGAAAATTACGCAGGCCTGCAGCGGCGCGAAAGCATCCTGGACGAAATAGTGGCCCATTTTGGGCGCGCCATACCAGTCGATGCAAGCCCAGGAAGCCGCCGGATAGTTGTCCGTCAGCTTGTAGTAGAGGGCGCCGGTGCTATGGGGATAACGGCAGCGCGACCGCTCCAGCGTATGCCTGATGCCGACCACCTGCGATAGCTGCGAGCCGATTGTGTACTCTTCGAGTGTGCAATCCTTCGGCACGAAATAGTAAGCATTTTGTTTGAGGCGGGAAACATCTTCGTAGGTGTCGAAAATCGGACTGTGATAGGCGAAGGCGCCACCCTCCAGCGGCGGCCAGCGGTCCTTCTCTTCGTCCGGCAGGTAGCGCATGACCGACTCATAAACCGGGCTGCAAGCCATTCCGAATTCGCCCCAGAATACCGAGGTCATATTTAAGCTATAATCGAGATTCTGCCGCCCCCAGTAGGTGCCGTAATCGTGCTTGCTGCCGCCCCAGGGCTCTCCCCGGTGAAAGACACGCGTGTCATCGAGTTCAATGCTCAGCCGGCCCATCATATCAATGGCGGGTCCAAAGGGCTCGCTCGATTCGTTGCCGCCGCCATACATTGCCAGCGAGGGGTGATTGCGGATGCGCAGCGTATTGCGTCGCACCGTTTCTTCCAGCATATCGTAAGGCTGGGTTACATGGCTGTTCCAGGCGGTGGGCCATTCCTGCATCACCAGAATGCCGTAGCGATCGCAAAGGTCGTAGAAATCATCGGTCTCCGGCATGCCGCTGCCCCAGGGGCGGAACATCTGCACATGCTGCATCGCCGCCAGCTTGATGAAGCGCTCGTAACGCTCGCGCGAGAAATCCAGCAGCGCGTCCAAGGTGCACCAATTGGTTCCTTTCATGAACATGGGCGCCCCGTTGACGACGAAAGTCCAGTTGAAGCGATCAGGCCGCGGACCGCCCGGCAGCGGCGCCATCTCAATCGTGCGCAAGCCGAAGTTGAAACTGTGCGCGTCAGCTGCGCCGCCGCCATCGGGCGTGAACGATAGCGTGACCCGATATAAGGGCTGCTCGCCCATATCCACAGGCCACCAGACTTGCGGATCCGGAATCTGAATGCGCAGATTACAGGCGTACTTGGCCGCGTCCGCGCTGATGCGCTTCGAGAAAGAAAAGGGCTGTCCCTCAAAGTTGTCCGGCGCGATCGTCGCCTTTAGCGTCCCGCTCCAGCCGCCGGCTTCGCCCTCGAATTTGAGCGCCAGTTCGGCGATTCCCTCCGCCGCGTCTACCGTGCGCATGAAGGGATCGACCAGCGCCACCGCCGGCTGACCCTGTATATGTACGGAACGCCAGATGCCCAGCGACTGTAAATTGGAATAATGCCAGCCATAAACATTATTGAAGACCACGGTGCGTTTCCAGCTATCGTTGCTGTCGGGATTGAAAGCGCGACCCCTGTCTATCTCGAAAGGAACGGGATCAAGCCTCAGGACCAAGGTATTCTGCTCTTCTAACTTGCCGGCGATATCAAAATCGGGACCGCCGAACATGCCTTCATGCCCGCCCAGCATCTTTCCGTTGAGCCATACGGTGCAGCGATTGGCGACCCCGCCGAACATCAGCCTTTCGCCAAGCATGCCTTCGGGCTTGGCAAATTCGCGGCGCAGCCACCAGGTCTTGAAGCTCTCCTGGCGGGCGATTTCCTGGTTGCGCCCAAAGGTCGTCTCGGGAATCCGTCCGGCTTCGACCAGGGCAGTGTGCACGCTTCCTGGCACCCGCAGGGTTATCGCGTCATCCCACTCGCCGGCCAGTCTGTCCGACAGCTTGCCGCCTTCCGCCAACTGCCATTCGCCGTCCAGCGACAAGCTTGGCACGCCCGCCGGATGCGCGACCGGCTCAGCCAATAGCGCGACCGCCTCCGCCTCGGCATCCCAAGGCGTGAAGCGCGGCGCGAACGCTACGCGATCCAGGTCGTTCATCGACACTTGCTCGACGCCATCGGGCCAAACGTCTTCGGCGGGGCGGTTCAGGTCTCGGAGCAGCGCCGGCAGCCGTAAATGCCAAGGGTAGGGCAGATCGGCCAGCGTATGGTCCAGGTGGGGCAATGTGCGCGCTTCTTCGAGCAATTCGGGCAGATGCGTCGCCACCACCGCCCGTCCTTTTGCCGCTGCAATCACTTCGGCAAGCGTGGAGTCACCAGTGAAAGTCATGGGTCTTTTCCTTTGCTTCAGGCTTTGGTCGCCCGGCAGAGCCGGCGCAATCTTTCGCCAATAGAAGAGAGGGCTGGAACATTCCAACCCTCTACGATAGTCAAACGATGCTGATCAGCGCTTAGCAATCGTCGGTGAAATAAATCAGCCGGTGGCTCGACCAGGAGCCGTGATGGAAAGGTCCATCGGGCACATTGGCGAGGCAATTGTTCCACATGTGCACAATACCCGGCTGCTCAATGTGGGTGAAGAAGGGCACGTTGTCATAGAGCCAGGCGTCTCTCGCGGCCGACGCGTTGATGAAGCCCTCGCTGCCCGGCGGGTGGCTGATCAGATCTTCATGGATGGCATAAAGCTCCATGATCCAATCCGGCGGTTCCTCGCCCATCTCGTTGTCGCCATACCATTGCCCCCAAAGCGGACCCCAATTGTCGTTCGGGATGTAATCCGGGTAGGTGTGCGCGGCGAAAAGCGGCGCCGTATTCCAGTTTATGCCGGCTTGCATCTCGTTGGAGGCGCGGCGTTCGCCCAGCAAGGCGCTGTCGATATTGCGGAAGTCAGTTCTGATGCCGATATCGCCGAAGTAATCGACGAAGAAGGGCGCCGGGTCGGAATAATCGCCGCCGCCGGCGCCAACCTCGATCATGATCGAGAAGGGCTCGCCGCTTGGCGACAACCGATAGCCGTCGGCATCGCGTTCGGTCATGCCCATTTCATCCAGCAGCGCGTTAGCGCCGTCGACATCGTAATCGCTGGGCGCGATCGTCGGCAGGCTGGCTTGGCCGAAGTAGATGGCGTTGATCAGATCTTCGCTGTCAATCGCCAGCATCAGCGCATTGCGGAAGCGCGCGTCCCAGGTGACTTCGCGCCAAACCGGGTCATCAAAGGTCAGATTGATGTGGAACATGCGCGAGTCTTTATTGGGATAGACATGCGTCGTGTAGTTGCCGTTCTCTTCGTTTTCAATGAAAAGCGGCAAATTGGCCAGGCTGGTCGTCCAGAAGTAATGCACATCGCCGGCGAACATCATCAGTTCAGCCGTTTCCATGATCCCCCACTGATTGATGACGGCGCGCCGCCCATCCATATAGGGCAGTTGGTTGCCATCGGCATCAACGGCGAAGTAATAAGGATTGCGGCTGGTCACCACTTCTTCTTCCGGACCTTCCACCCGCACCCAGGGTCCCAACTGTGGGAAACCGATGGCCGCGAGGCTGTTCTCTGACCAGCCGGAGACATCCTTGCCGTTGAAAACCTCTACCCAAGTTTCAAAGCCACCCTCTTCAACCATAGCGGCGATCTCATCGGCGTCGCCGTAATCGCTGTGGAATTGCGCCAGGAAGTGCATCGGCTTGATGATGTCCAGGTAACCCGTGCCCAAAGACACCAGGCTGGCGGCGAAACCGGGATAGGGTCCGTCAAATGCGAATTTGAAGGTGGTGTCGTCGACGATTTCAAGCGTCGCCGGGGCGCCGCTGGGCACATTGCCACTCTTCAAATAGGTCGGTACCGCCGGGCGCAGCTCCGCATTGCTCAATACGTCTTCATAGGCGAAGCGCACATCTTCGGTACTAACCGGCGCGCCGTCCGACCACTTGTGTCCCGCGCGCAGCTTGAAGGTGTATTCGCTGGCGTCATCGCTGATGATGAATTCTTCAATGACGTTGGGCGCGATTGTGTTGTCGTCACGGTTCAGCGTATTGAAGAGCGTCTCTTTCATGACCACGTTATTCTGCCAGGTCATGAGCAATTCACCGCCGTAGCTGCCGATCTCCGGCACGATGATTGACTCAGGCAGATAGACGCCAGGCGAGACAACCAGCGGGTTATCCGGCAAACGGTCGCAGACGCCCGGCAAATCGCCGGCGGCAACCATCTCGGCCAGCATCGGCGCCTCATTGTACATGCAATCCTGCGCGGCGCCGCCAAGAACGCCAGGACCGATGATCATCGTTGAGACAATCAACAAGAGTACTAATTTGCGGAATGGGATGGACATTTTCTTCTCCTTCAACAGAAACTCAGTTCACTCATTCGAGGCTGCTGCATTTGATCCGCCAATGTGCCTTTGCGAATCATGTGTGCTATTATCCTTAATCAAATGCGCTAAGTCAAATATTGCAGCGGCGCGCTGGTTACCTCCAAACGGTGAGAGACGAACCATCCGCCCGGAGAATTAAATGCTTCGCATTATTGTGCGTCGGATTTTCATCCTTATTCCCATGCTGGTCCTGCTGTCGATGATCTCCTTCATCATCATTCAGTTGCCGCCCGGCGATTACCTCAGCAGTTATGTAACCCGGCTGGAAAGTCAAGGCTTGACCGTTGACGAAGCTGAGGTTGCGCGCCTGGAGCAGCGCTACGGCTTGGGCAGACCGCTCTATCAGCAGTACTTCCGCTGGATGCGCAACTTCATCGTCAATGGCGATCTCGGGCGCTCCTTCGGCTCTTATGGCAGCAGCTACGACAATAAACCGGTGACCGACATCATTGCCGAGCGGCTGCCGGCGACGATGATTATCTCGATCGTCTCCACCATCGTCGTCTGGGCGGTCGCCATCCCAATCGGCATCTATTCGGCGACGCATCAATATTCGCTCATGGATTATCTGTCGATCTTCATCGGTTTTATCGGGCTGGCGATACCGAATTTTCTCTTTGCCATCATCATCATGTGGATCGTCTTCGCCCAGACGGGTCATGCCGTCACCGGTTTGTTTTCCCTGGAATTCCGCCATGCGCCCTGGTCCATCGCCAAAGTGATCGACATGCTGAAGAATGTCTGGGTGCCAGTGCTGGTCTTGGCCACCGCCGGCACCGCTGGCTTGATCCGCGTGATGCGCGCCAATCTGCTGGATGAACTGAACAAGCAGTATGTAGTCACGGCGCGGGCGAAAGGCCTGAGCGAGCGGCGGCTGCTCTGGAAATACCCGGTGCGCATCGCCTTCAATCCCATTTTCAGCACCATCGGCTGGCTGCTGCCGGCCATGGTTGGTGGCGAGGCATTGGTGTCTATCATTCTCAACCTGCAAACCATCGGTCCGGTGCTGCTAACCGCAGTCCTGCGCCAGGATATGTATCTGGCCGGCAGCATCATCATGATCCTCAGCGCCTTAACCCTGATCGGCACCTTGATATCCGATATTGCGCTGGTATGGCTTGATCCGCGGATCCGTTATGACTGATTCAGCGGTCGATCGTCGCAGCCAAGGACTGGAATAAGAGATGTCTTCCGCAGAACAGACAGCGGATCTCGCTCCCGCAGCAAGCAGGGACAACTCGATTGAATATTTATCGCGCGGAAGGTTGATCCGGCGGCGCTTTTGGCGGCATCGTCTCGCCCGGCTTGGTTTGCCGGTGCTGGCTGCCCTCTACTTGATGGCGATCTTTTCCGACTTCATCGCGCCCTACCGTCCCGATACGCGCCTCAAGGGATTCAAGGACGCGCCACCGAGCGTCATCCACTTCGGCGTCGGCGAAAACCGATTCCAGCCCTACGTCTACGCCCGCAAGCGCACCTTTCACTCCAAGACCTTTCGCGAGATTTACACCGAGCAGGAAGACAGAAAGTATCCGATTCACTTCTTCGTTCGCGGCGAAACCTACGAGATCTTGGGCTTGTTCAAGCTGGACCTGCACCTTTTCGGCGTCGACGAAGGCGCCAATATCACGCTCTTCGGCACCGATTCGGTCAGTCGTGATTTGTTTTCGCGCACGGTCATCGGCGCGCTGGTTTCGCTCTTCGTCGGCTTGGGCGGCGTCGCCATCAGCTTTGTGCTCGGCTGCCTGATCGGCGGTATCTCCGGCTATGTCGGCGGCATCGTTGATGAAGGAATTCAGCGCATCATTGACCTCTTGATCGCTATACCGACCTTGCCGCTCTGGATGGTGCTTTCGGCTGCCATTCCGCGGCAATGGCCCGTCGCCCACACTTACTTCGCCATCACGATTGTATTGTCCATCGTCGGCTGGACTGGGCTGGCGCGCGTTGTGCGAGGCAAGCTGCTCTCCTTGCGTGATCTGGATTTCGTCACCGCCTCCAAGCTGGCCGGCGGTTCCGACCTGTACATCATCACGCGCCACCTGCTGCCGAACTTCGCCAGTCACCTCATCGTGACCATGACCTTGGCTGTGCCCGGCATGATATTGGGCGAGACCGCGCTGAGCTTCATTGGGCTCGGCATGCAGGAACCCGGCGTCAGTTGGGGCGTATTGCTGGATGACACCAAGAATTTCGGCGCGCTTGTGCATCAACCCTGGAAGCTGATTCCCGCCCTTTTCATCATCGTTACCATTCTCATGTTTAACTTCGTCGGCGACGGCTTGCGCGACGCCGCCGACCCTTACTCGCTTTGATTTGCAAGCGTGGCAGGAGAGAACCGCATGCGCGCGCAAAAGACATTGTGGCTCCTAGTGTTTGTACGGGCGAGCCGCCGGCTCGCCCCTACACCCTTCTATGTGGTATGGAGGGACTTTTGCTAGCAAATAAGTCAGGAGAACGCCTTGCCCGAATCACTTAGCCTCGACCAAATCGACCGCGAATCCTTCGCGCCCGGTCCCTCGCCCATGTCCGGCGACGCACGCCTGGTCGGGCTTCACAACAGCGCGGTCGAGCATCCGGCGGGACCGCCCTTCCTCGCGCTCAATGATGGCTGGGAGATGGTCGCGGGCGGCGCCCTGGAGGCGCGGCTAGCGGGCGCATGGGAAGATGCCATGCCCGCCGTCGTGCCCGGCAGCATTCAAACGGCGCTGCTCGAAGCGGGCCGTATCCCCGATCCCTATATCGGGCGCAACGACGAAATCGCCCGAAAAGAGAGCTTCAAAACCTGGTGGCTGCGGAAGACTTTTTTCAAGCCGTCCGCGGATGCAGAAGGAGCGACGCTCGTATTCGGCGGCATCTGCGATTCCTGCGCCATCTGGCTCAACGGAGTGAAGCTGGGCGAGCACAGAGGCATGTTCGCCGAACTGCGCTACGATGTCGCTTCGCTACTGGTTGATGGCGAGAACACTTTGATCGTCCGCCTTGATCCGGCGCCGCAGCGCATCAGCACCGGCGAACCAAACGACTTCTTCACCGGCATGAATGTCGGCTGGCTCGATACCGCCGTCATCAACAATATCTATGGCTGGCACTATATCAATCTGCCCACTGTTGGTATTTGGCGGCCCGTGTCGTTGAGGGCAATGCCGGTGGTCGCGCTGGTTGATCCATTTGTCGCCACCATGGATGCCGCTGCCGGCCTGATGCGTCTGCATCTCACGCTCAAGGGCAACGGTGAGGCTTGGAGCGGTCGCTTGATCGGTACGATTGAGCCGGAGAACTTTGAAGGCCCAACCCATCACTTCGCCTGCGACCTGGCGTCGGAAGCGCGCGAGACGACCGAATTGCTCGAATTTACCGTGCCCGATGCGCGGCAATGGTGGCCCGTCGATTATGGCGAGCCCAACCTATACCGCATGAAGCTATCCTTCTTACCCGAGTCCGGCGCGCCCGATCACAAAACCTTCACCTTTGGCATACGCACGATCGAGATGCGCCCGGCACCCGACGGACCCAATCCAGAGCATTACAATTGGACCTTCGTCATCAACGAAAAGCCGATATTCGTCAAAGGGGCGAATTGGTGCACGCTTGACGCCCTGCTGCGCTTTGAGCGGGAACGCTACGATCGTTTCTTGCAGCTGGCGAAAGACTCTCATATGCAGCTGCTGCGCGCCTGGGGCAGCGGCATGCCCGAGACTGACGAATTCTTCGACCTGGCTGATCGCCACGGCATCATGATCTTGCAAGAATGGCCCACCGCCTGGAATAGCCATCGCATTCAGCCTTACGAGATCTTGGAGGAGACGGTCCGCCACAACATGATTCGCCTGCGCAATCATCCGTCGCTGGTGATGTGGGGCGGCGGCAACGAATCGGGCGAGCCCTTCGGCGAGGCGATTGACATGATGGGACGCCACAGTTACGAGCTGGACGGCACCCGTCCCTTCCATCGTGGCGAACCCTGGGGCGACAGCATCCACAGCTACCATGTCTTCTGGCAGCGCCAGCCGCTCGATTACAACTTGTCGCTATCGGCGACTTTCATCGGCGAGTTCGGCCTGGCTTCGCTGCCGAATGTCGAATCGGTCGAGCGCTATCTGCCCGCCGCTGAATTGGATGCCTGGCCCCCCGCCAGCGAAAGCGGCTTCACCCATCACATGCCGGTTTTCAATCTCAAAGCTGAGCAGGCGCTGATGGCGCAATACGTCGCCGATTTCGTCCCGGCCGATTCGCTGCAGAACTTCATCCTGGGCATGCAAATGGCGCAGGCCACCGGCATGCGGCACACGCTGGAGCTGGCGCGCACTCGCTGGCCCCAAGCCACCGGCGTTTGCTATTACAAGCTGACCGATAATAATCCGGCCGCCTCCTGGGCGACGGTCGACTGGTACGGCGTGCCAAAAATCGCCTATCACATCTTGCGCGCCGCCTATCGCCCGCTGCATGTCTGCGTACTGATTAACCGCTTGTCGTCCGTCGGCGTGCCGGTAAGTTTGCCGGTCTATCTGCTGGACGATCGCGGCGACCTGGACGAACAGAACTGGACCGTAAACGTCCGCGCATTCGGCCGCGATTTGCAATTGGTCGAGCAAAATAGTCACATCGGCAATGGTTCGCCTGATACGGTTCATCGCCTCTTCGACTTCCAACTGGACGCCGACCAAACTTGGAACACCCCGCTGTTCATCGTGGCGGAGATTGCGCTTATGCCGGGCAATCAGGTGGTGGACCGCGTCTTTTATTGGCTGAATTACGCGCAAATACAGGGCTGCCTTTTCAGTTTGCCGCCGACGCGGCTTGCGCTGGAAGCCATTGATGCCGATGCGGTCATGGTCAGTAATATCGGCGAGTTGCCGGCTGTCGGCGTCCACTTTGACTGCCCGGAAATCTCGGACGAGTTCAGCTGCGGCGACAGCTACATTTGGCTGGAGCCGGGCGAGCGCCGCCCAATTGAAGTCAGCCGCGTGGATGGCATTGGCGTCGCCGCCTGGAATGCCGAGACCGTGCGGCTATAAGGTGAATCGCGGAGTTCACGGTTGACACCATACCACCTGAAGGAACTACTTACAGATAGAATATATGCGCTTAATTATTGCGCAAGTTACGAGACACAAAGTAACTCCCCCTCTGCCCTTGTGGGAGAGGGGGCCGGGGGGTGAGGGGTGAACCTAAGACCCGTCATCGAGATTGAAGATCTCAGCGTGCATTTCGCCTTGGACGAAGGCGCGCTGAAGGCGGTGGATGGCGTCAGCTTCGCCATTGAAGAGCGGCAGATGTTCGGCTTGATCGGCGAGAGCGGCTGCGGCAAAACGGTGACGGCGCAATCGCTGATGCGTTTGCTGCCCAAGCCGGGCCGCATCGTACAAGGTCAGATTAACTACCATACGGAAAAGGGCGGTCTGATTGATCTGGCGAGCGTGGACCCAGCCGGCGCCGAAATCCGCGACATCAGAGGCAACGAGATCGCAATGATTTTCCAGGAGCCGATGTCGAGCTTGTCGCCGATTCACAGCATCGGCAATCAGCTGATGGAAGCGGTCTTGCTGCATGTAACCAATAGCAAGCGCGAAGCTTACAAAATCGCCCTCGAGATGCTCGATCTGGTGGGCATACCCAATCCGGCGCAGCGCATGGAGGAGTACCCGCATCATTTCTCGGGCGGGATGCGCCAGCGAGTCATGATCGCCATGGCGCTGTCCTGCCGGCCGCGCCTGCTGATCGCCGATGAGCCGACAACGGCGCTTGATGTCACGGTCCAGGCGCAGATACTCGATCTCATCGCCCAGGCGCAGACGCAGTTCCACATGGCTGTGCTCTATATCACGCATGATTTGGGCATCATCGCCGAGATCTGTGATGAAGTCGCCGTCATGTATCTTGGTCGAATCGTCGAGCGTGGCTCGGTGCGCGACATCTTTCATAACCCGCTGCACCCCTATACGCGGCGTCTGCTGGCGGCGACTCCCCGCATCGGACAGCATGCCGAGCGCCTGCAAGTCATCGACGGCACCGTTCCCATCCCCATCGGCTTGCCGCATGCCTGCGGATTTTGTTCGCGCTGCCCCGAAATGATCGCCGGAACTTGCGATACCGCCATGCCTGCTCTGGTAGAGCTGGAAGAGAACCACTTCGTCCGCTGCTTTCTTCACGATGAGAGGGAGGAACTGGCGATATGACGGCGCCGCCCGTGCTGAAGGTCGAAGGACTGAAGAAATACTTCCCGGTGGAGAAGGGTTTTTTGCGGCGCGTGGTCGGGCAGGTGAAGGCGGTAGATGACGTCAGCCTGACGATTGGCGCTGGTGAAACGCTGGGGCTGGTGGGCGAGTCAGGCTCGGGCAAGACGACCATCGGCCGCTGCATCCTGCGCGCGCTGGACCCGACCGCCGGCTCGATCCAGTTCCAGATCGACGACGAAATGACCGTGGATATGGCGACGATCAGTAAGCGTGAATTGCGCGAGCTGCGGCGCTACGCCAACATGATCTTCCAGGACCCCTACTATTCGCTTGATCCGCGCTGGACCATTCTCGATATCGTCGGCGAACCGCTGCGGCTGTCGAATCTGGCGGATGGCGCAGAACTGGAAGACCGCGTCGCCGGCCTGATGGATGTCGTGGGTTTGAAAGCCAAGCATCTGCGGCGCTATCCTCACGCCTTCAGCGGCGGGCAGCGTCAGCGCATTGGGGTAGCGCGCGCGCTGGCGACCAACCCGCGGCTGATCGTCGCCGACGAGCCGGTCTCCGCGCTCGATGTCTCGACCCAGGCGCAAATCCTCAATTTGCTCAATGACTTGCAGAGCGAATTCGGGCTTTCCTACCTCTTTATCGCTCACGATTTGAGTGTGGTCGAGCATATCTCCGATCGCGTCGCGGTGATGTATGTCGGCAAGTTGGTGGAAGTGGCCCCGAAGGACCAGCTATTCTTCTTCCCCAAGCATCCCTACACCGAAGCCTTGCTTTCCGCCGTGCCAACGCCGGACCCCGATGTGGAAAAGAAGCGCATCATCCTTCCTGGCGAAATTGCCAACCCGGCCGACCCGCCCAGCGGCTGTTATTTCCATCCGCGCTGCCAATACGCTCAAGACCGCTGTCGCGTAGAAGAACCAGCGCTGCGGGAAATCGTCCCCGGTCAATGGGCGTCCTGCCACTTCGCCGACGAGCTCGAGCTTGTCGGCGCGCCACAGTAGGGTAATCTAGCGGCTGCCTTCCGGCCGGACGTATTCAATATTGGTTCTTCTCTAACAATGAGGGAGGAGCAGCTAGTTGTTTCAGGATTGGCGAAAAAAGCCCCCTCCCTGATGCTTCGGATGCTCGCCATAGAGATGGCGAGAAGGCGGTTTGGGGGAGGGGTTGGATTCCACGCCCTAGCTCAACTCAACGCGCGGATTCAGCAGCGCGTAGGCCACATCAGCGCTCAGGTTGGCGAATAGAATGACAGTCACCGTGACCATGGCGATCGCCTGCACCAGCAGCAAGTCGCGCCGCTCGATCGCTGCGATCAAGAGGCTGCCCAGCCCGGGGAAGCCGAATACATATTCGATCACCACCAACCCGCTGACGAGCCAGCTAATGCTGATGGCGATGACGGTAATGGTGGGTAATAATGCGTTTCGCAGCACATGACGCCAAATGACCGTGCGCCAGGCGATGCCTTTCAGCGCGGCCGTGCGCACATAATCTCGCTTGAGCTCTTCAATGACGCCGGCGCGCGTCAAGCGGGAGATATAGGCGAGCATGACCAGGGTCGCCGCGAAGGCGGGCAGCCACAAAAACGGCAGCATCTCGGCGAAGGAAGCGTTGGCGGGCACAGCCGAGCTTGAGGGGAACCACCAGCCCAGCGAACCCGCCAGCTCGCTCCGGCCCCAGCGCAGCGCTACGATATTGATCAAAAACAGACCGGTGACGAATTCCGGCAGGCTCACGACCGACAACGTCAGCAGCGAGATGAGGATATCGGGCAGCTTGTTTTCGAACAAACCGGCGATCACGCCTAGCGCCAGCGAGAGCGGCACCGACAGCAGCAAAGCGACGAGAGCCAGCCGCGCCGAATTGATGCTGCGCTCGATGATCAGGTCGCGATTAATCGCCCCGCGGAAGGCAATCGTATCGCCCCATTCGCCGCGCAAGAAATCCCGCGCCCAGCTGAGGTACTGCTCCGGCAGCGAGGCGTTTAAGCCCAGTTCTTCCCGTATTTCGGCGACCTGCTCCTCAGTGGCTTCGCGCCCGCCAGCGATGACCCGCGCCGGATCACCCGGCAGGATGCGCAGCAGAAAAAAGATCGTCAGCGAGCTAACAAGGTAGGTGAAGAAGAAGAATAGAAAGCGGCGGCGCAGAAAATGAAGCATAAGGTCAATCCGCCTTGTCGCTCAGGACAAGACTGCTCTGCAAAGTCGACAATTCCTCCAGCGGTATGTGGCAGCGAATTAGATGCCCGGCCTCGCCCACGCGCCAGGGCGGCTCTTCCTTTTCGCAGATTTCGCCAATTTTGTGTGGACAGCGCGTATGGAAACGGCAGCCGCTTGGCAGATGCTGCGCGCTTGGCAGGTCGTCGCTGAGCAGGATGCGCTCGGTCGTATGCGAGGGATCCGCCACCGGAATCGCCGACACCAGCGCTTCGGTGTAGGGATGGTAGGGCGGGTGGAAAAGCTCATGCGCTTCGCCCACTTCAAATAGCTGCCCCAAATACATAACCGCGATCGCGTCAGCCAGGTAACCGACGACCGACAGATTGTGTGAGATGAAGAGATAAGCGCTGCCGTGATCCTCCTGCAGCTCCGCCAGCAAATTGAGCACAGCAGACTGCACCGATACATCCAGCGCTGAAACGGGTTCATCGCAGATGATGAGATCGGGATCGGAGGCGAAAGCGCGCGCGATCGCAACCCGCTGTTTTTCGCCGCCGCTCAGTTCATCGGGGTAGCGGTCGGCGTACTCGGCGCGCAGATTGACGCGTTCCAGCAGCGCGAGCGCTTCCGCATCTGCTTGCGCTGGTGAAAAACCGCGCAATTTTACCAGCGGACGACGCAGCGCCTGCCGCACAGACAAATACGGGTTTAGCGAGTTCTGCGGGTTTTGGAAGACCATTTGCAGCTTTGACAGCACATCTTGGCTGCGGTCGCGGACGCTGTTGCGCACATCCATGCTCAGCAGTTCCAGCTTGCCGCCGCTGCGCTCTTCCAAGCCGATGATGACGCGCGCCAGCGTCGTCTTGCCGCTGCCGCTCTCGCCGACCAACCCGAGCGTCTGCCCGGCGCGCAATTGCAGGTCGACGCCATCGACGGCGCGTATTGGCGTCGGCTCAACTCGCTCGAGGATTTCTCGCAGATTGCGTTCAACCGGAAAATGCTTTTTTACATCGGTCACGCGCATGAGGGTGGTTGCTCTACCCCCCTCTAAATCTCCCCCGTCGGGTCTGTGTCTACGCGACCCCATTGCAATGGGGGGAGACTTTGCGTGCTCAGCCGCAGACTTCGGATTACGGTACGACCTCGGGCTAACATCGGTTGCTCCCCCTCCCTGATGCCTCGGGGAGGGGGTCGGGGGGAGGGGTAGGTTTTGGGGTTGAACGCCCGCCTCCACATCCTGCCAGCGATGACAGCGAACTGAGCGCCCATCCACCAAGGTTTCTAAGGGCGGCTTCTCTACGCGACAAATGTCGACCACAAAGGGACAGCGTTCGGCGAAGACGCAGCCGCTAGGTATCCGCGCAAGCGATGGAGGATTGCCGGCGATGGATTGGAGCTGCGCCCTGCCTTTGCTCTGGCCCGGTTTCGGTACGCTGCTAAGCAAGCCCAGCGTATACGGATGGCGCGGCTGCTGGAACAGGTCGTTGACCGTCGCTTCTTCCATGATCTCGCCCGCGTACAAGACCACGACGCGTTGACAAAGCTGCGCTACCACGCCGAGATTATGGGTGATATAAACCACGCTGGTCTCGCGTTCCGCAATCAGCCCCCGCACAAGATCGAGAATCACCGCTTCGGTGGTGACATCCAAGCCCGTGGTCGGCTCGTCCATGATCAGCAATTCCGGATTGCTGATTAGCGCCATGGCGATGGTGATACGCTGCTGCATGCCGCCGCTAAGCTCATGCGGATACCTTTCAGCGACTCGCTCGGGATCAACCAGATTGACATCGTGGAATATCCGCATCATGCTCTGGTAAGCATCATGGCTTTCAGCGCCTGCGGCCGCTTTGAGCACTTCCGTGACTTGTCGCCCGATCTTAATCGAAGGGTTGAGCGCGGCCGCCGCGTTTTGTGGCACGAATTTGATGCGCTTCGCCCATAACCCGCGCATTTCCGCATTCGATTTGCGCAGCAGATCTTCGCCATCGAATGCCAGCTTGCCTCCGGGCTCAACCCGTCCATTGCTGCTCAGGTAGTGCATCAGCGCCAGGGCAACGGTAGATTTGCCCGAACCCGATTCGCCCACCAGACCGACGATCTGACCGCGTTGCAGCTGAAGCCGGAAATCCCGCACCGCCGCGATCCAGCGCCTGTTGACCTGGTAACTGATGGTCAGCTTCTCGACATCAAGCAGATTCCGCTGAGCGGCAGCCATGCTTATGCGCCCTTCTGCACAGCGCGGCGGATGCCGTCCGACATCAGGTTGACGGCGATGACCAGCACGGCAATGGCGAGGGCGGGGAACTCCAGCGCCCAAGGCGTCAACTGGTAAAACCCGCCGCGGTTCTCATTCACCATCAAGCCCCAGTCGGGCGAGGGCGGGCGCGCGCCAAAGCCCAGAAATCCCAGCGATGCCACCAGAAAGATGGCGTAGGAGAAGCGCAGCGAGGCTTCAACAACCAGCGATGGAATCACTGATGGCAGAATCTCGCGGAAGATAATATAGAATTGGCTTTCGCCGCGGATCTCAGCCGCCTCGACGAATTCGCGCGTCTTGATATCGAGCGTCGTGCTGCGGGCGACGCGCGCCACCACCGGGATGTAAAGCACGGAAATCACCAGCAGAATGACGTTATCCGCCAGCGCCGCCTGCCAGCTGCCCGCGGCGAAATCGAGATTGCGAATGATGCCGATCAGCACAAGCGCCAGCAAAAGCGCGGGAATTGCCAGCAGCGCGTCGATGATTCGCCCGACTGCTTCATCGACCCAACCGCCCTGATAACCCATGAACAAACCAAGCGCCGAACCGAGGATGACGCTGATGAGCGTTCCCACGCCAGCAATGCGAAAGATGCTGCCGGCGCCCAGGATGACGCGGCTGTAGACATCGCGCCCCAGCCGGTCAGTGCCGAAGGGGTGCTCGCCCAGATATAGCGCGCTGAGTTCCAGCGTGGGCGCCACGCGAACATCGTGGCTCTGGTCGTTGGGATTGGGGTAGGGCGCCAATTGACGACCAAAAAGCGCCAGGATCAGGAAGAATGCGACCAAGAGCGTACCAAGCGCCGATTGCGGATGCCGCAGTTGGGCTGCCGCTGTCCGCCGGAAAGCGGAATACAAGCGGTTGACGTCACCTGCTGTCCCGGGTCCGTCTTCCGCCATGCTTATTGCCGACGCGCCAAGATTCCCCCTCTCCCCTTGTGGGAGAGGGGGCCAGGGGGTGAGGGCTGCAATCTACCCAACCACCGCATTGTTGAAGTTTGTGCGACCGGCAAATGGCTGCAATTCCACGCCCGATACCCGGCCAGCCAGCACCATGAACTGGGCGAAGAAATAGGGCACGACCACCGGGCCTTCGTCGAGCAGAATCTGCTGAATCTCCTTATAGGCCGCTGTGCGCTCTTCCGAATCAAGCGAGCTGCGCGCGATCTCGATCAGTTCATCGACGCGCGCATTGCTGTAATGAGACTCGTTCCAGGGCGCTTCCGAGTGATACGCCAGATCAAGATACAGCTGCGGTATGGGACGGGCGCCCCAGCCGGTCACGCCCAGGTCGACCTCCATCCAGGCTTCCGCCCAGTAGGTGTTTTCATCTTCAAGCTGAACCTCAACGCGGATGCCCGCTTCTTCCCACTGTGCCGCCATCGCCTGCGCCAGATCGGGCCAAGTGCCGCTGTTGGGCGTATGCAAAATCATATCCAAGCCATCCGGGTAGCCAGCTTCCGCCAGCAGGGCGGCGGCCGCCTGTGGGTCGCGCGCCGGTACTTCCGCCTCAGCCAGGAAGTACTGACCAAAGGCGGGTCCAATCGGCGAATCCTTGCCCACTGCGCCAAAACCGAGTTGCACGCGCTCCCAAATCGCATCGCGGTCGGTCGCCAGCTTGAAAGCTTGCCGTACGCGCACATCGGAACCGGGCGCCCGGTCGGAGCGCAACCTCGTCAGATGATGACCGCTGGTCGGGATGTCATTGGTATTGAAGCTCATGTCGCCGGCGAATCCGAGGAAACTGGAATTATCCAGCCGCAGGATGCCATCGACGCTGCCGCCTTGTACCGCGGCGATACCAGCCTGCTGATCATCAAAGAAGATGAACTCAAGCTGATCGATGCTCGGCGCTCCGCCCCAGTAATCGGCGTTGGCGCGCATGATCGCGCGATCGCCGGGCAGCATTTCCTCCAGCACAAATGGGCCGGAGCCGTTGAAGGCTGTGCCAACATCCTCAGCGCCCGCTTGCAGAATCACGAACTTGTTGTCGGTCAGGTTGTAGAGGAAATCGGGATTGGATTCGCTAAGCGTGAAAGCGATGGCATTTCCGCCGGCTGCCGCCACCGATTCCACCGATGTCAAGAGGCTCGCGACGGTGCTCTCCGATTCGATATGCCAGTTTATCGTCCAGAGCACATCGTCCACCGTGACCGGGCTGCCGTCATGGAAAGTCGCGTCATCGCGGATTTGCAAGGTATAGACCAAGCCATCGTCGCTAAGCGACCATGAAGAGGCCAAGCGTGGCACGAGATTGGCGGCCGCATCCGTTTCAATCAGATAATCATAGAGCGCGTTCAGGATAGCGATTTCGCTGTCGCCGGACGCCGAGCGCGGATCCAAGGTCGCCGGCGTCAGCCAGGCGATGCGCAGAGCGCCGTCCTGCGCGCTGGCGATTCCGCTGAGCCCGGAGAGCGAAACCGTACCGACAGCTGCGGCTGCGCCTGCGGCGAATACATTGAGGAACTCACGGCGGGATGGTTGATTTGCGGGGGTACTGCGATTTTGTGACACGATGTGTTTCTCCTTCACCTGTATGTAGCGTTATATCAAGCCGAGGCAGGGAGACAGAACACATCGTGACGCCAAATGCTCGCTTAAAGCAAGCTGGCTTAAGGCAAGGGTGGCGCCAGGGAACGTTCACGGCGCTGACGGATTAGTTCACGACTCTGCGTCATTGTCATCCCTCTCGCTATGCCTTGCAGTCATTTAACCCCAAGGCGAGCCGTATTATCGCACAGGTCAAAGCCGTTTGCCAAATGCAAAGATTCCCGGGCAACCCTTGAGTCGCCCGCCAGAACGCGAAATTTGTAGGGGCGACCTATCAGGTCGCCCGCCAGAACACGAAACTTGTAGGGGCGACCTATCAGATCGCCCGAAGTACAGCCCATCAACCCAATACAGCAGTGTGGAAATGCGTACGGCCCGAGAAGGGATGCAGCTCCACGCCTGAGACATGGCTCGCCATCACCATGAATGAGGCGTAGAAATAAGGCACGATGATTGGACCCTCGTCGAGGAACATGCGCTGAATCTCTTTGTACGCCGCTATCCGCGCTTCTTGATCGAGGGCGGAACGCGCAAAATCGATCAACTCGTCGAGGCGCTCATCCTGCCAATGCGATTCGTTCCAGGTCGCGTCCGATCGATAGGCGAGGTCGAGGTAAATTTGCGGCGAAACGCGATCGCCCCACCAGGTAACGCCCAAGTCCACCTCCAGCCACTTTTGCACCCAATACTCGTTTTCTTCTTCCAATTCAATCTCGACGCGGATGCCGGCGTCCTGCCATTGCGCCGCCATCGCCTGCGCGAAATCGGGCATCGAACCGCTGTTGGGCACATGCAGGGTCATATCCAAGCCATCAGGATAACCAGCTTCAGCCAACAAGGCGGCGGCTGCTTCCGGGTCGCGCGGCGGCGGCTCGGCGTCCGTCAGGAAATACTGGGCGAAGGAGGGACCGATGGGCGAGTCTTTGCCGAGCGCGCCAAAGCCCAATTGCACCCGCTCCCAGACGGCTCGCCGGTCAGTTGCCAGCTTGAAGGCTTGGCGCACGCGTATATCATCTCCCGGCGGCCGGTCAGCGCGGATGCGCGTCATATGATGGGCGTTGGTCGGGATATCAATCGTATTGAAGCGGTAATCGCTGCTGAAATTGAGGAAACTGAAGTTGTCAAGCCGCAAGATGCCATCGGCGATCCCACCCTGCACCGCCGATATCGCCGCCTGCTGGTCATCAAAGAAGAGAAACTCCAGCCTTTCGATGCTCGGCGCCCCGCGCCAGTAATTCTCATTGGCTCGCATCACCGCGCGGTCGCCCGGGATCATGTCTTCCAATATGAAGGGACCGGTGCCGTTAAATTCGATGCCGGTGTTCTCGGCGCCAGCCTTGAGCATAACTATCTTGTATTCGGTGAGCCGATAGAGAAAATCGGGGTCCGGCGCCTTGAGCTTGAAAGTCACAGTATGGTCGCCCTCCGCCTCGAGCGAGTCGATCCCCGCCAGCACATCGGCGATCGTGCCACGGGCCTCAAGCTGCCACTCGATGCTCCAGACCACGTCGTGCGCCGTCAACAGGCTGCCGTCATGAAATACTGCGTTCTGCACCAATTCCAGCGTATAGCGGGCGCCATCGTCGCTTCGCTCCCAGGACGATGCCAGCGCGGGCGCCAGATTTGATGAGGCATCGGTTTCAAACAGATAGTCGTATAACGCGTTCAAAATAGCGATTTCGCTCATCCCGGAGACGGAGCGCGGGTCCAGTTGC
Source organism: Phototrophicaceae bacterium (assembly GCA_965261855.1). Taxonomy (GTDB): domain Bacteria; phylum Chloroflexota; class Anaerolineae; order Aggregatilineales; family Phototrophicaceae; genus UBA6055. The sequence continues at coordinate 568,759 of OZ253487.1, forward strand.
GCCGGCGTCAGCCAGGCGATGCGCAGCGATCCGTCGCTGGCGTGGGCGGCATTCAGTTGCGGCGCTCCATCGAGCGCAATCGTGCCGACGGCGCTGGTCAGGCCGGCGGCGAATATCTTTAGCACATCGCGGCGGGACGGCGACAACGCGCTCTCAGTTGAAAACTTGCTCGCCATTAGATACCTCGCTCTCTTGCTCCGGTCAGACGCCAATTCGCAGGAGCTAACCAGACCAACTTCATTCGCTGTTACATCGAGCTTAGCGCATCTTAGTGGCGGCAATCAATCGGGAAAGGGATCGTGCGAAATGCGAATGTGGCCCGCGGCGGGATTCTGTCGCGGTCAGTCTAGGTGACGATTGGCTCGCCAATATAGGTTGGCATTTGGGCTTCGGCGAAGATTCGCTCGATTGCCGCGTGATCTTCGCCGATCAAGCGCCACCCGGCCGCGGCGACATTTTCTTTGAGTTCACGTTCGTTGCGCATGCCGACCAATGCGACTGTTACGCCCGCTTGGCCCAGCAGCCAAGCGATCGCTAGCTGCGCGACTGTCTTGCCGTAATCCGCCGCGAGCCGCTTTAGTGAATCCACCACGCCCAAGGCTTTGAGGAACTGTTCACGCTCAAACAAAGGCAAGCCAAATGCTTGGCCGCGGCTGCGCCAATCCCATTCGACGAAGCGAGTCTCGGATGAAAATCCGCCGCTGAGCAGACCGAATGCCAGAGAACCATAAGCCATAAATCCGATGTCATTCTCGCGGCAATAAGGCAAGACGGCTTTTTCGACGCGCCGGTCGAAGAGATGATAACCCACTTGATTGGCGGTCAGGCAGCCATGCGCTTGACAGGCGGCCAACATCGGGACGTCATAATTGGAGACGCCGTAATGCCGAATCTTGCCCGCCGATTTCAAGGCTTCCAATCCGGCGATCGTCTCTTCGTGCGGCGTACGATGGTCGTAAAAGTGCAATAGCAGCAAGTCAATGGTTTCGCTGCGCAAGCGCTTCAAACAGCCTTCCACGCGCGCGATGATGTTATTCGCCGATGAGTCGCGTTCGGACGTTTTCTTAAAGCCCGGAGACTCAGGATCGTCGCAGAAAGTAAAACCAACTTTCGTGACCAGCACTACATCCTTGCGACGCTTGCCCAGCGCCTTGCCCAGCAGCGTCTCCGAAGTAAATGGTCCGTAAGTTTCCGAGGTATCGAAGAGCGTGATGCCATGATCGATGGCGCTCTGTACCGCCCGCGTCGCCGCCGGCAAATCGATATGCCCGTACTGGCGGACGCTCATCTCCCAGGTGCCGAATCCGATGATGGAACTGGTGAGTTCGGCTTTGCAAAATCGTCGTTGTTCCATAACAGCGCGGCTGCTCAGTTGTAGTCTTCATACCAGCGATCAGTAGACTGGGGCGCGCAATAGAAGTCCGTCCATGGACGGGCCGACGAGGCGGCGATGTCCAATAGCTTTCGCAGGCGAGGACGCGCAGTCTTCTCCAGAAAGTCGGCGCGCGCCGCTTGCGACATTGCCGCCGCTTCTTTCCAGATGGCGCGCCCGGCGAGGAAACCGCTGGCGCCGCGCTCACAAGCGATCTGCGCCTGCGGCTTGAATTGCTCGAAATCGACACCCGCGCTCAATAAGACCCAGGGCACGGCCGAAGCCTCGCTGACCGCCGCGCAAGCTTCGTGCCACTCCGCCCGATCCTGATTGAACTTGATATCAAGCGGGAACTCCAACTTCAGTACATCGGGACCGCTGCGCGACAAGCGCCGAGCGGTTTCGATGACGACCCCCGGGCGCTCAGCGGCGAAACCGGCGCTGTCTTTCGATACCGCGGGGTCGAGGCTGTACGACATGGGCTCGAGGAAAACGGGCAGGTCCCATTGATGGCAATCGGCCACGGCGCGGGCGATCAACTCTTCCAGTTCCTCCGCCAGCGCGCCGCTCTCCGGATGGTAATAAACCATAAACTTGACCGCGCTTGCGCCCGCCTTGCGGATCTTCTCCGGCGTCCAGCTGGGGATGAGCTCGGTTTTCCGGTAGCTTGAATCACCGCTGTAGCCGCTCTTTTCCAGCGCCAGCAGCAAGCCCGATTTCGGACTCATCTCCATGGCGGCATTCAGGCCGTAGGTCGGGTCGGTGAGGATGGCGCTGGCTTCATTTGACAGCGCGCCGATGATCTCGCCTTTGACTTGCGCCAGCATTTCATAACTGGCGCCTTCCGGCATCATCTTGCGGTAGCTGCCTCGCTGATCAAAGGCGACGATGCCGAAGACATCCCGCTCGGCGAGGCTGGTCGATTTCAAGCCGCGGTAGCGCCCGGGCGTCAACTGAATGGGCATGTACGTCCTTTCATGGGCAAGTCAATTGCCCTAGACTGCGAATTTGGGGATCAAAAGGTCTCCCATACATTAGAATGCGAAGAGGAATTGGAAGAGGCGCTGTGAGGATTTCCCCCTCCCTGATGCTTCGGATGCTCGCCATAGAGATGGCGAGAAGGGGTCAGGGGGAGGGGTTTGGCAACAAAGCCTCATCTAAATCATCACCGCGTTTTCGCCGTTTTCGGCGCTGCCGACAATGTGCCGCACGATGATCTCTTCGCTGGCGTCGGCGCGCGCGATATTGGCCACCACCCGTCCCCGGCGCATGATCACCATGCGATCGGCCACCGCCATCACATCGTGCATCGTATGACTGATCAGGATAACGGGGATATTGCCTTCCCGCAGCGACCGTATCAGGGCGAGCACCTTGCGCTGCTCCGGCACGCCAAGCGCGGCCGTCGGCTCGTCCATGATCACCAGTTGCGCATTCCAATACATGGCGCGGGCGATCGCCACCGCCTGCCGCTGCCCGCCGGAGAGATTGACCAGCTTCTGCGTCAGCGACGGAATATGGATATCCAGCTCGTCCAATACACCGGACGCTTCGCGGCGCATATAGCTGTCATCGGTGACCGGCAGCAAGCCAAAGAGACGGCGGGTCACTTCTTTGCCCAGGAAGACGTTGGCGCCGACATCCAGATTCTCCGCCAGCGCCAGATCCTGATAGATCGTTTCGATGCCCCGACTACGAATATCGGCCGGCGGCTGATGCGTGATGTCGGAGCCATCAAACATGACGCGCCCGCTCTCGGGGCGATAGACGCCGGAGATGCACTTGATCAGCGTCGACTTGCCAGCGCCGTTATCGCCCAGCAAGGCGACGACCTCGCCCGGATAGACTTCGAAATCGACATTGTCGACCGCGGTCAAGCCGCCGAAATGCTTGCTGACGCCGTTGGCGGTGAGTATTGCCTTAGACATTGCTTTGCAGCCTTTCCAGCGCCGATTGCAGCTGATTGACCAGCACCGCGATGATGATGACAACGCCGACCACGATGAACTGCCAGATCGAATCGATATTGAGTATAACCAGCCCGGTCTGCAAGACGGCGATGATCAACGAGCCGACGACCGCGCCCATAATATCGCCTTCGCCGCCGAATAGATTGGTGCCGCCGATAACCACCGCCGCCACCGATGACAACAGCGCCGCTTCGCCCGCCTGAGGCGCGCCAGCCGTAAAACGGAATAGATGCAGCACACCGGCGATGCCCGCGGTGAATCCGCAGATCACATAAATGATGATCAGGTGCCGGTCGACATTAATGCCGGAGCGCCGCGCCGCTTCTTCGCTGCCGCCGATGACGTAGGTGTGGCGGCCGAATTTGGTGCGCGCCAGGATAAAGGCGAAGACGATCACCACAAGCGCCGTGATCAGCACTGGATAAGGCAATAGCTGCGAGACTTGTCGAATCTGCGTCGGCTCCAGGTCAGGCGGCTGCCGGAACCAGACCAGTCCGTGATCGGGGATGTGGTAGAGCAGGCTGCCATTGCCGATGCCGCGCAAGGCTTCGCGCAATTCGGCCGACAAACCACGCACGACCTGTTGCCCGTCAGTGAGCAAAAAGGCGGCGCCGCGAACAATGCCAAACATGCCGAGCGTGGCGATAAAGGGCGGAACCTTCACGCGGGCGACCAACATTCCATTGACCAAACCCGGAATCAGCGCGACCAGCAATCCAGCGAAGACACCGGCGAGCATGGCATATTCGACATCAGCGCCGCCGGCCGCCAGATCGCGCATGACGCGCGCGGTGGTAACCGACGAAAGCCCCACCGTCCAACCGATGGAAAGGTCAATGCCGGCGGTGATGACCACATAGGTCTGCCCAATCGACATCAGCATGATCAGCGTGCTAGTGGTCAAGATCGAGGAGAAATTGCGCACCGAGAAAAAGCCGGTGCCAGTCAGGGAAAAGAAAACCACCAAGCCTAGCAAGAAAAGATAAGACCAACTCTTGGTTAAGAATTCAACGAAACGCGCGTTGACCAAGGGCTGGCGTTTAGCCTTGTCCAAGGCTGAGCCTACCGCCATGCGGGCATCCTTTCGCGCTCCTTTCCGCAATTTGCCGGTGAACGGGAATCGTACTGTCCGACGGCAATTCGCCTATTATACATAATCGCCCGCGAATTGCAGGTTGTTCCTCCCCGCTCTCATCGCGTGAATCTGCGGGGACGAGCCACCGGGTCGCGTAGACACTGACCGCCGCTCGCCCATACGAAAATGGGAATTTGGGTCGCCTGCTGTTCACTCCCCTCCCTGACTCGTCGGATGCCCGCCATAAAGATGGCGGGAGGGCCTGGGGGTGGGGTTTGCCGTCCACCAATCATTGACCGCCTCGAAGATCAAGGCGATGCTTGTCGCGCCCGGATCAACCTGACCGATAGCGCGCTCGCCAAGGTATCTGGCTCTTCCCCGCCGCGCGACCAAGTACCGCGTTGATTCTGCGCCTTCGCGAGCGGCTTCTGCGGCGCCATGCCAAGCTCCGGCGAAATCCTCCGCCGCGCAGAATGCCTTCACCGCCGGCTCCAGCGCATCCACCATCGTCTTATCGCCGACTTCAGCTTTGCCGCGCGCTTTCAAGCCCTGCAATCCCGCCTGCAGAACAGCCTCCAAGTCGCTCTTGCGCACGCGCTCTTTTCCGCGCAGAAGGCTGGCGCCTTTGAGAAAGAAGGTGCCGAATAGCGCGCCCGAAGCGCCGCCCATTCGGTTCATCATCGCCTTCGCTGTCGTCAGCCAGATATCGCTCGTGCTCGGCTGACTGAGTTGGGCAATGTCTTCGACGGCCGCAGCCAATGCGGTGCTTACACTCGTGCCGTGGTCGCCATCGCCCAGCGCCGCGTCGAGCCGATTCAGCCTGTCTCGCTCGGATGTAACGCGTCGAGCAATTGACTCGATCATGTCCGCAAGTTGCGCCGGCGCTAGCGTCGTCATAGCTGCTTCATATAGGCGCCGTGCGCGGGCGCATCCCATAGCGCCTTCAACTGATCATCGACGCGGCAGAGCGAAATGGCGAATCCAGCCGCCTCCAAAGTGGTGGCGTAATTGCCGATCCAGGACTTGTAGACTCTGATATCCGCTTCAAGCAGCTTCTCTGCGACGCGCCGATACAAGATGAAAAGCTCCATCAGGGTCATGCTTCCGCTGTTATTGAGCAGGACCAGCGCCTCATCGCCGGCTTGGAAGGGCAAGTCTTCCAGGATGGGTGGCAGCATGAGGTCGATGGTCGCGTCGGCGGAAAGCGCCTTCTGCCGTCCTCGTCCGACCTCGCCGTGCAGCCCCATGCCGATCTCCATGTCTCCTTCCGCCATCTCAAACATGACCTCGCCGGTCACCGGGCTGGCGCAGGAACTGAGGGACATCGCCAGGCTGCGCGTATTGTCGCGTACCTTTTCAGCCAGCGCTTTGGCGGCCGCCAGATTGACCTCGCCTTCGCAATATGCGCCCAGCATCTTCCAGACGAAGAACAGACCGGCGGTGCCGCGGCGCTCGCTCTCGCGGCCCTTTGGCGCGCTGGAGATGTCATCGTAGAGAATCACCATGTCGACATTGTCAATGCCTTCCATTTCGCAGAATTCCAGCGTGAGCACGGCGTTGAGCCGGTCGCCTTCATGATGCGAGACGCAAAGCAGCACGCCGGCGCCGCGATCGGCCGCGCGGATGCCCTCCAGGATGGGACCGGGACCAGGCGCGCTGAACACCTCGCCGACGACATTTACATCAAGCAGACCTTCGCCCACCCAGCCGAGCATTGCCGGCTCATGACCGCTGCCGCCGCCCATGACCAAACCGACCTTGCCCGGCGCTTTCGGCTCCGCACGCAGGACCAAGCGCTCGCCTTCCAGGCGGACGATATCGTGGTAGGCGGCGCAAAATCCGGCGAGCATTTCATCGACGATGTCTTCAGGCTTGTTGATCAGTTTCTGCTTGCGCGCGCTCATTCGATTTCCCATCCTCTTGCAGCGCTGTAGGGGCGACCTATCAGGTCGCCCGCTTCCTGTAATCTTACTTGTGGGCGAGCCGCCGGCTCGCCCCTACAAACTCTGAAATCTGTGTCGCTTTGGCCTCACGCAAGCGCTCCCGCTTCTCGCAGCTGCGCGATCTCGTCCGCGCTGTAGCCCAATTCCGCCGCCACTTCATCGCTGTGCTCGCCCAGCCGCGGCGGATGCCGCCGATACACCAGCGGCGTATCCGCCAAGTGAATCGGAGTCGCCAGCGATTTGATCAGACCGAGCGCCGGGTGCTCCAGCTCGACGATGAATCCGCGCTCGATAACATGGGGATCGCCCAGCGCTTCCGCCACGGTATTGATGCGCCCGCAAGGCACGCCAGCCGCGCGCAGCTCCCTCAGCCACTCATCGCAGGGCTTGCCGCGGATGATCGCGCGCACGGTCGGCAGCAGCGCGTCATAATGGGCGATGCGGTCAGCGTTGTTCTGGAAACGCGGATCGCGAGCCAGATCTTCCCGATCGACATGCCGGCAGAACGCGCCCCATACATTGTCCGAGGCGACGCCCAGCATAAACCAGTCGCCATCGCTCGCTTGCACCGCCTCATAAGGCACCACCTGCGGATGTCGATTGCCGCGCCGCGGCGGATCCGCATCGGTGGCGAAATACTCGCCGGCCAGATTCGCCAGCCAGGTCATCTGCCCTTCTTGCAATGACATGTCGATAAACTGCCCGCTTCCGCTCAGGTCGCGCGCTCGCAGCGCCGCCAAAATCCCGATCACGGTGAACAAGCCGCAAGTCATATCGGCGATCGGCGTGGGGAAGCGCATCGGCGTGCTGCCGACTTCGCCGGTCAAGGCAACTGTGCCCGATTCCGCCTGCGACACCAAATCATATCCCGGCTGACCCGCCCGCGGTCCGCTGCGACCATAACCGCTGATTGACGTATAGATCAGCCGCTTATTGATCGCGCGCAGCGTCTCGTAGTCGATGCCATGGCGCTGCAGCGCTTCGGTTGTACGCAAGTTCGTCAGGAATACATCGGCGTCTCTCACCAGTCGGTGCATGAAGGCGCGCCCGACGTCGGCGCGGATATCGAGGGCGATGCCGCGCTTGTTGCGGTTGACGGCCAAATAGTAGCAACTCTGATCGCCGATATAGGGCGGCGCCCATTGCCGCGAATTATCGCCGATGCCGGGCTTCTCAATCTTGATGACATCGGCGCCCAGATCGCCCAAAATCATCGTCGTGTAGGGACCAGCCAAAGCTTGTGTCTGATCCACCACCTTGATTCCCCTGAGCGGCGCGCTCATGCTCGTCATGATCCTATGCGCTCACCTATGTGCCTTGCCAGCTAAAGAGCAATTATAGCCTTCATCTTATCTGCAAGGGCATAGCTCTTGTGCTCACAAAGTGTGCCACGACTGAATGATGATGTGGTCTACGAAACGGTGCTCCTTTGTGCCATTTGGGCGTTCAGTGACGGTAGTCAGTATCTACGCGCCTTGCGCACCCTGCATACCAGACGCCACGCCAGAATAGGGATAAGGCTTAGGTTCCACGCTGCATTCAATAACGCTCCCCCTCTCTCCTTGTGGGAGAGGGGGCCGGGGGGTGAGGGGTAGAAATGGCGCCATCCCGTCGGTCTTCCCGCTGTCGATTGCGCCAGATCAACAGGCAGGCCAGCAAAAGCAAGGCGCCCCACAATCCGAATACCGCTGCCCAGCCGCTTGCTTCAACCAATCCGCCGATGCTGAAGCCGGCCATGCCGCCAAAAAAGGTCGACATCATATTGACCGCCCCGGTCGTCGAGGAAGCGCGTCCCGCCGGCGCCAACAGTAGCGGCATGGAACTCACCGTCAAGCCGAATGCGCCATTCAAGGCAAAGAGCGCGAATGCGACCACAGCAATCGCGATGATCCCATGCGTCAATGCCAGCAGCATGAAGGCGGCTGCGGCGGCTGCGAAGAGCTGCGCGGCGGTCGACAGCACCAGATTGCTGCGCGCGACCAGACTCCGCGCCAAAAATAGCCCCAGGATCGCAACCGCCTGCGTCAACGCGGCGACCGCGCCAACCATGCTATCGGCGATCAGACCGGTGTCCAGAACATAAGAGGGCAGCCAGATAATCGTTCCATTGAATACGAAACCGCTCAGCGCCGCCGCCAACATCACGAAGGCGATGCCGCGCGCTTCCGCGATGATGGTCGTTAGGCGTATGCCGCTCGATTTTGACTTCGGCGCGTCTATGCCCGCTTTACGCCAGAAAGCCAAGACCAGCAGCAGCGCCAGACCGGGAAGCCAGAATGCGATGCGCCAGTTTTCGCCGCTGGCCACCGCGCCGATGAGCGCCCAGGTGAGCGCCGTTCCCACGACATAACTGAAAGGCATGACGGTCGAGACGCGCTTGATATGAACACGATCGAGGCGCTCGGCCAAGATGCGAAACATCGGCGACCAACCGCCAGACTGCGCGACGCCGTTCAGCCCCCAAAGTATCAGCATGATGAATAAGGACGATTGAAAGGCGAATGCCAGATTGATGATGGCGCTGGCGAGCAAGCCGATGCTCACGATGCGAAAGGGACTGACATGGCTGCCAATCTCGCCGCTGACGAAGTGAAAGATGCCATAAACCCAGAAAAAGATTGTGCCCAAGGCACCGACCTCAGCGCGGCTGACACCCAGATCCTGCGCGAGCGCCGGCAGCACCATGCTGATGTTCACGCGCCCCAGATAATACAGGGCGTAAGTGAACATCAGGGCGCCCACCATCATGTTTTGCTGTCTGGTCAGGGAGGTTTGCAAAGTCTCATCCCACTTCAACTGCTCCGGTCCGGCGGTCTTCCTCGTGACGGTGGCGCCAGGTAATAAGGGCAGAAAGCAGCAGCATGATGCCCCAAAGGCCAAAGACGGCGTTCCAGCCGCCGTGCTCCACAATCGCGCCGATGCCGAAGCCAGCCAGGCCGCCGGCGAATGTCGCCATCATATTCAGTGTGCCAGCGATCGACGATGCGCGCCCCGGCGGCGAAAGGATCACCGGCATGGAAGACGTTACCATGCCAAATGCGCCGCCCAGAATCATCATCGCCAGGCAAACGACCGCAATCGACAGTATGCCGTTAGTCGCCGCAAGCAGCAGAAAGGCGAGTCCGCCAGCGCTAAACATGTACACGCCTGTCACCAGCACCTGATTGGTGCGGACGACGCGCTGACGAGCGAGCATGAGGCCCGGGATCGCCACCGCTTGCGTCAGCGCCGCGACGGCGCCCACCAAATTATCGGCGATCAACTGGCTGTCGAGGATATACGACGGCAGCCAGATGATCGCGCCATTGCGCACGAATCCAGTCAAAGCCGCTACCGCCATGGCGAAGGCGACGCCCCGTGATTCGGCGATGATTGTCGATAGGCGCACACCCTTCGAAATCGTCGTCGGCGCGTCAATGCCCGCCCGCCACCAGAGCGCCGCCGCCAACAGCAGAATCACTCCCGGCAGCCAAAATGCCAAGCGCCAATTTCCACCGGCTGCCACTGCCCCGATCATGGTCCAGGTGACCACCGTGCCGATAACATAACTGATCGGGATAATGGTCGATACCTGCTTTATCTGGCTCGGATGCAGGCGCTCGGACAAAATGCGAACAATCGGCGGCCAGCCCCCTGACTGCGCCATGCCGTTAATGCCCCAAAGTACCAGCATCACCACAAGCGATGCCTGGAAACCGAAAACGAGATTCACAAACGCGGTGACCAACAGACCCAAACCGACCACGCGCTTAGGGCTGACGTGGCTGCCGATCTCGCCGTTGACGAAGTTGCCGATGGCGTATGTCCAGAAGAACACTGTCCCCAATATGCCGATCTCCGCCCGGCTGACATCAAGCTCGACCGCCAATACCGGCAAGACCACGCTGATGTTCACCCGGCCCAAATACAGGAAGCCGTAAGTGGCGCACAAGGCGGCTACTATTTGCTTGTGCTTTTTGCTGAGGGGCGAGGGGAAGTTGCTCATCCGCTAAAACGTAAAGCGCGGCAGCGCAAAAATGTAGGGGCGACTGGCCTGGCCGCACGATCAAGTGCAAAATGTAGGGGCGACCTATCAGGTCGCCCGCTGATTCGACAATTTGTAGGGGCGCCCCTTGGGTCGCCCCCAAATGTATACATGATGTACCGGTTTGGGTTGGGGGTTAACCCAATCCGCTATCCGGCAGTGTAGATGAAACGCGCGACATCCGGGTCATCGACATTGTCGATCGTGATGACCGCGTAACCCGTCCCGACACGCGCCGGCATTGATGTGACGCCGCGCAAATTGGCGACTTGCGCGATCACGCCCAGGTAACCCATGTCGGCCGGCTTCTGCGCGATAACCAGCGATACGATGCCGTCGCGCAAGTAGCCGATATTCTCTTCACTGGCGTCGAAGAGCGCCACTTCCACCGCTCCCTGCAAGCCAGCGTTTTGGATCGCCGCGCCCGCGCCCAGCGCGCCAAAGGTATTGGTGGCGAACATGCCGACGATATCTGGATTCGCCTGCAAGACAGCGGCTGTCTGCTGCTGCGCCATATCAGCGCTGTTCTCGTTGTAATCGACGCGCGCCACTACCAATCCGCCCGCCTCAGCCGCCGCCAGGCAGCCTTCCTCGCGCTGATCGGTGGTGCTGATGCCCGGGCGCGTATTGGTGACGTAAATCTTGGCGCCTTCGCCCAGCTTGTCCGCCAATGCCGAACAAGCGATGCGGCCGCCTTCTACGTTGTCCGAGCCGATATAACTCAAGGGGAAGGTCACTTCGCCATCGGCGTAATTGCCATCGCCGATGAAGGTATCGACTGTCAACACCGGGATGCCGGCGTCATGCGCGTCTTGCAATACCGGGATCGACTGTTCCTTGTCGTTTGGCGCCGTCACCAGCGAGTTGATGTCGCCGCGCGCGATCAAGGCTTCGATAATTGGCGCCGATACCGTCACGTCAAAGCGCTCCGGATCCTGCTGGATTACGTTTATGCCCAAACGCCCGGCCGCGCCATTAACGCCGCGCGACATGGTGATATAGAAGGGATCGGGATTCACGCCCGGTACGAAAGCCAGGTTGTAGCTCATATCCAGCGCTGGCGCCGGAGCACTGGTATTGCTGGTGTAGATGAAGCGCGCGACATCCGGATCGTCCACGTTATCGGCGGTGATGACCGCGTAGCCGGTGCCGATGCGGGCCGGGATGCTGCCGACGCCATCCAGATAGGCGGTCGCCAGCGCCACACCGAGATAACCCATATCAGCCGGTTTCTGCGCGATGACGAGCGAAACGATGCCATCGTTGAGGAAGCCGATGTTTTCTTCGCTTGCGTCAAAGAGCGCCACTTCCACCGCGCCTTGCAAACCGGCGTTTTGGATCGCCGTGCCTGCGCCGAGCGCGCCAAAGGTATTGGTGGCGAACATGCCGACGATATCGGGATTCGCCTGCAAAACAGCCGCCGTCTGCTGCTGCGCCATATCAGCGCTGTTCTCGTTGTAATCAACGCGAGCCACGATCAAGCCGGTATCTTCAGCCGCGGCCAGGCAGCCCTCTTCGCGTTGGTCGGTCGTGCTGATGCCCGGGCGCGTATTGGTGACATAGATCTTGGCGCCTGCGCCCAACTTGTCCGCCAGCGCCGAGCAAGCGATATAACCGCCCTGTGTATTGTCGGAGCCGATGTAAGAAATCGGGAAGGTGACTTCACCATCGGCGTAATTGCCATCACCGATGAAGGTGTCGACCGTTAGGACTACTATGCCGGCATCGTGCGCCGCCTGCAGCACCGGTATCGACTGCTCTTTATCGTTGGGCGCGGTGACCAGCGCGTCAATATCGCCGCGCGCGATCAGCGCCTCGATGATTGGCGCCGAAACCGTGACGTCGAAACGCTCCGGGTCCTGCTGGATGACCGTCAGACCGAGGTCCGCAGCTGCTTGGTTAACGCCACCTGACATGGTGATATAGAAGGGATCCGGATTGACACCCGGAACGAAGGCGATGGTATATCCATCGTCTTGCGCGAACATCCCCGGCGCGAGGCTGAGCGCAAAAAGTACAATCGTTGCAATGAGCAGTATTCTCTTCACAGTGCTTCTCCTTTTGGATTGTGAACACTTCAGCATTTCTCGCCCACAATTGCGCGCACGAGATACGTCTCCATAAGTTATCGCATTGCCAAGTGTTATGCAAACGATACGCTTCCGCCGGGCGCTGTCTTGAAGCGCCTGAACATAAGTAGTTCCTAGAAAGTAAGCAGGTTTACTGCCGTCTTACTGAAGTTTCCAGATTGAGCCGAAGTTTGTACGGGCGAGCCGGTGGCTCGCCCACTCGAGACGTATGTTTCTGATCTGTCTTCGCATGATTAACTTGGTTCTGCTCCGTTGGGTGGAAGCAATGTCCTAAGGTATCATCAACGGTGTCATTCATGTCGCGGAGAAGGCGCAAGACAGGTGAACACGGCAATCGTTGTAAGCGGCGGCGACGCGCCCGGAATCAACGCAGCCATCGATTCTTTCACGCGCCTGGCAGCGCAGAGCGGCGATCGCGTGCTGGGCGCGCAGGGGGGCTTCGCTGGCTTGCTCGCTGGCCAGCTCGCAGAGATTGATCAATCGCTCGTCTCCCTGCTGGCGGCGCGCGGCGGATCAATCTTGCGCTCAAGTCGCGCGCCTGCGCTGCAAGAGCCGGACGCCCGCGATCGGCTGCTGGACGCGATGAACCGCCACGAAATCGACAATCTGCTGCTTTTTGGCGGCGATGGCACGATTCAGCATATCGCGCCACTGCTCGCCGGCTGGGGCATTTCCTGCATGGTCTTGCCGACGACAATCGACAACGATGTCGCCGGAAGCGAATATACGCTCGGGCATGACTCCGCCTGCAACTTCGCCCTTCCCGCGGTCGCTGGCATCCGCGCGACCGCACATGCGCTGCCCGGGCGCATCTTCCTGCTGCAAACCCTGGGCGCGCCCAGCGGGCATCTGGCGCTGGCGATTGCCGACGCCAGCGGCGCTCACCTAGTCTTGCTGCCGGAATATCCGCTTGAATTGGATTGGCTGGCGCAGCGCCTGAGGCGTATCGTGGACAGCGACGGCTACGCCCTGGTCGTGCTCTCGGAAGCTTATCCGGCCATCGACGAGCTCTTGCAAGAGATTCCGCGGCGGACGGGCATCCGAGTAAGATTCACGGATTTGGGCCATGCCCAGCGTGGCGCCGATGTCTCGCATCGCGATCGCTGCGTTGCCCGCGAGATGAGCCGCCTCGCCTGGCGAGCATTCAGAGACGGAATCCACAGCGGCGCCATCATCATGCGCCAGGGCGCGCTGCGGCTGCATCAAGGGAGCTTGCCGAACGAAAAGAAACCAGCGCCCGACCGCTGCCTTTATGAATTTGTCAATCAGCTATGAGTGTATACCTGGCAATTGACTTCGGCGGCACCCGTAGCCGAGCCGCGCTCTTTGACGACGACATGCGCCTGATACGCCGCGCCGAAACGCCAAGCCGCGTCAGCGATGGTCCGGCTGCCGTTCTCGATCGCCTGGCGAAATTGGGCAAATCAGTATGCGTTGCGAATGTCGCGCCCTCAGCGATCGGCATCGCCGCGCCCGCTCCGCTCGATACCGAAGCCGGTGTGATCATCAAAGCCGAGACCTTGCCCGGCTGGTCGCGTGTCCCGATTGCGGCAGCATTGAGCAATGCCTTTGACGGCATTCCCGCCGCCGTCGAAAACGACGCCAACCTCGGCGCCTTGGCTGAATACCTGTTGGGAGCGGGGCAGGGCGCTGATCCCCTGATTTATTTGACGATCAGCACCGGCATCGGCGGCGGCGCAATCATCAACGGAAAGATATTCACTGGCGCCGGCGGCCACGCCATTGAGCCGGGACATATGCGCCTGACCCTGCCCGACGGCAGCGTTCGACGGCTGGAGGAACTGGCATCGGGCACGGCGCTCGGCAATTCGGCGCGCCATCGACTGACGTGGGACGCCATGCCATCGATGCTTCGCGATTTGGACCGAATCGATGGACGGGCGGTCGGCGAGGCGGCGCTCGCGGGCGACGTCCTGGCGCTGGATTGCGTGCGAGAAGCGGGGACCTGGCTGGGCTTGGGACTGGTCAACTTGCTGCATCTCTTTAATCCGGCCGCCATCGTCTTGGGCGGCAGCGTGATGAAGCTGGGCGATCTCATTCTGGATCCGGCTCGACAGGTCATTGAGGAACACATTCTGTACCAGGGCTTCCTGCCGCAAAATGTCCTCAGATCGGCGAAACTCGGCGAAGACGTCTGCCTGGTCGGCGCCGCCCTCCACGCCCGCCAAACCTCGCGTCTGCCTAAATGAACCGCTGCTTCATCCAAGCGGCCGTGTTGAAAAAACTCGCCACCGCGCCGCCCGGCGGAACCAATTCATCGCAAGCCGCCGCCAATTCATCACTCAGCGTCATCTCCAAAACGGGCAGCATATGCTCAAGATGCTCCACAGTGCGCGGACCAATCAATGGCGCCGTGATGCCCGGCTGATCTTTCACCCAGAGCGTCGCCAGCTGCGCCGCGGACATGCCCTGCTCCCGCGCCAGACGGACAAGCTCGTTGCCGACCTTGATGCCGGGCTCGTTGATCCGCTCTGAGTAGATGCCGCCACGCAGCGCGCCGCGTGAATCAGCCGGCAAGTCGGTCGCGCTGGCATACCGGCCGGCCAAGACGCCCTGCGCCAATGGCGACCAGGTGATAATGCCCAGCCCGTAAGCCTGGCACATGGGGACCAGCTCGTTTTCGATACGCCGATCCAGCAGATTGTAGGGCGGCTGCTCGCAAATAAAGCGCGCATACCCTTTCAACTCGCTGACCATGATGCCTTCCATGACCTTCCAAGCCGGATGCGTCGAACTGCCGATATAACGCACCTTGCCCTGCTGCACCAGATCGGTGAGCGCGCCCAGGGTTTCGTCCACCGGGATCGTCGGCGATGGCCGATGTACTTGATAAAGGTCGATATAATCGGTTTGCAGCCGGCGCAGGGAATCTTCGCATGCGCGCACGAGATGCAGCCGCGACAGATCTTCGTCGTTCGGTCCCGGTCCTACGCGCTGAAACGCTTTGGTCGCCAAAATGACATCTTTCCGGGGCAGCCCTTTCGCAAAGGCGCGGCCAATGTAGCGCTCGCTTTCGCCCTTGGTATACGAATTGGCGGTATCAATCAGATTGATGCCGGCTTCGACCGCGCGATTCAAGATGAGGATAGATTCCTCTTCCGAAGTTGGGTCGGCGAAATTGCCCGTTCCCAACCCAAGCGGCGCGATCTTGACCCCGCTGCGACCCAATGCGCGATATTCCATGATTGCCCCTCCTTGCCGACCCATGTCTCAAACATTATACGCTATCTCAGGGCGCCCTCGTTTGCCCGCGCCCCTCTTCTCCCGACTCTCCTTTTCTCGGCGCTCTCCATATAACTCGCTGAACTTGGCGGTAAACAAAAGTCCTCAGTGAACTCATTAAAACCCATTGCCCTCAGTGCTGAAGAAAGTCTCGGTGTTCTCTGTGTTTCCTCTGTGTCCTCTGTGGTGAAATAAATCTAGGTGTTCTCGGTGGGAAAATACCGCGCTCATCTTGAATCCTCACTCGGGCAAAGCTAGACTTGTCCTATGAAATCCCTGCGGCGCATCTTCCAATTCATGCGGCCCTACGCCTGGGTTCTATTCTTCGGCTTCTGGGCGACCGTGCTGCCGGTCGCGATGGAGCTGAGCGTGCCGCGCTTGCTCCAGTTCATGATTGATGAAGGCATCCGTCCGCGCGATATGGACATGATCCTGCTGGGCGCTTTCTGGATGTTCGTCGCCGCCATGATCGGCGCCTTGAGCACGCTGGGGCAGGGCTATTGCCGCGCCGTGGTTTCGCAAGGGCTGGCTTTTGATATCCGCCACGCCCTTTTTCGCCACATTCAATCGCTTTCCTTCGCCAACCTTGACCAAATACAGACGGGCCAGCTGATGACACGCGTCTCCAGCGATGTCGATGTGGTGCGCATGTTTTCCAGCGCCGGCGTGGCATTGCTGCTGCGCGTGCTGCTGATGATCATCGGCAGTATGGTGATGCTGCTGCTCACCGATTGGCAGCTCTCGCTGATCATGTTCGCCGTCGCCGCGATCTCGGGCTTCTTCATTCGCTACTTGATGCTGAAAGCAACGCGTCTCTTCACGGTGGTGCAGCAGCGGCTCGGCGCGCTGAATACGCTGGTGCAGGAGAATCTCGCCGGCATCCAGGTGGTGAAAGCCTTTGTGCGCGGGCGATTTGAAATTGAACAATTCAACGTCAGCAATGTGGAATACCGCGAACGGAATATCGAAGTGGGTCAACTAATGGCGGTTGCCATGCCCGTTCTGCAAGTGCTGACCAATGTGGGAACGGTTGCGGTCCTCTGGTTTGGCGGCTTGTCCGTCCTAGGCGATCGACTAACCATCGGCGAATTAATCGCCTTCAACAATTACTTGATGACCGGCATGGGTCCGCTGCTATTCCTCGGCAATCTGCTGATGATGTCCGCCCGCGCCGAAGCCTCCGCCGTACGGGTGATGGAAGTGCTCGACACCGAACCGACGCTGAAAATCGCGCGAAATCCATACAAGTCCGCTTGTAGGGGCGAGCTATCAGCTCGCCCGCTGCGCGTCAGTTTCGAGGACGTGTCCTTCCACTACAGCCGCCGTGACCAAAGCAAGACCAATGGTTCCAATGGCGTAAGCGGCGACGACGTCCTGCACGGCATTAGCTTCAGCGCCGATGCTGGCCAGCAGATCGCGCTGCTGGGCGCGACCGGCGCCGGTAAGAGCACTTTGGTCAACCTGATTTCCCGCTTCTACGATGTCAGTGCCGGTTCGGTAAAAGTAGACGGCGTGGATGTGCGCGATTGGGATCCAGCCGCTCTGCGCGCCGGCATCGGCATGGTGATGCAAGAGTCGATCCTTTTCAGCGGCAGCGTGCGCGACAACATCGCCTACGGCGCGCCTTCAGCTACGGAAGAAGAAGTCGTTGACGCGGCCAAAGCGGCGCAAGCCCATAAATTCATCTCGCAGATGCCACAAGGCTACGACAGCCGTGTTGAAGCGGGGGGCGCCAACCTCTCCGGCGGGCAAAAGCAGCGCATCGCCATCGCCCGCGCCCTGCTGATTAAACCCGGCATACTGGTTTTCGACGATAGCACCAGCGCGGTCGATATGGAGACCGAATACCGCTTCCAGGCGGCGCTGGAACGGCTGGCGGCGCAGACGACCACCTTCATCATCGCCCAGCGCATCACCAGCGTCACCCATGCCGACCAGATCCTCGTGCTCGACAATGGACGAATCGCGGCGCGCGGCACGCACCAGCAATTGCTAGACAGCAGCGAAATCTACCGCGAAATCTATGAATCTCAACTAGGCGAGGTTTCGCGCGCGAATGGGCGTGAATGAAAATCTTTTACCACCGAGTACACCGAGTTTGAACGAGTACACCGAGGTGTTTAACAGTAAATTGAGACATTCTCATGTCTCCCGAAGTAACTCGGAATCTGTGGTGGTGAGAAAGAGGAGTTGATCTTGGACTCGGAACGGACAGACCTGCGCCACTATAAACCGGACGCGCTCACATTTCGCATAATCGGCGCGGCCATGGCCGTGCATAGCAAGATGGGCCCAGGGTTATTCGAAAGCATCTATGAAAATTCCCTCTGCATTGAATTAGATCGTCGAGAAATTAGATATGAGCGGCAAAAGCGGTATCCTGTGCAATACGACAGTGAAGATGTTGGTGAATTGATTGCCGACCTAGTTGTTGAAGAAAAGGTGATTGTTGAATTGAAGTCGGTAAAAGAGTTGCTGCCGATACACGAAGCTCAGGTAATAGCCTATCTCAGAGCGGCACGGTTGAGAACAGGCCTGCTGATCAACTTTAACGTAGTTTCACTCAAGTCGGGGATCAGGCGATTCAGTGTATAGTTACTTCTCAGTGCCCTCAGAAAGACTCGGTGTAAGCGGGTTGTGTCTACACGCCCCCAGCGGTAAAGAATAGGAAAACATCTCTCAGTGCCCTCAAAAAAACTCGGTGTACTCGGTGGTAAAAATCTTTGCAGCACGCTGGACGAGGCGCGACGCAAATGACTAACCAATCCTCCTCAAACGCCCGTCCGCGCTTCATCGGCGGGCACGGCGGCGGACGCCCCACCGGCGAAAAAGCCAAGGACCGGCGCGGTACGCTGCGGCGCCTCTCCGATTATCTCAAGCCCTACCACAGCCGCTTGCTGCTTGTCGCACTGCTTGTGGTGCTCGCGACCATCCTGGGCTTGGTCGGTCCAGCGCTGCTGGGGCGCGCCATCGATCAGTACGTGATCCACCATGACATCGACGGGCTGTTCAGCATCGTCATGATCATGGTCGCAGTGTATCTGGCGCAGGGCGTCTTCACCGCGCTGCATGGCGTCATCATGATTCGCGTGGGCCAGCATTTTGTCGCCGATATCCGCATGGCGCTCTTCCGCCACTTTCAGGCGCTCTCGATGGATTATCACGACCGCCACCGCACCGGCGATCTGATGAGCCGCATCAGCAACGACAGCGAGACCATCAATCAGATTCTTTCCAACGGCTTGATTCAATTCACCACCAACATCTTGTCGCTGGGCGGCATCATGGTGGCCATGCTCCTGCTCAATCTGCCGCTGGCGATCGGCACCTTGATCATTCTTCCGATCATGCTCTATATCACGAAATATATCACCGAGCGAACGCGGGTCGCTTTCCGCGGCATGCAGAAGAACCTCGGAATCCTGAACGCGGTGATGGAAGAAAACATCACCGGCATCCGCGCCGTGCAAGCCTACGCCCAGGAAAGCGCGGCGATCGCCCAATTCCAGGATGCCAGCCAGGCCTATCGCCAGGTCGGCATTCGCGCCGATTTCATCACCGCGGCGCTGGGCCCGATGTTCACGACGATGATGATCTTGTCGGTGGCGGCGACCGCGTTATTGGGCGGCTGGCTGGCGCTGCGCGATCTGGTGTCCGTTGGCGTGTTGGCGACTTTCGTCATCTACATCATGAATTTCTTCCGGCCCATGCGCGGCATCGCCATGGTCTACAACCAACTGCAATCGGCGTTGGCCGGCGCCGAAAGAATCTTCGCCGTGCTCGACGCGACGCCGACGGTCACCGATGCGCCCGACGCCGAGCCGCTGCGCGACATCCGCGGCGCCGTGCGCTTCGAGCGCGTCAGCTTCGCCTACGAGCCGGGCGACTTGGTCTTGGAAGACATCAGCCTCGATGTGGCGCCGGGGGCGACGATCGCCCTGGTGGGACCGACCGGCGCTGGCAAAACCACCATCATCAGCTTGCTAAGCCGCTTCTATGATGTCAGCCGCGGCCGCATTTGCATCGACGACGTCGATATCCGCGCGGTCACGCAGAATTCAATCCGCGAGCAACTGGGCATCGTCCTGCAAGATACCTTCCTCTTCAGCGGCACGGTGATGGAAAACATCCGTTACGGCCGCCTGGATGCCACCGACGCGGAGGTCATCGAGGCGGCGAAACTGGCGAACGCCGACGGCTTCATCCATTTGCTGCCGCGCGGTTACCAGACACAGGTATCAGAAAAAGGTCATAACTTCAGCCAGGGGCAGCGGCAACTGCTGGCAATCGCCCGCGCAATCCTCGCCGATCCGCGGATTCTGATCCTCGATGAAGCCACCAGCAGCGTCGACACGCGCACTGAAATCCATATTCAGGAGGCGCTGCTGCGCTTGCTGGAGGGGCGGACCGCCTTTGTCATCGCCCATCGCTTGAGCACGATCCGCAATGCCGATCAGGTCCTGGTGGTCAATGATCATCGCATCATCGAGCGCGGCAGTCACGATGAGCTGCTGGCGGCTCGCGGCTTTTATCACCAGCTCTACATGAGCCAGTACCATCGGCTGGAAGAGTTGATCGCGGTAAACTAGGTTGCTCAATCCCACCGCGCTTCCCGCCAACCAATCCCAAAATTCTCCTCTATATACCGCTGCTGACGTTGGCTCTCGCGCACCCGCCGATCCAGCGCCGCCGGATCCCAATCCGCCAGCAAATCCGCCCGCATCTCGGCGATGCGCTCCTGATGCGCCGGCTCGCCCGCTAGATCGTGGAATTCGCCCGGGTCAGTTTCCAAGTCGTAAAGTGCTACCGGGTCACCCCAGCTATAATTCAGCTTGTATCGTCCCCGCCGCAGCATCGCCATCGGCCTGTCCGTGCCATGCGCCAGGTATTCGCAGAACGCTTCGTCTTTCCAATTGCCGCTCTCTCCCGTCAGCAGCGGCAGCAGACTGTCGCCATCCAGCGGCAAGTCGCATTCGTCGCCGGCGATATCGCAGATAGTCGCGGTCACATCTACCAGCGAAACGACCTGCGAAATGCGCCCCCCGCCATCAATTCGTCCGGGCCAAACCACTTGCAGCGGCACGCGCGCTGAAGCCTCATAAAAGTTCGACTTGCGCCACATGCCATGCTCGCCATTCATATCGCCATGATCGCTGAGGTGAATGATGACGGTGTTCTCTAGCTGCCCGCTCGCATCGAGCGCATCAATGAGTTCGCCGATCTTCTCGTCGAAATAGCTGATCAGCGCGTAGTAGCCGGCGCGCGCCCGCCGCACAACTTCATCGGGAAATTGCGGAAAGCCGAACATCCGGCGGATTCGCTGCGCATTTCTGTGCAGGTTCTCCAGATGCCCAGCGGGAATTTCCGGCAGGTCCATCTCCTCAGGCGGGTACATGTCCCAGAATCGCTGCGGCACGACATAAGGAAAATGGGGCGCGATGAAAGACGCGTTCAGCGCCCAGGGCTTGCCCTGCCGCGCCGGATCGCGCAAGAATTCCAGCGCCCGTTCTTGCACCAGCTCATCGACCTCCAATTCCTCGGTCCAGCCCGGTCCCGCTTCATAGACCTCATGCCAGGGCTGCTCCGCCGGCGCGATGCCATCGTCCCAAGCATGGATCGCATGATAACGCTCGGCGTGCAAATCACGCGCCAACTGCGCCTGAAAGCCGTGCAATTGGTCCGCTCCGCCGAAATGCTGCTTGCCCGAAAGCGCAACATCGTAACCGGCCGCCCGCAGCCGATGCGCCCAGGTGACTTGATCCGAGCGCATGGGCGTCCAGTTGTCCCAAGCGCCGATCTTGTTCACCAGGCGACCGGTCATGAAAGACATGCGCGACGGCATGCACAGCGGAGAATTGCAATAGGCAGCGTCGAATGTCGCGCCCTCCCGCGCCAGCTGCTCTATATTGGGCGTCCGCACAATCGGGTGGCCGTAAACGCTGCTGTACATCGGCGCGTGTTCATCGGACATGATGATGAGAATATTTGGCTTGGGCATGTTGCGCTCCCTCTTGGCATCCAAAGCAAGATTATAGCATTCGTAGCGTCATGCTTCTTGCCGCAGGCGCTGTGGTAAGATGACCGTGAACGATAAAATGAGGGCGGAATATTCATGACGGAAAAGGTCGACGTGCTAATCGTCGGCGCCGGAATCTCCGGCATCGCCGCCGCCTATTACCTGGGCGAGCGCTGCCCCCATCTGAGCTGGACCATCGTTGAAGGACGCGCTGCCATCGGCGGCACCTGGGACCTCTTCCGTTATCCCGGCGTCCGTTCCGACTCCGACATGTACACCCTGGGCTACCGCTTTCGTCCCTGGACCGGAGAGAAGGCGATCGCCGATGGATCGGCCATCCTGCAGTACCTCAAGGAAACCGCGCGCGAATTCGGCATCGACCGCGAGATTCGCTTTCGCCATCGCGTTAGGCACATATCGTGGTCATCGCCGGCGGCCGAATGGACGGTGGATGTCGAGCGCCAATCGCCGAGCGAGCCGTTGCAATTCCGCTGCAAATTCCTCTTTATGTGCACCGGTTATTATCGCTACGACCGCGGTTACACGCCCGATTGGCTCGGCATGGAAGATTTCGCCGGCGATATCGTTCATCCGCAAGGCTGGCTCAATGACTTGGATTATGCTGGCAAGCGGGTCGTCTTAATTGGCAGCGGCGCAACCGCCGTCACCATGGCGCCGGCTTTGGCGGAGCGAGCCGAGCATGTGACGGTGCTCCAGCGTTCACCCAGTTATATCGCCAGCGTTCCCGCGCGCGACCCGATTGCGGCGCGTTTGCAAGAGCGCTTGCCTTTCAAGCTGGCGGCCTGGCTCATGCGCTGGCTGCAGATTTTGCGGCAGCGGTATTATTATCACCTGGCGCGCAGCAATCCGCAGAAAGCGCGCGACCTGCTGCTCGAGGGCGTCAGGGGCGCGCTGGGACCCGATTACGATATCGAGCGCCATTTCACGCCCCGCTACAATCCCTGGGATGAACGGCTTTGCCTGGTGCCGGACAACGACCTCTTCAAGGCGATCAATGCCGGCGCCGTGTCCATGGTCACCGATCGCATCGAGCGCTTCGTCGAAGCGGGCATCCTCTTGGAATCGGGCGAGCTGCTGCCGGCTGATGTCATTGTGACGGCGACCGGCTTAAAAATGAAGCTGATGCACGGCGTGGAAATCGTGGTTGATGGCGACAAGGTGGAACTGGGCGACACCCTAAGTTACAAAGGCATCATGTACAGCAACATCCCCAATCTGGCTTCGGCCTTCGGTTATACCAACGCCTCCTGGACGCTGAAGGCGGAACTGATCTGCGAGTATGTATGCCGCCTTTTGAATTACATGGCGCGGCGCGGATACAGGCAATGCAGGCCGCGCCTGGACGCAGACGACGCCGAGACCGATGCCTTCATCGGTTTCAGCTCCGGTTACGTCAAGCGCGCGCAAGCCGAATTGCCCAAGCAGGGAAAGCGCCCTCCTTGGAAGGTGTACCAGAATTACGTTAAAGATCTGCTCATGATGCGCTACGGACGCCTAAACGACGGCGTCATGGAGTTTAGCCGGCTGGAACGATAGAACTTTTTATACACTTGCTCGAAAATATCGCCGCCCACGCAAAACCTTGCGCGCCGCCGATTACCATCCGCAATCAAAGCGAAATCTGTAGGGGCGAGACTTGTCTCGCCCTCCTTTAATATGGGGGAAGGGGCTGGGGGATGGCGTTGTAGTGATCTCGGTGGTAAAACAGAATCAATACGCCGCCGGATTACGCAGCTCAAACCCGCCTTCCTCCACCACCGCGCGGAAGGCCGCTTCCTCCAGCTTCAGCCCAAAGCCCGGCGCATCAGGAATGACCACCTCTCCCGCTTCGACGCGGTAGCCTGAAGCATCCAGCCCCGGCGTCGCTGCTTCGTCCCATTCCACGAAAGTAAATCCATTCACCGCCGGCGCCAGGTGACCCGATACATAATTGCCCAGGTGCCGGCCATAATGATGCGGCGCCGTGCGCGCCCCCCAACTATCCAACCGCGCCCCCGTGTCCAGCCAATTGCTGAAACCGTGACTGAAAATATCGTACTGAATCACATCCACCAGCCCAGCGCGCGCCCAATCCATCAGCTCGGGCGGGGCGCCGCCTTCGCCATCGGCGATCAGCACCGAAAGCCCTTCGACCTCGATCCAGCCCTGCAGATCTTCGTAGAGCGCCGGGTCTTCCTGAAAGGCTTCTTCCAGCCAGAACACATCGCAATCGGTGGTCTCGGCCAAGACGCGCTTGGCGATATTGAGGTTGTAGCCATTGTTGGCGTCGATCATGATCTTGGCGTCGCTGCCGACCGCGGCGCGCACCGCCTTGACCACGGCGATATCGCGCTGCGTGCCTTTTTCCAAGGGCATCCAACGGGCGCCGCGCCCGACCTTGATCTTGAAGTTGCGGTGGTTGCGCTCGTAGCCGTAACGCGCTTCTTCGGCGATAAGCGCCGCTCCCGCTTCGTTCGACTCCAAATGCAGATCGTCGATGGTCAGCGTTGTATCGTAGCACGGCACGCGCAGCCGCTCGCCGACACGCATTTCATCCCTCGCGACCAATGCATAAACGGGCTTGCCCGCCAGATTTCCCAGCAAGTCCCAGAGCGGAAATTCGAATGCAGTCCACTCCTCTCGTATGCGACCCTCGGGCGATAGCAAATCGCTAACGCGCTGCCCCAGGAGCGTCTGCGTCGTTTCGGCATCCGCGCGGCCCCTTCCAAAGCTGCTGGCGCCGTCAGCGGTCGTCAAGCGGATGAGCGGCAGCTCGACTTCCAGTCCGTGCGCCGGGATGCGCGAATTACTGCCGGCCAGACGCGGGCGCTTGCCAGTCAGCGTCCCGTATTCGATTCTGTCTATGACTGCGTTTTCCATCGGTTGTAATCCTCGCGCAGGCGCTTAGGCCTCGCCGAACATGATGCCGGTCGGTATGACATCGGTGGTCTCGCCTCGCCGTATTGCCTCGGCCGTTTCCAGGACGCTATCAAAGTCGTGGCGCGGCTTAAAACCCAGCTTGGTCTTGATCTTGCTCAAGTCATGGTCGATAAAATTCCAAAATGGCACGCGCGCTTCCACGAAGGGCATGTTGTAGCGCTCCGCCAATTTCGGCACGATTTCGCCCCAATCGAATAAAGCGGCGCCGGACAGGTTGAAGATTTCGCCCACAGCGGCATCGCTTCCAAGCGCCAGCGCCAGTCCATCAGCAATATCGCGCACATCGCCGAAACGCTGACGGTAGGGCGCGCCATCGGGATTCAGGCTCAGCAGCAGCTTCTCTTCACCGTCCCAGCCCGCACGCAGCGCCTCGATCATCGCCTGCACATCGGGATCGTCTTTGTCCGGCATGTTTTGTATATGGCGTGAAGCGGGATCGCTATAATTCTTATAGGTCTCGCTATATAGAAACATCGGCGGCAAGCCCGCTTCGTTCAGGAATTCGCTCGGTTCAATCACGGTGGAGAAGCGCATGGCGCAGGTGGGCACTCCGTATTGATAGTGATAAACCATCGCCAATTCTTCACCCAGCCACTTGGTCATCAAATAGCCCATATTGGGATATTTGATTCGCCTGTCTTCCCTGTTTGGTACTGGGGAATAGCGGCCATCGACGCGCGCGTCCAGGTAAACGCCTTCAGTGCTGGCATAGACGAAGCGATGCAGATCCGGGCAGTGCTCGCGCACGCTCTCCAGCATATTCAGCGTGCCCATCGCGTTGATATCGAGGTACTGCCGGTTATCGAAGGGTCCCTGAAAAGCGGCCGCCAGATGATAAATCGCATCGACTCCCGCGACTGCCACCCCCACATCGTCGGGCTTGCGCAAGTCGCCAAAGACCGTTTCCACGCCGCCGTAGGCATCAAGCTTGCGGGCGCGGCTGGCATCGCCTGGGTAAACGAAACTGCGAATCGAATGCCCGGCCTCCAGCAAGCGCAGAACCAGGTTGGCGCCGATGCGTCCAGTCCCGCCGGTTACAAGAATCTTCATTAGCGCAGTCCCTCCTATCACGATTGCGCGCGGTGATCGCGGCAAGCGCAACGTCTGATAATGCCGCCAATGGTATCGATTATGTTGCAGCGGCGCAAATGCAGGCTGGCGCGCGGCGGATAGGCGCGATCAGCAGTCGATTTGCAGCACGATGTCCTGCGGGTGATTGCCGAAGGCGCGCCCAAATACATTCATGCCGCCCTTGTTCTCCGCCTCGTCATCCACGCCGATGCGCACGGCGATGAAGGCTTGCTCTCGCAGCTTCAGGTCAGCGATCGTCACGTCCGAGATCCTGCGCCCATCACATAAAGAGCCTTCCTCGGCGATCTGCCAGACTTTGAGCAGCCCATACTGGCTGTTCCAATCGGGCCACCAGGCTGGGGTCAGATTGCCGCGCTTGTCGCTGAAGTCGGCGGGCGATGTCCAGACGCCGATGCGATGACCGTTGATTTCCAGGAAGATATCCGATAGCCAGTCGGCAGCCGATGGGGCGGCTTCGGAACAGATTTCCAGGCTAAGTTGCAGGCTCCTGGCGTGATCGCGCTGAAAACTGTGGTTGGGGAAGCGATACTCGAGAAAGCCATGCGCCAGCCAGACCAACTGCGCCTGATAGCGCTCGGGCGCGTAAAAGAGCACCGGGTCATCGAGACCGCCGATGACGGTATCCAAGCCCGCCATGCCGCAAGGCGATTTGACCTCTTGATTGACAAAAGCCCCGACCGGCATTTCTATTTCAAAATGGTCGACCTCGACGCTGCTCTGCATCTCGGGCAATCGGAAGACGACCGTATCGTAAAGCCTTGAGTAGATGCGCTGTTGCCCGCGTTTGCCGGGCGCGGTCTGCGAACTGACCAAGCCCACGCCTTCCAGGCTGGCGAGGTGCAGCGAGGCGGTGGCGATGGGCATATCCAGGTCGCGCGCGATCTGCGACAAGCTGGCGACCTTGTTTACCAGGTATTCCAGGATGCGCAGACGCGGCGCCGATGCCAGCGCTTTGGCGATAGCGATATTCTGTTCGCGAGCGACAATATCGTTCGCGGTTACATAGGTGCGATTCTGATTGTGGTCATGTCGATTAAATTCAACCAAGGCTCACCTTCATCATTCTATACGCTTACGAAAATAACGCGAAATCTACTTCATGAATTCAAAGAAGTATACCGAGTTTCCAGCGAATTTACTCGATTTCCTTGACAATCCTGCCCAAAGAATATATCTTCATTTCACGTTTTCACAAACTAAACGGTTTCGTCTTCAGGTGTATTTCCTTAGCGAAGACTGCCGGCTGATGGTTGGCTACTCGCGCGCGCCTTGGTGACCCGGGCATGAATCGAAGAGTTCGGCCATGAACGGCTTAAGTCTTGGCGGCCTGGTTGAAGGCGCGCTGAATCTCCTGGATGTATTCGACCCCATCGTCGAGCCCTACCGCCGCTTTCACGAAAAGCTGCCGCCCAAAATGCAGCAGACCCTCACCGCCATCATGTTCATTCTGCCCTTCGGCATTCTTTACGCCATCTTCACCATCCTGCCCATCTTCCAAACCTTCTGGATCTCGCTCCACAAATGGGAAATCATGGGCACGAATATCCGCTATATCGGACTGAAAAACTTCGAGCGCCTGCTAACGCGGGATACACAGTTCCACCAAGCCTTTGAGCAGACGATCCTCTTTGTGGCGCTGACCATTCCGATCATCTTCGTCGGTCTCTTCTTCGCGCTGATGCTCAACCGGCCCGTCAAAGGCATCGGCATCTTCCGCACGATTTTTTACTTGCCCAATATCATGGCGGTGACGGTCATCGGCTTAATCTGGGCGCGCGTCTTCGCTTCGTCCGACCGCGGCTTGATCAATGCCTTCCTGGAGAATTTCGATGCCGGTCCGATTCCATTTCTGGATCAAGGCGATCTGGCGACCCTTGTTGTATCGTTCACCACGCTCTGGTGGACGGTCGGATTCAGCATGCTGGTATTTTTGGCCGGATTGCAAGATATCTCGCAGGCGCTCTACGACGCCGCCAAGGTCGATGGCGCCAACCGCTGGCGGCAATTCCGCCATATCACCATTCCTGGCTTGCGCCGGCCCTTCGCCTTCTTGTGCATCTTGCAGGTGATCGCGTCGTTCCAGATTTTCGGTCAAGTCGATGTCATGACTGGTGGCGGACCCGCCGGCAATACCCGCACGATTGTCTACAACATATTCGAAACCTCTTTTGAGTATTTTCAAGTGGGCTATGGCACGGCTATGGCGGTGATTATGTTCGCGGTGCTCTTGGTCATTTCACTGTTTCAACTGGCGCTCTTTCGCGACCAAGGCGTAGGGAGCTAGCGGTGACGATTGTTGGCGCGGACCTGATACGCAGACGTCAGCTGATAGAACGGCGGCGGGGCGCCATTTATGTCCTGGCGGTGGGCATCTTCGCCATGATTTGGATGCTGCCGGTGGTTTGGACCGTGGTCACGTCATTCCGGCCTGAAGCCGCCTTGCAGCGCAATCTGGCGAGCTTGATTCCCTATCCCTTCACCACCGAGAACTGGACCTTCATCCTCAAGAGCAGCCAACTGTGGAAATGGTTGGGCAACAGCGTTTTCGTCTCCACCACCCATACGCTCGCGCAGTTGACCGTCTGTTCGCTGGCGGCTTACGCCTTTGCGCGCCTCGATTTCTATTTCAAGCGTCCGCTCTATATTCTGGTTCTAATGGGCTTGATGGTGCCATTTGAGGCGACATTCCTTCCCGTCTATCTCTTGTTCTCCAATTTGAAACTGCATAATACCTTGATCGCCTTGATTCTGCCGGGCATCGCGTCTTCCTTCGCCGTCTTCCTCTTGACTCAGTTCTTTCGCGGCATTCCGCTGGAATTGGAAGAGGCGGCGATGATGGATGGCGCCGGGCGTTTCCGCATCTTCCTTATTGTCATTGTCCCGCTGTCGACGCCGGTCATCACCGCTTTGGCTATCTTCACCTTTCTCGGCAATTGGAACAGCTATCTGTGGCCCATCATCTCCGCCACCAGCAGCGAGGTCTATACCATTGTCATCGGCTTGCGCAAATTGAACCAGGCTTGGGGAGATGTCAACTTTTACGGGCGCGATATGGCCGCCGCAGTTTTCACCGCCTTGCCGATTATCCTGTTCTTTTTCGTTTTCCAACGCCGCATCATCAGCGGCATTGCGATCAATAGCGGCATCAAGTAGAGAGGAAGGCCTATCGACCTGTATTTTCCATACTTTCGCTTACCGTTCAATTAGCTATCCCGAAAGGATGCAAACCATGTACAGAATGAGGGCTTTACTGCTTGTGGCTATGCTGCTTGCATTGGCAGCAATGCCGATCGCCGCGCAAGACGCGACCGAGATCACCTTTATGCGCTTCTTCGGCGAATGCGCCGATGAATTCGGCGAAACCACGGACCTGTCGGAGGCATACGGCGAATGCGGCATCATTCAAACGCTCGCCAATTCCTTCAACGCAACGCAAGACGAGATTATCGTCAACACCGTAGTGGTGGATTGGCCCGGCGTCACCGAGCTGAACGCCAACCTGGCCGCGGGCACGCCGCCAGATATCATGGTGCTGCACGGCCGCCGTATTCCGAACTACGCCTCGCGCGGATTGTTGACGCCCCTGGGCGATGTGCTGGCTGGCGCCGGCATCGACTCGGACGACTTGACCGTCAGCGCCCGCGGCTTCGTCGAGTGGAATGGCGAACTCTACGGCATCCCCTTGGACTTGCACGGCCACCTTTGGCATATCAATGTTGGACTCTGGGCGGAAGCGGGCTTGGTCAACGATGATGGAAGTCCCGATATCCCCTACGGCATGGACGAGTTCATCACGCATGCCGAGCAGTTCAAAGAAGCCACCGGGCTGCCCTTCGTCGGCATGTGGACCAATGGGCTGAGCCGCAATTGGATGGCGCTGGTTTATCAGCAAGAAGGCGGCACGGTAGAAGACGAAGACGGCATGCCTAACATAAACACGGAAGCGGGCTTAAACGCGCTGAACTTCTTGATCATGCTGCGTGATGAAGGGCATATCACCGACAATGTCGATTATGGCGCGTCGCAAGAAATCTTCCTGAAGGGCGAGAATGGCGGCCATATCAACGGCACCTGGGTCGTCAACTTCTACGACAACCAAGTCGCCGATCCGGAAGCGCCGCTGAAGGATTACTATGTGCACAACTTCCCCACCATCTACGACCAGCCGGCCGCTTGGGCGGGCAGCCACGCCTGGATCATTCCGCAAGGCGACGACCCCGACCCGGCGACGCTCGAAGCGACCTTGACCTTCCTCGATTACCTCAATGACAACAACATTGAATGGGCGCGCACCGGTCACTCCGCGGTCAACACCTCCGTCGTCAACAGCGATGTGTACAACAACTATCCGCACCGTCAGGAATACGCCGAATTCGTCCCGAGCGCTGTCATTCCGCCGCGCGAAAACTGGAGCACCGCGTTTGAATCCATCATGGACGAGGAACTGTCGGCCGCCTTCATCGGCGAGAAGACGCCCGAGCAAGCGCTTGCCGATGCCCAGACCCGCCTCGAAGACTTCGCGCTATTCGAATAGGTTGTCAGGATTTGCCTTGTCCTTGGGACGCGGCGAATCACTTGCGTTTGACAAGAGGGCGAGCTAGCAGGCTCGCTCTCTTCATATTCATCCTAGCGTCTTTAACCAGGTCTTATATTCTATTGAAGCTCAATTGAATACAGCTTAATTTCTGACAGGCATTCAGGAGAAGCTCATGACCGATATCCCCCGCAGCGAATATCCCCGACCGCAGTTTGTCCGTGACGATTGGCTCTGCTTGAATGGCGAATGGGGCTTTGAAATCGACCAAGGCGACAGCGGCATCCACCGCGGTCTTCGCGACCGCGAGCTGAGCGGCCGTATCACTGTGCCCTTCTGCCCGGAATCACAGCTCTCCGGTATCGGCAATCACGACTATTACAATGCCGTCTGGTATCGCCGGAGGGCAAGGATCCCGGCGGAGTGGGCGGGCGCGCGCATCCTGCTCCACTTCCAGGCGGTGGACTACGACAGCACCGTCTGGGTCAACGGCACGGAAGTCGGGCGGCATCGCGGCGGCTTCTCGCCTTTCAGCTGCGACATCAGTGAGGTAGCGGGCGCCGGCGACGAGATCACCATTGTTTTGCGGGCGCGCGATGACGGGCATAGTCCGCAGCCCCGCGGCAAACAGGCGCGCGAATACGGTCCAGAAGGCGCCATCTATGTGCGCACCACCGGCATCTGGCAATCGGTCTGGCTCGAGCCTGTGCCTGAAATCGCCTTGCGCCGTCCGCGCATCAGTCCCGATCTGGCCAACCAGACGATACGGCTCGAGCAGCCGATCAGCGGCAACGCGCCCGGCTTGCGCCTGCGGGCGATATTATCCGATGCCGCTGGCGAAGTCGTCAGCGCCGAATGCTCGGCTGAATATGACCTCTCGCCCCGCCTTGACCTGCCAATTCCCGCCGATCGCCTTCAACTTTGGGCGCCGGGCGAACCCCATCTCTACGATTTCGATATCGCCCTTATCGCCAGCGACGGCACGACAGTCGACAGCGCGCGCAGCTACGCCGGCCTGCGCTCCATCTCAATCGACGGGAAAGCCATCAAAATCAACGGAAAAACCGTCTTCCAGCGCCTCGTGCTCGATCAGGGCTATTACCCCGATGGCATCATGACCGCGCCCAGCGACGCCGCCCTCATCGAGGATATCGAGCTGAGCATGGCGGCCGGCTTCAACGGCGCGCGCCTGCACCAGAAAGTCTTCGAGGAGCGCTTCCTCTATCATGCCGACCGCCTTGGTTATATCGTCTGGGGCGAATTCGGTGACTGGGGCTGCGGCCATAACGGTCCCCTCGATGGCGAGCATCAGCGGCCGGGTCCCGACTACATCACCCAATGGCTGGAATGCCTCGAGCGCGATTATTCCCATCCCAGCATCGTGGGTTGGTGCCCGCTGAACGAAACCTGGCAATCGATAACGGATAGTATAACCGCGCTTGACGATGTCACCCGCGGCTTGTACCTGGCGACCAAAGCGATGGACGGCAGCCGCCCGGTGCTCGATACCTCCGGTTATTCGCATCGCGTTCCCGAAGCCGATGTCTACGACAGCCACGACTATACCCAAGACCCCGACGTCTTCCGCGAGCGCCATGCCGGCATGGCCGACGGCGATCCATATTTGAATGACGCGAGCGGCTGGGGCTTGCCCGCGCGCATGG
Source organism: Phototrophicaceae bacterium (assembly GCA_965261855.1). Taxonomy (GTDB): domain Bacteria; phylum Chloroflexota; class Anaerolineae; order Aggregatilineales; family Phototrophicaceae; genus UBA6055. Next base: position 600,722 of record OZ253487.1, read on the forward strand.
TGGGAAACATTCGCTGGTCAATACCCTATCAAGGCCAGCCCTACTTCGTTAGCGAGTTCGGCGGCATCTGGTGGAATCCCGATGTCAAGGAGGGCGAAGACTCCTGGGGTTACGGAGAGCGCCCACGCGACCTCGACGAGTTCTACGACCGCTTCGAAAAACTCTGCGCCATCCTGCTCGATGACGTCAATATGTTCGGTTATTGCTATACCCAGCTGACCGATATCTATCAGGAGCAGAACGGCATTTACAAATTCGACCGCGGCCTCAAATTTGACATGGACCGCGTCCGCGCCGCGCAAATCAAGCCGGCGGCGATAGAAATGGCCGACGAGTAATGATGGCTTTGCGCCCCCCGGCCGTACCGCTGGTCGTCAACGATCCCTACTTCAGCGTATGGTCGATGGCGGATCGCCTCACCGACGATGATACGCGCCACTGGACCGGGCAGCCGCATCCGCTATGCGGTTTGATTCGCATTGACGGGCAGTGCTGGCGCTTTGCCGGCGCGTCGCTTGACTACATCGGGCTGGATGTACCGGAAATGCGGCAGACATCCCTCACCGTCCTGCCGACGCGTACCATCTATAGCTTTGCCGCCGCCGGCATTGAACTGACCCTAACCTTCATGACCGCCGCCTTGCCTCACGATCTTGAGTTGCTCGCGCGCCCGATAACGACCGTGGAGATGGATCTGCGCGCAACCGATGGACGAGCGCATCATGCCGCGCTTTATATCGATGTGCTGGGGCACTGGGTGGTCGATCGGCCCGGCCAAAAAGTAACCTGGGGACGGCACAAGCTCGCGGACCGAAACTTGCTGTGGATGGGCTCGCTGGAGCAGGCGATGCTGCAGAAATCCGGCGATGATCTGCGTATCGATTGGGGTTATTTGTATTCCGCCTCCATGCAGCCGGCCGCAGGCGCCTTGGGAAACAGCACCGCGCTGAGACTTGGATTCGCCAACACGGGCGAATTGACAAACAGAGATGATACCGATATGCCGCAGACGGTAGACAGCCGACCGCCATTTCCAGCCATGGCTTGGGCCTACAGCGCCTATGTCGCCGGGGATGAAACCGAGTCCTGGCAGATTATGCTGGCTTATGACGACGGCTTTTCGGTTGAGTATATGCGCCGCAAGCTGCGTCCCTACTGGCGGCGGGAGGGCATGAGCGCAGCCGATCTGATCGCTTCGACTTGCGAGCAATTGGACAGGATTCGCGAAGCTTGCCACGCCTACGACGAAGAATTAATGGCGGACCTCCGCGCCGCCGGCGGCGAGGCTTACGCGCGCTTGGCGGCTCTTGCCTTCCGCCAATGCTTGGGCGCGCACAAATTGGTCGCCGATCTGGACGGGACGCCGCTCTTCTTTTCAAAGGAGAATTTTAGCAACGGCTGCATGGGCACGGTTGATGTCAGCTATCCCTCTAGTCCACTATTCATCCTCTTCAATCCAGATTTGCTGGAGGCGATGCTGAAGCCGATCCTGGATTATGCCGAATCGCCCCGTTGGAAGTTTGCATTCGCGCCGCACGATATCGGCCGCTACCCCCTTGCGAATGGCCAGGTATACGGCGGCGGCGAAGAATCCGAATTCAAGCAGATGCCCATCGAAGAGTGCGGCAATATGCTGATCATGGTTGCGGCAGTCTGCAAGGCGCGCGCTGAATTCGCGCTGGCGGAGCGCTATTGGGAAACATTGTCAACCTGGGCGGAGTACTTGCTGGAAAAAGGCTTAGACCCCGAAAACCAGCTCTGCACCGACGACTTCGCGGGCCACCTGGCGCATAACGTCAACTTGTCGGTCAAAGCGCTGATCGGGATTGCATGTTTCGCCTGGCTTTGCGAGCGCCGCGGAATGCTGGCTCTTGCGCGCGAGCTTCGCGCACGCGTCGAAGGTATGGCGCGGGATTGGCTGCGGATGGCTGATGATGGCGATCACTATCGTCTCACTTTCGATCGCCCTGGCAGTTGGAGCCAGAAATACAATTTGGTCTGGGATGAGCTGCTCGAACTGGATCTCTTCCCCGATGAAGTGCGCCGGAAGGAGATTGCCTATTATAAAGGGAAGCAGGGACGCTACGGCTTACCATTGGATATCCGCAGCAGCTACACTAAGCTGGACTGGATCGTATGGTCTGCCAGTTTGTCCGACTCTCAAGCGGAGTTTGAACAGTTTATCGCGCCACTGTGGGATTGGCTGAACGAAAGCGCGAGCCGCGTACCCCTGACTGACTGGTTCTACACCGACAGCGGCGACCAAGTTAATATGCAGGCGCGATCAGTCGTGGGTGGAGTCTTCATCAAGATGATGTACAATAACGCCGTTCATCAGAAATGGTTGATGAAAGACGCTGTCTTCAAGTAAGAATGCATCTCAGAAAAACGTTGTGAACGAAGAAAGGACTACCGTGCGAGCTGTCTTTTTGTTAATGCTGGCTCTCTTTACTCTAAGCGGTTGCGCCTCACAGGCGACCTTCGGCGATGCGATCACGCAAGGCGAGCCCACAGCCATACCCACGCCCGTCGTACCAAGCAAACCAGTTTACCAAGTGGAGCGCGGCAAAATCGTATACGAGCGCCGCTTCTTCGGGCGGATTACGCCTTTGGTCACAGAAGAGATCGCTTTTGAGATCGACGGCCGTGTCCTCGAAGTCTTGGTCGAAGCCGGCGTCGATGTCGTCGAAGGCGACATTCTGGCGCGTCTGAACACCGCTGGCTTGGAAAGCCAACTGCTGGACGCCGAAGAAGAACTGGCGATCGCCACATCGATCCTCGAAAGCGCCGATAGCAAAGTACGCTTCGACAGCCAGCGCGCCGCCCTCACCCTGGAGATGGCGCAATTGAGACTGGATCATGCCCAGTCGCAAGCAGGCGCATCACCCAGCGCGGACGATGCGCTTCAAATCAATCTGCTGACGCTGGAGCGCGACTTGGCGCAAGTGGCGCTCGACGAACTAACCAGCGGCGTGGATCCGCAACTGCGTTTTGACGTGACGCGCGCGCAGAAACGGGTGAACGAAATAAAGGCGACCATCGCCAAAGCTGAACTTGTCGCGCCGATGTCGGGTCGCCTGGTGAATTTCTCCCCCGAAGCGGGACAACCGGTTTTATCCTACGATCCAGTTGGCTTGGTGGCCGATCTCTCAGTGATAGAGGTCACCGACGAGATGAGTCCGGAAGATCTGACCGAATTGGCTGAGGGCATGCCCCTGCTGATCAAGCGCGCGGCGCTGCCGGGCAACGTTTACACCGGCCGGATAGCCAGCCTGCCCGCTCCTTACGGTTTGGCGACCGATGACCTGGTCCACGTCGCCTTTGACGAACAGCCCCCGGCGGACGAATTCAAGGTCGGCGACCGCATGAACTTCACCGTCGTCATAGAAGAGCGCGATGACGTGCTCTGGCTGCCTCAATCGGCTATCCGCCAATTCAGCGGGCGAAACTTCATCGTCGTGCAGAACGAAGGCGTCCAGCAACGGGCTGACGTGCGCCTGGGCTTGGAAGGCGACGGCCGCGTCGAAATCCTCGAAGGCGCCGAAGAAGGCCAGACGGTCATCGGTCCGTGATGAGTTGGTATCTGCGAACTCGCGCTGTCGTCATCGTCGCCGGCAAACGTTTGCTGGCGCAGCCACTGCTTTCCCTGGCGACCATCGTCGGTTTGACCGTCGCCGTCGCCTTGGTATTGACCATTCCGATCTATTCCGAGTCGGTGGCTTTCCGCGTCCTCACCGAGCGCCTGACTGACGGACCCGATCGCATCAACCGACCGCCATTTTCCTTCCTCTTCAGTTATATCGGCTCCTGGAACGAACCGGTCAATCTGGAAGCGACCTATGATCTAGACCAATACCTTCGCGAGAAGGGCGGCAGCGAGCTCGGCTTGGAAACAACGCTGATCGTCCGCCACCTCGAGACGCAGAACTTCCGCCTGTACCCATCCGGCGAAACCAACTATCGCGATGAAAATCGCTCGATCGATTACGTCAGCTTCGGCACGACCGAGAATATCGCCGAGCAAGTCGAAATGGTCGAGGGGGCCTATCCGCCGCCCGCCGATCCATCGACCGACAGTTATGTCGATGTGATGATTCATGAAGACTTCGCTTCCGAATATGGCATGCAGCTGGGGGAATATTATCAGGGCTATAATTGGCGGCTCGATTCGGACGATCCCATGCAGATCACCATGATCCGCATCGCTGGCATTTGGCGGCCCCGTGACCAAGACAGCGAGTACTGGTTCTATCGTCCCAACGTCTTCAAAGACATCCTGCTCATCAACGAAGAAACCTATCGCACGCGCCTCGCGCCTTACACCGATTCGGAAGTCAACCTCGCCGTTTGGTACATCGTCTCCGATGGCGGCAGCGTCAATACCTCCCGCGTTGACGAGCTCATCCGCCGCCACAACGATACCGAAAAAACCGCCGACCAATACCTGCCGGGCACCTATATCCAGGCGTCGCCGGAAGAAGAATTGCGGCCCTACCAGCGCATTGTCACCGTGCTCACCTTGACGCTGACCGTATTCAGCTTGCCCATCGTCGTCTTGCTCATCATTTTCCTGGTGATGCTGGTCGGTCTGGTGGTCGATGGCCAGCGCAACGAAACAGCGGTGCTTCGCAGCCGTGGCACATCGCCCTTCCAAGTGGTTGGTTTGACCACGGTCGAAGGCATCATCATGGGCTTCATCGCCCTGGTCGTCGGTGGCTTGCTCGCCATTGGCTTCACCCAACTCATCGGCACCACGCGAAGCTTTATGGACTTTCGCTGGGGGCATCATTTCATCGTATCGGTGCCGCCGACAATCGGCTCGACCATCGCCCTGGCGATTCTATTCACCATCCTCATCCGCGTCGTACCAACCATCGGCGCCGCCCGCCACACCATCATCAGCTACAAAATGGATCAATCGCGCCTGCTGCAGCGCCCCTGGTGGCAGCGCCTCGGCGTCGATGTTTTGCTGCTGATCCTGATCGGCTACTTCTATTATCAAGTCGTCCAGCAAGGCGGCTTAATTGATGTCGAAGGCGGCGTCCGCAACATCGAAGACGCCTATCAGCAGCCGTTTGTATTCCTTATGCCGCCCTTGACCATCTTCGCTTTGACGCTCTTCTTGCTGCGCTTCCTGGCGCCGATGCTGCGCGCGCTGGCTTGGCTGATCCAATGGAGCAACAGCGTCGGCTTGCTGATTGTTACGCGCCAGTTGGAGCGCTCGCCCGGCGCCTATTATCTTCCCTTGATCCTGCTCGTCTCGACCATCAGCCTCGGCATATACACCGCATCCTTCGCCCGCACCATCGACCGCTATCTCTACGAGCAGCAGTATTACAAAGTCTCCGCCGATGTGTCGGTGCGCGTCTTCAGTCAGAATCCCGCCAGCTTGCCCGGCGGTGGTGGCGGTGGCGGGGACGCGCCGCCCGCCTACATGCACATCTCCGAGTTCACTTCCATGCCCTTCGTCGAAGGCGCCACCCGCATCGGCGAATACACAGCCAAGGCGCGCTTGACCTCGGGCAGCGTCGAAGGCCGCTTCGTCGGCGTTGACCGCGCCGACCTCGGACCGGTCGTCTTTTGGCGGCCCGATTTCGCCGCCATTCGTCTCGGTTATTTGACCAACTCGCTGGCGCTGCAACAGGACGCGGTGCTGGTTTCGCGCGAATTTATGGAGACGCGCGCCCTCGATATCGGCGACCTGCTCGAGCTGGACGTGCGCAGCGGCGGCGATAACTTCAAAGTCAATTTCCAGATCGTCGGCGCCCTTGAATATTTCCCCCGCTGGTATCCGGAGAAAGACGGCGCCCTCTTCGTCGGCAATCTTGATTATCTCTTTGAACAGGCGCAGCTCGAATTGGCGCACCGCGTCATCATGCGCGTCGAGCCCGGCTTTGATCAACGGGCATTCTCCCGCGCCCTCTTTGACCGCGGCGCCGCCGGCGTGCTCATTGACGAGCCCGTCTCCCGCATCAACCGCGAGCAAGCCCGGCCCGAGCGGCAGGGGCTCTTCGGCCTGCTGTCCATCGGCTTCATCACCTCCTCACTGGCGACCATGATCGGTTTCCTGCTATACACCATATTCTCCTACCGCCGCCGCTATGTCGAGCTGGGCATCCTGCGCGCCATCGGCTTGTCGCAGACATCAATGATCGTCTCGGTCGCCTGGGAGCTCGGCTTGCTCATCGTTATCGGCTTGACCTTGGGCTTGGGCATTGGCTTGGTCGTCAGCGTGCTCTATATCCCCTACATGCAGTTCGTAAGCAATCTTGAAGGGGTAGTGCCGCCTTATCTCGTGACGATGGCTTGGACGGAGATCGCGCAGATCATCGCTTTATTCTTCGCTACCTTCTTGGTCATCATGCTCATCCTGCTGGTGATCCTGCGCCGAATGCGCATCTTCCAAGCCGTCAAGCTGGGGGAGACAATCTAATGGCGATTAGCAATGGCGCCTTTCTCATTTGCGACGACCTCTACAAGATCTTCAAAGTCGCCGATATCGAAGTCATGGCGCTGCAAGGGCTCGATCTCACGGTCAAACGCGGCGAACTCGTCGGTGTGGTTGGCGCCAGCGGCAGCGGCAAAACCACCCTTATGAATGTACTCGGCGGCTTGACGCGCCCGTCAGCTGGTCAAGTCATCATCGACGGCAAAAACTTGCTCAAACTCAGCACGCGTGAATTGACCGCTTATCGGCAGGTCGAAGTCGGCTTCGTCTGGCAGCAGGGCAGCCGCAACCTGATACCCTACCTCTCCGCCCTCGACAATATCAAATTGCCGATGACCTTGGCCGGCGGCGCCGGTCAGCAAATCGACAAGCGGGCGCGCGAACTGATGGATCTGGTTGATCTCTCCCACCGCTACGACCACAAGCCGATTCAGCTTTCCGGCGGCGAGCAGCAGCGGGTTGCCATCGCCGTCGCCTTGGCCAATGAGCCGAAGCTGCTGCTGGCTGATGAACCGACGGGCGAACTCGATTCCGCCACCTCCGACCAAGTTTATGAGCTCTTTAAGCGGCTCAACCGCGACCTGGGCTTGACCATTTGCATCGTCAGCCACGATCCGCTGATCGCGCAGCATGTCGGGCGGGTGGTCGCCATCCGCGATGGCAAGCTGGCAAGCGAAACCGTTCGCCGCAATCGACCCGGTGTCAAGCGGCGCCCATCCGACGCCGTAGCCGAGCGCGCCGAACTCGCCGAGCGCTGGGATGACCATTTTGAGGAGCTAATCGTGCTGGATTCGGCCGGTCGGCTGCAAATCCCGAAACAGTACCGCGAGCAGCTCGGCTTCGAGAACCGCGTCGAGATGGATGTCACCGAAGACAGCATCATCATTCGGCCCGCGCAAAACCTGGAAGAAACCTCATCGCAAAGCGAAATCCAGCTTGAGCGTGAAATCCGCGTCGGCGAGAATGGCACGCGCGGCGGCCTCATGAGCCGCTTCCGGAGGAAATCATGACCGGGAATCCAACCCCTCCCCCAGCCCCTCCTCGAAGCATCAGGGAGGGGAGTAAACGCAAGCAAATGCGCGTTTTCGGCCGTGAATCTCAGCGAATTTGCCAAACACGGCGGAACCTTCCCCCCATTGCTAAGGGGGGACCGAGGGGGGTTAGACGCGTTGTGCGTGTGGTTACACTAGTAGCGGACATGCCTTGTAGGGGCGACCTATCAGGTCGTCCGCCGAAACGCAGAATTGTAGGGGCGAGCCCGTGGCTCGCCCACCCGCCAATCCTTACTCCGCACACAGCGTCAACCCATCTCCCCTTGTGGGAGAGGGGGCCGGGGGGTGAGGGGTCCCGGAGGAAATCATGACTGATACCGTTATCGCCGCCAAGGATGTCGGGCGCGTCTATCCCTCCGATTCAGGCGATGTCCATGCGCTCCAGGATATCTCCTTCGAGGTCGAACGCGGCGAATTCGTCGCCCTGCGGGGCCGATCCGGCAGCGGCAAGACCACGCTGCTGAATTGCCTCGGGGGCTTGGACAACCCCACCAGCGGCCTCATCTGGATTCAAGGCGTCGACATCTCCACCATGGAAGAGGTCGAGCGAACGCGCTGGCGCCGCGAAAGCATCGGTTTCATCTTCCAGCAAATGGGCTTGCTGCACAGCTTCTCCGCCTACGAAAACCTCGACCTGATGGCGCGGCTGGGCAATGTCCCGCGCCGCGATCGCCGCCGCCGCATCCTCGATACGCTGGAACTGGTTGGCCTGCTTGATTATTACGACCACCGCCCTTACGAGATGTCCGGCGGGCAGCAGCAGCGCATCGCCATCGCCCGCGCCCTGGTCACCGAGCCTGACCTGATCCTTGCCGATGAACCCAGCAGCGAGCTGGATAGCGATACCACCCATGATGTGCTGGCTGTCCTGCAAGATTTCGTGCGCCTCAAAGGCGTCTCGATCTTGCTCTCCAGCCACGATCCGATCGTCGATGATTATGCCGATCGCATCATCAGCCTGCGCGATGGGAAGATCGACGAAACGGTCGGCTAGGGGCGGCTAATGTGGCGAAGGGTCGCGGCGCTGCTTCTCGTGTTGGCGCTAAGCGCGCGCTTGATCTCCGCCCTCGACGATACCGTCCTCTTCCGCGATGTCAGCGCCGAAGCAGGTATCACAGCGACGCATCGCGCCATTTGGGATGAAAACGCGCCGGTACCCTACGACGACGCCTACCTGGCCGCCGGCTCCGCCTGGGCTGATTATGATGGCGACGGCTGGGTTGATCTGTTCGTCACCGGCAATCTCGATCCCAATGTGCTGTATCACAATAATGGCGATGGCAGTTTCGCCGTATCGGAATTCTCCACCGCGCTCAGCCTGCCCGATACTGCCAGCGGCGGCGCCGTCTGGGCGGATTATGACAACGACGGCTGGCGCGATCTCTATGTGCTGAATAACGGTCCCAACCGGCTATTCCGCAATCTCTCTGGCGCTGGTGACGGCATAGTGTCTACGCGTGCCGACGGCACAGTGTCTACGCGTGCCGACGGCACAGTGTCTACGCGTGCCTTCGAAGATGTGACCGCCACCGCCGGCGTCGGCGATATCGGCAAAGCCACCTCGGCCGCCTGGGGCGATTACGATGAGGACGGTCACCTGGATCTTTACGTGACCAACTGGTCCTGCTATCCCGAATGCGAGCTGCTCGATTTTTCCCGCAGCCGCGATGTGCTCTACCACAACAACGGCGACGGCACTTTCACCGATGTATCCGGTTTGCTGGGCTTCGAGGCGCTGCTGGGCGCGGGCTTCGCCGTCAGTTGGCTGGATTATGACGACGATCGCGATTTGGATCTCTACGTGGTCAACGATAAAGCGGTCAACGCCCTCGGCAATGTCCTTTGGCGCAACGATGGCGCCGGCTGCGGCGGCTGGTGCTTTGCCGATGTGTCAACGCGTACAGGCGCGGACTCGGTCGTGCATGGCATGGGCTTGGCTTCTGGCGACTATGACAACGACGGCGACCTCGACCTCTACTTCTCCAACATGATTAGCGCTATGGTCCTGCTGGAAAACCTGGGCGATGGAACCTACAACAACAGCACCGACTACGCCGGAGTCGCCTATCGGACCGGCACAGCCGTCGGCTGGGGAACCGCTTTTTTCGATTACGATAACGACGGCTGGCTCGACTTGTACCTGGCTTCGACCGGTGTGTCAGCCCTGTCCAAAATACCAAGGGCGCAGCTTCAAAATTCCGACCAGCTCTACGGCCTGCCGGCGCAATACGGCTCAGGCGGCATGCACTTTGTCTATCCCGATATGCTCTATCACAATCAGCGCAACGGCAGTTTCCGCGCGATAGACCAACGGCTCTTCAGCGACGGCAGCGCCGCGACCATGGGCATGAGCACCGCTGACTACGACCGTGACGGTCGCGTCGACTACGCCTTAACCTGGTGGAATCAGGCGCATGGGCTGTTTCGCAATACCGCTTTCGCTGGCAAACGGAACAACTGGATCACCTTCGAGCTCGAGGGCGGCGGCGAGATCGACCGCGATGCCATCGGCACGCGCGTATCGGTCTTCACCGATGACGGACTGACACAAATGCGTGAATTGAAGTCGGGCTCGAGCCTGGGCGCTGGCAACGAAATGGCGCTGCATTTTGGCTTGGGCGCTGCCGAAATCGAGCGCGTCATCGTCAGCTGGCTCAATGGCGAATATCACGAATATACCAACGTGCCGCTGAATCATCGCTGCCGCATCACGCGGGCGGCGATGGATTGCTCGCCCTGAGTCAGCTGCGGCAGGCTTTCAAACACGGGAGGGACGGATGAATAAGCTGCGTCTTTCGGCTTTGATCATATTTGCAACACTGACCTTGTACCTGCCAGCGCTCGCGCATCAGCCATTCTGTGAATTCGCTGACCTGACCGCCGATGCGCCTTGGCAAGTGCCCGACGCCTCGATCTCCTACGCCTACTTCGGCAACATCTATCCCGCCGGCGACTTGGATTTCTTCAGCTTTGAAGCCTTGGCCGGTCAAGAGATTTTGCTCAGCCTGAGCATCCCCGCCATTGACGACCTGGCGGTTTTCTCACCCGTGATGACCCTTTTCGGACCCGGCGTCAGTGGCGAAACGCCGGCTCAATTGCCCGATGCGCTGAGCATTTCATCCGGCGACGGAATACAGATGATCCCGCTCGGGGACTCGCCGCGCTACTGGTTCGAGCCCTTCGGCCGACGCTATTATTGGAACTGGGAGGACTATTATTGGACCGCGCCGCGAACCGCTACCTATCGTATCGCGCTCTGGCATCCGGAGGCGGAAATCGGACGCTATTCCTTTGTCATTGGCAGACGAGAAGTATTCGGCGGCGAAGCGGATTGCTTTGCTTCCTACCACGAATACTGGTCGCCGCTTGAAATTGGGCGCAATCCTTATCGAGATACGCTGATTATCGGTGACGCGCACAAGCACGATCACTCAAAGACCATAGATTTGGACCCTATCGACGCGCCACAGCTCACCCTAACCCTGTTCCCGCTCAAGAGCGGCGGATTCAACCTGCGCCTGCAAACAGAGAACTTCGTCTTTACGCCACAAAATGTGGACGGCCATCCGATGCCGGGCGAAGGGCACGCGCATCTCTATATCGATGATGTAAAAATCGCCAGGCTCTATGGCGAATGGTATCATCTTGAAACCACCGCGGAAGGCGCTGAAACGCTGACCGTCGCGCTCTACGCCAATGACCATAGCGCCTTCACCGTCGAGGGCATCCACATTGCCGATTCCGTGGCTCTGACCGATTTGCCGCTTGCTGGCTAACACCCAATAGCGACAGTTTCCATCGACACAAACGACCTCGCGACCCGCTCCCGTCAAGCGCATTACTAGACTCCCACGCGACCAGGCCGCCGACCACGCAAAATACCTTGCGTCCCGCTGCGCTAAACTCCCCCTCCGTAGGTCAGTGTCGAAGGGCGATGTCTACGTGCCCTAAGCGACCCTCTTTATGGGGGAGGGGGCCGGGGGGTGGGGGTTGCCGCCCTCAGCGCCCGCGCCTCGGCAAGAGCCAAATCAATACCACCGACAGCAAGCTGAAACCCGCCGCCAAAATCAGCATAAGATTGTAAGAACCGGACAAATCAAAAATCACGCCGGCGGCAAAGGGCGACATCGTTCCCGCTAGCGTCACGAATATTACCATTGAGCTGCTGATTCGTCCGTAAAAAGCGGTACCATAGGTATCGGCCACCAAGAGCGGGCGCGTAAGCGTATGCGAGCCGACTGCCATGCCAAATAGCGCGACAAATACGACGATCAGCCAAGGCGCGCTGCCCAGCAGCAAGATCGTCATCGAGATGGTCAACAAGGCAAATACGCCGATCGTCATCGTCCGGCTGCTAAAGTGCCGCTCAACCGGGGCGAAAATCATCCGCCCGACAACCTGCATGACGCCGATCGCGCCGCTCGCCAGCGCCGCGCTGCCCGGCTGAATATTGACGCTGATCAGCAGCGGAATGAAATGAATGCGTACAGCGAATATGCTCGCGCTCGACAGCGCGAAGGCCAGCGTCAGCAGCCAAAAGTAACGCGAACGCAGCACGGCGCGCAAGCTGGTGGCCGGTCCATCGCCGTTATGCGCGGACTTCTCTTGGCTCGCGGATTCAAATCCCAGATCGGCCGGCTTGCGGCGCAGGACCAGCGCGTGCAAAGGAATCGTGAACACACCCAGCACGATCGCCAAGACCAGGATCGCTTGCCGCCAACCGTATGCCTCCAGTAGCGCATGGGAGAGAGGCACGAAAATGGTGCTGGCAAAACCGGCGACGAATGTCACTAGCGCCATCGCCGTACCGCGCGAATGCGAAAACCAGGTTGCGATGACAGCGAAAGCCGGCTCATACAAGATCGCCGCGCCGAAGAATCCCATCAGCGCCATTACCATGATGAATTCGGGGAAGGCGCTAACCTGCGACCACAATGCGACCATGACTGTAGCGCCAATGGAGCCCAAGGTCATCAGCAGCCGCGCGCCATGCCGGTCCAGCCAATGACCCACCGGAAAGGCGGTCAATCCGCCGATGAGAATCGACAGTGAAAGGCCGCCCGATAGCTCCCCGCGCGACCAGCCGAATTCCGCTTCCATCGGCGCAATGAAGACGGAAAAGGCATAAAACAGCACACCGAAGGATACCGTCGTGGTGATCGCCAAAGCCAGCGCGATGTACCAGCCGTAATAGATTGGCTCTCGTCGCAAGATTCGCTTCACAAACCCACGTTCACTCATTGTGTCTGGCACTCTATGGCTGAAGAATATCGCCATCATCTTATTTCTCAAGTGTCGACTGCCTCCACGCAGTCAATTCCGCCGCGAGAACCATTCGCCCCACGTGCAAACTCTCCCAAACCAAATTGCAATTGCTGTACGGGCGAGCCGGTGGCTCGCCCAACCATACTCGCCAAGCCGGCTTCCGCCACACCTGGCCCTCTCCTTGCCCTGAACATAACTCGGTGAACTCGGTTGTAAAAGAAGCCTGGGCAACCCTTGGCAATGGCCAGAACGCTTGAAATTCAACACCTCCCGGCAATTGCGGCGCAGCAATACCAATATCATCTGATATACTCGTGCCCGTATTGCCGGGTGGTCCAGAAAATTTACAATGCCCTCGCGCAGCGATGACAGACGCCCGCCTATCGGAGAAGCCGGCCGCCGATGATCATCCCAGGCTGCGGCAACGGCGCTTGCGGCCTATGTCGCAAATTCTGAGACGAATACGCGATTCGCTATAAACTGTAAGTCACCGCCAAATAAGCGACAGAAAGCGCGACTACATGCCAACGCTAGAAAACTTCAGCCAATTTGAAGGCAGATACTGGGACACCGCCTCAATCCGCAGTGCCCTCGATTATCAGGGCGCCAAAGCGCCGCATACCGGCGAGCCCTACAGCGAAGCGATGCTGCTCGGCATCAGCGGTGGCATTACCTTCGGCTATTTCACCTTCCATTACCAAGGCTACGATCCCCAGGTCAATCTGCTGACGCGCAACACCTTCGACCCCATGGAGCGCATCTTCGACCGCTTGAAGCTGCCGCGCGACTTGCGGCGCAGCACAAGCGCGAAAAAGGCGAGGCAGAACCTGATCGAGGCATTGGAAGAAGGCTTGGCGCCTATCGCCAGCCCGGACGGTTCGCTGCTGCCCTACAATGCCTTGCCCTATGATGAAGCCAACTGGTACACCTTGCCGCTGGTCATCTATGGCTATGAGCCGGAAAAGGGCGAAGCCTACATTTCGGACCGCAGCCGCGTTTCGCTGACCGTCAGCACGGACGAATTGGACCAGGCGCGGGCGCGTGTCAAGAAGGACCGGCACGGCTTGATTTTGCTTGGCGCGCCCGATGAGAGCAAGCTCGCCGACGCGATACGACAGGGGCTGGACGATTGCGTCAAGCTGATGACCGAAAAACCGCCCAAGGGTTCAGCCAAGAATTTCGGTTTGCGCGCCCTGCAGCATTGGGCGGAGATGCTGGCGAAGAAGAGCCGCGGCAGCTGGGCGAAGGAGTATCCGACCGGGCGACCGCTGCTGGCCGCCTTGACCAGCGCCTATACCTTTCTGGGTCCTGCCTTTGGCAAGACTATGGGCGCCGAGCGCGATGTCTATGCCGATTTCCTTGATGAGGCGGCGCAAGTTCTTGACTCGAGCCCGCTGTTGGATGTCGCGGCGAAGTACCGTGAGTCGGCGGCGGCTTGGGAGCGTTTGCTCAACAGCCTGCTGCCGGCGGACCTGCCGATGTTGGGCGTCGCGCGCGAACTGATTGACCGCAAGACCGCGCGCTTTATCGAGAGCGGCGCCGCCCATCTGGACGAGATCATCGCCGAGCGTGATCGTCTGGACTCGCTTAAGACCGCTTCTGAAACCGACTTTCCGCTGAGCGATGGCGAAATATCTGACCTGCGCGCCGATATTCGCGATAAGGTCCTGCAAGCCCGCGACGCCGAAGAAGCAGCGGTGAATGCGCTGAAAGAATCCATCGCATAGCTCTACCGGCGGGAGGGAAATTGGCGTTATCCGCATTGAGCTGAGGCTCGCGGTCCCCTAGTGGGCGGGTTGCGGCGCCTCAAGTCCAACGCAGGAGAAGACATCGGCTTGCGTCGAGGCGTCGGCGGCGCCGAGTAAAATCAACCAAGTGCCCAAAGCCTGAAAGTCACAATAGCGTGGGTGCATGAAAGGATGATCCTCCAGACGCGCTCCCACCTCGTCGAGGGCGGAAATGGTCGTCACATCGCCGGACTGCCGCGTCATCAATAAGCCGACCTCCACCGCTTCAAAGCAGGCTGGAATCTTCGACCAGATCATTGGGCGCCATTCATCTTGATACTGGCTAAAGCTTCGGACCGCTTGCGGCGTAAAGCCCTCCAGCAGCAGCCGAGGACCCTTGCGGAAGTCGCTCAACAGAGCGCGCACGATCTCCAATTGCGCATCAGTGCAGAACGGCAGCGCGCTGCTATCTCTTGACGCCGGCGGACCATCTTCCCGCTCCGCGATCATGCCAGCGATCGCTTGCGCCCGCTCTGTCAACTCGACAATATCGCGCTGGCGGTTGCGATAATACGGATTGAGGATTGGCGATATGCCGGCCATTTCCAGCGCGCGAGCGGCTGCCATATCACTGGCAATCTGATTGATCAGAAGTCCGATCTCGAAATTCTCCGCGCATGTCAGCAGATTGACCCATTGCTCTTCGCGCCAATCCAGATTCCGCTCAATCTGATTGAATAAATCGTCCAATGTCTCAACTTGCGCTACGTCGCGGATGACGCTCACATAGGCTTCAGTATCGTCGCTGAAGCGCCTCAATTCGTCTGAGGTACAGCGGCGCAGGTTGTTGCTGTAAGGGCGCCGCGGGCCAACCGCATCCGTTCCAGCCCGGAGCGCGGCAATTGCCGACTGCGCGTCTTTCTCAGGATTCATGAGCGGTCCTACTATTGGCAGTCCGCCCGCGAGCAGGCTAAGCGCATCCTGGGTCAGCATGTTGCTCAAGTCAAACCGGATGCGGCAATCTGGTACTGACGCCTTGTTGTCCATACGCCAACTGATTCGTGCCTCAACATAAGCCAGCAACCCGCCGGTCCAATTGTTTCTCAACTTGCCGGTTTCCAACACATCAAGAAAGCCGCGAACCATAGCTGCAATGTCTTCGATGTCTTTTCTCGCGCAGGTCGGCCGACCGTCTTCACCAGCCAATGGCTGATGCCAGCGGTATTCGCTGCCGAATCGGTCAGCGTCAATGTCTACCAATCGTTGTCCAAGAGGCGCGCCGCCACTCAGCGTCGTTTCGAGTGATTCAACCGTGCCTGCGGGCAGCCAGGCTAGTTCGTCACTGGCGATTTCTACCGTGTCACCCGCGCTCTCTCGAATTGCTGCTCCGACTTCCAATGCCTCTGAACACGATGGCAAGTGGCGCCATGATTCCGTCCGCCATGCCACCAGCGCTCGGCCAAATTCAATCAGGTTTGCGCTGCCGCCGGCGCCTCGCGCATAGTTCAGCAGAGCCAGATGCTCCTGCAAAATCTCGTAAAGTTGATCTCGTTCCGCCGCCGTACAGCTGGCCAACGCGCTGTCGAAAACCCACGTGCTCTCGTGAGCCAAATATTCATCTTCAACTGCGGCCATTAAGGGTTCAATCGTGTCGAATGCCTGCCAATACTTCGCGTGATAAGGAATATCGTCCTCTTTTACGCCGGCGCCAAAAAGCATGAATGATAAAACGCGATGGAACGTGTCCTGCCGCATGAGAATGCTCGCTTCAAATGCTATTTCGCAGGCGGGCAGACGCGCTCGCAAGTCGTCGCTCCATGCGACCTGAGCCGCGCCATATTCCGGCAGGTCACGCTGCGTCTTCATGCCCAAGAAGGCTTCAAGCAGCAGCAGGTATTCATTCCATACGCGGTACACTGTCTCCCGATCCGGTCGCGCGCATTTCCTTAACCTGCCATCGGGAATGCCATGATTGGATTCGTCCGCCAGCTTGGCTTCTATTTCGTTGCGCAATTGGTAATATTGCTCTGAATAGTATTCGTCCAGGAAGGGTTCGCGGTACGGATTGAATATCGTATCTGGATGGTGCCTTTCCAATGATGTCCACCAGAAAAAATTGGCGCTAAGCGCAGAATACATTTCGTAACGCCTGGTCTGCAGGTCGCCGTATGCGATCGCTTCAGCGCAGCGCGGCAGCGTTTCCCAACTGCGATCTCGCAATTCCAACTGCTTCTCGCGAAAAGCCAAGAATTCTTCGAGCGTCTCGCCTGTGGCCATCTGTTCTTCCAGCGCGCCATAATCCGGCACAAATTCCAACATGACGGCCAACTGGGTTAAGCTGCACGGCGGATAGCTATCCTGCCCAAGTGATACCGGCGCGCCGCCGAGTACGACGAACAGGCTTAGAATTAGGATCTTCCGCATAAGAGCCTCGTTGTGAACCTGCACCATATTGAGGCAATTATTTACCCTCATTCGGCGCAGCGCAAGCAATTCGGCGGGAACGAAGGTCAAACGTCCGCCAGACGCAAATTTCGTCAGCAGGGCGCCCACCGCTAGAAATCTCACGCTTTGCGGCCGCCTATCCCTGCGCTAAGATTGCTTCGCCCAGTTAGAATTAGTTTCGGCAGACAGATCCTTACGGAGGTTTACGTTATGGCAAACAAACTCTCACGACGCGATTTTCTTCGGATCGCGGCAACTTCTGGTACAGCGGCAAGCGTCGCCCTCTTCGGTGTCCGTCCGATCGCGGCGCAAGCGGATGCCGCCCAGTTCTCGCTGGCGATGGTCGACTGGAGTGATCCGGTGCAGACCGCCTTTGAAGAAACAATCATCCCGCGCTTCATTGAGGAGAATCCCGGCGCCAGCGTTACCGTCAACTGGACCAACTGGGGTCGGTACAACGAAGAAATGACGACCGCCTTTGCTTCCGGCGTGACGCCCGATGTCTTCCAGGGCGGCGCCGTCTGGGCGCCCCAGATGGCGCGCCGCAATTGGGCGGTGCCGCTCAATGACTTCATCAACGCCGATGCAGAATGGGATTGGGACGATTTTCCCGCCGGCTTGCAAGCCGATGTCACCGTTCGCGGCGATATCGTCGCCGTGCCCTACCGTCAGGACTTGCGCACCCTCTGGTACAACAAAGAGATGCTAGCCGACGCCGGCTTCGACGCGCCGCCCACCGACTGGGACGAATTCCTCGCCGTAGCTCAAGCCACCACCGTGCGCGACGGCAACGCTTTTGACGTCGAGGGTTATCACTTCTCCGACGCCAGCGGCAACTGGCAGCGCGATTGGCAGCCCTTCCTCATGTGGGTGCACATGGCTGACGGGCAATTCCTCAGCGACGATCTGACCGCCTGCGCCCTCGATCAGCCCGGGGCGCTAGAGGCGCTGGAATTCCTGGTGGCGCTGGTGCACGAGCACGAAGTGACCTCATACCCGGGCTTGGATCCGCAGGGCGACTTGAACGTGCTCGCCGGGCGCAACGCCGCGATGCAATTGTCCAGCGCTAATATGGAGCGAGTGGTCAATCTCTACGCGCCCGATGAGAAAGAGACGATCTACCCGACGCTCCCGCTTACCGGCAATGTGCAGGCGACGCACTCCTGGGTGAACAAGTTCTTCATCTCCTCGCAGACCACCGACGAGGCCGCCAGTTGGGGCTTGCTGCGCTTCATGACGCGCAAGGATATGCTGGAGGTGTATTCGGCATCAAACAACAATACGCCGCCGCGATTGTCCTTGCTGGACGCGGAATACATGTCGGAAAAACACAAGATCATCCTGGAATCGGCCGTCTACGCCCGCACCTTCCCGCAGCATCATAACCTGATCGCGCTCTTCCGCCCGATCGCCGCCGAACTCGAACAAGCGCTCAGCGGCATCAAAGCGCCCGCCGACGCCTTGGCCGACGCCACCAGCGCCATCAACGAGATTCTTGCCGACGAATAAAGGCTTGGTCGCTTCGCGAGTCGCCGACTAAACTACGGTCGGCTCTTTGGGTCACCTGCCAATTAAAAGGACACCGTAGGGGCGACCCATTGGGTCGCCCTCCAAACCGATACCACTGTTGGGGCGCCTCTGTGAGTCGCCCGCCTGAGTAGACCGCCGCCAATGAACCACACCCTGCGAAGACCTTCGCTGTCCAGCTCCGAAACCGTCGATTTGCAACAGCGCCTCTACAGTGTGATGAATAGCCAAGCCTTTGTCGCCTTGCTGTTCTTGCTCGTGCCGGTGACGCTCTTGGCTGCCTTGAAAATCTGGCCCGTCTTCTACAATCTTTTCTTGAGCTTCACCCGTTATGAGTTGTTCGAGCCACCGCGATTCTACGCCTTGAAAAACTACAATTATGTATTCAGCAATGCGACCGTGCGCCAGTCAATCTTCAACACGCTGCTCTTCACAATCGAGGCTGTTCCCATCGGCACCGCCCTCGCGCTGGTCATCGCCAAGCTGCTCAATCAATCTATTCGCGGGCGCGTCTTCCTGCGTACGCTCTACTACCTGCCGGTCGTCAGCTCAGTCGTCGTCTCGGCGATGATTTGGCGCTGGATTTACAGCCCGCAGCATGGCCTGTTAAATCACCTGCTGGGCACGGTTGGCATCCCGCCGCAGAACTGGCTCAACGACCCCAATCTGGCGCTGATCAGCCTGGTTATCGTCACCATTTGGGGCAGCATCGGCAGCAATATGGTCATCTTTCTGGCGGGCTTGCAAGACATTCCGCGCGACATCATTGAAGCGGCCCGCGTTGATGGCGCCAATGCCCTGCAAAACTTCCTTCTCATCACCGTGCCGCTGCTGCGCCCGGTCATCCTCTTCGTAGTCGTCACGTTCACCATCAGCATATTTCGCAACTTCGGCCTCATCTTTATGCTCACCCAGGGCGGTCCCTTCAACCGCACCAACACCATGGTCTGGGAAGTCTATCAGAATGTATTTGGCTACCTTCGCTTCGGGCGCGGCGCCGCCATTTCTGTGGTTATGCTGGTGATTGTGCTTATCCTGACGATGATCAGCTTCCGCGTCCTGCGTGATCGGCAAGGAGCCTGATTATGGCGGCGAATGTTTCGGCGCAGAGCGGTCATCCGGGCAGCTTCAAGACCTGGGAAGCGCGCCTGCCGCTGCTGCTGACCTATGTCCTTCTCTCTATCGGCGCCATCGTGATGATCATGCCCTTCGTCTGGATGGTCTCGACATCGGTCAAGCCGGACCGCGAAATCTTTGGCGATACCATTCGCTGGATCCCGAACGAGCTGGACCTGCAGAATTACACCGACGCCTTTGAGCAGACCAATATGCCGCGGATTTTCGCCAATACCGTACTGGTGACGGCGGTGGCGGTCTTCTCACAGGTGCTGCTGGGCTCGATGGCGGGTTATGTCTTCGCGCGCTTGCAGTTCCGCGGCAAGACGCTGATCTTCTTCGCGCTCCTTACGACCATGATGGTGCCATTCGAGGTGCTGATTATTCCGGTCTTTTTGCTAATTCGCGCCTTTCCCTTGGCCGGCGGCAATGACATCCTGGGGCAGGGCGGCACCGGTCTTATCAACACGCTGGGCGGCGTTATGTTTCCCAACTTCGTCTCGGTCTTCGGCGTGTTTCTATTCCGTCAGTTTTATCTCGGCTTCCCTAAAGAGATTGAAGAAGCGGCAATCGTCGACGGCTGCTCGCGCATAGGCATCTACTGGCGCATCCTGATTCCCAATTCGAAGCCGGTCATGGGTACGATGGCGCTATTCGCTTTTCTCTGGTCCTGGAACGATTTCCTCTGGCCTCTCGTCGTGGTGAAAGAGGACAGCCTCAAAACTATACAATTGGGCTTGAGCGTCTTTGATCAAGAGCAAGGCACCGCCTGGGCCGAGTTGATGGCCGCGTCGGTCATGGCGGTCGTTCCAGTTATCTTCCTTTACATATTCTTGCAGCGTTTCCTCGTCAGCGGCGGCATTACCAGCGGCATTAAGGGCTGACCGACCGCTGTGAAGCAATCAGGGGGAATCTGCTTCCTCCTCCAAGGGGGGACTGACGATGACGAAAAGACGATCATCCAGCCGTTGTATATCCGCGCTTAGCTCCGAGCGTACGCTTTCTATATCCGCTTTGAGTTCGGTGCGCAGGGCGTCTATGTCCGCTTTTAGTTCGGTACGCACGGCGTCTATGTCCGCTTTTAGTTCGGTACGCACCGCCTGTATGTTTGTCTCCAAACGATCAATGTCCGCTTTGAGTTCCATACTTACGGTGTCTATGTCCGCCTTGAGCTCGGTGCGAACTGTGTCGATCTTGCTGTCCAAGCGATAATGTAAATCGTTATTGAAGTAAATGATGGCGAGCAATAACAGAACGGCGCCGACAATCGTAACCAAGCCGTCCATGGAAATGCTGGGCATTCGCTGCTGGTTTGGAATTGCCGCCACGCTTCGTTACTTCTCCGCTTACACGCATAATTGTATCATTGCGATACAGTCTTTTCCAACCAGGCTCAATTCAGGTTTGTCTCTTTAGAAGCAAATATCCGGGAGCGCATCATTATGAAAGCAATCATGGTCATGTTCGACTCGCTGAATCGCCGCCTGATGGAACCCTACGGCTGCGATTGGGTGCATACGCCCAACTTCACCCGCCTGGCGCAGCGCAGCGCCACATTCGAAAACGCCTACATCGGCAGCATGCCCTGTATGCCCGCCCGGCGCGAACTGCACACCGGCCGTTACAACTTCCTCCATCGCAGCTGGGGTCCGCTGGAGCCATTCGATGACTCCATGCCCCAAATCCTCGACGAAAACGGCGTCCACTCCCACAAAGTCACCGACCACCAGCATTACTGGGAAGATGGCGGCGCCACTTATCATACGCGCTTCACCACCCATGAATTCAACCGCGGGCAAGAAGGCGACCCCTGGAAAGGCGTCGTCGCAGCCGGCGTCGCCGCCAAAGATGCCGATCGGCGAACGCGCACCCGCCAACAGGATCAGGTCAACCGCGAATATCTGAACGAAGAAAGCCTCATGCCCCAGGCGCAGACCTTCGCCAAAGGCATCGAGTTCATCCGCACAAACGCGGCTGCCGACAACTGGTATCTGCAAATCGAGACCTTCGACCCGCACGAGCCCTTCTTCACCCAGCCCGGCTGGAAAGAACTCTACCCCCACGAATACGACGGACCGCTATTCGATTGGCCACCCTATACCCGCATCACCGAGCCGCCTGAGCAAGTCCAGCACATGCGCTACGAATACGCCGCCCTGATGAGTATGTGCGATCACTATCTGGGCGCGGTCCTTGATGTGATGGACGAGCTGAGCCTTTGGGACGACACGCTGCTGATTGTAACCACGGACCACGGTTTCCATCTGGGCGAGCACGATTGGTGGGGCAAGATGCGCATGCCCTGGTATAACGAATTGGCCAATATCCCCTTCTTCGTCTGGGACCCGCGCGCGCAGGTGGCGGACGAGCGGCGGAGCAGCCTGGTGCAGAACATTGATGTGCCAGCGACCCTGCTGGAATACTTTGGCATTGACCGACCAGCGGACATGCAAGGCTCCCCCTTGCGCGATACGGTCGCCGATGACGCGCCCGTGCGCGAGGCGGCGCTCTTTGGCGCGCACGGCGGGCACGTCAACCTCACCGACGGGCGCCATGTCTATATGCGGGCGGGCGCTAAAGATGACGGTCAGCCGCTCTACAATTACACGCTGATGACGACCCATATGCGTCACCGCTTCCCAGCGGAAGAGCTGCAAGATATCGAGTTGGCGCCGCCTTTCTCCTTCACCAAGGGTTGCCCGACGCTGAAGATCGGCGCCAGACGCGCGCCCTTGTGGATTCCCTTCTACGAGACTTTGCTCTTCGACCTGGAATCGGATCCCGGGCAACTGAATCCCATCGAAGACGCGAGTGTAGAAGCGGAAATGATCGACAAGCTGGTCGCCTTGATGCGCGCCAACGACGCCCCGTCTGAACAATACGAGCGCATCGGCTTAAACGCCTAACCGCCCGCCAAGTACATCCTGTAGGGGCGAGCCTTGGCTCGCCCGCCCGTCATCACCAGATCGTGTCGCCCGCCAGCCACGATCGCTTAGTCCGCCGGATCAAATGGCGGAATCAACTGGCGTGATTCGGTATCCACAATTCCTTTATCGGTAAATTTTGCATAGGGGCTGACGCTCAAACTCATGATCGAAAATGTCAGAAAGGGGCGCGTTTGCTGTGCTCCGATTCGACGCATCGCCTCTTCCACAGTCGCCAGCCCCTGCGCGACCTCAGCGACCGGCGCATCACTCAGCAGACCAAAGTACGGCAGCCTCAAGGTGGCTTCAAGGCCTCCATCCCTTGCAACAGCGACGCCGCCACCCATGGCATGTACCGCATTGGCGGCTTGGGCCATCGCCGCCGGGCTGCGGCCAATTACCAGCAAATTGTGGCAATCATGGGCAACGCTGCTGGCCCACGCGCCCTCTATCAGTCCGGTATTGGCGATGAGACCTACCGTTTGCGAGGACTCATCCCGCGCAATGACCGATGCCAGGGCCAAGCCATCATCGTCCTGAAACTGCGCGTACCCATCCTGCAACGGCACAGCCCGCTCTTCCAATTTAGTCAGGGTCAAATGCCGGTCTTGCAGCGCAACGACCTGCGCCCGTACCATGCCGCTCGCGCCATTGCTATCCAGCATGAAATCACCAGCGGCGAACACACCAGGAATGCCGGGATAATCCGGTTGCGCTGGATTCTCGCGCCTGACCGGGGCATCCATTGCGCCCGCGCCCGCCACGCGTTCACCGCCAACATAGACTTGGGCCGGCGGGAAGACGGCGATGTCGTCCATCACAAGAAAATCAGCCAGGAAACCGGGAGCAATCGCGCCCTGATCGCGTAAACCAAGATAGCGCGCTGGACGAATGGTCGCCGCTGCTATCGCTTCCAGCGGCGGCATTCCACACTCGATTGCCAGCGCCACAATCCGTGACAAATGCCCGTCTATGAGCAGCGAGGGTTCGATGTCATCGGTGATGAGCATGATCTGCGAGCGGTCTGGCAAATCGGCAACCGCCGCCACGTTCTCTGGCGTCACCGACTTCTTTTGCAGCATGACCGCCAGACCCTTTGAGACTTGCTCCTGAATTTTGGACGCGATGGTCAAGGTATGGTCTGAGCTAATTCCATGAGCGAGGTATTGCGAAAGTTCAATTCCCGCCAGCGTGGGAATATGCCCTTCGATCAGCAGATTGCTTTCTCTGGCTGCCCCCACAATCGCCCGCAAACGTTCATTTGGACCCAGCAAGCCGCGATAATCCATGACCTCGCCCAAGGCGATGACCGTCGGTTGCCTCGCCAAGCGCCGAATCGTAGCGGCATCAAAGACCTCATTTGTCCATTCAATATCCGGCGAAGTGGCGGGGACGCAACTCGGTATGGAATGATAAATCCTGAGCGGCAAATCTTGAGACGCCGCAATCATCCATTTCACACCCTCCTCGCCAGCGACATTGCCCACTTCATGCGGGTCGCTGAGGATGGTCGTCGTGCCGAAGGGCAACACGGCTTCGGCAAAGCGGCGCGGAGTCAGCAGGCTAGATTCAATATGCAAATGCGAATCGATCAAGCCGGGCATGACGATATGCCCGGCAAGGTCTATGGTTTCTGCGGCGCGGATGCCACCCGGCGCGCCCCCCGCTTCAACCGCGATAAAGCGCCCATCTCGGATGCCAACCCAGCCCTCGAACAGCCGGTAACGGAAGACATCGGCGATCCGAGCATGAATCAGCAACAGGTCAAATTCCATTACTGTCTTGCCTCCAGCAATTGCACCGCTCGCAGCGCGGTTCGGATGGTCATCTCTTCGCCCTGCATATAAAGCGCCTCCTTTTCCGCGAGCGCGGGTTGCTCTTCCAGGAAAATATTGGAATCGGTGGCGACCACGCAACCGACTTTCGCTCCCCGGTGCGTACCGACAATAAACAGCGTAGACGCTTCCATTTCCGCGGCGACTACGCCGACCTGCCGCAATCGTTCGTTGAGCTCCGGATCGCGCGCATAGAAGGCGCTGCGCGTCGTACCAATACCGGTGAAGGCGCTATACTCCAATTCCTTTGCCGCTTCTATCAAGGCGTTGTTCACGTCAAGGTCAGCCACTGCCGGGAAGCCCAGCGGCAAATACTCGTCCGATACGCCGTCGCCGCGATAAGCTGCCGTCACCACCACCAGGGATCCAATCGGAATGTCCTTACGTCGCCCGCCAGCGGAGCCGACGCGAATAAACACCTCGGCGCCGACATTGCGCAATTCTTCCAAGGCGATGGCGGCCGATGAACCGCCTATCCCGGTCGAACATACGCTGACAGGGACCCCCTTCGTTTTGCCGCTGAAGACCACATATTCCCGGTTTTCGGCGATCAGGCGCGCTTCTTCAAGCTCTGCGGCGATGCGGCGAGCGCGCGCCGGGTCACCCGGCAATAGTACGCTGCGGGCGACATCTCCCGCTACACATCGAATATGCTTTTGGACTTCAACTTTTTGTGAGTTCGTCATGGGTAACTCTCAATATGCCAACCAGGGGTGGGCGAGTCACCGCCTCGCCCCTACGAAGATCCGATGATTTTGGCGATTTCCTGGATGCTGCAATCATTCTCATTACTTCCTTGCGACTTCTTCAGCAAACGCATGTAAGTCATGCAAATGACAGCCTCGTTAAGAAAACTCCCCTTCCATAGCTCGCTGGGGAAGGGGCCGGGGGATGGGGTAAAAAAGCGGCATTCCATATTTGCGTTACTTCCTTGCTATTACTTCTATGATTCGATGATCGCGATCCACTTTTGCGTATTCGGCTGCAATGTCACCGCTGCGCCGCTTTCGAAGCGTTCGCTATCGCTGTCTTGCATAATGCTGAATTCGCCAATTTCAGTTTCTACGAGATATTGCACCTCATTGCCATGGAAAGTATGCAGGATGACTTGCCCGGCGAGGCCTTTCGCTCCCGCTCCCGCTGACAGACTCGCCGCGTCAGCGCGAAAAAAGATCGCTGCCCGGTCTCCGCTTTGGGCTGATCCGAAGTTGGCGCGCCAACGCAATTCGATCGGTGCGCCGCCCCAATTCACCCTTAATTTGCCATCGCCTACCGATTCGACTTCCGCCTTGAAGTGATTGTCGAACCCCATAAAATCAGCGACAAATGCCGTTTCCGGCGCCGCGAAGATGCTCTCCGGTGTGCCGATCTGCTCTATTTTGCCTTGATTCATCACCACCACACGGTCAGAGATGCTCATCGCCTCCACTTGGTCGTGGGTCACATACAGCGTTGTGATGCCGAGCTGCTGCTGGGCGCGCCGGATCTCCTGCCGCATATCCACACGCAGCCGCGCATCCAGATTGCTCAATGGTTCGTCCAAGAGCAGAACTTGCGGTTCAATAACCGTGGCGCGGGCTAGCGCGACGCGTTGCTGTTGACCGCCGGAAAGCTGCGAGGGCCGGCGATCGGCAAAGGCTTCCAACCCCACCATTTTCAGCGCATTAGTGACGCGGCTATGAACCTCTTTCTTCGGAATCCGCCGCATCCGCAAGCCAAAGGCGACATTGCTGAAGACCGTCAGATGCGGAAACAGCGCATAACTCTGGAAAACCAAGCCAATATCGCGCTGATTTGGGGGCAGGCGCGTATAATTCCGCCCATCAATGACAATCTTGCCGGCATCGGGCCGGATAAAGCCCGCCACGCTGCGCAGGGTCGTCGTCTTGCCGCAACCGCTTGGACCCAGCAAAGACACCAATTCGCCTTGTTCAACATCCAAGTTGAACTGAACTAGCGCCGGCTTGTCCTTTTCATAGGAAACCGTCAGGTCATGGATTTCCAAATGTGGCATAAGCTACACAAACTGTGATAGACCGAGTACGCGTTCGGCTGTCTGTACAAGCGCGATGGTGAAGATGACGAGCAGCGTCGAGAGGGCGCCTATGGTCGGGTCGAAGTTATACTCGAGGTAACTGAACATGGCGACAGGCAACGTGGTCACGCCGGGGCCGCTAAGGAAAAGCGAGACCGGCACATTGTTGAATGAAGTGATGAAGCCCAAGACAAAAGCGGCCGCGATCCCGGCTTGCATATTGGGCAGCACCACCAGCAGAAACCCTCTCAGGCGGTTGGCGCCCAGACTTACAGCGGCATCTTCGACATAAGGGTCGAGGTTGCGCAGGCTGGCGGAAATGACACGCACACTGTACGGAAACAGTATCGCGGTATGACCGATGAACAAGACTGTCAAGACGTTTAAATCTCCCAGGCGAACGTAAAAATTGAGCATGGCAAAGCCGATGACCAGACCCGGCACCAGTATCGGCGCTGAAAAGACGGTTTCCACCATACCAGCCGCGGCGAATTGAAAACGCGTCAGCGCATAGGCGACTGGCATGCCCATGATCAATGAGACAATGGTGGATAGCAAACCGAGACGCAGGCTGACCCAGAAGCTGTCAATAAACTGGGACCGCTCGAAGACATTCGCGAACCAATCCAGCGTGAAACCCTGTGGCGGAAAAGCCAGGTTGGCATTGGCGCCGAAGCTCGCCATGAAAATGATGATGAAGGGTCCGATTAAGAAGCTGTATAGAATTACCAGGCTAATGTACATCCAGCGGGATACCATCCGGCTCGCTCCTAGATCTGTTGAACGCGCAGGACGCGCAAAAGCAGATTAACCGCTAGCGTCGTCAAAATCATCACCACCGCGACCACAGCCGCCGCCTGTTGGTCGAAGATAGTCACCGACTTTTGCCGCAGAAGCGTTGACATTAGCAGCAGACGCGAACCGCCGAGTATTGCCGGGGTCACGAATGCCGTTACCGAGCCAGTGAATACCAGCGTCGCGCCCAGTACCAGGCCGTCAGATGACAGGGGCACGACGATTCGCAAGAAAGTGGTGAGCCGGTTGGCGCCGAGGTTCTGCGCCGCTTCCAGCACATCATCCGGGATATTCTCCATCGCGCTCACCAGCGGCAATACCAACAGTGGCAGAAACAATTGCGTCAGGCCCAGCACAATCGCTGTTTCAGTGTACATAAACCGTAGGGGCTCCTCGACCAATCCCAGCGACATGAGCGTCTGGTTGATCATGCCGCGCTTTCCCAGAATAATCAGCCAGGCAAATGTCCGCGCAACCGCATTGGTCATTAACGGGAGAATCACCAGCAACATCAAGAATGAACGGCGGCGGGCGGGCATCCGCGCCAGCACAAACGCGGCCGGGTAGCTCATCAGTACGGAAATGCCCGTGACGATGAGACCGAGCTTGAGCGTGCGCAGGTAGACGACGCGCGACACACGACTCTCAAAGAAGTCGACATAGCCGCTCAGCGTAAAGCCGCCCTCTTCCGGCAGGACGCTCTTTGATAGCAGAAAAATCAAAGGCAAGACGAAAAATACGAGTACAAACACAAATGCTGGCGCGACCAGCAAAATGATTGTGCGCGTCTGATGGGGTCGCCGTATCATGATTCAAAATAGGGGGCACGAAGGCCCCCTTGCGCAATAATGTCGAGATTCGGACTGGCGATATCAGCGCACCATGATTTCATTCCAACGCTCTAGCCAGTCTGCCAGGCGATCCGACACTTGCGCCTGATCCAGCACAATCATGGTATCCAGCATCTCGCCGCAGGTAAGCAGAGCGCAAATGTCTTCCGGCAACTCGACAGTGGCGTTTACCGGCGAATCAATCAGGTCAAGCGCTTCCGCTAGCTGGACATCGTGCGAAATGAACCAGTCGATATACGCATGCGCCAGTTCCACCTGATCGGTGGCGGCCGTAAGGCTGATCATATTCGTCTGGCCGACAGCGCCTTCTTCTGGAATGACCGCGCTAAGGTCGTGACCGGTATTGATCAGATTGCCAATGGCAAAGCTGGCATAAGGCGCAACCCACACTTCTTCTTCCTGTACCAGCGTCGTCAGCGCTGAACTGCGAATATAGGTTGTAACCAGATTGTCAGCCAGTTGGGGCAAGGCTTCCCAAGCCATATCGGCATCATAATTGATTTCGTCCAGCTCCTCGCCCTCTTCCAGCGCTTGCATCGCCAGGGCGCGGTCAATCATGATGAGCGTGGCGGGACCAAAGGTGGTGGACATCTCTGGAATACTGACAAAGCCGGCCACATCGTCGCGCAGCAGGTCAGCCCAAGAGGTAACCTCGGCTTCAATTAGGTCGGAGCGGTAAATCAGACTGAGGCTATTGACGGTGTAGCCGACGCCGGCCTGGTTGCCCAGCGGATCCTGCGCCCAATCGTAGACTTCGTCCAGGTTTTCGAGCATGTCGGGACTGTAGGGCTGCAGCAAGCCCGCTTGACTCGCTAGATAGGTAAATTGTGTGGCAAAATGCACCACGTCAATATCGGTGTTTTCGCCCTCGGCTTGCAGGCGCGCCAGGCGGTCCGAGTTGTTGCCGGTATCCAGCACGATGTCAACGTTGTGCATTTCCTCAAAGGGCGCAAAGACATTCTCTTCGAGGACATCCAGGTTAAAGCCCCAGATAGAGACAGTCAGGGTTTGTGTATCCTGGGCCACAGCCGTTGGAACAAGCAATCCCAGTGCCAATACCGCCAGAACAATCACAGTAAATGCGCGGCTTCTCATGTGCTTTTCTCCAATTCTTGATCGTTGAACGAAGCAAGCAAGATTTTAACACAGGCTTGATGTGAAATCACATTTTAATGAATAGGCTGGTCTCATATACCGACTGGTATCTTGCGCTTCATCGGTAATCTCGGCTGCACGTAGACTACCGCGTGACAATGCTGTCGCCCATGCAAAATACCTCGTGTCGCACTGCACGATGCTCCCCCTCTCCCCTTGTGGGAGAGGGGGCTGCCGCCCGCAACGGAAACAGGAGCGACGGAATGACATATTTTAGGGCGAATTCGAGCAGCTACCGTAAGACAGTCTGTTACTACGGACTCGGCGCCATGATAAAGCGTCCGCGCTCCGCTCTCTATATTGCCCATGCCAAACTGGCCTCGCCATGTCAAACTCGGCGCGCAATGGTAGTTTTTGCAACAGTCATTTTGGCGTGCTATTCTCTGTCGTGAAAACAAGATATTAGAATAGGAGCATAAGATGAATCCCGATAAACATGTTCAGAGTATCGACCGTCGCACCTTCCTCAAACTAATGGGCTTGACCGCGGGAAGCGCTGTCTTGCCCGGCGCGTTGCTGGCGACTGCCCCGGCTCTGGCGCAGGGGACTGGCGGCGGAACCCTGACTTTCGGCCATCTCGGAGATTTCCAATACTTCGATCCATTCCTTCTTCCCTTGGCCGATTGGCCGATGTTCAACCAGCTCTACAACGTCCTGGCGCGCTACAACGACGATTTGGAGCCGCAGCCGGAACTCGCCGAAAGCTGGGACTTCAGTGACGACGGCTTGACCCTCACCTTCAATCTACGGCCTGGCGTCAAGTTCCATAACGGGCGCGACTTCGTGGCTGACGATGTCAAATTCAGCCTCGAGTACGCCCAGAACCCGGATACACGCGCCAACATCAGAACGCTCGCCTGGGCGGTAGAGTCGGCGGAAGTAGTGGACGACCTGACCGTTTCCTTCCACTTCGCCGAACCAACGCCGGCTGCCTTTGACCTCATTGACCTGCTCTTCATCGTCAATAGCGAGACGATAGAGGAGATCAACTCGAACCCGGTCGGGACCGGTCCCTTCCGCTTCGCGGAGTGGGCGCCCGGCGACTTCGCCCGCTTCGAGAAGTTCGAGGATTACTGGAACGAGGGCTTTCCCCACCTGGATGAGATCATCGTGCGCGCGATCCCGGATTCCGCCACCATGATCGCCAACCTCGAAGGCGGAACCCTCGACGTAATTGCCGCCCCGCCGGCGAGCGAGTTTGAGCGCCTTGAAGCCACCGAGGGCATCAAGGTGGCCAGAGGCTTCCCTGGCGGCCTCGTCTGGGATCTCTCCCTGAATGTTGGGCGCGAACCCTTCGACAACAAGCTCGTTCGTCAGGCGCTCCAGCACGCCCTCGATCGCCAGCGCATCGTTGACGTTGTCTTCTTCAACATCAGCGACCCCTGGCTCCAGCCCCAATCCGACAAATCGCCGCTCTACGATCCGGATCTGGAAGGCTACTACACCTTCGATCTCGACAAGGCAAAGAGCATGCTTGAGGAGGCCGGCTACGCCGATGGCTTTGAGTTCACCGTGCTCACCGCCACCACCAACCCCGACGGGGCGCGCCTGCTGCAAGTGTTCCAAGCCGACCTGGCGCAGATCGGCGTCACGCTCAACATCGACGAGGTAGAACCGGCGCAGTACCGTCCACGGGCGCTCGACCTCGATTTTGACGGGGCGATATTCACCTACGGTCGCGCATCGAAAGACCCAGCCTCGCTCTTCGGCACAACCGGCGTCTGGCGTCCGGGACCCGAGCCTATCAACTTATCCGGCTACACCAGTGAAGAGTACCGGCGGCTCGTCGCGGCCGGTCAAAGCGAGATGGATTCCATGCGGCGACAGGAGATCTATCAGGAGTTGAACCGCTATCAACTGGAGCAGTCCTTCATCCTTGTGATAACGCCGGTCGTGCGCTGGTGGGCGATGAAAGACTCGGTCGAAGGATTCGCTAGAAACCTGGACAGCATGCCGATTCTGGAGGGGGTCAGTATTGGGAGCTAAGGGTCCCGGCCGGTGGCTTGCCGGCGCGTCGCCGAGCAGCTGAAAGAGCGTCGCCTGTGCGGGCCTATTTGCTGAGAAGGGGTTTCGAACTTCTGCCCGTTCTCTTCCTGGCTTCCATCGCGGTCTTTTTGCTCTTACACCTGGCGCCAGGTGACCCATCGTATTTCGTGGCGGGTCGCGACGCCACCCCGGAGGAGCTCGCAGCCGTACGGAAGAAAATGGGCCTCGATAAACCCCTGCATGCTCAATATCTCATTTGGCTGGGGGATATTTTGCAGGGGAATCTTGGCACGTCTGCCCTCAGCGACCATCCCGTGTCCGAGCTGATCTTGGCTCGGCTGCCCGCGACCCTTCATATGACCGTCGCTGGCTTTATCGTGACCATCCTGCTCTCCCTGCTGGCTGGGATTCCGGGCGCGCTGCGACCCAACTCCAAAGTAGATCACTTCTGGTCCGCCTATAGCGCGGCCGCTTTCGGCATTCCGGTCTTCTGGCTGGGCATCCTTTTCATCCTGCTCTTCTCGGTCCGTCTGCGCTGGCTGCCCCCATCCGGCTATGTTAGCTTCCTGGACGATCCCTTGCGTAGCCTGCGCTTCCTGCTGATGCCGGCGCTCACCCTCGGTATCGCCAATTCGGGCGTGCTCTCCCGCTTCATCAAATTCTCCATATTGGAGACTTTGCAGCAGGATTACATTCGCACCGCGCGTTCAAAGGGCTTGGCCGAATCGGTCGTCATCAGGCGGCACGCCCTCAGAAACGCGCTGATTCCGGTGGTGACCGTGGCGGCGCTTATGGTGGGCCGGCTGCTTGGTGGCGCTGTTGTGATCGAGGTCGTCTTCGCCTGGCCCGGGCTGGGCCGCTTGCTCCTGGAAGGCATCAACAACCGCGATTACCCCGTCGTTCAGGCGACGCTGCTCTTCGTCGTCCTCATTTTTGTGGTCGTTAATCTCATCACGGATCTCCTGTATGTCTATCTCGATCCACGTGTCAAACTGGAGAGGAGGTAGTGCGGCGTAACCCTGGCCAATGCGGTCGCAGGCGCCATTTCCGCCCGCGAGGCTGCCGTTTGCCCTATGGACATTGTTAATGCCAGCCGTCCCTCACGCGCTTTCTTAAGGCGACTTTTACGCAGCCGGTCGGGCCGCTTCGGCCTTTCCCTGGTGTTCGTATTGGTCCTCCTCTCGCTCCTCGCTCCGCTGGTCGTCTCTTCGTCGCCACTGGAGATGAACCGGGGAGACGAATTTGCCCCGCCCTCCGCCCGCTACATTTTCGGAACCGACCAGTTTGGGCGCGACATATTCAGCCGCGTCCTCTACGGCGGGAGGATCTCGCTGCTTGTCGGATATGGCAGCATCGGCGTCGCCGCGCTTATCGGCGTTGGGAGCGGACTGCTTGCCGGCTACCTCTTGGGCGTGGTGGATTCGGCTATCATGCGGCTTTGGGATGTACTGCTCGCCTTTCCTAATATTTTTCTCGGCATCGCTGTGGTTGCCGTTCTGGGACCGGGATCGCTTGTCTCGGCGCTCGCAATTGCGATCATGAACATGCCACACTTCTCCCGCATTGCCCGCGCGGCTGTCATCGCCGAAAAGCAAAAGGAATATGTCGAAGCGGCGCGCGCGATTGGCGCGAGCAGCGGGCGCATCATCATCAAGAGCATCCTGCCGAACACGATTCCGCCATTGCTCGCGCAGATCGCAACCGCCATCCCGCGGGCAATCCTGCTGGAGGCATCGCTTAGTTTCCTCGGTCTCGGAACGCAGCCCCCCCGCCCATCTTGGGGCAACATGCTGGAGGATAGCCGCGAATTCCTCTGGCGCGCCCCCTGGTACGGGCTCTTCCCGGGCCTGGCGCTCTTCTTGTTGGTGCTCGGCTTGATCTTCCTGGCTGACGCCATTCGCGACCTGCTGGATCCGACCCGCCAAAACATTGAGTGAGGCATAGAATGAGTCGAAACTCTCAGAGCGACAAGGGAATCTATCGGGAACTTGGATTGCCGGATCTTATCGTCGCTACCGGCAACTTTACCGAACTGGGCGGATCGCTTATGCCCGACGAGGTCCTCGACGCGATGCTGGATGCGGCGCGCGCCTTCGTGAGCATACCCGCCTTGCAGGAAAGGGCGGGGCAGGTCATTGCCGATCTTACCGGGGCGGAAGCCGGCTACGTGACATCGGGCGCCGCCGCCGGCTTGGTGCTTGGCGCCGCCGCCTGCATGACCGGCAGCGATCCAGCTGCCATCCATCAATTGCCCGATACTGAAGGCTTGAAGAATGAGGTAGTCATCCATAAGGCGCATAGCAACAACTACAACCGGATGTTCCGGCTGGCGGGCGCGAAAGTCAAAGAGGTGGGTTACGGCGCGCACCGTACCTTGCCATGGCAGTTGGAAAGCGCGCTCGACGAGAAAACTGCCGCCATCGTCTACGTCGTGGCGCAGTTTCTCGTGACCCAAACTGCGCTCCCCTTGCCGGAAGTCCTGCGCATTGCCCGGGCGAAGGGCGTTCCGGTCATTGTAGACGCGGCCAATGAACTCCCTCCGGTCGAGAACCTGCGAAAGTTTATCGAGATGGGCGCCGACCTGGTTGTCTTCAGCGGCGGCAAAGACCTGCAGGGACCGCAACCCTCCGGCTTCATCTGTGGCACTCGGGATCTGATTGAAGCCGCTGCGTTAAACGGCGCGCCCAACCACGGCATCGGCCGACCAATGAAGGTTGGTAAAGAAGAGATCGTCGGCTTGATAGCGGCGCTGCAACGCTATGTGCGGCTCGATCATCAAGCCCGCATCGCCAGCTGGGAGCATAAGGTAGCGCTGATCGTCGATGGTCTGGCGGATATCGAGCGCCTGCGCGTGAGCCGAGTCTTCCCCGATTACACCGGCCGACCGGTGCCGCGCGCCTGGCTGACCTGGGACGAAGAAAAAGCGGGCTTCTCCAAGCAGGAGGTGCTGGATGCCCTGGCGAAGGAGTCTCCCATAATCCGTGTCTTGGAAGAGTATGCCGGCAAAGGGCTCCTCATCGACCCAACGACCCTTCTCGACGGACAAGAATCGATCATCGCCGAACGCCTTCGGACGATCTTCGCCGGTAAAAGCCGCGCCCATCCGCGCCGCTCCGGCCCACAAAGCCAGGCAAACCGATAATGCTTGACATCGTTATTCGCAAGGGCCGCATTGTCGACGGGACTGGCAACCCCTGGTACTTCGGAGATCTGGGCGTACGTGGTGACAGGATCGAAGCCATCGGCGATCTGTCTGCGGCGAGCGCCGCCCGCATCATCGACGCCCAGGGAAAAATCGTCTGTCCCGGCTTCATGGATATGCACGCCCTCTCGGACATCATGCTGCTCGCTGAACCTGAACACGAGGGGAAAATCCGCCAGGGAATCACGGCCGAGTTGCTCGGCAACGATGGCCTCTCATACGCGCCGGTCTCGCCTCCGCTCCTCCTGGAATTGCGTCGTTATCTTTCAGGCCTTTATGGCAACCCGGCGATCGCCTGGAACTGGACATCGGTGCGCGACTACCTCTCCCGCTTCGACTCCAAGGTGGCTGTGAACGTCGCCTACCTGATTCCGCACTGCGTCCTGAGGCTGGCAGCCATGGGTTGGCAGCGGCGCTCTCCCTCCGCGCGCGAGATCGCGGCGATGCAGGCGTTGATCGAGCAGGGGATGGAGGACGGGGCGGTGGGTTTCTCCACCGGTCTTTCTTATCCGCCCAATTCCTACGCCAGCGCCGATGAACTGATCCAGTTGTGCCGCACGGTGGCGAGGCGCAACGGTTTCTATGTCACGCACATGCGGAACTACTTCGACCAGATATTCGAGGCGCTCAGGGAGGCGATCCGGATCGGCCGCGAGGCGCAGGTACCGGTGATGATCTCGCACTTGAAGATTGGTTCGCCGCGGCATCGGGGCAAAGCCGAAGAAATCCTGGCGCTCATCGACGGGGCGCGGCGCGAGGGGGTCGATGTCACGATGAACTGCTACCCCTACCAGGCTGGCAGCGGACCGCTCTTCCGCCTGTTGCCGGATTCTAGCGCGGAAGGCGGACCGGAAGCCATGGCTGCTCGCCTTTCCCAGCCCTCCACGCGGCGGCAGATCGCCGCTTATTTCAGCGAAGCCGACTTCGACTGGCGCGCTTGCGCGATCTCCGCTGTCGGCAGCGAGGCGAACAAGCGGCTGGAAGGCCTTACATTCGATCGCGCGATCCACGATTCCGCCAAGGATCCGGTCGATTTCATCTGTGATCTGCTCCTTGAGGAGGACTTTGAGGTATCCATCATAAACTTCGCCGGCGATGAAGCTGAAACCGCCGAGGACATCAAGGCCGTGATGACGCATCCGGCAACGATGGTCTGCACCGACGGACTGCTTATCGGGCGCCGCCCCCATCCCCGGACCTTCGGCGCTTTCGCGCGTTACCTGCGGCTCTACGCGCGCGAGCAGCAAGCGCTCAGTTGGGAGGAGGCGATTCGCAAGATTACCTCGCTGCCGGCGCAACGGCTGCGACTAAATGCGCGAGGCTTGCTGAAGCGCGGTTTTTCCGCTGACATCGTCGTGCTCGATCCTGAGCGCGTCAGTGATTGCTCGACATTTGAAGACGGCCGCCAATACGCTAACGGCATCGACCAGGTCATCGTCAACGGACGCCTGACACTTGACGCCGGGCGCCACACTGGGGCAATTGCCGGCCGGGCACTGCGAGGCTAAAGAGATGCGCATCGCTATTGGCGGCATCATGCACGAGTCGAATACCTTCAACCACGCGCTGACCCCGCTTGACGCTTTTCGCATGCAGCGCGATGACGAACTTGTGAACTGGTGGCGCGACAGTCCTCATGAAGTCGGCGGCTTTATGGCTGGCGCCGAGCGCTACGGCTACCAGTTGTTCCCGACTTTGATGGCGCAGGCAACCCCGGGCGGCATGGTAACCGGCGAAGCCTTCGAGCGACTAACCCAGGAACTGCTGGATCGTCTCGCTCGCGCGCCCCATCTCGACGGGCTGCTGCTCGCCCTCCACGGAGCGATGGTCAGTGAGGTCCACTCGGACGCGGACGGCGAGGTCTTGCGTCGATTGCGGGAGCAACTCGGCGCGGACTTCCCGCTCGTGGTCACCCATGATTACCACGCGAATGTCTCTGATCAAGTCGTGGAGTTGAGCAGCGCGCTCATCATCTATAAAAGCTACCCTCACCTCGACCACCGCGAGCGCGGGCTGCAAGCCGCCAGCGTGATCGCCCAGACGATCCGGGGCGAGATCAAGCCGGTCCAGGCGCTGGTGAAACCACCGATGCTGCTGAATATCGTCCATCAAAACACCAACCTGCCGCCGATGGATCGTGTCATGGAGTTGGTGCGCGCTCTGGAGGAGCAGCCAGCCATCGTGGCGGCGAGCGTAGCCGGCGGCTATCAGTACGCTGACGTGCCCGACTTGGGTCCGGCGGCGGTTGTGGTGACGGACGGGGCGCCCATCCTTGCGCGACAGTGCGCCGGGCAGCTCGCCGACCAGCTATGGTCAATGCGGGAGCGGCTCCATTTCAAGCTGCCCGATGTGGCGCAAGCGGTACGAGCGGCAAGGGCGAGCGATCGCGCGCCCGTCATTCTCGTCGACATGGGCGATAACATCGGCGGTGGCTCAAGTGGCGATAGCACCTTCGTCCTCGACGAGTTGCTGCGGCAGGGCTTAACCGGCTGGGTCATCGTCCTCGCCGACCCGGAGGCTGTGGCCGCCTGCGCTCGCGCCGGGGTTGGCGCCGCCTTGCGCCTGGCTGTTGGCGGCAAACGCGACAGCCTGCACGGGAAACCGGTCGTGGTCAGCGGACGCGTCAAATGTCTTCACGACGGTCGCTATGAAGAAAGCGAAGTGCGCCATGATGGGCAGCGTTACCATGATCAGGGCTTAAGCGCTCTTCTGGAAATAGGCGATCCTCTCGCCGAAAACGCGAGCTACCTGCTGCTGACCAGCCGCCGGCAGACGCCATTCAGCCTGCAGCAACTTCTGAGCGTAGGGTTGCAGCCGGCGCGGCAGACCGTGCTTGTCGTGAAAGCCGCCATCGCCTGGCGCGCCGCCTACGAGGCGATTGCTGGCGAGATCATCGAGGTCGACTCTCCGGGCGTCACCACAGTGAATCCAGCCCACTTCCGCTACCAGCGAGCGCCCGCCTTATGGGGGCTGCCCACTAGCGCCAAAACAGACGAGGGGGCGCATGACTAGCCGCATCGAACTTAACCCTCGGTTTGCAATGGAGGAGGGGCAGCTCGAAGCCCTTTATGGACGCGCGACGCTCTCGCCGGCCGGACCCATTACCGCCGGCAGCTGGGGAACCTGGCAGCTGCGCTATACCGCCGGCCGCTATGGGATCGACGAGAATGGAACCCTGCTGGTCGCCTGGAGATTTGCCACTGATTGGGGCAAGCCGCAGACATCCGATCCTTCAGCCCCGAATTATGTCAGCGCAACTACGAATAGCCGCTCTTGCCGGGTCATCCCCCGCTACGATCCAAAAGGCTACATCCGTCCCTGGCGCGCTTGCCTCGCCATTGACATCGTCGATGGCACGCTGTTTCCGGGCGAAACGATAACCATCACCTATGGCGATATAAGCGGCGGTTCAGCCGGGACGCGCGCGCAGACCTTCGTCGAGAAAACCTTCCGCTTCCGAACCTTGGTCGATGCGCAGGGAAGCGGTCAATACCTCACACTGCCAGACTCGCCTGCAGCCGAGATCATTGCTGGCGATGCCGAGCGGCTGGTGGCGATTGTGCCCAGCGAAGCGCAGCTAGGGCGACCATTCGATCTCCTGGTAAAAGCGGAGGATGGCTGGGGAAACCCCGCCACAGACTACACCGGCGCCATCGCGCTGGAGGAAGAGAGCGGCTCGATCGCCAATCTGCCGGACCGCTACACGTTCCTGCCTGGTGATCGCGGTGTCCGCCGTTTTGGCGCCTGCGCGGTCAATCGTCCCGGCATCTTCACGATACGCGCCCGCTCGCTGGATGGCGCGCTCGCCGGTGAGAGCAATCCCATCAAGGCGCTATCGACGCCCGGACTTCATCGTCCCTTCTGGGCTGACCTGCACGGCCAAAGCGGCGAGACGGTTGGCACGAACAGCGTGCGCGACTATTTTGCTTTCGCCCGCGAAACCAGCGCGCTGGATGTCTCGGGCCATCAAGCGAATGACTTCCAAATAACCGCGCCAATCTGGGAAGAAATCAAAGCAGCCGCCAATGACGCCAACGAGCCCGGGCGCTTTGTCGCCTTCGTCGGTTATGAATGGTCCGGCACTACCGCCGGTGGTGGCGACCGCAATGTCTATTTTCTAGGCGATCAGGCTGAGCTCTTGCGGTCCAGCCACGCCCAGATTAGCGACCTCTCCGATCTGGCAACGGACCGCTATCCTGTTTCTGAACTGCACAAGGAACTGGAGGGACGTAAAGACGTCGTTATCATTCCCCACGTCGGCGGGCGGCCCAGCGACCTGGCAGTTCACAGCGCGGCGCTGGAACCGTTGGTCGAAATCTACTCCTCCTGGGGCGAATTCGAATGGATGCTGCGCGAGTCCATCGAACGCGGATACCATGTCGGCGTGGTAGCGGGGAGCGATGGTCACAAGGGCAGACCCGGCAGCAGCTATCCAGGCGCGAGCGCCTTTGGCGTTTACGGAGGGCTGACCTGTATTCTAGCGACCGACCTCAGCAGAACTGCCATCGGCGAAGCGCTTATGGCGCGTCGCTGCTATGCCACCAGTGGTCAACGCATCATCGTACGGGCAAGCTGTGAAAGCCGTCCTATTGGCAGCAAATTCAGCCTGGACCGCCCCCCGGCTTTCGATCTAGAAATAGTGGGGACAGACGAGCTGGAGCAGATTGAACTCTGGCGGGGGAACGAGTTGCTGCATCGCTGGCCTCCAGTCCAGGAGCGGAGCCCGGATCAATTCCGTTTGAGCTGGAAGGGGGCGCGGGTGCGGGGACGCGCGAGAATGGCTCGCTGGGATGGCACGCTAACCCTTGAGGGCGGCCGCATTCTCGCCGTCGAGGGCTATGCCTTCGATTCGCCAGCCGAGGGCGTGCAGGATTGGGATGCCAAAAGCGTGAGTTGGCGCTCCATCACCACCGGCGACACCGATGGCATTGTCGTGACCTTGGACGCGCAGGCCGACACCCTGCTGGCGGTCGACACGCCCTTCGTCTCTAACGAAATACGTTGGTCCGAACTCGGGGACAACTGCAAACGGATAGCCGCCGGCGGAATTGACCTGGAACTAACAATTGAGCGCCGCCCGCTTGGATTGAATGAGCGCCGCTTCAGCGCCAGCTTTCGGCCAGCCAGCAGCCCTGCCGGCGAACACGCCTACTGGATTCGGGTGCTCCAGCGCGACGGAGCCAAAGCCTGGACGAGTCCCTGGTATATCACCCACTGAGTCGCGCGCCTTTTCCGCCCCCGTCGATATCCCTAGACTCCCGCGCGACAATCTTCCCCCCACCCAAAATACTTGGCGCGCCGCCCATTACCATCCGCAATCTAAGCGAAATCCGTAGGGGCGAGACTTGTCTCGCCCTCCCTCTTTATGGGGGTTGGGGACGGGGGTTACCCGCGCAAGGTAAACAGGGACGACCGACGGTCACTGCCTACGCTGCCCATTGGGTCGCCCTCCCGCTGTTCTGCTATGAAAAAACCTAGTTGTCCCCAATACAACTCGATTTCCTTGGTGGTAAATCAAGCCTCGGCGCCCTCGATAAAACTCGGCTTACTCGGTGGTAAAAGGCCTGCCTTCTCCGCTAAATCACCTCGAGAGTATCCCGATCCGGCATCTCCGGAAACGGCGCATGCGGCTCAGCTTGATACCAGAACGCCGTCGACGCGATATCGTCCTGCAGCGGCAAATAACGCCACTCGTCAAAGGGTGCTTCATGCAGCGAGCCCGAACGCCACCCAAGCGCCTGAATCGTCACCCGCAGGTCTTCTTCAAATCGGATCGGATCCGGTATATGCCAGCGATACATGCCAAAACGCTGCTGGCTCTGGTAGAACCCATCCGGTTTGATGACTTGTGGCAGTCCAAGATAGGGCGTTGAATAGGGACTGTAATATCCGTCCTGATTGCCAAAGCACCAGGCGCCGCCGAAATAATCTTCCGTGCCCGTGCCGCAGATCGTGGGAAAATCGCTATCGCCATCCATATAGAACTTGATCTCGCCCTCGCCCCACCAGCCGCGGTTGTTGCTGCCCCAAGCCATATAAGTCCCGACATAATGACCCATGCCCTTGACGTCATCGAGAATGGTATACACCTCTTTGTATGGCAGCGGGTTGCTGCGGCGCCATTGCGCGTGCAAATAGCCGACATCCTCCGGCACCTCGGTCAGCGTATAATCGAATTGGTAGAACATTGGCTGTATCGGCACATCAAGCAGGTTTTCAATCGTGACGCGCGCGCTTTTGCGGAAGGGCATTTCCCAATAACTATTGAAAGCGCTGTGGGAATTGGCTGATATCGGCATCGAGTTGACCTGACAGAATTCGGTCCAGCCATTGCAGAAGAAATCGCCAAAAGGAACTTCGATAGACGGACTCTCTTCATCGTCCCAGTAAAAGCGCAGGATCAGCGAGCGCCAGTATTTGGCATAGGTCGTGGTCCAGATATGTTGAATGGCGCCCGGTCCCTCAATCTCGGCCAGCGTCGTGACGCTGTTGGCTTCCAGGCCGATGCAAGGCGACACCTTCCAGCCCTGCCCCAGGTCTTGCGCCGCCGAAAGCGAAAAACCATCGGTGGCCATGCCGCCCGACCCTTTTTCGCCATTAAAATTCTCGGCGCTGATCGAGCGCGTCTTCGCCTTCGACAGGCGCGAGATATTGCCCATATTCAAATGCAGCCCATTGAAGTATTCCATGCCTTTGCCTCGTTAATCATCCAAATCAGCAACACATAAAGTAGTGAACATTGTAGACACTCGCGCGCTGAATCCGCCGCCCACGCAAAACACCTCGCGTTCGACTGCATTCAGCTCCCCCTCTCCCCTTGTGGGAGAAGGGGCCGGGGGGTGAGGGGTTTGCCGGTCGCGTCCGGTTCGAAATCCACCGGCTTGTAACAAAGCGCTTGCCGCTCGGCCGAAATTCGCACCATCGGCGGGCTGGTATTTTCGCAGATTGCCTGTACGTATTTGCAGCGTTTGGAGAATTTGCAGGCTTCCGCCTGGTATTCCTTCAACTCGATATCGGGCAGCTTCACACCCCGCTCCCATTTGTGATCGACCGTCGGCACGGAATCAAGCAGCAGTTCGGTGTAAGGATGCGCTGAATCGGTCAATATCTGCTCCGACGGACCGTATTCCACCACGCTGCCGCGATACATGATGCCGATATAATCGCTGACGTAGTAGGCGGTCGAGAGATCATGCGTGATGTAAACGAAGCTGACCTTGTACCTTTCTTTCAACTCCAGGAAGAGGTTGACGATGTTCATGCGCAGCGATGCGTCAATCATGCTGACCGGCTCATCGGCGACGATGAGTTTCGGCTGCGGGATAAGGCTGCGCGCGACTGAAATCCGCTGCAGTTCGCCGCCGGAGAATTGATTGGCGTACTTGCCTTCCACGCGGGACAGGTCCAAACCCACCGATTCCAACACTTCCGCTACGATCTCGCGCGCCTCTTTGCGGTTCGCCGCGATCTTCAGCCGCAGCGCCGCATTAAAGAGATACTTGTCCACCCTTTTTCGCGCGCTGAACGCTTCAAAGGGATTCTGAAAGATCGGCTGCACCGCGCGGTAATAATCTCTCCCCTTCAGCCCGGCGCCGCCTTTTTCAAATAGCGGATGTCCTTCAATCAGCACATCGCCAGAGGTCGGATGCTCCAACTCCAAAATGATCCGCGCCAACGTGGTCTTGCCACTGCCGGATTCGCCAACGATGCTCAAAATCGATGGCTCAGCCGCTGGCAAGCTCAGGCTGACATCATCGACCGCCACCAGCCGCGTGCCGAAGACCAAGCCGCCGATGCGGAAGACCTTGCTCACATTGCGCAATTCGAGCAGATTCTCGCTCAAGACGCTCGTTCCCCATACAGGTGACAAGAGACAAAATGCTCTGGCTCGATCTGAAGCAGCGCCGGCGCCTCATGCGCGCAATGGTCCATCACTTGGGGGCAGCGCGCCGCGAATCGGCAGCCCGCCGGCGGGTCAATCAGATTCGGCGGCCGGCCCGAGATGCCCACCCGCTGACTGCGGTCGCCAACGCGCGGCAAAGACTGAATCAGCATCTGCGTATAAGGATGGGCGGGATTACGGAAAATCGCGTCGGTTGGTCCGTATTCCACCAGCTTTCCCGCGTACATGATCGCCAGCCGGTCGCTGATCTGATAATGCACCCCCATATCATGCGACACCACCACCAGCGTATTTTCCATCTGCTGCTGCAATTCGGTCAGCATCAGCAGGATGCCCTTTTGCACCACCACATCCAGCGCCGTTGTCGGCTCATCAGCCAGGACGATCTGCGGATGCAAGAACGTGCCCAGCGCCACCAGCACACGTTGCTTCATCCCTCCGCTGAGCTGATGCGGGTACGATTTCAAGACTTCCACCGGCAGCTCCAGCTCTTTCAGATAAGCCGCCACCCGTTCACGAATCGCGGTCTTGCCAACCGCTCGTAACCTATGATCCCGCGGCACGGCGTCAAAGAACTGACTCTCGATGCGAATCACCGGATTGAGCACACTCATCGAGCCTTGCGGAATATATGAGATGAATTCCCACCAGTGTTTGCGGATGTCGCCCGGTCCAATGGTTTTCACATCGCCCTTGCCATCGGGGAAGTCCGCCTCGTAGGCGCCGGAGACAATCTGCAGCGGCGGTTGAATATAATCGTAGAGCACCTTCAGCAAGGTCGATTTGCCGCAGCCCGATTCGCCGGCGATGCCTAGCACCTCATTGGGTCGGATTTCAAACGAGACGCCATCCACCGCCTGCACCACGCCGCGCGGCGTATCGTAGTAGCACTTTAGGTCGCGCAGCCTAAGCATCGCCATGCCCCCGTCGCTCAGCCGAGCGGTTGGCGATGCCGGTCGAAATCAGGAACAAGGCGATGAATAAAAGGATGATCGCGACTACCGGCGAGCCGATCCACCACCAGCGCCGCCCCAGCACTGCCTGGTGTTGCAGCGCCCAATAAATCGTGGTGCCCAGCGTCGCTTCTTCCAAACTCGACAGGCCGATCACCGCCAGACCAGATTCGGTGGCGATAGCCACCAAGACCGTGTTGACGAAATTGGCCATCGCCCAGTTGAAGATATGAGGCACGATCTCTTCCGCCAGAATCTGAATCGTGCTCGATCCAGAGAAGCGCGCTGTGTTGACAAATTGACGTTCGCGCATGCTCAGCGCGATCGAGCGCATCTGGCGCGCGGGCCAGGGCCAGTTGAAGAGGATCAAGATGATGCTGATCAAAAGAAGGGAAGCGCGCCCTTGCAACAGTGACGACATCAAGATGAGGATCGGTAAGGACGGCACCACAATAAACACATCGGCCAATAGCGTAATGACGCGGTCGGGGATGCCGCCGAGGAATCCCGCCGCCAAACCCGCGAAAACGCCGAATAACGTGGCGAAGAAAGCCACAAAAACGCCGATGAATAGCGAGTTCTGCGTGGCGTAAGACAGCAGCCAAAACGTATCCTGCCCCAGATTGGTTGTGCCCAGCAGATGCTCGGCGCTCGGCTGCAAATTGCGCGGATGCCGGATCCAAGAGCGCGGGTCTTCCGGCGAAAAGAAAGGCAAGATCACGCCAAGAAGGATGAAGGCGGCGAGGATGATCAAGCCGATGGTCAGCCGCGGACTCCCGGTGCGCATCACTATCGCTGCCGGATCCGCGGATCAAAGAAGGGATAAAGCAGGTCGATGATTAAGGTCGACGAGGCGACCGCAATAATGGAAATAGAAATCGTGCCCATTAGCAGGTTGTAATCGGCTTGCAAGACCGCGTTATAGGTGATTGTGCCCAAACCGGGATAACTGAAGAGGATTTCGGTGATCAGCGCTCCGTTGAAGATGGCGCCGATTTGCAGCGCC
Source organism: Phototrophicaceae bacterium (assembly GCA_965261855.1). Taxonomy (GTDB): domain Bacteria; phylum Chloroflexota; class Anaerolineae; order Aggregatilineales; family Phototrophicaceae; genus UBA6055. Next base: position 644,947 of record OZ253487.1, read on the forward strand.
AATACTGTGACCTGCGGCAGTATCGCGTTGCGCAAGACGTAGGCGGTCATGATTCTGCCCTCGCCCGCGCCCTTCAGCTTAGCGAAATAGACGAAGTCTTCTTCCGAAATGCTGGACGAAAGCGCCTTCATGCTCAGCACCCACCAGCCGAAGCCAACGATGACAATCGAGGCGGCCGGCAGAACTGAGTTGTAGATCACGCTGGAGATGAACTCCAGGGAAGGCGGATCGCCGCGGATCGAGAAAAAGAGCGGAAAGATCGGATTGATATGGATGAACAAGATGATCAGGATGAGCGCGGTGATGTAATAGGGAATGGGGTAAACAAAGATAGCGATGATTTCCAGCGCGCGCGAGGAAACCCAGCGGCTCCGATAACCAGCCAGCAACCCAATGGCGTTGCCCAGGATCCAGGCGATGACGGTAGAACTCAGCAGCAAGCCAAGCGTCCAGGGCAGCGCCCGCCCGATCACCTCATTTACCGGTTTGGGGAATAAAGACAGCGAGGGACCAAAGTCACGCGTTAGAAAGGTGCGTTGAAAGAATCCAAAATACTGCTCCGCCAAGGTCCCTTCCAAGCCGAATGCCTGCGTCAGCGTAGCACGCATCGCCTCGACCTGTTCCGCTTCCATATAATTGCCGCGCGTCATGATCCGCCCGAGCATCGACTCGACCGGATCGGAGGGCATAAAGCGCGGCACGAAGAAGACCACGGTGATGCCGATCCAGATCACCAGCACATAAGCGATGATCCGCGTGACAACAAATTTGGCGAATTGCATCTTGCGCCCTAAACTGGCTGATGTAGGGCGATACACATATCGCCCCCGCCTTCCTATCGTGCAGCCGGACGACCTGATAGGTAGCCCCAGTTTGCCTTGCGAGCTTTCTATCCCAACCTCGCCGCAAGAATGAAGTCTGTAGGGGCGAGATTTGTCTCGCCCTCCGCGGCTGCCAACCCCATCCCCCGGCCCCTTACCCCAGCGAGCTAGGGAAGGGGAGCTTAGCGTAGCGGGGCGCAAGGTATTTTGCGTGGGCGGCGCTATCACCGCGCCTGTGTCTACATTCCTTACATGCTGCAGGCGGGCGACCTGATAGGTCGCCCCTTTATACCGCCAATGCCCTGGTGTGGGCTAGCCGTCCGACTTGGGTTGGATGAAGGGCATGTGGTACTTAAACAGCGACCACCACCACCAGGGTCCTTCGTAGAAGTAATCCGCGGTGGGCAAGCCATCCCAGTAGGTCGTGATGACCGGAACAAATTTCGAGGTGCCGAACATCGGCAGCCAGGGCCGCTCGACGATGAACTGCTTCTCGAATTCCGTCAGCAGCGGAATCGTGTCCGGATGATCGCTCGGCAACGGCGCGATCTCATCAAGGATGCCGCTTAGCGCATCGCTATCGTAACGCATGGCGTTGCCGGGCGCCGGCTGACCGATCGGAACGATGTGGCGTTTGTGCCAGAATGCATCCAGCAAATCCCAGCTATCGGGCAGGGCGCCGCAACCGGGCCAATAAGAGCCGGCGTCAAATTCGCCGCGGCTGTAATTGCTCCAGAAGGTGCCGGAGTCCATCTGCTGCACGGTGGCGTCAATGCCAAAATCGCGCCAGTTGTCGGCGACGGCGAAAGCCAAACGCTGCGACTGCACCTCGAAGTTGGAAGGCGAATTAATGGTGATCTGCCAGGGGCTGCCATCGGGCTTGTGCCAGGCGCCATTGTCCAGCGTAAAGCCCTCGGCTTGCAGCATCTCGGTCGCTTTGTCCGGATCATGCTTCCACCAGCCGACGCCGAAGAGATCTACCAGCGCCTCTTCGCTGTCGGGCAAGCCCTCGACGCCTTGCTCGGCGAGGATCGCGGCGATGTCGACCGCGTAGTTCGGATCAAATGGCTGATAGCCATCTTCAAAAGCGAACTCCGTCATCCAATCGCGCATGGGCTTGTGGAAAGCATCGTGAATCACCTGCACCGGCGGCACCGCCAGCGGCGAAACGCGCAAGATGCCGGCGAATGTGGCCAAGCCGACGCTCTTGATATCGGTCGCCAGCGCCATCGCCCAGCGAACATTCTGATTATCCCAGGGTTCCTGCGAGTTGGAGAAGACGATGCCGCGCTCGCAAGGATCATCGAAGTTGGCCCAGGGGAAGTTTTCGTGCCAGGCGCGCGCGTTCGGATTAGCATCGCGCAGGATGTCCCAAGCCTCGGGCGAGATATCGGTGAAGATATCCAGCTGATTCTGGATGCCAGCGATGATGCGGCGTTCTTCCGTGCCATAAAAACGGAAAAGAACGTGATCTGGTCCTGGTTCGCCGAAGATCTGGCCTACATCCGTATTCTCCCAATCCTCGCGCTTGTTATAGAGGAACCAGTTGCCATTGGGATCGACATCCGCCAGCGTGTAAGGTCCGCTGACGACCGGCGGATAATTCTGGAAGGTGGCTGGGTCTTCGTTTTCCCAGATATGCTTGGGCACCAGCCGGAAGGAGTCGCCCCAAATGTGGACGCCCAGCGTATAGCCCAAACGCGGTTCCGAACGCTTGGTGTTGAGAATCATTGTGAGTTCGTCGACGACTTCGTAGCTGTCCACCACTTGCGACAGGAAACCGCTATAGGGGAACTCGGGCGTCGCCAACACCATGTCGATGGTGAAAGCCATATCAGCCGTCGTGATCGGTTCGCCATCGCTCCAACGCAAATTGTCGCGCAGGGTGATGCGGAAGCTGGTGTAATCGTCATTGAGCGCCTCCGGCATTTCCGCCGCCAGACCCGGGAATTGCTCGCCAGTCGCCGTGTTGATCTCCCACATATTGGAGTAAGCCAATTGATGCAAGCCCTGGTTGAAGCGCGTGCCCGCTTGGTAGGGGTTGGTCTGCGTGGGATTGTCGATGCGCCCGTCCAACTGATCTACGATCAAGGTCGTCGCGCGGGGTGTGCCGACCTCGGTCATCTCCTGCGCCGTGACCAGCGCGCTGGAAAATAAGACGACAGCAGCCAAGACGACGACCGATAGCAACGCTTTTCTATACTTCTTGTACATCTGATTTCTCCTTACAAATGGTTACCGAATCGCTTTGAAGTTAAACGCTGGATCTCTTAGACAATACGCACCTTTCTCTCAGCTTTGCTTCAGCCCACTCTAACACTCTACCGCATTTTCTTCGGCAGCAGACATAGCGTATCATATCAGCGCTAGCATATCAAAAAAAGTGAGCGACTCGATCGGAAGCGCCGCCCCATCCGCGATGCCGGCTGTCCTGTTCGCTCAACGCTGGACAATGCTGTGCGCCAGCCGGTCCTATTCGCTTTCAACCGTTACACCGCCCAGCAGCCCTGGCTCTGAATCGCCCGCTGGCTTAAGGACTAGCGTAGGGGCTTCTTAAGAGAAGCTCTGCAGCCACTCTTCGCGCGCTTCAAAGGCGACATCGACCGCCGCCCGCACGACAAGATCGCCACAAATCTCCGCGATGTCCTCCGGGCTATATCGATCCAGGTTGTTCAAATACCACATCACCACCTGTACATAAGCGATGCATATGTGGTTGATGGCAATTTCCGGGTCGACATTGGAAGAGTCTCGCGGTCGATACCGCTCCCGCACCATATCCGCCAATGCTTGCCTGGCGACCTGGCCCGCCCGGGTCTCGGGCGGGAGGCTGGCGTACAGATAAATGATTTTCGGGTTCCGGCGAGCGTAGGCGAATAACAGCGCCGCTTCCTCGCGTGGCGACTGCGCCGGCGCTAGCGCATCCCTGAATGCCTGCATGGCTTCCTGCGATACGCGCGTCAACAGATCGTCTTTATCGGTGAAGTGGCGATAGAAGGTGGAGGAACCAACGCCCGCCCGCCGCGCCAGGCTCCGCACGGTGATCCGGTCGTACCCGATTTCGAGCATCATGTCGATGCAAGCCTCGGTGAGTTTCTTTAAGGTGCGCTCCTTGCGTCTATCGAGTTTTGGCATGATTGGGGCATCTCTCCTGGCGCAAGTTCATAAAAATCCGCGATCAGTATAGCGCAACAGTTGCGGAACTTCTGTAGCAAATTGTGTAAGTATTGTATTAATAACACTTGCTTCTCGTTGAGTAGATTATATGTCAATGGTTAGCTGCCTGAATACTCGGTCACTAGTTAGGGATGCGCTCCATATACAGTTAGATGAGTTGACCCGTATCTGCACATTATATTATATTTCGCTCGAGAACGTCTGAAGCGATGATTCCGCCATGCTGTAATATGAAGCGCATATTTAATATCCGTCCCAGTATGGTGGATTTCGGATGCTCGCGCCTCTTGTCGGAACGCTGGATTTCGGCGCTATAGTGCTCTTATGGATATGACAAATGCTATCAAAATACTCCAAGCATCTATTCTGCCTTCTGCTGCATTTTTTGGTCGTATTGATCTGCGTTGGTCCCCTGGCCGCGCAAGATACGCCCGACCCGGCGACCAATCGCGACATCGGCGCGCTTCGCCTGACTAGCAGTCAGCCGGGTATGCTCGACGCCGCCTGGGATCTGCCGGAGGAGGCGCCAAACGACTTTCGTATCAGATGGGCGAAAGTTGGTGAATCATACCTGACCTGGACCGACAGCAGCGGCAATGCCTTCCCAACCAGCCCTGCTTATACCATCACCGGCTTGGAAGGCGGCGCCCGCTACAAGATCCAGGTGCGCCCTCGCTACGACAGCGGGCCCCGCCCGTGGAGCGATGAAGCTGAATTCCAGGTGATAGCGCAGCCTACCGATACGCCTCTGCCGCCGCCCAGCCATACGCCGCTACCGCCGCCAACCAACACGCCCGTCCCACCACCTACAGACACGCCGCCGCCTAGCGACACGCCGGACCCGGCGATCAGACGCGTCATTGGCGCGATCCGCCTCACCAGCAATCAGCCCGGCGCGCTCAACGCCTCTTGGGATGCGCCGGAGGAGGCGCCAATAGATTATCGATTCAGCTGGGCAAAAGCCGGCGCGCCCTTCCTGACCTGGACCGACAGCAGCGGCAATGCCTTTCCCACCAGCCCATCAATTGCCGTTACCGGACTGGAAGGCGGCGCTCGCTACAGGGTACGGGCGCGCCCCCGTTATGACAGCGGCCCCCGGCCCTGGACCGATGTATTTGAAATCGTGGTCATGGCGGCGCCGACCAACACGCCGCTACCGCCAACCAACACGCCGTCCCCAACTGCCGGTCCCCGCGGCGACACATCGCAGCATCAGGGCCGCAGCGTCAATCCGAACCAGCAGAGCAACCAGCTGCGCCAAGAACCAACCGCTACGCCCACCGCCACGCCTACCGCAACAGCGACAGCCACCGCCACGCCCACAGCCACCGCCACGCCCACAGCTACCGCCACGCCGACCTCGCAGGCGCAATCTGAGAATCAGCCTGCGCTTCAGCCTCCTCTCCAGCAGCAGATTCCGCCGAAGCAAGCGACGGCGACGCCTACCCGGCAGCTTGTGCGGCAGCACGGCACAACCGCCACACATACGTCCACGCCCACGAATACGCCGCATCCGGATCGCGTCGCTTTGGAAGCGATATACGATGCGCTTGGCGGCGACAACTGGACCAACAACGACGGCTGGAAAACGAATCGGGGCTTGCACAATTGGTATGGTGTTTCGACCAGCGGCGGACGCGTCACCAAGCTACTGCTCAGCAACAATAGCTTGCATGGTACGCTGCCGGCCGCCATCGGCAACTTGACCGAGCTGGAGGAGCTCGTCCTCAGCTTCAACCGAGACGGCGGTACCAATAACAACCGCAACCTGCGCGGCGCCATTCCGCCCGAGATTGGCAACCTGCGCAACCTGAAAGTGCTAAACCTGCACTACAGCAAAGTGACCGGCTCGATACCGACCGAAATCGGCAACCTAACAGCCTTGGAAGATCTGAGCCTGGCCTTCAACCAGTTGAGCGGAAGCAACCCGACCCAGTTGGGCAGCCTGCGTGCCCTGACGCGGCTGGACCTGGGTCCCAATAATCTGACCGGTTCGATCCCCTCGCAACTGGGCAATTTGACCGACTTGACCTACCTCAACCTGAGCCGGAACGATTTGAGCGGGAACATTCCCTCGAGCTTGGGCAGCCTGCGCAGCTTGAAGGAACTCAACCTCAGCGAGAACGAACTGACCGGCTCCATCCCCTCATCCTTCAACAACTTCAGCAGCGTCATGACCCGTCTGTATCTGTCGCATAACCAGTTGACCGGGTCGATTCCGCTATATCTGCTCAACTTCACCCAGCTCACAGTCTTGCATCTCAGGGACAACAATTTCACTGGCTGTAAGCCTAAGGGCCTGAACCACGTGGTGCCCGAAGACGATTTGGGCCATATATCGCTGGAGCTGTGCGCGAACACGCTGACCAACACGCCTGCGCCGACCAATACACCGACCGCGACAGCGACTCTCGACCCCTCCATACCGACCGCGACGCCCGTGCCCGGCTTCAGCAACTTCTCGATAAGTGGGCGGCATCAAGAAGTCGGTGTGAATTATAGCCTGATTCGGGCGTGACCAATGCTAGGGTCTTCTACCGCAGGCAGGGGCAGTCGTCGTACCAGCAAATCGCGGCTACCGGCTTAACGGCGGGCACGAGTTACGATACAACGATTGCCAATCTGCAGTCTGATGTCGCTTACGAAGTCTATGTGCAAGCCTATGACGCCAACAACATCGCCCTCGGCCGCACTAGCGTAAAACGGGTCCGGACGGCGAAAGACTTAAACGTCTATGGCGTCCGCCTCTCGGCCGGCGTCAACAGCCTGGAAGTCTCCTGGAATACCGCCAACCATCATTCCCATTACCATATTCGTTGGGAGCGCGAAAAAGGCGGCGGCTTCGGCTATGACAGCGGCTTGGAGGACAACAGCTATACCATCCGCGGTCTGGAGGCGGGCGAGACTTATGAGGTACAGGTGTCCGTCACCGATTTTAACAACAAGACTGGTCCCTGGTCGGCGAAAGTAAGCGGGCGCGCGCGCAGCAGCGGCACCGAGCCAACCAGACTCGCAGGACCGACAGTCACGCAAGACGGCAGCGACCGGCGGCTAATCGTCACCTGGCCCTTGCCCAGTGTCGCGACTGGCGAGAGCCTGCGGAGGTTCGAGCTGCGCCTCTACGACCAAGCGACGGACGCCACCACATATCACTCGTTCTCGGTCCAGCTGGATAACAATAGTGACCCGGAGAGCCCGCAAAGGAGAATCCTCAATGTTGGCTCGTATGACAATACCTATCGCGTGGCTCTTCGAGTCAATTCACACCCGGGTGGTTGGGGTCTATGGTCCAACGAAACGTCGATCGCCATCCCGGCGCAGACGGGCGGCATCGACCCGGCTGATGACTACCTGCCCGGCCAGCCCGGCGCGCCCACGCTGTCCACGATTGATACCACCACCAACAATCCTAAAATCGGCGTCGCATGGACCGCGCCCAACACCGGCGCCACCAACCCGCTCCTCGAATATCAATTGCACTACGTCTCGGATAACGACTCAGTCGGTCGCAGCTTCAAATTCGCCGCCACCGGTACCAATGACAGCGCGATCACGTCCGTCAATGTCATCGGTATGGAGGTGCGCCGCTGGTACACCTTCCGGCTGCGCGCCCGCAACGCGACCGGCTTTGGCGCCTGGTCGCCCACCAGCCGGATCTATCTGCCCGACTCGGGTCGCAATCTGACGCCGGCGCCCACCGATGTCTCAGCGCCAGTCCCGACTGCGCCAGGTGTTCCCACCGATCTGAGCGTCTGGGCGCTCACCGATGATCAAAACAGCAGCTACGTGCAGTTCAGTTGGAGCGAGCCGGATGATGATGGCAACAGCCGCATTACCCGGTACATCGCGCGCTATCGTTGGTCGGGCCAAAACTGGATAGAAGTCAATCGCGGCACGCGCTACTTCTTTGTGCTGAAGAGCGGCGACGCTGATCATCCAGCCGTCTACCAGCGGCGCTACGAGTTCCAAGCCGCGGCCGTCAGCGACGTCGGTCAAGGACCCTGGAGCGGCAGCGTCTACGGCACCCCGCTCAAAGCGCCGGACGCGGTCGACGAGCCGACACTGGTGGCCGGCAGCGGACAACTGCGCGTCAGTTGGACCCGGCCCAACAGCAACGACCGCGGCATCACCCACTATCAACTATTCTACGCCGAGAACGACTCAAACAGCAGCAACAGCGTCTTGATTGAGCGCATCACCGGGACGAGCTACACCATCAGCGGGATGACCAGCGGCGTCGAGTACAAGGTCGCGGTGCTGGCCGCCAGCAGCGTCGGTCTCGGCAACTGGTCATCATACGCCTACGGCAGGCCTGACTAAACGGCGACTCGCTTACCCAACTCAATCGGGCGAAAACTGCTCCATGATCCGCGAAAATATCGCCAAGTCCTTCCCTTCCAGCCCGGCGTGTACGCTCAGCGGCTTGGTCCGAGTCCCGATCTACCCTGTCTCGCGAACGCGGCTGAATTGAACAGACTTTCCGCGGCAGTTGCTCCGTGATTCTCATTCGCTTAGTAACTGCAATGACTCTCAAGCCAGCGCATATAAGAACCGTAGGATGCAGCATTAGGAGGAAGATGAATTGACCAACAGAGAGCCACACCCAAAAGGGCGCGCCGCCTTTCGTATCGGCAGAATTGAGCGATTCAGCTGGCACTTCATTGATACCTACATTGTGACGCGCCGCAACCTGATTGACTTCATACGTCAGCCGTCGCTTGTATTGTTCTCGGTCATTCAGCCGGTGATGTTCCTGATAGTTTTCACGTACGTCTTTGGCGGCGCAATTAAACTGGTCACCGGAGGCGACTATATCAGCTTTCTTCTGCCCGGCATCATCATCCAGACAATGGTATTCGCTTCTACCAACACAGCGGTTGGTCGCGCGCTCGATCTTTCATTGGGTCTCATTCAGCGTTTTCGCTCACTACCAATGTCTCGCGCTGCGGTCCTGGCCGGTCGCACCAGCGCGGATACGATCCGCGGCGCCTTGACTATTCTGAACATGATAGCGACTGGTTACATAATTGGTTTTCGCATAGACGACTGGGCGAGCGGCATGCTCGGATTCTTGCTGGCAGCGGCTTTTGGCCACGCCTTCACTTGGATCGGCGCGTCCATCGGCCTGTTTCTCAAGAATCCCGCAACGGCGCAGGTGGCTGGCTTCGTTTGGCTCGTTCCCGTAACTTTCGTCAGTTCGATCTTCATTCCTCCCTTCACCATGCCGCATTGGCTGCGAGTATTTGCTGATAACCAGCCGGTCAGCGTCGTCGCCAATGCAACGCGAAGTCTCATGATGAGTTCGCCCGATATGGACACTATCGTTTTGTCGATCATCTGGATCGTCGGAATCATGCTGGTATTTATGCCCCTTACGGTTTGGGAGTATGCGCGGGCTGTATCGCAATAGCCTGCATTGCTTGCCATATAGTTGGGGACAGGACAGGTGGTTCAATAAGATTGGAAATCTAAGCGACAGCGCAAAATTCTAAAGCATCAAACCAGGCGAAAATTGTAGGGGCGACCCATTGGGTCGCCCGAAAAAGCCCAAGAAAATACAGAATATGCGACGATATTCTACCCACAGAAAAACTGTCCTGTCCTCAGTCATTATGGGGGAAGGGGCCGTAGGATGGGGTATACCATTTGCAACATAAACAGATAGCTAAAGGTTGAGTTCCTGCGCAGGCGCCGGCTTAGCGCAGGGCAGAATCACACGTTTCTTAGGTCAATCCTTGCTCAGTGCTCGACTGCGGCGCCCAATTCATCCAGCACGCTGAGCACTTCGGGCGCCACGGAATCACGGTTATTCTTGGCGCTGCGCTTCAAGGCGAAGATGGCGTCTTCATTGCCGGCTCTCGCCAGCTATATCGCTTCCAACTCACCTTTTTCGCGGTAGCTCGTATCGCGCGCGACAACCGGATTGTCGTAGGCTTGCCAATAGTATTTGAGATCGTCATGCCGCCAGTCCGGGTAGATGTCTTCCCAGGTGAGTTGGCTAGGCTCATGCGGCGTCAGCATGTGTTCGGCAACATTGTCGCCCACGATCATATAGCGATTGTCCAGCGATAGGCGCAGCCTGTCTTCGGTATAATTCGGCAGCGCTTGGTGAATCGTCAACATGGGGAAGAATAGCGCGTCGCCGGCTTCATAATCAGTGGAATGCCAAATCGGATTAATTTCTTCATGTTCGCTTTCGTCGACTATCAGAGCGCCAGCGCCCAGCGAGAAGTGATGATCCAGCACACGATTGACCTTATGAGACTCCGGAATCACCGCCAGTCCACCCAGTTCAATCGGGCAATCGCCGATGGGCGCCCAGCAGGTGATATTGTCGAAACTGCCTTGAAAATGCACGAAGTCCTGATGCTTGGGCGTCGTGTGCTCGGTGTATTTGGGGAACCAGACGCGGGCGACCTTCTGCGGATGCGGCATGACTGGCGCGCCTGCCATCTTCTCCACGATCTCGAGGTATTCGGGCCAGTGGGCAGAGCGATGAAAGTTCTCTAACCGGTAAACTTCGGAATAGCCGGCGCTGTATTCGTTGTCGCCTTCGGTGTAACGCATATTGATGTCGGCGATGCCATCCATGGGGTCGGTACCAGCCACCAGCCAGCCGGCTCCTTGCAGCGCGCTCATCATTTCGCGGCGCAACTCCAACATGCGCTCAGGTTCGATCAGTCGCTTGAAAAACAGGTAGCCATCATCGGCGATTCGCCGCTGTAGCTCTTCGCTATCGTTCTGGGCGTCGTTGGAAACACGCAGTTCTTTAATTTCGTCTGACATTATTCTCTCTCACTCCACACCAAGGTATTGCAACATATTCATTCCACGCGCGCGATCGAACGATTCACGTTCGAGAACGCTTGCCTGCTAGAACTTTACCACATACCTGCACATATTGGCTAAAGCGCTAAATTGGTATGCGCGAGAGTTAATGCCGATTAGCGCGCGAGAGGATGCAAGCGCTACTGGAACTTTCCAGACGACTTTGACACATCATACGGCTTTACGCTATAGTTCCTCATTGTGTCGTCCGCCGATTTCGCCAATTGTTGCCCACTCAGTTCGCATTTGCGATAATGCGCAGTCGTCGCCGGATGTCGAATATGAAGCTGATAGAAAGGAGGCAAGACGGGCAATCTATACTGTCTGCCAAGTTCTTGAAATAAGGAGCAAAATCATGTTTCACAGAATTCTAGCAATTCTACTATGCGCGGCGCTTGTGATCCCCGTCGTGAGCCAGAGCGATGACAAGCCCTACGAAGGGACAAGCCTAAACTTTCTTTACCTGGCCACCGCCTTTACCAACGGGCTTAAGGAGCTCGAACCGGAATTCGAAGAGTTGACCGGAATCAGCGTTGAATTCGAACTGCTGGACGAAGAAGGTTCCGTGCGCAAGACGCAGCTGGAATTGGCCAGTGGCGCCGGCAACTATGACGTCGTTGGCATTCAGAGCGGCAATATACCGCTATACGCCGAGAACGGCTGGGTAACGCCGGTGGAAACCTTCTGGGGCGCCGACCTTTCCGACCCAGAGGCGCTTGATCACGATGACTTGATTGTTTCGACCATGAACGCGATGGCTTGGGACGGCGTGCAGCAGTGCCTGCCCTTCTTTGCCGCCACAATCATTATGTACTATCAGATCGACATCTTTGAAGCGGCCGGCATCGAGAGCCCGCCGACAACCTATGATGAACTGCTTGAGATCGCCCCGCTGCTGCACACCGACGAGATCCCGTTAATCGCCCTGAGAGGAAATCCCCCGGCAGCGCATGGCAACATCTGGCATTTCAATTCCTTCTTCCATGGCGAAGGCGCCAAGTTTTTCGTCGACTTCCCCAATGATCTGACGCCAACTGTCAATTCACCGGAAGCCATACGGGCGCTCACCAACTTTGTGACCCTGAAGAACAACTACGGTCCCGAAGGCGTCGCCGCATATCAATACCCCGATGTCACACGAGCAATGCAGCAAGGCACGGTTGTAATGGTCATGGAGGGCGCGCCGCTAGCGGGACGCATCTTGGATCCCGAGGAGTCGAAAGTATCGGGCAATCTCGGTTTCGCCGTCGTGCCAGGTGGCGCCGCTGGTCCCAAACCCTCATTTGCCGCGCATGGGATTTGCGTCACCGCCGATTCAGCGCACCAGGAAGCCGCTTACACCTTTGTCGAATGGGCGCTTAGCTTCGAAACGATGAAGAAAATCTCCTTGGCTCAGCCACAGATCGCGGTGACGCGAAACAGCCTTTGGGAAGATCCAGACTTCATCGCCAAGTACGACTACGATTTTGGCGCTGGCTCCTTCTTGAAAGCGTTTCAGGACAGCCTCGCCGCCGCGCCCGCTGACTATTACCCGGCTTTCGCTGGCTGGCCCCTGATGGGTGATATCTTGGGCCAAGCGGTGCAAGAAGCGGAAATAGGCGCAAGAACGCCGGAAGACGCGCTCAACCACGCCAATGAGTTGATCACGCAGATGCTCGAAGACGAGGGATACCTGCCATAAAGCTGGCATCCATAGACTGGCGCTCGAATTGAATTAGGGAATTCGGGCGCCATCCTTACTTGTTGTATTCGCCTTTTTTCGCCAGGTTTTCCTGGATTCCGTAAAGACATTCAAACGAATAGCAAAGCCAAGGGTCGAGAGGCGCGGCATGACAGCGTATCAGCCGATTCCGCAGCGGGCATATTACAAATACCTCTCGCCTTCGATCATCGTGCTGCTTCTGCTGACGGTGCTGCCGGTGCTCTTCACGCTCTATCTGAGCACGTCGTCCCTTTCATTTGCCAGCCCCAGACCGGAACGATTCATCGGCTTGCGGAATTACAGCCGGCTGCTGGACGATGCGCGATTTCTGGCAAGCATTCCGGTGAGCGCGCTGTTCATCGTCGCGCCGGTTGCCCTGCAGCTGGTACTCGGTTTCATTGTCGCCGTCGTCATGAATGAACGGCTGCCCGGCATGAAGTGGCTGCGCTATGTGCTGGTCGCGCCGATGGTGATCCCGCCTATCGTGACCGGCTTGACCTGGCGCGTTATGTTCACGCCCAAGCTGGGCAGCGTCAATTATTTCTTGAGCCTCATCGGCTTGGATGGCCCCAGTTGGTTAACCGATGCCAATTGGGCGCTCACGGCTATCGTCATCGTTGCCGTGTGGGGCTGGACTCCCTTTGTCGCGCTTATGTTTTTGGCCGCGATGCAGTCCTTCCCCGATGAGCTTTACGAAGCAGCGGTTATTGATGGCGCGACCTGGATCCAATCCGTCAGGCATGTAACCCTGCCCTTGCTCAAGCCGACGTTTACCTTTATCGGCATCCTGCGCACGATGGAGGCGCTGGGTATTTTCCCGATCATCTATATTGTGACCGCCGGCGGGCCAGCCGCGGCGACCGAAACCGTCAACTTTTACGCCTACGTCAGCGGATTCAGCTATCTCAAAGTTGGTTATGCCTCGGCGATTATCGTGGTTTTCTTCTTTATGCTGCTGCTGATCATTGGACCGATGACGCGTTTCCTGCTGCGCAATTTCCAAGTGGATTCCTAGCTCATGCAACGCCGATCGAAAGTAACAACGTTTGGCCTTTACGCAGTCGGAATCATTTATGGGCTGGCGATCCTCGTTCCGCTTCTATGGATACTGCTGCTCGCGCTTAAGAACGCCTTGGATGCCTTTGCTTATCCGCCGCTGTTCATATTTGAGCCCACGTTTGAGCATTTCAGCGCCATCTTCCAGGATCCGGAGTTTCGCCTTGCCTTCGCCAACAGCGTCATAATTGCGACCGGGTCCGTCGCGCTGGCGATGCTTTTTTGCGATACCGGCGACCTTCGCCATTACGATTATGCGGGGCCGGGCGCGGCGCAATTCGCTATTGACCATCCTCCTTATCCGCATGGTGCCTGGGATGATTTATTTGCTTCCCTACTTCGTCTTCTATTCTCGGATTGACCTTCTTGATACGCATATCGGCTTGATCATCATCTATCTCATTTTCTGCGTACCCTTGATTATATGGACGCTGACGCCGGTTTGGGGCGCTGTGCCGCTCGAATTGCGTGAGTCCGGCATGATCGACGGCGCCAATTTGTGGCAGATTCTCTATCTGATAGAGCTGCCGCTGGTTCGCATCGGCATAATCGCTTCCGGGATCGTCGCCTTCATTTTTGCCTGGAACGAGTTCTTGTTTGCGCTGGTCATCACACGCAAAAAGACGGTGACCCTGCCCGTTATCATCACACACTACATGGGTTACGAAGGCTACGAATGGGGCAAGATTTCGGCAGCCGCCGTCATCATCATGCTACCCGTTGTTGTGTTTGGATTTCTAATTCAGCGCTATATGATCACTGGCTTAACCGCGGGCGCGGTTAAGGGCTGAGGAGTTTTGACCGAGGCTGTCTGGCTAGAAACAAAGTAATCAAAAGCACGTAGTTAGAAAATGCCATGCGAAATAAGATCGCCAGAATCATCGAATGCGTGTAGATACGCGTGCGACAATGCCGTCGCCCACGCAAAATACCTTGCGCCCTCTGCACAATGCTCCCCCTCTCCTCTTGTGGGAGAGGGGGTCGGGGGGTGAGGGGTTTGCCGCCAGCAACGTAAACAGGAAATGTCATGAATACGAATCCGCCTAATGTTCTTTGGATATGCACTGATCAGCAGCGCTTCGACACGATAAGCGCGCTCAATAACTCGCAATTGAATACGCCAAATATCGACAAGCTCGTCGCCACCGGCGTCGCCTTTGAGCGCGCCTATTGCCAAAGCCCGATCTGTACGCCGAGCCGCGCCAGCTTCCTGACCGGTATGTATCCCAGCTCCGTACACGCCTGCGGCAATGGCAATGAACATTGGGCGGAAGCCGCTCCGTTGGTCACGGCGCTGCTGGCTGATGCCGGTTATGATTGCGCGCTGGCTGGCAAATTCCATTTGGCCGGCGCGCGCGGTCGCATCGAGCCGCGCCCAAAACATGACGGCTATCGGCTGTTTCACTGGAGCCACGACCCGGAAGATCAATGGGAGGCCGGGCACGCCTACGGGGACTGGCTTGCATCAATGGGTCATGACCTCGGCGAAATGCGCAAAAAGCCGCACGATATCCCGCCCGAACTGCATCAGACGACCTGGTGCAGCGACCGTGCCATTGATTTCATGGAAGCCGACCACGGCGGCAAGCCCTGGTTGATGAGCGTCAATATCTTTGACCCCCACGAGCCCTTTGATCCGCCACAGCAATACCTGGATCGTTTTGATGTCGAGTCCCTGTCCGGCCCCAAATTCCGCGATAGCGACCTGGAAGCGCAAGCGAAGCTAAGCGAGACTGACTTTCAACATCCCGCTCGCCGGCCCCAAGAATTCAACGCCAAGTGGATTCAGGCAGCCTATTATGCCATGATCGAACTCATTGACGACAACGTCGGGCGAATGCTCGATTCATTGGAACGCACGGGCCAGCGGGACAATACCATCATTATCTTCATGAGCGACCACGGTGAAGCGCTCGGCGACCACGGCTTGCTGCTGAAAGGCTGCCGCTTTTACGAGGGTCTGGCTCGGGTGCCGCTTATCCTGTCTTGGCCTTGCCGTTTTCTGGAAGGCGCGCGGCGGCAATCCCTGGTCGAGCTGCTGGATATCGCGCCCACCTTGCTTGACCTGGCGGGAGTGCCAATACCGGAGCGCATGCAAGGCATCAGCTTGCGCAACCTGCTCATCGACGCCGAAGCGCAAGATCATCATCGAGACTTTGTACGCTGCGAGTATTTCCAAGCGATCAACCCGTCCATGACTAGAAACTACAGCGGAACCTTCGCAACGATGATTCGCGACGAGCGCTACAAGCTGGTCGTCTATCATGGGCATGGCCTTGGCGAACTCTTCGACTTGGAAACGGATCCTGATGAATTCGACAACTTGTGGGATGACCCCGCCTTGATCGAAACGAAACTCGCTTTGATGCAGCGCAGCTTTGACGCGCTCGCATTAGCGACCGATATTGGTCCGAAGCAAATCACCTGGTTTTGACCAGGGCGCGCAGCAGCGAGCGGAATTCGTTCCTCGGACGCTTCCGGCATTACCAGCCTGCTCGCTGGAAAGGCCGCCTTTCTTGACAGTGAGATGCCTATATGTTATGTTCTGGGGGTCATTTAGCGATTTACAATTATATTGCCGTTCTTAAGCCTCTCAATGAGGGGCGGAAAACATATATTTCAAAGGAGCTTTAGAAATGTTTGGTTCAAAGCGCGGCATTTCTCGCCGAGAAATGCTCAGGTTAATGGGCGTCGGCACAGTCGGAACCGCCCTCGGTTCTCACATGGCTTACGCCCAATCGGTTCCGGAGTCCGGCACATTCCGCTTTCAGATCGAGACTGGTCCCGGTACGGATTTCGTAGCGGTTGTGGACGCCTTCATAGAGGAACATCCCGAGATCACCGTCGAATTCAGTCAAGTAGAAGCGGTGGTGGTCGGCGTCGACTGGCAGCGCCTTGCGATGGAGGCAGGCGCTGTCGATCTGATCTCGAACGAGAATCCCAAATTCCTCAAGCTCGATCCCGTTCTCAAAGCCGGTTTGATCCAGCCGCTCGACGGCTACCGCGACTTGTATGACTGGGATGAGTGGGTGCTATCCGCGGCGCTGCGGCGCTCATCGCGCGGTGGGCAGCTCTGGACCTTGCCGCTTTACTACGAGATCACTGGCACTGCCTACAGAAAGTCCGTGCTTGAAAGCTTCGATGTTGGCGAGCCGCAGAGCTGGGAAGAATTCATCGCCATGCTGGAAAAATTCAAGGCGGCCGGCCTGATTCCGCTCACCACGGGTCATCGCGGCTTCAGCCAGCTCCAATTGGCCCACTACCAATTGTGGGCCAGCATCGGCGGGCTCAGCGGTCCGGGCAGCAGCGTCGATGTGATCTTTGGCGATGGAAAATTCACGGATCCGCCCGCAGTTGAAGCCGCTAGAGCAATACTCGATCTCTATAACCATGGGCTGCTTGATCCCGATGTATTGTCCATCACGCAGGACGATGGCAACGAACGATTCATTGCCGGAGCTGCCGCCCTGAACGTGACGGGCACCTGGTTCTATTCGGAGATGCAGCGCCAATTTGATGAAGATTGGGATATGCTATCGATGCCGGGTCCGGGCGGCGGTCCGATCTGGTGCACGGGCGAGACCGAAGCCATGGTCATCCCGGCGGCGGCGCAAGACCCTGACGCAGCCGCGCTCTTCCTCGATTTCTGCGTCAAAGGCACCGGCGCCAAGAGGCTGCTGGAGCAGGGTAATCTTCTGGCGACAAAAGCCTTTGGCGAGTTGGCGATTCCGCAGATTCAAAGCTTGCCAATCATCACCGGCGAGGAATCTTCCTTGTTGGTCTTTGGCTGGCTGCCACAGAATTCGCAGGATGCCTACCAACAGGGTTTGGGCGGCATACTGGCCGGCAGCATCACGCCGGAGCAGTGGGCGCAGCAGGTCCAGGACGCCTGGGAGCGCGACATTGAAGATGGGCAGGTTCCGGAGAATCGCAGCGATCTGCTCTAGGCAAAGACTTCAGCCGCGCCCAGTCCGGCATTAGGGGCTGGGCTCGGCAATTCACCTGACTGCTTACAAGACTGTGATAACATAGATGTCCGCCCTCGCATCGAAACTTCGTCCGCGTCCTTTCGACGCCTGGCGGAGCGCCTCGGCAAAGACTCGAGAGCAGTGGCTACTGGCTGCAGTTCTTGTCGCGCCCGCTCTTATTTTGATGAGCGTCTTTATATTCAATCCCGCCTTGCAGACTATCGAGACGAGCTTCTACAAATGGGACGGGATCAGCCCGGATAAGGGCGAGATCGTCGGCTTCAAAACCTTCGACCGGGCGACGGACAACTACCCTTTTTCACAGGCAATCAAGAACACCCTTTTATGGGGACTGGTTGGGCTCTTCGTCCCCACCACCATCGGGCTGGTAGCCGCTGCGCTGGTTGAGGATACCAATCTGCGACCGAAGCCTTTGTTTCGCTTTGCTTTTTTCGTGCCCTACTTCTTTTCTATGGCTGTTGCAGCGGCGCTTTTCACCCGCGTTTACGACCCCAGCTATGGCATGATCAACCAGGTGCTTCACGCCCTTGGCTTCACCGATCTCAAACCCCAGTGGCTGGGCGATGGCAAGATCGCCATTTACGCGGCGATGGGCGTGTTCGTTTGGCATGAAACCGCCTTCTGCTATATCGTCTTCACCGCCGCCATTCAGCAGATCGACCAATCTCTTTATGATTCCGCCAAGGTCGACGGCGCATCGGAAGTCCAGGTTTTCCGCTACATCACGATTCCCAGCGTCCGCAACGTCACCACCTTCGTGATGACGATCATGCTGATTGTCGGATTGACCCCTTTCGCCGTGGTATTTCCCTTGACCACGCCCGGATTGGGCGGTCCTTATTATGCGACTGAGATACTGCCAACGCTCATTTTCAAGAAGGCGCGCCAAGGCTATAACGCCAGCGAGGCGGCCGCTCTCGGCGTCATTCTCCTGATCCTCGTCATCGGGATCGTTTCCGCATTCTTGTGGTTTAGGGAGCGCACAGCGCCAAAGGACTGAACGAGCGCGAGCCATGCTGTCCACAAAGCTTATGCGCTATGCCTTATACGCGCTGGTCATTCTACTGGCGCTGCCCTTCGTTTTCCCCTCGCTCTGGGTGTTGATGGCGAGCTTCTCGACTAATACGCAGATCACGATGGATTCGCTGGCGCTGCCGGATCGGCTCTATGTCGAAAACTATATTCACGCTTGGACGGGTGCCAAGATCAGCAGTTATGTCTACAATAGCCTGGCGGTTTCGGTCTCGGTCTCGGTGTTGATCGGATGCCTGGCGACCATGCTCGGCTACGCGGTATCGCGCCTGGATTTCCCCGGTCGCCGACTGCTTTTGCTCTTGATCATGATGGCGATTGTCATGCCGGTTTTTGCTTATCTCGAGCCGCTGACTCGCGTCGTGCGCCACCTGGGCCTGTCCAACTCACGCACTGCGGTGATCTTGACCACAACCGCAACTTTTCTTCCGGTTCCTACGCTGCTCATGCGTTCATTTTTCCTGCAGCTGCCGGAAGAGTTGGGCGACGCCGGGCGGGTCGAAGGCGCCAGCGAATGGGGTGTATTCCGTCATATTATGGCGCCGCTCGCTCGCTCAGGCATACTCACGGTACTGATCTTCGCCTTCTTGTGGAGTTGGAATGATCTATTGATGCCGGTGGTATTTCTCCAATCACCCGATAAGTTCACCATCGCCTACGCCATCACAACGCTCAAGCCCGCCGGTTTCCGTCAGGATCACGTCACCGTGTTTGCCGCGTCAATCATTTCGACCGGTCCCATGATCGTCGTCTATCTCCTGCTGATGCGCCGCTTCATCGCTGGATTGACGGTTGGCGGTTTGCGCGGCTAATCCGGGCGATTCACGGCTGCCCTTGAGCAAAAGTCAATGACTTACCGAATGATCCAGATCGGCCTCGGCGCCATGGGACGAGACTGGTGCGAAACCGCGCTGCCGCCCAATATTGAAGACGGCTTGGTCGAGGTCGTCGCCGCTGTCGATATCAATCCATCAGCCTTGTGCGTAGCGCAAGATTCGCTTGGCTTGCCGGCTGAAAAATGCTATACAGACTTGAAAAAGGCATTGACCGAGAACCCGGCTGATTTCTGCACGATTGTGGTGCCGCCGGCTCATCATGAAGAGGTCGTCAATGCGGCTTTAGCGCATGACCTGCACATCCTCTCCGAGAAGCCGATCGCCGATACCTTGGCCGCTTCCGTACGCATCGCCGAAAAAGTCAAGCGCGCCGGCCTCAAAATGGGCGTGACGATGAGCCATCGCTTCGACCAGGACAAGACGAGCTTCCGCGAGGAATTGCGATCGGGCTGTTACGGAACATTGGACTATCTGGTCTGTCACCTCACCTCCGACCTGCGAAAATATGGCAGTTGGGGCATATTTCGGCACGAGATTCCCGATCCGCTGATGATCGAGGGCGCGGTGCATCATCTCGATATCCTCGCCGACCTGGCTGGAGCAAAGTGTGATACGCTCTACGCGCAGACTTGGAATCCGCCCTGGGGCGAATACGCCGGTGATTCGCAGGCATTGGTCACGATGGTCTTTGAAAACGGCAGCCGCGCCATCTTTGAGGGCGCCGCAACCAATGCTGTCGGCTTGCATGACTGGTACGGGGAGACCTTTCGCGCCGAGTGCGAGCTGGGAACGCTCATGCTCAAAAAGCGCCGGCTGGAGCGTTTTCCCTATGACCCGACCGAGCAGCGCATAAGCCGTGCAGAAGGCGAGGGCGAGGAAATCCCGCTGCTGCAGCACCCCAAGTGGATGAACGCCTGGCTGATCGAACAATTTGTGCATTGGCTGGACGGCGGCGAGCCGATGGAGACGAATATCGAGGACAATCTGCAATCGGTCGCCTTGATCTTCGCCGTTATCGAAAGCAGCCGCAGCGGCCAGCCCGTCAAAGTACAGGAGCTCTTGAATCAAGCGAGGGAGGCTATATGAACGTAGAATCCACGGATGGAAAAATCAAAACCGCCGTGATCACTGGCAAGCATCCCTTTGATGTGCCGGCTTTTCACACCGCCTTCCGCAGCATGCCCGAAATCGACTTCTATCCGCAGGACATGCAGGATTTCGCCGCCGACATTGGCGAGCGGCGCGCCGAATATGATGTGCTGCTCTTCTTCAACTTTCACCAGCGGACGCCCGGCAGCGAGGGCAGCCCCGCGGACGAGGCGACCAAGGCGGCGCTGGAGACGCTGGGCGAAAGCGAGCAAGGCATTTTCATTTTGCACCATGCACTCTTGGCTTATCCCGACTGGCCGATCTGGGCGCGCCTGGTCGGCATTGACGCGTCCAGTTGGAGCGTACACATGGACATCAACCTCGAGATCCAGGTTGCCAATCCGCAGCATCCAATCTCCCAGGGACTCAGCGACTGGGAGATGCTGGACGAAACTTACGTCGTGGCGGAACCGGACGCCGACAGCGAGCTCCTCCTCTTCACCGACGATCCCAAGAGCATGCGCAGCATCGCCTGGACGCGGCGCTACAAGAAGGCGCGCGTCTTCTGCTTCCAGTCGGGCCATGACCACAATGCCTATGAGAATTCGAATTTCCGCCGGGTCGTCAGCCGCGGTATTCAATGGGCGGCGGGTAGAATTTAGCGGAAGTCCGCAATAGGGAGTGACAGAACGCCGTGTATGACCGAAGCCTCGAAATTGATCTGAAACGCCATCTCGCCGTGGGTGTTGAATTCATTATCAACAACCTCGATGAGCGCCAGAATTACATTCCATTCTTCCACTACGAATTAATCCAACAGCCCACTTGCATTCGGCACGGTCCATTCGATTCGCCCCATGTTGTCGGTCGATTTCTGGATGCGCTTGGTCATTGTTCGCGCATTATTGAATTGCCCGACGAAAACGAAATCTATGATGCGCTCGCCCAGCAGCTCTACGATAGCCTCGAACGTCACCCATCCGGCTTGCCCTGGAACAGTGCCGCGCCTTGGCAGCCCGATGTCGCCGCCATGCACAACTGCCGCGAAGTGGTCCTGGGTTTGCTCGCGCTCTGGAATTGGCGCGCCGACGCGCGGGCGGAGCCTGCCCTTCGCCGCCTGTGCCGCTCCATTCTCGCGGCGATTGGAGACGGCGCGCGCTTTCCCGGCGAAAGTCTCGGTCCCGACGGCTGGACGAATGCCTTCAGTGGTATTCTGGCGCCGCCGCCAGCAACCACCGGCCGGCTCATTCGACCGCTGGTTCAGTATTATCGCCAATCGTCCGATGAGATAGCGCTGGAGCTTGCGCGCCGCTTCGCCGCGGACAATCTCGATATGGCTTTCGACGCCGATGGATCAATCGCCGAGGCCGCCGGGGCGCACCTGCATTCCATTACTGGTACGATCACCGGGCTAATCGATTATGGCATCCTGGTCGCGGATGAAACGATTATTGAGCGCGCGCGCCGCGCTTTCGATGTTGGCATGCGCCCCTTCCGTAGCAGTTACGGCTGGGCGAAAGAGTTCCGTTGGGCGCCCTGGCTCGCCGAACCGCTGAGGGCGGCCGGATATGCCGGCTTCGACATCAACCGCGGCGAAGCCAATAACACCGGCGATCTCATCGAAGCGGCGCTGCTGCTGGGTCAGGCTGGCTACCCCAAATATTACGAAGATGCCGATCGCATGCTGCGAAATCATCTGTTGGCATCGCAAATGGTGGACACATCCTGGGTGCGGGAAGCGGCCGGCCACGAGGATGACGACGAGGCGCGCTTCGGTAGTGTGGCGCGGCGAGCGCGCGGTGGCTTCTGCTTCGGCGGGATCAACGGGCTCATCTCCTATCCGGAAGAAGCCTATCAAGTCAATGCGGACCTGGTTGGCGGCGCGCTGCAAGCCATCTGCGAGTCCTGGGAGGCGATAGCCGACGTCAGTGAAAATACGGTCCGCGTTGATCTGCACTATTCTAAAGAAGACAACGCATATTCATTGACTTGTCCACCGCCGGGTCCCGATCCGATCACCCTGCGCCTCCACGAAGCAGCTTCGCTGCAGTTGCGCATCCCTTCCTGGGCGCAACCGGCCGCGGTCACCCTTCAAATCAACGATATGGCACGGTCTTCTGCTGAGGACCATATAAAGGACGGCTACCTCGGGCTGTCCCCGCTGGCGCCGGATTCGGTTGTGAAGCTTTGGCTGCCAATCCGTCGAGAAACCATCGCCGAAGTAATAGGCGGCGAACGCTACGAAATCGACTGGCACAACGACACCGTCCTCGGCATCAGTCCGTCGGCGCGTTTTCAGCCCTTGTACGGACGTGATTGATCGACGGCAATAGTGAGCGGATAAACATGGTCGACTACCAGCGCGTACACGAAGAAGCGATCGTCTTTGACGGCACCTGCCCCCTGCTGACGCACTCGCCCGAGCATACCTCGTATTATGTGGAGGGCGGCGTCACCGTCGCCGCGCCATCCTTGGCAGCCAATCACAACTGCCGCGAAGCGATCATGCGCGTCGCCGACTGGCTGAATATCATCCGCGAACGCAGCCATGAACTCATGCGCGTCACCGATGCAGCCGGTTTCCGTCAAGCCAAAGCCGAAGGCAAATTGGGCATCCTCTTCCACTTTCAGAATTCGCTGCCGCTCGAGCAGAGTATCGAACTGGTGGATGTCTATCACGCGCTCGGCGTTCGCGTCATACAACTGTCCTATAACGTCCGCAACTTCGTCGGCGATGGCTGCCTCGAACCCAACGACGCCGGCTTGAGCGTCTTCGGCCGGCGGCTGATCAAAGCCATGAATCGCGCCGGCATCGCCGTCGATTGCAGCCACACCGGCATCCAGACCACACTGGACGCGATGGATGTCTCCGAGCAGCCCGTCGTCTTCAGTCACAATCTGACCAAAGCCATCTGTGACAGCCCGCGCAACCTGACCGACGAGCAGATCAAGCGCGTCGCCCAAATGGGCGGCGTCATCGGCATCAACGGCTTCCCGCCCTTCGTTGCCAAAAAGCGTCGCCCGACGCTTGATGACTTGCTCAAACATGTCGACCACATCGCTGATCTCGTCGGCATCGACCACGTGGGCATCGGCATCGACTTCGAATACATCGGCGACGCCATGCAGGAGGCATCAAAAGCGCATTACGACTACTTCGTCAAAACGGGACAATGGGATCCAAAAGATTATCCGCCCCCGCCTTATTACTATCCGCGTGGATTGGACGACCCTCGCTGCTTTCCCAATTTGACCAAGGCGCTTATGCAGCGCGGATACGACGAATCGGAAACGAAGGGGGTTCTGGGTGGCAATTTCATGCGCGTTTATTCGCAGATTTGGAACTAGGTCATGATGAACAGAGCAGAGATCCTGAGCAGACTAAGAGGCGCGCTAGCTAATGGTGACGCCATTATCGGCGCCGGCTGCAGCGCCGGCATCGTCGCGAAATGCGCTGAGTTGGGTGGGGCGGACTTGATCGTCTGTTACAGCACCGGCCGATCACGCATTATGGGTCTGCGGACCGAGGTAATCGGTCACTCCAACCCGCGAACGCTTGATATGTATGACGAAATCAGAAATGTCGTCCACAACACGCCAATCATCGCTGGCATTGAAGCCAATGACCAGACCACTTATGACCTGGGAATCGTGATTGACCGTTTCATCGACAAGGGATTCGACGGCTTCATTAACTTTCCCACCGTCGGAAATCATGAGCATGTCTCCGACTTCTTCCTCCGCGAGTACCAGAATATCGCCAGCAGCCTGAAACAGCCCTGGGGCTTCGTCCGCGAAGTAGAGCTGATCCGCCTGCTGCGCGCGCGTGACGTTTTCACCATGTCTTATGTATTCAATGCCGAGCAAGCCGGGCGCATGGCTGAAGCCGGCGTTGATGTCGTCTGCGCCCATGTTGGCGGCACCGCCGGCGGCTTGATCGGCTTCCCGGCTGACCCCATGGAAGAAGCGCTGGAAAACACGCAGCGCATCATGGAAGGCGCCTGGAATGTCGACCCTGATGTCATCTGCTTGGCTCACGGCGGACCCTTCGCCGAGCCAGAAGATACCCGAGTCCTGTATGAGCGTACCGACGCCCAAGGTTTCGTCGGCGCATCCAGCATCGAGCGCATCCCAATTGAAAAGGCGGTGATGAGCGCGGTCAAGACCTTCAAAAGTCACAAAGTAAGGAAGCGCTGAATCGTGACTGGCGCGACTAAAACAGTCGTCCTTGCCGGCACGCTCGATACAAAAGCGGCCGAGTTTGCCTGGGTGAAATCCTTGATCGAAAAGCAAGGCATCCGCACGCTGGTGATTGATGTTGGCGTACTCGGCGAGCCTGGATTCGCGCCCGATATCAGCCGTGAAGCGGTCGCCAGCGCGGCCGGATGCGACCTCGAAGCACTGCGACAGGCAGGGCAACGGCAGAAAGCGCTGACTGTGATGGGACGTGGACTGGCTGTCATAGCGCGGCGCTTGTACGACGATGGAAAACTCGATGGCATCCTGGGCATGGGCGGCAGTGGCGGCACCACTGTCGGTACAGCCGGTATGCGCGCGCTGCCACTCGGCTTGCCCAAATTGATGGTTTCGACCCTGGCCAGCGGCGATGTGCGCGATTTCGTAGGTCCAGCCGATATCGTCATGATGCCGTCGATCGTCGATGTGGCCGGCGTCAACCGCATCAGCGCCAAAGTATACGCCAACGCGGCGGCGGCAATCGCCGGCATGGTCCATGGAGAAGCGCCGGCGATCGCCGACGAGAGACCGCTTATTGCCGCTTCCATGTTCGGCAACACCACGCCCTGCGTCGACCATGCGCGGAGACTGATCGAAAATCATGGTTTCGAAGTCATGGTTTTCCATGCGACCGGTATCGGTGGCCAGACCATGGAGAGCCTGATCAGCGAAGGTTATTTCGCTGGCTGCCTCGATATTACAACAACGGAATTGGCGGATGAGGTCTGTGGCGGTGGCGCCAGCGCTGGACCGGAACGCTGCCTGGCGGCGTCGCGCGCTGGTATTCCCGCAGTGATCGTACCTGGCTGCGTCGACATGGCCAACTTCGGCGCGCTCGAATCGGTCCCTGATAAGTATCGAGAGCGCAATTTGTATCAGTGGGCGCCGACCGCGACGCTCTTGCGCACCGATAACGAAGAGAATCGACGTATCGGCGAAATGATAGCGGCCGCCGCCAATGCAGCGACCGCGCCGGTCGCCATCCTCCTCCCGCTCAAGGGCCTTTCCATGCTCGATAGCGAGGGTGGCTCATTCTGGGATCCCGCTGCGAACGCCGCTTGCTTCGACGCCATCAAGGGCAATCTCAGAACTGACATCCCCGTTATCGAGCTGGCATGCAATATCAATGACCCGTCCTTTGCCGAGGCCGCCGCCGACACTCTGTTGGACTTGATGCGGCAGTTCGAAACGTCGCCAGCAGCAGGGCAATAGGCGCCCTGTTAGCCCAAACACTGTAGGCGCCCGCACATCCACGCCGCCGCCCACGGTTAAACCCTCGGGTCCCGCTGCAAATGGCTCACTCTCCGAAGGCAAGTGTCCGCGGTCAGTGTCGGCGGTCAGTGTCTACGCGACTTACGCGAACCTCGATCCGGGCGCTTTTACATCCCGCTCCACGCTTAACTCCCCTCTCCCTTCCTCGGTGTCCTCAATAAAACTCGGTGTACTCGGTGGTAATGGATTGAGAACTCCTCGTGACCTCAACTCGCGTAGGGCTCGATCCAGTCTTCTTCAATGCCCAAACCAAAGCCCGGCGCATCCGAAATCTCCAGCCAGCCATCAACCGCATAAGCCATGCCCGGCAGCCAGGTCGATTCGCTGAGCGGGATGCCGGGCGGCGCCCCGATGAAATATTCAATCCAGGGCACAGCCGCCATCGCGAAGGAGAAATGCTGCCCGTAGGGACTACGCGCGCCCGCATGCAAGATGACCTTCTTTCCCGCCGCTTCCGCCGCATGCGCGATTTTGATGCAGGTTGTCAGCCCGCCAACCCACTCGATGTCCGGCTGCAAAATATCCACCAGATCATGCTTCAACGCGTATTGGAAGGGCACATGACTATACCAGTGCTCGCCCGTCGTCAGCGTCTGCCAGGGCAGGCGCGCTCGCAACTCGGCATGGGCGGCGAAATCCTCGGGGATCAGACACTCCTCAATCCACTTGACGCGGTAGGGCCGCAGCGCTTCCGCCAGCCGCACCGTGTAATCGACATCAAGCGCCATCCAGCAGTCCAGCATGATCTCGCAAGCGTCGCCGACTTGCTCGCGCGTCTTGGCGATCAGCTCGACATTCTTCCGCAAGCCATCCAGCCCATCCGCCGGTCCATAAGGGCATGCCAGCTTGTGCGCCGTAAAGCCGACTTCTTGATACCAGTCGATGTCGTTGCCCGTGGAGTAGCAATAGATACGCTCCTTCTGCTTTCCGCCGATGAGGCTGTACACCGGCAGACCGAGCGCCTTGCCCTTAGCGTCCCAGAGCGCCAGATCAAGCGCGCTGATGGCGTAAGAAGCCAAGCCCGTCGAACCGTAGAACTTGGTCAAGCGGAACATCATATCCGCCAGGCGCTCAATGGCGAAGCCGTCTTGCCCGACCAACTGCGGCGCCAGATGATCCTCAATGATGGCGGCTACCGGTCGCCCGTGCATCGTCGAGCCCAGCCCCCAGGCGCCGTCTTCCAACGTAACCTTGACCCAGACATGCGCCCAACCGGTATTGGTCCAGCGGCTGCGGTGACGCTTCACATGCGGGTACCAAGACATCGGATTGGCGACTTCATCGGTCTCGTTCCAACTCTCGCGCCAGGGCGCGGCGCTGTACTCGCGCGGCGGCAGCTTGACGGTGACGACATCGATGCTCTTGATCTTCATGCGAAATCCTCACTCCCTACAGTGGATTGTGATATGGCGCCGAGTATAATGCAGGCGCGTAAAGCGCGGCAAATCGGCGATCAAACTGAGCCGTGGATCGTCCTAGGTTAGAAAAGCTTTACCACCGAGTACACCGAGTTTTTTTGAGTACACTGAGATATTGGCATTTCCGGCAGTGAATCGTCCTCGGCAGAACAGAGGAAATGATGCGACACAGAAAACGCAGAAGATCCTGCGACGAAATCCGCGCCTTGTGTCCGTTCATATTTGTTCACTTTAATTCTGACCTTTCGGAGACTTCGCCAAGCAAGCATAAAGACTCTCTGTGTACTCAATTTAACTCGTTTAACTCGGTGGTAAAAAAACTGTGCGTAATTCTCAAACGGGACTACATCCATCTGATTCACCAGGCCCGCCTAATAAACAGGAGTTAACGCGATGAAGGCATTGGTATGGGAAGCGGCGCGCACGATGACGCTGCGCGATGCGCCGGAACCGACCGCGACCGGCGACGAAATCGTCATCCGCGTCGGGCACGCCGGCATCTGCGGCTCCGAGCTGAGCGGCTACCTGGGGCATAACGCCCTGCGCGTCCCGCCGCTGATCATGGGGCACGAATTCGCCGGCGAGATTGTCGAAATGGGTCCCCTGGTTCCGGCCTTTCGACCCGATCTGACCGTCGGCGCCCTGGTGA
Organism: Phototrophicaceae bacterium; assembly: GCA_965261855.1. Taxonomy (GTDB): domain Bacteria; phylum Chloroflexota; class Anaerolineae; order Aggregatilineales; family Phototrophicaceae; genus UBA6055. The sequence continues at coordinate 673,052 of OZ253487.1, forward strand.
CGGTGAACCCGCTCTGGTATTGCGGCGACTGCCCGCCCTGCGCCGCCGGCTTGAACCAACTCTGCGGCAGCAGGCGCTTGCTGGGCGCGCATCGTCCGGGCGCCTTCGCCCAATACATCAGCGCGCCGGCGAAACTGGCGCTGACGCTGCCGGAAGGCATGGACACGCGGATTGGCGCGCTGACCGAGCCGGTGGGCTGCGCCGTGCGCATCGCCGAGCTGGCGGGCGCTGTCGCCGATGCCGACTGCCTCATCATCGGCGCTGGCCCAATCGGTCTGCTCTCGCTGCAGATGCTGCGCTACGGTGGCGCCGCCCGCGTCTTCATCGCCGAGATCGACGAGGCGCGACTAGCGATGGGTGAAGCGCTTGGCGGCCTCCCGCTTCAGCCGAGCGCGCTCGATACGGTCGAGGCAGTCCGCGACGCAACCGACGGCGCCAACGTCTCCGTCTCGATTGACGCGGTCGGCACGGCACAGACGCGCGCCCAATGCGTCTCGGCCACCAAAGCCAGCGGACGCCTGATCCTCAGCGGCTTGCACGAAGAGAGCAGCGCCATGCCGGTCGCCGACATGATCCGGGGCGAGATCATGGCGCTGGGCTCCTTCGCCTATACGCCGGCGAATTTCGTGCGGGCGCTGGAACTGCTGGGCGCGGGCGCGATTCGCCTCGACCCCTGGATTCAGGAGGCGCCGCTGGGCGAAGGCGGTCCCTGGTTTGAGCGCCTCATCAACGCGCCCGGCGATGTCTCCAAGGTGCTGCTAACACCCTAACCAACCCCACCACAACGAATCTGTAGGGGCGACCCATTGGGTCGCCCTAAACCCCGCCCCCATCACCGCGTCGCCTGTGCGGACGCCCGGACACAGTCGAATGCCGTAGGGGCGAGCCTTGGCTCGCCCTAAAACCCGCCCCGCCAACCTGCCCCCATCACCACGTCGTGTGTAGGGGCGATTCTGTGAATCGCCCTAAAGCCGCTATTTCCCGATGATGGGCGACTTACAAAGTCGCCCCTACAAATTTCGCGTTCTTGCGGGCGACCTGATAGGTCGCCCCTACAGATTTCGCGTTTTGGCGGGCGACCCTCTGCGTTGAAAAATCCTCTGTGTCCTCTGTGGTGAATCTGTAGTAAAAAAACTACCCCGCCGGATGATTCGGACCAACCCAAATCGTCTCTGATGTCTCCGCCGGCTCAATATCGAGATTGACCACGATCGCTTCCTGGTCGCTGCGAACGAGGATGCAAACCAGCGGCTGCTCGGGATCGGCGTTGATCTCCTGATGCGGCACAAAGGGCGGCACATAAATGAAATCGCCGGCATCGGCTTCGGCGACATATTCAAGCTTGTCGCCCCAGCGCATGCGCGCTCGCCCACTGAGCACATAGATGACGCTTTCCAGCTCGCCATGATGATGGGCGCCGGTTTTGGCATCAGGCTCGATGTTAACCGTGCCCGCCCAGAGCTTTTCGGCGCCGGCTTTGGCGTAATTGATGGCGGCGGCGCGGGTCATGCCCGGCGTCTGCGGCGTGCTGCTGTCGAGTTCGCCGCTGCGGACGATGCGCACGCCATTCTCGCGCCAGTTGTTATTGTCAGTCATTTGTGGCTCCTTTCCGTGTGGGGAGATTTTACCACCGAGGTCAGTGAGAACCATCGAGGACAAGGAGAGAATCATCGGGCTACACGTCTTCTTCTTGGGACATGTTGTGCCAGGGCGGGTGCTCTTGGACTTCGCCGTCGTAATAGTATTCGAATCGGATGGTTTGTTCGGGGATGCGGTCGGGCAAGACCTTCTCGTCGAGCCGCTGGATGCGGTCGAGGACGCGGGCGAGGGCGAGGGTATGGCGGTTGATATCGGGCTCGTTGGGGCGAAGGTCGGCAGCCATTTGGCGGGCGCATATCATAAGTTTATCGCGGATGAAGGTGAAGTCTTCTACGTCGGTGTTTTCGGGGTTGGCGGCTGAACCTGCATCCTTTTGGCAATCTTGTGGCAATTGACCGTTTTCATGGGCATGGTTGTGGCAGGGATCCGCGATTGTGTGGCATGAATCGCTGGTTTTGTGGCGAAATTCGCGGTTTTGTGGCGCGTTTGCGGCATTCTCAACATGTTTTCTTGCCAATTGGCCTTCGTATTTGCGATTGAGTTGTGTCTTCCAGTTATAGAGCGTTCGGATGGGGATACCGGTGGCGAAGTGCACGGTGCTGACGGAGCGGCCGTACGAGAGGAGTTCAAGGGCTTTGAGCTTTTTGTCTTTGTCGTGTTTGATGGGCATGGGGTTTCACTTGGGCTGTGTTTGGGATTGTTGTAGCAGGGTTGGTGTGGGGTGGCGACTGGATGGTCGCGGATTTGTTGCTGTGGAGGCGCGGAGGATTATTACCACCGAGTACACCGAGTACACCGAGGTCACCGAGCGCACCGAGGGGATGTGATATGCTGGGGGTGTTTTGGTTGGGAGTGGAATGAGGGGTGCGGTGGAAGGTATGCGTCGGCGGGAAGAGAACGACAGGAATCATAAGAGACGAGTAGGGATTTATCGGACTATTTGGATGGCCATCCTATTCGTCAGCCTTCTGTATGGGTTGTTCAAGTATTTCCAGCGGGAGTTTAAGGACACACCTGATTTTCAACTGAATTGGGCTACTGAACTACTCGGTGTTGTAGCGAGCACGGGAGTAACCCTGTTTTTCCTCGACAAGTTGAACGAAAGACGTGACCAAAACAACTTGAAACAGCGTCTCAAAGGAGAGGCGGGCAGTCGGTCGCACGATATTGCGATTTCGGCGGTCGAATGGATGGAGCGCGAGGGCTGGCTTCGGGGCAAGGATGGGCTGTTGAAGGGGGCAGACTTGCGCGAGGCGCGACTTTCGGACGCGCGAATGGTCGAAGCGAACCTGCAAGGCACAAACTTGGAGAAAGCGTGGTTGTGCAAAGCAAGACTTAATGGCGCCAACCTACGCGACGCTCGAATGATGCACACAAAAATGCACAACGTGAACCTGATCGGTGCCGAACTGCCAAACGCCGACTGCCACAATGCCGAGCTTCCGGATGCCAGACTGGGTGGCGCCTGTTTAGAAGACGCGGACTTGTCCTTTGCGTGTCTTGAGGGCGCAAGTCTCAGGAACATTTGTTGCAAGGGAGCGGACTTTCGTAATGCCAATCTACGCCGAGCTTTTCTTGGGGGCGCAGACTTCTACGGCGCTGACCTGTCATCGGCAAAATCACTGTGCGAGGCTGAACATCACAAAGAGGCAAATTGGGAAAAAGCGAAGCTTCGCTACATTGATTTGAAAGGGGTCAACTTTAGAGAGGCGAATATGAAAGGAGCTGACCTAGAGTGCGCCAACCTGGAGTGCGTTGACTTTTCGGGAACCGACTTGGGGGGCGCGAATCTTAAAGGAGCGCGTCTAAAGGGCGCTATATTCCGAAGACTCGACGGGTTCCGCCACGCACATTCAGGCAATACACCACGAAGACTTGAGGACATGCCAGACGACCAAATCGCGCGGAAGACTAACCTGTTGGGAGCAACTCTGCCCGACGGCAAGGTTTTTACGGAAGAAATGGACTTCTCGTATCTTTATCGATTCACGAGCACGAACCACGATGCATTTGAGCCTATGCTCGCTGCGCTGGACGGATACTGTAACCGGCAGTGAAATGAGCGTCATCCGCGGTACTTGGCGTGATGCCGTGGACGACCCACCGGGACGTACGTAAAGGCTATTAGCGGCGCAGCTGCCGCACCCCATCCCCGCCCGCGACGACGACATCCCGCGCCATGCCAATAAACAGCCCGTGCTCGACGATGCCGGCCCGCGCTTCCAACTGGCGCGCCAAGCCCGCGGGATCGGCGATCGCGCCGAAGTCGGCATCGAGGATGAGGTTGCCCTGGTCGGTCTGGAAGGGCGCGTCGCCGTCCAGCCGCAGCTTGGGCGTCGCGCCGAGGGCTTCGAGGTAGCGCGCCTGCGCCTCCCAGCCGAAAGGAATGACCTCGATGGGGATAGCCCAGCTTGTGCCCAGCTGCGGCACGAGCTTGGATGCATCGACCACGATGACCAGGCGCTCAGTGGCTTGGGCGACGATCTTCTCGCGCAGGTGAGCGCCGCCGCCCCCCTTGATCAGATTGAATGCGGGATCCACCTCGTCGGCGCCATCAATGGTGATATCGATGCGCGGGTGTTTGGCGAGGCTCGTCAGCGGGATGCCGAGCTCGATGGCGGACCTCTCCGTGGCGAGCGATGTGGGGATGGCGATGATGTCCGCAAGCGCGCCGCTGTGGATATGGTGGGCGATGCGGCGGGTGGCGAAGATGGCGGTGCTGCCGCTGCCTAGCCCCACAACCATGCCCGATTCGACGAAGTCGGCGGCGGTTTCGCCCGCTTGTTTTTTGAGCGTGCTGGTATTCATGGATGGCATTGTACGCATGAAAAGTTATCTTCACCACAGAGGAAGAGAGGAAACACAGAGGGCACAGAGGGCATCCTGATAGGTTGCGTAGACACAGATCGCCTGTCGCCCCTACAAGGCTCGCTGGGCAGGAGGTATAGAGGGCGCTGAAATGACAGGCGGAATGGGTTATAGTTTGCGAAGTGAATTGAAATCTGGGCAATTGTTTCGATGAAGGGGAGCACAGATGTACAAGACATTGAGTCCGGGCGCGCTGGGCATCCGCGGATTGTCATTAGAAGAGAGCCTGAAGCTAGCGAAGGACACCGGCTTTGAAGGGCTGGACTTTAGCATTGCCGAGGCGGCGGCGTTGGCGGAGGCGCATGGGACGGGCTATGTGCGGGCGCTGTTTGAGGATGCCGGCATCAAGTATGGCGCCTGGGGCATGACGGTGCGCTGGCAGCATGAGGATTGGCGCGCTGATTTGGCGACGCTGCCGAAGTATGCGGCGCTGGGCGCGGAGCTGGGCGCGCTTCGGACAGCGACCTGGTGCCCGCCTTCATCGGCCGAGCGCGTATTTGACGAGAACTTCGCCTGGCATTTGGAGCGCTTCAAAGCGATAGCCGAAGTCTGCAAGAATCATGGAGTTCGCTTCGGCATCGAGTTCATCGGTCCGCAGACGCTGCGCCCGGCTCATCAGCATGATTTCATTTATGACATGGAGGGCATGCTGGAGCTGGCGGCCGCTTGCGGGACGGGCAATGTCGGCTTGCTGCTGGATGCTTGGCATCTGTATACATCGGGCGGCTCGGTGGATGATATGGACAAGATCAGCAATGCCGATATCGTCAATGTGCATGTGAATGACGCGCCGGCCGGGCTGACGATGGCGACCTATGACGATCATGATCGGCGGCTGCCGACCGAGACCGGCATCTTGCCGCTGGAGGGATTCATGAAGAAGCTGGCGGATCTGGGTTATGACGGTCCGGTGACGCCGGAGCCCTTCAGCAAGCGGGTGAACGCGCTGGAGGATCCGCGCGAGGCGGCGGCGCTTACGGCCGAATATATGGATCGATTGTGGGCGCTGCTGGCTTAGGCGCGCTCTCTTATGGCGCTGTCGGCAGGCAGCCTACGGGAGGGCTACCAACGACCAACCTTGACAAACGCGGGCTTAGATTATCTAATCAGCGTTCGATTTAAGGGGAGATGTATCATGCCGCTCAAGATTGCCATGATCGGCGCCGGTTCGGTTGGTTTCACGCGCCGGCTGATGACCGACTTGCTGACCGTGCCCGAGTTCGGCGATACGCATTTTGCGCTGATGGACATATCTGCGCGCAATTTGAGCATGGTGGCGCGATTGTGCGAGCGCGACATCAAGGCGAATGCCTTGCCGGCACGGGTTAGCTCGACGCTGGATCGGCGCGAAGCGATCGCCGATGCCGATTATGTCATTTGCATGATCCGGCAGGGCGGCTTGGACGCCTTTGCGCTGGATATTGATATTCCCCTGAAGTACGGCGTGGATCAATGCGTCGGCGATACGATTTGCGCCGGCGGCATCATGTACGGTCAGCGGACGATTCCGGCGCTATTGGATATTTGCCACGATATCAAAGCGGTCGCCAATCCGGGCGCGCTCTTCCTCAATTATTCGAATCCGATGGCGATGAATACCTGGGCTTGCAACAAGTACGGCGGGGTACAGACTATCGGTTTGTGCCATGGCGTTCAGGGTGGCCACCGGCAGATTGCCAATGTCATTGAGCTTTGGGCGCGACGCGAAGGCATGATTGCCGAAGACGAGCGGGTGACGCGCGAAGATGTCGATATCATCTGTGCCGGCATCAATCACCAGACCTGGTACATTCAGATTCAGTGGCGGGGCATGGATATGCTGCCGCGCATGCTGGAAATGTTCGAAGCCCATCCGGATTATCGTGATGAAGAGAAGGTGCGCATCGATGTGCTGCGGCGCTTCGGTTATTACTCAACCGAGTCGAACGGGCATTTGAGCGAGTATGTGCCTTGGTATCGCAAACGGCCCGCCGAGATCAATGACTGGATCAGCCTGAATCGCTGGATCTTGGGCGAGACGGGCGGATACTTGCGCGTCTGCACCGAGGGACGGAACTGGTTCGAGACGGACTTCCCCAACTGGCTGGAGGAAGAGCCGCCGCAGTTCAGCGCGGAGGACCGCAGCGATGAACACGGCTCCTACATTATCGAAGGGCTGGAGACCGGGCGCGTCTATCGCGGGCATTTCAATGTGCCGAATCGCGCTTATATCACGAATTTGCCCGATGGCTGCGTGGTGGAGATACCGGGTTATGTCGACAAGAATGGCATCAATATGCCGGTGATTGGCGACTTGCCACTGGCGCCCGCGGCGACCTGCTCGGCCAGCGTGCGCGTGCAGGAGATGGCGATGGAAGCGGCGGTGCATGGCGATGTGACGCTGCTGAAGCAGGCGATGCTGCATGACCCGCTGGTGGGCGCGGTCTGCAATCCGGAAGAAGTCTGGCAGATGACGGATGAGCTGTTGGTGGCGCAGGCGGAATGGCTGCCGAATTATGCAAGCGAAGAGATTGAAGGGGCGCGGGCGCGTTTGGCGGCGCATGAGCGGCAGGGAACGCGGGTGATGTTGAGCGCGTCGGTGGGCGCGGCCCGCTTGCATACGCGGACGGTGGCGGAACTGGCGGCCGAACGAGCGGGCGCGGATTGAGACCTGTAGGGGCGAGGCGGTGACTCGCCCGTACGAATCGCCAATCTGGGGACCATTGTAAGGGCGAGCCTTGGCTCGTCCGCGCGAAAGAACGAACGGCGGGGAGCCGATTCTTGAAGTCAAGAATTTGAAGACGCAGCTGGTCTACCCCATCCCCCGGCCCCTCTCCCACCATCTCTATGGTGGGCATCCAGCAAGCTAGGGAAGGGGAGCGGAGGGAGCAGATTCCGCGTCTTCGGGAAAGCCGGCTTTTGTAGATCGAATGGCATATAGGGAATTTGAATCACACTTATGGAATCTAGGAACGGCGCGGAGCCGATTTTAGAAGTCAAGAATTTGAAGACGCATTTCTTCACCGACAAGGGAGTGGTGCAGGCGGTGAAGGGGGTCAGTTTTGCGTTGGCGAACGGGCAGACGCTGGGCATTGTCGGGGAGAGTGGCTGCGGCAAGAGTGTAACGGCGAGTTCGATCATGCAATTGATCAAGTCGCCGCCGGGCAAGATTGTGGATGGAGAGATTGTATTCCGGCGGCAGAAACGACGCGCCGAGACGATCGACATCGCGCAGCTTGACCCCAAGGGCGTGCAGATGCGCAGCATACGCGGCGGCGAGATTTCGATGATCTTTCAGGAGCCGATGACATCGCTGAATCCGCTGCATCCGGTCGGGCGGCAGATTTCGGAAGTGGTGGAATTGCATCAAGGGCTAGGCCGCAAGGAGTCGCTGAAAGTGGCGATTGACATGCTGGATCGCGTGCGCATCGCTGATCCGCAAGAGCGGGTGAAGCAGTATCCGCATCAATTGAGCGGGGGGATGCGGCAGCGGGTGATGATCGCCTTGGCTTTGTCGTGCAATCCGTCAATTCTGATCGCGGATGAACCGACGACGGCGCTAGATGTGACGATACAGGCGCAGATTATTGATCTGATGGAGAAGCTGCAGGAAGACTTCGGCTCGTCGATCATCATAATCACACATAATTTGGGCGTGGTTTCGCAGATGGCCGATTATGTCGCGGTGATGTATTTTGGGCGAATTGTCGAATACGGCACGACGGTGGACATATTCCGCAATCCACAGCATCCCTACACGGTGGGATTGCTGGAGTCGATCCCGGTGTTGGGGCGGCGCAAAGATATTCTGGTGCCGATCGAGGGCATTGTGCCCAATGCGACGGCGGAGATAGCTGGCTGCGCATTTGCCGACCGCTGCCCGCATGTGATGGCGAAATGCCGGAGCCATTTGCCGCCGCCAACGACCGTCGATGGTGAGCATCAGGTGGCTTGCTGGCTGCATGAACCGGCGACAGCGCTAGCGGAAAACGCGTCCGCAGTGGCGCATTAACAAGGGTTTGTGAATTAACCTGCCGGCGCAGAATTGGCTGGCGGGCTAATTTTTGTCAATCTATATCGGAGGAATAGCAATGAAGCTCCCCATTTATCTTCGCATCCTGCTGGTGGCGGCGGTGATGCTCACTATCGTCGGAAGCGGCTTCGCCCAGATGGACGAAGTGGCTGATCCGGTGCCGTATCCGGAAGGCGTGCAAATCGGCGATAACCCGATTGTCAGGTTCAACCTGGATGAGATGTTGGTATACAAGGCGCTTGATTCGTACAGTGAGCCGGCATGGGTCACCGAGCTGGTAGAAGCTGGCGAATTACCGCCGGTCGAGGAGCGCCTGCCGGATAACCCGCAGGTAATCTTGAATTCGGGCATGTCGGTTGGTCCCGGCGTATATGGCGGCGTATGGCGTGATTTCTCGGCTGTGCCGACTGCCGGTTGGAATCTTTGCGCGCGTCAAACGCAGGGATGGTTCGGCATCAACTACATCTATGGCGAATCGCTGGTCAAGTCGGGCCCCATGTTTCTGCGCAAGGACAACCTGGAACCGCTGCCGAATCTGGCGACGGACTGGACCTGGAGCGACGACGGCATGCAGTTGGTGATGAATATCATCAAAGGCGCGAAGTGGTCCGATGGCCATCCCTTTGGCGTCCATGACATCTTGTTCACCTGGAATCACATCATCCTGGATGAAAACGTGAATTCCTGGACGAACCGCTCGACCTGGCAGATCAATGACGAAGACATCGTCCTGGAGCAGACGGGTGACAATCAGATCACCTGGACCTTCCCGGTGGCGTATCCAGTGCAATGGCTGTTCAATATGGATTTCCTGGACTTCAACATCTGCGCCGAGCATGCTTACGCGCCGATGCACCCGGCCCTGAATGCCGAATCCGATTACGACACCTTCGAGACTTTCCAGGTGCAGGATGATTTGCCTGTTCCGACGATGGGTCCCTGGGTGGCGGTGGCGTATCAGATTGATGAGTTCATGGTGCACCGCCGGAACCCGTATTATTGGAAGGTCGACGAGGCAGGCAACCAGTTGCCCTACCTTGAAGAAGTCACCTTCGAGAAGGGTCCCAGCGGCATCGGCCGTACGCTGGGCACCTTGGCCGGTTCCATTGACCACACCAATCTTGAGAACCCGAGCACCTATGTAGAAGCGATCACGCGTTCACAAGAAGATGACGCGCACTTCCGCATCGAGTGGGGTCCGGAGACCTTGTCCTTCAACATCGAATTCAATCTGTCGTCCTCGCTTGGCGTACAGAATGATCGCGATCAGGCGCTGCGAGATCTTTTCCGTGATCAGCAATTCCGCCGCGCCGTACAGCACGCGGTTGATGGCGATGGCATCGGGCAAGCGGTGATCCGCGGTCCTTTCATGCGCGCTTTCGCTGGAGGCATCACGCCTGGCTCGCCCTACTTTGATATCGACAGCGTGGTCTTCTATCCCTATTCGCCCGATTCGGCGCGCGCCTTGCTGGCGGAGCTGGGCTTTGAGGATACCGATGGCGACGGGATCGTAAACTGGACGGACGGACCTTTGGCTGGTGAGAATCTGGTTGTGGTCCTGAATACCAGTGTAGCCGCCGAAGCTACCGGGCAGATCGGCGATGCCTTCGTGCTGCTGATGCAGGATGTCGGCGTACAGGTCAACTTGCAGCCCTTGCAGGGTCCGGCGGCCGGCGATGCCATCACGACGGGAACCTGGGAGATGCGCGTTGATCGCGCCGGGCAAGAGTACACTACCTCCTTTACCCGCTGTCGTGACTTGGGTCCGGTCACGGATCTGTCGCCCGATTTCCACCGCGCCGATGGCGGGGAGCGCGATCTGTTGGACTTCGAGGTCGAGATCGTTGAGATCGTGAACGAATTCTGCCTCGAGCCGGATTTCGACGCGCGCAAGGAATTGATGTCGCGTTACATCACGCTCTTCACCGAGAACGTATACCATGTTGGCGGCATCATCGGTCGCTATGGTCTGGCTTTGGCGCAACGTTTCAACAACATTCCTGTTGGCGCGCCGCCATTCTTTTATCAGTGGACTTGGGGCAACGTGATTCCGGAAGCCGTTTGGGTGAACCCGGATGATCAGATCGCTGAGATCTTCCCCAACACCGTGCCGGTTTACGGAATGGACGATATGTAGAGGGCGGTAAACAGCAAAAAAAGGGTGGTAATGGGCCAGGCGCTTTTGCAAATGGTCTACCCCACCCCCGGCCCCTCCCCATCGCAATGGGGAGGGGTGACTTTCTAGGCGGGCAAGCGCGAAGCAGGCGATACGTTCGGCACCAATATTCGCCAACCTGTCTCTTTGCGTCTCGCTACCAAATTGATTTATACTTGACGGCGTCAAGAGGCCACATCCTGTTTGAATAATCGGCTAACTCGTTCATGGTCCGCTACATCGTAAATCGCCTCTTATCATCCATTTTGATCCTGTTCGTCATCACCATCGTGGCGTTCACGATTATTCAGATTCCGCCGGGTGATTTCGCCGAAGTATATAAGGCCGAGTTGGTCGCCTTGGGCGGCACATCGGAGGAGCAGGCGGAAGAAGCGGCTAACAGGCTGCGCGACAAGTACGGCTTGCTGGACCCGATTCCCATTCAGTACATCAAGTGGATCGGCGCCATCATCTTGCGCGGCGACTTCGGCTGGTCCTTTTCGCAGCGCGTAGACGTCAGCGATTTGCTGGCGCAGCGCTTGCCGCGTACGCTCTGGATCGCGCTGTCGGCTCACGCCATTTCGTCGCTTGTCGGTATCGTTCTGGGCATTTACGTCGCCAATCGGCAATACAGCTTTGCCGACAATACGGCGGCGGCATTTGCGTTTTTCGCAACATCGTTTCCGCGTTTTTCCATCGCGTTGATCATCATGTATTTCCTGGCTTTCGGCTTGGGTTGGGAGCATGTCAGCGCCATGCACTCGCCGGAGTTTCGCTACGCGCCCTGGTCAATCGAAAAGGCGATTGATTTGCTCAAGCACGTCGGTCCGGTGATATTGATCGCTGGCTTGGGCGGCGTGGCGCGGAATCTACGCGTCATGCGCGGCAATCTGCTGGATGTGCTGAACCAACAGTACGTGACGACGGCGCGCTCCAAGGGCTTGCATGAGCGCCGCGTGCTGAATCGCCATGCGGTGCCGAATGCGCTGCATCCCATCATCGCCTATCAGGGCACGGTCTTGCCCTATATGCTGCAGGGCGAATTGGAAGCGGCGATCGTGTTTGGTTTGCCGACCATCGCGCCCATGTTCGCCGAAGCGCTGCTGAAGCAGGATGTGTTTCTTTCCGGCAGCATCATGCTCTTGTATGGCATATTGCTCATCGCGGGCAATTTCATCGCTGATATGGCGCTGGGTGTGCTTGACCCGCGGATTTCTTACAGTTAGCGGCAGGGTGAGACAAGCGTGCAAGAAGTCTACGAAGACGCACTGCTGACCGAAGAAGAGTCGGAAGAAAGCAGCGACTCTTATTCACAACTGGTGTGGCAGCGCTTCAGCCGCAGCAAAGCCGCAATCGTCGGCGGGCTGATGATCGTGATGCTGGTTGTGCTGGCGATACTTCCTGAGTTCTTTTCGCCCTACAACCTCTACGCGACCGCGCTGGGCGATTCGTATACGCCGCCGACGCAGATTCGCTTTTTTGACCTGGACGGCAATTTTAGTTTACGCCCCTTCGTCTACAAGCAGGAACTGGAGATCGACCCGGTCACATATCAGGCGCGGCCGAAGATTGATCCGGACAATCGCTATAATGTGCAATTCTTCGTCCGCAGCTGGGAATACGAGCTCTTTGGCTTGATCAAGACCGACCTGCATCTCTTCGGGCTGGACACCGATGAAGTGCGCTTGCACCTGCTGGGGACGGACCGCTTCGGGCGCGATCTGTGGGGGCGGATTTGCCTGGCTGGGCGGGTATCACTGTCGCTGAGCATACTGGCGGCTTTGATCGCGATTGTGGTTGGCTCGTCAGTCGGCGTAATATCTGGCTATTATGGTGGCGGCATCGACAATGTGATTCAACGCTTTGTCGAAGTCGTCATGTCCTTCCCGGAATTGCCCTTGTGGATGGCGCTGGCGGCGGTGATCCCGACGACCTGGTCGGGCGAGCAGAAGTTTTTGGTGATGGCATTGATCTTCCCATTCTTGCGCTGGGCGGTGCTGGCGCGCGAGGTGCGGGGCAAGGTGCTTTCGCTGCGGGAGACCGACTTCATCTTGGCGGCGAAGGAGCAGGGCGCGGGCGATTTACGCATCATTTTTAAGCATCTTTATCCCAACGTGCTCAGTCATGTGATTGTGATTCTGACCTTGATGATCCCGGATATCATCCTGGCTGAAGCCTTTCTGAGCTTTCTGGGCATCGGCATCAACGAACCGCTGACGAGTTGGGGTTTCTTGATGAAAAGCGCGCAGAGTTTGGAGACGCTGGGGCAAAACACCTGGATTCTGACGCCGGTGATTTTCATCGTGGTGGCGGTGTTGGGCTTGAATTTCCTGGGGGATGGCTTGCGAGACGCGGCTGATCCCTATTCGAATCTGTAAGCGCCCCCGCTCCAAACCCTTCTCCTCATCTCTATGAGGAGCATCCCAAAATGAGGGAGGGGCTCAAGATAAGAAGTGAGACAGGGCTTGTGACACGGGACATCATCCTCAAGGTCAACGATCTCAAAATGCATTTTCCCTTGCGGCAGGGCATCTTGCAGCGGCGCGTCGGAACGATCAAAGCGGTCGACGGGGTCAGCTTCGAGCTTGGCGAGCGCGAGGTAATGGGACTGGTCGGCGAGAGCGGCTGCGGCAAGACGACCGTCGGGCGGGCGCTGCTGCGGCTGTATGACCCGACCGGCGGCGAGGTGCTGTTTCACCGGGCGGATGGCAGCTGGGTGGATGTGGCGAAGATCAAGAGCAAGGAGATGAAAGACCTGCGCAAAGAGATGCGGATGATCTTTCAAGATCCTTTTAGTTCCTTGAATCCGCGCTTGACGGTTCGGGACATCATCGCCGAGCCGCTGGTGATCCATGGCGAAGCGTCGGGCGATGCGATTACGGCGCGGGTGGCTGAGTTGATGGAATCGGTCGGATTGAAGCCGGCTTATATGGGTCGCTATCCGCATGAGTTTTCCGGCGGTCAGCGGCAGCGGATTGGGGTGGCGCGGACGCTGGCGCTGAATCCGCGGCTGATTGTGGCTGATGAGCCGGTATCGGCTTTGGATGTTTCGGTGCAGGCGCAGGTGCTGAATTTGCTGCAGACGCTCAAGGATGATTTGCGCTTGACCTTCATATTTATTTCGCATGACTTATCGGTAGTGGAGCATATTTGTGATCGGATCGCGGTGATGTATGTCGGCAAGCTGGTGGAGTTGGCGCCGACGGATGAGTTGCTGCGCAATCCACGGCATCCATATACGGAAGCGCTGGTTTCGGCAGTGCCGCCGGCGGATCCATTGATGAAGATGGAGCGCGTCATCCTGGAAGGGGATGTGCCGAGCCCGGCGAATCCGCCTTCGGGCTGCGTATTTCATCCGCGCTGCCGTTATGCGCAGGATGTATGTCAGGAGCAGGAGCCGCCGCTGGTTCAGGTGGGACCGGAGCACAGCGCGCGCTGCCACTTCGCCGATGAGTTGGAGTTACAGGGAGTAGCGGATGCCTACCCCCCCTAAATCCCCCCCGACGCATCAGGGGGGACTTCAAACCGCCGCTGGTGATAAAGGGCGAGTTTTTGCTGTACTGGCGTATCTGCTGCCGGTGGTTGGCGGCATCATTGGATTGATCGTTGATGGCGGCAATCCGCTGACTCGCGTTCATGCCCGCCAGAGCATTGGAGCGGCGCTGGCGTTGGGCTTATCCTTTGTCGCCTGGGCGGTGATTGGCTACGTGATCAGTCTGGTTCCAATTGCCGGTCCCATTGTGGCGATCGCGCTGTTTTCGTTTGTGATTGCCATGGCGGTATTTTTGGCGGCGAATTGGATCCTGAGCCTATTGATGGCGCTGCGGGGCGAAGAACGAACGATACCTTTTGGCAACCGCATCGTCGTTCGCCTATTTGGCGCGGCGCAGCCGAACCAGCCGAGCCAATAGCGGGGCGCTGAATTGATGCTGCTGCCGCAATTGCGCGAGGAAGTGTGTCGGCTCCATGCGGAGCTGCCGAAGAATAAACTGGTGGCGTGGACGAGCGGCAATATCAGCGCGCGCGATCCGGCGACCGGGCTGGTGGTGATCAAACCGAGCGGCCTGCGCTTTGAAGATTTGACGCCGGCGAATATGGTGGTCACTGACTTGCATGGGCAAGTCGTTGACGGCGACTTAGCGCCTTCTTCCGATGTCGCGTCCCATTGTTATATCTATCGTCACATGGCAGCGGTACATGGCGTCGTGCATACGCATTCGCGCTATGCGACTGCGTTTTCTGTGGTTGGCGAGGCGATACCCTGTGTGACGACAGCGATGGCTGATGAATTCGGGGGGGAGATTCCCTGCGCCGGTTTCGGATTGATTGGCGGCGAGGAGATCGGAAAGCTGGTGGTGGATGCGCTTGCCGATCATCGGAGCCCGGCGGCGCTGCTGCGGAATCACGGCGTGTTCGCGATTGGGGAGAGCGCCGAGGCGGCGATGAAGGCGGCGGTGATGACCGAGGACAATGCGGCGATTGTGTGGACGGCGCGTCAGCTGGGCGCGGTGATCTCGATATCGCCGGAGGATATCGACAGCTTGTATGAGCGGTATCAGAATGCATATGGGCAGCGGTAACCCCAGCCCCCGGGCCCCTCTCCCGCCATCTCTATGGCGGGCATCCAGCAAGCTAGGGTCGCGTAGACACAGACCTTCGGAAGGGGAGACTAATGAGCGGGATAGTTTTTCGCATGAGTTACCTGCATTTACTGAGGGCGGAGAGACTGATCGCAGTCAAGCATAAGGAATTTGAGAAATGGCACTGAGCGACTACCAGATCTGGTTTCTGACCGGCAGCCAGCATTTGTATGGACCAGAGGCGATTGAGCAGGTGGGGCGGAATTCACGCGAGATTGCCGCTCATCTGAACGATTCGGCGGCGATACCGGTTTCGGTTGTGTACAAGCCGGTGCTGACGACGGCGGAAGAGATCGCTGGAATTTGCAGCGAAGCGGATAATGACGCGCGCTGCATTGGCGTGATCGCCTGGATGCATACATTTTCGCCGGCGAAGAACTGGATTGCCGGGCTTACCGCGTTGCAAAAGCCGCTGCTGCATTTGCACACGCAGTACAACCGCGACATCCCTTGGTCTGAGATTGACATGGACTTCATGAACTTGAATCAGGCGGCGCACGGCGACCGCGAATTCGGCTTTATCATGAGCCGTTTGCGGCTGCGGCGTAAGGTGGTGGTCGGGCATTGGGGCGATGCCGGCGCGCAGGATCAGATTGGCGTTTGGGCGCGGGCGGCGGCGGCTTGGCAGGAGACGGGGCGGATCAAGGTGGCGCGCTTCGGCGATAATATGCGTTCGGTGGCGGTGACGGAAGGCGACAAGGTGGCGGCGCAGGCGCAGTTCGGTTACTCGGTGAACGGCTACGGCGTCGGCGATTTGGTGGCGGTGGTCAAGGAAGTCGGCGATGGCGAGATTGACGCGTTGGTCGCGGAATACGAGATGGCTTACCGCATGGGCGCTGATCTGCGAAAGGGCGGGGAGCGTCATGGAGCAATACGCGAGGCGGCGCGGATAGAAATCGGGCTGGCGCAATTCCTGAGCGAAGGCGGTTTCACCGCATTCACGACGACATTTGAGGATTTGCATGGTTTGGCGCAGCTGCCTGGATTGGCGGTTCAGCGTTTGATGGAAGCCGGTTATGGCTTTGGCGCGGAGGGCGACTGGAAGACGGCGGCGCTGCTGCGTTCATTGAAGGTGATGGCTGAGGGGCTGGACGGCGGCACGTCGTTCATGGAGGATTACACCTATCATTTCGAGCCGGGCAATACGATGGTCTTGGGCGCGCATATGCTGGAGATTTGCCCGAGCATCGCGGCTGAGCAACCGAGTTTGGAAGTTCATCCCCTGGGTATCGGCGGCAAGGCGGATCCGGCGCGATTGATTTTCAATACGGCGGCGGGGGCGGCGTTGAACGCTTCGCTGATTGATATGGGCGATCGCTTTCGCATGATCGTGAATACGGTTGATGTGGTTGAGCCGGACGAGCCGCTGCCGAAGCTGCCGGTGGCGCGGGCATTGTGGAAGCCGCATCCGGATCTGGCGATTGGGGCGGCGGCTTGGATAACTGCGGGTGGCGCGCATCACACGGTATTCAGTCAGGCGCTGCGGCCGGAGCATCTCTATGACTTCAGCGAGATGGCCGGCGTGGAATATGTGCAGATCGACGAAGCGACTGCGTTGCGCGATTTTAAGAATGAGTTGCGCTGGAATGACTTGGCGTATAAGTTGGGTGGATGACAGCGGCTTCGTACCCCTCACCACCGGCCCCTCCCACAAGGGGAGAGGGGAAGCTTAAAGGAGCGGAAAATGCGCTGATTCCGAGGTTGTGGCGCGACATGAGCGCGAGTGGAAGTATGTGTCATTTGAAAATCAATCGCCCGTAGCCAAACGGAGACGAAAAGGAAGGGTGACTTTGAGCACGAAGGCGCGTCGCAGAAAGTTCCTGGATATTCTGTGTGCATCACTTGGGATCGAGAATCCCGCCGACAGCCGCCGGGGCGACGCAGCACAGGCATACATTGACTTTGGCGAAGAGCAGTGTCTAGCATGGCTGCTAAAGGCGCGCGGCGATATCCGCGTATGGGAGGAATTGGCCGGTATCAAGCAAGCGCGTAAGTTGGCACACGAACAAAAGAAAGAGAAAAACAAAGCAAAACGGCGAAAGAGAAAAAATGCAGAGCATCTCAATGCCATTAGAAACGTTGCCTTCCTAAAGCAGCGCCGTGACCCGTTATTTGAAGATATATGTGTCAGATTTGGAATACTCGACCGAGCCGACTGGCGGCGTGATTTTGTTGCTTTGGCTATCGTAACTCACGGACGAGGAAAATGCATTGAATGGCTGCAGGAGTCCGGCGATGACTTTGCCAAATGGGAAGGTCTCGTCGACATTGGAGAGTTACCCGCAATCATAATGTCGCGAAGGGACAATAGTGAAAATGAGCTTGTAAAGTCCCGATTTAGAGAGAAGGTTGCTGCAACAGCCTCACCTGATGATTCTAAAGCTAAATTGAAAGAACTTCGCCGAAGAATGGAAAATGCAGAATCGAAAGAAGGAAAGGTGGGCGAATTAATTCGTTCAGGTCTTAAAGAGCAGATTAAGCTGTTGGAAGCCAAAATCAATTCCCCCAATATCTAACCGTCATAACGCCTTCCAGGTAAGCGTACTGTGCGCAGCAGCATTCATGGGCAATTCTCGCACGTATGTAGTTTCAAGAATGAGCTGCGCTGGAATGATTTGGCGTATAAGTTGGGTGGGTAGAATAAATTGGCAATTTATCTCGGGCGAGCCACCGGGTCGCGTACGTCGCGCCGACGCCGACCGCCGACACTTACCGCCGCTCGCCCGTACGCACTTGGTACTGGCGGGTGGGCCGCGTTGGTCGCGTAGACACTGACCGCCGACTCTGACCGCCGCTCGCCGTTGCAGATATGGTATTGGCATGCGGGCGACCAAATTGGTCGCCCCTGCAATTTCTGCTGAGATGTGGGAGGGGGTACTTGTCAAAGTAGTCCTGTCTGGGATACAGTGATAATTGTATATTGCCGTCGTTGTGAGCGGCTTTGGTGCATTTTATGCTGTTGACCGGATGAGGAAATCTGACCATGGCATCATCGACTGAGCCATCAAAGCACGTCGGGTTGGTTCGCAATCTTGGTTTATTCGACATCACGATGATCGGCGTCGGCGCGATGATCGGCGCTGGCATATTTGTTTTGACGGGCATCGCCGCTGGCACAGCCGGTCCGGCTTTGATCCTCGCTTTCGCCATGAACGGGGTCATCACTGTTTTGACGGCGATGGTTTATGCTGAGCTCGGTTCGGCGATTCCGGAAGCGGGCGGGGGCTACCTTTGGGTCAAAGAAGGCTTGCCCGGACCGAACGGATTCCTGGCGGGCTGGATGAGTTGGTTCGCGCATGCGGTGGCTGGCAGCTTATACGGCGTCGGATTTGGCGGCTTCATCTATGAGTTGCTGCGGATCCTGTTTCTTGACCCGGCAGCGCATCATGACGAACATACGGGAATTTTTTTGACGGGTCCCTTGCATTTGCCCTTCGGTATTGAGCTGCCGGAAGCTGAGCTGGTGCAGAAGATATTTGCCGTCCTAATTGTTTTACTTTTCCTGTACATCAACTACAAGGGAACATCGGAGACGGGCGCGGTCGGCAATATCGTGACGGTGCTGAAAGTGGTGATCATCGGCATATTCATCGTCAGCGGCATGTTTGTGATCTTCGGTGATCCGGTTCGGTTCGAGAATTTCCAGCCATTTGCGCCCAACGACATCATCGGCATCGTAAGCGCGATGGGCTTGACGTTCATCGCCTTTGAGGGTTATGAGATCATTGTGCAAGCGGGCGAGGAGGTGAAGGAGCCGCGCAAGAATATCCCGCGCGCAGTCTTCCTTTCGCTGGCGATCGTAGTGCCGATTTATATGCTGGTGGCATTTGTCGTGATCGGCGCGGTCGACCCGCCGGAAGGGCGGCTCATACACGAATGGCTGGGTGATCTCGGCGAGATCGGCATCGCCCGTGCCGCTGATCAATTCATGCCGCTGGGTCTCTTCCTTATCATGGTGGGTGGCTTGCTCTCGACGATGAGCGCCTTGAACGCCACGACCTTTTCGTCGACGCGGGTGTCCTTTGCGATGGGGCGGGACCGGGCGCTACCCGACAGTTTTTCCAACGTCAGCTCGAAGACGCGCACGCCGCATATCGCTTTGGGCTGGTCGGGTGTGTTGATACTCTTCGTCGCGTTGACGCTGCCAATTGAGGATGTAGCGGCATCGGCTGATATCATGTTCATCTTGCTTTTCTTGCAGGTGAATCTGGCGGTCATCACCATTCGCAGCAAGTATGGCAAGGACCTGAAGTACGGCTTTTTGCTGCCGTTTTTCCCCATTTTGCCAATGGTCGCGATTGGCATGCAGTTTTTGCTGCTGCTGTCGCTGTTTAATGTGTCGATCATCGCCTGGATTTACGCGGCGATTTGGATTGGCGGCGGCTTCCTGATCTATTATTTTTATGCGCGGCCGCGGCAGGAACGGGCGCATCGCACGGCGGTGGTGCAGCAGACCGAGCTGATGACGCCGACGCTGGATGCGCCGTATCGTGTGTTGGTGCCGGTTGCCAATCCGGATTCGCTTTCGACATTGCTGCCGCCGGCGGTGCATGCGGCCAAGACCCATGATGGCAAGGTGACGCTGTTGCATATCGTGACGGTGCCATCGCCGACGCCCTTGTCTTCCGGGTATCGATACCTGGAGGACAGTGATGCCTTGCAAGACCAAGCGATTGCGATGGTTCGGGATGAAGAAGTGGCGGTGGAGTATATCGTGCGGGTGGCGCGACGGGTGGCGCCGGCGATCATTGATACGGCGCGGGAGCAGCAGGCGGATCTGGTGGTGATCGGCTGGCAGGGTGTCAAGGACCAGCAAGGCGCGACGGTCGGCCAGAATATCGATCAGGTATTGAGCGAGGTGAACTGCGATGTGCTGATGTTGCAGCCGGGCGATACAGCGGCGGCGAAGCGGATTTTGCTGCCGGTGGCGGAGCCGCGGCAGGTGGGCTATTCGCTGCGGATGATTCAGTTGCTGTCCTCCGCGGACCTGGAGCTGGATCTTTTGCACGTCTTTTCAGTCGACACATCGCAAGCCGAGCGCGAGCGGATGACTCGTTCGCTTCAGCGCGAGATTGACGAATTGAAAATGACCGGCGGGCAGGCGCAATTGATCACGGAAGTCGCGCGCGACCGCATTGACAAGATTGTGGAACTGTCGCGCGAGTACGATTATGTCGCCTTGGGCGAAACGCGCGACCCGGGTTATCAGCGGCGTCTTTTTGGCAATACGCCCTTTATCATCGCCGACCGGACGCGGACGCCGGTGGTGCTGGTGCATCGTGAGACGAGCGCGGTGGGCTTTGGGCTGCAAAAGATGGTGAGCTGGGTTGGCGGCGGATATGCGGATGTGGATCCGGAATCGCGCGAGCGGCTGGAGGAACAGGGGTATATCGTGGATGGCGAGGCGTCTGCGGAAGCGAATGGCGGCGAGTTGAAGTCGTCGGTGAGCCAGCCGATCATTTTCTTGATTGGCGTGATGACGGTGGTTGCGGCTTTCATGATGTTCGCCGGGAATGGCGAAACGCTGACGTGGGTGGGCGCGGTGCTGTATTTTGCTACCTTGCTGATGTTTACGATCGTATCGGTTCGCGCGGCGCGGGCGCCGGGGTAGGGCATTCTGACGCCAACCCCTCCCCCCATCCCCCTCCCCGAAGCATCAGGGAGGGGGAGCAAGACACGGCGGGATGCAACAGATTTTGCGTGGGCAGCGGCATTGGCGTGCGGGAGTCTACAGATTTGCGTTATTAAGGGCGAGCCACCGGCTCGCCCGTACGAAATTCGGATCGACAGGCGGCGGGTGACCCAATGGGTCGCCCCTACACACTTGCGATATGAAGGGGGCTACCAGAGGCCGGGTGAGCCGCTTTTGCGCGCTTCGATTTGCTGGCGCAGGCGCTCCATCAGGTCGACGCCGATTTGTCGGCAGAGGTCGATCATGTCGATGGGTACCCAGTTTTCGATGAGGAAATCGCCCTCGCGTTTCCACCAGTCGAAGTCGCGCAGGGTCAACAGTTTTCCGGTGGCTGGGATGCCGGCATATTCGCCGTTGTGATAGGAAAAGGCGGAATCCCAGATGCCGCCACAGGCGTAGGCGCCTTCGCCGATGAAACCCATGTTGCGTCCGCCGCGTTCTACATTGAGGTAGCGATCGCCGAAGCCAAAGAGCCAATTCCGCTGGTGAAAGTCTTCAAATTCTTCCAGCGTGAAACAGCCGCCGATCCCGCTGGGACCGTACCACTTCATATCTTGATGCCAGTATTTGTCCTGCTCCATGCGGCTCATATCGCCGCCGTCGCGATCGCGGACATAACGCATCAGCCCTTTTCCCATAGCTTGGACCAGTTGCAGGCTCTTGCGTGATTCCAGCGGGTCCTGCTCGGTGAGGAGGAGGCCGTCTTTGGCGACGGGACCGGGGATCTTGCCGCCGTCGAATCCGGGCGACGGGGGCAGGACTTGGTAGCCGGCTTGCCGCATGACAGAAAGGATATCGTACTGCACGAAGCACTCGGCGATTTTGCCTTCGCGCATGACGTAGAACTGGCCGAACCAGATATTGGTCTTCTTGCCCGTTGCGGGAATGCCGAGCCAGTCGTTGACAAATGTGCCAGTGAGATAGCCGCAGCCGGTGACCCATTCGCTGCCGACATCGCCCGCCCATTCCGAAATGCCACTTTCAATGCCGCCCATGAAAACATAGGGTCTGATTTTGAGATCGGGGAAGGCATGCAATAGCGGGAGCCAGAAATTGGATATGAGATTGTCGACGCCCTGGATTTGGTCAATCGGCGCGGAGCCGTTCCAATCGACATCATCATGGACGGCGGCGCGGATGGCGGCGGGCACGTTATCCACGCCGACATGGTTGAGTTTCTGCCAGTAGTCCCAGACGATGTCTTTGTTTTGCTGGTTGAGGAGATTTGACATGGTGTTTTGTGCTCCAGCGGGCGAGCCGAGGCTCGCCCCTACCGATTGTGTTTTACGAGTGGG
Source organism: Phototrophicaceae bacterium (assembly GCA_965261855.1). Lineage (GTDB taxonomy): Bacteria > Chloroflexota > Anaerolineae > Aggregatilineales > Phototrophicaceae > UBA6055. Next base: position 695,313 of record OZ253487.1, read on the forward strand.
CGAGCCACCGGCTCGCCCGTACGCACAACGCAAATGGGAAATGACTGTATACGCGCGACGGAGCATCAGGGCAACTCGTCGCCGCGGGTAGGTCAAGCGGACTCTGACCGCCTTTCATTCGTACAGTTTGTCGCACTGTGGCGAAACGGGTCATGGCTTAGCCTTTGACGGCGCCGGAGGTCAAGCCTTTGACCAATTGGCCCTGGAAAATGAAGACGACGATGATAATGGGCACGGCGGCGGAAACGGCGGCGGCTGCGCCCAAGGTGATATGACCGGGGTCTTCGCCGCCGGCGTATTTTGATATGGCGACGGTGAGCGTCCAGTTGGATTGGGTGAGGATGCGCACCAGCAGAAAGTCGCTATAGGCGAGCAGGAGGGTGAAAAGGGCGGTCGAGACGATGCCGGGCCACATAATGGGAATGATGACGCTGATGAAGGCGGTAAGGCGATTGGCGCCATCTACCATGGCTGATTCTTCAATTTCTTTGGGAATGTTCATAAAAAAGCTGCGCAGCATCCAAATGGTGAAGGGCTGATTGATGGCGACCAGGGTGATGATGAGCAGGATATGCGTATCGTACAAGCCCGAGCGTTGGCCGAACCACCAGTAGGGCAAGATGTACGACATGCCGGGCAGGGAGCGGAAACCGAGCGCGGCGACCAGGATGAATACACCGGCGATACCGCTATAACGCGCCAAGCCATAACCAGCCAGGCAGCCGATGGATATGGAGATGCAGATGGTGCCGGCGGTGACGATGATGGTATTGAGGAAGTAATCGTAAAAGGTCTGCGTTTTGATGTATTCGGGAATTTGCAAAAGCACGAAGAAGCCGACGGCGAGGACGCCGACGTAAACTAAGCCGGGCGCAAGGGGAAAGCGTTTTGCGTTAATCGCGACCAGGACCAGCAAGCCAAATATGGCGACGAGGATGATGACCACGAGCATGGGATCGTCGGGAATCGCCTTCAACCAGAGGTCGGTGTAATTGTCCGCGGTCGGCTCGAAGATGAATAGCGGCACGCGGGAATTGGCTTGGCGCGGCGTTTTGAAGGATTGAATCGTGGTCCAAAAGAAGGGGATAACGCTGAAAAGGGCGTATCCGGTCAGCAGCAGGTAGACAAAGGCAAGCACATAGCGGTTTTCAATTCTTTTCATGCTAGCGCTCTTCGGTTTGTTCTTTGTAGGTGCGCAGCAGGAATGGCACGAGAACGACGAGGATCATGATGACGGTGATGACCGACATGGCGTTGGCTTTGCCGAGACGCTGCACGCTCATGGCGGTGCGGAAGGTGTATAGCATCATGACTTCCGCTTTGTAGATCGGGTTCTGCTCGGTGAGCACAAACACGCTATCAAATACGCGGTAGGCGTCCATGATGGAGATCAAGCCGACGAATACGAAGAGGGAACGCAAGTGGGGAATCATGATGTGGCGGACCTGGCGCAGACGTGTGGCGCCGTCGATCATGGAAGCCTCGACCAATTCGTCGGGCAAGGTTTGCAAGCCGGCGAAGAATACGATCAGCGGGAAGGGGGTGGCCGCCCACAGGGCATGAATGATAATGAGCGACTTGACGGATTGCTCGGTAAGGATAAAGCGAGAGCCGATGATAGCGCGATAAGCCCAGGCGATGAGGCCGCCCGATTCAAATAGCTGTTTGACCATAAGCGTGCCGACCACCGGGACGACAATGAAGGGCATCAGGAAGGCGGCGATATAAATGCCGCGTACGCGCCGCGAGACCTGGTCCAGCAAGACCGCAATCAAGAAGCCGGTGAAAATGTACATTGGCACCGAGATGGCGATGTAAGTCATGGTGAAGCTGAAGGCGTTCCAGAACTTTTGGTCTTCGAATACGGCGATGTAATTGGCCAAGCCGACGAATTCGGGATCATTGATATTGCGAAAGGTCATGTATTGCATGCTAAGCCAGACGGAGGTGGCAAGGGGGAAGACCATCAGCGTCAGCATAACTAGCAGGCTGGGGGACATGAAAGCAAAGAAGGTTCGTCGGTTCATGAATAGTTTTTGGGCTTGTCTGATACTAAGCCACGCAGCCGCGCTTTTTCTACCCCATCCCCCGGCCCCTTCCCCAGCAAGCTAGGGAAGGGGAGCGTGGTGGATTCGGAGAGGATTGCAAAACGGCAACCCTCGGTGCATATAGATGGTAGCTTAAGCCTGAATTGCGAGCTTAGCCATCAATGTAACCCTGAGCGGTGGCTTCGGCGATGTATTCTTCGGCGGCGTTATCCAGGGCTTCTTCCGGCGTCAGATCGCCGGAGCCGACAAGTGGCAGCCAGTTGCCGAGGGCGACACGGGCCAGAGCAGCGGCTGGGTTCAGCGAATTGCCGCCGACGCCTTGACCCAGGGAGACGGCGAAGGCGGGCATGTTGCGACCGCCATGACCGGCTTCACTGACCGAGGAACGAACGATCGCGCCGTGCGCCGAGCCGCCGACTTGGCCTTCATAGTCAAAGGTTTCCATGATTACGCGGAAGGCAAGGTCATAATCGACTCCGCCGCGCTTGGTGATGGAGTAGGCATCGACCCAGGCTGATCCGCCCAGGATGCCGCTATCGGGGTTAGGCGCCGGCGAGGGAGCGAAGCCGATAATGCCGACGTAATCGGACTTTTCGGGATCGTCCATGTTGGCGGCGCGGCTGGCCCAGATATGGACGAAAGCCAGGGTTCCGGTTTCCATGCCGATTTCGCTGTCGTCGATGCTGTAGGTCAAGCCTTCGGGACCCATACAGCCGTCCACGACCTCTTTCATCTTGGTCAAGGCGGCGACGCCTTCGTCGCTGTTGAAGACAGGTGTATTGTCTTCGTCATTGAGGTATTTGCCGCCGAAAGAGCGGATGAAGTGCATGAACTCGATTTCCCAAGCCCAACCGGCGTGCAGGTTCATGGTGAAGGGCAGATCGATGCTGCCTTCGTTCTCCGCAAGCGCAGCGCAAACGTCAATAACTTCGTCGTAGGTTGTGGGGACGGCCAGCCCGTGCGCTTCAAAGATGTCGGTGCGATAGAAGAGATGCATGGTATTGGACATGAAGGGCACGCCGTAGATATTGCCGTCGATGGTGACTGAATCCCAAACCGGTTGCGGAATATCGTCGAGGTTGTATTCGTCGCGATATTGCTCGACCAGATCGTTAAGCGGCTGTAGCCCGTCAAATCCAGACAAAACAACGATACGAGCCGGTGTTGTGTGCAGAATCGCCCAGGGCGAGTCGCCGCCGCCGGCCAGCGCCAGGTTGGCTTGTTCTTCGGCGGTTGGGGAATCAAGCAATTGGACATTGACAGTCAGGTTGTCGATGTCGTTGCATTTCTCCAATTCGGCGGCGAAGAATTCAGTAATGGGAAAAGCCCAACCCATGAAGTTGACCTCGGTGGCTTCCATCGGCGGGTCCAAGACGCAGGGATCCATATCGTCTTGAGCGAGGATCGGCAATGCGATAAGGAGCAGCGCGAACACGATTAGCAGCTTTTTCATCTTTCAAACCCTTTCAAGTAGAGGAACGAATTGTACAGTTGATCGTGGAGCGTCCGTGGCAGGCGGACTGAATCCGCGTCAAAAGCATGACATATCATAACACAGCGGCGCCGATGGTCAAAAATCGTTAACGCCGCGCAGCGTCAATTTGTCTGAAAAGTGGCAGGCGGCGACATGGCCTGGCGCCACTTCTTGCAGCGGCGGCTCTTCTTGCGAGCAGATCGCTTCGGCATAGGGACAGCGGGGGTGGAAGTAGCAGCCGGCCGGCGGATTAGCCGGGTTGGGCAATTCACCGCGGATGGGCACGCGGCGCTTCTGGATTTTGGGATCGGGCCGCGGGATGCTGGACAAGAGCGCTTCGGTGTAGGGGTGCTTGGGATTGTGGTAGAGGCGGCGCGTATCGGTTTGCTCAACGATTTTGCCGACGTACATGACGGCGACGTAATCGCTGATATGTTCGACGACGCTCAAATCATGGGCGATGAACAGGTATGAAAGGGAGAATTCGTCTTGCAGATCCTGGAGCAGATTGAGCGTTTGCGCCTGGATGGAGACATCAAGGGCGGAAGTGGGTTCGTCGGCGACGATGAAGCGTGGGTTAAGGGCGAGGGCGCGGGCGATGCCGATGCGCTGGCGCTGCCCGCCACTGAAGGCGTGGGGAAAGCGGCGCATGTATTCCGGTCGCAAGCCGACATGCTTGAGCAGCTCGGCGACGCGGTCGATGAGTTCTTGTCCCTTGGCGATCTTGTAAATGATGAGGGGTTCGCCAATCAGGTCTAGCAGGGTCATGCGTGGATTGAGCGAAGAGTGCGGGTCTTGGAAGACCATCTGCATATTCCTGCGGACCTGGAAGAGGGTATCTTTGTCGGCGGTGGAAAGGTCGACGGCGCCGAGTTGCGGATCATGAAAGATGACATGACCGCCGGTTGGTTCGAGCCCGCGCATGATGGTGTGGGCGGCGGTTGTTTTTCCGCAGCCGCTTTCGCCGACCAGCCCCAGCGTCTTTTGAGGGAGGATATCGAAGGAGATATCGTCTACCGCTTTTACTTGACCGACTTCGCGCCGCAACAAGCCTGCGCTGAGGGGGTAATATTTTTTGAGGTTGCGCACTTCGAGGAGAGCGCGTTCTTCAGTTGCCATTGTTGATGGCGCCTCCGTCTTCATAGAGGAAGCAACTGACCCAACGCCCGGCTTTTGTCTGTTGCAGTTGCGGCATTTCTGTGTTGCATATGCCGTTGATGGCGCTGGCGCAGCGCGGGTGGAAGGGGCAGCCGGCGGGAATATTGCCCGGCGACGGCACCATGCCGCGAATGGCTTCGAGGCGGCGCGCCTTTTGCCCGACTTTGGGTATCGATTGCATTAGCGCCTGCGTGTAGGGGTGCTGTGGGTCGGCGAAGAGCGATTCGATATCGCTGCGCTCGACGACTTTGCCCAGGTACATCACGGCGACGTCTTCGGCCATCTCGGCGATTACGCCCAGGTCATGGGTGATGAACAGGATGGCCATGCCCAATTCGTCTTGCAGTTCGCGCATCAGTTCTAGGATTTGCGCTTCGGTAGTGACATCGAGAGCGGTGGTTGGCTCGTCGGCGATAAGCAGCTTGGGCTGGCAGGAGAGGGCCATGGCGATCATGACACGCTGACGCATGCCGCCGGAGAGCTGATGGGGATAATTTTGCATCACAGTTACCGGTTGCGGCATACGCACGCGATCGAGCGTTTCGATGGCGATTTTGCGCGCTTCGGCTTTAGTTACGGCTTGATGGTAGAGGATGGCTTCCATGATCTGGCTGCCGACGGTGAATAGCGGATCAAGCGAGGTCATCGGCTCCTGGAAGATCATGGCGATTTCAGCGCCGCGTACCTGGCGCAGTTCTTCGCTGCGGTCATTATGCGCTGTCAGGTCTTCGCCTTTGGCGGTTTCGCGTCCGTAGTAGCGGATTTCGCCGCCGACGATTCTGCCTGGTGGACGTACAAGGCGCAGGATGGAGTAGCCGGTTACCGATTTGCCGCAGCCGCTCTCGCCGAGCAGGCCGAGGGTACCCCCGCGTTTGATTTGCAGGCTGACGCCATCGACGGCGGGCACGACGCCTTGCTCGGTGAAGAAGTGCGTTTTGAGGTCGGTGATTTCGAGCAGATTCGAGTGCATGGCGCGGCGCTCAGTTTGAGAAGGGGTCGGCGGCGTCGCGCAGCCCATCGCCCAGGAAGTTGAAGGATATGATGGTGGCGACGACGAAGAGCGCGGGCGTCAAGAGCCAAGGCTGCTGGATGAGCACGCGGGTATGCTGCGCCTGATTGAGCAGGAGTCCCCAACTGGTCATGGGAGGCTGAATGCCGAGTCCAAGGAAGCTGAGGGCGGTTTCGCCCAGGATCATAGCAGGGATGGAAATTGTGGCAACGACCAGGATATGGCTCAAGGTATTGGGCAGCAGGTGCTTGGTGATGATGCGCCAGTTGGAGGCGCTGGCGTATCGGGCGGCGATTACATAATCTTCTTCGCGCAGCGCGTAGACCATGCCGCGGACCTGACGCGAGAGCCCACCCCAATTCACGAGGGAGAGCACAATCGAGATGGCGAAGAAGCGCTGCACTGATGTCCAGGTTGGTGGTATTAACGCCGCCAATGCCAGCCAGAGTGGTATCTGGGGGAAGGAGATGAGCACTTCAATGATGCGCTGAGAAACGTCATCGAAGAGGCCGCCGAAATAGCCGCCAGCGATGCCGATGAGGGTGCCGAATATCAAGCTCATGCTGACGCCGACGAGCCCGACGGTCAGCGAGACCTGGGCGCCATAAAAGATACGGGAGAAGAGATCGCGTCCTTGTTTGTCGGTGCCGAGCAGGAATACTCTGGCGGGTTCGTTGACATGGAAGAGGTGAATATCGGTTTCAATGAAACCGAGGATGGTGTAAGGACTGCCCTTGGCGAAGAAGTGAAGGTAGTGTTTCACTTCGGTGTTGGGCGTCAGAACGCGCTTGAAAGTCTTGGTGTCTACTTTCGATTCCATGGCGTAGACGAATGGGCGGAAACCAAAGTTGCCTTCTTCGTCGATGAAGCGAGGCAGGAGCGGCGCCGAGGCGGGGAATTTCTCGTGGGTTTCGCGCAGTCCGTAGGGACCGATGAAGCCGGCGAAGATGGCGGAGAGGTACATAACGATGAGCACGACGCTGCCGATGAGCGCAAGGCGGTTGCGCTTGAAGCGCAGCCACATCAGGCGGCGGACGGAGATGACGGCGGTTTCTTCAGCGTTGGAATCAGTGTATGCGACTTGGTCAAGCGGAGATTCAGGCGAAAGCATCCGGCGTTACAACCCCTCCCCCGGCCCCTCCCCAACGCTTTGGGGAGGGGAGACTCCTCGTCCGAGCGTGTGAGCCCGGCGGAGATCATTCCGCAAAGAAGTCATGAACAAGAAGTTCCCTTTGTATGAATAGCCCAATTTGCCTCCGGTCATGCTCATTATTCATAGCGGATGCGCGGGTCCATCCAGGCAAGGATGATATCGGCCAGAAGCGTACCGATTAGGACGAGAAAACCGATCAAGATAAGAATCGTGCCGGCGAGGTAGACGTCTTGCTGCAGGGTGGCGTTGAGGTAAACGGTTTGGATGGTTGGCAGCTCAAGCACGATGCTGGTGATGGTGAAGCCGTTGATCAGCCAGGCAAGCGTCTGCCCGAGGGCGGCGATCAGCGGGTGCAGCGAGTTTTTGACGGCGTGTTTCCAGATGATGACTCCTTCGGGAACGCCCTTGGCGCGCAGGGTGACGATATAGTCGCGGCCCAACTGATCTAGCAGGTTGCCGCGCATGACGCGCATGACCCAGGCGGTGCCGGTGATGACGACGGCGCAGACGGGTATCACCATATGTTTCAGCAGGTCGAGTAGCTTGGCGAGCGACCAGGGCTGGTCGACGTATTCGACCGATTGCAAGCCCGTGAGCACCTCGCCGGTCAATTGCCAGCCGAGGATGAGAAAAGCCAGGGCGAGCAAGAAGTCGGGCAAGCCCAAGCCAACAAAAGTGACGGTGGTCAGGAAGTTGTCGGTTTTGGAATATTGATGGGTGGCGCTGTAGACGCCGAGCGGGATGCCAATGCCCCAGGATATGGCGAAGGTCGCCAGGGAGATGGTGAGGGTGAGGCCGATACGGTCATTCAGGATATCGCGGACGGGGCGGCGCAGGTCGAAGGAATCGCCGAAGTCGCCTTGAGCGAAGCGGGCGATCCAAGTGACGAAGCGCTCGTAGACCGGGCGATCAAGAGCGAGAAACGAGCGCAGTTCGTCTTCCATCCTTGCCGCTTCGGTATTGCCGTGACCATATTGCCGGACGATGTAGCTAGTGACGTAGTCACCGGAGGGGGCTTCCATGACCAGGAAGCCGAAAACTGTGATAAGAATAAGCGTCGGTAATATGGCGACGACGCGGCGCAGGATGTATCTGGCCATGGCGGCAACTCCGCCCCTCCTGTGATCTACCCCCTTCTAAACCTCCCCCCATCGCAATGGGTCGCGTAGACACTGACCTCCGGAGGGAGACTTTTTCGACTCCTACGGAGCCAAATCTTCTACTATGCCCTTATCCATTGAACGGGAAAGGCGGATGGCAAACAGGGCGGACGTCATTAGCCGTCTTGGTCGAAGAAGAACTGTTCCGGGTCGCCGGTGCCGGGGAAGCCCATATCCCAGCTAGCGGTCATGCCCCAATCGGGCACGTTGCGGAAGTTGCTCTTGGCGATCACGGCGTTGGGATGCTCGCCGACGGTGCCTATCGTGATCGGACCTTCGTCGATATGGATGCGATAGGCGTCCAGCAGTTTGGCGTTGCGCTCGTCAGGATCGAGAATGTTGATCAATTCGGCGTAGGCGTTCTGAAGCCGCTCGAGCATAGAGCCGGGGCGCGGCGGGACGCCACGCTCACCGCCGGACTGATAGTGTTCGCCGATGCGCGCGCCACCGAGCGAGTAGGTCACGCCTTCGATTGGCGTCCAGACGGTCGTTGCTGAGACCAGGCCCCAGAAGGCGGCGCTGCCCCAGGCGCGGATCATGATCTCGCCCGACAGGTGACGCTCGTTGACCACCTCGGGCGCGATGACATTCAGCGCCGTCCTTAAGCCGACGGCGTCCCAATCTTCCTTGATTAGATCCATGCGGTCAATCGTATTGGGGTCGGAAGCCGGGATATCCACGATCAATTCCAGCGCCGTGCCATCGGGGCGGTCGCGCCAGCCATCGCCATCGGCATCAACAACGCCGATGCCATCGAGCAAGGAGCCAGCCAGTTCGGGATCGTAACTGGCGTAGGAAGCTTTCCATTCCTGGTGGAAAGCGGCGCCTTCCTCAGTTTGGAACTCGGCGCTTTGCGGGAGCGCGGAGAACTGACGGACGGTACCGAGGCCAAGCGACGTGATCTCATTGATGCGGTCGCGGTTGATGGCATGGGACAGCGCTTGGCGGAATTCCTTAGTGTACATCAAATCAACGATGCCTTCGTCCGGATAGTCATACATGAGGATGATCCAGGGCCAGGAGTAGTCGCCGTTGGTCCAGATGATGACGCGGTAGTCGCCCGCTTCCTGATTTTCCAGGAGCAGTGGAATGTCAAGCATGTTGACGCCGCGCGTCTGCATGTCCAACTCGCCGGCGATGCCCTTAAGCACGACCAACTCGGCGACGTTGCCTTCGGGGATTTGGATGTCAAGCCGGTCAATATAGGGCAACTGATTGCCTTCGGTATCGACCTTCCAGTAATAGGGATTGCGCTCCATGACCAGTCGCTGCCCATCAACGAAGTCCACCGTCATCCAGGCGGATAGCGTTGGCCTGTCCACATAGTGCAGACGACTGCCGTAGTTGTAACGGTTCACCAGTTCGGTGGCGTCCTCGGCGTCGCTGTATTTGGGGTGGAATTGGCGCATATAGTGTTCGGGCACGATATGGATCGACGAATGGTAGGAGCCGTGCGACGTGTATTCGAGGAAGAGCGGGTTGGGATACGGGAAGCTGAACTGCAACGTGTATTCATCGACTTTCTCGACGGACATCAATTCGCCGCGGACGGTGGTGCCGAAGGGCGCGTTGACCGGCACGTCTTCATCCAGCACCATATCGTTCCACCAGAAGAGATAGTCGTCGACGGTCATGGGATCGCCGTCCGACCACTTAATGCCTTGGCGGAAATTGACGGTCAATTCGGTCGCGTCGTCGTTCCATTCCCAGCTCGTGACAATATTGGGGCGATGGCCATTAAGATCGCGATTCCACTTCAGAAAACCTTCGACATTAACCGCTTGCTGGGTATAGCCGTTGCCGTTATTGTTATCGATCGAGCGCCAGGTGCCGCCGTACTGACCGATTTCTTCGACTGGTTCGATGACAACCGGTTCATCGGGCAGGCGTTCGTCGACGGGCGGGAGCTCGCCGGCCGCGACCAAAGCGGCAAGGGCGGGCGCTTCGTTATACATGCTCTGGCTTGAGACGGAGCCCAGCGCACTGATGGCGATGAGCAGGACGGTGAGAAGGGTTAGTTTCTTTAACATTTTAACAGTCTCCTTTTTTGTACGAGTGTGAAGACCTCGTACGATAACTCTTTCTAGCTATCGGCTGTGCCGCACCTCCTAGAATCTTGATTTGCAATCGCCGCGCCTGATCAAATGATAACATATTTCCGGTTGCAGAAAAAAACGGTCAGACGCTGTATAGCGGGCGACCCGACGGAGCGCGCGCGTCGCGCTGCCCGCGCAGGTCGCGCCTACGCTGACCACTGAGAAGGGATTCTTGGCGGGGATATGTACCCCCACCCAAAACGTCATTAGCCGTCTTGATCGAAGAAGAACTGTTCCGGATCGGCGGTGCCGGGGAAAGCCAGATCCCAGCCGGCGACCAAGCCGAAGTCTTGTACATTGCGGAAGTTGTTCTTGACGATGACCGGGCTGGGATGTTCGCCGATGGTGCCGATGGTGATGGGACCTTCGTCGATGTGGATTTGATAGGCTTCCAGCAGTCTGGCTTGGCGCTCGTCGGGATCGACGATGCTGATCAGCTCGGTGTAGGCATCCTGTAGCTGTTCCAGCATGGAGCCGGGCCGTGGCGCCACCCCGCGTTCGCCACCGGAATTGTAATAGTCGCCGATTCTGGCGCCGCCGACTGAATAGGTGACGCCTTCAATCGGGGTCCAGACGGTGGCGGCGGAGACCAAGCCCCAGGCGGCGGCGCTGCCCCAGGCGCGGATCATTATTTCGCCCGCCAGGTGACGCGCGCTCACCAGTTCGCCGGCGATGATGTTGAGCACGGTCTTCAAGCCGACGGCTTCCCAGTCTTCCTTGACCAGGTCCATGCGGTCGATAGAGCCGGTGTCGGTGGCGGGGATATCGACGATGAGTTCCAGCGCTGTGCCATCGGGCCGATCGCGCCAGCCATCGCCGTCGGCATCAACCACGCCGATGCTATCGAGCAGAGAGCCAGCCAATTCGGGATCGTAACTGGCGTAGGAAGCCGCCCATTTCTGATAGAATTCCTGGCCCTCCGGCGTCTGGAATTCGGGACTTTCGGCGCTCAAGGAGAATTGACGCGCGGTGGCGAGGCCGAGGGACGTGATCTCGTTGATGCGGTCGCGGTTGATGGCATGGGACATCGCTTGGCGGAATTCCTTCATGTACATCAGATCAAGGATGTCTTCGTCGGGATAGTCATACATGGGGATGATCCAGGGCCAGGCGTAATCGCCGCGGCTCCACATGATGACGCGGTAATCGCCCGCTTCCTGGTTTTCCAGCACGAGCGGCACATCCAGCAGGTTCACATCACGCACCTGCATATCCAGTTCTCCGGCGATGCCCTTCAGCGCGACCAGTTCGGTGGAGCTGCCTTGGGGAATCTCGATATCCAGCCGGTCAATATAAGGCAACTGGTTGCCTTCGGTATCGACCTTCCAGTAGTAGGGATTCCGTTCCAGCACCAGGCGCTGGCTGGGGACATAATCGACGGTCATCCAGGCTGAGAGCGTCGGTCTGTCCGCATAGTGCATGCGGCTGCCGAAGTTGTAGCGGTTGACCAGCTCAGTGGCGTCCTCGGCGTCGCTGTATGCCGGGTGGAAGCCGCGCATATAGTGTTCGGGCACGATATGAATCGACGAGTGGTAGGCGCCGCGCGACTTGTATTCGAGGAAGAGCGGGTTGGCGTAGGGGAAGCTAAAGTGCAGGGTGTAGTCGTCGATCTTTTCCACCGACATCAACTCGCCGCGGACGGTGGTGCCGAAGGGCGCGTTCACGGGCACATTCTCGTCCAGCACCATATCGTTCCACCAGAAGAGATAATCGTCGACGGTCATGGGATCGCCATCCGACCACTTGATGCCCTGACGGAAGTTGACGGTCAGTTCGGTGGCTTCGTCGTTCCATTCCCAACTGGTTACGATATTGGGGCGGAAGCCGTTGACATCGCGGTTCCACTTCAGAAATCCTTCGACGTTGACGGTCATCTGCGTCCAGCCGTTGCTGTCGTTGTTATCGACCAGGCGCCAGGTACCGCCGTATTGGCCGATTTCTTCGACTGGCTCGATGACCAACGGTTCATCGGGCAGGCGTTCATCGGCCGGCGGGAGCTCGCCGGCGGCGACCATCTCCGCCAATGACGGCGCTTCGTTATACATGCTCTGGCTTGAGACGAGGCCCAGCGCGCTGATGGCGATGAGCAGAACGGTGAGAAGGGTTAGTTTTCTTAACATTGGCAAGTTTCTCCTGTCGGTACTATTCGGATCAAAAATTGGAATTGCTCAAAGAGCAATTGATCGCATCACGCCACCACGAGATTGAACTCTTACAGATGGCAAGCCGCATTTAGATGATAACACTTTTGGCACGGGGGCAAAACCTTTTGCGCGCATTGGCGGATAAGCCAACCCCACCCCCAGACCCCCTCTCTGAAGCATCGGAGAGGGGAAGCGCCTTGAGAGAACTTGTCTTTTGCTGATGAAATGAGTCGAATCTGTAGACAAATTCAAAACTTCAAAGACGAGTCACCCTTCCCCATTGCTATGGGGAAGGGCCGGGGATGGGGTAGATTAAAACTGTCCTGTCCTGCAGAGGCTTCAAGGTCGCGTAGACACTGACCTTCGGAGGGGGAGCGCAAATGGCGAAGAGCCATTGCAATGGGTAAACTTCGGTGACGACTTCAATTGAGGATATGCGCGTATGAGTGACGACAAGAGGGACGAAATCAGAAGGCAGTTATTGGACAAGCTGGAGTGGCGTTGCATCGGACCCCATCGCGGCGGGCGGGTGGTGGCAGTGGCCGGTGATGTGTCGCAAAAGATGATCTTTTATATGGGCGCTTGCGCCGGCGGTGTTTGGAAGACGACCGATGGCGGGCAATATTGGCACTGCATCTCAGATGGTTATTTCAACACGGCGGCGATTGGCGCGCTGGCGGTTTCGGAATCTGACCCGAATGTGATCTATACGGGTACAGGCGAGAGCACGATCCGCGGGAATGTGTCGCATGGCGATGGTGTCTACAAGTCGGAGGACGCCGGTCTTAGTTGGCGGCATGTAGGCTTAAGCGATTCGCGGCATATCGGCAAGATCGTCATTCATCCTAGTAATCCTGACCATGTTTATGTCGCCGCCTTCGGACATGCCTTTGGTCCCAACGAGGAGCGAGGCGTTTTCCGTTCGCTGGATGGCGGGGGCAGCTGGGAGAAGGTGCTGTACAAGAGCGAGCGGGCTGGATCGCATGATGTGGCAATGGATGTGAACAATCCGCGGATTCTGTTCGCGGCGATCTGGCAGGCGCAGCGTTATCCCCACAAGCTGGAGAATGGGGGACCTGATTGCGGCTTGTGGCGCAGCTTCGATGGCGGTGACAGTTGGCAGGACATCACGCGCAATAATGGGCTGCCGACTGGACTGCTGGGCAAGATCGGCCTGGCGGTATCGCCGGTTCAGGCGGGGCGGGTTTGGGCTTGTATCGAAGCGGAAGACGGCGCGGTATTTCGCTCCGATGATTATGGCGAGAGCTGGGTTCGGCTGAGCGAGGAGTCGCTGCTGCGGACGCGGCCCTGGTATTACATGCATGTCACGGCGGATACGCAGGATCCGGACACGGTTTACATTCAGAATTACAACCTTTGGAAGTCAGTCGATGCGGGTGCGAGATTCGAGACGATGCCGACGCCGCATGGAGACGAGCACGCGCTCTGGATTGATCCGGCCGACAACCAGCGAATGGTTCGAGGGAACGATGGCGGCGCTTGCATCTCCTTCAATGGCGGCAAGAGTTGGTCGTCGATTTATAATCAGCCGACGGCGCAGCTTTATCATGTCTGCACCGATGATCGCTTTCCCTATCGCGTGTACGGGTCTCAGCAGGACAATACGGCGATCACGGTGCCCAGCGCGTCGGTGGATGGGGCGATCCATGAGCGGGACTGGCATTCACCGGGCGGCGGCGAAAGTGGCTATATCGCCATCAAGCCGGATGATCCGGATATTGTGGTGGCATCGGGACCAACCGGGCAGCGCGCCTACAACGACCACATGACGATGTACAACCATCGCACCGGGCAGCGCTGGATCATCACCGCTTGGCCTGAATTGTATGGCTGGGGCGTTGGCGCCGAGCGCTTGAAGTACCGTTTCCAATGGACATTCCCGATCATGTTTTCCCAGCATGACCCGGATGTGCTTTATGTCTGCAGCCAGCATCTGCACCGTTCAACCAATCTGGGCGCCAGCTTTGAGGTGATCAGCCCGGACTTGACGCGCAATGATCCGGAGAAGCTGAAGGCGTCTGGCGGTCCGATCACGAGGGACAACACGGGTGCGGAAGTCTACTGCAATATTTTCGCGCTGGCGGAATGCCCGCATGAGGCTGGTGTGCTTTGGGCGGGAACGGATGATGGGCTGGTTCATATATCGCGCGATACCGGCAAGACCTGGCGGGAAATTACACCGCCCGATCTGCCAGAGTGGGCGCTGATCAGCATTATTGATGTGTCGGCGCATCAGGCGGGCGCGGCTTATGTCGCGGCGACGCGGTATAAGCTGGATGACTGCAAGCCTTACTTGTACAAGACGACGGATTATGGCGAAAGCTGGACGGCGATCACGAAGGGGATACCCGACGATGAATTCACACGGGTGATTCGCGAGGATCCGAACCGGCGAGGACTGCTCTACGCCGGGACTGAGACGGGCGTCTATATCTCGTTTGATGATGGGGGGAATTGGCAGCTGATGCGCGGAAACCTGCCGGTCTGCCCGATTCACGATTTGGTCATCAAGGACCGCGATCTGGTCGTGGCCACGCATGGACGTTCGTTTTGGATACTGGATGATCTGTCGTCGTTGCATCAGGCGCAGGGCGAACTTGATGAGGCGAATGCCCATTTGTTTGCGCCGGCGCCAAAGGCGCGAATGCGCGTCTATTATACTTTTGGCGGCTGGGGTTCGAGCTATCCGGCCGATACCGTCGATTTCGGTCGCATCGACACGAGCGTGGTCGCGTTTGTGAATCGCGCCGATTCGGATCGGCCGCAACTGCTGAACGCCGGCGCGAATCCGCGCGAAGGCATCGTGTTTTGGTATCACCTGGCGGCTGAGACTGATGCGGCGATCACGATCAATTTCCGCAACTCCGATGGCGAATTGATAAGAAGCTATAGCAGCGCAGCCGATGGAGAGCTGTCGGCTGTTGCGGGCATCAATCGCTTTGAGTGGAATATGCGTTATCCGGGCACGGTCGAAGTTGAAGGCGTGGACGGCTGGTGGGAGCGTCCTGACGGACCGCTGGTTGTGCCCGGTGAGTATGTAGCTGAGTTGGTAGTGCCTGGAGTGAGTTGCCGCCAGCGATTTGAAGTGCGAGCCGATCCGCGGGTTGAGACGACCAGCGAAGATTTCGTACGGCAGTTTGATATGCTGCTGGCGATCCGCGACCGGCTGTCGCAGAACAACGAGTTGGTCAACAAGCTGGTGCGGCTGAAACGTCAGGTGAAAGCCTGGGCGGCGCGATCGGATGATGAGGCGCTGCAACGGGCAGCCAAGGAGATTGCGTCCGAGGTCGAGAGACGGCTGCCCGAGTTGATTAATGTAGGTTTTACCGAATCGCAGTTGTATGCCAGCGGCTTGCATGAAAAGTTTAACGCGCTGTTTGAATCGGTGGACAGCGCCGATTTCGCGCCGCCACAGCAAGCGCGCGAGGTGTTTGCGCAGTTGAGCGACGAGCTTGACGGGCAACTCAATTATGCGCGCACGGATTTGGGCGAGACGGTATCGGATTTTAATGCGCGGGTGCGCGAGTTGGGGTTGGATGCGGTGGATTTGTTGTAGCCAACCCCGCGCCGCCAACCCCCCTCGGTCCCCCATAGCAATTGGGGGGAGGCTAAAATCACCGCGTCCGCGTTTCTATCCCATGTCCGCACGACCAACGAGCTGTAGGGGCGAGCCACCGGCTCGCCCGTACGCACCCTCTTTATGATTCTCGCCACCCTTGGTAAGACCAACCAGCAAACCCCTTCCCGAGGCTTCCGCGAGAAGGCAATCGACCGAGCCGGTACACTGATGCGGGCGACGCCGTAGGTTACATTCGTGACGTAGACTCAGTCCGTTCGTCGCCCCGGTAAAGCGGCCGATTACGGTTCAGGGCGACCAGTCGAAGTCGCGGTTGAAGGGGAACATGGGGCGCTGGATCTGATGGAAGGGTAGGTTCTCGGGCTGGGCGTTGACGGCGCCCGGGCTGAGCGCCATGATCGCGTCCGGCGCGATGCGTTGAAAATCGGGGAAGAGATAGCCTAGTTTCAGGCAGACGATGCGATAGTGGAGCGGATCGATTTCCAGCTCGGTGAATTGCGCCAATGTGGTAAATGCCAGTCTTCGTTCGGTGAGGATGAGGTCTATATTGTCGATGGCGAGGATGACCTGGCGGCCGCTTGTTGCGCTCTCGTGCAGTTTTCTTACGATGCCGCTGACGGGCAAAGGCTTGCCATGGACGGGATCCAGTTTTCCGCCGAGCGATAGCGCCAGGCTTGCGCCGAGATCGGCGGCGAAACAGGCGTCGACGGCGGTGGCATCGGCCAGGCTGGCGAAGAGCGTTTTGGGAACACCATTAGACATCAGTCTTTCCAGGACATAGGGCAAATCGCCAGCGGCGCCGGCGGTCACGTTGTCGCCGGAGTCGGTCAAGAAGACGGTTGACGCCGTTGATTCCAGCGCCATTTTGATGCACTCGTCGGTACTGCCGGTGGGCACGCCGAAGTTGAAATCGTGGCGGGCGTCCCAGTAGGCGGCTGCCAGTACCCGGGCAGCGGACCAAGTTGCCTCTTCGTCCAAGCCGAGGGCGACGGCGGAGGCTTGGCTGCGCGCTTGGTCAGCCCAGGTGAAGCCGACGAGGAGAGAAGCGTCGAGCACATTATGACCGTCGATGACGTTCTCGATCTCGGCGTATACGCTTCTGCCCGGCTCAACGATGGTCATGGTGCGTTCGCCAGAAAGCAGCAGTGGGATCGGTATGAAGGCTTTGACCGGGCGAGTGTCCGCGCGCAGGCAATTGACGAGCAGGTCGAAGGCGCGGGCGCGGGTCTCGAGGGCGTCTTCGTGGGGCGCGGTGCGATAGGCGGTTAGTAGGTCAAGCTGATCCATGATCGCGGCGGAAAGATTGCCATGGAGGTCGTAGCTGGCGCTGATGAGACAGCTCGTACCAACGACACGGCGGACGGCGCTGATGAAGTCGGCTTCGGCATCGTCGAGACCCTCGACGGCCATGGCGCCGTGCATATCGAGATAGACGGCATCCCAGGGAGCGGCAGCGCGCAAACCGGCGATGATCTCAGCTTTGAGGTCGTCATATACGGCGCGGCGCAAGACTCCGCCGGGTAGGGCATTCGCATGCATGACGGGCACGAAGTTGATATCGGCATATCGAGCGGCGAAGGGATAACGCGAAAGCAGGTCAGCGCCGCGCAGCAGATTGAAGTCGGACAGGTCCGATGGCAGGGGCGAAAAGGTGGCGCATTCGATGGCGATGCCGGCGGCGGCAATTTTCATGACCCCCATCCCCTAACCCCTTCCCCCATAAAGAGGGAAGGGGAATTTGTCTTTGTGCAAGTCCCTCCCTCATTTTGGGGTCGCGTAGACACAGACCCGACGGGGAGGGATTTAGGGTGGGGGAGCGCTTCCATATCAGGCAAAGGGATTATCAATGAAAGGATATTTGTGCAGGTCGGCGCGCTGGTAGGGGATCTCGGTGAAGATTGGCGGAATAGCGCCGGGACCGGCCATGTAGATGATCTCGTCGGCGATTGGCGCGAAGCCGGCGTAGAAATGCTGGGTTGATTTAACGACGAGCAGGCGCCTGGATTTGGGATCAATGCCGAAGTTGGAAAAGACGACCGGGCTGAAAACTTGACCGCGCCGGCTGTTGACGATGATGTCGATGCCTCGGCAATGCAGCGCCACGGCATCGCCGCAGTCGACAGCAACGGGACCTTCGCTCTGGGTCCATTGCTGCTTCATATCAGGGATGATGCCGGTTACCGTGACGCGCAGGTCAAGCGGGTCGCCAGACATGGGTCCCAATTTACCACCCAGCCGCAGGTCTAACGTGGCGCCTCCGCCGGCGGACATGGCGATGCTGACGGCGACCGGATCCCAGATCATGCCGAGGGCGGCATCCGTCTCGCCGCGATCGAGCAGGGCGCGGAGCACAAAGGTGGAGTCGCTGGGCGCGCCGCCGCCGGCATTGTCCGCTTGATCCGCGATGACAACGAGGCCGGATTCGACGGCAAGCGCTTTGTCCAGCGCTTCGTCGAGGGGCAGCGATGGCGGGTCGGTGGCGTGACGGATGGAGAAGAATCGTTCGCCGAATTCGCGCGCGAGCTGGTCAGCTAGAGCGGGATCGTCATCGGTGATTGCCAGCATGTAAGCGCCGCAGGTCGGAACGTCAGCCCAAGGGAAGCTGTGGGCGAGCGAGAGCGAGAGCACGCCGGGGTCTTTTTCGCGGGCGATCATAGCGTCGACGAAGCCGCGCATCGGTTCAAAGGGTGTCAGGTAGAGGCCGATCATACGGCAGTCGTAAATCGCCATGGTTGGGTTGATCTTTCCTTCGGCGGCGTCAGCGATGATGGCGAAAAGCTCTTCGGCGCGGTCGTTGATATCGATATGCGGGTATTCCTTGAAAATGACGACGGCGTCGGTTGCGTCGATGGTCTCTTGCGTGAGGTCACAATGCAGGTCGAGCTCGACGCCGATTTTGGCAGCCGGTCCGACGATTTCACGGACGCGCTGGACGATATCGGTTTCGCAGTCGTCGTAGCCTTCCGCCACCATGGCGCCGTGCAGGAGCAGCAGGACAATGTCGACCGGCATGGCGGCTTTGAGATCGTCGAGCAGTTCATCGCGCAGGCTTTCGTAAGCGGCGCGCACGGTGGTGCCGGCGGGTTGGGAGAAGGCGTAAAGGCTGAACGTGTATTCCCAACCGCGTTGCTGGCAGCGGCGGCGGAAAATATTAAAGGGTCCGCCGAAGCCGCCGAGATTGGCGTCCGTGTCCAAATCGGCGGCGCGGATAACTTCAAAGTCGGCCATTCCGGTGGGCAATGGCGAGAAGGTATTGGTTTCGGTTGCGATGCCACCAGCGAAGACTCTCACTTGCGACCCTTCGAATGTTGCTGACCGAATGACATGGCTGCGCTTAGGCGGGCGATCTGGTTGGGCGCCACTGTTTACGTTGCGGCCAGCCAACCCCGCCCCCCAGCCCCCTCCCCGAAGCATCATGGAGGGGGAGCCAATCAGCACGCGGCACAAGGTATTTTGCGTGGGTGGCGGCATTGGCGCGCGTGCGTCTATACACTCGATGCAGAATATAGACCGTAGGCGGGCAAAAGGCAAGAAATCTTGCAGCGCTCATTGCGAGGGCAAGTCGAGTTGTTATAATCAGCGCTGCTCTCGCCCGAACGGCGACCGCGCGAGGGGAGGGCTTTATAGCAGACGAAGGAAGCTGACGTGAATACGATAACAATACAATCCATTGAACTGCATACCGTACTGTTGCCGTATCTCGCGCCATTTGAGACCAGCTTTGGCGCTGAGACCGATAAGGTGGCGGTGCTCTTGGAATTGAGGACCGAGGCCGGCGCCATCGGTTGGGGCGAGTGCTCGATTGAATTGTGGCCCGGATATGGTCATGAGACGGCGGCGACGGCTGAGCATATGCTTAGGGAGTTCATGGTGCCGGCAGTGATTGGCGCGAGCATAGGCGATCCGCGAGAGTTTCCGGCTCTGATCCGGCGATTCCGCGGCAATCATCATACGCGCGCCGGTTTGGAGGCGGCGGTTTGGGATGCTTTCGCCAAAGCAAACGATATGCGCTTGACTGACTTGTTTGCGCATTGCGCGCCGGAAGGGCATGAATCCGAGGGAAAAGCGACGGTTGGCGTCAGCATCGGCATACAGCCATCGCTGGAAGCAACGGTGGATGTCGTGCGCAGCCGGTTGGAACAGGGTTATGGGCGCGTCAAGCTGAAGATCAAGCGCGGCTGGGATGTGGAGGTGGCGCGGGCGGTGCGCGCCGAATTCCCCGATATCCTGCTGATGCTTGACGCCAACAGCGATTATCGCCTGGAGGACGCCGATCATTTGGCGCAGCTGGATGTCTTTGATCTGCTGATGATTGAGCAGCCGCTTTCGCATGATGACATCTATGAGCATGGGAAACTGCAAAAGCGCTTGCAGACGCGCATCTGTCTGGATGAGAGCGTCAAGTCGGCGAGTGATTTGCGTATTGCGCTGCAGGTGGGGGCGATTGGCATCCTCAATTTGAAGCCGGCGCGGGTTGGCGGATTCAGCGAGTGCCTCGAGATTTATCGCATTTGCGTTGAAAATGAGCTGCCGCTGTGGATTGGCGGCATGCTGGAGACGGGTGTAGGGCGGGCGGCGAATGTCGCTTTGGCTTCGCTGCCAGCGGTCAATCTGCCGTCGGATATCTCGGCGACTGATCGCTATTTCGCCGCGGATATCAGTGAGCCGCCCTTTGTGCTTGGCGCCGACAGCAGCTTGGCGGTGCCGGCGGGATATGGCATCGGCGTCGAGGTGCGGCGCGACCGACTGGAAGAGGCGAAGCGGCGCTGGATTGACAAATATCCCTATGGGAAGGCGGTGGCGCGATGAGCCTCATAGAGCGAATTCAGGCTATCATCACCGAGGCGGATATAGAGGCCGGAGTCGCGGTATGGCATATTGAGTCTGGCAGGCGGCTGGATGTCGATGGCGATGTACCTTTCCCGATGGCGAGCACGTTCAAGATTCCCATTTTGGCGACAGCCTGCAAGCAGTTGGCGGATGGCGCGATCAGCCTCGATACGCGTATGCCCTTGGCCGATGAAGACAAGAGCATGGGCAGCGGCATCTTACCCTACTTTGAGAGCGGGCTGGAGCCGACCGTGCGCGACCTGCTGACCTTGATGATCATCATCAGCGACAATACGGCGACTGATATTATGGTGGATTACCTGGGTGGGGCGAGCGTCATCGAAGGCTATATGCACGAGCTCGGTTTGAGCGACATCTTCTTCAAGTGGAAGTGCAAGGAGTTGCTGCGTTTTGCCTTTCCGCCCGAGATGGCGGATTTACCATTGGAAGAGCTGGTCAAGTGGACGACGAAGAACGATATCCTGCGCGATGGACTGGCGTTCAACAAGGGGGCGGAGAATAACGTCAGCACAGCCAATGCGATGAACGAACTGCTGCATATAATGTACGGTGATTTGTTCCCGCAGGATGTGCGAGCGGTCGCCTTTGAGATCTTGCGCAAGCAGCAGTACAAGCACCGCATCGCGCGCTTTCTGCCGCTCGGCGTCAAAGTCGCGAGCAAGACCGGCACGATTGGCGGCATCCGCAACGACTGCGGTATCATCAGCGTCAGCGATGAGAATCATGTGATATTGTCGCTGTTTACGGAATGGGATGAAGCGCCGTATTGGAATAAGCCGGCGGCGCATCATCAGCGCGTGTTTGAAGTTGAGACGGCGATGGGTGAGATTGGCCGCGCCGTTTATGACGAATTTGCCGACGCGAGTTGAGCGACGAGGGGAGGTTGTAACGACAGATTACGGGAAAGCTTCTCTTCGTAACGTTGAAACAATTCAGGAGGCATAAGACGTGTACAAGTTAAGAAACGCAGTATTGCTATTGCTCATGATTACGCTGGTCACGATGAGCGGCGCGGCGCTGGCGCAAGACGACATTATGGCGGGCAAAGGCGGACGCCTGGTGGTGGCCGATGCCAATTCGAATACGTCGTTCGATCCATTTGTCTCGTCCTGGCATAGCTGGCCGCATTATGCCCTGTATCCGACGCTGTTTTCGCGCGCCTTGGACATGAGCTATGTCGGCTACCTGGCGGATACCTGGGAAGTGTCGGAAGATTCCAAGTCCTTGACGATTCACTTGATTGAAGGCGCCACCTTCACCGATGGCAGTCCGATTGACGCCGAGGCGCTGAAGTGGAATCTGGAGAAGTATGCCGATCCGGAATCGACTGCTTCGACGGGCCGCGCTTTGATCACGCTGCTGGACAACATCGAAATCGTGGGCGACTACAGCTTCACGATGCACATGAATTCGCCGCATGCGCCGCTGTTCTTCGTGCTCGCTGGTTTGGAGATAGTGTCGCCGACTGGGTATGAGGCAATCGGACCGGACGACTTCGGCACCAATCCGGTCGGTGGCGGACCTTTCATTCTGAAGGAGTTGGTTACGGACAATTATGCGCTGTTCGAGCGCAATCCAGATTTCACCTGGGCGCCGCCTGAATTGTATGATCACCCGGGTCCAGTCTTCCTTGACGAGCTGCAGATCCTATTCATCGGTGAGGAGCAAACGGTTCTGGCTGCTTTGGAGACTGGTGAAATATCGCTGGCTGGTATCCCGACGCAGAACCTGGCTGACGCCGAAGCGAACCCGGACATTGATGTGCATGTGGCGAAGCTGAGCCAGATCCGCTATGTCGGTTTCAACACATCCAAGGATCCCTGGACGAATCCGGATTTGCGCAAAGCTTTCGCTTATGCCACCGACCGGCAGGAGTTTGTGACGCTGGCTTGGGACGACTTGGCGGATCCGCTGTATCAGCCGCTGCCCCCGACCATCTGGGGGCACAACCCGGACTTGAACGCGATTGCGCCGAGCTTTGATCCAGAGAAAGCGAGCGCGATGCTGGATGAGTTGGGTTATGTTGATGTGGATGGCGATGGTTTGCGCGAGGACCCTGACGGTAATGACTGGACCGTGCCGCTGGCGACGGCGTCGCCGGATGAATGGCTGCGGCAAGCGGAAGTGCTGGAGGCGCAATGGCGCGCCGTTGGCATCCCGCTGCAAATTGATGTACTGGAGTTTTCGGCGCTGATCGACCTGACGACCACGGGCGAGCATGACCTCTTCCTGCTGCTTTATGGGTATCAGGATCCCAGCATCTTGACCTATTTCTTTGATCCGGAACGCAAGGGCGGCAGCAATCGCGCCTGGTTCTCGACCGATGAATTGACCGATTTACTGGTGGCGGCCGATTCGCAGTTGGATCCGGACTTGCGTTATGAAGCGGTGACGGCGGTGAGCACGTACATCATTGAGGCATCGCCCTGGGTCTATTTGGCGGTGCCGCCGGCGCTGACGGGAGTGCGCGCGGAATTGATGGGCTGGAGCATTCATCCGGATACGAGCTTCCTGTACTGGAATGCGTACTTTGAGGTGGAGTAGGGGGAAACCAACCCCTCCCCCCGACCCCCTCCCCATCGCAATGGAGAGGGGGAGGTCATGATTGAAGCTTGGCAATGCTTTAGAGGGTCAGCCACCGGCTGACCCCTACAAGCATCTTTGAAATTGAAGACTGTAGGGGCGACTGACCCGCAGTGTCTACGCGCGGCGGTGAGTCGCCCTATTGGGACATACGTAGCGGAGGGCACGCCCGATTGAGCCAGTACATCCTGCGGCGGATTGCGATTGCATTTCCCTTGATCCTGGCGGTGACGACAGTCGTCTTCGTGATGCTGCGGGTGGCGCTGCCGGGCGATCCGGCGCAGATTATGGCTGGTGATCGGGCGTCGCCCGAGCAGATTGAGATTATCCGCCGGAAGCTGGGATTGGATCGTCCGGTAGTCGAGCAGTATCTGATCTTTTTGCGCGACTTCGCGCGGGGTGATTTGGGTCGCTCGGTCAAGTTTCGCGAACCGGTCATGCGTGTGATCGTCAGAGCGTTCCCCTTCACGGCGACGCTTACTTTCCTCAGCGTCGCCATTGGCACCTCTATTGGGCTGGTCATCGGCGTCATTACGGCGGTAAATCAGCGCACTTGGATTGATAATGTCGGCATTGTGCTGACGGTATTTTTCTTTTCCATCCCGACCTTTTGGCTGGGGTTGATGCTGATTCTGATATTCTCGGTGGGCTTGCGCGTGCTGCCGGTGCAAGGCACGGGCAGTTGGCGGCATTTTGTCTTGCCGGTGGCGACCTTGGCGGTAGGGCAGAGCGCGCTGATCGCTCGATTGACGCGCTCAAGCATGATTGAAGTGCTGAGCACGGATTATGTGCGGACGGCGCGGGCAAAGGGGTTGACGAGGCGGCGGGTACTGGTGCGACATGCGCTGCGCAATACGCTGATTCCGGTGATTACCGTAGTCGGTTTATCCGTCGGCGGGCTGCTGGGGGGCGCGGTGATCACTGAGAGCATATTTGGTTTGCCGGGTGTTGGGCGGGCGGCGATTGACGCCATCAGCAATCGCGATTACCCGATGATTCAGGGCGCTGTGATTTTGGTGGCGGCCTCCTTTGTTTTCGTCAATTTGATCGTCGACATCATCTACGCCTTCGTCGATCCGCGGATACGTTATGCCTAGCGCCGCTCTTGCGCGGGAGCGCGGGCGTCCCGATGGTTTGTATCAGCGGGCGCTGCTCAAGTTTGTTCGAAACCGGGTGGCGCTGTTCGGGCTGTTTTGCCTGCTGTTGATGCTGCTGGCGATATTGTTCGCGCCGCAGGTGACGCCCTACGACCCGATCGGCAAGAGTACGCCAGAGCGGAATCAAGCGCCGTCGCTGCTTCATCCTTTCGGCACGGACAAGCTGGGCCGAGATATTATGAGCCGCGTGCTTTACGGGGGACGCGTGTCGCTGATGGTGGGATTTTTGTCCGTAGGTCTGGCTGTCAGCGTCAGTACGCCGCTCGGTTTGATCGCTGGATTTTTCGGTGGCTTGGCGGACAATGTGATTATGCGGGTGATGGATTTGATCTTGGCATTTCCCGGGCTGATTCTGGCAATTTTTCTAGTGAGCCTGCTTGGGTCTAACATTAGCATTGTTATTATCGCGATCGCGTTTTTCTCGCTGCCGACATTTTCACGTTTGATCCGCGGGATCACACTTTCGATCCGCGAGATGGAGTATGTGGTGGCGGCGCGCGGCATGGGCGCAGGTTCGCTGCGCATTATGTTTTTTCATATTTTGCCGGGCGTATTGGGTCCGATGATCGTCCTGACGACTTTGAGCGTATCGGGCGCAATTGTGGCGGGCGCGAGTTTGAGCTTCCTCGGTTTGGGTGTGCGGCCGCCGACGCCGGAGTGGGGGGCGATGCTGGCGGACGGGCGGAATTACTTGCGGACTCAATGGTGGATCGCCGTTTTTCCGGGCATGACGATTACGCTGGTCGTGCTGATATTGAATATTATCGGGGATGCGCTGCGAGACGCGTTGGATCCGAATGTGCGGGCATAGATCGCGGCGGCGGGCGACTCACAGAGTCGCCCCTACAGATTTTGTCTTTTGGCGTGCGGGCTAGAAGAGCGCACCCGGAAACTCCGTGGTTTGGCGGGCGACCTAATAGGTCGCCCCTACAGATTTTGCGCTTTGGCGTGCGACTTGATAAGTCGCGTAAGTCGCGTAGGTCGCGTAGACACTGACCGCCGACACTGACCGCCAGTCTCCCCTACATTTCTGGTATCTGGTCAGTCGCTTTTGAGCGTGAGCAGGTTAAATTGCTGATAGAGCTCTTCGAGGCTTTCGAGACGCTCGCGCGTTTTCTCTGGATAACGCAGGGAGAGGGCGCCGAGGAGCGCGTCAAGAAGGGCGAAGTGCACCACGGTGTTGCTGTAGAGACGCGGGCGGAAGGGCACGATCAGGGCGAGATTGGAGCGGGTGGCGGCGGGCGACACGTGGCTGTCGGTGACGGTCAGCACGGCGGCGCCGCGTTGCGCGCCGACCTCCATAACGGTGAGGGTCTCGCGAGTATAGCGGGCGAAACAGAGCGCAAAGATCAGGTCGCCTTCTTTCAGGGGTGTCAACTGGGCGGGGATGGGGTCGATGCCCGGCGTGAGCACGGTGGTATGGGGGCGGATGTAACGCAGGACGATGCCGAAATTGAGCGCGAGCGGGAAGGACGCGCCCAAGCCGATGATGTAGACATGCCCGGCGCGGTCGATCATGTCTACGGCTTGGTCAAAGATATGGGTGGGGACGTGTTGCGGCAGGTCGAGCAAGGTTTGCACTTCATCGCGTAGCACGGTGTTGAGCAAGTGCGCGTCTTCTTGATCGTCCGCTGAGAGTTCTTCCAGCAGTTGCTGCGAGCCGATTTGCATGCGCTGGGCGATTTTGGCTTGGTTGAGGAATTGCTTGCGCAGGATCGATTGCAACTCGGGGAAGCCTTCGAAGCCGAGCGCCTGCGCTGTGCGCACTACGGTCGAGGAGTTTACGCTGACGGCGTCGGCGATTTCAATGATGGTCAAGTGCATGACGTTGATGCCGCCTTCGAGCAGGAACTGGGCGACCTTTCGCTGGCTGGGCGAGAGGGATTCGTGGTGGTGGCGGATCCAGCGGACGATGTCTTCTTGCGGTGGCGTATCGCTCATGATTCAGGTCCAGAGATCTGTGCTGAGATATTTCAAGCCGGAGTCGGGAAGCAGGATGGCGATGCGCGCGCCCCGGTGCGACCCCTCAAGGAGTTGCAGCGCGGCGGCGAGGTTGGCGCCAGAGGAGAAGCCGGCGAAGAGGCCTTCTTCTTTTGCCAGGCGGCGCGCCATATCGGCAGCGTCGGCATCGGAAACTTGCAGAAAGCCATCGACCAGCGCGCGATCGATCTGGAGCAAATCGGACATAGCGTAACCGCCGCCCTGGATTTTGTGGTTGGGGCACGTAACCGTCTCGCCAGCGAAGGCGGCTGCCCCCAGTGGTTCGACGATATAGCATTGAATAGCGGAGTCGCATTCTTTGAAATATTTGGCGCAGCCAGCGAAAGATCCGCCGCTGCCGATGAAATCGCAGAAGGCGTCGATGCCGCCGGAGTCGTGGCTGTGTCTATGCGCCACTGCCCTCATAATTTCCGGCGCGGTATGCCGATAGTGGGCGCGGGCGTTGCCAGTGAGCTGGAATTGATCGGCGCGAAAGGCGCCACGTTGACGCACGATCTCACGCGCTTGGTCTTCGACGCGCGCCAGGTCTGCGCCGGAGACTTCGCCCGGGGTGGAATCGGGGCATTGATCGACGAGCACGACTTCTGCGCCGAGGGCGGTCATCATGCGGGCGCGTTCGATCGAATTGCCGCGAGACATCACAGCGACAAAGTGGTAACCCTTGGCGGCGCAGACTATCGCCAGGCCGGAACCGGTATTGCCGCTGGTAAGCTCAACGACGGTGTCACCGGGGCGGAGCATGCCGTCCGCTTCGGCGTCTTCAATCATTTGTAGGGCAATACGGTCTTTCTTGGAGTAACCAGGGTTAAGGAATTCGACCTTGGCGAAGATGCGCCCTCGGTGGCTGCGGGTGATCCGCGATAGTTCAACCAGGGGCGTATTGCCGATGGCATCTAATACTGACGAGTAAAGTCGCTCGTGTGGCAAGATTTCGCTCCAAAAGCCTAAGGCGATGGGAAGCAATTGGCGCACGCTCCGATTATAAGACGGCAGCGAAGGATTGCAAAATGACCCGCGCTTTGCGGTCAGGACGCGCTCGCGCTATTATCACTGGCGTTCAATTTGCAGCGAACGAGCTGACTATGGTCCGCGACATTGTGATTCGACAACTGATCGATATGGACGATCTTTCGGCGACCGTCGACCTGCAGAAGGCGGTCTGGCGGATGCACGATATCGAAGTCAGCTCGCCGCATACATTACGCGCGATAGCGCATAGCGGCGGGGGAGTGATAGGCGCAGTGTCGCGTAGACACTGCCACGTCGTGGCGCGTAGTCACAGCCACCACCGGATGAGGGAGCAACTGGTAGGCTTCTGTTTCGGATTCGGGACGCTGCGCGCTGGCGAGCTTTGGTTGTGGTCGCATATGGCGGGCGTTCATCCGGATTTCCAGGGGCAGGGCATTGGCCTGCAATTGAAGCTGGCGCAGCGCGAGTGGGCGCTGGCGCAGGGTTATCGTTGGATGGCGTGGACATTCGACCCGATGCAGGCTGGCAACGCGAATTTCAATTTTAATCGGCTGGGCGTGACGGCGCGCGGATACTCGGTCGATCATTATGGCGTCATGCAGGATGGCATTAACGCGGGGCTGGCGAGCGATCGGCTGGAGGCGCAGTGGGAGTTGGAGGCGCCGCCCCCACCCCCCAGCCCCCTCCACCAAAATGAGAGAGGGGGAGCTAGTCCGTTTGAAAATGTAGACTTTACAAAACTGGTGTTTGTGGATAAGAACGGCAGATTACGGAGCGAGCGGCCAGAATTGCAAAGTGCCGATATTTATGGCATTCAGATTCCGGGGAATATCGCTGAATTAAAGGAGGTGGATATTCAGCGAGCCAAGAAATGGCAGCAGTATCTACGAGCGGCGATGACGGATTTGCTGGATGCGGGTTATATCGTCAGCGGTTTCCTTAGGTCCGACGACAGTGGCTGGTATGTGCTGAAGCGAGAAAGGTAGAAAGATACTTGAGCTTATTGCATTGGCTGTTTCCATATAGTCATGAGATTGCGAGTGGGCGACCAATGGAGGCCGCTTCAAGGCTTGCGCTTGGGCGGGCGACCCAATGGGTCGCCCCTACAGGTCCTGCACAGGGAGGCTCAACCTGACAAACTTTCAGTAGTTGCAAGGGTGTGCCCTACAGGTCAGACGGCGGCCAGTTCGGCGGCGGCGCAGAGTTGGGTCAGGTCGCTGATGCAGTCGAGCGATTCCAGGTTATTGCAGATGGCGTAGATGGCATCGGCTTGTTCCGGCGGCAAAAGGTCGCGCGTGAGCATGTGGAATTTCTCGCGCATTTCGTAATCGGTCATGCGGAATTCGGGTTCGCCTTTCATATTGGGAACGTAGCTCTCGCGCGTGGCGCCATCGGCCAGCGTAATCTGCAGGCGGCAGCCGTTCAATTCGGGATAGCGCGCTTCGATTTCGCTGTCGACTTGCACATCGATTAGATTGCGCAGGCGGCGCACTTCGGGATCGTCCCAGAGGGCAAAGTCGTGGCGCCAGGCGGTTCCCTGCTTGAGGGCGACGGCAGTGGAGACGCGGATGCTCAAGCCGGCGACTTCACGCGATGGCGGATTGGGATCGACGCGGAAGATGGGGCGGGTGGCGTAGCCGTAGGTCGATAGGCGGATCGATTCGATCTCGCTGGTATCGAGTGGTACATCGGCTTGAATGGCTTGCACGGCGTCGATGGCTTGGTGCGTGTGGCGGCAGCCGCCATGTGGCTTGAAGCCAGTGCCGAGGATGGCAAAGTTGTCACCGAGGTCAGCAAAGGTATCGGGATCGAACCCGTCCCCGAAGGCGCTGAAAAAGCCGTATTCGCCGTCGAGGGCGCCGCGGGGACCGTCGAAGCCGGCTTCAGCCAGGCGCAGGGCGAAGACGGCATTGCGCGAGGCGAATCCCGAAATCAAGTCTTTCGTATCGCAGGGACCGCTTTCGTAGACGTATTGCTCGGTGCCGGAAGCCAGGTCGGCGGCGAGGGCGACGGTATTGATTGTGCGTTCGCGGTCAAATCCGGCGCAGCGGGCGGCGGCGAGAGCGGAAGAGATGGCGCCAAGTGTGCCTTTGAGATCGAGGCCGCGGGCGCGCTGCATTGGACGCACCTGCCTGCCGACGCGAACGGCGAAATCGTATGCGGCGACGATGGCGACCAGCATGTCGGCGCCGGACGCGCCATAAGCTTCGCTGACTGAAAGCGCAACGGGAACAACTTGAGAGGCGATATGGCCGGCGGAGCGATGCGAGTCGTCCATGCCGAGAATCTTGATCATGACGCCGTTGGCGAAGGCGGCGCCTTCCAAGGATGCGCGTTCGCCGGAACCCAGAAGGGTGGCTTCATCGCCGGGCATCATCGCAGTAGCGTAGCGTGCGGCTTTCTGACCGAGATCGCGCTGATAGCCGCCGAGGCCGGTGCCGATCGAGTCGAATAGAATGGTCTTGGCGAGGTCGCGGGCATCTTCTGGGATGTCGCCCAAGCGCAGGTTAAGCGTGTAATCTGTGATTTGTTCGAGGAGGGTCATGGGATTATCCTTTTTTCGTGGGCGACCCACGGGGCGCCCCTGTTTACGTTGCGAGCGGCAGACCCCTCACCCCCCGGCCCCCTCTCCCACAAGGAGAGAGGGGGAGCAAAGCACAGCGGGACGCGAGGTATTTTGCGTGGGCGGCGGCATTGTCGCGCGCGTGTCTACAGGTTTCGCAAGAGGCCCTTGGTTTTTTCAATCATGTAGTTTACCTCATCGGCGGCGAGTTCGGGAGTGACGGGCAGGTTGACGTACTGACGGGCGAGCAATTCGGTGACGGGCAGGTTGTCGGCGCCGGGCAGTCCGCCGGCGTATACGGCGTAGTGGTGGATTGGCGGGGCGTAGTGGATGACGGCTTCAATGCCGGCTTCGCGCAGCGCGGCATGAAGCTGCGCCTGGCATTCCACTTTGATGGCGTAGGAACGAAACGTTGGCGCGGATTCGGGGCGGAAACGCGGGGTCTTGGCGCTTGTGTCGGCGAAGCCCGCTTCCAGCGCGGCGGCAATTGCGCGGCGTTTCTCCGTCCACTCCGTCAGGCAGGGCAGTTTGAGCAGAACGAGCGCCGCTTGCAAGCCATCAAGCGGGACGTTATAGCCTTCGGCGAGATAGTCTTGGTAACCGGCTGGGAGTTCCCCCCATCCCCCGGCCCCTTCCCCCACAAGGAGGGAAGGGGAGTCAAGTCCCTCCCTCATCTTGGGGTCGCGCAGACACTGACCCGCCGGCGAGGGATTCAGGGTGGGGGCGTGGCCGTAGCTGGCAAGCAGGCGCAACTGGGTGTGAACGGTTTCGTCATCGGTGACGACCATGGCGCCGTTGCCAGCGCTTCCGAGCGGCTTGAAAGGCGCGAAGCTGAACATGGTTGCATCGGCGAATGCGCCGACGGGCGCGCCGTGATCATGGGCGCCGGTTGCGAGCGCGGCGTCTTCGATGATCTTCAGCCGGTGTTGATCGGCGATCGGGCGCAATGCTTTGATGTTTGCCGGGTGCCCGTGCAGATCGACCGGCAGGATGGCGCGCGTTTTGCGTGTGATTAGCGCTTCGACGAGCGCGGGATCAATGGTGTAGTCGTCTTCGAGAACGTCGCAGAGCACGGGAGTCGCGCCGCATTGGCTGATGGCGCCGGTGGTTGAGATATCGGAATTGGCGACAGTGATCACTTCATCGCCGGGACCGATATTGCAGGCGCGCAGGGCGAGGAATAGCCCGATCGTGCCCGAATGGACGGCGACGGCGTAGCGCGCGTTTACTTCGGTAGCGAAGGCTTTTTCCAATTTGGCGCGGATGTCATAGCTCAGGCGATAGTCGCCGAACAGGATGGGTTCAATGGCGGCGATGATTTTGTCGCGCATGCTTTGGTGGGTGTCATTTGCGCGGGAGCGGGGGACGCGGAAACCGTGGCTCATCAGGCGCGGCCGCGGACGTTGGGATCGAGGAAATCGCGCAGCCAATCGCCGAGGAAGACGACGCCGAGCACGGTGATGGTGATGGCGATGCCGGGGTACAGGGTCATCCACCAGGCGCTGTTGATGTATTGGCGGCCATCGGAGAGCATCAAGCCCCAGGTGACGGTTGGCGGTTTGACACCCAAGCCGAGGAAGCTGAGCGACGATTCCGCCAGGATGGTGACGCCAACCTGCACGGCAGCGAGGACGATGGCGGAGGCAACAACATTGGGCAGGATGTGCATAAACATGACCTTTAGGCGGCTCTGGCCGAGGGCGTAGGCAGCCATGACATAATCCATCTCACGCACTTTTAGTACCTCGCCGCGGATGACGCGCGCGTAGGTGATCCAGCCGGTGAAGCCGAGGATGAGGATGAGGGTGGATAAGCCGGCGCCGACGATGCCGGATATGGCGATGACGAGGATGATGAAGGGGATGGAGAGCAAGCCGTCGACGATACGCATGAGGACGCTATCGAGGATGCCGCCGACGAAACCGCTGATGAGGCCGTAAATGACGCCGATCGTGCCTGAGATGAGGACGGATATGACACCGACGAGCACGGAAACGCGGCTTCCGGCGATGATGCGGCTCAGGATATCGCGACCGAGTTGGTCGTTGCCGAGCGAATATACCTTGCCGTTTTGGTCCACAAAGCCAGGCGGTTTGAAGCGGGAGCGGATGTTGCGGCCCAAAGGATCGTGCGGCGAAATCAGCGGTCCGATAAAAGCCAATAGCACGACCGCGGTCACGATGAGGCTGCCGGCGACGCCGACCGGGCTTTTGAGCAAGGTGGAAAGAAGCAACTGGAGCGGGCTGCGGCGGGCGGGCAGGTCGGCAATGGCGCTGTCTTTTGTTTGTTGCGCGCTTCTTGTGGCAGTCATCGTCAAACGCTATTGGAACTTGATTCGTGGGTCGAGGATGATATAGATCACATCGATCGCGTAGTTGATCAGAATAAAAGACAAGGAGAAGAATAATAGACCGGCTTGCACAACCGTGTTATCGCGGACGCTGATCGAGTCAATCATGAGTCTTCCCAGGCCGGGCCAGGAGAAGACGCTTTCAACCACGACCGAGCCACCGAGGAGCCAGCCAAGCTGCAAGCCAAAGACGGTGACGATCGGGATGAGGGCGTTGCGCAGGGCGTGGCGCATGACGACCGTTTTATGCATTAAGCCTTTGCTGTGGGCGGTGCGGACATAATCCTGATTGAGTACCTCCAGCATGGCGGAGCGGGTCATGCGCGAAAGGCGGGCCGCCATGCCGACGCCGAGCGTGGTTGAGGGCAGGATGATGGCTTTTGGTTCCAGGGCGCCAAAGACCGGCAGCAGACCCAGATGAACGGAAAAGACGATAATCAGCATGAGGCCGAGCCAGAAGCTGGGCATGGCGGTGCCCAGCGAAGATAGAGATGTGATGATCAAGTCGACGAAGCTATTGCGCTTGAGTGCGGAGAGGATGCCGAGCGGGATGGCGATGGTCAAGCCGATGGCGGCAGAGGCTGCGGCCAGCATCCAGGAGTAGCCCAGGCGCTCGAAGACGAGCTCCATGGCGGGACGTTTGGCGAGATAAGAGGTGCCGAAATTACCGGTGATCGCTTTGGCGACAAAGTTAAGGTATTGCTCGCCAATCGGTCGGTCAAAGCCCCAGAATTTGCGCATTTGCTCGATTTGTTCTTCGCTGAAGAAATCGGGCGCGACAACCAGGATGGGGTCGCCGCTGAGGCGCAGGATGAAGAAGACGACCACGGAGACGATGAACATCGTCACGACCAATTGGATCATTCGGCTGATGAAGAATCCGCGCAAGGAAACCCCCATCCCCCAACCCCTTCCCCCATATAGAGGGAAGGGGAGCTAGTTCCGTTGTCGCTAGCCTAGAGGGGTGGATTACATATCCGCGAGTCTGAGGTCGCGGAAGATCATCCAGCCGTCTTTACGCGGTGTGAAGTCGAATTCGGCTGTATTCAGCGCCATCACGCCGGTGACTTCGAAGACTGTGATGGTCTGGGTGAGGTCGATGTAGAATTCCCACCATTGTTCCCAAAGGGCGAGGCGTTCATCCATATCGATTGTCACCTGGATCGCGTCGGCGATAGCATCCCACTCCTCGTTGCAAATGCTGTAAGCGACCGCATTCCAGTCGCACTGGTAGAAGAGCGGCAGCAGGGCGGGACCACAGCCCAGGGTCGCCAGCATCAGATCGCGGTTATTGCCGCTGCGCTGGACTTCTACCGCAAAGGCGGAGGCGTCGCGGACGGTCAAGTCCACGGTGAAGCCAACCTCCTCGAGCAGGGCGGCCGCAACTTCTGCGACTTCTTTAGCGCCGCCACCACGCCCAACGGCGGGGGTATCGAGGTATAGGGTGGGGCCTTCGCCCTCGGCGTAGCCAGCTTCAGCCAGGTATTCCTTCGCCAGATCGGGGTTGTACCATTCGGAGATGATATCGGGATCGGCGTATTTCTCGGCGAAGCCCTCCGGATAGTACGAGCAGACGCGCGCCAGGCGAGCCTCAGCGGCGCCGTGCACTTCAGCCAGCAGGTGGCGGTCAAGGGCGTGAGTGATGGCTTTGCGCACATTGATATCCAGGGTGGCCGGCTGATAGTCAGGGAAGGTCTCGGGGAAGGCGCCGCTCTCGGTATCGACGCGAGCGTAATAGTGGTACATGACGTTGGACGTCTCGGTGAGCAGGGAGATGCCTTCGGCGGCTTCGAGGTTTTCGCGGTCGGGCACTGGCACGCCGGTCATCATGTCAATTTGGCCGGCGAGCAGCGCGGCGACCTGCGCCGAAGGTTCCGGAATGACTTGGAAGACGACACGGTCGACTTCGGGTCTTCCGCTGTGGTAATCGTCCCAAGCCTGGAAGACGTAGCGATCGTTCTCGCTGAATTCGACCAGCGTGAATGGACCGGAGCCGACGGGGTTGCGGTTGAACTCTTCCTGGCCAACTTCTTCGAAGTAGGCGGGCGGGATCAACTCACAGCCGTTGTAGCTGACGTCATACTCGAAGTAAGCATGCGGCTCTTCAGTGGTGATATCGACCGTGAGGTCATCGACGACGATGACTTCCTTGACGAAAGCCCACTGCTGATAGAGCGGGATATCGCCGATTGGGTGGCGTACGCGGTCGATATTCCATTTGACGGCATTGGCGTCAAGCGGCTCGCCATTGTGGAAGGTATTGCCTTCGCGCAGGTGGAAGCGCCAGGTGGTGTCGTCGACGGCTTCCCAGCTGTGCGCGGCTTCGGCGTCGTAACCGTCGCCATCGGCGGCGCGCCCGATCAGGCAATCGTAATAGATTCGGAGCATCCAGTGAGTGGAGCCGTACCAGTGCGAGTGGGCATCCATTGGACGGATGGGCCCGCTGTGGGCGAAGACGAATTCGGTCATGTCGTCCTGCGCCGTCGCCGGAACAATGGCCAGGGCGCCGATGAGGGCGACGAGGCTGACGAGTAAAAGAAGTCTTGCTGCTTTCACGGTTATCTCCTTCTTCTGTTAGCGTGAAACGATATTAGCAGACGAAACATGCGCGATTATTGGCTATAGCTACCTCCTTATCGCTCTTTCGCTTGTGAACTCTCGCCAAATGGTTCACTGTTGGGCTGCGTAGTAAGCGAGTTTGTCCTCATCAATTGAAACGCCGAGTCCCGGTTTCTGGAGTGGTTTCATGATCTGACCGTCCGGTTCATAGGGCTCGGCGAGGATGGTATCGGTCATATCGGAGAAACCGGCGGGCCATTTGGCGATTGGCGTGGCGGCGGCCAGGTGGGCGGCGGCGGCGGCGATGATATCGAAATAAGGCGCGACCGAGATTTCCAAGCCGGCGGCTTCGGCGATTGCCGACATGCGCTGACAGGGCAGCAAACCGCCATAGCGATGAATCTTGTAATGCAAGACATGAGCCGCTCTTGCCTTTGCGATTTCGTATGCGCTGCGTGGACCGCCACCCGTCGATTCGTCGGCTTGCAGCGGGGTCTCAAGGCGCGTTGCCAAATGCGCCATCTCATCGAGATAACGCACGGGCTGCTCAAAGAGAGCGACGCCGCCCATCCGTTCCAACTGCGTCAATGCTTGCACGGCATCGCCGAGAGTATACCCCGTATTGCCGTCAAGCTGAAACCGAATTTCGTCGCCGACCAGATCGCGCAGTTGACGATACCAAGCCAGGTCTTCTTCGATGGTGAAGCCGATCTTGGTCTTGTACCAGGTCCAGCCGTCTTCGGCGGTCATCTCTTGAATCCGCGCCGCCATCGCCTGCGGCTCTTCGCGCTCGACGAAGCCGTGGCAGACGGCGCCGGGCATGCAAGCGCCGCCGAGCAATTCATAGACGGGTACTCCAAGCGCTTTGCCCTTGATGTCCCAAACGGCGAAGTCGAGGGCGGTTCGCGCGTTGACGGCGGAGCGGTGCGCCTGGTGCATGCGCTGATGCAAGCCTTCGATATTGAAGGGATCGTTTCCCAGCAGGGCTGGCGCCAGGCGATCGTCGATATGGTGTTTGACGGTCTCGACGGTGTCCCCGCCCCAAGCGCCGCCCGAGACCGTTTGCCCGATGCCGGTGATACCGTCATCGGTCTCCACCTGTACAACTACGGTGTTGGTCGCCGTCGAGACGCCGTAGGCGGTCGCCAGGTCGCGGCTGCGGTTGATATTAACGATAGTGGATGTGATTTTTGTGATTTTCATGGTTCACCTCTCGGGTATCGCGAGAGTCTGCGGGCGACCTGATAGGTCGCCTGTACAAGTATCGTATTGTTCACGCGGGCGACCTGATAGGTCGCCCCTACAAGTATCGTATTGGTCGGCCCGACAATTGCCATTGTAGCGAGAATTAAATGTCGTCATTTCAGCGCCATTTCGTGTTGCGGGACGGTGAGATGGACGAGTTCGCCGACATCGGCGAGATATTCGAGACGCGCGCAACTATCGAAGATGCTAGCGATTTGATCGGGCGGCAGCATATCGCCGACCAAATAGCGGAACTTCTCTTCGAATTCGGCATCGGTAAGCATATTTTCCGGTTCGCCTTTGGCGTATTCAACGCGCCCTTTGTAGAGCGTGCCGTCATCGGTCGTAATGCGGACTTCACAGCCGTTGGTCAAGGGATGGCCCGCCTGGATTTCTTCGTCGAGACCGACTTTGACCAACTGTCGGAGGCGTTTCTGTTCCGGCTCGTCAAAGGTTGCGATGTCTTCGCGGAACCAGTTGCCGCGGGTCAGGATGACGGATACAGTTACCGGCAGGCTGAAGCCGGCTTGCCCGACAACCTCTGGCTCGTAGTTGACGCGGAATTCGGGCGTGATCGCTTCGAGGTAGGTATCGACTTCGATTGCGGTGATGGCGTCAAGGTCGGGGCGGCCCGACTTCAGTAGTTCTTGAGTGGCGTCGACGCAGGAGTGGACGTGGCGGCAGCCGGCGTGCGGCTTGAAGCCGGTGCGCGCCAGCGCCTCGCCGTCTAGTATCTCGAGAAAAGCTTCATCGTAGCCGGGACCGAAGGCGTGGAAATAGCCGTATTCGCCGTCGAGGGCGCCGGGCGGACCGCGGAAGCCGAAATCGGCCAGCTTGGCGGCGTAGATGCCGTTGCGCGCGCCATAACCTGCGAGCAGGTCTTTGGTATCGCAGCTGCCAGCGTCCCAGACGTATTGTTCGGTGCCGCAAGCCATATCCATCGCCAGCGCCAGCGCGTTCTTGGCCTTGTCGGTGGACAAGCCCATCGCCTTGGCGGCGGTGGCGGCGCTGCCGAAGGTGCCGGCTTGGCTTTTGTGGTCCATGCCGCGTTCGCGCTGCCAGCTATCGACGGCGGCATGCACCATTTCCATCACGTCATAGCCGACAGCCAGCGCCAGAATATACTGCTCGCCGGTGAGCCTCAAGTGCTGGCCGAGCGTAAGCGCGACCGGTACCAACTGCGAGGCAACATGACCCGCGGTGCGATGCGAATCATCCATGCCGAGATACTTGCCCATGGTGGCGTTTGCCCAGGCGGCGCCTTCGAGTGTGCTGCGCCGGCCGTCGCCGACGATTGAGGCATCGTTGCCAGGCTCCATCTGCGCGGCGTAATCGGCGGCGAGAGCGCCAAGCCGAGTCTGGCAGCCGCCGAGCATCGTGCCGATGAAGTCGAGCGTGACTTGGCGGGCGCGGGTGATGGCGAGATCGCTGAGGTCAGCGTATTGGCGATTCGCGACGAATTCGCCGACGATTGAGATGGCTGTATTACTATTCATAATCGTACTCCTTGGCGGGCGACCCAAGGGTCGCCCCTACAAGATTCAGTTTGTCGCGGGTGGACAACCCAAGCGTTGCCCATACCTAGCGGGACTATTGTGGCAGATTAGGCCTCCAATTGCATGTAGTAGCGGTCGGCGTGGTGGGGCGAGAGGCGAAAGGCGCCTTCGGGCGTGACCAGGAAATTATCCGAGATCAGGAAGCCGCGGTCGTTCTCCAGCACGGTGCCAGGATGGTAGGAGAGTACCATATTCGACTTCAGGACGAAATCGGGTCCGCTCATGGAATTGGGTCCGTCGCTGCCATCGAGGCCCGTGCTATGGCAATCTGGCGTGTGCTTTCCGTCCACGGGGAAGCCGCGATCGCGGAGCGCCTTGTCGTTGGCGTCGGAGATATCGCGGAAGGTGTTGCCGGCTTTCGCCACCGCGGATGACGCTTCGACGGCCGCCAGATAGCCGTCAAGCAGCGCCTGGACATCGTCGGGCAGCGGATCAAAGGAGAAGACGGTCGTCATCTCCAGCCAGTAGCCGTAGGGCGATTCGTAAACGATTTCGAAGTTGATGATGTCGTCGCGCCCCATTCGCAGGTCTTTGGGCGTGGGCACGGTATAGGGCGTGCCGTCGATAGCGAGCTTGGTGCGGCCCCAGAAAGCGCCGAAGGATTTGATGTAACCTTCGACTGCGGCGCAGGCATCCCAATAACGGACGCCGACGCCGGCGACATCCTTGAACACGTCCATCGCGGAATCCAGGATGGCGCCATTCTGTTGGATCGCTTCCAGTTCAAAGGGCGATTTGATCTGACGGATTTCGTTGAACTCGTTGGTGACCTCGACCAGCTCGTAACCGGCGAGCTCTTTGACGAATGCGTTGTATGTGCCCAAGCCCATAAGCTTGCTCATATTGACCATACCGATGCGTTTGCTGCCGGTGGCGTATTCCTTGGCGTTATCGGCCGTTGCGGAGACGATGTCTTCGTAGGGCGAGAGCACGCGCTCGGGCAAGGTGGTGGTTTCGTTCCGGCTCCAGACGGCTTGGTAGGAACTCCAGACTTGCAGCCAGGGGTAGGGGTCGTCGGCGCCAAGGACGGCATAGGCGACACCGCCCCATAGGTGGGCGTGAGTGATATAGCGGATCCCGCCCATGCCGCCGGGCATGGCTTGGCCGGTGATGATCATGACATCGAGGTCCATTTCTTTCATCATGGCTTGCACGCGTTTGACGCGGCGGGCGGTGTCTCGTTTCAGCGCTTCGTGTGTGAGCATGTAGGGTTTCTCCTTACAATTCGTATTCGTACGGTTGATTGAATTGAATTTCGGTACCGATGCCGCGCGCGACCGCTTTGTCGTAGAGGCGCCTGGCGACGGCGACATCTTCAATGCCGGTTCCCCCGGAGAGAAAGAGCGTCCAACGCGTCTTAGCTTCGCGTCCGTACAGTTTACCAGCAACCAGCGCGCCGAGGTCGCCGATGACATGGGATTCGTCGATTGCGCCGGTTTTCAGGAGCATGATGATTTCGCCTTCTTCATTCCAGCCTTGCTGCAGCTCATCGACGAAGACGCGGCTGTTGACGACTGTGTATTCATCGATTTCGCGCACCCAGGGATAGTGGGCGCCCATGGCATTGATGTGCAGCGGCTTATCGGGCAGGTCAGCGCCAGCGAATACAGGCTCGGGCGAGGTGGTGATGGTGGTGATGATATCGGCATCGGACAAGGCCGCGTCCGGCGAATCGACGGGGACGATGTCGATGCTGAGTTCGGCAGTCATCTTGTCGCAGAAGGCGTGGCGTTTTACGGCGTCGCGGCTGTAAACTTGCACGCGCTTGATGCTCGCCACCTTTGTCAGGGCGTGGAGCTGAGAACGGGCGTGGCGACCGGCGCCGAAGAGCGCAATGATTTCGCTGTCCGCAGGAGCAAGATAGCGAGTTGCCAGCGCGGAGACGGCGGCGGTCTTCAGCCAATCAAAGTAGAGGACTTCCATGACAGCGGCGAGGGCGCCCGTGTCGGTATCGAAGAGGAAGAGGAGCGTCTCCAGGCCGCCCGGCAAGCCAGCGGTGTAGGCGTTGAGACCGGCGCCGCCGAGACCGGGCAAGAGCGCGCCTTTGAATTTGAAAGAGGCTTTGCTGCCGGCTGGCAGATGGCCGCCGCCTTGACTTTCAGCTTTGTCACCTTTGATCCAAAGGTTTTCGCGCGGAAAGGCGGCGCCTAGACCGTTGCCGAATTCACGGTAGCCGTCTTCGACGGCGTCGATGTATTCGGAGGGCGCCATCAGGCCTCGGAGTTCGTGATTGCGCAGAAAGAGAGCCACTATACCCCTCACCCCCCGGCCCCCTCTCCCACAAGGGGAGAGGGGGAGCCAATAGCCGGAGCCGCTACATGACAATCGGGCAGTTGATCAAGCGTGCTCAGCGCATTTACGCAATGATCACGCTCAAGTTTGATTTCGTATTCTTGCTTGTATTGTTGCTTCACCAAAGTTACATCTCAAATTCGTATGGTTGATTGAACTTAAATTCGACGCCGACGCCGCGTTCCAGCGCGCGCTGGTAGAGGCGGGTGGCGACGGCGATATCGTCAATGCCGGTGCCACCGGAGAGGAAGAGCGTCCATTTGGTATCGGGCAGGCGAGCGGCGACTGTACCGGCAACAAGCGCGCCGAGGTCGCCGGCGACATGCGTTTCGTCGATGGCGCCTTCTTCGACTGGAATGACGATTTCGCCATTCTCGCTGATGCCTTGCTTCAAGACATCGACGAATACGCGGCTATTGACCACCGTATGGCTG
The DNA here is from genome assembly GCA_965261855.1 of Phototrophicaceae bacterium. Lineage (GTDB taxonomy): Bacteria > Chloroflexota > Anaerolineae > Aggregatilineales > Phototrophicaceae > UBA6055. Next base: position 735,713 of record OZ253487.1, read on the forward strand.
TCGATTTCCCGCACCCAAGGATAATGGGCGCCTAAGCCATTGATATGCAGCGGCTTGTCGGGCAGATCGACGCCGGCGAATACCGGCTCGGGCGAGGTGGTGATCGCGGTGATGATGTCCGCATCATCCAGGGCGGCGGCCGGTGAAGCTGCTGGGATGACATCGATTTCGAGTTCATCGCTCATCCTTTGGCAGAATGCGCGGCGGTTTTCGGCGTTTCGGCTGTAGACTTGCACACGCTGGATATCGGCGGCATGGGACAGGCCATAAAGTTGAGAGCGGGCGTGGCGTCCACTGCCGAAGAGCGCCATTATTGAGCTGTCGGGTGGCGCCAGATGACGCGTCGCCAGCGCTGACACGGCTGCGGTTTTGAGCCAGCTAAGGTACATGACTTCCATGATGGCGGCGAGAGCGCCGCTGTCGGTGTCGAAGAGGAACATATAGGTCTCGAGCCCGCCGGGCAAACCGGCAGTGTAGGCGTTGACGCCAGCGCCGCTCAAGCCGGGCAGCAGCCCCGCTTTGAATTTGAAGGAAGCTTTGCTGCCCCTGGGCAGGTGACCGCCATAGGTATCGCTTTTGTCCCCTTTGATCCAGAGATTCTTGCGCGGGAAGGCGGCGCCCTTGCCATTGCCGTATTCGCGGTAACCGGCGTCGACGGCGTCGATGTAATCGGAGATATCCATGAGACCGCGTATTTCGTGATTGTGCAGAATCAGGACCATGGGGCGCGGTCTCCTAAAGATCGAGCAAGGGCGAGCGGGTCGCCACCATGAAGGCGCAGGTGGCGGCGACGGTTGCGCCACCGGCGATGTAGACGATGGAAATGCCCCATATTTCGGCGACTGTGCCGCCGATCAAGGTCGTAACCGGGATCAGTCCCCAGACCATGCCCCAGAGGCTCATCATCCGACCGCGCATATCGTCCGGCATCATGGTGACCAGCAGGGCGTTAATCACCGTCAGGAACAAGCCGGAGAATACGCCGACGACAAAGATGATTGCGAGGGCGATGGTCGAATTGTTCATAAAGGCATAGAAAATCAAACCCAAGCCAAAAAGGCTGGAAAAGAGCAGAATCGCTTTGCCCTTGGGGTAAACATCGGGGAGGATGGCGATGGCGAAGCCGGAAATCGCCGAGCCCAGGCTGGCGCTGCCAACGAGGAGACCGAGCAGCGCCGGACCTTCCGCGAGCACATCACGGACGAAGATCGGCATCAGCTTTTGGTAGGGCATGCCAAAGGGCACGAAAATGAGCGCCAGCAACGTCAGTGCGAAAAGCGCTTGATTCTGCCGCAAGTAGTGTATGACAACCTTGAGGCCGCCGAGGATGCCGAATTGCTCTTTTTTCTTGCGTTTGGGCCGGGGCAGGAAATGAGTCGCTTTGATATAGATTAGGGCGCCGGCGGCAAAAAGCGTCGCTTGCACGGTCAAGGTCGCCGCGATATTGGTGAGATCAAGCAGAAAGCCGGCGAGCACAGGACCGAAGAAGCCCATCAAGCGGGTGCCGGAATAGCTGAGCGTGGCGCCGTTGAACGCCATATCATCGGGAAGCAGATTGGGCAGCAGCGCCATGCGAGCGGGCGCGTAGAAGGAAAAGGTTGTGCCCAGTACTAGCGATGTCGCCAGGATATGCAGGGGCGAGGTGGCATCGTTTGCCGCCACCAGCGCCAGTGCGGCTGAAGCGAGCACGGCGACGCCCAGCGCGCCTTGCACCACCCACTGTCGCTTCACGGCGTCGGCAACAACGCCGGCAAATGGCGCAACGACCAGCAGCGGGAGGCCGTAGCTGAAGGCGACCAAGCCGACCTGGAAGGGCGAGCCGGTTACTTCCAGCATGTGCCAGCCAAGGGCGACCGCTTGCAGCAGGTAGGTGATATGCACCAGCACATTGGCCGCCCAATACCAGCGAAAGACGCCGATGCGGAAGCTGCTGCGGTTCCAGATGGTGAGGATCATTTAACCCCCTGCGCCACCGACGAATGTAGGGGCGACATACCATGTCGCCCGAAAATGCCCGAGCGCGCATGACGGGCGGCCTGATAGACCGCCCCTACAACGTGTCCCGCAATCAACCAATCGCAACTTCCTCAACCAGGTCGCCGATGATGGCGAGGATTTCGCCTTCAGGCGGGACGGGCCAGGAGGCGCCGGCGTGCACCATGATGCCGCCGCGGGGCGCCGTGATCTGTTCGACCGTCTCGCCGGAGAAAGGATGACGCACGTAACCGAGCACATCGCCTTCATTCACTGCTTGGCCGCGCAGGTTCTTGTCCATGAAAGTGAAGCCGCGTTCGCCGGTAGGGGTAATCACCGAGTGCTCCTGGATGACGGCGACTTTTTCGACATCGGATTCCGGGTCGCCGGCCAGCATACCCAGGTGGCGCATGGCGTTGAGCACGGCATTGCGCATCATGCCCAGGTCCTGGTCGCGATAATCGCGCAAACCCGGTCCGCCGCCGATGAAAGCCACGGCGACCGCTTTGCCATCGCGGGCTGCTTCCTGCGCCATCGAGTTGTTTTCGTCATTGCCGATCACAACATGGGGCAGCCCGAGCGCGACCGCCAGCGCTTTCGAAGCGTCGACATCGCCTTCGTCATTGACGCCGACGAAGCGATGGTAGCTCCATTGCGAGCCGGTGCGGATATCGAGCAGGGCGTCGGCATTTGCGATCGCCGCTTGATAGTACGCGTCGACCAGTTGTTCGCTGACGCTGCCGTCTGCGTTTCCGCGTCCGATTTGGTTGAGGTGCTTGTCGTCGTAGACGCTGTTGACGCGGGCGAATTCGAAGCCGGAGGTATTCATCAGCGGTACCAGGATCAGGGTTCCGCTGATGGCGGCCGGGTCAAGTTCGTTAGCGACGTGCGGCAGGATGAGCGAGGGTTCAATTTCGAGCCCGCTGGCGCCGGCTTGCACGACCAGGGTGGGTCCGTCTTCGGCGCCATTGACGATATGCAGCGGGATATGGACGGGGAAGCGCCCGTGAGTCTCGCCGGTTTTGAAGAAGCCGTAGGTTTTTTGGCCCGGGGCCGCTTCCAGGTTGCCTAGTTTCATTTGTGGGTTTTCTCCTTTTTTCCAACCCCTCCCCCGGCCCCTTCCCGAGGCTTCGGAGAGGGGTGACTCTCCGTGGAAATTGATTGCGATTCGCGTTAATCGTATATTGCGGGCGACCCAAGGGTCGCCCCTACAGTTTTGTCATTTTTCGGACGACCTGCCAGGTCGTCCCTACGTTGTCGATAGATTCGCGGGCGACATGATATGTCGCCCCTACACAGTTGTAGGGTCTTTGCATTTTCCTATGTGTGTCAGTCAAAACTGACGTTCAGGTCCATGGTGCGGCGGTCTTCGATGCGGTCGATGTTGCCCAGGATACCGATGGAGGTGGCGCCGACGGTGGGCCATTCCTGGCCGCTGGGGATGACGATGCCGTCTTTTGGCGTCGGCATCTCCGCCAGCAATTCGCCGGTGTAGGGATCGACCAGGCGGCCGTAGACATCGCCCTCTTTCAGTTCGTCTTTGAATTTGGCATCGCGGATGAAGAGGCCGTCGACCTTCGGTTTCCAGATGACGACGCCGGCTTCGTATACGGTGCAGAGGGGACCGTCGGATTCGAGTTCGCCGTCAGCCATGCCCATCGCTTTCAGGATGTTCCAGATGCCGCGATTGGCATCGCGCACGTTGTCTTCGCCGTTTTTGTGCCAGCCGGTGCCGCCGCCGAATTCGAGGGTGATTTGCAGGGTGTTGACCTCTTCAATGGCGACTTTGGAGGCGCCGCTGCCGAAGGTGCCGGGCGGGAAGAAGGCGGCTTGATCGAGCCCAAAGGCGACCACCAGTTTGCGCCGCCGCTTTTCCATCAAGCTGAGGTTATTCGGGTCGTTTTCGTTTGTGAACAAGACGTAACGCTCGTAGGCGGTGCGGGCGCCGGCGTGAAAGTCGATCAGCACATCGGCTTGGGCGATGCATTCGTTGAAATAGGTATAGGCGATCTGGTCGGAGACGCTGCCGTCTTTATTGCCGGGGAAGAGGCGGCTGATGTCCTTTTCATCGACAAGGGAGCCGCGCGTGCCCATTTCAAAGCCGGCGCGGTTGACGACGGGCACGGCGATGACGTTGCCGCGGATGGCGCTCGGATCGGCGGCCGCGACGAAGTCGAGTATGGCGATGGAGCCGATGATCTCAGCGCCGTGGATGGCGCCCTGGAGCATCAGGGTTGGACCGGGCTGGGCGCCGGCGATGAGGTGGACGGGGATGTCCAACTGCAAGCCCGAGCGCGATTGCGCCGTCTCCAGGTAGCCGAAGGTTTTTTCTCCGGGTTTGGCGGACAGGTTGCCTACTTGTAACATAGAGTTTCTCCTTTGTTTGTTGGGCGAGCCAATGGGTCGCCCCTACAGTTTCGATTTTCATGCGGGCGACATGATATGTCGGCCCTACACGATTTAACTTCATGTGAGCGAGCCACCGTCTCGCCCCTACGGCTTCGATTGTTTTGCGGGCGATTCCAAATCTGTGTGTACGGGCGAGCCCACGGCTCGCCCCTACGAAAAGGATATTTGGCGGGCGGTTCACAGGGTTGCGTAGACACAAACCGTCTGTCTCCCTTACACAGATTTGAGTTCGACAGCGTGCGTGCCCAGGTGTTTCTTGAACCAGCCGAGGATGCGGTGATGGCGTTCGATGCGGTTTCCTGGGCGTCCGCCGCGCGAGAGGCCGTGGTCTTCGCCTTCGAATATGACCAACTCGACCGGTTTGCCGCGCCAGCGCAGGGCGGCGAACATCTGCTCGGCTTGCTCAAGGGCGCAGCGGTGGTCCTGGTCGCTGTGGATGATGAGCAGGGGCGTGTTGACATTGTCGATGTAGGCGACTGGCGATTGCGCCCAACTGCTTTTTAAGTCGCGCCAGGGATCGGTGCGCGTTTCACCGCCGGTGCATTCGGGACCGATATCGGAGGTGCCGAAGAAGCTGATCTGATTGACGATCGAGCGCTGGGTTACGGCAGCGGCGAAGCGATCGGTATGACCGACGACCCAGTTGGTCATGAAGCCGCCGCAACTGCCGCCGGTGACACCCATACGCGAGCCATCGATGTAGGGGCGCGCGACCAACTCATCGACGCCGAGCATGATCTCGTCGAATTCGGCGCCGCCTTGATCGCCCTCGCTGGCTTTGGTCCAGGCTTGGCCGTAGCCGGCGGTGGTGCCGCGCTGGTTGAAATAAGCTACCGTATAACCGGCGTTCGCGTAGACCTGGAATTCATGATTAAAATCCCAACCGAACATCGAGCAGTGCACATATTGCACATGCGGGTAGGCTTTGCCTTCCTCGTAGTTGAGCGGTCTTATCAGCCAGGCGTGGACTTTGACGCCGTCGACGCCGTCGTACCAATAGCTCTCAGGCGGCGAGAGCTCGTGGTCGCGCAGCCAAGGATTGAGATTGGTCAGCTTTTGCGATTCGCCATCCCGCCAGATATAGAGATCGCCGGGATTTGCGGGATTGGATTGACCGTAGGCGGCGATGCTGCCGACCGCCGGGCTGTAGTCGAAGGTGATGCTGTCACCGCTGATGAGGCGTTCGTATTCGCCGCCGGTGTTGATGCGAAAGAGATTGGCCGCGCCTTGCTCGGTGAGCAGGAAGTAGATCCATTCGTCGCCGGGCGCCCATTTCATGGTGACGTTGGACAGGCTCACACGTTGATCGGCGACGGAATAGTTGCCAACTTCTTCGTCGATATCAGCGCCGAGTTTCCAGCCCTTGCGGGCGGCGACATCAGCCAGATGCGGTTGCCAGAAGTTGCGGCGATTGACCGGTGGCGGTTTATTGTGTCCGGCGAAGGCGATGTATTTGTCGTCGGCGCCCCAGACCGGGCTGGCGGCAGTGCCTTGCCAATCGGGGATGAGCAGCTCTGGTTCGCCCGCGGGATAATCGCAGGTGAGAATCTGACCGTAGCCAAGTGGCGTATTCTGCTCGCGCGCCATGCCGATAAAGGCGATGCGCGCGCCATTATTGCTCCAGCTCGGCTCGGAGTAGTCACATTCGCTGTGGGTGACTTGGGCGAAATCGCCCGTTTCCAGCTCGAGGACCCATATTTGCTTGAATTTATCGTGCACCCAGCCGACGCCGTCTTGTTTGTAGCGCAGGCGGCGGATGACTTTGATGGTGGGATTGGGGATACCGGGGGCGGGACCGCGGTCATCAGCGGAGCGCATCGGCGTCCAGCGCACACCGACGAGCTTGCTGCCGTCAGCCGACCAATCGAGGCCGGACATGGGCATGCCGTCGGTGGAAAAGATCGCTTCGAAGTCGTCTTCGATCTCGATCACGCGGACCGAATCGCCGTCTACGTCGCTATGCGAATAAGCCAGGCGGCTGCTGTCTCGGCTCCAGGCGATGGATGTGACCTGGCAGTCGCCATCGGTTAGGCGGCTGGCCGAATCGCTGCGCAGATTATGCAGATAAAGATGCGTGACGTAGCCGTTGGAGGGACCGTGCGGCCGGCGCACGGTGTAGGCGATCTGCGAGGCGTCGGGGGCGATGGCGATTTCGGCGAGCCAACTGAACTTCATCAAGTCTTCGGGGATGAGCCCGCGGCGGCGGTTGATCGGTGTGCTGGGGAAATTGTCCATATGCTGTATCCTTATACGCTCTATCGAATCAAAATAATCTTCACCACAGAAAAATCGAGGAAACACAGAGAACACACAGGGCTATAAAGGCGATCATTCTCCCAAACCTACTGTGCCTAAGGGCGATCATCTGCAACCCGCCACGCGCCGGTGTAGAGCGATTGAACCGCAGCGTCTACGCGCGGCTGTGAATCGCCCGCAAAAACCGAGAGGCGGGCGCGCGAGTGTCTAAAACCATTCGATTATCTTGCGGATCTAGTAATAGTCAAGACATTAACATTTCTTGACCGGAACTGCATCTATAAGTTGAAGGCGACACCGATATCGGCAGCCAAATCACGCAGTTGGTCGACGGTCTCGCGGGAGACGGGTATGCCATTTTGCGCCCGTGCGGACATGCGGCGGAATTCGACTTCGCCCGGCAGCATGACCGGGCGGGCGGAATCAATGGGCTCAGCGTTTTTGACCTGCGCGATCAACTGCTCGAGGCGGCGGTCGAAATCAGTGGCGGGCATGAGGGCGGCCGGGTCGATGGCGATCATCATGTGACCGACATCAAAGTTGCGATCATCCTGGAATACATCAAGCCCGAAGAGGGCGCCGGTCATCACGCCGGCGAGCACATCGGTGAAGAGGCTCAAGCCGTAGCCTTTGTATTCGCCGATGGGCAGCAGCGGTCCGGTCATCGCGTCCGACGGATCGGTGGTTGGCTTACCGGCGGGCGTCAGCGCCCAGTTATCGGGCATGGGGCGATTTTCGCGCTCGTACCAGCGCATCATGCCCTTGCCGGACATGGTGAGCGCCATATCGAGCACGATGGCGTCTTCGCTGCTGCGGGGGATGGCGATGCCCCAGGGATTGGTGCCGAGCACAACCTTCGCCGAGCCCCAGGGCGCCATTTCGGCGGCGGCGTTAGTGCTGGACCAGCCGATCAGTCCGGATTTGGCTGCGGTTAGGGCATGATAACCGGCGATGCCGAAGTGGTTGCTGTGGCGGACGCCGACCATGGCGATGCCGCTGGCTTTGGCTTTATCGACGGCGCGGGACATGGCGCGGTGGGCGGCGACATAGCCGAAGCCCTTGGCCGCGTCGAGCAGCGCGTAGGCGGGCGCGTCGACGAGCCAGGTCATGGGCGCAGCGGGCAGGATGCCGCCGTTTTTGACGCGCCGCGTATAGCGAAAGAGTTTCTCCAAGCCTTGCCCCTGGCCTGGATGCCACCATTGCGAAGCCGTCATCAAGCCATCGCTGATAATCGCGGCTTCGTCGGCGGTGGCGCCCAGCGCGCGCATAAAGGTGGTAGTGAAGGCGCTAAGCGTCTCCAGGCTATAGAGGTTGACCAGCGATGAATCCCGTACTTCGTATGCCATTGGCGCGACCTCACATGAAGGGGAAATCGAGCGGGTTGAGCACCGCTTCGTTGACGACAAATTCTGGCGGGCTCGTCACCAGATGAGCGATCATGTCGGCGACTGTATCCGGATCCATGGACTCGCTGCGGGAGCTGACGCCGATGGGAGCGCCGCGCCAGCCAGTGTCCATGCCGCCGGGGTAAAGAATGGTCGAGCGGATGTTGTGGTTCTTGCCGGCTTGGGCGATGGCGTAATTCAAGCCGGTTAAGCCGAACTTTGAACTGCCGTAGGCTGGGCTGCCGCCGCCGCGCAAGCCGGCCGTGCCCGAGATGTTGATGACGTAAGCCGATTTGGCGCGCTTGAGCGAATCCCACAAGGCGCGCGTGAGGTAGAAGACGCCGGAGAGATTGACGCCGATGACCTGGTCCCAATCGTCGAAGTTGGTGTCTTCGAATTCGCGCGGGGCGGGAATGCCGGCGTTGTTGATGAGGATATGGACTGCCTCGAAATCTTTCTGGATTTGCGCGGCTGTTTCACGCACTCTGGACGAGTCCGAGACATCGCAGGGATAGACCGAAGCTTCGCCGCCCTGCTCTCGGATGGCGGAGGCGGTTTCTTTCAGTGGGTCGGGCCGGCGAGCGATCAGGACAGTGTGGGCGCCGAGCGCGGCGAGCTTGAGCGCGACTGCGCGCCCCAAACCGTGGCTGGCGCCGGTGATAACTGCTGCTTTATTGTTCAGGTTGTCTTTCATGCTGCTCCCAGCCGAATCTAACTTTTGCGGATAGTAGCAAATTTCAGTTCGCGATCAAAACGGGCGCCGCTGCTGCTGATAGTGCCGGATACACTTTTGCCAGTAGAGTAGCGGTAAAAGATGAGTTTGGCTACGTAGTCGCCTGGTGTCAAGGATGATACGTCAACCGTATGACGGGTGACGAGCCGGTCGCCGACTACGGAATCTTGACTTCGCACGCGGTCGCCGACGGCATCGACTATTTGTATAGAAATCGAATGCGTCTCTTCCGGCGCGTCGCGCCATTGGATTTGCACGTCAAGCACATCTTGATCAACTTCGTAGAGCAGATTTTCCAGCGCCGCGCCATTGTCGTATTCCACTTGCAGCGAGCTGTCTGAAGAAAATAGCGCGCAGGAATAGGTGGAGCTGAGATAGAGTTCTATGACGGCGTCATCTTCGTGCGTTTCGCTCCGGCACCGGTTGAATTCATCGAAAGACGGAAGGACGTGTCTCGCAGTCGAGTCCGCGTCGCGACTGTTATAGAGCAGGTAAACGACATGATTGTCGCGCGCGAAAGATTTTAAGTTCGAATGGTTGATTCCGGCGCTTTGCATTATAAGGTTGCCGTCGTCCAGGTACAGATGAAGCAGGCTATGCCAATCGGAAAAAAGCGATGCGAAATAGGCAAAGAGATCGGTGTCGATGCTCTCGGTCGGTTGAAAGCTGAGAATCGAACTGTGTTTGCCCGGCGCAACCCATGAAGTCCTCGCCAGAAGGCTTAAGTTTTCGGGGGGGGCGGATGAATTAATGGTTTGCATATTGTCGCAACTCAGGCGCATATCGGCCAGCCGAAACACGCTGACGCTGCCATTATCGTAAGCTGCCGGAATGCCCCTGAAACTGTGAATGATGAATTGGTCGCCATAGCGCCAATTGTGCACGACGATATGGGTGAAGCCGTCTGCCACAAGTTGGTCTAACGCAGTCAAGAAGGCCCGCTCATTGTGAGGCAGGCAATGGACGCTGCGTCTTTCGCCCCAAGTGCGCAGCAGCAAGTTGCCTTCAATATAGCGCCGAGCGCTCCTCCCGAGACGAGAACTGCCTCCGTATGCGTGTGGATAACCGGTCAGCGTTTGCAAGTAAAAGCGGTACCGGCCCGCTGCCAGGTTGATGAGTTTGATTGGATGATCTGGTTCGGATCGCAGCCAGGCGGTATACGCCGTCTTGTGTCGCTCAATCGTTTGCCCAAGGCGCGGGGTATAGAACTCTATGAGGACGATGAGCGCGCACAAAAGCGCGATTAGCATTCTTGCCTTAACCGGCTTTGATCGTATGAGTGCCGCGAGACCGTAAGAGGACAGCACTGCTAATGGCGTGACCACGCCAAGCTGATAATACTGCGGGACGCCAATTTGTTCAAATAGCGTGGGAAACCAGTCCCTGAATAGGCCATCCGGCAGGACGATGTGTGTGTAGTGGATTCCGTTGAATGTGAGATAGCTGCCAAGTCTGAATATGGCGAAAATGACCAGAATCACGATCCATGGCCATAGTAGCTTTCCCCTGCGCGGCTGGAATAGGAGCGCGCAGCCTATCAGGATAAGATTCGTGTATCCGAGGTACGCATTCTTTTCTTCCTGCCGCTGAATTGCCATCTCATGGTCAACACAGGCTTCAACCATTCGGCAAAATAGTGCGCCGGTAAAGGGATTATTTGGCAGGACAAAGTGATGAAGTACATCGTTGGTGTTAGTCCGATCTTGATACACATTCATTGCTAGTTCTAGGTCTGCCCGATCTAAAAGCATTGGATAGAATCGAAACATACTCGTCAAACCGCAGACGACGACAAAAATCAGCAGATCGCGCCAGAAAGCCCGTTGCCACCAAAGCGACCAGGATTTCATGAGGGCAAGAATTGCGACAGTCAACAGCGTAAAGGCGAATACGTACACGCCAATGAAGGCTGTTATCCCAGCGCATATCCCCGCCAATCCGGCAAAGAGCCGCCGGCGTTCCGTTACCGATCGAAGAAACAGATAGACCGTTAAAGGCAGCGTTCCAATCGTGATCAGGTCGGGATTCGTATATCCTTGCCCAAACGGCACACTCGCGACAAAGACAATAGAGCCAAACAGAGAAATCCATTTATCCTTAGTCAAGTGCTTTATGAGCGGATATGCGCAGAATGCGTTGAAGCAGAGGATTAGCAGAAAGAGCAGATTATAAGCATCGTCCGCTGGAAGGATAGTTTTCAAGGCGGCCATAAGTAGCGCATGGGGAAGTACCAACGAGTGGAAGGCCAGCGATAAGCCCGAGGGATGAAATAATGAATCCGTATAGTAAAGGTCCGAGCGCCCTGCAAGTACGTGTTCAATATGCCAGGCATCCCAGATCTTATACCACTTGTCCTCTTCCACGGCGTGTAGCCAGACCTCGTGCGGGTCGAAAATGCGAGGGAAGGTGGGCCAGGTCATCAGGATGACGGCAAGCGGCACGATAAGCAGAACGTGCCAATGATTGCGCAAAAGCTTGGCGCAAAGAACGCGCATTCGACGCCTTTACTACTTTGTCATGACAATTTTCATAGCGATTGTCATGCCTGCTCCGAGCCGAATCTAACTTTTACGAATAGTAGCAAATTTCAGTTCGCGATCAAAACGGGCGCCGCTGCTGCTGACTGCGCCGCTTACGCTTTTTCCGGTAGCGTATTGGTAAAAGATCAGTTTGACAACGTAGTCGCCCGGCGACAGAGATGATAAATCGACACCATGACGTGTAACTGCTCGGCGGCCAATTACAAAATCCTGTCCATGCGCTTTGTCTCCAGCAGCGTCGAAAACCTGCACGGAAAGGGAATGCGTTTTTTCTGGCAAGTTACGCCAAAGGATTTGAAGGTCAAAGATGTTTTGCTTGAATTCATAGAGCATGTTCTCAATTAGGGCGCCGTTTTCGTATTCGATGCGCAGCGGATCGCTCAGTTCAATAAGCGCGCAGGAAAAGCGAGGATTGAGGTAGAGTTCTATGATAGCGCCGTCTTCGTATGTTTCGCGCCGGCACAAGTTAAATTCATTGCGGAATTCAATGCTTTCGGGCATTGGCGGCGCCTCGTGTCTTTCATTGTAGAGGAGGTGTATGACTCTCCAATTCCGCGCGGATGCTTCGCCGTCCGCATCAGACTGCCTGGCGCTTTGAATCTTCCATTCGCCATCCTCCCGGTACGCGTGGCGCAGGCTATCCCAATCAGAAAAGAGTAGGCCCAGGTAGGCGAGGGTTTCTGAGTCGATGCTTTTGCCGCGGTCAATGCTGATGATGGAAGAGCCGTCTCCCGGAAGCACCCATGGCTGTTGCAGCAAGCGATTGATGAGGGGCAAAGTAGACGTGGCTTCGCAGTTTCGGCGCAGATCCTCCAAGCGATAGACGCTGACGAATTCATCATCGTAGGCGGCCGGCACGTTGACAAAGCTGGGCGCTAGATCGCCATTGGCGAGCAGCCAGCGATGGAGGACGATATGGGTGAAGCCATCGCGGAGGAGTTGGTCCAGGGAGTTGATATATGAGGCAGAAGTTTGACCGGGAAGGCAAACTGCCGGGAGACGCAATCGCCAGTTTCCCAGCAGGTAGTTGTCGAAAATGAAGCCAGGCGCGCTCCCCGGGCTACGATTTGCGAATCCAAATGCAGTGGAATAACCGGACACAGATTGCGTATACAGGTAATAGGATGAATGTAGTCTGCTCTGCGGCAGGTCGATGATTTTGACAGGACTTTGGACCTCCGATCGCAGCCAGTCGATATAGGCTATTTTTTCGCGTTTAATTGTGTATCCCGCAGGCTGTTGAAAATACTCGATAGCGAGGATCAAAACGGATAGCAGCGCAAATGCCGCGCGTACCTTGGGGCGCGTTGAGCGCAACATTTGGCGAAGCCCGTAACAGGACAGCACGGCAAGCGGGGTGACGACGCCGAGCAGGTAGAATTCCGGATTGCTAATGGCGCCAAATGGAAAGGGAAAAAGACGGGTCAACGTACGTTCGGGCAATACAATGTTGGTATGCGCCTGCCCGTTAAAGGTCAAGTAATCACCTAGAGACAGCACCGCGAACGAAACCAGCGTAACCAGCCAGGGTGTTAGCTGCCGCCGACGCGGCGCGCGAAGTATGGCGATCGCGATGAAGACAAGATTGATGTATCCGAGGTATGCGTTCTTGAAATTCACATCGTGTGTGGCGCCAAGAGCCGCATGCAGGAAGTCGCCAGTTAAGGGATTCCGTGAATGGACGAAGAAGCGCAGGATGTCGCCGCTGTGAATTGTGTCGAGGTGCACGCTCAGTTCGTCATTCAGCGCCGAAGCGTCCGAGATTATTGGGTGGATGCGGACTAATGAGATTGACAGGCAAACCGCCAACGCCAGAAGGACGCGACGCCAAAAGCCAGAATCGCGCCACAATTGAATCGAAAGATAGGCAGTGTAAATGCCAAGGGAAATCAGCAGGATAACTAAGACGTACAAGCCGATGAAAGCGGTTATGCCAGCGCATAGGCCCGCTAGAAACGCATAAAGCTGCCGATTCTCCATGACCGAACGGTGTAGAAAATACAGGGCAAGCGGCGCCGTTCCCATCATGAGTATGTCGGGAGCGGTCACGACATAGGTGAAGTTCACATGGACGCCGACGACGACTGCGCCGAAAAGCGCGATCCGCTTGTCCTGGAGCAAGTGGTGAATCAGCACATAAGCGCATAATCCGTTGAAACAGAGCATTAGCAGATATAGCAGGCTGTATGCGTCATCGACCGGGATTAGCTGTTGCAAGGCGAGCAGCAATAGCGCGTGAGGGGTGGAAGTACCATGGAAGGCTAAGGACAGACCCCGTGGATGAAACATGGCGTCTGTGTAGAAATATGCGGTCTTCCCAGCGAGGAAGCGCTCCAAATGCCACGCGTCCCAGAATTTCTGCAATGCGTCAAAGTAGTTCTGAGAATGCAGCCAAAACTCGTGCCGGTCGAAAATGTGGGCGAACGCAGGCCAGGTCATCACAATGACGACCAGCGGAATGATCAGCAGCGCATGCCAATGATTACGCAGGGAACGTACGCAGCGACTTGCCATTCTTAAATTCTACCGTCTTGTCTGGATATTCGGCACGAAAGTTTAGATGCGAACTCGGTAGGACACTAAGTCTTGTGAATAGTAGCGATAGTCAGCGCGCGTTCAAAGCTCCCTCTGCTGCTGCTGTCGAATGTGCCGGGTACGCTTTGGCCGGTGGAGTAGCGGTAGAAGACGAGTTTAACAATGTAGTCGCCCGGCGGAAGGGATGATACATCGACACTATGGCGTGTAATTGATCGGCTGCCGATTACGAAGTCTTGCCCGTGGACTTTATCTCCGCCGTCATTGAAAACCTGCACCGATAAGGAATGCGTCTTATCTGGCAGGTTTCGCCACAAGATTTGCAGGTCGAAGATATCCTGCGTGAACTCGTGGAGCATGTTTTGGAGCAGGGCGCCGTTGTCGTATTCGACGTGTGGCGAATTGCTCGATTCAACGAGCGCGCAGGAGAAGCGTGGATTAAGCCAGAGTTCAATCACTGAGCCTTCTTCTGAGGCTTCGCGCCGACATAAATTAAAGGCGTTGCGGAATTCGATGCTTGCTGGCAGCGTTGGCGGACCAGCGTCAGCGTTGAATATGTGAAATACGATTCGCCTGGTTTCGGCCGAATCGTCGCCGACGGCATCGGACTGTTTAGCGCTCTGCATCTTCCAATCGCCATTGTGCCGGTACAGGTGATGAAAGTTGTCCCAATCGGAAAAGAGCAAGCGCAGGTAGACAAGGGTGTCGGGGTCGATGCTATCACTTGGATGATAGCTGATGATAGCAGAACCATTTCCGGGAAGTACCCAGGTCGCATGTGTGAAGCGATTGATGGCGGTCGGTAATGGCGGCGGCGCGCAGTTTTGGCGCAAATCCCCCAGACGATACACGCGGACGTATCCATTATCATAGGCGGGCTGCAAATTGGCGAAGCTTGGTGATAAATCCGCGTCGAATGGTCGCCATTGATGCAGGACAATGTGGCTGAAGCCTTCTTGCAGCAGCTCGTCCAGCGCGTTGAGGTACTCCCGTGAATTCCGCAAGGGCAAGCAAATTGCCGGCTGGTGGTTTCTCCAGGTGCGCAAGAGGTAGTTGCGGTTTACGTATCGGCGAGTGCTGCCCACCATACGGCTTGCCCAACCGAATGCGGTGGGATAGCCGCCTAGTGTCTGCGGGAGCAGATAAAAGACTGAAAGGCCCCTACTTTGCGGCAGGTCAATAATCTTGATTGGGCTCTGATTTTCTGATCGCAGCCACTCGATGTATGCGGTCTTTTGGCGCTCAAGCACGGACCCTCGTTCCGGCTGATAGAATTCGACGGCGAGTATAAATGTCGACAGCACAACGACCGTAAGCCGTTTCTTGCTCGGCATTTTACCCAACAGCGTGGAGAGACCGTAGCATGCCAGTACAGCGAGGGGCGTCGCCAAAGCGGTCTGATAATACTTTGGATTGCCAATCTGCCTGAATATGAATGGAAATAGATTGCCTAGGAAATGTTCAGGAAGCCGAATGTTGGTATGCGCCTCTCCATTAACTGTCAGATAATCGCCCATACGCAATGTTAGGAAAACGAACAGAGCCAGCAGCCAAGGTGTCAGGCTTCGCCGATTGGGCGCGAAAAGCACGGCGCTGGCGATGAAAAAAAGGTTGATGTAACCCAAGTAGGCCCACATGTACGATGAGTCGGGCGCGACGCTGAATAAGGAATGCAAGAAATTGCCTATGAAAGGATTGGGCGAAAGGATCAGGAATTCTAAGACATCTCTACTTTGTTGGCGATGAATATGCTTTTCCAGTCCTTCACTGAGCACTGCAGCGTCCGCGATCATTGGATAGAACCGGAATATGGAAATCGAAGCGCATATTCCCAAAAGCAGTAGAAGCCGCAGCCAGAAACTGGGCTGCCGCCACTTCGACCATGCATGATAGAGCGTGAAAATGCCGGTCGTCATTACGAGAAACAAGAGCATATATATGCCGATAAATGTGGTGACGCCAGCGCAGATTCCAGCAATGGCGGCGAGACGCCGTTTGCCCTCCATAAACGAACGGTGAAGAAAATATATCGTTAGTGGCAGCGTCCCTATCATAATGATGTCGGGGTTTATGGCATCGCTGGTAAACCAAGGGTTGACGCCGACAATGAGCGCTCCAAATAAGGCGATCCATTTGTCCTTTAGCAAGTGTTGGATCAGCAAGTATACGGAAAACGCGTTAAAGCAGAGCATTAACAGATAGAGAAGGTTATACGCGTCGTCGGCCGGGATTAGCTGCTGTAATGCGAGCAGCAAAATCGTGTGGGGCGTTGAGGAACCGTGGAAAGCTAAAGACATACCGCGTGGATGAAACATGGCGTCGGTGTAAAAGTAATCGGACTGCTCAGCGAGCGTGCGCCCCAAGTGCCAGGCATCCCAAAGCTTTAGCATTGCGTCGGAATCGATCGCTGCGTGCAGCCAAAATTCGTCCGCGTCGAAAATGCGGGCGAAAGTGGGCCAAGTCATCACGATGACGACCGGCGGAATGATTAGCAGCGCATGCCAATGACGGCGCAAGAGCTTGGCGCTAAAGACGCGCATTCGACGCCTTTACTGCTCGGCTATGATGTTCTGCATCGCCACTTTCATGCGCTCCAAGCCTTCAATGAGCTGGTCTTCCGGTTGCAGGAAGGTCATGCGCAGGTAGTTTTTCCGGTCTTTGGAGAATGCCGAGCCGGGGTAGGCAAGCACATGCTGCTCTGTGAGGATGCGCTGGGCGACTTCGCCGCTATCCATGCCGGTGAAGCCGATATCGGCGAAGACAAATTGCCCGCCTTGGGGCAAGCCGTATTTCATGCCCATGGCATCGAGGGCGTCGAGGACGAGACGGCGCCGGCGGCGGTAGGCTTCCGCCATCACCTCGACCGCGTCTTGGGGACCGGTGAGGGCGGCGATGCCGGCATGCTGCGAGATAACCGACGTGCCGCCGCTGATAGCCGCTTTTAATTCTTTGACGCGCGCCATCAGATCGGCCGCACCGACGATCCAGCCGAGGCGCCAGCCAGTCATGGAATAAGCTTTGGACAGCGCGTTCAGCGTTAGCGTGCGCTCCTTTCCGCCGGGCAGGGAGGCTGGGCTGACATGTTCAAAATCGTCATAGACAAATAAGTCGTAGATGTCGTCTGCCAGGATCATCAGGTCGTTGGATATGGCAATTTCGAGCATCGCCTGCAAATCGGGCGGGGAGATGACGCTGGCGGCGGGATTGTTGGGCGAGACGAGCAGAAGCGCGCGGGATCTGTCCGTAATGGCGGCGGCGACATCGGCGGGGTCGGCGCGGAAGTCGTTCTCGGCGTAGGTCTGCACTTCGACCTTGACGCCGCCGGCGAATGCGAGCGAATCGGCGTAGGTATTGTAATTGGGTTCGGGCACAATCATCTCGTCGCCGGGGGCGAGGACAGCCAGCACCATCAGGAATAGCGCTTCCTGCCCGCCATTGGTGACGACGACTTCGGTCGCGGGATCGACATCGATATTGTTGACGCGTTTGACCCGTTCGGCAATCGCTTCGCGCAGGGCGAGCAGACCCTCCGGTGGCGTATAATCGGCGTGGTGATTAACCATGGCATTCTTGGCGGCGGCGACGATATGCGCTGGCGTATCGAAGTCGGGATCGCCACGGCCCATGATGATGACGTCATCGTAGCCGCGCGCCTCGCCGATCAGTTGATAAAGCAGATTGGTGCCTTGGGCTTTTTTCTTGCTCATACCCTTCCCTCGTTTTCGATCAGCGGAGCGCCTGAAGCGCATCGGCGGTTGTGGTGTTGACGTTTAGGCGGATGGCAGCGGGCGCGCCAAATCGGCTGCCGTCGGCGTAGTCGAAGCCGGCGGCGCGCAGTTTGGCGGCTGCATCATCGGATGCCCGCAGCGCGATGATGTTCAGGGCATCGCCAGCGATGACATCAATGTTCAGATCTTGCGCCGAAGCGGCAATCTCGCTTTTGAGCCGCCTCAACTTGGCCAGGCGCGGAGGATGGGCCGCTTGGAAAAGGCTGCTGGCTTCGAGGGCGGCGTACTGGGCGGCGGTGCTGGTGCAGATCGCCATGATTTGCTTCTGCGATTGCATTGCCGGTATCTGATCTTCGGGCCCGGCGATATAGCCGATGAACCAGCTAGCCAGTCCCATTCCGGGAAATGCTTCGCCGATGGTGGTGACTTGAGCCGGCGACTCTTCGGTCGAGGCGAGCGAGCGGCAGCCGCCATCCACCCAGGGCGCGAGACCCTGGTCGCAGATGGCCGTCGCCCCGCTTTCACTCAGCAGTTGACCGATTGCCGCGACTTCGTCGCTGTTGTAGGCGGCGCCGCTCAGACGAGATGGCGACTCGAGATAGAGCAATCGGCAGCCGCCATCGACTGCTTCGGAGATCGCGTCCAAGGTGGGGAGATAGCCGCTGTCAGCGCCTACCGTTAGCGAAACGATGTTTCGCGCGCGTACGCCGAGCGCCTTTTGCACACCAGGGTGGGCGACGGTCGGAACACCGATGTTGTCGAAGGTTTCGCCAATCTTTTGAATAGTGAGAAAGCGCGATTCTTGCAAGCCGGCGGTGATGATGATGTTGCTGGATTGGCAAGGCGCGGAGAAGGTTGTGTTGAGGTAATCGGCGATGGTTTCGCGCAAGGGCGCGATGCCGGGGACATCGACATAATGCGTCTGTCCCGCTTCCAAGGCTTCGGAAGCGGCGGCGATGATTCGCTCGTCCAGCAGGCTGAGCATGCCATCGGCGCCTAGATCCTTTTCGTGCTCTGTGATTTGCCCAGGCAAGGGCGTATTAAGCGCTGTGTTGGCGTCGTGCTGTGCCAGGATTTCTGCCTTTGTTTGCGATGCCAAGCTGCAATCTCCTATGCTATTCCTAAGCGAAAAGCCCGCCCTAAGGTTGAGCGAGCAATCCTGATCGGACTGGTCCCAACTGCGCGCGCCAGTGCTGTCGCAAGCGACAAATTGCGCTATCGACGCCAATTCTGTTACTATGCACGAATGTCGAAAATAGTCGCGCGAATGCGCCAGATTATAGACTTGCGGCGGTGGGAGTGTCAAGCTGCTGCTCGCGCTGGCGTACATCAGCGCTTAGGCAGCAGCGCCAGGACAAATGGCGCCGATAGGGTTCGAGGTTTCGATTGCGTCGAGGCGCCGCAAATTCTGCATGAGATTGCAGCCTGCTGTACGGTGGGCGCTGGCTGAGATGTCGCAACTGGCTGATCGCATCGGCCGCGTGCCCGGGTTGAACGGGCGGGTGCTGCTTTTTTTGTGCCACAGTCTGCTGTTTCATATCGCTTTGCTGGGCATCGCCGATATATTGCTGAATTTCTATCTGGTCAGCATTGGATATGACACAGCGACGATCAGCCTCTTGCAATCGCTTCCGCGGCTAAGCGGCTTTTTGATTGGGCTGCCGATCGGGCTGATCGCGAATCGTGTTGGCAATCGCCGGCTGATTCTGCTTTCGACGGCGGGTTTGGCGCTGGCGGTCGCGGCGACGGCGCTGACGCAGCATTTGGCATTCATCGCCGCGAGCCGATTCCTGTGGGGCGCTTGCTTCGGCGCCAACCAGGTGGTGAAGCCGCCTTTCATGGTTACGCTGACCGACCGCCGCGAGCATACGGCGCAGTTCTCCTATCACAATTTGGTCGCGATGCTCGCGGTGGCGCTGGGCAGCGCGCTGGGCGGCGTGCTGCCGCTATTTGCCAGTGAGTCATCTGGAATCGTAGGCACTGTGGATGTGCGGCCGGAAGAGATGCCGACCGCTTATCGCGCATCGATCTTGTTTGCGGCGCTTCTGCTGCTGCTGAGCAACCTGCCGATTCTCGCCCTGCGGTCGCTGTCGGCTAAAGGCAAGAGCGCCGGGGTGGCGGGATACCGCATGTGGCGGAACGCGCCCTGGCGCAATGTGCTGCGGCTGACTTTTCCGCTATTCGTCTTCGGTATCTCCGGTGGCTTGACCTTTCCGTTTTTCAATCTCATCTTTCGCGAGCTGTTCGGCATCGCCGATAGCGCGGTGGGTAGCGTGATTGGATTGGGCTGGCTGGTGATGGGACTGATGCCGCTGTTCAATCCCGCCTGGGAAGCGCGATTGGGCAGAGCGGGCGCGCTGACCGCGTTGATGTTTGTGAGCGCGGCTGCATTTGTCAGTTTGAGTCTATCACAGGGCTTGGCGATTGCGATCGTAAGCTATGTCCTGGCGATTGGCATACGCAATACGATGCAGCCGCTTTTTCAACCGCTGCTGATGGATTCGATTGATGCTGGCTTGCACAATGTCGCCAGCAGCATGGGCTTGGTGATGTGGAATATCGGCTGGTTTCTATCCACATTCAGCTTTGGGATATTGCAGTCGGCGATCGGTTATCGCAACATTATGCTGGTGGTGGCGTTTTTCGTTGTGTTGAATGGGATTAGCATTCGCGTCACGGCGAATCGGCGCTGATACAGGCTGCGGCAGGCAACGCTGTTCCGGTACTGGTACGATGTCTGGGTGCCTGGTTTCATTTGTACTAGATACAATAGCTTCACCACAGAGGAAACGAGCAAACATAGAGGGGCGCGTAGGTCGCGTAGACACTGACCGCCGACACAGCCCTTCGGCACAGAGGGAAATTCCATAATTCAACTGACCGAAATATGTGAAACACGCTGCGATCGCGCTTTGCCTAGCTCCCCCACGTGCGCAGTCGGATCGCCCCGTCAACTATTCGATAAAATAGGAGCAAGAAACATGACACGGCAGTTTCAAGCGAAGTTTGAAAGAATCGCTGAGCAGGTGGAAAGCTGGCGTGAGGAATTGAACGTCCCGGGCGCGACTTTCGGCCTGCGGGTTGCTGGTGAAACCTATACCGGCGGCGTCGGTGTGACCCACGTTGAGCATCCGCTGCCGGTGACAGACGAGACCATTTTTCAGATCGGCTCGATCACCAAGACGGTGACGGCGACGGCGATGATGCGCCTGGTCGAACGGGGGCAATTGGATCTGCAGGCGCCGGTCCGAGCATACCTGCCGGAATTCCATGTGCAGGACGATGTGGTCTCGGAGCGTGTTACTGTTTGGCATTTGCTGACGCACCGGGCGGGTTGGACAGGTGATATATTCACCGATACCGGCGGCGGCGATGACGCGGCGGCAAGATACGTCGGTGGCATGGCGGATTTTAAGCAGCTCGCGCCCTTGGGCCGGCACTTCTCCTACAACAATGCCGCCTTCTGTGTCGCCGGGCGGATCATTGAAGCGCTGACGGGCGCGACCTACGAGGCGGCGATAGAAGAATTGATCTTCGAGCCGCTGGGTATGGAGCGCAGCTTCTTCCTTCCGCATCAGGTGATGCTGCATCGTTTCGCTGTGGGGCACCAAGCGGCCGAGAACGGGGACCGAGTATTGAGCCCCTGGGCGATTCCACGCGGGATGAATGCCGCTGGCGGAATCTGCTGCCACATTCACGACCTGCTGCGTTATGGCGCTTATCACCTGGGCGATGGGTCGCCGATGCTGCGTCCGGAGAGCCTGGCGGAGATGCACAAGCGTCAAACGCCGAGCCTGCCGTATATGGGCTGGTGCGGTCTGGCGTGGATGATCAGCGGCGGCGACGGCGAAAGGCGGCTTTGGCATACGGGCGGCACCAATGGACAGAACGCCATTTTAACCATAGTGCCGGATCATCAGCTGGCATTGGGCATGATGACAAATGGGGACAAGGGGACGGCGCTGTATGATCGCTTCAACAAGGCGGTTTTGCGGGAGTTTTGTGGAATCGAGATCGCGGAACCGCGCGTTATCGAGTCTTCGGTTGAGGAGCTGGCGCAATATGTCGGGACTTACCGGGGCACGATGTGGGAAATCCATTTGCGGATGGATGAGGGGCGATTGCTCATCGATTTTCGATACCACGGCGGATTTCCGAGCGACAAGGAAGTGACCGATATGCCGCCGGCTTTAGTGGCGCGCTGCGGGCCCGATCAATTGCTGGTTCTCGATGGCGACTTCGAGGGAACGCGAGCTGACTTGCTACGAGACGAGGCGGGCGAGATCCGTTATCTGCGCTTCGGATCGCGGCTGAACCCGCGGCAGGATTAAGAGAGCAGTTCGTCGAGCAGCTTCCAGCAGAGCCAGAGGGCGCGTGGCGCATGGAAGAAGCCCTTCCACATGCCGCCTTTAAGCGGGGTCGACAAGCTGCCATCGCGATGCAGATAGCCGTACCAACCGCCATACTCGGGATCGGGAAAATGCGCGAATGTGTACTCGTGCATGCGCTCAAACCAGCCGGCGTACATGTCGGCGCCGCTCAGATGGTAAGCCAGCAGCAGGGCGTACAGCGCTTCGGCATGGGGCCACCAGAGCTTCATATCCCATTCCAGGCGGGTCGGTGGTTTGCCAGCGACATCCACGTAGTAGAGCAAGCCGCCATATTCTTCGTCCCAGCCGCGCGCCAGCGAATAATCGATCATCTTCAGCGCCGGCGGGATTAGCGAGTCGTCCTTTCTTTCGATGGCTTCGCGCATGACGAAGGCGGCTGACTCCATGGCGTGACCCGGAGTGACGCGCCGTCCGTCATCGGTGTCGAGGCGTTCGCCATCAACGCCGAGGACTTCAAAGACGGCTTCCGCCTCTTCATCCAGGAATTGATTGAGGATTTGATCAAGGGCATCATCGACAACTTCGGTATGGAGCGGCTCCGGCGGTGTCGCCAGGCGCAGCTCCTGCGTTGTCGCCAGCATGATCATGTAGACATTATGCGCTTTGGCGCGGCGCGTTTGCGGGTAGATTTTCGGCTCGAGTTTGCCCGGCTGCCGCAGATGATCGACGACCAGGCGATAGGTGTCGATGGCGCGTTTGAGTGCGGCGGCGTCGCCGGTGGCGCGGGCGTATTCCGCCAAGCCGATGACGGCGAAAGTCTCGGTGAAGAGGTAGCGCCGTTTTCGCAGCGGACGGCCGTCGGCGGTGACGGCGAAGAACATGCGGCCGTCGTCATCAAAGCCGCAGCGTATGATGAAGTCATAGATGTGGCGGGCGGCTTCCAGCCATTCGGGCCGCTGCTCCACTTCGTTGTAGAGCTTGGCGAACATCCAAAGGGCGCGGCCCTGCAGCCACATCGATTTGTCGGTGTCGAAGACGGCGCCATCGCGATCGAGCGAGTTGAACTGGCCGCCGCCCTGATGGTCGAGCGAGTGATTGAGCCAAAAGGGAATTACGCAGTCAAATAATTCGCGGCGGTAGATTTCGCGCAGCTCAAGCAGACGGTCGCGCATCATCCCTTGATGCCGGAGACCATCATGCCTTCGATGAAGTAGCGCTGGAAAAATACGAAGAGCAGAATAACCGGGATGGTTGCCATAGTGGAAACCGCCATGGCGACCGCCCACAAGGGCTCTCGGTCGAGCGACTGGGAGAAGTAGGTGAGCCCGACCGGCAGGGTAACCAGATCCCGATTTTGCGCGATGACCAGGGGCCAAAGGAAATTGTTCCAGCTGAAGAGAAAAGTGATGATCGCCAGGCTGGCGGCGGCCGGTTTCAGCATTGGCAAGGCGATGCGCCGGAAAATGGAGAATTCGCTCGCGCCGTCTATGCGTGCGGCGTCGAGCAGTTCATCGGGAATGTTGTAGGCAAACTGGCGCATCATGAAGACACCGAAGGCGCTGATGAGACCGGGCATGATGATCCCCTCATAGGAATTGTGCCAGCCCAATTGGTTCACGAGCACGAACATGGGAATCACCAGGATCTGGAAGGGTACCGTCATGATGCTCAAGATAAACAGGAATAGAATGTTGCGCCCGGGAAAGCGAAACTTGGCGAAACCGTAACCGGCCAGCGCGCCGAAGAAGACCGTGGAGACGGTCTGGACAGCGGCGATGAACAGGCTGTTGATATACCAGCGCTCAAGCCGAGTCTCCTCGAAGGCGAACTCATACTGACGAAAACCCTGGAACTCGTGCGGTATCCAATGCATGGGAATGGCGAAGATCTCGCCCTCGGACTTAAAACTGGAACTGAACATCAGGTACACGGGGAAGAAGAAGAGCAAGGAGATCAGCAGGGCGACCGAGCACAGGATCAAGTTTCGGATGCGGCGGCGAAGGCGCGCCTCGAACTCCCAGTCGCTTTCGTATGGTTTAACGGCTGCCATGCTGCCGCCCCCGGCCGTTGGCAATGCCAGCCAAATCAACTGAGAGAGAAGTCATCGCTGCGTCCCAGGCGCAATTGGAACAAGGTGAAGATAAGAATAAAGGCGAAGAGCACGACGGAAATGGCGGCGGCGTCGCCCATGCGGAAGAACTGAAAGCCATATTTCCAGATGACGATGCCCAGTGTCGTATTGACATCGAGCGGGCCCCCTTGAGACGGCGACATCACGAACTGGATGGAAAAACCCTGAAAGGCGCGGATAGTGGAAATGGCGGCTACGAAGACGGCGGTCGGCTTCAGCAAGGGCAGTTCGACGCGCAAGAAAGATTGCAGCGCGTTGGCGCCGTCCACCCGCGCGGCGTCGCGCAATTCGGGCGGGATGGCTGTCAGACCGGAGAGCCAGATGATCATATAAAAGGGCGCGATATGCCAGTCATGCACGACGACCGACATGATCGGCGACAGCTGCAGGTCAAAGAGCCATTTGATTGGCATCTGCCCAACTATGGGACCGATCACGCTGGAAAGGATGCCAGACGGGTGCAGCAGCAGCTTCCATATCACCGAAACGACTACGACAGAAGGCAGCAGGGGCGTGAAGAAGAGCACCTTCATCAATTCGCGCCCGGGAAATCGCTGGAAAAAGAGCACGGCCATAGCGAGGGAGATCACCCAGACGGGCACCGTGCTGCCCAAAACAAAGCCGATTGTCACGTTCAGCGACTTGAGGAATAGGCGGTCGTTCAGCAGGTCCTGGTAATTCTGCAAGCCGACCCAGACCGGCGGTTTCAACAGCGTAAAATCGGTCAGGCTGAGGCCGAAGCCGATGACGATGGGATAGAGAAAGAAGATCGCGAAAAAGATGACCGCGGGCAATACGAAGAGCAGACCATAGTATTGGCGCCTCTGCACCAAACCCAATGTCCGCCAAGCGCTGAAAAGTCGTGTATTACGCATGTTCTTCGTCAAGATGGTTTACGATACGCTCCCGCCCCGGCAGTCTTATGCCAGGGCGGGAGATTCATGATTCGACGGAAGCGGGCGCCTTAGAATTCGGTTTTGGCGCGCTGCAGGATTGCGTTGACTTCTTCCTCGGTTTCCGCCAGCACGGTATCGATGTCTTCGCCGGCGACGACGACGCGATCGCGCATGCGTATGAGGGCCTCAATCACCTCGTTGAAGCCGGCGAAACGCGGATGGAAGTAGTTGACCGCTATCTCGTCGAGGAAGACCTTCATGACCTCATTGTTCTTGAATTCTTCGCTCTCCAGGTATTCGATTTTCGGCTGGAACAAGCCCCCTTCGTTGAGGTAGCGATCGGGCCGGCTGGACAGCCAGGCGATCAGCTTCCAAGCCGCGGCTTGTTTCGCCTCGGAAGAATTGGCGTTGACCATCCAGTAGAAGCCATAATTGGCGAAGCCGTTGGGGTTGACCGCGTCTTCCCAGCGCAACTGCGGATAGAGGGCCCAGTTGGGTATAAAGCTTTCTGCGCGTTCAAGCAGCGGCACCGCCCAATTGCCCATCGAGCACTCCATCCCCATCCGCTCCTCGCTGCGGATACCAGTGCGCGAGGTGACATATTCGGGACCGCCCAGGTTCCATTCGTTGGCCCAGTTGTTCCAGTATTCAAGCACGCGACGTACCTCGGGCGTGTTGATATGCGCGACGTAGTTGACCTCGTCGATCATATCGCCGCCGAGCTGCTGCACCATCGGGTTGAAGTGCAGCATCATGAAGATAGCCGCCGACCAGTTGAAATCAAATCCGCGCCGGGTGATGACGCCGTTTTCATCGCGGATGGTCATCTTCTCGGCGACAGCGGGCAAGGCTTCATAGGTATAGGGGAAGTCTTCCGCCGGGTCAAGGCCCGCCTCGGCCCAGACGTCAAGGTTGAGATAACAGGCGTAGGCGCTCATTTCGGTGGGGATGCCATAGAGCGTGCCATCGTAGGTGGCGCCGGTGAGCATGCCCTCAGCCATGTCGCCGCTGCCGTAGAGCGCCCTCACTTCATCAATGGTCTCAAAGCCCCAGGCGGCCGGGTCCACCGGAGCAAGCATGCCCTGGAGGTAGTACTCGACGTGGTGAGACGTGGCCTGGTTGAACATGTCGGGTCCGGCGCCGGATGCCATCGCGGTATTCAGCGTTGCGTAGAAGTCCGACGGCACGGGATTATACTCAACCGTGATATGGGGATTGTCCTCCATGAAGGCGGCGATCATTTCTTGATCGAGGGCGACGCGCGGCAGATAATTGTGACCCCAGGCGGTGATCGTCACTGGTTCGTCTTGCGCCTTCGCGAATGGTACAAGCAGGCCAACAATCAGAAGAACAAGCAACACTTTGACTTTCATGATCAATCCTTTCTTTAACCAAAATTTCTTTTTGAGGGAGCCTTCCTCAACGCTAAACGTAACATATCAGTGGGGAACTTGCAAACGACGCTCCTCTTTTGGGGGCGGGCGACCCAATGGCTCGCCCCTACGAATTCTTCTTTTCGCAGTAGCTGTCGCCGATGACGAGCAGATCCATGTGTGTGCGCAGGAAGCAATCGATCGCTTCTTCGGGCGAGCAGACGATGGGATAGAGAAAGAATATCAGGAAGAAGATGGTGTCTGGGGCGACGAAAAGCAGCCCATAGTATTAGCGCTTCTGCACCAGCCCCATGGTCCGCCAAGCGGTAGTTAGCCGACCAATACCCATATTTTCCTCTTGGACGCTTCGCGTTAGACCCCGGTCACGACACCTTTGGCCGAGACCGGGTCACACAGTACGTTTTCTAAAACCTGCCCGGGTAGCTCGTCGGATTACTAATCCAAGCGAGCGCTCGACGAGCCCGGGCAGGCTTCGGCACAATTGGGCGACCTAGAATTCGGTCTTAACCCGCTGCAGGATTGCGTTGACTTCGTCGTCGGTTTCCGCCAGCACGGTATCGATGTCTTCACCGGCGATGACGACGCGATCGCGCATGCGCATGATGGCGTCAATCACTTCGTTGAACCCGGCGAAACGCGGGTGGAAGTAGCTGGACGCGATCTCGTCGAGGAAGACCGGCATGATCTCGTTGTTCATGAAGTCTTCACTCTCCAGGTACTCGGCTTTTGGCTGGAACAAACCGGCTTCGTTGAGGTAGCGGTCGGGTCGGCTCGACAGCCAGGCGATCAATTTCCAGGCGGCCGCCTGCTCCGCCTCGGAAGCGTTGGCGTTGACCATCCAGTAGAAGCCATAGTTGGCGAAGCCGTTGGGGTTAACCGCGTCTGCAAAGCGCAGCTGCGGATAGATGGCGTAGTTGGGCGCGAAGCTGTCTTCAGCTTCCAGGCCCGGCACCGCCCAATTGCCCATCGTGCATTCAGTCGCCATCCGCTCCTCGCCGCGGAAACCAGTACGAGAGACGACATATTCCGGACCGCCCAGGTTCCATTCGTTCGCCCAGTTGTTCCAGTATTCAAGCACGCGCTTCACCTCGGGCGTGTTGATGTCCGCGGTGTAGTTGACCTCGTCGATCATTTCGCCGCCGAGCTGCTGCACCATCGGGACGAAGTGCAGCATCATGTAGATAGCCGCCGACCAGTTGAAGTCGAAACCGCGCCGGGTGATGACGCCGTTTTCATCGCGGATGGTCAGCTTCTCGGCAACCTCGACCATACCTTCATAGGTGTAGGGCCAGTCCTCGGCCGGATCCAAGCCCGCATCAGCCCAGGAGTCGAGGTTGACATAGCAGGCGTAGGCGCTCATTTCCGTGGGAATGCCGTAGAGCGTGCCATCGTAGGTGGCGCCGGCGAGCATGCCTTCCGCCATATCGCCGCTGCCGTAGAGCGCCTTCAAGTCGTCAATAGACTCCAAGCCCCAGGCGGCCGGGTCCACCGGAGCGAGGATGCCCTGGAGGAAGAACTGGGCGCTGAAAGGCGTGAATTGGTTGAAGGCGGTGGGTCCAGCGCCGGATGCGAGCGCGGTATTCAGCACGGCATAGTAGTCCGACGGCACGGGCTCGTACTCAACCGTGATATGCGGATTGGCCTCCATGAAGGCGGCGATCATTTCTTGATCGAGTTCGACGCGCGGCAGGTGATTGTGACCCCAGGCGGTGATCGTCACCGGTTCGTCCTGCGCCAGCGCAACAGGCGCAAGCAGACAACCAATCAATAGAATGAGCAACAATTTGAATTTCATTATTGGTCCTTTCATTGACCATTTTTCGTTTGAGGGTGTTTCTCTGAAGAGCTTTTGTATCACATCAGCGGGGAATTGGCAAACAACTCACCATTCGGCGGACATTTAGGTGACTGAATTCGGTTTCTCGCAGAAGCTGTCGCCGATGACGAGCAGATCCATGTGCGTGCGCAGGAAGCAGTCGATGGCTTCCTCCGGCGTGCAGACGATGGGCTCGTTCTCGTTGAAGCTGGTGTTGACGAGGACGGGCAGGCCGGTGCGCGCTTCAAATGCGCGCAACAAGGAATGATAACGCGGATTGTGTTCGCGAATGACGGTCTGCAGGCGGCCCGTTTGATCGATATGGGCGACGGCGCAGAGCCGCTCGCGCCATTCATCGCGGATGCGATAGACGTGCAGCATGTGGGGCGAAGGTTGGCTGTTCTCAAAGATATCCGCTTGGGCTTCGGCAAGCACTGCCGGCGCGAAAGGGCGGAACCACTCGCGGCGCTTGATGCGGTCATTGAGCGTCTGTTTCATCTGGGGCAAGCCCGCGTGGGCGAGGATGGAGCGATTGCCGAGGGCGCGCGGTCCCCATTCCATACGCCCCTGGAACCAGCCGACGACTTTGCCGGCTTCCAGCGCGACCGCCGTCCGCGACAGCAGTTCCGGCTCGGGCAGCTCGATTGCCTTGACCCCGCGCTCCTTGAGGGCGCGGCGAATTTGCCCTTGCGTGAATTCGGGACCCAGTCCGGCGCTGCCCATGACATAGCGCGGCGGCGCAGCGGCCGACGATTGCGCGGCATAGAGGGCGGCGCCAAGCGACAAGCCATCGTCGCCAGCGGCGGGATGAATCCAGGTTTCATTGAAAGGCGTCTGCGCCGTGACCATGCCGTTGGCGACGCTGTTGAGGGCGCAGCCGCCCGCCATGACGACCCGGTCGCTTCCGGTCAAATCGTGCAGTCGTTGCAAGAGATGCATCCACACACGCTCGAAAGTCAGCTGCAATCCGCGCGCCAGGTCCATATCGCGCTGTGTAATCTCGTCCCCCCTTTGGCGGGGCGCGCCGAAGGTCGCCACCATGTGATCGGAGTAGTGGCGGCCGATCTCCATTTCGCCGCGTTCATTGATCGTAATGGACATGTCGGCGCCGAAGGGCTGGAACCAGCGGCTGTTGAGGCGGAAACCGTCATCGGTGAAGTGGACCATATCGTCGAAGTGCCGGCGGTAGGCATCTTCGCCGTAGGGCGCCAGACCCATGACCTTGCCTTCGTCGCCGTAGGCTCCGTAGCCGATGAATTGGCAGATCATGGTGTAAAGCGAGCCCAGCGAGTGCGGCACGGTTATGCGCTGGAGCACATCGATGTCGTTCCCGCGGCAGCTGGCGAACATGCAGGTGACGAAGTCGCCGGAACCGTCGACGCTGAAACCGGCGGCATGGTCGTAGGGCGAGGTGAGATAGGCGCTGGCGATATGCGCCAGGTGGTGCTCGATATTGACCTGACGGAATTTTAATGATGCCGGGTCACAGTCGAAGGTGGCGCTCAATTGCGCCTTCAGGTCCAGTTGCTTGACTTGACCGGC
Organism: Phototrophicaceae bacterium; assembly: GCA_965261855.1. GTDB lineage: Bacteria > Chloroflexota > Anaerolineae > Aggregatilineales > Phototrophicaceae > UBA6055. The sequence continues at coordinate 765,383 of OZ253487.1, forward strand.
GCCCGCCTGGAGCAATGCGGGAATGCGTTCCGGGTTGCGGAAAAGGAAAGCGGCTTTGCGCCTAAGGTTAGCAGCAGGATCGCGCGCGATGGCGACGCAGTCGATATCGGCCGGGCTTAGGGACGCCATGTCCAGTACGCGGCGCACCGCCAAGTGCGGGAAGCCAGCGTAATATTTTATGCGATTGAGCCGTTCCTCGGCGATGGCTGCGACCGGGACGCCGTCGACGACCAGGGCGGCTGAGGCGCCAGCGTGTTCGCTATTGATGCCGAGGATGACGGTCATATTCGCTCCTACCTTGCTGAGGCTTTCGGTCGCGCAGTGTTCGTCCGCTGTTGGACAGTCTAATGAAAAGAGTTACACCGGATTGTAGTCGCATTCCGCAGGCGGCATGGTGGCATAGCGAATGAGAATATGGAAACATTGTGCTATAGTTCAAGCGATATGACCGTCAGGCATGCTACCGATGTCGAAACCCAAAATGATTATTGATACCGATCTGCATCCGGTGCCAGTGCATGAGCAAGTCGCCGAATACCTCGACGAGCCTTGGCGCTCGCGCTATTTGCGCGGTGACCACGGCGCCGGGCACCCGAATCTCTACAATCCCAACGGCGTGATGAAGTCGGACGCGGTAACCGAGGACGGGTGCCGCATCGAGAGATCGCCGGAGACGATGGCCAGCCACTTCCTTGATGTATACGACATCGACTACGCAGTGATGAACCCGATGGAATCAATGGAGCATTGCGTTTCGCCCGATGCCCATTATTCGGCGGCGGCGCTGACGGCGGTGAACACGCATTTCGTTGAAGACTGGCTGCCGGTTGACGAGCGCTATTTGGCCTCGATCATGGTCGCCTTCAGCAACATCGAATTTGCTGTCGCGGAGATACATCGCCTGGGCGCGCATCCGCGGGTCTGCCAGGTGCTGATGGTCAGCGGCTCGCCCTTCCCGCTGGGCCACAGTTATTTCCATCCCATATACGAAGCGGCGGTCGCCTATGACTTGCCAGTGGCGATTCATCCGGGTTTGGAGGGCGTTGGAATCGCTGGCTCGGGCGGTACGGCTGGGCTGGTCGGCAATTACCTGGAATGGCATACGCTTTTGGCGACATCCTATATGACGCAATTGGTGAGCATGGTGGTCGAGGGCGTATTCCAGAAATTCCCCTCGCTCAAATTCCTGATGGTCGAAGGGGGCGTGGCTTGGCTGCCGGCGCTGATGTGGCGATTGGACAAGAATTGGAAGGCGCTGCGCTCGACGACGCCTTGGCTGACGCGCCGCCCGAGCGAGATCATTCAGGATCATATCATGCTGACGACGCAGCCGATCGAAGAGCCAGACGACAGTAGGCATTTTCAGCAGGTGCTGGAAATGTTCGACGCCGAGCGGATGCTGATGTTTTCCAGCGATTATCCGCATTGGGATGGCGATACGCCGGATTTCGCCCTGCGTCATCTGCGGCCGGCGCTGCGCGACGCGGTGATGTACGGCAATGCGCTGGAGCTATTCAAACTGGAGGCGTCGGAGCATGCCGGCTAAGGCGGAAATCTTCGTCGCCGCTTTGGACGAGCTCGGGGCCGGCGAGCGGCGGATCATCACGGCCGACGATAAATCAATCGGCGTGTTCAACACCGGTTCGCAGATTGTGGCGGTGCTGAATATCTGCCCTCATGCCTTCGCGCCGGTTTGCCTGGGCAAGCTTGGCGGCACGACCTTGCCTTCCAAGCCGGGCCAATTCATTTGGGGGCAGGAAAATGAGATTTTGCGCTGCCCCTGGCATGGCTGGGAGTTTGAGCTGCACAGCGGCGAGTGCCTGACCGACCGCCGGCGACTCAAACGCTTCCCGGTTGTCATCCGCGATGATCGGATTTATGTTGAGGTGTAGCGAGGCCCCCACCCCCAAACCCCCTCTCGCCATCTCTATGGCGAGCATCCCATAAAGAGAGGGGGCTTAAGCGCCATAATTGTGCGTTCTGGACACCCCGTCCCTCTTAATGTAGGCGCTCGTTGATGCCTCACCATGGGAAGCCGCCTGCGGAAGGGAAGATCAATTGTTGACCTGGAAGAGTTCGACCACTTCGCCGCTGGGTCCCTTGAAGAATGCCAGGCTTACATTTAGCGGTCCCAGATCGACCGTCTTGAGTTCGACGGTGATATCCATGCCGGCTTCGCGGACGCGTTCGAGCGCCGCCTCGATGTCGGTGGTCTGCAAGGCGATATGGAAGACTACATTGCCGGTCGCGTCGTTTGAAGGCTGCGTGCCGGGAATGGGTCCAAACAGTTCTATATGGCTGCCATCGCCGATGTCGAGAATCAGGACCGGGCGTCCAGCATTTTCGAAACCGACCACTTCGGTCATGCCCATGACTTCGGTGTAGAACTTGACCGAGGCTTCATAGTCCGTGGTTTGAACGGCGATATGGTGCGTGCCCAGCCCGGAGATGGTCTGGTTTTTGGTTCCGATTGGCATGTCATTTTCCTTTGGGCGTCAATTCGTATGGGTGGGATTATAACCATGTTGGGGGTTAACCCAAATCGCTGCGCGTCATTGGCGTCGCTTGACAGGTTGATGTCCTTACTTTATAGTCCTACGGCTGTTTCGCCGGATACGCGAAGAAAATTGACCTCGATATGTCATCAGTCCGGTCCGTACTGGACCAAGCGGACAGTTCGCCAATCTGGCAGCAAGCATCAGTCGTTCATTTCGATTCACTAGCATTGGGAGAATACACCATGCGCAGATTTCTGGCTTTACTGGTAATCCTTACCTTGATCACCTCAGCCATTCCGGCATTTACACAGGATATGGTTGAACTGCGGATCCGCTGGTATGACGACGGCAACGAAGGCGAAGTCCTGCGGGACCTGCTTGATCGCTTCGAGGCTGACAATCCTGATATCAGCGTGGAGATTGATACGGTGCCTTACCGGGCGATATTGGAGAACTTGCCGCTCGATCTGGCGGCGGGCGAAGGTCCCGATATGGCGCGCGTCACCGACCTTGGCGGCCTCGCCGAATACTATCTGGACATGTCACCCTACTTGAGCGATGCCGGCTACTGGGAAGAGAATTTCGGTCCCTTCCTGAATTGGAAACGCTTGCCCGGCGACGACTCGAGCATTCCCGGTTTCATGACGCAGTTGACGATCACCGGTCCGTTCATCAACCGTACGCTGTTTGAGCAAGCGGGCGTCGAGGTGCCGAGCGATATGTCTGATGCGGTCAGCTGGGACGAATGGGCGGAGGCTTCACGCGCGGTTGCGGAAGCGCTTGAGATTCCTTATCCGATGGCGATGGATCGCAGTGGTCATCGCTTCGCCGGACCGGCGATCAGTTCGGGCGCGATGTACTTCGATGACATGGGGCATCCTACCGTCATGGACGAGGGTTTCCGCGATATGGCCGAGCGATTCGTCAATTGGCATCTGGATGGCACGATGCACCCCGAGATGTGGCCCTTGAGTGAAGGCTACGCCGGAGCAAACGAAGAATTCGCCAATGCCGAGCTGGTATTTTATATGTCCGGCAGTTGGCAGGTTGGTCAATTCAGCGAGCAGATTGGCGATGCCTTTGACTGGCAGACGGTGCCGAATCCCTGCGGACCGGGCGGCTGCACGGGCATGCCCGGCGGCGCGGCGCTGGTTGGCATCGGCGCGACTGAGCATCCGGAAGAAGTCGCGCGCGTGATGGAATACCTGGCGAGCCAGGATGTGCTGGGCGAGTTTGCCGCGCGCACGCTCTTTATTCCGGCGCACGCTGGCTTGTCGGCCGCCGGTGTGGACTTCGACACGGATTTGCAGTTGGCGAAGGATTCGCTGGGCGTATTCGTTGGTCAAGTCGGCACATTGGAGCAGACGGCATTCGACTTGCAAGCCTACGCTTTCAATCGGGCGCTCTTTGACGCCACCCGCGACCGTTTGACGCAGGCGATGGTTGGCGAGTTGACGCTGGATGAAGCCATTGATCGCATCCAGGACGATGTGGACACGGCTTTGGCTGAGCAAGGCTAAGTCCGCGCGGCTTAGCGCTTAGCCAATTGAACAGGGCAGGCAATCGGTCAGCATTAGATTGATTGTCTGCCATATTCTGCAAATTTAGAAACCTCTATGGATTGAGCCCTCTTTGATGACCGCATCAGAAAGCCCGGTAGCGCGAAAGAGATCTGCGGTCAATGCGCTCGGTCTTCTAGACCCCATCACACGTCCATTTTTGCATTTGCTGGTCAGCGCCGTCGATCGCGTATTAACGCCAATTCAGCGTCGGGTCGGCATTGATCGCATGGGCTATATCTTCGTACTGCCAAATCTGATTATTTTTGGCATTTTTGTATTGTTCCCCATGCTGCTGAATTTCTATTACGCGATGACAGGCGGCACGAAACTGTTCCCGGCTGATCGTCCCTTTGTCGGCTTGGGCAATTTTGAAACCTTATTTGATTGCGAAGATTTTCTTTCGCCAAACAGTTGCCAGGAAGATTTGTTCTGGCGCGGCATTTTCAACACGATTCAATATGTCATCCTGCAGGTGAGCGGCATCGTGCTGTTTTCGCTGGCGACGGCCTTGGTGCTCAATCGCCGCATTGTGGCGCGCGGCTTCTTCCGCAGCGTCTTTTTCTATCCGGTTCTGCTGTCGCCGGTGGTGGTGGCGTTGATCTGGAAGTGGGTACTGCAGCACGAGGGCGTGCTCAATGCAATTGTCGAGATACTTGGCGGCGAGAGCAGGCGCTGGCTGCTGGATACCAATTGGGCGATGTTCTGGGTTGTTTTCGTCAGCGTCTGGGCTTTGATGGGCTTCTATACGCTGATTCTGCTAGCGGGATTGCAATCGATTCCGCCCGAGCTATATGAGGCGAGCGCAATCGACGGCGCCAATACCTGGCAGGATTTTCGCTTCGTCACCATGCCCTTGCTGATGCCGACGATGTTTGTGGTGTTGGTGCTTTCGCTAATCCGAGCGGTGCAGATGTTTGACCATATCTTCGTATTGACGGGCGGGGGACCCGGCACGCGGACACAGCTTATGGTGCAATATATTTATACGACCGGTTTCTCCAATCAGATTCAGCTCTTCGGTTTGTCGGCGGCGGCGTCGATGGTGTTGGGCGTATCGCTGCTGATATTGACGCTGCTGCAATTGCGGCTCGGCAATCAGTCCAGCCTTTCGTAGGTGGGGCGCGATGCAGGCGGACAGAGTTAGCGTTTCACAGTTTCTGCTCAGACGCAGGGGCGGGAAGCGGATCGATACCTCCGATGCGCTAACCTATTTGTATCTGACCTTTGGCACATTCCTGATGTTTGGTCCCGTGCTTTGGCTGGTGTTTTCTTCATTCAAGACGCAGGCGGGTTTGGTGAAGTATCCGCCGCCGCTGCTGCCTTATCAGCAGGTGCAGGTCGAGGTCAAGGGCTTTGACGAGCCGCTGCCGCTCTTCATGGTCACGATGGATGACGGCAGCGTTCGCGAGTTGGCGCAGGTGCGGCGCGTCGGCATTGAAGCGCAAATGGTCGACCCGGCAGAACCGAGCGCGGAGAGAATCAAGGTCAACATAAGGCAGCGCGAACCGATTGAAGAGGTGAAGCTGGCTTGGGAGAATTATCTCGACCCACTGGTGGAACTGGAGAACTTCGACTTCTTCACCTATCTGAAGAATAGCGTCATTGTAACGACGGTGGCGACGTTGATCACGCTGGTCATCAATAGCATGGCGGCTTTTGCCCTCAGCAAGTATCGGTTCAAGGGGCGGGACGCGATATTCGTGCTTTTTATCTCCACGCTGATGATTCCCATCACGGTGATTCTGGTGCCGGTCTTCCTGGTGATAACGAGTATCGGCTGGAAGAACAATCTCTGGGGTGTGATTATTCCGGGCGCGGCGACGCCCACTGGCATATTCTTGCTGCGTCAGTACATGCTTACGATCCCGGATGAGTTGCTTGACGCGGCGCGGATTGATGGCGCCAGCGAATGGCATATCTACTGGCGGATCATATTGCCGCTGGCGCGCCCGGCGCTGGCGGTGCTGGCGATCTTTTCGGTGATGTGGCGCTGGAATGATTTCCTCTGGCCCCTGATCGTGTTGAGCCGGAATGATTACTTCACGCTGCAAGTGGGCTTAAACGCCTTTCAGGGCGAGCTGCAGATCCAGTGGCATTATGTGCTGGCGATGACGGTGGTGACTCTTCTGCCGATTACGCTGGTATTCGCTTTCTTGCAGCGCTTCATCACGACCGGCATCGCCACCACCGGGATGAAGTGATGCGCGGTCATCGTGTTGTCGTCACGGCGACGGGGCAGGTTGCGCTCGAGTGGCTTGATCCGCCGCGTCCGAAGCGTGGGCAGGTGCTGCTGCGCGCGCTGAGCACGCTAATCAGCCCGGGAACGGAGCGTGCATTTTTCCTCAATCTCGAAAACGCCAATCCCGCATACCCCTTTTATCCCGGCTACAGTTTCGTCGGCGAGGTCATCGCCGCCGCTAAAGATGTGGTTTCGCTAAAGATTGGCGATCGCGTCGTTTGCCGGGCGGCGCATCAGTCGCACGCGCTGGTTGAAGCCGATCGTTGTCTAAAGGCGCCGTCTCGAGTGGCGGATGAGGCGGCGGTGTTTTTTGCTTTGCTGGCGATCGCGATGCAGGGCTTGCGCAAGGCGCGGATTGAACTGGGCGAGTCTGTTGTCGTTTTGGGAGCGGGCATCGTTGGCATTTTGGCGATGCGATTGGCACAATTGTCGGGCGGTTTGCCGGTTGTTGGGGTTGACCTGGATCAGCGGCGCCTGGAGTTGGCGAGGCAAATCGGGGCGGATGAGACGCTGATCAACGACGACAATTTGCGGGAAAACCTGCGCGCTATGCTGGGGGCGGAAGTCGCCGATGTGGTCATTGAATTGACGGGCGCGCCGGCGGCGGTGGCGACTGCCTTCCAATTGGCCAGGGCGCGCGGACGCGTCGCATTGGTGGGCAGCACGCGCGGCATCAGCGAAGGCGTCAACTTCTATCGCGATGTGCATAAAAAGGGACTATTGATAATCGGCGGGCACGAGAGCGCGCAACCGCGGCAAGATAGCAGCCCCGGATATTGGACGCCAGAGCGCGAGTATGCGCTGTGCCTTGACTTACTGGCGCGCGGCCGCGTTCAAACGGCGCCGCTGATCTCGCATCGTTATAATTGGCGTGAGTTTGCCGAAGCCTACGCGCGGCTCGCAAGTTGGGACAAAGACGTGATGGGGATGATCATCGAATGGGACTGAAGCTGAATCCGCAAGAGACGCGGCAAAAGATGTGGGCATTGCTTGGTGATATACCGACGCCGGCTTTGCAAAAAGCGGCGCTCATATCGCGTCGTGACGAAGCGACATACGAGTTGGACCATTTCTCCTTTGCCAACAGCATCGGCGATACCGTCTACGGCTATTTGATTCTGCCCAAGGGCATCGAGTATCCGGCGCCCGCGGTGCTGTATCACCATGAGCACGGTGGCAAATATCATCTGGGCAAAGAGGCTGCCATCCGCATTCGCGAGAATGGCTACGCGCCTGGGCTGGCGCTGGCGGAAGCTGGCTTTGTTGTCATGGCGATTGACGCATACGGCTTTGGTCAGCGCGAACATCAGGGACCGGCGGGCGAGGACGAGCGTGGCGCCGCCACCGAACTGTCGCTCTTCAAGCATTTTCTGTGGCAGGGCAAGACGCTCTGGGGCATGATGGTGCACGATGATTTAAGCGCGCTCGCCTACCTGCGCAGTCGGCCTGAGGTAGACGCTTCTCGAATTGGCGCCTGTGGCATGAGCCTGGGTTCTTCCCGAACGACCTGGGTGGGCGCCCTTGATGAGTCGGTCAAAGCGGTGGTTCCCATTTCGCAGATGACCCGCTATCGAGATTTCGCTGACGCGCGCGAGCTGCGCGGGCACGGGATATATTATTTTGTACCGGGCGTTCTGACCTCGGGCATCGATATGGAGCATATCGTCGGCGTTACCGCGCCTCGTCATCAGTTGATCTTGACTGGCGACCGCGATCCGCTTTCGCCGCTGCCGGGGATTCACAAGGTGATGGAGTACGCGCGCGAAGTCTATCGCGAGCAAGGTGCCGCTGACAAGTTGGAGATTGTGCTTTACAAGGGCGTCGCCCATGCCTATCTGCCGGCGATGGTCGAAGCAACGGTCGCGTTTTTCCGGCGGACACTCTAGGGTTCCGAGACTTCAACGGTAGGTAGATTCTGGGAATTGAAGCATTGTTTTTCCCTGAACGCAAAGGGGCAAGGTCGCCGGGAATTTGTCCAATCTCCCGCCATCTTGCGCGCGGATTCGCTTGTGCGCATGGTGATGAATGGGTATACTGTAGGCAGTTTTATGCGCGAGATCGTCCGGTTTCGTGGCATAAACGTAGAGCTTTTTTGCGACAGTGTAATCAGAATCAATCGCTGCCTACACTGCGAAGAGCGTCCGGGTTAGGGGTGTAATTCGGACGCTCATTTTTCTTCAGTGACTATCCCCTGAGTTCACATCCAGGCAAAGCCCCTTGGGCGACATATCCGGTCGACAATACAGGACGCGGCCGAATTTGACCTGCTGCCGATGATTTGACAAAAGATGAAAAACCGCCTAGAATTGGTAACACCACTGACCAATATGGCCCAGGTCCGCGAGGAGAGCGCTGTGAAGGTTTCCTCACCAAGCATCTCCGGCTTGAAGACAATCGAAAAAGCCAGCGTCAAAGACCAAACGCTTGAGCAGTTGAAGAATTACATTTTGTCGGGCGTTGTGCGCCTGGGCGAGCGCTTGCCATCGGAGCGGGCGCTGGCGGATGCTCTGGGGGTGGGGCGTTACAGCGTGCGCGAGGCGCTCAAGGTGCTGGAAGCGGTCGGCTTGGTGGAGTCGCGCGTCGGCGAAGGCACCTTCCTGACGACCAATACCGGCGCCAGTTTCGGGCGGATTCTCGGGCTGAGTTTCGCTACCTGGGGCGGCACCATCATCGAGCTGCTGGACGCGCGCAAGATGATCGAGGCGGAAGCGGCGCGCGCGGCGGCGCACCGTGCGACGGCGGAAGAACTTGGCATGATCGAGGCGGAATTGAAGACGATGCATGCCAATATGGACCGGGTGCAAACCTATCTGAAAGCCGATTTTAACTTTCACCGTCGTATCGGCGAGGCGAGCCACAACGCCATTATCAGCCAGTTTGTCAGCAACCTGATCGACTTGCTGGAAGAAGTCTTGCGCGAGACCCATTCCGATAGTTTGCCAGCGCAGGCGGAGGGTGGCGGCACGCACCAGGCGATCTTCAATGCCATCGCCGCCGGGGACGCGGATGCCGCCGGCGATATAATGCGGGGGCATATTCAATTTAGCGCCGAAGTATGGCAGACGGTGATATCGCTGACTGCCGACACCGACAGAAAGGCGACCGACGATTTGCCAAGTGTAGATTGAGGAGGTGACCCGCGCCGCAGAAATTCCCGTTCGCGTATTGGTCAAGTAGTCTTGTTGAGGAGACGACATGAATAAGAGAATTCCCTACAACACATCGGACTTGAAGCCCTCGCGCAGGGACTTCATGAGGCTGGGCGGCACGAGCTTGGCGGCTGCGATGATGATGCGTTATGGATCGTTGCCGCTGCTGGCGCAAGGCATGGGTGATATCCCGGCCGAACTGCATCCAGGCAGCCCGAACAATCCACGCGGCTGGACGACGACGCTGCCGCCGATACCGGATGGCATGCCGGTCGATCCGCCGGTGACGATAACGGGCAGCCGGCGCGGACCCTGGGAATTTGCCGATGGCGATGATATCGAGAACTCCAACTTCACGCGCCTGAACGCAGCGGTCACTGGTATCATCTGGAAGCTGGCATTCAGTTGGACCGACAACGAAGAAGAGGTTTTGCAGAAATACAACCTCGCGATCGCCAGCAACGAACTGCCCGACTTGATGGAGACGGTGCCGCTGCAGGTTTACGCCGAGCTGTTGGAGAACGATCTGCTTGAAGACATCACCGATGTCTACGACGAGGTGGCGCATCCGGTTTGGCTGAAGGACGCCTGGAATTTCGGCAATGGAGTCGCCTGGCAGTACGCGGAAGTGAATGGACGCAAGATGGGTCTGCCTCATACCGAGCAGGCGGCGCAGAACGACAAGCTGCTTTGGATCCGCCAAGACTGGCTGGATGCCGTCGGCATGAGTGTACCGACCACGATTGATGAACTTTACGCGGTCGCCAAAGCATTCGTCGAGGCTGACCTGGGTCAAGGTCCTGAGGGCAGCACCATCGGCATCGCCGCCGCCAACAACTTCGTCACCTGGTACAGCTCGCTTGATCCCATTTTCGGCGCCTGGGGTGTCATGCCTGGTTTCTGGACGCCGGACGAGAATGGCGATTTGCAATACGACAGCGTCCGGCCGGAGATCAAGGAAGTGCTCGGGGTACTGCGGCAGTGGTATGCCGAGGGCATCTTCGCGCAAGACTTTTTCACCTTGCGCCCGCCGCAGACCGCCTTTGGGCAAATCGGCGGCAATACCTGCGGCATCACCATGTCGCCCGCCTTCGCCGCGCTGTTTGGCTTGCCCGACAGCGTCACCAACGATACCAGCGCGCGCTGGACCTGGGGCGATATTCCGGCGGGACCGACCGGCATCAAGAAGAAAGCCTGGAGCAACCATGTTGTTGATAGCGTCTTCTGCTTCCGCAAGGGTTTCGAGCATGTCGATCTCGTGCTGAAGCAAATTGGCTGGTGGGCGGAACTGCTGCAGAATCCAGAGAATCGCTACCACGGCTTTGAAGGTACCGACTACTACTGGCGCAACGATGAGGGCGAAGTCGACCCCATGGGCGCGAATTTGGATCTGGCCTCCGGCTACGATGGCAATAAGCATATCTGGGGTCCGCCGGGCACCAACGGAAGCGCCTTGACGGAACCGCGTTTCGAGACCAACTGGATCAAGCATCGCCGCGAAGTCTGGGCTAACGTGCCCGAGGACGAGCGCGATGCGTATATGGAGGCTTTCCTGGGTGGCGATGAACTCTCGGTCATGTGGGATGAAGCGAACATCTTTGCCGTGGAACGCTGGGAACACGATGGCATTCGCAACCATTTCACGACCTTCCCGACGCGTACGATGGAGCGCGCCGGCTCCTCGCTCAATGACGCGGAAGCCGAGACTTTCGTCAATATCGTGACCGGGGAAGCGTCGCTGGATGACTTCGATACTTTCGTTGAAGATTGGCGCAGCAGCGGCGGCGACCGCATCACCGACGAAGTCAACGAATGGTGGCAGGGGCAGATGTAGACCCCGACCCCTAACCCCCTCCCCGACCGCCAGTGTCTGCGCGGCGCATAACGAGGGAGGGGGAACTGCCACCAAGAAGATTGCAATGGTTAGCCATTTGCGCTAGCGAAGCCAATGTTCCTAGATTCTACAAAGGGTCCGTCGACGCAGCTTAAGCCCCTCTCCACTCGTGGGAGAGGGGTTTGGGGTGAGGGGGCTGTGTGACCCTCCGACAGTATGTGCGACGAGCCTGGCCGCTGTACGTGATGATCGTGCCGGGGATCGTCTTCGTATTGCTGTTTCGCTACTACCCGATGTACGGCGTGGTCATCGCCTTTCAGGATTTCAGCCCGGCGAAGGGCTTCGCGGCCTCGCCCTGGGTCGGCTGGGAGAACTTCGTGTTTCTCTTTTCCCTGCCCGAATTCAGTCGAATTCTCGGCAATACCTTGGTCATTGCGGTCGCCAAGATCGTCGCTGATCAGATTGGCGCTATCATTCTGGCGCTGCTGCTGAATGAAGCGCGGGTGATCCTTTTTCGCCGCACGATTCAAACGCTGATCTATTTGCCGCATTTCTTGTCCTGGATCGTACTGGGCGGCATTCTGCTAGACATCCTCGCCCCGCACGGCATTCTCAATCAGGCGATCAGAAACTTCGGCATCGAATCGCAGCTTTTCCTGGGCAGCAATAGCTGGTTTCGCGGCACGGTCATCACATCGGGCTTCTGGAAGAATGTCGGTTTCTCGACCATTGTATACTTGGCGGCGCTGACGGCGATCAACCCGGTCTTGCACGAGGCAGCCGCGATTGACGGCGCCGGGCGCTTCCGCCGCATTTGGCATATCACCTTGCCGGGCATTCGGCCGACGATCGTGCTTTTGGCGGCGCTGAGCCTGGGAGATGTCCTGCAGGCCGGCTTTGAACAGATTCTGACTCTATACAGCCCGGCGGTTTACCGGACGGGCGACATCATCGATACCTACGTGTATCGCGTTGGGTTGGTATCGGCGCAATACAGCCTGGCGGGGGCAGTCGGGCTCTTCAAGTCTTTCATCGGCTTTTTCTTGATCGTGCTATCGTATTGGCTGGCGGACCGTTTCGCTGGCTATCGCATTCTGTAGGGGCGCGCGCATGATCCGCGATACGACCTGGTTCAGCCGCCTTTTCGATGGCTTCAATTATGTTTTTTTGACCGCTTTCGCCATCCTCTGCTTGCTGCCGCTGGTGCATATTTTCGCCGTTTCGCTCAGCGGACGCGCGCCGGCCACGGGCGGCTTCGTCTCCTTTTGGCCGATCGACTTCACCATGGAGAATTACCAGGAGGTGATGGGCTCGCGCAATTTCGTTCGCTCCTTTGTGATATCGGTGCTGCGCGTTTTGACCGGTACCAGCCTGAACATTGTACTGATCATCCTGACGGCTTATCCGCTCTCCAAATCGCCACGGGTCTTCAGGGGACGCACGATTTTTATCTGGTTCTTCGTCTTCGCCATGCTGTTTGACGGCGGTTTGATCCCGTCCTTTCTGGTGGTGCGCAGCCTCGGACTGCTGAATACCTTGGGTTCGCTGATCTTGCCCAATGCGGTGCCCATTTTCAGCGTCATCCTGATGATGAATTTCTTCCGCGATGTGCCAAAGGAACTGGAAGAGTCGGCGGTCATTGATGGCGCTTCTCATTGGCGCGTACTGTGGCATATCTATATTCCGCTGTCGCTGCCCGCCATCGCCACCTTGACGCTATTCGCCGCCGTCAATCACTGGAATGCCTGGTTCGATGGCTTGATCTATATGACCGATACCGCCAACTATCCCATGCAGACTTACCTGCGAACGGTGGTGGTCGAGCTGGATTTGACCAATGTGGGCATTGACCCGCGCGACTTGCAGCGCTTGTCCGACCGGGCGATCAGGGGCGCTCAGATCATCGTGGCGACGGTGCCGATTTTGGTCGTTTATCCTTTCTTGCAGCGCTATTTCATCTCGGGCATCAAGCTCGGCGCGGTGAAGGAGTAGTAGCGTTGGGCGAGATTCTTTACCAGATAGGCGTGCTTGCGCGGAAAGAGCGGGCGACCCACTGGGTCGCCCCTACAGACGCTTTTCGGAGGGCGACATGAGCGTTAGCCCTGTCTTCGGAGGCGGAGTATTCCCCTGGGGGACGCATGTATATCGCGAGCCTTGCCTCGATCTGGATGGCGTGCTGCGCGATTTGCCGCTGCTGAAGCGCTACGGCTTCAATATGATCAAGATTCAGGAGCATTGGTCGGCGGACGAAAGGCGCGAGGGCGAATACGATTTCTCGCGCGTAGAGCAAGTGCTGCGGCGCGCCGACGAACTGGATCTGGGCGTATACCTCGGTTTGACGATGGAGCAGGCGCCGGCCTGGGTATGGAGGAAGTTTCCCGATTGCCATTTCGTCTACAGCGACGGGCGGCGGCACAATCAGCCGACACAGTATACGATCCCGATGGATGGCAAACCGGGTCCCTGTTGGGATCATCCCGGGGTTCGGGAAGCGGCGGCGCGTTTCATCGGAGAGCTGGCGCGGACCTTGGGTCAATACAAGAATATCTGGGCTTGGAACACCTTTCAGGAGATTGGTTTCTGGCCCAATAGCGCGGGGAAGTTGGGTTTCTGTTACTGCCCGCATACACTTGCGCGTTTTTGCGATTGGCTGCGGGAGAAATACGGGACGCTGGAAGCGCTGAATGCTGCGTGGCAGATCAATTACGGCGACTGGGACGAGGTTGAGCCGCCGCGCCGTGAGGAGCCGCTGGCGCCATTCATCGACTGGCGCTATTTCATGGATGATGTATACCTGGTGCGGCAGTTGGCATTCAAGACGCAGGCGCTAAGGGACAACGACCCATTCCAGCGGCCCGTCTTCAGCCACGCCGATACGCCGCGCGTCGGCTCGGGGGCGGAGTGGCGCTGGGCGCGCGTCGGCGACTTTTTCGGAACGAGCAATTACCCGAAGTGGAATAACGGCCATCCCTGGGACGATCCGGTTGAGAGCGAAGATCAAGCGCTGCTCAACGAGATCTGGGAAGAGATGATGCTCTGCACCGATTTGGCGCGCTGCAATAACGGGCGCGATCGCGCGCTCTGGGGCGCTGAGTTTCAAGGCGGACCAATTTCGACTTCGCTGCACTTTGGTCGAAAGCCGACGCCGAATGACTTGCGCGTCTGGATACTGTCGGGGCTGGCCTGCGGCCTGACCGGCATTAGCTTTTGGAATCATCGGGTTGAGCGCTTCTGGAAGGAAGGGAATGGCTTCGGGCTGCTGGATCCCATTGGAGACAGCAGCGAACGTATGGAAGCGGTAAGCCATATCGGAAAGGCGATACAAGCGCATGGCGATTTCTTCGCGCAAGCGCAGCCGCCGCGCGCGCAAGTGGCGCTGCTGGTAAATGAGGACAGCTATCATTTTTTCCAAGCTTGCAACGGCGATGTGATTTATCATTACCGCTACAACATGCGCGGGTGGTATGCGCGGCTGTGGCGGATGGGGATAGCGGTGGATTTTCTCGATGCCGAGGAAGTTGCCGCTGGCGAACTGGCGCACTATGAGGCTGCTATCCAGACGATGCCGCTCAGTTTGGATGGCGAAACCTTCTCTCATTTGGCCGCATTTGTCGCGGCGGGCGGGACGCTGATTGCTGAAGCCTGTCCCGGTCGCTGGGACAAGTATGGCTGGACCACGCTGACGCAGTTGGTGGATGGTGGCGAGGAAGTCTTCGGCGCGCGGCATCGGGAGCTGTCGATGGTCCGTGAGCCGGGCGCGGCGTCACGCTGGATGCCTGATGAACGCCGTTTCGGCGAGTTTGATCCGCCGACTGTGTTGACGGGGTGCGGCGAATTCGCTGGCATGGAAGCGAGCGCCCACTTCTACTTGCAAAGCCTCAAGCCGACCTCTGGCGAAGCGATCCTGATGAATGGCGATGATGTCGTCGCGGTCCGGAATCGCTGTGGCGCCGGGCGAGGCGTCTTGATCGGAACTTTCCTCGGTTTCGGCGCGTTAGCGCATCGCGAATCGGATGCGGATGCCTTTCTGGAGGCGCTGCTGCGGGAAGCGGGCGTCGAAGGCGATCGCTGCGGTCTGCTGTTACGGCGGCGGCGAGCATGGCAAGGGCGGGAAGCCTGGTTCTTTGTGAATCCGACTCCGCACGCGGTGACCGAGCGCGTCAGCAAAAATGACTTCACCAATGCATTTGCGCTGCTGGACGCGAACATCATAGAGGAATCTGCAGGCAGTTTTGTGCTGCGCGTCGATGGAACCAGTTTAGCTTGCGTCCTTCTTGACAAATCTGAACTGCCAATGGAATCAAGGGCTTCAGCCGCAGGTAGTGGATAGGACTGAAAAATCATGAAAATCACTCGTATTGACTGCCACGTTTTGCTCGTTCCCGAATTTCACACGGAAGCCTGCTCATCGGCGCAGGACAATCTGGTGGTTGAAATCCACACCGATGAAGGCATCGTCGGCATCGGCGAGACGGATGTGAATCCCTGGATCGCGCGCGCCTGCATCAAGGCGATGGGCACGCATATTATGGGCTTGGGCTTGGAAGAGATGCTGATCGGCGAAGATCCGCTGCAGCCGGAAGCGATTTGGCAGAAGCTGTATAGCGGCTCAAAAATGAATGGGCGGCGAGGGGCGCTAATCTGCGCAATGGGCGCGATTGACATGGCGCTATGGGACATCAAGGGCAAGGCGCTTAGCCTGCCAATTTACAAACTGCTGGGCGGCGCGGTCAAGGAGTCGATCACGCCCTACGCGTCGCTCTTGCCGACAGGCGACAGCTTGGGGGAATATCGCGAATCACTGAAAGAGAAACTGCTGCGGGCGCGGGAATTTGGTTTCAAGGCGGCCAAGCTGGAAATCTGCATAAACGGACCCTACACGCACAACGCCTTGCAGGAAGATGACGATCACATCGCCGGTATCGTCGCCGAATGCCGTGACGCGGTGGGAGAAGAAATGACGCTGATGGTGGATGTCGCTTACGCCTGGGATGACGCGCGGACGGCGCTGCGCGTGATCAAGCAGTTGGAACGTTTTGATCTATTCTTTCTGGAGACGCCGATCAATATCGACGATCTGGAGGGCTACGCCTTCATTAGCGATCGTTCACCGATTCGCATCGCCGCCGGCGAGTGGCAGAATACGCATTGGGAATTCATTGATTTGGCGCATCGGGGCAAGCTGGATGTTTTGCAGCCAGATATTGGACGCGTGGGTGGATTTACGGAGGCGCGCAAGGTGGCGCAGTTGGCGGCCGATTATGGACGCTTGATCGTGCCCCATTGCTGGAAGACGGGCATCGGTATCGCGGCGAGCGCCCATCTGGGCTTCGCCACCGCCTGCTGCCCGTACATCGAGTATTTGCCGGCGCATCTGTCGGAGTCGGCGCTGCGCGATGAATTAGTCGCCGATGAACTGGAAATGGTTGATGGCGAGATTCCGCTGCCGCAGAAGCCGGGACTGGGCATCGAGCTGAATCGCGACGCCCTGGCGCGGTATTCGGTGGATTGACGGCACAAAGGAGGGCGACCTGATAGGTCGCCCCTACGGCTGTCGACAGATATATTGACGGCAGTTAACCGATTCGGCACTTGAATGGAACTCAGGCGAAACTGACCGCCGGCAGATTTACCCCTGCGTTTTGCAATGCCGCTTCAATGGCGGCGCGCTGTTGCTCGGAGCTAGGCGGCATGGGCATGCGCGGAAGGCCCGCGGGGCGACCCTGCAAAGCCAGCGCCGTCTTGACATTTGCTGGCATATTGTCGCCTTCGAGAGCATTGTAAATCGGCAGCAGTTTCAGATGCGAATCCAGCGCGGAACTGTGATCGCCCGCTTGAACTTGATCCCATAGCGCGACGCATAGCTCGGGCGCGGCGGTCAAAATGGCGGCGATGGCGCCATGCGCCCCCAGCGCGAATGAGGGATACATCAGCGCGTCGACAGCCGACATGATTAGGCCGGCGTCGGCGGAAGCCATGAGCAGGTCGGCGAGCAATTTCAGGTCGCCGGCGCTTTGCTTGACGCCGATGAGCCCGTCGATTTCGCGCATCATGCGATCGAGCAGGGCGGGCGAGCAGTAGGTCCAGGGCACAACGTTGTAGATCATCACCGGCTGGGCGGCATGTTGCGCCAAGCGCGCGAAATGATCGAACATCATCTCGTCGCTGGGGCGGAAGAGATAATGCACCGGTGTCACTTGCAGGGCAGCGACTTCCAGATCAGCCAGGGCGCGCGCTTTCTCTATCGCCTGGCGCGTGCTGTCGACGATGATGCCGGCGATGACCGGCACGCGGCCGGCCGCGACTTCGCAGGCGGTCGCCACGACAAGGCGAAGCTCGTCCGTGGTCAGGGCGTGTCCTTCGCCGGTGCTGCCGCCGACCGCAATGCCATGCACGCCGGCGGAAGATATCAGGTATTCGATTTCGGCGCGCAGCAGCGCTAGGTCAACCGACTCGTCTTCCGCGAATGGCGTGACCATCGGTGGTACGATGCCGTGGATTTTCATGTGTTTCCTCGCTTTATAGATAGATCCAAGTGAATCATGGAATAGCTGACCGGATTTTCAAGGCAAGTGTGGGCGAGCCACCGGGTCGCGTAGACGCTGACCGCCGCTCGCCCGTACATCGTTAAGTTCATTCTGGTGACTTCACTTGAATCGCAGCCTTTGTCAATGCTATTTTGGCCCAACTTATCTCGCAGCGTTTTGTCAGGCGGCCTTCGCTTTGACCAGGTCGCGCTTGCCGAAGAAAATCCAGAGCAGCCAGAGCGCGGTCGGCACGACCAGAATGATAGAACCGAGCTGGAGCACGCCGCTGACGCCAAGCGAGGTATCAATGAGGCGGCCGGTTGTGCCGGAAGATACGGCGGCGAAGAGCGTGTACAGGGCGAACTCGGTGGAGAATACGCGTCCGCGCACTTCGTTAGGCACGATTTGCAGGAGCAGTTGCGTTCCCAGGACCCAGACCAATCCGCCACCGACGCCGCGCAGAAGCGCCCCGATAAGCACGACGGGAAGTGATAACAGGGTTGAGCATATTAGAAAGCCGAGAGACGAACAGACGTAGCCCAAGGCAATCATCAGGCGAAGGCGCCGATCGCGATCGCGCGCCCAATTGCGCCCAAGTATTGGGCTGAGGCCGGAGCCGATGCCGGCCATGACGTAGATCAAGCCCATGCTGATGCTGCCGCCTTCGCCGATGGGGAAGTACTGCTCGGCAATGGTGACTTGCGCCACCTGGAAGAAGCCAATGATGAAGAAGCCGAGCACGGCTTTCTGGATGGCGATGGAGAAGGTATCGATATGCCCGCGCAGATAGCGCAGCCCGTCGAGGTATTGTCGGATACCAGCCATTATGGATTGGTCGGAGTCGACCTTGGACTTCAGCGTTGACTGATAAGGCATGCGCAGAAGGATTAGCGCGCTGAGTATGAAGGTGACGGCATCGATCACGAAGGCGGGATAGACACCAACAACACCAGCGACCAAGCCGCCCAGCGCCGAGCCAAAAGCCAGCATGACCGACCAGGTGGCGGATGAGAGGGCATTGGCGATGCCCACCTCTTGCGGCTTGGTGATATCGGGCAATAGGGCGTTCCAAGCAGGAAAGTAGAAACCTTGCGAGGCCGCCTGCACTGCGGTCAGCACGTAGATCAGCCAGACCTGCTGCGGTTCGCGGACCAGCACAAATCCCAAAACAACGAAGCAGCGCAGCACATCGGTGATTATCAGGATGCTCCGGCGATTGTAGCGGTCGGCGACGACGCCGGCGATTGGACTGACCAGGAATGGCGCCAGCATCCGAACGACAAAGAGACCGCCGATAGCGGTGCCCGACTGGGTCAAGGTTGCGATCAAGGCGGCCGAGGCGATCAAATTAAACCAGTCGCCAGTCAAGCTGATGACCTGTCCCGCCCAGAGATAACGAAAAGCGCGGTTGCCGCGTATCAGCTGCAGGTAACCGGATGATCGCGTATCAGTCTTGTTCAAGGTAGTCTCGCAAATGGGATGCCGCGCCGCATATGGAAGCGGCATGCGCATACATGTAGTCAGGATATCGGAAAAGCGTGTCGGGCAAGCCCGGACTTGGGGCATTATAGCGGCGCCTGAGCAGACAATACAGCGGTGAATGGGCGAAGTTGTTTTGCCGCAGCAGGCAGTGCGCGGGCTCTATGCAGCTGCCATATAGCATCTGTTCAAATCTGTCTCCGATTCAGTAAGATTGTGGCGCCTGGATCACATTGCGGGAGCAGATATTGCGGAAGGGCGGGAGCGCCAGATGAGAGTTTTCATCGCTGGCATTGACGGCTATTTGGGCTGGCCGCTGGCGATCTATTTGAGCGCGCGCGGACACGAGGTCGCTGGCGCAGATCTGCTGCTGCGGCGCCAATGGGTAGCGGAAGTGGGCGGGCAGAGCGCGTTGCCGATCGGGGGGCGCGATGAACGGCTGGCGGCCTTCAGCGAGGCGGCCGGCTTTGCGCTCGATTTTCGCGTCGGGGACTTGACGGATTATGCCTTTGTTGCAGCGTTTTTCGCGGCGTTCCAACCGGACGCGGTTGTGCATCTGGGGCAGATGCCGTCGGCGCCCTACTCTATGATGGATCAGGCGCATTGTGTTTGGACGCAGCGGAATAACGTTATCAACAATTTGAATATCTTATGGGCGATCAAAGAAGTTGTGCCGGAGGCGCATCTGATCAAGCTGGGCACGATGGGTGAGTATGGCACGCCCGCGGTAGACATCCCCGAGGGATTCTTTGATGTCGAGTTTCGCGGGCGGAAAGACCGATTGCCTTTTCCACGGCAGGCGGGCAGTTGGTATCACCAGAGCAAGGTGCACGATTCGCATAACACGCTTTTCGCCTCGAAGATTTGGGGCACGCGGGCGACGGACATCATGCAGGGCGTCGTCTTCGGAACGCGGATCGAGGAAATGGGTGACGACTGGCGCATGCGTACCCGGCTCGACTTTGATCAGTGCTTCGGCACCGCGATCAATCGCTTTTGCTGCCAGGCGGTCATCGGTCATCCGCTGACGCTCTTCGGGCTTGGCAAGCAGAAGCGGGGCTTCTTGCCGTTGGCGGATTCCATGCGCTGCCTGGCGTTGGCGGTGGAAAACCCGCCGGCCGCGGGCGAATACCGCGTTTTCAATCAATTTGAGAACGCCTACACGGTTGCGGAATTGGCTTGTCTGGTAAGGGAGGTAGCGGTGGATATCGGCTTGGCGGTCGAGATCAAGCGCTACGACAATCCGCGAACCGAGCTAGAAGAACACTACTACAATCCCGATCGTCGGCATTTGTTGGATCTCGGGTATGAGCCGACGCGCGACATTAAGTCGGTGGTCAAGCAAATGCTATTAGATTTATGCGAAAACCGAGATCGTATTGAAGCGCATGCCGAAGTATTGATTCCCGACATCCGTTGGGATGCCAGCCGCAAGCGGTCGGAAGTCATCGGATGAATAGGGACGGACCGCTGGCGGGCGCGTCTCGGCGGCGGATTACGTCAATTTCCGCGGCGCTGGCGACTTGCCTCCTCCTGATTTTCACTGCACTAAACAGTCCAGCGCCAAGCATCGAGCGCGAGTATGACGGGACGACGGTCTACATCCGCGCCGACCGCGCCTGGACTTTCTTCCCCGGCGATTGCATGACTATAAGGTGGCGGCTGGACGGGATAGCGTCGCTGCACGTCGATGGCGCGGGCAAGATTGGCGCCGATGAGATGCGCTTCTGCCCGGCGATCAACGCGACGAGCCCGCTATTCGAGGTGCGGGCGCAGAACGGGATATATCGCAGTTTCCGGCTGAATATTCACCATTTGCCCGATTTGCTGTTTTATCTTTTGGGCTTTGTTGCGTTTGTCGGCGCGCCCGTGCTGGCCATTTACTATTTGTTTTCGCGCTCGCTGGCAGAGCCGCTGCCGATTTATTGGCTGGTGATCGGCGCGTTGGCGCTGAGCGTTCTGGGCGGCTGGCTGCGCATGCAAACTTATGAGCCGCGCGCAATTGACGAGGTCCGCGGAGAAATGGCGATTCACTTTTGGGCGGAACACGATCGCATCTTGTTTCCGCATGATTGCGTCGATGTCCGGTGGTCGGTTGTTGGCGCGCAGTCCCAGCGCTTCAATGGACGCGCGATTGCGAGCGAGAGCAATCCGGCGGAAGCCGAACATTGCGCTGAAGACGGCGAATCCGCGCGCCTAGAAGTGGTGAATGAAGCGGGAGAAAGCGCGTCCTTCGCTTTGCCTATCCGTTCGTTCTTCCCGCATCGGTCGGTGCCGCCCCCTTACTTTCATTTGTCGCTGTTCGGTATCGCGCTGAGTCTGCTGATCTACATTCCGCTGGCGGCTCGAAATGCGCAACGGCTCTGGCGTCGTGAGTCGCGGGCGGACGCCGCTTCCATCTTTGGCTGTTTCTTTGTTGTATTGGTCCTTTACCTGCCCTTTGGCTTTGACAGCGCCGCTCATTGGGAAGCCTGGATCATCCATGGTTACACGGAAGGGGGGACGCTGAGCTACTACGCGACCGAAGCAATCTCGCGCCCGTGGGTAAATCTGCCGCGTACCCTGGCTTATCTAATCAGTTCGGAGACATTTGTTGGTTATCACTTGGTCAACTACGGATTCTACGCTGGCAGCATGGCGCTGCTTTACATCATCCTGCGTCAGCTGGGAGTATCGCCGCTGTACGCCTTCCTTACGGCGATGCTGTTCATGTTCTATCCGGTCAATAACGAC
This sequence comes from Phototrophicaceae bacterium, assembly GCA_965261855.1. Lineage (GTDB taxonomy): Bacteria > Chloroflexota > Anaerolineae > Aggregatilineales > Phototrophicaceae > UBA6055. The sequence goes on from OZ253487.1 coordinate 787,404, forward strand.
TTGATGAGTTTGCGGCGCTTACCCAACAATTTCAGCACGATTTCGCTCTTGCTGGCGTTTTCCCTATTCCTGGATTATTGCCGTAAGCCGAGACGGCTGACGCTGCTGGGACTTTGGCTGGGGCTGCTGTTTTGCGTCGGTTCTAACGAGACGGGCTACGCAATTATCTTGGTCGCGCCTCTGCTGCTGTGGCTGCGTGATGGGCGGCTCAATTGGCGGCGCAACCTGAACCTGAGCGCCATCTGGTATATTGCGCCAGCGTTCAAAATCGCCTTTGTCATTTTGCTGCTGGCGAGCGGACGCGATTTCTACCAGAGCGGTCTCATCGGCGCGGACGCGGACCCGAAGGAGCAAGCTTCGGTCTTTGACATTTTTGTTGAGGTGACGGGCGCCGTCTTTGACCGCGCATTTGTCTTGGGCTGGCAGGACGGATTGGCGGCGCTGGGCGCGAATCGGTGGTGGCTGCCGACCATGGTTGTGCTGGCTGCTGTCGCGGTGATCGCCTGGTTTCACCTCCGCGAGGAAACGTTTGAGCGGCAGCCGGACAGGCGCCAAATTGTGATCGCGCTAGGCTGCGGACTGCTCCTCATCATTGCCGCGATTGGCGTGCTCATGTGGGTTCCCTTCTATCGCGATGATTCCTGGCGGATATATATGCTCGTGCCCATCGGTGGCGCCATTGCCGCTTTCAGTGTGATATTGCTTGCGGTCTCGCCGATAGGCGATAATCTGCGCCGCAACGTTTGCGTAGTGGTCGTCTGCCTGCTGCTATTGGCGCCCGCCGGGTCGCGGCTTTTCACACAGCATGGCCGATTCATTGAGAGCGCGCGCGCGAAAGCGCATATCTTGCATCGTATGCTGGAGATCGCGCCAGATTTAGCGCCGAAAACGCAGATTGCATTGATAACAGACATGGACAACAAGGAGCTGCGAGCAAGGGGCATCGGAGCGTTTTTGAACAATGACATGCTGAACAGCGCGCTGCATGTGCTCTACCAGGACAGCGCGCCTGAATATGCTTACTTCTGCCATTCGACTCATATTTGCGGCGAATTCAGCGGCGGGGAAACGATTTTTTCGTCAGCGGCGCCGGAAGAATTGCTGCGCCGTACCCTTGTGTTTCGGCTACATGAGGACCTATCACTTGCCTTGGTCGAGGAACCGGCTGTGATTCTGGGATTGGAGATAGAAGCGCTGTATGACGCAAGCGCATTATACAATGCCGACGGGCCGCTTCCGCCGCGAGCGCGCACGATGCTTGCGGCGCCGCTGCGCTAGTAGCGATCTACAAGGAGCTATGTCCGGCGCATGCGCGTAGGGCAGCAGGAAGCAGGATATCAAAAGAATGCCGAGCAAGAGCAAAGGGCTATGAGACGAAGACCGGTACTGCTAATCGTTTTGGACGGCTGGGGCATCCGCGCGGCGGAACATGGCAACGCGGTGGCGCAGGCGGAGACGCCGAATTTTGATCGCTGGCTGCGAACTTATGAGCGTTGCATCGTGCATACTTCTGGCGAGCACGTGGGGCTGACGCCCGGTCAGATGGGCAATTCCGAAGTCGGTCATCTCAATCTGGGCGCCGGACGGATTGTCTATCAGGATATTTCGCGGATCGCCAATGCCATTTCCGATGGCTCGTTGGCGGAGAATGCCGCCTTGCGCGGCGCGCTGCATTCCGTGAAACAGGCTGGCGGAAAATTGCATTTTGTCGGCTTGCTGGGGGACGGCGGCGTACACAGCCACTCCGATCATCTCTATGCGCTGCTGGATATCGCCCGGTCCAATGGCCTGAACCCCATTTTGCATCTGATCACTGATGGACGCGATACGCCAACGCGGAAGGGCCTCAGGTTTTGCGCCGAGCTCGTGGACAAAATGGAGCGTGATGGCTGCGGGCGCGTGTCGACGGTGAGCGGGCGCTATTATCCGATGGATCGCGACAAGCGTTGGGAGCGGACGCAGCAAGCCGTCGACGCAATGGCTTATCGCGTCAGCGATGTCAACGCGCCTGATGCCGCTACGGCGATTCAGCAGTCCTACGACCAAGGGGTGACCGACGAATTCATCGCGCCGACCGTGATCGGAGACGAAGCGGACTTGAACATTATGCCTGGCGATGCGCTGCTCTGTTTCAATTTTCGCGCCGACCGCATGCGTCAGTTGGCGCAGGCTTTTGTCAAGCGAGGCTTCGATGGCGCCGATCGCTTTCAGCCAATTGCCGACCTGCGCCTGGTGACGATGACGGAGTATATGGACGGGCTGACAGACGAGATCCTGTTCCCGGTGGAGTTGCTGCGCAATACCTTGGCCGAGACGCTGAGTAAAGCCGGCTTGACGCAGTATCACACGGCGGAGACGGAGAAGTATCCGCATGTTACGTATTTCTTCAACGGGCGCAACGAGGCGCCATTTGCGGGCGAAACGCGAACGATCGTGCCGTCGCCAAAAGTCGCCACTTACGACTTGCAGCCGCAAATGAGCGCATTCGAGTTGACCGAAGCGACGCTTGCGCGCTTAAAGGCGGCTGACGATGACTTCATCCTGGTGAACTTCGCCAATCCGGATATGGTCGGGCATACGGGCTCGCTGGCGGCCGCCATCCAGGCGGTGGCGGCAGTTGACAATTGCGCCGGACGCCTTGCCGATGCGGCATTGGCGAAAGGGGGCGCCGCCATCGTGACCGCCGATCACGGCAATTGCGAGCGCATGATCGATGTCGCGACGGGCGAGCCGCATACTTACCATACGGTGGGACCGGTGCCGCTATTCGTTCTTGATGGCGCGCGCTACTACGATTTGCATAGTTGGGGGCGCTTGGCTGATGTGGCGCCGACCGTGCTGGATTTGCTGGATGTAGTGCAGCCGGCGGAGATGACGGGAGGCAGCTTGATACGGGCTAAGCGCTCGCTGGCGGACGCCAAATAACCATCCGCGCTACCGTCTTGGATTTGGACAAACCTGGTTTCCGGCAAACGTCAGCAGGACGTGCTAACGGAGCTTTCTGCGGAAATAGGTAACCATCTCATCAAAGGCGTCGGTCGCGACATCATCGCGACTCAGTTCGCCGTCTTCAAGCATGAAACCATGCGGCTCATTCGCGTAAATCTTGAGTTCAAAGTCTTTACCCGCTTCGCCAAGCGCCGTCGCATAGGCGTATATATCCGCAATCGGGCTGGGACGGTCCAGGGTCCCATGAATGATAAGCATAGGAGCGTCAAGTTGGTCAATCAAATCAGCGGGAGCGGCGGGATTGCCGAAGTTAGGAAAGCCATACCAAGCCACGCCGGCGGCGAAAGCCTCGACCTGTGGCATGAACAGCATGGTATATCGTCCGCCCGCGCAGAAACCTGTCAAGCCAATCTTCGTCGAGTCGACATCCTCGCGAGCGCTCAGAAAAGCGATGCTATCGCGCATGAGCTGTTCAACGAGCGCGTCTGAGGGGCTACGTTCGAATGTTTGCCAGCCGATTGCCAAGACCACAAAGCCTTCAGCGGCAAAAGCATCGGTCATTTCTCGGTAGCCGTCTTGCAAGCCGTTGAACGAATGGATCAAGACCACGGCTGGGTATACGGCTTCATCTGCCGGATAAGCAAGATACGATTGATAAGCTTGCTCGTCACTCGTCACTTCAATATCTTCAGCGATCACCTCGAGGCTGTCTTGCGCCAGCGCAGCAAGTGAACTTGCGAATACAAGCAAAATGAGCAGAACATGTTTGATATTCACAGATTTGTCCTTATCATCATCTTCGGCGTACACGCTACCAACCTGCAGGTGGGAAGTCAACGCTTGGATGACGGGGAGGCTTTCGGCCGCATGAGGTCTGGTCGTTAATGAATATTGATAAGGCGAGCAGGCATCGTAGACTGAGCGCCGGTTATTCTGCCGTCGAGAATTGTTAGAATGGCTGCATTGGCAAAGCTAGGGCGTAGCACAAGCGCCCTTTGAAGCGGGAGGCAAGTTGGAAATGAAGAGCAGACTGTTTCTGATATTTGCGATGGCTCTGCTGGCGACAGCGGCAGGAGCGCAAGACTGGCAGCGCGGCTGGAAGGGCAATGTTGAATACAACTGCGATGCTGTGATGGGCGCAATTTCCGAAGTCGGCCCGCTCTACTACCGCATTCTGGGTACGGATGACCTGACGCCGGACGATGGCGACGCGGAACATTATGTCCTGACCGATGTGAACATCGTTTCTGTCGCGGAGAGTTTGCTGAGCCGCGCCCCCGGTTGCGGGACGGCGATAGTGGCGGAGGACGACATCATCGATATCTACGAACCGGACAAATGGAAGCTGAACATCACGCGCGATTACTTTTACCAATGCGATGTGGTGCGCGCGATCGTCGCCGCTTATGGCGACCTGGATTTTCGGCGCGATGGCGACCGGCATCATACGGTGATCGGTTATTATCAGGAAGACGCGCCGGATTGTGTTCCCCGTTTTGTTATCGCCAAGCGCCTCAGCCCGATCTTGGAATGTGCGGACCCAAGCTGCGAACGGATTGGCCGATTCAGAAGCGGCCAGGCATTGCCGGTAGTCGGCTTGAGCGATGGCTGGTATGAAGTGGCCTTCGACGACGAGACAGGCTACGTGAGCGCGGATCTTGTTGAGCCGGGACCCTTGGCCATCCTGCAAGAGGATGAGCAGTTTGTCGCGCAATACGCTGACTGTATCCTGGTCCAGCAGCGCCGGGAGAGGGACTATCGGTACGTGGCCATCCTCAAAGCGGGACCGGCTTATCAGGAAATGGAAGTGGCGCTTTATCGGCCGATGTTTGATACAGCGCTGGACATATACGAAGAGAATGAAGGGACGTTCAGCAATGACGGCCAGCCCTATATTCTGCAGATGCCGCCGCCGGAACTTGACTATCCCACTGGCATTTACATCATCGAGCTTACTTGGGGCGATCTGATTTTCCGCTATGGCATCAATGTAACGGAGGAAGATCTCTACTACATTCACGTCTACTGTAATCGACCTGCAAGCGAGTGATGAGCCGGCGGCAGGCGCTGCAAGCCATCAGACACAATCCAGAAGTCTCCGTGCTGGATTTGTTGGATGTCGAGTAGCCGTCGGAGATGATGGGACGCAGCTTTATACGGGCGATGCGCGATTTGTAGCGCAATAGGCGGCTAAGCGGCCATCGCAAGGCGTTAGAATAGTTTCAGCGGAATAGCCTTAACGCGGGGCGTCATCAAGAAGTTAGCGGGAGGCAAGCTGGAAATGAAGGGCAGACTCATTTTGACTTTTGCGGTAGCTCTGCTAGCAACAATGGCAGGCGCGCAGGACTGGCAAAGCGGCTCGAAGGGCAATGTCGAATACAACTGCGAGACAATCATGGGCGTCATCGACGAATTCGGTATCGTATACTACCTCATCCTTGGAACGGATGACTTGACCCCGGGCGACGGCGATGCCGAACATTACGTCCTTACCGATGTGAGCTTGGTTACTGTCGCGGAAAGCTTGCTCAATCGCGCTCCCGGTTGCGGGACGGCGCTAGCGGTGGACGATGAGGTCATTGATATCTACGAACCGGACAAATGGAAACTTAACATCACGCGCGAATATCTCTACCAATGCGATGTCGTTCGCGCGATCGTCGCCGCTTATGGCGACCTGGACTTCCGACGCGATGGCGACCGCCATCACACGGTGATCGGCTTTTACCAGGAAGATGCGCCGGATTGCGTTCCGCGTTACGTTATCACGAAGCGCGATAACGACATTTTGGAGTGCGCGGACCGTTCCTGTGAAAGTCTCGGCAGTATCAGTCGAGGAAGCGCCTTGCCTGTGATTGGCTTGCGAGAGAATTGGTACGAGGTGACGCAGGGGGAGGTCACCGGCTATGTCGCCGAGGCAGATGTTGTGCCGGGTCCGCTCGCTCTGCTGCAGGTGGATGAAAACCATGTCATGCAATACGCCGACTGTATCTTATCGCCTCAGCGTACGGCGGCGAAGCGTCGGTTCATCGCCATCATCAAAGCGGGGCTGGCTTATCAAGAGATCGAAGTGGCGCTGTATCAGCCGATGTCCGATACAGCGCTGACGATACTCGAAGAAAGAGACCGAAAGTTTAGCGGTAGCGACAATCCTTATATCCTTCAATTGTACGCCCCGGTGATCTTTTCTCCCGGTATCTACATCATTGAACTCACGTGGAATGAGTTGACATTTCGCTTTGGATTCAATGCGAAGGAAGACGACATGTATCACATTCACGTCTATTGCTATTGACGTAAACTGACCAGCGATGACGCGACAAGAGAACCTGCAAGCCGTCAGAAACAATCCAGACGTCTCCGCGCTGATTATCGGCGGCGGCGTGAATGGCATCGGTACCTTTCGCGATTTGGCGCTGCAGGGGGTGGATGCGCTCTTGGTCGAACGTGGCGACTTCGGCAGTGGAACGAGCGCGGCGTCGTCGCACATGCTGCACGATTCATAGGCAAAGCGGTGGCTATAGAGTCGGCTGGTGATGCTAGGATTGAAGCGACGCTCGCTTTACCATGGTGCGGAAAACTGAGGGAAAGTAGTGTGGGAGCACGGACCGTGATAAAGCAGATATTGTTTGCGCTATGTTTCGTCGTGATTACTGTACCGGCAGAGGCCCAGGAATGGGTAGAAACGGACAATGGCGCGGCCTCGTACAATTGCGCTCTCATCGGCGCAGTACTTGCCGATTTCGGTAACTTCGTGCTGGCGAGGGTAGACGAAGATCGATACACCGTAAGCCATTTCTTCGAGCTTGTGATTGCGAATTGCAGGCCGGAACAGGCGCCGGCTGAGGCAAGCCCGAATCATGAATCGGATTGGATTGACAGCCCGCACAATGAATCGCAGTATGACTGCGCGGTTCTGGGTCCTATGCTTACGCAATATGGCGAAGAGACGCTTGTCCGCACCACGTCAAGCGATGCTTACAGCCTAAGCGAGTTCTTCGCCGGTTTGGTGCCGGACTGTGTGTCGGATATGGACCTCCGGGATATCACATCGAGACTCGGTCATAAGGAAGGCTGGGTAAAGGGGTCTAATGAAGATTACGAATTCAATTGCGGCTACGTTAGCGCGGCAATGGCCGAATACGGACATTTGGATCTCTATCGAAGCGGAGATTTGACACTCACCGTTCGCGCTTACTTTGAGCGTGCTGTTCCCCTGTGCGTGGCACGAGAGGATCTCGAATCTAAGTCGAAGATCATGTCCACGGAAGACGGATGGCTGTATTCAGCCGGCGGCAGCGGATCAAACTGCGAAACCGTAAAGATTCTGCTAGCTAGATACGGCGCTGTCGACTTCCTGCGCAGTGGCGAGGAGAAATGGTCCTTGTTCAGCTACTATCAGGATGTGCTTCCGGGCTGCCTTCCGTTCGCCGTACTAGCGCAAGCAGGCACAAATGTTCGCGACTGCCCGAACGACGATTGCTCCGTGCTTGAGCGTCTCGTCCGCGAAACTGTGCTCACGATTTCAGGCATTGAAGCGGGTTGGTACCAAGTGAATTACAAATTATCCAGCGCGTTCATCGCTCAGACGCCAGAAGATCCGGCGCCGACATTGCGGGTAGAGGCGAACGATGGCATCGACATTGATGACTTGAATTGCTTTCTCTCGCCAACTGCAAGGTCAAGCTCGAGCACAACGGTTGAACTAATTGATCTCTCGGGTACATCGCGGGATATCGACGTCACCTTGCATCGACCGCTGCAAGCTCAAGACACGCATATTGTCAGGTTCGCGGAGGGAGATCTGGTCGAATACGTTGCCGTTCCAATAAGATATCCGGCGACCTATGAATTCTTGACTTCCTGCACTTGATGAGCCCTAGCCGCGGGAACTGAGATAATGAACGAAACGGAAGATGAAACGCCAAGAAGCGCTGCAATCCATCAGAAACAATCCATACGTCTCCGCGCTGATCATCGGCGGCGGTGTGAATGGCATCGGTACCTTTCGCGATCTGGCGCTGCAGGGGGTGGATGCGCTGCTGGTCGAGCGCGGCGACTTCGGCAGCGGAACGAGCGCGGCGTCGTCGCACATGCTGCACGGCGGGCTGCGCTATTTGGAGAATGGCGAGTTCCGCCTGGTGAACGAGGCGCTGCACGAGCGCGACCGATTGCTGCGCAGCGCGCCGCATTATGCCAAGCCGCTGCGCACGACGATTCCGATTTTTCGCTGGTTTTCCGGGCTGCTGAACGCGCCCCTGAAATTCGCCGGTTTGCTCGATAGACCGAGTGAACGTGGCGCGCTGGCAGTCAAGCTGGGTTTGACCTTCTACGACTTTCTGGTCCGCAGCGGTCGCGCGCTGCCGCGACATGAATTCAGGCTGCGCGCCGAGGCGCTGCGCGAATATCCGCAGTTAAATCCGGCGATCGTCTGCGCCGCTGCGTATTACGATGCCTGGATGCCCTGTCCCGAGCGAATTTGCCTGGAGATGGCGCTGGACGCTGAAGCGAGCAAAGCGAATTGTCACGCGCTCAATTATGTCAGCGCTATAGCCGGCGATAGCGATTCGGTGACACTGCGCGACGAATTGACCGGCGAGACCTGGCGCGTCAAGCCGAGCGTGGTTGTGAACGCGGCCGGACCCTGGATTGACACGGTCAACGGTGATCTGGGGCCGGGGAATCAGCGCTTCATCGGCGGCACCAAGGGATCACACCTGATTTTGCACCATCCGCAACTGCTGGAAGCAACGCGCGGCAGCGAATTTTACTTCGAGCATGACGACGGACGCCTCGTGCTGATACTGCCGTTTTTCAATCGCGTCATGATCGGCACCACCGATATACGCATCCACAATCCAGATGAGGCGGTCGCGAGCGACGCCGAGATCGATTATTTGCTGGCGATGGTGAACAAGGTCTTCCCGAGCGTCCGGGTTGAACGGTCAAACATCGTGTTCACCTTTTCCGGTGTGAGGCCCCTGCCATATAGTGAAGGCGGGACGACCGGGCAAATCAGCCGCGATCACAGCATTCGGACGATCGCGCCGGACGGCGAACGGCGCTATCCGATCCACTCGCTGATCGGCGGCAAGTGGACGACCTTTCGCGCTTTCGCCGAGCAGACGAGCGATCTTGTGCTGCGCGATTTGGGACGGCAGCGACGTCAAAGCACGGCAAAGCTGCCGATCGGGGGCGGGCGCGATTATCCGCGCGACGAAACGGAACGCGAGCAATGGCTGCGCGAATTGGGGCGACGATGCGAATTGCCGCCCGTTAGATTGCGGCAGCTGTTCGAGCGCTATGGCACGCGCGCCGACAAAATCGCGCAGTCATTGCATCAGGCAAACGACCACCCGTTAACACACCATTTCGGCTATAGCAGGCGGGAAATTGAATTCATCTTGCGCGAGGAAAAAGTGGCGCGGCTGGACGACCTGCTGCTGCGCCGTTCGCTGATCGCTATGCTGGGCGAACTGACGCGCGAGCTGCTGAATGAGTTGGCGGAGATCGTCGCCGAGACGCTCTGCTGGTCAGCCGAGCGGAAAGCGCAAGAGATCCAACGCGCGCTTGAAATTCTGCGCGTCAAGCATCGTGTTGAGTTGTAGCGGCGCGGCTTAGCCGAGCACAACTGCGGTTCCGCTCGCGGTCACCATCAGCATGCTGCCGTTGGCGCCGACGGTTTCATAATCCAGATCGACGCCCAGAATCGCGTTGGCGCCCATGTGCGCCGCATTCTCTTGCATTTCACGCATGGCGATGTCTTTGGCGCGGCGCAATTCTTCTTCATAAGCGCCCGAGCGGCCGCCGACGATATCACGGATGCCGGCGAACATATCCTTGAACATATTGGCGCCCATGATCGCTTCGCCGCTGACGATGCCCAGGTATTCTGAAACTGGCTGACCTTCGATGCTTGGTGTTGTGGTTACGATCATTCGCTTCCTCTTGTTTTCCATTGGCTCCCTCTCATTTGCGATACGCGCCGTATTGTACAGGCGGACTTGCTGTGTGGCTAGCGTTTCGGACGGTGAACATCTGGCCGCGCTTCATTTGCGATGGAGGGCGGAATCAGTGAGGCAGCATCAAGCGCAGCAATTCGTCCGCCGCGGCTGTCGCCGGCATTTCACCAGCCATCACGGCTGCTTCGAGTTCGGGCAGCGCCGCCTGGACCGCTTGGTTTCCGTAGAGATAAGCGCGCAGTTTGCCTTCGAGGGCGCTGCGCAGCCAGTCCGCCCGCTGTTCCGCGCGCCGCTGCTCGAAGGTTCCGCTCCGCCTGGCTGTCTTGACGAACTCGCCGACTGCCGTCCAGATGTCCGCAATGCCTGCGCCGGTCAAGCCGGATGCGGTCAGGACGCGCGTACCCCAGCCCCTAGTTGCGGGCGCGACATAGCGCAAGGCGCGGGCGAATTGGGCGCGGGCTGCTATCGCCGCGGCGATGTTGTCGCCATCCGCTTTGTTGATGACTACGGCATCGGCGTTTTCGATCACGCCTTTCTTGATGCCTTGCAGCTCGTCACCGGCGCCGGTGATCAGAAGCAGCAGCAAGAAATCCACCATGGAGCGCAGCGCCACTTCGCTCTGGCCCGTGCCGACGGTTTCGACCAGGATGACATCGTAACCGGCCGCCTCGCAGAGCAGAATCGCTTCGCGCGTTTTGCCAGCCACTCCGCCGAGCACGCCACTTGTCGGCGAGGGGCGAATGAAAGCCTTCTTGTCGCGTGAGAGGCGCTCCATGCGCGTCTTGTCGCCGAGGATGCTGCCGCGCGTTAAGGCGCTGCTGGGGTCAATCGCCAGGACAGCCACCTGATGTCCATGCTCGGTGAGATAGCTGCCGAAGGTTTCGATGAAGCTGCTTTTGCCGGCGCCGGGGGGGCCGGTGATGCCGATGCGGATCGAATTACCCGCGTATGGCAGCAATTGCGCGAGCAGCGATTGCGCCGCTTCCTGATGCTGTGGCGCAGCGCTTTCGACCAGGGTGATGGCGCGGGCGAGCGCGGCGCGATCACCAGCCAGCAGGCTTTTGGCATGGGCGGACAGGTCAGGTGAAGGCTTGGGCGCGTTTTCTTGCATTATAGATTCGTTGTCGGTTGCTTTTGTTCATCATACCGTAGAGACCATATCTGTTACACTGTAGGCGAGACATATCGACGAGGAGGCAAATGATGGCGCAATACTTATGGCAAACTTCGCTGACGTCTTCCGCCTGGAAAGATCAAGTGTCGGGCAATATCGCCGCGCTCTTTGACACGGGCGATTCAAACGCCGGGCATTTTGGCGGCAAAGTGCTGCATGCCTGGGTCGCCTTTGGCGAATACGATTTCATCGCGGTGGTGGAAATGCCGGATAATGAGAGTATGGCGGCCTACGTCCTGGCGATGACGGCAAAGGGACATTATTCAGCCGGCAAAACAACCATCCTGCTCAGCAGCGAGGAGACGACGCGGGCGATGAATCGGGCGGCGGGGTTGGAGTAGACCGCATTCAATTCGCCGCCCCGGTTTTGCTCGTGTTGATGCGCTGTTTCAATTCGTCTAGTACTTTTATCGCCGCGGCCGGGATGACGGTGCCGGGTCCAAAGATGGCTGCGGCGCCGCGCTCATAGAGAAATTGGTGATCGCGCGCCGGGATGACGCCGCCGATGACGACCATCATATCGGCGCGTCCCTGCCTTGCTAACTCGTCCACCAACTGGGGCAACAGGGTCTTGTGTCCGGCGGCAAGCGAACTAATGCCGACCACGTGCGCATCGTTTTCGACCGCCTGTTTCGCTACCTCGGCCGGCGTCTGAAATAGCGGCGCGATATCCACATCAAAGCCCATATCGGCGAAGGCGGTGGCGATTACTTTGGCGCCGCGGTCGTGGCCATCTTGGCCCATTTTCGCCACCATAAGCCGTGGGCGGCGTCCTTCGCGGTTGGCGAAAGCGTCGGACAGACGCCGAACCGCCGCGACTTCGTCTTCCGCGCCGAATTCAGCGCTGTAGACACCCGTTACCGAGCGAAGGACGGCTCGGTGTCTTCCCCAGGCTAGTTCCAGCGCCAGTGAGATTTCGCCGTTGGTGGCGCGGGCGCGGGCGGCCGCAACCGAAAGCGCGAGCAGATTGCCCTCGCCGGAGCGTGCGCATGCGGTAACCGCATCCAGCGCGGAACCCACGGCGCTGTCGTCGCGGTCGGCGCGCAATTGGCGCAAGCGTTCGACCTGTGCCAGTCGTACGGCGCTGTTGTCGACTTCGCGGTAGTCCACTGCTGTTTCTTGGGCTGGAGGATATTTGTTGACGCCGATGATGGTCTCGGCACCGCTGTCGATAAGTGCTTGGCGGCGAGCGGCCGCTTCTTCAATGCGCATCTTGGGTGTGCCTGTCTCCAGCGCTTTCGCCATGCCGCCCAAATCTTCGATTTCCTGAATATGGGTCCAGGCGCGTTGGGCGACGTCATGCGTCAGTCTTTCGACCAGGTAGGAACCGCCCCAGGGATCCACCACATCGCAGATGCCCGTTTCGTGTTGCAGAAAGAGCTGCGTATTGCGGGCGACCCGCGCGCTGAAATCGGTGGGCAAGGCAATCGCTTCATCCAGCGCGTTGGTGTGCAGGGACTGCGTGCCACCGAAGGCGGCCGCCAGCGCTTCCAGGCAGGTGCGCGCGATGTTGTTGTAGGGGTCGCGCTGCTGCAGGCTCCAGCCGGAGGTCTGGCAGTGAGCGCGCAAAGCCATTGATTTGGGATTGCGCGGGTTGAATTGTTTAATGAGCTTCGCCCAGAGCATCCGCGCCGCCCGCATCTTGGCGATCTCCATAAAGAAGTTCATGCCGATGCCCCAGAAGAATGACAACCGGGGAGCAAAGGCATCAATTTCCAAACCCGCCTGCAGGCCGGCGCGCAGGTATTCCAAGCCGTCCGCCAGCGTATATGCCAGCTCGATATCGCTGGTCGCGCCAGCCTCTTGTATGTGATAGCCGCTGATGCTGATGCTATTGAATCTTGGCATCTCGGCAGCGGTGTAGGCGAAAATATCGGCAATGATCCGCATGGATTGGGCGGGCGGATAGATATAGGTGTTGCGCACCATATATTCTTTGAGTATATCGTTCTGGATGGTGCCGCTGAGCTGTGCGGCGGGCACGCCCTGTTCTTCCGCGGCGACGATGTAGAAGGCGAGCACAGGCAATACGGCGCCGTTCATCGTCATCGAAACCGACATCTGGTCGAGCGGAATGCCGTCAAAAAGGATCTTCATATCGAGCACGCTATCGATGGCGACGCCGGCCATGCCGACATCGCCGACGACGCGCGGATGATCGGAGTCGTAACCGCGATGGGTGGCGAGATCGAAGGCGACGGACAGCCCCTTTTGGCCCGCAGCCAGGTTGCGGCGGTAGAAGGCGTTGCTCTCTTCGGCGGTGGAGTAACCGGCGTATTGGCGAATCGTCCAGGGACGCAGGGCGTACATCGCCGGGTAGGGTCCGCGCAGGAAGGGCGGGAGGCCCGCGACAAAGCCCAGGTGCTCGACATCTTCCAGCGCGGCGGCGGTATGCAGTGGCTTGATATCAATTTGTTCGAGCGTGCGCCAAAAGTGTTCGTCAGCGCCTAAGCCGGTCTCGGCTTCGATGGCGGCGCGCCATTGGTCGAGAGACGTTTCAATGGCCGAATCGTACTCAATCTTGCTGAAGTCGGGAAAGCCAGTCATGAGCCGATTCCCGCATGCGTTAGCTGCGTTTCAAAGGGCTCAGCCAGCCGGATGGGCGGCAAGGGCTGCGCGTCCGCGGCATTGGCAGTGGAGTGAGCGTCGACAGTTTCCAGGCTTGGTTGTGTCGGTGGCGTATCTGCCGGGTCGACGAATCGATTGACGCCGACCAGAATGGCGTCGCCGCCCGCAATATCCTGCTGTCGCCGCGCCGCAGTCTGCTTGATGTCGGCTTGAATCGACCCCGCGCGCAGTGATTCGATCAATCCTCCGTCCGCTTCGATCTTCCGGAAATACGACCAAGCGGCGCGCGCCAGTTGGTCGGTGAGCTTTTCCACATGCCAGGCGCCTCCGGCCGGGTCAATCAACTCGACTAGACGCAGCTCTTCCTGCAGGATCAATTGCAAATTTCGCGACAGCCGCTGCGAGAAAGCGGTCGCAGCGCCGAGTGGCTCATCATATGGCGAGAGCGAGATGCTATCGACGCCGCCGATAGCAGCAGACAGCGCTTCGGTTGTGAGGCGCAGCAAGTTGACCTGAGCGTCAAGGCTTGACTTGTTTCGCCTTCCGCTGCGCGCGTGGATTTTCATGTATTGCGCTTCGCTTTCCGCGCCCAATTCGCGCAGCACGATTGCCCAAAGCAGCCTGGCGGCGCGCAACTTGGCGATTTCGATGAAGAGATTCTCGCCGATGTTCAAAAAGAAATGCATTCGAGGAGCAGAAAATTCTACTGAATACCCGCGTTTGATAAGTTCACGCAAGTAGGCGACGCCGGTGGCGATTGCCAAGGCTAATTCCTGGACGGCGTTTGCGCCGGCATCGTGATAGGCAGCTGTGCTGATGCCTATGCTTCCAAGTTGCGGCGAGCGCTCGGCGACCGTCTGCACATGCGCTTTCAGTCGGTCGAAGGCGTTTGCCGGCATAGCGCCAGTGGTCGCAAGTTGACTGAGCGGGTCATATCCGATGCAGCCCGGCAGTTGCGAAAGCGCGTCATCACCAAAAGCCGTATCAAGCAGATTGAAGACTTCCGGCGCGCGCGCGCCAGAATGGATGATGAGCGGATGACGCGCCAAATCGACATCGGCGAGCGCCAGTCGAAGGTCGGCTGCATCCGCCAGTGTTAGTTGGTCAGGAATCGTGATCGCCGTCTGCCCGTTTGCCAGCCCGTCTCGCAGCGCCGCATTGAATGCGCGCGGATCGCTGACATTCACTTCAGCGGCTATCAGCCAGGGATTGCCGCGGTAGCCGGCGGCTGTCGTGCCGCGAACGAATGGGAACTGGCCGGGCAGCGAACGGTGGTGATCAATGCCGGCAAGGTCATCGGCGTGGGGCAGCGGATCAATCTCGATGCCCTCATAACTGCGCTGCGTCAGGCTCTCGATTGCGCCGCCGCCCAGGGACGCGCGCGTAGCCTCGATCCATTCTTCATAGGTCGAAGGGGCGAAGTCGGCGAAAAGCGCTTCACTCATGAGTCGGCAATCGCTAGGGTGAGTATTCAGTGCGCCCGATTATACATCTCGGATTCGAGACTTGGAATCGTTTGCGACCTCACCAGGCGACCCAGAGGGATTCGGGACCGCGGAAGGAGATATTGCGCGAGTAGTCCAACTGCTGGCCGGGCAGGAGACGCAGTGCCGGCAGTTCGCAGGTCAGCGTCTCGAGCAGGATGGCCATTTCCAGGCGGGCTAGCGGCGCGCCGACGCAATAATGAATTCCGTATCCGAAGGCGAGATGGTCTTTGAGGTTGTCGCGAGTCGCGACGATGAGATCGGGCTTGGGGAAGACAGCGTCGTCGCGATTGGCCGCGTTGAGCATCAGCAGCAGATTGGCGCCCGCCGGTATCTCGATGCCGGCTATGGTGGACGGTTTCATCGCAAGCCGACGCCAGGCGCAGACTGAAGGGTCGAAACGCATCATTTCTTCCAGCATTGCCGGAATGCGTTCGGGCGCGCGGCAGAGCGCTTCCCAGTGCTCCCGCGGAGAAAGCAGATGCAGCAGCGCGTTGTTGATCTGGGCGGTGGTGGTTTCGTGCCCGGCGACCAGCAGCGTAATCATGCAGCTGGCAATTTCGTTTAGTGTGAGGACGCTGTCATCGCCGGCGCGCATGCGAATGAGATCGCTGGTGAGGTCATCTTGCGGCTCGTTGGCTTTATCCGCGACGAGATCGACGACATAGCGCCAGAAGGGAACGAGGTTATTCGTCATTTCGATTTGCTCAGCGGCGGAGGGACGTCCGTAGTAGAGTTTGATGCGATTGCCCGCCCAGGCTTTCACTTGCGGAACATCGGCCGCGGGCACGCCCAAGACGTGGAAGAGCACATGCGCGGGATACTCGTAGGTCAATTCGGCAACGATATCGACAGGCGACTTATTGATAAGACGGGCGACGCCGCGCTCGGCGATGTCGCGAATGGCTGGCGCGAAACTCTTCATGCGCCGCGGCGTGAAGAGGCGGTTGACCAGGGCGCGGATGCGGGTGTGGCTCGGCGGCACGTTGTTGGATAGCACCGGTTCGGGACTGTAGTCGCCGGCCGCGAGCATCCGCTGGACGGCATCAGAGAAAGGCACGATTGGCGTGATGGTGTTGGCGGCGCTGTAGGTCTCGTGGTCGCGGAAGATGGCTTTGATGTCGGCGTAGCGGGTGACGACCCAGTAGTCGATATCGGGACTATGGAAGACGGGCGCGTCGCGGCGGGCTTGGGCGAGCAGGGGGAAGGGGTCGCTCAGGTCAAGCGGGTCGAAGGTGGTGCTGAAGTTTGTGATGGGGCAGGCTGCCATAGGGTCGCTGTTTGGGTCCATTGAAGACGCCGATATTGTAGCGTCTCTGCAATTCGACAGACAGGCTAGAGCCATTCTGTCGTAGGAGGCCAGACAGTCATTGTGTGGTCGATTGGGTCTGGCTGGCGCGTATCGCATCGAAGACGTTGCGCAGACGAGCTTCGCCGGAGAATGTAACAACCAGCAGCCATTGCCCATCAAGCGAGAGCGTCTGGTTCATCGTCAACGATTCATCCGTCATCGCAAGCACGTCTTTGTCCAGGAGCTTCGTCCGCACGCCACTTGCCGCGTCATAATGAAGCAGATATGAGCCTTCGTTTATCAGGGCGCTGCTGCTGTCGAGCCAGGCGATGAGGTATGGGCCGGGCGCGTCCCAGCGTTCGTCAATCAATATCGTGTATTCTTGAGAAACGCGGTCGTAAAGCAAGAAACTGAAAGGGCTAGGATAATAGCTGGTCGCTCTGGCGCGCAGGAACCAGTAGCGTTGATCGGGGCTAATCGAATCCAGGAATATATAGCCGCGATATGGCGCATCAAGATACTCGCCCATCAATCGTATACGGACTTCGTCTCCTTCCAGCCAAACCAGTAGGCCGCAAGCTATGATCAGATTCTCTGCAGGAAAATCCCAAACCAATTTTCTCGGCGCCTTTCTGCCGCACCAGAGAGAAAGCGGAGTAATCACGTGTGTCGATAGATTGATGATGTTGAATTCGTATGGATGATGTTGCGCATTCCAGCCGGCGCGCTGAAGGAAAACGGCGTGCGTGCCACTATTGACGATCTGGACTTCTTCCGTTTCATCCGGCAAGTATTTGGCGAGCTGGAATCGCGCGATTTGTTCATCGCGGATGTCCAGCAAAACAGAAGAATATGGCTCTTGTGACATGACAGACCACTCGCCGGTCGCTGGCTCGAAGAACGCCCAGTCCGAACCTGCGAATCTGCTCTGATCCTTGAAGGACAGAGCCCACACGGCGAATCCACTGTCCACCGGAACAATGCTCGCGACGTCATAGTATAAGGTCCCGGCATCCAAGATGGTTATCCATCCGTCCAAATGATGGTCGGACAATTCGACGGTAGGGTCCTGCGCGCTGACGGCCTGAAGAGCCAAAGCAATCAGAATAGAGGCAAATAATAGGTTTCTCATTACTCAGTGCCCTCAAATGTAAACTGCGCATGCCACGATTCTAAGGGCTGATACCGAGCAAAGTGGATTTCGCAGGCGTGGGGTAGGGCAAAGCGTAGGCTAACTCGCGGGACGGTCGCAATTTCGGCAGGCCTGCGCAAATCTCATCACGCGCTGCGTTGCGAAAAGCGGACGTCTTAGCTGTATTATTGTTCGGCTTCCAGCACTAAACTGCGGATCTCGGCGATGCTGATGTCGATGTCATCGGTTTTCGAATAGATGGTCAGCAGCGTCACTGCATCGCTGAACTGGACGTAATAGATGGCGCGGAAACCGCCGCTTTTGCCACGCCGAGCCGAGCGATTGGGCAGACGCACTTTGTAGACAGTCTAACCGACGCGTGGGACAAGCTGGCCGGGTCGCTCATCGTTCCGGAGCCGCAGGATTAACGCGCGTATATCAATATGAATCGAGGGAAACCGGCGGCGCAGCCTCCTAGTGCGTTTACGGAATCTAGGATGGGTGTCAACTCTCGTCGGCATCGCCCATAGCTTCGCCTTCTAGCTCGTCTAGGAATTCCATCGCGTCCTGACCTTTGTATCCGGCGATCACATCGCGCAAGGCAATGCGCAGGTCTTTGAGGAGTTCCTCTTTCGTCGGCTCGCGGAGATCGTCGTTCTCCGTGGCGGCCGGCGGCTGCTTCGCGGGTGCTGTCTCGGACTGCGGCGTCTCCATGCGCGTCTCTCCCATATCATTCTCCCTGAACTTTATCATATGCGGACGCGGCGCCGCAAGCGATGGCATGGCGCTGCTCCCAAGTTTACGGCGTACTCATTTTGCGCGGAATTGGTTATCATTGCTAGTTATTCTAGCTAGCTGGGCAAAGGGGCAAATATGACGATCAAGCTGGGCATCATCGGCACCGGGCGCGTCGGACGCTTGCACGCCAACACCTTGACGACGCGGATCCCGGGCGCGAACGTACTGGCGGTGGCCGACATCTTTGAAGAGGCGGCCAAGTCAGCGGCGGCGGACAATGGCATCCCCGATTTTACTACTGACCCGTCTGAACTGATCGGCAGCGATCTCGACGCGATCGTCATCTGCTCGTCGACCGATACGCATTGTCGCTTCATCATCGAGGCGGCGCGCGCGTGCAAGCAGATCTTCTGCGAGAAACCGATCGCCTTTGATCTGGCGGAGATTGACGAGGCGCTCGCGGCTGTCGATGAGGCCGGCGTGCAGTTGCAGATCGGCTTCAATCGGCGTTTTGACGCCAATCACGCGCGTGTCAAGGGGGCGATTGAGCGCGGCGAAATCGGCGACCCGCATACGATGACGATCATCAGTCGCGATCCGTCGCCGCCGCCGATTGACTATATCAAGGTCTCGGGCGGCTTGATGATGGACATGATGATCCACGACTTCGATTTGTCGCGTTTTCTGCTGGGCGAGGTGGAAGAGATCTACGCCTTGGGCGATGTTAAAGTCGATCCGGCAATTGGTGAAGCGGGCGATATCGACACCGCGAAGCTGATGCTGCGCTTCGAGAGCGGCGCCTTCGGCAGCATCGAAAACAGCCGGCAAGCGGTCTACGGCTATGATCAGCGCGTCGAAGTCTTCGGCAGCAAGGGCGCGGCGACAACCGGCAATTGGCATCCCAACGCGGTGACGATCAGCGATGCGGCGAGCGTCCGGCGAGATTTGCCGCTGCACTTCTTCGTCGAGCGTTATTTTGAAAGTTATGTGACTGAGATGATCGCCTTCGTCGATGCGATTGCAAACGGGAAGACGGTGCCGGTGGTCGGAAATGACGGGCGCGTCCCGGTGGTGATGGCGATGGCGGGCATGCGCTCGCTGCGGGAGAATCGACCGGTGCGGTTGGATGAAATCGAGGGGTGATCGGCATGAGCAAGACATACGATTCCTTGCACATGGGGCGCAGCTCGATCGACTTGTATTCGAATAATGTCGGCGCGCCCTTTGAAGCGATCGAAAGTTTCGCCGCTTACGTGGGCGGCTCGCCCACCAATATCAGCGTCGGCGGGCGGCGGCTGGGTTTGAAGACGGCGTTGCTGACGGCGGTCGGCGCTGACCCGGTTGGTGATTTCATCTTGAGTTTTTTGTCGAATGAAGGCGTGGAGACGCGCTTCATCCCGCGCAAGCCGGCGCATCGCACCTCGGCCGCGGTGCTGGGCATTGAGCCGCCGGACAAGTTTCCGCTGGTTTTCTACCGCGACAATTGCGCCGATATCAACCTGAATATCGATGATGTGCTGGC
This sequence comes from Phototrophicaceae bacterium, assembly GCA_965261855.1. Lineage (GTDB taxonomy): Bacteria > Chloroflexota > Anaerolineae > Aggregatilineales > Phototrophicaceae > UBA6055. The sequence continues at coordinate 807,224 of OZ253487.1, forward strand.
GGCGCCGGTGGATGACTGCCAGGTGTTTCAATTCGCTGGCACCAACCTGAGCCTGGAACCGAGCCGCAGCGCCACTATGTTCGCGGCTGAATTGGCGCGGGCAGCGGGCGCGACGGTGATTTTTGATGTCGATTTTCGCCCCGACCAGTGGCACGACGTGCGCGCATTCGGCGTCGTCGCTCGCAGTGCGTTGCGGCTGGTTGATGTGGTGATTGGCACTGAAGACGAGATCAACGCGGCTATGCTCAGCGATGTCGCGCAGATGAGCCTGACGCATTCGCAAGTATCGGATACCAAAGTTGCTGGCGACACGCGCTCGGCTATAGAAGTCATGTTGGGGCAGGGACCGGAAGCGGTGGTGGAAAAGATCGGAGCGGAAGGCGCGCGCATCCATCTAAAGGATGGCGAGATTATCGACGCGCCCGGCTTCCCGGTGGAGGTGACGAATATCCTGGGCGCCGGCGATGCTTTTGGCGGCGGCTTCGTTTACGGCTTGGTGAACGGCTGGGGCTGGTACCGGTCGGCGCGGCTGGGCAATGCTTGCGGCGCAATCGTCGTCACTGAGCACGGCTGCGCCAATTTCATGCCGACGATGCCCGAGGTGGAGGCTTTCGTCGCGCCTTATGGCGGGCTGGATTAGCCCCTCACCCCCGGCCCCCTCTCCCACAAGGGGAGAGGGGGAGATTAGTGTGATGTGGGCAGTAATGCTGGAAATAGGTTAGCCATGGACGAGAACCAATCCAACGGAAACGAGGCGCCGGAAGCCTGGATCACCTGGATGAGCGCGGATGATATTCTCGATCGCGCGCGGGAAGAGCGTGAGGCGCTGGCCGATCTCTGGCGCGGCCTGAGCGACGAGCAGATGGTGCGCCGCCCGGGTCCGCAGCCCGATTGGTCGGTCAAGGATGTGATCGCCCATATCACCTGGTGGGAGCAGTCGATGGTGAATTGGGTGTCGCGGGCGCTCAGCGGCGAAATGCTGACGCGCACGGAGACGCCCGATGAGATCAACACCCGCATCCACGCCGACAATCGCGACCTGCCGCTTTCGGATGTGCTGACGCTATTTGAGGCGAGCTTTCCGCTGGTCGAGACGCTGCTGGAGCGGCTGGATGACGACGAAATCAATGACGCCACCGTCTGCAATATCCGCGATATGCCGCTGCTCTACTTCATCGTGGGCAATACCTTCGCCCATTATGCCGATCATGTGGAGGACCTACGGGCTTATGTTGAAGGGCTATGACCCCTCACCCCCCGGCCCCCTCTCCCACAAGGGGAGAGGGGGAGCTAAGCTGGGCGGATTTCGTCGTAAATTGTTGACTTGGGACTCTCTTTTTGTGGTTTCGGTATTTTTTGAACTTTCTTTGCGCAAGTTTTGCACTAGCGGACAAGGCTTGTAGGGGCGAGGTCGCGTAGACACTGACCGACGGCGGTGACTCGCCCGCAAAATCCAAACAAACGCGAGGTTAACGACATGCAATACACATCAGAAACGATGCTGGTGAAATCGAAGGACGATGGCGGATCGGGCATCTTCGCCGAGGTCAGCGCCGGGCAAGCGGGCTGGGATTACCTCAATATGGCGGCGATGCGACTGGGGCGGGGCGAGAGCTTCAGCGTCGAGACGCGCGAGCACGAAAACGCCACCGTCATCCTGGGCGGCGTCTGCGATATCGTCACCTCCGATGGTGAATTCAAGAATGTGGGGCGGCGTCCCGATGTTTTCAGCGGCATGCCCTACGCGCTCTATATCTCGCGGCGCAAACAGTTCGAGATTACGGCGGTCAGCGATAGGCTGGAATTCGCCTCCTGCTGGGTGCCGACCGATCAGGATTTTCCCACGCAACTGGTGACGCCGGACATGAGCGAGATCGAGCTGCGCGGCGGCGGCAATGCTTCGCGGCAGATCAATGGCATCTTGCCGCCGGGTTTCAACTGCCATCGCATCGTGGCGGTCGAGGTCTACACGCCTTCGGGCAACTGGTCGAGCTATCCGCCGCACAAGCATGATGTGCATGTCGAGGATGATGCGGGGGTTGTGCTGGAAGCCGACCTGGAGGAGATCTACTTTTACAAGATCGATCATCCGGGCGGCTATGCGTATCAGCGCGTTTACAACGACGACCGCAGCATTGACGGCGTGATGATGGCGCAGCAGCATGACAGCGTGCTGGTGCCGGAGGGTTATCATCCGGTGGTCAGCGCGCATGGCTATACGACTTACTATCTGAACTTCCTGGCTGGCAGCGCGCAGTCGCTGGCGAACAGCGACGATCCGGCTTATGCCTGGGTGCAGGGGACCTGGACGTTTAAGGATCCCCGGTTGCCGATTGTGCATCATGGGATGGAGGGGTAGGGGCGGTATAATGGAGTTGAGGGCAGTTGCGGAGGTCAACGTCTCATGCGGATAACAAAGGTTTTGGTAAAGAAACTGTTTGGAATTTTCGATCACGAAATTCCGCTAAATCAAGATTCGCGGATAACCATAATTCACGGTCCGAATGGTTTCGGGAAAACAATCCTGCTGACGATGCTTAACGGCCTGTTCAATTCAAATTATCGCGTTTTTCGCGAAGTACCGTTCCGTGAATTCCGAGTATACCTTGATTATCATGAGTATCTCGTAGTCAGCAAAGAAAATGATGAGCTAAAGCTCTCATTGATCAACGTCACCGGCGTTTACACTTTGAATTTGATTGCTGATGAAGCTGATCCAGGCTGGCTAAGCCAGATTCGACGTAGCATAAACGTCGAGCTAATCAAGACACAGCGATTGCAGACAGAAGTCGCTATTGAGGCGGACTCAACATCAATCAATAGATCCGCTCGTGCACGCATTCGTGGACTTGCAGTTGAAGAGTTCTCGGCAAAAGCTGCGACGCTGGTTCACGACGCTCTCGGCGAAAGCGAGTTGTCGACATCACAATTAAAGCAGATCACTGAGATCATCGACGATCTCGAACGTCTTTTGCGGAGAAAGAAGGCAACTGACGATCCTAACACTTTGGAGATTGACGAGAAGCTTGAATACGTACAGTCAATGATAGATACCGTGAATAGGCGGACGGCTAATGTAGAAGAAACAGGCAGACGATTGACAACATTGGTGGATCTGCTGAATGGTCACTTTAGTTTCAAGACGCTTTATACGGACACTAGAAGAGGTCTCGTCATTCTGGGCCAAGATGGTAACTTGATCCCAGTATCAAAGCTGTCTTCGGGCGAGCAACACCAGCTTGTACTTTTTTCGAAGCTGCTATTTGACATGCCGCCGAATTCACTCGTGCTGATTGACGAACCTGAACTTTCCCTGCACGTTACTTGGCAACACGAATTCCTTGCGGACCTGAAACGAATTATCGAATTGCGCGACTTTGATGTCCTTATCGCCACTCACTCGCCCCACATTGTGCACGACAAATTGGAATGGATGGTTGACCTGCATAATCCAGAAGCCGACTACAGCGATGATGTTGCCGAATACGCCTGAGGACATCGTCGCAAAGCTTCGGATGTTTCGTAGCAGGTATCCGCGGCATTCTTTGGTGCTAGTTGAAGGACAGACCGACCAAGCGCTTTGGACGGAGTATAGAGCCGACAGGTGCAGTCTAATACCAGCAGGTAACAAAGAAAAAGCGGTCAAGGCGCTCGAAATAACGAATTCAAAGACATCATTACGGGGAGTGGCCGCTATCGTCGATCCCGACTTCTGGCTCGTAGGACGGTCGACACCACTCGACTTGGACAACCTGCTATATGACGATTCGCCAGACATAGAAACCCTAATGATCAATACGCCTGCCCTGGAAAAGGTGATGCGTCATACCTTCGTAAACATAGCGACCGACGAAATCCACGATTTCGCAATGAAGTTACGGGAAGAGGCGATTCGACTTGCGGTAGAGTTCGGTTACTTTCGCCTGCTAGATTTCCGGCAGCGCCACTACAATCTTATGCTGCGACGGGTTTCGGACAGATTCGCCGATTTCATCAATGAGAAAACGTTGCAGTTCAACAGTAATGAAGTCGCCACGACACTCTTGGAAGAGAACAGCGATCTCAGTCCGTCTGAATTACTGGAACAAGTCAATGAATTGAAGGGGCACATAAAGCCTGAAATGGTGATGTGCCGCGGAAAAGATGTGCTGTCGTTACTGGCGCTTGTCATGCCTGTACACTTTAGAAGCGTATTCAAGCGCGAAATGTCTCAAAAGGCGCGGAAACAGACTACGGGCAACGAATTGGGACGTGCCTTGCGCATGGCATTTGAGTATGCACATTTTTTTGTAACAACGCTCTATGCTCGAATACGCTCTTGGGAATCCGCCAACAGCCCCTATAAAATTCTTAAACCCGAAATCTGAAAGGACACCGCCGCATGACACCACCCACCACCCGCCTCACCATGGCCCAAGCCCTCGTCCGCTACCTCGCCCGCCAGCACGTCGCCCGCGACGGCATCGAAAACCCCTTCTTCGCCGGCATGTGGGGCATCTTCGGGCATGGCAACGTCGCCGGCATCGGCCAAGCGCTCGAGCAGTACGCGCCCGATTTCCGCTATTACCAGAGCCGCAACGAGCAAGCGCAGGTGCTGGCTTCGGTCGCCTACGCCAAGCATCGCAATCGGCTGGCGACCTTCGCTTGCGCCTCGTCCATCGGACCGGGCGCGTCCAATATGATCACCGGGGCGGCGGTGGCGACGGTGAATCGGATTCCGGTTTTGCTGCTGGCGGGCGATATCTTCGCCGAGCGGATTCAGGCGCCGGTTCTGCAGCAGGTCGAAAGCGAGCATACGCAGGACATCAGCGTCAACGATTGCTTCAAGCCGGTCTCGCGTTATTGGGATCGCATCTATCGGCCCGAGCAGCTGATCACGGCGCTGCCGGAAGCGATGCGCGTGCTGACCTCGCCGGTCGATACTGGCGCGGTGACGCTGGCGCTGCCGCAGGATGTGCAGGCGGAAGCGCATGATTATCCGCTGGCTTTCTTTGAGAAGCGCGTCTGGGAGATCCCGCGCAACCGGGCGGACGCCGGCGCGATCAAGCGGGCGGCGCAGTGGATTCGCGAGAGCAAGCAGCCGCTGATCATCGCTGGCGGCGGCGTCCATTACAGCGATGCCTATGACGCGCTGGAAGCCTTTGTCGCGCGGACGGGCATCCCCTGCTGTGAGACGCAGGCGGGCAAGGGCGTTCTAAAGTATGACAATCCGGACAACCTGGGCGCGATCGGCGTGACTGGCACCGAAGGCGCCAATATCCTGGCGACCGAAACGGATTTGGTCATCGGCATTGGCACGCGCTACAGCGATTTCACCAGCGCCTCCAAGACCGCCTTTATGAATGAAGACTTGCGCTTCATCAATATCAATGTCGCCGAATTTGACGCTTACAAGCACAATGCGCTGCCGCTTGTCGGTGATGCGCGCGTGACGCTGGAAGAATTGCTGCTCGAACTGAGTGGCTATAGGGTCGCCGATGATTATCGCGAGCGCGTCCATGCTTACAATCGCTCCTGGGATGCTGAGGTGCATCGCATCTACAACCTTGAGCATGAGCCGATGCTGAGCCAGGGCGAGGTGATCGGCCTGGTCAACTCGCTTTCGGACGCGGGCGATACGGTGCTTTGCGCGGCCGGCAGCCTGCCGGGCGACTTGCATAAGCTCTGGCGCACGCGGAATCGCAAGGGTTATCACCTGGAATACGGTTATTCGACGATGGGTTACGAGATCGCCGGCGGCATGGGCGTCAAGATGGCGGACCCCGAGCGCGAAGTCTGGGTGATGGTGGGCGATGGTTCCTTTCTGATGATGCACACCGAGATTGTGACCATGGTGCAAGAGGGCATCAAGGTGAATATCATCGTGCTGGACAATCACGGCTTCGCCAGCATCGGCGGCTTGTCGAAGAGCGTGGGCAGTGATGGCTTCGGCACCAAGTATCGCTACCGCACCGATTCGGGGCAGCTGGATGGCGAGACGCTGCCGATCGATTTCGCCAAAAACTGCGAGAGCCTGGGCGCCCATGTTATCCGCGCCAAGGACCGCGAAGAGTTCTCCCGCGCCATGGCAGAAGCGAAGGCGCATCAAGGCGGGCCCGTTTGCATCGTCACTGAAGTGGACCGGCGGCAGCGCGTCGATGGTTATGGCTCCTGGTGGGATGTGCCGGTGGCGGAAGTCTCCGAGAGTGAATCGGTGAAGCAGGCGCGCGAAGCTTATGTCGCTTACAAGGAACGCGAAAGTTATTACCAATAAAAGGGTTCTGTAGGGGCGACATATCATGTCGCCCGCGATTTAATCGGGGGGCGCTCCAATGCATGTCTTGACGCAGGATGATTTGACATTCTGGCGCGAAAACGGCTACGTCATCGTAGGCGAAGCCGTTCCGCAGCCGAACCTGGACGCGGTGGTCGATATCATCTGGGAATTTATGGAGATGGATCGCGATGATCCCGCTACCTGGTATCGCCCGGGTGATGACGATGACAGCAAGCCCAAGCTGAAAGAATCGGGCATGGCCGAGCTATACCAGCATCAGTCGCTATGGGACAACCGGCAGCATCCGCGCGTTTATGGCGCCTTCGCCGATATCTGGGAGACGGATAAGCTGTGGGTGTCGATAGACCGCGTCAATCTCAATCCGCCGGCGCGCGCCGATTGGGATTTTCAAGGCTTTGTGCATTGGGATATTGACACATCGCTGCGTCCGATTCCGAAGCGGGTGCAGGGTGTGCTGTCGCTGGTCGATGTGCCGGCGGATGCTGGCGGGCTTCAAGTCGTGCCCGGATTTCATCGGCGCTTTGAGGAATGGGTATCGACGCAGCCGGCTGACCGCGATCCGCGAATTCCCGATATGACCGGATTGGAGTTGAAGTCTTTGGCGATGAAGGCGGGCGATCTGATCATCTGGCACAGCCTGCTGCCGCATGGCACCGGGCGCAACAATTCCGCGCGTCCGCGACTTGCGCAGTACATCACCATGTTCCCGGCGATAGAAGATGATAAAGCCATGCGTCAAGAGCGCGTCAGCTTGTGGCGGGAGCGCAAATCGCCCGACCGCAAGTTCTTCCCGGGCGATCCGCGCCGCTGGGAAATTGAAAACAGCGCCACCGCAAAATTGACGCCATTGGGTGAAAAGCTGCTTGGATTGCGCAGTTGGTAGGCGCGGCGGCCGCGGCGGATTGTTGAGGTACAGGAAGGCTAGAAGGGTGCGTATCACAAAAATCTCGGTCAAGGGTTTGTTCGGCATGTTCGACCACGAGATTCCGCTGAATCAGGAGTCGCGGATTACGATTGTGCATGGTCCGAATGGTGTGGGGAAGTCGGTTTTATTGAATATGATTGATTCCTTATTCAATTATGAGTTCCAGTTTTTGAAAGATATACCGTTTGAAGAGTTCTGCGTCGAGTTGCAGGAAGGCGCAGTAGCAGACTTAAAATCATATGTGAATGTAGTGAAATCTGATGACGGCAGATCGATTTCAATAATGTATACCGATGTGACTGAGACTAAATTCACACCCTTCAAACCACTAAACATTAAGCCCGAACAAGTAAATCGCGCTGTGAAGGAAGCATTCCCCAATCATTCAAAACTGCAATTGCAGGGGAGAACATTTTGGTTGCAAGATGATCTTTACGTTGGTCTTATTTCTGCCGACGAGCAACTTGTTTGGCCGGACTTCATGAGCAGAAGGGATTTTTTCGGTAATTACCCTGAATTGTATTCAAAGATATATGGAACTGACACTGTTTGGTTTAGGCACATATGTGATGACATCAATATTGACACCATCAGTGCACAGCGCTTGTTTGAAAGAGGGACTTTAGAGAGTCTTTCTGATTGGACTGATGAGGATCAACCAGCGACTCGCACATTTGCATTTTATGACACCATCGACCTGCATTTTAACTCAACCTTTGGAGAAGAATTGTGGGAGAACTCTATGCAAGAAGTAATGCTCTTTCTGGAAATTCTCAACGAACGGCTTTTGTTTAAGTCAGCGTCGTGTCCTATGGTCGATAATCAGCACTACAAACTTGTCTTCAATGCAGATGATGGGAGAGAAATCCCCTATTCGACTTTGTCGTCGGGCGAGCAACACTTAATGTATCTGTATTTTCGATTGATTTTTGGATTTGGCTACAACATGCTCTCACCTGTCGGTCCCAGATTAGTTATCATCGATGAACCTGAACTGTCGATGAATGTCGTCTGGCAGCGCAACTTTCTGAAAGACCTCCAGCGCATCGTCGAGCTACGCAAGTTTGACGTCCTCATCGCCACACACTCGCCGGAGGTAATTTACGACAAATGGGATTGGGCAGTTGCCTTGGGCGCAAAGGTGGATGACTGATGCCGCCGCAGTGGTCACCGCAAGCTATAGCCAATCTTATCTCTAAGCATCAGATTCATAGTCCCGTTTACGGTGAAGGCGAAACTTTTGTCATGGTCGAGGGGAAGACCGACGAAGTCCTGTGGGAAGAATTCAGGTCGAAAAAGGACTGTACGCTCTACCCAGCACAGGGCAAAGACAGAATTATCGCGGCTCTAGACATCACTAAGAAACGCGGATTATGCGGTGTCGCCGGCATCATAGACCTGGATTACACGCTCATATCCCAAACCTACCAACGCGATATGCCCAACCTGCTCTATGATGACCGCTGCCCGGATATGGAAGTGATCTTGCTGCAATCGCCAGCGCTCAGGAAAGTTTTGCGGCATGAACTGCCTGATAAGGACATCGACGCAATTCATGACTTTGCCGACCTGCTGAACCGCGAATCCCAGCGACTGGCGGCTGAAATCGGCTATTTTCGCTGGCTGAACGAAGTCGAGCATTACGGGCTAAATTTCAAGGTGCTTAGAATCACGGACTTTGTTGTTGACAGCGACCCTTTGACGCTCGATCGCGGGTGTCTGGCGCGGCGGCTGGCGGAAGGGCGCGGCGGCATTTCCAGTGAGCAGTTGTTGCGTGAAACCGCTGGATTGCGGGAAAGTAATCCGCCAGAGGACATCCAACTCTGCCGCGGCAAAGATGTCATCGCGATTATGGCGCATATCATGCCGACGCTGTATGAGTCGCATTTCGGCAAAGTGCTGCCCAATAGTGCCTCATTTTTGCTCAAGGAAACGCGGCTGGCGAAAGAATTGCGCAAAGCCTACGAGTTCATCTACTTCAAGCAAACCTCTTTGTTCGGCTGCATCCGAACATGGGAATCCGCAAACAACCCCTTCAAAATCCTTAAACCCGAGATTTGAGGCAAGATGACCAAACCCCTAAAAGTCGGGCTGATCGGCTGCGGCAATGTCGTCAATTATGGGCATCGTCCCGCGTTGTTGACGCTGCCGGATGTCGAATTGGTCGGGCTCGCCGATATTACGTCAGCGCGCCGCGCGATCGGTCGAGATTGGTTTGGCTTGCGCGACGACCAGCTTCATGAGGATTACCGCGCCCTGCTCGCCATTGACGAGATCGAGGCGGTGGTCATCGCTGTGCCGCAGAAGCACCGTCCGCAGATTGTGCTAGACGCATTCGCTACCGGGGTGCACGTATTGAGCGAGAAGCCGATTAGCAATGTGCCGGCGGTGGCGGCCGAGCTGGTGGGCGCGGCCAAAGCGGCCGACCTAAAGATGGCGATGGTGCACAATTATCACTTCCTGCCGGAATATCGGCAGATCAAGAGGATGCTCGCCGACGGCGTTGTCGGCGATTTGCGCGTCGTAACCTTGCATTTCCTGGGTGTGATCGATTATCCGGGCGCGGCTGAATATCAGTCCGACTGGCGTCATACAATGGCAGCTGGCGGCGGCGTGCTGATGGATATGATTCACGCGGTGTACTTGGCGGAGTGGCTCGTTGGCGAAGAGGCGCAGCAGGTCATGGCTTTCGTGGACGCGCCCGAATACGCGCATCGGCGGCCGGCGATTGAAGACCTGGCGCTGCTGCAAATCGCCTTCCCGAGCGCGTATGCCGTCATCCACATGGCTTGGGGCGAGGGCGTCGGCGGCGGCGACATCAGCGGGAGCGAGGGGCAGATCCGCATGCGATACAAGCAATATCAGAGCGGCGGCTTCAACCAGCCGATTGAACTGTACAGCGTCGACGCAAACTGGAATCGCAGTGATCACGCGATTGCCAATCGGGAGACGCATTTACAGGCGACGGCCGATTCCTTCACCGAACTTTATGCCGATTTCCGCGATGCCATCCGCGAAAATCGCGAACCGATGGCGCCGGCGACCGCGGGCGCGCGCGCCTTGGAGATCGTGCTAGGCGCGTACGAATCCGCCGTTACCGGGCGCGTGGTTCGCCTGCCGCTCGATCGGGCTGGCCCCGTCTACAAGAAAGGCGTTGATGGCCTCGTTGACCTGGATATATGGGAGCACAGCAAGACAAAAGCGGCCGGGTTATTCGGCTTGCGCGCATGAGGTCCCTACGATGACCACGCTTCGTGGAATGTTGACGCTGGCTGAGCTGGCCGCGGAAGTTGCCGCTGACGAGATTGACACGGTGATCATCGCCTTCAGCGATCATTACGGCCGGCTGCTGGGCAAGCGCCTTGACGCGGAATACTTCCTGGCGGAAGCGGCGAATCACGGAACCCATGCCTGCAATTATCTGCTGACCACCGATATGGAAATGGAGCCGGCGCCGGGTTATCGCTTCGCCAATTGGGAGCGCGGCTACGGCGATTTCCATCTGGTTCCAGATTTGGACACTCTTCGCCGCGCGAGTTGGCTGGAAAAAACGGCGATGGTGCTCTGCGATGTTAAAGACGAATCAGCGAATCAGCCGGTCGCGGTCGCGCCGCGCTCGATCCTGCGCCGTCAGTTGGAAGCGGCGGAAGCGCTTGGCTACAGCGCCATGGCCGCTTCCGAGCTTGAATATTACATCTATCAGGATTCTTATCGTGAAGCCAATGAAAAAGGTTACGCAGAGCTTGAGCCGATGGGCTGGTATCTGGAGGATTATCATATCCTGCAAGGAACGCGCGAGGAAAGTTTCACCGCCCCCGCCCGCCGCCACCTGAAGGGTTCAGGCATTCCGGTGGAGAGCAGCAAAGGCGAATGGGGCTTGGGTCAGCACGAGTTGAATATCCGTTACGCCGACGCCTTGGCGATGGCTGACCGCCACAGCATCATGAAGCACTGCCTAAAAGAAATCGCCGACGCGCAGGGCCGCAGCGTCACCTTCATGGCGAAACCCTTCGCTGGGCAGGCGGGCTCAAGTTGTCATATACACCTTAGCTTGTTCGACGGGGAAACGAACGCCTTCCCGGGCGATACGCAAACGGGATCGGTTTCGGGGTCGGATGTGTTTCGTCATTTTCTCGGCGGTTGGATGGCGCATCTGCCGGAGCTGATGGTCTTCTATGCGCCGACAGTCAACTCCTACAAGCGCTACGAAGACGGTTCCTGGGCGCCGACGCGCATCGCCTGGAGTTTCGACAATCGCACGGCCGGCTTTCGCGTCGTAGGTACTGGCGAGAGTCTGCGCATCGAATGCCGGGTGCCCGGCGCCGATTGCAATCCGTATTTGGCTTACGCGGCGGCGCTGGCATCGGGACTTGATGGCATCGCCAAAAGAACGGAACCGCCGGATATTTTCGAAGGCGATATCTATGCGGCGCGTCATCTGCCGCGCGTGCCGTATACCTTGGAGGGGGCGGCCGACAAGTTTGAAGGCAGCGAGTTCGCTCGCTCCGCCTTTGGCGCCGATGTCGTCGAGCACTACAGTCACTTCTTCCGCACGGAGATAGAGGCTTTCCGCGGCACGGTTACCGATTGGGAGCGAGCGCGTTACTTTGAGCGCATTTAGGCGGCCTTACATGGGGTAAACTTGACTATTGCGAATTCGCGGGCAATACTGAAAAAGATGCGCTCTATAGCTTCCAGTAGTGAGTTTGTTTGCATACCGACTTTTGCTTGGCAAGGGGAGATTGGCGATGGATAAGATTACTGTGAGCATCATTAAGGACGGAGATTGGTTCGTTTCGCATTGCCTCGAATACGATATTGCCAGTCAAGGGCGGTCACGTTGCGAAGCTAGAGAAAATATAATTGAAGCGGTTAATGGATTTCTGGAAGTCGCGTCACCAGATGAAATCCGTCGTCGGCTGGAGAGCCGTGGCGAGGTGGAATACTTGAGTCTCGACAGTGCCTTAACTGAGGGTACTGTCAGGGAAAGAGATTTGTCGTATTCTGACCCTAAACGGATATGAAGAAGTCCGCCGACGTGGTAGCCACATTTACATGAATAAGCGGTTTCTTCAGACGACTGGAGAGTATCGCTCCATTACCGTTACCGTCCCTGATCACAAGGAAGTGGCGAAGGGAACGCTGGGGTCCATCATCCGCCAGTCCGAACTGCCAAGAGAACTGTTTGAATAATTGCCTTAGCAATGCTGGCGCAAGACTGGCATAATCCTCAGTTCGCGCTATTTCGGGACTCTTGCTGCCTATTGTAGAAGTTGAGGAATCCCAATGCGACTCGAGAACAAAGTAGCCCTCATCACCGGCGCCGGGGGCGGCATCGGCTACCAAACGGCGCTGCGTCTATCCCAAGAGGGCGCCTCAATTGTGGCGGTCGATATCAATGAAGAGGGCGGGCTGCAATGCGTCGCCGATATCGGGCAGCGCGGCGGCGCGGCGACCTACGTATACGCCGATGTCGCGCAGGCAGCCGATTGCGAAAAGATGATCGCGGCGGCGGAATCAACCTACGGCAAGCTGGACATCCTCTTCAACAACGCCGGCATCAGCCACGCCGAAGACGATGACGCGATCAACACGACGGAAGCGGTCTGGGACCTGACGATGGCGGTGAATGTTAAAGGCGTCTTTCTCGGCTGCAAATACGGGATTCCGGCGCTGCAGCGGGCTGGCGGCGGCAGCATCATCAATACCGCTTCGTTTGTGGCTTTGCTGGGCGCAGCCACGCCGCAGTTGGCGTACACAGCCAGCAAAGGCGCGGTCCTGTCGATGACGCGCGAGTTGGCGGTGATTCACGCGGGGGAGAATATCCGCGTCAACGCGCTTTGCCCAGGACCGCTGCGCACTGAACTCCTGATGAAATACCTCGATACCGACGAAAAGAAGCGCCGGCGGCTGGTGCATATTCCGATGGGGCGCTTTGGCGAGGCGGCTGAGATCGCCAATGCGGTCCTTTTCCTGGCCTCGGATGAGTCCTCCTTTGTTACGGGCAGCACCTTCCTCGTCGATGGCGGCATCACCGCTGCCTACGTCACGCCTGAATAGCGGCGCCGCCGGGCACTCAACGTACAGCCCCCGCGTTTCGGCTGATAGGGCGGTGTAGGGGCGACATAGTATGTCGCCCGGCAATCCTGATTTATGCCATGGGTCTGCGAGACAAGGCTCGCCCCTTTTTGCGTTGCGAGCAGGCGACCACATCCCTCAGCCCTTCCAGGATGGCGCCGGTAGGGGCTTGCCGTGCCAAGCCCGCAACGGCAGCCAACCCCACCCCGACCGCCTGTGTCTACGCGGCGCGGCCCCTTCCCGCCATCTCTATGGCGGGCGTCCGAAGCGTCAGGCAGGGGAGTCAAACGCAGCGGGACGCAAGGCATTTTGCGTGGGCGGCGGCATTGTCGCGCGTTTGACTACAGATTTCCCGGTTTGTGGATTTTGCTGACAAGCGAGGCGTCGTCCCGTATAATCTGCGGCAGTTACACGCTTGAAGTCCCGCAAAGTCGCTTGGGGAGAGTCCATATGTTATCCGGCTTGATGATGGATTATCCACTGACGCTGAACACCATTGTCGAACATGCCAGCCGCATGACGCCGCAAAAGACGATCAAGACGAAGCTGCCCGCTGGGGGCTGGCATGAGTACAGCTACGCCGATTTTCATGAGCGCGTGCGACGGCTGGGGAATGTGCTGGACTCGCTGGGCGTTGAGCCGGGCGACCGTGTGGCGACCTTCTCCTGGAACAATTACCAGCACTTGGAGTTTTACTTCGGCATACCCTGCGCTGGCGCTGTCATTCACACCTTGAACATCCGCCTGTCGCATGAGCAGCTCAAGTACATCATCGACCATGCCGAGGACAAGGTCATCTTTGTCGACGCTTCGCTGTTGCCGCTGATTGAGCCGATCGCCGCGCAGTTGGACACTGTCGAGCGCTTTGTCGTTTTCAATATGGCGGCCGGTCAATCATGCAGCCTGCCCAATGCTTCGCGATACGAAGATTTGATGGCGGGCGCGAGCGACGACTACCAATGGCGCTGCGCGGACGAGAATATGGCGATGGGCTTGTGCTATACCAGCGGCACGACCGGCATGCCCAAAGGCGTCCTCTACAGTCATCGCTCGATGATGCTGCATACCTTGGGCGTGCTGCAAGCGGCGGCGCTGGGACCGACCGAAGCCGATGTGGCGCTGGCGGTTGTGCCACAATTTCATGCGATGGCTTGGGGTTTGCCTTATGCCTGCGCCTGGGTCGGCGCGAGCATGGTGATGCCCGGACCGCATCTGCAGCCGGCGCCGCTGGCCGATATGATCGAAAGCGAGCGCGTCACCATCGCTGCCGGCGTGCCGACAATCTGGAACGGGCTCTATCATGAACTGCGCCGCAATCCGCGCGACATTTCGTCGATCACGCAATTGGTCGTCGGCGGCTCGGCGATGCCGCGCGGCTTGATTGAAGCCTACGAGCGCGACTTTGGCGTCAACGTCGTGCACGCCTGGGGCATGACCGAGATGTCGCCGATCGGCAGCGTAGCCAAGCTGCAGACGCAGCATCAGGAATTGGATGCCGCCGGCTGTTGGGATATCAAGGCGAAGCAGGGTTATTTCGTGCCAGGCGTTGATGCGCGGATCGTCGATGATCAGGGAAAGGAATTGCCCTGGGACGGCGAGACGATGGGCGAGTTGCAAGTGTGCGGTTATTGGGTGGTGGGGCGATATTACAAGATCCCGCGTGATGAGGAGCATTTCAGCGATGACGGCTGGTTCCGCACCGGCGATGTCGCCACCATCGACGAAAATGGCTATATGAGCATCACTGACCGCACGAAAGATTTGGTCAAGAGCGGCGGCGAATGGATCTCATCGGTGGATCTGGAGAATATGCTCATCTCGCATCCGGATGTGCTGGAAGCGGCAGTGATTGCCGTGCCCGATGAGCGCTGGGGCGAGCGTCCGTTGGCTATCTTGGTCCCGCTGGATGGCGGGCATGATGTCGAGACGCTGAATGCCTACTTGCTGGAGCATTTCCCCAGGTTTTGGCTGCCCGACGAATACATCGTCGTGGAAGAGATTCCCAAGACCGGCGTGGGCAAGATGGACAAGAAAGTGCTGCGTCAGTGGCACGCGGATGGGGAGTTGGGCTCCGGCTAATTTACGATTTGCAGGGGTGTGCCGCCGGCTTGGTCGTACGCGCGGCGGGAAGACAAAGTGGCCGCCCGACGTACGACGCGGTACATTGACGGGCGACATAATATGTCGCCCCTACAGCGTGCGCCGGAGCAATTGACATTGGAATTGCGAAACGAGGAACAAGATGAAAATCACAGGCATTCGGTCGATTCTGTTTGAGCATCAGATGGCGCGCCCGATCGGCGATGCCAACAATCCGCGCGGGCGCGATCAGTACGCGGCGCTGGCGGTTTTCCTGGATAGCGACCTGGGACTGACAGGCGTGGCGCTGGGCAATCCGGGGCAGCAGGGCGAAATTCACGCGATGGCGGAGAATCTGCTAATGGGCCGGGATCCGCGCGGCGTGGTTGGGCTGTGGCAGCGCATGGCCGATTTCGCTTTCAAAGGCGGCAACCGCGGCGCGATCACCGATGTCATCGGTACGCTCGATGTGGCGCTATGGGACCTGAAGGCGAAGGCGAATGGCGAGCCGCTCTGGAAGACGCTTGGCGCTTCCAGCCGGGCGGTCAAAGCCTACGCCAGCGGCATTGACCTTTGCTTGAACGACGATGAGATCCGGGCATTCTACGAAAGGCAGGCGGCGCTCGGCATCAGCATCGGCAAGCTGAAAGTCGGGCTGGATCGTGAGGGCGATCTGCGGCGCATCGGCATCATGCGCGAGGCACTGGCGACATCGGGGCGCGAGCCGATCCTGCTGGTCGACTCCAATGAATACTGGTCGCCCAAGCAAGCGATTCAGCATATTCGTTATTTTGAGCGCCATCATGAGCTGTTCTGGGCGGAGGAGCCGGCGCGGCGCTGGGATTATACTGGCTTGCGCAAGGTATCGGATTCGGTCAACGCTGCCGTCGCCACGGGCGAAAACCTTGATGACGCCGCTGACTTCCGCGCTCTCATCGCGCATCGGGCGGCTGACATCTTGCAGATCGGCGTCGGCGCGGGCGGGATCACCGGCGCCATGCGCATCGCGCAGATGGCGGACGGCTTCGACCTGCCAGTCTCGGTGATGAATTGCCCGGGCAATTACATGGCGCATTTCGCCGCGGTGCTGCCCAATCACATTTGGATGGAGGTGGTCGATTCGGGAATGGACCGGAGCTTCGACCACGACAGCCGGGTGGATGACGGGAACATCATCCTGGGCGACAGGCCTGGCAACGGGATTCAGTTTGATATGGCGAAGCTGGAGCAGTTTCGGGTGACCGAGCGGTCGGCCGGCGCGGCGCCGAGCCCCTGGGGAAGGCGGCGTGGCGGGGGCTTGTATGTGGTTGGCGAGGGCGAGCCGGAGGAAGTGGGGGAGGAATAAACTGAACCACAGAGGACACAGAGGGCACAGAGGAAGGGCTTGAGCGAAGTCAGATTTTGCTACATATCTTCATCAACCAGCTACATGTGTACGGCAAGAAACTGCTTGACACCCGGCAACATCAAATCAACTTGTTCGCGGGTGAATTCACAGAACTCACCATGAGCAGCATAATTCCGAATTTTTGCCCAAGCCCGCAATTGGTCAGCTGCCAATTTGTTGTAGACCTTCGCCCTTTGCAGATCTTGGATTAGTGGTTCCAGCGTCTTCTTGTCACCGTTTGACTTAACTATGTCAATTGGTGGCGTTTGTTTCTGACATAAGCGGCGTAAGGCGTCTTCCAATACCGCGCCACACAAGACTGCGGCAGGGATGTGATATTTTTCCCGTAACAAGTCCTCAGCCTGTTCCATATAATCTGCCGACACATTAGCGACAATCTGCTGCTCTATGCCGTCATAAAAGCCGTTGACATAGTTGTCTCTTATTCCCTTCAACCTCGCCGCCTTCGTTCGAACGGCTGGAGTCGACATGTAATGGTGAGGCATACCGCCCATTTGTCCAAGTACAGGATCCCATTCCATGATTTTCTGGTATTTCTCTCCCTGTGTGCTGTCACCGAAAAGCATATAGAGAAGACCGGTAGTCTTTTCAACCCATTCTCGATATTGAAGATAGTGACTTGCATCATATTCGTCTAGCCCTGCAAGCAGCGTCTCCACTTCCGCTATCAGCTCAACGAATCGAAGCCGGATTTTCCGATCCAATTCGATTGGCAATGGCATATCTCCTCCTTCATTCCAGAAACCGACTGTCTCAAGCCTTACATCAAGTCCTGCTGCGCCTTGCCATCGCCGCTCTTCACCCGCGCCGCCTGCTTGAATGTGCCATGCTGCGGCGGCATATCGACGCATTCGTCGGGGAAGTATTCGCGGTTGCGCAGGATTTCGAGGCTGTCACCGTAGTAGAGTCGGTTTTTCATGGGCAGCTTCACATCTTAACGTTGGCACGCGCGTAGTATAGCATAGGGCGATTGGGCTTCATTGACAGGTATTCGTATAGCCGATATGATTTGGGTGCCTATGTCAAGGTGAATGTGTTTCAAGCGCGGACGAGTCGACTTGGAGCGAGTAATGCGAGAATATCTGCCAAAGACCAATCGCTTGCATAATGTGCCCACGCCAAGCGCTTGGACAGGCATTGGAAGTTTATTTGATGTTTGTGGCCTATTGAACACGTATACAATTGCGCCGTCCGCAGAACGAGCAGATTATGAGGCGCTGCGCTCCGATTGGCTGGCCGTAGGGGATTATATCGCCGAAGCCATTGCGCTGCACAAGCAGGAGATCGAGAGAGAGCGCGAACGTGAGTGATAAGGACGCTACAGATCTTGAAGATAGTCCTATCCCGCCAGAACTAATCGATAATATCCCTGAAGAATTACGTGAAGAAATCATAAGCCGCATTGTTCTTCAAGAGCAATATGCTGGACCGCTGGCGCATCCAAGAATTGTGGCAGGTTACGAGCGGCATTTGCCTGGTAGCGCCGAGCGGATTCTAGCTATGGCGGAAGAGCAGCAGCGTCACCGAATGCAGCAGGAAAATCGCGGTCAGCTGGCCGCGATTGAACGCGACAAACGGGCGATGAATCGCGGTTTTGTATTGGCGCTGGTTTTGTTGCTTTTAAGCGCGTTCGCGCTTTATCTTGGCTCTGATTTAGTTGGTTTTGGCTTTGTGGCAACTTCTGTCGTGTCACTGGCTGGAGTTTTTCTTTACAGTCATCATAGCACCCGCCAGGAATTGCGCGAGAAGCGCGAAGCCTTGCAGCAGCCATCCATAGCGCCCGAGTTGCCGAATGACGCGCCTCAAAGTGAAAGCTAAACCAACCACCAGGAGCGACCATCTTGCCCATCAAAACAGGCGGCGAAGCAACCGTTGAAGCCTTGATCGCCCAGGGCGTCCATACCCTCTTCGGGCTGCCCGGCATCCAAAACGATTGGCTCTACAACGCCCTCTTCGACAACCGCGACCAAATCCGCGTCATCCATACGCGGCATGAGCAGGGCTGCGCTTATATGGCGCTCGGTTGGGCGCTGGCGACGGGCGAGCCGGGCGTCTTCAATGTTGTGCCGGGACCGGGCGTCTTGAACGCGACGGCCGGCATGGCGACAGCCTACGCGCTCAACGCCAAGGTCTTCTGCCTGACCGGGCAAATCCTCAGCCGCAATATCGGCAAAGGGGTCGGCGACCTGCACGAGATTCCGCATCAGCCGGAGGTCTTGCGCGGGTTGACCAAGTGGAACGACATCGCGCTGCATCCGTCAGAAGCCGGGCGCAAGGTGGCGCAGGCTTTCTTTGAAATGGAGTCGGGGCGGCCGCGGCCGGTCGCGCTGGAGATTCCGCCGGATGTGCTGAAACTGCGCGCCGAAGTACCACCGACGCCGACGCCCTGGCCGCCCTTTGCGCCTCCGGTGGATGCTGGCGCGATTGAGACGGCTGGAAAATGGCTGGGCGCGGCGAAACGCCCGATGATTTTCGTCGGCGGCGGGGCGCAGGGCGTCAGCGCCGAGGTGGAACAGTTGGCGGAGATGCTGCAGGCGCCGGTAGTCGCTTATCGCACCGGGCATGGCGTGCTCGACAGTCGCAATCCGCTGAGCCTGAAACAACCGGAGGCGCACGCCTACTACAAAGCCACCGATGTCGTCTTGGCGATCGGCAGTTATATGCGCGTGCCGCTGCAGCGCTGGGGCCGCGACAGTAACATGAAGATCATTCGCATTGATGTCGACAGCGACGCTATGCATCGCATTCAACGTCCCGATCTGCCGATTGTGGCGCGGGCGGAAGAGGCGCTGCCGCCGCTGCTGGACGCGGTCAACCGGCACAGTCGCCTGCGCTCGCCGCGCGCCGAGCAGATGTTGGCGCTGAAGGCAGAATGGGCGAAGACAAGCGCCTACCTGGAGCCGCAGCGGAGCTATTTGAAGGTCATCCGCGAGGAATTGGGCGAGGATGGCATTTTTGTCGATGAGTTGACGCAGATGGGTTACGCGGCGCGGATCATCATGCCGATCTACAAACCGCGCAGCTATTTCAGCAGCGGTTATCAGGGCACGCTCGGTTATGGTTTCCCGACAGCGCTCGGCGCCAAAGTCGCCCGGCCCGACCTGCCGGTGCTCTCGATCGCTGGTGACGGCGGATTCATGTTTAGCGTGGGAGAATTGGCGACCGCTGTGCAGCACCGCATCCCGCTGGTGACGATTATCTTCAACAACGATGGCTACGGCAATGTGCGCACGATGCAGATTCGCGACTATGACGAGCGTGTGATCGCCACCGACTTGCTCAATCCCGACTTTGTGAAGCTGGGCGAGTCCTTTGGCGCCAATGCCTTCCGCGCCGAAGACGAGTCGCAGCTGCGGAAGGCGATGCGTTACGGCTTCGCCAGCGAGTTGCCGACCATTATCGAGGCGCCGATTGGCGAGACGCCCAGCCTCGACCGCCTGCGCGATCAGGGTCGGATTCGTCCGCCGCGCTGAACGGACGGCAAAACATGTCGCAATTGATCCTCGCGCCAGACAGCGCCATTTATCATTACCTTTCTCGCTTGATCGAAGACGCCGATCGCGTCTTTTTCGCCGGGTTGCCGGGCGTGGGCAAAAGCCTGCTACTGCAGCAACTGACGCTGATGGCGCGTGCCGCCGGACGCTCGGTGACGCTGCTGCAATGGGATGTGGCGCGCCAGCCCTTCGAGACACCGCGTTATCCGCTTGCGAATGGCGCCACTCACCCACTGGTGATTCGCGCAACCGGCGCCTGGCTGCGGGGCGCGCTGGTCGAATGGGATGGCGACATGCTCATCGGCGAAGTGCCACTCAACGGCGGGCGCTTTATGGAAATTGCTCGGCCCGCCGACGATGGGTCCGAAGCGCTGCTGCGCCACTCGCGCACGCAGTTTTTGATCCCGGTACCGTCCATAGAGGTACGCGCCTTGATCGAGTCAAGAAGGGAGCGTTCCATCGCCGCGCCGAGGCACGAGAGCGAAGCGCATGACGCGCCGCCGGATTTGCTGCGCGCTCTCTGGCAGGAGGTCTATGAGGTCGCCGTCGCGCTGGACTTGGCGCCGTCAACGCCGGGCGACGCCGCCTATTCGCCCCAGGTGTACGCGGCTGTCTATCGCCATCTGCTGCGGCATCGTCAGGCGCAAGTATTGCCGATAGACGAGGCGCTGCAACCGTCCGGCTCAGTCTATGAGCATGTGGCGCCGTTGCCGGTTCTGCAGGCGAGCGCGACGCAGGCGGAAGCGATCCTTGCCCGACTGGAAGCGACGATGACACCGGAACAGGCAATCGCCGCCGCTGGCTGGTGGTACGAAGTCTAGCGCGCGTACTGCGTCAATCGCGCTCGTCGGGAATAACGGCAAAGACATCAATCTCGAAGTCGGCGTAAGGCTTGCCCAGCGCCTTGACCACCACGCCGGTCGAGCAGGGATAGACCTCCGGCATGTGACGGGCGAGCACTGGATAGACCAGATCACGGTAGGCGGCGTCGGTGACATAGGTGGTGATTTTGCAGATGTCCTCCATGCGGGCGCCGGCCGCCTCGAGGATGATCTTCACATTTTTCATCGCATTGTCCGCTTGCGCCGCCGGGTCGCCTTCGCCAACGAAAGAACTATTATCCATCGTCAAGCCGGTTTGACCTTCGACGAAGACCATATTGCCGGCGCGGACCGCTTTGCTGGTGCGGTAATCAATGTCGGGGAAGATATCGCCACCTTTGCTGCTCTTGGTGAGAATTCGCTGGTGCGCCATGATGCCTCCTTTTCTTTTTCTTTTAACACAGCCCCTCGCAAGTCACAACCTGGCTCACACAGTATAACGAACCATTATGAATGGGAATCTGTAGGGGCGAGACTTGTCTCGCCCTCCACCACCCCATACGGCGGCGGAATGCGCTAGAATCCGCTTCGGTTAATGTCGATTTCAGGTGATCTCTATGTCCGAACGCAAACGCTACGTCATCGTCGGGACCGGATCGCGCGCCGGCATGTATGTCGATGCGGTGACCAGCCAGTACAGCGAACAGGCCGAGCTAGTCGGCTTATGCGACCTCAGCCAGGTGCGCATGGATTGGCATAATCGAGGGCTGCAAGCGCGCGATTTGCCGCTGGCGCCGACATACCTCGCCGATAATTTCGATCGCATGATCGACGAGACGAAGCCCGATACCGTGATCGTCACAACAGTCGACGCCCGGCATCATGAATACATCGCGCGGGCGCTGGACCAGGGCTGCGATGTCATCAGCGAGAAGCCGCTGACGACGACGCTCGATCGCCTGCATAAGATAGACGAGGCGATCAAGCGCAGTGGCAAGTCGCTGCGCGTCACCTTCAATTATCGTTACGCGCCGGCTTATGCGCGCTTCCGCGAGTTGATCCGCGATGGCGCCGTCGGGACTCCGCTGGCGGTTGATTTCTCTTGGGTGCTGGACACGAGCCACGGCGCTGATTACTTCCGCCGTTGGCACCGCGAGAAGAAGAACAGCGGCGGACTGCTGGTTCATAAGGCGACCCATCACTTTGATCTGGTCAACTGGTGGATTGATTCCTACCCGCGGCAGGTCTTCGCGCTGGGCGATTTGCTCTTTTATGGCGCGGCCAACGCCGAAGCGCGCGGCGAGCACTATCCCTACGCGCGTTACACCGGCGAAGAAGCGGCCAAGGACGATCCTTTTGCTTTGCGGCTGGACGAGAAGGAAGCCTACGCCGGGCTCTATCTGGCCGCCGAAACCGAAACGGGTTACATCCGCGACCGCAATGTCTTCGGCGAGCCGATTACGGCGGAAGACACAATGGCTGTTACCGCGCGCTACGCCAATGGTGTGCTGCTATCTTATTGCTTGGTCGCCTATGCGCCTTGGGAAGGGCTGCGCATCGCCGTCACCGGAACGCGCGGCCGCCTGGAGATGGACGTTACCGAAACCATCACGCATCTGAAACCGGACAGCGCTTCAGCCGCCGCCAGCAAAGGCGCGTTTAAGGAGACCCGGATTCGCGCCTTCCCGATGTTCGGCGAAGGCTACGATGTAGATGTGCCGGTTGCGGCTGGCGGGCACGGCGGCGCCGATCCGCTGATGCTGGATGACCTGTTCGCAGCGAAACCCGCGCCTGACCCGCTGAAACGCGCGGCGACCTATATGGATGGCGCGGCGTCGATTCTGGTTGGCATCGCCGCCAATATGTCGATTGAGAGCGGTGAGTTGATTGATGTGGAGGAGCTGTTCAAACTGTCAAGGTAGTTCGCCCGTCCAGCGTAGGTGTAGGGGCGAGGCGGTGACTCGCCCATCACCTGCCCGATATATTCAATGAATCTTCCGACCAGCGCCCAGGATTGGAAATGATATACGCTCGAATCTCATTCAGCGACTCCTCGTTGCGAATGATGTGCTCGTAGTAGCCCCGTTGCCATACAGGAGCTTCACGCGTCGCCGCGACTGACCGAATACGTTTTGTAGCGATAGATTTGAAATGTCCGATAATCTGCCCTAGCGAACCAGCCGTATTCTGCAAATTGGCATTGTGGTATTCATTGGCCGAATTGTTGGCCGTTGCGTCTTCGACAATCAATACGACGCTATGGAGGTGATTGGGCATGATCACATAGGCATCCAATTCGACATTGGCTCGAACAGTTTCCGTCCGTCGCCATTCGTCTTTCACGATCTTGCCCCAATGGCTAAGAACCACGTTTCCATCAATCACCGTGCCAATTTTGTTGTGACGCTGATATGTGCAAATGGTCACAAAGTACGCGCCAGATTGCCGATAGTCGTAACCCTGCAGGCGCATTGATCGCCGAAATCGCTGCAAATTAAGCGTGTCTTCGCAGGTCATGGCACAGTTTCCAATATGTGCTTCGGTGGGCGAGTCACCGCCTCGCCCCTACAAATCCATTATGTCCGAGAAATCTACCGATAACGCGAATCGGCGCCAGTGCCCCACTTCTATGTGGTTGGTTGGGCGAGTCACCGCCTCGCCCCTACAGATCCATTATGTCCGAGAAATCTACCGATAACGCGAATCGGCGCCCGTGCCCCACATATCGGGATCAGGTCCCAGTCTTAATTTGAGTTCGTCGGTGGCTTCATCCAGCCGGCGCATGGTCTCTTCGGAAAGCGACAAGCCCCCGGCGATGAGATTGCTTTCGACCTGCTGCGGATTGCGCGCGCCCGCCAGCACCGATGTCACCGCCGGTTTGTGCAGCAGCCAAGCCAAAGCCACGTGCACCATCTCCTGACCGATATCGGCGCAGATCAGGCGGATGGCTTCGACGGCGGCGAAGGTCTCGGTTTCGAAGCCGGCTGTGCCATGACGCGAATCGCGCCGGTCGCCGCGGAAGTGGCGGGTGCGCGTGCGCGAGTAGGGCATCTCGTCGGCATTGCGGTAGCGGCCCGTCAGCAGCGCCTGATTCAGCGGGCTGTAAGGCAGGATGCTGATATTGCCTTCGACGCAAAGCGGCTGAATGTCGAATTCGATGGCGCGCCAAAGCAGGCTGTAGGGCAACTGATTCGCTTCGTAGCGACCGCAAGAGAGCATATCGGGCATATCGAGTTTGCCGAAGTTGCTGACGCCGATGACGCGGATCGCGCCTTCGCTCTGTAAGTCCAGAAGGGTCGCCATGCAATCTTCCAGCGACACCAAGCGGCTGGGCGGCCAGTGCACCTGATAGAGGTCGATGTAATCGGTCCTTAAGCGTTTGAGGCTGCGCTCGCAGGCGGCGCGGATATCGGCTGGCGCCAGGTTGCTTGCGCTGACTTTGCTGGCGATGATGGCTTCGTCCCGCCGTCCTTTGAGGGCGCGGCCGAGCATCTCTTCGGAGTAGCCATTGCCATAGCCTTCAGCAGTGTCAAAGAAGTTGATACCCTTGTCGAGCGCGGCGTTGACGGCGCCGAAGGTATCCGTTTCGTCCTGCGCTCCCCAATAATCGCCGCCGACGATGCCCCATAATCCGACGCCGATTGGCGAGACCATCAGTGAAGAATTCCCCAGTTGTCGCAGCTGCATGAAGCCTGTCCTTCCTCGTTTCCTGGTTTCCAATAATTGCATCTTCGTACTGGCGCGATTAATCTAATGCGCGTTCGGCGTATTGTATTCTCTGCGCATCAATGATAAGCTTGCGCGCACGTTTGTCGATTCCGCAATATATCGTGTCGTCAAACGAACCTCTACTGTATATCCATAATTCGGGAGAACTACCATGTTCAATTCCAGAAGTCGCAGATTTATTCTGCTGCTTACAGTTCTCAGCCTAATGCTGGGAATGGTCGCATCCGTCAGTACGGCGCAGATGACGGAAGTGCCGCGCGATAAGACCTTGGTCATCGAGAACATCAGTGTGCGCAATCCGGCGCCGGAGAATTACAATCCGCTAGCGAACGGCTCACTCGGTCACGCCGGCATGAACCAGGTTGGCAACGAATCCCTGTTTTATTACAACTATGAAACGGGCGAATTGGTGCCTTGGCTGGCGGAAAGCGCGGCGTTCAACGACGACTACACCGAGCTGACGATCAATCTGCGCGCTGGCGCAATGTGGAGCGATGGCGAAGCTTTTAATGCCGATGATGTTCTCTACACGCTGAACTTCCTGATGGAGAATCGTGACGCGCGCTTCAGCGACCGCCATGCCGACTTCGTCAGCAGTGTCACCGCGCCTGACGACCTGACTGTCGTCATTTCACTCAATGGACCCAACCCGCGTTACCTGTTCAACGCTTTTGGCGTCGGCATCTATTGGTCCACCTACATCGTGCCCGAGCACATCTACTCGATGCAGGAAGATCCGCTCACCTTCACCAACTTTGATCTAGACGCGGGTTATCCGGTCGGGACTGGTCCTTACCGCCTGGTCATCTCCAACGAAACCGAGTCAGTTTGGGACCGCCGCGATGATTGGTGGGGCGCCGAGACCGGCTTCAAGGACCTGCCAGCGCCAGAACGCGTCATATTCCTGGCGGCCGGCAACGAAGAGCGCCGCGCCGCGATGGCGATCAACAACGAGCTGGATACGATGTGGCTTATGGGTCGCAGCACCTTCGAGACGGTGGTCGCCCAGAACCCGGCGGTCACTGGCTGGTACAGCGAATTGCCTTACGCCTACCTCGATCCTTGCCCGCGGTATCTGGTGGTCAACAACGCCGTTTCGCCGTTCGATAATGCTGACCTGCGCTGGGCGATGAGCTACGCTATCAATCGCGATGCGCTTGTGGATATCGCCTGGGAAGGCATGACCAGCACGATCAACTGGATCATGCCCGGTTACCCGCCCTTGCTGGAATACATGAATGCCAGCGCCGATCTCTTTGAAGCCCATCCCACCCTGGAGCAAAATCAGGACAAGGTCGATGAATTGATGACGGGCGCCGGCTTCAGCATGAATGCCGACGGCTTGTGGGTCGACGGCGATGGCAACACGGTGCAGATGGATTTGGCCATCCGCCAGGGCGAAACCTTCCAGGTCAAGATGGCGCCGGTCATCGCCGAATTGCTGCAGCGGGCCGGCTTTGACGCCACCTTTAAGCTGCAAGACAACGCCGCCTTCAATGAGACGGCTCGCACCGGCGGCGCCAACGCCTGGATTGATGTGGCTTGCGGCGCGGTGCGCGATCCCTACGGCACGCTGGATAACTTCCACAGCCGCCATTCCGCCCCGCTGGGCGACGACGTCACCGGCTCCCGCACGCGCTTCGAGAACATGGAGTACGATGCCATCGTCGATGAGATGAAGCTGACCGCTAGCGAAGACCCGGCGATGCAGGATCTCTTCCGCTCCGCCATCGAGATTTGGCTGACGGAACTGCCGGCGATGCCGCTGACAGAAGCTTCGCTGCTTACCCCGTTCAATAATCACTATTGGACGAACTGGCCGACGGCGGACAATAACTACGTCCACCCTGGCTTTTGGTGGCAGACCGCCTTGCTGATGATCACCGAGATCGAACCGGCGGGCATGTAGCTTAACCGTATCGAATGCGCCCGGAAGCTGAATACTCCGGGCGCCCGTCACAGCCGGATCTGTAGGGGCGAGCCACCGGCTCGCCCGTACGCAAATTAGAGTTCGCACGGCACACCGCAGGAAATTACCCGAAGGGTAGTGGCTGTGAAACAGTCCTACTTCATCCGCCGCCTTATCATGTTTTTTGTCGTGGTCATATTGGCCGCGACCTTGAATTTCATCATCCCGCGAATGGCGCCGGGCGACCCGATCGGCGCGGTGCTGGAAGAGTTGCGCGCGCGCGGCGCTTCCACCGGCGGCGATGCCGAAGACGAAATCGTTGCCGCTTATCGCGCCCGCTTCGGCCTCGACCAGCCGGCCTATGTGCAATACTTCCGCTTTCTCTTTAATACCTTGCGCTTTGATTTGGGGCATTCCATTTCTTATTACCCGCAGAAAGTGGAGCGGGCGCTGCTGCGTGCCCTGCCTTGGACGGTCGGTTTGTTGGCTATCTCCACCTTGATGTCCTTCGCGGCCGGTTCATTTTTCGGCGCGATGATGGCTTGGCCGCGCGCGCCTGGTTTCTTGCGGCGTTTCGTGCCTATGTTCATGGTGCTGTCGGCGGTGCCCTATTATTTGCTGGGCTTGATCCTGGTTTACATCTTCGCCTTTGTCATGGGTATATTGCCGCTGGGCGGCGCTTACTCCTCCGGCACGATCCCGCAGTTGGATTTGGATTTTCTGCTGGATGTGGTCAAACATGGCGTGTTGCCAGCGCTATCGATCGTGCTGACGAGCGTCGGCTTCTGGGCTTTGGGCATGCGCGGCGTGATGGTGACCGTGCTGGGGGAAGATTATCTGACGCTGGCGGAAGCGAAGGGCTTGCCGGACAGACGGATCTTTTTCGCCTACGCCATGCGCAATGCGCTGCTGCCGCAGGTTACATCGCTGGCGATTGCGCTGGGCACGGTGGCTTCTGGGTCGGTGTTGGTCGAGGTGGTGTTCAATTATCCCGGCATCGGCTGGCTGCTCTATAACGCCTTGCGCAGTTCGGATTATTACATGGTTCAAGGCGTCACCTTCTTCCTGATTTTGACGGTGGCGGTGTCGGTGCTGATTGTGGATATGATCTATCCGCTGTTGGACCCGCGCATCGAGCGGTAGGGCGACAACGAAGAGAATCTTTTATGATCGAATCGTTTATTGGCCGCGGCAAAGCGGCGGGCAGCTACATCCTGCGGACGCCGAAGCTGCTATTGGGGCTGGTCATGCTCCTTTCGCTGCTTTTGCTTGGGCTGGTCGGCCCGCTGTTCGTCGATGTCGATAAGGCGCGCCCGATCTCGGTTCCGCCCAGAAAACCGCCATCGGCCGAATACCGCTTGGGAACGGACGGCGGCGGCCGCGATGTCTTGGCGGTCATCATAGTCGGCACACCGCAAACTTTGCGGATGGGTCTCCTGGCCGGTATTGTCGGCGTTGTGCTCGGTACGAGCCTCGGCTTGATCGCCGGCTACTTCGGTGGCCGGATCGACATGATGATCAGCACCGCCACCGACACCATGCTGACCATTCCGCCATTGGCGATACTGCTGGTGGTAGCGGCGTCAGTTCGCACAATGAGCGTCGAGAACATGGCGATCATCATCGCGCTACTTTCATGGATGTTCCCCGCGCGCACGATCCGCGCTCAGGTCTTGTCATTGCGCGAACAGCCATACGTACATATGGCGCGTCTGGCCGGGTTGAGCGACATTCGCATTATCTTTGAAGAGATCATGCCAAATATATTGCCGCTGGCGGCCGCCAGCTTTGTCGGCGCGACATCGGGCGCGATCCTCGCCGGCATCGGTTTGGAAGTGCTGGGTATGGGACCGCAGCGAACGCCGACGCTGGGCATGACGATTTATTGGGCGCAGCTTTATTCAGCCTTGATTAACGGCTTGTGGTGGTGGTGGCTGCCGCCGATTATCGTTCTCATCATACTTTTTGTTGGGCTTTTCCTGGTTAGCGCGGCGATGGATGAATTTGTTAATCCGCGCTTGAGGAGAACGGGATGAGCCAAGACTTTGCCTTGCAGGTGAACAATCTGCGCGTCTCCTACATGACGGGCGGGCAAGAGGTCAAAGCAGTCGACGATGTGTCGTTTGCGCTCTATCCTGGCGAACGGCTCGGTGTCGTCGGCGAATCCGGCTCGGGCAAGACGACGCTGGCGCTGGCGCTGATGCGGCTGCACAAGCCACCGGCTTACATCATGGGTGGCGAAGCGATTCTGGATGGCAGCGATATCCTGGCGCTCGAGCGGGAAGCGATGCGGCAGACGCGCTGGAGCAAGCTGTCGCTGATCCCGCAGGGCTCGATGAATTCGCTAAATCCGGTGGTGAAGATCAGGCATCAGATGGCTGATGCGATTGAGGCGCACGAACGCGGCTGGACGCGCGGGCGGATTGCCAAGCATATCGGTGAGCTTTTGGGCCGTGTTGGCTTGCCCGATAGCGTCGCCGAGATGTATCCGCACGAATTGAGCGGCGGCATGAAGCAGCGGGTCTGCATCGCGCTGGCGATCATCCTGGAGCCGAGCGTCATCATCGCCGATGAGCCGACCAGCGCGCTCGATGTGGTGGTGCAGCGGGTGGTTATGCAGACGCTTAACGATGTGCAAGAACAGTTGAACGCGGCGATGATTATCATCGGCCACGATATGGGGCTGATGGCGCAATCGGCTGACCGGCTGGCGGTGATGTATGCTGGCAAAATGGTCGAAGTCGCGCCGATATCGTCGTTCTTCAATGATCCGCAGCACCCGTACAGCCAACTGCTGATCAGCTCGCTGCCATCGCCGGAAGAGAAGCGCGAGTTGACGGCGATTCCGGGGAGCCAACCCTCCCTGCTCGAGCTGCCATCCGGCTGCGCCTTTCATCCACGCTGCCCGATAGCGGAGGAGCGCTGCAAACAGGAGATTCCCCTGCTGCGAAACATCAGCGTAGATCGGCGAGCGGCTTGCCATCTGGTGGAAGAGCGGGTCTCGTGAAAGCAAAATATCTGCTTGAATTCGATAATGTCACCATGGCTTTTGGCGCCAACAAGCGCAATCCGGCGGGTGTGGTTGCTTTGGAAGCGCTTGATCTGCATATACGCGCCGACGAGCCGAAGATCATCGCCATCGCCGGCGAAAGCGGCAGCGGCAAGACGACCCTGGCGCGCCTGGGGCTGGCGATGCTCAAGCCGACCGGCGGTCGCGTCGTGTACAAAGGGCGGGACTTATGGGAGATGGCGAAGCAGGAACGACGGGACTATCGGCGCGAAGTGCAAGCGATATTTCAAGACCCCTTTGCGGTATACAATCCCTTTTACACCATTGATCGCTTGCTGCTGACGCCGATACGGACCTTCAAGCTGGCGAATAATCGGGCGCAGGCGCGAACAATGATGGAAGAAGCGCTGGACAAGGTGGGCTTGCGCGCCGGAGAAGTATTGGGACGCTACCCGCACCAACTGAGCGGCGGTCAGCGCCAGCGCATCGTGGTCGCGCGCAGCTTGCTGCTGCAGCCAAAAATCATTGTCGCCGATGAACCGGTGTCGATGATCGACGCCTCGCTGCGAGCCAACATCTTGACCCAACTTAAAGAACTGCGCGATGAGTTTGGCATTTCGCTGTTGTACATCACCCACGACTTGGCGACCGCCCACCAAATTAGCGACCAGATTCTCATTCTGTATCGCGGTCGCGTGGTCGAAGTGGGCGATGCGTCCACCGTGATTCAGCAACCGCAACATCCTTACACCCAACTGCTGGTGAGCTCCATACCACGCCCTGATCCGGAGCGGCGTTGGGAGGGCACGGTTGAGATTCCCTTGGAAGAACTATCGCCGAGCGGCGACCGCGCCGGCTGCCTGTTCCGTCATCGTTGCCCCCATGCGATGGTCGAGTGCGAGACGACACCGGGCGATTATGCTGGTGGCTTCGGGCAGACAGTCGCCTGTTACCTCTACAAGGAAAACGGCGCGAGTATTGAAGCGTCGCGATGATGCTCACAGCCTCTCCAGTTTAAGATTTCGTACGGGCGACCCGATGCCGCGCGTATACACAGCGGGTCGGTCGCCCCTACATTTTCTCGCAATGCGCGGGCATGGTGGTACAATAGCGCCGCTTGCCCAGCTATCGCGACGTGATACGCCTATGCAAAACCGATACTTCTCATCCGATCCAGCGCGGAACAGCGCCGCCCTTGCGATCTACGATTCGGTCAAGGATCTGCCGTTGATCTGCCCGCACGGACATGTCGATCCGCGTGTCTTCGCCGACCCTCATTATCAGTTTGGCAGCCCGGTCGATCTGCTGATCATCCCCGACCATTACATCTTTCGCATGTTGTATTCTCAGGGCATTCCGCTGGATGAGCTTGGGATACGTCGGTTACCCCCCTCTAAATCTCCCCCCGACGCATCAGGGGGAGACTTGTCTACAGATGGGGTAGTTGACCGTCGGGCGATTTGGCGGACGGTCTGCGCCAATTGGCATCTCTTTCGGGCGACGCCGACCGGAATCTGGTTGCGCGATGAATTGGCCGATGTATTCGGCATTCAGCTCAAGATCAACAGCCGCAATGCCGACGCCATCTACGAAGCCCTTGAAGAACGTCTCTCACGCGCTGAGTTTCGGCCGCGGGCGCTGTTTGAGCGTTTCAATATCGAGGTGCTGGCGACCACCGACTCCGCCACCGATACGCTGGCGCATCATCAGGCGATTCGCGATTCGGGCTGGGGCGGGCGCGTCATTCCGACCTTCAGGCCCGATGCCGTGGTCAATATCGACGGCGACGGCTGGCGCGCGAATATCGACTCGCTGAGCGATGTCTCCGGCGTCGCAGTACGGGACTACGCGACGTATATTCAGGCTTTGGAGCAGCGGCGCGCATACTTCAAGACGATGGGCGCGACGGCGACCGATCACGCCGCGCTAACCGCTTGGACAGAAACGCTAAGCGCCAGTGATGCTCAGGTGATTTTCGAGCAGGCGCTGCGAGGAGAAACGACAACGAAAGACGCCGCCCGTTTCACTGGGCACATGCTGGTCGAGATGGCGCGGATGAGCAGTGAAGACGGCTTGGTGATGCAAATGCATGTCGGCTCCTATCGCAATCATAATCCGGCGATATTCGCCCGCTACGGGCGCGATATGGGCGCTGATATCCCGATTCGCAGCGAGTTCACCAAGAATCTGAAGGGGCTGCTGGATCGCTTTGGGCTTCACCCCAATCTGACGCTGGTGCTCTTCAACCTGGATGAGACCACCTACAGCCGCGAACTTGCGCCGCTCGCCGGGCATTATCCGATACTGCGCCTGGGTCCGCCCTGGTGGTTTTTCGATAGTTGGCTGGGCATGACTCGCTTCCTGGACGCGGTCGTGGAAACAGCCGGCATCTATAATTTGGCTGGCTTCAATGACGATACACGCGCTTATCCCTCGATACCAACGCGGCACGATGTTTGGCGGCGTGTTTGCGCCGACTGGCTGGCGGGGCAGCTCGCGCGTGGTTTCATCGACGAAGAAGACGCCTATGACATGATTCGCGCCCTGGCTTACGACCTGGCTAAACAAACTTATCGATTGGGGTGATTTTCATGCTCCCTCAGCTTTCTAACCGGCTTCATCCCGATAGAAAATTGTATCCCGAGCGTATTGTTCAATTTGGCGGCGGCAATTTCTTGCGCGGCTTCGTCGACTGGGTGGTGGATCTGCTGAATACCGAAACTGGCTTCGCCAGCGGCATCGTAATCGTGAAGGCGACGCCAGGTACCTATGACGAACTGGATGCACAAGACTGCCTGTTCACGACCTACTTGCATGGGATTCAAGCGGGCGAATTCGTCGAAGCGACGCGGTTGATCAGCGCGGTAAATCGCACGGTCTATCCCTATCAAGACTTCGCCTCATATCTGGCGCTGGCGCGTCAGCCGGAAGTCCGGTTCATCTTCTCCAACACAACCGAGTCCGGCATCGTCTTTTCCGCCCATGACGCGCTTGCGGACGAACCGCCAACGACATTTCCCGCCAAGCTGACGCGCTTCCTCTACGAGCGATTTCTTCATTTCGGCGGCGCGCCGGATAAAGGCTGCATCATCATCCCGACCGAGTTGATCGTCGACAACGCCACGCGCCTGAAGGAGATTATTCTGGAATACGCGTCGCTCTGGCGCCTCGACCCTGAATTTGCCAACTGGATAGAAGCGCATAACGTCTTTTGCAATACGCTGGTAGATCGCATCATTTCGGGTTTTCCGCAGGCGGACGCGCAGCGCCTTTTCGCGCAGTTGGGCTATGAGGATCGCACCCTGGCGGCCGGCGAACTTTACCATAGTTGGATCATTGAAGCTGAGCCGAGCTTGTTGGCGGAGTTTCCGGTCGATAAAACGCGGACGCCACTCAATGTAAGAGTCGTCGACGATGCCGCGCCCTTCCGAACGATCAAGGTGCGCTTGCTGAACGGGGCGCATACGGCCATGGTTCCGCTTGGCATTTTGCTCGGCATCGAATCAGTGCGCGAGGCGATGGAAAACGAAGCGCTGGCGACCTTCATCCATGACCTGGTTTTCCAAGAGGTGATTCCGTCTGTGAGGGAAGTTCCGCGAGGAGAATTGGAGGCTTTCGCGGACGATGTCTTCGATCGTTTTCGCAATCCGCATATACATCATCGCTTGTTGACAATTGCGTTGAACAGTTCGGCGAAGGTCAAAGAGCGGATGCTGCCGTCCCTGCTGGGTTATCGGGACGAAACCGGCGAATTGCCGGAACGTCTGGTCATCGCCGTCGCCGCCTTCATCCGCCTGTATCGCGGTGAATGGCGTGGCGCTGCGATTCCGCTGAATGACGATCCCGAAATCCTATCATGGTTTGAAAGGCAATGGGCGCAAGCCGATTCGACCGAGTCGCTCGCGCGAGCTGTCTTGGGCAACGAGGCGCTATGGGATCGCGATTTGACCGCTGTGCCGGGACTGGCGGCTTTGGTCAGTCAGCATTTGCGAGAAATCGAAGCGGGCGGGCTGCTCGCGCTCATCGGACGGGCGTCCCGATGAAATACGACCTGATTACGGTCGGGCGCGTATCGATGGATCTATTCGCCCTCGACATCGGCGCCGAATTCCAGGACATTACCGGCTTCGAAACCGGCGTCGGCGGCAGCCCGGTCAATATCGCGATCGGGGCGAGCCGGCTGGGATTGAACGCGATTGCCTTCACCGCTGTCGGCGCTGATCCGGTCGGTCAATTCGTGCGCCGCTACTTGCAAAATGAAGCTGTGAACACGGACTTTGTCGGCATCAAAACGGAGCGACGAACGGGCATGGCGGTGGTAGGCGTACAGCCGCCCGACCGCTTTCCGCTGCTCTTCTACCGTGAGAATCCAGCCGACATTCACCTAACAATTGAAGAAGCCAAAGAGCTGCCGCTGGATGAAACGCGGGCGCTGTCGCTCTCTGGCACGGCGCTGAGCCGCGGCGGCGCCCACGATGTGAGCCTTTACCTGGCCGAGCAGGCGTTTAAGCGGGATATGACCACGTTTATCGATCTTGACCTGCGGCCCGACCAGTGGTCTCATCCCTTGGCTTTCGGTTTGCATCTGCGACGAATTCTGCCGCTCTGCGATGTCATTATCGGCACCGAGGAAGAATTCTACGCGGCGCTATCGCCGACGTCGGAAGCGGTCATGGCGGGGAAAAGCCTGACCGACGCGGCTGGGCTGCATGAGCTATTGCGAGCCTTCGCCGGCGACAATGATGCGCTGCTGGCGCTGAAACGCGGCGACCGTGGCGTGCGTCTGTATTCCGGCGACGCACTTACCGATGTGCCGGGTTTTCCCGCAGAGATTGTCAATACCGTTGGCGCCGGCGATGGCTTCGCCAGCGGCTTGATCTACGGTTGGGCGCAGGGCTGGGTCTGGGAAGCGGCGGCGCGCTTCGCCAATGCCTGCGGCGCGCTGGTCGTATCGCGCCACGGCTGCGCGCGGGCGCTTCCTTATCGGCGCGAGGTGGAAGCCTTCCTGCGAAACGAGGAGAAATGCGGTCCATGAGCAATCATCTGAAATCGAATCAGGCTGAAACCATCGTTCTCGATGTAACAAGGGAATCGGCGAACTGGCAATATCTAGCCTTTCGCATAGTCAGAATCAGCGGTCAACAGGTCTATCTGCACCAGACCGAGGGAACCGAGCTTGCCCTTGTACCGCTGGAAGGCGCGGGCACAGTCCAGACGAGCGCTGGCGACTTTGCCCTCAGCCGCGCCAGCGTCTTCGTGGAAAAACCTTCCGTGCTATATCTGCCGCCGGGGCATGAATTTGGCGTCATCACCGACGGCAGCTTCGAGTTTGCCATTGGGGCGGCGCCGGCCGAAGGCAAGTATCCGCTGCGGCTGTTTACTCCGGATGAAATCCGTGCCGAGGTTCGCGGCGGAGGCGCGGCGCGGCGACTGGTCCATCATACGCTGGCGCATCCGCTGCCGGCCGAGCGGCTGATTCTATACGAAGTCTATGTGCCCGGCGGCGCCTGGTCGGGTTATCCTCCGCATTGCCACGACGGCTACGGCGGCTCGCCGCATCTCGATGAGACCTATTATTTCCGCACGGAGCCCGCGAATGGCGTGGCGCTGCATCGCAATTATCGTCGCGACAGCGACTTTGAGGAAATCTTCGCCGTTCGCGATCGGGACCTGGTCTTGGTCACGCAAGGTTTTCATTCCACAGCGGCGGCGCCAGGATCGAATCTATACTTTTTGAATTACCTGGCGGGCGAGCTGATTGATGACGATCGCGTGACGCCGCCTTACGATGATCCGGATTACGCCTGGCTCAAAGAAGATTACACAAGCAACCTGATGCGGCTTCCGCTGATGCGCTAATCACCAGCGCCGTTTCGCTGACAGTAACTGTAACGAAGCTTGGATTCCATTAACGGAATCTCAGAAGATTACGTTGCTCCTGTTAGATTGTGGTAAACTCGCTATGAAACAGCGGCGGATTCGGTCCCTACGCCATGCTTTTCCGAATACTGGTATTGACGCTCCTGGTCGCTCTAATCAGCATCGCTGGTCAGGCGCGAGTCGAGCCGTCGATTTCCACCGTCGCCGAAGGTCTCTATTATCCCGCTGGCATGGCGCTTCTGCCCGACGGCTCGCTGTTGATCGCCGAGGCGGGCGGTCATGGCGAGCGCAGCGCTGGCGTCAGTTTGCTGGATAAGGATGGTCGCCTGGGACGCTTGATCTCGGGCATACCCAGTACTTTCTCCAAGGGCAATCTGCTTAGCGCGCCGGTAGTGGCGGTTTCGCCGGATGCAGAGACGGTGATTGTCGCTTTGGCCGGCGCTCAATTCCATGAATTGCCCAGTTCTTTGGCGCAGGAACTGCCGACTTCGCCGCTTGGTCCCGCTGATCTCGCCAGGCGGCAAGCCGATCGCGGGTCGGTATTTTTGCTGCACCCCTTTGACATCGCCTTCGACAACTCAGGCTTGCCAGTCGTGACCGATGCGGCGGGCAGCGGTTTGGTGGCTGAAGCGCAGGACGGCTCGCTGCGTTACCTGCATCGATTTGCCGCGCTGGAGAATCCCGCGCATGACGGCGGTCGCTTGGAAGCGCTACCGACTGGGCTGGCGCGCAATGGTGATTCCCTTTATGCAACGCTCTTCGGTGGCTGCCCGCATGTCTCCAATAGCGGGAAACTGATTGAAGTCATGAGTGATGGGCGGCAGCGAACGGTGGTCGATGGCTTGAATATGCCGATAGACGTCGCTGTCGATGCGGCCGGTGATGTCTGGATACTGGAGTTCGCCGCCCAGGCGCCGCGCAGCGACTGCTTCAACGCTCTATTTGAGGCGGAAGCGAGCGGACGGCTCAGCCGCATCAATGCCAGTGGTAGGCTGGAGACTGTCCTCGAAGAGTTGCACTTTCCTGCCGCTTTGCTGCCACTGCCGAATGGCGGGCTTTACATCAGCGAAACATACGCCGGGCGCGTACTGCAGGTTAGCTTCGAGCGGCAGCCGCAGCGTCCGCGGCGCTTTCCGCCTCGAGACAAGCCGACGGCGACAACGGTCGAAATTCGTGATTTGGATCGCGCCCTGCGGTCCGTTATCGATGCGCATAATTTGAAGCCCTATCCGGGAATTGAGCTTAGGTCGCCGGATAGCGAACTGACGCGACTGGGGCGCGATCTGTTTTTCGATCCCATCCTGTCGGGCGATCAGAATATCGCTTGCGCCACCTGCCACCATCCGGAGTTCGCCATGACTGACGGGCGGGTCCTGCCGATTGGCGCTGGCGGGCATGGATTGGGCGAAAGCCGTGTTTTCCGAAAACTGATCCAAAAGGACGCTGCTGCCGGCGCGACAAATGGCGACGCCATCATCAATCCATTTGTGGATGTTTTCATTCCGCGAAACAGCCCGACGATCATCAATAGCGCGCTGCTGCGCAGCCAGTTCTGGGATGGGCGCGTTGAGCAACGGTCAGCGGAAGAGGTTGTGCATACGCTGGAAGACGCCATCAACGATCTCGACTTGGAAGATCCGCTGCTGGCGCAGGCGCTCTTCCCGATCACATCGCAGCATGAGATGGCGGGCCTCACCTTTGGCGACTATCCGCCGATGGTGATTCGCTTGCTCTTGCTGGAACGTTTGCGCGGCAATGAAGAATACGCGCGGCGATTCGCCAGCGCATTTGGCGAACCGCATATCACGATTCGCCAATTGGGCGAAGCCATCGCCGCATTTGAGAGTCAATTGATATTCACCGAATCGCCCTGGGACGACTACTTGGCTGGCGACACGCAAGCCTTGAGCGACCAGCAGAAGCGCGGCGCGCTGCTATTCTTTGGCGCAGCCACGCGCGAAGTCAATTGCGCGGCTTGCCATAGCGGCGATCTCTTCACTGATTTAGGCTTCCACAATTTGCTTGTGCCGCAGCTCGGACCGGGCAAAGACAACGGCATTGATGGCGATGACGATCTTGGCCGGGCGAATGTGAGCTTCGACTATCGCGACCAATATCGATTCCGCACGCCGAGCCTGCGCAATGCGGAATTGACGGCGCCGTATTTTCACAGCGGCGCCTACGCCACGCTGGAAGAAGTGATCTGGCATCATGCTGATCCCTGGCGCGCGAATATCGTATACGACCCGGCGCGGCATTTGCCGCCCGCCTTACAGGACGATGTGCTTCCCTACGATTTTGAGCGTCAGGCGCATTCGGTTGCGCATCCGATGAAAGCGGGACTGCCCTTGAACGAAGGGGACGTAGCCGATCTGGTCGAGTTTATGCAATCGCTGACCGATCCGGCGGCGCGCGACCTTAGCCATGTTACGCCAAGCGAAGTGCCGAGCGGGTTGCCGCTTGATCCCCTACCACCCTAACAAGCGTTCGAAATGTCTTGGCTGTCAGCCATAAATGGCGGGCGAGGGACGTGGTGAAATGGTTGATACACGCTTCTTTTCCCCCACTCCAAACCCCTCCCCCAGAACGAGGGAGGGGCTTCAAAACCCGCTAAATCGCTTGCAAAACTCCCCTTCCCTCTTGATGGGGGCCGGGGGATGGGGTGAGCTTTACGTATCAAGAGTTTACCACTCCCTCCACACACTGTTATCGTTCCGGCGCGCGAGATTTGCTACACTGTGCATCGTAAATTCGAAACACAAGGAGAAGACATGAGCTTGTCCGCTTATGGGAAATTGCCCGTTCCCCGATTGACGCCCGAACTCTTGAGCCTGGTGAAAACTGGCGACGTCTTCAGTTTGGGCGTCGATTTTGAGGAGGGCATGCTGACGCCGGGCGCGGCGATGAAAACCTATTCGATCGCGCCGCATTTGCGCCACGGCGATGAATCGACGATTGATCCGGGCACAGCCGCAGCCGAGACGATCCGTATGTCGATTCATGTTGGTACGCATATCGATGCGCTCTGTCATATCGGGGAAAAGCAGGACGCCGCCGGCAATCCCGCATCTGATGGCGAACCGCGCCTGTATAATGGCGCTGGCATGACGGTCGCCGCTCGCAATTGTGTCAACTCGGCCGGCCAGACGCATATGAGCATCGAGAAGATGCCGCCAATCGTCGCGCGCGGCGTACTGCTGGATGTCGCTGCTTACAAGGGCGTCGAGATGCTGCCGCCAGCTTACGGCATCGGCGCCGATGATATACGCGGCGCAATGGAAATGCAGGGCAGCGCAATTGGCGCGGGCACAGCCGTACTTGTGCGGACGGGTACTTATCCCTTGCTGCGCGCTGGGGACGCGATATATCGCGATGCGCAGGCGGGCTTGAATCTGGAGGCGGCGCGGTTCCTGGTTGAGCAAGGCATGACTTTGGTCGGCGCCGATAATATGGCGGTGGAGGCGATGCCGCCTATGGACCATTCGGTGCATCGTTTCACCTTGGTGCATAATGGCATCACCCATGTGGAGAATCTCAATCTTGATGAGCTGGCGGCGGCGAACTGTTACGAATTCCTGCTCATCATCGCACCGCTGAAGTTAACCGGCGCCACCGGCTCTTGGGTGAATCCACTAGCGATCGCTTGAGACTCGACAAGCGCGCAGACTCAGCGAGAGAATACAGCCCGCATACAATGACATGATTCCGCTGCTTTTCCGCCAGCAATGGAAAGACAAAGTATGAGCCTTCTAGATCCGACACCAGGGCTGAGCATCATTGTCGTCACCTATCGGCGAATGGATGCCGTTTACGCCAATCTGGAAGCGCTGCTCGGTCAAGACCTCGGTAACATTCATAGCGAAATCATCGTAATCAACAACGATCCGGAGACCGTATTTCGCTCCAGCCGCTGGAGCAAGTTGGGGCGGCTCTTCCGCGCCAATCCTCAAATCAGGCTGGTGAATACGCGAAATGATTGGATGAGCATCATCCGCTGGGGCATGGTGTATATGGCACACTACGAGACGGTGCTGACGCTTGACGATGATATCGTTTTCCAGGACAAAGACATCGTGAAGGACATGTACGAAACGCTGATGAGCTTGGGCAAATACGATATCGTTTCCTGTTGGAACTCGATTTGGACGAAATGGACGGATACAGAATACGAATATGCCCGAGCGATCTTTTGGATGCCGGAATTGACCGAGTTGACCAAAACAGATACCTGCGGATCCGGAATCAGCATGTTCAACAAAGAGTTGATACTGGATGCGCGCGCTCAGCGGCATCTTATCATCCGAGATATGCCGCCGGCTGCCGATATGGTGCTGGGACTGCTTCCCAACATGCTGTGGAATGGCACAACCTATGCCATGCCGATGTACGGGCGGGTCGAGTTTCATCCGGAATTCCAGAAGAACGCGCTGCACGTGCAGCCCGACTTCTACCCCGAGCGCCACAAGCTATACAAGCTCATGCTCAATAACGGCTATAAGCCGCTGATCACAAGAGAATCGTTCGCCGAGGACTCGCCGGAGATGAAACTCATCAGGCGCGCGGAGCCGACGGTTTATCCCTGGTGAGATTTTGATCTTCGGCTACCGTCAAAACACTTGCTCAATCACCAATGCAAAGTCCAGCAGCGCTTCGTCGCCGCCGAATCGCGCGATCAGCTGCAATCCGAGCGGGAGGTTCCACCCGCCTGTTCCGGCTGGCAGGGATATCGCTGGCAGACCAGCGTGGGTCCAAGGCATATTCATCGCCGGTTTTCCGGTCGCTCCAAGCCCGCGAGGCGCGACATCCGGCGCCGACGGGCAGACCCACAGATCGATACCCTCGGCGTCCATGACGCGCAGTATCCGCGCGCGAAGTTCCAATCGATGATCGCGAACGGCGTGTAGCCGCTCGGGCGCAACTGATTGCCCATGCCGAATCAAGGCGGCTGTGCGTGGGCGGTAAAGGCGCTCGTATTGCGCAAACCAGTCGCGGTGTTGCTGCGCAAATTCGGCGGCGATTAAGTCTTGATGGCAGGCGTCAATGGCGGCGATATCGTCGAACATGGGGATGCGCTTGATCGGGAAGCCCGCCTCTTCTAACGCATGGACTTGCGCATTGAATGCGTCCAGAGCGCTCGACTGTTCGAGGTATACGCCAATCGGCACACCCAAGACCGGTCGCGACTTATGGTATGGCGCGCTAGTCCAATCGTCAATCACGGCTGCGGCAATCGCTTGCATATCGGCGACATCGGCGCTGAAGAAACCGACGTGATCGGCCGCTGGCGAGAAATCGACCAAGCCCGCAGTATCGACGCGCGCGAATGATGGCTTGAAGCCGACAACGCCGCAGTAGGCGGCCGGGCGGATCACCGAGCCGACGGTCTGGGTGCCGATCGCTACATGGGCGAGCCCGGCAGCGATGGCAGCCGCCGAACCACTGCTGCTGCCGCCCGGTGTATGCTCGCTATTGTGCGGATTGCGCGTGGGACCGGGTTCAAAGTAAGCGAACTCGGTGGTGACAGTTTTGCCGACGATGAGCGCGCCCGCTTGTTTCAGCCGCCTCACGATATCGGCTTCGGCGCCAGCGAAGAGTTCCGATGGCGCCTGCGTTCCGGCGCGAGTCGGGAAGCCGTCCACATGAAAGATGTCTTTTACGCCGAGCAGGGCGCCGTAGAGCGGGGGCTTCGTGGTGGCTTCATAGTAGCGCGCCTCCAGCGCTTGGGCGTCGCGGCGCAAGCGGCCGAAGCGATCCAGCTCGGGCAAGTAGGACTGGATGGTTGGTTCAATCGCCTCAAAGCGCGCCTCCAGGGCGTCAATCTGTGAAGACAGCGATCGTTCGCCGCGCCGCAGTTTGGTTAAGTCTGCGGCGAGTGAGACTTTATGAACGTACGAATCCGCCCTCATGTTTTCCCTCGATAGGTAGCGCTTGCGGCAATCGGCAACTCATGTGTGGCGAAAACAAAGCGCTGTACCCGCTCCATTTCAGACATTAGTTTAAGTCTGGATGCGATCGCTGTCTAGCGAATACGGCATTTGATTAGCTGCCCGTCGTGGTGAAGTCTCGCCACCAGGTCGAAGGCGTCATGATTAAATGGCGCGGACTTTGCCAAACACAGCGAGCCGGCTACAATCGTGTATAAGAGTCGAAACCTAGAGGATTGTAAACGTGCTGACCTTCCTCCACATCAGCGACACGCATATCAGCGGCGATCCCGATTATCATCCGCCCTGGATACCCGAAGACGTGCCGCACCCGAACCGCGGCGCTGAATCGCTGATTACAGTGATTAATCGGTTGCCCTTTGAGATCGACTTTATTCTGCATACTGGCGATGTTTGCGCCGACCCGCATGAAGCCGATTATCACTGCGCCCGCGAATTGCTTTCGCAATTTCAACAGCCGGTATATATGTTGCCGGGCAATCACGATTCAGCCGACTATATGCAAGCCTTCCTGCATGACGGGGTGAATCTGCATGTCTTGCGTGACGCGCAACTTGAATTGAGCGGCTATCCGCTAGTGACGCTTGATACGAACGGACCGGGCGACGTACACGCGCCCACCCTCCGCGATGAACAGATCGCCTTTTTCGCCGACGCTCTCGACGCTCCCGGTGATCAGCCGACCATCGTCGCCATGCACCATTCGCCGATCGAAACCGGCGTCCCCTGGCTGGACGATCACATGCGTATCCAAAATGGCGATCGCGTTCAGCGCATTTTGCGGGCGCACCGCGACAAACTGGCCGGCGTCTTCCATGGGCATATTCATCAGCAGACGGCTAGCTTTGACGATGGCGTTCTCTATATCTGCTGTCCGTCGACATGGTCGAATCTGTCCGGTTACCCAGGCTTGGGCGACGGCGTCGCCGATCCACTGACGCCGGGCGGATTCAATCTCGTGATGATTCGCGAAGGGCGCACTTTCGTCAGACGCTACAATCTGCCATTGCCCAGACGATAAGGCGGGAGTGACGCCGGCTTGGACCTAAGAACGGCTGAATTCACAATTCGCGACTTCGAGTTCAGGTGCGGCGACGTCCTTCCCAAGCTGCATCTGCGCTACCGTACGCTAGGCGAGCCACGGCGCGATTCCTCCGGCAAAATTTGTAACGCGGTGATGATCTTGCACGGCACCACCGGCAGCGGCGCTCAGTTTCTGCGCAGCAGCTTCGCTGACGAACTGTTTCGGCCCGGGCAACTGTTGGATAGCGAGAAGCATTTTATCATCTTGCCCGATGGCATCGGGCACGGCGGGTCGAGCAAGCCGAGCGATGGAATGCGGGCGGCTTTCCCGCGTTATGGCTACCGCGACATGATCCGCGCGCAGCACCTTTTGCTGACGCAAGGCTTGGGCGTCGAGCATCTTCGCCTGGTGATGGGCACATCAATGGGCGGTATGCAGACCTGGCTTTGGGGCATCCACTATAACGATTTCATGGACGTTCTCGTACCGCTGGCGTCTCTTCCAGTGGAGATCGCCGGGCGCAACCGCATGATCCGCAAAATGATCATGGATTCGATCACCGGAGATCCTGCCTGGCGCGATGGGGAATATGACGAGCAGCCCCCTGGCTTGATCAATGCGATTCATCTGTTGATCGTGATGACCAGTTGCCCGCTGCAATGGCAGATTGAGGCGCCGACACGAGCGACCGCCGACGCCTTCCTCGCGGAACGCGTTCGTGGCTATGCCAGCGCGCTCGATGCCAACGATATGCTCTATGCCTTCGCCGCATCGGAAGACTACAATCCGGCGCCTGACCTGGGGCGAATCAAGGCGCCGCTGCTGGCGATCAATTCCGCCGATGATCAGGTGAATCCGCCAGAGCTAGGCATCATGGAAAAGGCGATCGGCCAGGTAGAGCGCGGACGATTTGTGCTGCTTCCCATTGATGAGCATACGCGCGGGCACGGCACGCATTCGCTGGCGGGCTTGTGGAAACATCATCTGGCTGCTTTGCTGGAAGAAACCGGCGCTGGACTCGGCCGACCCGTTAACTGACTCGGCAAACAGCCCAACGCGTCGGCGATGCTCCTTCAGCTTCGGATAAGCAATTTGTAGCGGATTGACGGAAAGCAAGTTACAATTTCGCCGAGAGGAAGTGTAGCCTTGCCCCGGTCAATTTGGTGTTTCGCCCGGCGCAAGTTTCAAGTTCGCGTCAGGCAAGTTATAATGGCGCGATGAGTAAAGAAACCGCGTAAATTTTGGTCACGAAATGGAGGGATTTATGCAAGTAGCAATCACGGTAAACGGGGTCGTACAGGAACGTGATGTCGACCCCCGCACGCTCTTGGTCCATTTTTTGCGTGAAGAGTTGGACTTGACCGGCACCAAGATCGGCTGTGATACCAGCCAATGCGGCGCCTGCACAGTTCATCTCGATGGCAAAGTGCTGAAATCTTGCACTTTGCTCGCTGTGCAAGCCGATGGCGCGGAGGTCACCACCATTGAGGGCTTGGCGGAAAACGGCGAGCATCACCCGATGCAGACCGCTTTCTGGGAGAACCATGGCTTGCAATGCGGTTATTGCACGCCGGGCATGATCATGGCGAGCGCCGCCTTCGTGCGCGACAACCCCGGCGCCTCCGAAGGGGAGATCCGCCACTATCTCGAAGGAAACATCTGCCGCTGCACCGGCTATCACAATATCGTCAAGGCGGTCAAGCAGGTGGCGGACGCCGCCGCCGCGACGTAGGAGGTGTCGTATGTCAACGCGTATATTCGGTTCAGGCATCAAACGCCGGGAAGACCCGCGCCTGATCACCGGCGAA
Source organism: Phototrophicaceae bacterium (assembly GCA_965261855.1). Classification (GTDB taxonomy): domain Bacteria; phylum Chloroflexota; class Anaerolineae; order Aggregatilineales; family Phototrophicaceae; genus UBA6055. The sequence goes on from OZ253487.1 coordinate 851,611, forward strand.
GCGCGCTACACCGATGACATCAAGCTGCCGGGCGTTTTGCATATGGCGGTCGTTCGCAGCCCATACGCCCATGCCAATATCGTCAGTATCGACAGCTCCGCCGCTGAGGCGATGGACGGCGTCGTTGCCGTATATACCGGCGACGATATCGAAGGTCTTGCGGGCTTGCCGACCGCTTGGCTGATTCCGGACAGCGACCTGAAAACGCCGGAGCATCCCGCTTTGGCGAAGGGCAAAGTCCGCTATGTTGGCGATGGCGTCGCCATCGTATTGGCTGGCGACCGCTATCAGGCGCAGGACGCGGCTGACGCGGTAGTCGTCGAATACGAAGAATTGCCCGCGGTGATTGATCCGGAAGAAGCGGCGCAAGACGGCGCGCCTTTGGTGCATGATGATGTCGAGGGCAATATCGCTTTCCGCTGGGCGCCATTTGACAAGGAGGCGAGCGATGCGGTCTTTGATGCCGCTGATGTCGTCGTCTCTGAGCGGATCTTGCAGCAGCGGCTGCTGCCCACAGCAATGGAACCGCGCTCGGCGATGGCGCAATACAACCCGGCGACCGCGGAATTGACGCTTTGGTGCACATCGCAGAACCCGCATATCCACCGCTTCATCATCAGCGCCGTGACCGGCTTGAACGAAAACAAGGTGCGGGTGATCGCGCCGGAAGTCGGTGGCGGCTTCGGCAGTAAGATCCCTTGCTATCCGGATGAGGCGCTGGTCAGTTGGGCGGCGATGCAGTTGGGCGTTCCGGTCAAATGGACGGAGACGCGCTCCGAGAATTACCTGATTACGATTCACGGGCGCGACCATGTGCAGCATGTCGATATGGCGGCCAGCAACGACGGCAAGATTCTTGGTGTGCGGGCGACAGTTTACGCCGGCATGGGTGGTTATCTGTCGACGGCGGCCCCAGGCATTCCAACGATTCTGCATGGATTGCTTTATGTCGGTCCCTATACCATCGACAGCGTCTATTGCGAATCCATAGGTGTGATGACCAACGGCACGCCGACCGATGCCTATCGCGGCGCGGGCCGACCGGAAGCCACTTTCTTGCTTGAGCGCATGATTGACAACGTTGCCAACAAGATCGGCATGGATCCGGCCGAAGTGCGGCGCAAAAATCTGATTCCGGCTTTTGAAGACGGTTATGAAGTCGCGGCCGGCTTGAATTATGATAGCGGCGACTATCCGACGGCTTTCGAGAAGGCGCTGGGCATGGCTGGCTACGGCGACTTCCGCCAGCAGCAGAAATCGGCGGCGGCGCAGGGCCGCTACCTGGGCATCGGCGTCACCGCTTATACCGAGATGTGCGGCTTGGGTCCAAGCCAGGTCGCGGGAGCGGTCGGTTTCCAGGGCGGCTTGTGGGAGAGCGCCACCGTGCGTGTCACGCCGACGGGCAAGGTGCAGGCGCTGATCGGCGCTTCGCCGCATGGCCAAGGCTCGGAGACGACGCTGGCGCAGATCATCGCCGATGAGCTCGGTTTCGCGGTAGACGATATTGAAGTCATCCACGGCGATACGACCGAGACGCCGATGGGTTGGGGCACCTATGGCAGCCGCACCACGCCGGTCACTGGCGCCGCCCTGGCGGTTGCGTCGCAGAAGTTGAAGGAAAAGGCGAAAACGCTGGCGGCGCATTTGATGGAAGCGAGCGAAGACGATATCGAATACGCCGATGGCAGCTTCTCGGTCAAGGGCTCGCCCGATCAAGCGCAGAGCATTCAGGATGTGGCGCTGATGGCGCATTTGGCGTGGAATATGCCCGAGGGCATGGATCCCGGTTTCGAGGAATCGCAGTTCTATGACCCGCCCAATTTCGTTTTCCCCTTCGGCACGCATATCGCGATAGTCGAGGTCGATGCTGAGACGGGCGAGATTGAGTTGCAGCGTTATATTGCGGTCGATGATTGCGGACCGCAGATCAATCCGGAGATCGTCGCCGGGCAGATTCACGGCGGCGTGGTGCAGGGCATCGCGCAGGCGCTTTGCGAAGGCGTGGTCTATGACGAGAATGGCCAGTTGTTGACTGGCACGATGATGGACTACTGCATGCCGAAAGCGGACATGTTCCCCAATTTCGAGCTCGGCGAGACGGTGACGCCATCGCCGCATCATCCGGTCGGCGTCAAAGGCGTCGGCGAGACAGGCACAATCGCCAGCACGCCGACGGTATACAACGCGGTGCTGGATGCGCTGGCGCCGCTGGGTGTAGAACAACTCGACATGCCGCTTACATCGGCAAAGGTATGGCAGGCGATACAGGACGCCCGCTCATAATCGAATACCTGTAGGGGCGACTCGGTGAGTCGCCCGTCTCTAGGCAAATTGACAGGAGGAGACAATAAATGTGGCCCAACAAATTTGATTACGTGCGGGCGGGATCGGTAGACGAAGCGCTGGCTTCGGCCGCTGATGGCGGCAAATTCCTCGCGGGCGGGCATAGCCTGCTGCCGGCGATGAAGTTGCGCCTGGATTCGCCCGAGCAACTGATCGATATCGGACGGATAGCGGAGTTGCAAGGCATATCGGCGAACGGCGGTTTGACGATTGGCGCGGGGTCGACTCATGACGCCATCGCCACATCGGCTGATGTGCAAGCCATGTGCGGTCCCCTGGCGAGCGCCTGCGGCCAAGTTGGCGATCAGGGTGTACGCAACTTTGGCACGCTTGGCGGCAATATCGCGCACGCCGACCCGGCATCCGACCCGCCGACGGTGCTGGTGGCGGTAGGCGCGAGCGTCAATATTCAAGGCGCGGACGGCAGCCGGTCCGTTGGCGCGGAGGATTTCTTCATCGATCTCTTCGAAACCGCGCTGGACGACGGTGAGCTGATCACCAGCGTGAGCGTGCCCGACTTGAGCGACCATCAATCAGCCTATGTCAAGTTCCCGCATCCGGCATCGCGCTACGCCATTGTTGGTGTCTGTGTCGCGGTAAAGATGATTGACGGCGTCTGCGATCATGCGCATGTGGCTGTGGGCGGCGCGACGCTGAAAGCAGTGCGCTGCAAGGGGGCAGAAGCGGCGCTGGCGGGCACGGCGGTTGACGATGCCGCGATCAGCGCGGCGGCTGAGGCAGTCAAAGCCGATATTGCCGACGATCTCATCGGCGATATCGCTTATCCGGAGAGCTATCGTCAGCAGATGGCCGGTGTCTTCCTGAAGCGGGCAATCGCTGCCGCGCAAGGTTAGATTGCACAGCCATTCCGAACTTGTAGAGACTCGCGCGGTGAAACCGCCGCCCACGCAGAATACCTTGCGTCGCGCTGCGCGATGCTCCCCCTCTCCCCTTGTGGGAGAGGGGGCCAGGGGGTGAGGGGTCTGCCGCCCGCAGTTCATTTGAAGTCTGGAGGCGCGCCTTTGGCCGCCTCTTTTCGTTTGGCATCCTTCGCTTCTATAATGCGTCGCCAAATGAGATAGACGCCGGAGGCATAATGAACGCGGATATCAAGCGGTTTTGGGATTTGAATCGCATGTACACGCCCTTACGCGACGAGCTAATGGCAAACTTGACCGATGACGAGCTCGCTTTCACGCCCGGCGGCGAGAACCCCACCTTGGGCGAACTATGCCGCGAGCTGGGCGAAACGCAGCATGCTTATGTGCAATCCTTCAAAACCTTTAAAATCGATTTTAGCTATCGCGTGAACGACGATGCGTACATGAAGAGCGTCGACAAGCTCACTGCCTGGTATCAGCGGCTTGACAAGGAATTGGAAGCGGTTCTCGAAACGGTTACCGATGACGATGTCGCGAACATAATGATGGACCGCGGCGGTTACGAGGCGCCGGTCCACATCAGCCTGGATATTTTGCGGGAAGCGCTGCTGATTTTCTATGGCAAGGTGAGCGTTTACCTGAAGGCGATGGGAAAAGAGCGTACGCAAATGTGGCGGGATTGGATAGGCTAGCGTATTTCGCCGAGGCCTCGACGGCAATGCGCCCTGCGAATCCCCGAATCTCTGCGCTAAAATACTGGTCATTCGCGGAATCGATTAAATCGACCTTGGTACGAGAAGGTTTGAATGTACAACTCAGTTGACGAATTACAGGCGGCGCTGAACGAGCAGGATTATATCGCGGAGCGCGGGCTCTCCGTGGCAATCTATCTGGCGCTGAAGACGGGCAAGCCCTTGTTTCTCGAAGGTGACGCCGGCGTAGGCAAGACCGAAATCGCCAAAGTGCTTTCGGCGGCCTTGGATACAGATTTGATCCGCCTGCAATGCTACGAAGGGCTGGATGTCAATACAGCTGTTTACGAATGGAATTACGCCGGGCAGATTTTGCATCTGCGCCTGATGGAAGGGGCGCGTAGACACAGCCCCGACACCGAAGGCTTGGCGCGCGAGGCGATGGAGGCTGAACTCTTCTCCGAGCGCTTCCTGCTGAAGAGACCGCTGCTGCAGGCAATTGAACAGAGCCGCGATGGAAGGGCGCCGGTGCTGTTAATTGATGAATTGGACCGCTCGGACGAGGAATTTGAAGCTTTTCTGCTAGAGCTGCTCTCCGACTTTCAGGTATCCATTCCGGAATTGGGCACGATTAGCGCGACCGTGCCGCCGGTAGTGGTCGTAACATCGAATCGCACGCGGGAAATCCACGATGCGCTCAAGCGGCGCTGTTTATATTATTGGATTGATTACCCTCATTTCCACAAAGAGTTGCAAATTGTCGAGCGCAAGGCGCCGGATGTGCCGCCGATGCTGGCGCGGCAGATCACCGCCTTCATTCAGGATATGCGCTCGATGGAACTGTTCAAGCGGCCCGGCATCGCCGAAGCGCTGGATTGGACAGCCGCCTTGATCGCGCTTGATCAGAATGAGCTTTCGCTGGAGACGGTTCAAGATACCTTGGGTGTGATCTTGAAATATCAAGATGATGTCGAGATGCTGGATCCGACCACGATTCAGAATATGATCGACCGCGCCAACGTCGAGGCGCAGCGAACCTAATCATGTCGCAGAACGGACCGATCAAGGGCGTCTATCTGGGTCCGGCCGACGCCCCCTATGATTATCATGGCGGCAAGCTGACGCATAACCTCATACTCTTTGGTCGCGTTTGCCGCGCGCTGGGCATGAATGTGACGCCCAATCGCATGATGGAAGTCGGGCGGGCGCTGGCGCATATCCAGTTGGGCCGCAAGCAGGATTTCTATTACACGCTGCGCGCGCACCTGGTGAACCATCCCAAGGAATTCGCCTACTTTGACGAAGCCTTTGACATCTTCTGGCGGCGGCCTTCAGAGGGCTTCACCACCTTAAATCTGCAATCGCTGGGTGAAGAGCGGCGCAAGAAGAAGACACAATTTCTGCCGCCCTTGGAATCAAGCCCGAGCGAAAATGGCGCGGAGGCTGAAGAGCTAGATTCGAGTATGATCGCGCTGGCGCCTACATACAGCCGGCAAGAGCGCTTACGGCACAAAGACTTCGCCGAGATGACGGCCGCTGAACTGGAGATGGCGAAGCGGGTGATCGCGAAAATGCCCGAATCGCTGGGCATGCGCCGAACCCGCCGCTACGCAAATGGGGTGGGGCGGCAGATCAATATGCGCCGCCTCATGAAGGACATGATCCGCAAGCGCGGCGATGTGACGCAATTGCCGACGCATCGGCGCAAAGAAAAGCCGCGCCCGGTCGTATTGCTCTGCGATATCAGTGGCAGCATGGAGCGATATACCCGCGTATTGCTGCATTTCATGCACACGCTGGCAGGCTCGCTTTATCAAGTAGAGTCTTTTGTTTACAGCACCGATATCACGCGCATCACACGACAGATCCGGCAAAAGAATGTCGATGATGCGCTGGAGGACATCGGTGGGACGGTGCTGCAGTGGGGTGGCGGCACCATGACTGGCGAGTGCCTGCATCGCTTTAACTGGACCTGGTCTCGGCGCGTGTTGGGGCGGGGCGCGGTCGTGATGCTGATCACCGATGGCTGGGATCGCGGCGATATTCCGCTGCTGCATCGCGAGATGGCGCGTCTGCAGCTCTCTTGCCGGCGCTTGATCTGGCTGAATCCATTGTTGGATGTGCCGGAATATGAACCCCTTACGCGCGGAGCGCAAGCGCTGCTGCCTTATGTGCACGACTTCTTGCCGATCACCAATCTGGCGAATTTGGAGGTGATTGTGAAGGCGCTGCAAAACCTTAGCGCGCGACCCAGCGCGGAAGCCTACCGTCAGCGTTACTTGGCTTAACGGGAGGGCCGATGCTAGATATCCTGGACACCATTAATCGCTGGCTGGCTGAGGAGCAGCCGGTGGCTTTGGCGACCGTGGTCAAAACCTGGGGATCGGCGCCGCGCCGCGTCGGCTCGAAGATGGCTGTGACTGTTGGCGCCGCCATGATTGGCTCGGTGAGCGGCGGCTGCGTCGAAGGCGCTGTCGTCGAAGAAGCGGTCGCCGGTTTGCGCGATAGGAGGCCCCGCCTGCTGAAATTCGGCGTGGCTGACGATATGGCTTGGGAGGTCGGCTTGACCTGCGGCGGCAGCATTGAGGTTTTCGTCGAGCCGCTCGATTCATTATGGTGGGAAGCGCTCGCCGACCTGGCGAAAAAGGACCGCTTTGGCGCGACCGTTACCGTAATGACCGGCGCGCATATCGGCGCGAAAGTCTTGCTCGATGGCGCCAGCGACGTCTTGTATCGCACACCCAACTTGGACGACGAACTCCTCGCGGCGATGAAATCCGTCGCCGCGGAAAGCAGGGCGAGCGGCATCACCATGATCGGCGAGACGCGCGTCATGGTCGACATGCAGGTCGAACGGCCCCATCTTATCCTCATCGGCGGCGTGCATGTGGCGATTCCGCTTTGCGCGATGGCGGCGCAGGTCGGCTTCCGCGTGTCGATCGTCGATCCGCGCGCCGCTTTCGCTTCCGCGGAGCGCTTCCCGGATGTGGCGAATATCAGCCATAGCTACCCCGACCGGGCGCTGCCACAGTTGGGCTTGGACCGCAGCGCGTACCTCGCCGTCTTGACGCATGACCCCAAGATTGATGACAAGGCGCTGATCACGGCGCTGCCAGCCAAGATCCCCTATGTCGGCGTGCTGAGCAGCGGACGGACGCATCGGCAGCGGGTGGCGCGGCTGCGAGAAGCCGGTTTGAGCGACGAGTTGATCGCCCAGATTCGCACGCCGATCGGCATCGACATCGGCGCAAGCACGCCGGAAGAGATCGCCGTCTGCATCCTGGCGGAGATCATCGCCGTGCGCAACGGGATGCAAGATGAAGTTCGGTGAGGCGCCGCTTGAAGAGTCGGTCGGCGCGATTTTGGCGCACAAAATCTATGATAAGACCGGCAAACTCTTATTGAACAAAGGGCGCCGCTTGGTCGAGTCGGACCTGGCTGCGCTTCGTCAACAAGGGTTTGAGCGCGTAACGGTTACGCAACTGAGCGCCGCCGACTTGCACGAAGATGCCGCCGCCGAGCGGATTGGCGCGGCAGTGGCCGGCAGCAACGTTCGCATTCGCGCCCCTGGTGTGGGCCGGGCGAATCTGACATCATCGGTACGCGGCCTGCTGCATATCGATGTGCCCAAATTGGAGTTGATCAACAATATCTACGATGGCATCACCATCGCCACCCTGCGTGAATATAGCTTGGTTGATATCGGCGATATGGTTGCATTGGTCAAAGTCGTGCCATTTGGCGTGCCAGCGGCGCGCGTGGTCGATGTCGAGCGCATCGCCGAAGCCAGCGGAGCCGTCCTGCAAGTGAAGCCGCTGGAGAAGAAACGCGTTGCGCTGATCGTTTCCGGCACGGATTCGACCAAAGCGCGCCTTATGAACAGCTTCCACGAGCCGGTGCGCCGGCGGATCGAGGACTGGGGCAGCGAATTGTTGGCGCCGACTTTCACTCATCACAATGCGGAGTCGATCGCGGCGACGATTCGCGCGCAGGCGACGGCGGACATGATCCTGGTCGCGGGCATCTCGGCGATCATCGACCGCGAAGATGTGGTGCCGTCGGCGCTGCTGCTGGCGGGCGGCAGCATTACCCTGCATGGCGTGCCGGTGGATCCGGGCACGCTGCTGATGATGGGTTATCTGGGTGATGTGCCGGTGGTAGGCGCGCCCGGCTGCATCAAGTCGCCAAAGACCAACGTCATCGACTGGATCCTGCCGCGCTTGCTCAGCGGCGAGCGCCTGACCCGCGCCAACCTGGTGTCGATGGGGCATGGCGGATTGCTGCAAGACATCGCCGAACGCCCCATGCCGCGCAGCAAGACGGATTGACCGAATGCCCCCACCCCCCGGCTCCCTCCCCGACGGGTCAGTGTCTACGCGACCCCACAGCCCGACAGTTGTAGGGGCGAGGCGGTGACTCGCCCGCAACCCCGCGCGGTCCCGCCATTGCAATGGGGGATAGGTTACGGCGCGGTCATACTTGCAGCGGGTTTGTCGTCGCGCATGGTTGAGAACAAGCTCCTGCTGCCCTGGCGCGATGGCCAGCCGATCGTGCGCCATGTCGCGTCCCTATTTCTACTGGCTTCAATCAAACACGTCATCGTCATAACCGGGCGCGATGCCGCTCAAGTCCGCGCAGCCGTAGCAGACCTCGATGTGACCTGCGTACACAATCCGGACTTTGAGACGGGCGAGATCCTTTCCTCGGTCAAAGTTGGTCTGCGCGCGCTGCCGGGCAGCTTGGGGTTGCTTGGTCGCGTAGACACTGACCGCCGACACAGACCCGTCGCGGCCGCTTTCATCCAGCCGGCCGATATGCCTTGTGTGCCGCAACAAGTGATCGGGCAGTTGGCGGCGGCGCACGAAGCGGGCTGGAATGTGGCGCCGCGATACGGGGGTCAGCGCGGGCATCCGGTGCTGCTGGATCGAGCCTATTGGGGGGCGATGCTGGCGCTGGCTGCCGACGCGATGCCGCGCGATGTGATTCAGGCGGCGCGCGAGCGGCTGCGGCTGGTTGATGTTGATGACGAGGGTGTGCTGGTGGATGTGGATACGCGCGAGGCGTATGAGCGGGTGATGGGGTGTGGACTCTGAGACGGCGCATTTTTCTGTCACTCCTACTGCTGGTTGTCGCCCTTTCGCCGACGCTTCTGCTGACCAGGGGACCGACAAAAGATGACATGCTGCGCCGTTTGCGCGCGGGCGGAGCGCACAGCGACGATCTGGCGCTGATTGAAGCCCACTATGAATTATTCTCCGCCGCGCAGCTTGCTGCCATTCATCGATTCCTGCTAGACGAACAAGCCTTTGCCGAGAGCCGCCACTTTAACATCACGCCTTACAGCAGTTGGGAAGACTACAGCTTCCGCCGTCCGCAAGCCGAAGTCGCCTTAACCAATCTTGCGCGGCGCGACCTGTTTCTGGATCCGGCTCGACAATTGAACAATCCCGCGATCACAAATATGAGCGCTGAAGCCTTGGCGGCGCTGGTCTTCTCGCAGACCTACGTCGAAGAAAAATGGGATCACACGGTGCCCTGGGACGGCGAAGGCAACGACGTCTTCAATTGGATTCAGCCGGAGCTCTTGGCGACGCCCGAATGGGAAGACTACATCAATGGCGATTTCCTTTTTCGCGAACGCGTGCGTTATTGGTTCGCCACGCACAAGCCCGAACTCTTGCAAAAGCGCGGAGAAGGCAATGACATTGAAGCGGCGCTGTATCATATGCGGGCGCCGGTCCCCAATGTGCCGCGCCTGGCTGGCTACAGTTATCCGATCGGCAATCAACTCTATCTGCAAACGGCAGAGACGCTACTGTGGTATGGGGAGTATTTGAATGTTGCCGAAACGCGCTATAGTTTTGAGCCCGTGATGGCGCTGGATACCGCCATAGCGATTCCGCAAGACAGCACGATGATACAGGCGCAGCGGCCGCCGGACGGCTGGCAGTTTGAGGAGTATCCCGGTTTGTGGGGGATTCTCCATGCGCCATTTGCGGATGAATTGCGGCGAGAGCTGAGCCATCCAGAAACGGCTGCCCTTTGGAATGTGATGCGCTTTGTGCATGCTGGCGCGCGCCAAAGGGAGGGCGGCGGGTCAAAGGAGCGCCCGGGAGACCACCAGCCAGCCATCATGGCGCTGCGCTATAGCGAGCGATCGGCTTCGCCACAAGGGCGTTCTCTGCACGATATTTCCGCCTTCGCGCTGCTGACAACGGTTTACTCGGATTCAATACTCTTGGACTTCACCAATTGGAATGCGTCTGACGAGACCTTGATTGTGCGCCCGCTGGACGAGAGCCGTTCCGACGGCGTACATCGGCGGATCAGCGAGCGCAATAAGGCGATTCGCGTGGTCGAACAAATGGGAGACGAGAATCTATACCATCACGCGACCCACGTTGCCGGTTCGCTCGGTTTGGGCTTGCGGCTGAGCACGCAATATGAACAGCCTGATGGCGACTATCTGCCTTATATGGCGGAAGAAGCTTTCTTTCTTACCAGCGCGCTCATCAAGGAAGCGCTTGAGTACCGCGTGGAAGAATCGCGGGAGATTCTGTGCAACGCGCCACAATTGGAGATTGGCTACCGGATGCATATTGAGCGATCCGGAATCGACGACCCGACCGAGCATGCTCGTGAGCAGCTATGCGCGCCTTGAGTTACTTGTCATGTCGTTGCCCAGGCAGCGGTTATTTCCTGCCCTTCTCCCACAATTCGACTCGAATCCATCCGCCGCTTCAGCGCTGACCAAAGCGCCACAATCACCAGTTCGCGCCCGGTGACAATCAGCAGCAGAGCGCCGGCCTCGACCGCCATAAGCGCCAGCGGATGCGGCTCGAAGACGAAAAAGCGAAAGGGAAAATACAAAAGCGCCGCGCCGACCAGTGGCAGCGTGCTGAACAGCGCGTAGCCGAGCAAACCCACTAACATTGCGTCCCGTTTCGCCAGATCGCAACTGCTGGCGAGCAGCCCGATGATGTGGCTTAGCGCGAAGGTCTGCGTCATATTGCTGAAATACACCGTCAGGATCAAGAGCGGCAGCAGCAGCAGGCGCAACTGCTCAATGCCGAAAGACGCGCGGCCTGTCATGGCGAATAGCAACGTGACGCAGGTGAGTCCAGCCAGCGCCGCGCCGCCAAAGCGCAGCGAGATCCGCGTCCCCCAGCGCAGCGGCAGAAAATAAGCGCCGCGATGCAGCATGCCAGTGGCGAAAGACCAGCTCGCGTTGAGCTTGCCTTGGGTGGATGCGCAGATGAGATCGTAGGTGAATTGATGTTTCTCGCGATAGATGCCGCTGATGATTTCGCCGGTGGAATAAGCGCCCGCCAGTATAACGAGGGCGGGCAGGTATGCGGGCGCCGCCACTACTAGGGAGATCATGATCATCGGCACGACCAGTACGAGCGCCAACATTTGTGGCGCCAACACCAGGGCGAATGCGGCGCTGAAGGCGGCGAGCAGCCAGAGGGCGCGCGGCATCTTCCATCGTGACGTGGATCGGATGGGGATCCGCTGGATCTGGCTGACGCGCCGAAATATGGGATCGTTGATGTCCACTTCGGCGATCGTGCGCCAGAGACGCCAGGAAAGCATATTGCCATAGCTCCGTGAAAGCGACGCCGCTATTGGTATCTTAGCGGAAGTTCGATGCGCGTCATAGCGTCGGCGGAAGACCGGGCTGGGACGCGCCGATCAGGGCATATAGGTCTGCTCGGGCGTCTCATGATGCAGCAGCACATCAATGGTCAAAGCCAGGGCTGCGCTAGTCACGGCGCCGCGCAGCGCCGCCTCCACTACCGACGCCACATCGATAATGCCAGCCTCCAATACATTGACGATGGCGCCGCTGCGGACATCTATACCGTGTCCGCGGGGCACACCCTGCAATTGGGCGAGCTTGGCCGAGTCGAAGCCGGCGTTATGGCATATCGTGCGGATCGGCTGCTCTAATGCGCGCAGCAATATACGCTCAGCGGCGCGCGCTTCGCTGTCGCTGGTGGGGTAAGGCGCCCGCTCCAGCGCGTCGCGACAAGCAAGCAGAGCGACGCCGCCACCCGGAACGATGCCATCGCGCAAAGCGCGGCGGAGCGCCTTGGCTGTCTCCTTGGCGATGGCGATGCGGCTGTCCATGCGCGTCGGCAGGGCATCGCCGATGCGCAGAATCGCCACCCCGCCCAGAATCTTGCCGATGCGCTCGCGCAGGAACGCTTCCCGGTCCTTATCCTCCTCGTATTCGAGCAGCTCAAGCAAATCAGCCAGATGCTCAGTGAGTTCCCTCTGGTCCTCGCGGTTCGAGACCAAGCCGAACATCGTGCGCTCGACCCAGACTTGTTTCACTTGACCAAGATGGCTTTTCCGGCTATGGCTACCCCCCTCGGTCCCCCCAATGCTTTGGGGGGAAGCTCTCCCCTCCGGCGGGGCAGTGTCCACGCGCCCCCTGATGCTTCGGGGAGGGGCCGGGGGAGGGGTTAGCGGCGAAGCAAGCGTATCGCCCGCTGCTTTGAAAAGCGGAATGGCGCCGGAGATGACCGCCATGTCGCTCAAGTGGGCGCGCCGCTCGTCGGGGGTACTGCCCGGCGTTTTGACCGCGACGATTCGAAACTTGTCCGGCTTTTTGTTGTTGAGGATGAAGTTGATGACCGTTTCGGAGAATTTCTCGCCGACCAAGAGCAGAGACTTTGCGCCCGCTCGCATGAGCATGCTGATTACCGGCAGCAGTTCAGCCGGGTCCTCAATGTCGAGATCGCTGAGCAGGATGGCGGCGTCATTCATGACGATGCGATCGGTCTCTTTGCCACCTTTGAGCATCGCCCGCGAGACCGCGCCGCGCTTCCAATACATGCCCTTCATGTAATCGCGCTCAATGGCGCGCGTATGCCCGCGCCGCACATCCAACTGACCATGCTCGCCGATGAAGTCGAAGATTTCGCCCAGTTTCTCCGCCAGTTCGCGGTCCTGGCAGATGCACTCAGCCAGTTGCGCCAATTGCTCCGCCCCCGATATCGGCGCGGTCATATCTGCGAGCGCGGCAAGGACGATATCAAGGCACTCCTGTAGACAATGCCGCAGCCGCATGGCATTCCCGCCAGCGGCCAGGTATTTCAAGCCTTCGTTGTAGATCGATTGGAAGATGACGGCGGCGGTCGCGGCGCCATCGCCGCATTCTTCATGGAGTTGCCAGAGCATCTGCCGAAGCAGCATCGCGCCCATGTCAGCGTCAGGGTCGGGCAGGTCGCTGATGCGCCGCGCGATGAGACCGCCTTTATCGAGCAATTCGGGCGGCTTGTCCTCCAGCGCCTGGCTGACGGCGACCGTGCGCGTGACCGGACCGAGGGTCGGGCGCACCGCGTCGACGATCAGATTGATGCCGCGCTGCAGGCTGAGGGAGGCATCCGGTTGAAAGATCAAGCGTTCAGTCGTCATAGCTAGCCCTCGCCGAAGCATCCAGGGGAGTTGACGGGTTTCGCCAAGCCCTTGAATGCGAGCCGTAGGTCCTTAAAGCCCCGTAATTCACCCCATAAAATCCCTTAAATCTCTTAAAGGTATTGACACGGTTTCGGTATAGTGGGGTTTTCGACGGGGGGTATCCCCCCTTCTTGGCGAGCGGAGAAATCGGACAAAAGGAAGCGCCCCGCCGACGCTTTGAAATGGGGAAAATACATGTTGTGCCCATGGCGCCGAGAGTAACATTGTCTTGAACAAATACGGCGAGCAAATGGTCGCGATTTCGGTAAACAGCTTCGTGCCAAAGGCCGAAGGAGCGTGTCAAGGACAGTAACGGTCCGGTACTCTGCCGGAGAACAGGGATAGATTGTATCGTCAACCGCGGATCGCCCCTTGCGTGAGGCCGGCGATGATTTGCCGCTGCATCAGGATGAAGACGATCAGAATTGGCAAGGTGCTAAGGAAGGAGGCGGCCATGATCGCGCCGATCTCGACATCGTAGGGACCGTCCATGGTGGCGATGCCGATCGACAGCATATACTTCGTGTCGTCGTGCAGAACAATAAGGGGCCAAAGGAAATCGTTCCAGGTATTGACGAAGGTCAAGATTGCGACCACACCGAGCGCGGGACGCACGAGCGGGATGATGATGCGGTGAAAGATGCCGAACTCCGAGGCGCCGTCAATCCGCGCGGCGTCCATCAATTCGTCGGGCACCGATTCAATATACTGGCGCATGAGGAAGATATTGAAAGCGACGACGATTCCCGGCACGATGACGGCCCAATAGGTATCGACCCAGCCGAAGTCAACCATCATCAAAAAGAGCGGGACGAGCAGCACCTGGAAGGGCAGGGTCAGCGTCGCCAAGACAAGGAAGAAAAAGAAGCGCTTGAATCGAAAGCTGTATTTGGCGAATGCGGCGCCGGCCAATGCGGCGAAATAAACGCCGAGCACGGTGCGAACCCCGGCGGTGAAGATGGTATTGCCGTACCAGATAACAAAATTGGTGTCGCCAAAGAGTTTCTGATAATTGTGCCCGTGCCACTCGCGCGGCATGATGGTCACTGGCAGCGAGTATAGCTCGCCTTGGTTTCGGAAGCTGGCGGTAATCATATAGATGAAGGGTATCGCTGTCAGCAGGACGCCAATGAGCACGACTGAGTTCATGAACATCAGATTGATTTTGCCGGGTCCCATCGCGCTGCCGCGTTTGGCTTGGATTCGCATAAGGCGCCTCACACCCGCCACAAGCGAAACAATAGCAACTGAAGCCCAGTGATGAGCAGAATGATGGCAGTGAGCAAATAGCCAATGGCTGAAGCGTAACCCATGCGGAAGTTTTCGAAGCCCATGAAGAAGAGATACATCACCGGGAACAAGCCGGCGTCGCCGGGTCCCGCGCCACTGTCGAAGAGCAGATAAGGCTGGCTAAAGAGGCTGAACGAGCCAATCAAACCAGTGATGACGACAAACACAAAGACCGGACGCAAGAAGGGAATAGTGATATGCCAGAAGACGCGAATGGTACTCGCGCCATCAATGCGCGCCGCTTCTTTCAGGTCATCGGGCACATTCTGCAAACCAGCCAAAAAGAAGAGCGAATTGTAGCCGCACCAGGTCCAAAGCCCGAGGATGATGAGCGCCGGCATGACAAAGGTCTTGTTCGTCAGCCAGCCGACGCCTTCTATCCCGAAAAAGCCTAATGCCGCGTTCAGCAAGCCATAACGGTCTTGGAATATCAGCGTGAATATCCAGCCAACGACGATGGCGGAGGTGATGTACGGGGCGAAGAAGGCTAATCGCGCCAGAACTTTGAAGCGGATATGGGGCGCGTTCATCAGCAGCGCCATGCCAAGGGCGATGGGCATCTGTATGAGTACCGTGCCGATGGCGAATTCCGCGCCGTTAATGACGGCGGTGCGGAAGCGTTTGTCTTTAGTCAGCAGGCGCTCGTAGTTGTCCAAGCCCTTGTATTCGAGCACGACCCCGCCGCCTTCTTCCGGGCTGATGAAGCCGCGTATGCGCTGGAAACTGAGGAAAAAGGCGGCGCCGGCCGGGTAGACGGTGAATATAAGGAATGACAGCAGGAAGGGCGCCAGGAAGATATAGGGGATGACCTTGCGCTGATTACGCGACCACCAATCCCCGAGGGAGAAAGGCTGACGACTGTCACCGGTGGTCATTGTGTGAGTGGACAAGCGACGGTCTCCTACCCCCATCCCCCGGCCCCTTCCCCCAAATTGACGGAAGGGGACATTGCAGCATTGCGTATGTGCAGTTAAGCCCCTCCCTCATATTGGGGTCGCGTAGACACAGACCCGCCAGGGAGGGGTTTGCGGTGGGGGTTGGCTTTCCTACTTGGCGAACTCGAAATCGTCGATGGCTTCGTCAATCGCCGTCTGCGGATCAGCGCCGTCAAGCATGACCGGCTGAACGACCAGTCGATTCACCGAGTCGATGAAGAGCGTCCAGTAAGGATCGACATTGACCTCGGCCATGGCCGAGGCGGCTTCAGCGATGAACTCGCCTGGCTTTTGGCCGCTGAAGTAATCGTCCGTGCGCAGCAGTTCTTCCGCGTCCCACACTGGTTTATAGGATGGGAAGAGATTCATGCGGCGGAACGCCAGCAAGGAACCCTCGGCGGTCAAATTGCAGATGCGGATGAACTCCCAGGATTCTTCCTTGTTCTCGGACGCGGCGGTGATGCCCATGCCCGTGCCGCCGCGCGGGACGGTCAGGTAGCTGTTCTCGTCCCAGACCGGCAGGTAGCGCATCTTCCACAAGCCTTCCAGGTCGGGCGCGTTCTGCTTCATGAAACCCTGATACCAGGGCGCGCCCCAAACACTGATATAGGCCGCTTCGTTCATGAGCGCATAATGCGCATCGCCAGAGCCGCGGTCAACATAAACACCGCTGTTTATCTGCTCTTGCTGCCAAGTAAGGATATCGACCGCCAAGTCGGAGTTCAACTGGACGTTGCCCTCGGCGTCAAAGAACTCACCACCCGCTTGATGGAACTGGATGTAAAAGTCACCCCAGTGTTGCGTTGCGATGGCGAAAAGCCCATGGCCCGCGTCCATGGCGCCGCCGCCGAGCATGTTAGCGAATTCATCCCAGGTGCCCGGCGCGTCGATATCCAGACCGAGTTCGTCAAAGATGTCATGCCGATAATAGAGCAGCACCGGATTGACCTCGTTGCCGATGCCATAGATGTTGCCGCGCACCGTCCAGGGTTTGGTCGCTGACGGGATGGACAGGTCTTCGAGTTGGTCGCCAAGCAAGTCGTTTAATGCGGCGAAGGGCTCGCTGCCGGCTTCGCGCACGAACTGACCCATAGCGGAGATTTCGATATCCACCATGTCCGGTATGCCGGCGCCAGCGACGAAAGCCGCTTGCAGCTTGGGCCAAAGATCCGAATACGGAGTCAGCGACAATTCCACGCTGACATTCGGATGAACGTCCGACCAGATCTCTTCGACCAGATTTTGCATCCATTCGTCGCGGTTGTTTGCGAAGCCCCAAAGGTCAATGGTGATGGCTTCGTCCTGGGCGCGGACCACGCCGACCGGCAGCGCCGCAAAGCCGGAAGCCGCCAGCGCGGTTGATGCCGCTTTCAAAAAGTCACGGCGCGAAAGTTTCTTTTCGGACATCTTAATCTCCTTCTAATTCTGCTAGCGCCAATAGAATTGCTGCGTACTGCAACGTGCCGCCAGCCGTGTCTTGGCAGTTAACGGTCACGCTTGTGATAATAACTAAGCGAGACACATTTGTCAAAGCGAGGCAGCATTATGCCTGAAACTTCGATTATTGTTTTGCCGCCGGAACGCTGGCGGGAAGCGAAGCAGTTGCGCCTGGAAGCGCTGCTCACCGAGTCGAGCGCCTTCGCCTCAAGTTACGAAGACGAACTGGCTTTCGCGGATGAAGTCTGGATCGGGCGCGCGAAATCGGCATACGAGCGCGATGGGAATATTACCTTCTTTGCTGAAGTCGATGGCGAACTCGTTGGCATGGCCGGGGCGGGCTGGTCGGCGAAAGCCAAGCTGCGCCACGTGGCGGGGGTGTATGGCGTCTATGTATCGCCTGATCAACGTGGCAGAGGATTGGCGCCACGTTTGATGCGAAGGCTCCTCGCTGAGCTTCGCTCAATGGGACAGATCGAGAAGGTGAGCTTGATGGTCAATACTGAGGCGCTGGCGGCGATTCGGCTTTATGAGAAGCTGGGCTTTGAGATCGTCGGCACGGCGCGGCGGGAGCTCAGGGTCGACGGGCGCTACTACGACCTGCACACCATGGAATTGCACTTCAAGCCAAAATGAGCTACTGCTTCACCGCGCCAATGGTCAAGTTGTCGAGGATTTGATTGCGGCCCGCGACGAAAATCAGCACGATCGGCAGCGTCGCGATGAAAGCGCCACCCAAGATCATGCCGTATTCGACCTTGTACAAGCCATCCAGCGTCGCTAAGCCGATCGGATAGGTGAAATTCTCGGGCGTGCGCAAGACGATCAGCGGCCATAGATAATCGTTCCAGGCGGCCAGAAATACGAGCACGCAGAGTATCGACAAGGCGCCGCGCGAGAGCGGAATGCCGATGCGCCAGAACAAACCCCATTCGCTGGCGCCGTCGATGCGCCCGGCATCGAGCAATTCCTGCGGGATCGACACCATCGCCTGCCGCATGAAGAAGGCGCCGAATGCGCTGACCGAGCTCGGCAGGATGACGCCCAGGAAACTATCCAGCAGCCCAAGACGGTGGATTAATTGAAAGAGCGGCACCAGCGTCACCTGGAAGGGTATGGCGAAGGTGAATAGCAGAAAGATCGTCAGGAAGGTCTTGCCGCGGAATTCGTATTTGGCAAAGCCCCAGCCGACCATCGAGGCGAAAAGCAGCGTCAAGGCGCTCTGGCTGACGGCGATGATAACGCTGTTGCCCATCTGGAGCAGGTAGGGGATTTCTTCGCCGCTGAGCAGCCGTTCGTAGTTGTTCATGGTCGGCTCCGGCGCAAGCAGATTGACGGGCCAGGAGAAGAGCTGGCCGTTGGTCTTGAATGAGCCGGTGAACATGTAAAGAAAGGGGATGCCAACAAGCAAGGCGAAGAAGAAGAGAATCGCATAAACGACTGTCGCTTCAACAAGTTTCATAGCGAGCGATTTGCGCTCTGCCGATTTCGATGACCGCGATATGGCGAGTTTCATGCGTCCTAATCCTCGCGGAAGGCGCGAATCAAGATAAGCTGAAACACGCTCAGCACCAGAATGATGACGGCGAGCGAATAACCGATGGCGGAGGCATAACCCATTTTTAGTTCACGGAAGCCGCGCGTATAGAGATACATGGTCATGGTCATGCCAGCGTTATTGGGTCCGCCTTCCAAACCCACCAGAATCGCCGGCTCAGCGAAGAGATTGTAAGAGCCGATGATGGCGATGGTCAGCACGAAGGCCAGAATCGGGCGCAGCAGCGGCAGTGTCACATGCCAGAATACCTGGGGTCGGGTGGCGCCATCGACGCGCGCCGCCTCTTTCAGCTCGGGCGGGATATTCTGCAAGCCGACCATGAAGTAAATCGCGTTGATGCCGGTCCATTTCCAAGCGCCAAGCAAGATGACTGCCGGCATGATCCAGCGTGATTCGCGCAGCCAGCGCACATTGTCGATGCCAAGCGGCGCCAGCAGCAAATTGTTGATCAAGCCGTATTGCTCTTCAAAGACGAGGCCAAATATAATGCCGACAACGACGCCGGCGGTGATATTGGGTGTGAAATAAAGGAAGCGGAAGAATTCGCGAAAGCGCAGCTTGGGGCTGTGCAGGATCAGGGCGAGCAGCAGCGCCAACGGCACGATGATCAAAAGGCTGCCCAAGGCGTAATAGGTGGTATTCGTCAATGCCTTGATGAAAAGGGCGTCTTTGGTGACCAGCCGGACGTAGTTGTCGAAGCCGATGAAGCGCGGGGGATTGGTAAGACCCACTTGCCGGTAGAAGCTCAACTGCAGCGATTGAATGACGGGGTACAAGAAGAAGATGGCGTAGCCGACGAAGAAGGGGCTGATGAAGAGATAAGGCGCGATTTTGCGGCCGCGTCCAAACATTGCGGTTCCTCAGGCGTGGAAGGAAAATGGTAGCGAGCCGAAACCCGCCACCATTGTAGAGCTTAGGTTTAGCTTTCAAATTCCATCTCATCGCGGATGGTATCGGCGATTTCGCTGAAGACCTCTTCCGGGCTGCGTACGCCGTCAATCACATCCTGCCAGGCAGCCGTTCGCAAGCCATTCAATTGCGAGCGGAAGGGGCTCTGCCATTGCGGCGGCGCCTCGGGACCAACATCGGCGAAGAGTGCGCCCAGGTCTTGTCCTGAGAAATACTCGTCGGAGGCGTGCAGGCGCTCGTTAGCCATTGCCGGAATGTAGGGCGGCCAAAGCGTAGTCAGCTCGAAGCGGCGCACATTGCCCTCGATTGAAAGCATGGAGAATTCGAGGAAGCTAAGCGCCTCTTCAACGTGGTCGCTGGTTTTAACCACCATGGCGCCGGTGCCGCCCCAGACGCTGGTGCGGCGTCCGCCTTCTTCAAAGGCCGGCAAGGGCGCCGCTTTCCATCTGCCTGATAGCTCAGGCGCATTGTCCTTGAAGAAACCGCCATACCAGTCAGCGCCGACCATGGAAATCAGCGTGCCATCCTTGAAAGCGGCCCAGAGCGCCTCGCTCGCCGGCGGATCGCCGGCCACACCTTCGTCCTTAAGTTCCAGCAGCCAGTCCATCAGCGCGATCGATTCTGCGGAGTCAATCGTGACTTCGCCCGCTTCATTGAAATAATCATGCCCTTGTTGACGCAGCAGCAGTTCATGCAAACCGCCGTGAATATGCAGCGGAATGACATCCGGATTCTCCTCCACGATGGCGCGACCGGCTTCCACGAAATCGTCCCAGGTGACGAACTCTTGCGGATCAAAGCCAGCGCCCTCCCAGACATCTGCTCGGTAATAGAGCACGACCGGCGTCAAGGCGTGTTCGATGCCATAGACCGAACCCATCGAGGTGTAGAGCGCCTGACGGGCGGCTACCAGGTTTTCGGTGTGTCCGCCCTGGTCAAGAAAGGCATTCAACTCGACGAAACCGGGATCGCCGCCGCCACGCAAGAAGCTGCCGAAGCGACCCTGTTCAACATCGGCGATATCGGGCGCGCCAACGCCGCCCGACTGAATCGAAATCAGCAATCTATCATGCAAATCGCCATAGGCAATCTCCACCACATTGAGCGAAAAGTCCGGATTGACCTCTTCAGCGTAGCGCTCCGCTTGCTCGCGGAACCAGCGCGCGTGCGTATTGACGAATGCCCAGAGCTCCAACTCCTGCGCCGCCACCGGCGCGGCAGCGCTGAAGAGCATCGCGCCAACCAGTAACAGTAGCAAGACTTTCAGCGTTTTCATGACACCCTCCAAATGGTGACTTTGAGATATAAAGTGATCTGCGCGCAACTCTGCCGCGTCCCGCCCAAGGGGGTCAATTCAGGTTGCGCGCGCAATCTTGAAGAGTTTATCGCATCTGCATCAGAGGCGACAAATTCTGATTTGTTTCAAGCCTTGATTGACCCGCTCGTCAAGCCGCTGATGAACTGCCGCATCGCCACGGCGAAGACACAGAGCAGCGGAATCGACGAGATGACGTAACCGGCGAAAAGCGTGCCCCAGTCGGTCTCAAAGTCCGACGAGAATTGCATGAGCCCTTGCGCCAACGGCATCAGGTCTTTATCGGTAATGGTAACCAGGGGCCAAATCAGATCGTTCCAGGTGCTGATCAGCGTTGTCATCGCCACGGTCGCGATCATGGGGCGGGCCAGCGGAACCGAGACGTAAATGAAGACCTGCCATTCGGCGGCGCCATCGACATAGGCGGCGTCGAAGAGCTCTTGCGGCAGCGACTCGAAGTAACTGCGCATCAGCCAGGTCGACAGCACCAAGCCGCCACTGACCCAGACGGAAATCAGCGCGTAGGGCGTGTTGACCATGCCCAAGTCGCGCACCAGCACGAAGCGCGGCGCCAGCGTCAGTACGCCGGGCACCATGATCAAGGTGATGAAACCAAGGAATAGCGCTGTCTTGAAGGGGAAGCGGAAACGGGCGAAGACATAACCGGCGACCGAGGCGATGACGGCGATGAGGCAGATGGTCGAGCCGGAATAGATGACGCTGTTGACGATGAATCGCCAGATGATACGGAAGGCGGATGAGTAGTTGCCGAATTGAAAGGGCAGCTCCGGCAGCCAGAAATTGTGATAGAACTGCGTGTTGCTCTTCAGCGAAGTGATGACTACCAGCACCAGCGGGAAGAAGGTCACGATGCCAAAGGCGATCAGCACCAGTTGAAAGGGCAGATCGTGATTGGCGAAGCGGATGCGCTTGCGACTCAGTGTGGCCATAGCGTCCGCCTATTCATTGCTCGCGCCGGCCGAGACGCGCAGGTTGATGATGGTCAAGGCGAGCATGGCGACAAAAAGCACGACGCCAATGGCTGAAGCGTAACCGAATTCCAAAAAGTGGAAGGCGGATTGATAGAGTTGCAGCGCCGGCACCATGCTGCTGTAACCCGGTCCGCCATCGGTCATCACCAGGAATAGATCAAAGCGCTGCGTCATGAAGAGCATCGTCAAGATCATCGCCAGCGTGATCTGCCGCCGCGTCATTGGGATATCAATATAGAAGAGCCGCCGCCAGAAACCGGCCCCGTCGATGGCCGCGCTCTCATGCACTTCCTGCGGAATCGTCTGCAAGCCGCCCAGGATGATGAGAAACTGCAGCGTCGGCAGCCAGGGAAAGCGCACAAAAGCCAGCGCCCACATCACTGTGTGGGGATCGGCCAGCCAAGCCTGCGTGTATTGCTCCAAGCCGATCAGCTTCAAGCCTTCGTTGAGCAAGCCAACCTGAGGATTGTAGATGAAGCGCCAGATCAGGTAATTCAAGATCTGTGGCACGACCATCGGGAAGACGAAGATGATCTTCCACCAGTAAGACCAGCGCGCGCTTCGCAGATTGATGATCATCTCAGCGGCGAAGAAAGGCAGCACCGTCTGCATGATGACGCGGAAGAAGACGAAGCCGATTAAGTTCTTGATGGCGACGCTGAAAGTACGGTCGCTCAACATGCGCTCGTAATGCTCAAGCCCGACATAAAAGTGAACTTTGCCGCCATTCCAGATAAATAGGGAATTGTAGAGCGCGCTGAACGCGGGCAGCCATTCGAATATCAGCAGCATGGCGACTGGTGCCAGCAGCGCCAGATAAAGCCATTTCGCCCGCCACATGCGCGTGGGCAGCGGGCTAAGGGCGTCGCGTTTTGATTTGGCGCCCGAAAGGCGTGTGGCGAGGCGTCTGAGCATAGGGGGAGTTGGGTATTCGATCGCGGGCGACCCACCGGGTCGCCCCTACAAACCGATACTTGTGTTGAGTGTAGGGGCGAGGCGGTGACTCGCCCATTACGTGAAAATGAATTCCGCCGGACCTACCCCATCTGGAAGTCGCAGGTCCATTCGTTTTCAGCGATGACGACGCGCGCTTCCCGCGTCATCAGGCGGTCTTCTTCGGCGATCAGCGTTTCCAGATCAATCTGATCGGTGAAGTATTCCTGCATCAGGCGGCGATGATCTTCGCCATAGCGGCGGCTAAGGCGCGGGTCAGGATCTTTGAGCGCGCGGATCGGCAGTTCAAGGAAGGCGACCGTCGGCTTCAAGGCATCGGGCACATCCAAGCCAAATTGCGTCGGAATGCTGCGCGGCGAATCGGTGACGACGCGACCCCATTGCGGTTGGGCGGTCATGAACATCAGAAAGTCGACGACTTGCTCTTCAATGCCCTCGCGGCGGGCGCGGTCGGTCACGGTGAAGCCGGCGGTGAATCCGCCAACCAGATAGGCGGACTCGTTGTTCGCCGCGTGCGGGCTGGTAGTTTCGGTGACGGGCGGGAAGTAGCTGATGCCCCAGTTAAAGTCGGCATCGCGGGTCACGTTGAGCGTTTGGCTGGCTGCGTTGCCCAGCAAGAAGGGCGCTTCGCCGGTGATAAAGAGGCGATAGGCTTCGTCCCAGGTCATGGTGGCGTAGCCCTCCACCCACATCGGCTCGAAGTCAGCCAGCAGCCCGATCCAATCGGCGAAGGCGTCGTCGTTGGCGCTGATCAAGCCGTTCTGGATCGCGCAGGCGAATTCGCGTTGGTTCAGCGCGTGCCAACTGGCGCCCGGCTCCCACCAGCTTTCAATATGATCAATATACATGCTGGTCAAGCTGGTGCCATCAAACCAGTTGTAGGTGTAGGGCGAGGCGGTGGACATCGAGAGCGCCAGCGGTTTCGCGCCGGTTACGGCATAGGCGCCCATCTCGCTAATCATCGTCTCCCAATCTTCCCAGAGCGAATACGAGATATCGAATTCGGTGTCGATGCCAGCTCCTTCCAGCAGGTCGATGTTGTAGTAGAAACCGACGGCGACCGCGTTAACCGTCACGACATATTGATTGCCGCTGCCGGTATGATAGGTGGCGTTCCAGACGACATCGGGGATGCTGTCCGCCCAGCGTTCATTGCCCGGCGTGCCTTCGGGAATGTAGGGGTTGGGCGCCTCAATGTGATCATTGAGCGGCACGTACCAATCGTTGCCCTGCTCCTGCCAGACGCGGATGTAGTTGTTGACGATGATATGAGGCTCGTTCTGGCCGTTGAAGACGGTGCTGCGCCATTGGTCTCCCGAAATGTTGGAGGGCACATCAACCAGTTCGATATTGACGCCCGGGTTGGCCGCTTCGTATTCGGCGACGATCTCATTCATCATCTGCGGCGGATTCGGGTTGTTCTCGGTCGGCTCGTCGGGGTAATAGGCGCCGACGGTGGCGAAGATGGTGATCTCATCTTGCGCCTGCCCGGCAAATGCGCCGACCATCAGGACAAGAAGTGACAATACAAGCAATCGCTTAAACACAAGGACTTCCTCTCTGAACTAGATTCCAATGAATGACAAAGGTGACTCGCGCGGGATTATAGCTTATCCACCCACAGCGGAAAAGATAGGACCGCCTCGTCCTGGTCTACGCGAGAAAACGATGCAAAGCCTGATTGAACTGGTCCGCCTTTTCGATGAAGGGCGTATGCCCGCAATCGTCGATCACAACTTCCTGCACGCTGCCGCCAGCCGCGACATACTTGTCCAGCACCTGCCGCGTCTGGGCGATCATCGGCTGCGGCGGGCAGACCTCGTCGCCGGGCCAGCCCGGGATTACGCCAAGTTTGCCAAATGTCGCCAGGTCAAACATCGACATATCGGCGATGACCTGGTCGCTGTCGCCCCGCAGCCAAAGCACCGGCGGCTTGGGGTCGATGGCGTAGAGCCGGCTCACATCCGGCTGGTTATTGGGCGCCATGCCATTCAACACACCCCAGCGCCCGGGCGCGACGCCGGGCCAATTCTCCGAAGTGGTTGAATCTCCTGGGTAATCGCGCTCGCCAGTATGCGTCTGCAATACCGATGTCAGCAGGTCTTCTTCGCGCTCCGAAGTAAAGGGCGGCTTCCAATAGAAGTTGTTCATGACCATGCGCGGTGTCATCTCGCCATCACCGCGCTCACCGTCTTTGAGCATCTGCGTATATTGCGGGTTGGCGACGCCGCCGCCTGAACCGGCCGCATCCGGCGCGCAAAGTGTGCCATCAGCGTCCTTCGTCCCGCCGAAGCCAAAGGGCGAAACCGGCGCGATGAAGCTGGCGCTCAATAGGCGTTCGGGCGCGTCCGCCAGCAGATTCCAGAGCACGCCGCCGCCCATCGAATGACCCACGACATGCGCTTTGTCAATGCCTAGGGTATCCATCAGCGCCAGCACGTCATCGGACATGTCCGCCAGCCCGCGGCTGCCATCTACGGCTGCGCCAGCATCAGATTCGCCGAAGCCGCGCTGATCTAGGGCGATACTGTGAAAGCTCGCAGGCATCGCCAGCATCGTCTCTTCCCAGAATGTCGCTGAGGTCAAATTGCCGTGCACAAATATAACGGGCGTCCCGCTTTCGTCTCCCGCGCAAAGTACGCGCGTAGAGAGCCGCGCCGTCGCGACCGTTCTCGCATTGATGCCGGGCAGTGTCGGAATTGTTGACATGCTGCGCCTTCCTTTCAGTTACAGCTATATACAAACAAACTCTAGCGCAATGAGCCAGGGTACGCTAATTCCCTAATCAAAACGGACCGTATCGGTCAATCTGCGCCGGGTGGGCGAATACGGTGGCGTCGAAGCTCTTCCGCATCAGTTCCCATTTGACAGCGTTATATGCCGGATCTTGCGAAAGATCATGATGTTCCCAAGGGTCGTTTTCCAGGTCGTAGAGTTCACAGAGATCCTTCTGGTGGTAAATGACCAGTTTCCAACGGCGATCGCGATACATGGTGGCGTGGGTCGCGTCGGCGAGGTTGGTTGCGGCATAATGCTCGGCGCGTACGAATTCGCGGTGCGGCGACGATAGCTCTTCGCCCGCCAGCAGCGCCGCGAGCGAGCGGCCTTGCACCCAGGTCGGCACATCCATTCCCAGCAATTCATAAAGCGTCGGCGCGATATCCACCAGCTCGACAAGCTCGTCAGTAACCTGCGGCTGAACCTGCCCGAGCCAGCTTATTATCAGCGGCACGCGCGCCAAGCCTTCGTAAAAGCGGCAGCCCTTGAGCGCGAGCCCGTGATCGCCGAGCGTCTCGCCGTGATCGCTCATGAAGATGATGATCGTGTTTTCGCGCTGACCAGTGTCGTCAAGGTAGTCCAGCAGTCGGCCAAACTCTTCATCAAGGAACTCGATCATAGCGTAATATGATGCCTGGATATGCTTGTGCTGCAGCTCATCGGGATGGCGGGCGCGATTCTGAAAGTCGATGTTCGCCTCCTCCAGGCGCCGCTGATGCGCGATATCGCCGTCCTCGAAGTGAGCGCCGGGCAGCGTTTCGGGATCGTAACGCCGGTAATACTCGTAAGGCGCGTCAAATGGTGGATGCGGGTCAAAAGGATTGACGCTCAGCAGCCAGGGTTTGTCCGGCTCGCGGTTGCGCTCGACAAACTCGATCGCCTTCTCCGTGCACCAATGCGTCTGATGCAAATGTGGCGGCACATTGTCCGATTCCGCCGTCGGTTCCATGAAACCGCCGAAGCCCTCATGCTTATGAGAGTTGCGATAATCGTCGAGCGATGCGATGCCGCGCGCCCGCAAAATTGTATTGTGGTCAATGCTCTGCGCCTTGATCCATTCGACATATTCGTTGCCGCGTTCATTGCCGCCTTTGTGATCATGGCTGTACTGAAAGTAATCGTAGCCATCGTCCACGCGCTCCTCCCGGCGCAGAAAGGCGCTGGCCAAATGCAGCTTGCCGATCAGCCCGCAGTCGTAGCCTTCGTCTCGCAGCGCGTGCGTGATCAGCCGATCTTCATAATGGCGGGGAAACCGATGAAAGCCGTTGCCATTAATGCCGATTGCGCTGGGGTACATGCCGGTTAGAAAACTGGCGCGGCTCGGTGTGCATATCGGCGATTGACAGAAGGCCTGGGTGAAGGCGGCCGATTCGCCAACGAAACGATCGAGATTTGGCGTATTGATATGATGATTGCCCAAGGCGGCGATGGTATCGAAACGCTGCTGGTCGGTGCAATACCAGAGGATATTGGGTCTAGTGGTCATGTTACGGCTCCAGGCATCGGGCACACTCCGATGTTTGATGTTACCCGTTTCAGCCGGTATTCGCCGCAAAACTGAAGGCGGAGTTTTCCGGCGAAAGACAGTACAATAGTCCAAACGTATTGATTCAAGGAGCGATGCGATGGTCGATTTTGGATTTGCTCTGCTGCATGGACCGCCGGCGGGACAGAGCGATCAATTCCTGGAGGACCTTGACAAGACGCTGCCGCAGTTGAAGCAAACCTTCCGCAGCATCTGGATGACCGACCACTTTCAGTGGGAGGGGCAACCGACATTTGAAGCCTGGACGGTGATGAGCTACCTATTGGCGCGCTACCCTGATTTCGAAGTCGGACCGATGGTGCTGGGGCAGAGCTATCGAAATCCGGCTTTGCTGGCGCTGATGGCGGCGACCTTGCAGGCGCTCTCCGGCGGCCGTTTCATCATGGGCATCGGCGCTGGCTGGAAAGAAGATGAATACCTCGCCTACGATTATCCTTACCCGTCGCCAAGGGTTCGCCTGCAACAGCTGGAAGAAACGCTGATCATCCTTAAGAAAATGTGGGAAGAGCCCGGTCAGGTCAGCTTTGAGGGCGCGCACTACAGCATTAAGGACGCTTGGTGCGAACCCAAGCCGGAAACAAAGATCCCGATTCTGGTCGGCGGCGGCGGATATACGACGATGAAACACGCCGCGAAGTATGCCGACATCTGGAATTATCCCGATTGTCCGCTGGAGCCTTATGTCGAACGCCAGGATATTCTGCGGCGCCACCTGGACGATATCGGACGCGATCCGGCCACGCTGCGCTGCAGTTGGTTCGGGCGCGTCTGCCTTGGCCGAACGGACAACCAGGCGGTCGCCCGCGGCTTGTCACGAGAGAACAAGTGGACGCGCGAGAATTCGTTCGTCGGCACGCCGGAGAGCATCGCCGAGCAGATGAACGGATTCATCGAGCGGGGCTGTGACTATTTCATGATCGATATCATCGGCGCGCCCGACGAAGAAGTCATCGGTATGTTCACCGAAGAAGTGATTCCCCTACTTAACGGAGCATAATCAAATGAAGATCAAATGGTATGGACACGCGGCATTTATTATCACTTCCAGCGATGGAACCTCGGTCATCACCGATCCCTATACACCCGAGACCTCGGGTTATCAGCCGATCCCCGATATTCCCGATGTGGTGCTCACTTCGTCGCTGAATGACGACTTTCACGATCGCTCCGATTTAATACTTGGCGACCCGATTCGGATCAATATGCTGGATGTCGCCCGCAGCGGCGGTGAGATTGAAGCGGCCGGCATGGTGTTCAAGGGCATCGAATCGTCGGAGATGTACGAGCATCCCTACCACGAGCCCGATAAATGCGCGATGTACCGCTGGGAGATGGATGGCATCAGCATTGGGCACATGGGCGATGTCGGCAATCCCTTCACCGAGGAGGAATTTGCCTTCTTTGAAGGGCTGGATGTTTTCCTGGTCCTGGCTGGCGATGTGCCGACGATCCGGCTGCCCGATCTCAAGCGGGTGATCGACGGCGTAGAGCCGAAGCTGGTCATCCCGATGCACTTCCGCACGCTGCGCTACAAGCCGCGCAATATGCAGTGGATCACGGCCTTCCTGCACCACTTCAACGATGCCGATGTCGATTTTCAATCGAACTGGGAAGTGGAGCTCAGCAAAGAGGCTCTGCCAGAGTCAACGCGGGTGCTGGTGTTGACGCATGCCTTGTGATGGGCAATGCGGAGTTTTGGTCGAAGTCGAGACGTGGTAAGCTGTGGATGTCAACGAGGAGGATGCGTGCTGATGGAATTGGCTGACCCAATTATCTTGCTTGCCAGCATCTTTGGCGTGTTCTTGTGGCTGCGCAATGACATTAAGAACTTTCGCGACGATATGCGGAACGATATCCAGCAATTGCGCGACGACACTCAGAACGACATTCAGCAATTGCGCAACGACATCCACCGGCTCGAAACGAAGGTAGACAGCCTGGACAGTCGCCTGCGCGCCGTTGAATCCGAACAGTCGCGGGTTGCAGGCTTGCTGGAAGGTTTGGGTTTGGCTGGCGCTTTACCGACTAGAGACGAATAGCGACGAGCGGACAAGCCTTGTAGGCGCGAGCTGGTGGTTCGCCCACACATCCACTGGCTATAGTCGCGCAAAAGTATCCTGCAGCGTCGGATAGAGCGACTGATAAATCTCGTAGCGCTCGGCATAGGCAGCGACATCGGCGCCGACCGCCACCGTCTCATCCGTTTGGATCATTGCCTCACAAGCCGAAGCCGCGTCCGCGAAAACGCCCGCAGCCACCGAAGCCAGAATCGCCGCGCCAAACGCGCCCCCTTCGGTCGTATTGATATTAACCAAGGGCGCGCCCAGCACATCAGCAATGATGCGCTGCCAGACTGGGCTTTTGGCGCCACCACCGCTGATTCGCACTTCAAACGCATCCGGCAATCCGGCTTGGTCGATCAACGTGAAGGAATCTTTCAAGCCGAAAGCAACGCCCTCCAGGACGGCGCGCGTCATGTGGCCGCGGTTGTGGCGGCTGGTCATGCCGATGAATGCGCCCCGCGCCAGCGGATCGGGATGCGGTGTGCGCTCGCCGGTGAGGTAGGGCAGGAAGAAAAGTCCATCGCTGCCGGCGGCGACCTCATCCGCTTCAGCCAGGAGCGCATCGAATTCCAGCTCAGGGGCGAAGCTGTCTTTGTACCATTGCAGGCTGCCGGCCGCGCTGAGCATCACGCCCATGAAATGCCAGGTATCGGGCACGGCGTGGCAGAAAGCGTGCAAGCGACCTTCCGGCTCATAAGCGTAGCTGCTGAGCGGCGCGAAGACGACGCCCGATGTGCCGACGGTGACGCCGATGACATCCGGCGTGACGCAGCCCATGCCGATGGCGCCCGCCGCTTGATCGCCGCCGCCGCCGACGATGCCTGTGCCATTCGCCAGCCCGGTCTCATCGGCCGCTTCCCCGCTGACGGTCGCTGTGAACTCCGTGCCTTCGTGGACCGGCGGCAGCCACGCGCGCGCGATATCCAATGCCGCCAGCACATCTTCCGACCAGGCGCGTTCGGCGACGTTGAGCAGGCTCGTGCCGGAAGCGCCGGCCAAGTCGGTGGCGTATTCAGTGCTGAGTTTGAAACGAATGTAATCTTTTGGCAGCAGGACCTGGTCGATTTTCGCGTAGACCTCCGGTTCGTTGTCGCGCACCCACAGGAGCTTCGGCGCGGTGAAACCGGTCACTGCCGGGTTGCCGGTTAACTCAAGCAGGCGATCGGCGCCGATGACTTCGGTCATGTAGTCGCACTGCGCTTGCGTGCGTTGATCGTTCCAGAGGATCGACGGACGCAGCACCTCGCCGCTGGCGTCCAGCAAGACCAGTCCATGCATTTGGCCGGTAAGTCCGATGGCGCAGATGTCGTCGCCGCGCAAACCGGAGTCGGCGAGCGCGCGCCGTATGCTGGCGCTGATGCCCTCCCACCAATCAGCCGGGTTCTGCTCGCTCCAGAGCGGCTTGGGCTGGCTGATCGGATGCGGCGCATTGGCGCTAGCGATGACGGCGCCCGCTTCGTCGATAATCAGCGCTTTGGCGCCGGTCGTGCTGATATCAAGTCCCATCAAGTAGGGCATAATAAATCCTTTCACTTTGCGTAACCCCCACCCCAAACTACTCCCCGACCTTCAGTATCGGCGGTCAGTGTCTACGCGACCTACGCGGCGCCTAAAGAGGGAGGGCCTTTATTCGACGATTCCGCCAAGCTTAGCTCCCCCTCTCCCCTTGTGGGAGAGGGGGCCGGGGGGTGAGGGGGCGAAACGTTAGCGCACCCCCAATAGCACATCAAATGTCAACTGATCCAGCCGCTCGTAGGGCAGGTTGCGCGCGCCCATGCCTGCGCGGTCGAAGTTGGTCGCCTTGAGTCGATCGGCTGACGCTTTGCTGTAACCATTATCCAGATAGGCATAGCTGCCATCATCGGCGTTGATCTCGGCCAGCAGCGCTTGGATTTCGCTGTCGGCGTTGAACTGCGCCGCCTTCTCTTTGAATACCAGGTAGGAGCGCATGCAGCCGCGGGCGAATTCCTTGACGTCTTCATATTGTGAGCTGCGGTAGGCGTGAGCATCAAAGTGGCGGCTGCCATCGTAACCCACATCTTCCAGGAAGCGCACCAGATGGAAATTCTGCTTGATCATCATGCTGCCAAAGCGGAAGTCTTGATCGTAGCGACCAAACATCTGGTCGTTGAGATCGATGTGAAAGAGTTTGCCCGCTTCCCAGGCTTGAGCCACGGCGTGCAGGAAGTTCAAGCCTGCCATGTGCTCATGGGCGACTTCGGGATTGACACCGACCATGTCGGGATCATCTAGCGTGGCGATAAAGCCAAGCATGCTCCCGACGGTGGGGAAATAGATATCGCTGCGCGGCTCGTTGGGTTTTGGCTCGAGGGCGAAACGATAACCGTAATCGTTGTCTTTGGAATACTCGCAGAGGAAATTGATCGCATCGCGAAAGCGCTTGACGCCATCAGCCGGGTTCTTGGCGCTGTCGCATTCGGCGCCTTCGCGTCCGCCCCAAAAGACATAAACCTTTGCGCCCAGCTCCGCGCCCAAGTCCATCGAGCTCATCGTCTTCTGCAAGGCATAAGCGCGCACGGCGGGATCGTTGCTGGTGAAGGCGCCGTCTTTGAAGGCGGGATCAAAGAAGAGATTGGTGGTCGCCATCGGGCAGACGATGCCGGTTTCGCTCATCGCCCGCTTGAAATCGGCGACGATCTGGTCGCGCTCGGCCGGCGTCGCGTCGATGGGCACGAGGTCATTGTCGTGCAGGTTGACGCCCCAGGCGCCGACTTCCGCCAGCATATGCACAATGTCGACCGCCGAGATCGGGTCGCGGGTGGCATCGCCGAAGGGGTCGCGCCCGATATTGCCGACCGTCCACAAGCCGAAGGTGAATTTATGTTGCGGGCGAGGTGTGTAGTCCGCCATTGTCGCCATCCTTTGCTGAGGTCAAGTATGGCGGAGATTGTAACAGAAACTATATCCGCATGACAGAAAGGTTAGGCGGAAGCGGATTCGACCGGCGGAAATTGGCGCTTGACAAATAGAACAATTGTTCTATACTGAAGTCATGTTTCGTGTTTTTTCGAGATTTGCCTGTATGGCGAGGTGAGTAGATGTTATTCCCAGAAATGCAACCCATAGATAAAATTCCGAGCGGCGGCGGGGCGACGAGACCCAAACCAAAAAAGCCTGACGTTCCGCTCGTTGTGTTTACCGCCTTCGACGCGGCTACCGCGGAAGCGCTGAGTGAGCGGCTGCAAAACATCGTGCACCCAGCCGATCGCGCGGCGGAAGTGGATAATGACCCGCCGTCGTCGATTCACGCGCCCGTGCAGTCAAGCGAGCCAAGTCTACCGGAGTTTGCGCCGGATTTCGAAGAATCCGAGAGTAGCGTCGCAGATGCGGAGATCCCCTGGTCTAGCGAATCCCCATTCCTGAGCCTGGATGCGGCCGAAATGTCTTATTACTTTTCGGCGCAGGAAGATGAATTGACGCGGGAAGTGTCGATATCTTTGCAGCGTGAGAAGTTCATATTGCACTATCTGGACGACCCGCTTGCATATCTGAAGCATTTCGCCACCTACACCTGGGATGAAGAAGCTGACAAAGTAGCCGAAGAGTTCATTCAGTGGTATGTGAATCGGTTTAGGTCAGAGCTGGAGCAGCAATGGGAGTACGACTTGTCGGGAGAGGCGCTGAGCGACGTGGAATACTGGATCACGCGTGTGGCAAACGATGAGCGCGAGACCGTAATCGTTTATGACCTGGACGCGGGCGAGACGCTCTTTGTGCGCTATGGCGACAAAGACTCCGTCACCATGCAGGAATTGCACCAAAAGCTGGCCGAGGGGCGCAATATCTTTGTCATACACAATCATCCAAACAATTCGGGCGCATCGCTGGCGGACCTCAGCGCGGTTGCCTGGCTGGATGCGGAATACTTTGTCGTCGTCAATCCGGATGGCACGCTGCATTTTCATAAGCGAGTTGGCGACACGTTGGTGGCGCTTGAGCCGGTTCATGATCCCGATATTGTCGCGCCGGCCGATCCCGTTGAAACGGCGGCGGCGGAACTGGCTTATCTGTTTCAGACCTGGAGCGAGATCGGCAATCCGGCGGAGATGGTGATGCGTCAGGGGGAGGCTACTGAAGAGGAATACTCTATCAATCTGGATTCCAGATTGGTGAAGGACTTCTTTTTCGATCCTGCCGCCATCGTTTTTCTGGAAGATGTCGCCAACGAATACGAAGTTGAAGACCCGCTCTTGCACAACGCAATGGTGTACACGATCATTTATCGAGAATTGAGTGCCCGGGGCAGCCTAGAAAACGCAGATCATCCAGCATATCAAAGCAATTTCGATTGGTTCAAAGGGGCTGTAAACTTCTTTTCGGGCATTATCAATCCCATCGTTTCTGCCATTGATGGAGACCCTTCATTTGGCATAGGAGCAATAAACAGAGAGGCGTTAGCGAGGATTGAGCAAGATGCGCAGCGATTGGGCATGAGTATATACGCGCCCCTGCTTGGTTTTGATATTCCAGCAACGTTAGGCGATGTCCCTTTTTCGAAAGGGATTCACGAAAGGACTGCGGAATCGGCACAGACCCTACATTTTGTGAACATTGAACGAAATCATCAGTATTATTCAACCACCGTCATTCCGCCAAGAAATGAGGAACACGGGGCGTGGAGAATGCAACTTGCTGAGTTTTCGGGACCTGAAGGAGGCGCAATCCAACAATTGTACGAGCCGACTCTTGGCTTGATCGCGGCAGAAGTGGCGATAGCAATGCAATTGCCCGAATATACAAAGCTTAAAACTGAAGAAGAGCGCATAGCCTTTGTCATCGCCTATCATGCCAACCGCAGTGCAAAACCCAGGGAAGTGTTGTATGATCCAAATGAGTTCAGTGACGATACGCGCAAGGAAATCAGGTGGGCTGAAGATTTCGAGGCCCTGATTGATGAAGTCAGAACGGAAATCCAAGGTGACACGCAAGTCGAATAGATTCAGCCTTGGCTGTCTGGTAGCGTTGGGGGTGATGCTGGGCTGTGCCGTGTCGCTATTCTGGGCTGAATTAAGATATGGTGGCAGTCCTTTTGTTCGAGAAGATCAACTTCGATTGGTGATGGACACATACTATTTCGGCGATGATTTAGCTAATCTCACGGGCAACACTAGCGTCCTGAAGAATGTTGTCACGGAAAGCCGTTTGCAATCCAAGATTGACCATTGCGACAAAGGACACTGTAACGGCAGCATCCCGCCCCATGTTATTGGCGATTACTTTAAAGTCGTGAAGCAGACAGATGAGTTTGCCGTTGTCGAATTGGAGCAGCGTCCGATAATTACCGATCGCAACGGAATACCAGGAAGCTATCTTAGGCGGTGTTATTCGCTGGTGCGCGATGGCGATGGCTGGCGTGTCAGCGGGGCATACCTCGATTGCGATGGGTATTTGCCGGACAAGTACAAGTAAAAATAGTCTTTATCACCAGCAAGGCACAATCAACGTAATACCCACATTTTGACCCGGACCGGGGCGAAACTTTGTTTGTTCGCTATGGCGATGGAGACACCGTCACCTTGCAGGATGATCAAAAGAAGCTGGTGGAAGACCGCTATATTGCTTTGCTTCACCATCATCCGAACAATAGCGCGGCCTCCCTGGCGGATATCGATGCGGCCGACTGGTTAAAAGCGGAGATCCTGCTTGTCGCCAATCCGGATGGCACGTTGCATCGCTACGCGCGTATCGGCGAGGCCTTGATCCCGCTTGAACCCACGCGCAACCCGGAATATGTGGCGCCGGCCGATCCGCTGGAGACGGCGGCGGCGGACTTGGCTTATCTTTTTCAGACCTGGAGCGAGATCGGCAATCCGGCGGAGATGGTGATGCGTCAGGGGGAGGCGATTCCAAAGTTGGCGGATTACATTGACAATGCTCAAAGCAAGCAATCCGAAAACGCGGACATTGAGCGAAGTCTGGGTGAATATGATCCGTCAACCTTCACGAATGTCCAGGAAGCGCACGTCGCTTTCGGAGAAATAAAGCTGTTCGCCCCTCTCAGTTGAGATGTTGTCGGCGACAACCGCGTTCAGAATGGTGACGCTGACGCCGTCGGCATAGATGCCAGCCCCTTCTTTGGCTTTGTTAAGGTGAAGGCTACTGTAGCTAAGCAGGAACGCCCCGCCTTTAGTGAATATAGCGCCTCCCAGTGTTCCTGCTGAATTACTTTCAAACGTGCTGTCGCTGATAAATACGTCATCACTATAGGCAGATATGGCGCCACCCTCTCCGCTACTCTTGTTGTGATCAAAGCGACTCTTTGCAACGGTTAGCAGGCTGTCATAACCGAGGCTGTGGATCGCTCCGCCGGCAGACGCTGAGTTTTGGCTGAAAACGCTATCGCGGACCTGCAGCACACCGTGCGCATTGATCATGGCGCCCCCGTCTTTGCTCGCCGTATTATTGTGGAACTCGCTGTTTTTGATTGTAGCGCGTCCTACATAGTGGTAAATTGCGCCGCCTTTGCGCGAGCCATTCCCCTCGAATCGGCTAAGCGTGACTTGGATGTTGCTGGCTGGGCCGTAAATCGCCGCGCCTGTATCAGCGAAATTCCAGGAAAATTCGCTACTGTTGACATAAAGTTGACTGTAGCGAGCAAAAACAGCGCCGCTGTATGTCGCCACACTGCGTTTGACGCTGCTCGATTCCAAGTACACAGTTGCGCCTCGATCGGCAAAAATCGCGCTGCCCAGTCCGGCTTTTCCGTCCAACATGTGAAGGTTCAAGATTGTAAGTCTGCCGCCATCGACCTCAAAAATGCGGAATCGGTTGTCTCCGCTGATGGTATGGCCGTTGCCGTCAATGATGAAATTCGAGGTGATTGCCGGAAGCCGTTCCGTCAAGACGATGTCCTCGCGCAACAAAAAGACTTCCATACCTTCCAGTATCGGGCAATCGCCGACCTTTTCGCCCGTGTTAGAAGACATGATTTGTTCCGCGAGCGTACACGATAGCTCCGTGTTTTCTTTATCGGTGGCATCCTGAGCCAAGGGTCTGATGCCTGCGACCAGCAATAGAATGAGCAATCCGCATTTGGAAATGAAGGCTAACATAAGCTCCGCCTTGAATACCGCAGAAACAATTCCACAGAATGTAGAACATTGACTTAGGCGCCGCCAGTTGGCTCGCTATAGCGTAGACTAATCGTGAGGTTGGCAATTCGTGGCAATACAGTGACGCGCAATAGCTTGTGCAGCGTCTTTTCGGTACACTACTCGGCGTTACGCCATCTTCCAAAGAGAAAGCGACCCGCATGGCATTACCCGCGCGCGAATCGCCAATCGGCAAACGAGTCTCCCTCTTCGTCACCTGCATTGTCGACATGATCTACCCGCAGACGGGCATGTCTGCCGTCGATATCCTCGAGCATGTCGGCGTCCAAGTCGACTTCCCGCCCGACCAGACCTGCTGCGCCCAGCCGGCTTTCAACGCCGGTTATCGCGATGAAGCGCGGACGGTGGCCAAGCACTTCTTCAAAGCTTTCCAGGACGCCGAGGTAATTGTGACGCCCTCGGGCTCTTGCGCGGCGATGGTGCGCCACGAGTATCCGCATCTCTTCGCCCCGGAAGATGGCGAGCCTTACGAGCAAGCGCAGCGAGCCGCGTCAATCACCTGGGAGTTCAGCGAATTTCTGGTCGATGGGCTAGGCATGGCGAATCTCAATTTGACGCTGCCCGAAAAGCGGTCCTTCGCCATGCACGACGCCTGCCACGGCTTGCGCGGTTTGGGGCTGGGGCAAGCATCTCGCGACCTGCTTGCGCATCTGGGCAATGCTGAACTGCGCGAACTGAATGAATGCGAGGTCTGCTGCGGCTTCGGCGGATTGTTCAGCGTGAAGATGCCCGATATCAGCAACGCGATGCTATCGAACAAGATCGACAATATTAACGCGTCGGAAGCCGATACGATCGTAACCGGCGATGTCAGTTGCCTGACGCAAATGAACGGCGGGCTGTCACGCAATAAATCCGGGAAACGGGTTGTACACTTGGCCGATGTGCTGGCGCAAGGGCTGGGAGGCGGAGGCGCATGACGCAGGACGTGCAATCCAACGACTTCATCGCGCTGGCTGATATCGCGCTGCACAAC
This sequence comes from Phototrophicaceae bacterium, assembly GCA_965261855.1. Taxonomy (GTDB): domain Bacteria; phylum Chloroflexota; class Anaerolineae; order Aggregatilineales; family Phototrophicaceae; genus UBA6055. Next base: position 888,881 of record OZ253487.1, read on the forward strand.
GACGATTTGCAGCATGCCATCGGCGAGGGCACACGAACCGCCTACTATCGGCGTCTGGACACCATGTTCGCCCATAGCGACGAACACGGCGAATTCATGCGCCAACAAGCGGCCGAAGCGAAACGCCGCGCCCTGCGCGATCTGCCCGATTTGCTGGAGAAAGCCGAGCGCAATCTCCAGAAGAATGGCTACCTCGTGGAGTGGGCGGAAGACGCGGCGCAGGCGAATCAATTGGTGTTGGATATCGCTCGCCGTCACCAAGCGCATACGGTCACCAAAAGCAAGAGCATGTTGACCGAGGAACTGGGCACCAACCAAGCGATGGAAAAGGCCGGCTTACACGTGGTCGAGACCGACCTGGGCGAATACATCATCCAACTGGCGGGCGAAACGCCCAGCCACATCGTCGGTCCGGTTATGCACAAGACGAAAGCGGAAATCCGCGATGTATTTGTGCGGGAACTGGGCATGGCGCCCACCGATAACGCCGAGGAGATGGTGGCTTTTGCCCGGCGGATGCTGCGTGAAGATTTTCTCAGCGCCGATATGGGCATCTCCGGCGGCAACTTCCTCATCGCTGAAACGGGATCGATCGGCTTGGTGATGAATGAAGGCAATGGCCGCATGTGCACTTCGCTGCCGCGCGTGCATGTTGCCCTGGTTGGGATCGAAAAGATCGTCGATACAGTCGAAGACTACATCACGCTGACGCAAGTGCTGCCCAGCAGCTCCACCGGGCAAAAGATGACCGTCTATACCAATATCCTGAACGGACCTTCGCACGCTGGCGAGGAAGACGGTCCCGAACAAGCCTACGTCATCCTGGTTGATAACGGTCGCTCGGACATTTACGCGACCAAATATGCGGAAGTGCTCTCCTGCATTCGCTGCGGCGCCTGTCAAAACGCCTGCCCAGTCTATCGCACCATGGGCGGGCACGCCTACGGCTGGGTATATGGGGGACCGATAGGCGCGGTATTGACGCCCTTGTTCGTCGGATTGGAGAACGCGACGCCGCTGCCCCACGCCAGCAGTCTCTGTGGCAGTTGCAAGCAGGTTTGCCCGGTGGATATCGACCTGCCGCGCATGCTGCTCGATCTGCGCTGGGATTTGGTGCGCGAGGGTGAATCGAAGGCTGGCTGGGACGCGGCGATGAAAATGTGGGCGATTGGCATGACCTCGCCGAGGCGCTTCGCGCTTGGCGGAAAAGCGGCGCGCGCGGGTCAAGCGATCATGGGCGATTATATGCCCGGCGTGCTGGGCAATTGGAGCAAGCACCGGGATTTCCCCGATTTCGCGCCCAAGCCGTTTCGGCAGTTATGGGGGTCGCGTAGATCGCGTAGACACAGACCTTCGACACAGACCCGTCAAGGAGCGCAATAGTGTCCGCGCGTGATCGAATCCTAGGCAAGCTGCGTCAGACGCGGAAACCCTTTACTGATGTGCAGCCGATTCGCGCACGCCGCCACATGATCCCGCTGCGAGACCTATCAGCGCAGGCGCAGGTTCAGCTATTCACCGCGGAGGCCGAAGCTGTCGGCTGCTTCGTGTACCAGCTTGATCAGAACGCCGCTTTTGAACAGATTATGGAGCTGATCGGCGACGATCGGTCCGTATTAAGTTGGGAGGAGAGCGCGATCCCGTTGGACGGATTGCATGGGATGCTGGAATCCCTGGGCGTAACGGCAGCTGGGCATAACAACGGAGATGTTCGCGTGGGCATCACCGGCGTGAATGCGGCGCTGGCCGCCACGGGCAGCCTGATTTTGGAGAGCGGCGCGGGCCGTTATCGCAACACCTCTTTGCTGCCGGATGTGCATATCGCTTTGCTGCGCGCCGAGCAAATCTTGCCCGACCTGGAAACCTGGCAGCGGATGCAAAAAGACGCCGGTTATCCTGCTTTCACGGAAGCGAGCAATACCACTGTGATTACCGGTCCCAGCAAGACGGCCGATATCGCCCACCAACTGGTCAAGGGCGCGCATGGTCCGCGCGAGGTGCATGTGTTGATTTTGGGCTAGGCGCCGTTGGAGACCGAGCCGAGCATCTTTAGATTGTTTGCTTTTCCAGGTATAATGTGGGCGCAAGTCAGTAAATTCGCGACCAAAGGGATGCCAAACATGAATATCGAAGTCTCGGATGAAGTTGGTCTGCAACTGGAAAAGCTCGCACAGAAGCGAAATCAGACGATTGAGGAATTGATCGGCGCCATGCTTGATGATTTTGACATCAGTCGGCGGAAAGGCGTCACCCTCGCCGACTTTGCGAAGATGGCGATTGAAGCTGGATTGTCCTCGGCTGAACCGACGGATACCGCTGAACGCAGCCGTGAGATCTTGAATTCTGAATACGCCGATTATCTTAGGCAACGTCCTACCTCGTGACTGTACTTGCGGACAGTAGTTTCATATTCGCGCTCTTCAATGCGCGGGATCCTTACAGCCGCGAAGCCAGGGCCTTTGCTGCCGCGAATCATGACATCATGGTCGTTCCGGACATTGTCTTGCCCGAACTCGGATATTTGTTCCGTCGCGATTTTGGCTACGCTGGAGTACACGTTTTGCTTGAGCGCATCAACGCTTATGAAGTGCCCTTTGAGCGACTAACTAGGTCCGACTTGGCACGGATGCTCGAAATCGCCACAACCTATTCCAGCGCCGAATTCGACATCGTCGACTGCTGCATCATGGCGATTGCCGAGCGACTTGACATCAATCGAATCGCCACCTTCGACCGGCGCGACTTCAGCATCTTTCGTCCTGACCACTGCAAATTCTTCGAACTGCTGCCATCGGTCTAACCGGTGTCACCGCATGATGACCCAACGACAAGCGCGCTTAAGTGGGGATTCACCCCTCCGCAATCCCCGCCTCCGCCATTAGCTTCCGCAGCGCGCCGACCGCCGCTTCCATCCCGTCGGCGCCGCTGAACCCGCTTGAATGCCGCGCCTCCAGCAAATGCGGCTCCAGCGACAGGACGCCTTCGTAACCGGTCGCTTGCAAGCGCGTTAGCAGAGCCAACAACTGTCCATCGCCTTCGCCAGCGACCGTGACCGAGTTGTCTGCGAGGCGCGCGTCCTTGATGTGGATATAACCGATATAGGGATGCAATTCGTCCCACCAGCGATCCACCTGCTTGACCGCGCCGCATTGCACGAAGTTGGCCGGATCCCAAATGAAGCGCAGATGGGGTGAATCAATGGCGCGCATCAGTTGCAGGCAGCGCTCCGGTATATCGCCGACCACGCCTTTCTCGTTTTCCAGCAGCAGTTGCAGATCATTCTCCGCCGCGATCTCCGTCAGAACCGTCAAGCGCTCGATCGATTCTTGAGTCGCGGCATCGTCAATATCGCCTTCCGGGTAGAAGCTGAACAGGCGAATATTCCCGGTGCCGAGTTGATGCGCCGTTTCGCCAATTGTCTTGAGGCGCTCGCTTTCTATTTCTATCGGATCGGCAATCGGTGATTTGCCGATGGGGCTGCCCATGCAGCTAACGGTTATGCCATGTTGGGTGCAAAGCGCCTTGATCTTCTCAATGTGGTCGTTCGCAAATAGCGAGCAGTTGATCCCCCAGGCGGCGCGGATATCGATCAGTGGTATGTCAAGTCGTTTCAGGACAAGCAGCTGCTCTTCAAAATCGACCGCGATCTCGTCGCCAAACGCGCTAATTCTCATCATTTTACGTCTGTCGCTTTCTACTGTTGTTGGTGAATTGCCGCGATTCTATCAGATGGCGCGCTGCAATTGTAATGTGCGGATGTTGAGAAGGAGTCCCGGTTGCGGATTTCAGAAAACGCGTCTACCGGGCTACGGATCGTAATAGGGTCCCAGCGCGCGCAGCAGTTCCGGCAGATGCGGCGCGTCCTGGAAAAGCAAGCCATCGTCGCCAGCTGGATCGGGGAAAGCCGGCGGCTCGTATTCGCGCCATGCGCCATTGTGAACCGCCTGGTCATAGCGATCGTGCTCGAAGCGTCCGATGAGCCTGTCCCGCATAGCGCGCAATTCTGCCTCATAACGCGAATTGCCCGCCCAGTTTTTCGTCTCCTGTGGATCAATCCGCAGGTCAAAGAGCCACTCCTTATTGTCGGCTGCTGAGTAAATGTATTTCAGGTCGCGCCCGGCGATCATGTAGAGCCCTATATTGCCTTCGCCGACCTGGCTGATCACAAACTCGCGTTTGCTTTCGCCGGCTTCAATGTCCAGCAGGTTGGCGCCTTCTGGTGAAGGTCTGGGGATGTCTACCCCAGCGGCCGCGGCAAAGGTCGGGAAAACATCGAGCAGGCTGACCGGCGTATCTATGCGCTGACCCGGATTCGCGGCATTGGGCGCCCGCATGATGAGCGGGATTTTCACAGCCGGATTCAGCATCGTGCGCTTGCCAAAACTGCCGTAATCGCCCAGCATCTCGCCATGATCGGAGGTGTAGAGGATCAAGGTATTCTCGATTTCATCGCCCAGCGCTTCGAGAATGCGTCCAAGATTATAATCAATGAAGGAGATGCAAGCGTAATACATCGCCTTCATCGTGCGGAGCAGCATTTCGTCATAGCCCTTGTCGCGGTACTTATAGCGATTCTGATGATGATTCCACCAAGTCAGCAGCTGCTCAAAGCCGACCGGACGGCGTGGCGGCAGCATATCAGCCGCGCGATAGAGCTTGTTCCAGGGAACCGGCGACTCAAAGGGCGGGTGCGGCTTGATGAAACTGGCCCAGAGGAAGAAGGGCTGCTGTCCATCGCGCTGGCGCAGGAAGTCTATGGCGCGGTCGGCCACCCAGGTCGTATGATGATGTTCCGCTGGCAGCTGAGACGGCTGCGGGATGTAATACATTTCGCTGCGCAAGCCCTGCGGTTCCAGCACATGTCCGAAGCCATTCTCGGCGAGATAATCATGAAAGTCGTTTCGGCTACTTTGCAACCGCGCGCCTTCTTCCGAGATGTCGCGGCTATCGAAACCCCACATAGCATGGGCTTGTGGATTGAAGTGCATTTTACCGATGCCGTGTGTCCGATAACCGGCCGCCTGCAAAACCTGCATGATGCTTTGCATGCCCAGCGGCGATTCATTATTCGAAGTGCAGCCGTTCAGATGGGGCGGTACACCGGTGATCGTCGCGCTGCGGGCGGCGACGCAAACGGGCGAGGGACTGTAACAATTGGTGAAGGCTGTTCCGCTCTGGACCAGCGAATCAAGAACCGGACTGCGAATCTCGCGATTGCCCAGGGCGCGAATGGTATCGCTCCGCTGCTGATCTGTCATCACAAACAGGATGTTGGGCTTTGTGCTCATCTCCGCGCGTCCTTAATTTCCGAAGCACTACTCTCCGGTCTATGCGACTTGAATCACAACCTTGCCAAAGTGATCATGCTCTTCCAGGATGCGGTGCCCTTCGCGGATCTGCTCCAGCGGAAGCACTCGGTCAATCACCGGCTTCAATATGCCCCGATTCGCCAACTCCAGGCAGTGACGCAGCTCATTGAAGGTGCCGCCATTGGAACCTAAGATGCTCAGCTGCCGATGATAAATCTGGGGAATCTGCAGATTCAAGTTTCTGCCTGAATGCGAGCCACATACGACCAGCCGTCCATTGCGCGCCAGCGTACGCAGCGAATCCGCCCAGGTCATGGCGCCGACGAGGTCCTGCGCCACATCGACGCCGCGGCCGCCGGTGAAGGCGATCACCTGCTCAACCCAATTGTCGTCGCGATAGTTAACCACATGATCGGCGCCCAATTCGCGCGCGCGCTCCGTTTTTTCTGCTGTTGACGTGCTGGCGATGACGGTCGCGCCGGCGTACTTGGCGATCTGTATCCCCATTGAGGCGACGCCGCCTCCCGCGCCCGGTATAAAAACAGTCTCCCCCGCCTGCAGATGGGCGACGCCGATCAGCATGTGCCAAGCGGTCTTGGACACGACCGGCAGCGCCGCCACTTCAATATGCGTCAAGTTATCCGGCTTCGCGATCAAATTCCGCGCCGGCACGACAATGTATTCGGCCAAGCCGCCATTCGTATGCTCGCCAATGATCTTGTGCTGCGGGCAAACTGTGATCGCGCCGTCGCGACAAAACTCGCATTCGCCACAGGTCACGAGCGAATAGAATGTTACAGCGTCGCCGGCGCTCCAGCCGCTTACGTCTGAGCCGACCGCGTCAACGAGGCCCGAGACATCGACGCCGGTGGTCAAGGGCAGCGGCACCGCGCCAAATTGCGGTCCGCGGCGAATGCCGACATCAAGCCAGTTAAGGGCGCAAGCATGGACCTTGATCCGTACTTCATCCTTGGTCGGCAGCGGAATGAGCACTTGTTCCAATTGAATGACATCGCGCTCGCCGTGTTCATGAAAGACAGCCGCTCGCATGGTATTCATCGCGATTCCCCAATCGTCCGTCCGATAAGCAAGCCTTCAATCCTCGATGAGCAACTGACCAAGCGGCACGCGCGCGTCAAGATAAGGTTTCCCCTCTGCGTCGCTGGCCCCGACGCGCTCCTTGTCGCTTATGCCATAGATCCCGGTGTAAACGCTGTATGTCCCCGACGCCAGATCTGCTGGCAGCGGAACCATCCAGGTCTCGCTGTCAGCCAAGCCACTATACCACAACCGCGTTGGCAAGCGCGCACCCAAGGGGCGCTGATCATAAACCCACCATTCGCCGCTTTCGCTATGCCCGAGGTGCAGAAACTGCACGAAGTCCTCGCGACTGTCGCGCTCGCTGCGCCAGCTAAACCGAACCGTTAGCGTATCGCCACTGCGGGCGACTTCCGGCAGCGCGGTCGCATCGAGACTGAATCCATTGCCGAACGTCGCGTATGGGGCAGCCGCCGGGGTCGAGGGCGCTGCTGGCAAGACGAATTCGCTCAGGACAATTTGGCTTTCATCAAGCTGCCTGCGGTCGCTGGCGACTACCCGCTGGCTGCGGAAATCGCGGCGCTTCATGCGCCAGGTGGTCAAGACTAACCATAGCGCGCGATTGGCGGGCATCCGCGGCGGATAGATTACTTCCATCGTTTGGCGATAAACCGGCATGTAATCGGCGCCCAGGAACCAGAGGCTATGGTGGCGGTCGGCCCATTTATCGTCGCTGGCAAGGGATTCGCCGCTGACCTGGTCAACGATATGAATGGAATATCCTAGCCCGATGAAATCTTGCTGCTCGGCGGTCGCGTACAGGTGTACGCGGCTTCCGCCGGCGCTCGTCTCCAACCGATAGCCAACTAACTGGATTCCACGTTCAAAGTCTATAGATGCCGGCTGCGCCAAAAGCTTCAATTCCAGCCGAGGGAACAGGGCATAAGCCAAATAAAGGCAAAGCCAGACGAAGGGCAGCATTAGCAAGATTTGACGGGCGCGCCAAGCAATTACCGGCGCGGCCGCGGAGAAATGCCCCAGGATGGCGACGAGTACCAGCCAGATACCCAACAGCTCCAAGGCTTCTTCCAATGGAAAGTAGAAGACGCAACCATCGAGAATAAGCGGTCCAAATTGATCGCAGGTCGCGCCCATCTTGTCGATTGCCAGGGCGCTAATGCCGCCCATGCCTAAACCGACCAACAGGCAGATATGCCAAACCCTTTCGCGAGAAGACGAGCGCCAGGCAAAGGCCAGGGTTGCCGCTGCCAGGGCGGCGCCCAAGGCGATGTTCAGCGCTACCACCCTTTGGTTTGACTCATGCAAACTGAGGTGCTCATCCAGCAAGAAGAAAAGCATCGACAGACCGGCCGCAAACAGGTACAGCCGCCGCCCGCGTGAGACAGACGTCGCCCGCCAGGCAGTTACAAATGCCGCGCTGACAACCACCGCCAGCTGAGCGCTAGCGAAAGTCGTCGGGATATTCCATTCGCCGTTCAAGTCCAGCAGCCACTGATCAAATATCGACGAGGTTCTCGCTTCCAGCGCAAGCAGCATTACGAGGATCTGTAGCGCCAACATGGCGTTGGCCAGAAGCTTGGCATTGGGCGACAAACGCGGTATCAGCCGCCAATAGGAGAATAGGCAGACGGGAGCATAGGCCAGCGTGATGAGAATGCGGGTCAGCGCATAGGTGGTAATCGCGAATTCGTTGGCGACCATTAGAAGACGGTTCTCATGCGCGGCAAGGCGACAGGCGCCCCCGATTGATCGTGCAAGACTTTCAACAGCGATCCTTACTCCACGACGAGACTGCCCAATGGCGCGCGCGCGTCGACAAATGACGTACCGAGCGAATCGCTTGCCGGGACGCGCTCCCCGTCGCTGATGCGATACAGTCCGGTAAAGACATGGTATTCTCCCGACGAGAGTTCAGCCGAAAGCGGTATCTGCCAAGTCTCGCTGGCGGACAAGCCAATATACCACAAGCGTGTCGGCAAACGCGGTCCCAGCGGCTGCTGATCATAACCCCATTGCGCGGCGCTGTCTGCGTGTACAAAGTGCAGAAACTGCGCAAGGTCTGTCTTGTCTTCAGCGCTGCTGTGCCAAGAGAAGGCAACGTTTATCGTCTGACCCGCTCTTACCTTAGCGGGCATGTCAACGCGTTCGAGCGCGAAGCCATTTTGAAATACAGCGATGGGAGATATTGCCCTTTGGCGCGGCTCGGCTTGCAGCGCGAATTCACCTAGGACGACCTGCGTATCACTCAGCAGGCGATGATCGCTGGCGATCACGGGTAGCGACAAGTATTCGCCGCCTTCTTCCCGCCAAAGGGTAAGCGCGATCCAAAGCGCGCGATTCCGGTTGGCATCCGGCGGGATGGTCAGCTGCGACCACTGACGGTAAACCGGCTGATAGCCTGGACTCAGCAGAAATTCCAGTCGCTGATGCAAGTAGGTATCATGGCTGGCGACAGAGCGCCCTCTGGCTTGGTCAATCAAGTGAATGGAGTATCCATACCTGCCGTCATCCCAAGCGCGCGCTGACAAGAAAAGGTGAATGGCAAGCTCGTCGCTGCCTCTTTCAAGGCGATAGGCGCGCAGGCGCATGCCCGATTCAAAGTCGACCGCAGCCGGCTGCGCAACCGCCTGTGAGGTGATCGGGAGGATTGCCCCGCTCTGGAATAGCAGGAGCAGCCAGACCAGGGGCCAGGCGAAAAGGGCGAGGCGGATGCGGCGGGTTGGCGCCGGCGCAACGGCGGAAAAATGCCCCAGCAGCGCGACCAGGACCAGCCATATCCCGGCAAACTCGAGCGGTTCCTCAATCGTGTACAAGTCGAAACAAGGGTTAATGCGCAAGACGCCCCAATTGCCGCAGATCTGCCTTTCCGCTTCGAATGCGACCGAGCCAATGCCGCTCATCGCCAAACCGGCCAGGAAACACCCGTGCCATCTCCAGTGCTGCCGCGGCGAGCGCCAGGCGAGCGCAAGCGTTGCCACAACCAAGAAAGCGCCAAGCGCTGCGTAATATCCCTCCCAATGCGGAACCATCTCGTGAAGATTGGCATATTCATCGCGCGCCAGAAACAGAAACAACAGTCCGACCGACAGCAGGTAGAGTTGGACCGGTGTCCTTCTCGGCTTCGCGAGCGATGCCGCCGCCACCGCCGCCGCCCCTGCGAAAGCCAATTGCAGCGAGGCGAGCGTCGAAGGGATATTCCATTCCCGGTCCAGATGCCAGAGCCAATATTCGAAACTTGAGGACGGCTCGAGCTCCAGCGACACCAGAATCACGAATAGCTGCGCAGCCAGAACAATGGTCGCAAGCTGCCTCGACGTGGACGACAGACCGGAGAACAGCCGGCGGAATACGACGAGACATATCGGCAAATACAAAAGCAGGAGAAATAACCGAATCAAGGTTGCCGGAGCAACCATGACTGAGCCGTCCGCCATATCGTTAGCCCCGCATCGCTGCGCCGCGCAGCGCTAGGAGTCTCAGAGCCATGCCAGCGCTTGGGGTCTCTTCATCGCTCTACGCTTACATAGCCAAGCGGCACACGCCCGTCCGAATACAGCCTTCCATCCGAATCACGTGCGGGCAAACGCTCTTGGTTTCTCGCTTGATACAATCCGGTATAAACAGCGTATTTGCCGGGCGCAAGATCGGCGGGGATCGAGACCGCCCAGCTTTCGCTGTCGGCTAAGCCTTTATACCATAACCGAGTCGGCAGACGGGCGCCCAAAGGCTGCTGATCATAACCCCACTGCCCGCCGCTATCTTCCTGCACAAAATGGAGGAACTGTGTGTAATCTAAATCTCTGCCGTCATCCGCGTACCAATCAAAGGTAATCGGCAGGGCGGCGCCAGCCTTGACGCGCTGCGGCAAATTGACTGCGCCCAGGCGGAATGCCCTGTCGAAGATCGCCACCGCGTCAGTTGGGCTGGCTTCCGAATCCGCCCGCAAGACCAATTCACCCAAGACAACTTGCGTATCGCTTAGCAGTCGCTGATCGCTGGATAAAATCTTGAGCGGAACGAAAGACTCGCCTTCTTTGCGCCACAGCGTTAGCACGACCCACAGCGCGCGATTGGCAGGCGCCTCTGACGGTATCAACACGCGCAGCAGTTGGTAATAGACGCGCAGATAACTCTTCCCGCTCAAGAAGAAGGCATGCTCGCGACTCGCCCAACGGTCCTGGCTGGCAATTGACGCGCCGCTGACCTGGTCAACCAGATGAACCGAGTAGCCCAAGTCCGCCGCGAGCACCGCTTCCGAGATGTAAAAGTAGCCGGCGATAGGGCGTCCGTTGCGGTCCGATTCGTATCCGTACAGTCGCGCGCCCGTTTCAAATTCCACCGCCGCCGGCTGAGCCTCTAGCGAAAACTTGAACTTGGAAACCGGGGAGACAAGCGCCATCAGCGCAAGCCAAAGCGCTGGGAAGCCAAACAGAATCCAACGGTAGACCGTCTTCGGCTGTGGTACAGCATCGGATAAGAGTCCCAGCATGGCTACGAGCGCCAGCCAGCTCCCCAAGAGTTCGAATACTTCCTCAACCGTCTGATAGTTCAGGCAGCCATCAATTCTAAGGAAAGCGAACATGTCGCAGTTAAGCGGCATTTCGTCGATCAGAAAGACGCCGACCGCCATAAGCGCCAAGCCAAAGAACAGGCATAGGTGCCACAGTCTTTGCCGTCGCGCCGATCGCCGGGCGACAGCAATCGTCGCGCATGCCAAGACAATTCCGACCGCGGCGTAATACAGCGGCCAATCCAGATTTGAGTGCTTCGTGTCGAGAAACTCTTCCAGCCCGAGAATCACGAAAGCCAGCCCAATCGCGAGCAGCCAGAGCCGCTGCCACCTGGGAATAGCCCGTGAAGCCCATAAGGCAAGCAAGGCGGCGAACCCGATCAGCCCGACCAGCGTGGAAGCGACAGCTGAAGGAATGTTCCATTCCTTGTCAATATCCCAGAGCCACTCTTCCATCGCCGAATTGGGCTGCGCCTCCAGCCAGACGACAAGAACCGCGATTTGCGCGACCAGCGTAAACAGCGCCAAGGCTTTTGCGTCCGCTGTCAGGCGCGGGAAAAGCAAACGGTAGACCATCACACAGGCGGGGATATAGAGCAGCGATGCAAAGAAATAGTTTAGCGTCTTTGGCGACGCTGCAAGTTCAATGCTATCCATTTGTGTAGGTCACTTCAGCGCATCCTGGCGAGCCTTATTTTCATGCCAGAGCGCGAATCCATCAGGCGAGTTACTCACTCCAAGGTCAGAAAACCCAAGGGCACGCGCGCGTCGACGAAGGGCTTTCCATCCCTGCCCCTTACTGGCACGCGCTCCCGGTCGCTCAGGCGATACAGACCGGTAAATGCGGCGTATTCGCCGGCTGCCAGGTCAGTTGGCAGGGGCGCCGCCCAGATTTCGCTGTCGGCTAATCCACTATACCACAGCCGCGTTGGCAATCGCGGACCCAGCGGCTGCTGGTCATAGACCCACCATTCGCCGCTTTCGATGTGCCCTAGGTGAAGAAACTGCGCATAATCGTCGGATCCGGCTGCATCAGCCTGCCAGAAGAATGCCAGATTCAGTGTTTCACCGAGACGCGCGCTCTGAGGCAGTTCAACCTCGCCCAGCGTAAGCGAACCGTCGAATATCGCCAGCGGAGCGGCCGCGACGGCGGATGACGCTGCTGGCAAGGCGAACTCGCCCAAGATCGCTTGTGTCTCGCTCAACAACTGCTGATCGCTCTCGAAGACCTTTTGGCTCCTGAACTCGCCACTCGCTTCGCGCCACAGTGAAAGCGCAATCCAATAGGCGCGGTTGGTTGGCGCCGCCGGCGGAATCTCAACGACCATCAGTTTCCGATACACGTGGGCATAGCCGGGCGCCTGAAGCAGGTGCTTTTGGCTGCGCGTGTGCCTTTCGGTGCTGGCGATGGACTGGCCACTGGCTTGGTCAATCAAATGTAGGGAAAAACCTAAGCCGTCGTAATGACTGCGCCAGGCGGATGGATACAGCCACAGGTCAACCGATTCCGCATCCCAGTTTAAGTGATAGCCGAGCAAACGGAGGTCCGACTCAAACGCGATCAACGCTGGCTTCGCCCGAAAACGGAGTTCAAGTCGAGGCAGCCAGGCGTCGCTAGTGAGCAGAATAGTCCATATCACTGCCAAGGCGAAAAGGAAAAGCGGGATCAGACGACGAGGATTGGGCGCTATGTCAGCTATCTCGCCGAGGGCGGCGACGAGAATTAGCCATATGCCTATGAATTCGGCGGCTTCCTCAATGAAGTCATACTGCAGGCAGCCTTGGATGCGCAACCATCCAACGCCGTCACATGCCAAGGGCAGCAGCTTGAAAACCATTGCGCCCACCCCACTAATGGCTAAGCCCGCAAGAAAAACTCGCAGCCATAAGTCTGTGGGTTGCTGCGAACGCCGCCGCACAAATATTGTCGCGATGACTACGATTGTCCCCAGCGCCAGATACTGTTGCTTCCAGTCAACATTGTTCTCGTGAAGGGCGAAGTATTCGTCCCAAGCCAGATACAGAAAAAGCAGACCGATTGCGACCAGATACAGACGGTAAATGGCGCGGCGCCCGCCAGCAATTAGGGCCGCTGCCAGCGCCGTCCCGCTGACTAGCGCCAACTGTACCGATGCGAAGGTGTTGGGGATGCTTGATTCTTGATCCAGATGCCATAGCCAGCCTTGCAGTTCCCACCTGGGCCTATCCTCCAGCGCCACAACCAGCATCAGGATTTGGGCGGCCAGCATCGCGATCGCCAATAGCCGCGACGCAGGCGCCAAGCGCGGAAGCAGCAGCCGAAGCGCGACCAGGCAAATCGGCGCATACAGAAGAACGACCATGACGCGCATGAAGGCGCCGGCGGAAAAGGTCAAATCATTGCTTGCCTGAGCTGCATACCATAATTGTATCGCGTCGCCTGGCCAACCGTCGAGCGCGCGACAACCTCGGCAAATCTTATACCGCTGCTAGACAATATGGAATGTGGGGCGAAACGTACCTCTCAACGCGCGAGCTCCGCTTGGCGCTCGAGCTTGGGCGAATCGCGATGTTCGCCGTAGAGGTGGCATTGCGCCTGATGCCCTCGCTCGTCAACGATGGCGGGCGGTCGAATATCCAGGCAGGCTTCCATCGCTTCCGGGCAGCGCTGCGCGAATGGGCAACCGCGAAATTGCTCGGTGGGGCGGGGCACGCCTTCCCGAATGCGCAGCGGCGGATTCTCGATCGTCGGATCCGGCACCGGCACCGCTGCGATTAGCGCCTGCGTGTAAGGATGCTGCGGATTGTTGATGACCTCATTGCTGGGACCGATCTCCACAATTTCGCCCAGGTACATGATGGCGATGCGGTCGCATGTGTATTGCAGCAATGACAGATCGTGCGAGATATACACCGTCGCCAAGCCCAATTCCCGCGCCAGGCGCCGCGTTGTGTTTAGTATGCCGGCACGCACCGACACATCAAGCATGGAAACCGGCTCATCGGCCACCAGAAAATCGGGATGCAATACGAGCGCGCGCGCCAGGACAACCCGCTGCAGCTGCCCGCCGGAAAGTTGATGCGGGTATTTGTCTAGGAAGACCTCGGCCGGACGCAAGTTGACGCGGTCAAGCGTCTCCACCACCCGCCGGGTTCGCTCGCTCTCGTCCTTCCAGCCGTGGATGATTAGCGGCTCCGTCAGCGAGCGGTAAAGCGTGAAACGCGGATTAAGCGCCTCAAAGGGATTCTGAAACATCAACTGCACGCGACTGCGAAAGCCCAGCAGCTTCTTGTCGTCAACCTGCGCCAGGTCGTCGCCATCAAAGACGATGCTTCCATCGCTGGCGTCAAGCAGCTTTACCAACAGCTTGCCAGTAGTCGATTTTCCACAGCCGGATTCGCCAGCCAAGCCCAGACTCTCGCCGCGCCGCAGCGTAAACGAGATATTGTTGACAGCGTAAACCGTCTGCTCTTTGTCGCCGCGCAGCAACCCGGCTAGACCGCCGCCAATTTTGAACTGCTTCGATACATCATTCATTTCAAGCAGGATGTCGTCATCCAGCGCCTCAACCTCACTCGCCTCCCCCTCCATGTCAGTAGGGACCGCGGTTGGCGGGTGTGGCATGTCCCCCTCCATCCCGATGGGGGGGGATTTAGCGGGGGGTTGGCCAGCGGCCCGCGCCACTTCGACATTCTGCCAAAGGGTCGGGTCCTCAGCCTGTATGCGCAGGCTGTCCATTTCGCTCGAGCGCAGGCAAGCAGCCAAGCGCCCGTCGCCGACCACCTCCAACTGCGGATCAATCGTATGGCAATCATCCTGCACGAAAGGGCAGCGCTCGGCAAAGCGACAGCCGGCGGGAGGCTCGCGCAAGTCTGGCGGATACCCCTCGATAGAAACCAGCACATCGCGCGGCCGCGCCAGATTGGGGAAGGCTTGCTGCAAACCCAGGCTGTAGGGATGCGCGGGCGAAGCGAAGAATGGCTCGGCTGCCGCCTCCTCGACAATGCGCCCGGCGTACATGACCGATACCGAATCACAGACCTGCGCGACCACCGAGATATCGTGCGTGATCAACATGACCGTCAGGTTGAGTTCCCGTTCCAACGCGCGCAGCACTTCGAGAATTTGATGCTGTACGATGACATCCAGCGCCGTCACCGGCTCATCGGCGATCAGCAGGCTCGGCTCGAGCGCGAGCGCCATCGCAATAACCGCGCGCTGTTTCATGCCGCCGGAGAACTCATGCGGATAATGCATCAGCCGCTCAGAGTCCAAGCCGACCATGTCGAAGAGATCGACCGCCCGTTTGCGCGCCGCCTTCTTGCGATAGCCGCCCCGCACGCGCAGCAGTTTGGTCAACTGGCTGCCAACGCGCTGCACCGGATTCAGCGAATCCATCGACGCCTGCGGGATCGTGGCGATCTCGCGCCAGCGCAGTTGACGCATCTCCGCCGGCGGCAGTTTCAGCAGATCCATGCCCTGAAACTTGATCTCGCCGCTGACGATCTGCCCATTGCGCGGCAGCACCTGCACGATCGCCTTGAGTAAGGTGGTCTTGCCACAGCCCGATTCGCCAATCAAGCCGAGCCGTTGCCCTTCTTCGAGGTCAAGCGAGACGCCATCAACCGCCTGGACCGTGCCGTCCTGCGTCGCGTAATTGACCTTGAGATCACGTATGGAGAGGATGGTCATGTCAATCTGTTTGTAACGCGCCGCGCCGCGCTACGGCTCAATAACGCGCTCCCAGATCGCTACCAGCTCTGCTTCTGTGACGTTGCCGTTGGTATGCGCCACAATCATCATATTTGCCAGGTTATTGAACTTGTTATCGAACTTCGCCTCTACGGCATCGATCTTGCCGTCTAGTTCAGTGATTGCAATCGTATTCGCGTCTACTTTGGCCTCCAAGGTGTCGAAGCGACTTTCCATAACGTCGAAGCGACTCTCCAATGCGTCAAAACGAGGATTGAGAATGCCCAGCAATGTGCCGAGTAAAACCACAAGAATGAGAATTGAATCCCACTTTTCTTTGATCTGTTCCATTAGCAAGCTCCGACGTATTGGAACATCAATCTCAGTCGATTCGTTTTGGTATGCTTGCTGCGCGCGGCGCTGCGACAACTCAGCCTCAGACACGTCGTCTTTCTCCATGCCTATGGCGCCAGTGAGAACAGACTGCTCACCGCGGCGGCTTTCTGCGCGGTTGGGAAGAGCCAGTCAAGCCTTTCATTGATTTATCCATGTATTCTACACCATTTCGGCATAGTTTTCAGCCATAAACAAGACTTCGAAAGGGGATGCCGTGTCCAATTCTATGCCCTTGACGACGCCGCGTTTCATGCCATATTCCTCCACCGCCTTACATCCTTCTCAAACGCGGAAACAGCACCTCTTCATACCCGCGCCCAATAAAGAAACCCGCCATCACGGTAAGCATTATGCAGAGACCCGGCGGCACGATCCAATAGAATGCCTCGCGCGAGAGCGCCAGCGAGTTGAAGGCATCCTGCAGCATGAAGCCCCAGCTGATCGTCTCCGGATCGCTGAAGCCAAGGAAGCTGACGCTCGCCTCGGTCAGAATCGCCCAGGCGATGGCGAAGGAGCCATACAGAAAAGAAAGCGGCAGGATGCTTGGCGCAATATAAACAAAGATAATGCGCAAATCGCTGGCGCCGGAGACGCGCGCCGCGCTGACAAAGGCTTGCTCCTTGATGACTAGCACTTGAGAGCGGATGACGCGGCCCGTATCGCGCCAGAGCAACGCCGCCATCGCCACCACCACGTTCCAAATGCTGGGATCGAGAAAGGCGGAAACTACAATGATAAAGGGGATGAAGGGAATGCCAAAAGCGACATCGGCCGCGCGCATCAAGATCGCATCGACCCAGCCGCCGTAATAACCGGCCAAGAGTCCGACGACCGTTCCGATTACCGCCACCGCCGCCGCCGCCGAAAATCCAACCAGCAATGCCGAGCGCGATCCGTGGATCAACTGCGAATAGATGTCGCGCCCGATGTTCGTCGTGCCCAGCAGGAAGTTGTTGACATAGCCCTCGGCTTCATCTTCGCCCGGCTCCGCCAGCCAATAAGGCATCGCGTCTTTGATCCAGTCGCCGTCGTTATTCTTGAGCGGCGTCAGCGGGTCGTTCGGGGCAATCTGGGGCGCAAAAATCGCCACGATGGCGAATACTGCGAAGATGAATAAGCCAAACAGCGCCATCTTGTCGCGCTGGAAGACTTCGAGGTTGGTCTCCCACAATTGGCGGATGGCCGAGACCTGCCGGAATTCCATCGCCGCCTTGCCGGGCGGCTCGCGGCGAATGCTCGCTTCTTGTTGCATCGTTCTGCTACCTCCGCATCAAGAAACCTGCGCCTGCGCCGACGCGCCCACGCGCGGGTCCAACAGGCTGTACATGATATCGGCGATAAAGTTCATAAATACGATGATTACCGCGATCAAAAAGAAAGCCCCCTGCGCCAGCGGATAATCGGCCTGCTGCACCGCCCGCACCAGCGTCCGCCCAAGCCCGGGCCAAGAGAATACATGCTCAATCACCACATTGCCGCCGATACTGTAACCGATGCCCAGCGTCAGCGCCGTTAAGACCGGCAGCATCGCGTTGCGCGCCGCGGTATGGATCATCACCCGCCACTCGCTGTAGCCGGCCAGCCGGCTCATCGTCACATAATCTTGATCCAGCACCTCAAGCATATTCGAACGCATCAGCAGCAGCGGCAGCCCGTGCAGATAAAGCGCCAGCGTAAAAGTGGGCAGGATCATGTGCCGCCAAAACACCGGCGACATCAATTTGTCCCACTCGGTCTCCCAGCGATAGCGCACCATCGGCGGTCCGATGCCCGACGAAGGCAGCAGCTTCCACTGGAAAGCGAAGAATGTCAGCAGCAGCATGCCGACCCAGAATTGAGGCGCCGCCCGCGTCATCAGCGTGAAGATTGTGCCGACGCGCTCGACCGTGCTACCGCGCATAGCCGCCATCACGATGCCGCCCAGGACGCCGACAAGGTAAGCCAGCAGCAGCGAAGTCAGCGTTAAGTAAATGGTATTTGGCAAGTCAGCGCCGAGGATATCCAGCACGGACTTGCCGGAATAACTGAAAGTATCGCCCAGGTCGAGTTTGAGTAGATTCACCAAGTAAATGATGTATTGCTCGCCGAGGGGCTTATCGAGCCCGAAGCGCGCCAGCAGCGCCGCTTCCTGCTGTTTGGTGAAGGTCGTGTCGATATAACTGGCCAGCGGATTGGTTGGCGCCAGGCGGAACAGCAGAAAAAGCAGCGTGACGATGATCCAAAGCACCATCACGCTCTGCAGAAAACGCCCCAAAATGTAATAGGCGACGCCGCGACTCATGCCTTATGTCTCGCTAAACTAGCTTTTGCGGGCGACCCACTGGATCGCCCCTACAACGTCTGATTTTGGTGATGTGTGTACGGGTCAGCCGGTGGCTGACCCTTTACCTAGACCATTAGGTTGTGGAGGGAAAACTTAGTTCCCCGGGTAATGCAACCGTCCTTCGTCATCCCAGCTGTAGCCTGCGCCTTCCAACAGCGCGCGCGCTCCTTCGATGCTGTACTCGTAGGTCGGCAGGTCGTCGCACTGGCGCCAGTATTCCAGCGCAGCCGAGACGAAACTGTCGGCCGGCGCCGCCAAGCCGTTGAACATGTTGTCGATGATGAACTCCTGCGGGATGGTATGCGCGACCGCCTGACGGAACGTCACATCGTCAAAAGGCGCATAACGCACGTTGAAGGCGAAGTAGTTGAAGCCGATGCTGATCGCCGAGAACAGATCGAGATGCTCGTTGTCAGCAACAATCTGTTGCAAAACGCCTGGATCGCCAGGCCATTCCCAGAGGAAGTTCATTTCGCCGGCTTGAATCTGGCCCAGCGTCGCTTCCTGATTCGGCAGCACGTTCATTATCCAGGCATCGATATTGGGACGCGCCCAGTGATCATCGAAAGCCTCAAGGAAAACGAACTCATTCACATCAAATGCGACGTACTTGAAGGGGCCAGAACCGATCGGAATTTCTTCCTGGATCGAATCGGCATCGGCGTCATCCCGCTCCAAGAGGTCATTGATGATCGGTTCCCAAATATGCTTGGGAATCAAGTTTAGCTTGGCCAGCGAGCTGGTCTCGAAAGCGGCCGAAGGATTGTGCAGCGTAAAGCGCAATGACAAGTCGTCGATGATTTCGATATTGGCGACATTGCGGGCGAAGGGGTGATAGTCAGGCGCCTCCGGACGGAATTCTTGGTTGCCATCTTCGTCCGTCTGCGTGGTGCCAGCCAGCGCCGCTTCAAACGAGTAGGCGGCGTCATCGGATTGCACGTCCTCGCCGTCGTGCCACTTCATGCCCGCGCGCAGGGTCACGACAACATTGTGCGAGTCTTCCCAGACGACGCTCTCAGCCGCCCAGGGCTCGGGCACGCCAATCGGGTTGATGCGCATCAAGCGGTCCCAGGTCATTTCGGTAACGCGGCTGGGCGCATCGCCGGAGATTTCCAGCGGGTTGAAGGCTTGCAGGAAGGAAGTCGTCGAAGTGATCAGCGTCTTGTCGTCGCCGGTGGGCTCAATGCCAATCCAGGTCCAGAAGTTGTGCACGCCGATGCCTGCCTGCGTGGTAATGCTATCCGGATTGAAGAACTGGGTGTTGACCACCTGCGGCGTCAGCGGGTGAATGAAGTAGGCGTTCACCATATCGTTGCGGATGATCTGCTGCGCCTCGCAGATGATGTCCAGCCGCGCTTCCTTGTCGGCAACTTCCACGCGCTGCGCTTCAGCCAGGGCGTCATACTCGGGATTGTTGTAGCCGATGAAATTGTATCCGCCATCGCGTACGCTGGAATGGAAGAGGTTGTAGGTGAATTCGTCCGGATCGGAGCGCTCGGGACGGCCAACCATGCGCCAGTGTGTCATCTGGAAGGGACGATCGGCGGCGGCGCTCTCTTCCGTGCGGCTGTACCAGATCTCATCAATCAACTGCGCCCAGGGTATGGCGCGGTGCTCGACTTCCAGCCCCAACTCGCGCATGTTCTCGACGACGAGGCGCGTGGTTTCGTATTCAATCGGGCGTTCAGCCTGCGTCACCGAATGCACGATGATTGGCGGCACGGCTTCGCCCATCGACTGCGATGCTACCGGTAACGCAAGTACCAGCATCATCATGGTGAGGACAGCTAGGCTTACAAGTTTTCTGCTCATGGTTTGCACTTCTCCTTACAATTTACCGGGCACGATTAACTGAAACGCTCTCACGTTTGAGACTTTGCTGATTGTAACCCACCTCCTCGCAGAAATAACCTGTCAATTCGCGATAGTAAACAAGTACGACCTTCGAATTAGGACGATTGCAGGCGCCCCAATCCATCGCAGAAATGAATTTCCACATTCGGCGACATCTCATCAAGCCTCTCAATGACCGCCCGCCCGTCATCGCCGGCGAGCAGCTGCGGGTTCCCGTCCGAATCGAGCAGGGCGGGCTGCAAGGTAAATCTCGCCTCGCCCGCGCCATTGAATTCGGCCAGCACGATGACCGTTTCCGACCACTCGCGGTTGCGGCGATCGACGCTGACGGAGTAGGGCGCGTGGCGGCTGACCGGCGTTTCGCTCACCGGACCCGTGTTGTGGTGAAAGAGGAAATTGCCCAAGCTGTAGAATATCGGCTTGCCACAATGAATCTCCACCTCCTGCAGCGAATGCGGATGATGCCCTACGATGACATCAGCCCCCGCTTCGATCAGCGCGTAGCCTACCTCGATCTGATAATCAGCCAAGCCATCTTGAAAGCGCGGACGCCAGAATGGCGGCACACCCCAATGCAGCGCCAGCGCCACGAAGTCGGCTTGAGCGCGGGCCTCTTTGATGGCGGCGATGGCTCGCTCCAAATCTTCGCGCCAGGCGCGCGTGAAGACGTAGGGCGCGCTGCCCGGCTGCTCCAGGCTGGCGGGCGGATCCAAGTGATAAGACTCCGAGACTTGAATCGGCGCCACTCCCGGCCGCCCTTCAGCCGCAGCCGAACCCGGTCCAAGCGTGGAACTCGCGCCCAGAAAGGCGACCCTGATGTCGCCGAGGGAAACGATCTCGGCCGCCCAAGCCTCATCAAGATCCGCCCCAGCGCCGACATAGGGCAAAGCATGCTCATCGAGATGCCGCAAAGTATCGAAGAAGGCAACCTCGCCGAAATCCCACATATGGTTGTTCGCCAGCGTCACGATGTCAAAGCCCAGATCGACTACGTCCGGTAGCAGAGCAGGCGGCATGCGCATATTGATCCACTTGTCGACCGGCGTCCCGCGCTCGGATACCGGCGTCTCCAGGTTGCCGAAGGCGATATCTACGCCGCCAAGAACCGCGCGGACCGCCGCCAATTCCGCCGTCTGCGGCAGCGCCTCCTGCAAAAATATGTCGCCGACCATTGCTATCGTCGCCATCACCGTGCCTCTTTCACCCCATCCCCGTACGCCTGTGTCTACGCGGCGCAGCCCCTCCCGAAGCGGAGTGTCGAAGGGCTATGTCTACGTGCCCTACGCGCGCCGTATCAACAGGGAGGGGAGCTTCGAACCAGCGGAGTCAGGATTTATGCTTGGGTTATTGCCACTCGAGACAGAGCTTGCCGAAACCTTCCCCCCGATGCTTCGGGGGGACCGAGGGGGGTAGACATCCCCTACACCTTTTCCCCGCCCTTGTAGACGGCGGCAATCTGCCGCAGATTCCGAATATCCACCAGCGGATCGGCATCCAGCACAAGCAAATCGGCGTATTTGCCCGCTTCCACCGTGCCGATCTCATCGTCCCAGCGCAAAACCTTGGCGTTGTTGCGCGTGCCGACGGAGATCGCCTCCAGCGCCGTCAGGTCATTCTCGACCAGCAGCTCAAGCTCGCGCGCCATGGCGAATCGGTGCGGCGCCAACGGATTGCCGCCGGCATCGGTGCCTATGCCGAGGAAGATGCCTTTGGAACGCGCAAGGGCGATCGTCTTGCGAATCTGCTTGACGCCCTGCTCGATCATCGGTTTGCGGCGTGCGGCGTCAGCCTGCTGCACCGGCGATAACGGATAACTCTCCAAATCAGGATTGCCGGCGCCCAGCGTCAACACCAGCTGCGCGCCATTGGCCACCATCATGTCGGCGGTTTCTTCATCGAGATAAGTCCCGTGCTCAATCGTATCGACGCCGCCCAGCATGCAATTGCGTATGCCACCCGTGCCATGACAGTGCGCCGCCACATGCCGTCCCATCATATGAGCGACCTCGGTAACCGCCGCGATCTCTTCCACAGTGAGTTGACTGGCATGGATATCCTGCCCCGGCGTGGCGCTGCCGCCGGTCGCCATCAGCTTGACCAGGTCGGCGCCCGCTTTGATCTGCTCGCGCGCCGCCTTGCGCATCTCATCGGGACCATCAGCTTCGCGGGCGATGAAATGGGCGTGCCCGCCGGTCATCGAAATGACGCGACCGGATAGCTTCATGCGCGGTCCCCGAATGAAGCCGCGGTTGATGGCGCTGCGCAGCGACATCTCGATATATTGCTCGCCGCCGACATCGCGGATCGAGGTCACGCCCTGCGCCAGCGTTCGCTCGCAAATATCGACCGCTTCCAGCACCAGATCATCGCGATGCTTTTCCAGCAAGGTGAAAACGCTATCGCTGCCGTTATAACAGATGTGAATATGGGCGTCGATCAGCCCCGGCATCAGCCATTTTCCACTGACGTCAACCTGTTGCGCATTCTGCGCATCGGCCGGAAGATCATCAGCCTTGCCAACCCAGGCGATTCGCTCGCCTTCAATGTATACAGCCGCGTCATTCAGCGGCGCGCCGCCATTGCCATCAATCAGGGTCGCGCCTGTTAGTACATATCCCATTCCATCCCCCTCAATTCTTGCTGTAATACAAATCAGCCGGACCGCTCGCCTCGCCCGATGCGATTTTGGGCGGCGTCATATAGGCTTGCTTCGAATGGCTCAGCCCCGAGCCGAGCATCGCTTCCAGGAACTTCAGTTGAACACGCGCCGGATTCAAGAAGGGCACGCCGAGTTCGGCCTGGCAGGCTTCCGGAATCTCCAGAAAACCCATGCTCATGCAGCCGACGATCAGCGTATCGGCGCGATCTTCTTCAATTGCTCTCTGACCTTCTTCCAGCGTCGCCTCGATCGCAAGTTCGCGGTCTTTATGCAATTCGAGCACCGGGATATTCACCGCGCGCACACTCGCCAGCTTGTCGCCGCCGCCGCTATTGCGCATGGTTTCTTCCAGCGGTCCGATGACGCTGTCAGTGACCGTGATAACCGAGTAACGCCGCCCGACAGCCGACGCCATCAACGCCGTCGCCTGCCCCGCGCCCACCACCGGAATGTCAACGATCTCGCGCAGCGCGCCCAATCCCGGGTCGCCATAACAGCCTAGCAATATGCCATCCCAGCCATCGGCTTGCAGCTCATGCGCCCGCTTCACCGTCTCCGGAATCGAGAGATATTCTTCGTACATGCTCTCTATGGAGCCCGGTCCCGCCGGAATATCGGTGATGTCAACTTCCGTGCCATCAGCCGCGTGACGCTGCAAATACTCGCGCCGCCGCCCAAGTTCGGCTTGGCCCTCGGGACTACGTCCCATCGGTCCCGATACGAGGTAGATGAGTTTCATTTCATGTACTCCTGCCTAAACCACGAGGTCAATCTAGTTTGGTGATGGATACTTGCCATGGATTGCGCACATAGTCAGAGCGAATTGTTGCTTGAAACGTTGCATAGATTTGGCAATTTTGCTGTATTCTGAATTGAGTTGGAAACTGTACAATGGAACGACGAAAACACTTCTCGGGGAGATCAACGATGTCATCAAGCCATATGCCACCCCAATCCGCGTTGTTGGCAGGTTCTTGGACGATATTGAGGCGATAGATACCTGGACTCAAGGTAAATTCCACAGAGGTCTTTCTGTCGTCTTTCCCATTTGCAGACCAAAGTGGCTCATCTTGCGCATACGAAGATAGGGATGTGGGTTGCTCAACTAAAGGCAAGTTGTCTTCGTCACTGGTACCCCGGTAGAGTTCTCCCAAGATTCGCATATTGTAATGGTAGGTCACCGCAGCTGGCAGCAGGATGTTGTCCTTCCATCGCTGTCGTAAATCTTCATCTGCCTCAATTTCATCAAGCAATGTAGTGTGAAGGCGGTAGACTCCTAACAGCGCAGCTCGCGAGGAAACAACTGTTACAAACTCATAACATGTATCCACTCCTTCTACAATGTCGTCATATGCTTGAAGTGAAGCGTGAGCCTGCTCTAGAGTCGGTGCTTGGTCTCGCATGCCCGCGATGAATTCGTAAATGTTCCAAGCTGCATCGGCATCATCCCCAATCATTCTAGCCATTGCTTCAAACGGCGTAGCAATTTGCTCCCTGCTGCAAGGGGATAAATCATCACTTTGTCCAAGTACACATTTAATCGACAAACCAAATACAAAGATGCAAACCACTATCACGACGTTAAGCCATTTCCGCGTTTCGCTCATCTTCTTGCTCCCTGTCAGTCTGCCCAGCCCCTCCCTGAAGTGTCAGGGAGGAGAGCAAACGATAGGCTAACTCCAAATCGCGCACAAGCCTTCCCCCCATTGCAATGGGGGGACCGAGGGGGGTTAACGTTTACATCTTCTCCAGCGCCGCCCGCACCATATTCGCCGATGTTTCAAACGCCCAAGCCACGCGATTGACGCCGCGCACCAGATGCGTCCGCGTCACCCGCCGCATGTGATGATCAGCATCTGCCAAATCCAGCGCCGGCGCCAGGTCCGGCAATTCCGGTACGCGCACCGCCGGCTCGGTGCGGAATCGTCCCTTGCGCGTGTAATTGATCGTCACCAGCTCGCGCGCCAGCGCCAGCAGCGCGTCATTGTAGGCGCGCACCGCCGCGTCATCGACTGCGCGATTCGCCAGCCGGTCTGTCTGCGCATAGAGCTCATCAAGCGCGCCGTTCAAATCTGCGAGCGCATCGTAACAGGGCGCGAAGTCAGCATCATCCCCGGCTGCCGCCGCGTATTTGTCGAGCGTGCCTTTGAACTCCGCGGCCAGCCGTCGGAAGTCGTAGGGATGGAGCGGATTGTTCAGCAGGCGTTGCAGCGAAGTGGCGTAGACGCGCAGATCGCGCATCAAATTGTCTTTGTCGGCGATCTCCAATTGGTCGTTTTCCGTATGCCAGGCGATGTTGCGCCCGCAACCGCCAACGCCGTAATAACCCATTTCTTCGACCTTCGACTGTGGCATTGAAGACAGCAGCATGAACAAGCTGGAGATGCCGATGTTATTGAACGAGTAATCGCCGGCTTGATGCGGACGCTCGCCGCTGAAACTCTTGCCGGTCGAATCCAGCACCGATTGCGCGGCGAATTCTTCCACCTCGGTCATCACCGTCACATCGTAATATTCGGTCGCCCAGCGGCAACCGGGCGAGTCGATATTCATCTGCGCCACGCAATTCCGCGCCAAATCCAGCCCGAAGGCATCGGCGTACCAGGTCGACGCGCCATAACGGCCGGTCGAATGACCCGACCACCAAGCCACACGCAGGCTGCGCGCCATGCCATCGCGATTGTCCTGGAAGATGCGCGCCAACTCCAACAGGGTAGCGTCGCCGACGGCGTTGTCACCGATGCCGACATCCCAGGAATCCATGTGCCCGTGAACCAGCACAAAACGCTCCGGCTCGATATTGCCCTTAATCTCCGCCACCAGGCAGGGACATTCAAACCAGCCTTCCTTCAGCTGGGCATGCAACGTTACCTCGCTTAGTCCATTCTCGATCTGCGCCAGCAGCGCCTCGCCATCGGGCCGATTAATCGACACCACCGGAATCGTCGGCTGACGATGGTAGTTGTCGAGGTCGGGCGCGCCCCATATTGTGGTGCAAATGCCCCAATGGATATCAACGCCCGGGTTGATGAAGATCGCGCCCTTTGCGCCCTTATTCTGGAAATACCAGACCGGCGGCGGTCCGCCGAAGCCATCGACCACCACGATCTTGCCCTCGACATCGACTTCGGTCGTCGGCGAGAAATCGAAGAAATCGACGCTGCGCCCGGCGGCGAAACCCTCAATGACAATCGCCTCGCCGCTGACGCCGCCAGCGGGCGTACTGGTCGAGAAGCCCGGCGTCTTGGCGCGATAGGTCGCGCCGCCCGCCTCCAGCGACGCCGATATCGGCACGCTCAGAAACTGTTCTGGCATGTGCATGGTATAGGGAACGCCAAGCGCGTCTAGGCGCTCGGCTACGTAATTGAAAGCCGTTCGTTCGTCCTCTGACGATGACTCGCGCACCAACGTGGTGAAGCGCTCGATCATCGACCAGGGCTCGTCCGGCGCCAGCGCCTCTAGCAAGGTATCTTCCAGACTTGCGTTCTTGCTCTCGTACAATGCTTGCATTTCTCGCCTTTCCTCCTGAGCGTGCTTGCAGTTTATTCAGTAATCCGACCAGATTCAAGCGAGCGCGCAGCCGCCGAGTTTCTACCGGCAGTCGCTGGCGCCGATCGCCTGTGTAATAGATGCAAATTAATCTCGCCGCAATTCCAACGGAAAGTCTAACAACTACTTCTGGAATGTCAAAGCCTCGCCTTTATCGCCGGGGAAGAGTAAGCTAGCGGTCCTGCAAGGCTTTATTCATGGGTCGACAATGGGAAAGATCGGCATTCAAGACGCGCTGAACTACGCGCGACAGAGTCAAGCTCGTAATCTCGACGGTTTCAAAGAGTTGCTGCGCTTCCCCTCGGTGAGCCAGGAGGCGGGCAAGCAAGGCTCGCTCTTGGACTGCGCCAACTGGATTCTTCGAGAAATGCGGCGCGTCGGTCTGCGCAATTGCCAGCTCTTGCCTACAGCCGGCAATCCCATTGTCTATGCCGATTGGCTCGACGCTGGCGAAAAGGCGCCGACCATAATGTTCTACGCTCATTATGATGTGCAGCCGGCCGGCGCTGCTTCGCTGTGGGAGTCGCCCCCATTTGAGCCGACAGTCAGCGCCGGACGACTGGTCGCGCGCGGCGCCATTGATGACAAATGCGGAATCTGGGTCAATTTGACAGCGGTCGAATCGATTCTGCGCGCCGTGGGCGAGTTGCCGATCAACGTAAAGCTGTTGTTTGAAGGCGAAGAGGAGCTCGGCTCGGTGAATACCGCCGCGGTCTTGAGCGACTACCGCTCGATTCTGTCGGCGGACGCCGTAATCATCTCAGATGGACCCTTCTCGTCGCAACAACCGTCAATCGGTTATGCCTTGCGTGGCTCAATTGCCGGCGAAGTCATAGTGGTAGGACCACCGCACGATTTGCATTCCGGGCGCTATGGCGGCGCGGTAAAGAACCCGATTCATTTCTTGGCGCGCATCATCAGCTCCTTCCATGACGCCAGCGGGCGCGTCCAAATCAAGGGCTTCTACGACGATATCATCCCCATGTCCGACCGGCAGATACGCCACCTGAATGAACTGTGGAAGACCACCGGACCGGATGTGCAGCGAGCGGCCGGGGTGGATGCCTTCTTTGGCGAATACCTTGGCGTCTTCGCCGAGCGCACCACGGCGCAGCCGACGCTGGATGTCGGCGGGATAAGCGGCGGCCATCAAGACGTGGGAACGCGCGCCATCATCCCGGCTGCGGCAAGCTGCAAAGTCACGATTCGGCATGTAGCCGGGCAGGATTCCGCTGCGATGTGGGCGCGCTTTGTCGAACACGTCATGGCATTCGCAGAGCCGGGCATCTCCATTGCGATCGAGCTGCTCAGCATGGCTCATCCATTTCTGATGTCGGACGACGGGCGGGAGCTCCGCGCGATCCAGCGGGCGGTCAAAGCGGTCTTATACAAGAATGCGCTGCTGATGCGGCATGGCGGCTCGCTGGCGATCGGCGGGCTGCTGGCGCGAGAACTGAACGCGCCGGTGACCATGTTCGGTTACGGCGCCGGCGGCAACTCGCATGCGCCAAATGAGTATATCAGCCTCGACGACCTGCAAATCGCGACCGAGGTGGCGATACATCTGCTCTTCGAATTAGCCGAGCACTAAGGATTACCGTTCATGAAAACCATGTCCTTCGACTTCAACTCCCGCCGCTCCATGATCAGCGCCCGCCGCGGCATGGTCGGCGCCAGCAACCCGCTCGCCGCCCAAGCCGGCCTCAACATCCTGCGCCAGGGCGGCAACGCAGCCGACGCCGCCATCGCCACATCCGCCATGATGAACGTGATGGATCCGGCCTCCTGCGGCATCGGCGGCGATTGCTTCGCACTCTACTTTGATGCCGAGACCAGGCAGATCACCGCGCTCAACGGCAGTGGACGCGCCCCGGCTGACTTGACCCTTGAAACCGTCAAGAATCTGGGCTGGGCGAATATGAACCCGCGCCACGCCCATTCCGTAACTGTCCCGGGCGCCGTGCGCGGCTGGCATGATTTGCTGCAGCGACACGGTTCGATGACGCTGGCTGATGTGCTGGGTGACGCCATCCACTACGCCGACGAAGGCTTTCCAACGGCGCCGGTGGTGGGTTACCGCTGGGAGCGCAATGACGCCTTCTTGCGTAGCGCCGCCAACGCCGAGGAATACCTGCCCAACGGCGCGCCGCCAAAAGCGGGGCAGGTGCTGCGCTTGCCCGGGCTAGCGAATACGCTGCGAGCGATCGCCGAGGGCGGACCCGATGCCTTCTACACCGGTCCTGTCGCCGAAGCCATCGTATCGTCCTTGGGTGAGCAGGGCGGCCTCATGACGCTCGCTGATCTATCGAATCACCACTCCACCTGGGACGAGCCGATCCATACGCGCTACCACGGCATCACTGTCTACGAGTGCCCACCAAACGGCCAAGGGCTGACCGCGCTCATCGCCCTCAACATCGTCGAGAACTTCGACCTCCATTCGCTGCCTTGGGATTCGCCCGAGCGCATCCATCTAATGGTTGAAGCCATGCGCCTCGCCTGGGCTGACGCGCACGAATACATCGCCGATATGCGCCGCGCTGATGTGCCGGTCGCTGAGCTTCTCAGCAAAGGCTACGCAGCCAAACGCGCCGCGCTGATTCACCCCTACTATGCCGCCGACCCGCCGCCGCTTCCGGGCGAACTTCCCGGCGGTTCCGATACGATTTACCTCAGCGTCGTCGATGGCGCCGGCAACGCTTGCAGCTTCATCAAGAGCCTGTACATGGGCTTCGGCGTCGGCATCGTCGCCAAGGGCACGGGCGTCTGGCTGCAAAATCGCGGATCGGGCTTCTCGCTTGTTCCGGGTCACCGCAACGCGCTGGCGCCGGGCAAACGCCCCTACCATACGATCATTCCGGGAATGGCGCTGAAGGACGGCGCGCTCTGGGCCAGCTTCGGCGTCATGGGCGGCTTCATGCAGCCACAAGGCCACTTCCAGGTCATTAGCGCCATGGTCGACGACGACCTCAATCCGCAAGAAGCG
Source organism: Phototrophicaceae bacterium (assembly GCA_965261855.1). Classification (GTDB taxonomy): domain Bacteria; phylum Chloroflexota; class Anaerolineae; order Aggregatilineales; family Phototrophicaceae; genus UBA6055. The sequence continues at coordinate 918,198 of OZ253487.1, forward strand.
CTGAACCGCCCGCGTTGGCAGGTCAGTGGCGGCGATCCCGGCGGCGCGTTGCTCATCGAAGACGGCACGCCCTTCAAGACGATGGCCGACCTAGCCGAACGCGGTCATCGCATTCAGCCGGAAGCGGGAATCGGCCGGACGATTTTCGGGCGCGGGCAGATCATCCGTTACGATGCCGAAACCGGCGTCATGCACGGCGGCAGCGAACCCCGAGCCGATGGGCAGATCGCCGCATTCTAGCCCATTCTTTACCCGCACAGAAACGGTGTAGGGGCGACCTAGTAGGTCGCCCGCCGTAGCACGAACAAATGGCGGGGCAACCATCCATTAGAAAGTGGCAATTTGTCACGAAACCGATTACCCTATCTCTGCGCAACAGTCTGCACGATAAGTCCTATATGGAGGATTCACCCAATGTTTGTCAAACGAGCATTTCTTTTTGCGCTCCTGCTTCTCGTCTCCCTCACGCCGTCAATGGCGCAAGACACCACCACCCTCACCTGGCTGACGCTGGGCTGGCCCAGCGAATCGATCATTGAAGAGTTTGAAGCGCGCAATCCTGGTATCGAGATTGAAGCGGAGCAGATCGGTTTCAACGATCTCTTCGCGCAAATCCAGGTGCGCTTGGGCGCCGGTTCCGCCGTTCCCGATATCATCGCGGTCGATGTGCCGCTGGTTTCGGGTTATGCCCTGCGCAATTGGCTGCTGCCGCTGGATCCCGTCTTCACCGGCGACGAAGTCGAAGATTGGCTGCCGGCCGCTGTCAATGCCGGTTCTTACGAAGGCACGCTCTATGCCGCGCCGATCAGCACCTCGACTCAGCTGCTTTTCTACAATAAGGGCTGCTTCGATAGGGCAGGGCTGGAACCGCCGGGCGCGGATGACCGCCTGACCTGGGAAGAGATCGCCGAGCTCGCCCAAGCGATGACATTCGATGACGATGGCGATGGCACGCCCGATGTTTGGGGTTTCATCTGGGAACAGATGGTGCGCATCTATCAACTGCAGGCTTTGCCGGAATCACTCGGCGGCGATGCGATTGGCGAAGATGGTCTGTCGGTAGACGGCGTAATCAATTCGCCCGAATGGATCGAAGCCTTCACCTACTACTACAATATGTTCAATGTCTGGAACGCCGCGCCGCAAGGCGAGGAATTCTGGCCCCCCGATATCTTCGAAACCGGCAATATCTGCATGTTCGTCGGCGGTCCCTGGAATATCCCGCGCTTCGCCAATAATGCCGATCTCGAAATCGAGTGGGGTGTCTCACGTCATCCTTACTTCGCCGATGGCGAACCGGCGACTCCCACCGGCAGTTGGCATATCGGCGTGAACGCCAACACCGAAAACGTTGAAGCCGCCACCAAATTCGTCCACTTCATCTCCACCGGCGAAGGCGCAGAACTCTGGTGGCGCGAAGGCAGCGGCGACTTCCCGGCGCAGCAATCCGTGCTCGCGCTCTTCGCCACCGAAGCCGAATTCGATGAATTGCCCATGTCTTACATGCGCACGGCCGCAGACGAAGCCACCGTCAATCCGCGTCCGCGCGCCGTCACCGTCGGCTTCCTGGAATACGAGCAGATCCTGCAGAATATCTTCCAGGACATCCGCAATGGCGCCGATGTCGAAGAATCGTTGAACCTCGCAGTCCAGCGCATCGAAAGCGAAATGGCCAAGTACCGCTAATTCACGGACATTCTGTAGGGGCGACACTTGTGTCGCCCTCCCGCCAATCCCATGCCCCGCGCAATGCGTCACCCCTCCCTGATGCCTCGGGGAGGGGCCGGGGGATGGGGTTGGCTGCACGCGCACTCCCGAATTAACCTGAATTTGCGCTTCTTTCACCATCGAGTCAAGTTCAAGCCATGCGCATAAGCCGACAGCTCATCCCCTATCTCTTTCTCGCGCCTGCGCTGCTGTTGCTCATCGTATTCAATCTCGTGCCCACCATCGCCACCGTTGTCGAAAGCACCTTCATCCTCTCGCTGCGCAGCGGCGAACGCGTTTTCGCCGGCTTCGCCAACTACAATCGCATCTTCAACGACCCCGTTTTCTGGAAGTCGCTTCAGGTCACCATCGTCTTCAGCTTGCTGGTGAACCCGATTCAGATCTTTCTCGCGCTCTGTCTCTCCGTGCTGATCAACCAGAAGCTGCCCGGCATCGGTATATTTCGCAGCATCTATCTGCTGCCCATCGCCGTCTCGCTCAATGTCACCGCCATCGTCTGGGGACTAATGCTCGATCAGAACTCGGGCATGATCAACGGCATCCTCACGCAATGGGGAATCGCTCGGCAGCCATTCCTGCATTCGGTCGATCAAGCGCTGTGGTCGATCATCGTCATCGCCTCCTGGATTGGCGTGCCCTTGTGGAGCCTGTTCATACTGGCCGGCTTGCAGAATATCCCGCCGCCGGTGCTGGAAGCGGCGAAGATCGACGGCGCCAATAGCTGGCAGTCGTTCACCAAGATCACGCTTCCGCTACTGCGGCGTGTGCTCGCTTTTGTGCTGGTCGCTGATACGGTCGCCAACTTCTTGATGTTCGCGCCGATCCTCCTGCTCACCAATGGCGGACCGCGATTATCCACCAACCTGATCATGTACGAGACCTATCGCCGCGGCTTTCTTTACGGTGACCTGGGCGCCTCGTCGGCCATGCTGTCGGTGATGCTGGTCATCGTCTTCATCATCATCGGCCTCGAGCTCTACGTCTTGCGCGGCCAAGACTAGCGCTTCAGCGGATAAACTATGTCTCAAGCAGCGAGGGACCACACATTGACGCGCGACAAGGCGGCTGTTACGACGAACGTCAAGCCTTGGACCGCCTACCTCCAGCCCGCCGCCATTTATGTCCTCTTGGCGATCGGTGTCATCATCGTTGTTGTGCCGCTATTGTGGGCGGCCGCCGCCTCCTTCACGCCCAATCACAAGGTCTTTGAATACGCCTATCCCTTTTCCTGGCGCGCGCTCTTCCCGGTGGACTTCACCATGGAAGCCTACGACAACCTATTCGCTAGAGGCTTCGGACGCGCCGTGGGGAATTCCTTCTTTCTCGCCATCGCCACTGTCATCATCGGCGGCGCCGCCAACGCCCTGGCTGGCTTCGCCTTCGGCCGCTTTGAATTCCGCGGCAAGCAATTTCTTTTCCTCTCCGTCATCATGCTCACCTTCATGGTGCCAGTCGACCTCACGGCGATACCGCGCTACATCCTGGTCAATAACTTTGGCTGGATTAACACCTGGCAGGGCTTGCTCGTGCCCGGCTTGGCGAACAGCCTGGTCATCTTTCTCTTCCGTCAATTCTTCGCCGAAATCCCCCAGGAGCTGATCGACGCCGCCCGCGTGGATGGCGCCTCCTGGCTGCGCGTACTGGTCAGCATCATCCTGCCGATTTCCAAGCCCGTGCTTGTCGCCGCCGGCTTGCTGATGTTCATCAGCCAATGGAATTCCTTCTTCTGGCCCCTGCTCATCGCCCCACGCCAAGAGATGCGCGTGGTGCAAGTCGAAATCTCGCTGGCGATCGGGCAATACGGCACCGTCTGGAATGAATTGCTTGCCGGCTCCATGATCGCTGCTATCGTGCCCATCTTGCTCGTCATGCCCTTCCAGCGATATTATGTGCAAGCGATTACCGGCACCGGTTTGGAATGACTCGCTCTCCGAATCTGTCACATGCTCCCTACCTGTGTAGCGCTGGGCATGAACCCGTTCAATTTACAATACTTGCGCAATCGGTTACCCATGCGCTATTATTTTACGAGCCTGTCTTGTGCGCGTTGCGGCGCAATCGATCGGCGATTCTGCGGCAGATTTCGCGCCGGAAACGTCGACAGAGCGTGTGAACCGCTCATCATGTTGGCCAGCGCAATCAGGAACGGGCTGGCAGATCCGCATAGTTCTCTGACCGATTCGTTTTCAAAGACTCCAAAGGAGGAAACATGAAAGGCATAAAGATTCTTTTTGCGATTGCAGTTCTGATCTTGGCGCTTGCGCCCGTCGGCGCGCAAGACGTCACCACCGTCTCCATGTGGTTCGGCGAAGGCTCCACGCTCGATTGCTGGGGTCCCATCATGCTCGAATTCAACGAAGTTGACCCGTCGGTCCAGTTGGAAATCGTGCCGCAGGCGGATACCTGGAATGTCACCCGCACCGCTGTCGCTGGCGGCGGCGGACCGGACATCGTCCGTACGCCCGGTCCCTCTTTCGTCTACGAAATGGCGCAGGCTGGCTTGATCCTGCCCATGGACACCTTCGCCGAATCAATGGGTTGGGGCGACTTCTTCTTCGATTGGGCGCTTGACCTCGGCTTGGTCGATGGCCAGCTTTACAGCCTGTCCGATGAGCTGGAAACGCTGCTGCTCTATTACAATGTCGATGTCTTTGAGGCGAACGGCTGGACGCCGCCCGATACCATCGACGAATTGAATGCTCTGGGCGAAGAGGTAGCCGCGGCCGGTTACGTTGTCTTCTCCCATGGCAATGCCAGTTGGCGTCCCTCGAATGAATGGTTCGTCGGCGAATACATGACCCAAATCGGCGGTCCCCACAACGTCTACAAGGCGCTCACCGGGCAGATACCCTGGACGGATGAGAGCATGGTGAACGCCATGGAAGTCCTCGACGCCCACATGCAGGCTGGCTGGTACGGCGGCGGCATTGACCTCTACTTCACCAACGACGGCGCAACCCGCCGGGCGATGTTCGCCGATGGCACCGCAGCCATGAATATCGAAGGCAGTTGGGCTATCCGCGGCTTGGGCGAATACTTCGGCGAGAGCGGACAGAACTGGGATTGGGTGCCCGTGCCCAGCCACGACGGCACCGATTACTTCACCATCGGCATGGGCAATACCAGCTCCATCAATGCCAACAGCCCCCATCCGGAAGCGGCCGCGCAATTCCTGACCTGGTACTTCTCACCGGCGACGCAAGGCAAGATGCTGACCGATTGCCGTAAGGGTCCGGCGCCCGTTACCATTTCAGAAGAAGTCATGGGCGAGCTTGACCCGCGCATCGCCCGCGTTTATGCTGAGCTGTCTGACGCCTCCGCCAACGACCGCTACGGTTACACCACCTGGACCTTCTGGCCGCCCAAGAGCGATGTCTACATCTACGAAGAAGTAGAGCGCGTCTGGACCGGCGAAATCACCGTCATGGATTATCTCGAAGGCTTGAATGAGCTCTTTGCCGAAGAGCTGGCTGCCGGCGATATTCCACCGATTCCTGCCCGCTAAACCCGATAAGCTTACGCTGGCCGCCAATGCGGCGGTCAGCGCCGTCTCACCGTATATGCCCGGAGATTGTCGGGACTGGTATACTTCAATTGTGCGGAACAAGAGCCTGACCTGTGGGAGTTGCAATTAAACTCCCCTTCCGTCGGGTCTGTGTCGACGGTCAGTGTCCACGCGACCTACGCGACCCCTGATGCTTCGGGGAAGGGGTCGGGGGATGGGGTTGAAATAGCCCGTCTTCATTACGTTGAATGCCTGTCCACGCACATAACAATTTGATCGTCATATTCCCTAATGCTCCATAAGGAGGAGACATGAGGCGCCTGAAGATTCCTTTTGCCTTCGTCATACTGGTCCTGGCGCTTGTGCCCGTCGGCGCGCAAGACGTCACCACCGTTAGCATGTGGTTCAGCGAAGGCTCGACGCTGGATTGCTGGGGTCCGCTCATGCTCGAATTCAACGACGTCGACCCGTCAATCCAGTTGGAAATCGTGCCGCAGGCTAATTCCTGGGATGTCACGCGCACCGCTGTGGCCGGCGGCGGCGGTCCAGACATCGTGCGTACGCCCGGTCCCTCATTCGTCTACGAAATGGCGCAGGCTGGCTTGATCCTGCCCATGGACACCTTCGCCGAATCAATGGGCTGGGGTGACTTCTTCTTCGATTGGGCGCTCGACCTCGGTTTGGTCGACGGCCAGCTCTACAGCCTTTCCGATGAACTGGAAACGCTGGTCATGTATTACAACGTCGAGGTCTTTGAAGAGCACGGCTGGACGCCGCCAGACACGATGGAAGAACTAAACGCCCTGGCTGAAGAGGTTGAGGCTGCCGGCCTGACCGTCTTTTCCCATGGCAACGCTAGTTGGCGCCCCACCAACGAACACTTCGTCGGCGAATACTGGACCCAGGTCGCCGGACCGCACAAGGTCTACCAGGCGCTCTCCGGCGAGATTCCCTGGACTGACGAGAGCTTGGTGGAAGCGATCGAACTGCTGGACGCGCACATGCAAGCCGGTTGGTACGGTGGCGGCGTCGACCTCTACTTCACCAACGACGGCGTCTACCGGCGTACTTCGCTGGCTGAAGGCGCCGCGGCCATGAACATCGAAGGCAGCTGGGCCATCCGCGGCACCGTTGAATACTTCGGCGAATCGGGCATGACCTGGGATTGGGTGCCCGTACCCAGCCATGACGGTACCGATTACTTCACCATCGGTATGGGCAACACCAGTTCCATCAACGCCAACAGCCCCCATCCCGAAGCTGCCGCGCAATTCCTGACCTGGTATTTCTCGCCGGCAACGCAGGGTAAGATGCTCACCAATTGCCTCAAGGGACCGGCCCCCGTTGCCATCGGCGAGGATGTCTTGGGCGCGCTTGATCCGCGCATCGCCCGGATCTACGCTGAGCTGTCGGACGCATCCGCCAATGACCGCTACGGTTACACCACCTGGACCTTCTGGCCGCCCAAGAGCGACGTCTACATCTACGAAGAGATCGAGCGCGTTTGGACCGGCGAAATCACCGCGATGGAGTATTCCGAAGGCTTGCAAGAGCTCTTCGCTGAAGAGCTCGCCGCCGGCGATATTCCACCGATTCCAACCCGCTAAGGTTTTGTTCTCTGGCGCTGGCTGCCGACTCTGAGGCGGCTGGCGCCATCCCCGCTCCCCTGTCAGTCAGGAAAGGCTCAGACGATGGCAGTACTCGCGCAAGAGAAACCGACGACAATTCTGGAAAAGTTCAATGATGAAACCTGGCGCCGAAAATTTATCAACAATGTGCTCATCCCTTGGGTCTTCATCGCCCCGCTGCTGATCATCCATCTTTATGTCGTCGCCATACCAGCGGTGCAAGGCATTTATATGTCCTTGACCGATTGGAAGGGCGTTGGCATGAATGTCAACTTCGTCGGCTTGGAGAATTACCGCGAACTGTTCTTTGAAGACGAGACATTTGGTAAAGCCTTAACCAACAATATAATATGGATGATATTCTTCCTCACGGTGCCTTTCATCCTCGCGCTCTTCTGCGCCACTATGCTGTCTCAGGTTAGGCGCGGCGGCATGATCTACCGCAGCATCCTCTTCGTCCCCTATGTCTTGGCCAGCGTCGTCACGGCGACAATCTGGAAAAATCTCTTGAACCCGCAGCGAGGCGTCGGCGCCGCCGTGGATAATATCCTCGGGCTGGAAGATGTCTTCGGCATCGCTTATTTGGGCCGCACAGAGAGCGCCCTCATGTCCATCGCCTTCATCGACAATTGGCAATTCTGGGGCTTCTTGATGATCCTCTTCCTCGCCGCCATGCAATCCATCCCGCCAGTACTATACGACGCCGCCAAGATCGACGGCGCCAACCGCTGGCATGAATTTCGCCACGTCACCTTGCCTGGCATCAGACCAATCCTGGTCTTCATGTTCATGATGGTGGCGATCTTTTCCTTCCTGGCATTTGATTACATTTTCCTCTTGACCCAAGGGGGACCGGGCGGCGCTTCCGAGGTGATCGCCACCCAACTCTACAAGAACGCCTTTTTCCGCTTCCAAGCCGGCTACGGCGCCGCGCAAGGCGTCGTCATCAGTATATTCGCCGGTTTCATCATCATGATATTCGTCATCGTCAAGCGCAGAGGATGGGATATATGAGCGCCGTCGGCAATGTATCAATTCGAGACACCATACTGCAGCGCGGACATAACCGCGAACGGGGCCGCTTGCTAGTCTTTAACCATGTCGTGCTGCTGGCGTTGACCGCCTTCGCCGTCATCCCGCTCGTGGTAGTGGCTTTTAATTCGGTGAAGACGAACCTTGAAATCGGTCAAAACCCGTTGGGACCGCCGGTCAACATCGTGGTGGAAAACTTCCCCACTGCCTGGGATAAAGGCAACTTCGCCACCACCATGAGCAATAGCGTTATCTATGTCGTCGCCACAATCGCCGCTGAACTGGTCTTCGGCGGTCTGGCCGCCTATGCCTTGGCCCGCAAGAAACCTCCCGGCTCCGACTTGCTCATGCTCTATTTCCTGGTTGCCTCGACTATCCCGCTCTGGATGTTTATCGTACCGCTCTTCGTCCAAATCAACTTCTTAAAGGTAAAGGTGGGCGTGGATGCCCGCATTCTGCTCATCATGGTCTATGTCGCCACCCGCGCTCCCTTGAGCATCTTCCTGCTGCGCTCTTACATGATTGACTTGCCCACCGAGCTGGAAGACGCCGCTCGCGTCGACGGCGCAAACGAACTCCAGGTGATGACGCGTATCGTATTTCCTTTGACGAAGCCCGGCTTTCTGACCGTCGGTTTGGTTGTCGGCTTGGGCGTCTGGAACGAATTCCTGCTCGCGCTGACCTTCATACACGACCCGAATCAATATCCGGTCACCACCAGTTTCTACAAGTTCGTCGACCGTTTTGATCGTGATTGGGCTTTAACCAGCGCCGGCGCCATCATTATCATCTTTCCCGTTATGGTGCTCTTCCTGTCATTGCAGCGGCAATTCATTGAAGGCTTGGCTGAAGGCGGCGTCAAGCTGTAGCCTGAGAACGACGACTCTTGGGCCGACGCAGGTGTCGCCCACGATGCGAAAAAGATGTAGGTACGGCGCAATGAGGCGCCCGCCTTAGAACGAAATTCGTAGGGGCGACCCATTGGGTCGCCCGATTAAATCTAGCAAAAGGAGAACAAAATGGCACTTCCTCCCGATTATCTCGAACGCGTCTACGCCGGCGTCTTGGGCAAAATCATCGGCGTATATCTCGGCCGTCCTTTTGAAGGTTGGCCCTACGAGGCAATCACCGCGCGCCTGGGAGAAATCAACTACTACGTGCACGACCGCCTCGGCGTGCCGTTGATCGTCACCGATGACGACATTTCCGGCACCTTCACCTTCATACGCGCCCTGGAAGATTACGGCTATGATCCCGAAATATCACCGGCGCAAATCGGGCAGACTTGGCTCAACTACCTCATTGAAGAACAGACCGTGCTTTGGTGGGGCGGCATGGGCAACTCCACCGAGCACACCGCCTATCTGCGGCTCAAGCAAGGCTACCAACCGCCGTACAGCGGCTCGGTCGAGCTGAACGGCAAGGTCGTCGCCGAGCAGATCGGCGCCCAAATATTCATCGACGGCTGGGCGCTGGTGGCGCCGGGCGATCCCGAATTCGCCGCTGACCTGGCCGGACGCGCTGGCAGCGTCAGCCATGGCGGGGAAGCGGTCTATGGCGCCCAATGCCTGGCCGCTATGGAAGCGGGCGCCTTCGTCGAATCCGATATCAACAAGCTGATCGACACTGGCTTGTCCGTCATTCCCAACGATTCCATCATCTATGCCATGATCAATGACATCCGCGAGTGGCGCGCCAAGGAAAACGACTGGCGCAAAGGGCGCGAACTGCTGGCTGAACGTTACGGTTATCATATCTATGGCGGCAACTGCCACATGATCCCCAATCACGGGCTGATGATTCTGTCGTTGCTCTACGGCGATGACGACTTCCAGCGCACACTGATGATCGTTAATACTTGCGGCTGGGATACCGATTGCAACTCGGGCAATATCGGCTGCTTGATGGGCATCAAGGACGGGCTGGCGGGGCTGGCGACGGGACCCGATTATCGCGGACCAGTCGCCGACCGCATGTACATCCCCACCGCAGATGGTGGCAACGCCATTACCGATGCGGTAACACAGACCCTGCGACTGGTCAACACGGCGCGCGCGATGCAGGGTCAAGCGCCGATCGAGCCGAAGAATGGCGCCCGCTACCACTTTGATTTGCCCGGAGCGGCGCAAGGCTTTATGAACGACGGCTCGGTCGAATCGCGCGATGTGGTTGCCATCAGCAATGTTCAGGCGCCGGAACTAAGCAATCGCGGCGACCGACTGCTCGCGCTCGATTACGCTGCCTTGGCGCCAGGCCGCGTTGGTCGCGTGGGCACCGCCGTCTTTGTGCCCTCAGCAGCCGTATCCGAGTATTTCGAGGGACCGGGTTACAACCTCTTCGCCAGCCCGCAACTCTACCCCGGTCAGACGATCCGCGCCCGCGTCCTCGCCGATAGCGCTAACGCCAGCGCCGTCGATGTCGGCCTTTACGTGCAGCACTACAACCGCGAGGACGGTCTGGAGGTGCTAGTGGGCGATGAGCGGGGACTGAGCGCCGGGCAATCCGCCGAACTGGAATGGCAAGTACCGGATCTTGAAGGCTATCCCATCGCCAAGGTTGGCATTCAAATAAGCGGCGACGGCGGCGCCAGCGGAATCGTCTATCTTGACTGGCTGACCTGGGATGGCGCGCCGAACATCCGGCTGAAGCGGCCGCATGCGCACGATTTCACCCGCTGGGATCGCAAGCTGAGCGGCATGATGTGGAAGAAGGCTTGGGTCAATGGCTTGGACGCCGCCAAAGGCAAAATGGTATTCATCGACCGCTATCCGGAGACCTACCGGCTCATTCAAAACGAGGGTCGCGGGCTGATGATGCACGGCTGCCGCGACTGGACTGATTATCAGGTCAGCGCAACGATGACGCCCCACATGTGCAAAGCCGGTGGTCTAGGCGCCCGCGTGCAAGGCATGAAACGCCACTATGCCTTGCTCTGCGACGAGGAAGCCACACGCCTCGTTTCGACGCTGGAAGGCGAAGATACCGTACTGGCGCAGGCAAACGGCGGCTGGACCCTGGGCAAGGAACATCAGCTTGCGCTCAAGGTCGAGGGCAACACCCTTTCCGGTTATCTCGACGGTCAACTGGTGGTCAAAGCGGAAGACCCGGAGGCGCGCTTTGCCGGCGGCGGCATCGCCCTGGTCTGCGAAGAAGGGCGCATCGGCTGCGAAGAAGTCGAGGTGCGCCCCATTTAGCGCCACAGATAAGACTGCTGTTTGTACGGGCGAGCCGGCGGCTCGCCCACTCTTGTTATAGCGTTCAACCAATTTCGTATTGCGTTTATGGCTATATTTGGAATATGACCATCCTCTGCTACGGCGAAATCGATCTCGATATCTACGTCAAACTGAACCGCCTGCCGACCATGGAGCGCTCCGCCTCTTGCTCGGAGGACTTTGAGAATATCGGCGGCGCCGCGGCAAACAGCGCCATGTGGCTTGCCAACTGGGAGCTGCCTACGCGGCTCGCGGGTCACGACCTTGGCGACGATCGACCAGGCGATCTCGTTCGCGAATTGTTCGCGGCTTTGCCCCTTCTCGATACCCGCTACGTCGCCTGCCACGTTGGCTATCGTACGCCGCGCTGCCAATGCCTGGTCACACCTGATGGCGAGCGCAGCTTCATCACGCACTGGCCCCACGAGGTCCGCATGACGCCCCCATCGGCGGAAATGTTCGCGGGCGTTAAGCTGCTCAACCTGGACATGTCCGGTCCCACGCCGCTGCGCCTGAAAGCGGCGGAGATGGCGGTCGAACGAGGAATACCAGTCTTGATCAACGATGTCTACCAGCCGGACCACCCGCTTCTCCCGCTCATTGATGTGCTGGTCATTTCCGCTGAAGTCGCTCGCAATCGGCACGCCGAAAACAACCCTTTGGAATTGGCGGATCAACTAATGGCGGCCGGCGACTGCGATGTGATCGTCACCGCTGCCGGCGCCGATATTCGTATCGTTTCTCGCGACGGAGAACGGGCTGTGGTCTCTCCGCCTTCTGTCAGCCCCGTTGACACCACTGGCGCCGGCGACATATTCAAGTCAGGCTTGCTATACGGCTTGCTGGAAGATATGCCCTTGCGCGAAGCAGTCAAATGGGGCGCGGCCGCCGGCAGCCTGATGTGCCAAGTCGCCGGCACAACCAATAGCCTCGCCCCTCTCAACGCCGTGAAAGCCCTTCTCGACACGATAACCTAGCCCGCCACATCCCACATTCTGAACAAACCTTGCAGGGGCGAGCGCAGGTTAATGTCGGCGGTCAGTGTCGAAGGGCGATGTCTTCGTGCCCTACACGACCTACGCTACCCTTGGCCCGCCCACCCGCCAATCCCAACCTGTAGGGGCGAGGCGGTGACTCGCCCTCCCACATATCCCAATTCGTAGGGGCGACCCATTGGCTCGCACACCCGCCGATACCAACCTGTAGGGGCGAGGCGGTGACTCGCCCTCCCACATATCCCAACCCCGCACCACACGTCACCCCCTCTCCCCTAGTGGGAAAGGGGGCCGGGGGGTGAGGGGTCTGCCGCTCGCAACCTAAACAGGGGCCGGGGGTGGGGTTGGTTTCCATCCGCGCGCCGTTGAGAATCCTCGCCAAACTGATACAATCACGACGCACCGTCTACAACCGCGTGAGGCTTTGCCATGAGCAGCGAGCCAGTCTGGCGCATAATCACCGATATCGCAGAGGCGCGTGATACGATCCTCAAGCGGCGCTCTCTGCGCGATTACGCCGTGCCCGATCATGTCATCGATCGCTCGGTTGATCTCTTCGGCGAACGCGTCATGCCGGAAGAAGCGGTGCGCCGCATCATCGGCAGCGTCCGCGACGGCGGCGACCGCGCCCTGCTGGCCTGGAATCAGAAGCTCGACGGCGCGCAAACCGACACCTTGCGGGTTTCGCCCGAGGATATAGATGCGGGCTTTCAAGCGATCGCGCCCGAATTGCGTTGCGCGCTTGAATTGGCGGCGACGCGCATTCGTCAATTCCACCGGAAACAGCCGCTCCATTCCTGGATCGACGCCGCGGAAGGCGGTTCCCTGGGGCAACTCGTTCGTCCGCTCGATTCGGTCGGCGTCTACGTCCCCGGCGGCAGCGCGCCATTGCCCTCATCCCTGCTGATGAGCGTGATTCCGGCGCAGGTGGCCGGCGTGCCTGAAATCATCGTCTGTACACCACCCGGCAGTGGGGCGGACGACATTCATCCCGCGATCCTGGCAGCGGCCGCCATCGCTGGCGTAGAAAAGCTCTACCGCGTTGGCGGCGCCCAAGCGATCGCCGCCATGGCTTACGGCGCCGAAAGCATCCCGCGCGTCGCCACGATCGTCGGCGCCGGCAATCTATTTGTCACCCTGGCGAAGCAGCAAGTCTATGGCGATGTCGGCATTGACGGCATCCTCGGTCCCACCGAGACGATGGTCATCGCCGATGAAAGCGCCGATCCGTCGCTGGCCGCCGCTGATCTGCTGGCGCAGGCTGAGCACGATGAACTCGCGTCCGCCATTCTATTGACGCCCAGCCACGAACTTGCCGCTTCCGTTCAAAGCGAGATCTATCGCCAGCTAGAAGCGCTTGCACGGCGCGACATCATCCTGGGCGCCATGGACGAGCGAAGCGGCACGGTTATCACGGCCGATCTGAAAGAGGCTTTTGCGTTGGCGAATGAATACGCCGCCGAACACCTCTGTCTGCTGGTCGCTGACCCCTGGTCCTGGATCGGCAAGGTGCACAACGCCGGCGGTGTATTCTTGGGAGAACACTCTTACGAAGTGCTGGGCGATTATGTCGCCGGTCCCAGTCATATCATGCCGACCGGTGGCAGCGCCCGTTTCGCCTCGCCCCTGAACTTGCTGAACTTCGTCAAAATCACCAGCTTGATCGGGCTGGATCGGCAAAGCGCCATCGAGTTGAGCCAGCCGGCGCAGTTGCTGGCGAAGGCCGAATCGCTTGACGCCCATGCCGCCGCCGCGCGCCTGCGGAGCCGCAAAGTAGTTCCAAAAAAATGATGAGTAAAAATCGAAAATATTGTAGAGGCGATCTATCAGGTCGCCCGCCAAATCCCAACCATGTAAGGCTTGACTGGCATTGCAGAACTGGCGCCGATATGGGGAATAAGGCTGCGCAACTCTCCGCAGAAATGGGACAGTATCGCGGTGTCCGTTCAATTTCGCACACGGCGACGCTCCCCCTCTCCCCTTGTGGGAGAGGGGGCCGGGGGGTGAGGGGTAGAAAATCACGCATTTTCGAAAATCCCAATCATGTAGGGGCGACTGACCCGCTGTGTCCACGCGCGGCGGTGAGTCGCCCGCCTACGCCATGCGTTACCGATCAACATTTGCAAGACGAACTTGGATCTGCTTAACGCCATGACCAGTGACAAAGTCCGCATCCGCCGTGACATTGCCTCGATGAGCGCCTATACACCGACCACATCGCTTGATGTATTTGCGCAGCGACTGGGCATCGCCGCCGCCGATCTGATCAAGCTCGATGCCAACGAAAACCCCTTCGGTCCCTCGCCTCGGGTCGCGGAAGCCTTGGCAAAGCTGCCCAACATGCACGTCTATCCTGATCCGGAATCGGGCCGCCTTCGTGAATTGCTCGCCGATTACACCAGCATGCCGGCCGATCAAATCCTCTGTGGCGCCGGCGCCGATGAGTTGATCGAACTCATCCTGCAACTCTTCATCGAACCCGGCGACGCGATCATCAATACGCCGCCGACCTTCGCCATGTACAGCTTTAACGCGCCGCTCTATCACGCCCGCGCTGTCGATGTCTACCGCCGCGCCGACTTTTCTATAGACCTGAGCGCAATTCAAGAGGCAGTGGCGCGGCACAATGCCAAGCTCGTATTCCTCTGCTCGCCCAATAATCCCAGCGGTAACCTGATCGCGCCCGACGACATCAAAGCGCTGCTAGACTTGCCAGCGACCATCGTCGTTGACGAGGCATACATTGAGTTCGCCGACGGCGATAGCCTGGCTTCCTGGGTATCGGACTTCCCCAACTTGATCGTCCTCCGTACCTTGAGCAAGTGGGCAGGGCTGGCCGGTCTGCGCATCGGCTACGGCATATTTCCGCGCCCGCTCATGCCGCATCTCTGGAAGATTAAGCAGCCCTATAATGTCAACGTGGCCGCAGACCTTGCCGCGCAGGCGTCGCTGGAAGATGTCGACTATCTGCTTGAACGCGTACGGCAACTGGTTGAGCAGCGAAAGCGGATGGAAGTCGCCTTCGCTGAATTGCCCTACCTCTCGCCTTATCCGAGCCAGGCAAATTTCGTGCTGAATCGAGTCAGCGGCGTGAGCGCCGAAGACTTCCGCGATCGCCTCGCGCGTGCCGGCATCATCGTGCGCTATTACAATAAACCGCGCCTCTTCGACCACATCCGCATCAGCGCCGGCACATGCGATCAAATCGACCGCCTGCTCGAAACCCTCCGCACCCTGCCCATCGATTGATCCTGCTAGGGCGAGCCACCGCCTTGTCCAACTCCCATATCAGTGACGATTTGTAGGGGCGACCTACCAGGTCGCCCGCCGCCGCCCCATCTACCCGCACCCTGTTCTATCCGTGATTCTCTGCTATCTTTCCCAACGAGGTCAAAATAATGAATCAACGCAAAGCCGAAATCACGCGCAACACAAAAGAGACCGCCATCGAGTTGAGCCTCAACCTGGATGGCGCCGGCGTCGCCGATATCAACAGCGGCATCGGCTTCTACGACCACATGTTGGGGCATATCGCGCACCACGGTCAATTCGACCTGCGCGTCCATGCCCAAGGCGACCTTCACATCGACGCCCACCACACCGTTGAAGACATCGCCATTTGCCTTGGTCGGGCGATCGACGAAGCGCTCGGCTCGCGCAGCGGCATTCAGCGCATGGGCGCGGCCTACGTGCCGATGGATGAGGCGCTGGCGCGCGCGGTCATCGACTTGAGCGGCCGCCCCTACGCGGTCATCAAAGCCGAATTCAAAACGCCGATGATGGGCGAGATGCCGACAGACCTGGTCATTCACGCGTTCGAAACCATGGCTGCCCATGCCAGAATGAACCTGCATGCGGAAGCGCTCTACGGCCGCAACGATCATCATAAAGCCGAGGCGCTTTTCAAAGCCTTCGGCCGCGCGCTGGCGAATGCAGTCGCCATCGACCCGCGCCGCCAGGGCGTCCCCAGCACCAAGGGCACACTGACGGAGTAAGGCGACATGCAAGAATTGCTCGATTTCAGCAAAGAACTCGCCCGCGCCAGCGGCGATGTCATCATGCGCTACTTCCGCCGCGAATTCACCGTGGAGACCAAAGCCGACGAATCGCCCGTGACCATCGCCGACCGCAAAGCGGAAGAGGTCATGCGCGAGATGATCATGAAGGAATACCCCGAGCATGGCATCATCGGCGAAGAATTCGAGGATCACAATGAATCCGCTGAATACAAGTGGGTGCTTGATCCAATTGATGGCACCAAATCCTTCGTCAGCGGCACCTTCCTCTTTGGCACCTTGATCGGCTTGATGAAAGACGGCCAACCGATCATAGGCGCGATTCACCATCCCGCCACATCACACCTGCTCGTCGGCGATGGCGATGAGGCCCGCCTCAACGACGAAGCGGTTCGCGTCCGCGATACGCGAAACCTGCGCGACGCCGTCATGCTCTATACCGATTTCATCCACGTCGGTCAATATCAGAATGGCATCGCCTTCCAGCAACTGATGGGTATGACCAATTTCAACCGCACCTGGGGCGATTGCCACGGTTACTTCCTGCTTGCGACCGGTTATGCCGATATCATGCTCGATCCAATCATGCATCTCTGGGATATCGTCGCGCTTGTCCCGGTGGTCGAAGGCGCCGGCGGCAGAATCACCTCCTGGAACGGCGGTCCCCCGCTCAGCGGCAATGGCATCATCGCCAGCAATCGTGCCCTGCACAGCCAGGTCCTGCGCGTCCTCATTACTTGATACTATTTCATCATAATGTCACGGAGGACAGATGCAGCACTTGTGGTCTGCGGCAACTTGGGAAATCGAAACCAGTGAGGATGATCCGACGAGCGCGAAGCGAATTGGGGAGCCGGTATCGGAACATTATCTGCAGATAGGCGGACGGAAAACTAAAGCCAAGCGTTTGGGTTACTTCTGGGAAGTCCCTCTCCCGAGTGCCCTCTATTTGCTTACTGCATGGTATGTGCATGACTTTCTGGATAAGCTGCGCATTTCATTTACCGACCCAAATGGACGTGAACTGTGGTATACTGAGCCTACACCACCATCTAAAGGTATATCTACAAAAGCGGTTCACGTCATCCCAATTTGGCACTTGTGGTATTCTGTGGATGGGTTATACAGATTTTCTTTCCAGTTTAGCAATGATGATGGTCGTAGTTCCGAAGAAGGATCTTTTAGAATCGTGTTGAATAGGTCAGGGAGGCGTTAGCATGAACGAAAAAGTTGAATGGATCTGGTACGAGAACGCGACGCGACCCGCGACCGATGAGCGTGAACCAGCGAGCGTCAAGCAGAGCCCCGTAGCCAATCAACTGAAACCGCAAGAACCATCAGCCACGCAACCAGAGAAAGTGAAGTCCGCAAAAGATAAGGCAAGCGCGTAGGCGATTTGCGGCTAAATCTATTGAACCGCCTCGGCAATTGTCGGGGCGGTTCTGTCTTTATTGCCATATAGACTTGTGCCAGACTTGCTTGCGCAGGCGTATCGCGCCACCCAGTGAATCCTGTATAGAAAGATGCCATGCCAAAGATCAACCGAATCTACTTGACCAGCCACACCCACACCGACATCGGCTATACCGATCATCAAGACACCGTCTTCCGCCAGCACCTCGGCTTTATCGACGACGCTATCGAGCTGGGCGAAGCCACCGCCCATTATCCAGCAGAGGCGCGCTACAAATGGACCTGCGAGGTGACCGCATTCGTCGAACGATACTTCCGCGAGCGCCCGCCGGCGCAGGTTGATCGCTTCCTGGAGCTGCATCGTCGCGGCCAAATGGCTGTCGCCGGCATGCAATACCACTGGACGCCCATGCTATCGACCGCCGCTATGATCCGCTCGCTCTTTCCCGTTCGCCGGTTGCGCGATGACTACGGCTTGAACATAACCACGGCCATGCAATGCGATGTCAACGGCGCCAGCTGGCTCTGGGCTGATCTGCTGCCCGCCATCGACATCAATACGCTCACCATGTCGATCAATATGCACCGCGGCGCTCGTCCCCAGCCTGATCTCAACGCCTTCTGGTGGACTGGTCCGGCCGGCAATCGCCTGCTTGCCTTCAACGGTCCTCATTATGTGTATGGAATCTTCCGCTATGGACTTAGCGACATGGAAACCGTGGATGATTTGCTGCCGCCTCAACTGGCGAAACTGGAAGCGCGCGAAGATTACCCTTACGATTTTCTCTATGCCCAGATGACCCATCCCGCCCGCGTCGATAACGGTCCGCCGCTGTCGCATATGTCGGATTTCGTTCGCGACTGGAACGCTGCCGGACGCGAACCGCGGCTGATATTCACCACCATCGACGACTTCGCGAAGATGCTGTATGAGGACTATGGAGAATCCCTCGATACCTGGCGCGGCGATTGGGCTGACTGGTGGGCTGATGGCGTCGGTTCGTCGATCTATGAGACCAGTCTGAATCGGGGGACCGAAGAATTGCTGCCCCTGCTCGATTTTCTGGCGGCGCAGGTCGATGACGCCGATCAGAAATTGATCGAAGAAGCTTATCACCTCGTTTCGCTTTACGATGAACATACTTGGGGCGGATTCAGCAGCATTCGCCGACCGCATTCCGCCTTTACGCGAGCCAACTTCAATCGAAATGCCAGTTTCGCCTACGGCGGCTACGGACTGACCCACGAGCTGCTCGCCGATGCTGGGCGCAAGCTCGCGCGGGACGTTACTGGCGTCACGCCCGAGGGCGACGCCTGGCGCCGCTGGGGCCAATACATCAGCTCCGACCCGGCGGAATCCGCTGAGAACTTGCATTTCCTGGTGCTGAATCCCAGCGCCTGGGAACGCCACATTCGTTATCCCATCCCGCCCGACATGGGTGGCGCCGCGCCCTATAGCGTTCTCGAACAGTTTCTGATCGGCAACTACCGCGAAGAACCGCCTCTCATCGCTGATACACCGCCCGGACTCATGATCGATGTCACGCTGCCCGCATTCGGCTATGCGGTTCTCGCGCCAAATGTGGTCGAAGCCGGGGACAACGCAATCAGCGAAGGCGCCATCGAGAACGCCTGGTATCGAATCAGAGTCGATGCTGCCAGCGGCGGCCTTCTCAGCTGGTACGACAAGCAATTGGAACGCGAGCTCGTCAGCAAGGACGACCTTTGGCGCTTCGGGCAATATGTTTATGAATGGGTGGATCATCCCGAGGACCGGCGCGCAATTTTCGCGCTCGATTTCGATCATGAAGATTTCGGTGTCCGCCACCGGGACACGCCCTTTCGGCGCAGCGGTCCGTCGCATGTGGAGATCATGCCGGCGCAATCGCTGCCCGACCGCGTCGAGATTGAAGCGCGCCTCAAAGCGAAGGGCGCCAATGGCGTCAAAGTCCGCTACCGCCTTCCCCATCATACGAAGGCGCTATACATCGACATGCTCATCGACAAGACCTTCAATACGCTGGCGGAGGCGGTCTACGTGCCATTTCCGCTGGCGCTGGACGAGCACAGTTTCCACCTTGATCTCAACGGCCTGCCGCTTGAACCGGAGCGGGAGCAACTGCCTGGCTCCTGTCGCGATTGGTATGGGATACACCGCTGGGCGCAGGTCGGCAACGACGATGTTTCCGTGACCGTCGCGCCGCTGGATTCGCCGCTAATTCAGGTCGGCGGCATCACCACCGGGCGCTGGGCGCAGCAACTGGACAGCAGCCGCGCTACCCTCGTCTCTTGGGCGCTGCACAATCACTGGGATACCAATTTCAAAGCCAGCCAGGGCGAGCCGATTCTGCAGCGCTATCTGCTGACCTCAAGCGCCAGATATGACCCGGCCGCGTCATCGCGCTTCGCCATGGATGCAAGCGTGCCGCCGCTAATCGTTCGTGTGCCGCATGCAGCCTTGGGCGCCAACGGCGTCTTTATGGCGCCCGATCCCGAGGGTGAATGCGAATTGCAACTGAAGCGCGCCGAAGACGGGCGCGGGCTGATTGTGCACGCCTATAACCTCGGTGAGAATATTGTCGATCAATCCCTGCGTTTCCCTGCGCTGAAGATCGCTTCGGCGAATCACTGCAACGCGATAGAAATCGATGGCGAAACAATCCCGTTGACCGACGGCTGCATCAGTTTTAGCGTGCCAGCGCGCTCGGTTGCTTGCGCGCGTGTGATTTTCGCGAATGAAACTTGAACGCTGCTGAAACCGGAGGAGCACATCTAATGCTGCAAGGCAAAACAGCAATCGTAACTGGCGCCGCCGGCGACCTCGGCAATGCGATGGCGCGGCAGCTGGCGCAGAACGGCGCCCATGTCCTGATGTGGGATATCGTCGCGCGCGCCGACGCAGCCGGGGCAATCGAGCGCGTCCGCGCGCATGACGCCGAAGCGGACTACGCCGAACTTGATGTGCGCGATCGGGCGGCCGTTGACGAAGCCATCGCCAACTTGGCGCGCCTGGACATCGTCTGCTCCAACGCCGGCATCGTCGATGCCCAACCCTTCCTCGAGCTCAGCCAGGACAACTGGCAGAACCACCTCGATATCAACTTGACCGGCTGCTTCAACGTCTGCCAGTCGGCGGCGCGGAAGATGGTCGCGGACGGAACGAAGGGCCGCATCATTCTGACATCAAGCTGGGTTGGGTCAATTCCTTGGCCTGAGATCACTGCCTACACCGTCAGCAAAGCCGGCGTCAATATGTTGGTCAAGCAAATGGCGCGCGAACTGGCAGCGCAGGGCATCCTGGTCAATGCGGTGGCGCCGGGCATTGTAGATGCTGGCTTGGCCGGGCGCCAACTGCGTGAGGAGCCGCAATACGCCGCCCGCGTCGCCAAGGTAATTCCACTGGTCGAACCCGGCACACCGGAAGAGATCGCCGCCGCGGTAGTCTACCTGGCCAGCCCACAGACCGCCTACATGACCGGCAGCATCTTAACGCTCGATGGCGGCTGCTCGCTCTTTCAGTTTGACGCCTGAGGGTGAATCGTCTCCGCGCCTCGGCTCGCCCGCGTGATGTAGATGGTGGGCTGGTTGCCCGTTGCTGACATGTAATCAGCGCCTACTCGCTCGGCAAAGGACTCCGCGCCATCCGCCCGCACCAATGCCACCGCGCAGCCGCCGAAGCCGGCGCCGGTCATGCGCGCGCCATAACAAGCCTCATCGGCATTGGCGCAATCGACGATCGCATCAAGCGCCGGACTGGATACCTCAAAGTCGTCGCGCAGGCTGATGTGACTCTCGATCATCAGCTTTCCCAGCGCGGCCGCATCTCCCGAGCGCATCGCGTCACGCGCCCGCAGCGTCCGCTCGTTCTCACTGACCACATGACGCGCCCGTCGTCGGCGCAACTCATCCAGCTCATGCGCGCCTTCGGCGAAAGCGGTCCAGTCGACATCGCGCAAAGCCGACACGCCGAAGTGTCGCGCCGCCTCCTCGCACTGCTCGCGCCTTTCGTTATAGGCGGAATCAACCAAACCGCGCCTCGTCCCAGTATCGAGGATGACGACAGCGCTGTCCGCCGGCAGCGGAGCGCTGGTTGTCTCCAGGCTGCGACAATCGATGAGCAGGGCGCGATTCTCGACCCCAGAAGCCGAGATCATCTGATCCATTATGCCGCAGTTCACGCCCAGCCACTTGTTCTCAGCCGCCTGACAAGTCAGCGCAATGTTTGCGGCGTTCCACTCGAAATCAGACACTTCCAAAAATGCGCGCGCCGTCGCTAACTCCAGCGCCGCCGACGAGGAGAGACCGGCGCCAATCGGCACATCGCCCGCCAAGACGCCTTCCCAGCCGCGCAGCGCGTACCCCCGCTCAAGCAACGCCCAGGCGACGCCGACCAGATAATCGATCCATTCCACGTCCGCGCTCCGCCGCAGGTCATCGAGCGAAAATTGGCGCTCGTCGTCCATATCGAGCGAGATGGCGCGGACAATATTGTCGGCTCGCGGACGCAGCGCGATATAGGTCGCGCGGTTGATGGCTAGCGGCATGACAAAGCCGTCATTGTAATCGGTATGTTCGCCGATGAGGTTGACGCGACCCGGCGCTCGGACGAAAAAGGTGGGCGCTTCGCCAAATTCGGCGGCGAATTCTTCCCTGACCGTATTTGCTAATGACATCTCGCGCTCGCTTCATGATGCAAGTCCAGATGCGAATTGTAGCGCAGATTCGCGGGAGAACGGACAGCGACCTTAGCAACTCTGCCGGATATTCGGCGATTTCTTGTCCAATAGTGTAGGATAGCGATAGGGCTATGATAGATAGGTCTTCGCATTCTCCTTGCTAGACACCCGCCCGACAATATCGTCGCCCACGCAAAATACCTTGCGCGCCACCAAATACCATCCACAATCAAAGTGAAATCCGTAGGGGCGAGACTTGTCTCGCCCTCCCGCTTTATGGGATGCCTGTCATAGAGATGGTGAGACGGGGCCGGGGGGTGGGGTTGGCTGACGCTGGCAACGTAAACAGGATTGCGATAGGCTTTGCTAGGCAAGATTTCCGCATTCTCCTGGCCTGGAGCTAGATCCAAAGGCTTGCCAATGAGCGAAGACACCTTATTTCCGACCAATGTCATCGGCAGCTTGCCACGGCCGAAGTGGGTGATTGATCTGCTGATCAAGCATCAGGACGGCTCGCTTGACGATGAAGCCTTGGACACGGCGCTAGACAAGGCGATCCAATTTGCGATCGGCATGCAAGAAGCAGCCGGCGTCGACATCATCTCCGATGGCGAATGGCGCCGGATCGGCTACTTTGAAGTCTTCGCCCAGATGGTTGGCGGTTTCCAACCGGGGGAGTATCAGACGCAAGCGCTGGCGCCCGAAATTGTGCCCGATACCGGCCTGTCACCCCCGCAGCAATGGACGCTGCAAGAATTCAAACAGGCGCTTGTCGTGGAGCGCATGATCTATTCCCGTCCGATTGCCGCGCAGGGCGCAGATTTTCTTCGTCAACATACCGAGAGGCGTATCAAGGTCGCCTTGCCATCGCCGCATATGATTGGCGGACGCTTGTGGCATCGCCAATACTCAAGCGCCGCTTACCCGACGCGCCGCGATTTCATCGAAGCCGTCATTCCCATCTTGCGCCAGGAAGTCATCGCCTTGCGCGATATCGGCGTCGATGTGGTTCAGTTTGATGATCCCTGGCTCTGCTTCTTCGTGGATCCCGAGCACCGCGCCCGATTTGACGATCCCGAAGCTGAAATCGCGCGGGCGATAGACGATCTTAATCGTGTCCTGACCGGCATTGACGGCATCAAGACCGCGCTTCATGTCTGCCGCGGCAATCGCGCTCGAACGGTCTACGCAAACGGCGATTATGAGCCGATCATGCCGCATCTGCTGCGAGCCGAGGTAGACCAACTGGCGATGGAGTTCGCCGTTTCCCAAGCGGGCGATGTGGCGATATTTGAGCAGTTCACTACCGATAAGGAGATCGGCTTGGGTGTGGTCGATGTGCGCGGCGAAATCGCCGACAGCCCGCAGCTTATCGTTGAACGCGTGGAAAAGGCGCTGAAGTACTTACATCCGGAACAAATCGCGCTCAACCCGGATTGCGGCTTCGCGCCCACCAGCACCAACCCGATCTCGCTGGAAGAAGCCTACCAGAAGCTCATGTCCATGTCACAAGCGGCCAGGATCTTGCGCGACCGCTATGCCTGAATATCCCCCGCCAAATCCCAAACTGTAGGGGCGAGGCGGTGACTCGCCCGTTGCCAACCAGCACCAACCCGATCTCTCTGGAAGAAGCCTATCAGAAGCTCATGTCCATGTCGCAAGCAGCCAGGATCTTGCGCGACCGCTATGCCTGAAGATCCCCCGCCAAATCCCAAACTGTAGGGGCGAGGCGGTGACTCGCCCGTTGCCCGCAAAACCAGCGCCTTGTAGGGGCGACCGTAGGTTAGTGTCGGCGGGCGGTGTCGGCGGTCAGTGTCGGCGGTCAGTGTCGGCGGTCAGTGTCTACGCGACCTACGCGACCCTCTGTGTTTCCTCGTTTTCCTCTTATTTATGAATCTCGTCCAATTCTCACTCACACACCTGTCGAAAACTGTAGGGGCTTGCCTTGGCAAGCCCGCAACGGCAGCCAACCCCACCCCCGGCCCCTCCCCGACGCCGCCTGAAGGGGATTGCCTTGGCAAGCCCGCAACGCCTTTGCCATTAGACAGTCGGGGCGCCATGTGTTAGATTCTGTTTGCGGCTTGGAAAATGGTGACGGCGAAAGATGGAACGCTCCAAACGATTCGACCTGCTGGCAAAGCGCGACATCAATAAAGAGACCTACGTCGAGCCCTGGCCCGAAGCCGGCTTGATCGTCGCCGACAGCCCCTATGATCCGCAGCCCAGCCTCACCATCGAAGCCGGCTTTGTCATCGAAATAGACGGCGTCCACTGGCGCGAATTCGACGCGCTGGACATCTTCATCGCCTCGCAGGCGCTGGACCTGGAGATGGCGGAAGAAGCGATGGCGCTTCCTTCAAAAGACTACGCGCGCATGTTGGCTGATATCAATGTGCCCCGCCAAGCGATCGCCCGCTTGATCGCCGGCTGCACCCCGGCCAAGCTGACCGAAATCATCAGCCACATGAATGTGCTGGAAATGATGATGGGCTTGGCGAAAATGCGGATTCGGCGGACGCCCGCCAATCAGGCGCACGTGACCAATTGGCGCGAACATCCGGCGCTGCTGGCGGCTGACGCGGCCGAGGCGGCTTTGCGTGGCTTCGCCGAAGTCGAGACAACCGTTCGCGTCGCCCGTTTCGCTCCCTTCAATGCGCTGGCCATTTTGGTCGGCACTCAGACCGGACGCGGCGGCGTACTGACGCAATGCTCGGTGGAAGAAGCGCTGGGGCTGCGCCTGGCGATGAAAGGCCTGACCAGCTACGCCGAAACCCTTTCTGTCTATGGCACCGAGAAGACATTCGTCGATGGCGATGACACACCTTGGTCCAAGGCATTCCTCGCTTCCGCCTACGCCTCTCGCGGCCTGAAAATCCGCTTCACCTCGGGCACCGGCTCCGAAGCGCTGATGGGACGCGCCGAACAAAAATCGATGCTCTACCTGGAGGCGCGCTGTCTGTTGGTGGTGAAGGGCGCCGGCAGCCAAGGCGTGCAGAACGGCTCGATCTCGTGCATCGCCTTGCCGGAAGCTTTGCCCGGGGGCGTGCGCGCCGTCCTGGCGGAGAATCTGCTGGCGTCCATGCTCGGTTTGGAAGTGGCCGCCGGCAACGATGCGCTGGCTTCGCATTCGAGCATCCGCAAAAGCGCCAAGCTGATGCTGCAATTCATCCCCGGCGCCGACTTCATCTTCAGCGGCTACAGCGCCATCCCCAAACGCGACAACCTCTTCGGCGGCGGCAACTTCGATGCCGAAGACTTTGATGATTACAACGTCCTGCAACGCGATATGCAGATTGACGGCGGCGTCCGCCCGATCACCGAAGCCGAGGCATTGACCATCCGGCGCCGGGGCGCGCGCGCGATTCAAGCCGTCTACCGTGAATTGGGGCTGCCCGCTATCACCGATGAGGAGATCGACGCGGCCGCTGTCGCCCATGGCAGCGACGACATGCCCGAGCGCGACATCGTGCCCGATTTGGAAGCGGCTGATGCCTTCATGGCCGGCGATGACGATTTCGTCGCCGTCATCCGCGCCCTGCACAAAAGCGGCTTCTCCGATGTCGCGGACAACATCCTGGAGATGGGAAGGCAGCGCATCGCGGCCGATTACCTGCAGCCCTCGGCGATTTTCGATGCCGATTTCAAAGTACAGAGCGCCATCAACGACGGCAATGATTATACCGGTCCGGGCAGCGGCTATCGCCCGGGTGGCGCGCGCTGGCGCGAGATGCAGGCCATTCCCCAAGCGAAATCTCCCGAAGGTTTCGTCGATCCCCATATTGGCGAGCCGCTTTCGCGCTTGACCGAGGTCGGACCGGCGGCGAAAGGCGCCGGGCGCGAAGTCGTCCTCGCGTTGGGACCGGCTTTTGGCGCGGCGCTGGCGAAAACCATCGGCGGCTTAGACCACGAAGATGTGCTTGAAGCGATCCTGACCGGCGTTGCTGCCGAAGGCTTGATCGCGCGCGTCATCCGCGTCTATCACTCATCGGACTGCGCCGCTATCGGTTATGTCGGCGCCCGCCTCAGCGGCAGCGGCATCGGCATCGGCTTGCAATCGCGCGGAACCGCCGTAATTCATCAAAAGGACTTGGCGCCGCTTAACAACCTCGAGCTCTTCCCGCAGTCGCCCAGCCTTACCCTCGGCACCTACCAAGACATCGGACGCAACGCGGCGCGTTACGCCTTGGGCGCGCCAACGGTGCCGGTCGCGGTCGAAATCGACAATGGCGCCCGCCTGCGCCTCATCGTCAAGACGGCGCTGCTTCATCGCCGCGAAACCGATGAAGTCCGCCCCGATCGGCCGCCGATGGAATTGCGCTTCGATTGGGAACCCGAACTGTGACCGAATATCCCCTGCGCGACAGCAAAGCCAACGAGCTCTTGACCCATAGCGGACGCCCGCTCAGCGACATCACCGCCGACGCGATCGCCGCTGGCGAACTCACCGGCGAAGACCTGCGCACCCATGCCGATACCTTGCGGCAGCAGGCGCAGATCGCGCGCCAAGGCGGTTATCCGCAGTTGGCCGCCAATCTGCGGCGGGCAGCCGAATTAACCGATCTGCCTAATGAAGAATTGCTGAAAATCTATGAGCTGCTGCGCCCGGAGCGCGCCTCGTATGAGGAGCTTGTGCGGCTGGCGGACTATCTGCAGGCGACCTACGACGCCGCGGAAAATGCCGCCTTCATCAAGGACGCGGCCGCCGCCTACCGGGAGCGCGGCCTCATAAAGCGCTGAAATGCTGCCGGTTGCAAACTGTAGGGGCGACCAGCGGTCAGTGTCGGCGGTCAGTGTCTACGCGACCTATCAGGTCGCCCGCCTCTGCGCCCTTAGTAACACCAAGAAAGTAATGAGAATGACTGCCGTTTGTATAGAATTTCCGAAATAGTCTAACGTGTGTACGGGCGAGCCGGTGGCTCGCCCACAAGTGCAAAGGAATTCCCATTATTTTCGCTTGACTAACTTTGATTTACTTCTGTGCTTCTGTGGTGAAAAATGGAAAACCAAATGACCAACCAATCCCTCGAATCCAACATCAACACCCACTCGCGCCCAACCGACCTCAAAATCACCGACCTGCGCATTGTCAATCTGAGGGCGCTGCCATTTGATGTCTCCCTGCTGCGGCTGGATACCAATCAGGGTATCAGCGGCTACGGCGATGTACGTGATGGCGCCAGCCCGACCTACGCGCTGCTGCTCAAATCGCGCCTGCTGGGCGAGAACCCCTGCAATATCGACAAGCTCTTTCGCGTAATCAAGCAGTTCGGCTTCCACGGTCGTCAGGGCGGCGGCGTCTGCGGCATCGAAATGGCGCTTTTCGACCTGGCAGGCAAAGCCTACGGCGTGCCAGCATATCAACTGGCCGGCGGCAAGTTCCGCGACAAAGTGCTGATTTATAGCGATACCGACACGGTCGCGGACGGCGTAGAAATGGGCGAGCGCCTCAAACGCCGCATCGATGACGGTTTCAAGTTCCTCAAGATGGATATCGGCATCGGCTTGCTGAATGGTATCGAAGGCGCCGTATCTTCGCCACCGGGCGCGTTGGAGCGGCGCGATGTCATGCACCCATTCACCGGCATCCAACTCACCGAAATCGGTATCGAGTATCTGGTGGATTATGTGCGCCAGGTGCGCGACATCATCGGCTACGAAATCCCGCTGGCGGCCGATCACTTCGGGCATATCAATGTCGAATCCTGCATCCGGCTCGGTCAAGCCCTCGATCAATTCTCGCTCGCCTGGTATGAGGACATGATCCCCTGGCAACTGACCGACCAATGGCGCCAACTAAAACAATCCGTCCTGACGCCCGTCTGCACCGGCGAAGACATCTACCTGAAGGAAGGCTTCCGTCCGCTGCTGGAAGCCGGCGCCGTCTCTGTGATCCATCCCGATCTCGCCACCTCGGGCGGCATCATGGAGACCAAGAAAATCGGCGACCTGGCGCAAGAATACGGCGTGCCCATGGCGATGCACATGGCTGGCTCGCCCGTCTCCTTCTTGGCCAATATACATTGCGCCGCCGCGACCGAAAACTTCTACGTGCTGGAGAACCATTCAGTCGATCTGCCCTGGTGGAGCGATCTCATCGATGGCATCGACAAACCGCTGGTCGTCGATGGCTACGCGCCGGTGCCGGAAGCGCCGGGTCTGGGCTTCGGCGATCTCAACGAGGCGGCTATCCGCGAGCATATGGATACTCGCCCCGGCCGCGACGCCGGCTATTTCGAGCCCACCGACCGTTGGGACGCCGAATGGTCGCTCGATCATTTGTGGAGTTAGTGATGCGCATCAACGACTTCCACATCACCCCGGTCGCAGTTCCCGATCCGCCGCTGCTGAACGCGGCTGGTCTCCACGCGCCTTACGCCCTGCGCATCATTGTCGAACTGGTCAGCGCCGACGGCATCTCCGGCTGGGGCGAAATCCCCGGCAGCGAAGACACCCGCGCCGCCCTGGAGCTCGCGAAACCGCATCTCATCGGCATGGATCCCTGGGGTCTCAACGCCATCGACGCGAAACTGGAAGCGCTGGCGAATCCAGACGAGCGTGGCGCCACACCTTGGGATCAACGAACCTGGGTGCACGTGCGCAGCGGGATTGAAGTCGCCTGTTTCGATCTGATGGGAAAATCAGCCGGTCGACCAGTTGTCGATCTGCTCGGAGGCGCTGCCCGCGAGCGCGTACCCTTCTCCGCCTACCTCTTCTACAAATACGAAGGCGCCGGTGGTGAATTCGGATTCGGGCGCGATGAATCGGCTGAAGGCTGGTTCGCTGCAAGACAATCAGCGGCGCTCGACCCCAGTGGCATCGTGGCCCAGGCGCAGGCGATGGTCGCGCAATACGGCTTCAAGTCGATCAAGCTCAAAGGCGGCGCTTTTGAACCACAGCGCGAGGTTGATGCGATGCTGGCTTTGCGCGAAGCCTTCGGACCGGATATGCCGCTGCGGCTCGACCCCAACGCGATTTGGCGCGTCGATACCGCCATCGCCGCCGGTAAACAGCTAGAGGGCGTTTTAGAATACTTCGAAGATCCAGTTCGCGGGCAGAAGAATATGGCGGCGGTCGCGCGAGCGCTCGAAATCCCGCTGGCGACCAATATGTGTACCACGTCCTTCGCCGATCTGCCCGGCAGCGTCGCCCATAAATCCGAAGCGATTATCCTCTCCGATCATCACTTCTGGGGCGGCTTCCGTGCCTCGCTCGATCTGGCGCGCTTCTGTGATGTTTTCGGTCGCGGCATGTCGATGCATTCGAACAGTCACCTGGGCATATCGCTGGCGGCGATGACGCATCTGGCGGCCGCCGTGCCTAACCTGACCTACGATTGCGACACCCATTTTCCCTGGCAAGACGGCCACGATCTGCTTGTCGCGCCGCTGGAAATTGAGCAGGGCGCTATCGCTGTTCCAAGTGAGCCGGGGCTCGGCATCACAGTCGATCGCGTCAAGCTTGCGCAACTGCATCAGCTCTATCTCGCCTGCGGCTTGACTGAACGCAACGACGAAATCGAAATGCAAAAGCTCCATCCCGGCTGGACTTTCCAATCCACGCGCTGGTAGTCCTCAACAGTCTATATTTATTGCAGGCTGAATCACATGAATGAGTGCAAGAACAGGACTTCACGCTGCAAGAGTCACCCCTCCCGGCGGTCAGTGTCTACGCGACCCGAAGCCTCGGGGAGGGGCCGGGGGAGGGGTTGGATTGCAATCCGACTGGACCTTCCAATCCACGCGCTGGTAGTTCTCATGTCTCTTCTTGACACTGTAGACACCTGCGCGACAAATCCGCCGCCCACACAAATTACTTTGCGTTCCGCTATGTTTAGCTCCCCCTCTCCCCTTGCGGGAGAGGGGGCCGGGGGTGAGGGGTAAATATCTCATGAAAATCAACACACCAACACTTCTCGACGCCCTCAACTCCGTAATCGGCATCCCGCTGATTCCCTTCGCCGGCGCAAGCATAGACTTCGCCGGTCACGCCAAGAATGTCGACTACTTGATGCGCAACAACCACCTCAGCGAAGGACGTCCGCGCGTCATATCCATCGCCGGCACCAGCCTTGTGCACCATGTCGGCTATGACGATCAGGTCAAGTTGCTCGATATCGCCGGTCAGCGCATGGAAGGGCAGGGCGTCCTCATGGCGGCGGTTGTGCCCAATCCGCTTCCGGCCGCCGCCGATTTGATTGCGCGGCTCGCGATGCTCCCGCGGCCGCCCGATGTCTACCTGATCATGCCCCTCAGCGGCACCTATGGACCGGTCGGGCTCTACGAAACGCTGATGGCTTTCGCCGAGCGGCAGGCGCGAGAACATGGGGCGCGCTTCCTCTACTATTATCGCCGGCTCCGCGACCGTGAAATGATCATCCGCCTGATTCAAGATTCGCCCTACTTCATCGGCGTCAAAATCGGCACGAATGAAGACGATGTGCCGCCCTTTACCGAAGCGCTTGATGAGAGCAAGATCGTCATCTGGGGCATTGGCGATCGCTCGACAGCGGCGGCAGAGATGGGCGCCAAAGGGCATACCTCTGGCATCAATATCGTGGTCGCGCGCGCCTCGGACGAAATCAACAATGCGCAGCGCCGCGCTGACTATGCCGCCGCTCGTCAGATCGAAGCGGAAATTTCGCCGCTTGAAGACATCCGCTTCACGCAAGAGCGCGCTTACAACTATTCAGCTGTGATGGAAGCGATCAACTGCGGCGGATTTGACGACGTGGTCGGCGGCGCCGGCGGTCCCTTCAACCCGCGCGTTCCCGCCGATATTGCCCGCCGGATACAGCGCATCATGGCGTCCATAAAGCATTATCATTAAGATAAGCAGGCAAGCCAAATCAAGCATACGTTTCTGTGCCACCGTCTTTCATTGCAAGAATGGCCGCCATTTGAATGAGATTATGTATACAATGCAACGTGCGTGCGGACTAGCCGGTGGCTCGCCCACTCTCGCTTTGGATTTCCAATCGCATTTCGCATAACAAACTTTGTGCCACCTTTGCGCCTCTGTACCGAAACAGAAAAAAGGACCTCAAATGAAAATCACCGACGTACAAGCATCCGTCATCGGCCGGGAGGAACCGGATAGCGGCGGCAGCGTCTGGACCTTTGTGCGCGTCTACACCGACGAAGGCATCGTCGGCACCGGCGAATGCAACTCCGGCGGACCCGGCTTCAGCGGTTTTGCCACCAAACACGCTATCCTCGCCTTGAGAGAACTGCTGATCGGCGAAGACCCCTTTAATATCAATAGGCTGTACGAAAAGCTGCGGCGCGCCGGGCGCTATGGCGGGGCGAGCAACGCGCCGCTGATCTTCGCGCTGACCGGCATCGACAACGCTTTGCACGATATCGTCGGCAAGGCGCTTGGCGTACCCGTGTACAAACTTCTCGGCGGCAAGTTCCGCGACCAAATTCGCCTCTACGCCGACTGTCACTTTGGCGAAGACGACAGCCCGGCCTCCTTCGGCGAAAAAGCGCTGGAGGCGATCGAAGAGGGCTACGGCGCCGTCAAGTTTGATGTCGACGACACCGGGCACGGCAAACTCGATGACTTCAACTGGACGGTGGGCGCCCAGGAAATGACGCATATCATCGGCCTGGTGGAAGGCCTGCGCGACGCGATCGGTTTCGAAATTGACCTGGCGATCGATTGCCACGGCCACTTCGATCTGCCCTCAGCGATCACCTTCGCCCGCGCGCTCGAGCCGCTGCGCCTGCTCTGGCTGGAAGAGCCGGTGCCCGCGGAAAATGTTGATGCCCTGGCGCAAGTGCGCGCCTCCACATCGACCGTCATCTGCACCGGCGAGAATCAGTATACGCGCTTCGATTTTATGGAGTTGTTCGACAAAAAAGCGGTAGACGTTATCATGCCTGACTTGGCGAAAGCCGGTGGCATCGCCGAAGGAAAGCGTATCGCCGACCTGGCTGACGCCCACTATATTCCCATCGCGCCGCATAATGTTTCATCGCCGCTGGGCATGATGGCGGCTTGTCATGTGCTGGCCGCCGTGCCCAACTTCCTCTTCCTTGAATTCCACGCCCGCGGGATTTCCTGGTGGAGCGACCTCTGCGATGGCGACAAGCCTTTCGTGCATGATGGCTTAATGACCGTGTCCGAACAACCCGGCATCGGCGTCGAGCTGAATGATGCGGTCGCCAAGTCACTGCTATGGAACGGCGACACTTACTTCGACTAAGCCATGGAAACGGCAGAAACGATCCGACTGGATATGAAATCGCCAAGACGAATTTGTAGGGGCGTCCCATTGGGTCGCCCGCCCGAACGCGAATTCTGTAGGGGCGACTCTGTGAGTAGCCCTCCCGCCACTACCAGTTGTAGGGGCGACCCTTGGGTCGCCCTCTCGCCACTAGCAAATTGCAGGTGCGACCGGCGGTCAGTGTCGGCGCGACCCATCGGGCCGCCCGCCAAGGCCGCTACAGAACGACCGTCTTCCCGCTATCGCATGCGTCGACCACGCCGAAAACAAATTCCATCGTATGGATATTGTCTTGCGCAGTTGTGCCGACTGCCGCGCCCTTCATCACCGCTTCATAGAATTCATGCAGCAGATAATCCTGACTCTCACGCTCCATACCGATCAGCGGAATCTCGCGTTTCTCTTCGTGCGCGCTGGCCACTCCGCGCGCGCCCTCATCCACGCTCAGCAAGCGCTGAACGTAGACGCGATCGTCCTCGACCACGAGCGCGCCGTTCTCGCATTCAAATCGCCAATTGGCATTCCAACTGGTTTCGAAGGCCTGCGAGCACCACGATCCGACGTACGAAGCTTGTACACCGTTGGCGAATACGATCTGCGCCGCAGCGCTGGCATCGCCATTGAACCAGCTCCAAGGCGGGTTCCAACTGCGCGCGGAAATCGTCGCCGCATTGCGGCCGAGGAAAAAGCGCATAAGGTCAAAATGATGAATCGACATGTCAATGATCAGCGGATGCGGCATTTTTTCGCGGAAGCCGCCAAAATGCGGCCCGCGGAAGAACTCCGCTCTCAGCGCGCCCACCACACCCAACTCGCTGCCATCAAGGATCGCCTTGATCGTCTGGGTCAGCGGACGATAGCGGTAGTTTTGGGCGACGCTGCACAGCACGCCCGTTGCCTCAGCCACCGCGACGATCGCCCGCGCATCTGCCAGCGTGCCCGCCAGCGGTTTCTCGGTCAGCACCGGGATGCCCGCTTCCATCGCGCGGACGCAAATCTCGCGATGGAACTCCGGCGGCGTCACATTGATCACCGCATCGGCATTTACCGCCTCAATCGCCGCCGGCAGCGATCGGTAAATGCGGGAGCGATCCAAATCGTAGGTATCGGCTTGCTTGCGCGCGATCTCGTCGCTGACTTCGACGAAGGCGGCGAAATTCACCTGGGGCGATCGCATCACGGCGTTGAGCCAGGTATTGCCCATCCCGCCGATGCCCACTTGAATGACTTTCATAGCGCTGGCTCTCTTCGCGTAAGCGAACCAGACGGCTCAACGAACCCGGCCGCCATTGAATCGTTGGAAGATTAGCGAGAGGATGATGATCAAGCCATAAAAGAACTGAGTAAAAAAACCGGTCAAGCCGGCCGCGATCACGCCGGTCTCAATAAAGGCGACAATTGAAGTGCCGATTGCGCCGCCAAAGACCGTGCCAATGCCGCCCCAAGTTGGTGTACCGCCGACGAAGAGACCGGCCAAAACTGGCAGTAGCAGACCGTCGCCGGTCGTTGGCCACCAGACGAAATTAATCATCACCGAAAAGATGCCAGCAAAGGCTGCGCCGATGCCAGTGAAGACAAAGACGAGGATACGCGTACGATTAACATTAATGCCCATTTCGGCGGCGCTCTCTGGATTGTCGCCGACGCAATGCACGCGTACGCCGAAGCTGTGCCTGTTGTAAAGGAAAACGCCAAGCGCGACAAATGCCAGAGCCCAAAGCATTTGATTGGGTATGCCTTGGTTGCCCGAAACAATAATCGAATCGTCGGTAAGCAAGCTGTGGATAAAAGTGCCACGTATCTCCGGGATGGCGATTGAAAAGCCTTCTACGAGTATATTGATGAAGCCGCGCAAGAAGAAATTCATACCGAGCGTCGCCACCAGCGCTGACAGGCCTATGCGAACTACAAGAATCCCGTTGACGTACCCCAGTGCCGCGCCAACGACTATGGCGACTGCGATGCCTAGCAGCGGATCGCCGCCCCGGTCCACAATTGAGACGAAGGCATAGGATGCCAAGCCGACGACCGAGGGGAAAGACAGGTCAATCTCGCCGGCGGTGACCACGAACACGAGAGGAACGACAAGAAATATCGAAACCGGCAGCGCAATCATCACCGATCGATAAGTCTTGAATTGCGAGAATACCTCGGGATTTGCCAAGGCGAAACCGATCAACATTACGATTAAGAAGAGCGTCGAGGTGATGGCGCGGCGGTTGTTGCGCGCCCATTTGGCCAAGGCGCTCGCATCCTCCCGCGCTTTCTGCTGTTGCCCGCCTGGCTTTGCGCCTAATGCCATCCTTTTCCGCTCCTCAGAAGGCTGCCGGCCCGTCCTCGGCGTGGCTCGTCTCGGCGATTTCCTGCATATGTTTCATCAGCACTTCGGCCGACGCGACCGCGTCTCTTGCCACTGTCATCACGACCTTGCCCCGGTCAAGGACCACGAATCGATCAGCGATATCGTAAACGTGATAGATATTGTGACCAATAAAAATGATCGACCGGCCCCGCTCGCGCACGTTACGCACGAATCCAAAGACTTTAGCCGTTTCGATCAGCGAGAGCGCGGTCGTCGGCTCGTCCAACACGATTAGATCGGCATCAAAATACAGCGCCCGCGCGATTGCTACGCCTTGACGTTCACCGCCGGAGAGGGTTGCAACGGGCGAATCAGGATCAAATACCTTTGAAGTGAATCCGATTTCGCGCATCAGGCGATTGGCTTCTTCGTATTGCGTCTTGACCTTGATGACGCCGAAGCGGTTCTTGATTTCGCGCCCCATGAATATATTGCGCGTGATGGTTTGCTGGGGCGCCAATGCGCGGTCCTGATAAACCGTTTCGATGCCCGATTCGCGAGAATTTGCCGCGTTCCAATTTCGTACTTCGCGCCCGCGCACGAAGATCTGCCCGCTATCCGGTTGATGAACACCGGAGAGAATTTTGATCAAGGTGGACTTGCCGGCGCCGTTGTCGCCTATCAGCCCTACCACTTCCCCTGGCCGCACGCCGAAGCTAACTCGGTCCACCGCGTTTACATTGCCGAAGGACTTGCTCACGTTTCTCAATTCGATGATGTAGCCGTTCGTCATGTTCGGTTTCGCTCAATCAGAAACAGAAAGGGGGCTGATGCAGTGATCAGCCCCAACATGCTATTCCTGCTTGGCTGCGTCCATGCTTAGCGATAGCCGGCGACTGCCAAAGCCTCCACCTGCTGGTAGTTGCTTACATCAATGAATCCGGCGCCGGTGTCCGCATTCAAGGGCGCTAGGCCGAATTTCGCCGTTTGGCAGATGCTGAGAATCGGCAGGTAACCCTGCAAAAAGGGCTGCTGATCTGCGGTAAGGTGAATCCAGTCATCGGCGAATCCTTGCATGATGAATTCGTTGGTGTCGAACCCAATTGCCTTGACCTGTCCCGCTTCCAAGCCCGCGGCTTCAAAGTAAGTCTGCGTATTGCCTAGTACCTGCCCACCAGAGAAGACGACCATCTTAACCTCGGGATTGTCGGTAATGGCGGCGACCATCGCCGGTATGCCCAAGTTAGGATCGGCCGCCCATGTCGGCGCCGAATCAACGTGGACGATATTCATGCCGTTTTCTTCCAGCACTTCCCACACGCCCAATTCACGCAAAGCGCGTTCGCGTTGCGCCAGGTTCGCTAGCACTATGACGGTATCGCCCTCCGCGAGATCAAATTGTCGCAGCGCTTCGTAACCCAGCGCGCGGCCCTGCGAATGCAACTGGGCGCCGACATAACCGCCGCCATAACGCGCGCGCACCTGATCGACATCGACATTCTGGTACATCATGATAATGCCGGCTTCGGCCGCCTCGGCCGCCAGCGGCATAATCGCCTCGTTGCCCGGGTGGCCCATCATGGCGATGCCATCGGGCGCCTGCGCCACCGCTTCACGCAGTTGCTGCGTCATCAACTCGCTATCCCAACCGGAAAACACATACTCGACATTGGCGCCGAGGTCGCGCGCCGCCGCCAAGGCGCCGCGATAGACGATACCGGCGAAGGCGTCGCCCTCGGTGCCGCCAGCGAAGAAGCGTATCCTCACGCCTTCGCACCAATGCGCGCGATCGAGGTCGTCTTGCGCGAAAGCCGGCAAGAGTAGCGCGCCGAATATTGCGACAAGCATCAGGAGACTAACAAACCATTTGCCTTTTGACATGGGATCCTCCAAGCGATTCGTGAACAATGTGGCGCCGATTGCGGACGCGCAACTCCACCACCCAAAGCGAACTATAAGCTCAATTCGATTCGAAATGGCAGCGCACAGTCTAGCAGGTTTTTTTCGCGACTGCTATCGTCTAGTCCAGCATGCCGCGCCCATGTTTGGCGCTGCGCGCGCCAGAACAGAATTCGACGGCTGCGACAAAATTGGAGGCCAAGCGCATGTCACGACTGAGAATCGGCATCATCGGCTGCGGGGAAGTCACGCAGATTATACACCTACCCACCTTGCGCCAATTGAACGAATTGTTCGAAGTTGTCGCGATCTGCGATGTCAGCCAAAAGGTGCTGGACGGCGTGGGCGGCGAGTGGGGTATCGAGGCTCGGTACATCGATTTTGCCGACCTGCTGGTACTGGTATCGATCGACGCCGTGTTGATCGCCAATCCCAACGCCTATCACGCTGGGATGACGATTGCGGCGCTGCGGACGGGAAAGCATGTGATGGTCGAGAAACCCATGTGCCTTAACCTGGCGGAAAACGACGCCATCATCGCGGCAGCGGACGAAACCGGAAAAACCGTACAGGTTGGCACCATGCGTCGCTATGCGCCAGCTTTCCTCGAAGCCTGCCAGCTTGTCAAGGACTTGGATGATATTCGCCTGGCGAAGGCGCATGACGTCATCGGGCGCAATTCGCTCGTGATTGAGCCGACATCGAGAGTCGTCCGCGGCGACGATATTCCGGCGACGGTCGGCGAAGCAATGCGCCAGCTTGAGGCGGATCAGGTTTCTGCCGCTATCGGCGATGTCCCGGACGCATTGATGAATGCCTATCGTATGATGCTCGGCTTGAGCACGCACGATATATCAGCCATGCGCGAAATGTTGGGGATGCCCAAGCGGGTCTTGCATGCCTCGCAGCGCGCCAATGGACGCTTTCTGACGGCGACCTTTGATTATGGCGACTTTGTCTGCCTATTTTCGACCGGCGGCGACAACATCCCACGCTATGACACATTTCTGGAAGTGTATGGCGCAAACAGCGTGATTCGCGTCGATTACGACACGCCTTACGTGCGCAATATGCCCATCACGCTTTCAGTCCTGGAATCCTCCGATGGTGTCTATGCGACCAGGAGCCAGCGTCACCCGGCCTGGGGCGACGCCTTTACGCAAGAATGGCGTGCTTTCCATCACAATGTCACCCATGGCAAGCGGTCCAAAACCAGCCCACAAGATTTTCGCCAGGATCTCGTCTTGTTCCGGGAGATGATTCAGATGATGGGCGCCGTCAACGGCTAGACGCCAAATGACCCCAAAATGGCAAGATTCAGGTAAAACGGTTACACTACTGCACACGATTTTGCCGTTTGGCAATTTCCGCATATACATGATCACGGAGGAAGAAATGTTCAAACGCATGCTGTTCACTTGCTTGGTGCTGAGTATCTTGCTCATCACAACGTCAATAGTCTTGGCGCAAGACGACATTTTGCTCTATAGCGGCAATCAAGACATCGACAATATCGACCCAGCGACTGGCGAGAACTATTCCATTAACGCCGCGCTGCGCAGCCTGTATGATGCGCTCTATATCTACCGCGGCGCCGATACCGAGCCCCATCTGGTGGAGAGTCATGAAGTGAATGAAGACGCGAGCGTCTGGTCATTCAAGCTGCACGAAAACGCCGTCTTCCATGATGGCAGCCCGGTCAATGCCGATGCCGTCGTTTACAGCTTCAATCGCCTGCTCGCGATTTCCGGTCCGCCGAGTTGGCGCTGGGAGTCCATTGCGGATGAGAATACGGCCGAAGCGCTTGATGAATTCACCGTTCAATTCACGCTGACCAAACCTTACGCGCCCTTCATCGGTACGCTGCCACAGCTCTTTGTGGTCAACCCGGCAATTGTCGAAGCGAACCTTGGCGATGATATGGGGCAGACCTATCTCAAAGAGAACGCGGCCGGTTCAGGTCCCTTCATGCAAGGGCGCTGGGAGATTGGCAACCTGTACGAGTTCATCGCCGTTCCGGATTACTGGGCGGGCTGGACCGGTGACGACCATCTGGACGGGTTCATCTGGATCATCCAACGCGACCATACGACCAAGCTCAACTCCCTGCTTGCGGGCGAAGTGCATGTTTCAGATGCGCCTTCCGGAACGGAAAAGGAAGAAATCATCGCATCGCCAGATCATATCTGGGAAGAACACGGCGGTTTCTTCATCAATACGCTGAAGATGAACACCCAGAGCGAGTACACCAGCGATGTAAACCTGCGTAAAGCCGTCGCGCACGCCATGAATTACGAGGAGATGAAGGCGGCGCAGGATGTATCGGTTACGTTGATGCCCGGTCCCACGCCAGCCGATTTTGTCGGAGCGGTTGAAGGGCTGGATTACCCCACCTACGACCTCGACAAAGCGCGCGAATATTTGGCGCAAACACCTTGGCCCGATGGCGACATCACCCTGGATTACGTCTACGTCACCGAACTCTCGCATGAGATCATCCCTGGTTTGATTCTTCTCGAGGGCTTAGCTGAGTTGAATATCGAACTCAACATGATTCCTATGTTGTGGCCCGATATGGTCGCCAGTTGCGCCTCGCCGGAAACCGGTCCGCATATCATCAACATCTATACCTTGCCGCCATTCATGGATCCCGATGCCCACCTGTACAACCAATACCATTCGGACCAATGGGGCAGCTTCAATTCTTGCAGCTTCTACCAGAATGAGCGCGTGAATGAATTGCTTGACGCGGCGCGCGTCACCGGCGCTGCCGAAGAGCGCGCGGCGATGTACACCGAGGCGCAAGAGATCATCAATGCCGAGCAGCCGTCAGTGTGGATGTACACCCTGGATAACAGCATTGCCCTGCATACATGCGTGAAGGGTTACCGCTACTCGCCGCTGTATCCGATCACAGTCTTGTTCCAGGATCTGTGGATGGAAGACTGCTAGCCACTGTTAGTTTGTCTCCCCTCAGGATGCTGGGGGGAGGCTTTTCCGATTTGCCAGACGTAAGCTAAACTGCGCGTATCCAACCACACCAGTAGAAGGCGAGAATGGCAGATACTGTCATTTTGGATCTGGATGACTTGAGTACTGACATTCCTGCTCTGACAGACTCTCTGGCTTTGCGGATGCAAGAAGCGGTTGTCATGTGCATGGAACCGCACGGTCATTCATCAGGTGTCTTGTGCGACCTGCGGAACTTACATGAAGTGCTTGCTGATTTGCGGATAAAATGGAGGATGTCGTACTCGGAGCCAATCCGCCGGTCCTTTGGAGACTCGCGCAACGCAGCCGAACGAGCGGGCGAAGCTATTGCAATCCTGACAGTAATAGCAGTTAAGGACTACAGTGTAGTTGAGTGCGCTCGAATTGGCGACGGATTCGACTTTTGGCTCAGTCCTGCCAATGATGACGATGATGATGACTACCTATTCCAGAATGCAATGGGCTTGGAATCCAAAGGATTGTCACACGCACGATTCCCAAGTGATATCACAGGGGTGATTAAGGACGGTATAGCGCAGATTGTTAATTCGAAAAATGCTGAGGTTCCGGCGTTAGTTGTTGCAACCGAATTCAGTCGACCAGTTGTCTATATGGTGCAATATGAACCATAATGCCCGTGAAGTAAAGAAGCTACACAGAACGGCTATGGAACTCGCTGACAAGGCAGACTTGGCCAAGCTCTTTGGCGAGCGTACGAAGTTCCTGCGACTCACAGAGCAAGCATTTGAAATAGAAAAGGCCGCCGCTGACTTGATGGAGGATATAGATATCGAACCGTCCCGCAGCGTCTTGCACCGTAGCGCGGCAACGCTGGCTTGGCGCTGTGGCCTCTATGACCAGTCAGAAAAGCTCATTTACCGCGCTCTGGCCGGCAACCCGCGCAGCGATATCGAGTGGCAACTCAAAGACCTATTAGGTACAGTGAACTTGGCGAAGGAGGGCATTCACCTGGGCGAGGGACAGTTGCAATTCTCTCTGCACGGTAGCCAAATAGGCTACGGGAAAGCCGCCGTCGAAGAGTTGACTTCACGCGCACCCAGTATTGCTACAATGCTGCGAATATCAGCGAAGTCCGCCTTGCAAAACGCGCCTGATGCAGTGTCAAGAAAGAAGTTAGACATAGGAGATATTCCGGTCTTTATTGAAGGGCTGGCAGCTGGGAGTTGCATTGTAAAGTTGCGATTGGGCGAGCCTATTCAAGAAACTTTGCCGGGCTTTGGGCGTTTCGACGATGCAATCAAGCCGTTCTTTGAAAATATGAATCTGCTGGAACAAGGTGAGACTTACGAGCTAGAGAAGA
This sequence comes from Phototrophicaceae bacterium, assembly GCA_965261855.1. Taxonomy (GTDB): domain Bacteria; phylum Chloroflexota; class Anaerolineae; order Aggregatilineales; family Phototrophicaceae; genus UBA6055. Next base: position 959,147 of record OZ253487.1, read on the forward strand.
AGATTGATGATCCCGAAGAATATCGAGACTTCATAAAAGCGTCAATTGAATTTGCGCCGGACGGTGAAAAGATTTCAACAGTCAAGCTTCAGTCTGTTATTGACGAACATCTGAAGGTCGTTTCCTTGAACACGACGCAAAGCAGTCTACAAGGATTGCAATTGCCGCATATTCCCAGTGTTGAGAGCAGATTGGAAGTCACTGAGCAGGCCATAGTCAAAACCGGTGTCTTGCGGGTGGGGAACGCGCTAGATAATGAAGACAAGACGCTATGCACACTGGCTACAGACGACGAAGGCAACTGGCACATTGAAGGCACCGAAGACCTAAAAGATGAAATCGTGCGGCAATATTTCAAACGAAGAATCGTAGTCCACGGAAAGCGTATGAAAAGGGCGAACGCGGTTAGACATATCCTGGTAAACCGCAAAGAAGACGTTCAACTCGATGCCGAAAAGGACTTCTGCGACAAGTCTATGGGAGCGAGCAAGACGCTTGTCTGAGCGCTCGATCTCACGATGAATATCCGCGTCTACATCCTGCGCCGCATCGCCCTGATCATCCCGACACTGATCGGTCTGAGCGTCTTGACATTTTCCATCGCCCGCATCGTTCCCGGCGATCCGGTTGGTTTGGCCGCCGGTCCGCGGGCGACCGAGGAAATCAAGGAAACGCTGCGCCGCGAATTCGGCTTTGATCAGCCTTTGCCCATTCAATACGTAAGTTATATGGCCGGGCTTTTCCGCGGAGACTGGGGCGAATCGCTTTACACGCGCCGCAAAGTGGTCAGCGAATTGCGTACATTCTGGCCCGCCACGCTCGAGTTGACGACGGCCGCGGTGGTCATTGCGACGCTGCTGGGTGTGCCGGCCGGCGTCATCTCAGCCATGTACCGCAATCGCCTGCCCGACCATGTCGCCCGTGTGCTGTCGCTGTTTTTTGTCAGCTTTCCTTCATTCTGGCTGGCGATGATCTTTCAAACTTGGTTCGGGCGCGATCTTGGGCTGTTTCCCATCGGCAAGCGCTTGCCGGTGCTGGTATCGCCGCCGGCGCCAACGACTGGTTTGTTCTTGATTGACAGCTTGGTGCAATTGGACTTCGAGACTTTTCTAGTCTCCTTTCGTCATCTTTTCATTCCGGCTTTGGTGCTCTCCTTCGGCGCTTTCGCCAGCATCACGCGCATCACCCGCGCCAGCATGGTCGAGGCGCTGGAGAAGGATTTCGTGCGCATGGAGCGCGCCATAGGCATCCCTTACCGCGTCATCATCTTCAAATATGTGCTGCGCAACGCCCTCATCGCCACCATCACCGTAATCTCGCTCAACTTTGGCTGGTTGATGGCAGGCGCGATTTTGATCGAGACGATTTTCGACTGGCCTGGCTTGGGCTTGTACGCCGTGCATGCCTCGCTCAGCCTGGACTTTCAGCCGATCATGGGCATCGCCATTCTTTACGGCGTCGTCTTCAGCATCGTCAATATCCTGACGGACATCGTCTATGGCATCCTTGACCCTAGGATTCGTTATGGCTGAGGCTCGGCATCAACCCCCCTCTAAATCTCCCCGCGAAACATCAGGGGGAGACTTCGACACCCCGCCGGGTCTTCCATTGGAGCCGGATCAAACTCCCCTCTCCAATGCTTTGGGGAGGGGCCGGGGGTGGGGTAGAAAACCGAAGTCCGCCCGCTGGGAAAATTTCGCGCGCGGCTTGTATCGCTTTCGTTCCAACCGGCTCTCGATGATTGGTCTAATGATGCTTATCTGCATCCTGCTGATCGCGATTTTTGCGCCGGTCATCGCGCCTTATCCTGAAGACGCCGCCGGCAAGACCCGCGTCAGCGCGCGTTTGCAGCCGCCGAGCGAGGACTTCGCCTTCGGTACGGACAAAGTGGGCCGCGACGTCTTCAGCCGCGTGGTGATGGGCACCGGGCTCGCCTTGCAAGTCGGCACCGTTATCATCCTGCTGGCGACGTCAATCGGCGTAACCATCGGCGCCATCTCGGGTTATGCCGGCGGCTGGATCGACGACCTGCTGATGCGCATCACCGACATCTTTTTGACTGTGCCGGCACTGGTCTTGGCAATTGCGATATCGGCGGCGCTGGGCAAAGGCATCATCAATGCCATGATCGGCATTTCCTTGGTTTGGTGGCCCGGTTTCGCCCGCTTGACGCGCAGCTTGGTGCTTTCCTTGCGCGAAGAACCCTTCGTCGAGGCGGCTTACGGCATCGGCGCTGGTCACATGCGCATCATCTTCCGACACATCCTGCCCAACGCGGTATCGCCGATCATCATCAAAATGACCACCGACTTCGGTTTCGCTGTGCTGACAGCAGCCGCCCTCGGCTTCATCGGCTTGGGCGCGCAGCCGCCGACGCCGGAGTGGGGCGCCATGATAAACGACGGCCGTCGATATTTCCCCGACGAATGGTGGATCGCCACCTTCCCGGGCTTGGCGATCTGGCTGATGGTCTTCAGTTGGAATCTGATCGGCGATGGGCTGCGAGATGTGCTTGACCCGCGCTCGCGACGGTAGTTTCTACCCCTCCCCCGGCCCCTCCCCGAAGCATCAGGGAGGGGAGCTAAAGATGAGGCAATGACTGATTGATCTGGGTCAAAACGGGATTGAGTTGAAAACTTGCAATGTCTGAACTGCTCAACATAGACGATCTGCATCTGGAATTCCACACCTATGACGGCGTGGTCAAAGTGCTGGCCGGCGTCAACTTGAAGATGAGGCGCGGCGATGTGCTGGGCTTGGTCGGCGAGACCGGCTGCGGCAAATCGATGACCGCGCTCTCGGTGCCCCGTTTGATTCCGATGCCGCCGGGAAGGATCACCGCCGGACGCGTGACCTTTGACGGCGAGGATATCCTCAGCAAGAGCGAAAACGAAATGGAGGCTTTCCGCGCCCGGCATGTGGGCATGATCTTTCAGGACCCGGTGACGAACCTCAATCCCCTTTTCACGATTCGCGAGCAATTGGTGGATGCGGTGCTCTATCAACGGGAGGGCGGACAGAAAACGCCCGGGCGCTGGCGCGGATTCTTGCCCTCGGTAAAGCAAATGCGAAAGGAAGCGCACGAACGCGCCGTCGAGTTGATGCGCCTGACTGGTATCCCAGACGGGGATAAACGTATTTATGATTATCCGCATCAATTCAGCGGCGGCATGCGCCAGCGAGTGCTGATAGCGATGGCATTGGCTGGCGATCCCGACCTCCTGATCGCCGATGAACCGACAACAGCGCTGGATGTGACGATTCAAGCGCAGATCTTGCGGCTGATCCGTTCGCTGGTGGCGAAATTGGGTTTAACTGTCTTGCTCATCACGCACAATCTTGGCGTGGTGGCGCGCAGCTGCGAACGTGTCGCCGTCATGTACGCGGGCCGCGTGGTCGAAGACTCGCCAGTGCGCGACCTATTCCACAACCCTAAACATCCTTATACGCGCGGCTTGATCGCAGCAGTGCCGCAGAAAGACGTCAATCGCGGCGGCTTGGAAGGCATACCAGGAATCATTCCCAATTTGATCAATCCACCTTCGGGCTGCCGCTTCAACCCGCGCTGCGAACACGTGATGGAAATTTGCCGGGAGAGCGTTCCGCCTGCGATTGAAGTTGGCGCCCAGCACAGCGCTTCGTGTTTTCTCTATGGGCAGGACGCATGAATCACCTGCTCGAAGTCCGGGAGCTGCGAAAGTTCTTTCCAGTTCAGGGTGGATTGCTTAACCGCAAGGTGGCGGACTTCCGCGCCGTCGATGGCGTCAGTTTCGCCCTGCAGGAAGGCAAGACGCTCGGTCTGGTTGGCGAGTCCGGCTCGGGCAAAACAACGATTGGCAAGTGCATTTTGCGCCTGATGGAACCCAGCGCCGGGCAGATCTATTACGACGGCGGCGAAATCACGCATCTGAAACAGCGCGACTTGCGCCGCCTGCGCAGCGAGATCCAGATGATCTATCAGGCGCCAGCCGCTTCGCTCAATGGGCGCATGACCGTCGGGCAAATTATCGGCGAGCCGCTCTGGATCCACGAGCGCCTGAAGGGAGACGCGGCGCGCGCGCGCGTCCTTGAGCTGATGAACGTGGTCGGATTGAAAGACGAACACTACTATCGTTATCCGCATGAATTCAGCGGCGGGCAGCAGCAGCGCATCGGCATCGCGCGCGCTTTGGCGGTGCAGCCGAGACTGATCGTGCTGGATGAGCCCACCTCGGCGCTGGATGTATCGGTGCAAGCGCAAATCCTGAACCTTTTGCAAGACCTGCAGGATCAGTTTGACTTGACTTATCTTTTTATCTCTCACGATCTCGGCGTCGTGCGTTATATGTGTGATGAGGTGGCGCTGCTCTATTTGGGCAAGATCGTCGAAGTTGCGGCCACCGAGGTCATTTTTGAAAATCCCAAACATCCTTATACGCAAGCGCTGATCTCCGCCATTCCCGAGCCCGATCCCGATATGCGCGGTGAGGAAATCATCATCCGCGGCGATCTGTCTCACGCGTTTCCGCAGCGAGGCTGCCCCTTCGCGCCGCGCTGCCATGCCGAGAAGCTGGCGACCTGCGAGAGCGTTCCGCCACCGCTGCTCGAAGTGGAGCGCGCCCATCTTGTCGCTTGCCACCTGCATCCACCATTGTCGGCCGCGGAGCCCACCTGATGCTGCGCGAAGTGACATTGGACGACATCCGCCCGATCGCCATCGGCGCCGGCATATTGGGCACGGGCGGCGGTGGCAATCCTTACCTGGGCGGGCTGCACCTGGCGTCGGTCATACGTGCGAAGGGACCGCAAGCCATAATCGATGCCTTTGATCTGGCTGACGATGATTTATGTTGCGTGGTCGGCAGTATCGGCGCGCCGACCGTCAGCATCGAGAAACTGCCCGAAGGCACCGAGATGATGAGGGCAATCCGCGAATTGGAGGCGCACATCGGTCGCAGATTTGACGCTGTCGCCATCGCCGAGATTGGGGGCGCCAATTCGATGCAGCCGCTGATTGGCGGTTTGCAGGCCGGTATCCCAACGGTCGATAGCGACAGTATGGGCCGCGCCTTTCCCGAGATTCAGATGTCTTCTTTCCTTTTCGATACATGCGCCACTGCAGCGCCCTTGGCGATGGTGGATGTCGCTGATAACGCCGCCCTTATTCCCGCCGCAGTCAGTGATGTTTGGGCGGAGAAATTGGCGCGCAACATCGCCGTCAGCATGGGCGCGCGCGCTGGATTGGCTGGCACCATCATGACAGGCGCACAGGTCAAAGCGGCTGGCGTACATTACACCTTGAGCCTTGCGCATCGCCTCGGCTCAAAAGTGATCGAGGCGCAAGAGCGAAAGTCCGATGTGCCGGCGGCGGTTGCGGATGAATTGGACGGCAAGGTCATCTTCTGCGGCAAGATCACTGACGTTGATCGTCGCGTGAGTAAAGGCTTCGCCCGTGGCGGTGTTCGCTTCGAGAGCTTTAGCGGCGCGGACGTCCTGGAAATTGAGTTTCAAAACGAGTTTCTGATCGCAACCATCAACGGTGAGGTGGTAGCGACGGTTCCCGATCTCATCTGCATCGTCACGGAAGAGGAGGGCGAGCCCGTGACGACCGAGGTGCTGCGTTATGGGACGCGGGTTGCGGTCATCGCGGCGCCGGCGCCGGCGCAACTCAAGAGCGAGGTTGCGTTAGAAGTGGTGGGTCCGCGCGCATTCGGCTACGATGTAGAGTTTCTTCCGCTGCCGGGCGGTGTGATTGGTCGGAGTCCGCAAAGATTCACCACAGAGGAAAAAGAGGACACACAGAGGTCACAGCGGGATTTACACGGTAATCATGCGAGTCCAAGCTAAAAGTAGAGATGTAGGGGCGAGGCGGTGACTCGACCGCAGTGCCAAAAGCGCAAATTCAAAGACGAGGAGCACACAATATGAGAATCGGAGTAGATGTCGGCGGGACCAATACCGACGCCGTCTTGATGGAAGGCACGACAGTCGTCAGTTCGACCAAAACGCCGACCACCGCCAATGTATCGGAGGGCATCGCCAAAGCCTTGCGCGCGGTGATCGAAGATTCCGGCATCGACCGGGCGGCGATCGACGGCGTGATGATCGGCACAACGCATTTCACCAACGCGGTGGTCGAGCGCAAGCATCTGACGCCAACCGCTTGCATCCGCCTCGGCTTGCCGGCGACGGTCTGCCTGCCGCCGATGGTGGATTGGCCCGATGATCTGCGGGAAATCGTCGGCGGCAATGCGCACCTCGCGCATGGCGGCCACGAATTCGACGGGCGCGAAATCTCCGATTTTCAGCCCGATGAAGTGCGCGCCATAGCTGAAAAGATCCGTGATGCCGGCTTGGACGCCATTGCTATTTCATCCGTCTTTTCACCGGTCAATGCGACCTTCGAAGAACAAAGCGCGGAGATCGTGCGCTCGGTGATTCCAGCCGCCAGCATCACGCTCTCGAGCGAAATCGGGCGTATCGGTCTGCTGGAGCGGGAGAACGCCGCCATCATGAACTCTTGCCTGCGGCAACTGGCGGCGCGCACCGTCGACGGCTTCAAGGCGGCGCTGGATGAGCTGCGGATCACCGCGCCCTTCTACATCAGCCAAAACGACGGCACGCTGATGAATGCCGACTTTGCCAAAGAATATCCGGTTCTCACCTTTGCTTCCGGACCGACCAATAGTATGCGCGGCGCCGCATTCCTCAGTGGCTTGCGCGATGCCATCGTGGTTGATGTCGGCGGCACGACAACCGACATCGGCGTCTTGCAGCACGGCTTCCCGCGGGTGGCGGCGCTGGCGGTCAATATCGGCGGTGTGCGCACCAACTTCCGCATGCCCGATACCTATTCCATTGGCTTGGGCGGCGGCAGCTTAATCGAGACCGATCCCTTAAAGGTGGGACCGCGCAGCGTCGGCTACGAATTGACCGAGAAAGCCCTCGTCTTTGGCGGCGATGTCCTGACGGCGACCGATGTGATTGTGGCTGGCGGATCGGAAGATATCGGCGATGCGAGCGCCGTCACCGATCTTGACGCATCGCTCGTGACCGCCGTCCAAGGCCGCATCATGGAGATGATCGCCATCGCCGTCGATCGCATGAAGACGAGCGCGACGCCGGTGCCAGTCATCGTTGTTGGCGGCGGCAGCATTCTCGTCACCGGCGCGATCGAAGGCGCTTCCGAAATTATCAAGCCTGATCATTTCCCGGTCGCCAATGCCATCGGCGCCGCTATCGCCCAGGTTGGCGGGGAATGCGACCGCATCTTCTCCCTCGCCGAACTCAGCCGTGATGAAGCCTTGGATCAAGCCAAGGGCGAAGCGAGCGAGCGCGCGGTCAACGCCGGCGCTGGCGCGGAGAGTATCGAGATCGTCGATGTGGAAGAGGTCCCGCTGGCATACCTGCCGGGCAACGCCACCCGCATCATGGTCAAAGCCATCGGCGACTTGGTGGAGGCTTAGCATGGGCAATGCCAACACAAACTGCAGGGGCGAGGCGGTGACTCGCCCGCCAACCACACCCATTCCTGTAGGGGCGAGCCGTCGGCTCGCCCCTACGAGGAACTGCAATGGAAGTATCGCCCGCATCCCGACGGAGGCTCGACATGCGCATAATTGACGAAGCGGTCCTGGAAGACCTCGCACTTGGCGCGGCTGTCCTGGGCACGGGCGGCGGCGGCGACCCCTACATCGGCAAGTTGATGGCGCGGCAAGCCATTCGTGATTACGGTCCGGTCGAGCTCTACACGCTTGACGAGCTTGACGATGACGACCTGGTGGTGCCGACGGCGATGATGGGCGCGCCGACGGTCATGGTGGAAAAGATGCCCAACGGCAATGACATCGTGAATGCTTTTCAGTCGGTGGGCAAATATATCGGAAAGCCGGTCAAAGCGACGATGAGCATTGAAGCGGGCGGGCTGAACTCGGTTGTGCCGATATATTGCGCCGCCCGCCTGCGCGTGCCGATGGTCGATTGCGATGGCATGGGAAGAGCCTTCCCCGAGCTGCAAATGGTGACGCATACGATTCATGGCATCTCCTCGACGCCTTTCGCCATGTCGGATGAGCGCGGCAACACCGTTTTGATGGAGACGATCAGCAATCTGTGGACGGAGACTTTCGCCCGCAGCGTCACGGTCAATATGGGCGCGATGGCGATGATCGCGCTCTACGCCGCCACCGTCGCCCAATTGCGTGAAGCCGCGATTCCCGGCACGATTACGTTGGCTGAAGAAATCGGCAAGGTGGTGCGCCACGCCCGCCTGGAAGAAGAAGAGCCGGTGGAGACGATTCGGGAAGCGGTCGGCGGCTACTTGATCTTTAAGGGCAAGATCGGCGATGTCGAGCGGCGCACCGAAGCCGGATTCGCCAAAGGCGATGCCTTCATTGATGGAATCGACGAATACGGTGGGCAGAAGCTGCAATTGAGCTTTCAAAACGAACATCTCGCCGCCCGCATTGATGGCGAGTTCAAGGTGACGGTGCCGGATCTGCTTGCGGTCTTGGATGTGGACACGGGCGAACCGATTACGACCGAAGGCCTGCGTTACGGCTTTCGCGTGGCGATTATCGCCATCCCTTGCGCTGAGAAATGGCGCAGTCCCAAAGGGTTGAAAATCGTTGGGCCCGGCTATTTCGGCTATGAGACCGTATATGTCCCGGTCGAAGAACGCTATGGCTGACTCACCACAGAGACACAGAGGGCACAGAGATTTACATCAGGAACTGGCGGAGCGATTTTGCGAATTGCCCGTCGCAGATCATAAATGTAGGGGCATTTCGGCGAAACGCCCGCCATCCATTACCATAACTGTACGGGAGAGCCGCCGGCTCGCTTGTACGTGTGGAATTACATTGGAATTATCGCCCGCAGCACATCAGTTTTCCGTAGGGGCGAGGCGGTGACTCGCCCAAACAAGGATTACGACCATGCGTCTATTGCACGAGCAAGAAATAGAAGACATCGCCCTCGGCGCGGCCGTCTTGGGCACGGGTGGCGGCGGCGACCCCTACGTCGGCAAGCTGATGGCGCGGGAGGCGGTGCGGCAACATGGACCGGTGGAGCTATATACGCTGGACGAACTGGATGACGACGACTTGATCGTGCCCTCGGCCGGCATGGGCGCGCCGATCGTCATTGTGGAAAAGCTGCCCGCTGGCGATGATATGATCCGCGCATTTGAAGCGCTTGGCCGCTATTCCGGGCGAACGCCGCGTGGCACGATGAGCATTGAAGCCGGAGGCCTCAATTCGATTATGCCAATTTACGTCGCCGCCCGTCTGCGCATCCCGATGGTCGATTGCGATGGCATGGGACGGGCCTTCCCCGAGATTCAGATGACAATCTTCACCGCGTACGGCATCACCGCCAGCCCCTTCGCCATGTCCGATGAACGCGGCAACGTTTTGCTGATGGACACGGTCAGCAACGCCTGGGTGGAGACATTCGCCCGCTCCTGCGTTGTGCACATGGGCGCGGAAGGCATGATCGCGCTTTATTCGGCGACGGTGAAACAATTGAAGGAAGCGGCGATTTACGGCACGATCACGCTGGCGGAAGAGATCGGCAAAACCGTGCGCAATGCCCGGCGCCAGGAATCGAATCCGGTTGACGCCGTGCGCGCGGCGGTCGGCGGCTTCCTTATATTCCGCGGCAAAATCACCGATGTGGACAGGCGGATTGAAGGCGGCTGGAATCGCGGCGACGCCAAAATGGCTGGCACGGGCGATTACGGCGGGCAAGAGCTTTTGCTAGAGTTTCAGAACGAGCATCTGGTCGTGCGCGTGGATGGCGAATTCGCCGCCACCGTGCCCGATCTGATCGCCGTGCTCGATAGCGAAACCGGCGAGCCGATCACAACCGAGGCGCTGCGTTATGGCATGCGAGTCGCCGTCATCGCTTTTCCCTGCGCGCCGCAATGGCGGGAGCCGGCTGCGCTGGAATTGGCTCACCCGCGCTACTTCGGCTACGATGTCGATTATGTGCCGGTCGAAGAGCGCTTCCGCGGCTTTTGATGCGTCTGCTCAGCGAAGAGAACATTGAGGATATCGCGGTCGGCGCGGCGATACTGGGCTCCGGCGGCGGGAGTGATCCCTACATCGGGGCGCTCATGGCGCGCCAAGCCATCCGGCAATATGGGCCAGTCGAACTGTACACGCTGGAAGAACTGGATGACGATGAACTCATCGTTCCAGCTGCCGGTATGGGGGCGCCCACCGTCATCGTGGAAAAATTGCCGGCCGGCGACGATCTTGTTCGCGCCTTTCATGCATTGGGCAAATACACCGGGCAGAAGCCCCGCGCCACCATGAGCATTGAATCCGGCGGCATGAACTCGATACGGCCTATCTATCTAGCCGCGCGCCTGGGCATACCGATGGTCGACTGCGATGGCATGGGGCGCGCCTTCCCCGAAATTCAAATGACCGTGCTGACCGCGAACGGCATCAGCGCAAGCCCATTCGCCATTTCCGATGAGCGCGGCAACGTCTTACTGATGGATGCCGTCAGCAACAAGTGGGTGGAGATTTTTGCCCGCTCCTGCGTGATGCATATGGGCGCGGTCGGCGCGATTGCCCTCTATGCTGCGACGGTGAAGCAGCTGAAGGAAGGGGCCATTCACGGGACGATCACGCTGGCGGAAGAAATTGGAAATACGGTGCGCAATGCCCGGCGCCGCGAAACGAATCCGATTGATGCGATTCGCCGGGCGGTTGGCGGCTTCCTCGCATTCAGCGGCAAGGTCACCGATGTTGACCGGCGCGTCAGCGGGGGCTTCGCCAAAGGGAGCGCGCGAATGGCTGGCGGCGACGGGTTTGCCGGGCAATTCCTTATGCTCTACTTTCAAAATGAGCATCTTGCCCTGCGAATCGATGGCGAGTATGTTACCACCACGCCGGACCTGATCGCGGTGCTCGACGCCGAGACGGGCGCGCCGATCACGACCGAAGCGCTGCGTTATGGCATGCGCGTCGCCGTCATCGCTTTCCCCTGCGCGCCGCAATGGCGGGCGCCAGCCGCGCTGAAGTTAGTGTGCCCGCGTTATTTCGGCTACGATATCGATTATGTGCCGGTTGAAGAGCTCTTGGGGGGATGATGCACGAGGTCACCGGGGACGACACCTTAGCCATCGCCATCGGCGCTGGCATCCTTGGCACTGGTGGCGGCGGCAGCACCTATCTTAATCGCCTCCGACTGAACAAGGAATTGCGCTCGCAAGGCCGCCCGGTTGCTGTCATTCGCGCCGATGACGTGCCCGATGACGCGCTGGTTTGCGCGGTAGGCGGCATGGGCGCGCCGACGGTCAGCAACGAAAAGCTGCAAGAGGGTCGCGAAATCAAGCGGGCTGTTCGCGCCCTGGAAGAGCATCTGCGCCAGCAGATTTACGCGATTGTCATCGGCGAAATCGGCGGCGGCAATGCGCTGGGACCGATGGTCACGGCGCTGCAATGCGGCTTGCCGGTTGTCGATGGCGATGGCATGGGCCGCGCCTTTCCCGAGCTCGACATGGATACCTTTATGATCGGTGGCCTTGCGCCCGCGCCATTTGCTCTGGCTGATGCGCATGGCAATGTCGTCATCTTCGAGCGGATTGGCACGGCAAAGCAAGCCGAGGAATTCGCGCGCAGCCTGACCATTGAGATGGGCGGCTCCGCTGCTCTCGTCATGCCCGTGATGACCGGCGCCGAGCTCAAGGCGACGATCATCCGCGATACGCTGAGCCTGGCCAAACGCATCGGCGAAACCGTGCTCGACTGCCGCGCGCGCAGCATTGAGCCGGCCGAAACCGTCGCTGAACTCTGCAATGGAAAAGTTCTTTTCAGCGGAAAGATCATAGATGTAGAGCGGCGAACGGTTGGTGGCTTCGCGCGCGGCACGGTTCTCATCAGCGCCTTTGATCGGTTCGAGCATCAACTGGAGATTGAGGTTCAAAATGAGAATCTGATCGCGCGCAGCAATGGCGCGACGCTCTGTGCAGTGCCCGATCTGATCACGCTGGTCAGCTTGGAAGATGGCGAGCCGATTGGCACTGAGTCGCTGCGTTATGGCTTGCGCGTAGCCGTCCTGGCGATGCCAGCGCCAAAGGAGCTGAAGACGCCGGAAGCGCTGGCGGTGGTGGGTCCGCGCGCCTTTGGCTATGACCTGGATTTCCGTCCGCTGCCGGGGGATTTGTTGTAAGCGCTGGCTTGCCTGATTCTGGCGTGTTGGTAGGCGAATCATGCCAAGCTATAATTGAAGTAGTGTAGACCGTAGCAATGTGGGGAATCAGTGCGCATAGGAAGCGCAAGTGAAAGGGCAAGGGGCATGGCTAATTTGACGACAGATAAGGCATCAGACGAAGTGACTGTCGGATCAAAGAGCGCGCTGATGGAAGTTGTAGCAGCGATGCATAAGTTGACCCTCGAGGAACAAGCGCAACTCTTGGAATACCTGAGCCGAGTGCTGCAATACGGCATCAGACGGGAAGCGTTTAAGGACATATCTTGGGAAGAGTTTGTCGACAGCAGCTTCGGCAGCTTGCCAAATATTCGGTTTGGGCGCGATGAATTCGGCAACCGCGAAGTTTACGAAGTCCTGGAATGATCTACCTGCTAGATACCGACATCTGCATATACCTGCTAAATGGACGCGAACCGCAAGTCAAGCGCAATGCGGATCTAGCGCCCACATCCGAGATTGCCATAAGCACGCTGACGATGGCGGAAATGTTCTCAGGCGCTGCCAGATCTGAGCAGCCTTTGCTGACCTATGCAAAACAGTCGGCTTTCTTCATGCATTATTCGATTCTGTCGTTTGACGAAGCCGCAGCGAGCGTGTATGGACGCATTGATGGATACTTGAAAGACGCAGGCATCAGAATAGGTCCTGTGGACACCCAAATTGCCGCAATCGCTTTGGCGAATGACTTGATTCTAGTAAGCCACAACACGCGCCACTTCAGCCGCGTTCCGAATCTCACGATTGAAGATTGGGCGGTCGCGTAGACGCCCTCTGCGCAAAGGAGTCTCCGCATGCCCGAACAAGCCCACATCATCATCTTCAATCCCGACCAATGGCGCGGCGATGTCATGGGTCACCTCGGCAATCGGGCGGCTGTCACCCCCAATCTCGACCATATCATCGAGCATGACGCCGTCTCCTTTCGTCACGCCTTCTGCCAGAATCCCGTCTGTACGCCCAGCCGCTGCTCCTTCATGACCGGCTGGTATCCCCACGTCCGCGGTCACCGAACCATGTTCCACATGCTGCAGACCGATGAACCGGCGCTGCTGAAATATCTGAAGGACAGCGGCTATTTCGTCTGGTGGGGCGGCAAGAATGATCTGGTGCCCCGACAAGATGGTTTCGCCGAATACTGCGATGTCAAATACGAGGCTCCGCGCAAGTTGAGGCCGAACCTGCACAGTGCCGATGAGTGGCGGGGCGATCCAGCGGGCGACAACTATTATTCATTCTTCGCTGGCAAGCTGGATACGGGCGATGAAGAAGTCTACTACGACAACGATTGGGCGATGGTCGACGGCGCCATCGATTTGATAAAAAACGCGCCGCCCGATCAGCCGCTCTGCATCTATTTGCCCCTAAGTTATCCGCATCCGCCTTACGGCGTCGAAGAGCCCTGGTTTAGCCAGATCGACCGTGATCGCATCGCGCCGCGCGTGCCGACGCCCGATTGGGAGAAAAAACCCAGCCTGGTCGCTGGCATCTACCAGCGGCAAGGATTGCAGAATTGGAGTGAGGAGCGCTTCAATGAATTGCGCGCCGTCTATTATGGCATGTGCGCCCGCGTCGACGCCCAATTCGGCCTGGTTGTGAATGCCCTGAAGGAGAAGGGCGCTTATGACGACAGCGCGATCTTCTTTTTCTCCGATCACGGAGATTTCACCGGCGACTACGGCCTGGTGGAAAAGACGCAGAACACCTTTGAAGATTGTCTGACCCGAGTCCCGCTGATCGTCAAACCACCGGACAACCAGCCCATGGCTCCTGGCATCCGCGACCAACTGGTCGAGTTGATCGACTTCACCGCGACGGCCTACGAATTGGCCGGCATCGAGCCGGACTACGATCATTTTGGACGTTCGCTGACGGCGCTCATCGCTGGCGCCGACGACGAACATCGCGATGCCGTGTTCTGTGAGGGCGGGCGGCGAATCGGCGAAGAGCAAGCGATGGAGAAGGACAGCCCTTCATTTTACGACCCTGCCGGGTTGTACTGGCCCCGTGTGCAATTGCAAGGCAGCGAAGACGGCGAACACAGCAAGGCGACCATGTGTCGCACACGCGACTTCAAATATGTCCGCCGCCTGTATGAATCGGACGAGCTCTACGATCTGCGCCGCGACCCAAGCGAACTGCAGAACCGGATTGACGACCCGGCTTACGCGACGGTTCTAACGGAGCTGCGCGAACGGATGCTGACCTGGTATCAGACGACTTGTGACGTCGTGCCCTACAAGACCGATGTGCGCTAAACGGTTCCCCGCCTCTCGTTCTGGGGTTGCCTGCGATAGTAACGGAGGAAACTGGCTAGGGGTAGGGGGCTAACCGCAGCCGGCAGTGACGCCATATTGCAGCGTGAGGCGCTGATTCGCCGGTACGTTTTGCAGGGCGCATTCATCGCCGTTGGTCCAGACGATCCGCAAATTGGCGCTGGCGGCGGCGCCCAAGCCAAAGTGCAATGGCAGCTGATTGTTGCCGCCAAGCCCGGCGCCGATCTTCACCGCTTGCATCTGCGTCAAGCCATCGCCAGTTGTGACGTGGACGCGCGCCCCGACGGCGTCGCGATTCACCGCGGAAGTCCCTGCTTGACGCCGCGGCGAGGGATTTAGGCTGGGGTCGTCCCCGCGAAGCTCCACGGAAAGCCAGCGATTTTGTCCGCCCAGATTCTCATAGAGACGGTAGCCGCTATTCCAATTGCCGGTGACCAAATCGAGGTCGCCATCACGGTCGTAATCGGCGAATGCGACACCTAGGGTCGGCAGCGCTTCGTCAATACCGCTGCGCGCGCTGATATCGTTAAATCGTCCTCGTCCGTCGTTGTGGAAAAGAGCATCGACTCGTGGATTCATGAAGGTGGTTTCCAGCTCGGGGAAGGTCTGGAAATATTCGGTGGAAGCGACATAGAGATCCTGCCAGCCATCGTTGTCGAAATCGAAAAAGACCGCGCCCCAACCGACGCCGCTGTCCGGACCGAAATTGATGGCGACGCCGGCTGAATGCGCCCGACTCTTGAAGTCGCCGCGGTCATTGCGCAGCAGGTACATCGTGTAAACCATATCGGTGATATACAGGTCGAGATCGCCGTCGTTGTCGTAATCGGCGGCGTCGACGCCCATGCCGTTGATCAGCAGGTCGGTCCCACTTTCGTCGGCGGTATCGGTCCAGCACCAATGGCCGCAGCCGGCGCCATCGTTGCGGAAGAGCACATTTCCGATTGCGTTCTGCATCTTGTCATTGACAACGTAGATATCCTGGTCGCCATCGCCATCGTAATCGAGGAAAGCCGGCGCGAATCCGGCGCCCAAGGTCAGGGCGTAATCCAGCGTCAGCGTGACATCGGTAAAACTGCCATCGCCATTGTTGTGATAGAGGCGATCCTGCTGGGCAGTGAAATCAACCGGATCGCATTCTGGATAGCAGGACCAGTTGGTGATATAGAGGTCAAGCCAGCCATCGCTGTCATAATCGCCCCAGGCGGCGGATGTCCCCTTGCCGGTGTCGCCCACGCCGGTTTCAAGGGTGACATCGGTGAAGCCTGCGCCGCCCTCATTGCGGAACAGCCGGTTGGCGCCGAAGTTAACAACATAAAGATCAAGCCAGCCGTCGTTGTTGTAATCAGCCCAAGTGGCGCCGCCGCTCGCCACATCGGGCAGACTCAACTGTTCAGCGTGCGTGGAGACGGAAAAGCTGCCGTCGCCTTCGTTGCGGTAAAGCACATTGGGGTCCAGATTCCCAGTTACAAAAAGATCGAGCCAGCCGTCGCGGTCGTAATCGCCCCAGGCTTGCCCGATCGCCAAGTAGCCTTGCATCGCCTCTTGATCGTCCCAGACGCCGCGATGCGTCGCCGTGATGCCGGCTTCAATGCTGACATCGCGGAAGATCGGCGCATCGTTTTGCGCGTTCGCCCGCAGGGACGCAGAGAACATCAAGGCTATTAGCAGGTATCGAAATGCCTTAAGCATTCACTCTCCCGTCGGCGAGATGTGTACGCGGTATCATGCGCACAGGGATAGTAAACATACGACACGCGCGCCTCTGTTCGGTCAAATCAATTAACCATGATAACGCGTCCGTCCGTTTGGGCAAAACAAGTCGCGCCAATAGAAGGTAATATGGTTACTACAGTCTCTAGCCTGCGAACCAATTCAAGACTGTGAAACGTGGCGAAAATGTGGAACATTGCTGGCAAAACCGCTTAATGATTTCTCGCGAAAGGCAGCGTGAGCAGACGATGAATCGGCAAGTTCTTATTTTGGCTTTCTTGACAATTGGGCTCTGCTTCGCCACGCCAGTCTTCGCCGTCGACTGCGCCGATCCTCTCGGCTGCATTGAGGTAGCGCCGGACGATCCGATAGTGCTCGGCGCCATGTTGACCCATTCCGGCGCCAACGCTTTTTTCGGCGAGGACTCTCTTGGCGGAATCGAACTCGCCATTATTGCTCGCGGCGGCCGATTGCTCGGTCGCGATATTGAGCTGGCGATTGAAGACGAACTTTGCACTTCAGAAGGCGGGCAAGCAGCGGCGCAGCGATTGGCGGCTGACCCGACTGTCGTCGGCATCATTGGTCCCAGCTGTTCCAGCGCCGCGCAGGGCGCTTTACCCATCATCAGCGAAGCCGGCATGTTGACCATATCACCTTCGAATACGTCGCCGGCGCTCACTAGTACGGACATTGAAGCGGGTGGCGTTTGGCGGCCCGGCTACTACCGCATCACCGCTAACGACCGTTTTCAGGGTGAGTTAGCCGGTCAGTTCGCCTATCGCGTTCTGGCAGGGCGGACGGTGGCGACAGTACATGATGGCGGAACCTATTCCGACAGCCTGGCCGCCGTAATGCGGGAAGTATTTATGGCATTGGGCGGGGAAGTCGTGTTTGAAGGCAGCCTCAACGTCGGCGATGTCGATATGAGCGCGATATTGACTGAAGTCGCTGCGAGCGAACCGGATGTCTTGTTCGCGCCGCTCTTCCCGCCTGAAGTCGAGTTCATCACAGCGCAGATGTCGAGTACGCCGGGCCTGGAAAATACAATTCTGCTGGTCGCTGATTCCGCCCTGGTCAATACCTACGCGCCCAACACCGGGGTTGCGGCGCTGGGCGTGTACGTGTCTGGTCCCCACATTATCGGTGAAGCCTACGAGGCTCTCCTAACGGCTTGGGAGGAAGAGTTCGGCGGGCGGCCGCCCAGCGGTTTTCATGCCCATGCCTATGATGCGGCGAATCTGCTGTTAGACGCTATAGAATTGGTCGCGCGGGAAGCCGTTGACGGCAGTCTTCTCATCGGACGGGAAGCGCTGCGAGAAGCAATCTCGGCTGTTGAAGATTATCCTGGTTTGACCGGTACGCTTACCTGCCTTGACGAATCGCCTTTCGCCGGCGATTGCGGCAACGCGGAATCGCTCTCGATATTTGAGATCACGGACGACGTTCTACATGGGGGACTCTGGCCGCCGCCTGCAATTTGGGATTTGTCAATGCTGCCGGAGGAGCGCTAGCGCGCCGTCGTCCGCGCATATGGCGGCCAGTCCAGCGGGATGCCCATCTGCTCTTTCAGCAGGCACTGAAAATCGCGCAGATGAACTTCGGTATTGCGCAACTGCCGCGGCTTCAAGCCCTTGTCCAGGCAGTAAGCCGCCAGCGCGCCGGCTGATTCGCCGATATTCCATTCCACCGGATGCAAGCGATAGCAGCCATTGGTGATATGCGTTACACCGAGGTTTTTGCAGGCGGGCAGCAAGTTTTCGACGCGCTGCGGAATCAACGAGCCGAGCGGAATCTGGAAGGGATAGCAACTGATGTCGATATAGTTACGCAAACCGGTGCTGGGGTGCAGATCGATGCGATAGCTGCCGATGCCGACGCTGTCATCGAATTGCTCGGCGCAATCAAAACCTTCGCGCTGCTGCACGCCGACATGCTCTTCCAGCACGGTAAATTCGGACAGGATGCGCCGCGCTTCGCGCACGTAGACGTACTTCGCCATGCCGTCGCTTGTGCCAACGATATCGGGGCGCAGCCGCAAGCCGGCATATCCGTAGCCCTTTCCGTCCGAGCGGGGCGCCTCGGTCTGCATCCAGTAGAGAAAGGCGAAACTCAACTGCTTGCATTCGCGCAGCGCCTCTTGTTTGGTCTGCTCGGACACGCCCAGTAGCGGCTTGAGCCAATAGTCGATCATCGGCCAATTGACCAAGGTGATGTCGCTGGGGAAGGCGCCGTCGCGGTAATGGTCTTTGTAGAGGATGCGGCGGAAATGCCAGAGATCGCCTGGTCCGCCGGTGTAGCGATGGCGAAAGCCGGCGTGGAAGATTTGGCGATGGACCGGCTCCAGCGTTTGCGGGCTGGAATAAACCCAGCTCAGTTGTTTGTCGGGCCAAAAGTCGGCTTTGTATTCGCGCCAAAAATCGTAGTCTTCTGGCTTGTCGATGGTATGGTCTTCGCCTTCAAGGTGGTCAACGGCGAAGCACCAAGAGATCGACTGCTGATCAAGCGGCAGCGGATCGCCTTCGACGGCGTGCATTTCGCCGGTCTGCGCCTGGCTTTCGGCGCCGATGATTGATTCAACATCGGCCAGCTCCAGCAGGTCGCCGAGCTCGGTGGCGTCAAGGATATAGGGCGCGGAAATGACGACCTGATCGCCCGTGCGCGTATCTTCCAGCGTCACAGCGAGAACATGATCGCCATCGGTCTCGGCGGCAACCGGTATGTGATAGAGCAAGACATCCAGCTGCCTACTGGATCGGTAAGGCGCCAGCATCTCTTCAATAACCGCCAAGCCGATGCGCGGCTCATGGCAGAGGCGGCTGACATTGCCTTGCCCCGGATTCCAATTCATCGTGTATCGCGCCTTGTCCGTCAGCGGATAGTTGCGGCGATAATAATCGCGCACGCCATCGGAGAAGCGCATATAGCTGGCTGTCGCGCCGCATTGATCAATCCAGGGATTCTCATCCGGTGGCACCGCTTGCGCCGTCAGTTGCCCGCCGATCCAGTCGGTCTCTTCGCTCATGATGACCGACCTGCCCATGCTGAGCGCTGCCAGCGCTGCGCCAATCGCGCCAGTGCCGCCGCCGACGATGAGTATGTCTGTGTTGCATTCTTTCATAATCAGTTCCTCAACTCAGTTCGGTGTTTTGACAAGTCAATCCAGAGTCTAATATAATGAACGAACGAAAGGCAAGCTTAGTTGGGAGAGCTTGGCGCATGGATCAACCGTTCATTCCCGCGGGGTTGGAGCAACTCTTGCAGTTTGCTATTTTGTTATTCGTTGTGGTTGGTTTCTTCCGCCAATTCGCCACGCAAAGGGACATAAAGAAACTGGACGACAGGTTGGTCAAACTCGAAAGTGGGCAAACCGAAGTGAAAGCCGGGCTGGCCGCGGTCGAATCCAGACAAGGCGCGCTTGAAAGCCGGCTGGGGAATGTGGAAAGCCGGCTGGGGAATGTGGAAACCCGGCTGGGAAATGTGGAATCCGGGCAAACCGCGCTCGAAGCTCGTTTCGGCATCCAGGAAGACCGGCTTAACTTGGTCGACAAAAAGGCGGACGCGGCGCTTGACCTGCACAATACCGTCCACGTCGACATCAAAGTCTTGCAAGCCTCGGTAAACCGCCTCGAAAGCTATTTCGAAACCCCCAAGCTCAAATCCTCTTAAATCTCATAAGGCTTGCCAGTCACTGATGGTTCGCGGCTTAGTTCGTGGCGGATATTTGCCACGATTTCGTCGTTAATGCCGAGTGCGGAGATGACGGCGCGGTCGAGTGCTTGGCGCGTTTCGTCCTCCACAATTTGCGGCAGGGGCAGCAACGTGAAGTTGCAGAGGGCGTCGTAAGTGGCGGCCAGCGCTGCCAGCTGGCTGGTGTCAAGGGCGGGAAAGTCAGGAACGGGGATGCGCCGAAGGTCGTCCAGCGAGAATTGCGGATACGATGGGATCTTGTTCGTTCGGTCTCCCAAAAGTGCGAGAATACCGATTGTCGAATTAAGATATACGCACATAGCTTTTTCCAATGCCTCGCCGCTAAAATCGGCCAAGTTGAATCTGCACGGAACCCATCTTGCACCTAAGACACGCTCATTTAGTTTAACACTGGTACACCTTACGGTGTTCAATCGCATCTTGTTTGCCAGTAGAAATGAACTTCGTTGTGCCCAGTATTTTCTTGCTAAGGCAATCTTTTGTCGTATAGGAGTTATATATGTGTCTGTTTGAGCCAGCAGCTTCTGAGTTACATTGGTTTTGTGATTCCAGAGCGCGACCATTCTCTCCGATGAAGAAACTTCAGTCCTCACAAACGCATCTTGTGTGCGCCGCCCTGCCGGTCCTACGTCAGCGAGCTTTCCGAGTTTCTCGGAATTGAAATAAAAGCCGTTCCTAAGTTTTACGAAACTTTCGCAAAGATAAGGCGATAAGAATTGAACGGCACCCCATTTGCCTACCTCGATACGATCGCGAGGCCATTCCTGCACCGATCCTTTGATACGATCTCTGTTGTCTTGAATGATGTCATTTGAGAGGCCTATTGCATCTGCGGGAGTCGCAGGGTTTTCGTAAAGATTAACTACGTATGTAGCAGGCTTTTCCATGTCAGAGATCCATGAGCGACATATTATGAGGATCTCACCGATACTTGTGTTTTCAGAAAAGTAGATGCGGCTTTGATCGTGAGATGTGATTATGGTTTCAATGTGAAATTCTCTCGCGAGAAACATTCGGATATCCAATCCTGACGCATTACTAGCAATGACAGCCGGAAGCACAGCCGCTATTGAGCCATGAGTTTCGGATGTGAGTTTCTCCGCCAAAAGCAAAAAAGATCCGCTGTTGCCAGAGAGATGCGTCGGAAGTCGAGCGAAGAGCTCTTTCTCCCGCATTTTAAGCTGTAGCTCTTGAGCTCTGCTGAACTGGTCGTGTCGCAGGCTGTCCCTTGTAAATGGGGGATTCATAATCACCAGGTCCGCTGGCTCGGCCTGGGCAACTGTGTCTTCGCTTTCGATCTGTTCTATTCCGGTGGGCCAGCCCTTGAGACGCGGCTGGCGTTCTTTCTCTGGACTCAGAAACTCCAGCGAACCGAGATAAGCCGCGCCATTTTCCACGCCCAACAAGGCACGGAATATTTTCATCTCATTGAACGTGGTCGTAGGCGAAAGCAAGCCTAAAGTCGTAGCCGCCAAATGAGTGGCCGTCAAATTGATATCGTAACCAGTCAAAACTCTTTCGATGAGGGCGCGGGATACGAGGTCATTGCGCGCGACTGTGGACAAATCGCGGATTCGCTCGGCGGCGGCCATAAGCAGCGTTCCGGTGCCGCAAGCCGGGTCGGTAATACGCAGTTTGGCGATAGCGGCGCTATCCGACCAGTCGCACATATCCTCCCGAATCGCCAGCGTCGCCAGCAAAGTGGCCGCGGCTGTGGTCGTGTAGAAGGAGCCGTCATATCGCGCGGTTTCCAATACTCGGTGAAAAATGCGCCCCAGCAAATCATGGCGTAAACCCGCTATGTTGCGAGCAACCTCTAACGCGCCTTGGGCGGTTCGGCGAACTGCGGCAGTGAATGCCGAGTCTTGCGCGCATCCGCGCAGGGCGTTGCGGGCGGTAGCGAAGATTGGCTTGTAATCCACCGCCAGCCACATATCCCAAGCCGCGTAGAATGCCCCGACTGGATCGTCGCTTTCGACGCACTCGCGGGCTGCTGGCGGGGGCCATTCGCCCTCGTACGAGCGTGGCGGCGAATATCGGTGGTCCCAAAGCACGGTGATCCTTTTGCCCTGCCGGTCCAGTTGCGCGTGAAACATGACGGCGGTCGCGATGACCAGCATGGCGCGTTTGGCCGCCTGGTTGAACCGGCTTGTCAGCGCCTTGCCAAATTCAATTTTCATCGGCTTGCCGGAGGGCAGATCTAAAGCGGCGGCTAACTCTTGCTTTTGCTCTTCACTCAGACGGCTGACTGCCCGGTCTAGGCTAAACGACAAAGAAGCGGCGAGTTCGTCCGGATCACCTAACTGGTCCGGGATTCTTCTGATGAGGTTAGCAAGTTGACCTAATTCGGCTGGTTTCCAATCCGCTTTGTTCGCGGGCGGGCGGTCTTTATATGTACGCAACGTGTGGAGCAATGTACAGCCGCGGACATCGACGGCAGAAGCGAGTCCCTCGGGATAGCAGATTGCGACAGCGCAATCGGCCAGTTCTTGGACTAAGCGTTGGTCGGCATCCTTTATCGCTGAGGCTTTCTTGCTCGTTGTGAACCCTTGTTCCGCCTCAAGCGCGACCTTTATGCCGTCAAGTCGCACTTCGACATCAATTCGTTTTCCGCCGCCTTGCCCGCTTTCTGGGCGGGCATCCAATCCCGCTCCGCGCAGCGCCTCGGCTAACCAGGTATTGAGCGTGCTTTCATAAGCGCGTTCCTTCACTTGCCCGTCCTCAATGCGCGTTTACATGCCGGGCTTGCTCGGCTCGCCAGCGGCGACCATATGATCTTTGCCCTGCTTCGGATTGTAATGATAGCCATTCTCGACGCACCACTCGGCGATCGGGTTGTAACCGCCGGTGAAGTCGAAATGCGGATTGTCATCAGCCGGCTCGCCGACCAGGTAGCGCTCCATCGGCGAGAGTTTCTCCACCAACTCAGGCGCCTGCTGGCGATAATCGGTCGGCGTGACCCAGTCGTAGCTATAACCGATCATGACCGCCTTGCGCGTGCGGTCGGTCAAATTGGCGGCGCCCGCATGCCAGGTGCGATTCTCGAAGAAGACGGCATCGCCGGGATTCAGCAGCGGTTCCACTTTGCTGGCTGGATCTACCTGACCCTCGGGAATGTTGATCGGTTCCTTAAGTTGATTGCTGCGCGCCGCCATCATGGTGACGCCGCTGTTGGGTTCGCTCAAGTCGGTCAAATAGTAGGCGACCTTCAGTGAATGTCGGGGAATATTTTGATCGCCCAAGTCGCGCATCGACATATAGTGGTCGCGGTGCCAGCCGGGCAAACGCTCGGTATCGGGCGACCCTGGCGGATCGGGCGCGCGATAAATCAAATGGCTGGTCAAAAGCGACAGATAAGGACTTAGCAACTGCGCGACGATCGAGAAAACCTTGGGATTGGTGATCAAGGGCAGGAAGGCATCGTCCATCGAGACGCAATTGCGAAAGCCATCATACTTGCCGCCCGGGCGGCGCTGCCGGTTCAGCTGGCCGTCAGAGGCGATCAACCGGTCGCCCGCTTCGACCAGCGCCGAGACAGTCTCGCTGTCGATCGCTTCACGCAAAACAAGATAACCTTCTTCATCAAACTGCCTCTTTTGCTCCGGTGCTATTTTGACAAACTCCATCATTTACTCCTTAAGCGCTCGCGTATAAAGCCGCTTGTTCGGCATCCCTTCGTTTGCTGACATCTTTGTAGATTCTATCCAATAGCTGACCGCGCGTTCCGCTGAATGTCGCTAACTCCGTAGTATTCGCCCAGGTCGTCCAGTTGCTGCGGTCTTCATCGGATACGGGTTCGTCAAGATTCGCTTGGTAGCTGTCGCCCAAGAAGCCGCGCAGGGCGAAGAATTGCAGCGCCTCATAGTGGTCATCGCCCGGCGCCGCGTCTTCATAGTACGAGAGCACTGCGCCCGCCGCCAGCAGACGCCGCTGCAGCTCGACCACATTGACGCCTCGCACAGAGGTCCCTTCGTCGAGGCTTACGCTGATAGCAGCGCCAGCCGCCTCGCCCAGCGCCATCCAGCAGGGTTCCATCCGCAGGGTGCTGAAGCCGATATGCGTGCCCGAAGCGGGCGCCGGAATCAGCAGATTCTCGACTTCAAGCGGCACGATGACGCCATAGGGCACGCAATAAGGCGTGGTGGGGTAGGTGAATATGCCGTCGGTGTGCGGTCGGCCTTCTTCGCGCTTTAGGCAAGCGTGCGAATCCAGCGCGTAATGACTGGCGGTGATGCTGGTCATGTGTTCGCGCGACGCCCTCTTGGACAAGGCGTCATGGGCGGTGAAGAGGTATTCGCCGCGGATGCGCCGTCCTTCGCGCACGTAGACTTGGCGCGGGAAATTGCCGTTATCCTGGAATTCGTCGCTCGCCAGCGCCCAGCGATTGCAGCGCTCGCGAAAATCGGCCGGCAGCTCGGGATCGTTCTGCGCGAAATAAAAAAGACCAAGGATGTAATCGCGCAGACGCTGGGCGAAGCGGTCCCGCCAATCCCAGCTTGCGGTGGGGTAGGGCCAATTCTCCTCCGGCAAATCCGTCGAGATGAACGCGGCGTGCTGATTATTGCCGTCGACTTTTCCATTGGGTACGCGAACCATATTGGTGATCGCGCCGATTCCATCGAATTCCATCGGCTTTGGCGGACCGGCGAAGCGATTGAGCCGCACATCGTCAATCAGCGATAGATACTCAGCGCGATTGTATGATGGCGGCTTTTCGATCCGTGTCATATTGGATTCGACGGTCGTAAGCGGCAGGCGGTAGTTGTAAGACTGAATCGCGTTATCGGCTTGCCCGGTTGAGTAGTATTCATTGACCGGCGCGTCCCAGCGCTGGTAAAACTTGCCGGCGCAAGGCTCGCCGTATTCGTCCACCCCCTCTCGCCCCAACATATAGGGAGCGCCCGCCGCCGCCGCCAGGTCACCTTCATAGGTGGCGTCGACGAAGACCGACGCGCGATAGAATTCGTCCTCACCGCTTGCGCGATTGACAATTTTGATTTCGCGCAAGACGGCGCCATCCCTGATCACGTTGCTCGGCTCGTGATCAAATTGCCGCAGCGTGCGCACTTCGAGCAAGTCGTCGACTTCGGCGATCATTTGATGCAGGATCATCTCAGCCACATGCGGCTCAAAGCGGTAGCCGTCGCTGCAATCAATGACTTGCTGCGAATCGGCGCCATAGGTATCGCCGTAATGCTGCTTGATGCGCCCGACAAATTCCAGGAAGAGGCCGCCGGTGGCGCCGCGGGTGTGGATGTCAGTCGCGCCGAGACCATTGGCCGGCAAACCGCCAATGTAACCGGTCCGCTCGAGGATGACCGCGCGCCTGCCTGAGTTGGCGACGGTGATGCCGGCCATGATGCCGGCTGGCGTTCCGCCAACGATGACGGCGTCGAAATCAAATGGTGCGCGTGATGTCATAAAGGATGTCCCTATCCTTTCGTTCACGAAAGGGGGTGAGCAACCGGCTCGCCCGTACAGTAATAATTGCGGGCTTTATCATCTATTCCTTCAAAGCCAGCGAGACCAGCACGTTTATGCCGTCTCTGGGTGCGAGTTCCCCGGCAAGACGTAGCCAACCGCCGAAGTGCGATACCTTGCAAAATGTGACCGCCCCAACTTCTGCCGGCAAATCCATGGTCGTGCCTTCGTTTACCCAATGAATGCCGTCTGCAGAAATTTGCACAGATGCCTTGAGTGGACCATGCGGTCCGTCTCGTAGCATAAAAGGCGTGACATCCAGCGCGCGGACGAAGAAGATCGCCTCGCTCGCCCATGCCGCTTCGTAAGGCTCGCTGGCGAATTCTCCCTGCCAGAGGACATTGCGCTCGACGATCGCGGTATAACTTCGCCGTAGGCTCATGGCTAAAACTCTCCCGACAGCAGCACAGAATCGAGATAGAGGAAGGCGCGTTTGTCGCGGTTGGTTTCCACCCAGAAGAGGGTGTTGAGCATACAATTCAAATTGGGCATCGCGGGGATCGAAATGTATTTCAGCGGGTCGCCGTCATACACGAGGTCATTGCATTGGAAGCCTAGGAAGCGGCGCTCGGCCAAATCCACGTTAACACGAAGATAATGCCAATTCATTTTGGTGGCGATCTCGTTGTAGGCCAGCGTTTGGACGGGCGCGTCCACGTATTCCCAGTATTCGGGGCCCAAATGGTAATGCGAGACCGTCTCGCCGGAGTCGCCGATCTTGCTGAAGGCGCGCGTCGCGCTCTTCATCTGCCAGCGGTTGATCATCTCGTCTCCCTGCGCGTTGAGATAACGCAAGTGCGGCATCCAGCGAAACTCCGGATTCATGCCATCTTGTAGGTCGAAGAGAACGCCGAATGCGCGCACGTCATTCAGCGACAGGCGCAATTCGCTCGCTTCCGGCTTAAAGGTGAAATAACACTCGAGTTGGATCTGTCCGCGGCGGCGGAAAGTCAGCCGTTTGATGCTGGTCGCCAGCGAGCCTGCGCGCGCCCGGCTCGCCAGTTTCAGCGCGTAGTCGCCTTCCATGGACCCGGCGGCGCCCGTATCCCACATGGTCAAATTGCTCAGCATTGGCGGCCGCATATCGCTGTATTCGGGTAGCATAGAGTCCAGCGTATGTTCGTAATTGCCTATCAGTTCGGACCAGCCGCGGATGCCCTCATCGAAGTCATCGTAAAAGATGATGCGTGCGAGCGGGTCGAAGCGGCTTAGGCGCGGATCGGCGCTATATACGCTCATTCAGCTTTTCCTGCAACTCTGATACTGCTCTTCGGGCAAATCATCAAGAATCTACGCCTCTATCAATGAGGGCAGCACATACCACTCTTCTTCGCCGGGAGAATCATATTTCATCCAG
Organism: Phototrophicaceae bacterium; assembly: GCA_965261855.1. Lineage (GTDB taxonomy): Bacteria > Chloroflexota > Anaerolineae > Aggregatilineales > Phototrophicaceae > UBA6055. The sequence continues at coordinate 985,886 of OZ253487.1, forward strand.
TCGGTGTCCGGCGAAGTGAGGATTTCCACCAACAGGTCGAGCACACCGCTCCCGCGGCTTATGTCGGCAATGTCTACTGTATTGGCGCCGTTGATATCATCCATGTGCTTGAGATCCGCTCGAATCCATACATGATGCGCGCCGTCGCGGCTATACCATTTCAGTTTCACTGCGTTGGCGTATTTCAAGATGTTCAGGACGCCTGGGTTCTCCATTGCAACCACCCCAATCCTTGCGGCGAAGTTTGACTGTTTTGACAACTTGCTCAAAACGCGGTACATTATCTGCGGCAATTTGATGACCATGAGTTAAACGTTCGCCCAAGTATAACCGGCGTATGGCAAACTGCAAATCAAATTGCCGCTGCGATATAATGGTGTAGTAATGGCGGAAACGCCAATCGGTTCGCTAATTGTATTTCGATAGGAGTAAACCATGAAATCCTCACGTTTATTTGGCTTGGCAATCGCCGTAGTGATGCTCTTGTCTCTCGGCTTGGCGCCGGCGCTCGCGCAATGCGAAGGCGAGGTTATTGAACTCGAGTTTATGAACTGGTGGGGCGCGCACCGCGAAGCGCTGATGGACACGCTCATCGGCCATTTCGAGGCCGAGAACCCCTGCATCAGGGTGATCAACCAGGTGCAGCCATGGGATAACCGCGCCGAACTGCTCGCCACCGCCGCCGCCAGCAGCAACCCGCCGGGCATCATCATGTCAACGCGTCCCGAGACCTATCAGTTCGCTTTGTCGGGCTTGATTATCCCGATCGACGCCTTTGTCGAAGCGGAGGGCACCGATATCAGCGTCTTCTACGATGGCGAGATCGGTCTGCAATACTGGAACGGCGAACTCTATGGCTTGCCCATGCCAACAGCCGGCTTGATATCTCCCCTGTACTTCTACAATAAGAACATGCTGCGTGATGCCGGCTTTGATCCGGAGAGTCCGCCAACGACCTGGCAGGAGATGGAGGAAGTGGCGCGCGCGCTAACGGTTGCCGATGCGATGGGCGTTGAAGTGCTGGGCACAAATCTTGGCAGCAACGGCGATGCCTTCGTTTTCTGGCTTTACACCAACAACGGGAAATACTCCAGCGATGATGGCCGCACCTTGCTCTTCAATAGCCCTGAAGGCGTGGAGACCCTGGAATGGATGGTCAACTTCACCAACGAGATCAACGGTGGCATCGAGAACATGACCGACTTCTTCCAGGATACGAATTTCTCCCAGGGCGATCATCCCTTCTTTGATGACGCGCTCGCCATCCTTCACATAAACTCGGCCGCCTTCGGCCATTTGAACAACGTCGCGCCGGATCTGTATTGGGATACTGACTCCTGGGGAGTGATGATACGGCCCTACAATGGCGATAATCCTGAAGCCAAGCACACTGGCGTCACCGGATACAACTTCGTCGGCGCATGGGCGTACACGATCCCGGCTGCCCATCCGCCGGAGAAGCAGGCGGCCGCCTATAAGTTCGCCGAATTCATCGGAGTTCATGAATTGGGAGGCTGCGCCTTCCTCTTCGCGCAGAGCCGTCCGTCGCCGGTGAAAGCCTGCAATGAAAACCCGGACTACTACGAGATCAATCCCTATTGGGACAAGGTCAAGGAGGCGCTGGCGGTCGATGCACCGGTGCAAATTACGCCGGTGCAAGGGCAGCTTGCCGAGATCCTGACCAATAGCGTTGAAGAGGCTTTCTTCGGTGTGAAGTCGGCGGAAGACGCGCTGAACGACGCCCATGCCGAGATGCAGGCGCTGCTGGATGAATTCTGGGCGGAGTTTGACGCCGACAATATGTAGGCGCCCCCCCCCCCGCCGCCATGCCCCCTCCCGACCGCTAGTGGCTTCTCTTCTACACGGCGAATAGTGAGGGGGCTTTGCTCGACACAGGTCGCGCAGGTCTTGTGAATCACGGGTCAGCCACCGGCTGACCCATACAAGTTTCATCCAGTTAGAATTGTAGGGGCGAGCCGGTGGCTCGCCCGCCGGTCAACTTAGGCGCAGAATCGTGCAAGCCTCTTTGAAAGCAAAGAAATCGCAAGCCGATACAAGCTGGAACGTGCGGCTGCAGGAATGGTGGTTCCGCAATCGCGCACTGATTGGCTATGCCTTTATCTTCCCCTGGTTTGCCGGCTTCATCATCTTCGACGCGATGCCTTTCATCTACAACTTGTATTTGAGCTTCACTGATTATCAAATCGGCACGGTCGGCACGCCGCCCTGGATTGGATTTGAGAATTACGGCGGGATCTTCTTTGAGGACAAACTGTTCGGCAAGAGCATGTTCAATACGCTCTATTATCTTGGCTACAGTGTGCCGCTGCGCCTGATATTCGCTTTCTTCATCGCGCTGATATTGAACCTGCGCGTGCGCGGCATGGAGCTCTATCGCACACTTTTCTACGTGCCATCGGTGGTGCCGCTGGTGGCGGCGACTGTAATTTTCGCCGGCTTTCTTAATACCCGGTATGGCTTTCTCAATCAATTCCTCGTCTTGATCGGCGCGACGCCCGTTCGCTGGCTGTCGTCGCCGGATGCGATCAAGCCTTCGTTGATTCTGCTCAGCCTGTGGGGTTTTGGCGCGCAGATGATCATCTTTCTCGCCGGCTTGCAGGGCATCCCGGACGATCTTTATGAAGCGGCGGCGATTGACGGCGGCACCGGCTGGCACCGTCTCTTCTACATTACGATCCCGCTGATGACGCCGACGATATTCTTCAATCTCTTGATAGGATTGATCGACGGATTCCAGGTTTTCGAGCAAGTGTTCATCCTGATAGGGACGCATGGGGGACCCTTGCAAGCTGGCCTTGTCTACATGCTGCATGTTTACAACAAAGCCTTTCGCGATTTTGAGTTTGGTTATGCGGCGGCGCTGTCGGTCGTGCTGTTCTTGATTGTCTTTGTGTTGACGGTGCTGCTGGTGATTACCTCGAATCGCTGGGTCTTTTATGGCGATGCGCAGGATGACGAGCCTTAGGATTCAGTAACTGGATGCTGGCATGATTGAAGATCCCAGAACCAAAGCGGTACGCCACATCATCATCTACGCGATTCTCACGGTTGGGGCGATTATCATGATGGTGCCGCTGCTTTGGACGGTGTCGACATCGCTGAAGACGCGCGACAAAATCACCATCCGCCGGCTTGAGTTGATCCCGGATCCGGTCGCCTGGGAGAATTATCCTTATCTCTTCGAGGCGCGCCCGATCACTTTGTATGCGCGCAATACTTTGGTGATTGTGGCCGCCGCCTTGTTCGGCGCCTGGGTGCCCTGTACGCTGGCTGGTTACGCCTTCGCGCGCATCCCTTTCCCCGGGCGCAACTTTTTCTTCGGTATCTTGCTGGCGACGATGATGCTGCCCTATGTGGTGCGATTAATTCCCTTATTCTTGTTTTTCGATGAAATTGGCTGGAACCGCACCTTTGGTCCCTTGATCTTGCCGCGCGTACTGGGACATAACGCCTTCTATATATTCTTGTACCGGCAGTTCTTCCGCGGCATCCCGGACGATATTCATGACTCGGCGCGGATTGACGGCTGTTCCGAGTTCGGCGTCTGGTGGCGGATATTCATGCCGATGTCCAGGCCCGTGCTGGCGGCGGTATCGATCTTCGCCTTTTCTTTCGCCTGGAACGACTTCCTGAGTCCGCTGATTTATGTGGGTTCAAATAAAGATCTGTGGACGCTGGCGCTGGGCTTGAATGCCTTGCAGGGATTTGAAGGCGACGACAACAGCCTCAACCTGATTATGGTCTTTTCAATGCTGATGATCATGCCGATGCTGGTCGTCTTCTACTTCGGGCAGAAGCACTTGATCAGCGGCGTTACCGCGCAAGGCAGCCTCAAGGGATAGAGCAACCAACCCCACCCCCGGCCCCTCCCCGAGGCTTCAGGGAGGGGTGACGCAGCAACGGTGTTACCAATGCGCTGTATCAGCTAAGCTCTTGAGGGATGGTATCGAGGAATACAGCGCTGTGACTAGCCAATCCGGAGAAAAGCCCAACATCGTCTACATTGTGCTTGATCAGTGGCGCGGTGACTGTCTCGGCATCGCCGACAGCGCCCATCCGGTGATGACGCCGCATTTTGACCAAGTCGCTTACGAAGGCATTTGGTACGAGCGCGCCTACGCTGATTGCCCGGTCTGCATGCCGCAGCGCGCGACGATGCTCACCGGCTTCACTGGCAGCCAGCATGGCATGCCCCACAACTTTCTGAGCGGACCGCACAGTCCGATAGCCGACGAGCACAGCTTGCCGCGCCGCCTGACGCGCGAAGCCGGTTATCAGACGAAGGCGGTGGGCAAGATGCACTTCTGGCCAGAGCGCGCCCGTTTCGGCTTTGAAGATATCAGCTTGCATCCGAACGATTATGTCAACTTCCTGGAAGAGCAAGGCTGGGGCGGCTTTTACCGCGGTCATGGTTTGGGCGGCAATGAAGTTTACCCAGCGGTAAGCGCCCTGCCTGAGCATCTGACGCATACGCATTGGATTGTTGATGAAGGCATCCGCTTCTTGGGGCGGCGCGATCCGGAGTGCCCCTTCATGCTTTGGCTGGTCTTTGAAGCGCCGCACAGCCCATTCGACCCGCCAGCGCCCTTCGACCGCATGTATGATGATTTCGACATTCCCGAAGCGGTAGTGGGCGATTGGGTAGGGGCGGAGGACGAGCCGCCATCGCTAATCGCGGATCGCGTTGCGCGGAAGTCCGACCGTATATCGCCTCAAATCTTGAAGCGAACGCGCCGTCATTATTACGGGCAAATCACGCATATCGATTACCAATTGGGGCGTCTGTTTGGCGAGCTAAAAGCCAGAGGACTCTACGATAACACCATCATCGTCATCACCTCCGACCACGGCGAGCACCTGGGCGACCACGGTCTCTTCGCTAAATCCACATTTTTGGAATCGTCGGCGCGCGTGCCGATCATCCTGCGCTTGCCGCGACCCCCCCTCGGTCCCCCGACGGGTCAGTGTCTACGCGACCCCAATTCATTGGAGGGAAGGATAAGCAATCGGCGGGTGGATTCACCCGCGCTGACAGCCGATATCGCGCCGACCCTGCTGGACTTAGCCGGTTTGCAGCCGGACCCAGCGATGGACGGCCTGTCGCTGCTGCAACTGCCGGCTGAGCGTACGATATACGGTGAAACGCAGCATTCCGTATTCGCAAGCGATGGGCGCTACAAGTTTATTCATTACTTTGCTGGCGGTAGCGAGCAACTCTTTGATGTGAGCAGCGACCCTGACGACCGCTTCAATTTGGCGGTAAAGGCGGAATACACAGATGTTTTGAAGCCGCTGAAGGAAGGATTAATCGCGTATCTGGTGGCGAATCAGCGCCCGTCCGTCGTGGATGGCGCGCTGCTAGTAACCGAATCGACTCTGGATATTGACAAGCTGCGAGCGCAAAACACCGCCGCCTGGCGCGGACCGCTGCGTTATGGGCAGGGTTACGGCTAGTCCAAGGGCGGAGTTACTGCAATTCGAGATAGTCGCCGACGATTGACGTGAATTCGATGATATTGCCAAAGGGATCGCGACAGAAGAATCGTGGCCGGCCGGGAATCACTTCGACATCGTAAGGCTGATATCCTGCCACATTGAGCTTCTGACGAATGCCCGCCACATCCTCCACCGCCAGGCAAAAGTGCCGATTGGAGGCATCGCCCAGCGGCTCTTCGCGGAAGCAGTGCAGCTCGGCATCGTCGCCCAATTTGAACCAGATGACCTCAGCCGCCTGGATGCTATTGGGCGCCGGAATCTCGGGCAATCCTAGGAGGTCGCCGTAAAAGGCGCGCGTCTTATGCTCGCTGCCGGGCGGACGCGGAATGCTGACGTGCTGCAAACGAACGCTCATGTCTGTCCCTCGCTTTGTTGGTTCGCGAATGCCATCATTCTACCAAAACTGCCGCAAATCTTGACAAGGGCGCAAGCACACACTACACTATGTGCAAATGTACATTGTATGTGCAAAAGCTCCGAGTTCAACTGCCCTTCGCGAATCGGGCCCCCGCATTTGGCGCAGTATAAATCATTGACGGCTCGGTAATGGAGGACGCACACCGTGCCCAAATCGCTGACAATTGATCCGGCGGCGGAGCGGCGACCTTCGGTCATACGCGCGCCGGAGATTCCGGTCAACGCTTATATTTGCGACCCCGAAGCCGAAGCGGCTCTTTATTCCCGCGAGCAGCTTGTCAACATTTACCACGACATGCTTTTAATCCGCGAGTTCGAGACGGCGCTGGACGGCTTCAAAAAGGACGGTGTCTATCGCGGCATCCGTTACGCTCATGCGGGACCGGCGCATTTGTCAATTGGGCAGGAAGCGGCCGCAGTAGGGCAGTGTATTCACCTCGAACCACAAGACTTCATCCTTGGTTCCCATCGCAGCCACGGCGAGATTCTGGCAAAGGGATTATCCGCCATTCGCAAGCTTGAGGGAGATCGCCTGCTGGAAATCATGGAGGGCTATATGGGTGGCGCCGCACTGCGAGCGGTCGAGGCAGTTGGCGACTTCCCTGATGGTCGCGCATTGGCGACAGCCTGGCTGATCTACGGCACGTTCGCTGAGATTTTCGCGCGCGAAAACGGCTTCAACAAAGGCATGGGCGGCTCAATGCATACCTTCTTTCCGCCTTTTGGCATCATGCCCAACAACGCGATCGTCGGCGGCTCGGCCGATATCGCATTGGGCATGGCGCTCTTCAAACGGATCAACCGCCGAAATGGCATCGTCATCGCCAATATCGGCGACTCATCAGTCGCCAGCGGTCCGGTTTGGGAGGCGATGAATTTCGCGGCGATGGATCAATACAAGACGCTCTGGGATGCCGACCTGGGCGGAGCGCCGCCAATCCTATTCAATTTCGTAAACAACTTTTATGGCATGGGCGGGCAGCCACAGGGCGAGACGCTCGGCATGGGCCAGTTGGCGCGTGTTGGTTTGGGCGTGAATGACGATGCGATGCACAGCGAGCGCGTCGATGGCTACAATCCGCTGGCGGTGGCTGATGCGACGCGGCGGCTGAAGGCGATGCTGCTCGAAGGGCGCGGTCCGGCGATGCTGGATGTGATCACTTATCGCTACAGCGGTCATTCATCGAGCGACGCTTCGTCTTATCGCGCACGCGACGAGATAGCGCTGTGGCGAGAGCACGATTCCATCCGCGGCTACGGCGAGGTTCTACTTGCCAAGGGCTATGCGGATGAGGTGGATCTGCAATCTATCCGGGGATCCGTGATCGAACAGATCACAAGCTCGGTTGCACTGGCGATTGATCTGAAAGCGTCGCCGCGGATTGATCCGTCCGGCGATGCAATCGGGCAGATGATGTTCTCGGATGCGACTGCTGATGCGCTTGATAATCGAGAGCCGGATGTCCTGCAGCCGTTGCATGAAAGCCGCCTCAAAATCACGCGAGCCAAGCACAGATTTGGCTTGGACGGGCATGGCGAGCCTCTGCCCAAACTAAGGACGCTGACCTACGCCGAAGCCATCTTCGAGGCGATGATTCATCGATACTATGCCGATCCGACGATGATCGCCTTTGGCGAAGAGAACCGCGATTGGGGCGGCGCGTTTGGCGCCTATCGCGGCTTAACCGAAGCCATTCCCTATCACCGGCTTTTCAACACACCGATATCGGAAGCGGCGATTGTCGGAACAGCAGTCGGCTATGCCTTGGCTGGCGGGCGCGCGGTTCCTGAACTGATGTATTGCGACTTCATGGGACGCGCCGGCGACGAGATCTTCAACCAGATGGCAAAGTGGCAAGCGATGTCAGCCAATGTATTGCGCATGCCACTCGTGCTGCGCGTCTCCGTTGGAATGAAATACGGCGCCCAGCATTCGCAGGATTGGAGCTCGATCGTCGCGCATATCCCTGGCTTGAAGGTCTATTTCCCGGCGACGGCATACGACGCAAAAGGCATGCTCAACCGGGCGCTGCGCGGAAGCGATCCGGTCGTCTTCTTCGAAAGTCAGCGGCTGTACAGTCAGCCGGAGATGCTGTTTGATGGCGGCGTGCCAATCGAGTTTTACGAAGTTGACGAGGGCGAACCTTACGTGCATCGGGCCGGGAGCGACATCACCATCATCACAATCGGCGCGACGCTCTATCGCGCGCTGGAGGCGGCTGAAACGCTTCAGCGCGAACATGACATCAGCGCCGAAGTGATTGACGCGCGCTTCCTCAATCCGCTGAATTACACGCCGATCATCGAATCGGTATCTAAGACTGGGCTGGTCTTGCTGGCTTCGGATGCCTGCGAGCGCGGCTCCTTTCTACACACGATGGCATCCAATATCACGCAGCTCGCCTTTGATTACCTTGATGGTCCGGTCGCGGTTTTGGGCGCGCGCAACTGGATTACGCCGCCAGCCGAACTTGATGACAGCTTTTTTCCCAGCGCAGACTGGATGATCGATATTATTCATCAGCGCCTGCTGCCATTGCCCGGTCATCAGCCGCGGACCGAGCAGGGCGCCGCTGCAATCATCCGGCGCAATCTAGCCGGGGTCTAGCCATGCTCGACGCCGCCCGTCATGAGTTGCTGGCGAAAGTCGCCGCCATGTATTATGAGCAGGAGATGACGCAGAATGATATCGCCGAGGCGCTGGAGCTTTCGCGCGTCAAGATTTATCGCTTGCTGAAAGAAGCGCGCGAATCGCAGGTGGTTCGCATCTTGATTGATTGGCCCATCAAGCGCGCGCAGGCGCTGGAGGCGCGGCTGGTCGGGCGATTCGGGCTGGAGCGGGCGCTGGTGCTGCAAACTGGGGCGACCGATATGGCGCTGCTGCGGCGACAGATCGGGCAGATGGCGGCGCGCTATTTGGAGGGGGTGCTGGTCGACGGCGCCGCCCTTTCAATCTGTTTCGGCAGCACCACCTATGAGGTTATCAATGCCATTCGCGCTGATTTTCAGGTGAATGTCAAGGTCATGCAGGCGACCGGCAGCCTGTCGCATGCGCTGAAGGAATTTGATAGCTCGGCGCTGACCCGTCAACTGGCGCAAAAGTTAGGCGGCGAGGCGCTTTACTTGTCGTCGCCGCTGCTGGCTGATAACGCCCAAGCAGCCAATGTCATCCGCCAGCAGGCGGTTGTAAATCACACGCTTGCGCAAGTGCGCCGCGCCGATATCGCCCTTGTAGGCATCGGCGATCTGGATCCGGTGGAATCTAGCTTCGTTCGCGCTGAGGTTGCTGCATCCAATCACTTGCGCGCATATCGGGAAGGCGGCGCCATCGGAGACATGGCTTGGCAAATATTTAGCAGCGCAGGCGCGCTGTTTCCCTGCGAGCTGAATCAGCGCATAATTGGCATCACGCTGGATGAGTTGGAGGCTGTGCCGCGGACGATTGCGGTCGCCGTCGGCTTGAATAAGGCAGCCGCCATCGTCGGCGCCTTGCGGACAGGCGCGATCAATGTACTCTGTACCGACGAAGCAGCTGCGGCGCGCATACTCGAGGCATCAATGTAGGAGCGACCACAGAAGAAGGAGTTGTAGGGGCGACCCTTGGGTCGCCCGCTTGACCGAAAAGGAATGGCGCGTAGCAAGTCACCCCTCTCCGATGCTTCGGGGAGGGACCGGGGGAGGGGTAGATATGCCAATTGGAGAAGTGACGCAGCAAGTCAAAATCGCCGCCGGCTTATTCTGGGCTGATTACGCCATGCTCGGCGCGCAAGTGCGGGAATTGGAAGAAGCCGGCGTCGACTGGATTCATATCGAAGTGCGCGATGGCAAATATATGGACTTCGCCATGCCGCGCGGTGGCTACGACATCATTGAAGCGACCTGCAGCAGCACGAATCTCGAAGTGGAAGCGCAACTGCAAATGGTGCGACCGAGCTTCAGCGTCTTTGATCAGCTGGCCGATCTCGGCGTTAGCCTCATCAGCCTGCCGCTGGAAACAACCAACGAAATGATTTTTCAGAATATCACCTATATCAAAGAGAAGCTGGGTTTGAAAGTAGGCGTCTGGGCTTGGCAGGGTGTGCCCGCAGTCGCATTTGAGCAGTTTATCCATCCCCATATCGATATCATTGAATATGAGAGCCGAGCGCCATTCTGGAAGGCGACAAGCGGCGGACAGAGCCCGCATACCATTGACCCGATCGTGGTTGAAACGATTCGTAAGCTGCATCACATGATTGCCGCTGCCGGCATGCAAGATCGCATCGAGTTAATGGAAGACGGCGGCTTGAATACAAGCAATGTGGCAGAATTCATCGCGGCTGGAATGACGGTTGGCGAATTCTCGTCGCCGCTGCTGAAGGGTCCCGCTGGCAAATTGCAGCCGGGCACAGGCGAGATTGGCGCTGCCGTGCGGAACCTGCGCGGAGTGATGCGTGAAGCAAGTGACAAGTATCGGGATGATTGCGGCCTTATCAAGTAATCCCAAAACGGTGTAATGAAGCTCCCTCCCTAATGCATTGGCTCGCGTAGACGCTGGCCTGCGGGAGCGGGTTTGGGGATGGGGTAGATTAGGGAAGACGTTCATGCAAAAAACCAGAATTGGACTTATTGGCTATGGCGGCATCGGTAGGGTGCACGCGGCCGCTTATCGCGCGATTCCATTCCACTATGGATTGCCTGCCGATAGCATCGAAATCGCCGGCGTCGCCACCACGCGTCACGAAACCGCCGCCCGCGCCGCTGCCGAGATTGGCTGCGATTTCTTCAGCGATGACTACCGGGAGTTGCTCGCGCGCGACGACATTGACGCGGTCGATATCTGCACACCGAACAATTCGCATTACGAGATTGTGCTGGCGGCCGCAGCTGCCGGAAAGCATATCTACTGCGAAAAGCCGCTGGCGATGAATGCGCTGGAAGCGGCAAATATGGCGCAAGCGGTCGACGGTGCTGGCGTTAAAGCGCAGGTGACCTTTAATTTCCGTTTTTTTCCGGCGGTCATGCGCGCCAGGCGTCTGATTGACGAAGGCTTCCTCGGCCGGATCTTCTCCTTCCGCGGGCGATACCATCGCTCCAGCTATATCGACCGCGACAAGCCAATGTCCTGGCGGCTCAAGCGCGCGGTCACCGGTGGCGGCGCGCTATTCGATCTCGGCTCGCATATTTTGGATCTTCTATACTACGTATTGGGTGAATTCGATTCTGTGCATGGTACGCTCGATACGCTGATTAATCAGCGACCGGTTACAAAAGGCAGCGCGGAACTGGCGCCGGTTGATGTCGATGATATCGCCTTGCTGCATGCTCGCCTACGCGATGGAACACTGGGCACGGTAGAGATCTCGCGCATGGGCACGGGCGCCACCAACGATCTGACATTCGAGGTATTTGGCGATTGTGGCGCGATCCGCTTCGACTTGAACGAGCCGGGCTGGCTCCAGGTCTACGACGCGCGCGACGCTGATAGTCCGCACGGAGGCGAGCGAGGCTTCCGTAAAATCGAGGCGGTCAGTCGCTATGATGGGCAACGCGCGCCCGATTGGACGATGACGCCGGATTTCATGCGCGCCCACGCCGAATGCCAATATCAGTTCATCCGTTCAATCTGGAATGATTCGGCGCCATCGCCGTCCTTTTCCGATGGCGCCCATATTCAGAACGTCATGGCGGCGGCCGAAATGTCGTCGAAAGAGGGGAAGTGGGTACAGCTTTCCAATGTTTAGTAATCGCAATCTTCTTCAGATGCAGATAGATTCCTTTCGCTCTCAGTAGTTCTAACAAAGTAATGAGAAAGGCTGCTGTAAGAACGAAAATGTCAAAATATTCAAGTTGCTGTAGGGGCGAGCCGGTGGCTCGCCCACTCTTGCCATTTATTTCCGATCAGTTTTCTCAGGATTAACCTGGCGCTACTTCTGCGCCTATGTAGTGAAAAGCATAATTGGAACTGATGGCATGCAGTTTTTCCCTTCTCTGATGCTTCGGGGAAGGGGCCGGGGGATGGGGTAGACTTGACGCATTACGACTTCATTATCATCGGAACCGGCATGGGCGGCGGCACGCTCGCCTACGCCCTGCGCGAAAGCGGCGCCCGCATCCTGCTACTTGAACGGGGCGACTTCCTGCCCCAAGAGCGGCAGAACTGGCAGGTCGATGCCGTCTTCAAGGAGAATCGCTACAAGCCAGCCGAAGATTGGATTGACGCGTCGAAGGGCAGCCCTTTCAAACCCGGTGTCCATTATTATGTCGGCGGCAACACCAAAGTTTACGGCGCCGCCTTGCCCCGCTTCCGCGTCGAAGATTTTGGCGCGATTGAACACGAAGGCGGCACATCGCCCGCTTGGCCAATCAGCTACGAAGATCTCGAACCATACTACAATCTCGCCGAGCAACTGTTCTTCGTGCATGGATGCTCAGGCGACGACCCCAGCGAGCCGCCGCGCACACAGCCTTATCCCTTTACCGAAGTGCCGCACGAACCCTATATCGCGGCGCTGATAGAGAAACTGCGCGCGGGTGGATTGAGTCCCTATTGCCTGCCGATGGCGGTCGACCTGCGCGATGGCGGGCGCTGCATCCGCTGCAAAACCTGCGATGGCTTTCCCTGCAAGGTGCAAGCCAAGGGTGATGCCGAGATTTGCTGCGTGCGTCCCGCGCTTGAAATTGGCGACATCGAGCTTTGGACCAATACGCTGGCGAGGCGAATTTTGACCAGCGACGACGGCGCGCGCGCGACCGCTGTCGAAGTTGAAAGTAGGGCTGAGACGCAAACAGTCTCCGCCGACCGCATCATCGTCTCCTGCGGCGCGGTCAATTCCGCTATTCTGCTGCTGCGCTCGCGGAACAGCCAACATCCCAACGGACTCGCCAATTCCTCTGGCATGGTGGGGCGCAATTTCATGATGCACAACAACACTGCCCTGACCGCTGTCGCCCCATTCAAGCAAAATCCGACCGTCTTCCAAAAGACGACGGCGGTGAACGACTTCTACTTCGGCGATGACGACTTCAAGTTTCCGATGGGCAATATTCAGGCGCTGGGCAAATTGCAGGCGGGCATGCTTTCAGCGGCAAAGCCTTACCTGCCCAAGCCGCTGCTGACGGCGATGGCGAATCGCAGCATGGATTGGTGGGTGATGTCCGAGGACCTGCCCGACCCGGATAATCGCGTATTCCTGGGCGCCGACGACAAGGTGCATGTGCAATGGCGACCAAACAACCGCGTCGCCCATCAGCAGTTGATTCAGCGCGCGACCCGAATGATGCGAGAGGCGGGTTACGCCTTCGTCTTCACCGAGACGCTCGGCATCGAGACCAACTCGCATCAATGCGGCACGGCGCGTTTCGGCGCCGATCCAGCGAAATCAGTGCTCGATCCCTTCTGCCGCGCCCACGACATCGAGAATCTCTATGTGATGGATTCGTCCTTCTTCCCCTCATCCACCGCGATGAATCCGGCGCTGACCATTTGCGCGCAGGCGCTGCGCGTTGCCGATCACTTGCAGGGCAAGGCGCCGCTAAAATCGGAACTGACGGCATGAGTCACGTCATCGGCATGGATCTCGGCGGTAGCAAAATCGCCCTCGGTCTGGTCAGTCCCCGTGACAAGATCATTGCGCGCCGCCGCATCGACACCGCATCGGATGCCGGCTTGCAAAGCGTTGTCGAACGAATCGCTATCGAAGTTGACGCGCTGAAGGCGGAGCTGCCGTCTGAGCAAAGTGCCGAAGCGGTCGGCATCGGCGCGCCTGGACCGGTCGATCACGTCAGCGGTGATCTGCTGACGCTGGTGAATTTGCCGGGCATCTCCAATACACCCTTTCGCCGCGCACTGCAGAAAAGGCTGGCGCTGCCGGTGGCGCTCGACCATGACGCGAAAGTCGCCGCCTTGGGCGAATTTCACTATGGCGCCGGCCGCGGACGCCAGAGCATGATCTATATTGTCATGGGAACGGGCGTCGGCGCCGCAATCATTTATCAAGGTCAGTTGATCTACGGCGAGAGCAACAGCGCCGGCGAGTCGGGACATATGACGGTCGATCCCGAGGGACATCAATGTCATTGTGGATCGCGCGGTTGCCTGGAGACCTACACCAGCGGACCGGCACTGGCGAAACATTACGCCGCCGCCACTGGCGAGAAAACAATAACCGGCGCAGAGGTCACCGAGCGGGCGCTGGCTGGCGACGAGACGGCGCGGGCGCTGCTGCGTAAGGCGGGTTGGGCGCTAGGCGTTGCAATCGCGTCGCTGGCGATGACGCTCAATATCGAACTCTTCGTCATCGGTGGCAGCGTCGCCTTGGCGGGCGATTTATTGCTGGACGCGGCGCGCGAAACGCTGAAACTATACGCATTCAAGGCGGTGTCGGCGCGCGTCAAGGTAGCCGCTTCCGAGATGGGCGAAGACGCGCCGATACTGGGCGCCGCCTGGCTGGCGCGCAATAGATTGCTCGGCAGTTCCTAGGAGATATCGATGTACCACCACGCCGATCGTCTGCCCGAAGGCACGATTCTGAGCGGATTCGATATCTGCATCGTTGGCGCGGGCGCGGCCGGCATCGCCATGGCGCAGCGCCTGGCGCATACTTCGATCAAGGTGATCCTGCTGGTGAGCGGCGCGCCGGGCGATCAGGGGGCGCCGTCGGAAGCGCGTCAATCGCTTTATCAGGGCACGGTCGGTGATTTCCTGAGCAAAGTCGATCCCGAATTTCCGCAGCGCTCACGCCTCAATATGTATGGCGGCACCACCAACCACTTCGGCTTTTGGGCGCGTCCCCTGGATGCCGCCGATACTATGCCGCGCCCGGGCTACCGCGATGCCGGCTGGCCCATCACGCAAGACGAAATGACGCCCTTCTACGCCGCCGCCCACGACTTTGGCCAATTCGGTCCCTTCAATTATGACGATATGGACTTCTGGCGGTCCGTGCTCTACGCCCGCCCCTTTGACGCGCTTCCGGGCGACAAACTCGAAGGCGCGATCATGCGCGCGCAATACGATGAAAATCTGCACGATTTTCAGTTGCAATTCCGCCAAGAAATCCAGCTGGCGGAAAATATCGCCGTCCTCTTCAACGCGCACCTGCTCACCATCGAGACCGACGAGTCCCAAGGTCATGTCAAGGAGTTGAACTGTACGACCATCGATTCATCGTCTTCCGCGAAAGGCGCTGCCGGAGCAAGATTCAAAGTGCGCGCGCGGACCTATGCGCTGGCTTGCGGCGGCATCGAGAATGTGCGTTTGCTGCAGCTCTCAGGCGCTCTCGGCAACAACAGACGCGATATGCTCGGGCGCGGCTTCATGGTACACCCGCTATTGACCAACGCCGCGCGGGTGCACTTCGAAAAACCGGTCGCGTCCGAAATCCGCAATTTCTTCCGCGAGCAGCAGATACGTCTCAAGCCCCCGCAAGATGGCGAAGGCGCGTACCGGCATATGGTCGAGCCCCTGGTCAATCCGGAGCTGGTTTTCGAATACCTCATGTTTAACGCCTGGGGCGTGCTGGCGCCAAAGCATCAGACGCTGCTTGACGAGCGCATCGGCAATTTCCGCATCATCTTGTACTTCCGCGACAATGGCTCTTCAGCGATCGTGAATCTCAATTGGGAGCAGACGCCGAACGAAGACAGCCGCATCAGCTTGGATCCGCGACAGGTCGATCCCATTTTCGCTCAGCCGCTGGCGCATATCGATTGGCGGCTCAATGAAACCGACAAGCGTAGCGCCGTTCGCGCCCTGGAGATCACGCTGGACTATTTGCGTGACCACGGCGTCGTCCGGCAAGAGATGATCACCGATGTCAGCGGCGGCGCCGATCACTGGACCTTTCCGCCGCATGAAGGCGCGCTGGAGACCGGCGATCATCACATGGGCGCGCTGCGGATGTCGGCTGCTCCTGAAGATGGCATCGTTGACATCCATTCGCGCCTTCACCGTGTCGACAATCTTTACATCGCTGGCTCATCAGTGTTCCCCACTGGAGGCTATGCCAACCCGACTCTCACCATCGTCGCGTTGGCGCTGCGTCTGGCCGATCACTTGAAGCGGGTCTGCGCCTCACGCAATTTGTAGGGGCGACCCTTGGGTCGCCCGCCCACGAATCTTCAATCCTGCGCCCGTAGAAGCTCATCGACATCGGCGCGGTAGGGAACGCTGTCGGCAGCGCCCGGCTTGGTGACGCAGAGTGCCGCTGCCGCATTGGCGAAGCGGACGGCGCGCTCAAGCGCCATGCCTTCCGACAATCCGACCGCCAGCGCCGCGTTGAAAGTGTCGCCGGCGCCGGTGGTATCGACCACATCGACCGCGTAGGTCGGCACAAGCAATGTACTGTCGGGGCGTACAATCTGCGCGCCCTTTGCGCCTAAGGTGACTATCGCCGTCTGATCGTTGCGGGTCAGCAGCGCTCGCGCAGCCGATACGACATCTTTTGCGCCGCCACTGAGGCTCTCCAATTCGGTTTCGTTTGGCGTCAGGTAATCCGCCAGTTGAATTGTCTCAGGTGAGATTGGAGCGGCCGGCGCTGGATTCAGAATCGTGGCGACGCCAAATTCCTTGGCTGCTTTTAGCGCGTAGGGCACCGTTTCGAGGTTCACTTCCAACTGAACCACCAGCATATCGGCAGCGGCAATCCGCGCGCGCGCCGCGTCGATATCGCTCTCGCGAAGCCGTCTATTCGCCCCGAGCACGACCACAATCATGTTTTCGCCGCTGCTATCGACCAGGATTGGGGCGACGCCGGTTGCCACCTCGCCGTCGCGGTTGACGAAGTCGTAGTTGACGCCTTCCGCATCCCAGATTTCGTAAGCCAGGTTGGCGAAAACATCATTGCCCAGCCGCCCGATGAAACTGACATCAGCGCCGAGGCGCGCCGCCGCCACCGCTTGATTGGACCCCTTGCCGCCGGCGCCGGTGGCGAAACGGTCCCCGTGGACCGTCTCACCCGGGCGCGGCATCCGCTTCATATACGAAACCAGATCAGCATTGAAGCTGCCTACCACCACGATCTTCGCTGTCATTGCCGCTTCCTTTTTTGATGCGCGACGATTCACTATACTGTATTGTGTTCGATTTTCACGCATCCGACTACCGATTGGCTTGACATGACCCAATTACAACTGGCTCTTGATGGCGACTTGCGCTCCGCGCTGGACATGCTGTTTGCCGTACATCCCTTCGTCGACATTATCGAGGTGGGGACGCCGCTTGTCTTCCGTGATGGGATGCATGCACTGCGGCGCATCCGCAAGCTGTATCCCCAGTTGACGCTAGTGGCGGACCTCAAGATTATGGATGCCGGGCGCGCGGAAGCCGATATCGCCTTCTGCGCCGGCGCCGACATCGTCACGGTCATGGCTTTGGCTGCAGACGCCACCATAGCTGGCGCCCTTGACAGCGCGCGGGCGCGCAACAAGCGAGCAATGGTAGATATGATGCAAGTGGCTGATACACGGTCGCGCGCCCTGGAATTGGTCGAATTGGGCTGCGATCTGCTCTGTCTGCACACCGCGCACGATCAGCAGGCGGCGCTCGGTTCGCCCTTCGCGCAGTTGGCGGATCTGCGGGACGCGCTGCCCTCGACCGGCTTGGCGATCGCCGGGGGTGTAAAGCTGCCAGCTTTGTCGCAGATCCTACCGCTGAAGCCACAGGTAATCATCGTTGGCTCGGCCATCACTGCGGCTGCCGACCCACGCGAAAGCGCCGTGCAATTTCACGAAAGGATACGAACCTATGGAAACGCCTGAGCTGATAGACGCAATCCTTGACGATATCGGACGCGCTTTGCGCCAGGTTGATCCCGCGCAAGTCGATGACATCTGCTCGGCAATACTGTCTGCGGATCGAATCTTCATCGCTGGCAAAGGTCGCAGCGGACTGCAGATGAAAGCTTTCGCCATGCGACTGATGCACCTGGGCTTTCGCGTCCATGTCGTCGATGATGTGACGACGCCGTCCATCGCCGCCGCTGATCTGCTCTTGATCGGGTCTGCCTCCGGGCGCACCGGCTCGCTGCTGCTTTACCTTGACGCAACGCGCGAGACCGGCGCCAGACTGGCGACATTCACCGGGGTTATGGATTCACCGATCGCTGCGGCGGCGGACTCAGTCCTGCATATCCCGGCGACCAATTTCAAGGCGGGCTCGCCGTCGGCGGTTGAATCGGTGCTGGTGATGGGTTCGCTCTTTGAGCACTGCCTGGGATTGCTTTGCGATCTGATCGTGATTCGCCTGAAGCATGCGCTCAAAGTGGAAGAAACGGCGATGAATGCGCGGCACGCGAATCTGGAGTAAGCGGGGAGATAATTTGTGGGGAATGTGGGCGAGAACTGTGAGTTGTCCGAACGTCATCCGCCGCCGTTGTTGAGGCGCGCGCCGCAGGACTGACGTACGATCAACGATACCGGCGTGATGATTTTCAGGTAGCGGTTATCCGAATTCTCGATGCGCTGGATGAGGCGCTGCGCAGCAAGCTCGCCCATTAGCCCCTTGTGCACATTGACAGTGGTCAGCGGAGAGAAAGTGAATTCGGCATCAGGAATGTTGTCGAATCCGGTCACGCCAATGTCGTCAGGAACGCGGAAACCATTGCGCTGCAACCAGCCCATCGCGCCGATTGCCACCCGGTCGGATGCGCAGACAATGGCATCGGGTGGCGGCTCCTGTGTCATGAGGATGCGGGCGCCGCGCTCACCGAGGTCTGGGGTCCAGCCCGAGGGGCCCGGCTCAAGTATTTGGCGTAAATCATCGTCTTGCGGCAGGTTGAAGGCTTTGAGCCCTTGGCAAAAGCCGTCGTAGCGGTTATCGAAATTACCGCTGACAAAACCCAGCCGGCGGTGGCCCAGGCTTGCCAAATGTTGAACCAGTTTTCGCATTCCCTTTGCGCCATCAAAAAGAACGGCATCGTCCTCAATATCGAGCTTGTCGTCGGTGGTTACGATGGGCATGGCGGGAGCAAAGTGTTCGCGCAAATGGCGGATTCGATCGCTCAGGTCGGTGCCTAGCAGAATCAAGCCATCAATCGTGAATGATTCCAGCAATTGCCTGGCTTTCGCTGAGCTGTCAATCTGGTGGAGTATCTTGACGTAGGCCATTTGATAATCGTGTCGCTCAAGAACCCTGTCGACGCCTTCCAGCATCATGTTATAGAAAGGGTCGCGAAACTTGTCTACGCGAGAAGACAAGATGACGCCTACCTGCCCGACGATCGAGCGAATTGGCGCCTGCGTCAGTTGGGCGCCCCCGTATTGTCGCTGGATCAATCCAGCGTCAGCCAGCGCTTTAAAGTCACGGCGGATTGTCGCTTCGGATACATCGAATTCGGCAGCTAGATCCTTGGTGGATAAGAGATTATGCGGCACGGCAGCCTGTACGCGCTCAAGAATCAGTTTCTGGCGAAGCGATTTGTTCATGAATGCGCGCTTTTCTCTCGCTGCATAAGACCTAGCAGTTCACTGGATTCAATATTGAGTGGGCTATGTTGGCAATTCGCTAGTGATTATACACGAACTTGCGCAAATCTTGCACGATTATGACCATTTTCTTGACAGCGTGATTGATTTGTGTTCAAATGCGCAAAAGGATATGTTCAATGAAGCAAACTGAATTTTGCGCGTCAACTTGGCGGAACGGTTTGAGTTGAAACACATAGCAAGCGAAAGGCGATTCTTATGAGACTCTTCGGTTACAAGACACAAATTGGCGACGTCGGCGATACGATGCCTTTCTACTACAACGGGGAATGGCATATCTTTTTGCTGGCGACGCCACCGGATACCTGGACGGTTCCCGAACGAGCGGCTTGTACATTGGGGCATATTGTGTCGAAAGACCTGGTTCACTGGGAGGAATTGCCAAACGCCTTCGGACCGGGACAAGAAGGTGACCCCGATGTTGGCGCCATCTGGACCGGGTCCATCCACGACCACAACGGCAGATTTCATTTCTTCTACACCGGTTACAGCCACCACGCGAAATTCCAGCAAACGATCTGTCACGCGACCAGCGATGACATGATCACCTGGGAAAAGAATCCTAACAATCCCATCATGCACGCCGATACCTCAGAATGGGAACCGGCTGATTGGCGCGACCCTTACGTCTATTACGACGAAGAAAAGGGCTGCTACGCCATGTTGATCGCCGCGCGCCTGAAGGAAGGCTTGGAAGATCGCCGGGGCTGCGTTGTGGTCGCTTATTCCGATGACCTGGAGAGCTGGGAATTGGGGGGTACACTTTGGGCGCCGCAGCAGGTGCATTGCATGGAATGTCCGGAGACTTTCAGCCTGGGCGGCTACAATTATCTGGTCTTTTCCCGCTATTCGGGCGATGCGAAGACGCTATATCGCGTTGCCAAACCGGGCGAGCCTTGGGAAGCGCGCCCGCTTGACGCGCTCGACGGTTCCAAATTCTACGCCGCAAAATCCGCCGGTGATGGCGATCGCCGCTTCACCTTCGCCTGGATCCCGCGGCGTAAATTCGGCAGCAATGACGAGGACTTCATCTGGGGCGGTGAATTCGGCTCTCCGCGGGAAATGATCGCCATGCCGGACGGCGCCTTGACCTGCAAGCTTCCGGCTGAGGTCGCGGCGAGTTACAGCAATGAGCAAGATTTTGAAATGATTTCGGGCGATGGGCAATGGGACGGCGCACGCTGCGACGCGCGCGGGACTTTCGGTTTTGCGCATATCAAAACCGCGCGCTCCGATCTTATGCTGGAAGTGGAGATCGCCTGTGATCCCAATACGATGAACGCTGGAATCCTGCTGGAGCCGACAGCAGATATGTACATGGGGCATCAGTTGATGGTTGAGCCGGGCCGCCAACGGGCGTCGATCAGGCGTTTTCCGATCCAATGGGAACCCTTCTGGCAAGCCTGGGTGCCTGGCAGCCCCGAGCTTGGTCCTGATATGGCGCGTCCGATGCTGGTTGATCAATTCCTCTATTCAGAACCGGAAGATGGCAAATATCAGATTCGCATTTTGCGCAACGGCCAGCTGGTCGAGTGTTACGTCAATGATGAAGTCGTGATGTCCTATCGCATTTACGAAGAGTCCGAGACGATGTTTGGCCTATTCGTGGATCAAGGCGCGGCAAGCTTCAATAACTTGTCCATCAAAACATAGCTGATGCAAATCTTCCATCTCGCAGACGTCGTTAACGCGCCTGTCCTACTGGTATTTCTGCACTGTCTTAAGACAAAGGGAGGTGATTATCGAGGTGATTGATTCGGGGCATAGCAATCGCGTATGCCGAAAATGTTATTTCGCATGAAACACAGAGCAATATTGACAGGAGAATGAACATGTCTTGGATTAAGAAACTCGCGTTTCTCGTGGTTTTGATGGCGCTGATGAGCGGCGCCGTTTCCGCGCAGGAAAACCAGTTCCTGGAAGTATGGGATCAGTGGGAATTCTACGGCATGACCGCCGCGGGACCCGCGCTTGAAGTGATACACGCAGCCTGGAATGCAGAGCATCCCAACGTCTTCATGGATCGCTCGGTCTTTGGCGGGGGCTGGCCGATTCGCAACGCGATCGAGCTGGCGCTTACCTCCGGTGACGCGCCCGATGTCTTCTATTCTTGGCCATCAGGCGCGGGCTTAACCGCATACGCGCAGGAAGGCTACCTGCTCGATCTGACGCCCTACGCCGATCAGTATGGCTGGTGGGATCGCCTGCCCGATTGGGCGATCGAGCGCAATATGTGGAACGGCAAGCTCTATGCCTATCCTTGGGAGCAAGACCTCGAATACGTCTATTACAACACCGTGATCTTTGAGGAGCTGGGCTTGGAAGAACCGCAAAGTTGGGAAGACATTCTCAACTGGTGCGCCGTCGCCAACGAGGCAGGCTATATTCCGATTTCCTTCTCCAACAGTCCTGATGGCTGGCAAGGCGCCAATATGTTCACTGACATGGTCGCGCTGACCGGCGGACGGCAAGTCGGACTGGATGTACTACGCGGCACGACCAGCTGGAATCGGCCCGAAGTCGTCGACGCATTGGAGAAACTGCTTGAGATGGTTGAGGCCGATTGCTTCTCACCCGGCTTCAACGGCAAGCACTATGGCGATTCGCTGGCGGAACTCTATACCGGTCGCGCGACATCGGTTTGGACCGGCACCTGGGTCATCCACGATATCAGCGGCAATATGGCCGAAGGCACGCTTGATGTCTTCTATATGCCCGCGATCTACGACGACATCCCGCAAGCAACTCACATGTCGGAGGGTTCGGCTTACTACATTTGGGCGCATGCTAGTGATCCGGATCTGGCTGCCGAATACATCGACTTCGTGACCGACCCGCGCTGGCTGCCTACCTGGATTGAAGAGGGCTTCGCCATCCCGATCCAAAAAGATCCCATCGACTGGAGCATCTACGATGTGGATCCGGTGATCGGCAAAGCCTTCCGCATTGGGCAGGAGATGCAAGATCTCAACGTCGATGCCTTCCACACCACCGTGGCGCCGAATGTTGTGCGCGCTCTGTATCAAGGCGTACAAGGTGTGCTGGGCGGCGAACTGAGCATTGAAAACTTCCTCAATAACATGGACGAGGAAATGGCGGTCGCCGCTGAACTCGGCCAGGTCTGGGAACCCGGCGAGCGGATGTAATTCCGCTTTCGTCTCCCCCCATCCCCCAACCCCTTCCCGTAGCGCAGTGTCTACGCGCGCCAGCCAGAAGGGAAGGGGAGAATTCGCCAGAGTCTGTGCGTTTCCCCCTCCCTCTTTATGGGGGAGGGGGCCAGGGGGTGGGGGAGCCGACTCGGAAGGAAGCCGGCATGGCGCGCTTCAACTTTAGGCCTTATATCTTTATTGGTCCGGCGTTGATTTACTTGAGCGTCTGGATCTTTTATCCGATCATTAATGCGCTCGTTTTGAGCTTTTTCGATTCGCCTACCGGGCGCTCGCGCGATTATTTTTGGGTCGGCATCGGCAATTACGCGAAACTCTTCCAGGACGACTTGTTTCTCAAGTCCTTATATCACAACATCATTTGGGTATTGCTGAGCATCGCGCTACCCGTGGTTTTGGGATTGCTGCTGGCGGTTCTGCTTGCCGGCCGGGGCAGAACGCGCTTGATGTATGCCAGCATTTACTTCATCCCGCAAACGGTGGCGGCTGTATGCGCCGCGATCGTCTGGCGTTGGATTTACGACCCCAGCATTGGTCCGCTCAATTGGCTGCTGGAGACAATCGGGCTGACGGGCCGACCCTGGCTGGCGGACGAATCGATCGTATTGATCGCGGTGAATATGATCGGCAGTTGGTCGTATTACGGGTTCTGTGTGCTGATATTTATGGCCGGGTTGCAAAACATCAGCCCCGAACTGTATGACGCAGCCAAAATTGATGGCGCTGGCGCATTGCAGCAATTCGTCTATGTCACGATACCGCTCTTGCGCAATGCTATTGTATTTGTTCTGGTTTATACCATCATTGGCTCAATGAAGTTTTTTGACCTGATCTTCGTGGCGACCAACGGCGGACCCAACGAAGCAAGCACCGTAGTTGGGCTCCGCATCTATTGGCATAGCATGCGCGAAGGCCGCTTCAATTATGCGGCGACGATGAGCACGATCTTGACTGTCGTTATCCTGGTGCTCAGTGTGGTGGTCATCCGGCAGATCGTGACCGAAGACGAGGAGGACTAAATGACTGTCGTCGGCGGGAAAAGGAAGAAGCGCTCCTACCACTCGTCAAGAATGATTCAAAGCGCCATCATTCATATCATCTTGCTGCTTTTTGTCTTTATCGCACTATTTCCAATCTACCTGATGTTTAATGCCGCGCTAAAAACATCACGCGAACTGTTTCAGAGTTTCTTGACCCTGCCAATTGACCCGCAATGGCAGAACTTCGGATTTATCCTCAATGAGCAAGGGTACAAAGGGGCGCTGTACAACAGCATGATTCTGTCGACATCAAGCATGGTCTTGACTACTGTCATCTCTGTACTGGCGGGTTACGGGTTTGCGGTTTATCGCTTTGTCGGCAAGCAGTGGCTGTTCCTGCTGGTCCTTACCGGTCTGATGGTATCGGAAACTTCAGTACTTATTCCGGTTTACCAATTGCTGCAGGACTTGGGTTTATTGAACACCTACGGTGGGATGATCTTGCCGCAAGCGGCTTTAGGGCTGACATTCGGCGTGTTCTTGATGACCACCTTTTTCAAAGATATCCCGCGCGCGCTGATTGATGCGGCTGTTGTTGACGGCGGGTCCGACCTGCAAGTGCTGCGTTACGTCATCATGCCCCTGGCGCGCCCGGCGATTATGTCGCTGGCTTTGATCGAGTTTATGTGGGCTTGGAATAGCTTCTTCTTCCCGCTGGTCATCGCAACCAAGCAATGGCTGATGCCCATGAGCGTGCGCATCATCGACTTCATGGGGCGCTTCACGTTTAGATACGATATGATCGCGGCGACCACCGTCATTCTCTTTACGCCTATTTTGGTGCTATACCTGATCACGCAGCGCAGCTTCCACCGCGGCATAACTTTTGGCGCGCTAAAAGACTAGTCCTCGACAAGGAACAAACAATGTCCGACTCCTATGCGCAAATCTTGGCGGATGCCAATAACGCTGTCGCCAATACTGCCGCCGGGCTCGCTGGCGACGCCCAGCGCCCCAGCTTCCATCTGATGACCGCCGCCAACTGGATCAACGATCCCAACGGACCCGTCTATCACGATGGCTACTGGCATATGTTCTTCCAGCACAACCCCTATATCGCCGACTTTGGTCCGATGGGCTGGGGACATGTGCGCAGTCCGGACCTGGCGCATTGGGAGCACTGCCCGGTCGCGATTATGCCGACTCCCGGCAGTTATGATGGCGCGGGCTGTTGGTCCGGCAGTGTCGTGATTCAAAACGGCTTGCCGACGATGATGTACTCCGGCGTCGCCGACATGACGCTGTTTAGCGCGGATGACGATCTGCCGCCCTCCGATCGTCAGCGCATCCCACAGGGTTATTACCACGAATTCATGCTGGAGATTGATCAAGAGACGCAGTGCGTCGCCACCAGCCGCGACGGCATGATCACCTGGGAAAAGCATCATGCCAACCCAGTGATTCCGTCGACGCCAGCGGGGCTCGATCTGATTGGCTTTCGCGATCCTTTCCTTTGGAAAGAAAACGACGGGCGCTGGTATATGCTGCTCGGCTCCGGCATCAAGGGAGTCGGCGGCGTGGCTTTGCTTTACCGGTCGCCCGACCTGATCGAATGGGAATACCTGAATCCTCTTTATATCGGCGATCCGGCCGAGAGCGGCATCAATTGGGAATGCCCCAATTTCCTTGACCTGGGCGCGAAGCACATGCTGGTCGTCTCGCCGCATGGGCGCCCGGTGTATTGGCTGGGCGATTATGCTAGTCATGAGTTCAGCCCGGACAGGCCGCCGAAGCGCCTGGACTGGGGTGATGTCTTCTACGCGCCGAATAGCCTGCTTGACCCTGCCGGTCGCTGGTTGATGTGGGGCTGGGTGCGCGAGGCGCGACCGCGCGATCAATACGCGGCGGCTGGCTGGGCTTCCTGCCTGACCTTGCCGCGCGAAATATCCTTGGACAGCCGCGGCAATCTCCGCGTCAAGCCCGCGGCTGAATTGCAACTACTGCGAGCAAACTCTCTTTTTGACGCTGAGATTCACTTGACTGAAAACCAGCGCCATCCGCTTGCTAACGCGCGTGGCGATCGGCTGGAGATTTCCTTGCTGGTGACGCAATCCGATGGTGCGGAGCTGTCAATTCAGTTCCGCCGCAGCCCTGATGGCGACCAGCTTACTGAATTGACTTATGATTACAGAACGGGTGTTTTGCGCCTGCTGCGCGATAGATCAACCGATACCGCCGAAGTCACCGTTGATCCCTGCGAATGTCTACTGGTTCTTTCCGACGATGAACCATTGGACTTAACGATTTATCTCGACAATTCCGTTGTCGAAATCTACGCCAATGACAAGATCACCATGACTAGTCGAATTTATCCCACGCGCGCTGACGCCCAGGAGCTGTCGATTCAATGTGTCGGCGGCTCGGCGCGGGCGCGGGCGGCCGTCTGGCGAATGAGTAGCATTTGGGGCGGCGCACGTTAAACTATCCTCTGTCTATAATTTCCAACTGGAAAGGAATGAGAGATGAAACGTTGTCTTAAGATTATTTTGGCGACTGCCGTTATTCTGATGGCATTTGCGCCAGCCAGCGCTGATGTGACCTGGACCGGCGCCTTCGTGCTGGGAAGCTGCTGTGAGCCGAACTCGCTCGATCCGGCGGCAATGGGTATCTCGCAGACCGAGGGCTATGTCATCACTGCGATGTATGAAGGGCTGACGCAATATTCGCGTGATGGGGAAATCGTGCCGCGGTTGGCGACCGGCTGGGAGATTTCCGATGACGCGCTGACTTATACGCTGACTTTGCGCGAAGGCGTGCAATTCCACGATGGCTCCACGCTCGATGCCGTAGACGTCGTGGTTTCCTTGGAACGTCACAAGAGCCTCGGCTTGGGCAATCTGGGCTTCATCCTGGCTCCGGTGGCTAGCGTCAGCGCCACCGACGATATGACCGTCGAGATCCAACTGAGCACGGCTGATTTCCAGTTTTGGGCTGGCTTGCCCCATATCAAGATACTCAGCGCCGATGCGATCGCTGCCAACGAATCGGACGGCGATATGGCGGGCGATTTCTTCCGCGAAAACGCGGTCGGTACCGGTCCCTATCAACTAGTGCGCTGGGACCCGGGCCGCCAGACGGAGATGTCCGCCTTCCCAGATTATTGGGGCGGCTGGGAAGGATCTCATGTAGAGACCTTCATTGCCCGTTACGGCCTGGATTTCTCGACGCGCTTGCTGCTGATGGAAGATGGCGAGTTGCATCTGATTGACTGGGCGGGCTTGTCCGATATCCGCCGCGCTGAGACCTCCGACGCCATCAGTTACAATCTGGGAAATCCGCTGCAGGGTTTCTATCACTTCATGAAACAAGACGGTCCGCTGGCGGACAAGAAGGTGCGCCAGGCATTGATGCACGCTTACCCCTACGAGGCGATGATCGAGGTAATGCAGGGTGTCGCCTTGCCGCTCAGCTCGCCGGCTTTGAGCGGCACTATCGGGCACTGCGAGGTCTTCGAGCCGGTGCAAGATATGGAGGCGGCGCGCGCTCTGCTGGCGGAAACGGCGTATGCCGATGGCTTCTCCGTGCGGCAAGCCTATCGCCACGCCAACGAACCACGCCGGTTCGCCGCGGTCTTGTTCCAGGAAGCGCTCGCCGAGTTGGGCATCGAGGTTGTCTTGGACGACATTCCCTGGGGCACATTCATTGACGCCCAGCGCAACTTCGAAACTGCCTATGATATGACCAGCCACTGGCTCAACATCCCGATTCCCTATTCGGGCGAGATGCTCTTCCGCCTCAACCACTCATCCCTGATCGATACCGGCACGGGCAATTGGGCTTGGTACAACAATCCCGAATTCGATGCCCTGCTGGAAGAAGCGCCCACGCTGGCGCCGGGCGATCCGCGGATTAACGAGCTGCTATGCGCAGCGCAGCAGATCCTCATCAATGATGCGGTGGTCATTCCCGTGATGCTTTCACAATACATTGACCTGACGCATTCGTCGGTGCGGGGCTATCAGTACGATCCTTACGGCTTCCCGGGCGACCTGCACGTGCATGACATCTGGCTGGAAAACTAGATAGACCTCCGAAGACAAGCTCTAATGCGGGGCGCGGCTGCCTGAGACAGCAGCGTCCCGCTCAATTCTATTCTCGATGGGCAAGTTACTCCTAGAGCGCCTTCTGACGCTGGTTCTCAAGCTGTTTGGCATGGCGGTGATCCTGTTTGTGGTCACGCAGGTGCTGCCGGCCGATCCGGCGGCGGTCGCGGCTGGCACCGATGCCCGCCCGGAGCAGATTGAGCGAATCCGAAAAGAGCTGGGATTGGATCGGCCATTTCACGAGCAGTTCATCACCTATATTTCCGGTTTGGCGCGCGGTGATCTGGGCCAGTCATTGTTGACCCGGCGAGAAGTAAGCGACGATTTGAAGCTTCGTTTTCCCGCGACGCTGGAACTTTCGATTCTGTCCGCTGTGGTCATCGTGATTCTCGGCGTCGGTCTGGGCATCATCGCCGCGATCAACGCGGGCAAGGCGCTAGATTTCTTGATTCGCGCCTTTGTCGTCGTTAGCATGGCGGTTCCACCCTTTGTCTTGGCGCTCGTATTGCAGCTGATATTCGCCAAGGGCTTGGATATGTTTCCGCTGGAGGGGCGCTTGCATACGCGGATGGCGCCACCGCCATTTGTTACCGGTTTATATACGGTGGACAGCTTGCTCGCCGGCGAATGGGAGCTATTCTGGATGAGCTTGCGGCATTTGGCGCTGCCGGTGGCCGCATTGGCGCTGGGCCGCCTGGCGGTTGGCGCGCGCTTCACCCGCAGCGGAATGCTGGAAACGCTGTCGCAGCCTTATGTGCGCACGGCGCGGGCGAAAGGCTTGCGGGAAAAGCGCGTGGTATTGCGCCACGCCTTTCGCAATGCGCTGATCCCCGTGGTGACGATGCTGGGTATACAGATCGGTTTTCTATTGAGCGGCGCCGTCTTGGTCGAGGTGGTCTTTACCTGGCCTGGGCTCGGTCGATACGCGGTGGATTCGGTATTGTCTTTCGACTTCTACGCCGTCATTGGCGCGGCGCTGGTGATTGCCGTGATCTTTGTAGTATCCAATACCATTGTCGATCTGCTCTACTTGCAGTTGGATCCGCGCATCAGCCACAAATAATGGACGCTAGTGCTCGAGGAGGCGCATGACATTCGAGCTTGGCTTTGACATCGGCGGCACCTTCACGGATTTTGCGCTGCTGAATACGGAAAGCGGCGAGTTGCAGATATTCAAAACTCTGACAACTGCAGAGTGGCCTGCAGTCGGCGCAATGGACGGCATCGCGACTTTTCTCGCGCAGTGCGGCAGCGGTTATGACGAGTTGCTCAATGTTTTCCACGGCACAACGCTGGTCGCCAATACGTTGATTGAGCATAAAGGCGCGCTCGTCGGATTGCTAACTACCGCCGGATTCCGCGACATCCTGGAGATGCGCACCGAGCAGCGCTACGCCATCTATGATCTGTTTCTGCAATATCCGCCGCCACTGAGCCCACGTCATTTGCGACGCGGCATCCGCGAGCGGGTCGACCGCGATGGCAACATCCTCGAAGGCGTCTGTGAAGAAGATGTCCTAGCGGCGGTGGCTGATTTCAAGCGTGAAGGCGTCGAAGCGATCGCGGTCGCCTGCCTGCATTCCTATCGAAACCCGGCTAACGAGCAGCGCATCGCCGAGTTGGTCAAGGTTGCTTGGCCCGATGTTCCCTTGACCTTGTCCAGCGATATCGCGCCGGAAATCCGCGAATACGAAAGGACATCAACGACAGTTGCCAATGCCTATACCCTGCCCTTGATGAAGCGCTATTTGAAGACGATGGAGGATCAGCTGGCGCGCTCTGGCTTCGGTGGCAACTTCTTTCTGATGCTCTCATCCGGCAGTTCGGCGCTGGCAGCGGCCGCGCGGGCACAGCCCATTCGCCTGGTCGAATCTGGACCGGCGGCCGGGGCGCTCGCCGCCGCCTACTTCGGCGAATTGGCGGGCTGCAAAGACTTGCTCTCCTTCGATATGGGCGGGACAACAGCAAAAGTAGCGCTCGTCCACGATGGTCGGCCCGCGGGAGCGTCAAATTTGGAGGTCGCACGGATCCATCGCTTTACCAAAGGCAGCGGCTACCCGCTGCAGTTTCCTACCGTCGACATTCTAGAAAGCGGCGCCGGCGGCGGCAGCATCGCCTGGGTGGACGAGTTGGGTTTGCTCAAGGTGGGACCGCAGAGCGCTGGCTCCGACCCCGGTCCCGCCTGCTATGGTTTTGGCGGCGATGCGCCAACCGTCACCGATGCCGATCTGGTATTGGGTTACCTGAACCCGGATTATTTCCTCGGTGGTTCGATGAAGCTGGATCGGCCGGTGGCTGAGCGGGCGCTGGCGCCGCTGGCGAATACCTTCGGCTGGACCATCGTCGAGACGGCTGATGCCATTCATCAGTTGGTGAATGAGAATATGGCGGCGGCCGCACGCATCCATATTCTGGAAAGCGCGCGCGATCCGCGGAATTACGCGATGGTCTGTTTTGGCGGAGCGGGACCGGTGCATGCTGCGGCTGTCGCCAGCATCCTTGGCAATACCGAAGTGATTGTCGCGCCGGGCGCCGGCGTCGCCTCCGCCATTGGCTTGCTGATCGCGCCCATCGCCTTTGATTACTCACACTCCTATCCGACTTTGCTGTCCGACGCCGATTGGCGCGCAGTCGCTGACTTGTTCGCCGAGATGGAATCGAGCGGCCGGCAGATGATGAGCGAGGCCGGCATTGCGGATGGGGAGATCGTAATCGAGCGCAGCGTCGACGGGCGCTTTCAAGGTCAATTGCATGAAATACAAGTGCCGCTGCCCGATAGTCAATTCATACTGGACCTTGACGATTTTAGCGGCCGGTTTAACGAGCGCTATCGTGAATTGTATCATTATGCGCCCGACCATACGCCGATAGAGCTATTGACTTGGCGGGTTCGCGTATCAGGCCGGCGCGCACCAGTGAAGCCTGCTCGGCTTTCCGAATCTGCCGCCGATATTTCTTCCGCGCGTAAAGGCGAACGCCGCGCTTATTTCGCGGAACTAGCGGACTTCGTGTCCACGCCGGTGTATGATCGGTACCGGCTTTGCGCCGGCATGCAGATTCCTGGTCCGGCGATCGTCGAAGAGCGCGAGTCGACTATCGTTGTGCGTCCAAACATGGATGCGACGGTAGACACTTATGGCAACGTTCGCCTGGCGCTGGCGCAAGCGGAAGGGCGGGGAGGCGGTTGAAATGCGCATCGTTTGGATAGACCCGATCGTCGAAGACAAGCCCTATGTCGGCGCGCTGCGGGCGGCGCTTGACGAAGCGCGGCGTCCCGATACCGAAATCGAAATCATCTCCCTGCCAGAAGGTCTCGCCCCGCGCCACCTGCGCTATCATGCTTATGAAGCCTTGGTCGTCGGCGAGATCGTGACTGCAGTGTATCGCCTGGCATCGGAAACAGATGCTTTCATCATCGGCTGCTTTTATGATCTGGCGCTGCGGGAGGCGCGCGAGGTCTCGGGCAAGGCGATCGTCACGGCGCCCTGCGAGTCCTCAATCGCAATCGCGGCGCAACTGGGGAATACCTTTTCAGTATTGGTCGGCGCCGACAAAGCGATACCCAAAATGCGGGAGAATATTCGCGCATACGGCTTGGAGCATCGCCTGATGTCAATGCGCCCGCTGAATATGGCCGTGCTGGAGTTTCAGGCGCAGGCGGAGCGAACTTTGGAGGCGATGCTGCGCGAGGGAAGAAAAGCGGTCGAAGAAGACCGCGCCGAAGTCATCGTGCTCGGATGCAGCGCTGAAGTGGGTTTCCATCGGAGGCTACAGGATGAACTGGGTGTTCCCGTGATCGATTCGGCGCTGGCGCCCTTCAAATACGCTGAGCTTCTGGCGGAGACCGCTACTCGTTTCGGCTGGTATCCCAGTCGCCGCTGGGGCAGCGAGCCGCCACCGGAGGCTGAGATTCGAGAGTGGGGACTGTTCTAAGGGAAGGAACGCAATTATGACCGGGAACGCTCTCGACCCGCTAACCTTGGAAATCTTTTGGCAGCGCCTGATCACGGTAGCCGATCAGATGTCGACGACGCTGGCTAGAACTGCGTTTTCTACCACGATCACCGCCTCCAATGACTACGGCTGCGTGTTGATTGACGCCGACGCTCAATGCATCGCTCACGCGCAGCGCAGCCTGCCGATTTTCAACCGCACCATGCCCTTTACCACCGGACTGATTCTGGAGCGTTTTGGACGTGAAAATATCTGCCCTGGCGATGTCTTCATTTCAAATGACCCTTGGGAGAATGCCGGGCACAACCCTGATATCACGGTGATTACACCGTTTTTCAAGGGTGGCGCGCTAGTCGGTTTTGCCGCCAGCATCGCCCACCATGCTGATGTTGGCGGCGCGATTGATACCAATCAGGTCAGCGACAGCTACGAAGAAGGGCTTCTGATTCCCCTTGTTCGACTCTATTGCGGCGGTGAAATCAACCAGACGGCGCTCGATTTTGTCGAAGCCAATGTTCGCCTGCCGACGGCAGTTATTGGCGATATTCACGCGCAGGTCGCTGCCAACCAAACCGGCGCCGAGCGCTGTTTGGCGTTGCTGGACGAGTATGCCTTGCCCGATCTTCGCGCGATTTCGGCGGAGATACACAGTCGCTCCGAACAGGCGATGCGGAGAGCGATCGCTGCGCTGCCCGATGGCGTCTATCGCTCGAAGGTGGTAGTCGATGAGTTGGATCAGCCATTGCAGCTAGTCTGCGCGCTGGAGGTGCGCGGCGACGAGATCTTCATTGATTTCAGCGGAACATCGCCGCAACAGCCTCGCGGCGCCATCAACGTGACTTTCACCTTTACGCACGGGCAGATATCCTATGCGCTAAAAGCGACGCTGCTGCCGGATGTGCCGGGCAACGATGGCTGTTACCGCCCGATCCATGCCAGCGTGCCGGCCGGCTGCATTTTGAACGCCCAGAAGCCCGCATCGGTCAGCCAACGGCATCGCATCGGCGCGCATATTTTTGGCGCAGTGATCCAGGCTTTGGCGGAAGTGCTGCCCGATCGGGTGATCGCAGGTTCGGGCTTCCTGGTCAGCACGCGGGTCTTTGCCAGCGCGAACAAAGACAGCGCCATCAGCCACTCCTATTTGTTCAGCGCGGGCGGCATGGGCGCCAACGCGCGCGCGAACGGTATCTCAACCGTGCAGGTGCCGGCGCTGGCGGGCGCGGTGCCGGTTGAACTGTTCGAACTTGCGGTGCCGATTCTGACGCGCTGCCGCGAATTCATCCCTGATTCCGGTGGCGCCGGTCGAGAACGTGGCGGTCTGGCGCAGCGCATGGAACTTGGACTATTACCCGGTTATCGGGGGTCGGCCACCGTATCGGTGCATGCCGCGGGGCAAAATGTTCCGCCTTTTGGCTTGCATGGCGGCGAAGGCGGGGCGCCCGCTCAAATCTTGCGCGATGGCGAAATCTTGACCCGCGCCGAAAAAGTCCGACATGCCAGCGCTTTGCCGCTGACGGAAAGCGGGCAAACGGTCGGCTTCGAGACGGCAGCGGGCGGCGGATACGGACCGCCAAAGGAACGAGCGCCCGAACGCGTGCGCGACGATGTGCGCGACGGATTGGTATCGTTTGATCAGGCGGCTGAAACTTATGGCGTCGTTCTCGAACCCGAGGCGCTGCTTGTCGATCTAAAGGCGACAGAAGCGAAACGCCGCGAGATGTAGCGTTCGCAAGAGCGGGGGCGCGGTGCAAAGCCGATTTAGCGATCAGACAAACTGGATCAGGCTGGGAGCTCGGAATCCCGGTTTGCTTGCGGGCATCGCGCTGTTGCTGCCATTCTTGCTATTTGCCGCCTTGCCTTCCGTCTTCGCCACCCATGATCCGATCAAGACATCGATTCGCGAGTTATACAGTCCTCCCAGCGCCGAGCATTATTTTGGCACCGATGAGTTGGGTCGCGATGTATACAGCCGCGTCGTTCACGGCGCGCGGATATCGCTCGCCTCGGCATCGTTGATTATCGGTATCGCCTGTCTAATCGGCGTTGCGCTTGGCACAATCGCTGGCTATTGGGGCGGTTGGAGTGATCGCGTCATTATGACCCTTGTCGATTTGGTGCTGGCTTTTCCCAGCTTGATTTTGGCGCTGGCGGTCAGCGCGGCGCTAGGACCGGGGCTGCGCAGCGCGATTATCGCAGCGGCGGCGGTTTGGTGGCCCGTCTACGCGCGCTTGCTGCGCGGCATCACGCTGCAGCTGGCTGAGATGGAGTTCGTGACGGCGGCGCGGGCGATGGGCGCATCGACGCCGCGGATCATCCTGCGCCATATTTTGCCCAACGCCATCTATGCCATCATCGTGCGCATCAGCATCGACTTGGGTTTGGCGGTGCTGCTGCTGGCGAGTCTAAGCTTCATTGGTTTGGGCGCCAGCGCGCCGACGCCAGAGTGGGGCGCGATGGTCGCTTGGGGCCGGCTCTACTTCTTGACCGAGTGGTGGATTGGCGGATATCCCGCCTTGGCGATCACCTTGGTGGTGGTCGCTATCACCATGCTAGGCGATGGCTTGAATGATTTGCGCATGATCCGCTAGTGGCGGCGCATCACGACGATGATTGAGGAATGAGGATGTTCTATGACTGCGCAGGGACGAACGAACAAGCTCTATGCAATTATGTGCGATAGCGGGCTGGATGTGGTCGCCTTGATTCCCGGACCCAACCACCGTTATTTGACCGGCGCGGAGCACTATGTATTGGAACGCCCAATCGTGACCTTTTATCGGCCGGACCAAATCCCAATCGCGGTCATACCCGAACTGGAAATTCCGCTATTCGAAAGCCATCCAGACCCTGCTGTGCTCATCTCCTATACCGATGCTGAAGGTTACGAGGGCGCCTTCCGCGCGGCGCTGGACCAGCTAGGCACGCGCGGGAAGACGATCGGTGTTGAAGGATTGCAAATGCGCTTCTTCGAAGGCGAGGTCATTCGCCAGTGCGCGCCTCATGCGACCGTCGTGGATGCAACTGAACCCCTGGCGAAGTTGCGCCTGATCAAGGACGCTGACGAGATCGCCTCGCTGCGCCGCGCCATCGAGATATCCGAGCAAGCGCTTCAAGCGATGTTCGACGAAGTGCAAGTGGGCATGAGCGAGATTGAAGCGGCGGCGATTTTGGAAGGGCATATCAAGGCGCTTGGCGGTGATGGGCTTTCCTTCGGCACCATACTTCATGCCGGCGCCAATACGCCGCTGCCGCATTCCGGTCCGCTGGATTATCGCATTCAGCATGGCGATGCGCTGATTGTCGATTTCGGCGCCACCTACAAGGGCTATTGCGCCGATATCACGCGCACGGTATTTGTCGGCGAGGTGACCGAAGAGCAGCGCGAATTCTACACGGTCGTGCAGAGGGCAAGCGAGGTCGGTCGGCAGGCGTCCCGTCCCGGCGTCACTTGCGAGTCAGTCGATATTGCAACGAGGCAAGTCTTCATCGACGCCGGTTACGAGCATTTGATTCGGCACCGGACGGGCCACGGCTTAGGCATGGAAGCGCACGAAGCGCCCTATATTGTGATTGGGAACGAGCAAGTCCTGGCGCCGGGCATGGTCTTCACAATCGAGCCGGGCATATATCGAATGGGCGAAATCGGCGTGCGCATTGAAGACAATATGCTGATCACGCAAGACGGCGCTGAAAGCCTGACCACATTTCCCCGCGACATTCTCGTCATCTGAGCCCAAGACCGGCTGAGTTGTAGCGCCGCCAACCAAGTGATAAACTTGACCGAAGCACAGTACGGTTAGAGAAGGTTTTGCGGCATGAATGCCGACTTAACTCAGGAGCAGATCAACTTTTATCAAGAGACTGGCTACATCATCATTGAAGACTTTTTAACGCCCGAGGAGCTCGAGACCTGGCGGCGAAATGTCGACGATGCTGTTGCACAGCGCGATGGGCGCGTTACCGCCGATGGCCTGCTGGCCTCCGAGCGCATCGTTGACGAAGAAAGCGCCTATTTTGACAAGGTCTTCGTACACCGGCAGAATCTGTGGATTGATCACGCTGGCATGCGCGAGCTCATGTGGGATCCGCGTCTGGGCAAAATGGTAAGCGAACTGGCCGGCGTCGATGGCATGCGTATCTGGCACGATCAAGCCTTGATCAAACAGCCTTGGGCGAACCCGACCGGCTGGCATTTGGACAATGCCTCCTGGTCTTACTCATCGCGTGACGCCGTCACGATTTGGGTGGCGCTGGACGACGCCACATGCGATAATGGCTGCCTCTACTTCCTGCCGGGCTTGCATAAGACGGCAACTTTCGATAATTCCGGGATCGGTCCCAGTATCAGCGACCTGTTTGAACTCTATCCGCAGTGGGCGAAATTACAGTCGGTAGCGGCGCCGATGAAGGCGGGATCTTGCTCCTTCCACAACGGTTTGATGCCGCATGGCGCAGGCGCCAATATGACGCCGGGCTGGCGGCGGGCGATGACCTGCGGCTATATGCCCGATGGCTGTACCTTCAATGGCATCCAAAGCGTGTTGCCACAAGCTTATTTTGAGTTGCTGGAAATCGGCGATGTGCTGGACAATGACGCGATCAACCCGCTGATCTGGCACAAGTCAAAACCTTCTGTCGGCGCATAGTTTCGTGATCGAGGGCGCATAGAAATGAAGAACGAATTGACGCAAGAACAGATCGACTTCTATCAGGAGAATGGCTATATCGTCATTGAGGACTTCTTGTCGCCGGACGAGCTGGAAACCTGGCGGCGCAACGTTGACGATGCGGTGGCGCGGCGTGGAAACCGCAGGCTGGCCGATCGCAGAGAGCTGGATGACGAAAGCGATGAGGGCAAGTATCGCCGCCTGCGCTTCGTGCAGCGCCTCAATCTGTGGACTGATCACGAAGGTATGCGCGAACTAATGCTCGACCCGCGCCTGGGCAAGATGGCGAGCGAGTTGGCCGGCGTCGATGGCATGCGCATCTGGCACGATCAAGCCTTGAACAAGCAGCCTTGGGCGAACCCGACCGGCTGGCACCTGGACAACCCCCTCTGGTCTTATTCTTCACGTGACGCGCTCAGCATTTGGGTGGCGCTGGACGACGCCACGCTGCAAAACGGCTGCCTCTACTTCCTCCCTGGCGCGCACAAAACCGCCACATTCGATACTTCGAATATCGGCCCCAATATCAGCGACCTGTTCGATATCTATCCGCAGTGGGCGGAACTAGAGTCTGCCCCGGCGCCGATGAAGGCCGGGTCCTGCTCCTTCCACAACGGTCTGATGCCGCATGGCGCCGGCGCGAATATGACGCCGGGCTGGCGGCGGGCGATGACCTGCGGCTATATGCCCGACGGCTCAACATTTAATGGCATCAAGAATATTCTGCCGCAGGATGTTTTTGAGTCGCTGGAAATCGGCGATGTATTTGACGATGACAGCAGGAACCCGCTGATCTGGCATAAGTCGAAGCCGTACGTGACCGCGTGATCGCCAGGCGAGCACGCGAGCGACTGGGTGTAGATGGTAATTCGCAATCTTCATAAAACGCGCTAAAATGTCCGAATAGACAAATTGTATTAAGTGAGAAACATAAAATGTCTGAATTGAAGGAATTGCGCGTCTCCAATGACGCCATGAACGAGCCGGAAGAGTTGCAGCGCCGGCTAGACGACGAGGGTTATCTCTTTTTCAAGCGGCTTGTGGAGCCTGACAAGCTTTGGGAGCTGCGCCGCGAAATGATGAGCATGATTCAGCAGGTCGGCTGGCTGATCCCGGGCACCGACCCGATGGATGGCATCGCCGATATCAATATGCGCTATACCGAAGGCGACAACGAATACAGCGCCGGATACGCCGAAGTCTACAAGATCGAGAACTTCCATCGCAGCGGGCATTGGCCCGAATACCTGGAGATCATCGAGAGGATGGTCGGTAAACCGATCATGCCCCACCCGCAAAAGATCGCGCGCATTTGGTTCCCCAAATACACCGAACATACCACGCCAAAACACCAGGACTTCGTGCACTTTCAAGGCAGCTACGACAATATCACCTGCTGGGCGCCAATCGGCGATTGCCCGATTGAACTGGGCGGCTTGGCAGTTATCCCTGAATCGCACAAGGTCAACCGCGTGCTTGATCATCACTTCTCGCTGGGCGCCGGCGGGCTGATCGTCGACGAAACCGAGCACGCGGACATCAACCCGGTATGGTATTCCACCGATTACGAAGCCGGCGACGCCCTGTTCTTCCCGGCGCTGACCATTCACCAGGCGCTGCCAAATTATACCGAAGACAAGCTGCGCCTTTCGCTGGACAATCGCTACATGGTCGTCGGCGACAAGGTGGCCGAGCATTTGCTAGCGCCGCACGATCCAAGCCAGCTTACCTGGGACGATATCTACCCGGGCTGGCAGTCGGATGATCTCAAGTACTACTGGGAGGATTATGACAATCGGGTTGTCGAACGAGATTTGCGCTATATCGACAAAGCCCGAGTGGAAGTGTTTGAATTGGCGCGCGACGGAGACGAGCACGCCATCTATGCGCTGAAGCGCGACGCCAAAAACAGCCCCGATACCGTAGAGCCGGAAGTGTGGGCTATCCTGGACGAGCTTGGCGTCAAAGTCTAGCAAGTGCCGCTCGGCGACAGCGAAGGGACTTGCCGCGCTCACAGTCTGCTTGTCGATGGAGCGCCGCTCTTCACATAATCACTGCCCTCAAAAGCGAGAGCAAGTCCGTGAGAGGCATGCTTTGACCTATCGCGGTCTGTCCGAAGTTCGGAAGATGTTGCGCGTCGACTGGTATCGCTGCCCGGCTTGCTACGTGAACTGTCCCGGCGCAGCGATGCCCAGGGCTGGATCGAGGCCGGCAGGCGATGACCTGCGGCTACATGCCCGATGGCTCAACATTTAATGCATTCAAAATATCTTGCCGCAGGATGTCTTTGAGTCGCTGAATATCAGCGATGTATTTGATGATGACAGCAGGAATCCGCTTATCTGGCAGAAGTCAAAGCCACACGCGATGCCGCAATAAGCGGCGCGGGCAGTTCTTGACCGGCTGCAGTTTGAATCGGAATCGCTATCAAGAGCGGTCAAGGCTGCAGTAGAACCCGTTTTAGCCCATGGAGGTGAAGAATGCGTCTACAAGGACAGGTCTGTATTATTACCGGGGGTGGCAGTGGTATTGGACGCGACGCTGCTCTCACAATGGCAAAAGAAGGCGCGACGGTGGTCATCATTGGTAGAACGGAATCAAAATTGGACGCTGTTGCGGCTGAAGTTACGGCAGCGGGCGGGACGGCAGTCGGTTACAGGCTTGATGTCGCTGACTACGATGCCGTCGACCAGATGGCTGCAGATGTGCTCGATAAATTCGGACGAATTGATGTGCTGGTGAACAACGCGGGTCATAGCTCAACTCATCGACATATTGCGGACACGCCCCCTTGGGAGATGCGTTCGGTCATCGATTCAAATCTAATGGGCACATTTTTCTGTACGAAGGCGGTTGTGCCTACGATGTTGGAAGCGAAGTCGGGTACGATTATCAACGTATCGTCGCTGGCGGCGGTCAACCCGGGTCCATTTAGCGGTTTTGCCTACGGCGCGGCAAAAGCAGCGGTGATCAACTTCACTGAATTCCTCAACGCCGATCTGCGGAACACGGGTATCCGAGCAAGCGTGGTGATTCCTGGCGAGGTCGCGACGCCGATATTGGACGATCGTCCGATTCCGCCAAGCGCTGCCGCCCGCCAGACGATGGTAGATGTCGCTGAAACGTCAGCGGCGATTCTGCTAATCGCTACGCTGCCACAGCGAAGCAACATACCAGAATTGGTCATTCGCCCGACGATGTACCGGGATATGGCTGGTGAGATTGTTGAACCGGATCGTTGAAGGTTGTAAAGATCCTTTGCTTGAAACGCCTATGTGAAGATAAGGGCTGCAATTCGAAAACGTGGAATATCTTGCCTCGTGAATTCACTGCTTGGGTATTCCCTGCTTTACCAGTCATCCTTAAGTTGCAAGGTACGTCAGGATTCCACGAGTTCATTCGCAATCTTTAGCAAATACGTTAGAATGTGCGCAGAGTCTAAAGAGTTTGAGAGAGTGACATTATTCATGTCCGAACTGAAGGAATTGCGCGTCTCCAACGACGCCATGAATGATCCGGAAGAGTTGCAAAGCCGAATTGACGACGAAGGTTATCTCTTTTTCAAGCGTCTGGTGGCGCCCGACAAACTCTGGGAGTTGCGCCGCGAGATGATGAGCATGATTCAGGAAGTCGGCTGGCTGGTCGCCGGAACCGACCCGATGGACGGCATCGCCGATATCAACATGCGTTACACCGAGGGCGACAACGAATACAGCGCCGGCTACGCCGAAGTCTACAAGATCGAGAACTTCCATCGTTCGGCGCATTGGCCCGAATATCTGGAGATCATCGAGAAAATGGTCGGCCAAGCGATCATGCCGCATCCACAAAAGATCGCCCGTATCTGGTTCCCCAAATACACCGAGCACACGACGCCCAAGCATCAAGACTTTGTTCACTTTCAAGGCAGCTTTGACAATATCACTTGTTGGGCGCCCATCGGCGATTGCCCGATCGAGCTGGGCGGCTTGGCGGTGATTCCCGAATCCCACAAGGTTAACCGCGTGCTAGATCATCACTTTTCGCTTGGCGCTGGCGGGCTGATTGTGCATGAAGATGAGCATGAAGAAATCAATCCGGTCTGGCATACCACGGATTATGAAGCGGGCGACGCGCTCTTCTTCCCGGCGCTGACCATCCATCAGGCGCTGCCAAACTACACCGAAGACAAGCTGCGGCTTTCGCTGGATAATCGTTATATGCTGGTGGGCGACAAGGTGGCCGAGCACATGCTTCAGCCGCACGATCCCAGCCAACTCACCTGGGACGACATTTACCCGCATTGGCAGCACGAAGATCTCAAATACTACTGGAAGGAATATGACAACCCGGTTGTCGAGCGCGATTTGAGCTTCGGCGACAAAGCTCGGGTCGAAATACTTGAATTGGCGCGCGCCGGCAACGAGCATGCCATCTATGCGCTGAAGCGCGGCGCCAAGAACAACCCCGACGCGATGGAGCCGCAAGCGCTGGCTGTCCTGGAAGAACTCGGCGTCGAGGTCTAGATGCGGCGCCCATCCGGACGGCAGATATTATAGGGAGAGTCGCGCATGACGTATCCAGAATTGTCCGAAGTTCGGAAGTCGCTGCGCGTCGACTGGTATCGCTGCGAAACGCGCCCCGGCTTGCTGCGCGAATTGTCTCGGCGCAGCGACGCCCAGGGCTGGTATCAGGCCGGCGGTCACCTCGCGCTTTTCATCTTGACTGGCTCACTAGTCTTTTACTTTTGGTCGCTGGGACTTTGGCTGGCGATGCTGTGCGCCCTGTTTTGTCACGGCACGGTAACTTCATTTTTTCGCGGCATCGCGCCGCATGAGTTAGGGCATGGCACGGTCTTCAAAACCAAGTGGTTGAACAAATTTTTTCTGTATCTGTTCAGCTTGATCGGCTGGTGGGACCACTTCGACTATGCCAGCAGCCACACCTACCACCATCGCTATACGCTGCACCCGGAAGGGGATCGCGAGGTGCTGCTGCCGATTGAACCGTCGCTTGCTTCGACATTCATGCTGCAAATGTTCACGATCAATCTGCTGACGCCGCCCGGTCGCAGCGTCCACCGCGGCGGATTGATCTCCACGGTGATTATGACGGCGCTTGGCGCTTTCGGCCGCTTGCCGCCGGACAAGGAATGGCTGCGGGCGCTGCATCTTGACCAGCCGGATGAGCATCACAACTCGGTCTTGTGGTCGCGCGCCTTATTGCTGTTTCATGGGTCGGTGCTGCTCATCGCCATCATCACCGGCTTATGGTCTTTGCCGCTGATATTCTCGGTTTCAGTCTTCATTGGCAATGCGCTGGGCTATTTCGTCGGCTTGCCACAGCATTGCGGTTTGCGCGATCACACCTCGGACTTCCGCAAAAACACGCGCTCGATGAAGCTCAATCCGCTCTTCGATTTTCTATACTGGCGGATGGGTTGGCATATCGAGCACCATATGTTCGCCGGTGTGCCATGCTACAACCTGGAAAAGCTATATAAGGAAGTTGCCCACGATATGCCCGAGCCGCGCACGCTGATCGGCGCCTGGAAGGAAATGCGCGAAACCTGGCGGCGGCAGAAGATCGATCCGGATTATCAGTACGACACGCCCTTGCCGCCAACGGCGAAGAAAGTCCGCGATGATGCGCCGGAAAAGCAATTGGAAGCCTCCATCGGCGAGTTGGCGCCTGCGGGTCTGCAAGAGCGCAGATAGACATCACAGCGCCAGATGAGCGGCGACCTTTGATATGCATGCGCAGGACGGCGTCAGATCAATCTGCTGCGCCTATTTTCATTAGTTAGGCGCCCCGTCACAATATTTTTTAAGGCATTGAAGGGACGGATCATGACGTATAAGGAATTGTCCGAAGTGAGGCAGACCTTGCGCGTCGATTGGTATCGCTGCAAGACTCGCCCGGGCTTGCTACGCGAACTGTCTCGGCGCAGCGACGCACAGGGCTGGTATCAAGCCGGCGGTCACCTCGCGCTGTTCATCTTTACCGGTTCACTTGTCTATTATTTTTGGTCGCAGGGACTTTGGCTGGCGATGCTTTTCGCCCTATTTTGCCACGGCACCGTGACCACGTTTTTCCGCGGCGTCGCGCCGCATGAGCTGGGGCATGGCACGGTCTTCAAGACGAAATGGCTGAACAGGTTCTTCATGTACCTATTCAGCTTGATCGGCTGGTGGGACCATTTTGACTACGCCAGCAGCCACACCTACCACCATCGCTATACGCTGCATCCGGAAGGCGATCGCGAAGTGCTGCTGCCGATAGAGCCATCGCTTGCCTCGAAGTTTATGTTGCAGTTGTTTACCATCAACATAATGGCGAATCCGAGACGTATCGTTAGCGGAGGCGGATTGATTTCCACGGTGATCTTGACGGTAATAGGCGCCTTCGGTCGCGAATTAGAGTCCTCCAGCGAGTGGATAAGGGCGCTGCATCTTGACCAACCGGAGGAGCATCACAATTCGAACCTGTGGTCGCGCGCGCTGCTGCTTTTCCACGGATCGGTCCTGGTGATCGCCATCGTTTCTGGCTTGTGGGTTTTGCCGCTGATATTCTCGACTTCAGCCTTCACCGGCAACTGGCTGGGTTATTTCGTCGGCTTGCCGCAGCATTGCGGCTTGCGCGACCACACCTCCGACTTTCGCAAGAATACGCGCTCAATGAAGCTCAATCCACTTTTCGATTTTCTATACTGGCGGATGGGCTGGCATATTGAGCATCATATGTTCGCTGGAGTTCCATGTTACAACCTGGAAAAGCTGTATAAGGAAGTTGCCCATGATATGCCGGAGCCGCGCACGCTGATCGGCGCCTGGAGAGAAATGCGCGAAACCTGGCGGCGGCAAAAGATTGATCCGGACTACCAGTACGATACGCCCTTGCCGCCAACAGCGAAGCACGCCCGCGACGATACGCCTGAAAAGCCATTGGAAACTTCCATCGGTGAGTTGGCGCCCGCGGGACTGCAAGAGCGTAGCTAGCCTTCGTAGCTACCGATTAGCGCTGACATTCAATTTGCATAGACAGGACGTTTCCAAATTGACCAGCCGCGCCTGTTATCATTAGCTACGCGCCCCGCCAAAATATATAAGTCGCCGGAGGGACGGATCATGACTTATAAGGAATTGTCCGAAGTGAGGCAGACCTTGCGCGTCGACTGGTATCGCTGTCCGACGCGTCCTGGTTTGCTGCGTGAGCTAACACGGCGCAGCGATGCCCAAGGCTGGTTCCTCGCCGGCGGTCATCTTGCGCTCGTCACAATTACCGGCGCGCTTGTATTCCACTTTTGGTCCCAGTCGCTTTGGCTCGCTTTTCTCATCGCGCTTTTCTTCCACGGCACGGTGACCGCCTTCGTCCGCGGAAACAGCACGCACGAACTCGGGCACGGCACCGTCTTCAAGACCAAATGGCTGAACAAGGTCTTCCTATATCTCTTCAGCCTGATCGGCTGGTGGGATCCCTTTGATTATGCCAGCAGCCATACCTACCACCATCGTTATACCTTGCATCCGGAAGGCGATCGCGAGGTGCTGCTGCCGGTGGAACCTTCGTTGGCCTCGACCTTTATGCTGCAGCTCTTCACCATCAACTTGCTTACGCAGCCGGGCCGTATTTTCGGCAAAGGCGGCTTCATTTCGACCGTGATTCTCACCGTAATGGCGGCTTTCGGTCATGATCCCGCGGCGGAAAAGGCGCCCGCCAACGAATGGATACGGGCATTGCATCGTGATCAACCGGAAGAGCATCAGAACGCGATGCTTTGGTCTCGCATCCTGCTGCTATTTCATGGAACGGTGCTGGTGATCGCCATCGCCACCGGTCTCTGGGTACTGCCCTTGATCTTGACCACCGCCGCCTTCACCGCCAATTGGCTTCAATACTTCGTCAATCTGCCTCAGCACTGCGGCCTGCGCGATGATACGCCGGACTTCCGAAAAAGTGTGCGTTCGATGAAATTGAATCCGATCTTTTCCTTCTTGTACTGGCGCATGGAATGGCATATCGAGCATCATATGTTTGCTGGCGTTCCATGCTATAACCTGGAAAAACTTCACCGGGCAGTCGCCGAGGATATGCCGGCGCCGCGCACGCTGATTGG
The DNA here is from genome assembly GCA_965261855.1 of Phototrophicaceae bacterium. Classification (GTDB taxonomy): domain Bacteria; phylum Chloroflexota; class Anaerolineae; order Aggregatilineales; family Phototrophicaceae; genus UBA6055. Next base: position 1,030,250 of record OZ253487.1, read on the forward strand.
CGCCTGGAAAGAAATGCGCGAAGTTTGGCGGCGGCAGAAATTAGATCCTGATTACCAATTCGATACGCCGCTGCCGGCCACGGCGAAACATGCCCGTGAAGATTCGCCCGATGACGGGCTTGAAGGATCGATCGGCGAGTTGGCGCCGGCGGGATTGCAAGAGGTATGACCTTGCGGCAGCGGGGGCTCGGCATCAGCGCAATGATTTGGGTGAGGGACATTGACGGGCGACCTGATTGGGCGCGTAGACACTGACCTGCGACACTGCCCGCCAGTCCGCCCCTACACGTATGCAGAAATAAGGACGCCATGCACGAGCAAGCGACTGCAAAACCAGTTTTCACCCGCGAAGTCCTAGAGCGCCTTCATGCGCCCGCGCCACCTCCTATCCAAGAGTTCTTGAACGAGTCCTATCCGCTGGACGCCGCCAAGGTCGACGAGTATTGGGAAAATGGCTACGTCAAGCTCGAGGGCATCATCACGGGCGAGCCACTCGACTATTATCGTGAGTTGATTGGTTTGGCGGTCGGGCATCGCTTCAAGGACGATGACCGCGCGCTAGCCGAGAAGCGCGTTTATGAGCAGAGTTTCCTGCAAGCCTTCAACCTCTGGCCGCATTATCCCGCTATCGCCGAATTTGTGCAGTGCCGGCGCTTTGCCGAGGTAGCGCGGCAAATGCTCGACGTCGAGGGCGTCAAGCTCTGGTTTGATCAGGCGCTCTACAAGGAGCCCGGCGGGCGAATCACAGATTATCACGTGGACGCCGCATTCTGGCCCGTGCAGCCGGCGTCCAAGACGACCACCATCTGGATGGCGCTGGTTGATGTGCCGATCGAGAAAGGCTGCATGGCTTTCGCGCGTGGCAGCCACAAGCTGTCGCCCGATGCCGAATTTGTCGATATCTTCAATGCCCAGGAAGAAATCGCCATTGGAGACAACGTGCGGCATTATCCCTGGGAGTGGGCGCCCTTGAAGCAGGGCGATTGCACCTTTCATTCGGGGCTGGTATATCATCGCGCCGACGGCAACAGCACCGACGAAATGCGCGAGGCGATGACCATCGCCTATATGACAGCCGACGCCAGATTCGATTGGCCCGAATCGAACCCGGAAGCGGGGCGGCGGCATGGCTTCGCCACCGAAGGTTTGACGCGCGGGGACCTGTTGGAATCGAGCTTTGCGCCTCGACTGTTATAAGGTAAACTCCGACAAATCTTATTTGGCGCATATTGGCTAGCGGGAACAGAAGGAGGTAGATATTCGAACGCATGAGATGATTCTGTCGCGAATTGATACTTTTAATGTCTGAAAGGAATGAAAAATGAATCGCCTCGGTATACTCGTAATGCTTGCCCTGTTCATCATCGTCGGCGCGGTCGGCGCGCAGGACGTCGTCACCGTCACCTGGTGGATGGAGCCGAGCGGCTCCGACGATCATGTGCAGGAACTGATCATCGACGTCTTTAACGCCTCGCACGACAATATCCAGATCGATTATCAGCCGCAGGAATCGATCAATGACCAGTTGCGGCCCGCCCTGCAAGCGGGTGTTGGTCCCGATATCGTGTGGCTGGCCGGCAACGCGGCCGCTTCGCAATATGTCGCCGGCGGTTTCCTGCTGCCGCTGACGGGTTATGCCGACGCCTATGACTGGGCAGACAAATTGCTGCCCTGGGCTTATGGCGCCGGCATTGTCGCCGGTGAATTGTATTCGATCCCGGTCACTTATGAGAGCATGGTGCTCTTCTACAACAAGACAGTCTTCGAGGAGAATGGCTGGGAAGTGCCGACAACAGCTGACGAGCTTTGGAGCCTGGCGCAGCAAACTGCCGACATGGGCTTGGTGCCCTTCCCTTATGGCAACGCCACCTGGCAGCCCTCCAACGAGCACTTGATGGGCATCTATCTCAACAACTACGCTGGGCCCGACAACGTGTACGCGGCGCTCATCGGCGAGAAGGCTTGGACCGACAGCGAATTTGCTGAAGCGACCGACCTGCTGCGCGAGCACATTGCCGATCTGGGTTGGTTCGGCGGCAGTCTGGAAGACTACTACTCGCTCGGCGGCCTTGATCCGGCAGCGATGCTGGCGTCAGGCGAGGGGACCATGATGATGAGCGGCACCTGGATGTTCCACGGTATGGGTCCCACATTTGCTGAAACGGGTATGGAATGGGATTGGGCGCCCTTGCCACCCTTCAGCGAAGACGCGGATATGCAGGTTGGTCCCTATTCCTATGACTTGGCGCTGGGTGGCAATCTGGGTGTCAACGCCGCGACCGAGCACCCGGAAGAAGTTGGCATTGTCTTGGACTTCCTCTTGAGCGACAAGGCGCGCATCCTCGAGCTGGCTTCGACCACCGGCTTTGGCGAATGGGTGATACCGCTGCGGTATGAGATTGAGGACTTCCCGCCCGGCACGGATGAACGCGTGCTACGTTTCCATTCCGATTTCGCCGCGACCACTGGCGCAGGGCGTTATGGCTACACCGCCTGGACCTTCTGGCCCGCGCGCGCCAATCAGCAGCTCTGGGAAGCCATCGAGCTGGTTTGGGCGGGCGAAATGAGCGTGGAGGAATACCTGGAGAATCACGCGGCTGAATGGGCGCAGGATGCAGCCGACGGTCTCGTGCTTTCGATATTGCCGCGCGAGTAGTCCTCACAGGCTAGAAACGTTTATGGGCGAGCCACCGGCTCGCCCCTACACCCATTCATCAAGTTGGAAGATTGACCCGCAAGATGGCATTCAAGACCGACAGCCGCGTCGGCGTGACGTCGGCCTATCGCTGGCGCAATATCTTATCCAATTATGTGTTTCTGGCGCCGGTCGTCGCCCTGAACCTGATCGTTATTGTCATCCCCTCGCTGACCAGCATCTACATCTCTATGACGAAGTGGTCGGGCTTGAACGAGCCGGAGTTCGTCGGGTTGGCCAATTTTGATCGCCTGATCAACGACCCGATTTACTGGAAGTCGCTCAGTCATAATGTGATCTGGACGATCTTCTTCCTGACGATTCCGGTCTTCATGGGTTTGATGGGCGCTTTCCTGCTTTCGGGCATAAAGCGCTTCCAGATGGTTTATCGCGTCGCCTTCTTCATCCCTTATGTCATCGCCAGCGTGGTCAATACGGAATTGTGGCGGACGCTGCTGCATCCGCGCCATGGCATCGGCGCCTGGCTGGCCAAGCAAGGCATCGAAGGCTTTGACATTCGCGTCTTCGGCAGCAAACATACCGCCCTGTATGGCGTCGCCTTCGTCGATTCCTGGCACTTCTGGGGTTTTCTGGTGATCGTCTACCTGGCGGCGATGTATCAGGTTCAGCCCGATTTGTACGAAGTAGCCATCCTGGAAGGCGCCAGCCGTTTTCAGCGCTTCCGTCACGTGACTGTGCCCGGCATCCGCCCGACGCTCGTATTCACTCTGCTGATGATCATGATTTGGTCGGTGCCGGCTTTCGATTACATCTACCTGCTGACCGATGGCGGGCCAGCCCACGCTTCCGAAGTATTAGGCACTTATCTGTACAATATGTCTTTCTTCCGCTTTGAGGTGGGTTATGCCGCGGCCATCGGCGTGACGATGGCGCTGATCACGGCTTGCATCGTGGCGATTTTCGTCATTCTGCGGCGGCGGGGTTGGGAGATATGATGCGCTTACGCTCAGGTCGCACCGAAACAACTGCCTTCAACCACGTCATCCTCTTCCTGCTGGCGGTTTTCGCCCTCGGTCCGGTGCTCGTTCTATTCCTGAATTCGGTCAAGACCAGCGAGCAGATAGCGGCGAATCCCTTTTCGATACCGGACGAACCACGATGGGACAATTACGCCGTGGCATTCGAGAAAGGCAATTACGCCAACACGGTCAAGAACAGCGCCATCCTGACGGCGGGCACGGTCATCGGCGTGCTGATCGTCGGCGGCATGGGCGGTTATGCCCTGGCGCATTTGGAGATACGAGGCGCCAATATCATCGCCTTTTATTTTCTGGTTGGCACGGCGATTCCGATCCAGCTATATGTCGTGCCGCTGTTTTTTATATGGAAAACCTTCGGCCTGTTGAATACGCATCTCGGGCTCATCATCATCTATTGCGCGACCTCGTCGCCATTCGCCACTTATCTCATTCGCTCTTATATGGTGGCGCTACCGAAAGAGTTTATCGAGGCGGCAAAGATCGATGGCGCCAGCAAATTCCAGGTGATGACGCAGGTGATATTGCCGCTGTCTTGGCCCGGCTTTCTCACGACCGGGCTGATCGTCGGTTTGGGTGTCTGGAACGAGTTCTTGATCGCTGTCACCTTCATGCATCATCCGGATCTGAAACCGGTGGCGACCAGCCTGCGCGCCTTTCAAGAACGCTTCACGCGCGATTGGGGCTTGACCAACGCCGCCTCGGTTATCATGCTGCTGCCCGTTCTAATCCTGTTCCTGCTCATGCAGCGCCGCTTCATTGAAGGATTGACCCAGGGCGGCATGAAGATGTAGCGCTCTTACGATTACAGGAGGTTGTTATGGAATCGACTGTTTCACCCGAGCGGCTAGCAGAACAATTGCGTGATGACGGTTTTTGCGTCATCCCAAATATGGCCGACGAAGCGTTGCTGAACAGAACGCGCGCTTGCGTTGAAAAGGCGTTGGCTGAATATGACAAGGAACATCGCGACAATACGAAGGCGCCCGGCAGCCTTATTGATTCTAACTTCTATCCCGAATTGGCCGATCTTATCGGTAATAGGCGCGCGCTTGAGGCGCTGGCCGCGATGGGACTGGAAGACATCAGGTTCTGGAAAGCGGTCATCATCAGCAAACCGCCCGGCGGACCGCGCTTGTATTGGCATCAGGATTGCATTATGTGGCAGGACGCCCGCGCCTACAGCGACCGCGCGCCGATGATCTTCCTCATGTATTACCTCGAAGATACGCGGCGGGAGAACGGCTGCTTGCGTCTGCTGGCTGGCAGTCATAAGCACCGCCACGTCCTGCACGATATGGGCGAGGCGCATACCAAAGACATCAACCGCATGGACAATCCCGATGACCCGCGATTCAAAGATTATCCCAACGAAGTTGATGTGCCGATCAAGCCAGGCGACCTGGTCGTCGGCGATGCGCGCATGTTCCACGCCACGCACGAAAACGCGTCTAACGAGCAGCGCACGGTGATAACCATCTGGTTCCATCCCTTCTTCTCCGATTTACAGGAAGACACACAGAGTTGGATCCACATGGCAATGCACCGGCAGCATGAGACCTGGCGACAAGATGCGCTGGCGAAAATCGCGCCGCTGATCCCCGATTACCAAGGCGATGTTGAGCCGATGGCACTGACGCGGACACCGGACGAACGTCTGCAATGGCCCGCAAATTAGGGGACTGGCGTAAGTAAGGTAAACCACTGGCGCGATGAACCAACTTTCACCGGTCCACGATGAGTTTGGCTTGAGCGACGATCAGATCAAGTCGTTCTGGATCGACGGCTTCCTGGTGATTGACGATGTCTTTCCCGATGAAGACGTTGAGTTGCTTCGAGAGGCGGCCGCAACACCCAATGTACTGCGCGATTGGCGCAAGCAGGATGTTGAAACCCAGACCGTTCACCTGCTCGAAATCACAGTCAAGCACCCCCTGATGATGGAGTTGGCGCGCAGCCCACGTATTCTCCAGCGCATCACGCCGCTCATTGGTCCTGACATCCAATTGCAGCATTCAAAGCTGGCGACGAAGCCAGCGACGAAGGGTACAGGCGTCTTCCACTGGCACCAGGATTTCGCCTTCTTCCCGCATACCAACAGCGATCTGCTGGCGGTGATGGTGATGCTCGATGACGCAACGCCCGAGAACGGCTGTATGCAGATGGTGCGTGGCAGCCACAAGCTGGGCTTGCTCGACCACGATGAGGATGGCTTGTTCCACGGCAATTGCCAGGAAAGCTACCTATGGGAAGATGGTTCGCGCCTGGCGAACATCACGCCAAAGGCGGGCGGCATCAGCATCCACCACGCGCTGACATTGCATGGCTCGCCAGCCAATATCAGCGGCAAGCCACGGCGCGGCGTTGTCTTCCAATACCGCGCCGATGACGCCTATCAGTTGGCGCAAAGCCTCTGGGCTGACACCGGCTTGCTGATGTGCGGTCAACGGCGCGAGCGCGCTCGCTGTGACGCTGGCGTCCTGCGTTTGCCGAAGTCGCATTTCTTCCCCGGTTATCCCTTTGGCGACGCCTGGAATCAGGACGGCGAATTGGCGCGCAAGCGGGATTACTTTGCGGATACGACTTGATTGCGATACTATTCTGTAGTTGCGCCTTTACCTCTACTTATTCGTTTGTTTTGATGCCCAATACATGTTATGTTGACGGTTGACGTAAGTCCGCCTTAGCTAGCATCATTTGGGCGCCATTTGATTATTTTGCTTCAAACATGAAGGAGGTGGCTACTGAACATTCTTGATTGGGAATACCTCACACGAGTGTAGGCTTTTTTGAAGGAGGAAACATGAGTGCAGAAAAGAAAATGAGTCGCCGTGATCTGCTGAAGCTAGCGGGCGCTGGCAGTGCCGGCCTGGTCATGAGTGGCTTGCCGGTCAAGGTCATCGCTCAGGATATGGTGACGATCAAAGTGCAGACGGCCGGTCTCGGTGACAATTCGCTGCAGCCGGTCGCCGATATTCAGATGGCGCGCAACCCCAACGTGAATGTCGAGTGGGTTGTGCTGACGGGCATTGATCACGAAGAGGTGGCCGCCAAGATTCTGGCTTTGGTCGCTGCGGGAGAATCGATTGATGTCGGTTACGCCGCAACTGAAGCATGCCAACTTTTCGCCGGTCAAGGCTTGGCGGCGCCGCTGGATGATCGCATCACCGGCGATCCTGATCAGGACTTCTGGACCGATTTCTTCTCCGATGTCCACCCGTCGTTGGTCGAAGCGATGATGTACGAAGGCAGCTTGTACGAGCCGCCGCGTGATTTCAACGCCGCCAATATGTACTTCAACACCAACGTTCTCGCCGACAACGGATTCGATGTTCCGGGTCCCGATTGGACTAAGGACGACTTCCTTGAGATCGCCCGCGGCACCACCAAGAAAGATGACGCTGGAAACACCGAGGTATTTGGTTATGGCTGGACAAATCGCCTCTGGGGCAGCTGGATGCCTTGGATCTTCGTCGCTGGCGGCAACCTCTATACCGAGGAACGCGCGCCCGGCGGCGAGTGGGTCTGGGACGGCTACTATGAGGGCGATATGGCGGCTGAGGGACGCGGGGGCGGTCTCCGCTGGCAAACGCCAATCGCGAATTCGCCCGAGGTGGTCGAAGCGCTGGAACTGGTGGTTGACCTCTGGAAGGAAGGTGTCACGCCCGATATCGGTATGGGCACCGGGCAAACGCTTACCGGCTTCTATGCCACGGGCAAGCTTACGATGACGCCAGCCGGCGGATTCTGGGCGGGGCGCCTGGCGAACGAAGGCATGGAAAAGGGCGACTTTGATGTCCAGCTCTGGCCCGCCTGGCGCAACCAGAAGCATCAGTTCGGCACCGGCGGCCATTGGCTGAGCAACACCTCGACGGCGCCTGACGAAGCTTGGGAATTCATGAAGATCGAAGTCAGCCACGAAGGCTTCCAAAGCAGCATCTTCTTCAATCCGGTGATCATCACCACGCCGGCGCGCCGCTCCTACAGCCAAAGGGACGCTTACGAAACAACCGGACCGGCCAACAGCGATGTCTTCTACGATACGCTGGACGAGCATCCGTCGACCGCGCCGATCCCGGCGCCGCCCTGGTCGAACCCGATGACCACTATCTTCACGACATACACGGGCTTTGCCACATCCGGCGAGATGGAACCGCAGCAAGCGCTTGATGAAATGCAAGCTGAGCTGGAATCACTGACCAATCGTGAAGGTCGCAAATACTACCAAGAGTAAACAAGTAGCAGCGAGCCCAGAGCCAGTACGACTCGTGCTGGCTCTAGCCTTGTATCGATCTGAGGCCTGCGCATGACATCTCGTAATACAATAGCCGAGGTCGGTGGAGGACCTTGGCACTGGTTAATGCAAGATACCATGGACGGGCTGCGGCGGCGGCGCGCCCTGCTTGGTTACCTGTTCTTATTGCCTACCTTGCTGGGCATCTTTATCTTCACAGCGGGGCCCGTATTTGTCTCTTTCGGGCTCAGCCTGTTTCAGTGGAATATCTTTAAACCGCCAGACTATATCGGCTTGGAGAATTTTGAACGGCTGTTGGAAGACCGTCGCGTGATCATCGGCTTGGTCAACACGCTGAAATTCACGGTTTTGGCGGTTACCAGCCAAGTGTCAATCGGTTTGATCTTGGCGCTCGCCGTTCATCGTATCAACCGGATATGGCTGCGCTATTATTTTCGCACGGCGTTTTTCTTGCCCCTGCTGATGTCGGGCGCGTCGGTCGCTGTTTTCATGGGCTACATCTTTCACAAAGAGTTTGGTCCGCTTAATTACTATCTAACGCTGCTAGGCATACCGCAGATTCCTTGGCTGACGTCATCCGATCTGGTGATGATATCGATCGCGATCATTTCGGCCTGGCGCAATATGGGCTTCACTTTCTTGATCTTCCTGGGCGGCTTGTCAAACTTGTCGCAAGAAGTACTGGACGCGGCCGACGTTGATGGCGCGCAGGGCTTGCGCCGCCTGTGGTCGGTAACGATTCCGCTATTGAGCCCGCAAATCCTGTTCGCGACTGTTACCGGCGTTATCGGCGCGTTGCAAGTCTTTGATGAGCCGTATATCATGACCAGGGGCGGACCGGGCAATGCCAGCCGCACACTCGTGATGGTGATGTACGAGCATGCTTTCAAGCACATTGAGTTCGGATATGGCTCGGCCATCGCGATCGTCGTCTTCCTGATGATTCTGGTTATGGCGATCGTCCAGATGTGGCTCTGGCGCAATCGGGTCTTCTACCAGTAGGCGGGCATGGGAGCAGTTTGATGTCGACCAACGTGACACGAATGCCCGGCGATGTGTCGGCTGCCGAGCACAGAAAGCAGGTCATTTCCCATCAGCTGGGGCGCTGGATACCCCTGATGATTCTGGCGATCATGAGCGGCGTTGTACTGGCGCCGATCATGTGGACGGTCTCGACATCGCTGCGCACCGGTGTGGATTCCTTTACTGTGCCGCCAAAGTGGCTGCCCACAGATTTGGCTTTGGAAAATTACGCCCAGGTCTTCGAGAAAGTGCCATTCGCGCGACAAATCCTGAATAGCACGATCATCACCTGGGGGACGGTGCTAGGCCAGTTGATAACGGCGGCGCTGGCGGGCTACGCTTTCGCGCGACTTGAGTTTAAGGGCCGTGACCTGCTATTCTGGGTCGTTTTGGCGACGATGATGATCCCGATTCAGGCGACAGTCATACCAGTTTTTATTCTGGTGCGCAGTCTGGGCTTGTTTGACACGGTCTGGTCGCTGATTCTTCCGGCAACGCCTACTGCTTTCGGCGCCTTTCTGTTGCGGCAGTATTATCTGACCATTCCTATTGAGCTTGAGGAATCTGCGCTGATAGACGGCGCAAACCAATGGCAGCTCTTTTATCGCGTGTATCTTCCGCTGGTCAAGCCGGGTTTGGCTGTTCTCGCGATCTTGAGCTTCAACTTTCACTGGAATGAATTCTTCCGCCCGCTGATTTTCTTACAGCACACGAATTACCCGATCACGATCGGCATCTTTCAATTGCAGGGTTATATGATGACCGGCAGTATTTCCGTCGTGCTGGCGGGCGTCGTCGTGTCCTTAGTGCCCGTTATCATTATCTTTCTCTTCGGCCAGCGGTACTTAATCGAAGGCATCATGCGCGGCGCAATCAAGGGCTAGCCGTGTCGCACCGAGATCGTGAGCGCGCATGAGCGTATTCTACAAACCGGCCGATGGCTTCCTCGGCGATGTCATTCCCTTTTACTGGGAGGGCGTCTACCACGCCTTTTATTTGAAAGCGCCCTTGCCGCCGCTGCGCGATGGCGCGCATCACACACCCTACGCCCATCTGACCTCGCGCGACCTTGTCAATTGGGAGGAGCTGCCGCTCGCCATAGAGCCCGGTCCGACCGATGCGCCCGACTCGGTGAGCTGTTTCACCGGCGCCGTCATCGAACGCAATGGGACCTTCTACATGTTCTACACCGGCTTTCGTGGCGAGGGTGAACCGCAGACGGCTTGCCTGGCAACGAGCCCGGACCTGATCAATTGGGAAAAAGATCCGCGCAACCCAATCATCAAAGCCGATCCGCGCTGGTACGAAACGGTGGATTGGCGCGATCCTTTCCCCTTCTGGAATGAGGAAGCGGGCGAATACTGGATGCTGCTAGCCGCGCGTGTAAAGGACGGACCAGACAATCGGCGCGGCTGCATCGCCCTGATGACATCGCCTGATCTCGATCGCTGGGAAGTCAAGCCGCCGTTCTGGGCGCCGCAGCTCTATTACACGCATGAATGCCCGGATCTTTTCCGCTGGGACGATTATTGGGTACTGGTCTATTCGACTTTCAGCGAGCGCAACGTCACCCATTACCGCCTAAGCAAGTCGCTGGCTGGTCCCTGGCTGGCGCCGGAAAACGACACCTTTGACGGCCGCGCCTTCTACGCCGCCAAGACCGCTGGCGACGGCGAACGGCGCTACGTCTTCGGCTGGAACCCCACGCGCGAAGACGAGCGCGATGAAGGCGCCTGGCAGTGGGCGGGACATCTGGTCGTGCACGAACTCCATGAGTTGACGTCGGAGGGCTTCACCCTTGGCTCGCCATCGGCGCAAGATGAATTGTTTACGCAGTTGCGCGAACTGCATTTCCGTCCCGAGATAGGCGATTGGCGGCTGGACTCGTCGACCTTCGCAGCTGAAGCCGTCGATGGCTTCGCCGCCTGTACGCTGGGCGAAATGCCGCAATCGGCGCTGATTGAAGCGCGTATCAGGGCGCAGTCGGGCACACGCGGATGCGGATTGCTGCTCCGCTGCGCTGACGAACTGGAGCGCTACTATCAGATACGCTGGGAGCCCGGGCGGCGGCGCGTCGTAATAGACCGTTGGCCTCGGCCCGGCGACGAGCCATTTATGATGGAGCGCGCCATTCCCGGCGCCAGCGCTGAAGAGTTGCGGCTCAAGATTTTTGTCGACGAAACCATCCAGGTCGTTTACATCAATGAAGCCGTCGCCTTGAACTGCCGCATGTACAACCACAGAAGCGGCGCGCTTGGCTTGTTTGTGTCGGAAGGCGGCGCCGCCTTCGACAACGTAACGATGCGTGCCCTGCCGCTTCAATAATCTGATGAGCGAAGAAAAGCCCTTTCCCACACGCAAAATCTACCAGCCGGGCATTGTCTTCCAACCGGAGGCGCACAGGCATATCGGCGCTGGCATCAATAAGCTCGTCGCCGCGATCCGCCCGACCCTTGGTCCGACTCCGCGCACTGTCGCCATGACCCGTCTTGACGACCTGCGCAAAACGCCCGAAGTCCTCGATAGCGGCGGCATCATTGCGCGCAAGGTGATCGAGATGGGGCGACGCGACGAAGACATGGGAGCGATGCTGGCTCGTGCGCTCATTTGCGCGCAGCACGAGCAAATGGGCGATGGCAGCGCGACGGCGGCTGTCCTCATGCAGGCGATTTATAATGGCGGCGTCCACTACCTGGCTTCCGGGGGCAATGCGATGCGCATGCGCCACTATCTCGAGCGCGCCCTCGCTGCCGCCCTCGACGGTTTGGACGATCTGACCGAGCCCGTCGCTGGCAAGGACAAACTCGCCAAAGTGGCCGAGTCGATCTGTCATGATAGACCGCTGTCAAAGCTGCTGGGCGAAATCTTCGACATCATCGGCGCTTTTGGTCAGTTGGACATTCGCAAAGATCACAGCCGCATCCTGCGCCGCGAGTATATCGAGGGCATGTTTTGGAATAGCGGTCTGGTTTCGCGCGACATGATATCGAATCAGAAAGAGTTGCAGACCGTCTATGAAGAGCCTGCGATCGTCATTGCCGATTTTCAGATCACCGACCCGCGGCATATCATGCCCATGCTCGAATTGGCGGTGGATCACAGAGTCGAGAAGCTGCTACTGATCGCCGGCGAACTGTCTGGCGATGCCATTGCCGGCTTGACGATGGCCAATGGCAAGCTGAAGAATTTCGAAGTCATGGCTGTCACTGGTCCGGGAATGAATCCGGAAGATCGTCAATCAGCGGTGGAAGACCTCGCCGTTGTGACCGGTGGCCGCCCCTTGCTGAAGGTGTTGGGCCAGAATCTCAGGGACATCCGCTGGGAGAACTTCGGCCGGGCGCGCCGCGCGTGGGCGAGCCCGCACAATTTCGGCATCATCGGCGGCAAGGGCGATCCGCGTCAACTGCGGCGTCATGTAAGCGACTTAAAAGCGCAATATGAGCGAACAAATGACACAGAAAACCGCGGACGAATTCGGGCGCGCATCGGCAAACTGATGGGCGGTTCCGCCACGCTGTGGATTGGCGGACTCTCCGAGAGCGAGATCGAGGCGCGCAAGGAGTTGGCGGAAGCGACCGCCGATGCGATGCGCGCTGCCGTGCGCGACGGCGTTTTGCCCGGCGGCGGAATATCGTATCTGAATTGTCGCCGCCGTCTGACGCCAAAATTGTACGATGCCGCCGACCCCGATGAGAGAGCGGCTTATCGCATCCTTTATGAAGCGCTGGCGGAACCGGCGAGGGCGATTTATGAAAATGCCGGTTTTGAGCCAGGTGAAGTCCTCGGGCGGATCGCGCAGGAGGGTGACCTGGGTGGATTCGATGTGATTAGCGAACGTCTGGCCGATTGTGGCAGCCTGTTGGATGCCGCCGCCATACAGAAGAACGCGCTGAAAAACGCCGTATTGACCGCTGGCATGGCGCTTACGATTGATGTATTGGTTCACCACCGGACGCCGGAAATCGCGCGCAGTCCCGGGTGAGGTCACAAGTCTTGGACGTGAAATTTGCGCTTGAGTTAGCCACAGCCAATGACGCAATTTATGCCTTGGCGGCTTCGCCGGATTTCGCGCGCGATGGCATCTGTTTCGCCGCTTGCGGCTCCGGGCTGTACCGCTCGGCTGACGGCGGCGAAAGTTGGCGCAAGCTGCGCGCATCATCCGAGTTGGTCACGACAGCCGCAGCGGTATCGCCCGCCTTCGCCCAGGACCGTTCGTTATTCGCCGCGGTGAAGGGCGGAATCTTGCGCTCAAGCGATGCTGGCGAGACCTGGTTCACCACCGCTTTCCCGGCGCCGCCGCCGGTCTTTTCCAGCCTGGAAGTATCACCGAACTTTGAACGCGACGGTTTCCTGCTAGCCGCTACCATGGAAGACGGTGTCTTCTCGTCGACCGATCGTGGCCTGCGCTGGCAGCCCTGGAATTTCGGCCTTTTTGATCTCAATGTACTTTGTATCGCTTTGTCGCCGGCTTGGACTGATGACGAGACCGTCTATGCCGGAACAGAAACCGGTCTCTACCGCAGCGACAATGGCGGACGCGCCTGGCGCCACAGCGGCTTTCCCGCTGAGTGCGCGCCGGCTCTTTGTATTGTCTGCATTAAAGACGGTGACTCCAGCGCAACGCAGCTTATTGTGGGCACGGAGCGGCATGGCTTAATGGCTTCCTGTGATAATGGAAAGACCTGGGAGCGTCTCGCCGCCGACTCGATAACCGGTGCAGTGAATCAACTTCACGTGAGCCGCTGCGGCGATGACAGCCTGGCGATACACGCGCTGGTCGAAGACGGCATCTTGCGCTCTGATGATGCGGGCGAGTCCTGGACCCAGACGCTGCGCACAGAGGGGACGCCGACGGCGATGCTGCCGCTCGCCGATCGCATTTTACTGGGCATTGATGGGCGGGGCATCGCGCTCCTGCCATCCCGTTGACCAATCTGGACAGGGACGATCACGATGGAAAGCGGCATTTATTCGTTCACAGTCGGTGACTTCAACTGCCTGTCGATTAGCGATGGCTTGCAGCCGATTGACGCGGCGATGCTGCCGACATTTTTCGCGGGCGCGTCTGCCGAAGAATTGGCGCTCGCCCTGCGGCAACACGGAATGTCGCCAGACGGTTTTGATCTCCAATGCAGTCCGCTGTTGATTGACACCGGTGACGAGCGCGTCTTGATCGACAGCGGCGGCGGCTCGGTTTTTCATTCACACCTGGGTAAAGTCGTCCCGGGATTGGCGGCGGCGGGTTATGAGCCGAGCGATATCGATATCATCGTGCTGACGCATGGGCATCTCGATCATGTTTGCGGCGGCGTTGATGAGAACGGCGCTTTGGTCTTCCCGCGGGCGCGGCAGCTCATGGCGCGGGGCGAGTGGGAGTACTGGACGGAGGAAACGGACGCCTCGGCAATGGGTGAACGCTTCGTTGATGATGTGCGTTTCACCCAGGAATGCTTGCTCGCCATGCGGGATCAGGTGGAGTTGATTGAGCCAGGCGACGAGATCGCCACAGGCATTCGCACAATTGCGACCCCGGGCCACACCCGCGACCATATTTCGCTGGCAGTCGCCTCTGGCGAAAACCGGTTGATCTGCGCCGCCGATACGATGGATTTGCCGATCCACATCGAGCGCACGGATTGGCATCCCGATTGGGACGAGCAGCCGGAAACGGGCATGCGGTCGCGGCGCCTGCTGCTGCGGCGGGCAGTGCAGGAGAGCGCGCTGATTCACGCATTCCACTTTCCCTTTCCCGGCGTCGGTTACGTGCGCGCCGATGCCGATGGCTGGCGATTCGAGCCGCTCGAATAGAAACTGACTGCTTAAGGGAAGCGAGGCTGACTTGCCATTAGAAGGCAGAGTGGCAATAATCACGGGCGCGGCGTCAGGAATCGGTCGCGCTACTGCGCGTCGCTTCGCGCGGGAAGGCGCCGCGGTTGTCATCGCCGATATCGATCGCGCCGGCGGCGAAGCCTGCGCCCGCGAGATTACCGATTCCGGCGGGCGAGCGATATTCGTCGAAACTGACGTCAGCCGCGAATCCGATCTGCGCCATATGGTCGAGACTGCGATTCAGACTTACGGCCGACTCGATATACTCCATAACAACGCATTTTGGCTCGGGGTGGGTAGTGCCCGGGATGTCTCTGAAGAGGCCTGGCAGCGAACGCTAGCGGTTACCCTAACGGCGGTCTGGCAGGGGTCCAAGCTGGCGATTCCCCATCTGCTGCAAAGCCCGGCCGGCGTCATTCTGAACACAGCTTCGGTGCACAGTATCGTTGGATTGACGGGCAGCGCCGCCTATCAGGCAGCCAAGGGCGGTGTACTCTCACTGACACGCGCGATGTCGCTTGAGCTGGCGCCGAAGGTCCGTGTCATCGCAATCCTGCCGGGCGCGATTGAGACGCCAGCTACGGACAGATCTCCCCCCGACTCACATGAGGAATTTCTTCGGAAAGTGCCGATGGGACGAATAGGACAAGCGGACGAAATCGCCAGCGTAGCCGCGTTTCTCGCTTCCGACGAGGCCAGTTATATCACCGGAACCGGCATCGTCGTCGATGGCGGCTACACGACCGGGTAATTTATCCCAAGCATGTGATGAAATGCTAATTCGTCAGGCATAGAGAAGAGAGACTAGGATCGTGAGCACAAACAGCAAAAGCGGAATTCTTTCAAAAGCGCCACAGTATGAATTCGCCGATAACCTGCCGGAGCAGGAAGCGCAGTTGGCTGCCAATCCCATGATGGCGCGCTTTGCCGCGTCGCGCCGTGACTTGGCGAGCGACCCGCATCGACCGCTGTACCATTTCGTCAGCCCAGAGAGCACCTTGAATGACCCAAATGGTCTCAGCTTTTGGCAGGGCCGCTGGCATCTGTTTTATCAGGGATATCCGCCCGAAGACGCTAGTCGAGTTCATTGGGGCCATGCAGTCAGCGACGATCTGATCCATTGGCGCGACTTGCCTTACGCGATTCATCCCTATCAGGAAGAAAGCTGTTATTCCGGTACCGCGCTGGTCGAAGACGATCGCGTCATCGCGATATATCACGGCACGAAGCTAGGCAATATGGTCGCTACCTCTTCCGATCCACTCCTGCTCAATTGGGAAAAAGTGGGCGATGGCGCCGTCATCCCGCTGCCGAAGTCAGATAAAGAGCCCTTACCCTACACCGTCTTTGATCCCTGCATCTGGCGCAAAGATGAGCATTACTACGCACTCTCCGGTGGCTGGCTGCCAAATGGACCGGCCAACAAACAGATCCGCGCTAATTTTCTTTTCCGCTCCAGCGATCTGGAGAATTGGGAATATCTGCATCCCTTTATCGAAGATGACTTTTACACTGTAGTAAACGATGATGGCGCCTGTCCCTATTTCTGGCCAATTGGCGACAACAAGCACATCTTCCTCATGTACAGCCATATGACCGGCGGGCAATATCTGCTGGGCGATTATGACGGGACGCGTGATAAATTCGTCGTCACCGATGGCGGCTTGTTTAATTTCGGTCCCTCCACGCCATCGGGTGTGCATGCGCCGTCGGCGGCGCCGGATGGACAGGGCGGGGTGGTCGCGATCTTCAATATGAATCAAGGCATTCCAACACAAGGCTGGAACCAGATCATGACCTTGCCGCGCCTGCTGACGCTGGATGATGACGGTCGATTGCTGCAGCAGCCGGCCGGCGACATCGAA
Organism: Phototrophicaceae bacterium; assembly: GCA_965261855.1. GTDB lineage: Bacteria > Chloroflexota > Anaerolineae > Aggregatilineales > Phototrophicaceae > UBA6055. The sequence goes on from OZ253487.1 coordinate 1,046,915, forward strand.
TCGCTGCGCTACGATCACCAGCAGGTCGATGCGATGACGCTGCCGCCGAATCAAGAGATCGTGCTCAATGACATCAGCGGCAATGCAATGGAATTGGCGCTGGAGATAGACGCGGGCGACGCCCCTCTGGTGGAGTTGAACCTGTTGCGCTCGCCGAATCGGGAAGAATATACCCGGATCGCCTTCTTCAAGCATCGGGGCAATCGTTTCCGCCAGCGCCTGTCCAAGACCCAGGCGATGAACGCCAGCTCGGCGGCGATGGCGTCCCTGCCACAGCGCTACGAGAGCTTGATCTCCATTGACACATCCTACAGCTCGCTTCTGCCGGAAGCGCTATCGCGCGCGCCGGAAACGGCGCCGATATTCCTTGAAGATGATGAACCGCTGCAGCTGCGCGTTTTCATCGATCGCAGCGTGGTAGAGGTCTACGCGAATGGCCGGCAATGCGTCGCCCTGCGGGTGTATCCGTCGCGGGAGGATAGCGTCGGCGTCTCGCTGCGGGCGCAAGGGCGGGCGGCGCAGCTAAATCGGCTTGAGGCCTGGCAGATGAAGAGCGTCTGGGAAACCTAGCCTTTGACCGCGCCAGCCGTCAGCCCGCGTGTGATAAAGCGCTCCAACAGCAATCCGATGATGATCACCGGTACGACAGCCATGAGCGTCAAAGCGCTGATAAACCACCACTCAATGCCGCGCGTGTTGTTCTGACCCGCGATTAGAACCGGCATTGTGATAGCGTTGAAGTTGGTCAGCATGAGGGCGAATAGGTACTCGTTCCAAGCGAAGATGAACGAGAAGATCGCCACCGCCACCAGCCCGGGCGCGCTCAGCGGCAGTACGATGCGAATGAAGGCGCCCCAGCGAGTCGCGCCATCGACGCGGGCGCTCTCTTCAAGGTCGACCGGCAAGCCATTAAAGAAGTCGCGCATAATCCAAACAGCGAAGGGGATATTGAACATCGTATAAGCGATGATGAGACCGCCGTAGGTGTCGATCAGGTGGAAGGCGTTATAAAGCAGCACGAAGGGCACTATAAAAATCGCCGGCGGCAGGAAGCGCTGCGAGATAATCCAGAAAGCGATGTTGTCGTTGTCCCAGCCCAAGCGCCCCCAATAATATTTGAATCGCGACAAACCGTAACCGGCCATCGCGCCGATGATCACCGAGAGAATCGTACTGCCGGCCGCCGACACGAGGCTGTTGCGGAAATGCCTCTCCGTTGATTCTCGCTGCGTGCCAAACATCTCTTCCCAGTGGTCAGGTATCGGCTGGAAGTCAACATAGGGGATGTAATTTGGTCCTCGGCTGACGTCAATCGGGCGTTTTACCGATGTGGTCGCCAGCCAGTAAAAGGGGAAGAGCACGATGAAACACCAGAAGACGACAATGGCGTAGAGCAGGGCTGATTGCCAGAGCGGGCGCCTGCTCTTTCGGCGCAGGAAGGGCAGTCGCTTTCGTCTTTCCATCATTCGCCCCCGCGGCCGGCCAACCGACGACCCGCCATTAGAAACAAGGTGGCGAAGATGATGACCAAAATGAGCAGCACATAGGCGATAGCGCTAGCGTAGCCATAGTTGCCGTTGCTTAGCGCCTGCTCGAAGATATAAAGCGTAAGCGACTCGGTGGCCGAGCCAGGCCCACCGCCCGTAGTCACCACCACAACGTCAATGATTTTGAAGATCTCCAAACCTCTTATCAGAATCACCGTCATTGAAATCGGCAATAGAATGGGCACGGTAACGCGCAGAAATATCTGGAGCGCGTTGGCGCCATCGACGCGCGCCGCCTCGTAGATATCCTCAGGGATCGCCTGCATGCCCGCCAATAGAATGAGGGTCATGAAGGGAATCCATTGCCAGGCGTCAATGATCAGGATGGCGATTGGCGCCCAGCTGATATCGGTGAACCAAGGCACGCTGATGCCGCGCTCCAGGCCGATCAGCTTGCCAAAATCGCGCAGAAAATCAGCAAGGGGCGAGCGCAGTGGATTGGAATCGAAGAACATCCGCCCTGTGTAAGCGGCGGCCACCGGCGTCATCATCATCGGCATCAGGAAGATGACGCGTACGATGTTGCGCCCTCGAAACGGCTGATTGAGGACGGTCGCCAAACCCAAGCCGATGAGGTACTGAATGGTGACGCCAACAAAGACATAAACCATCGTGTTGCGCACGGTACTGTGCAAGCGACCATCGCCCAGCAATCGCTCGTAGTTTCGCCCCGTCAGTTCGAAGCCCAAGCCCAGAAAACCGACGCCGTCGGTGATCCCGGCAGCCGCCGCCTGGCGGGCAATGGTGGAGCCGCCGCGCTGCATATCGGTGAAGCTGATGCCGAGCGACCAGAGCAGCGGAAATACCGACAAAGCCAGCAGCATAATGACGGCCGGGCTAAGGAAGACCCGCTTCATTACTCTGTCTTCGCGCAGGGTGCTCATGCTATGCATCGATTGGTCTACCCCCCTCAGTCCCCCCGAATCATCGGGGGGAGGAGGCTACCTTCTTGTAGATTCGCAATTGCTTAGGCAATTGGCAATGGCATTGAGGACTGAATCTGTTTCATGGATAACCTGCGCATTGCTGAATCGGAGGACCGTTAGTCCGCGCTGTTCAAGTAGCTCTTGACGCCCGGCATCATACTCGGAAGATTCAGGAGAATCGTGAACCGAGCCATCCACTTCAATCACCAACCCTGCGTCGCGACAATAAAAGTCGACGATAAACCGATCTATGGGATGCTGGCGGCGAAATCGGTGTCCTTTGACCTGTTTGTTGCGCAACCTGTTCCAAAGCAGCTTTTCAGCCAAGGTAGGATTTTTGCGCATGTGGCGAGCGCGCAGCTTTATATCATCATATATTGCGCGGTCTGTCTGTGTGGGTACCCAGTCCTTGCGTTCGATCATAAGAATCTGCCCCATCCCCGGCCCTTCCCCGTTTCAACAGGGAAGGGTGATGTAGTGACGGATTCTGGATTTGCGCCGCAACAGTTCGCCATTTCGAGTTGAAAATCGCAAGTATCGTGGGCGCGCTCCCCCTCCCTGATGATTCGGGGAGGGGGTCGGGGGGTGGGGTAGATCTTAACCCATATAGCCAACCGCCGCCTTATACTGCTCCAACTGCGCGTCTCGTCCCAGACGGTCAGTGATGGCGTTCCAGAGCTCAGCGGTGTTATCGAGCGCCTCTTGCGCGCTGATCTCGCCAGCTAGCGCGCGGGCGATCTCGGCATCTAGCGTCGACAGATACTCGGCCGAACCGGTGATGCGAATATCGAGAACAGCGTTCGGGTGGTTGATGGTGTTCTGGATCGCGTCCAGATAATCGGCAGCGCTTTCCTCATCGAATCCGGCTGCGACCCAGGGTGCGGTATCGGCCAACTGGCTGAAACGCGATGGATTAATGCCGGTGCCGCCGGTGACAGCCAACTCGTTGACCACGTCTTTGCTGGCGAGGAAGGAAGCGAAATCAAGCGCGGCTTCGGTTACATCACTATCAGCCGAGACCGAAATGATCCAGCCGCCGAAGGCGATGAAGGGCGCCGGGTTCTCTTCCATCACCCATTCGCCCGCCTCGTAATCCCAGTAGGAATCGCCGCCAGGCAGTTCGCCAAATCCGACAGCGCCTTTGACCAGCGAGACGTTTTCATCAACCGAGATCGTGCCGACATCGCCCCAGTCGAGGTTCAGCACGGCGGTACCAGTCGCCATCAGCGTACGCGTATCCGCCACATCGTAATTGATCATTTCCGGATCGCCGACGTTTCGGATATCGATATATTCCTCGAGCGCGCGCACCCAACCCGGGTTGTTGACCTGCGGCGTCATGTCGTCGCAGCTGAAGAAAAAGCAGGGGTTGCCCGGCACCTTGCCGTAGCCAGCCGCGCGCGAAAGGTATACCCAGTATGATTGGGCGTTGCGGCGCTGCGCTTCCAGCGCGCCATAAATCGGCGCCATCGAGCCGGCAGTGTCGACCTCTTTGCCGTTGAAGAATTCGGCGATATCGCGGTACTGCGACCAGGTGGCAGGCTCGCCCAGGGCATAGCCATATTCCGCCTCGAACTCTGCGGCGTACATCTCGTTATCGACCAAGTCCTTTCGATAGTAGAGCATGTGGGCATCGCCATCATAAGGCAGCGCGTAGGGTACGCCGCCCCAGGTCGTGATGCGGTCGGCGTAAAGCGGGATGACATCATCGGCTTCAATCGCGTCAAGGGTCTCCTGCGGGATCTCCATCACATAACCGGGCGCCATTATGTCGCCCGCCCAGTCGGCGGCGTAGATCAAAACATCGTAATCGCCAGAACCAGTCGAAAGCGCGGTGACAATCTTCTCGAAGAGTTCACCAAAGGCAAAGGTTTGCAATACGATATTGCCGCCGGTCGCCTCTTCCCAGATTGGTCCCTTATCCAGGACTGGACCGCCGATTGCCGAGCCGGTCTGCGTCACGACGACGACGGTTTGGCCCGAAAAGTCTTGCGAGATAACCGGCGCAACTACGGCAAATGTTAGCACAGCAAGCAGGAGAAACAGTTTTTGTCTACGCATGATTACACTCCTTGGCTAGTCGATACGGTTATAAACCAACGGTTTGGCGCGTTCTCGGATGATGCCGAATTAAACGCGCATTTGGATTATAGGACAATTTGACGGCTTTTGTAGGTTGCTTGTATTCAGCAGCCGAATTCTGTATGCTTGCGCAATTAGCAAGTGTCGGCTGGCATTTCATGACGAACTATGTAATCGCCCATGATCTCGGCACGACCGGCAATAAGGCGACTCTCTACGATCGGGAGGGCCGGCTGGTTGGCGCATCGTTCATCGGCTACGAGACCGAATACGCGCAAACGGGCTGGGCAGAGCAGAACCCCGACGATTGGTGGGAGGCGGTCTGCTTGTCGACGCGGCGGCTACTGAGCGAGACTGGCATCAGTGGCGGCGAGATTTCCTGCATCACCTTCAGCGGGCAAATGATGGGAGCGGTGCCGGTTGATCGGGACGGGCGGCCTCTGCGCAATGCCATCATCTGGGCCGATCAGCGTGCTTTAGAGCAGGAACGGTGGATCGGCGAGCGCCTGGCATTTGAGGATGTCTATCGCATCACTGGTCATCGGCTCAGCGCATCTTATTCTTTGGCGAAAATCCTCTGGATCCGCGATAACCAGCCAGACATCTTCGGGGCGACGCACAAATTCGTTCAGGCTAAAGACGCCATTGTCGCGCGGCTGACCGGCGCCTTTGTCAGCGACCCGTCCGATGCCTCAAGCACGAATCTCTATGACCTGGAAACGGGCGCCTGGTCGGAGGCGATACTTGAAGCCTGCGAGTTGCCGCTGGATAAGCTGCCGCGCTTGCGCCAGTCGATTGATGTGGCCGGCGTCGTGCGCGCCGAGGTAGCAGATGATGTCGGTGTGGCTGCGGGCACGCCGGTCGTCATCGGAGGGGGCGACGGCGCTTGCGCAGCGGCGGGCGCCGGCGTCATTGAGGAAGGCGCGGCATACAACTACGTGGGTTCGTCGTCCTGGATTGCGCTTTCCACCCCGAAGCCAATATACGATCCCGAATATCGAACCTTCACATTTGGTCATGTCATCCCAGGAATGTTCATGCCGACAGGTACGATGCAGGCGGCGGGCGCGTCTTATCAGTGGACGCGCGACCAGCTTGCGCTTATCGAGAAGGAATCGGCGGAACGCCTCGGCATCAGCCCCTACGAGTTGATCAATCTCGCAGTCCAGCAAGTGAAGCCGGGCGCGGAGGGGCTGTTTTTTCTGCCCTATCTGCTGGGCGAGCGCAGCCCACGTTGGAATCCGCATGCGCGGGGCGCCTTTGTTGGATTGACCATTCGCCATACGCGCGCCCACATGTATCGCGCCGTGCTCGAAGGCGTGACGATGAACCTGCGCGTCATCCTCGATGCCTTTCGCGGGCAAGGCACTGCGATCGAGGCGATGCGGGTCATCGGCGGCGGCGCCAGCGGACGGGTTTGGAATCAGATCATGGCCGATATCTACGCCATGCCGGTAAAGCGGCTTGCGATTTTGGAGGAAGCGACATCGATGGGCGCGGCTTTGGTGGGCGGCGTCGGCATCGGCTTGTATTCGGACTTTGATATGATTCACCACATGAACGCGGTGTCATCGACTGTGCTGCCGCAGCCGGAAGCGCAGGCGCTGTACGAGCGAATGCTGCCCATATTTGAGACGCTCTATCATGCTTTGGCGCCGGTCTACGCCGATATCGCCGCCTTATAGCGACGTCCACCGAGAGCTCGATTGATGAGCAAATGGAAGTTTATTTTTGTTGGCGTCAGCACCGCCGGCTCTTCCATAATGAAGATCTTTCCCCAATGGTCGACGCTCTTGGGCTTGGATGCCGAGATTGTCGGCTGCGATCTACCGCTGCGCTCGGCGAATAAGACATATCGGTGTGTCCTGCAAGAAATTCGCGATGATCCCATGGTGGTCGGCGCCCTGGTCACAGCGCACAAGATTGACCTGCTGCGCGCCGGCCGCGATCTCATTGACAAGCTGGACGAGCAGGCAGCTTTGTGCGACGAAGCGTCATGCTTGGCCAAACGGAACGGACGCCTCCTTGCTTTTGCCAAAGACCCGATTGCGTCGGTAGCGGCGCTGGATGGCGTCGTTGAGCCCGGTCATTGGCGCGGGGGCGAGCGAGATGTGCTTTGTCTGGGGGCGGGCGGCGCTGCAGTAGCCATCAGCGTGGGCTTGGCGCAACGCGGCGGGGCGGGCGGTCTTCCCCGCCGATTCATCCTCGCGGACATTTTGCCGGAACGCTTGGAGTCAATACGGCGCGTCCACCAAAGGCTCGGAAGCAGCAAGCGATTCGAGTACCATCTCAGCCGTGACGCCAGCGACAACGATGCGCTGCTTGCCGGATTGCCGGCAGGTTCGTTGGTCATCAATGCGACCGGGCTGGGCAAGGACAAGCCGGGTTCACCCCTGAGCGCCGATGCGCTTTTCCCGCGCGAAGGACTGATCTGGGAGTTAAACTATCGCGGACGTCGCGACTTTATGCGGGGTGCGCAGGCACAAGCGGCTGCGCGCGATCTGCGGGTGGTGGATGGCTGGGATTACTTCCTGCATGGCTGGACAGAAGCGATAGCCGAAGTGTTTCAGATTGAGATAAACGACGAATCCTTTGCGCAGATGGCTAAGCTAGCCGTGGCGCATCGCGCGCACTAGACACGGACGGAGAATGACCATGCCAGTAATCATGCCTTTTGTCACGGAAGTGAATTTCTCGACCGGTGTTCTGTCGGCGCCGGGCTACGTGATTCAGCGCAAGCTCAGCGATATGGTGGCGATGTACGCCGACGAGGCGGCCGCGAGCCGCATTCTGGCGGGTGAAGGCGACCGATTGATCTACGAAGTGCAAGGCCTGGAACTGCCAGTCGAAGAAGGGCAGATCCCGCATTGCACGACGCGCATCACGCCGGGGCGCATCGGCGGCGAGTATCACATGACCAAGGGGCATTATCACGCGCGGCGCGAGCAAGGCGAGGTCTACTTTGGCTTGTCCGGGCGCGGATTCCTGGTTATGCAGACCGAAAGCGGCGTATCCAGCGTGTTAGAGATGGTCGCCGGCAGCGCCGCCTACGTGCCGCCATACTGGGCGCACCGCACGGTAAACGTGGGCGATGAGGACTTCGTATTCTTCTCGGTTTGGGAAGCGCGCGCCGGCCATGATTACGGCACGATCGAGCGCGACGGCTTCCGGGTGCTGGTTGTGGAAAGGGATGGTGGACCGGCCGTGGTTGATAATCCGAAGTATGGCTGATGATTGGCCCTCATTGCAGTTCAAAGAATACGGATTGCCCCCACTCCAGTTCAACAATTGGGCTGTCGAGTTCGGACTCCAGATTGACGGCAGCGTAGCGCAGGTAATCGGGACGCATTCTGCTGAATTTGTCGTGGAAATGGAAGCTGATCCGGTAGTCGTCAATGCCTAGCGCCGGAATGTTGTTCCGGTCGTCAAAGTCAAACGCGTTGATTTCTTGCTCGTCCTGTGTCGCAACAGAAAGTCTGCCTTCTTCCATTGCCAACTGCCAGGGGAAGATCATGACTCTGGCATGGGATACCAGTCCCATCCAACCGGGCTGGTATTCAAAGACTTCTATAGGCATTTCGGGAAACGTTAAATTGACGGAGCACTGCGATAGAGGCGCGCGACAACGCCGGTATGTGTGGCGCGTGTAGGACTCCCGTCCTGCCGCGACGGTCACCGTGTCAACGTCAAATTTCGGCTTGACGAATATGCGATTCCGTTCGTCGGGACTTGCGATCGCGCGTTCGTAGGACTCGCCGCTAATCACATCAAGCAGGCTCCACGTATCGTCGTGGCGATACCGTACATATCTCCCGCTTCGGGATACGTCGAGCAAAGTGCTACTGTGGTCGGTAGATAGCACCAACTGAGGATGCGCTTCTTCGAATATGTCCCAGTGCCAAATGCCGCGTTCATCCTGGTAGGCCAAGGTCGTGCTGTCCTCGCTCCATTCCAAAGGTTCATGATCCGCCAAATAGCGATCCCACAGCTCTTCATAGCGCGGATACCACCAGACGGTGTGTCCCGCGACAATTTCCATACTCATTTCTTGACCATAGCCATAAAGCTCATCCCGCCAATTGTCCAGCATATAAATCACCAGTCTGTCGCTTTCCTGCACAGCCAAAAAATTGCTGTCAGGAGAGAATCGCGCGTACCAGCCTTCAAAGGGTTCCAGCCAACCGTCTGTAGAATAATCGCCGGTGGAAAGCGCGCTACCACCGCCAACGCTTAGTCTGCCGATGCCTTCGCAATAGGCGCAAGGATGTATCGCTTTCTTTATGCGAGCCACATACTGAACGGCGAGTTCGTCAATGTCGAGGCGGAATAGGACATGGCTGCCGTCACTTGATATCTCAATCGGTGACTCGGTGGGATCAAGATGGGTAACGGAGTAATCCGGATTGAGGCGATAACGCTCTCCTGATACTGTCCTGATATTCAGAAAGCGCATCAATGGATATGACTGACCTTGCGGTGCTGTCGCATGCGCTTGATCAGAGATTCTTAGCAGGAGCCGTTCAAACTCGGCTGACGACAGCGGCGACTCAACACCTAATTCTGATTGTCTGTGCGGAAAGAAGGCGATGCTGTTCTCTGGTCGAGGTCCGTATCCAAAGGGAACCGTGTCTGTTCGCTCGTAGAATTCTTCGCCAGGGATCCACACGGACTCAAACCAGTAACCGAAAGTCGCAGCGCTGCCTTCCATGAGCGCAAAATAGCCGTAGTCATCTTCACGAAACTCATACGTCTGTCGCACGTTAAAGCAGCCGTTCGAGTAATTCCGAACCGCGTCGCCATAGAATATGGAGGGGCTTGTCGAAACGACAGGAAGATAGGCGCCGCCACTGCCCTTGAAGTAGCGGTCGACCTTCATAATAAAATTGTTGCCGAGGTCATCCACGAATTCTACGCGACCAGAAACCACGACATCCGAAAACTCTATCATGCGTTCAATGCCGGTAACTTCATATCCACCACAAGCATAGGCAGTTGGCATAGTCTGGAATACAGTTGCGCAGAAAATTACTAGTATCAACATCTTGCGCATGAGAATCTCCCTTGCAGTCGTTTTCGCCTCATTCTAATGTGGCTCTCCGCCTCTAACTTGACGCCCATCCCTACTCCCGCTATGCGATTTCACAAGATCGCCGCGCCCGTTGCCTGCTTTCCACATTCGCGTTACTCTCTTGCCATTGCATCGACGCACGGAAAAACACCATGACCCAGCCCAATATCATCCTCATCATCACCGACCAGCAGCGCTACGACACCATCAAGCGCGACGGCTTCCGGGTGCTGGTGGTGATGTGGGAAGGGCAGCCGGCGGTGGTGGATAATCCGAAGTTTGGCTGATGCCTGCCCGCTATTGTCGCAGATAGAAGACTGGCTGCCCCCATTCAATGTCGACAATTGGGCTGTCTAGGACGAGACGCAAGTTAATTGGCTTGTAGAAACCGTCTTCATTGGGTCCCTTTTTGAGATCGGTGGTAAAACCGAATGCGATTGTGAAGTCGCCGTAGGCGGTCGCCGGTAACTTGTACATTTCGTCGTAGTCGAAGGCTAAGATAGACGTCGGTGTCTCCACCATTATTGACATATAACCTTCATCCATCGACAAATGCCAGGGATACACTTGCACTCCACCACGGGCTACCAAGCCGATCCAGCCGGGTTGAAACTCGAAGAATTCGAAGGGAACATAGGGAGTCTCAATAAGCACCGGGCAATTCAACAGCGGCGCCATGCACTTGCGACGAGAATAACCGTTGAAGGCGTATCGCTTGCCCGAGAAACCATCCACCATGTAGGACGGTTTGCCGAAACGGAAGACGATCCGGCTGCTTTCGTCCGGCGTGGCGACTGCTCCTTCACGAGTCTCGCCGGTATTCGTATCGAGCAGGCTCCAGGTCCCATCATGGCTGTAGCGAATGAATCGCCCGCTCCTCGAAATGTCCAAGAGGGTTACGTCTTTAATGTCTTCCAGGACCAATTGCGGATGCGGATGCTCAAAGATATCCCAATGCCAGATGCCGCGGGAATCCTGATAGGCGATGGTTGTGCTGTCGGCGCTCCAGGCCATCGGTTCTTCGCCATTATAGGGTTCCCATTGGACGCGTTGACCGGCGACCACCTCCATGCTCATCAATCGACCATAGTAATACTCTTCCATCGTCCAATTGTCGAACATATAGATCAGCAGCTCATCTCGTTCTTGCACAGCGACGAAATTGCTGTCCGGCGAAAACCGCGCATGCCAGCCTCGGATCGGAAGCGCGCTGTCTTCATTAACGGCATTGCAGCCGAACCGCTCGCAATCGGGATGCCGCAGGAGCTCTTTTCTTTCCAGATCCAGGTATTGAAATGCCAACTCGTCCTCTGCCACTCGAAACATGACATGGCTGCCGTCATTCGAGATGGCAATGGGCCAAGCCGCCGGATCAAGCCAGGTCACGCTGCGATCCGGATTCAGTCGATAGCGATTCCCGGATTCTGTCGTGATGTTCAGAAAGCGCATCAACGGATAGTGATCGCCTGCGGGCGGCGCAGCCTGCATGCTGTCGCTCAAGAGCAATAGTATCTCTTCAAACCGATTGACCAGGGCCGGCGTTTCGAAGTCATAATCGGAGTGGTAGCTTGTATTGAATTCAACATAGTCGTCTGGCGATTCGAGTCGTCTGTAGGAGTGCAGGTCGCCGGGGATCCAGACCGATTCAGGATAGTAGGAGTACGTACCGTCGGCTCTCGCTTGCAGCGCAAAGTAACCTTGCTGATCTTTCCGGACTTTATGCCCCCAATAGCCGAGATTGCCGCAGCCGTGCTCATAATCTCGCGCGGTGTCGGCATAAAAGAATGCGGGACGCGTATTCACGATCGGCAGGTAATTGCCGCCGCCGCCCTTGAAATAGCGATCCACTTGCAAGATAAAATTAACGCCGATGTCATCGACAAATACGATACGACCCGACACGACAAGCTCGGAGAATTCCAGCATTTGCTCTATGGGCGTCACTTCGTAGCCACCACAAGCCAAAGCTCGCGGGGCTAACGCGAGCAAGAAAATGGGGATCACGAAAATCACAGACCTAGGCATCAGTCACCTCCTACATCGTTTGTCCATCCATCGTAGCGACCGATTCTCGCCGATGCTTGACGCAAGACGACGCCTCCCCGACGTTCATTCATACGCTGTAATTGCGCGTGCTTTGCGAGACAGCGCTTTCCGCGTTAACCTGTTACCGTTGCCTCTGCGCCAAGGAATACACCATGACCCAGCCCAATATCATCCTCATCATCACCGACCAGCAACGCTACGACACCATCAACGCCCTCGGCTTCCCCTACATGGACACACCCAATCTCGACCGGCTGGTCAACGAGGGCGTCAGCTTCGACAACTGCCACATCACCGCGCCCTCATGCGCCCCCGCCCGCGCCAGCCTCTTCACCGGCTACTATCCGCACGTCACCGGCATCATGCGCAATGGCGACCGCTGGCGCCATTCCTGGGTCGAGGACCTGAACACAGCTGGTTATCACTGCGTCAATATCGGCAAGATGCACAGCAATCCCTTCGAGACGCCGCTGGGCTTCCATGAGCGCTACGTGGTGGAAAACAAGGACCGATACCTGCAAGGGCGCTACTATTTTGACGAATGGGACAAGGCTTTGCAGGCGCGCGGTCTGGTCAAGCAGCAGCGCGAGCTTTATCGGCAGCGCGACGATTATCGCGAGCGCATGGGCGCCTTCAGTTGGGACCTGCCGCCGGAAACGCATTCGGATAATTTCGTCGGCGGGCTGGCGCAGTGGTGGCTGAACACCTATCCCAAGACCGAGCCGCTCTTCTTGCAGATCGGCTTCCCAGGTCCGCACCCGCCTTATGATCCGACGCCGGACGCCGCCGCCGAGTACATCGACCGCGAGCTGCCGCTGCCGGAAGTGACGCAGGCGGAGCTGGACGGGCAGCCGCCACCTTATCGCCGCTTTCGCCAGCACAACACCGAGGTCGATCACGATTCGGTGGTGCATTTGCTGGAGCCATCGCGATTGCAGCTTCAGCGGCTGCGCGCCTATTACGCCGCCAATGTCAGCATGATCGACCAGCAGGTTGGGCAGATCATGGAGGCGCTGGAGACGCAAGGCTACCTGGAAAACAGCATCGTCATCTTCACCAGCGATCACGGCGATTGCCTGGGCGATCACGGGCAGATTCAGAAGTGGACGATGTACGATATCATCACGCGCGTGCCGGCGATATTCTGGTCGCCGGGGCGGTTTTCAGGCGGGGAACGGGTCGGCGCGCTCTGCCAGTGGATGGACATCGGGCGCACAATCCTCGAGCTGGCGGACGTGCAACCGGCCGCAGACATGCAAGCGCAGTCGCTGCTGCCGGCGCTGAACGGGCGGGAATGGCGCGGGCGCGAATACGTCTTCGCCGAGCATCCGGCTGATGGCAATTACGAAGGTCCCTTTCAGACGATGATTCGCGGCCAGCGCTACAAGCTGGTGCACTTCGCTGGCGCGGACTACGGGCAGCTCTTTGACCTGGAGGCGGACCCCGGCGAACTGCGCAATCGCTGGGACGACGAGGCGCTGTCGGAGGTCAAGCGGGAGCTGCTGGAAGCGCTGCTCAATTGGCGGCTGGAAAGCACTTTGCAGACGCGGGATCTGTTTCAGGATTATCGCTGAGACCCCATCATAACCCCTCCCCCCGGCCCCCTCCCCGAAGCATCAGGGAGGGGGGGAACACAGCGCGCATACAGCCATGCCACTATGCAAACGGTTGCTCTACCATTGCAGTCCTTTATGACTTCAAGGTCGGAGTCGCATGAAGCGTTCGACAGCGGCGCGGGATTTGGCGCCGGCCATGGGACCCTTGGCGCTGACGGCGAGGGCGCCGCAGGCATTGCCTAATTGGGCGGCCTCCCTGATGGGCATCCCCTCCAGTATGCCGCTGATGAAGGCGGCATCAAAGCAATCACCGGCGCCGGTGGGGTCAACCTCGTCCACGGCATAAGCGGCCACATCCATGCGACCATCGGCGGTGAAGACGCTGCAGCCGTCCGCGCCGCGCGTGACGACGATCCTGCGGTCGAGGCGCTCCGCCAGCAAGTCGGCGATTGCGTCTTCCACCGACTTCGCGCCGCTGAGCTGGAGCAGCTCGGCTTCCGTCGGCAAGAAGATATCGGCGGCGGCGATGAAGGGCGCGAAAGCGATGCGCGCTTTTTCCGACGCGAGCAGTTCCGGGCGCAGGTTGGGGTCAAAGCTGATGAGCGCGCCCGCGTTGATGGCCATATCCAGCGCCTTATGGCAGACCGAGAGAACAGCTTCGCTCATCGACAGCGTTGAACCCATGATATGAAAACAGCGCGCGCCATCAAATAGCGCCGGCTTGAGCATGTCGTCGGTGATGCAGCTGCCAGCGCCCAGGCTGAAGACGAAGTCTCGCGCGCCATCGGCTTTGTAGGCGACGAAGGCGACGCCGGTCGTTTGCTCCGCGAGCCGCTTGACGCCGTCTGCAACGACACCGTCCGCTTCAAGTTGATTCAGCAGGCAATCGCCAAAAGCGTCGGCGCCGACCGAGCCGATGGCGGCGGTCTTCATGCCCAGACGAGCCGCTTGCACCGCAAAGATGAAGGGCGCGCCGCTGGGGTAGGGTCCGACAAAGGGACCGGGCTGGTTCAGCGGCTGGTCGATATCGGTACGCATGACTTCGACCAGCGCTTCGCCGATGGTAAGGATATCGAGCGGCATGGCGCGAATTTCAGTCAGCCTTGAGTTGATCTGCGACAAGAATTGACGCGCGCTATCCCACAACTCTTACGCATCTGCATCAGCTTCATCATCGAGCCTCAGACAATAGCTCCCTTGGTTCATACCAAGAGTTAGGATACGTCAGGAGAAGATTCCTGTCAGCGCGTCATGCGTTGCTGTATCGCACAAAACTTCTTCCGCAAGCGGTTCCCAATCAGGATAGGTCGCCTTTGCCTCTGGCAGCCACCTATAGAGACGGCAGTTCGACATCAATATGGCCGCGGCCAGTCCCGCTGGTGAAAAGCTCGGAGAATAGGCAACAATAGGTTTCAAGTTCATAGACCTTTCCAGCGTACCCGCGCCGACCCCGCCCGGCGCCTCGCGGATTTTGAGCGCGCCGTTGATCGCAAGCGTATACCATTCGGGCGAACTGTCCTTGATCAGCCTCAGCGCTCTGCTAACGCCGTCAATGAATTCATCTGAACCTTCAATAATCACGCCATCGACAGTCACTTGACTGGGTGAAAAGCATTGCCCGTCGTTGTCGTCGTAAGCCCATTTTCCCATGATGAAGTCAAAGTCGAAGGCGCAATTCCAACCGGCAAAACAGCAGTTGTCGATTTGCGCTGATGTTTCAGTCTCGGATGCTGTCTCGTCGCCTTCTTCATCCTGGCTGTAATTGACCCAATCCGCCAGCCCGGCGTCTTGTCTCTGCGAAAGGATATGGATAGCTCGTTGTCGTTCCGTGTTGGCCAAGTCGTGAATATTTACGCCTTCAGCGATCAATCGATTGACTTCAAATTCGAGTTTAGCATTGTGCGGTCGTACCGGTTGTAGACTGTCCAACATATCGTCTACCACCAGCTCGCACAGGTTCTCCTCTGTACGCTTTTGGAGGTCAGTTTCGTACCGGTGCAACCTGACACGCCATCTCTGCAAATGGCAGCTTTCATGCAGAAGGGTGCTAGCCCGCCGGATTACGTCTTCGGCGGCATGACTAAGAGCCATATTGACCGACCGTTCGAGCGTGTGCGAGCCCAGCCATTCTCGTATTTTTAGCGGGGCTGCAATCACGTAGGCATACCACTCTGGCGCTCCGCTCTTGAGCAAATCAAGCGCTTCAGACACTTGGGCGATAAAGAACTCGGAACCTTCGATGATTACTCCGGCGTAATTGACTTGGTTAGGCATGCCGCATTTCAAGCCCTCCCGAATGTACCACACGCCCATTATCCAGTCCGATGGGAGGGTACAATTCCAGCCCATTTGACAACAGCTCTCACCGGTCGGGATTCGTGGCGACCCTTCGCAGTCATTTCTTTGATGAGCCTGTAATCCGTTTGTCCATTCCTCATCGTTAATGCAATGCCAGCCTGCGAGACAGCAGTTGTCAATTTGCGCTGATGTACCTGTAGCGGAAGTCGTCTGCTCGCTATCCTCGACGCGTGAATAACTTAGCCAGCCCGCCATCCACATTTCGCGCCCGTTTCGGTTGATCTTCAACCAGTTGTCGTGTTCGCCGATGACCTGCACGATTTCTCCAGCTTGCACAGCGGCAAGGACCGCGCTGTCAAGGCTATACGATTCTCGCAAATTAGTGCTATAAGTCACTCGAATGAAATATTCCTGCGCTGACGCGACGGTTACGAGAAGAAAACCGGTGACAAGCATTAAGAACCACGTGGTCTTCATAATCAGACTCCTGACTATGCAATCAACACAGATTCAGATACATCTGAGTGGATATTATATCATGTCGCCAGCTGCTTTACCAACGAATCTAACTGGTCCAGCGCTTCGCCGATGGTGAGGATGTCGAGGGGTAAAGCTCACTCCTCGAAGGGAATCTCCGGAACGCCGCCGGCGAAGGGCGCGTCGGGTCTTTCGTAGTCGCCCATAAGCGCGCGGCGCAGCGGCGGCATCTCCGCCAGCACCTCGGGATCGGTCTGGAAGCGATCGGCGCGGCGGAACCAGGGCGGGCTATAGATATAGTGCATATTGTAGCGGTCGAAATCTTCGTCATTGGGCATGGGCGAATGCCAGACGCCGTTGTGGAAGAGCAGCATGGTGCCAGCCCGGCAGAGCACATTGTGCTGTATTGGCGAGACCTCGACTTCTCGTCGTTTGTCGGCTGGCAGCGGGAAGGGACTGCGGTGGCTGCCGGGGATCAGCATCATATTGCCCATGTTCTCATGTGATTGATCGGTCAAGCTGAAGCTGGCGCGCAGCTGCAGCAGGGGAACGGGATAACCGACTTTTTCGAAACCGTAGGCGCCGGAGCCATCCTGGTGCCAGCCGACGATGCTGCCCTTCGCCGCCAGCCGCGCGCACCAGCCGGATTGCATGACAAATTTATCGCCATATAGCCCGCGCACCTTGGGTATAACAGACGGATGCTCAATGAGCCGGGCGAGCGCCGGTTCAGATTCGTAAGTATTGCCGATCGGGCTGAATACATCGGTCGTATTGGCATGCACGCGTTTGGAGGCGGCGAGCGCCTCATCGATTTCCTCATCTGTGAGCACATCCTCGATGATGAGGTAGCCATAGCATTCGAACATAAAACGTTCGTCTTCGGTCATCGGTCCAGTTTGGGCGAGCGGGATCATGGGCGGGTCTCCTTTTTCGGGCGCTGATTTGGCGTGATTCTACCACCGATTACGTCGCGTACGCTCAGTTATAGGAAGCCAGCAGAGTACACGCGAACTGAAAGAGGAGACGCGGCCTTGCTTTCCGGGTGACGGAAGCGAAGCCCGAATTTCAGCCCTTGAGCGAGCCGGAGAGCAGCCCGCTGATGATGAAGCGCTGGAAGATGAGAGCGAAGCCGATCGGCGGGATGACTGAGACGACGCCGGCGGTGATGATGCTGACGAAGCTCACATCGACATCGGTGGCGAAGAGCGAGACGACCACGGTGCTGGTATAGGACGCGGGCGTCTCCGAGAGCAGCAGGGCGAAGAGAAACTCGCCCCAGGTGAGCAGGAAGGCGAGGATGCCGGCTGAGGTCAAGCCGGGCAGGGAAAGCGGCAAGATGATCTTGTGCACCACTTGCAGACGGCTGCAGCCATCAATGCGGCCCGCGTCTTCAAGCTCAATGGGAATGGTCTTGAAATACGATTGCAGCAGCCAGATCACGTAGGGCAGGATGAAGGAAAGATTGATGAAGACGAGGGTGACGATTTTGTCGCTCATGCCGATGGTCTTGGCGACCAGCACAATCGGAATCGCCAGGGAGAGAGCGGGAATCAGACGGCTGGCGAGGATGCCGAAGAGCAGGACGCTGCGCCCGCGGAAGGTCAAACGCGCCAGCGGATAGGCGGCGTAAGCGCCGACGAGGACGGCGATCGCGGCGACGCTGCCGGCGACGAAGAAACTATTGGCGAAAGAGCGCAGGAAGATGCGTGATTGATAGGGCACGCCCGATGCTTCGCCCAGGACCGCGCCTTCAAAGATTTCGCGATAGCTATCGAGTACGATGGGGTTGGGCAGCCATTGCGGCGGCCGGTTCAGTAATTGTCGTTCGTACTGAAAGCTGGAACTGACCAGCCAAAGAAAAGGACCGACCGTTCCCGCCAGCACAAGCGCCGCGGAGAGATAGATGACAACGAGGCGGAGGCGGGCGCGCGCTTTCATTATCGTTCGGCCCCCTTGTCCAAAATGACGTAGAACAAGATGGCGAGCGCCAGCGTGATCGCGCCCAGCAGCATGGCGACCGAGCTGCCCGCCCCGAAATCCAGCTTGCGGAAGGTTTCGGTGTAGATTGTCCAGCCGAGCACATTGGTGGCATCGGCCGGTCCGCCGGCGGTGAGCACGAAAATGATATCGAATACTTTCAAGGCGAAGATCATCTCGAAAATGATGACAATGGAGAGCATCGGGCGTAGCAGGGGCAGCGTGATAAATGCGAATCGCCCCCAGATATTGGCGCCGTCCACGATGGCTGATTCGTAGATATCGCCCGGGATGGTCTGCAAGCCGGAAAGCAAGAGCAGGGTGGCCAGCGGGATATGAATCCAGGAATAGGCGATGACGAGCCAAATCATGACACTGGGCATGCTGCCGAGCACATTTTGATACTCGGTGATGATGCCCAGCTCGAAAAAGACGGCGTTGACCAAGCCATATTGGGGATTGAGCAGCCATTTCCAAAGCAGGGCGTTGACTACCGAGGGAATCGCCCAGGGCACCAGCAGCAAGGCGCGCAAAATGCCGCGACCGGGAAACTTCTCATTCAGCAGAAGCGAGATCAGCAGCGAGAGTAAGACTATGAGCACGACGGCGAAGACGGCGAAGGTGAAGGTGGTGCGCAAGGGCTCCCAAAAGTCGCTGTCGGTGAGCCAATCGAGGTAATTCTCCAAGCCGACGAATCGCTCGCGGCCCGGGCGCTTTAGATTCCAATTGTGCAGGCTCAGGAAGACGGCGATGCAGAAGGGCGCCAGGATGGTAGCGGCGATGATCAAGACAGCGGGCGCGCTGAAGAAGATCGCCAGTGTACCTTGGGAAAGTTCTTTGCGTGTTGTGGTGAGTTTGGATTGCACGGGTATGGTATTCAACCCCCCTCTAAATCTCCCCCCATAGCGATGGGGGGAGACTTGCTACGAAAAGTGGCCGGATCAACAGCTCCAGCGAGAGCCATGATGATGGCGATGCGGCCACTACGAAGCCATCAAGGGGTTAGTAGCCCCAATCTTCCTTCAGCTCATTCCATTCTTCAGCCAGGTCATTGAGGACTTCGCCTTTGTCAGCATCGCCGAGAATGGCGGCTTGCAGCGGACCCCAGCTGCCGATTTCCCAATCGGAGAAGAAGGGCACGAAGCGGTATGGGCGCGAGATGGCGTATTCCGATTGCTCGCTGAGCAGGTCTGGGTCTATCCAGCCGGAGATGGAGTTGCGCACTTCTTCGTCTTGGTAGAGCGGCGCCGGCGAGAAGCCCAAGCCAAATTCCAGCGCCCAGCGTTTGGGCACGTAATAGACGCCGGTGGCATCCTTGCCGCCCAGGAATTGGACCAGCTGCCAGGCGGCGTCTTCATCCTCGGCATTGTTGGTGATGGCGTACAGGCGGACGTAACCCCAGGTGCCGCTGCGGACTTCATCGGTGCCCGGTATCAGCGCGTTTTTGATGCTGCCGGCGGCATTCGATTGTTCGGGATCGTTCATCGCCTTGAGCGTGTAGTCGGTGGTGGTCATGAAGCTCGTGGTACCGGCCGCCATCAGCAGCGTGCCGTCATCATCGGTCAGTGAAGCGGGGTCAATGACGCCCGCGTCCAGCCCTTCGGTCAACCAATCCAGCGCCTGCCAGGCCGCGCTGCCTTCAAGATGGAAGAGAGGGTTGAAATCGTCATCGAAGAGGCGGCCCCCGCGTGAGGCGGTGAGTGTTTCCCATTCTCGCAATAGGTAGTTCTCGCCGCTGCGCAGCTGCATGAGGATGGGATAGTCAACCACGCCGGCGTCTTTGATCATCTGGGCTTGTTCCAGCATTTGGTCCCAGGTTTCCGGTGGCGCGGCGATGCCGGCCGCTTCAAGGTGCGCCGCGTTGTAAGCCATCGTCTGGACGCCAGAATAGTAGGGCAAGCCGTAGACCTCGCCATCGTAAGACATCTGCTCGATGATGCCCGCGGGCAAATCAGCCAGCAATTCATCAGCGCCGGGCCGGCCGGTTATCGGCAGAATCCAGCCAGCCGAGGCCCATTCCGCCAGGTAGCTGTCGCGGACGTAAGCGACATCAAACTCGGTGCCGGCGACGAAGCTGGCGACCATCTTGTCGCGGTATTCGTTGCTGGGGAAGGGCAAGAATACGGCGTCATGGCCCGACTGGTCGGTGAAGCGACCGAGGTTTTCGGTGACGACATCAACTTCGTAGGGCCAGCCGGTCAGTTTAAGTCCGTTATCTTGCGCGATAGCGACCCCGCCGACAAGCAGAATCAGGACCGAGAGCAAGAGGAAGAGAGACTTTTTGCGATGCATTTCTTCACCTCGATTCATAACAAGTGAACGTGCGGAAATGTGAACGGGTCATTTGCTTATCAGCGCCTCCATTTCCAGCCCAATTTAGATTACGGTGGAATGATTAGTGATGCGTGAGCGAATATGCGCTCCCTGTCAGCCGGTCGTTCATTGAAAGTCGCTATCCACGTCGGCTATAGTCTCTTCCACCTGCTTACACTGTAGCGCGGCGCGACTGACGTTCGTCTGCCATAGTTCTGCCATCTTCGGCGGTATCGGAATGTCGACATACGGCAGTGACTTTGAAGAACATATCCGTGATCTCTTAAGCAACTTCTACGATTATCTGAAGTTGGCCGAGAATCCGGTCGCCTCCAGTTTGGCGCGGGAAGCCAGCGGCAATGAGCGCATGCGCGCCATTCGGGGGAAGGTTCTGGACACGATTGAAGATCTGCGGCGGGAAGATCAACAGAAGGCGACGGCGCGCGGCAACCGCCTCTACCGTATTCTGCAGTTGCGCTATGTCGAAGAACGGAGCACGAACGAAGTACTCGTCGAGTTGGCGCTGAGCGAACGCCAATATTACCGCGAGCATCAACGGGCGATCCAAACGATCAGCCGGATCATTTGGGATGAGCATATCGCCAATCCAGGCACGGAAGCGGCCGCGGCCGCGCAGCCACTGGCGGAAGAACTGGATTATCTCATTGCCGGAAGCGGTCACGGATCCTTCCAGCCAGTTGAGGAAATTCAGGCGGCCGTGATGGCGACGCAGGTGATCGCGCGGCAGCGGCGCATCGTAATTCACGTTGCGCAGTCGCCGGAGCAAGTCACGCTCCATTTGTCGCAGCCGGTCTTTCGGCAATTTGTCATCTACTTGCTCAATGAGCTGATCGGCGCGACCGACGCCGCGGGCGATATCGAAATTAGCCTCGCGATGGTCAAGCGCGCGCCAGTCATATCGATTTCGATGGAAGCGCTGGAAGTGGACGGAGCCGGTTTCTGCAACGGCTTGCGGGAGGATGCGACGGCAAGCGAGTTAATGAAGCACTTGAAGGCGGACATAAATTGGGTCGTTGAAACTAACCGGATCCTGGTGGCTTTCAAACAAGCGGTCCACAATATTCTCATCGTGGATGACAACCCGGATACGGCTGTTCTTTTCAAACGCTATCTGGCGAATTTGCCTTACCGGTTGATTTCGGCGGTGGATGAGCGCGAAGCTTTGGCGATGGCGCAGGGCACGCCGCTACTCTGCATCATCCTTGATGTGATGTTACCGGGGAAAGACGGCTGGCAGCTCTTGCAGAGTTACAAGAGCCACCCGGCGACGGCGGAGATACCGGTGTTGATTTGTTCAGTGCTGGAGATGGAGGAGCTGGCGATGTCGCTGGGCGCCGACGGCTATCTGAAAAAGCCTCCAGCGCGCGCGGAGCTGCTGTCAACGCTGCGCCAGTGGGTGGAGTGAACGCTGCGCAGCTGGCGGCTAGGCGTGATAGCAATTGACGGACGGCTGCTGAGGAATTGCCCTGCTCGTTTAATAGTTGCTGTGGTTAAATGTGCGAGGTCCGTCCGCCAAAGGGACGGTGAATGAAATGGCGATTTCCCGCTGAGAGACAGCTGATACGGGGCGCAAAACAGAAAGCCAAGGTTATGAACAGGGACAAAGTCAGGATTGGGATCGTCGGCATTGGCAACATGGGATCTAAGCATGTAAAGCATGTGATTGACTTGCCAAATACAACACTCGCCGCAATCTGCGATCGAGACTTGCGACGAGTCGAGACCGCATTTGCCGCTTTCGATCCGCAAGCAAGCGGGGAGTCGAGCGATGGCGCCCCAGAAGCTGGCGATGAAGACGCCAAAACCGACGAAGCGGCCGAGAAAGCTGTGGTCGGCCAGCGCGAATGTGATGAACCGGACTATGCCGGGATCGTCGCTGACAGGCCGCAATTCTCCGTATTCGAGGAGATGCTCAACTCGGTAGAACTGGATGCTGTGATCATCGCGACGCCGCATTACGATCATCCCGATATGAGCCTAATGGCTTTCGAGCGCGGCATTCATGTGCTGGTCGAGAAGCCAATCGCGGTGCACGTCAATGAAGCCCAACGCATGATCGACGGCTATTGCGCCGCCAAAGAGGCGCATCCCAATCTCGTTTTCGCGGCGATGTTCATGCAGCGCACCTGGGGTCATTGGCGCAAGATCAAGTGCCTGATCGAGGAGGGCGAGCTGGGCAAGCTGATCCGCTGCAGCTGGCTGATTACCGATTGGTTCCGTACGCAGAGTTATTACGACAGCGGCGGCTGGCGCGCGACCTGGCGTGGCGAAGGCGGCGGCGTGCTCATGAATCAGTGCCCGCATAATTTGGATCTCTATCAATGGATTGTGGGTATGCCGGCGCGAGCGCAGGGATTCGTCAGTTTTGGCAAACATCACCGGATTGAGGTGGAAGACGAGGTAACGGCTTACTTCGAGCACGCAAACGGCATGGTCGGGCATTTCATCACCACCACCGGCGAATCGCCCGGCACCAATCGGCTGGAGATCGCCGGCGAAAATGGCAAGCTGGTGTATCAGGACGACGAGATCCTTCTCTTCCGCAATGAATGGTCGTCGATTAAACAGATACGCGAATCGGAGAAAGGCTTTGAAGCGGTGCCGTACACGCGCAAGCTTGTTGAATACGAGCCCAGGTCCTCGCATGGGCACGAGCACATTATCGAGAACTTCGCCGATGCCATATTGCATGGCGCGGATTTATTCGCGCCAGCGGAAGAAGGGTTGAACTCGGTCGCCATCAACAATGCGATCATTTTGTCGGCGCAAAAGCGGCAGATGGTCGACTTGCCTTTCGACGGCGATGAATTTGCTGCGCTCTTGGAGCAATATATTGCTGGATCTACCCCTCCCCCCAACCCCCTCCCCAAAGCATTGGAGAGGGGGGGCTAATTCGTCGGAAAGCTGACAGATGAATTTCACAGCCGTCGGCAAGCGCTCGCTACAATCCTTATGGGAACTATTAGAAGTATGGACGAAACGAAAGAAAGGGATGCCGAATGCAACAGACACAGATCGCCGCGCAGCTGTTTACGATTCGCGAATTCACCCAGACGCGGGAGGACTTCGCCGCCAGCATGGCGAAGATCCGCGCCATCGGTTATGAGGCGGTGCAAGTATCACAGATCGGGGACATCCCCGATGCTGAAGTCAAGCGCTTCGCCGATGACAACGGCTTGACCATCTGCAATACGCATTCTTCGGTGGAGCAGCTGCTGCGCGATCCCGACGCGGTGATTGAACAGCATGAGCTATGGGGCGCGCGTCATGTGGCGATTGGCGGAATGCCGCAAGAGTATCGCGACAGCGAAGACGGATTCCGCCGTTTCGCCGCGATCGCGAATGACATCGGCGAGACGCTGCACGCGGCCGGCATGACTTTCAGCTACCACAACCATAGTTTTGAATTTCTCCGGTTCGGCGATAAGTGCGGGCTCGAACTGATCTTTGACGAGACGGACCCGCGCTATGTTCAATTCGAGATCGATACCTATTGGGTGCAGCACGGCGGCGCCGATCCAGTGGTCTGGATTGAGAAGATGCAGGATCGGATGCCGGTGGTGCATTTGAAAGATATGGTCATGATCCCCGCAGATGATGGCGGTCGTCCGCAACAGGCGATGGCGGAAGTGGGCGAAGGCAATATGAATTTCGCTGGCATGCTGGCGGCTTGCAAGCGCATCGGCGTGGAGTGGTACGCCGTCGAGCAGGACATTTGCCAGCGCGATCCATTTGAGAGCCTGGCGATCAGCTATCGGAATCTGCGGGCGATGGGACTGTCGTAGGACTTGCTGCAAAGACAAGGGCGAGCCACGGGTCGCGTAGACACTGACCGCCGCTCGCCCGTACGAAGATTATGCTTCAGCGGGCGACCTGATAGGTCGCCCCTACAAACTACGCGCATCAGCGGGCGACCCAAGGGTCGCCCCTACAGATTCAGTTGGAATGCGTAGAGCTAGCCTCCGGCGGCGCGTACTGCGGTTTCGCCGACCGTGATCGACTCGTGACCGGTCAACTCTGCCAGGATATTGGCGCTGACCCAAAGGCTTTCGATTTCGAGTGTATTCTTGATGCGCATGACGCGAGCGTTCGGACACTGCGACGGGTCGCTGCGGAAAGCGTCATAGACCGCCGCTCTGATCGTCTCCTCATCGGTCTCGAAGAACAAGGGCATACGGCAGCGTTTCAGCGAGCCGCTGGTGAACATATTCTTCATCGTCTTTTGGAAATCGATCTTGTCGAAAAGCGTCTTCGACATGAAGTCGGCAAAGCCGTAGGTGGTGGCGTTGCCATGAGACTCCGGCGTGAGGTCAAGCACGACGATGCGCCTGATTCGCGGCGAAGTTGGTTCGAGCTCGCCTTCGACCATCCAGCGGCCGATGATATTGGTATCCATGCCAGCGCCGCTGATGTTCTTGCCCATTTCATCGACGATCAGTACATCAATGTCCTCGACCGGCAGGCGCGGCATCAACTCGCGCGATTGCTGCAGCAAGCGTTGATCGCCTTCGACCACCGTATCGGCGGTGAATCCTTCCAGATGGACGACAGCATGATAGCCATCTTCGACCACGCCGAATCCGGCGACAAAGTTGATATTGTCGATCAAGTGCTGGGCGATGACGGGCATATAATCGCGCAGGCCGACCGTGGCCTGCTGGTGGATGGTGCGGGCGCCGGTCTCCTTGCCCAAGCCGATCGCCAGCATTTTGAGCAAGCCGCTTTCGTGCGGACCGTGGAAGTCGGTATGGACTTTGGTGCGGTTGGTGATGATTAGCCCATCGGCTTCGAAAACATTCTTGTCGATGTAAGCCGGCAAGCCGGTGCTGGTTATTCCGGTGTCGACCACTTCCATGGTGGCTCGAACGGGGCAGCCCATCGTTTCTTCGCTGATGCCCAAGCCGTCAAGCACTTCGATCTGGCCCGCTGGCGTGGCGCCGCCGTGGCTGCCCATGGCGGGCACAATGAAGGGCTCGCCGCCGGAGGCTTTGACCAGCGCCACCAGTTTTTTGGCGATAAGGTTGATGCTGGCGACGCCGCGGCTGCCGAAGCCGAGCGCGATCCGTTTGCCCTGGACTTGGTCCTTCAAGCCCAGCCGCTCCCAGTCGGATTCGAGCGTCCTCTCGATATCCACTGGATCGCCCTTGGGCAATGCTTGCTTTACCGGGTATAGGGTCGGGATCTTCACATTTTCCATGGCTCGGCTCAATCTGCTCGGGGTAAGGCGTTACTGTCTATTGTAGCGAGATTGCCGGTGAATGGTAAGGGGGTTGTGTCACGACCCTGTCGCTCGGCTAAATGACATGCCTAACATCGCTGCAACAGTTTGCGCCAGCCTCATTTGCGCGCGCTACCAGGCCGTCGCTGCGAGCGCCAGATTGCCGACATGGTTGACAACAATGAAAGCACGATGTTTTGAGCGGGGCGCTAGGAATCGTGCCGCACGATGGCTGGCAATCCGGATTCGCCTAGACGTCGCCGCGCAATTTCGATGTATTCCGCGGAAATGTCAATGCCGATGAATTCTCGGTCGTTCAAAAGCGCCATCTTGCCGGTCGTCCCGGAGCCACACATGGGATCAAGAACGAGATCGCCAGGATTGCTCCACGATTTAATGTGGTCTTCTGCCAACTTTTCTGGAAACACGGCGGGATGCTGGAATGCAATTCTGTCGCTCGTCGTACCGCCGAGACCGACGGCGTATGACCAGATATTGGTTCGCGTCTTCTCTTTTTTGAGTTCCTTCAGCGTCTTTTTGTTGATGCCGTCGGGCAGCTTGTTATGAGGCAGCATTTCAAAACCCTGCCGCCGCGTCGGGACCTTCAGCGCATTGAATGTCCTGGGCTTGCCCTTGGACATGACGAACATCATTTCATAGGCATTCGTGTACGCATTGCTGCGCATGAAGGGCGTGTTCTTTTTTTGGTAAATCATTATGTCGTGAGCGGCGAATCCGATCTCTTGGAAATAGATGGCTTGACGAAATGAAGTCAGGCTGCGCCCCCCATTGATGCGGTCGCCGACTACCCAGACGACGACACCGCCCGGCGCTGTCACGCGATACAGCTGATCGGCAATATCTTCAAAGGGGAAGTCATAGCCTTGGTAGTCGCGTAGTTTGTCGTAAGGCGGGGAAGTAACCGTCAAGCGAATGATATCGGGGGACCAACTGCGCATCACGTCAACGCAATTGCCTACGACCAAGGTGGCGCATGGATCCGCCGATTCCTTTTTCCCGGCTGCAATGGTTTGATGCATCAGATTTGCTTTCTCCTCACAACCATCTTTATAGCAGAATTGGTCTTATGCGCCAGCCAGCCGTAGTAAGCATGGCTGAAAAGATTGTCACCGCCCAAGCGCATCCAGCAATCGTTCTTCGCTGTTGCGGTTGAGATGGGCAACCAGGGCAAAGACCGCGATGATATTGAATACATGGAGCAAGACAATTCCGCCGAAGAGCGCCAATAGCGGTCTCTGACAGCTCGGGGCGCCTTCGCAGGCGTCGGCGATAAGTCGACTGAAGCCCAAGGCAAGGACGATGCCAATTGCCGTCCCGCTGATTAGCAAAACTATAAGGAGAGCCAGCGAGCGGCTCGGCGCTTTGCTTTTCGTACCGATACAGCTATCCATCTACGCTGCCTTTCCAAGGGAGGGCTCAAAACGCAGCCACAACCTTGCTTCATGATAAGACAAATGTTCTAAGTTTGTCAAGAGACTGATGTGCTATTGCCTGCTTTATACGCAACAAAGGCATATCGGGGATGCTTTGTGGCGCCGAAGCAAACATGCTAGAATCGCCTGGCGATGACGGAATGGGAGACCATTGATGGCAAAAAACGGGAAACCGATTCTGCTGGATGGTGGGATGGGGCAGGAGATTTACAATCGCGGAGGCAAAGCCGGCTACGGAGAATGGGCGGTTTCCGCGCTCTACGAAGACCCGAATCTGGTGCGCGAGATTCACGTGGACTACATACGGGCGGGCGCCGATGTCATCACCACGAACAGCTACGGCACGACGCGGCCGCGCATGAAGGCGGTGGGCATAGAAGATCGCTTTGAGGCGCTGCTGCGAACGGCGGGAGAATTGGCGTCTGACGCGCGTGACGAAGCGGGCCGCGATGGGGTGAGAATCGCGACTAGCCTGCCGCCGCTGGAAGCGAGCTACATCAATCAGTTCGAACTGTCCTATGACGAGACGAAAGGGCAGTTCGCCGAGATGATGGACATTCTCGATCCCTACGTTGATATCTATTTGGGTGAGACATTGTCCACGTCTTTTGAGGCGCGCGCATTGCTCGAAGCGGCGCAAGGACGGGGCAAAACGACCTGGCTGGCGCTGACACTGGTCGACCACGGCGGAACCGACCTGCGCGGCGGCGAAAAGCTGGGGGATGTGATCTCGCAAGCGCGCGCCTATGCGCTGGACGCGCTGCTCATCAATTGCTGTACGCCCGACAGCGTTTATGCCGCGCTCCCAGTATTGCAGGCGAGTGGCATCCCCTTTGGCGGATATGCCAACGGTTTCGTTGAAATACCGACCTCATGGGAGGAGCGGGGTGGCGTCGTGCAGCTTGAGACGCGAACCGACCTGTCGCCCGAGGTTTATGCGGGGGAAGTCAAGCGCTGGATTGAGGCGGGCGCGGCGATTGTGGGCGGCTGCTGCGAAACGGGTCCTGCGCATATCGCGCGGCTGCGTCAACTGATTGATGGCGGCGAATAGAGCGACAATATGAACTCGAAAACAGCAGTAATCACCGGTGCCGGGCAGGGCACAGGCCGCGCCATCGCCCTGCGCTTTGCGCAGGCTGGCGTCAATTGCCTGCTCGTGGGACGGACAGAGAGCAAACTGCAGGCGGTCGCCGACGAAATCGCGGCGCTGGGCGGGGACGCGAGCGTCCATACGCTGGATGTGACCGATGACGCGGCGGTGGCGGAATTCGGCCGCGCCCTGGGAGAGCAGACCGTGGATATGCTGGTCAATTGCGCTGGCGACTGGCTGATTGCGCTGATGGAGGATACGAGCAACGAGCAGTTGGATCACATCTTGCGGGTGAATTTACGCGCGCCTTACATCGTAACGCGGACGCTGCTGCCCAATCTCCGCCGCAGCGACAATGCCAGCATCATCAACATCGGCTCCCTGGTCACCGCGATTTCCGCCCCGACGGTCAGCGCGTATACAGCGGCCAAGGTCGGGCTGAAAGGCATGACCGCGTCGCTTTCAGCCGAACTCAAGCCAGAACGCATCCGCGTGGTAATGATCTCGCCGGGACCGGCCGACACACCGATGCGCGAAGCCGCCTCGCCTGGCATGGATAAGTCAATTCTGGTGCGTCCCGAGACGATAGCGGATATGGCCATCGCGGTTGTGTCCTTGCCGCGCGGAATCACCACCAGTGATTTTGTGCTGTATTCGATGGCTTGGGAGTAGTGGGGCGAAAGCAAGCAGGATTGGGAACGACATATTAGCAAGAAGGGCGACCCAATGGGTCGCCCCTAATTCCGGCGGGTGGGCGACCCTAGGAATGAGCCGCCCCGCTTAGGACAACCGATTACATATCGTCGTCCATCATGTCATCGTCCATCATCTTCATCATGTCGCTCATCATCATATCGCCCATCATCATGTCGTCCATCATGACGCCGTGATGCGCAGCCAATGCTGAGGGATCGCCATCTTCCGCCAAGGCTTCCAAGCCGTGGCCGTAGTCGGGCTGACCGGAGGTGAAGAGGATGCCCTGCTTCATCATCATGTCATCCATCATCATGTCATCGTCCATGTCGTCATCCATCATGTCGTCGTCCATGTCGTCGTCCATGTCATCGTCCATGTCGTCGTCCATGTCGTCATCCATGTCATCGTCCATGTCGTCATCCATGTCATCGTCCATGTCATCGTCCATGTCGTCATCCATGTCATCGTCCATCATCATGTCGTCATGTGATTCGACGATCCAGAAGACGGGTGTGATGGGCGAAGTGAACGCGGGATACATGGATGTATCGGAGACGTTATCGATGCGGACGGTGAATTCGCCCATATCGCCGGCGGTTATCGTCACTGCCACTAGCTCATCGGCGGTGGGATAACTCAAGTTGTCGCCGAGCTCGCTGGCGAGGCGAACCAAGCCATCGCCTGCGGGACCGGTATTGGGCGCGGATTGACGCGGCGCTTGGTACATGCCTTCGCCAATCGGCTCATTGCGCTCGGTGCCGAGATCCCAATAATAGACCTGGTCGGTGACATCGCCGCTGACCGGCGCGCCCATATCGTAGAGGGCGATGCCGTATTCATTCGGCGCCAGGAAGCCATCGTTGGATTGGGCGAGCATGGTAGCGAAGCTCAGGGTGTCGCCGTCCTGCGCGTGGATGACAAATTCGTAAGCGCCGCCGGGGAAGGCGATGCCGGGGCCATCCGCGCCGACAGGCACAGCCGCCACTCCGGCGTTTGCTCCGTGCATATCGGCAAGGACGGCGCCGCTACACATCAGCAGCAGCAGAGCCAGTACAAGAATTGATCTACGCATTTTGAATACTCCCTTAACTTGTTATGCTAGCAGGTAAGCCTACAGTACCAGTATACAGTGTTTTTCCCGAATTCGAGTTAAGGAAATCTTACAGACGCGGGCGGCAAATATGCCGCGATTTGCGAAACTCAGCGCCCCGGGCGTTCAAGCGGGCCGACCAGCCGATCCCAAACTAAATGCGAGAACCGATCTTCCGCGGCAGGCGCGTCAGTCCCTCCGCCGCTAGCCGCTCGCAGAGCATTTCATAAGCCCCGTCCCAGATATCCATCGCCAGCCACTGCCGCCCGAGGCGCTCGGCGGCGACCGCGGTGGCGCCGCTGCCGCAGAAAGGATCAAGCACGAAATCGCCCGCGTTGCTCGAAGCGCGGATGATGCGCTCGTAGAGGGCGAGCGGCTTCTGCGTCGGGTAACCGACCGCTTCCGGCTGGTTGCCGCGCAGGGCGGGGATATCCCAGACATCGCGCATCGCAACCTGTCGGTAGTAGCCCTTCGCGTCCTTTTCCACGTGGATATTGTTGAAACCGTACTTATGGCTGAGGTAGGACTTTTCGCGTTGCGGGTTAAAGGTGTACTTGGACGATTTGCTGTAGAAGAGGATGGTATCGTGTTTGCGGCTGAACCAGCGTTTGCTCACGCCGCCGGTCTTGTAATGCCAGATGATTTCGTTGCGGCAGTTCTCGACGCCGAAGATGGCATCAAGCGCGAGCTTGACTGGAGCCTGGGCGCTGGCGTCAAGGTGGAGGTAGAGGCTGCCGTCGTCTCGCAGGACGCGCCGCATCTCCAGCAGGCGGATCGCCAGCCAGCAGAGGTAAGCGCTCATGCCCTCGCCATGGATGAGGCGGGCGGCTTCGATCAGCGCCCAAAGCGCGGCTTGTTCAGCGCGAATGCGGTTGATCCACGAAGCCTGAACATCACGCTCCCAGATCCAGGTGTCGCGAAAGCCGGCGCCGTTCGCGCTGCGGTAAAAGTTGCGGCTCTTGTTGAAGGGCGGGTCAGTCGCGATGAGGTGGACGGAATTGTCGGCGATGCCGCGCAGGCAGGGCAGGTTGTCGCCTAAGAAAATTGTGCGATTTTTCATGAATTGGTCAAATTTGCCGGCAACAGCAAACAGATGTCTGCTGCTGCCAGTTTATGATATGAGGCTCAATTCCGCGACGGATACTGATCGTCCGCAAAGACATACTGATGATAACCCTGTCCGAGATTGTCTCGCAACACATTGTGATAGCAATTGTCGCCACCACCAAAGGGCATGACTACTAGCGCTTCATCCAGTGTGACCAAACTCATTGTCCAACCGTCCGGCAGCGCCGGGTTCAAATCCGGTGTTCCGGTTTCGGTGGCATGCATCACATAGAGATTGCCGGCCGGATCAGCCAACTGGTAGATTTCATCTGTATAGATAATCTGATGACATTTCCGGGTGATCGTCATCGAGATGGCGCCAGGGTCAGGGCTGTTGCCCTCGCATGTCGCATCACCGGTCGCGACGCAATCCTGAGCGTCAACAATCGATAATTCAACCCAGGTATAGTCGGCGACCTCTCGTATGACCACGCAGGCAGCCCCCTCGCAATCGGCCAGGACTGTTGGCGAGCGGTAGAAGCAGTGGTCATTGAACATCGAATCGCGGTTGATATTCTTCACCCAGGGGAAACTCGGACTGAAATCGCGCCAGACGGCATCGGGCATTGGCTTGCCGCCGCCATGTACGACCATGACAATATCTCCCAACCTCAGCAGCTCTTTCGCTACGCCGCCTTCACCAGCTTCGTTCAGGCAGGTATTGCTCGGGCCGGGACCGCTGGAGGCAGCCGTCTGAATACTCAAGCCCGCTTGTTCCGCTGTTGGGATCGACAAACGATTCTGTGAGGCTGGCGCGGAAGCCGCGGAAACTTGAGGAGCCTTTACTGTGCCCTCGCCGCTGCCAGGACAGCTGCGCGTTTGATTATCGAATGCGCTTACTTCTTCCACACACTCCATTGTCAGCACACCATAAACGGTCGGCGTCAGATCAATGGCGCCGGCCTCAGCGTCCCTGTTCGCTGGTCCATAGCGAGTCACCTGGTAAGCAATCGGATCTTCATCGAGCAAGGGCGTTCGGATATTGAAACCTTGTCCCGCCTCGAGGCCGCCGATCTTCATTGACAAGTCGTCGTCCAGCAGCTCGCCTTCGGCCCAGATACAGTCGTCGTATGCTTCCTGAGATTTCAATTCGCAGTTCAAATATCCCTCGCCGCCGAGAATCCAGGCATGTTTCACCCACCATTCCCCCGTTCCGTCGGCTTCCATCAACTCTTGACCAGTGCCGTTTAAGTAGACCGCATTGGGGTGGAAACAGACCGAGTCACCTGCGGGCGTTTCGCTGCACTCTCCGGGACCGACCTGCGGTGGGACGATGACCTGACCCATAAGCCGCGACTGGGCGTAGACCGTGACGCTATTCGTGGTGGCGTCAATGTGCATGTCATTGATGACGGTGACCGGAAGGGGAAGACCCTCGACTTCCCTTTCCGCCACCCAATATGCGTCGTGCAGTTCGAGCAGCGAAGCATCAGAAGCTGCTGATCCAGTTTCGTCCTGTGCCGCTACAGCGCCTACCGCTAGCGCTATGAGCATGACGAGTGTGAGGCGACTTGCAGTCTTACGCATTTGTTCCTTCTCCTTTACATTGTACAATGGGACGTATGTCTACTAATGCTGATATAAGAAACGGATGTTTCTTATCGTGCGGCATGTTATGCTATTGGCAAGTGGCTGTCAAACGATTTTGAGCAAGAGGAACACAAACGGGAAAATGTACCACATCAAGAATGATCAGCGCTCAATACGTTCCAGCGAAATGCTATATGAAGGCTTGGCGAAATTGATGCGCAAGATGCCCTTTGACTCAATCAAGGTCAAAGACTTGGTAGAGGCGGCGCAGGTCGGGCGCACGACTTTTTATCGTCATTTCGATGAAATAGAGGATGTTTTGCGATTGCGCTGCGACCAGGTTTTTGATGGTCTGATTAAGTATCTTATCGAGTACACGGAGACTTACGGCAACGAGTCGCGCGCGGCTCTGCTCAAGCCATTGTTGCGCTATTTCTACATACATTCCGACATCATTGAGCTTCTGATGCTTGCCAAGCGCTTGGATATTGTTCAGTCATCTTTCCGCCGAGTTTTGGAACCATTCGGAATAGAAATAGCGGCGCGCTTTGATTTGGACAAAGATTACGTAGATTATGGACAGACCATACGCATTGCCGTTGCGACCAATATCTTGGTGCACTGGATCGAAACCGGCAAGAAACAAGCCCCCGATGAATTGGCTGACAAATTAGGCGCCGTGACTGAAGACCCGGTTACGCTCGAACAATTGCTGGAAGTCAGGGTTGCGGGACCACTTGTCGCGGAAGCCGGTGTTATGGCTGCCAAATTGTCGCCTCGATGAAGCGCTCGCCATCGCCATCCGGCCGGTCATTGATGTAATAGGCGGCGATCACCGTATCATCATTGAGCGCGACTGCGCGGACATAACCCATATCGCCATTGGCGCCGCCACGCCGCAAGATGATCTCGTCGCTCCAGCTCTTGCCCTCGTCATCGCTGACGCGCGCGCATATATTGTAGGGACCATCGCGGTCCCCGTAGAGCAGCAAGGTGCGCCCATCAAAAAGCCGCTTCAAGCAGGGCGGATTGCCACTGTGGCCGCGCCGGTGAAAATCGACCGGACGACTCAGGAAGCGCCAGCAGCGCCCGCCGTCATCGGAGCGGTAGAGGTCGATCCAGCTCAAGCCACTCTCGCCAGCGCGGCAGCGGCGCGCGCATAAGAGCGAACCGCCGGGCAGGGCAAACGCGGCGGGCATGATGGCGAAATCGCCCGCCCCCTGGGGTTCGCCGCCGACCTCGGCTAGCAGCTCGAAGCTCCTGCCCCCGTCCTCCGTGCGAGCGCAGATGACCTTTCCTTCCTTGCCATCGGCTTTGTTCGCCGTGAGGAAGAAGTTCGCTGAATGCCTGCTCTGAACGATAACCGCGGTGCGCGCCGCGATGCCCGTGCTGCCGAAGATCGGCAAGCGATACGGACCTTCCCAACTGCGGCAGCGGTCATAAGATAAGTAGAAGAATGAGAATACGCCATGCGCCAGACCGGTGCGCGCCGCCATCAGCGCGAAGTCGGGATGCTGGAAGCGCAGCGGCTTCGTCGGCGCGGGGACGTCCGCCAATTCCAGCACTTCCGACAGCCGCAGACCGGGCGCCATGTGCTCGTCAGCGGATAAGCCGCGTCCATGCGGGCGGGCGCCATTGAAGTCCTCGACTTGCCAGGATAAGCCACGGTCGAGGCTGCGCGCCTGCATATTAACGACCGGCTGGCTTTTGTCGATGGCGTGACCGCGCGCTACCGTCTTGTGCGCGCCGACGGTGAAGCCGACGACGATCTCATCGCCCCAATGCCACATGCCATAATTGGCGGGCCAACCGCCGAATCGCCCTGGCTCGCGGAATATCGTGGCTTGGCGCAATGTCTAAGTCTCCAGGTGGCACATCATCTGGCGGATCTCGCCCAGGTGATAAGCGCTATGCGTGATGATGCCGAGCATGGACGACAGCTCGGTGATGCCCTGCCAATCGTCCGCGCTATCGAGATGACCGAGGATGCGTTGATAGGTCGACTTCAAATCGGCGATCATCGATTCCCATTGCAACTCATCGACCGCGCTGACTTCATCCCAGATCTGATCCCAATTGACGTAGCTGAGGTCGCGGCCGAACATGCGATCTTCCAGCACCTCCAGGTAGTAGCGCGTGTGGGCGACGTGGGCGGCGATGGTGGCGCAGGCGCCCATTGGCTGGGAGGCTTGCGCCGCGCTGATCTGGGCGAGCGTCTCGAAGAAGGACGTGCCTTGGTCGAGGTAAGCGCCCTGGACGCTTTCGAAGGTTTCGGTCAGCAGGAAGCGGAAGCCTGCCGCGACTTCGCTGATGTCGATTTGCTTGGGCATAGCTGCTCCTGGTTATTTTTTGCTGCCGCGAATTGAGGGTTCGCGGCTTAGTTTTTGGCGCAGGATGTCGAGTGGTCCGCCGTCGGCGAGGATGGAATCGGGCAAGCCGAGCACTTCGCCGTAGAAGCGGCGGTCGAGCGTTTTGCGGTTTTCGTCGATGTCGAGCTCGTGCAGCGGCTTGAGCGGGAGTTGGCAGGTGTCGTCGAATATTTGGGCGGCTTGCGCAAGTTGGTCGGCGGAGAGGGCGGTGACGTCGAGGATGGGGAGGGTGGCTAAAGTTGTTTTTGTCAATATACCGCGGCCTGGATGCTGCTTTGATGAATGCCACCAAAACATAAGAAGTCCAAGCAAAGAATTGCTCCACAATACCAAAGTCTTCTCATGTTCAACTTTAGGCAACCGAATAGAAATCCACGCGCGGCCGCCAATGGTTTTTACTTCTGTAAATTGCATAGCTGTCGACTGTCCATTAAAGCCAAAATCGAGATTCGAATGACAATGCGATGCGGTTTCGAATACCTGCGCGGCTTTTTCGTCAATAATGGATTGTTGTTCTATTGTATCGACGGGGCGCGGTATCCCCTCACAATCTGCCTCAAATGCTAGAGTTCGTTCTCGCCTGTTGTTGTGCGCCCACAATACCGGATAGGTAGGCGCGCCATCAGAGGGAAGTTCTCGTATTTTCAATGGTCCTCGGATTGATCCATCAGGGTTTGTCCCATTGATGTCTCGATGTACTGGTCCAATGATTCCAATTTGGCTGACGCTAGATGTGAGAATATCGATAGGCTTAGCCTGCCTTGGCAACCAAACCTGGCTATTTTCTGCAAAATGATAGGCAGCCTGTGCTAATGCAAAATCGACAATCCGCGCCAGCTTCCATCCACCTGATTTAGGTAAGGGCGCGTTAATGACATAACCTACCAATTCGTCACCCAGTGTAATGTGTGTACCACCAACAGGACTGTCTTCCAAACGCCGTATCGCTTTGTCATTGATTAACTTGCCGATGCGCCGGGCGATCTTTGCACTGAATGCAGGATGTTGTGGGGATTCCTCAAGTACGACAAAAGTCGCCCGAGTTTGCCTTTGTCCATTGCGCTTGCCAATTATCAAACATTCACCCATGCTGGTATCAGCCGAGAAAGAAATTACGTTGCTTTTACTACCGGCAATGGAAATCAGGATCAGATTTTCATATGACTCCGCTAACCGCACTCGGCATTTCTCCCATGACGCCCCAGTCATAAGCGAAAGTGGCATCACAAGCCCCAGCATACCGTCTTTTGCTAGCTTACGGTCGGCAAGCGCCAAGAAAAGCGAGGCTTCGCCGGCATTGCCATGATAGACAGTGCCTCTGGCCAGTCTCTTCGTTTGATTCGACATCGCTGTCTGCTCTTCCGCGCTCGAGCCAAAAGCGGCGAACATCGGATTCGGCACATTTTCATGCCGACCTTCATGATTCGTCGGCCGTGTAAAAGGTGGATTCATAATCACCAAATCGAAGGAGACATGTGGTGCGCTCCGCCAAGCATCCATTTCTGCTTCGCCTAAACTTTCTGCCGCTTTCGCCGTGATTTCCGAGCCTTGGAGTAGCGCCAAATCGCGCAGCAAGTCGATAGCGCCAAGAGCGACCGTCCCATCTTCCTGTCTTCCATAGCGCAAAGTGAAGATACGTCCTCCTTGATATTGTTCAGTCGGATGCGCGCTGGAAAGCATGGAAGCGGTCAAGTGCGCGGCAGCCGGCAAAATGT
The DNA here is from genome assembly GCA_965261855.1 of Phototrophicaceae bacterium. GTDB lineage: Bacteria > Chloroflexota > Anaerolineae > Aggregatilineales > Phototrophicaceae > UBA6055. The sequence goes on from OZ253487.1 coordinate 1,083,498, forward strand.
CGCAGCCTAAGAACGCATTTTCTATCATGTCCGCGTGAATAGCTGCAGAATTCGCGCCATGCAACTCGTGCAGTTGGCTTACTCGCTGATAGACGGTAGACAGCAATGTACCAGTGCCACAGGCGAAATCGGCGATGCGCAATGAAGCTACCGCCGCTGGATTAGACCAGTCGCCATTGTTAAGGAGCGTATCCGTGTTGACTGCCAAGCCGACCAAAAGCGCGGCTGAGGCCGGCTTGGTGTAAAAGGCGGCGAGGAATTTGCGGTCGGCGATGAGTTTCTGAAAGACAGTGCCGGTCAAATCATGTGATCGTAGGAGGTTGTTATTGGTTAAGTTAAGTGCGGTGCGATTCAGTTGATCAATTATTCTAATGCCCGGAGCTCTGGGAATGTGCTCTAAGATTCGGCAGGCGATGTCGAAAATGGGCCAGTAGTTTACTTGCAGGATTTTCCGCCACTCACGCAAAACTGCGATTCGATGAATTCGCCCGAGCTCGTCTTCCAGTAAATCAACAGATTTCACCTTGCCTAAATCGCCCTGTCCGTCCGCCAGATGTTCATGAAACATGAAAGCGTTGACCAAAATGGTCATCGCCATTCGTCGGGTTTGCATGCTATCTTGTTGATTGAGTTCCACAGCAATATTTTGAACAGCAGTGGGATATTGTTGTTCCATATCCCGTAAGTGGCCCGCAGCGGCATTGACGCCAACCTCCAAGATATTGGCCGCCTCGTCGACGAGGAATGACGGCATGGTAGCGGATTGCGCCATTATCGACAGCTCATGCAGCCCTCCCGTTAGCCAGCCGCTCTGGGGAATGCGCGTATACTTTTCAGGATTGCGCCCGGAGTACTGCGCGAATTCCAAGTCTTCCGCCTTGAGGATTGCCCGCCTCAACGTATCTCCTTGCGCATCACGCAAACGTTCTGGCAGGCGCAGAGCGATGGCGGATAATACTGTTTCATCTGAACCGCTTAGCTTTTCGCCTAAGCGTCCGACAGCCTCCTCTTCGACTGATTGCGCTGGCATCACTTCCGTTTCAATCACCACTGACGCGGTGTATGGCTCAAGTATCAAAATGTCGGGGCGCAACCCTTTAGACTCAGAGAAGAGTCCCGTCGTCTCGGAACGCACAACGTCTTGACCCCGCCAAGCCCACCGCGTCCCGCGAAGCAGTTCGGCAATCGCGTCGTTGATTGTATGTTCCGTTGTCGCCATGCGCGTACCCTAAAACGCCAATCAAAAACCGCGAACCTATTCTACAAAGCAGAACCACTTGCCAACAGTGACAGCCCTTCTATTATAATGTTGATACAGGCGCAAGACTCCGTTCATACTTGCCGGATACGCTGAAGCGGAGCCAAGAAGCAAAAAAGGAGGCGAGCCATGCAGGAGAAAGTCATGAAGAGCGAGGCGGAATGGCGCCGCCAGCTCAGCCCGGAGCAGTACGCCGTCTTGCGGCAGCAGGCGACCGAACGCCCCTTCAGCGGCAAATATGTCAATACCAAGTCGGCCGGCGTCTATGCCTGCGCCGCTTGCGGGCAGGAGCTGTTCTCGTCTGCTACCAAATACAATTCCATGAGCGGCTGGCCCAGCTTTTGGGATGTGGTTGCCGATGGCAATGTCAGCCTGCGCGAGGACCGCAGCTACGGCATGAGGCGCGTCGAGGTGGTCTGCACGCGCTGTGATTCACACTTGGGCCACGTCTTCGATGATGGTCCGCGCGACAAGACCGGCTTGCGCTATTGCATCAATTCTTGCGCGCTTGATTTGAAGGCATCTTGACCCCCCCAGTCCCCCCGACAAGTCAGGGGGAGGCTAAGTATGGGCGAGGACCGTACTGGCGAGCCGGTGGTTCGTCCCTAAACGGCGTAAAATTGCGAGGGCAGGAAGGCTGCGCCTCCCCATCCCAATGGGGGACCGAGGGGGGTTCAGACGGGCGACGGGGGTAGAATGGATGAACCCCAAAGACGAACGGCGCGAACATTATAAACACAGCCGCGCGATAGCGACGCGCTGGCGCGACAACGATGTCTATCACCATATCAACAACGTCATCTACTACGAATTCTTCGACACCGTCATCAATGGCTATTTGATGGAAGCGGGCGGGCTGGACTTCAGCGCTGGCGATCAAGTTGGCTTCGCTGTCGAGACGCATTGCCAGTTTCTGCAGCCGATTCAATTTCCCGATGTCGTCGATGCTTGCCTGCGCGTGGGGAAGCTGGGCAATTCCAGCGTGCGCTACGAGATCGGCGTCTTCAAAGTGGGCAATGAGGCGCCGGCGGCGGTCGGCTATTTTGTGCATGTCTTCGTCGATCGGCTTACCGGGGCACCGACGCGCATCAGCGGGCGGCTGCGCGAGGCGATGGAGGCGCTATTCGACAAATGACGTGGGCGATGCGCCTAATGCACACCCAGGTAGCCTTTTACCGTCTCCTCGTCCTGGAGGCACTCGTCCGCCGTTCCGTCAAACACCAATCTCCCCTCCCGCAGCACAAAAGCGTAATCGCAATATTGCAGTGTGCGGCGCGCATTCTGCTCTACGACTATGAGGGTAATCCCTTGCTCGCGCAGCTCTTGCAGAATGCGGAAGACATCGCTGGCGATGGCGGGCGCCAAGCCGGCGCTCGGCTCATCCAGCAGCATGATCGTCGGTTTGCTGAGCCAGGCGATGGCGATCGCCAACATCTGGTGTTCGCCACCGCTGAGGGTGACGGCGCGCTGTGAGCCGCGGCGACCCAGAATGGGGAATACATCCAACAGCTCTTTCAGCGCGGCGGGACGCCCTTCTTTGGGCAAGACGCGCGCGCCCAGTTGCAGATTCTCGCGGACGGTCAACTCATCAAAGATGTTTTCGCGTTGCGGCACGTAAGCGATGCCGAGGCGCGGGATTTCTTCGGTGCGCAAGCCGACCAACTCGCGGTCCCTCAATTGGATCGAGCCGCCGAAAACCGTGTTGAGCCCCATGATCGCCTTCATCAAGGTGCTCTTGCCGGAGCCGTTGGGTCCCAGCACGGCGCTGAACTGCCCTTCGGCGAAGGTCAAGCTGAGGTCTTGCAGAATTTCCAGCTTCCCGTAGCCGGCGGTGAGGCGATCGATGGTGATCATGCAAGTACCCAAAGTTCTAATTCAAACGTGTGTAGGGGCGACCCATTGGGTCGCCCGCGCAGGCGGTATGGAAAGGCGAGGGCGACCGGGTCGGTCGCCCCTACAGATTGCGTCATTGCCGGGGTTGGCCGCTCAATCCCCAAAGTACACCTCGCGGACCATGGCGTCGCTGGCGATTTCGTCGACCGTGCCTTGAGCAAGCAGGTTGCCCAAGTGCATGACGTAGACGTAATCGGCGAAATCGAAGAGGATCTCGAGCCGGTGCTCGACGATAAGCAGGGTGATGCCATGATCAGCGCGCAGTCGGGCGATCTGCTGGAAAATCTCGTACGCCAGTTTGGGGGCGACGCCCGCGGTCGGCTCGTCCAGCAGCAGCAGTTCCGGTCTGCCCATCAAGCAGCGGGCGATCTCGAGCAGCTTCATCTGCCCGCCGGACAGGTCGGATGCCAGCGTATCATAGTGCTGCAGCAGCTGGACCTGCGCCAGCACATCGACAGCCGCTTGCGCGTGCGCGGCTTCGTCGCGCTGCCAATAGCGCCGCCAGGGGGCATACCAGGGATGCTCGCCGCGCTGGTCCTTGACTGGCAGCAGCAAATTGTCAAGCACGGTCATTTTGAAGTAGAGCGCCGGCTCCTGATAGCCGCGGGCAATGCCGCGCCGAAACACTTCATCGGAGGCGAGATCGCTGATGTCTTCACCATGGAACAAGACCTGCCCGGCGCTGCGATCGGTGGCGCCGGCGATGAGATTGATCAATGTGCTCTTGCCGGAGCCATTGGGTCCAATCAAGCCAATGATGGCGCCTTGCGGCACATCCAGCGAGACGTCGTCAACCGCGCGCAAGCCGCCGAAGTCTTTGCGGATGCTTTTGAGCTCGAGCAGGGGGCGCGCAGACCCTTGTGGCATTTGCCGTCCTTTCTTTGTCTCTGGCGCCAGCGCAATGCCGCTTTGATCACCAGGGAAGGCCGCATAAATCCAGCGCCGAGCATTGTGGCACGGGTTTCCGGGCGGGCATCACCATGATCTCGTCCCGCGGGAACATTGTCTTTTCGCCGTTTTGCCGTACATAGGAATCGGCAGCGAAACTCCTGAAGCCAAAACGCCGATAAAAGCTCCGCAAACGAGGGGCGCAAAAGAGCAGTGTCATGTCGACCTGCCTGTCTTGCCGCAAGAATTCGATCATCCGTCTTATTCCGGCGCCAGCGTAGCCTTTGCCGCGCTGCGACGGGTGCGTCATTACGCCGCCGATTCCGCCTATCGGGATCTCTTCCTGGTCGCACAAGCATAGTCGCGTGATTGCGCCGACATGAGAGATAAGCTGACCATTCGCATCGCGCATAATGAAGTGCCATTGCGGGAGCGCCCACTCCTGTGGCGGCGCTGCTGATTCCGCGCGCGGTTTGGGCGGATAAACTGCCGCGTGCAATGCTTCAAGCGCATCCATTTCTTTATCGCTCAGATGTGCCGCCGCAATGATATCCAGGCGCATGACGCTACTTCCGCTCACAACTAGGTCGAGTTACTTTTCCAATGCGCGCCGCAGGACATCGTGGGCGCCCGTCGTCAAGCGGGATTCGGGCAGCAGCCCAGCGGGCCGGTAACGCAGCATCCAGATCAGGATGATGCCGAAGGCGATAAAGCGCACGTAATTGAATTCGACATCGGAGCCGCTCATGTTGAGCGCGATCGCGCCGACCTGGGTGAAGCGATCCATGAGGGCGATGAGCAGGGCGCCGAGCAAAGCGCCGCGGTTGTTGCCGATGCCGCCCAGCACAACCATGACCCAGACATCGAGCGTGAGCGTGACGACAAAATCGTTGGTGTTGACGAAACCGGTGTTAAGCGCGAAGAGCACACCGCCCATAGCGGCGATAGCTGAGCCAATCAACATAATCTGCGCGCGCGCCAGCGATATGCCCTTGCCCAGCCCGCGCGTTACCTCTTCATTTTCGCGCAATCCTTTCAGCATGCGGCCGTAGGGCGAGCGTATCAGCCGTTCACTGTAGAGATAGGCGAGTAGAGCCAGCGCCAGCGCCAAAAGCATGAAGAGCAGCGAGCTGGCGCGCGGATCATCAAGGAAATAGAAAGGCTGCGCCACGCTGGAGATGCCATTATGCGAGCAGATGAACTCGTCAGCGCCACGCACGACGATGCGTACGGTCTCGCCGGCGACGAGCAGCACCAGCGCCAGGAACCACTCCTCCTTGAGCCGCAAAGTGACGTAAGACAAGGCGAAACCGACAGCGCCGGCGATGACCGCTGCGAACAACATCGTCAAACCGAGGTTTATGAAGCCGGCGATCGGCTGCGTCGCCATGATCTCCGAACGCAGTTGCAGAGCGCCGCCCATCGTTGGTCCGCAGGGGTGGATGACCTCGAAGCCGGATAGCAGCGGCAGCAGGCGGGTATAGGTGATGCCGGCGGTGTAGGCGCCGATCGATACAAACAGCGCCTTGCCAAAATTGGGCACGCCGGCGACGCCATATTCCAGATTGAGGCTGATCGCCATCAGCGAGTAGATGCCGAAGAGCGTCAGAACAGCGATGGCGGTCGCGCCGATGTCGATATTGATCATCGCTGCAGGTCTCGGGCGCGCCTGATCAAGTTGGTGAAACCCTGCGGCCGGATCAGCAAGACCGCGATGATGATGACGAAGGGTATCGCCGGCTTATAGGCGAGGTCGACGCCGAAATTGACATTGAGGAAGAGCATTACGGTGTTTTCGGAAAAAGCGACCACATAGGCGCCGAGAATGGTGCCGGAAAAGCTGGATAAGCCGCCGAGGATGGCGGCGGCGAAGACGGAGATGATCGCGCCCCAACCCATTAAGGGGTGGACCGCCGTTTGCAAGCCCCAGAGCGCGCCCGCGACGCCAGCCAAGCCGCCGACCAACAGCCAGGTGTAATTCTTGACGCGTTCGACCCGAATTCCGATGACGCGCGCCAGGTTGATATTATTGGCCAGCGCCCGCATCTCACGCCCCAGCGGCGTCGCATTGAGCAGGAGCGTCAGCAGAATTACCAGGACGATGCTGGTGGGCACGACCCAGCCAAAGAGGTTGGAGAGGATTAACGAGCCGTCGCGAAATATGATGGTCAGCGGAATGCCGATGCGCAGGTCAAAGAGATTGAAGTAATCCGCCATCAAGAACAGGATATAGCGAATGATCAAGCCGACGGCGAAGGAAGACAGAATCAAGGTGTATAGCGATACCTCCGAGCCTTCCAATCGCTTGAATACCGCCACTTGACTGATGAGCGCGGAAAGCGCTCCCACGATGAAGGCGGCGGCCATGATCACGAGCGGGTTCAGCACGCCCGACAGCGAAACGATAAGCGCGGCGTAGGCGCCGGCGGTGACGTATTCGGCATGGGCGAAATTCGGCAGCTTCATCACGCTGAAGGTCAAGGTGATGCCGAGCGCCATCAGAGCGTAAAGGCTGCCAATCTGAATCGTGTTGACCAGCGAGGTCGTGAGCAGAGCAGGCGGCATGGATTCCTACACAAGGCTTGCCCAGTTCTGATGTTGTAGGGGCGACCTATCAAGTCGCCCGCGTTGATAATCCCAAGTTTTGGATGACCCGCTGGATCGCCCGTTCAGGATTCGAATGTAGTGTAGAAATTTGTGCGACGCCCTGCGGCCGCTACTTATACGTGATCGTGTCGCTGTTGCCGTCGTAGGTGCCAATGACGTCAAAGCCGGAGCCGTCTGCCCGCACCTGGCGGATACCATAGCGCGCGACATTTTGGTCGCCATTCTCGTCGAGGAAGGCTTGTACCGCAGTGCCAATGTAGTGGTTGCTGATGAAGGGCAGCATCGACTTGACGGCGGCGCCATCGTTGCCAGCGGCGAGCATGGTCAACATGGCGATATTGGCGGCGTCAAAAGCGTAGTTGGTGAAGATGCCTGGCTCTTTATCGAACATGGCGACGAAATCGGCATTGAAGATCGGCGTGAGCGGCGTGACATCAGCCGCTTGAGAAACGGTAACAAAATCGGCGTTCGCCAAGGTTTGCGCGTGACCGGGATCCTCGAGCATCTCATCCGATGTCATCGCTTCATTGCCCAACCACTGGACCGAAGTCAGAACCGGGTCAATCTGCGCGACCTGCACAAAAGCCTCGGCTGCGCCCGGGAAGCAGACGCAGAAGAAGCCGGCGGTATCACCGTAGCCAGCCAGCGCGGCGCTGACGGCAGCCGCCTCAGCGGAGAGCTCGGTGGATTGGGGCGCGTAGCCAAAGGAAACCACTTCACCGCCGCCACGGGCTTGGAAATTCTTGGTGAAATGTTCGTTCAAGCCATTGCCAAAGGGATCGTCGACGTACAAAACGACCATATTCTGATGACCTCGTTCAAGCGCGATTGTGGCAAAGGCTTTCGACGAAAAGGTATCAGGCGGATAGATCACGCGGAAAATATTGTCGCCCGGGATGGACGCCGCCGCGCCGCTGGATGCCATCGCCACAATAACGACGCCATTTTCATCGGCGAATTGCTTGGCGCCCAGGACTTCGCTGGTGGTTAAGGGACCAACAACAACTTGCGCGCCAGTGGTCTGGACGATGGACTGCACGGCGCGGGCGGCGCCTTCCGGTGTTTGCTCGGTGTCGGCGCTGGCGGTTTCGAAGCGAATCGATGAACCAGCCGCCTCCAGCTCGGCATTCATCTGCGCCACGGCAAGATCAATGCCGCGTTCAAAGTCTTGGCCGAAGGTGCCAAATGAACCGGTGAACGGCAGGGCGACGCCGATCACGTAGGTCTCCATATCATCTTGGGCGGTACCAGTTGCGCTTAGCGTCACAATCAGCATCACCGTGAGCATAAGCGTGACAAGTCTCTTGAACATAGTCGAGTGCCTTTCAATTAGAACCATTGAGGATCGCGAGTGCGACAGCCGCAAGTATACCGATAAAGTAGCGACATGGCAAAAGCTGGCGCAGCCCAATGAGGCAAAGCGCGCCAGCGAAGCGCCTTCTTCGCCGCCTTTCCGGCTCAATCGTTCTGCACGAGGTTGATGGTGTACTGCCCAGTGTCGCGATAATCGTAGGCGGAAACTGTAATCAAATACGCGCCGATGTCGCCGGGTACCGGTTTGAACACCAACTCATGCGTGCCGAATTCGTTCACGGCGAAAATCTGGCCCACCGGTATCATCTGCACATTGTCGCAGACCTTGATGGGGAAATCCGTGAGGAGCCCGTCGCAGATAGGATTCAAGCCAACGCGTTCGGCAAACTCGCGCACATCCACGCCAAGCTGGTGGGCATAGTCCTCGATGTACAAGCTATCGTAGAAGGTCGATACTTCAATCCTGGGATTCGGGAAGCGGCTGCCTACGACAATTGTGTAGCTTCGGTCCAAAGACTGGCCGGCGTCGATTCCAAAATAGGTGAGAAAGCCGTCTCGTTCCTCGCAGAATTGATCATTGCGAATGCAGACTTCGATGGCGCCACCGGTCGGGGCGCGGCGCCAAATGAATGAGCCGCGTTCGCGCGCGCTGCCCTTGGCATACCAGATGCCGTAATCATCGCCGACAGCGTCCTGGGCTGATGCAAGGCTACCGCACAAACCGGCGAGAAAGAGAATCGGCAGGGCAAGCAAAGGTGGAATCAGGAGGGTTAGCGCGTGTCTGGTGGTCATGGCTGCGTCCTTGCGTTTACCTGTGGACGAGCGTGACTGTTACGCTCACTTAGTCTCAGCGTAGCGGTCTAAGTCGATGAAAAGCTGAGTCTTCCGTGAGAGTAGGTTTAGCCATCAGATGCAGCGCGCGCCGTTAAAGCGCAATATAGGGTCGCAAGGCGGGGATCACCTTTTCGCCGATGAGCCGGATGCCGGTCGCGGCTTCGACCGCGCCGTGTGGCGTGCCGAGCTCGACGCGATGGGCGCCGGCATCATAAAGGCGGGCGCAATGCTCGATGATATCGGCGGGAGCGCCAGCGAATATGAAGCGATCGAGAATTTCGTCAGGAATGAGCCGCGCCGCCGCGTCATTGTCGCCCGCATTGACCAGCGCTTCGACGCGGCGCATCAACTCTGGGTCGATTGCAAGCGTGGGATCAAGCTTGGAGACGATCGGCATGTATAGCGAAACCGCTTTTCGCGCGACCCAGCGCGCAGCCTCGCGATCTTCATCGACGACCGAAACCGCGCCGATGACGATCTTGACCGCGCCGCTTTGCCGACCGACTTTCGCTTCACCGGCGGCGATGTAGCCGGCGATGAGGGGGACCATATCGGCGTTCGCCGAGCCACCGACCTTAACTTCATCGGCGACTTCACCGGCCAACGCCGCGAGCTTCCTTCCCCAAGTGCCGATCTGCAGCGGAATCTCGTCTGAAGGCAGTGGGTAGGGCGCGCGTACGTGGTCGGCGATCTGGAAAACGCGCCCGTCATAATGCGCCGATTTACCAGCCAGCAGCGCGCGCATGATCTCAATCGACTCGCGTATCGCCGTGATCGGCGCATCGAGTTCGCTGATGCCATGGTCGGCTAGCCAGCCACCGCGCACCAACCCTATGTAGACGCCGCCATTCGCCAAATCAGCCAAGAGAGCGGTCTGGGCGGCGATATCCAGCGGGTGAATGCGCGAAGGCGGAATGCCGGACGGGCCAAGGCGCGCCCGCTCGATATGGGGCGCCATAAGCAGGAGTGGTCCGTAGCTGGGATGGTAGGGCGCGTCGCAATAAACGGTCAAGGCGTCGAAGGCGTATTGATTGGCCAGTTTCGCCAGATTAATGTAGTCGATTGCGCGTCTGTCCGTCTGAAAGGCGATGCTCAGTTCGCGCTTCGTCAAATGCGGCTGCCTTTCGCTATAATCGCATTGGCGCTGACGATTATAGCAAGGACAGCCCAGCGCAGGCGACACTAGGACGGCGCGATCCATGCGGAACGGGCGCAAGCGTTTGACCAAAGAGCTATATCATGATACCGTCAAGTATATTTATTCAGCGTTAATTCAGCGGCGATAGGTGTGGTTATGAGTGAACAATCAGAGATGACCCTGGCTGAAATGAAAGCGGAGCGAAAGCGGCTGGCGACGGAGCGGGGCTTGCTGACGCGGGAGCGAAACAAACTGGCGCGCGAGCGCGAGCAGTTGCAAGAGCTGGCGTCGGAGATTGAGCGCGGGCAAGCGGAACTGGCGGCCGCTGCTGACATGATTGCGGAGTCTCAGCGGGAGCTGGAATCACAGATGGTGGAGGTCGCGGATTTGCGAGCGAGCCTGAATGCGGCAAAAAGCAGATTGGACCAAGCCCAGGCGGAATTGGCTTTGGCGCGAATGGAGCAAAAAGCCTTGAAAAAGCAGGCTTCAAAACTGGCGCCGAAGCACATAAACAAGCTTGCGGTTAAGAAGGCGGAAAAAATTGCGCGCAAGAAATATCGAAAGAAACTTGCCAAAGCTCAGGCGAAGATTAAGGACTTGGAAGAAGAGCTGCGCGTCGCGCAAGCCAAGGTCGAGTCCTCGTCTCAGTAGTTTTCATTGACTCTCGTCTCTGCCGCATTCTTATCGACTTTCGTCGATGCCTCTAATTCTGTTTAGCAAGATGTCCGCCCGTTCTTTAAAGCTTGATGTCGCGAGCCAAAACGGATTGTCTTCGTAGGCAACATCGGCGAAGAAATGGAGGACGCCGGCGACAGTTGTATCGTTGTTTGTCCAGTTCATCCGTAGGAAGTATTCGAAGGAATCACCGCATAAGGGCAGCCGCGCCCAATTTCGTTCGCGCCACTCCCACTGCGACTCGCTGAAGGCGACGTAACCGGCCAGCGTTTCGATGACGCCGGCGGCATCATAAAGCGCGTAGTGATCCGTCAGAATCTTGTTGATCGTGTCAAGCTCAGCTGCGGAGCAATCCGGCAAACTGCCGCTGCCCAGGGTAGGCTCGGGGCCGTCTTGGCGCTGCTCCAGTTGGTGCGTCAGGACGTCCGCCCAGACCCGCGGGCCGTAGCGATTGTTCATCACTTCCTGATAAAGCAGGCTCTCGCTAACCGGGACGTCAATTAGAAAGAGGGCATAAATAAGGGCCAAGTCGCCCAGATGCTCGCTCATGATCCAGGCGACTTCCAGGACTTCGCCACAATGCGGCAGGTCAAAGACCAGGCGTTCGCGCCATTCGACCATCGCAGCGCTGTAGTCGAGCAGTGCGTCCATGGTCTCTACTGTCGTCAGCCGGGTGGTGAGCGCGTCGTAATTCGGTATGAGGTCGATGATGGTCAAGAGCTCATTGGCAGTGCAGGCGCGCCAGTTGCTTCCGCTTGGCGTCACTGCTTGATATCCCATGGTTTCTATGAGCGCCTGCATTTCCGGCGAAAACGTTTCGGCGGCGCCTGTGAGGGGGGATTCGCCTGTCTCGCCGGCCGACTGTTGAAAAGCGCGCAGCGTCAATTCGATCTCACCCAAGCGCCCGGTGCCTTGGCGTTCGGGTTGGTCGTATGGCATCTCATCAATCTCAAGCCCCATGAAATGGAAGGCGAAGAGCGCCGATACATCGCCGATGGTTTGGCTGGCCAGCCAGGCGTACTCGATCGCTTCTGCGCAGGGCGGATACTGGGTCAAGAGCGTAGCGCGCCAGGCCTGCAGCGCCTCTACGAACTCCAAATAATCGACAGTGAATTCGATGTCGTTGGCCATGGTTGTCAGGCGGCGGTAGTCCGGGAACAAGGAAGTGATAAGCAACTGAATTTCATCAGTCGAACAAGCCGGCAATGTTCTGGCCGTGGGCGCATCGTCGGCGGGCGATGGCGCCGTCAAGTCGGCGAGCAGCGCGTCCAGCCTGGCCAAGCCGCTCCTTTGCCCGGCTTTGTAAGGATTTTCGCCGTAGTCATCCGGGAGCGAGTTCAGCAAGATCAGGGGCACGTAATCGCCGATAAGTCGATTGGCCAGCATGGCGATTTCAAAGGCCGGCGCGCACAGCGGAGCAAGCGACGACATGCCGTGCCGCCATTCAAGATGCGCGTGACCGTAAGCCAAGACGTCATCCATGACGCGAATGCTGCCGACCCGGTCAAAGAGTTCATAGATGCCGTCGATGCGATGGCTCAGGGCGGCCAGGTCCGCCGCGGCGCAAGCCGGCAGGCCGCCGTCTTCAACTTGCGCCGACGACGCCGTCGCCATCAGTGCGATTGCAGCGACAATCAAGAGTATGCGCATGTTGAACCCCCGTCCTCGCGCTGGCGATATGGGACAGTGTAGCCGATGCTTGCGCTTTGGCGCTCCTGCCCGGCCGCTCCGCAGGGCAGTCGTAGGAAAACTGTTTAGCCGAAGATGCTCAAGGGCATGTGAAAGGCGACGATCCAATTGGGCGCATCAACGATCTCGGCGATCTTCAGGTCGCCCGCGGTGCTGCAGATGCAGTAAGCCTGGCTCTCGCTCAAGCTGTGATTGTCCACCAGCCACTCAATCATATAGCGCACGGAATTCTTGGCATTTTCCATCAGGTCGGGTCCGTGCGCGGTCGTGATGTGGTAGCCGGCGCTGTCGACCAAGGTCATGGGGCTGGGGCGCAGGATTTGCAACTCGCGGATATTCAAGTCCCTGCGGATGTTGAAGCGCATGGTGATGGTCATTGGCGATTCGATGCCGGTGCCGCTGACCTCGCCTTGACCTTGCGCGCTGTGGCAGTCGCCGGTGGAGAAGAGGGCGCCTTCGGCCAGGACGGGCAGCCAAAATGTCGAGCCGACCACCAGGTCGCGAGTATCGACATTGCCGCCATTGACGCGGGGCGGAATGGTATCCAGGCGGCCAGGCTCGGCAGGCGCGACGCCGACGCAACCGGGGAATGGCTCGAAGGGCAGCGTGATGTCATTGGCGCCGAAACGGCAGGTTTCACCATCGAGTTCCCAGTGATGAATATAAGCGTAATCGAAATCGTCTTGCAACAGACCGAAGGCGGGGATATGACCGGTCCAGCCCCAGCCCTTGTGCTGCATATCAAGTATTTCCACCTGGAGCGCATCGCCAATGGCGGCGCCATTGATGTAGATTGATCCGGTAAGCGCATGAATCTTAGCGAAATCGAGGTTGGCCAGATCGTCGGCGCTGGAAGCGGGACTGACCTGACCGACCGGCTCGGCGCATTCGATTACTACTGTGTCGCCGGGCTCGATCGTCAGGCGCGGCGTGACGGAGTTATCCCAGAAGGGTTGGGTGACGCTGTCGTCGAGATAATGTTCGGTCATGTTGTTTTTCCTCTGTGTCCAATTAGCACCGAGTTTGGCATGCGAATAACTATTAGTATTCTTCGGCATACAGGGGCGAGCCACCGGCTCGCCCGTACACGCCATGGATTAGTTTGGTATTTCCATTGAAACGGCAGATTGTTACATTACTAATTTGGATTTAAATCTATGCCTTTATGGCAGAATTATAGTAAATTGATCGCATCCCATTTTCCAGTCGCGCGGGCGGCGACGCGGTGGCCTGTCAGTCCCGCGCCGTCTTGCCGCGCCAACATGACGAAGGCGGGCGCCAGGCGTGCGGGATCAACCCAGCTCTTCTTCTGTTCATCAGTGTAATTGGAATCGGACATCGGAGTGTTGATCGGAGCGCCCGGCGTGGCGCAATTTACGGCGATGTTGAATGCTCGTCCTTCCAGCGCCAGGCATTTCATCAAGCCTTCGATGCCGTGCTTACCCGGGTTGTAAGCGACTTCCTCGATGAAGCCTCTGTATCCCGAACCCGACGAGAGATAAACGATACTGCCGCCGCGGGCATCGATCATGGGCTGCCAGACAGCTTTGCTCAAGATAAATGCGGCCTGCAAGATAATGTTGATCTCCGTCTGCCATTGCTCCAGCGTGATCTCCAGCATCGAACGTGTAATCAGCAGCGCGGCATTATGGATGAGGACGCGGGGCGTTCCATAATGTTCGAGGACTGTATCGATTGCCGTTTGCGTGTCGGCGGCATCGGACAGATCCACGGTGACCGGCAGGACATCGCCGCCCAAGCGAGAGAACTCGGCGGCGACCGCTCGCAGGATATCGCCGCGGATATCCAGAAGCGCCACTTTCATGCCTTCGGCGACGTAGGCTTTGGCGATGGCATAACCAAGCCCTTGCGCCGCGCCAGTGACAACGGCGACTTGTCCAGGCAAACTATTCATCTGCGCCTCGTGACTGCGGTGAATACACTTTTTCCAATGCCTTGGGGAGGGTTTGAGTATCGCTCACAAGCCTTGACCCGAGCCGCGCAGTCTTGGATCGAGAAAGTCACGCATCCAATCGCCGAGTATGTTGAGCGAAACGACGGTGAACATAATCGCCAAGCCGGGGAAGACCGCTAGCCACCAAGACCCGCTTAAGAGTTGATTGCGACTATTGGCTAGCATGGCGCCCCAGGTCGGCACGCTTTCGGGCACGCCCAAGCCGAGAAAGGACAGCGATGCTTCGGACAGGATGACGCCGGCGACATTGAAGGAGGCGATGACGATCAGTGGCGTCAGGATGTTGGGCAGGATCGTGCGGAACATGATGCGCGCTTCTGTGGCGCCCAGGGCGCGCACCGCTTCGACGAACTCACGCTCGCGCTGCACCAGCGTCTCGGCGCGGGCGATGCGCGCGTAGGTCACCCATTGACCAATCCCCAGAACCAGGACAAGGTTTAGAACGCCTTCTCCGAGAATGGTGAGCATCATAATGGCGAAGAGGATGAACGGATAAGCCAGCTGAATATCCGCGAGGCGCATGATGATGTCATCGACGCGGCCGCCAAGGTAGCCAGCGGTCAGCCCGAGAATCGTGCCGGCGCCGCCGCCCAGACCGACGGCCGCCAAGCCGACAAAGAATGAAATCCGCGCGCCATACACCACGCGCGAGAGCACATCGCGCCCGGTGGAATCCGTGCCCAGAATGAACTCGAACTCGCCTTTCCGGTCATAGGTGAGCGGCGGCTTCAGCGTCTCAAAAATTTCGACGCGGTTGGGGTCTTTCGGCGCCAGTTGCGGCGCGAACAAGGCGCATAAGGCGATTAGCGCAAGGACGAAGACAGCGACCACCGGATAGCGCGCTTGCGCCATGCTGGAAACTGCCCGCCGCGCAAAAGACTGCGGCGTATACAGCTCATCGACCTGATAATCGAGTCGGGAGACTCGGCGATTGCTGGTCGCGGGCGTGGGATCGGTAGGGGCGCTCATCGATAATTGATCATTCCAGCCGGATACGTGGATCAAGGAAGCCATACATAAGATCGGCAATGAGGTTGGCGCTGACAAATAAGAACGAAAGCAAGACGACGGCTGTTAATACCAGCGGCACATCGCGCTGATTGACCGCATCGAATACGAGGCGCCCGACACCGGGCCAGGAAAAGACGGTCTCAACCACGATCACGCCGTTCAATAGGAAGGCGAATTGCAGCGCCAGCACGGTCACGATCGGAATCAGCGCGTTGCGGATGGCATGACGGACCATCACATGGCGCTCGTTCAAGCCCTTGGCGCGGGCGGTGACGACATAATCTTGCCGCAGCACTTCGAGCACAGCGGAACGAATCAGGCGGGAGTTGCGGGAAATGGAATACACCGAAACTGCTACCGTCGGCATGAGCAGGTAACGGATAGCGCCGGGCAAGTTTGTCAGCGCCTCGTCGATCCTGCCCTCGAAAAGCGGCTTGAGAAAAGCCACATGCCCCGATACCGGCATCCAGCGCAGGGTGACGCCGAAAAACAAGATAAACATAAGACCGAGCCAAAAGCTGGGCATGGATTGCCCCAGCATCGCGCCCAGCATCAAGGTGCCATCGGTCATGGTACCGCGGCGCGTCGCCGCAAGCACGCCAATGGGAAATGCCACAATCGTCGACAGGAGAAAGCCGGCAATGGTCAATTCCAGGGTAGCCGGCATGCGCTCCATGACGACGTCAAAAGCCGGCACCCGATGCGTAAGCGAATTGCCAGTATCGCCGCGCGCCAGTTTGAAAAGAAAGTCAAAGTATTGGATGTGCAGCGGCCGGTCGAAACCAAGGCGCTCGCGCGCAGCCTGGCGCTCTTCGGCGCTGGCGCGTTCACTGACGTAGAAGAAGGTCGGGTCGCCAGCCAAGTGGATGGACAAGAAGGTCAAGAGCGTGACCCCCAGGATCACGATAACGGTGAGCAGCAGGCGGCGGATGATGTACTTGTGCATGGGGCTTACGCGCCCCCCACCCTAAATCCCTCCCCCACAAGGAGGGAGGGACTTCATTCTCCCCTTCCCTCATTTTGGGGGAAGGGGTTGGGGGACGGGGGCTTACATATCGTCCTTCAGCGTCGCGGAGTAACCGGTGATGAAGTAGTCGGCGCGCGACTGATAGTTGATGCGGTTGCTGACCGCCTCGGTGCGCGGACCGGCGAAGAGCATGATCCAGGGCGGGTCGTTGTAGAACTCTTCGAGCATGGCGATTTCCAGCTCGCGCTCGGCTTCGGGGTCGCCCGTCAGCGAGGGCAGCGTGTCCCAACCGGTGCACCAGAAGTCGTTGTTCCAATTGGTGTAATTGGTCTCGGCTTCACCGCAGCCGGCTTCGTGGCCCGGGATATCCGCCATGTCGTACTGGGCGCTCCATTCGCTGCCGCCGGTGCGGCCGAAGTAGAGGGGACCCAAGTCATGGGTGATCAGCGCTGCCACCCAGTCGCCCGATTCCTGGAAGATGGCTTCGGTCTGCACGCCGACATCGGTCAGCATCTGCGCGGTCGCCAGGACCACCTCGGGAGCCATCGCGCCAGTGAGGCGCCGCGCTGGCATCTCGAGCGAGAAGCGCACGCCGTCCTCGCCACGCGGATAACCGGCCGCATCCAGCAATTCTTCGGCTTTGGCCGGGTCATAGGGATAGGGCTCCAGCGTCGGGTGATCGGCATTGCTGGGGTTGACCAGGCTGGTAGCGCGCTCGCAGGTGGTGAGCAGCAGATTCTCACAGATGGCATCAGTGTCAATGGCGTATTGCAGCGCCACGCGCACATCGGTCCTCATGATGGCTTGGGCGCCAACATCGTCGGGGTTTTCAACGCGGAAGGGCGCGTCCGGGTTCAGGTTGAAGCCGATGTAGGTGCGGGTGGTGCCGGGGAAGAAACGCGCTTCCGCCATGCCGGAATTGCGGATGGCTTCGGCTTGGTTCGCCGGGAATTCTTTGTAGATATCGACATTGCCAGTGATGACTTCCGCCACAGCCGTTGAGGGCTCGGGGATGAAGCGCCAGACCAGATTTTCAAAGCCCTGCGGACGCAGAGTAAAGCCTTCGACCGCTTTCAAGCTCATGTATTCGCCGGGCACCCATTCAGCCATGGAATAGGGGCCACTGCCGACTACATTGCGCGCCGCTTCTTCAAACGACATCGCTTCGTAGGAGTCCTTGCAGTGGACCAAAACCTCCGAGTACAAGCCCAAGCGCATTGCGCGGTTCTGCGGCTTTCTGGCTACGATGGTGACGTCCAACTCGCTGTCAGCGCGCGCTTCGACAAAACCGGTGGAAGCGACAACGAAGCCAGCCGAGTTGCCGGTGAAGCCATTGGCCGGGTCAGCCATGCGGTTGAAGCTGTAGGCGGCGTCTTCCGCCGTCAGCGGCTCGCCATCGTCGCAGGTCAAACCTTCGTGCATGTGGAAGGTCCACTCGGTGCCATCTTCGGAGACGGTAAAGCTGTGCGCGAGGTAGGGATCAATGGCGCCACTAGCTTGGCCCAACTCGTAAAGCGTGGCGAAGGTGTGCATCATGATGCGGAAATTGCTGCCGCCGGTCGAGCCGCCGACTTGGGCCGGATCCATCGAGCCCGGTTCGCCGTTAATGGCGATGACGAGCGTGTCATCGTCCGGAGTCGGTACGGTTTGGGCGCTGCTCATCAAGGGCACAAGCCCGAGAATGATGATCAGCAGCAGCGATAGCATCAGCGGGATTTTCTTATTCATCTTCTACTCCTGTCGGTACAACTAGAATTTGACGAAACTTGCCAAGATTTTGATTCTCGCTCCTTTCTGGCATATCGGCGAATGCCACAAATATACCGCATTTCGTTTAGAAAATCACAAATCCATGCGCGCGGTCATAGGCGGTAGCGCTCTAGTACGGGCAGCATGCGTTCCACTGCCGCTTCCAGCGTGTCGATTGGCTCCAACATGGTAATGCGCACGTATTCGCGCCACTGCTCGCCAAAAGCCGTGCCCGGAAAGATTAAGACGCGCCCCTCCTTCAGCAGCAAATAAGACAGCTCGGCGGCGTGGATGCCGGTGGATGAGCTATCCGCCCAGACGAAGAGTCCGCCACGCGGCTCGCCATAAGCGAAGCCCATGCGATCCAATCCATCGAGTAATACGGCGCGGCGCTCGGTGTAAATTTTCAAGTATTCGCTTACGCAATCTTGCGGTCCGACCATGGCGGCTAATCCCGCCCATTGCGACACGGTGGCGACCGGTCCAGTGGTGAACTGCTTGACGCGCGCCATGGCGTCGATCACATTCGCCGGCGCCGCCACATAACCGCAGCGCCAGCCGGTCATGGCGTAGGCTTTGGAGAAGGCGTCGAGCGTGATGGTGCGTTCCGCCATTCCCGGCAGCGAGCCGATGCTGAAATGGCGCCAAGGCTCATAAACGATTTTGCCGTAGATTTCGTCGACAATGACGATCAGGTTATGGCGGATGGCGACATCGGCGATAGCGCGGGCGCGGTCTTCGGTGACGATGCCGGCGGTGGGGTTGCTGGGCGTGACGATGAGAAGCGCCTTGCTGGCCGGCGTGATCGCGGCTTCGACCGCTTCCGCTTCCAGGTTGAAGGCGTCTTCGCGGTTGGTGGGTACGGCAACCATGAGGCCGCCGGCGCGGTGAACGGCATCGTCGTAAGACGAATATCGCGGATCCGGCACCAGGATTTCGTCGCCGGGATCGATCAGCGCCTGAATAGCCAGGAAGAGGCCTTCCTGCCCGCCGGTGGTGACCATTACATTGTCGGCGTCCACCGGCAGTCCATTGACTTCGCGCATGTGCTTGGCGATGGCGGCGCGCAGCTTGTCCATGCCTTTGACCGGCGTGGGGTTCGTGCGTCCGTCGCGGATGGCGGCTTTAGCGGCTTCGACTATGTGAGGCGGCGTATCCAGATCGGGATCGCCGCGCCCGAGAGCGATAACATCGTCCATCTCGCGCGCCATTTCCATCAGGGCGTAGCGGAGTTGCGTGCCGTCAGAAGCGACCGAGCGGACTTCTTCGGGAATGTTTGGATTCGCTGTAATCATGATTGCGCTGTCCTACGGTCTGAGTTGCACTCACTTAGTCGCACAAAAGCGGTCTCGCTTACAAGTCTCCCCTCCCTGATGCCTCGGGGAGGGGTCGGGGGAGGGGTTAGTAAAGCGACCTCAGCCATTCAAGCCCCGCCCATTGCGAAACAGCGGTGGTGCAGATGGTGATCGCTTGCTTGCCAGCGCGCAGGCGCAGCGCCATCTCCGAGCCAGCCATCCAGCCCAGCCGCCAGCCGGCCATTTGCTCTGATAGCGAGTTGATGGTGACCACGCGGGAAGCGAGCTTCGGGTTTTGCGCCGGATGAAAAGGTGGATCTGTCTTGGCGAAACTGAGATCGTAGATGATCCACCAGTCGGTTTCCTCAGCGCGCTGAAGCAGCTCGATACTGGTTTCGCGATAATCATCGGGCGTGATGTAGAGCAGGCTGACATCATCGCGAATGGCGTCGACGATCTTCGCGCCTACGAGATGCGCGGCGCCGCGAATGCGCGAACTGTCTCCCGGGCAGATTACCTTGCTGCCGGGCGAAGCCAGCAATGTCAGGCAGACGAAACGCGCTTCGGTCGAGCCGCAGGTGATGGTGACCGCCGCCGGCCCGACGTTGACATTGTAGCGCTCGCGCAGATGATCAGCGACCCAGGCGCGAAATTCGGGGATGCCCGGTCGGTCGGTGTAATGGGTTTCGCCGCGGTCGAGGGCGGAAGTCGCCGCTTCGATTACCGAGGCGGGCAACACGGGCGTAATGTCGTCGGGCGAGAGCGGATCGTCGAGGACGGCGACGCGTTGGGCTAGCGGGCGGCTGAGTATTTGTGGCGTTTGCATGCAGTTGTGTTTCTCCCAGGTGGGCGACCGTCCGCCATTGCGTACGGGCGAGCCGGTGGCTCGCCCCTACAGCGCGTCTTCGACTAAAGGTCAAACGCGATTCCGAGTGTGAGAGCCAATTGACGCAGGCTTTCGTATACGTCAGCATCGAGCTGGGCGCCGTGGCGGCGGTATTCAGTTTCGCGACGGTGATCGATTTCGCCGGGCACAAAGATCTCGACAAAACCGGGCCGCCGAGCGCTACTCTTGATCTCGGCGATGAAAGCGTCCATTCGCGCCTTGAATTCGCTAACCGGCATAAACCAATCGATATCGATGGCGATGAAGGTATGGGCGACATCCAGCTTGGCGATCGAGCGATCCTGGTAGGGCGCCAAGCCGAAGCCGCCGCCTGTGATGACGCCCGTCAGCACATCGGTGAATAGCGATAAGCCGTAGCCTTTGTATTCGCCGATGCCTAGCAAGGCGCCGGCCATCGCCGCCGTCGGCTCGTCGGTCTCGTGACCGTCTGGGGTCAGCGCCCAGTCACGCGGCATCTTTAGGCCTTCGCGCTCATGCCAGCGCATCATGCCCTTGCCGGCGGTGGTCAAGGCGATGTCGAGCACGACGGGGAAGTCGCCGCCGGTTGGCGCCGCCAGCCCCCAGGGGTTGGTGCCGACACGTGCTTCGCGTCCGCCCCAGGGCGCCATCTCAGCGCCGGCGTTGGTGATGGCGATGCCAACGCAATCTGAGTCCAGCGCCCGCCGCGCATGAAAGCCGGAGGAGCCGAAATGGGTGCTGTTGTAGACGAAGGCGGCGCCAATGCCGCAGACTTTCGCCTTGGCGACGGCGATGTCCATCGCGTCTTGACCAACGACCGAGCCCATTACCATGTTGGCGTCAATCAGCGCCAGCGCGGGCGTCTCCCTGACAATCTCAATGCATGCGCCCGGCTGGTACAAGCCATTGGATACGCGGTCGTAGTAGCCGGTGAGGCGGGCGACGCCTTGCCCCTGGCCCGGCAGGCAGCGCAGCTCGCTGCTCATGAGACCGTCGGCGCAGATGACGGCTTCGCGCTGGGAGAGCCCCATAGCGAGGAAAGCGCGCTGAACGAAGGCATCCAGCGCGTCGACCTCTACGGTGACCATTCTGACGGGCATATTCTTAGATTCCGCGGATTGATTTGTACTGTTCCAACTCTTCCGGCGTGTAGACCTGCATGAGCTCGAGTTCGATGCCGCCGGTTTCTTGCTCGAGGAAGGCGACATAACCCTCCGGGTGCGGGTGACTGCCGGTCACCTTGCAGGAACTGCATTCTTTCAAGGTACCGCCTTCCGCCTGCGCCGACTCCAGCGCGGCATCAATATCGGGTACCGCGTAACAGATATGATGCAGCCCTTCGGTACCTCGTTGGTCGATCCACTGGCTAAAGCGCCCATCGGCGTCCAGCGATTCGTTCAATTGGTATTCGATATCGCCGACGTTAAAGATGGCGACTTTGATGCGCGCTACTTCGGCGGTGACGACGCGGGCGTCCAGACCGAGGCCCAGCAGCCTTTGATAGCGTTTCAGCGTGTCGTCAACGCTCTTGACGGCAAATGCCATGTGTTTGATATAGGACATAGTTTCCTCCTGTGCCCCCATCCCCCGGCCCCTTCCCCCAAAATGAGGGAAGGGGAGCATGAGAATCCGAGATTCGCGCAGAAAAGCCCCTCCCTCTTAATGGGGGAGGGGTTTGGGGTGGGGGTCTCCAAATCAAAGAAGCAACTCCTTCAAATTCACGCCCGGCGTGACCATGGGCGCGATGTCGCCGCTGGCGGAGGTCATGACCAGCGTGAGGCCGGGCCCGTAACCGGCGCGCGGGCTGTCCCCCTGCGCCACCACGCCGATGCCAACCGCGTTGCGCAAATAGCCGTGATTCCAACTGCTGTCGTAATCGGTCAGCGCCACGACATCGCCCAGCCGCAGGTTATCCAAGCCCGCTTCTTTGACCGCGCCGCTGTCAGCCGTCTGGATGTGGATGGAACCGCCATCGCTGACCAAGCCCGCGCCAGCGCCCAGCAGATGCGGCGGCACGGCAGCCACCACCGGCACCGAGAGTTTGCCTTCGCTATTGG
Source organism: Phototrophicaceae bacterium (assembly GCA_965261855.1). Classification (GTDB taxonomy): domain Bacteria; phylum Chloroflexota; class Anaerolineae; order Aggregatilineales; family Phototrophicaceae; genus UBA6055. The sequence continues at coordinate 1,105,713 of OZ253487.1, forward strand.
TTGTCACTTCCAGGGCGTCCACCAACTCAGGCGAGCAGCCTTTGAGCATCACGTCCGGATGGTCATCGAATTTCATGCCGACGCCTTTGGCTTTGATGACGATCTTGTCGCCGATGGCGAGTTGCTCCAGCACATCCTGTTCAAAGTGGATGATGACATGTTCGGAGAAGCGGCCTGTTTTGCCGGTGACGACGCCGCGGGCGCGCTGGGCGTTGCCGGTCATGACGATGGCGGTGTTGCCGACGCACGACAGGACGTTAAGCCCACGGTTGCCGGTGGCGTCTCCCATCATGACGCTCACGCCCGGATGCACGCAATCAGCCAGCCAGCCGTAAGCCGAGTCGCCGACGGCGACGTTGTAGACGATGCTGCCATAAGCGGGCAGCAGGAAGGGACTGCCATCAGCCGCGAGCGAATAGGGCATCGCCGGCAGCGGCGGCATGCGCGGCGGCGTAATGACGCCTTGGACCGATACGCTGACGACTTGATTCGCGTTGTTTTTTGCGCTCATGATGCCTCTCGTATATTCAGGTAATTGGCGATATTGGCTTCGGGGTCGATAACCCATTCGATGCAGGGTTCGTCACAGGTCATAAGGGTGAGGATGCCGGGTCCGTGACCGGTCATGACCGAGTCGCCGTGGATGCAGAGCCCAATGGTGACGGCGCCAGGTTTGTATCCGCGTCCGTAACGGTGGTCGGCATGATTAACCACGACCAGGTCGCCGAGGCGCATCTGATCAATGCCGAGCTCGGCCATCAAGGCGCGGTCGCCGGACATCAGGTCCTGATCGACGAAATCGGGATTGAGCTCGGCGCCAGAGCCCATAATGCGCACCGGCAGCTCCATCGTCACCGGGACGCGGATCTTGCGCTCGTCAAGGGCTTCGATGGGCAGGCTTTCGATCAGCCGCGGACTGCACTTCTTCAACGTGATATGCGGATAGTCGCTGAGTTGCAAGCCTTGCCCTAGGGTACGAATCTGCACCGCGTCGCCCACGTTGATTAGGTCAGCCGCTTCCGGCGGGAAGTCCACCAGCAGGCGCGCGTGTTCGCCAGTGACGATGCCTTCGGTCCCTTTCGCCAGCCCGCTCATGAGAAAGGCTTGATTGCCCATGCAGGTCAGGTAGTGCATGGCGTAATCGGCATCGAGATCGGGGTGGGCGATGGATGCGCCCGGTTCGAGGTGGTCGGCGGCATAATCAAAGGCGCTATCGCCGACGCGGACGCCGTAGATGAAGCCGGACATGCCGGGCAAGATCATCGCCTCGCCCGAGGCGTGCGGGATATACCCGCGCACGGTCGGTTGGCTGACGTAGCCGACGACAGCCATCTCGACCAGGTGGTCGGCATTTGTTGCTAATCCCATAGATTTCTCCTCGTAGCGTTACTCATGGCAGACGCGTTGGCCAGCCAGCGGTCAAGTGAGAAAAGTGGCGCCTGCGAGCGTGTCTTCAATTGTGAAAGTGAGAATGTACCATATCACCTGTGGAATAACAAATAGGCGCTGATTTAGGCTTCACCCGCTCCTGGCATTGCCTTAGGACCCTGCGCGCGCCTACGGTTTGCTTGACAGGTGTTCAGCGCAAACCTATAATCTCTGCTGCTTTTGCCCCTGGCGCTAGTCAATTATTTGCAGTGTTGGTCCAGATAAATCAACCAGAAGACGAGAGTCGCAATTCAAAAAGGATGAGAGAAATGGCGGACTCAAACGAGTCAAAGAAGACGGTATTGGTTGCTGATGAAGGCTACGACGCGGCGGCGGCCGATTTGGCGGCGGATTATCCGGATTTGCGTATCGTATGCGCCGATGAATCCGCTGACCTGGCGGCGCTGGCGAGCGATGACGTCGCGGGCATAATCGCTGGCACGGCGACTGTCGATGAGGCGCTGTTGGCGGCCATGTCTAAGCTGCAGGCAGTACTGAAACTGGGACGCAGTTACTTCAATATTGACGTGGATGCCGTCCGCGCGCGCGGTTTGACCTTTGAATGTGTGCCGCGCAAGGGACCCAACTGCGTGGCGGAGCTGGCGATGACGCTGATTCTGGCGCTGAGCAAGGACCTGGTCATCTCCAACGAATCGGTGACGGTTGGCGCCTATCGTTATCGCGGGCTAAAGCCTGAGATCACGGCCGAGCGCAAGATCGCCTTCCACTGGATGCACAATATGCGCGTCCACGAAGTGGTCGGCAAAACGCTGGGCATCATCGGCATGGGCGAGATCGGCTGTGAATTGGCGCGGCGCGCGAGCGTCATGGGCATGCGGAACTTATATTACAAGCGGACGCCGCTCTCGTCTGAGCTCGAGTCCGCATTTGACGCAACCTACGCCGACTTGGACCAGTTGCTGGCCGAAAGCGACTATGTCTGTGTAGCGACGCCGCATACGCCGGCTACCGAATGCATGATCGGCGCGCAGCAGATTGCGCTGATGAAAGAGAGCGCCTACATCGTCAATATCGCCCGCGGCGGCATCATTGATGAAGACGCGATGATCGACGCGCTCAGCGAGAACCGCATCGCTGGCGCCGGGCTGGATGTCTTCACCTATGAGCCCTTGCCGGCCGAAAGCCCGCTTTGCGCGCTGGATAATGTGATCTTGTGCCCGCATATCGGCGGCGGCAGCGGCACCAATCGCAATATCGAGTTGGGAGCGGCGCTGGCGGCGGCGAGCCGGATCCTGGCTGGCTAGCGCGCCGAGAGTCTGCTGCCTCTATCAAGTCCGACGCGGCAAATCACTCAGTCCCAGGTGGCACGCTGCTCAACATATCCCGTTGGATGTAGCCGACCATGCCGGCGCCAATATAAACTTCGAACCAGTCGCCGGAATCATCGACGACGTCTAACGGCTCTCCGTCGGCGGCGATACCGATCCTGTCACAGTCGACGGCGGGGCAGGAACGCACAATCGCGGATCCGTCCGCATCGACATAGTAGGTGGTAGTGGGTCCCGGTGTGGCCACTGGTCCTTCGATCGGCGCCCAAACTGCGCTGTGCCATTCGTTCAAGGCAGCGGTGCTGCGCTCTAGCTCCGTCTGGTAGTGATTCGCGTTTACAGGAACACCGGATAGATCCATCGCTATCAGCGCCGCATAATCGCCGAGCGTTTGCATCATCAGCGCCGCGCCCTGAATTGCCTCCGCACAGCCGGGCAAAGCGGACCAGAGCCGGTCGCGCCATTCCAGGTAGGCTTTTATGTAGGCGATCAGTTCGTCCGCCGTCTCCATTGCAAATGCTTCTTGCTGCAGCGTGGTGAAGCCTTGCAAGTCATCGAAGAGAAAATCCAGGTCGCTTGCGGAACATGTGGCGAGCGCGCCCGCCTGACTTGCGACTCGAGTGCTCGGCGCGGATTCCAATGATTGAAGCAATTCGCCGATTCTGTCGCCGGCGCTCACGACTCGTTCTTGATACTCGGCGCTCAGCTCTGTGAATCCGATTCGGCCGGTTGAAAGGGCGGCCACGGCCGCGGCATCGCCCGTAATCTGCAACGTCAACAGTGCCGTCTCAACAGCTTCGCGACAGGCGGGCAGCTCGGGCAAGGCCGCCCATAGCGACTCGCGCCATTCAATGTGAACGGACGCGAATTCCGGCAGTTCCTCGACTGTGTCGTGCGGGACTTCCGCCAGGTCGCGATGGCGCTTCAGCGCGGCATAAAGCGCCCTGTCAATTGGCGTATCGACGCAGGATGGCAGGCTTGAATAATCGATGCCGGCTGTCTCCACCCATTGTCCATAATCCGAGTGCTGGATCAAGCCCTCCAGGACCATTCTGTAGTAAGGGTTATCCGACCGACTGACACCAAAAAGATCAAGCACATTGGTTTTGGCCACATCCGAGGAAAAGCGAAAGGTCCAAGCCACGATCTCGTAGGCTTCGGCGCAGGGTGGCAGCTGCAACCAGACTTCCGCACGCCAGGCGAGATTCAATTCGAGGACGCTGAGCAATTCGTCGAGCGTCTCAACCCTGAATGCGGCGGTCAAAATGTTGGAGATATCCTCCCAAATGTCGCCGGCGATGAGCAGACGCTCGTCGCTGCCGCAAGCACGCAGGGGCGCTGCCACAGCCGCGGCATGATCGGCGGCCGCTTCTTCAAAGAGACCCTCTAGCCGGATCATTTCCTGCGCGTATTGCAGTCCCCGCTCGGCATAAGGGTGGTCATCGGGATCGACCAGGGCGCGATCGAGCGTCTGACCCATGAAGAGCGTTTCCGCAATCTGATCCAGCAGAAAGCCGTATTTGAATACTTCGTCGCAGTGCGGCAACTCCGCCCACATCTCATCGCGCCAGGCGAGATGGGCTGCGCTAAAGTCAAGCAGATCGTTCAGATTTTCGACGCTGGCGCCGGAAATGAGCACCGGATCAAAGTCATTCTTCATGGACGCGGCCGAAGCCAATTGCGCGGTAGAACAGCGGGGCAAGCGACTGTCTTGTTCTTGCGCAAGCGAATTGCCGCAGATCAGCGCTAGCAGACTCATCAAGAGTAAGAATCTCATCGAAAGACCTTCCCGTCCCAGTCTTGCGGTTCAAGGAACATCATAAGCTGATTTTGCGCGCGCCGGGGCGCCGCCATGTTTATACATAGGGCTGGCGTAGCGAAGTCGTATCTCAGCGTATGGATGTGCCCGGCGCGAAAAGCCGCTGCTTAGGAATCGGGCGGCGTTTTACTCATCAGGAAGCCGGCGATGAAGGCGGTCTGCCCATCGTCCAGCCGAAGCTCGTACCAGTCGCTTGAATCGTCCACGACCGTCAAACCTTCGCCGTTCTGCGCCGTGGCGACGATTTCACAATTGGTGGAGGCGCAGGAGCGGATATTGGCGTAAGGATTGGCGGTGACGTAGTATAGCGATCCGCCGGCCGCGGCCGCCTTTTCACTTTCATCCTCAGCTAGCAGAATGTCCTTGAGTTTGTCCAAGGCATCCAAGCCTTCCCGCAGGTGCAGTCCGTACAATACTTCGTCGGCATCTTCGACGAAATTGTTCAGGATGTATAAGTTGACAATGTCGCTGACTGACTGCCGGATCATCAGCCCAATTTCTAGCGCCGTTCCGCAGCGGGGCATGTGAAACCAGACTTGATCTCTTAACGCGATGGATGATTTGATCAGCGAATCCACGTCTTGCCAGGTTTCAACGTCAAAGGCAGCCCGGAAGAATTCGGAGTGGTTTATCAGCGGGTAGCCCAATGTGTAGGTGATCTCGTTGGTCGAGCAAGCCGGCAAATCGCGCTGTTCCGGCGGAGCTGCAGAATCGCCCTCCGCGCCGTCCAGATCAGCTTCAGTATCCCTCAGCCACGCCCGGAGTTGTCTCGTGGTATCCACTACGTGCGCGAAGAAGGGATTGCGATCGCCGCGTCCACGAATCAAGTTGTAAACCGACCAAGAGACGCTATCGCCTAGCAGCTGGCGCGCCAGCCAGTAACCCTCGAAAACTTCGGCGCAGCGCGGCGTCTCCGAGAGGATGCCGCTGCGCAGCTGCGAATGCGCTTCCGCGTATCGAATTGCGTCATCCTGATCCTCGAATTGCAAGCTGGTCTCTACCAGGGGCATGACGATTTCGTCAATTGTGGCGTAGGCTTGCGCGATCTCGCCGACGCTGCAAGGAGGCAACTGCCTGGCTTGCCCGAGCACAAGTACGGTGGCGCCCTCATTTTCGGGGCGGGTGAGTTTGACATGATCGCGCCAGGATTCGAACACGTGACGGGCATTTGCGACTGTCGCGATATAGGGATTATCGCCGTCAGCGATCTTGGCGTGTCGGAAGGCGAACTGCGCCGCCGCGTCGCCTGCCGCTTTGCTTAAGAGGATACCGACTTCGATCGCTTCCAGGCAGTTCGGTATTGAGGGGAGGCTCTCCTCGCGCCACATCAGCACGCGGTCCAGCGAACCCAGCCAACCTACCGCCTCGCCGACCATGGTAGCGGCTTTGACGGTCGATTCAAATTCGGATGCGAGCGTATCAATCGTCTCGGTCTCGTCGGCGGTACAAGCGGGGATAGTGCGATTCTCAGCGGCGTCGGCTTCCTCTTCTGAACTGGAGAATGCCGCGATGTAGTCATTTAGGCGTGTCTCGTAATCGGGTACGCGGGTGATGTATGGGTTGGAATTATCACGAACGCCCGCCATGCTGACGGTAAGTTTCCCGATGAGGTCGCCTTCGATTACCGTTGCCAGCCGATATAAGTCGACGCTTCCGCCGCACAAGGGCAGCAGCGCGTAATCGGTGTCACGGCTGTCGACATATGTTGACGCATGTTCCTGTATGTCGGACAGTGACCGCAGCGGCGGCGGGTCCAATACCTCAGAAACCAGTATGGTGCTAAGAAGCGTCAGTAATTCGGCTTGGCTACAGGCTGGGAGATCTTGGGCACTCGCGCTTGCGGCCCACGCGGCCAGAAGCGAGAAAAACAGATAGAACAAAAACAGTTTTCGCATTTCGCTACCTCGGATAATTTGACATCGGCCAGGCCCCAACTTTAACAAGCGCTCAAATTGGTAGCAAAATCTGATCCAAGCATCATGCGGCGGGTAACCCGCCAGCGGTGATTCCGAAAGCGCCGTAGATAAGGTTTTGGTTTGAGGCCTGAACTCCGTCCAATCGCTAAGCTCAAATCGGCAGGATAACCGCTTTTGCTCAGTCTAAGATCAGCGCGGCGGCGTTTTGCTCATCAGGAAACCGGCGATGAAGGCGGTCTGCCCATCGTCCAGCCGCACTTCGTACCAGTCGCTTGAATCGTCCACGACGGTCAAGCCTTCGCCATTCTGCGCCGTGGCGACGATTTCACAATTGGTGGAGGCGCAGGAACGTATATTGGCGTAAGGATTGGCGGTGACATAATAGGTCTCTGTCGCGACTGACTGATCTGCTTGCGCCGTCTCCCCCTCCAGGATCCGTTCTCCAGCGCGCCATCGCTCAATCAAACCAAGACTGTGGCTAATTTGCGCTGGATAGGGGTTGGCGTCGGCTGGGGAGCCGGCCAGATCAAAGGCGGCTTTAATGGCAAGGTCGCCAGCGGTTTGCAGCATCAATGCGGCGATCTCAAATACTTCGGCGCAGCCAGTCAGCGCTGACCAAAGACCATCGCGCCAGGCAAACTGCGATTTGATGTAATTGATCAGGTCGCCTTCCGTTTCCACCGCCATGCCTTGCTCGGCAAGTTCGGAAAACCCGCTTACGCTGCCAGATATGCCGTCAATATCGGCGGAGAGGCAAGACGGCAATCCCCTGGCGGTTGATGCGGTCTCCGTCTTCCATACCATAGCCAGCGAGGAGTCCAGCTCGACTAGACGGTTGGCAGCGGCGGCTACTCTATCTTGATATGGCTGCGCAATCTCCATGAAATCGTAAAGGATGCGAGCGATGGACGTGAAGGCGGCGCCATCGCCGGTGATCTGGATTGAGAGCACGGCGGTTTCGAAGGCTTCGGCGCAAGCGGGAAGTTTTGGCAAATGTGACCACAGGCGCTCCCGCCACTCAATATGGGAGCGGCCGTATTCAAGAAGGTCATCGATAGTCTCGCCCGGGCTTTCGGCTAAACTCAGCTGTTCCGTAAACGCATCGTATAGCGCAAGATCAATGGTGGCTTCAGAGCAGGGCAGCAGATTGTAATAGCCGTCGCCGGCAGCCTCAAGCCAATCCAAAAACTCGCCAAAGCGCATCAGCCCGCGAAAGAACTCACTTTGATAGGGGTTGCTGCCGCGCGACACCTCGGCGAAATCCAGTATCGAGATCTTCGAAATATCGCTGGTATAGTTGAACATGAACAAGCCCAGATCATAGGCTTCGGCGCAGGGCGGGAGGCTCGCCCAAAGTTGTTCGCGCCACACGATCATTGCTTCCAGGTACTGCAGAATCACTCCTGCCGTTTCCGCTTCGATCGTTTCGAAGCCGGTGGCGCTCACACGCTGGAATTCCGGAATCACGGAATTGAGCAAGCCCTGCAATTGGTCATCTGTACAGCGTTGTAAGCCGCTGACGGATTCAGGCTGTTGTGCAGCCGCGCGTCCGCTTTGAATGGCTGACTTGATCGCGTCTGCGCGAGATTGAAGCGTGTCCACGCCGCTGCTCAGCAATTCTACGTAGGGGTTGTCTTCACGAGCTACGCCGATAACATCCAGCAGTATTGCCGAAACAAAGGCATCAGAATTCTCGCTCATTTGCAGGCCAAGCGGATGGAGTTCGGCACAGAGCGGCAGCGCCGCCCAGGCTTGAACACGCCATTCGATCTGCGCCCTGCTGTAGTTCAATAGGTCCTCAAAGGTCCTGATCTGCAAAGCCATATCCTGCATGGCCTCATATCCGGGCACTACATCATAACCGGCGGCAAGTTCCGCAATGGTGCAGGGCGGCAGGTTGCTCTCCTGCGCCGCTGAGGCCGGCAGGATGGTTAGCAAACTGATCAATCCAACATACAGGAGAATTCGCATGATCGGTCCTTATCGACATCTCGACGCGCGCTGAGCGGTCATTATAGCCGGCCGCGCTTGAGATGATCGCAGACAGGGCACATAAGAGGGCAATCGTAGGAAAGCTCGTCCGCGACAAATAGACGGCAGAGGCGAGGCAAGGCGCATCGACAAAGTGTAACTACGATTCCGGTGGCGTTTTGCTCATCAGGAAGCCGGCGATGAAGGCGGTTCGCCCGTCTTCCAGCCGCATTTCAAACCAGTCAGCCGAATCGTCAACGACAGCCAGCGCTTTGCCATTCTGGGCCGTGGCGACAATGTCGCAGTTGGTGGAAGCGCAAGCGCGGATATTGGCGTAGGGATTGGCGGTGACGTAGTAGGTCACTGTCGATTGCGACTCGACCACCGCCTCGTCGAGCGCCAGCGCGTCTACCCATTCATCGATTCGCGTCATAATCAGATGCGAATTCTTTTCGAAGGGTTCAAGGTAGGGAATGTCTTCCGTGGCAAGGCCGGCATAGTTAAGCGCGAACATGGAGACTAAATCGCCGGCGGTTTTGAGCATCGCCAAGCCGATTTCCAGCGCTTCCTGGCAGCGAGGGAGTCCGGCTCGCAATTTGTCTCGGTAACTGATAAGTTCATCAACCAAGGCATAGTATTCCGCCTTGGATCTCGCAGCAATGGTTGCGTTGGCAAATGATCGGAATTGAGGGACGATGCGGGCGACAAGGAAGGCCAGATCGGCATTGGAGCAGGTCGGCACATCGGAGATATCGGTATTCTCGTCTTCGTCCCATACGTCATTGCGCGCTATCTCTTTGACGCGCTCGTCCCAGGCGATAATCTGCTCCGCTTCGCCCACCGTGTAATCGGTCAAGGGGATGTCCGCCATGGAAAGTCCATCAAGAAACATAGACAGCCAGATGACCATGTCATTCATCGCCTGGATATTAAGCCAGATGTAATCGAAATTCTCGGCGCAAAGCTTCACCGGTGGCATTAGCTCTTCGCGTATTTCCAGCGCCCTTCGGCTGAAGGCGAGCAAATCTTGCACATCCTCTACATTTGGCGCCCTGGAGTGCAAGGCTTGAATCGGCTCCAATAGACGCGTCAAGGTTTCCACTTGATCGGCGTCCGTACAAGCGGGCAATTGGGTACTCCGTTCCGGCGCAATCAATGGCGGCGAAGGAGAAGCGGCCGCATGGCTTTCTCCGACGGCTGCGCCGGTAAACGCGTCGCTCATCGCTAGAAAGAGATCGAGAGCGCCCTGCACTTGAGCGGCATAGCGATTGTCGTCACGTCCGAGAATGTTATGTACCGCCTGCATCGAAAGCCAATCGCCCAAGATCTTGCGCATCAGCAGGCCGATTTCCAGCGCTTCGCTGCAGCGAGGCAAGCTCGACCAGAGGCGATCTCTCAAACTGAAGGACCGCTCCATCAGCGGCAAATTGTCCGCTGCTGACTCAATGGCTAATCCGGCGCGGACAAAAGCGCGAAACTCTGGAATTAGGTAACCGATCATATAGGCGATTTCGCCAGGCTGGCAGGCGGCTACCACGCGCTCATCCGGCGCCGGTCCTTCAATACCGTTACCGGCTCTCAGACTCGCCGCCGCCCGCTCGCTCCAGGCAACGAAGGCGTCGGACGCTTCAATTAGTCGCGCGGCGAAGGGATTCCGCTCTGGTGAGTAGCCAATTATTAGGTGCGACACATAGCCCGCGTTGGCGTCCAGATACTCCTGCGACCACCAGGCGATTTCAAACAGTTCCGCGCAAGGCGGAAAGCGCGAAAGCGTATCGCTGCGCAAGTCTATATGAGCTTCGGCATAGTCGATCATCACGGCAGGCGATTCGAAGTCTTGGCCGATTTCCGCCACATCCTGAACTTCGTCGAGAAAAGTGCTGTAGACGTAGGCGATTTCAACCGAGTTGCAAGACGGTAGCTCGCTGGCTTTTCCCAGAATGAGCACCGCCGCGCCGTCGTTCTCCGGTCGAGTCAGCGTGATTTCGTCGCGCCAGAACCGAAGCTTTTCGCGCGCCCTGTCGACAGCGGCGATATATGGGTTGCGTTCATCGGCGACGCCGGCATAGCGCAGCGCGAATTGCAGCGCGGCATCGGTCGCCGCCTTTGACAGCAGAAAACCAACCTCGATCGCTTCCAGGCATTCAGGGAGCGTTGACAGGTTCTCGTGGCGCCATTGCAGCAACTGGTCCAGGGCATTGATCCACTCGTCCGCGCCCTCGGCTTTCGAGGCCTTCAGGAGCATCACATCATGATTTGTGGCCAAGGATTCGAGCTTGAAGTTCTGCCTAAAGGTACACGGTGGCAAGACGCGGTCTTCCGCCGCCGCCTCGTCACTGTCAGCGCGCGACAAAATCTCCCGATTCGCTTCCCGCAGGTCTTCAAGGTTTGGCGTCATCAGAACATAAGGATTACTTGCATTGGGCAGGCCAGCCATTTGAAGCGCTGAGCGTCCGATCAGGTCGCCCGTGATGAAGAAGTCGTTTCGCTGCATTGCGATCGCTTCGGCGCATAGGGGCACGAGCCTGAATCTGTTTTCTCGTGAATCAATCCGCCCGGCCGCGTACGTTACCAAATCATCCAACGTTTCGACGGGCGAGGCGTCCAATAGACTGATATCCAATATCGAGTCGACGTAAACCAACAAATCCTCTTCGCTACATGTGGCAAAGCCGCTGTCCTGCCCATTCGCGACCGGCGCGACAATCAGAAAAACCAGTAAGAGAAAGACATATGGACGTCTCATGGCGCTGCCTATCGTCTTATTGACTGAACGACGGATAAGGACCAGATCCTAGCGCGGCAAGACCGGCCTTGCAAATTGTTGTGAAGCAAGAGGGTTGTCGCAATAGCCTGTATTGCAAGACTAGTGATCAGGATTGAGTCTATGTAAGTATCGAGGTCAATCTGGATTATCGGGGCGGCGGCGTCTGGCTGGCGAGGAAGCCGGCGATGAATGCGGTCTCGCAGTTGGGCAGCACTATTTCGTACCAGTTGCTCAAGTCGTCGACGACGTCGAGGCGCTGTCCACGGCTGGCGGTCGTCACAATATTACAGTTCGTGGAAGCGCAGGCGCGGACGTTGGCGATATTTTCGGCGATTACGTAGTAGGTCGTAGTCGCGCCATTGGCATTGCCGCAGGTGGTAAAGTATTTGCCGATTCGCTTGAATAAGCCTTCCAAGTCGCTGGAAATGTTTGGCAGGAAGGGTATCTCGGCGGCGGGCAAGCCTGCAAGTTCCAGCGCGAGCATGGCGACCATATCGGCGGCGATCGCGCGCATCAAGAAGCCGATTGCCAGCGCGTCGTCGCAGCGGGGCAGATGCGTCCATACCAACTGACGAAACGCGTACGATTGATCGACGAGCGCGGCGACTTCGTCCGGCTGGGTAATCATCAGCGCGACTTCAGTGAATTCCCAGAACTCCGGCAGCAAGTAAGATAAAAGGAAGAGTTCGTCAGCGTCACTGCATTCTGTTGCGGTGGCGGCTTTATCCTCGTCCATCTGAGGCCGCCCAGGCGTGAGCAAGTCTTCCAGCGTCGTCCAGAGCTCGGCCGCGCGCGCTTCGCTGTCGGCTATGCCCGAGGGCGGGCTTGCGTTGGTTAAAGCGGGCGCGCCGCTATCGACGGCAAGACGCAGAGTGACATCGGCGAGCGCTTCCATGCCAAACCAGCGCAGAGCAAAGGCTTCGTCGCAGCTTGGCAATTGCGCGAGACGGGACTGGCGGAAGGCGATTTGCGCAGCGCCGTAATTGGCCAAAGCGGCGCTGGCGTCAGCGCGCTCAAGCAAAGCCACATATTCGGATCGCAGCTTCCCGAAGTCGGCCGGCAGATCGGCCGGCGCGCAAGGCGGAAGACGCCCTTTGCCTGTGGCGCCAGCCGGCGCCGCGAAGGACTGTTCGACGACCGCGGCCGACCATCGATCCAGCCAGCTGGACACGGTTGCGATGCCTGCTTGCATTAGCGGTGGAAAGGGATTGCGCGCGGCTGAAAAGCCGGCGTAGAAGAAAGCCTTGGCGGCGGCGTAGTCGGTCGCGGCGGCGCTCAACGCTTGAACCAGTTCGATGGACTCGGCGCATAGCGGCAACTGCGGAATATTGTCTTCGCGCCACTGCAAAAGCTGAACTATGGCATCAATGGATTCCGTGGGATTGCCGTCTCCAGCGCTTGAAAGATCGAGGTCCAAAAAGGCGGCAGCCACGACCGCGAGCAGGCTAAAGTCGGCCATCTCGCAAGCTGGCAGTTTGCGTTCGCTGGGTGGCGGCGCATCCGACCGGTCGACGCCCAACATCGTCGAAAGCAAGTCTTCAATACGCGCTTGACTATCGGGCAGGCGCAACAAATAGGGATTCTCGTCCGCAGGCAGGCCGGCGGACTCTAGGGCAGCGCGCGCGAGGGCGTCGCCGCCGAGCTGGATCAAAAGGATTTGAATCGAGATAGCGTCCGAGCACATGGGCAGTTCGGACGTGTAAGAAGCGCGGCGTTCCATCTGCGCGCGGCTTACCCGCTGCAACATACTGGCGCTGGTGATGTCGGCGTCAAATTCGATCTGATGCTCGACGATCATGTTGAAGAATTTGAGGAATTCTTCGTCGGCGCAAAGAGGCAGCGCGCTGTCATCAGCCAGTGAGGCAGGGCTGAGGCAAAGCACAACGGCGCAGAGCAAGGTTGCCAACCGGCGCATCTCAAGACCTTTCCACGGCGGCGCTGCCAATCGCAATCATAATAAGACAGAAACACGCGATGCGAAAATCGCGACGCGCTATATCGGGCAGACGCTTCCATGTTGAAGTTTACTGTTGGGGCAAAAGCTGGCAAGTCAGTCTTGGGCAAAGTGCGGTATGATGCGGTGACCGATTGTGTCGATCGCGGCTTCAATATCCGGTCCCAGTGGCGGACCGAAGCTGAAATGACGCACACCAAGGGCGGCGAGCCCTTCCAGGCGTTCGATCAAGGTTTCTGCCGTTCCCGCGATGCCGACGTGCAGCATCTGTGGCGTCACCATCTTGCGCGCGCTCTGCTTGTCGCCTGCGACATGATATAACCTTCGGATCGGCTCGAAGTCCGCCTGGCTGAGACCAAGCTGCGCCAAGAGCATCGGGCTCATCGCGTGGCCGTAATAGGCGATCTTGTCAGCCAGCATCGCTTCCGCCGCCTCTTTGTCGTCCGATAACGAACACCAGATGCAGGCGGCCAAGTCAATGTCGTCAAGCGACCGGTTCGCCCGCGCCAAGCCACGTTCGACATGAGGCAACACATTGGCGTAATGTTCGGGCGGGAAGAGCAGGGGCAATCCGCCGTCCGCCACCTCGCCGATCGCCTCCAGCATTTTGGGGCTCATCGCGCCGAGATAAATGGGCACGCGCCTGTCTGATTCGAAGCGCAGCCAGGCTTCATCGGTCCATTTTAGCGCCGCGCCAGCCATAGCCGCATTCTGATTCGTTGTGAGCTTGTTGATGGCGCTGATCGCTTCCAGCACACGTGTACGCGGATAGCTGAAATCCATGCCCAGCCAGCGGACGAAATCGGCCGCGCCGCTGGATATGCCCAGGTTGAAACGCCCGCCCGAGAGCTCATCCAGCGTGACCGCGAACATGGCGATCTCAGCTGGATGAAGGGTGAATGGATTGAGGATGCAGCTGCCGATCTCGATGCTCTCGCTGGACATCGCCAGCGCGGACAGAATCACGGGAGCGCTGCGCAAAAGGAGGTCGTTGCTCACCCAGAACTGATCGAAACCGGCTTCTTCGGCCGCAGCCACATAGCGTATGTAGTCACGAACCGGCAGGTCATTGTTAAAACGCAGGCTAAACTTCATGTTTTACTTCGCCGCAAACGCAGCGGCGTGGCGCTCCCCCTTCCTAGCTCGCTGGCTGAGGACAGGACAGTTTTTCGGCGGGCAAAATATCTCTGCAGATTCTGTATTTTCTAGGGCTTTTTCGGGCGAGCCTTGGCTCGCCCCTACAGATTTCGCCTAGTTCGATGCTTTTGAGTTTCGCAAGGTCGCATACATATCCCATCATACTGAACCTGTCCTGTCGTCAGAGCTCGCTGGGGGGCTGGGGGGAGGGGTTGAGTACAGGCTGAATTTCATTCTTGAGACGAGGAGATGATGGCTTCCGCTTCCATCTCGACCAAATACTCTTCGCCAACCAAAGCCTGTATGTATAGCAAGGTATTCGCCGGGCGGATCTCGCCGAAGTATTTGCCGTGAACGCGCGCAATCGCTTCCCAATCGGCGGCGGGCGCGAGATAGATGCGGGTTCGCACAACGTCTGCGAGTTGGGCGCCGGCTGCATTCAGCGCGCGCTCAATCTTGCGAATGATGAAGTCCGTTTGGGCGGCGCTGTCGCCGATGCCGACGACGGTGTCCGCGCCATCAGTCGCGGTGGTGCCGGAGACATGCACGATGTTTCCCAAGCGCACCGCGCGCGAGTAACCGGCGATCGCTTCGTAGTCCGTGCCCGATGAGATGTTTTGTCGTGTCATAGCGCCTCGGATTTTCCAAGTGAATCCAGCGAATACAGATCATTTGTCCTTATAATCAGTGGGCGAGCCACCGGCTCGCCGGTACAACACTTCAACTATTTTGGCAATTTCCCTATTACATAGGTCATTCTTGCGACGTTCCGGGTAATGCTTCTGTCTGTCGCGCCAGCGAGGCGACTTCCAGCGCGCAGCCCCAGGAGAGGGTATAGCCGACAGCGGCGTGCCCATAATTGTGAATGACCGAGCAGCCCTTCGTCAGCGTTTGGATTTCCAGGCGCGGCTCTTCGCGACCCGGGCGCAAGCCGACGAATTCCCGCAGGACATTCGCGCCAGTCAGTCGCGACTCGATTCGGGAGCAGCGGCGCATGATATCAGCCGATATCGCCGGATCAAGCTGGCGGTTCCAATCACCGTTTGTCTTGACACCGCCGATCAATACACCATCGGCGCGCGGAAATATATGATCGACGCTGCTGTTGTCCATGTAACCGACGCGGATGCCTTGCGCATCGGTGAGGATGGTCTGCCCGCGCATGGGATAGACAGAATCGTCCTTCGCCACTTCACGAGCGCCGACGCCGCTGCAATTGACCAGCAGGGGCGCTTCGCCCGCAAGTTCCTCCAGCGATTCCACCTGGCGCTGCTCCAGGCGCCCGCCGGCAGCCAGGAACTGCTCATGCAGTCGCGCCAGATAAATCGGCGGCGCGACCATCGGCACATCCATCAAGTAGCCGCCATTTAGACCGCCGCGCATTTCATGCCTCGACAAGCGCTGGAAGAATGGCAGAAGCTCACGATACCAGGGATCGGGAACGTGTTCCGCGTAGACCTCCCGCATTCGCTGCAAGGTGACGCCGCTCTCAGGTTCATTGGCGAGCGCGAGAAAACGATCGAGCGAGTCCGCCGCCCAGCAACGGCTCCGCCCTTCGAGGCCCGAGCCCGACCAAACTGCGCCGGCCGCCATAGATGTCGTCTGCGTTGGCAATTCGCGCGTGATGATGCGCACATCGTATCCACTGAGTTGCAGGCAGAGGGCTGAGCTTAAACCAATGACGCCGCTGCCGATGACGATGACTTTGGGCATCCCATTTACCTCTTGCGTGCGCCGCCAAAGCAAATTGCTTTGAGGCGGCAATATCAATGTTGATTCCGAATTGTGGCGCATTCTAACACAGCAATCCCTAGACGCGGGCTGGTCACTTTGTAGCGCGACGCGATTCACCATAAAAGAACCTTGCGCCTCGTCAATCGATCTGATATATTAGATATCAGATTTCAAATTCGTTTCGCTAAGTGCACATGGGACCTTTCCATTGACGCTGGATACGACATCGTTGAGTCAAAAGATCGAAACGCGGCTTAAGCGGGAGATCATGAATGGTGACTTGGCGCCCGGGCAACGCCTCACCATCGAGGATATCGCTGAGCGGCTTCAAGTCAGCACCATGCCCGTGCGCGATGCTGTCCGCCGATTGGATGGTTTGGGTTTCCTTAAGGTCGCGCCCCGCCGCGGCGTGTTTGTTGAGGAATATGACCAGGCGCGCTTCCAATATACGATGGAAGTCCGCATCGCGCTGGAATGCCTGGCGGTAACCTTGGCCACCAAGCGCATTCCTGCGCAAGCCATCCTGGACGCGCGGGCGACCTATGTCATTGGCGGCGAGCATTATCAGCGGACCGGCGATTTGTCGATGCTAGTCGAATGCGATAGTCTCTTGCATGACCTGATCGTCAGTCACTCGGATAATCCACTGCTGATCAGCATAATGGGCCAGTTGCGGGACTTGATTGACTGGGCGCACCATATAGTCGCCAAACTGCAGCCGAAAGGCAAAGTCGATGCGCTGCCCGAGCATCTTGAGATTCTGGATGTCTTGATCGAACGCGATGTCTTGAAGACGCAGTGCGCGCTGCGAAAACACCTGCAGAATACGATGCGTCGAACCTTGGCCGCGTGGAATCAGGCGCCGGATGAAGCCAGCTACTGAAGATCGAGGAGGGATTATTTGGGTGGTGATTGATTTGCGATTATCTGTTCCGACAGATAATGGAGCGGTTCACTTCAGTTTGAGTGCTTTAGACCTTCGGAGAGTGCAAGATGTCTAGAAAAATCAACATGAGCCGGCGCGAGTTTCTGCGCATGGCTGGTATGAGTTCGCTGGCAGCTGGCGTTTACAGCATTCCGGGGCTCGGCTCGGTCGTCGCCCAGGACGATCAGGAAGTCACCATCTTTTTCTGGGATGGCCCGCCGTTGATCGGCATACGCGAAAAGGCGCTGGCGCCATTTGACGACGCCTATCCGGGCTGCAAGCTCAATTTCACGTCCGTGCCAGGAGGTCCCAATCAGGGCTATAACGACAAGCTCTTCACCAGCCTGGCCGCCGGCATTCCGCCCGATGTATTCATCATCGAGATCGGCTTGCTGCCGCAATTCTTGGCTGACGACTTGCTGCTCGACCTCAAGCCCTACGTGGATGCCGATGACTACGACCTGACTCAGTTCCCCGATCTCGCCATCCAAGCTTACACGCACGAAGGCGGCATCTACGGTATGCCCGACAACGTCGCCTCTATCGCTATCTATTACAATCAGGACCTGTTTGAAGAAGCCGGCGCGATGGCGCCGACGGCGCAGTGGGACGATGAAAGCTGGACCGTCGACGACTTCTTCGATTCTTGCGAGGCGCTAACCAAGACCGATGCCAGCGGCAACACGACGCAGTGGGCTTGCGATGTCACCGGTTGGGACAAAGTCTGGCAGACCTGGGTGCGCATCTTCGGCGGGCAGTTGGTGGACGATCCCTTCTTCCCCAGTGAGTGCACGCTGAATGAGCCGGGCGCGGTTGAAGGCTTGCAATTCTATTCCGACCTGCGCTGGGAGTACGGCTTCGCGCCGCGCCCGGAAGCGATGGCGGAGATGGGCACCGGCGCGCTAATGCAGACCGGCCGCCTAGGCATGTTCTACAGCGGCAGTTGGAGCTTCCCCAACTATCGCGAGACAGACTTCACGATTGCGCTTGGTCATTATCCTGCTGGTCCCGGTGGACGGGCGAATTACGTCTACTACTATCCGCTGGTGGTGCCGAAGACGACGGAAGTACCGGAATGCGCCTGGAATCTGCTGAAGTTCTTCAATGGTCCGGCGATGGAGACGATCATTCGCGAGGGTGGCTTGCAAGGCACGTCCTTTGCCGAGCAGGAGAAGTGGTTCATCACCGATCCGCTGCCGCCGGCGAACAAGCACGTCATGCTCGATGCCGCCAGGCACTTCGTCGCGCCTGACCCGGTCTTGACGAATTTCGGCGAGATCACCCAGATCATGCAGGCGCAAATTGACCTGCTGCTGATCGGCGAAGAGCGCGATGCCAAGGTCGTCTGCGATGAGATCGTGCGCCAAGTCAATCCACTGATCAAAGAGGGTCAGTGGCGTTCGGGTTGATAATCTTAACCCCTCCACCCAACCCCCTCCCCTAAGCATCAGGGAGGGGGCAAACACGATGAACTTGGCAGGCAAATCGGCGCCTTGTCTTTTGACGCAGATTTGATTCGAATTGCCACTCTACAATGTGAATGGAAGATGCCTCGCCGAAGACTCGGCGACGGATATAGGGCGGGGTCGGATTCAGCATGAGCCTCGCGCAATTCGTCAAGAATCAGAGCGGCATCGCCAAGGTAAACATCGGCTACAAGCGCGGCGAGACGCTGCTGGCTTGGGCGATGATATCGCCGTGGGTGGCGGGTTTCCTGCTTTTGACCGCCTTTCCCATGATCGCCTCGCTCATTCTCTCCTTCTTCAAGTGGAATATCATTTCTTCCCCGGTCTGGATTGGGCTGGCGAATTACGAAAAACTATTCTTCACCGACCCCTTGCCGATGCACTCGTTGAAGATCACCGTGATTTTCTCGCTGGCATCAATCCCCCTGAATATCGTGTTCGGCTTGACCATCGCCATGCTGCTGAACACCAACATTCGCGGCTTGGCTGTCTTCCGCACGATCTATTATTTGCCGGCCATCCTTTCGGGCGTGGCGGTGGCCATCCTCTGGCAGTGGATTTTCTCCAGCGATTTCGGCTTGCTCAATACCGCGCTAAGGATATTCGGCATAGAAGGACCAGCCTGGCTGGGCAGCAAGGTCTGGGTGCTGCCGGCGTTCGTCATCATGCGGCTTTGGAGCGTCGGCGGCGGCATGATCATCTATTTGGCGGGCTTGCAGGCGATACCGACCGATCTGTACGAGGCGGCGGAAATTGATGGCGCCAACTGGTGGCAGCGTATTTTCTGCATCACGCTGCCTATGCTAAGCCCAACCATTTTCTTCCAGTTGATCACGGGCGTAATCTTCACCATGCAGATCTTCACCGAAACCTTCATCATGACCGATGGCGGACCGGCGAACGCCTCCCTGTTTTATCTGCTTTATCTCTATCGGCAGGCGTTCCAGAATTTCAAGATGGGATACGCTTCGGCGCTGGCTTGGGTCTTCTTCATCGCCATATTGCTGCTCACTATAATCTTGTTCGCCACCGCCAAGTTCTGGGTCTA
This sequence comes from Phototrophicaceae bacterium, assembly GCA_965261855.1. Lineage (GTDB taxonomy): Bacteria > Chloroflexota > Anaerolineae > Aggregatilineales > Phototrophicaceae > UBA6055. The sequence goes on from OZ253487.1 coordinate 1,125,167, forward strand.
CTACGAGGCCGAATCCGAGGAGGATAAGTGATGAGCAGCAGCGGCGTCGGCTTAAGCGCCCGGCAGATCATCAGCAAAATCATCGTCTACCTCCTGCTGGGCGCCGGCTCCATCATTGTGCTGCTGCCGCTGCAATGGATGATCTCCACCTCTTTGAAGCCGCTCTCGCATGTCTTTCGCTTCCCTCCAGAGTTCTGGCCGCAGAAGGTCGTCTGGTCCAATTATCCTGATGCGTTGAGTCAGCTTCCCTTTGATCTATACTTCGCCAATACCATCTTCATCGTTGTACTCTGCCTGCTCGGCGAGCTGATCGTCTCGTCGGTCGTGGCCTACGCATTTTCGCGCTTGCGCTGGCGCGGGCGCAATGCGATTTTCATTGTCGTGCTGGCGACGATGATGCTGCCGCGGCAGGTTACATTGATTCCCGAGTTCATCATATTCCGCCATCTTGGCATGATCGACACATTCTGGCCCCTTATCTTGCCATCCTGGTTCGGCAATCCATTTTATATCTTTTTGCTGCGGCAATATTTCTTGACGCATTCACGCGAGTTGGATCAAGCGGCGGTGATCGACGGCTGCTCGCGCTTTGGCGTTTTTTGGCGCATCACGCTGCCCATGTCCAAACCGGTGTTGGGTGCGGTGGCGATCTTCTCATTCCAATTCCATTGGAACGATTTTTTCCGCCCGCTGATCTTCTTGCTTGACCAAGACAAGTATACGCTGGCGCTGGGTTTACGCTTCTTCCAGGGTACCTACGGAACCGAATGGAACTCGCTGATGGCGGTTTCGCTGGTGGTGATGCTGCCGCTGATCATCGTGTTTTTCTTCGCGCAGAAACACTTCATCCAGGGCGTGGTATTTACGGGGTATAAATAGTCATCAGCTGGCTTGAGCGATCAGCGCCGAGGCGCCGGGCGGACTAAAATGTGGCAATCGAGATGTTGTAACCGCGGTGGAGGAACCCGCGTCCAAGTGAAGAGGAGAGCGCTTGACGAGTATAGCCAACAAGAGACCAGCGCAAACTAATCCGATTTCCTGCGCTTGACTTCGTCTTGTTTACGCTTGGGTTCGTCTGTCGGTTTTCCGCCGGGGATAATGGTGCGTATGTGGCGGATACCCTTCGACGACACACGATACACATCTATGGGCGTGGTGCTATAAGCCCAATTATTCTGTTTCATGGCTCGATTCCTTTTCTTTCACACTTGTTGTAGCGTGTTGCCCAAGAAGAGGCTATTGCGCGATAAGATGTTCCACTCGCCGAATTCCAGGACTTCAACATGAAACTCGTATCGCCCGTCGCCGACAAATATGAGTTCGTCAAGCTGAAATACTACAAGGCGACTGTCGGATTGCAAAAAGTCTATTGCGAATTGCCATCCTTCCAGCACCTGATTATCTTCAGGCGCCACTATGCGCAGAACTGCGGGATAGCGTTCCTGGTCACGGTCCGATTCAGAGAACCAATGTGATATGAGTATAATCTCAGGATTCAAAGTTATTGGTGAGGGCGGCGGATCTGCCACCGAAACGTCAAGATTGGTATCTGCAAAAACTCGACCCAAGCTAAGCGATTCATCATCGTGCACAGTAAAGTCTCTACACAGTACCGACCAACCCAGCCTCATTGAGCATCCCTTACAAATCGGTATCTACACCGTTGAAGATATGCGCTAAAGCGGAGCAAAGCGCCTCACAGTTTTCAAATGGAAATCGTATACAGTCAGTAGTTGGTAGACGGAAAGGAAGTACTTATCTCATGCAGACCTTGTCAAAGCATCAGAAACTGCATCCGCTGGCGCATGACGCCGTGGTTTGGAATCAGGGCTTTTGGGGCAATCTATTCCAGCTATGCCGCGAAAAGATTCTGCCGAGCATGCGCGAAGCGCTCGACGAGCCGGAAAATGGCGCCGTATTCAGCAATTTCTATTTCGCCGCCGGGCTGCAGGAGGGCGAGCGCAAGGGCACCATGTGGAGCGACGGCGATTGCTACAAATATATGGAAGCCTGCGCGCACATCTACGGCATCACCAAGGAGCAGTCGATCCTCGATCAATTGGACCCGCTGATCGATGTTATTGCGGCGGCGCAGGAAGACGATGGCTATATCAGTACGCCGATGCAGCTGCGTGACAACAAAGAGTATTGGACAAATCATCGCGACCACGAACTCTACAATATGGGCCATTTGCTCACTGCCGCTGCGGTCCATTTTCGCGTTTCGGGCAAGCGCAACTTCCTGGATGTCGCGATCAAACAAGCTGATTACCTCTACGACCTGTTTATGCCGCGCCCGCCGGAGCTAGCGCATTTCGGCTTCAATCCATCGAACACCATGGGCGCGGTGGATTTATACCGCGTGACCGAGAATGAGAAATACCTCGAATTGGCGCAGTGCTTCGTTGATATGCGCGGCTCGCAGCCGGGCGGCGGCGATCAGAATCAAGCCATGGTGCCGCTGCGTGAGGAGACGCGCGCAGTCGGCCATGCCGTCACCGCTGCTTATCTTTATTGCGGCGCCGCCGATGTCGTGGCTGAAACCGGCGACGAAGAACTGATGGCTGGCTTGCGTCGCATCTGGGAGAACGCGATTTATAGCAAAATGTATATCACCGGCGGGACATCGGCACAGCACCATGGCGCCTCCGAGCGGCCCGAGTTTGGCGGCAGCGCCAGTGACGTGCATGAGGCATTTGGCTACGAGTATTCACTGCCCAACGCGACCGCATACAATGAAACCTGCGCCAATATCGCCAATGCCATGTGGAATTGGCGCATGCTGAACTTGACCGGCGATGCCAAGTATAGCGACATCGTCGAGCTTGTGCTTTACAACAGCATGCTCTCGTCGATGAGCCTGGACGGGCTGCGATTCTGCTACACCAATCCGCTGCGCTGGTATGGAGCCGAACATCCGCTGCTGAGCCAGGACGCGTACGAGCGCTGGTTCATTTCGCGCTGCTACTGCTGCCCGACCAATACCGCGCGAACCATCGCCCTGCTGCACAACTGGTTTTACAGCGTATCGGATGCGGGGTTGTGGCTGCATCTCTATGGCAGCAACAGCGTGAGCACAACCCTAACCGACGGCTCAGCCTTTGCGCTGACGCAGCAGACCGATTATCCCTGGGACGATATGGCGCGCATCACGCTTGACGCAGCGCCTTCGCATGAAGTCTCGCTGATGCTGCGAATCCCCGGCTGGTGCGACGATGCCTCCTTGTCCATCAATGGCGAGGCGAGCGACGCGACGCTGGACGGCGGGAGCTACGTCGAATTGCGGCGCGCCTGGAAGAGCGGCGACGTCATCGAATTGCGCCTGCCGATGCGCCCGCGTCTGATCAAAGCGCATCCCAAATCCGAAGAGATTCGCAATCACATCGCGGTCATGCGCGGACCAATCGTATATTGCCTGGAAGGCCTTGACCTGCCCGATGACGTTTCGATTCTCGATGTTTACGCGCCCGATGACATGCGTTTGACTGCGAAGCGGGAAGATGAACTGCTAGGCGGCGTCATGACGTTAAGAGGCGTCGCCCGCCATATCACCGAGCGCAATGGATCAAACGCGCTATATCTGGAGGCCGGGAACGAACAGGAATCAGAGCTCGCTATCACGATGATTCCCTACTACGCCTGGAATAACCGCGGCGTCAATGAAATGACCGTCTGGCTGCCGCGCCGTTATTAGCGCTGTCCAATACACAAAACTCAGCTGCGGCAAGGCGAGTCCTTTGCTCGCCAAATGTCGGTCGATCGGCAAAGAACTCCATAAGAAGCAAGGGTTTAACACACCAGATAAAATCGGTATGGTTAGTGGCGGACTTTTTCAGTATGCAAGGAGTGTTTCGTTCGACACATTAGTTTATGGTGAAAATCGCAGCTAAGATTCCTCTCTCACAGCAAGGCGCGCCGAGCAGTCCCATTCTGCGCAGTTTTTCCTTCCTCAAGAAATACCGCCACATCGCCGCCGGCGTCTACGTGCTGGCAATGGCGAGCAACGGACTGGCGGTGATCATTCCGCAGACGATTCGCTGGATCGTGGACGCAGGCATCATTCAGCAAGATATGCGGATACTTCAGATGTCTTTGCTCGGCTTGGTCGGGCTTTCGGTAATAAAGGGGCTGGTCGATTTTGCGCTGGGTCGCGGGACTGAAATGGCGTCGCAAGGCGTCGCCTACGACATTCGCAACGCCATCTACGAAAAGCTGAGCGCATTGTCCTTCTCATATCACGACCGCGCGCAGACGGGGCAGTTGCTGGCGCGCTCGATTTCCGATGTTGAGCGGATTCGCTTCCTGACTGGGCGCGCCTTTCTGCGCCTCTTCCAGCATTCCAGCTTGATGCTGCTGACCTTTTTCGCGCTGCTCTTGATGAATGCGCAGTTGGCTTTGCTGTCGATGATCCTGATGCCGCTGCTGTTTTACGTCGCCTACCGCTTTGGTCGCATGTACCGACCGCTTTCGCTGGACTTGCAACATCAACTGGCTGAGATGACGAGCGTGCTCGAGCAGAATCTGCGCGGCGCCAAGATCGTGAAAGCCTTCGCCCAGGAAGATGCCGAAATTGCGCGATTCGATGCGGAAAATGGCAAATGGTTCGACCTCGCGCAGGCGCAAGTGTCAGCCATGACAAAACATATCCCGCTGCTTGACTTTATCGCCAGCTTGAGCACCGTCGTCATCATCTGGCTGGGCGGCCGCCTCGTTATTGAAGGCGGATTGACGCTGGGTGAGTTGGTGGCTTTCACCACCTACCTGGGTCAGCTGATCGCGCCCGTCCGCCGGCTCGGCGTCATCATCCCAGCGGTGGCGATGGCGTCGGCGGCTGGGGAGCGCATCTTTTCCATCCTGGATGCGCAATCGGAAGTCACGGACTCGCCGGACGCGCGCAAGCTGCCGCCAATCAGCGGGAATATCCGCTTTGCCGATGTCTCCTTTTCCTATTTCAATCGGCGCGTCGTGCTGGATCGGCTCAATTTTGAGGCGCAACCGGGCGAGGTTGTGGCGCTTCTTGGCGCGACTGGCTCCGGCAAATCCACCATCATTAATCTGATCCCGCGCTTCTACGATGTCACCAGCGGTCGAATCACCCTGGATGGCATTGACGTGCGCGATGTGACGCTGAATTCCCTGCGCGACCAGATCGGCATCGTACTCCAGGAGACAGTGCTCTTCGCCGCCAGCATTCGCGAGAATATCGCTTTCGGGCTCAATGGCGTGAGCGACGGCGATGTCATTGACGCGGCAAAAGCGGCGCAAGCGCATGACTTCATCACCGCGATGCCCGACGGCTATGACACCGAGGTCGGCGAACGCGGCGTGACGCTTTCCGGCGGGCAAAAGCAGCGCATCGCCATCGCGCGCGCCCTGCTGAAGAATCCGCGCATTCTGTTACTGGATGACGCGACTTCCAGCGTTGATACGGAAACGGAGCGCCGGATTCAAATCGCGCTGGAGCGGCTGATGCTCGGCCGTACCTCCTTCATCATCGCGCAACGTTTGAGCACGGTTCGCATGGCGGATAAGGTGCTGGTGCTGCAAGGCGGCCGTGTCGCCGCCACCGGCACGCACGACGAGCTGTTGGAAAAGTCAGGATTGTACGCCGAGATCTATTACAGGAACTTGCGCGAGTGAATTCATTGACCTGAGTTTTGAGGGGCACACTTGTTCATTAACTTTCCGCTCGGGTAAGCTTGGCAAAAACGATGACGGAATCCGTTGGGAATCACACTGATGCGTCATGATTGGACACTTTTATGTACCGAAGTTCAGACTCACGACACGGGCGCGATTGGATTGGAAAATATATTTTCAACCTTACAAGTGACCAGCCCCTTTGGCAGTGTTGCGAATGCGGTGTCGATTCTCTTTGATCCACCTGCAGTCTTGGTGTCTCACTGGACGGCGGAGTTTGAGACCGATAGGCGCCTTCACTCCGCGACCGTTCAGCTAATGGCGCCAGGTGGCGACCGCGTCTTGTGGGGCGAAAGCGTAGAATTCGACTTTCGGAATCAGACAACTATACTCATGACGCTGATTATGCAAAATATGCCGTTGACAGGTATTGGTACATACGAGTTTCATGTTCTTTTAGACGAGTACGCTATGCTTAGTGAATGGGGACGCGCCAGCCTCACAATCAGTGAAGCGCGAGGAGCTGCACAATCATGAAGTATCTGAAAGCCAAAATTGTCCACGATACGAAGATTCTGGTAATACATCATCCTACCGAAAACTGCGTCAAATATCCCGAAGACGAGGGTTCGCCCTTGCTGAAGAGACGTGCCCCGAGATTGCATAGGCCCTACCCGCCACAGCCTAGAAAGAACGCCAGGCAAAGCGACAGCGAAACGGAGTAAACCATCGGCTTTTCACTCGGAACATCGGGCCTGGGAACGGGCAGCCCGCGCCGCACACTGGACGCCTACGCCGACAAGGTAGAAGGCCGCTCCTTCAACTTGCGCGTCATCTGGTACATGCTCGTTTTCGTGCGCCCCTACACCTTGCGCATGCTGGGCGCCTTCCTCGCGATGCTGGCTGCTTCCGGCTTGACCTTGCTCGCGCCTTTCCTGGTAAAGCTTGCCATCGACGGTCCGATTCTCGCTGGCGACTTGGACGCCCTGAACGAAATTGTGCTGGCGCTCTTGGCCGCCTTCGTTGGGCTTTATCTGGCTTCAATGGCGCAGCGCTACCTGCTCAGTTGGGTGGGTCAGCGCGTGCTGGCTGACCTGCGCTCGGCGCTCTTTCGGCACTTGCAGGAATTGCCGCTGGCTTATCACGACAGCCACATCATCGGCGTGACCATTTCGCGTGTGATCAGCGATGTCGGCGTCATCAATCAGTTGCTGTCCCAGGGTTTGATCACCCTCACCGGCGACAGTCTGCTGCTGGCCGGCATCGTGATTGTGATGCTCTCTTTGAATTGGCAGCTGGCGCTGGTGACCTTCTCCATTGTGCCGGTCATTGTGCTGGTGACCATGGTTTTCGCCCAGAAGGCGAAACTGGCTTTTCGCAATACGCGCGCGCGCAATGCCAACATGATCGGCGACTTGGCGGAAAACCTAAGCGGCATTCGCGTGATTCAAGCTTTCGCCAACGAAGAGACCAGCTCGGAGAAATTCGACACCGTTAACGGAGCGAACCGCGACGCGCATGTCGAGGCGATGTCGCTATCCTTTATCTTCTTGCCCACGGTTGAATTCCTGGGCATGGTCGCGACCGGGATTGTGCTGCTGTTCGGCGGCTTGAGCGTAGCGCAAGGCAATTTGACCTTGGGCACGGTGATCGCCTTCCTCGCGTACGTCAACCGTTTCTTTCTGCCCGTGCAAGAACTCAGTCAACTCTATGCCACCATGCAGACGGCAATGGCGGGTGGCGAGCGCGTGATCAACCTGCTGCAAACGGAACCGGCGATCAAGGACAGTCCCGATGCGCGGAAGATGCCGCCGATAGAAGGACGGATCGAATTCCGCGATGTGCATTTTGGCTACCGCGAAAACTTGCCCGTCCTGCGCGACATCAATCTGGATATACCTGCGGGGACGATGGTAGCGCTAGTGGGACCGACAGGCGCTGGCAAGACTTCAATCGCCAATCTAATCGCGCGCTTTTATGATGTCAGCGCCGGCGCGATCCTGATCGACGGCATCGATATCCGCGAAGTCGAGCAGCGTTCGATGCGCTCGCAGATGGGCTTGGTGTCGCAGGATCCCTTCATCTTCGCTGGCACCATCGCCGACAATATCCGCTTCGGTTTGCCTGAAGCGACAACTGAGGAGGTGATCGCAGCGGGCCAGCTAGCCAATGTCGGCGAGTTTGTGAGCGACCTGGCTAATGGATATGAAACCGAGATTTTCGAAGACGGCGCCAATCTATCGGTGGGACAGCGCCAGCTGATTTCGATTGCGCGGGCGATCCTGGCTGATCCGCGCGTCCTGGTAATGGACGAAGCGACTTCAAGCGTGGACATGGTCACCGAAGCGCTGATCCAGGATGCTTTGCGCAAATTGCTCAGCGAACGCAGCGCCATCGTCATCGCCCACCGGCTCAGCACGATAGTGAATGCCGATCTCATTTGCGTCGTTGATGACGGTCGCGTCCGCGAAATGGGCACGCATGCCGAATTGCTTTCGCGCCGAGGGCTGTATCACGAACTCTACCAGCGCCAGTTTGTCGACCTGGCGGATTGAAGTTCCAGACGTAGAGACGGCGTGGCTCAAATCGACGAAACTAGCACCCGTTAATCTTCGGCGTCGTTCTTGTTGCGCGGATCTTCCGGCTGCTGTTTGGGCCGCCTGGGGGCAAGCCGCTTCCACTTGGGCGCGTCCTTGTCATTAGGATCCGGCATCTTTGCCGGTTCAAGTACGCCAAAATGATTTGTGGCATCGTAGACGAAGGTTACATCTGGCTCATTCATCTCGTACGACTCCTGTATATCTCTTAGACCAATTTTAGGCTAGCTCGTCCCCACTCGCCTCGTTCAGCGAGGTTGGCAACAAGCACATGAAATTCGTAGGTGCCGATACCTATAAATCTCATATCCGGAATCCTGTGAATATATCGATATACGGTTGTATGACGAAAGTCAAACTCCAGTTCGCGCTCATCCAATACATCTTCCCCGCCTGGCGCCACCAATTGCAGCAGACCGGGGTGAATCCGCCGGTCAACATTGAATTCCGCTGTCCATTGCGAAACGATCCACAGCGGCCCATCAATAGAGAGTATTGCGTTAACGGGCGAACCGCGATATCGATCGGCGACATTTACCGCTGTAACCACATTCTTTAACTCAATACGACCGGAGGCTGGCGCCACAACCTCAGTGCACAGCAACGTCCAATCGTGTCGCATCGGTCTTTTGCTTCGCCACAGGTAGCACAGATCTCCAGAAGTATTATAAAGGACTCGAATACCGATTACAATCAACGTGTTTTCCTTGTAAATCAGCGACGACACTCAGAATAGGAGCCACGGCATGAAAGCACTGATTACCGGCATCAGCGGGCGCGTCGGCGCCAACCTCGCCCAGCTGATGAAGCAACGAGGCTATGACATCCGCGGGCTGGTCATGCCGGATGACCCGCAAGCGTCCAAGGCGGCGAAGTTGGGCGTCGAAATAATCGAAGCCGATATCGCGGACGCCGATCGCGTGCGCGCGGCGGCAAGCGGCGTCGACGTCATCGTGCATCTGGCGGCGCAGATACCACAAGGTGATTCGCCGTCGGAGCGCATGCTCGATGTCAACACGCGCGCCACCATGAGTTTGCTCGAGGGCGCGCTGGCCTCTCCGGTGCCACTTAAGCGCTTTGTGCTGGCCAGCACCTACCAAGCCTACAATCCCTTCGTCACCACGCCGATTACATTCGACGAGAATTCCCCGCAGCAACCCATCGATATTTATGCCTTGACCAAGCTGCTGTCCGAGGAGATATGCTTCGCTTACATGCGCGAATATGGATTGCCGGTGACGGCATTGCGCTATTGTTCTATCAAAGCGGCAAACGAAGTGCTTGGCATGCTTCACCCCGCTTGGCTCAATTTCTTCATAGAAATGACCCTGTCGAATAATCGCATTCCCTGGTTCGGCGCTGAACATATCGACGAAACCAAGGCAATTATGCGCGAGCTGCTGGAAACTCCGGCTGCCGTCTGCGCGGTCACCGACGCCAATGGTTTGCCCTGGCGGCTGGTTGTCACCGATGTGCGCGATGTGGTCGCCGGAACGATGCTGGCGCTCGATAGCGAAAATGCGGTCGGCGAAGCCTTCAACATGACCGGCGCGCCGCCAATCGCCTATAGCGAGGCCGCGCGCTTGCTGGCCGATGCCACCGGCCGACCCTATCGTGATGTGACGATGCCGTTCTGGCGCGGCGCGGGCGCATCAACCGAAAAGGCGCGCGCAATGCTGGGCTACAAGCCGCAATACACTTTTGACAAAATGGTGGAGACAGCGCTGGCCTATCAGCGTGGCGAGCCAATCGACCAGGTTCCGAATTAGTTGCGCCTTTTATGCACAGCGCCTAGGCCAAGGTCCCGCGCAGAAAATCCAGGCACTGTCGCATGCCGACGGCGGGCGGAGGAAGCTGATCGGGGAACCAGCGCCGCTCGTATTCCAGCGAGTAGAAGCCGTCATAGCCCAAGTCGTCCAAGGAGGCGATGATCATCTCCCAGGGCATAATGCCTTGGCCGAGCACAGCCGCGATGCGCTCGGTGCCGCGCCAATAAAAGTCCTTGACATGAACATGTTGGATGCGCGGACCTTGCAGGGCGATAGCCATCTCAAACACTTCGCTGTTCATGAACGCGAGATTGGCTTGGTCATAAAGCACACCCACGTTGGGCAAATCCACCGCGCGCACGATCGCCATGGTCATTTCCGCCGATGTCGCCATCGTATCCATGTGGTTCTCGATATTCAGTTGGACGCCCGCCGCCTGAGCGTATTCGCCTGCTTCGCGCAGCGATTCAGCCAGCCAGCCCATGGCCGTCCCCTGCACAGACGGCGGCACTTCGTGCCCGCCGAATACGCGGATGGCGCCGCATTCCAGCGCGACGGCGATATCAACCACGCGTTTCAGATCGGCGACCGCTTGCTCGCGAGCGCCGGCATCGGGATGATTCATGTCCTTGGCATAAGGCACAAGACCGGCGACAACCAAACCGGCATCTTCAACTCTCTGCTTGATGCACTTTAGCTCGGACGATGATGGCGCCAAGTTTACACCGCAGCGATAATCATCGGCGCAGATGATCTCAACGCCGTGCAAACCGAGGCTCGCGCTTAGGTCAATCGCCTCCAGCACCGTTGAATCGGGCGTTCCCATCGTGTGACCGACAATCTTCATCGCCTAAAGCCCCCGCAATTGATCTTGGCGCTCGCCATCTGCTGACGGTAGAGCGGTGTAAAATCTTAAGCTATAGAATACATCGTTTTGCGATAGTCGAGTAATCTTCGGCCGGTCCGGATGCGTCGAGCCTCTTCCGGTCCGATACCTATCGAAAGTACATTGCGGAAACGGACTTCAGCGAACCTTCGACCGCAAAGACAATATGCGTTACGATTGTGGGCGACTTGGAATTGTCTGGAGTTTGATATATATGGAGCGCGCGGGGCAAATGGAAGAAGCGACAACGAAGCGTGCCGCGCGTGAAATCGCCGTCGATTTGATCGACTGCGATGTGCACCCCTACCTGAAGCATCCGGATGAGCTGCGCCAGTACATGCGCGAGCCTTGGCGCAGCCGGACGATTCCCTCCCGCCGTCAGATTTTCTTGCCACCGGGCGACGGCCGGCGGCTGGATGCCTTTCCCGAAGATGGCAGCCCGGCCGGCTCCGATCCCGACCTGGTGGAGAAACAGGTGCTGCAAGGCATTGGCGCCGATTACGTCATTCTGATTCCGTCTTCCAGCATCAGCATCATTCCCGACCCGGTCTTCGCCGCCGAGGTGGCCCAAGCCTGGAACGATTGGCAAATCGAAACCTGGCTGGGCAAATACAACTGGCATGGTCGCTTCAAAAGCTCAATTGTGATCGCGCCCCAGCATCCCGAACGGGCTGCGCGCGAGATTGAGCGTTTGGCCGGTCATCCGGATCTGGTGCAAATTCTGGTGGGTTCGAGCGCGCAAGCAGCCTACGGCAAGCGACAATACCATCCGATATGGGAGGCGGCCGCGCGCCATAATCTACCAGCCGCACTGCATGTCGAAAGCCCAGTCGGTCCGACGCCGCCAACGCCGCTGGGTTATCCCACGTATTTCCTCGAGTTTCACACGCTGTATCCCACCATTTATATGACGCACCTGGTCAGCCTGATCGCCGAGGGCGTCTTCGAGAAATACCCTGATTTCAAATTCGTTTTCGTAGAGGGCGGCAGCGCCTGGCTGGCGCCAATCATGTGGCGGATGGACAAAGATTGGCGGGGCGCGCGCGCCGAGGCGCCCTGGCTGAAACGCCGCCCCAGCGAATACTTGCGCGATCATATTCGCTTTTCCACCCAGCCGATTGAAGAACCGGAAAATCCGCGCCACCTGCTTCAGATCTTTGAGATGATGGAAGCCGAGCACGTGTTGATGTTCGCTTCCGATTATCCTCATTGGGACTTTGACGACCCGAAGCGCGCCTTCCCACGGATGCCAGACGATTTGAAGCGGCGGATTTTCTGCGAAAACGCGCGAGAATTGTATAATCTGCCAGCGACTCGACCTCCCGATACCTTGGATACGAAACATTTGTCTGTAAATGCGAAAACTGTAGGGGCGACTCGGTGAGTCGCCCTCCGAAACGCAAAGTTGTCGGGGCGGCTTGACCTGCGGTGTTTACTTGCAGCTATGAGTCGTCCACCGAAGAATACGCTTGTAGGGACAACCAACTGAATGGGCCGAATTGTCGTATGCAAGGTATCCGAGTTGCCGCCCAGCGGCCGCCGCATCGTCCGCGTGAACGGGCGCGAAATCGGCGTCTTCAACGTGAAGGGAAAATACTATGCCCTGCGCAATCTCTGCCCGCACCAGAGCGCGCCGCTTTGTTTGGGCGAGCTTACCGGATTGGCCATCTCCGATGAGCCGGGCGAGATCGAGTGGACGCGCGAAGGAGAGATTCTGCGCTGCCCCTGGCATGGCTGGGAATTCGATATTCTCAACGGTCGTACTGTATTCCAGTCGAAATCGCGGGTGAAAACATACGATGTGCAGGTCGAAAAAGCATCGCTCGCGCGCTCGATTGAAGGCGTCGAGACCTACCCGGTGACGGTGGAGGATGAGGTGGTTATCCTTGAATATTGAGCGACGCGCCACAATATTCGTGATTGATGTAGGGGCGAGCCGGTGGGTCGCGTAGACACAGACCGTCGCTCGCCCGCGATGCGCAACAGCTTGCGCGACAAGAGGAGGCGGCCCGATGCGTATCGCCATGATTGAAGTGGGACACTGGCATGCCGCCATGCACTTGCGCTCCTTCCGGCTGGCGGACGATGTGGAGGTAGTCGCGGTTTCCGATCATCAGCCGGGACTGGCGGCGGCTTTCGCTCAGGAGTCAGGCGGCCAGCCGTTTGAACGCTATCAGGAAATGCTCGAGCGGACCGCGCCCGATTTCGTGGTCGCTATGGGAAGGCATGTCGATATGCCTGAGATTTGCCGGACTATGCTGGAAACGGGCATTCCCTTCGCTATGGAAAAACCCATTGGCATATCGGCCAGCGATCTGGCGCCGCTGGTCGATATTGCGGAAGAGCGAAACGCCTTCGTCGCCGTGCCCCTCGTCAATCGCTACAGCAGCATTTGGCGCCAACTGGACGAAATGGAAAACGGGGACCGCGTTGGTCCGCGCTCCCATTATCATTTTCGCGTCATCAACGGTCCGCCCGAACGTTACGAATTGGATGGAGTGGGGTGGATGCTTGATCCGGCGATTTCCGGCGGCGGCTGCCTGTGCAACGTTGGTATACACACGGTCGATGGCTTCTTGCGCTTCACCCAGGGCGAGGCGGTCGAAGTCCTTGGCGCCGCGGTCAGCCATCGCGTGCATGGGGCGGCGATTGAAGAAGTCTGCGCCGCGCTCTTGCGTTCGGAAAGCGGCGTTATCGGCACGATAGAGGCCGGGTATTCTTACGCCTCGATGAAGCCGGGCGGCGATTTCGAAATCCGGCTGGCAGCCGCCAACTGCTACCTGATTGATCGCAACGACACGATTGAATTGGCGACGCTGGACGACGATACTGTGCAGACCGGCGCCTGTCCCGATCAAGGCGCGCGTTATGATCAGTTCGGTCGCGATACCTTGGCGCGGCTTCGCGACGGCCGGTCCCCGATCGCTACCCTGCGGGACTGCTATCGCGCGATGCAAGTCATCGACGAAATATACGACAAAGCCATAACTACACCCTATGCGAGCTAGACCAATGCGCCGAAAGGAGGCATATCGAATCCAACTGAAAAGCAGTAAGCTAGTGAGTGGCAAGAAGTTTGACTTGAAATGATTCTGTAGGAGGACGAAATGTCAAGGAAGTTACTTCTCATCGTATTGATCGCCGCGCTTGGCGTATGCTTAGGCTTCGCCCAGTCGGACGAGTCGGGCTCATTTCTGGTTGGCGAATTTGAAGGTCCGACGATCATCACCGATGCGGCGATGATGCCATCGATGTACAGCGAATCGCCGATGCTTAGCGCGATGGTGGAGGCCGGTGACTTGCCGCCGGTCGAGGAACGTCTGCCAGCCAACCCAGGGGTCATTCAACCGGCGCATGAGATCGGCCAATATGGCGGTCAGTGGCGCCGCGGCTATACCGGACCGGGCGACGTCTGGAACGCGCGCCGCATCGCCGGAAACGACAATCTCTTGTTCATGGATTACACCTTGAACGAGATCAAGCCCTGGGTCTTCGAAAGCTGGGAAGCCAACGACGATTTCACGCAATTCACCTTCGGCTTGCGGGAAGGCCACAAATGGTCGGATGGCGCGCCATTCAGCGCCGACGATATCGTGTTCTGGTTCGAAGAACTCTTCCTCAACGAAGAGTTTCTGCCCGCGCCTTCGACCTTCTTGTCGGTCAATGGCGAGTTCGCCACGCTGACCAAGATCGACGATCTCACCGTGCAGTACAGCTTCAGCGCGCCTTATCCGCTCTTCCTCAAGGTGATGGCGACGCCTTCAAGCAATATCGCCAGCCATGCGCGCCGCGGCTGGAACGGCCACGGCGGTTACGCCCCCGCGCATTACCTCAAGCAATTCCATCCCGACTTCGCCGATGAAGCCGAATTGAACGCGATCCTGGAAGAAGGCGGTTATTCCAATTGGGTTGATCTGGTCAAATCCAAGAATGACTGGGCGCGCAATCCGGACCTGCCCACGCTGGCGCCCTGGCGCGTCAAGCTGGCGCCGGCCGACAACCCGGTCTATGTGCTGGAGCGCAACCCCTACTACTTCAACGTGGATACCGACGGCAACCAACTGCCCTATATCGACACCATCGTGCTGACGCTGGCGGAAGACCTCGAGGTGCTGAATCTGCGCGCGATCGCTGGCGAGTACGATTTGCAAAGCCGTCATATTGACCTGCAGAAACTGCCGCTATACATCGAAAACGCCGAGCGCGGCGATTACTCAATCCGCCTGGATCCTTCCGATTATGGCGCCAACGTCTTGCTCTTCTTCGGCATGACCTACAGCGCCGATGCCGAGATCGCCGGCTGGCTGCAGAATGTCGATTTCCGCCGCGCCGTCTCGATGGGCGTCGACGGCGGGCAGGTCAACGAGACCTTCCTGCTCGGCTTGGGCGTAGCGCGCTCGGTCGTGCCGACAGCCGCCAATCCCTATTACCCGGGCGAAGAGTATGAAACGCTCTATACCGCCTTCGACGCCGACGCCGCCAATCAACTGCTCGACGACATTGGCTTGTCGGCGAAAGACGGCGACGGCTATCGCCTGCGCGCGGATAACGGCGAACGGCTCACCCTGACGCTAACCACGCCGGGCGCCAGCTTTGTGCCTTATCCAAAGATCGCCGAGATGGTGGCCAACCAGCTTGGCGGCATCGGCTTGCATGTCATCCCGGAGCAGCTGGAGCGCAGCCTGTGGCAGTCGCGCATAGACAATGGCGAGATTCAGTTGAGCCTTTGGGATAACGGCGGCACCGAGGATGTTTTCCTGCACTTCAACAATACCTGGCTCTGGGCGCGCCCGAATTACACCGACTGGATGCGCAGCGGCGGCGCCATTGGCGAGGAGCCGCCCGCCGAGATCAAAGAAGCGATGGAGATCTGGGTGAGCGGACCTGCGTTGCCGCCGGACGAACGGATTGAAGCGGGCAAGCGCCTCTGGGTGCTCTTTGCCGAGAACGTCTGGCAAGCCGGCATCGTCGGCAGCTCGCCGGCTGTGCTGGGCACGCGCGTCGTCAAGAATGCCATGGGCAATGTTCCCGCGCGACAGCTTTCCAATGTGCTCTGCATGACGCCCGGCTGTACGCTGCCGGAGACCTATTTCATCCAGCGCTAGGGGCTTTCACCCTCACCCCAAACCCCTCTCCCATGAAGGGAGAGGGGCTTTAGTGACCGACGGTTCGCTGCGAGTGATCCGCTCGCCCTTTGAGGGAGAGGGACGCTTTTCATTTACCACTTTCGTCGGGACTCCCCCTCTCCACTTGTGGGAGAGGGGGTCAGGGGGTGAGGGTGTTGATTCTGTCATGACTAGGCGAAACCACCCCCCATGCTGACCTACACCATTCGCCGATTCCTCTTGGCGCTGCTCACAATCTGGGCGATCAGCGTCTTGTCATTCGCCATCATCCAACTGCCGCCGGGCGATTATGTCACAGCCTACATCGCCCAATTGGCGAGCAGCGGCGTTGACGTCACGCCCGAATTCGCCGAGAACCTGCGCCAGCAATACGGTCTGGACAGCCCGATAACCGTTCAGTATCTGAAGTGGATGCAGCAAATCTCACGCGGCAATTTCGGGCGCTCGCTGGAATGGCGCGTGCCCGTTCTCGACATTATTGGCGACCGCCTCTGGCTGACGATGGCGGTTTCCGTTTCGGCGGTGCTCTTTACCTGGGGGCTGGCGCTGCCCATCGGCATCTACTCGGCTGTGCGGCAGTATTCATTAGCCGATTATGTCTTCACCTTCATCGGCTTCTTCGGTCTGGCCGTGCCCAGCTTCTTGCTCGCCCTGATTCTGATGTACATAGGCTTCCGCTACTTCGGCGCCAATATCGGCGGTCTCTTTTCGCCTGAGTATCTGCAAGCCGATTGGAGCCTGGCCAAGCTATGGGACCTCATTAAACACCTCCCGCTGCCGGCGCTGATACTGGGCACAGCCGGCACCGCCCAGCTCATCCGCATCATGCGCGCCAATCTGCTCGACGAATTGCGCAAACCCTATGTCATTACCGCGCGCGCCAAGGGCATGTCCGAGCTTCGGCTCATCTTGAAGTATCCCGTTCGCGCCGCCATGAATCCCTTCATCAGCACCCTCGGTTATCTGTTCCCTTTCATCATTTCGGGCAGCATCATCGTCGCCCTCGTTTTAGGCTTGCCCACCATTGGTCCCCTGCTGTTGCGGGCGCTGGTGGCTCAGGATATGTTCCTGGCTGGCACCATCGTCCTGTTCCTGGGCATTCTAACGGTCCTGGGCACGTTCATCTCCGACATTCTGCTGATGTGGATTGATCCTCGCATCCGCTTTGAGAGACGCGAATGAGGAAAGCGAATTTGCCAGCGACAGCCGAAAACGGTATCGTCGAAGCGCTGGTCACAAGCGCCGCCGAAGAACGGGTTTCGGTCGCCACGCAATGGCAACTGATGTGGTGGCGCTTTCGCAAACACCGCCTGGCGATGATCAGCGGCGTCGTCATTCTCGCCTTCTATCTGCTGGCGATCTTCGCCGACTTTTTGGCTTACGCCGATCCGCAAAAAACCGAGGCATTCCGCTCCTTGATCGCGCCGCAGCCGATTCACTTCTTTGACGCGGGCCGCTTCAGCCCGCATGTATTTGCGCTGATCGGCAAGCGTGATCCGCGCACCTTCAAGCGCGTTTACGAGCCCGACCCGGAGCAGAAAGTCCCGCTGCGCTTCTTTGCCGAAGGATACGAATACAAATTTCTCGGTATCTTTCGCACCAATCGCCATCTGATCGGCGTTGATGGCGGGAATGCCGAAGAGTTGATCTTCCTGCTGGGCACCGATCAGCTGGGGCGCGATCTTTGGTCGCGTTTGATGATCGCGTGCCGCCTCTCACTGACGATCGGTCTGGCCGGCGTCACGCTCAGTTTGGTCCTGGGAGTATTGCTCGGCGGCATATCCGGGCTTTACGGCGGCGCGATCGACACGCTGATTCAGCGCGTCATTGAGATTCTGCGCTCAATTCCGACGATTCCCCTGTGGATGGGATTGGCGGCCGCCATGCCGCGCGACTGGGGCGTGGTCCAGGTGTATTTCGCCATCACAGTGATCTTGTCCCTGATCGGCTGGACTGACCTGGCGCGCGTCGTGCGCGGTCGCTTTCTCGCTTTGCGCGAAGAAGACTTTGTGCTGGCGGCTGAGCTGGCCGGCGTGAGCCAGATGCGCATCATCTTGCGCCACATGGCGCCTTCATTCCTCAGCCACATCATCGCGGCGACCACCCTCGCCCTGCCCAATATGATCATCAGCGAAACTGCGCTCAGTTTTCTGGGCTTGGGGCTGCGGCCGCCAGCGGTGAGCTGGGGCGTGCTGCTGCAAGACGCGCAGAATATCCAGACGGTGGCGCTTTCGCCCTGGCTGCTTTCGGCGGCGCTGCCGGTGGTCGTCGTGATCCTGGCATTCAACTTCCTGGGCGATGGCTTGCGCGATGCGGCGGATCCTTATGGCTGACCGCGCCCACAAAATGTGGAATCTGTAGGGGCGACCTATAAGGTCGCCCGCAGGCTCGTAGTTAGAATGGCGGGCGGCATGGTATGCCGCCGCTACAATCGACCTGATAAAGGGGAAGTGTACGCGATGATTAGCGCGGCGCTCCTAAGCGTTAACAACTTGAAGACCTATTTCTTCACCGATGAAGGCACGGTCAAGGCGGTTGACGGCGCCAGTTTTGCGGTTCAGGCCGGCAAGACGGTCGGCATCGTCGGCGAGAGCGGCTGCGGAAAAAGTGTCACGGCGCTTTCGATTCTGCGCATCGTCGAGCGTCCGGGACGTATCGTCGACGGCGAGATCCTGCTGCGACGCGCTGACGCCAAGACGCCTGTCGACCTGGCAAAGCTTGAGCCCGAAAGCGCGGAGATTCGCGCCATTCGCGGCGGCGAAATCGCCCTCGTCTTTCAAGAGCCGATGACTTCCTTCAGCCCGCACTATACCATCGGCAATCAGATCGTAGAGACGATTCAACTGCATCAGGATGTCGGCAAGGAGGAAGCCCGAAACCGGACCATTGAGCTTTTGCGCATGGTCGGCATTCCCAATCCCGAGCGGCGTATTGATGAGTATCCCTTTGAGCTGAGCGGCGGCTTGCGCCAGCGCGTGATGATTGCGATGGCGCTATCCTGCAATCCGACGCTGCTGATCGCCGATGAACCGACCACCGCCCTGGATGTGACGACCCAGGCGCAAATCCTGGATCTGCTGCGCGATATTCAGGAGCGGACGCAAATGTCGGTCATTATCATCACCCATGATATGGGGGTCATCGCCGAAATGGCTGACGATGTCATCGTGATGTATCTGGGACGAGTGGTCGAAAGCGGTCCCGTGGACGAGATATTCCACCAGCCCAAACACCCCTATACGCAGGCGCTGCTGCGCTCAATCCCCAGCATATACGCCGAGCCGCGTACCAAACTGCCAACGATCGCCGGCTCGATTCCGCATCCGCACAACCGACCGAACGGCTGCCCATTCCACCCGCGCTGCGCCGAAGCCATGCCCGGCAAATGCGACCGGCACGAACCGCAACTGCGCCCGATCAGCGAGGCTCACTTCGCCAGTTGCTTCTTGTACCATGAGCCGGAAGCTGCGCCCCGATGACTGATCGTCGGAACGAGCCAAAACCTCTGCTGCAGGTGAAGAATCTGCGGCGCTTCTTCCCGATTCGGAGAGGGCTGCTGCGGCGCATCGTCGGGCAGGTGCGGGCGGTTGACGACATCAGCTTCCATATCAACAGAGGCGAGACCCTGTCGCTGGTCGGCGAGAGCGGCTGTGGCAAGACCACGACGGCGCGCTGCATCTTGCGCGCGTTAAAGCCGACCGCCGGTGAAGTGCTTTTTCAGACCGCTGCGGGCGAGGTGGTCGACACCGCCGGGCTGCCCAAGGGCGCGCTGAAACCCTTCCGCCATCAGATGCAGATGATCTTTCAAGACCCGTTTTCGTCGCTAAATCCGCGCATGACCGTCTTTGATATTGTCGCCGAGCCACTGCTCGCCAGCGGCGTTAAGAACCGCGAACAGCGCCGCCGCCGCGTAGAAGAACTGCTGGATCTGGTGCGCCTGCGCCCGGAATTCATGCAGCGCTTCCCGCATGCATTCAGCGGTGGGCAACGGCAGCGAATTGGAATCGCCCGCGCGCTAGCGCTTAATCCCAGTCTCATCGTAGCCGATGAGCCGGTTTCGGCGCTGGATGTCTCGGTGCAGGCGCAGATTCTCAATTTGATGCTCGACTTGCAAGATGAGCTCGGCCTGACCTATCTCTTCGTGGCGCATGACCTTAGCGTGGTCAAGCATATCAGCGACCGTGTGGCGGTGATGTACGTCGGCAAGATCGTGGAAATCGCCGAGACGAAGACGCTTTTCCAGGCGCCCAAGCATCCCTATACCGAGGCGCTGCTATCGGCCGTGCCCAAGCCGGACCCGCGCCGGCGTTCCGAGCGCATCGTGCTGCAAGGCGAAGTGGCCGATCCGGCGCATCCGCCCTCCGGCTGCTATTTTCATCCGCGCTGCGCTCATGCCATCGACCGCTGCAAAACCGAGACGCCACGGTTGGAGGAGCTTGAGCCCGGTCACTATGTATCCTGCCATCGCGCGCGCGAGATCACCTTGCAAGGGGTGGCCGCGCATTCTTGAATCGATAGGGCTGTAGGGGCGACCCTTGGGTCGCCCTAAACTTTGCGTTGTCGCAAGCGGGAGGGCAAGTCAAGTTACAACCGTACAACATCACGATTGAAGGTAAACCATCCACCATGATTGCACGTGGCAATGAAATCCGTGTCGGCATCGTCGGCTGCGGCTTGATCGGCCGGCAGTACGCCGAGCGCTTGCCGAGGCTGGGAGTGCAAGTCCTGGCCGTCGCCGATCCATTGATTGAGCGCGCTTTGTCGGTTGCTGAAATCAGTGGCGCGGCAAGCTATCACGATGTGCATGCGCTGCTGGCGGAGCGCGAGATCGACTTGCTCTGCGTTTGCTCGCCCACGCCATTTCACCACGAGGCGGTTTTGGCGGCAGCGCAACAGGGAACGCAGATCTTCTGCGAGAAACCACTGGCGGAGAACCTGGCGCAGGCGCGTGAAATCTGCCATGCCATTAGCGAAGCCGGCGTCACGTTGGGGATGGGCTTCAAGCTGCGTTATGAAGCGGTCTTCGCCCATGCCAAGTCGCTGATTGAGGCCGGCGAAATCGGAGTGCCGCTCTATTCCATTTTCAGTTATTTTCAGCAGGCGCCGCCGCCCGAGCGCGCTTGGTACAAGGATTTTGGCGCCGCGCGCGATAACATCGTGCACGCGATTGATCTGTCGAATTGGCTTTTGAACCGTCAGCCGTCGCGGGTCAGCGCTCGCCTCGATAATCGCCTCGGTTTCAAAGGCGAAGACAAGGTCTTCCTGCAGCTGGCTTATGACGATGGCGCGCGCGCGTCGATTCATGGCGGCTGGGTCGGTAGCGATTATCCGCCGGTGGCCGCCTCGGATGACATTCTCTTTCAAATTGTTGGCGAGGCCGGCTACATTGCCGGCGATCGCGCCGGGCATTTGGTGGTCGCTACCAAACGCGGCGTTGAGCGCAGCATTCTCGAGCCCGTTGACGCCTTCAGCGCTGAGTTAGCGGACTTCCTCAACGCGCTCCGCCATGGTCAGCCGCCGCCCGTGCCCGCCGCCGCCGGATTGATCGCGCAAGCGGTCATCGAGGCTGGGTTTGAATCCAGCCGCAGCGGCGATGAAGTTCTGCTTGATCCGCGAGATCGCATTGCCCGGTGAAATCGTCCCGCCAGACTTAACCTCATTCAGTAATAGACTCGACCTCAACGCGCCTTTCGGTCTCGTGGCTGCGCAGGGCAGCGCTCAACAGACGTTGAATTTGCGCGCCCTGCTGGAAGCTCGGCGCCAGATCCGAGTTATGAATGATCCCGTTGATGAATCCCCTAATCATGAAATCTTCCGAGCGGAACATGTCGCGGTAGGTGTTATGCACGGTGTCGCGCCGGGCATTGCCCCAGATATGATCGGGAATCGGTAATTCGCGGACCATGCCTTCGCCGACGCGCGCGCCTTTGACCCGCTGAATCTTGTCCCAGTCGGTGAAGCTGTAAAGCGTGCCCTCGGAACCATGGAACTCCATGTGATGCGTTTGCCCGAAGGGCGTATCTTCATAGCAAAGCGCGGTGCAATGAATCATGCCCAGGGCGCCGCTGGCGAATTCTAGCGTCAGCATGCAGGAGTCATCGACGACCTCATAGGGCTGGCCGGCGGGGTCGACCGGCGGGCGCGGCACAGAGAAACCCAAGCGGCAGGTGATCGCGCTGACTTCGCCATAGAGCCATTGTGCGATATAGAGAAAGTGCGAGCCCAGATCGCCAACGACGCCCGAACCGGCGATCATGCGGTCGAAGCGCCAGCGGTAGTCGCCTTCGCGAGCGAAACCGGTGTAGTAGCGCATATTGAGATGGTATGGCCTACCGAGGTAGCCATCATCAATCAATTCTTTGAGGTAGCGGGCGGTCGGCATAAAGCTGTAGGTGAAAGGCGCCAGCGTCTTGAGCCCGCGCGCCTTTGCCCGTTCCGCCATTTCCCGCGCCTGTGCGTAGGTGAGCGCGATTGGCTTTTCGCATAGCACGTGCAAGCCCTTTTCCAAGGCGCGCATGCTGATGGGATAATGACTGCTGTTTGGCGTCGAGATGACGACGGCATCGAGATTGGCATTGTCAATCATCTCGCGGTAGTCAGTATAGACCTGCGGAATCTCCCAGAGATCAGCCATCTTCTGCGCATTGGCCCGATTGCGGCCGCAGATGGCGACCGTCCGCGCTTGCGGGTGGCTGGCGAGCGCGGGCAGATGCATGGCGTCCGCCCACCAACTAGTGCCAACCACGCCTACAGATACTATGTTGCTTGTCATATCTATCTTCCGTAAAATGGCAAGGATTCAGCGCCGGCTCATTGTAAGTTTCGGATGGGGATTCGGCAATAAACGCTTTGCGAGCGAGGCAAATGAATAGAATCCTGGAAAACGAGTTTATCGAGCGCCTGCTTTTCACCGCAATCGTCATCGGCATCCTGATGGCGGCTGGCGGCGCCATTCGCTATTTGATGATTAGCAATGAGCTCTCGGAAAACCTGGCGGCGCAAATCCACGACGATGGCGGCGAGGTCGCGATCGAGAGCAAGAGCCAGGCACAAGGCTTGATGGCATCCGACCTTGAGCGGCGGCGGCTGGTTTCCGAGCAATTTAATATGATGATCATCGGCGGCGCCGGACTGGCGCTGCTGGGCTTGGGTTGGCTGGGCACGGACATCGTACGCGGAAGGCGGAAGCGCGCGGCGCCGGGCAACGAATCGAGCGCTACCCCCGACTAATGCGCTATGCTGTAAGCAACGCATCCCTGCCATCGTCGGCAAGAACCATTTCTCATGTCGAATCAAACACCTCTAGACGCCGCTGACTGGACCCTTCGCCAAACCATTGCGCAGGCGCTCAAACCGCAGATGATCCTGCGAAGCGTCTTGGCGAGCGCCATCATCTGGCTGCTAATGGCAAGCGCGATGCCATCGTATTCCCGACTGGTTTTCAACGGCAAGCTTGCCAATTATTTCGCCGCTGGGCTGGCGATCGTACTGGTTAGCGAAATCGTAATGGTAATCATCACCTCGCTATTCAGTTCCGACCACGCGACACAAGTGGTGCCACAAAGTCCAACCGCCGTGATCCAGGGTTTGGTCGCTGGCAGCGTTATCTCCGCTGCGCCAGCCGATATGCCGCCGGATGAGCTTTTTGCGCTAGTTTACCTCGTGATCGCGCTTACGTCGATACTGGCCGGGGTACTAGTAGTCCTGCTGGGTTTGTCGCGCGCCGGGAGCCTAATCCGCTACATCCCTTACCCCATCATCGGCGGCTTTATGGCTGGCTTGGGTTGGCTGATATTGAATGCCGGATTCTCTGTGCTGGTTGATCTTCGACTAAACGCGGAATCTCTGCCAGTCCTAATGGAGGGCGACGTATTTTGGCGTTGGCTGCCGGCTGCTGTCTTCGCCGTTTGCGTCATTGGGCTGCGGTCGCGCTTCAAGAGCACGATGATATTGCCCGGCGGCATCCTCGCCTCGCTCTTCCTGTTTTATGTTTGGGCGCTGTTTGTCATTGGCGACATGGGCGCATTGGCCGAGGACGGTTGGCTGCTGCCAAATGTGTCAAATGCGCTGAATTGGCAATTGCCCGATTTATCCGCTCTTGGACGGATAGACTCAGCCATAATCCTGGCAAGCGCCGGTCATACGCTGACCTTGATCGTTGTCTACATCCTGAATCTCTTCCTTAGAGCCAGCGCGCAGGAAATCGTGGTTAACCGTGAACTGAACTTGAATCGCGAATGCCTTGTCAATGGCATCTCGAATATCGCTTCCGCCATATCCGGTGGCGGCGTCGTCGCTTATCACGCCCCCATATCCTCAGCGCTGGTGCATGGCATGCGCGTTTACGGTCGCCTGGTAGGCTACATCCTTGCGCTCATGTTCGCGCTCACGCTATTTTTCGGCGGCGCCGTCTTTTCACTGGTGCCAAGCTTTGTTCCCGCCGGTCTGTTGATGTATTTCGGCTTGCAATTCATGAAAGAATGGCTGCTGGACAGTTGGTCCAGTCTGCCGCGGCAGGATTACATCGTCATCGTCATTATCGCGCTGGTCACCACGCTGTTTGGCTTGTTAGCGGCTATCGCTGTCGGCATTATAGTGGCGATATCATTCTTCGTACTGGAATACAGCCGCATGGAAGTCATCAGGCAAGAGTTCTCCGGCAGTTTTCATCGCAGCAACCTTGACCGCTCCTTCGCGCAGAATCAATTGCTGCAGAAGGAGGGGGAAGGAATCCTGATTCTGCGCCTGCAGGGTTATATCTTCTTTGGCACCGCCTATCGCTTTTACGAACATGTTGTATCTCGCATTTCGGCGGACGAACATGGCCAGCTGCGCTTCCTTATTCTCGATTTCAAATCTGTGCGCGGCTTTGATGTGTCCACCATGAAGGACTTCCAGAAGCTGAAGAAGCTGACCGACGCCAAGAGCATCGAATTGCTAATCTCGAATGCGGCGGCGGATTTGCAAGCGCTGCTCTCCAATGGCGAGATTTTGGAAGCGCGGCCCGATAAGCCGCCGCATTTCGATGATCTCGATCGCGCGCTGGAGTGGTGCGAAAGCATCCTGCTGGCGGAGGCGAATCTGCTGCATGCGAAACAGGTCACTTTGGAGCAGCAGTTGGCGCAGCATGCGATCATTCGCGCGGAAGACGCCGCGGCTGCGCAGGCATCGCTGGAGCGGATCGAGACGCGGGTCGGCGACACAGTTTTCCGCCAGGGCGACGAATCCGATGCGCTCTACTTCATTGAATCGGGACGCGTAGACGTGCTCTTGCGCGACGAGGCCGGTCATGTTCTGCGCCTGCGCAGCATGACCGCCGGCGCCGTGATTGGCGAAGTGGGCTTTTACCTGGGCAAGGCGCGCTCGGCTTCCATCGTCGTGACCGAAGCCGGCGTGCTTCAACGGCTGAGCCACGAGGCTTTACGCCGTATGGAAGTGACAGCGCCGCAGACGGCCACGGCGATTCATGTCTTCATTGCCAGCCTGCTCTCCGACAGGCTGTCGACAACCAACCGCCTGGTTCAAGAATTGATGGATTGACGGCGAATCGCGAAGAATGGACACTGAGTTCCAAGCGCAAGCGACAAGTTAAAGCGGCCGGGATCAGAACTATACGATACGTAGGTGAATCGATCAAAGCGCGATCAATTTGCGCAAGAAGGCTCTACTTTCGTGGCTGTTAATCTGATTATTCGGAGACAAGATCAGCCTGTTTAGCGTAGAGCCTTGAAACTGTGTTACTCCTCTTGAGTTGCGTCCTGCCCAATGTCTCAAAATAATAGTTGAATTCATTAAGTCGACCTGAAACATCGAGACCAAAATCTGATTGACAATTTTGTGGGGCTCAATACCAATAAAGTAAAACATGAATACCGATTTGTCTTTCGATAAGTATTCTAGGAGCTTGTCGATATTGTAGGCTTTAGGGTTAGAATTCAGCACCATTATCTTGGTTTTGACGTCTGTTGCAGTCTCAAATTGGTCGAACACGCGGGTATAGTCGCCAAGCTCATTTGTAGTCCTGAACTTAGGTATTTCTCCTTGCCCCTGCAGTACGGCATCAACTAACTGATTCCTAACATCATCGTTTCCGCCTGCGACCATATATTCAATCACCCTACCGCGAACATTAACGTTCTCGATAAGGCCGGCAACGAGTATCGCATCAGTGACCCGGCCAACTCGTGAGTCCAAGTCCGATTTCAAATGGAAATACTCCGACGATTGGATAAATCTGGCAGCGCGCACCGGTGCATTCAGAATTGCTTCTAATGAGTAATCCGAAATGGAAAACTTGCTCCCGAAAGGGACAATGTTATTCGTTGCCTCTACTAGTCGGGGTAGATTCTCGCTAAAGCCTATCGCGGCGTGAATATTGAAGAGATCTTCAAAGTATTCCGGTTTGTTCGGCAAATCATTAAACGTTCTAACAATGTCAGAACCATTTATGCTGCCCTTGATGTTATCAATACGGAGATCTTGAGAGGAGTGGCTTATTTTTCGTAAGAACGTTGAATTTGCTAGATATAGAATGTTTCTAGTAGGCGTCACCTGGCAAACGATGAAAGGCAATTCGTCATATTTTTGTATCGCAGACAGCGCAATAACTGTATTGGGAAAACTGTTTGATTTGGTGGAACTGAAGCGAATCGCATAATGAGACGAATAATATACCCTCCGATCCTTGGTAAGTGCAAATTTCTGCGGCGCCAGTTTTGACAAAGTTGTCTTGTCTGAGATTCCGTCATGCGCCCCAATGTAGTCAATTAACTCAAACACAGCTCTATTCATAGAAGCTGCCTTCGTTGCGGTTTCTTCTCAATTTTCTTCCTTGCGTCTGAGTTTAAGTTTCTCTCCCAGAAAACTCCATCGTCATATCCTTGGATTCGTTTGTCGAATTCAGCAAGCTCTATCCTCTTCTCAGCAAGACATGCGAAGTGCCTGTCGATTTCAATCCCAACGTAATGTCGTCCCAATTTCTTCGCGACCGTCGAAGTCGTTCCAGAACCCAAAAAAGGATCGAGAATGACGTCGCCCGGTTTCGAGCTTGCGAGAATTATCTTGGCTACCAGTTTTTCGGGCTTTTGCGTAGGATGTCCGGTGTTTTCGGCCATTGACCAGAAAGGTACAGTCAGGTCTGTCCAAAGATTCGAAGGATGTGTAAGCCGGAAGTTTCCATTGGACTCTTCGGTCCAATCCTTGGGCTTGCCGTTGTCATGCCGATAGGGAGCTATCACCCTTTTCTTCAGTTTCACTGCTTCCACATTAAAGCAATACGCATCACTCACTGTCGCAAACCAAATATCTTCGGACGCATTTTTCCAATTCGTTTTTGCGCCGCGCCCTTTTTCCCTTTCCCAAGTGATTCTGTTTCGCACCTTGACATAATCGGACAGAACCCTGAACAAAGGCGATGAAGAGCGCCAATCACCGCAGACATATATTGACGCATTTGGCTTTAGCTTCGAGAAAATCTTGCTGAACCAGGAACGCACCCAACATTCATAATCGCTACTCGCCATCCTCTTGAAAGATGTCTTACCGAAAACTTTGCTCATGTTGTATGGCGGGTCGACAATTAGCAAATCTACAAAGCCTTCCGGAAGATAATCGATTACTTCGAGCGCATCGCCCAAGATCGTTTTATCAATCACGTCCGTCTCGACTAAAGGCGAATGTACAGTGAGCAATCTATTTTCCAGGAGTCGAGTCTCAGATTCGTTGACTGTGATGGTCTTATTTCTTGGCGATTCTTTCGTCATCAGTCAGACTCCTTGACCTGACATTATTCTACAATACTTTGGCTTTAGTTCTCGTAGTCCCTGCCATAGCCCATATCCGGGATCGGACTGGTGCTGGTCCAGCCGCCATCGACCACAATCGCTTGACCGGTGATTTTCTCCGACTCGGGGGAAGCCAGGAATAGCACAGCGTTGGCGATATCAGCCGATTCTATCGCCTTGCCGACCGGAATCAGATTCCCCCAGCGCGCTTCATAATCCGGGTCATCGTTGAGGTTGCGCGGCGTGATGACCGCCCCCGGCGCCACACAATTGATCGTGATGCCGTGCGGGCTAAGCTCAAGCACGAGGTTGCGCGCGAGCATTTCCAGCGCCGCCTTGGTCATGCCATAAGCGCTGAGGTAAGGCACTGCGCGATGCCCGGTCACCGACGACATCAGCACGATGCGCCCGCCGCTGCCGGCCGCGCGAAACTGACGGGCAGCCGCTTGCGCCAGGAAATAGCTGCCGCGCAAGTTGACGCTGACCGCGCGCTCGAAATCAACCGGCTTGTAGGCGAAGAAATCCCCCCATGAGGTCAAACCAGCGTTGCAGACGCAAACATCCAGACCGCCGAAACAGTCCACGGCTTGCTCTACCAGCCCACGCACCGTCTCGACATCGGCGACATCGCCCGGCGCCGCGATGCAATCCGCGCCCGTCTCGCCGGCTATCGCCTTGGCGGCGGCATTGGCGCGCGCGGGCAGGATGTCGTTCAAGAGAACTGACGCGCCTTCCGCGCAGAATTGTCGCGCCACTTCGTAGCCGATGCCTTCGCCAGCGCCGGTGACAACGACCCTTTGGTTTGCAAATCGCTTCTGTGTCATAATCCACTCATTCGTGTGCATGTAGTCAAACTATTTTTACCACCGAGTACTCAGAGGTGATAGAGTACACAGAGAGCAGTGATAGAGTCTCGGTTTTCAGAAACAGAATGAACCAAGACCGCTGACCGATTGTCCGAGAGGCTCTGCGCATTGCCTTTACGGCGAATCACATTCTCAGAGGACTCATTTAAATTCGGTGTGCGCGGTGGTGAAAGAGACGAGGGACGACCCCATGAGAGACGACATCTACGGCGGGGCAGAACTGCTGCCAGCGACGCGAACGCGCGGGCAGGGAAGGGAAGGCAAGCTGCCATTTGACGAAGACATGCTGCTCAACGAAGCGAGCGGCAATCTCTTCGCGATGACACAAAACGTGGCGATGGGCTGGCATCCGGAAGAGGTCAATCGCGAGCAGTACGTGATCGTCAGCACCAAAGGCGGTTTGCGCGCCGAAGACGGCAGTCCGGTGGCGCTCGGCTATCACACCGGGCATTGGGAGATCAGCCTGCTGGTGAAAGAAGCGGCGGAGACGATCCGCGCCCACGATGCGATTCCTTTCGCCATCTATTGTTCCGATCCCTGCGATGGGCGCTCTCAAGGGACGACCGGCATGATGGACAGCCTGGCATATCGCAATGACGCGGCTTTGGTGATGCGCCGCATGATCCGCTCTTTACCCACTCGCGATGGCGTCATGGGCGTGGCCACCTGCGACAAGGGGCTGCCCGCCGCCATGATCGCGCTGGCTGGCAGCGGCGATCTGCCCGGCATCATCGTGCCCGGCGGCGTGACGCTGCCGGCGGAAGGCGCGGAAGACGCTGGCACCGTGCAGACGATCGGCGCCCGCTTCGCCCACGGCCTGATCACGCTGGATTTCGCGGCTGAAATGGGTTGCAAAGCCTGCGGCTCATCGGGCGGCGGCTGCCAGTTCTTGGGCACGGCGGCGACCTCGCAAGTGGTGGCGGAAGCGCTTGGCATGAGCTTGCCCCATTGCGCGCTCGTGCCATCGGGCGAGGCGGTCTGGCTGGACAATGCGCGGCGCTCGGCGCTGGCGCTGCTCAAGTTGAAGGCGGCCGGCACGACGCTGGCAGATATTCTGACGCCGGCGGCGCTGGAGAACGCCATGCTGGTGCATTCGGCATTTGGCGGCTCGACCAATCTGCTGCTGCATATTCCCGCCATCGCTCACGCGGCCGGGCTGAAGCCGCCGTCGGTCGATGACTGGATTCGCGTCAATCGCAGCACAGCGCGTCTCGTTGATGCCCTGCCCAACGGACCGCGCAATCATCCGACGGTGCAGGTGTACATGGCGGGCGGCGTACCCGAAGTTATGCTTCATCTGCGCCGGGCGGGGCTGCTCAATACCGATGCGCTGACGGTCACCGGCGACAAGCTGGATGCGGTCCTGGATTGGTGGGAGGGCAGCGATCGACGGCGATTCGCTCGCGAGCGGCTGCGCGCAAACGATGGCATCGACCCGAATGACGTGATCATGTCGTCCCATCAGGCGAAGGCGCGTGGACTGACCAGCACCGTAGTCTTTCCAAGAGGCAATATCGCGCCGCAGGGCTCGGTCATCAAGGCAACCGCCATTGACCCATCGGTAATAGACGCCGACAACGCCTATCGCCATCGCGGACCGGCGCGGGTGTTCACCTCGGAGCGCGCGGCGATTCGGGCGCTGAAGGGCTTGAAAGGCGAAGCGATCAAAGCGGGCGATGTGCTGGTCTTGACCGGCATCGGACCGATGGGCACCGGCATGGAAGAGACCTATCAACTGACTTCGGCACTGAAGTTCATCCCCTGGGGCAAGCAGGTGGCGATCATCACCGACGCGCGCTTCTCCGGCGTATCCACCGGCGCCTGCATTGGCCATGTAGGACCGGAGGCGCTGGCTGGCGGACCCATCGGCAAGCTGCGCGATGGCGACCTGATCGCTATCGAGATTGACCGCGACGCCCTTAGCGGCACGGTGGAATTGGTCGGCACGGCAGCCGGTGAGCTCTCGGCAGTCGAGGCGCAGGCGCTGCTTGATTCGCGGGCGCCGCATCCTGACCTGCAGCCGCATCCCGATCTGCCGGCCGATACCCGTTTATGGGCGGCGCTGCAAGCGGCGAGCGGCGGCGTCTGGGCCGGAAGCGTCTACGACGTGGACAAGATCAGCGAAGCGCTAGAAGCAGGATTGCAGGCGATCAGCGACCGGGAGACAGCGGCAGAATTATGATGGAAGGGTGATGATGAATACAGAGTTGAATCAAAAAAACAAAGAATCGGTCTGGGATTTCTGGCAGAAGCTGAATCACGTCGGCGTCGAGAATATCCCGCAAACAGTGCGAGCCGCCGTCCACGTTGACGTCGATTGGAACGTCTCGGCGCCCATCGACCAATTGCTTGGCGCGGAAAACGCAATCACCGGCTTCTTTACGCCCCTGTTTCACGCCTTTCCCGATCTCAAGCACGAGCCGTACGTATTCATGGGTGGCATCGATGAAAGCTCCGACCTGTACGCCACGGTCGGCGGCGAGGAATGGGTTAGCGGCTGCGGTTATCTGACCGGCAGCTTCGAGCGCGATTGGCTCGGCATTCCCGCCACCGGCCGGAAGACGAATATCTGGTTTGGCGTATTCTACGTTTTGCGCGAAGGCAAGATCGCCGAAGCCTATCTTCAGCTCGATATTCTCGCGGTGATGCGGCAGGCTGGCTTTCAAGTGCTGCCGCCGGCGCCGGGCGCGGAAGGCGGGAAGATACCCGGTCCGGTCGCCAAAGACGGCGCCCTGCTGACCGAGCAGGACCCGCTCGAATCGCGCAAGAGCCGGCAGTTGGTGCAGGCGATGGGGCAGGGAATGCGCCGCTATCTGCGCAGCCGCGATGGCGGCAACTTGCGCTCCATGGAGCAGGACAAGTACTGGCATCCGGATATGAAGTGGTACGGTCCCAGCGGCATCGGCGCCTGCTTCAGCAAAGAAGAATACGAAGACTTTCATCAGCGTCCCTGGCTCGAGGGCTTTGGAGACCGCAATATCTCCCGCGCTGGCAGCGGGCGGCGCATGGGGCGCATCGGCGAGGGGGCCTACTGCGCCGGCGGCATCTGGGATACGGCCTACTCGCATCACAACGGCAACTACGCGGGCGTGCCGGCCAGCGGCAAGCTGATGACGCTGCGCGACTTCGATTGGTGGAAGCGCGAGGGCGAGTACTTGATTGAGAACTGGGTTCCGATCGACATGATCGACCTCTTCCGGCAGATGGGCGTCGACCTGATGGCGCGGCTGCGGACGCAAGTGGAAGCGCGGAAACGGGGCGCGCTCGGCTGGTAGCAATGTGAGAAATACGACATGCGCAGACGGTTTCATTTCTTGGTCGCGTCCTTTTGCCGGACAAAAGGACTTCAGCGGTATCACGGATCAAAAGGCGGTTTTTTGGCAAACATAAGCGCGTTTGTTATTCTTGTAGCATGGATCGGTTGCCGCTGGCGCAATGGAAGAGCGCTACGCTGATCGCATGCCGATGCTCTTTAATGCATGGCTTCAGATTTACAGTGAGTAAAAGGAGGTGCAGTGGAAAATTCTGTGAGCTAGCGTAAGAAAAGAAAGTTCAAGCTGTTGATAGAAGGAGAGAACAATGTCGAAGAAGATACTGACCATAGCGATACTAACGCTTGCCCTGCTGTTGCTGGCCATTCCGGGCGCAGCACAAGAGGCGAATGAGGGCGGCACCTTGATCATGATGCAGTCTGCCGATGTGATTGCCTGGGATCAGACCAGAACCACCTGGCCCAGCATTCGCAATGTGCGGCCCCTCTATGACACCTTGCTCACGGTGGATGACAACGACAATCTGATGCCCTTCCTGGCCACGGACTGGGAAATCTCCGAGGATGGCTTGGAATACACATTCCACTTGCGCGATGATGTGATGTTCCATGATGGCACGCCCTGGAACGCCGATGCCGTGATCTTCAATATTCAACGCCAACTTGATGATCCCGATGCGCGCGGTCATGTGCGCTTGAGCAAAATTCAGCAGATGGAAGCCGTTGATGACCACACGGTGAAGATTTGGATCGACAAACCCAACGGCGACTTCATCTATGTTGTAGCGGTGGGCACCGATGCCTATCAGATCAGCCCGACGGCTTGGGGCGACGATGGCTCGACCTTCCATGAGAATCCGGTCGGCACCGGCGCCTTCATGTTCAAATCGCATGAGCCGCAGAGCGAGATTCAATACGTCGCCAATCCGAATTACTGGCAGGGCGCGCCCTTGCTAGATGGCTTGACCATTCGCATTCATGGCGATACCACGGTGCGCTTGATCGAGGTGGAATCGGAGAACGTGCATTATGTCGATGGCATTGAGCCGGAAGACGCCGTGCGCTTGCAGAATGAAGGCAGATTCGTCGTGAACACGCCAGTGGGACCGGGCGTGACCATGATCAGCGTCAATACATCGCGCTATCCGATGACTGAACTGTCGTTGCGCAAGGCGCTGGCGCACGCGATCGATTTCGATGCGATCATCGAAGAGATTCTCTTCGGCTTGCCGCAACGCTCGCGTGGCGGTGTTTCGCCAAACTCGCCTTATTGGACCGATGATCTGCCGGAAGTGGCGCCTTACGATCCGGAGCGGGCGGCTGAGATTCTGGAGGAAGCGGGCTGGGCGCTGGCCGATGACGGCTTCCGCTATCGTGAATGCGATATGAACGAAGAGAATCCGCCTGAGTTCAAGGAATGCGTCGACGGGCGCGAGAAGCTGGTCGTCAACATCATCTCCGCCGATTTCGCCCTTTGGGGATTGTTCAACGAGATTTACCAGCAGTATTTGACCGAGATCGGCATTGACGCCCCGATCAAAACCGCCGAATGGAACGCCATGCTGGATGAATGGCGGGAGAACCAGGGCAACTGGACCTTCGGGCACCACTCGCAGGGGTCCTTCTTCGCCGTAACCTCGGCGATTGAAGCCGCCTGGGCGCCCGACGCCTTCTGGTCGATATACCAGATTGACGACGCGACTGTTCCCTACCTGGTTGAGGTGGCGGATGAACTGCAAGCGACATTCGACGCCTTCTCGGCAACGACCGATCTGGAAGAGCGCAAGCGCCTTTCACACAAAGCGCAGACTATCTTCCTGGAGCAGCAGTTGACCATTTGGGGCTGGCACTCGCCCTGGATCAACGTCGTGAATCCAGCGGTTGAGGGCATCGTATGGGAGCTGGGCGGGCGCATCCCGCTCTTCCACAAGGCTTGGCTCAACGAGTAGAACTGCGGTCCGATTGTTAAAGATCGCATTGGGACGGCAGGCGTCGAAAGGCGCTTGCCTCCCATTTCGGCCGACCAACAGCGTTTGCTGACATGCCTGCTTCGAGCAATGACTGTGTGGCCCCCTGGTACGGGTGACACTTCTGGCGCCACTATAGAGATCAACCAGCTATGCAGAAATACATCATAAGGCGTCTCTTGCTTGCGATACCCACGATATTGGGTGCGATTACTTTGCTTTGGTTCGCCATGCAAGCGGCGCCGGGCGATCCGGCGCTGATGTTTGTGCCGCCGGATTTCCAAGGTGAAGAGGCGGAAGCATACCTGGCAAAAGTCAATGAGAAGTATGGTTTTAACGATCCGTTGCCGCTGCAATACTTGCGTTACATGGGCAACACGCTGCAATTTGACTTTGGCACATCCTTGCGCACGATGCGCCCGGTGTCGGAGGATCTGGCGCGGCGAATACCAAACACTGTTCGCCTCGGCGTGGCGGCATTCCTGCTAGCGACGGCGATGGGCATTTCCTTAGGCGTGCTCGCGGCGATCAAACGCGGCACCTGGGTGGACAGCGCCTTGATGGTCTTCGCGCTGGTGGGCGTCTCCATGCCCAACTTTTGGTTTGCTTATGTGCTGATTCTTCTCTTCGGCTTGTACTTTCCCATTTTGCCGCCATCGGGGCTGGGCGGACCCAAGCATATGATTTTGCCCACCATCGTATTGGGCTATACCAGCGCTGGCTACCTGACCCGCTATGTGCGCTCGAGCATGCTGGAAGTGATCAGCCAAGATTTTGTGCGCACGGCGCGGGCCAAGGGCGTTTCCGAACGCAACGTGTTGATTAAACACGCCTTGCGCAATGGGCTGTTGCCAGTCGTAAACGTGCTGGGCATAAACATGGCTTTCATTCTGGCTGGTTCGGTCATTGTCGAAACCGTATTCGCCTGGCCCGGCATCGGCTTGTATTTGATCGATGGCGTGGTCGGGCGCGATTTTCCAGTCATACAGGGAGCGGGATTGCTGATTGGCACATCCGTTGTTCTGGTTAATCTGTTCACGGATGTGATGCTCGTCTATGTAGATCCGCGCATTCGCTATGAATGACGGGGATCGGCTGCTAAAAGTTGCGGCGCGGGCTGTCACCAGTTCTCAAGGAGTTGCCGCGTGACTCATGCAGGACAGGACCAAATTCAAAAGCAAAAGATTGCGCAGCTCGAAGCGGATCAGTTGCTGCATATTTCTGGCGCGCGGCGAGCTTGGTACGAATTCCGACGCAATCGTTTTGCGCTGGTCGGATCCGTGTTCATCATCTTCATTGCGCTGATGGGCATCCTGGCGCCAATCGTCTCAACGCACGATCCCTCCAAGCAGTCGCTTCGCAAGCGAATGAAGCCACCGACGGCGGAACACTTTATGGGCACCGATGAGCTGGGTCGAGACGTATATTCACGCCTGGTACATGGCGCGCGCGTATCGCTTTTTGTCGGCATCGTGGGTACAACAGCCGGGGTCATCAGCGGCACGATTATTGGATTGATTTCCGGATTCTTTGGCGGTTGGGTCGACACGCTGGTAATGCGCGTGATCGATATCATGTACGCCTTCCCGGGCATTGTGCTGGCCATCTTGATTGTGTCCGTACTGGGCCCGAGCTTGCAGAATTTGATCTTGGTCTTGGCCATTTGGGCAATACCGTCGCTGTCGCGCATTGTACGCGGCAATGTGCTCTCGCTAGTGGAGCAAGATTATGTGCTAGCCGCGCGCGCTCTTGGGGCGGGGCGGTTGCGCATCATGTTCTTGCATCTGCTGCCGAATACGTTGGCGCCCATCATTGTCTATGCCACCCTCGGCGTCGCTGGCGCCATCCTTACGACGGCGGGTTTGGGATTCCTCGGATTGGGCGTGCAGCCGCCGCAGGCTGAGTGGGGGAATATGCTCAGCAATGGTCGGCAATATCTGCGCAAGGCGCCGCTGCTGATGGTCTTCCCGGGCGCGTTGATTTCCATGACAGTGATCTCGATCAATCTGATCGGCGATGCGCTGCGTGATGCCCTTGATCCCTACATCCAAAGTTGAAGCGGCGCGAACAGAATTCGAAACATGCAAACCGCGGGACGGCGCTACGCAGTACGTTCGGTCGTCGCTGGGATGCACCCTCTGGAATAATACGTTGTTGTGAGGCATAGCAATGGAAATCAAGCTGAACCTGGCGCGCGAGCAGAAGTCCGCAGCCGAGCCAAACATGTGGCAGCGTTACGCGCGCGCTGAACGCCTGCTGGCGGCCAATGCGGTGGATCTGACCTCCGACCTTGTGATCCATCCCAACTGGATCGGCGAATCCGATCGCTTTTGGTATCGTTGGAAATCGCTTTCGGGCGTCGAGTTTGTGCTGGTCGACCCGGCGACGGCGGAAAGAAGACCCGCCTTCGATCACAGTCGGCTGGCGGCCGCGCTCAGCAAAGCGACCGGAAAGCCGTGCTCCGGTGGGCAGCTGCCCTTTGACGAGATTGAGATCGATGATCAAGGGCGCAGCATCGCCTTCGAGATAGACCTTGACGGAAAACGCGAGCGCTGGTCGATTGATCTGGAATCATACGCCTGCGCGCGCATCGGTGAGTCTCCACGGGTTGCGAAAGATGTCGTCCGCTCCCCCGATGATCAATGGGAAGCCTTCACGCGCGACCATAATGTCTGGGTGCGTAACGTATCGTCCGGCGAAGAGCGCGCGATCACAACCGATGGAGAGGAAAAGAACGACTACGGCGAGCATCTGCTCTCCCCGTTGACCACCGCAGGCATTGCCGATTCGCCGCCGCCCTTCATCAAATGGTCGCCCGATAGCGACAAGCTTCTGTTCTGCCGCGTAGATCAGCGCGAGGCGCCACAGTTTCACCTGGTGCAATCCGTGCCCAAAGACGGAAGTGTGCGGCCGCATCTGCATTCCTTCGCCTATCCCTTGCCTGGCGATGAAGTGCTGCCGCTGGCTTATGTGGCCTGCGCCGATTTGAGCGCGGGCACGCTCACGACTATCGATATCGAACCCATCGAAGTGCAGTATCACGGTCCGCCCGTCTATGGCGTTGGCTTGAGCTGGTCCGCCGATTCTGAGACGATATATTTCCTGCGGCAGGGGCGCGGATATTTCCGCATCGACTTATTCATTATTGACCCCGCGACCGGCCAAGCCCGTAGCGCCATTTCCGAGGAGAGCGGCACCGGCATCGATCCGTCGGTCTGGCGCGGCACATCGAACCTGCGCATCTTCGCTGATGGCGCGCGCGCCGTCTGGTATTCGCAGCGCGATGGCTGGGGGCACCTGTACCTATACGATACGGAAAACGGTACCCTGATCCGACAGCTAACATCGGGATCTTACGAGGTGAGCAATGTCGAGCGCGTTGACGAAGCGAACGGGCTGGTGTACTTCACAGCGATGGGACGTGAAAGCGATCGTGATCCTTACTATGGTCATCTGTATCGCGTCAGTCTTGACGGCGGCAAGCCGGAATTGCTGACCCCTGAAGATGCCGATCATACGATCGCGTTTGCGCCCGGTGGCGCATGCTTCATTGACAACCATTCGACTCTGGAAAATCCATCGGTGATGCTGCTGCGGGCGGCTGACGGCTCGCTCATTTGCGAACTGGAGCGCGCTGATATCAGCGCTTTGGAAGCGACCGGCTGGCGCAAACCCGAACGCTTCAAAGCCAAGGCGCGCGACGGCATCACCGATATATACGGCGCGTTCTTCCGCCCCTCGGATCTGGATCCGGAAAGGGATTATCCAGTTGTTGACTACATCTACGGCGGTCCCCAGGCGATACAAGCGCCGGCCGCCTTTGCCGACGCGGCGCGCGAACGCGAGAAGAATTTCTGGGAGGCGCAATCGCTTGCGGAATTGGGCTTCTTGGTGGTGATGATTGATGGCTTGGGCATGCCGGGACGATCCAAGGCGCACCACGATCACAGTTACCGCAATTTACCGGACAACGGCTTGCCCGATCACATCAGCGCCATACAACAGCTTGCCGATCGCTACCCCTACCTCGATATTTCCCGTGTGGGAATCTTTGGGCATTCAGCCGGCGGATACGCCTCTTGCCGGGCGATGTTCGCCCATCCCGATTTCTACAAGGTGGCGGTGTCGACAGCCGGAAATCACGATCATCGGCTGGACAAAGCCACTTGGGTCGAGCGCTATATGGGGCTGCCTGTCGGCGAACATTACCTCTTTTCCGCCAATCAAAACCATGCGCAAAACCTGCAAGGCAAGCTGCTGCTGATGCACGGCGATATGGACGAGAACGTGCATGTGGCTTCAACGCTGGTGGTTGTCGACGCGCTGATCAATGCCAATAAGGATTTCGACCTGCTCATCATGCCCAATCAACCGCATTCATGCACTGCGCATCCCTATTTTGTTCGCCGCCGCTGGGATTATTTTGTGCAGCATCTGCTCGGCGTCGATCCGCCGGCGGGCTACCAAATCAGCGAATGAGCGGCTGATCCACGCCGCTCGGCGCCGAGTCGCGTTTGATGAAAGGTCTATCTGAAAAGGAAATTAGTGATGTTTGGAAAACTGAGCTATCCGGAAACGCGCCGCGGGGATGTCGTTGATGATTTCTTTGGCAGGCCGATGGCCGACCCCTATCGCTGGCTGGAAGACGCGCAAGACCCCGAGGTGCTGGCGTGGACGGACGCGCAGCACGAGTTGGCGCTGGAGGTGCTGAACAGCCTTGAAGGGCGCGCTACCGTCGAGCGGCGGCTGCGCGAAGTATGGAATTACCCGAAATTCGAAATCCCGCGCAAACGCGGGGACAAACTCTTTTACATGCGCAATGATGGCTTGCTTGAGCAGCCGATTCTCTACCTGAAAGAGGGAGACGCGTCCGAACGCGTACTGATCGATCCGAACGAATTCAGCGATGACGGCACTGTCGCAATCTTTGATTGGCAGCCGACATCAGACGGCCGGCTAGTGATGTACGCCCTGTCGGATGGCGGCTTGGATTGGGTTACCTTTCACTTTCGCGATGTGGATAGCGGAACAGATCTCGACGACCGCTTGGCGCGGCTCAAGTTTTCGTCGGTGGCTTGGCGCAAAGATGGCTCCGGTTTCTATTACAGCCGATACACCGACGGCGCGCCCGACGAAGGACCAGATAATCCAGAAGTTTCTTACCAGGTCTACTACCACGAACTCGGCACGCAACAGACGCAGGACAAATTGATCTATGATGATCCGGCGCGCAAAGGCATTCAGTTGTCGGCTTCGGTTAGCTCGGATGATCGTTTTCTCATACTCGATATCACCTGGGAGTCGCGGATTGCCAATCGTTTATATTACAGAAGGATCGACGATGAGGGCGACTTCGTTCGGCTCTTCGACAAGTTGGACGATGAATACCGATTTGTCGGCAACGATGGCGATATCTTTTACATCCTGACGACCAAGGGCGCCCTGAATTGGCGCGTGGTTGCGGTGGATATCAATAATCCGGCGAGCGACAATTGGATAGATGTTGTGCCGGAAAGTGAAGAAGCCATAGAAGGTGTTTCGATCGTCAATCAGCAGTTTGTGGTCACCGCGATGCGCCTCTCGCGACACATCATCAAGATTTACAACAAGGACGGCTCGCTTGATCGTGAGCTGCTGCCGCCCGGGATGGGCGCCGTGGCGCTGCGCGAGCATGCCGGCGCTTTTGGCGGCGCCAAAGATGACAAAATGTTCATCGCCTGGACTTCGTTCTTGCAGCCGACGCAAATACTGCAATATGACTTTGCGACAGGCGACTTGGAATCCTTCTTCGGCGCGACCGTGCCATCCTTTGACCCGGAAAAATACGAAACCAGGCAGGCTTTCTGCCCTTCAGAAGACGGCACGAGGGTGCCGATCTTCATCACCTGCAAGCGGGGATTGGACCTGAATGGCGACAACCCAGCCATCATGTACGCCTACGGTGGTTACAGCTTTAGTCAAACGCCGAGTTACCGCGAATGGATGCCGGTCTGGTTGGAAAACGGCGGGATTTTCGTTGTCGCCAATATCCGCGGCGGAAACGAATACGGCGAAGCCTGGCATCGCGCCGGCATGTTTGCGGGCCGGCAGAAGACCTACGATGACATTCACGCGGCGGCGGAATGGCTGATCACGAACAAATACACCTCGAATCGGAAGTTAGCGATCGAAGGCAGAAGCAATGGTGGCTTGCTGGTGGCTGTCTGTGTGCTGCAGCGGCCTGATCTTTACGGCGCGATCCTATGCCATGTGCCGACAATCGACATGCTGCGCTTCAAATACTTCACCTCAGGGCGTTATTGGACCACCGAATATGGCGATGCCGAATCCAGCAAGGAAGTCTTCGAATTTCTGACGGCATACGGTCCGCTGCATAACATCAAGAATGGGCAAGCCTACCCGCCGATACTGATTCTCACCGCCGATCATGATGATCGAGTCGTTCCAATGCATTCCAAGAAGCTGGCCGCCGCCTTGCAGCACGCCAATGAAAGCGACAATGTCATACTACTGCGCGTCACGACCAGAGCGGGCCATGCCCTGGGCAAGGCGACTTCGAAGCTAATTGAAGAGCAAGTGGATATATTCGCTTTTCTCAATCACGTATTTGATATGAGCGTGGAGTAAACTAGTCGGTTGCTGAGGCAGCCTCAGAGCCGTACATTCAACACTATGGATTAAGGCAGCAAGCGAGAAACCGTGCAGCGAGGCGCTTGCTGTTGACAAGGTCTGGCCTATCTGCAACACTCTGCCGCAAATTCACTTGAGGGATAGCGAACCATGTTATCAGCGGAAGAAATCGCCTTTTATCACGAAAACGGCTATATCGTCGTTGAGGATGTGCTAAGCGATGATGAGTTGGCGGCGCTGCGGCGGGTGACCGATGAATTCGTCGAACGCTCGCGCGCCATCAGCGAAAGCGACGAGATCTTCGACCTGGAACCTAATCACAGCGCCGAGCGTCCGCGGCTGCGGCGCATCAAAAATCCCATCGCGCAGCACGAGGTATACTATCAAATCTTTCGCCATGATCGCATCCTGGACATGGTCGAGCAGTTGATCGGACCGGGTGTGCGGCGGAACAACACCAAGCTGAATATGAAAGAGCCTGACCACGGCAGCGCGGTCGAGTGGCATCAGGATTGGGCTTTCTATCCGCATACCAATGACGATGTGCTGGCGGTCGGCGTCTGCATGGATGATATGACCGAAGAAAACGGCTGCATGCTGATGGCGCCCGGCTCACACAGGGGCAAACTCTACAGCCATCACGAAAACGGCGTCTTCGTCGGCGCGGTGAGCGATCCCAAGTTTCAGGCGGGCGAGACGGCGAAATGTCTGGTAAGAGCCGGCGGCATCACCATCCATCATGCGCGGACGCTGCACGCGTCGACGCCGAATCACTCGGCGAGTCCGCGGCGGCTGCTGCTCTTTGAATATTGCTCGCTTGATTCCTGGCCCCTGATGCACGGCAGCTATGAGGACTACTGCGACACGGTCATCCGCGGCGAGCCAAGCGTGACGCCGCGCCAGGAAGCGGTGCCGGTGATCATCCCCTTGCCCAAGCCGGAAAACGCCGGCTCAATCTTCGAGATTCAGGAATCCTTGAAAAACCGGGAGATGGCGCGGCAATAACCCCGCCAGACCGCCACTTTCTCCGGCGGCGAAAGCAAACTGAGTCAGCCTCTATGTCGCCGTCCCATCAATTCCTAGCGGAGCGCGCCCGGCATTTGGCGCTCTTTATCGTCGCCATGACTTGCCTCTGCCTGATGGCGATCCAGGCATTCACGTTAGATAAGATGCCGCGCTCGGCCGATGGTTTGCTGCATCTTCATCGCGCAGCCGCCTTGGAACATTCCTTGCGCGTGGATCATCCGCTCTGGCCGCGCTTCTCGTCCGGGCTCGCTTACGGCTATGGCGCGCCGCTCTTCAGCTTCTTCCCGCCGCTGGCTTACTATCCAGCCAGCCTGGCGCAAAGCCTGGGACTGAGCTACCTCAGCGGCTGGTCGCTGAGCATGATGGCCTACACAGTGCTGGCTGGTATCGGCATGTTCTTGCTGGGGCGGCATTGGACGCGCTCAGAACTGGGCGGCTGGCTGGGGGCGGCAGCTTATGTCTATAGTCCCTATCTGCTGTTTGACAGCGTGACCCGAGGCGCCACTGCGGAATTGGCGGCGCTGGCGGCGCTTCCCTTTGCCTTCTATGGCATGACCCGTTTGGCTGCCAGCGGACGGCGAAGCGACCTGCTGATGGCGCTCACTGCGTTCGCGATCTTCATTCCACTGCATACCGTGATAACACTGCACGGTACGGCGCTGCTGGCGCTTTATTGCCTCTTTTTGAGCTGGCGGCCCGATGACAGTCGATCCACTTTATCTCGTCTTGCGTTGGTCTTTGCGCTCGCGCTGTTGCTGACGGCTTTTTATTGGCTGCCGGCTCTGGTGGAGCGAGACGCCATCAAGCTGCCGCTGATTGCCGAGCAGCTGGGTCACATTGACGTCACGCGCCATCTGCGCCCGCTTGCGGAAATCTTCGCCTTTCCACAAACCGCCGATCCGACCCAACTGAATCAGGCGCTGCCGATCGCAATCGGCTGGATCCAACTGATATTGGCGGCGCTTGCAACCCTGCTCAGTTGGCGCGCTCCGCACCGCCATTATCGCTCCCTGCTGCTATTCTTGTGGATCGCCCTTGGCGCGCTTATCTTCCTCAATACGCCGCACTCGGCCTGGTTCTGGCAGAACATACCCCTGATCGGCTTCACACAATTTCCCTGGAGAACGCTGGGTTTGGCTAGCCTTCTGCTCGCGCTGATGTCTGCGATCGGCGGGCGCCTCCTTTGGCTCAGCTTCGGCGAGCGCCGGGGCAAAGTCGCCGCGATTGTTGCCACGACGGTCGTGCTAGCACTCTACGCCTCGCCCTGGACCTACGTGAACTACTACGACGATCTTGCAGTGACTGGCATCAGCGATGTGCAGCGATTCGAACGGGAAAACGGCCAACTGACGCTTTCATCCTATGGCGAGTATCTGCCGGTCACCACTGACGCAAGTCAACTCGGCGCGGCTCGCTTGACAGCACGATTCGCTGAAAACGATGCCATTGCGCGCCTGTTGCCTTCCGCCACGGTGGACATCCTGGCGCAGGAATGGCAGGGAACGGCGGCGTCGCTGCGGCTGGATTCGGCTAGCGCGCAAACGCTCGTTTTCGACTGGCTATTTGTGCCGGGCTGGACAGCCGCGATTGACGGGCGAAGCGTCGATGTCCGTCCTTCGACGCCGGCCGGCTTGCTGGCGCTGGATATTCCGGCGGGTCAATTCGAGTTGCGAGTTTGGCTGGCGCCGACGGCGGCGCAGTCGCTGGCGGCCGCGCTGAGTATCTTCGGAGTGGCTTCAGCACTCCTGATATTGCTGCTATGGCGTCGCCTAGAATATGAAACAGCAGATGCGCCTACCTCCATCGAGTGCGAGCGGAACTGGCTGCCGCTATTCGCCGCCATGGGCATCGCAGTCTTCTTGTTCAAGGCATTGGCGCTGGACCCGGCGGAAACGCCGATTAAGCAGAGCCGCTTCGGAGTCGTTGAAACTGCGCCCGCCTTGGCGAACTTCGGACATAAGATTGATCTGCTCGCCGTTGACGCGCCGGTTGGGGAGATGAGTCAGTCCACTATAGCGTTCACCTTCTATTGGCGCTTGCATGGACCCCCGTTGGAACAAGATTTCGCCAGCATTGTTCGCATGCGTGACCCGCAAGGGCTGGATGTTGCCGAAGCCAGTTCCTTCGCACCCGGTGGATTGGCGGCCAGCAACTGGCTGCCCGGCGCCTATATCAAAGATGTGATTGAACTGACGGCGCCGCCCTATACGCCGCCGCTGCCGCAAGCCTATACCTTTGATGTCGGGCTATTTGATGTGGAGTCGCTGCGCGCCTTGAGCCTGATCAACGCGGCTGGCGATCCGCAAGACATCAAACATGAGATAACCGCGCTTATGCTCAGGCCGAGTGCGGTCGAGAATGACCCGGCGCGACAGCAAGCGACCGCCGGCGATGACGTCACCAATCTGGTTGAGCCGCCCGCCTTGCCCACGACCGCGACCGCCGGCGAC
Organism: Phototrophicaceae bacterium; assembly: GCA_965261855.1. Lineage (GTDB taxonomy): Bacteria > Chloroflexota > Anaerolineae > Aggregatilineales > Phototrophicaceae > UBA6055. The sequence continues at coordinate 1,169,178 of OZ253487.1, forward strand.
GCGCTTCGCTTCAGCTGGCTGTGGCGGAAATTGCGGGCGAGCGCGGCCGATGGTTCGGCGCAGCTGCTCTGGCTTGATGAGCGCGGCGATGTAGCGGCTGCCAGCGCATCCTTGCCGCTGGTGAAGGGTTATGACTTTGCCGATTGGCCCCTCGGCGAAGTCAACCGCGGGCATCACCGGTCGATTGTGCCAGCGAGCCTGCCAGCGGGACACTACACTCTCGGCATCCGCCCGCTCGACGCCGTGGGACTTCTGACCGGCGATGTCATAACGCTCGAACAGACGATGAGGGTGACGCTGCCCCAGCGCGAATTCGAAGCGCCTCGCCTTGATTTTGAATCCGGCGTTGAGTGGGTCAACGGGATTGTGCTCCACGGATACGCCATCGAGGCAAACGGCGAAGTGAATTTGGTCTGGGGCACGAATCGACCGCTGAATGAAAGCCTGCATCTTTTTGTACATACCCTCGACGAGGATGGCAAAATCGTGGCGCAGTGGGATGGCGTGCCGGCCGATTGGACCAGGCATACAACCGGTTGGATCGAAGGCGAATACGTGACCACAAGACATCAATTTGCGCTGCCGATTGGCCAGTATCGCCTTCGCCTTGGCTGGTACGCCGTTACGACCGGAGAGCGAGTCGGCGTGGAGGGTTCGGATGCGCTGGAACTCGAGCAATTGCTCGTGATCAAGTAATGTCGATGGGGGAATAGACTGTCGAAACGCCAAGTATGAGAATGGTCAAACTTGAACATAGGTCCTTGGAGGCCCGCGATGTACAAAGTGACAAGATACCCGCAGGGCACATTTTCCTGGGCGGATAATTCGTCCGCAGATCCGGAGGCGGCCAAAGCATTTTATGTCGATCTTTTCGGTTGGAGCGTAAACGAAATCCCCATCGGTGAAAACATGACCTATACCGTGTTTCAGCTGGATGGCATAGACTGCGCCGCCTTGAGCGGTATGGCGCCGGATCAACTGGAAAAGGGTATCCTATCGCATTGGAATAACTACGTGACAGTTGATGACATAGATGCGCTGGTGGATGTCGTGAACAAGAATGGCGGCGGCCTGCTCTTTGGACCGGAGGATGTGTTCGACAGCGGCCGAATGATGGGCATACAAGATCCGGGCGGCGCGGCGCTGAACCTCTGGCAGCCCTACAACAGCATCGGCGCCGGCATCGTCAACATTCCCGGCGCCATGGTTTGGAACGAACTACAAACTTGGGACGCGGGCGAAAGCAAGGCATTTTATGCCGCCCTGTTCGGCTGGGAATACTTTGAACCCGATAGTGGCTACATCTTCATCATGAATCGCGGCCGGCGCAACGGCGGCTTCCTGACTCTGGACGAAAGCTTCGGCGACATGCCCACTCATTGGCGGACCTACTTTCATATCGCCGATATCGATCGCGGACTAGCGCTTGTTCAAAGTCGCGGCGGCGAAATACACATTCCCAAGTTAGCGATACCGGACGAGGACAGTTATTTTGCCTATGTCAGCGATCCGGCTGGCGCGCAGTTCTACCTGATCCAAAAGGCTGAGCTAGATCCCTGGGTTGAATGATGTCGCAGCATTGGAGATTTTGTGGCCACAGCAGAGGCGATGATTACGAATTGGAACATTAGTATGGCTTGTGTTGACGAAGTCTTGGAGCTGCATTAGGATTGGCAGCCTTGAAAGTTTCTCGGATGGAGATCAGCGATGTACAAAGTGACAAAGTATCCGCAGGGCGCCTTTTCCTGGGCGGATAACACCTCAACCAATGCCGCCGCGGCCAAAGCCTTCTACATGGACTTATTCGGCTGGGGCGCATTGGATTTGCCCATTGGCGAAGACATGTTCTATACCATGTTCCAAAATGAAGGCGAGCACGCCGCCGGCTTCGCCGCGATGATGCCCGATATGCAGGCGCAGGGCATCCCCTCGCACTGGACCAACTACGTTTCGGTTGATGATGTGGACGCGATGGCTGAGGTCGTTACTGCAAATGGCGGAACGATCGTATTCGGTCCCATGGACATCTTCGAGAGCGGGCGCATGCTGCAATTCATCGATCCGACCGGCGCGCAGCTCGGCCTTTGGCAGCCGAAGGACCACATCGGCGCAGGCATCATCAACACCGTCGGCGCCATGTGCTGGAACGAACTGCTGACGAAGGACGCCGAAGCGGCGCAAGCCTTTTACGGCGCGCTCTTTGACTGGAAATTCTCCGCCGATGAGAATGGCTATATCATGATCCAGAATCGTGGCCGCAATAACGGCGCCATGATGCAAATGGACGCGAGCTTCGGCGAGATGCCATCGATGTGGCAGCCCTATTTCACCGTCGCCGATATTGACGAATCAGTCAGTCGCGCTGGTGAGTTGGGCGCGACGATCTTCATTCCCAAGACGGAGGCGCCCGGCGCGGGGCACTTCGCCTATATGGCAGACCCGGCGGGCGCACACTTCTATATCATTCAATTGAACCAGGCGGAGCCCTGGGTCGAGTAGGGGCGAATTGCCCGCACGGCTGAGTTGGCGACAAAGGGCGAGTCACCGCCTCGCCCCTACGTACATTATTTGTTGCGCCTACTGCATGCCAGAATTTGCGCCAGAAGGCGAGACAAGGGTCGCGCGGAGACGCTGGCGGTCGGGGCGGGGTTCGCTGTCCACAGCAGCAATGGTACGGGCGAGCCGGCGGCTCGCCCAAAGCAGGCAGACAAAAACAGGAGACAGAATATGTACACCGTATCAAAATATCCCCACGGCACATTCAGCTGGGCCGATACCAGCTCGACCGACTCGGCGGCAGCCAAGCAGTTCTATATGGAACTCTTCGGCTGGACCAACTACGATATCCCGGTGGGCGAAGGCATGACTTACACGATGTTCCAGCTTCAGGGACAACATGTCGCCGCGCTCAGCGAAGCGACGCCGGAAGCGCTGGAGCAGAATATCCCATCGCATTGGTCATGCTACGTGTCTGTTGATGATGTCGATGCGCTTTTGCCGGTCGTCACCGAGAATGGCGGCCAGATCATCTTTGGCCCCATGGATGTCTTCGACAGCGGGCGCATGGCTTTCCTGATGGACCCGACGGGCGCGGCTTTGGGCTTGTGGCAGGCGCGCAACCACATCGGCGCCAGTATCGTCAACACTGTCGGCGCCATGTGCTGGAACGAGTTGCTCACGCGGGACGCGGAAGCGGCGAAAGCCTTCTATAGCAAGCTGCTCGGCTGGGAATTCTACGGCGACGAGCACTACATTCACATAAGCAATCGCGGGCGCAACAATGGTGGCATGATCGAGATGGACGAGAGCTTCGGCGACACGCCGCCCTGCTGGATGCCCTACTTCAACATAGGCGAAATCAAGGCTGGCATCGCGCGCGTCAACGAGTTAGGCGGACAAGTGCACATGGGTCCCAACGAGGCGCCGGATACAGGCTATTGGGCGCTGGCGACTGACCCGGCCGGCGCGCATTTCTATATCATGGAGCTCTTCAACGCGGATCCCTGGCTGGAGTAGCACTGGAATCTGCGAGCGCGGGCGACCCAATGGGTCGCCCCTACAATTTGCTTGCGCATCAGGGGTGGGGTTGTTTTACCCCTAATGCAGGCAGCTCAGCCGCCAGATATGCTCTTCGCGTTCGAGCAATTCATCGGCCGCCGCCGGTCCCCATGAACCTTTGGCGTAGCGCTGCATCGGGGGCGCGGCGCGCTCGCATTCCCAACCCTCGATGATGGGATCGACGATCTTCCAGGCGCTTTCGATTTCATCGCCACGGATGAACAGCGCTGGATCGCCGTTGATGGCATCCAGGATCAGCCGTTCGTAGGCATCGGGCAAATCCTCCGATTCGAAGGCATTGTCGTAGTGCAACTCCATATCGACAGACTTGGCGATCTGCTGGTCAGGGATTTTCGCCTCGATCGTCAGATGAATGCCTTCATCGGGCTGAATGCAAATCGAAAGCATATTGCGCGAATGATCTCCCGACTCGGTCAATTCGAAAATGCTATTCGGCGGCCGTTTGAACTGAATATTGACCTGTGTGGTTTTCTGGCGCATCGCCTTGCCGGAACGCAAGTAGAAGGGGATGTCTTTCCAGCGCCAATTATCGATGAAGAGCTTGAGCGCGGCGAAGGTCGGCGTGCTTGAATCGGGCGCTACGCCATCAGCCCTCCGATAGCCATCATATTGCCCGCGGACAGTGTCTTCGAGTTTGACGGCGCGGGCGGCTTGCAATACCTTGACCTTCTCGTTGCGCAGCGCATCGGCGTCGAAGGCTGAAGGCGGCTCCATGGCGATCAGCGAGAGCAGCTGCAGCAGATGATTCTGCACCATATCGCGCATCACGCCGGAACCATCGTAATAGCCGGCGCGCGTCCCGACATCAACCGTCTCGGCGACCGTCACCTGCACATTGCTGATGTGGCTTCGGTTCCAGACCGGCTCAAATATGGTATTGGCGAAGCGCATAAACAAGATATTTTGCGCCGTCTCTTTGCCCAGGTAATGATCAATGCGATAAACCTGCGATTCGTCAAAGACGGAATGCACAACCCGATTCAGCGATTGCGCCGTCTCCATGTTGTAGCCAAATGGCTTTTCAATGACGATCCGGCTCCAGGGCCCAGCCATATCGGCGGGTCTGTGTCCAGGCGCGCTGGCGCGCCCCCCGCCGTTTGATCGCGCCATGCCAAGCGCGCCCAGGTTGCAGATGACATCCTGATAAAATTCGGGCGCGATAGAAAGATAATAAAGACGGTTGCTGTAGCCATTGTCCAATCGGTCAAGATCGTCTTTTAGGCTTTTGTAGGTCTCGGGCTGGGGCAAATTCACCTTGCTGTAGGTCAGCATCTTGCGAAAGCGATCCCAGGCGCGTTCTTCATAAATGGCGGCGGCGTAATTTTGCAGGGATTGATGCGCATGGTCGATCAGGGTCGCATCGTTCCATTCACGCCGGCCCACGCCGACGATCCGCAACTGGTCGGGCAAACGCCCCTTGATGTAATTGCTATAAAGCGAGGGAATCAGCTTGCGCCGGGCGAGGTCGCCCGTCACACCAAAAATGGCGATCACAGTGGGTCGATTGTTCATCGCCCCTCCTAGTGTTCAGAGAATTGGCAGGTATTGTAGCGTATATTCGCGCGTGCAACGAATCTGGCGAGGCTGGCGCTGGCGATATGGAAATGAGGCCCTTGGAGATGGTAGAATAGAGGCAGCGGCAGACGGAGAGTGGGATCATGTCGACATACGAAGTTTTGCAACAGGCGAAAGCGCTTAATCCAAGCGAACGTAAAGAACTGCTCAGATTGCTGAAACAGATCGTTGCGATAGACGATGGTCTGATGCCCGCGAGGAGTCTGCGCGACTTGGCTGGATTGGGCCGAGAGTATTGGGAAGGCGTTGATGTGGACACCTGCATCAATAAATTACGCGACGAGTGGGACGACGACAATTGAAACTCGTCTCCGCATTTCATGACGTTCGCCGAATCTACATAGACACGACCCCGCTGATATACTTGGTTGAAAGAAATCCAGATTACTTCGCGAATATGCTTGGCATTGTCGACTATATTGAAACGGAGCAGCTACAGGTGTTTACCTCAGTCATAACCTTGGCAGAGATTCTGGTCCAGCCGTTGAAGCTGGGTAATATCGATATCGCGCAAGAGTATCATGATATTCTTTTCGACAGACAAGAGTATACGATGGTGGCTATCACTGCTGAAATTGCCATATCAGCCGCCGCGATTCGCGCGCGTTATGGCTTGAGGACGCCAGACGCCATGCATGCCGCTACTGCAATTCAATCGGAATGCGACGCAATTCTCACCAACGACCGTGACTTCAGGCGCGTACAGGATCTGAATGTCCTCGTAGTGGACGAACTGGAGCTCTAAATAGGCATCGCTCACCAGCCATTATTCCCGCGCTTCTCCCGCCCATCGCATCGGAATCGACACAACTTCCCGTTCACACTCCTTATAGCGATCCATATCTCCCGTCCGATAGATATAACTGCCGCCAGCGCGCGAGGACAACCCGATGTGCCCCCCGTCCTTGTCTAGCGCGATCAGGTTCATGCCGCCGATGTAGTCGCCGTCGAGATCGCGCAAATCCTCCATCGCTCGCCGCGCCGCCTCCTCCAGCGACAAACCCATCTCAAGATACAGGATCAGACTTCGCGCTGTAGCGGAGCGGATCGCCATCTCGCCCATGCCGGTGCAAGCGCAGGCGCCGTAACGATTGTCGGCGTAATTGCCCGCGCCGATGATGGGTGAATCACCGATGCGCCCAGGGTACTTCCAAGCCCAGCCGCTGGTGCTGACGCCGGAAGCAATATCGCCGGCGCTGTCAATCGCAATGAAATTGACCGTTCCCAACACGCGCTCGGGGTCGGTCGTCAGCTTCACCCAGTTGAGCAAGGGCGCTTCGTCACTCAACTCGAGCGCGTCGTCCGTCTGGCGGGCGCCCAACGTAGCCCCTACATTCGCCAAGCGCTTGCGCCAGACAGCCCGAATCTCCTCGCTGACCATTTCTTTCCATTGTTCGGCGTCGATCTCGCGCGCGAAGCGCTCTGCGCCCACACCCGCCAGAAGCACATGCGGCAACTCTCTCTGCATTACCTGACGGGCGACGGAGATCGCGTAAGGGAAGCCGCGCATCAAAGCGACCGCGCCCGAATTGAGCGACCGCCCATCCATGATGCTCGCGTCTAACTCCAGTTCGCCAAGGATGTTGGGATAGCCGTTGTAGCCGACGCTGTGTTCTTCGGGATTCGCTTCCACCAGCCGGATGCCAATTTCGACCGCGTCCAATGCGGTGCTGCCTTTCAAGAGCGCGCGCATGGCTTGGTCGATACCGATTGCGCCATTGCTGCTGGCGATGATGAGCATGGAAGAATCTCCTCACGTTGTCTGCGCCGCAGATTTTAGCCACCGATGTGACAAGAAGCGATCCAACAAATGTTGCGGCAATCACAAAGAAGATTGTAGGGGCGACCGGCGGTCAGTGTCCACGCGACCTATCAGGTCGCCCGCTCACTCAGGTTCAATTCGCGAGTGATTCCAGAAACGTCTTGTTTTCCTAGTGATGCGGGTACGCAGGTCCAGGCGCTAAGACGTAACGTTGCAACGAAGCGTATCGCCCTTGGTTAGCGCTTGCGGCTCGTCGAATTTAGCTTTGCCGAGGCCAGTTAATTCTAGCTCCGCAAAGCTTATCTCCCCGCCCAGTACGCTGAAATTGACCTCGCAAGCGCCGTCAGCCGCCGGACTAAGCGCGCAGCTGCCCCAGGCATAGCCACTCGACCAGAAGTACTTGCAGGCGCGGTCAGGCGCGGCGAAGCGAATTGTCTGATCAACGGCGGAATACTGGAATCCCGTCAGCGCCAGAATCGCCGCCCAACTCACCATCGCCCGCGCGTAATGGTGACCGCATTCGGCTTCGTCAAAGGGATTGCGCCTCTCGCCATCATAACGGTCGCGGATCGCAGCGATGCACTTGAGACCGTTTTCGAGGTCGCCTTCGTAGAGCATGCCGATGGCGGCCGTGTATTCGAATCCGGTCATCACCTCGTTGTAATAGGGGAAGGGGCGCGCCGGACGCTCGCCGTGTGGATAGGTCGCCATCAGCAGCGCCGACTCATCATTAAGCACATAGGAGCGCATGTGGTTGAAATGGCCGTACATATCATCTTTGAAGTTGAAGCGCATGATGCTTTCTAGCGCTGTTTTGACCTGATCTTCACGCAAGAGGTAACCCAAGCCGCAGACGTGAGCCAGGAGTTGACCGACCAGTTGATCAACCAAGCAGCCTTTGCCAAGCTGCAAAACCGGCTCAGACGGATCAGCCGCGCCCATATCGCTCATCAGCATGCCGAGCACCGCATCGACGCCGGAAGCCGGGACTATCTCATGCTCGTAATAATCGCCGTTGAAAAGATTGGCGTCGATCCAGCGGCTGCCATTCTCAAAGAGTCGCTGGCATGCATCGGCGAATGCACCCTCTCCCAAGTGGCGCGCCATCTCTTCCATCGCGCGCAAAGCGCCCAAATACCAGATGCCCATCTGCGGATTCGGTCCGTAGTATTCGACATCCATGGTATTGTGCTGGCAGCCTTCCATGACGCCGTCTTTGTCAGCATCCCAGCCGCCGGGCTGCCAACAAAACTCCAGCGCCCGCCGCGCATTCTGCCACATGCTGCGCAGCTTGTCGTCATCTCCGGAGAGTTGCCAGTCGCGGTAAAGCTTCATGATGCAGCCCATTTGACCATCGGCGGCCGCCAGCGACCAGGCTTGCGCATGCTCCAGCGGCAACTCGACGCGGAAGCTCATGCCGCCGTCCTTGCGTGTTGCATAGTTGAACTCGACCTCGCGCATGCCCTGCGCCAAGCCGCCAAAAAGAAACGCGGTCGCTTGTTCGTAATTCCAAACATGGGTGCAAGATCCGAAGCAGCAGCCCGCGGTATCGTCACAGCCTTCCCAGCCGAACATGAAGCCATCCTGCGTGCGAAAGACCGTCTGCGATCGCAGCGTGCTGAGGTTGAAAAGAGCCGATTCCTTGGCCACTTCTGGCAGATCGCTCTCGCAGAAGGCATCGACAAAAGCGCGGCTTTCCGCTTCCAGCCAATCGAGATTCTTGACCGTATAAGCGGCCGCTTCCCAGGCGTCAGCGTATTGCGTCGTATAATAGTTGCCAACCCGTATCCCCGTTTGATCGAGACTGTGCGGATGATTCGAGCCGGTTTCCTTCCAGGTGCTGCGGTTGGGGAAGTGCCAACTCAGGAAGAAGGTCACGGAGGCCGAGCCATTCGCCGGGACGCTCAAGGACACGCAAAGCGAAGCCGTCGGGTCTTCTTTACCGTCTCGCGCGCGTTCTTCCAGCCGACCGTCGTCGCTAAAGTCATCCCAAAAGTCGAGCAGGGAATCGCCCCAGCTATAATTCGCCCAGGCGGTTCGATAGGTGATACCCCCCTGCTGCGCTTCCCCCCATTGCGATGGGGGGATTGAGGGGGGTAAGGGCGTGGTCAGCGCCAGCGTGCCCCACTGCGGCGCATCGCGGTCGACGCCGGCCGACTCCATGAATATGCCGGCCAAGCCATCGCTTTCGCGATACCTGTTGTGGTTGTCTTTTGGCGCGCCGTCGGTGCCATCGGCGCCGATGAAATTCTGCAGGCTGCCGCAGACAGCGGCTTCGATATCATGCTCGCTGTCGTTGCTCAATTCGAAACGAAGGATGGCGACCGGGATGCCGCTGTTATCGCTGTCCGTCGGGATTAGCGGGTTAAAAGCGACCAGCCGCGCGCCGAGCGGGACACCGGCATCGCTCAACGTAACCGTCCCAAAGGGATAAGCGGCATCAAAGCTGCACTGCCGGAAGCGGGGCAAGCCGTGATTGGGGATGGTAGCGCCGCGCGCGCCTTCGTAATCGGCATGCGGGATGACGCCTTCGAGAGCGGTTGCCGTTTTGCTGCCATCCTTGGACTTGGTATAGAGGCTGAAAAAGGTCTGCTGCAAATCGAAGCCTTTGGCCGGCCGGTTGACAATCTCCCAGTCGTGCAGATTGCCGCGCCCTCCCAACGATACGACGCCCGTGCCGATGCCCCCGAGCGGCAGCCCAATCTGCCGTAGATGATCCTGATCGTAAGATCTCAGAGAAGGATAGCCGTTTGATACTGTCATTCTGTCATCCTCTAGTTCATATTCATGCAGGATATCGCTCTGCAAGATTCTTAATCTGCGGGGGGCGAGCCACCGGCTCACCCGTACAACATTGCTGCAAATCTGAGTCTTTAGCGGTGACCCTTGGGTTATCCGCAATGCAATTAGGGATTCGCTTCCGGCGACTAGATCAGTCGCCCCAACACCTAGCCCTTCAAGCCGCTTCGCGTCAGCGCCTCAATGATCCACCGCTGCAAGGCGATAAACACGACCAGCACCGGGATGATCGCCATCGTCACCGCCGCCATCACCACCGACGGATTGCCCGAGCCCATATAACCGGTGAGCAGGGCGATGCCTTGCGGCAGCGTCATCTTATGCCAGGAGTTGAGGAAGACAAGCGGCAGGAAGTAGGCGTTCCAGGTGGCGTTGAAAGTAATGATGGCGAGGGTCGCCATCGCCGGTCCGGCGAGGGGCAGGGCGATCTGCATAAAGGACCGGACATGGCCCGCGCCATCCACGCGCGCCGCGTCGAAGAGTTCCTGCGGCATCTGCTTGAAGAACTGACGCATCAAAAAGACGCCAAATGCGCTGATGAGACCGGGCAATATGATCGCGAGCGGGTTATCAATCAAGTTCAGATCGCGCATCAGCAGAAAAATCGGAATGATCGTCACCTGAAATGGCACCATCAAAGATCCGAGCAGCAGCAGAAAGAGCAAATCGCGCCCGGGGAAGCGCAGGCGGGCGAAGGCGTAACCGGCGAGCGAGCAGGTCACCAACTGCCCCAGGGTCACCGCCACCGTAATCCGCATACTGTTGATGAATAGGTCCACGAAGGGCACGCTCGATTCGAAAGGCGCAAGGTAATTCTCCCAGCGGAATTCGGTCGGCAGCCAAGCCGGCGGCAGATGGAAGCTCTCTTGTGTGGGGCGCAAGGAGGTGGAAAACATCCAGGCTAGCGGCATCAATACCAATATGGCGGCGATGGTCAATAAGGTGTAGGAGATGATATCGCCGAAATTGATCGGCTTTCTGACCTTGCCGGTCGCCCTCTTGCTTCCCCCTAAGGCGGCGGCTTGCGTCTGTGTCATAGTTCAGTCCACCTATTCGTAATGTACCCAGCGGCGGCTGATCCAGAATTGCAGGGCGGTCAGCACCAGAATGATGGCGAAAAGGGTCATGGATACCGCGGCCGCGTAACCCATATTAAAGGTTCGAAAAGCGATTTCGTATACGTAGAGCACCACGCTGCGGGTTGCGTCGCCCGGTCCGCCTTGCGTGAGCACGATGATCGTGTCGAAGACTTGCAGCGCGCCGATCATGAAAATGACGAGGATGAAGAAAATGGTCGGGCTGAGCAATGGAATCGTGATGCGGAAGAAGAGTTGACGCTCGTTGGCGCCGTCAAGCTGAGCCGCTTCATAATATTCATTGGGAATACTTTGCAGGCCGGCGAGAAAAACCAGCATCGCGAAGCCGGTATTCTTCCAGACATCGAGAATAATAATCGCCGCCATCGCCCAATGCGCGTTGCTCAGCCAGGGAATCGCCTCAACGCCAAAGAGCCCCAAATAATAATTGATGACGCCGGTATCCTGCTGATAGAGGAAGCGCCAAATCACGGCGATATAGGTATGGGCGATCAGCACTGGGAAGAAAAAGATCGAGCGATAAAGATTGCGCATCAAGACCGGCAGCCGCCGATTGAGCATGACCGCAAGAATCAAGCCGATGCCGGCATTGAAGAAGACCGCGAACAACGTGAAGATGACCGTATTGATGTAGGCGATGCGCAGGCGCCCATCGGCGAACATCTGCACATAATTGTCGAAGCCTATATAGGTCGAGCCACGCAGCAGACTGAATTCCTGAAAACTGATGCGCACCGATTCGACTAAGGGATAAAGAATGAAGATCGTAAAACCAATATATGTAGGCAAAATAAAGAGATAGCCCACGAAGGCTTCTCGATGCCTGGGTGTCAGTTCGGGCAACAGTCCGCTTTTTTGCATTTTTAGTCTGGTAATCGGGCGAATACAGGGCGACCCAATGGGTCGCCCCTACAGTTCTGAGTCATAGCTGGCTTGCGATCCGCTGGGCCGCCAGCGAGACAGTTAAGTCTAACCAGCCAGGCGCTCTGCCAGTTTGTCCATAGCGGCGGACAGCTCAATATGCGCTTCTTCCAGCCCCTGCTCGGGCGTGACGATGTTGGCCATGATCTGGTCCATGTGACGCATGAAGATGCTTTCGACCTCGGCGAAATTTGCCGGCGACGGCACTGGCTTGATGTCTTCCAGGCTGCCGAAGAAGCGATGAGCATTGGCTGGGAAGCTGTTAAATAGCTCGTTTTCGGTAGCGCTGCGGCGCGCCGGCAAGGATGTGCCCACAGCGACCGCTTCCAGGTCGGTTTCGAAGGCGGCCAGATCCTTGATCAATTCCAGCGCCAGCGGGACGTTCTCGGTCGTCTTGGATACCGCCCAACCGCCGGAGCCGAAGACGGTCGTGCCAGCCCGTTTGCGCGGCCAGGGCGTGATGTCGACATCCTTGTAGCCGGTGGTGACATAGGTGTCGAAGGGCCAGCGCCCAGCGCCGGTCATGGCGATTGTGCCAGCCGGGAAAAGCTCGTAGGGGTTGACGCCTTCAACCGAGGGCGCCACGCCATGCTCATGCACCAGCGAATGCACGAACTTGACCGATTCCAGCATCAAGGGATCATCCAGGTTCGACTGTGACCAGTCCTCAGTGAGCGTCGCCGTGCCATTGGTGTGCCACCAGGGCGTCAAGCCAAAGTTAAAGAATGGAATGGCGAATCCGAATTGCTTGTCGCCGCCTTCGCCTGTGGTTAGTATGGATGCAGTCTCGAGGAAATCTTCCCAGGTCCAATCCTCCGCTGGCGGATCCAGACCGGCCTCTTCAAACTTCACCGGATTGTAGTGGATGATCATATTGTTCCACTCGCGCGTGAAGTAGTAGGTCTGTCCGTCCGCTCCCTTGAGGGCATTGTGCAGCACTGGCTCCACCTCATCGACGATGGCGGCGAGTTCCTCATCGGCGGCGATGGCGTCATCCATCGGCAGGACGAGGTCTTCGAAGATAGTCTCGCGCGTGCCTTCAATCGCGATGGCGATGATATCGGTTTTCAAACCGCTGGCGGCGCGAAGCTTCAGGTTGGTGATGTAGTGCCCCCAGCCTTCGGGCCAAGGGATATACAGATCTTCGACGACCACGTTGGGATAGCGCTCGTTGAAGCGGGCGATGGCGTTGCCGAACATGCGTTGTTGCTCGGTGCCGCCAAAGTTGTAGATAACGAGGTGACCGGCGGTATCGCCCGGAGGCGCCTGAGCCAAGGCGGTGCCGAGCGGCATGCCATAGGCAGACGCGAAGGCAGCGGCGCTGCCCATGCCTGTGTACTTCAAAAAGTCGCGGCGTGAAAGTCTGTTCGACATGATTCAATCTCCCTAATCGATTTTTCCTAAACAGCAATTAGAGCATAAACCACTGACTAAAACATGTCAAGAGATTTAGCCAGCAGTTTTAGTATAATTTACTGAACAAATTTGTAAAGGTTTAGTAAATCGAGTAGACTGATATAGAAGCCATTTTGCACATTGGCAAGCGGTATGATTTTAGTAAATTAATTGTGCATTTAGTAATCAATGTAAGTTGAGGAATATGGCGCGACCGACCATATCCGATGTCGCCAAGTTGGCGGGTGTATCGCCATCGGCGGTATCCATGTATTTGAACCGCCGTCCCGGCATTGGCGTGCAGACGCAAGACCGAATCGCCGACGCCATTGACGCGCTCGGCTATGTGCCACGCTCCTACGATGCCCGGCGCAAAGCGACGGGGTTCATCGGCATCTTGGTAGAAAAACTGCCAAAGCTGCTGACGGGCGATTTATTCTACGCCGATGTGACGAGCGGCATTCAAAAAGAAGCGGAAGATTTATGCTACAGCATCGCAATTTGCGTGATTGACGAACCAACCGAGGTATTGCCGCGTTTGGTGGCAGAAGATTCGATAGCGGGTTTGCTGGCGCTGGGCGGGGGGGACATTACCGATCAGTTGCTCCAGCTAATCATCGATCGCAACATGCCCGTAGTCACGGTAGACAATCAGAGCGATCTGCAGCCATTGAACAGCGTCGTTGTCGACAACTATCGCGGCGCTTATGCGGCGACGCGACACTTGATCCAGTTGGGGCACCGACGCATCGCCGTCATCCAAGGACCGCGAAAATACAAGAGTCTGACCGAACGCTATCACGGCTACCTCAATGCCATGGTCGACGCGGGCCTGTGCCTGGATATGGAACTGCGTCAAGAGCCTTTGTCGAGTGGTTTGCCGATCAAGGGCTACCGGGAAATGAAAGCGCTTCTCAGCCTGGACAAGCCGCCAACCGCGGTGTTCGCGGTCAGCGACCGGACGGCTCTGGGCGCAATACAAGCGATTGAGGAAGCGGGCCTGCGAGTGCCGGGGGATATCAGCGTAGCCGGATTTGACGATATGCCGCCGAATGTTTACCCGGCGCCAGCGCTTACGACGGTCACCAGTGAACGCCTGTCTATGGGACATATCGCCATGCAGCGGCTGCACCAGATCATCGAAAGCCCTCGCCTTACGCCCGTCAATATCGTCATGCCTTGCCAGCTTGTCATCCGCGATAGCAGCGCCAAGCCGCGTTGAGACAGGTTAGCGGCTCGTGCGCAGCAGGTCGCGCTCCCCCAGGGGCTGAAGCGGGCGGGCATTGCCATCATAGATTGCGCGGTAGGCGGCGATCTGCTTCGCCGAGAGCGTTACCGGCGTATCCAACAGCAGCCAGCGCACCACCTCGCTGCAGGGAGGCGTCGTCAGCGAGCCCTGGTAGGTGTAGTAGCCGCGACTCTCCGGCAACAAGTTTTCGAGCGCAATGTTTTCACCGAGCGCGCCTGCCGCGCCGGCTTCAATCGGCATGCTGTCGATTATCGGCGCATAAGCCTCGTTCTCGCCGTCGCCCTCGCTCAGCAAAATGCCGACCACCGCGAGATTGTTCGAGTTGCGGTCTTTGTGCACGAAGTGGATTTCCATCGGCGCCGCTTCGCCCGCGATCGTATGCTCGCTGGGCGCGTGGAAGTGGAATTGCAGCAGCTCATAAATGATGCCGTTGTAGACGATATGGCTGCCCTCATCCACATCGACTTGAATCGTATGCCCGTTATTGACGATGTTATTCGCCGTCTCGCCGTAGTGGAATTCGATATCGACCAGCGCGGTCTCTACCGCATCGAGGATGTCAATTGGCGACTGCGCCTTCCCCTCGCCGCAAATGACGAACTCCGGCGCCAACTCCGCCCATTGGCTGGGACCGCCATCGTCCTCATAACCCCAGTGGATCTCATCTGCATTGGAAATCATAAGCAATCCGCCTAGCATAGCGACCAAGGGCAAAAGCGTGAAAATAAAGATTACTTGAACAGATTTCATAGTTTACGTTCCCATCAAGTGCCGACAAAGCAAGAGTCTAGCCGACCAACCGTCAGTTGGGCAAGCCTGCGCCTCTGGGTTTCGACTTCAGCGCCGCATCGTCTATAATGAGTCGATGCGAAGGCGCTGGCACGGCCCCGCGCCACGTTCAGAATTGACAAGAAGGAGTTTCGAATGGCGGAACAAGGTTTTACGCCCCCGACCAGCGAATGGTATCGCCCCTCGGGCGACATGATCAAACAAGCGAATGTGCCCGATTATGAAGCCGTCTACGACTTGGCGCGCCAAGATCCGGAAGCCTTCTGGGCCAAGCGCGCCGACGAACTCGACTGGTATCAAAGATGGGACCAGGTCCTCGACGCCAGTAACAAACCTTTTTACAAATGGTTCGTCGGCGGCAAAACCAATATGGCGCTCAATGCGCTCGATCGCCATGTGACGACCTGGCGGCGCAATAAACTGGCCATCATCTGGGAAGGCGAAGACGGCGACAAGATCACGCTGTCATACTGGCGGCTCTGGCAGGAGACCAATAAATTCGCCAACGTCCTGCGCAGTATGGGCGTATCGAAAGGCGACCGCGTTACAATCTATATGGGCCGCGTGCCCGAGATTGCCATCGCCATGCTGGCTTGCGCCAAGGTTGGCGCGCCCCACAGCGTCGTCTACGGCGGTTTCTCCGAGCAAGCGCTGGCGAGCCGCATCGATGATGCCCAAAGCAAAGTCGTGATCACCTGCGACGGCGCCTGGCTGCGCGGCAAAATCGTCCCGCTCAAAGACACGGTCGATGAAGCGGTGATGCGCTCGCCGGTGGTGGAAACGGTCATCGTCGTCAAGCGCACGGGCCACGAGATCAATATGGAAGCGGGACGCGATTATTGGTATCACGATCTGATGGCGCTGCCCATCGCCAAGCCCCATGCCGATACCGAAGTGATGGACGCCGAAGACCCGCTCTTCATCCTCTATACCAGCGGCACCACTGGCAGACCCAAAGGCGTGCTGCATACGCATGGCGGCTACCAGGTCTACACGTCGACCACGCTTTCCTGGGCTTTCGACATCAAGGAAGAGGATCGCTGGTGGTGCGCGGCCGATCCCGGCTGGATCACCGGGCATAGCTATATCGTCTACGCGCCCCTGATTCTGGGCGCGACCAGCATCATCTACGAAGGCGCGCCGACCTATCCTTATCCCGACCGCTGGTGGCAGATCGTCGCCGATTATGGCGTGACGATTCTCTACACCGCGCCCACCGCCATCCGCGGCTTGATGCGCTTCGGTGAAGCCTGGCCCGCGCGCCACGACTTGAGCAGCCTGCGCCTGCTGGGTACAGTGGGCGAGCCGATCAATCCGGAAGCCTGGCGCTGGTATCATCGCGTGATCGGGGAGGAGCGCTGCCCCATCATCGACACCTGGTGGCAGACCGAAACCGGCGGCTTCATGATCACGCCGCTGCCATCGGTGGACTTGAAGCCAGGCAGCGCCACCCGTCCCTTCCCCGGCATCGAAGTGGATATCGTCGATGACGATGGCGCCCCGGTCGGCGCCAACGAAGACGGCAATCTCGTCATCAAAAATCCCTGGCCTAGCATGATCCGCACCGTCTACGGCGATGATGACCGCTTCATCAGCCAATATTGGGAGAAATACCGCGACCAAGGCTGGTACTTGGCTGGCGATACCGCGCGGCGCGATGATGACGGCTACCTCTGGGTCATCGGCCGCAATGATGATGTGCTCAAAGTCAGCGGTTATCGGCTGGGCACGGCCGAAGTCGAATCGGGCTTGGTCAGCCACAGCGCCGTCGCCGAATCGGCCGTGATCGGCGTGCCCGACGAATTGCGCGGCAACAAGATCTTCGCCTACTGCATTCTGGTGGAAGGCGTCGATGGCTCCGATGCGCTCGAGGCCGAGCTCAAGGCGCACGTCCGCCATGAAGTCGGTCCTATCGCGGTGCCAGCGCAGATCGACTTCGTCGACAACCTGCCCAAGACACGCAGCGGCAAGATCATGCGGCGGGTTTTGAAGGCGAAGGCGCTGGGTCAGCCACTGGGGGATTTGAGCACGCTGGAGGATTAGGTTAGACAGAGGTCATACCAAATGCGTGAAGTTCGAGCACACGAACGTACAGTGAGCGAGTTGCTCAATGGTGTGAAGTACACCATTGACTTCTATCAGCGGGAATATGAGTGGGAACGACGCAACGTAGAAGAACTGCTGGATGATCTATCCAACATGTTTCAGTCGAAGCACTCGTCAGAAAATGAGCGGCCAGAGGTCCAGAATTATCCCCGCTACTTCCTCGGCACGATAATCACATCAAAAGAAGATAACCGGAATTACATTGTGGATGGGCAGCAGCGACTGACGACCATAACTCTGCTGCTCATTTACATCCACCATCTTGCGAAAGTTACCACTGAGCGTGTGAAAGACGTTAAGCCACTGATTTTTTCAGACAACTACGGCAACGACGATTTCAACATCCATGTACCTAGTCGAATGGACTGTCTAAACGGTCTTTACCAGGACGGAGAATTTGATGTTTCCGATAGTGACGACGTCTCTGTCTACAACTTGGTACAACGTTACAACGATATCAAAGAGTTATTCCCGGAAGCCCTTGCTGGAGAGACGTTGCCGTACTTTGTCGACTGGCTTACCGGCAACGTCGACTTGGCAGAAATTATTGCATACAACGATGATGACGCCTTTACAATCTTTGAAACGATGAACGACCGAGGGGTAAATCTAGGGTTCGTAGACATGCTTAAGGGTTTTCTTCTAGCTAACATACGACACTCACGAGAAAAGCGAGATAAAGCACGTGAAGAGTGGACTACAGGTATCAGCAGGCTTCGGGTAATAGACGACAAGGCTGACATGGATTTTTTTGTGGCTTGGTTAAGAGCCAAATATGCGGAAACCATGCGAGATCGTAGTAAGAGAACCGCCACGAATGACTTTGCATCCATAAAACAATTCCACCGCTGGGTGCGAGATAATAGAGCTCTTTTAGGGCTATCCGAAACGAACGACTATCTTACCTTGATTACTAAAACGTTTCGGTCATTTGTTCAGCGCTATGTCACAATGCGCCAGGCGGCTAGTACATATACGCCGAATCTGAAAGAGGTGTTCTACAATTCTCGACTAGTTGGAATGCAGTACATGCTTGCCCTTGCTCCAATCACGGAAACTGACACTCATGATACCGCACAACAGAAAATAAAGTTGGTGGCCTGTTTTCTTGACATTTACATGGCACGTCGTATGGTGAACCAAAAAAAGCTTGGCGACTATACACTGGAGGAAACGCTGTTTGGCCCAATGAAAGCAATGCGAGACATGGACGTGCAAGGGCTCCAGAAGTTCCTAGGTGATTATTTGAGCAGTATGGAAGAAACTTTCGACGGAATGACAGAAGGCGGTGACGGCCCATTCCGGTTAACACAAAAGAACAAGAAACATGTCAGCTATCTGCTGGCGCGAATGACCGCGTGGATTGAAGAGCAGAGTCAGATAAATACCGATTTTCTTACATATACTGATGGCCCAGGCAGATCCTTCGAAATTGAGCACATTTGGGCAAACAATTACGAGCGCCATACACAGGAATTTCCCAGCGCAGCAGATTTCCAGGATCATCGAAACTACTTCGCAGGTCTCGTCCTCCTCCCGCGCGGTACAAATCAAAGTTACGGTGATATGAGTTACGAAGAAAAGGTAGAGCACTATCCGAAAGAAAACCTGCTGGCGGCCTCTCTACATCCAAAGACCTACGAAAATAACCCAAACTTCACTAACTTTGTGAATCGGAGCGGCCTCCCTTTCAAGCCACACACCCGATTCAAACGCGCCGACCTCCTCGAACGCCAGGAACTCTATCGCCAAATCTGCGAGCAAATCTGGAATCCCGACCGCCTCCTGGCAGACCATTAGCCAAGTTTCCCGCCAAGTCCTCCGCTTTGCGCTATAATCCTCAACTGTGCTTTCAGCTTTCGCAGTAGAGCGGGGCACATCTTGTTTCACTTAGTGATCTAGAAAGGAAAATTCTCATGGCAAAGCTAAGTCGTAGAGATTTCTTGAAAGGAGTGGCCGCATCCGGCACCGTAGTTGGGGCGCAGATGACGGGCGGATTGCTCTCCCGTTTGCCCGTCGCAGCCGCGCAAGACATGGTCGAAGTGACCTACGCCACGCCCGGCGGTGCTGTCGAAGATGCCGCCTGGGAACCGGTATGGGAAGCCTTCAACGAAGAGAATGACACGATCCAAGCCAATTATCTCGCCGTCGGCGGCGGGTATGGACCGCAGTATTTGCAGCTTTTGCAAGCGCAGCTCGCGGCCGGTACCGGCCCCGATGTCTTCTTTGTCATGGACGGCTTCACGGTTGGCTTCGCCGCTCGCGGCGTCTTGGTGCCGATCGACAGCTATGTAGACGCGAACCCGGATGTCGACCTGGAAGACAACTATCCGGGGCATATCGCGGCGCTCCGCTGGCAAGACCAGCTCTGGGGATTGCCGCGCGATGGCGCGCCCTACGCCACCTGGTTCAATGCCGATATCTATGACGAAGCCGGCATTGATCATCCGCATGGTTTGACCTGGGACGAGTACCTGGAACAAGCCATCGCGCTGACCGAGCGTGACGATCGCGGACGCGCGCGCGTCATCGGTGGCGGACGCGGCGCCTGGATCGACTGGATCTGGCAAGCGGGCGGCGATGTCTTAAACGCCGAAGGCACCGAATGCCTGATGGGCGAGCCGGAAGCGATCGATGGCTTGCGCTTCGCGCAGAGCCTGGTCATCGAACACGAATGCGCGCCATCCGCGTCAGACTTGGCCGATCAGAACGAAGGCGCGCTTTTCACATCTGGACGCATGGCCAGCTTCACGATCGCTCGTGGCTTCTTGGGCGCGGTTTGCAACACGCCATTCCGCTTTGATGCCGCGCTGCCGCCCGCCGGCGCCGTCCGCGTGGGACGCACCAACGTTGGACCGACCGTCATGTCGTCGGATACCGCCGACCGAGACGCCGCCTGGGAGTTGCTCAAGTTTATCAACAGCAGCCGTGGCCAGACATTGAAGATCAGCTCCGGTTACGCCTATCCGTCGCGCCGCTCGGTGGTGCAAGAAGACTGGTACGTGAATTTCACCTGCGGCAACGCCATCGGGACTGGGCTCAACACCGTCTTCAACGACATCATGGAAAACGGCTGGGCGCGCACCTGGCCGCAGCACCCGCGCTGGCCCGAAATCAGCACCGTCATCAATAGCGAGCTGGATGCGCTCTACAGCGGTGACAAGTCGGCCGAAGACGTTGGTACCGAAATCGCTGCTCAGGTCAACGCGATTCTGGGCGCCGAGTGATCTCGACCCCTCCCCCAGCCCCTCCCCGACGCATCAGGGAGGGGAGTTTTGGTCGCCTTCTGGACGGCGTTGGCGGCGAAATAAGTCTCCCCCTAATTCATTGGGGGGAGATTTAGAGGGGGGTTGTTGCGCCCGCTGACTGCCCGATGCACATCACCGACATCTTCAAACCCAAACGCCTCAGCTTCTGGGAATCGCTGAACGCCTGGATCTTTGTGCTGCCTTGGATACTGGGTTTCTTCCTGTTCACCGGCGGTCCAATCCTTGCCTCCCTTGTCATCTCTTTCACCCATTGGGATATCGTCAATCCACCGGAATGGGCTGGTCTCGCCAACTACGAATCCATGCTCAGCGATCCGCTCTTCTTCCAATCGCTGAAAGTGACGACCATGTACGCGCTGGTCGCCGTGCCATTGCAGATTGTGGTGGGCTTGTTCGTCGCCATTCTGCTGAACACGAAAATCCGGCTGATAGGCTTATATCGCACACTCTTTTACTTGCCGGCTGTGCTGCCTATCGTATCGGTCGCGGTGATGTGGCGCTGGATCCTCTCGCGCGATTGGGGACTGATCAACTGGTTCCTGTCGCTATTCGGCGTGTATGGTCCTGGCTGGCTTTCTGAACCGGAGTGGGCGCTGCCGGCGCTCATATTGATGAGCTTGTGGGGGGTAGGCGCGGGCATGCTCATTTATCTGGCCGGCTTGCAGGGCATTCCCACCGACTTGTACGAAGCGGCGAAGGTCGATGGCGCCGGACCCTGGGCGCAATTCGTCTACGTCACCTTGCCCATGATCTCGCCCGTCATACTCTTTCAACTGGTCGTGGGGCTGATCGCCGCCTTTCAAGTCTTTGCGCAGCCCTTCATCATGACCCAAGGCGGACCGCAAAACGCAACATTATTCTATTTGCTGCATCTCTTTCGCAATGCTTTTGAATTCTTCCGTATGGGATACGCCTCAGCTTTATCCTGGGTGCTCTTTATGTACATCGCCATTTTGACGATGCTGATATTCCGTTTTTCCGCCGCCTGGGTATTTTACGAAGGTGAAATCAGAAACGAGTGATCGCGCCATGACAGCGGCAAGTCAGCGGTTCATGTACAAAGGGAAGCGGTCCAAGACGACCAGCATCGATTGGGCGAAAGTCCTGGCGCACATTATTTTGATTGCCGGCTCAATCATGTTTCTGATGCCCTTTATTTACGTCTTGTCGACATCGTTAAAGACAGCGGGCGATGTATACACCTTTCCACCCGAATTCATCCCCGATCCCGTCGCCTGGGAGAATTACCCCGATGCGCTGACAGCGATGCCCTTTGATGTCTTTTTCCTCAACACGATAATGTTGGCTGTGGGACGTATCATCGGCTTAATCTTGAGTTGTTCCCTGGCCGGTTTCGCCTTCGCCAAACTGCGTTGGCGGGGACGGAACACGCTCTTCTTCATCGTCTTGCTCACCTTGATGATTCCCACCGAAGTCACGCTGATTCCCCGTTATATTTTGTTTTCCAAACTGGGTTGGGTCGGGTCCTTCGCGCCCTTGCTCGTGCCTGGATTCTTCGCCGAGAATGCCTTTTTTGTCTTTCTGTTTCGCCAATTTTTTATGACCATGGGGCAAGATCTCATCGACGCAGCGCGGATTGATGGCTGCAGCTTTGTTGGTTTGTTCTGGCGGATTATCGTTCCCAATGCCAAGCCGGTCTTTGCTGTGGTCGCGATCTACATCATACAGAACAACTGGAATTCCTTCTTGCTGCCCATGATTTATTTGACCGATCGGGCAAAATATACGCTGGCGCTGGGTTTGCGGCTTTTTAATGAGCAGTACTATTCGCAAACGCATCTTTTGATGGCGGCATCGGTTTTTGTGGTGGTGCCAATTGTCATTCTGTTCTTTTTCATGCAGCGTTACTTTATTCAAGGCGTCGTATTCACTGGGTCGAAGGGCTAAAGACAGTGACAGGTTCGCCGCCCCACATCATCCTCATCACCGGTGACGAACTGCGGGCGGACGCGCTGAGCTGTTATGGCAATCGCGTCATATCGACGCCGAACCTGGATGGGCTGGCGGCGCGCGGGACGCGTTTCCAGCGCGCCTATACGAACAGCCCCTGGTGTTTGCCTAGCCGCTGCTCGCTGGCGACCGGACGCTTTCCCCACAGGAACGGTTCCTACAGCAACTTCCGCGATATCCCACTGGATGCCGATATTCCGAATATCTACTCGCTGCTTCAAGGCGCGGGATATCACTCCGCGCATATCGGCAAGTGTCATTATGCTCCGGTGCCCTATGACCGGACGAAGCCCGACGCCACGCTGCCATACGATGACTTTCGCGATTACTATCTCAGCCTAGGCATTGATCATTTGGCGCTGCAGGATGACAAGCAGGTATCGGTCTGGTTCATGGACGACTACGCGCGTGAACTCGATGCGGCCGGGCACTTGGCCGCCTACCGCGACGACACCTGGGACAGAGTCAAAGCCAAGGTGTTTCCCTTCCCAGGTCCGGCGGAATGGCATCCCGACAGTTGGGTTGGGCGGAAATCGGCCGAATACATCGAGCGCTACGAAAGCGAAGAGCCGCTTTTTCTTTGGGTTTCCTTCAGTGGTCCCCACTATCCCTTTGACCCGCCGGCGGAATATTTCGAGCGGGTCGATATGTCCGTCGACAGGCGTACAATCGACGCAGCCGCATTTGACGACCCTTCGCGGATTCACAGCGCGACCTACCATGGCGGTCCCACGGGCGCGATCGACGGCTTGGGACACGCGCCGGGTGGCGCGACGAAGCATTACAGCGACGCCTACTGGCATGAATTGCGGCGCAACTATTTCGCCAATGTGGCGCAGATCGATGAAACCATCGGGCGTATTTTGTCGGCTGTTGAAGCGCGGCTCGGCGACGACGCGCTGATCATCTTCACCGCTGATCACGGCGAGATGCTGGGCAATCACGGCTTATGGGGCAAGAACAACTGCGCTTATGAAGATGTCTGGAATGTGCCTTTGATCGTCAAGCATCCCGGCGAAGATCAAGCGCGAGAGAGCGACTCGCTGACCATGCTGGTCGATGTATTGCCGACCTGTCTCGAAGCCGCCGGCTTGCCTTATGACGTCTGCGATGGCGTTTCACTGCGCGAGCGCGACCGGACCGGCGGCGCCAAAACTGTTTTCGCCGAGGGTGAGGGTTATCTGGCAGTAAGCGACGGCCGCTACAAGCTGACGCGCGTGGCGCAGGGCGAACGCCAACATACCGAACTGATCGACCTGGAGACGGATCCCCATGAGATGGTGAATCGGATCGACGATCCGGCTTACCGGAGTCAGTTGGCGCGGCTCAACGCTGAAATGGTTGATCATTTGATGAGCCATGCCTTGAAATAAGTCGGCGGCGGAGACCCGGACCCCGTTGGCAGCTTTCGGCGGATTCGCTTTGCGTCCTCGATTCTGCGCTATAATTCGTCACAAGCGCTGCACGCATTGCCAAGCCTAAAGGTCTCCCCGTGACCCTAGCCCCGCCCGTGCTCGAAGTCCGCGGCATCACCAAGCGCTTCCCCGGCGTCTTGGCCAATGACAAGGTCGACCTCGTCCTGCGCAAGGGTCAGGTCCTCGGTCTGCTGGGCGAAAACGGCGCTGGCAAATCCACGCTAATGAATATGATCTACGGCTTGTACAAGCCGGACGAAGGCGAAATCCTCGTCAATGATGCGCCGGTCGAGATCGCTGGACCCAAAGACGCGATCGAGCTCGGCATCGGCATGGTGCATCAGCATTTTCAGTTGGTTGATGTCTTGACCGTCACTGAAAATGTGATGCTGGGCAACGAAACGGTCAGCGGTCCTTTCTTGCGGCGCGATACCGCGCGGCGCGAGATTCAGCAACTCTCGCAAGAATACGGGCTCGATGTCGATCCGGACGCCCTGATTTCCGATCTGCCGGTCGGCATTCAGCAGCGCGTGGAGATCATCAAGGCGCTTTACCGTCACGCCGATATCCTCATCCTTGATGAGCCGACCGCGGTGCTCACGCCGCAGGAGACGCTCGGCCTCTTCAAGATCATGCGCGCCCTGCTGGACCGAGGCGTCAGTATCATCTTCATCAGCCACAAATTGAAGGAAGTGCTGGAGATTTGCGATGACGTGATCGTGCTGCGGCGCGGCGCGGTCGCGGGCCATGCCGATCCGAAAGCGTCCACTGAGCAGTCGCTGGCTTCGCTGATGGTCGGCCGCGATGTCATTCTCGAAGTCGACAAGGCGGAAGCCAAGCCCGGCGATGAAATACTCAACGTAGTCAACTTGCATGTGCACGACGATCGCGGCTTGCCGGCCGTAGAAAGCCTCAGCTTCGGCTTGCAGCGCGGCGAGATTTTGGGCGTCGCCGGCGTGCAGGGCAATGGCCAGACTGAGCTGGTCGAGGCGCTGACTGGCTTGCGCGCCGTCGAAGCTGGTCGCATATTCATCAAAGGCGTCGATATGGCTGGCGCTTCGCCGCGGAAAGTTACCGAGTTGGGTGTCGGCCATGTGCCGGAGGACCGCCAGCGCGACGGCTTGGTCGCTGGCTTCACTGTGATGCACAACCTCGTGCTCTGCACCTACTATCAGGATGCCTTCGCCAAGACTATCGTCGTGGACGACCGCGCCATCGCCGAAAATGCGCGCCAACTCGTGGAACAATACGATGTGCGGCCGCCGATCATCAACAATATCGCTAGCGGGCTTTCCGGCGGCAACCAGCAGAAGGTGATTGTGGCGCGTGAGTTTTCGCGCGATGCCGACCTGCTGATCGCCTCCCAGCCGACGCGGGGCCTGGACGTCGGCTCGATAGAATTCATCCATCGGCAGATCATCCGCATGCGCGATGCCGGCGCCGGCATCTTGCTGGTCTCATCGGAATTGGACGAAGTGCTGAGCCTGGCTGATCGCGTGGCCGTCATGTTTGAAGGCGAGATCATCGAAATCCTTCCCATCGCCGAAGCTGATCGCGACACGGTCGGCTTGCGCATGGCTGGCGTCCGCGAGCAAGGACTGGATTCCGAAATGAAGACTGTAGGGGCGATTCGGTGAGTCGCTGGCAAACCGAACGCGGACGACGCGGCGGCTTCATCGGCCTTTGGGCCGGAATTTCCCCCAGTCTGGTGCCCTTGCTGGCTGTAATCACCGCATTCCTGGCTGGCATCCCGCTGATTACGATAACCGTCAGCGACAATGCGCTGCAGCCCGATATCGCCGAAGGACTGCGCGTATCATCGACCGCCTACGTCGCCCTCGTTGAGTCGATCACCGGCTTGACGATCAACGATGTCGCTGGCGTGGCTGACTTCGGCGAAATGCGCGCCTACGCCGCGGGGCACGAAATCACCACACGGCGCAGCCTGTCGCGGCAGGCGCGTCCCTTCGAGCGCGTGCTGGAAGTCGGTATGGAAGAGACGCGCGCCTACGCCGAGTTTTTCGCCCGTTATGACATCAGCGAAGAAGCGGCGACCGCAATTGCCGAACGGATTCCGACGATAATTGAGCTTGGCGTCGAGAGATTGCGCGAGCTCAAACCGCTGCTTGATGCGCTCGGGCAGCTCAAGCGCTCGGACGCGCGCGCCTTGGCGGAATTGGCTGCCGGCGCCAGCGAGCCCAGCGGCGACGCGCTGGCGCAAGCAATTGTGATTTATCCGGCGCTTGCCGAACATTCAACAGAAGAATTGGAGCGGGCTTGGACGGGCTTGGCGGCGATCGACGAATACGGTCAGGTTACGCTTCTGCGCAGTCACGGCGCTTTGGCACAGTTGGACGCGCTTGGTATCGCCGCCGCAAGTCCCCAAGCAGAGATGATTCTTGCTATAGTGGCCTCCGATTACGAGGACGCGCGCGAAGCAATTGAAACCCTCGCCACTTTGGATGCGCTGGACATTAATGATCCGGCGGCGCTCGGCGCCCAATTCCGCATCGTCGGCAGGATGTACGAAGCCGAATACCTGACGGGATCATCGGTAAATGCAGCCCTCAATGCGCAGCTTGACGATGCGCTGCGTCAGCATCTGGTGATCCGCCGGCCCGGCAATCGCGTCTTGACCGCCGACGATCTTGGCGGCCTGACTTTCGGCATCTTCAAGAACGATCAAGACCTGGAAGTGCTCTTCGTGCGGCTGGGCGATCAAGTGCTGCTCTTAATCCCCTCAAATCTGGAGAAGACCATCGTCCGCGCCATCCCCTTCATCATCGCCGGTTTGGCAGTGGGCTTGGGCTTCAAAGCGGGCTTGTTCAATATCGGGGCGGAGGGCCAGCTCTACGCCGGCGCGATTGCGGTAGCCGCGCTGGGCGCATTCGCCGCTCCCGCAACATCGCCGCTAGTCCTGCTGCCCGCCGTGATCTTCTTCGGCATCCTCGGCGGCTTCTTATGGGGAGCTTTGCCGGGCGCGCTCAAAGCCTATACCGGCGCCCACGAAGTTATCACTACGATCATGCTCAACTTCATCGCCATCCTCATCGTCGACTGGCTGATCAAATCGGTCGATCCGGTCATCCTGGGCGATGTCAATGCCAGCGTGCCCAAGACACCGGTGATCCTGCCGGCCGCGATGCTGCCGACGATGGACAGGATTACATCGCCGCTTTCGCTGCTGCTGTTGATGGCGGCGGTCGCCGGCGTCTCCTTTCTGCTGAACTACCTGCCATTACGGCGCGACAATCCCCAGGCGGCGTTGCGCAGCGGCATCATCTGGGCAGTTGTCATGAGCGCGCTGCAGCTTTTCCTGGTGCTCATCGCAGTCGGCGATCAATCCAAATTGCATTTCGGCTTCTGGCTGATGATCGCCGCCGTCTGGCTGACCGACTGGTTCCTGACGCGTACGACGCTCGGCTTCGAGCTGCGCACCGTTGGCGCCAATCAGAATGCCGCAAAATACGCCGGCATGAGCGTGCCGCGCAATATCGTGCTGGCGATGGCGCTGAGCGGCATGCTGGCGGGGCTGGCCGGCGCTATCGAAATCAGCGGCGTCGAGCACGAGATGCTGCCGCGCTTCTTCGCCGGCGTCGGCTTTGACGCGATTGCCGTGGCATTGCTGGCGCGCAACAATCCCAAAGGCATGGTCTGGGCCGGCTTGCTTTGGGGCGGGCTGCTGAGTGGCGCAGCGCTGATGCAGATCCGCGCCGATATTTCCATTGATTTGGTCAAGATCGTGCAAGCGTTGATCATCATGTTCGTCGCCGCCGATCAGATCATCCGCTACCTTTGGCGCGTGCCAAAACGCAGCGCCGAAGAAGAAGGCGAGTTGGTCTTCTCGACCGGATGGGGCAGCTAAGCATGTCCCTCGCCAGCAAGTCGAAGAGCGGGCGCCGGCTCGCATTCAAGCTGACGCGGAAGCGCGTCATCGCCGTCGTGCTGCTGGCGCTGGGCGCATTCATCTTCATTGAGTCGGGCACGCTCGATAGCGAGCTCGTCACCACCTTGACCTTTGAATCGCGCCCGACTGGCGAAGCGCCCTCAGTTCCCGATTTCCCGGTGCCGACTTCAGCCTACCTGCTCGTCATCGGCTTGCTTTTCATCATCAGCGGCGCTCTCAATCTCTACGAGTTTAACCTAGCGCGCTGGCGCCGTATCAGCCTGGCTTTGCTGGCGCTCTGCGGCGCGCTCTTCATCCCAACAGTGATCATCGCGGCGGCCGCCGGCAACGACACCAATCTCACCACCATCGTCGCCGAGAGCCTGCGCCTGGCCACGCCGCTGGCGATTGGCGCTTTCGCCGGCATCTGGTGCGAGCGCGCTGGCGTCGTCAATATCGCGATTGAAGGCATGATGCTCTTCGCCGCCTGCTTTGGTTTCACTACGCTCTTTTTCTTGCGCGGCACGCCCCTCCCGCTGGAGACGGCGCAACTGCTGGCGGTAATTATCGGCGTTCTCGCTGGCGGCTTGATCGCCCTACTGCATGGCTGGCTCTCGATCACCTTCCGCACCGACCAAATCGTCAGCGGCACCGTCATCAACATTCTGGCGGTCGGCGTGACCAGCTTCATCCGCCGCGAATATCTGCTTTCCACGGAAGCGGGCGCGGCCAAGCTGGGCAATTTCGCCATTCCGATTCTCAGCGATCTGCCCGTTGTCGGCGAAGCGATCTTCACCAATCAACCGATCTTCTTCATGATGTTTGTCATGCTCGCTTTCACCCATATCGTGATGTTCTATACCCGCTGGGGCTTGCGGACGCGCGCCGTCGGCGAACATCCGCACGCGGCTGATACCCTGGGCATCAACGTGAATCGCACGCGCTGGACCAACGTCTTCATCAGCGGCATGATCGCCGGCTTGGCGGGCGCCTGGTTCTCGCTGGAAGCAACTGGCAGCTTCAACGATGGCATGACGCGCGGCGCCGGCTTCATCGCGCTGGCGGCGATGATCTTCGGCAAGTGGACGCCCATCGGCGCTTTCGGCGCGGCGCTGCTCTTCGGATTCTCCGATTCCCTGGGCATTCGCCTGCAAATGGTCGGCGTCGGCTTCCCGGTGCAGTTTCTCCAGATGGTGCCCTACGCGGTGACCCTGGTCGTGCTGGCTGGTTTCATCGGGCGCGCAAGTCCGCCGAAAGCCGTGGGCACACCCTATGTGAAGGAGTGAGCGGCGCTCGGATGGATCGCCCCTGTGGTATTATTGGGCTGTACTGGGAAAGGACAGGCGCAAGATGCTGATAGAAGTGCCGGATGAAGTCGCCGCGCGTTTGCAGAAAATGGCGGACGACCGCCGCATTACGGTAGGTGAGATGGTCGATGTTCTGATAATACGCGACCATATCGCCACTGAACGCAACCGCAGGGAAAACGCTGAGTTGTATCGGCAGACAGAGGAAAAAGCAAGGGCAGAGGCAGAGGCAAGACGCAAGTGTGATCTTAAGCCCGGTGATGAGGGCTGGCCGCCGCCGGGTTCGCTGGCTGCGCTGGCAGAGAATGCCCGCAAAGCAAACCTGGGCGCGCTCGGCAGCAAAAAGGTCGACACGTCGGCCCGCAGTCGCGAAATCCTCAATGCGGAATTCGCTGACTACATCACGCGGAATTGGGACGAGTGAGCATTCTCGCCGATACAGGTTATGTGTACGCGCTCTACTATCCTGACGACGCCCTTCACCAGCAAGCGGTGGCGTTTGCCAATGTCAACAATGAGCCGATTATGCTGCCGGCTGTCAATCTGCTGATCCTTAGAGACGTTGGCAGGTCACGATGAAGGACGATTCGCAACCGCAAATAATCGGCAAGGGCGGCATCAGTATGTTGCGCGGCGGCACAGCGCTTTCGAACAGCAATGTCGACGCCCAGGGACTCTCGCTGAAGCTCGCGGTGATCCCGCCCGGCGGCATGATTCCCGCTCATCTCCACATCGATTTCGAGACGATGATCTACGTTCTCGAAGGGACTGTGCGGCATGAATATGGCGACGGATGCCAACTGGTCATGGAAAACCAGGCCGGCGATTTTGTTTTTATCCAGCCCGGCGTGCCGCATGAGGTCTTCAATCTGAGCGATTCCGAGCCGGTTGTCGCCGTAATCGCCCGTTCGGCGCCGGACGAAACAGAGCAAACCATCCCCTACGATCGTGCTGCCGCGCTGATGGCGGCGCAAGAAGGGCAGGCGCCAGAAGAAAAGAGTCTGCCGGAATCGTAACCATTCCCGCCGGCTCGCCACGCAGTTGAAAAAGAGCTGCCGGCATAGTAAATTGATTGTCGCGATTCACCCCCGCCAACAATTTCTTCAGGAGAAAGCCACATGAAAAAGCTCGCAGTCTTATTGAGCCTGATAGCCTTGCTATCGCTTGTTCCCCTCGCCGCCGCGCAGGACGATGTTGAAACCTTGTGCCTGGTCACCGACATCGGGCGCGTCAACGACGGCACCTTTAATCAGTTCGCCCATGAAGGCGCGCTGGACGCGGCCGACGAATACGACCTCGAATATAAATTCATCGAGACCCAAGCCGAGACCGATTACGACGCCAACATCCAAACCTGCATTGATGAAGGCTTTGAAATCATCATCACCGTCGGCTTCCTAATCGCCGATGCCACCTACGCCGCCGCCGAATCCAATCCCGATGTCTATTTCCTCGGTGTCGATCAATTTGTCATGGGCGGACCAACAAACTACGTCGGCATCCAATTCCGCGAAGATCAGTCCGGCTTCCTCGCTGGCGTATTGGCGGCGCAAGTGGCTGACTCGATGGGCTCCGATACCATCGCCGGCATCTACGGTATCGACATCCCGCCGGTCAAGAAATTCCGCAACGGCTTTGAGCAAGGCGCTCGGTATATCAATGCCGATCTGAACCTGCTCGGCGTCTACATCGACAGCTTCATCGCACCGGACCGCGGCGCATCGGCGGCCGAACAATTTATCGGCGAAGGCGCTTCGGTCATCTTCGGCGCTGGCGGACCCACCGGCACTGGCGGCATTTTGGCGGCGGCGCAGCAGGGCGTTTACGTTATCGGCGTTGACCAGGACGAGTGGGTCACCAGCTTCGGCGCTGGCGAAACACCCGGCTCGGAATACATCATTTCCAGCGCGATCAAACGCGTCGACCAGGGTGTCTACGATATGGTCGCCGCAATCGCCGACGGCATGATGGATGAGTTCCCCGGCGGCGGAATCTACCTGATGGATGTTGCGCTGAACGGCGTCGGCTTGGCCGACAAGCACGATGCCGCTATCGATGACGCTTTCTTTGAGGTTGCGGCTGGCGTTGCCGAGATGATGATCGCGGGCTCGGTCACGACCGGCGTCGACCCGGTCTCCGGTGATCTGATGGAAATGGACATGATGGAAGATCAGTCCGCCGACATGATGGGCGTGGAAACCGTCTGCCTGGTCACCGACCTCGGGCGCGTCAATGATGGCACTTTCAATCAATCGGCGCACGAAGGCGCGGTCGCGGCCGCCGATGAATACGACCTGGAATACAAATTCATCGAGACGCAAGCCGAGACCGACTACGAAGCCAACATTCAGACCTGCGTTGAAGAAGGCTTTGAAGTGATCGTCACGGTCGGCTTCTTGATCGCTGATGCCACCTACGCGGCGGCTGAAGCCAACGCCGATGTCTATTTCCTCGGCGTCGATCAATTTGTCGCCGACGGACCGAGCAACTACGTCGGCATTCAGTTCCGCGAAGATCAATCCGGTTTCATGACCGGTGTGCTTGCCGCTTTCGTAGCCGAATGGCTGGAGTCGGATATTATCGCCGGCGTCTACGGCATCGATATCCCTCCCGTAAAGCGCTTTCGCAACGGATATGAACAAGGCGCGCGTCACGTCAATCCCGATTTGACCATCCTGGGCGTCTATATCGACAGCTTCATCGCACCCGACCGTGGCGCATCAGCCGCGCTGCAATTTATCGGCGAAGGCGCCTCCGTGCTCTTCGGCGGCGGCGGACCCACCGGCACAGGCGCGATTCTGGCGGGCGCGCAGGAAGGCGTCTATGTCATCGGTGTC
Organism: Phototrophicaceae bacterium; assembly: GCA_965261855.1. Classification (GTDB taxonomy): domain Bacteria; phylum Chloroflexota; class Anaerolineae; order Aggregatilineales; family Phototrophicaceae; genus UBA6055. The sequence continues at coordinate 1,201,135 of OZ253487.1, forward strand.
GACAAAGACGAGTGGCTGACGAGCTTCGGCGCTGGCGAAACGCCGGGTTCTGAATTCATCATATCCAGCGCCATGAAGCGCGTCGATCAAGGTGTGAGCGATATGGTGGCGATGCTGGCGGAAGGCGATTTGAGCAGCTTCCCGGGTGGCGGCATCTTCATGATGGATGCGGCCATGAACGGCGTTGGCTTGGCGCCGCCGCATGAATCGGACGTCCCGGCCTCGGTCTGGGACAAGGTGGATGCTGTAAACGCCGTATTGATCGCTGGCGACATTGAGACCGGCGTCAATCTGATGACCGGCGACCTGCTGGAGTAAGTTCGCTCGAGCGACAGCCAAACTTTGACAGTCCCGTCTGATGACGGGGCTGTTTTATTTTCCGCGCAACTCCTGTGTCGCGAAGCCACCGTGCTCCAGCCAACGCAAGAGCATATCCGCGCCGAAGCGCTCGTGCGCCCGCTTCAGCGCGACGCCACAGATCTCCGTGGGTAGCGATTCGTATATGGCTCTAGTGCGCTGGTCGCGCTCAAACGATACGACAAACGCCTTCTTGCGGTATACGATGTCCCGCGGCAGGTATCGAATTGCCAGTTTCTGTATGAGATGCTTTTCCAAAATTGGCAACTTCTTGTCGCCGAGAGCAACGCGCCGTGAAAGTGGCAGCCCCATGGCGAATTCCACGACATCCATGTCGTGGTAGGGACTGCTGACCAGTTGACTACGCAGCAGCGACGGCTGCGTAAACACCTCGCTGTCGGGCGGCGTTTCCACGATGAACATACCCGCCCATATCAGCTTTTGAAGCCGGTTGAATGCGAGCGGGGTTTGCGGAATGGCGAGTTGCTCGAGCTCAGCCTGATACGCGCGCGTCAGTTGAAGATAATCATCAACCGCCGATTTATGCTGGAGCGCAGGATGAAGCCGCTTGCGAATCGATATCGGCAATGGATTCAGCAAATAGCTCAAGTACTGCCCACGCATAGCCGCCATGACGGTGTCGGAGTTTTGGCCGAAAAACAACTGCGATTGCTCTTGGACCCTTGTCTGTTCTATCAGCTTGATGACGCCCAGAGCGGTGGAAGTGCCGTGCGGAGCGCCGTAGACCTTGGGCAGGTCGTCCATGGCGGTTTGGTAATCATCAGTGCTCAGATACTGTATCTCGTGACCGTCAAGGCCGATGAGATCCGCATTTCGCCTGGCAACTATGACATCGGAGCTGGTTTCGCCCCAAGGACCAGAAGTATAGGCGCGCACCTTGACGCCGAGTTTTCTGAGGATGATTCCAATCATCGCCGAGTCGATGCCGCCGCTTAGGTACAAGCCAACCGCATCGCTTTGGAGGCATCGCTTGATGGCGTTCGTCATCAAACGCTCAAACTCATCGACTAGATCAGGCCATGTTCGCCAAAAGGGAATCTTTCTGGGCTGTATAACATAGGAATAGATCGCTTTGCTGCGGCGGCGCGCGGGATCAATCTCCAACACTGTTGCGGGCGGGACGATGTGGATCTCGTCAAAGAGCGGCAGCAGACGTGCCGTGCCCAGCTTGACAAAAGCGAGGACGCCGGCGTCGCTTAGCGTATCCGATAGCTGGACGAGATCGCTCAGTTGATGGGAAAAGCGGACGCCGCCCTTACTGAATCGGTAGTAAAGCGGCGCGATGCCGAGATGATCGCGAAAGGCGTGGATTTTCTGATCCGACTGGAATGCCGCCGCAAAATTAGCGTCGCGGCGTCTCTTGCGGTAGAGCGCCTCGTAATCGCAGTCGGCGAAGTCAGCAAGGCTGATGTTGTGGGCGTAGAGCAGATGAGACAGAAGCCTCTCCTCACAACTCAACAACTGGTTGGCTGCGCGGGCTGAACTCTCTTTTGTCTACCACTATGTTATAATTGCACAAATGTGCCCGTTTGACAGCTCGAGTGGCCAGTAGAGATCTACTTGGCGAAACTACTGAGCCTTGTGATACTATAATGGCGCATACCAATAGTTGAAAATCAAATCGGATCACTTCATGGCGGAGTTCAGGAACGACCACGAAAGACGGATTGCCACGATCGAAGGCGAGATGAAGTCGCTGGCCACCAAAGCCGATCTCGCGGAATTCAAGGCTGAAATTCTGGAATGCGTCCGGATCGAGATCCGGAGCGCGATTCGAGCGCAGACGGAAGAGTTTCGCGCGACATTCGATAACTTCAGCGAGATTTTGAACAATCAAAACGAAGAACTTCGTAGACATAGCGACGAAATCCGCGAGTTGCGCGAGAAGGAAAGCCGCTTCCGAGGCGCGGTAGATACACTCAAGTATGCGTTGCCCTTCCTCATCAGCATCATTGCGGTGCTGGTCGGGGTCTTGAAATAACGATCGGAAACGCAGCGGGAAAGCGGCCTCGTCAAGTAATGTGGATGTATCGGTCCTTTACAGCGCCTCAGCCGTATTCACGCCATCCACGTGCCGCATGATCCCCAGCGGATTCCCATCCTTCAAGGGATCGGGCAGCAGCGCGTCCGGCACATTCTGAAAGGCGATCGGGCGCATGAAGCGGTAGATCGCATTCATGCCGACTGAAGTCGTTCCGGGCGCGGTGGTAGCGGGGTAGGGTCCGCCGTGCTGCATAGCCGGCACAACGGCGACGCCGGTGGGGAACCCGTTCCAGATCACGCGACCGGCTTTTTCCCGCAGCTGATGCAGCAGATCGCCGATATCGTCCAGCTCTTCCGCTTCGGCGTGGATCGTGCTGGTCAAATTGCCTTCCAGCGCATCGACGGTCGCCTGCAAATCATCCGCATCATCGCAGAGGACGAAAAGGGTGACCGGTCCGAAGTGCTCGACTTGCAGCCGATCATCGGCGCGGATGGCGGCCGCCGTCGTCTGCATCACCGTATTGCTGAAGCAGAAATAGTCGCTGTCCGCTATGGCATCTCCGCCGGTCAAAATGCTGATTGCCGGATTGGCTTTGGTTTGCTCCACCGCGCTCTCCAAACCGACCGCGATTGCTTCATTGAGCAGCACGCCAGCCGGCGCTTCCTGCATCTTCGCGGTCACCGTCGCGATGAAATCCTGCGAGGCCGCGCTCTCTTGCAGCAGGATGAAACCGGGATTGGTGCAGAACTGGCCCGTGCCCATGGTGATGGATCCGACCAATCCGTCGGCGATGTCTTCGGCTCGGCTCGCCAAAGCGCCTTGTGTAATCACCACAGGATTGACGCTGCCCATCTCGGCATATACCGGAATCGGTCGCGGACGGCGCGCCGCGGCATCGTAGATCGCCCGTCCGCCGCGCAGCGAGCCGGTGAAGCCGACCGCTTCAATGCCATCATGCGCGACCATCCATTGACCGACATCGTGTCCATTGCCTTGCAACATAGAGAACGTTCCGGCCGGGAAGCCCTGTTTTTCCACCGCCGCGCCAAAAGCCTGCGCGAACAACTCCGAAGTTGCCGGGTGACCCGGATGCGCTTTGACCACGACAGGACAGCCAGCCGCAAGCGCCGAAGCCGTATCTCCGCCGGCGACCGCGAAGGCAAAGGGAAAGTTGCTGGCGGCAAAAATGGCTACCGGACCAACCGGAAACTGCATCTGACGAATCGATGGCTGCCCCGGCTCTTCGGTATTGATTATCGGTCTCAGGTATGCGGCATCGCGCAGCAGCGCCGCGAATGCGCGGAACTGCCCGGTCGTGCGGGCGCGCTCGCCGGTCAAGCGCGGTAGCCCCAGCCCGGTTTCGCGGTCGGCTGTATCCAGCAAGATGTCACCGATGCCTTCAATCTGGCCTGCCACCTCATCCAGGAAATCGGCGATCCGGCTCGACGAATAGTGTCTCATTGCTTGAAATGCGGCGACGGCCGCTTCGACAGCACGATCAACTTCAGCCTCCGTCGCATTGTAAAAGGCCGGCTCGGCTGTCTGCTTGCTCCGCGGATCGACGCTGGAGAAGGTCTCTGCGCCCTCCGCGGATGTAGCGCCAGCGATATAATTCTTGCCTGTCAATTGCATGGATACCGTTCCTCCCCGGTTTAATCCGGTCTTGTCCATTTGACTTCACTAATATTTTCTCAGTGACTTGAATTGTCCGCGCATGCTACCTTAAGCCCCCTCCCTGGAGGTCAGTGTCTACGCGACCCTTTATGGGACCCCGGGGGTGGGGGGCCTTGAGACTCTCAAATCAAGCGCGTCAACTATAGCAAAGAAGCCCGGCAAATCACATTCGTCGAATTCGACTGTCGGTCTGCGCACGGTTGCGCTGTCGATTGCGCCGTGGCGCTTCATCAGTTGCTTGCGCATGTGCAGCGAGTATTCGTGCCCTTTGCCGGATACCGCCTTGGTCAAGGGAGCGCCACGCTTGATCATGGCTTCAGCGGCTTGGGTTTCGCCTTGCTTCCACTTTTCCCAGGCGGCGAGAAAAATCTCGTTGAAGCCGACGCCGGGGATTAGCCCGGCAGCGCCATTACGCAATTCTTCCAACACGGTGATGCCGCCACCGCCACCGAGCATGCTCGCTTCACCACCGAGCAGCGGCGCCAGCTCTTTCATTTTCGCCGCCGAACCCGGACCTTCAAGCTTGAATGTTGCCACAGCGGGCGCACGGTCGGCGATTTCGGCTAGCGCTTCCGCCGGCAGCTCCGTGTGGCGATATTGGGCGATATGCGGCGCTTGCTGCAGGATTATCGGGCTTTCAGAAGCATTGCCAAATTCGACGTAAAACTCAACCAAGGCTTGCGCGCCGTTGTCCATCGTTGGCGGCGGCAAGGTCATCAGCGCGGCTGGCTGATACTGCGCAAATTTCCGCGACTGCTGGACGGCCGCGTCGAGGCTGTTGGGTGCGATGCCTATGATCAGTGGCAGCGCGCCCGCCAACTCGCTCGCGACGATCGCGACAGTCTGTCGACGCTCGTCATCGGTCATCTTGTAGGCTTCGCTGGCGAAACCGTTGATGCCGATCGCGTGTACGCCACCGTCGACCTCAAAGCGCACGATCCGGCGCAGACCCGCCTCGTCGACAGCGCCGTTTTCATCGAATGGCGTGAACAGAATCGGGGCGATTCCCGTTAGCATGCGCGCCTCCGGAATGGGAAAACCTGTCGACAAACATAGCCTATCGCAGGTCCGCAATGTTTGCCATTCCGCAGTGCCGGCGGGTGACCCAATGGGTCGCGTAGACACTGACCGCCCGTCGCCCCTACTACGGCATTTACGTGAACTGCGGAATCTCGACGCGCGCGCCGCCGTTCATCGCCGATTCGTGGGCGCAGATGCCGGCTGCAGTCCAGGCCGCTGTCGTGACCGCATTGGGCCAAGGATCCCGCCCTTCGACGATGCTACTGACGAATTCATGCACCAGATGCGGGTGCGAGCCACCATGCCCGCCGCCCTGCAAAAACGAGAGATGCACCTGAGTTTCGTCATAGACGCCGCGCTGCGTGAATCGGGCGATTTCCTTAGGCAGCAGATCCTGGCGGTCAGGCACATTGAGGCGCTCGGCCGTGATGTCGTTTCCGCGCCCCCAGTGGGTGACCACCGGCTTCATGCGAAATACGACCGGCGGCTCCTCTTCAATCTGCTCCCATTCGAAAGTCGCTTTCTCGCCGTAGACATTGAAGCTCTCGGTTAAGGCGCGCGCGGTATGGAAGAGGCTGCGCGTGATCTCGGCGGCCAGCGGCGGATCGCTCTTAAGTTCGTAGATGGCAGTTTCGATCGGGAAGGGATTGCTATACTGTTCGTGCAGTTCGGGCCGCATGACGCCGGAACCGAAACAATGCACCGCCTTCGCCTGTGTTTCCGCCAAAGCCAGCACCGGCGAGACCGCGTGCGTCGCATAATGCATCGGCGGCAAGCCCATCCAGTAGGGCGGCCAGAATTCCATATCCTGATAGTGCGCGCCGCGCAGGAACTGGATGCGTCCAATCTCGCCGTTTTTGATCATCTCTTTTACATGCAGGAAGCGCCGCGTATACACCGCCGTCTCCATACCCATGTACAATTTGCCGCTCTCTCGCTGCGCAGCCACAATGGCATTGAGATCCTCGATGCTTGTCGCCATCGGCACCGTGCAAGCGCAGTGCTTGCCCGCCTTGAGCACGGCGACCGTCTGCTTGGCATGCATGGGAATGGGCGTGACCAGATGCACGGCGTCGATGCTGTCGTCAGCGAGGACCGTGTCAAGGTCGGGGACGCGCTTTTCGACTTCAAAGCGGTCGCCCATTTTTTGCAGCACCTCCGGATCCGAGTCGCAGATAGTCAGGCTTTCGACATTGGGATGGTGCTGGAAGATGGGCAGGAATTCAGCGCCGAAGCTGAGCCCGGCGAGAGCGACGTTGATTTTGCGAGATACGGACATCGTCGTATTCTCCGTCATATGTCAAATAATGCGGGCGACCTGATAGGTCGCCCCTACAAGTATCTTATACGATAAAAATGTAGGGGAGACCCACTGGGTCGCCCTCCAGTATTGCATACTCTGCATTAATGCTATCCCTGCACCGCGCCGAAGGTGATACCCTCCACTAACTGCCGCTGCGTCAGCATCAGCAAGGGCACCAGCGGCAGCAAGACAAACATGCCGGCTGTCGCCACCAGATCGAGATTGCTCGATTGGTAATCGGCTTCGCGCGGCGGAATCGTATACAGGTTCGTCGTGAGGACTTGGGTATCCGGCGATGACGACAGGGTAAAGACGAAGAGGAAATCGTTCCAGCCGACGATGAAGAGCAGCAGGAAGCTGACGAAGACGCCCGGCATAGCGATGGGTATGATGATACGAAACAGTGTAGTGAAGCGCCCGGCGCCATCAATAGCGGCCGCATCATCCAGCTCGCGCGGGATGGCGTTGAAATAGGCGAACTGGAGCAAGGTCGCCAGCGGCAACCCGCCAGCCGTGAAGACGAGTAGCAAGCCGATGTGCGTGTCCAGCAGTCTAAGCCGTAAATAGGCAATAAATATGGGACCCAGGGCGACCATGGCTGGGAGCGCCATGCTGGCGACAAGCAGAGCGTACATCAAGGTCCGGCCGCGGAAGGTCCCGCGACTGAAGGCGTAAGCCGCCATCGCGCCCAGCACGGTAGCGCCTAAGCCCGAACCGCCCGCGAGGATTAGAGAATTCCGCAGCGCCAGCCAGAAGTCCCAAGCCCGGGCCATGAACGGGTAGTTCTCCAAGGTCGGGTACTTGGGCCACAAGGTCGGCGGTATCCTGTTCACCTCAGCCGCCGTCTTCAACGAGGTGAGAGCCATGAACAAGACGGGGAAAACCAGGCCCGCCAAGACGAAGAAAAGCAGGGCATAAAGCAAGGCATTGCGCAGACGGCGTCGTCGATGAGTCATCATATCTCCCGTGAACGATACAAGAGCCAGGCGAATATGCCGCCGACGGCGATGGTCACGACCAACAGCACCATATTCACCGCCGCGCCGTAGCCATAACGCTGCTGCTGGAAGAAGCGCTCGAATGCGTAAAGCGCCAGCGTCTTGGTGGCGGTGCCGGGTCCACCGCGCGTCAAGCCGTAAATTTGCTCGAAGGTCTGTACTTCAGCCATCGCCCGCAGCAGAAGCACCAGGTAAACGGCAGGCTTTAACAAGGGAAGCGTCACATACCAGAAGCGCTGCAGGGCATTGGCGCCGTCAACGGCGGCCGCTTCCAGCGCTTCTCTGGGCAAGGAGCCGAGCGCCGCCATGAAAATCAGCGCGACCCAGGAGACGTTCTTCCACACCGTCATCACAATCACGGAAAAACGCGCCGTTTCGGCATCGCTGAGCCAGCGCACGGCGGCGTTACCATAGCCAAGCTGCCGCAAGATCTCGTTCAATATCCCGCCATCTTCGAAGTAGAGAATCCGAAAAGCGAGCGCCGCCAGAATCGGCGCGACTACCCAAGGCAGCAGCATGATGAAATTGCTCAGCCAGCGCAGGCGCAGGTTCTGCATCAAGAGTATGGCGATGCCCAAGCCGATGATGGTTTCGGCGGCGGCGGCGTAGCCCGTGTAGAGCAGGGTCCAGCCCAGGCTGCCGATCAGCGTGGCGTCTCGCGTCATAAATTCGTAGTTGCGCAAGCCGATGTAGCCGCCGCCAACGATGGTGCGGTTTGTCATACTGAGCAGGATGGTCTGGATCACGGGGATGACGCTATAGATCATGCGCAGCAGGAAGGCCGGCAGCACCAGCACATAGAAAACGGCATATCTGCTGGAGAACAAGTTTTCCACGCGACTCTGCGCCAATGGCGCCGCTTTGGCTTGCGCCATCAAGTCTTTCCTAGACTCGTTCCCAAATCATGCAGGGGCGATGTTGATAATCTGCCGCCCATCCCCGGCCGCCAGTGTCTACGCGGCGCGTCCTTTCCCTGAAGGGCTGTGTCTACGCGCCCCACAATGAGGGAAGGGGAGTCAATTGGCGTATTCCTAGACCTTAAACCCCTCCCTCTTTATGGGATGCCCGCCATAGAGATGGCGGGAAAGGGTTTGGGGTGGGGGCAGAGCAACCTAGTACGCAAACTTGATGATCGCGTACTCGTCCTGCGCCCATTGGAATGCTTCATCCACTGTGCGCTCGCCGGAGAGGATCATTTCGCCCAGCTGGTCAAACATCGACCAGATTTGCACCGCTTGCTTATGATCCACAATCGGGTAGCGGAACACCGCGCCTTCAAGCAATTCAGCCCAGGATGGCTCACCCCCCAGGACTGGAAGGGCGGCTACAACCTCTTCCTCAGTCGTAAGCGATTTCAAGGGTGGCGGGAGGCCTTGCAGCGCCACATAACGCAGATTGTCGGCTTGGGCCAGGAAGTTGACCACCTCTTTCGCTTGCTCGATCTTGGTGGCGGCTTTCGGTATCGCATAGCCCCAACCATGCGACAGCAAGTTGTCATTGGCGGGACCCATCGGGAAACGCCCCCACTTGTAATTGTCGGCGGTCATTACCGAGTCAACAGTATTGAGGACTTGGTTGTAGGTCTCCTCGTATTGCCAAAGCATGCCGGCTTTGCCCGCGGCCGTCAACCCGATGAGCTCGCCGTAGCCTTCGTTAATGGTCGATGGCGGCGTGATCTCATAGGTATGCACCCAGTCGTACATCCACTGCAGCGCGGTCCGTGTGGCATCGTCATTGAGCGTCTCCAGGTCCGCCCCGGTGTGGTGCAGCACCTGCAGCACGGTCTGGAAGGCGATGCCTTGGCCGCCCATCGGCCGCCAGCCCCATACGCCCGCTTCCTTGTCGGTGGCCGCCTGTGCCGCGGCGAGGAACTCATCCCAGTTCGTCGGCATTTCCGGCACGAGGTCCGTGTTGTAGAAGAAGGGCGCGGCGCCGAAGAAGTATAAGAGCCGGAAAACACCGCCCACTCTGTTGTCGAGCTCGTGCACGCTATCGACGATGTCATCGGCGTTGTCGGTATAGGCATCCAGGTCGCTCAGATCGAGCGCCCAGCCATTCGTGCCGTACAAGCCCACGGTGATGTCATCCATCATCATGACATCGAAGTAAGAGTAACCCGACTGGCCCCAGAGCGAGACCTTCTGCATCACATCGCTCCAGCGCGCTGGCAAACCTGTAAGATGGATTGTGATCCCGGTGGCTTCTTTGCAAGCCTCAAAGAGCGGGTCGAACCAAGGCGACGCCCAGCCGAATATGTTGATCTCGTGGTTGTCGGCGCGGACGATATTGGGGAAGTGCGGCAACAGCGAACTGGCCGCGCCCGCGCCCGCCCCCCTCAAAAAATCACGGCGCGATATGTTTTTGACCTTATTCATTTCTAGCTCCTTATCATATCTATTAAGTGTGTTGATATATTGCCTTCAACCGGATTCTACTCTCCCTTGGTGAAATTGCAAAATATTCCACAAGCCACGGCAAAATCTGTACGCGCGATTCTGTCTGTCGCTCGAATATGTGCACATCATGTACGGGCGAGCCGGCGGCTCGCCCTTCAAAGCGCAAGACTGTGTAGCGGCGCAGGAATTTGACAGGGCATAGGTATCCATTTATGCTAGGCGCGTATCGACCTTTGGGGACCTAGCGGACAAATGCGACTCTATATTACCGGCGGCACCGGGCTGGTCGGCAGCAACATCATCCGCCTGGCGCGCCAACGCCGCGACATCGAAATCATCGCCGCCCAATACGGTCCCGCGCCCGAGTGGAAGGTCGATTACCAGCTCGATCCGCTGGACATGGCTGATACCCAAGCCGTGCGCGCTTCAATACGGCGCTACCAGCCCGACGCCGTGATCCATTGCGCCGCCGTGCTCGATCATCCCTGGATGGACGCCAACCGCGCCCAAACCTGGCAAGCGACGGTCGAGGGCAATCTGGCTTTCGCCCAAAGCTGCGCGGAAGTGGGCGCGCGTTATGTCTTTGTCTCCTCGGACTGGGTTTTTGACGGCCGGCAGCCGCTGGTCGACGAAGATTCGCCGCCCTGCCCCGTGCTCTTCTACGGTTTCATGAAAGCAATCTGCGAGCGCGATATCATGGGCGTAGCAGGTTTGAGTTACGGCATCGGACGCCTCGCCGGCATCTACGGCATCAATTACAGCAATCCGAGCTTGCTGCGCAAAGCCAACGATCTGGGCTTCGACCTGGGAAACTATGTCATCGATCAGCTGTCGCGTGGTCTCATCGCCGAGATTTGGATCGGACCAAAAGTCAACGATGTGGCGCATCCGACGCTGGCATCGGATGGCGCCGAGATGCTGCTGCGCCTGGCAGAGCATGACGAGAACGGCATCTTCCATTGTTGGGGCAGCGAGCCGGTCAGCCGCCTGCAATTCGCCCATCATTTCGCAAGCGTCTTCGAGATTGATCGCACGCTGATCGCGCCGGTGCCGACCGATCCGGCTGTATTGGATCGATACCATCATATCAACATCCCCTTTCGTATCGTCTCCTGCAATGAAAAAACAAGCACAGCCTTGGGACGAAACACATACAAGATCCTTGAAGGCATGCGCGATTTCAAAGCGCAATGGGACGCCTTTCATGGTGTCGGTGGTTGACCAGCGACTAAACGGTAAAGGGAGAAGCTAACAGATGAAAGCACTGACATTAACCGCCGAATGGGCGCCGAAACCGGGTTACGATCTGACCGATAGCGAGCGTGAGCTACGCCGCCCGCGCAACGCCAATATGACCTGGAAAAGCCCGAGAATCGAGCTCGGCGATGCGCCCGACCCGACCTTAAAGCCCGATCAAGCGCTGCTGGAAGTGGCGGCGGTCGGCATCTGCGGTTCCGATATGCACATGTACGAAGCCGGCGCCGACGGCTACATGGTCTATCCCGGTCTGGTGCATACGCCGAATATCATCGGGCACGAATTTGCCGGACGCATCGTCGAAGTCGGCAAGGACGTCAAAGGCCTGAAAGTCGGTGACCTGGTCGCCGTGGAAGAGATCCAATGGTGCGGCGAATGCCTCGCCTGCCGCAAGGGATTTGTCAACCATTGCCTGGATATCGAAGAACTGGGCTTCACCATCCCCGGCGCCATGGCGCAATACCTGCCGGTGCGCGCAAAATATTGCTGGAGCCTCGATGAGATCGCCGAGCGCTACGGCGAAGAAGAAGCCCTGGTGATGGGCGCCATGGTCGAGCCGACCGGCGTATCGTATCAGGGGCTGTTCAACCGCCTGCACAATTGGCAGCCGGGCAACAATGTCGTCATCTTCGGCGCCGGACCAATCGGCTTGGCGGCGCAAGCGCTGGTGATCGCCGCGGGGGCGGGGCAGGTCATCGTCATTGACCCTTCGTCCAGCCGCCGCGATTTTGCCCAGAAAGTGGGCGCGTCGGCGGCACTCGATCCCATCGGCATTGATCTCGATGAGACGATCATGGAGCAGACCTTTGGCCGCGGCGTCGATTATGTGGTGGAATGTGCCGGCTTCGCTGATCAAACCATCGAGAAGCTCGACCGCTGCCTGGCGGTGAATTCGTCGATCATTGATATCGGCATGGGTGAAGCCAACCCGACCGTGCCCATCGTCGCCTACAAGCGCATGGGCGTGCAATACGCCGGTTCGCTCGGCCACGCCGGCGGACCCTTCCAGCATGTGATCCGCATGATGGCGTCAGGCCGAATCGACATGCGCCAGATGGTCAGCGCCCGCATGCCGCTTGACGACGCGCTGGCCGCTTTCAAGCGTCTGGAAAGCCGCGAAGACGCCAAGATCATCCTCCAGCCGAATTAGCGGATTCATTTGAAAGTTGTACGGGCGAGCAGCGGTCAGTGTCTACGCGACCCGGTGGCTCGCCCTCAGTCAAGTACAAGTTGCCTAAGGATATTGAATGGGTGACGGCATCTTAATCCTCGGCGGCATCGCCTTCTGGATCCTGGCGGGACTCTGCGCTTTCCGCCGCGATTGGGTCTGGCGGCTCTATTCGCTGGAGCCGCGCTGGCGCAAAGACAATCCCGAACGAACCGAAGCCTGGGACGCCAGGACGCGGCGGTCGGCTTATATCTTTGTGCTGCTGGGCGTGGTCTTTGTGGCGCTGGGACTGCTGATTTGAAGGGCGTGGAATGTGGTGCGCGGGCGAGCCAAGGCTCGCCCCTACATATCTCCTACAGGTTACACTTCCCCTGACTTGTCGGGGGGAGCGAGGGGGGTTGGCGACAGTCAGACCGCAACCGCCCCTAAATTGTGATACAGCCGAACAGCCGCCTCCAGCGAAGTATAGAAACTATCCAGCTTCAAATACTCATTCGGCGAATGAATGCCTTCGCCTTCGCCATAGGCGAAAGCCGTGATCGGCAAGCCAATCAGCCGATTGAAGACACCCAGTATCGGGATCGAGCCGCCGGTGCGCACCAACTGCGCGCGCTTGCCAACCGTCGCTTCAATCGCTGATTGCACCGCTTCCAGCCAAGGTCCCTCGGTGACCAGCTCAAAATACCAAGCCATCTCGCCGAGATTGCATTCGACTGCTACGGTGTCAGTCGCGAAACTCTCGACATATTCCTTGAGCGCATTTGCGATTTCGGGCGGGTCTTGATCGGGCGCCAGGCGCATCGTGATTTTGAAGCCGGCTTCGGCCGGGATGATCGTCTTGTTGCCGGCGCCTTGATAGCCACCCCACATGCCGGTGATATCGCAGGTCGGGTAGACGGTCGCGCGCTCGGCCGCCGGCGCAATGGGATCTCCCCAGAACTGATTCACTCCCGCGCCCTCAATCATCGCGTCTGCTTGAAAGCCGGCTTCAATCCGCGTTTTTTCGGCGCCGCTCGCTCCGCGCACCTCGTCATAATAACCCGGTATCTGAATGCGCCCTTCGTCGTCGTGGAAGGCGCCGATGATCCGGCCCGCGACATGCAGCGGATTCTGCACCAAGCCGCCGTAAAGACCCGAGTGGATGTCTGCTTTCGGTCCGCTGACCCGCACTTCCGCCGTGACCATGCCGCGCCCGCCGTAATACAGCCGCGGATCATCCGGCGCGAAGTCGCCATCGCAATTCAGCAGCACATCGGCTTTCAGTCGTTCCTTATTGGCTTTGACGAAGGCTTCTATGCTGGGCGAGCCTGATTCTTCTTCGCCTTCAAACATAATCTTGACGTTCACTGGCAATTCGCCGTTCGTTTGCAGCAGCGCCTCAAAGAGCTTGAGATTGCCCCAGACGCCGGCTTTATTGTCGCTGGCGCCGCGCGCGAACAACTTGCCATCGCGGATCAAGCCCTCGAACGGCTCGCTGCGCCAAAGAGGCAGCGGATCGACCGGCTGTACATCGTAGTGGGCGTAGACGAGCACAGTGGGCTTGCCCGCGCCCGCTTTGAGCCATTCGCCGTAGACCACCGGGTAACCCACGGTAGCGACCGCTTCACAATTGTCGAATCCGATTGCTTCAAGCTGCCCAACGATCCAGGCGGCGCAGGCATGCACATCATCCGCATGGGCTGGGTCGGCGCTGATAGAAGGAAAGCGCAGCAGTTCTTTGTAATCCTCCATCATCCTGTCCTGCGTTTCCTGGAGATAATCGATTGTGTTCTGGATTCTGTCCGTCATAACGATTCCTCTTCTCAAAGTGGTCCCAGCGCTCGCCATGATAACGCAACGCAGACCAAATTGCCGCAGCGAAATCAGACCGTCCCTACGACTGTAGTCCCGCAATTCTGGCTGACTCGTTATCTGTTAAGCGCTCCTTTAGATTTACAATCTACGCTAGAATGTACGGCGAGCGGCAAAAGCAGATCGGCGTGAGACGATGGCAAAAGAGCGGAACATCCTAGTGGTTGACGATGAGCGCACGATTCGCGAAGTCGTGCGGCGATACCTGGAGCTGGAGGGCTTTGCCGTCACCGAAGCCGAGACCGGTCCGCAGGCGCTGTCTATTCTGCAAGACAGCCGGCCCGATTTGATTGTTCTTGATATCATGCTGCCCGGTGTCGATGGCTTTTCGATCACGCGCCGCTTGCGTCACGACAAGGATTACAGCCCGCTGCAGATCGAAGGCGATATTCCGATAATCTTGCTCACTGCGCGAACCAACGAAGTCGATCGCGTTGCCGGGCTGGAGTTGGGCGCCGACGATTATGTCACCAAGCCATTCAGTCCGCGCGAACTGGTGGCGCGGGTGAAGCGCATCTTGCAGCGCGCGTCCCCGCCCAAAGCGGAGAGCGAGATTCCCTTGCAATACGCTGGCTTGCGGCTGGATCCGCGCAGCCGTACCGTGAGCGTCAATGATAAGCCGGTCTCCTTGACCGCCAAGGAGTTTGATCTGCTCTGGTTTCTGCTGCGCCATCCGCAGCAAGTATTCACGCGCGAGCAGCTGCTGCAAAACGTCTGGGGCTACGAATTCGAAGGCTACGACAGTACGGTGACAGTACACGTGCGCCGCCTGCGTGAAAAGCTGGAACCTAACCCCAGCAAGCCGAGTTATATTCAGACGGTCTGGGGCGTTGGTTACAAGATTGAGGCGCCTGCGGCTGAATAGCGAAAGTGACGAAGAGTATGCGCATGGAACAGCGGCTGTCGCGAAATCCTCTCATTATCTTCTTGATCGTATTGGTGATTCCGATATCAGGCGCCTTGTTCAGCGAGTTGGTCATGTTTGACCTGCCGGGGAATGAGGTGCAGGACCTCTTGGCTTTCATGACCGTGACCGGCGTCACGAGTTCCCTGCTGTCGTACGCCTTTTACCGTTTGGGCGTATTGGAATGGTTTCGCAGTTTGCGCTGGGCGATCTGGATGGTGATCGCGCTGCTGGTATTGATGATCTTCCTTAACGTATGGGTGATCGCCCGCTTCACCTTCATCCAGAGCCACTACCTGACCTTGACTTCGGTGCTGTTGGTCTTCGCCGGGCTGTCCGCGTTGAGCATCGGCTTCTTCGCCTCCAAGACGATGACCGACCGGCTCAGCCAGCTGAGCGATGCGACGCATTCGCTTGCCGGGTCTGACTTTAGCACACGCCTCAAGATATCGGGCAATGACGAAATCGCCCAACTGGCGGACACATTTAATGCCATGGCGCAGAATCTGCAAGAAGTCGAAGAGCAAAAGCGGCAACTTGAACAAACGCGCCGTGACCTGACCGCCTGGGTCTCGCACGACTTGCGGACGCCGCTCACATCAATCCGCGTGATGATAGAAGCCATGCTGGATGGCGTGGTTGATGATGATGAGACCGTTCATCGCTATCTGGATAACAGCCGCGTCGAAATCGAGCACCTGAGCGGCTTGATTGATGACTTGTTTGAGCTGGCGCAGCTTGATGTGGGACATTTGCGGATCAACATTCAGCGGGCGTCAATTCGCGACTTGATTTCCGATACGATCGGCAGCATGCGTCTGAAGGCGGAAGGGCGCGGCATCGAGTTAAAGGGCGAAGTTTCAGACGATGTCGACATGATTCTGATGGCGCCGGACAAAATCCAGCGCGTGTTGACAAACTTGGTCGACAATGCCATCAAATACGCCGCGAGCGGTGAACGGGTCACCTTGCGCGCCTGGCGCATTGACGATGAAATCCGCATCGACATCCATAACAGCGGCTCGTATATTCCAGAAGATGTGCTGCCGCGCCTGTTCGAGAGCTTCTATCGCGGCGAAGGCTCACGAGTGCGCAGCCAAGATGGCGCGCGCGGGACCGGCTTGGGCTTGGCCATTGCCCGCGGCTTCATTGAGGCGCATGGCGGGCGCATCTGGGCCACCAGCGTCGAATCAGAAGGGACGACATTCAGTTTCTCGCTGCCGCAGCTACAGTAACTCAACCGAATGGAGCTCTCACTTATTCTGTGTACATTCGCCGCTCGTCTCGCCTAACCTTGAAAGAACTGAATTGCTTCATTGTGGAGTCCGTTATGAAAAAGAGTACTGTCGTGGCTCTAATCACTGTGGTGCTGCTCGGACTCGGAACCAAGGTCTTTGCCCAAGAACAAAATGGAGACCCCGTTGGGACCTTTGTTGTCACCGTAGCGGAAGTTATAGCCAATACTGTAGCGCAAGCGGTCGCCGAGTCCGTATCCCTGGCTCTAGCCGAAGCGGAAATTGAAAACCAAGCGAGAATTGGCGCCGAAACCTTGGCTGAAGTTGGCGGTCAAGTGAGAACTGGCGCCGAAACTGTAGCGGAAGTGGGTAGCCAGGTGAGAGCTGGCGCCGAGTCTCTGGCTGAAACGCCAAGCCTGGTCAGAACGGTAACCGCAACTGTAACAGAAGGCGTAACTGCTGCCGTTACAAAAGCCCTGAACGAAATTGTCGAGCAACTGAGAGTCTTAATCGAAACGCTAGTCGCAATCGCGATTGCGCTTCTGCTTGGTTTCGCGGCTGGAATGTTGATGGGCTTCAGGACTGTCGAAAAGCTCGGCTGTGGCTTTATCATAGCCATCGGCATCATAGCCGGGATACTGGTTGGGAGCAATCTGGGGGCAGGCGCTGGAATTGTCACCGCAATTGCTGCTGGAGTTGTCGTGCCTTTCGCCGGCACCGTCCTTGCGATAATCGCAATTGAAGCAGGGCGGCGGTGGATCACTTTACTGCGGTCGCTCCCTACTGCATTCAGAATCCTGTTGGATCGGTCAAGCCCCAACGATAAAACGCCATCCTGATCTATATACACCATTTCAGGGTAAGCCCATGTTGGCTTGCTTGTCCGGCTATTTTTTCGTTTGATTCGATAAAACTTTTAATTTATGGTATAAGAGACAGGATATATCCATTTGATGCAGGCAGTTTATTCTAACTATTGGAGGTAAGGCATGAGCAATAAAGTTAATGATAAAAAATGGTACGAGAGAGTAGTGGTCGTAACCGCTATCGGAGTGCTAATCGGTATCGTGTTTGGCTTGGGGCGCAACGACCTTATCTTTGGAATTGTGATGGGCTTCTTCCTGGGCGCGGGCGTCCCATTGGGCGCTCTAGGCGCGCGAATTTACAGCAGCCGGAGCGGCGGAGAAGGCAATATGCTGATTGTGGCGCTCGTGCTTGCGGTTGTTGTAGGCGCCGTAGTCGCCATTCTCACTGCGGCTATCAGCGGCATTCTGGATAGCGTCAAAGAACTGGTGACCACTGTCCTGGAAATCGCCCTTAACAGCGGCTCGGATGTTGCCTGGGGCATTGCCATCGGCGTCGGCACAGCTGTAGGCGCTGGATTGCGCACGGTCTTCGGCAAGAAAGACAATTCAAGAAGCTGAACAATCGAGCCGCTAGCCAGCGTCATTCCACCAGCCGATAGCACTCGTCCAGGCGCCATTCCACCAACTCAATCCCGTGTGACTGCATGAAGTCGCGCGAGGGCGCGCTGTGTTCCCACGAAGCGCCGATAATCACCTTGGGAATCTGATAACGCACGATCGCGCCGGCGCACATCAGGCAGGGAAAGGCGGTCGTATAAAGCACGGTATCGGCATAGGTATCTTGTAAGCCGGCAGCCTTTATCGCCTCCATTTCGCCGTGACTGAGCGGGTCATTATTCTGGATCATCAGGTTGCGTCCGCGGCCGATGACTTCACCCTTGCGCACAAGCGCCGCGCCAAAGGGGCTGCCGCCCTCAGCTTTGGTGGCGTAGGCTTCTTCTATCGCGATTGCCATGAACTCGTCCATACCATCCCTCCCCTCAGCGACCGCAGCATTCGATTTTAGCGTTCAACAGCAGGACAAACTATACTCGGCTGGCAGACATCGTTCGTTACAACCTTATGAATATACTTCGGAGATTGGCAATGAATGAAGACGCGCAAAAGGGATTGCAAGAACTAGGCAAAAGCAAGCACGGGCTGGCAACCATCGCCGGAATCGTCGTATGTGTCCTGCTGGCTTTGGTCGCGGGCAGAGACTTGATTTTTGGTTTGGTGATGGGCACGGTTTTCACTTCAGGCTTGGGTATTGGCAGGCGCATTTCCGCGCAAATCGCCAACAATGCGCCAGCAGAGAACATCATGCCAGCCAAAATTATTGGTCCGCTCGCCGGCGCCGTGGTGGTCGGCATCATCACCGCCCTCATCCTTTCCGCTATACAGGGCGCGGTCGATGTCAGCCCGATGGAAGGCGACGACATCATCGCTATTGTCGTCAAGTCATTCTTCGATAGCGCAGCTGCGTTGGCGGTTGCCGCCGGCGTCGTCGTTGGCGGCTGGGTACACGGGCTGGCTTCAAACTAGGACTGGCAGCCGTCTCGCCAGACCTTGCGCGCGGGCGAACTACTTAATCGCCCAACTCTAGAAACTCTAGCGCTTTCATCGCGAAATAGTCCTGTTCTCACTAGATAACTATGTTATAATTGCAGTACTGACCAGTCAGTACTGGACGAAATCATGAGCGAACATGCGACGGATTCTCGCTCTACGCGCGAGCGCATCCTTGATGCGGCGATGAACATCTTCAGCGCCAAGGGCTTCCACGATACCAAGCTGGACGAGATCGTCGCCGAAGCCAGCATTAGCAAGGGCTCGATCTATTTCCACTTTCCCAACAAGGAGAAGCTCTTCATCGCGCTGGTCGATCAATTCGCCGACCTGATCGAACGCCGCGCGCGCGAAGCGATCGACGAGGAAGCGCCAGGCATCGGCCGCGTACAGGCGGCGCTGGAGGCGGTGATGCAAACATTCGGCAAATACCGCCGCCCGGCGAAGTTGCTGCTGGTGCAAGCTGTTGGTCTGGGCACGGTCTTTGAGCGCAAGCGTATGGAAGTTACCGACCGCTTCGCGCTGCTAATCAAGACCTATCTCGATGAAGCGGTCGCTGACGGCTCAATCGCGCCGGTGAACACGCATATTGTGTCGCATGCCTGGATGGGCGCCATCTACAGCGTCGTGATTCAGTGGGTTTACACCGGCGAACCGAGCCAGGATGAGATTATGGAAGCGCTCCTCCCGCTGTTGTTGAAAAGCGTCGGCTATCAGGAGTGAACAATGGTTTCCGCCGCATCCGACAAGACTCCCATTCACCAGCGTTACGGCCGCTTGCTCAGCTGCAGCCTTCCCTGTGATGGCCTTAGCCTCAGCGGATTCCTCGCGGCCGCCGAGGGCCAGGCTCGTTTCTATTGGGAGAACTGCGAGGAGCAAATCGCCTTTGCCGGCTCAGGCGTCGCAGTCGAGCTAATGGCATGGGGACCGGATCGTTTCGACAAGATCGCCACCGATGCCGGCGAGCTATTTGCCGGCGCTTTCGTTGAAGAGGAAGACAATCCGCTGACCTCCCCGCGCTTATTTGGCGGGTTTTCCTTCAGACACGACTTCATGCTGGATAACACCTGGTCAATCTATACACCGGCGTTCTTCGTCCTGCCGCACTACCAACTGCTGAGCAAAGACGGCGCCGCTTGGCTGACCATCAATGCGCAGATTCCACTCGACGAACCGCCCCGACGCCTGATTCCTGATCTGCGCGCCGCGCTGCGCCAGAAGATTGCCCAACTGAAGGCGCTGGAGCCGCGTATCGACGCCAGCGAAGAAAACGCCCTGCAGAGCATCGATTACCCGATGAGCTTCCCGGTCTGGGAGGCGATGATTGAGGAAGCAACGCAAGGCATTTACGCCGGCGCGCTGCGCAAAGTCGTCTTGGCGCGGGCGGCCGAATTGCGCTTCCGCGAGCCTGTCAAGCTGCTGCCAGCGCTGCGTCATTTGGCGGCGCAATACGCCAACTGCTACCGATTCCTCTTTGAACCCCGGCCGCGTTACGCATTCTATGGCGCCTCGCCCGAATTGCTGGCTTCGGTGCAGGGCCGGCGCCTGGAGACCATGGCATTGGCGGGCAGCGCCGCGCGCGCTGATACCGCCGAGGCCGACCGTCGTCTCGGCGACGCCTTGCTCGACAGCGATAAAGAACGCCTCGAGCATGAAATCGTTGTCGAAAAGATGTGTCAGCGCCTCTTACCGATGACCGAATCGCTGGAGACTCAGTCGCCGCGCTTGCTGAAGCTGAGCAATATCCAGCACATCAATACGCCGATCCACGCTGCCCTAACGCAGCCATGCGGGATATTGCCGCTGATAGAGACGCTGCATCCAACGCCGGCTTTGGGTGGCGACCCGCGCCAAGACGCGCTGCGCCTGATTCGTGACCTGGAGCCAATCCCGCGCGGTTGGTACGGCGCGCCCGTCGGCTGGATAGATTCGAACAGCGATGGCCAATTCGCCGTCGCCATTCGATCAGCGGTTGCGCAAGAATCCCGCGCCTGGGTCTATGCCGGCGCCGGCATCGTCGCGGACAGCATTCCCCGGCGCGAATGGGAGGAAACCGAGCTCAAATTCCTCCCAATGCTTGAAGCGCACGGGGTGAAATCAGTCTAGACGTCATTTTATGCCTAATCCCAACACACTATACGCCAATACATTTGTCGATGCCTTGATCGCGTCCGGCTTGCGGCATGTCTGCCTTGCTCCCGGGTCGCGGCATACCGCGCTCGTGCTGGCGCTGGCGCGGCATCGCGATGAGATTGATCTCTACTCGCATTTGGATGAACGCAGCGCCGCCTTCTTCGCCCTGGGCTTGGCGCTCGGATCAAACGAACCGGCCGCTGTCGTCTGCACCTCGGGGTCGGCCGCGGCGAATTTCTATCCCGCAATTATCGAGGCGCATCAGTCGCGCGTACCTTTGATCGTGCTCACGGCTGATCGGCCACACGAATTGCGCGCCAGCGGCGCCAATCAAACTATCGACCAAATCAAGCTTTATGGCAATTTCGTCGACTCCTTTGTCAATGCTCCGCTGCCGACTGCCAATCCGCCAGCGGTCGCATTGCGCCACCTATCGACGCTGGCGGCGCGCGCCTTCAACACCTGCAGGAGACAGCGCGGCGTCGTGCATATCAACTTTCCCTTCCGCAAGCCATTCGAGCCCGGCGCGGACGATGCCGAGGCGATGGCTGTCACGAGGCCGGTGACGACGAAGTTCGTGAAGGCGCGCGCAAAATATGAAAGCGGACTTGCAGCGCTATTGACGGATGAGCTGCGGGCGCGACCCGGAATCATCTACTTCGGGCATGGAAGCTGCCGCAGCGAGGCCGAGCGCGCAGCAATCACACCCTGGGCGGAACGCCTGTCGGCAATCACGGGCTATCCTATTTTCGCTGAGTTCACGTCCAATATGAGAGGCGGCAAGACTATCGGCGCGTATGAGAGCATTGCTGACTCTCAAGCGGACCCGTTTTCGCAAGCGGAGGTCCTGATCCGTTTCGGCGCGCCGCCGCTGGCCAAGAATATGAAAGACTTCGTGCATGGAAATCATCTGCGCTATCACATCTATTGCAGCCGAGCGGGCGAGTGGGCGGACGACAGCCATAGCATTACTCATCAGCTGACGGTGAATCCCGCCAAGGTCTCGGCTGACGAATGGGACGGCTGGAGCATCAGGTCGCCACAGGACCAATGGTCGCGGCATTGGCGGCTTGCAGAGCGAACTGCATGGCGGGTCATAGCGGACCAAATCAATACCGGCGAATACTTTGATGGCGCTGTGCTGCACGACGTGGTGGATCTGATGCCGGCGGAAGGCGCGCTCTTCGTCGGCAACAGCTTGCCCGTCCGTCATCTCGACCAGTTTGGCTTGGCGCGCACGAAGCCTGTCTTTGCTTACGCCAATCGTGGCGCGTCCGGCATTGACGGCAATGTCTCAACCGCGCTCGGGATCGGCGCCGCGCGGCGCGGCCGGCCATTGGTTGCCGTGCTAGGCGACATCACGCTCTATCATGATCTCAACGGCTTGCTCGCCACAAGGCGCTGCCGCGTACCAGCGACGATCGTGCTGCTCAACAACAATGGCGGCGGCATCTTCCACCGGCTGCCGGCGCGGGAATTCGAGCCGCATTTCAGCCAGTATTTCATAACGGCGCATGGCTTGGATTTCGCGCACGCGGCCGCGCTCTACGGATTACAATACATTCGCGCTGACGACCGTTCAGCGTTTCGCGCCGCGTTCACAGAATCGGCTGGCGGAAGCGATGCAACGCTTATTGAAGTGCGCACCGATGCTCGGTCCGATTTAAGGCGCCGGCAAGAGATAATGGCGGCGGTTCGCGAGAGTCTGCATTCAACATTTTGATCACGAATCCAGCGCAAGACCAGAAGGAGAACAGAAATGGTGACCAGCAAAGAAGAGCAGGCACAAATATCCACGAAGGACCTGATGCAGCTTGCCGACTGGCAAGAGCAAAAATCCTACGACGACATCACCTGCCATAAAGCCGACGGCATCGCCCGGATCGCCTTTGACCGGCCCGATATCCGCAATTCCTTTCGTCCCAAGACCATAGACGAAATGACCGAAGCGGTCCTTCACGCCTGGCACGATGGCGAGGTCGGCGTCCTGTGGATCACCGCCAACGGCCCCAGCAGCAAAGACGGCGTCTGGTCCTTCTGCGCCGGCGGCGACCAGCGCGTGCGCGGGCATTCCGGCTACGTCGGCGACGATGGCGTCCCCCGCCTCAACGTGCTGCAATTGCAGCGCTATATCCGCAATATCCCCAAACCGGTCATCGCAGTTGTGCCCGGCTTCGCCATCGGTGGCGGACATGTCTTGCATGTCTGCTGTGATCTGACGATCTCCAGCGACAACGCCATTTACGGCCAAACCGGACCGATCGTCGGCAGCTTCGACGCTGGCTTCGGTTCGTCCTTTTTGGCGGCGCATATCGGTCAGAAGAAAGCCCGCGAAATCTGGTTCCTCTGCCGCCAATACAGCGCCACCGAAGCGGAGGAAATGGGCATGGTGAATACCGTGGTGCCGCTGGCTGATCTGGAGAAGGAAGCGCTACAGTGGTCGCGTGAGATCCTTAGCAAAAGCCCGATCGCGCTGCGCTTCATCAAAGCCGGTTTGAACGCTGAACTGGACGGGCAAACGGGCGTGCAGGTATTGGCTGGCGACGCCACCATGCTCTTCTACATGACGGAAGAGGGCAGCGAAGGCAAGAACGCCTTCCTCGAAGGGCGAAAACCCGATTTCGGCAAGTTCCCGCGGCGGGCTTGAGGGCGGCCGCCGAAGCGTAAAATGTAGGGGCGACCCTTGGGTCGCCCGCCAAAGTCTAACACACAATGAGCGACTTCCAGCGCCCCCTGAATCCCGATCCAGACAAGGTTTTCTTCGCGCTCGAATACAGCGGCTGGACTTTCGCCGATGTCAATCGTTATGTCACGCTAACTTGTGAGACGATTGTGAGCCGCGCCGCGCTCGAGCCTGACGACAGAGTGGCGATATTAATGCGGAGGCCCGTGCCCTTTGCCTTGACGATGCTGGCGCTGATGCGGATGCGTCTCGTCATTGTGCCGCTTAACACGCGACTGACCGCGAGCGAACTCGCCTGGCAGGCGGAGAACGTCGATTGCCGCCTAGTGATTTGCGAGAGTGAAACACGGGCGCTGACGAGCGCGATAGACGCGCCAGTCTTTGAATTGCCAACGATGACCGTGCATGATCGCCGTAGCAAGTTTGAAGACTGGGGCACAATGCGCTTCGATGATGATTTCGCCATCATCCATACATCGGGCACTACCGGCAAGCCAAAAGCGGCGACGCTAACGGCCGGCAACATTTGGCACAGCGCATTGGGCGCGGCTCTGATGCTCGCAACGCAGCCGAACGAGCGCTGGCTCTGCGTCCTGCCGCTCTATCACGTCGGCGGTTTGAGCATTGTCCTTCGTTCTTTGATCCACCACACTGCGGTCGAGTTTGGTCCGACAGCGCCATTCGATGTAAACGAGACCAACCGCGTGCTCAGCGACAATCCGATTACCATCGTCTCGCTCGTGCCCACGATGCTGCAGCGCCTGCTCGACGCCAAGACGCGCCCCTGGAATCCGAATCTACGCCTGATTTTGCTGGGCGGCGAAGCGCCATCAGCCGAGCTGCTCGCCCGCTGCCAAGCCGAAAATCTACCTATCGCGACATGTTACGGGCTTACGGAAACAGCCTCTCAAGTCGTCACCGCCTTGCCTGACCTGGTGTATCAGAAACCCGGTACGGTGGGCAAAGCGAAAATGACCGCTCAATTGCGCATCGTCGACGAGCGCGGCGAAGACGCCGCCCCCAAGGTCCCGGGCGAAGTCCTGGTCAAAGGCGGTACGGTCATGCGCGGCTATTACAACGATCCGGCCGCCACCGCAGAAGCGCTTCAAGACGGCTGGCTGCTTACCGGCGATATCGGCTACCTGGATGAAGATGGCGACCTCTTCATCTTGCAGCGGCGCGAAGACCTCATCGTCAGCGGCGGCGAAAATATCTATCCCGCCGAGGTGGAGGACGTCTTGCGCATGCATCCAGCCGTGGCCGAAGCGGTGGTGCTTGGCTTGGCCGACGCCAGCTGGGGGCAAGCTGTCGCCGCGGTCGTCGAGCTGCGAGTAGGGCGGTCGGCTTCTGCGGCCGACATCATCGCTTTCTCGCGCCAGCGCTTGGCCGGTTACAAAATCCCGCGCCGTATCGCATTCACCCCCACGCTGCCCCGCACCGCCTCCGGCAAGATTCAGCGACGAGAAGCGCGGAAAGCTTTCCCCGATGCTCATCAGAGCGACAACTAGCGGACAGCACTACCACGTTGAGGTTCACGGCGATGGCGATCCGCTCTTGCTTCTGCACGGCTTCAGCGGCGCCGCGTCGAACTGGGTTGCCATCGTCGAAGAACTCGCACGCGACTTTCAACTGATCGTTATAGACTTACTCGGCCACGGCGCGAGCGATGCGCCGCCGGATACACCAAGCTATCGCATGGAATCTGTCGCTGCCGACATCATCGACTTGCTCGGCGAGCTTGGCTTGGAGAAGACCAACTTGCTCGGCTATTCGATGGGCGGGCGGCTGGCGCTTTTCTTAGCATTGCGCTATGCAGAGCAAATTACTTCGCTGATCCTGGAGAGCGCGTCGCCCGGCTTGGCTGATAAGCGGGCGCAGGCGCAGCGTCGCCAACTAGACCATGATCTAGCCGACGAAATCGAAGCGCGCGGAATCCCCTGGTTCGTCGATTATTGGGAAGGGCTGCCACTCTGGGCGTCGCAATCGGACGAACAAATCGAAGGGCAGCGAAGCCAACGAATGGCAAACAATCCCTTGGGCTTGGCGAACTGCCTGCGCGCAATGGGCACGGGCGCCCAGCCGAATCTTTGGGGAGCGCTTGCCAGCTTGACATTGCCCACCTGCCTGGTCGTTGGCGAGCGCGATGCCAAGTTCCGGCAGATCAACCAAGCCATGCGCGCCGCCATGCCAAAGGCTCGCATGTCGATCATCCCCGCCGCCGGGCACAACTGCCATTTGGAAAATTCGGCCGCTTTCTGCCGAGAATTGCGGTCATTCATAGACTGCGTCTAGCCGGCTTAAGGCATCGGCGACGAAGGTTTCGCATTGCGCTCGCATCTGCGGCACACGGCCCGCGTCGGACGCAAAACTAGCGTAGTGCTGCAGGCGGCTGGCGCCCCATAGATCCCAAAAGGGCAGCGCCGACGCATCCAGCCCCGGGTTCAATGCTAAATAATATTGGGTGTACAGCGCCATCGCTTCTTCGCCGAGCGCCCAAAGGATTTCCAGGCGGCTCTTGCCCAGATCGGCCAACGGGTCGCCGATCATCGCGTCTTCCCAATCGATGATGGCTTCCAACTGATCACCCTTCCAAAGCAGATTGCCCAGCCAATAGTCGCCATGCAACAGCGTCGGCGCGTTGAACTCGACCTTCGGCAGCGCGCGTTTCAACGCCACATGAATGCGCTCCTGTGTTGCGTTCGGCAACGGCGCGCCACCGGCAATTGAATCGGTGAGTTGGGGCAGAAACGCAAGCTCATGTTCAAGCAGGTCAACGGCGTGAACAGCGCAGAGCACGGCGGCCAGCTTCCGACAAATGGCCGGCACGTCGTCCGTCTCGAGCCGGCTCGCGCCCTGAACGAAAGATGTCAGAAGAAAGGGCGATTCCTGCGCTTCGCAAAGCAAGAGGGCAGCAGGAACGGGCATTCCCGCCGCTTGCAGCGCCTTCAATAGGCGGTACTCATCGCGCGCGATCTGCGGATTCCGCTCTCGGTCGGCTTGGCTGTGCGTCAGCAGGACGAGGCGCCTTACACACTGTTCGCGTGCCAAGACGCCTAAGGCGAAAGCGCGTCCGCCGATCTTTTCAACGCTCTGCAGCTTCCAGCCCGAATCGATCGTGCAAACGATCCGCTGAAGATCGCGCGGGCGAATCGGCAAACCAGTCAATGCTTGCGTCCGCTTCAATCGTAGGCTTGCGCCGGCTGACGCTCCTGCCAGTGCTGCGTCCGCTCATAGGCGTAGGCGATGCGATACAAGGTCGCTTCATCAAAGGGCCGTCCCATCAATTGGTATCCAATCGGCAAGCCCTCCGGACTAAAACCCCCGGGCGCGCTGATGGCCGGCTGCCCACTAAGGTTGGCTGGGTAGACATGATGCACAAAGCCATCGGTCGGCGTCTCGCCGTTTTCCATGTCAGCGCGCGGTTTCCACACATCGTCGAGCAGCGGCGCCGACACCGGAATCGTCGGCGAAATCAGCGCCGCCAGATTCTCGCGCTTGAATAGTGCCTTCATCGCCGAACGAAAGCGCTCGCGAGCCCGCAGCGCGGCGACATAATCGGTCGCCAGCACCGCTTGACCAATCTCCAGCGTGGCTCTTGTACCGGGGCTGTAGAGATGGCCCTTTTCCCGTATCTGATGCCGATGATAGCTAGCCGATTCCACCATGCGGATGGTCTTCAGCGTTTCGCTGGTCAGCGCCAATTCGGGGATGCGGACGTCGACGATTTCCGCGCCCATTCCCGCAAGCTCGCCGATGACTCTCTCAGTCACCGCGCGCACGCTGTCGACGACGCCGGGATACAAGAAATAGTCGCGGTCAAAACCGATTCGCGTACCGCGCACGCCGCCTTCAATGCCAGCCGCATAATCCGGCAGATCTACGCGAGCGGAATTGGCGTCTTTGGGATCATGCCCGGCGATCGCGCCCAGCATCTGCGCGTTATCGCGCACCGTCCGCGTCATGGGACCAACATGATCGAGCGACCAAGCCAGCGGCAGCACGCCATGAGCGCTGACCCGCCCGTAAGTCGCTTTCATGCCCACCAGATTGTTGAGCGACGCCGGGATGCGGACGGATCCGCCGGTATCGGTGCCGATCGCCCCGTAGATCGAGCGCGCCGCAAGGGCGACGCCGGAGCCAATGCTGCTGCCGCCAGGGAATCGCTCAGGATCCCAGGGGCTGCGCGTCGGTGGCTCGCTGCCGCCGCAGGACCATTCATGGCAGCGCGTCTTGCCGATCAGGACGGCGCCGGCTTCGTATAGCTTTCGCACGACCGTCGCATCAAAGTCCGGCACAAAGCCTTCCAGTACTTTCGACCCCACCTCGGTCAAGATGCCTTTGGTGAAGCAATTGTCTTTGACAGCGACCGGAATGCCGTGCATTGGACCGCGATCACGCCCGGCGGCGATTTCCCGATCGGCACGCTCAGCAGCCGCCAGCGCCCGATCCGCGGTTACCGTGGCGTAAGCCTGCACCTTCGGCTCTGTCTCAATGATGCGCGCGAGAGTGGCTTCAGTAAGCGCGACCGATGTCGTATCGCCACGGCGCAGGGCGGACGCCGCATCGCCGATGGACAGATTGTGTAACGCGCGCGAGTCAATCATGCCAAGCCGCATCCATCGTTAGAACCGGCGGAAAATCATGCAGCGCAGACGCTTCCAAGGCATCCATCAAGTTCAACTGATTGGACAGCGCCTCGAGGTCTTCATCATCAATTTCCAGGTTCAGCAATTCGGCAACGCGAGCCAGTTGCTCTGCTTTGGCATTTTGATTGGGTGGCTGTTTCGCTTTCGGCATAGGTCTGCTCTCCGTACAATTTGCGCCCGGCTAGCCAATTGAGCCGTCAAGTCGGCTAGCGGTTTGGAGGCTTGCTTTAAGGAGCAAGCGCGCCCAGTTTTGATAGATCAGTCGAGACGATAGCGGGTCGGACGCGCTGGAGCGCTCGGCCGCTCCTTCTTACAGGCACGAATCTATGATGGCTGTTACGCGCTCCTAATCGACTGCCTACAACTTGAAGTTCAAAGCAGCGACCGCTGGCAAGAAGACCGACGCATCGCTAGCGCTGCATTCTTTAGATTTTCCGCATGTACAAACAGGATGGCAAGTAGGGCTAACTGCCGCTTGCGAAATCCAGCGAGAATCCCAATTCTTCGGTCAAAAATCGCCGGCCCGTTTCCGCGCTTCCCTTGGGATCGTCATGTTGGTCCAGTTCGCCCAGGATCCAGCCGTCGTAGTTCACGCTCGCCAGGACGTCGATGAAGCCCTTCAAGTCCACCGTTCCTTCGCCGAGCGGCGCGTAACCGGCGGGCATCGCCAAAGCCGCGCCTTGCTCGCGCAATTCGGGCCAGTTGGCGGCAACATCCTTCAGATGCACATGCGCGATGCGGTCGGCGTATTTCCTGGCGATGGCGACCGGGTCGCCGTCCCCTTTGGCGATCTGACCGCTGTCGGGCGCGAAAAAGACATAGCGCGGATCCGTCAACTCCATAATCAAATCAATCTCTTCCGGACTTTGCACATAGGTGCCCCAATGCGGGTGCAGCGCCATCGTCGCGCCCATATCCAGCGTGCGCTTGCCGATCTCATTCAGCGTCGACGCCACCACTTTGAAGTCATCCAGGCTCCAGCGGGGCGCGTCATCCGGCGCGCCGATGGGCACGGTCATCAAAATCTCGCCGCTATGATCGAGCAGGAAGCGCGTCGCCTCTTCGTGATCGGCGATGATTTCTTCGGATTGCGTAGAGTCTTGATATACGGAACGTATCTTGTCGAGGCAAGCCACATGCAAATTCAGCTCGTCCAGCAGCGAGCGAAACCGCCCCGGCGGATCGTCATATTCCATTGCCGTATTGCTAAAGGTCTCAAAAGCCATAAACCCAAGAGCGGATATGTCTCGCATCCCCTGTTCCATCCAGTCTGAACTGCCGGCAACCGCCCAGGTGACGGTGGTATAACCAATTTTTGCTTGATACACAGTCATCTCCCTTCAAGCTGAAAGTCTTATTTGAGCTATTTCGCGGGCGCTTAATGCACAAGCATCCCGCCATCGACAACGATGGGCCCACCGACCATGAATGATGCTTCCGGCGTGCATAGGAAGAGCGCGACCCGCGCCACTTCCGCCGGATCGCCCAGGCGCCCAAGGAGCGAGGCATCCAGCAGCCAATCCATAACCCCTTGGGCATCGCCCGAATCAGCCATGGATTGCGACAGCAGCGGCGTGTCAATGGGACCGATCACCAGGCAGTTGGCGCGGATATTGTCTTTGGCGTAATCCATCGCCAGGCTTCGCGTCAGCTGCAAGATAGCGCCTTTCGACGCCACATAAGCCGCGCGTTCGTCGGCGACGCGGTAGGACAGGGTCGACGCCGAGTTGATGATGACCCCACCGCCGACCTTCCGCATCTCCGGTATCGTGTGTTTGCAGCAGAGCCAACAGCCCTTGACGTTGGTGCCCATCGTCGCGTCCCAATCGTCTTCGCTGAGTTGGGTGGCGCTGCCGCGAATTTCGATGGCGGCGTTGTTATAAAGGATATCGACCTTTCCATAAGCCGCTGCCGCTCGACTGACCATCGACTCGACTTGCTCCTCCCGCCGAATATCGGTCGTCACCTGCAGCGCCTCCCCACCGGCGGCCGATACCAGCGCGACCGTTTCTCGGCCCGCCGCTTCATCCAGCTCGGCAACCACAACTTTCGCGCCCTCCCCGGCGAAGAGCAGGGCGCTAGCGCGTCCAATGCCGCTGCCAGCGCCGGTAATGATGGCCACCTTGCCGTCCATTCGTCCCATATCCTGCCTCCGTTCCCGAAGATGGCGCCTTTCAACAACTGTGCTATCGTGAATACGCCCGCGCCTAGTCCTCGATGATCGCGATCGCGCGCACCGGCGCCGCTGTCGTGCCCACCCACTTGATCGGCAAAACAGAAAGTTGGAAGCCATGCGCTCGCGGTATCGCCTCCAGGTTGCACATGTTCTCCAGATGATAATACTCGCGCTCGATCATCACGCGGTGAGACTCCCAGAATTGCTTGCGCTCAAACATCGCCCACACCGGCGGATCCCAGGTGATGGCGTCGATGCCCGTCACTTTCACGCCTTGATCAAGCAGCCAATGCGTCGCCTCTTTGGACATGCCGCAATGTTCAGTCAAATAACGCTCTTCGTGGTTGTAGCTGCCCGCGCCAGTCATGATCAGCACAATATCCAGCGGCTTGATCTTGTAGTCAATTTTCTCCAGCGCCTGATGCATATCGGCGACCGTGATCGCGCCGCCGCTTTCGATATGCCGGAAATCGAGCACGACGCCATCGCCATAACAATATTCAACGGGAATGCCCTCTGGGCCCGCTCCCCCCTTGCGAAAATGCTTCAAGGCATCAATATGCGTGCCCACATGATCGCCCAGGACCGTCATCGAGCTGGCCGCCAGCGAGGTCATGCCATGCTCGGCGGCGCCGATGCCTTCAGCGAATTGCTCCCAATCTTCGTACATCAGCAAGGCCGGGCGCACCACCCGCGGAAAAACCACCATATCGCCATGTACGGGCATACTCAGGTCTATGATCTGTCGAGCCATGTCCAATCCACCTCTTCCGCTCGATTATCTATGCGAAGCGCAGCTTCAAACTTCCTCTGCCAGAGCCGGACCTAGCGTCTCGCGCGAACTTAAACTTCCGCAAACGAATCGACTTCCGCCCCTGCCTGCCGTTCCTGATAATGCGCCGTGATGCGGTCAATCAATTCGTCAATATGGTCGTGCAGCGTCGTCGCGATCAGGTCCGGATCGCCTGTGTTCAGCGCATCAAGAATCTTGTAATGCCGCCTCGCTTGATAAACCAGGTTGTAACCGGTCAATATCGTTGACGCGTAGGTCCAATAGGCGAATTGAAGCATATCGTAGAGCCGGATGAGCGTGCTGTTGCCGGCGGCGGCGACAATCGTCTGATGGAAGGCGAAATCGGCTTTGGAGAATTCGTGCGAATCTTCATTCTGCGCGTGACGCATCATCTGCTCAAGCAGCGCTTCCAGGCGCGCAAATACATCCTCCGTCAGATTGGGTGTCGCCAATCGGCCCGCCATCGCTTCCATCCAGGCGCGCACAGCATAGGTATCCAGCATGTCCTTCAGCGAAAGGTCGCGCACGAAGGAGCCGGAAAATGGCACCGATTCGACGAATCCCATCATTTCCAGGTCACGCAGCGCCTCGCGTATTGGCGACTGACTGACAGCGAATTCTTTCGCCAGTTTCGCCTCCGCCAGGCGGTCGCCAGGTTTGTATCGTCCGCGCAAAATAGCGTCGATGAGATGTTCCTTGATATCTTCGCGCAGGACATAACGCGTGGCGCTGCGCCGGTGACGGCTGCTATTGATTGCCATTGAAAGCTACCTTATTCATCTTCTCCAAGTGGCAAAAGTATAACGCGAAGACGAACGATGCGGATATGCGGATTCCATTGCCAGCACACTGGTGAACCATGCACAAGCCATTACTGAGTGGCGGTCACGCCGCCATCGACGAATAAGATCTGCCCGGTGATGAAGTCAGCGGCGGGCGAGGCGAAGAATACTGTCGCGCCGACAATATCAAATGGCTCGCCCACCCGCGACAAGGGAATCCGCCCCACCAGCGCATTGTAAAAGCTCTCATCCTCCAGATAATGCCGCACCAATTCCGTGCGAATGAAGGTGGGGGCGATGCCGTTTACTGTAATGCCGTGCCGCGCCCATTCGGTCGCCAGTTGCTTCACCAGCAGATTCATCCCCGCTTTGCTGCTGGTATAAGCGGCGAATCCACGGTTTATACCCAGCAGACTGCGAACCGAAGAAATGTGGATCTGCCGGCCGCCTCGCTGTTTGATCATCGGGCGGCCCGCCGCTTGCGACAGCAGAAAGGCGCCCCGCAGATTGGTGTCATGCACCTGATCCCAGTCTTCCGCGGTCAACTCTTCCGCCGGCTTTTCGATATGCGTGCCCACGCAATTCACTAGAATATCGAGACGCCCAAATTCGCCCACGCTCTGCTCAACCAGGCGGTTAATCTCCTCTGGTTCCTTGATATCGAAGCTCAATCCCAGCGCCGAGTAGCTATCCGCCGAAAGCTGCTCGGCGAGCGCAACGCTCTTTTCCGCCGAGCGACCGGCGATCACGACGGCTGCGCCTTGCTGCGCCAATCCAAGGCATAGCGCCGCGCCGATGCCACCATAACCGCCCGCCACCAGCGCAACGCGCCCATCAAGCCTGAAACTGTCCGCGATTCGTCCTTCGTAGATTGATCCCGGTGCTGAAGTCATGCGCGCATCCTGTTCATCCCTTGACTCTCCTCATGTTTTGCCGGAGCATGCCGATGCCGCGATTCTCGATAATCGAGTATAGGCGAGGGCGCCACTGTCGTCAAGTTAGCGGCTCAGCCCATCCCTTTTTCCGGCTCATCAAAGCTGACAGCAATAAGGTTTCCGCCAAATACGGCGCCATTCTAATCATACTGCCGATGTTATCCATGTGGCAACGCATGCGCGATGCGCCTAACAGATTATCGATAATCTTTTGACAAGCCATAATCACCGTGCTATATTCCCGATTGAGTGCGCGATGCTGCCCGCGAGACCCGGCTCACGCTGCGCGCAGCATTAAATTGTTAGAGAAATTAGTCAAAATAGGGAGGATTTTGAAATGACCCCAAGGCAAAAGAGAAACTTGAGAATGGGCTTGAGCCGCCGCGATTTCCTGCGGCTGAGCGGCGCGGGCTTGGGTTCGGCGATGCTATCCGGTTACCTGCCAACGGCATCAGTTTTCGCCCAGGATGAACGGGTTCTGCGCGAGCCGCCGCCGGAATTGCTGCCCAAAGCCAGCAGCGGCGGCCTCGACGAAACTGAACTTGTCGTCGCCAGCATGGCAGGTCCCGACATTAACGCCCATGTTCGCAATGGCGAACGCTTTACCGCATACACCCAGGGCAAAGTCCAGGTCCGTTACGATATCATTGGTCGCGATGTTTGGAACGAAACGATGTTGACCAATATGCGAGCCGAGTCCGATGCTTGGGATGTGCTCGCCATTCACCTCGGCACCTTCTGGACCGGCGCCGGCGCCGGCTGGTGGCTGCCCATGAGCAATCTCTTCGACAATCCCGAGCTTATCAATTCCGAAATCTACGACATCGGCGATTTCCCCGAACGCTCAATCGGTTTGGTCACCTGGGACGACGAACTGCTGGCGCTGCCGCAGCATGTCTCCGGGCAGATGACCTTCTATCGCGCCGATATGCTATCGAAATATGATGTCGAAGCGCCCGATCCGCTCGCTGGCTGGAGCTTCGATGATCTTGAAGCGGCCTGCCGCAAGCTGAAGACCGCGCTGGCAAACGACGGCATGGATCAAACCTGGCCCCTGGTGCTTCTATTGGCGAACTCGCCTATCGTGCTTTACAACTTCGCCGCCTCCATGGGCGCGCCGCTTTACGACGCCGACAGCTTGCCCCAATACAACAGTCCCGAAGCGGTGACATCGCTTGAGCGCATCAAAGGCTGGATGGACGAAGGCTTAATCTCGCCGGGCGCCATGGGCTACAACTATCCCGAAGGCATCGAAACCCTTCGCCAAGAACAAACCGTGATCTGCATCCAATGGGATACAGCTGCAGTCGAGCTCACCGATCCGGGCGCCTCGCCGACTACAGCCGACACGCTGGACTTCACGGTTCATCCCTGGGATGCCAACATTGGGCACAACGCGCCGCGCGTTTGGACCGGCGTCTGGTCAAATTTCATATCTAAATTCAGCCAGAACCAGGAAGCCGCTCTCTCCTACGCCGCCTGGTATACCTCAAAGGAAATCGCTTACGACTACGTACGCTACGGCGGTGGACACTCGGGACGCGGCTCACTGCTCACCGATCCGGAAATTCTAGCCGCGCATCGGCAATACGACACCATGATCGCCAACTTCGGCGCGGCCGCTGTATTGCCGACCTTGGCGCAACTAGGTTACATTGCCAGCAGTTTCCTGGTGCCCAATCTGCAAGCTTACCTGACCGGCGCCGTCGACTCAGCGCAAGCGGCAATGGACACCGCGCAGGCAGAAGCGGTGCAGTTCTTGCAAGACGAAGGCATCATGTAAGCGCCGCCCAGTCACATTTCAATCTCTTGGGGCGAGCCATAGGGTCACCCGCCCAAAATCAGCACGCTGTTGGGGGCGAGCCACCGGCTCGCCCGTACGCGCAGATGGATCAATTGTAGGGGCGACTCTGTGAGTCGCCCGCAACCATCATGACCACATTCCAACCCGTGACGCAACAAAAACATAACAGACGCCCGCGCTTCCGCCCGATCAGGAAGGACTTGCTGCCCCTGTACATTTGCCTGGGCGTGCCGCTCTTGATCATGGCATTCGTATTCGTCTATCCCCTCGTCTACAGCTTCGCCCTCAGCGTCACCAACGCCCACCTGATGCGCCCCAATGTCGATTTCGTCGGCTTGCGCAACTACCTGCGCATTCTCAACGACGGGCGCGTCTGGCATAGCATTCGCATCACCCTCACCTACGCCGCCGGCGCCATGGTGCTGCAATTCCTCGTCGGCTTTGCGCTGGCGCTTTTGATCGACTACATCGGCGCAGTCCGCGGCATCCTGCGCACGCTTATCGTCATACCGCTCATGCTGACGCCGGTGGTCGTCGGCGTCATCTGGCGCACGATGCTAAATTATGATTTCGGCATCATCAATTATTTCGTTCGTCTTCTAGGCTTTGAACCGATTGATTGGGTCTACAATCCGAATTTGGCGCTGCCCGCCTTGATCGCCATCAGCGTCTGGGGCGGCGTGCCCTTTATCATGCTCGTTCTGTCGGCTGGGCTGGCGGCCCTGCCGCGCGAACCCTTTGAATCAGCGCAGATTGATGGCGCGTCGTCCTGGCAAACCCTGCGCTACCTCACCATTCCCATGCTGCGACCGGTAATTATGGTCGTCGTGATCTTCCGCTCTTATCAACTCCTGCGCGAGTTTGATGTCGTCTTCACGCTTACCAAGGGCGGTCCCGCCCGCGCCACCGAGACCCTGACCTATCACATCTACGCGCGCATGTTCGAGGCAGGCCAGATCGGCATCAGCGCCGCCATCGCCTATGTCCTGTTTTTCATCACCCTGGCAATCGTCGTCTTCCTCTTCACCCAATTGGAACGCGGCGACCCGGAGCTTGCGGCCTCAGCGGGAGCCGGCTCGATCCTGCAACGGTCGCCAATTCGCATCGCGCGAACCGGCATCGCCTTTGTCATCAATCTTCCGCTGCGCATCGCCGTAGCGCTTATCGACTTCCTGGCTGACCAATTAGGAATCATCATCTCACGCGCAGCCATCGCCATGAGGCGCGGCCAAGCCGCCTCCGCTGTCGGGCGCCGCGAGAGGCGGCGGCTGGGTGTCGTGATCGCGTCAGCCATTGTCGGTGGCTGGATTGTGTTCGCGCTTCTGCCGGTGGTCTGGATCTACGTCAGCTCGGTCAAAGAACCGCCCGATGTCTTCAAAATCCCGCCGAAGTGGATCTTCAGGCCAACGCTCCACAATTATGAAGTCGTCCTCGGCATGAAATACGGCACCGAATCCGAATTGGCGATGGAAGGCGTCAAACCCCCGCTCAGCCGCTTCCGCGAATACATCATCAACAGCGTTCTCATAAGCGGCAGCACCACGCTAATCAATATTACCGCCGGCATGTTGGCCGCCTATGCCCTGGTTCGATTACGCTTTCGCGGGAAAGAGTTTATCCTCGTTGGCATGCTCTTCACGCGTATGGTGCCGCCCATCATGCTCATTCTGCCCATCTTCCTCATCTGGCGTCAGCTGGGGCTGCTCGGCACCTACCACGGGTTGGCGCTTGCTTATCTGTCCTTCGGCCTGCCTTTCTCGATCTGGATGATGCGCGGCTACTTGCTTGATATTCCCGCGGATTTGGAAGAGGCAGCGATGGTGGACGGCAGCTCGCGCCTGGGCGCATTCTTCCGCGTGACCTTGCCACTGGCTGCGCCGGGCTTGGCGGCGACCGCCGTCTTCAACTTTATCGGCGCCTGGAACGAATTCTTCTTCGCTATCATTCTGGGCAACAACCAGATCAAAACGGTGACGGTCGAGATCTTGACCTACGTCACCGACTACGCCATTCTATTCGGCAGATTATTCGCCGCTGCCGGCTTGATCCTATTGCCGATCATTGTCTTCACCTTCTTTGTGCAAAAATATATCGCGACCGGCTTAACAGGCGGCGCGCTGAAAGGCTAAACCAATGAGATTGGGTCTCGGGCTCGGCGGATTAGGATTCGATCCGCAAGGGCTGATTCAACAAGCGAAGGCGCATGGTGTCTCTGGCATATTGATGGACATCAGTGAAGTACGCAAGCAACCCATCGCCGACTGGCAAAGACAACTCGCCGATAACGGCTTGGAAGTCGTCCAGGTCGGCGGCTGGATTCACAATTTTCTACGCCCAACGCGCGAAACCGAAGCAATCCTGCGCGACGCGATCGCGGCGGCGGCAAATCTGGACGCCCGCCGCGTGATTCTGGGCGGCGGCACCAAGAATCCCAGCCACAGCTTCTGCGGCCACCCAGATAACTTCACCGATGCCGCCATCATTGAGGCAGCTGCTTCAATAAAACCGCTGGCGCGCGAAGCCGAAGCGGCGGGCCTGCTCTTGACGCTGGAAATCCATTTCGCCACCGTGCTCTGCGACTGGGAGGCCTGCCGCAAGCTGATTGAAGAGGTAGATTCCCCGGCGGTCAAGCTCAACCTGGATGCGGCCAATATGATCCGCTATCAAGATTATTGGACGAGCTCAGCCTATATTCGCCAAGGGTTGGAAATGCTGGGCGACATGATTGAGACTTGCCACGCCAAGGATGTGGTGATGCACGACGCGCTGCACCTGCATATGGATGAATGCCCGGCTGGCGAAGGCTGCCTCAATTACGCTGACATCATCGCGCTGGTTGACGAGCATTTGCGCCCCGATACCTACATGGTTGTTGAACACACGCCACTTTCTAAGCTGCCCGCCGCCATGGCTTACATTCGTGAGTCGGCGGAAAAAGCGGGTGTGGCAATTGTTTAGCGCGCGCATGCCGCCTGCCATCTGCATTCGTCCCCTTGCGTGAAAAACGAAGCTCGGCTCACTCAAATGACAAAGGAAAAGGCAAATGGCAAATAACTCCGAGATTCGGCTGGGCGTCGTCGGGATGCGCTTGGGCTTATGGCACGCCGGCGCAATCGCCGAGATTGACGGCGCCTCCATCGTCGCCGTAGCGGACAACATCCAAGGCAAATTGCCCGGACCCAACATCAGCTTGCGCGAATGGGCTGCTAGCTTGGGCGCCGTCGCTTATACCGACGGCGTCGAGATGATTAAACATGCCGACATTGACGCGGTTGATCTATGCGTATCGCCGAAGTGGCGGCTGCCCCTGGTGGAAGCGGCGGCTGAACGCGGGTTGCCCGTATTGCTGGAAAAACCCTGGGGCGCCAACATGGCGCATGGCGCCGCCATCGCCGATGTCATTAAATCGTCAAAGCTCCTTCACATGGTCGAGTTCCCGCTGCGCTATTTTCCGCCGATCGTCGCGCTCAAGGAGCTGCTCGATGACGGACCGATCGGGCGGCCCTTCGTCGTAAATGCGGAGATCGTCATGGGAGAAATGCCGGCGAAAATGCCCGACCACTGGATGTGGGATCCCGACAACGGCAATGGCGCCATCAACGAGAATACCTGCCACGTATTTGACACGATTTGTTATCTGCTGGGCGATCCGGTTTCGCTGCACGCCTATGGGGCCAGTTATCACGGCGCGGCGCCGGCTTTGCCCGATGGCATCGTCGCCAGCATACGCTTTGCAAGCGGCGCGGTCGCGGCGGTCACCGGCGGCGCTTTGGGCGCCAACGCCTTGCGCACGCGGACCTGGCTCGATGTCTACGCCGAAAAAGGGCAGGCTTTGGTAACCGGCATTGACCACATGTATGACACCTTGACCTGGGGAACCGTGGACGACAGCGAACCGACGCGCAGCCACTGGTCGAATCCGCCGCTGCGTACCCTGATCGTGCGCTACGCCCTGGAAGAATTCATCAACAGCGTCCGCACTGGCAATCAACCCGCCAGCAATGCCGACGCCGGCTTGAAAGCGCTGGCGCTGGCGATGGCGGTGAATGAATCCGTGGCCACCGGCGAATCCATCGATTTGCGCGGCTGACTCACACTGCAATCAGCATGCGCCATGTCAAGGCCGATAAGGTAAGGTCAGCTAAGTTAGATTGAGCCGCGGCCCACGGCGACGCTAATAGGTCGCGCGGCCGCCGGAAAGATCAAAAACTGCGCCCGTGTTGAACGATGCTTCGTCCGACACAATCCAACAGGCGATGGCTGCCGCCTCTTCCACCGTGCCCAGCCGCCCCATCGGAATTCTGCTCGTCATATA
This sequence comes from Phototrophicaceae bacterium, assembly GCA_965261855.1. Taxonomy (GTDB): domain Bacteria; phylum Chloroflexota; class Anaerolineae; order Aggregatilineales; family Phototrophicaceae; genus UBA6055. The sequence goes on from OZ253487.1 coordinate 1,239,984, forward strand.
GTCGATCGCTTCTTCTTCCGCATCGAGGAGCAGAGGCGTGGCGATCAAGGCTGGCGCCAGCCCGTTTACGGTGATTTTGGTATGCGCATATTCTTTGCCGATCGCCTTGACAAGACCGATTACGCCGGCTTTAGAAACCGAATAACCAGCCATGCCGGGATTGCCTTCTTTGCCAGCAATGGAGGCCAGCAGCAGAATCCGGCCATATCCACGAGGCAGCATCGCCTTTATCGCATGTTTCGTGATCAGAAACGAACCGTTCAGATTGACATCTAGCGCTTCACGGAAGGTGGCCAAATCGTAGTCAAGGATTTCTGTGGCTGTCTTCCCTACAATCCCGGCGCAATTGACGACCACATCCAACTGCCCAAACGCTTCTACAACGGACCCTACAAGGCGCTCGACTTCGTCTTCTTTGGTGATGTCAAGGTGAATTGTCTTGACCGGTCCCGCCAAATCTCCCATCGCCTCTTTGGCTTGCGCCAGCGCTTCCTCGTTGATATCCGCCAGCACGACGCTGCCGCTTTCGCGCGCCATGCGCTTGGCGATGCCCAAACCGATACCGCTGGCGCCACCAGTCACGATGGCCACCCGCCCTTGAAACCTGCGCTCGAAACTCACTCGATGATCGCCTGGTTGGCCAGCACGCGCAGCTCGCGCCGGATGGGGTAGGAGGAAGACGGCATTAGCTGCGTCAGAAAGATGGCGGTCATTTGCTCGCGGGGGTCGATCCAAAAGTATGTGCTGGCCGCGCCGCCCCAGGCGAATTCACCCGGCGAAGCCAGAATCTGCGCCGCCGCCGGGTCAAGCAAAACCGAGCCGCCCAATCCAAAACCGACGCCCTCATGACGCGTCTCCGTGCGGATACCGCCCCGGCGCAAATTATGCCGCGCGCCCAAACCCATGCCAACGCCTTCAGACCGCATATCGCTGTACAGCGCATACCCCATATTCGCGAGATCGCAATCCCCCGGCAGATGATTGCTGGTCATGAGCTCGACCGTCCGCCGCCCCAAAATGCGCGCCCCGTCAAATTCGCCTTTATTGAGCAGCATCTGAGCAAAACGCAAATAATCGCTCGCGGTCGAGATCAGACCGCCGCCTCCCGATGGCAGCTTCGGCTGGCCCAAATAAGTGCTTTCGCTCGGCTTGTCGATGAGTCGGAAGCTGTCGCCGTCGCATTCGTAATTGGCGGCAAAGCGCTCTAGCTTTTCCGGCGCGATCGCAAAGGCGGTGTCCACCATGCCCAGCGGCGCCAGGATCTCGTCGGCGAAGTATTGATCGAGCGTCTTTCCCGAGACGACTTCAATGATGAATCCCAATACATCGGTGGCGACGCTGTAGCTCCAGCGCGTCCCTGGCGAAAAGAGCAGGGGCAGCTCGCTCAGCCCCGCGGCGAAATCCTCCAGCGTCATCTCCGCGTCTTCGAAAAACTTGCGCTGACGATACATCGCGTCAACGGGATGGGCCTGCATGTGGCCGTAAGTCAAACCCGATGTATGAGTCAGCAAATCACGGATGGTCATCTCGCGCTGGGCTGGCACGGTTCGCCAACTTTGCTCATCTCCGGACTCAAAGACATCCAGCTCCCCAAAGCCTGGAATATATTCAGATGCCGGATCATCCAGGTGGAGCAGGCTCCGCTCGTACAACGTAAGCACGGCGACCGATGTGATTGGCTTGGTCATTGAATAAATGCGGAATACACTATCTTCTTCGACAGGCAAAGCCGCTTCGACATCGCGCAAGCCGTAGCGATGCAGATAAGCCGCTTTCCCGCGCCGGGCGATGAGGACGAGGTAACCGGGTATTTTGCCTTCATCGACGTAACGGTTGAAGTGCGCGGCGATTCTCCCCAGACGGTCAGCGCAAAGTCCGACAGTTTCCGGGCGCGTCAATTCAATCATGGGACAGTGCCTCCGCGATTATGACAGCGCAAAGCCAGTATAGCCATTGGCGGCCACCTCGTCGCACTTTTCGACATACGGCGGGAAGCCGGGCAGAGGCATGAAGACCCGCGGCTTGCCGGGAATATTGGCGCCCAAATACCAGGAATTGCAGGTGACTTGCAGCGTAGCGCCCGCCACCTCATTCACGTGGGCGACCCAGGCTTCCTCCGCTTCATCGGTCGCCTCAATAGAAGCGTGATTGCGCTCTACCATATACGCGATGCAGTCGCTCACCCACTCGACGTGCTGCTCAATCGCCACCATCATATTGGTCAGCACCGACGGACTGCCCGGTCCCGTGATCGTAAACAGATTAGGGAAGCCGGAAACCTGCAAGCCCAGGTAATTCACCGGACCGGCCGCCCATTTCTCGCGCAAGCTCAGTCCATCCCGCCCGCGGATATCAATCTTGAGCAACGCGCCAGTCATGGCATCGAAACCGGTGGCGAAGATGATTATGTCGAGCTCGTATTCGTCGTCGCTCGTCCTGATGCCATCTGGGGTGATCGCTTGAATGGGGGCGGCGCTGATATCCACCAGCAGCACATTCGACCGATTAAAAGTCTCGAAATATCCACTGTCGAGCACCGGGCGTTTGCAATGAATCGTATAATCGGGACTCAACATTTCGGCGACCTGCGGATCCTCTACGATGTTCTGGATTTTCGCGCGCACAAAATCCGCCGTCGCTTTGTTGCTGTCGGGATTCACTTGAATGTCGTTGAAGCTGCCGTAAAAGGAGAATCCCCCAAGCTGCCAGCGCTCCTCAAAGATACGCTGCCGCTCCTCTTCGTCCACCGCCAAGGCGGAAAAGTCGTTGCCCGGAATATGCGACAATTGACCCGACGGCTGCAATCGATTGCGAGCGCGGAAGCCGGCGTAATCCGCTTTGATCTCGGCTACCACTGTGGGATCGACTGGACGATTGCGCGCCGGCGTCGACCATTGAGCGGAGCGCTGGAAAACCGTCAGATGCTTCGCCTGCTCGGCGATGACCGGGATCGCCTGTACCGCCGACGATCCAGTACCAACAACGCCGACGCGCATCCCGCTGAAATCGACGCCCTTATGGGGGAAGCGCGCCGTGTGATAGATCGGTCCGCTAAAGCTGTCCATCCCCTCAATCGCCGGCATGTTAGGCGCCGATATGCTGCCCGTCGCCATGACGAGAAACTGAGCGTTTAGCTCTGCTCCAGCATCGGTGCGAATACGCCAACAGTTGGACGCCTCGTCAAAGGTCGCCGCTTCTACTTTGCTGCTGAAGGTGATATCGCGCCGCAGGTCGAAGCGATCGGCAACGTGGTTTAGATATGCCAGTATCTCCGGCTGGGTCGGATACCGTTCAGGCCACTCCCACTCCTGCTGGAGATCTTCGTCAAAGCTGTAGGAATACTCCAAGGTGTCCGTATCGCAGCGCGCGCCCGGATAACGATTCCAATACCAAGTGCCGCCGAGATCTCCGCCCATCTCGATGACGCGCGCCGACAGACCCAACTGGCGCACGCGATGCAGCATGTACAAACCGGAGATGCCGGCGCCCACGATAATGACATCGAATTGGTCGGCAGTGTTCATATTTGCGGTCCCAGTTATTCAGCCTGCGAAAGCGTCGCCGAATACCGCCTGCACTTCGCCACGCAATTCCTCAACTGCCGCCGCCAGTTCGCGCGTCTCTTTGTATTGATGATAAGGATGCCCGCCCAAGAGCATCACCGGACCATCAAAATCGTTATCGCGCGCCATATTTAAGCAGCGCTTTGAGTCTTCCATATTAATCCGGCCTTCGTCGTCGATCATCACCCACTGGTGAATGGCGGTCGCGCGTGGCATCAGTTTGGACAAGTTATCGTACTTATGTGGACCCTTCGCATTGCCAAAATCAGCGACCACGCCGTATTCGCGGTCGGCGATGTCCAGCACCTGCAGCAGGTCGTCCGCCTCGTTGTTGAATACTTTATAGTTCTCGGTAGCCGGCTCCACACCGCACTCCACGCTGTAGTCATAGAGTTCCCGGAAAGCTTCGCCACTGGCGCTGATGTTCTCACTGTTGGGCTTGCTGTCGCCCGGCACATAGCGGACGCCGCTTGATCCCAATTCAGCTGCAATTTCCATCCAGCGCTTGGTTAGCGCAATGCTGGCGCTGCGCTCGGTCGGATCGGCGCTGGCAACCTCGCCAATATCGATCAGCAGTTGATACAACTCCACATCCGCCGCATCGAAAGCGGAGCGCAATTCGTCCAGATAGCCAGTCTCGATACTCGGTATATGCTGAATGCAAAGATCGACGCAGTTGATGCCCAGCTCGGCCACCGCGCCCGGGAAATCGAGCAGGTCGAGGGTTGGCGTCCCCCGAAATGACCCGGAGACGCTCTTAAAACCATCGTCCAATTCAAACCATGGATCGCCCAGGGCATCCGGAAGATGTAGCGAAAAACTTGATAATCCAGCCCGTACCATTTTTGACTCCTTCAGTTATAGAAACTGCTGAAAACCATATAGCACACTTTACCACTTTCGCGGTCTCGTTGGCTACCATGTCCCTACACGCCGGAGCGACAAAGCGCGATACGCAAGCCGGCTACGTGAAGGCGCGCTTCACATTGAACCGATGCGAATTGGCCTCCTGTTGTAGAATGCCCGTTCCGCTCTATTGACCGGAATAAACACCATACTCCCAGACTTTCTCGGCGATTCGGGCGATGGTGTCCTCCAGGTTTTCCCAGTTGCCGCGATGTCCCGCCATCATCACGCAGATGATAATCGGCGCCAAGTTGCGCGATTCAATGACACCAACATCGTTAGCAATAAAGGGATCAAAATCACCGGTCTTATGCGCGACCTTCACCTCCGGCAAGTACTTCGGCAGCCGCGTGCGTGAGATCTGATTGCGCAACATGGCGCGCATTTCGGCGCAGGCTCCCGGGCTGGCGCAACTGTCGTTCCAAATCATCTCCAGCAATTGGCCCAAGGCGCGGGTGCTGGCTCGGCTGAAGAGCCTGCCTTCTTCAAAGTGGAAACGGTCGCGCGCGCTGATCCAATCTTCCGGCGCCAAATCGGGATACCCGGCGCGGAACAGTTCAGCCGGACCGAGCTCGCCTAGCGTGGGGACTAGCGCGCCAGCGAAGGCGCTAAACCAGTCGAAGCAATTCCCCAAGGCTTCGATATCGCTAATGCCCAATTCACGCATGGTCGCGTTCACCGCTTCTGGTCCGCCTATTGCCTCGTAGCAGTAGTCGGTTGCGGTATTGTCGCTTTCGATAATCATTAGCGTCGCGGCATCGCGCAGAGTGAAAATCATGCCGTCGTCCATGTATTGCAGTACGCCAGAGCCGAATCGCTTGAAGCGCGTCTCAAGGGAGAAGGTCTGCGCCGGATCGAGTTCACCGCCGTCAACCAGGCGAAAGAGCGCAACAAGCACCGCGATCTTGATCGTGCTCATCGTATCCATCAAGGTGTCGGCATTGACACAGATTTCTTCACCGGCGCCAGTATACTTGACATACAGCGCCCAGTCGGCGCGCACCCCGTCCATCAACCGATCAAGAGACCGCTTCAGTTCTCCGCGCATGCGCATTCCTCCTTTGGGCGCAGGACGCCGCCGACTGGCCTCAGGTCCGCGCCGGTGATGCAGCCAGCGTCATCTGAAGCCAGAAATGCCGCGAGCGCGCTCACTTATTCCGACCGGCCGTGCCAGCGGCGCCAAATCCAGGGCGTGTATCCGTTCCGTCTATAAGATATCGCCAGCAAGCGTCACCCGCGCTAAAATGCCTGCTCTCTACATTTCGGTCGCAACAAAGCACAGCGCAAAAAAGGCGGACGCAGAAATTATACCGCTTCATCCAAATCGCGAAAGCAAAGAGCTGAACTTTATGAGTGGCCAAGAAAGCGCATCACCGCTTGGCTCTCGCCTCAAGTTGCTCCGTATTCTTCGTCGTCTCTGTTTTCCTCAGCGGGCATAGATCGTCGAAACCTAATCGCCAAGGCAATGATCAATATAGCCGGTAGCGCAAGCCCAAGGCAGAATCCGGCCAGGAGGAATTCAACCGTCTGCGCCCTATCGGCCGCAGCTGTCTCGCGCTTGAATCGACAATAGAATCGCCGACAAATGGGTGAAAAGAACGTCAACCTTTGGCGATTGACGCTAGGATTTGGTTATGGAGGGGCGATTTCTCGCCCCCTCGCTTACGTTTTGGCTTTTCTGCTTAACTGGAGCTGCGTGCGACCAGCACTACGACGCCTGGCCGGTTAATCCGGCCGCAGGTCAAGCCGCCGCTTGCATAAGTCTCGAGCGTATGTACGTTTCGTTCAGGCGTAGAAGTATCGATGAAGACAGTCCCGCCTGGCAGCGCGAAGCAGACTTCGGTTCCTTGAGCAAAGAATAGATCGTCTGACTCACAAGCTGGCAGAAGCAGCAACTGACCGACGGACAGAAGCTGATTCGTCGCGAGATTATTGTGACGTCTAAGGACTTCCACCGTTGTACCGTATCGGATCGCCAAGCGAAACAGGTTTTCTCCCTCCGCGACGACATGCGAACAGTCGCCCGTGGACCGCCATAGCCTCATGGCAAGCCTCGCGCCTTCGAGTGCAGGGTGCTTATCGAGCGTGATCGTGTCAATCTCCGCACATTGCACATCGTCGTCAGGCGACCGCACCGTGATACGGTCGTTGACGGGGCAAATGTTGGGCGGCGGCGTCGGCTCAGGTGTCGGCGGTGGAGGGGGAGGCGGATCTGGCGGATCTGGGGGATCCGGCGGATCCGGGTCCGGTGGTGGAGCTGCGGGTTTCGGATACTCGAACGCGCCGATGTCACAGTTGCCGTATTGGGGCCGAGGGGTATCGGGCTGATCGTCAAGCAAACAATACATCGGATTGGCGGCGTCAATCGCCGGGCTTCCCCACTGAAGCGCATGATGCGGCGGGTTACCAGTGAGTTGTCTTGTAATCATGGCATCGTCGCCAGGGGTCAATTGCGCCACGGCGACCACCACCTGCTGAGCCTGCGCTGTGATCTCATCGCTATCGGACGGCGCAGCTTGACTCTCGGCTGGTTCTGGCGTGCAAGATCCATCTTTGATGAAGTTGCCGGTGAACTCAATGATGATGTTGGGATTGGGACCGCTGTGGCAATCGCCGCCGCTTGCGCTGTCGGTGATCAAGGTATTGCGTATCTTGAAATTGCCCGTCCAGCCAATTATGGCGATGCCGCCACCCTGTTCCTCCGCGGAATTGTAAGCCCAGGTCGTGTGAGTGAGCGTCACGAAAGAGCTGAATGAACTCAGTCCGCCGCCTTCTCTGGCGCTGTTGCTGCTAAAGGTGCTGTTGGTGATCTCAAGGTTGGTTTGGCTGCTTTCAATGGCGCCGCCTTCGTCGGCTGTATTTTCAGCAAAGGTGCTTTTGTTGATGGACGCGATTCCGCCCGCGGTCTTTAATGCGCCGCCGTCTTCGGTAGCCATGTTTTTCTTGAAGGTGGCGCCAACGATGTCCAGCGTGTTTAAGCCGGTAGAACTGATGAAGTAGACACCGCCGCCGTGGCTCTTTACGGTCATGTTGCCGCTGAACTCGCTGTCCGCAATGTCAACATCGCTGTCGATGGCGTAGATGCCGCCACCGATGTCGTTGGCTTTGCTATCCTTTATCACGCTGTCGGTGACGCTCAACGACCCGCTGTTGACATAGATGCCCCCGCCCACGGTCGCAGCCAATCCCTTAGTGATGGTCAAATCATTGACGCTCAGATCTCCGCCAACCACCATGATCACGCGATGACTGGCATCGCCGGAGATGGTGTAGCCGTTACCATCAATCTGAATTGCGCTCGTTATGGACGGCAAATCAGCCGTCAGCGTGACATTCTTCTTCAGCAGGATGATGTCGTCTCCCGTATCCGGCGGGTTAGCACTATCATCCGGATCGCCGCCAGACTCGCAATCATCATTGCCGTCGCTGTCGCCGCTCTCTTCAATTTGCGCGTTGCCATTGGCGGAGCGGATCGCGTTCGCCAGGCTGCAATTGTCATCCACTCTGATTACGCAGTGGAGCGGGACCGTGGTGCTAACCGTCGGAAGAACCGTCGTGCCAGATTGCAGATCCACATCCACGGTCGTAGTCTGGCCGCAATAATCCTCGTCGTTGATGACCCAGGTCTTTTCTGCCAAGTCCTCGCCCTCTTTTTCTTCTTGATACGCAGACTCGAAATAAGGGAGCCAGACAGCCGATGTAATGGTTTGATCGCCGCCGCTGAGCGCGCAACTCAAGATGTGCTCGTCGTTTACAACCAGATTCTCGCAGCTTACGGCTAATTCGTCGGTGGGTTCCGGCGAGCACTCAAGTGTGATCTCGGTTTCCACCTCCGGCAAATCCGACTCTCCCAACTGCGCTGCCGCCGTGACCGTTGTACTCTGGCCGCAGTATTCATCGGCGATAACCCAGTTCGCTGTCGTTCGGTCTGTCGTCTGCTCGTATTGGGCCTCAAAGCTGGGGGTCCAGGTAACGGACGTGATCGCCAGTTCGCCAGCGCTCAACTCGCAATGCAGGATGTCGTGATTGTCGCCGAGCATGATGTCACAGCTGATCGACACAAAGTCAACGGTGACAGAATCTGACGCATCGCTTCGTTCATCGCCGCGAATGGTCTTGACCTGATAGACATATCGCTCGCCAGGCGTGGTGGCGCTGGTATCGGTGTAGCTGGCGTCGCTGCTGGCGGTGTCATCCACCAGTGTGCTTAGCTCGGTTTCGCCTTGCGCCGGAAGCTGGCGCAGGATTTCATAACCATCTACTTCTCCGTCCGGCGCCGTCCAACTTAGGTTGATGCCCTCTGCGCTGACGCTCGCCGACAGATCTGCCGGCGCTGCAAGCGGGGGCGTCTGTGCCACGATTGCACTTTGCGTCGCGGCGAAGAGCATCAACGGGCTTAGCAGCGTGAGGATTCGTAGCAGGAGGCTGGCCCGCTGGCGGCTGCTCTTTGCGCGCTTCCCGCACCGGTTGCCATCGGCCTTGCCTTTCAAGACAGATAGCGCTGCAATCTTTACACAGCTCTTAAGCGACAAAAGTCTCATGCTTGTCTCCATTCTTTATGAATTAGCCATTTGCCGACGAAGCAATGTCGGCGCGAGAGATTTCGAATTTGGAAAACAGACCTAAACTGGTGTGCCGAAGATCAAGGCAGGACAACTTTCCCAGCCCAGCTATTTCGGCCGATTGCTTAACAATGTTGCGGATCGTTTGGATACTGGTGCGAACATCTTTACTGGGTACGAAGCGCGCGTACTTGCCTGTGCTGAGCGCTGGGAACATGAAACTGAATGGTATGCCGGGTCCGGCGGAAACGCTTCTTTGGCTCGATTGCAGCCGTCTAAGCGCATTGATCGTATCTTGTGACGCGTCGAAAATGGGAAGACGGCAAGCCTGACCGGTGTCGTCGCGGCTGAGCCGTAGCGTTTGCGCATCCCAGTTGAGATCTTCCCATCGGAGCTCTACCAAGTCGGAATTGCGGACGGCGGCATAGAGCAAAAGGAATAAGACTGCATTGTTTCGGGTACCCATGTGTGAATCGTCATCTTTCCAGACCGAGAGCAATCGCCGGCATTCGCTGTTAGAAAGTTGGCGTGGTTTGCCCCTGGGCGCTCTGTCTTTACTTGTACCCTCAATTTTCAAATCGCGGAGTTGAACATAGTGTATACCGAAGGACGGATCTATGTGTGCCGCAACCCGAAGAAGTCTTTGCATATGTGACTTTCGGCTGAGCCGCGTACTGTAACTAAGGAGGCGACTATACAAAAAGCTCTTGATATTGTCGGAGAAGAGTTCCAAGACATCGAAATCATGATAATCCGCAAATTGCTCCCATTGTTGAAAAGTATTCCGGTAAACTCTACGGCTGGCTTCTGAAGGGAGCTCCTCCAAAAGACGTGCAGTAATTTGAGAAAAGGCAAGAATGTGCGCGTTCACCATGGGCGAGCCGCCGTCGGTTCGCGCTTCCTTAGCCGGGAATGGATCGCCAAGTAAATCTGTCTTCTTACCATCTATGTCGCCGAGCTCTTGAGGCTCAGGTCTTGCGAGTACCTTCTGCTCCATAGCGATAAATCACTCGTTTCAAGATTAGATTTCGTGCCCGGTCCCGCCTTAGAACTGATTGTGAATGCGAAGGAACAACTTGTACCATCGATCGTATTCATTGCGATCAAGGACATTGTCACCGATATCCGGCGCGGCATCGACTAACAGCAGGTCGTTGTAGAGTTGCAGCGAAAGCGAGGCAAACTCAACCAACTCACGGCACAATGGCAAATCGCGCCATACCGCTTGCCGCAGTCTTCTAAGCTCGGAACGGCTATACCGACCTTGCGTAAGCGCGACATGGAACGGTTCGAAACGCTCTCCGGACCTTGCGCTTTTGAGTTCGAAAGTAGAACATGGTTCGCTCCAATCGATCTGTCTGTTGGCTACTGAAATGACCACCGCGACAATGACGATTGCGCCCAGCAGAAGCGCAGCCAATCTAATCATGTAAGACTTCTGCCTTCCAAACCTTTTTGCCCGGCGTTCACTGCTTTGATGGAAAGTCAGTTTCAGCCGCATTCTCCAGCCCGACATGCCCTAGTCGCAGCCTCCCCTCGGCGTCAAATGGCGCTTGCTAACCCCGCCTTGCGCGTCTTGGCTATCTTCCTGCGCGCAGCCAACCCACCGAGGCAAGGAGCCTAATGGCGGGCAGCACGCCTTTGGAGATCGCTCACGCTCCTTCGAGCGCTTCTGACATGCAAATGGACCGCCCAATGAAGAAACTCCGCATCAAAGGGGGGAGACACGGAAACATAGCGTTCGAGGTAACGGCTTAGCCGTAGAATGACAATGAATCATTGCTACGTCCTCATTAGGCAGCCCATTTGGATGCCAGAACGCGCTATCAATGCGCTTTTGTCTAGTCCAAGAGCGTAATATGGTCACGAGAGATCCAGCCGTCTACCTTGTTGCAACGCGCCCGGTAGTAGTCGAATATGCTCGGCTCCCGGATTGTGAGTCGCTGTCCGCGGAAACAGATGCTGATTGTGGATGAATACGGCGACGGCATAACATGGATGGTGGCGTTATCGCCGCTAATGACGGCGCTGCGCTCGGCCAAAGTTGATCGCACCTGACGCGAAGTGCTGTTTAGCTGAATGGCGATGAGCAGCGCAACCACCAGCAGCAAGGCGAGTGTCTTTTTGCTAAGGGCTATATTCATAATTCGAACCTTTACTCGATAACATTTATGGATTCACAATCCATTGCCCTGCTACAAAAGCAGGTTTGTGCCAGTCCCCTACTTGCGCGCGCAGGTAAGCACGGTTTTCTCGAAAAACGCTACCCATGAGCGCGGTCATGAACCAAGAAAGAATGTTTTCTGCTCTTGATCAACTGTGATTTGCTCGACAATGGCGCCAACATTGCTCTATTCCCGACTGGCTACGCTTAAACGATACAATCCGACAGAAGCGCTGAAACGTCTCTCACCCCTCCTTAATTTGTATAAGCTCGTTTACGCAACAATGAAACACTGCGATACTTCATTGTACCAATAATTGAAAATCATGAAAATGAATCTGAGACAAATTCAAGATTTCGGTTTCGTTGCCGCAGCTGATGAAAAGGCTGAACGAAGAAAGGCAGCGCCTAATGGCTCTGAAGGCAGGCAAATATCGCCTGCCAAACTTGAGCGCCGGCAAAGACGCGGATGGAGCAATACAGGCTAAATGCAGCGCTGGTGTTGTGATCTAACTGGCGCTGGCGACTCATATACCGTTGGCTTGATGCCTGAATCAATTGGCGACGCGGCAAAGATGCGCTCGGCGTATTGGTCCCGCAGGGATCGAAAACCGGCCAAGCTGCCTTCGCTGGCGCATCGGCCAGGAAAACAGCCGCTGAATCGCCTGACGCGGTTGAATATCTTGCGTATTTTCACAGAATGGGCGGGCGCGCTGGGGCCTCGCATTGAAGCTGGTCGCGGCTACTAAAGGCGCTGATTTAGTCTTCCTGCTGACCGGGAGGAGGGACGCGACTGTCCGTGCGGCGCGAGAGCGCTTTAAACTCAGCGCCTGCTAGGATAAGTTCGTCATAAAAGTCCGCCACTTGTTCGGGCGTGTAGTCATTGATATGGTTGAGGTGCCAGCGAATGAACGTGTAACTAGACTCAACAATATGATTGACCGAAACATCCACTGGTACCGGACTTGTGCTCCGCGCTTCCCAGCGTTCGATAACGATTCCCATAGCTTGCGCCTTCAAGATTTCGCGCACCGGATGCGCATCCGGAAGATCGACATAAAGACGGAATCGATCTTGATGCTCCTGGATGAATCTGAACAGCGCCACCGTTTCGTCGTAGATTGTTTGCTCTTGCCTAAGAACCTCGGCGAGTTCGTGCATCGTAGTCTTCAAGGTGTATGTCAGAAGCTCGTCTAGGTTGCGGAAGTGGCGGTAAAAGGTCGCGCGGCCCACATTGGAGCGCTTCAATACGGCTGTAATGGAGAGGTTCTCGAAGCCGTCTTCCAGCGTCAGACTGACAAGGGCGTCGCCCAGCTTCTGGCGTGAACGCGCGACACGCGGATTTAAGCGTTTCATTGTATAAAGATACAAATAAATTGCCGCTTCGTCCAGCTAGATAGCGTGTATATCTTGCCAGGCAGGAGACAGACTGAACCCGTTCCTGTTTGCGTATGCGTTTCCAGCGGTAGACCCCCAGCCCAGTTAAGAGGGTCGCGTAGACTCTGACCTCCAGAGGGGCGCCAGCCGCTGCGAAACGCGCGGAATTTCGCGCGGGCGGCAGCATTGTCGCGAGCGTGCCTACTGATTTAAGATCGGAAGCAAATTAGATGTCAGCCGAAATGGGCAACCTAGCTTCTACCGTGGCGCCGCAACCAATGCCATCGCTATTGACGGTAATGGCGCCGCCATGCGCCTCAACGATCGTACGGGCGATGTCCAGCCCCAATCCCCTTCCATGACCAGGAGAGTGCCCTGATTGGTAATAGCGTTCAAAGACTTGCGGCAAATCGGACGGATCAATTCCGGCGCCATCATCAGTGACCGTCACCACAGCGTACTTCCCCTGTTCCGACCGCGCCGCGACAATCACTTGGCCAGCCTCCGAGTGTTGCAGCGCATTGTGTATGATATTGCCCAATGCCTGTCGTATTCGCGCCGGGTCAATTTGAAATGCGGGCAACGGCGGCAGCGGATCGAGAGATAGGCTAATCTGCTTCACTTGCGCTTGGGCTTGCCAACGTTCAACTTCGCTGATTAACAACTGGCGCATGTCGCACTGCTCAACATGGAGTTGCAGCTCGCCTGAGTCTGTTTCCGCCAACCAGCTTAAATCATTGACAAGATTGCGCAGCATGGTCACTTCCTGGATGATATTCTGCGCCGCCTGGTCGGGCGCCTGCAGATCATCCAGCAGCGCTTTGGCTTCCAGTTGAACCACGGTCAAGGGCGTGTTGAGTTCGTGGGAGACATCATTGATCAAGCGTTTGCGCATGGCGCGCTGCCGATGCAGGGCAGTCGACATTTGATTAAACGTGGCGCTCATCTGGCCGAGTTCATCATGCGAGTTGACCGGCAGCAAGGCTACATCATCGCGCTGAGCGATCGCGCGGGCGGCGCTGGTCAGTGCGGCTATCGGCGAGGTTATGCGCCTTGATAGAGAAGCCGCCAGCAACAGAGCGATGAACAGTATGAATAGGCCGCTTGCAATGAAGCTTAGGAGGAGATCGTGCAGGAATCCGCTGGTTTCCGTCTCCAGGAAATTCTGGTTGACATCCAGGTAAACGAAGCCTGCGGTCTGCCCCGTTTGCAAATCCTGGATCTCCCGGCGTTGGCCCGAAAGCGCCGGCGTCATTGCGCCAATTTCCAGTTCAGCAAAATTGTCCCTTATGCTCTCTCCCGCACGATCAACGATGACGACTCGGATCCTGTCGATGTGGAAACCTTCATCGCTTTCGCCCTCAGCGCTGCTTTCATGTTCTCCTCGATGCTCAGTCTGATCATCGTAGAGGTAGCCCGCGGCCGACAATGCTTTATCGACAGTCTCCCAGCCGTTTGCCTCGGTGTAGGCTCGGCTCAATTGGCGCGCCAGACTGCTCGCTTCGCTGCGCTCCAATCCACTCACAAAAGCGTCAAATTGCCGTTGGATGGTGTAATAGCTCGCCGCCAGGTTCCATGCGACAGTCAGGGCGACGATGATGATCAACACAAGTGTAATGCGCCAGCGCAATGACATTATTCTTCCTCAGCAACAAAGCGGTATCCAGCGCCATAAACTGTTTCAATCGGCTGATGGCCAGCCGCTCGCAGTCGCTTGCGCAAGCGAAGAATGTGATCGTCGATCGCGCGGTCGAAGCCGTCGAAATCGTTCTTGAAAGCCAGCGAGATGAGTTGATCCCGGCTGAGCGTCTGATTCGGATGCCGCATAAAGGCAGCCAGCAGGGCAAATTGCGCCCGGCTCAAGGAAACGGGTCGCTCGTTGACCGTCACGCGCTGCGTAGTTATATTGAGGCTGATCTTGCCACAGGCAAGGCTCTGCTGGACTTCGCTTTGAACCCGCCGCAGCACCGCTTTCGCCCGAGCAATCACTTCGTCGGGGTTAAAGGGCTTGACGATATAGTCATCGGCGCCGCTGTCCAGTCCCTTGATGCGATCGTTATGCGTATCTTTTGCGGTCAACATGATTATGGGGACATCGGACTCGCTTCGCAGCGTATTGCAGAGCTCGATACCGTCTAGGCGCGGGAGCATCAGGTCCAGAATGATCAAGTCGGGCGCCAGGCGGCGGGCCGCCTTTAAGCCGCTTTGCCCATTGTAAGCGATCTCCGCAATGAAACCCGCGCGCTCAAAATAGACCTTTATCCAGTTGGCGATTCGCCGGTCGTCTTCAATGATAAGTACAGTCTGACTCATGATGACTTCCTAACAGGCGCCAAATCAGGCGCGTCATGTCAATTGTACAACGCGCCCGAGTAAAGGAATTGACTGAGGACTCCTCCGAGATTGAAGGAGTCCTCGCTTTGTGCGATTGGTCTGGCTCAGCCGCTGCCGCCTTCGCCGCCGGAGCGTCCACCGTGCTCGCCACTGCCTTCACTTCCACTGCGTCCGCCATGCTCGCCTGCGCCTTCGCCGCCAGCTTCGCCCAGGCCGAATTCCGCATGAGGCGCCCAGCTGTCAAAGGCTTGGGCGGTGGCCGGGATCATCACCGACAGCTGATAACCGGGCGGTATATCAGTCGGGTTGGTGGGTCCCAGCTCCACGCCATTGGACAGGTGGATCTCCACCCGCGCCCGCATCAAGGTGGCGTTTGTCATGTTGACAACCTTGCCCATGAAGCGATTGTTCGCCTCATCGTAGCGCATGACCAGGCGCGCGCCATTGCGCGTCACATCGTAGATCTGGTTCAGCGCCAAAGCGTTCGCGCCAGTGCCTTCGCTCGCATCGCTGCCGGCGCCCTCAGTGTTTACCGGTCCTGGCCCGCCGCAGTCGAATACTTCGGGGTGAATCTCCCAGGCATCGAAGATTACGCCCGCCGCCAGCGGCTCATCGGCCACCAGCAACTCAACTGGCATGCGCGCGCCCGGCGCCAGATCGCCAACCGGCTGCGGTCCCAGTTCAACCACGGTCTGCGTCCCTTGCTTCAGGTTCAACTCAATCTGAACGAAGCAGATGGTCGTGTCGCCGGGGTTCTCGACGAAGCCGGTGAACCCGCCGCGCACCGCATCGTAGGACATCGACGTTCTCAAGCTGTTGACCACGCCGTCCCAGCTCTCGTCCAAGCCCAGAATCGGGCCCGAAGGATCGCCGCTCTCGCCGCTGCCCTCCGCGCTCTCAACGCCTTCGCGACCTTGTCCGCCGTGCTCGCCCGCGCCTTCACCGCTGCCGCTGCCGCCTTCGCTCATGCCGACCTCGGCATGTGGCGTCCAACTGTCAAATGGCTGCGCGCCAGCATCCAGGACGAAGTCCAGGATTTCCCCAGCCGCCAGATCGGTCGGCGTCGTCGGGCCCCGCTCCGCGCCGCTGCTCAAGTGAATCTCGACCCGCACCCGCGTCAGTACAGCGCTGGTGGTGTTCTCTACCGTGCCGATGAACTGATTGCCGGCCGCATCGTAGCGCAGGATCAAGCGCGCGCCATTGCGGGTCACATCGTAGATTTCGTCCAGCGCCAGGGCATTTGCTCCCGCGCGCTCAGCCGCGTCCTCGCCGCTGCCGCCTTCTGAACCCTCGCTGCCGCCTTCACCGCCGCTTCCGCCGTGCTCGCCGGCGCCCTCGCTGGATGTGGTCTGATGTTCGCCCCCTCCTTCGGACGATCCGGACTCCTGCCCCAGCACTAACCCGAACATGCTATAGGCGCTGATCACGATGATGATGATGCTCATCACCATGCTCGCGCTCCACAATTTGCTCCGTTTCATTTCTTTACCCGCCTTTCTTGGGTGTCGCTTGCGTTGAGGCTCATTCCTCAATCACCCACAAGGTAGCGCCCAATTGTCGCAGCAATATCTCAATTCGAGATTCGTTCGCGGGATGACCCAGAGCAAGCGAAGTAGAGGTCCTATAGGCGTGGCGGCAAGGCTGCGGCCAGTCGGCAGGATCCTGAAATCGCATGTGGAGTGGCGACGCTGCGCCCCTAACTGCAAACCCGTGAATTCAGCACGGACATCAGTGGCTTCATCAAATTCGGCTGCCGCTTCGTACCAGAAAACGACGGGACGTGGCTGCGCGCGTCTTTGGCTGGCGCGCCGCGTACGGAACGGCGCAAGTTAATCGGGTTGTTTGCTTGCTGCCGCTAGCGGTCGCAGTTCAGGCGCGCGGACAGCGATGTAAGGATAGCAAGCGGCTTTTGTCAAACGGCAGCCAGCGGACTCCATCGTACTCTGGCGCACCGTAACCGACTCGCCCAGCCAGGGCTCGCGTCCGTCGATCACGCTCAGGATACCATCCTGCTCGATCAACTTCCGCTGAATGTCGCGGATATCGACATCGCGCATGAACTGGCCATTGAGCGCCGCCACTGCCGCAGCCGTGCCCGCCGCGTGCCCAGTCACCATGCAGGTGGCCGCGCCACGAATCGACGCCTGGGAGAGGTGATCGCAGGAGATGCAGCGCCCGCCGACAGCCAGATTCTCCACACCCTGCAGAAGCAGCGCGCGCAAGGGGATATCATGCGCCCGCTCCAAATAGTTGATATTGAAGACCGTGCCCTGCAAATGATAATCGAGGGCGCGGCAGTTGAGCGCCACCACGACGTCAAAATGCGCCTCGCTCTTGGCGTCATCAATGCCGTGTCGATCACCATCTGATCGTGCGTGTCCTTGTCGCCGCCCATACGAATTTGGAACGCGCCTTCGACCAAGCGATCGTGATTCGTTACTTCTTTGCCCATCTGAGCCGCATTCTCATGGATGAGGTCTGTCGTCGGGCCCAGCGTTGTCGGTACTGTCGCCATCACGCCGATGTCCGTGCCCAGCGCGACCGCGGTTTCCGTGAAGGACTCCCAGCTCCAGTCCGCCGACGGGTAATCCAGCGGCGGCAGATCCACGCCCGCTTCCTCGAACATCGTCTTGTTGATGATGAGGTTGTCGACGCGCATCGCCGGTACGGATACCTAGACCTCGCCATTGATGGCGGTCGATGACAGGGCATCCCAGAAGAATTCATCGGGATTCAAATCGCTCAAGGCGTTCGTTAGGGACAACAACGCGCCGCGCTGGACGAAGAAGGAGATTTCATCATCGTCTTGACGGCGCGCATCAGGCGGTGTGCCGCCGGCGTAGGCCCGTCTGCAAGTTATCAAAGAAGGCGCCCCAGGGATATTATTGGAATTCGATGCCAACATTGGGTTCTGCGCCTCGAATGCGTCGATGACCGCGTCAAACTCGGTCTCGTTCACATGCCAAACGTTCAGCGTGACCATGTCCTGCGCGCCGGCGCAAATCCAGCTTGGACGATTGCGGCGCTCTTACGCTGGCCTGGCGCGCAGTCGCCAGCTCAATCGCCAGCCTCGTTTCGATCAAGTCTTCCATCTGACCGCGCAACATCAACGCCGACCAATCCATGCTATTGACGACGGACTCGGGGAAATCGGAACGGATGAATACGCCTTCGCCTTGCCGCACCTGCGCGACGCCCAAGGCAACCAATGCGCTGGTCGCTTCGCGCACGGAAGAACGTCCGACGCAGAACTCTTCCGCCAACTCCCGCTCCGATGGCAGCTTTTGCCCGGCGACGAGCTGGCCATCAATGATCAAGTCTTTGACTTGCTCCACGAAAGTCTCAGCAACGGTCGCGCGCTTCACTATATGGAACAGCTTTGCCGTGGCACTCCCCGAGATCAGGTCTGCGGACACAGATGCTCATCCGGTAGTATGATGACCTGCCAACCGGCTTAACATGTTGGCTTGGCGCTTGCAAGAAAGCGCGTTCTTGCGCCTCGACCATCCTGTATGCGCGTTTTCCGTCAAAGCGTATTGGCGCAGTGACTATGCCCATATTGAGTGCACGCTCCAGATATCCAGGGAATGGATTCGCGCCGCGCCGCGGCTGCAAACACGGACGCCGGTGCTGTCGGTCCGGCTGGGATACACCCGGCTGGTAATGCAGGCATGGTCATTGGCAAATGCTTCAACGACTGAACAATCGACGAAGACTCGCAAGCGCAGTATTTCGCCCGGGGGCAACTCAAACGCTCCCTCCTGCAGGCCTCGCGATACACTGCCATCCTGAACGAGCGTGGAGCGACGCCTGTCGACGCCTAATCGCTTGCGCGCGCAGTCGTAGAAAATTACTGTTTCTTCTTCGCCATCGGGCGAGCAGCGCACTTTGATACCGCATTCTTCGGCGTCAGCGGGATCAATCTCGGCGGCAATTTCGAGAGCGTCGCCTCGTATATCAATTTGCATGTCGCCGGAGTCGGCGGTCAGTTCCATATTCGTCATTCGCTGATGCTCGCCCCGCAGCATTTCAGTCTCTTGCACCGGGCGGATCGCGAGCGTTCCGTCATCACGCAGCGCCAATTCCCGCGGCAACGCCATGACACCCGACCAGCCAGCTGCCTGCTGCGCTTCAGTTGAACGGCCCTCCCCGATAAATCCCCACATGATATGGCGTCCCTTCGAGTCCAAAATGGTATGGGCGGCGTAATAGTGGCGATCGCCAAAGTCGAGCTTTTGTACCGTCTCGGGGATAAATCGCTGATTGCGGTAGCTGCCGCTGAAGTAGACACTGTAGAGCGGATCGTTATCCCACACGGTGGCGAGCAGAACATGCTTGTCGCCCAGGCAATGGAGTTGGGGAACTTCCCAAACGGAACCGGTCCATAGGCCCGTTTCGTCGTGTTTGTCGCCAACGCACAGGGGGTGCAAGTACTCCCAGCGATACAGATCTCTTGATCGATAGAGCAGCACCGCTCCCCCGGCATCCCGAATGCCGGCGCCGATTGCCATGTACCAGCAATCGTCCTCGCGCCAAACAAAAGGATCGCGGAATCCTGTTACGTTTACGCCGTCGGGGGGATGGGCAATGATGGCGTTTCCCGCATACTTCTCCCATGAAGTTAAATCCGCGTTTCCGGTCGCGAGGCAGACGCGCTGGTTCTGAGGCAGCGTCCAGTCACCGCGGACGCCGGCGTAAAGAATTGTCGGCACGCCATTGTTATCAACCGCGCAACCGGACCAGCAGCCGTCTTCGTCGGGACCATCCGCGGTTGGGGAAAGCGCAACAGGCAGGTCGGTCCAATGTAAAAGATCGCTGCTTACAGCGTGACCCCAGTGCATATTGTCCCATACGGCGGCGTAGGGGTTGTGTTGGTAAAAGAGGTGATATTTGCCATCCCACTCGATGATGCCGTTAGGATCGTTCATCCAGTTCGCAGGCGGCGTGAAGTGATAGCGCGGACGGTGCGGATCGTCCGCCATTTGCCGGCGCAGGCGCTTGGCTTCAGCAGCGGCGGAGTTCATAATGGCTATCCCTTAAGCCCACTGGCGACAACACTTTGGACAAACCATTTCTGGAAGAGCAAAAACAGAATTAGGACCGGGATGGTAATCATGGACGCGAAAGCCAGGATTTGCGCCCATTTGACGTCCTGACCATAAAAGGACGTGATGCCGACGGTCAGTGGACGGGACGCTTCGCCGCGGGTCGCCAGGAGGGGCCACAGGTACGAACTCCACAAGAATAGCGCCTGCAGAATGGCGACGGTAGCGAAGACCGGCCGTGACAGCGGCACAATGATCCTTCTGTACACGGCAAATGGGCTTCCCCCGTCGATATAAGCCGCTTCATCAAAGTCTCGGGGGATGCCGATGAAGAATTGGTAAAAGAGGAAGATAGAAAAAGCGTCGGCGATGAAGGGGACGATTTGTACGTGCAAGGTATCGAGCCAACCGATTGAGCCGTCAATCCAGGGAAACTCGTTGACCAACACCAATAGCGGCACAACGATTGCATCGAGCGGCACAATGGACAGCGCGATGATCAGCGAAAGAACAATTATCTTGCCTTTCCAGCGCAAGCGCGCAAGCGCAAAGGCGATCATGCTGTTCACGATCAGCCCGGCCGATACCGTCGCCAGCACAATAAAGGTGGAATTGAACATGAATTGACCAAAGGGTACGCGACGGAAAACAGAGGCAAAGTTTTCCAGAGTTACATCGCGAGGAATGAAAGCCCAGGTGATCGTTTTGAGATCGTCGAAGATTGCCTTTTCCGGTTTGAATGACGAAACGACCATGAAAACGATGGGAAACAGAAAGAAGATCGCCAGCCCGATCATGATGCCGTAATCGATTGTCAATGTTATGTTGCGTCGCAGGCGGCGCCACAATTGCCGACGGCGTTCATAAAGGTAGCTGGCTTTCTGCGCATTGGCGGACATGGCGCTCATTCCACCTCAACGTTCGATTTCAGGAGCGCTCTTTGAATCAACGCGATCGTCACAACGATGATGAAAAACAATACGGTTACTGCGGAGCCATAGCCGATCTTCTGCTGTCGAAAACCGGTGTCAACCGCATGGAAGACGACCGTGACGGTGGCGTCTTGCGGTCCACCCTTGGTCATAACATCCACCTGGGTGAACAGACGAAATGCCAGAATAGTCGTGCTGATAATGACGAATACGGTCGTGTTGCGGAGCTGCGGAATCGTAACGTGTCGGAACTGCTGCCAGGCATTGCCGCCGTCGATCTGCGCCGCCTCATACAAGGCTTGGGGGATGCCCTGCAACCCAGCCAGGAAGATTATCATTTGAAATCCAGCCGCTTGCCAAGCTGAGAGGATAATGATGGCCAGCAGCGCGCTATCGGCGCTGACCAACCAGGCCGGTTTAATGCTGCCGAAGGAAATGGCCCCCAAAAGACGATTGATCAGTCCTTGATCCGGGTTGTAGAGGAAGGTCCAGACGATGGCCAGTACGGCCATGGACGTGACGACCGGGCTGAAGTAGATGGTGCGAAACACATAGCGGCCGCGCAGCCGCTGATTGACCAGCAAAGCCATAATGAGCGCCAAACCGCCTTGCCCGGGAACAATCACCAATACGAAGACAAATGTATTGACTAGCGCGCGCAAGAAAGTTGGGTCCCGGGCGAGGACCACGTAGCGATTGCCCAGGACATCTTTTGTGAACCAGACGCGAAAACCAGCGTAGGCCGGATTTCCGCGGACGATAGTGCGTGTGCGTGGATAGACCGGATTCCCTTCCAAATCAGTCTGAACCTGGCCAGTCGCCTCATCCTTTTCGGGATCCAGCCGAATGACTTGGACGCCAACGAGGTTCCAGTAATTTTGGAAGCCAATGTACTCGGTCGGCAAAGGAGAGATGAGGCGCTTGTTGGTGAAACTCCAGTAAATGCCGCCAAGAAGCGGCAAAGCGACGAATACGAACAAGCCGATGAGAGCGGGAGCGCTCATCAGCCAGGCGTATATCGTTTCATGGCGATTCGAATATTGCGAGGTTTTCATACGATCACCTGCCCAGAAGGGCGGGGCAGGTTAGGTGTTCAATAGGTTTTCAAGCTGTTGAGGGCTCTGATCGACCCAATAGCAAGCATCTTGAGCCCTCCAATCTGGCTTCGCGAAACGAGTGGAGTAGCCGCAGCCCATCATTACGCGCCGCAGCTACTCGCGGTTGAAGCGAAAGGCAGCGCCTAGTTTTGGACCGGATAGCCGTCGTTATCGGCGATGTCCTGCTCGATCTTGTCCACTGCGGCATCC
Source organism: Phototrophicaceae bacterium (assembly GCA_965261855.1). Taxonomy (GTDB): domain Bacteria; phylum Chloroflexota; class Anaerolineae; order Aggregatilineales; family Phototrophicaceae; genus UBA6055. The sequence continues at coordinate 1,262,174 of OZ253487.1, forward strand.
AATTCCGTCTGAATATCACCGCCCTTAATGATGTTGTCCATCGCGGTGAAAAAGGCTGAGGTGACCGCCGGATAGCCCGGGGTAATCGGTCGTGGAATGGCAATGCCCGATTCAAGCTGCTGCACAAAGATATTCATGCGCCCGCCTTCGCCAAACAGGTCGGACATCGCCAGAGCCGACAGGCGGCCGGGTACCGCAGCATTGACGTTGGTGATGCTTAGGATTTCTTCCGGCGTCAACATAAACTCCATGAATGCCCAAGCAGCATCGGGATGCTCGCATTGCGTCGTGATTGACCATGCCCAAGAACCCATGCCAGTGGCTTGCCGGGCGCCGAAGTTGACAACGGGCAGGACAATCATGTCATCGCCAAAGGCTTCATAGTAGCCGGTTGCCATCCAATGCCCGAGGAAACCCATCGCCGCGTTTCCATTGATGAATTCGTTGTCATCTGGCGGAGTCAACGTGGCGTAGCCATTCTCAAACAGGCTCCGGATCCACTCCATCGCCGCCACCGCTTCGGGCCCGTTTAAGACGCCCTCGGCGCTCAAGGTCTCGGTGTCAATCAGATCGCCGCCGAATCCCTGTACCACTGGGCTGAAGGCATAGGTGTACCACTCGCCTGCGCCGTAATTCATCTTGAGATCTATCGCGTATTGGACGCTTTCCAAGGCTTGTAGACTTGCCAGCACAGCGTTGAATTCGTCAAGATCCCAAGCGTCGTCAATGCTGGTAGGGATACGAATGCCCGCTTCTTCCATCAGCGAGTTTCTGCCCACCAGCGCCAGACCCGAATCATACTGGCCCATGGCGTAGATCTTGCCGTTGTAGGTACCCTGATCAATCAGCGATGGCAGGATATCGGCGCGCAGTTCGTCAGACAGGTAATCGTCCATCGGCGCCAGGAAGCCGGCCCACGCATAGTTGTAGAGATTGGGACCATCAAGATCAAGAACGCAGGGTAGATCGCCGGCGACAGCGGCGGCATTGACCGCGTCGTTGTAGCCCGTGCCGGCAACCAGCGAACCGGCGAGTTCGACGAAGTTCACCTGGATCTCATCTTGCATGGCATTGAAACGATCGACCTGAGCGCGCGTCTCATCATTCTCTTCCTGGGTTCCGCCGTGGTACCAGAGCTCCAACTCAACCATGTCCTGCGCCGGTGTAAGCGCCGCATTCATGATTAGGAGCAGCAGCATCAGGAGCGCAATTGAAAGTTTCAGTAATCTTGTCATCTTCAGCCTCTCTAAAATCCTCACAGTTTACTTGCTCTTCTCGCTGCCCCGTCCCATATTCGGACGCCGCGATTCAAGACTTCGCTCTTCCTCCTCTTCACTCGTCACAGTGCTTGCTGGGCAGAATCGAAGATAGTCGGGTGGCCAAATCGGCCACCAAGAAGATTGTATCCACTGCTAGAGTCGGTAGCAAACTCGCGCCTTGGCTAATGCTGACAGATAAGCCTCGGTCCGGGCCATAGCCACTTGACGTCGTTGGAACTTGATCGGTCCAAATGGGCGCCAGCAAGATGAGCAGGCTGCTAGCCGGAAAGCAATTCGCGCACGAGCTCGCTCTGCATAAACTCGGCAATGTTCTGGTTGGCGCAAGCCATCGGCAGCGCCCAGATTGCCATATTGGAGTAGTAATCTTCGCCCCAAACCGGCAATCCACTGTCGGCATCAATCAGGCAGTGCTGCTTCCAGGGCGTCCGAGATGTCAGCGCGACCGCTTCGTAGATTCGACGAGCGATCTCCAGCCCGGTTTCCCGCTGGCCGTGATAGATGAAGGTCATCGCGGCGCAGAGGTTCTCGCCGACAAAGACCTGCGTCGCGTGATCGTTGTTGGGCAGGATGTCGACAACCTGGTCAGCATCCGAATCCGGTTTGGAGACGTAACGCGAGCCATCCGGATTGACGCCGTTGACCAGACCATGTTCGGTAGCGCCCATATTCAACCGCTTGACCGCGCCCAAGGCGGACTGGACTTGATCGCCCGGCAGAATGTCGGGGATGCCGGCGATCTTAACGCACCACTGCGCCATGAGCTGATTGCCGAGCGAGACATCACAATCCGGTCCCTCGCCACTGGTGTTTTCCGGATCGTGCCAGAGGCGGTAATATTCGCCGTTCCATAGTTTGTCCTGATAAGCGGCTTTGCCGCGCGCCAACCAGTCAGCACATTCCGCAGCGAATTCGCCGTCATTCATCGCCGTCGCCATGGCTTGGCCGCAGGCCAGCGTCGCCAGCCAGGTTCCGGCTACATAAGCGGATGTGCCCCACCAGGGCCAGATGTCGTAGAACTGATTCGCGGGCCAGAGTTCGGTCGGCTGCACATGCGCCTGGTCATTGACCAAGCCATCGCCATCGTCGTCCAGCGTATGCTGGTAGCGTATCGCCCGTTTCGCCGAATCGTAAAAGTGAGAGAGAAAGTCACGATCGCTACTGCGCAGGTAAAGACGATAAATCATTTGCGCGTATTGGCCCGAATTCAACGGATGCTGACAGTGATAGCGCGGGTCACGCATCGACGATTCCATGCCATAAGAGAAGGGAATCTCGCCGTCGAGTATCTGAAAATGCCTGAATGCCTCTAGCGAGGTCCTCTCGAGCTCGGGGTAGAAGAACAGGGCGGGCATGTGCCCGTGCATGCGGCAGACCATTGTTTCGGTGATGGGGCAGCCGGTGTGGCTTTCGTTATGGGTGAACCAGCCGATATCATCCCACCATTCGTCTTTGCGCGTCTTGGCGATCCAGACGGTATTCTTCGACAGACTGTATAGTCCCTGCACCAGCGCGTCGCGCAGCCAAGCCGGCAGTTCAGCCCGATAGATAGCAGCCTGCCAGGACAATATGCGCGCCAGCAAGGCGTCGAATCGCCCCAACGCGTCCTCCGCGACCGCCGCTGCATCCTCGTAGCGGGCCGCGTATTGATGAACATGGGGTTCGCGGCCGCTGTCGCGCCAGTAGGGCGCGTGCCAGGCGAAGACAAAGCGAACGCGGGATGATCCCTTGGCTTCAATCCTTCGCGCGATTCGCCCGCTTAGCTGGCCCTCTTCCTTGGCGACACTGATGTTCTCACCCGCCAGCGCAACATCATGGGTTGAGCCGCTTGGCGCTTTCGGCGGCTCGACAATTAGCTCAATCGCGACGGCTTCGGCGCGACTGCTGCGTATCTCAATGTCGAAAAGCGCCGCCGGGATATTGCTATCCGCGCTGTCACCAAGAATCAGTGGCGCGAAGGCGCGGATGCCGAGCTCAAGATCCTTCGACTCAAATCGACAAACCATATCGGCGACCGGATGATGCCCCCAATAGGCGATGTCCGCCGTGGACAGCGGCAAGCTTTCTCCGCCCGCTATTTTGACGGTCAGCCATTCGGAGAAGTCGGCGCGCGGCGGCACGATATCATTGAATATAGAGCAGTGGCCGATCAGCCCCGATCCTTCCAGCGTGAAGTACCCAGTGCCGAGCCCGCCGAGCGGCACACCGCCATCCAGCCTGTGCCCATCATAGACACAGCCGGGCACAGGGCCGGGGAAACCGTCGGCTTGGATCTGTGTCCACTGATTCTTGGGCAGGTCGGCGTTAAAGGGCCAATTGGACATGGTTGTTTTCCTTTCCTTGTTCATTTCAACCAGCGAGGGCGGAATTGAACAGAGTCATCACCATAGTCAGTTTAGAATAACCGAAGTTGTATTTCAGTCGAGATCCAGGGTTGCCATTACGCCAATGTGATCAGAAAGCAGCAGACTGCCATCATTAATCGGCTCCGTATTGACCAGAGAGACGCCGACCACCAGGTCAAGGCGATCGCGCTGAGTGAAAAACCCATCGATGCGTTCGACGAGCGGCTCGTCAAGGTCGAAGGGGGCGGTGTATCCGGTTTCGCTTCGATTTCCAGCGATCCATAGATCGGCATAGTGATGTTCGGCCAGCGGCGCCAGGTATTCCGGCTGCGTTTCGAGATTGATGTTAAAATCACCGGTCAGAATATGCTGGCAGCCGGCAAATTGCGCGCGCCGCATGAAGTCCAGGCAAGTCCTGATACCGCTTTCTTTTTGACCTTCGCTTATAAACAGGTGCGTATTAAAAACAGTAAGGGAATGACCGGATGGCGTTTCCAGCGTCATATACTGCAGAATGCGCATCCATGGATTGCGCATCTCGCGCTCGCGCCCAATATCGACCTGGCCTATGTCCAGCGCGGGCAGTCGTGAAAACATCGCCAGTCCCTGCGGGTAAGGCGTTACGGTACCGTCATCGCTCGGCGCATAGTAGGCATGCGGAAAGCGACCAAAGCTGTGCGACTTCAGATACTCGAAGTGGTCCGGCGTCGATTCCTGGATACAGACAATATCGACTTCCAGATCGACCATGTTGCGCCCGATTGCATCCGCGCGCTTCTGCCAATGGTCGTTCACGTTCCAAATATTCTGAGTGACGATTCGAAACATCGGCGTCGGATTCCTCCAATTGAGCGGCTTATTTGCGGGTTTAATCGGACGCGCAAGTCTCGGGAAAACAACGCGTACAGGCGCTGCCGATCGCGCTATTTGCTTCGCGTCAGCGCGAAGCCCTGCAAGAACTGCTTTTGCATCAATACGAAGACCGCAATCGGCGGAATACTCGCGATAACCGCGCCCAGCATGATCGGTCCCCAGGTACGTCCAATTTCCACGCCATCGTCCAGCGTGCTCAGCCCCACCTGAATCACCTGCAAATCCGGGTTGGTGACGATCAGCAGGGGCCACAAATAGCTGTTCCAGGCGGCGATGAACATGATGACGACCAGCGCGGTTACCGTGTTTCGGCTGAGCGGCAGGAGGACGCGCAGCAAGAATTGCAGCGGGCCCGCGCCATCCAACTGCGCCGCTTCGGATAATTCAGGTGTGATGCTGGCGAAATGCTGCCGAAAGAGGAACACGCCGGTAGGGCTGGCCACAGCCGGCACAATCAGAGCGGTCCAGGTGTTTCCCCAGCCCAGCTCCAGAGCGACCAAGCGGAACAGAGCGATGACTGTCACCTCGCCCGGCACCATCAGCGCGGCGAGGATAAAACCAAATACCAGCGCCTTGCCGGGGAAGCGGAAATAGACCAGCGCCATGCCACTGAAGATCGACAAGACGACTTTGCCCAGGGTTCCCATGGTCGCCACGGCAAAGGTATTGAACATTAAGCGCGCGATGTTGCGATCGAGCACCGTCTGCAAATTAAAGCTGAAAGAGTCGCCCGGAGTCATTTGCAACCTGAACATCTGGGCGTTGTTTTGCGTGCTGACCAAAGCGGCGTAAAAGAGGGGAAAGCCCATGAATATCACGGCGATCCACAAGAGGATATGGATATACCAACGCCTGAACGAGATCTGCTCGCGGAGGTGGCGAAACAGTGGCGGCGGCTGATCATCCCGGCGTCGGCGATTTAGGGCAGTCATATCAGTCAGTTCCGTAGGTGACGCGCCGGCCCATGACGCGGAACTGCATGTAGGTGAGGCCGATCACCACTAAGAACAAGACGATAGATTGCGCCGCCGCTTTCCCTATATCACGGCTTTCAACGCCGACGCGAATGATATCCACGACCAAGTTTGTCGTCGCGTTTACCGGTCCGCCCTCGGTAAGGTTGTCAATAACGGCATAGAGATCGAAAAAGCTGTAATTCAGATTGAGAAATACGACGAAAAAGATGTAGGGAGAAATCATCGGTATGGTGACATTAAGGAAGCGCTTCCAGGCGTTGGCGCCATCAATCGCGGCGGCCTCCATCAATTCCAAGGGCACAGCCTGCAGGCCCGCGATATATATCAGGACGTTGAAACCGAGTTTGTTCCAAGCCGCCGCCGCCACTACCGAGGCGCGCGCCCACCAGGGATCAGACAGAAATGGTAAGGGCTCGATACCAAAGAGCCGCAAAACTTGATTCATGAATCCCGACCCGCCACCGCCCAGCAAGATCGCGAAAACGATGCCGACCACGACGCCGGAGATGGCATAAGGCCAGATCATCAGCGTGCGATAGACTGACGCGCCCCGAATCTTCTGTGACGCCAGCAGGGCGATAGACAGTCCCAACACATTGGCGACAATTACAATAAACAGAGAGAAGAATAAGCTATTGCCGAAGACAGCCAAATAGCGCGCGTTTTCGGCATGCCAGATGAAACCATCGCTCAAGATGTAATAGTGGGCGTCTTGCAAGCGACTGGTGACCAGACTGGCGAAATTATCCAGACAATTGAAAGCTGTTTTCTCCACCCCGCGCCGCGCTAACTGTGTACCCAGGAAGAAGTTTTGCGCTGCCGGATAATAGGTGAAAACAGCGAGCCCGACGAGCGTCGGCGCCAGGAAAATCCAGGGAGAGAAATCGTAGCCGACGAAGGCGCCATTCGCCGTGTCCGCCTTCCACACCGAAGCGCTGCGCGCCAGCCAATGATGACGCAGTCTGTCGATAGCCAGCGCCAAAGCCCATGCGACAACGATGACCAGCAGGATTCCGAGGATCGCCACAGCGTTGACCGTGATTGTCCCGCCCAAAACGCTGATCTTGAAGAACATATGGTGCTCGGGATCGAGGACACAGTACTGCAAGGGGATCATGGTCGCCAGGCTGCCGAGGAGCCCAGCAATGGCGCCCAGCGCCATACCGCCCGGCAGTGCTCGCCCGCGGCGTTTAAGAATCGCGCCGACAAGGAGCGCGCCCAGAGCGGACGCGACACATGTGAAAAGGACGGAGGACAAGGTCCGGGCACCTCCCTGAAGCGGCTCAGCTGATTCGCTCGAATAGCGTAAGGCCGCAGGTGGCGTTCACACAGATTATCGTATGACCAAAGCCATGCGCGAACTCTGCTGAAGAAGATGAGGTAAGGGATGGGGCGATCGCCCCATCCGCTTTAACGTTGCCTTGTCTACATTTCCTCGCAGGGCACCAGCAGATTGTATTCTTCGATTAGCAGGTCGGCCTCCGCCTTGAGGCGATCGAGCGACTCCTGAATGTCGGCATCGTTACGGAGGATGTTTTGGAAGACTTCCCGATACATCTGGTAGACCTGGGCGAAGCTGCCGAAGATCGCGCCGGCGGTCTGCGGGGCGCGGGCAGAGTTCGTCAATTGGTTGGTGGCGACGGCAAAGGTCGGGTTTTCTTCAAACCAGCCTTCCGCTTCCAGGTAGTCAAAGCCGGACTGCGTAACAGGAATGTAGCCGGTAGACTTGTGCCAATTGGCGATGTTCTCCGGTTCCAGCAAATACATGAGGAAGGTCAAGGCGCCTTCTTCAACTTCCGGCTCGAGGCCGTCCGTCAAGAGGATCATGCCGCCGCCGACGGTGTTGCCAACGTAATCCACATCCTGGTTGTATGGCATGCGATCGGCGCCGACGGTGAAGCCGTTTCCTTCACCGATTTCCACTCGCCCACGGGCGGCGGCGCTGGATGTCATATGCAAGGCCAATTTGCTGTCAGCCCAAGTGATGTTGTATTCGGCCCGGCCGTAATCGACCCAGTAGCCAGCGTCCTCGAGGCTCTTGTGCCAAGCCAGGTAATCAACCGCCTCTTGACTGTTGAACAGCACCTCGGTGACACAGCCGCCGCCGCGTCCATTCTCGTTGTTCGCCATAAAGGCGCCCTGCATCGCCAGCGCGTTTTCAAAGTACCAGCCGCCGGCGCCGAAATTAATGCAGTCCACATCATCAAACTTTTCGACGATGATGGCGCAGACTTCGTGGACTTCCGCCCAGGTAGAGGGGATGGCGGCGAAATCGTTGACATCTTCAGCCACGCCGGCTTCCACGAGCAGATCCATATTGCCAAAGACAATCGGCGTCGAGGCGTTCCAGGGCAATTCGTAGTACTGGCCATCGAGTTGATAGAAGATCGCAGCGGGTCCAACAATCTCGTCCAGCCGCACCGGTATGCCATTGATTTCGGTGCGGCCGGCAATGGCTTCGTGAAGTGGCTTGAAGAAGCCGGAATCACGGGGCGCCTGCGTGTTGCTTGAGGTCCCCTGCAGCAGCTCGGGCGGATCGCCCTGTTCCTGCGCCAGCGTGTAGAGATCGTAGGCGTTGCGGTAGCCATCCAAAACACGCAGTTCCAGATCGTACTGCGGGAAGGCGGCTTCAAAGGCTGGTTCCACCACTTCGGGCAGCCAGGTGACGTTGCCCCAAATATGCCAGAAGCGGATCGTGATACGGTCGTCCTCCTGCGCCAAGGTCAGCGATGGCAGTAAGAGCAAAACCGCGAGCATCAATACTATAGTCCTCTTCATGAGAATGTCCCTTCGAATCAATTATTTTTCTGTCCCGGCAAATCTGCCGGACATAGCTAAACGATACCCTTTCCTTTCTCTTGCTGCAAACTACGGCCGCAACTGGCCGACTGGAAACGCGATTAGATGCTTAGGCCACCCGATAATCCATCCATGAAGCGTCTGGATGTGAAGGCGAAGATGATAATGAGCGGCAGCGACGCGATAACATAGCTGGCAAAAGTGACACCGTAATCGGTGCTCCATGCACCGGCAAAAGACAGCACGCCAATAGAGACCGGTAATCGTTCACTATCAAAGATGGCCACCAGCGGCCAGATGATGTCATTCCAACTGAAAAGCAAATTCAATATCGCCAGTGTGCTGAACGCCGGTATGGCCAGCGGCACGGCGATTCGAATCAGGAGCGAGAATTCGTTGGCGCCATCCAGCCGCGCCGCCTCGAAATACTCCCGTGGCAGCGTCTCGAAGAAGGTGCGCATCAGGAAGGTGCCAAAGACAATTTCAACCGATACCCAGGGCAGCACGACGCCTTGCAGGGTATCGTCCCAATCCAGGGTGATAATGACGCTGAACATGGGGATGACGAGCAAGATGCCCGGAATCATGATGAGCGCCAGTATGGAAATGAATAGCGAATTTCGGCCGGGAAAGCGATAGCGGGCGAAGGCGTAACCGGCGAGTCCAGAGATGACGAGCGTCAGAATTAGCGTGGGAATGGAGTAGCTGAAGCTGTTCAAGATCGCCCGGCCCATCGCGGGCCAGGCGCGCGCGTAGTTTTCCGGATGCAAGGGAGTGGTCGGCAGCCAGAATTCCTGAAAGAACTGCGCGTTGATCTTGAAAGAGTTGATGACCGTGAAGACGAAGGGCACGTAGGTAATGATGGCCAAAATCAGCAAGGCTAGCATCAAGGGCCAATCGCGCCGCCAGGCGCTAGACTTCGACATCGTAAGCCCTCCGATAGCGCATTCTCAGGATAAACATGCTGAGAACCAGTGTCATGAGCATTAGCACGGCGCCGATGGCCGAAGCATAGCCATGCTTGCCATAAGTGAAGCCTTGTATGTACAGATAATAAGCGGGGGACATGGTGGTATTGATGGGACCACCTTGCGTCATCACCAGCATGGGCGCGAATTCCTGCATGCCCTGGTTCAGGCTCAGGATCAATATAAGCGCCAGGGGACCGCGAATGGCCGGCAGGTCAATGGCGAAGACGCGGCGCAGACGGCTGCAGCCGTCGATTAGCGCGGCATCGTTGACCTCGCTTGACAAGTTCTGCAGCGCAGCGAGGATAATCAAGAAGCCGAAGCCAGCCACCGCCGGGAAGCCGATGAAGATCAGCGCCGGCAGAGCGGTATCAGGACGCCCGAGCCAGGGGTAGGGCCGCGCCATAGCGCCGATGCCGGTCAAGAATTCATTGAGCATGCCCTGACGGCCCGCATAGACCTGCTGCCAGACCAGCAAGCTGACCGTGAACGGAATGACCATCGGTATGGTGAACACCATGCGCCAGATATTGCGCCAGCGATCGCTGATCAGATTGTAGACCAGTTCCGCGCCCACAAATGCCATCACCAGCACCAGCGCGGTGCGCCCGACCATGTACTTCAAGATATTGCCCAAGGACTTGATGAAAATCGGATCGTCGAATAGCGCCTGGTAATTCTGTAAGCCAATGAACTCGCCGGGCTCGGGGATATTCCAGTAGGTGAAGGAGTGATATATCGCCGAAACAGCCGGTATGTAGCGGAATGAGAGCAGCAGAAGCAGCGCGGGGATCAGAAACAGAAAGGGCACATAAATCGGAACGAAACCGCTGCGCAGCTTCCAGCGGCTTGGTTCGGTCTTGGCGCTTGGCATCGGCTTTGATTTCTGGGTCAACTGTTACGTCCTTAAAGATGCGAACCGGGGCCAGTTAGACCGACCCCGGCTCAAGGATTCTACGCTGTCAAGCGCAGCCTCCCCGTTCAATATCCACTAGGGACACCAGTCGTAGCCGACTTGTTCGCAAAGGGCGGCGGCGCCGCTCTCCCAGGATTCCTGCAAGAGTGCTTTGGTCTCTTCTTCGTTGGTCGCGCCCAGGAAGAAGCCCTGCATGATCTGCGTCCAGTTGTCGCCGTGCTCAACGGTCAGCCGCCCGCTCGGATCGAGGAACAGGCGGTCCTGCAAGGCAGCCACAGTCTGGAAATTGGCGAGCACCGGTCCAATTTCGGTGCCAGCCACCATCGGGATGAAGCCGCCGAATTCGTTCGCCAGGGGACCAAAGTTCTGTGGGGCAGACATCCACATCAGGTAATCGACGGCGAGTTCTAAGTTCTCGCTTTCCGCCGTCGCCACCGGTATGCCATATTGCCCGGCCGAGCTGGGTCCGCCAACCCGGTAGATAGTCCCGGGCGCCCCTTCAAAGTCTTCTTCCGTGAAAGGCGGCAGATAGGTCAAGCCCCATTCAAAGGAAGCCGAATCGGTGATTTCCTTGTTATCCCAAGACCCGCCCCAATAAACGGCCAGCTGCTCGCCGAGCCACATGCGCATGACATCTCCCAGAGCGGTGATGCCAATGTAGTCGATCGGCAGAATCTCGACGAACTCTTTAGATATGCGCAAGTATTCGTCCATACGCGGGTCCTGGGCGTTTATCACGCCGTCATGAACCGCCTTGGCGACCTCTTCGGCGTTCAACGCGCGCCAGTCCAAGTCCGGCTGCATCTCGGAGTATTTGTCCATATAGATTTCACTATGCCGGTCCGCCCAGACAACGCTGAGCCACAAGCTATCAGCCCAATACCAGGTGCTCCAGCCGGTGGCGGGCATGAAGGAACCAAATGCTTCCACGCCGAGCGTATCCTGGATGGTGTGCATATCGGCGATGAACTCGCCCCAATTGGCCCAATCCGGTTCCACGCCAGCTTCTTCGAACATGGCGACGTTGTAGAACATGGCGGTCTCCACCCAGTCCAGCGCCGTCTGATACCAATGCCCATCGGGCGCGCGCGTCGTATTCATCGCGTTTGGCGCGAATGAATCAGCCCAACGTTCGTGGCCCGGGATGCCCTCGGCGATGTAGGGGTTTGGCATCTCAAAATAGTCGTCCAGCGCCGTCCACCAAGTATCCATCTTGAGACTGCGATTGAACCACTGATCCCAAACAATATCGGGAGCCTCGCCGGCGGCCATGCGCGCGGACAGCCAGGTGACGTAATCGGTGCCACCGGGAATATCGGGCAGGAGCTCAATGGTCGCGTTGGGATGCATGTCCATGTATTCCTGCGCGACTTGTTCAGCGATTGCCGAATGCGCCGGGTGCTGCTCGGGCCGGTAGTAGACCTGTAAATGGACCACGATTTCACCGGAGATATCGCTGTCCTGCGCCAGCGCCGTTCCAAAAGCCGCGAAGAGAAGCGCGACGATGAGAAGTAGTGACAGTTTCTTAGACATCATGTTGCCTTTCCTAGAGTCAATGTTTTCACTGCGAACAAAATATGACGCACTTCGCGTATAGGCGCACCTCCCCGGCTGTTTTCAACTCAAAAGCCATGGACAGAAATGTAGTCTACACTGTATGGCAGGCTCACGAAAGCATTTAGTCTTGCGGCGCCACACCTTCCAAGGACTTGCTGGCAAAACGCTCGCGGTTGGTCAGCTGAATCGTCATGCCGCCATCGGTGAAGATGTTGGCGCCGGTCACATACGAAGATTGCTCGCTCGCCAGAAAGAGCACCACATTGCCCACTTCGCGCGGGGATTGCACGCGTCCTAGCGGGATATTGTCCATCCAGTGCTGGCGCGCCATTTCGGCGTCTTCGGCGGCGTCCTGAATATCGTTCCAAATCTGCGTGTCCGTCAAGCCCGGGCTGACGGCGTTGACGCGGATGCCGTAGGGGGCGAATTCGATCGCCATAGAACGCGTCATCATATCGACGCCACCCTTGGAAGCGGCATAGGGCGCGGCCGCCGGCAGGGTCGCGACGGTGTGCACGCTGGCGATATTGATGATGTTTCCACTGCGCCGCGCGACCATCGCCTCCAGCGCGTAACGGCTGCAAAGGAACGTGCCTTTCAGATCGACATCGACGACGCGGTCCCAGTCGGCTTCGTCCATCTCGAGCGTCGGCTTGACAAAGTTTACGCCGGCATTGTTGACCAAGGTGTCGATTTGACCGTAGGCGGACAGGGTTTCGTCTATGAGTCGTTTGCAATCAGCGGCTTGGGAGACGTCTATTTTGGCGAAGAGACCTTTGCCGTAGCGCGCTCGCAGATCGGTTGTAACCTGCGCGCCCAGCCCTTCGTTGATGTCGGCGACGACGACTTCCGCGCCCGCTTCGGCGAAGCATTCGGCGATGCCCCTGCCGATACCGCTAGCGGCGCCGGTGACGATGGCGACATGTCCTTTCCAGTTCATTGAGAGACTGTTCCTCCAGCAAAATCCGATGGTAGCTCAAGTCGCCAAACTATATCGCGGCGGCACATGCAATGCAAAGCAAAGTTGTCAATCGTCCAAGCGGTAGAAAGCGGCGGCGTTGTCGCGGAAGAGCTTTTTCAACTCCTCATCACTGCAGCCTTCGACCGCCCAGGCAAGCGTCTCGACCCAGCGCGGATACTCGGTCGCCTGGTAAGCGACGGGCCAATCGCCGCCATACATGACGCGTTCGAAGCCAAAACAATCGATGACATGATCAATATAGGGCTTGAGCTGCTCCCGCGTCCAATTCTCGTGATCAGCTTCCGTGACCAGACCCGAGATTTTGCACCAGACGTTGGGAAACTCGGACAGAGTCTTGAGTTCAGCGCGCCAGGGATCCAGCAGGCTATTCTCGATATCGGGCTTGCCAATGTGATCGAGAATGAACTGGACATCGGGGCACTGCGCCACCATCTTGATGGTGTTGGCCATTTGCGGGTGGTGGATGCAAATGTCGAAGTTCAGTCCATATTCGGGCAGCAGCTGCAGGCCGCGCACAAAATCCGGGCGCAGGCAGAACTCGATATCCGGCTCAAACTGAATGGCGCGGCGGATGCCTTTGACGCGCGGATTGGCCGCCAGCTTCTCCAGCGCCGGGCGGGCGCCGTCGCCGTTTTCCAGCGGCGCCCAGGGGACGATGCCTTGAAGCCGGCTGTCCTGATCAGCCAGGCTATCGACCCAGTCCGATTCTTCCTGGAACTGCGCGATATCCACCTCCGCTTGCAGAAAGACCATCTTCTCTACGGCGACCGATCCACATGCGCGATCGTAGTCTTCCAGCAAATAGGGCTTATTCAGCAAGGGGATGTCGTCCAGCCAGGGATAGCGCAAGAGCTGCGGGTCCCAAACATGGAGATGTGTGTCAACAATTGGAAAATCTAGCATGACTTACTCCCGTGACAGATTATTAATCTGCGCCACCTATGGATAAAAGCGTCGCAAAGCCAATGTCCAATAGATTTGAATATTCATCCAATTTACATCGGACTGGATACCACGTCAATTTTCGGTGACGTTCAAGTCAATTGGTCGACATAAATGTAACACGGCGGCTGATTCATCGTGTTGGCAGACGATCGGCGCTGCGTCCGGAATCGCTTGCGCGCTAGCCCATCAGCCCCGGCGTATGCCCTGTCGAATTACCGCCGCAATCTGCTTCTATTCGAAGTAATTCGTATTGAGCCAAGAGGCGTGGTAAATTGTGCGCATAGGCGCCTGATAAGCGGCCAGGGCGTAAATGGTCGCGGGCGGCATGAACGAGGCGAAGGTCTTCAGTCGGCGAGACCGATTGGTCACGAAGCCACAGCTAAGTCAAATCGGCTGGGCATTCCCTTTTATGTCTGCCCAAGTACGTCAGTGATGCGGACCATACTGGGACGGCCTGACAATTGCCTGGCCAACCTTCGCGAAGCAGCGGAGCAAGGCCTACAGAACGGCGCAATCGGCTACCTCAATACGAATTGGGGCGACACCTGGGGCTGGCGGCGCTGGCTGCCGGTGAGTTATCTGGGCTTTGCTTTTGGCGCAGCAGTGAGCTGGGCTTGCGCGGCGAATCGAGATCTGAATCTGCCGCTAGCGCTGGATACCTACGTTTTCCGCGACGAAGCAGGTGTGATGGGGCAGCTTGTCCACGATCTGGGAAACGCATACCAAGAAACGGGCGTGATTCAAAACGTCGCCAGCTTGCTTTATTCACTGCACATATATTCGCTGGCGAACTTGCGCGACCGCGCCGAACTGCTATTTCACGCGGGCGAGAGCCGGCGGATACTGGCAGATGACGACCTGCTGCGGGCAAATCTGCGGCGGTCAGCGGAATCCATTGCCGACCTAGCTTCACCGCTGGGGAAGGCGCGGATGGAAAGGCTCGACGCCGATCTGGTAGAGCGGGAATTCGCTCACATGGCGCAAATGGCGCTGCATGGCGCGCGCCGCGGCCTACTGCAAACTGGTGATCCGTCGGTGACGCGGCAAAGCATGCGTGATGAACTGGATGCGATTGAATACGAATATCCTTTGTTGTGGCTGGCGCGCAATCGGCCGGGAGGGGTGGTACCCAGCCAGCAGTACCTCGCCGAGCTGCGTCTGCTGTATGAATAGGCGGAGCATAAGGGGAGAGCCTTTTGGCGCGTGTGTCGCGTAGACTCAACGGGCGGTCGGATGTTTGTGGGCGAGCCAAGGCTCGCGCCTGCGGCTGGTGAGGCGCGTGCGCAAACGTTGAAACAGCGGCAAAGCTGTGAATTTGCGGTAGCATTCGTATATAATTGGGAATAGCAGGGGCAGGACCGGGTTATGCCATTGATTTAGCTCGGGATGAAAAGAGGCCGAGCAATGGCTGAAGACAAGCTGCAAAGGCGTATAAAGTTCTATCGTTCACCGGTGCCAGCCGAGGATTTGGCGCGCCTGAACCAGCGCAGCGACGCCAAGGGAATGGCGCAGACTTTGGCTTTCCTGGGGGTGCTCGTCATCACGGGGGGGCTGGCTTGGTATTCGGTCGGGCGGGCGCATTGGCTGGTCGTCATCGCGCTGATTTTCTTGTATGGATCTTTGCAGAAGTTTACTGTTAATGGTCACCACGAATTCTGCCACAAAACCGTTTTCAAAACCCAATGGCTAAATGAGTTTTTTGTCCACATTTTTAGTTTCCTCGGCTGGTTCAGTCACATCTCGTTCTGGGCGAGCCATCAGGCGCATCACCGTTATACCTTGCACCCGCCAGATGATTCTGAAGTGGTGCTGCCGGTCAAATTCACGCTCAAATCTTATCTCCTGTTTGCCTTCATCAATGTACGCGGCTTCTTCTTGCGCATGCGGCACACACTTAGACTATGTTTCGGCAACATTGAAGATGATTGGGAGCGGGTACTCTTCCCGCCCGAAAACGTGAAAGGCCGGCGAGCGCTCTTCAATTGGGCGCGCGCGCTCATCATCGGTCACGGGCTGATCGTCGTGATCTCCGCGCTGACCGGTTGGTGGATGCTGGCGGTGCTGGTGACCTTCGGATCCTTTTACGCCAGCGGTTTTCAATATCTATTGAATGTCGCGCAACATATCGGCTTGACCGACAACACGCCCGATTATCGCATCAACACGCGCACCATCGCCCTCAATCCGATATTGGCTTTCCTTTACTGGCAGATGAATTACCACATCGAGCACCACATGTACGCCGCTGTGCCCTTCTACAACCTGCCCGAATTGCACCGGATCGTGAAGCACGACATGCCCGAGCCCTGTCAGGGAATCATCGGGACCTGGCGGCAGATCATCCCGATATTGCTGCGCCAGCGGACCGAGCCGGATTACCAATTCGCGCCGGAGTTGCCAACTCCTCAAGGAACCTAGCGCCGCGCCATCGCGCCGCTGGTCTGAATGCGACTCGGAATCCGCCTTGGAGCATCAACCATGACAATTCCGTCCGATTATGTCGAACGCGTTTATGCCGGG
The DNA here is from genome assembly GCA_965261855.1 of Phototrophicaceae bacterium. GTDB lineage: Bacteria > Chloroflexota > Anaerolineae > Aggregatilineales > Phototrophicaceae > UBA6055. The sequence goes on from OZ253487.1 coordinate 1,278,333, forward strand.
GTGTTGGGCAAGATCATCGCCGTCTACCTGGGGCGCCCGATTGAAGGCTGGTCGTATGAGATGATCATGAAGCGCTTCGGCGAGATCAACTATTATGTGCATGAGGCGCTTGACCAGCCGCTGATCGTGACTGATGACGATCTCTCCGGAACCTTCACCTTTGTACGCGCCATGCCGGATTACGGCAATAGCCTCGAATTGACGCCGGCGCAGATCGGCCAGACCTGGCTCAATTACATCGTCGAAGGCAAGACCATTTTGTGGTGGGGCGGTATCGGTGATGTTACCGAACATACGGCTTATCTCCGGCTGAAAAATGGCATAGCGCCTCCGCGCAGCGGCTCGATGGAACTCAACGGTCGGATCATGGCGGAGCAGATTGGCGCGCAGATCTTCATTGATGGCTGGGGCATGATCGCGCCCGGCGACCCCGCGCTGGCGGCTGATCTGGCGCGGCGAGCGGCCTGTGTCAGCCACGACGGCGAAGCCATCTATGGCGCGCAAGTGGTCGCCGCTTTAGAAGCGCATGCCTTCATTGAATCGGACATCAATACGCTGATCGACAGCGCCCTGTCCTTGATCCCGTCCGATTCGATCACCTACCGGATGATTGAGCAAGTGCGCGAATGGCATGCTCGGCAGCCGGACTGGCATCAGACACTTGCGCTGATCGACCGCGATTACAGCCGTGAGCGTTATCCCGGCAATTGCCATATCGTGCCAAACCATGCGCGCATCATTCTCGCCTTGCTCTATGGCGATGACGACTTTCAGCAGTCGCTGATGGTTGTCAATACCGCCGGCTTTGACACCGACTGCAACTCCGGCAATGTCGGCTGCATTATGGGGATTAAGAATGGCTTATCTGGGATTGACGCCGGACCGGACTGGCGCGGACCGGTAGCGGATCGCCTGTATCTGCCGACGGCGGATGGTGGCGGCGCGATCAGCGATGCGGTCGGTGAAACTTACAATCTGGTCAATATCGCGCGGGGCATGCAGGGGTTGGCGCCGCTTGCCCCGAAGAATGGGGCGCGATACCACTTCAGCCTGCCAGGGTCGGTACAGGGATTCGAGTCCGAAACCCGTCCTGAAGCCAAGGATGCCGTGAGCGTATCGAATGTGCCGGGGCACAGCAAAAGCGGCGATCGATCGCTGGCGATTCGCTATCAGCGGCTGGCGAAAGGGCGGGTCGCCCGGGTAGCCACGCTCACCTTTATTCCCTCGAAAGAAATCGCCGATTATTTTGACGAGCGCGGTTACCGGTTGCTGGCATCGCCAACGCTGTATCCGGGACAAGTTGTTCATGCGCGCCTAGTGACGGATAAAGCTAATGCGGAACCGGTGTCGCTGCGGCTCTACGCCCGCCACTACGACGAAGACGACGCGCTGGCGCTCATCGGCGGCGATCCTGTCGAGCTTGCGCCCGGCGCCGAAGTCAAGCTGTCATGGCGCGTTCCGGAGACCGGCAACCAGCCCATCGCCTGTATCGGAATCGAGATCAGCGGCGAGAATGGCGTTAGCGGAGCCGTCTATCTGGATTGGCTGACTTGGGATGGCGCGCCCAACGTGCAGCTGAACCGACCCTTCATCAGCGAAGCGGGCCGCGAGAAACGCAAGCGGCCAACATTCTGGAAGAAAGCCTGGATTTACGCCCTGGATTCCAGCGAGCGTTTCGATTCCTGGGATTACTGGACGGAAGCCTACCGCGTGATACAGAACGAAGGTCGCGGACTGCTGATACAGGGGACGCGCGACTGGATCGACTATGAATTTGCCGCCACCGCCATGCCGCGCATCTGCGAAGCCGGCGGGATCGCTGTGCGCGTGCAGGGCTTGCGACGCTATTATGCGCTGCTGCTGGATGGCGAAAGAGCGCGCGTCGTTCGCGTCCTGGATGGCGAAACAGTCTTGGCTGAAACCGGCTCCGGCTGGTCCGTCGAGCAGGAATACGATCTGAAGTTGAGGGTCGAAGGAAACAGGCTGACCGCATTCGTCAATGGCGAGCAGGCGCTGGAAGCAATTGACCCAGAGGATGCCTTGGCTGGCGGCGGCGTCGCCCTGATTGCGCAAACTGGTTTCATTTACTTTGATGAACTTGCCGTCAAGCCCCTGTAACACGCGCAGCGGTATTGCCAAATGCAGCAAGCACACCCGCTGTCTCGCTAGGAAAACCCCCCTTCCTGATGCTTCGGGGAGGGGTTGGAATTACTATTGCGGCCAGATGGAGCGCATTTGCCAGACTGACATTCTATCGACGAGACCCTTGCCGAATAGGTGCAGACCCTGGCTGTCGGCGCGCGACGGGTAAATGCGGCTGCAGATGCTCGTCCGCCCGTTGGCGATGACCTCCAACACCGAGCCGTCAATCAAGATACGCAGCTGCAACGATTCACCCGGCGCCAGTTTGTGCGGCGCTTCGTGGGCAAAGGTTTCGTTTTCCGTACCCAAGCTCGATCGCTCACGGTTCACGCGCAGCAGTTGATTGGCCGGATCGTAGCTGACGCGCGTTTCTTCGCTGCCGTCTGGAGCGCAGGCGACTGCCAACCCAGCGATGTCTTCCGCAATGATTTCAAGCTCGATATCCAGCGCCGAGCCCTCAATGTCAAGCTCGCGGTCTTCGCCGGTCAGCCGGATGTCGCTGAGCGCCGTCGACTCTGCGCGTAGCTGCTTTAGCTCGGGCAGGGGCGCCATGTACAACTGTCCATTGCACAGGCTCAGTTCGCGCGGGATGGAGTGGCAGCCAGCCCAGCCGGCGGCGACATGCGCCTCTTCGCTACGCCCTTCGCGCAGCCAGCCCCAGAGCAAGCGGCGGCCCCGCGCGTCTTCCATCGTGAAGGGCGCGTAAAAATAGGCGTGATCGAGGATTCCGCTGGTCTCCGGCTTAAACTGCTGATCGACATAATCGCCGATGAAATAGAAGACGGTGAAGGGAATTCTGCGGCCCTTGCCGGCCACGATCAGCACCCATTTATCATCCAAGGGGAAGAAGCTGGGGCATTCCCAGACGCAGCCATCTTTGGCATAGCTGCCGGTCAACAGCGGATGCAGGAATTCCCACTGGAACAGGTCTGGCGAACGGTATAGAAAGACGGAACCGCCTATGTCCTTAATGCGTGAGGCAAGCAGCATATACCAGGTCTCGCCCTCGCGCCAAATCATCGGGTCGCGCAGATCGTAAGGCTGCTTGGATATCGCCGGGATTTCGCTGAGGATCGGGTTGCCAGCGAATTTCTGCCAGGTTAGCAAGACATCCTGGCTGGTGGCGATGCACTGCGATTGCTGACCATAACCGTCGGGTCCAACGCCGGTATAGACGGCCGTCGGCAGGCCGTCGTTGTCGATCACACAGCCCGACCAGCAGCCGGTCGCGTCAGGTCCCCCTGGGGTGGGGGAGAGCGCAACCGGCAGATCCTCCCAGTGAATCGCGTCCTCGCTCACGGCATGACCCCAATACGCGAGACCAAAGCGGGGACTCTCCGGGTGAAACTGGTAAAAGAGATGATACTTGCCGCCCCAATGGATCACGCCGTTAGGGTCGTTCATCCAGCTTGAGGGCGCAATGAAATGATAGCTAGGCCGGTGGAAATCGCTGACCAATCTGCGACGCTGGGCGGCGAAATTGTGGCGAGTTATAGTCATATGCTGTCTTTCATGCTCTTGCGCCACAAAGCAACAGAAAACTTGCTTTTCGCGGGATATTCTTGTATACTCCTCTCAGCAATAACTGAGGGGAGTATGTGGCTACTGCCGTCTGGCATGGTTGAAATGCCAGATGAGCGCGAGCATCAATTGCCCGTGGACTCGAACGGTTAGCCTAAAGCAAACGTAACCGTTCACAGCCTCCTCCTTTCAGAATAAACAAGCGCCCGGCATGGCGCTTGTTTGCGTTCTGGCGAAGGATTACGCCGCCAAAAGGTTATCACAATTTTTGAAAATAGGCGATTTTTCCTGCTAGCACATTCGCAGGCAGCCCTTACCCTTTCAAGCCCACCGAGGCGATGCCGCCGATGAGCTGCTCCTGCGCGAAGAAGAAGACCAGGATAGGCGGAATCATCATCACCAGGTTAGCCGCCATAAGCAGGTTGGTGTTGGGTCGGTAGCTGGTGGCGAAGTTTGCCAAGCCGATAGCGATGGTGAACTGATCCGTGTTATTCAGGTAAATCAGCGGTCCCAAAAGATCGCCCCAGGAACCGAGAAACATGAAGACCACCACCACCGCCAGCACCGGACGGCATAAAGGCAAAATGATGAAGCGAAAGATGCCGAAGTAGCTGCAACCATCGATCTTAGCCGCTTCGTCCAGATCACGCGGGAACGTGCGCATGTATTGACGAATGAGAAAGATGAAGAAGGCATTGCCGGTAAAAGAAGGCACAATCAAGGGCAGGTAGGTCCCATACCAGCCGAGTTCAAGGAAGAGCAAAAATTGAGGAATCATCTGTGATTGCCAGGGAATAAGCATGGTGACGATCAAGACGTTGAACAGAAATCCACTGCCACGAAAGCGCAGCCGGGCGAAGGCGTAAGCCACCAGCGAACAGGAGAAGATCGTGCCGACGACATTGCCGCCAAAGATAAACAAGGTATTCAGCGTGAAGCGCAGGAAAGGGCGCACGGGGTCCAAGAGCGCCTTTTCGAAGTTGCGCCATTCGAAGTGCTCGGTAGGGAACCACTTCGGCGGGATGCTGTGAGTCGGGACGGCTTCCGGTTTTAGCGCCGCGGTCAGCATCCAGGAGACCGGAAGCAGCACGAAGCCGCACAGGGACAAGAGAATCGCGTAGAGAACAAGCAGGCGCAGGAGTTTGCGCGCCCGCGGAATAATATCATCGTGCAGCCGCCGCGCAGTAGAGGCGTGGGATGGCGTCAGCGATGGATTGCTGCCCATGACTAAGCCTTATCCTCTTCGCTCTCGTAATACACCCAGCGTTCGGAGGTGCGAAAGGTGATCAAAATGACGACGGCTGCAATAACCACCAATACCCAGGAAAGCGCGGAGGCATAACCAAAGCGCCCATTCTGGAAGCCTTCTTCATAGACGTTGAGGAGATAAAACTTGAGCGCGCTGGCGCGAGTGCCGCCTCGACCAGCCAGCACATAAGCCACATCAAAGACCTGGAAAGCGCCGACCAGACCGGTGATAAGCTGGAAGAAGATGCTCGGCGTTAGCATTGGCAAGGTCACGAAGCGGAATTTCTGGGTGGAATTGGCGCCGTCAATGGTCGCCGCTTCGTAGAGGTGGGGCGGGATATTCTGTAATCCGGCCAGGTAGATGATGACCCCGCCGCCGATGCCCCATAGACCCATCAGGATAACCGCCGGTATCGCCCAATCACGGCTGGCGAGCCAGCGGGGCGGATGGGCGATGCCAATCGCTTGCAAGACCTGATTGATCACGCCGATATCCGGATTCAGCAGAATCGACCACAGCAAGGCGACCGCGGTACCGGCGATCACCGATGGCATAAACAGCACCGTGCGGAAGAAGTACATGCCGCGTATGCGTTGATTGAGCAGCAAGGCGAGTGAAAGACCGACCACGGTATAGACGGGCAGCGACATGATGACAAACCGGAATGTCACCCGAAGCGAGTTGTAAAAGTCGCGATCGGAAAACATCTTCTCATAGTTTTTCAAGCCAACCCACTTGGGTGGCGTGAGCAGGTTCCAGTCCGTCAAACTGATGAGCAAGGAAGCGATGACCGGACCAATGATGAAGACAACCAAGCCGATAAGCCAGGGCGACAGGAAGAGGAAGGCGACGCGTTCTTCGCGCCGTTCCATCGTTCCCAACATCCGTCTTGCTTGAAACCGGTCTCTAAGGCTGGACAGTTTAATCACTTGCATGAGCTAGAAGTTCACAAGCACGGCGCCGCAGCTTCCCACGGCGCCATGTCGGCAAAGCAATTGCTAGGAATCGAGTTGTTCCCAGGTTTCCCAGATTTGATCGAGGTCATCCTGAATGATGGGCGCCATTTCATCAAGCGCATCCTGCGCAGACATGCCGTCCTCAATCATCAGGATGGTGAGCGCCTCATTCAGGTGCCCATAGGCATTCCAGACATTGGGAACAAAGACGGTGGCGCGGCCGAGCCGAATTGTCGCCAGCATTTCTTCGCGGCCCGCGCTACCCGCCGCCCAATTCATTTCTTCCGCCATGCGCATATTCAGCGGCAGCCCACCAGCCTCAAGGCGCATTCTATTGCCTTCAGTTCCCCAGAAGAGCACAAACTGAAGCGCCTCTTCAAGATGATCGCTGCCACTGAGCGCCATCAATTCATCGGAGCCAGTGTAGACCCAAGGTTCTTGGCCCGCTGCTTCTACCGGTGGCGGCGCCGTGCCCCAATTGATATCGGTTGCTTCCAAGAGCGGCTGGGCCAGCGGGGTGTCTTCAGTGGACATCGCCAGTTTGCCGGCTGCCAACAGATCAGCGGTTGAGCCGCCGGCCAGGCTGAGATCGGCGCTGGTCAGCACACTGCCGCTGGCGTGCAAATCGGCGACTACCTGATAGAAATGCACGGTGTTCTCGTCATTCACGAAACCCATGACGCTGCGCCCGTTTTCATTGTAATTGTTGGCCGGATCCATCCACCAGGGTGAGGGAAGGGTGGCGCCCCAGACACGCTCCGCGAGGTCGTCGCTGGGGACGGACAACTGCATCGCGATGGCGGCATATTCGTCAATTGTCATCGGCGCCGTGGGCGATGGATGCGGAATCCCAGCGGCATCAAACAGGTCCTTGTTGTAGAAAATGTTGTACCCGGCGGTGAAGGTGCCCAGGCAGTAAACATGACCGTCCAGCGTGCAATTTCTCGAAACAGCGCCAGCATTATAGTCTTCGAGATTCACGCCCGCCGCCTCCAAGGCTTCGTCAATTGGCGCGACCAGCCCAGCCCGGATCCAACGTTTCAAATAAGGGAAAGCGATATCCGGCGGCTCGCCAGCTAGGAAGGAGGTATCGACCTTGGTGACATATTCGCCTTCCGGCACATCAGTGATCCGGACCTTGATGTTTGGATGCGCAGCTTCAAATGCCTCGACCACTGAGGGCAAAAAGCCGCTGCCGTCCAGAAACATCCATAGGTCAAGCGTGACTTCTTCGTCTTGCGCGACAACCGTTCCAAAAGCGGAACTCAACAGAACTGCCAAAGCCGCCAATAGGAGAATTCTGGTGAAGCGTTTCATTTCCTCTGTCCTTTCTTGTTTACAGGATGGTCGGTTAACCAGATAAGATCTCTTCAACTGTCAGGCATGGCGCCTCCTTCAATCCCTTTGGTTAGGTCGATGCGCGAACCATTCGCTCGAATGGTATTTCGGAGTAGCGTCGGCCGAATTCTCTCCGGCGGAGTTTACACGATAAAGCCGCTTCATCGCTATCACAAATCAATGATTCATGGACCGAGGCTGGAAATGAAATGACGCACACTGGCCGATTCTCGATTAGAAAAGTGCCGATAACTTAATTGGGAGTTTTCAGGGTCGGCGCGTCCCCTCCGGAAACATGGTTACCCGTCCTGCAGGGAAGGCAGAGTCGCTGAAAGATCAAGACGCTCTTACAACGGGAAGACGGGCGGTTGCGTCCCGCGGCGGGGAATCCGCATCGCCGAGCGCATTAATTCCATATATCGTCCTTTCTATCGGGTAAAGTAACGGGCTTGCTTGGCGCCGTATGCTTTAGGTCTCTATCGCGTAAGGGATTCGCATTTTGCGGCCGATCAGCGAAGGCGCCTTGTTCGCGTCATAGCATCTCGCCGCGTTGAGCGGTCAGCGCGCTCTGCTCGACTAGCGTCCAGCTCGCGGGCAGGTAAACGATGCCGCGATGCTCCATCTGCTCAATCACCTCTCTGCCGCCGAAGACATTGAAGGTATAGGCGTAAGACACAGAATCGATAACGGGACCGGCAATTTCCCTCGCCACCAAATCGATCCAGTACTGCCCGGGCAGCAGGTTGATATTGTCTATGCGGCATTCCAATACGCTGTCGCGCTCCAAGGCAAGCGAGTGGCGTGAAGATATTGGCAGATCGACAAAACTAATCACGGTGCTGGCCGGATCAACGATGCGCAAGGAAAAGCGGTAACTGCGCACAGATTCCTTTACATCAAGCGCAATGCGAAAGAGTACAGAGTCGCCGGTCAAGAAGCTGGTCACTTCGTTCTCGCTGTCCACGTCATGCATGCTGATGTTGGCGATGCGAAAGGCGCCCGTGCCTTCGCGCAAGTCAGCAGCGACCTTGTCCTTCGGCGCGATCACAGTCGAACGATCCATCGCGCCATGAAAATAGGCGTTGAGGATATCGCCAGGCGAGCCGGCAGCGGTGATCCGGCCGTCCTGCAAGTAGAGCGCCCGATCGCAGATCCGCTCAATCGAATAGGGATTGTGCGTAACAAAGATGACGGTTACGCCGCTGTTGGACAGCTCGTCCATTCGATTCAGACATTTCTTCTGAAAATTAATATCCCCGACCGAAAGCACTTCGTCAATCAAAAGAACATCGGCGTCGACATTGACGGCGACGCTAAAACCCAGCCGCGCCTGCATACCGCTGGAATATTGCCAGACTGGCTTGTCCAGCCAATCGCCCAATTCGGCGAAGTCTTCGATTTCTTCTGTTTTCGCCTCCATCTGCTGCGCGCTGAAGCCCATAATCGCGCCTAGCAATTTGATGTTTTCGCGACCCGTCAAGTCGCGGTGAATCCCAGCAGCTAGCTCAATCATAGGAAAGAGCCGCCCACTGACTTCCACCTCTCCGCAAGTGGCCGGGCTTACGCCGGCGATCAGCTTCAGCAAGGTGCTCTTTCCCGCCCCGTTTTTGCCGACAATTCCCAGCGATTCACCATGCCCGACCTCGAAGGAGACATCGCGCAACGCCCAAGGACCGTAAGCTTCGCGGTCAGCAAGATATTCGCCGCGAAAGCGATCAATTTTACGCCGCAGCCAGGGGCGCAAAGGCAAGCCGTAACGCTTCCACACCCCCTGCGCCTGAATGGCAAAATCGCCAACCATCAACGAATCCGTCTCTGTCCAGCGCGCGGACTATAATACATCGGCAAAATATCGCGACATGAACTGATAAAGCGGGAAGGCAATCAGCAAGCCGAGGCAAATGAATAGCAGGCTGATCAGCAAGCCGCCGACATTCGGCGCATGACCAAATACCAGTACTTTGCGAAAGCCATCCATGATCGCGACAGCCGGATTCAGCGTATGAAGCAGCGGAAACTGCGCCAGCAATTCATGCGACGAATACATGACCGGCGTCAGAAACAGCCAGACCTGCATGAAGTATTGGATGCCATGCAAAACATCGCGGCGGTAAATCGTAAAGGCGGAAATGCCGATGCCGACCGCCCAGCCCATCGCGCCGGTCATCACGATCAACACCGGCAACCACAACCAAGCTACCGTGATCGGAATGCGGAAAAGCTGCAGGACAACAACGAGCACAATGCCGGACATGAGGAAGTCGAAAGCCGTAGTCATGATGACGACGAAGGGGAAAACCTGGCGCGGCACCGGCATCTTGCGCAGGATAGTGCCATTTGCCAGCACGCCGTGGGGAATGCGAACAACCGAGCTCTGGAAGAAGGTCCAGGGCACGGTGGCCGCCATGACAAAAGCCAGCCGCGGCATGCCTTCACTGCTCGCGCCAACCAAGCCGCTAAGAAAACTCAGAATCACTGTCGACAGAATCGCCGGTATGATCGCCCAAAGCGGACCCAGAAATGTGCGCCGATAGCGCGCGCGAATATCGCGGCTGGTCAATGAGATGAGCAGGTTCCAATAGCTTAGCCACAACTCAAACGTATTCTGCGCTGGATTGTTGTTCGACCACTGGCTCATAAGCTATCGGCGGATATCGGGCTGACAAATGACTAGGTTATTATGGCGCGTAAGCGACAAATGGACAGGTTCAATGCCCGCCAGCATATACACGCTACCCGCTGCCCACACCCTAAGCCCGCTGCTCGTCATGGACTCGCCTCAGAAGCGCCGCCATCTGCGCCAGTACACGCGCGCGCGTCGCGCAGCGTCCATGCAGCGCGCCGCCGAAGAAGAGGCTGATGATCGGATCGCGATAAACGGGAAACATCATCTGGAATGTCGCGGCCAGAAAATGCCGTTTGTCATGGTCTCGATAGCGCCGGACGAGTGGATTTCGCAGCGCCGCGCGCGAGATCACGCCGCCCACCGCGAAGGGCACGATGACCAAGTCCGGGACATGACGCGCCAGCAGCTCGACGCTGCGCGACCATTGTGGCAGCGTCTCCAGCGCCGCTTCCAGGTAGAGCGCCGGGTCGGCTTCGATTTCCCCGCGTGGATACAGCAGCAGCGACTTGCCCGCGCGCAAATGCCGCAGCGCCGCCTTCATCGAACCAAGCGGAAGGCGCTGATCCACCACGATTACATGACGGCGCAGCGCGCGCAAACCCGGCAAGATGCCGAAGTCATTCACCAGCAAATGCGTGTCCCGCCGCGGCGAAGCAGCCAGCAACGCATGGGCGTCGCCCAAGCCCGCGTGGTTGCCCACGAATAACACCGGTCCCGTCAAGGGCACATTCTCCGCGCCCTGAATGTGGATACCCCTCGACCCGATAGCCACCAGCCACTCGCTCGCGCCTTTCAGGTGGCCGTCGCGCGCTATTATGGCTTCCATTTTGAGCGCGAGACGCGTCAGCTCGAGCACGAATGGCGCGCAGGCGATGTGCAGCGCGGCGTTGAGGATGGGATTGGTGAAGCAAAAGGCGTCCACCACCGACGACGACATCGCACGGTAAAGGCGCAAGAAGCGATTCATTCGAGAGTCTGGATCAGGAAGCATCGGTCCTGTCTTTAGACAAGCTGCTCAAGATTATCAGACAAGAATCGAATAGGCTTTCAATCACAGCGGCATCCCCCACTAGAACAACGATAGCCCAGCAGCTGGGGCAAAACTACTACTGAATGAAGACGTAATAGAATAGAGAACATCTAATGATGTCAGCGTTATTCCTTGTCCGTTGGAGGCGAAATGATGGCGTTTCTCAAGTTTGTTGGCAGAAACTGGTTTTCAATTGTTCTGTTGCTGCTTGGCATTGTCGTTGGCGGCTATTTGATTGGCGCGACACATCAAGTTCGTGAATTCTTCTTCCCCGAGGCTGCTGCTTATGTGCGTTCGCCACTGACCATCGTCAACAGCATTTCCGGCATTGGCCGGCTTGTCACCGTCACATCAGAAGTTGCCAAGACAGATATCAAAGTGGAAATCCACGAAGGCATTCTCAACTCCGGCTACTACAGCGCCAATCACAAAGCCATCGGTGCTGTTGAAGCCGGCATAAATTTTGACGCGATAGACGAGGGAAGTATACGCTTCGCGGATGATACCTACACACTGACGTTGCCCACGCCGGTTATTACCAGCTGCCGTATCGAGCATATCGAGCAGAATCAACACTCGGTGACCTTGTTACAAGCTGATTGGGATATGGTGCGACAGTTGGCGCAGGCTGACGCGCTCATGCAATTCGTTGAGGAGATGATCGAATTTGGTATTCTGGAGCGGGCTGAGGAAGAAACGGCGCTGCGCATCGGCGACTTCGTGCGCGAATTGACAGGCAAGCCAACGCGGATTGAGTTTGCGGAGCGCGCCGATGAACCACAACTCCCAGAATCATGCCAACCCTATACGCCTAGTGGCTGGGTCAAAGATGCGGATGGCGCCTGGAAGCGAGAGTAGATTACATGTGGCGGTAGCCAAGCGCTACAAGCTTCCCTTCTTTCTCTATGGGATTCCCAGTGAAGATTGTGAGTAGGTGTCCGTCGATTGGGATTTACCCCCCACCCGTCATCAACAAACCCAGATGCTCAATATCCACATCCCGATTCTCCACCTCGCCCACAATCCGACCCTCATACATCACCGCGATCCGGTCGGACAGCGCCCGAATCTCATCCAAATCCTCGCTGATGAGCAGAATCGCCGTGCCGTTGTCGCGCTCCTGCAGCAGCCGCTGATGAATATATTCGGTGGCGCCGATATCGACGCCGCGCGTCGGCTGCGCCGCGATCAGCACACCGGGGTCGCGCGATAGCTCACGCGCCAGCACCAGCTTCTGGATATTCCCGCCCGACAAACTCTTGACCAACGTCTCCGTGCTCGGTGTCTTGATTTCGTAGGTCGCAATCGCCTGCCGGCAGAATTCGCGGATCTTGTGGAAGAGCATGAAGATTTTCCCGCGCGTGAACTTCGGATGCCCATGATCCTGCAAGACATAATTCTCGGCGACGCTGAACTCCTTAATCACGCCATCAAGCATGCGCTCTTCCGGGATATGCGACAAACCGATGGCGTTCAGCGAAGACGGATGCGCATTGCTGACATCGTTGCCATCCACCGTCACGCTGCCCGCCGTCAGCGGTCGCAAGCCACAGATGCATTGCGCCAACTCCTGCTGACCGTTGCCGGAAACGCCGGCGATGCCAACAATCTCGCCGCCGCGCAAACGCAGCGATACATCATCCAGGCCGACAGTACCGCGATTGCTCAGCGCGCTGATGCCGTCCAGAATCAAGCGGTCTTCGCGCGGGTCGGCTGCTTGCTTGTCGTATTCCAGCAGTACGGGCCGCCCCACCATCATTTCGGCCAGCTTGGGGCGCGTCGCCTCGCTTGTAGGGATCGAGTTGACGCGCCGCCCATCGCGCAGCACCGTAACCCGATGGCTGATTTCCAGCACCTCATGCAGTTTATGCGAGATGAAAACCAGACCGTGCCCGTCCTCCGCCAATTGCTTGAGGATGCGGAACAAGCCGTCTACTTCTTGGGGCGTCAGCACCGCCGTCGGCTCGTCGAGAATCAGCAGCGCCGCGCCCTTGTAGAGCGCGCGCAGGATCTCGACCCGCTGCTGCTCGCCGACCGCCAACTGCCAAATTGGCAGATCCGGATCGACTCTTAGATTGTAAATCTCCGAGAGCTCGAGCACGCGCCGGCTGACCACATCCAGATCCAGGCGGGCGCCGCGTGAAGACTTCATGCCCAGCGCGATATTCTCCGCCACCGTCAACGATGGCACCAGCATAAAATGCTGATGAATCATGCCGATGCCGTGCTGAATCGCGTCCTGCGGGTTCCGGATGATGGTGTCAGCGCCGTTGATGCGAATCTGCCCCTCGTCTGGATGATAGAGGCCGTAGAGCATCTTCATTAGCGTGGACTTGCCCGCGCCATTCTCGCCCAGCAGCGCGTGAATCTCGCCCGCTTGAACATCAAAGTCGATGCTATCCGCCGCAAGCACACCGGGAAAGCGCTTAACAATCCCGATCATCTCCAACTCGCTGATCGGCGCGTGCCCAGTCGGCAGCAAATCCGACTTCTGTTTAACCATCTCTGCCATGAACAATTGCCATCTGGTAGGGGCGACGGGACCGCAGAGTCTACGCGCGGTATCATGTCGCCCACCTAACTCGATTGCCCTGTACAGGCGAGCGACGGGCGGTGTCGGCGGTCAGTGTCTACGCGCCCCTTGTCTCGCCCTTTCTCAAATCCCAATCCAGCGCTCTTTTGCTCCCCTTCCCTTGCTCGCTGGGGAAGGGGCCGGGGGATGGGGTTGTACGGGCGAGCCGGTGGCTCGCCCTTTTGCACTCAAATGCCGCTGCTGTGCAGCCGCCCTACCCGGCAAACTCCATCACCAAGCCGCCATTGGCCAGTGTCAGCTTATAGGACTCGCCGCCGAGCACACCCATCTGGATATGCCCGATCATGTCCGCCAAAATGACCTCCCACTTGTAGACTTGGAAGGCAACGGCGGAATCGCCGGCCAGCTCCGCTTGGCTAGATTGCGTACCGAACCAGCGCGCGCCGTTCTCGCTACCGACGGCGATGGCGCCAACCACCATCTGCGCCGTTCCCGTGAGGATATCGGCGCCATTGGCGATATGGGTCTCAGCCGCCTCGGTCGCCAGCGGCACATCGCTGAAGGACTGGATGTACACCACATTGACCGTGGCATCGGGGTTGGAAGCGCCTACGCCAGCGACGAAGCCATCAACATAAAGCTTGGCATCGCCCACTTCAATCGGACCGACAACGCCGATGACATCCGATTCCGTCATCAAGCCGGCGATCACGCCGTTGACGAAACCGCCTTCATCGGCAGCCGCCGTGTAGGCAAACACGTTGTCCAAGCCGAAGGTATTCTCGTCCGTGCCCCAGGCGAAGCTGACTTCGGGGAATTCCGCCGCCAGCTCTTCCACCACCGAGCCAAACTGCGAACCGTGCGCGATCACAAGATTGTAATCGCCCGAAGCCGCCCATTCGCGCAGGGCGACAGCGGCATCATCCACGATGAAAGTGCCATCCTGGAAATCGAACTGGAAGGCGTCTTCACCCATCTCCGATTGAATCGCCATCAGGCCATCGTAAATGCTTTGGCTAAAGGCGAGGTCGTTCGTCGCGCTGGGCGCTACGGCGGCAACACGAAAGACGTCTTGCGCCATCGTCGGCATCACCCCAATAAACAGGGCGACTATCAGTGAGAGCAGTAGAACCTTCTTCATGCGTACTTTCTCCTTTTATGGATTGTTTGCTTTATACCGGGCGAATCCGCCCGAGAATAAACAGTGGAATATCTCTGCTTCCCTTCCTCTCCTGGACTAGTCTTCGCTTTCTTCCTCAGTCTCTTCGTCCGCCATATCGTCCTCCATCATCTCAGGAATCGGCACAATGTCGCCCGAGACGATGCCGGCGATCACTTGATCGGCTACCGCCATCAATTCATCGCTGATTTCGAAGTCCTTGTCGAATTCCATCACAAGTCCTTCGTTCTCAAGCGTCAGCTTGTAGTATTCGCCACCCAAAATGCCATCCTTGATATTGGCAATCATATCCAGCAGCAGGACTTCCCATTTGTAAATCTGGAATGCAACGCCAATATCTTCAGATAGTTCATCCTGGCTGGCATCGGAACCGAACCATAGCACATCGTTCGCCACCGCCACCGCAATCGGACCAACCACCATCTGCGCCGTGCCGGTCAAAATATCGGCGCCGTTGGCAATATGCGTCTCCGCCGCCTCGGTCGCCAGCGGCACATCGCTAAACGATCCAATGAATACGATGTTGACGTCAATCTCTTCATCCACCGACGCGACGCCGTTGGCGAAACCATCCGCATATAACTTGCCATCGCCGACCTCAATCGGTCCCACCAAGCCGACCACGCCCGTCTCAGTCAGGTGCGCCGCCAGCACGCCATTGAAATACCCGCCTTCGTCCGATGCCGCGGCATAACTGTACACGTTATCCATGCCGAAGGTATCTTGGCGCGTCCCCCAGGCGAAAGACACATCGGTGAATTCAACCGCCAACTCCTCCACAATGGGACCGTATTGAGAGCCATGCGCGATCACCAGCTGGAATTCGCCCGAAGCGGCCCAGTCGCGCAGCGCGACCGCGGCGTCATCTACGATGTAGGTGCTGTCCTGAACGGTGAACTCAAAAGCCTCTTCCCCGAGTTCTTCTTGAATCGCCACCAAGGCGTCATACATGCTCTGGCTGAAGGCCAGGTCATTGGTGGCGCTTGGCATCAAAGCCGCAATGCGAAACACCTCATCCTGCCCTAAGGTCGCTGCGCCCGTTAGCACAAAGACAGCCAACAATGATGCCACCAGTATGTATCTCATCATCTACTCCCTTAAATCAACACTTTTTGAATAGGCAAACATTTAACTGAGCGTCTGCCAATTACTCCCCCCGCTCATAAGGCTTGGTCAGCGCCGTCGGCTGTTCATGACGCTTGGTGGCGAAAACTAGCGCGATGATCGTAATCACATAAGGCGCCATCACTGCAAACTCAGACGGGATGTCCGCGCCTATCACCTTGATCTGCAGCTGCAAAGCGTTTACGAAGCTGAAGAGCATGGCGCCGGCCGCCACCGTCCAGGGCCGCCAGCCGCCGAAGTACACCAGCGCCACCGCAATGAAACCTTGCCCGGCGGTCAGGTTCTGCTGAAAGAGGTTGATCAGCGCGATCGAGAGCGACGCCCCCGCCAAACCAGCCAATACGCCGCCAATCGTGGTCGTGGCATATCGCACGCGCGTCACGCTCACGCCCATCGCATCAGCCGCTTCCGGATTCTGCCCCACCGCCCTTATCATCAATCCGAAGGTCGTATTATTGAGCATATAGGCGGAAATCGGCACCAACGCGAAAGCCACATAAACCAGCAAGTTATGATGGAAAAAGATCTCGCCCACGATCGGCAAATCGGTCAAAACCGGAAAGTTGATCCGCGGGAATCCGCTGACCGACTTCGGTGTGCCCACCCATTGCTGGAAGAGCAGCTCGCTCAAACCCAGCCCAAACAGGTATACGCCGATGCCGCTGATGCCCTGTTTTGCCTTCAGCGTCACGCTGACGAATGCCATGGCCAAGCCCATCAATCCACCGACGATCAAAGCCACCGCGACGCCGAATAGCAAACTCATCGGTTCACTCATCGCTGCATTCGTTTGCGCCACGTAGACTGCGTAGAAACCGGTGAATGCGCCCATCAGCATCATGCCATCTACGCCCAGGTTGAGCACGCCGCTGCGCTGGGCGAAGGTCTCGCCCAATGAGGCGAAGATATAGGGCGTCGCCAAACGAATCGCCGAGGCGAAGACGCTGGCGGTGAGGATGTCATCCAAGCCCATCAGTCGTCCCCGTCCCCAGCGCCAGCTTGGTCAGAGGCAAGTCCCTTCTTCTTTGTGGGACCGCCGGTGGGGGATTCATTTTCTACTACGCTAACCCGCCGCTTGCTGCGCTGCAGGATGAATATCTCGCTGCTGACGACGAAGACGACGATCAAGCCGTTGACCGCCGTAATCAGCGAAGCTGGTACCCCCAACTCTCGCTGCATCTTCTGCGCGCCAACCAGCAGCCCGCCGAAAAACGCCGCCGCCGGTATCGCGCCTATCGGGTTTAGCCCGCCGAAGAGCGCCGCCACAATACCGTTGAAGCCGGCCGCGCCCGTAAAACCCGCCGGCGACCCATCGGTCTGCAAGCGGTATTGCAATCCCAAAACCTGAACCACGCCCGCCAAACCAGCGAAGCCGCCCGCCAGAAACATCGAAAACATCATCTGCCGCTTCACGTTTATGCCGGCGTAACTGGAGGCGCGCTGATTCTCGCCGGTCGCCCGGATACGATAACCCCAGGACGTGCGCCACAAGAAAATGTAAATGATCACAGCCAACACCATCGCGATGATCAAACCCCAATGCAAGCGCGTTCGCGCGAACAGCCAGGGATCACCGATGGGCAGCGATAGACGCGGAAGCTGCGCCGCAGTCACCAGCCTTGCTGTCTTGGGGATGTTGTTGAAGCCCGCCTCCGCCGGATCCAGCAATATTCCGTTGAGCAAGAAGTTCATCATCTGCACGGCGATCTGATTGAGCATGATCGTGCTCAAGATCTCGTTGACATCGAAATACGCTTTGAGAAAGCCGGCCAAACCGCCATAAAGGGCGCCCATCAGAAAGCCGCCAAGCAGCGAACAGGTTACGATGATCAAGTCAAAGGCGCCGGGCGTCTTCGCCATTTCCGCCGGAACCCGCGCCTCCCCGAGTACGAGCGCGACTGTCACACCGGCCAAGGCGCCCGCGATCATCTGCCCTTCCCCACCGATATTAATCATGCCGCCGCGGAAAGCAATCGTGATGCCGATCCCGACAAAGAGAATTGGCGTTGCCTTGACCAGGGTCTCGGCCGTCGCATTCTCGGAACCCACCGCCCCTTTCAGCATGAAGTCGAAGGCTTCAAAGGGATTCGCGTTCAGCGCTATGAGCAAGACCGAGGACACAACCAGCGCCAGCAGCAAGGCAATGAGAACCGGCGCGAAGTCTATCAATCGGTTGAGGCGACCCGCCAACGCGGACTCGGAAAAACTCGAGCTTATGTTCAAAGAAGCCACACCCTTATAAGCGGGACTCTGCGAGCCCCTCACTGCGCCAAACCAGCCGCTCTAAACGATGAAGTAGCTGCATCGCGAACGGTAGTGAGCCAGCTTCTTGAATTTAACGACTGTTAGTATGCCAAGTTTCAAGCGATTCTTCAACTTCTCGTCGGAAAGGGACTGCTTTTGGCTATAATTGTCGTATAGGGGATTGAACTCTGTTAGAGTTGCACTATGGGTTTCCTGCCGAATTACAAGCTTGGCAAATTCAGATTTCGACCGGGTCGACCGCGTCCCTTTGGCGCGACGGTCCTGCCGGAAGGCATTAATTTCTCGATCTTTTCCTGTTATGCCCATTCCTGCAGTCTCGTCCTGTTTGAGCGCGGCGCCGAGACGCCACTGGTGGAGATTCCCTTCCTTGATTCCTTCCGGACCGGCGATGTCTATGCGATGACGGTCCTCGATCTGGACCCGGACCAAATCGAATACGGCTTTCGCCTGGATGGTCCCTTCGATCCCGCCAATGGTCATCGTTTTGACCCGCAGCGAATCCTGCTGGATCCTTACGCCAAATCGATCGGCGGGCTGGACAAATGGGGCGAATCCGGCACGCGCGAGGGCGTCTATCCTTATCGCGCCCGCCCACATGTTGACGACTTCGATTGGGAAGGCGATCAGCAGCTTAACATTCCGCTGGAAGATCTTATCATCTACGAAATGCATACACGTGGCTTTAGCGCGCATCCGTCGTCGGAGGTAAGCGCGCCCGGCGCCTTCGCCGCCATAATAGAAAAGATCCCATATCTGAAGCAGCTGGGCGTCAACTGCATCGAGCTGATGCCGGTCTTCGAATTCGACGAATTGGACAACGACCTTAAGAATCCCGAAACCGGCGATCCATTGACGAATTTCTGGGGCTACAATCCTGTCGGCTTTTTCGCGCCGAAAGCGGGCTATGCCGCCTGTGGCGATCCAATTGATGAACTCAAATCCCTCGTCAAAGCTTGCCATCGCAATGGCATCGAGGTCTGGCTGGATGTCGTTTTCAACCACACCGCCGAAGGCAACGCAAATGGACCTACGATATCCTACCGCGGGATCGACAACAGCATCTACTATTTGTTGAAGCCGGATGGCAGCTATTACAATTTCAGCGGTGTGGGCAATACCGTCAATTGCAATCATCCGGTCGTGCGCGTCGTCTTGCTGGATTGCCTGCGCTATTGGGTTAGCGAATATCATATCGATGGTTTCCGCTTTGATTTAGCCTCGAGTATGGGGCGCGACCCGGAAGGCGTACCCGACCCAGACCCTCCCTTGCTTGAAGTGTTGGCTTACGATCCGCTGTTGGCGCATACCAAGCTCATCGCCGAAGCCTGGGACGCCGGCGGCTTGTATCAGGTGGGCAGCTTCCCCGCCTACGGCCGCTGGGCTGAATGGAATGGACGCTTTCGCGATGATGTGCGCCGCTTCGTGAAAGGTGATGCGGGCATGGTCGGCGCGATGGCGGCGCGGGTGCAAGGCTCGCCCGATATCTATGGCGATCGCGGACCGCGGGCATCGGTCAATTTCATCACCGCCCATGATGGCTTCACATTGCGCGACCTTGTGAGCTACAACAACAAACACAATCTGCCCAACGGCGAAGAAAATCGCGATGGCGTGGATGAGAATCTTAGCTGGAATTGCGGTTGGGAAGGACCAAGCGACGAACCGGAAATCAACTTTCTGCGCCAGCGGCAAATGAAGAATTTCCTCAGCATACTCTTGGTCAGTCAGGGTGTGCCAATGCTGTGGATGGGCGACGAAATCGGCCACAGCAAAGGCGGCAATAACAATAGCTATTGCCATGACGATGCTATCAATTACCTGGATTGGAGCGCGCTTACCGCGAACGAGGCGCTTTTTACATTTCTGCGCCATCTCATTCAATTCCGCCTGGCGCACCCGGTCCTGCGCCGGCGCGCATATTTGAAGCATCAGCCAGCAGCCGTTGCCAATGGCGACCAGTTTACCGATAGCGTCTCCTTCCATGGCCGCGAGCCGTGGGCGCCCGATTGGTCGCATGAAAGCCGCCAACTCGCGGTGATGTTTTGCAGCGCTGAAGCGGCCGAGGAAGCGGCTGCAGCCGATATCGTATACCTGATCATGAATGCCTATTGGGAGACGGCCGCCTTCGAATTGCCGCGTCCACCGCAGCCGCTGCGCTGGCATGTAGCGGTTAACACGAGCATGGCGCCGCCCGATGACAGTTACCCGCCCGGGCGCGAAATCCGGCTGGAAGACCAAAACGCCATGATCGTCGGCGCGCGCTCGGTCGTCATTCTGGTCGCCCGGTAAAGCGCATAAAGTGTAGGCGCGCCCCATGGGTCGCCCGCCAACCAATTAGTAGCTTGCATGGTATTGGCGCAATGCCTTGGAATACCGCCGCTTAAGCCCCCTTGGAAAATCGCTGTGCTCACTGCATTCAATGTGGTTAAATGACGATCATGTTTCTCGATACGTTGGCGCAGCATTGTCGCCATCAGCCGGACAAAGTCGCTATCCAATTTGTCGATGGCTCGCCCGTCACCTATGGAGCGCTCGAGGCGACGGTCAATCGTACAGCCGAATACCTTCTCTCCCAGGGCATAGCGCGCGGCGATCGCGTCGCCGTACAACTGCCGAAAAGCTTGCCTTTCATATACTTGCACCTGGCCGCGATGCGGATCGGCGCGATCTTCTTGCCCTTGAATCCAGCTTATCCCTCCGCCGAACTGAGCTACTTTCTGACCGATTCCGAAGCGAGTCTTCTTATCGCCGATTGGCGCAAGCAGCAACAGATTGAGGCGATTCGGTCCGAGCTTCCGGCGCCAGTGCAATCCGTATGCATCAATCCGACCGAAAACTGGGAATCGCAAGTTGCAAGCTTCTCTCCGCAAGCAAGAGTGCCGCTGCCGGTGGATCCAGATCAAACAGCGATGATGCTCTACACCAGCGGCACAACCAGCCGTCCCAAGGGCGCGGAAATCACCCACGGCAACTTGACCGCTAATATCGGCGCGCTGCACCAAGCCTGGGGCTGGCGCCACGACGATGTCCTGCTACATGCGCTGCCCATTTTTCATGTGCATGGCTTGGTGGTGGCGCTGCATGGCGCGCTGCACGCAGGCGCGTCAGCGGTGATGCTGCCGAACTTTGACGCGGCGGCGGCGCTGGAACGGCTGCGCTCCGGGCGCTTCTCCGTTTTCATGGGCGTGCCAACCATGCATCGCCGCCTCTATCAGCTAGCGGGCGAGCGGCGCTGCGATCTCAGCCATCTCCGCCTGATGACCTCCGGCTCCGACCGCTTGCCCGATGACCTCTTCTTCGGCTACCAGAGGACCTTCAATGTCACCTTGCTCGAGCGCTATGGAATGACCGAGACCGGCATGAACCTGTCAAATCCGCTGCATAGCGAACGCCGGGTCGGTTCGGTCGGTTTGCCCCTGCCCGGCGTCTCGGCGCGCATCGTCGACCCTGCCACTGGGGCGCCCCTGCCTGATGGCGAGGTCGGCGAAGTGCAAATCAAGGGCGCGCATGTATTCAAGGGCTACTGGCGCCAGGCGCAAAAGACGGCGGAGGCCTTCAGCGAAGACGGCTGGCTGCGCACGGGCGATATGGGCCTGCGCGAGCCCGATGGCTATTACATGCTCAAAGGGCGCGCCAAAGACCTTGTCATCACCGGCGGCTTGAATGTCTACCCACCGGAAGTCGAGCTAGCGCTGATGGAACACCCGGCGGTGTCGGCCTGCGCCGTCATTGGCTGCCCCGATGACGAATGGGGCGAGCAGGTCGTGGCGGCGATCATCCTGCGCGATGCAGCTGCAGCCGACGAAGACCAGATCTGCGCCTTCTGCCGCGATCGCTTGGCGGCCTATAAGGTACCGCGCCGAGTCGTTTTTGTGGACGAGTTCCCCGCCAATGCGCTGGGCAAAGTTCAGAAAGCCAAGCTGCGCGCGGCGCTCTGCGGCTAACGCGTTGCGCTTTGCCATCGCCTTTGCAGTTGGTACAACAATCACACCTGCAAAAGTGCTGCAAGGTTCGGAGAGATCATGGAAGTTAAAGAGCGAATCATATCAGCCGAGCGCTTCTTCGAGCTAATGGAGCAGCCTGAATATCTCGATCGCGTGATTGAACTTGTCGAAGGAGAACTCATCGAGATTTCCAAGCCAACGCGGATACACGGAGTCGTCGCGCTGCGGCTCGCTCAAAGAATCGCCAACTTCGTGGACGCGCATGAACTGGGCGAGGCAAGTGTGGGCGACTCCGGCTTTGTTCTTGAAAGAAATGAGCAAGGTAAGGATACCGTGCGCGGGCTGGATATTGCATTCGTCTGCAAATCGAGAGTGCCTGATCCGCCGGACTTTTCCTGGTATGAGATCGGTCCCTACCTCGCGGTCGAAGTGATCTCGCCCAACAACAAGGCGGGCGATATTCACCTCAAAGTGATGCAGCTCCTGAAAGCAGGCACGCGTCTGGTCTGGCTGGTCCATCCCGAAAGTCGCACCGTCGTCGTGCAGACCGGCGATGGCGCCATTACGCTTCATGAGAGCGACACGCTGTCCGGCGGCGATGTGCTGCCGGGATTTGAGATCCTCGTTAGTGAGATTTTCCCCGGCTGAGATCAATAGCATGCTTCTTAAACGCCGAAGCCCCCAATATCTGGGGGTTTGTTATTTCGAGCAGCAATTATACTGATAGGCGAAGGGTGCTGCCTGCAAGTGAACTGCGTATATCGGACAGGTGACGCAAGCTCAGGAGGAAACGCAATGGCGGATAATCTGTATTATGTGGACGGCAAGACCTACTTGGTAAAATCGACCGGTGGCCCATTGGAGATTGATTCGACAGCGTTTTTGAGCGAGACGCTCGCGAGAATATGGGAAACGATCAAGCGCCAGAACTTTGCTTCAGCTATGAGGATAGTGAAAGTGGTTGCGTTACTCGCAGGGGTCATTCTTCTGAGTCACAATTTATCTGTCGCTGGGATTTTAACGCTAATGGGCGCTATTGCTGGCTTGCTATTTGCGGCTATCACCAACGTTCTCGTGTGGCTACTGTATATCCCGATGTACTTCCTAAAGTCGTCTGATTTCTTCGCCAGCGTCATGCTCGCCCTCGGGCTGGCCTGGTTTGTTGGCATCAGTTCCTTTGCCGCCTTAGTGCTAAGTCCATTAGTCATCGTTGGATTTCGAATGCTTTCACGCTCGGAAATCGCGCAAATGCAGATTGGCGAGATTCCGGGCTACATCGCTGAAAGAGTGGAGAAGACAAATATCGGCGCGGGCATCCAGCAGGCTGCGGACACTATCGCAAGCTTCATCGGCGGTCTCATTCCGAGTTGACGACGTCCGCATCTTCCCGCTTGATCCAGGTATTGTCGCGGGTGGGCTCTTCGGGAGTCGGCTTCGGCTCTGGCACTGGCACACCGTGTTTCATAAGGAAATAGATATAATCTTCGCGTACGGTCTTTAGCGCCTCTATCGCGCCTTCAACTGTTTTTCCCTCGGCGAAGCACGAAGGCATTTCGGGCACAAATGCGACCCAGACAAGATTTCCGTTTTCATCGTCTTCCTGCTGAACCCCTACTTGATATCCGCCGGCTGCCAGAGTCACCGCCTGTTCAAGCAAATCATTGTTCATAGTTAGTCATTCTCCAGTTCGCTTAGTTCATCCATCATAGCAAGCAGACGATTGACGACATAGATTCTGACGGGATCGGTGGATGGAATTACCAGATTCAAATGCTGGTATTCTGAATGACTAAAAAACACATGACTTCCGCGTCCCCTTTCTGTATCTTCAATGAAACCAGCCCATCGCAAAACTCTCACAACATCGCGTCTTGACCAGTTGCGTTTGCGCTGGCGCATTTGCGCCCGATTGCATAAAGCGAAAGGGCGATTCAATGGATCGCCCCTACAATTCTAGGTAATGCGGGTTTGTCGCTACCGCTTGCCGTTGCCGCCATTTGCGCGTGAACGACGAACCGGGCGCTTGCGCGGCAGGCGCATCGGCAGTTTGTGGCGGCGCACGCCATCGAATTGGTACAGGGCGTTGGCGACTGCGCCCGCCGTCGGCACCAGCCCAATTTCGCCGACGCCCTTGGCGCCGTAGGGTCCGTAGGGATCGGGCACTTCGACGCCGATGACTTCCATCTCCGGCATATCTTTGGCGCGCAGGATTCCGCATTTGCGCAGCATCGTGCTCTTGGGTCGGCCGCCCTCCATCGGCAGATCCTCGCTGATAGCGTAACCCAAGCCCATGTGAATCGAGCCTTCCAACTGACCCTCGAAGAGCGTTGGGTTAAAGATCTTGCCCGCGTCATGGGCGGCGACGATCTTCTCCAACTGACCATCTTCGTCCAAGACCACCAACTGCGTGGCGTAGCTGTAGGAGTAGTGCGTATAGATTTTCTCGACCATGGCGCCTGGTTTGGTCGTCCAATCGACGGTGAACTCGCCTTGGTATTGGCGGCCCACGAGTTCTTCTAGCTTGTGATACTCCAGGTCTTCCTTGAAGCGCGCGCAAGCGTCAATGATGGCGTTGCCGATCAGCGAAGTCGCGCGGGAGGCGGTTGTCATGCCGGTGACCATCTCGGAGCTGGTTTCGACGCGCACCTCGATCATGGAGGGCGAGATGCCGGTTTCCGTCACGAGCGCCTGCACCGCCATCGTATGCACACCTTGCCCCATCTCGGTCCAGCCATGATCAATGATGACCTTTGCGTTCTCTTCACCCTCTTCCGCAGCGGGATTAGGCACGACTGTAAGCGTAACTTTCGAAGAATCGGGCATGCCGTTGCCGATGCCGGTATTTTTGATGCCGCAGGCGATGCCGGCGAACTTGGCGTTTTGAAATTCGTCTTTCACCGCTTCCAGCGTTGCTTTGGCGCCGGCCCCCGCTTCGATCACCTGGCCGGTCGCGGTCATATCGCCGTCATCGAGCGCGTTCTGGTAACGGAATTGCCAGCGGTCGAAGCCGCCCTGCTGGCAGAGATCGTCAATGCAGCTTTCCAAAGCAAAGGCTGTTTGGTTCACGCCGAAGCCGCGCATGGCACCGCAAGGCAAATTGTTGGTGTAAACCGCGGTGCTGACGATATCGGTAACCGGGAAATTGTAGGCGCCGGTGGCATGCCCGGCCGAGCGCTCCAAAACCTTCATGCCGACTGAGGCATAGGCGCCGGTATCGCCGACGAAGCGCCCTTTGCAGAAGGTCAACATACCCGCGTCATCGCAGCCGATGGTGTATTCCATCCAGATCGGATGGCGTTTGGGATGCATCACGATTGACTCATCGCGCGTCAAACGCACCTTCACTGGCTCGCCCATCAGATAAGCAGCCAAGGCGGCGTGCCCCTGCACCGAGAGGTCTTCCTTGCCGCCAAATGCGCCGCCGTTCGGCACCAGCACCACATGCACATCTTCTTGCGGCAGACCGAGCAGCTTGGCGATTTGCACACGGTCTTCAAAGACGCCCTGCCCCTGTGAGAGGACTTCTATTCCACCCCTATCGCCCTGCGGATAAGCCACACAAGCTTCCGGCTCCATAAAGCCGTGCTCGATCATCTGTGTTTCGTACACGCCTGTCGTGGTGTAGGCCGATTCCGCCATCGACTGCTCCAGGTCGCCGCGATTGGTGATCGACTGCGACAGCACGTTACCGCCCTCGTGAATGGATGGGCTGTCTTCCAGCATCGCCGCGTGCATATCGGTGACGGGCTCCAGCACATCGTAATCGATGTCGATCAAAGCGACCGCTTCGCGGGCGATTTCATCGCTCTCGGCGACGACAATCGCCAGCACATCGCCGACATAACGCGTCGTCTCGCCCGCCGCGATCATCAGCGGCCAATCTTGCTTGATCAAACCGATGTGGCGATCGCCCGGCACATGCTCCGCCGTGAAGATTCGCAGCACGCCAGGATGCTCCAGTGCCGCGCTCAGGTCCATCGATTTGATGATCGCGCGCGGGTAATCGCTGAATTTCAGCGCGCCGATTCTCATGCCCTCGATGCGGATGTCGTCAACGTAGCGATGCTGCCCGAGCACGAGATCCTGCGCCTGATACTTCGGCAGGCGCGTGCCGATCCCGCCATCGACTTCCGGCATGTGAATCTCTTCTTCGTTGCGGATGGCTTCGGCGGCGTTTTGAATCGCGGTCACGATTTTCTTGTAGCCGGTGCAGCGGCAAAGGTGCGGCGTCAGGCACTTTTCGATGTCGGCGCGCGAGGGCTCGGGATTGTGGTTGATGAGGTTATTGGCTTGCATGACGATGCCGGGGATGCAGAAACCGCATTGCACGCCGCCCTCTTTGACAAAGGAGTCGGCGAAAACGTTCTGCCGATACTCGCCCAGCCCTTCGGTAGTGGTGACCGACATGCCATCGACCTTGCTCATCTTGGTGACGCAGGACAGCACAGCTTTGTCTTCCATGCCGACCACGCAGCAGCCGCAAGCGGCTTGCGGCGCGCAGCCATCCTTCGGCGAAATGACGCCCATATCGTCGCGCAGGACGTTCATCAGCGCGCGGTCGGGGTCGCCCTTGTACTGTACTGTTTTGCCATTAAGGGTGAAGCGGATCATAATTCGTGTCTCCCTATCTGTTTTCTCTCCAGTCAGCGAGGCACTTTTCGATAGGTGAACCTAACGCCGTGAGACACGACCTGTGACTGTTAAACGCTATTATGTCGAGTTTTCGCGATTTTTTCAAATCGTTGCTGCTATTGCCACAGATGCGCAGATTCTATGCCGATTAGGCCATATACTTTTCCCCAAACAGCACACGTAGACACAGCGCTTCGCGAGGGTGAGACAGGTCCGCAATGCTAACAGATAAGAACAGCTTAGCATTGCTGAGCGTCGTACCTATAACAGCAACTCAGGCTTGTCGGAGCATATCGCGTCGACGCCAAGCGCCTTCAGCGCCGCGATCTCCGAGGGACGCTCTTCATGCCAGCAGACGATTCCCAGGTTCGCTTCGCGGACAGCAGCGATCCATTCCGGCGTCAGCAGCTTGTGTGGCTGCTCGGCGCGCTTCTCCCAACAGGGATGCACGAAATCGGCGTCAATCGATTGCGCCAGCTTCACCGGGTCGATATCGACCGCGCCAAACAGGATCGATGTTTTGGCATCGGGGCGCGCCGCCTTGATATCGGCCAGATAATCGGGACTAAAAGAGCCGAATATCGTGTTCTTCATATATCTGCGACTATCCAGCGACTTGAACATCGCGCTCGCCGCGTCCGCTGTGAGGCGCTTGATATCCAGGTAGAGCCCCAAGTCGAGCTCACGGCAACATTCGACCGCTTCGTCAAAGCTGACGATCGGGCGCGCGCCCGCCGTCATCCCGCGCAGCTCATCAATTGTAAAGTCCGACACCTCGCCACTGATGCCGTGCGTGCGTTTGAGGCTGCCATCGTGGATGACTAGAGGGATATCGTCGGCGGTCACCCTTATATCAATTTCGACCATATCGGCGCCTAATTCAGCGGCGGCGCGAATGGCTTCCAGGGAATTCTCGGTCACATAAGCCGACGCTCCGCGATGGGCGATGCGCAGGACGCGGCGCTCGCCTGGCGGGATCGTCCGTCTCAGTTCCTCCAGCAGGTCCGCCACGCGCGGAGGAATCCACTGATTGAGCGACTGCCAAGGGACGAAGGCGATGCTTCGGAGGTCAAATTCCCGGCTGAACACAAAAGACGGCTCAAAGCGATGGCGCTCGAGCCAGGTATGCACCAGCCGATTATTAAGCGGCCTGTCGTCGCGGATGACGTCCACAAAAAGCGGCGTGACATGCACACCCATTCTGCCAGCGCGAGCGCCACAACTGGCGAGCGTTTTGGCCTTCCGTTGCAGCAGCCATAGTGAGGATGGCGCGAATGCATGCTTGCCCGGCTCGGAGCAGAGCACCAGCCGGCCATCTTGCTGGGGCAGGCGTCCAAATTCGTCCATCATTCGGTGGAAGCGCCCATGCCAACTGGCTTCGGCCTTTGCCAGCGTCCCGTCGCCGTCAACGTAGACCCAAATATGTTCCAGCTCATAAAGATGTTGAATATCCCAGTCCCACCAGATCGCATACTCAATAGCGAAGGCGATGCCCTCCCCCACCGACACGTCGCGCGGGAAAGACGGTGATGGAGCCGTTTTTCGAAATACTGTGTAGCCGACAGCCGATGGAAGAAAGGGTTCTCGCTCATCAAAGCGAATAATCGGCGCATATCGCCGGGCGAGCTCTAGATTCGCACTGATCTGCGGCCTGTGCGAGAGGCTCTCGATCTGCCCGTCTAGCATCGCGCGCTTGCTAGTTCCAAAGCAAAGATCGTTCAGTTTGTGGATCGAAGAACTGCGCTTGCGTCATGTCGAATTTGAGCGAGACGCGTTCGCCGGCGCGATGCGCCTTTTCGGTGTCGGCAAGCAGGATGAAACTGTGCCGTCCGATGCGCACATCGATCAGATCTTCCCGCCCCAAGGGTTCCACCACAAAAATCTCTCCGGCGACATCGCCATCGTCGGCGATCGTGATGTCTTCCGGGCGGATGCCCATGACGACCGAACCGTCATAGCCAGCGGGCGGCGCGCCGCGCTCTAGACCCACCGGCAACTTAATCGAATCCGCTGCCGCAACAAACTGTCCATTTGACTGCGATACATCGACATCAATGAAGTTCATCGGCGGGTTGCCGACGAAGCCAGCGACAAAGCGCGTCTTGGGCCTATCGTATAGTTCATCGGGGGCGTCAAATGCCTGCAAATGCCCGAGGTTCATCACCGCGATGCGATCCGCCATGGTCATCGCTTCCACCTGATCGTGAGTCACATAGATGGAAGTAATGCCAAGATTCTTTTGCAGGTGCTTTATCTCGCCGCGCATCGTCAGGCGTAGGCGAGCATCGAGGTTGGACAGCGGCTCGTCAAAGAGCAACACATCGGGTTCTTTGACCAGGGCGCGGCCCAGGGCGACACGCTGCTGCTGGCCGCCGGAAAGCTGGCCCGGGCGGCGATCCAGCAATTCACCAATGCCCATCACACTGGCCACTTGCCGCACCTGTTCGTTTTGCACGTTCTTCGGCACCTTCTTCAGCTTGAGCGGATAAGCGATGTTTTGGAAGATCGTCATGTGCGGGTAAAGGGCGTAGCTCTGGAAGACCATTCCGATATTGCGATCTTTCGGCTGCACCGTGTTGACGATGCGATCGCCGAAGCGGATGAGGCCTTCAGTCGGTTTGTAGATGCCAGCGAGGGTCAAGAGTGTGGTCGTCTTGCCGCAGCCCGAGGGACCGAGAAAAGCCACAAATTCGCCATCGTCGATATGCAGGGTCAAGTCTTCGACGCCGACTACTTCGCCGAACTTCTTGGTCAAATTGTCAATTCGTATTTCCATGGATCGGCGCCCCTCGTTACGAACTGCCTTTCGTGCCACCCGCGTAGATATTCAAGAGATACTCTTGGGCGAAGATGAAGAAAATGAAGATCGGTATCAATTGAAACAAGCCCACCGCCGCCACCTGATTCCAATCCACTGGCGCGGTCGCGTCAATCAACTCTTCGAGGAAAACCGGCAGATTGCTCACGCCGGAACCAATGGAATAGGTCGCGGGGATAATATAGGCGTTCCAACCGCCGATGAAGGCGAAGATGCCCAGCGCCAGCAAACCGGGGCGTATCTGTGGCAGCAGGATTTCCCAATACGTCCGGAAGCGAGAGGCGCCATCGATCAGCGCCGAGCGTTCCATATCCCACGGGATATTGTCGAAGAAGCCCTTCATCAGCCAGACACCAAGCGGAAGCTGAAACGCTACCATCACCAAGGCAATGCCAACGATGGTATTGAATCCGATGAAATCGCCGACAAGTGGAATGTCGCCAAGCCGGAGCAGGACGAAGAAGATCGGGATGAGCAAGGTGATAGCGGGGAAGCCATGCAAAATCAGCGTGAACGACAGGAAGAAGCGCCGGCCCGGAAAGTGCATCCGCGACAAGGCATAACCCGCCATTGAGGACACCAGTAACACGATGAAGGTCATCACCAGCGCTATCGCCAGGGAAGTCATGAAGATCGGCACGATATTAAATTCCAAGCCCGCGATATTCCCGACGATGATCGATTCCCAATTCTTCAAGGTCAAGCCGCCAAAGTTGTCATTGCCGTCAAGCGGCACGAGCCCTTCCGTGCGGTAGGAGAATGTGGCGATAATGACCCATACATAGCCAACGATCAACGGCGACAGCAAGCCGACCAGTGCGATATAGGGCGCCCAATGACCGGGCAGAAATACGATGATCGCGGTGAAGACCAATCCGAGTACGAGACCGGGAATCAATACGCTCAGCTGCTTGTCGGATACCAGAACGACGCGGACCGTCTCCTGCATTTCCTCATCGCCGCGGATAAAGCGCAGGCGCAACGGCGCATCCTCTTCTGATTGGCTCACGCGCCTGTTGAAGGCTGCCAGATCCACCCTATCTCGCCGGATCGCTGTGATGACATCGCCCACCTTGATTTCCGCGATATCCGCAGCGCCGCCGGCGATGATGGCATCGACGCGAATGCCGGCTTCCGTCTGGCTGAGCGACATCTCCAGCGATGGCCGCGGGGCGAAGGCGCCATAATTCAGCACATAATGCCCGGCGGAAATTGCGGCATACAAGATGATGGTGCTGGTCGATGCCAGCAGGAGCGCCCGAGCCGTGTTGGTGGCGCTGTAGCGGCGGGCGACGCTGGCGGCGGCGATATAAGCGACGAAAGGCAATGCCAGCAAGGCGAGGCGCGTCAACACGTCCATCACCGTCTCTTCGACGTTGCCGAAGGCGAAGAGCGGATGAATTATCCCGCTGAAGAAGAATGCGGCGAAAAGCATCGCCAGCATAGCGATGAGGCCGAGCCGCAGCCCTTCGATCAAATCTTGCCTGAACGAAGCCGGACTCTCATCAACTTTCAGTTTGCCGGAGCCGAAAAGCTCATTGCGCGCCGTCATAGCGCCTCCACGCGCGGTTCCGCTATCAGCTCGTCAAAGCGAAATACCCGCATGTATACGACGGCGAGCACAACGCCGATCAAGACCAGGAGAACGGCGAAAGCCGAGCCGTAGCCCCATTGCGCGTTGCCGAAATAATTGGAGAGCGCGCGATGATATGCAGTCAACGACCAGACCTCGGTGCGATATAGACCAGGTCCGCCATCCGTCAGCAGTTGAATCTCAACAAATGAGGTCAGCAATGAGAGCGTCTGGTAAGTGACCACGAAGAGCAGGGGCCAGCGGATCAATGGCAAGATCACGTAGCGGATGCGCTGCATCCTCGACGAGCCATCGACCAGCGATGCGTTCAGCAGATCTTTGGGGATCGACTCAATAGCGGAAGTGAAGATGATCATGCCGAAGGAAACGCCGATGAATCCATTTACGACAACGACGAAAACCCAGGGATTGGTCGCCACATAGTTGAAGGTCGGCTGCCCCAGCGCGTCATTAAATTGATTGAGGATGCCGAAGGGCGCTTCCGCTGCCATCCGTTTCCAAATGAGGATGTAGACGACAGGCGAGGTGATGCGCGGCAATATCCAAAGCGCACGGAAGAGGAAACCGGCGCTGCGGTCAATATGCGTCGTCAGCAAAGAAACGATCAGCGCCAAGCCGACATTAAAGATTGAGAGCGTGACCAGGACGTAAAATATGGTATTGAAAAAAATCTTGCGCGCGAACTGATCGTTCAGCAGGGTTTCATAATTCTTGAAACCGACGAATTCCATCTTGGCCAGGTCTGAGGTGAAGTTTGAACTCGCCAGATTGGTGACGCTCAAGTATAAGACGATGACCACGGGGATCAAGAAAAAGATGAGGACGAGTACGCCGGCCGGCGCCATAAATCCATAAGCGCCCAAGTACGATCTCAGAGCGTTGCGGCGGCTCTGTTGGGCCGCGTCCGATGTTTTGGAGGTAGTGTTTGACTCGGACATGAATTGGGATTGGCCTGTGGGCGACCACGTGGGTCGCCCCTACAGATCATCTCACTAATCGGAGTTGTACGGGCGAGCCAGCGGCTCGCCCCTAAAACTTACGACAAAATGCAGCTGGGACCCGCTAGCGAACGGTGATGCCGTCGCCCAACTCATTCTGCATTTGCGCGATGGCGATATCGGCCGCGCCTTCCGCATCGGCTTCGCCCGTCTCCACCGCTTGAATGCCGAGGAAATAGGCGCCTGACCAGGCGTTCCAACCCGGATGATTTGGCAGCGAGGTCGTATGGTCAAGCATGTAGTGCGCGCTGCTCAAAAGCCGGTTATTGGCATAAGCCTCGGATTCCAACTGCGCGTTGAGAATGCCCAGATGGAAGCTGTCGATGGCATGCTTATTGTTGTGCTCGGGCGTTGTAATCGCGGCGATCAACGCCAGGGCGACATCGGGATGCTCGCTGCCGCTGCTGATCATATAAGTCAGCGGGTGCGTCAAGGTGATGGCTTTGCCGGTGCCCATCGCCGGAATCAGCGTCAGCCCAATGTTCTCAAAGAGATACTCGTCCCCACCCCGGTCGGCAACATAGTTGATCGCCCAATTGGGCCAATTCCAGGTGCCGCCGGCGGCGAAGAGCACCGTTTCGGCTTGCCCTACGGTGGGATGCCACACTTCGCTCCAATCCAGACCGATGATATCGGAGCGCAGCACGCCAGATTCGACCGCGCCGCCCAAGAGTTCGTAAGCGGCGACCAAGGCATCACGGTCAACGACCAGGTTGCCATCCATATCGAGGACTTCACCGCCATGACCATAGTAGTAGTAGAGGAAGTCGGGACCGTTGCTCGGCCGATGCCACCAACCGTTGCCGCTGTCCACGACGCCTTCTTCAATAGCTTCCGCGGCCGTCGCCAGCATATCAGCAAAGGTGAACTCGCCGGCGGCGACGCGATCGGGCAAGGAGTCGAGTTCTTCTTCGCTCCAGCCCAAGTCACGCAGCAAGAGCTTGCTGTAGAATATCGGGCGCGCTTCGGCATCTTGCGGGATGCCCCAGATCTGACCGCCGTAGCCGTGCGATTCCCAAAGCGAAGGCACGATATCTTCGAATTCGCTGTGATTGGGGATCACATCATCCAGCGGGATGATGAAGCCAGCCGGCGCCCAGGCGCCAATGTCCTCGTGACCAGACAAAATGATGTCCGGCGCTTCACCGGCTTCCGAAGCCAGAACAAACTCGTTCTTGTAGTCGCCCCAACTGGCATTGTCCTGAATCAGGTTCAACTCAATTTCAATGCCCAGCGCGGCTTCGACTTCGGCTTCTACACTGGCGAAATTGTTGCAGCGCCAATCTTCTTCCGGCGGGCTGGCTATACAGCGGATGGTGATGCCGACGGAATCCTGCGCGATGGCAACTCCCGCCAACAATCCCAAAAGCAAGCTGAACACAAGAGCAATTGCAATCTTACGATTCATTTTTGCCTTTCCTTCAATACAAGTTAAACGTTCGACCCTATTATATTTGCTTTTTCCCGTTTCTCCAAAAAATAGTTCTTTTGCACGATGGCTTTCGCCGCTGATCCAAAAGTCATCACCGGGATTCCATTGATGACCCGCGCCGATGTTTGCGCTAAAATACCAGCGAAGAGAATAGTTTGCTTTTCACAAGGTTAAAGACATGACTTACCAACCCTTAAATGAGGTCCGGAAGACGCTGCGCGTCGATTGGTATCGCTGTCCAATGAAACCGGGCCGCCTGCGTGAGCTTTCGCGGCGCAGCGATGCGCAGGGCTGGTTCCAAGCCGGCGGGCATACCGCCCTTTTCATCCTCACCGGCGCGCTGGTTTTTGGCTTTTGGTGGAATGAGCTATGGCTGGCGATGCTGATCGCGCTCTTCTTCCACGGTACGGTCGCCAGCTTTTTCACTGGCACGGCGCCGCATGAGCTGGGACATGGAACGGTATTCAAGACCAAATGGCTCAACAAATTCTTTTTGTATTTCTTCAGCTTGATCGGTTGGTGGGATCATTTCGATTACGCCAGCAGCCACACCTACCACCATCGCTACACCTTGCACGCGGAAGGCGACCGGGAAAACCTGCTGCCGCTGGAACCATCGCTGGCTTCGACCTTTATGCTGCAATTGTTCACCGTCAATTTGCTCACGGAACGCGGACGCACCTTCGGCAAAGGCGGCTTGATCTCGACCGTGATCATCACGATATTGGGCGCCTTCGGTCGCGTGCCCTCGGATGAACGGGCGCCAATCAACGAATGGCTGAAGGCTTTACACAAGGATCAACCGGAGCAGCATCGGCGGTCGATCGTATGGTGCCGCATTCTGCTGATCTTTCACGGAGGCCTATTGCTGATAGCGATCATCAGCGGCTGGTGGGTTCTTCCTTTGATCTTCACCGTAGCCGTCTTCATCGGCAATTGGCTGAGCTACTTTGTCGGGCTGACGCAGCACTGCGGCTTGCGCGAACACAGCCGCGATTTCCGCAAGAATACGCGCTCGATAAAGATCAATCCGCTGTTCTCGTTTCTTTACTGGCGCATGAACTGGCATATCGAACATCATATGTACGCCGGTGTGCCTTGTTACAACCTCGGCAAGCTCTACGATGAGATCAAGGACGATATGCCAGCGCCGCGCAGCTTGGTGGGCGCCTGGCAAGAGATGCGCATGGTCTGGGACCGTCAGCGGCGCGAGCCCGGCTACGAATACGATACGCCGCTGCCGCCGACCGCCAATCCGGAACCGATAGAAGAGAACAAACCTCGGCGCGCGTCCACTGAATTGGAGCGCTCAATCGGCGAGTTGGCGCCGGCCGGTTTGCGGGAAGGCTGAGCACGTTACTGCGCCGGTTTTCTTTGCCAGCGGCAAACCCCATCCCCCGGCCCCTTGCCCCAGCGAGCTAGGGTCGCGTAGACACAGACCTTCGGAAGGGGAGCTAGACTGTGCGAGCACTCGATTCATTCAGTTTCTTGCCCACAGTGAGACACAAAGCTTTTGCGTGAGCCGCTGCTGTACAGCGCTACGGTATATAAGCTAATGCGCGTGCGACTCGCCGCCCCTTGCTGTATCCGTCATTTGCCTGGACTCCGCATGAGTCGGCACACCTTCGTCGATGAAGATCTGGTCGATCTGGGCGCGGTCAGCGTCGGTCAAGCGCCAGTCGACAGCGGCGATATTCTCTTGCAGTTCGCGTTCGTTGCGCATGCCCACCAAGCCGACGGTCACCGCTGGATGGCTCAGCACCCAGGCGAGCGCCAATTGAGCCACTGACTTATCGTGGGATGCCGCCAACTCCTTCAGTCGCTCGGTTACACGCAGTTCCTTCAGGTAATTCTCGCGCGTAAACAAGGGCAAGCCGAACGCCATGCCACGACCGCGCCAGTCGTTGTCGGCAAATTCCGTATCAGGCTTCAGCGCGCCGGTCAGCAAGCCGAATGCGAGACTGCCGTAAGCCATGAATCCGATGCCCTGCTCCAGGCAATAGGGCAAAACCGCCGATTCCATCCGCCGGTCGAATAAATTGTAACCGACCTGATTGGCGGCCAAGCGGCCGTGTTGCTGGCAGGCTTCCATCATCGGCACATCGTAGTTCGAGACGCCATAGTGACGAATTTTGCCGGCTGCTTTCATCGCTTCCAGCGCGCCTATCGTTTCGTCATGCGGGGTCGTATGATCGGGCCAATGGATAAGCATGAGGTCGACATAATCGGTATTAAGCCGCTTGAGGCAGCCTTCTGTCCGCTCGGTGATGTACGCGGCTGAGGCATTTCGCCCGACGATAGCGGCGTCGCCAACGATGGCCGGGTCATCGTGAAAGACGAAGCCGACCTTGGTCACCAGGACGATGTCTTTGCGGCGTTCGCCCAAGCCGCGCGCCAGCAACTCCTCGGATGTGAAGGGACCGTAGACTTCGGCCGTGTCGAAGAGGGTAATGCCGTGATCGATCGCCAGGTGAACAGCGCGCACCGCTTCGTCAATGTCGATCTCGCCGTATTGCGTTGTGCCGAGCTCCCAGGTGCCGAAGCCAATTGCCGAGCAGGTCAAATCCGTATTGCCGAAGGTTCGCTGTTCCATGCTGAGTTCCTCCCCGTCAGATCAAGCGCGTACGGTCGCAAGTATAGCGATTAAGCGGCAATCGCAAAAACGACGCTTGCGGCGCATGGAGATAGTCGCACCATATCTCTTGGCCATCGAGTGCGCCGAGTCAAGATGATAATTGAGATGACTTGACCTGTCTCTTAGAGAGCATTTGCGCGCTTCGGCGCCGGGCGAAGCGGTTGGTTTGACGGGCACAGCGCGGTGTTGGCAGACGAATGGACCGAGTGATCTGTATCGATGTCCTGCCAACTCAGCGGTAAAACGGGCGCTCATTTCATAGCCAGAACAGAGACCGCCTGTGAGGTATAATCAAGCTACTGGAATGTCAGCGCGACTTGGCTGCGAGCAGAAAGGCGGCTGGCGTCTCGTTGGAACAGGCGCCCGTTCGGTGTCGGCCGCATAAACTAGAATTAGATGAATCATTTGGAACGCTCCATGGAATATGAACCCCTCGTCCTTTCGGCGAAATGCAACGCTGGGATTGAGCTTTACCGCCTAGATAATCTGGCATACGACGGAACCTATTTGCAGCCGCTACCCGTTTCTCCACCCATAGGCGCGCAATCTTTTCACGGGCTGCCTTTTCTCATAGGAGATGAGCAGACGACCGGGCTGAATTGCTATTTGGGGTTCGGGCGACACGATAGGCTGTATTCTCAACCGGTCGTCATACAAGTTGGGCGTGAAGCTCGCACCGTAATCTTCGCGCATGCCTTGCTGGAAACCGAGCTATGGCGTGGCGGCCCACTGGGTGAAGTCATCGCAACATACGTTTTCCACTATTCCGACGGGAAGCGCATAGCGGCGCCGATCCGAGAACGTTTCGAGATCGGCAATATTCCACTGCCATGGGGGCAATTTCCATTCCTAAGCGTTCCCGATCGTAAAGACTTTCTCGAAGATCGCCATCAAGGCGCCTGGGATTTCGCCGGATTCCGCCAGACCGAAGTGACCAAAGGCGTTCCGCTCGGTTACTATCTGTGGCCCTGGCGCAATCCATACCCCGATCAAGAAATCGCCTCGATCGAGGTCCGACCTACCGGGCGCAGATTTGTGCTGGCCGGCATCACGCTGGGACAGCTTGACGAGAATCCGCTGGTACGCCGTACGCGTGTGCCGGTCAAGATCACGGTGAAGGATGACGGCAAAGCCGACCTTCCTTTCGCAATTGATGTTGATGTCGATCGCGGCTCCGCCACCTATGCTTATCCCTTGCCAAAGACGCCGTTGGATCAAGTTGCGCCCGACATGAAAGGCTTTGGCGCGCCCGCTAACGAAACCAATAGCCCGGCCTACACGCAGATTGCCGCAATACCGTCGGCTACGATCACCATAAAGCATGGCGATGAGATCCTTGGTCAAACACGCTGGGCCGATTTGGAAGCGGCGGGCGCAGCCGAAAGCGACTCGGTTCGATTGGAAGTCGTTGACAGCGGCAAAAACTGGGTCAAGGTGACGGTGGTCGATGCGGACTCGGGCGAGACGATTCCCTGCCGCGTCGCCTTCCACTCCCCCGAAGGCATACCTTATGCGCCACACGGTCATCATGCGCCAGTATATTCCAACCTGCCGACCTGGAATGTAGATATCGGTGGCGATGTAACACTTGGGCAGATCGCCTATGCCTACATCGATGGGACATGTCAGGGATGGCTGCCTCGCGGGCGCGTTCTCGTCGATGTAGCGCGGGGTTACGAATATGAACCGCTTCGGACTTGGGTCGATATCGACGCGGGACGGCAAGAGCTGAAGCTTGAGATTAAGCGCTGGATCAATATGAAAGACCAGGGCTTTTTCAGTGGCGACACCCACGTTCATTTCTTGTCGGCGCAAGGCTCTATGACCGAAGCGCAGGCGGAAGACCTGAATGTCGTCAACCTGCTGCAAAGTCAATGGGGGCACCTATTCACTAATACCGAAGAGTTCACCGGCAGGCCTTTCACCTCCCAAGACAAAGAGACCATCGTTTACGTTTCGCAAGAAAATCGACAGCATATGCTGGGGCATCTGAGTTTGCTGGGTTTGAAGACCCCAGTGATGCCTTGGGCATCCGGTGGGCCCGGCGAAGCGGAGCTTGGCGGCGGCCTGGATATCACCTTGAGCCACTGGGCGGATGCCGCCCACGAGCAAGGCGCTACCGTCATTCTGCCGCATCTGCCGACGCCTAACGCTGAATCGGCTGCGCTGGTCGCGACCGGGCGCGCGGACGCGGTGGAAATGTTGGATTTCTTGACATTTGAGCACCTGGAGTATTATCGCTATCTGAACGGCGGTTATCGATTGCCATTGGTGGGCGGCACCGACAAAATGTCGAATGAAACACCGGTCGGCTTGTACCGAACCTACGTTCAGATGCCACAAGATGAAGAGTTTTCCTATGACAGTTGGCGCCGGGCGCTGAAGCAGGGACGGACTTTTCTGAGCGGCGGCGCGCTGCTCTGGTTCTCAGTGGAGGGACAACCGGTCGGCAGCGAGATCAAAGTGCCTGGCGGCGGAACGGTCGAGATCGAGGCGATCGCGCGCTCAATCTTCCCGCTTCACTGTCTGCAGATTGTAGGCGCTGGTAGGATTCTTGCGGAGACAACTGACGAGAAAGGTTCCCGCGAACTGCGGCTCCACACCAAGCTTAAGATAGAGCGAGACATTTGGTTGGCGGCTCGCTGCGCCGGTCCTGACTATACCGCGCGCCCGCATTACGACCATCGCAAACGGGGCATCATGGCGCATACCTCGCCGATTTATGTCAC
This sequence comes from Phototrophicaceae bacterium, assembly GCA_965261855.1. Taxonomy (GTDB): domain Bacteria; phylum Chloroflexota; class Anaerolineae; order Aggregatilineales; family Phototrophicaceae; genus UBA6055. The sequence goes on from OZ253487.1 coordinate 1,317,080, forward strand.
CTGTCAGAATCAATATGCGGTTTTCGACGCCTCTACTGCACAATACATGCTCACGCTTGTTGAGGGCGGACTGACTTATGTCAGGCAGCGTAGCCCGCAACACCGGGCAGAGGAGACTACTTACCACCATGGGCTATCTGACCATATCGCGTATCTTGAAGAGCCATTTCATGAGGCGGCTGAAGCGATCCATCGTCGCATGCATCAATTTGGGATTCCGCATTAGGTTGAAGGTATGATCGCGCAAGATATTCAGGAATATTTGCATTCGCTAGCCGGACCGTGGCAGTATCCAGCCGACACGGTGGACACGTTCAAAGCGGGCGATCCAACCGCGGAAGTGCGCGGCATCGCTGTCGGCTGGATGAGCTACACTTGGGCGCTGCAGCGAGCGCTAGAGTTGGACTGCAATGTCTTCATCACGCACGAACCCACCTATTACAATCACTGGGATAATGAGCCGACGATCTTTCGCCTTCCCGGTGTAAGCGAGAAGCGTCGATTCATCGAGGATAACGACCTCGTCATCATCCGCTGCCACGACCTCTGGGATCAGATACCCGACATAGGCATCCCAGATTCCTGGGGCAAACTACTGGAATTGGGACGCCCGCTTGACGGCAGCGCCTATATTCGCATCTACGATGCGGGGGGCGTCACTGCGGGAATACTGGCGCGAGCAGTCGCCCGCCACACCGCGATCTATGGACAGCCCGGCGTGCAGTTGATCGGTTCAGCGGATAAAATTGTTCAGCGCATCAGCATCGGCGCCGGCGCGATTACGCCCTATTTAGATTGTGTTGAGCGTTTCGCGATTGATTTGGCGATCTGCTCCGATGACGGCATCGATTACTGGCGCGATGGCGGCTATGCCATCGACATGGATATTCCTATCATCGTCGTCAATCACATGGTGAGCGAGGAGATCGGCGTGCAGCGGCTGGCAGAAACTTTAAGCCGGCGATTCCCCACTGTTCCAGTCCGCCATATTAGGCAGCGCTGTATGTATCATCTGGTTCAAGCCACGCAGTAAAGGAGGAGCTATGACGCGATCAATAAAACTATAGCCAATACAAATTGGAAAAATGAGGAGAGTCAAATCATGAAATCGAGAAGCATAGTTGCATTTGCCCTGCTCGGGATGATCGTCCTTCTATTCTGCGCAGCGCCACTCGCCGCTCAGGATGAAGTCACCTTGACCTTCTGGTTCGAAGGCGACGCGCCAGCGGCGGTCGCGCTTTTCCAGGAAGTCGCCGATGACTTTGCTGCGGAGCGCCCTGGCGTTAATGTCGAGATCACATCCTTCGGCTTCGATGACTTCTTGCGCGTTATGCCCTTGGCGCTGGATGGCGGCGAAGGACCGGATGTCGCCTACGTGCCTTGGGGCTTGCAGGCGCTCGGTCGTTATGCCCTGGCGGGCCACGCGGTTGAGTTGACAGAATTGGCGGCGGAAGAAGGCTGGCTGGATCGCTATGAAATGAGCGATATCGAACTGACGAACGGTTTGACGCCCGGCCAGATCTATGGCATTCCCTTCGAAAACGTGACCATTGGGGTCTTTTACAACAAAGAGATCTTTGCCGAACACGGGCTGGAGTTGCCGGAGACCCTGGCGGAATTTGAAGCGATCATGCAGGCTCTGCTTGATGCCGGCATCACGCCAGTATCGGTCGGCGCGCGCGATTCCTGGCCGCTGGCGCACGTATGGCTGCAGCTGGTTCATACGGCTATGCCTATTGCGGTGATCACTGGCATTGAAGAGAACGATCCGGAATACCGGCTCGACACGCCGGAATTCCTCGCCGCAACGCAAAAGACTCTGGAGTGGGCGGAGGCCGGTTACCTCGATCCCAACATGCTGTCCACCGGCTTTGTTGATGCCAACAACCTCTTCATAAACGGGGACGTCGCGATGAACATCGGCGGCACCTGGGTCATGAACGACTTCGCCATGCTGCCGGAATTTGAGGTGGGCTTCTTCCCGACCCCGCAGCTCGATCCTGACCTGCCCTGGCACGCTGGCGGCAAGAATCCCTACAACAACCTCATGATCAACTCGGCCACTGAACACATGGATCTGGCCATTGAGTTTGTGGGCTATATGCTGGGCGAAGAAGCGCAAACCAAGTTCTGGAATGCCGGGAACATCACCGCCTATCAATTCGATGAGATGCCACCGCCCTCAACGCCGCTGCTCGCTGACGTTGCCAACGCCAATAGCTACACCGGCTTCGGTTATAACATTGGTGTGACCTGCAGCGCGCTCAACCTGGCCACCTGGAGGACCTTGCAAGAACTCGTCGGTGGCGATATCACGCCCGATGACCTGATCGCCACTAACCAGCAAGTCTATGAAGAAGACTGTTTGTCAGGCGAGTAAGTCTCAGGCCGGTTCATGGGTGGATCAGAACCAAGATCCGCCCGTGAACTTCCCGCATCTCCATCATCTGTAAATGCGTCAATCCGATGCCTGATACGGGTCAACACATAGGCGAGCGAAGACGGCTCGCCTTCACTTCCAATCGCTGGTCGCCGCAAGGCTTCTCCCCCTTCCTGTTCATCGTGCCGGCGCTGCTGGTGTATTGCGCTTTTTTCATCTATCCCCTGGTCAAACTGCTAGAGCTTAGCCTGTACAAATGGGACGGCATCCTCGCGCGCAAATTCGTCGGCTTGCGACACTATCAGAAACTCTTGGGCGATGAGCGCTTCTGGGAGGCGATTTCGCATAATTTCTCCTGGATGATCGCCGCAATCATCGTGCCGGTTCTTTTTGGCTTGCTGCTGGCGATCCTGCTCTCCCGCAGTTCGATGTACGGCAGCATCATCTTCCGAACCATCTTCTTCATGCCGCAGGTATTTTCTTCGGTCACCGTCGCTTTGATCTGGCAATGGATTTACAATCCCTCGTATGGCGCTATCAATGTCATGCTGGCGTCGATCGGGCTTGAACAACTTACGCAGGGCTGGCTGGGCGATAGCGACCTGGTCCTGCCCTCGCTTTTCATCGCCTGGAGCTGGGTGCATTACGGCTTCACCATGATCATCTTCATCGCCGCCATCGACGCGGTCGACGAAGCATTCTTTGACGCGGCTAAAGTGGACGGCGCCAACTGGTGGCAGCAGTTCCGCCATGTCCTATTGCCCTCGATTCGCGGCGCCTTGACCACCATCATCCTCGTGACCGCCATAAGCTCGTTTCAGGTCTTCGATCTCGTCTATGTGCTCACCCGCGGCGGACCGGGCGACGCTTCCATGGTTGTGCCGGTATACATGCTGGAAAGCGCGTTCACGCTGCGAAGGGTGGGCTACGGCGCGACGGTCGCTATCGCGATGGGTTTGGTCATCGTCGGCTTCTCTGTGCTTTTCCTGGCGCTGCGCGGCATATACAAAGAAACGGACTAATCTTTTTTGGGTCTGACGATGACGAGATCAAGCAGGCGCGCCAGGCGAAGAACCACCACCTTCCAATCAATGGCATACACAGCCGTGGCCGGTTTTCTTTCGCTGATCGTCATTTTCCCGCTCATTTGGGTGATCGCCACTTCGCTGAAAGACCGCCGCCAGATCATTCAGAATCCGCTCGGTTTGCCCGAGGTCTACTATTGGTCGAATTACGCCGACGCCTGGCGGGACGGGAATTTCGGCGTCTACTTTATCAACAGCATTCTAGTCGTCATCCCAACTGCTCTGGCTGTGGTCGCCTTATCCCTGCTGGCGGCTTACGCCTTCGCCTTGCTCAGGTTCAGGGGCAAGAATGCGCTTTTCACCTTCTTCCTCATTGGGCTGACCGTTCCCCTTGGCATCCTGGTCATCCCAATCTTCTATCAGATGGTGAGCCTGAAGCTGGTGAACAATCTCTGGTCGCTGATACTGCCCCAAACAGCTGTCGGTCTGCCCTTTGCCATCTTGCTCCTGCGCGGCTTCATTCACGAATTGCCCAGAGAGGTGCTGGACGCCGGACGCATAGACGGATGCAGCAATTGGGGCATACTGCGCTTCATTGTGATGCCCCTTAGCCGTCCGGCTCTGTTGTCCGTGATGATATTCAACATAGTCTGGGTCTGGAACCAATTCTTGCTGCCGGTTGTGCTGATCCAGAAAGCCTCCGCCCGCACCTTGCCGCAGGGACTCAGCGTGTTCATGGGACGTTACGGGGCGGATTTCGGTCTGCTGATGGCGGGCGCGACCATATCCTTCATTCCGGTGGTCATCGTCTACGTGATCTTTCAGCGCCAATTTATCAAAGGTATCGCCGCCGGCGCATTGAGTGGCATATAGGAGAAGTGGATCGATGATAAATAGAGGCAGCCCAACTTTCGACCGCTTGCTGTCGTTTATCGACGATCTTCCAATCATCGACTGCCATGAACATATGGCCGGACCTGATCACCTGGTCCGTTTTTCTGAGCCCATCGCGGCGCTGATCGCGGGCTATTACACCGGCGATTTGATCTCCGCCGGCTTGAAGGAGCAGGAGTTGGGATTCTTGCGGGACGACGCCGTCGCCACCGACGACAAATGGTCCCTCTTCAACCGGTATTGGGAGCGGAGTCAACATACAGCCTATGCGCGCGTCACCAAGCTCGTTATGCGCGATGTATATGGCGAGCCGGACATGACATTGGACGCGCTGGAACGCATCGGTGAGAGATTGGCCGAACGCGACCCGGCAACCTATCTTCAGATGATGAAGGACGCAAACATACGCTGTGTCATTACCGATGCGCTCGGCTGGCCGCCCGGCGATTTTGGCGCCTTCCTGCGCGGAGAACAGGTCTTTGAAAACCCGTGGCGCCCGGTCGTGCCCCTGCCTCTGTTTCACGTCCTCCAGCATCACGAGCATAGCGCGCGTGATTGGCGCGGCATTCAGCAGGTATCCCAATGGGCGGAACAGCCTATCACATCGCTGGATGAATTCACTGAAGCCGTATTCGAGATATTGAGAGTGGCGAAAGAACGAGGCGCGATCGCGGTCAAGGACCAGTGCGCCTACAACAGGACACTGGCATACGAAGTCGTGGCCAAAGGCGATGCCGAGCCCATCTTTAATCGTGTGCTGAATGATGCCAACGCCGTCCTAGGCTGGCCCGAAGCCAAACCGCTCGATGACTATCTATTCCATCAGTATATGCGCTTCGCAAGAGAGCTGGACTTCCCCGTCCAGATCCACACCGGGCATATGGCGGGTTCATACAATAAAGTCGACAAAGCCAACGTCCGCCTGTTTGTCCCGGTGCTTGAATTGCACCGCGATGTGAAATTCGATTTGTTCCACGGCAATTGGCCTTATATGGGTGATCTTCTATTTGTCGGGAAGAACTACCCCAACGTGGCGCTGAACCTGACCTGGCTATATATCATTGACCCGCTCTATGCGCAGCAACTGCTTGAGCGCGCCGTCATGACCATGCCACATAGTAAAATCCACGCCTTTGGCGGCGATCATCTCGACATGCCTGAACGGGTCCTGGCTCATCTCAGGCTTGCCAAGCATGTTATCGCTGCGGCTTTAGCGAATCTTGTGGAAAAGGGATGGCTGGATGAGGAGCAGGCGCGCTCCATTGCCAGGCAGTGGTTCTTTGATAACCCCAATCGATTCTTTGCTCTCGCTGATGAACCGTGAAGCTGTGATTTACGGCAAAAGAGATAACCGCAGGCTTTACCGATTGCGGAACCCATGAAGGCGGCTGCGCTTGTTTCGCAGATCGTCTTGATTATCGCATTGTCTTCCATGCTGGCGGGCCTGATTGCGCCAAAGTGGCGCGCCACTACGCTTGGAACCTTCCGAATCAGCGCCAGACGTTCCCTTCCATAATCCAGTTATTTGACATTCACAACGGTATTCGCTAGATTCCAACAAAAGTCTTGTTGCTTTGAACAATTTTCATGAATATAAACGTTTTAGAAGACACACAAGATGTTGGCAAGAACACCAATGGCACATCGCACAGTGACATGAAATTGAGCGTTGGCGAACGGCGGACGACGATCATGCGGGTCTTGGACGCGACTTGTCGTGTTGCTGTTGGCGAGCTAAGCCAAATGACCAGGGTCTCTGATATGACCGTTCGCCGAGACCTTGAAGCGTTGGAACACGAGGGCCTGCTGAAGCGCACCCGTGGTGGAGCGGAAAGTGTCGCCTCGCTCGGATGCGAGCATCCGTACTCACGCTGAAGAGTTGCCAATGCAAGCGGAAAAGCGCGCGGCGATACACGCTTCACAGCGACGTATCGTCATTGCGGATAGCTCCAAGCTGCGCAAGACGGCATTCGCCAAAATCTGCGACTTGGACCAGATTGATGTGATTGTCACAGATGCTGCTTCACCTGGCGCGCCGTCCGATTGTGTGCCCGAAGACATAGAGATTGTAATCGTCTGACGAAGGCAGAACGTTTGGGGTAACGATGACAAGTTGGCTGCAGAAGATGTTCGCTGTCGAAAAGCCGGTTATTGGAATGTGTCACTTGCTGGCGCTGCCCGGTGATCCCCACTTCGACAGTGTCGCTGGCATGCGCGCTGTTGTCGCCGATGCGCGCGCCAATCTCCGCGCGCTCCAGGCTGGCGGCGTCGATGGGGTCATGTTCTCCAACGAATTCAGCCTGCCTTATCTCACAAAAGTGGAAAGCGTGACAGTCGCCGCCATGGCTCGAATAATCGCCGAGCTGTATGACGACATCAGCGTGCCCTTCGGCGTCAATGTCCTCTGGGACCCCTATGCCTCCCTTGACCTCGCCGTCGCCACCAGCGCCCAGTTCGTGCGCGAAATATTCACGGGCGTATACGCCAGCGATTTCGGATTGTGGGATACAAACTGCGGCGCAATTGCGCGCCATCAGCACGCCATTGGAGGGAAAGGCATCAGGCTGTTCTTCAATATCTTGCCTGAAGCGGCTGCCTATCTCGCCACGCGAGATATTGTTTCTGTCGCCCGCTCAACCGTCTTCAATACGGGCCCCGACGCGCTGTGCATATCGGGTTTGACCGCCGGGGAAGAGACATCAACTGCGACGCTGCGGCTGGTGAAGGATGCGCTGCCAGAAATCGCGGTGGTCGCCAATACTGGTGTTCACCATGCCAATGTCACTGAGCAACTGAACATCGCCGATGCCGCGATCATCGGCACTGCATTCAAGCGCGATGGCGTGTTCAAGAACCCGGTTGATCCCAGCCGAGTTAGAGCGTTAATGGATAAAGTGGAGGAGCTGCGCTAAGGGATATACTTACAAGATAACGTAAATTGTTGATGCTTTAGATTGCACGACAGATAAGGTTGCTCAACACTCATCAACTTTCGTGGCGATACTTCCGACATAATCCCCCGCCACATTTCAGCACTGCGCTCAGCCATTTTCTGACATCACGACGGCTAAGAAGTCATCAGCAAATCGCCGCTGGCGAGAATATGTATTTTGGACTGTGCAAGTGGCGTAAGGCGCTAAAAGCCCGAGACAATACACAGCCCGGATGAGCGACGGACCGATTGAACAGGAGTATGACAATGGCAGACATAGGGGAATTGCGCGAACGCTGGAAGAAACTCGCCCAAGTCGGCCGGGAGAATGACCTCGACCTCATCCTGGTTTATTTTGATGAGTACAATATGGCGGACGCCTGCTACCTCACAAATATCTGGACGCAATTTGAACGCGGTCTGGTCGCGATTTCGGTACCCAGCGGCGCCCCCTGTATGCTCGTCGGTCCCGAAACGGCAAACTTCGTCATGACCCACATGCCGGAATTAGAGAGCCGCATAGTTTCCCTTTTCTTGGCTTGGGGCGCCGCCTATCCGAATACGAACTGGGAAGATACTGCCGCCGTCCTGGCGGAGTTGGCCGGCGGCCCGCCTAACCGGATTGGACTGGTCGGCAGTGGCTATTTGCCTATGACGCTCTATCAAGCGCTGTCGTCGATGACCGGCGAAATTGTCGATATCACCGACTCGGTGCATCGCGCCCGTCAGATCAAGTCAGCCAGCGAGATTGACAAGATCAGGACGGCATACCGATTCGTAGATGCCGGTCTGGAAGCGATGCTCCATGGCGTGAGGCCGGGCATGACCGAAGCGGCCTTGGCCGGTATTGGAGAAGCAGCCATGCGCGCTGCCGGCGCTGAAGGCTACGCCTACTCGACGATCTTGAGCTCCCAGGAGCGTACAAATTCGGTGTTTGGCCGGCCGACACAGAATCCATTGGACGACGGCAGCTTCATCACGATCGGCATCAGTCCCAAGTATCAGGGGTACTGTGCGTCCCTCGGCGTTCCGCTGACGGTAGGCGCAGTTCCTCAAGAGCGGCGGGACTATATTCGCGACTTGTTCACGGTCTACCAGTCGATAGAAGCCCAGTTGCGCCCTGGGCTCATGGCGAGCGAACTTTATCATTCTTCGCGTCAAGAGCTTGCGCGCTTTGATTTGGAAAAGTACCAGATCTACGGCGTCGTTCATTCTTGTGGATTGCTTGAAGCGGAAGCGCCCTTCCTGTGCCCAGACCCGGATTGGGAATTTCAACCCGGTATGGTCTTGCTGATTGATCTGGCGATATTCCATCCGCATTTGTGGGGAATCCGCTGGGAATCGGGCTATTTGATTACCGACAAGGGCGCGGAGCAATTGTCGAACTATTTCGATACGGCTTGTGACATTGTCTTACAGCGAGCGGCGAGCGGAGCCTGATGAGCGCCTTTATCCAGATAGAGAATGTCGGGAAGTCCTTTGAGGGCACAGCCCGCCAAATCGAGGCGCTCAAAGATGTGAACCTCGAGGTGCAGGCGGGCGAGTTCATGTGTCTGGTCGGTCCCTCCGGCTGCGGCAAGTCGACTTTGGTGTTCATCGTCGCCGGTCTTGTTTCGGCAAGCGCAGGCGCTGTACATGTTGGCGGCGAGCAAGTGCTTGATCCCGATCCGGACCGGACGGTAGTTTTCCAGGGCGATGCTGTTTTCCCCTGGATGACGGTTGCGCAGAATGTTGGCTATGGCTTGCAGCAGACGAAAACCCCTAAGAAAGAGCAAGAAGAAATCGTCACTCATTTGATAGAACTGGTCGGATTGAGTGGGTTCCGCGACGCCTATCCAAAGGAGCTGTCCGGCGGCATGAAGAAACGCGTTGATTTGGCCCGCGCTTATGCGACCAATCCCACGGTACTGCTAATGGATGAGCCATTCGGCGCGCTTGACGCCATCACCAAGGAGAAGATGCAGGAAGACCTAATGCGGCTTTCGGTCACCGAGACCGATCGGCAGCGCACCGTGCTCTTTGTGACGCACGATTTGGAAGAGGCCATTTTCTTGGCGGACCGCGTGGCGGTAATGACCTCGCGCCCGGGCACAATTCTAGTTGTGTTGGATATCCCTTTTCCCCGCCCGAGAGACGCGTCAATAAAGCTATCTAATGAGTTTCAGGAATTGCGCGGAACCATCCGCGAGCTGCTGGTGGACGAAGAGGAAAACGAGACCTAAGAGGGCTGGATACGGCATGGCTGAGACGCCGGGCAACGACGATCAGAGTCGCAAGCGCAAAATTGGACAGAAGCGGATACTGTCGTCTGAGGCGGCCGTGAGCATCCTGACCGTGCTGATGGTCGTGGTCATCTGGTATTACTTCACCGATTCCATTATCCCCAAACTGTTCTTTCCTTCCCCGATGGATACCGTCCTGGTTGTCGGACGGATGGAAGGCGTGCTGGTCGAATACTTCATCGCGACGATGTATCGCGTCGTAGTCGGGATGCTGGCTGGCGCGTTCCTCGGTGTCATTTGCGGCATTGCCATGAGCTGGAACAAGTGGATCAACAGCATTCTCGATCCTTTGATCGAAGCGCTGCGCCCAATCCCCGCTGTAGCGTTGATCCCATTCTTCATCCTTTGGTTCGGCATTGGCGATACCGGCAAGCTCATCCTGACCGCTCTCGGTGGATTCACCGTCATGGTGGTGACGACATTGGAGGCGATTAAGCACGTATCGCCGATCTACATCATGGCGGCCCGCACCTTGGGCGCCAATCGGCTGACCATTTATCGGACGGTGATACTGCCGGCAATCACACCACCGCTAATCGGCGGCATGAGAGTGACGGTCGCGCTCTCATTCGCTCTGGTCATCGCGGCCGAGTTCATGGGAGCGCAAAGTGGTTTAGGATACATGATTATGCTGGCGCGGCGCACACTGCAGACCGACGCCATTCTGGTGGGGGTCATCATAATCGGCATCACATCGTGGATTGTGGACCGCATGGTACGCGTTATTGGCAATTATCTAACCCGCTGGGCGCCACGCTCTGAATAGGCCTGCGCCCTAATGCTGAAAGGAGGTGCTTATCGTTACGCTCAAAGCAGGTACTTGTTTCTGTCAGCAAGCGACGCGAGTTATGTAAAGGAAAGAAAATCATGAAGAGAAGCAAGTTTGCTAAACGGATGTTCCTGCCATTACTGATCTTGGCGCTGCTCCTTTCGGCCGGCCTGGCGCCTGCAGTCGCGCAAGATGAACTCACACACATGCGGCTGGGGATGACGCCATTCCAGGATATGCTGGCGATCCAGGTCGGCGCGGAACAAGGCTTTTTCGAACAGGTAGGCATTGATCTTGAACTGATCAATCTGCCCTACGAAGCGGTCACGGAAGCCGTCGCCGCTGGCTCGCTCGACATCGGTTCGATCTGCGAAACGACAGTCGTGACAAGTTGGGACGCCTTCCCGGAACAGCGCTTGGCCAATATCTTCTACACCTTTGAGGGTTCGGCGATCATGGTCCGGGCCGATTCAGGGATGTCCACTTACGCGGAGAATCTGGCCGCGCTGGGCGATCATACGGAAGCCTTGGCGGCGACCGTTTCTCAACTGCAAGGGCTTGACGTCCTCACCACCAAGGGCACCGATATGGAGATGGGTGTCGGCGCTGCCTTGGCGGCTGGTGGCTTAAGCATCACCGATGTCAACGTTTTGGACATGAACCCCAACGATGGCCTGGCCGCATTCCTCACTGGCGAAGCGGATGCCTACCTCGGTGGCTTGCCCCAGCGGTTCCGCCTGGTCAAAGAGGGCATGAAGACGCTCGTCACCGCGCAAGATGTGGGGTCCCAAGCGGTCATCCTCTGCGGATTCCTGTCGACTGCCGATTATGTCGAAGAGAACTTCGATGCGCTGGTGGCATTTGCCAAAGGCACCTTCCTGACCTTGCAGTACGTGAACGCCAATCAGGACGCAGCCTTCGGTCGTATTTCTGAATTGCTGAATTCGATGACCGGAGCGCAAATGACGATCCAGGACATCAAGGACCTCTGGAACAAGATCGAATTCTTCCCGACGACAGGCGCCGAAATGTATTGGCTGCTGATCAGCCCGAATGGTAGCCGGTACTGGCGGACGCGTATGGAATTCGTCTACGACTTTTACTCCAGTCTGGGCGCGGTGGAATCCGAGATGAATTTCGACGAAGTCTTCTCCTTCGCGGCCATCTTGGAAGCCTATATGGAGCAGCACGAACCCGATGCTTGGGCAGTGATCCAGAGCATGGAAGGCTGAGTACGCGCTTCCAACTGATGAGGAGGGCGGCGCGCCCCGGTGGCCGCCCTCCTCTATATCTTGGTGGCAAGCGCAAAGCGTTTGCTAGGCAAAAGGTGATTGTCGCAACGTCGTGCAGCGAGCGAATGTCTAAAGAGGAGTACAATCATGTCATATCGCGTTCATTGGATGAATACAGGAGAAATTGAGGTTGCTCTCGGAACTAGCCTGTTGGGGCTCGGTTACAATCCCAAGATGCCCGGCGGTCAAATCCTGACCTATGGCTATCAAGAACGGATCGAGCGTGCCGACGGGACAATTGGCTCCGGCACTATGGTACCCATTCCCTTCTACTACATTGAAGGCACAAAGCAAAAGATCGTAATCGATACTGGCACCAATGCAGAGACTTGCAGAGAGGGTGAAGTACTTACCGAAGCCTACGGCGGGAGACAATACTGGTACACCACGCCGGAGCAAGATGCGCGCGCTCAATTGGAGAAGTTTGGCGTTACACCGGAAGAGATCGATATCGTCATCATGACCCATCTTCATCTTGACCATATTGGCAACACGAAACTCTTCCCCAATGCGCGATTTATCGTGCAGCGCGAAGAATTGGCTTGGTTCATGGCGCCGCCAATCGCCAGCGCCTTCTACTACCCGGAACTGCGGCATTACTTCGCCGATATCATGGATCAGGTGGACTGTATTGAAGGCGATATGCAGGTAGAACCGGGTCTTGAACTGGCCCTGGTAGGCGGTCACACGCCAGGAAGCATGGTGGTATTGATCGAAACGGCAAAGGGTAAAGTTGGCCTGGTAGGAGACTTCTACTACAACTATATCAACATGGAATACGACTGGCCGCCGGGCGCCTATTGGGACTTGGGACAGTGGCTGCGCAATTCGCGCCGCATTAAGCAAATGGCTGATATCGTCATCCCGAATCACGATTACCGTTATATGGAGCTGTATCCTGAGGGTGTTATAGAGTAAGGGTCTGTGACGCCGTAACGAAGCGATTGCACGAAGTTGCGCACAAGGCGAATTGACCCTGCCAGACCTTTGTCTTTAGGCGAAATCTTCAGCAACTTGCCAGCGACGCCGATATAATCGTGCAGCCAAGCAGAGAGCAAATCGAGGCTATCTAGCCTCGTCAAAAACTAAGGCGCTTGTCCACAGTACAAGGTCGCTGCCGCGTTTGCGCGCCTCGACATGTGTTGCGCAAAGGTTTGGAGTCGCGACGGGCCCACAGGTACCGCTGGCTGCGGATCGACTGGGCTGAATGCTCGTGACAGGTCTCGTAATCTTACATCTGGAAAGCCGACGCCCGAATATAATCGTTGCCGCTCTAAGCCAGCGAATCTCAAGTCTCATAGCAGTGCGCGGAAATTGCGCAGCTTGCGGAAGATTATGCGGTTGGAGTCGTGATAGCGGATGGCGCCGCGATAGGCAGTACGCACCAGGTAGATGATATCGTCGCCGTCAAATTGCCAGTCGACGTATTGAAAGCCGGTCAGGCGCGCCGAGTCTTGCGGCGACAAGCCACTGCGGTCTTGCATCAGACTGCGCAGTATGCGCCAGTTAATCAAATCTTCGGAAACGCTCAGTGAAAGAATGTTACGCTGACGGGGCCAGTCAGGGTTGGTCACATTATTCACCAGCGCGATATACTTGCTCGTCCGCTGATCAAAGCGGATGGTGAACTTGGTTCCACCGCCAGGAAAGTCAATAAAGCCGCTGGCGGGATCGAATGAGATCTGGCGGCCAGCGTCCTCCACTTTGACGATCACAGCGCGGTTGACCATCGGGCTGGCGTTCAGACGCAGGATATTCCAGAGCTCGCCATTGGGCGCGACGACGATATTGCCTTCCAGCCAGCAGGGTCGATCGGGCGGCCTCCAGTCTGACGGAACCCACGCGGGATTGAAGGGGATCTTGTTGCTGATTGTCCAGTTCGAGGCATCCAGCAAATCGGCATCAACTGGCGCCGATACAACGCAAGAATGGAAGCTGGGACCGTGCACGGGCGGGTCAGCATCTTCGAAGGCTTTGTATAGCCTGCCATCGTGCTCAAGCACAGGAACTGGCGCGCAGTGGTAATTCGGCGCTTCGCGGTAGGGACCGCCGCCGAACAGCATTCCACTCTTGGCGTCGGCCGGATGCGTCCAGGTGAAGCCGCCATCATCGCTGCGGCGGATGACAATCGAGCCATATTGCTGCGAAACGCCCAGTATGTAAGTGCGGCCTCGGTGAGAGAAGAGGCTGCTCCAATAACAGTTCATGATGTGCGTGATGTTCATCCAGGTGGCGCCGTCATCGTCAGAGCGATAGATGCTCGTCAAGCTTTCTTCGTCTTCATGATTCCGCGGGCAATTCGGCAAGCCGAAGTAATCATGCGAGGCCAGCAAAGCGCCATCGGGCAAGCGCAGGATGCTGGGGCTGCCCAGATAGGTCTTGGTCAATTCGGGCTGATATTTGACTTCGCGCCGGGTCAATGACATGCGCCGCCCCCGCTATAGATAATCGCGAAAGTTGACTAGCTTGCGGAAGATGATCTGATTGGAATCGTGGAAATTCCGCGCGCCACGATACGCGGTGCGCACGACATAGATCAAGTCATCGCCGTCGAACTGCCAATCGACATACTGGAAACCGGTGAGCGCTATCGAGTCCTCGGGCTGCAAGCCGGTATCATCGCGCATCAATTCCTTGACGATGCGCCAGTTCCAAAGGTCGTCCGAGACGGTCAGCGACATCACGTTGCGCTGCCGCATTGGATGCCTGGCGCGATATCGCTGCGACGACAGATCGCTCGTCAGTTGCTCGAGGATATCCTTGTTTGCCAGGGTATTCACCAGCGAGAGGTACACGCCGCTGACAGGTTCGCGCCGGATCACGAATTTGGCTTTGGCGCCCGGGAAATTAATATAACCGGTAGCGGGATCAAAGCTGAGCGTCTGGCCATCATCGTCGATGCGCAGGCGCGGCGCCTTCTCGTCGAGTATCGCGCCGCCTTCAAAGGTCAGGATATTCCAGAGTTGACCGTCAGGCGCGACCACCACATTGCCCTCGCGCCAGCCGGCCGGGTTCGCCTTCTCCGCGTCCCAGCCGCGCGGAATCCAATCCTGGTCGAATGGGAGCTTGTTGCTCATGGTCCAATTGGAAGCATCCAGCAGATCCGCGTCAAGCGGCGCGGAAATGACGCCAGCTTGAAAGTTGCCCCAGCCCGGCGGATCGCAATCTTCAAAGGCGCGGTAGAGGCGCCCGTCGTGCGCGACGACGGGCATCGGACCGCAGTGGTAATTTGGCGGGTCGTGATAGACGCCCCCGCGGAATAGCAAGCCACTCGCTTCGTCTTTCGGGTGCGTCCAGGTGAATCCGCCATCTTCGCTGCGGCGAATCACGATGGAACCGTATTGCTGCGATGTGCCCAGGATGTAGACCACGCCATTATGCAGGAACAGGCTGCTCCAATAGCAGTTCATGATGTGCGTGATATTGACCCAGGTGGCGCCATCGTCTTCCGAACGATAGATGCTGGTCAAGCTTTCTTCGCCTTCGTGGTTCTTGGGGCAGCCTGCCAGGCCGAAATAGTCGTGTGACGCGAGCAGCGCGCCGTCATGCAGGCGAACGATGCTCGGGCTGCCGAGATAAGACTTGGCGCGCTCGGGATGATATTTGATCTGTGACCATTGCATGGGCGGCTCACTTTTCCATGACGGCAGGCAGCGCAATAATGGCGTCGTGGCCGCTGCCGTTGATTAGATGAGAAATAGAAAAAGAATGGGCCCGCGCCAGCGCGCGAACCCATAGATCACTTGCCTACCTTGCCTACTCGCTTACGTACCACTGATCGGAGTGGCCGCTCTCGAGATGGCTGATGTAGACGACGCCTTCGACCGGCGTGAAGTTGTGCAGGCGATTGGAGCGAATAAACACTTCAGGCGCCTCGCCGACCGGGCCGATATGGTAAATGTTGCGGACGGTATTGGCGACCAGGAGCGTGCCAAGCTCGACGTAACGATCGGAGCCGATTTCGGTCAACTGCCATTCATCAACCAGACGCATCTGCTCCTGCTGGTACTCGGGCGGTTCTTCGCCTTCCTCACCGCCGGAGAGCCACCACTGGCGCCAGGCCAGACCGCCACCGACCGGTGTGGAATCAATGCCGTAGGGTGGACGCAGCCAGATCGGACGCTGGTACATATCCTTCTCCGAGACGACATCGGCGAACCAGACCGAGGCGTGGACTTCGTTCGCAAGCAGCGCCTGCTTAAAGGCTTCGCGCGTGCTCGGGTTGATCTCTACGTCGACGCCAACCGCTTCCCAGTACTCGGCGACCAGTTCGGACATGGGGATACGGTTGATCGCGTCCCAAAGCACGATGGCCAGCTTTTCGCCATCGGGCCGCAGACGCACGCCGTCGTCGCCCATTGTCAAGCCCATCTCGTCCAGCAATGCGTTGGCTTGGTCGGGATCGTAATCGGCATAATGCCCGCTCATCCAATCCTCGTAGAAGGCCGACGCGGGTGAGACGCCCCACTGACGCGCGACAGTCTGGCCGAAGAATAGTACTTCGTTGATTTCATCGCGGTTGATCGCCAGCGACATCGCCTGGCGGAAGCGCAGGTCGTTGAAGATCTCATTCAAGACCGGATCGCTGACTGTGATGTTGAACTGGTACTTGCTCATCGCGCCTTGATCGGCGGGCCAAAGAATCGTGGTGTAATTGCCTTCGGCCTCGCCCGCTTTCAATACCGGCAGATCACTCACTTCGAGGTTGTAGAAGCCGTAGTCGATAGCGCCGGCTTGAACGTTGAGGATGACCACTTCCGGCTCGCCCAGCAGCAAGCGCACCTGGCGATCGATATACGGCAGTTGATTGCCTTCGGTATCGACCTTCCAGTAGTAGGGGTTGCGGACGTAGAACTTGTTGCCAAAGTCATCGACCTGTTCCAGGACCCAAGGTTTTACAACCGGCAGGTCGGGATCAAAGTCGCTTTGTCCTGTTTGGCCGTTCATGTGGAATTCAAAGGCGCCGGCCCAAGTATCAAAGCCCTCGGATTCAGCGATGGCTTGCGCGTCTTCGTTATAGTCGGCGTGCCAGTTTTCCAGGTAGTGGCGCGGCGCCAGCGGGAAGCCTTGGCCGCTGCGCGCTACCACGATCGGGAAGGCGGGATTGGGCTGGGCGGCAATGAAGTTGACAGTCATGTCGTCGACTTTCTCGACGACGAGTGGCGTACCGCCGGGCTTAAGCGCATTCGACATATTCGGCAATTCTTCGTGCAGCATGATGTCTTCATACCAGAACATGACATCATCGGCAGTGACGGGCGTGCCATCGCTCCACTTCATGCCACTGCGCAAAGTGACGGTGGCCGTCAGCAGATCGTCAGACAGTTCGACGCTCTTGGCGACCTCGGGGAAGACGACTTCCCAGTTCGTCGAGAAACCGGTCAAGTGCTGGTCCCAGGCGGTGAAGCCGGTATTGCCGAAAGAGGTCGGGTTGGTGGCGTTGAAGGTGATCTCGCCGCCGTAAGCGCCGATAGCTTCACGCGGCTGCACGACCATGATATCGCCGCGATCGGGCAGGCGCTCTTCTACCGGTGGCAGGCCGCCAGCTGCAACCATGTCGGCCAACATCGGCGCTTCATTGAACATACCGATGCTGTTGCCGGTCTCAGCTTCGTAGGCATCCAGCGACCAGGTTCTGAAGTTGTCCGCCGACGAGTATCCGTCTTGCGCGACTGCGGTAAATGCCGGCAGCGCCAGAAGCAGGATCAATAGACCGCTTAACGCGATTCGGTAGTTGAGTCTGAACATCGTTCTTCCTCCAAATGCATGAATACGATTACCTCATGTGACAAGCTGTTGGTTTCTGTTTGCGCCTCCTCTCTTGATAGCCGCGACCAGGCGGCGGTCGTAGCTGAATCATATCGCGACGCCGGTCAACTGCAACTCATCCGCGTAGTGACAAGCGGCGAAGTGACCGTCCGCCACTTCTTGCAGGGCGGGCGTCTCGCTCTTGCAGCGCTCTTGCGCGTATTTGCAGCGCGGATGGAAATAGCAGCCGCTGGGCGGGTCGGCGGGATTGGCGACCTCGCCGCGGAGGATAATCTGATTTTCTTCGAGGCGGGGGTCGGGCTTGGGCACAGCTGACAGGAGCGCCTCGGTATAAGGATGCTTGGGGTTGAGATAGAGCGCTTCGGTATCGGCGAGTTCAATGATTTTGCCGACATACATGACGGCGACGCGGTCGGCGATGTGCTCGACGACGCTGAGGTCGTGCGCGATGAAGAGATAAGTCAGTCTCAGCTTTTCCTGCAAGTCTTGCAGCAGATTGAGAATCTGCGCCTGGATCGAGACATCAAGCGCGGACACAGGCTCATCGGCGATGATCAAGCCGGGGTGCGTCGCCAGGGCGCGCGCAATGCCGATGCGCTGGCGCTGACCGCCGGAGAAGGCGTTGGGATAGCGATTGAGATGCCCGACATTCAAGCCGACCAAGCCCGCCAGCTCTCGGACCCTCTCCTCCAGTTCCTTGCCACGCACGCCCTGCGCCCAGAGCGGCTCGCCGATGATATCCAGTACGGTCATGCGCGGCGACAGCGAGGAGAAGGGGTCTTGAAAGACCATCTGCATTTCTTTTCGCAGCGCGCGCAGCTCTTGCTTGTCCAGAAGCGCGACATCGACTTTGTCGCCTGCGCTCGTTTGCAGGATGATTTCGCCTGAAGTCGGCTCGATAGCGCGGAGCACACAGCGGCCGAGGGTCGTCTTGCCACAGCCGGATTCACCGACCAAGCCCAGCACCTCGCCCTTCTTGATCTGGAAGCTGACGTCGTCAACGGCTTTGACCTGGCCAACCGTGCGGCGCAGCAGCCCCTTCTCGATCGGGAAGTACTTCTTTAGCGAATCCACTTGGAGGATGACGTCATCAGAATGCATGGGCCACGCCTTCCGCTGTGGGTTCGCCGGCAGCATCCACCACCTCCGGATAGACAAAACAGGCGACCGCATGATCCTCTTCGATTTGCACCAGCGGCGGATCAATGCGGTTGCAGAGTCCCTCGATGGCGGCGGCGCAGCGTGGATAGAAGCCGCAACCCGGCGGCCGATTGATGGGAACGGGCACAGCGCCCGGGATCGACTCCAGGCGAGCGCGGGACTTCGAACCGATCTTCGGGATCGATTGGATGAGCGCGCTCGTATACGGATGTTTCGCGTTGTAGAAGAGGCTGTCCACATCGGTGAATTCGACGATTTTGCCAAGATACATCACCGCGACGACCTGCACCATACGGGCGATGACGCCGAGGTCGTGCGTGATGTAAAGAATCGACATGCCGAACTCGGCCTGCAAGTCGCGCATTAGCTGCAGGACTTGCGCCTGCACAGTGACGTCAAGCGCGGTCGTCGGCTCATCGGCAATCAAGAGCGACGGTTCGCAAGACAAAGCCATCGCGATCATGGCGCGCTGCCGCATGCCACCGGAGAGCTGATGCGGATATTCATTCAGGCGCTGCGCCGGATTGGACATGCCCACCCGCTGCAGCAAATCGATGGCGATCTTGGTCGCCTCCCTCTTGTCTTCCGTTCGATGTATGCGAATGGCTTCAGTGATTTGATTGCCTATGGTGTGCAAGGGCGAGAAGGAAGTCATGGGTTCCTGGAAGATCATGGCGATTTCGCCGCCCCGTATATCGCGAATCATAGGGCCGTAGGGATCGAGCTCCGTGATGTTAATTGGGGCGCCATCAGCCGGATAATAGGTGACTTCGCCTGCGATCTGCGCGAAGCTCGGCGCCAGACGCATGATGGTGTTCACCGCCATGCTCTTGCCACAGCCAGATTCACCAACCAAGCCCATGGTCTCGCCACGGCGAATCGTGAAGCTTATGCCGTCGACAGCTTTTAGAAGGCCCTCCTCCAAAGGCAAATGCGTCTTGAGATTCTCCACTCGCAGCAGCATGTCGGTCATGGCAGCAGCCTAAATGTGCTTGTAGGGGTCGGCGGCATCACGCAATCCATCACCCAGGAAGTTGAAGGCGATGACAATGACGACCACGACCGCGCCCGGATAGAGCAGCCAGGGATTGATCGTCACAGTCTGCACATTCTGTGAATCTTGCAGCAGCGTGCCCAAACTGACGGCGGGCGGCTGAATACCCAAGCCAAGAAAACTCAGCGCGGTCTCGCCCAGAATCATATGCGGGATCGCCAAGGTCAAATGTACGATGAGATAGCTGAGGAAACCAGGCAAGAGATGCCGCGTGATGATAGCGCCCTCTTTCAAGCCGGAAAGCTTGGCCGCGAGCACATAATCTTCCTCGCGCAGGCTTATCAGTTTGCCGCGGACGACCCGCGCCAGTCCGGTCCAGCCTACTGTCGCCAAAACCAGCGAGATGCCGAAGTATACCTGTATCGGCGTCCAATCGGGCGGGACTAGCGCCGCCAGCGCCATCCACAGGGGCAATGTAGGCAGCGACTGCAAGAACTCGATCATGCGCTGAATGATCATATCGGCGCCGCCACCGTAGTAGCCGGAGATCCCACCGAAAATCAAACCAAGGACGAAGCCAACCGCCAATCCCATCAAGCCGACAAACAGCGATGTCCGCGCGCCCAGGAGCATACGACTGAATAAATCCCGCCCAAGTCCATCGGTGCCGGAGAGGAAAATCACCGCGCCCTCATCAACGCCAAACAGATGGATATCCGTCTCAATAAAGCCTAGCAACCGATAGGGTTCCGCCCTGATGAAAAACCTAACGGAAAACTTTTCACTCTTGTCTTCAACGTATTCGCGCCGAAAAGTATCGAGGTCCAGTTCATTAACGATCTTGTAGACGAATGGGCGTAGACTGAATGCGCCATCTTCATCGACAAAATGAACGGGCGTGGGTGGGGCGTACAAGAAATTGGTATCACGCGTGAATGCGCCATAGGGCGCGAAGAATTCTGCGAAGATCGCCAAAATGTAAAACAGGGTCAAGAACAGGAAACAGAAGTAAGCCACACGATGTCGTTTGAACTTGCGCCAGATCAACTGCCTCTGCGAAAGAATCTCGTAATTTAGCGGCTCATCAATGTCCAGGCGGCTGACTTCGCCCTTCGGCTCAGGCCTCACTAATTGCCCCTTTCGTAACGAATCCGGGGATCAAGCCACATCAGCAGCAGGTCGGACAGAAAGACGCCCACCACGGTCAGTACGCTGAGCATCAAGAGCATGCTGGCGGCGGCGTAGGTGTCCTGCGCGATTAAGGCGCGCAGCAACAAGGGACCTGTCGTCGGCAAGCCCAAGACGATAGAGACGATTGCGGAGCCCGAGACGATTTGTGGTAGCAGGCTGCCGATGCTGCTGACGATCGGATTGAAAGCCATCCGCAAGGGATACTTGATGATGAGGAAACGCTCGCGCAAGCCCTTGGCGCGCGCCGTGATCACATATTGCTTTTGGAATTCATCCAGCAGCTGCGCGCGCAGAATGCGAATGAGGCCAGCCGTGCCCGCCGTGCCGATGACGACAACCGGCACCGGCAAATGCGTCAATAAATCCCAGAATCTCGCCAGGCTCCATGGGGCGCGAAGATATTCGGGGGAGAAGAGACCGCCAGGCGTCACGCCAAAAACACGCAGCATAATGATCATCAAGACCAGCGCGATGAGAAAATTCGGCGTCGCCAGGCCGATAAGTCCCATGAAGGAGAAAATGTAATCGCCGATCGAATATTGATTGATTGCCGAATACAGGGCGATGGGCACAGAGACGACATAGACAAAGATAATCGACGCCAGCGATACGGTCATCGTCAGGAACAGGCGTTCCTTGATGAGAGGCCAGACCGGCTGCCCCCACTCGAATGACTGTCCGAAGTCGCCTTCGGTCACCAGCGGAACAATCCAGCGGATATACTGCTCGTGCAGAGGGCGATCAAGTCCATAGCGCTGGAGCAAAAATTCCAACGCGGCCTGATCTACAATGTCGCCCGATGCTTCCAGTTCGGACTCGTAATTCTGTATCCAGCTACCAGGAGGCAAGTTAATTATATAAAACGACAGAATCGAGACCAGAAAAAGCACGATCCCCATGTAGAGCAAGCGTCGGATGAAATAATTGAGCATCGCCTGCTATCTGGTCCGTTGTGCACAACTACTGAGATGAAGCGCGGCGGACGGAAATAAGAACAAAATTGAACAGGCCAAAAAATACGACCGGGCCAACCACGCGTTAGGTTATCGCAGAGTAAATCCGCTGTCAAATGTCATGTAGATGCGCGACTGCTTCTGCCGTAAGGGTCGGCATTGGCTGCCCTCGCGGCCTAAAACAGGAAGGAGAACGAAGAACCTCAAACAGGCATGGATCTATTTGACTGCACTCGCAAAATGCCAATGCTCTTGCGAATATGTTTACTCGAAGCCTTGGGTTTTCCTTTTGATAAAGTTAAGCACATTTTGAATAGAAAGCACGACTATCAGAAACTAAAGGGAAACACAAATATATGGAATAGTCTCGTTCATCGGAATCGCGATATGTAGCAACGTACACCAATGGTCCAGGCAGCATCCGTGAGGTTCAGCCATTGTTCCCCTTCCCAAGAATCGAGTTTCCATTTGACGATCCACTCGCCCGACATCCAAAGATTGCGATCCCGTATGTAGCGACCAAAGGTCTGGTGGATGTAGGGCGCCCCATTCCGTGGAAATGACTTGCGAAAGCGCTCGAGAATGGGGAAAGGACTAGATTGCCCGGGTCGGTACAGCTCTACAACAGCCTGCTCTTGCTTTGGCCCAAAGATCATCAGCGTGATATTGAACTCCGCGGGATCTGGTGCTGCATAAACCTGGCAGCCAGGCGGCCAAGCGGCTGGCGCGGCCTGTTGGCCGGGCGGCTTGTTGGCTTCTTCAATCTTGGACAGTATTACTAGCCACAGAAAACATCCGAGAATCGCCACAATGCCATTCCGCATTCGGTGATCTTTGCGTCTTTACGCTATTTTGGATTTGCGCCCCGGCGGTTTTATCGAGTGTGTACCGTCGTGCCAGCTTGTCATGATTTCCTCCGCTGCGATGTAAGCCCGCGTGGCGGCAGCGACAGATCTACCCGTGGCTTCGATCCGTCACTCGACGCCTTTCGCCTGGACGCTTTCGATGGCATGGAAAGCGGAATCGTTTTCCAACGCCGCGGTCCCGGCGCCATCGGCATCCAAAAGGTCATCGATTTGGGCTTCCTCGATGCCGTCGATGTCTGGTCAAACATCGGCAGCGGCTTCTCCGTCTGCTTCCCGCAGATCGGCCGCATCGTCTTTCTGGAGGCGGCAACTTCACCGCGCACCATTCACTACCCCGAATACCACCATGAAGACGGGCAGACCTGCGCCGCGATGACCATCGCCGGCACGATGGTACTGGTCAACGAGCCAGAACGCACAGTCACGCGGATCTCAACCCCAATCATCCCGCCCGAGACCGATGATGATATCGCCGATGCCACCGATCTCGAAGACTGCACGGTCAGGACGCAAGTCAATCTCAACCTGCGCCAAGCACCTTGGGGACAGATCCTGGAGACGATGCCCGCCAACACCGACGCGTCAGTGACAGCCCGCACCGACAACTGGTTCAAGGTTAACTACAAGGGGACCGAAGGCTGGTCCGCCGCCTGGCTCGTTAATGCCGAGGGAGATTGCGAATGATTGAAGAGACTGCTAAACTCTATGATTGAGTCTCCATACTATTCTATCATAGAGTGCTGCTTTACCTTTTGCCCGGATGCTGGTCACGGAGTCGTACTTATGTTCAGGCGAGTTCTAGTCCCTTTTCTGCTCTTCCTCTTCGGCCTGCCTGCTGCAGTTCACGGCCAGCGCGTATTCCTCGGCAGAATATCGCTCGCTGGGGAGCAATCTACAATCTCCTGGGCATTGCACTATTGCCAACTCGCTTATCCATCGTCCAACGATGTTTCCCTGTTGGGCGCCGGCGCTTGGGCTTGTTACTACAGCCCCACCGGGCCCGTTAGCCCCGTGGTACCGCCTGGCAGCACTAGCGGCAATCAGGGCAGCGGGCGCAGGGGCAGCGGCGGCAGAAACACCGGTAACGAGCAAAGCGCCTCTGTACCCGGCGAAATCCTGGACCTGACACACACCGGCCTGCGCCTACATGCCTTTGATGGCATGAATATCGGCATCGTTTTCCAGCGCCGCAGTCACTATGCCATCGGTATCGCAGAGGTCATCGATATGGGCTTCCTTGATGCCGTCGATGTCTGGTCAAACATCGGCAGCGGCTTCTCCGTCTGCTTCCCGCAGATCGGCCGCATCGTCTTCCTGGACGCGGCGACTTCACCACGCGCCATTCTATTTCCCGAATACCACCATGAAGACGGATATACCTGCGCCTCAATGAGCATCGCTGGCACGATGGTACTCGTCGAGACCGACGAAGAACCGGCGGCGACGCCTGCGCCAATCCCGACGATCGACCCAGCCACCTTCGATGACATCGCCGACGCCATTGAACTGGAGGGCTGCACCGTCACGCCTCGCGTCAACTTGGTCCTACGCCAGGCGCCTTGGGCGATATACTTCGATATCGTTCACGCTAATTCGCCGGTCCCAGCGAAAGCAAGAACCGACTCCTGGTTCAACGTCACCTATGACGGCAACGAGGGCTGGATCGCCGCCTGGTTCGTCAATTCGGACGGCGACTGCGACTGGACAGAGTGATATCTACATGTTCCACATCTACAAGGGGCCACATCTCGTCCGAGTGTACAACCAGCCCTACCCCGTCAGTAGCTACGTCACACAGGCGGTGAGCCGAAGCGATTATGTCGTGGAAATCGCCAAGGCCGAGGATGGCGATCATTACGAGGTAGTTGTGGAACGCGTCGCCGGCAAGGTGTGGCTTCAGAAAAACCTGGAGAAGGAATATCGCCAGCGGATACGAAATAAACGGCAGTTCTTGCAGTACGCCCGCCGGCGAGCTTTCTACCGAAACAAGGGCAGAGACGCCGCTCGCCCGGACAACAACGCCGTTCTCGATTCAGGCTCGATTACCCGCGAAACCAAGAAACTGCTACTGGGATCCTAGCTGGCCGCTCAGGACTCTGTCGCCTCGCATAGCTTAGACGTAACTGCACACCTGTCTAAGCAACTCGACTCTGATAAGCTATTGGCGCAATTCACTCAGATGGGGTATCCTTTATCATATGAAATACATTGACCCTCGCATTCTGGCGCCACGTCAAGGCTCATGCGGCGGTCTTCCGCTTCTACCTCGCCCTGCCGCCAAAACATCCCGCTCGCAACATCTTCATCTCAGTTTCCACCTATTTCGTTACGCAACGCTATCAGGCGCGCAACCCCGAACGTGTTCCTCTTGATGTCGCCGTGCAACACATGGTCCAAGGACTTGAGAACCTGCTCATTCTCTATATGGACGATATTGACGCTTATTCACCCGAGCAGATGGCAAGCATTCTCCACGATCTCGTCATCCAGGCTGCCGCTGTCGAACTCCGGCCGGATTGGCTACAGGAGAATCCTGCTTATCAACAAGAATCGGTCTGACGGAGACAGACCATTTTTCAGAGACTCAACATGGCATATATCGATCCGCGGGTGATTCGCTCCAAGCAAGCCCTTCGCGACGCCCTGCGCGAACTGCTGCAAGAACGCCCCTACAAAGAAATCACCGGCGCCGCGGTGACAGACCGCGCCCTGCTCGGACAAGCCACCCTCTACCGCCACTACAAGAATCTCGATGACCTGCTGCTGGACGTGTTAAGCACCGACGCCCAAGACCTGGCGGCGCGAATGCTGGAACAAAACACGGTCTTGGATGAAGCGATCGCACTCTATACCTACGTCCGCTACAATCAGATTTGCATCCGCCTCTTTTTGGAGCTGCCCCCAGACCATCCAGCCCGCCGCCAGTCCGCCGAGCTGTTTCGCCAGCTTATCACCGCACGCTATTTTCAGCGGGAAGGGGCCACGGTGCCCTACGATCTATCCGCCCTACACATCATCGAGTCCGTCAACCGGCTCATCGGTTGGTATCTCGACCGCATCGATGAATACAGGCCAGAAGAGATCGCGCAAATGCACATCGACCTAATCGTTATGCCCACCGTCGCTGCCACACTCGACTTGCGCGGCGACTGGGTAAAACATCATGCCGTTCACAGCGTTGACACATGAGCGAAACCTACGTTGATCCCCGCGTTATCCGCTCGCGCCAGTTGCTTGGCGAGGCGCTGATTCGCCTGGCCACCGAGCGCGGCTATGAAAACCTCACCATCCAGGCGGTGATTGACGAATCCCAGCTCGGCTATGCCACATTTCACCGCCATTACCGCAGCCTTGACGAACTACTGTCATCGCTGCTCCAGCCCGCCTGGGAAACGCTGAAACAGCGCATCGACGAGCAAGAGACCCTCTACGACGAAGCGCTGGCGCTGTTTCGCTTCATCAAGGAAAATCAAGACCTCTATCGCATTCACCTCAGCCTGCCAAGACGCCATCCCGTGCGCCTTCCCATCGAGAAAGCTGCGCTAGATCTTCTCATAACTCGCTGGGAACGCCACAACGATACCAAAGTGCCATACGATTTTTCCGTCTTGGTGGTCGAAGCCATCACCGGCCGCCTGATACACCTCTACCTCGATAACATCGATAAATACACGCCCGAGGAAATGGCCGACATGCACTACGACACCGTGCTCAAGGCTGCGATGAATACCCTCCAACTGCGCCCGGGCTACGTCCTGGCGCCTGAATCGCGCTCACGTGGAGGTCAAGCGCCATGACCACGGACTACATTGATCCCCGCGTCATACGCACCCGCCAGGCGCTCGGAGATGCGCTCGTACGCCTATCCGCGCAGCGCGGCTATGAGAACCTCACCATCCAGGCGGTGACTGACTAAGCCAAGCTCGGCTATGCCTCTTTTCACCGCCATTACCGCAGCCTGGACGAGCTTCTGGCCTCGTTGATCCTGCCAGCTTGGAAAACGCTGAAACGGCGCGTCTCCGAACAAGAGACCTGTCAAGATGAATCGCTGGCGCTATTCCGCTTCGTCACGGAGCATCAAGACCTGTACCGAATTTACCTCAGCCTGCCGAGCGACCATCCTCTGCGCCAAGCAATCGACCAAGAGACCCGAGCCTTGTTCATCACCCGCTACGAACGCCTTAACGACACCAAAGTGCCCTTCGATTTCTCGGTGATGATCGTCGAAGCCGTGACTGAACGCCTGATCCGCCGCTACCTCGACAACATCGACAAATGCAGGCCCGAGGAAATGGCCGACATGCACTACGACATTGCCGTGCAGAGTGCATTGAATACCATGAAACTACGCGAAGGTTGGGTTTTGGCGCCCCGATTTTGACACCGATCGCTAGCCGTCTGGCGTGAGCAGGCCTTAGCGGTGGTCGCACATCAACTTCATTTGTTGAGGTATCGGCTCGTTAGGATGACCAAGACCAACAAAACGGAGCCAATGCCCATCGACATCAGCGTTACGACATATTCGGCTGAATTCGGCTTGACGACGAAGAGCATGGTGATCGACAGGCCCAGAACAAAAACCGCAATTCGGTAAAATCCCTTAAGCAATTCAGGCGCCATGAAGCTCCAACTCCTTGCCCTGCTGCAGCGGTATACAAGCGACTTCTACATCGGTATCAGATTGCAAAGGGATGGACAACTCAGGCACTTCCTGGTTGCAGACCTTGTCAACATGCCACGGGCAGCGCGGATGGAAGGAACAGCCGGGAGGCAATTAAGTCAAACGCGGAATATCTTCGCTCCGCAATAGAATATGCTGCTTGCTGCGGGTCTTTTCTGGATCGGGCAAGGTGAAGATGAAATAGGCGACCAGCCCGATGAAGCCGATCATGCCCGGGGCATTGGCGCGCAAGCGGCGGACGAAGCGACAAGCGGCTCGCAGGATGGCCCAGGGAATCAACAGGATTGCGAACAGGGGGTTCGACGTCGATTGAATGTCCATGTCATCGCTCACCCGATATTCGGACGCGCGGATCCAGCAGGCCGTAGGTTAAATCGGCGAAGAGATTGGAGAAGACCACGGCCATCGTGAGAATGAGGAAAACCGCTTGCATTGATGTGTAGTCGCGCGCGGTGATGGCTTGAAACAGGTAATGCCCAATGCCCCAATAGACGAAGATCTCCTCAATGACGACGCCGCTGCCCAGTACGAAGCCGACGGCGATTGTCAGCTGCGTGAACAAGGGCAGAGCGGCGTTGCGGCCCACGTAGGATGTGATGATGCGTTTGTCCTTGAGGCCGCGCGCCTCGGCCACGTTGACGTAGTCTTCGTTCAGCACGCCCATGGTGCTGCTTTTCATATTCAGCATCCAGCCGCCCAACGTGGCGATGACATAGGTTGCAAGTCGAGAGTCCCAGAATGCTAAAGGCGCTCTGGTATCGCACCATCGTGCCCGAGGGTGTGAATAGTAAAGACAAGCACGAGCAACTAACCGGAATCCTCGCTGACAATCCGGGCAATGTGCGGCGCGCGGCTCACATGATTGCCAAGCCAAGAAATGACTTCGTCAAAGCCCCCAGCGCTGAGGCTGCGCGGCCGGACGTTAAGGAAGCGTGCAAAGTGATTGCTCTCGCCAATGGCTGGTTCAAGCGAGCATATACGTCCAAGCTCATTAAGAAGCGAGGCATCTTAACCCTCGCCGAAGTGCGAGAGGAAGAGCGCATCAGACGCGCAAACGCCTGCAGGATATCACTTTGACGCCGAGTTCAGGCTGGCTCTTAACGCGGACTTGGGTGAACGACGCTAAAAAGCATCTGTCGCCTTGTTTCAATCTCCAGCTTCAGTGACGGAGAGGCAGATCTGTTATACTGGCGATTGCGTCCCTCCTAGCGCTCTATCGGGTCAGGACGACTGGTGTAATAGGAGACCATTGAGATGGAAGTAATTGAAGCGCCCGCCAGGCGCAAGCGCGACCGTGAGAAGTTGTTCATCGTTGATACCGATGTGCATCACGGATTCAAGAGTTGGTCTGACCTGTTTCCCTATCTGCCGCAAGTCTATGCCGAGCGATTGCGCGACCATGGCGGGAGCGGTCCTTCCAGCCAGTATTGGCACAATGGCGGCATGCGCGGCACGCGCGCCGACTTTCTGGATATGAGCGACACCTTGGAAAGCACCCGCCGACAGCTGCTCGATGACTGCGAGATCGATATTGCCATCTTGACCGGATCTTCCGCCTTCGGCGCCTGTGGCATACCGGATGCCGATTTCGGCTCGGCGATCTGCCGCGGTTTCAACGATTACACGCTCGAGCATTGGGTCGCCAGCGATGAGCGCTTCCGCGTGGCCATGTCCGTCAATACACAAGATCCGCTTGGCATGGCGAAGGAAATTGACCGCATCGGCAGTCACCCGGCGGTAGTCGCCATCATCATGCCCGGCGGCGCTACAAAACCCTACGGCAACCGCCTCTACGACCCGATCTACGAGGCTTGCGAGCGCAACAGCCTGGCGGTGATGATCCACTTCAGCAACGAGGGCGTCGGTCTTAATGGACCGCCGACCGCCGCCGGTTGGCCCAGCCACTATGTCGAAGGGCGCATGATGCGCGCCCCGGTCTACATGGCGCATATAGCCAGCTTCATCTTTGAAGGCGCATTTGAGAAGTTTCCCGGCTTGCGCGTCATCAATGTCGAGGCGGGTTTTGCCTGGATGCCCTGGTATCTCTGGCGCATGGATTCGGATTGGAAGGCGCTGCGCTACCAGGTGCCCTGGCTCAAGAAGCCGCCCAGCGAATATGTCAAGGAGCACGTGCGCCTGAATACGCAGCCGGTCGACGAGCCGGAAAATGAGCGAGACCTTGAGCAGATTATAGAGTGGATGCACGGCGACACGATTTTGCTCTTCGGCAGCGATTTCCCCCATTTCGACTTTGATGATCCACGAAAGACTCTAACACGCTTGCCTGACAAGCTGCGCCGACGCATATTCGGCGAAAGCGCTATGGAGACTTTCCCAAAACTGCGGCCGCTGAATTAAGCGTATGGGACGTCACGTCATCTGCCGCGCTGAGGCCTTACCGCCTGGTTCCGTCCTTATCGTCGAAGCAGAAAAACGCAGCATCGGCATATTCAATATCCACGGCGAGTTCTACGCGCTGCGCAACACCTGCCCGCATAAAGGCGCGCCTTTGTGTCGCGGCATCATCACCGGCTTGGTGGTCAGCGATGTACCGCTGCAAATGCAGATGACACGGTATGGTGAAATCGTGCGCTGTCCCTGGCATGGCTGGGAATTCGACATCATCACCGGTCGCTCGGTTTACAATCCGCATCGTATGCGGGTGAAGACTTACAATGTTGCTGTGGAACAGATGGCGGAGGACGATCCTTCTGTAGAGACATACCCGGTTCAGGTCGAAGAAGAATTCGTTGTTCTCTATGTCTGACTCGGATTTTTAGCAGTCTTGCGCAAGTTCAGTTCACTATGCTTGTAATGTATTTACTGTCAGCGAGAGTGCAACCCCGCTGTTGATCTGTAGCGATGAAGATGCGCCATGAGTTTGGACTGTAGCACTGATTCTTATGTAACTTTCGCAACCGATATACTCCGCATAGCCGCGCCAAAAGATAGTAAATGAAAGCCACAAGTATTCCGAGAAACGATTACACCTCTGATGGTTCGCTCTTCGGTGTAAGATGCCGACTGGCAACTGGGAGCTTAATTGTGGGCGAAACATGTGGAATCAAGGGAAACTGGTTTCCGATATCGTTCTTATGATCGCTGCTATTTCTCAACACGTGGACGGCATAGAGGAGTTAGTCAAACAGAAGACACAATCTAGGAATCCCTAGTTAACTCCTCGGCTTCAAGCGCCAGTTCTCGATTGCGTCGCGTTGAATGCCGGCGCTTAAGATTAATAGATTCTCTTGGCTTCTTCAAACAAGCACTTCAATTCCGTCAATACTTGCCGCGCGTCACCACCTTCCATACAGTATTGACGAATCGGTTTGCCTGCATGATCTTGAAAATGCAGATAACCGGGAAATCGTGGGCGCAAGTAGGCCCGGTCCAATGCTGGCAAGGTATTGCGGAAGTAATTGTTCGACCGATGATTCACCTCCGCATCCAGCCACGCGCTCCGATGCCCAGGCTGACCGCCATTATCAAAGAAGAGCGTACGCTGTATTTCCGGACCTGCGGTGAATATCGCGTAGTCCCGTGCAACGTCAGGCGCATGGCTGGCGCTGGATATCGCCAGACCGGTACCTCCCAGAGTCGTCTGGCAGAGCCCGTGTCCTTCAATATCCACCATGTCATCGAATATCAGCACATTTTCTGAGTATCCGCTGCGGGAGTAATTCGAATAGCCATAGGCGAAGGGACAATATACGAAGTCATCACGCCGTGACAGCGCCTCATACACCGCTATCGGATTCCAACTGAAAATCTCCTGCGGGCACAAGCTCGCTAATTCGCGCAACTGCTCAAGCGCCCCCAGGCTCATATCGTCCGAAACTGCCCACTCATCATTGTAAAATGGCGCTTCGCCTTGTGTCGCGCAAAGCATGTAAAAGTTCATCAACGTGTCGATTGGAATGCCGGGCATGATGACCCGCCCTTGGCGCGCAAGGGACAAAAGATCGCGCCAAGTCTGCGGCGCTTCAAGCTCATACCGTTCCAGCAGATCGGGCCGAAAGGATGCGACTGGCGTCGCCGCGTCGATCGCCAGCGCGCATTGCCCGCCTCCGAAGATGTAACTCGCGTGCGAATGGCCGACTGAATTCTCCGCTTGATCACGCATGAAGTCAGCAGGGATGATCTCTTGAAGCGGCAACAGCGCACGGCTGTGCGCGGCATAACCTGCCCAGGGGTGATCGATCACGAGCAAGTCATATTTCTCGGCCAAGCCCTGAATCGGCGCATCGGCGAATTCCTGCAGCGAGCGCTTGTCCCAGATGATGTCGACATCGGGACGTAATTCGCTAAATCGCTGTGCGGTGGCAACGACCGAAACGAAGCCTCGCGAATGATTCCAAGTGATGCCCCGTAAAATGGTCTTGGCGCTCATGCGTCTCCTCCTCCTTGGCATTGTTCAGACAAGTCACAAAGGGAAACCGTTTTGCTTGCAAAAGACAGTTTTATCTGCAAAATATAGAAAGTGTCTATGCCCTTGTCAAATTATGTGTGATCACGCGCTGACAGGACTTTTCATGATCAAGACGACCTATTTTGAAGACTATGAGATCGGCGCAAGCCGGGAAACCTTTGGACGGACAATTACCGAAGCCGATATTGTGCTACATGCGGGCCAGACCGGCGACTTCTTCCCCCATCATATGGACGCGGAATGGGTCAAAACGCAGGAGTTCAAAGAGCGCATTGCCCATGGCACACTGATATTAAGTATTGGCATCGGCATGACCGCAAACGAAATTAATCCCGTCGCCTTTTCCTATGGCTACGACCGTATTCGTTTCATCCGTCCGGTCTTTATAGGCGATACCATAACGGTCAAAGCCACCATCAGC
This sequence comes from Phototrophicaceae bacterium, assembly GCA_965261855.1. Lineage (GTDB taxonomy): Bacteria > Chloroflexota > Anaerolineae > Aggregatilineales > Phototrophicaceae > UBA6055. The sequence goes on from OZ253487.1 coordinate 1,349,119, forward strand.
GAGAAGCGCGATTATCCCAAGCGACCCGACCACGGTTATGTGATCGAACAGGTCGAGATCTTCAACCAGCACGACAAAATCGTACTCGCCTGCCAGCACCTCTACCTTGTGCAGCGCAGTGAACTCGCGTCCACGGATTAGTCCGTCCGTCGCGCTCCAATATAAAGAGAACGCACATGACCGAGCTAACACCTGCACCAAATTATAGTGTGCCGGCTTTGCAAAAAGGCCTGGCTGTACTCGAGTTGCTGGCGCGCGCCTCGGAACCCCTATCCCTTTCTCAAATCTCCGAGATGATGGCAAACAGCACCAGCCAACTCTTCCGAACCATGAACTGTCTGGTTGAAGGCGGCTACGTCATCAAGGATGAGATAGGCGGAAAGTACAGCCTTACACTCAAGCTGTTCGAATTGGCAAATCGACATTCGCCTATGAAGCACCTACTGCATGTGGCCAATTTACCGATGCAAAAACTGGCCAGGATGATTCGCGAGTCGTGCCATATCAGCATCATTCAGCATGGACAGTTGCTTGTCGTCGGCCGAGCCGAGAGCCCGGAAAAAGTGCAGATTTCCATATCCGTAGGCACTTCCTTCCCGCTCGTTTCCACCGTTTCCGGTCGCTTGCTTCTTGCGGCGATGGACGACATCAGCCTCAGCGCTATTCTGGAAGAAGATGAGGACTATCAGCAGCTGGCGGACGGGGAACGCAATTGCCTCTGGGATCGCATTGAGGCAATCCGGAGAAGCGGCGTTTCGACCGCCATCGACGAATCATTCATTGGCTTACACGATACCGCCGTTCTTATTGGCAATCCCGCCGTCGGGGCCGCCGCCGCCTTAGCCATCACCCAACTCACCGCGAGTCGCCAAAGTGGCGATTCGGGAGAAGTTGTCGAGGCCTTGCTGCGATGCGCTCGCCAAATCAACAGACGCGCCGGCCTGACTGACTTTGCCGGTCAGCCGATTCCGGCATTCCTGGAACCTGCAATTGATTACACGAAGGAACATTCTCATGCCAGAATTTGAGGTTCGCCAGACCGCTCGTCTGCCGGCCAATCCTCCACCGATCGTCAGCATCGGCTTGGGTGGAATCGTCCGCGACGCCCACTACCCCGCGTACACGATCGCTGGCTTTGATGTGGTCGGCGGCTTCGATATCAATGCTGAACGCGCCGCAATGATGCGGGAGAAGTTTAACATTCCGCGGCTCTATGACTCGCTTTCACAGGCCATAGAATCGGCCCCCGGGGACGCCGTCTTTGATATTGCCGTACCGGGTGGCGTCATCACCGAAATCCTGCGCGAGATTCCGCGCGGGCGCGCCGTACTCATCCAAAAGCCTATGGGAGAAGACCTGGCCGAAGCCAGAGAGATCTTACGCGTCTGCCGGGAGCAAGAGCTGGTTGCCGCCATTAATTTCCAACTCCGTTTTGCGCCCTTTATCATCGCCGCGCGCGACATGATCAAGCGCGGCCTGATCGGCGAGCTGTACGACATGGAGTTCCGTGTGCAATGCAATACGCCCTGGCACCTGTGGCCCTTCCTGTTCCCCCTGCCCCGCGTCGAGCTCCTTTATCACAGCATCCACTATGTCGATCTCGTCCGCTCATTCTGCGGCACGCCTCAAAGCGTCTATGCCAAGACGGTGAGCCATCCCAGCGCGCCCGACCTGCGCGGCGGAGCGCGCTCTATGATCATCATGGACTACGGGGAGAATCCACGCGTAAACGTGATGACCAATCACAGTCACGCCTACGGTACCGAAAAGCAGCAATCGTACGTGAAGTTTGAAGGCAGCAAAGGCGCGATTCAGATTCGCGCGGGCCTCAATATGAACTATCCGGACGGCGTGCCCGATCGCTTTGAATATATCTTGCTTAACGATAGGGACGACTTTACCTGGCAAACGCTGGCAATAAATGGATCGTGGTTCCCGGAAGCCTTCATCGGCACGATGGCAAGTCTGATGCGCTACGCCAGCGGCGAATCAAACTCATTGCCCACATCCGTGGAAGATGCCATCCAGACGATGGCGACAGTGGAAGCCGCATACCACTCCAGCGAACGCGGCGGAATGCCCTTGTCGGCCGTCTAAGCCGAAAACCTCAAAGCCCCAGTTCGTAGAAGACGTTGCCTGTGCCGCCCAGGATGGCGTCGTGTTCGTCCGCCGACAGGTCCGCCAAGCACTTGTTTGTCTCGTTCCAGACTTTGGCGTAATCACCGGCGAGCACGGCTACCGGCCAATCGCTGCCGAACATCAAGCGGTCGGCGCCAAACTGCTCAATGGCAAAATCAATCAGCGGTTTAATGTCTTCATAGGTCCAGTTGGCGAAATCCGGCGTCACCGTGTTTAAGCCCGACACTTTGGCGAAGACATTGGGACTTTCGGCGGCTGCAGCCAATTGCTGGCGCCAGACAGCGCGATCCTCGGCGCCAAGCGGCGGTTTCGCCAAGTGATCAATCACCATCTTCAGGTTTGGTACTTTTTCCGCCAATGTCGGCACATGACTAAGGTGGTTCGGAAACACTGCCACGACATCGAAGGTCAGCCCTCTATCAGCAAGAATCTGCAGACCTTCTATCACCTGCTTCTGCACCACCCAATCGGGGTTGGTCTCTTCATGGATCAGATGCCGCATGCCTTTGAAATAGGGATTATGGCCATACTCATCAAGCTTCTTGGCAGTTTCATCCGGGTCATGCAACGGCACCCAGCCGACCACACCGGCCACCCAGTCATTGGCTTCTGCTATCGCGAGCATCGAATCGGTATCAGCGTATGAGTCCATTGCCTGCACAATCACCGTTTTCTCCACGCCTGACGCGGCCAGTTGCGGCGCCAACTCGTCGGCGGCGAAGGTACGATAGATGGGACCATATTCGGGCACTAACCATGGATATGCCACTTCATCCAGATTCCAAAAGTGCTGATGTGTATCAACCGTAACCATTTGTACCTCCTCCATTCGCCCACGTTGGCGTTCGCCCGACTATTTGACAGAATTGACTTTGCTGACTATATTTTACGGACAAAAAGTGTTTTTACAAGCAAAATAGAATTGCGCTTAGCACGCGTTCAGGAGCCTTTGGGTACGGAATTTATCGGCGCAGCCGTTTAGGAGAATTAAGAGACAATGCGACCATTGAAAGGTTTACTCGTACTGGATTTCAGCATCTTTCTATCAGGACCCTCGGCCGCCTTGCGCCTTGCCGATTTGGGAGCGCGCGTCATCAAGGTCGAGCGGCCGGACGGTGGCGACCTCTGCCGTCAGCTTTACATCTCCGAGCTGGAGCTCGATGGCGAGAGCACCCTCTTCCACTCCATTAATCGCAACAAAGAGAGCTTCGCCGCTAACTTGAAAGACCCGGTTGATCTCGACCGAGTCAAGGACCTGATCAAGCAGGCGGACGTAATCATTCAGAACTTCCGGCCTGGTGTGATGGCGCGCCTGGGTCTGGATTACGAATCCGTACGCGCCATCAATCCGGGCATAGTCTATGGCGAAATCACCGGTTATGGCAACGAAGGACCCTGGGTTTATAAGCCGGGTCAAGACTTGCTGTTGCAATCGATCTCGGGTTTGGTTTGGCTCAATGGCGATGCCGACCGACCGCCAACGCCGTTCGGTTTGGCAGTCGTCGATCTCTTTGCGGGCGCTCATCTGGTGCAAGGTATTCTGTCCTGTCTTGTGCGCCGCGGCATCACCGGGGAAGGCGGGTTGGTTCAGGTCAGCTTGCTGGAATCGATCCTCGACTTTCAATTTGAAGTGCTCACAACACATCTCAACGATGGCGGCAAGCTGCCACAGCGCAGCACTATCAACAATGCCCATGCCTATCTCGCCGCTCCCTATGGCATTTACCAAACGGCAGATGGCTTTCTGGCTTTGGCGATGGGTTCGATACCGGTCCTGGGTGGCCTGCTGAGCTGCCCACCGCTCCTGGCATTTACCGATTCCGCTACCTGGTTCACCCAACGCGACGAGATCAAAGCGACCCTCGTTGAACACCTAAAGACCGAGGCCACGCAACACTGGTTGGATATCCTCGAGCCGCAGGATATTTGGTGCGCTGACGTGTTGACTTGGGAAAGCTTGCTGCAGCACGAAGGCTTTAAGGTAATCGATATGATTCAAGAGGTGTCGCGCGACAGAAAGGTCAAGCTGGATACTACCCGCTGTCCCATTCGCATTGACGGCGAAATCTTGAAGAGCGCCAAGGGCGCGCCGCGCATCGGCGAAGATACCCGGCGCATTATGTCGGAATTTGCAATCTCAAACTGAGGAGCTCACCATGCCAGAAAACACGCCGGTTGAAATGCACAATGACCTGCCACTATTTAATACCGAAACCTGGATGTATGAGGAATTCGAGCTAGGAGCAAAGATCAAATCTATCCGCCGCACGCTCTCGGAAGGCGAGTGCATGATCTTCAACGCGATCGTGCTCGATATGCACCCTTACGTCGCCGATGAGATCTTCGCCCGGGACGAGGGAATTTTCGACAAACGTCTCGTCGCTGGCTCCATGGTTTTCAGCATCGGCTTGGGTTTGATGGCCCATAACAACGTACACACATTTAGCTACGGCTATGACAAGCTCCGCTTCATCAAACCAGTCTTCATCGGTGACACCATTTACACCGTTCGTACACACCTGAGCAAGGAGCCGAAGTACGATGAGATGGGCTTGGTCAGAGTCAGTTACGAGGTCTACAAGAATGAAGGCGTGCTGGCACTATACTGCGAACATCTGCAAACCGTGAAATACCGTCATCCAGAAAACTTCAACAATCCGACGAATTAGGAGAGGCAAGATGCAACGCTTTGGACAAGTCATTGGCTTACGGCCGGAAAATGCCGCGGAATACATTCGCCTTCACGCGGACGTCTGGCCAGACGTGCTGAAAAAGATCGAGGAATGCAACATCCGCAATTACTCCATTTACCGTTACGGCGATTTGCTCTTCGCATACATGGAGTATCACGGGGATGATTTCGACGCCGATATGGCGACTATGGCTGCCGACGAAACCACGCAAAAGTGGTGGGACCTCTGCATGCCCATGCAGAAGCCGGTCGATGACCGCGCTGAGGGAGAATGGTGGCACAACATTGAAGAGGTCTTCCACTGCGACTGAGCACTGTGTCTCAGCCTTTCACCGCGCCGAAGGTCAATCCGCTGACCAGGTTGCGCTGAACGAGAATCACAAAGATAACCGCCGGCACCATCATTATCACACTCATCGCCGCCATTCCGCGCCAATCCACCGTGAACTGCTCGGTGAAGGCGAACAAGCCGGGCGGAAAAGTCTTTGCCGCATTATTGCGCGCCAACACGCTGACGATCTGAAATTCATTCCAGGCGGCTAAGAATGCGAATATGGCAGCCGTTGCCAAGCCTGGAAGCGACAAAGGCAACTCAATGCGCCAAAAGGCGGACCAATGACCACAGCCATCGATATAGGCTGACTCCGTCAATTCCGTCGGAATCTGCCGAAAAAAGCCATCCATCAGCCAGGCTGTGAAGGGGATATTGACCGCGACATATACGAAGGCTAAGCCCAAGACATTATTGGTCAAGCCGACGCGGTTGAAGAGCAGAAACAGCGGCAGGCTCAGCGCCACGCCGGGCACAGCGCGCGATAACATAATGCCCAGAAACAGCGTCGTATGAAAGCGAAAACGGAATCGTGCAAAGGCGTAACCCGCCAGCGTACCCAGCGATACCGCGATCACGGTGCTAACGCCCGATGCCAACAACGAGTTTCGCAAATACGCCTCCACCGCGACCCGCTGCTGCACGTCCGGATTCAGCCCAAACATGTTGGCGTAGGCTTCCAGCGTCAACCGGCGCGGGATCCATACAGGCGGAAAGGTATTGATCTCAATATTCGGGCGAAAGGCCGTGATAATGATCCAAAATGCCGGCAGCGCCAACATTATCAAGACCACCCAGGCGACCATATTCCAGATAATATCGTTGCGTCGGCGGTTGGGACCGACACTACGAGTGATCATCGAACGATCCTCGCCTTCACCAGTTGCCTAAAGAAATACAGCGTGAACAGCACCGACAAGAATACGGTGATCCAGGACATCGCGCTGCCCAAGCCAAACTTCGTGTCCTCAATCGCCAAACGTGTAATGTAAGTCCAAAGCATTTCGGTACGCCGCGCTGGTCCGCCGTCAGTCATGATGCGGACGATATCAAACGCGCGCGCGATGTCGAGCGACATGATTGTCAATGCAATATAGGAAAAGGGCGCCAGCAGCGGGAAGGTGATAAATCGGAATTTCTGCCAGCCTGATGCGCCATCCACCTCCGCCGCCTCGAAGGTCTCTGTCGGTAGAGACAGGGTGCCCGCCAAGAGTATGATGGTCATCACCGGAATGTTCATCCAGATCGAAGCGATAATGATGGTGATCATGCCCAGCGGCACATCCACCAGCCAGGCGATTTGCCCCTGCTCCTGAATCAATCCAACACTGATCAGGAAGTTATTTACCAGCCCTACATTTGCATTGAAGAACCAGCGAAACTGCATGCCTACCAGAATTGGCGCGAACATCATCGGCACCATCAACAACGTGCGCAGCAAGCTCTGCCCCACCGTTACTCGCGACAACAGTTGCGACAGCGCCATCGAAAACACGTAGCTTAAATTCACCGTTACCGCCAAAAACACAATTGTGTTCAACAGCGAACGCCAGAAGATATCGTCGTTCAGCAGTTTCTGATAATTGCGGAGCGCCCGCGCCGCCGTGAAGTTCAAGCTGTTCGGCTTCAGCAGCTCGTATGGGGTAAAGCTGACGTATAACGAGTAAAGCAAAGGAAAGCCGACCACCAGGAGGATCAGGATTACTGCCGGCAAGATCAACGCAAAGGGGAAAAAGCCAGCTTCAATTCGGCTGACTTCGACGAGGCGCGTTGCGGCGGCTTTTCCGAGCGGGCTATTGGAATTGGCAACCATGTCAATAATGCGCGGATCTACGAGCCGTTCCTATCGGAAGCCTTACCAGTATAGGCGTCACTCCATGACACCTACATTCTACATTCCGCTGCGCTACCCTTAACCAGGGAGTGGACGGAATGCAGAAGTCTAACATGCAACGATAGCCCCCTCCCTCTAAACGAGGGAGAGGGTTTGGGGTGGAGATTATTTCCCGCAACCTGCTAGTAATATCCGGCGTCCGCCATCATTTCGCGAGTTTCTGCCGCGGCGGCATCCAAACCTTCCTGCGCGCCCACATCACCCAAGATGATCGCTTGCAGATGTGGGTAGAAGATGTTGGAGAAGGGGATCCACTCGGCGATTAGCGGCGGCGTCTTGAAATCTTCGCCAACCTGGATGCGCGCCAGCTCTAGCCGCTCGCGGTCCAGCGGATTTTCGGCGTCGGAGGCATCTGCGATGACGCGGTCCCAAACGTCTCCGCGCGTCGGCAAGAAGCCCAGCAAGGCCTCTTCATAGGCCACACGCTCCGAAGACAGGAATTTGATCAACTGAACGCCCGCTTGCGGATTGGGCGCTGTCGCCGGGACGGAGAAGGCATGCGCGCCCGCCCACCCTGATGGTCGTACGGCGTCTCCGCCAACTGATAGACCGGTGAAGCCGCGCGCCAGACCGAAGTTACCAGCTACCGCACAGGAATCCGCATCTTGGAAGTAAGCGTACCAACCGTACCACTCCAGCTTGATGGCTACATCGTTGTTGCAAAAGTACTGGGCGACGCCATCCCACAGCAGCGAAGTCGTATCCGACGGGATGATGTCGTCGGCGTACCAACTTGCCAGCAATTCGGCGACAGCCACACCGATCTCGTCATTGAATGCCGGTTCATAATTCTCGTTGAAGAGCGAACCGCCGCTGGCGAAGTGCATCTCATAGAATCGGCCCGTAAGCGCCTCTTCCTTGCCCGCCAGCGTATAACCCAGCGTGCTGTGACCGTTCTCGACGAAGAACCGCGCCTGTCGGTCAATCTGCTCCAGGTTTGTCGGCACGGTCAATTCTTCGCCCGTAGCGGCCATATAGGCGGCGGCGATCGCCTCGTCTTCGTAGAGATCCTTTCGATAGTGAATCGGGCTGATATCAGCGTGACGCGGAATCAGATAAAGGTTGCCGTCAATGGTGGCCGCATCCAGGATGGCCGGGCTGAAAGGCGCCAGTTCGTCTTCGCTGAAGTAATCTTGCAACGGCAGCAGGAAGGGTGTGTACTGCGCTACGAAGCTGGTATGGTCCCAAGCTACGTCATAATCAGCCGCGCCGGTGGCGAAGTCGACCTTAAGCTTTTGGTCCATGGAAAACCCATCCAGCAAAGCGACAATTTCGACCGTGGCGCCGGTCGCCTCTTCAAAGACGGAAATGGCATCGTACATGACTTCGTACTGCCCGCCGCCGATATTTGCCATCTTTATGTTGATGCCCGACAAATCCATGTCCAGGCCAGCGTACTGCGGTTCGTCTTGCGCGCTAGCGGCGAATACGCTAACCAGCGCCAGTATCACCAACATCAGGAAAAGTTTGCGTAACATACTTGATTTGCTCCTATCTTCTGTCGATTTGCAAGCTAACGAAAGATCCTGCTTCAATTTGCCAACGTCACCTCTCTCCTTTCCTAGTGCCATCCGGAGAAAACCTGGCTAACTCAGTCAGGCCAATTAACTCGGGGACAGTATAACGAATTTTGCATACAAAACAACATTTTGCAAGCAAAAACTATCCGTCAGCACCATCTGTAAAGGAGCTTGATCCGTCGTTGATACCTGCGCGACAGCAACAGGTAGTCTTGATGCAAACGCCGATCTCAAGGGCGAAGATCTGTCAAGATATCGGTATTTGGTACGCTTGCGGTCCAGCAGTAGCCTCGAGCCGCGGCCTCGACATGAACATGAGCAAGCGGTGACTGGCCTAAGGAATTTGATTGCATCAGGCAACTGCTGGTATGCCTTTAGAGATCGACTTACGTTGAGAATTCATCCGATCATAAAGGTACGCAAAGGATACTTTGTAGTCCGCGATCAATGAGTTTGGTGCATGCTTGCTTAGACATAGAATCAATTGCCGTACGTATTCTGTCTCACGCCGCGTGAGCGCAGTAGCACCGTGAATCAACAGCTTTAATCAGATAGAGTCGCGGGACGTACGCGCGGATTGTTGACCGGCGTAATGGCTCGTTCGCCTTGCAGCACAGCGGCAACGTTTTCCGCGCACAGATGGCGCGCCGCCATTCGACTCTCGCGGGTTCCGCCGCCGATATGCGGCGTCAGACAGACATTTGGCATTTGCAGCAGCGCGGGATGTACCTCTGGTTCAAACTCAAATACGTCCAGCGCCGCGCCAGCGATCGTGCCGTCTAGCAGCGCATCAACCAATGCCTTCTCGTGTACCACCGGACCCCGCGCCATATTGATCAAGAAAGCGTTTGGTTTCATTTGCGCCAGCTTTTTGGCGTCAATCAGATGAAGCGTGCTTGCCGTGAGCGGAGTATGCAAAGTAACCACATCGGCCTCAGTCAGGAGATCGTCAAGCGTCCGGAACTTTTCGTCCGCCGAAGGCGTGCTGCTATGATAAAGGACTCGCATATCAAATGCTTCGGCACGTCGAGCGACTGCTTTGCCAATGCGGCCATATCCGATAATGCCAAGAGTCTTTCCTGCCAGCAGCGCGCCATCCCAGACGCCTGGCTGGAAACCATCGTTTGGCCAGCGTCCTGAACGCACATATTGATCCGCAGTATTGATGCCGCGCAACAGGTTCAACATCAGGGCCAAGGTGCAATCTGCTGTTGACGCCACAAACTCGTCCGGCACATTTGTCGCCCAAACGCCGCGTTGTTCCATCAGCTTTAGATCAAGATTGTTTACACCGATCGCCACGTTGGCGACCACCTTTAGCCGAGGAGCGACATTTAGTAATTCCGCATCCACTGTCAGCTCCGCCTGATTGATGATGCCGTGCAGTGTCGGAGCGTGGCGCAGTACCGTCTCGCGCGACATAAGACGCCCGCCGGCTGGACCCTGAATGATCTCAGCGATGCCCGCGAGCGGCTGCAGCGTGATTTGTGGTACCGCATTGGTAATCAATACCTTATACATTGTCATATGTCGCCGTTCGCTGCGAAGATTTTGCTCGCACGCTGTGATTTGGTTCTTGTCCCTCTGTTTTGCGCAACGGTGGTCGTCACATCTTATTTCAAACGTAAAAGGTTCGGCCACTTGGCACTGACCGCAAGCCCGGGTGCTTCAAGAGAACGGTCTCGTCCAGGTCAAAGCCCAGGCCGGGGCGATCAGCCAGCACAAAGAAGCCTTGCTCTATCGGCAGCGCGTCCGACAGAGAGCTATCGCGCCAGGCGACATCCTTAACCATAAACTCCTGCCGAAAGAAGTTGGGAATGGTCGCCATCGTGTGTGCCGAAGCGATTGTTGAAATTGGCCCGTTAGGATTGTGCGGCGCGATGGGTACATTGTATGCCTCGGCCATGGTGGCGATTTTCCGCAGCTCGCTGATTCCGCCGCAGCGCGTGATGTCGGGCATGAGAATATCAGCTGCCCGCGAATCAAGGATGCGCTTGGCCATGTAGCGTGAGTGCAAACGCTCCCCGACGCAAACCGGCAGCGGGATTTGACGGCGAATATCGGCGATGGCGTCCGGATATTCCGGTAAGGCGGGCTCTTCATACCACATACAGTTGAAGCCAAGTTGGGCGAGCCGGTGCGCCATTTCTACGGCCGTTGGTCCATTGAGGAAGGCGTGGGTTTCGATTGCTAATGGCACATCAGGGCCAACAGCCTCCGCCACCGCTGCCACTAGATCCAGCGCAAGTTGTTTCTGTTCCTCGCTGAGTTGGTTTGTGTCGCTGAGATCGTCACCGTAGCTATAATGAACATGGGCAAAGGGATCGAACTTGAGCGCAGTAAAGCCGGCGGCAGCCGTCTCCTTCGCCTGTTGGGCGTAGCTAGCAGCGGAGTGCCCCCCGTCGATGAACCAGTAGTTGGCGTAGAGTTGGATTCGTCGGCGGTAACTCCCGCCCAGCAATTCATAGACCGGCGCATCCAAGGCCTTGCCCTTTATGTCCCACAGAGCGATGTCAATGGCGCTGATGGCTGACAATAGAGGACCCGCCTGCCCCAGCCAATGCAAATCACGGTAGATTTTCGTCCAGATATAATCAATGCGGCGCGCATCCATGCCGATGACATACTGCCCGACATGCTTGCAGGCGGCTTCTATCAGCGGCGAGCCGGGCCAGTTGGTCGCCTCGCCCCAGCCGTGAACGCCCGCATCGGTCTCGACCTTTACGAGCGTCCAATTGTATCTGATGCCTTCGACAAGATAGGTCTTAACAGCGGAGATATTCATCAGGCTTGGTCGAATTGGATCGGCAGCGACTTCAAGCCGCGAAACAGGGCGCTGTTCCATTCCAGCTTTTCACTGGTCAATCGGATGCCCTTCAGCTTCTGCAGAAGAGCGCGAATCGCAGTCGATGCTTCAAGGCGGCCGAGGGGCGCGCCCACACAGAAATGTGGTCCATAGCCGAAAGCCAGGTGCTTATTCGGCGATCGCGTGATGTCGAGCGCATCGGGATCTGAAAACTGAGCTGGGTCACGGTTGGCGGCGCCTAGAAACTGCATGATCAATTGGCCTTCTCTTATGTTCATGTCGCCGATTTGCACGTCCCGGGTGGCAATGCGGCGGTTACGCTGGAAGGGTCCCTCGTACCGCAGAAACTCCTCGGTCGCCGAGGAGTCCAAAGCGGGATTGTCGCGCAACAATTGTAACTGATCGGGATTCTGAAGCAGGGCGTACATGCCGTTGGCGATGAGATAGGTGGTCGTCTCATGCCCGCCGATCAGAATCGTCACACAGCTGGAAACCATTTCTTCCTCGGTCAGCTTGTCCCCCTCAAGCTCCGCCAGCACTAGGGCGGTGATCAAGTCGTCTTCGGGCTGATTCCGCCGCTTGGCGTAGATCTCACGGAAGTATTGCTGCATTGCCAGTAAGGCGTCCTGAGATTTCAAAAGGACTTCTGCCGTGGGCTTCGGCGTCGCCATGAACCCAACAATTTCGCGCGACCACGCTTTGAACTTTGGATGGTCATCTACCGGAATGCCCATCATTTCGGCGATCACGGTGACCGGCAGCGGATACGAGAAATCCCAAATCACATCCATCTCGCCGCGATCGATCTGCGCATCAATTAGCCGCTCTACGATGTCCTCAATATATGCTTCCATCTTGCGAATGGCGCGCGGGGTGAAGGCCATGTGCACCAGCTTGCGCATTCTGGTATGGTCAGGCGGATCGACGTTGATAAGTCCCTGCGAATAATGACGCACCAGCGGTTCCACCTTCTCCCAAAGCGGCTCGGGCAAGTCCATCGTGGCGGTCAATCGCCCCAGGCTGGTAAAGGTCTGATAATCCTGCAGCGTCCAGGTGATGTCGTCATATTGTGTCAGCATCCAGCAGCCCCAAGCATCGCTCCAGTAGACCGGGGCTTCGCGCCGCAACTGGTGATAAACCGGATACGGGTTTTGATTGAACGCTTCCGATGTGAGGGCGCTGTCAAATTGCCCCATAGTTGCCGTCCCGCGTTTCTAGGACAAATCCGAAAGGAAATTGCCGATGACCTGGAAAGTTCGCAGAGCGCGATCAGAAATGCGAAACGCGCGGACTCCAGCGGCGATTCGGACCCGCTGCGCATCGGCTTCGGCGGGCGCGTGATCGTGTTGGCCTGTGCTGCCGGGCGCAATGATCGGGTTCTTGTCGGCGCTATTCACATGGCGCAACGCCGAGCTAAAGCGCCCCCAGCCAAACTGACGAAATGCGCCACCGTCACACAATACACCGTCTATGATAAACGAGATGATTTTGGGTCCACCATCGACGACAACCGCCAGGTGATGCTGCAGCCCCGCTTGCAGCATATCGGGATCACAGTCCCAGCGGCTCTCGCTGCGACCGTCGTTCAAAATGATTTCCACCGTGCCACGGGCGGTAGACTGCAATGCCCAGCCCTGACCGCTTTGGGCGCGCGCATCCAACAAGGTTTCACCACCATCAAGTTGATCCAGCTCTAGCCAAACTTCAAGGGTGAAGCCGGCACGCATGTCCTTCGCGCCATAATCGGGACGCTGATGATCGCGCCTGTTGAAGGGCGGCAAGGGCGGAATAACGACATGATCGTCAGAAGCGTCGGCGCTGTTCCATGCGACAAGACAATCCGCAGTCGTCAGCGAAGCTGCGTCACTTAGCTGGCGCCACATCCCTTCGAGCAAGGCGGGTTCCAACTGATGGACGCGAGCTCTGTCCTTCTGCGTCTCAATTAGATAATAGCAACCGTTCTCCTCTACCAGATCGGGATAGCTCATGCGGATATAGCTGTCGTCGTCATAGAGCACGATTTCCGGCTGTGACCAGCATATAACGCGACCTTCATCCGAGTCGACTTCGACACCGCCGCAGAGCCAGACCGGATTCCTATCTTCGTACCAATTGCCGCCGTGGTTGTGGAACCAGTATAGGTATTTGCCGTTCTCGCATTTCCAAGCGAAGTTGGCCGCGCGCGGATGCTTCATCAAACGACCATCGGCAAAACGCTTGTAAGCGGGCTGTGTCCAGGTCCGGGCGCCATCGCGGCTGTAGGCGAAGGCAGGATGTCCATCGATCGTGCGATAGACGCTGTAAATGGAGTTGTCACTGAGTACGACGTAGCTATGTTCTTCGGCGATCGGGCCGCCCCCGGGCGGTGTGCGCAAGCCCGCGTCGCCATCGGGCAGAGTCTCCCAGACAATCTTTTCCGGGTCCGATTGGGTCATGATGTTCTCGCTTCGCAGCAAGATGCCTTCCGAGCGCGTAAAGAATCCATGTCCGAGGCCGCCAACTTTATGTAGCGAAACATAGGCCGCGCCTCCAAGGATGAACGGCTTACCTACATTCCAGAAGTAGCGGACCTCGCCACCATAGGGATTCTCTCGGTCAATAGCCATCTCGCGCACGGGCACATTGTAACGCTCTGATGACCAGGATCGGCCGTGATCATCGCTGTACTTGAAGACGAAATAACCCTGCGAATCCACGCGGAAGCATTTCCCATCTTTGTATGGTGGGTCATCTGCAATTACATAGCGGCGGTCATCGGTGTTGTGATTGTAAAAGAGGTAAATGCGCCCGCCAGGCACTTTAAGCGGCACCGCGTAGGAGGCTTCCGGGCCATCCGCCGGTTCTACATCCACGGGCGCAGACCAGGTTCGCCCCTGATCGATGCTGCGCGTGGAAATGACATGCTGACCCGATGCGCCTTCGACGCCGCCTCCGGTTGTAATGGTGCACAGCCAAGCGCCGTCATCCGTTCTGACGACGTAAGGCTGATCACTATAGCGTTCGGTCGGTATTTCGTATCCTGCGGAAATGAGTCGATTATCCGTCATCGTGGTTCCTCAATTTTCCAGACCCGCCAATTCCAGTTTCTCGGCAAAATGACAGGCGGCGGTATGATCAGGCTCTATCTCAATCAACGGAGGTTCCTGCTCGCGGCAGATGTCCTCGGCATAGGGGCAGCGCGGATGAAAACAGCAGCCGCTCGGGGGATTGGCGGGATCCGGCAATTCGCCTTCAATGCCGCCAGTCTCGGGCAACGGCTGGTCCGGGTCCGGACGCGGGATGGCGGATAACAGCGCTTCAGTGTAGGGGTGCCGCGGATTCGTAAACAGCTCTTGCGTCGGCGCCTGTTCCACCAGCTTGCCCACATACATCACCGCGACTTCATCCGACACATGCTCGACAACGCTTAGATCGTGGGCGATAAACAGATATGTGAGGTTGAACTCTTCCTGCAGATCTTTAAGCAGGTTCAGAATCTGCGCCTGCACCGAAACATCCAGCGCCGAGACCGCCTCATCACAGACGATCAACTGCGGATTAATGCTCAGCGCGCGAGCGATCCCAATCCTTTGACGTTGGCCGCCGCTGAAGGCATGGGGAAAGCGTTTCATATAGCGGACATCCAATCCGACAAGTTCCAGCGCGGTGCGAACGCGGTCTTCAAGCGCCTTTCCCGCTGCGATTCTGTTGATGCGCAAGGGTTCGCTGACGATGTCGTAGACGGTTTTTCGTGGGTCCAGGCTGGAATAGGGATCCTGGAAAATCATCTGCATATGCTTGCGAAACTCACGCATTTCGCGTCGACTCAATTGCGCCAGGTCAGTTGTCTCTCCCTCATGATGAAACAGGATTTCGCCTGCCGTCAGGTCAATGGCGCGCAATATACAGCGGCCCAATGTCGTTTTGCCCGAGCCTGATTCGCCGACTAAGCCCAGAGTTTGCCCCTTGCCGATGCTCAAACTCACATGGTCGACGGCGCGCACATGCCCAACGACGCGCCGCAACAAGCCTTCCTCTATCGGAAAGTACTTAGTCAGTCCTCGCACTTCCAGCAGACTGGAGTCGCCCATGCCTTTCTATCCCCTAATCGCTTCTACCGCAATTGGCGGTCGCATTCGCGCTGTGTTATGGGCGGGGTCACAATCGCGCAGCCATTCATCGGTGATGAATTTCCCAAGCAAATAATGCTTGCGATCGGGATAAAACAGGATGCGCTCGTCGCCGTCATCAACCAGGCTGGGGTAAACAGCGACCTGGGTGCCGCCGGTATAGGGAAGCAACACGCCGTTCGATGTCGCGAAAATCTTCGGCGGCCCAAACCGCAGTGGATGCTCCTTTTCACCCGGGATCTCCCGCCCTACGGTCAACCAGACCGGATAACGATTGTGCTTCGAATCCACTGGCGATTTACCTCCGTTGGCAGTGCCGTCATTGTTATAGAACAGCAGCAGATACCGCCCGTCGTGCAGGCGATACAATGGACTTGGCGACATCGGATTCAGGACAGGATTGCCGCCCGGTTCGTAACGCAATACCTGCGGTTCGTCCCATGAGCGGCCATCATCTTCGGACAGCGCATAGTAGTTGGCGCCCTGCAAGGTTCGAAACACGCAGATAAGCCGTCCGTCAGATAGCGCTTGCACGGTCGGTTCTTGGGCAACACTGACTCGGGGCCGGTAAGGATTCTCGACTTGTATGCCATGCGGCGCTTTCGGCCAGGTGCTGACGATCAGCTTGTTCGGGTCGCGCTCACTCAAGATATTCTCAAAGCGCAAGAACCAAATCTCCGACCAATGTTCAAGCAAATTCAGGTCGAGCTTGACAGCGGGATCGTATGTATGGCTTGCCCAACGAGTAAAGGGGGCCAGCACGTGGTTTTCCGGCGTGACGAAAATGTTCTGATAGACGATCCAATTGGGTGGCACGTCCGGGTCTGGATGGCTGATGGCGCTCGGCGCTATCGGGAAATCAAAGGTGGCGCCGCTCCACGTACGCCCGTCATCATCGGAATAGCGGCAGCGTACCATTCCGGTCGTGTCCTCACGCGCATCGTCGATCCCGACATTCTTGTTATAGATGTAATAAACGCGGTGGGCGCCATCCCATAGCAAATTAGGCGCGACAATCGGGAAACCCCAACTCGCAAGCCCCGTCCGATCTGCGTCATCCGGTTTTGGACCATCAATAACTTGCGGCTGCGACCAGGTCCGGCCACGATCCAAGGAACGACTGTAGACCACTCGCTGATCGCCGGCATTCTCAAAAGTGGACTGCGTCCAAAAGCCTAGCAAGGTGCCCGGCGGCGTTTGCACAACCAGAAAGTGCTGATTGCAGGCGCCCGGTCCTTCAAAGTTTTCCGGGATATAAGCCAGCAAATCCGGCTCGGTGCGTACCCATTCATTCTCGAGATATAGACTCTTCACAATCGTCTGCTCCGCCTCAATTCGAATTATTCGTAAAGTACACAATTGACGCTATGGCCGGGCGCGACGTGAACGGCCGCTGGCATCCGAATATCACATTTCCCGGCGATGAATTCGCCACATCGATTGGCAAAAGGGCAAGCGTCAGGCGGATCTAACGGCACTGGCACCGTCCCTTCTATCGTTGCGAGATGCGCCCCTTCTTTCTCGCCGAACTTCGGGATCGAGCGGAGTAACCCTTTCGTATAAGGGTGTTTGGGATTCTTGAATATTTCTTGGGCTGTGCCATATTCGACGATTTTACCCAGGTACATCACAGCGACGTCATCAGCCATGCTCGCAATGACGCCCAGATCGTGGGTGATGAACATAATCGCCATGCCATTGTCCCGCTGCAGCCGCTTCATCAGACGCAGTATCTGTGACTGAATGGTGACATCCAATGCAGTTGTCGGCTCGTCCGCTATCAGAAGACGCGGATTAAGCACGATTGCCATTGCGATCATGCTACGTTGACGCATCCCACCAGAGAGCTGAAATGAATACTCGTCTATGCGTCTTTTGGGCGCCGGAATCCCTACCTCGTCCAGCAGGGAGATTACGCGTTTGCGCGCCGCACGCTTGTCATTTTCGCCGTGAACAAACAGCGCCTCCATAATCTGATTGCCAATCGTGTGCACTGGGGAGAAAGCGGTCATTGGCTCTTGAAAGATCATGGCGATATCGCGTCCGCGCAGGTCGCGCATGTCATCACCGTCTTCATCCAATTGCACGAGGTCAATGGATCGGGCATCGTGATGAAGCAGAATCTGTCCGCTGATCCGGCTATTCTTCTTGGGTGTGATACGCATGATCGATTGCGCCGTCACGCTTTTGCCACAGCCGGACTCGCCGACGATACCCAAGGTCCTATTCTTCCTAATCGTGAAAGATACGCCGTTGACTGCTTTCAGCGTGCCTTCATCAAGCTTGAAATAGGTGTGTAAGTCTTTCACCTCGAGCACGACATCAGACATGGTCACAATTCCTTGAAGGGGTCGGCCGCGTCGCGCAAGCCGTCGCCTACAAAGTTGAACAGCAATACAGTCACAATGACAAATAGCGCCGGTGTCAGTAGCCAGGGATACAAAGCGATGTTTGAGATGTTTTGCGCGCCTTCGAGCAAGGTGCCCCAACTGACCGCAGGGGGTCGTATGCCTAACCCAAGAAAGCTGAGCGCCGTTTCGCCCAGGATCATGCCCGGGATCGCGATCGTGATATTGACGATGAGGAAGCTGATATAGCCTGGCAAGAGATGATCATAGATGATGCGTATATCGCTGGCGCCGGCGATTTTTGCGGCCATGATGTAATCTTGTTCGCGCATTTCCAGTAGCTTAGCGCGGACCGCCCTGGCCAATCCCGTCCACGTCATCGTCGATAAGATAAGCGTGATTGCAAAATAGGTCCGTGTGACTGGCCAGTCAATGGGTACAATAGCCGCCAGAGCGATCCACAGCGGGATCTGCGGTATCGCGCTTAAGATCTCAGTGATCCGCATAATCACGATGTCAACCGCGCCGCCATAGTAGCCTGAGATGCCACCGAGCGTCGCGCCAAGAAAAAAGCTCAGCAACACACCCACCAAGCCAATGGTCAGGCTGATGCGGCTGGCCGCCAAGATGCGCGAAAAGACATCGCGGCCCAAGGCGTCCGCGCCCAGCAGGAACACCTTGCCCTCGCCGGCGTCAAAGAAGTGCAAGTCCATCTCAAACCGCCCCCAGAAGCGATAGGGTTCGCCGCGCGTGAAAAACCGGATGCGGTGGATCGTGTCAGTATCTTCGGTGTATATGCGCTCAAATGTATCGAGGTTGAGCTCATAATCTAGGCCGTATACGAAGGGACCGACGAAATTGCCTTCCGAGTCAAAAAAGCGAACCAGCGTGGGCGGCGTGTTTACAAAGCCCTGATGCTGGGTGACAGCGCGATAAGGCGTCCAGAATTCATAAGTGAAGGCCAGGAAATACATCACTATCAGGACCACGACTGAAATAAGCGCAAGGCGATGACGCCTGAATCGGCGCCAGATCAACTGCTGCTGGGAGGCGATATAGTAGCGCTCTTCCGCTGCCGAGATAGCACTGCTCGCTGCGGTCGGCGCGCCGGCTTCATCAATTGATGTCGATATTATGTCACCCCCTTTTCCATACGGATGCGCGGGTCATATACCGACAAAATGATATCGCCCAGGATCACGCCGATCACCGCTAAAATGCTCTGAATCATCAGAATGCTGGTTGCCAGCTCCAAATCTTCCGCCAGCAGCGCGCTGAACAAAAGCGGTCCCAGGGTAGGCAGATTTAGGACGATAGCTACGATGGTCTGCCCCGAAATAAGACGCGGCAGAATATAACCGATGGAGTTCACGACTGGGTTCAGTGCCAGCCGCACTGGATACTTGAACAGCAGTTGCCGATAGCGAACGCCCTTCGCTCGCGCTGTCACCACATATTGCTGACCCAATTCGTCCAGCAACGTCGCCCGCATAGTGCGGATTGTCCCCGCCGTCTGCGCCGTCACAATCACAATTATCGGGATCCAGAGATGATTAAGCAGGTCAAGCACTTTCGCGGGAGACCAGGGCTGCTCTTCAACGCCCGGCGAAAACAAGCCGCCAATACTCAAGCCGAAGAACTTATGAAACAGGAACAGCAGAATAAGCGCCAGAAGAAAGTTCGGGGTCGCCAGCCCGATGAAGCCGACGAAGGTCCAGAAATAATCGCCCAGACTGTACTGATGCGTTGCGCTGTATATGCCGATTGGCACAGCCAGCGCATAGGTCACGACCAGCGAAATGACGGAGAGCAGTATAGTCGCCGCAATCCGCTCATTGATGAGTTTGTCCACGGGAATGCCCAACATGGAATGCCCCATGTTGCCGCGCGCAAACTGGGTCGCCCAAATGAAGTACTGGACAAAGACAGGCTTGTCGAGACCGAATTGCGCGCGCAATGCCGCTTCGTCTTCCTCGGTGATGATGTCGCCTTGCGCTTGACGCGCATTAACGATGCGGTCGACCGCATCGCCGCGCGGAAGTTGGACGATCATGAAAATCAAAAAGCTGATGACGATCAGTACGAGAAACGCGTAGATAAGGCGCTGGAGCAGATATTTGCCGAAGCTCATTGATAGCCTTAGATGCGGCTCACGCTTGTATCAAGCCAGAAGAGGGATGCCTGTTTCGAGGCATCCCTCATCACGCAAATGGAACCAGCCTTACATGTCGTCGATATACCACTGCTCGATGTGGAAGGGCGCGTAGAAGTTGGTATCGGAGCCCCAGAAAAGACCCTCTGTCGGCACGTTGCGTAAGCGGTTGGAGTAGATGACTGGTTGTGGCGTCAAGCCAACAGACGGAATGATCGGAAGTTCTTCACCCCAGTAGGAAAAGTAGGCAGCGCCGAGTTCGGCCGCTTCGGCTGAATCACTCGGATACTGGCTGAATTCGTCCCACAGCGCATTGAGATCCTTGATTTCCTGCGGCGGTTCAATGCCGGCTGACCCACCGGAAGATATCCATGTGGTCCAGCCGTGAGCCCAGAAATGGCGCGCTGGGTCATTAACCGCGAAGTGATCGGGCGTGCCGCGTCCAAACAGGGTTGCGCGACCGATGTGCCACATCACGGTCATGATTTCGCCATTGGTATACAGATCAAATATCAGATCCGGCGAGGCGCCTTGACAGATCAATTCGACGCCGATGTCAACGTAATCGCTTGCCATCAATTCGCACCCAGACTGATGGTCGACCAGCCCATGGGCGATTATCGCGACGCGCCGGCCATCAGCAAGCAGTCGGAATCCGGCATCATCGCGTTCGGTCAATCCCAAGCTGTCAAGCAAAGCGTTGGCCTTAGCCGGATGGTATTCGATCTTTTCGCTGAACCAATCGTCATTGAACCAGGGCAGCGTTTTCAGCGGTGTCGCCGGATGCGGCGCCGCCAGCCCGAAAAAGAGCACATCGTTCATTTCGTCCCGGTCAATGGCCATTGAAAGCGCCACGCGGAAATCGACGTTCTGGAAGAGCTCACGGAAGGCGTCGTCGGGGTAATTCTGGTTGGGGAAAAGCGAGAACTCAGATGGACGCAGCGATTGCGCGATATAGGTGGTGAAGTCGCCGTTTTCCTCTTCGGCGCGGTAGAGCCTTAGATCAGTCGGGCGCGTATAGCGCACGCCGAAATCAAGCTCGCCGGCGGAGAGTCGCAAGGCATAGATATCGAGATCGCCAGCCAGTGACACTTCAATGTAATCCATGTAAGGCAGTTGATTGCCCTCTTCGTCCACCTGATGGAAGAAAGGGTTGCGCTCTAGGAGGACGCGGTCGCTCTCGATGATGATCGGTACCCAGCTGTCCATGTATGGGCGGTCGAGCGGCTGCGCAGACAGATTGTAGCCTTGCGCGCGCTTGCTGTTGACGAGGTCAACCCAGGTTTCCAGGCCGGCTTCTTCGGCGAGCGCCTGCGCGTTTTCGTTGTATTTGGCGTGATATTGCTTCAGCCAATGCGAGGGACCGTACAGACTGTTGTCGCTGGAGAAGTGGGTGCGCCCGAAGCTGTCCATCGCGATTGGATAGGGAATCGCCCACGTGTAGCTGAAGGTGTAATCGTCGATGACTTCAAAGGTCGCCACTTCGCCGCCAGCGCGCCAGAAACCACCTGGACCATTGGGCGCGATATCAGGGTCATTCAGGATATCTTCCCAATGCCAGCGGAAGTCTTCGGTGTTGAAGTCATCGCCATCCGACCATTTCAGGCCTTCGCGCAGTTTGATTGTCAGCGTGCGATTCCCGTCTGACCACTCCCAGCTCTCGGCCAGATCCGCCTGATAGACGCTGGCGGTAAAGTTGTAGCGGAAGAGCCCTGTGTGACGGATGCGCAGACCTTCGTCCATACGTTCGCCGATGTCACCAAAACGCAGCGTCCCGCCATAGGCGCCGATCGCGTCAACGACCGGAATGACTTTGGGACTGCTCGGCAAGCGTTCGTCCACCGGCGGCAATTCACCGGCCTCCACCCGTTCCGCCAGCATCGGTGCTTCCCCGTACATCATGTCCTGCCCTAAGACGGGCGTCAATCCGCCCAGCAAGACAAATAAAACCGTCACATATGCGAATACGCGTTTCATATTCATGTGGTTCTCCTCAAGAGTCTCGGTCAAAACCCACTGTGAATTGTGCTGACTCAAACCTCCTTTTTGCCATATCTTACGATGGGCGCACCATACAGCACGGCGTCCCACGACATCAAATGAAACTTAACATCTTTGCAGACCCTCGTCAATTTCTTCCATCGCCACCATGAGACCCAGTAAGCGCTACGTACGCGTCTCCCTTGGCGGCTGCCAACCTCAGTGCTTCTGTGCCGATATGGCAGCTTCCAGCGCCTAATCTTAGTAAACCCCTTCGCTTCTTCAAACAGGCGCTTCAATTCCGCCAGCACGTGCCGTCCGTTGCCACCCTCCAAACAGTACTTACGCATCGACGCGCCAGCGTGATCCTGAAAGTGCGGATAACCGGGAAAACGAGGGCGCAGATACGTCCGGTCCAGGGTCCGCAATGTATTGCGGAATTAACGGCTCGACCGACGATTCACTTCCGTATCCAGCCACGCGCCCTGATGCCCCGGCTGTCCGTCATTGTCAAAGAAAACGGTGCGCTGTACTTCAGGACTTGCTGTGAACATCGCGTAGTCGCGCTGCCTGGAGGGATGTCTACATCGAGTCGAAATCGCACATATCAATAAAGGCCACCCGCCAAGAGTCGTTGTTGCTCCGGTCACCGTTCCTGAAGCAAACAGGCAGGGATAACGAGGGGGCTTTCGTGAAGCATAGACGTGTGTACTGTGCTCCACATACCATTGGAGACACTCGTGAATCAAAAGCATGCTGATAGATCACCGGTCCGCTTCGCCAAATTCTGTTCGCTGCTGGAGGGCGACTGTATACTGCGCATTTATCCGGCGGTCGTGCGCGAGACGGGTTTCCACGCATCGACAATAACAGCATCGGCCGGCAGGATGTGATCGGCACGGGCGTTTTGGTAGAATAACTCCTATGCTCGACAAGCATCTGCGCGACAAGCGCGCCTACGACCGGCGCTATCGTCGTGAAATTATCAAGTCGCGGCATCGCGATCGGGCCCACCTTGCCAATCGGCGCTATGGCAGTCCCAAACTGATAGCTGCCGATGTAGCCGCCATCTTTGCCAACAGCGCCAGTTGCTACTATTGCGGCCCGCCGGTTGACGGTCAGTCCGGAACGCTGGAGCATATTGACGCGGCGCTTGGCAACAGCCCGGGCAATCTGACCGTCGCTTGCCCGCCTTGCAACTACGGAAAGCATGCCAGACCCAAAAGCGTTTGGCTGAAACGGCTTGCGACGCGCGGCATACGACACGAGGACTTGCCGCTACAGCATTCCAGTGCAGCGCAAAATGCTGTAGCGGCTGAGGCCGTCACCTTTGTGGCCCGGCGAAAACCAACCCGATTCGACCCGATCGAACCTGACCGGCTGCTCAAGATTTTGCCGCTTCCTTGACACCGCGAAATCTGAACATCCTCTGTCGGCTTGCGCGTCCGTCAGGCGCGCGCCCGTTTGTGCGCCTCGGCGTAAGCCCAGCGCATCACTGCAATTGTCATTTTGACATCGGCCGCCGCATCGTGGGCATCCGGAAACGCCGCGCCCATCGCCTGCGCCATCTCCTCCAGCCTCGCCTTGCGGTAGGCGCTGCGACCGGCGTCCCACTTGCCCGCCAGCGGCGAAAGCAGCCTCATCGCGCAACCACCCGCTTGCGCGGGATCAGCGGCAAGCCGTGACGCAGGCAGAGACTGTCCAGCAGCGCAACATCAAAGTCGGTGTTCCAGCACACCCAGTTCTTCTCCCACATGATCTCCCACAGCGCCTTGTGCACGGACGGAAAGGACGGCTGACCCGCCAGATCGTCCGTGTGGATGCCATGGATGTCGTAGGCGCACTCCCCTTTCGCATTCTGCTCAAGCAGCTTTCCCGGAAAGCGCGGCGCGATCAGGCTGTGATACTTGACCGGCGCGCCGGACGGCGACGCGTAGCTGCGCACCGCGATGGAAACCGCCTCATCCAGATCCGTTTCCGTCCCGGTGGTCTCGGTATCGAAGACTATGGTGTCCTCGGCGCCGAGCGAATGCAGCGCGCTCCACCAACGCGGACCGTACACTTCCCACACATTCCCCAGTTCCGGCGTTCTGTCCGGCCTGGCATCCGGCGCCAGCGCCTGCAAGGAAATTATGGTCAGGTATTTGCCCTGCTCGGTGGCGGTAGCAATAATCGGGGAACTCCGCCAGCGGTCTGCCTGCTTGTTCTCCATCTCTTCGAACCATTTACGATACCCTGATTAGTCCCAGGGCGGCCTCTCCAGCATGTTGTCGAAAACGTAAATGCTGTCTCCGCCAGCCGTGTTTAGAATCCACATCGGGCTGCCGTAGCGGTTTTCCGACCGTGTGACCTTGATCACCTTCACATCGGTTGCCATCTGCCTTCTCCTCGCTATGCTTTCGCGCTGGACGCCTAAGCCGGTGAGGGCGAGCGGCGGCGGCGAATCGATGCTATTTCTCTCTGGGATCGAAACTGCATTCGCCCCGCGTGCGTGATATAAAACGTATACCAACATGTGTTGACCCTCGGACTGCTCCGAACGGACCGTGCCGAGGGAGGCCAATCGGCCCCAGGGACCCGCCAATGCCGGGTCCTGGCTTTTTCTGCACAAGCACTGATGAATGAGCGAAGTATCGCGTATCAGCGAGCTTCAGGCAACAGCAGCCGAACTGCTGTAAGAGACGGCAAAAGATCAGGTGCTGATTATCCGAAGAGGAATCTTCGGATTGCCGCGAGCAAGCCGCGCTTGAGAGCGTCTGTCGTTATGTGGTAAGCTTGCAAATGGGTGTCGGCAGGCTCCGACACCGACTCCTAGACCGCTCTGAATAGACGGGGTTAGGGGAAGACAACTGGAACACGTCTCTAGGAGGCTCGCGACGTATACGGCGAGCCTTTTGGTTTTATACCGCGGTTCAAAATCATAGATCACGCGGCTATTTGCGACAATTACTGTGTTGGAAAAAGTATGGGATTGCCTTCAGTTCCGCCTTGCGGGCACGGGTGTCGATATGCCGCTCCAGCACGTTATCGAAGATGTTGATGCGGTCGCCGCCGGCTGTCTGGAGCGTCCACATCGGATCTCCCCGGCTGGTCTCCGAACGTGTGGCTGCAATGACCTTCACGTTAGGTGTCATAGACTTCTATGGGGCGGTGCGCCAGTTTTCCCGCTGGATCGATAGTGCCGCGAAGTCGTCATCAGCTGTCACCACGACCGCATTTAAGCGCTGGGCTAAAGCAGCAATCAGTAGATCGACATCTGAGAATTGTTTCCCCTGATTCCGCATGGTCGCCCATAATTGAGCGTTCATTTACACACGTTACCATATTCAAGCAAAAAACGTGCCAGAAATGGCGCCGAAAACGGGAAATTTGATCTGAGGAGCTTCAGGGGCGCCGAGGTAGTCCAGAGGCCTACTTGCATACTATTCTTGGCTCGCTTCAAGACCAGAGCAAGTTTGATCTGACAGCTGCAAAATCAATGTATGAGGATGATATAATGCTCTCCGCCGTAAAAGGGAATTGCCAGGGCTCCATAAGTGGCGCAAGTGGAATGTAGCTGGCAGAGGCGATGAATTCCCGTCGATGCGGGCGGGCGCTGCAGGAGAGGCATGCGAGACGATGGTAAAGGAACACGATACGCTGCGCTTTCTGTGCTTGCTTGAAGAACTGGAGACGTCGAGAGAACTCCTAAACTCGGGATTCGGACATCTCCAGGAAATAGATATGGAAAACACGTTCTACCACCTGCCGCATCAATTGATGTCGAGTGGATTCGAACGCTTGATGAAGTGCTATATCGCCGTTGTTCGCAAAGGCCATGACGGGACCTACCCCGCCAAGAAGGTAATGACAAAGCTTGGGCACGACCTGGAAAGCCTGCTAGAGACGATCAGCACGGAGCACTTCGGCGGAACGCATCGCCCCTTGGTGCAACAGGATTTAGAGTTCATCAGAACAGATCCCGTGCTGAAGGAGTGCGTGCGGATCCTATCCCTGTTCGGGAAGAAGGACCGTTACTTCAATCTCGATGTTGTGGCGGTGCTGGGGAAGTCGGTGGGACCGTTCATTGAGATGGCATTCGGACTGTCAGCATAACCGAGAGGAGCACGTATGTCTAACTGGACAGATTGCAGCGATCGCCCTGACGCTCCGGACAACTGGCGTGATGTCGTCAATGGAAATGTTGCGGGTTAGGGCGCGCACTGAGGAGTAGAACAGCGTCATCGAGAGACTACTGCAGATGCTTGGACGTGAAATCCGATAATCCCGCACGATTAAGGACATACCACACAAGGCGCCTTTTGCAGATCTGGATTTGCGCCCGCCGCCGCAGGCGAATTCAAGTGAGGTTGCATTTGGTACAGTCGGTTTCACTTATAGTTACAGAAAGCACATCGCTTTCCATGAAAAATGTGTACTTATCCCGGATTCAGGTTAATGTCAATCATAGAGGTGGCAAGCGACCCAATGCCCTGATTCAGCTTGTTTGAATTCAGGCTCAATTTGACTACAGTCTATTTGTTTTTCGTGCATAACGCGGGTTTTGGCAGGACAACGAGTACAGAAGTTGCAGCCTTTAGGCGGGTTGTCTGGGCTGGGTACGTCACCCTCCAAGATGACACGATTCTTGAAACGCTCTCGCTCGGCGATGGGATTGGGAATGGGTACTGCGGACAGTAGAGCTTGCGTGTAAGGATGCAAGGGGGTCTTATACAAGCGCTCTCTATCGGTTAGCTCCGCGAGCTTGCCCAGATACATCACCGCAACTCTGTCACTAATGTGTCGAACTACCGCCAAATCATGAGCAATAAAGAGATAAGTCAGTCGAAATTCAGTCTGCAAGTTTTCCAGCAGGTTGATTATTTGCGCTTGGATAGACACATCCAGGGCCGAGACAGGTTCGTCGAAAATAATGAAATCGGGCCGTAGCGCCAAGGCGCGGGCTATACCAATGCGCTGACGCTGACCGCCTGAGAATTCATGTGGGTAACGAGTGATAAAATTGGGATTTAATCCAACTATATTCAGCAGTTCCTTTACTTGGTTGGTGAGAGCCTTGTCACTGGAAATATTGTGCACCTTTAGGGGATCGCCAACTATATCTCGCACTCTCAGCCTGGGGTTGAGCGAGGCGTATGGGTCCTGGAAAATCATCTGAATACTGCGTCGGGTTTTACGCAGGCTTTCTCCTTCAAGGGATGTCATCTCAACACCCTGGAATTCAACTTTGCCGGCGGTTGGCTGTTCCAGTCGCACAATAGCGCGGCCGGTGGTGCTCTTGCCGCAACCGCTTTCACCAACTAAGCCCAGCGTTTCACCCCGTTTTACATCAAACGATACACCGTCAACGGCCTTGATATCCCCAACGTGTCGCGGAAAAATGATGCCACGGTTGATAGGGAAATAAACTTTCAGATTGTTTACGCTAAGGAGAACTTTATCCGTATCATTGCCGCTTTCCTTTGCTTTCATTAGTTCATCTCCACTGATGGCCATCCTCATATGCTCTTCTGCTAAGAGATGCCAGAGGTTGGCAGTGTGCTAGCGGTTACGTCGACAATGCACGCTGCTTTGTGCCCGGGTCCTACCTCCCTAAGATCGGGCGGCGCCTCCAGGCATCTGTCTATTCTGAACGCGCAGCGAGCATAAAACGGACACCCGCTAGGATAGTCAATCATATCAGGTGGCATGCCTTCGATTGAGGTCAATTTTTCGGGTCTTTCTTCGTCAAGGCGCGGGACAGATCCCAGTAGGCCAATCGTATAAGGGTGACGCGGGTTCTCGTATAGTTCCTCAACCGGCGCTTCTTCAACGATGCGCCCCGCGTACATTACAATCACCCGATCGGTTAATCCAGCTACTACTCCCAAGTCATGTGTGATCCAAATGACAGCCATTCCAATTTCTTCTCTCAGACGATTGACCAGATCCGTGATTTGAGCTTGAATTGTCACATCAAGCGCAGTGGTTGGCTCATCCGCGATGAGTATTTGTGGGTTGCATGACAGAGCCATCGCGATCATCACGCGCTGGCGCATCCCCCCTGAAAACTGTATGGGATAATCGTCAATGCGTTCGGCAGCAGCGGGAATTCGAACCATTTCCAACAGTTCGATGGCTTTAGCTCTGGCTTCTTTCTTATTCATCTTCAGATGTAGTTCGAGTGACTCACTGATCTGGCGTCCAATGGGCATCATAGGGTTAAGTGACGTCATCGGATCTTGAAAGATCATCGCAATTCTGTTGCCGCGTATCCTCTCGATTTCGCTTTCATGGATTTTCAGAAGATCAATCCCATCAAAGAGGATTTCGCCACCCACGATTTTCCCCGGTGGCGACGGAATCAGGCGCAAGAGCGACAATGCTCCAACACTCTTGCCGCATCCGCTTTCGCCAACAATTCCAAGGGTCTCTCCTGTGTTCAATTCGTAGCTAATGTTGTTTACGGCTCTGACAATACCCTCTTTGGTAACAAACTGTGTTTGCAGGTTTTTTACTTCAAGCAAGGGTCCCATTGGTCTTCCCTCATCAAGCCAAGTTTTCGCGATCGACCTGCAAATGCCGTATTCAAATCGTTACCCAGACGGGCAAGATTACGGCGGCGCTAATTGCCATCCATTTGGCTCACATA
Source organism: Phototrophicaceae bacterium (assembly GCA_965261855.1). Lineage (GTDB taxonomy): Bacteria > Chloroflexota > Anaerolineae > Aggregatilineales > Phototrophicaceae > UBA6055. The sequence continues at coordinate 1,377,721 of OZ253487.1, forward strand.
CGACCACGCTGAACGGGATCAGTGGCTTTCCGAAGCCAGGTGGCGAATACATTAATGCTCAGTGTGGTGATCATCACCATCAGTCCTGGAAATGTGCTTAACCAATTGGCGGTCGAGATATAGTCATGGCCTTCGGCCACCATCAAACCCCAGGCCGAGTTCGGTGGTTGGACACCAAGTCCCAGAAAACTCAGTCCCGCTTCGGTGAGGATTGCGCGCGAAAGTTCCAACGTTGCCAAGGTCACGATTGTCGAGGTGAGATTTGGTAAAGCGTGACGCACCAAAATCCAGTATTCACTGCCCCCGGTCACGCGAGCAGCTTCAATATAGACCGCGTGGCGAATAGAAAGCATCGTGCCCCGAGCAAGGCGGGCAAAGATTACCCAACTTCCGAGGCAGAGTACTATTATCAGGTTTCTCGCTCCGGGACCAATAGCAGCCATTATCGTCATAGCGAGCAAAAAGTAAGGAATGGCGGTCTGGAAATCGATGAAGCGCATTGCGATGGCGTCAAAGCGACCACCGAGGTACCCGGCAAGCATCCCGATAATTGTTCCGATAATGCCAGCTACGACGACAACTACCACGCCAATCATCAATGACATACGCGTACCATAGATAATACGACTCAGCATATCGCGGCCTAGCAAATCCGTACCGAGCAGATTTGTTTCAGAGCCGCCTTCTACCCAGGCCGGTGGTGTGAGGCGCCGCATTAAAGACTGAGCGGTAGGATCAAATGGGGAGAGAACTGGAGCGGCAATAGCGATGATCACCAAAATAATCAGGATGATGGCAGCCGTCGTCGAAAAAGGATCATGAAAAAGTGTTCGTAACATTTTATACAGGTCCTTGTCGCGGAACTTCATAAACCTGGCTTGAGTAACATCATCAGCAGCGAGCTGCGTGGTCATAAGATGCCTCTAACCGTTTGTCATCATTATCCATTCATATGACTTGAACTATTCGTATTTGATTAAGGGATTCACGATGATATAGAGAATATCAATAGCGAAATTGATCACGACAACCACGACGGCGATCACAAATGCGGTTGCAGCCAATAAGGGCACATCGCGGATTCGTATCGCGCTAAAGAGCATCCAACCGACGCCCGGCCACCCAAACACTGCCTCAACGATGATTGTGTAGCCAGATACAACCAGAACAAACTCCCATCCTGAAACGGTAATGACTGGAAGCAAGGCATTCCTGAGTACGTGCTGAACCAGGACGCGGCGATACGGCAGCCCTTTGGCGCGGGCTGTTGTGACGTACTGCTTGACCAGTTCGTCTATGATTGAGGCTCGAGTGATCTGCACAATGCGTCCCAATGGTAAAGCGGCCAGGGCAATAGTTGGGAGGACCATATGCTGCCAGGATCCGTATCCCGCCGTGGGCAATAATCCCAACGTAACCGCAAAAATAAATGCCAACATCGGACAGAGCCAAATCAGTGGCATTGACACGCCCAATAATGAGGTCACGGTCGCCAAACGGTCTGCCCAAGAGCCGGGCTTCATCCCGGCATACACGCCAATCGGAATCCCCAGCGAAGTTGCAAGGGTCATGGCAAGAATACCAAGCTGGAATGTTGCCGGGAGTGGGCGCAACGCGATGGGCAATGCCGGCGTTCGTTGCCACCAGCTGTCACCAAAGTCACCAACGAAGGCATGGCTCATATAATCTATGTATTGAACGAGAACCGGTCTGTTGAAGCCTCTCTCTTCCCGATACTTTTCAACGATTTCTTCGGGTGTCTCTGCCGGAAGTAAAGCGCGTACTGGATCACCAATGACAAACGTGGTCAGGAACACAACGCTCACGACTGCGGTAATCAAAAAGAAGGAATGCACCGCCCGCTTTAGGAGTAGTCGCAGCATCAGTATTTCCTTTCCTAATTCACAGACGATGCTTTCGCAAAACGCGCTTAAGGAGGACCGTATCGCAGCCCTCCCAAGCGTTTTGTGTTTACAGCGACATGGTGCGGATTATGAAGCGACCATCGGCACGCGGTTTGAACTGGGTTCGTTCAGTCAAGGCCCAGAGATCAACAAGTTGCAACATGAAGATAGCCGGAGGATCCTCACGCCCTAACTCGAATACCCGATGGTAAATCTTCTCACGTTCGGCAACATCCAATTCTACCCGCCCGGCTTCGAACAATGTACGAATTTCGTCATTGTGATAGGCCGAGAACGGACTCTCGTCAGTATAGTAACTAGAAACGGTCCGATCCGCGTCGAAGAGGCTGTTGGAGTGCACGAGGTACCAGCATGACGGCGGAACCGGGGTTTGGTTTCGGTCGCCAAATCGTACCCAAGATTGAGGGTCAAGGAGGTTCAGATTGACCTTTAAGCCAGCTTGTTCCAGCATTTCTGCGATGGCTTGGTTCAATATGGCATCACCGGCATACCTGCCTTTTGGACCAACATAGTCTACCTCTAACCCTTCGGCGCCAGCCTCCGCGAGCAAGGATTTGGCTCGATCCAGGTCATAGGGATAAGGCGCCAGGTTGGGGTTATATCCAAACATCCCCGGGGCCGAAAGCTGACCCGGCGAGACTGTGCCCAAGCCAGCATGCAGCTGTTGGAGGATCAGTTCTTTGTCGACAGCATAGTTCATCGCCTGACGAACGCGCGGATCGCCAATCCTTGAGCCTTCCAAGTTGCTGAGCCGAACCATGGAGAATTCCTGCGCTAACGGAGCCTCGAACTTAGGCAACTCTGGCAAGTGATCGGGCAAAGGACCAAGGTATATGTCAATTTCGCCGGTCTTGACAGATTGGAAACGCGTGGAATCTTCACCAATAATGCGTATGGTAGCTGACTTGATGCTCGGAGCGCCCCCCCAATAGTCCTCATTGGATTCCAATTCTACCTGGACATTGCGGTGCCAGTTGCTTAGTTTGTATGCGCCAGTGCCATTGGTTGTCGAAGAAACCTCATCACCAACCTCTTGCGTCCACCCAGGCGCCATCATTGCCAGCGCGGTCAAGCGTCCAAGCAAGATTGGGTCCACATCATGCGTCTCGATGTCTATGGTCATGTCATCGACCTTGCTGGCCTGCTTGATGGTGCCGACGACTCCGATCCACTGAGAAGCCAGTTCCGGGTCAACAATGCGATTTACACTGTAGACAGCAGCATCCGCATTAAAAGCTTCGCCATTGTGGAACGAGATACCCTCGCGCAACTTGAGACGCATCGTCGTGTCATCGATTTGTTCCCAGGATTCTGCCAACCATGGTATAGGCAGTCCCTGCTCGTCACGATCGATAAGCGGCTCATAGATATTCCAAGTAATCATCTGAGGAATCCGTTGTTCAATAGCCTGCGGATCCAGGCTAGGCGGCTCGGCGCCTACAGCCGCAACCAAATTCGTATTTCCTTGGGCAAAGACCGGAGCTGATCGAGCAAGCAGGATGCCACCTAGTCCCGACGAAACTGCCAGCGAACCGCCGCCTGCAGCTGAAATCTTGAGGAAATCCCGCCGACTCAGGGCTGCTTTCTTATTGAACTCTCCTTTTGAAGCCATTGCTTATTTCTCCTTCATTTGCTCTCCCTCACTGGGGAAATCGGACAATTCTTCGTTTCAGTCCATAATTTGCTCCTTGTTCTAAATCAGTCGTTTATGCCGCCGGCAACCGGAATTCTTCACGCCGTTTGTCGTGTAGTAGCAGCGGCTTCTGTGAAAACCTCTCGGATTGCCGCGGCAGCCTCATGCACGATTTCGGTCGAAATGTCCAGATTCATACACATACGCACAAGTTGTGGTCCCATAACGCTAACGCGAATCTGGTATTCATCCAGAAGATGCTTTTGAAATGCGGCAGCTGAGATATTCGGATCCGTTATTTCGAAGAAGACGATATCGGTTGTGACGGACTCCGGCTCGATTTCAATGCCTGGAGTACCTCGCAATAGCTCGGCAAGAAGCCTGGCGTTTTCAAGCAGTTCCGGGATACGTTGGACGTTATGCCGAAGGGCGAAGACACCACCAGCCGCGATCATTCCAGGTTGCCGCCAACTGCCCCCAACTCGCAACTTCCAAAACAATGTGTCTTCGATAAACGCCTTGGAACCGGCCATAACAGCCCCTACCGGCGCGGCAATGGCTTTGTCCAGGCTTATCCAGACCGAGTCAAATGGAGCGGCATATTCCGCGGCAGGCACGCCGGTGGCCGCTGAGGCAATGAGGAGGCGAGCGCCATCAAGATGTGTTGCAAGTCCGGACGCTCGGGCAAGATCTGTAACGGCATGGATCTGTTCTAGGGACCAAATGCTTCCCCCGCCAAGCATGCTGAATTGCTCGACAGAAACTAATGACGGACGCGGGAAGAAACGGCTTGGCGGGCGGATGGCGGCTTTCAGCTGATCAGCCGAGAAGATGCCGCGATCCCCCTCCAGCGTCTGAATTGACACACCCGCTAGAGCCGCGGGCCCTCCGCCCTCATAGTGGAGCGGATGGGCGCTTTTGTCCATAAAGATTTCATCGCCGGGACGACAGTGGACTGCAAAGGCAATCTCATTGCACATAGTCCCGGTTGGCATAAACACAGCGGCTTCTTTGCCCAACAACTCGGTCGCCATATCGAGCAGGAGATTGACGGTCGGGTCCTCATGTTTCGTTTCGTCACCTACCGGCGCCTCACACATAAACTGCCGCATTACTGGTGTGGGCTTGGCAAGGTTGTCGCTGAAAAGGTCAACGCGCACAGTTGGCAACACAGCAACCTCTTGGAAGTTCTCCATGAATTGCAGCTGACTCAAATGAGCGAATCCCGAAACTACGCATTCACAATCTCAAGTCCGCTTCTCGTGCTCGACAAAGAAGTCCATCAAATCGCTGATTGGGCATGATGACAATCGCTCCTGACCAAAATCATGGATTGCAAGAGTCTCATCAGGCTTTTTTACACTATATTCCCAATTCTATATGTCGTCTCGCATATTTCGGACAAGTATTTGTTCCAAACGGTCACATGGTGTAGATTACGGTAGAGAAACGAGTTTGAAAGCGAGAGATGAGATGGGCCATCCTGATCCTGAAATCGACGGGTCGCAAGCGCCAGCCTTTTGCTACGCCATTGATTCTGAAAAACGAACGCACGGATTACATAGTCATTTGCGTCACAACCTGGTTTATGCGATTCACGGCATATTGCATATCAAGGTGGACTCAACGCAAATTCTTTTGCCACCGCTGCGGGCTGTCTGGATGCCAAGCGGCGTACCACACTCGACCGACTTTATGACAAGAGTCTCGCTGCGGACGATCTGCTTTGATCCCGACTTTCCGGGCGTACCGAATAGCAAGTGCCGGATCTTTTCAGTGCCGCCTCTGCTTCGAGAAATGATTCTACACAGTGTGCGTTGGGGCGTAGACAGGGATCCTAACGACAGCACTGCCAACCTCTTCTTTCAAACAATGGCCGCGCTGTGTCATGAGTGGATGGCTAAGGAACACCCCTTCCGCCTACCTATGGCAAAGTCACCAGCACTCGCGGCAGCTACGGAATACACACTGGCGAATCTGCGTGAAGTTCGACTAAAGGATGTAGCGAAAGTCGCCAATTTATCGGCTCGCACCCTTCGCCGCCGCATGAATCAGGAGACCGGTCAGTCTTGGTACCAGTTCTTGCATAAAGCACGTATGATGCGTGCTATGGAGCTGCTAGCCGCCAACTCCGGAGTGACTGAAACAGCTCTGGATGTTGGCTACAATAGTCTTAGTGGATTCACCCAGGCGTTTTCACGCTTCACCGGCGAAACCCCCAGCAAATACCGCCAAAATGCGCTTACAAACGTGTAATCTTGAAATTACAACTGACTATATTGTCCAAGCGCGAGGCAGGGCTCTTTCAATCATCGTCAGGTGGAGATCCTAGTTTCTGACAATGGAAAGCGAAACACCGACAAGATGATGGTAGTCCAATAGATCAACGCCCGTTCATTATCTGACCGCATGGCATTTCTTCTCCATGAGGATTGACCGGCGCTGGCCTGGAAGTTCAGTATATCGTTGCAGTTTATCAACGGCACTCATCGTGTGTCGCTGAGGAAGCCACAATGCCCGAATACCGCCGCTTACCAAGAACAGTTAGCAAAAGGCACTTTGATTGCGGTTATTCGTCTGACCTGGTCGTGGTATGACAGAGGCAACTACGGGCCATTGCGCCAGTCTTCACGTTGGACTGGCAGAGCCGCAAAATCGTTATCGGATGTTACCACGACAGCATTCAAGCGTTGCGCCAGAGCTGCAATTGGCAAGTCAACATCGGACAGTTGAATCCCCTGATTCCGCATGATAGCCCACAATTGAGCAGCAACTTGCCAATCCTCTTCGATCAGCGCAAAGTGATCCATCAAGGGCACAATCGTTTCGCGGAAAAAGCGCAATTTCTGTGTCGCATTGACATTGAGTAAACCGCGCAAGACTTCATAGCGTACCGGATCACATAACCCCAACACATGCCCGGCGTCGCTTGCGCGGGTCAGTCTGTCGAGAAGTCGGTGTTAGCTCCGAATGCGGTCGGCGATGACGGTGGTGTCCAGGATATAGATCACTTGGTCCATACGGACTCATCGCAGACTTCAATGTATTCATCAGTCATCGCTGCGGTCATCTCATCGAGCTGCGCTTGACTCAAGCCATCGCCAAGCGCGTCAAACGCTGCATTGAGTTGCCGCGTCCGTTCTTTTGGTGTTAGCCGAGCCCGCTTTTCCGGGCGCTGGTCAAGAAGCTGACGCAAACGCTGACGCTCCTCGTCATTCAATTCGTCGACCACGCGCATAATCTCTTCAACAGTCACTGTAACCTCCAGCTGGAGCGGCGTCGCGCTCCAGGTGATGAATCAACACGCTCATTATGGCTGAAAGCGCTACCGGAAGGCAGTTACGCTGCTCGCGGCAAAGTCTAGTGGATGAGGAGAGTCAGCAGGATATGATTTGATTTGCCACGAAGAGGCCCGACTGATATTTCTTGTCTACTGGTGATTCAGGCCCGGGTTCTTTCGTGATCGGTATAATCTCTGCACTATTGACGGGGCCTGGAAGACCGGCCGGCGGCTCAAGTAGGACCTTGTTAGGAATCACCACAGTAGCGTTGTTCATTGCATCCGCAAGATTCCCCCATGCAGCGGTGGAATCGAGTGATGCAATATCGAGTGCTGAACTGGCCCGATAATACAAACTTGCGTCAGATGTAGCGACGATGTAATTCATTCCAGTTTCTCCATCCGTCGCAACTTCTGTCGTCTTGCAATACCGGCTGCGGAACGCTTCGTTGTACAGGAATCTGGACAATCTGCACTGGAAGGCTTCCGTACATTCAATCCTAAACCGAGAGCTTCTCGTCGGTCAATCTTTCTTTGGGCATCATCACTTTATTAGACCGCTCGCAGATGATGTTGCCTCCCTGCATCTCCTGAGTATGGGACATTGATTACGGTAATTTGGTGTGAAACTGGGTACGATGTTCTAGTGTCGAAGGAGGACGGCAGAAGATCGAACATGCAACCGGACGTAACCTACGAGGCAGATTGGGAGTTGGCTCGGCAGAGAGCAGAAGCCGCTATTGTTTCAGTCGAAGAATGGCTGAACGGAGTAGCGACTTACGATGAGAAGCGCAAGCGCGACCTAGCGGAATTTCGCGACAACTGCCGCCGGTCGCTAGAACGTGTGAGAAACGGTGAAGGAACTCCCTTCAATCCGGATACATTTCTCGAAGACGCGAAGCGCTGGGCCCAAGAGCGAGACGAAGCCAACATTCCGATAAGCAATACCCAAAAACCCGCAGATACCCTCGGTTGAGTTTTCGCCGGAAGCTAGGAATGACCTTGCAGAAATTCGCCGCTACACCTTCGATAAGTTCGGCAAAATAGCGGACGCACGAAAAGTGAATCCAGGCCGGATAGTGGAGGTGGAGCAAGATGGGTGAAAAGATGATGACAATGCGGCTACACGCAGTAGCTGGTGGGCTGAGGCGTGTCGGTGAATTCTACATTGTTATGAGTAAGGCGGTAGAAGGCGAGGATTGCATCTACGCTGTTATCGATCGCCTCATGGAAGACGTGAAAAACGTGCAGGCGGTCTACCAGGAAACGGAATACATGCCTGTGATTGAAGATGGCCGATTCATTGGATCGCGCTATGTGGGCCATCAGATCGGCTTGTCGTGGTCGCGGGCAGTGAAGCCTGGTGAACAGATCGCGTAACTGGAAGCAGAATCGCTGCAGGCGCTGGAGGCAGCAGCCAAAGCCTTCAGTGCGGCTGGTTATGAGCGCATGCCTTACCCTGGCGAGAATCCGTCGGTGGTGCGGCCGCGGTCCTGATCTCGATCCCCTATCCCCCATCCTCGACATTCGTGATGTCCTCTTCCGTCAGCCCAGACAACGTGTAAGCCAGCTCATGTGTCTTCTGACCCGTCCGCGCAGATACAACAGCCCATAAGCTCCTCGTTGTCAGGGTGCTTAGCGGCATTGGTCTTGAGAGCGCGCTGCTCCCGGACCTCGTTGATTGTTCTCACACCGGTCATGGTTGCGGTCATCTCAGCCAGTTCATCTTGGCTCAAACCGTCGGCCATGGCATCAAAGGCGGCGTTGAGTCGCCTCGTTCGTTCTTTGGCTGTCATGCCTCGTTTAGATCGCTCGCGGATGATGTTGCCTCGCTGTTTCTCGTGAGCACTTACTACAGAATCGATTTCATGGGAGTGGGATTTGAGCCAGGGCAAGGCGGGATAAAGCATGAAGGTGGAGGTGATTGCCTTCGGGCAGAACGCGCACGCTACGGGCGTTCAGACCATCGCCCACCCTTCGGACAGAGTCTCCGCTTGCTTGAGCACGGTTTTAGTTGCTGAATCCTGTTTATCGGGCGGGTAGCCATACTTGCGCAATATGCGCTTGACTAAGCGTCGCAGGTTAGCCTGAATGTTTTCGCGCAAGGTCCAATCGATGGTGACATTATTGCGCACAGTGATTACCAGTTCACGCGCAATTTCGCGCAGGGTTTCGTTGCCAAGGACTTTGACCGCGCTGTCGTTGGTTTCCAGCGCATCGTAAAAGGCAAGCTCTTCTTCAGATAGCCCCATTTCCTCACCGCGACTCTCTGCTTCGCGCATCTTCCGCGCCAAGTCAATTAATTCTTCGATAACTGTGGCCGCTTCAATGGCGCGGTTTTGGTAACGAAGCAGTGTTTTTTCCAGCATTTCGGCAAAGGATCGCGCCTCAACCACGTTTTTGCGGCGTCGGGTGGCCAGTTCACCTTTCAACAGCTTTTGCAGTAATTCAACAGCCAGGTTGCGATGCGGCATGCCCTGGACTTCAGCGAGGAATTCTTCAGAAAGGATGGAGACATCGGGCTTGTTCAGGCCAGCAGCAGCAAATATGTCGACCACGCCGTCCGGCGCGATTGCGCGTGAAACAATCTGGCGTATCGCATGGTCCACTTCATTTTCCGGCCTGGCGCTGCCTGGCGCCCGTTTGGCAAGCGCCGCCTGGACTGTCTGAAAGAAGTCTAAGTCGTCACGAATGCTCATTGCCTTTTCATGGGGAATGGACAGGGCGAAGGCTTGGGAAAGCTCTCGCACGGATTTTATACAGCGATCTTTGCCATTCTCCTGCGCCAGAATGTGATCCTGCGCGGCTGGCAGCAGAGCCTCTCGTTCATCCGCAGACATATGCGACCACTGCATCCAGTCGATGCCATGGAAGAGAGCACAGCAGATATCATACTTTTCCAGCATGACCGCAACCGCTTCGTCCTGGTCCAAGACGGTACTGCCCACACCCCCGCTAGCCGTATATGTCGCTAGCGCGCGTTTTAGTTCGGGAGCGAGGCCCAGATAATCGACGACCAAGCCGCCCGGCTTGTCGCGGAAAACCCGATTCACCCGGGCAATTGCCTGCATCAAGCCGTGACCGCGCATCGGCTTGTCGACATACATGGTGTGCAGACTTGGCGCGTCAAAGCCGGTGAGCCACATATCGCGCACAAGCACGACACGAAATGAATCCGCCGGATCGCGAAAGCGTTTTGCCAGCGCCTCGCGCCGCGATTTGTTGCCGGTGTGCCGCCGCCAATCATCTGGATCTTTGGCGCTGCTGGTCATTACAATCTTAATTGCATCATTTTGATCCCACGCGGGCCGCAGACGGAGCAGTTCGCGATACAGCTCGACGCAGATGCGGCGGCTCATGCAGACGATCATCGCCTTGCCTTCAAGCGCTTCCAGCCGCTCTTCATAATGGCAAACGATGTCCCGCGCCACCTGCTTCAGCCGTTTTTCCGCGCCGGCCAGCGCCTCTAGCTGCGCCCATTTCGTCTTCAGTTTTTCCTTGCGCTCGAGCTCTTCGCCCTCAGTAACTTCTTCGAAGTCAGGATCGATTCTGGGACGCTCGTCCTCATCAAGATCAAGTTTGGCCAGCCGACTCTCATAATAAATGCGGACGGTCGCCCCGTCCTCCACCGAGCGCTGAATGTCGTAGATGCTGATCATGTCGCCAAATACTGCCTGCGTGTTGGCGTCCTGCTTTTCGATCGGCGTGCCAGTAAAGCCTATGAAGGAGGCGTTGGGCAGAGCATCGCGCATGTGGCGGGCGAAGCCGTCAATGAAATCGTATTGGCTGCGGTGAGCCTCGTCGGCGATGACCACAATGTTGCTGCGTTCGGAAAGACAGGGGTATTGACCGCCCTTTTGCTCGGGAAAGAACTTTTGAATGGTCGTGAAGACGACGCCACCAGCTTCGACGGCTAGTTTCGCCTGTAGGTCGGCCCGGTTTGCAGCTTGCACCGGCGGCTGGCGCAGAATGTCCTGACAGCGGGAAAAAGTACCGAAGAGTTGGTCATCGAGATCGTTGCGATCGGTCAGCACCACCACCGTCGGGTTGCGCATGGCGGGTTCGCGGATGACGCGCCCGGCGTAGAAAGCCATGGTCAAACTCTTGCCCGAGCCCTGCGTATGCCAGACGACGCCGATACGACCATCGCCCGGCTTTCCGCCCGCTGGCTGTCCAGGGTGCGCCGCCTGCAGACCGGCCGCTCGCAAGGTTTCGCCAACCGCCATCTCAACCGCATGTATCTGGTGGTAGCCAGCCATCTTTTTCGCCAGCGCGCCGCCATCGTCCTCGAACACAATGAAATCCCGCAAAAGCGAGAGCCAACGCGCCGGCTCGCAGAGACCTTCCAGCATAACTTGCAGCCCGGGCCGCGTCTCGTCGGAGGGCGAACGCCAAGCCTTGACCCATTCGCGCCCGGCCGTCAGCGTGCCTACCCGCGCCTCAAATCCATCGGACACAAACTGCGCCGCGTTCATGGCGAATAAGGTTGGCAAGTCGGACTTATAAGTCTGCAATTGCCGCCGGGCGCTCTCGATGGTCGCGTTCGGGTCGGCCGCGTTCTTGAGTTCGATCAGTCCCAGCGGCAAACCATTGACGAAGAGCACGACGTCCAGTCGGCGCCGGTGGTCACGTTCTTTCACAGTGACCTGGTTGACCGCCAGCCAGTCATTATTAGCGGCGTCCTCATAATCAATTGCTTGCACTTGCGAGCCGCGGATGCCGCCGTCGGCAGTCCGGTATTCCACCGTGACCCCATCGACAAGCAGGCGATGAAAATGGCGGTTGCGGGTCTCCAGCGTCGTGCCTTCAAGCCGCGTCAACTTTCGGAAAGCATCGTCCAGCGCTGACGCGGGCAGGTTCGGATTGAGCCGGCCGAGGGCGTCACGCAAGCGCAGCGCAAGAACGACATCTTCATAGCGGCCGCGTTCGGGGAAGTCACCGCCGGGCGCAATGTCCGGTCCGTAAGCGGTGCGCCAGCCCAGGCTCTCCAGCCAAGCCAGGGCGGCTGCTTCGACGTCTTTCTCTTCCATCATGACGACTGTCATAGCGCCCTTTCAAGGAAGGATTCGGCATCGCGCACGCGTATTTCGCCGGATACGAGCTTTGGCAGCAGTGTGTCGCGTATTTTAGAGAGAGTGCGTGACATGGCTCGATTTTCTAAGACCGATCTCAGGTTCGGCGCTGCAAGCCGGTCAAAAAGGCAAAACAAATTACTTGTGCCGGACAATACAATGCGCTTCTTAAGCGCTCTGACAGGCACTCGTTGGTGGCTCTTGGACGTTCCTGTGACCATGGACTGAAGCATTGTTCGGAATGACTCTTCAGTGAACAACGAATACAGGACACTCCGGTTTGCCGGGCCTTTCGATGTAAAGACCAGGAACTCAGTCGAACAGATTTGCTTTCGCGAATCCCGATGTTCCGGAATCCATACACGTTTTATTTCCGGGTTCAGTTTCGACAGTAGTACTGCATTGTCAGGAATTAAAGTTTTGTTGCTTTTGATGGCACTGCCTAACTCAATTGCTGGAACAAAACCGATATCGAAAGCAGGGATACTGTAGTGCTCAAACTCAGCATCTGGCGACGAAAAAGGCGCAAGAGTTTTTGAATGGTGGTCAGCCAACTCGTCTAGAGAAAATGTGACCCACCCCTCCGGAATCTCCCCCAACTCTGACGGCACGAGACGATCCGTAAAGAGCGCGGCGATATGCGGCGGCAGGCCCGTATCGCGCCCCTCCATCTTGGCGCGGACGGGGTCGAAGTCGACGAACCAGGATTTGAAGAGGGCGCGGGCCATGGCTTCCAGGGTCTCGTTCATGCGCCGGTTGAACTCGATCTTGTCGTCCAGCGTGCCGAGGATGTGGGCGATGGCGCGTTGTTCCCTGATATCAACAGGAGCAAACACTTCAAATGATTCGATCATTTTCTTTGTCAGCGCATTTCTTGTCCCACCCGAACCGGCCCATGATAGAAGCTTTGCCTGCATCTCAGGACTAACGAGGTAGTAGCGCAAGAAACCAGGATTAAGCACATTTGAGTCCGGTCGAATGATTGCAACATGCTGATTGACTCGAGCAGGTAAGGCATCATCTCCAACTTGGCATACACGAGCTACTGAATCGCCGGTTATGTTGAGCAATATGTCATTTGCGCAGACTTCAACATTGGCTAGTTCATCTGCTTGATTGTTGCTTATGAATGCTAAACCTTCTCTATTGAAAATGTTGTTATAAACGTTTTGACTCCTGATCAGAGCAATGGGCCCGTCTTGCGTATAAGTTTTCTCCCCCCCTCGTGGCGTGGCACCACTCCCAATCTTTGTGCAAACATCCTTTAGACGAATCCGATCCCAACAACTATCTCTCATATCCAAGCTCCCTGAGATTGGCGGCAATGGTCGCATCCAGTTGGCCCGCCTTAGACTGCTGATCGCGCAGTTCCGCCATCAAACGCGCCATCTTGTCGGCAAAGGGCTCGCAGTCTTCTTCCTGCGGGGCGGGGTCAACGTAATAACCCACGGTTAGCACGTGCTCATATTTTCGTATCGCCTCCAGTGTGGCGCTCTTGCAGAAGCCGAGTTCGTCGGCGAAATTTTCTGATCCTTCGCGCCAGGCATGATAAGTAGCGGCGATGCGGTCGATGTCCGCATCCGTCAGTTCGCGGTGTGTGCGGTCGCGCATCTCTCCCAGTTGGCGTGCGTCGATGAACAAGACCTCGCCGCGCCGCTCCCGTCCACGCACCAAAAACCACAGACAGGCCGGTATGGGCGTCGAATAAAAGAGCTGGCTCGGCAGCGCCACCATGCAATCCACTAAGTCGGCTTCGACTAGCTTTTGGCGGATCTCGCTTTCGGCCTTCTGGCCGCTAGACATGGAGCCGTTGGCCAGCACAAAGCCGGCCGCGCCCCGAGGCGCCAAGTGATGCAGCATGTGCTGGACCCAGGCGAAGTTAGCGTTGCCTTTGGGCGGGATGCCATATTTCCAGCGTCGATCTTCGCGCAGGCGCTCGCCGCCCCAATCGGAGACGTTGAAGGGCGGATTGGCGAGGATAAATTCGGCGCGCAGATCTGGGTGTTGGTCGTTGTGGAAGCTGTCGCCATACGCTATCTGAGCCTCAATGCCGCGGATGGCCAGGTTCATTTCGCCAGGCGCCAGGTGGTGTAGTTCGATTCCTGGCCGTAAATGGAGATCTTGTCTCTGGCTTTGCCGCCATTGCCGTTGCCACTGGCGTGGGCGTCGATGAATTCGATCGACTGGACAAACATGCCCGATGAGCCACAGCAGGGGTCATAAACACGCCCATTAAATGGCTTAAGCATCGCCACCAGCAACCGAACGACGCTGCGCGGGGTGTAGAACTGGCCGCCCCTTTTTGCCCTCGGCGCTGGCGAACTCCCGGAGAAAATACTCGTAGACGCGGCCCAGCACATCTTGCGAGCGGGCTTCTACGTCGCCTACCTTGGTGTTGCTGATCCCGTCGATCAGCTGTCCAAGGACCCGGGCGCCGAGACCCGGCCGGGCGTAGTCTTTGGGCAATACACCTTTTAATGCCTTATTGTCCCGCTCAATGCCGGACATGGCGTCATCAACGAGCTGGCCGATGGTCGGTTGCTTCGCCTGCGCCTGGATATGCCCCCAGCGCGCTTCCGGCGGCACCCAGAAGATGTTTTCCGCACGGTACTCATCTTGGTCTTCCGGATCGGCGTACTCCTCCGCCTGCAATTGGAGGTGTCGCTCTTCGAATGCGTCGGAGATGTATTTCAGAAAGATGAGACCCAAGCAGACATGCTTGTATTCGGCGGCGTCTATGCTGCCGCGAAGAGCGTCGGCCATCTCCCACAGTTTCTTCTCAATGCCGTTATCGGCTTCTGAGTGCTTGGTCGACATAGCGTTTTCCTTTGGATTACCGCGCCAGTCGGTAAACTTTGCGATTGTACCAAGAGCGCTGTGAGAAATCCCTACACAGTCTCCTGCACCGCGCCCGAATTAGATGACCTTGCGGTCGAAGTCGAGCCGGGCAGTCATCATAGCGGCGTGACCGATCCGGTGGTAAGGGCGAAGCTGCGCGCCGATCTGGATGGCATCGTCGCGCATATCTATGGGCTGACTAAAGGCGAATTCGCCTACGTGCTGAGCACCTTCCCGCTGATGGCGGAGCCGATCAAGGTGGCGGCGTTGGAGGCGTATCAGGATGTAGAGCGCGGGTTGGTGACGTGAGAGGGGTTCCGCCAGCAGATCTGCCCAGCTGAGTGCTTTTCACTAAAATAGTAAGCAAAACTGCCTTTGTTTCATCTAGTTTGGCGCTGTAGAATTAATTGATGACGAGTGAAGACAGAAATCAGTTGACGCCGAAGGAACGGATGAAACGACTCAACGCCGCCTTCGATGCGATGAGCGAGGGTCTTGAGCCAGCCGAACTTGAGGCCATGCTCGCGGCGATGACGGATGAGCCGCGACGAGAATTGTCTGACTTGCGCCGATCGCGCAAAGACCGCAGTCGGGGCGATGGAGTCGATGCGCGTAAAGCCGATGAAGGCGATCGCCCGATAAGAACATGCGGCGCTGATCCATTAGCATGAACCAGCGCTTATCTATCCAGGGCGTGATATCGCGCCGGCCAGAGCACCCCTTCCATGCGATCACCGAACTGATCGCCCAAACCCTGTCGCCCAACTCGCGGCGGGTCTACCAGCATACGTACGACGCCTGGCGCGCTTTCGCCGACCATTACCAAATCGATTACCTGGACCTGAGCTTCAGCAACATCGCCGCCTTTCTGCGCGATCCGGATGTGGCCCATGACACGCGGCTCTCTTGGAAAGCCCACATGCTGCGCTTGCTGGATTGGCTGGAAGAATCGAATGAGCGCGGTCCCTGGTACGCCCAGCAGCGCCGGCAGGTATTGAAGTTCATCCGCTTTCAACTGAGCGAGGAAGACGGCGGAGGCAGCCGCAGCCAACGGTCGTTGTCGATGAGCGAGGCCAATCAGTTGATGGATGTCTGGGCCCATGACGAGCGGCCGGTCGCCTTGCGCAATACCGCCATGCTTCGTCTCATGGTCTACACCGGCCTGCGACGAGCAGAACTGGTGGCGCTGCGCTGGGAGGACATCAATCTGGAGAATCAGACGGTTCGCGTGCGCTATGGAAAGGGCGATAAAGAGCGCGTCGCTTCGATCGCCGATATCACCAATGTATCGAAACGGGCCTTGGAGGCGCTGCGCGCTGCCCAAGGCGGCGCTTACGAGTACGTTTTCCCCTCGATGACCACGGGACGCGATCCTGAATTCGCTGCGGACAAGCCGATGAGCGCCAGCGGCATCGTGCGCATGCTGAAGATCGCGGTGGAGCGATCCGGCGTCGGGCATATCTCGGCTCATGACTTGCGGCGGACGCATATCACCCTGGCGCTGGATAACGGCGCGCCATTGCAGGATATGCAGGCGCAGGCAGGACACGCCAATGCCTCGACCACCTTGCGCTATGCCCAGGCGGCCGATGCCAAGGCCCGGCGCGAGCGGATTGCCTTCTAGTTTCATAAAACAGGCGCAGGCGTTAGACGATGTGAACCGGGTATAGGCTGCTGGTTCAGAACGCGGACATGACAAGCGCCTACGACATCCATGGCATTCACCCGGACGATCTGGTGGGACAGCCATCGTTTGAGGATATCCACGGTACGTTGTGGGAGATCACCGGGGAGAGAAACTGGGTATGCTGGAACACCGACTTTGACCTCGCGCTGCTTGACAGCCTCTGCGTTCGGCGCCGCCTGCCGCTGATTCCGCGCAATCGCGTCGTCTGCGCCATGAAGCTACTGTCGCCACTGGCCGGCGGGTGGGACGCCGGACGCGGCGCCTACCGCTGGGCGAAGCTGGAAGAAATGGCGGCGCTGATGGGGCTGGCGGTCGCGGACGCCCATGATGCGGCGGCTGACGTCAAGGCGACCATATCGGTGATGCGCTGGGCGCATGACCGCGTGCAGACATGGTTCTCAGGCTGACGGGCGACAAATTCCGAGCGGGTGTGTGACGCCGCCGCAGGTTGCGCTTAGGCACAGAGCAATAAGACCGTTGGGTCCTGCTTATGACAGAGCCACGGCAAATAAGTCAAGTGAGGATAGCATCCCCGCGATAGGCGAGGACAATCTGAGATTCGGGTACGCCGCGCGCCTTAAGCGCATCCACCAGCATCTTGTCATGCCGATCCAGTTCAATAACAACTCGATCATCTGTCAGACGCGCGACCAGCACCGTCGCGACCAGACGTTTGTCCCGTACTGTTGCAATGTCAACGATGGTGTAAATCTGCTCGGTCTCGCTGGCGGTCAAGTGGGCGGAATCGTTCAAGCCCGCGCCCGTATAGCCTTCCAATTCTTCTAGCAGGATCTTCTTTAAGGTTCCGGTATCCATCTCACTATCTCCTCGTCAATCAGGTCAAAAACGACAAATTGAATGGGCTCTGTGAGCCGGTCGCGAATGACCCTTTGACCCAGCGGCTGATTGATCATGGTCTCAAAGTCCGCTTCAGATATCGCAACGTATAGAGGCGTCGTGTCACCAATATAATCCAAGGCTGTCCGATAAACCACATATTGCCCCACCAGCTCCATAAACTTATGCACTGCTGAAGGCTCCAGCGACTTGACTTCGATCAAAGCGACTTGTTCAGACTCTGATTGTGCCGCGATGTCGATGAATAGTCTTCGAAAATCATCCTCGCTTTCCGCCACGACAAGAGCGTACTGCTCTCTGATAATCGACCAGCCTGCCTCAGTCAGACAGCGGACGACGGTATCGTGGTGTCGATCTTTAGCGGGCATTCGTGTCCTATTCAGCAGGTTGAGCTCCGCCCTGATTATATATGAGGCGGTATGCGAATTCATGTCCTTTGGCGCATGCCAACGTCGACCCGTGTACCCAAGGACGCGCAAACACTAGCACCCCTTCCATGCGATCACCGACCTGATCGACCAGACCCTGTCGCCCAGCTCGCGGCGGGTCTACCAGCATACGTACGACACCTGGCGCGCTTTCGCCGATCGCTACCAGATCGATTACCTGGACCTGAGCTTCAGCAACATCGCCGCCTTCCTGAGTGATCCGGATATGGCCCATGACACGCGGCTTTCCTGGAAGGCGCACATGCTGCGCTTGCTGGATTGGCTGGAAGAATCGAATGAGCGCGGTCCCTGGTACGCCCAGCAGCGCCGGCAGGTATTGAAGTTCATCCGCTTTCAACGTGCCGAGGAAGACGGCGGCGGCGGCCGCCGCCAGCGGGCGCTATCCATGAGCGAGGCTAATCAGTTGATGGATGTCTGGGCCCATGACGAGCGGCCGGTCGCCTTGCGCAATACCGCCATGCTTCGTCTCATGGTCTATACCGGCTTGCGTCGGGCGGAGCTGGTGGTGCTGCGCTGGGAAGATATCAATCTGGAGAATCAGACGGTTCGCGTGCGCTATGGCAAAGGCGATAAAGAACGGGTCGTTTCGATCGCCGATATTACCAATGTATCGAAACGGGTCTTGGAGGCGCTGCGCGCTGGACAACGGCGCGCCATTGCAGGATATGCAGGCGCAGGCAGGACACGCCAATGCCTCGACCACCTTGCGCTATGCCCAGGCGGCCGATGCCAAGGCCCGGCGCGAGCGGATCGCATTCTAGTTTCATAGACCAGGCGCAGGCGTCAGACGATGTGAACCGGGTGTAGGCTGCTCAATGCAGTGCAAGAGGCGCTGTGTGCGCCATGCCTTTGCCGCACTTGCGTTACACTGAATAGATTCAGCGAAACCGCCGCGGAGAATGCGAATGTCATTTGAGTTGACGGTGATTGCCGTCACCCGGTCGACGACCAGGCGAGGAGACCCGATGTGGACGCTCCTTTCAGCTGGCGGCGACCGCATCAACGTCTTCGACAACATGCTGGAGAAACAGCCCTGGGAGAATTCGGGCTATTGCGTCTGGTTCGAGGCGATGGAGATCGGCCAGACCGATCGCTGGCTGAGCTCGCCGATCCTTTTGCGCGCCGCCAGGGACGGGAGATATCTCAACGCTGTTGCGGTGCAACCGCTCGCCCGCGATGCGAAGCCGGACACGAATCGCGCGCCCGACGATGTCTGGCAGCTTTACGGCCCGCATTGGCGATACACGTTGCATTCGCTCAGCGTCGAAGACACCATCGTCTTTGATACCGAGACCACCGGCACAAACCCTGAACTGGACGAGCCGGTCTCTATCGAGGTGCAAAGCTATGCGGCTCTCCGCAGCGCTTCAATCGACTACCACACCCTGATTGCGCCGCGCTTCCCCGATAGGCTGCTGGTTCAGAACGCGGAGATGACAAGCGCCTACGACATCCACGGCATTCACCCGGACGATCTGGTGGGACAGCCATCGTTTGAGGATATCCACGGCGCGTTGTGGGAGATCATGGGGGAGAGAAACTGGGTATGCTGGAACACCGACTTTGACGTGGAGCTGCTGGACAGCCTCTGCATTCGGCGCCGCCTGCCGCTGATACCGCGCAATCGCGTCGTCTGCGCCATGAAGCTGCTGTCGCCGCTGGCCGGCGGGTGGGACGCCGGACGCGGCGCCTACCGCTGGGCGAAGCTTGAGGACATGGCGAAGCTGATGGGGCTGGCGTTCGCGGACGCCCATGATGCGGCGGCTGACGTCAAGGCGACCATATCGGTGATGCGCTGGGCGTATGACCAAGCGCAGAATTGGGCTTCACGCCAATAGGCGATGGTTTTCAAGCGAACCAGTAAACCGGTCTCAATTTGCGCTCAGACACTGAGAAGCTGGGTCGACAAGACCTGCATATGGCTGAACCACGTCTAAGGAT
This sequence comes from Phototrophicaceae bacterium, assembly GCA_965261855.1. GTDB lineage: Bacteria > Chloroflexota > Anaerolineae > Aggregatilineales > Phototrophicaceae > UBA6055. Next base: position 1,397,404 of record OZ253487.1, read on the forward strand.
TCAAGTAGAAAGAGCGCATACTCGCGATAGGCGAGAATAATATGAGATTCCGATGCGCCGCGCGCCTACAGCGCACTCACCAGCATCTAGTCATGCCGATCCAGTGCGAATGCGCTCTAGCGAAAGCTTATCACACCAGGCAAGGCAGTTCACCAAGTTGACAGCGGCCGGAATTGGATAAAGTTGAAGAATGGTAGGTACCGTGCTTCAAGAATGACCAATTCGGTTATTGGCGACTATAATCTAAGCAGGATACGGTACCTGAGCCGAATACGAAATATCTGACTTGATCGACAAGAATAATGGAATATGAACCACTTTCTTTAGCGGTACACTGCAATGCAGGGATTGAACTCTACCATCCTGACAAACTGCAATATGACGGCACATATTTGCAACCGCTGCCGGAGGCGCCCCCTGTCGGCGTGCAGTCCTTTCATGGACTGCCGTTCCTAATCGGCGCCGCTGACAATCCTGATGCGGACTGCTTTCTCGCTTACGGGAATACAGACCGCTTGTATTCACAGCCGACGCTCATATCTGTAGGCCGCATAGCCGCTCGAGTAATTTTCGCCCACGCTTTGCTGGACACCCGCTTGTGGCAAGGCGGAGCCCTTGGCGAAGAGGTTGCGCACTATGTCTTCCATTATGACAACGGGCAACGCATCGAGATACCAATCAGGGAAAGGTTTGAGATAGGCAATATACCCTTGCCTTGGGGCCAATTCCCCTTTCTTAGTGTGCCCGATCGTAAAGACTACCTGGAGGATCGCTACCGAGGTCGCTGGGATTATGCCGGATTCCGGCAGACGGAAGTCACCAAGTGCGTGCCGCTCGCCTATTATCTGTGGGTTTGGAGCAATCCATTTCCGGACCGCAGCATTGCATCTATTGAGATCGTGCCTGCGAATAGGAGTCTTGTCATAGCCGGAATAACGTTGGGGCGCCTGGAGGAACATCCGCTCGTCCGCAGTACGCGTGTCCCGCTCAAGATCACTGTGCTGGACGAATCAATTGCCGCGCTTCCCTTTGATCTGACTGTGGAAGTGGATCGCGGCGTCGCCACCTACGCCTATCCACTGCCAACGCAACGCCTGGATCTCATTGAGCCTGAGATGAAAGGATTCGGCGCGCCAGCCAACCCGACCAATAGCCCGGCATATTCACAGGTGGCAGCTATACCGTCGGCCACCGTGACCATAAAACATGGCGATGACCTTCTGGGCACGGCCAGATGGCGCGACTTGGAAGCGGCCGAGCAAATCGAAAGCGGCGCTATCCGACTAGAGGTCATCGATAGCGGCAAGAACTGGGTAAATGTAGAAGTAGTCGATGCCGATACCGGTCAGACCGTTCCCTGCCGCGTCGCCTTCCACTCGCCGGAAGGCGTTCCCTACGCGCCGCACGGGCACCACGCTCCGGTATATTCAAATCAGCCGACCTGGAATGTAGATATCGGCGGCGATGTCACGCTGGGTCAAATCGCCTACGCTTATATCGACGGCTCCTGCCGGGGCTGGCTCCCGCGCGGACGCGTCCTGGTTGATGTCGCCCGAGGCTACGAATACGAACCCATTAGAACCTGGGTGGATATCGAGCCGGGGCAGCAACACTTGAAGCTGGAACTCAAACGCTGGATCGATATGAAAGCCGAGGGTTTTTACAGCGGCGATACGCACGTTCATTTCTTATCTGCGCAAGGGTCACTCAACGAAGCACAAGCCGAGGACCTGAATGTGGTCAACCTCCTGCAAAGTCAGTGGGGACATCTGTTCACCAACACAGAAGAATTCACTGGGCGGCCCCATATCTCTCAGGACAAAGAAACCATCGTATACGTCTCGCAGGAAAACCGGCAGCATATCTTGGGCCACTTGAGCTTGCTTGGTCTGAAACGTCCGGTCATGCCCTGGGCTTCTGGCGGGCCGGGCGAAGCCGAGCTGGGCGGCGGACTGGATATGACCATGAGCCACTGGGCTGATGCCGCTCATCAGCAAGGCGCTACTGTCATCCTGCCGCACCTGCCAACGCCCAATGCCGAATCGGCGGTACTGGTCGCAACCGGCCACGCGGATGCCGTGCAGACGCTCGACTTCCTCACCTTTGAGCACCTGGAATACTATCGCTATCTTAATGGCGGATATCGTCTGCCGCTGGTGGGCGGCACCGACAAGATGTCAAACGAAACGCCGGTCGGCTTGTACCGCACTTACGTCCATTTGCCGGCGGACGAAGAATTCAACTATGACAACTGGTGCAAGGCACTGAGGCATGGCAGAACGTTTCTAAGCGGCGGCGCATTGCTCTGGTTCTCGGTGGAAGGCCAACCAATCGGCAGTAAACTCAAGGTGCGCGGCGGCGGTACGGTCGAGCTCGAAGCGTTAGCGCGGTCGGTAATTCCCATTCACACCCTGCAAATTGTCCAGGCGGGCCAAGTTGTGGCCGAGACTACGGACGAGAGAGGATCGCGGGAACTGCGGCTCCAGGCGCGTCTAAAGATAGAGCGAGACACCTGGTTGGCGGTGCGCTGCGCCGGGCCGGGCTATACCGCGCGCCCCCATCACGACCATCGCAAACGCGGCGTGATGGCGCATACATCGCCGATTTATCTTACAGTACAGGACGAGTACGAAGTGTTTGACCAGGCGACTGCCCAATATATGCTGACGCTAATTGAAGGCGGACTGTCCTACATCAGGCAGCGCAGCCCGCAACACCCGCCGGAGAAAACCACGTATCAACACGGCCTATCGGATCATATAGCGTATCTGGAAGAACCTTTTCATGAAGCGGCGGAAGCGCTGCATCGACGCATGCACCAGTTCGGCATACCGCATTAGGGATGACAGATGATCGCGCAGGATGTGCAGGACTATCTTCAATCGCTTTCAGGTGATTGGAACTATCCTGAGAATACGGTAGATACGTTCAAAGCAGGCGATCCTGCTACCTGGATTCGGGGGATCGCCGTCGCCTGGATGAGCTATTCCTGGGCTTTGGAGCGCGCCCTTGAGTTAGGCTGCAATGTCTTCATCACGCACGAGCCGACATATTACAATCACTGGGATGATGATCAAGATATCTTCCGCTTCTCCCAAGTGCGAGCGAAGCGCCAGTTCATCGAGGACAGCGGTTTGGTCATCTTACGGTGTCACGATCTGTGGGATCAAATCAACGATATCGGAATCCCTGATTCCTGGGGCAATCTTCTACGCTTAGGACGGTCAATTGAAGGCGATGCCCACGTTCGCGTCTACGAGACCGACCCAACAGTCGCCTCCAAGATCGCGAAGCATGTCGCCAGCTGCACCGCGTCATTTGGACAGCCCGGTGTTCAGCTTATCGGCCCGAGCGAAAAGATCGTGCGTCGAATCAGCATCGGAACTGGAGCAATTACACCCTATCTCGACTGTGTAGAGAAGTACCAGGTCGACCTGGCAATCTGCACGGACGACGGAATCGACTATTGGCGCGATGGTGGCTTCGCCATCGACACAGAAATACCCATCATTGTTGTAAACCATATCGTTAGCGAGGAGATCGGCGTTAGGAGTCTGGCCGTAAATCTGAGTCAGAAGTTTCCGTTTTTGCCAGTCCATCACATTCCGCAACTCTGCATGTACAAACTCGTGACTCAAGCGAAGTGAAGGAGGTGCGATAGAACAAATCTGCAGATCGTAAGCCATATATATTTGTATCTTAGAGGAGATAAGACTAATGAAAGCAAGAAACGTACTGTCCGTAACGCTGATAGGATTGCTTGCGCTGCTGATTTCCCTGGCGCCGGTGAGCGCGCAGGATGAGGTGACGCTTACGTTCTGGTTCGAGGGCGATGCGCCCGCGACGGTGGAGCTGTTCCAGCAGGTGGTCAATCAATTTTCGGCCGATCATCCCGGCGTGTCCGTCGAGATAACCTCATACGGTTTCGATGACTTTTTGCGGGTTATGCCGCTGGCGCTGGATGGCGGCGAAGGACCGGATGTCGGTTATGTGCCCTGGGGGTTGCAGGCGCTCGGCCGATACGCCTTGGCCGGCCATGCTGTGGAATTGACCGATATCGCCGCGGACAAGGGATGGCTGGATCGCTACGAAATGAGTGATATCCGGCTGACAAACGGACTGACGCCGGATCAGATCTACGGCATTCCCTTCGAAAATGTGACCATCGGCACCTTCTACAACAAAGAGATTTTCGCCGAACTAGGGCTGGAGATACCGACCACGCTCGAAGAGTATGAAGCCATCATGCAAGCGGTACTGGACGCGGGCATCACACCGGTCTCGGTGGGCGGGCGCGATAGTTGGCCGCTGGCCCATGTCTGGCTGCAACTGGTTCACACCGCCATGCCGATCGAAGTGATCACTGGCATTGAAGAAAACGATCCCAATTATCGCCTTGATACGCCCGAATTCCTGGCCGCGACGCAAAAGACCCTCGAATGGGCGGAAGCCGGTTATCTCGATCCAAACATGCTGTCTACCGGATTCGTCGATGCCAATAACCTCTTCATCAATGGCGATGTGGCAATGAACATTGGCGGAACCTGGGTGATGAATGATTTTGCCGATTTACCCGAATTCGAGGTGGGATTCTTCCCGACCCCGCAGCTGAATCCCGAGCTCGAATGGCACGCGGGCGGCAAGAATCCCTACAACAACCTCATGATCAATTCGGCAACCGAGCATCTGGACCTAGCAATCGAACTGGTCGATTACCTGCTGGGTGAAGAAGCGCAAACAGCGTTCTGGGACGCCGGACACATCACCGCCTATCAATTTGACGAAATGCCGCCACCGTCGACGCCTTTGCTGGCGGATGTAGCGCATGCGAACAGCTACACCGGTTTCGGCTACAATATCGGCGTCACTTGCAGCGACCTGAACCTGGCGACCTGGAGAACCTTGCAGCAACTGGTTGCTGGTGACATCACACCGGAAGCGCTAATCGCCGAAAACCAGCAAGTATATGAAGAGGATTGTCTATCGGACGAATAGCTGATAGATCAGTTTGTGGGCGGGCCAGCCAAAAGGCCCGCCCATCTTCATGCGTGACTACATTTATGATTTGCGACGGTTACGATCGTGGTTGATTCAACGCACGACATGTGCGGTCGGCTAGCGTTGGCCCAACCTCCGAACCGGCGCCAGTATCGGGATTTCTCCCCCTATCTATTCATCGCGCCTGCGTTGCTGGTGTATGCCGGTTTCTTCGTTTTTCCGCTATTCAAATTAGTTGAATTGAGCCTCTACAAATGGGACGGCATTCTAGAGCGCCGATTTGTCGGCTTGCGCCATTACCAGAAGCTGCTGGGCGACGATCGTTTCTGGGATGCGCTCTCGCATAATTTCTCCTGGATGATCGCCGCGATCATCGTTCCGGTGCTGTTCGGCTTGTTCCTGGCGATCCTGCTATCGCGCAGTTCTATGAATGGCCGGGTTCTTTTCCGAACGATCTTCTTCATGCCGCAAGTCTTGTCGTCAGTGACTGTCTCGCTCATCTGGCAATGGATCTATAACCCCACGTACGGGGCCATTAATGTGTTCCTGGGGGCGATCGGGCTGGAGCATCTGGCGCAAGGCTGGCTGGGCGATAGCGACTTGGTGCTGCCGGCGCTCTTCATCGCCTGGAGCTGGGTGCATTACGGCTTCACCATGATCATATTCATCGCCGCGATCGATGCAGTCGACGAGGTGCTCTTCGACGCTGCGAAGGTCGATGGCGCCAACTGGTGGCAGCAGTTTCGCCATGTGCTTCTGCCCTCCATTCGCAGCGCTTTAACGACCATCATCCTGGTGACGGCCATTAGTTCGTTTCAAGTATTCGATATGGTCTATGTGCTGACCAGAGGCGGTCCGGGAGACGCTTCGCTTGTTGTGCCGGTTTATATGCTGGAAAGCGCGTTTACGCTGCGCAAAGTGGGATATGGGGCGACGGTCGCCATCGCCATGGGCTTGGTCATCGTCGGCTTTTCTGTGTTGTTCCTCGTACTTCGCGGCGTCTACAAAGACAACGAATGAGATTGGAACGAATGCCCAAATGAGTAGAGCTTCCAACCGACCCGGAAGCAATATAACCACCCTGCAATCCATGGTTTACACCGCGACTGCCGGGCTGCTCTCGCTGATCGTGCTCTTCCCGCTATTTTGGGTGATTGCCACCTCGCTCAAAGACCGCGGTCAGATCATCCGCAATCCACTGGGGCTGCCGGAAATCTATTATTGGTCGAATTACGCCGACGCCTGGCGCGAGGGTCATTTCGGTACCTACTTCATCAACAGTATCCTGGTCGTCGTTCCCACCGCCCTCGGCGTCGTCGTCCTTGCCCTGTTGGCGGCTTACGCCTTCGCCATGTTTCGCTTTCGCGGCAAGAATCTGCTCTTCACCTTCTTCTTGATTGGCCTCACAGTGCCGCTCGGCATCTTGGTCATCCCTATCTTCTATCAAATGGTCAGCCTCAAATTGGTCAACAATCTCTGGGCGCTGATCTTGCCGCAAGCCGCCGTCGGCCTGCCCTTTGCCATCCTGCTGCTGCGCGGCTTCATCCGCGAATTGCCGGCGGAGATTCTGGACGCCGGCCGCATTGACGGCTGCAGCAGCTGGGGTCTGCTCCGATTCATTGTCGCGCCTTTGAGCCGCCCCGCGCTGTTATCTGTTATGATCTTCAACATCGTCTGGGTGTGGATTCAGTTCTTGTTGCCGGTTGTGCTGATACGGAAGGCGTCGGCGCGCACCTTACCGCAGGGACTGAGCGTATTCTTGGGACGTTATGGCGCGGACTTTGGCTTGCTGATGGCGGGTGCGACTATTTCGTTTATTCCGGTTGTCATTGTCTATGTGATCTTCCAGCGCCAATTTGTCAAGGGCATTGCCGCAGGCGCTTTGAGCGGCATTTAGCAGGAAGGATGTGATGTTAAGGAAAGACTGTCCTCTCTTTAACGACTTGCTATCCCAGATTGATGAGCTGCCCGTTATTGACTGTCACGAGCACATGATGGGACCAGACTATATCGTGCCCTTTGCCGAGCCGATTGCCGCTCTCATCGCCGGTTACTATTCCCACGATTTGCTGTCGGCTGGTCTAAGCGAAGAGCAGCTGGCGCATCTCAGCGATTCGACGGCGGCAACCGGCGATAAATGGCCGCTATTTGAAGAATTCTGGCGACGAACCCAGCACACCGCATACGGGCGCGTCGTTAAGCTTGTCCTTCAGAACGTCTATAACGAGCCTGACATGAGCCTCGCAGCTTTGGAACGCGCCAGTAGAAAACTCGCGGATCGCGACTCGTCATACTATCGTAAGCTGCTGGAGGACGCGAACATCCGTCTGATCATCACCGACGCGTTGGGTTGGCCGCCTGGCGACTTTGGCGCCTTCCTGGGCGGCGAACAGGTCTTTGAAGAAAGCTGGCATCCGGTTGTGCCGCTGCCCTTGTTCCATGTAATCGGACATCATGGAAAATCCGCGCGCGACCGGCAGGGCGTACAACAAATAGCCCAATGGGCGAACCGATCGGTGACCTCACTGGATGAATTCACCGAGGCTGTCTTCGACATCCTCAAGCGGGCCAAAGCGCGTGGGGCGATCGCGCTAAAAGATCAGTGCGCCTACAACCGGCCCCTCGCTTACGAAGTCGTCGCCAAGAGCGATGCGGAACCGATTTTCAACCGGCTGCTGAATGATTCGAATGCGCTCTTGGGCTGGCCCGAAAGCAAGCCGCTCGATGATTATCTCTTCCATCAATATATGCGGTTTGCGCGCGAACTGAACTATCCCGTGCAGATTCATACCGGACACATGGCAGGTACATTCAATCGCGTTGACAAGGCGAATGTCGCTCTGTTCACATCCGTGCTTGAGCTGCACCGGGATGTGAAGTTCGACCTGTTCCACGGCAATTGGCCGTACATGGGCGATCTGCTTTTCATCGGTAAGAACTACCCCAATGTCGCTCTCAACCTTACCTGGCTGCCGATCGTCGATCCGCTATATGCTCGGGAGCTGCTGGAGCGCGTTATTGTGACCGTGCCGCACAGCAAGATCCATGCCTTCGGCGGTGACTATTCGGATCTGCCCGAACAGGCTATTGCGCACCTCACTATCACCAAGCATGTCATCGCAGCCGCGCTGGCAAATCATATCGAGGCGGGCTGGATGACCGAGATAGACGCACGACAACTGGCTGCGGACTGGCTGTATAACAATCCAAGGCGATTCTTCGAGCTTGAATCATTGGCTGCAGATGGTACTTGGAACTTGACTTCGGGAGACCGAGCATAGGGCCGCGGCAACAAGATCATCTGCATACGATGCAGTTGACTTAGCAGAAGCACGCCCATGCGAAGCTCCGAACACCTGCGGCACCTGCTGCTATTAATGGAGTTTCGTTGCCTACAGCGTAAGGGACGCGTGTGACCGGTTGGCACGATTGGTGTGAGCAGTAAGTTCAATTTGTGTAAAGCCCTGCGTGCCGTGCTGAAATCCTCACGCTCCACTGGATGACCTTCTCCTGCTTGAGAGACAGTATATTACAGTTCCGTCATAGGTAGATTGATCTTGAACAAATCGGCCGACCAAAAGAGTAAGTAGGAGCATTTGACGGTTGCGGGGCAGGATTTGCGCGGGCGAAAGTACCGAATTATATCGGACAAAAGGGATGCTTAACTTGCTGTGATTCGACCGTTATGGTGGGAATATGAAGAGACTCATGCCGCCATTGGGCAGCCTTTAACGACCATGGCCGCGCGAGTTGTTCCCGCTAAAGGCTTATTCTTTGCGCGAGGAAACGTTCGGGCGCATCGATTGAATGAAGCCACCGTACATAACGACTGTGCAGTTCTGCGATAGCTTCAGGATAAGCACTGCTCATTTCGTTTTCATGACCCGGGTCATCCTTGGTACGGTACAATTCCAGCCGCTGGCTTTCAACCGCATACAGCAGATCCCACTCTCCATCTGTGATCGAACTGGGCGAGATCTCAACAACGACGCGGTTCTGCCCGTCTACGGTCTTGGATAACTCACCCACCTCTTCGAATGGCGCGCTGGTAACAATCAGATCATGGATCGCAGCGTTATTTAGCATGGGCAGCGCCGACTTAGCCTGGACGCGAGCTGGAATTGGAACCTCCAGCAAATCTAGAACTGTGGGCATTAGGTCTGGAAGTGAGAGCAAACCGGAGACGCGGCGGTCTGCTTCACCGGGGAGCCACACCAGCAGCGGAACTTGAATCAATTCATTGTGCAACGGCGACCGGTGTACCTGCCGCTGATGCACGGTCATTCCCTTGGCGAATCCCTCGTCAAATCCGCTGCCATCGGGCCAGCGAAAGCGCCGCTTTCCAAACAGGCCGTGCTCGCCAAAATAGAAACCATGATCCGATACAAATATGATGGCTGTATCATCAAGCAGATTGAGCACGCGAATGCGTTCCATCAAATATCCGAACCAATGATCGACCATTGCGATTTCGCCCATGTAGCAGGCGCGCGCGACCTCGATATCGCCTTCGCTTAGGCCATCAGCGGCATAGTCATAATATGTTGGCGCAATAACCTCGCCCGCGTATTCGGGCATATGAGGCTTTACATACCAGGCGGGAGGATCCCAGGGCTCGTGCGGATCCCAAGTATCGACGTATAGGAAAAAAGGATCTTCATGGTGGCGCTCAAGCCAGTCGGCCGCTTCCTTGAAAGTCTTGGGCGCGCAGTAGCCTTCTATCTCCGACACTTGACGTTGCAACTGCCGGTATTCGCGTTCGGATCCGTGTAACTGCCCACGGACGTAGATAAATTCTTGGAAGCCACGGTCTTGCCCATAACCTCGGCGCGCCAAGAATGGCGTATCGGCAATCATCGCTGTGCGGTAGCCGGCCGCGCTCAACAGATCGGCCAGCGTAGTCTCTTCTTGAGGTAGAGGACCCCAAGGCAAATAGGCGAAGGTATAACGCCCAGTCATCAAATCGGCGCGCGCCGGAACGGTCGGGAATGACGCGGCATAGCAGTCTTCGAATATCAATGCCGTTGCGGCAAAGCGATCGAGGTTGGGAGTGATGACATCGACGTTGCCGTAACAGGGCAAGTAATCGCGACGCAGCGTGTCTGAAACAATAAAGATAATGTTCACGTTTTGCAGCTTCCTTATTTCAATCCCGAGCGGACGAAGCCTTGCACATAATAGCGCTGCAAGAATATGAAGATGACCACCACCGGCACGGTCGCCACGAAAGAGCCGGCGAAAACCAATTCCCACCGAATGTATTCGTCGCTGAAAAGCTTCGCTAGGGCAACCGTAATGACCGTCTTCGACTCATCGGTGATGACGATCGAAGGCCAGATGAAAGAATCCCAGGAAAAGATGAATTTGATGAATGCGGCGCTGACCAGAGCCGGGACGATATTGGGCAGCATCACCTGCCAGTACATGCGGAAGAAGGAACAGCCGTCTATGATGGCGGCGTCATAGAGATCCTGTGGAAGCTCGGCGAAGTGCTGCCGCAGCAGAAAAATGATGAAGGCGTCCGTTATCCAGGGCAGAAAGATCGACGGCAGCGTGTTGTCGATCCGCAACTGCTGCATGGTGAGAAAGAGCGGGATCAGCTTGGCTTCAAAGGCGATGGTCAGCGTCGCCAGAATCACCAGGAACAACAGCCGCCGGCCGGGAAACTTGAGCCAAGCCAGCACAAAGGCGATCATGCTGTTGATTGTAACGGCGAAGGTGACCGACATCGCCGCCACCGCAACACTGTTGATGAAGGCCTGGGCAAAATTTGTTTCGGTGAAGAGACCGGTCAGATTCTCCATGGTGGGATTGCTCGGCACAAAGGTCTTAAGCGAGACAGGATACAGATCGTCAAAAAGATCCTGCCGAGTTTTGAATGTCGAGCCGACTATCCATAAATAGGGCGTGGCGAAGATCACCACGATTATCAGATACAGAGCCACGCGGGAGACGGAAGCGAAAGAAGGTGACGGTCCGTCATTCGCCAGCGATGAGGGCCGAATCTCAGCCATCGTCCTCATTCCCTGTGATGCGCAGCTGAAAGATGCTGATTGCGATTAACAAGACCGCCAGAATGACGGAAAGCGCGGTGGCGTAGCTGAAGCGGTTGAAACGAAAAGCGAGATGGAATATGTAATGGACGATCACACGGGTGGCGTTTGACGGTCCGCCATCGGTCAGCACTTCAACCGGCACGAAGATCTTGAAGGCGGCGATGGTGCTCGTCACTAGAACGAAGACGTGTGTGCGATTCAACAGTGGCAGGGTGATATGGCGGAACAACTCCCAGCGCCCGGCGCCATCAATCCGCGCCGCCTCGTAATACTCGAAAGGGATCGCCAGCAGCCCGGCCAGGTAGAAGATCATACTCAAGCCGACGTCTTTCCAAATCGTGATTGACGCCAGCACCGGCAGCGCCTGATTCTTGTCGCGCAAGAAGCCCTGTTGCGGCAGGCCCAGCGATTCCAGTACGCTGTTTACGATGCCTATGTCCGAATGAAACATCATGCCCCAGACAATGGACGCGACCACCATCGAGGTAACGGTCGGAAAGAGCACCAATGTGCGCAGCAGGGTTGAGTCACGTCCCGGCTTGGCGACAAGCATCGCCAGCAATAATCCGACAACCATCTGCAAAGGCACTTTTATCAAAAAGAAGAGAGCGGTGTTTCTCAGTGAAAGCAACAGAATGGGATCGTTGAGGGCGAGGTCGTAATTCTTCAGTCCGACGAAGCTGAACTCGCCGGTGAAGACCTTGTAATCTGTGAAGCTCAGCCGAACGGTATCGGCAATGGGCCAATAGTGAAACAGGAACAGACCGATCAGCGCCGGTAGCGACAGCAAAAATGCTGCTCGATAGCGTTGCGCGTCTTGGCTCTTGGAGAATAACCGTATCATGCTGGCTAGCCTTCCTCTCCCGCCACAGTAATCGGCGGCGGGAAAGGAAAGATCGTCGCCGGCGCAGCCTACCTAAACTGCATCAACTGCGCGTCCGCTTCCAATATCGCGTGAGCGACCTCTTCTTCAATATCGCCGCCCAAAGCGATATTGACCATCATGTCGCTAGCGATAATCCGATTGAAGATCGTATGCGCCGGTCCGCCGGGTCGGGCGACGCCCCATTCCACCATCTCGTCAAATAGCAGCGCCAGGAAGCCTTCTTGGAAGTCCGGCAGCTGCGCCTGCATCGACTTGCGGCCCGGCACGACTTTGGTGACATTGTGATAGGTCGCGTAGCCTTCCTGGCTGGTGAAGTACTTGACAAAGGCTTTCGCCTCTTCCGGATTATCGCTCTTGGCGGCGACGCCGGGCGCGAAAGAACCGGTGTGGGTGATCGGTGTATTGATATAGGGCATTGGCATGACATCCCAGTTTAAATCTGGGAAATTGCGCGCCAGGACCGTTCCGGTCGGCGGAATGGCGAAGAAGGTCGCCGTTAAGCCGTTGGGGAAGGCATCGGGGATATTGTCGGTGGGAATGAATCCATCGTTATACAGGCTTTGATAAAAGGCGTAGGCTTCCATCGCCTCGGGCGTATCGATGTAACCGGCGAAGGTCGACAAATCCGGCGCGATCGTCTCCCAAAGCGGCTCGCCCGGGCTGCTGGCGCTGCGGATGATCGTCCAGGTGAAGAAGGCGCCCTGCAGGGGGTTGTTGAATCCCATCATGCCCCAGACCTCATTGCCTTGCTCGGCTTGATGCGCCCGCACCGCATTGACGTTCTCGACGAATTCGGACCAAGTCCAGCCTTCCTCCAGCGTCTTCGGCGCTTCAATGCCAGCGGCCTCAAACATATCGACGTTGTAATACATGGCATCGGCCGCATTCGCCCATGGCGCGCCATACATATGCCCATCGAGCGTAACCATCTCGATCAGGTCGGCCATGAAATCGTCCAGATCCTCTTGGCTGAACATGTCTTCAATCGGCAGCAACGCGCCGTTGAAGGCGAGATTCTGTACGCCAACGCCGTCGATTAGGGCTGCGTCCGGCGGATTGTTGCCAGCGAAGGCAACCTGTAAGGAATCAAAGAATTCGCGGAAGGGAATCGCTGTCAGCTCGACCTTGATGTTGGGGTTCAGCGCTTCAAAAGCTTCGATGACAGCGGCGGTGCCTTCATCGCGGCCCCGCCCTCCCGGAATCCAAAAGTCAATCGTGACCTCGTCTTGTGCAAAGGCCACACCGGCAAACGATGTCAACACGACAAGTACAACAAGTAACAGCCCCGTAGTTTTCTTCAACATTTTTCTCTCCTAAACGTAAAGAGCCAAAGATACGTCTACATGAAAAATCTAACACACATCCGATTCTACTGCAAATTTTGCATACGCGAGAAAAATATGCAAGAATTGCCTTTGGTCTATCCAAGGAAGCTTATGCGAAAAAAGTCGATCACAATGACCGATGTCGCGCGTCACGCTGGCGTGTCGATCTCCACGGTGTCACGAGTCGTAAGCGCTTCGGTCAATGTCAGCGATCCCTTGCGACAAAAAGTGGACGCTGCCATCTCCGAACTCAACTATCAGCCCATTCGCGCAGCATCCAGATATGGCGCGGCCGCCCAGGTTGCAGTGCTCGTGCCGAATATCGCCGGACCCTTTTTTCAACGGCTTATCCGCGGGATACAGTCGACCTGCTTCGAAACGGGACATACCCTTCAACTCTACAATTCGGACGACGACCCGGAAAAAGAAATGATTCACGCGGAAGAGCTTGCGGCAGCAGTTGCCATAAAGGGCGTGATATTCGCTGGCGCCTGGACTTGGGAGCATCAAGAACCGATTTTGAAGCTGGAGAGAGCGGGAATCCCGCTATGCTTGATAAATCGTTATGCGCCACCTGTCAGATCCGACCTGCTGGAGGTGGAGCGGGAGCAAGGAACCTATGATGCGGCAAGCCACCTTCTTGAGCTTGGGCATACCCGAATTGGCTGCATCACCGGCATTCCAAATGCTGCTATCGGTCGAGATCAGGTCGCGGGATTCCGCCGAGCGATGGGCGATTATCATGCTGCAATCGATGAAAGCCTGGTTGTTGAAACGCATTTGAGCGCCGACGGCGGCTATCGTGCCGGCTTGGACCTGCTCACCCGTGAAGATCGGCCGACCGCCATCTTGGCGCGCACTGACCGACTCGCGATCGGCGCCATGCGTGCTGCTTGGGAGCTATCGATCGATATCCCGAATGACCTTTCCATTATTGGTTATGATGACGAACCCGATGCCCGATTTATGCGCCCGGCGCTGACAACAATTCGTCAACCTCAATACGAGATGGGCACACGGGCGGCCGCCTTGCTCTTTGAACGTATCGACAATCCGGCGCTTCCACACCGTCAAGTCATTATTCAGCCGCAGCTAATCGTACGAGAGACGACCAGAGCGCCAAAGCCTGAAACACGGCCGCTGGCGGAAACGGCAATCGCGCAATGAATCGGCGTCCCAACATCGTACTTCTGGTTAACGATCATCAAGCTTTCTATCGGCACGGCTGGGACAGCGGCATAGGACCGCAAACGCCCCAATTTGATCGCCTGGCGTCGACTGGCATTCGCTTCGATCGCGCATATTGCGCGGTGCCGCTCTGCGGTCCCTCGCGGCGAACGCTCCTTACCGGTCTGTATCCCCACAATCACTGCAATTACTACAACTACACCAACGCCCCTTACGACCACGAAGTCTATCTGAATAATCTCGCCCGCGCCGGCTATCGCTGCTTCTACTTCGGCAAATGGCACGCTGGCGCCGGCACCGCTCTCGACTTCAATTGCGAAGGCTTCTCGCTGGAAGATTACGGCAATCCCTATATCACGCCTCAGTATCAGGCATATCTTGAAAAGAAAAACCTGCCGCCGGCCGAGCATCGGGTCGAATACGTCTTCGATAGTTTCGTCATGAATCGTGAATTTCCCAATCTCAAAGTCGACGCGCCCTATCGCAGCGATCGCTATTGGTGCGGTGAACATGCCACTGGCATCACAACAACACCCAAGGAAACCCACGAGGCCTTCTTCCTGGCCGATTTGGCCTGCGAGCAGCTGGAGACCCTGGTCGACTCGGACGGCGACGAGCCCTTTCACCTGCGGCTGGACTTTTGGGGACCGCACCAGCCCTTTTTCCCGACTAGCGAATTCGCCAACCTCTATGATCCTGAAGACATTTCCGTATATGGCAACTTCGCCGATTCGCTGGCGGGCAAACCAGACATCTACTGGCAGGATCCTCATGACAGATTGACCGACGAAGACGGGCGCTTTGCCACGCCGAGTAATGTCAGCTGGGGTGATTGGCAGCGGATTATCGCACGCGCTTACGCCCATATCACTATGGTTGATGCGGCTGGCGGGCTGGTGCTTGACAAGCTGGATGAATTGGGACTGACTGACAATACCTTGGTCATTTGGACGGCGGACCACGGCGACGCCATAGGCAGCCATGGCGGCCGCTTCGACAAGGGTTCCTACCTTACGGAAGAGGTGCTCCGCGTCCCGCTTGCGCTGCGATATCCGGACCGAATACCCCCTGGGCAGATCTCCGATTCGCTGGCTTGCGGTGTCGACATCGCACCAACTATCCTGGACGCGGCCGGGATGCGATTCGAGCGTCCTGTGGATGGAGAAAGCTTGCTGCCCCTGGCTACGGGAAGCAAGTCAAAGGGCAGATCGTCCCTGCTGGTGGAAACGTACGGACATGGATTCGGCACGATTGAACTGGGTCGAGCCGTCATCAAGGGTCCTTACAAACTGATAATCTGGCAAAACCACGACAATGAACTCTACGATTTGGAAGCTGATCCCTACGAACTTGACAATCTCAATCGTCAGCCGCAATTCCGCGCTATTGCGATCGACTTGGAATCAGACCTTAAAGCTTGGATGGAGAGGACGGGAGACACCGACTTCTCCGCCCCAGTAAGCGCTGTATTTCGCGAGTCGGACCATCAGAGGTTGCAGGAATTAATGCGGCGCCGAGCAAAGGTGAACGATGCCAGCGAGTAAGCTGAAAAATATCATCCTGATCGTCAATGATGATCTGGCGCAATGGGCGCTTGGCTGTTACGGAAACTCCGAGATTCATACGCCCACGCTGGATTACTTGGCGACCACCGGCGTGCTAATGCAAAACGCCTTCACGCCCACGCCCGTATGCTCGCCCGCGCGCGCCTGTCTGCTAACGGGAAGGCTGGCATCACAGCACGGCATCCACGACTACCTCTCATCAACCATACCGGAAATTCACCGACGTCCCTGGCTCAAAGATGAGGTCACGCTGGCGGAGCTGCTATCCCAGGTGGGCTATCAGACGGCACATTGCGGCAAATGGCATTTGGGCAATGATGACCAGCCGCAGGCGGGTTTTCGCCATTGGTTCAGCGGCGTTGGCGATTATCCCGCGGAGCATGGCGGTGACCATCGTTTCAGCCTGAATGGCGATATTCAGACGGTCTCCGGTCAGCGGACGCAGGTGATCACAGACAAGGCGATCGAGTTTCTGCGAGGGCGTGATGTGGAGGCGCCCTTCTTTCTTCATATCGGATACTTCGGCGCCCACAATCCCTGGCGCGGACAACCGGAACGTCTGGTGGATCAGTATCGCCAAAATCTATTTGCCGGCTTGCTAAATCAGCCAGCATTCCCATTCGGGGCGCAGGCGCTTGAATCGACGTTGCCCACACGCCTGAATCCGCGCGAAGCGCTGGCGCAGTATTTCGCAGCCATATCCCATATCGACGAGTCGGTTGGACGCTTGATGGATGAATTGGAAGCGCTTCAGTTACATGAAAGCGTACTATTCATCTTCACCTCGGATCATGGACTCTGCTGCGGGCATCACGGCTTGTGGGGCAAAGGCAACGCCACCCTACCCTTGAACATGCTGGAAGAATCGATACGCGTGCCCATGATCTTCAATTGTCCCGGACGCCTCTACGCCGGACAGCGGCGCGAAGAATACGTCGACCACTTGGACCTCTTTCAGACGATAGCGGACTACGCCAGCATATCCGACGCGCTGGCGGAAGAGCGCAACTATCCCGGGCGCAGTTTCTTGCCCTTGCTGGATAATTCCTGTTCGCTGCCGAATTGGCGCCAAAATCAGTTCGGAGAATATGGTGATCTTCGCATGGTTCGCACGCGGCAGCACAAATTGGTACGCCGTTATTACAGCGACGCGCCATCCGAGCTTTTTGACTTGCTGGATGATCCGACAGAGTCTCACAATCGCTTTAATGATGAAGATTCTCAGTCCGTTGTAGAACGACTGAGCGGCGAGATTGACAGCTACTTCGAGCGCTATCAGAATCCCGATAGGAGCGGTTTACTAATTAGAGACTTGCCGCATCACAATCTGTCAGAAGCATGGAGGCAGGGAGACACTGCGGCTAACTAGACCTATGGAGTGACACCCGGACACCGGCTGACGACCGGCCCCTTCAAGGCAATCGGGCGCAGAGGTGAAATAGGACAGGCTTCAACTGCCCGATAGCGCCTTATCAGCGGCCGAATTTGGCTAGATTAGCCATCAGTTAAAATCGTAGGCCAAGCCGCCTTTGTTTACGGTTCTTAGATGAGACGAATTTTGGGGCAAGGTCTGCTAAGCGTCCTGTAACGGGATTGAGCGGACTACGCCTCCACCGCGCGCACCTCATCCTCGCAACGAACCACCCGCGCCGGCGCATTCTTGACATGCCATCCCACTCCGTCTACACTCGAAACGGAGGTGGACAATGATCCCGCAGCAATTCAACTTCGACATTGATGTCGACGAAGAATACATCACCATTCGCTGGAAACGGCTGCCAGGGCAGTCCTACGACGGTGCGATGGCGCGCTATCCCGAATTGCAGCTGCGCTTCACCTACCGCGATATATCATTGGACACGATTGGCGTCATGCTCAAGGATATGGAAGTGCCTTCGCCAGTTTCCAAAGGCATCCTGACCCGCATCACCGCCATCGCCAGCTGATATGCCCGGCGACTATTTGATTCAAGACAGCTTCCCACTGGAGTGGCAACAGGGACAAGCGGCATCGCGGATTCTCTGGGATTTGACATTTGCCCAAACCGGCAGGCGCTATTTTCCGGTGCATGGCGATCCAATCCTGCGCCGCCTTGAAGATTATGACCTGCTCGCATACTTCATCTACACCTTAAGCAGCTGGTGGGAAATCCCCGTCATCGACCGTATCAATAGCGGGCGCGTCGACAATAATTTCGCCATTATTATGGACATCAACCCCGCGCCTGAAACGATTTACCGTCTCGAAAATCACGAACCGCGCAGTCCAGAGTTTCGCTACAAAACTGGCTTGCAGCAGATGTTCCCGAGCCTGCAAGCCGGCGCCGCTGATGCCATGTACAAGCTGCTCAGGAATGGCTTTGGGCATAATCTATTTGGCCGTGAGCCAGGGAAAATACACTTTGATAACGCCTGCGCCTGTCCGCCTGAACTAGACGAAAACTAGGTCCTGCTGGTGCCACCCATCAAGCTCGCCTTGTCTATGATTAACTCCTTCGTCGCGAAAATCGCTTTGCTGCTAATCGACCCGAGAAGCGACAAGATGCGTCTCTTTAAGCTCTACATGATCGGGCAAGCGTGATCTCTACTCCGGTTTCATAGCACAATGCCACCTTCCAGACCTCAGTAAATTCAAGTGTGTCGCGCGGAAAGCAATCTCGCAGGCAATCTACCCTTCCCTAGCTTGTGGCTAAGGCGCGGAGGGATGGGTAGCGGGGCTGGCTCTGTTTACCGTTCTTAGATGAGACGGATTTCGAGGCAATGCGAGGCCGCATTTGATTACTGTCATGTGACCGGAAATTCGGCGGGCAATGTGGCGCGAAGGACATCTACCCGGCACATGTTCAGCTGGATTTGCCTCGCTCGAGAGCGTAGGTCCGCGCCAGCACATACTATGACGCGGCGGCCGAGGTTGCTGAGCGGTACATGGATTCGTTGAGTCAGATTGCCGCGGGCGTCTAAGGTCTGGAGGGAGCGCCATTGACGGAGATCAGCAAAGGATTCCTCTCGAGTTGTAATACGCATTGGCGCTGTGATGGCTTTCTTCGCGATAACTTGGCACAAGCACTCCGCTGGCGATGGCAACCGGCTGCGCTTGCCAATACATCCCAACACTTTTTCTCCAAATTGCGGTAGGATAGGGATTATGATTCAGACGGAGAACAAGCGCATGGAAGAGAGAGAAAGAGATCCGCGGATCATATCATCGCTCCAGCGCGCATTGGATATTTTGTCACTCTTTGGTCCCCAGACTCCGGAGTTGGGCATCACCGACATCGCCAAGGCCCTGAACCTGCATAAGAGTACAGCCTCCGGTCTCGTATATACGCTTGAGCGCAACGGCTACATTGCGCAGAATCCCGAGAACCGCCGATACCACCTGGGCTTGCAGCTGGTGGAGCGCGCTGGCGTTTTGCTTGATCAAATCGAAATTCGCAAAATCGCCATGCCCGAGCTCGAGTACCTGCGCGACTGGGCGTCCGAGAGCGTAAACCTGGCGATCCTGGACGAGAATCAGATCATTTACATTGAGCGCTTGCTGACCGACAAGAGCCTAGGTTTCCGCAATCACATTGGCAAACGGGCCTGGCCCCATTCGACCGCCTTGGGCAAAGCCATTCTTTCGCACCTGCCGCCGCAGCAGGCGCTGGCGGTCTTGCAGTCTTACCCGCTCGAATCCATGACACAGAACACCATCACGGACATCGACGTATTAATGCGTCAGTTCGAGCTTTTCCGCCAACAAGGCTACGCAATCGAGCGCGAGGAAAATGAGATCGGCGGGTTATGCATTTCGGCGCCGATCCATAGTTATGACGCAGTGCCCATCGCCGCCGTCAGTGTCTCATTCCCCTTGTCTCGCCTTGATGAATCGACGATTTCGTCCTCCGGCTCGAAAGTGCGCGAAGCCGCCCATCGCATCTCCCTAAAGCTGGGTTACACGCTGGAAGGGCGCGATATGGCCTATGCTCCCGAGGCGCATGGCGCTGCCGGAGCATAACTGTCGCCAAAGGCACCGCTGGCATCTCCCGCGGCGTTGTCCCAAAGGCTGTTGCCACAAATTATCGCTTGCGATTCAACCAGGATCTTGACCCCGCCTGCGTCGTTGTCGTATATCAGATTGCCGTAGACTTCGTTCGCGATGCCATATTGGATGCCATCTACGAGGTGCCCGCCCAGCCGTACGCCGGCGCCGGCATTGCCGTAGATCTCGTTGTAGCGGATTACATTGCCTTTGCCGCGCGACACGATTCCACCGGAGTTGGAGTCCTTCTGGCCCGTGCAGACGTTGTATTCGATGATGTTGTGCTCGGTGCCTTCTTTCGCCTCAACGCACTCATTGCCTTGGGTGTCAATGTAGTTGTGATGCACCCAGTTGTGGGCGGTGATATCTGGCTCGATCGTCAGATTGATATCCCACTGTTTGCTTGAGGTACCCAGATACACCGCTTCACCGACGACGCCGTGTGCGTTAAAGACAAAATCCCAGATGCCGCAATCGTGAAATGTCGAATAGGCGATTTCGTTGTGATGGGCGAAGTACTTGATGCGAAGGCATTCCTCACCCGCGTTTCGAAATGTCATACCGAGAACGCGCAAATGGTGGACCCCGTCGCGCGCGTCGTAACCGATGACATAAAGCAGCTTCTCGAGAAAGGCGCCCATACGATTGGGCTCAGCATTGCGCCGCAGCCCGTCAATGGTGAAGCCGATCAAGCTGATGTAGTCGTGGTGAACCTGAAAGATTCGGTTGCTGGTCAGCCCGTGTACGACGGCATTTGACGTGCCGACGATGGTAATCGGCTTGCCCGGCTCGCCATCGCGGACCGTATATACATCCTGATAATAGTGCCCGGGACCAAGGTGGATAGTATCGCCCGGCTGTGCCAATTGAAGGGCGTGTTGGATCGAGCGGAAGGGTCGGGATACGCTGACGCCGCTGTTGCCGCTGTCGCCATCCGGACTGACGTAATAGTGAATGCCGTCGGACTGCCCTACGCTGACAAAGCTAAAGAGCAAACTAAGGCTGGCAATAGCGAAGCGATGAATCATTTGCAATTCCAGCCTATGCTGCGCGTGGAAGATGCAAAGCGCTAGTTGGCAATAATGCGGCTGAGGGGAAGACGGAAGCCGGGCAGGACGTCGCCGCCGATCAATTCGCCGTCACCTGCGATGCGCACTTTTTGCAGCGCGCCGTCTTCACCGCTACTCCAGACTTCGGCAAAGCTCGCCCTTGGGTCTACCAACCAAACCAGCGCCGCGCCATGCCGCAAGTAGACTTCGGCTTTGCGCCGCACTTGGGAGAGCGACTGCGAGGGCGATATGATCTCGACGGCCAAGTCGGGCATATAAGGAACATAGCTTGATCGCGCGGGCAGCGCCGTTCGCGAAATGCTCGTAAACGCGACATCGGGGAGGAGCACCGTGCCCCGGTCTCCCGGCGGATGGAAGCCCACTTCGCCAGTGACGCGACCAAGGCCATGCTCGTCGACATACAAGAAAAGGTAAGCGCTCAATCGAGTGGCTACATCGCCATGCAGTTCAGTAGGAGCCATTTTTACTAGCAAGTCCCCATCAATCAGATAGTATTTGTCGGTCGGGTTCCGGGGCTGCTGTTCGAGCTGCCAAACGTCCTCTACTGTGTAGACCCGCTCTTGGGTAGCCATCGCCAGATATTCTTCACTCTCGGTTTACGTTTATTAGTATACCATGCGCGCCAAGGCGACAGACGGTAAGCCACAGCCCCTCCCTTGGATGCAGGAGGGGCTTGCGGCAATCGAAAAATCTCGCTTTCAGCGGCGACTATTCGTAGTCTGCGAGGTTGTCCAGGATATAGGCGACCTCATCAGCGATGCGGCCCATCGCCTCTTCTACGGACGCCGCGCCGATCCATACCTCGCCCAATTCCTGCTTCCAGAGCGAATCAAAAGCGGAGTACATGGGGTGAATCGGATCGTACATCGAGAAGTAGTTGCCAGCGCCAGCCAGGAAGGCGGCTTTGTTGGAGCCCGGCAGCAGCTCCGGTTCCAGGAAGCGCGGATCGCTCTTGAACTCGGACAGCGCCGGGGTCATCACTTGCAGATCCAACAGCATGTTGACGCCAACTGAACCGGGGCCAGCCAGGAACTTAACCAGTTCCCAAGCTTCTTCCGGATGTTCTGTATCAGCCGAGATGGCGAAGCAGCTGCCATCCGCGCGGTTCACCGCCTCGCCGCTTTCACCCAAGGGCAGCGCCGCCATATCGAAGTCGAAGCCGGAGCCAAGATAACGCTGCATTCGCCAGTGGCCCACCACTTGCATGCCGGCTTTGCCAGCGGCGAACATGTCGCTGATATCGGCCCGCTGTTCTTCGGAGGGCATGACATTATGCTCCAGGATCAGATCGGCCACAAACTGCACCGAGTCAATCACGCCCTGATCCATGCCATAGAATTCCGTTGGATGGCGGATATCGTCGAAGAGACCGCGATCGGTATTGCTCCAGACGACCATTGGCCAATAGTTGCGGAAGACACCGACGCCAAACTGATCAGTGACGCCATCGCCATCGGTGTCCAGGGTCAAGGCTTGGGCGGTGGCCAGGAAGTCGTCCCAGGTCCAGCCGTCCGCCGGATAGTCGACGCCGGCGGCATCAAAGATTTCCTTGTTGTAGTACACGACCAGGGCGGCATGGTCGATAGGCAGGCAGTGCAGCGCGCCGTCGATCATGTAGTTGGCCAGGATGGTCGGGTCGTAGACTGAGAGGTCAATGCCGTCGCGCTCGACGTATTCGTCGATCGTCAGCAGCGCGCCCTTGCTGGCGTAAGCGTTGGCAACGTGAGTTGCCGGATAGAAGACATCGGGCGGTGTGCCGCCGGCGATTGTGGTCTGCAACTTGGTGTAGTAGTCGCTGCCGCTGCCTATATTCTCGAATTCGATACCGATGCCAGTTGCTTCGGTGAAGGCTTCTGATACAGGCATGGCGACGTTCTCGACACGATTCTGGTCCCAGCGCATAAACCACTTGACGGTGACGTCTTGCGCGCTCGCGCCAAGGGTGAGCGTCAGCAAGAAGACTACTAGAACCGCGGCCAGTAGAGTCTTTCGACTAGTCATCATTTGTGTTGCTCCTTCATTACTTGATTCGATTCCGTCAGTTTGGTCTTGCGTTATTGATGCAGGGGCGCCTCCTTCCCCGTCATAAGAACTTAGCCTTTTGATCCACCGGATCCGGTCAGCGCCACGC
The DNA here is from genome assembly GCA_965261855.1 of Phototrophicaceae bacterium. GTDB lineage: Bacteria > Chloroflexota > Anaerolineae > Aggregatilineales > Phototrophicaceae > UBA6055. The sequence continues at coordinate 1,420,646 of OZ253487.1, forward strand.
CGCTGATGAAATACTTCTGCGCCAGGAAAAATACGATAAGCGGCGCCAGCATGGCGACGGCCGAGGCCGCCATAAACAGATGCCAAGCCGTGAAGTAGTCATTGCGGAAGGCGGCGAGCCCGATCGACACCGTGTAGTTGCGGTCGGAGCTCAGGTATATCAGCGGACCGAGAAAGTCATTCCAGGTGGAGACAAACTCGAAGACAGCGACGGCGCCCAGGGCCGGGCGCGCCAGGGGCAGAATGATACTCATGAAGATTTGGAAAGCGTTGGCGCCGTCCATCTTGGCGGCTTCGTCCAGGTCAAGCGGGATGGTCAGGAAATATTGACGCAGCAAGAAAATGGAGAAGGCGCCGCCGAAGAAATTCGGCACGATCAGCGGCAGGAAGGTATCCAGCCAACCCAGATACTTGAAGAGAATGAAGCGCGGGATAATCAGCATGTGGAAGGGAATCATCAGGGTGCTGAGCAGGACCAGGAATATGAAACCGCGCCCGGGGAAACGGAAACGGGCAAAGCCATATGCCACCACCGCCGAACTGAGGACCTGCCCGATAACGCTGAGCGTGGTGATAATGGTGGTGTTGACATAGTATCTCCCAAAGGGACGCGCCGTCAGCGCTTCGGGATAGTTCTCCCATTGGACGGGATCGGGCACCCAGGTCGGCGGATAGGCCAGGGTTTGCTGTTCTGTCTTTAGCGATGTGGAGATGGTCCAGGCAAAGGGGAAGAATACCAGCACGGCGCCCAGCAGGAGGATGGCGTATATCACCGCCACCTTGAGGTGGGACGAGGCTTGCTCTTGCAGGCGGCTCTTGCGCGTTGGCGCGCCCAGCGCGGTATTGGCAGCCATCGGTTTAGTCGTCCCCCGTCAGTTCGCCTTCATAGAAGACCCAGGCTTTCGACCAGCGGAAAACCAGCAGCGTCAAAGCCATGATGATGAAGAAAACCACGACTGCCATGGCGGACGCGTAACCCATTTGGTACTGCTGGAATCCTTTCTGAAAAAGGTAGTAGGTGAAAAACAGCGATTGATTGCGCGGACCGCCTTCGGTCATGATGTAAGCTTGAGAGAAGAGCTTGAAGGTGTCGATCATACCGGTGATTAGATTGAAGAAGATGACAGGCGTCAGGAGCGGCAACGTAATGCGGAAGAATTGCCGCCAATAGCCGGCGCCATCGATCGCGGATGCTTCGTAAAGTTCGTTAGATATCCCCTGCAAGCCGGACAGGTAGATGATCATATTGCGGCCCGCCGCGACCCAGACAGCCATTATCATCAGCGAGGGCAAGACCAGGGCCGGGTCGTCCAGCCAGCGTGGACCAGGTACGCCTAGGACCTGTTGAATCGTCGAATTCAGAATGCCGTAGCGTGGATTGTAAATCCACATCCAAACCAGGGCGATCGCCACCGGTGGCAATACGACCGGCATATAATAGATGGTGCGCCAGATGCCGATGAACTTGATGCGACGGTTGTTCAACAGCAGCGCGGTGCCCAAAGCCACGATGATGCCAAGCGGCACGCGTCCCAAGCCGTAAACGATAGTGACTTCCATGGACTTGAGAAACAGCCTGTCACTTAAGAGCCGCTGATAATGCCGCAAGCCGACATGACGTGGATCGCCGATTAAGTCCCAGCGGTGGAAGCTTAGCCAGATCAAGCCGATCATGGGCCCGATGACAAAGATGAGGAACCCAAGCACCCAGGGCGATATGAACATGTAGCCGTTCAGGGCTTCCCGTGTTCGTGCCGACCAGACACGTTTGCGCACTGCTGTATTCGCTGCCATGTCAAATCACTCGCTCGCCCGACTCAGGACGCCTTCAATAGCAAAGGCGCGCTGATGAATATCCGGCCGTGTGAACGCGGTCAAGGCTTCGAGAAAATAGTAGTCGCCGTAAATCAGACCGTGCTCCATCAGATTCGCCGGCACAGAACGCGCGCCATCGCGCAAGATGGCCGAAGGTCCTTTGGCGCTTCGAATCAAGTAATTTTCACACAGAGACTTTAACATGCGTTCGGCGAGGTCAAGCCAGCGCGCGGCGTTATCGCAATCCACCGCCGCCAACTCCACCAAGCCGCAGACGGTTACGGACGCCGCCGACGAGTCGCGATAGGTATCGGGAATATGCGGGCTGCTGTAATCCCAGTAAGGCACGAGATCTTCCGGCAGGCGCCGCTGCGTATAATCCGCCAGGGCTTGCGCTGCTGTCAGAAAGCCCGGGATTGCGGAATAGCGGAAGCAAGTCGCGAAGCCGTATAGTCCCCAGGCTTGACCGCGCGACCAGCAGGAATCGTGGCTGTAGCCCTGGTATTGTTCTTGTCGTATCAAGAGACCGGTTTGCGGGTCGAAGTCGGCGACATGCGCGGTTGAGCCATCGCCCCGCACCAACGCAAGCCGCGATGTACGCGCGTGCTGCGTGGCTATATCAGCCAGCGACTTGTCCCCAGTCATTTCGCTTGCCCAATACAGCAGCGCCAGGTTCATCATCAGGTCGACATTTGTGCGCCCAGCCCACTTGCGAATGCCGTCATCGTCCCACGCCTGCAGATACTCTCCGCACGGATTGTATCGCTGAATCAGAGTGTATGCGGCTTTGATAGCATTGTCATACCAGGCGTCTTCTCCCGTCAGGCGTCCGGCAATGACATGCGACAGATAAAAGATGAACCCCAAATCGTGGGTGCCGGTGCTGGTCTTCATTGGCGCCAGCTTCTTGTTCCAGCGTTCGGCGCCGGCTCGCAGATCGGCATCGTCCGTGTGCGCCCATGAGAGCCAAAGCAATCCGGTCCAAAATCCATCCACCCAATGTCCGGCAGGGCGCTCCTTTTCGATTGGTCTCCAGACGCCGTGCTTGAAGGATTCGGGGAACTCCTCGAGCACGCTCAGATTGTGTCGGGTTGTCTGGATGCTCTGCTGCAACGCAGCTTCAAAGACAGTCGACATGCCGCTGCTTACCTCAATGAACCGTTAGCTCGGACCTACCGGCGGGTGTATAGACCCAAATCATGCCGGTCGCTTCGTCGTACTGGTATGGCCACTCACTTCCATTCAAGTAAAGGGCTCTGGGACTATCGCTGCTGACGCGAAGCCAGGTATGGTCGGCCGTGGCGACTCGAAGGCTCGTGCAATCTTCCGCTTGTCGCAGCGCGATATTAACCGGGCGGTCTGCGACGAAATTGAGCTCGCCATCCAGCCAAATGCTGGTGACATCACCGGCCAGGTATTGGCTTAGCCGGCCATCGGCATTGCAGCCCGCGAACCAATTGCCATCGACATTCAACCCATCCGCCAGAATGCCGTCGCGGCCGCTGGCATAGGCGACCGTCCATTGTCGGCTGCTTTTGCTCAGCCCGGCGACTAAGCCGCGCGTAGCCGGCAGCGATTCCACCCGGAAGCCTGCCAGGTCCAGGACTACGAAGTACTGACAATCGCAGCAAGCTTCGGCTGGAGCTAGCGCCAGCGCATATTGCGTACGCCGGATGATCCAGTCGGGCTTCGCCGATGTAGGGTTGGCTGTTATTTCTTGCTCGAGGATTTCGTGAGTGAGGCCGGCCGGCTGCAGCGCATGCAATTGCCATGTCGTTGACCCGTTGCTGAATGTGAAACGACCGCCCCCGTTCGCCACCGGCGGAGCGTCCGTCTGCATCAGCCACTGATAGTCGTGCGGCACGTCCGCTGCGATCGTATCATGCAACACGACGGCGGCTCCCTCGAGAAAAAGCGCTTCTCGCGTGAATTGCCGCAACCGCAAGTCCGGCGCATAGGCGCGTGCCGCCTCGCCGCGCGCGTAAACGACATCGCCGCCTTCCACACTCGCTTCAAGGCGGGCGCTCCAAGTTGCATCTAGATTTCGAAAGGCGTTCTTTGTCCCTTCGGTGTATTGACCGCGGCCGTCAATCAGCAGGGTGCTGTGGTTGCCTGTGCGCTTTTCCTTGGCGTAGCCATCATCCACCGCGATATAATCATCGCCGCTGATGATGATGAAACTGTTGGCGTCTGGGTGGTCATGCCCGGCGCTCAACGTTTGCCAACTGCGGTTGAGATTCAAGGTATGACCGCTGTGCCAGGCTTTCAGCCCGTTGGGCGCGCCACTCTTGAATGCCATTGTGACGCCATCCGCGTCCCAGGAACTACGCATCGCGATCAGCCCTAAATCGGGGAATGTTCGGCTCAATGGCAAGTCGGCGATGGATGCTTCCTCAATCGCCGCGTCATACCACAGAAACTCGAGTCCAGACTCCGCCCACAGACCGGGCTTGACCAGACCTTCGGAGCCTTCCCGCTCCCACTCGCCGGTCCGATAGAAATAATGATAAAGGCACTGCGCTTCGCCAATACCATAAAGACCAGCCAGGCGCGCATACATCGCCGCGCTATGAGCGCTTCGTCGATCGTGGCAGTCGCCAAAATTGGCGGTATCAACCAGGTTGGGTCCGCAAAGATAGAGTCGATAGAAGAAGGTGTTCCGCAAGAATGCCGAATCATGCAGGTCTTGACCCGTTTCCTGCTGCAGCAGGTCGGCGAAGATGAGAAACCAGATGACACCATAGCGCCAGTAGACCGGCCCTTCATAATTGGAGCCGTCTTCGGGCATGTACGATAACGCTTGAACGAAGTTGTCGCGCGCTCGCGCCGCCCAACTGCCCGCTTCGCTGTATTCGGCGCGGAGGGCATAAGCGGCAGTCGCCAAGCCTCCGTAGCAGATCCAGTTATGATTCTGCCAGTAGGCGGAGCTCCACCAGTTCCCTTCGGTTGACAAGGCGAAGTCATAGAGCTTGCGCGCCTGCCGCAGCAACTTGTCGCGCAGGGCGTCACGCTCATCAGGCGGCAATTCGTCCTTCAGCCAGTCGTAACCAAGCCCGAGCCCAAAGAGCAGCCAGGCGGCATCGAGGTCATGATCGGGCATCCGTTCCTTACCCCAATGCGGATAGGCGATCGCAGACTTGATCCAGCGGCGCGCGGCATATAGGTGCGCCGAGTCTCCCGTCAACAAATGCGCCAGCGCCAAGTTAAGCACAGCCGTGCCAATATAGGTAATCGAATCGCTGGGATGGACGGGCGGCGGCAGACGGCAGTGCTGAGAATTGGCTTGCCGAAGCAAACGCTCAAACTGAGACGAGTGCGTCGTCTTCGCCAGAGACCGCCAATTTTCAAGCGCGTGGCGCTTAAGAAAGAGATACTCTCGCATGAAGCCAGAATCTCCAGCGCCTATACAAACCAGGCGCCGCCGTTTATTTCCGCAACCTGACCCGTCACCCACTTGCCGAGATCCGATACAAAATACAGGACGGCGCCAGCCACATCTGGCGGCAGCCCCGCAACTCCCAGCGGAATCCCGCCGATGATCCCAGCGTAGTTTTCAAGCCCGGTGAAGGTTTCGTGAAAGGGCGTTTCGGCGATGAAGCCGGGCGCCAGCGCGTTAACCGTAATCTTCCGTGGCGCAAGCTCTTTGGCAAGACCGCGCGTCAGCCCGATGACGCCGGCTTTGGACGCGGCATAAGGCGCTGTGCCATTACCGCCGCCGTTTCGCGCTGCCATCGACGACATATTTACGATACGCCCGTTTTCAGGCATGTATTTCAACACCTCTCGCGTACAGTAAAAGGCGCTTGAAAGGTTGACATCTATGACTCGATGCCAATGTTCGTCGGACATGCCGTCGGTCTGAACGCGATTCACAAGATGCCCGGCATTGTTTACCAGAATATCAATCTTGCCGTTCATCAATTCCGCCGCTTGAGATACGACCGCTGCCACTTGCGCGCTGTCGGTCGCGTCCAAATGCAGCGTCGACGCGCGGCTCCCCAGCTCATTTAACGCGTCAACAGTGTCATTGGCTTCGTCTTCATGCGAAAAGTGTGTGATAATAACCTGTGCCCCGCATTCCGCCAGCGCTTTGGCAATTCCTGCCCCAATTCCTACATTGCCGCCGCTAACGAATGCCGTCTTGCCTTGAAGATTGATTTGCATGCCCGTTTCCTTGTTTGATAATACCAAACCGCGTTTAACATTATCGTACCTAGATTGTAGATAGGGCTTCCGGGGTTGTCAAGGCTGCTGACGAGCACGCTCGAGATGCACTGGCTAACAGCCGTCTTACTGATCGATGACATAAGACATAGCACCGTCAATGCACGGCAAAACAGCTGCATGCTATGGTCGAGACTGGATCAGTTTATGCAGTCGCCAAATGGCTATTGCACGGGACGAGCTTTATGCTCAGTTGAATCGCTATGGGTACGCTGCATGGGCGGATGCGATGCGCTTAGACTCGAGGTGGGTTTCTGCCATGGCGATTCTTCACCAGCAGAAGGCGCCATTTCATTCTACAGGCAGGATTTGATTTAGCGGCTACGCCGTTGCCTCGTCGCACACGAATTATTGTGCAGATCCTGTTGTACATCGCGATGTGTGAGGGTTCCTAAAACAAATTGTCACTTAAATGACCAAAGAACTGGATTGCCATGCTTGTTTCGTTCGCTGCTATTTCATGAGATGGATTTCGAGGCAACGCCCGCTTTGTTTACTATTATTCGGCCCGAACGACATCGCCAATTTGACAACTAACGAAGCCTAGCAAATTTACGCCATCCTGAATATTGTCACGGCGCGGCATAAGCGTCTGGTCGCCACGATGCTAGTGAATTCGCTGAAGACGCGTAGCGTACCAGAAAGGCAGATTATTTTGACCAAGCCCGGAGATGCTATGCTGCTTTTGGAATTCCCAATTCGCGCAGTCGATTTCAACCGCTCACTCTCGACACAAAGAACGCCAAGTCATTGTCTTCGATGGTCGACACGAGCACGCTGCGATCGAGATACTTGTTGCCACGCTCACAACTCGTTTCTGGCACGAAGAGGCAATTGTGACAGGCGGCGGCGTGGATCGAACGCTCGTCGTGTTCCGGCTTGTGGTTGGCACATAGCGGATCGCCAGCACATAACTCGGCTTCGTACAATGCTTTCTGTATGTGTTGCTGCAAGACATCGGGCTTACCGAGGCTTGCGAGCCCACCGAGTGTGCCTTCACTATCAGTGGCGGCGGTATAAATGAGGATGCCAGCCATCGGTCCAGATTCTTCTTCTGCTGATCGCGAGTAGATTCTTTCGCGCAAGCTAGCAAGCGCATAACCAGCTTCGAGAGCTAGGGCGCGCATCAGAATATGCGCGAAGGAATGCAATAAGACATAACGCATCCCAGGAAAACCGCTAGTCGGATCATTGATATTCCTGAGCGCGCGCCACTTGGTATGACCCTGGTGAAATTGCCTGGCGCGACTCTGGACGGAATCCCGCTGCTCCCATGCAAGGAGGCGCTTTTCGCTAAAGCGGACGAACAAACCTTCACCACGAACTTCGCCTGTCGGTACCCATTCAGGTTTCTGCCGCGCCAGCGGAGCGTTCTTTATCTTGATGCCCGGTTCCGGATCCGTCAGTTCAGTACCCGCATCGAGACGGGTGAACCCGATCAGGGCGCGCGCTTCTCGCAGTCGCTCAACGATAACCACTTGCTCGATCGCCGGGAAGCGCCAGTCGGATGGTAGGCTGGCAGCGCGCAGGCGAAAGTCCGCTGTATTACGTGACTCGTCGCAAGCGGAAAAGACTTGCCATTCTGGCGCTTTGAGATCGGGAACATCACTTGGTTCAGTCGCCCTGTCCAAACCCCGACTCTGCAGCTCCTGCACGGTATTCCAGATGTCTTCATCAGTTTCTGCGGTCAGGTCAGGACCGAGCTGCCTGATCGTCCGCAGGGTGGCGATGAAGTCCTTGCCAGTGGCCTGCATCAGCAGATTCCATTTTGCCCGGACAAATCCTTCAAGCGGACTGTCCCCCGCAGGTATCGCCACTGCGCTCAAGACATTGGGAAACCACATATTCGAGGCGCCCAGACTGATGGCACTGGCAGTATGCGAACATTCCTCATCGTCGTAATCGCGTAGATGCGGTCTCCGGCCCATGCAGCGCGGCAGGTTTTCCAGATTGTCGTTGCCAAACGCTTCGGCGAGCCTGCGGCTGCGACCACAAGTCTCACAGCTAACCTGCAAATAGCGCGCTTCTCCAGAAGGCCCGAAATCCAGCAACTTGAACAATGGCGTGCCGCTGCAAGGCTGACCGGCATGGACAAAGTAGTTCCAAGGAAAATCGTCCAAATGCCCATCTTCGCAAGCCACGAGAAAACGCGCCGGAACCACGTCGGGCGGCCTGCGCGCTACGCTGCAGTTGATATGCTGATAAGTGGTTCTATCAGGGAAGTAGCGGTCGGTTTTCAGCTTAAACAAGCCCGAACTCAAGGGCGCCAGCCGCCGACACTCCGGGCAGACCATCCAGCGTGGAAAGGTGGCCACTGGCACACCAACCAAAGCTGCTTCATCAAAGGGACTAGCCACTCGGTTTCCATCCGGCAGTACCGGAGGCGAGAGCAGCCTGGCCACGCTGGGATACTCCGATTGGACTGCGCTGAGTAATCTTTCCTCATGGACTTCGCGCATATAGTCCGGATTGACCGGCCAATCCTCCAAACCTGTGACGATGACCGATATTTTGGGGAGGTCGACAATAGCGCCAACGCCGTAAGTGAAAAGGAGCTGGCTGGGTCGGACTTCACCAACTTTAGCGTTCACCGTCATCTCCGCCTACCTCGGGTGTGGCCATATCCATGACGCGCTCCTCCATACTGTGGTCGGTGTGGATCAAGCTCACGGGCGGCTCCACATCACGCAGGGAATTGAGGCAGGTAAACGCTTCCCAATCGCGGCCCGTTGTATGTTTCAGCAGCGGAACTGTCTTTCCGTCATTCCGCATCGCATAGCCCAGATGCGCGGCTGGGTTGCTCGCTTC
>OZ253488.1:0-3446544 GCA_965261855.1 Phototrophicaceae bacterium
CTGACGATGTCGTTCCACTTGATGTCCTTGACTGCAAACTGCCGCTTGCGCAAGTTTATCGTGGCATCAGCTTTGAGGAATATGCGGCAAGTTAAACTTCTAGCGCCGCCTCAACACTCGCCGCCACCTGTCTTCCCTTTACGCAATTTTGTTCGCTCTGGCGCAGAAGCGCTATACTTGGATCAACATAAGTTGTCGTGAGAACTGACATGGTAGTTGAAGCGCCAGCACGCCTCACCGTCGAGGAATACCTCGCCTGGGAAGAAAAGAACTTCGAAAAACATGAATACATCGATGGCGAGGTACGCTGCATGGCTGGAGCCACCCGTAGACACAATCAGATTGCCATCAACACGGGGAGCGCCCTGTGGGCACTCTTGGCCGATTCTAACTGTACCGTTCTGAATAGCGATATGCGTACGCAAGTGAGTGGTACACGCTACTACTACCCGGATTTATCTGTGGTCTGTGGCGAAGCGCTTTTTCATCGCGATAACGAAATGGAGTTGCTTAATCCCGTTTTGGTGATTGAAGTCACATCGCCCTCATCAATTGATATCGATCGAGGCGAGAAACGAGACTTCTATTACGAAGTACCGTCCATTCAAGCCTACCTGATTATCGACCAGCATCGCGTCTGCGCCGAGCTCTCCGTACGCGCCGACGCCTGCTGGCAGACCACATCATACGAAGAACTGGATGCAATCGTCCCGCTTGTTGTCCTGGATTGCAAACTGCCGCTTGCGCAAGTCTATCGCGGCATCCGTTTTGAGGAAAACGCTGCAAGTTAAGCCTCTAGCGCCGCCAACAGCATCTCCAGCGCTGCCTCGACGCTCGCCATCTTGTTCCCGATCCGATCCTCGTCCCATACCCGCCGCTCGACTCGCAGAAGTCCGTCCGCTCCCGCCAAGCCCATAAAGGTCAAGCCAACCGGCTTCTCCGACGTGCCGCCGCCGGGTCCGGCGATGCCTGTCACGCTCAGCGCATAATCCGCGCCGTATAACTCCAGCGCCCCTCGCGCCATCTCCGCCGCTACCTCTTCACTGACCGCGCCCTTTGCGATCAGCGTATCCACGCGCACGCCCAGCAGCCGCGTCTTGGCTTCATTGGAGTAACTGACCACGCCGCCTTCCACATAAGCTGAACTTCCGGCGCAATCCGTCAGCGTGCTTAGGATCAGCCCGCCCGTACATGACTCAGCAGCGCAAACCGAAAGGTTCCGCGCTATCAGCGCCGCGCCAACGCGCTGCGAAAGCGCCAGCAAATCGCGCGCCATCACACCTGGACCAGAATCAGCGTATTGCCTTCCGAGTCCTTCATCATCACGAAACGACCCCAAAACTGCGTCTCCGGCTCGCCCAGAAACTCAACGCCCCTTTCCTTATATACGCGGTAGGTCTCGTCGATATTCTCACTCTGCAGCGTCAACGACTGCGACTGCTGGAAGGTCGAGCGGTAGTGCTCCCAATTGTCATCGAACTTGTAAAGCACGATTTGCGTCTCCGCGCCCGCCGGCGCCACCGACAGCCAGCGCGAATCGGCGCCGGGCCATAGCTCGTTGTCGGCCGTGCACTCCATGCCCAGCTTTTCGGTATAAAAGGCTTTCGCCCGGTCCTGATCCTCCACAAATATCGATACCGTGCCCACCCTGCTAATCATCGTCTAGCTCCTTCCTACTGGAAACTGTAGGGGCGACACTTGTGTCGCCCACCATCGTATTGCCAATCTGTCTGTAGGGGTGCGACCAGGCTCCCCTACCCTGGCCCGTTGGGTAAGGGGCCGGGGGATGGGGTGTCTAAGCCCGCTGCCCCAAGACGATCTGATTGCCTTCGGAATCGATCAGCATCGCGAAGCTGCCCCAATCCTGCACTTGCGGCTCGCCCAGGAATTGCACGCCCTTCGCCGTGAGCTCGCGATACGTTTCCATGAGGTCGTCGCAATGCAGCGTGAAGCACTGCGGCTTGCCCATCGCCTCGCGATAATGCTCCCACTGCCCACCCATAGGGAAGAGTGTCAACTCGGTCGGGCAGCCCTTCGGCGCCACCGTCAGCCAGCGCATGCCCGCCCCCGGAAACATCTCCGTGTCGTTGATCAACTCGAAACCTAACTTCTCGGTGTAAAAAGCCTTCGCCCGGTCTTGATCCTCGACGAAGACGGTCACGGTTGCGATTGTGGTTATCATACGTGTTCTCTCGGTTTCCTCTGTGGCCTCGGTGGTAATACTACTGTTTGTCGGCGCCGATTCAGTTGTTCTCCACGCTCTCGCTCAAGAACGCGCTGTAGCCATTCTCCGGATCATTGCGCACCACCAGCATTCGCTTGCCGCCGACATGCGAAATGCCCGGCACCTCGTAGGCTTTCGCCGGATTGCCCTGGCTGTCCAGCCGATTGCACCAATAGATATGATCATCGCGCTGCCACAAATACATCACCGGCACATCATCCACCACGATCTCCATGCGCCGGCGGCTGAATGGCGCGAAGCGCGGCGGATGAAACCAGGGCACCCAGGCGCCTTCGGTCTTTTGCGTCTTCATCGAAACCGCGCTCTGCGGCAGGATCTCCTTGCTGTCGCGCGGCGATTCTTGATTGATGAACTTGATCGTCTCATCGGTCGTATTGAACACCGAAGTCAATTCTGTAACAGGCATGGCTGTCCTCACTGCAATCGAGCCGTCATTTATCGCTTGTCCGGTCAAACCAACGCCCTTGCTGACGAGACCGACAGTTTTGCCGATACCCTTTGCAATTTGACCGAGTAACTTCAATCCGTCCATCGCATCAGAACCGATGGTCCCCTTATCGTCCGTTCTCATATTATACACATAGAAGACCAGCCCATTGACGCGCTTACAAATCTATACGCAGCCAACCACTAGTCCGTTGCCAGTCTTACAGGTTGGCAACATCAGCATCGAGGATCTAGAAGGCTTGGCTAAACGGACAAACACGCGGTTTACCTCCCCTCCCTGATGCCTCGGGTAGCGTAGACACTAACCTACGGGCGGGGCCGCGCCGCGTAGACACTGGCGGTCGGGGAGGGGTTGGAACGCCAGCCTTCAGCCACCTGCGATGTGATCCGCGTTCCGCATATACTCCACCGATTCCGCGATCAATTCGCGCAGCACAGCCAAATCGACATCCGCCAGCTTGTTGATGTAGACGCAAGAACTGCCGGTTCGGTGCTTGCCCAGCTTGGCCATCAACTCATCGTAGCGCTCGTGCCCGCCCATAATGTACAGCGACAGAGCCGCCTTGCGCGGCGCGAAACCGGTCAGCATCATATCGCCTTCCCGCCCGCTCTCATAACGATAATGGTAGCTGCCGAAGCCGACAATGCTCGTCCCCCACATCTCAGCCGGCTCGCCCGTCGCCTCTTCCATTATCTTGAGCAGGACAAGCGAGTCCTCCCGCCGGCGCTTATTCTCCACCGACTCCAGGTATGCCAGCACATCGCCGTCATTGCGCTGCGTCTTGTTCTCCGCCATTTCACTTCCTCCGGCTATCCGGCCTGGGAATTTACTTTTCATCCTCAGGTTTGGGCTGATCGTTCTCAATTGGCTCGAAATCAGCATCTTCGATATCCAAGTCGCCCAAATCAATTTGCGGCGCCTCTTCGACCGCCGGTTCGCTGATGACCGTCTGCGCCGCGGCGAAGTCCAAATCCGCGCTCACAGAACCGGTCGCCGCCTGCATCAGCAACGTCAGCCTATCGGCCATGCTCGACGGATCCGGATGAATCCCATCCTGCAGCAGCGCCGTCTCGAAGACCTGCTCCACCACCGCGTCAATCAAGTCGCCCGCGCCGCCATTTGCGATCATGCCGCTCAGATTGTGCATCAGCGGATGACGCGGATTCAACTCCAGCGCCTTGACCGGCAGCTCATAATCCTGGTCCAGCAAGCGATTGATGCGAAACATATAGCGGTTCGCGCTCTCGTCTTCGCTCACCAGCCGCGCCGGGCTGCCCACCAGCGTCTTGCTCTCGCGCACATCACTGACGCGCCCGCCCAATATCGCCTTGACCCGCTCCGACAGCGCGGCGAAGGAATCGGCGCCGACCGCCTCTTGCGTCGCCTCTTCGACCTCTGCCGCCTCGCCGACCTCAGCCAGATCCAGCTCGGCCGAATCGACGCTGACCAGCTTGTGCCCCTTGAAATCGACCAAGCCCATCGGCAGCATCGCATCGACCGGATGTGTGAAGTAGAGCACCTCGATGCCGCGCTGCCGGAAGGGATCCAAATGCGGACTGCGTGAGCCGCTGCCGTAATCATCAGCCACGACATAATAGATATCGTCCTGATTCTCCGACATGCGCTCGACATAGTCATCCAGCGTATGATACTGGCTCGGATCATCATCGTACGTCGTCTGAAAGAACATCAGCGGCTCCAGATCGCTCCGATCCTCGGACTCGATCACCAGACCCTGCTTCAAGAAACCGCCAAACTCCTGAAAGATGGTCAAGTACTTGTCGCGGTCGTTCTTCGCCATGCGCTTCAATTCGGAGAGCGCGCGCCGCGTAACCGTCTTCTTCAAGCTCGCCATCACCCGCGTCGCCTGAATGCTCTCCCGCGTCACGCTTAGCGGCAGATCCTCGCTATCGACCACACCCTGCACGAAGCTCAAATACTCCGGCAGCAAATCCCGATTGTATTCCTCGATCAGCACTTTGCGCGCATAAAGCTTCAAACCCGGCTCCTTGCGCGGACTGAACATATTCTGCTGCCCGCTGCCCGGCACAAAGAGCAGCGCGTAAAACTGCATCGGCACATCGGCGCGCATGTGAATATGATGGTTCGCGCCGGCGAAATCCATCGTCAGCATCTTGTAGAAGCTGTCGTATTCCTCATCCTCGACCTCAGACGGTCCCCGCCGCCAGATCGCCTGCTGCTTGTTGGTCGGCTCTTCATCATCGCCCACATAAATCGGAAACTCCACATAATCCGAATGCCGCCGGATGATGTCCTTGACGCGGAAGCCGCGCGCGAATTCTTCCTCGTCATCCTTCAAATGAATCACGACCTCGGTGCCGCGCACATCCTTCTCAACCGCCTCCAGCGTGTAATTCGTGCCGCCGGTCGCCGACCACTTGACCGCCTCATCCTCACCTCGGAAAGAGCGCGAAATCACATCCACCTGCTTCGCCACCATGAAAGCGGAATAGAAGCCGACGCCGAACTGCCCGATGATGGCGGCCGCGTCATCCGGCTTATCCGCCATCGCCTCGATGAAAGCCTTCGCCCCCGATTTCGCGATCGTGCCCAAACCGGCGATGATCTCCTCGCGATTCATGCCGATGCCGGTATCGCTGACCGTCAGCGTCTTCGCCTCTTCATCCAACTCGATGTGAATCTCCAAATCGGCTTGCGCGTCAACGACGGCGTCATTGGTCAGCATCTCAAATTGCAGCCGATTCAAAGCGTCCGACGCATTCGAAATCAACTCGCGCAGGAAAATCTCCTTTTCCGTGTACAGCGAGTGAATCAGAATGTCCAGCAGTTGCTGCGTTTCCGCCTGAAAACTATGTTGTTCGCTCATCGCCCTTCCCTGAACTCGCGCTCCCGCCGCCACAACCTCGAAGCGGCTCGCCCTCATCAATTTAACAGCCCTGTTTTATCACAGCTCGGCAAGATGTAAATGAAAACTTGCTCCGGGCGAATCAATGTGGGGGCGACCTATCAGGTCGCCCGCAAACAGATACGTCGGTGTAGGGGCGAGACTTGTCTCGCCCTCCCGCCTGCGCAACATACCTTGCGACCCGCAGCGCAAAGCTCCCCTTCCTGTAGCCTCGCTGAGGACAGGACAGTTTTTCGGTGGTTAGAATATCGTCGCAAATTCTGTATTTTCGTGGGCTTTTTCGGGCGACCCAATGGGTCGCCCCTACAATTTTCGCCTAGTTTGATGCTTTTGAGTTTTGCGCTGTCGCTTAGATTTCCAATCTTATTGAACCACCTGTCCTGTCCTCAATGAAGCCTCGGGTCGCGCAGACACTGACCTTCGGGAGGGGCTGGGGGGGGTGAGGGGTGGCAATCAACGCAACAGCAGCATGACCAATCCCCGCCAAACTGCTATACTCCTCGCCAGTTTGCCTAACCCCAGCCGGAGAAACCAGCCGATGAAAGCCGTCCAGATTATCGCCCGCGGTCAGTGCGCCTTCGTTGATACGCCCAAGCCAGCGCTGCAGCCGGGCAGCGCCATCGTCAAGACCCTGCGCCTCGCCCTCTGCGGCAGCGATGTCCGCCATGTTCATTACTTGCCCGATGACCGCTACCCCTCGCCGATCGGCGAAACCGGCCACGAAATGGTCGGCATGGTCGAAGCCATCGACCCCGCCAACGGCAGCGTCAAGCCGGGCGACATCGTGCTCTGCCTCGCCCCCGATCACCGCGCCATGCAAGAATACTACCGCGCGCCCATCGACCGCCTGCTGCCCTTCCCCGCTGGCACCCCGCTCGAGCACGCCGTCCAGGCCCAGCAATTCGGCACCGTGCTCTTCGCCGCCAAGCACCTGCCCGACCTGCGCGGCAAGACCGCCGCCATCATCGGCCAAGGCTCAGCGGGCCTCTGGTTCAACTTCGCCCTGCAACAGCGCGGCGCCGCCAAAATCATCGCCCTCGACCTGAAAGCCTACCGCCTCGCCTACAGCAAAGCTTACGGCGCCACCGACACCCTGCACAACGCCGACATCGATACCGCAGACGCCCTGCGCGAGCTCAACGGCGGCGAACTGCCCGATGTCGTCATCGAAGCGGCCGGCGAAAACGAATCGATCCGCCTCGCCATCGAGATCGCGCGCGAAGCCGGCTTCATTCTCTACTTCGGCGTGCCCCGCTTCGAGACGATGGACTTCCCCATCTTCCAGTACTTCTGGAAATCGCTCACCGCCCGCTCCAATGTCGGCACCATTCAGGAGCCCAACCACGCCAGCACGCGCCAGGCGTTGCAGTGGATCAGCGATGGCACGGTCGACGTCTCGCGCATGATCACGCATACATTCAAGTTTGCGGACGTCATGGAGGCTTACGAGCTGCACCGCATCCAGGACGAAGGCGCGGTCAAGATCGTGATTGATATGGAGGGGTGATCGGGCTAGCAGCTGCTTTCATTACCACCGAGTACACCGAGATTATTGAGGTCACCGAGAGAACATTTTGAGAAGCGAATCGCAGTTTTCGGCGCGCAATGCGCTATGCTGTAGCTTATGAAGTGGTCTGCGCTAACAGAGTCACCCCACCCTGTTGCCTCGGATCGTGTAGACATTGACCTGCGGGATGGGCCGGAGGAGGGGTTGGAAGACGTGCTCTACCGCATCCAGGACGAAGACGCGGTCAAGATTGTTATTAATATGGAGGGGTGAATGCGTGATTTCCAATTACCTATTGACATCGGTTACAAGGAATCGGTATGAAAGAGTTTGAACGGCAAGGCAACTGGTGGTTTCCAAATAGTGAGAAGAGACCCCGAGGTGGAAAGTTAGTCTTTGAACCTGCGGTGTCCGGTCGGCTTATCGTCGGAGATCAAGATTTCTATAGATGGATTGGTGGAAAAAGAGATGACAGCGGGCACATTCCTCTTATTCTAGGCGAAGTAGAAGATGGTACGCCAGTAACTCTCTTTAA
This sequence comes from Phototrophicaceae bacterium, assembly GCA_965261855.1. Lineage (GTDB taxonomy): Bacteria > Chloroflexota > Anaerolineae > Aggregatilineales > Phototrophicaceae > UBA6055. The sequence goes on from OZ253488.1 coordinate 7,623, forward strand.
CTGCAAGCCGGGAAACGTTTGGCTCGGCAACACAAGAGAGGCCCTTGAGCAGGACTCCCTCTGGCTGTTCTGTGAAGCTATCTTTGTGGGCTGCCATTTTGGGACAGTAGATGACATAGCATTTGAGATAGTCTCGACTCGTTATACGTTTTTGGACGACTGGATTACTGTACCAAGCAAAACTGAGTATAGGGCGTGGATAGAGTCCTTACGAACCAGCGAAGATGGCGAGTCCTCGCTTAACGTCGCTGACTACGACACGCTTGAGCCCATTGAAGTGAATCTCAAAGGCGGACGACTGTCCATTTGGCCGGATCACATCAATTCGGTTGAGGACACAGACGAATCCACTACTAAGTGCAAACGCATGTCACTGCGCTTATCAGATAGAAGCTACGGCAATTATTCCACATACTTGAGTGTCTATCTGCGGAACTTTCTGACGCTCGCTACCAATCGTCGAAACTTTCCCGTTGACATTGTTGGCCACCGGACTGCGGGTGACAGCACCCCTATAAGAGTGTATTTTCGGGTCAGCGGATACCGTAACAGGAACGAGCTTGGTTCTGCATTTTTCATGTTATTCAACTACAGAGATCTGAATAGCCAACTAGGTACAGACGACGCGAGTAAATTGCTACAGGTCTATTTGCAGAGATGGATAGATAGCTATGCAAAAATAGAGAAAGTCCACAGCATCCTTTTCACCGTATTTCATGAGGAAAACATCGATGCTGTTGTGCATTTCCTGTTGCTAACTCAGGCGCTGGAGGCATATCATCGAGGAAGACTATCTGGCGAATATCTTGCCGAGGCAGATTACCATCCGCTTTTGCAATTGCTGGAACAAGCCATAGATACTATTGTCCCGCAGTACCTGGCGGACACGCTAATTGCGTTTCCACAGCACGATAGCAGTTCGAGGGTACAAATGCTGAAAAAGTTGCATGAAACCAATCAAGGTGAGCCTTTGCGCCAAAGACTCAAGAATTCCATTGCTCACTCATACGAGTATTCGCTGATAAAGCGTCTGACCGATTTGCGCAAGCATGTAATCAGTCAAACATCCAAAGGCCTATTCGCGAGAATACTCAAGATGTCTCCTTCTGTTGAAAAGGGCAACTTCGAATCCAAAGTAAATGCAACCAGAAACTACTATACTCACCGCCTTGCGGACCGCAGCAATATCATTGAAGAAGCAAAGCTGCCTGATTACGTCGAACGGATCCAGTTTCTTCTTCAGGTAATCTTGCTGTGTGACATGGAGTTTCCTGCGCCGAAAGTCGGTGAACTTCTTGAGGATCATCTGAATCGCTACATTTCGAAACCGTAACATCCAAATGCGTCACCTCATCCTTGGCGAGTGATATGTGCTTGTCCGCGACCATCCACTCACCCCGCCACACCCCATCCATGCTACCCTGCAATAATACCGCCAGCCCAACCCGGAACCTGCCATGACCACATATTTGCGCAAAATCCTTTCCGCCGCGCAAACGCAAATCGTGCCGTTAAAACGCCCGCATCCCCCGCCAACACTGCGATTCAGCCTTTGCGCAACCCCCGATTCCCATTGCGCAAATGACGTGTACATTCCGCCAGAACCTCTCGGTGTACTCAAAAATCTCGGTGTCCTCGGTGGTGAAAAACGTCTTATGACACAAAAAACAATTGCGAATGTTATGAGAATCACAAAGTCATTATCAAAAAATTCCTCGGCGCCCTCAATTCCCTCGCCGCACTCGGTGGTAAAAATGAAACACTCCTATGGTAAAATCACCCCATGAACCTCATCGACTACGCCAGCATCCTCATCCGCCGCGGCTGGATCATGCTCTTGCTCGCCATCATCGCCGCCGGCGCCGCCTACGCCTTCAGCAAAACCATGGACCCCGTCTACCGCGCCACCCAGAAGGTGCTCATCGTACCCAGCCGCAGCGACTTCGGCTTGACCCAGGCAGCCAAGCAGACGCTCAATAGCCACGTCGCCTACCTCAACAGCTCCCTGCGTGCCGCCGAAGTCATCGACCGCCTGCAAATGGACATGACGCCGGAACAGCTGCGCGCCGATGTCCGCATCGCGCCCGATCTCGACAGCCTCATCATTCAGATTGACGCCGAGCACAAGAACCCGGCGCAAGCCGAAAGCGTCGCCGCCGCCTGGGCCGAGCTGCTGGTCATCTATCGCAATGATGAAAATCAAAAAGGACGCCGCGAAGACCGCATCGTCGCCCGCCTGCAAGACCGCCCGGTCACCACCCTCGCCCGCCCCAACCTGCGCATCAACACGCTGGTCGGCTTCATCGCCGGCTTCTTCGTCGGCGGGGTCATCGTCTTCGCGCTGGAATACCTCGAAAGCGCCATCGTCCGCCGCCGCGAAGACCTCGAAGCCATCGGCGGCTTGCCCGTCCTCGCCTCCGTCCCGCCCGGTGATTAGCCGCAACCACGACGCCGTAGGGGCGACATACCATGTCGCCCGCCGAAGCACAAACCGTAGGGGCGAGGCGGTGACTCGCCCGCCCGTCTAGCCAAACATCAATTCGTGGAGAAGCGTCTATTCTCGAGAATTCCTTGCAAGAGTCACCCCTCCCTGATGCTTCGGGGAGGGGCCGGGGGAGGGGTTGATATCGCCCGTCCTCGCCTCCGTCCCGCCCAGTGATTAGCCGCAACCACGACGCCGTAGGGGCGACCCATTGGGTCGCCCTTTGTACGCCTTATTCGCCGGCCAAAATCCCCGCCAACACATCACGATCAATATTCCCGCCCGACACCACGCAGACGATCTTCCCACCGCCCACCCGGCCAGCCAGCGCCGCCGCCACCGGCGCCGCGCCCGCGCCCTCCGCGATGACCCGCCCGCGCTCCGCCAGCAGCCTTATCGCCGCCCGAACCTCGTCCAGCGACACCACCAGCGAGCCATCCAGCAGCGCGCGCGCCAGGGTCCACAGCGCCGGCAGCACGCTCTTCCCGCCGATGCCATCGACAAAGCTGGGCGTATACGCGACCTCGACCGGCTTCCCCGCCCGCAGCGAAGCCGCCAGTGGCGCCGCCGTCTCCACCTCGACCGCGTAGACGCGCGTCTCCGGCTTCAAAGCTCGCAGCGCCGACGCGATGCCGCAGCTCAGCCCGCCGCCGCCATACGGGATCAGCACCGCATCGACATCCGGCAGGTCTTCCAGGATCTCCAAGCCAATCGTGCCGTTGCCCGCCATCACATCGGGGTTAGTCACCGGATGGATGAAGAGCCCGTCCAACCCCGCGAACTCGCCGGTCACGATCACATCCCACCAGCGCTCAAAGGGAACCTTGATGACGCGCCCGCCCACCCGCGCAATGGCAGCCAGCTTGGTCGCTGGCGCATGATCGGGCACGATCACGCTGCAAGGGATGCTCAACCTGCGCGCATTCCAGGCGACGCCCTGCGCCATATTGCCCGCGCTCGCCGTATAGACGCCCTGCGCCAGCGCCTCCCGCCCCGCCCGCGCCATGGCATTGCCCGCGCCGCGCAGTTTGAAGGAGCCGATCGGCTGCAAGTTCTCCAGCTTGAGGTAGATTTCGGGACCAGCGTCATCAAGCGGCAAGCGCAGAAGCGGCGTCCGCAGCGCCGAATCAGCGATGCGACCACGCGCCGCCTGAATCTCTTCGAGGGGAATCACTTAGTCCGCCCGCGCGTAGCGTTCGAGGTAATCGGGGTCGACATCGACGCCCAATCCCGGCGCCGTCGGCACCGCCACCCGCCCATCTTCTATCGCAAACTTAGGCTGCGTGAGATTCTCGCGCAGCGCGCTCTCGGAACGGTCCATTTCCAGCATCGCCTCAGGCATGCGCAAGCGGCCCGGCACCACATCCAATGTGCTGACCAGATGCAAGCCCGCGGCGAAGGCGATGCCCGTGCCCCAGCTATGCGGCAGCACATTCGTCTGAAAGGCGCTTGCCAGCGCCGCGATCCGCTTCGTCTCGGTCAAGCCGCCGGCGCCGCAGATATCTGGCTGCGCGATATCGACACAGCGATTGCTCAGCAAGTGCCGGAAACCCGCCAGCAGGTACTCGCATTCGCCGCCCGCGATCGGAATCGAACTGCGCTGCCGAAGCTCGCGGTAACCTTCGTAATCCTCGGGCGATACCGGCTCCTCGAAAAAGCTGATGTCCAGCTCCTCAATCTGCCGCGCGAAGCTCAGCGCCTCGCTCAGCGAATAAGCGTGGTTGGCATCCACCATCAACTGCATATCAGCGCCGATTGCCGCCCGCACCGCCCGCACATGCTTGAGATCGGTCGCGACGCCCAGGCCAACTTTCATCTTCAAGGCGTGGAATCCCTGCGACGCATAGAGCCGCGCTTCCTCGACCAATTTGCCGGTCAGGTCGTCCGTTTCCACAAAGTACATGCCGGTGGCGTAGACCTTCACCTGCTCCCGCCGACGCCCGCCCAGCAGAACCGAAACCGGCTGCCCCAGCAGCTTGCCGCGCAAATCCCACAAGGCGATATCGATGGCGCTTATCGCCGCGACCAGCACGCCGCGCCGCGCGTAATCCAAGGCGCGCAGGTGCATCTTTTGCCAAACCGCCTCAACCTGCAAGGGATCCTCCCCCAGGACGAGCGGCGACAGAAACTCAACGCCCGCTTTGACCACCGTCGCCGGACCGTAACCCTCGCCCCAGCCATAGCTGCCGTCCTCGGCAACGACCTTCACCATACAAATCTGCCGCGAGCGAAACTCAAATTGCGAGAAATAGAATGGCGTCTCCAACTCTTGTTCAACAACATAGGTTTCGACACGTTGGATCTTCATTTGGCTGCGCTTTTCCTGCGTGAATTGATTCGCTATAGTCTAGCCGATTCTCTTCGATTACGCGCGAGCTTCGCCTCAAGCGAGGCAGCGAATCCTGGCATCGAAAGCGCTTAGCCCATGACCCTGCCAACGCACATGCCTGACCAAGACAATGTCGGCGCCATTCTGGATCAGTTGTCCGCCGGCTTGCGCTCCATCCTGCGCCAAAGGCTAGTCGGCATCTATTTGTATGGTTCGCTGATCACTGGCGATTTCGACCGCGGCATCAGCGATGTCGATCTGGTAGTTGTCATGACCGAAGAATTGGACGAAGCCAGATTCACATCGCTGCATCAGTTGCATCAGCAAGTCGTCGAGCGCTATCCAGATTGGGACGACCGCCTGGAATTGGCGTATATCTCAAGCGCGGCGCTGCGCAGCTTCCGCCGCCACAGCAGCACAATCGGCATCATCAGCCCGGGCGAACCCTTTCATCTGGTGCGCGCCGGAGCTGATTGGCTGATCAGTTGGTACGCCTTGCGCGAGGATGGTGTAGCGCTCTTGGGACCGCCGATAAAATCGATTTTCGATCCCATTTCAGTCGACGAATACATCACCGCCGTTCGCCGCCACATTGATGACTATCGCACATCGGTGGTAGAGACATCGGATAAACAGTTTCTATCGTATATTGTGCTTACGGTCGCGCGCGGAATCTACACCTTGCGCCACCAGCAGCCAACATCGAAAAGGAAGGCGGCCGCCTGGGCGAAAGAACGCTACCCGCAATGGTCTGATTTAATCGAAGGTGCTTGGCGTTGGCGCGCGAATCCGCAATCTGACCGCTTGCTTGCCGAGCAAATCCGCCCCGACGCGATAACTTTCGTGAACGACATGCTTTCGCAACTACCGAAGTAAAACTGAGGCGCTGCATGACGCCAGATAGATATTGACAATACGCCTTCGTCGCCCTATGCGCAGGCGCCTTCCGTCTGCACATAATTCGCGCTTATCCAGCCCTCCAGCGCCATAAAGTCGACAAAGAACCAGCTCGCTGTGCGCGCCTTGGCTGACAGCGTTACATTGAAGGGCACCAGCGCTTTGACCACCGATCCCCTCGCCTCATCTCGTAGCCGCAGCACATCCGCCGTGGTAACAAAGCAATCGGTCAAGGCGATTGACTCATCATCGCTAAGCGCCTCCACATGGACGACCGTTCCCCCCCGTTCGATGCGACCACAGGTATCGCCAGCTGACGAATAGAGCGGAAGCCGCGTCACGCCAGACGGCGACACGCTCGTATCCACAAATGCCAGCGATCCACCGCCGCTGAAGCAAACTTCCACGCCATGATTCACTCTTCCCCAGATCTCAAACGCCGCTCTGATGCCGGCGTTCATCAAGGGGTGTTTGTCGATATCGCTGATATCGACCAATTCGCATCGCACATCGGTTGTCGGCGACTTGACAACGATCTCGGCGGCAATGTCTCCGCAAACGAATGGATCTTCCGGCGTGGGCGACTCGCAGCCCGGCAAAATGAGTTCCTGGCCAATGGACAGAACCTCATCTCGCAATCGGTTTAGCTCGCGGATGGCCTCGATCGTCGTGTTGAACTGCAGCGCAACCGTAAAGAGACTGTCGCCACCTTCCACCTGGTATATGCAAGAGGGCGTTTCTGTTGGTTCCGCTGGCTGCGGTGGTTCAGGTGGATCAGGTGGATCAGGTGGATCGGAAGGTTCCGGCGGATCAGTCGAATCCGGCGTCCCCTCTTGCCAGAGAACTTCAAACGCGCCTATATCACAGCCCTCACCCTGCGGACGCGTCGTTTCAATAAGGTCTGAGTCAGGATCGCGCAGCGTTTCACACATTTCCCGATCGGCGGAATCGATCGCGTCGCTGCCTTCCCCAAGCGGATAGTACACCACGCCACGCCAGACTTGCGGCTCGCCAAGCATCACATCTGACTGCGGATCATCGGCATCTTGAGATTCCAATTGGTCGGCCGCCAACTGCAGCGTAGAGCCACGTGCAAACAATTGAGCGGCCGGCGCAAAACCTTCCGCCGCCGTTTGGCTGGTCGCACCTTCGGTCGATTCTTCTTCTTCCTCAACCGGGGCAGGCAGGGGGCAAGACCCATCGCTTATCCGATTTGACTGCCAGGCGATGACGCTGTATTCGCTGACGCCCGGATGGCAGTGGGTAAGGCCCTCCGCCGTATCACCTGATATGATCGTATTGCTAATACTTAGCGTCGCTTGCGAGCCCGTCAGCGCGATCGAAGCGCCGCGTTCATCCGCCGTGTTGTGCGCCATTGTGACATGTATAATCTTGACCGGCGTCGTATATTCCGAATCAGCCCCGGCGTTGATGGCGCCGCCTTCACGGGCATGATTCGCGCTCATCGTGGTGTTTTCTACCTGAAGCGTGCCGTTCCATATTTCGATGACGCCGCCTTCGTCGGCTTGATTGTCGGAAAAGCTGCTTTTGTCAATTTCGACGATGCCGCCGGCAACACGAATGGCGCCGCCGTCTTGTGAGGCGACATTGCCGGTGAAGCTGCTCCATTCTTCAATGTTGAGTGTGTGGTCGTTGGTGGAGCTGGCAAAATACAAGCCCGCGCCACCGCTTCGTCCCGCCTTATTATTATTGACTTGGCTGCCAGAGATGCTGACGTTGCCGTTGCTTACGTAAATCCCGCCCCCGGCGTCGCCGGCCCAGCTGTCCTTGACAAAGGCGTCAACGAGATTGAGATCCCCGGAGTCAACATGAATTGCGCCACCGCGCGCTCCCGTGCTGCCGTCTGTTATGGTGATATCTTCCAGGGTTACAACTGCGTCGGAGATGATGAAGATCGATGTGCTGTCGTCGCCGGATACTGTATGATCATCGCCGTCGATTGTCATATTCGTTGTGATCGTGTGCAGACGTCCGCTAAGCGTAACGTCGACGGTTAGCGTAATGGTGTCGTCGCCGTCGCCGGCGCTACACTTCTCATAGGCGGCATCATTGTTGGCGGCGATGATCGCCATGCTCAAGGTACAATCTTCGTCAACCGTTATGTCGGCCGCGGAAACCCTTTCAATTGGCAGCGAAGTGAACGACAAAAAAAGAACAATCAGTGCCAGGCTTGATCGTCGAACGGAGCGCATGAAGCCCTAATCCTTATTAGGAATTACTGTTACGCAGTATTATACGAACAATATGTAGTATAGAGGCAAGCTATATTCCAGCAAGCCAATTGGCGGCAGATTTCAGATGGGATCGAGTATGGCAAAGCGCGTGATACGGCGGAAGACAGGCTAGCGACAGATTCCTTCCGCCGTAACATAGCGGGCGCTGATCCAGCCTTCCATACCAAGGAAAGTCACTCTGAACCAATGGTCGGTGCGCGCTGTCGCGCCTAGCGCTACATTATATGGCACCAACCCAAGCACTCCGGTTCCGCCCAGATCTTCACGTAGTCGAAGGGTTTGTGTGGTCGTCACCCGGCAATTGGTCAATTCAAGATACGTGTCTTGCTCGGTAATCGTCGCCACCAATACCAAGGTCCCGACCTTGTCTATCTCGCCGCAGGTCATATCGAGCGGGTTGCTGTAGCTCTCGACCGAGCGCGGAGTCGGTGGAGAAGTTATCGCATCCAGGAATACGAGATCGCCAATACTGCGAAAGCAAACCTCGACGCCGGATTCGACATATCCCAGAATATCCAGCGCCGCAATCATGCCGGAAGCTAGCGCCGGATGCTTGTCGATCAAGCTGATATCCACTGCGCGGCAGTTGACAACTCGGCTGGTCGTTCGCACAACCGCGCTGTCGAACAAGTTCTGACAGCTGAAGCCGAGCGTCGCGCTTTCCAAGTCATCGCCTGCCGGATCATAGCAGTCTGGTATGATGAGCAACTGGCCAGCCAATAGAGAGTTATCCGGGAGTCGGTTTAATTTGCGAATTTGGTCAACCGTCGTGCCAAAACTTTGCGCCAGCCCGAACAGTGTATCACCAAAGGCAACGGTATAGGTGCATCTCGCCTCCGGACCAGGCGAAGCTGTCGCCGTCTGGGCAATATCCGCTGCCGCCGTGGCGCTAGCCGCCACTGATGTCGCGACGTAAGCGGATGTGGCTGTAAGGGCAAAATCGGTCTGCTCGGCCGGCGGCAACAAAGCGACCGCGGTCTCCGTCGATTGCGCCTGCCGAGTCGCTGTCAAGGCAAAATCGGTCTGCTGTGCTGGCGGAAGCAATGCGACCGCCGTCTCCGTCAAATCCGAGTTTCGAGTCGCCGTCTGATTCGCCTCATAGGCGCCTTGGTCGGCGGTTTGCGTCGCGTAGATTGATGTCTCGGTCAACCAGAATTCCCGTGTCTCAATTGTCCCGGCCTCTTCCGTTCTCTTTGCCACAGTCGCGGTTGCGTCCGCATCATCGTCGGGCGCCGGAGGATCCTGCGGGTCGAGCGGATTTAGCGGATCTTGTGGATTTTGTGGGTCTGGCGGATTCTGTGGATCTTGTGGATTCTGTCCATCGTTGCCGCCGTTGTTGCCGCCGTTGTTACCACCGTTATTGCCGCCGTTGTTCCCTCCATTATTTCCGCCGTTGTTCCCTCCATTATTTCCGCCGTTGTTACCACCGTTATTGCCGCCGTTGTTGCCGCCGTTATTGCCGCCGTTATTTCCGCCATTGTTGCCGCCGTTATTTCCGCCATTGGTGCCGCCGTTGTTGCCGCCGTTATTGCCGCCGTTATTTCCGCCATTGTTGCCGCCGTTATTGCCGCCATTGTTACCCCCGTCACTTGGGTCGGGCCTGTCTGTGGGTGTAGGTGGCGGCGGAACCGGCGTATCCGACGGTGGCGGCGGGACTGGCGAATTGGTGGCAGTAGGCGGCGGCGGGACTGGCGAATTGGTGGCGGTAGGCGGCGGCGGGACTGGCGAATTGGTGGCGGTCGGTGGCGGCGGGACTGGCGTATTCGATGGTGGTGGCGGAACCGGCGTATCGGTGTCGACCGGATCGACATCTTCGCCGGGACCCAGCGGGGCACTCATCTCCTTACCCGTTCGCGACTCAATCGCCCCGATATCGCAATTCCCATACATTGGCCGATTCGTGCCTATCTGATCCTGCTGCGGCGCCAGCTCTTCACAGATATTCATATCGCTAAAGTCCTGCGCCTGTTGGCTGCGAACAGTCTGGCTATCTGCGCTATCTGTCGATTCTGTGGCTTCCGGCAAGCTGCATACTTCCACATCGGCGCGATTAATGGCAATACTGCCATCCAGCAAGGGATGATAGGCCGGCTCTCCTTGCAAATCGCCAAGGTTAATGGGCCCGTCTTGCGCGCTGCAAGCCGGCTCGCAGGTTCCATCGCCGACGTACATTCCGATATTGTGATCGATTTCATCCAGCGCGACGCAATCGCCGCCACCTGTGCTGCCCGCAATGATTGAGTTTTGCAAATACAGTCCCCAGGTAACCGAGTCCGCATCCGGATAGAATTCGCTATCGTCTACCGAATAAAGTCCGCCGCCGTCATCGCCGGCTGAATTCTGGTAGATCGTGCTGTGTCTGAGTATCAGGTCGCCAACGATAACGTACATACCGCCGCCATCGGCATCAGCGCGGTTGCACGACACGGTATTGTTCTCGAACAGGAAATTCCAAAGCGACGCATGAATCGCGCCGCCGTCGGTTCCCGCCTTGTTGCCAATGAAGCTGCTGCGCCGAATTGTCGCATTCCCCCCGGCGAGATCAAGCGCGCCACCGCTTGCGCTTGCCTCGTTTTCCGGATCCGCGCTGATATCGGCCGCAGCGCAGCCGGCCGGCACGTCTTCGCCAAATGTCGTCTGGTCTATGAGCAGCGTCTTGATCTCTTGGTCATCGGTCCAACTACGATCAGACGGATCGTTTGAGAAAAACGATAAGGCGCCGCCGAGCGATCCAGAGGAGTTGCCGACGAAGACGCTGTTCTTAATTACGACATTGGTGTTGGAGGTTGCAATAGCGCCGCCCAATAGGCCAGCGTGATTGTCCTCTAGCCGGCTATTCGTAACCGTTAAGGTCGAACCGTCTTCTGCGTTTATCGCGCCGCCGAAATATCCCGCTTTGCCACCGGTCAAGGTGATATTGTTGACCGTCAGATCGCCGCCATCAATCCAAAAGATTTGATGCTCGTCGTTGCCGTCGATATCATAATTGGCGCCCTCGATGGTGATTTCAGATGTTATCCGTGGTAAATCGGCGCTAAGTGTTAGATTGACGGCCAGCGTGATTGTGTCGGCGCCGCTGCCGGCGGGGCAGCCCTCAGTGGCGGCATCCGTGTTTGCCGCTGTGATCGCGTCCCAAAGCGTACATGCGCCATTGGCATCATCGTCAGCTGTCTTATCGACCGTGATTGACGCGGCGTGGACGGTTCCGCCCGTTACGAGCGCTGCGACTAGCAACGCTGCTGCGGTGACAATGGTTATAGTTCGCGCGAAAGGCATCCGGCAATACCCCTTCCAATGGGTAACAGACGATGCCGTACACTTTCGCATTATAGTGTCGCGCCGCCTCGCCACAACCGAAATCACGACCGATATTGCCGTCAACCGCGGTCTGGCAGTGCTATTCAGTTGTAGACGGACGTCTGGCTACAGATGCTGCCCGCCGGTACAAACCTCGCGCTGATCCAATCCTTTCCGTCATCAAGTAAGAATACGAATTGTCATACCATTTTCAGATGCGCACAAGTCAAAGTGAAGCGAATTTTGAAATTGCGTCCCAATTCGAAATTTTGTCGCCGTATGCGAGCGACCGCACGGGCTGGCGGCAGGCGCGCAGCGAAGTTGCCCGCTCGCCGCGCTAGCCGCATAATGGGAAGGTAACTAATAGCTTGGATTTACCGCCTGGAGAAACTCCCTGTGCACGATTATTGGCGCAACACATTTGCCGGTCATGATGCAGTTTTCAATCAAGCGGACGCCGCGCATGAGTGAAGCGGCAAAGCGTTCATTCACGCGCCTTCAGCTCCTTCTCGGCATCGGCTGGCTGGCCGCCTGCAACCTGGTGGCGCCATCGCCCTCGACCACGCCGACGCCCACACCGGCGATTCCCCGCGCTCAGATCGTCTTTCCGGCGCATAACCAGCAAGTCATCGAGGGTGTCATTTTCGATATCGAAATCCTCGCTTCCGATCCGGCTGCCGGCATCCAGCGCGTTGAGCTTTATGTGGACGAGCAACTGCAACAGACGAGCGAAAGCAAATCCGGCAGCGTAAGAGATTACCGCGTTACCATGAACTGGTTCGCCAATGAAATTGGCTGGCACAAGTTTGCTGTGTTTGCCTATCGAGCAGATGGAACTGCCAGCCACCCGCATATCATCGCGTTGGAAGTTATCCCGCCGCCCAGCCCCTAGCCGCAGTCGCCGCTGGTCGTCACGTAGTGGGCGCTGATCCAGCCTTCCCTGCCGTCGTAGTTGATCATGAACCAGTTTTGCGTCCTTGCCAGCGCTGCGCTGGCGCCGCGGAAAAGCCTGAGCGAGCGTCCGGCCGGTCTCTCGCGGAATCTGAGTACGGCGTCGGCGCTGACCATGCAATCATCCAGCGCGATCACGCTATCATAACTGTCAGGGATGAGGTGGGCAACGCGCGTGGCGATGGCTCTGGGCGCAGGCGTGGCCGGCATTCCCCGGCTCGGCATTAGCACAACGGTTCCGTTGCGATCGAGTCGGGCGCAAGTCTTACCGTCTGCTCGCCGGTAGGCCTCCATCCAAACAAGGCGTCGCGGACTGTAGGCGGCGTCCAGCAATAGCAGCGAACCAGCCTCCGCAAAGCAGACTTCGGCCTCCGTGTCGAGCGGCGCCATAACATCAATTGCGGCAATTGCGGCTGCGCGGACCGACGGATCGCTAATGGCGGAGCCGCTGACCTCGCGCATGGAGATCCAAATGCTGTCGCTCCTTACTTCGGCGCCGGCCGGCAGTCGCGAGTGATCCTGCGTCGGGACGAATACGAAGTCGGGGTCAACTGTTGGGCTTGGCTCGACGTCCAAATCACCACTCGCGCGTCGGTCGTCACTTGGCCCTTGCCCGGATGAAGCGGGAACGTTGATGGTTGCCGATGCGCTGTGTTTTTCAGTGCCTCTGGTATTGGAAACGGTGATGGTATAGGTAGCGTCGGCTGGGAGCGTACGCGACGTGACGCCTGTCGGACAACTGAACACCCCGCCCTGTTCAAAACTGCAACTGTTGGTTCCCAATGTGCCTGTTCCGCCGTTAGTGCCAGTGGTTATCCGCAATGTTCCGGTATTGTGGTTATATGACAGTGAAATACTGACGCTGAAAGGAGTGCCTGTGAACGAGGTGGTTCCGGAGAAAGTGAAGCTTTCCCAATCGGTCCAGTCAGACGTGCCGCCGCTAGTGGTGACTTTGATTCTGCTGCGATAGGTAGTGCCGTTCTTGCAGCAATTGGTGGCGTTGGGGGCGACCCTGAAATTAACGCTGGTGACTACGCCGGGAAACAGGGAAGCGATGCTGCCGCTTGTGCCTACTTGTAGCTCGAGCGAATAAGCGGTTGCGCCGCTGACGGCGCTCCAACTGGCGACGCCCGTGCTCGCGGCTACGCTGAAATTGGTCGGCGGAGATGGGGCTTGCGCGCTGCCCGGCATCAGGGAGAAAACTGCCAGGCAGCCAAGCAGCGCGACAATGATCCAGACGCGCCTGCCCTGCCCGCTGGGGAATTTTCCAGGCGGACGGGGGATGATTCCATGCGATGTATCCATTGCCGACTCCGTAACTTCGAGCAATTGATGATACGTTTATTGTTAATGCATTGTTTAAGCGGCGCAACCTGCTTTAGTGTGTCTTTCTAAGGGATTTTCCGTAAATTGACGTCTAAAATCTCGCCAGTTCAAGCGCAATATGACAGCCAACCAAGCGGCTGCGACTTGGGGGAGCGGGTGCGCAAGACAGTGTCAGAGCCAGCCACCCGCAACTCATTGCGCTATAAGTTCCCTCGGGCGAACAAATGCGCGCCGCTCGCAAATTGGTCAATAGCGGAGACTGCGCTAGAATTAGGCATTGCCTTTCGGATGGAATTCGCACAAAGTCGCAACAATGGATATTGAACTGCGTGGCATCCACAAGCGCTTTGGACCGGTCCACGCCAATAATGACATCAACGTGCGCTTCAGCCACGGACGCATCGTCGGCATTCTAGGCGAGAATGGCGCCGGCAAGTCCACACTGATGAAAATCCTCTCCGGCTTTCAACCGGCTGACGAAGGCGAAATTCTGATTGATGAGCGAATAATCGATTACACCGGTCCCACCGCCGCCATCGCCAATGGCATCGGCATGCTGCAACAGGATCCGCTTGATGTCGGCGCCTTCACCGTTTTGGAGAACTTCATCTATGGCGGCGCCGAGGGGCTCACGCTGCAGCGGGCGCGGGCGGAGCGGCAGCTTAGCGAGTTAAGCGCGCGCTTCGGTTTCGAACTGGACCCCTATCAGCCGATCGACAATCTTTTGATCGCGCAGCGGCAGCAATTGGAAATCATCCGGCTTTTGGCGCTAGGCGTCGAGACCCTGATTCTCGACGAGCCAACCACCGGTATCTCCGCCGAGCAAAAGGACATCCTCTTTGACGCCTTGCGCAGATTGGCGCGCGACGAAGGCATGGTCATTCTGCTCGTCTCACACAAGCTGGAAGATGTGATCGACCTTTGCGATGAAGTCGTCGTCTTGCGCGCCGGGCTGATGGTGGGCGAAATGGATATGCCCGTCAGCGATAAGAACTTGACCAGCGCCGTCATCGCCGAGACCAAACAGCGACTGGTCACCATGATGTTCGGCGAAGAGCTGGAAGCGCAAAGCCGTCCCCATTATGAAATCGGCGCGCCCGTCTTCATCGCCGACAAACTTGTCGCGCATGACCTGCGCCTGGATATGCAGCCGATTTCGCTGACAGTTCGCGCGGGCGAAGTGATCGGACTGGCTGGCTTGGGTGGCAGCGGTCAGGAGCTCTTCATGCGCGCCTGCGCCCGCCTGGCGCGAATCAGCGACGGTACGCTAAACTTCGACGGTGCTGATATCACCAAGTCCAGCTACCGGCAGCTGTTCCGCCGCGGCTGCGTCTTCGGCGCCGCGGGTCGCCTGGAAGAAGGCTTGATCGCGGGCTTAACCCTGACCGAGCACACGGCGCTGGTGGCGGACGACAAGCTGCAGATCGATTGGAATTCGGTCGCGAAACGCACTGCTTCGCGGATCGACCATTACCGCGTCAAAGGGCGCGCCGCCGACACAATCGAGCAGCTCTCTGGCGGCAATCAGCAGCGGGTGCTCATCGGTCTGCTGCCGGACGATCCGAAACTGCTGATCCTGGAACAGCCGACGCGTGGTTTGGATGTCGATTCCGCGCGCTGGATCTGGACGCAGCTGCTGGAGCGCTGCCAGCGGGGCGCTGCAATCATTTTCAATTCCTCGGACTTGGAGGAGTTGGTCACCTTCAGCGACCGGATTTTCGTATTCTATGCCGGCCGCGTGCATGAAGTGCCGGATGTGGAGAATACCAGCATCGACGAGTTGGGGCATTTGATCGGTGGAGAATTTTGAGCCCCCTCCCTAAATCCCTCCCCCATGAAGAGGGAGGGACTTTTTTCCTGCCAATATCGCGCATCTTGGCGCCCCTTCCCTCATTTTGGGGGAAGGGGCCGGGGGATGGGGGCATTCTTTTCACACTGCTGGAGAGCGCATAATGCCACTCAGCGAAAAACACGACGAAACCAAAACCTACGACGATATTCTCAACGCCGGTCCGCCGCTCAATCAGCTGGCGAAGGAATTCGTTACGCCGACCGAACTATTCTTTGTGCGCAATCACGCGCAGATTCCCCACCTGCAACTGGATAGCTACCGCCTTCGCGTGGGGGGATTGGTCACGCGCGAATTGTCGCTGAGCATGGACGAAATCAAGAATGACTTCGAATCTCACACGCTGATCGCGACCCTGCAATGCGCCGGCAATCGCCGCAAGGAATTGGTCAGCTACAAGCCGATTGACGATGGCTTGGCTTGGGGCATTGAAGCCATCGGCACCGCCGATTGGAAAGGCGTGCGCCTGGGCGATGTGCTCACCAAAGCCGGCATCAGCGGCGGAGAAGCTGCTCATGTGGCTTTCCTCGGCCTGGACACCTTACTGCAAGACGGCAATCGTCAAGCCTTCGGCAGTTCCATTCCGATGGAAAAGGCGCTTGAATACGAAGTTTTGCTCGCTTACGAAATGAACGGGCAGGATCTGCCGCTGGCGCATGGCTGCCCGCTGCGCGTGATCGTGCCCGGTTATATCGGCGCGCGCAGCGTCAAGTGGCTCAGCGAAATCAGCGTGCAACAGCAGCCCTCCGACAACCACTTTCAGCAAGTCGGTTACAAGCTCTTCCCGCCCCATATCAATATGTACAATGTCGATTATCATGAAGGCATGCAACTGACCAAGCTGCCGGTCAACTCGGTCATTGTGCGCCCGGAAGACCGCAGCCTGATGTCCGCCGGGGTAGTAGAAGTCGAGGGCTACGCCATGAGCGATGGCGAGCACGAAATCACCTGGGTGACCGTCTCGCCCGATGGCGGACGCAGCTGGCAGCGCGCCGAATTTCTCAACGAGCCGCAGCTATGGACCTGGCAGCTCTGGCGGACCGAGTTCGAGCTGCCGCAGGGACAGCATGAAATCGTCGTGCGCGCCTGGGACAGCGCGGCGAACAGTCAGCCCGAGACGATCGCCAGCGTCTGGAATTTCAAGGGCTATGTCAACAACGCCTGGCATCGCGTGAAGATTACGTTGAAGTGAATTCATAGGACAAATTCTGAGTAGCTTTAGGTTAAATGTGTGAAACTTAACGATCCACGCGCCATCGCCATCCGAATCGCCTTCCTGCTGCTGCCCATCGCCATTTCGCTGGCCATCGGCGCCATCCTCGTCATCGCCGTGGGGCGCGACCCGCTCGAAGTCGTTGACGCCCTTTGGAAAGGCGCCTTCAAAGATACGCGCAAAATCGGCGGCGTCGTCAATTTCTGGATCCCGCTCACCCTCGTCAGCATTGGGCTGGTGGTCACCTTCCGCGCCGGCTTGTGGAATATCGGCGTCGAAGGACAGATGATGATGGGCGCCCTTTTCGCCAGCTGGGGCGCGCAGTACATCCTGCTCGATGAGAGTCTGTCGCCCCTGCTCCACCTGATCCTGATCGCGCTCTCGGCGCTGGGCGGCATGTTCTGGGGCTGCGTCGTGGGCTTGCTGAAAATCCGGCTTGGCGTCAACGAGATCTTCGGCGGCGTCGCCCTCAACGCCCTGGTCAACGTCATTTCGATCTACCTGATCTCCGGACCCTGGCAACCGCGCATTGGCGGCTCAGCGCAAGGCACTGAACCTTTCCCGGCACCCGCCCTGCTGCCCGAGTTCTCGGCGCGGTTTCCCACCAATATCTTCATGATCGCGCTGGTCATCGCCGCTTTTGTCATCGTTATGATCATGCTCAACGCCACCCGCTGGGGGCTGAACCTCAAAGCGGTCGGCAGAAATATGCGCTCGGCGCTGCTGCTCGGCGTAGCTACCGAGCGCA
Organism: Phototrophicaceae bacterium; assembly: GCA_965261855.1. Classification (GTDB taxonomy): domain Bacteria; phylum Chloroflexota; class Anaerolineae; order Aggregatilineales; family Phototrophicaceae; genus UBA6055. Next base: position 24,970 of record OZ253488.1, read on the forward strand.
CGTCGCTTAGCGCCTTCCTCGTCTGCGGCGCGCTGGCCGGCATCGCCGGGTCTTACCGCGTCCTTTTCACCTTCGACAACATGCGCCCGCTTGTATCGGGCGGCATCGGATTTCTCGGTCTGCTGGTCGTGCTGCTGCTGAGCATCCGCCTGCTCTGGGTGCCGCTGATCGCCTTCGCCTTCGCCGCAATCCTCACCGGCAGCACCCGATTGCAGATCGCGCTCCAGTTGGATTCGTCGCTGGCCGGCGTGCTGCAAGGCTTGCTTGTGCTCTTTGTCATTCTCTTCCATGGCGTACAGGAGGTCTTCTTCCCGGGTACGCTGGAAGATGAGGATGAAGCACAAGAATCATCTGATGTAGGGGCGATTCTGTGAATCGCCCGCTGTTGCGCGGCATCTGTTGGAATGTGGGCGAGTCGCCGCCTCGCCCCTACAATTGGTTGTGAGCGCGATGAACGAAGAATTCCTCAACACATTAAGCAGCATTGTCGGCACGGCTACGCCACTGGTGATCGCCAGCCTGGGCGAGACCATCACCGAGCGCGCCGGCGTGGTCAATCTGTCGCTGGATGGCAGCCTGGCGCTGGCTGCTGTGCTGGGATTCGCCGCCGCCTGGACCGCCCAGGAAGCCGGCGTGCTGGATGTGCCCATGCAGATCGCGCTCGGCATTGCCGTCGCCATGCTGGTCGGCGCGCTGATCGCCACCCTGGTCGGATTCTCCAGCATCAAGCTCCGGCGCGATCAAGTCGCGGTCGGTTTCGTCTTGACGCTGCTGGCGGCTGAACTGGCGCGCTTTCTCGGCGCTGACTTCACCCGCATCCCCGGTCCCCAGATCAAGCGCTTCGCCATACCGCTGCTGGAAGATATTCCCATCCTGGGAACTATCTTCTTTGAACAGAACCTCCTCGTTTATTTCAGCTACATTTTGATGTTTGGCATCTGGTTCTGGCTCTTTCGCGCCCGCGGCGGTTTGACCCTGCGCGCCATCGGCGAACGACCCGAAGCGGCTTATGCCCGCGGCGCCCAGGTGCAGCGCCTGCGCTATTGGTATACCTTCCTCGGGGGCGCGTTGGTCGGCTTGGCGGGGGCGGCCTACTCGCTCAATGTCAAGCCGGGTTGGTCAAGCCCGCCAGCGATGCAAGGCGATGGCTGGATCGCCCTCGCCATCGTGATCTTCGGCGGCTGGCATCCCTTCCGCGTTGTCTTGGGCGCTTATCTTTTCGCCGCCCTGCGCGCAGTCGCCAGTTATATTCAGACCAACGGCCTCTTCATTTTCGGCCAGGAGATTAACTTCCCGTTCGTTCTGCTAAACACCCTGCCCTGGCTGCTGATGATTGTTACGCTGCTCATCGTCAGCGGCGGGCTGACCGAGCGCCTGCTGCAGTATATGCCGCGCGCCGTGCAGCGACGCCTGCGCGCCTTCCTGCGCTCCGACCCGCCCAAGGCGCTGGGCACACGCTTCGAAATGGAATGAGCCGCGCTAGCCAATTCTACAATTGTAGGGGCGAGACAAGTCTCGCCCGTCGAAGCGCAAACATACATGGCCAAGAAAAAGAAAAAACGCCGCATTCGACCGCTCGCTCTCTGCCTATGCCGCCGCGGCGACAAGATCCTGGTCGCCCGTGGATACGATGCGGTGAAAGACCAGACCTTCTACCGGCCAATCGGTGGCGGGATCAGCTTCGGCGAGCGGGGCGCGGAGGCCGTCATTCGCGAAGTCAGGGAAGAACTCGGCGCGGAAGTCGTTGACGTCGTCTACCTGGGCGCCTTCGAGAACATATTCTCTTATGAAGGCAAAGCCGGACATGAAATCATCCTCGTCTTTGATGGCCGCTTCACGGACCCGGCGCTAAATGATGATGACGCCCTATTAGAAGGCGCGGATGACGACGAAATGCTCTACCAGGCAAGCTGGAAGTCGCTCGATTTCTTTCGCGCCAAAGACGCGCCGCCACTTTATCCAGCCGGCTTGCTCGATCTGCTGGATTCTTGACGTTCGACACTGCCCATAAAAGGGATCGCCCAACCGTTTTCTCATCGCCTGCGTCTTTTCGATCGCAGGGACGGGAGTTTTGCCTTTAGCGCTCCTGGTTTGTAGACTGATATAATGACAATCTAGTCGCGCAACCAGAGACCAAGCCATGGACACCCGTTTGCCGCTGCCAGCCGCGCTCCGCCATCGAGTCGAATCAGAAGAGCATCTTTGGGCTTATCTCGCGTCGCTCCTGCTCAGTCCGCCGGTGGTGTGGGCGGCCTGGGTATTTGCAATCGCCATGACCTCCACGGCCGATCTGCGGCGCGCAGACTTGGGTTTCGCCGCCCTATTCGCGATTGCCGTCTGCGGCGCGCCCATCTTCTTCGTCACTTTCATGGTTCGCAATGGACGAATCAGCGATGTAAATATGCGCGAAAGCCGAGATCGGTATATCCCGTATTCCATCGCCATCATCGGCGGACTGTGCTGCTTGGCGGTTTTTCCTCGCTTCGACGCCAGCCCCGTTCTCTATCTGGTGACGCTGGTGACCATCGTTAAATTGGCGCTTATGTTGGTCGGCACGCTTTTTGTGCACATCAGCTTCCACGCCGCCGGCATGGCGAGCGTAATCTCCGCCACCAGTTTGATATACGGATTCAATCAGGGAATCTTGTTTCTGCCGGTGCTATTGCTGGTTGCGCTCGCTCGTTTGGTATTGGGTCGACACACGCCAACTCAAATATTCATCGGCGTCCTGATTGGCCTGCTCACACCTCTGGGAGCAGTCGCGGCAGTGGGTATGCTCATCTAGCCACGGATCAAACGCGCCAAACTCGTGCAGTCCCATCCCAGGACCAGGACAGAATCCGCGTGCCAGCATCATTCCAGACCGCGCCGTTGACGAGGTTTCCATGCCGGAAGCGCCGCAGAAACTGGTCGTCTTGCCAGAGATAAACGTAGATATGCGACCAGGAGAGCACCCTCTCTTCCGCGTCATCCCAGCGCGCGCCGATCACCCAGTCATCGTGGCGATAAACGCGCTGTGAACTGCCGTCAGCGACTGACCAGATATGCACCGTATCATCGCCAGCCCAGGACATCACCATCGATTCATCAGCCGACCAGATCGCCCGCTTGACAAAACTGCGGTGGCGCACGCCGCTAAGCGCCCGGCCACGCACAGATCTCCCATCAGTCTCGTAGACCTGCACGGCGCCATTGGTGAACCAAGCAAGCAAGCGCGTCTCATCCGCGTTCCAAGCCAAGCCAAGCAGCATGCTCCGTTGCGGCAGCGCGTATTCGAAGGCTTCGCCGCTGGCGACATCCCACGCATAGATCCGCCCCGCTTCCGACCAGGCGCGAACCTGCGTCTCATCCGCGCTCCAAACTGCGCCGCTGGCTTCCATCGGCGCCTCAAAACGCCGCGTCAACTCGCCGTCTTTAAGCGCAAGGACCGCGCCGTCGCCCGCACGCGTAAACACAAGCGCCGCGCTTCCCCCCGCGTTCAGCTCCAGCGCGATTGGCAAACCATTCAGCTTCCAATTGGCGATGGTCGCGCCATCCGCGGCATCGCTCAAGAGAACCGCGCCGGATTCATGCGCCGACAGGATTGCCGTATCGTCCAGAACCCAATGCGCATGTGTCGCCGTGCTCTCGCCCTCGCGGAATTTGAGCAGGCGCTCGCCTTCCTCAGCCGACCAGACGTGAAGCGCGCCGTTGCCTTCCGCCGTGAGGATGCGCGTTTCGTCAGCGGTCCAGGACGCGATACGCACGCTCGTATCATGTTCAAGCGTCAATTCCGCCTCGCTGGATTGCGCTATCGAGGGAATCATATACAGGGCGGTAGCTAGCAGCGCCGCTATAAGACGAACCATTGGAGTCACCTGTTTGTTTAAGCCGATGGACATGAGTCTAGCTTAGCACAGAAATCTTAAATTCTGATGACGCCGCGCCGCCAGGCCCCGGTCTTCGGCCGGCATCACCGTCCGCGCAATGCCGAATACCTTGCATCAACTCTCCGACCGGTCTCATACGATTCGATGGCCGCCCAGGCAAGCGCCAATGCCCGTTGACCAGCGCGCGCATGAACCGGTGGTTGGGCCCCGCGTTTGAAAGCGTCGAGCATCGGACCGAGGTATCGGTCAAATGTGCGGTGAAACTCCCGATCGAAATCGTTGAAGTATCCCGCTTCCCAAACTTCTCCAGTCTCCTCGCCAAGGCGATGAAAGCGGTAGCGCTTGACAGTATCGTCGATCGTGATTCGACCCTCTGTACCGTTTGTCTCCACCTGATGCGTCCCAGGAAAGGCGTAGGAGGAGTCGTAGGAGCCAACCAGGCTGCCCACCGCGCCATTGGCGAACTTCAGCGACAGCGCCATCGTGCTGAATCCTTTACCGGTCATTTCGGTCATCTCCGCCTGCACTGACGAGATAGGACCACAGAGATGCTCCAGCATATCAAAGCCGTGGCACTGTGTCTCAATCAAGTTGGCATGCGGATGATGCTCGCAGGAGCCTTCGCCACCGAAGCGCCAGGTGGCAAAGACTATATCACCCACTCGTCCGGCGTCAATCGCAGCCTTCGCCATCTGCACGGGCTTGGCATAGCGATGATTGAAGTTGATAGCGAAAAAGAGATCGCGCGCTTCCGCCTCTCGCAGCAAGGTCTCCGCTTCGTCCAGATCAAAGACCAGCGGCTTCTCCACCAGCAGCGGAACACCCGCTTGAATCACCTGTAGCGTCGGCTCGAAGTGCCCCATGTTAGGCAGACTAAGGCTGACCAGATCGGGCTTCTCGGCAGCGAGCATTTCTTCGATATCGAGGTAGTAGCGAATGCCGAATTCTTCTGCGCGCGCCCTGGTCCGTTCCTCGGTTCGCCCGGCGACGGCGCAAAGCGCTACATCATCCCGCGCCGAGAATACCCGCGCATGCTGATAGCCCCAGCCGCCCGCCCCGACCAGCGCCACCTTGATTCGGCTCATTGCTCGATGACTACCTTGCCGGTGTCGCCGGCGAAAAAGAGCTCAAAGGCGTATTGAATGTCGCTCACCGGCAGACGATGGGTGATGATTTGCATCAGATAATCTTTGTGCTCGCGCAAATGTGCGAGGTTGCCGGGCAACTCGTCGTAGCAAAAATACTCGCTGCCGATCACCGCCCGCTCGGGTCCAATCAAGTCAGGCGAAATCGCGAGCTCAAGCCCCTGCCCGTGTCCGATACACAGCAAAACGCCACGCTGCGACAGACGGTCCAGCGCTTCGCGGCGCGCGCTTCCCCTTCCACTGGTATCAAATGCCGCATCCACTTGCGCCAAGCCATGACGTTGCAAGCCCTCAGCCAGCGTCGTCTCCGCCACATTGACAGGCAGCCCGCCCATCCGTTCCGCCAGCGCCAGCCGATACGAGATCACATCCGTAATCGCGACGGGCAGTTCAAAGCCCAACATCACTTTGAGCATCGCCAGCATACCCAGCCCGATTGGTCCCGCGCCCGTCACCACAGCCGATTCAATGTCCTTCCGCATCAGCCGCGCCCGCCGGACGCCGTGCCCGTTTGTGCCCATAATATCCAGCAGCAGCGTCGCCTCGGTCGGCGTCATGTCGTCGTCGACGGCGAAGAAGACATTCTCGTTGACCAACTCATATACGCCGAAACCGCCGTCCTCATTGAAACCGTAATCGGCTCGCTTGGCCAGGCACTGATTGGTGAAGCCCAGCGCGCAGCTGCGGCACTTACCGCAGAAGTCCATCAAGAAGACCGCGCCCGGCGTCCCGACTGGCGTACTAGTTCCCGCGCCAGCCGCGGCGACGATACCGGCGCCTTCATGCCCGGGCGTAACCTCGCTGCCATCGTAGAACTGACCGCGCTCCGAGCCGCAAAGCGCATTCGCGCCCACCCGCAGCAGCAGCTGACCCGTCCCCGGCACCGGAACGTCCTTCTCATGAAAGCTGATAATCCCGCCACCCTCAAATTTGGGCACGGTCATGACTTCGGGTATCGGATTGAACATTTTGTAGTTTTTCCTTGTTCAGCGCCCGCCCATGCCCGTGAGCATGAAGCTCTGCGTGATCCGCCGCTGGAACACAACATAAACGATGAGCACCGGTATGCTCGACATGGAGCTGGCCGCCATGATCAGCGCCGGTTCAGAGAACGAATCACCCGCGCCATACGCGCCCGCCAAAACCGCCAAGCCCACCGGCAGCGTTCGATTTTCAACACGGCTCAATACAATCAGCGGCCAGAACAGATCGTTCCAGGAGTGCAAAAACACAAAGATTCCAAGCGCAATCAGCGCGTTGCGATTGACCGGAATCAAAATCTGCCAGTATATGCGCAGGCGGCTCGCGCCGTCGACAATCGCCGCCTCCTCCAGTTCGCGCGGAAAGGTAGAAAAGAACTGACGCAGCAAGAATAAGCCGAAGACATTGGGCGCGGCGGGCCAAATCACCGCGTGATAGGTATCCAACCAGCCGAGATCGCGCACCAGCAGATAATTGGGGATCATGTAGATCTGCGATGGAATCATCAGCGTGAATATGACCACGATGAAGATCAGATTCTTGAAAGGGAAATCCAGCCGGGCAAAGCCATAAGCGGCCAAGCTGGTCACCAAGAGCGTGACAACCGTCGTGGCGACCGCAATGACCAGACTATTCCAACCCCAGCGCGGCACATTGATATCACCGCGCGTCATAATCTCATGATAGTGTTCCAGAGTCGGCTCTGGCGGGTAAAAGTCCGGCGGATAATAAAAGGCTTCCGGATTCGTTTTCAATGATGTCGCGACCATCCAATAAAAGGGGAAGAGGATGGCGATCGCAAGGATGATCAACAGCACATAAAGCGCTATGCGTGAAATCTGCGTAGTGATATCTGTCTCTACCGGGGGTTGCGCCTGCGCTTGCACACCCGCTCCTTAGTATTCCAGACGGCGCCCGCCAAAGCGGAATTGAAGCAATGTGAAGGCCATAATGATTACTGCAAGCAGCACTGCCATGGCCGTGCCAAAACCCATGCGGAAATAAGTCCAGGCGGCGCGAAACATATAAAAGATCACCGTGAAGGAGTCTTGTGCCGGTCCGCCGTTGGTGATCACGTATGGCTGGGCGAAAACCTGGAAGTGCGAGATCAACTGCGTAACCGCGACGAAGAGGATGATCGGCCGCAGCAAGGGAATCGTGATAAAGCGCGTCATCTGCCAGCCGCTCGCGCCATCGATCCGAGCCGCTTCATAAATGTCTTGCGGAATATTGCTCAGCCCAGCCAGGTAAATCAACATGGGGAAGCCGAAAGCCCACCATAGCGTAATCACACTCAACGAGGGGATTACCAAGTCCGAATCGGCAATAAAGGGTATGGGACCGATGCCGACTGTGCCGAACAGATAATTGACGATGCCAAATTGCTGACCCAGTAGCCATCTCATCACCAAGCCAACGACCGATGCGCTCAACACATAAGGGAAAAAGAACAAGGTGCGAAAAACATTCCGCCCTCGAAGAGGCAAATTCAACGCGATGGCGATGAAAATTGGAATCGTCGTCAGCAATGCGCTGGTCAGAAACGCGAAATAGACCGTGTTGCGCAGCGCCGTCCACCAAAGATCGTCAGTCAGCAGCTCTTCATAGTTTTCGAAACCGATGAAGGGCTTGGGACCAAATATCTCCCAGCGAAAGAAACTCATCTGCAGGCTGGCGAGTATGGGACGTAGAATGAAAATGACGAAGAGAATCATGAACGGGAGAATGAAAGCGTAGTTGCTGACGTACCACTTCCAGGTCCGCCAACTTCCGGCGGCGCTTCTTTTCTCAGGCAGAAACGATTGCTTCAAGCGGCCGATCATCCGCGCATCCCAAGTTTCTCGCTAGCGCCAGTGTGGGCGACTCGCGGAGTCGACCCTGCATTTTCGAAACATACGATGCCTGTAGGGGTCAGCCGGTGGCTGACCCGCGTCGCGCCGTTTAGGCCCCTCTCCCTTTATGGGTCGCGTAAGGCGCGTAGACACCGCCCTACGACACCGACCGCCGGAGAGGGGTTTGGGTGTGGGGGTATCGCCTAGTTATAGCGATCCAAAATACGCTGGATGCGCGCGTTCGCCTCGGGGAAGACATCCGCCATCGAGACTTCACATTCGCTCTCGAAAGCGCGTGCCATCGCATCGGCATATTGCGCTTCGATTTCCAGCCAGTTGCGATGCTGCCGATCGAAGACGCCGTTCTCCAGCAAATTGGCGCCGAAGGTCGAAGCAGAAGGATACACTTCCGGATCCATGTTTTCGATCTGCGAAATGCGCGCCGGCGGCATACCCGAATGCGCCCAATCCAAACCAGCATCCGACATGTACGCCAGGAAACGTTTGGATGCCTCCAGACGTTCGCCTTCCGCCTGAATAGGCAAATAGAAGACGTGCGCGCTAGCCCAGACAGCGTGATTACCCTCTTCGCCTAATGCCGGATAGGGCAGCGCCATCCAGTTCGGCACGTTTTGGCTAACGAAATTCCAAGCCCAACTGCCGTGATTGAATATCGCCATGTTGATGGACAAGGCGCGATAGCGGTCGAAACCAGCCGGCGGCGGCGCTACATGGTGCACACATTCCAGATCCTGGAACCACTGCATCGTATCGATGATGGCCTGATCTTCCAGCAGCGCGTTGCCCATATCATCGGCCCAGCTCATGCTGTTCTGCGCCAGCGCCGTCAGGAAGCCAGGACGGTACCAAAAGATCGACGTGCCCCACTGGACGATATTGTCCGGATCAAAGTCGTCTGAATGCGCGTTGTTGCCGTTGCCATCCAGCGTCAGTTTCTTGGCCAGATCCAGGTATTCGTCGGGAGTGGTCGCCACCGTATCGCAGGGCACCCCAGCCGCGTCAAACAAATCACAGTTGTGCCATTCACCGTAGCCATGGAAGTCCAGCGGCACGCCCATTATCCTGCCATTGGGGTCCGTCAGCGAGTCAATGATGGCGGGAGAAACATCTTCGATTGGAATCGGACCGCCATTATTCGAATACATGTCGCTCAAGTCGCGCAAGACGCCCATGGTGTTGAACTGCGTCATCTCGTACTCGTGCATCAAGAAGATATCTGGCGGATTGCCCGCGGCCAAACCGGCAAGCAGTTTCGGGAAGTATTGCTGCGTCCAATTCAGGCGCTCCATACGCACCGAGACATCGGGGTTTTGCGCTACAAAGTCCTCGATCATCGGGATCATGGTCTCGCCATCGGGACCGGTTAAGCCGTTCCAGAAGAGCAGCTGGATTTCCCCAGTGCCGGCTTCGCTGACCAGAGCGTCGTCCTGGGAAGTCACGCCGATTGTCGCCGCCAGCAGCAACGCAATCACCAATAACAATCTGAACCTGTTCATCTTCATTCATCTCCTAAAATAGATTTATCGAACTATGCAATTCTTGCGTCAAGCATTTGGCATGGGCGCCTCCTTGACCTTGAACTCACCTTTACATACGAGCATAGCGCGCGGAATAAATATAAACAAGTTTTAAGCATCCACCGTCGCGCTTGGTGCGCCAGAATCGTTGGGAGTGTAGGAAAATCTGGAGTACATCCTAAAGAACGCGCCAATCAGTAAGTGATTCTATTGTCAGCCTTTACGGCCTGGGAACATAGCGTCTCGGAGTTCCTCTAGTTCCTCCTTTTGGCGAATCGCTTGAAGGTGGGCATTCCAAGTGCGGTCTAATGAGTTGCTGTAACGGCGGTTAGTGCGTGCTACATAGTCATCGAGATGATCTTTGATTGCGGAGATTTGGTCTTTATGAGCGCGGACAACAATATGTGAGCCGACGCATTTGGCAGCGGCATTGCCAAGAACTGATTTGTCGTTGGGATAGTAATCGTCAAAGAGCTTAATCCATTCTTTGGGAGCTGCCTCGGAGACTCTGAAATGGAAGAGGTATGTTTTCTTGGTGCCTTGCGCCAGCGTAGACTTGCGAAGGTCAAGGTCGACGATCTGGAGTGGACGGAATTTTTCGCCCTTCATTCGCTTGTGTGGCTTTTCTATGTCACGTCCTTCCGAATGCACATCGTGCCGATCAATCGCGGTTGCCAAGATTTGCAGGATGCTCCGTCGAATGTCCTTTAGTTCATGACCATCTGTCATTCCCATATGCCCGGCGTTATGAAACCGCACATCTCTAAATCTCCGAAAGTCATTATAGCCTTCCCGTACGAGCTTGACCAGCCATGCCGTCAAGCTGTATCATCGTCGTATAGGCCAAGCGAAGAAAGCAGGCGCCATGAACCGACCCAACATCCTCTTCATGATCGCCGACGACCACCGCCACTCCGCCCTTGGCGCGCTGGGTACGGAGGCGGTATCGACGCCGACCTTCGACCGGATGATGGCGGGCGGAACCTGCTTCACCCAAGCGCATATCATGGGCTCCACTTCGGGCGCCGTCTGCATGCCCAGCCGCGGTATGTTGATGTCCGGCTGCGGCCTCTTCCATACGCCCGATCCATTGCCGGATGATGCGCCATTGCTGCCCGAGCTGCTGCAACAGAACGGCTACACCACCTTCGGTACTGGCAAATGGCATAATCGGCGCGGCAGCTACGCCCGCTGCTTTGGCGAGAGCGGGATGGTCTTCTTCGGCGGCATGAACGATCAATACGCCATGCCCGTCAATGATTTCGACCCCGCCGGTGAATATCCGCCTGAAGAGACCTATATCGCCGATGGATTTGCCACAACTGTTTTCAGCGACGAGATCATCGACTTTCTCAACACGCGCAACGCCGATGACGTCGAACCCTTCTTCGCCTATATCGCCTTCACTTCGCCCCACGATCCGCGTACGCCACCGCCGCCTTTCGATACGATGTACAATCCCGCCGAGATCGAATTGCCGCCGAATTTCCTGCCCGAGCATCCCTTCGATATCGGCGTTCGCGATATCCGCGACGAGGTCCTGGCTGGCTATCCGCGCGGCGAAGACGAGATCAAGCGCCATATCGCTGACTACTACGGCATGATATCGCACATGGATGATGATATCGGCCGCATCCTCAATACATTGGATGCCCGCGGACTGAGCGAAAATACTATCGTCATCTATACGTCGGATCACGGCTTGGGCGTCGGCCAACACGGGCTGATGGGCAAGCAGAATCTATACGACCACAGCATGCGCATCCCGCTTATCATGCGCGGACCGGGCGTGCCGGTAGATTTGCGCTGCGGCGCGCTGCTGTATTTGCTCGACTTATATCCGACGCTGCTCGAATGCGCCGGCGTCGCCGTGCCGAGCAGCACCGCCGGTCACAGTATGAACGCGCTACTCCGCCAAGACACCTATATGCACCGCCGCCAGATCTTCTCCGCCTATCAGGGCGTTTACGGCGATCCGCGGGGCGCGCCCTATCAGCGCAGCATCAAGAACGAACGCAACAAGCTGATCCAGACCGTCGTCGATGGCAGAGTCACCTGGCAGCTTTTCGACCTGTCGGCCGATCCATACGAAACGACGAATTTGATAGATGATCCGGCTAAGTCCGCATTGGTCAATCAGTTGAAGGGTTCGCTGCGCGAGCGGCAGGCGCGCGCCGATGACCCTCTCTTAAAGGATTATTCGTAGGGGCGAGGCGGCGACTCGCCCACAAACTTGCAAAAACTTAGGGGCAAACCACCGGATCGCCCTTGGGAGAACAACGATGACCGACCACATCCGCGTCCATGGCGCAAGGCTCTGGGACAGCATTATGGAGATGGCGAAGATCGGCGCTACCCGCGCCGGCGGCAGCCATCGACTCACTCTCAGCGATGAGGACAAGCAGGCGCGCGATCTCTTTGCCAACTGGTGCGCCGACGCCGGTATGAGCCTGACCATTGACAATATGGGCGACATGTTCGCGCTGCGAGCCGGCACTACCAACGACATGGCGCCAGTCGGCATGGGCAGCCACCTTGATACCCAGCCCTACGGCGGCAAATTCGATGGTGTCTTTGGTGTGCTGGCGGGGCTGGAAGTGATCCGCGCCTTGAACGATCACCACATCACCACGGTCGCGCCGCTGGAAGTCGTCAATTGGACCAACGAAGAGGGCGCCCGCTTCGCCCCGGCAATGCTGGCATCGGGCGTCTATGGCGGCGTCTTCGACCTGGACTGGGCGCAGTCTCGCGTCGCGGTCGATACCGGGGCGACCGTGCTCGACGAGCTCAAACGCATCGGCTATCTGGGTGAAACGCCTGTTCGCGACCATGAGTTTTCGGCGTTTTTCGAATGCCATATCGAGCAGGGTCCCATCCTCGATAGCGAGGGTATCGCCGTCGGCGTCGTCAATGCGGCGCAAGGATTTCGCTGGTACGATATTTCGCTCGAAGGCTTCGCCCAACATACCGGCTCGACGCCGATGGCGGGAAGGCGCAACGCCCTGCTGGGTATGGCGCGCATGGTGAGCGCTGTCGACGATATCGCGCATGAACACGCTCCGCTCGCCCGCGGCACGGTCGGCAGCCAGGTCAATGTCGGACCCGGCTCGCGCAATGTCATTCCTGGCCGCGTCGACTTCACCGTCGACATGCGCCATCCCGCAGCCGAAACCCTTTCAGCAATGGACAGCGCCCTGCGCGCAGTCTGCCATGAAGCCGCTGAAGATATAGGATTGGAGCTCTCGCTGGAGCAAATCTCATACACAGCGCCGGTCGCCTTTGACGAGCGCTGCGTCGCCGCCGTAAAATGCGCCTGTGAACGGCTAGGTGTCTCTCATCAGTATATTACATCTGGCGCCGGTCATGACGCCTGCTACGTCGCTAATCGCGTCCCGACCGTGATGCTCTTCGCCCCCTGCAAAGATGGCATCAGCCACCACGAATCGGAGAGCGCCGAGCCCGAAGACCTCGAAGCGGTCTGTAATGTACTGCTGCATGCCGTGCTTGATGTCGCAGGCCTTGCCAGTTGAAATCCACTGTCATCACCGCGGGGGATGTTGAAGCTGGTTTTCGTAGAATGCGATGTCAGCCGCAGTCGCCATCTTCGTTCACGTATGCGGCGCCGATCCAGGCTGTTTCTCCCCGAAAGACAAATCCGAGCCACGACCCCACTCGCGATACGACTCGTAGTTTTACGCCGCTGCGCACAAATCCGATGGTCTCTGCGTCCAGCGCAGGACCCGCCCTCACCCGGAGCTTGCCTGTCGTGCAGATGCGGTCAGCTTCTTTTCGCGCCGGAAGCTCAACAACATCCGCTCGGCGGCACTCGTCGTTTACATAGGCTGCGCCAATCCAGCCCGACTCCCCCTGATACTCAATATTGACCCAGTATTTATTCCGCAATATGGGTAGCAGAAATGTTCCGCGCGGCACGTAATCGATGACCTCGTCTTTAACGGAAGGTCCTGTGCGCAGCTTGAGATGGCCCGTGGTGCAGATGTGGTCCTCCCCGTGTCGGGCCGCCGTTGAAGCGCGGCCAACCGTATCGCTGCAGTCGTCGCTTACATAAGCAGCGCTGATCCAGCCCGTTTCGTCCTCGTATTCAACATTGACCCAATATTCGTTCCGCATTATGGGTAGCAGCCTCGTTCCGCGAGGCACGAAGCCGATGACCACGTCATCGATGGTAGGTCCTGTACGCAGTTTAAGATGTCCCGTCGTAATGATGCCACATTGCTGAGCCCGCGCTGCGGCCGGCATGAGTATCAGCATGCCAGGCCGATCCAGCGAGGCGCAAGTTCGGCCGTCTCGCCGAGTTGCATCAAGCCAGGATTGGGCGCGGGGTGATGTGCCGGTGTCTATGAAGAGAAGCGAACCAACTCCGTTCAGGCAGACCTCGCCCTGCGCGTCTTCACCCCATACATCGACCGCATCAATGTAGCCGGCGTCAATGACCCACCGCAAGCCGATGCTCGCCGCGCCGATCCGCTGGATGTTCATCGGCGAGCCGGCGACACCTGACGAAAGGCTTGAGGCGGTAACACCCCTGCCGTCCTTGCCATCGTCGCTCTTTATGTTCTTGCTGCCCCTGGAGGAGGAGCTTTTGCAAAAGGAGGTGATTCGGGCAATATTGCAGAGCCAATCGAAGGAGACCGGTCTGCAGGAAAAGAGGTCCCCCGGTCCCTTGTAATTGAGGACCGGTATATCGCAGTGATACCAGCCGGACTGTGCTTGTACCGCGCCAGACTGCGCGCTGAGCAAAACGAAAAGGACGGCCTGCAAAAGCAGCTTCCGCTGGATCCGCCGCGCCAGAAAGCAATCGTGACGTTTGAAAGAAGACATCGTTATTTCCAAGAATATTATCAACCGCATAACGTGGACTTGAATCTGCTCATCCAGAGCGCGAACATTAGATGACGCTTGTTGCAGAAGCAGAATCAGGGGAAAACCAGATCATACTTCAGAAAGGCAAGCTCACGACGCAGCGAAGTGTGAAAGGGAGAAGATATCGAACAAACTGAATCTCAATGAATTATTTGATGACTAATTTATCTTATCTTTTCTATCTTGCAAATTTTCGTCGATGAATCTGATGTCCGATATCGAAACTCGGTCATTGCAATCTAGCGAACGGTCAATGCGCCGCCGCCTTTCTGTCGCGACAGGAGTTATCTGGCAAGTGCCTTGCAACCTTTGGCTCCGGCAAGCATAATCAGCCGGGCCGCAATATGGAGACTACTTTCCAGGCTACAAGACATGAATTGGCGCATCATCATTCTCCTGCTGCTCATTGGGCTGATCCTTCTCTTCGGAATCAGCCTCTATGAGCCACCCAGCAGCCTAAGGCTCAGCGCCCGTACGCGGCTGGAAGCGCCACCTGAGGACACTAGCGGATTCGACCGCGCCATTGAGCCCTGGGACTGGCAGTTCCCGCGCGATCATGGCGCCCATCCGAACTTTCAAACCGAATGGTGGTATTACACCGGCGTTCTGGCGACAACCGACGACCGGCGATTCGGCTACCAATTCACAATCTTTCGCCGCGCCATCGCGCCGCTCGCCAAATTATCGGACTCGGAGTTCCGTACCAATGACATTTACATGGCGCATTTCACCGTCAGCGACATCGCCAATGCGGAGTTTAATCATGACCTGCGCTATGCCCGTGGCGGCGCCGGCCTGGCTGGCGCTACTGTCGAACCGCTTTACCGCGTCTGGCTCGAAGATTGGCAGGTCATCGCCAAAGACGATAATGCCAATAAGACGCAAATCACCGCCGCCAGCACCGACTACGCCATCGCTTTGCATCTTTACCAATTGAAACGCCCGGCGCTGCAAGGCGATCGGGGCTTGAGCCCAAAGAGCGGCGAAATCGGCAACGCCAGCTACTACTACAGCCTAAGCAGATTGCTGACTGAAGGGACGATCACGATTGGTCAACAGGCTTTTGATGTCAGCGGATTCAGTTGGATGGATCATGAATTCAGCACCTCCGCCCTGGGCGAAAACGCAGGTGGATGGGATTGGTATGGATTGATCTTCGACGACAATACCGAGCTCATGGTCGGGCAGATCCGCCAGATTGACGGTGGCATCGAACCCACTTTCGGCGGCCTAACCATTTATGGCGACGGGAGCACGCGCTACCTCGATTCCTCCGACTTCTCCATCGCCGTCACCGGCGCCTGGCGCAGCCCCCATAGCGAAGCGGAATATCCCGCTGGCTGGGAGATTACCGTCCGCGGCGAAGACGGATTCAGCATTCTGGTTTCTCCCTTGGCGGCTGACCAGGAACTGCACAGCGCCGACATCGTCTATTGGGAAGGCGCGGTGAGCGTCAGCGGCGACAAAACCGGCTACGGTTACGCCGAACTGACCGGTTATGCCAGCTCAATGCAGAATCGGTTTTGAACGCTCGCATGACCGAATGCAGCCAACAGACGCTCATCCACAATCAAGTCGCTCAACTATACAACCGCGCTCGCCCGGGATATCCCGCCGCTCTCTTCGAAGATATCGTCAGCTATGCCAATCTCACTGATAATGCCCGCGTCCTGGAAGTCGGAGCTGGCGGCGGGCAAGCGACGCTGCCCATGGCGCAGCGCGGATTCACCATCGACTGCCTCGAACCGGGCGCGGAAATGGCTGCCATCGCCAGCGCCAAACTGGCGAATTTCCCCAATGTCAAAGTCAATTGCGTCAGCTTTGAAGCCTACTCGTGCCAGCCAGCCACTTATGAACTGCTGCTGTCAGCCACCGCCTTCCACTGGATCGATCCCCGCATCCGCTTCCAGAAGGCGCACGAGTTGTTGAAGGCAAGCGGCGCGCTCGCTGTATTCTGGCATCGGCCCGTCCAGACGGAGAAAAGTCGTGACTTTTTCCGCGCCGTGCAACAGATTTACCGGGCGGTCGCGCCCGAATTGACCAGCGACTATGTTGCGCCGCCTCCTCCGGCTGAGGTCGCCACTGAGTACGAAGCCCTTATCCCCGGCAGTGGCTATTTCGACGAACTTGAAATTCGCAGGCACTACGTCGCGACAAGTTACAAGGCGCGCGCCTATATCGAGCTTCTGGGCACCTTCTCCGATCACCGGATGCTGGGCGACTCGAAACGGCAAAGGCTGTTCTCGGACGTCGAGACGCTTATCAACGATGCCTTCGCCGGGACAGTCATTCGAGAGACGGTCGCGCTGCTTTATCTCGCGCGCCGCCGGTAAAGCCTGCGCTTGACAATCAAGCCACATTGGCGTTTCACGTGTAGAATGCACGTATGCTACCTATATCGCTGAACGGAGAAGAAGGGACATGAACCGTGCTCTGATCACTGGCGGCGCTGGCTTCGTCGGCAGTCATCTCGCCGAGCGGCTGCTAGCCAGCGGCTATCAGGTAACCGTCATCGACAATCTGTCGACCGGTGACTTGCGAAATATCGCCTGCCTCATGTCGGATCCCAATTTCAGCTACGCGGTCGAGGACATCCGCAATATCCACGTCATTGACCGTCTCGTCAGCGAATGCGACATTATCTTTCACTTGGCGGCGGCCGTTGGCGTGCGCAATATCATCGACCGGCCGATTAATACCATCGAAGTGAATATCGGCGGCACCGAGATGATCCTCAAAACAGCCAGCCGCTATCGCCGCCGCATCCTCATCGCTTCCACATCCGAGGTCTATGGCAAGGGCGTCAAGTTTCCCTTCCGCGAAGACGATGATACGCTATCGGGTCCGACAAGGCGCAGCCGCTGGAGCTACGCCGCCTCCAAGGCGATTGACGAATTCCTGGCTTTTGCATATCACGAGGAAGTCGGCTTGCCCGTCACCCTCTTTCGGCTCTTCAACACCGTCGGTCCGCGCCAAGTCGGGCAATACGGCATGGTGGTGCCGCGCTTCGTGCGCTGGGCGCTGGCGAATGAAACAATTCAAGTATACGGCGACGGGCAGCAGCAACGCTGTTTCGCCAACGTGCATGATGTGGTCGGGGCGATACAGCGCCTGGCTGAATGCGGTTCCGCCATCGGCGAACTGTACAATATCGGCAGCGACGAAGAAATCAGCATCATGGCGCTCGCCAAGCTCATTCGCGATCGCGCCGATAGCGCCTCCGAGATCGCGCTCATTCCTTACGAGCAAGCCTATCAGCAGCCCGGTTTCGAGGACTTCCGCCGCCGCGTGCCCAGCATCGACAAGATACAGTCCGCCATTGGTTGGCAGCCGTCAACCTCGCTAGACGAAACGATAGACCAAATCATCGCTCACTATCAAAACGAGATGTACACTGGCTAGCCGCTGGCACGCGCGTTTCGCTCAGTGAACCCTGCGGTCGGAGGAAGCCGTGCATATCGCGATTAACGGCTGGTTCTACGACCAGGAATCAACCGGCAGCGGGCAATACCTGCGCCAACTGATAAAGAACCTGCCAGTCGCTGCTAAAGAGCTTGAACTCTCCTTGATCTTGCCGCCCCAGGTTCAGGCGCCCAAGGATTTGCCATCGACAGTCAAGCCAATCGAGACTGCGTCGCGATTTAGCATCGGCAAGTGGGGCAAAGTCTATTTTGAACAGCGCACTTTCCCGCGAACCGCGCGCGATATCGGCGCCGATATCGCCCATGTGCCCTACTGGGGAACACCGTTGGCCTGCCCGGTAAAATTATTAACGACTGTCCTCGATGTCATTCCCCTTCTTTATCCCGTCTACAGTAAAGGGCTGCTCACCGCGCTCTATACCGCGCTCGTCAGTTCGGCCGCGCGCGGCAGCAACCACATCATCACCATCAGCGAAACCGCCAAGGTCGATATCGAAGAGCAGCTTCGAATCCCTGAGGACCAGATCGCCGTCACTTACCTGGCGCCCGATGAGCGCTTTCATCCGCGGATCGGCGCCGAAAACGACGAAGCGGTGCGCGCCAAATACGACCTGCCCGAAAACTTCGTCCTCTATCTCGGCGGCTTCGATTGGCGCAAACAGGTGAACGAGCTGCTGCTGGCTTACACCTATGTCGGCGAGGCGGATGGCGATACCTTTCCCCTCGTTATCGCCGGGCGCGAACCAGAGTATGATGACCGGCTCTTCCCGGATTTGCGCGAATACAGCCGCCGGCTCAAGATAGATGATTACGTTCAATGGATCGGCTTCGTCGACGAGGCGGACAAACCAGCGATCTATCGCCTGGCTGACGTATTCGTCTTCCCCAGCCTCTACGAGGGCTTCGGCTTAATGGCGCTAGAGGCGATGGCATCGGGAACGCCGGTGGTAACTTCGGACGCCATCGTATTTGAAGAGGTACTGGAAGACGCCGCCTTTATCGTCAATAATGCGCGTGAGATGGCCGGCGCGATTCTGGCTCTGCTGATTCAACCGCCATTGCGCGAAACCATGATCAATCAAGGCTTGGCGCTGGCGAGCAACTACTCCTGGCGCAAAACCGCGCAGGAGACAATCGAAGTGTACGAAAGAGTCATGAGCAGTCGTTAGACTGACGTTCCCTAACATGTCCATAGACCCAATAGATCGCCGTGAGATGTCATTGATGGCGAAGCTTAGCGCGCCCGAAGCCGCCGAGCCGCCTTGGAGCCTGCTTGGCGCGCTGCTTACAGTCTTGGCCATGCTAGTCTGTTTAATAGGCGTGGGACCGGCGCTCGCAACATCGCTCATGGACAGCGATCAGATAACGCCCTTCTGGCTCATGCTAAGTTGGACGATTGGCATGGCCAGCACGATCATTTTCGTCGTGGTCAACCGCCGCAGCAGTGCCGATAGCTGGCGCAAACTGCAATTGCGAAGGGGCGTATTCCCTCTTCCAATCGCCGTCCTCGTTGGCGTGAGCGTCGCCCTCGTTATCGATCTTCTGGTCGGTCTTGGCAGCGGACGATTTTTGCCAGTACCCGAGATACTGGGGTTTCACCTGCAAGACGCGCGCACGGTCATCGTCGCTATGCTGCTTGTGGTTTTTATGCAGCCGCTCGCGGAATCGCTGGTTTTTCAAGCGGTGCTTCTGCCATCATTGCGTTGGCGTTTTGGACCATGGACAGGGATACTTGTCGCCAGCCTGCTTCAAGTAGCGGTGCATTACCTTGTCTTTCCTATTGAGATCGACGGACTTTACAATCCAATCTGGCACAGCCTCATATACCCAGCGCTTATCAGCTTTGCCTTCGGTCTTCTCAAGGTATACACGATGTCCACCAGCGCGGTAATCATCGCGCGCATGGGTGCGGGCTTGATATTCTTGCTTACCGCGCTCGCCTTGGTCAGCAGTTGAGCGGCTAGATGACGAAAGGACAGGAAATGACCGTACACCAGCTGAATATCGGCGATATCGAATGCGCCGCGCTGCAAGAAGGCGCGGCCGAAATGACGCTGGACTCCCTCGCGGGCCGCTATCCCAACGCCAGCCGCGACGAGATCGAGTCCGCGTTAGGCGGCGAAACCCCCTCAGGCAGCCTCAACTTGCTGTACATCAAAAGCGGCGCAACCCGCATCCTGGCTGACGTCGGCTTCGGCGAATCCGCCGCAGGCATGGGCGGCGCGCTTCGCGGGCTCGCGAGCCTCGGCGTCGCGCCAGCCGATATCGACATCGTATTCCTCACCCATTTCCATGGCGATCACATCGCTGGTTTTTTCGACGCCGAGGGCGATCCCGTCTACGCCAATGCGCTCTATGTGACGGCGCAGGCTGAATGGGATGAATGGACTGGGCGCTGGGCGGCGTCAGCGGCTGAAGCCGATCAGCAGAATCTCTCGCGCTTTAGCGCATTGCGCGATCGTTTCAAACTGGTCAAGGGCGACGACGAAATCGCGCCTGGCGTATCCGTAGTGAATCTGGAGGGTCACACGCTTGGGCATTCCGGGCTGCTTGTCCAATCGGGCGGCGACAGGCTGTTGCATGTGGTCGACATCCTTCATCAACCATTCCAATTCGCTCATACCGACTGGCACTTCTCCTTCGACTCGAATCCCGAGCTCGCTGTCGCCACAAGGCGGAAAACGCTTCAACGCTGCGCCGATGAAAGAGTCCTCACCCTCTTCTACCACCTGCCTTTCCCGGGCTTGGGAACTGTCACGGTCGAAGACGAAACCTTCCACTGGAACCCTATCGACTGAAGCATCGATAGCGTAATCTTTGATTGGGGCGCGGCGCCGGGCGGTCGCCTCATTTTGTAATTGCGGCGGCTTGTGTTAAACTTGCGCGACAAACCGTCCTATCCTTCCGCTGCGCCAAAGACATCTGTATCCGAACCAAGTAAGGAGTAAGCTCTCAATGAATGTTCGCAAAATCGTTTGCCTGCTGACGCTCGCTATTTTTCTGGCTTTGCCCATGGCGGCGGTTCACGCCCAAGACATCATGGACCCGGCCACCTTCGGCCTGGATGCCAGCAAGCCCTACGATGGCACACAACTCAGTTTCCTGATTTGCTGCAGCACGGCGCCGCAATTCGCCTCCGCCGCTGTCAAAGGCGACGAAGAATTTACCGCCATGACCGGCATCTCGGTCAGCTGGGGTGATCTGCCCTTCGGCTCATTCCAGGAACAGCTCTACCTGGAAGCCACCAATCCCAACACCGAATTTGATATCGTCGCCTTCGTCGATGCCTGGGGCACAAACATCTATGACTTCCTGCATCCGCTGAACGACTTCGTTGAGGACGCCGGCTTTGACTGGGATGACTATTCGCCCGCCTACCAAGGCGCCGCAACGGGACTCAGCGATACCATATACGGTATGCCCTTCCGTGGTCATCCCCTGCTGCTGCACTACCGCGCCGATGTCTTGGAAGCCGTCGGCATGGACCCGCCAGCGACCTGGCAGGATATCACGGCAATCGGCGAAGCGATCGAAGCCGCCGGCATGGACATCGCCCCAATCGCCATGTATTACGGTTTGAACGTCGATCAGAATCTCTTCAACTGGTTCGCCCAGTTATGGGGTGCCGGCACCGATATCTTCGACGAAAACTGGGAACCGATTTTCAACAATGAAGCCGGCGTCGCCGCGACCGAACAGTACATCAGCTACGTGCGTGATGGCTACAGCCCGGAAGCATCGGTCGCCTGGAATGAGCAGGAAGCCAACCAGGAACTGGTACAGGGCCGCGCCGCCATGTTCATCGGCTGGTGGTGGATGGCTTCCCGCATGATCAATTCGGAGCTTCCCGAAGTGGCGGACAACGCGTCCTTCGCCCCCGCGCCCGGCTGGGAAGGCGGCGAAACCACGTCTTACGGCTACCTGTGGGCAGTCGGAATCCTGGATCAATCCGACGACCGCGACGCCGCACTCGAATACTTGAAATGGCTGACGCATCCAATCACCGAACGCCGCATCGTACTTGACGCCTCCGATCCGGCGCTGGATACCAACGTCGCGGTGCGCCTCTCTATCTTGGCTGATCCCGAGGTGAATGAAGTCCACGACGGTTTGCAGGGCGTTGCCTCGGCCGTCTTGGCAGACGCGCGCACCATCCCGTTGATCCCGGAATACACCGAGATTGTGCCATTTCTGGCGGAAGCGATAAACGAAATCGCGACTGATCCCGGCGCCGATATCCAAGCCGTCCTCGACCGGACAGCGGAAGATGTGCGCTTCGTCATGCAGGCAGCCGGCTACTACGACGGCTAAGCTCGCGACTCAACGAATTTTAGGGGCGACCCATTGGGTCGCCCGCCGCACCGGATATCGAGTTCGGACGCACGGCGGGCGATTCAGCGAAACGCCCCTACTGACTAAATCTGATTGGCGGGGGGGTGAGGGGTTAAGCACACATGCGCAAGAAACGCTGGGTCCCGTGGGTGCTTGTGGGTCCCGCCCTTTTGATAATAGTATTAACGACAATATATCCCTTGCTGGCTGCGCTCTATTTCAGCTTCCACAAATACAACCTGCGCCGGCCGCCACAATTCGCCGTCCAAATCGGCGAAGGCGGCATCCACATCGACTGGAGCCTGCTTTCGCTCAATAACTATGCCCTGGCTTTCAGCGACTCGCGCTTCATCAACAGCTTACAGGTCACGTTCTGGTTCACCGTCATCAGCGTCGGCCTTTCCGTCATCATTGGCTTATTCATTGCTGTCGTCGTGCAAAAGGGCGGCCGCCTCCATACGCTGACCAAAGTCCTGCTGATCTTCCCCTTCGCCGTCAGTCCCGCCCTCAAGGGTTACAGTTGGCGCTTCATGCTCAACGAGAATTATGGCGTCTATGACTTGCTGATCGACCGATTGATAGTCGGTCCGCTTAATGCCCTGCTTTCGATACTCAACGCATTGCCGTTCGTAGAGATACCCCTCATCAGCGAGTCGATCGTCTGGCTAGGCGACAAGTTTTGGGCGCTATTCATGCTGGCTATGAGCGAGACCTGGGGATGGGCGCCTTTAATCGCGCTGATGTTCGTCGGCGCGCTCGGCTCTATCGATGAGCAGATCTATGAAGCCGCGCGCATTGACGGCGCCAACCGACTCCAGATCTTTTTCCGAGTCACCCTGCCCTTGCTGCGCTCCGTCATCCTGATCGTCACCATGCTCAAAACCATCTTCTCCTTAAAAATGTTTGACCAAGTGGTCACCATGACCAGCGGCGGTCCCGTCCGCGCCACCCAAACCATCAACTATTACATACATCAAATGGGATTTGTGCGCAGCCTTGATATCGGCTATGCCTCCGCCATGTCGTATATCCTTGTTGTAGTGCTGACCATCTGCGCGGCCTTATACGTCTCGCTCGTGCTGAATCGTGAGTGAGCAATGCTGATGACTGCCTACACGATCGGACCAAAGCCGGGCAACCTTCGTCTGCAAGCCGTCAAAGCCCTTGAGACGCTGGCGCTGATTCTCATCATCGCCTTCATCGTGCTTCCGATCCTATGGCTGGCGATCACCGCCATCAAGCCGCAAGAAAAAGCCTATTCAACTACGCTGATCTTCAGGCCGACGCTGGAAAACTTCGAAATCATCTTCTCTGATACATCGGTGATCATCAACGAGGGTACCGATCGCGAGCGCGGCGAAGTCGGCCGCAATATGATCCCGAACGTCATCAATAGCGTTGTCGTATCCGGCGCGACCATTTTGATCGCCGTACCATTGGCGACGCTCGCCGCCTACGCTTTCAGCCGCTACCGCTTCTTTGGCAATGGCGTGCTATTGATCTGGATTCTGACGACCCAGTTCATCCCAGCCATTGTGGTTGCCATCCCTTTCTTCACCCTCTTCCGCAACGTGGTCATCTTTGGCAAGCCCTTGCTCGGCACTCAACTCGGCCTCATCATCGTCAACATGTCGATCGTGCTACCCTACGCCATCTGGATGATCAAGGGCTTCGTCGACGCCCTGCCTGAGGAAATTGAAGAAGCCGCTTTCGTCGATGGCTGCAATGACTTTCAAATCCTGTTCTTCATCTCGTTGCCGCTGATCCGTCCCGGCGTACTCGTCGCCTCGGTGTTCGCCTTCATCATGTCTTGGAACGAGTTTCTCTTCGCCCTCATCATAGGACGCGAGACGCGCACGATGCAAGTCGCGCTGACGACCACCAGTGGCGCGCGCGGCGTGATGTGGGAGCAGATGGCAGCCGCCGGCTTGGTCGTGATGGTGCCGATCTTCTTCCTGTCGATGTTCATCCGCAAGAACGTGGTCGACGGCTTGACCATGGGCGCCGTGAAGTAATTTGCGTGTTATTGAGCGCCACCCCTATAATCCTTCAGCGCAAATGTGCTACCGCACGGAGCTTTTCTTCTATATGTCTGCGCAACTTTCAGCAGGCGTCCCCCCTTCCTGATGCTTCGGCGAGGGGGTTAGGGAGAGGGGTTGGCTATTGAAAAGGGCGACCGTCAAGCCCCGTCCGCAGGCGCCAGCCAACTTTCGGGAATCGCCACCGGTCCTTCCTGCCCAGTCACCGCCGCGTACCAGCGCAGCATATTCACCGCCCGCTCGGTCTTCGTCTTCGCCCCCGCCTCCGCGTCCAGCCGCGCGTCAATCAGCAGGCCACCGCGCCCGCCCCGCGCCTGAATGCGCAGCCGCCGCTTCCCGCCGATCGACAGTCCGCGACGCGTCTGAACGCGCAAATCGACAGCGCCACCGGGTGGAACAGGAAAATGCCAGACATCGCCGGCGACGACTTCGCGCTCTATCGTCTCGCCGTTCTCTCGGATTGCTTTGATCTTGATAGCGGCTGTACCGGCAGGGGCTTTCCCGGATACGCGGATTAGCGAACCCACGCGCTCAAGCGCATTGCTATTGATTAACTGAACCACCGCCTTTGGCGCAACCGAAGCCAATGTCCCCAGCGCTGGCAATACGCCGAATCGATCCGACTTGACCTCGACAACGCCTTCCAGTTCAAGCGCATCCGCCAGCAACAGCATATCAAGCGCGCCAATCCCACTGCCAGTCAGTGTAGCGCCCGTCAAAAGGACCAAGCCAACCTGCGCGCCATCAAGCTGACCTAATTCAGACCTCATCCGGCGGATAGCGGCTCGCAGCAGCGCAAACTCGATGTAACGCTCGCGCATATCCAGCGGAATGCTGGATGATCGCAATCCTTTGTTCAGCGCGTATTTGGCTAGCTCGCCTCCTCGCGGGTGAAACGGCAGCCAGCGCGAGATTGCATCTTCCCCGAGCAGCTCGAGCGCCGCCGCGGCGCTATGCCCCAGGCCAAGATCGTTGCGGATGACGGTTTGCAGCTGCCCCTTTCGCGCCAGCGACAGCATCGTCCGCGCGCTGCCACAGTCGATCGTCAGCACCTCCTTGCCCAGTGAGCGGGCGAAGAAGGCGGTCATTGTCTCGACGCCGCGCCCAGTCGGCGCCAAGCCAGAATCGGAAATTGACGCGATTCGCTGAAAACTCCTGCTATGCAGTTTGACATTGCTGAAGTAGCTGGCGAGCACAGCTTGCACTGGATCCAGCGTCTCGCCGCCTTGCCGGATGTTGGGCGCGATAAACACTTCCACTTGCTGGCTCAGCATCTCGCGCGCGGAAGTCGCCAGGCTGCTGTTGCCGGCATAAATGACCGCTGGTCTGTTGCCCTGCGGCATCAACGAGACCGCCTCACGCGTTAGCGCGAGCATCTCCAGCAGAGCCGCGCGCGCGCCGCCATCGGTTCCGCCCGTCATGAAGATCAGTTGCGGCCGGCTATGGATAATGCGGTTGAGCCGGCCCTTAGCGCCCAGACCATCTTCAAGATGCACCTCGGCGACGGCGTCAATGTAGAAGGGAGCGATCGCGCGCCGCGCAGCCGCGATGCTGACCTGCGGATACAAGCCCACCAGCAGCGCGCGCAAGGGCGGTCCAGCGCTGGTCGTCGTAAGGCAATAATCTACGCCGACAAGGTCGCTCTGTTCCGGGCGAATCAAATGACCGGCTTGGTCGAAAAACCGGCGTCCGGTCGATTCGCTCATTTTCCGAAGTATTGCCGCCAAGCCGCTATATGCGTCATCCGTGGCCGCGCCTATGGTCGTGCGTCCTATCCCTTGCCCCACTAGCCGAAACTGGCCATCGACCTGGTCAATCAGCAGCGCGCGCGTGTTCACGCTGCCGAAGTCCGCGGCCAGAATCGAGTTGATGCGTGGCTCGGCCATGAATCAGACTCCAAACTGAAAAAGGAAGCTGATCCGTTCGGTGAGAATGGTCAAACTGCTCAAGATTGTCGATGCGTAAATGGCGCCCAAAGCCGTCACAATAAACACTTTGCCAATATGGCGGAAACCACGGCTGAGCGGGCTCTGCTCGCTGCCCCTATCGCCGCTCGCGCGTGCCTGGTAATGGAAATAGAACAGAGCCGTCATCGTGCCGACGAAGATAATCAGCGTATCCACCATGGCGCTGATGTCGGCTGTAAGGTCTGCCGGAATCGTAGCGCTAGCATGTAGTAAGGGAAACAGTGTGCCCGTCAAAGCGCCGACCACTGCGGCCGAGGCGCCAACCACGATCACGACGGCGTAGACGCTATTGGTCAACCAGGTCAACGATCGCACCGGCTTCAGCAGCAGCAGCAAGCCAAACAGCAGCGCCGTAAAGAAGATGGCGATGTCGGCTGCATTGCCCAGCGTCGTCCAGCTCGTCTCCGCATTCTGAATATCTTGCAGGTAAGGCAGAATCACGCCCTCGTAGCTGACGATCAGCGTAAAGGCAGCGGTCATGCCCGCAAATATGTAGACCGCCGTACGATACAACATGCCGATCAGCGGCAGGTCTCCCAATACGTAGCTGAAGACCATCAGGGTCAAAACGAAGCTGACGAGCGCAATCGTGTTCTCTGCCATTAAGCCGGACCCGTTACTCGCTCTGCGATTCGCGCCGGCGCCGACGCAGCGCCGCAAGCGCATAAAAGACATTGCCGACAGCAATCACCAGTATCGCCGCCAAGGTTCCGAAGGTCATGGCGCGCAGCCGCGGGACCTCCTGCGAGCGGCCGCGCATCCAGATATACTCCAGGTCGTCGCCGGGAACCGGTGAATTGGACTGAAAGAAGCGCGGGCGGGTTTTTCCCAAGCGTAAAATGCTTTCCCGCCACAAAAAGACGGGGGCGTCAGGGAAGCTGGCCGCGGCGCTTGCTTGATTGGAGCGAAACTCCGCTGTTGTCACGATGCGCTCTTCCACCAAGAACTCGGCGATCCAGCCCGCGAGACCATTGGACAGCGCTATGCGATACCAGCTGCCATCGCCATTTGTGCCGGTCACCTCGAATAAGTCGCCCGCGCGCGCCAGCTGCAATATGTCATCGGCTGTCGTCGGTCCGCGCCGAATGCGCACTTGTTGCGGCGAGATCACTTCGACGATGCGGATGGTCTCTAGCGTGGCGCTTGCGGTCGGCAGCAGAGTCGCCGTTGGCGGCGATGTTTCTGTCGGCGTCGGCGAACTCTTTGGCAAGGGACTGGCAGTCGGCAGAGGGGTCGCGCTTGGAGGCGGCTGCGCCGTTGCCGGGGCGCGCTCCACCTGCGCCTCTTGCTCTGGTGTCGCCTCCGTCGGCGGAACGGTGGCGGTTTCCGGCGACGCTGGCGCGACCTTCGGCTGGGCTTGTGGCAGCTCGCCGAAATTCAAAGCCAACTTTTCGCCATAGGTGTAGGCATCGCGATATCCGACCATTAGCCCTACGATTGCCTCCATGGTATCGGCGTAGACTTGGGCGACGGGCGCCGCCGCGTAACCAGTGGCGGCCAGCAAGCGCGTACCATCAGCCTCCGACACAACCTGCTCGGCCCAATTGCGCATATCTTCCGCATATTCCGCAAGCAGCACAATCAGCGTCATCTCGCTCAGCGATTCGAATTCCAGCCCGGTCAGCTCGCCCTTGGCCGAAACTCTGACAACATCAGCGAAATTCTCGCTCAACTCGCGCAA
Organism: Phototrophicaceae bacterium; assembly: GCA_965261855.1. GTDB lineage: Bacteria > Chloroflexota > Anaerolineae > Aggregatilineales > Phototrophicaceae > UBA6055. The sequence continues at coordinate 52,660 of OZ253488.1, forward strand.
CCCCAGCGAGCCGCCCGGCAAGTAGCGCAGAATGTGATAATCGCGGCCGCGCTCAAGGCTTAGCTCGGTCGAAGCAACCGATCGATTGATCTCGCGGATGATATTCTGCGCGTGCACAATCGCGATCGGGTTGCTGCTGACGATCAGCGGCTTCGCGCCTTGCGCCACGATATGACGAAGCATTAGATCGGCGAGCGGGTCCAGCTCGCCGGCCGCCGTCGGACCATATTCAAATCCGATCAGCACAAAATCGTCCTGGGTTAAGTTGTCCAGCAAGTTGTATACCGTCGTCGCACCGTGACGATCCTCATCGAAATCGGAAGGCGGCAACTCACCCTCGGAGAAATCCGATGAGACAAAGGGTAAAGACACCAACAACAAAAGAATGCCCGTGCCGAGAATACGCGGAACCGCGCTCAGCGAGAACGCGGGGGCGCCGCGCAACAAACGGCGCCCGCTCGGCGCATCCGCTTGCGACGAGCCGCCGACAATATCGCGCAGCAATTCCACCTGCTGCTCCTGCGCTTTCGATAGCGCAACCGCGCTGATAACGCCGCCCGGCTTCTCCAGGATTTCCGGCGTCACCAATACATCATCAACATCATAGAGCGCCTGCCGCGCTTCCTCGCTCGGCTGCGAACCCGCGACCGAACGTTCGCGCAGCGAAAGCAGGCGATCGTCCAGTTCGTCCAGCGATCGCTCGTCATGGTCGCCCAACAGATCTGTCGCCGATGGCTGCTCCAGCGCCGCATCTGCTCCTCGTCGCCGCAAAAGTGATAACTTGGGAAGGCGCGGCAAACGCGGCAGGCGCGGTCTTCCAGGCAAGCGGAGTATGCGCGGACGAGACAATGACGGCAAGCGCGGCACAAACCGACGCCGACCGCTGCGCTGCGCTGGCTCGGGGGCATTCTCCTCCGGCTCAGCGTAATCCAGCCAGTTGAATTCTTCGCTCATACTTAGTATTTTCGACCAAGTAGTTAGAATGCCTGCCTTAAGCAAAAACCGTTCAATACATTCGAAATTCTGTAGGGCGAGCGGCGGTCAGTGTCCACGCGACCCGGTGGCTCGCCCACTAGCGGCATTGATTTCGTGTCGCGTGGCGAATTATTCAAATGGTTGTACTTCCATCCATCGCCTAGCCGCGGTAGGAACGGTCCTGCCCCAGCAAGGCGCGTACGCCGGCGACAACCGCGCCCAGCGCAAGGCCCAGCAGCAAGGCGCGGGCGCCAGCGCTGACCGGAACCGCCATCAGCCAGTCGCTCCATGTCGATAGCGGCGCCAGCTCCGCAAGCGGCAGGCTGCCCAGCAGCACGATCAGCACGACCACGACAAAGAGCAAGCTCCAGATATCAGCGCGCTTCTGAATGACCCGCGCTCCCCCCAGCGCCAGCGACAAGAAAAGCAGCGCCGCCAGCGATGATTCAATCGGAACTTGTACCGCTTCCAACAGGCTGGTATCGCCCCGCCGGGTCACATACCAGTAAATGGTGAAGCCGAAACTCGCCAGTAATACGGCGCTGGTCCACTTGCGGCGCGCCAGCCGACCGATGTGCACAAAAAGGAGATTGGCGATGCCGATGACGATGCTTAGGGCGACGACAATCACCACCAGCCGCAGCAGCACATCGCCGGGCAAAGCCAGCCGGCGCGCCAGCTCGTCGCTCCCCGGCTGCTCGCCAAATAACGCCGGATTATCGCCCAAGAGCAAGCTGAGAATCGCGACGACGCCGACGATGAAGGCGACGAAGGCGGACATGCCAGCGCGCGACCCGCGACCCATTTCCTAGCGCCTCCGATAACTGATGAAGCCCAGCACGATCAATAGCGCCACCACGACCGCCACCAAGGGCAAGCTATACAGGGCAAGCTGTTTGCTGAACTCCAGCAGCAGCAGCGCAGCCACGCCCGACAGAATCAGCGCGCGCCATACATCGAGCACCGCCGCATCGGCACGAGCCGGCGAATCCTCGGCGACGTAGCCAGCGGCCGCATAGAGCTCTTCGCCGATCAAGACATGATCAGCCATCGCATACGCCACCGCCTGACCATCCAGCCGGTCGCTGACCGCCAGACTGGGCTGCCCGTGTCGGCTCGCGCCATCGAGCATCAGCGCCAACTCAGCGCCGAATCGCCCCGCCATGATATGCGCCGTCGGTTCGTCGAGCGCCATCGACGCCGTCACCGCGCCGGCATAAGCCAGATCCGGCGGAAACCATTGCGCGCGCGACAACGTATCGCCCTTATGCCAGGCGCGCCGCAGCGTTTCCTGCCCCAGCGGAATCGTCGCCGGCGCCGACATCGTGATCATCGGCGAGGCATCGCTGGCATTCGCCCCTTCAATCACCTGATGGAAGAACTCGGCGCCCGCCAAAGCCGCCGGCGTATTGTCGCCACCGACAGCCGCGCCGCCAAAACCCAAATGCAGCGGCCGGTTCGATTCGATGCTCTGGGTCGTCCAATACGGAATATGCTCGAAGCCGGCGATTTGACGCTGCCGGCGCCGCCGACCATGCCGCGCCTGGAAGAAGCGCGCGGTATAGACCAGCACGACCGTGGCGAATAAGAAAAGCAGGCTGTAGACCTGAAGGGTCGTATCGTCCAAGCGGCTTACTCCGCGCCGTCGTCCGCCAGTTGACGGCGCAATTCCCGCCGCCTGTCCGGCTCTTCCAGCAGGTCGGCCAGCGCGCCAAAAGCGTCCGCGCCGCGCCACAAATTCGCCAGTGGCTGCGCCACCAGCAAGCCCTGCGCCAGCGCCGGCGCCAGCGGCTCAAAGGCATCCAGCAGCGTCAGCAGCAGAGGCGCTCCGCCGCGCCGTTTGGCCTCCTCAATCCAGCCGTCAAGCTGCGTCTGTCCGTCCATAACGGGCAGTATAGCATCGTTCACTTTTGCTCATCGCGCGGGCAGGGACAGATTTGACGCCGCGCGATAGTTGTAGACTCCCGCGCGACTATATCGCCGCCCACGCAAAATACCTTGCAAACCACCGCGCGATGCTCCCCCTCTCTCCTTGTGGGAGAGGGGGCCGGGGGGTGAGGGGTTTGCCGCTCGCAACGTAAACAGGGGCGACCCTTGGGTCGCCCGCAACAGCTAATGACCGCCGCCCTGCCTACTAGACACGAAAATGGTAGAATGCTTCCCAGCTTGAGGAGAGACGATGACGCCGCAAGAATTCGTCAAGGAATGGGCAAGCACCCCTTTGGGTGAAAAGCAAAGCTATCAGTCGCATTTCAACGACCTTTGCGACATGCTCGGTCAGGCAAAACCGGATGCCACTGGCCGCGCCGAAAATGGTCAGCCCTTTCAGTTTGAGTGGTCACTGAAGAAAACCAGCGGCGGTCAAGGTTTCGCCGATGTTTTCTACGGCGGGCGCTTCGCCATCGAATACAAATCGCCCGGCAAATACCGAGACTTCGGCGACGCCTACAATCAATTGCTCCAGTACCGCGAAAACCTGAACAACCCGCCACTGCTAATCGTCACCGATATCAAAAACTGGGAAATCTACACCAACTTTCCCAATACAGCAAAGTGCGTTTATCGCATTGCGCATAACGAAATCGCCAGCGACCCGGAAAAACTCGCCTGGCTCCGCAACATGTTTGACGATCCAGACCGCCTGAATCCAGGACGTAATACCGAAGAGGTCACTGCCGACGCCGCGAAATCCTTCCAAGTCATCACCGACAATATGCGCGACTGGAACACAGATCCGACGCGCATCGCCTTCTTCGCGACGAAACTGGTCTTCTGCCTCTTCGCTGAAGATATCGGATTGCTGCCCAGAATCCGCAATACGCCGACCGGAATCTTCACTGATGTCATCAAGCAGTCGCAGGGGAAACCCAAGGTCTTCAAGCGACATCTGCAAAACCTCTTCAATGAAATGAATCGAGGCGGCGAATATTTCGGCGAAGACATCAAATACTTCAACGGCACACTCTTCAGTGTCGTAACCGTGGAAGAGCTGTCGCTTGAAGCCATTGACGCCCTGGCGGAAGCGGCGGCGCTGAATTGGGAATCGATTGAGCCCTCCATTTTCGGCACCCTCTTTGAGCGCAGCCTCGACCCGGCGAAACGCTCGCAGCTGGGCGCCCACTATACCTCGCGCGAGGATATCCTGCTCATCATCGAACCGGTTCTGATGAAGCCGCTGCGCTATGAATGGGATACGGTGCAGTTGGAAGCCGCGCCCGCCCGCGAGCGATTTGACAATCCGCAGGACAGACGCGAACGGGTAAACGCGGGAAATCGGCTGACGCAACTGCGCGAGCGCATCTTGAAACGCCTTCGCGAAACGACCGTTCTTGACCCCGCTTGCGGCAGCGGCAATTTTCTGTATGTTGCCTTGCAAGAGCTTATGGAATTGGAGAAAGAGGTCATCAATCACGAGCTTTGGGACGGTTTGCAAATGCCGCTGCCCGCCGTTCATCCGCGCCAGATGTTCGGTATCGAAATCGCCCCCATCGCCCACGCGCTCGCCAGCATCGTCGTTTGGATCGGTTATATCCAGTGGCGCATCAAGAATGGCTATGGGCGGACATTCAGCGAGCCGATATTGGAAAAGCTGCAAGGCAATATCGTCTGCAAAGACGCGATCCTGCCGCTTAAACACCCCCACCCCCCGGCCCCCTCCCCCAAAATGAGGGAGGGGGAGAAATCCCCCGTGAAGTGGGATATCCCGCCCGAATTGGAACGTCGAATGCAAGCCGTCGCCCGTGAACTTCGCAAAAACCCGACGGTTGCCGAAAATACGCTGTGGCAGGCAATCCGAAAAAGGCAACTTGATGACCGCAAGTTTCGGCGTCAGGTCGCGATCGGCGCATTTGTCGTTGATTTCTATTGCTCAACGGAGCGTCTTGTCGTAGAGGTGGATGGGCCGATTCACGAGGAGCAGACGGAAGCCGACCGTCTTCGCCAGGAACTTATCGAATCCCTCGGCATCCGCTTCGTCCGCCTTACCAACCATGAGGTCGAATACGAACTCCAAGAGGCCTTGGCAAGAATCCGTCAGGCCTATAGCAAGGACGAGCTAGCGCAAGGCGACGAAAGCCCCCTCCCTCTTTATGGGGGAGGGGGTTTGGGGGTGGGGGTCGACTGGCCCGCCGTCGATGTCATCGTCGGCAACCCTCCATTTTTAGGCGGCGGCAAAATGCGCGGCGAACTGGGCGACAAATACTACGAACGGCTTACAGATTACTATCAAGGTCGTCTGCCGGGCTTCGCCGATCTGGTCTGCTACTGGTTCGAGAATGCGCGCGAACAGATTGAGAATGGAAAGGCAAAACGAGCCGGACTCTTGGCGACGAACTCCATACGCGGCGGCGCGAACCGTGAAGTATTGAAACGTATCAAAGAAACAGGCGACATTTTTATGGCGTGGTCAGATCGGGAATGGATTTTGGATGGCGCCGCTGTGCGGGTTTCGATGGTTGGCTATGACAAAGGAGTAGAAAATGAGCGGGTTCTGGACGGAATACCCTCACAACAAATAACCGCCGATTTGAAAGCAAATGTGGAGATTACTTTAGCGAGGAGACTTTCGGAAAACGAACTCTTGTCCTTTCAAGGACCATCTCCAAAAGGCAGTTTTGACATAAATGGGGACGTTGCCCGTTCAATGTTAAAGAAAGAAAATACAAGCGGCAGAGAAAATTCAGATGTTGTCAAACCAGTTGTTAATGCGGCCGATATTGTAAAGATTCCACGACACTTTTGGACAATTGATTTTGGGCCTTACATGCCAGAATACGAAGCGCAACTTTACGAGCTACCGTACGAACATGTGCTGCAACACGTTTATCCTGTGAGAAAAAGCAACAATCGTGAAGCGTATCGCAGAAAGTGGTGGATATACGCGGAAGCTCGCGTTGCGATGAGAGAAAGACTCTCCAAATTAAATCGTTACATAGCAACGCCGAGAGTGGCAAAGCATCGCGTATTTGTTTGGATTAACGCGAAGGTAATGTCAAATGACGCAATTATCGCCATCGCCCGTGACGACGACTACTTCTTCGGCGTCCTCCACTCCAAGCTGCATGAATTCTGGTCGCTGCGCATGGGCACATCGCTCGAAGACCGCCCCCGCTACACGCCCACCACCACATTCGAGACCTTCCCCTTCCCCTGGCCGCCGGGCGCGGAAGACAAATCCCATCCCGCTCATACCGCCATCAGCTCCGCCGCCAAACAGCTGCACGAAGAGCGCGACGCCTGGCTGAACCCCCACCTTGCAAAAGATGGCTGTAGGGGCGACCTAGTAGGTCGCCCGCCGGCTGTGGACGCGCCTCCCCCCAACGCTTTGGGGGGACCGAGGGGGGTTAAAGACCGCACCCTGACGAATCTCTACAACGCCCTAAACGTCTTTCGCGGACGCGACAGCATGAAGACCAAGCCCGCCGCCAGCGACTTCGCGCCGCGTTTGGATGCGCTGCATCGGGCGCTGGATGAGGCGGTCTGCGATGCTTACGGGTGGGGGTATGCTGTGCTGGATGATGAGGAGGAGATTCTGCGGCGGCTGCTGGCGTTGAATTTGGGGCGGGCGAGTTAATTCTTAATTCGCCACAGAGGACTCAGACGACATAGAGGAAACATGAGCGAAACTCGACGGGAAGAGATAGAAACAATGCCCAGAAGATACAGACTTATCTGCGAGATGGTCACTGGTGCGCTTTTCATGGTAATCGCCGTTCAAATAGGCGCGGTCCTGCTAAACGTCGATGATATAGACGTCAAGAGCATGGATTATCGGATGAACTTAGTCACAGAAGGCATGGGCATCCTCGCGACTGTGTTCATCATCAACCGCTGGTATGCGCATCGTGATCGAGAACGCCAACGTGAACAAGCGCAACTTGAAGAAGAGCGGCAGACCGATGAACTGAAGAAACAGTTAGTTGAGGCCGCAGGGAGCACAGTGAACTCCAAAGCACTGTCCGCAATAGAACAGTTACGTCATAAAGGTTGGTTGGAGGGTGATGACGGCTTGCTTCAAGGGCAAACGAAAACGTTAAATCACGCGAATTGGAATAATGCGCGCAACAATGCGCGCTTGGACAGAGTAAATCTGCAAAATACAAGTTTAGTCGGTGCAGAGCTCAACTCCGCTGAAATGATTAGAACAGAGTTGCAAAAGGCCACATTGAGTTTTGCTAAGATGCATTGTGTATTCGCGCTTGGGGCATATTTCCAAGACAGTACTTTGTGTAATGCAGAGTTGATAAAGGCAAACCTGACAATGGCGCAGTTCCAGTGTGCGAAGCTGATAAAGGCGAACTTAGAAGAGGCATTCATGCCGTATGCAAATCTGCAAGGAGCAGACCTTACAAAAGTAAACATGAAAAATACTCGATTGCACTGGGACGTTAACCTCCAAGGAGCGAACTTGAGCGAGGCTAAGTTAGAAAACGCAATAATCTGGCAGGCGAATCTACGTGGAGCGAACTTGCGTGGATCAAACATTCAAGACGCCAATCTGGCAGAAATAGTACTGCCGAATGATGATACGTATGCAGACGATAGAGACTTGGATAAATTCACCAACCCGAGTCATCCCGACTTTCCGGCAGCCCTTAAGAAAATCAACCTGATTCGCCAAGAAATGAATCTCGATCCAATACCGTCCCCGCCGAGCGAATGAAAATTTGTGACTTCTGTGCCTCTCTGGCGTGGGGAAACGCCCGGCGCTCACTCCTTGACGAAGCCGGCGGGCGGTTTGTACGGCACGTCCAGATGCTTGATGATGGCATCCAGTTTCCGCCCGTTTTCCGCTACCATCTCGGTCAAGCGGCGCAAAGCCTCCCCTTGGCTGACGCTTTGCTCCATCAACGCGTGTTGAAAACTCCGGTTTTCCCACTTTAGCAGCTTGATATGAAAGTCCGTTGCCGTTGCCATGCTGCCTCCTCGTGTTTACACGCAGTCTAATAGCGCGGTGTTTGTCTGTCAAAACGGGAGCGAAGAAAGAATCGTTATGCCCTCGGTGACCTCGTGTAAACTCGGTGACCTCGGTGGTAAAAGAATAGCCCTCTGCGCTGCCTCGCTTCCTCGCTGGTGAAAAAAGCCCCCTGCTCCGCAATAGGCTGGATGCAGCGGGGGTAAAATGAAACCATCCACAATTCACGGAGAAGCACCATGTTCCAGGGACTCAGAAACAGCGCCCACGGCGTCGCCGAAGAATTCAAGAAATTCGTCATGCGCGGCAATGTCGTCGACCTCGCCGTCGGCATCATCATCGGCACCGCCTTCAAAGGCATCACCACCTCGCTGGTCAAAGATGTCGTCACGCCGCCGATTGGGCAGCTCACCGGCGGGCTCGACTTCTCCCATTGGGTCATCCCGCTTGATCTGCTCAACTTCGGGCGCGATGTCGAAGCGGCCGCGGCCACCATCAATATCGGCAACTTCGTCAACGTCGTCATCGACTTTCTCATTACCGCCATCGCTATCTTCTTCTTGGTCAAAGTCGTCAACAAGCTGGATGAAGCTGTCGATGAAATCGGCGATATGCTCGATGGCGATGAGGAAGAAGTCGTCCCCGAGCCAGAGCCAGAACCGGAACCAGAACCTGAGCCAGAGCCAGAGCCAGAGCCAGAACCCGAGCCAACAACAGAGGAAAAGATCCTCGAAGTACTGGAGCGCATCTCCGCCCAGTTGGACAATGCCGAGCAATCATCAAGACCGTAGGGGCGAGCCTTGGCTCAACCTCCCAACTCGACAAGGCATGACAGCCCCGCCACAATTGGCTATACTGGCGGCGACCTCCCCTTCCCTAGCTCGCTGGATGCCCGCCATAGAGATGGCGGGAGAGGGGCCGGGGGATGGGGTTATAAATCGAAGGAGAAACCACCTATGTCCGACGACAAGATCAAAGACGCCCTGCGCATGATGCCCTATGGCTTTTACGCCTTCACCACCAAGAGCGGCGATGAGGTAAACGCCATGGTCGTCAATTGGGTTTCGCAGATGTCCTACGCCCCGCGCCTGCTCGCGGTCGGCATTCAGCAATCCTGTTATTCACGCGGCTTGCTCTCCGTGGGCGGCGCCTTCGGGCTGAACCTCTTCCTGCAAGCCGATTCAGATGCCATTATGGGCGTCACCACTGGGCGCGCCAAAAAACCGGAAAAGATGGATGCGGCCGAATACAGCGGGGCGCCCGAAACAGGCGTGCCGGTATTGGCGGGATGCGCCGCCTTCATCGAGTGCCGGGTGACGCAAATCATCGATGTCGGCGGCGACCACGATATCATCGTCGGCGAAGCGATCAACGCTGATGTCTTGAAAGAAGGCGCGCCGCCCGATGTCCTGTCGCTGACGCAGCTCGGCTGGAGCTACGCCGGCTAATCTCGCGCGTCGGCGTACGTTCGTGGGGGCGAACTGGTTAACCATCAACGCTAGCTCCCCCTCTCCCCTTGTGGGAGAGGGGGCCGGGGGGTGAGGGGAACCGGCAACTCCCCCGTCCGCAGCACCGCCAGCAGCCGCTCAGTCAATCCGTCGAGGCTATGCTCACTTAGGACGCCTTCCCGAAGCCGGATTCCGATGGCAGCGCGCTCTTCAGGCGGCAGCGCGAACAGGCGCTTGAGCCGGTCGCGCAATCCAGCGACATCCTCCGCTCCCGCCGTCAGCAGCAGCTCGGCGTACTCGCCCAGCAGCGGCACAAAAGCCGGATTGCAGACGATGGTCGGCAGGCCGCAAGCCATGCTTTCCAGCGCCGCCTTGTCAAACAGCCCGACCGGACTCATGTTGACCGCGACCGTCGCCCGCCGATACCAGTCTCGCACAGCCGCCGCCGGCAAGTCGCCGGTGAAGCGGCAGCGTTCGATCATCCCGACTTGCGCGGCCCTTTCTTTCAGCATCGCTTCATATTCCGGCGCGTTGCCCGCTTGCCTGCCGCCGATCAGCGCCAGCTCGCCCGCCGTCCCTGCCACCGCTTGTATCGTCGTCGCCTGATGCTTGATCGCCGCCAGCCGTCCCACTTGAACCACCAGGGGATGCCCCCCATCCACTGCCGCAGCGGGCGCGAAGAAGTCGGTGTCGATGCCGTGCCCGATGACGCGCAGCTTGTCCGTCTCATAGGGGAAGCTGCTGGCATCGGCGCTGACGACCCGCCAGGACATCGCCAGTCCTATCCGCAACTGCATCGACCGCTGCCGATGCGTATACCAGAGAACAGTTCGAATCCCGCGCGCGCTGAGAAGAGGACCGGCCAAACCGGCGAAGAGCGGCATCATATGCGCGAAGCAGGCATCATAGCGCCGCCTCGCCAGCAGCCGCAGCAGAATGCGATAGAAGTTAGCGACTCGGCGCGGCTTGTTCAATCCGCACTCGCGCCCAGCCGAATAGACGGTCACGTTCGCCGGCAGGTTCCCCGCGCCGCGATACATGGTGATGACATCGATGTACTCGCAATGCGGCGCCAATCGGCGAATCCAGGCCAGGGCGAATGCCAGAACCGGATCGTTCTCATCGGTCGTCAGGTTGAACAGCAGTAGGCGCAAGCCGACCCTCCCGCGCTTCACAAGCGCGCGTCTTTCATTCGTTATACAGTGGCAATTGTAGCGACGAGAGCGAAGAATTCGGTATTATGTCGTAATCGGTTGAACTTAATGTGATTCAGTCCAGCACAGTTTGGTTAAGAAATCGGGATTGACCAATCATGAAAGGAAAATCAAAAAGCGGAACCGATACTGAGAAGCAGTATCAATTTGAATCCGCTTTCCCGATGGACGAAACGATGCAGCGGCTGCAAGATGAGATGGAGCCTATACCGGGCGAACTGCTATTCTTAAAGAAATACAAGATATGGAGTGACAAGCGGCGCGAAAGCATCCAATTTGAGATCGTCAAGCGTCCAACGCGCGCAAGGCATAGACTGACCTTTTCCGGAACGATCCGCGATATAGGTGAAAATCGAAGTGCGCTCGAATGCCAAGTGAAAGGAAACAACCCAATACGACACACCGCGCTTTGGGCGCTGCCGCTTTTTCTCGCCTTTATGCTCGTGTGGACAAATCGTGGCGCATTGCAGTGGCAGGACGCGCTATTGCCCAGCCTCGCCACTACCGTCATCGTGCTATACGTTTTTGCGCCAAGCGTTATCCGGAGTTGGGCGCCGATGACTTGGCGCACATTAGGCATGCTCTCGGTTATCGCGAAAGCCCGGACCAGACGACCGGAAAGATCAAGCGGAAATCCACCCCCGGTTAGACGGGCGAAGCCGATGGCGCTCGCCACTATTTCGGGTAGCCGAGCGCGTCTATCGCCACGGCCGCGGCAAAGTCCTTGGATGTCAGCTTGCTGCCGGCATCATGCGTGGTAAAGGATACGCTCACTCGCCGCCAGCCGATGAACAGATCCGGGTGGTGATTCAAGCCCTCGGCAATTACGCCAACGCTCGAGGCAAAAGCCAAACCAGAGAGATAATTGTCAAATCGAAATTCCTTGGTCAGTTCATCGCCATCGCGCGCCCATCCATTCAACTTGGCGAGACTCGCATTGATTTCTTGGTCGCTTAGCGCCGCAGACATCGTTCATGCCTCCTCTGCGTCATTTCGGGTTACTCTATCATAAGGACGCACCGCATGTGTAGGGGGCGCCCGCCGTCGGCGAGCTACAGCAGAGCCCGGCAGCCGCAACAATCGCAACTGTCCCCAGCCAGCGCCGTCGGCACGTAGCCGTCCGTGCCGTATTCCAGGCCAAGCCGCGCCGCCATATCCGGCAAACGGTCCAACAGGGCCGCGCCCGGGCATAAGGTCGACGGATTGAATTGACTGTGTCCGGCTAGATGCGTTACCGCAAGCTCGGCGACGAGCCAGCGACACAGCGCCACCGTCGCTTCTAATTGCGCTTGCGGCGGAGCCACAAATCGATAGTCGCCCAACAAGCATAAGCCGGCGCTGCCGGTGTTATGACCCATCGTATGCACGCCGCGCGCGGCCAAGTCGCGCCCCTCGTATATCGTGCCGTCAATGTCGATCAGAAAGTGGTAACCGATGTCTGCCCATTGTCGGTCGTCGCGGTGCAAGCGCTGCACCTCTAGCATTGTCGCACGGACGTCGGCCTCATAGAATGAGCTGTGGTGCACGATCAGCGTCTGGTAATTGTCGCGCAGATCGCCTTGGTAAACATACCAGCCATAGGGATTGCTTTCCCGGCGATAGAAACCGTTCTCGTTGCGCGCGGAATGATTAACGGGCAGCGCGCCCCACTCGTCGCGGCCGACAATTGCTGGACGCGCGATCGCCGGAGAAGCCTCCGGCATATCATCGCCATGCGGCACGACTACGACCCGTGGCCGGCTGCGCAATAACGCTGCCGCCACTCCGCCAAGAGACAGAGCGCCGGCCAGCGCCAGCCCCGGCAAAATCTGCCGCCTGCTTGGTCGGCCGCGCTTGCGTTGGCTTTGGCTCGGCATAGACACGCTCTCTGTCAAGCGCCGCTTGATTCCGTCTCGTCTCAAAAGCCAGTATAGCCGACATCGTCCGCGCCGCATCATGCCATTGTCGGAGCTTGTGCTGGTTTAGTTATCATCCTGCTAGGCTTGTCATCTGCAGGCGCGACCGTTATTCTATGAGGCTGAATTGGGCTGACGGAACCGATCCAAACCATGGCCGATGACAGCTACTTCATCGTAATCGAAGGGATGGACGGCGCTGGCAAAACAGGAATCGCTCGCAATCTGGGCGACTCCTTATCGCCCGCGCATGGCGATCAGGTTCTGCTCACCTACGAACCACACAATTCATCAGCCGCGGGCTTATACATCCGCGAGGTCTTGGCGAAAAGAAGCAAAGCGAGCCCGCGGGCGCTGGCTTTGGCTTTCGCCCTGAATCGCATCGACCATCTCGACACTATCGTAAATCCATTCTTGTCCGCCAGCGGCCGGCGCGTTGTCATATCCGACCGCTATGCGCTTTCATCGCTGGTCTACCAATCAAGCGACGGCTTGAATATGGAAGACATCTACCAATTGAATCGCTGGGCTAGGCGACCCGATATCACACTCTATCTTAACGTTAGCCCGCGCCACTGCTACACCCGGCTGCGCAATCGCCCGCAAGATCGTGAACTCTTCGAGAGAAATCTGACCGAGCGTAGCGCCAAGTACGCGGCCGCCATCGCGATGCTGCGGAAAAAGGGCGAACTCATCCTTGAGGTCGACGCCAACCCGTCCTTTGCCACCGTCTTAACGGGCGTCATCCAGCTTCTAAAAGAACATGGACCAGACTGGCTCCGTATCCAACCACCACTGCTTATGGAATGAGCAGATTTTGACTGCGCAGGCCGGCTTGTTGCGCCGTCACTGACCCAATCCAAAAGACTACGTTGATTCCGCTTGACAGTCAAACATATGTTCTATACCATAGGAGCATGGCTGGCCGTCTCGTATCCGAAACCCTGACCAAGCTCTCGCAAATGGGCGATGTCACCCTGCACGAACCGGCAGGCGACAGCCCACAAGCCGAACGCGCCCGCCGCAGCCGCAAGCAAGAATTCAACTTCAGCGATTGCATCGCCAACTTGCAGACGCCGCGTGGTCCCAAACCGGTGCTTAAGACGATGATGACGACCGCCTGCGAACGCAACTGTCATTATTGCGTCTTTCGCGCAGGACGAGCCAAGACCAAACGCGTCACCTTTTCGCCTGACGAGATGGCGACCGCCTTCGACACTTTGGAGAGCGCCGGAAAAGTGGATGGCCTCTTCCTTTCATCCGGCATCGTTAAGGGTTCGGTGACCACGCAGGACAAGATCATTGATACCGCCGATATTATCCGAAATAAACAAGGCTATCGCGGCTACATTCACCTCAAGATCATGCCTGGCATCGAATACGACCAACTCTATCGCTCGATGCGGCTGGCAGACCGCATCTCAGTCAATCTGGAAGCGCCGACGAGCGCGCGACTGGCCGCGCTCGCGCCTAAGAAAGTCTTCGTCGAGGAATTAGTGCAAATGCTGATGTGGGCGCAAGAGATTCGCAGCCACAACAGACATCAGAAAATGGCCAGCAGCGTTACGCAATTCGTCGTCGGGGCGGTTGACGATACCGACCTCGAATTGCTGACTATGAGCGACAAGCTCTACAGCCTGGCCAAGTTGGCGCGTGTCTACTACTCGGCCTTTTCCCCCGTGCCGGGCACGCCATTCGAAAACTTGCCAGCGACGGAAGCGCTGCGCGAGTTTCGTCTCTATCAATCGAGCTTTTTGCTGCGCGATTACACCTGGGATGTCGAAGAGTTGCCTTTTCTGCGCGATGGCAACCTGCGCGCCGATGTTGATCCCAAGCAAGCCTGGGCGGATGAGCATCTGCTGCATCAACCCATCGAAGTGATGACCGCCGAGCGCGAACAGCTCTTGCGCATTCCCGGCGTCGGTCCGGTTGGCGCCAATGCCATCATCCGCTCACGGCGCCGCGGCGCGCTGACCGAGCTAATCCACCTCAAGAAGATCGGCATCCGTACCCCGCAAAAGCTGGCGAAGTACGTTCTGCTAAATGGCCGGCAGCCCGTTCATCAGCTCAAGCTTTTCTAGCTCGCTTCTCTAAGCCCAGCTGGCTTTCGGGCGCAACTTGAGGATCGTTGTCAATCGTTTGGCGATCCGCTAAGATGACGAGCGTCAGCATTTTGCCACGACAAATTGCGGGGGGAGCAATGCTTCGAATTCAGTTCATATTGTGCCTGTTCGCGTCGCTGTCGCTAACGATGACTGCCCAAGGCGCTTTCCCCGATGGCACAAGCATCAGCCTGCTCCAGTGGAAGCATTTTGTGCCGAGCTACGATGAATGGTTCGACCGTTACATCCGCGAATGGAGCGATGCAAACAACGTATCAGTAAGTGTCGATCGTGTGAATTTCGCCGAGCTCCCCTCAGCCCTCGCGGCGGAGATCGACGCCGGGCAAGGGCATACAATCATTGAGCTTCCCTCCTCACCCGCCTCTTTTGTCGCCGGATTGCATGATCTGAGGGACATTAATATCCAAGCCGCCGAGTTATATGGCGGCCAGCATGACTTCTGCGCTGCCTTGGCATACCTGCCTGCTCGCGACCTCTATTATGGATTTGTCGCCGGCTATGCGCTCAATCACGGCAATTATGACATCGCGCTGTGGACCGAGGTCGGCTATCCCGATGGACCCGCGACCTATGATGAACTTCTCGCCGGCGGAAAGGCGATTTATGAATCAACCGGCATCCCGGTTGGCATCGGCATCAGCCCGGAAATCGACAGCGAAATGGCAAACCGTGAAGTGATTTGGAGCTTTGGCGGCAGCGTACAGGACGCTGACGGAAAGGTCGTATTCAACAGCCCGGCGACGGTCGCCGCCGTTCGCTATCTGGCGCAACTTCAGAATGAAGCAATGACGGCGGAAGTCTTCGGTTGGACGGGCGCCAGCAACAACCAGGCGCTCATCGCGGGCGGCGCCAGCTTTATTCTCAACCCGGATTCAGCATACCGCAGTCTGCAAAAGGTCGACGAAGCGGCCGCCGCGAATATTGGCTTTAGTCCCGCGCTGATGGGTCCCGCCGGCGCTTATGGCGGCACACATGTTTGGGTCAGCGTCATCCCGGCTTACGTTAGAGGCGCTGAACTGCGCGCAGCCAAGAAATTCCTGCTCGATTTCACCGCCAATTATGCCGATGTCACCTACCACAGCGAATTATTCAATCTTCCCTGTTATCCCGAAACCGTCCATGAACTGGATCAGTGGCTGGACAAGGACCCGTTTGGCTCCATACCAGCGAACAAGTTTGCGATCCTGAAGACGGGAATAGACCGCGCGGTGAATTTCGGATATCCCGGCTTCAGCAGTCCGGCTATCGCCCAAGTCTATGCCGAGCACATCATTCCTAAGACGATAGCCCAGGTCGCGCTTGGAGAAGCCACAGCCGACGAAGCCGTCGCCCAAGCGCACGAACGTATTGAAGAGATATTCGCCTCCTGGCGCGAGCGAGGCCTTGGCGGCGGCGGAGGCTAGACACCTGGCGCGCTATTACCGCCCGCCAACTCTCGCTGCCGCGCACGTTAAGTTGAAATGCTATTCACTGTTCGCTAGAATTACCCGCGTAACGTAGCGCGAGCGTTGCGTCCGAAATCCCGAGTGCTTAAGGAGTGATTTTTATGAATCAGGCAATACGTTTTCTGATGGTGGTGGCAGTCGTCGCCACCTTGGGCATCGGCATCAGCGCCCAAGGCGACTATGCCGAAGGCACCGAAATCAGCCTGCTCCAGTGGAGCCATTTCGTGCCGCGATACGACGAATGGTTTGATGGCTACGCCGCCGAATGGGGCGAAGCGAATGGCGTCGGCGTCACCGTCGACCACGTCAATTTTACCGAGCTCTTTTCCACGCTTGCCGCCGAGATTGACGCCGGCGACGGTCATACGATTGTGGAAGTGCTATTTTCGCCAGCCTCGTTTATCGATGGTTTGCATGACCTCGGCGATATCAACGCCGCCGCCGCTGAAATGTGGGGCGAGCGCGCCAGCACCTGCCAAGCCGCTTCCTACTTGCCCGTAGTCGATACCTATTACGCCTATACGCATGGATACGTCCCGGATCCTGGCGACTATGACATCGCCCTTTGGACCGAAGCCGGCTACCCAGAGGGACCCAAAACTTGGGACGATCTGCTGGAAGGCGGACGCGCCATCTTCGAATCGACCGGCATTCCCGTGGGCATCGGCATGAGCCCCGAATTGGACAGCCGCATGGCGAACCGCGCCGCCATCTGGAGCTTCGGCGGCAGCGTTCAGGACGAGGATGAAAATGTCGTGCTCAATAGCGAAGAGACCATCGCCGCCGTCAAATACCTGGCGCAACTGCAGAATGAAGCCATGACCGACGAGGTCTTCGGTTGGACCGCCGCCAGCAACAACCAGGGTTTGATCGCGGGCGAGCTCAGTTATATTCTCAATTCCAATTCCGCCTATCGCAGTCTGCAGAAGATAGACGAAGCAGCGGCCGCCAATATCGGCTTCACCAGCGCGCTTGCGGGACCGGCCGGCGCATGGGCTTCGTCCCATGTTTGGCAGATTTACGTCATCCCCAAGTATGTCGAAGGTGATGAACTAGCAGCCGCAAAGCAATTCATCCTCGATCACAGCGCCAACTACAGCGATGCGACCTACTACAGCGAGCTCTATAACTTCCCTTGCCACGCCAGCACCGTGCCCGAACTGGACGGCTGGCTGGAAGAGGATCCTTGGGGTTCGTCGCCGCCAAACAAATTTGAAGTGCTGAAGACCGTCAACGACTGGTCGGTCCATCTCGGCTTTCCGGGCGTCACCAACCCGGCGATCAGCCAGGTTTTTGCCGAGAGCATCATTCCCAACATGACGGCGAAGGTTGCCTTGGGCGAATTGAGCGCGGAGGAAGCGGTGGCGCAGGCGCACGAGCGTGTTGAGGAGATCTTCAACGAATGGCGCGCCCGCGGCATGGTCGGCGGCGGCATGTAATTTCGCAATCTGCCTACCCCATCCCCCCAACCCCCTTCCCCAGTAAACTGAGGAAGGGGGAGCTATATAGAGCGAACACGGTAGGCTGGCCGATCGACTGGTAACTCTTATCTTGAATCTACTGTCAATCTCGCACCAGGACTCCCCTTCCCTAGCTTGCTGGGGAAGGGGCCGGGGGATGGGGTAAGAAAACCGTGCCGAATCCCGACCAGCGGACTAGCCGCCCCGATACGCACACCAATCGAGTCATCCACGACGACATCAAGCAACTTGCCCGCTTCATGCGTCGAAACCCGACGCCCACAGAAGCCAAGCTCTGGCAGCGCATTCGCAAGAGACAAGTCCTCGGCTTTCGCTTTAGGAGACAGCATGCTATTGGACCATTCGTTGTCGATTTCTATTGTTTTGAGGCTAGATTAGTTATTGAACTCGATGGAGCCATCCATGATGAGCCCGCTCAAGCAGAATATGACAAAGAAAGACAGCAGTACTTGGAATCATTAGGTTTACGCGTGCTGCGTTTCACAAATTCCCAAGTCATCCACGATGCAGATGCTGTTGTCGCCGCAATCGGCGATTTGCTTACGCAAAACGCTTCGTCACGCACAACACGGTTTGGCAGCGAATGAGCGCCCAGATGTCCATCGTACAACTCACGAGCCTGAAAAAATACTTCGACTCCGTACACGCTGTCGACGGCGTCGACCTCGCCATTGACCAAGGCGAATTCCTCGTCATCCTGGGACCATCCGGCTGCGGCAAGACGACCCTGATGCGTATGATCGCCGGCTTGGAAAAACCCACCGCGGGCCACATCGAAATCGGCGGCGAAGACGTCACCGATCTGCCGCCAAGAAAACGTGGCGTGTCGATGGTCTTTCAGAGTTACGCCCTGTACCCGCACATGAACGTCTTTAATAACATCGCCTTTCCGCTGAGAGCGCAGCGCCGCGAACTCAAATTCGATAAACGCGCTATCCGCGAAAAGGTGGAAAGCACGGCGCGCGTTCTGGAGATCGACATGCTGCTCGACCGCCGCCCGCGCCAGCTTTCCGGCGGGCAGCGTCAGCGCGTCGCTATCGCCCGCGCCATGGTCACGAAGCCCACCGTGCTCCTGCTTGACGAGCCGCTGTCGAATCTCGACGCCAAGCTGCGCGCCAACGCTCGCGACGAACTGAAAGACTTTCAGCGTTCATCGAATATCACTGCGGTATTCGTCACTCACGATCAAATCGAAGCGATGGGATTGGGCGATCGCATCGTGGTCATGTCAGAGGGCAAGATCCAGCAAATCGGCACCCCGCAGAGCATCTACGACGACCCAGCCAATGAATTCGTCGCCACCTTCCTTGGCTCGCCTAGCATGAACATCCTCAGCGCCGATCGTTATCGCTTTGGTTTCCGCCCCGAGCACTTTCTGCCGAAGACGCTCCACGATAATCCGGATAACTCGCGCATCTTCCACTATTACGTCAAACGCGTCGAATACCTCGGCTCCGACCGCCTGGTATACGGCTACGTGCATGGGCACGACAATGACCTGACGCTTGCCAAGGTGCCTTCCAATGTGCGGGTCTCGCTCGATATTGAAGGCGACTACGAATTTGCCGTTCATAACAGCGACATCAAATTCTTTGACAGCGCATCTGGTCAGCGTATCGAGCAGCAGAGCCTGGCACAGGCATAATGATGGCTCGCTTCGCGTATCCGCTCGATAACAGGCGCGTCGTTGGCCTGCTGTTTTTGACGCCGGCGCTGCTTTATATTTTGCTGTTGGTAGGTTTCCCCTTCTTGCTGGCAATCGCCTTCGGATTTTCCGATGTCACCGTCGGCAATACCGATCTAAATTTCGTCGGACTTCGTAACTACCTCGCGGTCTGGGAAAACGATATCTTCCGCCAAGTCTTTGAAACCACCATCCGCTTCACCTTGATTTCGCAAGTCTTCATTCTTATCTTCGCCAATATCCTCGCCATCATCTTCACGCAGAATTTCACCGGCAAATGGTTCGCCCGCTTTATCTTCATTCTGCCTTGGGCGACGCCGGTCTCGTTGGCGATGATCGGCTGGCTCTGGATGCTCGATACCAAATACAGCCCGATTGACTATCTCTTGCTGCAGACCGGCTTTCTCGGTCCCAAGGGCATCCTGAGCAACAGCCGCAATCTGTTTTGGCTCGCCACGCCTGATCTATCGCAAATCAGCGTCATATTCGTCCAGGTTTGGCGCCTGACTCCTCTGGCGACGGTGATCCTGATGGCGGGGCTCTCCTCCATTCCCACCGATATTCTCGACCAAGCTGAAGTCGATGGCTCGCGTTTCATGCGCACCCTGCTGCAAATCAAACTGCCCCTGATCTTGCCCATCATGGTGATCGCCCTGCTCTTCAGCATGATCACCATGTTCGGCGATATGACCGTTGTCTATGTGCTAACGCGCGGCGGACCGGTGGATTACACGCGCGTACTCGGCTTGTATTCATTTCAGGTCGGCATCGAAGGCGGCAACCTGGCGCAGGGAGCGGCAATCTCTCTCTTTGCCTTTCCCCTGCTGCTGGCGATGTCCATCTTCATGCTTCGCACCGCCAGCCGGGCGGAGGTGCAGTAATGGGCGCGCTCAGTTGGGTGCTGCACAATTTCTGGGCGCTGCTGGTTCTGCTGTTTCTGGCGCTGGTTGCGCTGCGCATCGCCTGGCGTTTCCACCGATATGGCATCACCCGCGCCGAACTCTCTTATATCCTGCGGCGCAGCCCTTTTTATCTCGTCGTCTTGACCTTCTGCTTATTCGCCGCCGCGCCATTTCTTATTATGTTCATGCACAGTTTCAAGACCGATGGCGATCTTTATCGACGCCCGCAGCCCTTTGTCTTCCGCCAAGACCCGACGCTAGAGCATCTCGATGCCCTCTTCAACAACACCGCCTACCTGGAGTTCATCCGCAACTCGGTCGTGGTAGGCATCGCCGTCGTCATCATCACGCTCGCGCTCTCACTGCCGGCCGCCTACGCCCTCGCTCGCCTGACGGGCCGCTGGGGCGAGCGCGCCGGCATATTGATGTTTCTGGTGTATTTGGTGCCGCCAACCCTCCTTTTCATCCCCATGTTCCGCATCGTCGTACTGCTGGGGCTGAAGGACGATCCGATGTCGCTGATTGTGGTTTATCCCTCATTCACCGTGCCCTTCAGCATGTGGCTGCTTAGCGGATTCTTCAAAGCGGTGCCGCCAGAACTGGAGGAAGCGGCTCTGGTCGATGGTTATAATCGCGTCGAAGCTTTTCTGCGCGTGGTCCTGCCGCTCTCGCTGCCCGGTATCATTTCCACTATCGTTTTCACCTTCACACTCACCCTTCATGAATTCATTTACGGTCTCGTCTTCATCGCCGACACTTCAAAGCGGACACTCAGCGTCGGCGTGCCTACCGAGCTCATCCTGGGCGATGTCTATTTTTGGCAGCCGCTATTGGCCGCCGCCTTGATCATTGCAATACCCGTTGGCTTGGCTTACAACCTCTTCCTTGACAGCCTTGTGCAAGGCTTTACCATGGGCGCAGTCAAAGGTTAAGCCAACAACAGACTCGGTACAGACAATTGTAGCGGCGACCTATCGATTCGCCCGAACAAAAGGAATGCCCCATGCCCACAATCAGCGTAAGTCTCAATCAAGTTGACGATGCCACCACCGCCGCCAAAATCCGCAATCACGCCATTGATATCGACCGCCCGGAAGCCAAAGGCGGCCACGACAAAGGCGCGATGGGCGGCGAATTGCTGCTCGCCTCACTCGGCGGCTGCTTCAACAGCAACCTGCTGGCGGCGATCCGCGCGCGCGATCTGCAGATCGACGATATCGCCATCGAGGTCAGCGGCGAATTGGCGGAAGCGCCCGCCCGCTTCTCCTCGATTGACATGGTGGTCAAGTCCGAGTTTGCCGACCGCGCGGAGTTTGAGAAGCTTGTCCTCATGTCGGAACGCGCTTGCATTGTCGCCAACACACTCAAAAGCGCGGTCAATCTCACTGTTTCCGTCGGCTAATGCCGATATCGGAATACATCAAGAGAATCCGCGCAAAGATCGGCCACGACCTGTTGCTCCTGCCTGGAGTGACTGCCATTGTCATCAGCGAGAGTGAGGAAGTCCTGCTCCAGCTACGCCGCGACACCGACACCTGGGCGCCACCCAGCGGTGGCGTCGAGCCGGGCGAAACCGTCGCCGAAGCGGTAAAGCGTGAAGTCCTTGAAGAAGCCGGCATCGAGATTGTGCCTGAAGCCATTGTCGCCGTGGTTTCGGGCGCGGATTACAACGTGACCTATAGCAACGGCGACCAACTGGCCACCGTGACTACCGTCTTTCGCTGCCGTCCATTCAAGGCCGCGCCCCCGCGCGTCAACGATGACGAGTCGCAGGACATCCGTTACTTCAAAACTGATGCGCTGCCAGAAGAAATATTGCCCCGCCACCGGTGGATGATCAGTCTCGCGCTGAATAGCGCCGCCCGAGCCTACTTTGAACCACCGTCGGCATAAACCGCGCGGAATTCAGCGCGTTCCAGATCGCTATGCCATTCTCCGGTCGCGCAGAGCATGGCGCCGATACGCCCAATCTCATCCGACGATTTCGCTCCATAGCCATTGCCCGCTGTTGTAACGTACAGACGATCCTCGACGATCGCATCAATATACGGATTTCCATGCGCCGACTTTGTTATCAGGCAAGGTACGGTCTGATACGAGATCACTTTCAAATCCCTAACCATCCGATGGAGCGCCTTTTTCATCTTTGCCGCGATGGCCGCGCTTCCGTCGCTCTGAAACCAGGGAATCAGCTCGCGATCATCTTCTGTCGCATCAAAATAGCGTTCATCCAAACCGCTCGGTCCTAGCTTGATATAGGTCTTGCCGTCCGGATAGGGCACGGGCGGCAGCATATAGAGCGAAGCGACCGCGGGATTGTCAAATGAACTGATGATGGACGGCATTCGACGTAAGCGGTCGACTTCGCCGGGCGGCGTCTCCGCCAATAGAATCGTATGCGACTTGGTCGGCAATTCCAGCTTTCGCTCAAGCAGGGTGTTGCTATATCCTCCAGCCGTGATCAATGCCTTGCGCGTCTGAATTGACTCCCCCGCCCGCGTGCGTATCTGCACGTGATCCGCGAGGACTTCAATCGAAGCGACGATCTCGCGCACGACCATTCCGCCGGAAGCTTCCGCCGCCTTCAATTGCGCCTCTATTAGCTGTCGTGGATTGATGTAGCCGGCTTCTCCCTTTTCGTCCCAGGCGACGAACTCATCGGAAAACGACAGATACGGATATCGTTCCCGGCAGCCGGCCGCGTTCAGCCGCTGATGTGGAGGCTTGAAGCGCGCGGCGCAGGCGTCAATCTCAAGTACATGCTCGGGGATATCGGTCGCGCGCAGGCAACCGGCGCGATGATGAAACTGCAGTCCGCTCATCGATTCGATATGCGGATAGCGGGCAATCGATTCGCGCGCCAGCTTGCCCCAAAGCGGACTCGGATCCAACACGCGCGTGATCCTCCCCTGGTCGTAGTGGCTGGAGAATACGCCAGCATGCGTCTTGCGGTTGCGCGGTTCGTCGGGCCCGATAACGCATACATTCAACTCCGGGCAATTCACCGCCAGATGGCGCAGCGCCGCGCTACCTATAAGCCCTTTTCCGATCACTGCAATATCGTAAATTGCCATTCGCATCGCCCTTGTTGTCAAATGCAGAATCCACCTTCATAGTAATCAGAATGCACTTGAGCATACAGAGGGTTTTCCTCCTCCTGTTTCGACAAGCCATTGCTTATTATCCAATTTCAAAGCAGGATATGTTGGTTGGGAAAGCGCAATCACGAGGCAAGTCATGAGCAAGAATTATGGACAGGTGCCGCAGGACAAGCTTGAGCTATACCGGCAACTGCTGGACTTGCATCCCGAGATTGAACTCAAGGGTGGGCTGAAGCTGCCCTACACTTCGTATCAGGGCAATATGTTCAGCCAATTGACCAAAGCCGGCGCCGTCGGTTTACGCATGGGTAAAGCCGAGCGCGAAGCCTTCATCGCCGAATTCGACAGCGGGCTGCTGAAAAGCTACGGCACGACGCTAAAGGAGTATGTCGAAGTGCCCGATGATTTGCTGGCGGCGCCTGGGCGGCTGCTGCCCTATCTCGAACAAAGTTATGCTTATGCCAAGACGCTCAAACCACAGCAACGTAAACGCAAGTAGCGAGGGAATTCCGTATGCCAGCGATTGAACTTGATGTTCACGACCAGCGCCTGTATGACATATTCGACGCCGAAACCGAACTTGAAACCATCTCATCCGGTCACAGGTTTCTCGAGGGACCAGCCTGGCACCCTCATGAAAAGCACCTGCGCTTCAGCGACATCCCGGGCAATGCCACCTTGCAGTGGTCGGAATTGGCTGGCTTGAGTATCTACCGCGCCAACAGCCACATGGCCAACGGCAATACCTACGATCGTCAAGGTCGCCTTCTCAGCTGTCACCACGCCAGCAGCCGCGTCACGCGCATGGATGACGACGAGACGATGACGGTGCTTGCCTCGCATTTTCAGGGCAAAGAATTGAACAGCCCCAACGATATCGTGGTCAAAAGCGATGGCGCCATTTACTTCACCGATCCGCCTTATGGGCGCGAGGGCAAGGTCGGCATCCCGCGCGGCTTCCAGTTGGAATTCAACGGTGTTTACCGCCTGGGTCCCGCTGACCGCAGCCTAACGCTGTTGTCGAATGACTTCAATCGTCCCAACGGTCTGTGCTTTTCAGCCGACGAGTCGCTCCTATACATCAACGACACGCCCGAGAATCATATACGCGTATTTGATGTACAAGGCGATGGTACATTGGCGAACGGACGACTGTTCGCGGACACCGGAGGCGATGGTCCTGGCGGACCCGATGGCATGAAGATTGACAGCGAAGGCAATCTTTATTGTTGCGCCGCCGGCGGCTTGCATGTTTTTGGCGCCGACGGAAAATTTCTTGGCCGCCTGCTCGCCCCAATGCAGACACCCAATTTCACCTTCGGCGATGATGACCTGCGCAGCATTTACCTAACCGGCGCCACCACACTCTACCGACTGCGAACGCGGATCGCGGGCATCCCGCTCTTTTGAACCGCCGCAACTGAAGCTCTTGTCAAATGCCGGTCCTTTAGGCGCGAGCGATCAGGTCGCCAGCCGAAGCGCAATATCGTCGCGCGGCAACCAGTAATACATGCGTCCGTGGGCGATATCGCAAGTTTGCATGATTCGCTGACGCGTCTCATCGTCCCCGGCGTAGCGATCGATATGGATGACGCGCTCCCCGCCTAGCGCCCGTCCCGCCATTTGATGCTCCAATTCTTCCGGGGAAGCCGAAAATTCTTCCACTAGCGAATCTATCCTTGGCGCCGCATCAAGCCTTACCAGACCGAATACGATGGCAAATCGGCACTCGCGCTCCGCCATCAGGCGGCGCAAGGCCGCGGTAGCCGCCTTGGTCAAGTCGCCGCACAAGCGCCCTTCGTTCCCGGCCAACATGCTCAAGGCGCGTCGGCGCAGCTTTCGCTTTAGCGCTGCGTCTCTGACGATTTCTTCCAGTCGTTCAGCGACCGTTTCATGCTCCAGGTAATTTGGGCAAGCTTGAATCGCGGCTGCGCAGACCCGGCGCTTGTCATCGCGCAATCCCGCAAGCAGGCCCGGCAGCGCCCGATTGCTACGATATTGCTCTAATACGCGCAGCGCCAGCACACGTATATTTCGATCCGAACAGGACATTTGCTCGACGGCAAAATCGACGATCGCCTCAGCTGATGGATCGCCGATCTGGGATAAAACCTCATCGGCGCTGCCGGCGCTGTAAGCCTGGCGCAGCTTCTTCATATCGCCGATGGTGAGCATTGCGCGGTCCTATGCGTGGGCAAGCAGGCGGGCGGTCTGTTATCTGCTCGACACATTTCAGAATCTTTAGCAATGATCCCCCGCCGCATGCTCAAACGTATCACAGCCGCAAGGGTGCAATCAAGGGCGTCGTTTCCGCCATGCCCGGACTTCGCCATTGACGATAAAACTGACGCGTTTATGCTTGACGCCGCTTTCAACAGTCGATTCGACGAGGCCAATCAGGAGGAACTTTCATGGCGCAATTTGGATTACTATACGTAGGAGAGCCTCAATTCAGCAGCCCCGAAGAGGGGCAAGCCAATGCCCAGCAATACGTGGAATGGCTAAATGATCTTGGCGACGCTGTCGTCAATCGGGGCATCCCCATGGGACCGCCAACCCGCGTTACCGCCGAAGGCGTATCCAGCGAGGAACGATCCGACAGGCTGACGGGTTTGACAATCGTGGAAGCCGACGACATGGACGCCGCCATTGAAATAGCGAAGCGCTGCCCCTATGTCGATGTGGCCGCGCTGGATGTCGTGCAGATCTTCGAAATGAGTATGTAGCCCTTTCCGCGCCTGCTGAGTTCAGTGATGGGCGCGGCAGGCGCCCTTCGCCGCACGGTCTCCACTCGGCAACGACAACTTTCTCAAAAGAATTTGCCGCCGTTCCGAACTAAAGCTACACTTTGCGCTAGCCATCGCGAGCGCATTTGTCCGTCATGTCGTTAACTCTCCGCTATATGCAGTTGCCCGATATCCGGCAAGTCGCGGCAATTGACAAGTCATGTTTCAATCCGCCCTGGTCGCGCGACTCTTACGCCTTTGAAATCCGGGAATCCCGCGTAAGCCACATGGTCGTGCTTGATCATCAATTGAAGCCATCGACAGCGCCAGCGCAAGAGCGACAAACTGGCTGGCTATCACATCTCAGTCAGAAGCTTCGGGGGAATTCGCGCTCGCTCAACGGGCGCGGCAACATCATCGGCTATGGCGGCTTGTGGAAAATCGAGGGCGAAGCTCATGTCAGCACAATCGCCACTCATCCGCGCTTCCGCGGCAGCGGCTATGGCGAAATTCTGCTCGCCGGCATGTTCGGAAAGGCGCTAAGACTTAAGGCTGAGTATATCGTGCTCGAAGTGCGGGTGAGCAATGCCGTCGCGCAAAGGCTGTATCAGAAATACGGTTTCAGCCGCTGCGGTCGTAAACGCAACTATTACCGCAATAACAATGAAGACGCCTGGGATATGCGGGTGAAGCTGGATCGAGAGACGCGCCGTCAATTCATGCGTCTGTACGATGAGCTCCTGGATAGGCATGAGTTTCGTGATGCCTATAGCTGGAAGGCTCGTCCGCGGCGGTAAGAGCGCTTGATCCAGATTCGTATTCTTTCTTGTATAATCAATTGACGCTACAGTTCTGGCGCTAACCACACAATCCTGAGAAGCCACCATGAATGAACTCAAAGATCTGTCCGGTACCGACTACATGTATTTCTCAAATATTGAGGAGCGTTTACATGAGCTTGACCATCGTGTCAGGACAATGCGTAGCCAGATCGGGACGCTAAGTTCCCAAGCATTTACCCACGTTGAACAGCACTTCAAAATCAAAGGCATTTACCATTCCAATGCGATAGAAGGAAACGCGCTGTCGATACGTGAGACGCGGAAAGTTGTAGAGCAAGGACTAACCCTTTCGGGTAAATCGCTGAGAGATCAAGCGGAGGCAAAGAATCTATCTCATGCATTAGATCGGATGGAAGAAATCGCCAGCGCGAAAGACATCCCCATTACATTGAAAGATATAAGAGAATTACACAAGCTCATTCTGACAGGCATACAAGACGACTTTGCAGGGAACTATCGCGACGGTGAAGTAGAGATTTCGGGTTCCGACTATCAACCTCCCAAGGCTTACGAAGTATCGCAAAAGATGGCCGAATTTGGAGACTACGTGCAGACTGTAACATCAGCAGAGGGCGAAATCCGCGAATTGCCTATTCTGACCGCTACCGCGGTACATGCCTGGCTCGCGCGAATTCACCCATTCGTAGACGGAAACGGACGGACTTCCAGGATATTGATGAATTTGATACTGATCAGAAGCGGCTATCCTATATGCATTGTGACGCAAGAGGAGCGACTACGTTACTACGACGCTCTGGAAGAATCACAAGCTGGCAACCTTACACCGCTTCTACAATTGATTTATGAAGGCGTCGTGGAGAGTCAAGAAGTTTGGGAAGAAGCCGCTGATCAGCAGAAACAGGAAGAGGAAAGAAGACGGCAGATTGCCGCTCGACTTGAAGAGCCTGTGATGACACGCGCACGAAATGAGTACCAAGTCTGGTTCAATTCTATGGAGTTGCTCAAGAGCTATTTCAAACAGTTCGTTGAAGATGTAAACGACAGCACGGCAACACGAAGTATAAACCTGAATTACAAGGATTATGGAATATTGAGTGACGAAAAATATCTAGCTTTGCGAGATAAGCGTCGCGCAACTGAAACATGGTTTTTCGGAGTTGAATTTAGAAGAGAAAATAGACGTGCGAGGTATCTGTTCTGGTTCGGATTCCCGGATTATATTCTTAGCAGGCACACGTCCGTGATACTCATACTCGCGAAGGATCCTGACCTAAACTACCACTATGTAACGATGCGTGATATAAGCCAACCAGATCAACTAGATATTTTTCAAGTTGGATTCAACATGAAGGAACAGAAATTCGTTGCGTCAACATCACGGGGATTATGGGAGGGCAAAGTCGAAGACCTGGCTTGGAAGTTCTTTGACCAAGTCATCGAACGCGACTTCACCACCTAACCTAATCCCGCAGCGCCCGCATCCCGTTCAGCGTCACCGCCAGCGACATGCCCATATCGGCGAAAACCGCCGCCAGCATGGTCACATTGCCCGTGGCAGCCAGCAGCAGAAAAACCGCCTTCAAACCGATAGACAGCGTGATATTCTCGCGGATCAACCGCCGCGCAAACTTCGCCCGTCGGATCGTCCGCGGCAATTGATGCAGCCCTTGCGCCAGCAAGACGATGTCAGCCGTCTCCATCGCCTGGGCGCTGCCGGCGCCGCCCATGGCAATGCCCACCGATGCGCGCGCCAATGCCGGTGTATCGTTGATGCCATCGCCCAACATCGCCACATTCTCGTGCCGCGTCACCAGCTTCTCCACGGCGGAAACCTTATCCTCCGGCAGCAGCTCGCCATAGAAGCGTTCGACGCCAACCTGCTCCGCCATTGACTGAGCCACATGCTTGTTGTCGCCGCTGAGCATGACCGATTCGATTCCCATCGCGCCCAGCTCGGCGATCACCTGCGCGCTCTCGTCGCGCGCCGTATCGGCAAGCGCAATTAGGCCGCGAACCGACTCGCCATCATGCACCATCACCGCGCTCTTGCCCTTCCGCTCGATTGATGCCGCCAGGTCACAGAGATTCGCGCTATGACCAAACTCATCGTCAAATAAGCCGTGACTGCCGATAGTGACCGGTTGGCCGTTTACATTGCCACGCACACCTTGACCAAGAAGCGTTTCCACCTCAGTCGCTCGCGCATAGCGCAGGCCTTCTACCGCCGCCATATCCAAGATCGCGCTGGCGAAGGGATGTGTGCTCTGCGCTTCCACCGATGCCGCTAGCCCAATTAATTCTGAGCAGGGTACGCAGTCCGGTCCGTCATCACAATTATCGGTGTACGTAGCCTCGACGCTCAGGACGCCGTGCGTCAGTGTGCCCGTCTTGTCAAAGGCAATGACCTTGCTGCCCGCAAGTGTTTCCAGCGGCGCGCCTCCTTTGATTAGTACACCCCGCCGCGCCGCCGCCGTTATCGCGCTAATCACCGTCACCGGCGTGCTGATCACCAAAGCGCAAGGGCAAGCAATAACCAACATGGCAAGAGCGCGATAGAGCCAGCCCGTGCTTTCGGCCGTGCTCCAAAAGCTGCCACCGAAAAACAGCGGCGGAATAAAGGCAACTGCGATCGCCGCCAGCGCAACCGCCGGCGTGTAGTAGTGCGCGAAACGATCGATAAGCCTTTGACTCGGCGCCCGGCGCGATTGCGCGCTCTGCAGCATCTCGATGATGCGGCTGAGCGTACTGTCCTTCGATCTGCGGCTGACGCGAAACTCAAGCACAGCGGCGCCATTGATCGACCCAGCGAAGACTTCGTCTCCCGGCGCCTTCTTTGCAGGCAGGCTTTCACCAGTGATATGCGCCTCATCGACTGTGCTGTGCCCGGCGATTACATCCCCATCCGCCGGAATTCGTTCGCCGGGCAACACACGAATCTCGTCGCCAACCTGAAGCG
This sequence comes from Phototrophicaceae bacterium, assembly GCA_965261855.1. GTDB lineage: Bacteria > Chloroflexota > Anaerolineae > Aggregatilineales > Phototrophicaceae > UBA6055. Next base: position 82,326 of record OZ253488.1, read on the forward strand.
CTTCCACCGGCACGACCTCGGTCTGATCACCCGCGATCCGATGCGCTGTCGGCGGCTTTAACGCGACCAACGAACGCAGGCTGTCGCGCGCGCGATCAGCCGTGTAGCCTTCCAAGGCCTCGCCGATGGCGAAGAGGAAAATCACCGTTGCCGCCTCGAGAAATTCTCCCAGGAAAAGCGCGCCGATTGCCGCGATCGTCATCAACATATTGATATTGAATTCGCGATTGGCGCGTAATGCCTTGAAGCCGCTTTCCGCGATCGGCTTCATCGCCACCAGCATCGCCGCCAAATACAGCAAATTGCCAGGATCCGCTGGCAAGAGCCGCAATACATCGGCAGCGATGGCAATTAACAGCAGAAGACCGCCGACTATCGCCAAGCGACTCGCCGGTCTTGACTGAAGGTATTCCCAGAATCCAAGCGCGCCCGACCGTTTTGCTCCCTCAGCTTGCTCAGCACCACCTTCTTCGCCAAGGGAAATCGTCTTGCCAACCGCCTCAACCTGCCCCCGCAAGCGATCGAATTCCACATCGCCGACTAACCGCAAGGTGCTACTGAGAAAGTCCACACGCGCGAAATGAACGCCGTCAAGTTTACATACCGCGCTTTCAACTTCGCGGGCACAGCCGGCGCAATCCATATTACCTATTTTGTACTGACGCGCTTCCATTCGACGGACCTGATATTGATATTTCGTATCATTAACGAAGGGCTTACATTTGTGAAAACAAGTCTACTGCGCCAGGCGCGCCCTGTCAACTGAAAAGCTTGTTTTTCCAATTGCCGGATTCGATCTCGTGTCAGCATGTCAGATTCGTAATTCTGCCTGATTCTTCATATTATTTGTAAAATACGTTATACTAAACGAAAGATAGTCAATGGAAATTTATCAAGTCAAGATTTAGGAGGGCAATTATGTGTAACGCCCAGGTAGCGCAAACCGTGCGCGAACGAATTAAGAGAGAGGGCTTGCCTGATGTAAGCCGCCGCAGCTTCTTGAAGATGGGAGGCATCATAACCGCCGGCGCCGCGCTGGCGCCGCAAGTTGTTCGCGCCGATATGCCCGAGCGCAGCCTGGTTGACCTCACCCATGCCTTCACGACCAACTTTCCGGTCTTTCCCGGCGGCCCGCAAGCCGAGCGCGAGACCCTGGTCACCGTCGAGGAAAACGGCTACTACATCCAGCGCTGGAATTTCGCCGAGCATACCGGAACGCACATGGACTTCCCGGGCCACTTTATCGCGGATGGCTTGCGCACCGATACCTATCCGGTCGCAATGCTTATGGGTCCTGCCGTCATAATCGACATCTCGGCGCGCGCGGAAGATGACGCCGATACGATGGTCTCCATAGACGATCTCAAATCCTGGGAAATGGAAAACGGCGAGATTCCCGAAGGCGCCTTCGTCATGATGTATTCCGGCTGGGAACATCTCATCGGCTCGCAGGCTTTCCTCGGCGACGACAGCGGTCTGCACTTCCCGGGCTTCAGCGGCGAAGCGTCGCAATGGCTGGTCGACGAAAGATCGATTCATGGCATCGGCGTCGATACGCTCAGCATTGACCACGGACCATCCGCCACCTTCGACACCCATTTCATCATCCTCGGCGCCGGTCTCGTGGGCATAGAGAACGTCGCCAATCTGAGCGCGATCAAGGATACAAATGCCACCGTCATCTGCGGCATCCCGCGCTACGAAGAGGGCTCGGGCGGTCCCGCGCGTATCCTAGCGCTGACCGGCATGTAATCACCGGCTCTTGCGAACCAAATCGATCAAAAACCGGTGAAACGCGACCGGCGGTTAGCGCCCGCACAGCCGATGGTTCGCCCGTCATACCATGCTAGTCAAACTCGGTCGGTAGATCAGGCTGCCGCCAGTGACGAAACCAACGCCTAATCTGTTCGTCTGTCACCCGTCCCTCTGAAAGTGGCGGCAATTCTTCCTCGCCGAACCAGGCGACCGCTGTCGTCTCTGGGCTCGTCCGCGCTTGGCCGCCGATTAATTCGCAGAGGAAGGCCACCTTGTAGACTTCGTTCAGCGAGGGCGGATGGCGGCGCTCTCGATCTTCCAGCGCCAGCACTTTCACCGCCTTCGCCTCATAACCGCTTTCTTCGCGTATTTCGCGCTCGACCGCCTGCGACGGCGCGTCGCCGACATCTGCCCATCCGCCCGGCAACGTCCAGCAGCCGTCGACCGCCTCCCGCACCAGCAGCACCTTGCCATCGCGAAATACAGCGCCGCGCACATCCACTTTGGGCGTGATATAGCCATCGTCGGCCGCCAATGTAAGTTTCACTTGTGCCGCGTCCGCATCGGCCGCGATCGCCAGCATGTGCGCGGCTATATCGAGCAGCTGCCTGTAACGCTCTTCGTCATAATGGTTCTGCGCGTAATACAGCCCCGTCTTCGCCAGCGCAGCGACCCGCTTTGCCAATTCCACCTGATTGCTCATGTCAAGCCTTCGCCGTGTTGGTTTAGCACGGTGATTATACGCCAGTTCTGTGTACACCTCCGCAGTTGCAGCAGTGTTGAGCGGGCGAAGGGCTGGATCGCTTCTATTCGTTCACGCGCAGGCTCCGCCCTGGCGTCGACCGTCGCCGCCTAAACAGGTCGCCAACGAGCCTGTGGTAGAATATGTGTTGCCAGTTGACAGACTGCGTAAGATGAGACCCTATCGTAAGATAAAGCGCAATTACAGCAAGCCCTTCTTCAGCACTCGCCGACGCGGCTTGTCCGGCGTTCCGCTCCTGCTCTTTACGCTCGCAGTCATCGGCCTTACCGCGGGATTGCTTGCTGTCGCCTTCCTCTCACGAGACGACATTGATTATGCCGCGCGAGGCATGCTGGGTTTGCCGCGCGCGACGCCGACGCTTTTCCCCAGCCAGCACGCCCAACGCGGTATCACGCTCTATACCGAGGGCAAAGTCGAGGACGCCTTGGTCGAGTTTGAAATAGCGGTTGAGCAACGCCCCGGCAACATTGATTACCTTTACGAATATGGCCGCATACTGATCGAGTTGGACAACTTTGCCAAAGCAGCCGAGATCGGCGATCAAGCTATCGCCGCGGCGGAATACGACGCGCGAGGCTACGCGATCAAGGCGCGCGCGTTGATGTGGAGCGATCCCGGCGAAGCCATTCCCTTCGCTGTTGCCGGCTTGGAGCGCGATTCTGATTTCGCCCCCCTGCATGCCGCGCTCGCCATCGCCTATACTAACATTGGGCGCTACAGCGAGGGTTATCAGCGCGGTTATCTCGCCACGCAACTGGACCCGCTCGACGCCTTCAGTCATCGCGCCTTCGCCATCCCGCTGATCTATACCGACCGGCGCAACGAGGCGATCGCGGCGCTGGAACAGGCGGTCGCCATCAACCCAAACCTGACGGCGCCCTACTTCGAACTCGCGCTTCAATATCGCCAGCAAGATTATCAGGAGATGGCGGTCGGCATTTACCGGCGCATCCTTGAGCTTGAGCCGGGCAGCGCCAAAGCTTATCTGCGCATCTGCCAGACCTACGCCGAAGTTGGCGAGTTCTTGACCGCCACGCCATACTGCGAGACGGCGACCGAAATCGATAAGAACTACGCCGACGCCTGGCAATGGCTGGGGCAAATGCGTTATACGCGCCGCAACTACGAAGGCACGCTCGAGGCGATGGAGACATGCGTCGCGTTGGGCTCCACCGCCGTCGAATGCTACTACATGCGCGGCTGGTCGTATTATGTGCTTGACCAATGCCCGCGCGCCTGGGATGTGCTGCAGGAAGCGCTGCAATACACCCGCGAGCCACATATCATCAGCATCATCAACGACGGCTTGGCCAGCGTGCGCGCCAATTGCCCCGGCTTTGAAGACGCCCGTTTGCCGACGCCCATACCGCCGACGCCCATACCGCCGACGCCCATCGGGGGCATCTAGGCGATGAAGATCAGGCGTGATTACACGCAGCCCTTCTTCCGCCAGCCCAAGCGCCATCCCATCCGCAACATGTTCATCGCCGCCGCGCTCGGTCTGCTGCTGGGCCTCGCCATCCTCGCGGTGGAAGGCACCCTGTGGCAGTGGAGCGCGCTGGAAGGCATCGTCCAGAGCTTCGCCGGCAACCCGGCAACGCCGACGCCCGGATCGATCGAGCTGGCGGCGCGCGCCGCGGCGCTCTACCGCGATGGCGACAGCGACGGCGCCGAGGCGCTGCTGGCGACGGCGGTCGCCCAAGAGCCAAACAACCCCGCCTTCCTTTATGAGCGCGGGCGCGCCCTGATCGAGCTGGGGCGCTATGAGGAAGCGCAGGAGTTGGGCGCCGCGATCACCGCTATCGACGCCCGCGATGTTCGCGGCTTTGCGTTGAAGGCGGCCGCCTTCACCTGGGCGGGCGAGGCGGCCAAAGCCATCCCGGTCGCGCTTTCGGGCTTGGAGCTGAACGCGCGCTTCCTCCCCCTCTACGCTTCCCTTGCGCGCGCCTATGTCGATGAAGAGCGCTGGGCGGACGGGCTGGAAGCGGGCGAGCGCGGCTTGTCCATCAGCGGCGATGACGCCGAGCTGAACCGCGCCTACGCCTACGCCTTGCAGTCGGTCGGCTCGTACAGCGAAGCCATGACCTATCTGCAGCGCGCCATCGACCTGCGCCCGAGCTACCTGCCGACGCACTTTGAGCTGGCGGGCTTGTTTCTGGCGCGCGATGAAGACCAGAGCGCCATCGACCTTTACGACCACATCCTCGCCATCGACCCGCGCAACGCCCGCGCCATGCTGCGGCTCTGCCTGGCATACCGCAAGGTGGGCGAGTTCGCGCGCGCGCTGGGCTTCTGCGAGGACTCGGTGACCAATGACGGCAGCGACCCCGAAGCGCAGTTCCACCTGGGCTTGCTCTATTATCGCGAGCGCCGCTTTGAGCAATCGCGCGACGCCTTCCAGCAGTGCCTGACGCATGATGAGGGCGTCTATGACCTGTCTTGCCGTTATCGGCTGGGTCTCTCGCATTATTACACGGGCAATTGCGCTGTCGGTTGGACGCTGCTGCGCGACTCGCTGGATCTGGCGCGGGCCGGCGGCGATGAGACGACGATGGGCAATATCCTGCAGGGGCTGGACGCGATTGAAGCCGACCCCAAGTGCATTGATGATGCGGCGGAGCCGATTTCGTTGCAGGACTGAGCGGCAAACCCCCGGCCCCTTGCCCCACAAGAAGGGGTGTAGGGGCGAGCCGGCGGCTCGCCCGTACAAACGCTGCAGGATACAAAGAATTTGCGTTGGCGGCGTTGTGGCGCGTGCGTCTACAAAAGGCATGGGGTATTCTCTGTGCCCTCTGTGTGGACTGTGGTTACAATGATGACCATGCGCGCAATTGAGACGAGCCTGCGGCTCTACCGCAAGACGCTGAAACGGATCCGCCCGGCGCACCTCGCCCTGCATCGCCTGATGGACTGTGTCGTCCTGCCCGGGTTGGAGCGGGCGGGTGACTTCAAGACGATCGCCGATGACCCCTTCTGGTTCCGACTGGAGCTGCTGACCGGGCAGCACGAGACGGAGACGCGGCGCTTGCTGCAGCGGCTGGCGCGCCCGGGCATGGTCGCGCTGGATATCGGCGCGCATATCGGCTACCACAGTCGGCTGCTGGCGCGGCGGGTCGGGGCGGAGGGGCGGGTCATCGCCTTTGAGCCGCATCCGCGAACCTTTGAAGCGCTGCGCCGCAACACGCGCGACTTACCGAATGTGACAGCGCTGCAAGTGGCGGCGGCCGAGGCGGAAGGCGGCGCCGATCTGCACGATTACCTGATGATGTCGGCGAGCGGTTCGCTGCAGTATGACGAGGCGCTGGCGCGGCAGCAGCGGGCGCGGATGGGCGCGAATGACGTGGCGCCGCGGGGCGGGAGCGATTTCGCGCCACAGCGCTATCCGGTGCGCACGGTGGCGATTGACGACTGCCTGGAGCAGCTGGGCATCGGGCGGGTCGACCTGGTGAAGATGGATATTGAAGGGGCGGAGCTGGCGGCGCTGCGGGGGATGCGGCGGACGATCGCCGATTCGCCCGGACTGGCGCTGGTGATGGAGTACAATCCGAGCGCCTTGGCCGCATTCGGGCATGAGCCGTTGGCGGCGCTGGCGGAAGCGCGGGGGCTGGGCTTCGGGCGCGTCGAGGCGATTGGCGCGGGCGGCTCGCTGTTGGACTGGGGCGATGGCGCGCTGGTAGAGCGGGAGACGGCGCGGCTGCTGGGGGAGCTGGGGGTGGTGAATTTGCTGTTGCGGAAGTAGGTTTTTTTACCCCTCACCCCCGGCCCCTCTGCCACAAGGGGAGAGGGGAGTCTTCCGAGCAATGTTGTTTTTCGCATGACTAATCTGGTATCGCTGCGGACGTAGACAGCAGCATGAGCGCCGCTATTGTGAGTCGGGCGCGTTTTTGCTTTGGCGGCGGGCTTCTTCGGCTTTTCTTTCTCCGACGATTTCAAGTTGGGCGAGCAGGTCTTCTTCGGTGCGCTGCCAGGGCGGTTTGTCGTGGACCATGCCGTCGTAGACGAATTCCCAGCGGATGACCTGTTCAGGCATGAGCGAGGGCAGCATTTCATCGAGTTGTTTGACGCGGTCGATGATGCGGCCGAGGGCGAGGCTGCGGCGGTTGATATCGGGTTCGTCGGGTTTGAGATTGTCTGCCATGTATTTGACGTGCGCCATCAGGATGTCGCGGACTTTGCGGAAGTCGGTGTGGCTGTCGGCTGGTTGATCGTCGTCTTCGAGGAGATAGGGATAGGAAAGGCCGGGGATGCCGGCTTTGGGTTCGGCTGGCGGCGGATCGGGTTCGGCGTCGGGGCGGGGTGGTTCGGTTTGCTGGACTATTCCAATCGGACGGGGAATATTTTTTTGTTCAATACAATCGGTTTTACTGGACAACTCTTGTCTGCGCCAATAGTAGAGCGTGGAGCGCGAGATGCCGGTTAGCTGCTCGACGATGGGGACGTTGTTGTTGTGGAAAGCGAGGAGGCGCAAGGCTTCTTGTTTTTGGGCGGGTGTGTAGGGTTTGGGCATGGGGGATTTCCTTTGGGGAATGGGATACGGGCTAGGGCAATTGTAGAGGGGGTGTGCGGGAGAGTGGCCACTTTATGTTCGTGTGTGGGGCGGATGCAGATTTATGGAAGGCAAAGTCAGAATTAATAGAGTATTCGTCGCGGCTTTAGCAACTGAAAATGACATTACGCGCATTACACCAGCGGAAGCGGGGAATAGTTGGAGGAGGAATGGCAAGCCGCATACCAGTAAGTTATCATTGGTAGTATGATGTCTCCATCAACCAACGCAATGCTACCGATTGGTTACGCCGCTGAATTGGAATCGTACGTACCCATCGCCGTACGTAGGCTCGATAATCCTCAAACCGATCTTCCGAGAATCGCGAAGGACTCGCAGCTTACGCGGTCTATCGAGCAGGCTGTTGCGACTGTCCCGACTGAACACATGATTTGGCTTGGCGACGCTCGACACGCAGCCACCATTGAAGACAATAGCGTCCATCTGGTAGTGACTTCTCCACCCTACTGGATTCTCAAAGAGTATCCAGACACTGTGGGTCAGCTCGGCAACATGTCTGATTATGAAGTCTTCCTGACGGAATTGGATCATGTTTGGCAAGAATGTTTTCGCGTCTTGGTTCCCGGCGGTCGTCTCGTATGCGTTGTAGGGGACGTATGTCTCTCACGGCGGAAAAACCGCGGCCGTCACACAGTCGTGCCTCTCCACGCGGCCATACAGGAGCGCTGTCGCAAGATTGGTTTTGATAATCTCGCGCCAATCATCTGGCACAAGATCGCAAATGCGTCCTACGAAGTAGAAAACGGATCGGGCTTTCTCGGAAAACCGTATGAGCCTAACGCAGTAATCAAAAACGACATCGAATACATTCTCATGGAGCGTAAACCCGGCGGATATCGTTCTCCCAGTGTAGCAGCCCGAGTTCTAAGCGTAATCTCAGCTGATAACCATGCGAAATGGTTCCAGCAAATCTGGACTGGAGTAACCGGCGCATCGACTCGTGATCATCCCGCGCCGTATCCGTTAGAGCTTGCGGAGCGGTTGATTCGCATGTTCAGTTTCGTAGGTGACACCATTCTAGATCCCTTCTTGGGCACGGGAACGACATCGGTGGCTGCTGCCAAGTGGGGTCGAAACAGCATCGGCTTCGAGATAGACCGAGACTATCATGAGTATGCGCGGCAACGGTTGACGAAAGCCACGCTACCGCCGTTTGGCGGCGTGACGATTCACGCTAAGCGCAATACTGTAGAAGCATGAATTTCAATGCTATCGCAATTGATTCCAAAGTGCGAAGAGCTATCCAACAGTTCTGGATGACTCGCGCTTCGCAAGCTCAGAATCAGGGTTCGTCCACCGGGGTTAGGGACGCTGGCGCCCGAGTAGCCGTCACCGGTGGCGCGCAGATGGATGGATTCGTTGATCTCGTCACGGAATCGCTTTACGATGCCGGTGTGAGCGAATCTCATATCTTCCGAAACAGGAAGCTGGTTTTACCGGGCTGGTACAGGGCTGAGAAAAAGTGGGATCTACTAGTGGTTGCCGACGGCAACCTGATTGCAGGCATTGAATTGAAGTCTCAAGTTGGATCCTTTGGTAACAATTTCAATAACCGCACTGAGGAGGCTATTGGAAGCGCGACCGACTTGTGGGCGGCATATCGCGAAGGCGCATTTGAACCGTCACCACGACCTTGGCTCGGATATCTGATGCTGCTAGAAGAAGCTCCGAAGTCATTAGCCGCGGTGAAAGTACAACAGCCGCACTTCAATGTCTTCTCCGAATTTAGCGAAGCATCGTATGCCAGACGTTACGAAATTCTGCTAACAAAGTTGGTGCGTGAGAGACTGTATGATTCAGCCTGTTTTCTACTATCGAGTAGGGAGAGTGGAGAATCTGGTAATTACCGCGAGCCGTCAAGCGAGCTTTCATTCATTCATCTACTCAGGTCACTAGTTGCTCACACTGGCGCTAGAACAGCATTATAACCAACATTAACCTCACAGCAGAATCCACATGATTTGATACCACCGCAAAATCGATCACCTAATGCACGAACTCTACGACCTTACGCCCGAAGAAATCGCCATCGTCAAAGGAAGCGGCACGTAAATCTCTGCGCCGTCTGTGGTGAAAATGGGCGGGCGACTCACAGCCGAGCGTAGGTCGCGTAGATACTGACCGCCGACACTACGGTTCAGTCGCCCCTAAAGTTTTCATCTGATTGTTGCGTTAGTTTATTGGCGTTACTGCCGTGTCCTCAGTGGTGAAGGCGCTACGCGTTTCGCGCGCGCCGTGGGTCTAAAACTCATTCTTTGACGAAGCCGGCCGGCGGCTTGTAGGGGACTTTTAAGTGCTCCATGATGGCGTCAAGCTTACGCGAGATCTCGAGCAGCATTCTGTGGTTCTCGGCAAGGATACGCGTCGTCTCATCGAGCGCGGCCGGACATGACTCTGTCGAGTCAAGTACCGGGCTTTGCGAGTTGCAGCCTTTGGATTTCATTCTTTGACGAAGCCGGCCGGTGGCTTGTAGGGGACGTCAAGGTGCTCGATGATCGCCTGCAGCATCTCGCGGTTTTCCGCCACCATTTCTGTTAAGCCCAAAAGCGCCTCTTCGAATGAATCGACCTTGTCGAAGAGTTCGTCCTGTGCGTTGCGGACGCTTTGATATTCGTCATTCATACGCTTGAAGCGGATGTCGGTAGTCGCCATAGTGAAATGATCCTTTGTTGAGCCATGTTGCGCTTAGTATACGCTGAACCGCAGCCGCCGGCAAACGAGAATCGGCGCTGCGCGGTCATTGGTGAAGGCGGGCGGGCGACCTAGTAGGTCGCCCTACAGCGGTTTGGCGGGATGGGGGCTAGAGCACGGCGCGGCGCTGGACATCGCGGTAGTCGGCGACGAGAGCGGCGTGGGCGGCGCCGATGCGGCGGAAGCCTTCTTCGATGGTTTCCGGTTTGTGGATGCCGAAGTTGAGGCGCATGGCTTGGCTCCCGCCCTCGCTGGTGTAGAAGAGGGCGCCGATGGCGAAGGCGACATCGCGGGCGATGGCGGCGATGAAGGTTTCGGCGGCGCTGGGTCCGTCAGCGGGCAGCTCGACCCAGAGGAAGAGTCCGCCGCCGGGCGCTTTCCATTGGCTGCCTGGGGGCAGGTAGCGTTGAGCCGCCGCCAATGCCGCGACGCGCCGACGCCGCAGCTCGATCCGGTTGCGCTCCAGCTGCTTTGCCAGCACGCCCCGCTCCAGCAGCAGATGGATGGCGCGCTGGTTCAAGCCGGGCGTGGAGATATCGGCCGCTTGCTTGACGCGAGCCAGGCGCTGGTAATAGGGTCCGTCGGCGACCAGGTAGCCGATGCGGATGCCGGGCAGCAGCACTTTGGTGAAGGCGTTGGTGTGGATGACCACGCCGCTGTCGTCGAGCGCTTTCAGCGGCGGCAGCTCTTCGCCGTCATAGCGGAATTCGCGGTAGACCTCGTCTTCGAGGATGGGGATGCGATGGTGGGCGGCGAGCCGCACCAGTTGGCGCCGGCGATGCAGGGGCATCAAGTGGCCCGTCGGGTTTTGGTAGCTGGGCATGACGTAGATGAGGCGCGGGCGCAGCTGCTCGAGGGCGTTGTCCAGGGCGTCGATGCGGATGCCGTCTTCGTCAATGGGGATGCCGTGGATGTGGACGCGGCGGGCTTCGGCGATATCGATGATGCCCAGGTAGGTGGGGTCGGCGGTGAGCAGGGTATCGCCGTCGCGCATCAGCGATTGCAGGACGAGGTCGATGGCTTGCTGGGCGCCGCCGGTGATCAGCACATCTTCGACGCGGCAGTTGATGCCGATGGCGCGGACGTAATCGCGGACGGCGCCCCGAAGCGGGGGGTAGCCTTCCGGCGCTTCGTAGGCGAGGGCATCGGCGCCGTCGCGGTCGATGACCTGGTTGATGGCGTCTTGCAGGAAGCGTACGGGGAAGAAGTCGCTGGGCGGGGCGCCGCCGCTGAAGTCGATGAGGCCCTTTTTGCGCGCGAGCCGCATCATCTCGCGGATGGAAGAAGCGCGCTTGCCGATCGCTGAAGCGGGTCGCAGCGGCTGGGGCGATTCGGGCGCTTGGCGCGGGCGGGCGACGAAGGTGCCGCGTCCGGCGCTGGCGCTGAGGTAGCCGGCGGCTTTTAGTTCGCTGTAAGCGTTGACGACGCTAATGCGGCTGATGCCGAGCTGGCGGGCGAGGGCGCGGCTGGCGGGCAGGCGCGTCCCGGCGGGAAGGTCGCCGCCGTCGATTAGGGCGCGGAGCTGGGCGATGAGCTGGCGATAGAGCGGTATTTCGCTTTCGCGCTGGAGCGTGATGTGGAGCGCGTTACCGGTCATGGGCGATCCCGCTTGCGTCGAAAGATTGGTATCTTCCAATTGTAGCGCCACAAGCGTCTGAACACTTGTTACGGTACATTTAGGCAAATTATGGACAGAAGCAAATGTTAAGGCTATACTATAAATATACACATCTTTGTTAGCATTGGACTAAACGATGGAACTATTGCACAAGGACTCAATCATATCTTTGGGAAAGCTTCGTTTGCTTGGGTTGCTGGTGATATTTTCGCTTTTCGTCTCGGTCTCAATTGTGCGAGCAAGCCTGCGTGTTACTGATGTCAGCGAAACGTCTATAACCGTCAGGTGGAGAGACTACGGGGACAGTAGCTACAGCGTATTTTACTATAGGTCGCCCGGAGGTGAGGACCAGACCTATGCCGGGGACACTGGCGGCACAAGATTCAAAATTACAGGGCTGAGACCAAATACCAAGTATTACATCACGGTATTTTATAGCGGAGGGAGTCTTACGACGCGCGCGACCACTGAGGCGTCAGACAAACCGGTCATAGCCAGGCCGCGCGACATCACATGTCCGTTGCTGCCGGCGAGCGTTATGGTTAGCGGCTACGGCGAAAACACGCAATGCAAACAGGTCGGCGCGGCCGGCGTCGCCAATCCCGAACTGATGGCGCAGGGTATCCTCGACGCGGTGGATATATTCGGCAAAGTCGATGCCGAGTTGCGCGTTTGCTTCCGCCAGCATGGAAGGCTGAAGTTCTTGGATTCGACGACGATGCCACACAGGGAATCGGACTTGGCGGCCGAATATATCGATGGCATAACCTGTGGCAGGATTGACCGGATAGGCACGGTGGTGCTGCTGGAAGTGAGCGAAGCGCCAGCGGAGGGCGAAGCGGAACCGGCGCCGGTTCCCGCCGCGACGGAAGCGGTCGGGTTGGACAACTGTCAACTGAGGACAACAGACTACCTGAGTCTGCGCGGCGGTCCCAGCACCAACTACGCGCGCCTTGACATCATTCCTCGTGGAACGCGTTTAACCGCGAGGGCAAGATCAAGCGATTGGTATATCGTCGACTTTGAAGCGATTAGGGGCTGGATCAGCGGCGAATATACCGAGGCGAGCCCGGGCTGCGAAGGCATAGAGGGCTCGACCAGGGTATTCTTGCTTATGGTGACTGAGCCATCAGGAGAAGCGGAAGCGGAGACGATGGCGCCGCCGGAGCGGGGCGATGCGGACGCGGCGCTTGCCGAGCCGGAACCGCCGTTCGACTGCCGCTTGAAGACCGGCGATATCATCAATCTCCGGCTGAGCCCGGGACTGGAAAACGAGATTTTGGCGGAGATTCCGTTTAAGGCAGAATTGATCGCCACGGAAAGAGCGGGCGACTGGTTCGAGGTCGAATACGAGGGTATCTTGGGCTGGGTCAACATCGACTATGTGTTCCGAAGCGGCTATTGTGGCTAAGCTGGTGTCGAGGGACCATGGCGATACGGAGCGACAGCGCCGGTTTTGAGAAGAGCTATCTGCTGGACATGCTGCCGGAGGATGCGGGATGTGTCCTCGAGATTGGTTGCGGCGACGGGCGTCTGACGCGGAAGTTCGCTGATTCCACAACGCGGGTAATTGGAATAGATTTGCCTGGGACGCTGCCGCGCGAAGATTGCGACCGGCTGCCGGATTCGGTGAGCGTTGCCGCGGCGAGTGGCGTTCATCTCCCCTTCCCGGCGCGGCGTTTTGACGGGGCGGTCTTCTCCTTATCATTTTGATGAATTGAGCCGGAGGGCATGGTTCGTGCCCTGTCGGAAGCGCGGCGGGTGCTGAAGCATGGCGGCTGTTTGATTGATATGCGGCCGACCATGCGCAATCGCCGCGTCGAACTGGAATTGCCGGACGCGCGGCTGTTCATCGGCGAGATCGACTCTTCCGATACGTTTCCAGACCATGTGAGCGCGGATCAGGCGCTGGACGCGGCGATAGATGTCGGCGACTTTCAGATTGAGCACAAGACGGTTTTCGATGTGGTGACAGACTTCGATACGGTGAATGATTTAAAGGCCTTCGTCGACAGCGCGCGCCAAACAGTCATGCCGGACTCCATTCCGGCGCGAATCGAGGCGCTGACACAAGACCAGCACGAAGATTGCATTATTAGAACGCGGCGTGAGATGCTAATCGCGCGATATCGGCGCGCCTAATGCGCTGGCGGGCGGGCGATTTGGCAGGTCGCGCACGGCAAGTGGACATTGCCTTTGGACACAGTCCGGCGACAGCGAGCGCCGCAACCGGGGATTACATCACCACTGAGGACAGAGCGGAAACACCGAGAACACCGAGGACATTTGCACTACCGATGGTCGGGAAGACACAGACCGCCGGGAGGCATGAAGCCCGGTGCGGGATCGGGAATGACGGGCGGCGTTGATCGCGCGCAATCGACGATTATGATACAATATAAGGGAGATATGTTTCGCTAAGCCGAACACGGAATGGTAGAAAAGACGATGGATCGGAGTCAGAATATGTTAAAGGCACTGCTGCTCTTATTAAGTTCGCTATGGATTGCCGCTGGCGTTGCGGCGCAGGCTGACGAAAATCCTAGGGTTGCCATGCTGCGCTTTGGTTCGTTCTTTTCCTTCACCTACGTTGAGAATGCCGTTATCGATACCTTGTTCGCGTCCGGGCTGATTACTGAATCGGAGCATGGCATGCTCATGACGCGTGAAAACCTCGAGGGCGAGAAGCTCAACGTACATTGGAACGATGCCAATTTTGATTTTGCCGCGGTCAACACGATCGTGGAGGACGCGTTGGACCGGGGCGCGGACGCTTTGATTGTGCTGTCTACGCCGACGGCGCAAGCCGCGGTCAACTTAACGGCGGATATGGACGACCCGCCGATCGTGCTTTTCACAGCGGTATTCAACCCTTATGAAGCGGGCATCGCGCAAGCGTCATGCGTCAAGCCGAGCCATGTCACCGGCATCGAATCGGTAACGCTATATGAAGACATCGTGCCGCTGCTGCTGCTGCAAGATCCTGATCTAAAGATGATCGGCACGATCTACAGTTCATCGGAGACGAGCGGTCGCATGGGCGCGGAGGCGATCGTGGCGGCGGCGGAAGCGCAGGGCTTGACGGTCGAAGTCTCGGCAGTCACGAGCCTGGCTGACTTGACGATTGCCGCGCAAGCCTTGGTGGACAAGGGGGTCGAAGCCTTTTTGTTGCCTGCCGATCTGCTCACCATGAGCGGGCTGCCGGTGATTACGCAGATCGCGATCGAGAATGGATTGCCGGTGTATCATTCGATATCCAACACGATCAATCTGGGCGCGACGGTAAGCGCGGGCGCGGGTCACAACTCGCTTCAGGGCAGTTTAATTGGCGCCATGCTGGCCGGACATCTACGCGGCGAACTGGACATCGCCAGCACCGGCATCGGCATGATTGATCTGCTGAGCGTGGGCCTCAACTTGGACGTCGCGGCTGAACAAGGCATAGAATTCACCGACTCGCTGATGGAGCGGGCGCATGTGCTTTTACAGGACGGCGGCATGTCGGGGCAGGGCTTGGTTCGGTGGTTGGAGTCGATGGGCATGGATGAAGAAACCATGAAGCTGGTGCTCAAGGCGATTGCGGAAGCGCAGGCGGGCGGCGGCGAAATCAATGTGGATTTGCCGGAAGAGGTTTTGGCCGCGCTTACGGCGGCGATCGCCTCGCAGACGCGGACAGAAGATGTGGCTGCGATTCTGGATGGCCTGCATTGCACACCGGAGATGATTGCCGAGCAGCAGGCGGCGCTTGCGGGGTCGGAATAAGCGGTCGCGGGCGCCAATATGATTTGGGATTAACGGGAGGGCGGAAACCAACCCCTCCCCGTAGCAACGGGGAGGGGAGACGCTGAGGGCGAGCCAAGGGGGCGCGAAGGGCGCGTAGACATTGACCGCCGACACTGACCGGCGCCAACATGGCACGGGATTGACGGGAGGGCGAGCCAAGGCTCGCCCCTACAGCACGTAGGTGGCAAGCGGGCAAGCTGATGGGTCGCGTAGCTCGCGCCGACACTGACCGTCGGTCGCCCCTACGGGTCATGGTTGATTGCGCCGTCAACCTAACGGTCTGAAACTGTCAAATAGAAAGTTTGCCGCGACGCCAGAATTTGTTACACTCTAGTCTGCGATGCGAGTTCGCATTGTCAGACGGTTGGTGTGCATATTTTGGAGGAATTTATGTTCCGCAGATTGTCATTACTGTTCATGGTTTTTGCGCTGATTGCATTTGCGGGTGTTCCCGCGCTGGCGCAGGACGAATTGGTGTTTGGCGTTGTGTTGGTCGGCCCCAACGATGATCGTGGCTGGAGCACATCGCATCACGAAGCCGGCGAGTATGTGGTCGCCAATATGGAAGGCGCGCGGATGCTCGAGTTTGAGAGCCTCAACCCGGCGGATTCTCCGGAGACGACGCTGATGGATGTGGTTGAGTTGATGGTGGATGAGGGCGCGTCGGTCATCTTCACCACATCCGACAGCTTTGAAGAGGATACGAATGTGGTCGCGGCGGCTTTCCCCGATGTGACTTTCATCAATATCACGGGCAGCAACGCGATTCAGTCGAGCGATGTCGTCATGGGCGAGCATGCGATCATGCATGATCTGCCGGAATTGCCGCCGGCGAATGTCGGGAATTTCAATGTGTATATGGAGTTGCCGCGAATGATCGCCGGTTGCGCCGCTGCCTTGACCAGCGAGAGCGGTCAGATTGGTTATCTGGGCGCGCTGATCAACCCGGAGACGCGTCGTTTAGCGGCATCGAGTTATCTGGGCGCGCGTTATTGCGCTGAGAATTACCGCGATGACATGAGCGCAGATGACATCAGCTTTGAGGTGACCTGGATCGGTTTCTGGTTCCATATTCCGGGTGTGACGCTGGACCCGACCGAGGTGGCGCAGGGCTTCCTCGATGGCGGCGCCGATGTCATTATCTCCGGCATTGATACCACCGAGGCGATTACGGTCGCCGGACAATACACGGCCGAAGGCGATACGAGTTACGGCGTGCCCTACGGCAACGTCAACGGCTGTTCGGAAGCGCCTGAGGCTTGCCTGGGCGCAGCCTACTACAATTGGGGACCGGCTTATCTCAGCGTAGTCGAACGCGTTGTCGATGGCAGCTGGAGCCAGGAGTGGTTGTGGCTCGAGCCCAAATGGGACGAGATAAACGACGATGGCGTTTACACCGACACGGATGTCAGCGTTGGCGGATACGTCTTCGGCGATGCGCTGAGTATGGATACGGTGGAGACCTTGAAGGCTTTCGCGCAGGAGATTCATGATTTCCAGACCGACCCGATGCATGCGGGCGAGATGTTCTTGTGGTCGGGTCCGCTGAATTTGCAGGATGGCACAGAGCTGGCTGGCGATATGGAGCCAGTGAGCCTGCTGGACATCTGGTTTATTCCGCAGCTGCTGGAGGGCATGATCGGCGCGAGCGAGTGATTTAACCCCTCCCCCCAACCCCCCTCCCCGAAGCATCAGGGAGGGGGGCTTTAGTAGGCGCTGCATGCTCATTTCCCACATCACGGTTGGGCGGGCCGCGGGTCACGTATGCCGCGTAGACACTGACCGCCGCCACTGACCGCCGGTCGCCCCGACATTTATACGTGTTTGAGCGGGCGACAATTGTGATAGATGATTCGCGTATTTCTGGGGAAGACTCGTTTGTGGTAGAATTGTGCTGACAGCGATCGTCAAAAGGAACACAGATGGCCAGTGAAGCCATGGCGAATGCCCAGTCGGATTTGGCAACGCGAGTCACGGCTATGGAGTCCGCTAGAGACGCGGAACGCCCGCACATGGCCACTAAGGCGGAAATTATCGCGATGGAAGCAAAACTCATTCGCTGGATTGTAGGCACGGGTATCGCACTCTTTGCGGCGCTAGTTGCTGTCGCTGCTCCCATCGTCTTGTACATTATCAGCCGATTACCCTGAGTTAATACCACCGTCCCAACCCACCAGATTAACCGCAATGCGCAACTTGCTCATGCTCTCCCTACTCTTCCTGGGAGCGATATATCATGTCGCGGCGCAGGGCAAACCGGCGCTTCTGCTTACTGAGACGCGACTTGGGTCGCAGCCGGACGGTTTCGGCGGTGAGACGCGGGTCGTCACAGGCGAGGTTTTCAATCATGGCGCCGAGGCTTATACCGGCGTCAACATATTGG
Source organism: Phototrophicaceae bacterium (assembly GCA_965261855.1). Classification (GTDB taxonomy): domain Bacteria; phylum Chloroflexota; class Anaerolineae; order Aggregatilineales; family Phototrophicaceae; genus UBA6055. The sequence goes on from OZ253488.1 coordinate 99,886, forward strand.
TCGAAGCGGTCGATAGCGATGGACAACTGATCGGCGAGGGCTTCGGCTTTTTGGTCGATGCTTGCGGCACGGCGCTGTTGGATTACGCGCTGCTGCCGGGCGGCGTTCAGGGTTATAGCGCGCCATTCGAGTTATTTGCGGAAGGCGATGTCGCGAGTGTTCGCGTGAGCGTTGAGGCTGAGGCTGAAGCGCCAATTTGGCCGCCGCTGGTTGACGCGCCCGCGGTTACGCTGATCGCGCGCGCTGAGGTGGTTATGCTGGAGTGGCTGGACGAAGAGACTTTGATGTTTGGCGTCGGCTGCGAAGGAGCGGTATTCACCGAGCTGGATTGGCAGCGGTACAGCGTTGGCGATCATGCGCTGACCGAGATTGAACATCCGGATGCGGCGAAGGTGACGCCGGAGATGATCGAACGCAGCGATGCGGCGCTGATCACGCAGTCAGGCGAGCAGGATCCACAACTGTTTTACGGCTCGCGCATGAGCTTCCCGCCGGGCGCGCGGCGAGCCGTCTACCAGAATGATTTGCATACGATATTCTCGGCCGAGCCGGATGGCAGCTTCAAGCGGCTGATCCATGACAAGCTGCATCGGCACAGCCTGCGCGGCTTTGAATGGGCGCGGGATGCTGGCGTTTTCCTCGCCTATTACTTCGGTTCTTATGGCGAGCCGGTGCATTATTTCAGCGCGAATGTCGGGGGGCAGATGTTGATGGGTCGGCTGGAGGAATTGGCGCCGTCGCTGACCGTGCCGGGTCCGGCCGATGAAGGCTTGGCGGCGGTGGTTGGCTGGCAGCGGGGGGATGTTAGCGGCTACTATCTGCAGTATGCCTTTGGGGGCAGCGAGCTGCTATTTGAAGCGGAACTGCCGGGCAACAATTATCCGGCGCCGATTGTGGCGGGACCGCTGGTGTATGTGATTCGGCCGGTTGAGAGCGTTCCGACGCTGCAATGTTATGATCGGCGGACGGGGCAACTGGCGACGGTGACGGCATTGCCGCTGCAATTGACGCGGGCGTCACGGGCCTGGGCACAGCTGTCGCCGGCGGGTGGCAAGCTGGCGGTGGCGATGAACGGCACGGAGGGCGGCGTCTGGCGGGTGGATTTGGCGGGGAATTGTTTGTAGCGGAGACTTAGTATTGGCTTGCGACCCGGCGGATTTCGCTGTCCGGGATATCGAGCGTCCGTGTTTTCGCCCAAATTAGCAGCAACAGAATAATTGTCCCGTTCTTTTCGCGGTATACCACTCTAAATCCGCCGCGCGTGCCGACTCTCGCAGAGGTGTTAGGCAAACGCGCCTTGTAGATTTCCATGCCGCCCATATTTTGCAATCGAGTGTCTTGCGGGCGGACACCGCGTTCGAGTACGCTCAATAACGCGAGGTATTTATCGATTTGACGATATCTCTTTCGGAGCTGCTTGACCTGCGCCTCAAACTCCGGCGTCTGTATTAGCTGCATTTTCTTCCGCTTCGCGTTCCAAGCGCAATTCCCTCAAGAATTCACGAAACGGTCGAGTTTCACCGCGCGCCGCTTGCTGGAAACTTTTGTGAAGGCTGCGCAGCAACTCGCGCTGTTCCGCGTTCAACTCCGCCTCGTCCGCGGGCGGGTCGACAGGCGAGTCCGTTGCCAGCGCGTCTTTTACAGGCTCTTCCATCGTCTTCAGTCCTTTCCCGCTTTAATTGAATACTATAAGATTGCCCTGACTTTTGCAAAGCCACGTCCACGCGGTAGTGCTGAAAGCAGTGGATGCGCCAATATCGCAAAACTATGTAGGGACGACATTTTGAGTCGCCCAAAGAATTCTATGGATAGGCGGGCGACCTGGTAGGTCGCCCCTACAAATGACTTATATTCAAGCAGTTTAGACGCTCCTTTGATGCCGGGAGTGGTAAATCACAAGGATTTGATCCTGTCCTACCCGCGATTCTGGACTGCGGGCGAGCCAAGGCTCGCCCCTACAATCAACCTGGGATTTGTTGCGAGACTTACTTGGATTTACTCGTAAAATGAAGTGGTTGAACTGATATGGGATGGGAAGAGCGATTGAGTTAACAGGCGCAGCGGACGCCCTGTATGTTACTCGTACAATATTGCGATGAGGAAGGTACATGCGCAAACAGTATAACGCCATCGTAATTGGCCTTGGCGGGATGGGCAGCGCGGCGCTGTACCAATTGGCGAAGCGCGGGCTGAATGTGCTGGGCATCGAACAGTATGAGGTGCCGCATTCGTTGGGTTCGTCGCATGGCTTGACGCGCATCATCCGGCTTGCCTATTACGAAGACCGATCGTATGTGCCCTTGCTGCGGCAAGCTTATGCCTTGTGGGCGGAGGTCGAAGGCGAATTTGGCGAGCGGCTCTTCTTTCAGACCGGCAGCATCGATATGGGACCGGAAGAGGGGGAAGTCTTCAGCGGCAGCCTGGGTAGCTGCCTGGACAACGACTTGGCGCATGAAGTGCTCGACAGCAAGGAGCTGCGCGCGCGTTTCCCCGGTTATCGCATGCCGGCGGATACGATGGCGATTTTTCAGCCGCAGGGTGGCTTGCTGGTTCCGGAGCGTTGCATCAGCGCGCATGTGGCATTGGCCAAGGCGAATGGCGCGGAGATCCATTGCGGAGAGCGCGTGCTGGGCTGGGACATTTTGGCGGATGACCGCGTGGCGGTGCGCACGGACGCGGGCCGCTATTTCGCGGAGAAGCTGGTAATCTGCGGCGGCGCTTGGGCGAATAAGCTGATTCCGCGGTTGGCGGGTAGCGCGGTGCCTGAGCGGCAGGTTTTGATCTGGTTCGAGCCGAAACGACCGGAGTGGTTTCAGTTAGCGAGTTTCCCGGTATGGAATGGAGAAGTGGAGGAAGGGCGCTTTTATGGCTTGCCGGAGTTCAATCCGAGCGGGACGACGCCGGGCATGAAGCTGGGTCGCTATCACCATTTGGCGGAGGTCTGCGATCCAGATACGGTTGACCGCTCAGTTGGTCCGGCGGATGAAGCGATGCTGCGAGGTTTCGCCGAGCGCTACTTCCCAGATGGCGCGGGGCGGACGTTGGATATGGTTGTCTGCATGTTCACCAATACGCCCGATGAGCATTTTGTGCTGGATACGCTGCCGGATGCGCCGCAGGTTTCGCTGGCGGCTGGCTTTAGCGGGCACGGTTTCAAGATGGCGAGCGTCATTGGCGAGGTGATGGCGGATTTGGCGCAGCGGGGCGAGACGCACCACGATATCGCGCTGCATGGGCTTTCGCGATTTGAGGCTCAAGGATGAAGACGATTGGCTTAATTGGCGGGCTGAGTTGGGAATCGAGCGCTGAGTATTACCGCATCCTCAATCAGGAGGCGCAGCGGCGGCTGGGCGGCGCCCATTCGGCGCCCTGCCTGATGTTTTCATTTGACTTTGGCGAGATAGAAGCGCTGCAGGCGGCGGGCGATTGGGAGGAAGCCAGCGCGCTGATGGTAGAGGCGGCGCGGAAGCTGGAACTTGCGGGCGGGGAGTGCATTGTCATTTGCAGCAATACGATGCACCGGATGGCGGAAGCGGTGGAGGCGGCGATTGCGATTCCTCTGATCCATATCGCTGATGCCACGGCGGCGCCGATTGTGGACGACGGCTTCAAGACCGTCGGCTTGCTGGGCACGCGCTTTACGATGGAGGAGGACTTTTATCGCGGGCGGATGGCCGAGCGTTTCGGGCTGGAAGTGCTGATTCCCGATGAGGCTGGGCGCGCGATCGTGCATGACATTATCTACGAGGAGTTGGTGCGCGGGGTGATCAGCGGCGAGTCTCGGCGCAAGTATCAGGCAGTGATCGAGAAGCTAAGGGAGGCGGGCGCGGAGGCGGTCATCCTTGGCTGCACCGAGATCGGTCTGTTAATCAAGCCGGAAGACAGCGCCCTGCCCTGCTATGACACAACGGCGCTGCACGCGCTGGCGGCGGTGGATTGGGCGCTGGGTGGTTGAGCGGTTTTTCCACCACAGAGGGTCGCGTAGGTCGCGTAGACACTGACCGCCGACACTGACCGCCGACAGAACAACCAACCCCTCCCCCGGCCCCTCCCCGAGGCTTCGCTGATGACAGGACAGTTTTTCGGTGGGCAGAATATCGTCGCAAATTCTGTATTTTCTTGGGATTTTTCGGGCGACCCAATGGGTCGCCCCTACAAGTTTCGCCTGGTTTGATGCTTTCGAATTTCGCAATGCCGCTTACATATCCAATCAATTCGAACCTGTCCTGTCGTCAGGAGGCTTCGGGGAGGGGTGACGCTGTATGCGGGGAATGGGACTGGCGATGGCGTGGCCAAAGGGTCACGTAATGATAGACATTCGGTCGCTCCTGTTTACATAGCGTGCGGCAAATAATCTTTTGCGCATCGCGGCAGTGAGCTATGCCCGACAGATTCGCCACTGAGCGTCGCGATGTGGTTTGTAAATTGGGCGCACGCATGTTAGGCTGTGCAGGCTTGCGAAATGGTGGTCGGCGAATGGCTCGCCGGTGGACGAAGAATGGCTGTGATAGCTGAGGTAGACAGAGGCGAAACGATGGCGAATGACAAGCGAGAGCACAAAGAACTGGAAGTTTCAGCGGCAAGGTTGGATGACGCGAAGTCGCGGATCACGTTGCCAAAGCAGGTAGACATACAGTTTATGGATGAGGCTGACAGCGCGTTGACGCAGCCGATGGAGGGCTACAACCCGCGATACAAGAATATCGTCGATTATATCATCGGCGTCACGCATGAGATTTGGGAAGAGCATGGCATCGGCAAGTTATATGATTATTACGCCAATACGGTGTTGATGCATACGGCGAGCGGATTGCGATATGGGCGCGAGGCAGTGATCGCGGCGACGATTGAATCGCAGGCATCATTTCCTGATCGGCGGCTGTTTGGCGAAGAAGTGATTTGGAGCGGCAACAATATCGATGGCTTTTATACATCGCATCGGCTGCGGCATGAGGGGACCAATCGAGGCTGGTCGCCTTATGGTCCGCCGACGGGCAAGCGCGTCAGTTATCGTGCCATCGCCGATTGCGTCTGCGTGCGCGATATGATGGTGGAGGAATGGATTTCGCGCGATGAGCTGCTGCTGGTGATGCAGCTGGGGCTAGATCCGCTGAAGACGGCGAAGGAGATGGTGGCGAAGGAGAAGGACAGCGAACTGCAATTTGGCATCGCCGGCGATGTGGATCATCGGGTTGGGCAGATGCCGCCTGAGCCTTGGCCCGAGGCGCAATCAGATGAGTTTGATCCCGAAGATTTTATCGGACGCATGCTGCACGAGATCTGGAATTGGAAGCTGCTCAATAAGGCGCATGAGTATTATCACGAGAACTTCGTCTTTGAGGGACCGTCGGGGCGTTCGTTCAAGGGCATCGGCGACTTTCAGACCTATGCGCTGTCGCTGCTTTCGCCCTTGCCGGATTTGTCGATCCACCTGGATCATTTCTGTCATGTGGGCGATGAACGGGCGGGATACCGCGTGGCGACGCGCTGGCAGATGCAGGGGACGCATACGGGTTACGGCCTGTACGGGGAGCCGACGGGCAATCCGATACGGCTGATGGGTTTCAGCCATCATTTGATTCAAGACGGGTTGATCGCCGGCGAGTGGACGGTATTTGACGAGTTCGTCTTGTTGAAGCAGATTGTAGCGTGAGCGCTTTCGACCCCTCACCCCCTACCCCCTCTCCCACAAAGGGCGAGGGGGAGAACGTCATCGCAGTCGTTGACCAATGTGCGCAACGATGGGCGACCTGAGAGGCCGCCCTTACATGCCGGCTGTTGCATGTTGACGGGCGAAGGATTATGACTGCTGCGAAGGACAAGTATTTCACTGCGTCGTTTGAGTACAGTCCGGTTGATCAGGCGGAGAATATCGCCAACAAGCGGCGGGTGATGTCGATCATGGGGGCGCTGGCGGAGGCGCCGCTGGCGCAGCTTACGGAAGTCGCGCGCGATGGTTACGCCGAAGACGTAGCGCTGCGCGTGACGCATCCGATCAATGAGCTGAGCGGGATTGAAGCCGGGCTGGCGCAGTTGTGGCGGCCGCTGCGGCGGGCGCTGCCGGATATGGAGCGGCGCGAGCATTTTGTGGCTGGCGGGCGATATCGCGATGGCAATTGGATCGCCTGCATGGGCGATTACCTGGGAAGCTTCGCCGAAGATCTGCTGGGCATTCCGGCGACGCGGGGGGTGGTCTGCCTGCGCTTTTGCGAGGGGCATGAGCTGCGGGACGGCGTAATCGTCAGCAGCTATATTTTTCTCGACTTCCTGGATTTGATGCGGCAAGCGGGGTATTGGCCCTTGGCGCCGAGCCTGGGCGCGGAGATGCGCTGGATGCCGCCGCGTACGCTGGATGGCGTGATTCTGGCGCCGCAGGATGAAGCGCGCTCGCGACTGACGATCGAGCGGATCTTGAAGATGCACGCGGCGCTGGGTTGTTACAGCGGGGCGCCGCCGACGCGCGCGGTGCTGGATGAGATGGAGCAGGCGAAGCACTGGCATAAGGATTTCATGTGGTATGGTCCGGCCGGGATCGGCACGACGCGCGGTCTGAAGGGCTACGAAGATTATCATCAGATTCCGTTTTTGGTGGCTTTCCCCGATCGCGGCGGCTCGGCGCAGGGGCATTTCATCCGCATCGGCGATGGTTATTACGCGGTGACGGGCGGCTGGGGCTATCTGCGGGCGACGCATTTGGGCGGCGAGCTCTTCGGCGCCCCGCCAACGGGCAAGCGCGTCAAGATGCGGGTGATGGATTTTTATCGCTGCGATGACGATACGATTGTGGAGAATTGGATTCCGATTGATGTGCCGCATTTGCTGCTGCAAATGGGCGTTGATGTGTTTGGGCGGATGCGGCATCAGTATCGGCAGCAGGGGGCGATCAGCGCGAGCGAGTGGTTGGTGGGGAGCAGTTAAAACCCCCACCCCAAACCGTTGCGACGCGCGGCAACACGGATAGGTCAACGATTCGGGCTTTAGGGCGAGACAAGTCTCGCCCCTACAGATTCGCAGGAGCAGAGCAGCGAGAAGAGGCGAATAGAGCATGGCGGAATCGATACATAACCGGAATAAGGCGCGGATTGGGGCGCTGCGGGCGGCGCTGTATGACATCAATGCGGGGGCGCTGCGCGGGCAATTGGGCGAGATTTTCGCGGCCGATTGTCTGGTGCAGTTGGCAAATCCGCTGGAGACGCTGGATGGCGCTGGCGGACTTTACGAAGAAGCATACGCGCCCTTGCTTGAGGCAGTGCCCGACTTAGAGCGGCGCGATTTTATCGTGATGGCGGGCGCGTACGGTGGCGGCGACTGGGTCGGCTGCTGCGGGCATTATATGGGCGTCTTTGAGCGTCCCTGGCTGGAAATCCCGCCGACGCAGCATTTGATGGCGATGCGTTATCATGAGTTCTTCCGGCTGGAAGAGGGCATGATCGTCGAGATGCAAGCGCTATGGGATATCCCGCAGGTGATGATGCAAGCGGGCGCTTGGCCGATGACGCCGAGCCTGGCGGTGGAATGGGTGGTCCCGGGACCGGCGACGGAAGACGGGATTGTTAGCGGCGCCTACGATGAGGCGAAATCGCAGGCGAGCCTAGATTTGGTGACGGCGATGCTGGTGGCGCTGCAGCGCTCACCCGAGGGCTTGGCGGCGATGGAGATTGATCGGCGCTGGCACCGGCAGATGATGTGGTATGGACCCGCGGGGATCGGTTCGATGCGGCGGATATCGGGCTTCCGCAATTGGCATCAGATTCCCTTTTTGAAGGCGATGCCTGATCGTAGCGTATTCAAGGACAAGGGCATCTTTTTCGGCGATGGCGATTATGTCGCCTTCACCGGTTGGCCCGGGATGAGCATGACGATCACGGGCGACGGCTGGCTGGGCATCGCGCCGTCGGATCAGGAGATTACAATGCGCAGCCTGGATTTCTGGCGCTGCGAGAATGGGCTAATCCGCGAGAATTGGGTGCTGATTGATCTGCTGCATGTTTATGAGCAGATCGGCGTGGATGTGTTTGAGCGGATGCGCGAGTTGACGGTCGCGCGGCATGGGCGGATGCGGGAGTAGGTTTTTTTGGGAACTACATTCTTAACTTCGCGCCCACAGCGCATTTGTACTATGGGCGCGGTAAGGGCGGCGGACTTGGTGGTGTCTTGGTTACGGCTGATTGGTATAGCTGTCAGTTGGCGGATTATCGAGCGCCTTTTTGATCCACTCGATATTCGTATTGATGGTAGCTTGCTCAGTTCTTATGTCGCACAGCGTTTCAGTGTGCTTATCCAACTTTCCGTTGATCTTCTCATGTTGGCTTGCCGATGCTCGCCAAACACCAAGAAAACCGGCTGCAAGCATACCGATTATCCCGATAGTTTCTCCGATGCCGATGACAAAGGTTGTCTCTCCCATGATTCACCTCAATTTACAACGTCAAATGCCCATCATCGACTACTATGTTAGATATAATACCAGCATTAACTGGTGCAAAGCAAGACAAGTCTCACATGAGTTGCCCATAAGTCGTCCTTTTGCTCATTGGAAATAGTACCATCATAATCCAAGACCATACACGTAGGTCGCGTGGACACTGACCGCCGGTCGCCCCTTCAGTTAGGGTATTGGAGGGCGAGCCATCGCTGCGCGTGGACACTGCAGGCCGCTCGCCCGTACACAGGTCTTCCCGGATTTGGGTTCATCAATTAAGAGGGCGACCCAATGGGTCGCCCCTACAGTTTCGTGTGTGGCGGGCGAGATTAGGTGAGGGGCCAGTCGCGTACTTCGCAGCGGGTGGCCCAGGCGTCGTAGAGGCCGCGCATGGCAACGACGCGTTCGGGTTCGCGTACGCGTAGGTCGCTGAGTTCGGTGCGGTCTTCGATCAGATTGTAGAGTTCCCAATCGCCCGGGTGTTTGCTGACCAGTTTCCAGTCGTCGATGCGGATGGCGCGATTGCCCTCGTGTTCCCAGTAGAGCGGATTCTGCCGTTGCCAGTCGGCGCCTTGGAGCGCGGGCAAGAAGCTTTCGCCTTCGACCGGCTGAATAGCCTTCCCGTTGAATTCGTCGGGATAGGCGGCGCCGGCCAGCTCGGCGAAGGTGGGCATGACGTCAATGAACTGAACCGGGCTGTGGCAGATCGTGTCGGCTTCGATCATATTGGGATAATGCACGATGCAGGGCGAGGAGATGCCGCCTTCGTGCACCCAATGCTTGTAAAGGCGGAAAGGCGAATTAGAGGCGTTCGCCCAGGGCAGATCGTAGCTCATGAAGGTATCGGCTGGTCCGGGAATCAAGTCGACGCGGTTGCCGATGCGCACGCGCCTGCCATCGGGCAGGGTCGGCACGTAGGAGCGATGATCGCGCCAGCCGTCCTCAGCCATATATTCGGCGCAGCCGCCATTATCGGACAGGAAGATGACCAGGGTATCGTCGGTGATAGCCAGGGCGTCGAGTTTCGCCAGGACGCGCCCGATGCCTTGATCCATACGGTCGATCATGGCGGCGTACGCAGCCATGCGCAGGTCTTCCCAGTCGGTGTGTTCTTCGTTCTCCCAGGGATGAGAGTCGGCATCGCGCGGGGAGATCTGCCAGACGGGATCAAGGAGGCCGAGGCTGTTCAGTTGCTCGTGTCGATGCTGGCGCAGGGCATCCCAGCCGCCGCGGTATTTGCCTTGGTATTTGGCGATGTCTTGGGGAAAAGCGTGCAGGGGCCAATGGGGCGCGGTATAGGCGAGGTGGAGGAAGAAGGGCGCGCCGTCGTCATGCGCCTCATCGATCATGTCGATCGCTTTGTCGCTGATGGCATCGGTGTAATAAAAATCGTCGGGATATTCGGTCACAAATTCGCCGTTTTCGGTTAAGGCGTGGGGATAGAAGAAGCTGCCGGCGCCGACGAGAGTGCCATAGTAGCGGTCGAATCCGCGCTGCTGCGGGGTGGGATAGCCTTCCGTGCCCGGTTGCCAAGTCTCCGGCTCTTGCGCCAGCATCTGACCGCCGGTATGCCATTTGCCCGACATCAGCGTACGATAGCCGGCGCCTTTGAGCACTTCGGCGATGGTCACGGCGTCATCGCGCAGGTAGCCCTGATAAGCACGGGTGCCGTGGCTAAACACCATGTGGCCGACGCCTGCTTGATGCGGATGCAAGCCGGTTAGCAGGGCGGCGCGCGAGGGGCAGCAGCGAGCGAAACTATACATTTGGGAGAAGCGGGTGCCGTTGGCGGCGAGGCGGTCGAGGTTGGGCGTGTCGATTTCGGCGCCGAAGCAGCCGATATCGGAATAGCCGAGGTCATCGGCGAGAATGAGGATGATGTTTGGTTTGTTCATGGGCGCACCTTTGTTTTTTCACCACCGAGGAAACCGAGTTTTACTGAGTTTAACGAGAATTGCAAATTAACGCTTCAGCTGTCGTGCGCGACTGGCGAGGCACGCCTTATAAACCCCATCCCCCGGCCCCTCTCCCGCCATCTCTATGGCGGGCATCCAGCGAGCTAGGGAAGGGGTGACGCTGTGCGTGGGATTGGGGATGGCGGGAGGGCGGAAAACAACCCCTCCCCGAGGCTTCGGCGCGCGCAGGCACAGCGCATCGAGAGGGGAGCTAGGTGTGGAGCAGTAGGGATTTGTAGGCGGGCGACATGATATGTCGCCCCTACGGGTTGGGATTTTGGGGCGAGATTAGGTTAGGGGCCAGTCGCGGACTTCGCAGCGGGTTGCCCAGGCGTCGTAGAGGCCGCGCATGGCGGCGACGCGCGCGGGTTCGCGATCGCTTAGGTCGCTGAGTTCGGTGCGGTCGTCAATCAGATTGTAGAGTTCCCAGTCGTCCGGGTGTTTGCTGACCAGTTTCCAGTCGCCGATGCGGACGGCGCGGTTGCCTTCATGTTCCCAATAGAGCGGATTTTCGCGGCGCCATTCCGCGCCTTGCAGCGCAGGCAGGAAGCTTTCGCCTTCGACCGGCTGAATGGCCTTCTCGTTGAATTCGCTGGGATAGGCGGCGCCGGCCAGCTCGGCGAATGTGGGCATAACATCAATGAACTGAATAGGGCTGTGGCAGATCGTGTCGGCTTCGATCATATTGGGATAATGCACAATGCAGGGCGAGGAGATGCCGCCTTCATGCACCCAGTGCTTGTATAGGCGGAAAGGCGAATTAGATGCGTTGGCCCAAGGCAGATCGTAGCTCATATAGGTATCGGCGGGACCCGGATCCAGATCGCGCCGATTGCCGATGTGTACGGGTCGTCCATCTGGCAGGCTGGGCACGTAGGCTTCGATCCAGCCGTCTTCAGCCAGGTATTCGGCGCAGCCGCCATTATCGGACAGGAAGATGATAAGGGTATCGTCAGTGATGGACAGGTTGTCGAGTTTCGCCAAGATGCGGCCGATGCCTTGATCCATGCGGTCGATCATGGCGGCGTACGCAGCCATGCGCAGGTCTTCCCAATCGGCGTTGGTTTCGTTTTCCCAAGGGTGCGAATCCGCATCGCGCGGGGAGATCTGCCAGACGGGATCGAGGAGGCCGAGGCTGTTGAGCTGCTCATGACGATGTTGGCGCAGGGTATCCCAACCGCCGCGGTATTTGCCTTGGTATTTGGCGATATCTTGGGGAAAAGCGTGCAGGGGCCAATGGGGCGCGGTGTAGGCGAGGTGGAGGAAGAAGGGCGCGCCGTCGTCATGCGCCTCATCGATCATGTCGATGGCTTTGTCGCTGATGGCATCGGTGTAATAGAAGTCAGGGGGAAAATCGGTTACGAACTCGCCGTCTTCCACCAGCGCGTGGGGATGGAAGAAGCTGCCGGCGCCGGCCAAGGTACCGAAGAAGCGGTCGAATCCGCGCTGGGTTGGCGTGGGATGTTCGGGAGCGCCGGGTCGCCAGCTTTCCGGCTCACCGGCGGGCAAGAATCCGCCGACATGCCATTTGCCCGACATTAACGTGCGGTAGCCGGCGCTTTTGAGCACTTCGGCGATGGTCACAGCGTCATCGCGCAAGTAGCCCTGATAGGCGCGCGTGCCATCGTTGGTCATCATGTGGCCGATGCCGGCTTGGTGCGGATGCAAGCCGGTCAGCAGGGCAGCGCGCGAGGGGCAGCAGCGGGCAAAGCTGTACATCTGGGAGAAGCGGGCGCCGTTGGCGGCGAGGCGGTCGAGGTTGGGCGTGTCAATTTCGGCGCCGAAGCAGCCGATATCGGAATAGCCGAGGTCATCGGCGAGAATGAGGATGAGGTTTGGTTTTGTCATGGGAGCTCCTTTGGCTTTTTGTCACCGAGGACGGCAATCGAGATGCCCAATTTGATGCAGCTCAGACATAAACCGTGGAATTGCGCTGCAAGGCTTTCAGTCCACAAAAAGTCTCCTCAATAGAGGAGTCTGTAACGGCTCTTAGCTGTTGTCTTTTCGAGGACGTTTCGATTTACCCAGGTCTTTCGGATGGTCAGCCGGTTTTGCGGCTGATGTCTTTTCGCGAGATGGCGGCGCCTGCTTTAGGTAAATCTTGTCGCCGTCCACGACATACTCTACCATGGGCGTTTTGGTAACCGCCGTGTTATTTTCGCTCATGCTGAGACCTCCTTGCCTCTTTCAATACTATGATACGTTTCCAACAATGTATAAGCTATTATGAGAAGTTAGTTTCCAGTCTCCAAATTCGGGCACTTCAACCTGAATCTCATACAATCCATCTGATACGTAGTTAAATCTTCTAAACTGAAATGTAACGAATTTGCTGTTCGATTGGCTCAGATCAATTTCGAATTTCATCTCGCCTGTAATCTTATTGTCGCCCGGAGCAGACACTCGCAGGACAGCCGGGTAGACCTTAGATTCAGCGTCTGACTCCTTATACCAATATGAGACCAGGCTAAATGGTTGATTTAATTGAACGACGACCGGGCCCGGCTGGGGCACGGGTAGCGAAAGAACTGTATCTGCAAACACTTTGTGTAGCACCACAGATCCGTCGTCGAGCCTTCCGTAGTCTCTGCATAAAACTGACCAACCGAGCCTTATTCATCCACCTGCCATTATGTTATGCACAATAAATCCGTGTCAAAAGCACAACGTTAATATCCAATTTGCTCGATTCTGTCAAGCAATATGGGGATTTGAATTTGCGCAAATCTCGTTACACAGACGGCAGAAGCAGGTAGTTAGAACAAGCGGCTGAGATTTAAGCGCGCTGTAAGATAAATGGCGGCGCTTAGACCATTATGGATTTCTTCGATCATTACAGTAGGTTAGGCCGTTGGCTAATGACTTTTCCCTTGAAACGCGCGCGCCTGAGCTATAGTGGGCAGGGAGGGAATGGCGCCTTTGCCAAGGCAGGTTATGGCGCCGACAGCGTTGGCGAAATCAAGAATCTGCGGCAGGCGGGCGCGCCAGTCGGCTCGGTTCTGCAAGATGCCGATGAGCATGGCGGCGACGAAGGCGTCGCCGGCGCCGGTGGTATCGGTCGCTTTGACCGAATAGCCGCCGTGTTCGAAAGTAGTGCCGTCCTTTAGGTGCGCGACCGCGCCTTTCACCCCATAGGTGACGCAGATCATCTGCAGAGTATCGCGCCAGAGCGGCGCGACATCGTGGCCGCCGGTCAAGAAGGTTAGCTCTTCGTCGCTGATTTTAAGCAGGTTGGCGGAATCAAGGCCGGCGAGCATGCCGTCTTTGGCGGCTTCGGCGCTGTCCCAGAGCGGTAGGCGCAGGTTGGGATCGTAGGAGATGAATTTGCCGGTGGCGCTCGCGTGTTCAAGCGCCAGACGCAGGGCGGAGGCGGCTGGCTCGCGGATGAAGGTGATGCTGCCGTGATGGAAGACATCGTACGAATCAATGACAGCGGTAGCGACATCGGCGGGGCGCATCAGCATATCGGCCGAGGGGTGGCGGTAGAACATGAAGCTGCGGTCGCCGTCGGCGGTGTTGGAGACGAAAGCCAGGGCGGTGCGCGCCTCGCTCGAATAGGTGAGGCCGTTGATATCGACATTTTCCGCCGCCAGCACAGCAGCAAGATGGTGGCCGAAGGGGTCATCGCCCACCTGCCCCATGAAGGCGCTGGGAACACCGAGGCGGGCGACAGCGGCGGCGACGTTTGCGGGCGCGCCACCGGGCGCTTTGACGAAACCGGAAGCATCGCCGACGGTCACGCCCATTTCCAGCGCGACAAAATCGATCAGGAGTTCGCCGAAGGACAGCACGGACATGAATTGGAGCTTATCAGGGGTGTGCGAAATGCGCCACTATTCGGCGTCGGCTTGATCGCGAGTGATGAAATCGTGGATGAAACCGCCGCGATCGCTGGCGACCAGGGCGCCGGTGATGAGGTCGATTTCCAGCTTGCCGCTCGCCTGCATCAGTTGGGTCATAAACTGGCGCATATAGATCATCATATCGTCCCAACTGACGTCATCAGGCAAGCTGTCTTGGCGCAGATCGCGCATGCTATCGAGGTATTGCAGCGCTGGCTCGATATCGTCGAAGACGAGTTGGCAAGGCAGGTCGTGCCTGACGACGGCGTAGAAATGGCGCGCCAGGATGCGGGTGCCGTTTTCCAGGGCGAAGGCTTCACAGGGCAGCGCCGGCGGGTGCACTTTTGTACCATTATCGCTGAGGAAGACATTGGCGCGGTGGATAAGCATCTGCAATTGAATCAGGTTTTGCTGGCTGTCGGTCGCCGCGAGCACGCGACCATCGGGCTTGAGCACGCGTTTGATCTCGGCTAGTCCTGCTTCGATGTCAGCCAAGTGGTAGAGCACGTGATTCGCCATCACGATATCGAAGCTGTCATCGCTGAAGGGCAGGCGCATGGCATCGCCCAGCGCAAGATGATCGCTGGCGCAGGGATGATTCAGCAGCAGATTCGGCGACAGATCGAGGGCGTAATAAGTGATGGCGCGCTGCTCTTGCATCAGGCAGGCATAATGGCTGCCGCGCCCGGGACCGATATCGAGCACGACTTCATCGCCGGCCCAATCAATGGTATCGAGCGTCCAGCGGGCGAAGTCGATATTCGGCACGGAATATTTGGACTGCGTATCTTCGTGAATGCGCAGGTTTTGCTCGGTCGCGTAATAGCGGCGGACCGCTTCGGCTCGGGACATCGCCAATCCAAGCTTTAGGGCGTCGGTTTATTCGCCTCTAACTTTACTATACAGCCGAATCAGCGAACTGCAAGCATTGGCACTACTAAGGTGCGCCTAAGGATAGTCCCTGCGGGCGACCTGATAGGTCGCCCCTACACGTACGGTAGCGGAGGGCGAGCCGCGGCCGAGCGCAGTTCGCTCAAGTCGCATCGACACTGACCGCCGGAAGGGCTTAGACTGCAACGCCGCTTGCAAGCAGATGCTTATTGTTCGCCCCAGTATTCCCAGTAGGTAAGCTCTTTGGCGGGCAGGCGGCTTGCTTTTTGGAAGGTTTCGCCGCTGAAATAGGCGGCTGGCAGCAGGGCAGCCGTGGTGACATCGTCGGGAATACCGAGGATTTCGTTGCACTCTTTCTCGTAGCTGAGGTGCAGGGTCGTCCAGGCAGAGCCGATGCCGCGAGCGCGCAGCGCCAGCATCAGGGACCAGGCGGAGGGGATGATGGAGCCGTACAAGCCGGCGTTGGCGGCTGGGCTGGCGTCATTCGCCCTACCCTGCACGGTTGGGAAGATCATCAGCGGCACTTCGCCCATGTGATCGGCCAGATAGCGCGCCGAGCTGATGACGCGCTGCATCTGCGCCGATGGCTCTTCGCCGGGCGCCGAGCGCGAGGCGACGCCGGCGTAGGTATACCAGGATTGCTTGTAGTATTCGCCGATTTTCGCCTTTATGTCGGCGTCGGTGACGATCAGCCATTTCCAGCCTTGGCGATTGCTGCCGGTGGGCGCCTGGATGGCGATTTCGAGGCAGCGTTCGACAGTGGCGCGGTCGACGGGGCGGGTCAAGTCGAGGCGTTTGCGCACGCTGCGGGTCGTCTCGAGGATGTAATCTACTGATGCGAGGTCGAAGTTCATGGGATTTCCTCCTTTTTACCCCATCCCCCGGCCCCTTCCCCGAAGAATCAGGGAAGGGGAGTTTACGTAGGGATCTGCAGGTTAAACGGGGCATTTATGCTTCTAAAGTTTACCAGGCCGTCACATTTTAATCGCCGTCGATCGTGAACAGTTCGGAAAGCCAAGCGAGAATCATGGCGCTGACGCTATCGAGTTCCGAGTCGAAGAGGCGCGTGCCATGGGCGCGACCGCGGTAGATGCGGGCGCTGACATCGCCCTTGGCTTTCAGGAACATCTGGCGGATGGCGGTTGAACTGCTTGTGTCATTTTGCGAGGCGACGAGCAGCGCCGCGCGGTCTGCCAAGCCATCGACGAGCGCCGATTCGGGTTTGACGCCGCGATAATCGAGGCCGGGCGAGAGGGCGATGGCGCCGCGGCAGATTTCCACTTGGGCGCAGCTGATGAGGGCGACATTGGCGCCGATGCTGCCGCCGATGATCGCCAGTCCGCTTTCGCCGAGGTGGTTGTTTTCACCGAGCCAGCCGGTCCAGCCGAGGGCGACATCGTTGATCGCGGTGTCCCAGTCGCGTTCGCCGCTGGATGCGCCGTGGCCGCGCAGGTCGATGTTGAGGATGGCGTAACCGGCTTCGCGCAGATCGGGGATGAGGGGGTCGTAGGCGCTGCGGTTGCTGTTGAGCATGTGCAGGAGCAGGACGACGGGGGCGGAGTCGGCGGCGGGGTAGAAGTCGGCGGTGAGGGTGGTGTCAGCGCGGGTGAGGGTGACGGTTTCGAATTGGGGGACGTCTTCGGCTGCGGTGGTGGTTGCGAATACGTAAAGGAGTAGCGTGAGCAGTGCTACAATTGGTAGATGTCTCATCGGTCGCTCCAAATTCGAGTTGATATAAAGGATAGCATGTATTAGAGTGATCAGTCTACGACAATGGAGTGCCAACATAAGGTTTTGGTAAGCGGCATATCTAGACGAGGGAGTACGGAGCAGGATGCAGATTGAAAACGTCATCTTGGAAACAATATTGTCTGGCCAACGTCAGCATGTGATTCCTGTATTTCAGAGACCATACTCATGGACGCAGAGGAATTGGGCCGAACTTTGGTCGGACTTACGGGATCTTGTTCGTGAAGGAGACAAGAGCTATCAACACTTCTTGGGCCCAATGATCATCGACCGTGGCGTAACTGGTTCATATGATCCAGCAAAGCATCTTGTGATTGACGGACAGCAGCGGCTAATAACGCTTTCCGTTCTGCTCTGTGCGTTGCGCGATGTTGCAAGAAAACAGGAATTTAGACAGTTTGTATCAGCCGTAGACAATCTACTCACGTTTACTACAACGGATGAGCGAACGGTGCGCCGGCTAATGCCAAGATCGGCGGACAGGAACGCCCTTGAAAAGATTTTCAACGAAAGCGCGACTTCTAAGGACAATAGGCAACAGATTGTAAAGGCGTACAGGTTCTTCGTAAGACGATTGAGGGAGGAATTACCCACCGACGAACAGGAAAAGTTCAGCTACTTGAATGAACTATATATTGCAACTACCGCTCGGCTGAAGTTCGTTTCGATTACCTTAGACCCGCCTGACGACCCGACAAAGATTTACGAAAGCATGAATTTCAAGGGCAAGCCACTCTTGGTAGCCGATCTGATTCGCAATTATGTATTGATGCAACTTCCCAATGGTAAGACTCAAGATGACTTCTTTGCCAGCGAGTGGGAGCCATTTGAAAAGATATTTGCAAGCGACTCCTCCGAACATTCGAATGCAGAAATGCTTGAAGACTTCCATTATCGGTTTTTGACCGTCCACCAGGGCTACTTCGCTAAGAGATTGGTGTACTCACAATATAAAGAATACCTGAAAGGAATAGTTGGACAGGGCAAACCAGAAGCTGATACGCTATCCGCATTAGAGCGACTTGTATCGATCCAGGCACGCTACGGTAATCACTATCGGCGCATAGTTGATCCTGAAACAAATGAGACCGATCCCGAATTAGTAGCTGCATTCATGCGCTTTAGTTCTATGGATGCAAAGACCGCAACACCGTTTTTGATGTCGCTGTATGAACGATACAAAGACGAAGAGAGGCCAGACCACATTACCAAACCTGAGTTTCTCGAAATGATTAACGGCGTTGAGAGTTTCATCTTGCGTCGGTCAATAATGCGCCTGCGAACTAGGGGCTACGGTTTAGATTTTGCACAAGCGGTAAAGAAGTCGCAGAATTCAGCGGAACTATGGGGACACTTTGATGACAAAGTCTGGCCAAGAGACGACGAAATTAAAACGGCGCTTGTTGGATTCCCTCTCTATTTGCGCGAGCGACGAAAGGCTCGACTGATACTGGACCAGCTAGAGATTTCATTCGGCCATAAGGAACAGGTCGATCTACGTGATCCCAACATTCAGATTGAACACGTAATGCCCCGGAAAGAGGACTTGTCGCCAAAATGGAGTCACATGTTAGGAGACAACGCAGATGAGATTCATGCAAATTATCTTCACACCTTAGGAAATCTTACGCTGACCGGATACAACCAAGAACTAGGCGCAAAATCATTCGACGATAAGAAGGCAGAGTACTCCAAGCATGGCAGTCGCATTGCATTAAACAAGTATATATTTGAGCAAAGGCAATGGACTGAAGCCGAGATTGTTGAACGCGCCAAGCAATTGACTGAACGATTCATCGAAATCTGGCCGCGCCCCGAAAAACCGAAGCGGGCACAATCTTAGCGTCGGGTGCTATCCTGAATCATCACCTGCTTCCCGCAAGATTTCTTTCAAGATGGCATTGCTGGACTGGGGCGCAGGCGCGTGGGTACCCTACCAGCAAACCTACGTCTTCGACGTTCCCCGGGAATTTGCGACTAACCTATATGTCACTGGCATGCTTGTACATGAAGCCTGTCATCACCATCAAGCCTCAGATGGTCGCCTGGCAGGACTCACCAGCCGGCAGAAAGAGATAGAATGCTGGAGTATACAAATCGACTACATCGAGGAAGTAGCGCCTATGAGCCGTTACATCCCAGAATTGTGGCGTGGACTACGAAAGCAATAAGGAGGCATCCATGGCCGAAGTCACATTTGAAGTCCAGTTGGAGGGTGATGCAGTCGATGATTTTATCGCCTATAGCAGTGCCTTGGCACTGGTCGAAAAGCTGGTAGCAGATGGGCATGACGAAGACGATGTTACCGTCTTCATCTCCATCTGCGATAATCGAGAGATGACCGCCAAAGAATTTAGAGAAGAGTACGGATGATCCAATTTCAAGCATTCATCTGTCTGATAGACGATGAAACCGGCGAAGATGTCTGGGAAATACATCATGGCAACGACCGGAATCCGGGGTTCGCGCTGAAACTGCTGCTGATGAACTTTCTGGTCCACCGCAGTAAATACGGATTTCTGCCCTTGAACACGTCTTCAAGGGTCGTATTGCGTCGCTTGTCGAGCCGCGCCTGTTGCAAGATATGAATATTCGCTTCAATGTAGCTTTTGACCTCTTGGCTGATCGACTCAGTCTTTTCAGCCGCATCAAGTATATCTGTCATTCTGTATCCTCCTTCTTCTTAATCCCGGCCCGCCCTAGCAGGAAGAGCACCAACAGCAGGATCAGCCCGAATATCGCCAGCTTGTCGTAGGGCGAGAGCTCGGCGGGCGGCGGCGTATTGGAGATGACGCGGATGAGATGCGGCATGTCTTTGTCGCTGTGGCGGTAGAGGACGCGCTGCTCATCCCTTTGGATCTCAAATTCGCCATCGCTGACTTCGACGCGGTAGCCATCGGGGAATTGCGCATTGGGCACATAGAGCTCGGTCGGTTCGGTGACGCTGCGGTCGGCGCGGAAGCTGAAGGTGAAGAGCCCGCGCTTGCGATCAAAGCGCATATTCAGCGGTTCGCCGGCGACTTTTCTGGCGTAGGGGCGGACTACTGCGCTCAAGGCGCGGCCGCCGGAATTGATATCGCTTGGGTCGCTTTGCTGGTCGCGGCTGAAGATGGAGAGGTCTTCGTTATTCCATTGATCGCCGCGCTCGTTGCTATTGTCCGGCGAATAATTCCAGAGCGTGTGGTTCAGCAGATGATCATCGAGGGCGCGCAAGTTGTAATCGAGGGCGGAAGCTTGCTGCTCGAAATCGCCGGTGCAGAAGGCTTCGGCGCCATTCAGGTTCATGGGGACGCCAAATTCACCGACCACGATAGGCACATCGCCAAGCGCTGCGTCGGCATAGTGGCGAAAGCGGCCGATTTGCTCGCTGAGGTAGGCGCGGATGCTCGCTTCGCCGATGAGCGGGCGCCGGTCGAAGAGGTCGAAGTTGAGATGCGGATTGAAGCGGCGGGTGAAGAGCGTCATGCCATCGTAGAAATGGGGCGCGTAGACCAGTTTGTCGGCGTCGTCAAATTGGGGCGGCGGCGCAAAGGGTTCGGCTTCGATAAAGATATGGGCAGCGGGCATCTCCGCGTGGATGGCGGCGGCGAAACGCTCAATGAAGGGTTTGAGATATTCGCCGGTGAAGTCGGCGCGGGCGAAATGGCCCGGACGCAAGATGCGTGGAACCCCGTCTTTATCGACATCCCAGACGCCTTGGGCGCGCCAGACATCGGCGCATTCGTCGCGCCAGACGGTGGCGCCGGCCGGATCAATGCGTACGGATTCCACCTTCAATGGTGGGAGCGTGGGCAGGGGCGTGCCGAAATCGGGGCAATCCTGGGCGAAGCCGTTGGCGAGGAAGATGGCTTGCGCCGGCGATGGCATGACGCCGCGCTGCAGCAGTAGATGATCGTGGCTGCGCAGATCGGGCACGCCGATCAAGCCATAATGCGGCTCGTTCATGGTATCGAAGCCGAGCACATTGGGCAGATGCTTGACGCGTTTGGCTACCTGGGCGAAGGCGTTCACATAATGTTCTTGCAGGTAGTCCTGGATATTCAGCCCATCGACCATCATTTGCGGGGCGAAGGTCCGCCCGCCGAAGAAGAGCGTGAACATGGTGAAGGCGGCGAAGCGATAATAGTTGTTCGCCCAGAGCATGTGGGGGAAGTCGTCCGGCTGTTGCTGATGCAGCAGGGCGGCGCCGGTCCGATGGAAGCTGTCGATATCCATGCCGACCGCTTCCAGGGTCCAGGCGGGGGCGCCATCGCCGCCGGAAAAGCGACTCCAGACATCTTGATGCGGGTCGATGAAAAGGTTGATATCGTATTCCAGCGCCTTTTCCAGGACGGCCTCCAGGTAATCGAGGTAGGCGTCGTCGTAGCGGCCGGGTCCGGCGTGCTCGATGGCTTCCCAGGGCACGAGGAAGCGCAGGAAGTCCAGCCCCCAATGTTTGAGGCGGCCGAAGTGCTCATCGGCTTCTTCCAGCGGAAAGGGGCGGCCGATGAAGGAGACTTTGCGTTTTTCGGCGAGGCTTTCGGGCAGGTGGGTGTAGCCGGGCGGCTCGGTCGGGACTTTGCTGGTTCCGCTGAGGTTGACGCCGTGGAAGATGCGGGCGCGGCCGGTTTCGTCGATGAAGAAGCGTCCCTTGGCGGTGATGGGCATGTGGGGTTTCCTGTAGGTAGGTGTGGTTGCGTGGGGATTATAGCAGAGATTGTTTACATTCACTTATGTCAGTAGCCATGTAGGGGCGCTGCTTGAATGGCCTGCTTGCAATCATCGCACAGGAGGGCGACCCAAGGGTCGCCCCTACAGCGTTGCGAGTGTTGCCGCGAGTTCTATACTTGGGCAGTCAAAATGGATTTTTTCTCGGTTTCACGCTTTTGCCTTCGCGATTGGCCACTACACCGCGGGCCAGGGGCGGTTGGGGCCGGCGCCGGGCAGCGGGAAGAGGCCGTCGGCAAGCAGGCGATCGACGCGATATTCGAGCATGCGCATCTCGATTGGCGAGAGCAGATCGGACATGGCGCGGGTGTAGGCGTCGTCGGCATCATTTAGGCGCGCGCAGAGCAGGCGCAAGTCAGCGAGAATCGCTTCGGGGATGGGCATGCCGGCGAAGTCCCAGATCACGGTGCGCAGTTTTTCGCTGGCGTTGAAGGTCAAGCCGTGGTCGATGCCCCAGAGCTGGCCGTCTTCGTCGACCAGGCAGTGGCCGCCTTTGCGGTCGGCATTGTTGGCGACGGCGTCGAAGACGGCCATGCGCTCCAACTGGGGCAAGAGAGCGGGCGCTTCGAAGGTGTAGTAGTGTTCTTCCGGATCGTGGTCGATGAAAAGCTGCACCGAGCCGATGCCGCGGGTGCCAGCGCGCAGGAGCGTGGGCGGCACGAAGTTCCAGCCCAAAGCCTTCGAAGTGAGGTAGGCAGCGGTTTCACGATTGCAGAGCGTGCCATCGGGGAAATCCCAAAGCGGTCGCTCGCCGCGGCGCGGTTTGTAGATGGCGAGCAGGCGGATGCCGTCGCGGACGATATTGACGAGGAAGGTGTAATTGGAGCCCCAGCGCATCAAGCCGACTTCTTCGTCCATTGCGCCCTCTTCCAGGACGGTGATGGCTTCGTCCAGCGGGATGCAAACCGGTTCATCGAGGGCGCGGG
Source organism: Phototrophicaceae bacterium (assembly GCA_965261855.1). Lineage (GTDB taxonomy): Bacteria > Chloroflexota > Anaerolineae > Aggregatilineales > Phototrophicaceae > UBA6055. The sequence continues at coordinate 122,378 of OZ253488.1, forward strand.
CGGTGTGGACGCGGTTGACGGTCATGGAGGCTCGCCGGGATTGTCGGTTGACCGGTATATTGTAACCAGTGGAGCGCGTCCGGCGCAAAAGGGAGGTTGGCCGCTTAGGCGCCCATTTCGACACCGCGGTAGACCTGCCCGAGCGTGAGGGTACAGTCGATGGGCGTCAATTCTATATCGTCGTCGAGGTCGGTGAATTGCTGCTGGCGCCAGCCGCTTTCGGTACGGGTATGCCACTGGGCGAAGACGCGTTCCTGATCGAGGATTAGGTAGCCTTGAATGCTGGGGACCGTGCCGTAGAGTTCGAGTTTAGTGGCACGGTCACGCTCGATGGACGAGGGAGAGGTCACCTCGGCGACGAAAACGGGATTGAGCAGCGTCGTTGTGCCATCGTCGGTGTCCGCTTCGCCGCAGACAGCGCTGAGATCGGGGTAAACATATCGAGTAGGGCTGACTCCGACGCGCATGTGGCTAGTATGCAGCCGACAATTGGAGCCAATCAATTGCGCGCCGAGCGTGAGCGTAAGACTCATGGTGATCTCGTCATGGTTCAATGTGCCACCCGTCATGGGGAAAATCTCTCCGTCGATGTATTCGTGTCGGATCTCGCTCTCGGCTTCCAGCGCGAGGTATTGCTCGACAGTGAGTTGCTGGATTTCTATCGCCATTTTCACCCCTCCATTGCGCTCAATGCGCTTTGGATCCTAGGCTTGCAGATTCACGTTGTGGTAGACCTGCGCGAGCGTAATGGCGCAGTTGAGGGGTTGCAATTCGATTTCGTCGTCCAGGTCGGAGAATTGCTGCTGGCGCCAGCCGCTTTCGGTACGGGTATGCCACTGGGCGAAGACGCGCTCCTGTTCGAGGATGAGATAGCCGTGAATGCTGGGTACCGTGCCGTAGAGTTCTAGTTTAGTGGTGCGGTCGCGCTCGATGGACGAGGGAGAGGTTACCTCGACGACGACGGTTGGATTGATCAGAATAACTTCATTATCGTCGGCGTACGCTGGTTCGCCGCAGACCACGCTGACGTCGGGATACAGGTATCTGGTCGCGTCAATACCGATGCGCATTTGGCTGCCGAATACAAAGCAGTCCCGGTCGCCGAGGGCGACTATGAGCGCGGATGACGCATACGCGACGATTAGGTTATGGGGTCCACTTCCACCGGGCATTGGAATGAGTTCTCCGTCAATGTATTCGTGCTGAATCTCGCTGGCCTCATCTAATACCAGGTATTCTTCGACCGTCATCTGGCGGATTTCTATAGCCATTGCCCTTCCTCGCTTACCCTAATCTGGCGCATTGGCGATGATGATCAGGTCCAATAGAAGATGATGCGCCCATTTTGCTTGGCATCAGGCCGCCCCGATTTTACCGTATCCATGGCGTGCAAGCTGAGGGCGCGCATTTGCTCGCGCGTACACCACATGCGAACGGTTTGCGGGTCGCCATGTCCCCCTTCAAAGAGGTTGTAGGCTTCTCGCTCCTCGTCTTCAACGCCGCGGTCCAACGGGTCAATGCTGTCATCGTCGGCTGAATCGGGCGCGTCTTGGGGTACGAATTCCTGGGCGACGAGGATGATCTTGTTGTCGTTGGCTTCGTATGCCAAGCCCATCTGGGCGATGCGAAACAGCGGTTCGATCGGTTCGCGCAGCGCCATATCCAGCTTGCTGAAGTCGGCTTCGGTGTTGGAATTGTCCTGCTCGTCGAGATCATCCAGCATTTCGGCGATGGCGGCGGAGAGGGCATGCGCCTGCTCCTTTTCGATGGTGAAGGATACGAGGCGGTTGTCTTTGCCCGCTTGCAGGTGAAAGGTGCGTTGGCCTTTGGGTCCAATGGTGCCTATGGTCACAAAGTCAACCGGATTGAGCTCGATAACATTTCCCATTGCGTCCTCCGTCTACAAGCATTGTAACCGCTTCTGTTCAGCCGACCAACCAGCGCGCCCGGGCAAGGAACTATCAATTCAATAGAGCGCAGGAGGATTGATGGCTGCCGCCAAGCGGCTTGTAGAATGAGTATCCCTAATCACTGCGTCGTTTCGCGCTGTTTGCCGTGGCCGTCTCGACGTCTTTCGAATTCGTCTGCAATTGCAGGAGATGGGCAATGTCATTCACGCCGACGATGAAGGGGCGGCTGTGCCCTAAATGCAGGGTGCTAATCGAAGCGGGCGATATCACAATCCGCTGGAAAACATCAAGATGCATACCCAGGTAATGCGCCAATGCCAACTTGATCAAGTCCGCGTGAAAGACCAGCGCGATCATCTGTTCGGGGTGCTGCGATACAAATGCTTCTATGGCGTTGACGATCCGCGCCTGCACCGCGCGCATGGTTTCGCCATTAGGGAAAACGGCGCGCGAGGGATATTCTTGGACGACGGCCCACATTTTGCGCCGCTGCAACTCGCCGATCGCCATGCCCTGCCAATCGCCATATTCGACCTCGCTGATTTCCTCGCGCATTTGCACTTGCAGTTGCGGATGATGTTTGGCGATGGCCGAAGCCGTCTCCATGGTACGCTCCATAGGACTGGAGTAGATGCAATTCAGCGGCGCGTCCGCCAGCCGGCGCCCTAACGCTTCCGCCTGGGCGATACCCTCGTCGTTCAGGTGAACGCCAGCTAATCGACCGGCCAACTTGCCCGTTTTCACGAAGTCGTTTACGGCATGTCGGATGAGCAGAATTGTTGTCATAGGCGGCAGTCGGGGACGCATGAGATTGCGCCAGATGATAACATATCCTCGAGTTGCGCGGCTAGTGGCGCTGCGCGTCGGTGGCTGATCCTGTGTATACTGGGCAGTTTCGACTATCGGGAGGAGAGCGGATGCGATTCGCAATCAATTATTCGCCGCAAGCTGAGGCGTTATGGCGCGATGGGCGCATTGAGGTTGATCTATTCAAGTGCCCGGATTGGCCCGACCTTGTGGCGCAAGTCAGCAAGATCCATAGCCTTTACGTACATTCTTCGCTGATTATGTGGCGTGGCGGAATGAACAATGTCGATTGCAGGCTACTGCAGCACTGGCTGAACGCGACCGAAACGCGGGTCATCAATACTCATTTTGCGCTTGCGAAGTCGGACTTTGCTCCAGCCAGCAAAATTACAGCGGAATTGGTGGTTGAACATGCGGCGCGGGTTCTGGCGCCTTTGTGCGAGCGCTTCGGCGCCGAAAACATCGTCATCGAGAATATTCCGTATCCGCCTGGCAGCTGGATAGAGGCGCCGCTGCCGGAGGTCGCTGATCCCGAAGTGATTTCGGAAGTGGTAAGACGAAGCGGCTGTGGATTTCTGCTAGACATCGCGCATGCCATTCGCGCCTGCGAAGGCACTGGACGCCGGGATGTAAAGGCATATCTCAATGCGCTGCCGGTAGACGGGCTGCGCGAATTGCACGTTGTCGGGTTATTGCCGACGCCGGATGAGCAGGGCTTGCGTCAAGATCACTTCGCGATGGCGGACGAGGACTGGACGATGACAGAGTGGGCGCTGGCGCAAATCCGCACGAGAGCGTGGCGAAAGCCGGAGATAATGGCTTTTGAATACGGGGGCGTGGGCGAGCGATTTGCCTGGCGCAGCGAAACGGATGTAATCGCCGAGCAGGCGCCGCGGCTTTATGCGCTGGCCCAGAGTGTATGACGCGAAGGTGAACGGCGGCTCACATTTTGCAAAACTCGCTATGGCAATGCGCTTGCATTGGTGATACAGTGGTGGCGCAACGTGGTACAAGGAACACATGAGCGTCTTTTCCACATTGGTGCGGTGGGTACGCACCCATCAGTCCCCGAGAGCGCAAAACCTGCGGCGAAGCACCCACACCGGTAGTGTGGGATTGTTCTCGTCCGCTGGCCGCTTGTAAAGGCTGTGGCGATACCCGGTTAATCGTTTCTCTAGCAGGAGTAGATAGAAGATGTCCGAAGAACGTTCGCAAGGTACTGTCAAGTGGTTCAACGCCGAGAAGGGTTATGGCTTCATCTCCCAGGAAGATGGCGATGATCTGTTTGTGCATTACAGCGAGATCCAGGGAACCGGCTACCGCAGCCTCGATGAAGGCGCGCGCGTTGAATTCCTGATCACCGAGGGCCGCAAGGGCAAGCAAGCCAGCGCGGTTTCTGTGATCGACTAGTGCCGACCGAGAGTTTGAAATACAAAACCCGTCTCAATAGAGGCGGGTTTTTCGATTTAAGGCGAAAGCCGGCATGGCGGCTGAGGAGTTGATGGCAGGCCGAGTCGGTCGTTATGGCGGGCGACGCTAGGGTCGGTCGTTCAGATTGGCATTGGCGGGAGGGCGACTCACAAAGTCGCCCCTACAAGGCTTGTCCGCTACTAAAGTGAATCTGCGCCCGATTGGGTCTACCCCCCTCGGTCCCCCCATATCAATGGGGGGAAGGTTTCGCCGAGATCTGCATTCATTGGCTAATCCTACGGCAGAATCCCCGAGTCCGTTGAATATTGCTCCCCTCCCTGATGATTCTGGGTCGCGTAGACACAGACCCGTCGGGAGGGGCCGGGGGAGGGGTAGACCCATTGGGCGGAAAGCAAAGCGCAGTACCGGACAAGTCTTTCAGGTCGCTGGTGGTGGACGGGCGACGCTAGGGTCGCCCATACGGGTCTTGGTTGTGCGGGCGAGTTGACCGCTTGCCCCAAAATTGCTCAGTCTGCGCCCAATATGTTGAAGTAACCCAGCGGCACGCGAGCGTCGACGAAAGGCGTTCCGTCGTGGTCGGAGGCGGGCAGTCGCTCTTTGTCGCTGCTGCGATAGAGACCGGTGTAGAGCGAGTATTGACCGGACGGAAGATCGGCGGGAAGCGTAAGATCCCAAACTTCGGTGTCCGCGAGACCGGCATACCAGAATTGGGTCGGCAATCGCGGTCCTAGCGGGTGTTGATCAAAGATCCACCATTGGCCGCTCGCTTCGTCGCCAAGGTGCAGAAACTGGGCATACTCCTCACTACCGTCGATGTCTGCGCGCCAGGTGAAGTGAAGGCTGAGCGTCGCGCCGGCTTGAGCCTCGCTCGGCAAGGTGACGGGGTCAAGCGCAAAACCATTTTCGAAGGTTGCCAGCGGCGCCAACGGCGGAGGCGGGGAAGACTCCGCCGGAAGCACGATTTCGCCCAGAATGACCTGCGTATCGCCAAGTAGCGGAAGGTCGCTTGAGCGAATCGCTTCCGTCCGGTATTCAGCGCCGTCCGCGCGCCAAAGCGACAGGATTACCCAAAGCGCGTGATTGCGTGGCGCATTCGGAGGGATGCGCAGCGTCGCGTATTGGAGGTGCGTTGGGGTATAACCCGGACCCATATGAAAGCGTAGGTGATTGATCATTACCTTGTCCGCGCCGACAATGGATTCTTGGCTGATTGGGTCGACGAGATGCACAGAATAACCCTGCGATTTGAGGTCGGCTGGCGCGAAAGACAGATATAAGTTGATAGTGGCGCTGCTGCTGCTGGGCTTTATTGCGAAAGCGTGCAGCTTGCCGCCCGACTCAAAGACAGCGGAAGCGCCTTGCATTCCCGTCTGCTGACTGACAGTTGGCAATGTGTACACTTGAGTAATCAGCAGAATCCAGATCGCTGGAATAAGAAAGAGCGTCCAGCGCATGCGAGCCGAGGGTTTGGGTTCGAACTCGCTGAATTGGCCAAGAAGCGCGGCAAGCGCTAGCCAACCCCCGATCAACTCCATAACTTCCTCTGCCAGGTTTTTATGCAGGCAGCCGTCAAAGCGAAAAAAGCCGACCAGCGTGTCGCAAATTTCGTCGAAATTGTCAACCACGATGGCGGCCAGCCCAATTAGCATAAACGCCATAAAAAGGTAGAGAAGCCAAAGTCGCGCGGGCTTGGGCGAGGACTCGATGGCGACCAAGGTGATCGCGGCAAGGGAAACGCCAAGTATAAGATACGGAAGATACCAAGGACCTATGACGGAGCCTTTCCGGTCAACGAACTCGACAATCGCGATTGCCAAGAAAAGTATTCCATAGCCAAAGAGAAGGCCGCGAAGCCCGGCTGGCTGCCGCTTCGCGCGCCAGCCGGCGACCAGGGCGACAGCGCTAACCAAAGCCAGCTGCGCCGACGAAAGCAGGGAGGGGATATTCCACTCGCTGTCGAGATACCAAAGCCATTTTTCAAACGCCGAGGCCGGTGAGTAGAGCAACGAGATGCCTACTACGATTACCTGCACAGTCAGTACGAGCGTAGCCAGCCAGCGAAACGATCGCGGTAGCCGCAGGACAAGCGCCCAGTACAAGATCGGGCACGCCGGAATATACAGGAAAAAGATAAGGAGTCGAATGAGCGCGTCGACAGAAACGGTCATCGTGAATGCAGCGCGCTTACGGTCGCTGCCAATACCTCCTCAAGTTGCAAGATAACTAGTCCCTCGCCAAGACGCAAGCCGGGCGGGAAGCGGGGAAGAATATCGCCTACTTTCGCCGCGACTCGACGAATTCGATTGCGGTCAGCAGCTTCTGCAAACCGACGGAACGATCGCCGGAAAGATGCAGGCGGACCGCGCGTCGTCTGTGACTGTGAAGGGCGCGCAGGTCGCCGGCGGCTTGGGCGGCGAAGAGCGTACCGAAGCTGAAGTCCATTCGATTTATGTCGAGGTCGGGCGCCGGGTCGGCGGTCAGTTGCCAGAATATACCGTTGTCCCCGCCGCCTTTGTGATATTGTCCGGTACTGTGCAGATAACGGGGCCCGTAGCCGATGGTCACGGCGCGTTTGGTTACATGGCGCAGGCGGCGCTGGATACGAGCGATCATTCGGCGTTCGTCCTCCGTTGGCGTGAAGTAGATGAGGAAGGCGAAATAGTCGCCGGCGCGCGAACCAGCCATCTGCGCCGCGATGACGCCGACAGTGTCGTTCCCGTCGTATCCGTGCTGACGGCATAACTCGCGCAAGGGCTGGAGGGTGAGCGAATCGGCGTATAGTTCCAAGCCATCGGGGGTCATCAGCGGCGTTTCCACCGGCAGCGCTCCGGTTTCCTGATAGGTCTTAAGAAGCGCCTTGGTGGCGTCCTTGGCTTCGGTGACGTTTGGTTCATCAAAGGGGTTCACCTGCAAGATGGCGCCGGCGATGGCGGTGGCGTATTCCCAGCGGAAGAATTCGCCGGCGATGGCGAGCTTATCGGCGAGGCGGATGGTGACGCGAGGATGGCCCGCTTCCCGCAGGGCGCGCACGGAGGCGTCTTGGGCGGCGACATCGGCATCATTATCTACACGCAAGTAGATGAAGAGGCGGTCGCTGACGTAATCGTGCGGCAAGCCAACCGATGCGCCGACGACCGGCAGCGCGCCCTTCCCTTCTTTGCCGAGGCTCTCAGCCAGCAACTGTTCAGCCCAATTGCCAAAGCTGCGCAGCGACTCGGTGGAGATGATGGTGACTTTGTCGCGCCCTTCTTTAGCGAGCGCGCCAATCACCGCGCCGAGCAGCAAGCCCGGATGATAGCTCGATGGGATGTTTTCGCGGTTCGCCGCCAGCATGGTGTCGGCGCTGGCCCACAAGCCATCGAGATCAAGCCCGATCAGCGCGGCGGGCGCCATGCCGAAGTAACTAAGCGCGCTGTAGCGCCCGCCGATATCGGCGGGGTTGAGGAAGATATCGCGCAGACCGGCTTCGCTTGCGATGCGCTCTAGGGGCGAGCCGGGGTCGGTGATGACGATGAACTGATCGCCATTTCCGCCGGTGCGCTGCCAGAAATGGTGGTCGAGCGCCAGGGTTTCGATGGTGCCGCCCGACTTGCTGGAGACGATAAAGAGTGTGTTCTCGATTTCGATTTGATCTTCGACCTGGCGGATGCGGGCGGGGTCGGTGCTGTCGAGCACGATCAGTTCGGGGAAGCCGGGCTGCGGACCAAAGGTATCGGCGAGCACCTCCGGCGCCAAGGAGCTGCCGCCCATGCCGAGCAAGACCAGATGACTGAAGCGCTCGCCACGCATGCTTTCTTGCAGCGCCTGAAGCCGTTCGCGGTCGATGGTTGAGTCGAAGTCAAGCCAGCCCAGCCGATCGACGATCTGCTTGATGGTCGCTGCTCCGGCTTTCCAGAGGCTGCCGTCTTTATTCCAGAGCCGAGGATTGGCGAAATCGGCGTCCAAGCCGGCGACTGCTTCGTCAACGGCGCCGTGGTAAATGCCCAGCGCCAGTTTGGTGCGCTCGATGATACCACTGCGCAGTAGCGTGCGCTTGGCTGCTACTTGCGAGATCAAGGTTTCGAAGCTGTCGATGAAGGCATCGACGCCGTCATCTTGCAAGCGCGATGTCACCTGTCCCATGTCGATACCGACTTCAGCCAGCCGATCCAGCGCCTCTTCCGGCGGCAGGAAAAGATCGCTTTCCTGCGTGACCGTTTCGGCGGCGACGCCATGGTCCTTGAAGGCAGCCAGGGTGGCGGGCGGCAGGGTATTTACAGTGAAGGGACCGATCAGGTTATCGACATAGAGCGTATCGGGATAAGTCGGGTTCTTGGTGCTGGTGGAAGCCCAGAGCGGGCGCTGCGCTTGCGCCCCCGCCTCTCGCAAGGATTGAAAGCGTTCGCCCTGGAAGATGCGCTGGAAGGATATGTAAGCCATTTTGGCGTTGGCGATGGCGGTCTGGCCGAGTAATTTGCTGTTGGCGGTGATGCGCGCGGTATCTTGACGCAGTTGCGCGGCGCGGATGTTGTTCTCCAGCATTTGGTCAACCATGGCGTCGATGCGGCTGAGGAAGAAGCTGGCGACCGAGGCGACGCGCGCGATGTCTTCGCCATTTTGCAGGCGTCGCTCGAGGCCGCGGATGAAGGCTTCGGCGACACGCTCGTAATTGTTGATGGCAAAAATCAGGGTTACGTTGACGTTGATGCCGGCGGCGATCGCCTCTTCGATGGCGGGGATACCTTCGGGCGTCGCCGGAATTTTGATCATCAAGTTGGGGCGCTCAACGGTCTGGAAGAGGCGCCTGGCTTCATCGACGGTTCCCTGGGTATCGCGCGCCAACAGCGGCGAAACCTCGAGGCTGACGTAGCCGTCGCCGCCGGCGCTGCGATCGTAGATCGGACGGAAGAGGTCGGTGGCGTTCTGGATATCTTCAATCGCCAGCGCTTCGTAGATGTCCTGCGCTTCCAGATCGAGCATGGTCATAATGGCGTCGTCGTAGGTGTCGGAATCGCCGATGGCTTTTTGGAAGATCGAGGGGTTGGAGGTTACGCCGCGGACGCCTTCTTCGTCGATGCGGCGCTGCAGGTCGCCATTGTTCAGATCGTCGCGATGAATGTAATCAAGCCAGGCGCTCTGCCCGTATTTTTGAATCTCCAGCAGGGGATTGCTCATCAGGGGCTCCGGATTTTGCTCGCTAAATCGCTAATGATCACATTCTAACAGAAAAGTTTTTTCGCCACAGAGGGTAGGGCAGACCCGCCGTCGCAGAATTGCGCATCAATATTGTTTTCTTGGGATTAGACGCGCTGATTCTTGCCGCGATGATGGATTCGTGGCACATCTTGCGTTTTCTGAACTTGATTGAGTTTGCTATGGTAAATTACGAGCAGCGACTTTCAACGGCGCGATAGGAAGAATCGTCATGCAGATCTCATGGGTACTACTGGCAGAGAATGTTATTATAAACGAGCCGACGCAAAAGATGGACATAGTTGGTGAGTTCCGCAGAGTAATCGTCGACCAGTTCCGTCACACGCTACCAACATTTTATGTCGTATGTCGCGCGAAAGCCGATGCGCGCAATCATTCGACAAAGCAGCTACTATAATGATTGACCAATGGGGAGCTGAAGATGAGAGTTGATCTACTTCACAAGGCTCGTAGACTGGCTGGCAGACCGTATCAAATCGAAATTGAACGTGAACCTGGCCAACTATCCCCGGAAATCCCTAGATACACTGCCTGCATAAAAGAAATACCGTATTGCGTGGCACAGGGTTTTACAGAAGAAGAGGCTCGAAAAGAAATCGGTTCAGTTCTAGTCGACTACATCCTCTCGTTACTAGTCCGAAATATTGACGTTCCAGAGCCTCAAAACGCGCATGCTGTCCATGAGTCAGATTACGTTGCATATTGGACATGGGAGGGTTCTTTCGTCCATGCCAACAGATCGTTTTTGGAACAACTTACTTCGTCGTAAAGGAGACTTTGAGCTTTTGCTTTAGAACATAGGTCTCTGTCGTTGACGATCTTGCTATCCTCTGGATTACTAGGTCCGCGACTTCCGCGGACGAGTTAAGTGTAATCCAAGCCTCGGTGATTCGGCGTTGAGCAATCATAGTGATGGACACAACGCGCAATTCTCCCTGTGCTGTTAGAGGCGTCTGCCACCGGGTCACCACAATTTTCACTCAGATTCTGTGGCGAGTTTCCCCAGAGGCAATCCCATGCGGGTCTACCCCCCTTGTCGTTCCATGCGCCGGATGGAGATGAGCACGAGCAGCGCAGTGACTGACAGATAGACGAGTGTCAGAAGCACCCAAGGCGAGAGAATCGGGATGGACGCGCCGTTGCTGGCGAGGGTGACGCGCATGGTCACGAGTTGCTGATGATCGATAAGCATTTGCTGCGAGCGCAGGGTGGCCATAATCGGATTCAGGCTGGTGGCGATCATATCGAGATAGATGGTGGTCGCTTCCACCGTAGGATTGTCGGTGAAGCGGTTGGTGAAACTGTTGACGACATTACCGTAGGCGTTTTGGAAGAGGATCAGCGCGACCAGCGGCAAGCCGACAGTGATGGCAAGGGCGACGGTGTAGGAGCGGATGGTGGCCGCGAGGGTGCGCTCGGTGATGGAGGAGAAGAACATGCCGAATGCGCCCAGCACGATCGCCGAAGCCAGCAGCGCGAGCAGCGCCAGGATCAGTTCGGCTTCGCTAACGCCGCCGAAGAGAAAGGCGATGCTTTGCAGGGGAATCGCCGAGAGCAGCAGCAGCACGATGTATCCCAGCGCCGATTGCATCTTGCCGACGACGAAGGTGGCTTTGGTGATCAAGGTCGTTTGCAGCAGGTCGTAGGTTTTGCGTTCGCGTTCGGTAGTGATGGCGCCGGCGGTCAGCGCGGGCACGATGAAGATGATCAGCATCAGTTCGATGAAGAGCACGCCGATGAAGAGCTCGCGCCCCAGGTCGCCGGTGACGACCACGCCGCCGGCTGGCGCGCGCAGCAGATAGAGCAGAACGGTGAAAAAGCTCATCAGGGTGAGGAAGATGGTAATGATAGCGAAGCCGCGAACGCCGCGCATGCGCCCGCGCAATTCTTTGACCATCACCGGATTCAGGCGGAATGCGCGAAGGTCGCCGATGGTCATCAGTCCCACGGCGCCTAATGGGACGATGGCGAGCAGCGCCGGGGTGAAACCGAGAACAAGTAGCGCCGCCAGATTGGCCGCTGTCAGCAGCCAGGCGGTGAAAACGGTCCATAATTCCTGCGCCATGATCACAGCCGCCAGCACCAGCAGGAAGGCGGCGTTCGTCAGGATGCCGGCGATGACCAGGAGCGCGGCGGTATCGGCGTCGGTGGTGAAGCGGCTCAGCGCTGTCTCTTGCAGCGATGAGAAGAGCGCCGAATCCTGGTTAGCGGCGTGGATGGCGACGCCGATGACGACAACTGCGGCGAACAGGTTAATTAGCGCGCCCCAGAGCATAATCAGGGAACTGCGGCGCAGCAGGCGCTCGCGCGGCGTCATCAGCTCGGGCGGGATGCGGTCCCAGGCGACGCTTTCGGGCACGTTGTCGCCGAAGAGGCTGCTGATGAGACGGAAGATTTTTTTCAGTGATTCGCGCATGGCTTATGCACTTGACCTAGGCGTTTAGTCCATCAGTGACATTGTTCGGCTCAGGCAATTCTTCCTCCACAATAGGGATATGAGCGCTGTCAGCGTGCCTGATAGGAGAGTGCCTATACAGAAAAATAGTATTGCTAGCGGGAGAATGGCAGCCATCATGAATCCGAGTCCAAAAGCGAAACCAAGTCCGAGTGCTTCACGAAACTTGATATAGTTCATAATATGCGTGTACTTAATTGGCATCGCAGCGCTATATTTTCGCTCGTCTTCCCTGCGCAGCATGTCTTCAATCTCTTGTTTTGTGTAGATTTCATCCATTCGAAGTTCTCTCGACTGCTAACGATGTATCACGGCGCCACACTTCAAAGTAGTTTTGCGAGTGATAAGAGCAGGCATTGAACTCCATAAAGAAGTTGGTTTGTCCCAACAGAACTGGAACTTCATTGCTGTTTGCCCAGGCAAACATAAGTGGAATCTCGTTGGCTCCAACAATCTCCGGAAAACTCCCCAATACCGAAACGGCACGCGACTCAACATTAGAAAGCCCGCCGGCGAGCCGGCCAAGGCGCCTCTGTCGATTCCAGTCGAATCCCAATGAACGCCCGACCTCATAGGGCAGCAGATTTGTCGCTGTCTCGGAGTCAACTATTCCACTAAGTTGGACAGCGTGATCTTCACTGAAAACATGTAGGGTCAGGCGTGGCATCATGCTGCCAGGCAGCGCCGCCAGTCTCGAATACGCGATTCGCGACATTATTCGACTTCTGGAGTAATTTCCGCTTCTTTTTCCTCTAGCATCTCAAGGAGTTTCTGCGCCGCCTCATAATTGTATCTAAGACCAGTTACCTCCGGAGCGATTTCTTTCAATGCGGGCTCCTTGAGCAGCATCCAGAATAGTCGCCGCTTGTCCTCGTCGTCCAGCGCCATGACATCCGTAATCAATTCCTTCGGCAGCATCTTGCGCATCCTTTCGCCCTCAACCTGCGGAACAATTATACCCGACGGGTGTCCAATCATCATGCCCAAATTGCCAATGGGCGGGCCCTAGAGCAGCATCTCGCGGCGGCGCGCCAGCTCGGCGATTACGGTGCGGTCGGCTTTGCCGAAGCTGTACGCGGAAAGCTGCGCTTCGGTGACCCAAGCCCAGTCCATGACGCCGATCGCTTGCGGCTCGTTGTGTGGCGGCAAGGCGCCGAGGTAGCGGCATTCGAACGCGTGCAGCGTGATCTTGAAATGGGTGAAAGCGTGGCCAACCACGGTGAAGAGGGCGCCAACTTCGACGGCGATGGCCAATTCTTCGCGCAGTTCGCGCTTGAGGCAGTCGCTGAGCGGCTCCCCCGATTCGACCTTGCCGCCGGGGAATTCCCACAAGCCGCCCAGCAGACCGTTCAGCGGACGGCGCGTGATGAGGAGCCGGTCCGATTCGTCGCGAATCAAGCCGGCGGTGACATCGTAGTGCGGCGTCGGCGCCCGTTTGGATCGCAATGGTCGCGCGTTTTGGGTGCCCGCCGTCCAGGCGCGGCAAGAGAATTGAATCGGGCAGCGCGAGCAAAGAGGGTTGCGCGGGCGGCAAATCTGCTGGCCCAATTCCATCAGCGCCTGGTTGAAATCGCCGGGGGCATGGGTGGGCAGCCAATGTTCCGCCAACCGCCACAGTTTCTTGCGCGTCACCGGTTGGGTGATGTCGTCTTCCAAATCCAGTAAGCGCGCAAACAGGCGCATCACGTTGCCTTCAAGCACAGGAGCGGCGATGCCGAAGGCGATGCTGGCGATTGCGCCGGCGGTATAGGTTCCGATGCCGGGGAGCTTCAGCAGCGTCTCAATGTCCGCCGGCAAGGAAGCGCCATATTCGTCCACCACGACCTGCGCGGCGCGATGCAGGTTACGCGCGCGGCTGTAGTAGCCCAAGCCCTCCCATAGTTTCAGCACGTCCTCCAATGGCGCGGCCGCCAGCGACTGGATTGTAGGGAAAGCTTGAAGGAAACGGCGGTAATAGGGAATGACCGTGTCTACCCGAGTCTGTTGCAGCATGATCTCGGAGAGCCAGGTGTGGTAGGGGCTCGGGTCGCGCCGCCAGGGAAGGTCGGCGCGTTCCAGTCGGTACCAATCGAGGAGTTTTTCGGTGAAGGGAGCGGCCATCGCTCATAACAGCGTAAGGGCATGGCGATAGACATCAAGCGCCGCATCCAGGCGCCCCTGCCGCATTAAGGCGTCGCCCAAGACCCGATGCACCGATGGATTTTGGCGGAACGCATCACGAGCGATCAAACCACGCATATCGCTGATTACCCATTCGAGCCCGGCGTTTGTACGCAGCAGGGTCTCGTAGTCGGTAAGCGCGTCGCGCAGGTCATTGGCTTCGACTTTACCGCGCGCCGAATAGATGGCGGCAGCCAGACCTGGCGGCGGCGGCTTGGAAGGCCTGGCTATGTGATCCAGAGCGGGTACGGCGGTTGCTTGGACGGCGCCCTCGACGGCTGCGGAAATCGCCCGCATACGGCCGCTGTACCAGGCTTCCAGGTCAACCCGCCCGTCGTGGAGCATGAAGGCTTGAGTCAGGCTGTCATCGGCGCCGGTGGCTATTTCCGGCTGCTCAACGACGGTTTCCGCGGGGAGCGCGCGCGCTTCATTAGCGGTCGTCGCTTGGACATTTTCGGGTACTGGCGCCATTGATTGGGTGCTGTATTCCTCGCTTTCGCGATCTTGCATGCCCATAATCGACTGGAGCACCTTTTGCGTTTCGCCACTGCGCCGAGAATAGAGGCTTTCATCTTCCAGGTCGTCCAGCCGTTCATCGTCTTCGAAGGCATCATCGAAGTCGTCGCCGTATTCCGCTTCAGGCGCGTCCGTTTTGTTTTGCGCCGGCGGCTCGCTGGCGGCGGGCGGGAGGCGCGGACCTGTTGGCCTTGCGCTTAGGTTATCTAGCCAATCAAGCGGATCGTCTTGCGCCCCTTGCGCGAGCAGATCGTCGAGGTTCTCCGGCGGCGGCGCCGGCTTCTGATAATCGGTGATGTCCGGCAGCTCTTCTTCGGCCTCGGTGGCGCTAATTTCGGCCAGCCAAGCCATCGCCTCAGCGTCGAGCGGACCGCTCTGCTGCGCTTCAAGGCGTTCGAGATCGATCGGCATCTCCTCGTCTATATCGGCGAATTCGTCTCCCACGGTGGCGTCGCTGTCTTCGGCGGATGCTGGCGGATTGTTCGCTGGGGGCGAGTCATCCAGCCAGGGAGGCCAATCCTCATCCGCTTCGGCGTCCGGATCTGGCGCTAGGTTCTGCCCGGCGGCGTCGGGGACATCATCGATGAATTCGCTGGCGCCGCCGCCTTGCATTTTCGTCAGCTCTTCCAGCCATTCGATCAATTCTTCCTGCGACATTGAGTCGAAATCGGGCAGTTCAGGGTCTTCAAACATGTTCACGGTGATTCCAGGTCAGTCGTGCGTAATAGTGATTTGCAATGGATAGCGTCGGCGGGCGACCTGATAGGTCGCCCCTACAATTGCGTCAGATGGTTATTGACGAGTATCAGGCTATGCAATTGGGCGCAATTCCCTCCGGTTGCGCAGCGCAGTACTTGAATCGGAGCGGAAAGAGATTATAACGTCGTTTTGCCACCTGCGCGATCACGATTGGAGTCATTGGCGTCGCGATTCTCGCCCTCCGAGCCATCATAGTTGAGCCAGGCTGGTGGCGCCTCCGCTTCTTGATCAAGGTCAGCGACTAGGTCATCACCCAAGCCGATATCATCGAAGTTGAATTCTCCGGCCGTATTCTTGGTCGTTTTCATCGGCGTTTCGAAGTCAAAGTCGGCATCATCGACGCCGATGGCGGCGAAATCCAGGTCATTGGCATCCTCGTCCAGCGTGATGGCGATGGTTTTTTCTGTCGGCGATTCCAGGTCAAAGTAATCGTCCCAATCGAGCCCGACGAGGCTCAACTTCTGCGTATCTTCATCGAGGCTGATTGCATCAAGTTTATCGGTTGGCGTGTCGAAACTAAAGTAATCGTCAAAGGTGAGATCGTCCAGATCGAGCGCGTCGATATCTTCATCCAGGCTGAGGGCTTTCACGGCGGTTACCATGCCCTCGCCCGCCCCGCCGCCTGCGCGCTCATTCATGGTCTTCAGCCAGACGGGTGGATTGGTGAAGCGGAAGTAGGGCGTGGCTTCCTCGTGGTCAGGGTCGACCGCTTCCATTTGCCCGGTTTCTTCGTCGACGAGATCGCTGACCCAGGCGAATTCCTTGCCTGGCGATGACATCGGGCGCGCATAATCGTCGGCGTCGTTGGCAGCGGCATCGCTTTCGCGGTCCAAGCCCGGCACAACGGCATTCAGCCAATCTGGCGCGCCGTCACCGGCGCCGGCGCCATCAACAAAGTCGGCCAACTGATTCGGATCATCCAAACCCCAGGCGCGCGCCCGTTCTTCCGCCGATGAGTCTGGGGCGGCCGGAGCCGATGCCGAAAGGATGCCCAACTCCTCGTCGTTCAATTCATTGGGATCGTCGCGCAGCCAGTCGACGTAGGGGTCATCGTCGTCATCGTCGCCCAGTTCGGCGCCCCAGCCTTCAATCAGCTCGGCATTGCGCTGATTGGAGTCCTGCTCGTCGCTCGCTGTCAGTATCGAGTCGCCGTCGGCGGCTTTTTCATCATCCAACCAGGACGTTCCGGGCGGCGAGTGCAGCATTTCGTCTTCAATATCCAAGAAGCCATCGTCAGCCTCGGCCTCCGCGTCAGCGGGCTCGATGGTGAGCCAGTCTTCAATATCGCTAAGATGAAGGGGCTCGGTGTCGGAGTCGAGGCTCAGCAGCTTCTGCAACTGATCATCGTCGCCAAAAACGTCCAGGTTATCGCCGGGTTGATCCATCGCTTCTCGCATCGCCGCCGATAACCAGGGAGCGCCGCCTTCATCTTCTTGCCCCGCCTTGACCCATTCGCGCTCAAAGTCGTCGAGATATTGCTGGGATTCGTCATTTCTTTCCAGCGCCAGGCTTTCGCCCTGGATATCAGCCATCCAGTCGCCGTTCTCTTCGGCGGAATCCAACTGCTCCAGCAGATCGGCCAGATCGCCATCCAATTCAGCGCGAGCGTCGTCCGCTTGGGCTGATTCGGCATCCGCTTGTAGAGCGCTAGCCGGGGCGACAATTTCGACCAGGTCACTGTTTTGCTCGACGAGTTGCGGATAACCATCGTCGTCCGCTGCGCTAGCTATCTCGTCGATGAAGCCCTGGTCTTGCATGGCATTGAGTATCGCAGCCGATTCGTCTTCGCCCGCCGGCGCCTCGCTAACTTCAGCCACTGGCTCGCCGATCACCAGTTCGCTGAAGAGCTGCTCGATTTGCTCGTCGGAGAGCAGATCTTCCAGGTCGGCGGTGACGTCTATGTCATCAGGCGCTTGCGCACTTCCGTCAATCCCGAGCAGCGCACCTAATCCGCCGCTTTCATCGGCGGTCGCGAGGTCGCCGCTTTCGGATTCGCCCAGGCTGTCCAGCCATTCGGGATTGACGATTTCGCTGTCTCGCCAGTCGGCCTCGTTAAAATCGAGACGGTCCAGCAACAGGAGATTTTCTGGCGCTTCTTCGCCGGTAGCCATTTGGCTGGCGAGGTAGGGGTCGAGGTCTTCGATGCGTTTGAGATAAAGCTGGGCGTCGGAGGGACGCTTCTCCGCCAGCCAAAGCTCGGTCATTATCCGATTGGCGTCAATCACGTAGGGTAGCCGCTCGAGGATATCGAGGGCGGTTTCGGCGGCTTCCATACGCTGCCCATCGAGCCAAAGCGCGCGCGCGCGCAGCAGTTGCAAATCGATACGATTGGGGCTGCGTTCAAGCGCCGTCGTCAAGGAAGACAGGGCTTCGGTCAGCAGATTGCCGCGGATGTGCTGCTGCGCCAGGGCGGCAGTGGTCAACTGCAAGCGATCGATCTCTTCATTGCGATGTTCGCGATAGAGCTCGCGAATAAGCGCAATCGACTCCTGATCGCCCGGCATCTGGTCGAGCGCCCGCTCGGTGTGCCAGATGGCGCGGTCATAGTTGCCTAGGCGCTGAAATGCGCGCGCGAGTTGGGAGTGGGTATTGAAGTCTTGCGGTTGCGCGCCGAGCGCCCGTCCAAGGACATTGGTCGCTTCGTCCCAGCGGCCGGAAGCGACCAGCGCGTCGCCCAACTGCTGATATGCGCGCAGGTTTTTGGGCTGGGACTTGAGAATGTGGCGGGCGTGGGCGATGACCTCGTCGTATTTTTGTTCGCGCAGCAGGCGGTCGAGTTCGTCCTGATAGGCGCGTAAGCTGATTTCTGCCATTTGGGTCCTGCTTACGTTGTTCAACAGGCAAATTTGCTAGCAGTATAGCATGGATGGCTTGAGGGCGTGGCGCGTGAGGCAGCAGTCTACCGATGTCGCCTGCGTCAGCGATAAGCCGAAATGCCATCTTCAAACTCGGCGGCGTCGTCATCGCGCAGGGCGTAGAGCGCCTGAATCAGCGCGTAGTTGCTTTGGTAGAAGCGCGCGCGCCGCAAACCCGGTCGCAGCGCGGGATAATGCTGGAAGACCTGCTCGACGAAAGGCTCGCCATAACTCGCGAGCAAAGCGCCCAGATCCTGCGCCGGATCGCCCCGAGCGCAGAAGCCAAAATCGATGACGCCGCTGACGCGCCCGTTATGAAAGAGGATGTTGCCTGTCCCAAAGTCGCCATGAATGAGGCATTCGTCGTGAAGCCACAGATCCGTGTCATTCAGCGCCTTTTCGAAGTTCCGATCTACGGCTTCACGGGCGTCGCTTCGCATGTGGGGAAAGAGCTTTTCGCGTATCGCTTCGCCGATGCGTGTCCATTCAGCCAGGGCGCTATCGCCCGTGGGCGCCAAGCCATGTTCAGCCGGCGTGATGGCGTGCAGTTTCCGCAAGAACAGCGCCAGGTCCTTGGCGAAACCGGCCAGGACGGCTTCGTCGTCCCGTAGCCGGGCGAATCGCTCCTGCATCAGCGGCTCGCCGGGCAGCCGCCGGTAGCCCATGAAAAGCAAGTATCCGCTGGTGGCATCAAAAGCGTGGAAGCGCGGTTGCGGAATCGGGAAGGGCAGCTTCCCCTGCAAGCGCGGCAAGATATCCAACTCCCTCGCCAGGTCAGCGGCCGCTGCCGGACTCTTGGGAAAGCGAAACATCCACTTGTCATCAACCGTGAGCACAGTATTGAACTGCCCCGGCGAAGGGAGCGGTTCCGCGCGCTGGAAGACGCAGTCGGGGAGATGGTCACGGATAAGTTTGATAAATGCTTCGGTTTCTGCTGTCACCATCATTTGACTCCTGTTCCACGCGTCCGATTCGTGCAAGGTTTAATAGCGGACGGCGCCAACCTCGCGCTCAAATGCACTGTAGGTCGTCGAGCGGCTCAAGGGTCGTCCCTTCACGACTCAGTTTCAAGGGTTCGCGGCTGGATGGGAAAAAGTCGTGACTTGCGAGCGGTTACGTTATCCGGAAGTTATCAAGCAGGCAAATCCTTCGCTGCACCGATACTCGCATGATATGGCGGCACTTGCGGGCGGCATCGTTTTGGCTTAGCCTGTAGTCCATTATCGCAGGTAATTTCGTTCTCCAAGGAAACGCGTATGTCACAATCTGAATCGCCCATCATATTGTTCACCAATGATGACGGCATTGAGTCGCCCGGCTTGTGGGCGGCAGTCAAAGCCTTTGAAGGCATAGGTCATCTACTGGTGACGGCGCCGCGCGAGCAGCAATCAGGCATGGGGCGCAGCATGCCCCACTACAGCGAGGGGCGGATCTTCCCCTATGATGTGCCGATCGATTGCGAAGACTGCAGCGCTTATGCGGTGGATGGCACGCCGGCGCAGGCGGTGCAGCATGCAGTGCTGGAATTGGCGAGCGCGCAGCCGGCGCTGCTGGTATCGGGCATCAATTATGGCGAGAACACCGGCAACGGCGTCACGATATCGGGAACGGTGGGCGCGGCGCTGGAAGCAGCCAGCCTCGGCATCGCGGCGCTTGCCGTCAGCCAGCAGACGCCGACCGACCTGCATCGCAGCTATTCAAACTCGGTGGATTTTAGCATCGCCGCCGATTTCGCCTTGCAGATAGGCAGATGGCTGATGGAGCATAGCGCGCTGCCGGATGATGTCGATGTTTTGAAGATTGATGTGCCCTCGGGCGCGACCCGCGATACCGAGTGGCGCTTGACCCGTCTCTCGCGCCGGCGCGTGTACTGGCCGACCCGACCCGAAAGGCTGGCGCTGCATGACTCGGGCAAGCTCGGCTACCAGTACAATAGCGACCCCACCGCCGCTGAGCCGGACAGCGATGTCTACGCCCTGCTGAACGACGCGGTGATTTCGGTCACGCCCATCAGCCTCGATATGACTTCCCGTACCGACATGTTTCGCCTGAGCCAGATCATGCTGGGGCGGGAGGAGTATGGGCGCTAGCGCCGCCGCTTGCCTTGATTAGACGCGCCAGCTTTACCTATGGTAGAATCTAATCGTATCCAGCGAGCGTCTGGCGGGAGGATTCATTGAGCGAGAAGGTTATGGCGCATTCGGACGCAACGCGGTCAAACGCTGAAATCGCTGTTGGCGGCGATGGACGCTTGGCGCGTCTTGAGACCGACATGGAGTGGGTGAAACGCTTGCTCTGGTTCTTGATTGCCTTAGTCATTGGCATTTACCTGGATCTGCCAGCAGTGGTTCAGGGCTTGCTGCCACAGTAGCAAGGCTGGCGGAACACGTTCCACCGGCCTGAGCCAAATCGTGCTCGGGCGGGAGGAGTACGGGCGGTAACTTCTAAGGTCAATTCGAAGGGGCGACTTGTAGGGTCAGGCCTTTTCTCGGCTCATCTGCTCCTCCGTAGCGGAATCCTGCACGAACTCAATCGCGCCGAGGTCACAGAGCGCGCCTTGCGGACGCGGCGTGCCAGTTTGGTCCTGTCCCTCGCAGTAAGCATCGAGCGCCCCATCAATGGCCGGGCTTTCCGGCGTAAGTGGAAAGTAGGGGGGCGCCCCGTCTTCGGGCTGAACCAGTTCCGCCAGCCCAGGATCGCCGCTTAGCGGCGGCTCGCAGGTATCGTCGGCGATGAGGCTGACGATGTTCTCGACGGGATAGCCGACGCAGTCGTTGCCGCTGTTATTGGCGATGATGCTGAAGCGCATGTGCGTTCTGCCTTCGTCCGAGGTGTAGATGCCGCCGCCGCTTTCGGCTTCGTTGCCCGTCACGGTCACATGGGTGAGGCGGGTGAAACCGGTCGTAAAGACACCTCCGCCAAATTTGGCGCGGTTGCCGTAAATTGTGCTGGCTTCAATGGATAGAGGCCTGTTTTCAGTACCGAAGGACGCGTCTACCCCTCCCCCGTTTCTCGCCGCCATGTTGTTGGAAATCGTACTGTTGACGACAATCGTTTTCTTGACCGTACCGCGGCCGCCAACATATAGTCCGCCGCCGCTTTTGGCTCTGTTACCGTCGATTACGCTGTTGCGGATTTCTAGATAGTTGTCATCGCCCAAGGCATGAATGGCGATTCCGCCGCCATATTGCTCGGTGCTATTGTTAGCGATGAGGCTGTCGCGGATGATCAGCGTGCAGGGGAAGCAATAGATGCCGCCTCCATCGGCGAGGATCTCGCCCGTGACGTGGTTGTCTACAACCTTGCTTCGATTGAGGATGATTGTGCCGTCGAGACTGTAGATGGCGCCGCCACCGCTAGACTTGCCTTCAGTCAGCGTCAAGTCGTTGAGCGTCAGCGGACCAGGATAAACGTGGAAGATCGTAAACTTGTTTGCGCCGCTAATCGCATGTCCCGCTCCTTCAATCGTAATATCTGAGGTGATAGACGGCAGCATGTCGCTAAGCTTGATGTCGTGCGTCAGCGTGATGGTGTCGGCGCCCCGATGTCCGGCCGGGCAGCCGTCAATTGCCCAATCTTTGTTGGCGGCCACAATCGCATCTGCAAGACTGCATGCTTCATTGACAACGATGCCGGCCTCGGGGTCTTGTACCACGCCGAACGATACTGTTCTTTGTGGGTCGACTTCGAATGCGCCCAAGTCGCATCCGTCGCCTCGCGGCCTCTCCCAGCCGGTTTGGTCAGCATCGGTGCAATACAATGGGTCACCGGCATCAAGCGCCGGACTTTGCGGCGCAATTACGAATGTCGCTGGCGACCCCCATTTACCCAGCAAAAGCGGATCCCCACGGAGCATCGGATCACAGGAGCCATCCGCAATAAAGTTATTGACATTTGCGTGTTCGCCCAAATCGCCTCGGCAATCCGACAATCCGTTTGAAGCAAGCAAGCTGTTGCGCAAATGCACGATCCCTGTCCCCTTTGCGATTCCGCCCCCTTTAAGAGCCCAGTTGTTTACGATGCTAAGGTGGATCAGAATGCTGTAGTTTCCCACATAAAGTCCACCTCCCTCATCTTGTGCGCGGTTGCCATAAAACGTGCTGTTGTTTGCTTGCAGGTCCGCACCCTCGCTCCAAATGGCGCCGCCGCTTGTGTCTGACTTGTTGTGGACGAAGCTGCTCGCAGCAATGGACACATCGCCACCATCGGTATATAGCCCGCCGCCGCGCCCCGCTTCGTTGTCGCTGACGCTACTGCGGAATAGGTTAAGCTGGTCCGCGCGGCTCAGTATGCCACCGCCTTCAAACTGCGCCCGGTTGCCGCGAATATTGCTATCGCGGATATTGGCGCTGCCGCTTTCGAAAATCATCGCACCGGCGGTCCCGGCGGAATTGCCGCGAAAGTCGCTGGCCTTGATGACCACGATCGCGTGACTGGACTCAATTGAGCCGCCACGGCTCGCGCTATTTTTGCCAAACGCGCTCTCGCTAATCGTGACTGCCCCTCGGTAGGTGGAAATGCCCCCGCCTGCGGATTCGGCCGTATTTCTGCTGAAGACGCTCTTATGGATAGCAATGAAACCATCTGAGTCATGGACCGCGCCACCATATCGAGCGGAATTACGAACGAAGTTGCTCTCCTTGATATCCAGTGCCCCGCCAGCATTATCAATCGCGCCGCCATCGGTTGTAGCAGCATTATTGCTGAAAATCGTGTTGTGAATATCTAGCTCGCCTCGACTGAAGATCGCGCCACCGTTTTTTGCCATATTGTCGCGAATTACGCAGTTGCGGATAATCAGGCGCGCGCCGCGTTCGACGTGGATCGCGCCGCCAGCATCGAGTTCTCTTTTGCCCCTGGTCAGCGTCAAGTCGTGGATGCGCAGCTCGCCGGAGAAGACATGCAGCAGGCGGTCGCGCTTGGCGCCGCTTAGCGTATGACCGTTTCCCAGAATAGTGATGCGCGAGCTTATCGGAGGAAGCATGCCGGCGACAGCAATATCGCCGATCAGCGTGATGACATCTTCGCCGTCACCTGCCGGGCAGCCACCCTTCGCCGCGTCATTGTTGGCGGCGGTGATGGCATCAGCCAGCGAACAGGTTTCATCGACGGTGATGACGGCGGCGAGGACTTTTGACTCCGGAAGCAGGCAAAAAAGTGCGAGAACGGAGATAACGATGAGCGTGCGGCAAGCGGGAATCATTCTGAAAAATCTGCGCTATAAGATTCGCTGAATCAGATGAAGTCTAGCTTGGGTGATTGCGGACTGGCA
Source organism: Phototrophicaceae bacterium (assembly GCA_965261855.1). Classification (GTDB taxonomy): domain Bacteria; phylum Chloroflexota; class Anaerolineae; order Aggregatilineales; family Phototrophicaceae; genus UBA6055. The sequence continues at coordinate 145,736 of OZ253488.1, forward strand.
AGGAATGTTCGCGCGACGTATGTAAAGCGTAGGCTATGGGCGAATGCGCGCCATGCTGTGAAGTTCAAAATGGGCGGCGCGCCGTCGGCGTTAGCGTATGAGTGCAATTGGATCCAAGTATTGGCGGGAGGGCGAGCCAAGGCTCGCCCCTACAGTTTCCAGGTCTGTTGTGTGTCTCTATGGCTAGCAATCTAGCACCTTAGAAATTTCCTGCTCCCAGGCGCCAGCGATTAGGGCGCCGTGCTCTTTCAAGCCGCCGGTGGACTCGTCGCCGGTGAGGTAGGGGCGCTTGCCCAGTGTGAAGCCGCTCTTCGCTGTCGCATCCATTGCGCCGTTGATGAAATGCAGCGCGACGCCGGCGCGCTCCTTGTCAGTCGTATTGCCGCGCGTGCAATGGGCGACGCCATAGGCGAAGAAGGCGACGCCGCCGGCTGGCAGCTCTATGGCGATTGCCTCGTCTTCGGGCGGATAGCAGCGGATGTGATGATTGCTGTAGGGGTCGCGGCTATGCTCGTAAGCGACGCGGTAGCTGCCCGGGATGACGTGAATGGTGCCGTTGGCGACCGTCGCCTCATGCACTGCCGTCCACATCGCGGTGCCTTGCAGCGGGTCTTCAATATCGAAATAGGCGTTGTCTTGATGCCAGTTGGTGCCCATGCCGTGTTTGCCCGGTTTGATGAAGACCTGATCGAGATGCAGCACGACCGGATCGCCGATAAGTTGCCGGACGGCAGCGATCGCTTTGTCGGCGAAGGGCATGGCGCGGAAGAAATCGCTATGGGGAAACATCGGGCAAAGCTGCAGGTTGACCAGCTCGGTTGAGGGCGTCTCGCCATCGCCGGCCATCGCCACGTTGCGCAGCAGCCCCTCCGCTTTCAGGCGATCAAGCTCGGCGCGCATCGCCGCTATTTCGCGTGCGGACCAGAATTCGTCTTTGGCGACCCAGCCTTCGCGGCGGAACTGGTCGATTTCGGATTGGGTGAACATGTGCCGTCTGCCTATCATTCCCTTGCTTTCGGCGTTGGCGTTAGTCTGACGACGGTCCTTCCCAGCCGACATCGGGACGGTTGCCGCTGAACGTATTGTCTTCTTCAATCAGATCTCCCAAGAAGTTATAAGTCACTTCTTCGTCGCTGTTTGCCTTGTTTCCGACGATGTCATTGCCGGTGATTGTGAGGCGCCCCGAATTGTAGATTATCGCACTGTAAGTGTTTAATCCCTCGTCAGCGTTGCCACTAATCTTGCTATCCACAAGCGACAAGGTTCCCTCATTCACCAGGGCAGCACCCCAACCTTCGGCGAAGTTATCTACAATTTCGACGTTCCGAGCATCCAAGACGCCTCGGTTCTGGATGGCGCCGCTGAAGTAGCCCACATTATGGCGAAATATCGAGCCGGTAATCGTCGCATGCCCCCCGTTTACGATCACGGTCCCCAGATTGTTGCGAAAGGAGCTGCCGTCAATAACCATTGCGCCAAATTCGTTGGCGATTGCGCCTTCGACTTCTGCTCGGTTATGGACAATCTCAACGTTAGTTAGTTCGAGTTCGCCATCAAGCAGATAGATAACGCTTGCCATCGTTGTGCTGTAGCCCTCGGTCAACGTCATGTCACGAAGTTCGAGTTTGCCGCCTTGGACATTAAAGAAGCGATGGCTGTGATTGCCGCTAATGGTATACCCGTGTCCATTGATACTGAGTTCTGATGTAACTGGCGGAAGAGCGGCATTCAAGGTGACATCGGCGGTCAGGTCAATCGTATCGGCCCCGCTTCCCGCCGGGCATGCGCCTTGAACCTGATCGGTATTCGCCGCTCGGATTTGATCAGCCAGCGTGCAAACCGATGCTTCGGGCTTGGGCGGCGCGGCGGACGCGGACCGAGATTCGATTGCCCCGATATCGCAGGCGCTGCCATGTGGCCTGGCGGCGCCACGCTGATCCGATGGCAGGCAATGTTCGGCGTCGGCGCTATCGACCGCGGGACTGCCATCGCGCAATTCATGAAGCGCGAGCTCTGGGGATAGCTCGTCCAGTTTGGGATCGCCGCTCTCCGCAGCGATGCAGGAACCGTCGCCGATGAGGTTGCCGATGTTTTGATTCAATCTCGCGTAGCAGTCGCCGCCGTCATTCCCGGCAACGATGCTGTTTCGCAGATTGACCTGAGCGCGGTCTGGCCGGAAGTTGCCATCGCCAGCGTAAACCGGTTGCAAAATCATGTAAATGCCGCCGACTAGGTAGCTGGTGCTGTTGTTCGTGATGGTGACGTGGGTCAGCGTTACCTGGGCTTGATGCATCATCGCCAGGGCGCCGCCGAATATCGCTTTGTTTCCCGAGATCGTCGTATTGGCGATATCCAGCATCGCTTCATCCGCGACAAAAATGGCGCCGCCATATCCTTTCGCTTGATTGGCAATCAGGCTGCTGTTACTAATCGTCATCCGCGCGCTTCTCTTAAGATCGACGGCTCCGCCTCCGCCGCCGGGCGATGACTGTCCTTCAGTCAGCGTAACATCATGCAGGGCAATATCGCCTTCATAAACCTTAAAGATCGGGAAGGTATTGTCCCCGCTGATCGTATGCCCCTTGCCTTGAATGGTCATATCAGATGTGAGCCGGGGCAACTCGGCGTCGAGCGTGACATTGCCCGAAAGCGTGATCGTATCGGCGCCTCTGCCTGGCGGGCAGCCGCCTCGTGGCGCGTCTCTGTTCGCCGCCGTGATCGCGTCCGCCAGGCTGCATGACGCGCCGACTTCAATATCGGCGGCCTGAACGAAAGTCGAGTGAAGGACAGCGAAACAGATGATCAAAAGCAATCTCAAAAGCGCGCGAGAGGGTATCATGGTTCACCTCATATTCTGTTGGCGCCAGGCTAGGTATAACGCATATTTGGCTCAGATGCCAAGGGCTTACCCGCTTCGCGCGCGCTACCAGCGGATCGCGTCAATGAGCATGAGAATTTGCGCCCCGCCGCCATTTGACGCCTTTAAGGCGCAAACTCAATCGCGCCGATATCGCAGGCATCGCCTTGGGGTCGCGGCGTTCCGACCAGATCGATCGGAATCTCTTCGTCGCATTCCGCCTGGTCGATCGCGGGACTGTTCGGCAGCAACGGGAAATAGACCAGGGGTCCGTCCTCGGAAGCTGGCCTCATATCGCCCAATTGCGGATCTCCGGTAAGCGCGGCGTCGCAGGAGCCGTCCTCGATGAGATTGTTGCGGCTGGTTCGCAGCGCGCCAACGCAGTCGCCGCCAGAAACGCTGCCCGCGATTATGCTGTTAATGACATCGACTTGCGCATCTTCGGTGAATATTCCGCCGCCAGTTTTGGCGCCATTATTAGCCATCGTAACATGACGCAGCACAAGCGTACCCTTGTTTATGAAGAATCCGCCGCCATATCCGGCTTCGGACAGATTACCGCTCAGGTTTGCGTTTGTGATGTAGAGTTGAGTTTTCCCGGCGAAGACTCCCGCCCCATGCTGCGCGCGACTGTCATTGATGACTGTGTTGTACATGTTTAGGCTGCCGCCGAGGAATGAGAGCGCCCCACCGGTATCTTCGGCCGAGTTGTGCTGGAAGACACTCGCGTCGATGTAAACTTCGCCCGAGCCGTGCGAGATCGCGCCACCCATGTCGGCCGAATTGCCTACGAAATCACTCTGCAGGATCGTCAGCTTGCCATCGCTGGAAATGGCGCCTCCTACAGCGGCTGAATTATCGCTGAAAGCGCTCTTGATTACATATAGGCTGCCGTCCCTGAATCTGATTGCGCCGCCTGTGTTCTCGCGAAATGCGCTGTTTGCCACCCGTACTTCTCCGCCGGCGCTATATATGACGCCGCTATCATAGGTCGTATGCCTGCTGAAGGACGAGTGGTTGACGGAAACGCTGCCGCCCTGGCTGTAAATTGCCCCGCCGACGCTCCCCTCGTTGTCAATGAATCGGCAGGAACCGCAATCAAATTCGGCATCCTTTTCCATGTAAACCACGCCGCCGAAGCCGGCCGAATTCCTTTCGAAACTGTTCTCGAGAGAATATAGCGAACCGCTGGCGACGAAGAATACGCCGCCCCAATCCGATTTATTATCGCTGAAATTACTGGTGATGATCCAGACTTCGCCACCGCGTATCAGCATGACGCCGCCGGAGTTGCCAGCGCTGTTGGCGGCAAATTGGCTCTCGCTTATGTTCAGCGCGCCATCGCTGTAGATTGCCGCGGCAACCTTTGCCGTATTGCCGTTGAATCTGCTCCGCTCGATATGAATTTCTCCATCGCTATTGAAGATCGCGCCGCCCCCGCCTTCGGGTTCGCTGACGCTATTCCCGATGAGGTCGGTGTCCTCAATCCAAAGCTTGGCGGTTTCCGAATTGTAAATGGCGCCAGCCGCCATGACCGCCGAATTGCCTTGAATCACGCTATCTGAAATCCTGACCTGACCGCCGTCGTTCACCAGCGCCGCGCCGAAATCCGCTTGGCCAGATTGCAACGTCACGTCCTTCAACGTAAGCGCGCCCTTATTCACATAGAAGATTCGATATTTCCCAGCGCCGTCAATGCGGAAGCCATTACCGTTGACGCTCAGCTCCGTCTCAATGTCGGGCAGTTCATCATCCAGCGATATATCGCCGGTCAAACTGATCGTATCGGCGCCGCTCCCCGCCGGGCAGCCGCCGACGGCCGCGTCGGTATTGGCGGCAGTGACCGCGTCGGCCAGGCTGCATGACGCGCCGACTTCAATATCGGCTGCCTGGACGATGGACAGGTGAATGCTGGCGAAACAGATGATCGAAAGCAATCTCAGTATGGCGATCGAGGGTGTCATGGCTCATCTCAATCACGGCTGGTGAAGTAATAGATATAACGCAAGTCCGGCTCAGACGCCAGCGGAGGTCTTGCGTCGGCTGAATTGCCAACCGATGGCGGCGATGAGCATGGGGTCTTGCTTGCGGCCCCGGACGCGCGCTTCAAAATGCAGGCGCCGCCCGGAGGAACTGCCGCTGCTGCCGACGAAACCGATGACCTGGCTGGGCGCGACTGTCTCGAATAAATGCTGCCAATCATCTGCCAATTGGATGCCCTGTGGTAAAATCCCCGGGTCACGTACCAGTAACAGGAGCGCCGCCGATGTACGACCCTAAAGACCATCTCAAGCGGCTGGTGGAAACGCATGCGCCCAGCGGATATGAAGCGCCGGTCGCCGAGTTGCTGCGCGAGGAATGGGCGGAGCTGGTTGACGAATTCGCTGCCGACCGGCTCGGCAGTTTGATCGGCATTAAGCGAGCGACAAACCCGACGAAGGGCAAGCGCAAAATCATGCTGGCGGCGCATATGGACGAGATCGGCTTGATGGTGCGCGAGATCAAAGATGGCTTCCTTTACGCGCATCGCATTAGCGGGATTGATCCGCGCGTGATGCTGGCGCAGCCGGTGCTGGTGCATGGGGAGCGGGTATTGCCCGGTGTGGTCGCGACCAAGCCGCCGCATATGCTCAGCGCCGCCGAGCGCAAGCAGTTTCCGCCGATTGACGCCCTGGTGATCGATGTCGGCTTGCCGGCGGAAGAAGTGGAGCAAATCGTAAGCGTCGGCGATCTGGTGACTGTCGATGGTCCGCTGATTGAGCTGCGGGGTCGGAAAGTGGCGTCAAAGGCGATGGACGACCGCGCCTGCATCGCCGTCATCACCACCTGTTTGCAGCTGCTGGGCAATATGCGGCACAGTTGGGATGTCTACGCGACGGCGACCGTGCAAGAAGAAGTCGGTTTGCGCGGCGCTACGACCGCAGCCAACCATATCGAGCCGGATTGCGCCATTGCGCTCGATGTCGGTTTCGCCGAGCAGCCCGGCGTAACCACCGGCGCGGGCGTGCTGGGCGGGGGACCGCAGTTGGGCATCGGCGCCAATTTTCATCCGCGGATGGTGGAGCGTTTGCAGAAGGTGGCCGCTTATCACGATATCGCCTGGCAGGCGGATATCATGCCAGCGCGCACGGGCACCGATGCCTGGGCGATTCAGGTATCGCGCAGCGGTGTGCCGACGGCCTTGCTGAGCGTGCCATTGCGCAATATGCACTCGCCGGTGGAGACGCTGGATCTGAAAGATATTGAACGCACGGGCCGGTTGCTGGCGCATTTTATCAGCGAGCTTGAAGACGGCTTCGTGGAGGTTCTGTCGCTGATGCCGGCGCAAGACGAGCCCGCCTAAAGCATGATGCGAGCCGCCGTTTTCGCTGGGGTCGGCGATATTTCGCTGCGCCAGGCGCCCTTGCCGGCGCTCGGCAGGGACGATATGCTGGTTCGCGTCCGCGCAGCCACAATCTGCGGCACTGACCTGAGAATCTATGCGGGATTGAAGACCAGAGGCGTCCGCGCGCCTTCGATCCTCGGTCACGAATTCGCCGGTGATATTGAATTGGTCGGCGCCGGCGTCAGCGGGTGGCGCGTAGGGCAGGCCGTCACTGTCGCACCCGTCATCGCTTGCGGCTTATGCGCCTACTGCGAGTCCAATCTGGATAATCTTTGCGCGAATCGAAGAGCCCTCGCCTACGAATACGATGGCGCTTTCGCCCAATATATCCGCATCCCGGCGGCCGCGATTCGCGCGGGAAACGTCTTTGCCCTGCCGATAGGGGTCAGCTATGCAGCGGCCGCCATCGCCGAGCCGCTATCCTGCTGCATCAACGGGATCGAGAATATGGGCGGCATCCAAGCCGGCGACACCGTTCTCATCGTTGGCGGGGGCGCAATCGGCATGATGCATTTGCAGCTGGCGAAAGCGGCGGCGGCGCGCGTTATCGTATCCGAGCCGTCGGCAGCGAGGCGGCAGCATGCGCTAGCAAACGGCGCGGATGCTGTGATCAATCCGCTGGAGACCGATGTCTACAGAGCGATCATGGCGGAGACGGCTGGCATCGGCGTCGACAAGGCGATTATGGCGGTTGGCGCGCCCGAAATCGTGCCTGAACTCATAGGGCTGACGCGATCGAATGGCGCGATCAACCTTTTCGCCGGGTTCCCGCCGGCGGCGCAGGCGTCCTTCGATCTCAATGACATACATTACCGGCAGATTCGGATTAGCGGCGCCAGCGCCTCAACTACGGCGCAATTCGGCCGCGCTTTGGACATGATCGCGGCGGGTATAATTGATACTGACGCCATCATCACTGACCGCTTCCCGCTGGAGCAATTCGCCGAAGCGCTGAGAACGGCGCAAGCTGGACGCGGATTGAAGGTAGCGATGCTGCTTGAGGACGGTTAAATGGCGAAGAGACTCCGTGTAGCGGTGAGTGGCTGCGGCAAAGCGGGCAATGCGCAATTGCATTGGTTCGCCCGCCAGCCCAATTGCGAGATTATCGCGCTATACGACCCGCACACGGACAGAGCCGAAGCCAGTGCCGCGCAATACGGCGCCGCCGCGCTGCCGAGTGGGGAGGCGCTGGCGCGTCATCCGCAGGTCGAACTCTTAAGCCTTTGCGGTCCCGAATCGGTACGCTGCCAGCAGGCGCTGGTCGCACTTGAAAATGGGATGCACGTACTTTGCGAAAAGCCCTTCGCCAATTCTCTGGATGAGTGCGATGCCATGATCGGGGCGGCCGCGCGCCATCAAGTTTCGCTGCTCGCCTTTTTTAATATGCGCTTTCACCCGGTTGTCCAGGCGGTTGATAGCGTCATCGCCGAGATCGGTTCGCTCTACGCGGCGCGCTTCAGCTATACGCAGTTCCGCACATCGGTCAGTTGGCGCCACAAGCTGGAGCAAGGTGGCGGGGTGTTGAAATCGCAGGGCGTGCACGCAATTGACCTGGCGCTGCGCTGGCTTGGTCCCGCGGAGTCCGTCTCCGGTGAAATGGCGATCATTCATCCGGCGCGCGAAGTTGAAGATTTCGCCCTGATCAATCTCCGCTTTGCCAATGGCGCCATTGGCGAAGTCTACACCTCATACACCGACCGACAGCCGGAAGCGATGACCGCCGAACTGCAGGGGACGCAGGGCAAGATCAGCTTCCGCCTCAGCCCCTATGAGCCGGAGATGAATCAGGTCAGCATCAGCCGAAAAGGCGAGACGAAAGCGGTGGCTTTGCGCGAACCTGCTGTGCTGGACCCGGTTTATCCCGGTCTGCTGGATTGTTCCAAGCGGGCGATAGCGCATATCGTTGACAGCCTTGCAGGTGGGCGGCGTTCTCACCTGGATGGCGCTGCCGGTCGTCGGTCGATTGAAATTGTCCTTGCCGGATACGAATCACAGCGGCGGGGCGCGAAGGTTGCGCTGCCCTTGAAATCCTTCGACATTGCGTCGCTGGCGGATTGCTTTCCGCGCTTCGAGGCCGGCGCGTATGATTTGCGGAATTGAAGGAGCGATATGGGCGGTTATGCCATCGTGCAAGGCAGCCTCAACATCGACCTGGTGATGCGTGGGCGGCGCCTGCCGGGCCGCGGCGAATCCGTCCTGGGCGACAGCTTTGACAGTTTTCCCGGCGGCAAAGGCGCCAATCAGGCGGTGCAACTGTCGCGGCTTGGCCTCGAGACCTATATGATTGGACGGGTCGGAACCGATGTTTATGGCGACCAGCTCATCGAGAGCCTGCAAGCCGCCGGCGTCCGGACCGATTATGTTGCGCGCGATGGCGATCATGGAACGGGAAAAGGCTGGGTATTCATCGACGACTCGGACGACAACTTTATCATTGTCATCCCGGAAGCCAACGTGCAGTGGCAGGCAGCGGATTTGTCGCCAATGCTTGAACTCTGCGCCGGCGCCGATCTCTTTCTCTGTCAACTGGAGACGCCGGTCCATATCGTCGATGGCGCTTTGCGTCAGGCGAGAGCGGCGGACGCCCTGACCGTGCTCAATGCGGCGCCGGCGATTGAACTGCCCGCCCTTCTCTTCGCTTACGTGGACCTGCTTGTGCTCAATCAAACGGAAGCGGCTTTCTATACGGGCCGCCAGGTTAAAGGCGTGGACGGCGCGCTGGCCGGAGCCGCTGAATTGCGCGAGCGCGGTTGTGGCGCGGTGGTCATCACCATGGGAGAGCATGGCGCCATCGCCCACAGTGAAGCGGGCGACTTCTATTGCGACGCCTACACTGTGCCCGTGGCTGATGTCACCGCCGCCGGCGATTCATTCTGTGGGAGCTTGGCTTACGCTTTGATTCGTGGTCAGGAAATGAGCGCTGCGCTTCAGTTCGCTTGCGCCGGGGGCGCGCTGACGGTCACGCGGGCGGGGGCGCAACCCTCGCTGCCGACGCTGGCGGCGATCCAATCATTCATGGAGACCGTTGGAAGCGAACATGGCGGCGAAAATCATATTTGATACCGACTTCGGCTGGATGAACGATGACTGCATGGCGGCTATCTTCGCCCTAAAGTCGCCCGATCTCGATGTGCTCGGCATTACGCCGGTTATGGGCAACTTCGACCTGAATTACGCGATGGCTTGCGCGCTGCGCCTGCTGGAGCTGCTCGGCCACGAAGACGTTCCGGTTTGCCGCGGCTTCGACCGACCGCTCATCCACCAGCGCGGTTCCTACGCCGACAAGGTTTGGGGCAAATGGGCGACGCTGGACGCGGTGACGGATATCCCGCCAGGCATGGCGCAATTGCAGCCCGATCCACGGCACGCCGCGCTCTTCATCGCTGAAACGATTCTGGCGTATCCGGGTGAAGTGACCCTCGTCGCCGTAGGACCGCTGACCAATGTGGCGATGGCGCTGCGGCTCTATCCCGAATTCGCGCGTCAAGTGAAAGAAATCGTCATCATGGGCGGCGCCATTGGCCGCCTGCCGCGCGGCAAAGGCAATATCACGCCGGCGGCCGAATTCAACTTCTGGGTCGATCCCGAAGCGGCGCGCATTGTGCTGCATTCCGGCGCGCCAATGACCCTGCTGCCGCTGAATGTCTGCCGCCGTTCATACTTTTCGCGTTCCCTTTATGAGCGCATCGTTGATCCATCCACCGATTACCCCGAAGTCGCCGCTTTGTACGAAACCTTCATCGGTCCGCGCTTTGACGACCCCGAGATCGATCGCCGCGAGCCGGTGCTTTTCTATGGCGTGTTCGACCATGCCTGCCTCGGCTACGTCATTTGTCCCGAGATATTCGTTTGCCAGCGCATGTGCGTGGAGGTCAGCGTACAGCAAGGGATGGATTACGGCGTCTCTCACGGTTACGTCAAAGGCGACTACGTCTCCGGCGAGGATGCCTTGCCGATGGAAAGCGATCTCGAAGCAATCAACGTGGCTTACGATATGGACTTTGATCGATTGGTGGAACTCTATGTAGCGGCAATCACGCGTCGTCTAGACTGAGATAGCGGCGCGCGAGACAGTTAGCGGAGGTAAAGCATGATTGATTCTTTCATGCGGGCAGCCATCGACGAGGCGAAGAAGGGGCTGGCCGAAGGCGGCATTCCGATAGGCTCGGTCTTGGCGCTGGATGGCGCGATCGTCGGCCGCGGGCATAACCGCCGGGTACAGAGCGGCAGCGCGGTGCTGCACGCCGAGATTGACTGCCTGGAGAATGCGGGCCGCTTGAGCGCGCGCGAGTATCAGCGGGCGACGCTCTACACCACCCTGTCGCCTTGCGATATGTGCAGCGGCGCCATCCTGCTGTACAAGATTCCCAACGTGGTCATCGGCGAGAATCGTAGTTTCAGCGGACCGGAGGCTTACCTGGTAGCGCGCGGCGTGGAATTGGCGCTACTCGACAATGACGAATGCTACCAGTTGATGCAGGACTTCATCCGCGCCAATCCCGCGCTTTGGCACGAAGACATTGGCGAGTGAGCGCCGCGGTCCGTACCTTCGCTGCAATCATCGTCTGCTCTTTATCGCATCAACATCCGATTCGCCTACGCTGCTTGCGTCGCGCTATGCGCGACAGTAAAGTATACGCTGACTATAGGCCTTGGTTGAGAGGTCGTATGCGAATTCAAACGCTTGGTATTCTCGTTGCGATCATGCTCTACCAGCCGACGCGAGCGCAAGATTCCGCTTATCCAACGCTGGCAGCGCTGGCGAACGCCGAGGTACCCGCCTTCCGCTATGCCAACATGGTTGATCGCATGACTTGGCAGAATCCCAATTACAGCCCGCCGTCCAGCCCGCCACATTACGAAGTCGGCGACCGCGAATGGTTCCGGCTGACCTTCGGCGAGCAGCGGGAGCTTGAGCGTATGGAGCTCGAACTGCGGGGCATGACTGGGCGCGTACTCATCTGGGTGCAAGTCGATGTCGATTACCCGCGCTGGCGGGCGAATCAACTGGCGCAGCGCGTCGAGTCGCAAGTGTTGAATCCAATTGAGAGGCTATTCGACTTCAAGGAGCCGCCCGGCGTCGATGGCGACCCGCGCCTGTACATCGCCTTGATTGACGACCCTGAAGGCGGCGTACTGGGTTATTTCCCGCAAGCCTCGACCCGCCCGCAGCGCCTGTGGTCCAAGAGCAATCAGCGCGAGATGCTGGTGGTCAATTTGGCGCTTGACCCCGACTACACATTTTTTGACAAAGTAATGATCGAGGTCATAGCGCATGAGTTTCTGCACATCCTGCATTACCACCGCGATTATGGCGAAGAGTTGTGGCTTGACGAAGCGATGGCCAGCTACGCCGGTTATTATGCTGGTAAACCGCTCTTTCGCATTTCCGGCGCGCACGGCGTGGCCGATAGATTCCTGGAAGAGCCGAATACGAGCCTCACGCATTGGCAAGCTAATGATGGCGCCGCGGTAAAATATGGCGCCGGCGTCTTGTTTGCGGCTTTCTTGGTTGAGCGCTTTGGCGAGGATATCATGGCGCGTTTGCTGGCTGAGCAAGCCAATGGCTGGGCGGCGGTGGAAAAAGTGCTGCGCGAGCACGAGGGCGTAGAGGCGGTCGAAGTCTTCGCTGACTGGGTGCTGGCGAATTATTACCTGGATTCGTGGCGCGGCTATGGTTACCGCGCGTTGGAAGACGAATTGACGCCGCCGCAGCCTAGCGCCACATACAACAGTTTCCCGGCGACGCACGATGGTTATCTGCCGCAATTCAGCACCGATTACATCGTGGTGGATGTACGCGGCGCGGAGACGCTCGTGCTGCGCCTGCGGCAAGCGCAGGAAGCGCAACTTATCGATTCGGCGCCGGCTGAAGGCCGCCACTTTTATTATGGATTGGCAACCGATCATGGCAACAGCAGCCTCACGCGAAAGTTTGACTTGACCAAAACCAATGTCGCCTGGCTCAGGTTCAAGATCTGGTACGATTTGGAAAAGAATAGCGAGTATGGATACGTCACGATAAGCAATAATGGCGGCTTAACCTGGGAGACGCTTTCCGGCACGCACACCTCGTCTTCGCGCGTTTACCAAGACTACTACGGCGAAGGCTTTACCGGTCAGACCGGCAATTGGATCAGCGAACATATGAACCTGAGCGACTACTTGCCAGCGCCAATCCTGCTGCGTTTCGAGGTGATGTCGAATGTCGGCACGAAATACGCCGGCATGGCAATCGACGACCTGCGCATCCGCGCCATTGGCTTCAGGGACGGCTTTGAAGCGCCCGATGATGGCTGGATTGCTGAAGGCTGGATCCGCAGCGACAATCGCCTGCCCAACAATACCTGGCTGCAAGCGGCGCAGGATACGCGCGATGGCTTGCAGGTAAGCCGCCAGCTTGTTAGCGGCAATGGGGAACTTCGGGTCGAGATTCTGCCCGGCGTCAGTCAGGTGCTGGTGGCGGTATCGCCGGTCGTTCCTTTCACCAGTCTGCCCGCCGATTACGATCTGGAATTTGACCTGATAAACGCCGCGGGCGAGATCATGGCGGTAAGCCGCGAATGTACTGTGACGACCACGCATGCGCTCAACTTCCGCGCATCGCCGAATGGCAGCAAAATCGGGCTCGTGCCCAAGGGCGCGGCGCTTGACGCCCTGGATAAAGAAGGCGACTGGTTCAAGGTTGAGCACAGCGGCCGGCAAGGCTGGATTCACGGCGATTACGTGCATACGGCGGGGAATTGCCCCTAATCGCCAAGCTGGTGCATAATGGCTTCATCATACGCAATCTAGCGAATCACAGATTCACCAGGAGACCAACACGATGAAGCGTTTTGGGCAAGTTATTGGCATAAAACCCGAGCGCGTGGAAGAATATACCCGCCTGCACGCCGATGTCTGGCCCGGCGTATTGGCGAAAATCCACGAATGCAATATGCGCAATTATTCCATCTTCCGTTATCAAGATATGCTCTTCGCCTACTTCGAATATATCGGCGATGATTACGAAGGCGATATGGCGAAGATCGCCGCCGACGAGACGACAAAAGAGTGGTGGGCCGTCTGCGGACCGATGCAGAACCCAGTCGCCGATCGGACTGAAGGCGAATGGTGGAAGACCATCGAGCAAGTCTTCCATGTGGATTAATCGCTGACCCCCCTCCCCGACCAGGAAGAAGGGCTTCAGTGATTGGGCCGCGATCGAGGTGGCCATCTCCGCGCCCATGCCGGCGAAACCCATGCTGACGTCCGCAACACCGGCGTCGGTCTTAAGCATGATCATTAGAAAATGCAGATCGGACTTGTGCGTCTCGCGCAGTTCATTCGCGCCCATCTCTTCTTCTTGATGTTTGCACAGCCTGATTTCAATATCGGTGATTTTCAAAGCTGGATTCCCTCTGAGATGATTATCCAAAGATAGTAGTGAATTGTCGGGAATTCCCATTTCCTCCGATCTGATTAGGTCGTAGCGGAACAGACTCTTATGTGCTAGCATTTCCGTCGGTATGTCGGATTGTCGGGAGGTCTGATGCGTATCCACTCAATTGCCTGCACACTTACGCTGTTATTGTTGTGCCTGCCCGCTCAGGCGCAGAATAGCGAATTCACCACGCTCGACGCGCTGGCAACGGTGCAGATACCGGTGTACGGCATCCCAAACTCCCACCAACGGTTGGCGGCGACCAGTACAACCTATGAAATACCGACCATCTGGAGGGACTACCAAATAGGTGAAAGGGCAACCTTTTACATTGCTGGTGACGCCGGCGAGCCGGATGAATTGGTCACGACAGCCTTGCGCGGCAAGACGGATGAGGTCTTGGTATGGGTCCAAGCGGACGTTTCGCTTGATCACGAACGCACACAAGCCCTGGCGGAAAGAATTGATAAAGACGTCCTAAGGCGCATTCGGGAACTCTTCGGTTATCGTGAACCACTCGGTATTGATAGAGATTCGCGCATGACTGTGCTCATGGTATACCGACGGGGTTACTGGGCGCTGGGTTACGCCGATATCGGTAGTATGTATCCGCGTTACGACAATGCTACGAGCAATCAACGCGATATGTTCGTGATAAATCTGGCAGATCTTGACGGAGGCTTTATCCCCGAGAAGCTCATCATGTCGACCGTTGCCCATGAATTCCAGCACAATTTGCTCAGGTATCGCGATGTTGATGAAGAAACCTGGTTGGACGAAGCCTTTGCCATGTATGCCGCATACTACATCAGTGGTTCGAGCATCTTCTTGGATTCTGCAAGAGCATTCCTGGAGGCGCCGTCTACCAGGTTAACTGCCTGGAAAAGTGACGAACCCTTTGCCGAGTATGGCGCCAGCACACTGTTCATGGTCTACCTGGCGGATGAGTACGGCGACGCCTTGGTGCGGCATCTGCATGCAGAAGCTGACAATGGCTGGCGCAGCGTTGAAAAAGTCTTGCGCGAATACGCCGGCGTTTCCGCTGACGAGGTCTTCGCCGACTGGGCGCTGGCGAATTACTTCATGGACGCCGAACTGGGATATGGCTACAAGAACCTGGATGGCGTGACGACTTCCGCGCCAGCAACGCGGATTTACGAGGAGTTCCCTGCGCGGCATAGCGGCAGCCTCGAGCAATATAGCAGCGAGTACTTCGCGGCCGCAGTGGGTGGCGCCGACAAACTCGCGCTTAAACTGACTCAGGATCCGGTAGCGCGTCTCGCGGACCTGGCGCCGTACGAGGGCGATCACGTCTATTACGCTCTTACCGCTGCAGGAAGCAATAATAGGCTAAGCCGCGCCTTCAAATTAGACTTTGACGAGCCGGTTTGGTTGGATTTCCAGATCTGGCACGACCTCGCGGGGGATCATGACATCGCATACGTTGAGCTCAGCTCGGACGGCGGCTACAGTTGGCAAAATCTGAAGGGCAAACACACAGAAGACGAATTCCCTCTCGAGGATTATAGTCATCATGGTTATATGGGCAGCTCAGGCGGTTGGCTGCAAGAGCGCATAAACCTCAGCGATTATGCATCCGGGCCTAATGTGCTGCTGCGCTTTGGAGTCTATACAGGCTATCAAACGACCACTCGCGCCTTGGCGATTGACGACCTGCGTATTGGCGCTATCAATTACCGCGACGGATTTGAAACCCCTGACCCCAACTGGAAGGAAGAAGGCTGGATCCGCACAGACAACCGCCTGCCGCAACGGACCTGGGTGCAAGTCGTACAGGAGACGCCCGAAGGTCTGCATTTAGACCGCTATATGATGAATGCTTCCGGGGATGTCATCGTCGATCTGCTGCCCGGCGTTTCAATAGCGCATATCGTCATCTCGCCGGTTGTTCCAGCAACCAGCCTCGAGACCGAGTTCTCGCTGGAGTTGAGCTTGCTTGACGCCAATAACGCGCCGGTGGGGGCGCCGCGCTCATGCACGGTGACGACGACTCACGGCCTAAACTTCCGCGATGCCCCGAACGGCGACAAAATCGGACTCGTGCCCTATGGCACGGCGGTCTCGGCCCTGGAAGCCAGCGAAGGCTGGTTCCGAGTCATTCATGACAACAAGCTTGGCTGGGTCCATGGCGACTATGTTACCCAGGCTGGGATATGCCCCTAATCGCCGGACATCCCAACAGACCTTGTAAAGGGGACCGGCGGGCAGTGTCTACGCGCCCTATCAGGTCGCCCGCCCGCATCGGCCGCGAAAACCGCAGGGGCGATTTAATGAATCGCAGGCCAGCGGCAAATGTCGACCAAGTTTGCGTCGGCGCGGCTTGCCGCATAGAATTAGGAAGAGAACCATACGGAAAGGGGAATCCCAACATGAAGCTACACAAACGCATTATTACCCTTGTACTGCTTATCTTTCTGCTCAGCCTTGGCTTCGCAAGTCAGGCGCAGGACACCACTATCTCGTTTTTGGCGCCGCCCTGGGGCGTGCCGCCGAATGAAGAGGCGCTCAACGCCTTCATGGAAGAAAGCGGCATCACGGTGGAAATACAGTCGGTGCAGATGGCCGATCTGTACAGCCGCGTGCAAGTCTCTGCCGCCGCTGGCGAGGCGCCCGCCGATGTGATCTTCATCACGGAAGAGGGGCCTTCCAATGTGGTCGCCACCGGCAATATGCTGCCGCTGAACGACTTGATCGAAATGAGCATGTTGGACACGGACGACTTTGAAAAGCTCGATTTCTGGACGGTTGATGGCGATGTCATGGCGATCCCGACTTACTTGCAGTTGGTGATGATGGATTACAACGCCGCTCGGCTGGCTGAAGCGGGCATTGAATCGCTGCCGACCACCTGGGATGAGTTACATTCGCAGGCAATGGCGATCAAGGCGGCCGGAGTCGATGACTATCCGATCGCTTTTGGCGCGATATCCTGGTCTTGGTGGCTGATGGCGCTTAGCATGGGCGACCCGATGTTTGACGAGGATCTCAACCCGGTCTTCGCCGATGAAGGCAGCAAAGCCCGCGAGGCGATGGCGCTGTTTAAGACCTTCTTCGATCATGGTCTCATCAGTCCGGAGATTCTGGCCGGCAGCATCAACCAGCACGCGCTGTTCTGGAGCGGCGTTGGCACCTTCCATCAAGCCTGGCAAGGCTCGCTGGCGGTGGCGAACAACCCGGAACGGTCGCAGCAGGCGCCGGACAGCAAATACCTGGTGCTGCCCGAAGCCGGCAATACCTGGAGCTTCCCCGCCGGCATCGGCATTTCGGTCGACAGCGAGAATGTCGAAGCGGCTTGGGCGTTCATCGAGTGGTATGTCAGCGAAGGCACCCAGCGGGACATTTACGGCGCCTTCGGTCTTTACCCGTCGCGCGTTTCGGTTGCGGCCGCGCTGAACGAAGAGGATGCCATAGAGGGCTACGGCGAGATCGTCGAGCAGAGTATGCACACCAATGAACTGCCGCGTTTTGCGCTCTGGTGGGGTCCCTGGGCGGCTACGGTAAGCGAAGAGATCAAGGAAGCGATGCAGACTGGCACGTCGACCGATGACTTGATCGATTCGCTTGCGGCTGAGTGGAACGCGCTCAAGGAAGAATATATGTAGCGGCGCGCCCGTCGCCGTCCGCGCCAGCGCGTTGACGAATCTGTAGGGGCGAGACTTGTCTCGCCCTCGGCGCCGACCTAATGACGTAATCGTATGGCGAAACCTGTCTGGTCCCTGTGTCTACCCGAAAACGGGACTGTAGGGGCGACACTTGTGTCGCCCTAAAGCCCAATCCATTGTCGAACTTGAAACGGCGGGATCTTCCTCGCCCTTCCAGATTTGATTGCGTTAACATGGGAACAGCGAAAAATCCATTTTATTCTCGCCGCTCGCCACGATTGCCAGGTTACGATTACCGACAGCCAGGCGTTTATTTCGTCACAGTTTGCGCTGAACAAATGCAATTGCGCTTCGGCACGATTGTCGATGGCGGAATGCGGCTGAACGCTTTGGGGCAACTGGTCAGCGATGAATGGCAACGACTGGCTGATGCGCGCGCGAATTTAGAACTTGACCACTTTGTCGTGATGCCCAATCACGTACATGGACTGGTAAAAGTCGTTGAATCGCAATCGAGCGATTCACGCCAGTTCTCGGGGACAGACAACGGCGCCTCCACAGTACATTCAGGGTCGCTAGGCGCGATAATCGGCCAATTCAAGGCTGCGGTTTCCAGGCGGGCAAAGGCCGTAGGCATCAGTGGTGACACAAGGATATGGCAGAGAGGCTACTACGACCATATCGTGCGCGACGAGCGTACATCAAACGAAATCCGTCGATATATAATAGAAAACCCTGCCAAGTGGTTCGACGATCGGCTATATGTGGAGTGAAACACTTAGCGAGAATGGATCCTATTTTGATGGTTTAGGGCGACACAAGTGTCGCCCCTACAGTATTCGCAGGCGTTGAAATCACTCCGATACAGGCGACGCATGAATTTGGCAAAGGGGCTATTGTGACTCTATCTTGCGGGACGGTTATTCGTTACGCGAAAACTGTCGATGCGTACTACAAGGTCCTGCCAAATGGTTCGACGTCTAGCCGTATGTGGAATAATGCGTTTACCGAGCTTGGATCTTATTTTGATGGTTTAGGGCGACACAAGTGTCGCCCCTACGGCATGCGAAGGGGCCGAATTCGTGACAATATTGCTGACACTATTGCCTCCCGCAGTTGACGACGGATTATGACATCTGCCAAGCGCCGCCTACTATCATCCGACTCCATCTACCTCGCGGTTGTGCTGCTGCCGATCATCTTGCTGATCGCACTTTTCATCTATTACCCCGCCGTTGACACCTTCGGCCAAAGCCTCACCAACCGCAACCTGCGCATCCGCCGTCCACCAAAACCGGTCGGGCTTGCCAATTACGTCAAACTAATCGAAGACGACGAATTCAGAGAAGTCACCGGGCGCAGCTTCAAAGTGGTCATCATCACGCTGCCGCTGGAAATGGCGGTCGCCTTTGGCATCGCCATGCTGCTGAATCAGCGCTTTCCCGGCCGTGGCGTCGTGCGCACCTTGACCTTCTTGCCCTGGATGCTGCCGGGCGTGGTCAACGGCTTCTTGTGGGGCTGGCTGCTCAATGGCGAATATGGCGCGCTCAATGGCTTTCTTTATCAACTGGGCTTGATAAAGGAGTATCAGTATTGGCTGCGCGAGCCAGAACATTTGATCTTTTGGGTCACAGTAGTGCAGACCTGGACGCGCTACGCCTTCCCGACCATCATCTTGCTGGCGGGCTTGCAGAGCATCCCCGATGATCTATACGACGCGGCCAAAGTCGATGGCGCCAGCGCGATCGGGCGGGTGCGCTTCATCACGATTCCGCTGCTGCTGCCGTCTTTCGGCATCGCCCTCGTGGTCGAATTCATCGCCGCCTTTCAGATATTCGATGTCATCTGGACGCTGACCGCGGGCGGCTCGGCTGGCGGAGGGATGAATCCCTTCACCAAGACGCTAATGCTTTACAACTACGAATTGGTCTTCCGCGATTTGCGCGTTGGGTTGGGCGCGGCGCTCTCATACATCATCCTGCTAATGTCGCTGGCGGTCGGGCTGATCTTCGTCATGCGCGTCTATAATCAAGGGGTGCAAGAACAATGACGCTCGGATTGCGCGGTCAGGAACGCCTTCGCCTGGCGGTCATATACGTCCTCTGCGCAGTCGTCTTGATTTGGGCGCTGGCGCCGATATACTGGGTGGCGGTCAGCAGCATTTCGACGCGGCAGGAACTTTACGCCCGCCCCTACAAGATCTGGTTCCCCAGCCAGCCGACGCTCGAATCCTATCAAACGATCTTCACGCAGGGCGCCAAATTCCGCTCGGGCGGCTTTTCGCCGACGGCCCATTTGATGGGCACCGGGTTGCGCAACAGCGTCATCATCAGCGTTGCCGCGGCCGGCATCGTGACCTTGATGGCGACCGGCGCCGGTTACGCCTTCGCGCGCATGGACTTCAAGGGCAAGAACATCATCTTCCTGCTGATCATGCTGATGATTCCGCTGCCGATCTGGGTATCGTTGATCGCCTTATTCTTCCTCATGTCGCAGTTGGATTTGGTCGATACGCTTGTTGGGCTGATACTCATATTTGTCACGCTGCTATTGCCGCTTTCGGTTTGGTTGATGACCACCTTCGTGCGCGATATCCCGAGCGAGATACAGGATGCGGCCCGTGTTGATGGCGCTGACCGCTGGCGGTTGGTTTACAGCATCGTGCTGCCGCTGGCGCGCCCGGGCATGGTGGCGGTTTTCTTGGTGGGGATGCTTTCCACGTGGAATAACTTTCTGATTCCGCTGATCTTCACGCGCACCGACGACTCGCAGCCCTTGACCATCGTGCTGACGCTATTCATCGGGCAGTACGAGGTCGCCTGGGAGGATATGTCGGCGGCGGCCGTGGTGACGATGCTGCCACCCTTCCTGATGGCGCTGTTCTTCCAGCGCTATTTGGTGCGTGGCTTGACGATGGGCGCGGTGAAGTGAGGAAGCTCACCGTCTTACCCTCACCCCAAACCCCTCTCCCATAAAGGGAGAGGGGCTTACGCTATGGCTGCCGGTCGATTGCCGCTGCGACATTCACGATGCTGTATGTCACCACCAATTGAGGCGGATTTCTTTGGAATTACCCCCCTTCTCCCCCTGTGGGAGAAGGGGCCGGGGGATGAGGGGAAGAAAATGGACCAACCCGAGAAATGGGACATTCCACCTGATCTAAAAGGCAAAATGCATGGTCTTGCCCGAAAACTACGCCGGAGAGCAACTCTCGCCGAGACAAATTTATGGCAAGCGATCCGAAACAGACAACTCAATGGTCACAAGTTTCGTCGGCAAGTTCCAATTGGCTCGTTTGTAGTAGACTTTTACTGTGCATCTGAGCGCCTGGCAATTGAAGTGGATGGGCGAATTCACAATTATCAGCGTGAGGAGCTGATCGAATCGCTTGGAATCAGCATATTGAGGATAAAGAACGAAGAAATTGAAGGCGACTTGTCAGCGACACTAGAAAGAGTACGTCAAGCCTTTCATTAGTGAATCTTACCCTCACCCCAATCCCCTCCCACTCGGTCTGCATACGCGCGATCTAGCGAATCGACCGTCAGCGCCCAAGCTCTGTTGGCCGTCGGCAGCTGCCGTCGGCGACACGTAGGCATCGCGTCAGCCGCGCGTCAAATTGCTCCTTCGTACTGCCGCTACTCTTGTACATGCGCGGCGCAACGCTGCCTGAACGAGAAGAAATGGTTGGAGGAGACACGATGCGCAGCTTATTTACGCTTCGACTTAGAGATTTGCTAGTACTGCTCATCGCGGCTTTGCTGACGGGCGGCGCGCTGCAGGCGCAAAACCGGACCAACTCGGAGTTGCCCGCCGACCAGTTGGCGCAAGTCAACCCGCTGATTGATGTCGTCTTGCCAAAGGTTTATCCCATCATCGCCATGGATGTATCGCCGTCGCTCGGCGACGCCACGCTGATCAACCGCATCAATATGATTGTCGCGCTGGGCATGATGGACGCGGCCGCGCCTTACCATGAGAGCGCCGTCGGCATGTATACGCGCATCCCGCGGCGCCCTCCAAGTGAAGCTAACGACCACAACATCAATACCGCCATGCTGCATGCGGCCTATCAAGCCTTGGTCGGTTTGCTGCCGCAGCGCGAATCCGTCTGGCGCGATATGCTGCACGACTACGGTTTGAACCCCAATGACGAGAGCAGCGACCAGTCGACGCCGGTCGGCATCGGCAATGTCGCGGGGCGGGGCGCGTTGACGGGGCGGCTGCGCGATGGCATGAACCAGCTGGGGAATTACCAGGACAATACCGGTTACATGCCGGTGAATTCGGCTTATGTGCTGAGGGATCCCGCGCGCTGGCAGCCAGGCCTCCGATTGCAGGGCACGGGCGTTTATATCGTCCAGCACTTCGTCACACCGCAGTTGGCGAACACCGAGCCGGTCGGCGCTTTCGACCCGCGTGAATACCGCGCGGCGCCGCCCATCGCCAGCGATCCCGAAGATTGGGATGCCTACAAAGATCAGGCCGACGCCGTCCTGGCGGTCTCGGCGAATTTAAGCGATGAGCAGAAGTTGAAAGCGGAGCTTTTCGACAACAAAATCCTGTCTTTGGGTTTGTCCTATGTGCATCTGGCGCGCGAGATGGGCTGGTCGCCGGCCGATACTGTACGCGGCTACTTCTTGAAGACGGCCGCCGCCCTTGATGGCTCCATCGTCACCTGGCAGGAAAAAGCGCGTTACGACGCCGTTCGTCCCTTCAGCGCCATCCGCCATATCTACGGCGACGAGCTGGTGACGGCTTGGGCTGGACCAGGCGCAGGCGCGCGCGAGATTCCAGCGAGCCAGTGGCGCAGCTACCTGCCAGAAGCCGATCACCCGGAATATCCGTCGGGTTCGACTTGCGGCTGCTATGCCCAGGCGCAGGCGCTCCGGCGTTTTAGCGGCACCGATGAGTTGAATTGGACGGTCGCCTTTCCGGCCGGTTCTTCGCGGATCGAAAAGGGCGTCACGCCGGCCGAAGACATGTCGCTGAGCTTCTCGACCTGGACCGACTTCGCGCGTGATTGCGGTCAAGCCCGCGTCTGGGCGGGGGTGCATTTCCCGGCAGCGGTCGAAGCGAGCGCGGATATTTGCGGCGGCTTTGGCGATCTGGCATACGAATACCTTGAGACCTTGCTGGACGGCACGGCGCCAGCGCGTCCGGCGGCGCAAGCGCTGCCCCTAGATCCCTGGTTGATGGCGACGCGCGCCAGCGAACCGGACCCGATTGTTGTGCCGCAATCGACTATTCCCACTCCAGAGACCTGCCGGGCGGTGTCTGATAACATCTATATCACGGCGGTGAATAGCGGCATCGAGTGTCAGTCGCTTGATACCAGCGGCTTGGGTTTGCTGACTGGCTATTTGGACGCGGTCCGGCTCACGGGCGAGTTGACGCTGGGCGCGCAGATCTGCTTCCGCGGCGGCGGGTCGCTGATCTTCTTTGACGAATCCAGCGCCGTTCCGACGATCCGGCAACTTCCGACCTATAGCGTTTCCGACATGGTCTGCGGCTGGATCAACCGAGCGGGCACGGTGCTGCTGATGGCATCGGAATTGGACAAGGCTTCGGGCGTCCAGGTTAGCCACGACGGAGTAAAGACGCTGTCGGCTTGTCAAGTAACCGGATGGGAACATCTCAGCTTCCGCGACGCGCCGGGCGGCCAACGCATTAACGTCATCCCGGCGGGAGACCGGATGACCGCCATCGCCAGGACGGCTGGATCTTTCGAGGTGGAGTATCGGGGCAATACGGGCTGGGTCAGCGCGGACTTTGTGCGCGCGGAAGGCGCTTGCGGGTAAGAGCGGCTCGTTCGTAAAGAATATCCGTAGGGGCGAGCCACCGGCTCGCCCGTGTTTTCGTTGCGAGGGGAAGCCCCCGACTCAATCCAAATAAAGAGGGAGGGCGAGACAAGTCTCGCCCCTACGGATTTCGCTATGACTGCGGACAGTAATGGGCGGCGCGCAAGGTATTTTGCGTGGGCGGCGGCATTGTTCCGGGTGTGTCTACAGTCTACGCCAAATTTAGGCGCCTTCAAATCACAAAGCGAAGCGAAGCGCGACGATGGCGGGATTTCCGCTACAATGTTGGAGATAACTGTTTGCCGCCCCGATCGAGTGAAGGAGACCTCGTGAACATTGAATCTACAATTTCATCAATGATGACAGAAGAAAAGGTCGGGCAGATGTTCATGCTCGCCTTCGCTGGCGACCAGTTGGATGAAGCGCGGATTTTGATGGAAGAGCATCTGGTGGGTGGCGCCTATATCAGCAATGACAATGTGCCGACCGCGGACGCCGCGCTTCAACTATGCAATAGGCTGCAGTCCTTCGCCGCCAAAACGCGCTTGGGCATTCCGCTGCTGCTGGGCTGCGACCAGGAGGGGACCTGGTCGGTGATCAGCGCCGAAAGCGCCATGGGACCGGGCAATATGGCGCTCGGCGCCAGCGGCGACCCACAATGCGCCTACGACATGTATCGCGTCATCGCGCGCGAAATGAGCGCCGTCGGCTTGAATGTGGTGCTGGGTCCAGCCGCGGACTGCAATTCCAATCCGCATAACTCGATTATCGGCATGCGGTCCTTCGGCGAAGAGCCAGAGTTGGTCGCGGAGATGACGGCGGCGGCAGTACGTGGTTTGCAGGAGAATGGATCGGTTGCCACGCTGAAGCACTTCCCGGGCCACGGCGATACCAGGCTCGACAGTCACCGCGGCTTGCCCACCGTGACGCGAAAGCGCGCCGACTTGGCGCGAATCGACCTGCGCCCCTTCGCCGCCGGCATTGACGCAGGCGCGAAGATTGTCATGACCTCACATATCATCTTCAGCGCCCTCGACGCCGAGCGTCCGGCGACGCTCTCGCCCGTGATCCTGGGCGATTTGCTGCGGGGAGAATTGGGTTTCGAGGGCTTGGTCGTCTCCGACAGCATGAATATGCACTCGATGAAGCGCAATTACGATCCAGCTGATGCCGCCATTCAGGGTTTCAAAGCCGGCGTCGATCTGATGATGCTGGCTGAAGAGCATTACGACCATGACGCCAGCCTATACCTGGAGAATCAGCGAAGCCTGATCCGCGCTATCATTCGCGCGGTCGAAGACGGAACAATTCCCGCAGAGCGCGTCGATGAGGCCGTGGGCCGCGTTCTGCGCTTGAAGCAGGACGCCGGTTTCACAACTGAGCCGCGCGCGGGGACGGGGATGGTCGGCGCCGAGGCAAACCGAGCGGTGGAATTGAATGTTGCCCGGCGCGCTGTTAGCGTCCTGCGCGACCGAGACGGGTTGCTGCCGCTGCTTCCGCCGACGCCGATCACGCTGGTCAACACGACGAAGCGCAGCGCCTACGAGGTCTTGACGCAAACGCGCGGCATCGGACCCAATCAGTCAGTTGCGGCCTTTGAAATCTTCGCGCAAACCCTGGCTGCGAAATGTGATGACCTGCAAATCGTCGCCGCCGAAGAATACATCGCCGGGGCGATACCCGCCGAAAGAGTTGTGGTCGCCGTCACGGAAAACTTCACGCTGCCCGGCATGGATTTTGATCAGTCGCGCCAAGCCGAGATCATTCGCTCCTTGCATGAAGCCGCCGGCGAGCGCCTGCTTGTGGTTGCGCTCCGCGATCCTTATGAGTTAGCCGGTTTCCCCGAGATCGGAACTTACGTTTGCAGCTTCAGTTTTCGTCCTTGCGCGGCGCAGGCGGCGGCTGAGGTCCTGCTGGGCATAACCGAGGCTCACGGCCGTACGCCTGTGAGCGTGCCCGGCACCGAACTTCAGGCTTGATGCTCTCGCAGCGACAGCAAGAGCATCACCAATCCAAGCGGCAAGAAGATGATGTTGCCGGTTTCGCCGGGCGCGGTTTGTCCTTGAGCATAGTCAGCGCGCCGAAATCTGGAATACAATACGGCGGTATTCTAACCTGGCTGCACGACTGCGCAATTGATGACCGACACCAAACTGGCTTGATTCATAAACGCGCGAAAGCAACCAACGGGGATGACAATGGCGTTGAAAGATGTATCTGAGAGAATCGATCTAGATTCCGAAGCCGAGATAGTCCAAATGGTTGTTCAATACTTCCTTGAACTAGGATTTCAAACGGATGACATTTCACTAGAAGACCACTTCAAGGTACGATTAGGTACCAACGACATCGTTGTCGGGGGTCGAGAAGGAAAGACTGCACTAGGTGCACGCAGTGATATTCTGGTCACACATAATGGTGTGAACCTAGCAGTGATCGAGACGAAGCGACCTGATCACAAGCTAAAGGACACAGACGCTGAGCAGTCGCTGTCATATGCGCGATTACTACGTCAAATGGCACCATTCGCTATCGTGACAAATGGCACAGACACGAAAGTATTTGATGTTTTCTCGGAGAGCCTAACAGAACTTGAATCACCGTTAGCCTCTTCTTGGGAGAAAAATGGACGGCAACCCTTACTATTAGGCGATCACTTGCGATTTAAGTCTGCACGCAGGCTATTCAGATTCAATCCTGACGCAATTGTAAAGTTTTGTAACGCACAACTGAGAACCGGTCTGTCGCACGTGAGTGGAACGATCGCCCAAGGCCGATTCTATATTCCAGAATTGTTCGTGTCTCGAAATCAAATCGAATCCGAATTCGAACAATGGATGTACTCAGACTTGCCCGTGTTTGCAATTGTTGGAGATTCCGGCACAGGCAAGACAAACTCAATGGCGGCTCTTGCCGATCAATCTTCTGCAGATCATCTTGTGCTGTTTTATCAGGCTCTTCGTTTGCAAAATGGACTAGTCAAAACGATCCAAGAAGACTTCATTTGGGAGTTTCATGTAGAACGACACATTTCGTTCTTCGTCGAAAGATTGAGCGAACTCGCAAACTTGCACGGACGTAAGATTATAGTATTTCTTGACGGACTCGACGAGTTTGCTGGTAACGATTCCTTATTACGGTTTGAGTTAGCAGAACTAATTCAGAGAACTCAAAGTTTGCCCGTAAAGATCTGTATCAGCTGCAAGTCCGCAGAGTGGAGTTCATTCGTCATAGACAAGGGGCAAACCTACAACGAATTTGCAAAATCTGTATTCCCACCGCGCGATTCCGTTCACCAACCCACAACATATTCACAGCCTAAGCCTGAGAATGTGGGAGTGCAGCTAGGTAATTTCTCAAATGACGAACGAACAAGTGCGTTTCGGAAATATAGATCTGCGTTCAATCTTGCTGGCAACCTTGATGGCGAACTTGCTCAAGAATGTGCATATCCACTTCTAATGCGGCTCGCTTGCGAAGTGTACCAAGACACAGAGTTGCCACTTTCAGGTGCGCTGTCAAACATCCAGATATTCAAGAGATATCTTGACAATCGTCTGGATAGGCTGGACATTAAGTACAGATCCATTGCAAGGAACATTCTTGAAAAGATCTCAACACTGTCAATTGAAAACGGAGTTAATCTGGTTGGCGTATCTTCGCTCGAACGGGAAATGCAATGGACTGATGACGTGAGAACGACCTTCTATGAATTAGATCGGCTCAGCGTTCTACGTCTTGTGGACGGCCAATCTCAAGAATTAGTTACAATTGGTTTTGAAAGAATCCGAGCCTTCGTTTATACAACAATTGTCAAACAGTGGCAGTGTGCCGACTCCGATTCGACTATCCAGAATGCGGTTCATGATATCGGCATAATTTCCACAAATGCACTTGGTTTGGAGACAATTGAATTCTATTTCACTCATCTTGACAGCGGACAAACAGGTTTACTGACCGAGATAGCTTTAGCCAATCTGCACTTGTTTGCCGAGCTAATGTTGAAACTGACACTAAAGAACTCGCTAAGAGATTTCTCGCACGAAACTCAAGCCGATGCTTATCTTGAGAGATTGAAGCAGTTCATTAAAACTCATGCCACGATCAAGAGTGCTCATTTCCCAAATCTACTACCGCGCATTCTGCCATACTATGGTCGCGATCCGCAGATGTCGGTGACTTCTTTCGAAGAGGCCCTGGCTAACAGACCAAACGACAGAAATATTTTGCGTAAACGATTCGCAGAATTCGACAGACAAGGTGGAATGGTACAAGTTGATACCAGTGACCTTATTGATACACTGCCAGAAAAGTTTGCTTGGGAAGTGCTGCTATCCGATTTCGCATATCTATCAAAGAATATGCTCTTATTTGAAGGTCATAATCCCGTAATTCTTCAAGAAAGGATCTGGGACATACTCATCAATCGTTCATGCTTGGACGATTCAAACGAGTGGAAGACTCATTTGCAAAGGCTCGGATATATTGACCAACAAGAAATCGCAAGCGTTACAGTCTCGCAATTGCTGGAAGAGGTTCAGACATATTTCAATAGTGCTAAGGATAATGCAAATGAGCGCACATCCTCCAACTTTCAAACTTGTTCATCTAAACAGAACACGATGGAGATATTCCGGCTGAACTACTGGCTGGAATTGCTTGAAAAGCTGATGAGCCACATAGACGTACCAAAGTTCTCAAGAAGGGAGCTGTATAAAGCCTTGATGGATGTCAACAGGACAGAAGAGGCCAGGGAATTGGTTGAAGTTCTGGTACAACTGGTGTTTGCAGAGTATGAGTTATTACTTCGGGCTAATTTCCCGAGCTTGCTAAATGGGTTTAGTCTCTACAATTTCAACAAATCCAAGAGCATTCTGATAGAAGTTTGGAAGAGTCCAAGTCCTTACGCGGGAGATTTGAAGTATGTCACCTATGCCCTTCTCCCAAATGTAACACACCTCCCGAGTAATCCGTTCATAGTAATTAACCATGAGGCGGCGATTACAGGATTTGTTCCTCTAATGTACAGTTCTTCTGAATCAGTGTCTGAATCGGTGGGCTTAGGTGGCGGCTATGGTTCCGCTGAACTTGACATAACGATAGGTGGAATACGCATAAGGGAACCGGAAGCAATCCTGTACAGAACCACGTTAGATATTTCATTATCAATGACCGGTCAAGTGTATCAGCTCGTTGCGGTTGAACTGTTTAGGCGGTTCGGCTCTACTGGAGATTGGTTTCCGGGTCTTTCTCGCAAGATAGATGTGCTAAATCTTGCAATTGCTAGAGATTATGTTGCAATACATGAACGTAGCAATCCACCCGATTCAGGCCTGTGACCGACAGCGATCCCAAACCCAACCGCTTTCCCCGTTTGCGCGCGCTGCTTTTGGTTGTGCTGGCGCTGGCATTCGGGGTCGCGCTCATCATCGCCATGACCTGGTTCGTGATTGGCTCGGCGCCGCGATCAAAGGCTGTTGCCGTCGCCGACGATGTCACAGTGTCCGAGTTCGCGACGCTGCCCGATGATGACGCTTATCCGGCCGCACTGGCGATAGACGCCGACGGGTGGCTATACACCGGCAGCTACCAGACGGGCGCGCTTTGGTCGATCAGTCCGGAAGGCGAAGTAAGGGAAATCCGCGAAAGTCGTGCGCTTATCGGCTCGGTGAGCGGACTTGATGTCGCCGCCGATGGCGCACTGTACATCCTCGACCGAATCGCGCCGCTGGATGCGCAAGGCGCAGTCATCTGGCGCTATGCCGATGGCGTGTTGGCGCGGCTTTTCGAACTTCGCTACGAGGCTTTCATCGGCGGCGTTTTGCCCGATGATATCGCGCTGGACGCGGATGACCGCATCTATATCAGCGACCGACTGGGGCATGTCTTGCGCTATTCGCTGACGGGCGAGGCGCTCGGCATGGGTGGCGAGCCTTATTGGTGGTTCGCCCCCTGCCGCCAAAAGTGCGAAGTCACCGGCATTGCTTACGATCGGGCGAATGACGAGCTGCTAATTGCCGATCCGGCAAATGAATCCATCTACCGAATCAAGATCGCCGATGATCCGACGGGAAGTGGGCGAATCGTCTATGGCGGTGGCGAGCTGCGGAATGAATATGGCTTTGACGGCATAAGCGTGACGCCAGGCGGCGAGACAAGCATCGCGCTGCTTAACTGGAATCGGGTCGCTCGCGTTGTGGATGGCGAGTTGCTGATGTTGGCGAAAGAATTTCGCGGCGCCAGCGATGTCGCTGTTGACCCGGCGCGCGATCGACTCTATGTGAGTAATTGGAATCAATTTGGCTTGGCTTTCGGCACCAGCCCGCAGCTGCCCTTCGCCATTGATGTAGTTGAGTTTGGGACAGTTAGCGAATAATCCGGCGCGTCGCCGGCTTTGCTTGACCAGGCAGCGCAAGTCCGCTAGGCTGGGTTTACCTTGTCCGCGCTTAGGGAGACCAAGATGCGCAGAAGCCGCCAATATCGCCGCAGCGGACCGACGCTGGTCTCGCCCTATAGCTCAGCGAGCGCCCTGCCCCGCTGGCGTCGACTCGTTGGCTGGCTCTTCTTGTTATCCGCTATCGGATTCGTCAGCGGGGCGGCTTATCTGGTCGTGACCGCGCCGCCGGTCAGCGTTGCCAGTCCGGTCGTGGTGACGGACGAAGCAAGCGATATCACGCCAACGTTGCTGCCGGAGACCGTGATTGCGGCTGAGCCAAATGCCACGCCAATCGACGCGGAGACGGCTGACGAGCAGCCCACCATCAGCGCGGCGCAAATCCTGGACTTGCTGGCGACGCCGCCCGACCTGGCGGCCGACGATGAAGGCTTGCGTTACGATCCCTTCACGCTAATCACCAATCGGGCACGCTCGAAGATGACCAGCTATGTCGCGCAGCGCGGCGACACGATTGATGGCATCGCCAACCGCTACGGCTTGAAAAAGGAGTCGATCGCCTGGTGCAACGATTATCGCATGGCGCTGGTGCTGCGGCCGGCAGACGTGGTCCACATTCCGCCGACGGATGGCGCCTGCCACCGCGTAATTCGCACACAAAGCAAGGACATTCGCGCCATCGCCGAGCAATACGGGGTCGACGACCCCTACGTCATCATTGACTCGCCCGCCAACGATCTGCCCGATATCGCGCCGGAGACGCTTCTGCCGAGCGGCACGCGCCTCTTCATTCCTGGCGGCGAAGGCGAAATCATCACCTGGAACGCGCCGGTGCAGCAGGATGACGCTGGCAACGTGGTCGCCTTTGATCCGAGCAGCCCTTTCAGTTGCGGCGCTCGCTCCGGCGGCGGCACGCGCTGGGTCAATCCCCTACCCAACGGGACCTACGTCCGCGGCTATTACGCCGGTCACAGCGGCATCGATATCGCGGCGCCGACTGGCACGCCAATTTATGCGGCGAACGGCGGTCCGATTCTTTACGCCGGTTGGAACAACTGGGGATATGGCATGACTGTCGTCATCGGGCACGGTCCCTGGTCGACCTTATACGGTCATATGAGCAGCCGCGCTGTCGGTTGCGGCCAGGTTGTAGGCGCCGGGCAGATCATCGGTTATGTCGGCAGCACGGGGAATTCCTCTGGTCCGCACCTGCACTTCGAGATTCGTTTTCGCAATCAGCCGCAGGATCCGGCTTCGACATCGGGGATTGGGTGGTAGACGGGCGGGCTGTGGCGGTCGACCTGGTAGGGCGTCCGATGAATATTGACATCGAAATGGGGCGTCTCACTGAGCGGCGCAAACAGCTTTTCGTCTACAATTTACGCAATAGTCTGATACAATCTGACGTTGTCGAGGGCGGCCCTAAGGGTCGCCCCTACGATTTTGGCGGAATGGGAAACGTCGCGACTATGACCTCGTTTCAGACAGTCGAGGAAGCCTGGCTCGAATTGCAAGATGGCGCTGACGCGGAGGCGCGCGCGGCCGCCATCGTCTACCTGGGCGAAAATCGTTATGCGCCCGCCGTTCCGCAATTGACGGAGTTGGTGCGCGAATCCGACCCCGGGACGCGATATCTGGCTGCCAAGGCGCTGGGTCAGCTCGGCGATGAAGCGGAGGCGGCGCTGCCAACGCTGCTGGAGGCGCTGCGGGACAACGATATGTTTCTGCGCGCGGGCATCACCGGCGCGTTGATCAAGATTGGTCCGCCGGCGGCGCCCGGTTTGACGAAGGCGCTGTTTGATCCCAGCAATGCGGTGAAACGGGCGGCTTGCAAGGCGCTGGGTAAAATCGGCAGCGAGCGGGCGGTGCCGGCGCTGAAGTTCTCGCTACGCGATGGCAACGAGGGCGTACGCCGCTTCGCGCGTGAGGCGCTCGAACGGATTGATAGTCCGGCAGCGCGCGATGCGCTCAAGGGAGACTGAGGCAGAAACGCAGCGGGCGACCATACACGGCGCGTAGGGCACGTAGGGCACGTAGACATAGCCCTTCGACATAGCCCTTGGACACTGACCGCCGGTTGACCCTACATATCATTGATGGCGTGTTTAACAAAAAAGAGACGACGATTTACGGCCGAGCGTGGACGCCACGGGTCAATCGCCCCTGCAATCTATGCATTCAGGCGGGCGACCTGATAGGTCGCCCCTACAGCATTCGCTGGATATGAGAAAGTAGCATATGCTAAGAGTCTGCTATTCGGCGATGGGCTATCGTTAAGGATTGACCCCGAGTAACGATCCGCGCTTTGGCTAGATGTCGCGGCTGTGTTAATATCTGTTACAAGTATGAAACGCGGGTGTCGGAGGGTTATGATGCATTCAGCGCCGTTGACCATCGGAATTGAAGAAGAATATCAGCTAATTGATCCGGCGACTGGCGAGCTGGCGGCGGTCGTGCAGCAGTTGCTGCATGACGACAGCATCCGGCAAATTGGCGACCAGGTCAAACCGGAGTTCCTGCAATCGCAAATCGAAATCGGCAGCGCCGTTTGCCATAACGTGCAGGAAGCGCGGGCGGAATTGGTGCGCTTGCGCCGAGAAGTCAATAGTGTGGCTGAGCGTCATGGCTACGGCATCATGGCGGCGAGCACGCATCCCTTCGCCAAATGGGAGGAGCAGGAAGCCAATCCGGGCGAGCGTTACCAAGATCTCAAGGAATACATGCAAGAAGTGGCGCGCCAGATGCTGATTTTCGGCATGCATGTGCATGTTGGTTTCGGCAAGTCGCGGCGGCAGCTTGACTTGCTGATCGATATTCAAAATCAGCTGCGCTATTTCCTGCCGCACCTGTTGACATTTTCCACCAGTTCGCCTTTCTGGCACGGTCATCCGACGGGGCTGAAGAGTTACCGCAGCATCATCTTTGAAAACCTGCCCCGCACCGGCACAGCGCCGATCTTTCCTTCGTTCAGCGCCTATGAGCGGCTAATCGAGACTTTTGGGCAAGTGGGCACGCTCGGCAAGGGGCGCAGCGATGGCAAAGCGGATTACACCAAGATCTGGTGGGACAGCCGACCGCACGAAGACTTCGGCACGCTTGAGATTCGCATCTGTGATATCTGCACCACTGTCGATGAAGCGGTCGCCATTGCGGCGCTGGTGCAAGCCCTCGTCGCCAAGCTGATCAAGCTGCGCAATCAGAATCTTAGCTGGCGGATCTACCCCAACGAATTGATTGCCGAGAACAAGTGGCGGGCGGTGCGCTGGGGACTCGATGGTCAGTTGATCGATTATGGCAAGCGGGAAGCGGTTTCGATGCGTGACCTGGCTTATGAGCTGCTGGAGGTCGTCGATGATGTCGTCGACGAGCTCGGCTCACGCGAGGAAGTCAATTACGTGCACACCATCCTGGAAAAGGGCACGAGTTCGGACCGGCAGTTGGCGGTGTACAACGATTGCATCGCCAATGGCGCTACGCAGCGCGAGGCGACCAAGGCGGTGGTGGATCACCTGCGCGCGGAGACCTTGCAGGGGGTTGTCTAATCAAATCTTGCTGGCCAACAAATAAAAGATGTGTTGCCAAATGCGCAGTGCGTAGACTTTTGCCTACATGTGCGACAAAATGACATAGTGGCATTCAGCAAAAGGACATCTATGGACGCACAAAACATCACTATCCTAGTTGCAGGTGCAGGTCTGTTCATTCAGGCGGTTGTGGCCGTCGTGGTGGTGGTAGCCTTTCTATGGCGCATACCATCTAAGGATGATGTTAAACGCGTCGAAGATAAAGCCGACGATGCCAATCGACAGAATCAAGACATTCAAGGCGACATTAAGGTACTGACAGAAAAAGTGGAACGTTTGGAAGGATACTTTGATACTCCATCACTGAAGTCGCGATAGCCGCGGAGTTCAGATGAATGAATGATCAGATTCGATTAGGGACGCTCGGAGCTGACCCGGACGGATCACTTCAACAGACTGCCGAGGGTTATTTCGATTTCAGTGAAGCGGAAGGCGGGGCAAACGTTCGGCAGCTAATCTTGGCCAATATTATCCGAGAAGTTAGGTATGTTTCTGCCACGCGACAGTCATCAGTTTACCGTCCCCGTGTGACAGAAACTGAGGTTTTTCCACCACGATACCTGGGAGACAGAATTGTATTCTTCTGGTCGCGTCCGATTACTCATCGCGAAAAGCTTTCAGACGTAGAGGATGAGGCTCAGAAGGCTCTTGAAGAAGCCGTTAAGACTGTAGTCGCAGCAGGCTACAAAATAATGGACTACCCCGACTAACTCGATCCTATTTGACCCGTTTCGCTCGCGTGCTCGCGTAGCGCATGCTGAGTTCCGGTTCCGCCATTTGCAGGCGGCGCGGCGGCATTCCCTTGACGATCGCTTCGAGATCGTCGACCACCATCTCGCCTAATTCAACCATGCCCTGCGCCACCGACCCGGCACGATGAGCGGAAAGGATCGCGCCCTCGGCGCCGCGAATCGGGTGATCGGCTGGCAGCGGCTCAATCGGGAAGACATCGGTCGCCAGCTTGAAGCGCCCGGCAAGCACCATCTCTGTCGCCGCGTCAAAGTCGATGACGTGGGCGCGGCTGGCAAGAATCAGCACGGCATTGGGCTGAATCAACTCCAGCAATTCGCGCGAGATCATCGCCTTGTTCTCCCTTGAGGGGACAGCCATCACAAAGATGAACTTTGATGTCGCCATCAGCTCTTCCAGCGGCAGCGGGCGCAAGCCCTGCCGCGTCAAGTAGCCGTCGCCCAGCCAGGGATCGTAAACCGAGATGCTGACGCCGAAGGGGTTCAGCAGGGGATGCAGTTCGCGCGCCAGGCTGCCGTAACCGATGATGCCGACCGGCTGATCGTAGAGCAGGAAGGTATCGACATTGCCGTGCCATAGATAGTCTTCTTCGCCACGGCGCATGAGGCGGTCGCCGTAGGAGATTTGGCGCGCCGCGTCAATCGCCAGCCCAAGCGAAAACTCGGCCACTTGACGCGCGAAGCCGGGCGCCGCGCTCAAGACGCGGATGCGCCGCTCGTAGCAGGCATGGTAATCCAGATTCAGCGGGAAGCCGCCGGAGACATCCATGATCGCTCTCAAGCGCTCAGCTTGATCGAGGACATCGCCATAATGCCAGCCGGAGGTGACTACGACATCGGCATCGGTCAAGGCGCGCAGAAAGTCTTCCTGCGGCATGCGTTCGTCTTTTCCCCAGATCACCTCGACCAGGTCATGCATCCGCTGCTGATCTTCCGGCGAGAAGATCTCGTCCATGCGCCGAAAGCTAGGGTTGACTATCACTTTGTTCTTCATGGTCACCTCGCTGCGGGCGACATAATAGTGCGCGAAGACACTGCACGTCAGTCGCCCCTACAATTTCCGCCGAATCCAGATGAGCTCACTTCAGTCGCCGGTCGTACCAGACGGGCAGATCGCCCAAGCCGACTGCGATGTGAATAGCGGCCGCTTGCAGTGGCGTGCTGACCGCCTCCGGCTCCAGCGCATGCACATCGGTGGGGCGTTCCTTTTCCGCGGTCGGGTCGCGCCCGGGCAGGAGGGCGCCGACGATCTTTTCGCTATCGATCAGGATCGGCATGAATCTGCCATCGAGCAAGTGAAGGTTTATTTCGCCATGAAACACGGTTGGTTTGCGCCCGCGTTTCTTGACCAATTCGCTGACGTAGATCGACTGCACACTGCCCGCGTTCACTTTCCATAGCTGCTGGTTGCCGCGCATGGCGCTGATGGTCTTTTCGTAGGGATTGATGATTATTTCGGTAGGCTCCCTGAGGATAATGAGCAGCAGCCGGACGATGGCGAGCAGCAGCAATACCGCCACAACGATGCCCAAGTATGGCAGCCAGGCCGGATTCGGTATCAGTGTGCCAGCGACGGGCAAGCCAAGCTCGCTCGTTAGCGTGGCGATGGACACCCAGAGATATACGGCAATCAAAAGTCCATACCAGGCGACCTGACGCTGCCGGGCGCGCAGCCAGCGCTTTTCACGAGCCAGGCGCAACTCGCCGTCGCCTCCTCCACGTTTCTGCTCCGCTTCTTCCAGGCGCCACAAGCCCAGTTCGAGGGGCAGGGGCTCTAGGACGATCGCTTCCGGCGCCGATGCTAATTCTACCGGCGCAGTTGAGGCGAAGGGGATATCCAGCGTTTGCGCCAGCGCGGTGCCGAGTTGAATCGCGCGCGCTTCGTATACGGAAGCATCGGGGTGGCTGAAACGAAGCAGCTCGAACCAACGGCTTGAGCGCGCCAGCGAGATTTCCGGCGACAGCGTCAAACCCAGCTGCCAGGATTTGGATTCGTTGGACCAGCCCAGCACGACCTGTCCAAGATCAGCGCCAAAGATTTCGCCCGATTCGGGCAAGTCGCGGCTGACGGCGAAGTAGCCGTTATAACGCAGCGGCAAACCGGTCTTGGCTTCGACAAGCAGTTTTGGCTGGGCTGGGTCATCCACTTGAATCAGACGCCAGCGTTCGGGGCTGTAATCGACGAGGGAATTAGCGGAAACGGCGATTCGTGGCATGCGTTAGTTTCGGCTTTGAATTGCAATTGAACAACAGGCTAGCATTATGGCAGACATTGGGGCAAATTGCAGTCGTGATTTGCTTGGAAGTAAGCGCGTGGGAAGGAGACTGACGGTGCTTAAGGTCGTCGTAGGAGGCTTGGACGAATGGCGCGGTTGCAAAGAGGCGCGGCGCCGCTGAATCGCGCAAAGGGCTGTTTCGCAGTATATTGGCTTAGCATATTATAGACGTTTTCCGCGACGACCATTCGCTGTTCATCAGGCAAAAGGACCAACTGTGTCCGTGGATTCATCAGGTCAAAGGGGCATCGCTCAGCGCTTCTATGGCGCGCTGATTATCTTGGGTCTCGGCTTGCTCATAGGCAGCGTGGCGGTGGATTATCTGCCGACCGCCCGCCCCGGCTTCAACAATTTTCAAGTGCTGCTGCTGGTCGCTGGACTCATTATCACGCCGGCTGCGTTACTGCTGCGTCGGGCAAAAGCTGGCAGCGCCGTGCTGCAGCGCCTTCGGAAGAACTCGCTCGTCTTTATCGTGGCCACGATCACTTCGCTGGTCGCTTTGGAGCTGGTATTGGCGGCAATGGGTGTGCCCAGCCATTATCCTGCCGAGATTCCGTCCTTTGAATACAAGCCGGCGCCTTGGTGGACCTGCGATGAAAGCGGCTGCCACTACGACGCGGCGCATATACACGAAGTCTGCGACAACGCGCCTTACACCGTCTGGCCCTGCGTGGTCAATCAGCAAGGCTATTACGACCGGCAGGACTTCACCTGGGTAGACGAACTGGATGCGCGCCTGCGGATTATCGCAATGGGGGATTCGTTCACCTTTGGACTCAGCGCCGAAGCGGGCAAGTCTTTTGTAGATGTCATCGAGTCGCAGGTGGCAAACAGCGTGGTCTGGAATACCGGGATTTCGGGCATCGGAACGAAACAGGCGCTGGCGTCTTTCCGGGCTTTCGCTCCGATCATGCGAGCTCATATCGCCATCTATGGTATGTACGTAAATGACTTTGACGATAATTTGCTGCCGATCGACGGCTACTTTGTCGGTGTCAATGCGGATGGCAGGCCGATCGGCATTCGCAATCACCGCGTTGACAAATGGGGCAATCTTTCGAAGCTGGAGCAAGCCACCGCTATCTTTTATCATGAGCACGGGGTTGATCCACCGAGCAGCGAAGCCGAGCGCCTGCTGGGCATGACCCGTCTTGGGTCGCTGCTGCTCAACGCCGTCGACACCTTTGGCAACGCTTCCGGGCTTGCGCTGCAGATCCGCCATGAGAAGCGGCTGGCGGTCACGCGCGAGGTTCTGACGAAGCTGCGCGATGAGGCGGCGGCTATGGATACGGCGCTGCTGATTGTGCTGATCCCAAGCAAGGACGACCTGCGAGCCGGACCAGGTTTGCGTCATCGGGCGGCGATTGCGCTATTCGACGAGCTTTCCATCGCCTATATGAATCCGATAGACGCGCTTGATGTTCAAGCGGACTATGCGGCTGCGGATGATGTGCATTGGAATACAGCCGGTCATCAAAAAATTGGCTTAATGCTAAGCGAATGCCTGCTTCTGTTTGGGGACAGCCAGAATCTATCAAGCTGTGGCGCTGTCAGGGCGCCCTAGCTGAAAGAGGCGCGGTCATGCCCTTGGCGGCGTTAGCCGGTCGCTTCGTCCGAGGCGCGGCGGTCTCGCCAGCGGACAATCCCTAAGGCGCAGAATATTAATCCGAGCGAGACCAAAGCAAAGCCGCCAATCACCAGCGCTTGGTCCGCCGGCGTCTGGCTGATACCCAGGGCAACGAGACCATAGGCGATGCAGAATAGATAGAGCAGCGCAAGTGTCTGCCGCTGCGTCAATCCCAGGCGCAGCAGCCGATGGGAGACATGATCTTTGGCCGCCAGCATCAGCGGGCGCCGCTCGATCAAGCGGGTGAAGATCGCCAGGTTGATATCGAGGATGGGAAGCGCAAGCACAAAGACCGGCACCATCCAGGTGACGTTGAGCGGCTGGGCGGCGAACTTCAGCTTAATCGCCAGAATCGCCAGCACGAAGCCAAGCGTATAGGCGCCCATATCACCCATGAAGGTGCTCGAAGGATTGAAATTGTAGATCAAAAAGCCGAAAGCGCTGCCGAAGATGGCAGCAGCCAGCATGCTCACCAGGATCTGTCCTTGTGACAAGGCGAGCAAGAGGAAGAAGCCTGATGTGATGGCGGCGGCGCCGGCCGCCAGTCCGTCCATATTGTCGATCCAGTTGACAGCGTTGATGAGGGCGACAATCCAGAATAGGGTCAGTGGGATATCAATGAAGGGTGTGCCGAAGAGGCGGATCTGCACGCCGGACAGGGCGGCGACGGCGGCGGCGACCGTCATCACCAGAAGGCGGACCCGCGGACTGAGATGGCGCCGATCATCGAGATAGCCGATTGAAGCGAGCATCGTTGCGCCGGCGACGATGGCGCCCAGCTCAACCAGATGATTGGGCGGACTGAATAGCAAGACTGAGAGGACGAAAGCGAGATAGATGGCGGCGCCGCCCATCAAGGGCACGTGGCGGCTGTGGATGTTGCGTGTGTTGGGCGCCGCGGTGACGCCGAGGCGCATGGCGATTTGACGTGTAAGGGGGGTGAGGCAGAGGGCGGCGCCAAAGCCGACGATCATGACGGGGATGAATTGCAGTCGCGCGTCCATGACTTTTAGTATACGGGGGAATGAGGTAGGGCGGAAGTCTGGGGGAAATTATGAAGTCGCGGAAAACGGGCGACCTGATAGGTCGCGTAGGTCGCGTAGACACTGACCGCCGACACTGACCGCCGGTCGCCCCCACTTTTGCATCCGTCGCTGACAAGCGGTCAGTCCGCGCGCCATTCGAAATTGACGGAGACCGGCAGATGGTCGGAGCCGATGTTGTCGCCGACCGCCGCCGCAGTCGGTCGTAGCGACGGGCTGTGCCAGATGTAGTCGATGCGGAGCAGTGGTTGGATGACGCGGGGCAAGCCGATCGCTTCGGCCACGGGCCAGGTGCGGCCCGCCCCCACCCCGGCGGAACGCCAGACATCGCCCAGCAGCGCCGCCACTTCGTCGTATATTAGGGAGGCGTCGCTCATGTTGAAATCGCCGGCGACGACGAAGGAAGACGTCTCTTGGCGGGCGATTTCAAGAAAGCGACGGATTTGGGTGTTGCGGCGGCGCTCGTCATAACGCAGCAGCGCTTCCGGTCCGATATCGGCGTCGGGATCGTATTGGGCGCGCGGCTTGAGCGGCAGGGTGAAATGCAGGGCGTAGACCGCCAGTTCGCGTCCGTCTTGATCCAGCAGCAGGCGCAGCGCTTTCAAGCCCGGTTCATCCTCAATCGTCAGGACTTCGCGCTCGAGGATGGCGTAGCGCGAAAAGACACGTACGCTGCCCTCCACATGTTCCTCGTGGGCGTAGACATCATAGAGCGGCGCCAGACGGCCATCGTAGCCATCCGCCGTCTCTTGCAGCACGATCACCTCGGGCGCCTGCCGCAACAGCCAATCGGTCGCCAGCCCGAGATCAAGGTTGCTGCCTTGCACATTGAAGGTCACGACCGAGAAGGTTGCTCCGCTCGGCGGTACCACCGCGCGGTACATGCCCGGCACCGCGAACCAGTACAAGCCGATCGCGATAAGGCAGATTTGCAGCAGCACGCTCCAGCGCGGCGGATAAGAATGGGCGGGGACGGCGTCTATCGGCTTGCTCAGGCGCGAGAGGCGCTTGCGGGCATGCTCAGCCGGAGATGCGCCACCGCGGGTGACGATGATGGAGAGCGGGAAAGTGACGACAAGCGGCATATACCAGTATGGAGCGAAGGTATTCGCGAGGTCGATCCAGGGCGCGCCGCTGACGCGCAGCAGCCTAAGCAGCGTGAAGACGGCGACCAGAAGGGCGTAAAGCGAGATTAGATGGCGGATCGGCGTCGAAATGCGGCGGAGGAAAACTTGCAGAGCGGACCAAGGCATGTCGCCCTCTCCATACAGCGGCCGGGATCAGAGCAGGATGAGGGAGGCGATAATCAAGGCGATGAAGAGGCAAGCCGCCAGTATGCCCATATTGCGGAGGTCTTTGATCACGAAACCGTAATCGGCGCGCAGATCATCTTCGGTGACGACCTTGGTCGGGTTGGCCAGCAGTTCGGCTACGTATTCGGCGTCGAGGGCGCCTTCGTCTTTTCGTCGTTCGAGTTGCGCCGATTGCAGGGCGCGGCGGCGGCGCGGCGGCTGCTTGGTCAGGGTTGTGGCGGCGGCGGATGACGCGGCGGCGGGAGAGACTTCGGCGCTGCCTTCATCAACCGCGCCTTGACGCGCCTGATCAAGCACCGCCTTTGAGATGTTGGGTTTCCTGCGCCTGCGCTTCGCCATCCGTTTCGCCTTCCCTTCATTTGGCGCTCCTTCACCCATTATCACAGAGCAAGAGGGCGCTGGCAAGCCTGGAGGAAAGGGTGGAGGCGTGGATCAGGTCCCTTCAATCGTGACGGAACCAAGTGGCACGCGATCATCAGTCAACGATTCGCCCGCGGCGTCACGGGCGGTCAGCCGCTTGAGATCGGAGGGTCGGTAAAGCCCGGTGAATACTTTGTAGGTCCCGGGCGCCAGGTCGTCTGGAATGGGCGCCTGCCAGATTTCAGTGTCCGCAAGCCCGCGATACCAAAGCCGCGTCGGCAAGCGCGCTCCCAAAGGCTGCTGGTCGTAGACCCATTGGCCGCCGTGCTCTTCGTGAAAAAAATGCAGGAATTGGGTGTAATCTTCAAGACCGTCGGTTTCCGCGCTCCAACTGAAGGGAATCGAGAGCGTATCGCCCACATGGGCTTTGGCCGGCAAGTGGACGTCTTCCAGCGTGAGCCCATGGTCAAATGACGCGAGCTGATTTGCTGCGGCGGCAATTGAATCCCTCGGTAATACCAACTCGCCCAAGACAACCTGGGTGTCGCTTAGAAGCTGACGGTCGCTTGAGACAATCGGAAAAGGCGCAAACCCATCGCCTAGCGCGCGCCAGGCGGTCAGCACGATCCAGAGCGCGCGATTCGTCGGCAACTGAGGGGGGATGCTGAGACTCATTAACTGCCGATAGATCTTATTGCCGTCGGGGTCTGTAAACTTGTAGCTATAGCGACAAGACGCGTTTCTGTCGAGACTGGCGACTGATTTGCCAAACTCCTGGTCTACAAGATGAATCGAGAAACCGAGCCCCTGGCACTGCTCTTGCGGATTTGATACAAATAGCCGGAAATGAATCGCTTCTTGCTCATGGCTGAATCCCACTCCGGTTAGCTGAATGCCATAATTCAACTGGATCGCGGTCGGCTGCGCATGCGCGCGATATTCGTGCGCATACGACCATTCATTATACTGTTGCTTGATTCCTATTTGGAGCCTGTCAAGCCTACCGCGGACGAAGAGGGAAAAGAGCATGAGGTAGGCAAAGAGCGCCAGCGGCAGCAGAACCAATGCGAGGCGGGTACGACGGCTTGGCGTCGGCGCC
The DNA here is from genome assembly GCA_965261855.1 of Phototrophicaceae bacterium. Classification (GTDB taxonomy): domain Bacteria; phylum Chloroflexota; class Anaerolineae; order Aggregatilineales; family Phototrophicaceae; genus UBA6055. Next base: position 187,270 of record OZ253488.1, read on the forward strand.
ACATCGGTAAAAAAGCTCAGCGCGGAGATTAAGACCAGCCAGATTCCGAGGAACTCGAGCCACTCAGCAACAGAGCGCAGAAAGCATTTAGATTCAGCTATGAATCCCAATCGTTTGCACGTCGAGGATGTTACTGGACTCAGCAGCAGCTCTCCTGTCGCGGCAATCGCCAGACCGGCCAGCAGGCAAATGTACCAAATCTTTGCATGTCTTGGCTCGCGCCGAGCATAAACCCCGGACACCATCGCGAAAACAGCTCCGAGCACAATGTAGAAGTATCTTCCGTTTTCTAAGAAGCGGTTACTAACCGATAAGAACTCATCCAAAGCCATGAAGAGCAAGACGGCAGCGAGCGCGACAAGATAACGGCGGCGCGCAAGCGGCATCGCGCGACCCAAGCCCGAGGCGGCCAAGGCGATGACGCCGGCAAGCGCCAATTGTGTGGTGGCCAAAGCCGTCGGAATATTGTATTCAGTAGTCATACGGAGAATCCAGGTCAGTTGGCGCACCAGTCGCACTTCCAGCGCAAGCGTTATCGCCAAAACCTGGGCAGCCAGCATAGCGGTAGCCAGCCTTTTCGCCATTGGTGAGAGTCGCGGGATCAGTCGCCAGTAGACAATTGCACAGACGATGGTGTACAGCGCGACAAGGAATAGCCGCACGATTACGCTGGGGGAGAAGGCATCCAAAGAGCTATCCCTCGGCTCAACTCTTGCTTGATCCCTTGGCGCGGAACCAAATACCTACGCGCATGGCGGCTGCTAGGTCCAGGTCTGAGGGTTATTCAGTTCCCCGCATATACGCTTCGCCATAGGTATCGCCTCATGTTAGTCTGGCGACTGCTGTTCAATTATCACCGAGCAGTCGGGCGCTGGCAAGCCTGGACGCGGCGCAGCCATTGTGTGGTGGAAAGCGCGCAAGCGCGTGAATCAGGCCTGCTCTATTATGACCGAACCCAGGGGCACACGAGCATCGGCAAATGGCAAACCCGTGGAATCTCTGGCGGGCAGCCGCGCGAGATCCGCGGCGCGGTAGAGTCCGGTGAATACCTGGTAGGTCCCAGGCGCCAGGTCGGCTGGAACAGGCGCCTGCCAGATTTCAGTGTCCGCGAGTCCACGATACCAGAGCCGGGTCGGCAAGCGCGCGCCCAATGGCTGCTGGTCGTAACCCCACTGGGTTCCGAGCTCTTCGTGAACCAAATGCAGGAACTGGGTGTAATCTTCAAGCCCGTCGGCTTCCGCGCGCCAACTGAAGGGAATCGACAGCGTATCGCCCGCGCGGGCTACGGCGGGCAGGCGGACGGCGCCAAGCGCGAGCCCGTGGTCAAATGACGCGAGCCGCTCCATCGAAACAGGATCCGAGCCCCCCGGAATAACCAGCTCGCCCAAGACAAGCTGTGATTCATCGAGGTGTTTGAGATCGCTTTTGACTATGTTTTGGCGCAGGAGCTGATCACCCTGCCGGCGCCAGGTCGTCAATACCAGCCAGAGCGCGCGGTTTGTCGGAGTTTCGGGAGGGATAGGCAGCTCCATCCATTGCGTGTACATCCAGGAGCGCTCTCTGATCGAGTTGACGCGGTATAAGATGCGCCATTCACGCTCGCGGCTCGCGGCCTGATCGGTTCCAACGATCGATGCGCCACTGACCTGATCGACCAGGTGCAGCGACAAAGCCACACCGGTGTAGTCTTCCCAGTCCGCCATCGAAGTGAATAGCTGAAGCCGCAACTTATCTGCTTCACGTTCGATGCGATAGGCTTGCAGCTCCAGGCTCGTCTCGAATTTGACGGCGGCGGGGTGTGAAAGGAAGCGGAATTCGATGTACGCGATGAAACCGGTGGTAGCGAGAGCAAGCATCCACAGCACGGGAACGAAAAATAGCATGATCCCGATGCGCCGCCGGGTCCGGCGCGGCAAACCGGAAAAGAGACCGAGCGCAGCGACAAGCGTTAGCCAAACACCGGCGAATTCAAATGCTTCTTCGACATCATGAATGCGGCAGCCGTTTTCAAAGAATCCGATGCTGGTGCAGGCGGCGCGCGAGCGGAAACTTTCCAGGAAAAACGCGCCAAAAGCGCTCAAGGCGAGCCCGGCAAAAATGCAAGCGTACCAGACCCGGTCGCGCCGTGGCGAGCGCGCCACGACGATGGCGGTCGCCACTGTGATCAGCAAGCCAAGCAGGATGTGAACATGCCAGAGAGGCATGGAATCATGCAGCGCCAATTGTTCATCCAGCGCCAGGAATAGAAAGTAAAGACCAATCACCGCCGCATAATAACGGCGAAACCCTTGCCATGCGCTGGCGAAGACGGCTGTAGCCAGCAAGACGGCAGCGACGAGCGCCAGTTGGGCGCTTGCCAGTAAGGTTGGTCCATTGTATTCACTGTCCAGGTGCCAAAACCAACGCTCGAAGTGGGAGGTATACTGCTCCGCCAGAAACACGAGCATAACTGCCACTTGCGCCACAAGCATGACCGTCGCCAGCGCTATCGACATGCGTGACAGACGCGGGATCAGTTTCCAATACGCGATCGAGCCGATCGAAATATAGACCAGCGCATTCAGGATTCGGACCACTGTCAGCGTAGGGAGGGCGCCAACTTCCATTCTGTCGGTTCCTCAATCTGGATGCGCGGCTGCTTCTTTTGCTGCCGGCTGGGGACAGGACAAAGGCATTATCGCAGACGCGATAGCCCGATGCAAACGCGGGCGCGAGGCGGGCGCAAAGGGAAACGTCAGCGCTTGACTTCGCTTTTGCCTTCAACTATGAGCGCTTGCAGCTGCTCAAAGCTGATGCCATATTGACGGGCGATTTCGCGGGCGTAGCTCTGTCCGCGCGGTGGCGCCGGCACGACCTGATAAGTGCGCCGCACGCCATCCTCGCCCTCCTCTACCAGCGATATCAGGCTCTGTACGCGACTGTCGCCGCAAACTTCGCGGTTGATCGATTCGCAATCGGCGGCCAATTCGTGCAGATGGGTGACGTATAGGGCGCGCGCGCCGAGGGTCCGCAAGCAGCTTACGACATCGCGCGCCAGGAAGTAACTCTCGGTCGCGCTAGTGCTGGCCAGCGACTCATTGAGCAGCAGCAGGCTGTGACGGGTCGCGCGGCCGAAGATTTCCCGCAGACGCCCGGCCTCTTCGCCCAGCCGGCCGCTCTCCATATTCGGCTTTTCTTCGGCGGGAAAATGCAGATAGATGCTATCGACCGGGCTAAGCGCCGCCGATTCGGCGGGCACAAGCATGCCGGTCTGCGCCAACACGTGCAGCAATCCGATCGCTTGAATATGGGTAGTTTTGCCGCCGCGATTGGGTCCGGTCAGGATATGGATACGTCCGCTGTCGTCGAAGGACACATCATTGCCGACTATATGCGCTTTGAGATCGCCTTCGCGCTGCTGCCGCGCGAGGCGCAGCGCCAGGTCGAGATTATAGAGCGCGCGCGCTTCCAGCCGACGTTCTTCAGTCGGGAGCAACCGAGGGCGACAGAAGGGCAATCCGCGATCGCGGAGGGCATTGACCAGGCTGGCGGCGCCAACATAAAAGGCGATTTCCGGTTCGAGCGCGCGCAGCAAGCCGCTGCGGATCTGGGTGTAGCGCTCAAGGGCGCGGGCGATCGGGCGAATGACATCGTCGAGTACCGAGCCCAGGTCGCTGAAAAGCACATTGGCGGCCAAGCGATCGAGCATATCGCGGCGCTCCGACAGGAGGCTGCCGTTGCGATAAGGCTGGGCCTCTGGCGATTCGTGCAGCGTGCTGATGCCGCGCCGATCAGCTTTTTCGTCGATGCCCCAAAGCTTGCGAAAGAAGCGCGGACCGTGGAAGCGTTCCTTGTTGATCGAGAGCAGCGTCGCCGCCACCGGTTTCAGATCGGGCGACAGGTTGATTCCGATGGTCACGCTGACGACCTGGCGAATTTCAGCGCGCAACTGCGGCAATTCCTCGGTCATTTGCACAAAAGCCGGTTCGCTTACGATGCGCGTCAATTCCCGCGCCAGGTCGAGCCAAGCGCGCGCCTTCAGCGCCGCCGTATGCTTGCGGAGCAGCGATTCCAGCGCGGTGACGCATTCGATATAGTCCTCCAACTCGGTCAAGCGGGAGAGCACAAGCGAGACTTGATTGCGACGCGCGCGAATATCGCGCACGGCGTTGTGCAAGTTGCGGAGTTGCGGCAGCAGCGCGCGCAATCCTTCGCTCAGGGTTGGATTCGCCAGGCAATCTTCGAGGACATCCTGGCGGTAGCGCAGCGTTTCTGCGTCGGTCAGCAGGGTGGAAAGCAAGTTGTGAATCGGCCGCAGGTAGTCCACGTGGGGCGAAATTGCGTCGGCGATGACTTTGACGCGCAAGTCGTCAGCCGCGGCGAGTTTGCTGGCGCTCGCGCCGCCGCTGGAATCGGCGTCGAGCCAGAGCAGGCTGATCGATCGCGGTTCTGTTTGGCTGGCTGAGCCTTGACGAGACAATTGCAATTCTCACCGCCATGCTATTCTGGCAAAACGACTAAGTCGCAATCGCCCAAGCTCCCGCTTTCGAAATAAACTTGTACGCAATCACCGAGGATCTTCCCGACTTTCTGATGACCAGCGTTGTTCCAGTGCAAGTCTGGCGCGGGCACGTAATCGTTTTCTTCCAAGATGTCGCGAATAGTCATGTATGGCAGTCCAAGCTCTCGCATCAATGCGACCGCCGCCTCATAATGTTCGCTGGCGTCGGTCAAATCATCAAAGGCCGGGATTAAGATGACCAGTAATTCGGATGACTGCGCCGCGGTGATATCGCGGAGGCGCCGAAGTTGCTCGCGCGTCGCAGTAAGGCCATCGGCGAGATTGTCAGGTTGATAGAGCGTCCGAGCAATTTGATCGCGCAGGCGCAATACGATTGTGCCCAACTGCAGGCTGCCCAAGACGCGTTCGACTTCGTTCGGCGGCGGATGGAAGCCATGGGAAATGAAAAAACGTATAGACGCTTCGTCCAATTGAACTATATTGCCCCACTGATCAGTGCGAAAGTTCCGGACGACGACTGTATTGCCTTGTAGATCCTCCGTGATGAACCAGCGGTCAATTGGGGTCAAGTTGTCCCAAAAGTCATTCATGGTAAAGCCTAACACGGTCAATTGAGGATTCAATATCGGCGCAAGGGTTTCGAATACCGCCACGGCATGATTCGTACCGGTACCTGCGAATGCGCCATTCCAGACGACAAAATCAGGATATTGCGCTTCGATGATTTCGACGAAAGAGTTTCCTATATCAGCGGAGAAGCCTTGCGTAAAGGAGTCGCCAAGCATCAAGCTTCGCCCGCGTTCGGCGAAGTCATCGCGGGAGATGAACTCCTCAACATCGGCGAACCCTTGGCGATTCACGATGCAAATGCGCCCGCTCCTTTGGCCGCGCGCGCAAGACTCTACGAGCCTGTCGTAATCGATCCGACAGACCGCATCGTCGCAAAGCATCCCGACCGGATCTTTGTAATGGATTATCGGCTCTCTACTTGAGTAGTAGACCGACATACCGCCAAGACCAAGCAACAGCTCCAGCGCCAGCAGCGTGAGAACGAAAATGAGCAACAGCGCAAGAGCGCCTGTAAAAGAACCAGCTCGCAAAGGCCGCGGAGACTTTACGCGACCGAAAGAGTAGGCGCCAAAGGACAGGGCGAAACCGGCGCCAACAATTAGCAGTTGTGGCAGGTTTAGCCCCGGGCTTGCGCCGGGCAAAAGATAATCAGCACCTATGCTTAAGAGCATGATCATTATGCCGAGAACCAGCAGGAGTCTACGAAGTCCGCTCGCCATTCAGCCTCCATGAGTCAAAGAGAAACGCCAATCTTTTACAGCTATGAGTTTACCGGTCATGATTTTTTCACGCCAACCAATGTGGCGAGCAGGCGCGCTAATCCCGTCATCTTTAGGTCGGTCGCGCAGAGCTTGGAGACTGTAGTGCCACGAGAGCCGGGACGCGCGACTGATGCCTCGGGCACAGCAGGAAGCTGACGCGAGCGCATAGGCGCCACCTACGAAAAAGCTAGCGCAATAGCATGATGCTGGCGATTTCCAGTTCGCGCTCGAAGCGTCCGCCAGTACGCGTCAGGGTACCGCCTTGACTGATTCGCGTCTCGAAGTCATATACGATCAGCTTTACTGAGTAGGCGCCACCTGCAAGCGCCGATGTGTCAAAATCGTGAACTGTTAGCAACTGCCCTCGAATCACACGGTCATCGTGTAGCGCCTGCCCTCCGTCGTCGTCAAAGAACTGAATCGAATAGCTGAGTTTGTCCTCTGTATTGTTTTGCCAGGCAAGGAACGCGCGAAAATGATCGCCGTTTAGATCGTAGGAAACATTTCGCAAAAGCAGACCACCATCGTAGCGGACCTCTGGGGCGCTGCTTTCATCCAAGGCAGAACAGGGAATGTCCGCCCTTATATACAGTTCGATGCTGATGCGTTCATCCCCATCAAGGCGCGCGCAGGAGTTGAATCGCTTGAGGAACCAGTCCTGATAGAGCGCCGAATCTTTGGCATCGAATTCAAGCGAGTCGTTGACCAGCCAAAGCGCGGTGTACTGTTCCAGGTCAATGTCAGTACCCAAGTCAATTAGTCTTGAGCTCTCTATGCTTATATTGGCCGGCTCATCGCTGGCGATGGTCAAGACATGCTTGTCGAGCGGCGCATAGTAGCGGAGATGTCGCAAGAAATGGTCATTAGCGCGGGCTGACGGCGGGAAGACCAATACATGCCCCTCTCGCGCCTTCAGGATCGACGACACGGATAATGCCTCGGAAAAAAGCGCGGTGAATCGATGTCGAATTTTCCGTTCTCCGGGACAGGCGTCGCGCAGCGTACCCATTCGAAATATCGATACGTATTCATCGCTGTATGCCGGCGCCAGACCGTGAAAACTCTCGTCAATGTACCGCGAGTTGTCTAATCGTCGATGAATGACAATATGACTGAATCCGTCCTTTTCCAGCTGTTCCAGCCCGGAGAGAAAAGCGGCTTCATCTACCATATCGCAGTGTACGGGTAGTCGGCGGTACCAGGCGCTAAGCAAGAAATTGCCCTTGATATAGCCGTAGGCGCGTTCGGGCGTGCGGCTGATAGCGCCTTCAACCTGGGGAAAGCCGCTGAGCGCCTGGTAAAGATTGTAGCGCTTGGCATTTTCTCGACCCATTGGCAGGTTGATTAGGCGCGCCGCGTCGGCGCCAGATTCTTCGCCTAGCCAGCTGAGGAAGGCAATCTGTTCATCGGAAACCGTTTTCGACCGGAGCGGCATGTAGTATTCAAAGGCGACGATGAGGCAAAGGGTCAAAACCACAGCCGGCGAGGCGGCTACGCGAAACCGCTTTTGCAGCGCGACAAGCCCGAAGCAGGCAAGCACGATAAGTGACAACATTACACCCATCATAAAGTGGCCGACATCCCAAAATGCTTCAAAGACGACGGGCAGGATCTGGTCCAGATAATACTTGGGCAGGCGGATATCAAAATAGACCGTGCCGTTGATATTGGGATGCGAGCCGAGCCGCAAGATCAGGAATATGCCGAAAAGCAAAGCCCAGGGCAGCATCTTTCGCCGAGTGGCTTTGGTGACAAGTCCGAGGCAAATCAGCAGCAGGGGCAGATATCCCAGATAGTTCGTCTTGCTAAGACGGGAAGCTGATTGTATGCCGAAGAAGTCCGCCATTGGGCGACCAAGGACTGGATTGCCATAATTGACAATGAGTGCCAGCGCGTCGGCTTTGTATTCGCTAAAGCCGTGCCACATCATTGTATCGAAGGTGCTCTCGGTGTTGTCCATCAGCGGCGCCAGGCGCCAGACGCTGGCGACCGCGATAGCGGATACAAGAAGCAGGACGCTGAGCCAGAATCGTCTGTCTCGCCATCTCGAAACGGCAAAGGCTAAGGAGAAGAATCCTAGACACATCAAGAGCATGACAAAGGCGTAGAAGACGATCAGCGTCGTTAAGCCCGTCAATAAGCCCGAGACTATGACCAGCAGCCGGCGGTTCTCCCGCATGCCACGGTGAAAGAAATAGAGTACGAGCGGGAAGGGCGCTAACCAACCGGTATAGGGACCTTGCGCGTGGCCCATGATGTGCGGGCAAAAGCCGAAGATGACGGCGCCAAAGAGCGCAATCCATTTGTCTTGAAACAGCCACAGAGCGTAGATGTAAGCGCTAAACGCCGACGATAAGATGACTAGGGTAAAACCAAGGCTTAAAGCGTTCGTGATCGTCAAGAATCCGCCGAGCGCCCAGGCCAAAAGGACATGCGGCCAGAAGAAGGGATGGTACTTTAGCGAAACACCCTCGGGGTAGAACATGAGATTCGTATAGTATCGATCGGCCTGCCCCGCCAGCACTTTGCTGCCGTACCAGGCATCCCAGAATTCGATATTGGAATCGAGGTTGCCGCCGGCAGGATGCCAGATGACCTCTGAGTCGAAGATGTAGAGAATTGTCGGATAGGACATCACCAGCGTCAGCAGTGGGACGATGATTATGAAGTGGCGGTGGGCGCTAATGAGCCTTAGTGCGGCAGACATCATTCTGTTTTGGCATCCGTGGCGCCAACTTCAACTTGCATCCAAGCCCCCGACGGTTGACTGCGCAAGGTTACGCGCCGCCATAGCGGACCAAGGGGAGTTTACGACGCCCGGAATGCTGTCAACGTGATTCCTCCGGTGGAGAGCGCAGCTTACTTCAGCTTCATTCGGCGCAAGCCTTGGAAAGCGGGATCGCCCTGTATCTCTTTCCAGCGGGATTCGCCGCCATCGGTATGCCACTCGACCACGAACATGCCGTCGCTGTCCTGGTAGGTGAAAGTCGGCTTGAGACCGAGAAGAATCTGCCGGATCGTGCCGATTACATCTTTGCGCTCCTCGCCCATGCGCAAGGTGAAGTATTGCCCGGAGATAAATTCAAAGTACATGGGGATGCCTTCGAGGCTGCCCTCCAATTGGATTGGCGCCTCGGCATGTGTGCAGCTCATGAAGACACTTTGCAGCCGGTTATTCCAGAGCGAGTGGTTGACGCGCTCTTCAATGTAGTAGGGGCGCGGCTCGGGCCTTGAATAAAACCACTGGCGGGCGGTATTAGCCATCGTGCGTCTCTCCGGGAAATCGGCGCTTTGCAGAACCCCAAGTCTAGCGCAAAAGCGCTTGCCGAGAAATAGTGAAAGATTGCTCTAAAGACTAGAACAAATGTTCTAGTTCTATGTTATACTGTAGCAGACTGGACGAATGACACGGGCAAAGGATCAGGTTTATGAAATATCGCGACAATCGCAGCCGGCGCATATTCGCTTTCATCTGTAGATACACGGCCGAATACGGCTTTCCGCCGACGCTTGGCGAGATCGCGGCTGACGAAGGCTTCAAATCGAATTCCGGCGTCATACGTCATTTGGACAAGTTGGAGAAATGGGGTTGGATAGAGCGTTATCACGGCAATGCGCGCAGCATCCGCATCTTGCGCCGCTGCGATGGCGCCCCGTCTAGAGCAGATAACGGGAATTCTTCTCGCCGATACTTTCGGCAGCGATGACCACGCCCGATTGCGGCAAGACATAGTACTGATAAAGCTCGCCGGTGGTGAATTGCTTCGCCAGCCCGCCATCCAGCAGCTTGTAAGTTTGCAGCTCAATGCGCAGGGTATGGTAGAGCGGGTGCGTGCGCAGGGTGTAGCGGCTGGTGCGCCCTTTGACGATGCGCACCGCTTCCGCCTCGCGGTCCAGCGTCAACTGCTGCACAAAGCGATTGTAGTCGGCCGACAGGTAGAGCATGCTGCCGACAACCGCCACTTCGATCGCCAGCGCAAGCGGCAGGGCGAGCACGCGGACGAAGGTCAGCGTGACGACGGCAATGGTGATGGCGATCGCCAATTTCACGGCGCGGCCGGTCAATTGGGTCAGGCGCGCCTGGAAGTGGTCGACCTGATCTTGCAGCGTGACCACCTGCTCGCGGCTCATGAGCCCGAGGCGATTATTCTTGAGATCATTTGGCGAGGCGGCGATGATTTGCGAACTGACGCGTCGCATGGCAGTTTCCCCGCGAGTGCGCTGCGCATCTAGTTTACCAAGTATAGGCGGCAAGCTCAATTTTTGGGCTATTTTCGGGCGACCGAATTGGTTGAGTAGATACAAACCGCCGGTCGCCTCTGTATAGGTCGCGGGCAGCCAACCCCTCCCCCCGGCCCCCTCCCCGAGGCATCAGGGAGGGGGAGCTACGTTACAGCGGGACGCAAGGTATTTTGCGTGGGCGGCGGCATTGTCGTGCGGAAGTCTACAGGGTTCTGTATTCTAGCCAGCGACCGCCTCTTGCCCTTGCAGTTCAAGCAAAATGGGCGCAAGCAGCGCAAGGCGGTTACCCGCTGAGGATTCGCGCGATCTGCTCGGTGTGATCGGCATCGTGCAGCAGCGTATGCACGACCGGCATGGTCAAGTCGACGATATCATCGATGGCGAAGCCGCCTTCACGCTGCCATTGCTCCTCGTCGAGCGAGGCCAGCAGCTCGATCATTTGACGGCGCGTCGCGGCGTAGTCGGCGAAGACCGCGCGCAAGTCTTGATTGTTGTAATCGTTTTCGACCACCAGCCTCAGACGCGCGCTTTCGTCGTAAGGCATGAAGATCGGCATATCTTCGTCGAGGATGCGCCGGATGCGCTCGGCGAAGACCGCTTGATAATCACGCAGATGGCAGAGGATTTCGAGCACGCTCCAGCCCTCGACGCCGTCCCTGATCGTCTGCGCCTGTTTTTGAGTTACGTCCGCCAGGATGTGCCCCAGCGTAAGGCTCGATTGCTCCAATGCCTCCAGCAGCCACTCATTTGGAAGACCCTTCAAGTCAACACCTCCTTTTCTTGTGCCGGTAAGTTGTGAAACTCTACCTGCGAGCCCACCGGGTGGGCTTGCCAAGGCAAGCCCCTACAGCACGTTGGTACGGTCGATTCTACATTGAGAATCAGCCTCTGCGCCCGCTGTGTTTACTCTTTTACTCGGTGGTGAAAATGCGACAACTTGACACGGTTACCTGTGGCTGATGACCCCTTTACTCGCCGCGCAGGGCGTCCGCCGGTTTGAGACGGCCCAGGAAAAATGCGGGATAGGCGCCAGCCAAGAGCGCAGCGGCAAGCGCCACCAGCAGCGCCTCAACAAAGACCGATGGCTGCAGGCTGAATTCCATCGTCCAGCCGAAGGATCGCTGATTGATCACATGGGTTAATACCAGCGAAGTCACGACGCCGATGGGCAAAGCCAAGAGACCAGCGACCAAACCCATCAGCCCGGTTTGAATGACGGCGAATCCGGTCAGTTGGGGCGCGGTCATGCCGGAGGCGCGCATGACGCCGTATTCGCGCGCATGCTCCAATTGCAGCGCCATCAGCGCCGAAAGAATGCCGATGAAGGCGACCAGGGTCGTAAGCAGGCGCAGGGCGACGGTGATGGCGAAGGTGCGGTCGAAGACTTCCAACGCACCCGCCCGCAGGCTGGCGTTGTCTTGCGCCAGCAGGTCAAAATCGACCAGCCGCGCCCGCAGTGCGGCAATGACGGCGGCGATATCGGCATCCACCTCAGTGAATATGCCGAGCGAGCTGATGAAGGGATCGTCAAAGTATTGGTCATAAACGGAGCGCGCGATATAGAGTACGCCCTGATCGGTGCTGTAATCGTAGTAGACGCCGAACACTTCAAATTCCCGCGGACCACGATCGGTATTCAGGGTGATGTGGTTGTTGTTTTCGTCGAGGCCGCGGCGGAAGGCGAAGGGCTCGCTGACCATTACCAGCCCGTCATCAAGCGCCGCCTGATGTTCGGCGACAGAGACGCTGCTCCATTTGAAGCTCCGATTTTCGCCGGCGATATCGAAATCACTGGCCAGGAGATTGACCGGAGGCATATCGGGGAAGTCGGGCGCGATGACCGTTACGTGGCGCGCGGCGGAAACAGCTTTCACGCCGGGCACGGAGAGCGCAATCGCTTTCACCTGTCGCTCGACATCGACGCTGGCGTTGTTGGAGGCGAATAGCGGCGGCGAGACATAGATCTGGGCGCCGAGCGATGCGCGCAGCCAATCGGCGACCGTGCTGCGGAAGCTGCCGATCATGACGCTGACGCCGACGATAACGCTTACGGCGATGGTCAAGGCGGCGACCGCCACAGAAGTGCGGCTCAAGGATCGGGTGATGGAGCGCGCCGCCAGCCGCCCCAATACGCCAAATAGCGCAGCCGCCATTGGCATAAAGACGCGCATCAGCAGAATCAGGGCGACAGGCGTCAGAAGGGCGCCGCCGACGATGATGCACATCAAAGCGGCGAAGCTCAGCGCCAAGCCCTCGGGCGCCAACAGCAGCAGCAAGCCAAGCAGGTGCAGTAGAATCGCGCCGGCGGTGGCAGCGGGCAGCAAACGGCGCGCAGCCTCTTCTTCGTCCGAGCGCCGCATGACGCCGGCCGGTGGCGTGCGCGTGGCATCCCAGGAGGGGATGGCAGCCGCCAGCAAACTGGCGCCCAAGCCGATGGCGGCGCCTTTCAGCAGGGTGAGCGGCGGCACGCTGATGCGCTGGACATCGACGCTGAAATACAGATCGCTGATCGTCTGCGAGACGAGCGCAACCGTTCCCCGCCCGAATATGATGCCGAGCGCCAAACCGAGCGCGGCGCCGATGACACCTAGCATGAAGGCTTCTACCAAGATGAAACGGAAGATGAGGCCGCGAGTAGCGCCGAGCGAACGCATGATGCCGAGTACGCTGCGCCGCTGCACAACGCTGAAGGTCACGGTGTTGTAAATGAGAAAGAGACCGACGACGAGCGCTAAGAAGCTCATCGCCTGCAGGTTGAGCTCGAAAGCGGCGATCATCTGATCCAGCGCGTTTTCACCGCGGACATCAGTCAATTGCACGCCGACAGGGAGCGCAGCGCTGAGCGCTTCAATTTCGCCGTCATCGAGGATGAGATCAATCCGGCTTAGGCGCCCGCTCAAGCCGACGATCTCTTGTGCGCTGGCGATATCGCCGATGATGAGGTCATCGAGGGCTTGGCGGCTGGCGCTGTCCGTCGGCGTCAAAATGCCAACCACACGCGCCGGACTGAAGCGCCCGCCCGCGCTGATTTGCAGCTCACTTTCCAGGGCAAGCCCCATCCGAAGCGCCACTGCTTCGCTGATGACGACAGCGCCCGGTTCGGCGATTAAGCGGTTCAAAGCGGCGTAATCGACTTCTTCGCTTTCGGCAGCCAGATAGGAGCGGAAAGGCGGCTCAGCCAAGGGATCGACGCCGAGCAGACGCAGCGCCTGATCGCCGCCGGCGATGCGCACGAACTCGGTCACGACCGGCGCGCTGCGCTTGATGCCGAGCTCGATGCGAAGATGCGCATACAAGCCGGAGTCAAAGCCGTTGGGTCCGCCGATAATTTGATGGGTGGCGCGGCCGACGAGGCTCTCGCTGCTGAGGGTGAATGCACGGCTGGCTGACACATTGGCGATGTCGATGGCGACAACGACGCGACGCCAAGCGCGACGCCGAGCACAAACATGCTGCTCTGGAAGAGGCGCCGGCTGATGTAGCGCAGGGCGAGCCGGATGACGATTGAGGGCATTTGGAGCCAACCCCTCCCGCCGACCCCCTCCCGAAGTGCAGTGTCTACGCGCACCGAGGCATCAGGGAGGGGGGAGATGCATTGATGCAATTAGTAGCGCAGCAAGATCCAAGCGTTGCCTAAACGCCGAACATATCTTTGAAGCGCTGCAGGCGGGCGAGATAATCATCGAGCGACTCGCCGTGTGGATAGACCGCCAATTCGGTGGCGCCTATCGCTTGCCAGCCGGCGACAAGCGCTTCCCATTCCTTTTCCGGTGTGTGTTCGGTCCGCAGACGCGTATGCAAGCCGACTTGCCCGGCTCGTCCAGCTTCTTCGGCGTAGGCCAAAAAAGCATCGGTCATTGGTTTGGCGTCTTCAGCAGGACCCTCCTGGGCCAGGTAGCCATCGCTCAAGCGGGCAGCCCGCCGCAAAACGACATCGGCATAGCCCCCGATCCAGATCGGAATCGGCTGCTCCGGCAAGGGATTAATGCCGGCGTCGTCAATGCTTTCGAATTGTCCTTCGATATCGACCAATTCGCGCGTCCACAACTGGCGCAGAATCGCGATCTGCTCTTCGCAACGGGCGCCGCGCGTGCTGAAATCGTAGCCGAGCGAGTTGTATTCGACTTCATTCCAGCCGATGCCGATGCCCATGCGGAAGCGTCCGCCGGAGAGCAAATCCAGTTGGGTCGCTTGTTTCGCCACCAGCGCCGTCTGCCGCTGCGGCAGGATCAAGACGCCGGTCATAAAGCCGATCGTCTCGGTGAAGCCGGCCATCCAGGAGAATAAGGTGAATGGCTCGTGAAACATATCGTGGTAGTTATAGGGCCTTCCCGGCTCCCAGCCGGGCCGATCGGGATTGGCGCCCAGGACGTGGTCATAGGCGAGCAAATGATCGTAGCCCATGCCTTCGGCCGCTTGCACGAAATCGCGCAGCACCGTCGGATCTGCGCCGATTTGCGTCTGCGGGAATACGACTCCGAATTTCATGATTTCCCCCTTTGGCTTCTGCAAAGTCATAGCCAATGCTAACTGACTTGCGCTGATAAAACCAGACGGCGTGAAATGGTAGATTTTTGTTGTATTGCTGGCGACCCAATGGGGCGCGTAGCGTCCGCGGACTTTGCCTCATACTTAGCGTGTGTAGGGGCGAGCCGGTGGCTCGCCCCAAAAGCACCATCATTTCGCCACCAGTAATCTATTGTGATCCACTAGTGGACAAGCCTTACAGCATTCGACACAGTTGAGGTGACGCTAGCCAGGCTGCATCTGCTATGCTATGAGCTAACTTGAGTGGAAGAGCCGGCGTGAGGCAAAGCCCAATCGTGCCTGACCTGTCCGTTGTCATCGTCAGCTACAATACGCGCGAGTTGCTGCGGAACTGCCTGCGATCGCTGCGAGCGAGCGTCGGGCTGGATCTCGAAGTCATCGTGGTCGACAACGCCTCCGCCGATGGCAGCGCCGACATGGTAAACGCCGAGTTCCCCGAGGTGACGCTGCTGGCGCAGACGCTCAACACCTGGTTTTGCGGCGGCAATAATATCGGCATTGAAGCGGCAAGAGCCGACTTCGCGCTGCTGCTCAATCCCGACACCGAGGTCGCCCCCGATGCACTGGCGCTGATGCACCGCTTCCTGCTAGAGAATAATGGCTATGTCGGCGCGACCGCCCAACTGGCTTACCCCGATGGCGGGATCCAACGCACTTGCGCGCGGATCCCCGCTTTCCTCGACTTGCTGCTGAGCTATTCGCTGCTGGGATATCTGCTGCCGACGCTGAAGCGCGAGCGAGAGGCGCATGTGACCTACGGAGATTGGGATCGGCGCGGTGATCGCGATGTGGAGGCTATTCCGGGATCATGCACGATGATGCGGCGCAGCGATATTCGGCTGGATGATGACTTGCTGCTTTACTTCCCGGAAGAGGCTTTGGCGCGGCGCCAGCGCAAGCCAATGCGATTTCTGGCGGCGGCGCGCATAAAGCATCACGAAAAGTCGGCAACGCGTAGTTGGTTCGCCACCAGCATATTCTTCCGCGATATGCTCGTATATTGCCGCAAACAGCATGGTTTGGGCAGGATGCTGCTGCTGTGGCTGCTGAGCCGGCCGGTTTATTGGCTGATGTGGCTGAAGAATCGGTAGGGTTTGCCTAGGCTCAGATTCGTATGTGCCCGCAAAGACTAATCTCCAACGAATGCTGTAGGGGCGACCTATCAGGTCGCCCGCAACGTCGAAAACGCCGCAATGTCACTTTACATACAGTGAATCATCATGCCATTTGCCCGGATTCTCAACGATGTACTTTCGGATGTCATCCAAGGATCGTTCGTTGCGGATTATATGCTCGTAGAAGCTTCGCTGCCATATGGTTTGATTTGGAGGTTGCGCCAGCGTCTTGCTCATAATGGTGACGGCACGCTTGAATTGACCAATGACAACACCGAGCGTGGCGCTCATCCGTGTACGGTCTGAGGCATCAGCCGTCCCCTTAAGCTCTAAGGAACCGTCGGCGGTCTCCTGATCGAAAATTAAGAGGACGCCATGGAGATGATTAGGCATTACAACAAAAGCATCCAACTCGATATGAGGCCGCACATGAGAAATCTCAAGCCAGCATTTTGTAACTATCAGACCTAAATCGTTGACCAGCATCTTCCCGTCAGAAATGAATCCGAACATGTAGCCTTGCCGGTGCGTGCAGATCGTTACAAAGTACGCACCGCTTTGGCGGTAGTCATATCCTTGCAAACGGATTGTGCGGCGCGCGGGTTTAGATGGGCGTCGCAAAGACATGGGGCACGTCCATACGATATCAAGAGCGGGCGACCTGATAGGTCGCCCCTACACCTACACATCCCACAACGTGAAGGTATCGCGTGGAACGCCATCGACACAACTGACCACTAAGCAAACACCGCCAACGGCATGTGGAAGGACACCACCCAATTTGGCGGCGCGACTATCGAGCTGATCTTCAGGTCGCCGGCGACGCTGCAGAGGATATAGGCTTGGCTGCGGCTCATACGATGATTCGATTCCAGCCAGTCGATCATATAGCGGACGGCGTTCTTGGCGTTCTGCATGAGATCCGGACCGTGCGCGGTGGTGATGTGATAGCCCTTGGTATCGAGCTTGCACATTGGGCTGGGACGGCGCAGTTGCACCTCCGGCAGATTCGCGCCTTTGAGCAGCTTGAAGCGCATGGTAACGGTCATCGGCGCTTCGATGCCGGTAACGCAGACCTCGCCCTGCCCTTGCGCCGCGTGGCAGTCGCCGGTGGCGAATAGGGCGCCCTCGACCAGCACGGGGAGCCAGACGGTTGAGTCGATGGTCATGTCGCGTACATCGAGGTTGCCGCCGTTGGCGCGCGGCGGAAAGGTGCTAAAGCGCCCTTCTTCACGCAGGGCGACGCCGACGACGCCGGTATGCGGCTCGAAAGGCAGGCTGATGTGATCGACTTCAGTCGAATAAATGGTGTCGCCATTGATACGCCACTGATGAAAGTAGGAGTATTCAAAGTCTTCCGCCAGCAAGCCCAAGCCAGGACGATGCGCTGACCAGCCCCAACCCTTGTGCTGCAGGTCGAGGATGTCAATTTCCAGCGCATCGCCGGGCTCCGCCCCGTTGATCCAGACCGAGCCGTTCAGCGCATGGACTCTGCTGCGGTCAACCTTATCATATTCGGCCACGGTCCAGTCGGGCCTCACCTGTCCGTTGGGTTCCTGGCAATCAAAGACGACCGTATCGCTGCTTTCGATCGCGAGGCGCGGCTCGATTGAATTGTCCCAAAAAGGCTGAATGACGCTGTCGTCGAGAAAATGTTCTGCCATGGATTGTCTCCGCTTCTATATCGGCAAGGGCGAGCCGGCGGCGCTATTGCATATACGAGCGCGGCGTCGCCCGCAGAATTCTAACGTCCAGATTGTCGACATCCATCAGAGCAGGGAGCTTGGGGGCGATTTCATTATTCCAGTGGTCATTATTGTATACGGCATCGTAGAGCGCTTCTTTTTCCGCTTCGTCCTTGAAGCGGCGGATCCAGACGTAGGTGTCTTCCGCGTCATTCAGAAAAGAGGCCAGAATGGTCATGCCCCTGGACCGCTGATAGGGGATGATTTCGTCATCCATATATTTGGCGAATTCCTGCCCCTTGCCCGGCTGCATCGCATAAATGCGCAATTCAAAAAACATGGTGAATCTCCTTCCCTCATTGGAATGAGACCATCATAACATGTTTAAGCGTGGAATACGCGCGTCCCGTCGCAGCGCCGGGTTGAGCCTGCAGATTCGCGCCTAGGCGGAGACTGCAAAGTTTTCTTCACCTCAGAGGCGGGCGACCTAATAGGTCGCCCCAACATGGTTGGGATCTGTGGGCGGGCGCCTCGGCAAGACACCCCTACAGCACGTTGGTAACAGGAGGGCGAGCCACCGGCTCGCCCGTACAAGACGTCAGTGGCGGTTTATGGGCAGTGGGGATTGCGAAAGCCAAGCGGCGCCGAGCCGTCAGGTGCGTCGCCCCCTAAAGCATGGTAAGATGCTAGCTGAAATCGTGGGCGAAAAGGGCAAAAATGCGCATCCTGGTCATCTCCGACATTCACGCCAATTACACCGCCTTTGAAGCCGTGCTTGCGCATAGCGAAGGCGCCTGGG
This sequence comes from Phototrophicaceae bacterium, assembly GCA_965261855.1. GTDB lineage: Bacteria > Chloroflexota > Anaerolineae > Aggregatilineales > Phototrophicaceae > UBA6055. The sequence goes on from OZ253488.1 coordinate 205,491, forward strand.
ACTTCGTCTGGTGTTTGGGCGATGTCGTCGGCTATGGTCCCGACCCCAACGAATGCGTCGACCGCTTGAAGGCGCTGCCGCAGCTCTGCCTGGCTGGCAACCACGACTGGGCGGCGCTGAACCGATTGGATGTGCGCACCTTCAATCCCGATGCGCGGCGCGCCGTCGAATGGACGCGGGAGACGCTAACGCAGGAAAACACGCGCTGGTTGGAAGCGCTGCCGGTCACCTTCGTCATCGGCGAGTATACGCTGGTGCACGCCAGCCCGCGCGAACCGATCTGGGAGTATATCCTGGAGCCGAGCATCGCCACCCTCAACTTCCCTCATTTCGAGACGCCCTATTGTTTCGTTGGGCATACGCATCAGCCGGTGATCTATACGCTCGCTAATGAAAGCAGCGATGCCGCATCCACCCTGCCCCATTACAACGAGCCGCATTCGCTCAATGGCCAACGTCAGATCATCAACCCGGGCAGCATCGGCCAGCCGCGCGATCAAAATCCGGACGCCGCCTATGGCATCCTCGATATCGGCAGCGGCATCTTCGAGCACCGACGCATCCCCTATGATGTCCAGGCGGTGCAGCAGCGCATGCTCGCCTTCAACATGCCGGAACGCTTGATCACGCGGCTGGAACACGGCTTGTAAGTCCGCGCCCGCTTTATTGAGGCAAGCATGTCGAACGAACTCAGCAGCAAGATGCGCGCCTATATGGCGGAGATATATCGGCTGCTGGATCGGCAGCCGAAGGCATCGACGAACGTCACCAGCTCGCAGTTGGCTGATTGGCTCCTGGTCAGTCCGCCGGCGGTCAACCGCATGGTCAATCGGCTGAGCGAGTTGGGCTTGCTAGTGCATCAGCCCTATCAGGGCATCACCATCACCGAACGGGGCAATATTGAGGCGCTGAAACAAATTCGCCGCCAGCGCATCGCCGAGACTTTTCTCGTGCGCGTGATGGGCATGAATTGGCTGACCGTGCACGAAGAGGCGCTGCGGCTGAGCGACGGCTTGAGCGAGGCGGTGGTTCAGCGGATGTTCGAGATGACGGGCGCGCCCAGCGTTTGCCCGCATGGCGAGCCGATACCGGATGCGCAGGGCAAGTTGGCGCCGTTCAGCGATGAGTTTCTGTCGCGGATCGGCGCCGGCAGCAAGATCCGCGTCAGCCGCGTGATCACGCGCGAATTCGACCGTTTGCAGTATATCGAGGCGCTGGGGCTGACGCCCGGTCAAGTCTGCGAGGTCATCCATGTGGCGCCTTTTGACGGACCGATGCAACTGCAATTGGGGCAGGAATTCCGCATCATCGGACACAGCCTGGCGCAGTTGATACGGGCGGAGGTGCTGACTTAAGCATGATGGAATTCGTGCTGTATCGCTCAAGCGCGATAGGAATTGCAGCAAACTAATCGAATACTTCCTCTCGGAGTACCTGTAGGGTCAACTCAATTGGGAGATCATCGACTTGGGTCTTCGACCAGATCAGAAACAGCGAGACAGTCTGCGCGCCAACATAATACTCGACTCTAAAGCCGCCGCGCTTGCCAATATTGGCAGAAGAATTCGGCAATCTTACTTTGTACGCTTCCCGTCCCTCAACGCCTTGCAGCCGAACTCCTGGTCTATCTCCCGCTTCCAGCGCGGAAATAAGCTCTTCGACGTCATCATTGACTTTACGGTAAGTCTTTCGTAGCTTCTTGAGTTGCGATCGGAACCTAGGCGTCAGATATACGCGCATTGTCGTCCGCTTCTTGTTCCTGTTCAATCTCTCGCAGCGTTTCACGAGCGGGAAGCAAATCGCCGCGCTTCATTTGTTTGAGACTGGCACGCATGTCGCGCAGCAATTCCTGCTGCTCCGCCGAAAGGTTTTCAATCCCCGGTACAGTATCCTTAAGTTGCACCGATGCGCGCTCGTCTTGATGACCATTTGTGACAGACATATGTATCCGCCTCGCTTATTGATACTCCACTATAATATATTATAGTGGCGCAGTAAATCAAATCGTCGAAATGACTTCTTCAGTCAAACAGTTATGTCTTTCTTTGCAAATTGACCGCAGCGGGATAGAAGATGAAAATCGGCGTATTGGCGCTGCAAGGCGCCTTCATTGAGCATATCAAGATGCTGCGGCGGCTCGGCGTGGCAGTGGTTGAGGCGCGCCTGCCGCATCAACTCGATGAACTGGACGGCTTAATCATCCCGGGCGGCGAAAGCACGACGATCGGCAAGCTGGCGACGGCATACGGTTTGATCGCCCCCTTGCGGCGCTTCGCTGAAACCAAACCCACCTGGGGCACCTGCGCCGGCATGATCTTCCTGGCAAAAGACATCGGCATCAATGAACAGCCGATTCTGGGCGCGATGGATATCACGGTGGACCGCAACGCTTTTGGCCGGCAGATTGACAGCTTCGAAACGGAGCTGCAGATCGCCGGCTTGGAGGGCGCGCCCTTTCACGCCGTTTTCATTCGGGCGCCAGTGGTCACGGCGGTCGAGCCGGGGGTGGACATCCTGGCGCGGCTGGATGATGGACGCGTTGTCGCTGTCCGACAGGGGCGCCTGCTGGCAACCGCCTTCCATCCCGAATTAACGGACGATTTGCGGCTACACGCATGTTTTTGCGCTATAGTTGAAGAAACGCTGAATTGACCCTTGCGAAGGGAGCAGAAACGCATGTTAGGCGATCGGCCGAAGCCCGGCGGCGCGCGACCGGATAGAGACGCGGAAGACAGCGGGATCGCAGCGCTGCTTGATATGATGATGCGCGACGCCCAAGCCAGTCTGGACGACATTGCCGAACCGACGGCGGCCGATTTGGCGGCGATAGACGAGATGGATGATCTGGGCGAAGCCGAGCCGGCACGTGACGCATCGGTCGAACTGGCGCCGGCGCTCGCCCTGATAGCGGAGGCGGAAGAGCCGGAAGTCTTGTCGCTGGACACGCTGGATGATATCGAAGAAGCCGAGGCGACGGCAGACGAACTGGAAGATGTCGAAGAGTTGCTGGAAGAGGCGGAGACCCTGATTGAAGATTACGTTGATGTCGACCTGGACGATGACGAGCTTGATGACGAAGGCTATGACCTGGACGATGACGATATCGACAGCTACCGCGACCTTTATGGCGATGACGATACGATCGTTCCCTCTTTCCGCGAGGGCGAATTCGCCGAAGAAGAAGATGGCGATACCGACTATTACAATGAGTTGCGCTGATCGTCGGCGGCGATGGATGGCATAATCCTCGCGGGTGGCGCCGGCACGCGCATGCGCCCCCTGACACTTTCTAAGCCGAAACCCCTTTTGGAACTTCAAGAGCGACCGATTCTCGCCTGGTCGCTGATGAGCCTGCGCGGCATCGTCGAGCGGGTGCTGATAGTTGTTCACCACCAGAAAGAACAGATCGCCGAATATATGGCGGCGCAGCGGATCTTCGCCGATTACCAGCTAGTCGAGCAGCTGCCGAAGCCGCTGGGCACCGGTCACGCCTTGGCATGCTGTTGCGAAAAGCTCGCGGGCGATGACTTCCTGGTGATCAACGGCGATGACTTATATCCGGCGGCGGCGCTGCGCGCGCTCAGCCAGCATGATTTCGCCATCCTCTCGAACCAGCGTGATGACTATGAGCGCTACGGCGTGGTCGTTCGAGATGAAGCGGGCGCGCTGCTGCGCATTGATGAGAAGCCACCGAGGGGGCGCTACGCCTCGCCTGCCCCTTGCAACATCGGCGCTTACAAATTCACGAGCAGCATCTTCGAATACGCGCCCGCGAAATCCGCGCGCGGCGAGTTTGAGATCACAGATTATGTTTCGGCGGCTGCGCGCGAGCGGCGCGTCGCCCTGGTGGATTCGCCCTTTTGGCTGCCCATCGGCGATCCGGAGGCGTTGGCGGCGGCACAGTCGGTGGATTTGGACAGGTGGATAGAGTCGCCCCCATCGCCCGATTGGAATTGAGTCGAGCGACCCGGTAGGTTTCCCCTAGCTACGTTGCGAACGGCAGACCCGCGGCCCGCTCCACATAAGAGGAGAGGGCGAGACAGGTCTTGCCCCTACAATTTCTCCGCGGAGGGCAGCGCCTTCTTTTGCTGGCGCGCAGTTGATAGACGACTCTCATAATGCGATACTTGGACGGCAACGATTTCCGTGAGAGAATGGTTTGTGCCATTTTTCACAATATCGAGGTCAAGCAGCAGGCATGATCCACATCACCTATTCGGACGAAGAGGAACGTCTCGCCGAGCGCATCCGCGATGATCTGGCGCATTCGGTTCCAATGTCGGCTCCGGTTCTGATCGTATTGGTATCGCGCGCGTCCCTCGCCGACCGGCATGTGCAGGCTGAGGTCGAAAAGGCGCTCGCGAAGGGCATTCACATCGTTCCGATTCTCGCGGAAGCGGCTGAATTGCCCGCGGCATTGATGGATAGGCGTCCCTTGGACTTCAGCGGCGGCTACGATCGCGAGCGTCTATTGCGGCGCTTGGCGCAGGCGCCGATGAAGCCACAAGAGCTCCGCCGGGCGAATCGCCGCGCGTTGACCGTCATTGGCGGCATCGCGCTGCTGATGTTCGGCATCGCGCTAGTCGCCATCGTCAGCGGGTCGATCGCTTTTCCGGTGGCGGAATACAACGAAGAAGCCACGTTTCAGGCGGAGTGGGTCAATGGCTTGATCCGCGAAACGCTTGAAAACGTGCAGCCGCGCACCACCGAAGACGCGCGCAACTTCCCAGCGACGCACGAAGCGGCGCCAACGCGCCTGTATCTCTACATCCGTGAGACGGCGACCGCCTTGCCGCGGGCTGGGGGCAGCTAATGCCGACAGCCGACGTGCTCGTTATCGGCTCGGGACCAGCTGGCGTTAACGCCGCCTACGCCCTGCGCGAAGCCGGAGTCGAATATCGCGTCATTGACCGCTCGCATACGCTGGCGGTGACCTGGAACAGCCTTTATCCTTCGCTGCGGCTGAATACTTCGCGTTTCTTCAGCGAATTGCCGGGCCGCAAGTTTCCCCTGCGCTGGGGCATCCACCCGACGGCGAAACAATATTACCGCTATCTGACCGAATGGGTGGCCGATCAGCGGCTGCCGATTGAGCATGGCATCGAGGTCGATCGAGTCGCGCCGCGCGATGACGGGCTCTGGCAAGTGGAGACGAGCCAGGGCATCGAGACCTATCGCGCCGTCATCCCATCGACCGGCGTATTCGATAATCCGCAGCTGCCCGTTATCCCGGGTATGGAGGCTTTCGGCGGCGAGATACTGCATTCGCGCGATTTCCGCGATCCTGATCAAGCGCGGGGCAAGCGGACGATGGTGGTGGGCAACGGACCCAGCGGCACCGATATCGCGGTAGCGGCGGGCAAGGTGGCGGCCGGCGGCTTCGCCTGGCTCGCCATTCGCAGCGGCGTTGACCTGCGTCCGCGCTACCCTTATGGCTTGCCGCGCCATGCCTGGATGATGCTGGGCGAACGGCTGCCCGATCGCTACTGCGTCTGGCTGCAGCGGAAGACAGGCGCGCTAAAATACAATGCCGGGGACTTCGGCGTCTGGGAGGCGCCACCGAGGACGGGCGCCGGTACCGGTTATCGCGGTCCCGAATTGTTGAACGCGCTGCGGCAGGGGCAAGTCGTGCCGGCGCGGCATCCGGTCAGCTTTGACGCGCGCGGCGCGACGCTTGCTGATGGCGAATTTATCGAATTGGATGTAGTGATCATGGCGACCGGGTTCCTGCCGGTGCTGCATCAGTACATGGACATTGACATGCAGTACAGCAATGAAATGTTCTATCCCGAAACAAGCTGCGAATGGGATATCGGACCCAACGGCATCCGCGGCTGGCCGCTGCGCGATGTCAGCGAGCATCCCAATGGTCGGGGGGTGCTGGGGCATGAGGGTCTGTATCTGGTTGGCGTCTTCTACAAGGGTCGCGGCGCCTTCTACAATATGCGCGTTGAAGCGGCGATCGCCGCCCAGCAGATCAAAGCCTATCTGTCGAGGCGGCAGTTCCTGGCGCGCGCCGCCTGAGTCTCCTCATGCGCCGCAGCCTGCTCCGCCTTGCCGCGCTTGTCTTCATAGCTACGCTAATTCTGATGCTGCTGCGCTATCTGCTGGCGGCGATTTTGCCATCGTCGGTCGTCGCTTATATGACGCTGGAGACTGGCTTGCCGGTCGTGATCGTGCAAGATTTGCATCACAAGCTGAAAAAGCGCCTGGATTTTGATTTTTTCACTGATCCGTCGTTTGCGCCTGATGGGTCGCGCCTGGCGCTGACTTCCTATCTGAATTTCGGCAGCGATATCGTGGTCTACGATCTCCGCAATGGCACTTCGCTCCGGCTGACGGCTTCCGTCGCCATCGCCGAGTCGCCAGCCTGGTCGCCTGATGGCGAGTGGATCGCCTTCGCCAGCAATCGGGAAGGCGACAATAACATCTACATCATCCGTCCCGATGGCTCGGAGCAGCGGCGCGTCACGGCGCATCAAGCGGGCGACCGCCAACCGACCTGGTCGCCGGATAGCGCGCGCATCGCTTTTAGTTCGAATCGCGGCGGCGGCTGGGATCTCTACAGCATTGACCTGGCATCCAGCGAGGTTCGACAACTGACGGATCATCGCGCGCCCGATACTTCGCCTGATTGGTCGCCTGACGGGGGGCGGATCGTCTTCGCATCGGGGCGGGTCGGCGCGTCGGCGATCTATCTGCTTGATTTGGAGACGCTGGCGGTTGAGCCGCTGGTGGTGGATGCGCGTTACGACAGCCTGCCCAAGTGGATGCCCGATGGCGGCGCGGTGACATTCGCGCGCTCGGTCGATGGCGTTTCACGGATTATGCGGGTCGATGCAGCGACGGGGGAACTGAGGCGGCTGGAGCTGGGCGAAGTTAGCGCCGATTCGCTGGCTTGGTGGCGGGCGAATTAACCACCGAGGACAACAGGTAGGGGCGTCCCAGTGAGTCGGGCGCACCGGCACCTACTCTACAGCAGTTTCAGAAATATGTTCGAATTGGCGAGTTAAAGAACAATTGGATCCACAAGACACGCGATTTAGAAGGCCATCGTCTAGACTTGTATGCAGTTGAAGCTGGTCAAGCTCGTAGACGCGCTAAATCGCCTCAGTCAAGATTCAGAGGAAGAATTCATAAGAGCGCAGATGTGAGCGGGACACCGAACAATACAACTAGAAGGACAGCTAGAAGCGCGAAACGCCTCATGTTTTTTGAACGTGGTAAAGAGATTGTTAGATTGAATCCGATACTCACATTAGTAATCATAGACCCGTCTCCTTCAATGTTCAGTGTAGCGCCAATGCCTAAGCTCGGGTCTCCACTCCACTGTCGCCCAATTGTGGCAAAATGAATAATATTCCCAAATTTCCTAAGCAGACTACATAAGGCTACCAGCCCGCTTCGACACGCAACAATATGTTGTGACACGAATTCGCTCCGACAGATACGGTATTGGAAATCCGGCCTAGACTCTCCTGCGTTCCCACAGGTTGTACCGACAGCAAGCCGAGCCTTCATGGCGTAGAATGATCGTGCCCAATTCTGCTATGTCTCAGTTTTCTTTTGGTGAAGCCATGATTTTAGTGCCCCATTGCCTACAGTTGCCTTCCAAATCGCTTTGCGCGCACAACCTTATCTACTCCGGCCTGGCGCTTGAAATCGTAACCGCCACGGTAATCGAAATAGAAGCGACCGGTTGAACAAATGTCGCAATCAGACAAGCCCTACCGCGAGTTTGCTTCGCACACTTCCCTGATTCCCTCGAGAAACGTAACTATTCCCACGACTGAAATGACACTAGGTTCTAGACGCCTGAATCCTACAATCTCGCGTCTGCTCGCTGCTGACTTGTCAGAATGTGCTTCAATTAAGTCACAGCAACGCCTTGCCCATGACCTATATTGCGAACCGTATTTCTTGCCAGGGTCGTTGGGTGGTTTTGGTCGTCGACCTCCCGTCAAGCCAAGTTCGAAAACTTGAGGTTCGCTGGTCATTCTCTGGCTTAGCCGTTCTCCTTCCGAGATCAATTGCCTCAATTGACGCAAGAAGCGGGAAACGTCTTCGATCTGCATATTCATGGTTTCATTCGCACCCCTCTTCGTAGGCGATCACGTGTACATGCATTATATATTTTCATTCCACCGAAGCCAGTCCTTCGGCTGCTCCCGCACCAGATAGATGCCCGGGAACGACACGAAGGTCATGGCGAATTTGACCAGGATGTTCGACAGGTACAAGCTTAGCATGAGCTCGGTGGGCATGGGCTTGCCTTTGCCGTGGTGGGTATCAGCGGAAGTATATCAGAGGCAGGGGCAAGCTAATGCTCGCGACAAAACGAAACCGCCAGGTCCAGCGCGGACATGGCGGTTCAACACGCGGCAACCGATACGCGTGCTCCTTCGTCTTGCATCGAGCCGAATTACTTGTTTTTGGCGCGCGCGAAAGATGGCGGATCGGTATGACGGATTTCGGTGATGTGAATCCAATCCTCGGAATGTTCCTCGACCAGGTAGATGCCCGGAATTGATATGATGCCGAAGACGAGCCGGACGATGGTGGTGCCGACGAAAGCCACCACAAATTCATCACCACTCCAGTCGCCGAGGAAGGCGATCGCCAGGAAGAGGATGCGGTCAAGCGGAATGCCGATGAGGTTGCTGACCAGCACACGCCCCCACTGGTGCTGCCCGCCGAAGCGATCAACCCAGCGCGTATAAATCTCGGTGTCGACCAGTTGCGACAGCACGGTAGCGACAACCGCCGCGAGCAGGAAGCGCCATTCGGGCGTCAGCAGAGCGCCCAGCGCCACGGTCTCTTCAGTCGTCATTTCCGGCGGCAAGCCCGAGATGATGGCGAAGAAGGCTTGCGCGATCAGGTAGATGACGGCGGCGGCGATGATGAGCGTGCGCGCCACATGGGGTCCAGCGAGCTTATGCGCCATATCGCGCAGGGTGAAGGTCAGCGGATAAGCGATGGAGAAGGCGCTGACGCCGTAGCCGAAGAGGACCAGATCGCGCAGATTGGAAATGTCGGCGACCATCTGCGCCGCCACATAGGCGACGCTTACGAGAATCAAAACATGCAGGTTTCGAATGGACATATTGCCTCCCTGGCTGACTACAACTTGGCTAACAACATAAAGGGATTCCAGTACAGGATGCTAGCGCTTGTTAAATCCAGCGGCGAATGCAGGAGCGGAGATTCAGCTTTCTAGGCATTAGTCTCCAGATGGGCGGCAATCTGGGCGTAAATGGCTGTTTCATCGGCCACCATCCACTCGCTTGCGATCAGACCATCATGTAATTCAAAATGGGAGATCCCGAGGATAGCTACCTGGGCATTACTTGGCACGCCATATCGACCCAGCCCGCTGTGCGTGCCGCAGAATGTCCAGCGCAATGCCACCCTGACAGCCCGATCATTCTGTCGGCGCACGATGAGGTGATGCGGCTCGAAACGTCCGGCTGGCAGCGAGGCTGTTATGCTGGCGACCATATTGCTGACAGGTTCTCGACCATAGCTAAGATGACCGCTCGGCCCTTCAAAGCGCGCCGCCGCCACATATTGTTCAGCAACCATGTTGAGATGCTTCCCGTTCCAAAGCGCGTCGCAAGCGTCGAGTATGCGGTTGGCGATTGTATTATCGCCCAGAATAGTCAATCCGTTTTCGTCAACCCAGCGCTGCCGCATCGCTTCATTGCCTATGGCGTACGCATTGGGATTGTTCTTACCCAGGGACAAGCCATGCTCCACCGGATCCATGCCGAGCTGCATTAGAAATGAAGCGTGGTCACGCAGTTTCCATTCCTCCACGACCTGGTTGTCGCAGCACAGACAGTCGGCAATACCCAAACCTTGGTAAGCGCGTTGGGTCGCTGGGCCCATGGCGCTGTCTCCCGTGTGCCTTCCGATTGAACGAACTCGATGTGATGAATAGAAACCGCTGGGTTTGTCGCCAATGATGACATCATCCGCCAGTGGTTTCCGGTGGGCGTAAATGTGCATCTGCTCTAGGGTTTCATTGAGTATCTCCTCCGCCGTGTTCATGACACCATGCGGGGATCGTATCGGGCAGACGGGCGCATACCAATCACGAATGCGTCCCACGTTTTCTTCTTCCCAAATGATGTAAGTGATATCGATGATATATTGCTCCGGGGTTTCAAATTCCGGCGCAAAATTCTGCATGCCCAATGTGAACTCCGGTCGCGTAATTGCTTTCCGCGATCAATCGAATTTTCCTGCCTCGAAATCCTGGACGAAGCTTGTCCGCTTTCTCAAGAGTATACTGGCGTGCTTTGCGCGCCGCTTTCGAGCAGCTCCATATACTTCTGATTCAGCATTTGCGTGATTGGACCTGGCTTTCCAGCGCCGATCCTTCGTCCGTCAACCTCCCTGACGGCAAAGATGCCGCCCGCTGTACTGGTCAAGAAGACCTCGTCAGCGTTATAGAGGTCGAAGGCTGTCAATCTGCCAACAATGGTATCCAAACCCTCCGCCGCCGCCAACTCCATGACGGTCTGCCTGGTCACGCCGACGAGGATGTTTTCGCCCGGGGTGTACAGCTGGCATTGCTTCGCTGCAAACACATTGTAACCCGGCGCCTCGGCGACATAGCCTTCAATGTCAAGCTCGATGGCCTCGTCAAGCCCGGCCTCATTTGCCTCCATGCGCATCAGGATGTGATTCAGGTAATTGCAGCACTTGATCTTTGAATCCAGGCACACTGATGGAATCCGGCGCATTGATGATATGCCGGCCCGCATGCCTTCCTGCTGTACGCCGCTGTCTATGAGGCTGATATAGGGGATGGCGAAGGCGATCAGATTTGGCGCGCAGTTGTAGGGGCTCAACAGGGGCATGCGGCCCACACCGCGCGTTACAATGATTTTGATGTATGCGTCTTCCAGCTTGTTGCGCCTCATGACCTCAAGAACGACTTCCTTAACCCCTGCCTTGTCGAGAGGGACCGCAATTTTTAGGGCATGAGCGGACTCGAATAGCCGATCCACATGCGCATCCAGTTTGAACACCTTGCCGCCCCATGCGCAGGCCGTATCGTACACGGCATCGCCATAGAGCACGACATGGTCGAAGATAGAGATCCTGGCCTCATTTTCGGGAACATACTCCCCGCCAATGTAGACCTGGCGCTCGGGACTGCCGGTTCCAATATTCATTCATTCACCTCCGCGCGCGCTACAATCTCTTCAGCAATGGTCTGTAGTCTTGCGGTCGAGTCCTGGCGCCGGCCGGACTGCTCTGGTTTAGCATAGCCGAAACGCATTCTGTCGGTTGTCAGCAATCTACTATTGTCTGTAGGATTCTACGACAGGAATCGACATGTATCAATCTATTAACGAAGGAGATCAAGATATGTCCGCTGAACAAAGCAGAGAAGAAAAGAACAAAGAACTTATCGAACGTTTATATATCGCCCTCAACAAGAGCGTGCTCGGGATTATGGAGGAGTTCTGGACCGAGGACATGGCCTGGTACGGGCCAGCGGGTATCGGCACCCTGCGCGGCGTCCAGGAGTTTGAGGAGGTGCTGCGTCGGCCTGCCATCAATGCGATTCCCGATAAAGTGGCGCGCGACGAGATCCGCATCGCGGAAGGGGACTATGTAGCCGCGCATGGCTATCAGCATGCCACCCACACCGGGGACTGGTTTGGCATTCCCGCCAGCGGAAAAGCAATAAAGCTGCGCTACATGGATTTCTGGCGCGTCGAAGGCGATAAGTTGGCGGAAAACTGGGTGCTCATCGACATCCTGGGCTTCCTGGAGCAAGTGGGTTACGACATTGACAAAGTACTCGCCTTCATCGGCTCCAAGCCGCCTGAGTTCTTTGCGGGCGTGGAGACGGACTAATTCAGGCTGAGAGCGCGCGCCCGGCAGCTGCCCATCTCCGCATTTCGCCCATAAAATCAAGGGGATCCGCAAGCACTAGCTATCGACACTGCGGGACGCCTATCCCTGCTGGCGATATTGCCGCTCGCGCTCGAGGATGGCGCGTTTGCGCTCGACGCCCCAGCGGTAGCCGCCCAGGCTCTTGTCAGCGCGGATGATGCGGTGGCAAGGGATGACGAGCGCGACCGGGTTGCGGGCGCAAGCATTGGCGACGGCGCGGCTGGCGCTCGGTTGGCCAATGGCGGCAGCAAGCTCGCCATAGCTGCGCGTTTCGCCGACCGGGATCGCTTGCAGCGCGCGCCAGACTTTGAGCTGGAAGGCGGTGGCGCGAATGTCCAGCGGCAGATCCAGATTGGGTTGCCAGCCTTCCAGCCAGGCGATGACGCGCTCCACCCAAAAGCCGACGCCTTCGTCATCGCGGATGCGTTCGGCGCGGGCGAATTCCGCCTCCAGGTCGGCGATGAGCCTTTCGGGCGCATCACCCAGGCTAAGCTTACAGATGCCGCGCTCGGTCACGGCGACCAAGAGGAAGCCGAGTGGACAAGGCACGGCGCTGAAGAAAATCGTCATGCCGGCGCCGCCTTTGCGATAAGCCGATGGCGTCATGCCGATCTTCTCGTCACTTTGTTCATAGAGGCGGCTCGACGAACCGAAGCCGGCGCCAAAGATGGCATCGGTTATGCGCGCGCCATTTTGTAGATTCGCCTTGAAGTCTTTCAGCCGCAGATTCTCGGCATATTCCCGCGGTGATACGCCGGTTGCCCGTTTGAAGGTGCGCTGCAAGTGATAGGGGCTGATGTAGAAACGATCGCCCAGCGCCTGCAAGCTGGCTGTGGCCGGATGAATCTCCTGAAGATAACGGCATACTTGCGCTACGAGTTCGGCTTGATGCTCATACTGTTCGCTGCTTGTCATGCGTCTTTCCGGTCTCCATATCGCGTGTTCAAATCATAAACGGAAGGCAGACAAAGCACACTCCGATTCTTGCGACCTTGACGAGCAAGCGGTTTCAAGTCAGTCAAACGAATATAGATTTAACGACGCCGGGTAACAATGGGCGAGCCACCGGCTCGCCCGTACACACATTGGATTCTTTTCGAATTCTCGTCCAGACGGCAGACACTACCATTACGTTTCTGGATGTATTGAGAAGTGAGAAACTGCGGCATCGACGCTGAATCTAGCCGGGCGCAGACGTGAATATCAAGCGGGAATAGAATACGATTCTCGCCAAAGCTGCCAGAGGCGGCGATAAAGTCGCCTGCGGAGAAAAGTCGGATAGCCTTGGCTACTGGGGGCTGATTATGCAGTCGATAGAATCCACCAGGCGTACCGACTTGTCAGGATCTACGACGCCAGCGAAGAGATACGACGATAATTTTTGGTAGCTTGCGTTCAGACCCATGATGTAGATATGACCTTGACGGGGATGCGGCGTGCGATGAATGGCGCAGAATTGACGCAGCGCACCTTCCGGCATCATATGCGAATCGCGCAAGTTGAGCAGGATTGGCACTCGATGGTCTACGGACTTGATCATTCGGTACCAGGCTTTGCGCGCTTCAATGAATTCGTCCAGCGTCCACGGATCGTGAAAACTGCTCTCGATGAAACCCTTTGACCGATCGTTCCAACTGACTGCAATGGGCATACCGCTTCTCAATAGTCATTCAAACGAATACAGTCTTAACAAGATCAGTCCTATTCCATCTCTATAATATCATTATGTGTATAAATGTTGACACATTGCAATACATGAAACCTTGAAGTAGCGGATTTTTCGTAGATTGTCTACGAAGAATCAGCCTCGATTTCAGACAGATTGGTCAAATTAGCGAAGCGCTCGATAGAAGCGAGGTGAAAAGGCGGCGGCAAGGGTATTCGGAAGTGGAAGCGGGGGAATGCTGCGCGCTAGTTTTCGCCCCAAGGGCGGACGAAGCGTTCCGGCTCAATGCCCAAGGCATCGGCAACTCGATTAATGTAATTGAAGAAGCCGATGATTTGCGTCGCGTCGTGAATGGCGACATCATCCAAGCCCTCCGCTCGCAGCCGCTGCACGTCTCCCTCGCCCATTTCGGAGGGCGCGCGCGTGAGCTTTTCGGCGTAGGCGCAGAGAGCGCGATCCACTTTGTTCAAGGGCGCCGCGCGCCAATCGCGGGCGATGGCTTCGACAAAGGCGTCCGCCTGCGCGTCGTCCATGTTTTCAACGACCTCGGCACGGAGGTCATGGGCGTGGGAGCGAATTCAGTAGACGCAGTGGTTGGCTTTGCTGACGACGACGGCGAGCATTTCGCGCTGCTGTCGCGATAGAGGCGATGGCGCGAACATGGTGGCGCCGTACATTTCCATCGCCGATTTCATCACACGCGCGTTGAGCGACATAATCTGCACGATATTCCAGACGCGGCCCGCGCGAGCAATCGCCTTGTCCAGTTCTTTCTTGAGCATCCCGCTGGCCTGGTCGATGGTGATCTGTTTGATGTAGGGCATAGGGGCGCCTCGCAGATCCTTAATTTGCAATCATTGTAACGCAGGCATAAGTCGCAACAAATAAGCGCGCCCTTGCGACGCGCTCCAGCATCCTAAAAAAGTACCCGCAGGCTTATTTGCGCAAGCGCGGATCCAAGGCGTCGCGCAAGCCGTCGCCGATGAAGTTGACGCAGAGCACGGTCAGCGAGATTAACATGCCGGGCCAGAAGACCAGCGTCCAAGTGATCGTCAGGTAATCCTTGCCATCAAAGAGCAAGCGCCCCCAGGTGGGAAAGTCCGGCGGGAAGCCCAAGCCCAAGAAGGACAGCGCCGATTCGGTGATGATAGCGCTGGCGATGCTGAAGGTGGCGGCGACGATGACCGGGCTCATCACATTTGGCAGGATATGACTGGTGAGGATGCGGCCGTCTTGTGAGCCCACGGCGGTCGCGGCGGTGATGAACTCGCGCGATTTAACCGTCAATACCTCACCCCGCACGAGTCGCGCCGTCGGCATCCATTGCAAGCCGCCGATGACGGAGACCATCAAGATAAAAACGCCGCCTTCGACGCCAAATGCGCTTTTCAGCGGTTCGCGAAAGAGCATCATCAAGACCAGCAGCAGCGGTAACTGCGGCAGGGCGATAAAGATATCGGTCATGCGCATCAGCGGGTTGTCTAGGCGGCGGAAATAGCCGGAGGCCAATCCAATGACCGTGCCGATGGTGATTGATACCAGCATGGCGGAAATCCCAATCATCAGCGAGACGCGGCCGCCCTGCAACGCGCGCGCCAGCGTATCCCGCCCCAAGCTGTCGGTGCCCCAGGGATGCTGGGGCGAGGAAACCTGATAGGCGACGCCGAAATTGATGTATTCGGGGTCCAGCGTCCAAAAGAGCGGTCCAAACAAGACGCCGAGGATAATCACCGTTAAGACGCCAATGGCGATCATCGCCAACCTATGTTTGCGGAATTGATTCCAGGCATCGCCGACAAAGGTGCGCGCCTTTTGCATTTCCGCCGTTTCGAGTTGCGCCGGTTTCGCCTTCGCTTTCGCGCTCATAATCTCAGCCTGTATTCGTCTACGTATAGGTGACACGCGGATCGAGAATGCCGTAAAGCACATCGGCGACAATGTTAAAGAGCACGACTAGCACGGCAAAGATGAAGGTCACGGTTTGCACGGTGGGCAAGTCGCCGCCCTGAATCGCGATAATCAGATACTGGCCGATGCCATTGATGCGGAAAATCTGCTCGGTGATGAGGGCGCCGGCGAAGATGCCGGGGATGCCCAGCGCAATCAGCGTGACCACCGGGATGAGACTGTTGCGCACGACATGGCGGCCCACGACCACGCGCTCGGTCAAGCCTTTGGAGCGCGCCGTGCGGATGAAATCCTGCTGCAGGTTCTCCAGCGTGGATGCGCGCGTATAGCGGCTCATCTGCGCTGTTGTGTACAACGTCAGCACGGTAACGGGCATCACCATTTGATTCAACTGCTGCCGCAAGGTCTCGATATCGGTAACGACAAGGGTGGTGTCGTAAACCGAATCGAACCACTTTAGATTGACGCTGAAAACGATGATGAACATCAAACCGGTGAAGAATGTCGGCACCGAGAAACCCACCATCATCAAGAAGGTGCCAACTTGGTCAAAAATCGAGTATTGCCGATACGCCGAATAGATACCCACCGGCACGGCAATCAACACACCGAGGATATAAGACGATCCGACGACCCATAGCGTTTGCGGCAAGCGCTGGGCGATGATGTCGATCACCGGACCGCGCGTCGCCCAGGAGATGACGCGCACGCGCTCTTCCGAGCCGGGAAAGGTGATGCCGAATGATGTTTCGATGAGGTTCAAAGGCTCGGCGATGAAGAATTGATTCAGCCATTTGACATATTTGACGACGAAGGGGTCGTCGGCGCCAAGGGCTTCGCGAACCTTAGCCCGCACCTCCGGCGGGATGGTCATCGGCAGGTTGCTGGTGGGGTCGCTGGGAGATAAGTCTACAATCGCAAAAATAATGAAACTAATAACAAGAATGGTTGGTATGGCGGTAAGCAGCCTTCGTACGACATATTTGCCCATGGGTTTGCCCCTTGCTGTCTCGCTCTACATCGGTGCGCTGTAGGGGCGTTTCGGCGAAACGCCCCTGCACAACCTGAATAAGTCCCCCTCCCTCAATCTGGAGGGAAGGGGTGCGTGGATTGGGGTGAATAGCCCTTTACATGTCGCTGCGATACCAGTCCTCGATGTTCCACATTTCCGAATCCCAGCCGTTGATGTCCACGCCGCCAAGCGAATTGGAGTAAGCGGACGAAGCCGATGAACGGTAAACCAGCGGAATCAGCGCGTACTCCTGGACCAGGATGTCATTCAGGCGAATGATGACAGCCGCGCGCGCGTCTTGGCCCGCGGTCTGGCTCAATTCGTCAAGAGCGGCATCATAGTCAGCATTGCAGAAGCGAATGATGTTGGAGCCGGTCCAGTTGTTGTCGGGTCCCGGGGCTTGTCCGCAGCGATTATTCGAGAGCAGACTCTCCATATCGGGCGATGACGAACCGGTGGTGTACATCTCCACATCGGAGTAGAACTTCTGATAGGTGTCGGGGCTGGCTGGATCGCCGCCGAAGAAAACGCCAGCATCGATATTGCGCAGCTCGGTCTCGATGCCGATTTCCGCCCACCATTGCTTGATCAGCGCCTGCGTATTCTGGCGCACGGCATTGGTGCTGGTCTGATATTGCACGCGGAGGGGATGCCCATTGTATTCGCGGATGCCATCACCGTCGCTGTCCAGCACTCCGGCTTCGTCCAGCAGCGCGTTGGCGCCGGCAATGTCCTGATCGCAAGAGGTATTCGGCGAGACATTGGACGCTGGCGAATTGATGAAATTGCAGGTTGCTCGGCCCGAGCGGCCGTACAACTGCTCGGCGATGACGTTAGTGTCAATGGCCATGGACATCGCCTGGCGGATAGCCTTGTTGCTGAGGAAGGGATGAGCGTTGCTGCCATCTGCCATAAAGACGGAACGATCGGGGTTGTCCGGGCTGACATCGGTGCCGTTGATCCAGATGGTTTCAATGGCTTGCCCGTAGGCCACAACCACTTGCCCGTTGCCAGCCGCTTCCATCGAGTCCAGCACGACCGGTGAAATCTGCAGGTTCCAGGCGTAATCGGCTTCGCCCGTCTCCAGCACAGCGCGCGCGGCCGATTCGGCGTCGCCGCCGCCTTTGAAGACTACGCGGTCAAACGCTGGCTTGCCCATATCGGCGTCGCGATAATTGGGGTTGCGGACGTAGGTAACGACATCGTTGGGGCGGAACTCCTCGACCATGAACGGTCCCGTGCCAATTGGCGCGAAGTTCTGGTCGCTGCAAGCAGCCATCTCGGCGCCGATGCAGTCGCCAAATTGCGCCTTCTGCAAGATTGGCTGGATGTGAGAAACAAAGGGCCGGAAGGGATTCGGCTTGGGAGCGTCAAAGGTGACGGTTACCGAGTGCATGCCCATCGCTTCCACACTGACCACGCCGACGAACTCATCGGCTTGGACACAGCCGGCTTCGGGATGGGTGCAGTATTCCCAGGTGAAGACGACGTCGGCGGCGGTGAAGGGAGTGCCATCCGACCATACGATGTCATCGCGCAGATTCCAGGTAATGGAAGTAAGGTCCTCGCTGATGCCGCCGTTTTCCAGCGTTGGAATCTCAGCCGCCAAGTTTAGATTCAGCGAACCATCTGGCGCCCAATTTGCAAGCGGTTCCAATACGATAGCCGAGGCGTCAATATCCTTAGTGCCACCGGAGAGATAAGGATTCAGGATCGACGACGCCTGCCAGTACAGGATTTGTACTTCGCTCATATCTTGCGCTATGGCGAGCCCGCCCACAGACGAAAGCGCCATAACAACGATCAACAAAAGGGTAAGTCTGGTCTTCATGTTCTCCTCTTTCTTGACATATTGGTATAGGAGCAGAATATCCGCGCCGACATTATAACACATTAAAAGCGCCAAAAGCGACTCGAATTTAATTCGCATTTGATTACCGCCAATGTCAATGGAGCAAGCGCCGGGCATTGCAGCGAGAACAGCGGCCGGCTAGCCATCCAGATGCGGCCGGCGGAGCAGGTTGATCAAGATCGCGAGGATGACCTTGAGCATGTAATAGACCGAGCGCAGGGGCGTGATCGAGGAGTCGCCGTGTTGGCGCGGGATCATCTTGACGGGCGCCTCTACTTGGCGCAAGCCGCTGCGGTGCAGCATCACAATCGCTTCGGGCTCGGGGTAATCGTGTGGGTAGGCATCGGAGAAGAGCTTGATGGCACGGCGATTGAAGGCGGCGCAGCCCGAAGTGGGATCGGTGACGCGCTGGCTGATGATGGCGGATAGCAGGCGCGCGAGGATGGCGCTTCCCAACCGCCGCGGCAGAGGCGTCCCATAATCGCCACGCGCGTCAATGAAGCGCGAGCCGATGACGACATCGACATCGCCCGTTTCCAGGCGCGCCAGCAACGCGATATTGGCTTCGGGCGCGTGCTGGCCATCGCCATCGTTGCGCAAAACAATATCGTAGTCATTCGCGCGAGCGAACTGAAAACCGGCTTGCACCGCCGCGCCGATTCCGAGATTGAAAGGCAAATCCAGCACAAGCGCGCCCGCCGATTGCGCCTCGGCAGTGGTGTCGTCGCTGGAGCCGTCGTTGATGACCAGCGCGTCCGCATGGGGCAGAAGTACTTGAATGCCGCGCAGGGCGCGCGCGATATTGCGCCCTTCGTTCAGCGCCGGAAGTATCACCAGGATACGCGCGGACCTCATGCGACTGCCCTCCCCGGACCAAGATGGTAATCCAGACTGCATGGCGTGGGTAGGTTAAGATGCTATGGGCGCTTGGCGCAAGCGCGCGAAATTTAATGCTGTGTGGCGCCAAGTTTGACGTGAGAAAATCAAACTGGAATAAATGGCAAAAGCACGCGAGCCACCACTGCGCGGACACTGCCCTTCGCTCGCCCATACAGCGTTTCGGTTATCTTGGCGGTATCCATCGTTTGGCAGGCGTTCTCCTTATATTCTTGGCATTACTTGAGTTAGCGGCGCAGTACGAACGAAACTGTTGCAAGGCAGTCTAATATTGCTGTAAGCTAATTAAAGACACGAGACTTTTGCCACGCATTCCACATTGCGTCTCGACTCGCGCCACGAGCCAAGCGGAAATTCCAAATGAGCGATCAGGTGTCACTCAGCGCCGGCATCGGCAATTTTGATGAATGCGTCGCCTTGGCTTGTGAACGGGGCTTGGGCGTTGAGTTAATGGCTTTTTCCCTGCCAAATGTATTGGATGGCGAATGGCGGAGGCTTGAGCACAAGTATCGCGCGGTCTTGGCCGATGTGCCGGGCAAGCTGACGATACACGGTCCCTTCATGGACCTGGTATCGGGCAGCCCCGATGAACGCATCAATATGGTGTCTTACGGTCGCTACGAGCATGTGATACGAATCGCCGATCTGCTGGGTGTGCAGCAAGTGGTTTTGCACGCCAATTATATTGGTCTGCTGCACAATGAGGTTTATCGGCAGGGCTGGCATCAACGCAATGTCGATTTTTGGGGTCCGCTGGGCGATTACGCGCGCGCTTATGACGTGGTGGTCGCCATCGAAAATATGTGGGAGTTCGACCCGACGATTATCGGCAATCTATTGCAAGAGCTGGATCACCCGCATTTGAAAGCCTGCATTGATGTGGGGCATGCCACGCTTTTTTCCGATCCCGATGTGAGCTTCGATGATTGGCTGGGGGCCTTAGCGCCCTGGGTGATTGAACTGCATATGAATAACAACAACGGCGTGATGGATGAACATTACGGTTTTGACTGGGATCAAGGCGTGCTGGATTACGAGCGCTTGCTGCCGCAACTTCGCGAATCGCTGAGCGAACCGGTGATGGTGCTGGAGATGGATCGAATTGAAGACATGAAAGCCAGCCTGCGTTATTTTGACCTGTAGGCGCGATGCGATTCTCGCCGCTACAGTCCTAACCGGCGGGCTCATCCTCCGCGGCGGCGCGCCCAAAGAAGGTGGGATCGCAATCCGGTATCACCGCTTCAATATCGGCGACGAAACGTGGCGGCACGCTCTCACGGGCGAGGCGCAAGCCCGGCTCCAGGTATGCCAGGGCGCGCGCGCAATTGCCGAGCAGAATCTGTGAGTAACCCGCCCAATAATAATGCTGCGGGTTATCGCTGCCCAATTCGATTGCTCTCCCGAAGGAGGCGGCCGCGTCTTCAATTGAGCCGAGACGCTCCTGCGCGCGGCCGAGCATGAAGTGGCAGTAGAGATAATCCGGGTTCAGGTCGACGCAATCTTGCAGATGGCGCATCGCCTGCGCCGGATTTCCTTCGAAACTCACAGCGATCTCGCCCAATCGAAAGAGCGCGTGCGGGTTGTAGGGGTCGGCGTCTACGACCTGCTGCAGGAATTCTTGCGCCGTTTCATAATTGCCCAGGTCTTTTTCGATGATGGCGATATCGATGGCGATATAGCTCATATTGTCAGCCAGACTGTAAGCCGTTTTGAAGTCGTCCAGCGCGCCGGAAAAGTCATGGCGGTTCCACTTGAGCAGCCCGCGGGCGCGGATGCCTTCGGCGCTATTGGGATCGGCATCCAGCAAGTCATCCAGCACCAGTTCGGCGCGCTGCGCTTGCCCTAGGCTGCTGTAGACTTCGGCCAGATAGGCGCCGGCGCGGCTGTTGTCCGGCGCCAATTCCAGCGCGTGCAAGACATTCGCGAGCGCCTCGGTCGCGCGTTTGTCCCAATCCAGCGCCCAGGCATAAACCGCCCAGGCATCGGCGTCAAAGGGATCGGCATTGATGGCGCGCTGGCCGTAATCAACCGCCTCCTGATAGCGGCTCTCGTTGATTAAGCCGATGGCGATGCGGCGGAAGACCTCGACCGAATTCGGCATAGAGTCGGCGATTTCGATATAGAGGTCGGTGGCTTCATCCAGCGCGCCGCTGAGCCAATAGTTGTTGGCTTCGACCAGGCTGTTGCGCGGGTCGACCGTGGGTGTGGGTTCGGGCACCGCCATGGTCGCGGCGGTGTCTTCGAGTTGGCCGATGAAATCGTAAACCACATTTTGCACAATTGGCGCCAGGGTCGCGCGGTTGAGCGCGATGGCGATGCCGAGCCCGATCAGCGTCAGCATCAATAGATAGAAGAACAGCCGACGGCAGCCGATGACATTGCGCCGCTGTACCCCTTGGTATTTTTTGGGCGTCCGAATCTGCATGGGTCGAGAACCTTAGTGTGCTAACATTGCGAGCAGAAAGCCCCCACCCCCGGCCCCTCCCCCATAAAGAGGGAGGGGAGCTAAACGCGGAGGACTAGAGAGAGTTCTGCGCGCTGCGGCAAGGTCGCGCGCGTGTCTACTCACATCGGGATCAATTCGAAAAATGTACTCAGGTCAGTCAGCAGAAAGTCGGGATCGCTGCCGATCAGTTTGTCGCGCGGCACATAACCGGTGCAGACGGCGACCGCTATCGCATTGATGGCGCGCGCCGCTCTGATATCCTCGGGCGTATCGCCAATGACAATCACATCGGCGCCATCGATAAACGCGCCTGTGAGTTCACACGCCCGTTGAAGCGCCAGCCGCGTCAGGTCGTCGCGCTCGGCGGATTCGTTGCCGAAGGCGCCAACGGTGAACCAGGCTGGGTCAAATCCAGCCATCTCCAGTTTGACCGCCGCTGTCTTGGATGTATTGCCGGTGACCAAGCCGACGAGCGTATCGTGGCGTTGGCGCAGCGCGCTGACCACCTCCATAGCGTGGGGGATAGGGTCGGCGCGGTATTTGCCCATGATCGCGCGCATGTGCCGCGCCATGACCCCTTCGTAAGCCGGCATCGCCCGCCCGACATCGGCGACTGACAGGCCGTGCGGCGCCAGCAATTCCGCGACAATGCGCCAGTCGGTTTTGCCGCCGAAGACGTGATTGTCGAGGTCGCCGGTCATGCCGAAGCATTCTTGCATCGCCAGGCGTTTGGCTTCGCGCCCGATGCCGCGGCTGATGAGCAGGGTGCCGTCAATGTCAAAGAGGACAAGTTTCATGCGCCCCGTCGCGTCCGCGTTCCGGCGGGCGACCTGATAGGTCGCCCCTACAGCTTTCGCCATGATTGCTACTCGGCGCCTTCTATGGCAATGAAGGAGGCCTCAGCCGCATTTTCGCGCACTTTGATCGCCGCCTGGTATTCATCGGAGTTGTACATGCGCTCTACCGCCTCGATACTGTCGAATTTGAGCAAGACGATGCGTTCGGGCGCGTCCGGTCCTTCAAGGACGACCTTGTCGCCGCCGCGGATGAGGAATTCGCCACCGTATTTTTCGGCGATGGCAGGGGTCAACTTCATGTATTCGGCGTACTGTTCCATGTCGGTGACCTCGGCGCGCACCAAGAGGTATGCGGGCATTGATCGCTCCTTTGATGGATTGGGCTACGCCTTGATGATAACGCGTATCGGCGTATTGAAGTAGGGGTGGCGCAAGTTATAATGGCGGGACGCGAGGGGGTGGATGTGTCCCGGTGGATGCCCCGGTCTTCAAAACCGGTGAGCGGTTGCGCAGAGCAGGCGCTGGTGGGTTCGACTCCCATGCACTCCCGACTGAGTTGACGATTCCATCCATTCTTGATCTAATTGAGTCATAAGAGCGCGAGGGTGTTCTCGTGTACTGTTTGGATCTAAGTCAGAAGGCGGAAGCGTTATGAGTGCGATCGGAAGACACACGACATATGCGACCTGGACGGTGGAAGAACTCATTGATGCAACCTCGCGAGAACCTCGCGGGAACAAAAAAGTAACCATTCCGGAATTTCAACGCCGGATCGTTTGGTCAAAACAGAAACAAGAAGATCTAGTCACCTCAATCAAGAAAGGCTATCCCTTCGGTTCGCTATTACTGGCTAGAGGCAGAAATAGCCAAAGTTCAACGGTGGATTACAAGCTGATTGACGGCCTACAGCGTACACAAACGCTGAGAAAATATGCGAGTCAACCGAACAACTCATTTACCGCTACCGAGCTAACCGACGAGTTTGTAAACATAGTTGCACGAAGCCTAAATGACTGGTCTGACTTCGACTGCGTGGAAGAACCGAATATCACCAGGTTGAAGCGCAAGATTCTGGAATGGGTTTGGGACAGCCAAGGATTTACTGAAGAAGACGGATGGAGCGCAAGTTCCCTAGCCGATAAATTGCTCCGCGATTTGCTTGAACTGGAAGTAGATTCTTACGACTACTACATTGCGCATCGTGAATTATCAGTAGTTAACAGTGTTTACTACAAAGAAGTTAGATCGTTCTTAGATTCGATCCGCAGCGATTCGGATATTGGCAGGGTGGAAGTGCCTGTCATAATATTTGCTGGTCCGCAAAGTGAGCTAGCTCACATTTTCACTATATTAAATACCCAAGGTATCAAACTTACCCGATATGAGATTTATGCGGCGCAATGGCTGGATTATCGATACCGTATCGATAATCTCGAAATCATCGAAGCGATCTGGAGAAAATACGAAGCCTTGGAGAGCCATGGATTCAATCTTGATGTTGCTGCGGAAGCGCCGGACAAAGAATCTCGTATCAATCGAGAGTACACACTATTTGAATATGTTTTTGGCTTGGGGCAATGCCTCACGCAAAACTACGAAGCATTCTTCAGACCTGTAAAAGTCGATAAGCCGAGCCCGGTTGGATTCAATCTATTGTCGGCCTGCGTTGGGGCTGGTGTCGCCGATAAAGACTTGAAAAGACTGCCCGAAGAGATTCGAGGACTAGAACTGTCAAGACTCGAACAACGCCTTATTGAATCTGTCGAATTCGTGTACCAGGTTATGAAACCCGTGCTCTCATACCAGCGTGTTGGAAGCAACAAGCTTCCTTACTTTCATTCTGACTTGCAGATTGCGTCTATGATTGCGACAGCATTTCAGGTGCGATATGACATTAGTGATCTGTCAGAGTTAGAAGGCTGGGAGGAAAAGCGCAGCACTTTAGGCAAAAGTCTGCCCATGCATTTCTTGTTGGACATTTTGCAGGATTCATGGAGAGGATCTGGAGATAGCAAACTGAAGGAGGTAGTTAGCAGCATGTCGTACTTGGATCCCTTACCGCCCGAAAACATCTGGAGGCAGGTGCTAAACATCTGGCATGAAAATCACATAAAGGACCGTGTACACAAGAAAAACTATTTAAAGGATGACTTTCCAGAGTATCTACTGCTCCGATATGTAATGGCGAACCGTGTCCAAAACTCGGAAGGATTTCATGTGCTTCATATCGTTCCAATTTCTCGGCTGATTTCACCACCAAGTTATTATCATCAATACGAAGGTCCCATTAATTCGATTGGCAACCTGGCGATTGTTGCGGTGGAAGACTTTGTAGACTATGGAGATCACACTTTCATTGAACATCTGAAGCGGTTGCAAAGCGATGGACGGTATGGAACGATACAATATCATGAGGAACTAGAATTGCACGAAAAAAAACTCGTGTGCAACGCTACTGATTTGCCTTCGCTCGCTCTAAGAAAACGGGAGTTTGAAGAATTCTTAGCTAACCGCTTTGCATCACTGAAGGCCGAATTCATCCGTGCTTGGAGCGACTACATCCCGTCCGACCCGCAAGCCTAGTAAGCCACAACTAAATCACTTCAAGCTCTCTCAGAATGCACCGAAGTTGCTGCGGCCGAACGTCATCGCACTTGGGCTTCATACAAACTGCGAGCATTGTGATCTGATCTTGCTCAACATGAAGGCGACGCGAAAGCCGCCGGACTTGCCTCTACTAGCTGAGGGATTTGCGAGTCGAGCTTTGAATACAACCGCGCCCACGCCTCTCAACCGGTCTCCGGGTCTCTCGCCTTGAGAAAGCTGTACTTTTAAGGCACGAAGTTCGGCTGCTAATGTGGGGGGCTTGCGAGCGAGTCGATTTGCTTTGCGGGTAAAACTATTGGGGAAGACGACTTTCAAGCTCATCGTCGTTCAAGCCCAATTCAATCAATTTCAGCGCGTCTTCGGCCGGCAAGACTTTGTCTTCTTGCATGTCCTTCAGGCTGGCTCGGATATCATCAAGAAACTCCACTTGTGCGGAATCATTTTCGATGGATGCCCTTGCTTGCGTTTTGATTCGCGGATTCGCTTCCATCGGCTTGCTCTCCAACTTGATGTTGAGGTCCGCTGTGGGCATGACTTCAAGTAAACGATACTCTATCAGCAAAGGATTTGCAACACACTCCAATTTACTAACCCCGCCGCGCCACCCCCGGAATCAGCCGCCAGAAGAGCCGCTGCGCGCGCAGGATGAGCAGGTAACTCTGCGTCTCGCTGTGGTTGTCGAATTCTTTGCCGCCGCCGCTGCGCAGGTAGAAGCTCAAGTCGGCGATGGCGTCGTCGAATTTGAACTGCGCCGCCCGCATCCGTCCGCGCGCTTCGTAGGCGGCCAGCGCGTTTGGGTTTAAGTCCAGCGTCCGCGTCAGGTCGGCTTCGGCGTCGGCGTAGCGCTTCCGCTCTTCATAAGCCAGCGCCCGACTGTAGTAGGCTTCATCAAAGTCCGGCTCGATGTGGATGGCCATCGTATAATCGTTGATCGCCAAATCGAATTCACGCTGCTCCGTCCGTATGTTGCCGCGCGCGAAATAAGCCGCCGCCAGATAAGGCTCGATGGACAGAGCGGCGCTGATGCTTTCGATGGCGGCATCCATACGCCCGAGCGCCGTCAGCGCCTCGCCGCGGCAGACGTGGATCGCGGCGATATCGCCCAGCCCGAGTTTAACGGCATTGTCGAAGAGGGCGATTGCGCCTTCGAAATCGCCGGCTTCCAGCAGTTGCAAGCCTTTTTCGAAGTAGTTGTCGTCAAACTCCGCCAATGTCACACCCTTAATCCACTGCGAGGTATTGCCTAAGCTAATGTAACGTAAATCGGTGCGCAAGCAAGCGACGGCGCTTGCCCTATAATATAGACAGTTTCGGGAATATCGCTGTTATGATAATCGATTCGCCGCAGTAGCCATCGGGAGACCGCCTTGCCACGCCGACTGCTCTACACGCTGCTCGCGCTGCAAATCCTGACGCATCTGCTTTGGCTGTCGCCGGCGGCGCATTCGGGACAGGTGGCGATTCCCTGGATGATGAACCGGGGCATGACGCTTTTTGGCGACATTTGGGAGCAGCACGCGCCCGGCAGTTCCTTGCTGGCGGCGGCCGCTCAGTCGCTGATCGACATTGATCCGGGCTTGCTGGCCAAACTGCTCAACATCGCGCTTGTGCTGGCGCTTACCGCCCTGGTGTATCAGTTAGCGAAGCGACTGACAGGCGACGAATGGGCGGGAATTTTGGCCGCCGCCGTCTTCGCCTGGTGGGAACCGGTTTATGGCAACAGTTTGCTCTATTTCGATTCGCTGGTGGCGCTTTGCCTATTGGCGGCGCTGGTCGCGTACTTTCGAAATGGCGAGCGCCACTCGGCAAAGCAGATTGCGGCCGTGGGTCTGCTGATGGGCGCGGCGACGCTATTCAAGCAGCACGCCTGGCTGGCGGTCGGATTCATGGGCGCCTGGCTGCTGCTGACCGTGAGCAGGCGGAGACTGGCGCTGGTGTACGCGGGCGCGACGCTGATTCTGCCCTTGATGCAGTGGATCGCTTTGTGGAGCGGGGACCTGCTCGATAGCTATGTGTTCTGGAATTGGACCTTCAATCTCAGCGGTTTCATGGATGGCGTGCCGCTTGATGGCGATCTCTTTCGCAAGCTGCTCTTGACGAATGCGCTGGTCTTTCCCTTTGCCGCGCTCGCTCTCCGTGGCGATCGCCGGTACCTCATTTTGATTGCGCTTTGGTTGGCGAGCGCTACCCTGCTCTATCCACGCGCTGGCGAGAACCACGCCATGGCGCATCTGCCGATTGCCGCGGTGATGTCGGGCGTCGTATTGGCGACAATCAGGCGGCAACTCGCCAATCCGCGGGCTTGGGACGCGCCGAGCGCGATATTAGCAGGCCTGCTCGTCGCTGGCGGACTCGGCTGGCTTTGGACCGGAGCTGTCAGTTATATCCCGACGCCGATGGGAGCGGGCGCGATTCTCGCTTACGATGAATTCCGCGAACCGGCGGAAGCGCTTCGCGAGCGCGCCGAGCCCCAAGATACGCTTTTCCTGCTGCCAGAAACCGACAGCACGCCACAGCTGCATCCGCTGACGGGCATGCTCCCGCCTGGAACCTGGGTCAAGGGCTGGCGCTGGTATTTCGAGCCGGCGCGCGTTTTGGAGACGCTGACCGCCGAATGGGAAGACTCGCCGCCAACCTGGATCGTCGTATTCCCCGACCTGGTAGCAGCGGGCGAGCCAGGAATTCGCCAATTGCTGGATATTGTTCAGCAGCGCTACCTTCACGCCTTCACGACAGAAAGCATCTTTGATCATGGCGATGCGCAAGTCTGGAAGCTCGCCGAGACCGACGCTCAGACGCCGCCATGATTCAACTTTCGCCGCGAGGACAGGCGATTTATCAATTGCTAAGCCTAACCGTGGCGCTGCTGCTGCTTTACGGCGTCGGTTTCCTGGCCTCAGCGATAGATCTGCTGCCCGATTACCCGCTTAGCGCTATGCTCGAATCCGCAAGCGTCGATAGCTTCAGCGAACGGTTATTCCAGCTCACCATTCTCAGCGGACTTGTCGGAGGCGGCATCATGATGGCGGGCGCGGGGATGTGCGGGCGGATCGCGCTTAGGCTGCGGCGATTATGGACGGCGCTGGCGATTGTGTCGGTCTTTCTCGCTGCGTTCGATCTTGACCTGGCATTGGACTTGGCGCTGGCGCTCGCTGCGCTCATCACCTTGCTGGCGAGCCGGCGCAACGCGGATGCGTCTGTTTACCTTCGCGTCTGGCAAATTGGATTGGCGCTGATCGCCCTCAGCATGATCGCGGCGCTTCCGCTCGAGAGTCGAGCGCTTGAGGCAATGGGCGCATTTCGCCTGCAAGTCGCATTTCCGATCTCTGCGTTGAGCCTCATGTTCTGGTTGATGCGGCGCTACAGCCTGGTCGAAGACGATTGGGCGGTTGACGGCTTGAGGATTGTCGCGCTGCTGGTTTTTCTGGGCGGCAGCCTGATCAGCTTGGGGCGTTTGGGTTTGCCGGCGGTCGCCAGCCTGGGCGCCACCGCGCTGATCCCGCTTTGTTACATTATCCTCGCCGGGCACAGCTATCGCGCCTTGAGCAGCCGCAACGAAAACGCGTCGTTGGCGCCGCATTGGGTGGCGGCCGCTACGCTCTTCTGGCTGGTCGGAGGCGGATTCTTCGGGGCGCTCAGTATCCAGCCCGGCATCAGCCACGTCATGCGCGGGACAGACCTCGCCAATGCCCAGGATTGGCTGGCGGGCTGGGTCAATTTGGCGATCGTGCTCGCTTTCGTCAACGAGAGCGCATCATCGCTGCGCGGCGACAATCGGCGGGTGACCGGATTCGTGCCGCTATGGCTGACTGCCTTCGGCGTCGGACTGGCGACCATCACGCTGGCTTGCCGCGGCGTCGTACAGATATATTTGCGCGATGTCGCGGCTGTCGAGGAGGCGACTCAGGCGGCGCTTTTGCTGCCCTTGACGACCGTATTGCTGATTTGCCTGCTGGCAGTCGCCACCGGGATTGTGACCTATGCGTTGGGGTACTGGCTGCGGCGACCCGCGATTCAAGTAGTCGAGCGGTGATCGCGGGCGGGCGCAAACGCGGCGAGCAGCACACTGGCGTAGGCGATTAGCAGCCAAGCGCCGAAACTGCCCGCAGATGATTCCGGCATATTTGGAAAGATGTCTACAAAGCGCTCGCTGATGAAAGCATCAAGCGTCATGCCCGAAATCACGAGAAGAACCGCCGCTTCAAATCGTTCCGGGCGCGTCAGCTTATGCCGGTGGAAAAGAGCGATGGCAATCAGGAAAAGCGCAGTCACGGTCACGAGCCATAGAATCGTCAAGATCGCGGGATCGTCATCGAGGAAGAATAGATGACCAGCCAGCCGAAAGACGATGGTCGCCAGCAGCCAGATCAGAAGCCCAATGGCGAAGAATAGTTTTCTATTCATGGCGGCGCCTACGTTCTAGCCCGTCAGTTTCGGCCGAATCCAATCCAGCTTTGGATAGCCCAAGCTCTCCCAATCACGCAGCGTCTTGGTGACGTCATAGGCCGGACGGCGGAAATCGACCGCAAGCGCCCCAGCGCGCCATTCCAGCAGCGCCCACTCAGCGAGACCTGGATTGCCGAATGACAAGCCGACGCTGCCCGGATTGATCACGCGCCAGCCGCCGACGTGCCGGTCCAGCGCCAAATGGGTATGGCCGCAAAGCGCCAGCCTCCCGCCCCGGTCAAGCAGCGCGTCAGCGGCTTCTTCGTCAGGGCTGTCCGGTCGCAGCGCAGTCGACTCATCGTCGCCCGGTATGGCATGGAAGCCGCGCACGATGCCGTAATCTTCGACATCCAGCTTCAATTCGCGCCCCAGAATATCGCGCAACAGGGCAAAGTCTTCCCAGGTTAGCCGCTCCATATTCCAGGCGTTGATGGCGCTCATGCTTAGGATATTGTCGCGGTAGGCGGCGTATTCGCCCTCTTCTTTTGGTGGCGGGAAGGCAATGCGAGCGCCGGTCACCAGGTAGCGGTCGGTGTTGCCGCCGATGATTTTCACTTTATCCTCGCCATGTTTTTCGCGCAGCGCTAGCAGCGCCTGAATGCACTCGTGGGGACCCCCGCCCAAGGCGGCCAAATCGCCAAGGCACCAGATCAGGTCGACATCGCCACAGCGCTCCAGATCGGCTAAAACAGCTTGCAGCGCTTGCCAGTTGCCGTGAATATCGGAGATCAGCGCCAAACGCATGATATGATTCATCCTTTGCCATCAGCGCATTTAGATGACAGAGTGTAACATGGATAGGCGCTCTTGGCAGGCGTACGAAAGGCGGCGCGATTGCATTTGGCGCTAGCGGCACGACCGAGCATTGGCGATTTCGGGCGGCGTTTGGCCGCGTGGCGAAAACTGCCTTTCCACTGGCTGCTGCCCCTGGCCTTCTTCTGCACGGGCCTCGTCTACATTTACAGCGCGCCCCATTTCGAGGCTTCCGATAATATTGCTCATATAGGCGTCATCAAATGGATTGCCGAAACCGGAACGCTCCCGGTCCAGTCCGCCGAGCACGACTTCCTCTATGCGCAGGAGGGCAGCCAGCCCCCGCTCTATTATCTGCTGATGTCCTTGGTTTGGTCAGCCTTTGACACATCGGATTTCGATGATTATTTTCAGCGCAATCCTTATGCGTTCATTGGGAATGCGGAACGGCTGGGCAACCGCAATCAAGTCTTTTATCGGCAGCCCTATCCGCCTGATCTCACGGGTACGTCCTTAGCGCTTTATGCGATCAGGCTGCTGACCCTGGGCATGGCGACCGTGACGGTGGCTGCGGTTTACCGGTCGGCGAGAACGGTGATGCCGGCGCAGCCTGAATTGCCATTGCTGGCGACTTCGCTGACAGCATTCAACCCCATGTTCCTCTTCATCTCCACATCGGTCAGCAATGATGTTTTGGTGACCATGTTTTCATCGCTGGCTTGCTGGCTGGCGCTGCTGACCCTGCGCCTCGGTTTTGATACGCGCCGTAGCGTCGGCCTGGCGCTGCTGATTGCTTTGGCGACCCTGTCCAAGCTGGGCGGTCTGGCGTTGGCGCCCGCTGTTGGGCTGGCCGGCTTGTGGCTGCTTCGGCGGACGGGCGATCGGCGCGGCTTCGTCGTGCTCATCGGCTCGATTGCGCTGGCTTGCCTGCTGCTGACCGGTTGGTGGTTTCTGCGCAATCTCTCGCTATATGGCGAATTCTTCGGCACCGCTACGATGCTCGACTTTTACGGCCGGCGCGGTATCTCGCTGACGCGCCTGCTGTTGGACGAGTTCGAAGGCTTGCGCATCAGCTATTGGGGGCTTTTCGGTTCTTTCAGCATCTTGACGAATCGGACCCATTACTTGTTGATGGACGCGCTATCGCTGATTGGCGCAGCTGGATCAATCATCTTTCTGGCGAGGAATCGCCGCAATGCCTTCTTGCTGTCGGCAGCGGGCTTCCTGGCGCTCTTTCTCGCGCTTGGCGGCGTCCTGCTCATTTGGTGGACGCTGCAGACGATGGCCAGCATCGGGCGCCTGCTTTTTCCCTACGTAACGTCAATCAGCATTTTGCTGGCGCTGGGCTTACGCGCCTTGCGGATACCGCCGCTGTTAATCGCCCTGCCCATGTTTATCTTCAGCATCGCCGCCCCGATTGTCTACATCATTCCCCAATACGACCACCCGCCTCCGCTGCGGCAGCTGCCCAATTCGGCTGCGCCAAGCTACGCGCGTTGGGGCGATATCAGCTTGATCGGGCACGAGATTCCGGCGCCAGCGCGTTGGTCGCCCGGCGACGAGATTCCGCTCACTTTATATTGGCAGCCACTGAAGCCAACGGAGGCGCCGCATGCGCTCTTCATCAGCTTGATTGATTCCGGCGGCGAATCACTGGCGACCATCGACAGCTTTCCCGGCTGGGGCAGCTTGCCGACGACCTGGTGGGAGGCTGATGTGATTTATCGAGATGACTATATCTTGCAGCTGCCGGATGATGCGCAAGGCATCGACAGCGTGCAGCTACATATCGGCTGGTACGCATATCCAGGCGGGTCGAATATCCGTCCGCTGCTGGAATCAGGCGAGCGGTCGGATGTTTACCTTATCCCGATCGGCGCATTTATTGATTCAGAGCTAATTGAGCGCCTGGGCGCCGGCGCAATAGCGGACGGCACGGTATTTGGCGATGCCATCCGGCTGGAAGCCTGGCGCTTCAGCGAAGGCAGTGTTTTGGAATTGGAATGGCAGCTGCGGGGCGAGATTGGCGGCGACTTGCGCGTCTTCGCTATCGCGCTGCGCGAGCGATACCAGCCCGGCTCGCCCTTCGAAATCGTGACACAAGCAGATGATATTCCACCCGTGCGCCTGGAATTCCTCGAGGTTGGCGAGCGCTTTGTCACAAGGCATGAATTTGACCTGCCAGCCGGCTACAGCGGTGAGCACAGCATTTATGTCGGCTGGTATAACGAGGGCGTCCGGCAGCGGCTCTATGCGCCCTACCCCGAGAATATGCTGGAATTGCCGCCGCTCCAATTCAGCGCGTCTTTTGATGACCAGAAAGAATGACCGGCAAGAGAAATTCGCTGGAAAGCGTCACTAGGACGCGAAGTTGACAGACGCCGCTTATGTCGCTATGCTCTTTCTGAGCGGCAGATGAATCTGGGGTTCCAGATGCGAAGACTCCAATGCCCGTGCTGTTGTTGTTGCCTTTGGACCGGAGCTTAACCGCCTGAGCTAAAAGCCAACAGCATCCGAGACTGAAACACGAAGTCAACTGGCAAGCAGGCGCGCGGCACCGTAAAACGGAAGCCCGAGAGGCGCGCAGATTTGCAAGTTGGCTTTTTTGCTGAATTGCGGAGTCGACCGCCGGCGAGAATCAGATGACCACCTTAGTGAAAACCGAGCTAGAGACGGAAATCGAGACCGAAGACGCGTCGCGCAATATCGAGCGGCAAATCGGCAATACGCCCCTGCTCAGCTTCCGGCGGGTGACGAAAGATCTGCCGGCCGGTGTCCGCGTGCTGGCGAAGGCAGAATGGCAGAACCCGGGCGGCAGCGTCAAAGACCGCGCCGCCTACGGCATCATTGTCAGCGCTGAAGCGGGTGGGCAGCTGCGACCGGGCAAGATCATACTGGATAGCACCAGCGGCAATACCGGCATCGCCTACGCCATGATCGGGGCAGCCAAGGGCTATCGCGTTAAGCTCTTTATGCCGGAGAACGTCAGCCCGGAGCGCGTCGCCATCCTGCGCGCTTATGATGTCGAGCTAGTTTTCACCGATCCGCTGGAAGGCTCGGACGGCGCGATTCAAGCGGTTCAGGCGCTGGCTGCCCGTGAGCCGGAGCGCTATTTTTATGCCGATCAGTACAGCAATCCGGCGAATTGGCGGGCGCATTATCAAGGCACGGGCGCCGAGATTTGGCGGCAGACTAAGGGGGCGGTGACGCACTTCGTCGCCGGCTTGGGCACCAGCGGCACCTTGATGGGCGCGGGACGCCGGCTCAAGGAATTCAGTTCCGCGGTACAAGTGGTCTCGGTAGAGCCGGATTCGCCTTTCCACGGCTTGGAGGGGCTGAAGCACATGGAATCGGCGATTCGGCCAGCCATCTTCGACGGGAACTTCGCCGATCAAGCGCTGTCGGTGCGCACCGAGGAGGCGCATGCGATGGCGCTGCGTCTGGCGCGGGAAGAGGGCTACCTGGTCGGGATTAGTTCGGCGGCGGCGATGATTGGCGCCTTGCGGGTGGCTGAGGCGCTGGCCGAGCGCGCGATGAGCGGCACGGTGGTGACGCTGTTTCCGGACAATGCGTACAAGTATCTGAGCGAGGCTTTCTGGCGGGGGTAATCAAGATTCTCTAGCTCTACACACGTTTCGCAGCAACATTCATATACCATTAGTTTTCAAGGAAGACAAGAATTTGTAGGGGCGACCCAGTGGGTCGCCCACAAATGCGCGTCCAATAAACGTGGGCGACCTGATAGGTCGCCCCTGCAACGTTCTATTTTAAAGAGAGACTGCGGGAGTTACGTGTTAGGCCATTACAACTTTCAGTGCAAAAGCCCGAATTCCCGGAATCGCATTCAGATCGCTAGCGCTCGTAGGGAATAATCTTGTCCCACTCGTCGGCGGTTGAGCGGGCGACAAAGGCGACGACCGGCTCAGAATCACTCAAATTGAAGACCTCGTGCGGGATGCCCGGCTCGATGAAGATGAAATCGCCGGCGGTATTATCCACCACTTGCTTGCAGCCATCGCCGTATTCGTGGCGCACATCGCCTTCGAGGATGTAGAGCATCACCTCAAAATCGACGTGGATATGGGCGTAGGCGACGCCGCCGGGCGGGATGGTGGCGACATTGATCGAAAGCTCCCTGGCGTTGACATTTTTGCTCGACAAGCCGGTCTTGTAGTGGATGCCGTTCCAATCGCGCTTCCTGCCGCCGCCGCGCAAAACGCTGATGCCGTCATCGCCCTCGACCAGCGATCGTAGATCCCCATGTTCGCTCATGTCTGGCTCGCTCCTACTGTCTAAACGGCGCCAGTATAGCTAAGATAGGGCAGTTCTACTATGGGAAAGGACCGTGGCATGATCGCCAGAATCGGCATATTGACCGTTTCCGACCGCGCCTATCGCGGCGTCTACGAAGACCTCGGCGGACCGGCGATACAGGCATACATGAGCGAGGCGCTGACCAACGAATGGGTGCCAGAATCCGTGGTTGTGCCCGATGAGTTGGACGCGATAAAAGCGGCGCTGATTGAGTTGGTCGATGAGCGGGGCTGCAGCCTGGTGGTGACGACCGGCGGCACCGGACCGGCTGCCCGCGATATCACGCCGGAAGCGACCGAGGCGGTCTGCGAGAAGATGATGCCCGGCTTCGGCGAGTTAATGCGGCAGGTCTCGCTGCAATACGTGCCGACGGCGATTTTGTCGCGGCAGACGGCCGGCATACGGGGCAAGGCGCTGATCGTCAATCTGCCGGGCAAGCCGAGCGCCATCCGCGATTGCCTGGACGCGGTGATGCCGGCGATTCCCTATTGCATTGATTTGATCGAGGGCGCTTATCTGACGACGGATGAGAGCCGGATTGTGGCGTTCCGGCCGAAGGCGAAGTAGTTTGTAAGCCTATATCCTAAGCAGGATACAACTGTAGGGGCGACCCATTGGGTCGCCCGCAAACGGAATGCGCAAGAAAGGCTAGGGCGACCTGATAGGTCGCCCCTACATGGATTCGACGTAAGACGAGCTATTCTCTGAACGCGGGCAGCACGTCACGCGCCAGCAGTTCCAGGTTTTCCATGTCGTCCAGCGCCAGCCAGCGCAGCATGACGCGGTCGACGCCCGCTTCGAAGCGCGCCGCCAGCTGATCCACGACTTGCGCCCCCGTGCCGACGATGATCTTGCCCGCTTGGCGCGCCTCGCTGCTCACACCGCTTTCATGCAGAAAAGCGTCCAGCTGCGCTTGCGTCGGGCGGTAGTAGACGCTTGTCATCAGCGAATACTTGATATCATCAACGGCGCGTCCTTCAGCGCGCAGAAGTTCGTCAAGTATGGAGCGGCGCGCTCTGTACGTATGGACGTCGAGCGCGTCGGCGTTCCATTCATCGGCGTATTTCGCCACCAGCGGCAGTGTGCGCCGGGGTCCGTTGCCGCCGATCAGGATCGGTGGTCCGCCGGGGCGCGCTGGACGCGGTAACAGGATGGCATCCTCCAACTGAAAATGCTCGCCATGGAAGTCGATCGGCGCATCGCTCTTCAGCAGCCGCCGCGTAATTTGCAGCGCTTCTTCCAGCATTTGGTAACGGGTTGGGAAATCGTGATAGGGAATGCCAAACCTACGATGCTCGCGTTCCTGCCAGCCGGCGCCCATGCCCAGCACCAGCCGTCCGCCGCTGAGATCGTCGATGGCGGCGGCATAACGCGCCTGCATGCTGGGATGGCGGAAGGTGACCGGCGCCACCAACGAGCCGAACTCGATCGACTTCGTATGCGAAGCGGCGTAAGCGAGCGACATCCATAATTCCAGCGAATCCTGGTCGTCTTCGCCGGTGGGATTGGTGAAGTGATCGGAGCGGAAGACGGACTGAAAGCCGCAATCTTCGGCCTTTTGCAGCAGGCGCTTCCAGCGCGGCCAATTCAACCCGCGCGACCCTTCGATCATGATGCCGATTTGCGTCACTTCGCCTGCCCTTCTCTGTGACCTCTGTGTTGTCTCAGTAGCACCAAGTTAATCGTGAGAAAACTGATAGGGAACAAATGGCACATGTGGGCGAGCCACCGGCTCGCCCGTACAGCAATTAGAATATTTTGACACGGTCGTTCGTACGGCAGTCTTTCTCATTACTTTGTTGGAACTACTTCTGTTCCTATGTGTGAAGCTTTACCGCTGCGATCAATCAACCGCGTGCCGCCGCCAACTGCCGTCAGCCAGGATCTCGCCGATCGTCAACATCGCCGCGCGAATCTCGTCATCGGTATTGTAGAAATGGGGCGCAATGCGGATGCCAGCTTTGGGGCGGAAGTCAATCTTGATGTCACGCGCCAGCAGCTCGTTCGATACTTCGTAAGCATGCGGCGGATTGACGGTGACGGTGCCGGCGCGCTGGGCGGGATCGCGCGGGGAGACGACCTCGTAGCCCATTTCGTCGGCTAGCTCGATGATCAGCGCCGTCTGCCGCATTGATTTCTCGCGAATGGCGGCGACGCCGACTTGGGCGATGATGTCGATGCCCGGTTGGATGGCGTGCAGGGAGGCGATGCCGGGCGTGCCGTTCATCAGGCGATAGGCGTCCTCGCGCCGGTCCAGCCGCTCAACATCAAAGGCGAAAGGCGATTTGCTGGCGAACCAGCCGGTCACCTTGGGGTTGAGCGATGGCAGCAGGTCGGGCCGTACGTACATAAAGACGCCGCCGGGTCCGCCACAGAGCCATTTCAGTACGCCGCCGATGTAATAATCGACATCCCAAGCGGCGACATCGACCGGGATGACGCCGACGCTGTGATAGCCGTTGAAGAGGACTTGCGCGCCGACGCGATGCGCCTTTTCGGTGATCGCCCGCGCCGGCATGATGAAGGCGCTGCGGAAGAGCACGTGCGATGTGCTGACCAAGCGGGTCGATTCGTCGATGGCGTCGAGCAGTTCGTCAATGTCGATATGCACGCCATCGCGCGAACGGATCGTCTGAATGCGCATGTGGTCAGGCAGCCAACTGCGCAGCGCGTAGACATCGCTGGGGAAATCCAACTCGGTAATGACAACTTTGTCCCGCCGTGGATCGCTGAAATCGAGGGCGCCGAAGAGAATGCTGTTGGCGATGCTGGCGTTTTGATGTACGAGCACAGTTTTCTCAGCCGCGCCCATCAACGGAGCGATCTTGTCGCCGACGGTCTGCGGCAATTCGAACCAGCCGCTTCCCCAAGCCGAGACGCCCTGCTCCGCCCAGGTATCGGCATAAAATCGCAGGCTGTCATAGACGCCGCGCGGCATCGCGCCCAGCGAATTGCTAATCAGATAATTGCAGCGGCTCAAAATCGGAAATTCAGCGCGCCATTTCAGAAGCGGGTCAGCGGTCATGTGGGAGCTCTCGGCTGATTGGGCAATGCGTGACATTGTAAATCAGGAGAGGCCAGATTCAGCGCCCGAAATGATGCCGTTTCCAATGAAGAAGCATCTGCCACAGGCGCGGCGTCGTGCCTTCCAGGCGACGATTCGCCTCCTTGATTAGGAGCGCTCTATCGGCTTGGTCAACCCAGCGGTGTTCAATCATCGAGTCGATCAGCCGCAGGTAGTCACGCCGAACAATGCGTCGGTCGCTCCAACTTAGCTTTATCCCCGGCTTGACGTTGTCAAATCGATGCAAGGTTTCAAGCGGCGCCTCGCCCCATAGCTTTTCGAGCGCCTCGCGCCTCGCCCTCTCGTTAATCGGCTTTTGCTGCGCTCGCGATTGGCGATCAATTGATGCATGGCTACGGCGATAGACGTACAAAAGCGCTGGCAAATTCGCGTAACGTATATCCTTTTCCCATACGAGGCGCAGGAAGAATTCAAAATCAGAGATGTAACCCAGCTCCGGCAAGTACCCATTGGCGCTTGCAAGGATGTCGCGCCTCGCCATTATTGCGCCGCGAACAATCGCCGGGGCGCTTACGAACATATTGAACACGATGACAGCATGGCGCTCGTCCAAGATCCAGCCGGTTAGTGGCTTCATTGCGTCATTGACGATCGCGACTCCAACGCCAACGGCGCCAATGTTGGGATGGGACTGCAAGAAGTCCACTTGCATCTGCAAGCGTTCGGGCAAGCTAATGTCATCGCCGTCCATGCCCGCGATGAACTC
Source organism: Phototrophicaceae bacterium (assembly GCA_965261855.1). Classification (GTDB taxonomy): domain Bacteria; phylum Chloroflexota; class Anaerolineae; order Aggregatilineales; family Phototrophicaceae; genus UBA6055. Next base: position 243,893 of record OZ253488.1, read on the forward strand.
GCCTCTGGCTTCCGCGATGGCGAGATTTCGCGCGACCCCGGCGCCCGCATTCCGCGCATGTTGAAAAAAACGGATGCGGTCGTCCCGTTTCGCGAAGTCGCGAATGATCGCGGGGGAAGCGTCCTGCGATGCGTCGTCGACGATCAAGAGTTCAAAATTGCTGAACGTTTGCGTCAATATACTTTCGATCGCAATGGCCAGGAAGCGCTCGCCGTTGTAGACCGGCATGACAACGGACACTAGAGGCTTGCAAGATGAGGCCATGGTTTTGCTATGGCTTTCTTATTCGTTTCCGAAATGACGCCTTTTCCAATGAAGAAGCATCTGCCACAGGCGCGGCGTCGTGCCTTCCAGGCGACGATTCGCCTCTTCGATAAGGAGCGGCCTATCGGCTTGGTCTACCCAGCCACGTTCAATCATCGAGTCGATCAACCGCATGTAATCGCGGTGAATGATTCGACGTTGCCGTATGCTCAGCTTTGTCCTGGGCTGGACGTCATCGAATCGATCCAGCGTCTCTGGCGGTGCCTCGCCCCATAGCTTTTCGAACGCCTCGCGCCGCGCCTTCTCGCTTCCCGGCCTTGGATGCGTTCGCGATTGGCGAGCGATAGATGCATCGCTACGGCGATAGACATACAATAGCGCTGGCAAATTCGCGTAACGGATATCCTTTTCCCATACGAGGCGCAGAAAGAACTCAAAGTCTGCCGAGCTTCCTAGCTCCGTTATGTATCCATTGGCGCTGGCAATGATGTCGCGCCTCGCCATTATCGCGCCGCGAACAATCCCCGGGTCGCCTACGAGCATATCGAATACGATGACTGCGTGGCGCTCGTCCAAGATCCAGCCGGTTAGTGGCTTCATTGCGTCATTGACGATCGCGACTCCAACGCCAACGGCGCCAATGTTGGGATGGGACTGCAAGAAGTCCACTTGCATCTGCAAGCGTTCGGGCAAACTTATGTCGTCTCCGTCCATGCCGGCGATGAATTCGCCCCTGGCTTCCGCAATACCGAGATTTCGCGCGCCCCCATCACCCGTATTCCGCGCCTGTTGGAAAAAACGGATGCGGTCGTCTCGATCGGCGAATCGGCGGACGATGTCGGCGGAACAGTCTTGCGAACCGTCGTCGACGATTATCAGTTCAAAGTCGGTGAAGGTCTGCGCGAGGATGCTCTCAATCGCAATTGCCAGGAAGCGCTCGCCGTTGTAAACCGGCATCACCACTGAGACCAGGGGTTTGTCATTTGAAGACATGGGCATTATTCCGCGGCGCTGTTACCGACCCAGCCGGTGTCGCTTCCAATGCAGAAACATCTGCCACAAGCGCGGGGTCGTGCCTTCGAGCCGGCGCTGAATGTGGGCTTCGACAAGACTTCTGTCGGCCGGATCGATAATCTCGGCGGCGATCAAGGCGCCCAGCAGGCGCGCCAGATCACGCCGAGCTCGCCTTCGGTCTCTTGGTCCCAACTTATCGTCCTGCCGCATCCGCTCAAATCGCAATAGCGTGTCGCGCGGCGCTTCGCCCCAAAGCCGCTTGAGCAGGCTTTCTCTTACAACCCAGGCTTGCTGATTTTTTGCCGCGTCGCGCGTCCGGTGATTTTGCGCCTCATGCAGGCGATAAAGCAGGAGCCGATCAGGCAAATTGGCGAAGCGCGCTCGCCACATCAGGCGCGACCACAGCTCGGTATCAACGGCAGTATTCCGGGCAGATTCGTATCCGCCAACAGCCGACAGCGCTTCTCGCCGCATCATGGTGGACGGGTGGATGAAGAAGGAACCAACAAAAAGGTTTATGACGATCAGCGCGTGCTGCTGTGGCAAGTCAAAGTCGAAGAGCGGACGCAATTGCTCGTTTACCGCCTGCGCGCCCGTGCCAAGCACACCGATATCGGGATTTCGCCTCAAGAAATCCACCTGTCTTTGAAAGCGCTGCGGTAGCGAAAGGTCATCGCAATCCATCACCGCGATGAATTCGCCACCCGCGGCAGCCAAGCCCCGGTTTCGCGCCTCGGCCCCGCCCAGATTGCGCTCCAATTTGATCAAGCGGATTCGGTTATCCTGTTCGGCATACGAGCAGGCGATTTTCGCCGAACGATCTTGCGAGCCGTCGTCGACAATGATGAACTCATAGTCGGTGAAGGTTTGCGCCAGGATGCTTTCTATAGACTCGGCGAGATACATTTCACCATTGAAAACCGGCAAGATGACGGAAACGAGAGGATTTGGCTCAGCAGTCATTGTGGTTTGACGGGCGGCCAAGCCTGCCGCAGAGATGATGGCGCCAATGACAAAGCATCCGCCAAATGCGCTGCGATGCTTGTTGCCGTTGTCGCTTGGCGAGGCGCTGTTGAAACGGGCGGTTGACCGATTCACTCCACTTGGTTGTGATCATGGCTTCTTGGAGCCGCTTCAAAGCGCGTTTTGCTGGGCGGTTTTGGCGCCAACCGAGTGCTTCCAGTCTGCTGACATGGGCAATACGGTCGAAGGATGCCGGCGCCGCCTCGTCCACAAGCCTGCAAAGCAAATGTCCCATCCGAGCCCGACATCAAATAATCGTATATGACATTATAACTATATTTGCTGCTACATGCCAACAGCGGTATGGATTCACGTCTTCAGCAGCGAAAATTCTGCGGGCGCCAAATTTGCGGAATTGGGGAATCGGCGCGCGCCGCCTCACTGGCGAGGTCTTTCGCCGCCGCCTTGCCAACATTCCGTTCCAGCGCAAAGAATCTTATTCCTTCGCGTGCTGGCAATCGAAATGAATCAACTCAGCCGAGCGATCCTGCGAGCCGTCATCTTTGATCAGAGATTCAATTTCGGTAGTGGTCTGGGCTTGAGCGCCATCAATGGCTCCGGCGAGCCGCGTCTCGCGAGTTTAGCAAGGCATGATGACATGAGACGACTGGATTGCGATTGGAAATTGGCTGAATGCCGCCTTAGAGTCTTACTCGGCCGAGGCGATGTCGTTGCCAATGCAGGAACATCTGCCAGATTCGTGGGGTCGTGCCTTCGAGCCGGCGCTGAATATGGGCTTCGACAAGTCTTCTGTCAGTTGGATCAATTATGTCGGCGTCAATCAGCGTGTTGAGCAGGCGCGCCAGATCACGCCGAGCTCGCCTTCGGTCTCTAGGTCCCAACTTATCGTTCTGTCGTATCCGCTCAAAACAGACCAAGGTCTCGCGCGGCGCTTCGCCCCACAGCCGCTTGAGCAGGCGTTCTCGCACGATCGAGGCTTCCTTCCTCGCCGCCGCGTCGCGTGTCCGGTGATTTTGCGCCTCATGAAGGCGATAAAGCAGGAGCCGATCAGGCAAATTGGCGAAGCGCGTCCGCCACATCAATCGCGACCACAACTCGGGATCCACTGCCGTCTGCCGGGACGGTTCGTATCCGCCAACAGCCGACAGCGCTTCTCGCCGCATCATGGTGGACGGGTGCATGAAGAAGGAACCAACAAAAAGGTTTATGACGATCAGCGCGTGCTGCTGTGGCAAGTCAAAGTCGAAAAGCGGGCGCAATTCCTCATTTACCGCCTGCGCGCCCGTGCCAAGCACACCGATATCGGGATTTCGCCTCAAGAAATCCACTTGTTTTTGGAGGCGCTGCGGGAGGGAAAGGTCATCGCAATCCATGACGGCGATGAATTCGCCACCCGCGGCAGCCAAGCCCTGGTTGCGCGCCTCGGCGCCGCCCAGATTGCGCTCCAGTTCGATTAAGCGGATTCGCTCATACTGTTCCGCATACGAAAGAGCAATTTGTGGCGAGCGATCATTTGAGCCATCATCGACAATGATGAACTCATAGTCGGTGAAGGTTTGCGCCAGGATGCTTTCTATAGACTCGGCGACATACTTCTCGCCGTTGTAGACCGGCATAATGACGGAAACGACCGGCACTTATCCTCCCCCGCCTGTTGAAGCAAAGTCATTTATGCGATTTTATCAGGTTTGCTGCTGGAATGCGTATGTAACCGGCTACGTTGACAGCTTCGACTCAATGCAGCTAGAATCAGTTCCGCTGTCAGTTTCCCAGGAATTAACATGACCAAGCTCAACATCAAAACGGTTGGCGGCAACGGCGCCTTCGAAGATGTCATCGTAGCCGCCCCGCCGGAGATTCAAGCGCTCGCCCGCGCCGCCCGGGCGCTATTGGCCGATGTCATGCCCGGCATCACCGAGGTGCCCTGGGCGCGGCAGAAGATCGCCGGATACGGCGTCGGACCGAAGAAAATGTCGCAGCATTTCTGTTATATCGCGCCCTTCAAGAAACACCTCAATTTCGGCTTCATGTACGGCGCACACTTGCCGGACCCACAGCAACTGCTTGAGGGGAAGGGCGCCGATTTGCGGCATGTGAAGATTCGCAAGGCGGCGGATTTGGAGCAAGCGGGATTGCGGGAGTTGATCGGCGAAGCCAGCCGCTACTTGCCCAAGCTCAAATGAACGCTGCTCGGTCAGACGCGCTGACGCAGGCGCTGCAGGATTTCAATGGCAAAAGTACCGACGTTCTGGAACGTTTCGCCGCCGCATACCAGCCGGATGCAAGCCTGTTCGCGGATTTATGTGAATTCGCCGGGGGCGATGATCGCAATGTGCAAGCGGCCGCCACCTGGCTGCTCAAGCGATATGGCGTGACCGGCGCGCAGCTATCTTCAAGCCAAGGTGAAACGCTATTGCGGCTGCTGATGCAGGAGACCGGTTGGCTTAGCCGCATACACGTATTGCAAATGATGGATACGCTGGTCGTGCCAGCTTCGTTGGCGGCGCCCTTGATGGATGCGCTGGTTGCCCTGGCGCGGGGCGACAATACCTTCATCCGCGCCTGGAGCGTGCACGGCGCCGCAGTGCTCGCCGATCAGCACCACAAGTTTCGCGATCGCGCCTTGGATTTGCTCGCTGAAGCCGGGCAAGACGCCGCGCCGTCGGTGCAGGCGCGCCTACGCCGGACGAGCAAGACTTTTGATTGGATCTAAATGTCGCCGTGAGCGCGGATCTTGCCGAAAAGGTCGCGGAAGATCGGATCGCGATGGACGAAGTTGGCAACCCGCGCCAGATGCCGTGAGCGGTCGACGCTCCAGGTCACCTGGTCGGTTAGCACGGGGCTGTGCACCAGGTCGCTCGGCGCCCAATCGGGGTTGATCAGCCAGGCGATCGTCGAGATATCCCAGATGACGCTGGACGCGCCGAAGGAGTCCGGTCGATACTCGGCGAAGATCTGGCAGAGATAATCGCCGACGCCGCTGGTCCCGCCGATGAACTCGCGCAGCTCGGGCAGCGTGGTCAGCAGGTGCGAAGTCACGCCGTAGCAGGGCACGATGACGAAGGGCGCGCCACTGTCCAGCACGACCTGCGCCGCCGGCACATCCTGAACCAGATTGAATTCGCGCGTATGGGGCCAGTTCAGATTGTGCCCGCCCAGCCATACAATCACGATCTTTTTGATGATTTCCGGCTCGAGCAATAGCGCTGAGGCCACATTGGTGATCGCGCCGATGGCTACGACGTAGAGCGGATCGTCATCGGCGCTGGCCAGCGCCTTGTCGATCAGGTCGCGGACGGCTTCGTTTTCATGCGGCGCGCGGTCTACGCCAATGTATTCCGTTGCGCCGCGAAAGGCAAAGCCATCGGCCGAAAAACCCAAGAAGTCGAGCAAACGCAGAATTTCTTCATAGCTCTTTTCCATGCCGTCGCCCGGTCCCTCGGAGCGCGTATTGTGAAAAGGCGCGGCGTAAATGGCTTCCACCGACATCTGTTCCGGCGAGAGCAGCGCGTAGGTCAAGGCGAACTGGTCATCAATTTCGTTATAGGTATCGGTATCCAGCACCATGCGAACTTTGCGGCGCGGATGCGCCAGGCGGCTAATGCGGAAAGCCTCGCTCAATTGGGGAAAGGTCATCGTCGATCGTCCTCCAAGCGTCCAAAACAAAAACGAGCGGGCTGAGTACCCGCCCGTCGGTCCGAGCGATTATAGCGCCAAGGCAGCGCCCGGCGCAAAATCAGGGCGATGTGCCCGGCTTGATGTAGCCGGTACCGTGTGTCTGGTATACCGGAGGATAAATCACGGCGGCATCAAGCGCGTCCTGACCTTGCTCGAAATACTGCATAATCACGACAATCGGGTCGGGCCATTGATGCCACATATAGGTCGGCGTGCCCGCGGGCAAGTCGGGGTTGTGCGACCCGTAGTCGAAGTAGTAGCGCCCCTGCGAGACGACCGTATCAATCGTCTCGAGCGCGGCGACGATGGCGGCGCCATCATCATAGCTGTCGGCGATATCCATCGCTTGAGCCAGCAAATGCACGCTGTCGTAGGGTTCCATGGCAAATGGCGGCAAGACGCCAGCTTCGCTCCAGTCTTCGCGGTAATCGGCAAACAGGCGCTCGGCGATGTCATTGAATAGCGCCGGCGTCGCGCCATAGCGAACGAAGGCGCAATAATTGCCATCGGGCACGGCGGGCCAGAATTGCCCGGAATCGCTGGCGAAAGATTCGGCAATGCAGATCGTGTCATCACTGGGCGCGATGCCGAGCTCGGCCATCTGTTGGTTGAGATTGAAACCGGTCTCGCCCGTGACCAGGACGTGGATGGCGTCAGGCGGTTCGGGACGCGCCTGCACGCGGCTGAGGATGGGGACGAAATCTTCCGTGCCCAGCTCGACGCTGTAGATTTCGACGGCGATGCCGGCTGCTTCCAGCCGCATTTTTTCGTCGTCGGCGGCCGGAATGCCGTAATCGGTGTTTTCGGTCATGATGATCACATCTTGTAAGCCGAGAGCGATCATCCAATCCACCGCCACCACCGCCACCATGGCGTTGGCCGGCGATGTCCGGAAGATGTAATCGACGCCGTCTTCAATCCGCGGCGGTCTGCCCTCGAATTCGATGATGCCGTTGGCGGTGATATTGTCGTTCCAGGGGCCGGCGAAGACAGTCGGGATGCCGTTCTCCTGCGTGATCTTCATCATCGCCAGCGCGACGGCGCTGTGATAACCGCCGACCACGCCGTGCACGCCATCCTCAAAGATCCAGCGTTCGGCTAGCGCCTGCCCGCGCTCGGAAATGCCCTCGGAATCGCCCGTCAGCACTTCCAGCCGATGATTGACGCCGGCGATGTCAATGCCACATTCGGCGTTGATATCGGCAGCAGCCTGTTGATAAGCCCAATCGATGACGACGCCGGCGCCAGTCGCGCCTGGAGGCGAGAGCGGGGCGATGCCGCCAAACTTGATCGTTTCGTCGGCAAAATCGCAGTGGCTGTCGGCGTATACGGCGTTTAGGCCAAACAGCAAGAGCAAGGGCAGAACCAGCAAAATCCGTAGAATATGCGTCTTGACGAACATAAACCCCTCCACCAGCGCAGACCGCTGTCTGCGAAAATAAGATTCGTAATATCTGTACTGTATCACGGAAATCAGGAGGCGAGCGGTATTCGTCTTCCTCAGCGCCGAAGCTCGCCAGATTCCGCGCAATTGTTTCAAAACGTGGCTACGCGCCCGGCTGGAAGTAGGACGTGCCGTGCGTCTGGTAGACTGGCGGATAAACGACCGCGGCATCGAGACCGCTCTGCCCTACCTCGAAGTACTGCATGACCGTCACCACCGGCACGGGCCATTGATGCCACATATAGGCGGGCGTATCGGCGGGCATTTCCGGGTTGTGACTGCCGTAGGTGAAATAGTAGCGGCCCTGAGAAAGGTCAATGTCGGTGATTTCCAAGGCGGCGACGATGGCATCGGGGTCGGTATAGCTGCCCGCGCGCTCCATCGCGTCAGCCATCAGCCAGACGCTGTCATAAGCTTCCATGGCAAAGCTGACGAGAATGTCGCCGAAGTCTTGCTGATAGCGCGCGTCCAGGTCAGCGGCTAAGTCGTTGTACAAGCTGGGAATGGTGCCGACGCGGTCGAAGGCGCAGTAATTGCCGTCGGGCACGCTATTCCAGTACTGTTCCGATTGAAAGGCGAGATGGTTGGTGACGCAGATCGTATCGGCGGTCGGCGCGATGCCCAGCTCCGCCATTTGCTGCGTCAGGTTGTACGAGGTCTCCCCGCTGACCAGGATGCGAATGGCGTCAGGCAGCTTGGCGCGCGCGTAGAGGCGTGTCAGGATGGGCACGAAATCTTCGGTGCCCAGCTCAATCTCGAGCTGATCGACCAATACGCCGGCCCGCTCCAGATGGGCTCGTTCGGCCGCGGCCGCGGGATGCCCGTAATCGGTATTTTCCAGGATGAGCACTACGTCTTCGACGCTTTGCTCGACCAGCCAATCGGTGACGATCTTGCCGACGATCGAGCTGGGCGGCGAGGTGCGGAAGACATAATCAATGCCTTCGCTCTTGCGCGGCGGCGCGCCTTCGTATTCGATATAACCGGCGGCGCTGATGCTGTCGTTGCGCGGATGCGCGTAAATGGTGGGAATCCGGTAGCGCTGCACCATACCCATTGTGGCGAGACCGACCGCGCTGTGATAGAAGCCGACAATGCCATGCACTTCATCTTGCAAGATCAGACGCTCCACCACCAGTTGACCAAATTCCGAGACGCCCTCCGAATCGACGGTGATGACCTTGACGCGGTGATGCGCCTCGCCGATCTTGATGCCGCAATCGGCGTTGATATCGGCAGCCGCTTGCTGGAAACCCCAATCCATGCCGATGCCTCCGGTCACGGAGCCGGGCGAAGACAAGGGCACGACGCCGCCGATCAAGATCGTTTCTTCGGCGAAGTCGCAGTGTTGGTCAGTTTTGGCGGTGAAGGACAGCAAAAGGACTAGCGGCAGAATGCCGCAGATCTTGGACATTGAGGCTTTCAAAGTGGCATGCTCCTTAACAAGCGACACTAACTCAGCTTCATTTAGGGTAAGCTGTCACGGACAATTGAGCAAGCGTGTAGCCGTCGCAGCTGGTGGTCTGTGCGGGCGGCGCGCGAGTCGGCGTGCGGAATGTCGCGTTGCAGAACCTGGCGTCCAGCGTTGAAGTCTCGGTGGATCTGAGGCGCCGGAAAAGTCTCCTCGCCTTTTGAGTCAAGAATCAACGCGTCCGAATCAAAAGCTCTTTGTATATTCCTCAGAATATCCCGTTTTCATTCGGTGAATCCTTTAGGGCTTCTTGGCTCGCCTCCCATTCCTCAATGATTTTTTCGTCCTCAAATCTAAAAATGTGAATGAGAGAAAATACATTCTCGGAGTCCAGCGTTATCTTGCTGTGGACGACAACCAAACCACCATCTTCGAGGGTGCGCAGGATCTCGCATTGCTTATTAGGAAACTGCTGCGCACTTTCCTCCATGCCTCTAAGGATAGTCTCGCGGTCGCCCTTGAAATGAGCGTTGTGATGAATAAAGTCAGGGTGTATATACTTTTCGTAAGCCTCACGCACAGCACCCGACGAAGCCATTTGAAGAAATGTTGTTGCGATGTCTTTTTTGAGCATATTGGTTATGTTTCACAGCTCGCTTGGCTTTTTATCGCAATGTAGTTATGAAGTATAATTCCAGGCTAAAACGGTGTCAATCAAGTGAATACATGCCCCGCTTATTCGTCGCTACGCGACTGCCGGATGAAACCCAAGACTGACTCCTCAGCTTGCATGAGGACGATGCGCGGGCGTCTACAGGCGCCCATACCAGTCTCTGTTTTCTTCCGGAATCGTTTGCTCCAGCGCGCCAGGAACTGGCTCATCTTCGCCATATCCCAAGCGTGAGGCGACAAAAGATCCGGTGACGCCGGCCAAAATCAGCCCGGCGCAGACCTCAAACAGCGATTTGACGGTATCGGCATCCGCGTCAAGCATGGCGAGAATCGAAGTCACGAAAGCCAAGGCGCCGCCCGCGGTAACGGGAAAGCCATGAATGCGCGCCGGGATGCGCCCCTTCGTAACCGTCAACCGTCCCCAGTAGTTTAAGAGCCTGCCCCAATATACTTGGTCTGAACGAAGGGACGATATTCCCCAAAGCAGGAAAAAGATACTGGCAACCAAAAGAATGAGAAAGGATTCGCCCATTGGCATTTGCCTCGACCGCGAATGAGGAACAGCGCTCGTCGATTCCGAGTCTGCTCGCCTGCGCCAGCCTCAAGTATACTTGGCAATCATTGCGTATGGAATCGGAGCCGCCTTGCCCCGCCTATTCGTCGCCATCGACCTGCCGGGTGAAACCAAAGACCGGATCCTCAGTCTGCGGGAAGACGACCTGCCGCCCGGGCGCTGGGCGCGGCGGGATGCGCTGCACCTAACCCTGCACTTTATCGGCGATGTGCCGGAAGCGGTGGCGCGCGCCTATCAGCGTGTCCTCGACCAAGTAAGCATTTCCGCCTTCAACATGCGGATTCAAGGCGTGGGGCAGTTCCCGATTAATGATCGTCCGCGCGTCATTTGGGCGGGGGTTCAAAATACGCCAGAGTTGCGCGCGCTGCACGAAGCCGTTGGCGGCGCATTGGAGAGCGAAGGCTTCCGGCGCGATCGAAGGCGCTTTCACCCCCATATCACGTTGATGCGTTTCCGAAAACCGATACGCCGCGGACTAGCGAGCAAGTGGCTGAACACGCATATCGACTTCTATGCCGAGCCATTTCGCGTCGAGCGTTTCGCGCTCTACGAAAGCGAATTGCAGCCGAGCGGCGCCGTCTACAGCAAGCGCGGCATTTTTGAGCTAAGAGCGGATTAGGTTTGTAGGGGCGACCTATCAGGTTGCTCCCCCCTCCCCCTAGCTTCGTAGGGGCGAGCCGGCGGCTCGCCCGTACGCAATAGTGATTTGTCGCCGATAGGCCATAGTGGACGCCCGCCCAGCTCAACCCGCCTCCGCGCTCGGCAAGCGATGGGCGCGGAGCAGCAGCGCCGCCGCCACAATCGCCGCGCCCATTACAACGAAAGTGAGTTCCAGCGATTGCGCCGCCAGCGCGGCGTAGACGGGCGCCCCCAAAGCTACGAATAAACTAACGAACATATTAATGAGCGACAGCACGGTCGCACGATTCTTGCTTTCGATTAGCGCATTCTGATACGCCGAGAAGAGGGGACCCTTCATATTGCCGAATCCATAAATCAGGATCGCCACCGAGGCGGCGGGGATAGGACCGGCGACCGCCGCCAGCATCCAATACAACAGACCCGGCAGCAGAATCAGGAGCGCGATTGCCCGCTGCTGCCCGAGCCATTCTTCCACCTTGAAGGCATAGCGCTGCGTAAAGGCGGCGAGCAGACTGCCCGCCGACAGAACAGCGCCAAGGGCAAAGGGCGACACATCATTCTGCACCAAGTATGGCGGACCCAAGGTGACCGCCAGGGCGTCGGTAAACGGCAATGTGAAAACGGCAAGCAGCACCAGCCGGCGCAGCCGCCGATTGCGAATAAGCAGCGACAGACCTGTGCGAAGTAAAGACGCGCTGCTTTCCGTCTTTTCCGATTTCTCGATTGGGGGCTCGCGAAGAGTCAAGCACACCAGCAAACCAATGAGCAAGGCGACCACCGTCAGAGCGATGGCGGGGATGAAGTTCTCGACCGCAGCATCGCCAATGATCAGTCCTCCGACGATCGGTGCAATGACGAATGCGATCATGCCATAACTATTCACCCGCCCCATCGCCCGTTTCATCGCCTCTTCGCGGTTTTCCGGCGGCAAGCTGTCATAAACGAGCGCCTCGATGGCGCCTGAGGCGAAGGCGTAGCCTGTGCCCGCCAAGAGAGCCACCAATACATACCATTGGTAATCGCGGGCGAATATGAAGATGAATTCAGCGCACATCAGCAGGAAGGTTGAGCAGAAGATCGACCACTTGCGCCCGACGCGATCGGCCAGCACACCGGTCGGCACTTCCATCAGAAAGATCGTGCCGATGAGGATGGACTCGATCAAGGCGATCTGCACCAGCGTCAAGCCACGCGCCAGCAGCAGCAGCGCGTAGGCGTGAATGTAGAGATGGAAGTGCTGGCAGAAGCTGATGAAGATTATCTTGTTGATGTTGCCAGGCTGCATAGTGCTGTTGCCACGCGTAGGTTGTGGATGTATTCTGAGCAAGCTGAATCAACTATTGAAAAGCCCGGCTATTTCACCAACGTAGGGAGAGGAATAAGAGGTTATTACGGCAAATTGCCTGTTGCTATGCTGACCCGGGTGTCATAGGCGCTAAAGGAGTTGGTCTTTCCGCTTAAACCACCTTCCTTTTGAATTGCAGTACGCCGTCGGTGTAAAGCGTGCATTCGACCTGACCTACGTTGAACACGGCGATTTCTTCCAGGGTCCATCGCCATTCATTTTGATGAAGATAACCCAGCAGTACTCGTCTACCCATTTCAGACTTGGGAAGATGCGACTTGACGCAAAGCCAACCTTCCTTGTTTGCGCGCGCAGCTTCTTCGACGGCTGCAAACAGGTTGCTAACAACTCGTTTAGCCTGTGGATGATGTCCCTCGAGTTCCTCGCCTTCATATTCTTGTTGGCGACAGTCTTCCAGTCGCTCATTCGCTTCTTTGTCGGCAACAACTCCGTAAAGCAATTTGATCCCTTCCAAAGCCAGGTTTTCCACGACATTCTCCCTCTGCGATTATCAGACAGAGCGCAAATCGGTAGTATGCCTGATTTCCTTTTCAATCTGGCTGGCTGGTTTATTGCCGTCCTCAAGTTTGGCAATACACCTCTACAATCGTATACTCCACCATAGTTTAGCAATAAACGCGAAAGGTTGAAAGATGCGCGAGAATCGAGTGCGGACGCTATGGGCGCAGGGCAAAGCGGTGATCAACGGCTGGCTGCATAGCCCCAGCGCGTGGACGGCGGAGTTGATGGCGCATCAAGGATGGGACAGCCTGGTCGTTGATATGCAGCACGGTTTGATGAGCATCGAAACGGCGATCCAGATGCTGCAAGTCATCTCGATCACCGACACCGTTCCACTGGCCCGCGTTAATTGGAATAGTCCCGGTGACATCATGCGCCTGCTTGATGCCGGCGCTTACGGCATCATCTGCCCGATGATCGAGACGCGCGAAGAATGTGAAGCCTTCGTCGGCGCCTGCCGCTTTCCGCCGCAGGGATACCGCAGCTACGGTCCGACACGGGCGCGCGTCTACTTCGGCGACGATTACGCCGAGCATGCGAACGACAGCATCCTCACATTCGCCATGATCGAAACCCAAGCCGGCTACGACAATCGCGATGAGATCCTGAGCGTCGAAGGTTTGGACTGCGTCTTCGTCGGCAGTGGCGACCTGCGTCTGACCTTGACTGGTCGTGCCGGGCACTCTTCAACGGATGAAGCGGTGGACGCGGCTTTGGACGACATACTGGAATCGGCGCGGGCGCACAACGTGAAAGCGGGCTTGTTCACCGCCGAAACCTCCCACGCCATCGACATGATCAAGCGCGGCTATGAATTTGTTACCGTGATGAATGACACCATGCTGCTAGAGAAAGCGGCTTCGGCGGCGGTCAGCGAGGTGCGCGGGAGTGTGGGATAGCAGAACTCAATCCAGGCGACGACTCCCATAGAGTTGAAGGTCTTCCATCGACATTTTACTCTCTGGAACCAAACGGTAGTGGCGTTCAGCTAACTTGACCACTATTCCGTTGGAATCTCTTCCAAATTCAAAGAGCGCTATACCATCTTCATCCATGAATTGCGCTGCAATCGGTCTTGCGATCAGGTTAGGAAACTTTTCGTCGCACAGCGCTAGGTCTTGTTCTATCTGTACGACTCCGATCTGGTCTGCACTACTCTTCGCTTGCACTGGCAGAATATAGTGCGCCCCTCGTTTGTCCACTCCCACATAGATTTCGTCGGTCTCAATTTGACCGATGTTACGTACTGTGGTTCGCAAATGATTTTGAATGGAGTAACAGGTTACACCGGTAAAGATGTCCACAAGGCGGTTGTATCGAAGTTTAGCCAACAGCGCCTGTTCGTCCGTCAGGGCGTAGCGCGCAACGATTCCAGGAGTCGCGTCCGGTACTTTAGTGATGGGCAGCATAAGATCAGGCTGGATCTTCGAGACTTGCTTGAGTTCAAACGCATACTTGGCTTGCCCCTTGCCAACAATCACCCACGACTGTCCCGCAGTAGCCTTTGCCATAATCGCATCGGGCAGCGGATTTCTATGCCTAAACGAGTACACGACGTCACCAAGGTTCTTAGGCAGATCAATACTAAGTCGCTCTGCGGAATGTACGATGTCGTCACGCGCAAAGTGAACGACAGAATCGCCGTCGCTAAAGTAGCGAAAGAAAATGTCTTCGATTATCCGTGAATATCGATTTGCTTTAGCCATCGAAAAGGCCTAACCGTTCCAACGAAGCAATAAGACCTCTTCTCGAAGATGCTCCTTGGTAGCAGTCGAAAACCTTGTGCGGAACAAGTCGATATCCAGCACTTCGTAACCCAAGCGCTCGGCCACTTCAGCCAGAATCTGGCCAGTTCGAATCATAATTCGAAAATACGACGCTTGATCTCCCACAACGTAGGCCAGCTTTGCGCCCGGACGGAGCAACCTTCGAAGATCTGATAGATGACGCGCCATGCCCCCAAAATAAAGCCGAACTACCTTCGCGTATTGTTTCTCGAATCCGGAGGTTTTTCTCAATTCAAGCCGGCGTTCTTCAATTGAATCGGCCAGCGCCTGGATTCTTGGGATGTTTTCGACCCAACAGTGGTCATTATCGGCTTTGTAGACACCACGGGTATTTGATCTAATGAATTGCTGCTTCTGTCGACGCAAGTCTTCACGGCTGGTCAGGAAGCCGAGCAATACGGATTCGAGTCTGGTTGTGCGACTGTAGTCCTTTTCATTTGGATAAGGCGGGGATGTTATGACCGCATCAATTGAGCAGGGTGAAAGGTGTCTGCGCATATCCCTTGCATCAGCCCTGAATGCTGTTGCTGGCGTATCTGAAACGAAATGATATTCTCGCAAATCATGAACCATCAGGCTTAAAGCATTCAGCCATGGCTTAAGCACGGGCGCATCAACTTTTAGTTTTCCCACGCCAATCTCCGGTCCGAAGCGAAGATTGCTGATGTCTTTGACCGTCTGCCTGGCTAATGCCAGTTTCGCATGATTTCGAAGAGCAACATCATGATGTCGTTGTATAGCAGTCAAAAGGGTTAGCACTTTGTGCAACGGAAGTGGACTAATGGAATTCTTAATCAAAAGCCGGGACTGTTCAGCATCAAAAGTGCGAAGTCGTCCCCTGTATACACTAACACCGATACTCGCAGACTCGCCAACGTGAACATTTTCATGAGAGCTGTCACTAACCTCTTCGGCAATATCGCGGCCAAATTCGGCCAATTCATCGGGTTCAACATCCCAATCGGTTTTCACACTTGCCGCGAAGTGCGCCATCGCATTGGCTTCCACGCCCACACTTGCAATGCCCAGCTTCTTTGCTTCCACTAGCGTAGTTCCGGTGCCACAAAACGGATCGAGAATAAGCTGGCCCTTCGCAAGATCAAATTTTTCCACGTAGTGGCGCACCAAATGTGGCGGAAATGAGAGTACGAACCTGTACCATTCGTGGACAGGTCGGTCGCTCTCATATAGCCGATTCAGTTCGTTTCCGTTTTGAAGCTGCGTCGTGTATGTCATCAGGTATCCGCAATACACTAGAACAATTGTACTGCGAAAGTGGATGGCGGGCAAGCTCCCTGGCGAAAGTACTTTATCATCAGATCGCGTCTCCCAGGCAGATCTCCAAGTCCTGCGCGGTTTGCAGCCAGGGGTGGTCAAGCGGGACATTCTTGCGAAGGCCCACGACCTCTTCCAGCGGCACAGCGGCCGTGCCATCGCCACATACGCCGACCATGATATTTTCGCGGCCCTCGGCGATGTAATTGGCTGCGGCTGTCCCCAACTGCGTCGCCAATAGACGATCGCGCGGTGATGGCACGCCGCCGCGCTGCACATGCCCCAGGATAGTCACGCGAGATTCCAAACCGGTCAGCTTCTCCAACTCGGTCGTCAGCAGTTGAGTGCCGCCGCTGCGTTCTCTTTCAATTTCGTCGAGTTCAGCGCGCGCCTGTTTGCGCCGCCCTCTGGCTTCCTTGTAGTTCAACTTGTCGTCGGCGGCACGGTCCATATCCGCCTCCGCTTCAGCGACGCGAGCCCGCGCTTCCTGCAGTTTTTTGCCGACGCGCTGCGTCATCGCGCCTTCCGATACCGCAACGATGCTGAAGCGTGTGCCGCCACGGCTGCGCGCCCGAACTGACTCGGCCACATACTCGATATTGAAGGGGATTTCCGGGATCAGAATGACATCCGCCCCACCGGCCAAACCGGCGCCCAAAGCCAGCCAGCCGGTGTTATGCCCCATGATCTCGACAACGATGATGCGATGATGGCTGTGCGCGGTCGAATGCAGCCGGTCTATGGCTTCGGACGCGATATTCACCGCGGTATCAAAACCGAAGGTGACATCGGTGCCGCTGACATCATTGTCGATCGTCTTGGGCAAGCAGATGACATTGATGCCCTGCTGCGCGAGGCGCCAGGCGTTCTTGGCGGTGCCGCCACCGCCAAGGCAGATCAACGCGTCCAGATCGTGCCGGTGGTAATTCTCCAGCATCACATCCATCATGTTGCGCGTCTTGCCGCCAATTGGCATTTTGTGCGGCTTGTCGCGGCTAGTGCCCAGGATCGTGCCGCCCAGGGTCAATATGCCGCTCAACTCCTCCGGTCCCAGCCAGATCATTCGATTCTGCATCAGACCGCGGAAGCCATCACGGAAGCCGATCAAGCGCATGTTGTATTTGTTTAGCGCCACCTTGCCGACGCCGCGAATCGCCGCGTTTAAGCCTGGGCTATCGCCGCCAGCGGTGAGGATGCCTATCGTTTTGCTCACCATAAGAAGAATCCTCGAATCAACATCTTTTGACTGCATTATAACGAAAAGCAAACGCGCTTTACAGTTACCACGATTGCCGCAGGACGGGAAAGGCGCTGCAAGTTATGGTATTCTCTTGACAGAAGTGAAGCGGGAGCGGGAACACAATGGAACTGCGCGAGCGAGTATACGATATTGATGATCTGTGGTCGCTATACCACCAGCCCGAAAACGAAGGCTTGCGCTTAGAATTGATCGACGGAGAGTTGTTTAAGATGTCTGCGCCGGGCGGGGAAAATGGAGAATTTGCGCTTAATCTAGGAAGCTTTATTAGAGCTTTCGCTCGCGAACATAACCTAGGACGCGCTACCGTGGGCACGGGATATCATCCTCTAGATGACCGACGAACGCTGCTTGTGCCTGATGTCGCCTTCATCAGCCACTCGCGCGCGCCAGATCCCTTTCCAAAAAAGCTGGTTCCTGTGATGCCCGACCTCGCGGTCGAGATCCGTTCGCCTAGCAACACGCTGGCGGAATTGCGCGATAAAGCCCAGCTTTACCTGAATCTGGGCACATCGCTGGTCTGGATCGTCTTGCCCGATGACCAAAGCGTCGAAGTCTGCCTTACGAATGAATCGGGTGAGATCGAGCGCAAAGATCTTGGTCCTGACGATACGCTGTCCGGCAACGAGGTTTTGCCAGGCTTCACGCTGGACACGCGCCTCATCTTTGAATAAGCGCATGACCAACGATTCCGCAAGTCGACATTTGAATCCAACTGTGTCATGCTCTAATGGCCAGGAGCGATAAAGCGAGACAATCATGGAAACGAAACAGCGCCTGTACGATGTGGACGACCTGTGGGAGCTCTATTGCGACCGGAGCAATGACCACTTGCGATTCGAATTATTCGACGGAGAAATCATTGAGATGTCAGGTCCAGGCGGAGTACATGGGCAAATTGCGATAAGGCTGGGGAGCTATTTGTTCATCTTTGTGGAGGGGCATAACCTGGGCATCGTTACCGGGGAAACGGGTTATCACCCGCCTGGAGACCGCTATAACCTGCTGTTGCCAGATGTCGCATACATCAGCCACCGCCGCGCCCCCGACCCGTTTCCCGAGAAACTCGTGCCGGCTATGCCCGACATCGCCGTTGAAATCCGTTCGCCAAGCAACACGCGTGAAGAGCTGCGCGAAAAGGCGCAACGCTACCTCCGGCTGGGTACGACGGTAGTCTGGACCATCCTGCCAGCGGAGAAGAGCGTTGAAGTTTGCCGGCAAACGCGGGCGGGCGAGACCAAGCTCGAGACTCTCGGCCCAGACGATACACTGTCCGGCGAAAACGTCCTGCCCGCCTTCAAGCTCGAAGTGCGTCGCATCTTCGAATGATGGCATGCCCACTGAAGAACGCCTCAACAAGCTGCGACGCGTCGCTCAAGCGCGCCAAGTGGGTTTAACTGTCGTCATTGAGGACGTCTCTGATCCACACAATCTAGGCGCGATCAGCCGCAGTTGCGATGCCTTCGGCATCCAGCGCATCCACGTCATCTTCGAGTCACATCCCGAATTTGACCCCAAGGAAGTGGGCAAGAACAGCTCAACCGCCACCAATAAATGGCTGGAATACCGCATTCATCGCGGCACGGAAACAGCGCTGCGAACGCTCAAGCAGGAAGGCTGGCAGCTGGTTGCCACGGCGCTCAACGACGAAGCCGAATCGATCTTTGAAGCTGATCTCTGCCTGCCGCGGATCGCCCTGCTCTTCGGCAATGAGAAGACCGGGCTATCGTCGATGGCGCTTGCGCTCGCCGATCGCAAGGTGAGGATTCCTATGCGCGGCATCGCCCAAAGCATGAATGTATCGGTGTCGGCGGCGCTCTGCCTATATGAGGTGACGCGCCAGCGAATCGCGCGCTGCCCTGAATATCTCAGCCTGGCGCCTGAGGAGGTTGAGCAGACCCTGGCCTATCTGCTCGAGATGCACGAGCATCTGGGCCGGCGCAATAAACGACTGCGCAAAGAACGGGCGAAAGAGCGGCATTCCAAGCCCTTTGATTCCTAAATGTAGGGCCATCTAACCCATCGCCTTGAATATATAGGGGCGACCGATCAGGTCGTCCGCAATCGCCGCTGCAATGACCAAATCTTGCTCAAGCCAGCGCGAAAATGCCCACGGTCGGGCGATGATCGGTCAAATCATCAAAGGGGATCTTGCTTTGGATATGACAGGAGATGACTTCCAATTGCTCGGCGGGGTCATGCAGCAGGATGTGGTCAATCAGAATTCGATGCGATTTATGCGTCCAGCGTTCGCTGCTCTTGTTCTCGGGCTGCAGCAAGCGAAAGTGCCGCTGCAGCATTTCCATCTCCAGTGAATCGGGCTGGGCGTTGAAATCGCCGGCCAGCACGATCGGTCGCTCGGGCATCTCATTATATTGGTCGGCCCGCTTCAACTCCTCGATCACATGGAGAATCTCATTAACCTGCGCCTGCCTGATTTGCGATGCCGTGCGCGAAAGTTCGTAGCTGGCGTCGCGGCGATCTTCGCCAATGAGCAAGCCCAGGTGCGTATTCAGAAAATAGAAGGGAAGGCCGCGATAATTCAGCGAAGCCACCATTACGTTGCGCGGCTGCGTATCGCGATTCCCGCTGCTGTACAAGGTGGCGCGGCTAATGGTGGTGTGGCGCGCCCAAGCGCCGATGGTGTAGCAATCATCGAAGTCGGGGTAGCTGCCCCAAGACCATTCATTCTGCGGCAGGTTGGTGATGATGGCGTTGCCTTCGGCCGCGCCGGACATATTCCGATACGCGGGCCGATCCCAAAGATTTGGATGCGGATGATCACACATGGTAACTTCGGGCGCGAAGGAGTCGCGATATTCCGCGCCAAGCAGTTGCGCCAGCTTGCGGCCAACGTTGCGGCTGCTGCCGTTGAACATGGCGATGCCCGTCTCTTGCAGGGCGACCAGGGTCGGTTGGCTAGGCGTTATCACTTGCCGCAGCGTGCTGTAGGCATCCACAGCCAGTTTCTCGTGATCATGCGGCGCCGGGCGCATATTGCGGGCACCGCCAATGTTGAAACTTACAACCTGCAGCATAAGCTGATCCCGAAACGGCAAATCGCGTTGCATCATAACACAGGTACTGCACAATTCAGAGAGTGAGCGCGGCGCGAATCTCTTGGCTGTTCATTGAGCGCGACTCAACCCTCATCAAGACATTGGCGCGGGGTTATCATGCTTTCGGCTGGGTACGGAGGTAGAGCAGACATGACATCAACCGATCACAAAACCGCCCTGCTCATCATCGATGTGCAGGAAGGGCTGGACGAGCCGCGCCTGGGCGCGCGCAACAATCCCGAAGCCGAAAGCAATATGGCGCGCTTGTTGGCCGAATGGCGCTCGCGCCGGCGCCCGATTTTCCATGTGCAGCATATGTCGACCGAGCCGGATTCGCCGCTGCGCCCCGAACTGCCGGGCAACGCCATTAAACGCGAAGTCGCGCCAATTGGCGGCGAAGCAATCATCCAAAAGCGCGTCAACTCGGCCTTCATCGGCACCAACTTGCAAGAAAAGCTGGCAGCAGCCGGCGTCAATTCGCTGATCATCGTTGGCTTAACGACCGACCATTGCGTCTCCAGCACGGCGCGCATGGCTGCCGACCTGGGCTTTCGCGCGACCGTTGTCGCCGATGCCACCGCCGCGCACGAACGCTACAGCTATGACGGCAAACATTTTGAGGCGGAGGTAGTGCACGAATTGGCGCTGGCAAACCTGCACCAAGAGTTCGCTTTAATCTCGACCACTGACCAAGTGCTAGGCGACGGGTGAACGATGCCGATCACCTTCCGTCAGGCGCGCCCGGACGAAGCCGAGCGGCTCACCGAGATTGCTTGCCGTTCCAAAGCGCATTGGGGTTATACCGCCGAGCAGATGGCAGCATGGCGCCCCGCCTTCTTGACCGTGACCCCGGATTACATCACCAAGCATTCTCCCCTTGTCGCTTTGGACGATGACTGCGGTCTTGTCGCTTTTGCCGCGCTCGAACGAGGGCCGCAAGGCGCGGTGCTGGAGCATCTCTGGGTGCTGCCCGGATTCATGGGGCGCGGCATTGGTTCGCGCCTTTTCCGAACTATCGCCGGGCAGGCGAACGAATTTACCTTCACTTCCGATCCTCATTCGGACGGCTACTACCTCAAGCTGGGCGCGCGCATCATCGGTACGGTCGATTCGGAGCATCAGGGACGGACGCTAAGCTTGTTCCGCTTTTGCCGATCGAATGCGAAACCGGCGGAATGAACTGCGCTCGGCAGCCAGCGGCGTTTATAATGTGAGAGGTCATGATACCGCGGTGAAGTGATGCCGATTGCGGTCATCTCATCCTTATACCGCTGCGAGCGGCATTTGCCGGCATTTACTGCCGCCGTTTTCGGTTTTGCCAAGCGCGTCAGCGAGAGCGGCGTATCCGTTCACTTCGTACCTATCGTCAATGCGGCGACGCGCCGCGAGCGCGAAGAGATTGACCGACTGGCGAGCGAAATCAACAGCCATTACTACGGGCGCATGACGCCGCAATATGTGCCGCGCGAGACTTTGTACGCCTCCTGGAATCGCGGGCTCGCGTCGACGCAGGCGCCATATTTCACCTTCTGGAACGCCGACGACTTTCGCGCGGCCGATGCCTTGATCGAAGGCTACCGCGCCCTGCAAAGCGGCGCCAACCTGGTCGATTTCGCCTACGAGCGGGTGAGGCAAGTCAAGCGTTTTGGGCTCTTCCCGCGCGAAGAACGCATCGCCGTGCCCTGTATGTTTGATGGCGAGCGCTTCAGCCGGCGCAATGGCATCGGACCATTTTTCATGGCGCGCCGATCGCTTTATGCGCAGGCTGGTCCCTTTGACGCCAATTTTGAGGTCGCCGGCGATACCGAATGGGCGAGCCGCGCGCTGCCTTGGGTGAAGTTTCAGCGCGGGCGCGCACAAGGCGGCGATTTCCTGGTGCACGGCGACAACCTCAGCAACACTGGCGGCGACCGCGAAGACATTGAAGTGAATGTTATTTTTATGCGGCGCCGCGCCTGGGAGCATTTGCGGCCCGCGAACCCGACGGCCATGCGCGAAGCCTGGGAGAGCTGGGGCAATCCTGAGCGGATGGCGATACCGCCGGAACAGGCGGCTTTCCTTTGGGGGGCGGCGGCCGAGGGGCGCTGGAAGCGCTATCGACGCGAGCGCAATCAAGCGCCGCCGCTGCGACGGCTACGGCTTGCGCTGGCAGCGCGCGGTCTGATGCACAGCGTCGAATGGGCAATGGCGCAGCGGGGACGAAGCCGTCCATGACCCTCCGCCATTGGAAAACCGCTGGCGCGCTCTGCCTGCTCATCCTTCTGAGCCTGCTCTTCTTCCATCAGCTGGCTTTCAGCGGCAAGATTCTGGCGCGCGGCGATACGCTTGAATACTTTTATCCCTATTGGGACGCGCGCAACGCCGCCTTTCGCGATGGACGCCTGCCGCTATGGACGCCAGATCTCTTTCTAGGCGCGCCTCTGCTGGCGAATCCGCAAATCGGCGCATACTACCCCTTCAATTGGCTGACCGCGCCCTTTCGCGCGCCAACAGCCGTCAGCATCAGCATCCTGCTGCACAGCGCGCTGGCGGCCGCCGGCGCCTGCTGGCTCTATCGCGAAGCTGTCGGCAAAAGCTGGCTGCCAGCACTGGCTGCCGGCGTCGTCTACGCCTTCAGCGGATACTTGGGCGCGCACGTCGAACAGATCAACCAATTGCAGGGTCTCGCCTGGATGCCGCTCCTCTTTGCGCTCCTTCAGCGGGCGCTGAGCAGCGAAAGACCAGCGCGCGCGGTACTGCTGCTGGCTATCGCCTGGACTATGCAGATTTTCAGCGGTCATACGCAGACCGTATTCATCAGCGGGGTTGGTTTGGGTGTCTATGCCCTGGCGCAGGCCTCAGGCGCGGGCGGCCGCGGCGCGCAACTGAAGGAAGCCCGCCGGGCGCTGTTCATTTTGGGCTGCGGCTTTGTGCTTGCGCTCGTCTTGGCGCTGCCCCAACTGCTGCCGAGCCTGGAGTTACTGCGCCTGTCGAATCGTAGCGGCGGCTTGGATCTAGGGAGCGCGACCGCCTTCTCGCTGCCAGCCAGTATGCTAGGTCGCGCCCTGCTTCCCAGCTATGACGGTCAGCCTTTTAGTGAATACATCGGCTACATCGGCGTCATCGGCTTGGGATTGGCGCTCTGGGCGGCGCTGTCTCGCCCGCCTGCCGACCGACGGCGCTGGATCTGGCTGCTGCTGGCGGCCGTCGGTTTGGGACTGGCGCTGGGCCGCTACAATCCGCTCTACTGGCTTTTGGCGGAACTGCCACCCTTCAATCTCTTTCGCGCGCCGGCGCGTTTTCTCTCGCTATTCACGCTGGGCGCCGCCATGCTCGCCGGCTTAGGGATCGAGTCGCTAGCGCTGGACAACTACCGGGAGCGCGACAGACTGCGCCGCATCTCACTCGTCGCTGGCGTCCTTGCGCTGCTAATCGCGATTACCGCCTTCGTCCTGCAAGCGGATCCGCAACTGATTTTCGGCGAATCCGCCATTAGCGGACGCGCCCTTCTACTTTGGCTGGGCGCGGCGCTGATCCTGATTGCGCTATTGTTGATGCGACGCCGCTGGACGCCCATCGCCGCATTTGCGTTGGTGACCGCCGAGCTGTTTCTGGCTTCGCTAAACCTGTCCTACAACGACTTGGCGCCGCCAGAGGTATATCTCGGCCAGCGCTTCACCGTCAGTCAATTGCTGGCTTACCAGGCGGATGAGCGCGCGCCGGGACGGACCTTGTCAATCAGCCAATTGTCCTTCGACCCCGGCGATATCGTCGCGCTGCGAGAACGATACGAGCGTCTAGGGCTGGACGTGGCGGCGCAGTTCCACGCCCTGGACGCAGTCAAAAAAGGCGAGACGCTGATGCCGAACCTGTCGCTTACCTGGGGCATACCGACAATTGATGGCTATGGCGGCGGCATCACGCCGACGCAGCACTACGCGCTTTTCAGTTCCTTGCTGTTGCCGGATGAGGCGGAATCCGCCGCCGATGGCCGGCTGGGCGAGCGTCTGGCGCTGCCAAGCTGTCGCGGCGCCTGCATCCCCGATCTCAGCTGGATGCGCGCGACCGATACACGCTACATCATTACCGACAAAGTCTACGATATCTGGCACGACAATATCGCCTACGATACGTCGCTGGCGCGCTTCTGGGCTGATGTCGCTTCGCTCAAACTGCCGTCCGTGGATGCCGATCAAGCGCGCATCCTGCACTCCGCGCCGCTCGCCGAAGATGGCAGCGCGGTTGAGCTGCCGGATGGCATGTGGCTCACGACCGTTGACATCAGCGATTCAACCGATTTCGGCGATATTTGGCAGCAGCGTGAAAAAATCCTGGCGGTCACGCTGGTGAACAGCCGCCATCCCCAGATCTTCTTTCAACTCCAGCCGCCGCCATTCGAGCGCGCGCTCTCGAGCGATATCAAGCTGTATCGCATGCCGCCCGGTGAACGGGCTTTCATAGCTGGCGCAGCGCATATCCTGCCCGATGACGAGCGCGGCGACGCCGAGGCTCTGCGGCTGCTGCGAGCGGGCGAGCCACTCGTGCTGCAGGGCGCCGCAGAAGGGCGACAATTGGATGACGCCGGCGGCGGAGAAATCGAAATCATTTCCTACGAAGAGACGTTGGTAACTCTTCGGGTCAATTCTCTCGCGCCCGCCTACCTGGTACTGAAGGACGCGTTTTATCCGGGCTGGGAAGCGAAGGTCAATGGAACACTGACGCCAATATACCGCGCCAATCTGCTCTTCCGCGCCGTCGCGGCGCCAGCCGGCGACAGCACAGTCGTCTTCCGCTTTGAGCCGACTCTTTGGCGAACCGCCCTTTACATCGGCATCGCTCTGTGGATTATTGCCGTGATAGCCTTGCTGAAGCTGAGAGCGAAGGAGATAGGCGCATGAAACTGGGAAGCTACGTTGAGATTCTGCATTATGTCAATGAACCGACCGCAGCAGGCGATTATTATCAGCGGCTCGGCTTGGTCGCGCTGGGTGATGATGTCTATACCGATGGGCGCTACCACCTGCATCTCGTTCAAGGTGAAGGATCGAACCCCAGCCTGCGATACTATGGAAGCGATATCGAGGCGCTCGGAGCGGGCGGTCTGGATATCAAGGACGACCGCTTGATCAGCCCGGCCGGTATCAACATCCTGCTGTGCAGCGACTCGCCAACTCGTGACCTGCCCCATGACAACGTGGCGAAAGCGCCAGATATCACGCGACTGGGCAAATTCGGCGAAGTTTCCGCCTTCATCCCGGATATCAATGTCGAATGCGCCTTTTGGGAAGCGGCTGGCTACGAAACGCTGGGACGTTATGCACAGCCGTCGCCCTGGGGCATTTGGCTAGACCAGCTCATGCTCATCGGTTTGCACCAGGAAGCCGATTCCGACGAGCCCTTCGCCATCTGCCACTTCAGCCCGGATATGAAAGAAGTCAACGGGCAATTGAAGGCGGAAGGCTTCGACTTGCAGCCTTTCGACACGAGCGGCGATCCGAACGATCTCACCTGGCAGAAGCTGATGACGCCTTACGGTTTGATGTTTTATCTCTTCACGGGTGATATTTCCGAAGCGCAGCCATAAACCCGGCGCCACGCTGAGAAGCGCGATCGCCTTCAATCCGCAGCCGGCTTGCGCGCGATGATGACTTGATTCACGCCCCAATCGAGCGGGTTCAGGGTCGTGCGCGTCAGCACTTGCGCTAGCGCTGGCAAGCCGAAGAGCGCGAATTGCAGGGCCTTCGGCAGCAGCGGCAGGTAGGGAACGTCCCAGAGCCCGTCGCTGAAGTGGCGCTCAATGACGAAGCCGGTATCCTCGCACCAGTCGCGCCATACCGCCGGCCGTTGACAATTGATATGCGTCGGATCTTTGCCGATGGCGTCGGTCGCGCGATCCTTGAAGCGGCGCAGCTTGTACTCCGGATGAGGTGTGGCGAAAAGGAATAGGCCGCCCGGCTGCATAATGCGATGCGTCTCGCCGATGAATTCGCGCGGACGCTCCAAATGCTCGGTCAAGTGCAGCGCGACCACAACGCTGAATTCGCCCTCCGCAAATATGCCCGACTCATTGACATCGCCTTGCAGCACGCGCGCTTTCGGCGCATTGACACGCGTCCGCTTGATGGCGTAATCCATCAAATCGATGCCGGAACAGCGGAAGTCATCTTGCAGCAGTCCGAGCAGATGCCCCATGCCGCAGCCCGCTTCCAGCAGCGCGCCGTCAGCGACCGGCGGAGCGAAACGCCGCAGCAGCGCCGCGTAATATCGACGCGCGAACCAATACATGCTGAAGCGCCCGAGCGGTCTATCGGCGTAGTTTCCGCTTTCGAAATACTCGCGCTTGTATAGGTGCACTGGCGCTGTGACAGCTTGGTCGCCGGCTGAGCGTTCTCGATTTTCCATTTGGGTATGGTCCACGACGTTCTTATCATCCAATAGACTAATACGCTTTTTCGGCGCCTGCCATATTATTCCCGTGCAGTCCGTTGCATTGGGGATGGATGCGCCGGCATGTTTTTGGCTGCGCTTTACTGCTATACTTCGCGCTCGCCTAACGAGGAAGCGCAGCGATGAGCGAAGCCGGCGTCACACACATCACCAATGACATCGTCCAGGTGCAGATCCCGCTGCCCTACCGCCTCAACATCGTCAATTGCTACCTGCTGCGGGGCTCGCGCGGCTGGACCCTGCTCGATACCGGCTTGAACACCGCCGCAGCGCGCGCGCAATGGAAAACGGCGATGAACGCGCTGAACTTCACGCCAGACCACATCGAGAAAATCGTGCTCACGCATATGCATCCCGATCATTTTGGCATGGCCGGCTGGTGGCAGAACGCGGCGGATAGGCCGACGCCCGTCTATCTGCCGGAGCGCGAGAAGCGGCAGCA
This sequence comes from Phototrophicaceae bacterium, assembly GCA_965261855.1. Taxonomy (GTDB): domain Bacteria; phylum Chloroflexota; class Anaerolineae; order Aggregatilineales; family Phototrophicaceae; genus UBA6055. Next base: position 270,690 of record OZ253488.1, read on the forward strand.
GCAAGTCTTTTACCGCCGCGCCAATACGGCGCTTTATCATCAATGGATGCTGGATTGCGGCATCGACCAAGCCACCATCGACACGGTCGAAAATGCGCTTTACAGCACGCGCGATCTGACCCAGCCCCATCCATCCGGGCACGAGAGCTTGCGCGAAGAAACAATCGTGCGATTGGGCGAGCGCGACTTCCGTGCCATCCATGCGCCGGGCCACAGCGACGGGCAGCTGATCTTTTATCAGGAAGCGGAAAAGCTGATGCTCTGCGGCGATCATGTGCTAATGCGAATCACACCCAATATCGGCAGCTGGCCCCATACGGCGTCCGATCCGCTGGGGCGTTTCCTGGCATCGCTGCGCGAGTTGAAGGCGCTCGATGTGCGCCTGGCGCTGCCCGGGCATAAGTGGCTGGTCACCGATTGGCGCGGGCGCATTGACGAGTTGATCGCCCATCATCACTTGCGCCTGGAGCATACGCTGGAAGCCATCGGCGGCGGCGCCCATACGGTCTACGAAATCGCGGCGCGCATCTTCCCCATCGAGCGTTTGACACCGCACGAATGGCGCTTTGCCATGGCGGAGACGCTCGCGCACCTCAACTACCTGCGTGAACGCGGTCATGCAACTTGCGCAAGGAATGGCGTCATGCGCTGGGAGTTGGCTTAGTTTAGCACCGCCGTAGTCTAAATCTGCAGGTACGACATGGCGGGCTGACCCACCTGCGCATGGCAAATACATGGGCGAGCCGGCGGCTCGCCCGTACACCCACTTGCAGAGAAAATATCTGAACTGTACGGGTCAGCCGGTGGCTGACCCCTTACCATTGCCCTAGCTGATCCAAGACATGTCCGCTTGTCAGCCAAAGAGGGCATTAGAGGGTCAGTACGGCGCGATCAATTCAGCTCGCGCGTCGATGACGCTATCGTTCACGATGACAAATCGCGTCGAGCTGGCCGGCTCCAGCGTCCAGGTCACCTCGTGGCGCGTTCCGCCATCGGACACATGATGCTCCTCGCCGATGATGAAATAATCGCGCGGTCCATGTCCGGTCTGCGACTCGCTCACGCGGATGCGGTCGAAGAGGGTCAGCGACAGTGCCGCCGGCAAATGATCGCGGGCATTGAGCTGTAGCTGACCGACAAAGCCGCGCGGATGCTTGCGCCGCCCCAACTCGTAGGCAGCGAAGGCTTGCGCCGTCTCAATATCGGAAAGCGCCGGCAGGTCCAGCGCCAGCCGCTTGAGCCCGTAGAGATGCATGCCTATGCCATCGGATGCGTTGATCTCAAGCGGATCGCTCCGATACAGCGGAATACCGTAGAGGCGCAGCAGCGCCAAATAAGCGTCTCGCCGCGTCCGGTTTACCAGGCGCAATTGGACCGATGTCGTACCCAGTTGCGCCACCTCGACGCCGACGCCGTCGTGTATTTCGCGAGCGCCGCCTTCCGGTCCCCGCTGAAAACGCGACTCCAAACGCTCGAATTCCAGCAGTCCAAGCGGCTCATCGCGTTCATCGACAAGTCGCAGATTCAGCAGCGCTTCGCTCGCCGGACCCAGGAGCAGCGGACTCTCCAACTGCCAGAGGAGCGTGCCGCTCGCGCCGATCACGCGCGGGGTCATACGCAGCGCGATCTGATTCAGCCGCTGGTCGCCATAGTGATACACCATGCCAATCATGTCGTCTTTGAATTCGGCGGCGATTGTTCGGTGAATCAAGGCATGATGGCGGTTGAGAAAGACGGCATCACCCTCGCGGTCCAGGTAAAAGAAGCCGCGCTCGCTGGCGGAGATTTCAGCGATCGCCTCGCGCGCCGATGTGGAATCCCGCCACCAGTCGCCGACATAAGCGAAGCGGGTCTTGCCCGCCTGCAGGCGTCGGCCGCTGTTCTCCGGCGGGAAAATGCGCGCGCTGTCAATCCGATTGTATCCATCCACATCTATGATGCAGAAGCCAGCCAGCGCCGCTCGCCGCAGAGTCGCCCCGTCCAGCAACTGCGCGATCACCTGGTCGGCAGTCACGTCAACTTGCGGTTCCAGCCGCGCCGGACTGTCCGCCAGCCAAGGCTGGATATCGTGCAGGTGAATCAGCGACTGCTTGCGACCAAACTCGCCCTCGTCGGGTTCGATGTGGCTGATAAATCCGGTGAAATGTATGCGCGAGGCGCCGGCCTGCTCGCTCTGAATGCGCAGGCGCGCGCCAATCTCGAGCCGGTTGCGCTCAGGCGAAAAGGCGCCATCGCCATTCGTTACCGTGATTCGCGCCCGGCTGGTGCGCGCCATGCTTTCGTAAGCCGCGCGCATGCCCAGCCGCCAGCGCAGCTCCACCACACGCGCGCTGATATCTTCTTTGGCATCGTTGAAGTCGCCATCATGATCGCGGTCGATGGCGATAAAGTAGCGTATCGACATGGCTACACCTCCAGCAGCCAGGTATGACGGAAGGCGCAGCCGTAGAAATCGCGCTCGCCGTAGGGAAAGACGCCCGGCTCGACGCCGACGCGCGCTGGCGCCAGCAATTGATCACCCAAGGTGACATCGGCCGACAGCGCCGCGGTATAGCCATCGATCAAATCCACCAGCCGCGGCAAGTGACTGCGCAAGCCCAGCCCAGCTTCGGATGGCGCGACCAAAAGCAAATGCGTCACGGTGTAATACACGGTTTTAGTCCCGCCGCTGAAGGCGGCCGTCTGCAAGCTGTCTCTGCGCTCTCTAAACCGCCGATCGGCTTGCGACTCCAGCGGCATAACCAGCAGCGCCGGCATCTGCGCGCAGTGCAGCGAGAGCGGTAATTCGTCCAGGTCGTAGTTGTTGCGCACGCCGCTTACGCTCAAAGCGGACAATTGCGCCAGAGCCGTCCGAAACGTCGCCATCGGCTACTCCTTTCGGTTATTCAGTTCTTTCTTATCTGTGGCTGAATGTGTAGGGGTGACCTATCAGGTCGTCAGCGTGACGATTGGTCAAAAGGGGCGAGATATCGGGTTGCCTGCAGGACGGAGAGTTAAAGGGGCGAGCCACCGGCTCGCCCGTACCCACTTCGAAATGTGGTAGGCCGCTCGCCACCCCAGAAAACTATAGCGGCGATTCTGTGAGTCGCCCATCGCACATACAATTTCAACGATGTGCCTATGTTGCTAGAGAAGCTGCAATGGCGCCCTACCGCGATAGCCGTTCGCGGCGCTGCGTCAGTTCCTCATCTGCCGCCAGCATCCGCTCTAGCTCAGCGGTCTCAAGCTCATCGACGTACTCCTCGATGACGCGCTCCAGAAAGGCCGGCAGATCAGGATGAATTCGCTGGAAATTGGCGATGAAATCAGGACTGCTGTTGTAAAGCTGCCCCAGGCCGCGCAGCCGATCGAGGCTCGGCTCATAGAAGTGGCCCAGGTGCGCTTGCCAGCGCTCGAGGATCGCCCTGACTTTCTCATCGTTCATCTCCAAGCGAGCCGCCATTGCTTCCGCCAAATCGACATAAATCTGCTCGCCCTCGGCTTTGATCGCTTCCTGCTGGTCTTTGCTGTAGCTATTCCAACGCCCGATCGTCTCGTTGACCTCGGCCGGATCGTATTGCAGGCGCGCTTCGCGTTCGTACTGCTTTTGCTCGCCGTCGCTGTGTCGCTTCAAGCCGCGCTTCTTCTTGCTCATCGCTTACTAGACTCCTTCGCTAGGCATGCCTGCGCTTGAGATCTTCAGCGCTGTTGTAGCGCCGAATTGACGGAAAACGCCAGGCGACCCAACCCGCCAGCAACGCCGCCGCCAAGCCCCCGCTGAATATCGCCAGCGGCGCGCCCAGAATTGATGCCACCAGACCGGCGCGCATCTCGCCCAATTGCGGTCCGGTCATGAAAAAGAGCATATTGACCGAGACCATGCGTCCGCGCAGTCTGTCCGGCGTACTCAACTGACGAATCGTGCCGCGGATCACGCTCGATACAATGTCGCCAGCGCCAGTCAGGGCAAACACAAAGTAGGATAGCAGGAAACTGGTCGAGATCCCGAAAATCGCGGTCGCCAAGCCGTATATCGCCACGCTAAGCAAAAAGATGACCCCCTGCCGCTTCATTTCGCCACGCAATGACAAAACAAGGCCCGCCAGCAGACCACCGACGGGTTGCGCTGTCGCCAGCAAGCCATAACCAGCGGCGCCCAAGCCCAGGATATCGCCCGCCACAATCGGCAGCATCGTCCGCGCCGAGGCCATAAAGGTGGCGAAGAAATCCAGCAGCATCGTGCCCATGATGATGCGCTTGCCGAAGGTGAAGCGGATGCCCAGGCTCAAGTTGCGCCAGCTAATCCGGGTCCCTTTGCCCTTTTTGCCGCGATGGCGAATTCCAGCGACCGAGAGCGCCGCGGCGGTAAAGGCGGCCGTGCTAATGCCGTAGACCAAGCCGATGTTGAACTGCGCTATCAGCAAGCCAGCCAGCGCTGGCGCCACAATGGTGCCGATCTTCGTCACCAGCATGTTGAGGCTAATGGCATTGCTGAGGTGCCGCGCTTTGACCAAATTCGCTTCCATGGACTGCCGCGCCGGAAAATCAAGCGCGACGGCGGCCGCTCCCATAGCTGTCAACAGGTAAATTAGCGGCACACTTATATGGTCGGCGAAAGTCATGATGGCCAGACCGAAAGCAACCAGCGCAGCCAGAGCGCGCATAGCAATCATGATGCCGCGGCGGTCAAAGCGGTCAGCCAGCAAACCGCCAGCCAGCGCAAAGAGCAGCACCGGTATGACCCGCGCCAAGCTGAGCAGGCCCAAGCCGAATGCCTCTGAACTAAGGTATATGGCATTGCCCAGGAAATTCAGCGAAAATGACTGCCCGCGCAGCAGCTCGAACACATGCCAATTGATGGCGAATAGCTGCATCTGCATCGCAGCGGTGGAAGCCATTTCGCCAAACCACAGGTAGCGAAAATCGCGATAGCGCAAGGCGACCATGCGGACGAATTGACGAGGCATGAGCGGGCTCGGTTTCGGGCGGACGACTCAGGCTGCAACCTTATCGCAAAGCCCGATTGCTAGCCAGATTCAATCGCCGCTGTCGTGCGCGCTCAGACGGTCACTCGGCGCATGCGCCGCAAGGAGGGCGGTGTTTCCTGCTCGAAGGGCCCAGCCGACTTGATCAAATGTTCAGCGTATCTGACAGTGAAATCGCGGATGGTGGGCACGGGCGCATAGGTTTCGATTTTGGCATTCTGCAGATGGGCGGTCGCGCGCGTGCCCCCAGTCCCGCGCAGCACAGTCAACTGATTCGCCGCCCGGTCGATTGCGGTCACGCGCAGGTACTCGCCATCGATACGCAGCAGGTGCCCGACCTGAAATCGCGGTCGAAAGCCATCAGCATCGACGCCATCGCTGTTTTCCACCGTAATCCGCTCCGAGTTTGCGCTCAGCGCGTTTCCGCTCACGCGATCGCCGCTGTCTCTCCAAGCGCTTGCCCATCGGCTGTGCCAGCCCCAGACGCCAGTGACGCTGACCGCGTTGGTCCCGCCGTAACCCGTCCGAAACACGCCGCCGGCTCTGTAAAGCAGCAAGAATGCCGGCTCATCCTGAGGTCCCGGAAAAACGCGGATTCGCGCCAGGTCAATATCACCGCTGTCATCCCGTACCGCGCGCAACTCCAGCAAGTCATCCAGCAGCAGCAGCGAGCGCGGGTTGGCTTCATCAGGCGAGATGTCCAGCGTTTCGACCCTTGGGCAATAACGGCGCGCTGTCACCGACTCGATATGGTGGCTCGCCTCCTCCAGCGCCCGCAGCAAGTGGTCATCGCTGCCCCGGTCTTCATCCCCCAGCTGCAAATGCCGCCGAAGGTCTTCCAATGTCGCGATCGTATACATGATTGTCCTTTCCTTTCTGCCGAATTAATATCTCGATCAAACTGCGGAAGCCGGTCTGTCGACTGTCGAATAAGTCGCGCCTGTGTTAACTTATGGGCGATATGAAGAGAGGCTTGCGCCATGAAAGTTCTCGCCATCGCGCCGGACGAGTTCAACGCCGAAATGCATCGCTTGCCCATCGCCGGCGAGCTGCTGCTGCCCGGTGTGCAAGCCTATGTGCGATCGGATGGCGTGGCTTTGGCGCTCAAGCAGGCGCTGCCGCCGAGCGAGGTCTGCGGCACGGTGGTGGAGCTATGCCGTCAAGGCGACGGCGTCGAGGTTGCGCTACACGCGCAGCAGCAGGAGGATGGGGGTTTTTTCTTCGCGGCGCTGTGGGTGCTGGTGGGGTGAGGGGGCAAAGCCAAATTTCAGCCAGCAAATTGGACATTCGGAAATTGAGCAGACTCGTCACGCAATATAAAAAAGTCGCTCATATCAACACACGTGTATGGCGCCAGCATTCGCGGCTCCGGCACGGGCAGACCGTCTTCCAGCAAGAAATAAATGAAATCGACTTTAGCCGATTCGATATTAATTGTCGCCTCTTCGACCGTGTCGCCATCAGACATGCAGACGGGCAATTCAGGCACGGTTGCGACAAAGCAGGGTTCCCCCTCGGTAGATTCGTCGGGAAACACATGAACTTGGTAAGGGCGGCTTGCCAACTTTCTTGCAAGTTGCAGGCGTTGCTCATTCATTCGATTCCCGATTCTCCATAACGCGCCCTTTGTCACCATAGTATCTTGCTATTTGCTCAGCTTGTCAATAAGTCTCACTGCTTGGCTAATGTAGGCTTTTTTCACGGCGCCATGACGCGGCACAACTAACTGCGCGCCTGTAAGATCAGGATGTGTGAACACATCATGGTTGCCGCCATGCCGCCGCTGGAAGCCGTATCCAAGTAATAGGTTCTCCAAATCTCGTCTCTTCCAGTTGGCTTTCGTCCTTCGCATCCGCTCCAAGAGCTTCTCAGCTTTTGAAGTCATAATGCTTAGCTTTGCACTACTTGAATGGCAACGGAATCGTCCAGTTCATCACCGTTAATGGCGACATAGAAACAATACTCGCCCGGTTTCTCAAAGGGAAGATCATTCAGCTCCAAGAGCAGATTGCAATGCGGCGCGATACCTCCAACACTCGTAGGCATTTCAAACGCGCCTCGTATAGAAAAGACTTCCTTGCCATCTTCATCGGCAAGTGTAACGGACAAATCATGAGGATTGTCGCCGTCAGAGATTTCCCCTTCAATGATCATCGCCAAGCACATTCTCGAATGCTGGAACGGAAATGCGTCCGTATAGATATTTCGGAATATCCCGAGAACATGAATTTTGCCGTTCGAATGATCAACGGTCGCGTAGTCTGCAGTAATCATCATTGGAATACGCAAGTAACACCACCTTTACCACAACGCTCACGACAAAAGTATATCACAGCGAAAACAGGGCGGAGGCGCCCACACCCCCGCCCCGCGACACCCGCCTACAGGCTAATGTTGTACAAGCAACTCGCCACTTCGTTATCGAAGCGCACGAAAGCCAGCCGCACCGTCGCCGTCAGTTGATACGAGTCGTAGTAGGACAAGTAATCAACGCTGACCGCGATCTTGCGCCGATAGCCGACATACCAGCCGGGCCGGTAGACGCAGACCGCCTGACCCTTGCTGTTCGTCCCGCTGCCCACCTTGCCATCGGCTTCGGTAAGCGACATCTCGGCTGACACAAAGACGGGAATCCCGTCCACGAAGCCGATCTGTCCCGTCTGCGCCGTCGCCAGCGGACCGGCTTTGTCCATGGTCAGGAATTCGCCGATGTTCAGCAGCGCCGCGTAGGTGCCGCTGTCGACGATCCAAGCCAGGTCGGACGGGCGCGCGGCGTATTTGCCAGACATCTTGAAACGCGTCTCGCGCATCTTGGCCAAGGTGGGCGCGCCGTTCATGTTGACCGCGTTCTGCGTCCGGTCCACCAGCGGCAGATGGCGCAAGCCGTCCAGCGCCAGGTATTTCGCCGTCGCCGCCGGGCGCGCGGCATCGCTGTTGATATTGCCGGACGCGCCCGCAGTCGTGTCGCCATTGAGCAGCACGTTGTCGATGGCGTCGGCGATCGCGCGCGCCGCCTGTTCGCGATAGATATTGAGCACCGGGATCACTGCGTCTTCCACCAGCTCACTGCTGAAGCCGACCCGCAGCGCCAGCTTCCTGGCGTTCAACGTCACCTTGCCGCTGCCGATCTTGCTGTCAGGGATCGGATTGCCCGAATCAAGCGCAAGCTGGGCTTCGTCCTGCGTCTCCGGCACGAAGTAGACCGTCGGATCGGCGCCTTCTATCGGCAGCTCGAAGGGATTGCTCGGCATCTCCACACTTTGGAAAAGCGGGAGAATGGTATTGTCCTGCCGCGCCTTGTGCCAAATCTGCAGGCTCCACAGATCCGGCACCCACTCATCGCCGAAGCCGGTCTGCGTGCTGTAAGCCAGCTCATCGGCTTTGATCGCCTTCAGCTTGGCGCGCTGAATCTTGGTGACCAGCGCATTGCTGTAGCGTTCGCTGACGCCGCGGAAGCTCTTCGCCGAGCGCAGCAGCATATAACCGTGCAGCATGTCCAGCGCGTCCAGCGAATCGAACTCGCTGCCCACCTCGAGCCGCCCCGTCTTAAGCGCCTCGCGCTCATCCGCCATTGGCAGGCGCTTGAGTGGCGTTTTTGTCTCTTCAGTCATTGATGTTCCTTCCTTTTCTGCAGATACTGAACTTGTGACGCCTGCATCGCCCAATCCCAGCCGCGACATGTCCAGACCGAGCGCCTTGTACGCGCTCTTTATGGTCCGCACATCCGTCCGTCGCGGCTCTGCCGGGGTTGGCGTCAGGCTGCCTTCCACAATGGGCCAGCGCTTGATGCGCCCGCCCGCCTCCACCTCGACCAGATGCGGCAAACTGCCCGAGGACCAACTAAGCGCGCCCTGATCCACCAGCCGCTGCACCGCTCTCACATAGCGTTTGTGCAGGTCCAGCTGCGCCTCCGCCCAGAGCCCGATCTCGTCCGGCGCCAGCTTGTCGATGACGCCGATCACCGCCGCTTTCAAAGCGCCATCCAGCCCATGGTGATACAGCACCGGCCGGCGCTCATACCAATCCAGCCCGACATCAGTCTCCGGCGTGAAATATTCGCCTTGCATGTCTCGCTGGATTCCCGGCCCCCCTTCCACGCTCCCCCCATCTCTATGGGGGGAAACACCCCAAGTGATGAGATAGCCGCCAACGCGACCGGCCGGCTCATCGATCATCTTCACCGTCTTGATTGCTTCGCTTGAAATGCCTTCTTCCATACTGAATGTCCTCCGCTCGCCTTTTCTACATTTGCCAATCTCTCCCAACGCTGCCTCAGTCCGTCCACACGCGGCGCTAACGTGGTGCAGGGGCGGGCAGCCATGCAGCGCGTAAACCGCCTCCGCCACCGCCCGAAAGCGAAACCGCGAAGAGCGAATCCCGTGCCTTGTTAAGCGTCTGAGGGCAGTTGCCATCAGCCATCTCAAGCAAAATCTAGCACCGATGTTCTAGTAAAGGCGTACGAATGGTCGCGGGTTAGGATTTTCTAACGGTGGCGGATTTTCCCTGGCGATCTAATGATTTTTCACCACAGAGGAAATCGAGGATACACAGAGGGGCGCGTAGACACAGCCCTACGGCGCAGACGGTGTTCTGCCAGGAATGTATTGAGACTTCCAATCCAGTTGGCGGACGCGAGGAGAGGATGGCGCATGCGAGACCCGCCCCTTAGCGCAGTCGCCAATCCGTACTATGATGGTATGCGAAGGCTAACGATGGAAACCGCAGATGCAAGAACATCTCGCAGGCGCAGTCGAGCGAATCACCTACTTCAACGAAGAAACCGGCTACAGCGTTATTAGGATCCTGCCGGAAAAGCGTTACCCGCAGGCGCAGGCGCGCGATGGCACAGTTGCCGTCGTGGGCACGATGCCGGCGCTCGGCGAAGGCGAATCTGCTGAGTTCATCGGCGAGTGGGTCACTGACCCCAAATACGGTCTTCAGTTCCGCGCGCAGCAAGCCCTCCCCGTCCCGCCAAGCACAAAGAAGGGGCTGATCAATTATCTATCAAGCGGCATCGTCCGCGGCATCGGACCGCGCACCGCCGAAAAAATCGTTAATCATCTGGGGGACGATACGGTCGCCATCCTCGATTCCGATCCGGAGCGTATCTACGATGTTCCGCGCTTGAAACGGTCTTTGGCCGACCATCTGATCGAGACCTGGCCTAAGAAACGCGCCGAGCGCAATATCCTCATCTACTTGCAGGGGCTCGGCATTAGCGCCCGCATCGCCCAGCGCATCGTCAACGAATACGGCAGTCATACGCAGCAGATCATCGAAAACAATCCTTACCAGCTTGCGCAGGATGTCTTCACCATCGGCTTTCGCAAGGCGGACCAAATCGCCCGCCGGATGGGATTGCTGCCGGACGACCCGCATCGGCTGCGCGCCGGCTTGCATCATGCGCTGGGCGAATTGGCGCGCGAGGGACATACCTACGCCCCGCGCGCTGAACTGCTGGAGAAGGCTGGCGAGTTGCTCGGCGTCGATGACCCATCCGCGTTGACGATCGCGCTGCAAGGTCAGTTGATGGCCGGCAAGCTGATTGAAGACAAGTTGCCAACTGAAGGCGCGAGCGGTCCCGTCCGCCTCGGAGCGCTCTTGCAGGGCGATCAAGAAGCGGTGCACGCGATCTATTTGCCGCGCTACTTCCGCGCCGAAACCGCCTCCAGCCAGATGCTCCGCGCCATCGCCGGGGGGAAGAGCGTGATCGTCCGCGATCATCGCGAAACTGATTGGGCGCGCTACCTGGCCAAGTTGGGCGAGAGCAACGATGTATCGCTCTCGCACCAGCAATTCAGCGCCGTGCGGGCCGCTTTGACTTCCAAGGTCAGTGTGCTCACCGGCGGTCCGGGCACTGGCAAGACCACAACCCTTCAAATGCTCATTAACGCGCTGCACGAAGGCGACTATCCTTTCAATCTGGCATCGCCGACCGGGCGCGCCGCCAAACGCCTCGGAGAAGCAACCGGCGAAGATGCCAGCACCATTCACCGGCTGCTTGGTTTCTCACCCGATGAGGGCGGCTTCGAGCACGACGAATCCAACCCGCTGAAGAGCGATATGATCGTCATCGACGAAGCCTCCATGCTTGACTTGCAACTCTTCCACAGTCTGCTAAAAGCGCTGCAGCCGACCACACATCTGCTGCTTGTCGGTGATGTCGATCAGTTGCCATCGGTGGGCGCTGGCAATGTGCTGCGCGATGTCATCGATAGCGGCATCGCCCATGTAACCCGCCTCGAGCAGATCTTCCGCCAGGACGACAAGAGCCACATCGTCAGCAACGCCCACCGCATCAATCAGGGTCGGCATCCGGTCACTGACAACCAGTCCAAGGACTTCTTTTTCTTCAACATCAGCGATCCCGAGGCGGTAGCTGAAATGATGGTCGATATCGTTAAGCGGCGCGCGCCCGAGCGCTGGGACCTCGATCCGGTACGCGATATCCAGGTGATCGCGCCGATGTATCGCGGCGCCGCCGGCGTGAACAATCTCAACAGCCGGCTGCAAGCGGAACTCAATGGCGACTTCCGCATCGCCGAGGTCAAGCTGGGCAGCCGGATATTCCGCGTCGGCGACAAGGTGATGCAGACGCGCAACAACTACGACAAGGAAGTCTTCAATGGCGATATCGGCTTCATCGACAGCATCGATGACGACGACAACTCGCTAGACGTCGTTTTCGACAACCGATTCGTCGTATACGACTACAGCGAAATGGACGAAATGATGCACGCCTACTGCATCAGCACGCACCGCTCGCAGGGCTCGGAGTATCCGGCGGTGGTCATGCCGATTCTGACGCAGCATTACATGATGCTGCAGCGCAACCTGCTCTATACCGCCATCACGCGGGCAAAGCGGCTCGTCGTGCTCGTCGGCACGCGCCAGGCGGTGCATATCGCGGTGGACAACAACAAGGTCGCCGAGCGGCACAGCGGCTTGCTGCAGCGACTGCGGGTTTGACGCGCTTCAAACGCAAATGCGTAGTGCAATAGACTCCGATCGATTGCAGTCCGCAATAGCTTGAAGTCCAACATTGTCCCGGATAATATTGGTTACTGGCAATAGGAGCTTACAAGGATGTCTCAAATTCGACTGTTTCCCGATGAGAGCACGGTCGACAAATGTCAATCCGCATCGTCAATAGAAATTCTGTCAGCGGCGGATGTTCTCGATACTTTAAGCAATACAGGGCCTGTAAACACTATCATTCTTGACCCTTGGTACAACAAAGGTGTCGGCGGCACGAGAACGGATTATCATGATTGGCTGTCCGGAGTTATTGCCGCCGCGTCCAGAAAGGCAGCGCACATATTTGTCTGGGGTTTTCCGGAAATTCTAGCAATCCAAATTCCAAACATACCTGAGGGTTTTTCTCTGGTGTCGTGGCTGACTTGGTATTACAAGAACTGTCCTTCAGTCATCCGTGGATGGCGCTCCGCACAGAATGCCTGTCTCCATTTAGCAAGAGAAGGCGCTACCATGTATCCGGAGAATTTCCTAAATGGTAAGCAATTGGAAAGATGGAAAACGGGAAAAATGCGATTCGTTCCTGGTCCACCTTCAGTCTTGGAGGCGCCATTAAATGTTGGATTCGTCGGCCGAAATGAGCAGACTGGACACCCCGCACAGAAGCCACTAGCGGTTATAGAACCTCTTATCCTAATGTCTACAGGAGAAAATGACATAGTTCTTGATCCAATGTGCGGTTCTGGAACCACCGGTGAAGCCTGTCTACGTCTCAACCGACGAGCCATCCTTTGTGATAGTTCTGAAGAATACTTGTCGGTTACAAAGGACCGAATAGCCAATTGTTTAAGAACTACAAATGGAAGATAGAAACGCGAAAATCAAAGGTCCGTATACTCAACGTTCGATCCGAGCTCGAATTGAGGCGTTCTTCCTTGATAATCTCGCCAAAGTAGCAACACGAGAACAGTTGATAGAAGTCGCTACCGATCCTAAAACGGGTCGACAACCTGAAAATTGGCATCAGAGATTATCTGAACTCAGAATCGACTATGGATACACGATTCTTTCGTGGCGGAATCGTGGTGATCTGAGAGTCAGCGAATACATGATGCCGAATGCGGAACGCCGAAATACTGCTTCGAGAAGAACGCGCCCAAATGCAACGACATGGAATAAGGTACTGAATCAGTATGATAATAGATGCGCCTGGTCGGAAGGTGGAATCAATTGTGGCTTGCGCAATGGTGATATTGATCCAGTTGGCGGCGGAACCGTAAGACTGACACCAGACCACAAGACCCCACATGCAATACATGCCGAAGTTGATCCGAGAGATCCATCGAAGTGGCAACCACTATGTGGGCGACATCAGGTGATGAAAAAGAACTACTGGGACGATCAGACAGGATGGCTCAATGTAGTTGCTATTGTGCAATCAGCGTCTCAGTCACAGAAGCGAGAAGTGTACGAATTCCTCAAAGTCTATTTTGATGACGCCGACTAAGTTCTGCTCCGGACCATCTCAACCCGCACGCCCTCCGTATCAGCCGGGTCAAGGCGTTGAGCCGGGCCTGTCGTCGCGAACCCGACCACATACGGCGCCGGCCGATTCCCCGCCAGGTGCGCCGCCAGCGGACCGTCCACCGTGCGACTCGGCGCCATGTAATCCAACGCGTACCCGCCGACTGTAAATCGCAACCCGCTGCCTCCAGCCACGTGATAGGTCATCGCCACGCCCTCGACGCCGAGCGCAGCCGCCAAGACCGTGGCGGGGCGCCCCACATCGTACGTCGCCAGCGCAAGCGAGTGGATGCCGGTGACGCCGTTGGCATGTGCGCGCTGCCTGGGCAGGCGTTCGTCGCGCGGCGTCACGTCTTCGATGAGGAAGGGAATCAACCCCTGCCAGGCGCCGCCGACTTTGTTGTTGAGCCAGCGCACCTGGTAGCCATCGGGACGCGCGCGGGCGCCCTCGGTCAGATCGCCGCAGTCGACGCCCTGCGCCCGCAGCGTGGCCAAGTCGGCGCGGATATCGTCGCTGGCCATGCAGAAGTCGACCAGTCCGCCGCCGCGCTGATGCAGCAAGTCCCACCAGGGATGGTCGGGGCTTTCTTCATAGAAGCCCAGTAACTCAATATAGCTGCCATCGGCAAATCCAATCAGCGCATTGTAGGAGCCGTAGGGATGTTTGCCGCCTGCGACCACCGTGAAACCCAGCCCGCGATACGTCTCTATCGCCCGCTCCAGCGAATGTACCGCAATTACGATATGGTCTATGCTAGTGATCATGCCCTGCTCCTTTTGCCTTGCTCCCGCTCAAACATAACCGCCATCCACTTTCGTAACCAGAATCGGATCATCGCCGTTGATGATGACGGTGTGCTCGTATTGCGCCGACACACTGCCATCCACCGTCCGCAGCGTCCAGCCGTCTTCCGCCGCCTTGATGCGCCCGCGCCCGGTGTTGAGAAAGGGCTCCAGCGTGACGACGGCGCCGTCTTCCAGCACATCGCGATTGCGCCGGTTGTGAAAATTGGGAATGGACGGCTTCTCGTGGATATTACGCCCGACTCCGTGCCCGCCCAGCTGACGCAAGGTGCGAAATCCGCGGCGCTTGGCGAATTTCTCCACCGCCCGCCCAATCGCTCGCGCGCGCTGACCGGGAACTGCCATCTCGATCGACAGCTGCAAGGCGCTGCGCGTGACATGGCAAAGCGTCTTCAGTTCGGGCCGCGCAGGCGGCACGATGATGGTGGCGCCGGTATCGCCCCAATAGCCTTCCAGCACCGCCGACACATCGACATTGAGCAGGTCGCCCGCCTGAATGAAGCGGTCTTTGCGCGGCACGCCATGCGCCGCTTCGTCATTCAGGCTGATGCAGGTATAACCGGGGAATTCGTATGCTTGAATCGGCGCTGAAACCGCGCCCGCCTTCAAGAGAAAATCGCGCCCGATATCATCGAGATCGCGCGTGCTCATGCCGGCTTCGGCGCTATCGAGCATCAGCTTCAGCGTCAAACCGCAGATCTCGCCGATGCGCTTCATGCCGCGCAGGTCTGCTTCGCTTTCGATCTTCATAGGTCTCGAACTAGCAAGGATAGGATCCGGCGAGCATAGGATAGTCGCCCCCGAATTGCAACGGGAATACGAGCGACTCTCGCGCATGAGGCATTTAGAAGCGGCGAATCAGGCGATGGTGACCTCATCGTTGAGGTAAACATCCTGAATCGCGTTGAGCAGGCGCGCCCCTTCATCCATTGGACGCTGGAAGGCTTTGCGGCCGCTGATCAGCCCCATGCCGCCGGCGCGCTTGTTGATAACCGCCGTCATTACAGCTTCGGCGAAGTCGTCCGCGCCGCTCGCGCCGCCCGAGTTGATCAATCCCACCTTGCCCATATAACCGTTAGCCACTTGGTAACGCGTGAGATCAATGGGATGATCGCTTGAGAGCTCGCTGTAAATCCGCTCATCCAGCTTGCCGTAGGACGAGTCGCCCGCGTTGAGCGCCTTGTAGCCATAATTTTGCGTTGGCAGCTTCTGCTTAACGATGTCGGCGCCCAGGGTCACGCCTAAGTGATTGGCTTGCCCGGTGAGATCGGCGCTTGATTCGTGGTTGACGCCATTTACGGAAAAGGCGCTATTGCGCATATAACACCAGAGAATGGTCGCCATGCCCAGCTCATGGGCGCAGGCGAAGGCTTCCGCCACTTCGACCATCTGCCGGTTGGAGTCTTGCGAGCCAAAGTAGACGGTGGCGCCGACAGCGACCGCGCCCATATCCCAAGCCTGCTTGATCGTGCCGAACATGATCTGCTCATGCGTATTGGGATGGGTCACCAATTCATTGTGGTTGACCTTGACGATGAAGGGTATGCGATGAGCGTAGCGGCGGGCGGTCATGCCCAGTACGCCGAAGGTTGACGCGACCGCGTTGCAGCCGCCTTCCAGCGCCAGCTCAATAATATTAGCCGGATCGAAATAAGCTGGGTTGGGCGCGAAGGAGGCGCCGGCCGAATGCTCGATACCTTGATCAACGGGCAGAATCGAGACATAACCGCTGCCGCCCAAACGTCCGCTGTCATAAATCTGCTGCAAGCTGCGGATGACCTGCGGATTGCGATCGCTGTCCAGCCAGACGCGCTCGGTGAAATCCGGACCGGGCAGCGCCAGGTCTTCGCGCGCTATGGTCTGGCAGCGGTGGTTGAGCAGATAGTCGGCTTCATCGCCGAGGTATTGCGCGATGGTGTCGAGCCGAATGTCCGGGGATGCTATTGCCATCGTAGGCGTCCTCCAGCTTGCTTTCCTTCCTACGATTATATCAGCATTAACAAGCCGTCAGACAGGTCAACCAAAATGCAAAAAAGCCCAGCGAATTAGATGGGCTTCATTTTCTAAGCGTTTGCGGCCAACCGAGTAGACTGCCTCTTATCCCGCGGACGAATTCCGCCTGTCCGTCATTCTTGCGAAACGTTAACCGTGTAACTGCCAGTCAGCCGGCCGCCACGTCTTGACATGCCGTAATTGCTGACCATGATAATATAGGCGCCTCTATCCGGAGGATTGAAGGTCACTGACAGTTCGCCCTCGACATTGCGCCCCACCACTTCGCCGACCGGCACGGCGTAGTACATGAGGCGAGTAGCGCGATCAGAGCTTTCCTGAACCACGACCACTTGGCCATTAACGTAATCATAGACGCCATCGAATAGACGATTCGGACCGTAGGTCACCATCCCCTTGAATTCAGCGCGAGTCATGCCGCCCAAGCTGCTGCCATAGACGTCATACCAGAGATCGGCATAGTTCTCTTCTCCATTCCCAGTAGCGGCTTCGTCATAAAAGGTGCCGACCACGATCTGGGGACGGGTTAACTGCGCATTCGTTAGCTCGACTTGGTAGGTCTCGCTGATGTCGGTATCGTCGTCATATCCCAGGTATAAGAGGAAGTAATCGTAGTCGTACTTGTTCTCCAGCCGCTTGACGTCAGCCGCCACGCCACTGCGCGCGTAGCACCAATCATCGTCTATCATTGTGCCGACATGGACGCGCCTCCCCCAATTATCACAATCGTCGGCGAGCGCGTTCAAATGCGCTGGGCCGAACAAGAGCAGCGGGATAAGTATTGCCACTTTCAAGTAAATCATCTGAAACGGACTATTATTAACTTTCATTACATTACTCCACAAAGCTCTATGCACTCACTTCAGACATAATATGATTCACGGATATACTATTGCATCTACTGACAATAGAACAATGTATATGAGCATATACTCATAAAACTCTTATCATTTAATCTTAATCTCTCTTAATATGACATGGGCGAGCGTTCGCGGAAACTGTTATCGATTGCGGCCGCACCCGAGTCGAATGAATTTGGGGCGCGGTATCGCTTGCTCGGTTGGATTCATCTAGTGGGAGCGAAGATGAGATTTGTCTAAGTCAGGGCGCGTGTTATGGTTTAGTCAACCATACGATACCGACCGGACGTTGATTTTGAACCAGCAAACGACAATAGATCAACTGAGACGATTCGCGGAAAAGCGCGATCCTGATCGCTGTCAGTTTTTGCTCAAGAAACTGTTCATGGGCATGGACTTCTATCTTGCGTTGGCGGTGGTCATTGAACGGGCGCAGAGTTTTCTGGACACCTTCGAGCATTACTACCCCGACGGCGGTTTCGCCCGCCAAATTCTGATGCAGATGGTCAATACCGGGACGGCGCCTTCGCGTCTTCCGCCGGAAGCGCAGCGCGACTTTGAATATCCGGGCGCGGCCAATTTCATGAAAGCGCTTTCTGATCTAGCCCATGCCCTGCAGCCGGGTCCGCTGCCGCCCCGCATCGGCTACCTGGTCAGCGCGACCGCCAATGCAATCATGGCGGAACTGGTCGAGCAGTACTATGGACCGCGGATAGACGCCTGGCTTACAGTTCGCGCTAACCCGGAAAGCACGGATGCGCGCGCAATCGCTTACGCCTTCTGGACTGACGAGGATGTCGCCCTGCTCGATACCGATCACTGGCTAGCGGTAACCGACAGTATCGAGGAGCAGCTTCGGCGTCAATTGCGCTGACATGCCGCAAGTGTTACATTTCCTCATGCGTAAGGAGCATGAAAATGAGACAAGATGAATTTGGCTTAGAAGCGCCGCCGGCCGGGCTCTACGACTTCAGCGCAGAAATCAAGTCTGGAATTGATGGCTTAGACAAGGTCACCGATGCCGATATCGAGCAGTTCCAGGCGCTCGGCTTCCTGGTGATCCATAACGCGATTGATCGGGCCGCGATTGAGTCGGGCCGATCGGGCATACGCGATCTGATCCTGAGTCGCGAAAACGACAATATCATGTACGAAGCTGTTGTGGGCGAGCGCTTCTATGAGTTGGCTGATGAAGAACGGCTGGACAGCGTACGCAAGATGATGCCGGTCGCGCCCTTCGACGAGCGGTTGCAGGCAGCATCGGAAGACGCGGCGCTATTGCATGTCATCGGGCGCATCATGGGCGAGCCGGCGGCGCTGTCACAAGATCAGGCGATGCTCAAGCCGCCGCGGATCGGGCGGGAAAAACCCTGGCACCAGGATATGGCGTATTTCGACTACCCGTCGCAAACGACCATTGTTGGCGCCTGGATCGCGCTGGACGAAGCGATGCCGGAGAATGGCTGCATGATGGTCATCCCCGGAAGTCATCATGATGGACCGATGCCGCACTGGACGCGGCGCGATTGGCAAATCTGCGATACCGATGTGCGGGTTGGCGATAGTGTCGCCGTGCCCTTGCCGCCCGGTGGCTGCCTGCTCTTCCACTGCCTGCTGCATCATGGCAGTCCGCCGACACGGTCCGATAAACGGCGTTGGGCGCTGCAATTTCATTATTGCCCGGCGAGCGTCAGTCGGCTGCCCAACAGCAATCTTCGTCTAAGCGTCTTCGGTACCGACGGCAAAGACGTTTCCTGCTAGGCGCCGTAGGAGGCATCGTGATCTTCGTCCTCTTCATCGTCGCGAACCTGTTGCTGATGGCGGCGCTTTTCGCCTTCGGCGTTTACCAATTCATGCAAGTCGAAGAAAAGCGCAAGCGCAGCCGGCTGCTCGCCGATGCCGGGATTGATACCGCGGAGCTGCAAGCGCTGGTGCAAGCGGACAGAATCGAGGAAGCCCGCGACCGACTCATGAGCGAAGCCGATGTCGATCAATTCACCGCCGAATCGGCAGTGGCGCAGTTGAAGGAGCGCCGGACTCAATGACCCGCCGCAGCGTTCCGAATATGCGCCAGGATGCGCTGCGCGCGGACGTCCCAAGCATAATCTTTCAGCGCCTGTTCGCGGGCGCGTGCCCCCAGGCGCTTTCGCAAGTCTCCGTCTGTTTGAAGACGATCAATCGCATCGGACCAGGCGAGGAGGTCGTCCGGCGGGACCAACAGCGCTGTTTCGCCATCTGCCACCACATCGGACCAGGCCGGCAAATCACTTGCGACGATGGCGCGCCCGGCGGCCATGTATTCAAAAAGTTTCATCGGCGAGGCGTAAAGCGCGAAATGAGTTGATGCCGGCAGGGGCAGAGCGCAAATGTCAAAGGCGCTGAGGAAGCGCGGCGTCTCGTCCGGCGGCACATGACCGGCGTAGAGAAACCGTTCAGCTCGCAATCCCAGCGCAAGCCACTGCCGCCGCAGACTTTCCGCCATATCATCAGGTCCGCCGACCAAGGCGAGGCAGGCGCCCTCGACCGTCGCCAGCGCTGCGACCAAGGCGCCAACCCCCTTGTCCAAACCGATGGTGTGCAGCCGCCCGACATAGCCGACGATGAAAGCCTCTTGCGGCCAGCCAATCTGCTGTCGCGCTGCCGCCTGGTCAAGGATGTCCGCAAAGCGTCCGCGGCGAATGCCATCATGCGCGACGATGACGCGAGCCGGGTCGGCGCCACGCTGACGGATAAGATCCTCACGCAGCCGCTGCGTGATGGCGATGATGCTGCCAACCCTGGAGACGACATGCGCCTGCAAGGCCGCGCCCCGTCCCGCAGCGGGAAACTGATGCGCTTCGTAGGCCAGTGATGCCTTCGCCTTGATGCGAGATAAGAGCGCCAGGATGAACTCATCGCGGCTGTAGAAGATATCGGCGCGCGTGAAGAGCAGCAGGAGCAGGCTCGCCAGCGCGTACGAGAGTAACAGCAGATAGAAAGCCAGGCGGGCGCCGGCGCTCTCGGGCGGGAAGAGCGGGAAAATATCGATACAGGGGATGCGGCGCAAATTGAAGTTGGCGCGGATGCCATAGTAGGCAAAAGGATCGACTATGGCGCGCATCTCGCGCGTGTTCCAGCGGCGCGCGACCCAGAGCGTGACATCGCAGCCGGCATCGGCGAAAGCCTCGCAATTCTGCATGATTTGCAGTCCATGCGCCTTTTCCGTTGGCAGGCGCATCAGGGAGATGTAGTGGAGCTTGGGCATCTTGCCGCTCACGTCAATTAGCGACGAGTATACACCCTAGGACTTCGCTTGCCGCGGCAGCAGCAAGCTGAGCGCGCCAGCGACAGCGATCATCACGGCGACGATCTGGAAGGTCAGCGCCAAGCCGATTTGATCGGAGATGAAGCCTATGGCCAGCGAGCCGATGGCGCCGGTGGCGAAGATGAAGCCCAGTATCGCGCCCGAGGCGAAACCCTTGCGCATGGGGATCAGGTCCTGCGCCATGACTACGATCAAGCTGTGCGCGCCGCCCGACAATCCGCCCGCGGCAATCGCCAGGACGAAGGCGAAGACGCCCTCGTAAGCCGGCAGCAAGAAGAAAGCCGGCGCCGAAAAGAGCATGCTCAGCATCATCACAAGGCGCCGGTCAAAGCGATCGGCCAGCCGCCCGAAGATCAAGCCGGAAACCGCCGAGGCGATCCAATACGAACTGGTGATGGTGCCGTAGGCGGCCGGATCCCAGCCTTTCTGCTCGAAGAGCACCGGCACAAAAGCCACTGAGCCCTGCTGCCCCAAGCCGCGCAGCAATACGATGACACCGAGAATCACAAAAGCGAAGAGCGGCAAATGCTCCTTTGCGCCATTCTCCCGCTCCGACTTGCGCTTATTCTGTTCGGCATGATGCTCGTGATGGCGCGGGATGCTGGTGACCATCAGGAAAACTGCGGGCAGCGCGATTATCGACAGCAAGACTATCGGCGTGAGATTATCCTGGATGCCGAAATGGCTTACACCAACCGCCGCGCCCATCTGCCCCAGCAGATCCGGGTTCGCCCGTTCCAGCAGGATGCCAGCAATCGCCGGTCCCAGCGCCAAACCAGATTGCCCCATCAAGAAAAAGACCGCCATGTTGAATGCCGAGCGCCGTGGCACCGCTTCGGCGGCGTGCAGCGCGCCAACCGGATGCAAGGCGCCACTGCCAATTGGCGCCAGGACGATCGGTATAAACATCAGCCAATAGTGCCGCGTCGCCCCCGCCAGTATCACGCCCAGGGTGAACAACCCGACATGAAAAGCCAAGCCCAAGGTGCCCAGCAGGCGTCCGCCGGAGCAGTCGGCGCGGATGCCGAAGTAGGGTTGGGTGATCGCGCCCAAAAGCTGGGCGATGCTGACCGCCAGCCCAATCTGAATATTGCTCATCGGCATGATGCCGGCGGCGAGGAAGGTCAGCAGCACCGGCGTCATGGAGGAGAAGATATCGTTTGTCAGATGTCCAATGCAGACCGACCACAAAAGCCGGACATGTCGCGGCATAGGGTGAATTCCCCGTTAGAATGGCGGCAATGATAAACTTAGTGCTGGCGGATGAGAATGTAGATTGTTGCCAACCTTGCTAGAGGAATCGATCAATGAATGCGTCTTCACATACTTACTCGAGATTACCGAGCATCCGATGGACTTCGCCCTCGCTCACGTCGTCCTTGTCAGATTTGGAGTAAATGTGAAGAAACAAGATAGAAGCGCTGCTTTGTTCAAGATAAATGACTCGGAAACCGCCACGTTTTCCGCGGCGAGCCGACCGATTCGCCATGCGTACCTTGTAAAGCGGCACACCGTAACCTGGCATTAGATCACCGCGAGATTCTCTCCGGCGCATTTCGGCTTTCAATGCTTCTATACCATCTTCAATGCGACGAAAGCGTTTCCGCAGACGATTTACGTCTTTGAAGAATCCGTTTGTATACGAAAACTCTACTGACATTGAGCGGAAGATTATTTTTCAAGCAAGGCACGGAATTGCTCTTCTGTCAGCACATCACCCGCCAATGCTTCCTTATAACCCTGCTTGATGCCGTCCAGAATCTCCTGCCGCGTCGGCTCGCGGTAAGGCTCGTCATCATCATCGGCTTTAAGCGGCGTCGGCCTATAGTCGCCCGCTTTATATTCCGCTTCCGCCTCGCGCAAAGCCTCAACGATCTCTTCGTCGCTGGGCTCGCCGAATATCTCCTCGAACAGATCCCGCAGTTCCTGCTCGGAAAGCGCATTCAGATCCACCTCCGCGATTCTTTCGCGATCGGTCTTGCGCGTGGTTTTGACTTTCGATGAATCGCTCATGGCTGCCTCCATGGCAATGGCGTTTACGCCGTTTTCGCCCAGGCACATTGTAGCGCGGTCTCCGCTTTATTCCATGCGCTGTGATATACTGCCAGCCGGCTCGTCAAAAGACCGGAAAACCATTAGGCAGAGGAAAAGCGATGACCATTGAATACCAGACGCTGCAATCAATCCCCCAGCGCGACGAACCCTACCACATCGTAGTGACGGCTGCGCATCATGATGATATCGAATTTGGCGTGGCCGGCAGCGTCGCCCGCTGGATCCGCGAGGAAGGCGCGACCGTGACCTACGTCATCATCACCGATGGCGGCGCCGGCAGCAATGACCCGGATATGACGCGCGAGCAACTGGTGGAGCTGCGCTATCGCGAGCAGATGGAAGCGGCGGCGCGGGTCGGCGTCCACGATGTGCGCTTCCTTGGGCATCCTGACGGCGTTCTGCAAGCGACCTTGGATGTCCGGCGCGATATCACCCGCATCATCCGCGAAACCAAACCCTATCGCGTCGTCTGCCAGGATCCGACCTCCGTCTTCGTCCACCGCGGCTATGTCAACCATCCCGATCATCGGGCGGCCGGGGAAGCGTCGATCTATGCCGTTTTCCCCAGCGCCGAGACGCGGCCGATTTTCAACGAGCTCTTGGCGGAAGGCTTCGAGCCGCACAAAGTCGGCGAACTCTACCTGAATCTGACGCAATCGCCGACCCACTACCACGACATCAGCAGCACGATCGACCTGAAGATGCAGGCGCTCAGCGCCCATGTTTCGCAGATTGGCGCCGGCGAAGACTTCGAGAATGGCGCCAAGAAATGGCTGATGCAGGGCAATCGAGACGGCGGGGCGATGGTGGGCGTGGAATACGCCGAGTACTTCCGCGTGCTGAAGTTTGATGAGGATCGCGAGAGCTGGCATAAGGAAGAGATGGAGCGGCGCGAAAAGGAAGCGGCGCTGAAGTGAGTCTACCCCATCCCCCGGCCCCTTCCCCGACGCATCAGGGAAGGGGAGAGCTGCCGCCGTATAGATTCCGAGATTTGAAATGCGCGTCCTACACAGAGATCATACGAATCGGGATTACTTGTTTACAGTGCAACGGGTATTTTCGTTCGCCCCTACTGTTGCAGCTATCGAAACGGTAAACTTTACGCGGGAATGATATGAATGAAAAAGGAAGAACATGAGACTGCTAACCTATCAATCAGACAATGGACTTAAACTGGGCATATCGACGGCGCGCGGCATTTTGGATGTTGCGTCAGCTGCGGCTGCGGCGGGCGTCCAGCGCTCCATCACGCCTGACGCGGTGTACGGGCGCGGAAACGCCGTGCTTGCGCGATTGGAACAGCTGGCAGCTGCGACTGATGACCCCGCCCACTTTCACAACGAGGACGACCTGACCCTAGGTCCAGCCGTGCCCAATCCGGGCAAGATCCTTTGCGTCGGCTTGAATTACCAGAAACACGCGGCTGAAACCGGCGCGACGCCGCCTGCCGAGCCAGTGCTTTTCAGCAAGTTCAACAACACCATCGCCGCCCCGGACGAAGACATCCCCATGCAAGCCGATTGGACGCGCGTCGATTACGAGTCGGAATTGGGCGTAGTCATGGGCGCGACGGCGCGCAATGTCTCGGTTGATGAGGCGCTGGATACGGTCTTCGGCTACTGCAATATGAACGACCTCAGCGAGCGCCGCCTGCAGATGCTCAGCGGGCAGTGGCTGTTGGGCAAGACGTTGGACAAATTCCTGCCGCTTGGTCCCTATGTAGTGACGGCTGACGAGATCCCTGATCCGCAAAATCTGACGGTCAAAGGCTGGATGAACGGCGAGCCGCGCCAAGACAGTAACACGGCCGACATGATCTTCACCGTCGCCGAAGTGATCGCCTACGCCAGCAAGGTCATGACATTGGAACCGGGCGATATCATCAGCACTGGTACGCCAGAAGGCGTCATCATGGGCATGGATCCCAAAGTCTGGATGAAGCCGGGCGACGAATACATTGTCGAGGTCGAAGGCTTGGGCAAGCTGGTCAATCGCATGGTCGAGGCTTAGCCATGGCGGAAACCTATCTCGTCACCGGCGGTATGGGTTGCATTGGCGCCTGGGCGCTGTATCACCTGCAGCGCAGCGGAAAACGCGCCGTCAACTTTGATCTGAGTACGGATCGTCAACGCATCGACTGGCTGATGAGCACCGATGAGCAAGCGGCGATCACCTTCGTGGCTGGCGACCTGCGCGATACCGATGCGCTCAAAGCGGTCTTCGCCGAGCATGGCGTCACCCGCGTGATTCATCTGGCGGCGCTGCAAGTGCCCTTCTGTCGCGCCGATCCGGTGCTGGGCGCCGAAGTTAATGTGACCGGCACGGTCAACATCTTCGAGGCGGCGCGCGCGAAGGGCGTCGACCATATCGCCTACGCTTCGTCGATCGGTGTTTACGGCCCGCCCTCGGACTTTCCGCCCGGCTTAATCCCGGATGATGCGCCGAAACGCCCACGCACGCTTTACGGCGCCTACAAAGTCTGCAACGAGGGCACGGCGCTGGTCTACTATGAAGAAAACGGCATCACCAGCACCGCGCTGCGTCCCTACACGGTATACGGCGTCGGGCGCAACCAAGGCATGACCAGCGAGCCGACCAAAGCGCTGGTGGCGGCGGCCAAAGGGCAGCCTTACCACATCCCCTTCAGCGGCACGATGCAGTTTCAATTGGCTTCGGATGTGGCGCGGCAATTCATCCTGGCGGCCGAGCAGCCGCTGGATGGCGCGCGCGGATTCAACCTGGGCGGCGGCGATCCGGTCACAGTAGCTGATTTTGTGTCTGCAGCAAAGCTTGTCCTGCCCGAGGCTGAGATTGACGTGGCCGATAATCCCTTGCCCTTCCCGGCCGGCTTCGACGACAGCGCGCTGCGGGAAAGCTTCGACACGGTTTACGAGACGCCGCTGGAAACCGGCATCGCCGAAACGATCGCGCATATTCAGCGGCTGGGGGGAAAAATCTAACCACAGAGGACACAGAGAGCACAGAGAAAGCTCTGTCAAAACAAGAGATATATCATGAAGAATCTTGGTGTCGTGACGTTTGCAATGGTACTTGTCGCATTGTTCGGCGTTCCTGCCTTAGCGGCAGATATCACTGTTGATGAGACTTGCAGCTTGGCGAACGCGATTGAAGCGGCGAATTCGGATGAGGCTGTGGGCGGTTGTCCCGCCGGAGATGGCGCAGACACGATAGCGCTCTCGGCGGATGTGACGCTGGACGAGATGCTGCCCCCGGTAAACTCGACTGTAATGTTCGAGGGCGAAGGGTATACCATAAGCGGCGGCTTTCAATTCCAGATCTTTGTAGTGGAGACGGGCGATCTTAAGTTGAGTGAGGTGACCCTGTCTAACGGTTATGCCGGATGGGGCGGCGCGATCAGAAACGAAGAAGTGTTGCACATCAGCAACAGTGTCTTCACTGGAAATTCCGCCGATTACCTAGGCGGCGCTGTTTATAGTGAAGGCGAGTTACAAGTACGCTACAGTACGTTTATTGGAAACTACGCCGGTTACGGCGGGGCAATACAAACCTCAGGCGTCGGGCTCGTGGATTCGGTGACTTTTTCCAACAACGTCGCTGAATTCGGGGGTGGCGCGATTAATAGCGGCGTAGTCGACACGTCTATACCTGATGATCCCGAATTAGTCATCTTGAACAGCACATTTAGCGGCAACATTGCCGGCTGGGGAGGCGCTATCCTTGCCGAAGGCGCGCTGAGCGTTTCCAGCAGCGCCTTCATAAGCAATGAGGCTGATGACGGTGGCGCCCTTTATGCCTGGGGGCATATCGATGCGGACATTAGCAATGCCACGTTCGCGCGCAATCGAGCGGCGGACGATGGCGGTGCGATTTACGCTGACGGCGACATCGGAGATGATGACGCGCTGACCTTCACTTACGTGACCATGGCAAGCAATACGGCGGCGCGCGGTAGTAGTGTTTTTGTTACATCAGAGCCAGCAGCAAACATAAGTATGCGCAACAGTATTTTGGCAGCCGGCGACAAGCATAACTGTTTTGGAGACCTGGATATGCGTCCGGCCAATCTGGCGACCGATGCGACTTGTGGCCCAACAGAGGGCGGCGATCCGCTGCTCGGCGAACTTGTCGAACCCGACGACGGCTCACCGGCGTATTACCCACTGTTGCCCAACAGCCCGGCCATCGACGCGGCCAACAGCGACTACTGCCCGGATACCGACCAGATCGGCACGACGCGTCCCCAAGGCAAAGGCTGCGACATTGGCGCGATTGAGATTATACGTGAGAAGTGACTCGACAATTGCTCACATAAGGCGGCTGGGCTATGAGCTTTAACTGTGCGAACGCGCGTCGTCGGAGCTGGTTTCGGGATGCGGAAACAGGCGGCTGAGTTCAAGCTCAAAGCCGGGCAGCGCGTCTTCGCCGGAGAGCAGTCCATCAGCCCCAATAAATTCGATATCGAGGCGCGCGCCATCGGCGGAACGGCAGACATCGACGCCGCTTTCAGATGGCAGAAAGATCCACACTAGACTCGCGCCATTATCCAGATAGATGCGAGCTTTGCGGCGGAGTTGCGCCACTGAATTACTGGGTGAAGCAACTTCCACCGCCAAATCTGGCATGACGGATAGAAATCCATCCTCGGGCTGTTCGCTCAAGCGCGGGTGGCTGACAAAGGCGACATCCGGCGCCAGAAGCGTACGGCGGTCGCGGTCCGAGTAAAAGCCGAGTTCGGTATGAACTTCACCCAGGTCATGGTCCTCAACAAACTGAGTCAGATACGTGCCCAAGCGCATTGCAAGACGACTATGAACCCGCTGCACTGGCGACATTTCGAATATCACTCCGTCCATTAGGTAAAAGCGCTTGTCGGCAAATTCGGGTTGCCGCATCAATTCGCTGACAGCATCAATATCAAGAAGTCGTTCGACTGTCGCCATTTCGCTTTGCCTTGCCTTCCCAATGCGCCTAGCATACCATATCCGCAGTCGGTAGACGAAGCCGCGGCTTGAACGTCCCGCGACCTAGGAGCCAACCTATACGTATCAGAGAAGTAAGGAGTTTGCGTGCAGAGAGTGCTGCACAATATCTCTGTGTTCTCTACGCCTCTGTGGCGAAAAACCAAGAAGCGAAAGACCGAGCCATGTCTCAAACCAAACGCTTGATCCAGCAACTGAGCACGAACCTGCTCAATCTGCAGCGGGCGCGCGTCAAAGCGATTGACTACGTCATGATCAAAGTCCCGTCGTCCTTCGCGCCGATACCGAAAGAACGCAACTTCGTGCAGCGCCAGGTGCTGGGCGCGCCGCCGATGAGCTTGATGGAATTCGTAAGCGCGCTCGATCGCATCGGCGATGATCCGCGGCCGCTGGGCGTCATCCTGTACTTCCGCGGTTTCGCGGGCAGCACCGCCGACTTGCAGACGATGCGCGATGCGATCCTGCGCCTGCGAGAAAAAGGCAAACGCGCGCTCAGCTACGCGCCGGGTTATCGCACGCTGGAGTATTTCGTCGCCAGCGCCTGTGACGAAATCCTGCTGCCGCCCGGCGGCATGTTGGAGACCACTGGACTGCTCAGCCAGCAGACCTTTCTCAAAGAGAGCCTGTCCGCCATCGGTCTGGAGTTCGACTCGATCGCGATCTCCCCATACAAGGGCGCGGCCGATGCGCTGACCCGTAAGGAGCCATCCAAGGAAGGTCGGGAGCAGACCAATTGGCTGCTCGATTCCATCTTCGAAACGGTCATCGACGGCATCGCCGCCACGCGCAAAATGAAGGCGGACGAAGTGCGCTACATGATCGACGGCGGGCTGCACCTGGGTGATGACGCGCTGGAAAAGGGCTACGTCGATGGCATCATGAACGAAGAGCAGCTGCTCGACTACCTCGGCGTCACCAAGATCACCATGTGGGAAGAAGCCGATAGCCAGATCCTGCTGCCCGAGCGCGACTTCGGCAGCAAATATGTCGGCGTGATTTACGGCGGCGGCATGATCATTGATGGCGAAAGCGCCACCCCTCCAAGCGATATGCCCCTTCCCCTGCCCTTCATCGGCGGCGAACGCCTCGGCGATGTTACGCTTAATCAGCAGGTGCGCAACTTGATGAAAGACCCGCAATGCGGCGCATTGGTGCTGTACATCGACAGCGGCGGCGGTTCGGCTACCGCATCGGAGTCGATGGCGTCGGCGCTGGCTGAATTCGCCAAGTCGCGTCCGCTGGTCGTCTTCATGGGCGGCGTGGCGGCATCGGGCGGCTACTATATCGCGGCGCCGGCTCATTGGATTGTGGCGCAAGCGGGCACCATCACCGGCTCCATCGGTGTGCTGATGGGCAAGCTGGTGAACAGCGAGATGCTGGGCAAGCTGCATGTCAAGGCCTTCTCCTATTTGCGCGGGGAACATGCCGACTTGATGACGGGCGAGAGCGCCTTCAGCAAAGCGCAGCGGCAGATGATGCGCGGCAGCATTGAGCATATCTACGCCCAATTCCTCGATCGCGTGGCTGAGAGCCGCGGAAAAACCCGCGACGAAGTGGATGAGATTGCTGGCGGTCGCGTCTGGACCGGCGCGCAAGCCCTTGAGCGTGGGCTGGTCGATGAGCTGGGCAATCTGCAGCGCGCGATCGATAAGGCGCGCGAATTGGCGCAGTTGCCGCATAATGCGCCTTCGCTGCTGATTCGCGAGAAAGGCAAGCCAATCGGCGTGCAGGTAGCCGAGCAGAATCCGGCGGCGCTATTGTCATACACGCGCGATGGCATCGAGGCGCTGACCAATCGCGCGCAGTGCATCTTGCCGTTTGAGTGGCGGGTGAAATAAGGCAGCCCAAAATCGCCCGCTCTATCTGAACATTTGAGCGAATCTCATTGACAACCGCCGTGAATTGGATAGAATTACTGTAGTTGCCGTTTCACTGCAGAGGTAGTTTGCCGATGAACGAAATCTTCACCATTGGCTACGGTGGCCGTGGAACAGACGATTTCATTGCCATACTCAACGAATACGAAATCGATACGCTGGTGGATGTTCGGTCGCAACCATACTCGCGATTTGCGCCCGATTTCTGCAAGGAAAGACTTTCGACGATTCTAAATCGGGGTGGTATCCGCTATGAATTCATGGGCAATTCGCTTGGCGGAAGACCGCGCGATAGCCAATGCTATACCTACAGTCCGCAGCGAAAGAAAAAACTGCTGGACGCCAAGAAATGCGAAGCGAAATCATTTTATCGAGACGGAATCTCGCAATTGAAAAAGGCGCTGTCATCAGGTCGAAGGATCGTCATCATGTGTAGCGAGCTTGAACCGCACGAGTGTCATCGGGGTTATGTGCTTGGCAAGACCCTTGACAGTGACGAGATTGCGGTAACGCATATTGGTCGTTATGGCGAGCCGCTCTCGCAATCGCAGATCAGAGAAACGAATTACCAAGAGGCGCTACTCTGATTTGCCGCCCCGCAATCCGACAGACAATTTCATGACCGCTGAGCCGCGCACAATTTTCACGATAGGCGTCTACGGCTCTAGCGAAGAGTCGTTTTTTGGCGCGCTGGAAGAAAATGAGATCGAGCTATTAATCGACATTCGCGCTCGCCGCGGGATGCGAGGATCAAGGTATGCCTACGTCAACAGCAGCTATCTTCAGAGCAAGCTGAAAGAGTTAGGCATTCATTATGCTCATCTCAAGGAGTTGGCGCCGACCAAGGAAATCCGCGCCAAACAACAGGAAGCTGATCTACGCCTAAAGATTATGAAGCGCGAAAGAACAGAGCTAAGCAAGGAATATGTTAGAGCTTTCAAGAAGGACATTCTTAAAGTCTACAAGAGAAAAAAAGAAAACAAGCTCTACGCCGAGGATATGCTCAATACAGCCAGAAAGCGTTCGCAGTTTCCCTGCCACCAACCCTTAAGCCGAATTGCGCTATTCTGTGTGGAACAGGATCACAGAGCATGCCATCGTTCACTGGTGGCGATAGAATTAAGGAAACAGTTGGAAGTAGGAATCAATCACTTGAGCACTTAGGAACGAAGAGTGACGAAAGTACTCATAGTTGGAAAGACTCATATGGGCAAAAAACTGTGTCTGGGTGGCATTTCGGTAAACGATTGCCGAAGCCTAAGAATTCTCCCAATTAGCGGCGACGGACACGAAAAGTCTGCCCCATTTGATGTCGGAGACGTCAATGAATTCGACCTTGAAGACATACCACACGAGCAGATTACTGCGCCCCATACTGAAAATGTCCGCCTAAAGAGATGGACTAGGCGTCATGGAAAAGCGACCATAAGCGAACAAAAGGAATTCATACTCAGACGCATGGGCGCGCCCTTTGTCGAACCTGAACAGCTGTTTGACGGCTGCCTTGAAACCAGTCATAACCAGCGTGCGTTTATACCACTTGATGGTACGATCCCAAGATTTAGCACAGGGTTTTGGCGCTTTCGAAGGGACTTGCACTGCAATCGTGACCCGTATAAGAAGAGAAAGTTTCGTTACCTATGTTGTACGGACGATTCATCTTGTGAGTTTGATGACGAGGACTTGTTACTCGATATCCCATATGTAGGTGTAGGTAGACCTGAATTCGTCATTCCTGCGGGCACAATCCTTCGCTTTTCGCTGTCCCGGGAGTTTAGAGGTGGCTTCTGGCTGCAGCTCTCCGGCTGGTTCCTCTAAGCAAATTAAGTCGCCCCTGCTACAATCGCCACAATCGCATACTTGCAAAGAACAGGACATACACCAAATGCCCACCGTCCCTACACGTGAAGAAGTCCCGATTGAATCCACCTGGAATCACGAATCCGTTTTCCCCTCCTTTGACGCCTGGCGCGAGGAGTACCAATCAACGCTGGCGAAAGTCCCCGAGATCGAAAACTATCACGGCACGCTCGCACAGGGTCCCGAGCGCCTCGCCCAGTGGTTCGACTTTCATCAAGCTTTCGCCCGCCGCGTCTGGACGCTCTATATGTACCCGGTGATGTGGCAAGCCTGCGACGGGGAGAACGAAGAAATCAAGGGCATGGTCGGTCAGGCGCAGGGGCTGGCCGGTCAATTCATGGCTGGCGTAGCCTTCGCCGAGCCGGAGCTGCTGGCGCTCGACGAGGAGACCTTGCTGAGCTGGCTGGATGAAGACGAGTTGAAGCTCTATCGGCAGCACATTGATGACTTGCTGCGCACGAAGAAGCACATTCTGTCGGGCGAGGTCGAATCGGTCTTGGGCTTGTTGAGCGATCCGCTGAGCCGCATAGAGAGCATACGCAGCGCGCTCAACGACATGGACCTCAAATTCGAAGCGGCAACCGATAGCGATGGCGTTCCGCAGCCGCTGGTCCAGAGCACCGTCAACAAACTGTTGGCCAGCGGCGACCGCGAGGCGCGAATGAATGCCTGGCAGAATTACGCCGACAGCTACTTGCAATTCCAGAATTCGTTTGCGACCACCTATCTGGCGTCGGTAAAGCGAAACGTGGTAATGGCTCGGCTGCGCGGCTATGAGAGCGTCTTGCATGCCAAGCTCTCGCCGAACAACATCCCGGTCGAGGTCTTCCACAATCTCATCGACACCTACAAAAAACACATACCGACCTGGCATCGATATTGGGATGTGCGGCGGCGCGCGCTCGGTTATGAGAAGATCCATCCATGGGACATCTGGGCGCCCTTGACGGATAAAGACCCCGAACTGACCTACCTCGAAGCCGTCGACATGATCGCCGCTGGCATGGCGCCGCTGGGCGATGACTACGTGGCGACTATGAAGCGCGGCTGCCTGGAACAGCGCTGGGTCGATTACGCGATCAACGAGGGCAAGTCTGAAGGCGCTTTTTCTTTCGGCACCTATGACAGCCATCCGTTTATCATGATGAGTTTCGATGGCAATCTGAGCTCAATGAGCACGCTGGCGCATGAGTTGGGGCATTCGATGCACAGCCACTACACGCGCAATCACCAGCCCTTCGTGTACAGCAATTATTCAATGTTCGTCGCCGAGGTCGCCTCCAATTTCAATCAGGCGATGGTGCGCGCTCATCTTTTCGCCGGCAGCGACGATCGCAGTTTCCAATTAGCGCTGATTCAAGAAGCGATGGACAACATCCACCGCTACTTTTTCATCATGCCTACCCTGGCGCGCTTTGAATTTGAAGTGCACACGCGTATGGAGAACGAAGCGCCGCTAACGCCCGAGATGCTGAATCAGATCATGTCCGATTTCTACGCCGAAGGTTATGGCGAAACGATGTCCGGTGATCGGCGGCGGACGGGCATCACCTGGGCGCAATTCGGCCACTTGTACGAAGCCTTCTATACCTTCCAGTACGCCACCGGTATCTCGGCGGCGCATGCGCTGGCGAACGCGATCCTGGCGGACGATGACCCCGACGCGGTCGACCGGTATCGGGCATTTCTGCGCGCTGGCAGCAGCGATTATGCGATACCCGTGCTGCAAGCGGCCGGCGTGGATATGTCGACGCCGCTGGCGGTGGAAGAGACCTTCAAGGTGCTGGAGGGGCTGGTGGATCGGCTGGAGGGGTTGGTTTGAGCGACTCGCCAGGCGCTCTGATGCAGATTGACCGAGACGCTGCGATTGACATGGCTGTGTTCTCGGGCAATCTCTTGTACAAGCAACGCGATGACGGGCATTTCTGGGCGCTGACATTGATCATTTCCAACCTATTTGAATTGGTCGGGCAAGGCAACAAACCGATAGAGCGCTTCGATAATGGCTTTTCTGCAATCATGGGGCAAAGGACGGGCCGGGCGTTTGCGTTTGGCTGGGACAGCGGATGCATCGCCAGAGCGGTCAGAAATATCATCGTTCACGGGATGTCGCTCAACAGAACACAAAGAAAAAACTTCAAGAGTCCGGATAGAGCAACGATTGTAAGCATTGGTTTCGTTTCCGCGTCAATAGAAAAAGGCCGTGAATCTGTATATGATGTTACGCTTGTAGGCGAAGGGCGATACATCATACACTTTTCTCCGACGGCGTTCTGGCCCTATGTTCAACATTGGTATGAGAGCAGGAACCTATGATGACGCGAAAACAATATGTCTTATACGAGCCGGGCGGGAACGTGTCGCGTGGCTTTGCTTATGGCAAACTGGTGGAAGTGCGCTACGTTGACGTCGTCCGGACCGCCGTAGCATCCCCTGATCGCGAAGAATTTATCGAGTTGGTAAAGGCGCAGCAGCTAACAGATGAACACCTGCGCGAGTGCCGGATCGGCTATGTCGACGATAATGGAGTCGGCGAGTATTGCAGTTGGCAAGAATTTCTCGATATGGCGAAAGAAACCGGCTAAATCACTTAACCCAAACAGGGAGCCTTCCCCATGCCTAAAATCGCATTCATCGGCGCTGGCAGCTTCGGCTTCACGCGCAAGCTCGTCAAAGATATCTTGACCTTCCCCCTGCTCGCAGGCAGCGAAATTGCATTGATGGACATCAATGCCGAGCGGCTCGACTTTGCCCAGCGCGCGGTATCGCGGATCGTCGAAGCCGGCAATTATCCCGCGACCGTGACCGCCACGATGGACCGCGTCGAAGCGCTGCGAGGCGCCGATTATGTGGTGGTAACCATCCTGGTCGGCGCGACCGAGATCTGGCGGCACGATATCGAAATCCCGATGAGTTACGGCGTCGATATGAACGTCGGCGATACGCGCGGCGTCTCCGGCATCTTCCGCTCGCTTCGCACGATTCCGGTGCTGGTCGATATCGCGCGCGATATGGAGCGCTATTGCCCGGACGCGCTGATGCTAAACTACACCAATCCGATGGCGATGCTCTGCCGGGCGATGGATATCGAGGCCGACATCAAGGTTACCGGCTTGTGCCACAGCGTGCAGGGCACGTCCAAGATGCTGGCGAATTGGATCGGCGCGCCTTATGACGAGATCAACTATACCTGCGCCGGCATCAACCACACCGCCTGGTTCGTCGAGTACACTTGGAACGGCGAAGACGCGTACCCCATGATTCGGCGCGCCATCACTGAAAACAAGAACATCTACAACGCCGAGCAGGTGCGCAATGAAATGTACCTGGCGCTGGATTATTACGTAACTGAATCAAGCGGGCACAACTCGGAATACAATTGGTGGTTCCGCAAGCGCCCCGATCTGATCGAGAAGTACGCCACCAATGGCACCAACTGGAACCCGGGCGAGCACGCCTACATCCTCAAGGAGTACCGCCGGCGCGAGCATGACTGGCGCGACGACATTCACGCCTGGTTCGAAGCTGACGAGATTGACCTTGAACGCGGGCACGAATACGCCGCTTATATCATCAACGCGATGGAAGGCGGCGAGCCCTTCAAGTTCAATGGCAATGTGCCCAACAAGGGCTTGGTCGTCAACCTGCCCCAAAGCGCCTGCGTCGAAGTGCCGGTTTGGGCATCGCGCGACGGGCTGGAAGCGGTCGCGGTCGGTCCTCTGCCGCAATCGGTAGCGCCATTAACCAACCTTTACTCGCAAATTGAAGAGATGGCGGTTGAAGGCATCCTCAAGGGTGACAAACGGCTGATCTACCAGGCGGTGGCTTATTCGCCGCTCTCGGCTGCGGTCTGCTCGCTTCGGGAGATCCAGTCCATGGTGGATGAGCTCTTCGCGGTGAACGAGGCTTATTTGAATCCGGCGTCTGTGTCATGAGTAACACATCGTGAAAACGAAGTGGGTGCGGATAAGGACACGCTGGCTTCAGGCAAAAGCAAGCGAGCGCTTGTTCTGGCGAGCGGTGATTTACGGCATAACATCAGCCACGTTTGCAGGCGCCTTCATTGGATTTGCAAGTGAGATTGAGTACTATGGTTTTAACGGCTCTGGTGGATGGGCGGCTGCCTACGCCCTGATTGGCATGATGTACGGTCTCATCGCGGGACCGACTTTTGGCGTCGCCATGAAATTTATCGCCAAAGTTTTCTATCCGAGACACGACAGCCCGGTGCCATTTAGGATAGCGATGGGGGGATTAACCCTGATCGGCGTTGGCGTAACCGCGCCACCCTTTTCCGTCTATCTTGCCCTGAATGATTTGTTGAGGGGCGCGCCGGAATTCCCGATAGGCGCAACTGCCATCATCCTAATGTGGGGCTTCGGCGTTTACTTGAGTCAAGTCTTGGCGAAGAAATACATCGCGGAAGTTTCACCGCGGAAACGGAGGGTAAGCCAGAGTGACGCGGCCTCTTGTCCGCTGCGGGAGATTCAGTTGAAGGTGGATAAGCTATTCGCGGTGAATGAGGTTGATTTGAATCCGGCCTTTGCTTGACACGTTTCCAAGGCCCCATTTGGAGGCCAGCGAAAGGAAGTGCAAAATGTGGCGAGCACGCCCAATTCTAAAGCTGACAGCTCTGGTGATGTTGGCCTGCGTCGTCATCACAGTAGTATCTGGCATAGCATCTTATGTTAGGTATTTCCCCACTGCCTCACTGGAGCTGATAATCGCTCGTCGCTTAACGATCGGATCCGCTATAAATGGCGCAACCTTTGGACTGCGACTGGCAATTCCAATGGCGCTTGTCACGATCGTATTCTTCAGAAACGTAAGCAAACCGACATTCTATCGCTGGACGATGGTCACGGTTGCCCTACTTGTCACAATCGTGCAGTGGGGTTGGTTGTTTGAAGGTTTGCCTTGGCTGCTGAATCGCGCCGACCAATTGCCTGACTTCACGATTCTCCAACTTGCCATCGTACCCGTGCTGCAGGTCCTTGCCTGTCATTTCGCCGCTGGCGTGTATCTGCGGGCGGCTTTTTCAAGAAGCGAAAAAGACGCTAGCTAGCCTGCTGGCCTTTCGTCATGCGGTTGTGAGATGGATGCCGGCTCCCTTGCCCGCGTCAGCTAGACATTGGGCGATTTATAGATCTCGCTTACGTCATCAATGCAATCGGGCGGATAAGGTCGGAGCGCACTACTCAAATGAAGTCCAGAGCTCTACCACAGATCCGAATGTTCTTGCGATTTACCGGCTTGTTCCTCGTATGGAGCATCGTTGTCGGCGTCATCATTCATTCCGCGGGTTTCTATCTTGTGCTGAACTTCGCCAAGATCGGCGCACTGTTTGGGGCGTTCCTGGGCTTGATTGCGGTAGTTGTCGCCTTGCTGTACGGCGACGTTCGCAATCACAAAGGATTCAAGCAGACACTTGTCGTATGTACATCGGCATTGCCAGCCTGCCTGGTGGCCTTCCTCTTGCACATCCTGTCAGCAGTCGAGGTCAACGCTTCGGGAGCCATCTACTCGCTGGCGATCTTGTCGGTTTTGCCCTGTGTAATATGGATCAGCCGGATCGTGGCGCGAAAGTATCTGCGCGAGATTTCACCGCGGAAGCGGAAACAGAAACCAGCCTAAAACGGCGCCAGGCCCGCTGGCGAAGATACGGTCAACGCTGGGTGATGCCGATCTATAGCCTGACGCTGCATCTGAGCTACAATTGACTTCGTATCGCCAAATTCAGCGCTTAATCAATGCAGTGGGCGCATGGATAGGATCACCCTGTGTTAAGTCGCTGGAACCCGGACAAGCACCTGCGGATTCGCAACCCACGCTGGATTCTGGCGCTGCGCATGAGCTGGTATTGTATGGTCGCAAGCAGCATCGGCGGTATTCTGTTTTCACTGGCTTTTCTAGTGGATTTCCCAAAGTCCCAAGCGGAAGATCTAAGGCAGGCGCTGGTGCTGGCGCTTTTCTTTGGCGTCGGCACGGCGCTGCATCAACGGCTTTTGGCTTCAATTCTCATTGGCGCGTTCATGGCGTTCGTCAGCAGCAAATTCTTCAAAGCGGTCGCCAACCCTTGGCTTTACCAGTTCGCCATGGCGCTGACTGCCGCCACTGTCGTTCACCTGTTCGCGCCGATCCACCTTGTCAGATTCTATTTGACGGAGCTTGCCGGCGGCGAATACCCACCGTTGCTGGAGACAACCTGCGTCATTGGCGTCTATGCTGGCGCAATTTGCTTGAGCCTGGTCATGGCGCGGAAGTATATTCGCGAAGTTGGCGCGGACAATCAGCCAGTTTAGTCGGCCAATCTGTGGCGCCTGTTGAATCTCTCTGCGCGAGTAGCAAGCAATGACTGACGAGCGCTTCGCGGTGAGCTGCGCCATCCTGCAGTCCGCGTTTGCTTGAATCTATCAGCTTAAGCTACGCCTAGCCTACGCGCGCTGGGAGATATGTTGTCGCTGATTCGCATTTGAAGTAAAGTCGGGAATAATGCTGATCTTGACGCGAGGTCGGCGCCGTTAGCGGCGGGCACATAGCCGCCAGTCACGGATGTGCGCCATAAAGTGGTATCAGAAACCCTACGCCAAGCTGATATTACGCATAACAAAATACACGACAGTGTGTCTGACGCTCTATCTATTCTTGCATGAGATTGCGTGGTTCACCTCTGCCGAAGCGAAATACTCCTTGGACAGGACCCTTGCCGACTATTTGACAGGATCAATACATTCCCTGCTGGTCTACGCGACGATCGGGTTTGGCCTGGGCGGTCCGGCGGGTATTGCACTCGGTTCCATTGCCGCCGTCGCCTTGAAGCTTGGCTGTCGCGGCCGGATTCGGCCGAAGCTCGTCCGTCTCACTTTGGCTGTCATAGTTCTGCTAGCGATTCTTCCGGCTATTCTTACATTGCCGGATTTGATTTCAATGCTCCATGGCAATCAGGCGCGAATCATCGCCTCGTTGATGGTTGTGCCACTGGGCATGGCGCTTCGCTGCAGCCAACTGGTCGCTGCCAAGTTCATCAGCGACGCAGCGCAGAGTGAGGCGCCCGCGCAAGAGCTCCATCCGCGAAATCGGCTGATATTGCGAACGGCTGCATACGGCGCCGTCATTGGCGTTCCGCTGCTGACCGCATACGTCTGGCTGTTTATGACCGTGGCCAGGACCTGGTACACAGTCGACGGACCGGTATTCGTTCTGCTTATCTGCCTCATCTTTGGCGCAGGCGGATTTGCCCTGCTGGGCGGAATCTTCGGCGCCATCATGGCACTCTCGGCGAGGCTCGCCCATGGCCGGATACATGACGCGGGCCGCCTGCGGGTTTTAGTCAGTCTGATTCCGCTGCTGTTCGTTCTTGCGCTGATATTGCCTGTTCAGCCAGACAGAATCGAAGCATTCTGGCGGAAGATTCAAATTGGTTATTTCGTTCAAAGGTTGGAGGCCGCTGGCATGATATTGGCAATAGCGACTTCGGTGGGCATCTGCCAAATTACCTTCGCCAAATACCAACGGGAAACTTCGCCGCCTAAGAATGATCGTCCGCTTGCGCTCTGGCGCCCGATGCCCTTGGTTGCGGTAGTTGTGCTTCTCGTCGTCTGCAGCGTGGCAATTTCAGTTAGCAGTCGCGCGCTTTATCTGTCACAGATTGAATTAGATCCCGCCTCGCGGATGTCCGAAAGCGAGCGATTGTTAAGGGCTGCGCGCGATGGCGTATCTGTTGGTCTAGTATTCGGCTCGGCAATCGCCTTGACGATCATGCTGCGATTCAGCCGTATCGGCCGACCAGTCGCTTATCGCCTGACTATTTTCGTCGTTGCGCTGCTAGTCGCGGCGGCGTTCTGGGGCGATAACACCATATACGCGCTCTCGCGTATAGTTCAGCGCCAAGATCCATTTTGGTTAAGCGTGATCTTGCTCGCCGAGGTGATCGCGACTGTCTTGGCGGCCATGATTCTGTCCGAGGTTTACCGACGTC
This sequence comes from Phototrophicaceae bacterium, assembly GCA_965261855.1. GTDB lineage: Bacteria > Chloroflexota > Anaerolineae > Aggregatilineales > Phototrophicaceae > UBA6055. The sequence continues at coordinate 309,865 of OZ253488.1, forward strand.
TGGCGACCTTGCCTGACGCTAAGCGCCAGCCCGACCACCTCGCGCCGGTCGACGCTGCTTCGCTGCACGCGCCGTTGTGAATTTAGGGTTGAAGGTCAGCGCCGCCGCGTATTTCCGCGCCGCGATAGAAGCGCAATTGCCGCCGGCTTTTGCCAAAACGCGGCTTGCTGGCGCAAAATAGGGCAAGTAGAAAGGCAAAAGATAATGTCGCGAAAGCGTTCCCTGCTCAAGATCGTCCTATGGATGACCATTGTATGTACGCTATTGAGCGTATTATTAACCTTCCTTTGGACTCAAGCTGTAGATGCCGTGAATCCCGGGCCGATTCCGCCTCGTTTCCGTGCCGATTTCATATACGAAGAGATTACCAGCGGCGTCCTGACCGGGATTTTGATCGGCTTGGCGATGGCGCTCTACGCTCGCCTCGATCGTTGGACGATACGCAAGCTCGCGCGTTTCCGGCTTGCCCTTTTGATCGTCGCCATGATCGCTTCGCTTGTATATCTGGGGGGAATCTTCCATATCGCGCACTCGAGCGCATATAGACACTCGTTTTTTGACTTTATTGTGTTGGTGGCGGAAAATCCGGAGATAGCTGCCATGCCGACGACAATCCTTCTGATATTCGGCACCCTGGCTAAGTATGCGACAATTGGCTTTATGAGTCTGTACTTGGCTGGAATCTACTGGCGCGAAGCCACTCAACGGTCGCTGAAGCCCAAAGCCAAACCGCCAATTGACGAACGCGGCTTGGCTGAACTGAGACGTATAGAAAGGTAATTCGACATGTGGCGAGCTAACCTGTTGCTGAAGCTGTTTTTCCGTGCATTTGCCTACAGCGCGGTGACCGAAGTCGTATTAGGCACGTTGATCCTTTTCACTTTCGTTTCAGGGCTTGGCTTTCTGGAACCAGATGCCCTCCTGCACGTGCTGTTGTTGAACGGGCTGGCGAGCATGCTATCGGCGGCAATGACGCTGGCGCTGCCGATGACCGTGGTGACGGCACTCTGCTTCCGCGAGATTCGCCGTCCCAAGTTTTATCGCTTCGCCATGCTGACGGTCGCGCTGCTCACATCCATTTTGGTCTGGCCTGGGCATTTTGAAGGGATGGGCGAGACCCTGCAAAGCAACGCTACGGCGGACATCAAAGCCTTCGACGCCGCCCATCTTTTGACGCATGCGCTGACCATATTCGGCGCGCAACTGGCGGCTGGCAAATATGTGCGGGATCTGGCAGTGCGCCACCGCGCCAAGCAACCTTAGCCGCTCTCCGCCAGCAGACGCTGCTTCGCCTCTCGCGCCGGACTGAAATTGGGATTGAAGGTCAGCGCCGTATTATAATTCTGCAGCGCCAAGCTGATTTCGCCCCGCCCCTCACGCGCCATGCCCAGGTAGTAGTACGTCTCTTCGACATATTGGCCGCCGCCGTCGTTTTGGTTCTGCCGCGCGATGCGGATCATGTCATCATAGCGCCCGGTGTGGAAATAGGCTTCCCAGGCGCCGAACTGATACCAGAACATGCGCCAGGGCAAACCTAGTGAGATCGCCCGGTCGTAAGCCTGCGCCGCAGCGTCGTACATGCCCAGCCCAACGAAGCTGCTGCCCATATTAAACCAGGCGTGCGCATCCTCTTGATCGGCGATCGCTTCGGCGCGCGCCATCTCCAGCGCGTTGATCTGGTTCTGCCATTCGTCAGCGTCATCGCCTAGCAGCGCCAGCAATTCTTCTTCACGGTTCAGCGTGTAGAGCACAATGTACTTGTAATTGAAGTGCTGCCAGTAGTGGTCGATTTTGTCGTAGCTGTAGCGCGTGTTGGGTCCCTTGAAGCTATCCATGCTGTTGACTTCCTGGAGCGTCTCGTCCCAGCCAGCCAGCAGCAGATAATGCCCCATCCACTCGTAGCCGCTCGGCTCGTAGCCAAATTCAATAATCACCGGGAAACCGTTGACCATCAGGGTTTGCGCCAAACCGAGCGTGCCGCCATCGCGAACCAGGGCATAAACCGGCAGCTCAGGGATTTGCGTGTTGACGTATTCCGCCATCTGCCAGGCGCTGATGTTTTTGTCTTCGTTATTGGGCTTCAACCATTTGGCGGCGCGATACTGGTCGTCGGCGTAACCGAAGTGTTTCAGCGCGTTGGTCAGCGTCGCCGGACCGCAATTGTTCCAACCTTGATATTCTGTGCCCAGATCGCGCATGCGGAAGACAGGCGGCAGGTCGACGCTCTCTTCGTTCGTTTGCGCCATGGCGCCAACGCTGCCCAAGCCAATCGCGAGGATCAGAAACAATAGGCGCAACTTTACCATTTTCCTAGCTTTCGTTTGGATATCATCGTCAATACGATTATACACAAATTAAATGATGCGAATCATGCGACTGGCATACGATATCAGCGAATTCAACCCCTCTCGAAGGTCTGTGTCGGCGGTCGGTGACGACTGGCTATGACTACGCGCCTCATCAGGTTGCCCGTCTGCCAATCTCATACCCACAGGCAACGTTACCCCTTCCCTGATGCTCCGGGGAGGGGTTGGATTCCGCCCGCGCTAACGTCAAACGCGCTCGCGGAGTGGCGAATTGCCCTAGTGCCAGCCCTCTTCGATATCGACTTGAAGCTGCCCGCTCCCGCGGACTAGCGGCGCCGGCTCAATGATGGGCTCGTCTTCATTCGCTTCGAGCATTCGGCGGATTAAGCGCGAGCGCAGCACATCGCAGACCGCTCGATGCGTCTCCAAGCCCGCGCGATTATGCAGCTCCTCCGGGTCAGCGAGCAGGTCATAAAGTTCCGACTCGATATAGTGGTCGCTCGCGGCGTCGTTCCAGCCATGCTTGTCGGGCGCGCTCACGGCATACTTCCAGCGCTTGCTGCGGATCGCCCGCCCCAGATGCGACTCGCTCATCTGAATGAAGACTTCGTCTTGCCAATTATCTGCTTCGCCGCGGACCAGGGGCAAGATCGAGCGCCCGCTCATGGCCTCGGGTACCGGAAGGCCGGCGGAGTCCAGCAGCGTCGGCGGCAGGTCGATCAAACTGACCAGTTGCGATATCCGTCCGCCACCCGTGAAGGGACCGCCGTAGAGCATGGTCGGCACGCGCACCGAGGCATCGTGGCAGGAGCGTTTGTATTCGGCGTTGCGCGTCTTGAAATGATTGCCGTGATCGGAGGTGAAGAGAATGATCGTGTCTTCCAGCAGGTCCAGGCTGAGCAGCGCGTCAACCAGGCGGCCCAGCGCTTCATCCAGCCGCTTGATCATGCCCAGGTAGCCAGCCATTTGCTGATGACTGGAGCCGCCGAGGGCTGCCAGATCCGGCGGCAGCCAGCGCCCGCGATAACGTTCGGCGTAACCAGGCGGCGCCGGAAAATCGTTGCGATGATTCTGATGATGCGGCTCGATAAATGAAGAGAAAAGGAAGAACGGTCTATCCTGATGCGAGTTGATGTAACGGATCATGGCGTCGGTCTGGGCATCGACGCGATAGCCGGGCAGTTTGTGTGCCGCGCCATCGCCATCATACATCACCATGTCGAAAGCATCAGATGTGAATTCCAGAACATTGGACGCCAGCCAATAATCGTAACCGCCGCGCTGCTCCGGCGCGACTGGCCCGTGGGCGCCGTCAGCCAAATGCCATTTGCCGATATAAGCGGTGTCGTAGTCGGCTTCCTGGAAATAATGCGCCAGCGTTCGGCTGTCCGCTGGCAGAGGGATGTCATTGCGGTAACAACCGGTTTCAGTAGCGTAGAGCCCAGTCTGCAGGCAAGCGCGCGCCGGACCACAGACGGGCTGGCAGGTGATCGAATAGTGTACGTCGGTGCCGGCACGGGCGAGGCGGTCGAAATTCGGCGTCAGATCGAGCGGATTGCCATGGACGCCGGTGGTGTCCCAGCGCTGCTGGTCGGTGAAAAAGACGATGATATTGGGGCGATCTTTCATATCAGGACAACTGTGTGACAATAAAAGCCGCCGCCGCAACGACCACGCCAGCCAAAGCAATCGCCGCGCCGACCAGCCACATCAAAAAATGCCTCAGCCGTTTTTCTGCCGCGGTGTTGGCCGCGTTCATTTTCTCTTCTAAGTCGGAGTGATTATCACCCATCTGCTGCAACAAATCAGACCGCGTCTCGACTACCAGCGTTTCCAGGCGCCCAACATCCGCTTTCGTCGCCACGTGAGGCTCTTCAGCCTCGCGAGCGCTTTCAATCCTCGAAACACGCTGTTCTACCTGTCCGACGCGCTCAACAACACGGGCATGTGAAATCTGCTCTAAAGCCTCGACGCGCTGTGTCAAGCCCGCGCTTTGCTCCGCCATGCATCACCCTCTGTCAAAGTTCGCATCCTTGTATCGGACTATACAGCGAACGCTTGCCGCAATCAAGCCACCTATTGCCCCCGTGTCCGATGACGCTTGGACGACTCGTATAGCTAACAATGACAATTTACGCTAGACTGCGCGTACCATTTGATTATAGCGCAAGCAGCCTTCCTATGAAAAAAGTACGCCAGTTCCTTCCAAGCAAGGGCTATCCGCCCGGCGACATTTACGACCTGCCCTCATCACAGAAACGCTTCCCCGATGGCGCGCAGTACCGAATCGAGATTCCCAGCACTGAAGGTCCGCGGGCGCTGGCGGCCGTTCTCGAAGCTGCGGAGCGCTACGGCGTCACCATCCACCGCGTCTCCCAGGGCAGCGGCATCTGGATGCTAACCGACGAGGAAATCCGCGAAATGTGCCGCCTGGGCGCCGAAGCCGGCATCGAGGTCAGCCTGTTTGTTGGACCGCGAGCGGCTTGGGGCACAAGCGCGCAAGTGCGGTCAAGCGCGGGAAAGAACCTGGGCGCGCGCCTGCGGGGTATGGACGAAGTCGTATACGCCACCGAAGACATCATCCGTGGTAGCGATCTGGGCTTACGCTCGGTGTTGGTCGCCGATGAAGGGCAGCTTTGGCTGGTCAATGAGATGAAAAAAGCGGGCGAATTGCCGGCCGATTTGGTCGTCAAGATTTCGGTGCAGATGGGCGCGGCCAATCCGATTTCGATCAAGCTGCTGGAAGACCTGGGCGCGGGCACTTATAACACGCCGACTGATTTGACGCTGCCGCAGCTGGCGGCAATCCGCGCGGCGATCGATATCCCGCTCGATGTCTACGTCGAAGCGCCGGACGATTTCGGCGGCTTCGTGCGGCATTATGAAGTGCCGGAACTGATACGCGTTGTTTCTCCGGTCTATGTCAAGCTGGGCTTGCGCAACGCGGCCAACATTTATCCCAGCGGGATTCATATCGAAGACCTGGCGGTCAAGCAATCGCAAGAGCGCGTGCATCGAACGGCGCTGGTGATGAATATCATCGAGCGTTACGCCGGCGACGCGGTGATGGGCGAAGTCGGCGCGGCTGATTTGGGGATACCGGTTGGGTAACCCCCTCATAGGAAAATTGTAGGGGCGACACTTGTGTCGCCCACAAACAAACAATCCACAGGGAAACAGAAATGAAACGGCTTGCGCTAATGGCCATATTCCTGCTGTCTGGCGCTGTTGGCGCGCAAAATGACACCAAGCCTGCGCTCATTGGCAGTTTGGGCTGGAGTGCAGACGGCCGCTTCATTGCCGTAGGTACGACAGCCGGTGTTCACATTCATGCCAGCGACAATCTGGAGAAACTACTCGTGTTGGGCGAATCCTTTACAGTCTCAAATATGGCCTGGAGCAATACGGATTTACGCATCGCCTACGTAGACCAATTTGACCAGAGCATTTACATCTACGACGCGACCACCGGTCAGCGATCTGAACTGCGGGCCGCAGGTTCAATCTATGATATCGGATGGTCAGCAACTGACACATTTATCGCGGCTACTGTGGACTATGGCGGCGGAATCGTGAAATGGCGCGTTGAAACTGGGGTTGAGGAAACGAGCCCATCTTTGAGGGCGTTCAATACAATGGGTTCACATGCATTTGAGTGGAGTCCCGATGAAAAATACATCGGCTACGGTGGAATCGTGTATGGATTCGCGATTTTCAACGCTTACACAGGAAAGTTCTTCGACTTCGAGTGGCATCGCAAATACATTGATGTGCTCAAATGGAGTCCCGATGGCAACCTTCTTGCCGCAACCGGCTCGGGACTGATGATCTGGCAGATTAATCAGAAACATCATCCGCACGATTCGATTGATGAGTTTATAGGTGACCTGCTCTACGAGCGAACAGGGGGCGCAGGTCCAAGCTGGCATCCCGATTCAAGCAAAATCGCCTATGTTGTCACGGTACATCCCGAGCAGTATCCTCCGGATGCTTCAGACTTTGCCGGGAGCTATGCCGCAATTTGGGATCTCGCTTCGGATACAGTTGTGACGCTGCCGGGTGTATTCATCACCGAATTGGCCAACATTCGGGATGCAATTGCATGGAATCCCGAAGGCAGTAAGCTAGCAAGTATCAGCAGCGACGGACGCATCGTTATATGGGATGCGAGCACTTATGCGGTCCTTGCCGAATACGCTGGTTATTGGTCCATATTGGATGCGTACAAAGAGAATCCCTAAGTATCGCTCTAGTTGCAATCAGAACTTTCGCGACATTCATACGTCTGAATCTCAAAAGGACAGCGAAAATGAAAATCAGCAATGTCAGCACAATGGTCATGGGCACACCCTGGCGCAATCTGCTCTTCGTCAAGGTGGAAACGGATGACGGCTTGATCGGCTGGGCTGAAGCCAGACCCGTCGGCGGCGTCGGTCCGGTGGTCGGCTACCTGACCGAATCCGTGCCTGACTTCGTTCTGGGGCAGGATCCCTTCAACACCGAATTGATGTGTTACCGCATGCTGCGCGAGACATATGGGCGCGCCGGCGAGATCGCCATGACCGGCATCGCGCTTATTGAGATCGCCTGTTGGGATATCATTGGCAAGGCGCTCAATCAACCATTGTATCGGCTGCTGGGCGGCGCATTCCGGGAGACGATCAAAGCCTATGCCAATGGCTGGTATCGCGTGGAGCGGACGCCAGAAGCATGGTTTGCGGCGGCGAAAGACGTGGTCGACAAGGGCTATCGCGCGCTGAAATTCGACCCCTTCGGCAGCGGCTTTTATGAATTCACGCGCGAAGAGAAGCTGCTATCGATTTCGCTGGTAGACGCGGTCTATGACGCGGTGGGACCCGATGTCGAGTTGCTGATCGAAATGCACGGGCGCTTCAATCCAGTGACGGCGGTCGAGATTATCCGCGACCTGGCGGAGTTTCGGCCTGGCTGGGTGGAGGAGCCGGTGCCGCCGGAGAACTTGCGCGCGCTGCGTGATGTGCGCGAGGTGGCGCTGGGGCTGGGTGTCCCGGTGGCAACGGGCGAGCGCATCCACACGCCCTATGAATACCGCGAACTGTTTGAATTGAACGCGACCGATATCATTCAAACCGATACCACCCACTTCGGCGGTATCATGAATATGAAGAAGCTGGCGGGCACAGCCGAGATGTACTACGTGCTGGTGGCGCCGCATAATGTCGGCGGTCCCTGCTCGACGATGGCGTCGCTGGCGGTGGCGGCGACCACGCCCAACTTCAAGATCCAGGAATATTTCAATGACTTTGCTGACCCGCCGGTGAAGGCGGTTGGCGTAGGGATGCCAGAAGTGGTCGACGGCTATTTCTCGCTGCCCGACAAGCCCGGGCTGGGCGTAGATATCGACGAAGACATCATCGCCGAATACCCGCAGCGAGAGGTGGATTTCAATCTATTCAGCGATGATTGGCACCGCCGTGACTTGAAGTAGCGCGGCCGGCTAGGCGTCGGCGAACGCAATGCCGCGGTAAACCTGCTCTAGCGGCAGATGGCAATCCAGCATTGGCAGCGGAATCACATCCTCAGCCCGATTGAAAACGCGAACATGCCAGCCCTCGTCGGCCCGCGTGTACAAATCGGCGCGTGGGCGGTCCTGGTCGACGATGAGATAGGCTTCAATCGAGGGCACGTCAGCATATAAATCAAGCTTATCGACGCGGTCTCGCATCTCACTCGTTGGCGACGTCACCTCTACAACAAGGATCGGATTAAGCAAGGTGAGTTCTTTGTCGTCCTCCATTCTCGGCTCGCCACGGACGACGCTGAAGTCTGGATAAACGTAACGAGTTGGGCTCACACGCACGCGCATGTCGCTGTTGCAGACAATAAACTTTGAGAAGTCGAGGAGCGTGAATAACATACCGCCGATGTTGAATTTAATGCGCGTATGCTTAGGTGTGCCGCCGGTCATCTCGATGATTTCTCCATCAATGTATTCATGTTTGACTTCTTGGCGCGCTTCCCACACGAGATACTCAGCGACGGTCATCGTACGCTCGCTTAGGATTGCCATGTCGACCCTCGAAAACTCAATAATTGAAAACAGTATAACACGCGGATGTATGCGCTAGTCTCGAGAGCCAGATTCGCTCTCGTCCAGCGAGGCGAGCATCGAGATGATCGCTGCTTTCAAGGCTGGCAATTCTTCTTGAGCCGCTTGCCAGGCGATGATAATCTCGGTACTGTGATACTGGTGTATGAGTACATCGCGAAAGCGGGCATACTGGCGCCATGGAATGTGCGGATGTGATGCTGTCAAGCCTTCGTCAAGCCGTTTGATCGCTTCTCCGATAACCAGAAAGCAAAATATGACCGCGTCCTGACGCACATTGGAACGCATGAATACGTCGCGCCCACAAGAGACGTATTCCTCGATTCTAGCGATTCGATCCCGAATATCGTGGCAGTAATCCAACTGTGGTCTCGTCACAATTCTTGCGCTTCACTAATCACGGTGTCTCTGAGAAAGGGTTTTAGCGCTCTTCGCGGAACAACATCTACTTTGCAACCAAGCAAATCCTCCAACCCCACCAGAAGACCTGCGTGATCCAACAGTGAGTACTCTTCCTCAAAATCAACCAGGAAATCGATATCGCTATCCGCATCCATCTCCCCGCGCACGCAAGAGCCAAAGACGGAAACCTTATGCGCGCGATATTTGCGCGCAAGCTCCATTATTTGCGGACGCAGGCGGCGAATGTCTTCTATTGTGCGTATTGTCGTACTCTCAGCCATGACGCTCGTTTCGCCTTTGGCTCTCACATCAATTCCAAGTGTATCACAGCGCCAGCCTTTGTCGTCTGACAGGATACGAACGAAAGTGTCGGCCGGCTTTTGGCACGCCTCAGAGGTTGCCCTTTTAGCACAGCTTCATGCAGTCTATTCAGCAAGACTATGATTCGCGATACGCATGGCGAAACTCAAGACCCGGATTCGCCATCGTCCAGGGATTCGAGCAGCGCGATTATCGCAACCTTGAGCGCCGGCAAGTCTTCTTGAGTCGCCCGCCAGGCAATCTCTATTTCGGTCCTGTGATACTGATGCACCAGAAAGTCGCGAAAACGGGCAAAACCACGCCAATCGATTTGGGGCTGTTGGTCCACTAGGTCATCATTCAAATGCTTTATCGCTTCGCCAATTATTGTGAAGCAGAATATGACCGCATCTTGCTTTTCGCTAGATTGGTAAAATGCTTCGCGGTCCGCCGCTGTATACGCCTCGATTCGCCGGATGCGATCAAGAATGTCTCTACAGTACAGACTCTGACTTCTTGTCACAGTGGCTGCACTTCCCTGAGAACGTAAGGCTCCAACTCCTTGCGCAGCGCACTGCGGGGAACTACATCAACTTTGCAACCAAGCAAATCCTCTAATCCATTCATTAGACCCGCAATATCAAGCAGTCTGTAGTTGTCATTGAAGTCGACCAGAAAATCGATATCGCTATCCTCACGCATCTCCCCGCGCACGCAGGAGCCGAAGACAGAAACCTTATGCGCACGGTATTGACGCGCGAGCGCCATAATTTCTGGGCGCAATTGGCGGATGTCTTCTAATGTGCGTATCGTCCTTGCCTCAGCCATGTCGCTCGCATCGCTTCTGGTCCTCTGCGCGATTCCCAGTATATCACGGCGCCCGCGCTAGCCGTCCGCCAAGATGCGATCGACCGCGTCAGCCAGTTGACGCAGGCTGTTGACCATGAATACCCGGTCGGCGTACATATTGTACTCCCACATATCGCTGTCGCCCGTGCCCCATTGACGGCGCGGCTCCGGGCAGAACCAGATGAGCCGCCGGCCCTTGCGCTGCATCTCCTGTGTGATATCCAGGCGCGGGTCATTGTAATTGTTGCGCCCATCGCCGAAAAAGATGATGGACGTGCGGCTGTCGACCAAATGCATGTATTCCTTCTGAAAATTGCTGAGACTGTTGCCCAGATCCGTGCTGTAATAGCCGGGCGGATTCTCCGCCATGATGCGGGCGACCGCCTCGCGCGGCGGCAATTCCGCGAGCGTCGTGCTGACATCAACCAGATCGTGAATGAAGATGAAACTATGCGTGCGCCGTACTTGATCGGAAAGCTCATAGACCAGCGTCAGCAGAAATTCGACGGCATAGCGCATGGAGGTGCTCAAATCGCAAACCAGGATCAGGCTCGGCTTTTTGTGGCGGACGCGGAACTGCGCCTCCATTGGGACGCCGCCGTAACGCATATTCTTGCGGATCGTCTTGCGCGGATCGAATTGGCCCGTTTTGGCGCGCTTTTGCCGTAGCGCCGCCCTCGTACGCAAGCGAGCTGCCAATCGGCGCACTTCGTCGCGAACATCCTCAATATCACCACTGCTCAGCCGCTGCAAGGGCACATCAAGCAAGTCAGGGCGCTCACGCGGCTCCTGCTCCGCCATTTGCTCGGCCAGCGTCGCGCCGACATGCTGCGAGATTTGCCGCGACAAGCCCTGCATATTCTCTCGCAGAAGCGCTTCCAATTCCGCCAGCGCCTCTTCGGTCATCCCCATCGCCGCCAACTCTTCCAGCAAGTCATCCAGCAGGCGCTCCATCTGTGGCAAGCCAGCCTGTCGATTCATGCGCCGCTCAAACCAGGAGCGCATATACATCTCATCGCCCTGAGGCAATCCCGATGCGTCGCCGAGCTGGTCCAACTCCTCCTCGCTGAACTCGCGCCCTTCCAATAGCCGCTGCAAAAGATCGCGTAGCGCATCCAGATCGCCCATCAACGAGCGCATCGCTTCGCTCAGCAGCGCCTGTTGATCTTCCGTCAGCTGCTCCAGGATATTCTGCAGCGGCGGCTTGTTGTTCTTGAAGAAGAGCGGAAAGAAGGTTTCGAAAAGCGGCTGATCACGCTGATTCTTGACCAAGGTCGCCTTCATCGTGCTCTTGAAGGTTGTCACGCTGCTCACGCCGGTTTCGTCGACGCCGAACATGGCATCCTGGCTCTCGGCGAGTGAGATGCGGACACCGGCGGCGCGCAGTGCTCGGATGAATTCGATCATTCGCTTTTGCATGGGCGCGAACCTTGCTTGCAGGCTGCGGCGGGAGCTTATTGCTGATGGTAAATCATTTCGTCTGGCGAGGCAAATAAATGTCGCCAAGGAGACCATACGCCAGACGCCCTTGCTAGCCAATAGACGCTATTCCGTGTAATATAATACAGTATATTTGCTGAATTGTCAGAACTGCAACGGGTACGGGCAGGCGACGCGGATTGCTTGCCAGACGCCCACGAGACAGCCGATTTGACGACATTAGACGCTTGCACAATAACGCGCTTGAGGTGTACCAGATGGGAAAAATGTGGATTCTGGCTATCGTGCTATTAGCTTTCAGTTCTATAACGATCGCTGAAGAAAACGCGCGCGGCGATGATTCCAAGTCAGGAAATGAGAATACCAGCCAAGCTGCAAGCTGCTATGCGCCAAAGTTGGCATACATCGTGTACAGCATGAACATCCGCCAGTTGCCTACCACCGAGAGCGACATAGTGGACATTCAATATGCAAATACCGAAATCACAGTCCTTGGCTCGCTGCAGGGAGAAAAATGGTGCTGGCTTCAAATGGACGTAGGCTGGATCGCCAACACTGGACGCGTGTCAGAGAAAAAGCCCGTCGTGACAGCTACACCAATCATCGAGACTGCGACATCAGAGCTTGACACTGCTCAATACATAAACCGGGAAGGTATCCCGCCAATCTATGGCGACGAGACGTTTATTGATGCTGTGACGGCGGCCTTTAACTTCCTCAGAAACAACAAGCCATCCTGGTTCGATTATGTATCCATCATCGACGATGTGAAACTCGCGCCGCATCTTTGTCGCGGAGGGCTGGCCTGCGCCGGGTGGCCCTATAAGGTCATTTTCTTCTCGGACTGGTTCCAATACAATGGATATAATGTGCCTTCAATAGCTTCGATTCTCATCCATGAAGCTTGCCACTTTTATCAGTGGAGAGATGGGCGAGGTCACGGATACAATCTCGACCCAGAGGGATATGAGGCTGAGTGCTATGGCAAACAGAGAGAAGCGGGCCTCTAGCATAGACAGGCGTTGCAGGGCCGCGCGCCCACTCTGCGAGCGATGTTGTGCGATTGTCGAAGCGAATTCACAGTCCTGTACATAATGGACGGGACTGCCTATCTCGGCGGCGCTCTATGAAACAAACTCACGCTAGAACATAATATGTTTCACAACCGCTACATATCGACAATCGCGCTCATCACACTGATCATTTCATCGGGTATCGGCGTCACGCAAGACACGCTCAACCCGGCGGGCGATCCCCGCTATGGCCGCTACGTTCTGGCGCCCGCTTTTGCGCCGTCGCCATTCACCCGCGATGCGCTAAGCGGCGGCGACATTGAGGTGAAGTCGCTGCGCCTCGGCGACAACTGCCTGGGCTACGCCGCCCGTGATCCGGATTTTCTCATCGAGCTGACGGGCGATTTCAAGCGAATCACCTTTCTGAGCGCCAGCGCCCAAGACACCACGCTCATCATGAATTTGCCCAACGGCAGCTGGGCTTGCAATGACGACACCAACGGCTTGAATCCAGCCCTGGTCTTGCACAATCCGCCACCCGGACCCTATCGTCTTTGGATCGGCAGCTACTCAGCCGAGACCTACGATGAGAGCGTCTTGTATGTTTCCGAAGCGGCGCCTGAAGCGCTGCCCACAACGGCGACGGGTCCCGACCCCGCGCGCGATCCCCTATTTGGCGAAGCGTCCCTGTCGCCTGGCTTCGCGCCGTCGCCCTTTACGATTCAAATCACTGGCGGCGGACGCAATCCGGTCGCCGACCACATCGCCGGCGAGCAATGTCGCGGCTACGTCGCGGAAGCGCCCGATTTCAGTGTCTACCTGAACGATGCCTTCGATGAGATTTGGTTCGCCGTCGACAGCCCGGCCGATATGACGCTCCTGGTAAACGCAGCCGATGGCAGCTGGCATTGCAGCGATGATCATCTCGGAACCAACCCGGGCATCGCTTTCCGCTTTCCGCTCCCAGGGCTCTATGACATTTGGGTGGGCAGCGCCGACGAAGGCAACTATGCCGCGGGCGTCTTCTACGTTTCAGAAACAGAACCGAGCGATTCCCTGCATTTCACCATCGACGCCAATTGTGATGGCACGCTGCCGACTGCGCTTCAGATTGGAATGCGCGCTGTGGTAACGACGGCTCTAGGCGAGTTACTCAAGCTGTATGCGACGCCGGAGACCGCTTCCACCGTTGTATTTGAGGCGGCCGCCGGCAGTTCGCTCAATCTTGTTGGCGGTCCCATTTGCGCAGAAGAGCGCCGTTGGTGGCGCATCGAATTACCTGGCGGTGGTTTTGGCTGGGTACCCGACGGCGATGCCTCGGCGCGCTGGCTGGCGCCGCAGAACTGATTAAGACGAGAAAGAAGAAACCTGCGGCGGCGCGTTCCCATCGAGCAGAATTCAGTTGCGGCAGATGCCGACGACCAGCCCATTGCTCCAGCCGTATTTGGCATCCATCTTTGCCTTCACCGCAGCAATTAGCGTGGCGTCCTCCGGTATGGAAGCCGTGCCATCCGTGAGGGCGGCGCCATCATTCATTTCCGTTCCCAGGTGGAAGCGAATTGCTGGATTGGCGAGGATGTTCTGAACCCAGTGGGCGTCCTCGCGCTTCTCGGAGACTATGTAATAGCAGCCATCGTGTTCGACGTACCAGATTTCGATCACGTGGCTCTTGCCGCTGCGGTGTCCGGTCGTGGTTAGGTAGAGATACTTTGAAGCAGTCATGTCAGTCATACGATGATTCACTTCGAGATCCAAAACGCCATAGTATACCGGGAATGTTCGGAATACAATTTACATCAGTTGCATTAGATTGCCGCTACTTTGAGGATAATAGTCTCGTGCGTATGCCGCATATGGTGGTCGAAACGCCTCAATTCATCTACAGCGCCGAAACTGCGGATGTGTGTGACGATGATTTGCATTCCATAATATCCACACTCTCCGCTAACCCCATGGCGGGTCAAGTGATGCACCTACGCTGGGGCAGTTGGATGATCAGATACAAGAGTTGGACTGCGGGACGGAGCCGACGATATCGAATCGTGACTTTCTGCGCAGGCGAGCACATGCCCGTGTTTCTTATCGACATCTTTGCTGAGGGTGAGAAACTTTCCTACTCGCAAGGTGAGAGAATACGGCTCGGCCAACTTCTCGATAAAGTGGCGGCAGCTTACAGAGGACATCGTTTATGAGCAAAGCAGGCGAACGACTGTTGCGAGGAGCCGAGCAGGCGCTGGCATACGCAGAGGCCCGTGCCAAGGCTGGAACGTTTCGCGCGCACAATTTGAGGTCCAAGCAGATCGATTCGAGGGTGCAACCGAAATCGCCGGATGCTGCAGCAACTGAAAAACAAGATAATTCCATCCAAAATGGAAACATTGCAAATGAGCGTTCTTCCGATTAATACAGCTTCCTTCACTTGGCTCAACCAACGTCGGTTTGCTTGTGCTGGGGCGCGCAGATTGCAACTAATCTGTTGAATTAATGCATTACCCGCTGACCGATAAGGACAGTTAATGTCAATCAAGATACGAACCGAAACTCCTCAGGACATAGAAACGATACACAAAATTGAAGCAGCCGCCTTCGAGGGCGAAGCGCATGCCGATCTGGTCAATCTGTTGCGCGCGGAAGGCGAGCTAGTTCTGTCTCATGTGGCGGAATGGACTGGCGAAACTGTAGGTCACGCCGCCTACAGCCTCGTAACGGTCACCGACGGCGATATTGTGCGGCGTTCTCCCGCCTTGGGTCCAATTGGCGTGCTGCCGCGCTACCAAGGGCGAGGCATCGGATCTGCGCTGGTGCGCGCCGGGCTTGAGGCAATGAGCGAATTGGGCTACGGATTGGTGTTCCTAGTGGGAAGCCCGCTCTATTATCCGCGATTTGGTTATCAGCCGGCGCAGCCGCTCGGCTTCACTTCCGACTATGTCGAGGACGAAAGCCGCCACGAGCACTTCATGGTAGCGGTTTTGGACGAGGGCGCCCTCGCTGATATCCGCGGGCATGTCCGCTTTCATGAGGCATTCCATCAAGTCTAGGCTCATACGGCGCTTGTCGGCTTCATGAGAATCCGCGCCGCGTCACCGTCTTGCAAGAATAGCTTCAATTTCTTCCGCGGTCTTCTGCGCAGCGAAGAGAATGTGACCCATGCTCGCGTCTTTTTCCACCAACAGCGCCAGGGTCACGTCACCAGCCGGGCAGCTAAGCAAGGTGCCAGCCTCGCCTTCCAGCAGCAGCCGCCCCAATTCGCCCTGCGCCAGCCGGTCGAGGCTTCTCTCGGCCAGCGCCGCCAAGGTCGCCGAAACCGCCGCCACCTGCGCCATGCTTACCACGTTTCCGCGCCCGCTTCCGTCTTCACTATCGGGGTAGGCGGCGAGGGCGAATCCGTCTTCGCTGACGATTACGCTGGCCGTCACGCCATCGACTATCATGCCTAGCCGGCGGAGCGCCGCTTCCAGAGCGATGACACGATCACCACTTGCCATGGCTCGCCAATCTCGTTTATGCAAACAGCCGCTGTTCCTTTTCGCAAGGGCAGTATAGCCGAATTGGGTTGCGCGCTCAAGCGACGAGGGGCGCCAATGCGACGGTCAACTTCGCTGAACATACCGTGTATAATCGCGCGCAAGACGGAAGCAAGCGATGCAACCAAACCTCTCCATGACTGATTCACGAAAATGTGAACGACATATCACCAGCGGAACGGCGTTGCGTACAGAAGCGATAGGCGCGGCGCTTGGCGTCCTATTGGCGCCGGGCGATGTTTTATGCCTGTCGGGCGAATTGGGCGCGGGCAAGACCATTCTCAGTCGTGGCATCGGCGCCGGCTGGGGCGCCACTGTGCCCTTAAGCAGCCCAACCTACAACCTGGTGCATGAGCACGAGCGCTTCGCCGATGGCGCGCGTCTCTATCATATCGACTTCTATCGCATCAGCGGCGCGCGCGAAGCCGAAACGCTGGGTATCGAAGATATCCTGGATAGCGGCGATGTCGTCATCTGCGAATGGCCCGAGCGGATTCTGGACTTATTGCCAGCGGAGCGCCTGTGGATTGACATCACGATGCGTCCAAATGATACGCGCGGCTTGGGGTTCATCGCGCGGGGCGAGCGCTACCGGACGCTGGTTGATGCGCTCTGCAGCAAGCTGAAATAGGGGCGGCATGTTACTGGCGATTGACACCGCGACGCAGATGCTGAGCATCGCCCTGCATGATGGCGACGCGTTGATAGCAGAGAGTACGCTGATCGCAGGCCGACAGCATAGCGCGCTCTTGGCGCCGATAATTGAAGAGACGATGACGCGAACCGGCGTAGGCAACAAGGACTTGACTGCGCTGGCGGTTTCGGTCGGTCCCGGATCGTACACCGGCGTTCGTATCGGCGTTGCGTTTGCGAAGGGCATGGCAGCCCCGCGCATTCTGCCATTGGTACCCGTCACCACGCTGGAAACTGTCGTCGCCGCGCAAGCGCGTCACCGTGACAACAAGCCACTCGTCGCCACAGTATCAGCCGGGCGAAAGCGGGTCATCTGGGCTGAATACCGATTCGAAGGCGATGCCTGGATAGAGTGGCGCGCGCCGCAAATCAGCGACTGGCAGGAAATTCTGGCACATTATAAATGTCCAATTCGAGTTAGGGGCGAGGTTTCACCCGCCGGTCTGCAAATTATCTATCAGGCACGGGAGGATGGCGCGGTGATTGAACTGACGTCGGCAGCCGAGCGCTTACGCCGGGCTGGCATTCTGGCGGACATCGCCTGGCGCCGCCTGCGCGAGGGCGATGCTGGCAGCTTCCCGGCCGGACAGGTTGCGCCCGTATACTTGCGCGGTCCGGCTTGAATCCGAGCAACACAAAAAGGGGCGGGAGTTCTTGAGATGAACGAAATCTTGAAAAAACTTGGCATTGAAGAGGTCAATGCGGGCCTTTGCGCCGGTAGGGACGGTTGGATCCATGGTGGCGGCGTTGAGTTGGCATCAATGAATCCGGCGACGAACGAGACGATCGCCACCGTCACGCAAGCGAATGCCGCTGACTACGACGTAGCGGTGGCGGCGGCGCAGTCCGCTTTCAAGACCTGGCGCATGCTGCCGGCGCCGAAACGGGGCGAAGTCGTCCGCGATTTAGGCAATGCCTTGCGCGAATACAAAGAACCGCTGGGAGAACTGGTTTCGCTGGAAAGCGGCAAGATCCGGACCGAAGGTCTGGGCGAAGTGCAAGAGATGATCGATATATGCGATTTCGCCGTCGGCTTGTCGCGCCAGCTTTATGGATTGACGATGCACTCGGAGCGTCCCGGTCACCGTATGTATGAGCAATGGCATCCGCTCGGTCCTATCGGAATCATCACCGCCTTCAACTTTCCCGTTGCCGTTTGGTCATGGAATGCGGCAATTGCGGCTGTCAGCGGCGATACCATGATCTGGAAACCCTCCCCCACTACCCCATTGACGGCGATCGCGGTGCAGCATATCTGCAATCACGTGATGGCGAAACACAGCGTCTCCGGCGTCTTCAATCTGGTCATCGGCGATAACGACGAAATTGGCGAGCGCATGACCGCCGACGAGCGCCTGCCCCTTATCAGCTTCACTGGCTCCGTGCGCGTAGGCAAGCATGTGGCGCGGACGGTCGCGGGGCGGCTGGGACGCTGTATCCTCGAGCTGGGCGGCAACAACGGCATCATCGTCAGCGCCGATGCCGACCTTGACTTGGCGACGCGCGCCATCGTTTTCGGCGCCGTCGGCACGGCCGGGCAGCGCTGCACGTCGACTCGCCGCTTGATCGTACAGCGCTCGATTGTCGACGAGCTATGCGACCGGCTGACGCGCGCATACATGAGCGTGCCGATAGGCGATCCCATGGACGAAAGCGTGCTGATGGGACCGCTCGTCAGCGCAAGGGCGGTTGAGGCGATGATGGTGGCGGTGAAGCAAGCGCAATCCGATGGCGGCATAGTATTGACCGGCGGCCGACGCCTGCCGCATATCGGCGGCAACTTCGTCGAGCCCACGATCATCCGCCTGCCCAGTCAGACGGCGCTCGTCTACGAAGAGACATTCGCGCCTATCCTCTACATCATGGAATATGAGACGCTGGATGAAGCCATCGCCTTGCACAACGCCGTTCCGCAAGGGCTGTCGAGCGCGATATTCACGCGAGATCTGGCTAGCTCAGAGGCCTTCTTGGGTCAGGCCGGCTCCGATTGCGGCATCGCCAACGTCAATATCGGCACCAGCGGCGCGGAGATCGGAGGCGCCTTCGGCGGCGAAAAGGATACCGGCGGCGGCCGCGAAGCTGGCTCTGATGCATGGAAAGCCTATATGCGGCGCCAGACCAATACGATCAATTACTCGGGTGAGTTGCCGTTGGCGCAGGGTGTCGAGTTTGATGCCTGAGATTGGACTACGGAGAATGCGCCCGCGCGCTCACTTTGCCTAGCGCTTGCCAGCACGATAGGGAAGCGCTAGTCGTAACAGCGCAAGCAATATTCTGATAAACACAGTCAGCGCGACGATGGTCACAATCTGTCGCGTCCGCTCGTCATACAGTTCAACTGGCGGCAGCTCCGGCGCCTCGTCATTTGGCTCCAGTCGCACCAAGGTGAATTCCTGCGCAACATCCGCCAGTGAATTCAGATCAGCAGCTCGCGCCGAACTCATGCCGGCAAACACGCGTTCATAAATCCAGGAATTGCGCGTGAAAAGGTAGAGCGCCCGCAGCGCCTCGGCATTGTCTTGTACTGGCGTCGCCTCAGCGACGAAGACATGCGAGCCGTGCTGAATCGTCACGCGCGGATGCTGCAGCAGATTACGATACCAATCCGTTCGCTCGCCCCAACCGGAAAAGACATAATACTTGCTGCCATGCCGCCGAAACTCGACCATGACATGACGCGCCAAGCCGCTTCGGCGTCCCTTAGTCGTCATGACTAGCATGGGCAGCCAGCCCAACACACCGCCCCAACCCAGCCGATACAGGTTGATGGGGAAGCGGGAGACCGAGCGAGCAATGCCCTGTGGCCCACCTGCGAATGCCTTGGATTCGCTCATATTGCCTGCTGATTCCGTACTAACTGACCACCAAAGTGTAGCCAGAACTTGTAGGATTTCCAGCCTCTTAAGCGCGGCTAATTCCAATCCGAGCGGCGCCGACCGCGGCTTTCAAAGCGATCGTCATTGCCGCCGCGCATGATCTGACGGCGCGCCTTTTGCACATCGCTTTCGTGCTTTAGCAGCACGGTCAAGGTAGTCTCCAGCGTCTTCTGATCAATGCTGTCGGCATTCAGCGTCACCAGCGCCTTCGCCCAATCGATCGTCTCCGAGACGCTGGGATTCTTCTTCAGATCCATCCGCCGCATGCCTTGCACGACATCGACCGTCTGGCGCGCCAGCTTGTCGTCCAGTTCCGGCACGCGCATCTGCACGATATTGAGTTCGGCTTCATGCGTCGGGTAATCGACGAACAGATACAGGCAGCGCCGCTTTAGCGCTTCCGAAAGTTCACGCGTATTGTTGCTGGTCAATACGACGCCGGGGTGATGCAGCGCCTTCACCGTGCCCAGTTCGGGGATCGACACCTGGAAATCACTGAGAATTTCCAGCAAGAAGGCTTCAAACTCGGCATCGGCGCGGTCGATTTCGTCGATGAGCAGCACGACCGGCTCTTCGCTCAGAAGCGCTGCCAACAAGGGGCGCGCCAATAGAAACCGCTCGCTGAAGAAGACATCGTCCTCCTCGCCCAGGCGGTCGGCGGCGGCGCGCAAGGTCTCGGCGGCAGCCAGCAAGTCGCTCAGTTTGTCGCGCAGCAACTGCGTATAGAGCATCTGCTTGGCGTATTCCCACTCATAGAGCGCCTTGCTTTCGTCCAGCCCCTCGTAACATTGCAAGCGGATCAGCGGCTTTTTCGAAGCGCCCGACCAAGCCTTCGCTAACTCGGTCTTGCCGACCCCGGCCGGACCCTCGACCAGCAGCGGCTTGCCCAGCTTATCGGCCAGGAAGACGACAGTGGCGATCTCGTCAGTGGCGATGTATTGCTCATGGCAGAGCGCTTCGGTGACTTGCTGCACGTCTTCAAACATGGAGGTGGCTTCCGTCTCGCTTCGGCATTTGCAGTGTAACCGAGATGGTCGCGTCCTAGCAAGCGGCTGCCGGTTCGAGCGCGCCCAAGATATGGTAAAATCGTATGGGCATGGACAGGGAGAAGAGTCATGATCGCGCCTGAACTGGTCAATAAACTGCAGCAGCTGAACCGGGAAGAGAAGATTGCGGTTGTACGTTTGCTGCAGGATGACCTCGTCAAAGAGTCGGCTGAACGGGACAAGCTGCTATCTGAGCCTGGGCAGGCATTCAGGTTTGTGCCGCCTTTGCGCGCGTCGGACGGTGGCGCGGCTTTGAGGCGCGTACTTGATGCCGATCACGAGCAAAATGCCTGAAAGGCTGGAGTTCGAGTACATTCTTGGTGACTGGTACTATCCCGACGAAGATCGGCGGCCCCTCGTACCTGTCAAACTGAGTTACCAAGATAAAGATGTCCAAACATGGGCGCATTTGGATAGTGGCGCCGACATGAATGTAATGCCATTCCAAATAGGTTTGGAATTGGGACTGTCATGGGAGCCGTTTAGTCAGGATTTTAATCTGCTCGGATGGGCAGGACGAAAGCTGCCAGCAAAGGCGATAGCAGTTGAATTGCAGATCGGATCGTGGCCTAGTTTGAAGATGGCTTTTGCGTGGAGTACTTTTGCAGAATCACCGCTCATACTTGGTCAGTGGAATTTCTTTCAGATGGTCGACATATGCTTTTTGCGAAGTCAGGGCCTTATCAGCCTGGAGCTTGCCGAACGATAACGTGGCTCAGTCGTGCAAACTTTTAATAACTCAAATATGTAATCAACTAGGTCCTAATTGCGAATGCCCGATGTAAAACTCGCAGTCACCGTCCCCCTCCCGCCGGAGCGAGCCTTCGACACCTTCGTCCAGCAGATGGACATTTGGTGGCCCCGGCGAGGCGTCTTCCCCTACAGCTTCGCGCCGGCTGGAACGCGTCCGCTGCACATCCGTTTCGAGCCGCGAGTTGGCGGACGCTACTACGAAACCTTCCTGGATGAGAGCGAATACGAGATCGGGCGCATAATCCTTTACCAACCGCCTCAGCGACTGACCTATACCTGGCAAGACCCCACTTGGCGCAGCGAGACGCAGATTGCGCTGGCATTCACTGACGAAGAGAGTGGAACACGCGTCGTATACCAGCAGGATGGCTTTGAGGGCGCAGGCGTGCCCGACTTAGCCGCCTATTATCAGATCGGCTGCCGGCAGACCTTGTCCGCGTATGTGGCGCATTGTAAGGCGCTTCATGAATTGGGGCGGCTGAGCCAATAGGCGCCGCCAGGTTAAGCCAGCAAACCGCCGACGCGCTCAATGATATAGGCGCCGACCGCCGCTTTGCTGGTCAGGTCGATCGCTTGCAAGCCGCCATCCATATCAAGCACGACAACGCGATTGGTGTCGACCGCGAAGCCGGCATCGGGCGCGCTAATATCGTTGGCAACCAAGAGGTCCAGCCCCTTTGACTGAAGCTTGACGCTGGCGTTTTCCACCAAGTTTTCGCTCTCGGCGGCGAAGCCGACAACAATCTTCGGACTGCCCGACTTCTCGCGTCGGGCTTTGACCGCCATCAAAATATCGCGCGTCCGCTCAAGCGGAAGGTCCAGCGCATCGCCCGACTTTTTGATCTTTTGATCGGAAACGTCGCGCGGCCGATAGTCAGCGACGGCAGCCGCCATTATCAGCGCGGACGACTCCGCCACATGCTCAAGGACGGCGGCGCACATGGATTCAGCCGAATCGACCGGAACCAAGCGCGCGCCCACTGGCGCTGGTAGTTCGGCGGCTGAGATCAATACGACCTCAGCGCCAGCATCAATCGCGGCTTGCGCGATGGCGTAGCCTTGCTTGCCTGACGAGCGATTGGTGAGGTAGCGCACCGGATCAAGCGCCTCGCGCGTCCCGCCGGCGGTGACTACAAGTTTGTGCCTGGACAAGGGTCCACCTAAACCATGCACGCGCCGGATATGCCCGAGTAACGTAGGCGTCTCCGGCAGACGCCCGCTCCCTACTAGCCCACTGGCGAGGCGTCCCTGCTCCGGTTCAATCAGATGGGCGCCGCGCCCACGGAGGATTTCCAGATTGGCTTGCGTCGCTGGATTGTTAAACATGCCGCCGTCCATCGCCGGCGCGATGACAAGCGGACAAGTGGCGGCCAATGCCGTGACCGCGAGAAAATCGTCCGCCAGCCCATGCGCCAGCTTGGCCACCGTATTGGCGGTTGCCGGCGCAATGACCAGCAGATCGGCCTCTTCCGCCAAACCGATATGCGCGATGTGGCTGGGCAATCCTCCGGCTGCCTCAGCGCGCCACATATCGGTGTAGACGGGACGCCCGCTGACCGCTTGAAAGGTGAGCGGACGGATAAAACGCTGTGCCGCTTCGGTCATGACGACATCCACCAGCGCGCCCGCTTGCGTCAGCTTGCTGGCGAGATCAACCGCCTTGTATACGGCGATGCTTCCGCTAACGCCCAGGATGACGCGTTTGCCCCGCAAGAGCGCGATTTCCACTATGATTGCCTGTAACATGCGATACACAATTATGGTACACAATCCCAAGCCGAAACGAAAGACTGCTGGACGCAGCCGGTCGCGAGCCCTCAAGCCGCCGCGGGCACAATGAGTGTTAGAGAATCTCGCAATTGCGCCAAATTTCTGCTAGAGTCGCCGGTCGATAGCGCGTTCCGCGCAGGAGATCTGCAGTGCAAACTGGCATCGCTTTTCGAACGGTCCGCGTTTGCAGACTGGCGCTGATTCAGGTCATCCTGGTCTGCGCTGGCTGCAACCTCGGATTTACTGGAGGTGGCGCGCCACCACCATTTGAGGGACCGCCGATAATACATATCGCCGCGCCCGCGCCCAACCAAACATTTCTCGCCGGCGCTGCTGTCATCGTTCAGGCGCGGGTGGAAAACGCCGGTCCCGATTTGGCTCGGGTCAGCGTCTTGTTAGATGACGCGCTGTTGGGCGAGCAAGACAATCCGAACGAAACCAACGCGGCCGTACTGCCGCTGACGCTCGACTGGCCCACCAGCAATACTGGCGAATTCAAGATTTCTGTGCTGGCTGAGCGAGGCGATGGCGAGTTGTCGCGCGAGGACGTGCATATTCGTGTTATCTCCGCGTCGAGCGCCGAATCGGGAGCGACCAGCGAAAACGCCAGGCAAGAGTTAGTCGCGCCCGAGCCCCGGAATACGGCCGCAGACGCGCAGACAAACAGCGCGGAGCAAACAGCGCCGACGGCGCCTGAGTCCGCAGTTACCGGCCCAAGCCGCGTCGCCGGAACGATGACCCAGCCCGCGCGGATACGCGTCGGTCCCGGCGCCACCTACGACCTTGTGGGCAACCTCGACGAAAACCTTGAGGTGATGATCGTTGCGGTCAATCCGGCGCGCGAATGGTATCGGATCGCCTATAATGATCTGTCGGACGCTTGGGTTTACGCCGAGTTTGTGCAACCAGCTGGAGATACGTCCGGCTTGCCGGTCGAGACGGGACCGCCCATGCCCGCTGAACAAGGCGTCAATCTGGTGGTGGTTGATGTGCGGATCGAAACACCGGTTATCTGCAATCAGCAGGCGACGGCGCGGGCGCGCATCCGCAACGAAGGCGCCGACAAGGCCGCTAACGTGGCTTGGGTTATCGCCGAGCCGCTGCTGGCGAGCGATGGATCGTCGCTACTCGAGAATCCGCCGCTGGCCTATCTCAAGACGCTGGAGGCGGACGAAGAAGACACGGTCGAATTTCCCTTGACACTAAGGACCCATGTAGACCAAGAGCAATTCATACGCATCGTGGTTGACAGCGGGAATCACCTGCCGGAAACGGATGAAACCGATAACGCTGGCATCAGCGCATCCTTCATTCTGCAGCCGGGCGAGTGTCGCTAGCCGCGTCATCCGGTATCGCGCCCACAGGCGCAGCGCTGCGCACCCGATATCCATTTGCATCACCAATCGCATCGGGAAGGACAAGGTCTGTGACTTCTATAATCGTGACCAACGATGATGGCTATGACGCGCCCGGCATCCTGGCGCTGGCTGAGGCGATGCGTGCGCTCGGAGACGCGCAAGTCTGCGCGCCAGCGGTCAATCAAAGCGCCAGCGGACACAAGATCACGCTCTTCCAAAACATCGCCTATTCGCGCTGCATCGTAGGAAACCATATCCCTGCGCTGGCGGTTGGCGGATCCCCAGCCGACTGCATCATGCTGGCGCTATTGGGATTGGTGAATGACAAGCCGGATATCGTTGTTTCCGGAATCAATCGCGGGGAAAACATGGCGCAGGACTTGACCTACAGCGGGACGGTGGCGGCTGCCTTGGAAGCGGTGATCAACGGCATTCCCGCCGTCGCCTTCTCGCTGGCGCGCGCCGACGCCGAATGCCAAGACGATTATCGCGTGGCCGCCCAAGTAGCGCTGCCAATCGTTAGCATGGTCCTGACAAATGGCTTGCCGCCCCTCACGATCCTAAACGTCAATGTGCCGCCGGTACGCCGCCTGCAGGATTTGCGCGGCATCCGACTGACGCGGCAAGGCCTGCGGGACTACCGCGACTACCTGGTCGAAGTGGAAGATGGACTAGTGCAAATTGGAGGCGAGCCACCTTCAGCAAATACCGATGAGCTCGGCACTGATGTCTGGGCGGTGCATCGCGATTACGTCAGCGTGACGCCGGTGCATCTCGATATGACCGCGCATCGGTTCATGGCGAATCTGGAAGCCTGGGACTTGCGCTTGCCCTCCGTATCCAACTGAACTGTAGGGACGACTGAACCGCTCTATCAAAGCGCGGCAATAACTGGCCCGCGTCCTTGCGAAAATTGTAGGGGCGACCTATCAGGTCGCCCGCCTGTTACGCGCTATAATGAACAATGATTCCGAGCTTGTGCATTATCTGAAAGGAATCGACCGTGAACTTCCTAAAAAGCCTGTTCGGCGGCGGCGGACGCAACGAAGACCGCGGCATCTACTTCTACGTGCAGCCGAAGATGTGCAAAGAGATCCTGCGCGTGCGGGTCGATCCGCTGAACGACCTGTCGCAGACCGATG
The DNA here is from genome assembly GCA_965261855.1 of Phototrophicaceae bacterium. Classification (GTDB taxonomy): domain Bacteria; phylum Chloroflexota; class Anaerolineae; order Aggregatilineales; family Phototrophicaceae; genus UBA6055. The sequence goes on from OZ253488.1 coordinate 335,425, forward strand.
ACGGCAAGGGTTACTGGTGCCGTAAGGTGGCGAGCGCGGCGCGCTGTCCCTTCCAGGCGGAGATTGAGTTGTACTTCGACAAGAACAAGCGCTTCAAAGACAGCAGCGTCGAAAATGGCGAGCTTGTGAGCGAGGAGGCTTGGGCGGCTCAGCGGGGGAATTAACTTCGGACTCCTGGCGCTTTTGCTATAATTCTTTGCTTGCTGTTATTCATAAGCCATTTTCAACTTAACTTAGTCCTCTAAAACTATTTGCGAGATGAATAAAGTTTGGATCCGGGTGCTGTTCAGGATTGTAAGGCAGGTGTATTTTGCCCAATTGGGCCGCAAAGCTATCAATACCGGAAGCCAGCCCCAGTCGAAACAGTTCCTCAGCGGCTGAACTATTGAGGCGCATGAACATACTCTCGTCCAAGTATATTAGGCCTCTATCAAAGGCTCGATGAAATGTCGGAGACAGCGCTATACCGTTTCGAACAGTATCAATGCTTTGATCGCCTGCTTTGACTGGGAGGATATGTGCCGCGTCTACCAGCCTGAGCTTGCGCCGAGTAACTGCGCACCTATTGTCATAGGCGTTCAAGACCTGCTTCGTAAATGTTGACGAACGCGACCAACGTGCAGTTTCGCGGATTAGGAGCTGTCTTTGTTCTGGCAATTCCTGAATCTCAAGCTCATTAAACTCCTGCGCCTTTACAACAAGCTCCGCTGTTTCAAAATATGTCGAATCGTCGCTTAAACGGTGTAGCTCGCGGGCGTGTTGGCAATAGAACAGCAAGTGATCGCTTCTTACTCCTATCGCGATTTCATCATTGCTTTTAGTCTGAAATGCCAAACCGTCTTGTAGGCAATCGTTAAGCGTCGAAATACTGACTTGTACTGAAGGCGACCCACTGGTAAATGTTCGATGTCGCTCCAGGTCGAAACCTGCAAACACTTCGCGATCTGGCTCATAGCCCAACAGTACCGTATGACCATCAGGGTTCATAGGCAGTGGGGATTCCACAGTTGTCATCTGAATACGATACTCGTCCGGGAGAGATTTCCGCCCACCAGGTGTCAAGTTCCAACAGTACACCCAAAAGGAAGTCTGTCGACTGCTGTGTGCGACGAGATAAACTCGAGGATGTGCCATCGACGACTGCGCTGGAAAGGCGACAGCGCCACAGTCGCTGATGGCCTCCAAGATCGCGCGATTGATAGCTTCTCGAGATGCAGGTGGCATGCTTTAGCGTGCTACCTATTTGCGTTTAGCGGGACGTGAGCGTCCACCATCTTCAGGAAGCGGCGTCTGCGGACTGTCGTCCCAAAGAGCGCCTGGGCGTTGTATATTGTACGAATCTACCTTGACATCACCAGTTAGTCGCAATTGCTTAGGCGCTGCTCGGCTCAAGAAGCGTCCTTTGGCGCCCAGCAAATAACTCTCTTCAATCTCGCTGCAGATCCATCTTCGTCTTAGTTTTTCTGCAACTTCTCCAGTCACGCAGCTTCCAGCAAATGGATCAACTACCAAATCGTCCAAGTCTGTTAGAAATCGAACAAAATACTCAGGTATTATTGCCGGGAATCGAGCAGGATGTACCGGCAAATCATGTTCGTTACAGTACCGCAGATAATGAGAGTTGCTTTCTGTATTTGCTACTGCAATTAGATTCGGTGGAATCGCAGCGCCGTTGTCAGTTGAGAAATTCTTGCTGATATCGTGACCGCTAGGACGTTTTTTTGCACGATAGCCTGTCTCAAGCAGGCCTTCCATACTCTTGCTGTAAGGTGTCAGCACACGCCGATTACTTGCCTTGGGAAACGGAGTACGAGAAAGCCAGAAGATATTATTCACAGCGTCTTTTACTCTAATTCGTCTAACGTTGACCCACTCTGCGGGAGTTGGCAATTTGGAGGGATTCCACCAGAAAAACTCTTGCGCCAGATGGAAGTCGAATTCCTTGCAGAGCGTAAGTAACAGTTCGTAATGATAAAGGCTCTTGGTTGGTTTGCCTGCATTCCACGCGCCGCCAATATCAATGACCAACGATCCTTTCGGCTTCAGCACACGAGCAAACTGCCTGGCAAACGGGCGAAACCAGTCCACGTAGTCGCTGGCGTCAGCGTTCCCATACTCCTTCTTTCTGACAAGGCCGAATGGTGGACTTGTCATTATGAGGTCAACGCTCTGATTATCTAACAGGTGCTCCATAAGGCTAGCGGATTCAGCCCAATAGGCTACGCCCTGCTCAGTACGAATACGTTCCTCCGGATACGTCACCGCGGAAGTACCAGGACGAGAACCTATTTTGCTTTGGGATGACATATACAATTCTCCCGGACATGTCGCTCATTCTGTATATCAAACGTCAATCCAAAAGCCCTACCCCTCCCCAGCGCCAACCTCCCGCATCGCCGGCAAACCAAACGTGCTCCGAACCCGATCCTCTATTAGATCCGACAAATTCGGATTGCTCTGCAAGAATTGCTTCGCGTTCTCCCGCCCTTGCCCCAACAGCTCATCGGCGTAGCGATAGAAGGCGCCGCGCTTGTCGATGACGCCAAGCTCAGTGCCGATATCGATGATCTCGCCCGACTTGCTGATGCCCTGGTTGAACATGATGTCGAATTCGCATTGCTTGAAAGGCGCGGCGACTTTGTTCTTCTTGATGCGGACGCGCGTCCGATTGCCGACGACTTCGCCGTTGTGCTTGATTTGCTGGATGCGGCGGATATCGATGCGCACGCTGGCGTAGAACTTCAATGCGCGGCCGCCCGGCGTCGTCTCGGGACTGCCGAACATGACGCCCACTTTCTCGCGCAATTGATTGGTGAAAATGACGCTGACATTGGATTGCTTGATGGCGCCGGCCAGCTTGCGCAGCGCCTGGCTCATCAAACGCGCCTGCAAGCCGACATGCGAATCGCCCATTTCGCCTTCGATTTCAGCGCGTGGCACCAGCGCCGCCACACTATCGACGATGATGACATCCAGCGCGCCCGAGCGGACCAGATGCTCAGTGATCTCCAGCGCCTGCTCGCCGGTATCGGGCTGCGAGACATATAGCTGCTGGATATCGACGCCGATCTTCTCGGCATAGGCGGGGTCGAGGGCGTGCTCCATATCGATGAAAGCGCAGATGCCGCCGGATTTCTGCGCTTCGGCCGCCACATGCAGGCAGAGCGTGGTCTTGCCCGAACTTTCCGGACCATAGATCTCGGTGATGCGCCCGCGCGGCACACCGCCGACGCCAAGCGATATATCGATGCCGAGCGAGCCGGTCGGGATCGCCTCGACCTCTAGATGGCTGCCCGCGCCCAAGTTGAATATCGTGCCATCGCCATAGCGTTTGGTGATATCGGTCAAGGTCGCGTCCAGCGCCTTCTGCCTGGCTTGATGATCGTTGTTGTCGATGATCTGTGTTTCTTTAACCGCCCGTCTAGTCTTCGCCATCGCCCTCGTCTCGCTTCCTCTAACCGCCTGCCTAAGTGTAGCGTGTTTTCGCTATATTGCAGAGTATAGCACCTATGTTCTAGTCGTGCAAGGCTAGATCCATAGAAACATTATGCGCCAGCGAGCCAGAAATGCAGCACATTGTCGTAAACGCCCGCCGAAAGTGGTATATTCAATAGTTAGACGTAGTTTGCTCAAGTTGTTCATAAAGTCTCAAAGAGGAGAAAACCATGAGAGCCATAAAGCTTTTGCTCGTTCTACTACTCGTGTTTTCCGCTGCCCTGGCGCTAGCCCAGGACTCGGAGACAATCGTCATTCGCGGCTTCGGCAACATCACGACCTTTAATCCGATCCTCAGCAGCGATGGCGCTTCGTTCCAGGCCTACAGCCTTCTGTGGCCCAAGCCCTATGAAATTGATCCCATGACCTATGAGGCGGTCCCGGGATTAACGTCGTGGGAATTGGCCGATGATGGATTGTCCATAACCTTCCACATCAAGGAAGACGCGACCTGGAGCGATGGCGTACCGATCACATCTCATGATATGAAGTTCGTCATTGACGCGATCAAGAATCCAGATGTTGAATCGTGGCGCGCGGCCGATTTCGCAAACGTCGAAGGCGTAGAGATCATTGACGACAAGACCTACCGAGTGGTATTGAGCACGCCTGACTGCACGGTTTTCGCCGAATTGGGCGGCACGCGCTTCATGCCAGCGCATCGTTTCGCGGCCGACTTCAGCGATGTCAGAGGCGGCGAGATCAGCACCAACCCACTAGAGATCAGCGGCGGTCCCTACATCATGGATGCTTGGGAGACCGATGAGTTTCAGAGCTTCTACGCCAATCCCACCTGGTGGGGCGGCGAAGTCGGGATTCCGTTCCTTATCAACCGAAATGTCGGCTCGCATGAGCTGGCGGCGCAGTCGCTGCAAGCAGGCGAAGTGGATTACACCTATTTGCACGGCGATATCTTCGAGCAGATTACCGATACCAGCAATCTGCAATGGCAGATCTTCCCGCAGATGTCGGTCAAATTCATGAGCTTGAATTGGGCCGATCCGGAGCAGCCAATGCCAGCCTACGACGCCGATGGCAATTTACAGGAGCAGCCTCCGCACCCCTTCCTCACCGATGTCAATGTGCGCAAGGCAATCGCCATGGGCTACAACAAACATGACATTTTGGCGACGATGGGCGGCGAGCAGGGCGGCACGCGTCTGGTTGGGGCGGTGAATCCGGCTCACGTGACTGCTTACAACTATGACATTGAACCCTATCCCTACGATCCGGAAGCCGCAATGCAATTGCTGGAAGAAGCCGGCTGGGTTGACGAGGATGGCGATGGCGTACGCGAAAAGGACGGCCAGCGTCTTACGATGTCCATTCCCTATAGCGATATCCTCACCATGTTCCCGACCACGACGCTGATCGCGCAGGATCAACTCAAGGACATCGGCGTTGAAGTCACGATCGAGCTAGTCGAATGGGCCAATTACCTCGATACCGTTCTGTTCGGTCAGCAGCACGATGGCACGTCGATGAGCAGCAGCGGCGGCACCGGCGGCGCTCCTGATCCCAATGACTTCATGCCTATCATCTCCAGTCAAAGGGACACGGCAGCATGGGGCGGCAGCAACACCAGCTCCTACGTCAATCTGGAAGTAGACGCGTTGATCGAGCAAGCGCGGACGCTGCCGGGCTGCGATCCGGTCGAGCGCGGCGAGCTATACAAGGAGATTCAGCGGATCACGCACGAGGATGTGGCTTACGACTGGACCTTCGTGCCCAACATCTGGCAGACGGCCACCAAGCGCGTCCAGGGCTTCGAGCCGACGGCGTTCTGGGTATTCTATGGTTACACAGCTGATATCCATCGCTGGACCTTGGCGGAGTAACCCACGCTCGTACAAGGGAACTTTGTAGGGGCGAGCCGGTGGCTCGCCCATTTTCTTGCTGATTGGGACAAGTTGTGGGAGACCAGGTAGGTAGCCTCGACGGTGAGCGTCAATATTGCGGGCGACCCAACGGTCGCCTCTACCTTGTAGCGAGAGAGATTATTGCTGATAGCGCCGCGGATCGAGAGCATCGCGCAGGCCATCGCCGACCAGGTAGAAGCAGAGAACGGTGATCATAATCAGGACGCCTGGTGTGAAGATGAGATGCACGCCGGTGCTCAGGAAGCTGCGCGAATCTGTCAACATATTGCCCCAGGTCGGCGTCGGTGGCTGGATGCCCATGCCCAGATAGCTGAGTCCCGACTCGATCAGGATCAGATTGCCGGCGATGATGGTCATCGTGACCATGACGATGGAAAAGACGTTGGGCAGAATGTGATGTATGAGGATGCGGAAGTCCGATGCGCCCAGCGCCCGCGCCGCCAGCACATAATCGCGTTCCTTGAGTGACAAGACCTCACCGCGAACCAGGCGGCTGGTGCCCACCCAACCCAGTGCCGCTAATACTACGATCAGGACTTCGGTAGAAGGCTCCCAGACCGCCGCCGCGATCAGCAGCAAGAAGAGCGGCGGAATCGCGCTGAGCGTGTTGACGGCCCAGGAGATCAAGTCATCGACCTGCCGGCCATAATAACCCGCCAACAGTCCCAGCGTGATACCGATGGATACAGTCATAATGCTGGCGAGATACGCAATTGTCAGGGACACGCGCCCGCCGTAGATCAAACGCAAGAATTGGTCCCGGCCCAGTTGATCCGTCCCCAGCAGGTAGCCGTCTTCCCCGGGCAGTTTGAAGCGGTCAGGAACGCTGGTATCGTTGACCACGTGACCGAGCACACTTTCGATAAAGATCGGCGACGCCGAGCAGATAACGGTCGCCGCGAGCAGAACACTCAGGGCGACAATCGTCAGCCGGTCGCGCAGAATGAAGGCGAGCGCGTCGCGCCAGAATGAACGCGAACGACGCTGTGCGTCCCCATTGCTTATGACTGCGACTCTTGATTCCTGCGGCATCTCTAACCTACTCCAGACGAATCCGCGGATCGAGGATGACGTACATGATATCGGAGAGCAGCACGCCAATGATGAACATCACTGAAGCCATCACAACAGAACCCATCACGAGCGGATAGTCGCGCGTAAAAACCGCGTCAATAATCAGTTTGCCCATGCCAGGCCACTGAAAAACCTGTTCGATAATCACCGAACCAGCCAGCAGCGTACCGATTGACGGTCCCAAAAATGTTGCCACCGGCAGCAGACCGTTGCGCAAGGCGTGGCGAAACCAGACCGCGCGCGCCTGCAGTCCCTTGGCGAAGGCAGTGCGGACGTAATCCTGCTGAAGAACTTCGAGAATCTGCGTTCGTGTAAAGCGCGAAATAAAAGCGATGGTATTGAGCGACAAGACCGAGACCGGCATAATCATGTATCGCAGGGCATCGCCCAATGGTTGGGGACCGCGCTGCGTGATATTGCGCATGCCGCTGATCGGCAAGAGATCTAGTTGGACGCCAAAGATGATGATCAAGAGCAGGCCGAGCCAGAAGGCGGGTACCGCGTTGCCGATCACAGACATGACGCGTATGACCTGATCAACCCAGGTTCGATGGAATACGGCGGCCAATACACCCAGCAATACGCCGTTGAGATAACCCAAGACGAGGGCGGATACGCCCAGTCGCAGGGTGGCCGGCACACGCCTGAGAATCACTTCCATGACCGGGCGTTCCTTTACGATGGATTGGCCCAGGTCGCCGCGCAGGAATCCACGCCGCTCGCCGCGTCTGTCGCCTTCGCCATCGCCGTCAATATCAATTTGTGTCCAGTCATTGCCGATGAGCCAGTAGACGTACTGCACTAACGGCGGCTGATCCAGGCCCAGCCGACGGCGCTGCGCCATGATCGCCTCCGGCGACGGATTGGGCGAAAAGGTGATCATGGCGACGGGATCGCCGGGGGCGGACAACATAATCAGAAACGAAAGGACCGTGACGCCAAAAAAGGTCGGTATCGCTTGCAGCAGGCGGCGCAGAAAGTATTTGATCATCGGCACAACTTCTAAGACGACAACTCAACAAAGATTCTAGCGTCAGATGGCGAAACTGCCAAAATGTGCTGCACGCACTGGTAACCGAGATCGCCATTCGTCCAAGTGTTAAGAGTGTGAAGAGAACCAAAAGAATTCGCTCACTCCGCTTAAAAGAAGCCTAGCGCATCATTAACGCGCTGAATGCGCGCTTTAACAGTCTTCCGCTAAGCTTATGGTTGTGTGTGGGCGACCCGCCTACAACTCGCTCATAATTGAACGATCAGGCGAGAACGTTGCCAATGAAGAAAGTACTATGGATACTGCTGTTTCTTGCGCTCGCAACCGGCTTTGCGAGCGCGTCGGAGACGGAACTTGGCTTGCCCAAAGTTGATCCGCTGGATTACCCCATCGGCGAGATCATCACCGCTGGCAGCTCAACCGTATTCCCGCTCAGTGAACGCATGGCTGAGCTTTGGACCGACGCGGGCGGCGTGGCGCCGTCCATCGCATCCATCGGCTCGGGCGCTGGCTTTGAGCGCTTCTGTGTTGAAGGCGAAACCGATATCAGCAACGCCTCGCGCGCCATCAAAGACAGCGAAGTGGAATCTTGCAACGCCATCGGCCGCGAACCGATCGAATTCCGCGTCGGCACCGATGCGCTGGCTGTCACCGTTTCGGCAGCCAACAACTTCGTCAGCGATGTCACCTTGGCAGAACTGGCGATGATCTTCAGCAGCGCCGATGCCTGGTCCGATGTCCGCGCTGAATGGCCCAAAGAGGCGATTCAACGATTCATCCCGGGTACCGACAGCGGCACCTTCGATTACTTTGTGGAGGAAGTCTTCGATGAAGATGAAGAGCCGATCCTCAGCGCCAATCCGCAGCTTTCCGAGGACGACAATGTGCTGGTCCAAGGCATCACCGGCAGTCCCTATGCTGTTGGCTTCTTTGGCTTCGCCTACTATGTCGAGAATCAGGACGCGCTGAACATCCTCCGCATTGAAGGCATTGAAGCCAATGCGCAGACGACCGATGACGGCAGTTACCCGCTGGCACGCCCGCTGTTCATCTACAGCGATGCCGGCATCATGGCGGAGAAGCCGCAGGTCAACGCCTTCATCAATTTCTACCTGACGCACGTCAACGACGAAGTTGTCGATGTCGGCTACTTCCCGGCTTCGGAATACGCATTTTCCGGCGCAATCGACTATTGGCGCATCGCCAACGGCATGACCCCAATCGGCGACGCGGCGCTGGACTTGATGGACGACATCATGCTGGAAGAAGTGGATCCGCTCGATTACACCGAGGGCGAGATCGTCACCGCCGGCAGCTCGACCGTATTCCCGCTCAGCGAGCGCATGGCTGAGCGCTGGACCAATGCGGGCGGCGTCGCGCCGTCGATCGCTTCGATCGGCTCGGGCGCTGGCTTTGAGCGCTTCTGCGTCGAAGGCGAGACCGATATCAGCAACGCCTCGCGCGCCATTAGAGACAGTGAGCGCGAATCTTGCAAAGCCATCGGCCGCGACGCCATCGAGTTCCGCGTCGGCGCCGATGCGCTGGCTGTCACCGTTTCGGCCGCGAACAACTTCGTCAGCGATGTCACGATGGAAGAGCTGGCGCTGATTTTCAGCAGCGCCGATACCTGGTCGGATGTCCGCGCTGAATGGCCCAACGAAGCGATACAGCGCTTCATCCCGGGCGCCGATAGCGGCACTTTCGATTACTTCGTGGAAGAAGTCTTCGACGAAGATGAAGAGCCGATCCTCAGCGCCAATCCGCAGCTTTCCGAGGACGACAACGTATTGGTGCAGGGCATCAGCGGCAGCCCCTACGCCGTCGGCTTCTTCGGCTACGCCTACTATGTCGAGAATCAGGATGCGCTGAACATTCTCAATATCGAAGGCATTGAAGCCAACGCGCAGACGACCGATGACGGCAGCTACCCGCTGGCGCGCCCGCTCTTCATCTACAGCGACGCCGGCATCATGGCGGAGAAGCCGCAGGTCAACGCCTTCATCAGCTTCTACTTGAGCAATGTCAACGACGAAGTCATTGATGTTGGCTACTTCCCGGCTTCACCCGATGCGATGAATGCCGCCAAGCAAGCCTTCCTAGATGCGATGATGGGCATGTAGTCCATCTCAAGCATTGCCACAAAGCGGGGGATGCGAGACCGCAATGCGGGACCGCTTCCCCCACGTTGAACGCTCATGAACGCGGCGCCACAACGGCAATGCTGGTACAAATCGCATACAATGCAGAAGTCCCGTTCGGCGCGCTTGAGCGGACGCTTTACTTGAGAGAAAACTATGAGCGATCAACAGCGGGAATTGACCCATCATCTAATTCGGAGCGACCGTCGGCCGCTTGACCTAAAGCATAAATTCAAGATCCACGAAGCAATCATTCAAGTCGGCCTGTTCGCTTGCGGCTTGCTTTCGATATTTACGACACTGGGCATCATCCTGGTTTTGGGCAACGAATCCATCGCCTTCTTCACTCGCGATCAATGGGTCAACAGCAATCGCCCTATCCTCAGCGACATGGACGACCAGACCACGGTATTCACCGTGGAGCCGGGCAAGGCGCTGGAAGCGGTCGAAGAGAGTGGCATCATTCGCGTCGGCCAGGAAGTTATGGAGGTCGTCGAGTTTCAGAATAATCAGATTGACATCGACGTGGTCGGCACTGGCGGCGGTTTCAAGCGCTTTTGCGCGCTCGATGTCGAACTGGCTGAGCTCGGCGTGAAGCGCCCGCAGATCGTTAACGCCAGCCGTCCGATTAATCAGGGCGAAATCGACCGCTGCCGCTCGGTCGGCATTACACCCATTGACTTCCGCATCGGCGCCGATGCGCTGGCGATCACGGTGAGCGCCGATAATGACTTCATCACCGAGCTTAGCTTCGCCGAATTGCGCCAGATCTTTGGCGGCGCCGACCAATGGTCGGATCTGCGATCGGACTGGCCCAATGAGCCCATACAGTTGGTCATCCCCGGTCAGGACAGCGGCACCTTCGATTTCTTCGTCGAAGCCATTTTTGATGATGACCCGACGGCGATGCTGGCAAGCGACCCAATCATGTCGGAAAATGACAATCAACTGGCCGGCAGCATCCACCGTAATCCCTTCAGCATCGGTTTCTTCGGCTATGCCTACTACCTTGCCAACACCGACGACCTCAAAATCCTAGCTTTGGACGGCGTTGCGCCCTCAGCGCTGTCGGTGGAAGACGGCAGCTACGCCCTTTCGCGCCCGCTCTACATTTACAGCGACGCCGAACTCTTGCTTGAGCAGCCGCAGGCGGCCGATTTCATCAGTTATTATCTCGCCCGCGTCAACGAGGAGATCGTCGATGTCGGCTACTTCCAAGCATCGACCGAGGCGCTGGCGAAGGCGCGCGACGAATGGATGCGAGCGGCGGCCGCCGCTGACTTGAGGCCAATCGACCCGCGCCAGGTATCCGGCGCGCTGATTGCCGCTGGCAGTTCCACCGTTTTCCCGCTGACAGAACGCATCGGCGAGCTCTTCGTCGAGGACGGCTATCTGCCCCGTTTCCAGGTCAAGCGCGGTCTGCGCGGCGAAAACACCATCGCGCCACACAGCGCCGGCGTCGCCGTCGAGTACAACGACCGGCCCACACTCATCGAGTTCTTCACCAATACCAACTGGATCCCCGCTATCGGCGAGTTTGGCGTCATCCCCCTGATTAACGCCACCTTGATGACCAGCACAATCGCCATGCTGGTGGCGCTGCCGCTGGGCCTCGGCGCCGCCGTTTACCTGAGCGAATATGCCTCGCCGCGGGTGCGCAGTTCGCTTAAGCCGGTACTGGAGATTCTGGCGGGCATTCCCACGGTGGTCTATGGATACTTCGCCCTGACCTTTATGACACCATTGCTGCGCGGCATCTTCGGCGTCGAGGTCGTCAACATCTATAATACCGGCGCCGCTGGCATCGTTGTCGGCATTTTGATCATCCCCTTAATCAGCTCCATGAGCGAAGATGCCCTGCACGCGGTGCCAAACGCCTTGCGCGAAGCCTCCTTCGGCTTGGGCGCGACCAAGCTGGAAACGGTCATCAAAGTGGTGATTCCAGCGGCGCTCAGCGGCATCCTGGCGGCATTTATCGTGGCTGTTTCGCGCGCCATCGGCGAGACGATGATCGTCGCCATCGCGGCTGGCGCCGGTCCTAATTTCAGCTTCAATCCCTTCGACTCGGCCGAGACGATGACCGGGCATATCGCGCGCATCAGCGGCGGCGACCTCAGTTACGACTCGATTGATTACAACAGCATCTTCGCCATCGGGCTGACCCTGTTTCTGATGACCTTCATCCTCAATGTGCTGAGCCGTGTCATCATCAGCCGCTTCCGTGAGGCTTACTAATGGCGGTAGACAACAACATGCAGCGCCGCTATTACATGCCCAAGGAAGCGGACTTCTTCCGTCGCCTGGAGCTGCGGCATCGGCGTGGGCGCATTGGCAGACTGTTCAATTATTTCTCCATTGCGGTCGCCGGGCTGGCGCTTATCGCTCTGTTCCTCAATGTCGCCAGCGAAGCCTTTGGCGCCATCGGCGTGGTGAACACCATCGAACCAGAGACGCTAACCGCGGGCCGACCGCTGGCCGACCTGAACAATGACGAACTGACGACCATCCTGGCGGCTTATGTCGGTCCGCGCCTGCGCGTCTTGATCCGCGATACGATCAGCCAGGTGGAAATTGACCAATTCACCAAGGTGACCGTCGCCGAAATCGTCGGCGATGACAATGTCGATCCAGCAATCGCGGGCGAATTGCTCAAGGCGATCAGTGTGGAGCAACAAGCGGAGCTGCTGGCCCAATATGCCGAGCATGCAACCCTGCGCAACCTGGTGCTGCAGGAAGTGGTCGAGCAGAAAGTGATCGCCAGTTTCACCCTGTCGGATGCAATCTTCAATTTTGCCGCGATCAAAGAAGAAATCGAAGGTCCCATCCTGAATCAGTACCTCAAGTCGGAGCGCCTGGACGACGCCAAAGTCACCGTGATTCGCTTCCATAGCTGGCTCGATAGCGCGTTTCTAACCGCCCCTATGTCGAGCACACCAGCGCTGGCCGGCGTGCGCACCGCGCTGATCGGCTCCATCGGGCTGATGGCAGTGGTGGTGCTGGTGGCGCTGCCCATCGGCGTCGGCGCCGCCATCTACCTGGAAGAATATGCCCATCACGGCTTCATTAATCGCCTCATCGAGACGAATGTGCGCAATCTCGCCGGTGTGCCATCGATCATCTACGGCATGCTCGGTCTCGCCATCTTTGTGCGCGCCCTGGCGCCCTTCACCAGCGGGCTCATCTTCCACAGCAATTTCGACCTGCCCAGCGTCGAAGCGGTGGTCGAGCGGATCGCGCCCGCCTTTAACGGCGAGATCAGCTTTGACGGTAAGACCCTGGCAAGCGACAGCGACCAGATAGACGCGCCGACATTGGGCCGCGTTGTCGATACATTTTTGCGCTTCGGCACGCCGAGCTTGACGATGATGGGCAATTCCTCCGTCATTGAACTGTCCAACGCGCTGGCCGAGGCGCTGGATGCAGCCGTCGATGTGTCGACGGCGCGCGCCGACGAAGACCACGACATCGAGGTGCGCGGCGACTATTATCGATTTGATGTCGCCGACGATGCCGCTGTTACTCATGATGTGTTCGACGATCTAATGATGCGCCTCGTGCGCATCAACAGCTTCGCGCCCAATGGACGCACCTTGGTCAGCGCCGGCTTGACGCTAGTGCTATTGATCCTGCCGATCATCATCATCAACGCGCAGGAGGCGATCCGCGCTGTGCCCTTCACCATTCGCGAAGCTTCCTACGGCTTGGGCGCCACTCGCTGGCAGACGATCTGGCGTCAGGTCTTGCCGGCCGCCCTGCCCGGCATCATGACCGGAACGATCTTGTCGGTTTCACGCGCTGTCGGCGAAACAGCGCCGCTGATTGTCGTTGGCGCGGCGACCTTCCTCGTGGCAGACCCCACCAGCCCCTTTTCGCAATTCACCGCGATGCCGATTCAAATCTATCAATGGACGGCGCGGCCCCAGGGGCAATTCGCTGATATCGCCGCCGCCGCCATCATCGTGCTGCTGGCGCTCATGCTCACGCTTAACGCGGCCGCCATCTTCCTGCGCAACCGCTATTCCATAAGGTTCTAATCCATGGCGATCCAAGAAAAGGCGCCGGTGAAGACTGACATAGATCTCGTGATGGAACTGCGAGATTGCAGCTTTTATTACGGGGCGCTGCGGGCGGTGGCAAAGGTCAGCCTGCCAATTTACAAGAACCGCATCACCGCCTTGATCGGACCATCCGGCTGCGGCAAGAGCACGGTTCTGCGCGGCATCAACCGCATGTTGGAATTAACGCCCGGCGCGCGCGTCGATGGCGAAATCATCTACCGCGGGATGAATCTCTACGACGACAAGGTCGACCCGGTGGAAGTGCGCCGCCGCATCGGCATGGTCTTCCAGAAGCCGAACCCCTTCCCAAAGAGCATCTTCGACAACGTCGCCTACGGACCGCGGCTCTTGGGCTTCAAGAAGAAAGTCACGCTGGACGAAATCGTCGAGCGCAGCCTGCGCGGCGCATCGCTCTGGGATGAGGTCCGCGGCGACTTGAACAAATCTGGCTTGGCTTTATCCGGCGGGCAGCAGCAGCGGCTCTGCATCGCGCGCACGATCGCGGTCGAGCCCGATGTCATCCTCATGGACGAGCCCTGTTCCGCGCTCGACCCCATCGCCACCCAGCGAATCGAAGAGCTGATGTGGGAACTGCAGGGCGATTACACCATCGTCATCGTGACGCATAATATGCAGCAGGCGCAGCGCGCCTCGGACTACACCGCCTTCTTCAGCATCCGCAAGAAGGTGGAAGACGGCCACGAAGTCCGCTGGGGCGAGTTGGTAGAGTACAACGAATCGCGCCAAGTTTTTCAACGCCCGGCCCTACAAGAGACCGCCGATTACATCGCCGGGCGTTTTGGGTAGATTGCTAGCTTACGCTTTGGGACAGAGCGGGCGACCCAATGGGTCGCCCCTACAATTCTCGACTTTGATGGGAACTGCGTCTTGTGTGCTGACTATCCGCTCTCCGCGTCCAGCGCCGCCTGCTGTTCGGCGATCATTTCCTCCGTGCATTCTAGCGAGGCGAGGAAAGCCCTGTCTCTTTCGCGGCGTTGTTCTAGCGGGATGATTTTGCCGCGCCGGGCAACGGCTTGCATCACTTGCGGCGATGCCTGCGCTATCGTACCGCCGCTCACCACCGTCGCCGCCCGCTTCATCAAGTCCTCAGAAATCTCGACATCTTGCTCCTGCGCCGAATCCAGGTTGATTCCCAGCAAATTGCTGCTGTCAATGTGAATCTTGGTGGAAGCGATATCGATGTCGCCGTTCAAGTACCCGACCAGCATAACGCCCAAGTTGTCCCCGCGCGCGTCGTAAGACGCAAAGCCGGCCCCGACGGTAACGCCAGTGAAGATCGTGCCCATGCTCGGATGGAAAACCGGGACGCCATTTTCGTTAGCGACAAAGACTATGATGGGCAGACCGGCCGCCGTCAAATAGTCACCGGAAACGAATAAAGCCTTGGCGCCGCGCTCAACCAGGCTTTCCGCCGCCGACGACAGCTCGGACAGGGATGCTATGCCTGCTTCGATGACTTCAATGCCCAATTCCGTCGCTATTGCGCTGAATCGCTCATAGGCATCCAAGCCAGAGGTCAGCGAGGTGGCATACAAAAAGCCGACGCGGTTGAGGTCGGGATCCTGCAAGCGGAAAGCCTCAAAGACGGGTTCATACTCGATCAAGGTCTCGGCGCCGCCGACATGATCGGGCTTGATACAGGACGAATCGGCGATCCCGGCTTTATACGGCGCCGATACCGCGGTGAAGAGCACAACCGGCGGGTCGTCCATATCGCTCGTGACCGTGGTCGCGACTTGGGCTACCGGCGAGTTCAGCGTGACCAAAACATCCACATCACGATCCAAGGCGGCGTCAACAATCAGATTCACCGTGGGCAAATCGAAGCCGGCTTCGCCCCAATACACCGAAAGCTTTTCTCCCTCAAGATTCTGGCGCTGTTCCAGCTGGCGATTCTCCTCCGATGTGATGAAGCCATAAGACTCCAAAACATCCAGAATAGCGCCCTCGGTAATCGCAAGCGCGTCGCTCGGTCCAAAGCGCAGGATGGCGATTGCGGGATTGCCGTCGCCCTGCGCCAGCGCCACTCCTGAAAATATCGCAATCAGAAACAGCAAAACGAATATCAGGACACGCTTTCTGAACATCTCTATTAGCCTCTCTACTGAAAGATACAAGTCGGATCTCAAAGCGCTATGACTTTCTCCTACGGCTTATTCGCTTGCCGCGTCCAGCGCCGCCTGTTGCTCGGCGATCATCGCATCCGTGCATTGAAGGCTAGCTAAGTAGTCACGATCAGCCGCCATGTTTTCTGGCGACATTCTTCCTTGGATCAGCATCATGTTGATCATCGCCGCCGCTTGCTGCTGCTCGCCTGATTGTGAGGCCATGGCGCTCAAATCTACATCCTGCAAATAAGCCGCCGCCATCTGTTTGATCTCGTCCGTCGCGCCCATTGAATCCAGCAGACGCAATAGACCCAACGGGGACATGACCGACTCGCCGCCTTGTACCGTCATTTCCGCCATGCCTTCCAGCTCGGGCGCAATCTCAATGCCCAGGGTATGCGCGACATCCAGATTGACGCCGACCGACAGCCCGCTCCGGCTGTCGATTGACGTCCTCGCCAAGTCGAGATCGCCATTCAAATAGGCGGCCAGCATCAGACCAGTGCTGATGCCTTGCGTATAAAAGTTGTAGAAGCCGGCGCCTATCGTCGCGCCCGCCAGAATTGAACCCGGATGAGGATGAAAGACCGGTATCTGATTTTCAGTAGCGACAGTTACAATGATCGGCAGCCCGATTGCCACCGTGTAATCGAATGGCAGGATAATTGCCTCGACGTCATCATTGGCCAGGCTTTGCGCAGCGCTGCGAAGATCGCTTACGTTTGTTACCGCTGCGCTCTCGACATCCAAGCCCAGGGATTCGCCAATGGCGGCGATCCTCTCCGCGCCGTAGGCGCCGCTCGCGTCATTTGATGAATAGATCACGCCGAAGCGCTTCATCGTTGGATTTTGCAGCAAGAATAAGTGAAACGCCTCTTCGTAAGGCGGCACTGATTCCGAGCCGGTGACATGAGCGGGTTTGATGCAAGGCGCGTCAGCCACTCCAGCGTGATACGGACTATATACCGAGGAGAATAGCAGCGGCGTGGGCTCGTCTTGATCCAGTGTGGTGTTCAAAGCGATTTGCGTGACCGGGGTGGATATGGTGAGCAATATATCGGCGCCGCGGTCGAGCGCGTTATCGACCATGATGCTGACCGTTGGAAGATCGTAGTTGGCGTCACCCCAAATAATGTCAATCTTCTCGCCCGTTAAATCTTGCCGTTCGCTCAAGAGCGCAAGTTCTTCCGCATTAATCCAGCCATAAACGTGCAGCGTATCCATTACCGCGGTTTCCAGGCTGGTATCTGACAGGGATGGTCCGAATCTAAGGACGGCGATTGTGGGATTGCCGTCTTGCGTCATCACCGCCGGCGCAAGCCAAATCATCAATGTTATGAGAGTTAAGGAGAGTTTCTTGAACATTGTGCCACCTCGTCGGTAATACGCTCAAAAGACATGAACAATGGAATACTTTCACCAATAAGTGTATCACAGTTCTTGAATTTGCCGCCTCTTTTGCGCGAAATCGACGCAAAAAAAGGCAGCCCGCGCGGACTGCCTCGTTTAAGTGGGATTGCCCGGCTTCGGGCGGGGTTTATTCGCTCGCGGCGTCCAGCGCCGCCTGCTGCTCGGCGATCATCTCGTCAGTGCAATGCAAGGAAGCGAGCCAATCCTGATCGTCCGCCTGGCGTTGTTCCAGCGGGATGATTCTGCCGCGCCGCGCAATCGCCGCCAGCAATTCCGGGTGCAGCCTGCGCGTCCCACCGCTCTCGATGACGGCGGCGGCTTCCGCCATTATCGCTTCGTTAATATCGACGCCTTGCGCTTCAGCCGAATCCAGATTTACGCCGATTAGGAGTTCCCCGGTCGTGCCTATGCCGAGGCGCGCAAGATCGACGTCGCCATTCAAATGCGCCGTCAAAATCCGCCCGAGATTGACGCCATTTGCGTACATCGGCGACGAGCCCGCGCCGATGGTGGCGCCGTAATAGATCGCGCTAAAGCTGGGATAGAATACCGGCAAACCAATTTCGCTGGCGATTTCGGTGATGACGGGCAAGCCGCTCGATGTGATTGAATCGAGCGGAAGCATCAGCGCGCCGACCCCGGCATCCACCAGGCTATTGGCGGCCGGGCGCAAATCCGCCAGAGAGACGACGCCGGCCGTATGTATCTTGATGCCCAATGATTCAGCCGATTCCATTATGCTTTGCGCGCCGTATCGACCGGAGGCATCGCCTGTGCTGTGAATCACGCCGACCCGCTCGATGTCCGGATCCTGCATGAGCAGCACGGAAAAGGCGTAATCATAAGACAAAGAGGCGGACACGCCGGCGACATGATCCGGTTTGACGCAGGCGGCTTCGGCGGCGATGCCACCCTCATAAGGCGTCGATACAAAGAGCACCGGCGTCGGCATATCCATTTCGCTGGTGAGAAGGACGGCGGTTTGGGTCACCGTCGACCCGTTCGTGACGATCACGTCAACTTCTTTATCCAGCGCGTCTTCCAGCATGAGATTCACGGTCGGGTAATCAAAGCCGGCGTCGCCCCAATAGATGGTGATTTGATTTCCTTCGTAATCGCGCCGCCCTTCGAAAATGCGGTTCTCCTCAGTCGAAATAAAGCCATAGGACTCCAAAACATCGAGGATGGCGCCTTCGGTGATTTCAACATTCGGCAGCGGACCAAACCGCAGAATCGCGATGGTCGGGTTGTCAGCTTGCGCCATAGCCGCCGGCGCAAACAGAAGAGCCAATACAAACATTGCGAACAGCCATTTCTTGATCATTTCATGTCTCCTCTCGGCGTTAATTACTGGACGCTTGCGCGTAATACTTGCATTACTGTCAGTATAATACGACTTTCTGAATCCGCTAGAAATGGCGCGAAGCTAAGGAGTCGGATATAGGATTGCCATAGAATCTGCGTCATAATGTTGTCGGCAGTTGGCGATGTGAAAGAAGTTTTGTTTGACCGAGATTAAACGAATTGGCGTACTGGCGCATCCCTCCCGTCCCGATACCCATCCGGTGGCGCGCCAGATCGCGCATACGCTCTGCATACGCGGCATCGAAAACTGGGTCTGCGCCAATTGGGATGAAGATAGCGTTGGTCGCGATGTCGCCTGCTCCGATATCGTCATGGCGATTGGCGGCGACGGCGCCATGCTGCGCGCCGCCCGCGTCTGCGCCGAGCATCAGGTGCCGGTGCTGGGCATCAATATGGGCTGGCTCGGCTTCCTAACGGAAATCGAAAAACCGGAAGACTGCTCCGCCGGGCTGGATCAATTGCTGGCGGGCGATTTCTGGATCGAGAAGCGCATGATGCTGCAAGCGACCGTGCTGGAAAACAAGCAGCGGGTGATCGGTTCATTTCGCGCGCTGAATGATGTGGTGATCAGCGGCAGCGTCTTCGGGCGGATGGTGCAGATCGCCGCCTATATCGACAAGCATTGGGCGACCACCTACAACGCCGACGCCCTAATCATGTCAACACCTACTGGCTCAACCGCTTACGCCCTCGCGACTGGTGGACCGATCCTGCCGCCTGAACTGCGCAATATCCTCTTGGTGCCGATGGCGCCGCATCTTAGCATGGACCGTCCGATTGTGCTCTCGCAGGGCGCCGTCGTCGATATTGAGCCCACGCGCGAGAATCGCCATCCCGTCGTGCTGACCGTCGACGGCCGCGTCGCCGCCGAATTAGTCGAAAACCAGCATATCTGCGTTACTTCCGCCGCGCCGGAAAGCCAATTCGTGCGCCTGCGCGATCGCAATTACTTTTACCGCTCGCTGCTCGATCGCATGGAACCGCGGATCAACCGTCACGGTCCGCGCCGCATGACCTTCTGACGATGATAGTGTCACCGAAATCGTTTCCTACGAACCCAGCAGATTCCGTATACTCTTACGTCGAAACGTGTAGGGGCAACCTAGCAGGTCGCCTGCCGACACAAAAAACCTGCAAAAGGCTTGAGATGAGGTAAACATCTTGGACGACAACATCGCTAACGCCACCCTTGAAAGCGAAGTCCACTATTGCGCCACGCATCCGGAGCGCGATACCGAGTTGCGTTGCAACCGCTGCGACCGTTATATGTGCATCGATTGCGCGGTGCGCACGCCGGTCGGTTACACCTGCCGTCAATGTGTGCGCGGGCACGAAGACAAATTCTACGAAGGCACGCTAGTTGACTACGGCCTGGTAGCGGCGACCTGCGCCATCGGCGGCGCGCTGACACCCTTCGCGATGATGCTGATCGGCGGCTTCCTGATTATCGGCTTTATCGTGGCGCCGGCGATCGGCGGGACGGCGGCGCAAATCGCGCTTCAGCTCACCAGGCGACGACGCGGACGCTACAGCGGCTATGTCGCCGCGGGCGGCGTGCTGGTCGGCGGCCTCATCTCGGCGCTTTTGCTCGTCGGCGGCTTGGGCGTTTTCACGCTGCTGTTTCTGGCGCTGGCGACCTCAGCCGCCTATGCGCGCTTCAAAGTCTCGATTTAGGTTTGCCGGATCCGCGATGCTGGCAGAACTGCGCATTCAGAACTTCGCCGTCATTGACCGGCTCGAGCTCCAATTCGGCGCCGGCTTCAACGTCATCACCGGCGAAACGGGCGCGGGCAAATCCATCCTCATCGACGCGGTGGAGCTCCTCCTGGGCGCCAAAGCCGACCCCGGGTACGTGCGCGCGGGGGGCGAGCGCTGCCTGGTCGAAGGCCTCATCAGGCTGGACGCGCGGACGCAGCCAAGCGTCACCGCCCTGCTGCAGCGCGAAGACCTGGTCGATGAAGCTGATCCCGATTATCTAACGCTCATGCGCGAGATTCGACGGCGGGGCCGTTCGACCGCGCGCATCAATGGCATAACCGTGCGCAGCGAGTTGCTGAGCGACGTTGGCAACTTACTCTTCGATATTCATGGTCAGAGCGGGCATCTCTCCCTGTTTCGTCCGCGCCACCATATCGATCTGCTGGATCGCTACGCGGATCTGCTGGATGCGCGCGCCGGGCTGGCGGAGCTGGTTCGCGAGTTGACCCAGGTACAAGCGGAGATGCGCGCCCTGCAGGAGGACAAGGAGGCGCTGCACCGGCGAGCCGATCTGCTGCGGCACGAAATCGCCGAGATCCACGCTGCCGAGCTCGATAGCGATGAAGAAGTTGACCTGCTGGCGGATCGCCACCGGTTGGCGAACAGCGAACAGCTCGCGACCCTGGCCGCAGAGGCGGCGCGGCTGCTCAACGGCGATGAGCGGCGCGGCGGGGCGGCCGCAGTCGACGCGCTCATGGGCGTAGCGACTGCGCTGGCCAAACTGGCGCAGATCGACCCAAATATGACCGACGATCATAATCTAGCGGAAACGTTGGCGCAGCAATCGCAGGAGCTAGCGCTGACCCTAACGCGCTACGCCTCTGACGTGGAATACGATCCGCGGCGGCTCAACGAACTCGAGGAACGGCTGGAGCTGATACGGACACTCAAACGCCGCCACCGCGTCGACAGCATCAGCGAGCTGCTGGCTTATGCCGAGCGCGCCGCCGCCGAACTGGAGCGCATTGATCACAGTGACGAGCGGCTCGTCCAACTCAGCCAGCAGCAAGACCGCCTCCTGCGGCAGATAGGCGACATCAGCGCGCGCTTAAGTCAAGCAAGAGCGCAAGCAGGCGCATCGCTTAGCGCCGAGGTCGTGCGCGAATTAGCGGACCTGCGCATGGAGCGGACGCAATTCGAGGTGCTGCTGGCGCAAGCCGAACATCCGGCCGGCTGCATCATCGGCGACAGGCGCTATAAATTCGATGGGGCGGGCATCGACGATGTCGAATTTATGCTAAGCGCCAACCCGGGCGAGCCGCTGCGACCACTGGCGAAAGTGGCCTCTGGCGGCGAGGCGGCGCGCATCATGCTGGCGCTCAAGCGCGTGCTCACCGCGGCCGACCAGACGCCAATCTTGATATTCGATGAGGTCGATCAAGGCATCGGCGGACGCATCGGCGCGATCGTCGGCGAGAAGCTGTGGTCGCTCTCCGCCGAGCATCAGGTGCTCTGCGTCACCCACCTGCCCCAATTGGCGAGCTATGCCGATGTTCACTTTCAGGCGGAGAAAGACCTTGTCGCCAAACATGCGGCGACGCGCGTGCGTCGGCTGGCGGACGACGACGCGCGAATCAGCGAACTGGCGGCGATGCTTGGGGCGCCTGGCGCGGCTGGGATGGAAAGCGCGCGGGAGATTCTGGCCGCTGCGCGTGGGCGGAAGCAGGCGCTTGGGCTGTGATAGAATTGTCGGCAAGCAGCCGGGAGGGGTGTTGTGAAACTTGACGCGATAATTGCGCTTATTGACATGAGAGCTTTGACACTGCCGCGATTTCAGCGCGGTTACGTTTGGAAACGGCCTGACGTGAGCAAATTGATGCGCTCGCTATACAAAGGATATCCAGTCGGTAGCCTTCTTATTTGGGAAACGCAAGCTACTCAAGACGATATAAGAGGAGACCAGCCTCTGGCCACAGGCGCGCATAAATTATTGCTGGATGGGCAACAGCGAGTCACCTCACTTTACGGCATCATCAATGACAAACTTCCTGCATTCTCCGACGGTGATGAACATTCTTTTCGTAATCTATATTTCAATGTAGAAACGGAAGAATTCGAATTCTATGGACCTGTAAAAATGAAGGAAGATCCGCGCTGGATTTCCGTTACAGACCTAATGCAACGGGGCATCGGTCCCTATTTCCCTCGATTTGCGGATCATTCAGATAGCGAAGTCTTCGTTAATCGTTTGCTTGCAATTTCTAGCATTAAGGCGCGGGATTTCCATATAGAATCGGTTAGCGGCGCAGACAAAGATATGGATACCGTCGTCGATATCTTCAATCAGGTCAATAGCGGCGGCACGAAATTATCCAAAGGCGATTTGGCGCTGGCAAAGATTTGCGCCTACTGGCCCCAGGCGCGCGAAGAAATGCAAGTCCGTTTGGGCAAGTGGCGCAAAAGGGGGCACTATTTCAATCTCGACTGGATGCTGCGCTGCATAAACGCGATTCTCACAGGACAATCGGACTTCGCGGAACTTGACAAGCATGACTTCGCCTCAGCAGATATTCTGGATGGGCTGAAGCGAGTGGAGACTCATGTGGACAGAGCGCTAAATATCATCGAATGGAGGCTCGGGTTGGATCACCACCAAGTGCTCGGCAGCCCAAATGCGCTCCCGGCGATTGCGCGATTTCTTGATAAGCAGAAGGCCTTCCCCAATGACAGAATACGCGATCGCCTGCTGTATTGGTATATCCATGCGATGCTTTGGGGACGCTACTCGGGTCCTATAGAGACTGTCATTCGACAAGACATCATGGCAGTCGACGAACATACAGACGCTACGAAAGCCCTAATTGAGCGGCTTCGACAGAATCGCGGCAGTTTGCAAATTGAGCCGCAGGATCTTGCCGGCTGGACGCGCGGCAACCGTTTCTACCCTTTGCTCTATATGCTGACAAGAGTCTATGGAACGCGAGACATGGGTTTTGGCAACGAATTAAAGAAGGGGCTGTCGGGAGGGGACTTCAAACTCGAGCTGCATCACATCTTTCCCAAAGCGCAACTAAAAGCTTATGGTTACATGGCTCATAAAGAAGTGAACGCAGTCGCTAATTTCACATTCCTGTTCAAGAAAACAAACCGAGAAATCTCCGCGAAACTTCCAGAAGAGTATTTCCCGAAATATGAATCCGATCACCCCGGCGTCCTCGCCTCCCACTGGATTCCGATGGACGAACGCTTGTGGAAAATCGAGAATTACCGCGAATTCCTTGCGGCCCGCCGCGAGCTCCTCGCCAGTGCCGCCAACGAATTCCTCCACAAGCTAATGCATGGCGAGGTGCCTGAATCCGAAGCGCCACCATCTTCCAACGATCTTGCCGCAGCGCCCCGCCCCATCAGCATCGCCAGCGATGAAGAAGAAGCCGCGCTGCTGCAGGTGATGGACTGGATGAAAGAGAATGGGCTGCCAAGCGGGGAACTGGGATATGAATTGCCTTTAGAGGAAATTGGCGACGTTATCGTTCTTGACCTTGCCTGGCCGAATGGGATTCAAGAAGGGCTCAGCCGGAAAGCGGCTCTGCTCATTGATGAGTCACCAGAGACGCTCGCACTTGTCAATCACGCGGACTATGAATACTTTACGAATGTTGATGAATTGAAGCGACATGTCATGCGCGAAATCCTCGGCGAACCCGCCTAATGTAAGATTCCCACCCCGCCACTCGTCCATACTGTGACGCAGATTCGCAGGAGGACCCGCCATGCCCGAACCAAACGATGGCGACCAACTGGAAAAGCTATTCGACTTCATCGCCAACGCGCCGGCCGACGACGCGCTGATCAAAATGGACTGCAACGACTGTTGCGAAAAGATCACTCAACTAGCCGAGCAAGTGGCCAACGGCGCCGACCTGAACGAAATCTGGCCCGAGATGCAGAAGTTCATGCGCTATTGGGGCGACTGCCGCGAAGAATTTGACGCGCTGGTGGCGGTGATCAAACAAGAAAAAGCGCTGGAAAGCTTCGACTTTTCCGCATTGGAATAATCCTCTCCTTTGTAGCATTTCTTTAGCGGCGCACAATCGAGAACGAGGTAAGCGAATGAAGAAGGAACGCGTTGTCATCATCGGCTCGGGACCGGCAGGCTTGACCGCCGCCCTCTACACCGCCCGCGCGCAGTTGGCGCCCGTGGTCATCGCCGGCGAGCAACTCGGCGGGCAGGTCGCCATCACCCACGAGATCGAGAATTATCCCGGCTTTCCCGATGGCTTGAGCGGACCCGAGCTGGTCGAGCGCATGCAGCGGCACGCCGAGAATTTTGGCGCGAAAGTTGAATACGACCTGGTCGAAAGCGTCGACTTTCGCAGCGGCTCGCCCTTCCACATCAAGACGGAGGATGAGGAATACCTGGCCGACGCCGTCATCATCACCATCGGCGCGGACCCGCGCAAGCTGCTTGTGCCCGGCGAGGAAGAACACATCGGAACCGGCGTCAGCTATTGTGGCACCTGCGATGGTTTCTTTTTCCGCGGCAAAGACATCGTCGTGGTCGGCGGCGGCGATTCAGCGCTGGAAGAAGGCATCTTCCTCACTCGCTTCGCAAATAGCGTGAACATCATTCACCGCCGCGATGAGCTGCGCGCCGGCATCCAATTGCAGACGCGCGCCTTCAACAACGAGAAGATCAGCTTCACCTGGAACGCGGTTGTCGAAGAGATCGTCGGCGGCGATAACGGCGGTGGCGTCAGCGCCGTGCGACTCAAGGACACGGTCACCGGCGATGAGACCCTGCATCCGACTGAAGGCGTCTTCATCTTCATCGGGCACGACCCCAATAACGCCGTCTTCGGCGATCAAATCGCGCTGAACGAAAACGGCTACATCATCACCGATCAGCGCTACCGCACCAATGTCGAAGGCGTCTTCGCCGCCGGTGAAATTCAGGACGAAATCTGGCGGCAAGTGGCGACTTCCGTTGGCCAAGGCACATCAGCGGCGATGGCGGCAATTCAGTGGCTCGAGGAGCACGAGGAAGAATTGCAGGTGCTGGAAGAAGCGCCGGCTGCCGCTCAATCCTGAGTCCCAAGCTCACACGTCTTTGCGTTGGGTTACCCGCTCTAGGACCTCCCGTATTTCATGAGCAGGTATGTTGTCCACTTCGGTCTTTGAGTAGATAAGAAGCAGGAAAACAAGTTCTGCGTATTGTTCGTAATAGATAAGGCGGAACCCGCCTTGTTTGCCTCGTCTCGCCGAGCGGTTGCGCAAGCGCTCTTTATATACGCCGGTATAACCAACATCCGGCACTAACTCGCCAGGGCGGTCGCCGCGTTGCAATTGGTGTACAAGTACACGCACTTCGGCAGTTACCGATGGATACTTGCGTTTGAGATGTTTAATTTGTTGTTTGAAATCTGGGGGAATGTTAACGCGCGTGGGCATCATCCTGCGCTTCGGCGTCAATTTCATCGAGCACTTCTAGCGCCGGTCTGTAGTCGCCAGCCAGGACCTGCTCCATGCTGTTCTTCAAACTGTCCAACAACTCAGCCTTTGATCGTTCATAATAGTCTGTGTCGGACGCCGGTTCCGAAGTATGGCTCGCGTCTTTTGGCAACGCTTTTGAAAGTGAAGGCGGTTTCATTTCCTGTACACTCCCATTTTCTCATTTCACCATCACAACTTTGACCAGATTAGCGCATGGCGTCATTCATACCTACCATAGCGAGGCTCGCTTCATGTGTCAAGAAACTACATCATGGCTTGTATTCAACTGTCGGGTTATGTACCAGCCCTCAATCTTCTCAAGAACCTCCGTGACACATGGGCGAATCCCCTGTATTGAACATGCAATAGAGCCAATTCCATCGAATTGAACACTTCCTCGCTACTCTATCACAAGCAAAACATGATAGCGGACCTCCGCAATCGTAACGCTCAAGGTAGCGCCATCGGCGTCCCATGAGATGTCCGTCTCATCGCCCAGCGCCCTCACCTCTCGCGCCGGCGATTCCAAATCCACCTCTACTCGCACGTCAAAACTGGGTATCGTCTCGTTGATCGGCAGCCGCGTCTCATCGCGCACACTGTTGACCAGGTGAATCAGCGTCCGCTCGCCCTGTTTGAAGGCGGTGACGGCGAGGACATCGCTGGCATTCGATACCCGTACCGGCGGCGCCGTCCCCGCCGTCCAGGCGACCGCGTCGGTGATCAACCGGCGGAAGTCACTTACTCCGAACTCAAGGTAACGTACGCCAATTGGTGTGGTGAAGAGCACGCCGCGTCCGTTCTCCGCTTCATGCGTGAGAACCACCGGCGGTCCAATCTCATCGCTTAGCGGACCGTAATGCACTTCCGAGGCGCCATGTATAACGGCGACTGGTTTTGCAGATTCCGCCTCCACGCCTACCTGCATGCCGACTGTCGGTATGCGCTTGTCGGCTCGAATCTCGGTTGGCAGCGCATGAGATTGCTCAACCCGCATGTAGATATCGAGCTCGAAAGGCAAGTTTTCGCCGGTGTATTCGACGCCGAATAGCGCGGCCAAGTCATCGGATTCCGCTCGGCGTCCAGTCGTGTCGTACATGCCCGCTTCGTAAGAGCCAATGACACCGCCACCGGCTGCGGCGAAGGCGCGAACCGCTTGCTTGCCGTCGGCCGAAAGACAACTGGCATTGGGCAGAATCAACGCGCGATACTGGTCCACACCAGCGAGCAAGTCCGCTTCCGTGATCACATCAAAGAGTATCTTTTCTTGCAGCAGCGCCTTGGCGAAGCCTTTTAGCTCGCCTCGGTGCGAGGGCTTGCCTTCGAGATTCTCAAAGTGTTCCTCGGTCGTTCCCGAATAGAGCAGCGCAACATAAGGGATGCTGACGCGATTGCGCAGGTAGGGCGCCAGCGACTTGGCTTC
Organism: Phototrophicaceae bacterium; assembly: GCA_965261855.1. GTDB lineage: Bacteria > Chloroflexota > Anaerolineae > Aggregatilineales > Phototrophicaceae > UBA6055. The sequence continues at coordinate 362,576 of OZ253488.1, forward strand.
GGCGAAACGGGCATAAACATTATCCCAGGCGTCTACATCCACGCGGTCGGGATAATAGCGCGCAAACAGCGGTGAGGCGCTGTTCGCCAGCAGTTCCGCCGTCGACAAGCGCAGTTCCGTTTCACCCAAGCCATACAGATCAAAGGGCGATTGCGCCATCATGCTCAGCACGAGGATCTGCTTGCCTTTGGCGATCGACTGAACATAGCGCAGGGCGACGCCATACCACCAGACTGGCTCGCGGACGCTGGCGCGATAGAGTTCCATATGCACGATATCGGCTGTTGCGGCGGTGCGCGCCATGTCATCGCCGTGCGCCATCGGCACATGCCAGGCGGCGCCGAAGCGCTCGTGATACCAGGAGAATAGCGGTGGCGAGCCGGACAAGTAATACTTGTCTCCGCTCAAGGACGCCAGTGGAAAGGCGCCTTGAAAATAAACGCAGCGGTCCTCGCTCTTTGCAACATCGTAGAGTGAGCGGCGCCAATCGGCGATCTGATCAAAGCGCCAAGATATGAACTTCTGAAACACCGGATCTTCCCAGCGCTCCACAGTTGGCAAGGGAACGCCGAACTCCGCTTCAAAAGCGCGGCAGCAAGCTTGGCTTGCCGACCAGCTCTGGAAGCTCGGTTCATCAAAATAAAAGCCGTCCACATCGTAGTTGTCGGCGATCTCCTTCACTATCGAAGCGAAGTATTCGCGGTAGGGGCTTAGCGGATCCATCGCCACCGAGTTAAAGTGCTCATCCCAGGTGGTGACCCGTCCGTCGGCTTTGCGCTGCGCCCAATCCGGATGCGCGAAGTAGAGATCGCGGTTTCCCCAAATGGACGCCAGATAGGCGATGACTTTTTGTCCATTGGCATGTGCCGCTTCAATCGCGTCGGCCAACAAGTCGCGCTCTCCCAAGCCGGGATAATGTGGCGCAATACGACTTTGATAGAACGTCGTGCCGCCCGGATAATATCCGGTAGAAAAGACGTTCAGCGTGTTCGCGTCGCCTCGATGCGTTTCATCGACGATGCCTTTGACATCGATCGTCGCGACATCCGCTGCGGGAAACTCCAGCGTCACCGCCCGAATTGGTTCGTCCCACCACTTGATCATGTCTATCCTACCTTTTCCCTAAACCATAATTCCCTTGCCTGCCTGTCATTATCAATGTGGCGGGCGAGCCACCGCTGCGCGTAGACACTACAGGTCGCTCGCCCCTACAGCACTGATCTATTTATCGATTACAGTTGCGATTTCCATACGGCTCAAGAAGCGACGCCGCACCAATCGACCGCCATGCGCGCCAGCACGCGGGCGCAGTCGATCACCTGCTCAAATTCGATATACTCATCCGTGCTGTGAATCATCGCGCCCGAGGGACCAAAAAGCACCGAAGGCGTATTGCCATAGAGCACGGTCAGGCGCAGGTCACAGCCGCCAGCGCCATCGATTTGGACATCACGCCCGGTCACTGACTTCGCCGCCGCGCTCAAGGTATGCACCATCGGATGGTTCGGGTCAATTTCGGCGGCGTCAAACCACAAGCCGAACCACTCGATCTGAAGCGGATGCTCGTTGAACCAACGGTCTTTCTGCGACCATTCGAGAATATACTGACGGAAATCTTTCTTAATCTCGTGGATGTCCTCGCCGGGCAGGCATTCAATCGTGCCTTCAAGAATCGCCTGCGAAGCGACCGTCGAGGGCCACTCGCCCGCCTGAATCTTGCAGATGCCGGTCGGCACTTTGGTATTGTAGGCATCATCGTAAAGCGGATGCGATACGACAGACTCGCGCATGATCGAATAGGCTTCGACAGCGTGAAAAACTTCAAAAGCCTTGGTGATGGGATTGGTCAACTCGTGTTTGTACTCGACGCCGCCCTCTTGCCCCGGCACGGTGATGCGGAAGAACTGCGCGCCTCGATTCGACACTGACAGCCGATCCATGCCCGTTGGCTCGGTGAAGATGCAGGCATCGGCGTTATGCCCGCGCAAGACCGTTGCCAATGTGCCATTGCCGCCCGCTTCTTCATCGACGACGCAATCGACGATCAGGTCGCCCGCCAGCCGTATGCCGGCCGTTTGCAGCGCCAGCGCCGTGAGCACGTTGCTGACTACGCCGCCCTTCATATCGGCGCTGCCGCGGCCGTAGACCTTGCCATCGACGAATTCGCCGCTCCATGGTCCATGCTCCCAAAGTTCTGGCGGACCAATCGGAACCACATCGACATGACCATTTAACTTCAGCGACTTGCCGCCACCCGCCCCGCGCGCTATGCCAACGACGTTGGGCCTGTCGGCGTAGGACCAGCCGGTTGGCACGTAAGCCGGGTGCGCCGCCAGCTCATCGTCATCGGGTATCCAGCGGTCGACATCCAACTTCATCGTCCGCAGTTGACGCTCCAGCACATCCATGCAGGGCTTCTCCGCCCCTTCCAGCGACGGAATCCGCACCAACTCCTGCAACAATTTCAGCGCCTCATCGCGGTGCGATTCAATCGCCTGGTCGATTTTGTCGTAAAGCATACTTTTTCTCCCGCCCCTCTATGTGTCCGCTGCTTTAGTGAAGTCCCTCAAATCGAAAACTGTAGGGGCGAGACTTGTCTCGCCCTCCTGCTTCTCTCTGCGCCCTCTGTGTTGCCTCTTGCCCTCTGTGGTGACGATTTCCCCTATCCTTTCACCGCCCCAAAGGTCAGCGCGGAGATGAAATAGCGGCGCACAAGCAGGGCGAAGATCACCACCGGCAGCGTGCCGATGGTGGCGGTGGCGAACATCGGTCCCCATTTGATGCCGGAGTGGGTCATGAAGAAGGCGATCGTCGTCGGCATCGTGCGCGCATTGGTCGACGTCAAAAAGAAAGCCAGGCTGAACTCGTTCCAGACGCCGATGAAGATCAGAATCGCGGTCGCGGCGACCCCGCCCGCCATCAGCGGCAGCGTGATCAAACGAAAGGCTTTGAAGCGTGAGGCGCCATCGACCATCGCCGATTCCTCCAATTCGACCGGGATGCCCTCGACAAAGCCGCGCATCATCCAAATGGCGTAGGGCACATTCCACAAGAGATAAACTACAATCAGGAAAAGATGCGTGTCAAATAAGTCCAGAGCGCGCGCGATGAAAAAAAGCGCGAATACAATCGAGATGCCCGGCACCATCTGCAGGAAGAGAAATCCATAGGCGACGCCCTCTTTGTTGCGGAAGCGAAAGCGGGCGAAGGCGTAAGTCGCGGGAATGGCGATGAGGATTGTGAGCAGCGTGCTGCAAACGGCGATGATAGTGCTGTTCTTCATATAGAAGAGGATATGCATATTGTTGAAGATATTGTCGAAGTGCTCCAAAGTCGGCGTGAATTGCAGGAATACCGGTGGATAGGCGAAGGTCTCCAGCCGTGATTTGAAAGCCGAGCTCACCATGAACAAATAAGGAAAGAGGAAGGCGAAAACGACAAATACGGTCAGCAGGTCCAAAAGGCGCGAGCCGGTGATCGAAGTCCAATTGCGCTTCATCGCCTTATGCCTCGAACTTGATGCGTTCGCGCAGCTTGATGAGGATGACGGTCAGCGAGACGATGATGATGATCAACATTATGCTGGCGGCCGAACCCCGGCCGACATCGCGCTGCACCAGCGTCGTCCGGTATACATAGAGAGGCAGCGTTGTCGTTGTGGTGCCGGGTCCGCCAGCGAACATGACAAAGATCACATCAAAGAGCCGCAGCACATCCATGAAGCGCAGGATAAAGGTGGTCAATACCAGCGGCAGCATCATGGGCAGCGTCAACAGGCTGAAGGACTGCCAGCGCGAGGCGCCATCCACGCGCGCCGCCTCGAAGGGTTCCACCGGCAAGGTCTGCAAGCCCGCTAACAGAATCAAGATGAAGAAGGGCGTCCATTCCCAGATATCCACCAGGATGACCGCCCATAGCGCCAGGTCCTTGCCGTACCAGTTGTGGCGTACGCCAGTTAGGGACTCAAAGAAGAAATTGACCAAGCCATCGTAAGAGAAATACAGCCGTCCGATTAAACCAACCATTGAAGGCATAAGCACAATCGGGATGACCAGGGCAGCGGTGAATAGCGAGTTGCCGCGCATCTTTCGGTTGAGCAGCAGCGCGATGGCAAAGCCAATCAGCAATTCGGGGATCAAGGTGCCGAACAGGTAAACAATCGTGACCCGCACCGACGCCCAGAATGTGCTGTGCTCGTTGGTAAGCAGCCAACGATAATTCTCCAGCCCAGCCGGCTCGGCTGTGCGGAAGGGCTCGCCGAAGGTCAAATTGACCGTGCTTAGCTGAAAGAGCGAGATGGCGCTGTAGGCGGCTATCGCGAAAACGACCACGAAGGCCGGCATGATGAGCAGCGCGGGCGTAAGCCACTGCGGTTTGCCTCGCCCCCACCCCAAACCCCTCCCCGGCGGATCAGTGTCGGCGGGTCTGTGTCCACGCGACCCTACGCGACCCCACAAGGAGGGAGGGGCTGTCTTCCCGGGTGTGTCTTGTTTCACTACGCCAGTCGCTCTGTATAAGTCTCCCCCTCTCCCCTTGTGGGAGAGGGGGCCGGGGGGTGAGGGGTATGTATCACTCCGCCAGAACCTCGGATACTTGCGCCTGCATACTGGCGATCGCTTCTTCGACCGAGATTTCGCCGATGAAGGCGCGCGCGCCCTCAATGCCCATGATCTCGCTCACCTGGCTCCATTTCGGCGTCGGCAGCACAACACTCAAGCCAAGCTCGCCCAGCGCCGCCGCCTGCTCCAAAGTCGCCAGCGTCGCTTCGTAGTAAGGGTTCGCCGCTTGCAGGTCAGGGTCGCCCAAAGCCGATGCGCGCGAGACAATGCCGCCGTTCGCCAAATATTCGTCCTGCAAACCCTCGCTCGTCAAATAGGCAATGAAAGCCCAGGTCGCTTCCTTATGCATGGAATCGTCCATCATGGCGAAGGACCAACCCCATACGCCGGAGTAGGCGCCTGCCGGACCGGCCGGAAGCGGACTGTATCCAGTCATGCCGGCGACGACGGACTTATCGGGATTCTCCACTTCGGGCGCAGCCGCTGAGGCTTCGATCATGATGGCGGCGCGGCCCAACATAAAGGCGTCCCAGGCTTCGGGGAAAGAGAACGACTCGACGCCGACCGGACCGTACTGCCACAGATCGCGAATATACTCGAGCGAGGCGACTGTACCGGGCGAATCCAGCGCCACATCGCCCGTCGCCGGATCAACCATCATGCCGCCAAAGGGCGCCAGGAAAATAGACCACATATAGGTGAATTCCCAGCCGAGCCGCGCGCGGTAAGAGATGCCATGCACGCCGTCGACATTTTCGCTGAAGTATTGCGCCGCGCTAAGGACCTCATCAAATGTCGTCGGAACATCAATGCCATGTTCTTCAAAGAGGTCTGTGCGATAGAACATGAAGACCGTTTCGCCAGCGTAGGGGATGCCATAGTGCATGCCGTCTTCCCAGAGGAACATATCGCGATAAGCCTGCAAGATGTCTTCATAGTTGAACCAGTCCGGCGTGATGTCGGATTCGATCCATGGCTCCAGCGGCGTGGCGTAGCCGCTTGAGGCGACCAGCGGGCTCCATTCGATTGCGGTCATCATCGCATCGTAACTGGCCGATTCGGCCGAAACTTCGAGCAGCATACGTTGGCCCAGCTGGCCCTCTTCCATTTCGTCAAGCACGACCGTGATGCCGGTCAATTCTTCAAAACGCGGAATCATCTGCTTAAACGCCTCTACCGACGGGTGCGAAGCCACCGCCACCGTGATTTCCGTGCCGCCGTAGGCTTCCTTGATGCCAGCGGCCCAATCTTCGATCGGGTCGTGCGACATGGCGGTGACGCTGGTCAGCGCAAGCGCAAGTATCAAGAGGACAAATACAAATCTGAACTTCATGGCTAGTTTCCTTTCATAGAACATTAAACAATCGAATCGAACTGCAGATGCCTTCGTCCGTTCTGAAGGCGCCTCACAATAGTTTACTCGCTACGACTGAATCCGCCACAAATTCGTGAATGGCTGAAGCCGTCGACTCGCCCAATCCTGCGCTAGAATTCCAGTTGCTTTTCGTATCGGTGGCTTGGTCCTACCTAGAAGGGCCAGACCTTGTCCCAGGCTTCCATCCAGGTATCGGCGCGGCTGTACATCTTTTGCGCCGGCTGATCCAACTCCACATCTTCGCGCGGCTTGTAATTCATCATCGTGTCGTAATGCCCGAATTCAACCGTGATCGTCACCGGTGACGCCGGCGCATAAGGTTCGACCGCGTTCAAATCCTGCAGCGCCTGATACGCGCCCTCCTCGATCATCTCACGAGCGCGCTTCGGGGCGATCTGGCGCGCCGAGTACTTGGACAGCCCCACCTTGACCGCCACCGCCGTCAGTCCGTCGCCTAGCAGTTCGGTCGCTTCACGGCAGACGGCGACATCACCGGTTATCAGCAGCACAGGCGTTCCATAGTGCCCGCAAAGAGCGGCGTTGACGCCGACCTCGCCCACCAGTTCATCGTTGAACCAGAGATTGCGGCATTGCGCCGACGAGATCGTGTGGTTCAAGACGCCATCGGGCGTATTGTTGCGCGCGTGATAGCCGACCATCAGGCAGGCGTCGACGCCCGCTTCCAGCGGCGTCCGGTAATCGGTCCAGGTATGATGCGCGACGTATTCGCAGGCCGGGTCGAGCATATCTTTGTAAAGCGAGTTGTAGCGCCAGTCGCCACCCGCGTTATGCCCGTCAATGACGATGATTTCCTTCGCGCCGGCTCGGGCGGCGCCACGGACCGCCGCATTGACCTCAGCTGTATACAGCTTCCGCCCCTCCGGGTAGCCGGCTTTGCCGCCCCCAACCTGATCCCAGTTCACGATGCCACTGACGCCTTCCATATCGCACATGATCAAGATTCTCATTCCGTTCCCCTTCCAAACGAATAGATCAACGCAATTTTGGATTCTACCCCATGCACGCGAACCACGGATACATTCCAAGCGCCGCGGGACAACAAATAATGCAAGATGCCGGCACAAGCCTTATAGCTATTTTTTGGCCCTAAGTGTGTACGGGCGAGCCGGTGGCTCGCCCCTACGGGTTTCGACGGGCGCCAAGGGCGAGACAAGGGGCGCGTAAGTCGCGTAGACACTGCCCGTCTCTTGCCCCTACAGTATTCCAAACAAGTGATTTATATAGTGGCGACTGCACCGTAGTGTCTACGCTCGGTACCTTGTCGCCCGCCCCCGCCTCAGCAGAGCTCAACGCAAATCCCGCGCGTTTGCCTGTATTTTTAAGATGGCCGTAGCAATCTCGCTCATATCCGCTTCATCGCCCAGGAGCGCGTTCTGCGTGATCCAAACCGTTTCCCAAGCTTCGCGCTCCGAGTTGGGGAAGGCTTCGCCGAGAAAATCGTGCTGCGCCGCCGCCTGCGCGCCACTCAGCCGATCGCGATAGGCGCCGCTCTTGAACAAATCTAGTTTGTGCAGCGGCGGATAAGGCGCTTGCGTCGGGATGCCCTCCGCCTCCAGCGCCTCGACAAAGCGCAAAGTCTCGACTCCGCTGAAGGCGCGCTTGTCATAGTGGAAGATATAAGCGTACTGTCCGTTGCGCGTAATGCGACTATCGTGAGACTGCGGCGAGATGCCCGGAATCTCGCTCAGCAGGCGATCAAGCGCGCGGCCCATCTGATGCCGGCCTTTGGTCTGCTCATCAAGCCGCGTTAGCTGCGCCAGCAGAACCGCGCCCTGCCACTCGCTGAGCCGGTAATTTGAGCCGTAGTTGAAGTGATCGTAAAACCACTTGCCTGGCAGGCGGCCGCAATCATGCGTCGAACGCGCCAGCCCCTCGAAGTCGTCATCATTGCTGACAATCATGCCGCCCTCGCCGGCGGTCATCGTCTTGCTCGCCTGGAAACTGAAAGTGCCGCCGATGCCGAAGGCGCCCACCTTGCGCCCGCGCCACTCGCTGCCGTGGGCATGCGCCGCGTCTTCCAGCAGCAATATACCATGCTTGTCAGCCACCGCCGTAAGCTGATCGAGATCGGCCGGTCGTCCGCCCATGTGCACCGCGATGATTGCCTTCGTGTTTTCCGTGATCGCCCCCTCCGCCAGTTCGGGATCGATGCAGTAGCTGTCGGCGCTGACATCGACCAGCACCGGCAGCGCGCCAGCGAAGAGAACTGCGCTCGCCGTAGCGACAAACGTGGCGTTGGGCACAATGACCTCATCGCCGCTTCCGATGCCCATCGCCGCCAGCGCAACCTCAAGCGCGTGCGTCCCGTTGGTGACGGCGATGCCATGCTTCGCCTGATGATAGGCGGCGAATTCTTGCTCAAAAGCCAAGGTCTTGGTGCCGGGCGTCCGCCACCAAACGCCGCTTTCCAAGACTTCGTTCAGCGCTTGGCGTTCGCGATCGTCGTAGATGGGCCAAGCAGGAAATGGCTTCGTTTTGGCCGGCGAACCGCCGTGGATGGCGAGATTTGGCATAATGCAACTCCTGACTAAAGCACGTATTTACCCGCAACTTTACCCTTTTAGAGATCCCAGCGTCAGTCCCTTAACGATATACTTCTGCGCGAACACCGCAAAGATTAGCATCGGCACAATGGCAACAATCGAAGCGGCTGACATTTGCCCCCAGTTGATCGAGGTATAACCGCGGAAAGAGGCGACCGCCACCGTGATCGTCTGCGCGTCGCTGAAGGTCAGCGATAGCGCAATTGTCAATTCATTCCAAATCCAGATCGCGGTCAGAATGGCGGTGGCAGCGATGCCAGGCGCCGCCAGCGGAATGTAGACGTGGCGCAAGGTCTTGATATGACCGCAGCCGTCAATCCGCGCGGCATCGTCCAATTCAGCGGGAACCTCCTTGAAAAAGCTGCGAATCAGCCAGACGGCGAAGGGCAGCGAATGCACTTGATACACCAGCGCCAAGCCAATATGCGTATCGTACCAGCCGATGCGCTGGTAAAGCACATACATCGGGATAATGAATAAAAACTCCGGCAGCATATAAGCCAGCAGCAGCCAAACGCCAAAGAGCTTCTTGCCGCGAAAGTTGAAGCGATGAATCCCATAAGCGGCGAAGACGGCAATAGTGATGGCGATGATGACGCCCAGCGCGGTGACGTAGACGGAGTTCATGAAAGCCTCGACGAAGCCGGGCCGCTCTAGCAAGCCAAGAAAATGATCGGCAATCGGCTCGAATACGAGCTTCGGCGGCATGGCGAAGGCGTCGCGCTGCGTCTTCAACGATACGCTTAGCAGCCAGACAATGGGAAAAAGCGTTAGCAGTATCGCCGTAAGCGAAATCAAATAAGCCAGCAGCCGCTCCATCTGATCGCGCCGAGCGTTAATGACCACGCTTCTTACTGCTCTTCCATGCGCTCTTCAAGGCGCAAGTAAATGAGGCTGATCGCCAAGACGATCAGCGAGAAGACGACCATGACCGTCATCGCTTCGCTCATTTTTAGAAAGCTGAAGGCTTTGCGGTAAGCCAGCGTCTGCATGACTTCGGTAGCGATCTGCGGTCCGCCGCCGGTGGTGCCGAAGATAATATCAAAAACCTTGAGCGTATCGATGGTGCGGAATATCAGAATGGTGAAGAGCACAGGACGCAGCATCGGCAACTTTACGCGGAAGAAAGTATTCACACTATTGGCGCCATCAACGCGCGCCGCTTCGATGGGTTCTTGCGGCAAGCTCTGCAAGCCCGCCAGCACAATGATGAAGACGAAGGCCGTTTGCCACCAGGCATCGACCATGATCACCGTGCCCATCGCCGTCCCAGTCGTGCCGAAGAAGGGCGACGGCGGGAATCCCAGCGAAATCAATACATAGTTGACGATGCCCAGCATCGGATCGAGCACAATCTTGGACATCAGCGCCACAATAATGCCGGAGACCATCAGCGGCGTCAGCAACAGGGTTCGTATGATGCCGGCGCCAAACTTGAGACGATCCACAACCACCGCCAGCGCGATGCCCAGCGCGAGCTCCAAGGCCGTCGCGCATACAGCGAAGAGGAAGGTCTGATAAAGCACCTGCCAAAATTCGGCGCTGCGGAAGAGTTCAAGGTAATTGCGCGCGCCGACGAAGTCGAACTGGACGCCCCAACTCCAATTGAAGAAGCTAAGCGCGAGTGAAGCAAGTGCCGGATAGAGCGAAGTCAGCGCGAGCACGAGGACGGCGGGCGCGATGACCCAGTAAGCGACTCGGCTGCTGCGGGACGAGGGCATATTGGACCCTGAACGCTATACACGTGGGTCAGCCAATGGCTGACCCCTACATACCTAGCGCGTACTGTAGGGGCGACCGACCTGCGGTGTCTACGCGCAGTATCAGGTCGCCCGCAATGCTCCCAAACGAGGGGTTGGTTTACCCATCCATATCAAGGATGCGCTGCTGCGCTTTGGCGGTGGCCTCAGCTGGCGCCATGCCACCGTACATATCTTGGATCGCATCGACAATGACCAGGGCGTATTCGCTCCAGCCTTCGCGGAAGACGACCGTCGTGCGCGAGGTCTGCATCGCTTCCAGCACCGTCTCGACATAGAGCGGGTTCAAGGCGTCGACATACTCGGCTTTGTCCCAGGTGGAGACGCGCGTCGCGCCGCCATGAAAGGCGCCGATGACCGGTTCGATATCGGGGCTGGTCATCCATTGGATGAAATACCAGGCCGCTTCCGCATTCTGGGCGTTAGCCGGGATGCCGATGCCCCACATCCAGTGGCCCGTCCAGGAGGCGCCACCCGCTTCCACCGGCGGCATGACGGCGTAACCGGTCTTGCCAGCTACCGCCGAAGCGTCCGGATCTTCAAAGCCGGGACCGAAGAGGCTGGCGTCGATGAAGAAGCCGGCGCGCCCCTGCTGGAAGAGCAAGCTGGCATCGGGCCAATCGAGCGCTTGCACGTTCACTGGACCGGCGGACATCATGCCGGCGTAATGCGACAAGCCGGCGGTGATACGATCATCGGTCAGTTGCGGCGCCGACCAGTCGCCATCAAACCAGACGTTGTGCGGCAGCGACATTTCGGCTTCGCCCCAATTATTGAAGACCATGCCGGTGACCGTATCCATGATGGTGTGCGAGCGGATGCCGCGCATAACCGCGCCCGCGACCGTTCCGCCGCTTGCCTCGCTGATGCCTTGCGCCGCCTCAATCAAGCCGCCCATGGTATCGGGAATCACGCCATCCAAATACTCATCGACGATGTCTTGATTCCAGAAGAGGGTATAGGCTTCAAAGGACACAGGAATGGCGTAATCCTGCGCGTCCATGTCTCCTGGCGGATATTGCGTCGCCTGGGTGAAGCCGCCGGGGAAATCAGCGAAGTCGTAAGCAGCCGACGTCATGTGATCGTCCTCAATGAATGGCGTGAGCGGATGGATCAAGCCATTGGACCACTGCGTGAAGGCGGTTGAATCCATCGGCACCATATAGACATCCATGACGCCTTCATCGGCGCGCAACGCCACTTCCATGCGGTCAAAGTATAGATTTTCCGCCAGCGCCTCGACGTTGACCGAGATGCCGGTGGCCGCTTCAAAGTCGTCCATCACGCTGCGCATGCCGTCAAGCACCGGATGCTCCGGCATCAAGATGGTGATCTCGCTGCCAGCGAATTGCATCCAGTCGATGTCGCCGTTCGCCCGCGCCGCTGGCGCCATACAGATAACCAGCAGCAGAACTAGAACTAGCGTTTTCTTAAACATTGCCGTCTCCTCAGGTTGATTGAACAAAATCACTGACCGTCGTCAGAGTGATTCCAAAGTTGATCTACAGGCTCACGCCCGCATAAGCCGCTTCGACATTTTCGCGCACTTGCGCGGCGAAGGCTTCGTCAATCTCAGCTTCGTGGAAGATGCCGTACCACAAGCCCGCCTGCCGCACAAACTGGCGCATGTTGACCAAGGCGTGGGTTACATCATCCCAACTGATGCCCATCGCCTCGGGCCGAATATCGACGCCGGCGCGCACGATCGCGGCGAGCATCTCAGCCGGCTTGTCATCGTGCAACACCGAGCCGACGTAAATGCCCAGGCAGACCGGCTGCCCATGGATGAACTTTCTCCCGGTGTAATATTCCAGCGCGTAGAACAAGAAGTGATCGGCGCCTTCAATATGCCGCGGGTTCCAGCCGGCGTTATGGAAAGCCGCCCCGCCCCAGCAGTTCGCCGTCATCAAAGTGCGGATGCCTTTTTCATTGACTTCGCGAATGTCGTCCAACGCGTCCATTACGGTCGCCATTACCGCCGAGGCTTCGTCCACCAATTCCTGATCATAGGGCCATTTGTCTTCGGTCTTGCCGCGCGCATGCGCCAGGCGCCAATCGGCATGACCGGTGTGATAGCAAAGGATCTCGCAAATGCCGCTTCGGTTGACCACCGGCGGCGCGTGTTGAATCACATCGTAATCAACATAAACCGCTTCCGGCACCGCCCAGCCGATGTAGCGCACGTTGCCGCTGAAGCGCAAGCCGGTGCGATGCCCAAAGGCGGCGTTGACCGACATGGAAGTTGGAACTTGAAACAGCGGCAGCCGCAACGACCAAGCGAAGTATTTGGCGACATCCAGCGCCTGCCCGCCGCCAAGACCGATGATGCAATTGCAATGCGGCAGCTTGGCGACTTCTTCCTTCAATTCGTCGCCGTCTATCGTCGAGACGAGGTAAGGACCGGCCAGATTTTCATCAAAGTAATGAGCGAACAGGTCCCAAAGATCGGGCATCGTCACTACCAAGTAAGGCTGATGGACGAAGTTCGGCAGCTCGCCGATCAGGTTGCGTCCGAAGATCGTGGTGAAGCCAGCGCTATTCTGCATACGTCATCCTCATTTGCCGGTAAGCCTGTACAATTCCGCGCGCATTCATTATGTTGTGAGCGTCCCCAGAGTCTACATCGTGAGCTTGGCGCAACACGACCATGCGGAAAAGGCCTTCGCTAAACTGTAGCGAAACGATAACAGTCTAGGGTGAAATATGTCAACATATCAATGCGCTTCTTTGCCTTGCCGATTGTAACCTTCGCGAGCAAGCCAATTCATATTGCATTGGAGATAAATCATGAGCCTGAAAATCGCCTTCAGCGGAACCGGACATATCTCGCGAGTTCATGCGCGGGCGGCGCAGCGAATTCCGGGCGTCGAATTGGTCGCTGTGGTCAATCATAAGCCCGAGTCGATGGCGCGCTACGCGGCGCAATTCGACATAAGCCGGCAGTACGCAACAGTCGAAGAGCTGCTGCGCGCTGGCGATGTGGACATCCTGCTGGTCAGCACGCCCAATTACCTGCACGCGCCCCAAGCCATCGCCGCCCTGGAAGCAGGCGTCCACGTCATGGTCGAAAAGCCGATGTCGCTGAATACGCAGGAAGCGGAGCTTATGCTGCGGGCAAGCGAGCAATCAGGCGCGAAACTGATGGTCATGCATTGCTGGCGCTTTGATGAAGAGGTCAACTGGATCAAACAGCAGATTGACGACGGCATATTAGGCAAGATTCTGCGCACCAAAGGTTATGGCGTGCATGTCAATTGGGGACCCGGCGGCTGGTTCGTTGAAGCGCAGTACGCGGGCGGCGGCGCTTTGGCCGACATGGGTGTGCACGCGATTGATGTCGCGCGCTATTTCCTGGGCGATCCGCAGCCGCTCAGCGTTTACGCGCGAATCTCGACCGATTACACCGAGTACGATGTCGATGACAGTGGCGTCATTTGGATCAACTGGGCGGGCGGCGCCACATCAATCGTCGAATCCGGCTGGTGGTGGCCCCACGCCGACGGACCGGAGGCGAGCACGCAGCTTTACGGAAGCAAAGCCTTCGCCCAACTTTTCCCGACGCGTTTGGAAGTCCCTAATCGCGAAGCCGAGACGGTTACGACCGTCGACCCCGGTTATCCACCTGTGCGCGAAGAGCAGTGCCCGCAAATCATGTACGATCGCCAAATGCAACATTTCATCGACTGTATCCGCGAAGACCGTAGGCCAAATCCAGGCGGCGCCGAAGGCTTGGTGAATATGCGCATCATCGACGCCGCGCTTGAGAGCAGCCGCAGCGGCCAAGTCGTTCACCTATAGCGCGAACATATAGACACACGCGCGACAATGCCGCCGCCAACGCAAAATACCTTGCGTCCCGCTGCGCTATTCTCCCCCTCTCCCCTTGTGGGAGAGGGGGCTGGGGGGTGAGGGGTCTACCGCACGCAATGTAGTCAGGAGGACAGGTTATGCTGGAAGTTTATGATTGGAAGGGCGAGGGTTTCGCGCCCCTGGTGTTCACCGAAGGCTGGCAAGCCGCGCTGCTGAACTGGGAGCCGCTCTTCGAGAGACAGAACCTCAACGAGATCGAAAGACACAATGACACCGACGAAGTCTTTGTCCTGCTAAGCGGACGGGCGCTGCTCTTCACGCGCCCCGATGATGGCGCGCTGCAGGCGGTTGAGATGCAGACGGGAACCATCTACAACGTGCCGGCTGGCGTCTGGCACAATCTCGTAGCCACCCGCGACGTGAGCTTCCTCATCGTCGAGAACCGCGACACTCACCTGCATGATACCGAAATCAGACCCATCACCACCGCCGAGCTCGCTCAACTGGACGCGCAATTGCCAGCCTGGGCGCGCCCATAACCGGGTCGCCTTTCAGCTGGCTTGGCCATCATTGCTGCCTACGCCAATACAATATGTTTGAGTTTCAGCCTATATTCCTTTACACTGATAATTAGTAGCTAGTCACCGCGCCAACGGAACGGTTTTCGCCGATTGGCTTTTGAACCCCGAGGAGGAGTAACGTGCAGAGTCTTGCTACCAGTTGCAAGAGGAGTTTCACCATTGTCGCCTTGTTGACGCTCGCCCTTCTGTTAGCCTTGCCCATGCCAGCGGGCGCGCAGGATAGGGCGGAAGACCGCGTCTTCATCAGCATCCGCCACTATGACGGAATTGATCCGTCCGACCTGGCGGAAGGCGAACGAATCACGCGCGAAGGCTTCGTACCGCTGATTAGCGCGAGCGAAGGCTTCATCGCCTATTTTGCCGTGTATCCCACCGATGGCACGGGAGTGACCATTAGTATCTTTGAAACGCGCGAGCAGGCTTTGGCCTCGAATGAACTGGCGCGCGAATTTGTGGTCGACAATTTGGCGCCGCTGCTGCCGAATCCGCCGCTGATCGTCGAAGGGACGGTCGATATTGGTTTCGTCGAACTGCTTGATGGCATCGGAGATGGCGACGCAAGCCGCTTGCACGCCAGTGTTCGCATCTACGACGGCTTTGAAGCCGATGACCTGGATGAGTTTGTCGCCATCGTTGAAGACGGCTTCCTGCCGATCATGCGCGAGACTGACGGCTTCTTCGGCTACTACCTGATGAACAATGGCGCCGGCGCGGTAGCGGCAATCAGCATTTTCGATACCGAAGCATCCGCCCTCGCCTCAAATGAAAAAGCGCGCGATTTCGTCGCCGAGAATCTGACCGCCTACCTGCCGAACAATCCCTCAATTGCCAGCGGCCGCGTCGGCATCGCTGTCCTGGCGGACCTCAATGACGGCGCCAATTTGATCAACGACCAACCGGTCTTCGCCAGTATCCGCATCTACGGCGGCGTCAATCCGCAAGACATGGATACCGTCGCACGACTCACTGCCGCTGGCTTCTTGCCCATCCTGCGCGACAGCGACGGGTTCATCGCCTATTTCTTGCTGTCGGAAGGCGATACCCTGGCCGCGATCAACGCCTTTGAGACCGCGGAACAAGCGGCTGCTTCCAACGATGCGGCTCAGGATTTCGTGGTTGAAAACCTGGCGCCGCTTTTGCCAAATCCGCCAACGGTTGTACAAGGAACGATGGATACGCGCAACTTTGCCCCGACTGACGACTCGATGATGGTTGATGAAGGCATTTCGCTCTTCGCCAGCCTGCGTGTTTATGATGAGGTCGATTTGACGCGGCGCGATCAAACCACCGCCCTTGTCAACAGCATTTTCATTCCGCTGCAACAGGAGACGGAGGGCTTCTGGGGCTATATTCGCATGCACGACGGCGATAGCCGATCGGCGGCGCTGAGCATTTACGACAGCGAAGCTAACGCGCTGGCAGCCAACGAATTGGCGGCCGATTTTGTAGCCGAATACCTAACGGATCGCCCTGATCAAGTTCCGCTGCGGGTCAGCGGTCGCCTCGGCATCGCCGCGCTGGCGGACCGCAATGACGGCGCCAACTTGGTCGCTGACGCCGAGATGGACCAGCCAGTCTTCGCCAGCGTCCGCGTTTACGATGGCGTCGATCCGGACGGGCTCGAAACCTATATTCGCCTGGCAAATGACGGCTTCTTGCCAATTATCCGCGAGAGTGAAGGCTTCATCGGCTTTTATCTGCTGCTGGCGGGCGAGAGACACGCATCGGTTAGCTTGTTTGAGACAGCGGCACAAGCGCAAGCATCCAGAGAAACAGCAAGGGAATTCATTGCCGAACACCTGGCGCCGCTGATTCCCAATCCGCCGCTGATTGTCGAGGGTACGGTCGAGGTAAGCACACAGCTCATTCCTAAAGTGGTTGACGCCGGCGACATCAGAATGCCGCTCTATGCTGCCTTGGTCAGCTACGACGGCTTCGACATGGCGCGTCTGGATGAGGCGGCCGCCTTGGTCGACTCCCACCTGGTGCCAGCCCTGATCGATCAAGCCGGGCTCTTCAGTTATCATGCCGGCGCGGACGGCGTCGACAGAACCTTCGCCCTGCGCGTTTTTGGCTCAGACGCTCAATTGCAGCGTTCAAACGAGATCGCGGCCGAATTCGTCGCCGAACATATGGCTGACTGGTTGCCCGAAGATCCGCTCGTGGTGGAGGGACGCCTGGCCGTAGCATCGGTGCAGGCAATCCTGGAAGGCGCGAACCTGGCGCAGTACAACGCCGACGAGACCAGCGTCTTCGCCAGCGTCCGCCTGTACGACGGCATCAAC
The DNA here is from genome assembly GCA_965261855.1 of Phototrophicaceae bacterium. Taxonomy (GTDB): domain Bacteria; phylum Chloroflexota; class Anaerolineae; order Aggregatilineales; family Phototrophicaceae; genus UBA6055. Next base: position 379,510 of record OZ253488.1, read on the forward strand.
CCAGCCGACCAAGCTGAGATTGCGCGCCTGACCATTGAAGGCTTCTTGCCAGTCATCCGCGAGAGCGACGGCTTCGTCGGTTATTTCTTCTTGCCGGCAGGGGGCGAGTTGGCGACGGTCAGCCTGTTCGATTCGGCCGAGCAAGCTTCGGCATCCAATGAAGCGGCGCGTGAATTCATCGTCGAGAACCTGGCGCCCCTGTTTCCAAACGCGCCCAGGATCTTTGAAGGACCCTTGTCGATGAACCACGTCCCCGCGCTGCTGGACTCGGATGACGATGGTGAAGTTAGCGAGCTATACGCCAGCATTCGCTTCTACGAAGGCTTCGACCTGGCGCATTTTGATGAAGCGAATGACCTGGCAATCGCTCACCTGCTGCCGGCGCTGCAAGAACTGGGTGGTCTATTTGCGCAATACGCCTTGAATGATGGCGAGAACACAGTTGTCGGAATCAGTGTCTTCGAAGGCGAAAAAGCGGCTTTGGCGGCGAATGACCTCGGCAAAGCCTTCACCATTGAATACGTCGCCGATTGGGCGCCGAACCCGCCGACGGGAGTATCGGGCAAGCTCGCGATAGCCTCGCTGGCGGAGATCGGCTTGGGCGAAAACCTCGCCAGCGCGATGATGGACGGGTAGTTGCGACGAGTCATTGGCTCTGACTTGAAGTTGAAGAGAGCGTGCCAAGCGGCGCGCTCTTTCTTGCATTTTGAAAACTCTTTACTCAGTGCCGGTTCGAGTGTTGGCGAAAAAGCCCAACAATATATCCGTGTTCGGCTTGTAACCTTTTCCATCCTGAATCAACAACTCCATATCGACCAAAGCATTTAGATCTCGCTGAATCATTCGCTTATTCCTTTCAGCGTAGGCCATATAGAGTGCATTTGACACGTCTCTAATTTCATCCTTACTAACGGCTTCGTCAAATCTGTGAATAGTCAAGTCCAATATCAATCGTTTCTGCCGCTGACGGGACGTGGACAAGTTTTCTGAAAATCTCTTGCGAAACTCAGCATGAATGTAATCGTGCCATATGATTCGTAGCTGCATGGCATGGACTATCATAAACTGTTCATCCAACTCGTCCTTGAATCCTTGTAGTGCATACTCAATGAAGCCGAGAAGGTTACTTTTCTCTGGATAAGAACCGTCTCGATATTCACCATGCGAAGCCTGCAAATGCGCATAATACTGGTCTCTAGTCTTATTGTAAAAATTGCTCAGTAAATGAGCAGCAACATCTGGAACTCCCGCCCGCAACAATATCACGAACTCTATGAGCCTGGTCATCCGACCATTCCCGTCACCGTACGGATGAATCCAAGCGAAATATACGTGCGCCACCATAGCTTTTATGATTTGACCTGCAATATCATATCCATCAGGCGCCGGCATTTCTTGATTGAGCCAGTCGCAATACTTGTCGACTAGCCGCGGGCATTCTTCGGGAGGCGCAGCGAGATAGCGCCCTACCATGACCCGGTGCGAACGAAGCGTACCAATTACAACGCTGTCTGCGAGGCTATCTTCCAGATTGTTCAATATGATCGCATGATAACTGTTGAGCAATTCCAGGGAAAACGGCGTACTTGACCCGCCCAACTGCGTCTTACCCACAACGTTGAATGCTTCAACCATATTGTCGATCTGTTGCTGTTGATACTCGCGAGACGGCGGCGCTTGCAATTTTCCTTCGATAATTCTTTCGACTTCTTCTTCGGAGAAGGAATTGCCCTCAATTGCCGTGGTACTGTGTACCCCCTTCGTGAGATACATACGGCGCAACAGGTTACTTTCATCGCGCGGTATAGGCAGTGTCTTGATATGGTCAATTCTGGCCTGAATTTCTCCCAATAGAAGCCAGACGCGAGCCGGAAATTCACCGAGACTTGGTGGAAATTTTATGAATGGATGGGTAGTCATTCTGAACTTATCCAGGACTTTCTGTCCAAGTGTTTGTCACCAGTATTGTCCACCATCAAATGACCAATATACTGGCAAACCAAAGGGTTGTCAAGACATCTTGCAAAACAAACTCAACAAATGACATTGTTAGATATATATAAATAGATTCCTGCTGACACAACGCATGTACTAATTCTTGTCACACAAACGCGTTTAGCCCGGTCAACTCCCGCCCCACCAGCAGCAGATTTACTTCGTTCGTGCCTTCGTAGGTGTAAATCACCTCGGCATCGAGCATCAGCCGCGCGATATGATTGTCGATTATGATGCCATTGCCGCCCAGGCATTCGCGCGCCAACTGCGTGACATAACGCGCCTTGCGGGCATTGTTGTATTTCGCCAGCGAGGCTGTGCCGGCGGTTAACTGCCCGCTGTTGATCAGATGTGAAAGCTGCAAGCAGAGCGTCTGCATCAATGTGACTTCGGTCGCCATTTCCACCAGCTTGTGCTGAATCAGCTGAAAGCCGGCGATCGGCTTGCCGAATTGTTCGCGCTCCTTCGTGTATTTCAGCGCCAATTCAAAGGCGCCGGCCGCTACTCCCGCCGCTTCCCAGGCGACGCCATAACGACCCAAGCCAAGCACCTGCGCCATATCACTGAAGCGATTCACGTAGGCGAGCTTGTTTTCCGCCGGCACGTATACATCCCGCAAGCCAATGTCAGCGTTGAGCACAGCGCGCTTGCCAATCTTGCCCCAGATATCATTGATGCTTACGCCGTCTGTTTGATTGGGATTCTCGATGACGTAGCCGCCGAATTCGTTGCTCTCCTCATCACGCGCCCAAATGATAAGAATATCGGCGATTGATGCATTGCCGATCCAGCGCTTGGCGCCGTTGAGGATGTAGCCGTCGCCGTCTTTGCGGGCGCGCGTCTTCACTTGCGCGGCGTTGGAGCCGACATCGGGCTCGGTCAAGGCGAAGGCGCCGATCTTCTCCAGCTTGACCATCTTGGGCAGCCAGCGCTCCTTCTGCTCGGCATCGCCAAGCATGCCGATCGAGCCCATCGCCAAGCCCGAATGCACGCCATAGAAGGTGCTGACGCTGCCATCGCCCTTGCCCAGCTCATACATGACCAAACCCATCTCGACCAGATCAAGCCCGGCAGCGCCATGCTCGCCAAGAGGACCGCCTATAATCGGCAGTTCGACCAGCTTGCGCGCGATCTCCCAAGGGAAGTCTGCTCTTTCCCAATACGGATTGATCGCCGGCAGCACTTCATATTCGACGAAGTCGCGCACTTCCTGCCGCAGCGCCTTCTGCTTGTCCGTGAAGTGCATATCGCAATTGTAAAAGTCAAAGCCGGAGAAGAGCGTTTCGCTCTGTCTAACCAATGTCATCAGCCTGTCACCATAATCGAATCTTCGTTCAATTGAGCATAACATTGAAGCCCGCCCCATTCAATTCAGACCAATCGATTTTGCCAGGCGCGGACGACACCGGATTATAGTAAGGGCGCAATCATGGATTCGCGCGGCAGAAGCGTTCATTACGCGGCGGCTCCGGCGGCTGCCGCAAATCGTAAACCGCTACAAACGGTCCGGGACGCTCTAGCTGCCAAACCTGATGCCAGGCTTCATAAAACAGGTCGTCCGGCAATTCAGCGACCAGCAGGTCGTAGCCGGGGCAGAAAATACCGACGAGACGGCCTCTGGACTGAGCGTAAGCGACGGCGTCTTCTACCGATTTCAGCGAGACCAGGCTTCGAACCAACAGGTAACGAATATCGGAACGCTCGATAAAGGCGTCCCGCGCTTCCGCCATATCGTCCAAGCTGCGCCAATAGCTGGCGCTATACAGATTGTAACGCGGCGCGAGCGAGTCGTTCTGACTTTGCAGCCACTGCCAATAGGTTCCGACTGATCCGGGAAAATCCTGGTCGTGCCGTTGAATCGCATCGTTCGTCGGCAGCAGCTCGCTCAAGGGAAAATTCAGCAATATGGTTTCACCACTCGCGATATTCTTATTGACCCAATGTACAGCGAGCGTTCTGGTATCGGATTGCGCCGTCACCCAGACTAAACGCATTGATGTGACCGCCGACGGCAATAGAAGCGCGACAAACACAAATCCACGTATGCGTTGCAGGCGGATTCCCGATCTGCGAGATACCAGGATAAGCAAGTCTTCGACCAGATATGCCGCCGCAAAGACCATGAACGGAATGAGAACCGCGGTTATACGTGGAAACGAGCCATGAAACATACTCCAAATTAGAAGATTCAGCATCGGGCAGGGCAAACCGATCAACAACAGCTTGATTCGGTGGCGGCAAGCAGCGACAAAATAAATTAATGAAAAGGGCAAAAACAGCGTCAACAAAGGGCTGTAAGTTTGCATTCTTGATACAAACTGTGGAATATGAGAAACATTGAACATGTCTAGCGAAAAGCTGTGGGCTTGGCTTCCGAGCGTGAATTGCGAACCTGCGCCTCTTAATAGGCCGAGAATTACGAGCCCGTATTCGCTGACAAAATCCGGATACAGCGCAAGGGTCGTGAGAATGAACAGCATGATGCTGAAGAGCGTCTTGGCGGAAATCAACTCAGCGAGATGAAAACTTCCTTGATCCCACGGTCGCAGCGCCAACATCAGCGCGTAGGGAATAACGATAAGGATGCCGCTTTGAAGCGTGCCGACAGACAGAGCAGCGACAAATGATGCTGCGTATACAATCGGCCAGCCCCCGACCCGGTAACCAGCCAACACCGATAAGCCGACAGCGCAGAATCCAATTGTGGCGTAGGGGACGTGCGGCCGCGGTTGATGACCAAAATGCACCAGCAACAGATTGAACGAGACGAGACCGGCCGCTAGCCAACCGACATGCGTCCTGTTGGTAGCGCGTTGCGCGAAGAATATCGCCGGAATGAGAATTACCGAGATCAGGTTAAGCGCAAGAACAGCCAACAGATACATCGTTTCGCGAGCGGAGAAGAGGAAAGATTGAAAGGCGGGGAGAGAGTCAAAAATACCAAGCGCGCGCCCGGCGACGTAGAAGAGGCCGTACACGCCGGTCAAATAATACGATAGAGAAAGAGGGTACTTAAATCCCGATTGGAATTGCGTATTGTACTCGCTCTGATTTAGCAGGCGCTGACCGACTTCCATGGACTGTCGCACGATCTGCACATCATGGGCGAAGATAACCGAAGATTCGGAACCAATTACACGAAGCAAATAGGCGACGCAGGTCAGGGCAACAAGCAGCAGCAGTGAATTGCGTTTGTCGAACATGTATGGCGAACCGATAACAGCATGGATGCCCTGACAGTATACCAAAGCGAATCGAAGCCGAATCGCTCGGCCGGAATTCAGACCGTGCCATATGGCAGACTCCCCGGCTATAATGCAATTCGATATCGCTTCGGGTATGACCGTGGGCGCCCAGAACAGGGTCGCAAATGTCAGCACTGCTAGCGCTACGCAATCACTTTGGCTCCATGCGCCTGGTTGCGCTGCAACTGTTCAGCACGGCCGGGCTGGGTATGGTCTACCCCTATATCAATCTATATCTCACCGAGCTCGAGTTTTCCGGCGCCTTGATTGGCACGCTCGCCAGCGCTGGCGCAATCCTAACGCTCGCGCTGACTCCGCTGCTGAATCAGATTGCCGATCGCTTCATGCTGCATCGCAGTCTATTAATGCTCTATTTTGGCGGATTTGCGCTCGCTGGCATAATCTTCGCTACAACCCGCAGCCACTTGCTGGTGATTCTTGGCGTATTGCTATTTCGGATCACCACTGGACCAAGCATGACGCTCGGCGCGCAATTGACATTGACGCAGTTGCTGCGCAGCGGCAAGACGATCTTTGGCCAGATGCGCTCCTTTTCCGCCTTGGGTTTCGCCGCTTCCAGCGCGCTGGCTGGGCAGGTCTTCGGCCTCGGCGGTTATGCGCTGACATTCATCGTCGGCGCGATTCTGTCGTTAGTCAGCATTCAGCTTTGCACCATTTTCCCCGCCAAGCCAAAAGAAAAGGCAAAGCCGGAGGCCGGACCTAAGCAGCCGCGCAACCGCGGCATCTATGTGCTGGCTGCCAGCCAGTTCTTCGTCGCCATGTGCACGCACAACGCTTTCGCTTTCTTGTTCATCCACTTGAGCCAAAACCTGGGCGTCAATATTGCAGATATCGGTGTATGGGCGGCGCTGCTTGCTGTCGTGGAGTTCCCCTTCTATTACCTGACCGACGCCCTGCTGCCACGCGTCCGCCTGCGCATCACCTATATTTTTGGCATGGTCGGCATCTCCCTGACGACGCTCTGTATTGGCATCGTGCCAAGCTTGCCTTTGCTGCTGCTGATCTTCGTCTTCCGTGGCATGTCCTGGCCCGCTTATCAATTATCATGCTACCGCCTGATGAACGAGATCAGCCACCCGCGCAATGTCGCCACCAACCAAGCCATCGTGCAGGTAACGATGCCGGGACTCGCGCTGCTGCTCACGGGCTCGCTATTCGGCTGGACCTACGACCATCTCGGCGCCGGCGCCTTCTTTGCCATTTGCGCGCTGGCCGCCGCGGTCGCCGTCGGCATCGTCGTTGCCTGCTTCCGCCTCTTCGAAGCCCGCCAACAGACAGAGCGCGCCTGATCCTTCACCCAGGCGGCGAGACGAAGTAGGTTTTCGCCCTCTCGCGGCGTATAATGTGAATCATCGGTCACGCAGGCAATCCCGCTGGAAACAGGCTCCTCAGTGTCGAAGCTCTTCCTGGTTCGCAATCGATTCGGCTCCGTCCGCCTGGTTGCGCTACAGTTTCTGAGCCTGGGCGGCATCGGCATCGTCTGGCCCTATGTCAACGTATTTTTGACCGACCAAGGCTTCTCAGGCACGCTGATCGGCACGCTCGGGAGCGCGGGCGCCCTGCTGTCGCTGGTGCTGACGCCGCTGTTCAATCAAATCGCCGACCGGCTCATGCTGCATCGCCGCCTCTTCATAATCTATATGGGCGGCTTCGCGCTGGCAAATATCACCTTCGCCTTGGCGCCGCATCATCTGCTGCTTGTACTTGCCGTGCTGCTTTCCCGGCTTACCATCAGCCCGAGCCTGACGCTGGGCATGCAGCTGACGATCACCTTCCTGTTGAGCCGCGGAAAAGCCGTCCTCGGGCAATTGCGATCCTTCGCTTCGCTGGGTTTCACATTGGCAAGCCTGCTGGCTGGGCAGCTTTTCGCCATGGGCGGATATCCTCTGCTATTCTGGGTGGCGGCTGCCATCGCGCTGCTTACGATGCTGTCGTCAACCATCTTCCCAGAGGGTTCTCAAGACAAAGCCAAAGTCGAGGAAGGCGGCAAACAGCCGCGCAACCGTGGCTTCTATGTCATGGCGGCCAGCCAATTCTTCGTGTCCATGGGCACATACAATATGTACAGCTTTATATTCATCCATTTCAATCAGAACCTGGACGTGGCTTCAGCGCATATCGGCTTGTGGGCAGCGCTGATGGGCGCGGTGGAGTTTCCCTTCTTCTTTCTGATGGACGCCATATTACCCAGATTCCGCATACGCGTCGCCTATATTATTGGCATGCTCGGCACCGCGCTCTTTGCCTTCTTGCTCGGCGTCGTGCAGAGCACGCTACTGCTTGCGCCGCTGCTGATTCTGCGCGGTTTGGTTTGGCCCTGCTATCAACTGTCTTCCTTCACGCTGGTCAACGCCATCAGCCATCCGCGCAACGCCGCCACCAACCAAGCTATCCTGCAAGTGACCATGCCGAGCATCGCGCTGCTCTTGACCGGTGCACTCTTCGGCTGGGCTTATGACAACCTGGGCCCGACGCCATTCTTCAGCCTGAACGCGCTCATGTGCGCAATCGGCGCCTGCATCGTCATCGCCGGTTTCCGCCTCTTCGACGCGCGGCAGATCACTGCTTCTGCCTGACCAGGCGCCGCGCTGCCACTGACGCAACCGATTCAATCTTAGACAACTGCGGTGGCGCGTGTTATACTTCCGCCTGTTGCGCGTCCGTCCTGTCGCCTTTCAGGTCCAATTCAAGAACGAAATTCTATGCAGGTTGAACCCACATCAGATTTTCCGTCCTCGTCAGACGCGCTGGAACTTCGGCTACCACGTTGGCTGCGCTTCCCCAATCAAGAGCGGCGCGCCAAGCTGTGGTTGCGCATCCGCCGCAACTGGCAGCTCTATGTGTTGCTGTTTCTGCCAATCGTCTGGCTGATCGTATTTCGATACGCCCCGATGTACGGCGCGCAGATCGCCTTTCGTGATTACTCGCCGGCTTTCGGCATTGAGGGCAGCCCCTGGGTCGGCTTGGCGAACTTCGAGCGCTTTTTCAATTCATATTATTTCAAGCCAGTCATCGTCAATACGCTCATCATCAGCTTCTATTCCCTACTCGCCGGCTTCCCCATCCCCATCATCCTGGCGCTGAGTGTGAACCAGGTCAAAATGCGCCTGTTTCGCAACAGCGTCCAGATGATCACCTACGCGCCGCACTTCATCTCGACGGTGGTGATCGTGGGCATGCTCTTCCAGTTTCTGCATCCGCGCGTCGGCTTTACCGCGTCGCTGGCGAACTTGCTCGGGTTGACGCCGCCAAATTTGATGGGCGACCCGGGCGCCTTCGCACACATCTTCGTTTGGTCGGGCATCTGGCAAGAGATGGGATTTGGCGCCATCATTTATCTCGCAGTGCTATCCACCATCGACCCGGCTTTGCACGAAGCGGCGGTGGTGGACGGCGCCAGCCGCCTGCAGCGCATCCGCTATATTGACATCCCCGGCTTGATGCCCACTGCCATGGTGTTGCTGGTTCTGTCCACTGGGCGCGTTCTGGAAGTCGCCTTTGAGAAGGTCTACCTGATGCAGAGCCCGCTGAATCTCGGCGTTGCGGAAGTGATCAATACCCATGTCTACCGGGTTGGCTTGTTATCGCCGATTCTCGATTTCTCGTATTCGACGGCAATCGGTCTCCTGAAAGGCGTCGTTGGCCTGCTGCTCTTGATCGCCGTCAATTACGCCGCGCGCCGCTTGACCAATAACGGCCTCTGGTAGAGGGCAGACCGATGGCGTCAATGACGAGCTACGAGAGCAACATCAACAGGGTCAACGAATCCGCCGTCGACCGCGTTTTTTTGCTGGGCAACACCACCTTTCTGCTGATCATCACGATCATCATATTGCTGCCTCTGATTTTTGTTGTCGCCGCTTCCTTCAGTTCCGCGGATGCGGTGATCGCGGGCAAGGTCACGTTGTGGCCCGTCGATTTCAGCTTGCTGGGCTACGAAACCATCTTCGAGCACAAGAAGGTCTGGAACGGCTTCGCCAATTCACTCTTCTATACCTTCTTTGGCACGATCTTCAATGTTGTGATGACCATCATCGCCGCCTATCCCTTGTCACGGCAGGACTTGATTGGACGGCGCGTCATCACCTTCGCTTTTATCTTCACCATGCTTTTCAGCGGCGGCTTGATCCCAACCTATATGGTCGTGAAGAATCTGGGTTTGCTCAACACGCGCTGGGCAATGATCCTGCCGACCGGAATTGGTCCCTTCAACCTGTTGATCGCGATTACCTTTTTCCGCACGACGATTCCGCCCGAATTAAACGAAGCGGCGCGGATTGACGGCGCCAACGACTTTCGTATTTTCGTAAGCATCATCGTGCCCCTGGCGCGCCCGATTATCGCGGTGCTGGCGCTTTTCTACGCCGTCAACACGCATTGGAACACTTATTTTCAGGCTCTGATCTATTTAAAGGATCAGGAGCTGTTCCCGCTGCAGATCGTCCTGCGGGAAATCCTTATTCAGAACTCGATTGACGCCTCGATGCTGATTGATATCGAAGACCTGGTCGCGCGAGAGGGTTTGCGCGAGTTGCTGAAGTATTCGCTGATTGTCGTGGCAAGCGTCCCGGTCATGATCCTCTATCCCTTTGTGCAGCGGCATTTCGTCAAAGGCATGACGCTTGGCTCAGTTAAGTAGTCATTCATTATCCGAAAGGAGTACTTTTATTGATTCTTGACTTTCACCACGCAACCTCGAAATCACCCAAGAGAAAGGAAACGACATGAGTAAGAGAATACTGGCTTTTGTGCTGTTCGTAGTGCTTTTGGCGCTGCCCTTGACCGCCTTGAGCCAAGAGATGGTTTCAGGTCCCGGCGAATTCCCCATCGTTGAAGAACCAATCACGCTGAATATCCTGATGCTGGGCCACGCCATTGTGGAAGACTTCAACACCAATACCTTCACCGACTGGTATAGCGAGCGCACCGGCATTAATCTCAATTTCGATATCGCGCCGCCTAACGAATGGCAGGAAGTGCTCAACTTGACCATCGCCAGCGGCGACTTGCCTGATATCATCGTCGGCTTCACCGTTGATCCTTCGGCGCTGGCGCTCTATGGTCCACAAGGCTTGTTCCTGCCGCTCAGCGACTTGATCGAAGAGCAGGGTCACTTCATCCACGAGGTGTTCGCCGGCTCGCCCCAGGTGCGCCCGCTGGTCACTTCGCCCGACGGCGAGATTTACGGTCTGCCGCAAGTCAATGAATGTTACCATTGCTTCTACTCGCAGCGCGCCTGGATCAATTCGGATTGGCTGGCAAATGTCGGCATGGATGTGCCGCAGACGACTGAAGAGTTCGTCGATGTGCTGACCGCCTTCAAAGAGCAGGATGCCAACGGCAATGGCGACCCTAACGATGAGATTCCGCTGGCGGCCGCCACCACCGGCTGGAACGGCAATATCGATGGCTTCTTGCTTAATCCCTTCGTCCTCAGTGAGTTCGCCGGGCAGAACCGCTTCTTTGAAATGAATGACGGCGTGATCACGCAGAATGTCACCAGCGAAGGCTATCGCGAAGGCTTGCGTTATCTGAACCGGCTGTTTAGCGCCGGTCTGTTTGGCGAAGAGAGCTTCACGCAGCCGATGGATCAGATCAAGCAGCAGGTTGAAGGCGGCGACGCGCCCACTATCGGCGTAGTCATTTCCGGCGCGCATCCCAACTTCGCCAATATCGGCGGCGACCGCTGGATCAAATACGTCGCCGTTCCCTCGCTGGAAGGACCGACTGGCTTGCGCCAGGCGCCCTTCAACCCCTGGGGCGTTGGCTCAGGTCAATGCACCATCAATAGCCAGACTGAACATCCGCTAGCGGCTTTCAAATGGTGCGATGGCTTGTACGAACGCGAGACGACTTTGCGCTCGGTCTTTGGCATCCCGCAGTGGGAAGCGGCTGAAGGCGAAGAAGGGCAATGGCGTTGGGCGGAAGAGGGCGAAGGCGCGCTTGGCGGCGATGAATTCGAGGCAATCTGGCGCCGTCTGTCCACCTTCGGCACGCTGCAAAACGTCCATTGGGCGCAGCGCGGACCTAGCTACCGTCCCAATCACCTGCGTTTGGGCGAGGTTCGCCGCGAAGACGCCGCTGGCTTGGAAGTCGTGCTGCTGGAAGAGACCAGAGTCGCCTACGAGCCCTATGCCCGTGGCATCGAGGATTTGATTCCGCCGCTGGCATTAACCAGGGCGCAGGCGGCTGAGGTCACCGAGCTTCGTCTGTCTATCACCGACTTCGTGGCGCAGATGACCGCCGAATTCGTCCTCGGTCGGCAAGATCTAGACACCGGCTGGGATAACTTCGTCGCCACGATTGAGAGCATGGGCGTCAATCGCCTGGCGGAGATCTATCAATCCGCCTACGACGCGCAATACGGCGGCTGATCAACGCGCCGCCTCAGGCCTTTAGACCTACAAATTGGGTCAGCCACCGGCTGACCCGTACACCATTGATTTGAATCTGTACGGGCGACCCGGTGGGTCGCCCTGTTGCCATTGGTGGTGGAAGAATCACAGAAAAATCGAACCCATGACCCAACCCAACATCCTCTTCATCGTCGCCGACCAGCACAACGCCAAGGCGCTGAGCCACCAGGGACATCCGGACGCGCAAACGCCTCACCTGGACCGGATGGCGCGCGAGGGTACGCGCTGCGAAAACGCCATCACCCAGAATCCGATCTGCACGCCCAGCCGCGTCTCATTCCTAAGCGGGCAATACCCCCACAATCACGGCTACTATAGCTTGAGCGGTCCCAATCCCGGCGGATTGCCCAATATCTTCGGGCATTTTCGCCGATCCGGTTACTTCACCGCCGCCATGGGCAAGATCCATTGCCCCGAATACTGGGCGGAAGACGAATGCGATGTCTTCCACGAGAGCAATTCCTGGGGTGCCGGCAGCATCGTCGGGCGCTCGAAAGACTATACGCGCTTCTTGCAAGAGCGGGGCGTTGAAGAACTCGAAGATCACATCCTGCTGCCGGAATTTGGCGACCGCGGCCGGCAGAGCGTGGATAGCCGTCCCAGTCCATTGGCATTCGACGAATCGCAGGAAGGATGGCTCGCCAATACCGCGATCGACGTAATGAAGCGCGCGGCGCAGAGAAAGCAGCCCTTCCTCCTACACGTAAGCTTCCCCCGTCCACATCAATGCACCACGCCCTGCCAAGAATTCTGGGACTTGTACGATAAAGCGGAACTGACCTTGCCGCCCAACGCCGACTACGACTTGGCGGAAGCGAAGAAGGCGCCGCATATGATCGCGTCGGCGCGGCGCTGGCGCCAGAGTGGCTGGCAGCTATTCAAGCCGAAGACATTCGAAGCGGGCCGCCGGCGCAAGCTGCACGGTTATCTCGGCGCCGTCAGTCAAGTGGACGCCGCCGTCGGTATGCTGCTCAATTATCTGCGCGAGACCGGCTCGTCGGAAAAAACCATCGTCGTCTATACCTCCGACCACGGCGATTACGCGACCGAGCACGGCATCATGGAGAAAGCGCCCGGCATCTGCAGCGACGCCATTACGCGCGTACCGCTGATCTGGTGGGCGCCAGGCCGCATCAATGCCGGCGGCGCAATCGACGATGTCGTCGAACTGGTCGACATTTCAAATACGCTTTGCTCTCTCTCTGGCATTGACCTGATGGAAACTAGCGACGGACAGGACATCTCGCGCCTGCTAGCCGGTGAGCAACGCGGCGAAGACCGCATCGGCGTAACCGAATTCGCCTGGAGCAAGAGCGTCCGCAAAGGACAATATCGGCTGGTGCACTATCCACGCGCGTTTTTCCCCGACGAATATCCCGCCGGCTTCGGCGAGCTTTACAATTTGGCGACCGACCCCTGGGAGATGCGCAATCTGTACTTCGAGGCGGATTATCAGAATGTCGTCGAAGACTTGCGGAGCCAGCTGCTCGAATGGCTGATCACCTCAACGCGTCCGCGCACCGTCAGCGGCGTCAATTCCTCGCGCTTCGATGCCCCCGACTTGAATCCGCAGCGGATGCAGCGCTATCAAACGGTCGTCAATCTTGACGGCAAGATTAACCCCGCGCTCTTGCATTCGGCGAAGAATAGGAATTATCTTTAGATTAGGGCGCGTGCCAATCCAGCGCAGCGTGCCATAAACGACAACACGATTCTGCGAACGGCTGGATGATGTGAACCGATATACAAATTACGACGACTTCGCCCAAGTCTACAATCAGCATTGGGGCCGCTTCTCCGTCCAGATCTTGCCGATTCTCGAACAACTGGCGCTCAGCGATTTTCCGGCTGATGCCACGGTTCTAGATTTGTGCTGCGGAACCGGTCAACTGGCCAATGCATTGACCGACCGCGGCTACCGCGTCGTCGGCGTCGATGCTTCGCTGCAGATGCTGAAATACGCCCGCATAAACGCTCCGGCAGCGGACTTCCGGCTCTTTGATGTCCGATCCTTCAAATTGCCGCAGGACTTCGATATCGCTCTTTCGACATACGACAGCTTGAACCACCTGCTAACTCTTGATGATTTGACAGCCGCCTTCCGCAGCGCATATCGCCATTTGGCGAACAAGGGCGTCTTCGTATTCGACATGAATCTGGAGGCGGGCTTTCAAACTCGCTGGGCAGGCAACTTCAATATCTGGTCGGACAACGCGGCTGTTATCACAGAATCCACCTATGACGATGCCGAAAAGCTGGCGACGATTAGCATCACTATATTCACAAAGGATCGCGAAGGCGACGCGCTCTGGCGGCGCAACGATGTGACGTTAACTCAACGCGCGTACACAATAGATGAAATAAACAGGGCGCTAACTACGGCTGGTTTCATCGATCTTGCAGTGTACGACGCGCGACATGACTTCTATATGCGCGATGAGGGGCGGGCTTTCTTTCGTGCGCAGAAAGCGCCAATTCTGTAAGCCCGCTGTCCTTGCGCAATCGAGCAATCTCTGTCAGGCGCCAAGTTCCTCGAGCCGCGCCCGCAGCGCCTTTTCCAGCAGCGCAACCGGCAGCGCTGAACCCGGCTTGATATGAAAGGTCGTACCGGAAATCCAGATTCCGGCCGCCTTGAGTTCGTCCTTCATCGCAATCGGAATCGCGCGGCTCATCGTGTGAAATCCGATATGCCTTTTCGCCGCCGACATCGCGACGAAATCCTTCTTCAGCCGAAAGATGGGGATCTTGTAATTGACGCGTTCGCTGCAGTCGGGCGCCATTCGCCGGATAAGCTCGCGCAGTTGCTCCAGCGTCGCGCGGAACTCCGGTTCTTGCGCCGCCAGATATTCGTCCACTTCCGCCGGCGCGTGACGAGTTGGCTTCGGATTACTCATCGCGAAAAGCCCGCTCCAATTCAGCGATATCCAGCTTCTTCATTTTCATAAAAGCCGCGGTCACGCGCGCCACCGCCGCCGCGTCATCGCTGCTCATCATCTCGCTCAACGCTATTGGCAATATCTGCCAGGTTACGCCAAAGCGGTCGGTCAGCCAGCCGCATTGCAATTCCTCGCCGCCTTCAGCCAGCAAGCCCGCCCACAGCCGGTCCACCTCCGCCTGATCGACGCAATGCGCCAGAAGCGACATCGCTGGGTTGAGCTTATAGTGGGGCCCGCCGTTGATGATGCAGAATTCCTGCCCCGCCAGTTCAAACTCGGCAGTCATGATGTCGCCGGGCGCGCCCATCCCGCCTTCGCCGTATCGCAAGACCCGTTTGACACGCGCTTCGTCAAAGAGTGACGTGTAGACTTCCAGCGCCTCTTCGACAGCTCCATCGAACCATAAGTGGGTGACGATTTTTTGCATAGGATCCGCTCTCATTTCTCAAGCCAATCTCGCATGTCTTCCACCGTACAACTGTCTTGCCGGCGCATGACGGGAAGGCGCCGGTTTACTCGCCGCCAAAAGCCCGTTCCAGCTCGGCGATATCCAGCTTCTTCATCTGCATAAAGGCTCTGGTGACGCGCTCCACCGCCGCGGCGTCATCGCTGGCGAGCATCTCATGGAATCGGGTCGACGAAACCTGCCAGGAGACGCCGAAGCGATCGGTCAGCCAGCCCGCAACGCTTTCAGCACCGCCATCCGTGGTCATCATCTCCCAGAGCCGGTCTATCTCGGCTTGACTGTCGCAATTGATGCAGAGCGACATGGCGGCATTGGGTTTGAAGAAAGTGTTGCCGTTGACGATCGTGAACCGCTGACCCGCCAGCTCAAAGATCGCGAACATGATTTCGTCGGGTGAGCCCGGTCCAACCGCATTGTAATGGATGATCTCGACGACGCGAGAATCGGGCAGCAGCGAAGTATAGAATTCCAGCGCCTCTTCAATCCGACCGTCAAACCACAGGTAGGTGACGATTTTCTGCATGGGCTAGTCCTCCGTTTTTATGTCGATAGCGTACGACTTCATCGACTCAATCAAAAGCCTGCCCGCCGGCGCGAATTGGCAGACATCGCAGAAGGCGACCGAAGCGCCCTGCTCGGTTGTGATCACGCCGCTGATCGCGCCCCCGCGCCCCTGCGTGATGATCGAATCGATGACCAGCTCGCGCGTGACCACATCCTTCATCGCTTCCAAGGCGTCCCGCACCGCTGTTTTGCCGCGCAGGTCGGATCCGCCCATGATCTGCCAGCGGATATCTTCGCTAAAAAATGCGAGGATGCCCTCGACATCGGCTCTAGCGAAGGCGATATTCAGGTCGCGCAGCAGCGCCATCTCCGGCGCGTCGCCGCAATCGGCGTTCACGGTGATCTTGGGCATGGCTCAACCTCCGAGACGAAAATGCCATAGATCATCCCGCAACACAAGTATGCGTTCAAGAGATGACGAATCGCGCGATATGGCTAAGCCGCCACGTACTCAATAGCGCCAATGTCGCAGCCGGCGCCGATGGGACGAGCCCTGCCCAGTTGGTCATAAGGCAGGCAATGCTCAGGATCGCCCGCGTCAATCGCTGGGCTGCCAGCCTGCAGCGGGAATATGCTGCGCATGGCGTCGAATGCGGGCAGAAGCGGATCGGCTTCCAGCGCCGGGTCGCAGCTGCCATCCTCAATCAGGTTGCCGCGCATGACGATGACCGGAATATACTCTGAGACCCAACAGTCCGCTCCCTTGTTGCCCGCAATTAGGCTGTTGAACATCTCAAACGCGCCTTCCGCGCTGTGATCCAGGGCGTATATGCCGCTGCCATTATTCTGCACAATGGTCAGGTGCTCCAGCGTCGCATTCGGATGGTCGAAATAGAGCGTGCCACCGAAAGCCGCTCCGTTGCCGATGAAAGTGCTGTTGCGAATGTGAATCTCATCCATGCCGAAGATCGCGCCGCCCATAGCCGGATTCGTCGGATACCGTTTGAGCCCCCTGGCAAAGTTGTCCAGGAACAGGCTGCGGTCGATACGCATGCTCCCGTTGCGACTGCTTAGCGCGCCGCCCAAAGCCGTGACCGTGTTGCTGGCAAATTTGCTGTCCGTGATTTGCGCGCGCGCCTCCTCACCGGGATTGCTGATGGCGCCGCCATACATCGCTTCGTTCGCGCTGAAGACGCTGTTTCGGACTTCCAGCCGGCCGCTGTTGTAGATTGCGCCGCCGTCGCCAGAATTCCAGCTGCCCGTGTCAATGGCGCGATTATTGATGAAGCGGCTGTCCACTATCGTCACGTCGCCATCGTCGTTGAAGATGGCGCCGCCGACGACCGCGGAACTGTCGCGAATCGTGACACCCTCCAAGGTCAATTTGCCCTTCAACACAGCGATCATACCGCCGGTCCAGGGGCTGTATCCGCCGCGCAGGGTCAGATTGCGAAGGCGAAGATGACCGCCCAGCACCTCGAATAGCGGGAAAGCGTCTCGGCCGACGGGCTGGATTGTTCCGCCATTGCCCACAATTGTTATATCCGAAGTGATCGCCGGCAGTGGTTCCTCCGGAAGCGCGCCCTTATACACTATGATGTCGGCGCCCTCCCCCGCCGGGCACGCGCCGTAGGGGGCATCGGTATTAGAGGCGATGATCTGATGGGCGAGCGTGCAGGGCTCGGGCCGCGCTCTCGCCCTGCGGGCTGGGCTAAGGTCGGGCGCGGCGGCATTCGTCGACTCAATCGCGCCGATATCACAGGGATCTTCCGTCGGTCGGTCGCTGCCGAATTGGTCGACTTTGGTGCAGTAGCTCGGATCTGCGGCGGCGATCGCCGGGCTGCCGGCCAGCGGCTCATAGCGGCCCTCGACCAGTTCCAGCTTGGGATCGCCACTCATCCAGGCGTCGCAGCTGCCATCGGCGATGATGCTGTTGGTCTGCTCGTGCAAACCGACCGTGCAATCGCCGCCCTTGTTGCCAGCGACGATGCTGTTGCGCAGGATCACCAATCCGCCCATAGTTTCGTAACGATAAATTCCAGCGCCTTCCCCCGACTCGTTGTCGATGATGGTGACGTGCGTGAGGATTGCCGTGCCGAAGGCCTTTAGCCCGCCGCCGTAAAGATCGCTCCTGTTTCCACTTATGGTGCTGTCGCTGACGACCAGGCGCGAGGTCGGTCCCTCGCTTGAGATGCCGGCATTCTGATGCGAGTCGTTGTCTTTAATGTCGCTCTGTTCGATAGTAAGCCAGCCTCTATTCTCGATGGCGCCGCTATAGAAGCCTTTGTTGGCGGAAAGCGTGCTGCTGCGGATGGTCATGTCGCCACCGTTGTAGACGGCGCCGAAAACCGCCCAGCTATCTGTAATCAGACTGTGGCTGACTATCGAATCGCCTTGGTTGGCGATCGCGCCGCCCGTTCCTTCAGCATTTCCTTCAACCTTGTTTCCGTCAAAGGCGCTGGATTCAACCGTCAGTGCGCCTCCAGCGTTATAGATGGCGCCACCATGGGCAGCGCTGTTGTCGTTCAGCTGACTGTCGATAACGTTGACTAGTCCCTGATTCAAAATCGCGCCGCCGCGCTCGGCGTAGCCCCTTGTTAGCAGGATGTTCCTGATGGTAAGCGAGGCATCCTCATCCACATGAAATATGCGAAACTGATCATCCCCGCTGATGCTGTAACCGTCTCCCTCAATGTTAATCGTCGAGAGGATCGGCGGCAGCTCGCGCTCGAGCGTGACATCCGCTGTCAAGCGAATCGTGTCAGCGCCGCGCCCAGCCGGACAGGCGCCCGATTCCGCGTCGCTGTTGGCGGCGATGATGGCGTCATGCAGTGTGCAGCCCGCGCTCAACTCAATAAAATCTTCGGCCGCGAGCAATGGCGCCACGGTCCCGAAGAGACAGGAAACAAACAGAAAGGCGATTAGTCGCAATAGGCGGAATCCGTGCATGTTGAGCATCCCTATCAAGCTTTCTTGATTCAGGATAGCCCAAGGGACGCGGCTATTTCACCTATGCCACGCTACGATTAATCTACGACTTGACCGACGCGCTAGGAGGCGCTGTCGAGGTGCATCGGACCGAAGCCATGAGGCAGCAGCTCGCGCAGCGTCGTGACCAGATGCGCCTTCCCATCCAAATCCGCGAGGATGACGCGCAGATCGGGCGCGAATTCGTACATCATCTGGCGACAGACGCCGCAAGGCGAGCCGGCGTCGCGCGTGACCACGGCGATCGCGCTGAACTCCCGCTCCCCCTCGCTGACCGCTTTGAATACGGCTGTGCGCTCAGCGCAGACTGTTGGCGTAAAGCTGACGCTTTCAATATTGCAGCCGCCGTAGACTGTGCCATCCGCCGTCAACAGTGCCGCGCCAACCCGGTAATTGCTGTAGGGCATATAGGCGTGCTGGCTGGCGGCGATGGCGGCATCGATCAATTGCTGATCACTGGGTTCTGTCATTGCGGCATCCTCAATAGTGCCAAGTAAATGGTCGTAAGACTCATCTCGCCAGCATTACTCCCCTTCCCTAGCTTGCTGGGGAAGGGGCCGGGGGATGGGGTGAGATTGCGGGCGCGCTCTGTCAAACGCATCGTCCGGGATCTTGCGCACCTTGACCTTGCGGATGCGGTGGCCGTCAATGGACTGAACCGTCATGCGCAGGATATCAGTTTCGATTGTTTCGTCCGCCTGCGGCACCCGCCCCAGCGTCCAATAAATGTAGCCGCCCAGAGTATCTGCGGCGCTGGTATCAATGGAGCAGCCGAGTAGCGAATTAATGTCATCAAGGTCCATGCTCGCTTCGATCAAATAAGAACCATCGCCGACTTCGACATAATCTTCTTCTTCGGCGAAGTCATGCTCGTCGCGGATATCGCCGACGATCTCTTCAATCAGATTCTCGATCGTGACCAAGCCCGAAGTACCGCCGTATTCATCGACCACGATCGCCAGGTGCACGTTCTTCTCTTGCAGTTCTTTCAGCAGCGCGTCCGCCGCCTTCGTCTCCGGCACAAAATAGGCAGCTCGGGCGAGCTCGCCAATCTCGCGCCGTGCGAAATCCTCGCCATCCTTGACCACGGTCAGGATGTCCTTGGCATAAAGCAAGCCCTTGATGCTATCGATGCTCTCTTCATAAACGGGTATGCGCGAAAAACCGGAATCGGCAAAGGCGGAAAGCGCTTCCCCTACGGTCGCGTCCGCCTTCAGCGCCACAATGTCTATCCGCGGCGTCATCAATTCGCGGGCGCTGCTTTCATCCAGTTGCAGCACCGAAGCGATCATGTCTTTTTCGTCTTCTTCGATCGCGCCGCCGCTGTGGCCCGCATGGACCAGGCTCATGATCTCCTCTTCCGTCACCAGATTGACCATGGCCAAAGCATCGCCGCCGAAAATGCGCGACAGCAAGCGGCTGATCATCAGCACGAAGGCGGTCAATGGCGAGACGATCACGTGCAAGAGGCGCATCGGCCCGACCGACCGACCGACAATGCTTTCTGCGTGGGCAGTACCAATCGCCTCCGGCGCCAGGTCGCCAACGATCAGGGTCAAGCCGGCGCCAACGAAAACGCTAGCAACCGCCAAAGCAAGACGAGCGCCCACGCCGCCACTGGCGAAGCTTTCGATCACTAGCAGAACGAGCAATACGGCGAAGGCGAAGCGCGTCAGGATATGAGTGATGCTGACGGTCATGCTCAGCCTTAGCGAGTCCTCGGTCAAGGCCAGATAACGCCGCGCCGTCTCGTCGCCATCTTGCGCCCGCTCGCGCATGGCAGCATCCGAAACCGTCTGCAATGCCGCGTTCAGCAGACTTACAGCCGCGTGGATGCCCAGCGCCAAACAGAGCAGCAGCAACTGCGCGCTTCGTTCATCCATTAGCTGCTGCCCATACCGCGTCGCAAGCCAAAAACGACCGGCCACGAATACTCATGCACGGCTGACGCGTTTACTATGTGCGTGGGACTCCGAGAAGGAGGCTCGACAGGGTCGTCCACTAGCTTTTAAGCACTAAATTGACACAGTGGCGAGAGTGTACCACAGCGAATCCGCTTTATGCAAATCATGGGCTGCTAAGACAGCGGCGAGCGGTCCCAATTGTAACGCGCCCGCCAGCCCAGCAGCCGCGCCGCCTTGCTGACGTCGACCGGGCTTGCGCCCCCGCGCACGGAATCGGCAATAGGATAATCGCCGGGGAAATGCTTCGCCATCAAATCCCGTATGTCTTCGCACCGGTATATGATCGGCGCGCAGATGTAAAATGCTTCGTGGCCCGGCGCCTCGTATTCCAGCGCCAAGCGACATGCGCTCGCGGCATCGCGCACATCGACGAAAGTCCAGAAGGCGCCGTAGGTGGATACATTATCCGTCGCTTGCTGACGCGCCGCCGGCAGCCACGATTGCGCTGACTCATCGGCAACGAAGGTGAAGCGCAGACTGACCAGCGACATTGCGGGATTCCGCCGGGAAAATCCTTCCGCCAGTTCTTCGCCGATCATTTTGGACAGCCCGTAGCAATCTTGCGAAAGCAACGGATGCGCTTCGTCAATCGGCAGGTAAAGCGGATTGAAGGGACGATGACGAAAAGCGTAACCCAGCGCCGAAATGCTGCTCGCCATCGCGATATTGCGTATGCCGAGAATCGTCGCCGCTTCCAGCACGTTGAAAGTCGACATTACGTTAGTTCGGAAGACGACTTCAGCGGTATGGACGCTCGGCGATGGTATGGCCGCCAGGTGGATGACGGCGTCCTGCCCCTGCATGACACCAATGACCTGACCCAGGTCAGTGAAATCGACGATCTGCGTGTCCCATGGCTGGGTTGCATTCAAATCAGCGGGCCTCACATCGTAGCCGTGAGCCTGCAGCTCCAACACCGTCGCGCGCCCAATCCGCCCGTCCGATCCGCTGACCAGTACCTTCTTCCCCGACATTTCAAATTTTGCCTATCAAACCGCTCATATCAGTCCGCATATCTCCATGACAGGCTCGCTTCCGCAATGACGAGCTGCAAGTCATCGACAAAATAAGCGCCATCGCCATCAAAAATCGTCACATCGAAAACAGCGCCCTCGGACCAGTCCCCAGCAAACGCCGCCTCAATCGTCCAGCCAAACTGCTCATTCCGCAGGCGCGTACCGCCCTCCGCCAAGAGAACGCCCGGCTCAAGATTGGCGACGAAACCGCAGCCGCCACTGTTGCAGGCGTAGATATGGAAGGCGCCATAATGCTGCTGAAACATCTTCACTTCGGTTTCGCCCCGCTTGCTGAAGAAGAATTCCTGGTCGCAAGCATCGCCAACGCCGAGGGCGCCCCAATGATCGGCTTGGTCCGGGTTGGCGACCTGCGGACAATTGTCGTCAGCGTTGGGCAAGCCATCATAATCATTGTCGCCTTCCGGCGCGTGAATCAGCTTGTGCACGATGCCGTTGATGCTGGTGATATAGATCTCCCCCTTTAGATCTTCATCAATCGCAGTCACGTTCAGGTCGGTCTCCAGCAGCTTCTGCGAATGCCAGCCGTCCTCGTCTTGCCAGAGCGTCCACAATTCGCCGTGACAATAATCGCTGTAGATGTACATGCCTCGCAGCTCCGGCATAGCCGCCCCGCGATAGACCGGACCGCCAATCACCGCGCAGCCGACCGGAAATCTGCCGTCATAACCGAGCGGCTTCACGTGCGGATAAGAATAGATAGGAAAGGTCATTCCCTCAGCCAATTCCTCCGCCGATTTCGTCGAGTCTTCCTGTTCGACGAGCGCGTCGCCCTCAAAAATCCGCCAGCCAAAATTGGCGCCGCCAGAGTGATGCGCCGGCAGGTAGTTGATCTCTTCGCTTGTCGACCAACCGACATCAGCAATGAACAGCGCCCGCGAATCCGGCGCGAAACTAAATTTCCAGGCGTTGCGCAAGCCCATCAGCCAGATTTCCGGTCGATAACCTTGAAGCCCAACGAAGGGATTGTCTTCGGGAATCGTGTACGGCAGCTCCCCGCTCACATCAATGCGCAAGAGCTTGCCCCGCAAGTCATCAATGTTTTGACCGGTCGAATCCAACTCTTCCGACAAGCCGCCATCACCCACCGACATATACAAATAGCCATCGGGACCAAAGCGTAAATGCCCGCCCTTGTGTAGCGATGAAGCCTGCGGCGCCGACAAGAGTCGCTCGCCCGAGCCCGGCAAGGCGACATAGCGATAAGGCGAAACCTGGTAGCGTTCCAGATGAACGGTGAATTCGACATCGGAGTAAGTAATGTAAAAGTAGCCGTTTTCAGCGTATGCCGGATCAAAAGCCAAGCCGAGCAATCCCTGCTCAAAGCTTGCCTCCGAATCGACCTTCTCGCGCAGATCGAGGAAGGGCACGCGCAAGACCTCGCCATCCTTCAAGATCAGAATCCGCCCGGCGCGTTCGGTGATGAACAAAAGACCATCCGGCGAATAGGCGATGCCGGTCGGCTGCTTCAAATTGCCGACGATGCGGTCGATGACGTAATACGCTGTCTCCGACTCTTGTCCAGACGCGGGAAAAGCCAATGAACACAGGGCCGATACAACGATGCAAATAATGACTTTAGCCAAGCTGGACATGCACAATCTCGGTGATTTTTCGCAAATTCCGCAAGGTCGTTGAGCCAAACACGCTATCAGCCCAGTATAGCGCCTGCAAGCCAGACTTACCGCCGCGCTCGCCCGGCAATTGGGCGCGCCGCCAAATGCGTTACACTAGCATCCGTATATCAAACTGAAAATGGAGGAAACAAATCGTGACCGGTGAAATGCGAGTTGCTTTGGGGCAGCATGCAGCGGCGACGCACGAATACTTGACTTTTGCCAAACAATTGGGCGTCGGGGGCGTGCAATTCAATATGATCGGCAAAGGCATTGACCTAATCCCAGAAGATATTGACCTGCCTGATGACAAAGGCTATTGGGAGGTCGACGATCTCAAGCGCTTGAAGCAGCGGGTCAATGACTACGACTTGGAGCTGGAAGCGATCGAGAATGTGCCGCGGCATTTCTACGCTGAAGCCATACTGAACGGCAAGCGCTGCGCCGAGCAAACCGCCAATTATCAAACTATCGTGCGCAATATGGGCGAAGCCGGCATCCCCATTTTGGGTCTCGCCTGGATGCCGAATCTGGTTTGGCGCACACCGATGGCGGTCGGGCGCGGCGGCGTAAAAGTGACCGCCTTTGATCTCGACCGAGCGCTGGCGGGCGAGGTCGTCTCGGGCCTTACGCAGGTCCCGGAAGCAGGAGACCGCGAATACAGCGAAGCCGAAATCTTCGAAAACTATGTAGCATTTATGGAGGCGGTGATCCCGGTGGCCGAAGAAGCGGGCGTCAAGATCGCGCTGCACCCGGATGATCCGCCGGTGCCCGCGCTTGGCGGCATCGCGCGCGTCTTCTACAAGCCGGAGAATTTCAAGCGCGCGCTGGAGGCAGTGCCCAGCCCCAATCACGGGCTTGACTTCTGCATGGGCTGCTTCTCCGAGATGGTATATGCCGACCAAAGCAATAACGATGGCGTACTTGATGCCATCCGCTATTTTGGCGAGCGCGGCAAGATCTTCTATGTGCACTTCCGCGATGTGCAAGGCTGTGTGCCCAAGTTCCAGGAATGCTTCCCCGGCGAGGGCAATATGAACGTGGTCGCGGCGATCCGAACGCTGCAAGAGGTCGGCTTCACCGGCTTCATCATTGATGATCACGTACCCGAAATGATCAATGACGACGGCTGGCGGCATCGCGGGCATGCCTATTCGACCGGTTATATTATGGCGCTGGTCGAAGCGGTCAAGCAATTGGCGTAACTACCGCGCTTCCTTCCCTTAAGGTCCTGTAGGGGCGACCTATCAGGTCGCCCGCCAGCAACGTCCTTACAATGCTTTCGCGCGTGGCCGCTTGAAATCACGCCAGAGGATGCTTTCGTAGAATACGAGCGTGATCAACGCGATAACGAAGACGTACTGCGGTATGACTTCCAGCCCGAAGGTCTCCGCCAGAATGCCGCCGAGCCAGGGCAAGAGCGCCATACCCAGGCTGGCGCCCGTGAACTGCAGACCCATCGCGTTAGCGGTATGCCCGCTGCCCACCAACACCGGCGTATGTGATGTCATCAGTGGAGCAAAAGGCGCGATTGAAAAACCGATCAGCGCCAGGCCGAGCAAGCTCATCTGCGGGCTAAGATTCAAGGACAGCAGGCCCGCGCCAACCATGATGCTGATATTGTTCAGACGCAGGAAGCCACTGCTGCTGATTCGCGTGATGATGACGCCGGTGAAGAAGCGGCTGACGGTCAAACTCGCCCAATAGATGCTGACCCAGGTTGCTGCGACTTTAGGCTCGATCGCCCGCGCGCCAATCAGAAAGCTGTTGGCAAACTGGCCCGCGACCAGTTCATTGCCGGTCGCCATCAGCCAGGCGCCCACCAGCAGCCACATGACAGGCAGGCGCAAGGTCTGCCGCATTCCGGCATGGGGCTTTCCGCCGCCACTGGTCTTCGCCTCGCTGATTCGCCACCGGTCCCGGGTCAAATAAAACATCACAAACATAAGGGCGCGCGTGCTGGCGAATAGCGCGTATATCCAGCGCCATTCGATACCCAAGTCAATTACAATCGTGGTGACGAGGAAGGGACCGATCGTGGAACCGATGCCAAAACTCCCATGCAACCAGTTCATGCGGCGCGCGCTGAAATGCACGGCAGCAAATGCGTTCAGCCCAACGCCCATGACGCCCGAACCAAAGCCGTGACCAACGGCGGCGACCATGAACATGGGCCAGGATAGCGACAGGGCGAGGCCCAGCTGGCTGAATATGCCAATGAAAGCGCCGCCCATCATCACCCAGCCGATGCCAAAGCGACCGATGATCGGTCCGCTGATCATGCTGGTGATCGTGCGGCCGATAGTGGCGGCGGTTAGCA
Source organism: Phototrophicaceae bacterium (assembly GCA_965261855.1). Lineage (GTDB taxonomy): Bacteria > Chloroflexota > Anaerolineae > Aggregatilineales > Phototrophicaceae > UBA6055. Next base: position 405,015 of record OZ253488.1, read on the forward strand.
TCGCGCCCAGCGCGCTAAGCGTGACATTGAAGTCGGCTTCAATGTATATCCAGACGACGCCCAGCGTACCCGCGCCCAAGCCGCCGACAGCGAAGATAATACAAGACAGGATCCATAGATTACCGCTGTCCTCGTCAAGTCGTGAACGCATTCAGACGGACCTTCCAATTGGTATCAGGCAATCTATTCCGCAGTTTCGCAAGCGGCGGACATATTCGCGGAAGTTTAACCGAGCTTCACCGCGAGGGCTATGGCGCAGCCCCGCTCATATCGAATCCTGTAGGGGCGAGACGGTGGTTCGCCCTCCCTCCCTATCCCAAATGTGTAGGGGCGAGACGGTGGCTCGCCCGTTGAAGCCCTAGCCCGCAATACGCTCGCGCAGCAGCTTCAGCAGCCAGGCCAACTCTTGAATTTTGAGCATGCGCGCCGCCAGCAAGAATACGCCGCCGTAAAGCAGCGCGCAGACGCCCACCAGCAGCGCCTCCCGCGCGATGCTCTCCTCACCTATCCATTGCCGCAGCGCCGGCAGGGTTGCAAGCGCGAAGCCAACCATGATTAGCGAAGCCAACGCCGACTTCAAGCCGGTGCGCGCCAGCCGCTGCGATCCGAAGCCGTCCAGACGCCGCCAAAGCAATAATCCACAGATCGACGCGTGCGCGAAGTGCTTTACGCTGTCGGCGATCATCAGGCTGAACAAGCCGAAACGCTCAAAGAGCAGTAGCGCGACCGCCAGATAACAGACCAGGCTGACGATGCCGACCAGCGCTGGCGTCAGCGTGTCCTTGCGCGCGTAGAAGGCATAAACCAGCAGCAGGTCAAGCGCGGCAAACGGCAAGCCGATCAGATACAGCCGCAGCGCCGTCGCTGTAACCTGGGTATCGGCGGCGAGAAAGGCGCCATTCTCAAAGAGCAGCGCGATGATGGGAACTGCCAACACGAATAAGCCAGTTGCGGCTGGCAGGATAAGCGTGGATGTGAGACGCAAACCAAGCCCCAGCGTGTCCTTGAAAGCGCGCTGCGCCGCCTCGGTCATCTCCGCCGTTTGCCGCGCCAAGGTCGGCAAAATCGCCACGCTGATCGCGGTCGCCACCAGCCCCTGCGGAAACTGGACCAGCGTTGTCGCCCAATTCATTATGGCGATGCCGCCTTCGATCGTCTGGCTAGCCAAATTGTAGCTGAAGGGACGGATAATCAGCGTATCCATGACCAGCGACAGCATCACCGGAATGTAGAGCAAGCCTATGCTCTTCAAGGCTGGATGGCGCCATTTGAGGCTGGGACGCAGCCGCCGCAAACGCAAGCCCGGCATCTGCAGCAGCATTTGGGCGAAGGCGCCCGCCAGCCAGCCGGCCGCCACCACCATGATGCCATTCGCGGGCCGCGCGACAAAGAACGGCGCGAGCAGTGAACCGCGCTCCAACTGCGGAATCAAGGCAAGCGAAGGCGCCAGCGCCAAGGTCACGATCACGATGCAGGCATTGAAGACGACGCCGGCAAAAGCGGGCAATGTGAACGAGCGCAAGGCGAAGAGCGTACCACTGAACACCGCAAACAGGCTCATGAACATCAACGCTGGCGCGGTCAAGCGGAGCAGGTCGATGGCGAGCCGCTGCGTCCCCATCTCGGCGCCAGGCGCCACCAGCGGCACAATCTGCGGCGCGAACAGCTCGAGCAGCAGCACCAGCAGCGCCAAAATCGCCACGACGAGGCTGAGCAAGGCGGAGACAACGCGCCACAACTCGGCTTTGCCGCGGGTCGTGATCACATCGCTGAGAACGGGTACGAAGGCGCCGTTGACATGCCCGCCGATCAGCAAATCATAGATGGCTTTGGGCACAATGATAGCGACCTGCAAAGCATCCACCGCTCCGCTGGCGCCGAACAAGTAGGTGAGCACAATCTCGCGCACGAGGCCAAGAAGGCGGCTGCAAATGTTGCCCAACGCTAATATCCCGCTGGCGCCGGCGAGGCGCGCATTAGTGCGTTCCTGTTCGCCCGGTTCCGCGGCTTCGGCGAAGGGTTCCGGCGAAAGGCTTGGGGTTTCAGCGGTCATGCTTTGGCTTCCGCTTTTGACGCAAAGCGATATACACGCGGTATGAAGTTTCGCTCAATCGGCGCACCGCGGAATCGGTGATGCTCCTAGCCAAAAATGGGACCAGCGTAGCGAGCGCCCGCCATCAAGACTAGCGAGACCAGCGCCAACCACATGCTGACGCGTCCATTGCGCCGCATACGTTCTTCAATCCCAGCCAGCGTATCGGCTTTGACGTCCTCGTCCGCAAGCAGCCGGCGATATGCGCCCATTCGCCGCCAGACAGCGAAGTAGCCGTGGGCGAAAGCGAGCAAGCCAAACAGCGCGCCGATGGTCAAGATGAGACCCATGGCGCTGCTCATCGCTTCGTGATAAGACAGCATGCCATAGAGAAGCAGGCCGGCGATAGTGGTCACAAGCGCCGAAAGCGGAATCAGGCGCGGCCAGCCCGAATCGCGGTAAAGCGCGCGCAAGAAACGACTTCCCTCCGCCCCGGACGATTGGACGGTCGGCTCGATAGTTAAGGACATCAGCAAGGCTGCGCCCACCCAGATTAGACCGGCCACGATATGCAGCAGGCGCAATACGCTGATCGCCAGCGCGCCGCCGGCAGTGCTTACATCCATGACGTTCTCCCTTTCAATTTTGCAACGAGCCGGATTAATCCTTGCCGCGCTGAGCTGCGCTGTCGATCTAGTCCAAGGTCTGCAGATACGCAATCAGGTCGGCGATATCGGCCGCTTCCAGGCTGTCTTCGTAACCGGCATACATGATGTTGGAATAACCAGCGACCAAGTGCCGGCCCGGTCGCAGGATGCTCCAGTATAAATACTCTTCGGCCGATTGCTTCGCAACGCGCTCGGCGGCGACCGCGGCAATGCCCGCCAGCGAATTGCCGATGCCGCTGCTTTCGCCGCTGATCGAGTGGCAGGCGGCGCAGGACGGCGCTTCGTTATTCGATTGATTGAAGAGTTTTTGTCCGCTGCCGGCGTCGGCCAAGGCGAAGTCCAAACTGTCAAAGGGGATGCGCGGGTCGTCGGCGCGGCAGGCAGCCATGATAAGCGTATTAATGATAACAAGCAGTAGCGCCAGACTGCGCTGACGCGATACAGATTGCATAACGACATAAGGTCCTTTGACAGCGCTGCCGCAGCAACCTATTATCACATTGAGCCGACTAGGACTCAATCCTGACTGATGATGGGAAAGCATTCATGTCCTCAATATCAATGACCTGGAATCAGGCACGCAAGTTGCGCGCAAGGCGGCAACTGCTGTGCGCCAGGAGCCGACAGTCTTCCGCTGCTAAAATCGTCCGCAACCTATTCGCCCTGCAATCGCAAGAATGGTCGTCGGCGCAGCTGGCACTTCAGGCGCGAAGCCGAGACCTGACGCAAGCGGATGTGGTTCACGCGCGCGAAGACGAGCGAGCCTTTGTGCTCACCTGGACGCTGCGTGGCACCCTGCATCTGGTCGCGGCGGAAGACCTCCCCCTCCAACTCGACTTGTGCGGACCGCCCGCCATCCGCGGAACTCGCAGCCGCTACAAGCAGCTCGGCTTGACCGAGGAAGTACGCGAATCCGCGCTAGAAGAGATGCGCGATATCCTCACAGGCGATACGGCCTTGTCGCGCGCGCAGCTGGCGGACGGGCTCGCGGAACGTGGGATCCCGGTCGCCGGGCAAGCTATTCATCATCTCGTGCGCTTTGCCGCCCTGCGTGGCTTGATCTGCCTCGGCGCCGAAGTCGACGGCGACTTGACCTACGTCCTGCTTGACGATTGGCTGCGTGCCAGCGCAGTCGCGCCGCTGGATGACCCATTGCGCGAATTCGCGCGGCGCTACCTGGCGGCATACGGTCCGGCGACGATGGCGGATTTCAAGCGCTGGTCGGGCTTGACGGCAGCGCAGGTCAAACAGGCTTGGGCTGCCGTCAGCGCCGAGTGCCTTGCGCTGTCCATTCCCGACGGCGAGGCGCTGCTGCTGGAGCGGCATTCCGCACTGCTAGCGTCCCCGTCACAGGAGCCAACTGTCCGCCTGCTGCCGCGTTATGACAACTACCTGCTGGGCTACGAGAGCCGCCGCTTCATGGTCGCCGACGCCTACGCCAAGCGCGCGCATCCCGGCGGGGGACTGATCCGCGCCTGCCTGCTAGTCGACGGAGTAGCGAAAGCGAACTGGAAACTGGAGAAGCAGCGCGCTGGCATTCGAGTTGTCGTCGAGCCTTTCGAAGCGCTTGATCCGGCGATACTGCCTGCCCTTGAAATCGAAGTCGAGTCACTGGGGCGCTACCTCAATACCAATGCCGAATTGCGGGTGGCCGGCGGGTAGCGTTCAGACGGACAAATCCTCGACGATTCGCGGGCGACCTAATAGGTCGCCCATACAAGGCTTGCGTGTGGCGGGATGGCGACTCACACTGTCGCCCTACATTCCGACGCTGCGGCGGGCGAGCCACAATCCTATCGCGCGTACGGGCGAGCGACCTCCTAGTGGGTGTCTACGCGCAGCGGTGGCTCGCCTCAAAAAAATCTAATCATCAGGCGTCGCTGCGGACGACCTCGACTGTCAGTTCTTCCAGCTGTGGAATGACATGGCTCGCTTCGTGCTGCACGGCATGCACGATTTCGCCGCTCGCCTCCAGCGACGCGTCGGCCGGCAGCGCGATTTTCATCACACCGTACATGCGATGCCCGACCCAGCGCAGCCGCAAGGTCAGTACCTCTTCGACGCCGGCGACGGCGCGCGCATGAGCTTCGACATGCTCGACCAAATGGGGATCAACCGCGTCCATCATCCGATACCAGATCGCTTTGATCGCGTTCCAGGTGATGCCAATGATGGCGAAACCGATGACGACGCCGACGATGGGATCGAGGATGGGGACGCCAATGAGCGTGCCAAGCACGGCGATCAGCACCGCCAGTGAAGTCAAGCCATCAATGAGGGCATGCTGACCATCGGCGATCATGGCATCGGAGCCGATGCGTTTGCCCACGCGGATTTGCATCAGCGCCACCAGCTCGTTGCCGACAAAGCCGACCAGCGCTGCCAGCGCGATCCATTCCAGGTTCTCCAGCGGCAGCGGATTGAGCAGGCGCTGCACCGATTCGTAGATGATATAGGCGGCGCTGAATCCGATGGAGATGACGATGAAGACGCCGGCGATATCTTCCAGGCGGCCATAGCCGTAGGTGTAGCGCTTGTTGGCGGCGCGGCGGGCGACATAAAAGGCGAAGAGCAGCGGAATCGAGTTGAGGGCGTCGCCGAGGTTATGCACGGTATCGGCGAGCAAGGCGACGCTGCCGCTGGCGATATAGATGACGACTTGCAGCGCAGTCGTCAAGCCGAGGGCGATGAGCGCGATCCAGACGGTGCGGACGGCGAGGCGATTGTCCAGGAAGGCGCGGTCGCCCGCGAGATCGGCGTGGCTGTGGTCATGGGTGAAGCCTGGCAGGTGCAGCGCCCCCGCGATCTTGACCAAGATGTTGCCGCTGTGGTGGTGATGGTCGTGGCTGTGGTCGTGATGGTGGTGGTGGGAGTGTGCCATTTGGCGCGCCTCGATGAATTGCCGCTATTTTGAGTTTAACCACAACGACAGGAAAAGTACAAAGACATTAACCAGCGAGGCGCCGCACTAGAACCTCGTTAGTCATGCGAAATCGGTTTGAAGTCTTAAGCACGATTGGGCGAGCCACCGCTGCGCGTAGACACCCACTAGGAGGTCGCTCGCCCGTACAACGATTCTCTTGTTTTGGAAATCGCCTTCTGTTTTCGGTCAATGCCGAGAGCGCAATTACTAATCGCGCTGCCAGCGTCGATCAATAGTCTACTTTGGCTCAGCCAAAATCAGGCGGTGTGGCGCGCTTATTCGCAGCCAAAGCAGTCACCGCCGACGTTGTCGCTGTAGGTATTGCCGCTTTGTTCCACCGTGCCCCGAAAGACAGTAATTGCGCCGCCATTACGCGCGGCTACATTTCCAATGAACTGCGAATCGGTTACGTAGGCGGTGCTGTTAAACACTTGCAGCGCACCGCCGTCGTCCCGCACACGGTTGCCCTCGAAGGTGCTATTGCTGATGGTGACCACGCTGAGCGCCGAAGCTATCGCGCCGCCGTCCTCCGCCTTGTTCTCAATGAATACGCTGTCGTTGACAACAACTTCGCTATCCCAGGCATCCAGTACGCCGCCGAAGTCGGCCGCCGCATTGTCGGTGAAGCGGCTGCTGATTATTTCCAGCCGGCTGCCGCGGTTGACCAGGATGGCGCCGCCGCTCTTGCTGTAGTCGGTCGAACCCCAGACGCTGATGAAGCTGACCTCGTTGTGCGCGCGCGCTTCCGTCAGATGGATGTTTTGCAGGGTGAGCGAGCCGCCCAAATCGACATAAAATACGCGCCATTCCCCATCCCCGCTGATGGTAAAGCCGGCGCCATCAATGGTGATATCGGAGATGATGCGCGGCAGTTCCCCGTCCAGGGTGATATCAGCAGTAAGCGTGATGGTGTCGGCACCCTCGCCGGCTGGGCATTCGCGGCGCTCCATGTCGGCATTGGCTGCTCTAAGGGCATCGGCCAGGCCGCAGTCTTCGTCCAGCATGTAGTCGGTTGCTAGCGCTGGCGCGGAGCAAAGGAGCAAAATAAGGATTATCAAGAAGTACCGCATGGTAAAGCCTCCATAACTATATTTGTCTGCTGATGATACCACATTGTCGCTGGTTATCCACGCGTCGGCGCCAAGACCATTCCGCGACAACCCCACCCCCGGCCCCTCCCCGATGCTTCAGGGAGGGGTGAGATTGCCGCTGTGATTGTCATGGTGGCGGCTATGCGCCAATGGCGTCGGTCTGCGTTGGTCGCTCAATTGGCTCAGCGAGATTCAGGCAGTGTGGCGCGCTTATTCGCAGCCAGCGCAGTCACCGCCTTCGTTGTCGCTGAAGCTGTTGCCGCTCTGTTCCACCGTGCCGGCAAAGACGTTGATCACTCCCCCGTCTTCAGCCGCTGTATTGCCGGTGAAGGTCGTATCGGTGACGTGGGCGCTGCCATTAAACACCTGCAGCGCGCCGCCGGTGCTCGCGGCTGTGTTGCCGTCGAAGCTGCTATTGTTGATGGTGACCACGCTGAAAGCCGAACCGATCGCGCCGCCATCCCCCGCCATATTGCCGCTGAATTCGCTGTCGACAATATTGATTTCGCTGTCCCAGCTATCCAGCACGCCGCCATAGGCTTCGGCCACATTATTGGTGAAGCGGCTGCTGATCAACTCCAGCCGGCTGCCGCGGTTTGCTATTATGGCGCCGCCGCTCTTGCTCCTGCCGGTTACGCCATCGACAAAGGTGAAGCTGACCTCATTGTGCGCCAGCGCCGCCGTCAGATGGATGTTCTGCAGAATGAGCGCACCGCCATCGACATAGAAGATGCGGAACTGCTCGTCGCCGCTGATGGTAAAGCCGGCGCCGTCAATGGTGATTTCGGAGAGGACGCGCGGCAGTTCGCCTTCCAGAGTGATGTCGGCGCTGAGCGTGATCGAGTCGGCGCCTTCGCCGGCTGGGCATTCGCCGCGCTCTTCGTCAGCGTTGGCTGCCCTGATGGCGTCGGCGAGGGTGCAGTTTTCGTCTAGCGTGTAGTCGGTCGCCAGGGCTGGCGCGATGCAAAGGAACATAATAAGGGTAAGCAATAGGTATCGCATGAGATTATCCTCAAATAGTTTTTCTATCCCCATATGATAGCACATCATTGTCTGTCATCTACGTTAACCACAAAGTGACGCTCGACAGAAAATCTTTTCACCACCGAGGTCACCGAGCTAATTGAGTACACCGAGAAAAGCCGACTACGGTGGTAAGATCGTGCGCGGCGGATGCGCAGCACCGCTTGTGCGGACGTTTCGGATTTCGTGAGAATCGATTCCATGATTCTCGATAATGCAAAATGTTTTTTGTCTCATATAATCAACTTGTCATTTTGCCGCCGCCGGCGCGAATGCTTTTTCGGCGGTTTGGCGATTTTGCGGATGGCGCAACCGACTACAGATCGTCGTCCGTTGTCTCCGCGATCCGGCGCTGCTTATAGGCTTGGTATCGCTGTCTTATCAGCGCCCGCATCTTGGCGCTCGATACCTTCCCGGCATTGTCGAGAACATCAAGATCGTTGAGCTCTCCGATAAACTGATCCAGCTTAAGTATCCAGTCGGACATATACATCAAGCGTTTGCGGAGAATTTGAAACTCCGCAAAGGACAGGAACTGCTCGACAAGCAGTTCAAGCCCCTTTAACTCATCTTCATCCATGTAATTCTTCGCGACCCGTGCATCCGCAAGGGTAATGTTCTCTTTGCTCCAATTCGTCAGTCCCAAATTGCGTTTCTTGCTGTCTGCGCGTTCCGCAATCAATTCAGCGGCGGTGTGCCCATGGATAGCGTAGTGCAACTTATTCTGGACTCTTGCAAAAAAGAGATGCGTCTTTTCTGGATCCTCATCGTAATCGTAGCTGAGCGAGAAAATGTCTCTCACCTGGCGGTAGAAGTTGGCTTCATACGCCCGTATGGCTCTGACTCGCCGAAGCAATTCATCAAAATACGGCGATCCGCCAATAGCAAGCCTTTCGTCGTTTAGTACGAAGCCCTTGATGATGAGTTCTCTGAGTTGCTTAGTCGCCCAGATTCGGAATTGCGTGCCGCGTATCGAGTTGACTCGGTAGCCGACAGAAATGATCATGTCCAGGTTGTAGTGCGCCACTTCGCGCCGTACAGTGCGTTTCCCTTCCAATTGAACTATCTCAAAATACGAGATAGTTCGCTCTGCCTCCAGTTCGCCATCTGCGTAAACATTCTGCACATGCCTGTTGATTGTCTTGACATCGCGCTGGAAAAGTTCAGCCATGTCGCGTTGGCTTAACCAGAGTGTTTGATGCTGATGCAGAACTTCAACACGTGTTTCACCGTCGTCGGATCGATATACAAGCATCTGGTTGTTCGCCATCTTGAGACCTAGGTCGCTTTCGCTTTGTCTTCACTAGCGATTCTTTTGCTGGCTGCATGCCAGTCGAAATGATGGCAGCGAAATTGGCTGGTGAAAGTTTCGCTCATCTGTTCTTTTGTCACTCTAACGCAGCCTTATTGGCCAGTCAAGGCATGATGAATACGACCGAAGGTAGGGGTACATGTAAACGTGTAAGAACTGAGCTTGCATAACTCCCGGTATGTTTACGAAAAGGGCGACTCACAGAGTCGCCCCTTTAGCAGTCGTTGGGAAGAGCGCCCTGCCCCGCGCGAGGGAGCGTCCGCCGCCCATCCCAGCGCGCCAATTGTAATGTGAGTCATTCCTGCTATATTCTGAATCGAAAGGGAAGATTCATGGCCGCAGAGAGTTTACAGGATCAGCTGCCCGCCGTTGAGCGGTCAGTCGCGCGTCTTGAAGGCGCTTATGAACACGTCGCGACCAAAGCCGACGTAGGAGACCTTAAGAGTGAGATCGCGACATTGGCGGCGCGAGTTCAACTTTTACAATGGATCACCGGCATCGGATTCACCATCATCGCTGGCTTGCTCATTCATATGCTCGGAATTATCGCCTCGTAGTTTTGCTCGCGCCTCTGTAGTGAATCTGTGGTAATTCGAGCGCGGGCGACCCAATGGGTCGCCCCTACGGCAGACGTTGGGGAATCCGCCCTACGCCCCACGCCCATGCGCATCCATCGCGGCGACGGCGGCAATTGCGACAATATCTTCCACATCATCCCCGGCCTGCAAGACGTGTACCGGCGCGCCCATGCCCAGCAGAATCGGACCAATCGCTTCCGCTTCCGTCAGGCGACTGAGCAGCTTGTAGGAGATATTGGCCGCGTCCAGGTTGGGGAAGACCAGCACATTGGCATCGCGGACGCTGCTGAAGGGATAGCGCTCTTCGATGATGTCGACCACGACGGCGGTATCGGCTTGCATCTCGCCATCGACGGTGATATCGGGGCGGCGCTCGCGAACGAGCGATACGGCGCGGCCAACCTTGTCGCTGTGCGGATGCGGCGTCGAGCCGAAGTTGGAGAAGGACAGCATGGCTACGCGCGGATCCAGACCCAGGGTCACCGCGAAGTCGTTGGCGAGCACGGCGATTTCAGCCAGCGTTTCGGCATCGGGGTCGATATTGACGGTGGCGTCGCTGAATAGATAAGTGCGGCCATCGACAATCATCAGATAGACGCCGGCGGCGCGGGTGGCGCCAGCGCGCGTGCCGAAGACTTGCAGCGCCGGGCGGATCACATCGGGGTATTCGTAAGCCAGCCCGCTGACCATGGCGTCGGCATCGCCTTTGTGAACCATGAGCGAAGCATAATAATTGCGTTGCCGCGCCAGCGAGCGCGCCTTGCCCAAGGTGAAGCCCTTGCGATGGCGCAATTCGTAAAGCAGGTCGCCGTAGTCATTCAGGTTATCAGCTTCGTAGTGATCATAGCAATTGGGCGTGTAATTCAAGCCCAGGCTGTCGATGGTTCGGCGGATGCGCTCGGGGCGGCCCAGCAGAATCGGCTCGCCGATGCCTTCATCGCGGACTTGCATGGCGGCGCGGATGATCTTGGGTTCTTCGCCTTCGGGGAAGACGATGCGCTGAGGGCGGCCGGCGCGCGCGCGATTGACGATGTTCTGGCGCACTTCACGGCCCCGTCCCTGCCGGCTTATGAGTTCCAGCCTGTATTGCTCGATGTCGATTTGGCGGCGGGCGACGCCGGACTCCATCGCCGCTTCCGCCACCGCCGGCGCCACCCAGAGCATCACGCGCGGATCCAGCGGTTTGGGGATCAAGTAATCTTTGCCGAACTTGATCGACTCCTCGCCATAAGCCAGCAAGACGCTGTCGGGCACATCTTCGTGCGCCAAGGCGGCCAAGGCGCGGGCGGCGGCCATCTTCATCTCTTCATTGATGCCGCTGGCGTAGACGTCCAAGGCGCCGCGGAAGATGAAGGGGAAGCCCAGCACATTATTAACCTGATTGACGTAATCGCTGCGTCCGGTGCCGATGATGGCATCGGGGCGGACTTCCAGCGCCAATTCCGGCATGATTTCGGGCGTCGGATTGGCGAGCACGAAAAGCATGGGATCGGGCGCCATGCCCATGATCATCTCTTGGGTGACGGCGCCGGCGATGGACAAGCCGATCAGCGCGTCCGCCCCTTGCAGCGCCTCGTGCAGGGTGCGCGCGTGGGTGGGCACGGTGAATTCGGTTTTGTAGATATTCATATTGTCTTCGCGCTGATGATGCAGCACACCGCGCGAATCGAGCATGAGGATATTCTCGCGGGCGACGCCCAGCGACTTGAAGAATTTGCCCGTGGCGATTGCGCTGGCGCCCGCCCCATTGATGACCACTTTGATGTCTTCCGTCTTCTTGCCGGTGATTTCCAGCGCGTTGAGCAGAGCGGCGCCCGAGATGATGGCGGTGCCGTGCTGATCATCGTGGAAGACGGGGATGTCCAACTCTTCGCGCAGGCGCTCTTCAATCTCGAAGCATTCGGGCGCTTTGATGTCTTCCAGGTTGATGCCGCCGAAGGTGGGCGCCAGCGCCTTGCAAACGTCGATCACTTCTTCGACGCTCTGCGAGGTGATTTCGATATCGAAAACATCGACATCGGCGAACTTCTTGAAGAGCACGCCCTTGCCCTCCATAACCGGCTTGGAAGCCAGCGGACCGCGGTCGCCCAAGCCCAAGATGGCGCTGCCGTTGGAGATGACGGCGACCAGGTTGGCGCGCGCGGTCATCTCGTAAGCGGCCAGGGGATCGTTGTCGATTTCGAGCACGGCTTCGGCGACGCCGGGTGAGTACGCCAGCGAGAGGTGAAGCTGGCTGTCGAGCGGCTTGGTGGGCGCGATCTGGATTTTGCCCGGACGTCCGCGGCGGTGGTAATCGAGGGCTTCTTGTCTTGTGAATGATGCCATGTCGGCGGTCCCCTGTGTCCGTTTGACCGCCATATTTTACCATAGTCAGCATCGCAAAATGCTTTGACAATGCGGCCCGTGTTCTGTTACATTTGAGGCGAATATGTGATTAGACTCGCCTGAAAGCCAAATGAACGTCTCAGCGAAGAATATGACATTATGGCGGCTGAAGCGATGAACAGCCGGCTTGACCGCGTAGAGCGCAGAGTGGACGAGAACGTATCGGATACCGCCGAATTAAAAGGCACGTATGAGCATCTCGCGACAAAAGCGGATGTTGAACGCGTGGAAAAGCGCATGCAGCGGTTTATCCTCGCGGTGGCGACGGCCATCGTTGTAATATTGACCTACCTCGAGAACTTGAAGCTGGACGAGATTCTGTCACGGCTCCCCTGAGGCGCAAAGCGTCTTCCTCAACCAAATCTGAATTTTGCCCCGTCAGCCGCGGCGGTGGTAATCGAGGGCTTCCTGGCGCGTGAATGATGCCATGATGGGTCATCTCCTTGGGATTCGCCCGCTTGCGCCTATTGTACACCGACACTCGGGAGCGGGCCGCCTGGGAAAGAAAGGGCACGCTTTTATTGTTCGCGATTTCGCGCTACGGTAAGTTGATGGGCAGAGCTTAGTCTTGTGGAGTTGCAACGATGGCTAAATTTGAGCCTGAATTTTCCGCGGTGTTCGGAGTGCGGCGGACATATGCGTTTGCTTTGCTGTTGTTGCTTTGGGCAGGCTTGGGCGTTTCGCTTGCCAATGCCGCCGACATCACGGTCGAGGGCGCCTGCGCGCTCGCGGAAGCCATTGACTCGGCCAACCAGGATCGTGCGATCGGCGGCTGCGCGGCCGGTAGCGGCGCGGACACGATTGTACTGACATCCGATGTCTTGCTGCTGGCTGAGTTGCCAGAGATTCGGTCGCCGATCAGCATCATGGGCGGTGGATTTGTCATCAGTGGCGAAGACTTCTTTCGCATTTTCTTTGTCGGCCAGGAAGGCGATCTGACCATCGACAGCCTGACCCTGCGCGATGGCGCGGCCCAAGCTGAAGCGCGGACCTGCATCGAATGGGAAGAAGGCGAATGGGCGGCGGGCGGCGCGATCTGCAATTTGGGCGCGCTCAGCATTTCGGAGAGCGATTTCAGCGGCAATGAGTCCGAATTTGGCGGCGCGATTGCGAGCATCGGAATATTGACGATCGACAGCAGCGCATTCAGCGGCAATAGCGCCTACAGCGGCGGCGCCATTTTCAATTGGGGGGAGGGCGCGCTGACGGTCACTAACAGCGACTTCAGTGGCAATACGACTACGATTAACATGGACATAGCGCAAACGCTCCTCGATACGCATGAGACCGACGATTCTGAATTCGGGGCGTCTCCCATTGTCTACAATGGCAATGGCGGCGCGATCGCCAGTGCGCTCGGCGGCGTAATCATCGTCATCGAAACAAGGTTCCTGAACAATGCGGCCGTCATGGGCGGGGGCGCCGTAGTCAACCACGGCACTGCGGAGATTACCGACAGTCAGTTCAGCAAGAACTCGGCAGCCCATGGCAGCGGCGGCGCGATCGAGAGCTTTATGGGCGCCATTACCGTTTCTGGCAGCTTATTCAGCGGGAATTCGGCGGGAGTGGGCGGCGCGGTAGACATTTGGGGACACTTGACCGTCAGCGACAGCGAATTCAAAGACAACAGCGCCGCGAGAGGTGGGGCGATTCACACATCGGGCAGCACGCTCATCATGACGGACAGTACCCTCAGCGGGAATAGCGCGAGCGACAGTGGCGGCGCGATCGCCACTTTCAATTGGGCCGGCGGCCTGGTCAGCGCGACGGACAGCGTGTTCAGCGGCAATTCGGCCAGGATTCGTGGCGGCGCGATATTCGCTTCCGGCACAATTCGTATAAGCGACAGTGAATATCGCGAGAATTCGGCTGGCGAAATCGGCGGAGCGATCTACAACGGAGGCACACTCATCGTCACGGACAGCGACTTCAGCGGGAATAAGGCGACCGAAGGCGGCGGTATCTACAACGATCGGGAAAACATTGTCGAGCAAAACGGCAACAGCTATAGCGGCAATGTCGGCGGTGAATGCGTGGGCTGTGCTTGAATGCGCCTAGCGCGGACGCCTGCCAACGCGATGCGGCGCCAGGCGGATCCTTATCAAGCCAAGCACTCGCAGATGATATCGGCGAAGTCGTCGGTGCTCATGCCATTTGTGCCGAGGATATCGGCGGTATAGTCGCCTTGGCTGAGCGCGGCTGTCACAGCGGCGTCGATGCGGTCGGCGATTGCCGGCTGGTTCCAGTGATGGCGCACCAGCATGGCAGCGCTCAGGATGACGGCGGTCGGGTTGGCGATGCCTTGACCGGCGATATCGGGCGCGGAGCCGTGGATCGGCTCGGCAATGGCGACTTCGGCGCCGATATTGAGCGCCGGCGCAAGCCCCAAGCCTCCGCCCCAGGCGGCCGCCATATCGGAGAGAATATCGCCGTAGAGATTGGGCGTCAGCACCACGTCAAAACGCGCCGGATCCTTGACCATCCAGTAAGCGGCGGTATCGACCAGCAGCTCGTCCGTTTCGATATCGCCGTAGGCTTTGGCGACTTCGTAAGCGACGCGGCGGAACAAGCCATCGGTTTGCGGCAGCACATTGCCCTTATGCACGATGGTGACGCGGCGGCGTTTTTCGTTGCGCGCCAGGCGGAACGCGGTATGGGCGATGCGCTCGGTGGCGCCGCGGGTAATGCGTTTGGTAGCGGTGCCGGTATCGCCGGCGTCTTCGGTATGCTCATCGCCGATGTAGAGATCTTCCGTGTTTTCGCGCACGACAACGAGGTCGACGCCCGCGCGCGCCGTTGGCACGGGCAAGAAGCGCGTCGGACGCAGGTTGGCGAAGGTTTCCATTCGCTTGCGCAAGCTGACGATCGGCGAAGAATAACCGGCGACCGGATATGAGGGAGAACTGCAGGCGCCGAACAGTACGGCGCCCGCCTCTTTGGCAAGCGCCACCGTTTCGTCGGGCAAGGCTTCGCCCGTCTTCTCGAATCTGTCCCAACCGGCTTCGGCGCTGACGACTTCAAGTTCCGGCATTAATTGGCGCAAGACGCGCACCGCCGCCGGAACCACCTCGTGCCCGATGCCGTCGCCCTCGATGACACATAACTTCACAGCAGATTCTCCTCGCCACGGTTCGCGCGAACGCCCGCAAACTGGCGCCAGCGCTGGATTTGCAAACAAAGGAAATAAAGAGCCGCGTAGAGAAGAGCCTGCCATATTTGTACATTTTGCCGCTGCGCATATTGTGTCACATCGCATGCGGTTTGTCGAATTTTGCTTGTCTACCCCATCCCACAGCTTCTCCCGCCATCTCTATGGCGGGCATCCCGAAGCATCAGGTCGCGTAGACACTGACCGCCGGGAAGGGGAGCCCTGCGGCGCGGAATGTTTAAACGGAGTGGGCGCAAGAATATAGGGTCAGTCACTGGCTGGCCCATGCAAGCATCGCCCTTTGCAACCGACTGTAGTGGCGAGCGACCCGCATTTTCTACGAGACGCAGCGGATCGCCCGCCAACGTACACAACTGTGGGGCGACTTGTCAAGTCGCCCGCCGAAGTGCGAACGCGCGCCAAGACCATATTCCATTCAGAAGCCGAATCTCGTACAATGACCTGTTAGCCAAAAGGGAATCGCCTCTTTGACGGAACTCAAACCGTGCGTCCGCTGTGAGTTGGAATTGCCGCCATCGGCTTTTTCTGATCCGGAGAATGTCTTCTGTAAGGCTTGCACGGAGGAGATCGTCAGCATCGTGCGCAGCAAGTACAGCGCGATTGAGGCGGCGCATTTCCGCGCCAAGCTGCGGCGCCGCTCCAAAGACGCGATGGAAGAACTGCGGCGGAAGATGGGTTAGCGCCTCCACCATTTCTCCAATTGCGCAAATTCGTAGCGGAGAGCCATCGGGTCGCCCGTACACACAATTGCGATGCCGCTGGCGGGCTTGCCAAGGCAAGCCCCTACAGTTATTGGTTATCGGGCGGGCGGCCCGCGTAGCGATTGAAGCCCATCACATCTTTCCCCTTCGCCAGGATAGCGATGTGCCCGGGATGCAGGTGACTGTCCTGGAAGATATGCACGAAGGGCACAGTGACGCGAACGGACAAGCCGAGGCGGCGTTTTTGTGATGTGTTTGCCCCGGAGGCGTGCAGTACGCGTTCGCTGAAGAGGAAGAATTCGCCCGGTTTCAATTCCATATTGACAGCTGAGCCCTCATCGAAGGAATTCGGATCCACCATTTCAGCGATTGCCATGTCCTCCGGCGAACGTTGGTGCGGGAGGAATTTGCGGTGCGAGCCCGGGATGATCCGCACACAGGAGTTCTCGACGGTGACTTCGTCGATGGCGATCCAGGCGGAAACGTTGACCGGCGGCTCAATGGGCCAGAAGTTGATGTCTTGATGCCAGGGGATTTCAGCGTCGCCCGGTTCTTTGAGCCAGAAATTGGTCGTCCAGACGACGATATCGGGTCCGAGCAGGCCGGCGATGCGGTCGATGATGGCGGGATGAGCCGCCAGGTCGTAGACCGCCGGCTGGTCCATGTGCCGCGATTGCATTGGACGACGCGGGTTGGGACCAGCGGTATTGAGCATTTTGGCGTCGATTTCGGCGCGGATGCCCGCCATTTGGGCGGAGGTCATGGCGGCGTAGGGTCCCAGGTAGCCGTTTGATATGTAGCAATCGACTTCGGCGCGCGTCAATTGATGGTTGGATTTATTGGGATGCATTCATTTACCTTTCGTGGGGCGAGCCACCGGCTCGCCCGTACACACGTAGCTGGCGCGGCGGGCGACTCACGGATGGCGAAGGTTGCGCCGACACTGCAGGACACTCGCCCCTACATTCGTTAGTAATGCCGTGAACGGGCTTGCCAAGGCAAGCCCCTACGGTCATTGGTTGTCGGGCGGGCGGGCGGCATAGCGATTGAAGCCCATCACATCTTTACCCTTTGCCAGTATGGCGGTGTGACCCGCGTGCAGTGGCGGTCCATCCTGGAAGACATGCACAATGGGCAGGGTCACGCGGATAGAGATGCCGAGGCGGCGCTTGTCCGATGTATTGACGCTGGAACGATGCAGCGTGCGCTCGCTAAAGATGAAGAATTCGCCCGGCTTCAGTTCCATATTGATCGCGGTTGTGGCGTCAAAGGCGGCGGGGTCGGCCATTTGGCCGAATGCCACCCCGTCGTCGGCTTTGACATGGCGCAGCGATTGACGATGCGAGCCGGGGATGATTTGCACACATGAATTCTCGGCATTGACCTCGTCGATGGCGATCCAGGCAGAGGTGTTCAGCGGCGGCTCCAGGGGCCAGAAGTTGATGTCCTGATGCCAGGGGATCTCGACGCCGCCAGGTGCTTTGAGCCAGAAGTTGGTCGCCCAGACGACCAGGTCGGGTCCCAGCAAGCCGGCAATGCGATCGATGATGGCGGGGTGGGTAGCGAGGTCGTAGACCACCGGCTGGTCCATGTGGCGCGATTGGGCGCGGGAGCGTGGATTGGGCCCGTCTGTGGTGAGGACCACCTCGTCAATTTCGCGGCGGATCAGCGCCATTTCAGCCGGGCTCATGGCGGGGTAGGGACCGAGGTAGCCGTTTTCGACGAAGAAGTCGACTTCGGCGGGGGTTAGGCGATGATGGGATTCTGTTTCGGTCATATTGGCTCCTGGCGGGCGACTCAGTGGGTAGCTCCTACAATTATCCTGATCCAGGGCGAGCCACCGGCTCGCCCGTACACACGTTGTTGTTGCGGCGGGCTTACCAAGGCAAGCCCCTACATTCGTTGGTAATGCGCCGGGCGACCCGAGGGGCGCACCTACCGTTAGCCAGAAACGATTCGTAGGGGCGAGCCACCGGCTCGCCCGTACACACAGCGGTACATTGTTTTCGGCTCGCCCGTACACACAGCGGTACATTATTTTCGGCTCGCCCGTACAAGCATTGGTGTTGCGCTGGCCGACTTACCTGAGCACATAGATCATGAAATCATAGCCCAATTACACTTACCGGCGCTCGCCGGTACAGAGTGTAAGTCCGATGGCAAGTTTAGCGTATCGTCACCTGGCTGCCAGCGGCGGTTTTTTCCACCAGCAGATGCACGGGAAAAGAATCGCGCAATTCGTCGATATGCGTGATCACCAGGATGAGGTCGAAGTCGCTTTGAATCTTGTTGATGGCATCGACCAGCTTGTCGCGGCCGTCTTCATCTTGTGAGCCGAAGCCTTCGTCGATGAACAGTGTACGCAGCTGGGCGCCGGCGCGCCGCGCCAGCAGCTTCGAAAGCGCGATGCGCAATGCGAAATTGATGCGGAAAGCTTCGCCGCCGCTGTACAGCTCGTAGTCGCGCGCGCCCAATTCATCCGCGATTTCGATATCGAGGGTCTCAGCGATGCCGCCGGTGACTTTCTCGCGCTGGGTGCTGAGGCGCAGGCTCATGCGGCCATCGGTCATGCGCCCAAGCAAGTCGTCGGCTTCCGCCTCCAATTCGGGGATGGCGGTTTCGATGATCAGCGCGGGCAGCCCATTGCGACCGAAGGCAGCGCGCAACTCATTGTACAATCCCCGCTCGTGCTGCGCCGTTTGCAGTCGCGCGGTCAAGCGCTTCTTGGTCTCGCGTCCCGTCGCGATTGCGCGCAACTCCTGTTCGAGGATGGTCCGACGCTCTTTCAAATGCTGCGCTTCGGCGCGGACTCGTTCGACAGCGTCGCGCAGTTCCCGCTCCTGTCGCGCTTGTTCTTCCAATGCGGCGATTTCAACGCTGACGCGCTCGAGCCGCTCTTCGTCCTCTTTCTGGGCGGCGCGCATGGCAGCGAGGCGCTGGCTCGTATCATCGCGGAGCTTCCGCGCTTCCGGCAGGCTGATGCGGGCGAATTCCAGCAGCGTGTGCTGGCGCTCGAATTGGGCAAAAGTCTGCAACTGCGAGCGGATGTCGTCATGCGACGCGGGATCGTAACCGATGCTCGCGCGCTGCCGCTCCAGCTGCTCCAGTTGACGCCGCAATTCCAAGCCGAAATCTTCTTCCGCCAGGCGGGTTTCGAGCTGGCGCAACTGACGCCTTTCCCCCGGCAGCGATGCTTCCGCTTCTTCCGCCTGGCGTTCGCCTTCAGCGAGGGCGCCCAGGCGCTGCTGCATGGCAGGCAGATCTTTTAGCCGCCCCGCCCATCCATCCGCCTCCGTTTGCCGTTTGAGGTTTTGCGCGTTGATCTCCTCCATTTCGGCGCTGCACTGGCGGTACTGGTCACGTTTCTGATCACGTTCTTCGGTTAACTGCGTCATTATGTCGGCGCGGTGCTCGGCGGTCAGGGCTTGGCCGCAAAGGGGACAGGCGGCGCCATCGGCTTGATCCAGCCGCGCCAGCCGCTCGTTCAGCGCCCGTCCTTCGGCGATTAGGGTCTCCGTTTCGGCGTCGAGGCGAGAGCGGCGTTCTCGCATCCGCTGGATCTCTTTTGTGGCGGCGTCGCGTTCGGCATCCAGCGCTTGCAGCGCGCCCAGCTCACGGCGCAGCGCGTCAATGTCGCTAGCGGCGGCGGCCGCCAGCTGCGCTTCCAAACCGCGGATTCGCTCACGCCGGACATCGACATCGCTCGCGAGGGCGGCGCGTTTCTGCTCCAGCGCCCGCTCCAATTCATGCGTCCGCCGATCGAGCTCGCCTTGCCGCGCTAACTGTTCGGCGATTGCGCTCTGGCTCTCGCGGGCATCTTGCAATTGGGAGAAGCCGGCTTCAATTGCCTCGCTGCGCGCGATCGTTTGCTGATACTGGGCGATTTTCGCGTCTTGACGCTCGACCTCCGCTAGCGCCGCCGCCATGTCACTCTGTCGATTGGCGATCAGCCGCTCCAATTCAACGAATCGCTCGCCTTCGCGCCGCAAAGCCGCCGCCGCCTGGACCACGAGGCTGTATTCCTCATCAGCCTGCGCCTGCCGCTCCAGCGCTTCCGCCAGCGCCATCAGGACCGTTTCCCGTTCGGAAGAGAGCTGCGGTTCGCGCGCGATTTCTTCGTCGATGCGCTTGATATCATGCTGAATGAGGTCGATACGAGAGGCGATGCCCTGCAAGCGCTCTTTCGCGACCTCTTCATAGTCGCGCCATTGATCAAGACCGAGGATATCGGCGAGGATGCGTTTGCGCTCGGCGGCTGTTTTGCGTGTAAAGGCATTGGCGCGCCCCTGCTGCAAGAAAGCGGAATGGGCGAAGGTTTCATAATCGAGGCGCAAGATCTCTTTGATCTTCTCCTGGGTGCGGCGCGCGCCATCTTCGTTGATGTGCCGGGGAAACTCGTCAGCGCCGTAGACCATCAGGTCAAGCGAGCCGCGACTGCCCCGCCCGGCGCGCGACCGTTTTCGAAGGACGCGGTAACGAAGCCCCTCTTGCTCAAAGTCAAATTGCACGCTCATGTCATTTTGGTCGAGGTGGATCAAGTCTTCATCGCGCCGAGCCCGAGCCTTGCCCCAAAGCGCCCAGGTGATAGCGTCCAGCAGCGATGACTTGCCCACGCCGTTGCCCCCCGTCAGGCAAGCCAGTTCGATGCCAGTGAAGACGATCGGATCGGGCGCGCGATAGGCGAGGAAGTTGCGCAATTCCAGACGGGTTGGGAGCATGCGAAGCACCAGAAGCAGCGGGCGTTCGGATTCATTTTAACCACAGAGGGCACAGAGGCAACACAGAGAACACCGAGGAGGAGGGCGAAATGCCTGGCGCGCGTCTCGGCAAGAGGTCCCTACGGCACGTTGGCGGGTGGGAGGGCGAGCCACCGTCTCGCCCCTAGGGCACGTTGGTGGCGGGGCAGGGTATAATCTCTGTAAGGGGCTAGGGAAAGCGACGCCATGCTGACAGCGCTCTATGATGGCAAATGCGTGGTCTGCCGATCCACCTGCGAGGCGATGCAGGCGCTGGATTGGCGAAAGCGGATTGAGTTTGTCGATTTGCATGAAAGCGGCGCCTGGCGGGAAGGCGACACTGATCTGACGTTTGAGCAGCTCATGCGCGAGATCCACGTGATCGACGGCGAGGGCAGGGTCTACGCTGGCTTCGACGCGACGCGGCGCATGCTGCGGGAGGCGCCGCTTGGATTCCCGCTGTGGCTGCTGCTGCAACTGCCCGGAATGAATGGGCTCGGGGCGCGCGTTTACCGTTTCATCGCCCGCCGCCGCTACCGCATCAACGCGCTCTTGGGGGTGGAACTGTCCGACTGTGACGATGGCAGTTGCGGGATGCTGCGCTGATGGCGCTTCAATCGCCAGCGCGGATCCAGTAGCGGCGCGTCAATACCCCGCGGCCATTATCGACGCGGTCGCTCAAGAGGCCGCCATTGGCTTCGATGATCTTGGCAGAGCCGATATTGTCGTCATCGCAGGTGATGAGGATATCGCCGATGCCCAGCAAGCGCGCCTGCTCGATGCCCAATTTGCAGATCAGGGTCCCGTAGCCGCGCTGACGGAAGGCGGGGCGAATCTTATAACCGATGTGCCCGCCAAATCGCTTCAAACTTTCGTTCAGGCAGTGGCGGACATCGACGTCGCCGATATAGCCGGCGCCGTCGGCGATCAGCCAGTAGTGCGATGCTGGCACATAACCAGCTAGCGGCTCGGTCTCCGCTTGTTTTAAGACATGCAGATATTCCTCAAAGCGCGTCCGCAAGATTTCCGGATGCCAGTTGATTGTGCGCTTTTCACGTATGTATTCGTAGACAGCCGCAATGAAGCTGTTTTTGTAGCGCTCGCTTGGTCGCGTGAGGAAGGGCGTCGATTTGGTCATGGGGAATATACCGCGATGGCTTGCGAAAATACGAACGGCGGGCGGCCAACCCCACCCCCCGGCCCCCTCCCCGAAGCTTCAGCGAGGGGGAGCTACGACACGGCGAGACGCAAGGTAATTTGCGTGGGCCGCGGCATTGTCGCACGGGAGTCTACAATTTCACCATATTTTGGCGGGTATTAGGCGGCGCTTTTGGGATCTTGCTCGTCGGATTCGGATGCGCTGATTTCGGCTTCGTCTTCGGGGTTGTCCTTGTCTTCCCAGCTGATGATCCAGATGCAGGCGCCAGCGACCAGAATCGTGGCCACAATCAAGGCGATCCACTGCGAAGGAAGCAAGCCGACGTTTTGCGCCTCGTGTACCAAAAGGGCGACCATACCGGCAGCCAAGACGACCCAGGCGCTGAAACGGGGGTGCTGCGTCACCCATTTGACGGCGGGGTTGTTTTCCATGTCTCGCGATTCCTCATTTGCAACTCCATTGCCAAGTATAGTGCCTAAGCGACAGAAGCGGCAAGTGGCAGTCGGATTGCGGAAACCTGGAATGCCTTCACTCGTATAAGCTGTATAAGCCGACGGCGCTAGGGGCGGGAAAGGAATAGCATGAGCAAGAAGGAGCGCAAGGTCGAGTGGTCGCTGGATTTGGAAAACATGCGAGTGCGAGCCGGGCAATTCGTCAGCGAGGCGATGGGCGAGCCGGTAGAAGTGAAGCGAGAGACTTTTCAAGAACAGAAAGACGGCGCTACTTCAGCGCGGATCGCGATCGAATTCTCGCTCGGGCGGGCGACGATCAGCGCGCTCGATGCCGCCTCGCCCTTCCTTTTCCAAGCCGAGCTGCAATATGTCGGCGATGTGGATTTCGAAGTGAGCGGCGGGGCAGAGCGCGTCATTTCGCTGCGGCAAAGGTCTAATCCGCCGAGCGCGATGGCGGCAATACTGAATGACGACGAGGAGCTGCGCTGGGATATCGCCCTTGCGCCCGGCATTCCCTTGACGCTGGCGCTCAAAGGCGGCCTCGGCGCGAGCGAACTTGATCTCAGCGGCTTAAGCGTTGAGCGAGCCAAGGTCGAGACGGGCGTGGGACAGGTGATGCTGACGACGCCACTGCGACAGAAGGGCTTCGCCGCGCAGGTCAAGGGCGGGGTCGGCAAAGCCGATGTAACGATTCCAGCGGGCAGCCAGGCACAGCTCGAGGTTATCGGCGGGGTCGGCGCGTTTAGCGTGTCGGTCGCGCCCGGTGCGGCGCTCCGAATGAATGCCAAGACCGGATTGGGGCGCTTCCATTTGCCTGAAAGCATGAAGCGGGTGGACGGCAAAGGCAAGGGATTGAGCGGAACCTGGGAGACCGAAAACTTTGCCGATGCGCGCGATCCAGTCGTGATCGACTTTCAAGGCGGAATCGGCAGTTTCAGCCTTGAGTACTTGAAAGCGCTTTGAAGGAGGCGCTTCGCGACAGCCGGGCAGCTAGAGCGCTTCAGTGCCCTCTTCCGGTGGCGCGTCCTTCGGTTCCTGGACCATGCGGTAAAGCATCTGCGTCAGGTGACTGTTGGCTTTCTCGATCGTCATGTCGGCGCAGATGACCGCAATTTCATGGCTGAGCATTTTCATCAAGCTGCTTTTGATCTTGAGCTCTACCGAGGTCAGCTTGTCGGTTTGCTCGCGCCAAAAGAGGTCGCGCAGCGCCGTCGCCATCGCTTCCGGATCGCGGTCTTGAATCTGCTTTTGAATCGATGCCTGCCGCGAGCGGTAATCTTCCGACAGCACCGATGGCGGCTCGGCAAATGCCTCTTCAATTATGGTTAGATCTTCGATGGCGGGGCGAATGTTCATATCGCTCGCCGCTTCGACCGGGATCATCACTTCTCCACGATCACCGACCAGTTCAACAATATGGTAATTGCGCGTTTTGCCGCGGAAAGTCAGCTTTTTCTTGCCGACGATGGTGCCGGCGCCATAGCGGGGATGGATGATCTGGTCGCCTCTTGAATACATATTTTGTCTCCCGCTGATCGTTTCAATATCAATTACGCGGTGAAGCTGGTTACAGTTTCCACCCACAAGGTTACGATCGGGCTGCCATCCTCGGCGCGCCGAACGAATTCACATCAATTGGTTTGCTGATGTACCGAGGGGATGCAAATCTATTAGGGAATACGTAAACGCTTACGACTGGCACAGTTTTATTCACAGCGTGAGTATACCACGCCGGCGCGCATTCTTCAAGCCTTTCCGGCATGCGGAGGTGTATCGTTTTCGGTTGAAACAAAAAAACTTTGCCACCGAGTTAACCGAGTTATGTTGAGTACACCGAGAATCTCTTGCAAAATACGCCGCTTACTTAGTGTCCTTGGCAACTTGACCGTCAGTGACTACTTGACTTGCGCTGAAAGTGAATCTGGGTCAAATACATTTCAATCGAAAAGGATACACCCACCGAATGCGGTCGCGGGCGGGTTCGCCTGGCTTGGGAGAATTCTAGCGGCGCGCTTTCTGTCTTGTTTTGGCGTCGATTAAGATATGCGCTAAAATTCTCGTTGTTAACGCATAACTTCTCGTCGTGGCCGTTTGCCAATTCCGCGCGACGCAGACAATGAAAAGAGTGGAGGCCGCCAGGTATTCATACCTTTCAAGGGTGATCAGATATCTTCTGCTCTTCGTACTTGTATGCGCAATGTTCGCATCAGCGGAAGTTTCGCCGGCACAGGAGGGAGTCTGCTCCCTGGCCGACCACATTCGGTCCGCCAATACCAATTCGGCTGTCGGTTTCTGCCAGGCGGGGACGAGCCATGACATCATCACCATCGCCGACGATATCACCTTGAGCGAGCCGCTGCCGCCGATCAGGGGGACGATCACGATCGAAGGCGGCGGGCATACGATCAGCGGCGACAAGAAATTCCGCATCTTTGATGTGGTCGGCGGAACCTTGACCCTCAAGACCTTAACCCTGACCAAAGGCAATGCGCTTGGTGAGCAGGGAGGCGCGCTAAGGTTAAGAGGCGGTGGCAGGGTAACTGTCAATGACGTCGTTTTCGCCGAAAATGAGGCCAAGTATGGCGGCGCAATTCAGACGACGTCGGCCAGCGCCAATTTGACTGTGAACAACAGCGCCTTCTATCGCAACCGAGCGATCAACTTTGGCACGGGCGGCGCCATCGCAGTGGATGGCGGCAAGGTGAACATCGCAAGCAGCAGCTTCGTCGGGAATCGGTCGGATTATCTCGGTGGCGCCATCTCGTCAGTATGGGGTTGGGGTGAGATTACTGTTCTCAACAGCACTTTCAGCCACAATCTTGCCGAACAAGGCGGCGCCTTTCATACCGATGACGATAGCGTTACGCTAAGCCATGTGACGATGATAAACAATCGGTCATACATCAACCGACGTTCGAAAAACCCCCAGGGCCACGCAATCTATATTGCGCCAAATAACCCCAGGCGGTTCAGGCTGCGAAACAGCATCATCTACAGCGAATTCATTAACGGGCGCCAATGCGCTGGCAACGCGCTGCAGGAGAATCGTGGAAACCTGTTCGCGACCTACCCAAACTTGGACGTCTCCTGCGGCACTCCGACGATTAGCGCCGATCCCATGCTGGCGGATTTAACTGGCTCACCCGCCTATTACCCGCTTCTTCACGGCAGCCCGGCACTGGACACCGCGATTCACGAGCTATGCCCGGGAACCGACCAAATTGGTACACTGCGTCCGAAGGGCGGCGGCTGTGATATTGGCGCGATCGAATCCGCTACTGCGATTCCCGCGCCAAGGCCGGTGGCAACACTTTGCATCTTGCCCGACCAGATCATCGCCGCCAACACGGACAAGGCGTACAAAGCTTGCCCGGCTGGAAACGGCGCCGATACCATCTATATGATACGCGACTTCGAACTCGACCAACCTCTACCAGCCATTACCAGCGAGATAACGATCGAAGGCAATAGCTACACGATCAACGCGCGGCGAAGATTTCACATATTTGACATCGACGGCGGGAATCTAACACTCAAGGACGTGACGCTTACTGAAGGCGATGCAATCAACGGCGGCGCGATTCGGCTTCGCAACGGAGCAACGGCCTCGGTTTCAAATGTCAATTTCAAGGGCAACCGGGCAACAGCGGGCGGCGCAATTTCGACCGAAAGCGAGGATGACCGGCTTTCGGTAACGAGGAGCAGCTTCGTCGATAACAGCGCCGAGCATAACGGCGGCGCCATATTGGTTGATGGCGGACACACGAGCGTCGACAGCAGCGCCTTCCAGAATAATGTGGCGGCGGAGCATGGCGGCGCTATCTTCGCCACAGGCGGGCGCGCAGCGCTCAACAACAGTACATTCATTGGCAATAGGGCGAAGAGGGGCGGCGCATTTTACCTAAGCGGGGGGACGGCTACACTTACTCACTTGACCATGATGGGCAACCGAGCCGAGCGGATCGTCGGCGCCGGGATATATACGGAAAGTGGAGAGACCTACTTGCTCAACAGCATCATCGCCGGCAGCGAATATGGCAATGACTGTTCGGGACGTCTTGCCGAGAGCCGTGGCAATTTCAGCCAGGACGGCACATGCTCACAGGCGGAAGGCGGCGATCCAATGCTGGGTGAATTGGCTGGTTGGCCAGCGCATTATCCGCTGCTGGACGCGAGCCCGGCGCATGGGACGGCTGACCCGGCCTTTTGCCTGCCGACCGATCAGCTTGGCAATGCCCGAACTCACTGCGATATCGGCGCGATTGAATCGGCGCGAGATCCCAACTATAGCGCTGTGCCCAAAGTGGGGCTTCCCCCCGATTGCACGCTACAAAATCAGATCATCGCCGCCAACAAGGATGAGCCAGCGGGCGGCTGTCCAGCGGGCGAAGGCGCCGATTTGATCGTACTACGGAAGGACATCACTCTGAGCCAATCACTGCCGGTGATCGCGAGCGACATCACCATCAATGGCAACGGACATACGATCAGCGGGAGTAGCAGCACGCCTATCTTTGCAATTGAAAGCGGCGCCGTCGTCATCAAAAACTTGTCGCTACGTAACGGCAGCAATATGGCGGGCTATGGCGGCGCGATTACGCTGCGCAACAGTGGAACACTTACCGTCGCGAATGTTACCTTTCGCAATAACAGCGCCCGATACGGCGGGGCTATCGCGGCGATTGACTCGAGCGCGCTCAGCGTATTTGAAAGTATCTTCCTCAACAACACTGCCGAGCTTAGCGGCGGCGCGGTTTGGAACGACGGCGCCTGCGGCAACATCGACAACAATGAGTTTCGCGGCAACAGCGCGGGCGCGCCTGCGCGTAGCGAGCCCGTTAGCGAGGTGCGGACTGTGGAACACTTAGATGGGCATGCGCGTGTATGCGCTAGCTTCATGGCGAATACCTTTTACGACAGCTAGGGTGACATTGCATGTGGGGGAGGCGGAGCGTCGATACGCAGAAAGAGAATAGGTCCATGTCTACACGAAGATTGAAGCTACAGGTGTGGGGCGCGTTGCTTAGCACGCTGGCTGTCTTGATCAGCGGACCCGCGCCGGCATCCGCGTCGGTCTGCACGTTAGCTGACCACATCCGCTCGGCCAACACAAACACATCTGTCGGCTCCTGCCCGAGGGGCACGAGCCACGACATCATCACCATCACCGAAGACATCACGCTGACTGAGCCGCTGCCTTGGATCAGAGGGACGATCACGATTGAGGGCGGCGGTCATACGATCAGTGGAAACAAGGAGCATCCTATTTTTGTCGTCAATGGGGGCCGGCTGACGATCAACGATTTGACGCTCACCGAAGGCTTTGACAAGCCGTCAGAAGCGTCCGGCTGGATTTCGGGCGGCGCCCTTAGAATTGGGCGCGGCGGCGAGGCAATGGTGAATCATTCCCTGTTCGTGGAGAATTTCAACGAGGGCCACGGTGGCGCGATCGGGGTGTTCCGGGGCAAGCTGACGGTTAGCGACAGCAGCTTCTTGAATAATCGAGCCGATGGGAGCGGCGGCGCGATTAGCATATCGCGGAGTACGGGCGTCATAAGAAGAAGCAGCTTCATCAGCAATGTGACCAGGCTTGCCCAAGATGGCGGCGCCATCGGTATCGGCAGAGAAGTGACGCTCAGTATCTCCAACAGCACCTTCTACGACAATTACGCGGGAGAAGGCGGCGCAATCGCGACTCGTCGGCATCCGCTTGACGCTTCGGTCAATTCAAGAACGACATTGACGCATGTGACGATGGTGGGCAATCGAGCAGGCAAGGACGGACATAACATCTGGATAGACCCAAGCGATGTGAATTTTAAGCTTCGCAACAGCCTCATCATCGGCAAGAGCAGAGGAAGCAGCTGCCTCGGACCCTTGCGCGAGAACGTTGGCAATTTCATTGAGGACGGCAGCTGCGCGTCGATGGAAGGCGGCGATCCGCTGCTGGGCGAGCTGACCGGCGCGCCCGCTTATTTCCCGCTTTTGGATGGCAGCCCGGCGCTGGATTCCGCCGACGCGAGGTTCTGCAGCGCGGCCGACCAGATTGGTACTGCAAGACCCCATGGCGCTGGCTGCGACATCGGCGCGATCGAGTCAACATCCGCCATACCTATACCGACGCCGGTGCCGGGCATCTGCCCCTTGCCCGACCAGATCATCGCCGCCAATACCGACCGGGCGGTCGGCAACTGCGCGGCCGGCAATGGCGCCGATGTTATCTACATGATTCGTGACTTCAAACTTGAGGCCAAGCTGCCGCCGATAACCAGCGATATTACGCTGGAAGGCAATGGCTATACGATTAGTGGCGAAAACGCTTTTGGCATATTCGAAGTCGATGGCGGCTCGCTGACGATCCGCGATTTGACCTTGATCAGAGGCAATGCCTCCCGCGGCGGCGCGATCTCGCTGAAGAATGGCGGAATCGCCCATGTGGTTGATGTTACGTTCTGGGAGAATTCGGCCTTCTTCGGCGGCGCAATTTCGACGGAAAGCGTCGGCGACCGGCTGACGGTGCGCAATAGCCGTTTTGTGGACAATCGCGCCGAAACCAGTGGCGGCGCAATTAGCGCTGACGGCGGCCTCATTGAAATCAGCAGCAGCGCCTTTCAAGATAATCAGGCGGTGGAGACGGGCGGCGCGATCGCGGCATTGCGCGGACGGCTAACCATGACAAATAGCACCCTATCGGGCAACGCGGCGCTGAAGGGCGGCGGCATCCATGTTGGCGGCGGTGAGGCGACGCTGAACCATCTTACCTTAATGAACAATGTAGCCGAGCGCGTCACCGGCGCCGGGATATACCGTGAGGCGGGCGCCGTCTTCTTGCTCAACAGCATCGTCGCGGGCAGCGGCAGCGGTGACGACTGTTCCGGGCGCCTGGCGCAGAGCCGCGGCAATTTCAGCGAAGACGGGCGCTGCGCGTCGGAGATCGGCGGCGATCCCCTGCTGGCGGATATGGTCAGGTCACCAGCACATTATCCGCTATTGGACAATAGTCGAGCGCATGGAAGGGCTGATAAAGCCGTCTGCCTTGCAACGGATCAACTCGGCAACGAGCGTCCAAACTGTGACATCGGCGCGATAGAATCGACAAGAGACCCCGATATTGAAGCGGCGCCTAAGTACGCTCCGCCGGCGGATTGCACGCTGGCTGACCAGATCCGCGCCGCCAACCTGGACGAGCCAGTCGGCGGCTGCCCAGCCGGAAACGGCGCTGATGTGATCAGGCTGCGCCAAAACATCACGCTCGACGAGCCGCTGCCCACGATCAGCAGCGATATTACGATTGACGGCTACGGTCATTCGATCAGCGGCGCTCGCCGTTTTCGCATTTTGGACATCGAAGACGGGGATGTCGTACTTAAGCATATAGCGCTTATCGATGGTCGCAATCCCGATGGCGACGGCGGGGCGGTCACGCTGCGCGGCGGCGCCAAACTGCTGGTGGTGGATGCAAGTTTCCGCGGCAGCAAGGCGCGCAACGGCGGCGGCGTCGCCTCAATTGGCGGCAGCGCCATTTATCTTTATGAGAGCAGCTTCCTCGACAATGAAGCCAGCAGCAGGGGCGGCGCCTTGTGGAGAAGCGGCCGCTGCGGCTACTTCAGCGACATCGAGTTCCGCCGCAATAAAGCCGGTGAACTCAAAGGCACGATTATGGACGATTACCTGACGCATATTGACGGCAGCGCAAGAACCTGCACGAATGATCCAGAGGTCTATAGGCTGTCGGATACCTAAGCGCCTGGATTACGCGCCTTAGCCTGTAAGGTAGGCGTCGGGGCGGCGGTCTTCAAAGACAGGAATCGTAAGGCGGACGCGGTCGACTTCGTCGAGGTCGATTTCCGCCGTCAGCAGGCATTCGTCTTCGCCGGCCTCGGCGATCACCGCGCCCCAGGGATCGACGATCATCGAATTTCCGCCAAAGACTGTGCCGCCGGTATCGCCGCAAGAATTGGTCGCGGCGACAAAGCATTGGTTTTCGATGGCGCGGGCGATCAGCAAGGTACGCCAGTGCCCGACGCGGACGAGAGGCCACTCGGCGCAGATCAGCATCAGCTTGGCGCCATGCTCCACGGCATAGCGGCGGAATAGCTCAGGGAAGCGCAGGTCGTAACAGATGGCGAGCCCGGCGTCGCCCCAGGGCTGAGCAAGCATTGTCGGCGCTTCGCCCTCCCCCAGCCACTTGTGCTCATCGAAAAGGCGGAAGAGGTGGATTTTGCGATAGACGCCGGCGAGGCTTCCCCCAGCGTCATAATAGGCGGCGCAATTCATGAACTGAGCGCCGCGCCGTTCCAGGATTGAGCCGAAGACCGCGATAGAATGTTTCGTCGCCGCGCGGGAAAGCTCGCCAAACATGCCATCGCCCAATTCGTCGGCATAGTCGCCAGCGTTTGCCAAGTCGTAGCCGGTCGACCAGAGCTCGGGCAGGACGATTAGCTGCGAGTCGCGCTCGGCTGCTTCGGCGATCATGCGCTCGGCCGATTCGAGATTGTCTTCGACGCGGGCGAGTTGGATATGCATTTGACCCAGACTGATGGATAGTTTCGTCATGCTGCTCACACTTGATTGGATAGGAATCGCAGATGCAAAGGAGTGTAAAGCATCAGCGAAGGCGCCGCAATGCGGGAGGGCTGGCTTGCGGGTCCTCGCTTTGCCGCGTTCGCTATATGCGTTACTATTTGAGTATCTGGCTCGCATGTTTTAATCGCGCTGGAGGCGCAAATGGGCACGCTCGTTGCAAGGAGAAACGTGATGACAGCGACGTCTGTAGCATATTCGAGACTGATTAGATGTGCTTTGCTTGCCACTCTGTTTGCTTCCGCGCAGATTGCGCCGGCGCTGGCGTCGGTCTGCACTTTGGCCGATCACATCCGGTCTGCGAATACGAATACCGCCGTCGGCTTCTGCCCGGCGGGGACGAGCCACGACATCATCACCATCGCCGACGACATCACGCTGACTGAGCCGCTGCAGCCGATCACCGGCACGATCACGATTGAGGGCGGCGGGCATACAATCAGTGGGGACAATCAGTTTCGCATCTTTGACGTAAACGGCGGCAATCTTACGCTTAAGAATCTCACGCTGACCGATGGCAAAGCTCCGGATGACGAAGACGGCGGCGCGCTGCGGCTGGGCGAGGGGGCGCGGGTTACCGTTGAAAACGTCAGCTTCAGCGACAATGCAGCATTTCAGGGGGGAGCAATCGCCACAAGCGGCGACGATGCCAGCCTTAGCGTCCTGAACAGCAACTTCCTGCGCAATAGCTCGAGCAGTTACGCGGGCGCGCTCTTCATTGAAGGCGGCATGATCGACATCACAAAAAGCAGCTTTCAGAATAACCAGGCTGATTATTATGGCGGGGCGATCGCCGCCCATGCCGGGAGGGTGTCCGTCAGCAACAGTACCTTCGCGAGCAATGTGGCAGACGGCGGCGGCGCATTAGAAGTCTTCGCTGCCGACGTGACGCTCACCCACGTGACGATGATGAAAAACCTGGGGCGGCGTGTCCACGGCAATGCGATACATCGTACAGCCGGGGTTATCAACCTGCGCAACAGCATCGTTGGCGGCCCGAAGGGCTGCACGGGCCGCTTGACGGAAGCCCGAGGCAACCTGAGCCAAGACGGCTCATGCGCGCAATTGGAGGCGAAAGCCGATCCTATGCTCGGCGAATTGACCGGTTCGCTTGCTTGGTTTCCGCTTCTTGATGGCAGCCCGGCGCTGGATGCGGCTGACCCAGCCTTCTGCCTCGAGACCGATCAGCTAGGAACAGAGCGACCGCAGGGCGGCGGCTGCGACATCGGCGCGATTGAATCCCTGACCGGCAGCCCAGCGCCGACGCCCGTGCCAATCATTTGCACTTTGCACGACCAGATTATCGCCGCCAACACCGACAGGGCATATCGAGATTGCCCAGCCGGGAATGGCGCTGACACCATTCTGATGGTCCGCGACTACAGTCATAGCGAGCCGCTTCCGTCCATTAGCAGCGAAATTACGATCGATGGCAATGGTCATACGATTAGCGGGGGCGGCAAGCATCGCATCTTTGATGTCGCGGGCGGGGCGCTCACGCTAAAGAATGTGACGCTTGCCAGCGGAAGAGCCGTTAGCGGCGGGGCAATCCAACTGCGGGAAGAGGCCCGAGTTGGGGCCGATCAGGTTACTTTCCGCGACAGTTCAGCGGAAACTGGCGGGGCGATCGCGACTTTAAGCGACAGCGCCAGCGCGACGATCAACAACAGCAGCTTTGTCAACAATAGTTCCCAAGAATATGGCGGCGCCATCTTTGTGTTTCATGGCAGCGTCACCGTCGCCAACAGCAGCTTTGTGAGCAATCGAGCCGCGTCCTTTGGCGGCGGGGCTCTCCATTCAGAATACGGCAGTATCGCCGTGACCAACAGCACCTTCAATGGCAATTCAGCAGCCGCGGGCGGGGCGCTGAATGTCCATTTCGGCAGCGCCAATCTCACCCATGTGACCATGCTGGATAACGTGGCGACGCAGACGAGCGGCGATGCGATAGTCAATATGGAAGGCAGCATCTTTCTGCGCAACAGCATCATTCATAGCCATGGCAAGGCAGCCGATTGCGACGGCGGCTTATCGCAAAGCAAGGGCAATCTAAGCCCGGACGGGTCTTGCGCGGTCAGGGCAAGCGCTGATCTCCTGCTCGATAAACTGACCGGCTCGCCCGCCTATCACCCGCTACTGGATGGCAGCCCGGCGGTGGATGCCGCCCTTGGGGAGTTTTGCGCGGCAAGCGATCAGATCGGTACGCCTCGTCCTTATGGCGACGGCTGCGACATTGGCGCAATTGAATCGAGAACAGCCATCCCGGCTAAACCAACAGCCGCGCCAGTGGTCTGCAGCCTTTACGACCAGATTATCGCCGCCAACACCGACAAGGCTCAAGGCGCCTGTCCAGCGGGCAGGGGCGACGACACTATCACATTGAGCGAGGACATCACGCTAAGTTTCCCTCTGCCGGAGATCACCAGCGGGCTGACCATTGAAGGGAACGGATATACGATAAGCGGCGACAAAAAATACCGCGTCTTTGACGTCAGAGGCGGGCGGCTTACGCTCAACAACCTGACCGTGAGCGATGGCCGGACGGAATTAAACGTACAAGGCGCCGCCATCCGTGTAGGCAGAGGCGGCAGACTGAACGTCAACAATTCGAGCTTTATCAATAATTCAGCGGGCGGCAGCGGCGGCGCCATCTGGATGGAATTCGACAGCTACAGCCTGACCGTCAACAACAGCCAGTTCATCAGCAACAAAGCAACGATTTCCGGCAGCGCGATCGGCTCGGTTCTGGCATACGACCGCTCAATCACCATCAACAACAGCAGCTTCGTAGACAACGGCGGGCTCTACAAAGACGGCGCCATCAGCGCGCAAAATGACGTGCTGCTCGCCATCGCCAACAGCACATTCAGCAACAATCAAGCTTACGCTGGCGGCAGCGCGCTGCAGGTCAGCGACCGGGCAAAAGTCACACTGAC
This sequence comes from Phototrophicaceae bacterium, assembly GCA_965261855.1. Taxonomy (GTDB): domain Bacteria; phylum Chloroflexota; class Anaerolineae; order Aggregatilineales; family Phototrophicaceae; genus UBA6055. The sequence goes on from OZ253488.1 coordinate 438,763, forward strand.
CCATCTGACTATGATTGATAACCGGACGACAACTACCGGGACCAGCATATCTCGCGGCAAAGGCAATCGTGGCTGGCTGCGACTGCGCAATAGCATCATCGCTGGGGGCGACAGCGACCCGCATTGCCCGGAGAGGCTGACTGAGAATAGCGGTAATTTGTTTGCCGACGGTTCTTGCGCGTCCAGCGCTGGCGGCGACCCGCTGCTGGATGAATTGAGCGGCGCGCCCGGCTATCACGCGCTCCTGGATGGCAGTCCGGCGATTGACGCGGCCGACCCGCGCTATTGCACCGCAACCGACCAGGTCGGCACGCGCAGGCCGCAAGGCGGCGGCTGCGATATCGGCGCGATAGAATCACCATATGGCAGCGCAGCCCAAATCGAATCCCCAGGCGCGGGCGAAGCGGGCGCCAATTGTATCGTGACTACGACGCACACGCTGAATTTCCGTGATCAACCCAGTCTCGCTGGCGCCCGCATCGGTCTCGTGTGGCAAGGCGCAACGCTCGCCGCAGTCGGCCGGACGGACGGCTGGTTCAATGTAGAATATCGGGGCAATTCTGGCTGGATAAGCGCCGAATATGTGGTCACGCAGGGCGTTTGCGGATAGGACGCCCAAGGGAAAACTGGCGCCGCAAGGGAGAAGACAAATGACGCTACATCGTTGTAGCCAGCACATCCGAGTCATCATGCTCATCGCCGTCGCCGCGCTATTCGCCGCTTCCGCGCCGGCGCTGGCGTCGGTCTGCACACTGGCTGACCACATCCGCTCAGCGAATACGAATACCGCCGTCGGCTTCTGCCCGGCCGGGACCAGCCACGCCATCATCACCATCGCCGCAGACATCACGCTGACTGAGCCGCTGCCGCCGATCACCGGCACAATCACGATTGAGGGCGGCGGGCATACAATCAGTGGGGATCAGCAGTTCCGCATCTTTGATGTACAGGGTGGCAATCTCACGATCAATAACTTGACGCTGAGCGAGGGCAGAGCCGACCATGGCGGCGCTGTCCAACTTCAAGCCGGCACGCTGACCGTCAACGACAGCAGCTTCGTCGGCAATCGAACGGAAAGAAGCGCGGGCGCGATATACGCGATCGGCGGCACGCTCGACATTAGAAACAGCAGATTCGAGGACAACTGCGCCCAGCAAGCCTTTTATGGCGGCCGTAGAACCTTAACTCAGGATGAGCGTCCTACCGACGCCGACGGCTGTGTAAAGGTCTATTATGCCCCCACGTTCACCGAGGGGAACTTTAGAAGTTGGGAGCACCAGACCGATGTTGACGGGGGCGCGATAGGGCTGCTGAACGGCGCCCAAGCCACGATCGAGCGATCCGTCTTTATCAACAACAAAGCGACCCACGGCGGGGCGATTTCGACAGCCAGCGGCGGCGCCCGGCTGGTCATCAAGGGAAGCAGCTTCCTTGGCAATCAAGCCAGTTACAGCGGGGGCGCGTTCGGCGCTCATTTTAGCGGCGGCGGGTCAACTTCAATCAGCCACAGCAGCTTCGTGAAGAACCGGTCCGGCTCCCTTGGCGGGGCGATCGCCGCCTCATTCAACAGGCTTGACATCAGCAACAGCACCTTCAGCGAAAATCAGAGTGATGGCGGTGGCGGCGCTTTGCACGTTGACAGTGACGCCGAAGTGACCGTCACCCACGCGACCTTCAGCGGAAACGGGGCGCGCTACGACGGCGCCGCGATCAGCCGAGACGACGGGAAGCTGTACCTGCGCAACAGCATCGTGGTCAGCCCGGGAAGCGCCGGCGATTGCGTCGGCGGCTTGACGCAAAACATCGGCAACTTGAGCCCGGACCGCACCTGCGGCCTCCCGCTCGGCAGCGATGTCATGCTGGGCGAGCTAACGGGTTCGCCCGCCTATCATGCGCCCTTGGATCTGAGCCCGGCGGTTGACGTCGCGGTAGCGGAGTTCTGTCTCGAGACCGACCAACTGGGGACGCCGAGACCGCAAGGCGGCGGCTGCGACATCGGCGCGATTGAATCGACGACGGCGAAACCAGCCCAGATTGAAGCGCAGCCTTTCTGCCCCTTGCCCGACCAGATCATCGCCGCCAACACCGACAGACCTTACAAAGCCTGCAAAGCCGGCAATGGCGCCGATACCATCTATCTCATCAGAGATTTCACCCTCAGTGAAAAGCTCCAGCCGATCACCAGCGATATCACCATCGAAGGCAACGGCTATACGATCAGCGGCGACGATCGGTTCCGCATCTTTGATGTCGATGGCGGGATGCTCACCGTCAAGAACTTGACCATGACGCGGGGCAAAAGCTTTAAGAGCGGCGGCGCTATCAGGCTGCAGAATGGCGGACGGGCGCTGGTCAGCGATTCCCACTTTGTCAAGAATTATGCGGAGAACGGCGGCGCCATCTACATCCCCTGGAAATCGCCCAATTCCTGGATGACCATCGTCAATAGCAGCTTCGTCAATAATCGCGCAAGTATCGGCGGCGGCGCGCTCTATGCCGGCGCGGGCCGGATTTCTGTCAGCAATAGCAGCTTCGTCAATAACTCGGCCGGGTTCGAAAGCGGCGCAATCGGCATGATCAATCATATCCGGGCTGATGTCGACAACAGCACTTTCATCGGCAATCAACCATCCGCTGTGTCCGCTGAAAATGGCGTCACAGTGACGCTCACTCACGTCACGATTCAGGAAAAATACAACCCCCCGTTAATTGTGCCAAAATACGGTTCTAAATCCGCCGTTACGCTAAATCTGCGCAACAGCATCATCGCTGGCCGGGGATTCGGTCCTGAGGACTGCGACAACATAAGGCAGAACATCGGCAACTTGATCGAAGACGGCTCCTGCTCGCCGATGCTCAGCGGCGACCCCATGCTAGCGGAAGCCACCGGCTCGCCCGCTTATATTGAGCCGGCGGCTGGCAGCCCGGCTATTGACGCGGCTGATGCGAGATTCTGCCCCGATTCCGACCAAATCGGCCGAGCCCGCGCAATCGTCGGGCGCTGCGATATCGGGGCGATTCAATCAGTCCCGATTCGGCAAGCGCTGTCCGATTGCAGCGTGATAACGACGCATGGCGTGAACCTGCGCGGTGATCCCGACGGCAAGATCGTCGGCGCCGTTCCCATCAATCAAACGCTAGCGACGTTGGCGCGGACGCAGAGTTGGTTCAAAGTGGAATATCGGGGCAAATCGGGTTGGATTAGCGCGGATTATGCGGTCGCGGAAGGCGATTGCGGCTAGGACAACATAAGTCTATAGGAATTGCGATATGGAGCGTTGCGAATGAACAACCGTCGTATTAGCCAGTACATCCGAGTCATCATGCTCAGCGCCGTCGCCGCGTTGTTCGCAGGCGCGGGTGCGGCGCAGGCGTCCGTCTGTACCTTGGCAGACCACATCCGCTCAGCCAATACGAATACGGCCGTCGGCTTCTGCCCGGCCGGGACCAGCCACGACATCATCACCATCGCCGACGACATTACCCTGACTGAGGCGCTGCCGCCGATCACAGGCACGATCACAATTGAAGGCGGCGGGCATACGATCAGCGGCGACGGGCAATTCCTTATCTTTGACGTACAAGAAGGCGGTCGACTGACGATCAAGCAACTGACGCTGATTGACGGGAACGGCGGCAGTTTGGCTGGCGGCGCCGTCAGGGCGGTTCGCGACGCAGAACTGCGCGTCGAGGATTCAGCCTTCCGCAACAATACCGCGAGGTTCGGCGGCGCTATCGGAGCGCGCAATGACTCCAAGATAACAATCACCAACAGCAGCTTCAAATACAATTCAGCCGAAAGAGGCGGCGCGATTTCGCTGGCGACAAGTGAAGCGACGATCGAAAGCAGCAGCTTCGGTCAAAACCTGGCAACGATATCCGGCGGCGCGCTTCAGTTGTATCGCGGCGAGATCGCCATCAGCAACAGCAGCTTGTTCACCAACGTCGCGGGCGTCGGCGGCGCGATTTACGTCAACGGCGGCGAAGTCACCCTGACGCATTTGACCATGCTGGACAATATAGCCAGCGGACAGGAGGGCGCCGGCTTGCATCGGGATCTCAGGCGCGGAAGCCTCAACTTGCACAACAGCATCATCGCAGGCGCCTCGGCCGCATCTCTCTGCTCCGCGGAAATTGACCAAAATGTAGGCAACCTAATCGAAGATTGGTCATGCAATCCCGAGTACGGCGGCGATCCCTTGCTTGAACCTGTCGCTGGACCCAGCCGTTATTTTGTACCGCAGGATAACAGCCCAGCCATCAACGCCGCCTACCAAATGTTCTGCCTGGCGCGCGACCAAATCGGCGCCGCCCGTCCTTATAGCGCTGCCTGCGAGATCGGCGCGATTGAATCGACATCAGCCGGCGCAACAAGGGCGGGGCCGCTCGCTGGCGTCTGCACCCTGAACGACCACATTTTGGCCGCCAACAGCAATCGAGCGGTTGGCAACTGCCCAGCGGGTACAAATCACGACATCATCACCATCACCGAGGACATCACCTTGCGCCTTTCGCTGCCTCCGATCACCGGGACGATCACGATTGAAGGCGGCGGCCATACGATCAGCGGCGACCGCAAGTTCCGCATCTTTCTCGTCCAAGGCGGCAATTTGACCGTGAATAACCTGACGCTGACGAAAGGCTTTCACGAAGACGGCGGCGGCGCTATTCACGTGCGCAATGGCGGTCGGCTTGCGGTCAACGGCTCGCGATTCATAGACAACAAATCCGGCTTGGACGGCGGCGCCATTGATCTCACTGGTTCCACGCACGGAACAAGCTCCGATCCCAGAATAAGCAGCATCACCTATTATTCGCAGGGGAGCGGGTTGACCGTCAACAACTCCACTTTCATTGACAACACGAGCGCGGGCAGCGGCGGCGCGATTTTAATTGGCGGCTCCTCCAGCATTAGCAACAGCAGCTTCATCAGAAACACAGGCAACTGGGGCGGGGCCGTAAAGGGATATGGCGACAAAGCCCGCATTTCCAACAGTACCTTCAGCGGGAATAATGCGCGTTACGGTGGCGGGGCGCTGGACGTCGGCGGCAGTGTCACGCTGACGAGTCTCACCATGGTTGACAATACGGGTTCCTATCGTGGAACAGAATACGCGCGTTCGCTGGATGTTAGGGGAAACGTCCACCTGCGCAACAGCATCATCGTCGGTCCGCAAAACGACAGGCTTTGCGGAGGCCGCCTGGCTAGCAATATCGCCAACTTCATCGCCGACGGCTCTTGCTCGGCGCCGATGAGCGGCGACGCCCGGCTGGGCGAATTGACTGGCGCGCCCGCGCATCATCCGCTGCTGGATGGCAGCCCGGCGCTCGATGCCGCTGACGCGCGCTACTGCCCCAATCGCGACCAACTCGGCACACCGCGACCACAGGGCGATGGCTGCGATCTGGGCGCGATTGAATCCACGACCGCAATTGCCGTGCCCACGGCTGTGCCGGAGGTCTGTCCCCTGCCCGATCAGATCATCGCCGCCAACACCGATACCGCTCTAGGCAACTGCCCGGCCGGCAATGGCGCCGATACAATTCACTTGATCCGCGACATTGAACTGGACGCCGCCCTTCCGCCAATCACGACCGAAATCACGATAGAGGGCAATGGCTACACCATCAGCGGCGTCGATAAGTTCCGCATTTTTGATGTCGATGGCGGGAAGCTCACGATCAGCGATGTCACGCTGCGCGACGGCATGGCGACCCAAGGCGGCGCGATAAGGCTGATCAATGGCGCGCGCGTCAACGCGACGAATGTTACGTTCAGCGAAAATGTCGCCGATTATGGCGGCGCGATCGCCACGGATAGTTCCGATGTCAGGCTCGATGTCAGCGAGAGCAGCTTCATCGGCAACCGAGCCGACAACAATGGAGGAGCGTTTTTGACCGATGGCGGTACAGTGAACATCAGCAAGAGCGCATTCGTCGAAAACAGATCCGACGATGGCAGGGGCGGCGCAATCGAAACGCGGAAGGGCGCGGTCGCCATTTCGAACAGCACCTTCAGCCAGAACCGCGCCGGGCTCGGCGGCGCAATCTTCAGCCACGGCGCAGACACCACCTTGACCCACGTAACGCTGATGAACAACCAGGCGATTCATATCGTCGGCGCTGGCATCTACCACCATTCGGGCGCGCTCAAACTGCGAAACAGCATCATCGCCGGCAGCGGCCGCGGCGATGACTGCTACGGGCGTCCCACTGAGAATCGAGGCAATTTAAGCCAGGACGGCACCTGTTCGACAGCCATCGTCGGCGATCCCCTGCTGGCGGAAATGACCGGGACCATCGCGCATTATCCATTGCTGGATGCCAGCCCGGCGCAAGGCGCGGCGGACCCCGCTTTCTGCCTTCCCGCCGATCAAGTGGGCAATCCGCGAACCAATTGTGATATCGGCGCGGTCGAATCGGAGCGCGCTAGCAACTCGCAGCCCCCGTCCCCAAGGCTGATACCAGCCAATTGTACGCTGGCTGACCAGATCATCGCCGCCAATACCGATGCGCCGGCCGGCGCTTGCCCGGCGGGCAATGGCGCTGACCTCATTACGCTGACCGAAGACATCAAGCTCAGCGAACCGCTGCCAACCATCAATAGCGACCTCACAATCCGCGGCGCCGGTCACACGATAGACGGCGACGGGCGCTTTCGCATATTTGATATAGAACATGGCGCGGTCGACATCAAAGATATGGCGCTCATCAACGGCAGCAGCCCAGGGGGATACGGCGGCGCGCTCCTGGCGCGGGGCGACGCTGATGTCGTGGTCGCCAATGTGACCTTCCGCAACAACCGCGCTGCTTGGGGCGGCGGGGCGGCGTCAATCGAGGATTCGCGCCTGCGCGCGCCGTACAGCCGCTTCTTTGACAATGCGGCTGAGGAAAAGGGCGGCGGACTTTGGTTCAACAGCAGCAAATGTTATAGCTTCGCCAATCCCATGTTTGATGGCAATATCTCCAGCACACATATCCCCGATGAACGGTTCGAGATATTTATCCCTCATGTAGAATTTGGACCCGGAGTTTGGTCAAGGTGCGAGCCAACAAGTTAGGCGCTGGGTCGACGCGCAATTTGCCGAAGGCAGCACAAGAAATGGAGCAACCGTCATGCAATTCAGTCGCGCAGCCCAGCGTTTCGGCTTAGGTTTTTTGGTCGCCGCATTTGCGCTATTCACCGCTTCCGCGCCGGCCTCCGCGTCGGTCTGCACACTGGCTGACCACATCCGCTCGGCCAACACCAACACTGCCGTCGGCTTCTGCCCGGCGGGGACCAGCCACGACATCATCACCATCGCCGAAGACATTACCCTGACCGAGCCGCTGCCGCCGATCACCGGCACGATCACGATTGAGGGCGGCGGGCATACAATCAGTGGGGACGAATCATTCCCTATTTTTGTGGTCAAAGGCGGATGGCTCACCGTCAATAATTTAACGCTGACGGAAGGCTACTTCGCAGGGTCCTGGGAGAAGGGCTGGGCGGCGGCTGGTGGCATTCAAGTACGCAATGGCGGGAAACTGTTTGTTAACGACTCCGTTTTTACAAACAATCGAAGCGGCCGAGGCCACGGCGGGGCGATCGCGTCGGACCGGAGTACACTGTCCGTCAATAACTGCAGCTTCATAAATAACCGCTCGAACGGGCAAGGCGGCGCGATCTATGTTTGGGATAGCGCGGCGACTATCGCCAATAGCGCTTTCGTCGACAATAGAACACGCGGCTTGTTTGCCAGGGGCGGCGGCGTCTATACCGGCTTTCGATCGCAGCTTGAGATCTCAAACAGCACTTTCCACCGCAATTTCGCCTCTGATGGCGGCGCTGTGGGCACGGATTATACCTCACTCGGGCCCGCCTCGACGAGACTGACCCATGTGACGATGATTGACAATAGAGCCTCACAGGGCGACAGCATATTCATCGACCCAAAAGACCATACCTTCAACCTGCGCAACAGCATCGTTGCCAGCACCGGCATCAGCAACGTATCTGGGCAACTCAATCAGAATATTGGCAATCTGTTTGTGGGCAGCGCCAACTCGGCGGCGGCGAGCCGGGATGCGTTGGTCGCTGATTTAACCGGCGCGCCAGCCTATTTTCCGCTGCGGGACGGCAGCCCGGCGCTTGACGCGGCTGACGCGAGATTCTGCCCGGCAACCGACCAAATTGGCGCGCCCAGACCGCATGGCGGCGGCTGTGATATCGGCGCCATCGAATCGATGACGGCGGTGCCGGCGCCGACGCCGGTCGCAACGTTCTGCACCTTGCCTGACCAGATCATCGCCGCCAACACCGACAGCGCGTATAAAGCCTGCCCGGCTGGGAAGGGCGCCGACACCATTCATATGATCCGCGACTACGAGCTGAGCGAACCGCTGCCTGGCATCACCAGCGAAATCACCATTAAGGGCAATGGCTACAGGATAAGTGGGAGTTCGGTCTTCGCCATTCTTGATGTCGACGGTGGCAATCTTACGATAAATGACGTAACGCTGGCTGATGGCTTGGCGAGCAAAGGCGGCGCATTGCGGCTGCGCAATGGCGCTTCAGTCACCGCCACAGGCGTCAGCTTTGTCGACAATGCGGCGACGCAGGGCGGCGCAATCGCGGTTGAAAGCGCGAATGACCGACTTTCTGTAAGCGACAGCAGCTTCGTCGGCAATAGCGCCGAGACGATTGGCGGGGCGATTCTGGTGGAAGGCGGCCGGGTTGATGTTCGCGGCAGCGCATTCCTGAATAATCGATCGACGGAGACTGGTGGCGCGGTCGCCGTGACCGGCGGGCAGGCGGCGCTATCCAACAACACGCTGAATGGAAACGAATCGGCTAGAGGCGGCGGCGTTCACATCCTCGGCGGGGAGGCGACCCTCACCCATCTCACGCTGATGAACAATGTGGCGAAGCACTTAGTTGGCGCCGGGATATACGCGCAGTGGGGGCGACTCCATTTGCGCAACAGCATCGTCGCCGGCAGCGGCGCGGGCATCGACTGTTTTGGAGAGCTTACCGAGAGTCGCGGCAACTTCAGCGAGGATGGCGCCTGTTCAAGCTCGGCCGGTGGCGATCCCATGCTTGTCGGCTTGGTCGGCTCGCCAGCCTATCATCCATTATTGGATGCCAGCCCGGCGCATGGCAGTGCCGAGCCGGCTTTCTGCCTTCCGGTTGATCAAGTCGGCAACCCGCGTCCACACTGCGATGCCGGCGCGATTGAGACGGCGCGCGATCCCAACTACAGCGCTGTGCAAGAGGCGGTGATTCCATCCGACTGCACGCTGCGGGATCAGATCATCGCCGCCAACACCGATGAGCCAGCGGACAGCTGTCCAGCGGGCGACGGCGCTGATACGATCGCGCTCAGACACAATATCACTCTTGCCGAAACGTTGCCAACGATCACCAGCGATATCATCATTGACGGCCGGGGGCATACGATAAACGGAAACAGTCGCGTTTCCATCTTCGCCATCGACAGCGGCGCCGTAGTCATCAAGAACATGACGCTGGTCAATGGCAGCAACCCCGAAGGCATGGGCGGCGCGATCACGCTGCGACAAAACGCAGCGCTAACGGTTGCGAATGTCAACTTCCACAATAACAGGGCTCTATACGGTGGCGCCATCGCATCCATGGACAGCGCCGATCTCAAAGTATACGACAGCATCTTCTTGGACAGTGTTGCTGAGGAAAAAGGCGGCGCGGTATGGAACAATGGCGCCTGCGGGCACCTGGACAACAATCAGTTCCGCCGCAGCCGCTCGGGCTCGGCATCGCGCAGCCAGTCCGATTCTGATTTGGAAATCAAGATTCACCTGGATGGCTCGGCTCGGCAATGCGCGCCTACGATGACGAATACTTATTCTGACTCATAGTTGGGAGGTTTAGGCTCGGTGGTCGGATGGCAACGCAGCGAGTCCACCGCTATAAGGGAGCGCAATATGTTTGCGATTCGATTAAGAGCGCAGGTATGGGTCATCATGCTCATCGCCGTCGCGGCGTTGTTCGATGGCGCGGGTCCGGCGCTGGCCTCCGTCTGCACCCTTGCCGACCACATCCGCTCGGCGAATACGAACACCGCCGTCGGCTTCTGCCCGGCGGGGACGAGCCACGATGTCATCACCATCGCCGACGACATCACGCTGACGGAGCCGCTGCCGCCGATTACGGGCACGATCACGATTGAAGGCGGCGGGCATACGATCAGTGGCGATCAGCAGTTCCGCATCTTCGACGTGAACGGCGGCAATCTCACAATCAGGAATTTGACGCTGACCGACGGCAAAGCCCAGAGTGGCGGCGCTATTCGCCTGCGCGGCGGCGGCAAGCTCGACATTGAGAACGCTACGCTTAGCAAAAATTGGGGAAATCAAGGCGGCGCAATCTCGTCGCTGAGCGCCGGCGCCAGCATCACGGTGGACAACAGTCATTTCGTCAACAATGCATCGGAATTACAGGGCGGCGTGTTTTATCTTCAGGGCGCCATTGTCAATATCGCCAGAAGCAGCTTTCGGAACAACCTGTCCGAACGAGCCTGGGGCGGGGTCTTTTATGCGGAGAATAGCAGGCTTTCGGCGACGAACAGCACTTTCGTCGGCAACAAGAGCCTTGCGGGCGGCGTCTTGAGTTCGATTTCCGGCCAGTCGAGCTTGACCCACGTCACAATGGTCAACAATGAATCATATTACCTCGGCGGCGATGCGATCTTCCGTCGAGGCGGCTCGGTTGCGCTATATAACAGCATCGTTTTCAACCGCGGCAACATTGAAGATTGCACCGGTGGCTTGACGCAGGAAGGTGGCAATTTGAGCAGAGACGGCACTTGCTCAGCCGGGCTGACCAAAGGGCTCTTGCTCGGCTACGAGCCTGAGCGGCCCGACCATTATCCACTAAAGGATGGCAGCCCGGCGATAGATGCCGCGCTTGCAGAGCATTGCCCGGCAACGGACCAACTGGGTACACCGCGTCCGCAAGGCGGCGGCTGCGATGTCGGCACGATCGAGTCGCTTGACGCCATACCAGCTGTGCAAAGCGCGCCGCCAGTCTGCCCCCTGCACGATCAGATCGTCGCTGCCAATACCGATGCGGCCGTAGGCAACTGCGCCGCGGGCGATGGCGCCGATACCATTTATCTTATTCGGGATCTCACGCTCAGCAGCGCGCTCCCGCGCATCACGAGCGATATCACAATAGAGGGCAACGGCTACACCATCAGCGGCAATGACCAGTTTCGCATCTTTAACGTGGTCGGCGGCGCGCTCACGCTCAACAATGCGACGCTGATCAAAGGCATTGCGCCAAAGGAACGGGGCGGCGCCATCAAGATAGACAGCGGCGGCCGCGTCGACCTGAGCAATGTCACCTTGCGTCAGAATTCGGCGAAGGAAGGCGGCGCAATCTGGATAGGATCGGCCAATTCCAAGTTATTCGTTAACAAAAGCAGCTTCATACGCAACCGAGCAAACAGCCACGGCGCTGGCGGCGCGATCGACGTGAAAAACGGAATGATTGCCGTAAGCGACAGCAGCTTCGTCGACAACCTGGCGGACAAGATCGGCGGCGCTATCGCAACCTGGCGGTCGGGCGAGATTAACGTCATGAACAGCACCTTCATGCGCAACCAAGCCGACGAAGGCGGCGCAGTGTATTCCGGCGGCGCCACGATTAGCTTGCGTCATGTGACCATGTTGAACAATGTCGCAACCGACAGCGATGGCGGAGCAATCCATATTTTCGAGAATTACCCGGAACGGGTCACGCTGCTCAACAGCATAATCTACAGCGAATGGAGCCGCCTGCAGCATTGCGGCGGGCGTCCCTTGCAGGAAAGCCAAGGCAACTTGATCAGCGATGATTCTTGCGGGACTCCGGCGCTTAGCGGCGAACCCTTGCTTGCTGAAGCGACAGGTTCGCCGCTCCATTTGCCGCTCTCACCCGGCAGCCCGGCGCGCGATGCGGCCGACCCGCGCTTCTGCGTGGCCACCGACCAGATCGGCACAGCAAGACCGCAAGGCGCTGGCTGCGATATCGGCGCGATTGAGTTCAAAGTCGCAAGCCCGCTGCAGACGGAAGTCTCAACGTCGGCGCAAGCGCTGAGGGATTGCACGGTGACGACAACCCACAATCTCAATTTCCGCGATGGGCCCGATGGGGTTCGCGTCGGTCTCGTCCCGGGCGGGACGACTCTTGAGGCGATGGCTAGCGCGCCTGGCTGGTTCAAGGTGGAATTTCAGGGCAAGTCGGGCTGGATCAGCGCTGATTATGTAGTCACCAAAGGCGATTGCCGCCAAAGAAGCTAAAGACGTAGAGAATCCGGTTAAGGAGTGAAACCAATGAACATCCATCGTTTGAGCCTGCACGTCCGAGCCATTTTGCTCATCGCGGTCGCGGCGCTATTCGTTGGCGCGGAGCCAGCGCTGGCGTCGGTCTGTACCCTTGCCGATCACATCCGTTCCGCCAATACGAACACGGCGGTCGGCTTCTGCCCGGCGGGCACGAGCCACGACATCATCACCATCGCCGACGATTTCACCCTGACCGAGCCGCTGCCGCCGATCACCGGCACCATCACGATTGAAGGCGGCGGGCATACGATCAGCGGCGATGGGCAGTTCCGCATCTTTGACGTGAACGGCGGCAATCTCACGATCAAAAACTTGACGCTGAGCGAAGGCAGAGCCGACCATGGCGGCGCCGTCCACCTGCAAGCGGGCAGCCTCTTCGTCTACGACAGCAGCTTCGTCGGCAATCGTACGGAAAAAAGCGCGGGCGCAATATATGCGAACGGCGGAACGCTCGAAATTAGAAACAGCAAATTCGAGGACAACTGCGCCCAGCTTGCCACCTACGCCCTGGTTGAAGGCGTCGATAGGGAACAGCGAGCTGTCGACGCCGACGGCTGTACCCGGGTCGCCTATACCCGCTCGGAGATTGATGGCGAGCTCCAGCTCAATGTCGATGGCGGCGCGATCCGACTGCTGAATGGCGCCCAAGCCATTATCGAGAACTCCACCTTTTCCGATAACCGAGCGACTTATGGCGGGGCGATTTCGACATCCAGCCGCGCCGACAAGCTGGTCGTCAACGGGAGCAGCTTCCTTGGCAATCATGCCAGTGATATTGGCGGCGCAATCGGGGCTGTTTGGTCCGGCGGCGGAACAAGCGCCATTAGCAACAGCAGCTTCGTCGATAACTCCGCCAAGAATGCCGCCGGGGCAATCGAAGCCGCACACCGATCTATGGAAATCAGCAATAGCACCTTCAGCCAAAACCATTCGGAACGCAATGGCGGCGCCTTGCAAGTCGGTTGGGACGCCACGGTCACCGTTACCCACGCGACATTTATCGATAATCGGGCGCGGGGAGAGGGCGACGCGATTATCAAGACGGACGGGACGCTGTTTCTGCGCAACAGCATCATTGTCAGCGCGGGAGGGGCCGATGATTGCGTCGGCGGCTTGGATCAAGATATTGGCAACTTGAGCCCGGACCGGACCTGCGGCATCCCGCTGGACAGCGAAGCCCGGCTCGATGACTTAAGCGGCTCGCCCGCCTATTACGCGCCGCTGGATCTCAGCCCGGCGGTTGACGTCGCCGTAGCGGAGTATTGCCTGGGAACTGATCAGCTGGGTACAGAGCGTCCACAGGGCGGCGGCTGCGACATCGGCGCGATTGAATCGACGACGGCGGCGGCGGCTCAGATTGAGGCGCCGCCATTCTGCCCCTTGCCCGACCAGATCATCGCCGCCAACACCGATAGACCCTACCGAGCCTGCAAAGCAGGCAATGGCGCCGATACCATCTATCTCATCCGGGATTTCGTACTCACCGACAAACTCCAGCCGATCACCAGCCATATCACCATTGAAGGCAACGGCTACACGATTAGCGGTGACAATAAGTTCCGCATCTTTGATGTCGATGGGGGGATGCTCACCATCAAGAACCTGACTGTGGAAAAGGGCCGCGCGCCTACTGGCAGCGGCGGCGGCGCCATCCGCCTGCAGAATAACGGGCGGGTGGTCGTTAGCGATTCCCGCTTTGTCAACAACTCGGCGAGCAGCGGCGGCGCGATTTTCATCGGTTGGCAGGGCGCGGACAACTCCTGGATGACCGTGAACAACAGCAGCTTTGTCGAAAACTACGCAACGAGCGGCGGCGGCGCCCTCTATGCCGGCAGCGGCCGAATCTCAGTCAGCGACAGCAGCTTCGTCAATAACTCGGCAGGGTATAACAGCGGCGCGATCGGCATGGTCAATTTTATCCGTGTCGATGTCGACAACAGCTCTTTCCTCGGCAACCGGCCATCCGCCGTATCCCCGGAAAACGGCGCCACAGCGACGCTCACTCACGTTACAATCTACGATCGCACTAACCCCCCGATTCGCATGCACGAAGACAGTTTCACATCCGCCGGAAGCCTGAACCTGCGCAACAGTATCGTTGCGGGCCGGGGCTTTGCTCCTGAGGACTGTGATAATTTGACACAGAATATCGGCAATTTGATCCAAGATGGTTCCTGCTCGCCGATGCTCAGTGGCGACCCGATGCTGGCGGAAGCGACCGACGAGTCCGCTTATCTTGATTTGCAAGCTGGCAGCCCGGCGATCAAAACGGCGGACGCAAGATTCTGCCCCGATACCGACCAAATCGGCCGAGCCCGCGCAATCGTCGGGCGCTGTGATATCGGGGCGGTTGAATCCATGCCGGTTCGGCAGGCGCTATCCGATTGCCGCGTGACCACGACCCATGGCTTGAACCTGCGCGATGATCCCAACGGGGAGATCGTCGGCACGGTGATGATCGAGGAAACGCTGGCGCCTCTGGCCAGGACGGATGGCTGGTTCCATGTGGAATATCAGGGCGTATCAGGCTGGATCAGCGCTGACTATGTGGTGACGGCGGGCGATTGCGGCTAAATTAGCAAAATACAAAGAGAGATCGGTTAAGGAGTGAAACCAATGAACAAGCATCGTTTGAGCCAGCGCATCCCTATCTTCATGCTCATCGCCGTCCTTGGGCTGATCGCCGGTTCCGCGGCGCAGGCGCAGGAGTCAGTCTGTACTTTGGCCGATAACATTCGGGCGGCGAATTCGAATACGGCAGTCGGCTTTTGCCCGGCGGGCACCAGCCACGATGTCATCACAATTGCCGAAGATATTACGCTGACCGAGCCGCTGCCGCCGATCACCGGCACGATCACCATAGAAGGCGGCGGCCACACGATCAGCGGGGACGGGCAGTTTCGCATTTTTGACGTACAAGGCGCGAAATTTACAATTAAGAACCTGAGGCTGCGCGATGGCGAAGCTGAGTTCGGCGGCGCGATAAGGATTCGCGGCGGTGCAGACGTCACGATTTCCCGGTCCACGCTCGCTGAGAATTCGGCGGTATATGGCGGCGCGATCAACCAGACCGGTGACAGCCGGAACCGCCTAACCATAGACGGCAGCAGTTTCCTGGGCAATCGAGCGGAATGGCATGCCGGCGTCTTGGATATCTCGGGCGGGACGGTTACCGTCGAGAATAGCAGTTTCCAGGACAACTATTCAGAAGATTACGG
This sequence comes from Phototrophicaceae bacterium, assembly GCA_965261855.1. Taxonomy (GTDB): domain Bacteria; phylum Chloroflexota; class Anaerolineae; order Aggregatilineales; family Phototrophicaceae; genus UBA6055. The sequence goes on from OZ253488.1 coordinate 454,326, forward strand.
CGGGGTGATAGTCAATTCAAAAAGCACGACGCGGATTGAAAACAGCACCTTCTACAACAATTCCGCGCAACATGACGCCGGCGTTTTGCATGCATTCAGCGGCGATGTCTCGCTGAACCATGTGACCATGGTGAACAACTTCCTTAGGGCGGCGTACAGCAGTTCGGGCAATACGATAACCAAGCAGGCGTCTTCGCCAGGAGAAGGAAAGGTCAGCTTGCATAATAGCATTGTTGCAGGTCGCGGCGGCGAGGACTGCTTCGGTGGCTTGGATCACTACAGCGGCAATCTTAGCCCCGATGGAACATGCGGATTCGAGCGCAGCGCCGCGCCCCGACTCGGAGATTTGACCGGTTCGCCAGCTTACTTGCCATTGCTGGATCTAAGCCCGGCGGTCGACACCGCTGACCCAGAGTTCTGCCTGGAGACGGATCAAATTGGCACAGCGCGTCCGCAAGGCGGCGGTTGCGATATCGGCGCGATCGAATCGACGACGGCCATGCCGGGTCCGACGCCCACGCCGACGATTTGTACGCTGCAAGATCAGATCGTTGCGGCGAACACCGACAGAGCGTATCGATCCTGCCCAGCCGGGGATGGCGCCGACATTATCTATATGGTGCGCGACTACGTGCTCAGCGAACCGCTTGAGGAGATCAAGACCGACATCACCATAGAAGGCAATGGACACACGATTGACGGGAATTCTCGTTACGGCATATTTGACATAGACGGCGGCAAGCTGACGATCAACAACGTGACGCTGACCAGAGGAAGGGGTTCGCGTTTTGGCGGCGCTATCAGCCTGCAAAACGGCGGGACAGTGATCGCCAACAACGTCAGTTTTATTGGGAACTACTCAAGCGAAGGCGGCGCGATCGGATCTTTTTTCCCCGTCTATATCGAGGTGAACGACAGCATCTTCATCAGGAACAGGGCGAGTAATGGTGGCGCGATCAGAATGAATGGCGGTGGCTTCGCCCGAATCACAAACAGCAGCTTTGTAGAGAATTCCGCCAGCGAAGGCGGCGCTATTGACAGCATGTCCGGCGGGCTGGCCGTCAGCAACAGCAGCTTTATCGGCAATCGAGCCTCTGGCAAGGGCGGCGCCCTTTCGATTGACGGCGGGGGTTATCCCGGCAATGTTCCAGTCGCGCGGCTCACGCATGTGACCATGTTGGATAATCACGCCAGCGGAGGCAAGGCGATATGGATTGACCGCGTAACCAGTAGTGATGATATCACGCTTAGGTTGCGCAACAGCGTCATCGCCGGCGCTGGGGGCGGCGAGCTATGCGTTGGACCCTTGGCGCAGAACCTTTATAACCTGATAGAGGACGGTTCCTGCTCGCCGATGTTCAGCGGTGATCCGATGTTTGAGCAAGCGGCCGAAGACGCCACAATTGTCGCGCTGAGCGCTGGCAGTCCCGCGATTGACGCTGGCTACCCGGAAGTCTGCCCCGAGGCGGACCAGATAGGTACGCCGCGTCCGCTGGGCAATGGCTGCGATCTTGGCGCGCTTGAAACGATGCCTGTGGTCGAAGCCTTGTCCGATTGCCGCGTGACCCCGACCCATAACCTCAATTTCCGCGATGGACCCTTGGGCAATATCGTCGGCTACGCCAGCTACAGAACGACATTTGTCGCCCGGGCGCGGACACCGGCTTGGTTCCAGGTAGAGCACCAAGACGAAGGGACAATTGGCTGGATCAGCGCCCATTATGTGCGTACCGACGGCGATTGCGGCTAGGGCTTTGACGTAGCATAAATCACCATTGCGACCGATTGATTGCTGAACCAAATGGCTGAATCCGTGCCCGGCTGCGACTCAGTCTGGCGCGGATTGCATTTACCCGACGATAAACCGACGGAGCGCTCTCAACCGCTTGTCTGCCGGAAGCGGCTATCATATCGTGTGCCTACGATCTGCCGTACAGACGAGATCGAAAGGCGCCCTCGTGAAACACTTCCCAACAACAAGTCACGCAATTCTATTCGCGCTTGCTGCGCTATTCGCATTCAGCTTGCCGACGCAGCAGGTGTCGGCGGCGGTCATTCAAGTGGATGAGGCTTGCAGTTTGCATGTTGCGATTGTGGCGGCCAACACGGACAGCCCGGTCGGAGGCTGCCCGGCCGGCGCGGGGGCGGATACGATTGTGTTGGCCGGCGATGTCACGCTGAGCCGGGAGTTGCCGGTTATCGAGTCGGCGATTGCGATTGATGGTGATGAACACACGATCAGCGGGAACAGCGAGCTTCGGATCTTTGATATCACCGGCGGGATTCTATCGATCAGGAGCTTGACTCTGACAGATGGTCGCCTAGAAGGGAGACAGAACGCCGAGGGCGGCGCGATCCGCCTTGGAGATGACGCGCGCGTGTACGTCGTGGATTCGATATTCGCGGACAATACCGCCGGGTCAGGCGGAGCAATCGCCACCACATCCTGGACCAATTATCTGGATGTCGCGAACAGCCGCTTCGTCGGCAATGAATCCGAATTCGGAGGCGGAGCAATCCGTGCGTCTGGCGGCACAGTCAACATCAGCAACAGCAGTTTCAGCGAGAATTCTACGAGTGATAGCGGCGGCGCCATTGAAGCTCTTCGCGGCCGGCTTCGCATTTGGAACAGCACATTCAGCCATAATCGTGGATATGTGGGCGGCGGGATCTACGTCCGAGGCGCTGAAGTAAGCTTGACTCATTTGACATTGGCGGACAACCACTCCAAATTTGGAGGCGATAGCCTCTTCCGGCGTTCCGGTCTGCTACACCTTCGCAATAGCATTGTTTCCGGCGACACCGGCGAAGATGACTGTTTCGGCCGATTGGATCAGCATAGTGGCAATCTGATTGCCGATTGGTCCTGCCGGGCGCCGCTAGGCGGCAACCCGCTGCTCGGCGATATCAAGGGCGCGCCCGGATATCGCGCGTTGGAAGATGGCAGCCCGGCGCTTGATGCGGCAGATCCCGAATTCTGCCTGGAAACCGATCAAGCGGGCACGCCACGTCCTCATGGCGGCGGCTGTGATATTGGCGCAATTGAATCCACCGCAGCCGCGCCTTCGTCGATTCCCATTAAGTCGATTTGCAATCTGTCCTTTCAGATAACCGCCGCCAATCAGGATCGCTGGATAGGCGCTTGCCCGCCTGGAAACGGCGCCGTCACCATCGCGCTAAATGAAGATATCACCCTCACCGAGCCGCTCCCGCGCATTACCAGTGCGGTCACCATTGAAGGCAACGGGCACACGATAAGCGGCGAAAACCGTTTTCGAATCTTCTACGTCGAAAATGCCCGGCTCACGATCAGAGATCTCACACTAGCCAATGGTTTCCATGATCACGCTGGCGGAGCCCTCATGCTAGCGAACGAGGCGGTCGTTAATGCCACGAATGTAGCTTTCGAAAACAATTCGGCAAAATATGGTGGCGCAATACATGTTGGGCTCGATTCCGAATTGCGCGTCGTTAATAGTCGCTTCCGCGGCAACAGCGCAAGATACGAAGGCGGCGCGCTCGACGTTGGAGGACAGGCTGAAATCAGCCAGAGCTTTCTACGCGGCAACACCGCTGAAGCTAACGGCGGCGCGATAATCTCTGACAGCGGAACGCTTCATATCAACAACAGTACACTAGATCGAAACGCTGCGGAAGACGGTGGCGCCATATTTGTCGATAGTGGCGAAGTTTATCTGACGCATGTTACCCTGATCGACAATCTAGGACACAGCGGCGGCGACGCAATCCATAGAGTTCTTAGAGGTTGGGGGGACATACATCTGCGCAACAGCATTATCGCCGGCGGCTCTGCAAACGCGGATTGCTGGGGTTATCTGGACCACAATGTCGCCAATCTGATCGAGGACGGCTCCTGTTTGCCTAAGTACCAGGGCGAACCTCTGCTCAACGAGTCGCCAGATGAAGCTGGTTTGTATGTGCCGAAAGACGGCAGCCCGCTAATCAACGCGGCCGATCCCAGATATTGCCCGGACACTGACCAAAATGGCGAGGCAAGACCCTTTGGCGCAGCCTGCGATATCGGCGCCATTGAAGCGACATTAGATTATGCGGCCGCGGCAGCACCCGATCCGCTCGAATGCAGCTTGCATGACCGCATCCTGGCCGCCAACACCGATAGCGTTGTGGGCGGCTGCCAAGCCGGGACCGACCACGATATCATCTACATCGACGACGACATCAATTTGAGCGAAGTGCTCCCTGTGATAACCGGCGTCATAACTATAGAAGGCGGCGGACACACCATCAGCGGCAACCGTCAGTTTCGCATCTTTGAAGTTCGTGGCGGCAACCTTACGATCAACCGTTTGACGCTGGCCAACGGTTATGCCGCGTTTGATGGCGGCGCGCTCTACTTAGATGATGGCGCTAACGTCACCGTCAACGATTCCGTCTTTCGCGACAACTTTGCTCAATGGGGAGGCGCGATAAACATGGAAGGCGGAGGATCTAAGCTGAATGTTAACGGTAGCCTATTTGTCCAAAACTATGCCTTATATTCAGGAGGCGCAGCGTACGTGTATGCCGGCAGGGTGGAAATAAACAGCAGTAGCTTCTTCGATAATGGCAGCCAAGAGTATACTGCCGGGGCGCTTTCGCTCGCAGACGGCGCGATGGTCTCTAACAGCACCTTTATCGGAAACCAAGCGCCTGCTGGCGGCGCTATGACTGTTGGCAGGCGGTCCGAAACTATTCTTAGCCACCTGACTATGCTGGACAACGTAGCTACTGAGGCTGGCGAAGGTCACGCGATTCAAATGAGCAATCATGAGAGCAATGTGCGCTTATTCAACAGCATCATCGCTGGCAGCGCTGAATCAGGAGAGATGTGTCATGGTCAGCCGCTTGAAAGCGGGGGCAACTTGATCGAGGATGGGTCTTGCAAACCCGAACTGACCGGCAATCCTCGTTTTGCCGGCTTTTCCCTCGCGCCCCTCTACCTAACTCTTCGTGCTTCAAGCCCGGCCATCGACAGCGCCGACACGCGCTTCTGCCCGCCGACCGACCAACTCGGCAACCCGCGCCCCCAAGGCGCCGGCTGCGATCTCGGCGCAATTGAATATATGGGCGAATCCAGCTAATCCAGCGCGATTGAAACGAACTTCGGCGCCATATATTCTTGCAAGCCTTCTTGCCCAGCCTCGCGCCCGAAGCCGCTGGTCTTGACGCCGCCGAAGGGCGCTTCCGCCGTCGCCGGCACCATGTCGTTGACGCCGACGATGCCGAACTCCAGCCCCTCGTATACGCGCGTCGCCGTCGACAGATCATTGGTCATCACGTATCCGGCCAAGCCGTAGGGCGTGTCATTCGCCAGCTGCAGCGCCTCCTCGATGCTGGAGAAGGCGCTGACCGCCATCACCGGTCCGAAGACTTCATCGCAGCCTATTTGCATATCGGCGGTGACATCGGTCAAAACCGTCGGATTATAAAAGTAGCCCTTCTCAATGGCGGGGCGTCCACCGCCAGCGACAAGTGAGGCGCGTTTTTCCAGCGCGTCATCGACGAAAGCCTCGGTCTTGTCGCGCCCAGCTGTGCTGACCATCGGTCCGTTGGTGACATGGGCGAGCATGCCATCGCCGACAACGAGCTTCTCGGTTTCGTTTTTCACCGCATCGACGAAATCCTCAAAGGCCGGCTGCTCGACATAAAAGCGCGTCGGCGAAATGCAGACTTGGCCGTTGTTGCGGAACTTGGCGATGACGCCTTGCTGCGCCGCCCAATTCATATCGGTATCAGCGAAGACCAAGACGGGCGCGCTGCCGCCAAGTTCCAGGCTCAGCTTCTTGATGCCATCGGCGGCGCCGCGCATCAGGATCTGGCCGACGCGCTGCGAGCCGGTGAAGCTGAGCTTGCGAACGCGCGGGTCGCGCAAGATGGTTTCGCCCATGACCGCCGCCTCGCCGTTGATAAGATTGACCACGCCCTTCGGCAGACCAGCTTCGACCATCACATTAACTAGCGCCATCGCGCTCAGCGGCGTCAATTCGCTGGGTCTTCCGACGATGGCGCAGCCGGCAGCGAGCGCGCCCGCCCATTTCCGCGCCAGCAGGTAGGCGGGGAAATTCCAGGCGGTGATGGTGGCGACGACGCCGACGGGCTGCGGTATCGAGAGCAGGCGTTTGCCCGGTTTGCGCGCCGGTATGGTGCGGCCGTAGGCGCGCTTGCCCTCTTCGGCGAACCATTCAAAGAGATCCGCGCAGGCGCCCCATTCGCCGGCCGCCTCGCCGATTGGCTTGCCGCACTCAGCCGTCATGATCGGCGCCAGTTCGTCGACGCGCGTCCGCAGCGCATCGGCGATATCGCGCAGGATGCCGCCGCGCTCATAGGCGGTCAGCGCCTGCCAGCGCGCAAGCGCCTCATGCGCGGCAGCAATCGCCCGCGTCGTTTCTTCCGCGCCGCCATAAGGCACATCGGCGATCGGCGCTTCGGTCGCCGGGTTGACCACCTGCCAGGTCGCGCCATCGGCTGCATCCGTCCATTGACCGTTTATGAGCATCTTGTTGATCATGCTTGGCGCTCCTTTGATCCGTCTTCTGCAAGCAAGATTTTACCTGATGCGCGCGACAGCGCATCATAGTCGGGCCGCCTTGAGCATCATGTTGACGATGTGGAATCAGAAGTTGCGCGCCTGCCAACGAATTGGAGGCTGAGGAAGCCTCGCGTTGCGCGCGTCTTGCGTCATCTCCCGCAATCAGCGAAAGGCTCGCTCGTCGCCCACATCCCGCGCCACAAACATGCTGGCATCGTAGCCCATGCGCACTGACAGGGCGTCGGCAGTTTCTCGTACTACAGTCCCGAATTCGTCGATGCGCTCCAGCGTGACGCGTCCCGCCGGACCGCTGATGCCAATGGCGCCGACCAGGACGCCGCGATGGTCGTAAACCGGCGCCGCCACACAGCGTACGCCATAATTGTATTCTTCGTCATCAATGGCGAAACCACGTTTCGCAGTCTGCGCCAACTGCGCCTGGAGGGTCGAGGGATCGGTGACTGTGCGGTGAGTAAAGGAACGGAACTCGTCGGGCATGCGGCATTCGCCAAAAGCCAGCATGACCTTGCCCAGCGCCGTACAGTGGAGCGGCGAGAGCGTACCGATTTCGGATTCCACCCGCAGCGCCGCCGTCGATTCCACCTGATCGATATAGAGCGCCTGCCGCTGCGCCTGAATCGCCAGATGCGCGCATTCACCGGTCTTATCCACCAGTTCATGCAGATAAGGACGGGCGTGGTCGCGCAGGGTGATGCGGTTCAGCAGATGCTGCCCAAGAGTTAACAGCTGTGGACCCAGCAAGTAGCGCGAACTGTTTTCGCCTTGCTCGACGAAGCCGTAGTTTGCCAGCGTGTGCAGCAGGCGCGAGGCGCTGCTCTTGTCGATGGAGAGATGCTTGGCGATTTCAGTGGTGCCCATGCCATTGCGCGAATGCTCAAGCAGATTCAGGATTTTCAAGCCCTTCGCCAGCGCCTGGATTTCAGCCATGGCATACTCTCACTTTGCACAACCGTAGATGTGCGATATGCAACATCAGTTGCGATACGGATAAGTTCGCCTCAATTGGTTGACAATTATAAAACAGTGTTGTATGTTTGGCAACATCGACTATGAAAAGCTTGTTTTTTTGGTGAAATTGCGCTAATTTGGTTGTGAAGCAAGGAGGTGACGATAATCTAATTCACCGGCTTTGCTTTCGACGATTGTTCAGAGTTTACGGAGAAATGAAAATGTTGAACAGACGCTTGATCTTGGCAGTACTTGTAATTCTGGCGGCAGGTCTCGCTGTCGCGCCCGCGATGGCGGAAGACTTGATGGGAGAGTTCACCGTTTCGCACTATTTCGGCGGATTTGGCGGCGAGTACATTGAAGAAATTGTGGATGACTTTGTCGCCCAGCATCCGGGGCTCAATCGCGAAGCCAGCCCGGTCGATCACGAGCAATTCAAGGAATCGATATTGGTCCAGTTGGCTGGCAACAATCCGCCTGACACTTTCAGCTATTGGGCTGGCGGTCTGATCCAAGCAATCGTGGATGGCGAGCGCCTGCAACCGATTGACGACATCTGGGCGGACAATAGTCTGGGCGAGCAATTCCCGCAGGGCATCATAGACAGCGCCTTGACCTACAACGGTCAGATCTATGCCGTGCCCTTGACGCTGCACTGGGTCGGCATGTTTTACAATACGGCGCTCTTCGCGGAACACGGCGTAATGGTTCCGACGACCTGGGACGAGTTGGTGGATGCCGCCGAGACCTTCAAGATGGCGGGGGTGCCAGCCTTCGCGCTAGGTTCGCTGAATCGCTGGCCCGGGCAATTCTGGTTCGATATGCTATTGCTGCGCACAGCCGGCAACGCCTACCGTCAAGAGTTGATGAACGGCAACGCGTCTTATACCGATCCCGAGGTCGTGCGCGCCTACAGCATGTGGAATGATCTGGTGCAAGCCGGTTACTTCTACCCTGACGCCAACGCCTACGATTGGGACGAAGCCGCCAACCAGGTCGCCAATGGCGAAGCGGCGATGACGCTGATGGGTACCTGGATCGGCGGGCATTACGAGAGCCTGGGGCTGACGCCGGGCGAGGATTTCGATTACTTCTCCTTCCCCACCGTTGACGAAGATGTCCCGCGCGCCTCGCTCGGTCCGATCGATACCTTTGTCGTATCCGCCGGCGCCGCCAATCCGGACGCGGCCAAAGCCTTCCTGGTGCATTTGACCAATCCGGACATTCAGTTGCAGTTCGCGCTGGGGGCGGGCAATCTGGCGCCGAGCACGGCTGTTGACCCGGCCAACTACAACGATGTCGTAACGCGCATCCTGGGCGAGATCGCTTCCGATCCGGACTTCGCCTTCAACTTTGATTTGGCGACGCTGCCGGCGGTCGCTCAGATCGGTTTGAACTCCTTCCAGGAATTCATGGCCAATCCGAGCGATTATGAGGGCATCCTGGAACGCGTGCAGGAAGCCGCCGCCGCCGAATTCGCCGCCGCGATGGATGGCTAGCGAGGTATTTCCGCAGCAAAAACCGGGCGAGCCAAGGCTCGCCCCTACGAAGATTATCCGGCAGTGGAGAACTCGCAAAACATCAGATTATAGGTCTAGTGGGCGACTCACAGAGTCGCCCCTACAAGATGCACGCTACAAGATGCGCCCTGCAAGCAATTGACGGACCGAGCTGAGGAACAGGCAAAAGAAGGCCGTTCATGCTGCGTCGCCACCCATGGCTCATTCCCGCCAGCTTCCTGGTTTTGCCGCTGATCGTCTATTGCACCTTCGTCATCCTGCCCACCGTCAATTCGCTCTACTACTCCTTCACCGACTGGGCGGGTTACGGCGCCGACTTTGACTTCATAGGCCTCGCCAATTTCGAAAAGATCTTCACCGACCGCCTCTTCGGCAACGCCATCAAGAATACATTGATTTGGTTCGCGCTGGCGATCTTCGTGCCGACGCTTATTGGGCTGAGCCTGGCGCTGGCGCTGCAGGGCAAGAGCCGCGTGAACACCATCTATAAATCGCTGTTCTACCTGCCGATTTGCCTGTCGCCCGTTATCATCGGCATCATCTGGGTCTGGCTCTACAGCCCCAAACTCGGCATCTTCAACATATTTTTGCGCGCGATCGGTTTGGATCACTTTGCCATCGCCTGGCTGGCGCGGCCGAATACCGCGCTGATTTCCGTGTTCGTGGCTTGGGCTTGGCAGCAGACGGGCTTGAACATGGTCATCTTTTTGGCCGGCTTGACCTCGGTACCGACGCCGCTGGTGGAAGCGGCCAAAGTCGATGGCGCCAATTATTGGCAGACGCTGCGCCGCGTCATCATCCCCATGCTGCGGCCCGCTACGGTCGTGGTGCTGGCGCTGACGGCGATCAACGCCCTGAAGAGCTTCGAGGTCATTTGGGTCATGACCAAGGGGGGTCCCTTCAACAACACCGACACCCTGGCCGTCTTTATGTATAGCGAAGCTTTCCGCAAGCTCAAGCTGGGTTATGGCAGCTCGGCCGCGGTTGTGCTCTTTGTGATGACGCTGGTGATTATCGCGCTCTACTTCCGACAGATCTCCGCCGCCGAGGACCTCTATGACTAGCTCGCGGGTTCACCCCCATCCCCCGGCCCCTTCCCCCATAAAGAGCGAAGGGGAGCAATTCTCTCAGGCGCATTTGCGTCGGCTTCTGTGTACTGCCTTGCTCTACTCTGTATTGACGATCATGATGATCCTTTTCTTAGTACCGGTCTACGGCGTGATCGTCACCGCATTCAAGTCGGCGGCGGAGGTGGCGACACAGGGCTACTGGACGCCGCCGGCGCAGATTTCCATCGACAATTTCGCGCGCGTGATGGACCCGGAACAAGGCAACCTCAGCCTGTACCTGGGCAATTCCGTGCTGCTGACGATACCAGCCTCGCTCCTGTCCATCGGGCTGGGCACGCTGGCCGGTTATGGCTTGGGGAAATATCGCTTCAAACTTGATGGTTTGCTGTTCATCTTCATCGTGGCGGGCATGTTCCTGCCGCCGCAGATCGCGCTGATCCCGGTTTTCCGTTTGATGAACGCCTTCGGTCTTTACGACACGCTTTGGGCGGTCATCATCATTCATACCGCTTTCGGCATCCCCATTTGTACGCTGGTGATGCGCAACTTTTTCCAGGTGGTGCCCAACGCCCTGCGCGAGGCGGCGCTGATCGACGGCGCCAACGAGTACGGCATCTTCTTCCGCATCATGCTGCCGCTTACGCTGCCAGCGCTGGCGGTGCTGGCAACCCTGCAATTCACCTGGATCTGGAACGACTTCCTCTGGCCCTTCATCCTGACGCAAAAAGCCGACAGCCGCACCATCATGCTGGGCATTGTCAATTTGACCGGGCAGTATACGGTCGATTGGGGCGGTCAGGCGGCTGCGAGTTTGATCGGGTCGCTGCCGACGCTTTTCATTTTTGTGTTTTTCCAGCGCTACTTCATTCGCGGGCTGACGCTGGGCGCGGTGAAGGGGTGAGGCAATCGTTCAGTGTAATCTGTCAGTCGGACTCGGACGGTGTCTGCTCCGAAAAGCCCATGCGTCCGCGTATCCAAACCAAGCTCTCTCGCATCGCCGCATAGTTGTCATTGAGCTTTTCAATCTTCGCATTCAGTTGATGAATATCATGCTTGAGCCACAGAAACACGCCAATTACTGTACCGACAGTAATGATAAATTGCGTATTTTCATCCATGATGTCTTCCTAGATTGAAAGCGTTCTTGCGGACACTATGCCGTCATAGTAGCACAATCTTACGGCTACATCAAATCCCGCTGCCGGCGCTGTTTAGCTTCATATTTTTCAGCGCTATTTCATTCGCGGGCTGACGCTGGGCGCGGTGCAGGGGTAGATTCCCGTCGTTCTGGGCATCCTGTCAAAGAATTGCATAGCTGGAAAGAGCGCAACGTAGCCTTTCAATCGGACTCAGGAGGAAGCTGCTATGAAAAGCCCATGCGCCCTCGAATCCAACCCAAGCCCTCCCGTAAGGCCGCATGGTTATCATTCAATTTATCGAACTTTGAACTAAGCGTATCAATCCTTGTGTTAAGCTGATTGATGTCATGCCGCAGCCACAAAAATACTCCGATGACAGTGCCCACGGTGATGAGAAACTGCACATTCTGGTCCATGCAATCTTCCTAGATTGTATGCGTTCTCGTAAACGTCTTGTGAACAGTATAGCGCAAAATTGTCTCAAGATGTATCCAAATGTGAATCACCGACGCTGTTCATATTTCTGTTTTTTCAGCGCTACTTCATTCGCGGGCTGACGCTGGGCGCGGTGAAGGGGTGATTCACCACCGAGGACACAGAGAACACCGAGAAATACGATTGCCAAGCCATTCGTGATATACTGCGCTTCGCTGCGCTGGCGCAACCTCGGAAATGCGCAATGTTCGACTTCCGCCTTGAAGGGATAGACTCCGCATCCAAGCTGTCGATTGCTATTCATTCGGCCAATTTGGATAGCAAAGGCGACCACACGCTGCGTTTGACAGGAAGCATCTCGCTCCGGTCGGAACTTCCTACGATCACTTCGAACGTCGCGATTGAAGGCAATGGGTTCACGATTGACGCAAATCACGCTTGCCGGATTATGCACATTGCCGGCGGCAACGTTCGCATCAGTCATCTGAGCCTGGTCAATGGCAGGGAACGGTCGGGCGGTGGGATCTTCCTGGAAGACGGAACGCTTGAAATCGCTAACTGTACGCTAATCAACAATGTGTCAGATTGGGGCGGCGCGATTCGCAGCGAGCGTGGACGGTTATCAATCGCCAACAGTAACATTGGCGCAAATATGGGTGAAGCCGCAGGCGCCGTTTATTGCCTTGACAGCCAACTCGATATTCGTAATTGCGACATCAGCGCGATTTCGGCTGAAGAATGGAGCGGCGGAGCAATCTCGACCACGGGCGGCGAGTTCCGTATCACGAATAGTCAGTTGAGCGGAAACGTTACCCAAGGAGGCGGGGGAGCAATCGATTTTATCGTTTCACGTGAATCAGGATTGAGCAGCCGAATTTCTAACTGCATCTTTATCAGGAATTCGGCTTCACACGGAGGAGGTATATCAAGTCATGGCAAGCTATCTGTTTCCGCCTGCAATTTCGATAGCAATTCCGCCGAAGAGGGTGGAGCGATCTTCCACTTTGGTGCGAAGCTGTCGATGCATAACAGCACCATTAACAGGAATTCGGCACGAGAAGGTGGCGGGATAAAAGTAGCTTACGACAGTGCGGCGACACTCACACACGTTACAATTGCAAATAATGTGGCAGAAGCGGGCGGCGGCATGTATAAACTGCGCAGCGGGATCGTGAATATTCGCAACTGTCTGCTTGCCGGAAACAAGGGTGGCGATTGCGTCGGAAGAATAAGCCAGAACATCGGTAACCTCATCCAAGACGATTCCACCGCATCAGCCATCAAGGGCGATCCGCTGCTCGGCGCGCTTGTATCACCAGAAGATGGTTCGCCGGCGTTTTATCCGCTCTTGCCCGGCAGTCCAGCGATCAATGCGGGTGCTGAACGGTATTGCCTGCCCACCGATCAGCGCGGGATGCCAAGACCGCAGGGCAAAGCCTGTGACATCGGCGCGATTGAATACATCTTTGACGCTTGATTCGCGCGCAAATTACAGGATAAACCAACATGAATAAATCCACTTTTGCAGTCGACACCCTCCCCTTCGCCCAGCCGGGACGCTTCTACCGCGGCAACCTGCACGGGCATTCGACCAACTCGGACGGCATTTGGTCGCCGGCCGAATACGTCCGCCAATATCGGCAGAACGGCTACGACTTCGTGGCGCTGACCGACCACTGCCTGGAACAATACGGCTACCCGCTCAGCGACACGCGCCAGTTCCGCAGCGATGATTTCACCACCTTGATCGGCGCCGAGCTGCATCCGGGGCAGATCGAGTCAGGCTCTGCCTGGCATTTGCTGGCGGTCGGTCTGCCGCTGGATTTCGAGACGCATCGCGAGGGCGACACCGGCGCCAGCGTCGCCAGGCGCGTCATGGCAGCGGGCGCCTTTTTGGCGGCGACGCATCCCGACTGGTATGCCTTTACCGTGGCCGACTTTGAAACGCTGGACGCGGCCGACGCAATCGAATGTTACAACGGCGGCGCTGACGCGGGCAGCGACCGCGGCCACAACTGGCATTATATTGATATGCTGCTGCACCGAGGGCATCGGATGGGCGTGATCGCCGTCGATGACCTGCACGCGGGCACTGCCGGTCTTGGCGATTTCATGCGCGGCTGGGTGCAGGTCAAAGCGGAGGCGCTGACGCCCGAGGCGCTGCTGCGGGCGCTCAAAGCCGGGCATTATTATGCGAGCACCGGTCCCCAACTGCACAATGTAGAATTTCGCGGGCGCGAAAAGCTGGTGGTCGAATGCTCGCCAGTGCGGCAGATCTTGGTCACCGGCGAGCAGCCGGGCGCGTTGCGGGTCAGCGGCGACGGGCTGCGGGACGCCGAGTTCGATCTAAGCGATTTCGATTCGCGCTGGCTGCGGGTGACCGCGCGTGCTGAAACGGGCGGACGCGCATGGACGAATCCGGTATGGCTGGAGTGAGCGCGGCAAATGCTTGCCAGAAGCGCCACTTGCGCTCGATTCAACTCGCCCTTAGAAGACGCGCAAGCAAGCCGCTGACCAGCCGATTGTAGTACAATACTCGGAACTGAGCTCGTACAAGAATTAAGGACTATACCAAATTGGACACGTCATCCACATTAACCACATCCTCCCTACCCTTCGCCCAGCCGGGCTGCTTCTACCGCGGCAACCTGCACGGGCATTCCACCAACTCCGACGGCCAGTGGAGCCCGGCCGAGCATATCCGTCAATACCGGCAGAACGGCTACGACTTCGTCGCGCTGACCGACCACTGCACGGAGCAGCACGGCTTTGACATCAGCGACACGCGCGAGTTCCGCAGTGACGATTTCACCACGCTGATCGGCGCGGAGCTGCATCCGGGCCAAATCGAGTCGGGCTCAGCCTGGCATTTGCTGGCGGTGGGTTTGCCGCTGGATTTCGAGACGCGGCGCGAGGGCGACACCGGCGCGAGCGTGGCCAGGCGCGCCATGGCAGCGGGCGCATTTGTAGCGGCGACGCATCCCAACTGGTACGCCTTTACCGTGGCTGACTTTGAAACGCTGGACGCGGCCGACGCGGTCGAATGTTATAACGGCGGCTGCGATGTGGATACCGACCGCGGCTATAGCTGGCACTTTATTGATATGCTGCTGCATCGGGGGCACCGCGTGGGCGCGATCGCCGTTGATGACATTCATGCCGGTGACAAGAGTCTTGGCGATTTCATGCGCGGCTGGGTGCAGGTCAAGGCGGAATCGCTGACACCCGAGGCGCTGCTGCGGGCGCTAAAGGCGGGGCATTATTACGCGAGCACTGGACCGCAACTGCACAATGTTGAATTTCGAGGGCGCGAAAAGCTGGTGGTCGAATGCTCGCCAGTGCGGCAGATTTTGGTCACCGGCGAAGGAGCGGGCGCGCTGCGGGTCGTTGGCGGCGGGCTGCGGGACGCTGAGTTTGATTTAAGCAAATTCGAATCGCGCTGGCTGCGGGTAACCGCGCGCGATGAAAATGACGGGCGCGCCTGGACGAATCCGGTATGGCTTGCGTAATTGCGTAACGCCGTATTCAGCGATCTTGCGGCTGTGGACGGCCGCGCAGTACGCGGTCGGGACAGGAGCATCGCGTGAGCCGAGAAAACGCAAAGCCGAGCAAGTTTCCCAAGCGCGCGCGCAAAAGACACCTGCTCATCGCCTGGTTTGCGCTCGCCGTCTTGCTCGTGTCGAGCGTCACGCAACCCTTTGAAGGTCTGATCGGTGTGATCTCCGCGCCGACACCGGTGGTGGCGCCCGACCCCGGCTGTACGCTTGCCAACCAGATCGTCTCCGCAAATAGCGACCAGCCGGTCGGCAGTTGTTCCGCGGGTGACGGCGCCGATGTCATCCAGCTTTCGGGGGACATCGTCCTGCATGAGCCGCTGCCGATTATCGAATCCGAGATTACGATTGTTGGCAAGGGTCACTACATCAGCGGGGATGAGCGGCATCGCATCTTTCAGGTGCGCAACGGCGATCTTGTCCTGGAAGAGGTGACCCTGATCAATGGCAAGGGTGAGAGCGGCGGCGCCATTCTCATTCTGATCGACGGCAAAGTGACACTCCGGCGCAGCGCGATTCATTACAGTGAAGCGGTAAGCGGCGGCGCTATCCATAATCGCGCGGGCGACCTGGTCGTGCTGGACAGCATCATCAGCCACAATCAGGCGGCTGCGCGGGGCGGCGGAATCTACAGCAATGGCGGCCTCGAAATCAAGCGCAGCAGCCTCAGCAGCAACAGCGCGAGAGATGGCGGCGGCCTATACAGCGACTACCGAGGCGCTTTCCGGATTGTCAACACCACGATCAGCGCCAATCGCGCTCGCGAGACCGGCGGCGCCGTTTTCAATTACTTGACCAGGCGCGCCGAATTGACGCATGTCACGATCACAGGCAACTTTGCCGCGAAAGGCGGCGGCGTCTACGCGCGCGATGACAGCACGGAACTGCGAAACAGCATTCTGACATCCAATAGCGGCGGCAATTGCGTCGCAAAATTGGAAGCAAACATCAACAACATTATCGCCGGTGGCCGCTGCGCCCCGCTTCTGCGCGGCAAGGCCTTGCTCTACCCGTCGGCTGACTATCCCGGGCTATTCGCTTTGCGCGAAGGCAGCTCGGCCATTGACGCGGCGGATTCGAGCTACTGCCTGGCAACCGATCAGCGCGGCGTCGCGCGACCGCAAGGCCAAGCCTGCGATATAGGCGCCTACGAGTTTGTGTTTGAGGACTAGCCCGCCCTTCTTGACGTTGAATTAGCGCTGCGATACAGTAAGAATTGCCCGTCCGAGCGAGATATGGGAATCGACAGGATGAAGCGCGGCAAATGGAGCAGCAGGCGCTGGCCCGCTGCGATCAAGCGGGTCCATATCGCTCTGGCGCTGGTGGTTCTCTTGCTCGCTTCCAGTTGGGTCATGCCCTATGCGGGTGTGCTGGATCAGATCTTTCCGCGAGAGGCGCCCTGCACGCTCGCCGATCAGATCCGGGCATCAAATACGCGGGAGCCAGTCGGCGGCTGCCCGGCGGGGAGCGGCGTTGATACGATTCAACTCGACGGCAATGTCAAGCTGCGCGAGCCGCTGCCGCCGATTAAGTCCACAATCACCATCGAAGGCAGGGGTTACAACATTGATGGCGACGGCCAATTTCGGATCTTCACCGTGCTCGGCGGCAGGCTGAAGATCCGTGACCTGACGCTTTATGGTGGCGCGGCGTCGGATGGCGGCGCGATCAAGCTCAGTGAAGACGCCTATTTGTTTCTCAACCGAAGCACAGTGATTAACAGTTCAGCGCGTCATGGTGGCGGCATCGACAGTGTGAATAGCGAGCTCTATGTCTTGGAAAGCAAGTTCTTCGATAACAGCGCGAGCTGGTACGGTGGCGCGATACACAGCATATTGAGCAAGCTGACGATAATAAACAGCGAGTTTGAGGGCAATAGCGGCCACTATGGCGGCGCTGTCTCCGGAATAAGGTCCTGGGTCGAGGCGGCTAGTATCGATTTCAGGGAAAACGCGGCGGAAATCGGCGGCGCCGTCTATGCCGAGGACGCGGAAATCGAGCTCCAATTCACGACACTTGAGAACAATGAAGCGACACGACATGGCGCGGCGATTTACCACAGAATGGGTTCATTGAAGGTCGAAGGAAGCAACATAACCGGCAATGAAGTAACGGATTTCGGCGGCTCGGGCGGCGCGCTTAGCGGCCAGAACACATCGATAACCATCAGCGACAGCGCCTTTTTCGATAATCACGGCGCGGAATATGGCGGCGCCATCCGAGTTGAGGAAGGCGATTTAAACATCAACGACAGCAGCCTGCGCGCCAATAAAGCGCGTTACGGCGGCGCTGTTTACGCGGAGCAAGCCGAAGTACAAGTAGCGAACAGCACAATCGAAGCCAATGAAGCCCATAGCGACGGCGGCGGCATCTATTCGTCCGGCGAGTCGTTAACGATCACCAATAGCACGCTGGCGAAAAACAAAGCGTCGAGTGGCGGCGCAGTCTTCAGCGCAGACGACCGATTTGAAGTTTCGGCGAGCGAGCTGCGCGGCAACCGGGCGTATTACGCTGGCGGCGCCATAAGAGTCAATCGCGGGACGGCGAGAATCAGTTCCAGCACGCTCGAAAAGAATTGGGTGGGCAGCTACGGCGGCGGCATCTACGTCGAGCGAGGCAGCTTGCACCTGGACAAGAGCGCGATCAATGACAATGAGGCAGGACGAGGCGGAGGCGTTTTCGGCGAGGAAGAAGCGATGCTGGCGTTTGAAAGCAGCACGATCATGAATAATCGCGCCGCCTCGCGTGGCGGTGGCGTCTTCGTACGCGGCGGCCAGACGACACTCACGCACATTACGCTCTACGGGAATGCTGCCAAACGCAGCGGTGGCGGGCTGTTCAGCGAGGATGGCGCGATTTACCTGCGCAATAGCATCGCCGCCGGGAATGCGAGCGGCGACTGTTTCGGCCCCTTGGCGGAAAATGTCCATAACCTGATCGCCGACGGCAGTTGCGAACCCATGTTGCGCAGCGACCCAATGCTGGCGGGCATGCGCGGCTCGCCGGCCTACTACGCCTTGCGCGCGGGCAGCCCGGCAGTCAACACCGCTCATCCCGACTTCTGCCCAGCGACTGACCAGCGCGGCGTCGCGCGTCCGCAGGGCGGGGCTTGTGATATCGGCGCTTTCGAGTTGGTGGTTGAGGATTAGTTCGCCCGCGGCTGATTTGAATGTCCCGGTCCGCCACACCGCATAGAGCGCCGGACAAAGCCAAACCTACGCCAGTTCCTATGGTTGCCCCCCGATCTGTTCTCCCCGCTTGAGCATTGGCGCCACACGCACTAGATTGAAATCAAGTATCAGTTATGTAGTCGTGCGCAAACTGCGCAGAGCGGTGTGATGAGTCCAGGATTGAAAAAAAAGCGGCAAGCACGTCTCTGGCCTCGCGCCGTCCTCTTTGCGCTTCTGTGTTTAGCGATTACCGGCCTTGTGATGCCAATTGGCGGCCTGCTCAAATGGGGAGCGCCGTGCACCCTGGCTGATCAGATAATTGCAGCCAATACCGATGCGCCGGCAGGCGGGTGCCTCGCTGGCAACGGCGTCGACACGATCCAACTGCACGAAAATGTGCAGCTGAAAGAACCACTACCGGCGATCACGTCGCCAATCATTATTGAAGGCGGTGGCTTTTCGATCAGCGGCAATAGAAGCTTCACAATATTTGAAGTGCAGGCCGGCAAACTTGAGATCTACGATTTATCCGTCAGTCTCGGCAAGGCGGCGCGAGGGGGCGCGTTTCTGCTTGATAAGGAAACGACGCTGCAACTGAACAATAGTATCGTCAGCTTCAATTCAGCAAACTACGGCGGCGCCATAAGTGGCCGGGGCGCAACAATTCTCATTGACAATACTGAATTCCGGGCCAACTCCGCGGCGGTTCGAGGTGGTGTTGTCGACGTCAACGAATCCCGGGTGACAATAGTGAAGAGCGAACTCCGTGACAACGGTTCACAGAAAGGCGGCGCAATTAGCACACAAGCTGGGCAAATGTGGATAATGGACAGCAGATTGACTGGCAATAGCGCCCTTACGCATGGCGGCGCGTTGCACTTGAGACAAGGTAAGGTGACGATCGAAGACGCCATAGTCGCGGATAACGAGGCTTATCGCGGAGGCGGTCTATACTCCACACATTCAAGCATATCCATCGTCGATTCGTCCTTTTCAGAAAACAGCGCTGATGGATCTGGCGGAGCCCTATTCTTGCACGCCGTCGAATCCAGCATTGTGAATAGCAGTTTTTCCAGCAATGGAACACCTTACAAGGGCGGTGGGATTTACACCGAATACGGGACGCTGGCGCTCACCGGTTGCAGCTTTGGCGGCAATGGCGCGGAGAAACAGGGCGGCGCCATATTCAGCGGCGATCGCTCGATAGTATCAGTCAACAACTCCACATTTGCGAAGAATACTGCCGACTATGGCGGCGGCATCTTCGTGAACAAGGGCGAAGTAACGCTAACGCACGTGACCCTCGCATTAAACTCGGCGGTCGGTGGCGGCGGGCTCTACAAATCAAGCGGGACGCTGAACCTGCGCAACAGCATTATTTCCGGGTACTTGCACGGGGATTGTTACGGCGGACTGGACGAAAATGTCAACAATCTCATTGAAGATGGTTCTTGCCGGCCGATGCTGTCGGGCGACCCTAAATTAGCTGATCTAAGTGACGAAGAGCTACACTACGCGCTGAGACGCCGCAGTCCAGCTTTGAACGCCGGTCTCCCCGAGTTCTGTCTCGCAACCGACCAAGCTGGGTCCAATCGTCCACGAAACGAAGCCTGTGACCTGGGCGCATATGAAGCGCCCAATTGGGTAGCTCATTCGCCCGCAACTGACGCGCCAGCAAGCCGCTGATCCCGCGAATCAGCGCATATGGCAGCGCCATTGGCTGCACGAGCTCAAGCGCGACCATCAGGCCCGCAGCGCGCGCCAAACGCAATTTTGCCGACTGTGCATTGCCTACAATAGTGAAGCTCCGATTGCGTCGTGCAGACAGTCTCGCTAAAGTATGACTATGAAGAAAAAAGCGAAGCCAAATCGAAACCGCCGATTTATGGCGTTGGCGATATTCGCGTTGGCGCTGGCAATAAGTGTCGCCCTGTCCGATTCCGGCTTGCCAGATTTAGGCGCACAGCTTTGGCGGCCCTGCACGATCTATGAAAAGATCCAGGCGGCCAACCTCGATGAACGTGTCGGCAGCTGCCCGGCCGGCAAGGGGGCGGATGTCATTGAAATACATGAGGACATCACTTTGTGGGCGCGCTTGCCCAGCATCCGCTCTGAAATCACCATTGAAGGCAAGGGACATACAATAAGCGGCGATGGCAAAGTTGGGCTGTTTTCCGTGCTTCCCGGCGGCAAACTGAGAGTCGAGAATGCGCGATTGATCAAGGGCGCCGGTAACCAGTTCGAGGGCGCCATTCATATCGACGGTGGCGACGTTCGTTTGGTCAATGTAACAGTGAGCGACAGCGCGATCGACAATGGCTCAGCCTTTAGGATGCAGGGGGGACGGCTCCATATTCGCGACAGCGCGATTCTCGGCAACTCCGAGATCCGCAGCCGCGCAATATTCAACCAAGATGGCACGGTATCGATTGTCAACGCCACTTTTGAGGGCTTTGCTTTTGATTTCCCTGGCGGCGCCATCCTAAATAGCGGGACCATGAATATCTCGCAAAGTGTGTTTCGCAACAACTTGTCGGCATTGAGCGGTGGCGCCATCGATAACTTTGGCGAGCTTGAAATCCTTGAAACCATATTCACGCAGAACTCGGCGCGTACAGGTGGCGGCGCAATCGACAACTACAAGGCAGAATTGAAAGTTGTTGACAGCGAGTTTCGCGCAAATCATGCAAGACTGGGCGGGGCGATCCGCAGTCGGGGAACCCCTACCCGAATTGAGCACAGCAACTTCGCATCTAATTCTGCCGAAGAAGGAGGCGCCCTCTATGCGATGGACGGCTGGCTTATCATCAGCGAAAGCAGCATTAGCTTAAACACAGCGCTCAAAACGGGCGGTGGAATACACGCTTGGGGTGGCTCCCTGCGGGTTGCGGACAGCGACATGCATGGTAACTCCGCCACAGAAGGCGGCGGAATCTACAGCCAAGACGCCAGGCTGAATGTCAGCGAAAGTTCCATCAGTGAAAACCGGGCTGATAGAGGCGGCGGCGTCTATTACACCGGGGGTGTTTTCACGCTTAACGACAGTGTCTTCAGCGGCAACTGCGCCTATGAATGGGGCGCCAGCTTGTACTCCGACACAGTCGAATTAGACGAAAGAAACAATACGTTTGAGGATAGCCAGTACGGGTTCTGCGACGACTAATCCATTCGATAGCCGCAGCTGACAGCCCTTAGCTCTCCCGCAGCTGACGCGCCAGCAAGCCGCTGATCCCGCGAATCAGCGAATAGGGCAGCGCAACCGGCAGCACTAGCTCAATCACGACCATCATGACCAGCGCCAGCGCCAGACGCAGATTCGCCGCCTGCGCCGCCAGCTCGGAGGCTTCGCGCGCGCCGTCCAGCGCCGCCGATAGAAACTGCAAGTTCAGATGCTGCAGCATATTGATCAGCACGAAATAGAAAGCGACCCAAGCCACTGACGAGGTGACTGCGATGGCGCGAAAGGGCACGAAGGCGCCTATGCCGACGCCGACCATGCCGAACATCAGCGGCTCCAGCACCAGGCGCAGCAACGCGGTGATCGTCATGATGATGATGAGGATGTAGGTGAAGGGACCCGATTCGCGCAGCGGAAACAAACCGGCATAGTGCATGATGATCAGCGGCGGACCAAAGATGGCGGCGCCTTGCACGATGAGGATGAGGTCGTCCATTTTGCGCCAAATCGCCGAAGCCACTTTGCCCAAAAAGATCTGCTCCAGCGACATCGGCGTCGACATCAGCAGCTGCATGGTATTGTTGCGGATTTCATCAGCCATGGCAGCAGCCGAGTTGGCGGCGACGGAGAAAAGCGCGCGCAGGTAAAATATGATGCCGACCGGGATCACGAGCACCGAAACGACGATGACGGTCGTCGCCAAGTCAGTGACAAAGGGAAAGACGATGCCGGCGAGCAGCGCCAGCACCCAGAAGCCGCTGGTGTAAAAGATCGGTTCGAACTCCGGCGGGAGCGTGCGCCAATACAATCCGAGGTGCCGCCGCACGATCGGGTTGGTGGCGCGCGCCCAATAAGGCAGCGTGTCCATCGGCGAGCGGTCATCGACTTCTATGAGATTCTGCGGTTTCGCGTTTGCGGCCATCAGAGCTCTTACTCGTCGGGGAATTCGATTCCGTGATAAATCTCGGAAAGCGGGAGCTGGCAGCCGATCATGTCGAGCGAGATGACATCGTCGATTGAACTGTAGGCTTGATGCAGCCAACTGCCGTTTTCACGGGTATAAACGTCGATGTGGACGCCGTATTGGTCAACAATGATGTAGCCGCGCAAGCTGGGCAGCGACTGATAATAAATGAGCTTGGTACTGCGATCGTAGTTGGCAGTGGTCGGCGAGAGCACTTCCACCGCCAGAACCGGATTGAGCAGGACTCGCCTGCCGTCTTCGTATTGCCCTTCTCCGCAAACCGCGCACAGGTCCGGGTAGACGTAGACGCCTTGGCGGATCTTCAGGCGCATATCGCCGGTGCGCAGGGAGCAATTGGTATCACGAATCTGCATTCCGATACCGACTATCATATTGACTGCGATCTCGCTGTGATTGCTTGTTCCGCCCGTCATATCATAGATGACTCCATCGATGAACTCGTGCTTGAACTCGCTCTCGTTTTCAAAGGCGAGATACTCCTCAACGGTGAATAGATGGGGCATGGGGTAACCAGGCACATAATCTGGGTGCACCGGCGCGTCGGGATCGATATCGCCCCAGTCATAAATCACGCCGTCGATGAACTCATGCTTGAACTCGCTGCGCTCTTCAAACGCGAAGTATTCCTCAACGGTAAATAGGTGAGGACGGGGGAAAATGTCTGCGCGCTCAATCGCCATTTTGGTCCCCTTGATTTCGCTACGATTGCCAACATTATAACACGCGCGGGAGCCATAAAGTCGAACGATGCCATGGCGCAGCGCTCATCGGCGAATATGCCAGCGAGCGCCAAATATGGTAAAAATGAGCTGCACTTGGTTTCCCGGAGCGTATCATGCGGGTTGCGATCATCACCGAGACCTTCCTGCCCAAGGTCGATGGCATCGTCAAGGTAACTTGTCTGCTGCTTGATCACCTGTCGAAGCGTGGCATCGAGGCACTGGTGATCGCCCCACGTTATGGCAACAGCGCGCGCTACAATGATGTTCCGGTGCGCAGCCTGCCGAGCCTGTCGTTTCCGCTCTATCCGGAGGCGCGTCTGGGCTTCGCCACCATGTCGCTCTATCGCGATCTGGCAGCATTCCAACCGGATGTCGCCCATCTCTTCCATCCGGTGATGACCGGCATCCCCACGATGATGATGTTGAAATGGATGGATGTGCCGACCGTCACCTCCTTCCATCTGGATTACGCGCGGCTGGCGCCCCAATTTCGCCTCGGCGCGCTCGACCTTGGATTCACCCGTCCGCTGATCGATGAGCTGACCAAGAACGTCTTCAACTGGTCCGATTACAGCTTGGCGCCATCAAAGCTGGTGCAGCGACAGATGCGGCGCCTGGGCATTGCCAATGTGGGCTTGTGGCGGCGCGGCGTTGATGCCAATGCCTTTCATCCCCGCTTTCGCTCGTCCGCGATGCGCGAAGAAATGACCGAGGGCAATCCGGACTCTACCCTGCTGCTTTACGTCGGGCGGCTCTCGGACGAGAAACAGATCGAGCTTGTCGGGCCGACCCTGGAGGCGCTGCCAGACACGCGGCTCGCGCTCGTTGGCGATGGTCCGGCGCGCGCCCATTTGGAGCGCTACTTCGCCGATATGCCGGTGACCTTCATGGGTTATCTGAACGGGGAGCGGCTGTCGCAGGCTTACGCGAGCGCTGATATCTTCGTCTTTCCCTCACGGCTGGAGACTTTCGGCTTGGTGGTGATTGAGGCGATGTCGGCTGGACTTCCCGTGGTCGCGGCGCGGGTGGGCGGCGTTGGCGATATGGTCAGCGAGGGCGTCAATGGCTACAGCTTTGAGAGCGGCGACCAGGCGGCGCTACTGGAGGGTGTGCGGAAGATCGCGAGCAAGGGCGAGAATATGCGCTGGATGGGCGAGCAAGCGCGCGCTTACGCCGAGGGGCAATCTTGGGAGGCGATCATGGATGAGGTGATTGAGGTCTATGCCGGGCTGATCGCGGCGCGGCGTCCGCAGCGGGTGGCGGTATGAGCGCAGCCAATAGATTGACCGCGTGCCCATGTGTAGGGCAGAGTTCGATGCCCTTACGGTGGGCACTTCACACCATGCTCCTCCATCTCTTTCTTCCTTTCTTCTTCACTCAGTTCAATGCCAAAACGGATGCCCTGGTCATAACCAACTTCAAAGCCATCATATAGATGCATCAGCTCGAATGACTTTGCATCCCACATTCGTATGTCGAACTGTCCCACGGCCGCAAACCGCGTGCCATCCGGATGCCATGCGACCGAATCAATATACGAAGAAGTGCCCAATACATCTGAATAACTCCCTTCCAATTCAGCCAGTCGTTCACGGCTCGCTCGGTCAAAGACATGTACTAAGCAGCCTTTACCGTTGGTTACAAATCGGCTGCCATCTGGCGACCAGGCTACATCCACCGCAATAATCGGCTGATTGTCAGATAGATAGGCGCTATTGAGGATTTCTTTCCAACTCATATCAACACGAATATCACTTACCTCACCAGTGATACCGACCATCAGCATGTCGCCAGTTGAATTGCATTTCGCCACTGACACGAAGGGCGAAGGTATTTGCTTTGCAGCATTGTCTTCACGTATGTCTACGACATAGCTTGTGCCGCTTCCCATAGTGGCAATAAGGTAATGATTAAGCCAGCAAACTGACTGTGTATAGTTATCGACGCTGTATTTGTCAGTGAAACTCTCGCGAAAAAAGAATAACTCATGTCCTGTTAACGCATCCCACAGATGTGTCGTCCCGAGGACAGTCCCAGCCAAAATGTGGTTCTCTTTCGGATGCCAACGAATTGTGCTTGTCAGCCACTTCGGAACGGGAATTCTTGAGATCACGATTCGCCTGCTTACATCCGCAATCACTATGGGAAGGCGATCGCGCCCCGGGACGAAGCCTTCATAACCGAGAGCCAGCAAGTCGCCTGAGGCATTCCAAGCCATAGTATTTGGCGGGAATCCCTCGAATTCATCTAACTCAATGTGTGCTAAATCTTTGAAGTCGGAGTCGAACAACCATACTCCAGTAGTGCTACCGACCGCAATCGTCTCACCGTCGGGACTCCAGGCGATTGAGGTCGCCCAGCCGCGATCCTGCGCGGACGCGACGCCGGACAGCGACATCAATAAGGTGGCAACCACGACTAGAGAAATCCGAGACATCTGCTTCATCTCCCTATATGCAGCACGAAGCGTATATTCAATTGTCGAAAGAATCGGGCGAGCCACAACCTACGAGTGTTATACGACTGCCGAGGCAGCTACTCCGCCATCACTTGCCCCACCGCCTCGACGACGCGCTGATGATGCGCGCCGTTGCTGATGATCATGCCCGGATTGGGCAGGGTCTCACCCTGTGAGAAGTCAAGCGGACCGCCATTTAGGTCGGTGACCGTTCCGCCAGCCGCCTGCACCAGCGCGACGCCAGCGGCATGATCCCAGATCTTGTGCGCATAGCGGCTGCCCGCGCGCGGCAAGCGCATATAAAGATCGGCATCGCCGCAAGCGACCAGGGCGTATTTCTCCATGCTGTCCAATTCGAGGAGACGGACGCCACCCAAGCCAGCCAGGTCGCGGGCGCGCGCCATGCGTGATTTGCTGGCGTGGGCCCGTTCGAAGCTTTGCGCGGCGATGATGTCGGCTGGGTCTTGTCGCGGCGAGACGGTGACGCGAGTCCCGTCGCCGCCCGCGAGCGGCGCTCGGTAGCAGGCGCCATCCTTTGTGTAGAAGAGCGCGCCTTCGCCATCGTTGTAACCGGGCGCGGCAACGATACCCTCCGCCACCTGCCCATCCAGCAGCAGTCCGCAAGCGATGGCGTAGTGCCGCCTTACGAGGAAGCCCTTGGTGCCGTCGATCGGGTCGATGACCCAGGTGCGCGCAGCTTTGCGTCCGGCGCCGAAATCAAGCCAGGCGATCAGTTCCGCTTCAGAGACCGCTTGACAGAGAACTTGGGATAAGAGCTGCGCAATTTGAGCGCGTTGGTCGGCTGAGACGAGCTGGCTGAATTGCGCACCCGATTCTTCGGCGACGACGGCGTCGTCGGGATAGTGCTGCTGCAGCGCGCGGCAGATGATCGCCTGCGAACCGTAATCGGCGATGGTGACCGGCTCGCGGTGGTCGCCATCGGCTTTGGTGTTGGCGCTGAGGAAGTTGTCCTGGACGAGGCGGCAAAGTTCGGCGGCATCGCGCACGGCGGCGAGGAGGGCTTGCATGGCTTATCCTTTGCGGTTTGATTGCCGGGGGCATGATAATCGGCAGGGCGCGAATTTGATATGCGCTGTTTGCAGACAAAAGAAAAGGGACGAGCCGCAGCCCGCCCGCAATTCGCATGTTTACAACCCATTTCGCCCCGCGCTAGGTTCCGCCTGCGCTAATAGACCGGCGCGCCGCTATGACTTTGTATGGAGCTCGTTCTTGTCTTTGTCACCCGGTTTGTAGGGTCCATGCGATACATACCAGATGGCGCCGACAAAGAGCAGAACGAAATACAAAAACAGAATGCACCACAGTTCGGTAAAAACAAGGTCAAAGGATGTCATGCCCTAGCTCCTTTCTCCACCATCTTCACTTTATACAAGATATACAGTGATTGTCAATCTTACCTTGTATACTTTATACAAAGTCAGTACAATCACTGGATGTAGATGTTGCTGCCCCGCAATTCAGCCGTCTATTGCAATTGTGGAGCAGCGGGTCCCTTTTCTCAGCGCAAGCGAGGGATCAATCTGATCGAAAAGCGCAAGACCACCCTTGCGCTACGAAGGCAAGTCATGTACATTCCTTTGCCCTTGAACTAATGTTCGAGGTCAGGCCAATCACAGGAGCAAGCATTGAACCGTAAGAGCGAGTTCTCAATTGAAGGCTTGCGGGATTACAACCGCAGTGGTCCGGTGCGTTGGATCATCTCGCATTGTTTTGAACACAAGCTCTATTTCTTCGTGGGCTTGGTGGGCTTCGCGCTGACCTATACCGCTTTTTCCGGGGCGCGGGTGATGTTCGGCCGCGGAGCGGATTTGATCGTTGAGGGCGGTGACGCGCAGGCGGTGATCGCCGTCAGCCTGGCAGTACTGATTCTGTCAGTATCGGACGGTCTGTTTTCCCTGCTAGGGTCAATGGCGATGGTGATTCTGTCGACGCGCGTTGAGCGCGATTCGCGGCACGAGCTTTACGCCAGCCTGCTGGGCAAGAGCCAGACATTCCACGATCAGCAGCGGGTCGGCGATATCATGGCGCGCGCCACCGATGATGTGCGGCAGCTCAATTTCGTGATTCACCCGGGTATCATGTTCATGTTTGATATGGTGCTGGGTTTCGCCGTGCCGATGATTTACATCGCCGCCATCAATCTGGAATTGCTGCTCGTGCCGATTCTCTTTGTGATCGCGTATGTCATCGTCGTGCGCCGGTACATGCGGCGGCTGGAGCCAGTGATGATGCAGCAGCGCATGCAATATGGCACACTCAGCGCCCGTCTCGAGGAGACGATCAGCGGCATTGAGATTGTGAAAGTGGCGGCGCAAGAAGTTGAAGAGCGCAAGAAGTTCAAGCGCAACGCCTGGAAGTTCCGCGACTTCTTCGTACAGCAAGGGAAGATCGAA
Source organism: Phototrophicaceae bacterium (assembly GCA_965261855.1). Lineage (GTDB taxonomy): Bacteria > Chloroflexota > Anaerolineae > Aggregatilineales > Phototrophicaceae > UBA6055. The sequence goes on from OZ253488.1 coordinate 482,490, forward strand.
GCGGCTTACTTGCCCCTGCTCATGTTCGGCATTGCCTACGGCTTCTTCTTCCTGCATAGCTTGAATATGTACGGGCGCGGCATCCTCAGCATTGGCGAGGTCGTCGCCGTCGCCGGCTTGATGCAAGTGCTTTCTTTCCCGGTCTTCATCTCGCTCTTTTCAATCAGCATGATTCAGTTGGGACTCGCGGGCGCGCGCCGCATCCTCGAGTTGATTGAGCAGCGCACCGACATTGATGAGAACCTCGCCGGTCATAGAGGCGCTGTGGATGGCGCCATCGAGTTCGAAAACGTGACCTTCAAATTTCACGGCAGCACGGTGCTCAAGGATGTTTCGTTTCGAGTGGAGCCGGGGCAGACCGTCGCCATCGTCGGGCAGACCGGATCGGGCAAGTCGACGCTGACGCAACTGGTCAGCCGCACTTATGATGTCGACGAGGGCCGCGTCTTGATTGACGGCGTCGATGTGCGCGATTGGAATCTGGATCGACTGCGCTCGCAAATGGGCAAGATCGAGCAAGACATCTTCCTCTTCTCGCGCTCGATCGCCGAAAATATTTCCTTCGGCGTTCAGAATGCGACGCCGGAAGAGATTGAAGCCGCCGCTAGAGAAGCGCAAGCGCACGACTTCATCATGTCATTCAACGACGGCTATGACAGCGAAATCGGCGAGCGCGGCGTGACCCTCTCCGGCGGGCAGCGGCAACGGCTGGCATTGGCGCGCGCCTTCTTGCGGCAGCCGCGGATTCTGATCCTGGACGACTCGACGAGCGCCATTGACAGCGCCACCGAAGACGAAATCCAGAAAGCGATGCGCCGGGCGCAGGAGGGGCGGACGACGATCCTGATCACGCATCGTCTTTCGCAGATCCGCTGGGCTGACCGCATCATCGTGCTGGAAAACGGCCGCGCGATCGCCAATGGCTCGCACGAGGAGCTGCTGCTTAGCTCCGATCACTACCGACGGATATTCGCCCGCTACGACGCCTTTGAGTCGCCGATTGGGCAATTTGCAGCGGGAGGAGGCGCCTAATGGGCTTCATCATGGACGGCTTGGACGCCGAAGATTATGATCGCCAGTATACGGACTGGCAGCTGGTTAAACGCATTCTCGGTTACTTCAAACCGCATTTGTGGAAGATGCTGGTTGTTGGGGCGGTGGTCTTCCTCAGTTCGGTGATGGATCTGATCCTGCCAGTCGTCGTCTCGCAAGCGCTCGATCAACTGCAATTTACACCCGAGACCTTCGACCCCATCAGGACGTCGATCATTCTGGGCTTGGCTGCGAGCGCGGGCTGGGTCGCCAATATGATCCGCCAGTGGCTCTCGGCGGAAGCGGTTGGCGATGTCACCTTGGATCTGCGCGAGGACGCATTCAACGCCGTGACCGAGCGCGATATGTCCTTCTATGATCAATACGCGACCGGCAAAGTAGTCAGCCGTGTGCTCTCGGATACGCAGGCTTTCTCGGAGACGGTGCGCTTAAGCATCAACCTGATGAGCCGCCTGCTGCTGGTGGTGCTGCTGATCATTTACCTGTTCACCGTCAATGTGAATATGACTTGGATTCTGATGTCGATCATTCCCTTCATCGTATACACCGCGCTGAAATTCCGCACGGTGGCGCGGCGCACGGTGACCAATTCACGGCGGCAGTTGGCGACGGTCAACGCCCATATTCAAGAGTCGATCAGCGGCATCGGCGTGGCCAAGGCATTCCGCCGCGAGAAAATGATTTACGACGAATTCAAGACGGTCAATCAGGAGTCGTACGAAGTCGAGAAAATCAACGGCTTCGTCTTTGGCAGCATCTTCCCCATTCTGGTCACGATTGCAGGCTTAGGCACCGCGGCGGTGGTTTGGTTCGGCATTGGCATGGCGCGGCAGGGCATCTTAAGCGCGGGCGACTGGTTCCTGTTCATCCAGGGCATGGGCATGATCTGGTTCCCACTAACGAGCATCTCGTCGTTCTGGAGCCAGTTTCAACTGGGTCTGGCGGCCGGCGAGCGTGTCTTCGCCCTGATCGACGCCGAGGCTTTGGTCAAGCAGAAGGCCGATGACCAGGTGGACCAGTTAGAGGGCGAGATTGAATTCGTCAACATGGATTTTCACTACAACGAAGGCGAGCAGGTGCTGAAAGAGTTCAGCCTGCGGATTCAGCCGGGCGAGACGCTGGCGCTGGTCGGGCATACGGGTTCGGGCAAGTCGAGCATCGCCAAGCTGATCAGCCGCTTTTATGAATATCAGGGCGGCGATCTGCTGATTGACGGTGTGGACATACGTTACTTTAACCTGTCGAGTTATCGCTCGCAGCTGGGTGTGGTGACGCAAACGCCATTCTTGTTCGATGGCACGGTGATGGACAATATCCGCTACGGCAAACCCGATGCCACCGATAACGAGGTGATCGAAGTGGCGCATCAGGTCGGGCGCGGCGATTGGCTGGTCAGCCTGCAAGAAGGACTGGAGACGCAGGTCGGCGAGCGTGGCAACAATCTGTCGATGGGGCAGCGGCAATTGGTGGCGATCGCGCGCGTACTGCTGCAAGACCCGGCGATCTTCATCCTCGATGAAGCGACCGCCAGCGTCGATCCGCTAACCGAGACGCTGATCCAAGAGGGGCTGGATACGCTGTTGGGCGACCGCACGTCGATCGTGATTGCGCATCGCTTGTCGACCATTCAACACGCCGACCGCATCATCGTGCTCGAACAGGGCGAGATCATCGAGTCGGGCACGCATGACACGCTGATGGCTGACGGGGGGCATTATGCCACGCTCTATGATTCCTACTTCCGTCATCAAAGCCTGGAGTACATCGAGCGCATGGCGGGGTAATGAACGATTAGAGCGATTGCCTGCAATCACCTAGTAGGTTATATTGTGGGCGGACAATATGCACACTATCGTTGAATCACCCAGCTATCTTCGTCAAGCACAGAAGCTAGGTCTATCCGACAATGATCTCGACGCCATAAAGTTGCTGTTGGCGCAACGGCCAGATATTGGCGATGTAGTGCCAGGCACGGGCGGCGCAAGAAAAGTTCGCATTCGAGCGAAAGGCAAAGGCAAAAGCGGTGGTTATCGGGTCATCACGTTCTATAGCGGCGTAGCGCTTCCGGTGTTTCTCTTAGACATTTACGCCAAGAGCCGCAAAGCGGGACTGACGGCCGGCGAAGTCAACAGATTTAGGAAAATCATCGACGCCATATTACGGGAGTTTAAGGAGTAGCGAACATGGGAGAATACGGAGAACGACTGATAAAGAGTGCGAAACAGGCGCTTGAGATCGTCAAGGGCACAGCCAAGCCAGGCACCTATCGCATCACGACCTACGACGAAGACGGCAAGCCTCATATCATCGCCGATCTCAGCGACGAGTTTCTGGCGCAAATTGACGCCGAGATCGCCGCTGAGCGTAAAGAGGAAAAGGAGCAGCCTCGTCAAGAAAAGGGCGCTAAAGCAGAGTCTGTCTAGCGGCGCGATACATTGTCATGGCGCGCAAGCATAGGTATGCTCTAGGAGCCATAATCTCGAGTTGGAGGCAAGTGGCGATGGATGTAATCATGACGGCGGGTATAACGAGAAAGCCAGAAATCCGCGGTGGCAGACCGTGCATCGCCGGTACAGGTCTACGCGTGACCGATATCATTATTTCGGCACAATTTGGAGAATGTTCGAAGCCTGAGACTGCCGCAGAATTCGAGATAACGCTCGAACAAGTTGAAGCCGCATTCGAATTCTACGACAAGAACAAAGCATACATTGATGCCGATATTCAGCGCCAATTCGATACCTTTGATGAACTAGCGAAAGCTGGATATGGCAGACCAAAGGCTTCGGTTTTACCTTGATGAGCACATGCCGGTTGTCATCGCACGAGAACTTTTGCGCCGAGGAATTGATACCGTAACAGTCAAAAGCTTGGAACTTCGTGGTGATTCGGATGAAAATCATCTGAGGCTTGCGACCGAATTGGGGCGATGCATCTGTACGATGGATGATGATTACGTGAAGCTGGCAAAGTCAAACGTTGAACATGCCGGAATAGCCATTGGAACGCGGAAAGACCGTCAGGCTATCGGAACATGGGTCAAATTTCTGATATGGATGCACAGCACCTATACACCTGAAGCCATGCGGAATCACGTCGAATATCTTAGACTCGTTTAGGCAGACTCTTGTCAAGCTGTCTCTGCCGAGACAGGGGCTGCGCAAGCGCTGAAGAAAGCCGAATATGCCAATCAAAACCCTTACCGACAGCAACTTCAAATCCTACACCGGCGACGCCGCCTCCCTGATCCTCATCTCCGATGGCGGCGACAAGTTGCGGAGCGACTTCAAAACCGCCTTCGACAAAGCGGCTGAGGAAGAAGACGGCATCGTTTTTGGACGCGTCGATCCCTCCGTCTACACGAAACTGGCGGCGCGCTTTGATTATCAGAACCGGTCTTTGCTCATCGGGCTCTACCGCGGCGAGACCCTTTTCCGGCGTTCGCGCCCCTGGGCCACTGACCTGACGGATTATATCAGCCAACTGAAGGAAGCCATCAGCGCCGATCTGCCGCCGGAAATACGGGAGGCGGCAATCGAAGAAGAGGAAGCGGCGCTAGCCATCCTCGACAAGCCACTTGATGTCACCGATGCTAACTTCGAGCAAGAGGCGATTACCGCATCCCATGAGTTGCCGGTGCTGGTGGATTTCTGGGCGGAATGGTGCGGACCCTGCCGCCAGGTGAGCCCGATATTGGAGAAGCTGGCGGGTGAATACGCCGGCCAAATCCGCGTGGTCAAGGTCGATACCGATGCCAACCCGGGGCTGAGCCAGGCTTTTCAGATTCGCAGCATCCCCACAATTGCCGTCTTCAAGCAGGGCAAGCTGATCTTCATGCAGCCGGGGGCGCTGCCGGAGCCTTCCTTCCGCGAGTTGATCAAGCAGGCGATTGAGCTGGAGATCCCCGCGGACGAGGCGGCTGCGAGCGCTTAAACTGCGGCACAACCCTTAGCAGCAGCGACGCAAAAGACTGAATCCGAGCGACCCTACCCCGCGGGCCTGGGCGGCAGCAGTTGGACACCGGTACGCGGGTAGATCAATACGGTAGTGACAGTCGCGTCCATCATGTCCTCGCCGTCAAATCTTCTGGCTAACAGCTTTGCGCCATCGGGACTGAGTGCTATCGCCCGGTATCTTGTGGACTCGTCTTCCAAATGGCTTAGGTCAGCGAGCGGCTCCGGGTACACCGCGGGCTGATAGGCGGGATCGCGCGCGATATCACGCGCTTCGGCCGGCGCGCCGCTCGCAAGATCATAGGCGAAGACGTCGCGGAGCCACACCGACTCGTCTCCCTTGTCGATCTTTTCCACCGTATGCACATGAATCTGGCTGGATGTTTCGCTCAAGACGACGCGGCTGCCGCGGCCATTGTAGGGATAGGCGTGAACGAGGCTCATTAGGCGCGTGTTGGTCGTCGGCGAAGTCATATCGATATCCCAAAATCCGATATGATACTCGCAGCGCCGGTCGATACATTGCGGACCAGCGTCGGGATGTGCGCCTTCAATCAGCGCCATGTTGCTCTGCTCGACGATGATGATTCGGTTGCGGCTGTCATCGAAGAGCAAGGTATGGAAAAACTCAAATTCGCGCTCCACGCGCAGGATTTTCCGCGCAAAGCGAGGAGAGTCCTGGTTGAGATCCCAAGCCTTGATCATGCCCTCGCGATGCAGCGCAAACAGATCATCGGCGCTGTACCAACTGTCGCCGCGCGCGTTGCGCGATACTTGCAGCTCCCAGAGGGATTCGCCGAAGGAGTACGCCGTCGGATCGGTATCAATCAGCCGGTAGTAACTGAAGCAGCTTGGGCAGCGCGCACCCCAGTCGTGCAGGATAAACAGCGCTTGCTTTCGATCCCCGCTCCAGTACGCGAATGGGTCAGCGGTCAGCGCGCCGAAATCAATAGCCGCCAACTCCTGACCCAGCGTTGCGGATCCAAGCTCAATATCCATATAAGCCAGCCGATGATCCGTCCAATAAGCCACCAATTTCCCGTCGTTCAGAATCTGATGCGTCTCCGGCCCGAGCCAATGCGACCTGGCTATAAAGTCGACATAGCTATACAGCATGTCGCCTGTTTCGGCGGACCATAGCTGGCGGCGTACATGGCCGTCTTCGTTACGTGTGTGGATTACGGTCGTTATCGTCTCGCCGTCGTCCGACCAATACACCTCCGAAATATGGGCATTGGGATAGGCTAGAATCCCGCGCGCCAGGCCATGATCCAGGACCATCAGGCGCAAGCCGTCGCTCACGCGCCAGATGTCCACGTAAACGTCATAGCCGACTGTGTGCCAGGTAGCGAATTGCGCGCCATCAGGCTTCCAAACCGCGCTCAGAATGTCGTTACGGTGGCCATCAAAATAGGTGTCCCGCGCATGAGCTACCGCGCTGTAAAGTAAGAGCAGCAGAATCACCAGCCAGCGTCGATTCAAAGTCATCTCAACCAATCGACGCCCCCGTCAACAGCGCCAGGCTGCGCTGGTCATGCGGCGGGCTGAACATATTGGGCGGGTGACGGTCGCGGCCATCGAGCTCGCCGATGTAGGTCTGCGTCGTCTGCAAGCTGGTGTGCCCCAGGTTCTGGCGGATGCGCTCAAGGTCCATGCCGAAGTCGTAGGCGTTGCGGGCGTAAGTGCGGCGCAGATCGTGCGGCTTAACCAGGGACAGCGCGCCCTCGATGCTGATCGGATAGTTGTTCATGATGTCGTTGACGGTCCAGGTTCCGATGCCGCTGGGGCGCACGGAATTGCCGCCGCGCCGGATGCCGCGAAAGACATGACCGACTTTGACGTCGGCTTCGCGCAGCCAGGCGTCAACGTACATCAGGCACCAATCGAGCGGACCATAAGGGATGAGCCGCTGCTTGCCGCCCTTCCCTTCGCGCACGCGCAGCGACAATTCGCCGCCCAGATGCTGGCGCAGGTCATCGACATGCAGCGCCGCCGCCTCAGCCGCGCGGATGCCGCTGCAGACCATCAGCGTAATCAGCGCCGTATCGCGCAGCCCGCGCAGGCTGGTGATGCCGGGCGCCTGTACCAGGGCGCTTACCTGATAGGGCTTGAGGCGCAGATGCTCGCTATCGGCGACATCTTGCACATCGACAATCTTGACTGGCGCCGCGGTCGGGTGCAGATCGTTCATCATACGGATGAAGAATTCATCGACCAGCGCCCGCTGCTCGGCATCGGAGTCTTCCGGATTGGCTAGCTCGTATAGCAGGTCGCGCACATCATTGTTGCGGGTCAGCTGATTGTAGCGGCCGCGGATTGTCGCTAGATGCGCCACGGTCGTCTGCGGCGAGAGCGCCGCTGGCACGCAGTCTCCGCGCTTGTCGAGGCGCGATCTTTCATGCAGCAGATAATCGCGATAAGCGCTCAGGTCCGGTTGATACCAAGCCAGCCCGCGCTGCGTCAGCCACTCGATGTAGAAGCCCAGGCGCGACTTCTGATCCTTGTTGGGATCGTCGGGCATCAGAATGGCGTAATTGTCGCGCCAGAGTTTTGACGGTCTGTCTTTGGTCGCTTCCATACAGCAAATAATAGTATGAACAGCAATTCAGTGATTGGCGTCAGCACAGCAATTAAGATTTCCAGATAGTTGTGACGCCAGCGCAAGGGGCGAATCGCATATTGGCGGGAGGGCGACTGACAGAGTCGCCCCTGCAACAGGTTGGCTATGGGCGGGCGGCGCCGGTTTTCTTATCTCACGGTAATCAGTCAATTGCCGCTATAATGGCGGGCACATGCACATCAGCGCGACAAGGCGGACCCAACCATGAGCGAAGCGGCAAGGGCGGAAATCGGATTGGAGCAGTTCGGCGAGATCGCCCGCGATATCGAGGCGGAAGTCGGCAAGGTCATCGTCGGGCAGCGTGATGTTGTGCGCAGCGTCGTCATCTGCGTGCTGGCAGGGGGTCATGCCCTGCTGGAAGGCGTGCCCGGCTTGGGCAAAACGATGCTGATCCGCACCCTGGGCGATGTGCTTGACCTACGCTTTTCGCGCATTCAATTCACGCCTGATCTGATGCCGGCTGATATCGTTGGCACCGATATCCTGGAAGAAACGGAAGACGGGCGTCGGGAGTTTCGCTTTCAAGCCGGTCCTATTTTCGCCAATTTGGTCCTCGCTGATGAGATCAATCGAGCGACGCCCAAAACCCAATCGGCGATGCTCGAAGCGATGCAAGAGAAGACAGTCACTGTCGCCGGGCGGCGCTATGACCTGGATGCGCCTTTCTTTGTGCTGGCGACGCAGAATCCGCTGGAGATGGAAGGCACCTATCCCTTGCCCGAAGCCCAGCTCGACCGCTTCCTCTTCAAGGTCAACATCACTTTTCCCCAAGTGTCCGAGTTGATCACAATCCTGGAGCGGACGACCGGCGTCGAGCAGCCGCAGGCGGGCCGAGTCGCTGATGGCGCGCAGGTGATCGGCATGGGTCGGCTGGCGCTGAGTACGCCGATACCCACGCACGTCAGCGAATATGTGGCGCGCATCATCGTCGCCACGCACCCGGAAAGCGATGACGCCGCGCCCACGATCATGCAATACGCGCGCTATGGCGCCAGCCCACGCGGCGCGCAGGCATTAATCATCGGCGCTAAGATTAACGCCCTGCTGGAAGAGCGCAGCAACGTCTCCTTTGAAGATATCGCGGCGGTGGCGCCGGCCGCGCTGCGCCACCGAATCCTGCTCAACTTCGAGGGTCAAGCTGAGGGCATCAGCGCCGATGACCTGATCGCCGATGTATTATCTACCGTGCCCAAGACAGCGAGCTAAAGCCTGATGAAGCTGGCGATTCAAGAACAACTGCTGCCCGGCGCCACCATCCACCAGCGGCTTGCGCTGGCGCGCGACTTGGGGTTCGCCGCCGTTGAATTCGCGGCCGCCCAGCTTGACCACCGAATCGACGAGATTGACGATGCGTTGCGCGCGCATGGTTTAGTCGCCAGCGGTCTGCACATGGGGCTGACCGACGGCTGGGTCTCAGCCGATATCGGGCGGCGGCGAAGCGCCAACGACTTGCTGCGAGAGGCTTTGGGCTGTGCGCTTGATCTCGAAGCCAATTATGTGACCTTCGCACCGCAATATGGCGCGGGCGATATGCCCGATCTGACGCCCTTCGCCTCGCCGCTGGAGCTGCAAAAGGAATTGCTGATTTGGCTGCTGCGCGGCTTTTCCGATCTGGCTGACGCGATGGATACCAAGCTGGCGCTGCTGCCGCTCAACCGCGCAAAGTCGGCATTCCTAACGCGGTTAGCGCAGGCGGATATGTTCTGCCGCGAAGTCGAACAGCATCCGATGATCGCTATCGCCGCGAATACCCGCGAGACAGCGCTGGAAGAAGCGAATCTGCTCGATTGTCTGACAGATTATCTTGCGGCGATTAGCGTCATCTACCTAGCTGACAGCGATGCAGGCCTGCCAGCAGCGGGCGGGCTGCCCTTCCGCGAGATCGGCGCGGCGCTGCGGAATTTCAATTATGAGGGTTGGCTGGTCCTGGACGGCTTAGCGGCTGATGACGAACGCGGGCGCCAGGCCGAACTTGCCGCTTGCCTGGATTACCTGCGCGAATGCCAGCTTTGTTGACCTTGCCATCAACATAAGCGCTCGCCCGCTGTCTGTAGGGGCGACCTACCGGGTCGCCCGCAATAGCCCGGAAACCGTTGAGACGACCGTAGACTAAGGTCTACGCTACCCTTGGTTCGCCCGTCAAACCAAGGTGATGATAGACGTGGCCAAACGGTCAACCGTCGCGATCAATTGATATGTTTTCGCGCGACGTGGCAGATCACTTCGCAAAGCCTCGTGAAGGAAGGCGGCCAAAAAAACAGCCTGCCGATTTGATTCAGCAGGCTGATATTGAGTTCTGGATCGTTAACGGGCTAGAAACGCCGCTTCGTCCCGAAAACGCTCGAATGGGTTTAATTTACCGTTTTGGACAATACGGCGCCCGGTTTGAACTTGACGACATTCTTGGCTGCGATCTGGATTGCTTCGTTGTTGCTGGGATTGCGGCCCATACGAGCCTCGCGCCGGTTGACGGAAAACGAGCCAAAGCCCACCAGAGTGACCCGCCTCTCCTTGATTGGCAGCTCGCTGTCCGACAAAGCTTCGGTAATTGCATCCACCAATGCATCCAGCGCTTTGCCAGCGTCCGCTTTGCTAAGCCCAGACTTATCCGCGATTGAACCGATTAATTCTGCTTTGTTCATGTCAAATGCTCCTTAACGTCAATGCTCGCGTAGTAGTATATCACCTTTTCCTGAATGCACAGGTCGAATTCCAAGTCCTCATTTGCCTCTAGCGCAACCTCTGGCCATTCGCATGTTGGATAATTCGATAATAGTTTACAGTTCGTGGTCAATCGACTCATATTGCAGCGTCATGCATAAGATTTTCGACCTCAGCCAAGGTGGGCAGCGCGTTGCGGCCGCCCATAGCGCGACAATTCATTGCGCCGACGGCGGAAGCGAAACGCGCCATTCGCGGCACATCCCAATCTTGCAGCAGGGCGTACAGGAAAGCGCCGTGATAGGCATCGCCAGCTCCCGTGGTATCGACCACATCAACCGGGAAGGCAGGTACGGCTTGCGCGCGCCCATCCCAGGCGACAACCGCGCCGCGCTCGCCCAAGGTAACGACAGCGATTTCGGCGCCCTCATCATGCAAGCGCTGAGCAACGTACATCGGCGCCCGATCGGGCAGCAGCGCGCGCGCCCAATACTCCGGCACGATGGGCACATCGACATACTTTAACAGCGGCTTGATCTCAGCGTATGGCAGCGCCGGATCCAGCAGCACTTTCATGTCCGCCTCCTTCGCCCAACGCGCCGCCTGCAGCGTGGCCTCATTCAACGTATCGATGAAGAGCACACGCGCGGGCGTGATGTCCTCGCGCCTAAATTCGCTTGGCGAAATCGGCTTTCCCGTCGGCGGGCGGGTGATGATGCTGCGGTCGCCCGAGGCTTGATGCACCAGGATCACCGACATATGCGATTCGCTGCCCGGCTCGACGAGGAGCTGGGCCACATTGATGCCCTCGTCCCGCAGCACATCATGGATGTAAGCGCCGGCGTCGTCATCGCCGATGCGCGCGATAATTTTGGCGCGCGCGCCCAAGCGCGCGGCCGCGATCAGAGCGATGGAAGCCAAGCCCCCGGGCTGCCGATCGTAGTTGAGCGCCGTCATGTTCTCGTTCTGATGAGGCATGCGCGGCACGGTGACGAGATGATCAACCGTGCAAACGCCGATGCCAACGATGTCGAATGTGGGACGCATGGCGGACCTTTCGCGTGAGGTCGCTTGCAATCGGCCAGTCGCTACAAGTTTTACCACAGCGGAGGCCGAGGGAACACGGTGGGGCGCGTAGACATAGCCTTACACCACAGAGATTATTTCTAGGGGGTCGTGTGGAAAGGGCCGCCATTGCCTCCCGATGGTGTCTACAAACCGGGCTTCTGCGCGGGCACGAGGCAATAGAAATGGCGCGCAAGCTCCATTAAAATGCGCATATCTTTTCAATCGAGTTTTTGGAGAACGGTCACCATGCAATCCCGAGCTGAAGCGATTGACGCCATTCGCAAGCTGCCCGCACAACTGCGCGAGCAAGTCGGCGGATTGAGCGTCGAACAATTAACTACCGCATACAACGCGCCCGAATGGACGATCGCGCAGAATATCCACCACCTGGCTGATACGCACATGGTCTGCCTACGCCGCTTCAAGCTAATCCTGACCAGCCCGCGCTTTCAGTTCACCGCTTATGATGTCAATGCCATCGCCGAATACCCGGACGCGAAAGAGGCCGACATCGAGCATTCGCTGAAGCTGCTTGAAGGCTTGCAGGAGCGTTGGGCGATCCTGCTGGAGAACCTTAGGGAAGAGGAATGGGGCAAAGTCGGCATCGGCTCCAGCCCGGACCGGCCAGATATGAATCTGGAGCAGTTGGCTTTCGCCTATGCCCAGCACGGCATCAATCATATCCAGCAGATTCAGGACGTGCTTGACAAGATGCCAGCGTGAGCGCTAGCGGCTTCGTCATCCCAACAGCGCCACAATTTGATTTCCTGCGCACCGTGCTCAGCCACGGCTGGTTGAGGCTGCCTCCTTTCATTTGGGATGCAGACGACGGCGCGCTCGGCTATACCTATGAAACTGCCGCCGGTGATGTGCTGCAGCTTCGCATCCGCGGCACAGAAAACGGCGTACAGGCGCAACTGTCCAATTCCGCGCCAATGACGGATAGCCTGGAAGCCGAGCTCCACGGCGCGGTCAAAACGATGCTCAATATCGACTGGGATCTAAGCGCGTTTTACGCCGCCGTGCGCGCGCATGAGGGCTACGACTGGTTGGAGGCGGAGCGCCGCGGCCGTATCTTGATCGCGCCGAGCTTGTGGGAGGACCTGGCGAAAGTGCTGCTGACGACCAATTGCAGCTGGTCGCAGACGGTGAATATGTGCCGCCAGCTCTGTCCTTTAGGCGCGCCCCATCCCAACATCAAGGGCTGTCACGCTTTCCCCACGCCAGCGCGCATCGCCTCAATGGACATCGACCAGTTTGCCGGGTCCGTACGCGCCGGCTACCGCAGCGCCTATCTCTACGAGCTGGCGGTGACGATCGCGAAGGGCGAAGTTGATCTGTGCGCTTGGCTTCAGCTCGACAGCGCTGCGCTTTTCAAGGCGGTAAAGTCGCTGAAGGGCTTTGGCGATTACGCCGCCGGCACGATCGCGCGCATGTACGGGCACTTTGATCACATCGCCATCGACAGCGCCTGCCACACGATGTTCGCCGAGCGGCACAATGGCGGAGTCAAAGGCAGCGTTGACGACATCAAAGCGCATTACCAGCGCTTCCGGGAGTGGCGCGGGCTGGTCATGTGGATGGATATCATGCGGCACAATGAGGATTGAGTCGGCGCGGAACCTTGGCCGCAGAGAAACCGAAGGCACAGATATATTTGCCATTGCCGGGGCGATCTGCTTGAGACTCGTCGACGGGAAACGCTCAATCATTTCGACTATACCTGCTGGAAAGCATTGGATGTGGAGGAGTTCGGAGAAGATGCGTCAAGATTGGACTTTGCTATGTAAAGAGGTGAACTACCAGGAATATGTACGATTGGTCTAGGCAATGTATTCAATCGCTTGAGGGTCTCCGAACCAGACCTACAGCCAGTTGATGGCGATTTGGTTCCTCTGGATCCGCCAATTCTCTTGGTTTCGCATTGGCCTGCGGAATACGATAGCGACAGGCGCGTACATCCAGCGATTGTGCAGCTTTTGGCGCCAGGCGGCGATTCCGTGATTTGGGAGGATAAACTGGAATTTGACCTTCGCGAGACAACATCATTCCGAATGATTTACGCAATGCCCAGACTCAAGTTCTTGGGCACGGGCATTTATGAGTTTCAAGTATTTCTAGATACGTTTGGCCCGATTGGTGAGTGGGGACGCGCTTGCCTCACAGGTTTCTGATGGATTCGAAGGAGTTGCTAGATTATGCCAAAAACAACGTATGAGATTACAGATGACACCAAGAACGTCCGCTTTAACCCAACATCGAGAATGGTGTATGCAGACGACAAGAATGCCCCACCGCTAAGAAGACGTACGCCGAAATCTACCAAGCCGAAGCCTAAACGCGTTCAGTCTCAAGATTAAACCTACACCTATTCAACTTGCGTGAGCCGCTCGCCGGCGGGTTTTTCGTCCCTTATGCGCGGATAAACCCAGCCGCATCCACCTTCAGCTTCGCCAGCGACGGCTCGTGAATATACATCATGTGGCCCGCTTCGTATTCGCGGATGCTGACTTGATCGCGCAGGCTTGCGTCCAAGCCCATGTGCGCCAGTGAGTAATAGGCGGCTTGGAATGGCGTCGCCAGGTCATACCAGCCTTGCGCCACCAGCACGCGCATGAAGGGATTCTTGGCGAATGCCGCGCGCAAGCCCTCGCTAGTATCGGGAAATCGCCCGCCTTGATACTTCCAATTCTCGTTGACCTTGTAGCTGAGAATCTCGTAGTTGAGGTCGGTTTCGTAGCCGAGCTGCTCGCGCACGTACTGGTTGTAGACAGCGGTATAGGGCGCGCCGATGGCGTTCATTGAGGGGTCGAAATCGAATGTCGTTCCCTCAGCCGAAGCCATGATGCCGATGAAGCGCGAATCAAGGCGGCCGACGGCACGCTTGTCGTCGCGCAGCAACTCCTTGCAGAAGCTCATGATATTGATCCGCAGGTCGGCGCCCAGGATGAAGCGCTGCGTCAAGCCGGTGTAACGCGAAAGCCGCTCGGCGATAGCGGCGCGCTCGTCGTCGCTTATGCGGTCGCCCTTCGCCAGCGCCACGGTGTAATCGGATTCCGCCCATTCGGCGACCTCCTGCAGCAGCCCACGCAGGTCGCGCCCTTGCAGCTCGCCATCCAACCGGCCGTGATAATGAGCGGCGGCGCAAAAGCTGGGCAGATAAAGCGCGTAGGGCAAATCGTTGGCTTTGGTGAAGCGCAGCGTCTGGAAGTTCATCACCGTCGAGATCAAGACTACGCCGTTGAAGGCGATGCCGCGGTCGATGAGGTGACCGGCGAGCCCGGCGGCGCGCGTGGTGCCGTAACTTTCACCGGCGAGATAGAGCGGTGAGGTCCAGCGTTTATTGCGCGAGAGGTATAGGCGGATGAACTCGCCGACCGCTTCGAGGTCTTCTTCCAGCCCCCAGTATTTCTCATTGTCGGCCGGGTCAGCCGCGCGCGAATAACCAGTGCCGACCGGGTCGATGAAAACGAGATCGCCCAGGTCAAGCCAGGTCTCTTCGTTGTCGATGAGTTTGTAGGGCGGCGGCGGCATAAAGCCTTCCGCGCCCATGTCGACGCGTTTGGGTCCGAGCGCGCCCATGTGCAGCCAGATTGATGCCGAGCCGGGCCCGCCGTTGAAGACGAAGATCAGCGGGCGTTCGGCTGGGTCAGCATCGGTAGCGAGCGTGTAGGCGGTGTAGAAGATCTGCGCGGCGATTGCGCCCTTCTCGTCTTTTAGCGGCATCATGCCGACGGTGGCGGAATAGGCGAGCGTGGCATCGGCCAGGTCAAGCTGGTGGGAGGTGACGACGGGCTCTTCTTCGCTGATTTCAGGTCTATCGTTCGCGTTCGCTTCGGCTTGTTCAGCCATCCTGCGCTCCGTATTTGGCGTCAATCAGACGATTTAATTCGGTGATAAGCGGCTGCAGCCGATTGGTGATCACATCCCACAGCACATCATGATTGATCTTCCAATATGCGTGGACCAGGTTATTGCGCATGCCGATGATATCCCCCCAGTCAATATCCGCGGCAAGAGCCCTTGTTTCTGCGCTGACATGGTTCGCAGCTTCGCCAACAACCGTGACTTCTCTCATCAATGCCGACTGTAGCATATCGTCATCTTCAATATCGGCACGGGTGCGCCCGGCGGCATAGCGGCGGGCTTTCTCAGCCGCGTCCCGCATGTCCAGCAGGCGGAGACGGTCTCTCTCAGGTTTTTCGGGCACGGGCTTTCTCCTGCTGGGATAGATGCCATCGACATCGTAGAGCGGCTCGGCGCTTTCGATGACCTCTTGGCGAATGTAAGGACTGAGCGTCTGTGGTGTGCCCAGGTCCACGGGCCGTCCAATCAGCTTGCACAAGTCCGCTTGTTGCCGGAAGATTGCATAGGGGTCGATTTTCGCCTCCGGCGCATATTCGATCAGCAGGTCGATATCGCTGTCAGGTCCAAAGTCTGGGCGCAAGGCGGAGCCAAAGAGCGACAGGCGCTTAATCGGGCGCTGCTTGCAATAGGCGCGGATGGCTTCCAGCGGCAATCGGAATCCAACTGTCTCGCTCATTGTCTTTGCCACCCCCAAGGCTTGCGCACGGTCACACAGTATATCATAATCGCGCCATGCTATGAATGCAGCGCCATGCCCAAGCAGCAACGCCAGTTCCGCAGCCAAGCCATCATCCTCAGCCGCCGCGACTTCGGTGAAGCCGATCGGCTGCTGACGCTGATCACGCCGACTCGCGGCAAGATCCGCGCCATCGCCAAGGGCGCGCGCAAACCAAGCGCGAAGCTAAGTGGGCATGTCGAGCTTTTCGCCCGCAGCGACTGCCTCATTTACAAGGGGCGCAACCTCGATATCCTGACCCAGGCTGAGTTGATCGAACCTTATCTGGGCTTGCGCGAGGATCTGAGACGCGGCGCCTACGCCAATTATGTCGCCGAGCTGCTCGACCGCTTCACCGCCGATGAGGAAGACGACAGCGGCGAGCTCTTTACGCTGCTGCATCAGACCCTGGCGCGCATTGCCAGCGCTGACGATCCGCGTCTGGCGGCGCGCTTCTTTGAGTTGCAACTGCTTAATCTGGCCGGCTTCAAGCCGGAGTTGAGCGAGTGCGTCGTCAGCCGCGTTGAACTGCAGCCGGCGCCGCAATTCTTCAGCTACGAGGAGGGCGGCGTCGTCAGCCGAGCGGCGGCGCCGGTGGTCGCGTCACGCTTGGTTGAGCTCGACTTCGACACGCTCAAGCTGCTGCGGCACTTGCAACGCAGCGCTGAAGCCTGGGGGCGCGTCAGCAGCCTTCGCATCAGGCCCGCGCAGCACCGCCGCGCCGAATCGATCATGCTAGGCTATATCGCGCATCTGCTGGAGCGCAAGCTGGAGAGCGTGGATTTCATTCGGCGCCTGCGTCAGCGTTCGCCGGGGGCATAAGTTCTCGATAGACTTCGACAGTCGCGGCGGCGATGCGCTCATGGGTGTAATGCGCCAGGAAATGCGCCCTGCCCTTCTCTATCATTTGGGCGCGCAGGCCCCTTTGGTCCCGCAGATCGCGCAAGGCGCGCGCCAAGCCATCGACATCGCCTTCCGGCACGATGAGCCCGGCCTCGCCGACCACGCCGGGGATGGCGCCGCTGTCGCTGCCGATGACCGGCACGCCGCTCGCCATCGCCTCGACCAGCACGCGGCCAAACTGCTCCTTCCAATTGGCGCGCGTCAGCGAAGGCAGGACTAGCGCATCGAGATTATGGTACTCGGCTGGCAGATCCGTCGAGGGCAATTGACCAAGGAAAACGACCTGTTCGCCGATGCCCAAGGAGAGCGCGAAAGCCTGCAATTCAGCGCGCCCGTTACCGCCGCCGACCAAGCGCAAAGTCCAGTCGCCGTCAAGCTTGGCGACCGCGCGCAATAAGATATGCAAGCCCTTTTCCGGCACAAGACGCCCGACGAATCCGATGGTGAAGGGGCGCTCCGGGCGATTCACCGCTGGCTTGAAGAGATCCGCCGAGGTGCCGAATTGCGGTATCGTCGCCAGCGGACCGCTGTATCCCTTTTGCCGCAGAACATCGGCGGCGCCGGCGGTTCCAGCCAGCGCATAATCCGCATGGCGCAGCGCCCAGCGCTCGCCCCAACTGAAGGGTGGCGGATAAGCGCGGAGGATGTTCTGCCAGCTGAAGAAAAGCGATTTGGCGCCGACGTGGCGCGCATGATGAAGCGCCTGCCAGGTCGCCAGATTGTAAGGTTCTTCGTCGACATGCACGATCTCCGGCTGCAGCGCGCGGATTTCGCGCCCCAAGGTCGGATAATGGTGCAGATGGAAATTGCCATTAAAGCGAATGGGAATCTCACGCAGTTGATAGCCGGCCGTATGCGCGCGCTCAAGCCGCTGGATGCCGCGTTCGTCACGCCAGGATGGCGGCACGAGCACGGTCAGGTCGGCGCCGCAGCCAGCGATCGCCTCGAGTTTCGGTTGGTAGATGCCGACAATGCAGGCTTTGGAGAGCATCAGGACGCGCATGATTCGTTCGCCCGCGGGAACGGCTTGAGTTCGATTTCTCGCCTAAATAATTTCGAGCGGAGGCTCCCCACAGCGCGCGCTTGCGTCATAAACGCGAAAGTTGAGGTCGGGCAGGGACAGTACGCCATAGGTGTGGGACGAGGCGCGCGCGCACTTAAAGGTAAAGAGCGAGCCAGGATTCACCAGACAGCCCCATTCCGTCTTCATGTGCAGCGGCAAATGTGTATGGCCGGTGACGAGAACATCGGCTTTCAGCGATCGCAGCACCATCTTCAAGTAGGTCACCGACAGATGATCGCGATACATGCCCCACATATTGTTGCCCGGTTTGCCGTGGCACATATAGACCGTTTTGCCGGCCATCTGGCCTTGCCAGTCGAGGGGCAAGCTGCGCAGATACTGCCGATTCTCCTGCCGAAGGCCATACAGCCATTCATCATGATTCCCGCGAGCGACCGGGATCCGGTGCGCGCGAACCAAATCCACCACGCGATCGGGGTCGGGACCGCGACCAACCAAATCGCCCGCGCAAAGTATCTGGTCTACGTTATGATGATTGGCAAATCGATCGAGTACATCCTCTAAGGCGGCGTAATCGGCATGTACGTCCGAAATGATTCCAATCTGCATCCACTCTAGACCTTAACCGTTCACTACAGGAATCATTATACGCCAGCTTCAGCGCGCTGTAGAGGCAGGATATACCAAACCCGAGACATCGGACGCGCGTAGGGCTGCTCGAGGCAACTTAAATACAATCTCGCTCCGGCTTCCGCGCGATATTCTCAATAAGTCGACCAATTCTCTTGTATAAGAAAATCCTAACTATAAATGGTTAATGTTAATTAATCTAACATTCATTTAATTGTGACACTTGTCACAAAACGCTAGCGTTTACTGGGAGTTGCATATAGCGCAAGTGCGTTGCAGCGAATAGTTTAGGGGCACTTTTCAAAAGTTGGTTGATTCTTACAATGAATTGCTTTACTTCTTGGTCAGAATATGGTAAAAATAAGGTAGTAAGGCATCTTGCCCTCTCGTTCGTAGCCAAAGGAATCATCCGCAAACAGGCTGTTTCACATCGCAATTACCGTTGCCGACAGCGCAACCATTGCAAACACTATATTAGTGATGATACCAACATCCTAGACAGAGGGGCAAGATGCCGAGCCATTCGAATCACTTAAGCGCAATGTCAACAACTTCGAGGCGATACCACAATGACCCGACTTACGCTGCTGATCGCAACAATCGTTTTGGTGATACTTTTGCTCGTCGTGTCGGCAATGGCCGGCAAAGCATCGGCGCAAGCAAATATGGATGGCGCCCGCTTGCCTTTCGCCAATCTCGTATGATTGACGAGCGCTGGGCAGGCTCAGAGGAAATTGACTGATCCGCATTGCAGGCATTCCTCGTCCGTCGCATTGACCACGGCTTTGCAGTCATCGCAGATCCTAATGCAGCCCTTCCGCAAGCTGTGGTCAAGCGACACCCGCTCATCGAAGACAAAGCATTCGCCCTGCCACAGCGATTCATCGCCATTGATCTTTTCCAGGTAATTGAGAATTCCGCCACGCAGATGGTAGACCTCGTTGAAGCCGCGGTCGAGCAAAAACGCGGTCGCTTTCTCGCAGCGGATGCCGCCGGTACAGTACATCGCCACACGCTTACCCTCGTTTGGATCCAGTTCCTCAGCGAGATACCGCGCAATCTGGTGGAAAGACTCGGTGCCAGGATTCCGCGCCCCGGGGAAGCTGCCCATTCGCACCTCGTAATGGTTGCGGGCGTCAATTAACAGGACATCGTCCTGCTTAATCAGGCGATTCCAGTCTCTCGGCTCGACATAAGCGCCGACGCGCTTGGCAGGGTCGATGCCCGGTACTTTCAAAGCAACGATCTCGCGTTTGAGCCTTACTTTCATACGGCCAAATGGAATGGTGTCATGAAACGATTCCTTGACCATCAAGTCAGCCAATCGTGGATCTGCGCGCAGGAATGACAGGACCGACTCCACAGCATTGCGTTCGCCGGCGATCGTCGCATTAAGGCCCTCGGGAGCAAGCAGGATCGTGCCGCGGACAGCGGCCGCGCGGCAACGGTCCGTCACGGGCTGGCGCAGCTCCCGGTAATCTGGAAGCGGGACGAATTTATAGAAGGCGGCGATCAGGATCGTGTTTTCCATAGGCGCGATGTTCTACGCTGTCTGAAGGTATTGTAAGAGGTTGCGGAGAGTTTGGGTAGATTCCGCGGCGACAGGACGAGCGCGTAGGACGCGTAGGTCGCGTAGGTCGCGTAGGTCGCGTAGACACCGACCGCCGACAACGACCGCCGACAACGACCGCCGACACAGCCCGCCTGTCACGCCTTAGATGGTCTGCGCGGGAGCAAAGCGGGGATATGTTATACTCAGGCACATGAGGATTGGATTGAACGCGCATTTGCTTTCGGGGCGCGCCGGTTATCGCAGAGCCGGGATTTATGGTTATATCAGCAATCTGTTGCGCCTGCTGCCCGCCCATGCGCCGTCCGATTGGCAGTTTGAGGCGATGGTCGGCGCCGCTAATAGCGCGTCCTTTCCCGATGTCAGCATGGCGCGCGCGTCATTCGCCACCGAATCGCCAGCAATCCGTGTGCTTTGGGAGCAAATGATTCAGCCCTGGCAGCTGCGGCGCTACGATCTGTATCATGCGCTGGCATTCGTTGCGCCTGTGGTTCTGAGCGCGCCAATGGTCGTCACCGTCTATGATTTGAGTTTCCTGCATTATCCCGCTCGGCTGAGCGTCGCCCGCCGCCTCTACCTGCGCGCGCTGACCGCCTTGACCTGCGCGCGAGCCCGGCGCGTATTGGCGATCAGCCAGAGCACGGCAAATGACCTGCGGGCGCACCTCGGCGTACCTGCGAACAAGATCGATGTCACGCCCTTGGGCTACGACCGAGCGGCTTTCCGTCCGCTGCTGGAAACGGAAAAAGCTCATTTTCGGCGCAAGCAGAATTTGCCGGAGCGCTTCTGGCTGTTCGTCGGCACACTGGAGCCGCGCAAGAACTTGCCGATGCTGCTGAAAGCTTATGCGCAGCTGCCCAAGGCGGAGCGACTGCCGCTTATTCTGGGCGGCGGAATCGGATGGAGGGCGCGGGAAATCTTCGCCACGATCGAGCGCTTGCAATTGGGCGGCAGCGTCAAGCATGTGGGATTCATCCCTGCCGCCGATTTGCCCCTCTGGTACAATTGCGCTGAAGCCTTCCTCTACCCATCGGTCTTCGAAGGCTTCGGCTTACCGGTATTGGAAGCGATGGCTTGCGGCGCCCCAGTGATCACAACGAATGTATCGTCATTGCCGGAGGTGGCGGGAACGGCGGCGCAATGTCTGCCGCCTGACGGTTCTGAGCGCTGGTCGGCTTCGTTACATGATCTGCAGCGAAACGATGCCTGGCGCGAAAGGGCGCGGGCGAAAGGCTTGGAACGGGCGAATCTTTTCTCTTGGGCGCGTACAGCCGAATTGACCGTCGCCAGTTATCGAAGGGCCGCGTCGCTGCGCGATCTCCCGCTCAGCGAAAGCGAACAGGTTACGCACGTTGAAACGAAGTAGATTTCGCTTGACGCGAAATGGTATGATCGTCTGAGCGATTGAGTAGCGCGCGCTGACATGAACGCAGATATCACGCTATCGGAACGCCCCACACTGGAACCGCGCTGGCTCCTCCCGCTCATTGACGGCATCCTCGCTTTCCTAGTTTTCGGCGCTGCTTATATTCTGCGCTACGAATTGCAGATTATTCGTCCCGTTTACGACCCGCTGGAGCGCGGCTTTGGGCACTACATCCCCTTTGCCGCCGTATATGCCCTGCTCATCTGGCTGAACTTCCAGCGCAACGGCTTGTACCGCAATATAGCGGGCCGCGCCTGGCTCGAGGAAGTTTATCTGATCGGCAGCAGCGTCGCCGTCGCCATCGTCATTGTGCTGGCGATGTTCTTCATTCTGCAGCCCTTGGCGACCAGCCGCCTGATGCTCATTTATGTTGCGGCGCTTACCCTCTTCACGAGCGCCCTTTCACGTCTAATCCGGCGCTGGATTCTGGCCTATCTGCGACATCATGGCGTGGGAATTCGGCGCGTGCTGATTGTGGGCATGGGTGAAGTCGGTCGCTCGCTGCTGGGCATCATGCTGACGCGGCCGGAATTCGGTTATTCGCCAATCGGCTTCCTGGATGATGACCTTGACACCGCCTCGTCCGGCATGGGACGCGTTCAGGCTTTGGGCGGCACCGGGCAATTGGCAGAGGTGATCAGCGAGTACATGATCGATACGGTGGTCATCACCTTCCGCTGGAATCATTATGACCTGATACAAGAGCTCACCGAGGTCTGCCGTGAAATTGGCGCCGACTTGCGCATTGTTCCTGAAATCATGCAATTGAATATCCGCCAGGTGCAAGTGGAGAATCTTGACGGCATCCCGCTGTTAGGCATTGGCGCGCATCGCTCGTTCAGCCGCGCCAATCAACTGCTGAAGCGCGCGCTGGACGTCATGTTGGTCGTGCTCGGCTTACCCTTGTGGGCGCCCATCAGTCTGCTGGTAATGCTGGCGCTGGCGCTGGAAGGCGAGGGACCCATTATTTTTCGGCAAGTGCGAGTGGGCAAGGACAGCCGTCTCTTCGAGATGTTGAAGTTTCGCAGCATGGTGCGAAACGCCGAAGATATGCAGGAGGAAATGCTGCGACAGTCGGGCGAAGACCCGCGCCACCCCAAATTCGTTGATGATCCGCGGATCACCGGCATCGGCAAGTTTCTGCGCCGCACCAGCCTCGATGAGCTTCCAAATCTCATCAATGTCATTCGCGGCGAGATGAGCCTGGTGGGTCCACGCCCGCCAACGCCCAGCGAAGTCGAACTTTACGAAGCGCGGCACAAGCGCCGGCTTCAGATCACGCCCGGCATGACCGGCTGGTGGCAAGTGCGCGGGCGCAGCCGGGTGCCCTTTGACGAAATGTTCGAGATGGACATGTATTACATCGAGAATTGGTCAATCGCGATGGACATCGAAATCCTCATGCTCACGATCCCGCGGGTCGTCATGCGCAGCGGCGCCCTCTGACGCTGGCCTCAATTCGGGCAGCACAATCTCTGCCAGTTTGGCGATGCCTTGGGGAACCATCGGCAGGAAAAACAGCGGACGCAGCAGCTTGAACAATTCACGCGTCAGATTTAACAGTTTGAGCGTGGAAGTTTGTTCGGGCGACCGATCGTAGAGCCAGAATAAAGTGACCAACATGTGAAAAGTGTAAAAGGCGATGCCCAGTTCAAGCGCCCCAGAATCGCGTAAGGCATCGTCAGAAGTAAGCACCAGCCGATGATAAGCGCGTGACAGGCGGTCCGCTCTTTCACCGCGCAGCAGGTCAAATCCCGCCTCCTCGGCCATGGCGGCGGCAAACAGCGCTTGCATGGCGGTCCGGTCATTTGACAGCTCGGCTAGTGCAAAACTTAGCGCCAGATGATAGCCATCGGCAACGGGACCCGGCGGCAGTTCGGCGATCTTCGATTCGATTGCGGAAATGCTCTGGTCGTAGCGCGCCAGATTCTTTCGCGTTTCATGACTTAGCGTGTCGCCTGCGCCAGCTTGCACAATACGCTCGCATCGCTATCGATAGCTGCAAGTTACAGCTATCGGAGCGGAGAGTCAAGCGCTGGCTGACAAACGCTTACTTTACGAAGTGTAATAGTTGCACGGCAAATTACGACAGTTTACGCTATTATTTGACACACTCGTATATCGAGCAGCCTACGATGCGGCGCCGACGGATTGCCATACTTGGCGGCAAGCGGCATAATGCGAACAATAGACCGCGCTATCCCGCGAGACCGACAGCTGTGCAGCGAAGGCATTATGTTCGCAGCATCTAGGTTTTTACCCACCCTCTTTCTTATCATCCTGTTCGCCTTGAGCGCCTGTGAATCGGCATTGCTTCAAGAGGGCGTAACGGCGGTTGCGTCCACGCCCGCTCCACAGTTGGAGGCGACCAGTGGCGAACCGGCAGATATAGTAGCCGAGTTCGTCGAAGCCTGGGATGAAGTCGATTATGAGGCGATGTACCGGCTGATCGCCCGGCGCAGCCGCGAGTTGTATCCGCTGCAGCGCTTCGTCAATCAGTACACAGCCGCGCACAGCGTCATCCGTTTCGCCGGTGTCAAGCATTCTCTTCGAAGCGTCGCCCTTCAAGGCGCTACCGCGGTCGTCCATTACGATGTTGTCATATCGTCGCCCACCTTTGGCGAGATAGCCGACAATAACCGCGTGATGCGTCTGATAGATGATGGGGGCTGGAAGATCGCCTGGTCGTCCATGGATATCTTCGACGGCATGTCGAGCCGCGCGCGACTGACTGAGAGAGCCGATTTCCCGGCGCGCGCCAATATCTATGGCCGTAAGGGCAAATTGCTGGCGGAAGAAGGGGGCGCCGTCTACAGCCTGTATGCAGTCAAACAGGATATGCGCAACCTTGAGGATTGCCTGGCGACGCTGGCGGAGGCGACTTTGCGCCAAATCAGCAGCTTGCGCGGCCTCTTCGCGACTTATCTGGGCGAGACGCGCTTTCACGTGGCGGAGATGGACCCGGAGCGCTATAACCGATATCGTGAGGCGCTGGCTGCCGATTGCGCCATCACCCTTACAGAAGGTCCTTTTAGCAAGGTACTGGCTTATGACTCGCGCAGTTATTACGGGCACGGCATCGCCACCCATGTTGTCGGCTTTATCGGCGCGGTGCCGGCAGATGAACTGGAGCGGTGGCAGGCGCGCGGGCGCTCGGCCGGCGATCTGGTGGGTCGCGCCGGCATTGAAGAATCCTTCGAAGACACGCTGGCTGGCAGACCACAGCGCTACCTGCGGATTGTGGAAGGGGGCGGCACGGTCATTCGCGAATTGGCGGGGGCGGCTCGAACACTGCCCAGCGCGGTTACGCTGACGATCGATCGCGATCTCCAGGAGATCACGGCGCAGGCGATGGCGGACGCGGTCAGCTACGCCGTGCCCAATTGGGGCGGAATCACCGCCGGTGGCGCGATCGCCGCCATGGATGTCAATACCGGGGAAATCCTGGCGCTGGCGAGCTACCCCAGTTTCGACCCGCATGTCTTCAATCCGGAGACGGATTACAATATCGGCCAGGCGGTGCTGAGCCTCGATCGCGATATCCGCAATCCCTTCGTCAACAAGGCGCTCGCCGAGCAGTATACACCCGGTTCGGTCTACAAGATTGTGACGACCCTTGCCGCCGCATCTGAAGAGATATGGGAGCCAAATGAGATCTTCGAATGCGGCTATATATGGCGCGGCGCTGAATACGGCGATTCGGAGCGCAGCCGCACCGACTGGCGACTGCTGGAAGATCGCGAGCCGACTGGACCGGTGACGATGCCCCAGGCGCTGGCGGCGTCATGCAATCCCTTCTTTTATGAAATGGGCGCGTTGATGTACCGTGAAGATCCGCTGATGCAGGTGCGCTATGCTGAACTGCTCGGTTTCGGCGCGCCCAGCGGACTCCCCGGGCTGGGAATCGAAGCGGCGGGCAGCGTCGCCCCGCCGGGCGAACCGGCGGCCGCCATCAACAACGCCATTGGCCAGGGCGAAGTCACGGTCACGGTCGTGCAGATGGCGCAGTTGGCGGCGCTGATCGCCAATGGCGGTCAGTTATATCAGCCGTACATCGTCAGCCATATCGGCCGTCCTGGCGACGCAGATTACGCGGTGGTGAATGAACCGACGCTCAAGGCGCAGTTGCCGCTGGATGAAAATGCGCTACGAGTCGTTCGCGATGGCATGTGCATGGTGACCACCGTGCGCGACCTGGGCACGGCAGAATTTGTCTTTCGCAGCGCGCCCTATCAACTTTGCGGCAAGACCGGCACGGCCGAGACCCTGGGCAATCCGCACGCCTGGTTCGTCGCTTATTATCCGCGGGAGGAGCCCGAAATCGCTTTCGCCGGCGTCATGGCGCATTCGCGTGAAGGCTCGGAAGTGGTCGCGCCGATGATTCGCCGCATCCTGGATGTCTACTTGGGATACGCAGTTGAGCCCTTCCCCGATTGGTGGCGGGAGCCTTACGTCGCGGTTAAATCGCAGCAGCAGGCGCTGGCGGAGTACCTGGCGCAGGAGAATTAAGCACAGCCTTGCGGCCGATTGCGGACGGGCGCCCAAGGCGGCAAGTCGTAGTTGATTTCCGCCGGCGCTGGAGCCAGCAAATAAACCCAGGTGTAACTTCCCCAGGTGATCCAGTCATGGTCGCTGTAGCCAAGATCGATCCAATAGGGCGTGCTGCGAGGACCGGCTCCGGTATCGCGGACGACGCCGATGCCATAATCGGGCACGTACACCTGGGTGTAGTAGGGGATGATATGCGGCTTGGCCGCCACGATGCCTTTCGCCAGCGTCGCCCCGGTTGAGGTGCGTGTGCTGCCGCTATTGGATTCTGGCTTGTAGCTGGTGGCGTAGACGCAGAGCCGCCGCCAATAATGTCGCGGTCCCGCCGGCGTTTCGACAATTTGCTGCGCGATCCGCGAGCCATATGCGACAATCTTGTCCACCGGCGCTTCAACCATGACCGACTCCAGCTGTTCGCGGCTGACCTCGACGCCGTTCTCATAGCGGACGCGATAACGCGTCTCCTGCCGGCCCGGCCGCCCTTCCTGCACAACCGCGACTTCGTCCAAGTCCAGATCGTCATCCAGCCGCGTCGAAACGGCGAAGTCGATCGCCGCGCTCTCGGTCAGGATATCCTCGGTTACGCGCACGATCTCGATCGTCATATTCTTGCTGACAGCTGTGTCCGGCGAGGGCAGCGTGTAGTCCAAGCCGAAGAGCGGCGCATTCAACTCCGCCAACGCATCGCCCACCAGCGTCGCGTTGGTCCGCGCGTCTATCGTCACGCCGTCAACGAGCAGTTTGATGGGCAATGCGCGCTTGATGCTAATGGTCAAGCCATCGGTTGGCGCCGCCTCCAGCGCTGGCGTCACCTGGTCGGCCAAGAATAGCGTGATTCCGGCTTGAAAGAGCGCGTCGCCGACTGTATCGGCATTGGTCACGATCTCCGATTCAACGCCATCATCAATGATCGTCAAGCGGACTGCGCGGCGGATTCTGATATGCTGCGCGGGCACCGTCCAATTGGGCAAGGCATCGACATTGGCCAGCGCGCCATTCACCCAGATTTTGTCTGTTCCGTCGACTTCGACCCCGACGCTCGCCAGAATGTCCCAAGGATTCTCCAGCGCCGTCTGCAATTGGCGCTCATCGCCACTGATGTCGATGGTTACCGCGCGCGGCGGCAGAACGCGAATCATCATGCCGCTGACAAGGAGATCGCCGGGAGCATGCGACATGGCGCCATTTTCCGGCGCTGACAGTCCCAAGTGGTTGAGCAATTCGCCGACCGTCTCCAATCGCGTCGTTGCCATCCGCCGTGCGCCATCATGATCAATGCTGACCCGGATGCCGCCAGCATTGCTGTTCCATTGTGGGATGGCGCGCACAAAAATAACCAGCGTGAATGCCAATGTACAAGATGTCGTGATGATGATCGTCAGCAGCAAGCGGCGACCAGGCCGCCCTGCGCGCGCTCCGCCCCTCCCGCGTGGATACCCGCCGGCGGTCATTGGCTGGGTCTCATCCATGACTTGCATGATCCTGAGTTTACCCTCAAGCACCAGCTAAAAACAGGAATAAAGGCACGGCTGCCAAGCTTTACCAGCCCAAAAGAACGTAACACGCAATTGCAAAAGAGCGCCTTGAATCCGACATATCCTTCACCTATAATGAGACGAAGTATCAATAGGAGGAGAGGAATTCGCTTCATGAGCAGGAGACTCAGACTGATTATTGTTCTTGTAACCGGCTTGATGCTGCTTAACGGCGCATCATTCGCTAACGGTGGCCAGCTGCATGTTGTCGCGATTCACGGCATTCTGGCAGATGTCGCGCGCAATGTCGCGGGCGATCGCGCGGAGGTCATTACGCTTGTCCCGGTTGGCGCCGACCAGCACGGATTCGTCCCGACGCCGAGCGACCTGACGACGGTTGCGGAGGCCGACCTGGTGCTCATCAATGGCGCCGGCTGGGAAGAATCCTTGCTGGATGCAGTGGAGAGCGCGGGCGAAGGCGGCAATATCGTCAATGCCTCGGCCTGCGTCCAAATTCGTCCCTTTGACTCCGGCATGGGGCACGATGATCATGATGACGATCACGCTGACGACGATGAGCATGCCGACGACCACGACGATGATCACGCCGATGACGACCATGATGACGATCATGACGACGACCACGATGATGACCATGACGACGAGCACGCCGATGACCACGATGATGACCATGCTGACGACGATGATCATGCCGACGACCATGATGATGACCACGCTGACGATCACGATGATGACCACGCTGACGACGATCATGACGACGACCATGATGATGAACACACGGACGATCACGATGATGACCATGCCGACGACGATCATGACGATGATCATGACGAAGACGACCATGCCCATGACGAGGACGAAATGACCAGCGACATCGACTGCGACAGCCACGATGCGGAATATGCCGCCATCGTCGGCGCGGCAGACGACTCGCGCGCGCATATTGAGACCATGGGCCGGGGCAAAGATATCGACTGCCTGGGCGGACATGGGCACGAAGATGAGGACGATCACGGGCACGGGCATGGGCATGGCGAGGGATCCTGCGACCCGCACCTGTGGATGGATCCGTACAATGTCATCTACTGGGCGTTGATGATCCGCGACAGCTTGTCGGCGCTGGATCACGATAACGAAGACCTGTATGCGGCCAACGCGGCTGCTTACGCGGCCGACTTAGCGGCGCTGGAAGCCGACTTCATTCAGCCCGCGCTGGTGGATCTGCCGGAAGAAAAGCGCGTCTTGGTCACGGGCCATGAATCTCTCGGCTACTTCGCAACGACATATAACTTCGAGATCGTCTCGGCAGTTGTGCCAAGCCTGTCGACTGTGGCAGAGCCGAGCGCGCAAGACATGGCGGCGGTGGTCGATGCAGTGCGCGCGGAAGGTGTGCCGGCGATCTTCAGCGACATCCATCTCTCCGATGTTCTGGTGAGCGCGATCGCGGACGAGACCGGCGCTGACGTGGTCGGCTTGCATACCGATTCACTGGGCGCCGCAGACGGACCAGCGGGGACCTATCTTGATTACATGCGCTACAATGTGAGCGCGATCGTTGAGGCGCTGAAGGGTGACTGGCGCTAAGAAGCGCCGCAACAATCGTATGCTATTCAGCTCGGTGGCGCGGGAGGATTATGGCGTGGCGGCTTCGGCAATGACTGAGACGAGCCGTCACGCAATGGATAAGCCTCCCGCGTTACAGGTTGACCGCGTATCGGCCGGCTATCGCGGCAATCGTCACGCGCTGGAAGACATCAGCCTCAATGTAGAAATGGGTGAGCGAGTCGCCGTCATTGGTCCCAATGGCGCTGGCAAGAGCACCCTTTTCAAAGCCATCGTCGGCGTCGTGCAGATTAGCAGCGGGCGCATCACCATCTACGGCGATGATACGCATATCAGCCGCACCAATGTTGGCTACGTGCCGCAGCAGAACGCAATCGACTGGTCCTTTCCGGCTTCGGTCTTTGATGTGGTGATGATGGGTCGCTGCCGGCATATCGGCTGGTTTCGCTGGCCCGGCAAAGACGACCGCGCAAGCGTACGCGATATCCTGGAGCGCCTCAGCCTGACAGAGCTGGCTGGACGACAAATCGGCGAGCTAAGCGGCGGCCAGCGCCAACGCGTATTCATTGCGCGGGCGCTGGCGCAGGACACGCGCCTCATGGTGCTGGACGAGCCTTTTGCCGGCGTCGATCAAACTGCCGAGCAGGAGATTATCGAGTCGCTGGATATCCTGACGGAGCATGGTATTACACTGCTCTTATCGACGCATCATATGGAGAACGCCGCCCTGCACTTCGACAAGGTTTTGATCTTGCGACAGCGGCTGCTGGCATACGGTCCGCCGGTTGAAGTGCTGACGGCAGCCAATCTGCGGAATGCCTTCGGCAGCGCCTTGCCGATCATGACTAAAGGGGACGACCTGCTTATGTTCCACATGGATTACGCTGATGGGGAAGCGGTGAATGGATCCGATTAGTGTCTTGTTGGAGCCGCTGAGTTATGCCTTTATTCAGCGTGGCATGCTGGCGCTGATCCTCGTTGGCGGCATCAGCGCGGTGGTCGGCTGTTTCGTGGTTGTGCGCGGGATGTCATTTTTCGGCGATGCTTTAGCCCACTCGATATTGCCCGGCATCGCCATTTCGTATACGGTGAGCGGCGGATATGTCGCCAGCAACCTATTCCTCGGCGGCCTGGGCGCGGGCATCGTCTCGGCTCTGGTCATCGCCTGGCTGACGCGTAAAGTGGAGGTCAAGGAAGACAGCGCTATCGCCATCGTTTATGTGACTTTTTTCGCGCTGGGCATCGCCATTGTGAGCATGCAAGACAGTTACGCCGTTGATCTCTCGCATATTCTCTTTGGCAGCATCAACGGCATCAGCGAGACTGATCTGCGGATTGTGGCGGCGATGGGCGCGGTCGTGCTGGCGATCATCGCTCTGCTTTACAAAGAGTTTCTGATCATCAACTTCGACCTTGGCTTGGCGCACAGCTTGCGCCTGCCGGTGGAAGCCCTGCGCATACTGCTGCTAATTTTGATTGCGCTGACGATCGTGGCCAGCTTGCAGGCGGTGGGCATCGCGCTGATGCTGGCTTTGTTAACGACGCCGGCGGTGACAGCGCGCCTGCTGGTCAAGCGGCTGCATCACATGATCGTCATCGCCAGTCTGCTGGGCATCGTCAGCGGCGTGGTCGGCTTTTATCTCTCCTACTACCTGGATATCCCCTCTGGCGCTTGCATCGTGCTGACGACCAGCGTGTTCTTCGGAGTCGTATTCCTGCTTCAATCGGGCTGGAATCAGATACGCGAGCGGGATTGAGCCGGCATTGAGCCACTTCGCGGCGTTAGGCGAGGCGCGCTATGTGTCACTCGAGAGCTACCGCGCCGGCAGTCTTCCCGTTCGGACACCGGTTTGGATCGCCGCTGAAGACGACAAGCTTTACTGTTGGACGATTTCGGACACGGGCAAGGTCAAACGGATCGGCAGGAATCCGCGCGTCCGCCTTGCGATATGCAGCGCCCGCGGCCAGATTCAGGGCGGCTGGGTCGATGCTGTAGCGGATATACTGGCAAGTCCGGATGACCTGCGCAAGCAGATGAAGCGCATGCGAGCGAAATACGGATTGCTGTTTCTTCCTTTTGCCTGGTGGCCGCGCCTTACCAGAACCGCCACGTGCGTCATCGAGTTTACCGAAGCGAGCGACACAACTTAGTCGCCAGCCTCCCAGCGCTCCATGCGCTCGAGCAGCGCCTTCACCCAGTCGATCGCCCATTCCTGCTCGCCGGGCGCCATGCGCCCAAACTGCAATTTGGTTACGTGCTTGTCAAAGCGCTCAAGGGCGCCCGGCAGCGTGGATGCGTTTCGCTTGGCGTCTCGTTTCGTTACGGCCGTAGCGCTTTTGGGGTGCAACCACTTTCGCAGCTCAAACTCGGCGATGTTGCGGTCGTCCGCGGTGATCCACTGCTCGCGCGAGAGGCGCAGCAGGGCGCGATACTGCCGGATGCGCGAGGCGTTCTCAAAGCCGCAGGCGGCGCATAATTGCTCGGCTCGGCCATAGGGAATGCGCCACTCGCTTGAATCGGCAACTTGGGCATAAAAGTCTTGCTCAAAGTCGAATGACTCGATTGGCTCGAAGTTCTCCCAGCCGTGCATATCCATCAGCAGCAGGGCGATCTGCCGCGCCCGGGCGATTGCGTTCAGATTGTCGCGCGCCGTGTTTTCGCTCGCCTGCCGCCAGAGATTGAGCTCGGCAACGCGCCTCGCCGGAATCGCGCGATACAGGTCGCCGCCGATATAGGCGTGCAGCAGATGATAAGCCACCCAGCGCCGCTCGCCCGTTTCGATCATATAACGGTCGCCTGAACCCGCGACGGTAATTGGATTGGTCAATCCCTCCCGATGAATGCTGGCAGCCAGGTCGGCCAATCGCATCAGCGGCAATTCTTCCACGGTCGCCTGCCGCTCTTCTCGCGCGCGCAATTCGACCTTGCCCAGGATGAGGGCTTCCAGGGGAAAAGCGCGACCGCTTGACGCTTCGACTTCTTCCAGCCAAGCTTCAATTTGGTCCATCAGCGGACCATCGCGAAACTCTGAGGGCGTCACACGGCGCGGCTGCATTGGATTGGGCTGAATCTTGAAGATATCGATTGGTTTGGCGCGAATGATCGGCTTGGTCTGAATGTCGATGATCGGCGCGCCCATATCATGACCGTAACCTTCGCTGGCGGCGACGCCTACATCGAACAAATTCTCGTCGATTCTCACACCGCGTTTGCGCGCCGCGTTAGACATGATTTGTTACCCTTTCCGCAACTAGCTTGACGATGTCCCAGGTCACCTGCGTGATCTTCGATTTCGGATGATAAGCAAATATGCTGGCGGCATCGCTCTGCGACAGCTCTCCCCACAATATGGTCAGCGGAATCGGCTCGGTGATCACTCGGGCGAAGGGCTTGCTCAGCAGCTTAAGATTTTCATTGTGCAAACCAGTCGTGCGGCGAAACATATTGGGGATGAGCGCAATCATCGAGATCTCGCGCAATCCCATCTGGCGCCGCTGATGGCTGAATCGCTGCAAGTTTTCCAGGGTCTGTTTGATGCCGTCAAAACTCATCGCCTCCAATTGTGTAGGAATGATGATGTGATCGCTCGCCAGGTAGAGCATCGCGTGTAGAGTCGAGCGGGTTGGCGCGGTGTCTATGAAGACATAATCAAAGGTGTCTTCCACTTCTTCAAGCTTATTGAATAGCGCGAAAGAATCGGTGATATTGCCGACAATGCCAGCCGTCTCGGGATTGCCCGGCACGAGGTACACCGCCCCTTCCGACTCGCGCTTTGGGAATTGATAAAGCGCCGGCTCAACCAGAGTAAGGCACTGATTCCAAGCGCCACCATCGAGATCATCGCGCACCAATAGATTGTAAAAATAGGGACGTTTTCGCTGCTTTAGGGCAACGGTCAGATGCGCTTGCGGATCGGCATCTAGCATCAGCACCCTGTGCCCCATAATTGCCAGACCGGCTCCGAGCTGCGCCGACAGCGTGGTTTTGCCCACGCCCCCCTTCTCGTTGTAGACCATCACCGTGCGCATTTGGCGCCGCTTTCTGCGTACCTGAGTCTAAGCGACATTCAGACTGTATCTATTCTATTCTCGCTGCGCTTCAAAAAGTCGCCACTGCAATACGCGGCAAATCAGGTAGAATCCGTTACTGTCGTGGCGAATTGAGCTTGATCGAGGTAGAAGGCATGCGCTATACACTTGAAACCATTATCAATTTACCCCGCGCTCGCGTGATTGAGCTCTTCGATAGCTTCGAGAACCTGGCGAAATGGCAAGAGGGTCTCATCAGCCACGAACATCTCAGTGGCGAGCCGGGCCAGCCCGGCGCCAAGACCAAACTACTTTATGATATGGGCAAGCGGCGCGTCGAAATGATCGAGACCATCATCACCCGCGATCTCCCCGATGAATTCTCCGGAACCTACGATGCCAAAGGCGTGCACAACATCGTTCGCAATTACTTCCACGATCAAGGCGACAGAACGCGCTGGGTGCTAGATTCCGATTTTCGTTTTCACGGCATGATGCGCCTGATGTCGCTCTTCATGCCCAGCAGCATGTTCAAGAAGCAAACGCGCCAAACGATGGATGCCTTCAAACAGTTCGCCGAGGGCGCTTGACTAACGGCGGTCAAGCAGTTGCCGCGTCATGCCGGCGTGACCCAAGTGCTCGGCCGTGTGATCCAATCCGCGCAGCAAAGCGTACCCCCGACTCACCTTTTGTGACGGTCGCTTCATGTAGTGACTCACATCCACCACTTCGGTCAGGCGACCAATTTCTTGCAGTTTGAATGCCTCTTCGTAAAAGGCGATATTGTCCGAGAAAAGCTTCTTCAGCGCCGCCAGTTCATAACCGGAGGACCGAAACTCGGCATCTCGGTCGCGCTTGCTCACATCGTCGATTCCGACGCCTATCCAAAAGCGCTCCGCAGCGGCAACATGAACGCCGAGCACGCAAAGCGAATTCATCTCCGGACCTGGCGACCAATCAAGCTCGTCGGCAGACAGACCGTCCATGTACTCAAAGTACTCTTCATGCATCTCTATCAGTCGCGCGAGCACAGCGACAAATATCGGATCCACCCTATGATCTCCTCTCGCCTTCTTGCCGCCAAACCAATTCGTGACGGCCGTAACGACTTACTGAATTCGCAGCATGACTTTCGATGCAGCGTCCCACAAGTCTTCCAAGGCATAATAGACGCGCTTCTCCGGGGCGAAGAAATGAACCACAACATCACCGTAGTCCATTACCACCCAGCCGCTGTCGGCCGACCCTTCGTTGGTGAATGGCAGTTTGCGACATTCATCCTTAACCTCAACCCGGACAGTCTCGGTTAAGGCTCGCAA
Source organism: Phototrophicaceae bacterium (assembly GCA_965261855.1). GTDB lineage: Bacteria > Chloroflexota > Anaerolineae > Aggregatilineales > Phototrophicaceae > UBA6055. The sequence goes on from OZ253488.1 coordinate 516,935, forward strand.
ATGGCGCTCATTGTCGCCGCTGCATATGATGAAAAAATCGGCGATAATCAGATCAGGCCGCAGATCGAGCAGCAATATATCTTCTGCTTTTCGATCCTCCACTAGATCTACAATATAGTGGGCAAGCTCCAAAGAGTTCAAATACTGTATCTCCATTCTGCAACCGCCTGGATAATGCGCTCATTCTAGCACAGGAGCCCCTTCGCCGATACCGACCTTCGTCAACCAATATCCGCTGCTACAAGTCTCGCGCCAGTCGTACCTTTCCCAGAAAACAACCATGAATACGCTTACAAGTTTAGACCAAAGGACAAACATGGTGAACATCACCCATCCCTACCTGGACGCAATTCTTGCTTGGGCTCGCCGGGAACACGCCATCCGCGCCCTGGTAGTAACCGGCTCCCTGGCTCGCCACGACGATACCACCGACGAATACTCCGACCTGGACATCCAGGTCGTCGCCACCGATATCCATCGCTACATCAACAATGACAGCTGGCTGGACACATTGGGGGAGGTCTGGATCCGCTTCCCGCTTCACCAAGATGTGCCATATCGATTGGTATGGTTCAGCGGCGGCGCCAAGGTCGACTTCCAGTTCCTGCACACACGCGCCCTCAACCCCCGCGAACTTACCGATGAATACAAGCGTGGCTACCATATCCTGCTCGACAAGGACGGACGCTTCCGTGATCTACCGCCGTCGCCACAAGTTTTTCCCCAAGCGCCACCACCCTCCGCCGCCGAGATTCACGCCGCCATTAACGAGTTCTGGTTTGAAGCGATTCACGTGGCGCAGTTTATCCGACGCCGCGAGTTTTGGGTCGTCAAGCATCGCGACTGGACGATGAAAGTCAATCTACTGCGTATGCTGGAATGGCACACTCGCCTTTTGCGACCTGCGCCAATCAATACTTGGCTGCTCGGCCGACGCATCGCCGACTGGACCGACGATGACACTTACGCTGCGATACAGCGCATATGGTCTGGCTGGGATACGCACGCGCTTTGGGGCGCCTTGCTAAACCAACTGGAGCTCTTTTCGCGCCTCTCGCGTGAAGTCGCTGTCGCGCTGCCATACAACTACGATGAGAGACGATTCCGCCTAATTGACGCCTATATCCGCCAACTATCGGGCGAAGATCCCGCTCTTAAACCGAAAGACTAAATTCGCCGTCCGGCTCAAGCACGACAGCGCTGGCGGCAGTCTCAGCCTCGACGCGCGCAGCCCATGCAGCCTCGTCTTGCTCAATCGGTGGGAACGTATTGTAATGCATCGGCGAAACTTGCTTCGCCCTCAAGAAATCAACAGCCCTGATCGAATCATCAATGCCCATGGTGAAACAGTCGCCGATGGGCAGCAGCGCAAGGTCAAGCCCTTCGTCGCCGATCAGCCTCATGTCGCCAAAAAGGCAGGTATCGCCCGCGTGGTATATCGTCGAGCCTCCGCCCCGAATGATGAAACCGTTTGGCTGGCCACCGTAAGTGCCGTCGGGAAAAGAAGAACTGTGATGCGCCACCGTCCATTTCGCGCTCATCCAGTCATTGCTAAAAGTACCGCCGGGGTTGCCCTGAAACACATTTTCTACGCCGTGAGCCATGAACCAATCGCCCATCTCAAAATTACAGACCACAAGCGCTCCAGTGCGCTTGGCGATTTCAACCGAGTCGCCGACATGGTCGCCATGCGCATGGGTCAGCAAAATCACCTCCGCATCCAGATCATTTGCCGCCGCTTTCGCCACCGGATTCCCGCTTACAAAGGGATCAATCAACAACGAATGTCCATCAATAACGAATGAATATGCCGAGTGTCCTATCCACCTGATTGAAACTGCCATGACCAGCTCCTTGCCACTGTTCAAGCTTCAATGATACTAGCTGATTGTAGCATTCTCTTCGGCGTATTGCGAAAGACGGCGGCATTCGCGTGACGAGTAAAAAAGCAGGTGGACAATGAAATCTCTTTATTCTAGTAGTAGTCTTAGTAGAGCCTGTGCAAACTGTTCAAGGCGCCGCGTCAAATTCCCTAGTATTGGGTAAAATAACCCAAACCTATCGCAGATTTCGCTGGATTTCGCTGATTATATCCCAAGAATGTGCAAGTCTCTTGGGAAATTTGGGAAAAAGTTTTGAACAGATATCTGTGCATAACTGCGCTGCCTTTGCACAGTTTGGCAAACGGCGCACGGAACTTTGAACAATTACGAATTGCATTACGATCTTTTGAACAAAACGGGCCGACCTCAAGGCGGCATGTAGATACTTTCCGACAGGTTTTGCACAGATAGACTGCGACTTCTGTTTAAAGTTTTGAACAGGCGCCTGCCAGCAGCGCTGTCGAAGAAGGTGTTTACATTGGGATATTTTGGGATAAATTGAGACTTTGCTTGGGATAACTAGCTGAGACGCGGTCCACGCGAGAGCGAGGTTTGGCGAGTCCCGCAATCGGCGACGTTGACTGGAGAGTTTACAGTTCAATTGCGGGCGCTTCCGTATTATCTTAATAAGGAGTCCTCGGGACGAAAGCGATTGATCAATGAGACGGAGACGCCAAAGCGAATGTCAAACTCAAGCCGGAGCGGAGTATCGTATCCCTTGGTTGTGCTGCTCTTGCTGGTCGCGTTGGCGGGCGGCGCCGCGGCTGGCATCCTTGGTTATATTTGGTATACCGGCGGCTCGGGCGAGCCGAGCTTGACCATAGAGCAAAAGCTGGCGACGCAGGAAGCGAGCGATACGGCGCTGGCGGATGCGGTCGGTACCGCTATGGTGGACGTTGCCAACTCGGTGATCGCCGATGTGGTGGCGGCTGCAGTGGCTGAGGCGGTCGATACCAGCGTCAGCGCTGCGATGGAAGCGGTCGCCGCCGCTGCGAGCGAACCGGTCGAATTCAAGATTGTGTCGGCGGAGAGCCTAGCGAGCTTCACGCTCGAAGAAGACTTGCGCGGCGTGCGGACAACCGTGATCGGCTCCACCAATGAAGTCGGCGGCAGCATTATGGTCGATCTGGCGAATCCAGCCGCAGCGTCCATCGGCGCCATCGTGATCAACGCGCGCACGCTGGAGACGGACAACAGCTTCCGCAATCGAGCGCTGCGCAGCCAAATCCTGCGATCGGCGCAAGACGAGCACGAATTCATCATCTTTGAGCCACGCGAGTTGGGGAACTGGTCTGCCGAGTCAGTGGCAGTTGGTGACAGCATAACCTTTGACGTGACAGGTGACTTGACCGTGGCCGGCGTCACCCGCAGCGTAACTTTTGCCTCGACGGTGACGCTGGATAGCGAAACACAGATCAGCGGAAGCGCGAGCGTGAACCTTTTGCATGCTGACTTCGGTCTGGTGATTCCCGATGTGCGCTCGGTGGCCAACGTGACCGATGATGTGGACTTGAAACTGGAATTTGTCGCGCGGGTTGGCGGCTAGTCTATACTCAAGTGGGCGATCCGTCGGGTAGCATATTACATGAATTCCACAATGAAAAGAGCCTGTAGGGGTCAGCCGGTGGCTGACCCGTTGCGTTAATACTCGATCCACTCAGACTTGTCGCATTCCTAGCAAACAGAGGGTCGAACAATAGCTGCCGTAGGCATCTGTCACGAGACTGGGTAGGCGTGCTCTATACCCAATCGCGCGCATCTGCGATAATTGGAGCGTAGGTCCGCGTCAAACCTGGAAAATTACACCATGCCCCGACCCCTTTATGTGACCGAGCCCAAGGTCATCAACACGCTGCAGCCGCGCCGCGCCGACCATCCTTATCTCGAGGTCGCCACCACAAACCGCAACAAACTGGACGAATTCCGCCGCATTTTGCCCGACATCGAAATCGTTGGGGTGAAACTGGATATCGAAGAGATTCAGAGCCTCGATCCCTATAAGGTGGTAGAGCGCAAGGCGATCGAAGCCTATAAGGCGAATGACTACAACCCGATTCTGGTGGAAGAAACATCGCTGGCGCTGCGCGGATTGGGCGGCAGACCCGGCGCCTATATCAAGGATTTCTGCGAAGAAGCGGAAATGCGGCGCATGATCGCCGAGGGCTGGCTGAACGGACGCGACCGGGCGGCGCTGGCAAAGGTGTTGATCGCGGTATACGACGGCGCCGAGGTGCAGATCCGCGAGGGAAACACGGCCGGCGCAATCGCCGAGACCTTGCGCGGCGCGAACGGCTTCGGCTGGGACGATATGTTCATCCCGGACGGCGAAACACGCACTTTCGCCGAGATGAGCGATGGCGAAAAGGACCACCTTAATATGCGGCGCAAGGCGCTCGAGGCGCTGCGCGATCAGCCCTTTGCGCTGGGGCAGGGCGTTTTCATGATTCCCGAGCCTTACCGCCAAGAAGTCGAGCGCGTCGATTATGCCGCCCTTCAAGACCAGGCGGCGCTGCAATTCGCCTTTTCCCTTGAGGCGCTGGAAGACGCCAACCCACCCAATCGCCGATTTGAGGCGTCCAACTACCAGCCGATACAATATGAAGAGAACATCTATTACACGCGATATCTGCCAAAAGGCGATAGCAGCAGCATCGGTCTCATCCTCACTGATGTCGACCGCGGCACGCTGCACATGAACAAGAATGGCAGTCCGATCATCTGGCAATTCGGTCCCGAAAGGCGGACGCTCAGCCTGGCGCAGCGAGCCGATTTCTTCCGCAGCAATCAGAGCGCCGAGGTTTTGGCGACGCTGGATGGCGTCGGGCGCGCTGGCGCGATTCCACAGCGCAGCAATCGCCGCTCGTTGACGGTCGAATCGGTGCTCGGTTTGAACGAGAATCCCTTCATCACCAGCACCTATTCCTGGAAGGACCTGGGTTATCGCAAGATGTCATCGGCGCGCCACGTCTCGCGCACCCACAGCGCCGAATGCGGCTTGTTCAATCGCATCGGCAAATACCCGCGTAGCGTGCTCGGCTTTGGCTCGATGCCGGCGATATCGGGCTGGCGCGATGTATTGGCCACGGCGGCGATAGGACACCATGCTATCTTCACCCATCGCAATAGCATCTTCGCCGGTTATATCGATCGGCAGGCGGCTGTGATCAACGCGGCAAAAGATGTGCTTCGGTTAGCGCTGGCTTCCGATGTCGATTATCGGCGCGCCGCCCGCAATATTGGCGCCGCCATCGGTTGCAGCAATGTCGAAGACGAGGTCGCTGACGCCCGCTATCTCTACGAAAAAGCCGGAGTGCGGCTCTTCCGCATCTATACCATCAACTCCGACCCGCGCGTGATCGAGGTGGCGGCCGCCATCCGCGCTGAGTTCGGCGATGAGATCGAACTATTTGTCGGGCAAGTTAGCGACAAAGCGCAGTGCCTGAAGCTGATTGCGCCCGATATCCGCGTCGATGGCTTGTTCTTCGGCCATGGCGGCGGGCGTCAATGCACCTCAGCGACCAACGGCATGGCGGTAACGACGCTGGAAGAGGTCTACAGCATCACGACGGACGAACGCTTCAACGATGTGACGATTGCGGTCGAAGGCGGCATCGGCGCCGGGATGGGACATCTGCTGCTGATGGGCATTGACCTGATTTCTTACAATCAGCAGCTGGCGCGCTGCGTCATTGAACAGGGCGATATCTACTTCGAGCATAAGAGCGGCAAGGTCTGCATGCCTTATCATGGCAGCGCCTCGGCGCCGACGATGATCATCGAAAGCGCCAATCCCGCCTTGGCGCGGAAACGGCTGCGCCCCGGCGGCCGCACGCGCAATGTCGAGGGCAAAGCCGGCTATCGCTTCTTTGAAGAGAAAGCAAACTCGATGGTCTTCTACCTCAATACCTTCAAGCACTACGCGGCGCGGACCTTGGCCGATGTCGGCGTGACCGATATGGCGGAGCTGCGCAAGTTCGCGCGCGACCATGACGAGGAACTGATTCGCGTGGTCAGTTCTCAGGCGAGCGCTGTCGGCCAGGCTTATGGGAATCGGATGTAGGCGCTGATTCAGGCAATTTGACTTTTGCATTACCCGTGAGAGCGCAACGTTATGACGTTCATCAATCGCATCATTGACTCGCTGCGACAAATGATTCATTTGCTGAAATCGGCGCTAGACCGCTCGTCCGAATCGCCGCCGGGCAACATTAACGTACAGCGACGGCTGTACATAAACTCTCCAATTGCGGACCCGAAGCCCTGCACTCGTGAACAGGCGGCGATGCTGTATCGCAGTTTGGATGGCTTTCAGCAGCAAATGGAAGCGCTGGAATCGGTCAATGACGACGGGCAATTGGCAGATTGGTTTGCTGGATTCAATGGCTGGACAGAAGAGAATTGGGGACCCGTCTACGCCAATATGTGCGACGGTACTTCATTTTTTACCAGAGCGCTGCGGGCTTCCGCCATGTGGGCAGTCCTTCAACAGGTCACCAACATAAGAGGCACGATTCGGGCGGACGCTACGATGGAGGTATTATCTCCGTTGGCGGATTACGATATGTCGGCAATGTATGCGGACATTAGTCCCAATCTCAAATTGCAACTCAACCGCTATGTGCGCGATCAACCGCTCTGCAGCGAAACGCGGACTGTAGCTTTCTATGCGACCATTGATTCATTCGAGGAGAAGTCCCGCGCGCTTTTAGATGTTGAATCTTACGAGTCATTGCAAGCGTGGGTCATGTCGCTAAGTGAGTGGCTGGAAAACACCTGGGGTGAGTTTTATGACAACCCTTGTGGTCTTGTTTTCGAGCAGCTTTTTCATCTGCAATCGCGATTGTACTTGGCCGCCTGCATGCAATATAACGAGAACACATATGGCGCTTCCAAGATTTTGACAAAGCTCGTCAATGACTGGCGCGGCCAAGCAGCGAGCGACTTGGCGATCATAAACGAGGCAGGCAGCGTGTAGTCTAGAGCAGGATAGGCATTAGCGCCGATCAGGAGACAATCACGCCCGGGCCAAACCGCTGATTACCGCGAGGAAGAACTGATTGGCGTGGTTAGCTCGCAGGCCAGCGCTTTCGGCCAGGCTGAAACCGGGCAGCGTCTATAAAGGACGATTCAAGGAAGCGCGGGCAGCCGCGACAAGAGATAGCCGATGATGAGTGTGGCGATGCCTAGCACGATTATGAGTGTCCAGCGCCAATTGTCCAGCTTGCCTTCAATACGCGTTAAAATGACTTTCAGTTCGCCGGTGTCTGTTGCGTAGTCTTCTTTGGACACCTTGTGATGAAGCTCTGATTTGATGACTTCTATATCAGTGCTAGCCACGCTTTCCCTCAACATTGCCTGAATATCTATAGTGTAGCCGACTATCAGCCTAAGTCATATCGCGGGCTATAGCTTTCGTGTATATTTGAAATCCTGCGGACTGCTAAAACACAATCACCCCCCGCGCCACATCGCCCGTCAGCATGGTCGCGTAAGCCTCATTGATCTGGTCCAGCCGATAGCGATTCGTCACCAGCTCCTCCAGCTTGAGCTTGCCCGCCATATACAAGTCCAGGAACAGGTGGAAGTCACGCGCCGGGTTGATCGAGCCGTAGAGGCTGCCGCGGATCTTGCGCTCGCTCATGGTGATGACCTGGCCTGGAAACCTGGTCTCGCTGTCTTGCGGCGTCAAGCCCACCAAGGTGCAGATACCACCCGGACGCACGGCTTCGATGGCGGTCTCTTGCAAAGCCGGAATGCCGACGGACTCAAAGGTGTGATCGGCGCCGCGGCTCTCGGTCAGCTTCTGAATCTCGCCGACGACCGTGTCGTCTGATAGCAGGCAATGCGTCGCGCCGAATTCGCGCGCGATTTCCATTTTGTTGCTGTTGGTGTCGACGGCGATGATGGGGTCGGCGCCACAGAGAGCGGCGCCCTGGATGATGTTGAGCCCGACGCCGCCAGCGCCGAAGACAGCCACGCTTTGCCCGGCGCGCACTTCAGCCGTGAACATCGCCGCGCCCACGCCGGTCGATACCGCGCAGCCCACCAGCGCCGCCACTTCCAGCGGCACATCCACCCGCACCGGCACGACGCTGACTTCGCGACAGACAATGTACTCAGCGAAGGTGCCGAGCCCGGCCAAGATATAGACCGGATCGCCATTCCAGCGGATGCGGCTGCTGCCATCGCCTAACACGCCGGCGACGACCTGATCGAAGTCATTCTCGCAGATGGAGGCTTGGTCGTTGCGGCAATAGAAGCATTCGCCGCAGCTGGCTCTGAAACTTAAGGTGACGTGATCGCCCGGCTTTACCCGCGTGACGCCGGCGCCGACCGCCTCGACGATGCCGGCGCCTTCGTGGCCGAGGATCATGGGCGCGGGGAAGTCGCCCTTGCCGGCCACGACATGCCAATCGCTGTGGCAGATGCCGGTCGCCGCCATTTTGACCAGCACTTCGCCGGCTTTTGGCGGATCGATCTCCACCATTTCGATCTTGAAGGGGGTGTGGGCTTCGGTAAGGATTGCCGCTTGCATTTGCATGGTGTGTGCCTTTCGCCTTGGCGGGCGACCTGCCAGGCCGCCCCTGTAGTCGAATGTCTCTGAAATAGGGGCAAGCCACCGCTGCGCGTAGGTCGCGTAGACACTGACCGCCGACACTGCAGGTCGCTCGCCCGTACAGAATGTTGAATCATTTGCGTGGGCGACATAATATGTCGCCCCTACAGCATCCGCAAAGAGAGTTAAAAGACGATAATCCCCCGCGCCACCTCGCCAGTGAGCATATTGGCGTAGGCTTCGTTGATCTCGTCCAGCCGATAGCGCCTCGTCACCAACTCGTCCAGCTTGAGCTTTCCCGCTCGATAGAGATCAATAAACATCGGGAAATCGCGATGGGTGTTGACCGAGCCGTAAAAGCTGCCGCGGATAACCTTTTCCGTGCGTGTGATGATGGCGCCGGGCAGGTTGGTGTCGCTGCCCACCGGCGTCAAGCCCACCAGCGTCAGCGTACCGCCAGGGCGCGTGGCATCCAAGCCTTGCTCTTGCAAGAACGACAGTCCCACCGATTCAAAGACGTGGTCGGCGCCGCGCCCGTCCGTGATTTCTTGAATCTGCCCGACGGTCGTGTCATCGGAAAAGAGCGTATGGGTAGCGCCGAATTCGCGGGCGATCTCCATCTTGCTGCTGTTGGTATCGACGGCGATGACCGGGTCGGCGCCGCACATAACCGCGCCCATGATGATATTCAAGCCGACGCCGCCCGCGCCATAAACAGCTACGCTCTCGCCCGGGCGGACATCGGCGGTATACATCGCCGCGCCGACCCCGGTAGAGACGGCGCAGCCCACCAGCGCCGCCACTTCCAGCGGCACATCCTGGCGAATCGGCACCGCAGCCGACTGGTCAATCACGACATATTCGGCGAAACAGCCCAAGCCGGTCATGATGTACACCGGCTCGCCATCGCGGGTGATGCGGCTCGCTCCATCCCGCATCAAGCCCGAGCGCAGCACCGGCGAAAAGACTTCACACAGGTTGGACTTGTCGCGCTGGCAATAGAAGCAGTCGCCGCAATTGGCGCGGAAGCTAAGCGTCACATGATCGCCCGGCTTCAGGCTGGTCACGCCTTCGCCCACGCTTTCCACTACCCCCGAGCCTTCATGCCCACAGATGATCGGCAGCGGGAAGTATGATAATCCCTCAACCACATGCCAATCGCTGTGGCAGATGCCGGCGGCCGCCACCTTGACCAGGACTTCGCCCGCTTTCGGTGGCGCCAGGTCGACCGTTTCGATGCTGAAGGGCGTATTGATTTCGTTGAGCACTGCCGCTTGCATTTGCATGGAATGCGCCTTTCGGTTTTGCGGGCGACCCACTGGGTCGCCCCTACACATCGTCCCAATATGTCAGAACTCAATGATACCGCGTGCCAGCGCGCCGCTCAACATATCGGCGTAGGCTTGGTTTATTTCGTCCAGTCGATAGCGACGCGTAATCATCTCCTCCAGCTTCAGCTTGCCCGCGCGGTATAGGTCAAGCAGCAGCGGAATATCTCGCTGTGGATTGACCGAGCCGTAGGAGCAGCCGCGGATGACTTTCTCCGTCCGCGTGATGATCGCGCCGGGCAGATTGGTCCGGCTCCCGTCAGGCGTTGTGCCAACAAGCGTCAGCGTGCCGCCGGGGCGCGTCGCGGCAAATGCGCGCTCTTGCAGCGTCGGTTTGCCCACTGCTTCAAAAGCGCGATCGACGCCGCGGCCGCCCGTCAACCGCTGGATTCGCTCTACGGTCGAATCATCCGAAGGCAGGCTGTGCGTTGCGCCGAACTGACGCGCGAGCGCGGCTTTGTCTTCGCTCGCGTCAACGGCGATGATGGGGACGGCGCCGCAAAGAACCGCGCCTTGTATGATGTTCAAGCCGATGCCGCCAGCGCCGAAGACGGCTACGCTCTCGCCTGCGATCACGGCTGCCGTGTAGACTGCCGCGCCGACGCCAGTGGCGACTGCGCAGCCGACCAGCGCGGCGATATCCATAGGGAAATCACGGCGAATTGGTACGCAGCTTTCCTGCCGCACGACCACATACTCGGCGAAGCTGCCCAAGCCCGCCAGAATATAAACTGGCTCGCTCTTCCAGTGGATGCGCGCTTTGCCATCGTCCAGCAGTCCGCTTGCGATCGCTGTTCGGAAGGTGGCGCAGAGGTTAGCTTTGCCGCGCAGGCAATAGAAACAGTCGCCACAGGTCGGCGTCCAGGTGAGCGTGACGTAATCGCCGACTTTGACGCGGGTGACGCCTTCGCCGACCGCTTCGACCATGCCCGCGCCTTCGTGTCCCGTGATGATGGGCATCGGTTTCGGCGCCGTGCCGATGGCGACGCGCCAGTCGCTGCGGCAGACCCCGGCCGCCGCGATCTTGACCAGCACCTCGCCCGCTTTCGGTGGATCGAGCGTGACCGTTTCGATGCGGAAGGGCGTATTCGGCGCGGTCAGAATGGCGGCTTGCATTTGCATTTTCGTAGGCTCAGCCTTTCAAGCCGGAGCCGAGAATGCCGCCGACGTAATATCGCTGAAAGGGCAGAATCAGCAGGACCGGGACCAGCATCGCCAGGGTTGAACTGGCGAACATCTGCTCCCAGAGATTTACATTCTGCTCGATGCCGATGATCGACACAGCCACTTGGACAACACGAAGCTCGGGGACGGGCGCGACCAAGAGCGGCCAGAAGAAGTTGTTCCACTGTCCCAAAAACAATATGACGCCCGCGCTGATCAGAGCCGGTTTAGAGACAGGCAGGACGATATGCATAAAGACTTGCAGCCAGGTGGCGCCGTCAACGCGGGGCGCGTCAATCAAATCCTGGGGAATCTCGGCGAAGAATTGGCGGAAGAGGAAGATGACGATGCCGTTCGCCAAGCCGGGCACGATGAGCCCTTGCCAGGTATTCAGCCAGCCTAGATCCCGCACCAGAACAAATGAGGGGATGATAGTCAGGTCGCCAGGGATCATGAAACTGAATACAACCAGTGCGAATAGGAAGTTTTTCCAGCGGAACTTGAGGCGGGCGAAGGCGAAACCCGACATCGCCCCGACCGCGATACCGAGAATCACCGTGACGGCGCCGAGAAAGAAAGTATTCAGCAGGGCCGTGCCGAAGTCTTTTTCGAAGATGGCGCGGTAGCCATCCAGGGTAAATTCTTCGGGGAAGAAGGCGCGCCAGCTGAAGGGCAAGGCATTCTTCCAGACGGTTTCACGCGTGGTGAAGGACGACGCGAGTATCCAGGAGATCGGCAGAATCACCGCAATCGCCAAGCCAAAGAGGAGCGCGTATAAGATGATAGCGCGGCGCGCTTTGCGCAGCCTTGCCTGTGTCGCAGCGTCCCAATTCATGCCGCGAATCTCGCGTTGTTTCGGTGAAGTTTAGCTGACATCTGACGAATCTCAGCCATATCTAGCAGGCAATGAGAATAATTGCAAAGGGATAAGGATTTCTGACGTCGTCTCAAGTTTGTACGGGCGAGCCGGTGGCTCGCCCACAACTTGTATGGATCACCGGTCGCGTTTCGCATGACAAACCTGCATCTTCTTCCATAACCGTGCTAATGCTGCGGGCGCAAGAGGATGAACTCAATGGCGACGACGACAATCACAACGATGAGCAGAACCGAGACGATCGCCGAGGCGATGCCGATATCGCCGTAAACCAGACCGCGCCGATAAGCTTCATACATGACGAGGTGGGTCGAAAGCTGCGGACCGCCGCGCGTCAGCAAATACACCGGCGCGAAAAGCGTGAAATTCACTACCGTGTCGGAGACGAGCACGAAGGCGATAACGCGCCGCAGCAGCGGCAGCTTGATGGATGCGAAAGTACGCAGGCTGCTGGCGCCATCGACACGGGCTGATTCCAACACATCGCTCGAGATGCCTTGCAAGCCAGCCAGGAAAAATAGACTCCAATAAGGAACGCCGATCCAGCTGATGATGCCGATGATCGACCAGAGCGCTTGGTCGGGACTCTGCAAGAAAGGCTGGCGCGGCAAGCCGATGGTGCGGAAGATGCCGTTGACCAAGCCGTAGTTCGGGTCGAGCGCCAACCCCCAGGCGATCGCCGTCACCGGCGCTGATATGGCGATCGGGATCAGGTAGATGGCGCGGAAGACGGCGATTCCTGGCACGCGCGCATTCACCAGCTCCGCCAGCAGCAGCGCCAAGCCCACTTGCAGCGGATTGACCACCAGGCTGAAAATTAGGGTCGTCTTGAACGAACCCCAGACGACCGGGTCTTCATAAACCGCGATAAAGTTGGCCAAACCGACAAATTTGCGCGCGCCCGCCTGGCTCAGTGAATTGGTGTAAAGCGCTTCTTCAAAACCCAGAATGATGGGGACATAACGAAATACGAGCAAGAGAATGAAGGCTGGCGCCAGGAAGAAGACCGGCGTCCAGCGATCCAGGCTTATGCTTTTGAGCACGAATTCTCTCCAAAGCAGCGGGCATCGGCGAGATTAGCCCCTCTCCCCATGTGGGAGAGGGGGAGGGGGTGAGGGGTAAAAACCCCGCTAGGATCTGTATTTGTCCATTTCGCGCTGAATGCGGCCGGCCGCCTGGCTCAAGGAATCGGCGACATCAGCGCCGTTGCGAATGTCCTCAAAGGCATCGGAGAGGATCTCTTCGTATTCGAGGTAGCCGACGGTCAGGGGCCGCGGCGTGACGTAGGGCGCTTCACCAGCTGCGACGACGAAGGCTTGATTGGGCCACTCGGCGTTGTTCGGGTCGTCAATCATCTCTTGGATCATCACTTCATGCGCGGGCCAAACGCCCCAGACATCAAACCAAATCCGCCCGGCTTCAACAGAACTGGCGAACTTCACAAACTCAGTCGCTTCTTCCGGATGTTCGGTATTGGCGTTCACGCCCAAATGCCAGCTGTCGCCCGGCACGGTAACCTCGCCGCCTTCCCAATAGGGATGGGGCGCCGTGCCCCAGGAGAATTCAACCGGATTGTTGATGAACTGGTTGATCATCCAACCACCGTCAACATAGATGCCCAACTGACTGTTGCGGAACAACTCGCCCGAACTGATGCCGCCTTGTGGCGAAACGCCGAGCGCATTATGCAGATCGCCGAACCAGGTGAAGGCTTTGACCCAATCTTCGGAATCAATGATGCCCTCGACGGTCAGCCCATCCTCGCCGAGTACAGCCGTGGGCAAGCTTTCAGGTATCGGCTGCAGCTGATAGATGCGATTGTACTGGCCGAATTGCAAGCCCCAGACATCGTTGACGCCATCGCCGTCGGCGTCATTCGCCAGCGCCTGCGCCGCCTCGGTAACCTGCTCCCAGGTCCAGCGCTCATCGGGTGCCGGTGGCGTAATGCCGGCCGCCTCCAGCAAATCGGCGTTGTAATACATCACCTGCGCCGAATTCCAAATCGGCGGCGCCAGTAATTGACCGTCATACTTGCTGGATGTATACAAGGCGTCGATCCAGCCATCGATCTGCTCTTGCGAGAAGGCGTCGTCCAGCGGCAGCAGCCAGCCGCGGAAGCCGTAAGCAGCCACCACCGGCGCGTCCACGCTGACGATATCCGGTTCGGGCGAGCCCGCGCCCAACCGTATCTGATTCTGCTGGAAAACTTCGCGGAAGGTCACCTTGTCGACGCGAACCGTGATATTGGGGTTGTATTCGCTGAAGCGGGCCGCCACTTCTTCCGCGCCGGGCAAGTCGGTAATCCAACTCAACTCGACCATGTCTTGACTGAGCGCGGGCGCGCCGAAAAGCAGTGACAGCGACAACGCAAGAACTATGAGCCTAAGGGAATTACGAACAATCATGATTCTACCTCTTCAAACAACTCGTGAAACGTATACCAATATAAGAAGTCAAAGTCGAAATGTCGCCTCCTTGACTCCTTGGATTCCAGGCGAATTTTAGCGAACGCTATGGAATAGGTCAAATCTCGGCGAGACGCCCCTACACCTTACAAGTGGTTAGGATTTGACCGCGCCCACGGTCAGCCCTTGCACGAACTGCTTCTGCAATACCAGGAAAAGCAGCAGAATCGGCAAGGTCGAGAGCAGCGACGCCGCCATGATTACCCCGTGTTCCATCCGGTACATACCCACCATGCCCGCCATCACCACGGGAAGGGTCTGCAATTCCCGGCTGCGCAGCACGACCAGGGGCCAGACGAAATCGTTCCAGGAGTTCATGAAAGCCAGCACCGCCAACACCGCCAGCGCCGGCCGCACCAGGGGCAGGGCGATCTGCCAATAAATGCGGAATTCCGACGCGCCGTCGATCCTTGCCGAATCGAGTAGTTCATCCGGCACTGCTTCCATGCTTTGCTTCATGAAGAAGATGCCAAATGCGCCGGCGACGCCAGGGATGATGACGCCAGCGTAGCTGTTGACCAAACCGAGACGGATGACCAAGACGAAGAGCGGGATGAAGATGGTGTATAGCGGCACCATCATTGAGCCGAGCAAGACAAGGAAGAGGAAGTTTTTGAGCGGGAAGGTGTATTTGGCGAAGGCGAAACCGGCCAGCGATGCCAGGAAAAGATGAGAGACGGTATGTACCACAGCGATGAAGGCGCTATTTAGGAAGTGGTGGGCGAAGTCGAATTCCACAAAGAGTCTAATATAGTTGCGCAGGTGAGGCTCTTCCGGGATCAGCGTCGGCCGCAGCTGGAAGATCTCATATTGTTCTTTGAAGGTGTTGGAGATCATCCAGACGAAGGGCGTCGCCATGGAAATCAGGATGAAGAAGAGGAAGCCGTAGGCGATGGTCCGCTGGGCGCGGCGCGTGAGCGTGTTGTCCATCGCCTTAATCATCCTTCTTGAAGGCGCCGAAGAGAGTTAGCTGAATAAAGGACAAGCCAAAGATGATCAGCGCCAGCACCCAGCCGATGGCGGAGCCGTAACCGAGCTTGGCATTGGTGAAGCCCATGCGGTAGAGATAGTTGGCGAGGGTCAGGCTGGCTTCGTTGGGTCCGCCGTCCGCCAGCAGCAGCGGTTCGGCGAAAAGCTGGAAGGAGCCGATCATCGTCACCACGCCGACGAAGAGCGCGATCGGCCGCAGTTGCGGGATAGTAACGTAGCGGAATTGCGCCCAGGTTCCGGCGCCGTCCACCTGCGCCGCTTCATAGAGATCGGGCGGGATGCTTTGCAAGCCGGTGAGAAAATACAAGACGTTGATGCCGGTGTAGCGCCAGGTGGCCACCGCCAGCACTGAAATCTTGACCAATTCTTCGTCGAGCCATTTGAGCGCCGGGATGCCCAGCAGCGCCAAGCCCTGGTTGATCAGACCAAACTGGTTGTTGAAGATCATCAGGAAAATGAGGGTGGCGGCGACTGTGCTGGTGAGGATGGGCAGGAAGTAGCCGATGCGGAAGAGGCTCTTCAGGCGGATGAGCGTCGAGTTGATCAGCAGCGCCAGCAGCAGCGCCAGCGGCAAGATGAACAGAAACGCGCCGATGGCGTAGTAGACAGTATTCCCGAGGGACTTTAGGAAGACCGGGTCGCCCGCCAGGTAGGTGTAGTTGCCCAAGCCGACATGGCGCATGGGACCGCTGCCGGGCCATCGGTGCAGACTCAGGTATAGCGCATAGATCAGCGGACCCACCGAGAAGACGATAAAGAGAATGTAGAAGGGCGAGATAAAGACGTAGGGCACGACCTTGCGCTGGGAGCGGCTCCACCAGGCGCGCAGGCTCCGTTCTTCATCAGTATTGCTGGTTCCACCGCCGATTGACACGGACGCCACGGATCTCCGTCACCTCGAGAATCTGTAGGGGCGACCCGGTGGGTCGCCCACAATGTTCTAACGAGCTCGCCCTAACCGAAGTCGATTTGACGGCGCAGCTCGTCAGCCGCGTCTTTCAAGGCTTGCTCAGCCGTCTTCTCGCCTTGGGTAGCTTCAAATACGGCATTGGCCACCAGTGTGGTGGCTTCGTTGAACCAGGGACCACGCTCCTGGAAAGGCACTTCCGGCGCCAACTCAAGGAAGAGCTCGCCCACCGGCTGATTGTCGAAGTAGGGGTCGGGCGCCAGCAGCGCTTCGTTATCCAGGTGCGAGAGCACGGGCGGCAGCAGGTTGTTCACGTGATATTCAAGGATTTTGTTGTCCTCGTCGAACATTGCGAATTCGATGAAAGCCCAGGCTTCTTCCGGATGTTCGCTTTGCGTGGTGATGGTATAGGCGGTGCCGCCGTGTGTGCTGGTGCGGGAGCCGCCTTCCTCAAATGCGGGCAGGGGCGCCGCGCGCCAGTTGCCGGCCCCTTCAGCCAATTCGTTCTTCAAGCTGCCGGCGTACCAGTCAGCGCCGATAACAGCGGCGATCTTGCCCTCCGCGAATAAGCCCATGGTGGCGTGAAAATCGCCCGTGCTAATCGCGACGCCGCTATCGAGCAATTCGAGATACCATTCGAGCACGGCGATATTCCCGGGCGAATCGACGATCACGTTGCCCTCGGCGTCAAATAAGCCGGGACTGCCCGATTGCAGCAGCAGCATATAATAATCGCCCCAGCTGCGGTCGTCCAAGACAAGCGCCGCGATGCCCTGTTCGGTCAGCGCAGCGGAGGCCTCGATAAATTCATCCCAGGTGGCGATGGGCATCTCGATGCCGGCGTCAGCGAAGATCTGATGCTGATAGTAGAGGACGACCGGGCAGAGGCAATGATCAATGCCGTAGATGACGCCTTGATACGCGTACAAGCCGGTCTTCGCCATGATGTAGTCATCCGCGTAAGGCGCGATCAGATCGTTCAGCGGCACCAGGCCAGGTTCGCCCTTGAGGAAGCGGCTGATGACACCTTGCTCAACATCGGCGATATCGGGCGCGCCGACGCCGGCGACAAAAGCGCCCTGCAAGTTGTCATAGAGTTGTACGAAGGGCATCTCTTCGACCACGATGGTGACATGAGGCGCGATTTCTTTGTAGTCGTCTTCAATGCCTTTGTACAAATCGGTGAAGAAGGCGCCGAAGGTCCAGATCGTCAGCGTGACCTCGTCTTGCGCCGATGCGGATCCGGCGCCGACGAGCATACTGACGAGCAACAACAATATACCAATGCGACGGGCGATACTCATGAGTTTACCTTTCATTAGACTCTTGCTTCAGAACGTTTAATTCAGATTGATCAGCGAACTGCAACGATAGTATCTATCAATAGTTGCTATAAGGATCTCCTTCCCACTGGCGTTCCCACTGCTCCCAGGTGGCCACCGACGCCGGATCGGCTTCGCTGCGGGCGATGAAGCCTTTTTCGCGGCCGCCGCTGAGTTCGGTATTGTGTTCCGGGACCATGGCGTCAGCGATGGTTTGATAACGCAGGTCGATGGACCAGCGAACGGCGTCGGACTTGTTGGGCAGGGCGGCATGCGGCGTCAGCTGGGTGAAGCAGAGCGCGTCGCCCGCTTCCATCTCGACCGGGATGCCCGCTATCGCCGCTCGCTCCTCTTTTGATATGCCGAGGAAGCCGGTCTCTTCGTCTTCGGTGATGGCGTACATATCGCCGCGGTGATAGCCCTCGGCCACCTGCAGGCAGCTATTCTCCCGCGTGACGCGCATCAGCGGCATCCAGATCGAAATCGTATGTACGTATGTGTTCGAGGGGTAATACTGCGAATCTTGATGCCATGGTGTGCGTGTCCAGCGCTGATCAGGCAGCTTAGGCCGCAGATTGAAGACGCCGTGCATGAAGACTTCAGGACTGCCCAACAGGTCTTCGGCGATGTCGATGATGTTGGGTTCGCTCATGAATTGGAAGAGCTCCTCGCACACGGTCTGGCGGCGCGGGCTGCGGTGATACATCGGCTTGCCCGCCTCGTTCCAGGCGACCTTCAGCCGATGCTCAAGGTCAAGGTGGGCGAAATCGTCTTCCAGCAAGCCTTGATTGACCCAGGTTCTCACCTCGCGGTCGACCCAATAGGCGCTGACTTTGCGCGCCAACTCGATGCTGCGCGGCGGCACAACATTTTCTACCTTGAGCCAGCCTTTGTCGTGGTAAAAGTTGATCTGTTCGTCTGTCAGTATTTTGGGCATAAAACAGTCCCGGCTCCATCAAGAGTGCGGTATCAATAAAGCGTAGCGCACTCGGCGCGATGCCGCAACTTTCGCGCTTCTACCAGGGGCAAGCCACCAAATCGGCCCGACCCACGGTCCTCGTTAAGCGGGTGACTTGATAGGTCGTTCTTTCAGGGCCTTTCCGGTACTGGTTGAAACATGCGCGCATCAGGTCTAACCCCCCTCGGTCCCCCCATTGCAATGCGGGGAAGGTTGCACCGAGAACTGAAAATATGATGAAATCCGAGATAGGAATCCCAATTCAGCTGCAGTTAGCTCCCCTCCGAAGGTCAGTGTCTACGCGACCCTGACGCTTCGGATGCCCGCCATAGAGATGGCGGGAAGGGGCTGGGGGTGGGGTTGGCTTAGCGATTCGCAGAAGCGGTCAAGCCTTACAGCGCTTGCTTTTTTGAGTGCTGAGGCTGTGGGATTGCACGCTCCGCCTTAAGACTTGACCGCGCCGACGGTCAGCCCTTGCACGAACTGCTTCTGCAGGGCGAGGAAGAGCAGCAGAATCGGCAGCGTCGACAGCAGCGACGCCGCCATGACGACGCCGTACTCCATACGATAGAGGCTGACCATGCCCGCCATCACAACCGGCAAGGTCTGCAATTCGCGGCTGCGCAGCACGACCAGCGGCCAGACGAAATCGTTCCAGGAGCCCATAAATGCCAGCACCGCCAGCACCGCCAGCGCTGGCCGCACCAGGGGCAGGGCGATCTGCCAGTAGATGCGGAACTCGGAAGCGCCGTCTATGCGGGCGGAATCGAGCAGCTCGCCCGGCACCGCTTCCATGCTCTGCTTCATGAAGAAGATGCCGAAAGCGCCGGCCACGCCCGGAATAATGACGCCGGCGTAGCTGTTGACCAGGCCGAGACGGATCACCAAAACGAAGAGCGGGATAAAAATCGTATAGAGCGGCACCATCATCGAGCCGAGCAGCACCAGGAACAAGAAATTCTTCAGTGGAAAGTTGTACTTGGCGAAGGCGAAACCGGCCAGCGATGCCAGGAAAAGATGAGAGGCCGTATGAACGACGGCGATAAAGGCGCTGTTGAGAAAATGCTTGTGGAAGTCGAAGTCGACGAAAAGGCTGACATAATTGCGCAGATGCGGCTCTTCGGGGATCAGCGTCGGCTGCATCTGGAAGATCTCGGACTGTTCCTTGAAGGTGTTGGAGAGCATCCAGACGAAGGGCGTCGCCATCGAGATAAGGATGAAGAAGAGGAAGCCATAGGCGATTGTGCGCTGGGCGCGGCCTGTTAGCGTTCCGTCCATCGCCTCAGTCTTCCTTCCTGAAGGCGCCGAAAAGGTAGAGCTGGATGAAGGACAAGCCGAAGATGATCAGCGCCAGCACCCAGCCGATGGCGGAGCCGTAACCGAGCTTGGCGTTGGTGAAGCCCATGCGGTAGAGGTAATTGGCGATGGTCAGGCTGGCGTCGTTGGGTCCGCCGTTGGCCAGCAGCAGCGGCTCGGCGAAGAGCTGGAAGGAGCCGATCATGGTGACGACGCCGACGAATAGCGCGATCGGCCGCAACTGCGGGATGGTGATGTAGCGGAACTGCGCCCAGGTTCCGGCGCCGTCCACCTGTGCCGCTTCGTAGAGTTCGGGCGGAATGCTCTGCAAGCCAGTGAGGAAATACAATACGTTGATGCCGGTATAGCGCCAGGTCGCCACCGCCAACACCGAAATCTTGACCAATTCTTCGTCCAGCCACTTGAGCGCCGGGATGCCGAGCAGCGCCAAGCCTTGGTTGATCAGTCCGAACTGATTGTTGAATATGAGCAGGAACATGATTGTGGCGGCGACCGTGCTGGTAAGAATCGGCAGAAAATAGCCGATGCGGAAAAGGCTCTTGATGCGGATCAGCGTCGAGTTGATCAGCAAGGCAAGCACGAGCGCCAGCGGCAAGATGAACAGAAAAGCGCCGATGGCGTAGTAAACGGTGTTCCATAGGGATTTGAGGAAGACCGGGTCGCTCGCCAGGTAGGTGTAGTTCCCCAAGCCGACGTGCCGCATGGGTCCGGTGCCGGGCCAGCGGTGCAAGCTGAGGTAAAGGGCGTAGATCAGCGGACCGACTGAGAAGACGATGAAGAGGATGTAGAAGGGCGAGATAAAGACGTAAGGCACGACCTTGCGCTCGGAGCGGCTCCACCACGCGCGCAAGCCGCGGTCTTGACCAGTATTGCTGCCTCTACTGCCGATTGACGCGGACGCCACGAATCTCCGTCACCTCATAAAGTCGTAGGGGCGATCAATCAGGTCGACCGAATCATTCACATGTTGTAGGGGCGACTCTGTGAGTCGCCCGTATCCATTCGTGATTTATCGGCCGGCGACCAGCAGAATCGACCCGTCGCTGGCGAGAACTCATGGGGGCGAGCCGCCGGCTCGCCCCTACAGCTTTCACCTGATATCCGCGTTCTAACCAAAATCGATCTGCCGCCGCAGCTCGTCTGCCGCGTCCTTCAGCGCTTGCTCGGCCGTCTTTTCACCTTGGACAGCTTCGAATATCGCGTTGCCGACCAGGGTGCTAGCTTCGTTGAACCAGGGACCGCGCGATTGATGCGGGACTTCCGCCGCCAATTCCAAAAAGAGCTCGCCCAACGACTGGTTGTCGAAGTAGGGGTCGGGACCCAGCAGCGCTTCGTTATCCAGATGCGAGAGCACCGGCGGCAGCAGGTTGTTCACTTCAAATTCGAAGATTTTGTTGCCCTCGTCGAACAGGGCGAATTCGATGAATGCCCAAGCCTCGTCCTTGTGCTCGCTTTGCTGGGTAATCGAATAGGCGGTGCCGCCGTGTGTGCTGGTGCGGGCGCCACCCTCCGTAAAGGCGGGCAGGGGCGCCGCGCGCCAGAGACCCTCGGTATCGGCGACATTGTTCTTGATGAAGCCGCCGTACCAATCGGCGCCAATGGCTGCGGCGATCTTGCCCTCCGCCATCAAGCCGTACGTGGTTTGCGAGCTCTCAGTGGAGATTGCCACATCGCTTTCGAGCAAACCGAGATACCATTCCAGTAGGGCGATGGCCTCGGGGCTGTCGACGATGACATTGCCCTCGGCGTCAAAGAAGCCCTGACTGCCTGACTGCAGCAGCAGCATGTAAAAGTCGCCCCAACTGCGGTCGGAAAGGACGAGCCCGGCAACGCCCTGTTCACTTAGCGCAGCGCTCGCCTCGACATACTCTTCCCAAGTGGCGATGGGCATTTCAATGCCGGCGTCAGCGAAGATGTCATGCCGATAGTACAGCACGACCGGGCAAAGGCAGTGATCGATGCCATAGATCGCGCCCTGGTGCGCGTACAGTCCGGTCTTTGCCATGATGTAGTCATCGGCGTGAGGCGCGATGAGATCGGCCAAGTCCACTAAGCCGGGCTCGCCTTTGAGGAAGCGGCTGATGACGCCTTGCTCCACATCAACGATATCGGGCGCGCCGACGCCGGCGACAATGGCGCCCTGCAAGTTGTCATAAAGCTGCCCATAAGGGATCTCTTCGACCACGATGCTGACATGGGGCGCGATTTCTTTGTAGTCGGCTTCGATGCCTTCGTAGAAATCGGTGAAGAAGGAGCCGAAGGTCCAGATCGTCAGCGTGACATCGTCTTGCGCCGATGCCGTCCCCGCGCCGATGAGCATGCTTAGTAACAACAACATTGCGATGAATATATTCACTTTCCGATTCATGTTTTGTTTCCTCCCGGAATACTATTCTAGTTGTTGGGAGGGCGAGCCACCGGCTCGCCCATACACACAATCCTTGTTGGGTCGCCCCTGCATTTTCTGACTAGTAGGCGCTATAGGGGTCTCCTTCCCACTGGCGTTCCCAGCTTTCCCAGGTGGCCACCGATGACGGATCGGCCTCGCTGCGGGCGATGAAGCCTTTGTCGCGGCCGCCGATCTCGACATTGTATTCATCGACCATGGCGTCTGCTATCGACTGATAACGCAGGTCGATGGACCAGCGCACCGCATCAGACTGGTTGGGCAGGGCGGCGTGCGGCGTCAGCTGCGTGAAGCAAAGCACGTCGCCCGCTTCCATCTCGATGGGGATGCCCGGTATCGACGCCCGCTCCTCTTTGGAAATGCCGAGGAAGCCGGTCTCTTCGTCTTCGGTGATGGCGTACATATCGCCGCGATGATAACCCTCCGCCACTTGCAGGCAGCTATTTTCAGCCGTGACGCGCATCAGCGGCATCCAGATTGAGAGCGTATGCACTTGGGCGATCGAGGGATAATACTGCGAATCTTGATGCCAGGGCGTGCGCGTCCAGCGCTGATCGGGCAGCTTCGGCCGCAGATTGAAGACGCCGTGCATGAAGACCTCGGGACTGCCCAGCAGGTCTTCAGCGATGTCGATCACGTTGGGTTCGCTCATAAATTCGAAGAGTTCAGGGCTGACGATCTGGCGGCGCGGACTGCGCTGATACCTCGGCTTGCCCGCTTCGTTCCAGGCGACCGTCAGCCGATGTCCCAGGTCGAGATGCGCGAGATTGTCTTCGAGCAAGCCCTCATCGACCCAGCCCTGCACTGTGCGGTCGACCCAGTCGGCGCAGACCTTGCGTCCTAACTCGATGCTGCGCGCCGGGACGACGTTTTCGACTTTCAGCCAGCCTTTGTTGTGGTAGAAGGCGATCTGTTCGTCAGTCAGTATTTTGGGCATAGTTATTCTTTAGAACAGACTCTCTGTATACCGATGAACTTAGATTTGGAATATTCCGTATGGCGCGCTCTATTGCAAAGGAGGCTGAAATCAAAGTATTCACCCGCGCAGATCCTGCCTCACGGCCGATACATGGAGGAGTGTAACTGAACGTTTGGTGGCAAAAGAAGCGAACCATTTTGTAGATTGGGTTAAATGCAAAATGGTATGTGGTCTGTGAGAGGCAATTGAAGGACAGCAACAATGGAGACTTGTTTTGCATTCACTGCGGTTGTGTGTAAAATGTCGAATAGAGGCAAGTGGGAAGCAGGTTAAAGGCAAGCCGTGTCGGAATATATGCCATTTGGTAGATTTGATTGCCGTGAAAATAACCGGTGGCGAATCCTTTGCCCGCCGTTCGAGTCTAAAGCAAGCATCAGGATGACGTTGATTAACTTGCAAGCCGTAGGGATATCCGCCCGCCAACGCGAAGTCGTCTGTCGCGACAATCTGTCGATTAAGAAGTAATGTCATGTCACAGATGCCACTCCTACCGGAAAATGAGAAAGCGCGGAGCCAAGAACCTAGTAAGCGCAAGGTGCAAAATGGCATTTCTACAAACGATCTCGTATTTAGCGCGTATGCGGATGGGAATGACCGTCTCTTCCCCCGTATTCTGGGTCTGTACGTTGCACCCGGGAGCACAGTTGCAGATGTCACCTTTGGCAAGGGTGTATTCTGGCGCCGTGTGCCCGCCGATGAATATGACCTTGTCGCAACGGACATTCAGGACGGTATTGACTGCCGTGATCTGCCGTATGAGGGTGGCGCAATAGATTGCGTTGTCCTTGATCCTCCCTATATGCATTCGCCCGGTGGAACCGCCCACAGGTCACAACCTCAATTTGAAGAGCATTACCGCAATAATGGCAGCAGCAACGAGTTAAGCAAGAAATACCATGACGCAGTGCTCGAATTGTATTGGCAAGCAGGCCAAGAGGCTTACCGTGTGTTGCGAGATAGAGGCGTTTTGATCGTCAAGTGTCAAGATGAATTCTGCTCTAATCGCCAACGCTTCACACATGTCGAAATCATGCAGATGTACGACGATTTGGGCTTTGTTGCGGAAGATCTGTTTGTCATGGTGAGAAGTAATCGCCCGGGAGTGAGCCGGGTTTCCCGCCAGGTACACGCTCGGAAAAATCATTCCTACTTTCTGGTATTTTGGAAGAGGGGAGGGGGAAAGGGACTTTGGGACCCGCCGAAATCAATCCCGTCGAATTGATGGTCGAAGTTATCAAGATGCACGCGCCAACGGATATATGGCAAAATTCGCCGCTAATCGGCTGTCGTTTTCTTGGCAACACGAATCGAGGCGAGATCGGTGAGGAGTTCATCCGGCGGTTTCTCGGCGCTCATGGTATACCAGTTGCCAATGGCAGCCGAACTTCGCGAACCGACATGGCGATCGGCGAGACGCGAGTCGAAGTCAAAACCGCCTCCTTAGGCGCGAATGGCACTTTTCAGTTCAATCATATTCGCCTAGATCGTGACTACGATTACCTGTTCTGTCTAGGAATCTGCCCAAGTGCCATCGTGTTTGATATGTGGAAAAAGGGACATGTCGCGGAAAATAAGGCGGGAAGGCTTGTCAGGATGGCCGAGGGACAGGCGGTAACCTACAAGTTGACAAAACGGTTGGACGTGATGAGGAATATCGATACGATGATCTTAGTATTGTATAGCCTCGGAATCATTTGACTTTCGAAACTCGTGGTCCGAATCCTCGTCATTTGCACAGGTGCGGACGCCAACTTGATCGTGCGTATCATGCTTACGGACTGAGTCGGACGGCAACCTAGAAAAACCCCCGCCGCTGGAAGCGCTCCTCTTTCCAGAAATCGCCATCGTTGTGATAACCGCCTTGCTCCCAGAAGCCGGGCTTGTCCACTGGACTGAACTCCAGCGCGCGCAGGAATTTGGCGCTCTTCCAGAAGTAGCGCTTGGGCACCACCGTCCGCAGCGGACCGCCATGCTCCATCAGCTCGGGCTCGTGCAGGAAGCGGCCTTCGTATTTATAAGCGAGCATGACATCGTCATCGTCCATCACATCCAGCGGCAAATTGGTGGTGTAGCCGAATTCGCAGTGGGCGATGACGAAACGCGCCTCATCGGTCAGTTGAAGCTCGCGCAGGAAGTCGCGGAACATGACGCCTTCCCAAGCCGTATCGAACTTGCTCCAGCGGGTGACGCAGTGGATGTCGACGGTCATCGTGCCAGTGGGCAGCCGAAGGAATTCGTCCCAGGTCCACCGCCTTTCTTCTTCCACGGCGCCAAAGACGCGCAGGTCCCAGGTCGCGGGATTGAACTTCGGCGTCGGTCCGTATGTGAGGACGGGGAATTTCTCGGTCAGTGATTGACCATCGGGCAGGCGGCCCGCGGCGCGCATTTCGCGTTCTTTTTTGCGGCGGGTAAGGTGGGACATGGGGATTCCTGAACTTTTATTGGTCTTTGGCGGGCGAGCCACCGGCTCGCCCGTACATACGGTCCGTTAAAGGCGGGCGACTTGATAAGTCGCCCCTACACCTTCTGCGTGCCCTTACTTAATTCAAGTTATGCATGCAAAAGCATCTCCAGCCTAGCTCCCCCTCTCTCCTCGTGGGAGAGCGGGCTGGGGGGTGAGGGGCGCTCATAGCGTCAACTGCAATATCGTCCGCAGCAGCACGTTGGCACCCAACTCGACATGCCGCCATTCAGTGAACTCCCGCGGATTATGGCTGATCCCATCCACTGATGGCAAGAAGATCATGCCGGCTGGCACCATCTGATTCATGATTTGAGCATTGTGTCCGCTATAGCTGGCGATGGGCATGCAGTTGACCTTTTCGGCACGGCAGGCGCTTTCAATCTGTTTGACCAGATAACCAGACATCCGCTCCGCGGCACGATGCAGGGCGCGCTCAGTCGATACCCGCAAGCGATGATTCACGGCGCTATCTTGCGCCAGACGCACAATCCGCGATTCCATCTCTCGTAGCGTGTCGGTGTCCGGGTGGCGAAACTCAACGCGAAGCGATGCTTCAGCCGGCACGACATTGAAGCTGTCTGGCACCACGCTGACGTGTCCGCAATTGACCACGCCTTCGGGATACTCGGCGCGGACCAGTT
The DNA here is from genome assembly GCA_965261855.1 of Phototrophicaceae bacterium. Lineage (GTDB taxonomy): Bacteria > Chloroflexota > Anaerolineae > Aggregatilineales > Phototrophicaceae > UBA6055. Next base: position 543,193 of record OZ253488.1, read on the forward strand.
TGTGGGCGGCAATAATGAAAGCGGCTGCCCCTTGCAGAGCGTCGCGGCGATGATCGGCGGTGGTGGTGCCGGCGTGCGCCGCTTCGCCATAGAAGACGACATTGTAAGTAGTCCGCCCAACAATCCTATCGACGATCCCGAGGTCGAAGCCTCGCTCGTGGAGCGTCTTTCCTTGCTCGATATGCACCTCCAGATAGCCGAGAATGGAATCGGCATCGCGGCGGGCGCTTTGCGCCTCTTCCAACATAATGCCGGCACGGTAGAGTGCGGCGCGAAAGGGCATGTTCTCTGGGGTGGAATCGTCAATGTCAGTCGCCGGGATTTTGCCGATCACGCCGTTACTGCCGAAGAGGGAACTCCAGGTGCCTTCTTCGTCAGTGAAGTTGATCGCCTCCAGATGGCAGCGAGGCTTCAAGCCGGCCTCGTCAATACGCCGCAGGCATTCCAGCGCGATCAACACGCCGATGGCGCCATCGAAACGACCGCCGTTGGGCACGGTGTCGAGGTGGGAGCCAACCATAAGCGTCTTGGCATCCGCGTCATCGGCGCGAAGCAAACCGCTAAGATTGCCGACTTCGTCGTCGCTTACCACGAGTCCGGCTTCTTCAATGCGATCGGCGAACCAGGAGCGCGCCGCCAGGTCTTCATTGGAAAGCGCCAGACGCGATACGCCGCCGCCTACGGTAGCGCCGATCTCCGACAGTTGTTCAAAGTCCCGCAGCAGCCGCTCATTATTGACCCGCAATGTCGAACATTCGGATGGCACTCCGCCCGCCTGTCTTCACGTGAGTAATTGAGAAACGATTATAGTTACTATTCTTAATCGGACAACCAATCGAATGCGTGGAAAGCGCATTGTCGGGAAAACGGCGAGCTACCGCTGCGCGTAGGTCGCGTAGGTCGCGTAGACACTGACCGCCGACAATGACCACCGACACTGGCCGCCGACACTGCGGTTCGCTCGTTCCTGCGCTTGCTGTCTTTGCCACGATAGATGCCCGCGTCTAGCATTCGACCCGTATTCAGCTAGGATACAGCGATTGTCTGCATACGGGTGAGCGCGGTAGACCAACGATGCCTCCTGTCGTCGATCCGAGCGACCGTCACGATTCGCCTTATCGTTGGGTTATCCTGGCGATGGTTACGCTGTCCGGCTTCCTGGTCATGGGCTTCCCCACAACCGGGCTGTCTGCGCTGTTCAGTGAGATCGCCGATTCGCTCGAGCTCGACCTGGTGCAAATCGGCGTGATTTGGGGCGTTGGCTCGGCGATGGGCATCTTCACCGCTTTGGTGGGCGGCAGCTTGATCGATCAGTTCGGCACGCGACGGACATTGGTTGCGCTCTGCCTGGCGACCGGCATCTTCGGCGCGTCGCGTGGTATTGCCTTCGACTTTTGGTCGCTTTTTGCCGCTTCGTTTTTCTTCGGCATGGTGCAGCCGATTCTGCCGATGAACTTCGTCAAGCTCAATCGCGAGTGGTTTCGCTCGGGTCAGTTGGGCTTTGCTTCAGGCGTGATGTCGGCCGGTTTCGCCACTGGATTGATGCTGGGCGCGCGTCTGAGCGCCACGGTGCTTTCGCCGTTGCTGGGCGGCTGGCGGGCGGTGCTGATTTTTCTGGGCGTTTGCGCCATCGGGCTAGCGATCCTCTGGGCGATCGTGCATCCGCCGGTCGAGCGACGGCGCGGCGCGCTTCCAGAATTCCGCAAGATCATTCACAATTATCGTTATGTCGCCCGCTTCCGCGAATTGTGGGTGATCGCTATGGCCGTCTTCGGCGTGCTCGGCGTAATGCGCGGGCTCGGCGGATACGTGCCCACGTATCTGCGCGAGATTGGCTGGGATGGCGCCAATGCTGATACCGCCATGACCGTATTCTTCTTCTGCAGCTTGATCGGCGTGGTGCCAATTTCGCATCTTTCGGATCGGCTGGGCAACCGGCGGATCGTCATGGCTTTCGGCACATCAATGATGACTATCGGCTGCGCGCTGATGTACTTCGTCGGCGACAGCTTCTGGGGCGTGATGCTGGCGATGGCGATCGGCGGTTTCTGCTTCGATAGTTTCATGGCTTTGAAGGGCGCGTCCACCACCGAAGTGGAAGGGCTCGAGCTGGCGCTGGTGGGCAGCGCGCTGGGTTTCGTTGGCATGCTGCAGAACATCGGCTCGTCCTTTGTCCCGCCGCTCGGCAATACACTGAGCACGATCAGCTTGAATCTGCCATTTCTGTTGTGGGCGGCATCGGGGCTATTTGCCACGCTCGTCCTGCTCAGCTTCCGCCGCCGCAAGACAAAGGCATCATGAAAAGCGGGTCCAAGATGCCGGCGTCCCCTTTTTCTGGCTTTCGCTTCTCTTTGAACCAGCGCCGCCGCGGCCGCGCTCGCAGCGTTCAAGCTCAATAAGGCCTGGAGCTCCTGTGATCAAACAAAGCGACCGGCAGCATTCACCGTATCGCTGGGTGATTCTGGCGCTGGTGAGCCTGTCAGGTTTCATCACAATGGGTTTCCCCATAGCTGGATTGTCGGCGCTGTTCAGCGAGATTGCGGCGTCGCTGGATCTCGATCTGATTCAGATCGGCGTCATTTGGGGCGTAGGTATGGTGATGGGAATTTTCACCTCCTTTCTGGGCGGCTCACTCATCGATTATTTCGGTACGCGGCGCGCTCTGGTGTTCATGTGCTTGGCGGCGGGCGTCTTTGGCGCGCTGCGCGGATTGGCTGTCGACTTTTGGTCGCTATTTGGCTTTTCGTTTCTGTACGGCACCGTGCAGCCGGTATTGCCGATGAATTTCATCAAGCTGAATCGGATATGGTTTTCGTCGAGGCAGTTAGGTTTCGCCGCCGGGGTCATGTCGTTGGGTTTCGCCACCGGGGCAATGCTAGGCTCGCGCTTTAGCGCCACACTACTTTCGCCGCTATTGGGCGGTTGGCGGGCGGTGCTGGTTTTTATGGGCTTGTGCTCGGTCGCATTAGCGATTTTATGGGCTCTCTTGCACCCGGCTGTCGAGCGCGAGCGAAGCAGCTCTCTTGATTTTCGACAGTTGCTGCATAAGGGGCGCCAGGTTGCTGGCTTCCGTGAGTTGCGGGCGATCGCGCTGGCGGTCTTCGGCGCGGTCGGGCTGTCGCAAGGAATGGTGGGCTACGTGCCGACTTATCTGCGCGAGATCGGCTGGGCGGCGGTCGATGCGGATTCCGCCATTCCGGTTTTCTTCCTCGCCAGTTTGATCGGCGTGCTGCCCATTTCCCATCTGTCCGATCGAATCGGCAATCGGCGGCTGGTGATGATCTTCAGCACCATGATGATGACGCTGGGCGCATTCTTGATGTTTATGGCTGGCGACGCGTTCTGGCTCGTCATGCTAGCGATGGCAATCGGGGGCTTATGCTTTGACAGCTTTATGGCAATGATGGGCGCCTCTATCACGGAGGTAGAAGGCTTGGAGATCGCTCTCGTTGGCAGCGCGCTCGGTTTCGGCGGCATGCTGCAGAATATGGGCGGTTCGCTGCTTCCGCCGCTCGGCAATGCCTTAAGCCGCTTCAACCTCAACGCGCCATTCTTGTTTTGGGCGTTGGCCGGGCTATTCGCCACCGCAGTCATGCTCAGCTACCGCCGGCGCAAGGCGAAGTGAGCCGCGCAAACCTCATCCCTTGATGCCGATAGACGCCAGCCCGCCGATGAGATGGCGCTGGGCGAAGAAATAGACGACCAGAATCGGAATGATAGAAACGAGCGTCGCTCCCATGAAGAGGTGCCATTCGACGCTGTAGCGTCCTTGGAAGAAAGCCAAGCCCACCGAAATCGGGTACGAATCCCAGTCGCGCAGAAAAATGATCGGCTCCAAGAAGTCGTTCCAGACCCAGACGAAGGTGAAAACAACGATTACGGTCAGGGCTGGGCGGCTCAAGGGAATGATAATGCGGAAGAGAATACCCCAGGCGCCGGCGCCGTCAATGCGCGCGGCATCGTCCAGGTCGCGCGGGATGGTGCGGATGAACTGCGTCATTAAGAAGATGAAGAAAGGATTGCCGAAATAGGCCGGCAGAATCAGCGGCCAGTAGGTGTCGATCATGTCCAGGCGGCTATAGAGCCAAAAGAGCGGAATCAACTTGATATGCCCGGGCACCATCATCGTGCTCAGCATCAGCAAGAAAAGCGCATTCTTGACGGGGAACTCGAAACGAGCGAAGCCATAGGCGATGATCGGCACGGATATCAAACCGCCGATGACATTGGCGATGACCAGGATGGCGCTGTTGAGCATGTAACGCCCGAGCGGGTATTTGCCAAATGCTTCGGCGTAATTGCCCCATTGCGGCGACGACGGAATCCATTCGGGGGGCCAAGCGAAGATTTCCCGCGGCAACTTCAGCGAGGTCGACGCCATCCAGAATATCGGCAGCATGAAGAGCAGCGCCAAAAAAATCATCAGCGCGTAAACGAGGGCATGACCAATTAAGCGCGTCAGTCGCCTCCGCAACGCGCTCCGCCGAAGCTGCCGTTGAATCGCTAGGTCCCGCGCGTCAGCTTTCATAGAAGACCCATCGATTGGAAGTCCGATAAACAAAGACGGTGCAGCCCATGATGACCAGCAGCAAGAAGAGCGCCAATGCCGAGGCGTAACCCATATTGAAATTGCGGAATGCCTCTTCATAAAAGTAGTAGAGGAAGAAGTAGGTCGCTTTCAAGGGACCGCCCTTGGTGATGACAAAGGCTTCGGTGAAGATTTTGAAGGCGTCTATTAATTCGATGATGAGCTGGAAGAAAAGGGTCGGCGTCAAGAGAGGCAGGGTAATGCGCCAGAAGCGCCGCCACTTGCCAGCGCCGTCAATCTCCGCCGCTTCGTATAAATGCGCCGGAATATTCTGCAAGCCCGCCAGATAAATGATGGCGGCGCCACCGACTTTCCAGATGCTCATGATGGCGACCGAAGGCAGCGCCCAGTTCAGGTCCCAAAACCAATAGGGACCTTGAACGCCAACATAATGCAGCAAGGTGTTGACCACTCCCGTATCCGGATTGAGAAACCAGATCCACATCAAGGAGACGGCTACGCCGGAGATGACCGCCGGGATGAAGAAGATCGTGCGGAAGACATTCATGCCCGGGATCTTGAGATTGAGCAGCAGCGCGAGCATCAAGCCCAGCACCAGCTTCAGCGGCAAGGAAAGGGCGACGAAGAGCGTCGTCGCTTTCAGCGAGCTGGCGAATAGCGGATCGCGTGTGAACATGCGCACGTAATTGTCCAGCCCGACCCAGACCGGCGTGTCGACCAGCGTCCATTGGGTCATGCTGAAATAGAAGGTGGCGAGGATGGGGAAGGCGAAAAAGATGGCAAAACCCAGCATCCAGGGCGAAAGCGCCAGGTAGCCGGTTTTGGCGTCCCGGCGCTGCTGTGGTGTGAGTTTACGCCATACGGAGAGCATAGTGGCTATTGGCGGATGGAAGCGGGCGACCTAATAGGTCGCCCCTACAATTCTCAGACTTTATGATTCTTGTAGGGGTCAGGTTGCGTAGGTCGCGTAGACACAGACCGCCGACACAGACCTACGCCGCTGGCTGACCCGCTCGCGGCGCCCGAGCTACCCGCCGAGGCGCGGCACACACTCGTCGAGCGCGGCTTGGGCCGGCTCGACCATGGCGTCCAGCGTCGCCTGCACCTCATCGCGCTCGATCTCACCGAGCATGATCAGATCCCAGGCATCGCTGACTGCGCGGATGACAGCGCCGCGCCAGCAGGGATGGGTCGCGCGCCACTCGGCCGTCTGTGTGGCGTTGAGCACGCCCAGGAAGCCTTGGAAGTAATCGGCATCGGCGTCGGCATAGTCTTCAAGCACAGCGGGCAGCGATGGCATGAGCGCGCCGATTTCCATGTTGATGCGCTGACCCTCGGGTCCCGCCCAGAAGCTCAGGAATTCGTAGGCTTCGTCAGGATGCTCGGTGTTCGCCCAGATGGAAGCGCGCAGCGCCCAGGCATGCACAAATCGTTCGTTGCCTGGTACGTGCGGTTCCGGCACGACGCCGAAGTTGACGCCGGCATTCGCCGCAGTAATCATGTGCCCGTTGTTCAGGGTCGCCATACCGAGGCGGCCCGCGATGAAGAGATCGACTGGCCCGGTGCCTTCGGTGCCGAGCACTTCAATATCGGCTGGCGTCGGCGTGGCGCCGCTATCAACCAAATCCCAGAGCCAGGTGTAGGCGGCGACGGCGTCAGGTCCATTGATATAGCCCTCGACCGTGGTGCTGTCATCGCTGTAGGGCTTGGTCGCGCCGATATTGCGCCAGATCGCGCGGAAAGGACCGCGGGGCCGGTCGCCACCCCAGCGCCGCTTATCGGGGTCGGTCAAGGCTTTGGCGATCTCGATGTAATCCCAAGGCGTCCAGTCGGCGGTGGGATAATCAACGCCGGCTTCATCAAATACGTCCTTGTTGTACATGACGAAGTTGGCGCCGACGGTAAAGGGCAGACCGACGACTCTACCGTTAAAGACGGCCCAATTGTTGAAGTATTCTTCGAAGTAGTCGTCTCGGCTGAGGTCGGGGTCGGCTTCCAGGCGGTCGGTGATATCCAGGGTATGAGGCAGCCAGGGCGTCTCCCAAAAGTAGGCGATATCGGGCGCGCCTTCGCCGGCGCCGATGGTGGTATTCATCAGGTCGCCGTAAGCCGATTCCGCCATGATGGTTACGTCGATCTTGATATTGGGATGCTCGGCTTCAAAGGCTTCGACTACGGCGCGGATGGCCGGCTCTGGCGATTCGGCCGAAGCCAGCGTCCACCAGGTGATGGTGACCGGGTCTTGCGCGCCAACGCCGCCGATGCTCAGCAGCAGCAACAGAAGCAAGCTGGCGACAACGATTAACTTCTTGAAACCGCGTTTCATGGTCCTTCTCCTATGGCTATTGATGATTTGACTACATGCCACTAAGCGCAGGGCATAGGCGGATTTTATCACGTCGGCGCGCGACGGGACAAGAAATAACTGCGCACTGGCCCGCCGTCGGAAAAAATATAGAGGGGCGGCCCACAGGGGCGCGTAGACACCGCCCGTCAGCCGCCCCCGCAAGTCTGAGTTGCGCTGTGCCGCGCTAGTCGCGTCCGCCGCCGCCGAAGAGCTGCAGCATGAAGATGAACAGGTTGATGAAATCCAGATAAAGCGTCAGCGCCGCCATGATGCTGAACTTCAGCGTATTTTCCGAGTCGACCGTCATTCTGGGATCGGCGGCCATGCGGGCGATGCGCTGCGTATCGTAGGCGGTCAGGCCGGTGAAGAGGAGCACGCCGAAGACGCTGATGGCAAATTCGATCAACGAACTGCCGACGAAGATATTGACGATGATGGCGATGAACAGGCCGATCAAGCCCATCATGAAGTAGCTGCTGTATTTCGTCAGGTCGGTCTTGGTGGTCATGCCGACAATGGTCATGGCGCCGAAGACCCCGGCGGTGCTGAAGAAAGCCGCTCCGATCGTGCCCAGGTCAAATGCCAGCAGGAAGATCGAGAAGGTGAAACCAGTGATAGCGGAATAGACGAAGAAAAGCATGCCGGCCGCGGTCGCCGAGATCCGCTTGATGGCGAAGCTCAAGCCGAAGACGATGCCGATCTGGGCGAAGAGCGCCAGCCAGAATACGCCCTGGCTGGGGAAAAGCCCGCTGTTGCTGACGGCGAGCGCGACCGCGGTCGTCACCAGCAGCCCCATCGTCATCCAGCCATAGACATTGCGCATGACGGCATTAAGCTGCAAGCCTTCGAGCGGCTTGACCTTGCCGGGCGCGTTGATGACAAAGCTGTCGTTTCTGTAGTTCATTTTTACTCCTCCTGCAAGCGCCGCGATTCTGGCGCCGATCTAAGATCTGAATACATTCATTATAACGAATTTAGGGCTGGATGGATGTGGCGGATTTTTCGATTTTACACCGTTCTTACCTTGCTGCGCTACCTGCTATACTTCGCCGGAGTCTGCAATTCACCGGGAAACCGCGACCATGCGCATCATCCTCGCCTCATCGTCGCCGCGGCGGCAAGAGCTGCTGGCTCAGCTTGGCCTCGATTTCGGGGTGATCAAGCCGGAAATTGACGAGTCGCGCCGGGCAGACGAAGACCCCGTCGAATACGCCGAGCGGCTCAGCCGGGAAAAGGCGGCGGCGGCGATTGCGTTGCTTGATGGCCGCCCCTACGTTGTCATCGCGGCTGATACGATTGTGATTGACCACGAAGGCGCGCTGCTGGGCAAGCCGGCCGATGCCGCCGCTGCCCGCCGCATGCTGCGACATCTGCGGGCGCGCGCTCATCATGTCGTAACGGCTTTCACTGTTCGCCGCAACTCGCAGCCGCCGCAGGCATACACCGGTCATGCGCGCACAGTCGTGCACATGCGCGATTACACGGATGCCGAAATCGGCGCTTACATCGCCAGCGGCGATCCCTTCGACAAAGCGGGCGGCTACGCCATTCAGAACGAATCCTTTCATCCGGTGGCGCGTATCGAAGGCAGCTACAGCAATGTCGTTGGATTGCCGCTAGATGAGCTCCAGCAGGCGCTGCATGAACACCGCCTTGGAAACATCTCCGGCGATTGAGCGGAGGTCATGGTGGCTTTACATGCCGCTGTTTCTCCCCGTATACTGAAACCATGCCTCAGCTTTATTGGTACTTTTACAAATAAGGAGACGAACAAAATGCTCCGTCTGATTGAAATCGGAAGGCGCTGCGCGCCGGCCGCATCATGGTGGTTCCAGCGAAATCGTATACTTCATCAAGCGTTGCGGCTCGGGCTTTTCAGCCTGTTTATTCTCTTGCCAATGGCGAGCCACGCTGACGATGACACCTTGCCGACTTTGGCGTTCTTGCGCTTTGGGCAGTCGTCTTCGTTCGCCTTAACAGATAGGGCAGTGCTGGATATGCTGGAGGTCTATGGCTACATCAGCATGGATGAGCGCGAGACGCTGGAAGCGGGCAATGATTTGCGCGGGGAGAAGATCAACATTCTTTATCGTGATGCCGGTTTCGACTTTCCCACCGCCAACTTGATGGTGGAAGATGCCCTGGACGAAGGGGCGGATGTCTTCCTTACGGTCTCGACGCAGGTGGGTATGATCGCGGTCAACGCCATGAGCGACTTGGAAGATCCGCCAGTGCTGATTTTCGCCATCGTTACCGACCCGCACGACTCGGGTTTGGCGACCGCAACCTGCATCAAGCCGCCCAACGTGACCGGCACCCTGATGCACTTTGATCTGCAGGAATACGCCAGAACCGCCTACTTGCAAGATCCGGATTTCGCGAGCATCGGCTTCATTGGCGATGCCAATGACCCGGCCACGCCCGGCTTCATTGCGACGGTGCAGCGAAATGGCGAGCGCTTGGGCTTCAGGGTAGAAATTGCGACCATCGTAACGGCGGCTGATTACGCCATCGCCACCGAATCGCTGCTGGACAAAGATGTGGACGCAATCGGCATCTTGCCCCACACCGGCTCGTCAATTGGCGTTTCATCGATTGTCGAGGTCGCCTATGGGGTTCCGGTCTTCTCTTCGCTGGTATCCGATGTCATCCATGGCGTGACCGTCACCGCCGGCTTTGAAGGCTGGTATCGCGAAGGCGTGCAAGCGGCGCGCATGGTGATCGCTTACCTGGAAGGCACGCTTGATATCGCGACAACCGCCATCGCCTCCACGCCGAGCTTTGCCGTCGCAGTCAATCTGGATTCGGCTGAGGCGCAAGGCGTTGAGATCACGGAGGCGCTGCTGGCGACGGCCGATTACATCGTAGAGGGCGGTGTGGGCGAAGGCATGCTCGAGATCCCGGGCGAAATCGGCTTGACGGACATGACCCTGGAGGAGCGCAGAGCCGAAGATGCGGCTTTCCTGGAGAACTTGCGCTGTTCGCCCGAATTGATCGCCGAGCAGTTAAGCACGCTGGGGTCCGCCGGCGGATAAGCGCAAGCGGGTACAGGCAGCCCGACACGACGCGAGCAGTTTGTACAGATCGCTCGCTTTTTTGCTTCGGACAGACCTTGCGTTACCTGGCTGACCATGCAGAATACTGGGCTCAGGGAATGACGACGGAACTAGAGGATTTTGACGGACATGACAATCAGCGAGATCGCCAATCATTTAGTGACCGCGGGCAAAGGCATCATGGCGGCCGATCGCCCGTCGCCGGCTTTCCATGATTTGCTGCGGGCGGAAGGCATAGCGGTCGATGACGGCGCTTATCGCAATTGGGCCGAGCTGCTCTTCCTGACGCCGGGATTGAATGAGAGCGTCAGCGGTATCATCATGACTGATGAGCAGGCGCGCTTGGCCGGCAGCGACGGCGCATCGCTGATCGAGCAGGTAATGGAGCGCGGCATGATCCCCGGCGTCTCGCCCTTCAAGGGCATGGTGACGCTGGCGGGCAGCGCTGGAGAAACGGTCGGCAGCGGACTGGATGGCTTGCGCGAGCGGTTGGCGGAATACGCCGCAATGGGCGTCGGCTTCAGCAAATGGCGCGCCGCCTTTCAGATCGGCCCGGGAACGCCCAGCTATTACGCGATTGAAGCCAACGCCTACGTGATGGCGCAGGTGGCTGCCCTCTCGCAGGAAGCCGGCATCGTGCCCATCGTCGAGCCCGAGGTGATGCTCTTGGGCGATCACACGATCGAAAGATGCTTTGCCGTTACTGAATGGGTGCTGAGCCGCACTTTCGAGGCGCTCTATCTGCATCGCGTCGATCTCGAAGGGACGTTGGTGAAAGCCAGCATGGTGCTTTCAGGAAATGTATGCCCTCAGCAAGCCGATGTAGATACGGTAGCCGAGCAGACGGTCAAAGTATTCAGACGGCAGATTCCGGCCGCGATCCCCGGAATCGTCTTTCTGTCGGGCGGTCAGAGCGATTATCACGCGACCGCGCATTTGAACGCTATGAACGCCAACTACGATTTGCCCTGGAAGTTGAGCTTTTCCTACGCCCGCGCCCTGCAGCGCGAGCCGATGGCGATCTGGAACAACCGGGCGGAGAATGTGCCGGCGGCGCAAGCGGCGCTGATTCACCGCGCCAAGATGAATGGGCTGGCGTCGATGGGACTTTGGACGGAGGAGATTGAAGGCGAGGCGGTCGCATCATAGCTACGTATTGGGCGCGCCAGAGGGCGCAATAAGCAGCGGTAGCGGCACGGGCCGTCACTTCAGGATAGGAAACGCGAAATGAATCATCAAGCAGTTCTCGATATCCTGCCCGACCACATCGATGGCAGTCGCGACTTCATGATCTTCGGGCATTTCCTGGAGCATTTTCATCGACAGGTCTACGGCGGCGTCTACGACCCGGGCAGCCATCTCGCTGACGAGAACGGCTTCCGACGTGATGTCATCGAAGCGCTGCGCCAGATCAAGACGCCGGTGGTTCGGTGGCCCGGTGGCTGCTTCGTCTCGGCTTACCCGTGGAAAAAAGGCGTCGGACGGCGCGCGCCCTATTATGACAAAGCCTGGCGCGTCGAGGAGCCCAATACCTTCGGCACCGATGAGTTCATCGCCTTCTGCCGCGAGGTGGGCGCCGAGCCCTTCATCTGCACGAACGCAGGCACTGGCGCGCCCGAGGATATGTCCGACTGGGTCGAATATTGCAATCTCGACATCGGCGAGTGGGCGGCGCGGCGCAAGTCCAACGGAAACGATGAGCCTTTCGGCGTCCGTTACTGGAGCATCGGAAACGAGAACTACGGCGCCTGGGAAATGGGCGCGAAGACAGCCGACGAATGGGCGCGGCTGGTGCTGGAATCGGCCAAGATGATGAAACGCGTCGATCATACGATCGAGCTGGCCATCGCTTCGATCCCTGATTTGGACTGGAATACAAAGGCGCTGCGCCAAGCTGGCCATCTGCTGGATTGGGTTTCAATTCATGGCTATTGGTCGCGCGCCAGCGATGAAGGCATATTTGAGACGGGCTACGACAATCTCGTTGCCCGCGCTTTCGAGCCGGAAGAACGCATCGTCACCGTCAAGCATATCCTGGGTTCGCTCGGTTATCTGGGGAAGCTGCGCATCGCTTTTGACGAATGGAATCTGCGCGGCTGGTGCCATCCCAACTTCATGAGCTTTGGCGCCGCTGACCATGCGCTGATGGACGCCAACGACATTAACAGCAATTACAATATGGCTGACGCCGTATTCACTGCCTGCTTCCTCAATAGCTGCCTGCGCCACTGCGATGTGGTGGGCATGGCGAATTTTTCGCCCGTCGTCAATACCGTCGGCGCCATCTTCACCCACGCTGATGGGATTGTGCTGCGCCCGACTTATCATGTATTCGATCTATTCGCCAATCACACTTACGACGAGATCCTGCATTCCGTACTGGCGTCGCCGAGTTTTGAGCTAGCGTCTGAAGACGGAGCATCGACTTCTGTGCGGCAATTGGACGCGGTGGCGACGCGCGATTCGGCTTGCGGCGATGTCGGCATCACGCTGGTGAATTTGCATGGCGAAGACGTCATCCGATGCCGGATTCGCGGCTTGGGCGCGGGAGAATTCGCGGGCGCGACTATGCGCACGCTGAATGGAGACGCGGTCGACAGCTACAACGATGTCGATCAGCCGGACGCGGTATCTATATCCGAAAGGCGGCTGAGGATTGATGACTTGGGCGATTTTGTCGTTGAGTGCCCAGCCCATTCGGTGACGGTGCTGAATTTGAATGTGGGTTAGACCCTTGCAAGTAGTTTCTCAAATGAGCGCTTCCAGCCGGGCGAGAGCGCCTCAATTTTGAGCGCGCGCTCGGCGTCGCCTGGCTTCTTGTCCAGGTAGAGCGCAGCGTTTACATCGGCGACCGTCATGCCGATTGGGTCCTTGCTCGTTAGGACAAATGAATCGCCAGCGCCGACATTGCCTTCTTCCAGCACGCGCGCATAAAAGCCGGAGCGATTGGCGCGCAAGAAGGTCACCTCGAAGCGGGGGATGCCCATTTTGTTCGCCAGCTTGTAGCAAGGTACTCGCGGCTGCGTCACCTGGATAATGGCGGCGCCGATGCGAAAGGTGTCGCCGACGCAGACCTCGCTCTCAAGCAAGCCCTGGGTGGTGAAATTCTCGCCGAACTGCCCATACCTGAAGTCGTCGCGGGCGAGCTGATTGGCCCAAAACGCGTAGTGTTCATGCGGGTAGCAATAGACAGCCTGGTATTCGCCGCCGTGGTTCTTCAGGTCGCCTTGGCCATCGCCAGCGAGGTTCAGGCATCCCAAATGGACGCGCCCGTTGACCGCTTCTTTGTAGATTCCGGTCGAATACCTTCGGTCCTCTATCGAAACGGTTTTGGGGAGGGAGACGCTGACCGAGAGCAGTTTCATGCTTCATCATTTCCCTGCAAACGCTGCTTGCGCGATTTGATCTGATCGAGGATTTCTTCCGCCGGCGATGCGCTATTGAAAAAGTCGCTCTGCGCCCGCTCAACCGCGCTAAGCCGTTGACGCGCATCCTCTTCGTCTTTTTCGTCGGCGTCTGCATCGGTGTCGGCATTTTCGACGGTTGGGGCGTCAAGCGCAGCATCAACTGACTCGGCGACTTCATCTTCCATCACATCAGGCGAATCACGCCCTTCGAGCACGATTTTGTAAAATGCGAAGGCGCCAGCGGCGACGATCGCTAGCGGGACAAGCAGGCTAAATGCGGTCGAGATGATATTAAGCAAACCCAATATCAGGACGACAGCCAAGACCGCGACCACCAGGTACCGAATGCGCTTGTCTTCCAACCATTGATTCACAGCATTGCCCCGCTTGTCTTGCGTCAATTATAGCGCAGTTGTCCTGTCATCGATTCGTTGCGATGTCGATCTAGTTTCGATATACTAGTTGACAATCTGGCGATTAGTTTGCCAAGCTGGCGAAGCGAAAGGAGCTATGAAAATGCGCAGATCTTCTAAGATCATTGGAGTAATCGGTGGGGCAAGCGCTCTATTGGGCTCCATCGTTATCGTGCCCCTGTTCCAAGATCCAGAGTATGAGGAGTTGGAAGCCGCAGCGGAGCACTTTCTAAGCGCCGCAGGAGCCGAAGTAAACTTTCAAAATCCAGTCTTCTGGTTCGTCATAACAGTTGTGTCGTTTATCTCCCTGTACGCTTCATTCCTAGTTTTCTTTGTGATATGTAAATTGATTACCACAAGAGTTGGCGCGAAACTGTGGGCGGGTTTCTCTGCTCTGACGGGAGCTATGGTAGCGAGCGCTTATGTCAGCACGGCTGAAATGTTTGGTGTCGGAATACCGGGCAGATTTCTCCTGATAGCGATAATGACGATTCTTGGTTTTGTGACCGGCGCAGCAATGAGCGCTACTGCCGGCGCTATTGCCACCAAAGGCAAAAATGCTAGCGGCGCGAGCGACGCATCGTCGACCCTTGAGGGAGAATAGCAAACTCGCCGTTAGGGTCTTTGCCAGAAGAAACCCGAGTTCGCCGCAGAATCAAGCCTTCGCGCACGCTCCAGGCGACCACCGTCGCCAAGGACAAGGCGTAGATTAGCAGGTAAACGCAGAGCTCGCGCTGCAAGTCCCAAGCCAGAGAAGCTGCCCAAAGCGCGTAGCCCATCAGCGCGAGTTCCAGCCAGAGGGTGATATCGGCCGACAAGGCGTAGCCGCTCTGCCTCCAGTCGCGCTCAAATTTCGGTGTTCGCCGAAAGGGCGGCTTGGCGCCCAACAGGGCGGCGGCAACCGCCAGGCTGTTGCTCAGGGACAAGCCAGTGCCGATGAAGAGCAGGGCGGGGAAGGCGGTCATAGCGCTGAGCGCGCCGCGATTGCCGTAGAGCCGCATCTGACCGGCGATGTACATCAGCGGAGGCGCCAATCCGATGATGCCGAGCGGCGCCAGCGACAGCTCCCCCAGTCCGCTAGCGAGCAGCAGCGGCGGCGTCAACAGGAGCATCAAGAGCATGAGCGGCTGCGGCAGGTATTGGCAGAGATGCTGAATCGCCATGATCTTCTGCGATATTCCCAAACGCGATGAGACGATTGGTCGCGCCAGCTTGAGCAGGCACTGGGTGCTGCCGGTCGCCCAGCGCGCTTGCTGCTGCTTATAGGCGGCCAGCTGCGGCGGGATCTCGCCGGGCACTTCGACTTCCGGCAGAAACTGCGAGCGCCAGCCAGCCAGTTGGGCGCGGTAGCTGAGGTCGAGGTCTTCGGTCAGCGTGTCGGATGACCAGCCGCCAGCCGCCACAAGGCAGCTGCGCCGCCAGACGCCGCCGGTGCCGTTAAAGGGGATCAGCCAGCCGCTGCGGTTGCGCGCCGCCTGCTCAACCGCGAAATGGGTATCAATCGACAGCCGCTGCGCGCGCGTCAGGCTGTTTTCCTCAGCGTTGCGGTGCCCCCAGCGGCTCTGCACAATGCCGATCGAAGGGTCCGCAAGCAGATGGGGCAAGGTGCGGCGCAGGAAATCGGGCGGCGGCAAGAAATCGGCATCGAATATCGCGATGTACTCGCTATCGCATTGCTGCAGGCCCTCGGCCAGAGCGCCCGCCTTATAACCGGCGCGCTCCACCCGGCGGATGTGCTGGGCATGAATGCCGCGCGCTTCCAGGGTTGCCAACTTCCGCGCCACCAGGTGCGCAGTCAGGTCATTCGAGTCATCCAGCGCTTGTATCAGCAGCTTCTCCCGCGGGTAGTCAAAGGCGGCGACCGCATCAATCAATTGGCAGGCGACATTGGCTTCGTTGTAAAGCGGCAACTGCACGGTGACATGGGGCAGTTCGTCGAGGGGTGGCGTCGCCGCTTTCGCGCGGCGTGTTCGCCAATAGCGCCATAGCAGTAGAGCCTGTCCCGCCGTGTAGAGACCGAGCGAGAGCGCGCAGAGTGCGTAAATGGTCTGCAGTAGCGTCAACATCGCAGCGATTCTAAATTGCCATCATGCCGCTGACAAGATGCATATGCAGGTCCGCCGTATGGCGGGCGTAGGCGTGGCGTTGGTTAGGCGTACGGGAGGATGGCGCGCGCATCTGTAAGATATGTAACGAAGCGAGGACTTTGATCAAGCGCTTGCAGCCACTACGCGCGTCTAGTTAATTCGATGATTTCGTTCCGCTTTTGCAGAGAACTGTTTATCAACCAAGAGAAAGGGCGCGGAAAGCAATGCAACTCTATTATGTCCGCTTCATGCTCTTGTTATGTGTATGCGCTTTGGTCTTGTACATGCTCTCTTCTTGAGCCAGAGGCGGGCCATCGTTCATTGCGCCCGGCGGATCAGTAGTTTCTGGCCCGGGAAGATAAAGCCCCCCTGGCTCGAAAGCTTGTTGAGATTGTTTTGCGAGATGATCCGGTAGGGATGCACATTGTACGCGATCCCTATCTGCCAGATGGTATCGCCGCTTTGCACGACATGCACGATTGAACCGTCCGCGCCCGCCGGTTGAGGCCTGACCGGACTCGCGTACGGTATCGGCGTCGGCTGCGGCTGTGCCGGCGGCGGCGCGATGGCGAGCAAGCTGGATAAGCTGGCGCCTTGGCAGGGCGGATTGCCTGACTTCGTGTCGACAAAGCCGAGTATGCGCCCGTCAAGCGCGTTGTCGATTACCAAATGAAGTACCTTGCCTTCCGCGTTTGGACCCAGCGAGACCAGGATGTCGCGGCCGCCGCGTACGCTGGGAGCTTGATATTCGCGGCTATGTACGACTTTCTGACGGACCGGCTCAGTCAGCCCAATGCGCACCGCGGCGCGCCCGTCTGATGAACAGGCGACCAAGCCCTCGCGCACCGCTTCAACATCGTTCTGGCTGACTTCGAGGGCGAATTTCCCCTGGCTGTCCGGCATGACCTCCCAGATCTCGATGACAGCCGGGCACTCCTGCATATAGAAGATCACGCCGATGGCGCCCATCTCCCGCCTTGCGGGCTGCTCTACTTGCTCCGGCTGACACACTCCGCGGGGAGCGGGCGCCGGCTCATATTGAGGGCAGCCACCAAAAATGCCGCCGCCGTTCTCGGCAATGAATTGGGCGAACTGCAGATCATCCGCGTCCTCGGGCAAACCCTCGAGTATGTTGTCGCCGCACAAGTAAATCGCGGAGCCCATGCCGGTCGTATACGCTTCTACCACGTCATCGGCCGGCGTATTGTCGCGGAAGACGTTGTCTTGGAAGAGCGCTCGCCCCATGCCAAAATAGAACGAGCGGCCGAGATATACTTTGCCTTTTCCACTGCCAGTGGCTTGATTTTCTTGGAAGATCGAATCGCGCACATAAGCCCAGCCGTAATTGATGATGGGCTTCTTCGCATTGGCGATAGTGGATTTGCCCAAAGTAAGCTGGCCGCCGTAATTGTGAATTCGGACGCCGTCAAGGATCGCATTATTTATGGTCAGGCGAGCATTGCCAATGCGAAACCCCGCCGACCCGCCCGTGCAGCCTACGATGCGCTTGCCATTGCCATTGATGGTGACGCTGGCGCCGTCCGCTATGTCCACCGTATTTATGCATACGCAATCCTGGCTGAGCGAATAGACAACAGTCCCCTCGATGGTGCCGCCCGAGGGCAGCCCGCAAGGCAGCGTTGGCAAGGTATAGGGGACCACGGCTTGGTCTCCGTTGCCGATTTCGCCGGTGCAGGGACCGGTGCTGCTGTCGCGCCAGGCGCCCATGCTGCTGCGGATGCCGCTGTGGTGCACTTTGTATGACCATACGCGGATGAAACTGAGGCAGCCGCTGGCGCTCAAAGAGCCACCCTTGTCGATCTTAATGACTGTACGCGCGAGGTCGCGGAAAACAGCATTGTTGAGCGTGGCGCTGCCGGTATTGGTCACATGCAGGATGCCCTTGACGACTGGATCAAAACCCCAGGCCCAGACCCAGCTATCTTTGAAGAGCACATTTTCCAGCTTGGCTGTACCCTTGATCCTCAGCCAACTGCCGTCGCCATTGGTGAAGGTGACGTTTTCCATCGTTAGCGCGCCCTCAGCCAAAATCCAGGAGCCGGTACCCGACTTTTGCCCCGTCGTATGGTACTTGTGTCGGTCGAAATCCCAATCGCTGCCATTGAAGGTGACGTTCTTGATAATGACCTTGATATTGGGGCTGGCGGTCGTGTCAAGGTTCTGTCTGGTTTCTTTGCCCTCGTCGTCAACGACGAGGAAATTGTAGCCGTATGTTGTGCCATTACTGGAAAGGTAACTGGTGTTGTAAATGGTTTTGCCGTTGCCGTTGATGGTGAGTGTGACATTGGGCGTACTGGCGGTGTGTATTTCTAGCGCGCCCGTCTGCGTACAATCGGCGGTGAGCGTGTAAGTAACGTTTGCGACGATGACGCCCTGGGCGGGCAAGCCGCAGGCCGCTTCGGTCGGGTTGGATGCCTGCGTGTGTACGGGCGTAGCGAATAAAGACAGGGATATAATGAGCAACAGACATCGCATGCTTATAACACCTTTTCGCGTGAGCAAGTGATTATGCGACATTGCACAAGAGGCGGTTGGATACTGAATAACCCTATAGAAAGTCTATCATTTCTTCTAGCCAGTCGCAAGTTTGAAAAGGCAAACCTTTGTCCCAATTGAAACGTACGGTGAAGCGCTCAGAGCGGTCAGTTTTCGCCTTGGCCGGCGAACCGATATAATTGGATTCACTGATTATCAGGGCGGATGGCGAGGACGGTCTAGCGATGGCGGAGCAGCGCGTGGCGGTATTTGAAATCAAGAACTACATGGTCATTTGGCGTCAGCTGGAGGAGCGGGAATTCGCTGGCGTCTTGGCGCGTATTCGCGGTTTGGTGCGCTGCAACGGCGTCGGCGCTGACGACCAGGAAAGCTACCGCCTTGATGTCTACTTCCTGTCGCAAGACAGCGATACGCCCGATCCGCAAGTTGATATCACCAACCGGCAGGGCGCCATCTTCATGCCGATCGACGATCTCTTTGCCTTTGTCGATATTCTGCGCAACGAGAGCCCGATCTTCGGCCATTTGCGCGGCGACTTCCCGCAATGGACCAGCGTAACGACGACCAATGAGCCGGTTGGCGTTGGCGATGAAGATCACCGCGTCGGCGACTAGCGGAAATCGGACGCCGAAGCGAGACCATGATGAGCCAGCCGA
This sequence comes from Phototrophicaceae bacterium, assembly GCA_965261855.1. Lineage (GTDB taxonomy): Bacteria > Chloroflexota > Anaerolineae > Aggregatilineales > Phototrophicaceae > UBA6055. The sequence goes on from OZ253488.1 coordinate 562,225, forward strand.
TCCGCGTTTTGCATTTCGCCGATGTGCATATCGGCATGGAGAATTACGGGAAGACCGACCCGGAAACCGGCGTCAGCAGCCGCGCCCTCGACTTTCTGGCGCGCATGGACGATATGATCGAATATGCGCGCGCTGGCGATGTCGACCTCACGATATTTGCCGGCGATGCCTTCCGCAGCCGCAGCCCCAACCCGACCTACCAGCGCGAATTCGCCGTCCGCATCCGGCTGCTTTCTCAACTCGCGCCAGTAGTCCTGCTCGTCGGCAATCACGATGCGCCGATGAACACAGCGAAGGCCAGCGCGATTGAAATATTCCAGACGCTTGATGTGCCCGGGATTTGGGTCGCGGCCGATTATGAAGCGCGGCAGCTAGAAACCAAGCGAGGCGCTGTCATCGTTGGCGCTGCGCCCTATCCCATGCGCGCGCGGCTGCTGGCGGATGCCGATAACCGCGGCATGACCATCGCCGAACAAGACGATGCCCTGGAGCGGGCGCTGCAGGAGCAGCTTCGTTCACTCAGCCGCGAGGCCGACGATCTGGCCGCCGCCGATACACCGCGATTGCTCGCCGGGCATTTCAGCGTGGCCGGCGCCGTCTGGGGCAGCGAGCGGAGCGTCATGCTTGGGCGCGATGTGGTCGCCAAACTTGCGCCCCTGGCTGACCCGATCTGGGATTATGTCGCGCTGGGGCATATCCACCGCCATCAGAATCTGACGGCGGAGCGCGAGGATGCGCCGCCGGTCGTCTACTCCGGCAGCCTGGAGCGCATCGACTTCGGCGAGGAGCGCGACGTCAAGGGCTTCTGCTGGGTTGAGCTGGCGCGAGGCAGCACAACTTGGGAATTCGTTGAGCTGCCCGCGCGCAAGATGCTGACGCTGAAAGCCGATTGCCGCGCCCTCGACAACCCGACCGGTCAGGCGCTGGCGGAGATGAAGCGACACGACTTGCAGGACGCAGTCGTACGGCTGGTGATCAGGCTGACGCCGCAGAGCGAGACGCTGCTGAACGATGGCGTCATCGTAAACGAGTTGAAGCGGGCGGGCGTCTTTCATATCGCCGGCATCAGCAAGGATGTTGACCGGCGGGCGCGGGCGCGGCTGGGCGTAAATCCTGAGGGCATGACGCCGATGCATCTGCTGGAGCGCTATTTCGAGAGTCGGAATGTGGAGGCGAGTCGGCGGGAGGAGCTGCTGCGTCTGGCGCGGGGGATTGTGGAGGGGGAGTAGAGTACGGGAATTGGTAAGAGTGTAAAATATCTGTATAATCTGTCGTTGACGCGAACAAATAGTCGTTTTCAAATCTGGTTCTTACGAGAGTCTTGTAGAGTTCGATTGGGACGCTAGGAATGGAAAGTCTACGCGATAATGTTGTTTCCCAAAGCTGAACGCGTGATCTATAAGGAAAATGTCTTAGAGCAGGTCATCTGTCAGTTGCGTTTTCCTACCATTCTAAGAATCGACACAGAAGTTCCTTCCGAATTTCAAGAGCTCATTCGACACAAGTTCCCTGTTTATCAGGAGTCTAACGAGGGCGATAATTTCCAGCTTCCTGATGGCATGTCACAGTTGATTCCGCGTGAATTTATGGATTCGTTTCCAATTCGCGGCAACCTGAGATATCAGTTTCTTTCAGGAGATCGATCTTGGACGGTAAGCTTGACAAGAGATTTCGTTGCTCTGTCAACTGGCCGGTACACGTGCTGGGAAGAGTTTCGCGAGAACATGATACTGATTGCACAAGCTCTGATCGATGTCTATGTTCCTGCGTATATCACTAGGGTCGGTTTAAGATATCAGAACGTTATTGACCGCAAGAAACTAAAATTGACCGAAAGCTCATGGAAGGACTTGATTACTCAATATGTACTTGGGCTGCTTGGGGAAGAAGAAGTCGCCGAATCAATTGGAGAACATCGGAATGCGACAAGCTTTATGTTGAGCAGTGAACACGATTTTGTTCGACTAGAACATGGCTTGATTACGGTTAAAGATTCCCATCCTCAGGATCATCTTTACTTGCTAGACAACGATTTGTATTCCGATAAGGAGACACAGGCAAATGCTGAACACCTTACAAAAAAACTCGACTCCTTTAATGCTGCGAACCGGAGACTCTTCAATTGGTGTATTACCGACAGACTTCGATCTGCAATGGAGCCAACAGGTCCAGACTTCTGATCGTACATTGCCCCAATCTCAGTGGGATAGACTGGAACTTTGCTTCTTGGCCCTCTTCAGGCTACCTGACGAGGCACTTTCCGATATTAAAGAGGAAATGGAATATAAGGTTCAGTTCTACAGCGACTTGGCCGCATATGATGCTCGACGCGCACCTGCACTAAATCAACCAAGTGTGCCGGTGAAGGTAAACCCGGCGACTACTCGACCACCATTTTATTTGCCACTAATTGAAGACTAATGTCGGAGCATCATCTTGGGCACCTCAGAGATAATGTTCCGGCGCTCGTGCAGCGGCGTTGACAAGGCGTTAAGGCAGGGAGAGATTTTGACGAATGTCGTGGAATTACAGGTAAGGCTTGAATCCATAGGCAGTGTAGATTCCGACCGTGTTTATTCAGCCAACCCTATTGAGCATCCATTTGCGATAATAGTCTCTCAAGACTGTGACCTGGAGCAAGATTACAACTTCAGATATAGTAACAAAGGCAACCAGAGAAATGAATTGCCTTCGGTGTTGCTTTGCCAGGCAGAAGACATTGAAGAGTTTATGAAAAGTGACGTGTATCGGAGCTTGTTTACCAGCAGAACGTTTACGGGCAACTTCAAGAACAATAATGAGTTTCGTTATCATTTCATTCAGGAAGTTCCGGCTGAGTTGTGCGCCATTGACCAGCGGGTACCCGAACTTGGGATCGACTTCAAACGATATTTTAGTATGCCCACCGCCGAAGTTTATCACCGCATCAGGTTAGATCACACGCGACGAATGTCAGTACTCGAAAGCCCATATCGCGACCACTTTAGTCAGAGATTCCACAATTTCAACAGTCGCGTAGCTTTGCCAGAAGAATACGAGAGCACTTAACTTCACTTGCCGCGGACTCCCGCGCCGCCAACAAACGTCGAAGTCCCTAAATTGATATAAATCAAATCATCTCAACAAGGCAATTGATGTGTTAACATCCGTGCAGTAACTTGACGCTGCCAGCCGAATTCTCGCTGTCAATTGAGGCAAACCCACCATGTCCCCACCCAAGCCCCAAGACATCCACCGCCCCATCTACCACTTCCTGCCGGCCGCCAACTGGATGAACGACCCCAACGGAGTCATCCAGTGGAAGGGGCGCTACCACCTGTTCTTCCAATACAATCCCGATGGCGCCTACCACGCCAATATGCATTGGGGGCACGCCGTCAGCGATGACCTGGCGCATTGGCAGGAACTGCCCATCGCCATCGCGCCGACGCCGAATTCGCCCGATCAGGGCGGCATCTTCAGCGGCTGCATGGTGAATGATAACGGCACGCCCACGGCGATCTACACCGGCGTCAACGACGATTACACGCGGCAGGTCCAATGCCTGGCGTTTGGCAATGACGACCTGACGCGCTGGACCAAGCACAGCGGCAACCCGGTGCTGTCGAAGGTCCCGGCGCATTGCTTCCAATCGCGCGATTTCCGCGATCCTTACGTCTGGCGCGCTGATGATGGCTGGTATATGACGGTCAGCGGCCACATCAATGGAGTCGGCGGCGCCGCGCTGCTATATCGTTCGGACGACCTGCGCGACTGGCAATACCTGCATCCGCTATTCGTCGGCGAGGGGGCGCGCCACGGCTACAACTTCGAATGCGTGAACTTCTTCCCGCTGGGCGAACGTTGGGTGATGCTCATATCGAGCATGTTCGCTGGCGGCGGCGCCACTGTCCTGGCTCTTGTCGGGCGCTACGAAAACCAGCGCTTCTTCCCCGAAAGCGAGACGGTCTACGACGCCGGATACGGTTACGCGCCCCTGACCCATGTTGATGAGCAGGACCGACTGCTGATCTGGGCTTGGCTGCGCGAGGGTCGCAGTACCGACGCGCAGAGAAACGCAGGCTGGAGCGGCGTTCAGGTGATACCGCGCGTGCTCAACCTGGACGGCAAGCATCGGCTCGTCAGCGATCCGGCGCCTGAGATCGAGGCGTTGCGCCGCGACCGATTCCATGCTGTAGCGGCCGATTTGACGGAGGATGAAGACTTGCCGATTCGCGGGCTGGCGCTGGATATCGAAGCCCAGTTCAATGCCTCACTGGCCGAAACTTGTGGGATTGAGCTGGCGCGCTCACCCGATGGCAAGGAGAAGACCGCCATCACCTATGACGCGAGGACTGAAGCGCTGCGCGTCACGCGGCAATACGCCAGCGAAGATGGCGAACTCGACTGCGAGGCGCAGGGTTTGGCGCATCGGCTGGACCCGGGCGAGAACTTAGAGTTGCGCATCTTGCTGGATGGCTCGGTGATTGAGGTAATCGCCAACGGGCGGGCGCGGGTCACGAGCCGCTTTTATCCCAGCGACGCGATGAGCCAGGGACTGCGCGTGATCAGCCCGGAGGCGGTCGTCAGCCTGGATGTTTGGGAAATGGCGTCAATCTAGGAATCGCGCCCGGTTTACTGGAGGCTCTTACCTAGCTTCTTAGCCAGGTCTTCCAGATGTCCGTACTCGTGAACGCACAAGCCGCGCGCCCAATAATAGACCGATTCAGTCCGTTTTACCCCCTCTCGTCTGGTCAAGCGGTTCCATTGATCGCGGCTCAAATCAGACAGAATATGGAGCAGAGTCCGCCGGCGGAATGTGAAGTAAGCCATTAGCTCGGCGACTTCAAACGCCTCGTACCGCATCATCGCGCCCCAGTCACGCTCGGCGTGAATTCGCGGCAAGAACGGCTCTTGCAGTATCAGCGCGTGAAAGATGGGGTCGGTTCCGCGCTCGGCGCAGTAGATGAGGTGCGTCAGATTGCGCTTGAAGCTGCGCTCGCCCTCCACCAAGGGCACGTCCAATTGCGCATCGGATAAGCCCGCGCGCAATTCATGCAGGCGGCTGGGAGTCGCGGTCAACACACCCAGGATTAGCGCGATGCGCTCGTCCGATGGTTTGGTGGTCAAGCGCTTGTGCAGCGCCGCTTTGGTCATCATTTCATTGGACATCAACTCATCTTTCGCAAATCGACGAGGCGGACCATTTTGGTCTTGCCGTCGTCGGCTTCGACCGGTGTGTAAAGCTCATCCGGATCGCGCAGGCGATCGAGAAAGAGTATGCCATCGAGGTGATCAATCTCGTGGTGCAGCACGCGCGCGTCCATGCCCTGAACGCGCCGAATGATTTCGTTCCCGTCTTCGCCAGCGGCGCGGAAGCGAATCCAGCTTGGACGGGGTGTGTCCCAGGTGTAGATATCGGGGATGCTCAGGCAGCCGTCAAAGCCGGTTGCCGGCTCGCCCGCTTCGAGGATCTCCGGATTGATCAGGGTGAGCATCGGCTCCTCTTCGTCTTCATCGTTCTGGCCGAACTTGGCGATGGCGACGCGCTTGAATACGCCGATCTGCGGGGCGGCAATGGCGGCGCCTGGCTGCGATGATAGCGTGTCCTTCAGGTCTTGAACGAGACGTTTGAGTCGCTTGTTTTTGAGATTGGAGACGCGCAGGCTCTTCTGCCGGAGCAAAGCCTCGTCCTGCGGATAATAGATCAGTCGCTTTACCGCCATCGTTATGAACTGTTTCTCGCTGCCTGTTGTCGTTTGCGCAAACTTTAGCGCAACATATTTTGGCGGTGTAGGGGCGACTGACGGGCTTTGTCGACGGTCAGCGTCGGCGGTCAGTGTCGGCGGTCAGTGTCGGCGGTCAGTGTCTACGCGACCTACGCGACCTACGCGACCTGCGCCTCGTGGAGTCGTCCATACCTTGTTAGCGCGTCGTCGATCCATCGTCAAATATGCCGGTTGGGTGACAGCCTCGTCCGGCCGCCGCCGCCTCAGCCTCCAGCCGGACGAATTCGTCATAGTGCATGTCATTTGGTGGATAGAGCACGACTTCAGCCCATCCCTGCTCAACCAGAACGCGCTCGACCATGATATCGCCAACATAGACAAAGCGGAGCAGTCGATCAAATGGATCCACCAACCGCGCGCCCGGTACGAGCCGTACTGTTTTATTCGCGACCAGGTCCGCATTCGCCTGCGTCGATTCGTCGAAACAGGGATCATCGCGCTCGGGCGTATTGATCTGCACATAGCGTATGCGCGCGTGCTTGCCGTCGATCAAGACATCAATCGTATCGCCATCGATCACGCGCGTGACTTGCGCGATTTCTTCGCCGGCTTCCGCCTGAATGTCGGCTGCGCGCTCGACAGTGTCCGTTGTCGATTGGCTCGCGACTGCCGTGCCCACCTGCTCGACAACCGCCGTCCCCACTTGAATCGCGACTTCAGTGCTGATTTGCGGCGCCATTTCTTCGCTAATTTCGGCGGCCATGGCGTCGCAGCCGGCGACAATAATTGCTCCTAGCACGAGAATCGAAAGTCGAAACCACATCTTGTCATTCGCTCCTGTCTGTGAATCTTCGCAATCTTCGCCAATTATAACATACCTAGCACAAATGTGCGAAGTTTATCAAGCCTTGAGCGGGATGCTGTTATAATCCGCTGCGTATCAAGTCAAGGAGTTTTCGCTTGAATTATCGAGCCCTAAAGTTTCTATCGTTTTACCGTCCATACCTCGGCACCCTGGCGCTTGATCTGCTTTGCGCTTTCATCGTCTCGGCGATCACGCTGATTCTGCCGCTTTGCGTCCGGCATATCACGCAGAATCTGTTGGGCGAGGGCGTCGCCGATCCAATCGGGGAAATCGCCCTTATGGCGCTGATCATGCTGGCGCTGGTTGTCGCCCATACGCTCTGCAATCTCTTCGTCGATTACCAAGGGCACATGATGGGCGCGAAGATGGAGCGAGACATGCGGCGCGAGCTTTTCGCCCATTATCAGAAGCTGTCCTTCAGCTTCTACGATGATCAGAAGACGGGCCAGCTAATGTCCCGAATCACCAGTGACTTGTTCGCAATCTCAGAACTGGCGCATCACGGACCGGAGGATCTATTTCTGGGCATCGTCAAATTCATTGGCGTATTCCTGATCACGCTCAGCATCAACCCGGCAATGAGCCTTATTGTGATCGCCTTCCTGCCCCTTATGATCCTCTGGTCGCTGCATTTCAACCGCAAGATGAACCGCGCCATGCGCTTGAGCAAGGAGCGGGTGGCCGAGGTCAACGCGCAGGTGGAGGATACGCTGGCCGGCATTCGCGTCGTGCAGTCCTTCGCCAACGAAGACTGGGAGCGGGCGAAGTTCGATGAGGCGAACGCGCGCTTCGTCGAGAGCCGGCGGCTGGAATACAAGAGCGAGATCTTTTTCTACGGCGGAATGGAAAATTTCGCCCAGTTGATGACGGTGGTGGTGGTGGTCTTCGGCGCGCTAGCCATTACGCGGGCGGCGCTAGACCTGTCGGATCTGATCACATTCTTGCTTTATGTCGGCATCTTGATCGAGCCGATTGGGCGGCTGGTGAATTTCGCTCGCTGGTTTCAGGAAGGCATCACCGGCTTCCATCGCTTCATGGACATGATCGAAACTCCACCGGCGATTCAAGATCCGACGCCAGCGTATGTGCCGGAGCGGGTGCGCGGCGAGTTGGACGTACAGCGCGTAAGCTTCAGCTACCGAGCCGACTACGGCACGGTCGTGCAGGACTTGTCGCTGAAGATCAGCGTCGGCGAATATGTCGCGCTGGTTGGCGCGTCCGGCGTGGGCAAGACTACGCTAAGCGCGCTGATACCGCGCTTCTATGATGCCGACGCCGGGCGCATCTGCCTCGATGGCGTGGATATTCGCGAGTACAGCTTGCGCGCGCTGCGGCGCAATATTGGCACGGTCGATCAAGATGTTTACCTTTTCGGCGCTACGGTGGCGGACAATATCCGCTACGGCAAGCCAGACGCGACCCAGGAAGAGATCATCGCCGCGGCGAAGAAGGCCTATGCGCATGGCTTCATTATGGAGCTGCCAAATGGGTATGACACCGAGATCGGCCAGCGCGGCATCAAACTTTCCGCCGGTCAGCGGCAGCGGCTGAGCATCGCGCGGCTGTTCTTGAAGGATCCGCCGCTGATTATCCTCGATGAGGCGACCAGCGCGCTAGACAACGAAAGCGAGCGCCTCGTGCAGCGGTCATTGGAGCGGCTTATCGAAAATCGCAGCACGCTCGTCATCGCCCACCGGCTGTCGACGATCCGCAATGCCGACCGCATTTTGGTGCTGACGCCGAAGGGAATCTGCGAGCAGGGCAGTCATGAGGAGTTGCTGGCGGCGGATGGCGTGTATGCCGGCTTGCACGATTTGCAGCTGGCGCGGTAGGGCGAGAATGCGAGCTTATAGTTCATTTATGAATCGACGAATCCGCGTTTCGTCGAGGTCTCTGCAGTCGCTCCTTGCGCAAATCGCAATGAGAGTTATCGTGTGTTCAGCGCCAACATGATACGCGATGCGGAAGCCGCCGCGTTTGCCAGCGCGAGCTGATCGATTGACCAGGCGTACACGATAGACGACGTCGCCCACACGGCGATAACGTGTGCCTGGACGGTTTCCCTGTTCAAGTTCCTCTATGAGTTCGTCTAATGCGTCGAGAGCTTGGGGATACTTCCGAGCCAATTTCTCAAGCCGACTGTCGAAGCGCCTGGTTTGCCTAACAGTCGGCCTTGGCATCTTTCAATTGCGCTCGCAGTTCACGAATTCGCTGTCTGCTATCGACGACAGCGTCAGCCTCTATTTCTTGCAGGCTGACACGGATGTCATCGAGAAAAGCCTCTTCCGGCGTCAAGGATTCAGGGGAGCATGATATCTTGGCACGACGAAGCGACCGGTTAGATTCTTGTGAATTTAGCGCTTCTGCTGCCATTATGCGTCTCCTTGACCGGCGGCTAATTGCTCCTAAGCCTATAGAATATGTTAACCTGGATCGAGACTTGACGCAACAGATGGATTTATCGCTCCTTGCGCAGTTAGTAGCGGGAGAGGGGCTCGAACCCTCACGCCCTTTCGGGCAGGCGCTTTTAAGGCGCCCGTGTCTGCCATTCCACCATCCCGCCGCAGGAATCAGTATAGCCTGAGCAAGATGAATGTCAATATTGCCGCGTGCTGGCGGGCTTTAGACTTTGCGGATATCGTCGTCGTTCTTGCGCTTGCCGCTGACGCTTGGGCGGTATTTGCCGCCGAAAAGCATAAATAGCCCCATGCCGATCAGAATCAGCGGGAAGATTTGCCAGAAAGCGCCAGCGATATCGCCTATCAGACCGGGGATGCCGAAGACGACGCCGATGCCAATCAGCCAGAGGGCGCCGGTCGCCGAAGTCCAGCTTTCGCCAGCGGCCACTGTTCCCGCCATCATCGAGGCCGCGATCACAAACATAATGCCGGGCCACCACCAGCCGGTGGCGAATAAAAGACCCAGCCCAACGAAAAATACGCCAGTGCTGAATTGCGAGGCTTTTTCATGCTTCTGCATTTTCATCCGTCCTTAAACAATATTCAGGCGCTAAAGATTCTACGCGAAGCTATGGCGAGGGTTGCGGCTTTGTAAGTGTTATGGGGCGAGCCACCGCTGCGCGGAGACACTGCAAGTCGCTCGCCCGTACAGAACACCTTTGAGAAGGCGAGCGGAATCAGGTCTCGACGAAGGTGACGCGCCAGGACTTCAGCGTTCGGCGGTTGCCGCTGTAACAGGCGCCAGTGCTCAAGCTGGCAGCCAAGGCATCCGCCGCGCCCGGCATATCGATGGCGTAATTGATGCCTTCTTCCATTTGGAAGTCGGCGTAAGAATCGCCGCGGTCGACCTTAAGCCCGCTGAGAAACACGTCTTCTTGATCGCCAAAGCGCACGCGGATACGCTGGCCCGGGATGCCGCGCCCCAGATAATCGACGACGCGCAATTCGATAAGGGCAGGCTTGGCGGTATCACAGAATGACCTAGCGGCGCGCGCCTCGAATCTGCGCAACGGAACGGGCGTGGGGCCGACACGTTGTCTCCGCGGTTCCGCGTCGCCAGCTAGCAGAGGCGGTTTGGTCGGCTGCGGCCTTGCGATTTCAGCTTTCGATACGCCGTCGTCTGCAACGGCCGGTGCGTTGTCGTTGGTATGAAGCGGCAGTAATCGTTCGGCGCAACCCGAGCGCCCCTGCGATGCATAGAGGGCCACGGCGCTGCGTACTGCCGTGATTCCGCTTTCGCTGCCCAAATAGCCGCTGCCGCCTAAGGCGCAAGCCGCTTCCGCCAGCGCGTCGAGCGGATCCTGCGAGGGTCGCAGCGCAATCAGTTTGTTCAGCGCCGTCGGCAGATCGCCGCTATGCCCGTATTCCAAGGCGATCGCGATTGCGTAGTGACGACGATCTTCGGCGTTCAGCTGCCAGGGTTCAGCGTTACCTTGCCGCAAAGGACCGTGCATGCGCGTCAGCGCCAAGCCCAGCGCTATACCCGCGATCAGGCTTATAGCAAATAGCGAATAGGAAAAGTAACCGGGGGGGCGTTCGTCGTTTTTGCCAGCATCTGAGATTGGGCTTGTCATGGGTCGCCGCCATCCAAATCCCGAAAGGGCGCCATCGCTGTCGTCAGCCGTCCCATATCATGCGCCAACTGAACGAGTAAGCGGATATCATCCAGGTCGCGCGCAGATGTGCGGATGATCCGCTCGGTGGTTTCCTGAAGGTAAAAGCCAACATCGCCAATCTCTAGCCGGTGGAGACGTTCGAGGGCGCCGTCAAGGTCGGGCGCAGAGACGTAGCCAGCGGCGATCATGACGGTGTAGTCGTCTATATGACGTTGTGACAAGTCTCCCATGCGGCTATTGCGCGCATCGGGCGGGAACTGAATCCAGCCCAAATAGAGCCCGGCAATGGCGCCCAGTAGCAGCCCAAGAATCAGCGATCTTGCAATGCGCAGCATCACAGGACTCTCCGCACGGTATGCAACTGTAATCTTATAATGGTTTCGCCAAACGGAACCGTGGGGCGTCCCTCAGGATCGCACTGAATCTGAGGTCCATTTAGCGGGCGTCTCGCCGAGACGCCCCTACAACATTATGAATGATCGCATGTCCGCTAGCGCTGCAATTCGGCGATTGCCTCGCAGGCTGGGCAACTGCCATCGGGCCGGATGATGGCGTAGCCGGCTTGCGGATCCTCGCCGTACAGTTCGAAATCGATATTCCAGATGATTGCCAACTCCACCGGCATGGCGTCATAGTTGGACATGATCAGCAATGCCTGTGAGAGCCAAGCCGCTTGCTCGGCGACAGAGGTGGTCGCCGCCCAGGCGAAGCCTTGAGACAAGGGACCATAACCTTCGGGCGAGAGATAGCCAATCTCGGTCATGCACATCGGGATATCAGCATTGCGGAAGGGCCAGGTGACGCGTCTTAACATCGGTATGAGATAGCGCGTGGGATGCTCGCTCCGTGGGTCGCCGCCTTGCGCTCTTGGGGGCAAGATGCCTTCGTTGTAGTGAATGCCGATGCAGTCGGCATAGTTGGCGGCGCCGGCGTTTGCCATCTGATACATGAAGACATCGTCATCGCAGCCGCTCCAGGCGCAGCCGCCGCCGAAGAAGCCGGTCGGCGCGGGCGCTCCGCTAATGACCAGCGTATCTGGATTCGCCTCTTTGATCGCTTCGTAAGCCGCTTTTAGCAAGCGCGTATAACTGGCCCCATTCACCTGACCGGCGGGCCATTCGCGGTCGATATTGGGCTCGTTCCAAACTTCAATGGCATCAGCGCCGAGTTGCGCCAAATGGGCGACGTATTTGGCGAATTCCGCCACATACTCATTGAAGTCTTCCGCCAGCCGTTCTTTCTGGCCCAATGCGCCAAGCAGCACTTTATACCCCTGCGCGTGCGCTGCCTCAATGAGGTCTTTGCCATCGGAAATGCCGTAGGTCACCTGCTTTTTCACCCAGGTCATGCCGGCTGTACGCATCGCCGCTTGCGACTTCTCGTCGAAGTTCTTGATATGCCCGCCGACCTGAAGAGGCAAACGATTCTCCAATTGAGGCGCGGCGCTCGCTTGCGCCATGCCTGGCATCGCGATGACCTGCACCGCCTCCAGGTTGACGAGCTCGCCATCGTTATTGATCAAGATTGGCGCCAGCACATAATGGAAGCTTTCGTTGGCGCTGTTCACCGCATGCAGCCGCAACTGATAAAAGCCATCGGGGAAGCGAGTGCTATTCCACTTGCCCAGCACATCATCCGTCGCCGGCGTCATTGCAAAACTGGTAACCGGCATCCAGGTCGGCGCGTCATCGGCCGGGTCCCAGGGCGCGGCTTCGAGGAAGAAGTAAAACTGGTCGGGGATGTTGGCGCTGCCGACGACTTCGATGGTGCCGGTAATCGTATTCCACACCGGGCTCCAGGTCAGCTCCAATTCGCCTTCCTGGGCGCCGCTCATTCCCGCCATTGTGTTTAAGATGAGAAGAACCAAGATCAAGCGTCGCATCTGGACTCCGCAGCAAATTGTTGGACATGGTCGATTATAGAATAGAGCGGGCTGCCTGACCATTGCAATTGCGGCGAGCTGGAGACGCCGCATTAGAAAGGGCAACAAGCCATTCTTGGCTTCCAATTGCGGATTTGATTACAATCTCCGAGTATTGATGCGGAATTCCCCAGCAGGAGGATCGCAAGATGAAAACAGTAGTCGCCGCGGCGCAGATTGAGCGTGAGGTAGAGGCGCGCTATCGGGAACGCACGGGCGGATCGCGCTCGCGGCACGTTGAAGCGCAACGCTACCTCCCAGGCGGAGAGACGCGCAGCTCCACCTGGTACGCGCCTTACCCAACCTATATGGTGAGCGGCGACGGCGCCTGGCTCACGGACTGTGACGGGAACCGCTATGTCGACTTTTTGAACAACTATACATCGCTGATTCACGGTCACGCGCAGCCGGCGGTTGTCGAAGAGGCGGCCGATCAATTGACGCGCGGCACAGTCTTCGGGTCGGCGTCCGAGCCGCAGGTGGCGCTCGCAAAGCTGTTGATTGAGCGCGTGCCTAGTATCGAAATGCTGCGCTTCACCAACTCTGGCACTGAGGCGACCATGATGATGATGCGGGCGGCGCGCGCCTTTACCGGTCGCGACATCATCGTCAAGATGGATGGCGGATATCACGGCTCGCACGATTTTGTAGAAGTGAACGTCAGCCCTGATCTGGACGCTGACGACCAGCCGGCTTCCCGCGTCGAAGGGCGCGGCGTGCCAGATGCAGTGCTCAACGCCGTTTTGGTTGCGCCTTATAACGATTTAGCGGCGATGGAAGCGCTACTAAGCGAGCATCATCAACACATCGCCGGCATCGTCGTCGAGCCGATGCCGAATGCCGGTGGCATGATACCGCCGGCGCCGGGTTACCTGCGCGGTTTGCGTCAGCTGGCCGATCAATTTGGCGTGCTGCTGCTTTTTGATGAGATCGTCACCTTTCGACTCAGCTGCGGCGGCTTGCAAGAGGCGGAAGACGCGCTTCCGGATATGACGGCGCTGGCCAAAATCATTGGCGGCGGATTCCCGGTCGGCGCCTTCGGCGGACGGGCGGATATCATGGCGCAGTTCAGTCCGGCGGCGGGCGCCGACTTCCTCTACCACAGCGGCACATTCAATGGCAACAACATCACCATGAGCGCTGGCGTCGCCGCAATGAATCTATTGGATCAAACGTCGATTGAACGCATCAACGGCTTGGGCGATCGCTTGGCAGCGGGCGTCAATGCCTTGTTTGGCTCGCTGGCAATTCGCGCGCAATGCCTGGGCTACGGCTCACTGCAACAGATACAGTGGACGGACGCGCAGGTGATTACTTTAGGCGATGCCGCTCGCGCCGGACAAGGATTGGGCCGGCTGCGCGAGCTGCTGCACCTCGAATTGCTAAACCGCGGCGTCTACACCAGCAACCGCGGCATGTTCTGCATTTCGACGCCAATGGGCGCGGGCGAGATTGACTTTGCGTTGGCGGCGTTGGAAGGCGCGTTGCAGTCGCTGAAACCCTATATCGACAAAGCAGCGCCACACCTGCTGGCGAAGTGAATCTGTCCCCTCCTCAGGCTCCCTGTCGCCCGCTCTGATTGCAATACGATGGCGGGCGACCTAGTAGGTCGCCCCTACAGTCTTCGTCAGCTATGGTCAGGCTTTGCCAGCGGCTTTCATATGCGCCTGGATCAAGTCGAAGAAGCGTTCCTCCGAGTTGTCTTGCGGCGCATAGTCGATAACGTGGCGGGCATTGGCGATGCTCCAAAACGCGTGTGAATTGGCGCTGATGCCATAAAAGATTTGGAAGGGAACACCCAGGTCGTTGCGAATGTCTTCGGTCTCGATGCTCTTGATGAATAGCTGCGACATGTCGCGCTGGCTGATGTAAACGGCCAGGGCGCGGCGCATGCGGCGCAGATCGCCACGCGGCGTCTCGGCGAGATCGGTCTCGCGCGGTCCGCCTATGCGGATCTGCACATTTTCCAGCGGCCGTCCGCTGTGGGTGACGCCGCTGGCGTATACTTGCCCAATCTGCTCGAAGGCGATCTTCGCCCAGCCGTACCAATTGTCGGATGCATTTTGATCGGGCCTGACCATGGGTACGAGGTCATCGAGGGCGTAGTTCTCGTAGAAGTCAGCGGCGTGGTTGGTGCTGGCGGCGACCAAGCGGCGCGCGCCTTCTTCCCAGGCGACCTGATAGACATTATAAGCCAGCTGCAGGTTCTCCAATTCCGATGAGAAGTAGGCATCGTCGCCTTGACCCTCGAGGCGATGATAGGCGCAATGCACCACCGCGTCGGCGCCAGCGAAGAATTGTCGATAGCGGTCGCGATCTTTGTTCATAAGGTCGACGACGTTTACGCCTTGGACTTCGACGCCATTTTTGTCGGTGGCTCGATTATCGAGCAAGGTGAGGTCATAAAGTTCGCGCAGCGCGGGCAGCAAGACGCCGGCGATGGTTCCGCTGGCGCCGGTAAGGACGACTTTTCGTTTGGACATGGGGCGTTTCCTGTCTCAACCATTCTTGGCGAATTGTAATGCAGAATATGTTACATTGTTTGGGCAAAACCACTCATGAGCGTCTGACAAATCTGTTGACACTATACTGCTAAACTGCATAAAATAACTGTGAAGCGCCAACGAAGTGCGCAAGGTTGTTGTACATGGACGACCAGAAGAGAGAAATCGCGCGAAAGTATCTGTTGCCGGAGCGTCCGTTCTTGCACGGCATGGCCAGCGCTTTTGATATGTTTGGCGCGCTAAACGAGGGAAAGAGCGAACAAGTGCTCAGGAATTTACAAGACGACTTGCGCGCGCTTGAAAAGAAACGAGCGCGCTCTGTCTGGCAAGATATTGGCGAATCTTTGTATCAGGCGATAAAAGAATACGAAAATGCCAATGGCGAGATAGATCGCCAATGAGTAATCGAGACAATGAAGCGCAGGAGGCAGAAGGCGATACGGCTGAGCCAACTGACGACTTGGTATTTCCCCCTGAGATCTTTGAAGGCATACCGGAAGACGAACGAGACGAGTTCAGTCGCAAACTCATTAGTATCGGGCTCCAGATCACGCGGGAAGAACTATACAGCAGCGACCTTCCTTCACCGGAGGTTGCCGCTGGCTGGAACGCGATTATTCCGGGCGCTGCCGAGCGGATTTTCAACCGGTATGAACAGCGCGAGATCAAGAGCCTTGAGGCCAGCGACCGCATTCTCGATATCGCTGAAGAGAAACTCCGTACTGATCAAGACTTGGACCGGAAGCAGCACGACGACTTCGTCGAACTGGCAAAGGCAGAGCTAAAGAATAGTGCGGATGAGGTCAACAAAGGACAGAATACTGCGTTTGTCGTCGTTTGTCTGATGGTTGTTGGTGGATTTATAATGATTCATTTGGGTCACGATGCTGGAGGTATCGCGTCGCTACTGGTAGCTTCCGCGGGCGTAGCTGGAATTTTCGTCAGTCAGCTTAGCCGAGGTCGGCGCGTAAGGTCGCGCTCGGAATCTCAACCCGAATCCACGGTCAATTCATAAATTCGCGCATTTCCCTGTTCGAACAAAAGCGTCAGCGGTGAATCCTTGGGCGCCGCCGCATTTGCTGGCACATACACGTAATCGACGTCGTCATTGCTCGCGTATTCGCCAGTGACGGTATCCCACTCAAAGTAGCGTATCGCGCTGAAGTCGATTGCCCGCCGCTCGGCGAATACCGGCAACCAAGCGTCAGCATCCGCTGCCATGACGATTGCATCGGGCGGCGCGTTTGCGCGCAGCCAGATCATCGCTGCTACCTCGTCATCGCTGAGCGCCGGCGGCGGAAAGCCGAGCACATCCAACAATGGACGAAACGCGACCGCCAGCAGGACCAGCAGTGCCGCAGCGAGCGTGATGATGGGCAATGACGCTTTTCGCAAGCGCGCCTTGAGCAGGCTCGATACGCGCTCATCCCACATCGAAAGCAAGGCAATGCCCCCAAACCATATAAATGGCAGGATCACGCCGTGCCGCGCCAGATTCGGCGCATTTGTCAGCTCGCCGATAGGCGGCAGCAAGCGCCCGATGAAGCCAACGCATGAGAACTCGATGATAAGCAGCAGCCAGGTCAGCATCAGCAGCGAGACAAACCGGAGGCGCCCGCGCGCGCTCAGCCCGATCCAAATGCCCCTACACGCCAGAAGTGCGATCACGATGCCCTGTTCATGAATGATGGCAAAGAGATTGCTTGGGTCGGCGGGGAAAGGCGAGGGCGCGATCGGCCAAATCAGCTGCAGATTGTTGACCAGCCAGGGGGCGATGCCGAGAAAGGTGACGGCCGGTATGGCGAATGTCAGCGCCCAGCGCGCGACAGCGGTGGATTCGCCGCGCCCCGGTGTCCAGATGAGGACGAGCAGCGCAGTCCAGCCGAGCAGGGTCGCGAGGGTTAGGCTCAAGCCGGTGTAGGCGACCGCGCCCAGCATCAAGCCCGCGGCGATGAGATCGGCGAGGTTGAATTTGCGCGACAGTCGCAGCGCGTACAGCAAGAAGGCGAACATGAATAGCAGCGCCAATAGTTCAGCGAAATGTCCATCCAGGTAGCTGCGATAACAGCCGATGCAAAGCAGCGCGGCGCCCGCCATTGCTCGGCCGAGCCGTTTGTTTACCAGTTCAGCGCCGAAGTCATAAGCCAGCCATACGATGAGCAGCATGACCACCGCCGCCACACTCAGTTGAATGAGCGGAATCGACTGCTCCAGTTGAGCGCTGAGGTAGGCGGATAAGGCGTGAAAGCCAGGCGAGACAATCACGCGCTCGTCCGGCAGGTAGGGAGCAAGAGACGTGAACGAACCGCCCTCGCGAACTGCCAGACTGTGAAAACCGAGGACTGGTCCCCTATCGCCTAGCGGCGCCGCGAGGTGAAAGAGCGGTACAAGAAGCAGGAGGGCCACGAAGGCAAAGAAAGCCAGGTCGCCAGGACCAGGCCAGCCCTGATCGCGATCCTCCAGACGCTCGCCTCTTGCTTCTGCGCGGGCTTGGGCGGTAGACAGCGTACCGCCGAGCACAACACCGGAAAGCAAGGCGAAGAGCAGATAATCGACTACCAGCGTGTCCCAGCCGATGGTCTCGGCGTAGAATACGGCGCCGCCTACTACGAGAGCCAAGCACAGCGTTGCCGCGAGGGCGACGCGCGGCTGTGACGTACGCCAGGCGGGCGAAAGCATGGCGCCAGCGCCAAGTAGCACGGCGGCGAAGATGAAAAAAATGAATAGGCTCATGTCGCGTAGGCTAGGTTACCAGACGCGCTGGATCTCGTATGAATCAAAGGCGACGTCGCTGGTGATGACGGGGATGTTCTCAACTTGTGATTGCGCGATTAGCAGACGGTCGAAGGGGTCGCGGTGGTGGAGTGGCATCGACGCAACTCGTTTAATGTGCTCGAGTCTAATGTTCAGAATCTTTATGCGCTCGGCCTGCAACTCTACGTCGACAAATTCCTGGAACGGCTGGGGCAACTCCAGCCCTCTTCCTAAGTTGGCCTTTATCGCCAATTCCCATATGCTCGCCATGCTTAAGTAGACGTCGTCTTCTGACACTTCGAGGACTCTACGTGCTAGCGTGCTTAGCTTTCTGTCGCCGGTCACGAACCAGAGAAAGGCTGAATTGACAAGCAAATAGCTCATTTTGTGTACGGTTCGAACTCTGGCAATGGCTCATAGAATTCATCAGTTATTTTGATTTTGCCCTTGAGACGCCCGGCTTTACGTGGACCTGGCTTGGCATAGATTGTGGCGACGAGTTCGTAGGCTTTTTCATCGTCGCCGATCAGGATAACGGTTCCACCCTGATTGGCGTGTTCCAGTACCTCGTCAAGGTTCTGCTTCGCTTCTTCCACGGTGAATTTCTTCATGCAGAGCCTCCTGCGAATTGCTCAAGAACATTATACACCACTGATTGAAGAACTCAACGAGCGTACCAGACAAGGCTCGGACTGCCATCTAGCCAGCGGGTGGGCTAGGTTACCAGACGCGTGGATCTCGTATGAATCAACGGCGACGTCGCTGGTGATTACGGGGATGTTCTCAACTTGTGATTGCGCGATTAGCAGACGGTCGAAGGGGTCTCGGTGGTGGAGGGGCAAACGAGCCACTCGTCTCAAACGTGGAATCTGAATGTAGAGGAGCCTGAGGCTGTAGCTTTGAATCGTCTTGTCAACGAATTCGTCGAAGGGCAAGGGAAGATCTAACTTGCCCATATTAAACTTAATGGCTACTTCCCAAATGCTGACCAGACTCAAGTGAAAAGTAGATGCGGGATCCTTCATCCGTTCAGCGGCAACTGAACTAAGCCTCTGATGATCTGAAACGTACCAAAGCAAGGCCGATGTGTCTAGCAAGTACCTCATTTCATGTACGGTTCAAATTCGGGAAGAGGGTCATCAAAGTCATCCGCGATTGTGATCTGACCCTTGAACAGACCTGGCTTTCTCGGCTTGTTGACAGGCATGCGTTTGAGAATCAATTCATACTCGCGACCGTCGCCGCCGATGATGTAAATGGTCAGTCCTTCCTGCGCGTCTTTCATCAATTCGTCAAAATTGGCTACGGCGGATTCCATTGTGTAGGTCTTCATGCTGAGCCTCCTGCGAAATGCTCGCTCAAATTATACACCACCGATTAAAGAACTCAACGAACGGCGTGGGAGCATCAAGCCAGCGCCGAGTAGAGCATCTGCAAGGACAAAGAAAAAGCGGCTCATAGCGCAAGCAGGCGGTCTACCACCATTGGTACTCGGGATTATGGATATTGTCGATTAACGTCTGAAGATAGTCGTTGAAATAGTCCGTGGGATCAATGATGTCCGCCACCGTCAATTGCACTTCCGTACACAGTTTTTCTTCGGCTGCCGAGGTGCTGGTCGTCAGAAAGACTTTCGCCTCAAAGAGGTGGACATGGCAGGCTTCATGCGCCAGCACACTCGCCATCCAGATGGTGGGCGCCTCGCCGGGCGCGTCAAATTGCAGCGCGCTCGCCTTCTCGTGGAATTGCCTCGATCTTACGTGAACGCCGGCGGGAAGCGCTTCCGCGACCTCGGTGACCGAGTCCAAGCCGCTGATGGCATAGGCGTACCAGACCGGCGCCCGGTGCTTGAGCATGGCGAAAGCTCGATGCAGCTGCTCTGTGAATTCATCCGATCCCGTGATTTCTACGCTCCGCACCTCACATTGAAGATTCTGAAAACTAGTGTATCCCTCGCGCCAGGCTTCGTCGCCGAAACAGGGACGGCTTAGGAAACAACAGTTGTAAACGCGATATTCCGGCTTTAGGTACGCGGTTTCCACGTGGCAGCGTCCGAATCGGTAAGCCCAACTGGCGCTGACCCGCGTTCTTTCGTCCTCGCACATCCATTCAACAGCACAACAGCTTGCCGTAGACAGAAGCCTTTCTGTCATGTCAGGTTTCGCTGTATTGGCCTGCGCGTCTTCGCTGAACTCAAGGAGGGTGTAGTTCACCCAATCAGCCATCCACAGGCGCTCTCTCCCCCTAACGACTTTCAGCCAGTCCGCTGCCCAATTGATGACCGGCAGGACCGTGCCTGCGGGTATCGTTTCAACGATACTCCCGTCTAGGCTATTGGCGTCTCGCAAATTGGTATCGCTGTCGACTCGCACATGATAGCTTTGGCCGCTGGATAGGCCGCCAAACAGATGGAAGACAAGGATTGCGCAGAATGTCGTTAACCTCATGCTTCGATTTTCCTGTTGGCCAATGTTATTTCGCGAATCCCGCAATGGCTCGCGCTACGCGACGCCCGGACTGCCGTATAACCACCAAAACGTCGCTCGCGGATAGACCTCTTCCAACACCGGCGACCAGATAAATTCGCCGGCGTGCAGGATGCGCCGCAGCGCTTGATCGGCTGGACGGACCGCCGCGCTCAGATCGCCCCTTTCGTAGCCAAACTCAGCCATCGCGAGCAGGATTTCCTGTATGATGCTCCGCCTCAGCGCTTCGACCGGGTAGGCGCCGGCGCAATCGCGCGGGTTTTCGCTGCACTCGCGGAAGAAACCGGCCATCACCCTAAGCCGTGCTGGGACTTCTTGTCTGAGCTTCTTCTCGTAATGCAGCGTCCATTCGCGCTGCTGTTGGTCGTGATGCGCCAGCGCGGCATTGAGACGGAAGCCGTCGGCGCGTTTCAGTTTGGAGCGGAGACGGCACAGGCGCCTTCGCCGGAGCAGCAGGGCGCCCAAGGTCATTTGCGGAGTGCTGGATTGGCGGAAGAAGCTGCTGCCAATCGGCAGATACATGGCATCGCCGAGCAGATAATCCTCAAGCCGCTCGACCATCTGCTCAACTTCGTCCAGGTCGCGCGGAAGTGAGTATCTCGATGACATGGCGAGCCGACGGCCGCTTATGCCGAATGAATCGCTTCCCAGATTCGATGCGGCGTTAGCGGCATATCAAGATGGCGCAGGCCGTAGGGTTCGAGGGCGTCAATCACGGCGTTGACCACCGCCGGCGTCGAACCGATGGTCGCTGCTTCGCCGATGCCCTTGGCGCCCAGCGGATTCAGCGTCGTTTCGGTGACCGTCTTGGCGATGGTGAAGGTCGGGAAATTGTCGGCGCGCGGCATGGTGTAATCCATCATCGTGCCGGTCAATAGCTGGCCCTGCTCGTCGAAGACGATTTCCTCCAGCAACGCTTGCCCGATGCCCTGCGCCAGCCCGCCGTGGATTTGCCCTTCGACCAGCAGAGGACTGATGCGCGGACCGCAGTCATCGACCGAGTAGAACTCGCGCAGGCTGATAAGGCCCGTATCCTTCTCGATCTCGACCACCGCCACATGAGTGCCAAAGGGGTAAATGAAATCGGGCGGGCGGAAGAAATCGGTCGCCTCCAGACCGGTATCGATGTCATCGGGCAGGTTGTCCGAGTAGGCGCGCGCGGCGATCTCGCCGAGACCGAGGCTGCGGCTGGGAACGCCTCTGACACGATACTCGCCATCGGCGAATTCGATATCGCCGGGCGCCGCTTCCAGCATGTGGGCGGCGATGCTGATTGCCTTCTCGCGCACCTTTTCCGAAGCGCGGACGATGGCAGAGCCGCCGATGGCCAGGCTGCGGCTGCCGAAGGTGCCAACACCGATGGCTGCGAGCCGGTGTCACCGTGGCGTACGACGATCTGGTCATAATCTGCGCCGATTTCGTCGGCGACCATCTGGGCGAAGGTTGTCTGCAAGCCTTGACCGTGCGGCGATGTGCCGGTGTAGACGGTTACGGTGCCGCTTGGCTCGACGCGCACCTGGCCGCTCTCGTAGGGTCCAAATCCGCACATTTCAACATAGGTCGCCAAACCTATGCCGAGCAGCCTGTCCGATCCATTCGAGCGGCGCTGCGCCTGCTCGGCGCGCAAGGCTTCATATTTTGATGTTTCCAACGCGGCATTTAGATTGGCTTCGTAATCGCCGGTGTCATACGTGGAGCCGGTCGGCGTCTTGTAGGGGAACTGCTCCGGCTTGATGTAATTGCGGCGGCGCACATCGGCGGCGTCGATCCCGAGCTCGTCGGCGATCATTTCGATGGCGCGCTCGATATAATAGATCGCCTCCGGGCGTCCAGCCCCGCGATAAGCCGCGACTGACACCGTGTTTGTGAAGACATTGCTCGCCTTGAAATGAACCGACTGGATATCGTAATTTCCCGTCGCCATCAAGCCGGTCAGGTGGGCGATGTCGTAGAAGGGCGGGTAAGCGCCCAGTTCTCCGATTACGTGCAGGCGCAAACCTAGGATTCGACCGTCGTCATTATAAGCGACCTCGACATCGGCGAGCTGCGAACGGCCATGGGTGGTGGAGATAAAGTGCTCGACGCGCGTGCCCGCCCATTTCAGCGGCATATTATGAATCTGCGCCAGCTTCGCCACCACGATCTCTTCCGGATAGAGTTGATTCTTGACGCCGAAGCCGCCGCCGACATTGGGCGCGATCACCCGCAGCGTACTCTCGGGCAGGCGCAGCGCGCCAGCCAGCGCCGTCCGTACGCCATGCGGAATCTGCGTGCTTGACCAAAGCGTGAGACCGCCAGTAACCGCATCGGGCGCCGCGGCCACCGCGCGTACTTCCATCGGCACGCCGGCGACGCGCTGGCTTAGCATGCGCTGGCTGATGGTGTGGGGCGCGCCCGCGAAGACCTCGTCGATGTCGTCGGTCTTCTTCTCGCCTTCGTCGATGATATTGCTGTCAAGCCCGTCAAAGACCATCGGGGCGTCGCCGCTATAGGCGCTCAGCAGATCGGCGGCGGCGGGCAACTCTTCCCACTCGACCGCGACATCTTCGAGCGCATCCGCGGCAACCTCGGCGCTCGTCGCGATGATAGCCGCGACTGCTTCGCCAACGTGGCGAACGCGATCCACAGAAAGCGCGAGATGGCTGTAATGCTCCAGCGCGTGATCACCGCCGGCAACAGGAACCGGATCGTATTGATCGCGCAGATCGTCGCCAGTGACCACCGCTAACACGCCTTCGCGCGCCAGTGCTGTCCCGGCGGTAATGCTGATAATTTTGGCGTGTGCATAAGGGCTACGCAGGAATGCGACATGGCCCATGCCCGGCAGTTTTATATCGCCGACGTACTTGCCCGCGCCAGTAATGAGACCGGGATCTTCTTTGCGTTTGACGCTTGCGCCTACCAGTGAGCGTAAGACCATCGGAAAAAACTCCTTTGTCGTTCACATACTCAATAAGCGGATGCGAGGCAGCGGCTCCTGAGCAAGCTACTCCGCCAGTCCACCTTCGATTGCGTATCCTTTTTTCATCCAGCCTTTGGTGCCATCTTCCAGATTGTAGATAAGGTCCTGGTCGTAGCCCATGCCCGCCAGGAAGAGCGCCGCCTGTGACGAACGAACGCCGGTGTTGCAGACGAGGATGACGGGCGCGTCTTCGCTGATTTCATCAACGCGGGCGGGAAATTCGCTGAGCGGAATGTTGACCGTGCCAGGAATATGGACTTCGGCGTGTTCTTCCTCTTCGCGCACATCAATGAATTGGCAATCGCCGCCGGCGAATTGTTCGCGGAAGTCTTCGCTGCTTATGTCGGTGTACATGCGCTGCCTCCGACCTTGCCGGCCAATTGGAAGCATTATAGCGAAGGCTTTATCGAATGCCAAATGTACGCGGCGCAGCGACGGACGGCGCGATGAATCACGGCTAGAGCGAGTCGAATTAGGGGCTTGCGAGGCAATCCAATGTGAGCGTGATTAGCGACCTCGATACCAGTCCACCGTTCGGCGCAGACCATCCTCGAAGCTGACAATTGGCGAATAACCGAGCAAATGGCGCGCTTTCCCGATCTCGGCGCGCGAGTGCTTGATATCGCCAGGGCGCTCGTCCCGGTGTATCGGCTTGACATCTGTACCCATGATTGCGTTCAACTGCCTCACCAGATCGATAATGGCGATGCGTCCGCCGGCCGCGAGATTGATCGTCTCGCCAACTGCGCCGGGCGCTTTACACGCGAGCAAATTGCCGTGCACGACATTGTCAATATAGGTGAAGTCGCGGGTTTGCCTCCCATCGCCATATATCGTCGGTCGTTCACCGCGAAGCACCGCCGTAATGAATTTGGGAATGACAGCCGCATAGGTCGATGTCGGGTCTTGCCGCGGTCCGAAGACGTTGAAGTAGCGCAGTGAAACGGTCTCCAAGCCATAGCTGCGGTTGAAGGCGGCGGCGTAGTATTCGCCGGTCAGCTTGGCGACGCCGTAGGGCGATATCGGCGCCGGCTTCATCGTTTCGACTTTGGCATCGCCCGCCTGATCGCCATAAGCGGAGGACGAAGCGGCATAGACGACGCGTTTTACGCCGGCGTCGCGCGCCGCCACCAGCACGTTCAGCGTACCGGTGACACAGTGAAGGTGGGTTTCGAGCGGGTCAGCGATGCTGCGCGGGACCGATGGCAGCGCCGCTTGATGCAGCACATAATCGGCGTCTTGAAAGACGAGGCGCAAACTGTCGAGAACGGTGATGCTGGCGATAGTGCTGAACAGGTCGCCGTTGAGCGATTGGAGGTAGTCGAGATTTTCGCGTCTGCCAGTGAGGAGATTGTCAATGACGCGGACGCGCTCGCCATCGCGCAGCAGTCGCTCGGCGATATGGGAGCCGATGAAGCCGGCGCCGCCGGTCACGATGTAGGTATCGGGCATGGGGCTCCTCGTTGGCAGTTGGCAGCGGAGTATAGCGGCGCAGCCAAATTGCGAGTAGATTGGGTTATAATACTGGCGCAGCGGGCGCGATGCCCGACAAGCGGAGGAAATTGCAATGGCGGAGAAGCGCGTCGATAAAGAGATGGAGCGCCAGCAGCCAAAGATTCGCGAGCACATCAAGGGCGTCAAGTTTCACCAACTGGCGCCGGGTATTACTACGCATCCGCTCGTCCGCAGTGGGCGTCCCTGCATTGAAGGCACGACCATCATGGTGACGACCATCGCCGGCCTGCAGACTCACCATAAAATGGACGCGCAGCAAATCGCCGATCACTTGTGGCTTGAGTTGGAAATGGTACAAGATGCGCTGAACTATTACGTTGATAACAAGCAATACATTGATGTTTGCAACGAACTTTCAAGCATAAATGGTAAGCAGTTTGCAGAAGCGCAATATGGCACAAACCCGGATTCGGTTCTATTTCGACGAGAATCTGTCACCTAAAGTCGTCTCGCAGTTGAGAATGCAGACCATCGACGTCATTCGCGGACCGCTAGGGGCAGATGATCCGGCGCATTTGGAACGCGCCGCCGCCATGGGACGGGTCGTGTGTACTGAAGACGACGACTTCATCAAGCTGGCGGCACAGGGAATCGTACACGCCGGTATCATCTATGGCGAGCAAAACAAGTACTCAATTGGCGATTGGGTGAGGTACTTGCGCCTTGTCCATGGGGTGCATTCAGCCGAAGAAATGATAAACACCATCATCTACATGTTTTATGTTGACTGACGCGAAGACGCAGTGCCGGACGGCAAGCGTACACGTAGATGGATAGGGCGTCATCGCATAAGGCGAAAGCCACAGACCTGCCGCTAAACCTCGATTGCCGGAAGTGGCGAATGCGTCGGTTATAATGAACTTTCTGAGGGCGCGATGCCCGGCAAGCGGAGGAAATTGCAATGGCGGAGAAGCGCGTGGATAAAGAGATGGAGCGCCAGCAGCCAAAGATTCGCGAGCACATCAAGGGCGTCAAGTTTCACCAACTGGCGCCGGGTATTACTACGCATCCGCTCGTCCGCAGCGGGCGTCCCTGCATCGAGGGCACAACCATTATGGTGATGACCATCGCGGGTCTGCAGAAGTTTCATCATATGGATGCGCAGCAAATCGCCGACCATCTGTGGCTTGAGTTGTACATGGTTCGGGACGCGCTGAACTACTACGCCGATCACAAACAGTACATTGATGTTTGCCACGAACTTTCCAGCATAAATCACGACCAGATGGTGGAATCCCCTTATGGCGACAAGACGCGTGAGCTTCTATCTCGACGAGAGTCTTTCACCAAAGATCGTCGAGCAGTTGAGAATGCAGGGCGTTGACATCATTCGCGGACAGTTGAGGGATGATGATTCGGTACACTTGGAACGCGCCAATGAAATGGGACGAGTCGCCTGTGTGGAAGACGACGACTTTCTCAAGCTGGCTTCACAGGGTATAGAGCACGCGGGCATAATTAAGGGCGTACAGAACCGGCACTCTATTGGAGATTGGGTTAAGTACTTACGCTTAGTGCACGCGGTCTATGACGCGGACGAATTGCGGAACGACGTCTTGTTTGTGTTTCGCGCAGATTGACGGGTGCCGCAACACTATCTTCAGCGGACGGATATTGAGATGGAAGACGCATCACCGCATAAGGCGAAAGCCACCGAACTTGAGCTGATCCTCGATCGCTGGGAACAGCGCTATGAGTGGCGCCTGCTATCGCGGACTGTCCCGCGCTCCCTGATCGCCGCTTTGCTGATTAGCCTGGTGATCGGCGCTGTCGGTTACTTTCGCTTTCGGCTGGCGGCCGAGCAACTGGCGCTGATCGCGGCCGGGCTTTGCGCGCTCGGCGGCATCCTCAATCTGCTGTATACGCTGATCTTTCCCCGTTCGCTGGCGGATAAGGCGCGCTACTTTGATATTGAATTCGGCTTGCGCGAGCGGGTTTCAACCGCTTTCGAATTGATGCACGGGCGGATATCGACGCATCCGGAGATAGAAGCGCGGCAAATCGCCGATGCGCTGGCGCACGCGCGCGCCATTGACCCGAGCGAGCGCATCAGGATGGACTTTCGTCCGCGCGAACTGGGCGCGCTCGTTGTGTTGTTGATTGCGATGGTTGGCATGATCTTGCTGCCGGCGATTGTAGGGGAGGATTTCAACCTTGATCCGCCATCAGCGGCGGTGGAGGCGGCGAAAGAAGACCTGCGCGAGATGATCGAGACAGTTGCCAAAGATACCGATCTCGATGATATCGACCGCCAAGATTTGCTTGAGGCTTTGGAGATCGCCCTGGAACGCCTGGAGGAGGAAGACATTAGCGAGGAAGAAGCCTTCGCCGCCATGAGCCAATTGCAAGCGGAATTGGAAGCCTTGGAGAACAAGCTGGAAGACACGATCGACCTTGACCAGTCGATGACGGAAGCGGCGCTGGAAGCCCTGGAAAACTTCATCCCGCCATCCGAGACGGATGAGCAAAGCGCGGAAACTGCAAGCGAGACTGAAGCCTCGTCTGATTTGAGCGACATGCTGGAAGGCTTGCAGGAAATGACGCAGGACGCGGCGCAAATGAGCGCAGAAGAAGCGCAAGCGGCGGCTGAAGCGCTTGAACGCGCCGCTGAGTACATGGAAGAGATGAACCAGGCGCTGGCGGAGCAAATGGAGATGCTGGCGCAAGCGCTGGAAAACGCCGATATGGAAAGCTTGCAGGAACAGATGGACGCCTTACGCGAGCAGATTGAAGACGAACAGCGACAGCAGCAGATGGACCAGAACGCGCGCATGATGCTGCAAGAGCAATCCGAATTGGCGCAAGAGGCGGCCGAAGAGATCGCGCAGGAGCAGGCGCAAGAGGGCCAGCCGCAAGTCGGCGATCCGGGGCAGAGCGAGCAAGAGGGCGCGGAACCGGGTCAGCGCGCCGGACAGCCGAGCGACCAGCAATCATCGGAGGGGGAAGAGGGCGCGAACCAAGGGGCTCAGCAAGCGGATCGCAACCGCCCCGGGGAACCCGGAGACCAGCCTGGCAGCCAGGACGAGAGCTCGTCGGGTCCCGGAGCCGGTGAAGGCGCGCCGAGCAATGTCAGCTTGCCCGGAAGCGGCGGCGAAGACCAGGGCGCGGAGACCGACAATCGGACAACCGGTATGGGCGAAATCCGATATGAGGCGATCTACAGCCCCAGCGGTATCAGTGGTGGCGGCGACAATGAGATTCGACTGCGAACCGACCCGGGCGACACCACCGTGGCCGAAGGCGAATTCGACGATAATCCGCTCGGTGAATCGCGCGTGAGCTACGATACCGTCTTCAGCGAATATCAGAACGCAGCCAATCGCGCGCTGGATAGCGACTATGTGCCGCTGGGTTTGCGCGATGTGGTGCGCGATTACTTCACTTCGCTGGAGCCGCGCGCCGGCTGATACGCCATGGTCGATCTCCTGATACGGAAGGCCAGCGTCTTGCAGTTGCGGGATGGGCAGGCGCAGGTGCTGTCCGGCCACGATATTGCGCTGCGCGGGAATCGCATCGAAGCGATCGCCCCGAGCGGAATGATCGTCCCGTCCCGCGCTAAGATGACGATTGACGCTGGCGGCCAGCTGGCGATGCCCGGCTTCATCAATACACACGCCCATGTGCCGATGGCGCTTTGGCGCGGCCTGGCTGAAGATGTCAATATCGAGAGTTGGTTCAACGATTATATCTGGCATCTGGAAGCCAATCTTGTGCCGGAAGATGTCTACTGGGGCATGCAGTTAGGCTTGCTGGAGATGATCGAAGCGGGCGTCACCGCGGTCGCCGATCATTATTGGCACATGGATTACGCGGCGCGGGCGGTGGAAAAAGCGGGGACGCGGGCGCTGCTGGGGCAGGCGATGTTCGGCGCCAATGGCATCGGGCAGATCGACGAAACCGCTGCCTTCGTCCAGCGCTGGGAAGGCGCCGCCGGCGGGCGCATCCGCGCGATAATGGCGCCGCATGCGCCTTATACTTGCGATGATGACTTTCTTCGGGCGAGCGCGCAAAAGGCGGAGCAAATCGGCAGCGGCATCCATATCCACGCCGCCGAAACACGCGAACAGACGCAAGCGAGCCTGGCCCGGCGCGGGCAGACGCCGATTGAGGTCTTGGAAGATTGCGGCATCTTCCGTGTGCCGACGCTGTTGGCGCATGCGGTCGGCGCGACGCCGGGCGACCTGGAAATCCTGGCTGATCTGCAGACGCCGGTCGGCATCGCCCACTGCCCCAAGACCTATGCCAAACTGGCTATGGGTTACAACAACCTGGTCGAATGGCGCGCGCTGGGCATTGCGGTGGGCTTGGGCAGCGATGGCGCGGTCAGCAACAATACGCTCGACCTGTGGGAGGCGATGCGCTTGACGGCGATGGGGCAGAAGCAACTGACGGGCGATGCCGAAAAGCTGACGATCCCGCAGGCGCTGACCATCGCCACCGTGGAGAGCGCGCGCGTCTATGGTCAGCCGCATGACTTGGGCGATCTGGCGGCGGGTAAGCTAGCGGATATCATCCTGGTCGACCTGAGCGGGACGCATCATTTTCCCCTGAACAGCGTGACGGCGAGCCTGGTCTATAACGCGCGGGCGAGCGATGTGCGCACGGTGATCTGCGATGGGCAGGTCATCATGCGCGAGCGCGAGCATCTGACGCTGGACAAAGACGAGATCATCGCCAATATCGCCCCGCGGATGGAGCGGCTGCGGCGGCGGGACGCGGCGGCGGGCATTCAGACTTATCATCCGTGAAGGCGCTTTCGAGCGTTTCAATGCCACGTTTGGCAGCCTCTCTCCCCTTACGCACTGGTGACGACAGGACAGTTTTCGTGATGTTGCGGGCGACCTGATAGGGCGCGTAGGTCGCGTAGACACTGCCCGTCGGTCGCCCCTGTTTACGTTGCGGGCGGCAAACCTGTAGTGGTCCCGAAAAACTGGACACCTAGTTGAGAGAGTATACTAGTGTTTCAGCAAGAGGGGAAACCACCATGGGAAAGGCGCGTAAGTTCAGTCCGGAGTTCAAGGCGCAGGTTGTGTTGGAGATCGTGTCAGGCCGGAAGAGTTTGGCACTGGCGAGTCGCGAATATCAGATCAAGGACACGGTATTGTCTCGTTGGAAGGCGCAGTTTCTGGATGGCGCGCCGGGAATATTCGAAGCGGGTCGGCCGGCAGAGGAGAAGCGGCTGCGTGAGCGCATCGCGGATTTGGAGCGATTGGCGGGGAAACAAGCCCTGCACCTGGAAATTGCAAAAGAAGCCAGTCGCTACTTGAAGTCTCTACCGCCCGAAAGCGAGAACTAGTGCAAGAGTTGAGCCAGGAGTATACAGTGACAGATTGTTGCGCAGTCGTGGATTTGGCTCGCAGTAGCTATTATCATCGCGGCAATCAGCCGGACAGCGCTGCGCTTCGGGACGCGATAGCGGGTATCGCCAGGCGGCATCCTACCTACGGCAGCCGGAAGATCAAGAAGCAGCTGGAGCGCGCGCCCTATCGGATGGAGGTGGGTCGACATCTGGTCCGACGGTTGATGCGCGAGATGAATCTTCTGGTGAATCCCAAGCGTCGCCGGGTCACCACAACGGACAGCCGACACGGTCTTCGCTGCTTTCCCAATCTGGTACGGGGCGTCAAGGCGAGCCGGCCGGATCAGATCTGGGTAGCCGACATCACCTATATCCACTTGCGTTCGGACGAGATCTACCTGGCCATCCTCATGGATCAGTTCAGCCGGGCGATTCGCGGCTGGAACCTGAGTTCGTCCTTGGGTCAGGAATTAGCGCTCATACTCTTGCGGTATGCCTTACGTCACTACCCGGCGCCGGAAATCCATCACTCCGACCAAGGGACACAGTACGCGGCAAAAGCCTATGTCAAGCAACTGCAGGATGTTGGTACGCAGATCAGCATGGCAGCCGTTGGCAAGCCGAGCGAGAATGGCTATGCCGAGCGGGTGATTCGCACCATCAAGGAGGAGGAAGTGTACCTGAGCGACTACAACAACGTGGCAGACGCTCGCCAGCAAATCGGACACTTCATTGATGTGGTCTATCGGCACAAGCGCATCCACAGTGCCCTTGACTACCTAACGCCGGCGGAAGTCGAGGCAGGGTGGCAGCGTAACCCTCCCTCAACATCCTGATTTTCGTGTCCAACAATTTAGGACCACTACAACCCCATCCCCCGGCCCCTTCCCCAGCGAGCTAGGGAAGGGGAGTTTAACGCAGCGGGACGCAAGGTATTTTGCGTGGGCGGCTGCTTTGCTGCGCGTGTGTCTATAGTTTTCGTGATGTTGGGGGTGGGGAAGTGTCGTTTGTTGGACAGTGTCCAATTGGACGGGGAAATATTTTTTGTTCAATAACCGTCTGGATTCCGATAAAAGAGCGGCGTCGCGCCGTTTTGACACGGGTTTATGAGAATGATTCTCGATAGCGGGAATATTTTTTTGTGTCATAAAGCGTCCTTGTGTCATAAAGCGTCCTTGTGTCAAAGGTTCGGACAGTCGGCGCATTCGCGTCTTGTTGCAGGGTAAAAGGGATTGGGGTGTAAGTGGCGAACGGATGGGCGCGTAGGGCGCGTGGGTCGCGTAGGTCGCGTAGACACTGACCGCCGACACTGCCCGCCGACACTGACCGACGGTCGCCGGCGGATGGCCTGGCTAGCTTGGGTTGCTGTCGCCTTCGGGCAATGCGGGTCGAGGCGGGGGATTTTGCATCGCTTCGCGCCTGTCTCTCAGCAGCTGTCGGCGCGTGCGGTTGCCATATATAAACGTTCCAGCCGTGCTTGCTATACCTGCTACAATGACACCGATGCTTGCCGCCACGGATCCTAAAGAAAGCGCGTAGGCGCTCAAAGCGACCAAGGACATTGCCACAGCGAAAGCCAACAGTAAACCAAGGGTCTCGTAGCGCGCACGCTGTTTCTGCTCTCGCTCCATCGTCGCGAGGATTCGGTCGGCGCTTCCTTCAAGCACATCCTCATAGCCGCGCATCAACTCCGGCGGCGGCAGAGGACCCGAATAATAGGCAACATGCTGCTCTAGCTGGACGAAATCACGTTCTTTGGATTCGTCTGGCATGTTTTTTCTCTAGGTCGTTCTCGATAAGTCGTGAATGTTTGCGCGTGCATACCCATGGCATCATACAGATATCCGCCAACCGTATCCCAATCTTCGCGCAGCGCTTCAGCGTCCGCTTGCGCAGCCGACTCCGCCAGTAGCCGGCGGTTCAGAATATCTACCCAACTGAACAAACCGCCAAAGCCTCGCAAGAATGCGTTTGTCCTTGCTGCCATGTTGCCCTCCATAATCATATTTCCGCGGTGATGACAACCGTCTTGGCTTTATGCGCAGCCGAAAGCAGTTCGTTCAGGCTGTCTTGCGCGCTTTTGACGGCGCAGGTTTCCATCTTTCGTTCCTCGATACGATGTTCATAGAAAGTGTAACAGGTCTATTCGGATAGTCAATGAAGGCGGCGCGCGCCGAAGCTGTCGCGGGATGACTTGCTGGCTTACCAGGGCGAAGACGACGAAAAAGAGCGGCGGGCTTAGGACGAGAAAGGGCGACTCCGGGATGAGGTCGCCCGCCTCCTAGCCGCAAGTCCCCTGCGGCGTCACATGATGGGCGCTGACCCAGCCGCGCGTGCCGTAGTAATCCACTTTGAACCAGTCGGCGGTCCGCTCCAGCGCGGTCAGGGTGACTGTCGAGGGCAGCCAGCCATTCTCTTGCCTTCCCCAAGGATCGGTGTAGCGCAAGGGAGCGCCGCCGGGCGCGTCGCGGAAGCGCAGCAAACCCAGGGTCGTGACCATGCAGCCGCTTAAAGGCGTAGCGCGCGTCGTGGTTGCCTGTTGCGCGGGCGCAGTCCTGATTGGCGCGGGACCCGGCAGCAGCAAAAGGGTGCCGGGGCGGTCAAATTCGGCGCAGGTCATGCCGGCTTGCCGGTAACCGTCGAGCGAGACTTGGGCGCGCGGGCTGGTCGCGGCATCGAGGAAGAGCAGCCGCCCCGATTGCGGGAAGCAGACCCCGACGCCTTGCTCGACCCAGCCGTAGGCGTCGACCGCGTCCATGAAGCCGGCTGCCAGCAGCGATTGGTCGCCGATGGCGCCGGCCTCGACGCGCCGGAATTGCACGCCGCTTTCGAAGCCGTTTCGGGCTTGCAGGCGTAAGCCGCTGGCGATCAGGTCGGCGCAGAAGACGCAGGGTGTGCCGGGCGCGCTAGCTGAGTCTGCGTCATCGTCGCTGCCGCCACCCGCGCTGGGCGGGGGCGGGGGCAAAATAAAGCCTTCGTAGGCGCCGATATCGCAGAAGGCGCCGGCGGGGCGGGTTGCGCCGCGTTGGTCGACCGCTTCGCTGAGCGCGCTGCAGGCGACGGGATTGGCGGCGTCGATAGCCGGGCTGCCCTGGCGCAGCGGATAGACATTGCCCGCGCGCGAAGCCAGCAGGGGATCGACGCTGAAACCGGTTGCGGTCGAGCAGCTGCCGTCGGTGATGATGTTGTTGGTGTTGACATCGGCATTGACGCAATCATCGCCGGCGACGCTGCTGGTGATGATGCTGTTGTAGATATTCAAAGTATGGCCCGCTGTGGCATAGATGGTCTTGCCGGCGTTGGTGGCGCTGTTGTCTACGAAGGTGGCATGACGCACCGTCAGCGACGTGTTGGAAAACAACAAATTTGCCGCGCCGCCGGTATTCGTCGCGCGGTTGTTGTAGAAAGTGCTGTTTTCCACTGTAACCTGATCAGCGACGAGGAGCGCGCCGCCGCCGCCGGTGCCGCTGCTGCCGCTGGAGGTATTGTTGGCGAAGTAAGATCTGTTTATCGTCGCTGTCGCATTTCCGGTATGAATTGCGCCGCCATTATCAGCGGCTGAATTGCCGGTAAATACGCTGTCGCTGATGCTTAGGGTGGCGCCGCTGTTGCCCCCGAATCTCAATGCGCCGCCACCTCTACCGGCGCTGTTATTGGTAAATGTACTGCCACTTATACTCGTCGTATTTGCAGCAGCATACACGGCTCCCCCGCTGCCAGTGGCGCTATTGTTGCTGAAGGTGCTGTTGCTAATCGTTAGAGGTGCAGTGCGCGGATCATGGGCAATGGCGCCGCCACCGCCGTCGGTCGCCCGATTGTTCTTGAAGACGCTGTCGTTGATCGTGAGATCCCCGGCGTTTCCCTCGATATATATGGTGCTCCCGCCGAGAAGGGCCGTGTTGTTTTCGAAGATGCTGTCGTTTATTTCGATGCTAGGGCCTATAGACGCGTAAATCGCCGCGCCCTCATCGTCCGTGAGCGCCGTCGAATTCGTCATTGTCACATCATTGATAACCGCGGAAAGCGTGCCCCTAAACTGCAGAAGATGGGCATCCCGGCTGCCGGTGATCTTGTAGCCCTTGCCGTCAATGGTGAGCGAACTGGTGATGCGTAGCGCGTCAGTGCCCGTGAGCGTGACGTCGCCAGTCAGAATGATCTTGTCTGCGCCGCTGCTGCCGCTCGCGCAGTCGCTGTTGGTCTGGTCGCCCGCGTTGGCGTTGCCGACCGCTTCTTCAAATGAGCAGTTGCCGCTGACGGTGATGTCGGCGGCGGAGACGGGCGCGACTGGCAGGAGCAGCAAGAATAGAGTTAGAACAAATATTCGGGCGGAGGGGGGGGGGCAGCGATAGTTAAGCGCTTAGCGGGCGACATGGTTCATCTCCATCTTTTTCAGAAAGTCTTCTGCGCGAGATACCGGTAGAGCGCGTTTCATGATCTTGCTTCAATATGTTGTCTGAATATTCAATACAGTATAGCGCAATTGTGCAAGAAAGGAAACAATCGCGTGTAAATGATAACACTAGCGACAATGGGACGTATTCTGTCTGCGAACTTTGTTGGGCTTTGTCCCGGCTGAGCGCCTGGCGCGGTGTTCTGTTCTGGTTGCCGGGCTACTGTTCCGCTATCTCTCTTGGCGCGTGGACTCTATCAAGAAAATCGAGGTCGTTCGTACAGGGCTAAAGCAGGACGTTGACGGCCTTCGAGCGGCGTCCGAGACGGCGCGCAAAGAAATCATCGCGCGGCTGGAGCGGATCGTATCCGGGATGCGTTAACTGCAGCCGTTTTTTGTCACGGTTGATTCGCAGGGAAATAACCAGAGGTCGTTGCGCGCGGTTTTCTCTGAAACAGCTAGACCGACAGTGTAATCACATAATCCAGCGCGGCGCGCAGGCTGCCGGGGTCGGCGACGCCCTGCCCCGCGATATCGAAGGCGGTGCCATGGGCGGTGGTGGCGCCGATGACGGGCAAGCCCATCCAGAGCGTGGCGATGTCGGCGCGGGATTGCAGCTTGCGCGCGATATTCAGCTGATCGTGATACAGGCAGACGACGCCGTCAAAGTCGCCATCAAGGGCGCGTTTGAAGACGATATCGGCCGGCACCGGTCCGCTGACATCGATGTCGTTCGATTGGGCTTCTTCAATCGCGGGCGCGATGATGTCGCTCTCTTCGGTGCCGAAGAGACCGCCTTCGCCGGCATGCGGGTTGAGGGCGGCGCAGGCGATCCGCGGAGTTGCGAAACCCAGCTTGCGCAGGACAGCGTGCAGATGCTCAATGAAACGGCGCACGCGCTCGATGCTGAGTTGCCCCACGATGTCTTTGAAGGGGATGTGCTCGGTGACGGCGACCGCCCAAACCGGACCGGCGGCGCCCAGGATGAAGGGTTCTTCGCTGCCAGTGAGCTCGCCGAGGAATTGCAGCTCGTCGAAATAATCATAACCGGCGGCGCGGAAGGACTCTTTATTCATCGGCGCCATCACCACGCCGTCGACGAGCCCAGCCATCGCGAGTTCGTATGCCAGGCCCAGGTAGCGTCCGGCCGCTTCGCCTAACTTGGGATGCACGGCCGGCGGCAGCGGCGCGCCCAGTGCAAAGTCGGGCGGATTAAGCAGCTCTGGCGCGAGCGGCTGATATTGCGCCTCCGCCAGATCGGCGACCGGTCGGAATCGCAAGGGCGACTCAAGCGAAGCGGCAGCATTTCGCATAGTCATTAGGTCGCCGATGATGACGGGCCGACAGCGCTCGAATACGTTGCCATCAGCCGTGACTTTGACGATGAGTTCGGGACCGATGCCGGCCGGGTCGCCCATGACGATGGCGATCACAGGTTTGGCGCGCATGCCATCTCCTTGTCGGCTTGATATTGGGCATCCTACATCAGCGCGGGTTGATACGCCAATGCTCGGCAACCCGTAGCAGGCGATTGCCCTACTGTCCGGCGCAGGCGAATTGGCAAGACGGCTTCAAATGGGTTAAGGTGCATACGAGCGAAAACCGCAAACGGTAGATAAAGAGCGCAGGGTCCTATGAAACGGTTGATATTGCTTCTCATGATGGCGCTGTTTTCCGCGCTGCTGGTCCGGGCGCAGGATTGGCAATATGACGAAGAAAACGAGTTGTATTTCAACTGCGCCTTGATCGCCGACCTCAAGGCGGATTTCGGCGAGACGAGCATAGTGAAATTCGCCGATGACGATCAGATGTCGGTGGCTGAGATTTTCGACTGGTCTTTTGAAGTCTGCGCGCAGACGGCTGGAGTTGAGGTCGCCGCGGAATCCGATGATGCGGCGACGGCGCTTGATGTCATCGCCGTTTTGGCTGATGGCGAGGAATTCACGCTATTTGATGTCGGCTGCAGCGTGCGCCTGGCCGACCGCTTTGAAGAGAACCTGAATGTGTCCCTGGCGGGGCATCGGCGGGAGGAAACAGCGGTCGATGTCTACCTGCCGGGCGAGAGCGAAAAGCTCGACATGCCCAACGTAAATCATGAAGAGATCAATGTATACGGCGTTGAAACGCCAATCCGCAACGAGTGGGGCGAGGGAGACAGCTTCCCGCTGGGGCTTTACCGGTTTGATGTGCATATCGGCGACTCGACATATCGTTTCGAATGGCAGCGCGAAGACGAGGCGGTTAACACAATCATCGTGAATTGCCTGGAATTGCAGGCTGACGGCGATTTTGATGTGGAACTGACCGCCGAGTTGGCCGATGGCGAACTCTATCCAATCGAGGAAAGCGGCTGCCATGTGGGGACGATTGACCTGGAAGCCGAATTCTTCAGCACGGTGGTTTCGGGACCGGATAGAGACAATATGCACGTTGCGGTCACCTATCCGCAGATGTCGACGCCGGTTCAAATGCAGCATGCGGAAAGTTTTGTCGCGGACGACGGAAGGCCAATGCGCATCGAATGGGTAGAGGCGCCCAATTTCCCAACGGGCGCATATCTTATTTCGGTGACCATGGACGAAGGGACGCTGCACTTTCGCTGGGACCGGCAAGATGACGCGTTCCGGACGATTATCTTGTCTTGCGATCCTGTGGAGAGCGAATAAGAACTGGCGGCTCTAGGGCCGGCTGCGACAAAACATCCGCCCCTTGGCGGTTAGGAGAACTCATGAAAAAGCTGATTGCCCTGGCTTTGATTAGTCTGGCCGCCCTTGGCGCGCTCTCGGCGCAGGAATGGCAATACGATGAAGAAAACGAAATCTATTACAATTGTTCACTGGTCGCCCGCATGAAGGCGGACTTCGGCGAAGAGAACATAATGAAGTTCCCGGATGGCGATCTGATGACCTGGCACTACTTTGCCGACCGGGTTTTCTCAACTTGCGCTGACTTTAATCGGGGCGGCGATGCCGGGCAGTTCGACGATACAGCGGCTGAACCGACGAGCGAACTTCAAATTGTCGCTGTGCTGGACGATCACGAGTTTTATAGCCTTGACGAGGCTGATTGCAGCGTATCGGTGAAGGATCGTTTTGAGGAAGATCTCAACGTATCGCTGGCCGGCGCGCAGCAAGACAGCATGTCGGTGGATGTTTATCTGCCGGGCGCCAGCGAGCCGCTAGATATGCCGCATGTGAACAACTACGAAATCGAAGCCTATGGCGTGGAAGTGCCGGTGCGGACTGAATGGGCGCTTGGGAGCAACTTCCCGCTCGGGCGATACACCTTTGATGTTCATATCGCGGATGCGAGCTATCGTCTGCAGTGGCTGCGCCGAGAAGCGGCAGTCAATACCATAGTCGTCACCTGTGTTGACGATTCGCCGCTTGATGCGGACGAAAACGCTGTGCTGGCGGAATTGCAGGACGGTGAAATCTACCAATTCTTGGACAGCGACTGTGTGTTGGAGACAAGCGACTTTGCTGGCGATGATGATGATCTGAAACTGCTGGTTTCGGGCGAAGAGATTGATAGCATGGAGCTTCGCATTTTCTATCCGGGGGCGGCAATCGCCGTTGCGGCGGACAACGTAATCGGCATGGAAACGGACGAAGGCATGCCTTATCGCGTCGAATTGATCTACGGCGAAACCTTTCCCACGGGCATTTTTGCGATTGAAGCCATAATGGATGAGCAGTCGTATCGTTTTAGCTGGGACAGACAAGATGATCGGTTCAGATCGGTGATGTTCTCCTGTACGCGTTGAGAAGGTGGAAGCGCGGAGGTTGCGCGTGTGCGCGCAGCGAACCGGCTATGGCAAGGCAAAGGGAGCGGGTTTTATGAATAGGTTAATGGCAGTATTGGCGGTCTTGCTCACCATAGTTTGCGCGGTCTCGGCGCAGGATTGGCGCAGCGATGATGACAATGACATGCAATTCAATTGTGAGGTAGTCAGCGCGCTGAAAGATAAGGCTGGCGCGAAGAGCCTGATTCGGACGGAAGAGGGCGAGCAGCAAAGCCTGGCTGGATTCCTCGATTATATCTTCCCCGCCTGTACGCGGCAGGATAGTCTGCGTCTCGCCGAATTGATTGACTCGGAAGAAGAAGAATGGGTCGTCGTGCTCTATGACAAGGTGTCGCATGAGTGGGGCGAGCCCGAGTGCAGCATCTTGATTGACGATTTCTACGACGAGCATTTCACTTTCATCATCGGTGGCTACCGTCTGGATGGCTTGGCGCTGGATGTCTATCTGCCCGGCGAGCTGGAGGCTGTCGAAATGGATCATGTCGTTGAAGACATCGTGCGTGAGGTGCCGGTTCGGTATGAGATCTTGGGCGGCGATCAGTTCCCGCTGGGCAAATATGTCTTTGATGTTCACGTTGATGACGACATCTATCACTTTCTGTGGAACCGGACCGACAATGCCATGAATACCGTTTCGCTGTCTTGCCTTGGTCGGCAAGAAGAGGGCGAAGGCGGCGAGCGGCGCGATGGGGACGGCGATGACAGCGCGATGGTCGTGTCAGATGCCGAGACGTCTGCGCCAAGTGCGAGCGAATCGGCGGGAATCGATAATGAGAGTGAGATCATCGAGTTGGTAGACAGCGCCCCTCATCAGCTGGAGGAAGAAGGCTGTCTTATCACGCTGGATTCCAACTATGAGGAGAACTTCAACGTAACCGTAATAGGTAGAGACCAGGACGGATTGTCCGTTGACGTCTACTTGCCTGATGAGCGCGAGCCTTTGGTCATGGATGGCTCACACGATTTTGAAACTGAGATCGGCGCTACCTTTCCCGCGCGCATCGAATGGGCTGAGGGTGACAGCTTCCCGTTGGGCGTCTACAGATTCGACGTCCATATTGAGAACAATACGTTTCATTTCCAATGGGAGCGCGAGGATGAGGCCTTTAGATCCTTCACCTTGGCGTGCTTCGGCGCAGGTAGTTTCATTCCCGAGCTCAAGGTGTTGGGAGACGACGAGAATACCTACATCCCCGATACGGATTGCCTGATTTGGACGGAAGCCTGGGATGTGGACTTCAATATCCTCATTGTTGGGGAAAACCAGGATGAGATGACGGTAGAGATCACTTTCCCGGGCGAGGAAGAGCCGGAAGACATGGACGGCGTCTCTTCGAACAATCTTGAAAATGGCACGCCCTACCGTGTTGAATGGATCGAAGGTTCTGTCTTTCCGCTGGGCTTGTTCAATATTGATGTGACGATCGAAGGGCAACTCTACCAGTATCAGTGGCAGCGCGAGGACCAGGAAGTCAACACCTTTGGCGTCGAGTGCATCACGTTCGAAGATGGGTAGGCGCCGGTTGCCAAGGAGAAGATGGTGAAGAATCTGGCATTGATATTAAGCTTATGGCTGGTCTTGGTGGTTGGCGCGGCCGCCCAGGATTGGCAAGACGACGATGAGACGAATACCCGTTACAATTGCGATGTGGTTCGCGCCGTTATAGACGAGTATGGCGACCAGGACCTTCTGCAAACGGGACCCGTGAGCTACGCATCATTGGCGGCTTTCCTCGATACGCTGTTTCCGAAGTGCCTTGAGAAGGCGGCTGCTGAAGATGCTGACGCTGGCGACGTAGATACGACCGCGACAGAAGATGATCAACCTGTCGAAGTCGTCGCCATGCTGGAACTTGACAAGTTGATTCCCTTTCACGGCTCATGCGTGACAACAATCAGTGACCAACTTGATATGAGCCTCAGTGTACACATCGTCAGCAGCAAGCAGGAGGCGATGCGCGTTGAGGTGTATTTGCCGGGGGAAACGCAAGCTGCGGCGGTCGAAGGCACGCGTTTGGAAGACTTTATGGGTTTGCCAGCGCGCATCGAGACTTTCGGCGAAATGGAATTCCCGGTTGGCCGGTATGTATTTGACGTGCTAGTAGACGGGGAAATCTACCGTTTCGAGTGGCTGCGCGAAGACAACCGGGATGCGGGCTTGATCGTGACTTGCGTCGGCGACGAGGGTCCGGTGCTTTTGCCGCAGCTAGAAGCGGCGCTCGCGCTGGAAGACGAAGCAAACGCGTCGCAGACTGAAGTAGACGCGAAAGAGCCGGGCGAAGTCATTGCCGTGCTGGAGCGCAACAGCATGCACTTCCTTGACGACTTCTGCTCGGTAATGATAACCGATCAATTTGATACGCCCTTTAACATAACGGTGACGGGCGCCGAAAGGGATAGCATGGCCGTCGATGTGTATTTGCCGGGCGAAAGCCAACCGGCGGCGGTGCTCGAAACCCGGCTTGATATGCTGGAGGGCAGCATTCCCATTCGTATCGAATGGATTGCGGGCGAAGCCTTCCCGCCCGGAACCTACACATTTGACGCGCGCAAGGACGATGCCACATTCCGCTTTGAATGGCTGCGCGAGGATGAGAACGATTATACCTTCATGTTCAGTTGCTCCGGCGAGCAGGGCTTTGAAGGTGGTTTGGCGCGGCTTGCGGACGGCGACAGCTTCTGGTTTGAGGACGCCGGCTGCGCGTTATGGATCGATGTTTTTGACGCCGACATGAACATTGTTGTCGCGGGGCCCGACCCCGAAGCTATCGCGGTGGATCTGTATTTTCCGCGCGAAGATCAGCCCAGGGCGCCCGACGGCGCGCAGCGGGACGAATTTGAGAGCGGGACCAAATACCGCGGCGAGTGGATAAGCGGCGATGATTTTCCGCTTGGAACCTACAATATCGTATTGCGTGCCGATGGAGACAGCTATCGCGTCACCTGGGAGCGGCTGGACCCGCAATACAATCTGATCTTTGTGCACTGCGAAGAGGCTGAATCCTAGCCAGCGCGCTTGTTTCAGCCGATTCCAGCGGGTAAACTTGGCTTTACCATGAATCAGATGTTCAATGGCGACAACGCGGCGCAAGTGCTCCTGATCATCGTCAGCAGTTATTTGGTCGGCTCGTTCCCGACCGCGTACTTTGTTGGCAAGGCGCGGAACGTCAATATCTTTGAGGTCGGCAGCCGCAGTATGGGCGGTACGAATGTCGCGCGCGCCGTGGGAAAGGGCTGGGCGATTTTCACCGGGCTGGTTGATGTCGCAAAGGGCGTCTTCGCCGTCTGGCTGGCGCGGGATTTGATCTTGCCGGAACAGATCGGCGTGGCGACATCGGTCTCGGCGACTTGTGTCGTGGTCGGGCACAATTGGTCGCTATTCGCCACCTTGCTGACGGCTTCGATCAAAGAGGGCAAGCTGCGGCTGATTGTACGCGGCGGCAAGGGCGCGGCGACCGCATTCGGCGCGATGCTGATGATTCAACCATTTCAGATTTTGGTGGCTGCCGCCATCGCCGGCGCCGTCATCGCGCGTACGCGTTATGTCTCGCTTGGCGTGCTGATCGGCTTCGCGGTGGCGAATGTCTGGCTGATCTTGCTGGTGGGCGCTGAGGTTCAGAAGCCTGTTTTGCTGCTGTATGCGGTCGCGCTGACGGTTATGATTCCTCTGCGTCACTGGGGCAATATGCAACGCCTGCTGGCCGGCACCGAACGACGCCTGGGTGAAAGAGCCACCTAAGGCGCCGAATCAGCCCGTCCTCGAATCCAAAGCCATCATCGCCTCTGCGACAACTTCCCGCGCAACTCCGAATTTCACCGACAATTCCGCCGCCGGGTCGCTGCCCAGCGGATGATCGCGCCGCTCGCCCTCGACAAACTGCTGGGTGCGCCAGGGCCGCTCATCGCCATTGAAGCGCCATAGCTGGTCGTCTATCACCTTATGGATGACTATTTCGTCGAGGAATTGCCCGCCATCGTGACGGTAATCATGAATGGCAGTCGCACGATAATCGGCTTCTGAAACGGGCGCGTCATTCAGTTGGAAGGCGCTGCTGCGCGGATGAAGCTCGCGCCAAATGGCATAGCGACTCTGGCCCAGTGGTTCAACAGTGTAATCCATGATGGCGCTGCGCGCGATTGATTTGCCGCTGGCGTTCAGGGGTATAACCGCGTGTACGGGATAGCCGACATCCACCAGGTACTTCTGACCCCCGATGATGATCACAATTGCGCTATGGCAGCCGATGGCGCTGCCCATATCATTGATGGTCAAATAGCCTTCATAACCCATAAATCGCAGCAAGGCGAAAAATGCGTAATTGCTCTCGTAGCAGGTGCCGCCTGTGCCTGATGCGAAGTGGCTCTCCCAGAAGTCAGCGCCCAGGAGCGCGCAGTCGGTGGCTGCTTGGTGGCGGGCGCGGCGCGCAATCCGCGAGGCGCTTTCCCAAGGCACGGTCCGGGTATAGCGTGCAAGCAACTGTCGCATCGTGTCAAGATCTGGCGGCGAATCTATTGGCAGGGCGAAGTGGCGCAGGACGCGCCGGCAGAGAGAATTGGAAAGCGAGGCGGTTGCAGTCATGTTGCGTGTGCTCCTGGCGCCATTTCGCTTGATCATATCGAAAACGCGCGCGACCTTACAGATGTTGCGGCTAGTCGCGAGAAATCGTTGGCGAGAGAATTGACTTGCCTTACAATCAGGCGGCCTCCGACTCATGCATAGCAGGCTACTCCCGCATGCGATATGCCCAGGTGGCGCTGAACGTGCCCGTGCGCAAGTCGTTCACCTATCATATCCCGGATGAACTGGCTGGGAGGCTGGCGCCGGGCTCGCTGGTGCGGGTTGAGTTCGGCGTGGCGATGCAGCCAGCCGTTGTGCTCGCCTTCTGCGACGAATCCGACATCCCGTCGACCAAGCCGATCATCGAACTGCTTGATCCCCAACCAGTGATCAGCGAAGCGTATCTCGATCTGGCGCGCTGGCTCAGCGAAAGCTGCCTCGCCCCGATCGGCGCTTGTGTCTGGCTGATGCTGCCGCCCGGCTTCACCGGGGCATCCGACCGTCTTTATCGCTTTGTACGCGACGATCTGGAGGCTGACCAACCGCAACAGCTGATTCTCCCCGGCGCCGAAACCAAAGCCGATCTGCCCTTGCCGCGCCGTCTGCTGGATTATCTGCGCGACAAGGGTGGTAAGCGCTTGAGGCAGCTCAAAGGCGCCTTTCCCAAGCAGCCTGTCGAATCGACGCTGGACGAATTGGAATCCGCCGGCATGATCGCTTCGGAAGCGGTATTGGCGCCGCCGGCGGCAAGACCGAAAACTGTCAAGCGGCTCTATAGCAATTACGCGCCGGAAGACATCGCCGAGATCGCCGGAAAGCTGGACAAGTCGGTCAAGCATGCTGACCTGCTGGCGCTGCTCGCCGAGCGCGATGAGGATGCGATGGGTGTGCAGGACGCGCTGCGGGCGGTAGGCGCCAGGGACCGCGCTCCGCTTCGAAGACTGGTGAACGAAGGGCTGGTCTTCATCGAAAAGACGGAACGGGGCGAGCAGGATCTAATCATCCTGGAAGCGGCGCCGGAGCGCATCGAAACTACCTTGGCGACTTGGCGCGGCACCACAGCGTATGCGCGGATTTTGCGTGAAATCGCTCAGATGCGAGAACCGCCGACGCTGCCAGATGTCCGGCGAGAAACCGGCGCGTCTCAACTGCGTATCGATAAGCTGATTGAATCGGGCGCCCTCGAATTGCGCGAAGAACAGGTCTGGCGCGAGTCGCTGCGCGATTATGACTTCGTGCCCGACAGCGCGCCAAAGTTGACCGCGGATCAGCAAAAGGTCTGGGATGAGATTTTGCCGGCGCTGCGACAAGACAAATCGGCGCGTTTCCTTCTCCATGGCGTAACTGGCAGCGGCAAGACCGAGATTTATCTGCGCGCCATCGCCGAAGCTTTGGCACAAGGAAGAAGCGCGGTCCTGCTCGTGCCTGAGATCGCGCTAACGCCGCAAACGGTGCGCCGCGTCTCCGAGCGCTTTCCCGGTCGTGCCGCGTTGGTTCACGGCAGCTTGCCAATTGGCGAGCGCTACGATGCCTGGGCACGCGCTCGATCTGACGATGTGTCAGTAATTGTGGGGACGCGCTCCGCTTTATTCACGCCGCTGCCGAAGCTGGGCGTG
Organism: Phototrophicaceae bacterium; assembly: GCA_965261855.1. Classification (GTDB taxonomy): domain Bacteria; phylum Chloroflexota; class Anaerolineae; order Aggregatilineales; family Phototrophicaceae; genus UBA6055. Next base: position 606,683 of record OZ253488.1, read on the forward strand.
ATCGTGCTGGACGAGGAGCATGACGCCAGCTACAAGCAATCGCCCTGGATGATCGAGCCGCATTATCATGCGCGCGACGCCGCCGAGTATCTGGCTGAACGGCATGGAGCGACGCTAATCCTGGGCAGCGCGACGCCCGATTTGGCGACCTGGCATCGCGCGCGGCGCGGGCATCTTAACTATCTGCATTTGCCCGAGCGCATCATGGGTCACCGCCGGCGCATACAGCAGCAGGCGAGCCGCCTCGGCGTCGAAGCGCGTTACCAGGAAGCGGCGGACGAGGCGGTCGCCATCCCCTTGCCACCGGTGTCCGTGGTCGATATGCGGGCGGAACTGCGCGCCGGCAATACCAGCATGTTCAGCCGAGATTTGCAGGACTCACTGGCGGCTGTACTGGAGCGTGAGGAACAGGCGATGCTGCTGCTCAACCGGCGCGGACAAGCGACCTATGTCTTCTGTCGCGATTGCGGATACGCGCTTGAATGCGCACGCTGTGATACGCCGATGACCTACCATCGTGTGGAGCGCTCGCTGCGCTGCCATCACTGCGGCGCCAGCCAGGCGCAGCCGCAATCTTGCCCCGCCTGCGGGTCATCGCGGATTCGCTATTTTGGCGCTGGCACACAGCAGGTGGATCAGGTTTTGAAGGATCTTTTCCCGGCTGTTCGCACATTGCGTTGGGATGTCGATAGCGCCCGTTCACCGCAGATGCACTTTGAGATTTTGGAACGATTCATCAAGCGGGAAGCGGATGTGCTCATCGGCACGCAGATGATCGCCAAAGGGCTGGATCTGCCGCTGGTCACGCTGGTCGGTGTCGTCAGCGCCGATATTGGCCTGGCATTGCCCGATTATCGCGCCGGGGAGCGGGTCTTCCAGCTCTTGACTCAGGTCGCCGGGCGCGCGGGGCGCGGCGTGCTGGGCGGCAAAGTCGTCTTGCAGACCTACCTGCCGGAACACTATGTTATTCAAGCGGCGGCGAGCCACGATTACGCGGGTTTCGCTGCGCGCGAGAGCGAGTACCGGCGGACGCTAGGCTATCCTCCTTTTCGGCGTTTGGCGCGGATTGTATTCACTTATACCAACCCGCAACGCGCGCGGGAGCAAGCGGAATTCGCCGCCAACCGACTGCGGCAGATCTTGCAGGAGCGCGATCTAAGCGGCACGGCAATCATCGGACCGGCGCCTTGTTTCTATTCTCGCGTCGATCGGAACTATCGCTGGCATCTCTTGCTGCGCGGGCCCGATCCGCGGGCGGCGCTGGCGGCGCTTTCGACCGAGCGGGGCTGGCGCATTGATATTGACCCGGTATCGGTGCTGTAGCCGCCGAGCGCAGCGCCAGGATGTAGACAGGCGCTAAATTGGCGATACAATACGCCCTAGTTGATCGTTGAGGGACGGCTATGTGGATGATTCAGATCGCTATCGCTTCATTCTGGTGGTATGTGGGCATTCACCTGCTCTTTCGCGACACGCTCGTCTGGAACAGCGTCGGCGAGATTCCCTGGTTCCGCAAAGTTTTCCGCAGCCCGTCCACGCGGAAATGGGAACGCTTTTGTCGCGACGGCGGGCTCGTCGCCCTTGCCACAGGTGGTCTATTGTTTGTCACATTGCCCTATGGCATCGGCGTATTTGGCCTCATCATCGCGTTGCCGCCATTGCTGTTTTTGCTGTGAGCGCAAAATGAGATTGGACATTGAGCCCGGCGCTTTACACGGGATCGACATAAGCCTACGGGCGATGAGGCGAGTTGGCGTCTGGAGAACTCGAATATGCGCAAGTTATTCAGTTTACTCCTTGGCTTGAGCATCGGCGCTGTCTTCGGCGCGCTGCTGGCGGCTTTCTTTTCGCCGGTGACATCCGATGAACTGCAGGAGAAATTGCAATCGCGTTATCAGCGCGCGCTCGAAGCGGGACGCGAGGCGAGCGCGAAGCGCCGCGCCGAACTCGAAAAAGAACTCAGCGAGTTGCGCAAGAATCAGTAGTCTGATCAGCGATGCAAGCGCAAGAGCGCTCCTCAGGCAAGAAATGCGCTAAACTCATGCAATGCGGGTCAAAGTAGCGCTTTGCCATGGAAGTATATCAAGCAAGAGTACGAATCTATTAGTAATCTCTCTTGAATTGGCATACAATAGTTAGCAATTTCGTCCAGATCAAGCTTCACTGGCTTGGATCGTTGCGAGATCATGGCTCCAAACACGCCAGCGAAATTCGAGTGGCGGCTGGACATTGAGGTACTTATCGCCACCATCATGGCGCCGAGCATGGTGTTCATGGTCAGTACCGCGCTTAGCGTTGCTTTGCCAGCCATTCAGCATGACCTGGGCGCCACTGGCACCGACCTGATTTGGATCGTCAACGCGTATTCACTGCTCCAAGCGGCTTTCATCTTTCTCAGCGGATCCTTTGGCGATCACTATGGTCGCAAGCGCGTTTACCTCATCGGCATTCTAATCTTCGCTTTCGCGTCACTGGTCTGCGGCACAACGGATTCCGCCGAAGTACTGATTTTTGCGCGCGCCTTGCAGGGCGTCGGCAGCGGCATGATGATCACTTGCAGCCTGGCGATCGTGGCGGCTTTCTTTTTCCACCATCGGCGCAGTTGGTCGATCGGCGTGTGGTCTGGTTTCACCATGCTCATTTCGGGCGCGGGACCGATATTGGGCGGCTGGCTAACAGAGATTGGCCTGTGGCGGATGATCTTCTTGATTAATCTACCGCTCAGTCTGGTCGCCATTGTCATATTGGTCGCGTATGTGCCGGAGAGTTATGACGAAGAAGCGCCGAAAGAGTTGGATATCTCGGGCACCTTCCTCAGCACGATGGCGCTGATGCTCAGTGGTTTCTTCTGTATTGAGGGACCGCGGCGCGGGTTCGACGACCCGCTCGTTTTGCTCTCGGGCGCAGCCGCCGTCGCCATTCTGCCGGCTTTCATTTGGATTGAAGGACACAGCGATCACCCGATGATGCCGCTGAATCTATTTCGCTCGCGCACTTTCACCGGCGCCAATACCTTGACGCTGCTGCTCTATGGCGCGATGAACAGCGTACTCTTCTTCCTGCCTTTAAGTTTGATTCAAGTGCAGGGATACAGCGCGGCTGCTGTCGGTTTCGCGCTGCTGCCGATGACCGTTCTAATGGTCCTGCTTTCCTTTGTTATGAGTCTCGTCATCGATCGTTACGGACCGCGACTGCCTCTGATTCTTGGTCCGGTGCTGATCAGCATTTCCTTCGTGATGCTCGCGGCGCTGCAACCGGCGAACGGGCAAGACAGCTACTGGACGACGCTCTTTCCCGCGATCTGCCTTTTCGGCACGGGCATGGGCGTAACTCTGGCGCCGCTGACCACGGCGGTCATGGCTTCGGTGGACGAGCATCACGCCGGTATGGCATCGGGGCTGAATAACACAGTATCGCGCTCGGCGCAGGTGCTTGCGATTGCAGTGATGGGAGGTATCGTGCTCGTGCTGTTTAAGCAGACGCTCTTGACCCATCCGGTTGTCACGGCGCTGCCCGCCGACGCCCGCGCTTTGCTCTCGGCGGAGTCGGTCAAGCTGGCGGAGACGGCGCTACCGGCTTCGTTGACTCCTATTGAGGAGTCCAACTTGAAGAACCTGATCCGCGAAACCTTTTCCGGGACGATCAGCTTTATCATGTTGATCGCCGCGGGTCTCAGCCTCTTGAGCGGACTGCTGGCAGCATTGCTCATCGAACGAGAGCTGCCCTTTCCCGAATAAATTCAGCTTTCAGGCCTAGACCCGACAATCACAAGAGGCTTACGCTTGCTAGACGACTTGCCAACGGCATTTTGTCGGATTTGCACTAAATCGCGCTAGGTTGTGATATGCTGGATGTATATGGTTCTGGTAATTCTTGCTTGAGAGAGCGACCTTGGCCGCTATTAGTCTAAGCGCCGGCGGTCTTTCCACCGGCTTCTGGGTGCTGTTTTCGACCATATCCGCCGCGAGTATGGCTTTCGTTGCCAGTTCGTCGCTGAATGTGGCGCTGCCAGCAATTCAGGTTGAGCTGGGCGCGCGCGGCGCTGATCTCATTTGGATTCCCAACGCCTACGTCATGGTGCAGGCTTCGCTAATCGTGGTGACGGGATCGCTCGGCGATCACTATGGGCGCAAGCGCGTTTGCCTCGTAGGCATTCTGCTATTTGCGCTGGCATCGGTAATTTGCGGCTTCTCCACGACGACCAATGTCATCATCGCCGGGCGTTTGGCGCAAGGTGTCGGCAGTTCGATGATCGTGCCGAACAGCCTGGCGATCGTTTCGGCGCATTTCAGCCGGCGGGGGCAGGGCTGGGCGATCGGGCTCTGGTCGGGATTCACCGTGCTGATGGCGGGCATGGCGCCATTTTTTGCCGGGGTCGTCACCGACTTGGGCATGTGGCGCCTCGTATTCCTGATTCACATCCCCTTGGGTGTTTTGGCCGCTCTCGTTCTGTTCCGTTATGTGCCGGAGAGTTTCGACCGCAAGGCGCCGAGGCGGATGAGCGTCTTTGGGGCGCTTCTGGTGATCCTTGGGCTGGGCGGCATCACTTTCGGTTTCATCGAAAGCTCCACCTTTGGTTTCGGCAGCCCAGTTATCATGCTGTCGATCGGCGGCGGCATCGTCGCGGTGGCTATATTCTTGCGGGATGAACGAGAAGGCAAGCACGCCATATTGCCGCTCTGGCTCTTCCGTTCGCGCACCTTCACTTCATCCAACATGATCTCGCTGGTTTTTCACGGCGTGATCCAGCCGGCGCTGCTGTACTTGCCGCTCAATCTGATCCAGGTACAGGGGTATAGCGCCACCTTCACCGGGCTCTCCATCATACCGCTGATTCTGGTCGCCACGCTGGGTTCGGCGCTGGTCGGTCCCTTGTTGGATCGGCATGGTCCGCGGATTCCGATGGCGTTTGGATTGTTGATCGTCGCGGTGGGCTTTCTCGCATTCGCCAGCGTCGGCGTTACCGATGGTGAGTCCGCCTATCTCAGCTCATTCTTCTTGCCGGTTGTGCTCTTTGGTTTCGGGTTCGGTTTGTCCTTCGCGCCCTTGACGATGGCGGCGATGGCTTCGGCGCCACAGAACAACGCCGGCATCGCTTCCGGTGTTAATCACACGATGTCGCGGGTCGGGCAGGTGCTGGTCGTCGGCATTCTGGGGGGCCTCGCCATTTCCTGGTTCGGGCAGCTGCTGATGAATGACGCCTATGTCCGAGCTTTGCCAGCGGAAGCGCAGACGCACTTGGCGGCGGAATCGGTGTATTTGGTGGAGACCTCAATACCGGATTGGCTTTCGGCTGAAGAGCAGGCGCAAGTGAACCAAGCCATTAAGGAAGCATTTGCCTCCACCTTCAATATATTGATGGTCATCGGCGCTGTTGCCTGCGCGCTCTGCGCCGTCGCGGCCTTCTTCACGATTGATGATCGCGAATTGAAGCGCAAGCGCGGACAAGACATCTTTGATGAGACAGATGAATTGTCGGCCGAACAGCGGAAGTCTAGGCTTGACGATCTTCCCGATAGACCGTCTCGCGAATCCCCTTGAGATATCCAATGGCAAAAAGCCGCCCGATCGCCGAGTAACCGGCATCATCGTTGCTGTCGCCGGCCATCGTCGGCACATGATCGGGCCGCAGCACACCGTCGAAACCGATGTCGCGATAGGCGCGCATGCAGGCGACCATGTCCGTTTGCCCGGCGTCATGAAATGTTTCCTGGAATCGCTCCGGTACACCGGCCACATCGCGCATGTGCACAAAGAAGATCTTGTCCGCAAACTGGCGTATCACCGTCGGCATGTCATCGGTCATTAATGCGAAGTTGCCCTGGCAAAAGGCGATGCCGTTCATCTCGCTGGGCACGAGGTCGAGCAAGCGCTGAAAATTCTCGACGCTGCGCATGATGCGGCCCAAGCCGCGGATTGGGGACAAGGGCGGGTCATCCGGATGCATCGCTAGCTTCACGCCTGCTGATTCGGCGACGGGGATTACGCGCTCCAGAAAATAATGCAGGCTCTCCCAAAGCTGCGACTCGCTAACTTCGCCGTATTCGGTGTGGGGCGCGTCAAGCATTTGGCTATGATCGTAACCGGTGACCAGCGCCCCGCCGCGCGAGCGAATGGTGGTTGAGGTGCGCATCCAATTCAGGACCGGCATCCACTCGTAGCACCAGACGGGTATGCCCAGCGCTCCCATGCTTTCAAGCAACTCGCATACGGTATCGATTTCTTCATCGCTGCCGGGCAATCCCAGTTTGGAGTTGGTCAGGGGCGGGCGACTTTCGATCACCGCCAGCTCGAAGCCGCGCTCTTCGTAGGCGTTCTTGACCCGCAGCAGCGATGTGTAGCTCCAAGGCGGCGCAGCGTCATAATAGTTGTCGAAGTCCAGCATGCCGACGGCTTGGGTCACGCCGCATTGGGCGACCAGGTCCCAGAGCGGTGAATACACCGGCGGCAGCATCTCGGCAATTTGAATCATGGGATTACCTTGCACGTTATGAAGAGTGACGAAGACACCTGATGAGAATAGCAGACATTCACGATTGGGCAAATATGCCGTAACCCATTCCCTGACCTAGTCCCAGGGGCATCAGGCAGACATGATGAGGACAGAAGGTTTTTCCAGCAAAGGGTCAGCCACCGGCTGACCCGTACAGGTATCGCCAACCAGGGCATTTGTACGGGCGACCTGATCGGTCGCTCCTACAGATTTCGTGTTCTGGCGGGCGACCTGATAGGTCGCCCCTACAAATTTCGTGTTTTTCGGGCGGCCTACGTTCGGCGGTGGGTCGCCCGCAGTTGGACGGGGCGTCATGAAATCGATATCGCCGGTTTTGCGCGCGCGCCAGAGGCGGTATCATCCGCGCGATACATCGTTTGACGAGACGCTGCGTATAATGCGTAAGCGGAATTTTGACAATTCGACCGGATCGCATGCAGACCACCATTGAACGAGCCAGAGAGGAAAAGGAGCCAATCGCCGGGCTGAGCGCGCGCGATGTGCAGGAGCGCATCGATCGGGGCGATAGCAACGATTTTGAGGCGCGCGTCGGGCGCAGCTATTGGAATATCTTTCGCGAGAACGTGCTCAACCTCTTCAACATCGTTCTGGGTGGCATGCTCATCGTTGTTATCGCCTTGGGTGATTACGCCACCGCTTTTTTCGCCGGCTTCAGCGTCGTGTCGAATACCTTCTTCGGCATGATCCAGGAGTTCAACGCCAAGCGGCAGTTGGATCAACTGGCGGCGCTGGCTGAGCAGACGGTTCGCTGCCGGCGCGATGGCGAATGGGTCGATGTGCCGATGCGCGGCGTGGTGCTGGACGAGATCATCCACATCGAGCCGGGCGACCGCCTGGTGGTCGATGGGGTGGTGCTGCGCGCCGACTCGCTGGAGATGGATGAATCACATTTGACGGGCGAATCGGACGCCGTTGGCAAAGCGCCTGAAGACGAACTGTTTTCCGGCTCGTTCTGCATTGCTGGCGCCGGCATTATGCGCGCGACCAAGATCGGCGCCGAAAGCCATATTAATCGCCTCTCGGTCATCGCCAAGCAATACAAGCTAGTCAAGACACCGACCCAGATCAAAATCGATATCACGGTTGAAGTCGCCGTCGTGATTATGGCGATCTTCGTGCCGCTGATCTTCGTGACCGGCTTCTATGTCGGCAACGAATTCCTCGAGATTGTGCGCAACGCGGTCGTCTTCACCACCAGCTTGGTGCCGCAGGGATTGGTGCTGGTGGCGATTTTGTCGCTGACGATCGGCGCGGTCAAGATCAGCCGGCAGCAGACGTTGATCCAGCGCGTCAACGCGGTGGAATCGCTGGCGAATGCGACCGTGCTCTGCTTCGACAAGACCGGTACCTTGACGCAAAACAAACTCGCTGTTGGCGAAATCATACCGCTAGGCGCGCTGGACGACGCTGAAATCCATATTGAGCTGCACGGCTTCCTGAAGAACCTGGCGCATTTGAACAACACGGCGCAGGCGATCGATCGCTATGTCGACGACATCGGCATCGACGCCGATTATCCGCAGAAGCTGAAGGAGATTCCCTTCTCTTCCGGGCGCAAATGGGCGGCGGTCTGTCTGCCGCGGAAGACGCTGCTGATGGGCGCGCCCGAGCGTTTGCTGCAGAGCGAAAGTGCCCATTACCAACGGGCGGAGGCACTCTCGGCTGATGGCATGCGCGTGTTGGCTTTCGCGCAGATGGCGGGCGAACCGGATGTGGGCTCCGGCGTCGCCGCTTACGATGTGCAGCCCTTGGCGCTGATCGTCATGAGCGACCAGATTCGCCAGGATATCCAGGATACGCTGGCCGCTTTCCGCGACGAAGGGCTGACGCTAAAGGTGATCAGCGGCGACAACATCGAAACGGTGCGCGCAATCGCGGCCGGCGCTGGCATGGACATCGGCAGCCGCGCCTATTCGGGCGCCGAATTGGATGCGATGGGGGAGGGCGAGTTTGACAAAGCCGTGGCCGACAGCAACGTCTTCGCCCGCATCGAGCCCGATACCAAACAGCGGATCGTCGAATCGCTGCGGCGGAATGGCGAATACGTGTCGATGGTCGGCGATGGCGTCAACGATGTGCCGGCGCTGAAAGAGGCGGACCTCGCCATTGTGATGAACGATGGCACGCAGATCAGCAAAGATGTCGCCGATATCGTGCTGCTCAACAACGCGATGTCGACGCTGCCGCGCGCCTTCCGCGAGGGCAAGGAGACGACCCAGACCATCTTCGGCACGATGAAGATGTTCCTGGTGCGCAATTTCTTCATGGTCGCGCTCTTCGTCTGCATCGCCTTTATGTCGCTGCCCTTTCCCATCACGCCGGTGCAAATCAGCTGGGCGACTTTCGGCACGGTCAATCTGCCGGCCACGCTCATCGCTTTCGGCTGGCTGCGCCCGCGTTTCATGGCGCATTTCCGGCGCGATGTGCTCGATTACATCGTGACGATGGGCTGCATCGGCGCCGCGCTGATGACGCTGCTTTACCTGATCGTTTGGTTCGGCGGCGGCGGCGACTTGCGGATGACGCGCTCGGCGATGACGATCATGGTCGCGCTCTATGGCATGCTGATCACCTGGCATATTCAGGGCATCGACTTGTACAACCCCGATTCTTTCCTGCAGCATTGGCGCATCCTGCTGTTGAGCAGCGTATTGACGGCGCTGACAATCATCGCGATGTACCTCTTGCCGGAGCTGTTCGAGTTCAGTCCGCCGCGCTGGGATGGCGGCGATGGCTCGCTGATGATCGTGGCGATTGTGGCGCTGTTCCTGCTGACGATGGCGCTGCTCTCGCATGGGATGAAGCATCGCTATTTGCTGAATCGCTTCTGGGATTTGCTGTCGCCGGATCGGGCGGATTAGCGATTGGGGCACGGAAACAAAGCCAAGCATGCAGCACAAATTTTAACCACCGAGGTCACCGAGGATGGTTCTCTGTTGATGAGAGGGCGGTGATGGTCGCGGCTTGAGTAGAAGGGGGTGTGACGTGAGGTTGGCGGGGATGGGAATGTCTGGTGGAGAGAATTACATATTACGGTATTGCGAAGATAGAATGTCTGTGCTATAGATGATGATATTCTGACAACAGTACTGAGCCGAATTCTGATGCCTACAGACCCAAAACAGTTTGCGCGTTCGAGGTTGCCCTGGTCACGTTGGAAGCATGAAATTCTCATAAACTACCTTCAAGTCATGTCTGCTGTCTTACGCAGCTATGGTCTTATCTTTTACGTGGATGGATTCGCAGGACCGGGCAGGTATGTGGAAGACGAAGTCGACGGGTCTCCGCTTATCGCGGCGAAACACGCGAAGGGTTTGTCATATAGTCACAGGGATTATGATTTACGCTGCATAAATGTCGAGTTTGACCCGGGTGTATTTGAAGATCTTCAAAACGCCACCAAACCATTTGCAGATTTCGTCGATAATTTTCATGGGAGTTTCAGCGATTTCGTTCCTGAGATTCTGCAAAGCATTGGTGATCAACCAACATTGTTCTTTCTGGATCCCATAGGCATTGCGGATTTGTCATGGAACAGTTTGGAGCCGGTCTTCCAACGATCTTCAATAACGGAACTCCTTGTTCGATTCGACGCTCAAACTGCGCTTCGGCTCACTGGCGAAGGCAAGAACCTTCACAAAACGTTTAACGCCGTCTTGGGCGAAACCAACTCAGAGTATTGGCAGAGCTACCTGGCTGATTGCGAAGACACTAGTCAAGCAAGACGGGAGTGCCTCACTAAAGCCTATGAGGACAAGCTCAGCTCTAGCTTTGAATTCGTGGGCAGAATTCCAATCATGAGTGCAGACGACTCGCTGAAGTATTATATGCTCTTTGCTACGAGGAGTCTCAAAGGCATGCAGGTTATGAATGATGTCGTATATGGTGTGCAAGGTCTTCGTGATCGAACTCTTGATGAAGAGCGGCGCGCACAGGATATACCATTGCAAATGGAACTGTTTGAACCGGGCCCGGAAGAAAAGATGCGGTACGAACTCCAGGTCCTAAAGTCTGCCATTCTCGATGTGATGGACAGCGGCGAAACGTTCAGTAGAGACTTGTTGAGGGGTCGCGTGGCTTGCGAAGCTAATAATTTTGGAAGGTTTTCTCTGTCCCAGTTTACTGCAGTACTAGGCGGAAGACCTAGAAATGTCAGCGTGCCAACGGACTTCGAAAGTCTCAAGTCGCGGATTCAAATTCATAATGGATTAACTATAGGTGTAGACAAAGTCGAGATTTCGCTAATGCGCTAAATGTAGGCCTCCTTAAGCTGCCGGAAAGTCCTCCCGCCAATTCTTCCAGTATTCCCTGTCCATATTCCCCTTAAAGAAAATTGGTACGTTCTGCTTTTCCAGTATTTCAATTAATGAATTTGTCCATTTTGTCTCGGGCTGAAACACGCGACTCCCATTCGACGCCGCGCCGATGATCGCCCACTCGAACGGCAGCTTCTCTTCCGTCTCCAGCCAGTCCTCAAACACCGGCGCCACGTCGAACCATAGCGGCTCAATGCTCATGAAGCGCACGCTTGCCTCGATCTTCTTCATGTGCTTAAGGTAAGCTTTCAGTGCTCTTGCGCCGCCGGTCGCACTCATGAGATGTCCGGCCGGCAGACTCACGCCAACCCAGACGTTGTTGGGATAAGGATTGAATTGCGGCAGGCGAATCGGAAACTTGCTTAGCGTTTGGAAGGTGTGCCAGTAGGCTTCGTCCATTACACGAAGCACCTGCTGAATTTGCTCTCTTGGCACCCAATGTCCAAATAGATCGGCCATGCTGCCGACGAAGATGCCGGCCGATGATTTGAGCTTGCGCGGCGCATCCAAACTGTGCGGCCGCCAATAGTGATGCTCGAATCCCTTGGGATAACCGGAGGTGAAGCGCTCGGCGATCGTCTTGGCGTAACACTCGGTGACGGAGCCGTCGGGCATGAGCCAGGTGCAGCCGTGGAAGCAGCCGCCGGTGGGATTCCAGGTGTAGCCGGGCAGTGGCTCCCCGTCCTTTCCCGGCACACGCGTCCACTCTATGCCTTTTGGCGGTTTCTGTCTGTTCAACTGACCACCTCATCTTTATCGCCAATTTAGCACAAATATTCTAGCGGCGCAAGCTACATCTGCTCCCCTTCCCTCTGTTTGGGGGAAGGGGCAGGGGGATGGGGGTTCAGCCGCCCCCGCCACCAGCGAACAACCCACACCACCGCGACCGCCGAAAAAACAAAGAGAAGCGGGTCGGTGGGCGAGCGGTAGCGCGTCGAGGGATGAAAGAGCAAGTAGACCAGCGTCTGGCTGATTTGCGCGAAGTAGAGCAGGCTTAGCGTTCGCCAGTCGCGCCGGCTCAGCCAGGCGCCCGCTACTGCCAGCAGCCACAAGCCGCCGAAGTAAACGATGTGCAGGTTGCGGCCAATGATGTTGAAGAGGCTGTCGTCCTGGTAGGCGGCGTTGGCGGCCGATAAGCCCACATGCGAGCCTTCGCCGCTGACGATGACGACTTCGCCGCTTTCGTCCACGCGCAGCTTCTCGCCCGTGCGCAGATTGCGCAGCGGCGTCACTTGCGGATTCCAATAAACATGTAATTTCGTAAGCATGAGATCGGGGATGTCGGCCGGATTTTCGCGCAGGTAGCGCCAGCCGGCTTCCGCCAGGAATGCGTTGCGGCGCAAGGGTTCGTCTTTGGGCGGCGCATCGATTGGCGGCGCGATCCATTGGGCATCGTAGCCGGCGCGAAAGATGGCGGCGGCGTAGGCGTTGTTGCCCTGGAAGATATTCTCGCCGCTGTTGAGCGCGATGGGCACCAAGCCGCCGTAAATCTGGTAACCACGGATGAGCCAGGGCAGGGGCGCGAGCAGGCTCACGAGCGCCACTGGCAGCAGCCGAAGCAGCGTATCGCGCGCGCTAAGCTTGAGAAGGAACCAGAGCGCCGCCAGAATCGCCAGCGGCGGCAGCAGCGCGCGCGCCAGAACCGAGACGCCCAGGGTCAAGCCGGCGGCGACGGCCAGCGTCAGCGCGCCGCGGTCGAGAGTCGGGCGTTCCCGCAGCCGAATCAGCAGCCAAAGGAAGAGCTGCAGCAGCAGGATCCAAAGCGCGGTGTCGTTCAGGGTCAGGTTTTGGAAGATCAGGTAGGGATAGAGGGCGAAAAACAGGCCGGCGATGGCGCCGATAGATTCGCCGTGTTGGGACGGGCGCGGGAAGAGGCGGCGGCAGATGTCGAAGAGCAGGGCGATCGAAAGCGCGTCGAAGAGCATATGCAGCGCCCCGACCGCCAGATAGTGCCGTCCAAAGACGCCGTAGACGACGGCGAGAACATAGCTGTAGAGCGGCGGCAGACCGGCATCGGGGAAGCCCGCTTCGCGCCCGTAGACGCCGGTTTCCCGCAGGTTCAGCGCGTATTCGTCGTAGGCGGCTGAGCCATGGATAACGCCGCCGGGCTCGCTGAAGGCGAAGTGCTGCGGGAAAGCGACGAGCACGCCGGCGCGCGCGATGATAGCGATCAGCATCACAGTCAGCAGTTTGTGCTTTTTCAACCGTCGCCGCATCGATCTCCGCCTGCTCGATCCCGGCGCAATGCCGCGGCTTTCCGCCGGGCAAAGCAAAAGCGCCTCGCTTGAAATTATACGAGGCGCTGCGATTTCTTGCTCAGTTGCTTGTGAGGGCGCTTAAGCCGGCTGCTGGTAGCGCTGGCCGATGGATTCGATATCGTCCATCAACTGGTTGAACTGGTCCAGATTCAACTGCTGCTTGGCATCGGACATGGCGACATCGGGATTGGGGTGAACTTCCACCATCAGCCCGTCGGCGCCGCTGACGCGAGCCACGCGCCCGAGCGGATTGGCGATATCGCGCCGCCCGGCCGAATGCGAGATATCGACGATGACCGGCAAGTGCGTCTCCTGCTTGAGCAGGGGCACGGCGCTGATATCGAGGGTGTTGCGCGTCCATTCGCTGAAGGTGCGGATGCCGCGCTCCATCAGGATGACCTCCTGGTTGCCGCTGGCCATGATGTACTCGGCGGCGTAGATGTATTCTTTCAGGGTGGCGCCGAAGCTGCGCTTGAGCAGGACCGGCTTCTTTTGCTTGCCCAGGGCGCGCAGCAGGAAGCTATTTTGCATATTGCGCGCGCCCACCCAGAAGGCGTCGACGTATTCGTCCATCATCGGTATCAGCGACAGATCAAGCACTTCGCTGATGACGACCAGCCCGTACTTGTTGGCCACCTGGCGGGCGATCTTCAAGCCTTCTTCGCCCATGCCCTGGAAATCGTAGGGCGAGGTGCGCGGTTTGTAGCCCATGCCGCGGATCATCTTCACGCCGCGTTCAGCCAAGGCGGCGGCGACGGTGTCCATCTGCTCGTAGCTTTCGACGGCGCAGGGACCGGCGATGATCTCGAAGGAGTCGTTGCCCAGTTGCAAGCCATTGCTGAATTCGATGACGGTGTGCTGGTCGGGCTGTTTGCGCTGCACGAGGATCGTCTGCCGCGCGTCCTGCTCTTCCAGATTCAGCGTGGCGCGGAAGATCTCGTTGAAGATCTTGCTGATGGTCTCGTTGCTGAAGGGACCTTCGTTTGCGTACTGCAGCGCGGTCAGCATTTCGGCTTCGCGCTGAGGGTCATAAAATCGCGTGCCCATCTCCTGCTGCACCTTGCCGATCTCGAGCGCGATTCCGGCGCGCTGGTTCAGCAATTCCAGGATCTGCAGATTGATCGGGTCAATCCGCTCCCGCAGTTCTTGAAGGCGGCTTGTCTGAGACACGGCACTTGTACTCCCGCTACGCATCTAAAATCTTCGTGCGATGTATTATACACATGTCCGACAAAAAGGCATGGTCAGATTTTCTGGTGGCGGCATCATTCGGTTGGTCTATGCAAGAGGGTGGATTGTGACTACGACAGTCAAAGGCTTGGATCTTGCTCGCGCGTATTATTGGCAGGCGGTGAAGCCGATCATAGCGCGGCAGCTACCGCGCGCGCCTTACAGCGCCGCCCTGATCGGAAGCGGCTCCGAGGTCTTGGGCTACGATGACGCCGTTTCTACCGACCATCATTGGGGTCCGCGCGTCATGCTGTTCTTGTCATGCGAGGATCACAGCCGCTTGGCGCGCCAATTGCGTGATGCGCTGGCGGCGGAGCTGCCTTATCAATTTATGGGGTATTCGACCAATTTCAGCGCGCCCAAGGTAGGAACGGGTGATGCCGGCACACAGATATTGCAAAATATCAGCGAAGGACCGGTCAATCATCGCGTAGAGATTCTTGAGCTTGATGACTATCTGCAAGCCTATCTTGGCATCGCGCTGGATCAAGAGTTGCGCGCCGCGGATTGGCTGAGCATTCCGCAGCAGAAGCTGCTGGGTTTCACCAGCGGCGCAGTTTTCCACGATGAATTAGGGCTGCAAGGCGTCCGCGATCGGCTGCGTTATTTTCCGCGAGATGTCTGGCTGTATATGCTGGCCGCAGGCTGGAGCCGAGTCGGGCAGGATGAGCATTTGGCGCCGCGCGCGGGCGCTGTCGGCGATGAATTGGGTTCGGCTGTGATCGCGGCGCGGATCGCGCGGTCGATCATGCTGCTCTGTTTTCTGTATGAGAAGCGTTATGCGCCCTATCCGAAGTGGTTGGGCAAGGCTTTTGCTGAGCTGGCTTGTTCCGCTGAACTTGAGCCAATGCTGCGGGCGGCTCTAGCCAGCGCGACCTGGGGCGGACGCCAAGAGCGCCTTTGCGCAGCCTACGAAGCGATCAATCGGCTGCATAATGCGAGCAAGCTGACCGCGCTCTTGGCGCCGGCCCTGCAAGACTTTCACGGGCGTGGATTCCGCGTCAGCAATACCTTGCGCTACGTAGAAGCGTTGGTCCCGCTAATCGACGATCGGGAGGTAAAAGCGATCTGCCGGCGCAAGTTAATTGGAAGCATCGATCAATTCAGTGACAGCACCGACCTGCGCGAGGCAGTTGAGCTGCGCGGCGCCGTCGCCGGTCTATATGCCGATTTCAACTGAGCCGTCGCCACCGTTTGTAATCGGCTTGTAATCTGGCAGAAATAGAAATGACGGAAATCCTGCTATATAATGTGAGCACAAGTGATTGACGGAGACCTTTGAGAATCATGGATAATCTACGAAAGCCCACATTATGGTTCGGCGCATTGGTCGGCGGCATGCTGACGCTGGCGCTTACGTCTGTGCTCTTCCTGGCTGACCAAGTCGCTGGATTGCCTTTTATTCCCTTTGATGTATTTGACTACATTTCGCGAATCTTGCCCGGCGCTTTGCTGACCTTCGGCATCGACATGATGGTCGAGATGATCATCGCCTTCAATTTGGGCGAGACTTCGGTCGCGGCTAAGACGGCTGAACAGTTGATGGGCTTGGGTGGCTTCTTCGTAACCGGAACGCTCGCCATCACCTTCGTCTATTGGCTGATGAACCGCAGCAAGACGCAGGCGCGGAATCTGGTTCCGGGTTTGGCGCTGGGCTTGGTATTCGGCGCGGTGACTATGCTGATTTCGTCGCAGGTGAATCTGACGGCAACCGCCCCGGTCCCGGCGCAGATCGTCTGGGTGATTGTGGCTTTCGCCCTTTGGGGCATGGCTTCCAACTGGATTTACAATGACCTGGCGCATAGCGAAGGCAAGACTAAAACGGACGAAGAGACCGGTGAGACAGTAACGGTCGAGCCGCTGAACCGGCGTCAGTTCATGGTGCGCGTCGGCGGCGCCAGCGCTGTGCTGACGGTAGTTGGCACTGGATTGGGCTGGCTGGTCGGCCGGCAGCCGGGCGAAGGCGGTGTCGTCTCGGCGATTCCGGCCGATGCGGCCACCGATGGCGCGGGCAATGTTCTGCCGAACGCGGCCGACCCCATGGAAGCGGCGCCGGGCACGCGCCCGGAATATACGCCGCTGGATGATCATTACCGCATTGATATCAGTTCGCGCCCGCCGGTCATTGACGCGGAGGAGTGGCGGCTTGAGGTCACGGGCTTGGTCGACAATCCGGTCAGCCTGTCGCTGCAGGAACTCTACGAGAAGTTTGATCGCATTGATCGCTTCATCACCTTGTCCTGCATCAGCAATCGCATCGGCGGCACGCTGATCAGCACAACCAAATGGTCCGGCTTCCGTATGAAAGACTTCCTGGATCATGTGAAGCCGCAAGCGAGCGCTGTCGCCATGAAGATCACCGGCGCTGACAATTTCGATGAGTATGTGATGCTCGATGTGGTCCAGGCGGAAGAGCGGGTCATGTTCGCTTACGAATGGGATGATCAGCCGCTGAAGCAGAAGCACGGCTTCCCGCTGCGGATTTATATCCCCGATCGCTACGGCATGAAACAGCCGAAGTGGATCAAGAGCATTGAGTTCGTCGATGCTTGGGCTGAGGGTTACTGGGTGCGGCGCGGCTGGAGCAAGGAAGCTATCGTCAATACCACGTCGGTCGTGGATGCGGTGTCCACCGAATCGATCCTCAAGGATGAGGCCGGTTATATCGTTCCGATCGGCGGTATCGCCTATTCCGGCGCCAAGCAAATTTCCAAAGTGGAAGTCAGCGTGAACGGCGGCGATTGGGAAGAGGCGCAGCTGCGTACGCCGCTATCTGAACTGACCTGGGTCATTTGGCGCTACGACTGGCGATTCCAGGAGGGCGAATACCGATTTGAAGTGCGGACATACGATGCCGAAGGCGTTCTGCAGAGTTTGGATAGCCGCGGCACCCGTCCCGATGGCGCGACTGGCGTGCACGGCAAGAAGGCGAATATGCCGACGCTGGCTGACCTGGAGAACCCGCCAGAGCCGGAAGTCGAAGCAGAAGCTGAGAAGTAGTCTGCTCAGCGAAGAGCGATCAACTTGGCTTAACGTTTCCCGTCTGCTAGAATTTGAGGCGGTATCAAGGGTGGCTTAGGAATTACAGAACGACATGGACTGGATGCAAGTTGGAGCTTTCATCGTAGCGGTTCTCGGACTTGGTTTAGCCGGGATAGTGTATGTTACACGTCAGTTAAACCGCCAGTTTGACCGCATTTATGACCGCTTTGACCAGATCGACGCTCGCTTTGTCCAAATCGACGCTCGAATGACCCTAATTGAAGATCGGATAGGCGCGGTCGAACAAGCCCAAGTTCGCTTTGACGAGCGCTTGGTCCGGGTTGAGAACATAGTGACGGCGAATCAGCGAGACATAAGGTCGCTAAACAAGAACGTTCAGAATCTCGAAATAGAGCAGGCGCGCATGCTCGGTTTCCTCGAAGGCAGAGGCGTTATGGGCAAGGCGCCGCCAGAGCCGGAACGCGCGAGCTAACCCGCTGACGATTGCCATATCAGCTTTTCAAGCAAGGAGGAAAGGGTGACCCGCGCCGGTCGCCCTTTTCGCTTCTATATCATTAGCGACCCAAAATCAACACAACGACAAGCAATTGCGCAACCGATTTCCCGGTGGTATCGTCTTGGCGTTTCTTATCGCATCAAGGCAAACCAATGCGCCTTCGCCGGATTCTTCCGCTGCTTTTCTTACTCCTTGTCGCCGTGCCGATCGCGTTCGCCCTTCGCATTCATGCGCCGGTGACCGTTCATGTTACGCCGCTTGCGCCGAGAGCCGACTGCAGCGACGCGTTCATCGTGCACGGACTCGATCACAGGACGATGCCGACCAAGCAGCCGGTCGGCTTTTATGACAGCAACGGCGCCGGGCTCGCCGTCAACGACCTCGACGGCGACGGCTTGCTTGATATCGTCTTGGCAAACCTCGGCGGCGATAACGCCATTTTGTGGAATCGCGGCGGTCTAAACTTCGAACGTCGAGCGCTGCCATCGGCGACGCCGGCGCGCGGGGCGGCAATCGTCGATGTCGATGCGGACGGGCTGCTCGATATCGTCTTCACTCAACAGGCGAGCGCGCCGCTGTTTTGGCGGAATCAGGGCGACGGGGATTTCCAGCGCGAGATGTTGAAGGGCGTCATCTACATTGGCTATGCGATGAACTGGCTGGATGCCGACCGCGATGGCGACCTCGACTTGCTGACCGGTTCTTATGATGTGGAGAACGAGAAAATCCTGGGGCAATCGGCGCCGAAATCCGGCGTCATCTATTACGAAAACCTTGGCGACCGTTTTCGGGCGACGCGCATTGCCGATCGCTCAAATACGCTGGCGATCTGGACCGGCGTCAATCGAGCTGGCGAACATGAGATCATCATCGGCAACGATTTCGCCGTCGAGGACAAGTACTTCTCTTTTGGCGGCGGCGCCTGGGAGGAGACCGAGCCGCTGGCTGTGATGCCGCATAGCACGATGAGCTACGACGCCGCCGACCTCGACAACGATGGCGCGCCCGAGATTTTCGCCGTCGATATGAAGCCCTACGCGGATGACGAGGCGCTGATGGCGCAATGGCAGCCGGTGATCGATATGATGATGGCGATGCCCCATGTCGAGGGCGACCCGCAGATCATGGAAAATGTGCTGTACGAATATGATGATGCGGGCTTGCCGCAGAATATCGCGCCTTCTGTTCAGCTCGATGGAACCGGTTGGAGTTGGTCGGCGCAATTCGGCGATCTGGATAACGACGGCTTTCAGGATCTCTACGTCGTCAACGGCATGATTTCGCTCGAGCTATTTTCACATTTGCCCAATAACGAGCTCGTTGAAGAGAATCAGGTCTATCGCAATCTCTCTGGCGCCGGCTTCGCGCCGATGCCAGGCTGGGCGCTAAACGATGAAGCCAGCGGCCGCGGGATGACGATGGCCGACCTCGATAACGATGGCGATCTGGATATCGTCGTCAACAATTTGCTGAGCGCGGCGAAGGTCTTCGAGAATCGGCTTTGTGGCGGCGGCAGCATCACAGTCGATTTGCGGCAGCCGGGCGTGGGCAACGGGCAGGGAATCGGCGCGCGGCTGGGTCTGTACACCGACGCCGCCGTCTATCATCGGGACATAACTGCGGTAAGCGGTTATCTGTCGGGAGATAGCAGCCGCGTCCATTTCGGCTTCCCGGCGGGCGCGTCGTTGGAGCGCTTGACGGTCCACTGGAACGATGGCGAGTTCAGCGAAGTCGACGACCTTGAGGCCAACTCGTTGGTAACACTGACCCGAGAAGGATAAGCCGGTCGCTCCGGATCATCCGAGAAAACCTCTCCTTGATGACTTTCCGCTTGATTGCGCGATGGGTCAGGCTTTGGCCCTTGGCAGCTTATTGCGGTGGCGTGATTGATGTGCCAGAATCGCGACGATGCAAGCGATTGATGATGGGAGTGTATTATGCTATCCGCGCATTTAGCGAAACGCGCGCCATTTCGCGCGTTGCTATTCGCATTTTTGTTGAGCTTGGGTATTTTCCAGGCGCCAGTTGCCGCCCAAGAAAGCCTCGCCGATGCGGCGGCCGCCCTAGCTGACTCCGCGGCGCAATACGGCGTCAGCGAAAACGATATCAGTTTCAGCAACCAGGGAGGGACGATCATCGGCACGTTGGCGATGCCGGATGGCGAAGGACCTTTTCCGGCTGCGCTGCTGCTGCATGGCTTTACCGGTACGCGCCATGAATTGCCGGTGGTCGAAACCGAAGACACAATGTTCAGCCGCGCCGCACGCTGGCTGGGCGAACGCGGCGTTGCCAGCTTGCGCATTGATTTCCGCGGCTCCGGCGAAAGCGAAGGCGCCTGGGAGGATACCACCTTTAGCGGCCAGATATCGGATGCCATCGCGGCGCTGGATTATTTGGAGACCTTGGAGGGCGTTGACGGCGGCTCTCTTAGCATTATCGGATTGAGCCAGGGCGGTCTGGTGGGCGCGGCGACCGCCGGGCGCGACGGGCGCGTCAGCAATCTGGTGCTCTGGTCTGCTGTTTCGAATCCCGTCATGAGTTACGGCATTTTGCTGGGTTATGACACCCTGCTGACGGGAACCGCCGCCGGCGACGAGCCGCTTACGATTGTGTTGCCCTGGGGCGCCGAAACCGCGCTGAAAGGACCCTTCTTCGAGGATATCTTCCTGGTGGATCCGGTGGCTGAAATCGCCAATTACGGCGGACCGCTGCTGGCGATCACCGGTTCGCGCGACACCACAGTAACGCCACAGCCACATGCCGGTCAAGTCTTTCTCGATTACCATGAGGGACCCGAGGCGCTGGTTGTGCTGGATGGCGACCATATCTTTGATGTGCTTGCAGGCGTGACCGAAGTCATCGACGAAGCGCTGGCATACAGCCTCGCTTGGCTGCAGAGCAACTAGCGGGCGAGCATTTCGCGAAGCCGCCGGCTGAACGTCGGCGGCTTGACTTATACCGCAAGTCGTAATTCCAGCTGAGGCGTCGGTCGGCGGAAATAGAACGAGCGAAGGGCGCGCCAACTCGCTTTTGACATTCCTTTTGCCCCGTGTTACAGTACAGCATCATTCAGGTAATCGGTTTCCTGGCGTCGCGGTTCGCATTGATATTTAATTTGTAAGCAGACAGCATTTATGCCTCAAACTTCTTTGGAGTTTTACCCATCTCCTTCCAGAAGATTGCGCCAGATGGACGCGCCGGAGGTTGTCCGTGGCTGCTAATCTCGCTCATACGGCGGGCAAGCAGCGGCAGAAGCGCAGCGCATTGGAAGAATTCAAGCGCGCCTTCACCGGCTTGCGCCGCGGCGAGACCATCGCCGGCTACCTGTTTTTGGCGCCGAATTTCATCGGTTTCATTGTCTTCATGCTCTTCCCGATTTGTTTCGCCTTCTACATCATGCTCACCGACTGGAGCTTGGCCAAGGCGCCGGAATTTATCGGCTTGAAAAACTTCGCGACGCTAGTCGATGATCGTCTCTTCTGGAAGTCTTTAGGAAACAGCTTCTATTACACCTTCGTCGCCGTGCCTACCGGCATTTTCATCGCTTTCTGGCTGGCGCTGGCGCTCAACCGCAAGATGCGCGGCATCATCTTCTTCCGCACGGTTTACTTCTTGCCGCAGATCACCCTGACGGTGGCGGCGGCGACCATCTGGCGCTGGATCTACCAGCCCGAGATCGGCATGATCAATCATATACTGGAGATCTTCGGCATTGATGGACCCAAGTGGATTCACGATACGAAATGGGCGATGCCAAGCGTCATCATAATGAGCAACTGGCAGGGCATCGGCTTTGCCATGCTGATCCTGCTGGCTGGTTTGCAGGGGATCCCGGAGGAATACTACGAGGCGGCTTCCATTGACGGCGCCAGCGGCTGGCAGCGCATGCGCTTTGTCACCCTGCCTATGCTGACGCCGGCGCTTTTCTTCGTTATCGTGACATCGCTGATTGGGGCTTTTCAATCATTTGACCAATTCTATGTGTTAACGCAAGGCGGTCCGGCTCACGCGACAACCCCGCTCACGCTCTATATCTTCCAGAATGCGTTCAGCTTCTTCAAGATGGGTTATGGCGCGGCGCTGGCGGCGGTACTGTTTGTAATTATTCTCATCATCACCATTATCCAGTGGCGGTTGGCGCAACGCTGGGTTTTCGGCTTCGATCAAGACGAGTAAGCGGCGATTGGGTAAGGGCTATGGCCGGCGTTCAGACAAGGAAGAATAGCCTTTTCGGTCAAAGGCAGACCAAGCTGCTGATGGACCTGCTGGTCTACGTTGTGCTGTCTGTCGTCGGCATTATATTCATCATGCCCTTCGCCTGGATGGTCGCCAACTCATTCAAGGATATCCGCGGCATCTACCAATACCCGCCGACATTCATACCCGAGGTCTGGCGCTTCGAGAATTATCACGAAGCCTGGACGCTGACGCATTTCGATTTGGGATTTCTCAACAGCGCGATCGTCGCCGCGGCGGTCGTCCTAGGGCAACTATTTACCGCCAGCTTGGCTGGTTATGCTTTCGCGCGGCTGCGCTTTCCGGGGCGCGACAAGATCTTCCTGCTCTATATCTCGCTGATGATGGTGCCCTTCACGGTACTTCTGATTCCCCTTTATGTGCAGATGCGCGCATTTGGCTGGATCAGCACCTTGCAAGCCGTAATCGTGCCCTTTTTGTTCACGCCTTGGGGCACCTTTATGATGCGGCAATTCATGGTGACGATCCCGCGCGAATTGGAGGACGCCGCCCGTATTGATGGCTGTGGCTTCTTCCGCACCTATTGGCTGATCATCCTGCCCCTGACCAAGCCGGCGCTGGCGACGCTGGCGATCTTCACCTTCGTTAACACATGGAATAGTTTCCAATGGCCGCTGATCGTGCTTGGCAAACCGAAGGTAAAGACGCTTCCTCTGTTATTGGCGTCTTTCCAGAACCAGTCCGGCATGCGCACGCCTTGGCATTTGATTATGGCGGCGGCTACCTTTGTCGTCATTCCAGTATTGGTCGCGTTCATCGTCGGACAGAAGTATTATGTCCGTGGCATCGTCACCAGCGGAATCAAAGGAGGTGGATAAGGTCAGATCGTAGACAGTCGAATCGGAATCATATAATTCAGAAGTGAAAGGACAACCACATGATTCGCAAACTGGCACTGCTTGTCACGGTTTTGGCGCTGCTGAGCTTCGGCTTGGTTTCGTCGGCGCAAGACATGACGGATTGGACCTGCGGCACAGTCGATGGCGACGCCTCCGCCGCCATCACCATCACCGGTTGGGAAGGACCCGGCGAGGTCGATAAGTTCTTGCTGGCCTTTGATGAATTCTTCGACGAGTATTATCCCAACGTCGAACAGATCCTCAATACGGGCGTGAATTGGGGCGATTATTGGACGACCCTGCCGGCGCAATTGGCTGGCGGCGCCGAGATTGATATGGCTTGGATGCATGATACGCGGAATGATACCTTCGCCGCGAATGGCTGGGCGCTGAACCTGGACAGCTACCTGGAATCGTGCCCGATCCCCGGTTGGCCCGACAAGTTTGTCGCTTCACAGGTCGATGCCTTTAATTACCAGGGCAGCCAATACGCCATTCCTTACGATCTGGCGCCCGGCGGGCTCTACATCAATCTGGATCTCTTCGAAGCGGCTGGCTTGGAGCCGCCTGGTGAAGATACGACCTTCGAAGAATTCGAGGAATTGGCGATTGCCCTCACGCAAGATACTGACGGCGACGGCGAAACCGACATTTGGGGCACGAGCAATCTGGTCAGCGTCGGCCGAGGCGCGGGCGGCGCCTACTGGGTCATCAAGAGCTTCGGCGGTGAACTGTTCAATGAGGAGAACAGCGCATCGGTGATGAATACGCCGGAGACAGTCGCCGCGATTCAGTGGATGGCCGACCTGCTTTGGGATTCGGGCGCGCACCCGACGGCGGACTCAATTGCCGCTTCCGGTTTCACCACCGAATTCCTCTTCGCCAATGGCAACGTCGCCATGCACTACGCGCTGAATGACGCCGCTTCCCGCATGTGGGAGCTGGTCGGCGACAGCTTCAATTGGACGGTCGTGGCGACGCCGACGGGACCAGCCGGTCGTTACAATTTCATCGGCGGCTCCGCTTTTTCGATTCCGACTTCGGCCGCGCATCCCGATCTGGCATACGAGTTGATTCGTTTCACGCTCGCCAATCCCGATCACCTCTGCCGCACCGCGGCCATGGGCGCTGCTTTGACCAGCCAGTCCGAGTTCCACAATTGCGCCGCTCCCGATGATGCGCCCTACGCCGACGCCTACCATGAGGTCTTCTCGGTTATTGGCGCGCGCGATGGCGTACACCCGCCTTATCATTCGAAGTACCTGGAATGGGAGTCCTCGGTTTGGGTCGCCAATATGGACCTGCTGTGGACGGGCGAAGAACGTGATGCCGCCGCTGTCGTCCAGCGCGTACATGATCAGACAAACGAGCTGCTCGGTGGCTAAACCGCGCGTATCGTGAAGCAATTCCGCATTGTTGCAAGCAAGCGGGAGACTGGTTATACTAGTTTCCCGCTTCTGCATTTGGGATGCCCAAAGCTTGCGCGAGAGCGTGATGCCTTCGCGGCACGGGCGTGGGATGTCTTATTTTCAGGAGAATGCGATCGCATTTCAAACAAAAAAGGAGAACCACGATGAAGAGAATATTGGTAATGCTCTTTCTAATCACGCTGGTGCTTTCGGCGGCGCCGTTGGCAAGCGCGCAAACCGAGCTCAGCCTGTGGTATCACGGCGCTGGCAACCCGGAAGAACGCGCAGTCTTGTTGAACGTGATTGACGACTTCAACGCTTCGCAGTCGGATTGGTCGGTCGTCATGGAAGAGTTCCCGCAGGAATCCTACAATTCGTCCATCGTCGCGGCGGCACTGTCGGGAGACTTGCCCGACATCATTGACGTGGACGGTCCCATTATGCCGGGCTGGGCTTGGTCTGGTTACATGGCCCCGCTCAACCTGTCCGAAGGCGCGCTGGACGGTTTCCTGCCCGGCGCTGTCGGCATCTACAACGGCGAAGTCTATGCCGTCGGGTTATGGGACGCCGCGGTCGCCATTTACGCGCGTCAATCGGTCCTGGAAGCGAACGATATCCGCATCCCCACGCTCGAAGAACCCTGGACCGGCGACGAATTTGACGCCATTCTGGAGACGCTGCAAGCGACCGGTGACTTTGAAAACGCTTTTGATGTCGGCATGGCTTGGAAAGGCGAGTGGTATACATACGCCTTCTCGCCCTTCCTGCAAAGCTTCGGCGGCGACATGATCGACCGCGAGACCTACCTCATTGCCGAGGGGGTTTTGAATGGCGAAGCCGGGCTCGCCTTCGGCGAATGGTGGCAGAGCCTGTTCGAGCGCGGCTTGGTACCCGGCACATCCCAAGACCCCGCCGACCGCGATACCGGCTTCATTGACGGCAAGTATGCGCTGCAATGGAACGGCAACTGGGCGGCGCGCGCCGCTCTCGAAGCTTTCGGCGATGATGCCTTGTTCCTGCCCGCGCCCGATTTTGGCAACGGCTCCACCATCGGCGCCGCTTCCTGGCAATTCGGCATCGCGTCCTCCAGCGAACATCCTGAAGGCGCCAACGCATTCATTGAATTCGCCATTCAGGATGAATATCTGGTCGATTTCAGCAACTTTGGCGGCTTGGCCCCGGCGACCGCCAGCGCGGCAGCAATGTCGGACCTCTATTATGAGGGCGGCCCCCTGGAAGTCTTCTTTGGCTTGAGCCAGGCGCAAGCCCTGGTCCGGCCGGTTACTCCGGGATATGGCAACATGTCGTTTATCTTCGAAAAAGCCCTGGCTGATATAGCCGACGGCGCCGACGTACAAGACACACTGGACGCAGCCGTTGACGAAATCGAGCAGGACATTGAAGACAACGGCGGCTACGGCTTCGGCGATATGTAGTTGGCGTTTTGCCAAAGCATTACACGATCCCCGACCCTTCCCCAGCATACCGGGGAAGGGTGGCGGTGGCGTTCGCGGGGCGATTTGGCAAGTCCAGCGACTCGTGGCAAGTCTTTCGCGCTGTGCCCCCGGACTCGTCGGCTGCCCGTCATAAACTTGGCGGGCGGGCGCCGGGGGCAGGGGTTGGCTGCAGCGCCGCGCCGCCAGCTCGCCCCCCAAATGCCTTTTCTCTTGACCTTATTCCAAAATCCTTGCTGTCCTTAACCCGGTTTCTTGGGACAGCCGCATGTTGACAGCAGCTGAAGCCAGAAAAAACGCGCCCCTGTGGGTTCGCTTGCTTCTGCCGAAAGACGCGCCGCTATATCAGCGGTATGACGCGCTCTTCGGCTGGCTGATGGCATTCCCCGCGCTGCTGATCCTGACCGTGTTCCTGGTAATTCCGTTCTTGATGGCTTTTGTCATCTCGTTCACCAATCAGCGACTCATCTCGCCCAATCCGGCTGAGTGGGTGGGGTTGCGCAACTTCGAGCGTCTGCTCAGTGTTCGCGCCTTTACGCTGGAGCCGGAGCGGGACGACAGCGGCGCGATAGTCTACCAGGACGGCGGCATCGTTTTTCCGCGACTGCGCAATTTCACGCGCAACAACCCCAATTATCCCGAACTCGACGGCTTGCGCGAATTCACGTCCTGGCAATCGGGCGACAACCGCACCGTCATCTTGGTCGAGGATGTTGTCTTCTTGCGCGCCTTGATCAATACGCTTGTGTTCGCCAGCGTAATCGCGCCGCTGCAGGGTGGCCTGGCGCTGCTGCTGGCGCTGCTGCTCAACCAGGCTTTGCCCTTCATCAACGTATTCCGCGTCATTTACTTCGCGCCTGTCGTGGTCTCCATGGTCGTAGTGTCGCTGCTTTGGCGCTTCATCTATGACGGCAACAACGGTTTGCTCAACAACCTGTTGGGCATCCTGTCCTTTGGCAGCTTCCAACCGGTCGATTGGCTGGGCAATCCCTATACCGCCTTGCCGGCCATAATCGCCATGTCAGTCTGGCAGGCGGTGGGCTTTCACATGGTGATTTGGCTGGCCGGTTTGCAGACGATTCCGGCCAGCCTGTATGAAGCCGCGAGTATGGATGGCGCCGGCGGTTGGCAGAAATTCCGCTTCATCACCTGGCCCGGCTTGCGCAATACAGCCGTGCTCGTGCTGATCGTCATTACGATCCAGGCCATGGGTTTCTTCGTACAAGTGGATGTGATGACCCGCGGCGGCCCGCTGGATGCCACGCAGAGCGTCGTCTACCAGGCGGTGCAGCGAGGCTACGAACAACAAGACATCGCCGAAGGCTCGGCCATCTCTGTCATCCTCTTCGTCATCGTCTTCGTCATCGCCATGACGCAGCGTTATCTAACACGCGAACGGCGCTAGCCATGAATGCCATGAGCTTCGAAACGCGTCGTAATCTCAGCATCGGTCTGCGTTATGCCCTGCTGATATTGATCGCGACTATCTTCATCTTTCCCATCCTGTTTATGGTGATGTCCTCGCTCAAGCCGGATTTGCAGATGCTGCGAGATTCGGCTTCGTTGCGCGCCTTCTTGCCAGTGGGAGATATCTCGCTGAACAACTACGCCGAAGCCTTTGAACGCGTGCCTATAGTGCAGTTCGCCTTCAATTCTGTCTTCACCACTTCTGTTTCGGTGGCGGCCAGTTTACTGCTGAATTCGATGGCGGCCTTTTCCTTCGCCTTCTTGCAGTGGCGCGGCAAAGCCATCCTGCTCTCGCTGATCATCGCCACCTTCATCGTGCCCTTTGAAGTGATCGCCATTCCCATGCTGCTCGTGGCGAACAATCTGCCCTGGATCGGCCCCGAAGGCATTGAATTCGGCTGGCTCAATTCTTACCACGTGCAGATCATTCCCTTCATCGCCGATTCGCTCGGTATCTTCCTCTTCTATCAGTACTTTCGCGATTTGCCCGATGAATTGGTGGAAGCGGCGCGCATCGACGGCGCCAGCATCTGGCAAATCTACGCGCGCATCATCATGCCAATTGCGGGTCCCATCGTCGCCACCGTCGCTATTCTCAAATTCCTCGTGATGTGGAACGCCTATATCTGGCCCCTGATGACTATCCGCTCGGAGGAGCTGCGCCCCATCATGGTCGGCCTGCAATACTTCTTCCAGTTGAACATAGCCTGGGGCGAGATCATGGCCTACTTGTCGATGGTAACCATCCCGGTGCTGATCTTCTATCTGGCTCTGCAGCGCGCCTTCATCGAAAGCATCGCCACCTCGGGCATCAAAGGCTGAGCCCGGCCAGCAACCCGCGCGCGAACGCCAAATCCTGCACAATCAGCTCATCCACGCGCTCTTCATCGCTGTATTCGGCTGAGAAACAGATTGGTCCGTGATAGTTTATTTCCCGCAACTTGGCGATCACCTGCACCCAAGAGGCTCGGCCTTGCGCGCCCGATGTCCAGTAGATCTTCCACTCGGCGACTTCGGCTTCCGGACCGCTGACTCGCCGCCAGTAGGCGTTCTTTAGATTGACGACGCAGAGATGCGGCGCCAGCACATCGAGCGCCGAGTCGCTGTTCATGCCTTCGAGCGCATTATGCGCCGGGTCCCAGACCACCGCTACGTGGCGCGGGTCATAATCTTTCACTAGGTTGTACATGCCCATCTCGTTGACTGGCACGAAACGCCCGGAGTGATTCTGTATCCCAATCTGCAAGTCATATTGCTCGCAGAAGGGCAGGGCGGTGTCCAGTTGGCGGCGCGCTTCCGCTTCGGCCGTCCAGTAATCCATATCCCGCTGCCAGAACATCACGCGGTTCATGCCGATGCCGGCTTCGGCGCAGGCGCTGTAGAGGCGCTCGTCATCCAGCGGCACATCGGCGGTCACATTCAATACGCGGACGCCGTGCTCGCCCAGCAGCTTCACCGCGGCCGGCAAGTCGCGCTGGATATTGTCCGGTTCGACCTGGAAGCCGGGCCGTACAGGCAGCTCAATCAAATCGAAACCCAGCGATCGGACGTGCTGAGCAAGTTCCGGCAGCGGAAGCGCTTTCCAGGGTTTGGTGAAAATCGCCAGTAGGTTCATTGGCGCCAACTCCTAAGTAAGACCAATTCACTTAAGTGATACTGATGAGTAATCTTTCGCAAAAGCGGGCGAGCCACCGGCTCGCCCCTACAACATTCTGTTTATATTGATAACTTATGCCATAAGGCAGCATTCTTTTGCGCTTAGCTTTTCGTGGGCATCATGGACAAGACGTCAATATGGACGCGCGGCGGCAGGCTGGCGAGGAAGACAACCGTCGCCGCGATATCTTCCGATTGGATCATCAGCGCCTTCTCCTCCGGGCTGAATTTTACCGGTCGCCGGTCGATGATTGGCGTGTTGCCGGCGCCGGGATTGAAGAGGCAGGCGCGCACGCCATGCGGATTGCCTTCTTCGTTGGTGACCGTGTTCAGCGCTTCCATGCCGATCTTCGAGGCGCTGTAACCGACGCCGGCGAGCAAGTTCGGAAACATGCCTGCGCGCGATGCCAGGTTGATGATAAGCCCGTCGCCGCGTTCTTTCATCTCGGGCAAGACGGCTTTGGTGAAGACGAAGGCGCTGGTCAAATTGACCTCCATCATTTCTCGCCACTGCTCGGCTGAAGTGTCGGCGATGGAGCGCTCGGTATGGTTCAAGCCGGCGTTATTGACCAGCACATCAATCGGTCCGTATTCCGCGCGGGTTTTTTCCAGCGCCGCGTAGATTTGCTCGTCATCGCTGACGTCGGCGGGGCATACGAGCGCTTGCCCGCCATTCGCTCGCGCCGCCTCAGCAACGGATTCCAGCAGCTCTTTGCGGCGCGCCACCAAGCTGACATTGGCGCCGGCTTCGGCGCAGGCTAAGGCAATCGCTTCGCCGAAGCCGCTGCTGGCGCCGGATATGATGAACGTTTTGCCGTCCAATGCGCCCATCGATTCCTCCAGTCTTCGTTACGCCATGGTGTCGAGCATATCGCGCGTCACTTCGTAGCGCAATTTGCCCTCGTTGAGGTAGCTCTCGACTTCGTCGACCGAGATTTGGCCTTGCCGCATGTAGGCTTGATGTGTGACGGCGGCGATATGCGGCGTGATGAAAAGATTGTCCAACTCGCGGAAGGGGCTGTCGTCCGGCAGCGGCTCCTGGTCAAAGACATCCAGCGCCGCGCTGATCCGCCCGCTGCGCAGTTCCGCCAGCAGCGCCGCTTCGTCGATGAGATGGGCGCGCGAGGTGTTGATGAAGATGGCGCCGTCGCGCAGCCAGCCAAACTGCTCGACGCCGATCATGCGGTAGGTCTCGGCGGTGGCCGGCGCCTGCAGCGTGACGATCGGGCAGCACCGCATCAATGTCTCCAGCGGGACCTTGCGTACGCCGAGCGACGCCGCGCACTGCTCGCTGACGTAAGGATCGCAGAGCCAGACGTCGGCTTCCAGCGCCAGCAGCCTCTTGATGACCGCGCGTCCGGTATAGCCAGCGCCAATGACGCCGACGCGGTTGCCCGCCAGTTCAGCGCCCAGCATCAAATCTCGCGCCGCCGACCAACCCGCTTCTTTGAAGGCGCGGTCGATTTTGTGGAATTGCCGCAGGCAAAGCAGGATCAGCGCCAGGGTCGTCTCCGCCACTGGTATCGACATGGAGTAGGCCACGTGGGTGACGCGCCGGCCATCAGCGAAGACCGCCGGCGGCAGCATGAGCTTGATTGAGCCGGCCGAATGGACGATTAGCCGCAGACGGTCGGCCGCAGCCAGCACGCCAGCGGAAAATGGCGGTGTTCCCCAGCTGGTGATGACGATTTCGTAACCGCTGATAAGCTCGGTTAATTCTGCTTCGGAAAGGTTGCCAGCTTGCGCCTGCATCGTCACATTGCCTAGCGCGCCAAGCCGATCACGCTGGTCTTCGGCGAAGAGCTGGTCGAAGAGCGGTGGGCGCATGGCGATCAGGATGTTTGGTTTTTCACGCAAATTGACCGCCTCCTAAATCGGGCGCCAGGTAGAGGCGACACTTGTTTCGTCCACGATTCGAATAGACTTTACTTCGGGCGAGTCACCGGCGTCGGTCAGTGTCTACGCGACCTCGCCCCTACGGCATGGCAGACGAGTTATGTCAGCGCCTGCCTCAGCTTGGGCACGAGGTCCGCTTCCGGCTCATACGGAATGTGAACCACTTCGTGATTGAGCGAACTGGCATAGAGCGCCAGAATCACGTTGAAGTCCACCAGGGCGCGCTCCAGGTTCAGGGGATGGACGTTGCTTTCGTCGTCCAGCCAGTCGAACATCGCATCGCACAAAGCCGCCTGCCCCAGCACGTCTTCATCGGGGTATTCGTGCTCGCCACTGTCGTATTCGCCATCGATGAATGTCTCCCAGCCCCACATCGTCCAGTGGATATAGCCCTTCATGCCGTATACGGCGATGCGCTTGTGCTGATAGATGGCGTCGCCTCGCGGCACGCGCGGCGCGTTTTCGCCACAGCGCAGCGTCGCTTGCACGCCGTTCTCGTATTCGACCGCCGCCAGGCTTTGATCGGGAGCGTAATGCTCTTTGACGTTGGGCTGCAAACCGTCAGCGCCGGAGACTTGCCCGAAGACTGTGACGGGCGCCGCCGGGTTGAATGCGCCGATCGCCTGCAGCGAGTGCGTGCCTTGATAGGCGAGGTTCATGCCCGAGCTGGCTTCGATAAAGCGTAGATCGCCGATGGCGCCGTCGGCAACCAGCTTCTGCAAATGCTGCCGGCGCGGATGAAACTGCAGCTGATGATTGATGGCGACCTTGATCTTGGGTTTGCCCGCGGCGAAGTCTCTAAGACCAATGTAGTCTTCGCCTTGTATCGCCAGTGGCTTTTCTACGATCGCCAAAGGCACGCCGGCCGCCTCAGCCGCCTCCAGCACTTCCAGCCGAACCTTGGGGTGGGTGCTAACTTGCACCAACTCGGGTTTTTCTTTCTCGAACATCTCGCGGTAATCGTTATAACGCGCGGGAATGTCAAATTTGTCGCCGAATTCGTCCATCGGTCCAGGCAGCAGATCACAGACCGCCACCACCCGGCCGCGCTTCACATACTTATAGGCATCGGCATGCCCGTGCGCGCGTCCGCCGCCGACGCCGATGATGACCGATTTATACATCGCTTCCCTCCCATGGTTGCAATAGCACTTTGCCGCATTGCCCGGAAAGCTGCGTCTCCCAGGCGCGCTGAATATCGTCAATCGCGAATCTGTGGGTGATGAGCTTGTCCAATTGATCGCCGATCTCGCTGATCATGCGCATCATCCTAGGCGTATCCGCCATATTGAAATGCCATGAGCCGATCAATTTCAGTCCCTTGCGGATCATGTCATTGCTGATGCGCAAGGGCGTGTCGTCGCTGCATTCGCCGACGAAAGCCACCTGTCCCTTGCGCCGCGCCGCGTCAATACAAAGGCGATGCGCCGCCACCACGCCGGAGCAATCGACCGCTTTGTCAACGCCGCGGCCCTTACTGGTCAGGTCGAGTATTTGCTGCAGGGCGTCGTCGTCTGTCGGATTGACCACCGCCGCTGCGCCCAATTCCAGCGCTTTCTCGGCGCGAAAGGGGATGGAATCGACGGCGATCACGCGGGCGCCGCGATAGACGCCATTGATGACGCCGCCCAAGCCAACCGGACCCAAGCCGGTGATGAGTACGGCATCGTGGCGATCGACCTCCATCAGCTGCATCGCGCCAAAGGTCGGTCCCAAGCCGCAGCAAGCCATGGCGGCATGCGCGTAGGATATGCCTTCGGGGATCGGCAAGAGCATCCAATCCTGCTTGAGCAAGTATTGCGCCATCGTGCCCAAGCCCGCCATGCTGCCGTGCAACGTGGCGAAATCCAGCGCGTCCTCACAGTGAATATAATCCCCGTCAAGGCAGAGCGCGCAGGAGCCGCAGGAATTCATCGGCATGGCCACCACGCGATCGCCGACTTTCACGCGGCATGGCTGCGCGACCTCGACGACTTCGCCCGCGGCTTCATGGCCCCATAAGGGGTAGCTGGTTCCGGCGGCGAAGGCTTTGTACTCGGTGCACATTGGCGCCACCATGACTTTGACCAGGACCCAATTGTCCTTCGCCCGCGGCATCTCCACGGTTGTAATGCCGGCTTGCTCTTTTCCGTTTACCGCTACTTGTTTCATTCGCGCCCTTTCACGCGGCGGTGCGCAATCGGTTTCCTGACGACGGCTAGGACTATAACATAGGCGCATAGGCGCCGCAAATATTCTCACCGCAGAGATATTATTCACCACAGAGGGTCGCGTGGGTCGCGTAGACACCGACCACCGACACTGACCGACGAAAGGAGGCAACACAGAGGGCGTCGAGGAATAGGCGATAGATTTTGTGCTTTGGGTCGTTACAGAATCGCTCTCTCCAGCGCCGGCGCGGATTACCGACCAAATGAAACCTTTGCCAATCAATCAGAAATCTCACTAGGTCCAAGTTGGTCATGCGAAAGAGCTGTTGGTAATGTTAGCGCTGACGGGCGAGTCAAGGCTCGCCCCTACAGCTATTCGACGGTAATGGCGCTTGTATTAGTTAGGCAGTCATTATCATCACTTAGTCGGAATTACCGCTGTGCCCTCTGTGTTGCCTCAGTGATTCCCGGCAAGTTGAGAACCGCCGCCAACTGAATGAGGATACGAATACAATGAAACGTGTGTACGGGCGAGCCGGTGGCTCGCCCCCTCTTGCTATAGATTTCTTACGATTTCCGCGTGACTGACTTGGTTCTACTTCTTGTCCTCTGTGGTGAAAAAAAATTGACGTGATCGCCAAAGGCGGCTGCGTGGCAAAATTGACGAAGCCGCGGCGATGGGATACCATTCACCTAATCGGTTGCGCAACAGGTTTCATAGCGGGAGTGAAGGTCCGATGAGACGAATCACCATGGCTGATGTTGCCGAACGCGCGGGTGTCTCGAAGGCGACAGTTTCGCATGTCATTAATGAGACCCGCTTCGTCGAAGATGCGACCAAGAGCCGCGTCCGCGAAGCGATTGACGCGCTTGGCTACCGCCCCAATGTCGCCGCGCGCAGCTTGACCACGCAGCGCACGCGCATCATTGGCTTGATCATCTCTGATGTCACCAACACTTTCTTTGGCGAGCTTACGCGCGGTATCGAAGATGCGCTCTTTGCAAATGGCTATAGTTTGATGCTCTGCAACACCAACGAAGTGCTGGAGCGGGAAGAATATTACATCGATATATTGCTGCGGCAGGGCGTGGATGGCATCATCGCGGCCGCAGCCAGCCAGGATTGGGATGCGCTAAACGAAGCGGCCAAACTGAAAATCCCTATTGTCATGCTGGATCGCACCTTCGAAAACGCCGACTCGCCTTATGTTGGCGTCAACAACAGCCAGGGCGCTTATCTCGGGGCGCGTCACCTGATCGAGCGCGGCTATCGCGAAATTGGCATTCTTTCCGGTTTTCAGCGGCTTTCGACGATGCGCGAACGGCTGGCCGGCTTCGAACAGGCGCTGGCGGAAGCGAAGTTGCCCCTGCGCGCAAATTGGCGCATCGACAGTCCCTTGACAATCGATTATGGCAAGTGCGCCATGCAACAATTGATGGGGCAAGTGGAGCGGCCCGACGCCGTTTTCATCTCAAACAATCTCTTGAGCTTGGGCGCCCTGATGGGGCTGCGGGAGATGGAATTGGTCTGCCCCGATGATATCGCCATCGTCGGCTTTGATGATCATCCTTGGGCGCAGGTCTCGGACCCGCCGCTGACGGTCGTCCGCCAGCCGACTTATGCCATCGGCGAAACAGCCGCGCAAAAAGTGCTGCAAGCGCTAAATGACGGTGACGGGGAAGTCTCGTCGGCCATGTTCGATTGTCAACTGGTGATGCGGCAGTCTTGTTAAGGCGATACGGATCTGTGAGCAGCGCCAACCCCTCCCCCCAACCCCCTCCCGACGGGTCAGTGTCTACGCGACCCCAAAGCATTAGGGAGGGGGAGCCTTCTAAACGTAGTTTCAGCACATTGCGTTTGCCAAGTTTCCCCCCGTTGCAATATGGTCGCGCAGACTTAGACTCGTCAGGGGAGATTGAGAGCGGGTACATTCCCGCCAGGATAATGAAAGGAGCGCCACCATGACCAAACAATACGAAACAACCTGGGCATCGCTGAAAACGCATCCCACAGCTGAATGGATGCGGAAAGCCAAATTCGGCATCTATACCCATTGGGGCATCTACTGTGTGCCGGCGACGGGACCGAATGTAACCTGGTATCCCTACAATATGTATCGCGAGGGTACGCCGCAGCACGAATACCATTGCAAGACTTACGGGCATCCCTCGCAGTTCGGCTACAAGGACTTCATCCCGATGTTTTCGGCGGAGAAATTCGATCCAGATGAATGGGCGGAGCTTTTCCAGCGGGCGGGCGCCAAATTCGCCGGACCGGTGGCTGAGCATCACGATGGCTTCCCGATGTGGGATGCCAGCGATACCGAATGGTGCGCCGGCAAAATGGGACCGCATCGCGATGTGGTCGGCGAGCTGGAGAAGGCGATCCGCGCCCAGGGCATGCGCTTTATGGTCGCCATGCACCACGCCGAGAATTGGTGGTTTTTCCCGCATTGGAAGAAGGAATACGATACTTCGGACCCACGTTTTGCCGGGCTTTATGGCGAGCCGCACAATCTCGATTTCGAGTTCGACGCTGGTGAGCAAGGGCATAATCATGCTGAGTGGCTGGCGCAGGATAAACCGAGCAAGGACTTCCTCTGCCGCTGGTACAACCGGCTGGTCGAAGTGGTCGAGCGCTACGAGCCCGATTATATCTGGTTCGATTTCGGCCTGCGCTTTGTGCACGATCAATACAAACAAGACTTCCTCGCCTACTACTACAACAAGGAAGCCGAATGGGGGCGCGAGGTGGTCGCCAGCTACAAATGGCACGATATTCCGCCGGGCGCCGCCTTGCTCGACTTTGAGTTGGGCAAGACGGCCGAGCTGACCCACTACGAATGGATCACCGATACCACCGTCGATGACGGGCAAGGCTGGGGCTATATCAAGGAGACCGAATACAAATCGGTGACCGAGATGGTGCAATATCTGGCCGATAACGTCAGCAAAAACGGCTTCATGCTGCTGAATGTAGGACCCAAGCCCGATGGCACAATCCCCGATGAATCGAAAGCGATTTTGGCGGGCATCGGCGACTGGCTGCGGGTCAATGGCGAGGCGATCTACAACACCGTGCCCTGGAATACTTACGGCGAAGGTCCCACCGAGATGACCCACGTCGGCGCATTCAGCGATACCAAAGAGAAGCTCGCGTACACGGCGCGCGATATCCGCTTCACGGTACGCGATAATATCCTCTACGCGCTGACCTTCGGCTGGCCCGAGAAGGAATTCATCATCGAGTCGACGCGCGCGCTTTATCCCGGTGAAGTGCGCTCGGTGGAGCTGTTGGGCTTTGACGGCGAGCTGAACTGGGAGATGACGCGCGGGGGCCTCAAGATCGAGCGGCCCGGGGAAAAGCCCTGCGATCATGTCTACGCATTCAAGATCACGCGGAATATGAGTTTCTGAACAATCTAGGTGATTCTTTTTTCACCACCGAGGCACAGAGAACACAGAGAGGCTGTAGGGGCGAGGCGGTGACTCGCCCGCTGATTGGAAACACTTGTTTGGAGTGGACGACTCTGTGTGCGCCCGCTTTCGTCATCAGTAAATTCGCCAGCCTTGCGTTAAAATCCAGCCAAACCAAGGTACGTTAGAGAGAAGCTTATGACCGCTCGGATTGATTCGCATCAACATTTCTGGCTTTACAACGCAGAAGATTATGGCTGGATGGCGGGCGACCGCAGCCCGCTGCAAATCGACTATATGCCGCCGGCCATAAAACCGCTGCTGGCGGCTTCCGGCATTGATGGCACGGTGGCGGTACAGGCGCGGCAAGTCGTCGGCGAGACCGAATTCCTGCTTGCGCTCGCTGATCAATATGACTTGATTCGCGGCGTTGTTGGCTGGGTCAATATGCGCGCGGACGATGTCGAAGCGCATCTTGAGCGCTTCGCGGATCATCCGCGCATGGTCGGCGTCCGCCATATCGTGCACGATGAAGCCGACGACAGCTTTATGCTCGGCGGCAATTTCCTGCGCGGGCTGGCGGCGCTGAAGGGCTATGATCTGCGTTACGACCTGCTGCTCTACCCGCGGCATATTCCTGTCGCCATTGAGGTGGTGAAGCAGTTCCCGGACCAGCCTTTCGTGCTCGATCACATCGCCAAGCCCTTCATCCAAGACGGCATCATCGGCGCTTGGCAGGACGACATTCGCAAGCTGGCCTCCTTTGATAACGTTTGGTGCAAGGTCTCGGGCATGGTCACCGAGGCCGCTTGGAAGACCTGGACGCAGGACGACTTTGCCCCCTACCTCGATATCGTCTTCGATTGCTTCGGCGTCGAGAGGCTGATGTTCGGCAGCGATTGGCCTGTCTGCACGCTGTCCGGCAGCTACAGCCAAGTGGTCGGCATCGTCGAGGCCTACATCACCGCGCTCTCGGCGGATGAACAAGCGGCGATTATGGGCGGGAATGCTACGGCATTTTATGGGCTGACTTAGACATTTGGAGAGAATCATTTGAAGGCAATTGTTTTGGAGCAACCGGGTCAATTGAAGTTGCGCGAGATGGAAGCGCCAGCAACGGTTGGACCTGGCGAAGCGCTGGTTCGTGTCAAGCGGGTGGGCATCTGCGGCACGGATCTGCACGCATTCGGCGGAAATCAGAACTTCTTCAGTTATCCGCGCATCATGGGGCATGAATTGGCGGTCGAAGTGCTTGACATCGGCGCGACCGACGCGGCGCTGGATTATGTAGTCGGCGATCAATGCTGCGTCATCCCTTACTTGAATTGCGGCGAATGTATCGCTTGTCGCCGCGGCAAGAGCAATTGCTGCACCGGGATGCAGGTGCTGGGCGTGCATGTCGACGGCGGCATGCGCGAGCAGTTTACCCTGCCGGCCGACAAGCTGCTCAAGGCGGATGGCCTTAAGCTTGAACAACTGGCGCTGGTGGAGATGCTCTGCATTGGCGCTCACGCCGCGCGACGCGCTCGAATTGCGCCCGGCGAAAATGCGCTGGTGATCGGCGCGGGACCGATCGGCTTGGCGACGGCGCAGTTCGCCAAGATTGCCGGCGCTGAGGTGATGGTGATGGAGGTCAACGAAGCGCGGCTCGCTTTCTGCGCCGAGGCGCTGGGCATCGACAAGCTGATCAATGCGCGCGCGGATGCAATGGGGCAGGTGAGGCAGCTACTCGGCGGCGAAGTGCCGACGCTGGTCTTCGATTGCACCGGCAGCGCCAGGTCAATGCATGGCGCATTTGATTTCGTGGCGCATGGCGGTTCGCTGGTGCTGGTAGGGCATATCACCGGCGATATTACTTTCAGCGACCCGCATTTCCACTCGCATGAGTTGACACTGCTGGCAAGCCGCAACGCCACGCCGGAGGATTTCAGCTGGGTGATTGAGGAGTTGCGCGCGGGCGCGATCAACCTGGCGCCCTGGATCACGGATCAGGCGGGTCCGGAGGGGATGGTGGCCGAGTTCTCGCGCTGGGTCGAGCCAGCGACGGGGGTGATCAAGGCGATGCTGCGGTTTGATTAGGGGGTCAGGGAGTTTGTGTGACAAGGAAACCAATCACTGCGGTCATCAATATAAGCGCCGCAATGATCAGCGTGGTTTGGCTGTTGATTTTTGACTCAAGGTCAGATTTTGTTGCAAGATATTTCAGCCCAGTGACTCGCTCTTTGTCGAATAGAGGATTTGTCTTCGACGCCATATTGAAACTCCCACGTTACCTCGACTAGAATATAACATAATACTCTGTTTTCGTACCGGTAACTCAATTGTCTTTCACCTATGATAACTGTTGACGTCGGAAAACGGCCAGTGTCTGAACACAATCCGTGCCAGTTCAAGCGCATTCCGCTTCGTCTCTAGCAATTGGCGAAGTTTTCGCGCTAGGTGGATCCGGCGACGGGCGAGATCAAGGTGATGTTGCAGTCTGACTAGGGGCGCAGTAACGTGATCTAGGAGTTCGGAAGGGTTTCCACAATGAAGATAAATGTCGCTTTTGATGTGCCAACCGCTATCGCAACTGGACTGGCGAATGGAAATTTGGAGCGCGTCGGTGGCATTGTACGCTTTGCCGATAACAAGCAGATCGTGGCTTGGTTGCAAGAAAGCCCAAATATGTTAAATCAAGCGGCGAAAGGCTCCACACTTCTATCGACGCTACTTGCAGCGGTCGGAACGAACGCGGGAACCGTAGAGACTTTGACAAACCGAGCTAGTCTTGGACTTGATCTTATAGATGTGGCCGTAACGATGCACATGATGTACAAAATAGATCGGCGCATAAACGCTTTACAGTTGGAGATTAGCGCTCTCAGCAATCTCATCGAAAAACAGAAAGAGAAGCAGAATTTTGTTGCTATAAATGTGGCGCTCGCTCAGGCGAATGTGTTCCTGAAAACAGATTCGGTTGCCGATCGCGATGGGATGTTCCATTCGGTCATTCATGATCTCGTAAAAGCGGAGAAAACGCTGCTGGCGGATGTTGCTCAAGACCTTGACGCGAATAAGCTGAGCGAAGCAGAGCGCCTTATCGATTGTGCGATTCTGCTTGATTGGATAGCGGCGTACTGCGCGGTCGAGTTCGGCCGCGAGGATGAAGCCACTTTGCGTCTAGGTATGTACACGACGGGTCTTGAGCCGCTTGTACAACGACTCGCGCAACTTCTGGTTGGCAAGAATCCTGCACTGTATTTCCATAAGTCAGTTTCGGAAGACTATCTTGACAGATACGTCCAGATTCGCGCCTGGCTGGACGGTGATTTCAAAGTGTGGGAGCGAGTCGTGAAAGAAGCTCGGAAGGGCTTTTGGGACGACGAATCCGTACGCAGGCTCTTCCGCGAGGCGCGCATGGGTCTTCACGTTTTCTCGAAACTGCGCGACCAACCATTTTATAAAGAGAACATTCCGCGAGCCGAGCGCGTTATAGAAAACTTCCAGCGTTTAGAAGGTTATGCTATTCAGATCGAATCACTGGAAAAACCATATCGCGACTACAGAGTGATTTCGGAATTGGCTGCGGCGCGCTTGGCCGACCACGACGATTATGTGCTTGTCATTGACGAAGACATGGTAGACAGGTTGGAGAGGCTTAGCGCATGAGGCGGGTCCGGAGGGCATCGTAGACGAGTTTCCGCGCTGGGTGGATCCGGCGACGGGGGTGATCAAGGCGATGTTGCGGTTTGATTAAGTGAGATGACCCTTCACGTAGACTAGACTGATTGCTTTGTCCGCATTGAAAGGATGTATGCATGTCTTCAATCACGGTCCAGTTGGAAGTGCCCCCAGACATCGAAAAAGGGCTCAACAGCGGCTCAATGGAGCGTGTCGGCGGAGTAATTCGTCAGTCGGATAACAAACGAATTGTTGCCTGGCTACGCGAGGGCGGTAGTATGTCACGCGGTCCATCCAAGTCGGGATTGTTGCGCCGTGTGATCCGAGCGGGCGGTATACCTGGAGCAGCTGCGCTCGCAATGCTGGACGGTCCCCTGCCGATACTCGACATTGCCGTAGCCGGCTATGCGCTGATTGAATTGATTTCGCAGATTGAAGACCATCATAATCGATTCGATCAGACTTATGAGCAAGTTGAAGAAGAATTTAGACGTGATCGCTTAGTCGAGCTGACTTCCGCGCTAAATTACGCGAAACTCATACAGAGTGCGCAGAGCGCCACACTAAAGAGTCAGATGGTGGGGCAAGTGACCGAGCGCTTGTTGCAAGCGAGGGCGCAACTTTTCTGGGATATTGATGAGTGGCATCACGGCGAAAAACTTGCTGAAAATGCGAGTAAATCGCTCGGATACCAGATCTTAGCTATGCAAGTCTCAACCATGATTGTACGCGCATGGCTCGATATCGGTGAAGAAACCCTGGCATTGCAATGGCTGAGTAGCGCCATTCGCGGTCACTTGGAGCGCGCTCAAGTATTTTCCCGTAATCGAATCGGCGGAAGTCCGGCGCTCTATTTCCACTCTTCCGTAAGCGGCGACTGGTTCGATCGCTACCTATACATTGAAGGTTGGTTGAGGGGCAGGCGCGATGTGCTGCGCCTTGTTCTTGATGATAACCGAGATCAGTTTTGGCAAAACGAGACGATATCAAGCCTCTTTTCCGGCGGCTTGAATTCGCAACTTCTGGAAGATCCATTCTATATGACGTCGCTGCCTCAAGCCGAAATCCTGATTGAAAACTACCAGCGCTTGCACGGCTTTGAATTGGAACTGAAGCAACTCGAATCGACGGGGCTCAGATTCGACGAATGGGATGCCATTGACAGCAATTACGATGTGAGATTAGCGGAATATGACGACTTTTACTTGCTTGTGGACCAAGACGCGCTGCCTGTATTGAACGCTGTCAATCGCTAGGCATCATAACTCCCAGCCGTCACATCCCCGCCCGTGCCTGTCCAGTTGGTGTGAAAATACTCCCCGCGCGGACGATCGACGCGCTCGTAAGTATGGGCGCCGAAATAATCGCGCTGCGCTTGCAGCAGATTCGCTGGCAGGTTGGCTGAACGGTAGCCATCGTAGAATGCCAGCGCCCCGCTCATGATTGGCAGGGGGATGCCATGCTGGATGCCTGCCGTCACCGCGCCGCGCCAAGCGGATTGCGCCCCGATCACCGCCTCGCTGAAATAATCATCCAGCAGCAGGTTGGCTAGCGCCGGGTTCTTAGCGTAAGCTTCTTGAATCTTGCCCAGGAAAGCCGAGCGGATGATGCAGCCTTCGCGCCACATCAGCGCGACTCCGCCATAATTCAGATTCCAGTTGTAGCTGCGGGCGGCGTCTTGCATCAGCATGTAGCCCTGGGTGTAGCTGATGATTTTGGCGGCGTAGACCGCCTGCTCGAGCTCGTCAATGAAATGCTGCTTGTCGCCGGTGAATTCGGCACGCGGACCGGGCAGCACGGCGGAAGCGGCGACGCGCTGCTCTTTGATCGCCGAGAGGAAACGGGCGAAAACGGCTTCGCCGATCAGGGTCAGGGGCGTGCCTTCTTCCAGGGCGGTGATCGCCGTCCATTTGCCGGTGCCTTTCTGGCTGGCGACATCGAGAATCTTGCGCAGCAGCGGGGCGCCGTCCTCTTCCTGATAAGCCAGGATCTCGCCCGTGATTTCGATGAGGAAGGATTCGAGCAGCCCCTTGTTCCAGCGGTTGAAGACATCGCTGATTTCGGCTTCGTCCAGGCCCAGGACGGACGACATCAAATGGTATGCTTCGCAGATCAGCTGCATATCGCCGTATTCAATGCCGTTATGCACCATCTTGACAAAATGCCCGGCGCCGCCTTCACCCACCCAGTCGCAGCAGGGACTGCCATCGGGGACTTTGGCCGCCACCGCTTGCAGGATCGGTTTGACCGCTTCCCAAGCCGCTGGCGAGCCGCCCGGCATGATGGACGGACCGTAGCGCGCGCCCTCCTCGCCGCCGCTGATGCCAGCGCCGATGAACAGCAGGTCCCGCGCCTCGACTTCTGCGGTGCGGCGGATCGAATCGTTGAAATTGGAATTGCCGCCATCAATGATGATATCGCTTCTGTCCAGTAGCGGCGCCAGTTGCGCGATTGACTTATCCACCGCGTCGCCGGCCTGGATCATCAAGATGATCTTGCGCGGCCGCTTGATGCTCGCGACGAATTCTTCCGGCGTAAAGGCGCCGATGATGTCGGTTTCCCGCGCTTCATTTTCCAGGAAACGGGTGATCTTGGAGGTGGTGCGGTTGAAAACAGCGACGCGGAAGCCGTGGTCGTGAATATTCAAGGCGAGGTTTTGACCCATTACCGCCAAGCCAATTAAGCCAATGTCCGCCAATGCTTGCATGCCAGGTCCCCCTATCGGTCGTCGCACAGCCGACATTGTATCAGGACGGCGGATTATTGACAGGTTGCGGAAGACGGGAGCGGAAGCGAAGTTTGAAGAAATAGAAAGCGGTCCTGCCAGGGTGAGGCAGAACCGCCATGATCAGTTTGGCTGAGCCGCCAAGTTGCCGGTGAATCTACTGGCAGCCGCCATTCGCATACACGAATTGGGCTGACACCCAACTCGCGGCGCCGTCGAAAAGGACCAGGAACCAGTTTTGCGTTCGCGCCAGCGCGGTGACAGTCTGACCGTCGGCGATGAGTGTGGTCGCTTCGCCCGCGGGCTTTACGCGGGCATGGACATTTTGCAGCGTCCTTACTCGACAATCCGCCAATGGGTGGGCGCTTACCGCCTCTTCCGCCAACAAGAAGGCCAGGCTGCTTTGCAACCCGGAATTGGCGCTTTGGTCCTCAAGCGGTTCAATTGACATGCCAACGGTTGGGCTGTTGGTTTCGACCTCGAGCAAGAAGGCCAGACCGCTTTGCGCCGCCGTATTGGCGCTCTGGTCCTCAAGCGATTCAGCGGGAGCGCCGCCTGTCATGCTGTCGGCTTGCGGCTGGCAGGCGCCCCGCATGTTGACGAAGTGAGCCGACACCCAGCGCTCATCGCCATCGAGCGCGACCATGAACCAGTTGTCGGTGCGCGCCAGCGCTCTTAGGCTGCGGCCTGCCATGATGAGACCTGTTCGTTGCCCAGCCGGCGCGCTGCGCACGTTGATGCCCTGGCGCGCGCTCACCTGGCAGTCTTCCAGCTCGACCGCGCTTTTCGGATCGTCGCCGATCAAGAAGACCAGGTTGCTCAGATTGCCTTCTCTGGCTCTCATGTCTTCGATGGATGCGGCGGACGAGCTCTCGTTTTGCGGCTGGCAGGGTCCCGCCCGGTTGACGAAGTGCGCCGATACCCAGCGTTCAGCGCCATCGAACACGACTTTGAACCAGTTGTCCGTTCGCGCCAGCGCGGTAAAGGTATAGCCCGCCACGACCAGCCCGGTCCGTTCGCCGGCCGGCGCCAGGCGGATGTGGATATTCTGACGCGCTCTAACCTGACAATGTTCCAGAGCGACCGCGCTCTCGATGTCGTCTTTGATCAGGAAGACCAGGTTGCTGCGTTTCTTCGGCTCTGCCGTCGGTTCCGCTTGCGCCTCCGCGATCTGTTCCGGCTCGCCGGGCAGCAGAATGACCTTGCCAGGATTGTTGATGTAGGCGCAGGTGGCGCCGTCACCGGGGTAGAACACGGGCAGGG
The DNA here is from genome assembly GCA_965261855.1 of Phototrophicaceae bacterium. GTDB lineage: Bacteria > Chloroflexota > Anaerolineae > Aggregatilineales > Phototrophicaceae > UBA6055. Next base: position 650,696 of record OZ253488.1, read on the forward strand.
TCTGCTGGCTGTGCGGCATGGTCGAGGCGTTCAGGAAGACGATCTTGCCAAAGGCGGCGAAGCAGACATCCGCTTGCAGGTTTGCCGGACCCCAGACGTTGATTGCGCCAAGGGGACCAGCGTCCAGGATCGATTGATCGCCGATGCCAGCGCCGCTGACGATTTGGCATTGCGTACCCGCCGTATAAGCGTCGACCTGGATCCACGATGGCAGGTTCAGGCAAGTATGTGTGCTCTGACTGCTGGCGGAGCTGACACCGTGATTGACCCAGCTTCGGGAAGTCGATGTACTGCCGCCAAGATTACTAGACGGACTATTCGTATTTCCGATACCACGATTTCCATTGACGTTGTGCGCGTTTAACGCGGGAGTGTCCGGCAGGCCGGCGCCGCCAGGATCGTGACGTGTAACAATGGGCGGGTGGGGCGAGCCGCCGCCGCCGTTGTTCTGCTGATTGTTTGGCTGCTGTGGCTGCTGTGACTGCTGCTGTGGCTGCTGTGACTGCTGCGTTGGTTCTTGTGTCGGTTCTTGCGTTGGCTCTTCAGTCGGCTCCTGCGTCGGTTCCGGGGTCGGCTGATCCTCTTCTTCATCTTCCAGGTCCGGAACATCATGGCAGACCCATTCGTCGGGACGATCAGTGTATCGGAGCCAGTAGCATTCTTGGGCGGCCGATACTTGAGCCGGCAGAGCAAATGCGAGCAAAAGCCAGAAGAAGACGAGCACAAGGATGGCGCCGGTTTTGCGCAAACAGGCGGCTATAGGCGAAAGTTGCTGGTAACGCTGGTACATTTGTGGAGACCTCGATTGAAATGGATACAGGTATTGCGTGCAGTTTCTCATTTCTATCCTTTCCGTCTTGCGAGTTTGCCAATAGTCACTGATGCGGCTGCGGATTGTTAAAGCCGCAAGCCTTTGCGCAGATTACGAATCATGTGCGGCGCTTATGTTGATGGGGACACTTCCTGTTCTCGCCTCTTTTGGGAAGTCACAACGCCTTTTGCTAACGGACGCCTTGCACGAGGACGTAGTCGGCAGATACGCGGCAGTCTGCGCTGCCGAGTAGGAAGACGAAATAATCCTCCGCGCGCGCCTGCGGGTTGGATCAAGGGGGAAGCAGTAAAAACAGACTGGAGTGGAAACGGATAGCGAAGCGAACTAAGGAGGTATTACATCGAACAGGTTCCACGGCTTTGTGCCTCTTGCGGTTGTGTGATTAAAGGCTCTGTATTAAATCTCATCTTAGCAACTGTGGAAAGAAACTAAGATTATTTAATAATATTAATTCAACAACTGTTGCGCTATACACAACGCGAAAAGAACTTTTAGCTACGATCTCCGAGTTGCTTCAGTCGTCTGTGATCCATCACAGCGAACGAGCATAACATTACATAATATGCTTGTCAAGGTTCTGCCACATAATATATTTTTTGACAGATTTTCTCAATTTGCAAGTTAGAATTTGAAAATGGGCTCAGATCGAGAGTTTACAACGTAGTTGCGCTGTTTGCAAAAGGTTTCGGCGTTTTGCAGTCTGATGAAGCAATCGTCTGCAGTGAGGATCAATTCCGCCTTGTTCTCGTTCGAAAATCACAATGATGATTCCGAAGACGAGCCCAAAGCGGGGTAAAAGAAGTCACTATGAGGTTTGAAGGAGAGTGAAGCTGATCAGCTTGGCGGAAGGATGGCACCGTCTGGCGACAGATTCCGCGGCAACGGCTCGCCATCTCGGGCTGCGTAAAGTGGCCGGCAACGCGATTGCTTGCTTGCGAATTCCGCTGTGATACGATGCGACGCTTCATTTGCGGCTCGTCTTCGGCCCAAACTCTCTTCGCTTAGACCCATAATTGTACATACATATTGGTACATTTTAGCGAGACGCGATATGAAGTCAAGGAAATCATGTCGTAATTTCCGAATCTTCGGTATGAATCTGCAAACGGATTGGTGAAGGCGGATTTGTATAACTTCTTGCTGTCGGCTGAAGGACTTGTTGGCTAAGTCCCGCTGAAACGCGGCGGGCGCTTTTCGCGAAACGAAGCCACGCCTTCGGCGGCGTCATCGGTATGGGCGGTCAGGGCGCCGGCGATGCCTTCCAAGGTGGCTGCGCTGCCGCCATCAATCACTTGTTTTGACAACTGCACGGCAGTGGGCGCGTTGGCCGCGATCTGTTCAGCGAGTTCGGTCGCGCGCGCTTCCAGTTGCTCCGCTGGCAGCGTTTCATTGACCAATCCCCAGGCTTCGGCTTTCGCTGCCGATACCGGCACGCCGGAGAAGATCATCTGCTTGGCGCGTCCGACGCCGATCAGCGCCGGCAAACGTTGTGTGCCGCCCCAGCCGGGGATCGCGCCGATGCCGACCTCGGGCAGCCCCAACTGCGCGCGATCGGCCGCCAAGCGGATATCCGCCGCCAGCGCCAACTCCAAGCCGCCGCCTAGCGTATAGCCATTGAGCGCGGCGATCACCGGCTGACGAAGACCGGCGATTTGGTCGAAGAGGCGATGGCCATCGCGGATCCAGCGCCGCCACATTTCGAGCGGCTCAAGCGAACTCCAGGCGAGAATATCGGCGCCGACGGAAAAGGCGCGTTTCCCAGTTGCCCCAAGCAAGACGACGCGAATCTGTGTGCTGGCGTCGATTTCGGCGACCGCGTCCGCCAAGCCGTGAAGCATCTCTTCATCCAGCGCATGCAGCTTTTCCGGACGATTCAGCCGGATGTTAGCGATGGCGCCGTCGATATGTGCGAGAATCTTGCTCATAGCTGCGACTTTTGCTTGGGCATCAAGGGCCGATTCATTGGTACTGGCCGCGAAACTAAGGGAAGTATAAACGACGCCATCCTCGTTTCCAATTTGAGCGCCAGCCCGGCGGATGCCCCGCGCTGACAAATCGCAGCCACCTGTGCTACCATCTAGGCTGCGACCGTTTAACCGATTTACCTTGGAGCCGCTGTGTCCGCTGATCTGCTCATCGCCGATAAATGCCGGCGTATCTTCGCCACCGCCGAAGACAAATTGCGCCACTTGGTAACCGCCCATCCCGATTATCTGCCGCAATACACGCGGAACGGCAAATGGAAGCATGAGGGCGCGCCCTGGACCAATTGGTGCCAAGGGTTTCTGCCGGGCCAACTGTGGCTACTCTTTCTGCACACGGGCGATGACTTCTGGCGAAGCAAAGCGGAGCGCTACTGTGAGCTAATCGAAGAGCGCAAAGACGACCGCGAAACGCACGACCTGGGATTTCTATTTTGGCATAGCTGGAAGCGCTGGCACGATCTCGATGGCGGCGCCAGGCAGCGGGATGTGGTCATCAGGGCGGGGCAGACGATGGGACGCCGCTTCAAGGAGAAAGGCGCTTACTTGTCGTCGTTCGTCGCGCCCGAAAGCGCCTTCATTGACATTATGATGAACGTGGGCATTGTCTTTTACGCGGCGCGGGAAACGGACGATGAAGCGCTCTACGATATTGCGCTGCAGCATTGCTTGACCAGCCGACGCTACCTGGTGCGCGGCGATGGCAGCGCGGTACATGAAGGCATTTTCGACTTGGAAACGGGCGCCTTCCTGCGCGAGAGCACGCATCAGGGCTGGCGCCACGATACGTCTTGGGCGCGCGGCTTATCCTGGGCGATTTATGGATTCGGCACCGCTTATACGTTTACCAGGGATCCGCGCTTCCTGCAGACCGCCCGGCACTGCGCCGATTATTATATCCTGAACACGCCAGCGCAGGGCGTCTGCCCCAATGATTGGCTGGAGCCGTATCCCGCCCGTCCTTACGAAGCATCGGCGGCGGCGATCACATCAAGCGCTTTGCAAAATCTGGCGGCGCTCATCGGCGATCCGCTGCGCGCGCGTACCTACAGCGATTATGCCATTCGCATCATGGATAGTCTCAGCCAGCCGGAATTTCTCGCCGCCAGCGACAACGAGTGGGAAGGCGTTTTGAAACAAGCGGCTTATCACGAGCGATTGGGCTTGGGCGTCGACGAAAGCACTATGTTCGGCGATTATTTCTTCCTGGAATCGGCCGCCAAACTGTTGAATCTGATATGACCGATTCTCGCCGACCGCGACGGCAGAAGGTCACCTTGCAGCATGTTGCCGACGCGGCGCAGGTCTCCAAGGCGACCGCCTCGCTGGCGCTGAACAACAATCCGCGTATTTCCGAGGCGACGCGAAAGCGCGTTTTGGCCGCGGTCGAATCGCTGGGTTATGTTTACAACCAGCGCGCCGCCAGCCTGCGCACGCAGCGCTCCTACACCATCGGCTTGATCATCAAAGATGTTTCGAACCCCTTCAACGCCGAGTTGACATCCGGCGCCGAATCGCAACTGGCGGATCACGACTATAGCCTCGTCTTGGCCACAACCGACGATATCTTGGACAAGCAGTCGCGCCTGGTCAAGACGATGCTGGAGCGCGATGTCGACGGGCTCATACTTTCACCGGTGGCGGATACCACGATCGATTCGATGGGTGGATTGATGCAATTCTGCCCGCTGGTCCTCTTGATCCCCTACTATCCGGAACTGGCTGCCGACTGCGTGGGCATGGAAGACGAGAGCGGAACCGAGCGCGCGGTGGCGCATTTAATTGAGCAGGGTCACCGGCGCATTGCCTTTGTCGGCGGGTTCGCCGCGCAAGAAACGCGGCAAAGGCGGCTGCAAAGCTATCGCGACACTTTGAAGCGAAACGGCATTGAATTCGATCCGGCGCTTTGCATCGACGGACCGGTCACTCGGCGCGGCGGATATGACGCGATTCATGAACTCTTGCGCATGGCGGCGCCACCGTCAGCGGCTTATTGTTATAGCGATGTGATCGCATTTGGCGTTATGCTCGGTTTGCGCGCGGCCGGCCTGGAAGCGGGGGCGGATTTTGCCGTCATCGGCTTTGATGATGTTCCTGAAGCCTCGCTGTGGCATCCGAGCCTGACGACCGTTTCGGCTGACCCCAAGGGAATGGGTGAACAAGCCGCTCAGTTGATGCTCCGCCGGATTTCGACGCCGGATGCGCCGATTCAACGGGTCATTATGCCATCGCGCTTGATCGCGCGCGATTCGACGGCGGCGCGGGTCAGTGAGCCGCGCTGACACCCCGCCAATGCCTCAAACGTTGAAGTTTTGCCGCTCGTAGCTTTCGGCGGGGAACGAGGCGACGACCTTGCCGCCCCGCATCAGCCACTTGTAGTCGATTTTGTGGCCGCTGCGGCCATTCTCCACAATCGTCGGGCTGCTCATCACGCCGGCGATGGCGATGCGCCCCTTTTCGCTGGTGTTGGGCGGGCTGTAATGCCAGGCGCTGCTATGCCAGACGACAACGCTGCCCGGCGTAAGCTCGATATGTTCGATGCCGTAGGTATCAATCATCTCTTCGACGCGCTCATTGGGCAGTTGTCGGTGGATGCTGTCTTCGTAAAAGACGTGCTCGACGATTTCAGTCTGATAGCTGCCCGGGATCATTTGCAGGCAGCCGTTTTCGATGGTGGCCGGGTCGAGCGCCATCCAGAAGTTGAAGGGTTCGATGTCGCCATCGAGCCACAAGCCGTTGTCTTGGTGCCAGGGCGTGGCGCTGCCCGAGCGCGCCGGCTTGAGGAAGCAGCTGTCATATTTCAGCAGAATATCATCACCGAGAAAGTAGCGGGCGATCTCCAGCACCGGTTTGCCGCAATGGGCGTTATGCCAGATGAGCGGATTGCGCTGATTGAATTTGCTGAGCTTGCGGAATCGTACTGAGCGCGCCTCGGGCGTATCGTCGTTCATCGGGTCCATCGGGTCGGCATCGGTCATGATGTCGTCGGTTTCCGGCGTCATGATGGCGTTTTTGATCACGCCCAGCATCTCGGCCGCCGTCTGCCGCGGAACCACGTCGTTCACGGTGAAATAGCCGCGCTCTTCGTAATTGCGTTTCTGTTCCGCTGTCGGTTCCCAGCCCATTTCTTCGCTTCTCCTCGAGTCGATTGGTTTCGCCAATTTGTCCTATTTCAATTCGATATTTCCGACATCGGGCGCCGACGACGGCAAACCGCCGGGCTCAATCGCCAAGGGCGGATTGACCCGATGAACAATTCTTTCGACCGTTAGCGCCAGCGCCGCGCCGCCAATCCCGTTGCGTATCGCCGCCAGCAGCGCCGCCGCCGAATCGACCACGCCTTCTTCATGCATATCGACGATGCGTCCGGCGCGCAGATCATAGCCAGCGCCGTTGGCGCCGTTCTGAATCTGGTCGATCACGATGCCCGGCGCTTCGTGACCGGCGTTTGAAAGCAGCATCCGGCCGGGCGCTTGCGCCGCTTTTATCAAGATCTGCCATGCTACCTTTTCGTGCAGGTCGGCGCTTTCCTGGCAGCGCTGCCTCAGCTTGTTTACGCAACGCAGCAGCGCCGTTCCGCCGCCGGGCAGAATCCCTTCCAGCAGGGCGGAGCGCAGGGCCGCGATCGCGCGCGTGATCAACTCCCTGTGATAACGCATCTCGCTCTCGCTGCTGCCGAATGTGTAAACCACCGCCGAGCCGCCGCGCAGCCGCCCGATTCGCGTCCGCAGCACCTGCCGCCGCCTTTCATCATCGCTTTTCGCGAAATGCCCTTCCAGCTCAGCGATCTCGTGTTCGATTTCTCTCTCGCCGCCAGCGCCGCCAGCGATGATGCCAAAGCGGTTGCGATCGACCCAAGCCAGCTCGGTCTCGCCCAGCATATCGCCAGTGACCGCCTCCAGGCTTTGCCCGGCGACAGTCCGCAGCACTCGCCCGCCGCTGATCAGCGCCAGGTCTGCCAGCGCCGCTTCCTGCTCGTCGACCAAGCCAGTTGGCTCGAGGTAGATCAGCCGGAAATCTTTCATGCGGCTGTTGGCGCCTTGCGCCGCGATGATTTGCTCGGAGAAGGACTTCGCCAGGATCACCAGCGAGTCATATCCCGCGTGAACAACATAGGTGACCAGCTTGACCAGGGCGCTTAGATCGTCCAGCTCAAAGTCGCTGATCAGCCAGGCGGCATTCTTTAGTTCGACTCGCTCGCCGATGAGGCCGTCGAAGACGATATTGGATGGGACTTGGCTCTCCCAATACGAGCCCAGAAAAAATTCGTGCCCCAATTCACGCCCGCCATCTTGTACTTCGACCGCGCCGTGGGGTCCGAGCACATCAAAGATATCAGCCAGCGCCACCGCGATAGCGGGCTCGCCACAGACGGAAAGCGCGAGCCGCTCCATTTCTGCCGGCGTCCCAATCTGGTGGACCTGCGCGCGCAGTTCGACGATTATCGACTTCAAGCCCGCTTCCAGCGCTGGGCGCAGCAGCATGGCGTTGCCTCCGGCGTTAATGAAGCGATGACCCTCGGCGTAGACCGTTTGATAGAGCGCCGCCGCCGTCGCCGCGCCGTCGCCGTATTGTTGCCGCTGGCGCCAAAGCGTCTCCCGCAGCAGCATGGCGCCGACATCGGCATCGCGGTCTTCCAGCTGCAGAATGCGCCGCGCGATCGTGCCGCCATCGTCCAGCAGCTCGGGCGATCCCGCGCGCGTCGCGTCATCAAGGGCGACCGGACCCGTAAGTGGTCCCAAGGTGGGGATGACCGCGCCCGCCAGCGTATCAATACCGGCTTTGAGCGCTTCTCGTGAATCATGCTGGGACAGGACGCGCGCCATGCGGCTAGCCCTTGAGTCCGGTCAAGGTGATGCCTTCGATGAAGGAGCGCTGGGCGAAGAAGAAGAAGATCACCATCGGTATCGTGAACATGGCGGCGGCCGCCATCAGCAAGCCCCATTCGGCGCCATATTGCGTGAAGTAAAGCCGCAAGCCGATCGACAGCGTGTACTTGGTCGGGTGCCGCAGATAAACCAAAGGACCGATGAAGTCGTGCCAGGTGTGAATGATTTCGAAAATGGCGACGGTGAGGATGGCCGGCTTGGACAGCGGCACCGCCACCCGCCAGAAGATGCCCCATTCGCTGGCGCCGTCGATGCGCGCGGCATCGTCCAGCTCCTTCGGCAGCGTCATCATGAATTGGCGCATCAGGAAGATATAGAAGGCGTTACCGAAGAAATTGGGCACAATCAGCGGCAGGAAAGAGTTCAGCCAGCCGATACGGGCGAACAAGATATAAAGCGGAATCATGCGTACCTGAAAGGGCAGCATCATGGTGGCGATGACGATGATGAAGAGCACATTACGCCCCCGCCAACGCACGCGGGCGAAACCGTAAGCGATGAAGGTGTTGGACAGCACGGCGCCGATGGTGGCGAAGATGGTGTAATAGGTGGAATTCCACAAGTATTGCCAGAATGGGATGGCTTCGGTGGCGTCGCGGTAATTCTCGAGTCGGAGCGACTTGGGAATCAAGCGGACGGGAATCTCGAAGATGTCGATATTCGGCTTAACGGAGGAACTGATCATCCAGACGAAGGGCAGCATGAAGGCAATGCCGAATGTGATCAAAACGGCATGCTTGATGAGGGACCTCACCCGCTGCAGCAGCAGGTAATTGCGCTCTTCGTCGGTCATGGCGCGGCGACCGGGCGCGGTCGGCTGCAAGACTGCCATGCTAAGGTCCCATCCTAGCGCTCATAGATGACGCGTCCACTCAAGAATTTGAATATAAGCAAGGTCAAAGCCAGGATGAGCAGGAACATGATCCAAGCCAGCGCCGAGGCGTAGCCCATGGCGTAATCTTCGAAGGCGCGGTTGTACAGATTGACGGCGTATAGCAGAGTCGAATTTGCCGGACCGCCCTGCGTCATAATGTAGACCTCGGAGAATGATTGCAGCGAGAAAATGATGAGCGTGACGACATTGAAGAATATCTGTGGCGAAAGCAGAGGCAATGTGATGCGCCAGAATTTCTGTAGCCCCGACGCGCCATCAATGTCGGCCGCTTCATAGAGTTGGCCAGGTATATCGTTGAAACCGGAGAGATATACGATGACCTGGCGTCCGCTGCCCCAGACGCCGATAAAAATAAGCGAGTACATTGCGGTGTCCGGCGACGCCAGCCAATTGGGTCCCTTGATGCCAAAGAGTTCGAGCAAGCCATTCATCAAGCCGAAGCGTGGATTCAGAATCCAGATCCAGGTCAAGCTGGCTGCCACCACCGGCACCAGCACCGGGAAAAAGAAAATTGTGCGATAGATCGAAAGGAATTTTACATTTTGGCTCAGCAAATAGGCGATAAAGATGTCAAAGATGGTGGCGAAAACAAGCAGCAGGGCGGCGTATCGGATCGAGTTGCTGATTGATGTCCAAAACAGCGGGTCAGCGGTGAAGAGCTCGACATAATTATCCAAGCCCACCCAGCGCGGCGTGAGATTGATGATATTAAAGTTGGTGAAGCTATAGTACAGAGAGGCGAAAAAGGGATAAACGGTAAAGGCGATGAAACCGATGATCCAGGGCGCGACAAAGAACAAACCCCAAGCCGTGAGGTTGTCCGTGCGCCAGCTATTGGGTTTGTCGGCGGGGTCGCGTTTTAGTTTGAACATCACAAGGCTCGGTAAATTCCGAGTCTGTAGGGGCGAGACTTGTCTCGCCCGCTATTGACAATGGTTTCAAGATTTGGGCGACACTCGTGTCGCCCCTACGGATGTACCCAAATTGTGCTAGCCCCTAAGCCGCTCTACCTCTCGCCGTGAACGCGCGACCGCATCGGCAATCACTTCTGCCGGGTCGGCATCATTGAACATGACATTGTCGACCGACTCATTCAAGGCGCGGCCCAGAAAGCCGTTGCCGGGGAAGCTCGGCCTCTCCAGCGTATTGGGCAGGATCTCGTCACGCGCCAGGACTGTCCAGGCGCCTTCTTCTTCGACTTCCGGCAGAGTCGCCAACGACGGGCGCGATGGCATGACGCTATCCGGCAGCGCCTTGTTGATCGCCACGTAGGGCGACGAACTCATATAGTTGGCAAAGGCGAAGCCGCCATCGGGATTGGCGCAATTGGCGGGCACGAAATACATATTTCCGATGGAGGTGCCCGGCGTAGCGTCATCGACGCCCTCCCGAGTCGGGATTGGCGCGACGCCGAAATCGACATCCGGTCCATATTCGCCCATGTCATTAAACAGCCAACTGCCGATAACCCAGAAGCTAATCAATCCGGTATAGTAGATGCCCTGCGGAGAGTTGCGCCCAAAGCCATTGCCGCCGTAAGTTGAGCGGTAGGCGGCCAAGTTTTCGACGCCGAATCTGTCGCCATAACTCTTGTACCAGTTCAGTAGCTCGACCCAGGCTTCTTCGTCCAGGGCGATATTGCCCTCGGCCTCGTCCCAGTACTGGCTGCCAAAAGCGGCGCCCCAATCCCAGACTTGCGCGTTCGGCAGCGTCGGCGAAAAGCCAAGACGCAGGATTTCGCCATCGTCGGCGATATCATCAAGCTCCGCGCCCATCGCTTCGAGATCGGCAATCGACGTCGGCGGGCTATCTGGATCCAAGCCGCCCTCTCTCATGCGATCCTTGTTGTAATACATGAAGTTCACGATGGTGGAAATGCTCATGGCGTGCACGTCGCCCTGGTATTTCATTTGATTAAGCGTCGCGGGCCAGAAGTCCATCAAGTCGACATTCGCCGCATCGACATAGGGCTGCAAGTTGGTAAGCGCGCCGATGGCGGCGTCGCCCACGATCCAAGCCCAACCGCGATAGGCATCGGGCGGCGAACCGGCCGAGGTAGCGGCGATCACGCGATCATGGATCTCGCCCCAAGGCACGATGATATGCTCGGGGGCAAATTCGGGATTCTCCACGGCGAAATTGTCGATAGCGCCCTGCATGGCATCAGCCATACGCCCTTGACCGAAACCGGTCCAGATTTCGACCTTTGCCTGCGCGCCGGCCGGCATGCCCTGCAGCAATACCGCGGCGCTGCCACCGAGCCCGGCGATTTTCGCCAGACTCGCGCCAGCCGCGCTGCCGCCCAGCATCTTCAGCATGTCGCGCCGGCTGATCTGCTTTTCGTTTCTTTCTTTCATGACATTCTCCTCAAAATATCGCTGTTGAATACTTGCTTGGACCTGCCGCTTCAGCCCACCGCGCCTCCTTCTATCCTATGCGCTCACTCCGGCTGTAGAAAACATTGCGAAGCAAAACCAATAACTGCTAAACCGATTAACCTGTTGACAGAGTTTACTTCACTCTGATCCGCCTGTCAAATGCGCTGAGCATATTGCCAGCGCTTTGCCCGACTGCCGAGCCAGAACGCGACTCCAGCTAATTGAACGCGCGCCAGACGCCGCCGCGCGGATAATAACACGCGAGCGGCGAGCCTGCCAACGATTTCTATTATTGGCGCGGGCGCTCTTTAGGCGTTATTCTCCAACGGTATTGTTTCGCAGAGGGGAGTTGAACACATGCCGAGGATGACCGGCGGCAAATTATTGGCGGAGACCGTGCATGGCTACGGCGTCACACACGTCTTTTTCATGCCCTATATCGCGCCGCGCGCGCTGATGGAGATGGAGTATCTGGGCATCAAGCGGGTGCAGACCCACGGCGAAAAAGCAGCCGCCTACATGGCTGACGCCTACGCTCGCGTCAAGCGCGCGCCCGGTCTTTGTATGGCGCAGTCGGTGGGCGCGGTCAATCTGGCGGCCGGCTTGCAAGACGCCTGGCTCTCCTGCTCGCCGGTTGTCGCCATCACGGGCCGTGAGTGGCAGGGGCATCAATTGCGCCATGCGTATCAGGAAGTCGATCACATGGCGCCATTCTCGGCGGTGACTGATTACAGCGCCTATGTTTCTAAGCCCGAGGAGCTATCCCATCATCTGCGGCAAGCTTTTCGCGCCGCCACCAGCGGTACGCCCCGCCCGACACATATTGATTTGCAAGGGATAGACGGGAGTGGGGTAGTCAATGCTGAAGCGGAGTTGGAAGTCGTCGTCGAGGAGCAATTCGCGGCGCTGCCCCCCTTTCGCCCGACTGCCGACCAGGAGTCGATTGAGGCGGCGCTGGCGCTACTGGGGCGGGCCGAGAAGCCCGTGATCGTCGCCGGTGGCGGCGTGACGGCATCGGATGCCCGCGCCGAGCTCATCGCGCTGGCGGAGAAGCTGTCGATCCCGGTCGCCACCGCGCTCAACGCCAAAGCGATGTTCCCGGCTGATCATCCGCTGGCGGTCGGTGTGCCCGGTTCGTATTCCCGCGCCTGCTCCAATCAGATCGTTTGCGAAGCCGATCTGCTCTTCTATATCGGCAGCCACACCGGCGGGCAGCTCACCAACAACTACACGATTCCGCCGGCCGGCGCGCAGGTCATCCAACTTGACATCAATCCGGAAGAGATCGGGCGCAACTACGCGATTTCCGTTGGCCTGCATGGCGATGTCCGCGCTACGCTGCGCCAAATGCTGGCGACCGCCGAGTCTGCCGCGCCGCGCGAGTCATGGCTTGCCTGGGTGCAAGAGCGGATCAGCGCCTGGTGGGACGAGGTGGATGAACATTACAGTTCGGATGACGTCCCCATGCGCCCTGAGCGGCTCTGCAAAGAGTTGAGCGAGAACCTGCCGTCGGATGCCATTCTCGTTTCCGATACCGGGCATTCCGGCGTCTGGACCGGCACCATGCTTGATCTGCGCCATCCCGGGCAATCCTATATCCGCTGCTCGGGTTCGCTGGGTTGGGGGCTTCCGGCGGCGATGGGCGCCAAGTGCGCCGCGCCAGAACGTCCTGTGCTCTGCTTCACCGGTGATGGCGGCATCTGGTATCACATCGCCGAGCTGGAGACGGCCGCGCGCTGCGGCATTAATACGGTCACGGTCGTCAACAACAATCACTCGCTCAATCAAGAGCGCGATGGCGTGGAAGCGATCTACGGCGGGACGACTACCGGCTCGGATGAATTGTGGTTGTTCGAGGATGCCGACTTCGCCGCCATCGCCGAGTCCTTCGGCTGCTTGGGCATGACGGTGACTGAGCCGAGCGAGATCGGCAGCGCGCTGGAGCAGGCATTCGCGGCTGAGCGGCCGGTGGTGATTGATGTGAAGACGGCGGTTGAAGGGATTGCGCCGCGGGCGTGGGCGCCGGGCTGACGTGAAGCAAGTTAGCCTTTGCTCAAAGAATCAAATTGCACAGTCGTCCTGTACGGGCGAGCCGGTGGCTCGCCCTCTGCTGTTCGCAAAGGTCGGATAGGTAAATCAAGATGCACAATCGCCGGTCCATGCGTCTTCCCGATTATGATTACTCACAAAGTGGCGTCTACTTTGTCACCATTTGCACGTACGGATTTGCGCGCTTATTCGGACGAATCTCAGACGGAAAGATGCGATTGAATGAACTCGGGCTGCTTGTCGAGGAGGAATGGACAAGAACGGCAATAATCCGTCCTACGGTGGACGTCGATTTGTATGTCGTAATGCCTAACCATTTTCATGGGCTGCTTTGGATTTCCGAACGTAAGTCGGAGCAGAATCCCGAATATACCGCAACTATCCGATCCAATTCTCTCGGGTCTATTATCGCGCAATTCAAGTCAATCGTGACCAAGCGAAGTCGAGGTATTTCCAGTGCGGCGAGTTCGCCGATTTGGAAGCGCAATTACTATGATCATATCGTTCGCAACGAGAGATCGCTGGAACGCATTCGCAAATACATCCTGGAGAATCCGGCTCGCTGGAGCGACGACAGATTCTACTGTCACTGACGGGTGTTGCAGCAAAGGGGGCGAGCCACCGGCTCGCCCGTACAAACGTGCATGGCGCTGGGGCGAGCCGTCGGCTCGCCCGTACATGTATTCCAAGCAAAAGATACGTGTACGGGTCAGCCGGTGGCTGACCCATTATCCGAGGTCTAATTCATGTCCACTTGTTGGAATGTGTTTGGGGCAAGTTCGTGGATTAGACTGTGAGCGCGGCAGGACTCGAACCTGCAACCAATTGATTAAAAGTCAACTGCGCTGCCATTGCGCCACGCGCCCAAACAGCCCCGAATTATAATGACGCGCCGCGCCAAATTCAAGACGCGGAAGCACAATCTCTGTGTTCTCGGTTGACTTGAGTTAATCGAGAAAAACAACCTCCTCGCTAGAAAACGCCCCTTCCCTAGCTCGCTGGGGCAAGGGGCCGCGCCGCGTAGACACAGGCGGTCGGGGATGGGGTTAATATGCCTCCGCCAGCCGCTCAGAAGCGGCAAAAGCCAGCGCCGTTAAAGCGCTCAGTTTAATTGTCCTAATCTGGATGTACCTATATACTGAATCTTGATTTAGCGGACTTTGCGGAAAATCGCAACGCGGGGGACTTATGGCGGAGTTATTACCCCTTGAAGCGCCGGTCACATCGGCGACGGCACTGCCGCTGCGTCGTCTCGGGCGCCCCGTCGGACGCGACGAATTGCTGCGAGCGTTGCTGCTGCGCCTGCGACAGGATCAGCAGCTGGTTTTGCATGGCGCCGGCGGCGCTGGCAAAACCACGGTGGCCGCCACCATTGCCAACGTTTACTTGCAGCAGCACAATCGCCCGGTTTTGTGGCTGAGTGTCGATAATCCGCCCCTAGTCGAATTGATCGTACGCGTCGCGCGCGCCTATGGCGCCTACGAAATAAGCAATGAGGAAAACCCGCTGACGCAGGCGCGGGCGGTCAAAACGCTGTTGCGCGAAAAACAGCCGCTGTTGGTAATGGACGGTGAAATTGACTCGCTGGCCCTGGCGCCCTTTGTCAAGCGCTGCGCCGCTGATATCCCCCTGGTCGCGACCAGCACGGCGCCGCTATCCGAGGGCGATTGGCGCAACCAGCCGATTGGCGCCTTGTCGGAGAGCGACGCCGTCCGCCTCTTCAAGCAGAAAGCCGGCATCAAGAATGGCACGGATGATGTGGCTATGCAGGTCATCGCCGCCCAGCTTAAACATGCCGCCTTTCCCTTGGCAATCACTGCGCGAAGCATGATCATCGCGCGGCAATCGGCGGCCGAATTCAGCGAGACCCTTGCCGACGCCCTGGAGAGCCATGATGACGATCCGGCGCAGGCAGCGCTGAACATCAGTTTCGCCGGGCTCAACGAGCGCCTGCGCGATCTAATGCTCTTTCTGGGCGCGACCGCGCGCGGCGAAGCCTCCGTCGCCTTTCTCAATTTGCTCAGCGGCATTGCCGCCGAGTCCATCGATATGTCGATGACGATCCTCTCGCGGCTCTTCCTGGTGGATCGCTTCCAGCGCTTCGGCGAAGCTTACTACCGCTTGCATCCGCTGGTGCGGGAATTCATCGAGGATTGGGCGCTGGAGCGCGATCGCCTTGACGGCTTGCGCGCCGACATCGTCGATACCACGCGCGACTATCTGGATGTGCACGGCAAGAATGATGACGTTATCACGCGTCTCATGGTCGAAATGGACAACCTCATCGCCACCGCAGACTGGGCGGCGCAGAACGAGGACCGTGAGCTGGCGGGCGATATCGTCGATGCGCTTGCCCCGCTCGAAGAGCAGATAAACGGGGCCGGCTATCGCTATGAGTTAATGCGTTTGCGCGCTATTCGTGATGGCGACGTCCTCGAATTTGAAGACCTGCCCGACGAAGAGCCCGAGCCGGTCCTGGCTGGTGAAGCGCAAGCCGCAGACGCTGACGATCTAAGGCTGCTCGGTGATGAAGACGAGCCGCCCCTGATTGACAGCGGCGAGGACATCGTCCCACCTGAGGAAGGCGCTGAAGACGCGGCGGCAAAAGTAGTCGCCACGGATGATTCGACCTTCATGTCCCTGGATGACAAGGACTTGCAGTCGGTCAATATCGACCAGTTGCGCACCGCATTGAATGTCGCCAGCCAGAACAACGAGACCTCGCGTCAATTGCAGATTCTGAAGGCGATCGCCCGCATGCAGATTAATCAGGGACGCGAGGCAGACGCCATCGCCACCTACGGCGATGTGCTGGAAATCTACGAAAAAAGCGAAGACAAAGACGGTGTATTAGAGACGCTGGATATGCTCGCTGGCTTATTGGTGAGCAAAGAGAGCACGCCGGCCGCCATTGAACAGTTGAAGCTGCGGACGGCGCTGTCTTTCGCCCGCCAGCACGAGGATGCGCCGCGCGTCCTGCAGATTCTGGAAGCGGTCGGCAAAGTGCAGATCGACCAAAATCGCGAGGCGGAAGCGATCGCCACCTACAACGAGATACTAGCCATCCACGAAAAGCAGGAGAACAAAGCGGGCGTACTGGAAACACTGGATATGCTGGCAGGGCTGCTCGTTCGCTGTGATTCGTCCGTTTCCGCGCTGGCGCACGTCCAGCGGGGCTTGCAGCTGGCGGACGAACTCGAAGACTATGAAGCGGAGATGTTCCTGCAGATGACGCGCGGCGACGCCCACAAAGAATTGGGCGAGGCCTCTATCGCTGTCGAAGCTTATGAAAGCGCCTTGCGCAATGCGCGCCATCGCGATGATATGCAGAATGAGGCGCAAATCCTCTACAAGCTCGGTCTGGCTTATCTTGAAAGTAATGAATCGCGCCGCGCGGTCGAAATGCTGGAAGACGCCAACGATCGCTTCAAGCAGCAAGGCAAGCGCGATATGGAAGGGCAAGTGCTGCGTGGCTTGGGCGAAGTCAACGTTAAGCTCGAACGCTGGAGCGAGGCGGTGAATTTCCACACCTCGGCGCTTTACATCGCGCGCGAAATCGACGATCGCGTGCTGGAAGGGCAGCAGTTGCGTCACCTGGGGCAGATTCTCATCCGCGCGGACAAACTGCCGGAAGCCTTGACCCGCTTGCGGCAGGCGCTGCACGTCGCCTATGAGGAACAGAATCGCGACGATATTGTCAGCGTCATTGCTGATCTTGTCAGCTTGATGATGCGCAATCTCTTCCTCTCGTCCATCGCCGAGTTGCTAATCAATGACGGGCTCATCCATGATCCGGATAGCCGCGCATTGCGTGCGCTGGAGAAGGAAGTGGCTGGCGCCAAGGAGCGCGCGGCCGCCCGTGGCATCGCCCTCGCAGTGGTAGCCGGCAGCGCCCGGGATTATGCCGCCAACGCTTACAACTATAGCTAGCGCCACCTGACAACTATTGCGCGACAAAATCGCCAATTGCAGGGCTGGCCCATCAGGTCGCCCGCAACGCCGCCAAAGTGTGTACGGGCGAGCCGGTGGCTGGCCCCAGCGCTAGCCTTGCAGATAGTCGCGGTATGGGAAAAACGAAAAGGGCGACGCCCGCGCGTCACCCCGCAGAATTTTCTTCGCTCGGCTTAGATCAGTTGTGTCGATGCAGCATCAACTCGGGCAGATGCTCGAAAGCTTGCGCCAACGACGCATGCTGATCCAGATGCTCGCCGATGATTTCGAAAGGCGCGGCCTGATGCTCGTCGTCGAATACGATCATCCAGCCGCCATCGCTGTCCTTGACCCAGCGTCCGCCGAAATTGTGGCGTATTGATTCGCCGACGAAGGCGCCAAGCTTCTCGCGCAGCACCGATTTATCGCCAGCGTCCAGTTTGGCGCGATGCTCATCAATATAGCTATCGAGCCAGAAGATCGAATCCGCCGAGTAATCCAGCAGGATGTCTTCCTTCTCGCTCAATACCTCAATGACCAACTCCGCGTCTTCGCGCAGATCGGATGATTCCACAACCGTATTCAACTCACACTCTCCTAAGCAATCACTCGGTATGCGCGCCAGGATTGAAGGGCGCACGAATTGTCTGACGACTTGGCGTCAATGCGTCTTACGCTTTGGTGTCGCAAGCGGCGAATTTGCCACAAAAAACCAATCGTGGAGATTGGTTCGCCTGAGCGGGCAACGGGATTCGAACCCGTGACCTTTTCCTTGGCAAGGAAATGTTCTACCGCTGAACTATGCCCGCACTGAATCAGAAGTATAGCTGAGCCAGATTCGCGTCGCAAGACTGACTTGACTCGGGCGTCGCGAAAATGCCGGGGATCGCCAATTGGCTGGTTCCACGCAGATTTTTTCACCACAGAGGAAGGGAGGAAACACAGAGAACACAGAGGTCGCAGTGATATCTTCTGAGTTCGAAACGGCGGTCAGTGTCTGCGCGTTCTGGGCGACACTAGACGCGCCCACGCACCTCGCATTGTGTGTACGGGCGAGCCGGTGGCTCGCCCAAACCGCTACCGGTCAAATGCTAGGGCGTCATTAAGATCGCTCCGACAATGGTGGCGAAAAATGACTATGCTCCCTCGCTCAATCGGCAGCGCATACGCCGCCCAGTCGTCGCTGCCTCGCTTATAATTGAAAGTGTTTCCGTCCGCCTCATCAGAGCCGAATATGCTCTCAAGCCCGCAGTACAAATTCCTGTTCAACCCATTTCAGAAAGATCTCATCCTCTCGATAGACGGCGGCGGCATGCGCGGGGTCATCGCCTTGGCCATCCTCTGCTGGCTGGAGGAGCAGACGGGCAAGCCAGCCTATGAGCTTTTCAAGATGGTCGGCGGCACCAGCACCGGCGCGCTGATCTGCGCCGGATTGAGCTTGGGCATGAGCGCGCGCGAAATCATGGACGAAGTCTATAAGAAGCGCTTGCCCAAGGCTTTTAACCGCGCCAAGCGCTTTCTGTGGTTGCGCTTTTTGTTCAACGGCATGCGCCACCTCTATCCATACGGACCTTTCCTCAAGGCGCTGGGTCCGCTGGGCGAGGGCAAGCGCGTCGGCGATATCGAGGCGCCGGTGCTGCTGCTCACCACCAAAGACCTGCGCACCAGCTCGACCTACTACATCATCAGCCAGGGACCGGGCGCGCCGCTCTTCGCGCATTGGCCGCTTGCGGGCGCCGTTGCCGCCAGTGTGGCCGCCCCGCTCTTCTTCCCGCCGGTCGATGGCAACTTGGTCGATGGCGGCGTCGGCTCTTTCGGCAATCCCTGCCTGGCGACTTCGGTCGAAGCGGTCGAATACCTCGGCATGTCCGCGGAGAATCTCATCCATATATCGCTCGGCAACGGCTATCAATCGAATGTGCAGGAGGAAGGCGCCGGTCGCGGCTTCTGGCTGAAGAGCTGGATCGAGTATCTGATTTCCGAAGGCTTGGACGACGCCGCGCTGCAGCAAGTCTTCATGACGCGCGCCATCTATCGCTCAATGGACTTCCGCCGCTACAATCCGGCGCTGGACCGGCATAGCATCGAGCATAATCTGGATCTGGACTGCGGCGATATCGATCCGGCGGCGCTGGCGCTCGATAGCAGTTCGCGCGAAGAGATCGAGCTGATGGAGCGCATCGGTTACGCTTACGCGTCAAAGATCGACTGGATGAAGCAGCGGGCGCTGCCCTGGAATACCATCGGCGGTCATGCCGAGCCGGGTTACGAGCATACCGACTGGACGAACTCGCCCTTCGCCGCGCAGAAGTTTTGAACCGTCATTAGGGCAAAGTGTAGGGGCGACGGGAGGGATGTATCTACGCGCCCTAGCATGTCGCCCGTCAGCCGCGCTCCTTCAACTCAGTATCTCGCACCTCATATTGCGTAGGCAAATCGTATGCGCGCTTTCCTCGCATGGCTCATACAATTGGCGTACGTACATCGGGAGCCGTGAGATGAAACGACTCAGCATCACTGTTCTATTCCTTTGCGTGTGTCTGGTAAGCGCAGATGGTGACGAGCTCCCATGGACCTTCGGCGGCTTGGATTGGAGTTCCGACGGACGGTTCATCGCTGTCGGCACTTCTCGCGGAGTTCATATTCACTATAGTCATGACCTGACTCTATATGCTGTTATGGACGATGTTTATGTTCATTCTGTTGAATGGAGCAATTATGGCTTGAAGCTCGCTTACAGTGCTGATGATGACAAGCATCTGGTTGTTTGGGATTTACAATCCAAAAACATGACCATTCTGTTGTATCCATCGGAATCTGTTGCAGCGGACTTTTCTGCTAGAAGCATAGCCTGGTCTCCAAGGGACACAATTCTGGCGGTCGGCAGTTGGTCTTCTCAGATTGGCATTTGGGATGTTGAAGATCAAGCGATTCAACGAGTCATTGATGTCTGGCCCCTCGAGGGATATGGGTCTACGCAGATAGACTGGCGACCAGCTGGTAATGACATCATGTCTGGTTCCATTGTCAATGGAATTGCAATCTGGAACTACTACATGGGGAATCTCATGGATTTCATGTGGAATACGAACGGTAGTAATAGACCGGCGCGTTGGAGTCCCGACGGAAGCATGATCGCGGCCGGTGACAATCCGATTAACGTTTGGAAAGTGAAACCCGGCAGACCGCATACAGCATGGAATGAGCTCGGCTGCGAAAACGTATACAGACTTGACTATGAGCTGGGTTCGCTACATGGACTAAGCTGGCATCCCGATTCAACCAGACTAGCTTTTATTGCTTCAAATCACGAAGCGGCGCCACTTGACTTCTCGCGGGATGGTGTACTCGTCTGGAACATAACTTCTGACAAAACTACGCTATTCCCGGGTGTGTTCATTACAGACATGACATTGACGGATAAGGTGATTGAATGGAGCCCCGACGGGAGCAAGCTCGCTGCTATCAGCAGCGACGGGCGAATCGTCGTCTGGGAAACTGAAACGTATGAAATAATTGCAGAATATGACGGTTACCGTTCCATTTTGGATTACTACGCTGAGAATCCTTAAACGCATATCGCTAGTAAGGACGCTAGTGTTGTCAGTTCGTTTCCTCCGAGAATGACCACCTCTAGGTCACAAATCGACAGGATTTATCCGACACAAACCGTCGGACATACGTCCTATTACACTAACCTATCACGTTGTTGATTGGATATTGGCTCCCCTCCCCAATGCTTTGGGGAGGGGCTGGGGGAAGGGTAGACTGCCCCGCTAAATGCTGAAGTACAACTCGAACTCGTAGGGATGCGGGCGCATCGCCACCGCGTCCTGATCCTCGACCTGCTTGTAGTCGATGTAATTCTGGATGAAAGCCTCGTTGAAGACGCCGCCTTCCAGCAAGAAGTCGTGATTGGCTTCCAGCTCGCGCAGAGCCTCGCCCAGCGTGCCCGGCATCACCGGCGTTTCGTGATCGCCTTCGTACAGGTCAACTTCCGCCGACTCGCCCGGATCAATCTGGTTCTTGATGCCATCGATGCCGGCCATCAGCAGCGCCGCCATGCACAGATAAGGATTGGCAGCCGGATCGGGCCAGCGCGCCTCGACGCGTTTGGCTTTGGGATTGTTGCTGTACATCGGAATGCGGATGCCAGCCGAGCGGTTGCGCGCCGAATAAATCAGGTTGACCGGCGCTTCGTAACCGGGCACCAGACGGCGATAGCTATTGGTGATCGGATTGGTGAAGGCGGCTGTCGCGCCCGCGTGTTTGATCAGTCCGCCGATATACCAGAGCGCCATCTGGCTCAAGCCGGCGTACATATCGCCACCGAAGAGCGGCACTCCGTCCTTCCATAGCGACTGATGCACATGCATGCCGGAGCCGTTTTCTTCAAAGAGCGGCTTGGGCATGAAGGTGGCGTGCAAGCCGTTGGCCAGCGCCACATTCTTGACGATGTACTTGTAGGTTACCATCATGTCGGACATTTGCAGTAGCGGCGCGTACTTCAGGTCAATCTCGGCTTGACCGGCGCCACCCACCTCATGGTGATGCACCTCGACTTCCATGCCGCAATCAATCATCGTCTGCACCATCTCTGCGCGCACGTCCTGAGTCTTGTCCAGCGGCGACAGCGGGAAGTAACCCATCTTAATGCGGTTCATGTGTCCCTGCGCCGGATCTTCATTGCCGCTGTTCCAATCGCCTTCGAAGGAATCGACGCGGTAGAAGCTGCTGTTTTCCGAGGTGCTGTATTGCACATTGTCGAACATGAAGAATTCGGCTTCGGGACCGAAGTAGGCGATATCAGCCAGATCGGAGTTATCCAGATAGGCTTCGGCGCGTTTGGCGACTCCGCGCGAATCCAGCGCATAAGGCTCGCGGCTGATCGGGTCGTGCGCATCGCAATACATCGCCAGCGTGTTATAGCTGAAGAAGGGATCGATATACGCGGTGCTCAGGTCGGCCAGCAGAATCATGTCCGATTCGTTGATCGCCTGGAAACCCTGAATGCTGGAGCCATCAAAGCCGAAGCCGTCTTCAAAGGCGCCTTCGTCGACCGACTGAATCGGCATGCTGAAGTGCTGGGGCACGCCGCGAATATCGACGAAGCGCAGATCAATCTCGACTACGTCGTTTTCATTTGCCCAATTCAGCAGGGCGGCGGGGGATTCCAATGCCGAAGCGGGCGGGACATACCTTGCCATTGCAGTTCTTCCTTTTGCTATACGCGTCCAAATCAACAAACAGCGCCATTGTATTGGACAATTCTGACAACATAAATGACGAATCTCATGGAATTCGCTCGAAGTTTTATGTGAGGTTTGACCAATTGCCCGAAGCTGAGGCTGATATGCGCCGATGGCCCCCATCCCCTGGCCCCTTCCCCCAAAATGAGGGAAGGGGAGTCTTCTTGCCGGCTCTGCGCTTTTGAAGCCCCTCCCTCTTTATGGGGGAGGGGTTTGGGGTGGGGGTGAGAATGGCGGGACTAGCCGTCTAGCGGCGCTCGCTGATAACATTGCTGGAATTGCAGTCGGAGAGACCGTTGGCAGAGGATTCACAAATGATACGTATAATCCTGGCGTTTGTCGTCATTCATGCGATTCAGCTGACGGTAGCGCAGACGCAGGAGGTGGAGCGCCTTGTCCCCGATGTGTTGAATGTTTATACGCATGACGCCAATGCCTTCACGCAAGGCTTGCTCTGGCATGATGGCTACCTCTATGAATCGACCGGCCTCTACGGCGAATCGACATTGCGCCGGGTCGATATCGAAAGCGGCGAGCCACTGGAATCGCTGTCGATTGACGAGGCTTACTTCGCCGAAGGGCTGGAACTGGTGGGCGACAAGCTCATCCAACTGACCTGGCAAGCGGGCATGGCTTTCGTATACGATGTCGCCAGCTTTGATCTGATCGAAATCATCCAATACGATGGCGAAGGCTGGGGCTTGTGTTATGACGGGCGCTACCTCTTTATGAGCGACAGCAGTTCCTATCTTTCGTTGCGCGATGCCAAGACCTTTGAACTCATCGTCCGCGCCGCCGTTACCTATGACGGGCAACTTGTGCCAGCGCAGCTGCTGAATGAGTTGGAATGCGTGGGCGAGCATATTTACGCCAACGCCTGGAATACCGATTATATCTTCCGCATTGACAAGTGGACCGGCGACGTAACCGCGGTAATCGATGCTTCCGCCTTGCTGACCGATGCCGAGAAAGCCGACTTGGCGGCTGGCTCGGTTTTGAACGGCATCGCCTACAATCCTGAAAGCGATACCTTCTTCATCACCGGCAAGAAATGGCCAAAACTCTTCGAGGTCGTATTCAGCGCGCCCTGACAGTTTGCCAGCAAAGAGATTCCTTTAAGGAAGCTTAATTTGACGGAATTCGTACATGACGTTATTCTATGCGTGTCGATTTACAACTCGGGAGAATGTTCTATGTTGCGCAGATTCGCAGTTCTATTGTTCTTGGCAACACTTATGTTTGGCGCGCTGGCGCCTGCGCTCTCTCAGGAGGTAATTGAGCTTGAAGCCTGGGTAGCGTTCAGCGACCATCGCTACGACTGGGCGGTCGATACGGCCGATCGCTTCAACGCCTTGCATGACGACATCAACGTCACTATGGTCTCAGTGGTTGATTACGACACGATTGTCAATAACTATACGCTCGGCCGCGAAGACGGCACCTATCCGGAAATCGTCCAGCTCTTTGACGCTGCGCTGCAATTCGCGGTGGACTCCGATTGGTTCTCCTACGCCGAAGAGATCATCGCCGGTCGAGATGAAGTGCTGGGGCATCCGGTAGACTTCGACGACATCATCCCGGTCATCTCCAACTACTACACGGTAGACGGCGTCTGGGCTTCGGTCGCGTGGAACACATCGACCCCGATCATGTACTACAACGTCGAATTGTTGGAACAGGCCGGCATCATGGAATTGCCGCTTACCTGGGCGGACATCCTGGATGCCTGCGCCGCCTTACAACCGATGGTTGACGACGGCACGATTTCGGCTTGCGCCACCTGGCCTTTCTCGGGCTGGTTCATTGAGCAGTGGTTGGCCCAGCAAAACGAGTACATGGTCAACAATGAAAACGGCCGCGCGGGGCGCGCTACCGAGTTCAATCTCGACACCGATGCCTACCGCGCCATCGCCGAGTTCTACCGCGAACTTTACACCAAGGGCTACTTCATCTTTGAAGGGCAAGACCAGTGGGGGCCGCCTACACAGACCTTCAATTCCGGCAAGACTGCTATCATGATGAGCAGTTCGGCTGCGGCGCGGGCCATAAGCGAAGGCGCCGCCGCAACCGGCTTCACGCTGGAAACCACACCCATGGCTTATAATCAAGACGCTCCCGGCGGCTGGTTGGGCAATATTCTCGGCGGCGCAACGATGTGGATCAGCAACGGTCTCTCGCCGGAAGTCGAAGACGCGGCGATGGCATTCCTGCTCTTCTTCAGCAACACCGAGAATAGCGCCAGTTGGCATACCGCCTCCGGATATGTTCCCGTACGCAACAGCTCCATTGAATTGCTGAAAAACCTGGAACCGGGCAATGAGCTGCTTTGGGACATCCCCAGCGGCGCGCGCGTGGATATTGAAGCGGACGACTGGTACGCGGCTTTCCCGAATTTCTTGACCGCCAGTACACAACTGGGTACTTCCACCGTCAATAACGCCACGCGTGGTTCAACCTATGGTACCTTCCAACAGAGCCGTCCCTATTACAACGGGCTCGTGGAAGAGTACATGCTCAACGGTGGCGATCTGGATGCGATGATTGCCGAAACGAATGCGGAGCTGACCGAGCTTCTGCAGGAGTACAACTTCCTTTTCGCCGACGAATAAGGGGCGGCGAAGGGTCACGACAACTGATACTGGGCAGGCTTAGGGGCCCGCCCAGTATTCCCATGTCTTAAGGGTTCTTGACGCAAAAGCTCTCATGGAAGAAATCGGGTATTCTGTTCATCCGGCAATAGTCACTTTAGTGGGCGCAGTTTTAGGTGCGGGCTATTTTGCCTTCCTGCGCTGGCAGACGCAGGTGGGCGGCTTGAACGTCAGCTTGGGCGTGGGCGCGCTCGCCGGTGTAATTGGCGCAACCTTGCTGACCGCCCCGCTTGGCTATTGCATGTTTCAAGCCGATCAAAAGAGCGAAGACATTATCGTCGGCTGGATCGCCGTGGCGCTCGGGCTGATGCTGACGCTAAATGTATTCAGCGCGTTGTTATGGCGCTATTTCCGCGGCCAGCGGCTGCTGCCGCGTGGTGATACGACGCCCGGCGCCTTCCGTGGTCGCTTCGGCTTGCTCAACGCCATGGCCGTCTTGTCGCCCACGATTTTGGTGCTGATCTTCTTTGTATATCTGCCGATGATCGATACCCTGCGCTTCTCCACCTTCCTGGCGCGTTTTGGGGCGCCGCGGACGCGCTTCATCTGCGTTTCGAATTTCTCCCGCATGCTGGCGGACGTGGATTATCACAGCAACCTGTTTCTAAGTTTCGCGCTGTCATTCGGCATCATCATCATTGCGATGAGCCTTGCGCTCTTAATCGCCAGCATGCTGAATCTGCCTATCAGAGGCGCTAACGTATATCGCACGCTTTTGATTTGGCCTTATGCCATCTCGCCCATCGTGGCCGGCTCGATATTTGGTTTGTTGCTGGGAACGGAATCGGGCATCGTCAACCGGGTCCTCGACCTCTTGTTCGGCGTGAAAGTATCCTGGCTGGTGACGATACCGGCGGCGCAGATCAGCGTCGTGCTTGCCAGCGTGTGGAATGTCATCGGCTTTAATATTCTCTTTTATACAGCCGGCCTGCAGACCATACCTAAAGACTTGCTGGAATCGGCGTCTATCGATGGCGCAAGCGCTTGGCAGCGTTTCGCGCGCATCACCTTTCCCTTGCTTTCGCCATTTACGTTTTTCCTCATCGTCACCAATACGATTTACGCCTTCTTTGATACCTTTGGCTTGATCTTTGTTTTGACAAGAGGAGGTCCCACCGAATCGACCTTCACCGCGATGTATCGCGTCTATGTCACCGGCATTCTCGCTAGCGATATCGGCAAGTCCACCGCGCAATCACTCATCCTCTTTTTGGTCGTGGTCGGGATTACCATATTCCAATTCCGCGTCGGTCAGCGCCGCGTACAATACGGGAATTACTGATCATGACCGAAAGCGCCAGCTCACGATTCGTCTTTGATCCTTCGGCTAACCGCGCGCGGCCTCTTTGGCGGCGTCTGATACCGCAGCGCTGGTACGCTCATCTTATCCTGACTATATCGGTGATCGTCATCACCTTCCCCATGTTTTACGCGCTCCTGATCAGCACACAGAGTAATCCCGAAGTCTACAACCATAAATTCACTCCCGGCTCCAAGTTTTTTGATAATCTTCAAACGGTGATGGTCCAGCGTAATATGGGCCGCTTTATGCTGAACAGTTTTGTCATCGCCCTTTCGATCGCTGTCGGAAAAACTGTCATGTCGGTGTTAGCCGGGTTGGGCTTGGTCTACTTTCGCTATCCGGGCAAATGGATCGTATTTGGCTTCGTGCTGATTACACTGATTATGCCGGGCGATGTGCTGCTGATTGCGCTCTATCGCCGCGTCGTTAGCTTTGATGCTTGGCCGCATCCTTACGTTGCTCTGACGCTGCCGCTGCTCGCGAGCGCGACGGGCGTATTCATATTCAGGCAGCACTTCATGACGATGCCGCCCGATCTGTCCGAGGCGGCGCAACTGGACGGCGCCTCGCCAATACAATTCTTGTTCCGCGTGCTGATTCCGCTGAGCTGGAACACTATCGGCGCGCTGATGGTCATTATGTTCCTCTTCGGCTGGAATCAATTCTTGTGGCCGCTGATCCTGCTGCGAGACCAGAATCTGCAAGTTGTGCAGTGGGGCATGCAATCGCTAACGCAGAACCTGGAAGTGGGCGACAACTTCGGGCCAATGATGATGGGCGTCATCATCACCAGCCTTCCGCCGATGATCGTATTCCTGATCCTGCAGCGCCAGTTCATGAAAGGTTTCGCGCTCACGCGGGACAAGTAATCGATTCTTCGCGCGGCAAAGTCCCTGCGCCGCAATTCCCCAGAATTCATAAAAGATTCATATTGACAATCACGTGGGCGCATACTACGCTTCATATATGGATAATTCATATATGAAGCAATTTGACGCAGATCCTGAATGGATCGACGATACCTTCGAGAATCGGTTCTTTACGCTGTTGACACGCATTTGTCGCCAGTTGGTTCAGCACGCCGAGCAGATCAAAGCCACCGGCATGCTGTCGCCGCCGCAGTTGTGGTTTCTCAAGCGTCTCTATGACGCCGGCGCGCCCCAGCCGATCAGCTTTTTCGCCGATGACATCTTCTCCAATCTGTCCAATGCCTCGCAGATGATTGACCGGCTGGAGGCGGACGGACTGGTTTACCGCATCGACAACCCGCGCGACCGCCGCAGCAAGCTGGTGGAGCTGACAGAAGAGGGTGTGCAGCGAATGAAGCAGGCTTATGAGCGCCACCATTTGATGGCGCGAGAACTGCTGGAACCCCTGACCGAAGAAGAGCGCCGCGCCGCGCTGGCGACCTTGGAGCGGGTGCTATCCCTATTCGAAAAAGAGACGGACGACGCCGGACCGTGCGGTTTCTGATTTCGCATCGCGTCAGTCTGTTTCAATTGCGTCAGCTTATAAAAGGAGTGAAGCTCTATGAAAAACAATCACGCGATCATCGCGGAGAACGTCTACAAACATTTCGGCGATGTCAAGGCGCTTGACGGCGTATCGATCGCCGGGGAGACAGGCAAAGTGCTGGGTCTGCTCGGTCCCAACGGCGCCGGCAAGACGACGCTGGTGCGCATCCTGGCCACCTTGCTCAAACCGGATAGCGGCAACGTCATCGTCGGCGGATTGGATGTCCTGCGCCAGAAGCAGGGTGTGCGCGAGATCATCGGCTTGGCTGGGCAATATGCCGCCGTCGATGAAATCCTTACCGGAAGGGAAAACCTGGTCATGGTCGGGCGGCTTTATCACATGACGGCGCGGGCGGCGAAACAGCGGGCAGCGGAACTGCTTGATCAGTTTGCCTTGACCGATGCCGCCGATCGCTCGGTCAAGACCTACTCCGGTGGCATGCGCCGCCGCCTGGACCTGGCCGCCAGCATGGTCGCTCGTCCGCAGATCCTTTTCCTTGATGAGCCCACCACCGGGCTGGATGCGCGCGCCCGCATCGCCATGTGGGCGACCATTCGCCAATTGGTCTCCGATGGCACAACGCTGCTGCTGACAACGCAGTATCTGGAAGAAGCCGACGAACTGGCGGACAGCATCGTCGTGATTGATCATGGCCAGGTCATCGCCGAAGGCACAGCCGACCAACTCAAAGCCAATATGGCGGCTGACTTCATCGATATCACGATCGCCAATCCCTTGGAAACGGCACAGGCATCCGAATTGCTGGGCGGGTTATCGAGCGAATCGCTGCAAACCGACGAATTGCGCGGGCATGTCGTCTTGGCGGTGGAAAATGGCGCCGGGCGCATCGCGGAGGTCGTGCGCTTGCTCGATAGCGAAGACATTCACATCGCCGAGTTGAACCTGCGCCGCCCCACGCTCAACGATGTCTTCCTCAGTATCACGGGCGAGGCGATCGCCGAAGAAGAAGCCAAACCGAAGCGCCGCGGATTCTTCGGACGCCGCCGCAGCGCCTAGCCAAAGGTAGCGCGACAAAGCGCTGGAATAGGACCAAAACCATAATGACCGACCACAGCCTGAATCCCGTATCAGCCGCGCCATTCAACACAGTGGCGGCGGACGCCACGATGATCCGGCGCTTCCTCTGGAATTTCACTGATACCTGGATAGTGATGCGTCGCAACCTGCGACAACTAACGCGGCAGCCGCAGTTGCTGATCTTCGCCACCATACAGCCGGTGATGTTTTTGCTGCTCTTCACTTATGTATTTGGCGGCGCCATCCGCTTCGCCACCGGCGGCGATTACATCAACTTTTTGCTGCCGGGCATTATCATCCAGACGATCATCTTCGCCTCGACCAATACCACGATCGGCTTGAACATCGACCTCTCGCAAGGAATGATCGATCGTTTCCGTTCGCTGCCAATGTCGCGCGCTGCCGTGCTGGCGGGGCGCACCGTTGCCGATACCGTGCGCGGCACGGTGACCATCACCATCATGATGGTCGCCGGCTTCGTCATCGGTTTTCGCTTTGAAGATTGGGGCACCGGCTTGCTGGGCATATTGTTGGCGATTCTATTTGGACACGCCTTCACCTGGATTGGCGCGACTATCGGCCTCTACGTCAAGGAGCCCGAAGCAGCGCAGGTGGCTGGCTTCATCTGGATGTTCCCGCTGACCTTCGCCAGTTCGATCTTTGTGCCGACCATGACGATGCCCGATTGGCTGCGCGCATTCGCCGAGAATCAGCCGGTGAGCGTCGTCGCCAACGCCGTGCGCAACCTGATGACAGGCACGGTCAATCCGGACGAAATCACCATCGCCTTGGCTTGGATTATCGGCATCTTTCTCGTATTCATGCCGCTTTCGGTGTGGCAATACGCCAAGGTCGCCTCGCGCTAGGCAATCCAATTGACGAATTGTAGGGGCTGCCCGGCGGGTCGCCCGACGAAGCGCATTGTATAGGGGTTACCCATTGGGTCGCTCGCCAATAAACTTATCGTGTGTACGGGCGAGCCGGTGGCTCGCCCACGACAGCAAACACGTGGGTCGACTCGCCGAGTCGGTCCTACGCGCGCCGGACTGATTGCCTGTCGCCCTACTTGCAGTCGTCATATATCCATAGCTGCGATACACTTTCCGCAGTTTGCCAAGTTTGAAAAGGATCACCCATGACTGACAATCTCGTCTATATCGCCAGTGGCGGCGGCGGCGACTGCGGCATCACGGTCGCCGCGCTCGACTACGCCGAAGGGACGCTCAGCATCGTCCAGCGCGTCAGCGAAATCAGCGAATGCCACTACCTGAATTTCAGCCCAAGCGGGCGTTATCTGGTCGCCACCACCATGGACGATGACGTGCAAGTCGTCTCATTCGCCGTCGACGCCGATGGCTTGTTGTCCCTGATCAGCGGTCAGCCGGCCGCCGGCACATCGCCGGCTTACGTCTATGTGGAAGGGGGCGAACGCCACGTGTTGATGGTCAACTATGTGGTTGGCGAAGCGCGCGGCAATATCCGCCTCTATCCGATCGACAGTAATGGCGCGCTCGGCGAAGCCAGCGAACATATCGAGCATGATGGCAGCGGACCCAACACCGACCGGCAAGAGGTATCGCACCCCCATATGATCGTCACCACCCCCGACAATCGCTTCGCGGTCGTGCCCGATCTGGGTACCGATATGGTCTACCTCTACGCCTTGGATGCGGCCGCCGGCAAGTTGAGCCTGTCGCAGACGCTTGCTCTGCCGCCCGGCGCCGGACCGCGCCATGTCGCCTTTCACCCGAGCTTGCCGCGCATGTATGTGATTAACGAGCTGGATTCGACGATGGCGACCTTCGCTTACGATGCCGACGACAACTGGACGCGTCTTTCGGTGGAATCGACGATGCCGAGGTACTACGTTCAGCCAGCCGGCAGACCCAATACCTGCGCCGATGTGCATGTGCATCCGAACGGCAAATTTCTCTACGGCAGCAATCGCGGGCACGATTCCATCGTGATCTACGCCTTGGACGATGATGGCTTGCCGCGGCTGCTGGGTTATGAAGCGACCCGCGGCGCCTGGCCGCGCGCCTTCATGATCGATCCCCGCGGCGAGTACCTGGTCGTCGGCAATCGCCACACCGACAGCGCCGCCGTCTTCTCAATCGACGCCGATTCCGGTTTGCTCACCTACCGGTCGTCGCTCGCCATGTCCGAGCCGATCACATTCAAGATGCGGGTCTAGCGGCGATGCGTGTTCTTATCACCGGAGGAGCGGGCCATGTCGGGAAGCCGATTTGCCAGAAGTTCGTCGACAATGGCTGGGATGTGCGCGTCATTGATCTCGCGCCCGACTGCGATATTGAGGGCGTCAGATATGCGCAATGCGACATTCTGAACTTCGCCGGCTTGTCGAAGCAGGTCGAAGGCTGCGACGCCATTGTGCATTTGGCCGCCATTCCTTCGACATGGACGCACCCCAATTCAACTGTCTTTGAGGTCAACGTCGCCGGCAGCTACAATGTCTTCGAAGCGGCCGAACGCGCTGGCGTCAAGCGCATCGCTCAAGCCAGCTCAATCAATGCATTCGGTGGCTACTGGGGCTGTGACGATCGCCAATTTGATTACTTCCCGTTGGACGAAGATCATCCGCTGCACACGACCGATGCCTATTCTTTTTCCAAGCAGCTGGTGGAAGAGATCGCCGCCTATTACCGACGCCGCAGCGGCATCGACAGCGTCTCCTTTCGCTTGCCCGCCGTCTGGAACGATGCCGTTATTGAAGAGCGAAATCTGCGCGCGATTTACGCAGCAATGCGCGAGCATGTCGATGACTTCCGGAGCTTAGCGCCGGCGGAGCAGCAGGAAAGTCTGGCTGCCGCGCGGCAGAAAACGCTGGAACTGCGCGCCCGCCGCGTGCAGGAATACGATGCGGTCCAAGCCGGTGTATTCGACCGCGAGAATATGGAAGACTGGCTACTGCGCGCTTACTTCTTCGACCGATTCAACTACTGGACCTTCATCCACACGGATGATTCAACCCAGGCATTCGAAAAGGCGATCACGGCAGACTATCAGGGAGCGCACGCGCTCTTCGTCAACAGCGATCGGAATTACCTCGACTTTGAATCGGAGGCTTTGCTGTCGCTGTTTTTCCCGGAAGTTCGCTGCCGCTCGAAAGCGCTGGAAGGGGCGGAGGCGCTGGTCAACATCATACGCGCCCGCGAATTGATCGGCTTTGAGCCGACAGTGCGTTCGATAATCTGAGGCATAAGGCTGGCGCAGTTTTCTTTCTTGGGCAATATATACACCCGTTCGACAATTCCGTCGTCCGTGCAAGATAATTTGCGATCCGCTGCGCCAAGCTCCCCTTCCGAAGGTCTGTGTCTACGCGACCCTGGCTCGCTGGGGAAGGGGCCGCGCCGCGTAGACACAGGCGGTCGGGGATGGGGTTTGCCGCCCTCACCGCTTGCCGTTAAGTTGTGCGCGCCGCGGCAGCCTCGCTGGCGTAGATGCCGGAACTGAAGACGTACACATGATTCACAATCTCGCCGTCTTCATCTGGCGCGGCATCCAGCATCCACTCGTAAATCCAGCGCGCGTCGCTGATGCTCATGTTCACGCAGCCGGCGCTGCGCCGATAGCCGAAGCTGTCGTGCCAGTAGGTCCCGTGCAGGCTCTGCCCGCCGTTAAAGTACATCACCCACGGCACATCCTGCAGCGCATATGCGTCTTCCTCGCCCTGATTGCCGCTCATCGAGTCGCTGACCAGGCGCGCCCACACTTCGAATACGCCCTTGTCGGTCTGATGGTCCTTCCTGCCGCTTGAGATGACAGTGGCAAAGACAGGCGTTTCGTCTTCGTAAGCGATCAAAGTCTGCTCGAACAGGTCGACCGCCACCCAGCGTCCTGAGACTTCACTGGGCTTCTCAGCCGGCGCGAATTTGGCGACCAGTTCTTGTCGAATCCATTGTCGCGGTCCAACGAGATACCATACGTTGCCGGCGTCGTCTTCAGTACGGGCGAAGATATTAACCAGCCGGTAACGCCGTGTGATGTAGCCGCTTTCGGCGCTGCCCGGCTCGCCGGGGCGCAGCGAGGCGCGCGTGCCAGTCTTGTCCAGAATGATCGCGTAAGGATGCGCCCAGTCATCCGGCAGCAGCATGCCGGTGAAGCGCGAGGCATTGACCGGCTTGGTATCTTCAGCCCGAATCCATTCGCTGCCGACCCGCTGAATCCAGCCTTCGACGCTGGTATTGATCGCGTTGACGAAGTTGAAGCCGGCCGTCATTTGCCCGATCACTTGCCCGCCCGGCGCGTTGTAGAGCGGAACCGCATCTGGACCCACACGCCAGAAACTGTAGGCGCCCAGCGTGCGCCAGTCTTCAGGCGCGCGCTCCAGTTCAGGACGGGCGAAGGCTTCCATCATGGCGAGGCAGTCGGCGCTTTCGGCGGCCGCGATTGCTTGCTCAAGGGGCGCATCCGCTAAGTCGCCATCGGCTGCGCAGACGCTAGGGTCATATGTGCTGATCGCAGTCCCGTCATCCGCCAGCGCGCTCGGCAGGCAGACGAGCAAGGCAAAGAATATGGTCAAAGAAACTCGAAACATCCCTCTCGCTCCTTCCCATACGAGACAGCGCAGAGCGCGCGCTGCCGCTCATTTATTCCAAGCGTATCATTCTGGGATTAGCGCGTACTTGACGGTTGCCGAACGGCTTCTAAACGATTGCCATACGCTAGCATGACAGCATAATAGAAAGGAAGAAGGGCGAAGGCAATGGAAAGATAGATTCCAGACGATGAAGATTGTTCGCATCGGCACACGTCGCTCCAAATTGTCTAAATGGCAAGCGGAACACATCGCCGAATTGATCAAACAGCGTCATGCTGGCGTACCGGTCGAAATCCGCGAGTACAGAACGCGCAGCGATCTAAATCCGGCGGCGCCCCTGCGCGAGATCGGCGGAGTAGGATTATTCACCGATGCGCTTGAAGCGGCGCTGCGGGCGCGCGAAATCGATTGCGCCGTTCACAGCTTGAAAGACATGCCGGTGGAAATGCCGGACGGGCTGACGCTGGCAGCGGTCCCAGAGCGTGGCGATCATCGTGACGCGCTCGTCAGCCGGGGCCGGCTCAAGCTCGCTGAACTGCCGCCCGGCGCGCGCATTGGAACTGGCAGCCTGCGCCGCCGCGCCCAGTTGCTCGCCATTCGTCCCGATCTCGAAATGGCGCATATTCGCGGCAATGTGCCGACGCGCCTGGAGAAGCTGATGGCGAACGACAGTGCATTCGACGCAATTGTACTTGCGGCCGCTGGATTGCAGCGTTTGGGCTTGAGCGCTCACATTAGCGAGATATTCGACGAGTCGCGGATGCTCAGCGCCGCCGGGCAGGGCGCGCTCGCCGTCCAGTGCCGGGCGGAGGACGAAGCCATGCGCTTCTTCCGGTCCCTGACAAAATGGCGAGCGTCGTATGCTACAGCAGCCGAGCGTTCCTTTCTGCATGCGCTGGAAGCTGGCTGCTCACTGCCTGTCGCCGCCTATGCCAAAGTGGCCGGTAAGCGACTCTTGCTCCAGGGTCGGGTGATCGCGCTTGATGGCGGGCGGCAGGTGGATGTCAGCGGCGAAACCATCGCGTTTGACGGGCTTGCCGGCTTGCATAAGGCGCGCAAACTAGGCGCGGAATTGGCGCAGGAAGCGCTGGAAAAAGGCGCCGGCCTGCTTCTGGATTCCCTTGCGAACGAGGATTCCAATGAATGACGCGAAGCCGCTGGCGGGCAAGCGCATCGTTGTCACACGCGCGCTTCATCAGGCGCCGCCCTTTGAAGCCATGATTCGCGAATGGGGCGCGATTCCGCTTCGTTTTCCCTGCATCGCCATTGAGCCGTCCCCCTATCCGCGCCAATTGGAGGACTGCCTGCTCCGGCTCCAGGAATTTGACTGGCTGCTGCTGACTAGCGCCAATACCGTGCGCGCCTTGGCGGAGTGTCTTGCCTACTCGCGCATAGGGCTGGCGGAGATTCCCGTTCGCATTGCCGCCGCCGGTCCAGCGACAGCGGACGAAGCGCAGCGTCAATTGTCTTGCGAGATCAACCATGTGCCGGCCGAATATGGCGCCGCTCAGCTGGCGCGCAGCCTGCCTCTAGCAGCGGGTACTCGCATCCTGCTGCCACAGTCGGATCGCGCTGCGGCATCAACGGCGGAGGCGCTTAGGTCGCGCGGAGCCAAGGTGACGCCGATCGTCGCCTACCGCACGGTCAAGGGCGAGGGCGGCGTGGATCTGCCGGCGTTGATGGAGCGCGGCGAAATTGACGCTCTCAGTTTCACCAGTCCATCGGCGGTCGCCTTCTTTCGCAAACGCTTTCCATCGCCGGAGGCGCGCCACCTGCCAGCGCTTTGCATCGGTGCGGCGACTGCGGCGGCGGCGCGCGAACACGGTTTCCAGCGCGTGATCAAGCCCGCTCAGCCGACGCTGGGCGGCATGCTGGCGGCGCTCGCTGACTGCTTCGCTTCCTCAGCCACGCGCGATTGATCCGGATTGAAACCAGGGGCGCCAAGATGCAATTTCTTTGAATAATTGTGCGCTGGGACGATAAGTTAAGACGCATTTATGCCATTTCTATTATCTGAATAGTCCGATTCCTATATACTGAAGATAGCGGAAGGCGCGAAGCGCGGTACAGGACCATTTGCCAATGCACCGCTGCCAGCTTTGAAGCTTTCGCAGAGCGCTCCACTTGAGGTTCTTGCCTTGCAGTTGAGGTCACAGCGCCGCGGCATGATTGGAGGCAGGTCTTATGGAACTGGGTCAGAATATCTATACGCATGAGAAATACACCGAGGGCGATCAATACTGGAGTCCGGAATCGGAGGATTACGCCGCCGCCAGCCAGTTGATTTCCGTCATGCGCGAAGGCTGGATCCTGGCATTGCCCCGCGTCAGCGCGCGCCAGATCTGGAATAGCGGCAGCCGTCCGCGCACCGTTTACGATTTCACCTTGATGCGCGGCAGCCAGTTGATGATCATGCCGGTCTTGAGCAACCCCTACGTTGAACGGTATATCGTGCAACACGACATCCGCATCATCTATGATACGACGACAGATTCCGCGGTAATCCCCGACTAAGAGACGGTTAAACCTAAATCTAATGCATATCGCCATCTTGAAGGCGGCGCTGAACTTGCCTATAATCGCCGCCGTTACTGGACGCCTCGCAGAAAGACAATCAGCATGACGGAAGAGCAGCCGCGCTATCTCGACAGTCAAGATCAGGATGTCACATCGCAGCATTGGAGCTACTCCTCCGAGCGCTACGCCGGCGGCGACAACCTGCTCACGGCGATCGCCCGCGGCTGGACGATTGATAAAGTAGTGACGCTGCGCCGCCACTGGTTCGCCGGCATGCGCTGCATTGAGATTTTCCACTTCACCATCCGCCGCGATGATGTCGTCGCCGATATGGCTGTGCTTGGCAACCCCTATGTCTACCGCTACCTGGCGAATCAGCCGCATGAGTTGATCGAAGAAGAGGATGGGGCAGTGGCTTAAAGGCTGCTATGCGCTTCCCCCGAACATATCCTTCTGCGCTTCGCCTGCTGAGTTTTTTCCACGTGGCTTGTGGAACCCAGCTTGCTTGAATTGACTGTACTGCGCTGGTATATCAACGCCCGTGCCGTCCAGCAAATCCCCAATCGTCAGAATTTGAATCTTGCGATACCGCTTCCCTTGCCGTCCAGGCGACTCGTAGTAGTTGGCTGCGAGCGCCTCCTTCACCATAGCCTGGGTCGGATTTTCCAGCGTGATGAAGACGCCGATTGCCGCGTTCTCCCGTTCGACGACCCCCTTTAGGTCGCGGATGTCGCGGGCTGTTACTTTGCCCGATTTGACTTGAACGACAGCGGCTGCCGCAATGGGCTTGCCTTTCTCATCTTCTTCAAAGAAGTTGATAACGCCGTCTATGCCTTTGTCCGCTCCTTTTTTCCCTTTTCTCGAGCCCGACTTTCCATCAGTTGGCTTCGCGCCGATAAGAGATAGCGCCCACCATTCAAACTGATAGCGGCCTTCGTTGTCAGGATCGTGCGCCAAAGCGCGCGCCGCATCGACTGTCACCGGTTCGCCGATGACATCGTAGTCGGCGCCGGAAACCAATTCGAACTGATTTTGCAGTCTATACTTTTGCAGGGCGATGCTCAGGTGCGTAATGTCGATGCCGATCCAGCGTCGGTTCATTTTGTGGGCAGCCGCTATCGTTGTGCCGCAACCGCAGAAAGGATCAAACACGATATCGCCTTCGTTGCTGCTGGCGTGGATAATGCGCTCCAAGAGGGCTTCTGGCTTCTGCGTCGGGTAGCTAAGTCGTTCTTTCGCGCGCGCGCCAAGGGGGCCAATATCGCTTATAATGTCCTGAATGGGAACACCTTTGCCCTCGTCCAAGTATCGCTTTCTTTGCGGTACTATTCCGTCTTTGGGCCAATGTACCAAACCCGCCTCGTCCAGCAAATCCAGCCGTTCTTGCACAGATAATGCGGACAACTCACGGCCCGGATAAGCTGCTTGTAGCGTTGACCGAGGAATTGCCCAATGTCGCCGGGAGATGGTGGGGTCTACGCCGCGCCAGGGTCGCCCGGAATCCCCCTGTCGTGTACCCGCTCCCGTCAAATCACTGACCCGATATCTTCCTCGTTCATCTTCATATCGATAGTAGTCGTCGATATATTGTCGATCGTATGGTTGATAGACCGTGTTCCATGCAAAATCATTGCTCTTTGTGTAGAACAGAATGTTGTCCGAAATCGGTCCCCATTTTTTGGCGCTGCTGTGCGCGCTCGTTCGCTTCCAGGTTATGTGATTGCGATAGTTTTCTGTGCCAAATATCGCATCAAGCAAAATCTTCAAGTAATGGCTCGCTGTCGGATCACAATGAAGATAGAGACTTCCTGTCGGTTTTAGTACCCGCTCAAGCTCAACCAGCCGCGCCGCCATCATGACCAAATAAGCCATCATCTGATTGTGACCGATCAAGTCCATCAGCGCCTTCATTGCGGACGCTACCTGTGCCGGCGACTGCTGCACCAGGTCGAAGTACGTCGCCAAGGCGCTTTCGCTCCAATGCCAGGTGTCCTCAAAAGCGGTGATCTGCGCTTCGCTGTCCGCGCCGCTTTCCGCTTTGAACAAAACGTTGTAATTGCGGTTGCTGTTGAAGGGTGGATCAAGATAAATCAGGTCAACGCATTCGTTGGGAAAATACTCCCGATTGCGCAGAATATCCAAGTTGTCACCGTAGTACATCCTATTCTTCATGCAGTCTGCCTCGTGGAATCAATCGCATCATTCCAGTATATCATTCTCCGCTGCCTCTGCGCCCTCGCCAATTCAGAGTCCTCAGTTGTCATGATCCAAAACTCTTGCATTCTCCGCGTGTTTTCGCCACCGATGCGAACTTGCCTCGCTTCACAATTGATACGATACTCCAGGGCATGGTCCAATCCAATCTGGCGCGAAAGTGATCTGGCGCAAACGCTACAAATACCGGCAAATGCTCTGGCACTGGCTGCTGCGGAATGACATCGTGCCCTCCGACAATACATTCGTCCGCTATGGCAATGACTACGGCGGCTGGAACCTTCCAAGCGAACTTATCACACCCGAATGGCTGGTTTATGACTTTGGCGTCGGCGAAGACATTTCCTTTGATATTGCCCTGCTGGAGAGGCGCCGTTGCACCATTCATGCCTTTGACCCAACGCCGAGAGCCATCGCCTTCGTGGAGAATGTGAGTCTTCCGGGCTTCCATTTTCATCCCCTTGGCGTCTGGAATGAAGATACGGCTATCAAGTTCTGGAAGCCACGCGGCGCTGAATACGACTCCTATTCCGCCTTGAATTTGCACAGCACAGCGGAATACATTGAAGGCGAAGTGAAGACTATCCGGTCGCTGG
The DNA here is from genome assembly GCA_965261855.1 of Phototrophicaceae bacterium. GTDB lineage: Bacteria > Chloroflexota > Anaerolineae > Aggregatilineales > Phototrophicaceae > UBA6055. Next base: position 689,292 of record OZ253488.1, read on the forward strand.
CGCGGGACTTGGGGCACGAGCGGATTGATCTGATCAAAATGGATATAGAAGGCGCGGAGCAGCGGGTCATACCCAATCTAATCGCTGAGGGCATCCGCCCTACGATTCTCTGCGTAGAATATGACCAGGCTTATGAAGTTGTGTCGCTGCTTTCCCTGCGCACGCTGATGACCTCGCTGCGATTGCATCGGCAAGTGCTGAGTGCCGGGTATAGGCTGATCAACAAGAGCGGATGGAACGCGACCTATCTCCTGAGCTCGAAACTTTGACTATCGATGGCGGCGAATAGCGAAGAGTGAAGGCCGACTCATGTGGCGCAAGCGCTACAAATATCGCACGATGTTGTGGCATCGTCTGCTGCGCGATGATGTGGTCCCGGTCGACTATACGATAGTCCGCTATGGAAGCGCGACCGGCGGCTGGCACATCCCGAGCGAACTGATCGAAGCGGACTGGCTGGTCTACGACTTCGGAGTCGGCGATGACATTTCCTTTGACATCGCCCTTGTCGAGCGGCATGAATGTACGATACACGCCTTTGATCCCACGCCCGAGTCCGTCGCCTACGTTGAGGACCAGAGCTTGCCCGGCTTTCAGTTTCATCCCGTGGGCGTTTGGGATGACGATACGATTATCAAATTCTGGAAGCCCAGCTCTGATCGATTGATTTCCTATTCCGCCGATAATCTGCGCCAGACCTCCGAATATGTGGAGTGTGAAGTGAAGACCATCAGCGCGTTGGCGGCCGAACTGGGCCACGAGCATGTTGACTTTATCAAGATGGACGTGAAAGGCGCCGAGCAGCGCGTTATCCCCAACATGCTCGCCGACGGTTTTCGTCCGACGCTGCTCTGCCTGGAATATGACCGGCCCTACGAAGTATTCTCGCGGCTGTCAGTTCAGTGGTTCTTGGCGGGACTGCGCTTGAATCGAGCCATTCAGGATGTGGGCTATCAGTTGATAAGCAAGAACGGTTGGAATGCCACCTACCTCTTGAATCACCAAGCCTAGCGCGATTTGCGGCAGCGCCCCGCGCGATTTCCCCCATTTTCCACTCTCCACTATAATGAACGCGAAACCGAAGATTTCCAGACGGGAATAGATCCATGCCCGACGACCCCGCCCGGGAAAAGCCGCCCGCCGACGGACCAGTTGAGCCGGCGCCAAAATCGCCCGAAGAGATGATGGGCGCGCTGCTTAACCCGGCGCCGACCAACAACGAGTCGATACCGCCGGAAGATTACGATTCGCACCTAAGCGCGGACGACGTCAAGCGCTACGCTCGGCCCGAAGACCTGCCGATAGATGACGAGAAACCGTCAGCGCCCGATGCTCGCGATCAGGCTGCGGGCGCCACGAGCGAGGTCGCGCGGCGCTTCATCGAGATGCAAAACCGGGCAGCCACCCTGGCCGACTTGCTCCGCAAAGAAGAGATCAGCTTTGAGGAGTATCAGCGCCTGCTTTACGACGCCATGGTGCAGGACGAGCACGGCGTATGGTGGATGATTGATGCCGAAAACGAAGATTGGTATCGCCATGATTCCGACCAAAACCAATGGGAAGTCGATTACCCGGCCGCGCTGAGCGAAATCGAAGGCGGGCAGGGCGCGTCCTTTCATGGCGATGAAACGTTAACGGAATATGATCTGCCCTCAACTTTAGGCGCGCCCGCGGCGGGCGACCCGATCTATGATGAGCGCGGTGTCAAAATCGGTACCAAGCCGCCCACCAAAGACGAGCTTTATACGGTGCCCGGCGCCGCTGCGCTCATAGATGAGATCCCGGGTCAGCAGCCGACCCTGGCTGGCAATGCGGAACTCACCGGCACGATCCCGGCCCCGGCGCAAGCGGATCGCAGCAGCGTGATTCCACGCGCCGTGGATGCTGACTTTGCGCTGGGCGCGGCGCCGGTAGTGCAGGAGCTGCTGGAAACGCGAAGGAGCCGGCGGACCCGCCTGCTGATGACCGTTCTGGCTGTTATGTTGATGGTGGCGCTCGCCGGGGGCATCATCGCGGCCGGCGTCGTCACGATGTGGTATCGCGATACGGTCGAGCCCTTCGCCGATGGCATCGCCGCCTTGGCCGACTATAGCGGCGCCTACCAGACCGCCCGCATCTTCGACTCGCAAGGCAATCTATTGGCCGCGCTCAATAGCGAGGAGACCGGCGCCCGCACCGCAATTCCGCTTGAGCAAGTCAGCCCCTATATGATCCATGCCATCGTTTCGCAGGAGAATGAGCGCTTTTTCGATGATCCCGGTTTCGACCCGGTCGCCATCATCCGCGCCTTTATGCAAAATGTCAGCGGCGGCGGCGTTGAATCAGGCGCCAGCACCATCACGCAGCAGATCGCGCGCAACCTCGTCTTGAAAGATCGCGATGTTACCGTTCAGCGAAAACTCAACGAGATCCTGGTCGCGCTGGAGATCGCCAATCGCTACGATAAGAACTTCATCCTCGCGCTCTACTTGAACGAGATTTTCTTCGCCAACCGGAACTACGGCGTTGAGGCGGCCTCCAACTTTTATTTCGGTCATAGCGCCGATCAGTTGAATTTTGCCGAGTCGGCGCTGTTGGCGAGCATCGTGCCTTCGCCAGTGCAGCATGATCCAGTGGCGAATCGCGCGACCGCCATCGCCGGCATGCGCTCAACCATGCGCAAGATGATCGAGATCGGCTGCCTGCAATTCCAGCACGGCGACTGGCTCGAGCGTGGTCCCTTCTGCATTTTCGATGGCGCTGCGGACGATTTGGTGAAGACGAACGCTAACGGCGAAATCGCTGGTGGCTTGGCGATACTGCAAATCGCCGAGATTGAAACGACCCAGTTTCAGCAGGGCGAATTTAGAGTGCGTTTCCCGCATTTTGTCGATTTTGTGCGCGCGGCTGTGGTGGCGGAGCTGGGCGAGGAAGCGCTCTTCCAGCGTGGACTAAGCATCCACACCACCTTGAACCCGGCGCTGCAAGAGCTGGCGCAAGCGGCGTTGAGCGACCAGGTGCGCGAGCTTCGTGCATCGGCCACGGGCGTGAATACCGGCGCCGTCATGGTGACGGATCCGGAGAGCGGCGCCATCCGCGCTATGGCGGGCAGTCACGATTATTACGAATCCGAAGCGGGCCAGGTCAATAACGCGCTGACTTTCCAGCAGCCCGGTTCCGCCATCAAACCTTTCGTCTATATGGCTGCTCTGCAAGACAATGAGGGCCGCTACCTGACGCCGGCCAGCATAATCTGGGATGTGCCGCTGGCGGAAGATTTGGGTGCCGGTGGCATCTACGAACCGCAAAATGTCGACCGCAAGTTTCATGGTCCGGTGTCCGTGAGGACGGCGCTGCAGAACAGCTACAACGTGCCGACGGTCAAAGTCTTCCGCGATTATGTCGGCGCGGGCCGCTTTGCAAACACGGCTGATGCGCTCGGCTTGCAATTCCCGGAAGACTCCTTCATTTCGCTCGGAAGCGCGTTGGGCGCGAATGAGGTCAGCCTCTTCGATATGATGCGCGCCTACGCCGTCCTGGCGAACGGGGGCGCGCGCGTACCGCTATACGCTATTGAGCGGATCACGGAATCGGTCGACGGAGAAACGATAGAAATCCCGCGTGATCGCCCCGCTGGCGAACAAGTGATTACACCGGCGCTTGCCTACCTCATGCAGAATATCCTCAGCGATGACGGCGCCAGAGCGCCCAGCTTCCCGGCCGGCTCAAACTTGACCTTGGCGCGCGCCGGCATCGCGACACTGAATACCGTCGCCGCCAAGACCGGCACCACCAACGGCAGCCGCGATCTCTGGACGATGGGCTTCACGCGCAATGCTGTCGTTGGCGTCTGGCTGGGCACAACGGATAATACGCCGACATACAATACCAGCGGTTATCGCAGCGCCGCGCCGCTTTGGAATACGGTGATGGCGACAGCGGCCAAATGGTACCCGCCCCGGCCATTTGAGAATCCCGGTGGCGTGGTTGCGCGCGAGGTCTGCCGCAGTACCGGCACCCTCGGCTTCCCCACCTGTCCTGAGCCAACGACCGACTTATTCTTGCACGAGCAATATCCGCCCGCGCCCGAAGCCAGCTTCCTGCAGCGCGTCGCCGTTGATAGTTGGACGCTGCTGCGCGCCAACGAATTCTGCACCAGTCACGTGATTGAGCGGAATTTCGCCTCGGTCAACGAAGCTGAGGCGCTTGAGTGGCTGAATAACAGCGAAGAAGGACGGCAGTACGCCAAATCCCTTGATCTGGGGTTGCCGGTTATGCCGCCGCCACAAGCCAGTTGCGCGCAAGGCCAGCAATTGCCGCTGATTAATCTCAGCAGCCCCAACGACGGCGCGGTTGTGCGCGGGGCAGTGGAGCTGCGCGGGCAGGTGGCGGCGCCTGATTTCGACAAATTTGAGTTGCTCTACGCCAGCGCCGCGGAGCCGGAAACCTTCTATCCGATCAGCGCGTCGCTGGTGCAAATGCCACAATACGGCAGTCCGCTGGGGGTTTGGGAAACGGTTGCGGCACAAGTGCCGAACGGCGAGATCATCTTGCGCCTGGCTGCCGATTCGCGCAGCGGCGGGTTCATCCACTTCGACTTGAACGTCACTGTTGACAATACTGCCGTTGAAGCGGGCGAGCCCACATTTGGTCCCACAGTTGAGGAAATAATCATTCCGACGCCCGCCGCGGCAAGTCAATAGGACGTAACCTTACTGATGGCAATTTCGCAAGAAGGCATGAATCCGCAGCAAAGAGCAGCGGTAACTGCTGACGATGGCCCAGTTCTGGTTTTGGCTGGACCCGGCAGCGGCAAGACTCGCGTGCTCACCAGCCGCATCGCCTATCTCATCCGCCAGCGTCGCGTGCCGCCGTCTCGCATCATGGCGGTCACCTTCACCAATAAAGCGGCCGATGAGATGAAGGAGCGCGTCGAAAAGCTGCTGGAAGGGAATCAGAGTGGTCTGCATATCGGCACGTTTCATGCGTTTTGCAAGCGAATTCTGGAGAATGATGCAGAGTCGTTGGGGCTTCCGCCCGATTGGACGATCTGTGGGAGCAGTCGACAATATTGGATGATTTATCATATTGTGAAGGGTATGGGAAACGACCGCGAAGCATTTGCACCCAGCGACATTCAAAAGGCGATTTCCCGAGCGAAAAATAACATTATTCTGCCAGCAGATTATGACGCTCACGACGATTTCGGAAAGACCGTGAAGCGCGTCTATCTAGCGTATGAAACTGAATTGCGTGATGTCAACCAATTGGATCTCGATGATCTGCTCTTGAAGTTACATCTGCTCTTGCGCGAGCATACAGCTGTGCGAGAAAAATATCAGTATGAGATCGAATATGTGCTCGTAGATGAATTCCAAGACACGAACCTCGTTCAATTCCAATTGCTGAGGCAGCTTGCGGCGCCACAGAACAACTTGTTCTTGGTCGGCGATGAGGACCAGTCGCTCTATGCCTTCCGAGGCGCAGACTATCGCAATTTGCGGCGTTTGCGCAATGACTTTCCGGGATTAAAACAGATTCTTCTCGAACAGAATTATCGAAGTTCGCAAATCATTCTCGACGCCGCCCGCGCTGTGATTGACAACAATCCACTGCGTACGCCGAAAGACTTGCATACTGAAAACGCTATTGGCTCTCGCATCCATGTTTATGAGGCTACGTCAGAGAAGGATGAAGTTGAATACGTTGTTAAGAGTATACGACAGTTGCGCCGATCGGAGAGCTACAATTACAGGGACTTCGCTGTCATGTTCCGTACGAACCTGCAGGTATGGCTGGTTGCGCAAGAGATGCATCAAGCATCAATTCCTTACGAGCGAGTCACGAATCTAAACTTTCATGAGCGGCTGGAAATCAAGGATCTCATGGCATACTTGCGTTTGGTAGCAGATCCAGATGATGAGATTAGCTTCGAGCGAATTGTTAATGTTCCCGCTCGGGGGATCGGCGACGCGGCGCAGAATCAGTTTGTGACTTGGGTCGAACGCGAGGAGATAGGTATTGGTAAGGCGCTCGCGCGTCTATATCATGATATACGAGTGCCTTCGCTTTCGAACGCAAAGACAAAACTCACACAATTTGCCACGCTGATCTACGACTGGAGAAGGTTGGCGGAGAAGGGAAATCTTGTAAAGCTGTTTGATACGATTGTCGCCACGACAGAATACCGCGCCCATCTTAGAAAGCGCTGCAAGTATTCGGCGGAATATGAGGAAAGAAAAGAAAGTCTAAATCAACTGCGCGGTATGCTGCAAAAAGCGACTGAACAGGGAGACTCCTTGTGGGATTTAATGGCTGAACCTTGGACAGTGATAAACGATGTACGGCACAATCACAATGTGAATCAAGATTCAGTCAAGTTGTTGACCTTGCATGCCGCTAAAGGCACGGAATACCCTATTGTATTCATTATTGGAGTTGAGCAGGATCTCTTGCCACATCATCGCTCGTATGATATTCCAGGCGGAATGGAAGAGGAACGCCGCATATTCTATGTTGGTATAACCCGCGCCAAGCAAAGACTATATCTAAGCTATGCGAATCAGCGAGGGTTGAATGGTGAGAAAGCGAGTCCTTCAGAGTTTCTTGCAGAGTTGCCCGATCATTTGCTCGATGTTCGCTAGACCATGCACTCTGCCGGATTCCAAAGTTCCGGGTGGCGTTACAAATGAGATTCTCCCGCATGACCTACCACCCGCTCACTGAGGGTATGAACCGGCAGCAGCAGCAGGCGATCACGGCCGGCGATGGTCCCGTATTGGTGTTGGCTGGACCCGGCAGCGGCAAAACCGCGGTGCTGACGCGGCGCATCGCTTGGCTGATCCGCGAGCATCGCGTGCCCCACCATCGCATCATGGCGGTCACCTTCACCAACAAAGCGGCTGGAGAAATGCGCAGCCGGGTCGAATCGCTGCTGGGCGAGCATCTGCGCGGCTTGCAAGTCAGCACTTTTCATTCAGCCTGCGCCCGTTTTTTGCGCCGCGAAGCCGAGAGTGTCGGATATCGCCCCGATTACGTCATCTACGACAGCGATGACCAGGTGGCGCTGGTAAAGACGGTTCTCAAGAATCTGGGCATTGATCCAAAGAAATACAATCCGCGCGCCATCCTGGCGAAGATTTCAGGCGCCAAGAACGAGATGATCCTGCCGGCTGCATTCCGCTCCTTTGATTATTTCGGAGAGATTGTCAAGCAGGTGTATGCCGCCTACCAAGCGGCGCTGCGCGAAGCTAACGCCATGGACTTCGACGACTTGCTGCTGAATATGGTCTTGCTGCTGCGAGAAAACGAGCACTTGCGGCGCGCCTATCAGGAGCGCTTCGCCTATGTGCTGGTGGACGAATTCCAGGATACCAATTATGTGCAGTACGAACTGGTCAAGCTGCTGGCAGCGCCCCAGAATAATGTATTCGTGGTCGGTGACGAAGACCAGGCGATCTACGCTTTCCGCGGCGCCGATTACCGCAATGTGCGGCGCTTCCAGGAGAGCTACAGTGGCGCTGACGTGATCTTGCTCGAGCAGAATTATCGCAGCACCCAGAATATCCTCGATGTCGCGCGCGCCGTCATTGACCTCAACCGCAATCGTACGCCGAAAGCGCTGCATACCGATCTCGGTCCTGGCGAAATGGTGTCGGTCTTCGAGGCTTACGACGAGCGCTATGAGGCGGAAACGGTGCTGGAGCAGATTCATCAGCTGCGCTCGCAGCTTGACCTGAATTACAAAGATTTCGCCGTGATGTACCGCACCAATGCCCAGTCGCGGGCGATGGAGCAAGCTTTCGTCAATGCCACCGTGCCCTATGTGCTTATCGGCGGCGTCGGTTTCTATAAGCGGCGCGAAGTCAAGGACCTGCTGGCTTACCTGCGGTTGATCCACAATCCCGACGATCGCGTAAGTTTTGAGCGCATTATCAATGTGCCAGCACGCGGCATTGGCAAGAAGTCACAAGAGGCTTTTTTCAATTGGGTGACGCGTGACGGCTTGACCATCAGCGACGCCCTCAATCGGCTGTTTTATGATGATCCGGTTCCTATGTCGACAGCGGCCAAGAAGAAGTTCGCCCGCTTCGCCGAGATGCTGACACAATGGCAGGAGTTGGCGAAACGCGGCGATCTGCTGACGATGTTTGACAAGATCACTGCGCAGACTCGCTACTATCTCTATCTGGACGAAATCAGCAAATTGCCGGAAGAAGCGGCCGACCGCGCCGACAATGTGCAGGAGTTGCGTGGCTTGCTGCAATATTCGCTGGAGGATGAGCAACCACTGCACGAGTTTCTCGCTGAGCAGTCGCTGGTTGCTGATGTAGACAGCCTGAAAGACGACACAGACGCGGTCACGCTGATGACGCTTCACGCCGCCAAAGGGCTTGAGTTCCCGGTCGTTTTCATAACGGGCTTGGAGACCGGCATCCTTCCGCATTACCGATCATTTGAAGAGATCGGCGGCATTGAGGAAGAGCGCCGCCTGTTTTATGTCGGTGTCACCCGCGCCAAAGACGCGCTATACCTCAGTTACGCCTTCCGCCGCGCGCTTTACAGTGGGGCGGGCGGAATTTCCAGCCCATCGGAATTCCTCGCTGATCTGCCGCCGCGCCTGCTAGATGGATCGCCGACTACGCTCGCCAGTTTGCGCCGCGCCCAGAGCATGGAAGCGCAAACGCAGTGGAGCAGCGCGCCGAGCCGGCTCGAGCGCGATTTGCGCTCCAACACCGTCTCCAGCGCAAACAGCGAGCTGCGCAAAAAGATCATCCCCTTTCCGGGTTTCGCCAAGCCGGCTGCAGGCGAGAACAAATTCAAAGTCAACATGAGGGTGACCCATCCTCAATTCGGCGTCGGCAAAGTCATCGGGGTTGAAGATGGCGGCATCGTCAGCGTCCTTTTCGATGAGCACGGTCCCAAAAAGGTCCTCGCTGATGCCGAGGGTTTCAAGGCGCTTGATGGATGATCCCCGCCTGAATCAGGCTTTCGATTTCGCTATCCTCGCAGCCAATTTCCGATAGCACCGCGCGTGTATGCTCGCCGTAATCGGGGGCGTCACTCAACTCGAACGAGTCCCCGCTTAGACGAATCGGGCTGCGCATCCAGGGGATGCCGTCCTCGCTCAGGCCGACCATGCCGCGCGCCTGAATCTGCGGATCGTCCAACAGCTCTGCGGGCATTATGACAGGTGTGAAGCAGCAGTCAGCGTCTCCGAGCAAATCCGTCCATTCGGCGGCCGTTTTCGTTTTGAATAGCGCGCTGACTGATTCGATCAGTGCGGATTGCTGATCTCTGATTGTGTGCAGCTCGATCCACTCCGGCTGTTTTATGGCTCGGCAGAAATTCGCCCAGAATTTCGGCTCGATCGCCGCCAGCGCCAGCGGCTGGCCATCGGCGCTGTGATACACGTTGTAGCAGGCGCTCTCGCCGCGCAGGCTGATGAAGGACTTGTCGTCGGGCGACGCATTCGCCTCGACCCAAGCCGCCAGCGCAAGCGGCATCGCCGCCTCTGAAAGCGCCACATCAACATAATCGCCGCACCCCGTTGTGTGCCGCTTGAGCAGCGCCGCCAGGATTCCGATCACGGCGACGTAGGCGCCGCCGACATCGGCCGCTTGTGAGCCGGGCGTTTGCGGGTTCTGCTCCGCGCCAAGGACGCCATTTCGCGCGATGTAATTCAGGTCGTGCCCGCTGATCTGCGCGTAGGGTCCGTCCTGCCCCCAACCCGAGAGCGAGCAGTAGACCAGTTGCGGATTGATGGCGCATAGCGTCTCGTAATCGGCGCCCAACCGCGCGGTGACGCCCGGTCGGAAGCCTTCAATCAGCACATCGGACTTCTCGACCAGCTTGTGCAAGACTGCCTGTCCCGCTTCGGCTTTCAAGTCGATGACGATGCTCCTTTTGCCGCGGTTGCTGCTGCGGAAAAAGACGCCCAGACCGTCTATCAGCGGCGGCAGCCAGCGGGCGTAGTCGCCGCCGCGCGGGTCTTCGATCTTGATGATTTCGGCGCCCAGGTCGCGCAGCAGCATGGTGCAGACGGCGCCGGGCAGGAGGCGCGTGAGGTCGAGGATGCGGGTGTCGTGGTGGGGTTTCATTGGGGGAGTTTAACGTGGGTAGCGGGTGCGTGGCAAAGAGTAGAGATCGGTGCTATGATTGTCGCGATTATTGATTCGTATTTGGCTCGGGATAATGCCAATTGCTGAAATACTCGCATGGGAAAGGGACAGTCGAAAACCGGTTTTCGCTCGTTCCAACTGGGAGATCCCACAATTGGACTTTGCAGAGTTCGTTAGACAAAAGAAATGGCAAACTGAGCCACTCGTGCGCAATCGTACGTCGACAACTTTGAAGTCAATGGAGAAAAAGAATAAGAGAATTATAAGTGTTCGCTCCGTTTCTCCATACATGTACAACTGCGTTGGAATGATATTTTCAGGTCGTAGAGCTTGGATTGAAATCGATCATGTGCACGATATTTTGTGTAGAGACGGCTTTTCTGAGATTTCCAAAGAGAATTTGGATGTAGGTGACGTAGTAGTTTATACTAGAGTCAAGCCTGAGCATGTCGGTCTAGTAACGTATGTTCCGCGCCTAGAGTCCGACGACAAAAGAATTAGAGTGCTAAGCAAATGGGGGGCCGATGGAGAAATTGAACACTTCATAGATGTAGTTCCTGAGGGGTTTGGCAAACCAAGCGAGTATTGGAGCGAGAAGGCATCCTATGGAATTGCATGAGTACTTCGACACAATTGAAAGTCTCGAGTTTCAGGTACAGTTTTCAATTCTTAGTGGTTTCCGCTCGGTTCGAGATGCGATGGCCGAGGACAAGATCCTAATACAGTTGATAAAGCACTTGGATAGTCAGCCGAGCGAGGTCAGAGCATTGCAGTTACGGATTGATCACCTGCTTCAACAGAGCGAGAGTGTCATCGATATATCTGTTGATGAAAGCATAGCCGCTTATATGTTCTGCCTAATGAGGGTAGATCTTGCTGCTGCATGTGACGCTGCCGAGCGCATTCTGGATGCTGGCAGTTTGTGGTGGTCAGTGCAAATTGCATTGTACGTCAAGAATTACGTTTCGCAGCTGACTGAAAGCGTACGAGTCTCATTCGAAATGGACGAGCCGACCAAGTATACGATAAGCGATCGCATTAGGCTGGATAACTCTGGATTCTTCGTAGTTCACCTGAAGTCAGGTGCATTCGCACTACAAATCGAAATGAAAAATAGGCAATTAAATCTTCTTGACTCGGCTTGCCATGATTCGGTCGAATCGGAAAGAATGAATGCTACGGTCTCAGACGCTACTCTGCAATTCAATGTAGCTCCTGCACGTAAACTTGTACCGGCTGTTGCTGGTTAGGAAGATCATATGCAACATGTATGGTCAATGCTATGTCGCAATTTTATCGTCGAAGAACAGACTAGAAATATCAGCCTCATTGATATTCCTAACCGGCTGAATTTCAAAGGAGAACTCCCGGAAAAACGACCATTCGAATTTCCTTTGCCTGCTGAATTCTATTTCCTTACCAGATGGATAAGTGAGCAAGAAGATAGCGAAGAAACATATTCCGCAAATGTAAGAGTAATCGATCCAACAGGCAACGAAATCGGTATATTTGAATTCGAGTTTACAACAGAGCCTCCCAAGGGACACGTTTCCATTGGAACGATTTCTTCTCTCTTATATACCGTGGATGGTGTATATTCTTTCGAGGTGTGCTTGCAGGACAATGATGAATGGAAACCCGTTGCGTCCATTCCACTGGAAATACTCCACGAACAGCCCGAATCCGAACAAGAAGAAAGCGAGCCCACGGAGTAGACTCGCTCCTATCCCAGATCCAAACTACAAACCATCCTAAGCCCCCGTAACAGCGCCATCGTTCGCTTGCGAGACCTGGCGCGCGTACTTGGCCATCACGCCCTTGGCGTAATTCGGCGCGGGCGCTTGCCAGTTGGCGCGGCGCGCATCCAGCTCGGCGTCGCTGAGGTCGACATGCAGCAGGCGCTGCGACACATCGATCGTGATCATGTCGCCTTCTTGCAGCAGCGCGATCGGTCCGCCGACGGCTGCTTCCGGCGCCGTGTGGCCGATCATCAAGCCGCGCGTGCCGCCGCTGAAGCGCCCATCGGTGATCAAGCCGACCTCGCCGCCGAGACCCTGGCCATAGAGCGCCGCCGTGATCTGCAGCATCTCGCGCATGCCGGGTCCGCCGACCGGACCTTCGTAGCGGATGACGAGCACATCGCCCTCGACGATCTGGCGGTTGGAAACGGCTTCAAAGGCATCCTCTTCGGTATCGAAGACGCGCGCCGGACCGGTCAGCGGGGCTGGCGTATCCTTGAGCTTGACCACCGCGCCATCGGGCGCCAGGTTGCCGCGCAGGATGACCAAGCCGCCGCTGTCCCTGATGGCTTCATCGAGGTTGCGCACGACATCTTGCCCGGGTGTCTCGACTGCATCGGCGCAGGCTTGGGCGAGGGTCTGCCCGCTAACGGTTGGCGTATCGCCGACCATGTAGCCGCCTTCAATCAAGCGGTTGATGAGGATGGGCACGCCGCCGGCTTTGAAGAGATCGAGAGCGACATATTTGCCGGTGGGGCGCATGTCGCCGATGATGGGCGTGCGGCGGCTGATCGCCTCGATATCGTCCAGCGTGAAGTCAATGCCAGCTTCGCGGGCGAAGGCGAGGCAGTGCAGGATGCTGTTGGTGCTGCCGGCGGTGGCGGCCGAGGCGGCCAGCGAATTCTCCAGCGAGCGCCGCGTGACCAGGTCGGAGGGGCGGATATCGCGCTCGAGGATGTCGAGCATCATCTCGCCGGCGTGGTAAGCGACTGTCTCCTTCTCCGGGTCTTCGGCCGGGACATCGCCCATGCCCATGGGGCAGATGCCGATGATTTCGCTGATCATCGCCATCGTATTGGCGGTGAATTGTCCGCCGCAAGCGCCCGGACCGGGGCAGGCGACATTCTCCACATCCATCAGCTCGTCATAGCTGATCTGCCCGGCTTGGAATTGCCCCAGCGCCTCGAAAACATTGACCAGGTCGATATCGCGGCCGTTGAGCACGCCGGGATAGATCGTGCCGCCGTAGAGCATCAGCGAGGGCAGGTCAAGGCGGATCAGCGCCATGATCGTGCCCGGAATCGTCTTGTCGCAAGCCGATAGCGCGACCACGCCATCTAGCATATTCGACATGGCGACCAACTCGATGCTGTCGGCGATGACCTCGCGGCTGATCAGCGAGCCCTTCATGCCCTCGGTGCCCATGGTGATGCCGTCGGAGATGCTGACGGTGTTGAACTCGAAGGGCGTGCCGCCGGCTTCGCGGATGCCGCGTTTGACATCGAGCGCCAGCTTGCGCAGGTGGTAGTTGCAGGGTCCGATCTCGGTCCAGGTGTTGGCGACGCCGATGAGTGGTTTGGCCAGGTCGTCATCGCTGAAACCGACCGCTTTGAGCATGGCGCGGGCGCCGGCGCGTTCGGCGCCATGGACTAGCGCCCGGCTGCGCTGGTTGAGGGCGGCGCGGACGCCGTTGGTGGTGGTCATTGGGGTCTCCTTGGCTGGGTGGGTGGCGAATGGGGGTATTGTAGCGTATGCGCGGGAGAATGGCAGGCGCGGTCGGGCGGGCGGCGGTTTTGTGAGAATGATTCCTGAGAATTCTCATGACATTCCGAATATTTTTTTGTGTCATAAGAATGAGAATCAATGGTGGCAGTGCGGGCGATATGGAGTTGTTAAGCGGCGGTCTGTGGACAGGTTAGCATGGGCGGGGCGGGGAGTGGTGAATGGATGGGCGCGTGCGGGTGTCTGGAAACCAATATCGCTAAATGGCTCAATGCAATGCTGCTTTAGTCACAGCCGACGAGTGCGGCGAAACCGCTTCGCGTGATTTAGTGTCGGCAACACACGAACAATAGACATTCCGTTAAGCTTGTATGCTCAGATGTTCTATGATACACTTGCAACACTTATCGGTCGATTTCACAAGCAATAACAAGGTAATCATGACAGCTTCACAAAAGTGCGTACGATTCCGGCCGATTGACGAGGAAGCGGATGAACGTGAGCTTCCAGTCAACGAGATTCCGATTTTCATACCATCTCGCGATTTCGAAAGACTATACTCTGAACTGGAGACACGAGACCAACATGTAGTGCTGGAAGTTCAGAAGACGCAAGAACCTGGCACTGAAGACGAAGAACGTAGCTTGCTAGGATTTGAGGCATTCGGGAATCGCTTTCTTGAAACCGGCGCAACCTATTCATCAGAAAGCACTTGCTTTATTGAGCCAGAGCATTTCGACAACATACAGCGGAGCACGAATGATCCTTACGAGCGAACCCGTCTCGCAATATTGCCTATTGAATGATAGTCGTTGCCGACCGTAGCAATAGAACTAGACGTGGCTTTTCATTGGTCGGTTATGTGATTTTGCTCGACCTGCGCTCGGACGGCGGGCTGAATCACATCTCGAATCGAGTGCTGTTATGCTGGCCCTGCAATTGACTGATTAGCAATATTTACACGATTAGCGGCTTGCGCGGGCAGAATAAGCAACTGGGCTATATGAGTAAGGATTTGATGTGAGCAGTAGGGTTCAGATTCAATGCCCACGAGAAGGCGCAGTGGGCGCGGGATCATTTGCATACGCGGGAGTCTCAGGACGTAATTGGGGGTTGAGTGTAGACTGGAATACGGTGGCTAGGTGCCGAGTATGGAGCTTGCAATGGGCACACATATACGGGCGTTTAGTGAGTTTCTAGATGGTACTGTCTGGAAACCGGTTGAGGCTATCCTTTCTCTTAGAGAAGTCACGCCATCTGTGGACTTAGCAATTCTGAGTCACTTGAATGCCGTACCCGAATTTGTTGCAACGTGTCAGGGATTTAGAGGAAAAGACAAAAAGAAGCTTGGCTGTGCCAGCGGAAACGAGTACAAGTATATTGAAGGCATTCGGCGTCTCATTGAGCTTGATCCCATCCCCAATGGCACACGCGAAATCGAGAAGGCGAAGTTTCTATACCAGAATCTGCGTTGTCAGATAGCACACTCGATATTGGCGAAAAAGGTCGTGATATTGACTGAACCGCCTAGCGTTAACGGGAATAAGCTGTCAGAATTCGGGTCCGGCTGGATTTTTCGTGCAGAAGGCACGAAGCCCATCGAGGAATGCGACATTGAACGACTTATGATACATGCGCCCTTGTTTTATCGAGAGATTAGAGGTGGTGCAGAGAGATATATTCAAGGTGTGAGAGACGGCGCATGTACATTTACTTGGTCAAGATAGGATTTTGATAAGTTAAGCCGGGGATCTCCTACGAATTCGTTTGTCATGTCTAGATGTTGGAATTCCCTTGATGCAGCCTAAACAAGGATCCCCGCCCTATGCCCAACCAACCCACAACCCGCGGCGTCATCCGCCCGACCGTGACGGCTCAGCATCCTAGCAGACGCGGTTGATACGCGTTACAATTGAAGGTGAGCGTCACTTTGCAATGCGTGGAATCTATCGATGGATGTGCTTGGCTTACTGAAAGAAGTGTCGGGCTTGGGGATAGACAGCGCTATTGTCGGCGCGGTCATTCTCTTAGTGGTGCGCAATTGGTTTAGCGAAATGCGCCGCGAAATCAGCAAAGAGATAGACGATAAAGTTGGCGCAGCCAAGACTGATTTCAATCAATCATTCAAGGAGAACCGTCAGGAAGTCGCGTCGTTCAGGACATCTGTAGAAGAGTCATTCAAAGAGAACCGTCTGGAAGTCGCGTCGTTCAGGACATCTGTAGAAGAGTCATTCAAGGAGAGCCGTCAGGAAATAGCCGCAGTCAGGACAGATTCGCGGCAGGAATTTAACGGCGTCAGGACATACTCGGAGCAATCACACAAAGAGATTATGCTCCACCTCATTGACGTCCGCGAGCGGCTCGCCAATATCGAAGGAAGACTCGGCGCGCCGACGCCGCGAATGAGCGCCGTATCGCCGCCGCTGGAATCCACCGCTGAAGAGCCGTCGGCGCAAAGCTAATCACCCACGCGCCGCCAACCCACCACCGGCGGCCTCATCTGCCCGATCGCCGCTACTTAATCCCCGAGCTGAGGAAGCTATTCGTAAATTGCTTCTGCACCAGCGCGATCAGAATGAGGATGGGCACCGCAACGATCAAGGTGCCGGCGGACAGCTGATCCCACTGTGCGCCGATTTCCGATGACTGCACCAGCAAGGCAAGCCCGACCGTCAGCGGACGCACTTCAACGCTGCTGGTGATGAGCAGCGGCCAAAGAAACTCGTTCCAGTGGTAAGTCACCGAGACGATGCTGAAAGCCAGCAGCGGCGCGCGCGTGACGGGCAAGAAGACATGCCACAAGACCTGCAGCCAGTTGGCGCCATCGCTGCGGGCGGCTTCTTCCAGTTCCCTGGGCACCTGCTTGAAAGCTTGGCGCATGAGGAAGGTGCCGAAAGCCGAGGCGATATAGGGCGCCATCATGCCTTGATAAGAATCCAGCCAACCCAGCGCCACCAAGGTCTGGTAGTTGGGCAGGATGAGCACGGTGGCGGGCACCATCAGCTGCGTTAGAAAGAGGAAGAAGATTTGGTCTTTGCCGCGGAAATCAAGGCGGGCCAGGGCGAAGCCAGCCAAGGATATGGTGACGAGTTGGATCGCCAGCAGGCCGAATACCCAGATGATCGTATTCAGATAATAGCGGGCAAAGGGCGCCACCGACCAGGCTTGCTCGAATGCCCCGAAATGCAGGCTCTGCAACCAGACGAGCGGACCACCGTTCAAGAGCTCGGTGGTGGGCACGAAGGCGGCCGCCAGCGTCCAGAACAACGGCACCATCCAGACTAAGCCAAAAAAGCCCAGCGCCGCGATGGGCAGGATCTTTTGCCAGGTCTTCCGTTGCGCCGTCATGTCAGCGTCAATCTCACACTGTGCTTACTCATAATGAACGCGCCGCTCCAGGTAGACGAACTGCAGGATGGCCATCGTTAGCAGCACGGCCAACAAGACGACGGTCATAGCCGAGGCGATCCCGGTCTTGAACCACTTGAAGCCTTGTTCATATACATAATAGAGCGCCAGACCGGTGGCATTGTTGGGCCCGCCTTGCGTCAGCACAAATACATGATCGACCTGTTGCAGCGAATTCAGTACGCCGATGGTCGATACAAAATAGGTCGTCGGAGAAACCAGCGGCCAGATGATGTGGCGCAGCTTTTGCCAGAAGGTGACGCCGTCCAGCGTGGCCGCTTCCAGCACATCGGCCGGCAGTGATTGCAGCGCCGCCAGATAGAAGAGGGCGAAGTAACCCAGTTGCTTCCACAAATAGACTACAAACAAGCCCGGCAGCGCCAGGTCCGGATCGCTCAGCCAATTGGAGCGCGGAATACCCAAGCCGCCAAGGATATCATTCAACAAACCGACGCGCGGACTGTACATAAACAGCCAGATGGAAGCGACGCTGACCATCGGCATTGCGATGGTCGCCAGGAAGGGGAAGCGAAAGAAGCCGATATTCTTTAGTCCCTGGTTCATGAGAATCGCCAGCAGCAGCCCGCCAAAAACCGACATAAGCAGGCTCAGCGTGACATAACCGACTGTATTGAGAATGACTTGCTGGCTGAAGGGGTCGCTGAAGATCCGTTCGAAATTGTCCGAACCGACGAAGATCTGGCTGCGACCGCGCCGCGCGTGAAAGCTGCCCCAGATCACCGAAACGATGGGCCAAAGCGTGAATACCGCCAGGAAGACAAGGGAGGGCAGGAGGAATAGATAGGCGACGGCGCCGCCCGATTGCAAAACAGCGGGCATGGCGAGGGAGCGAGCCGAACTCAAACTCGCCTCGCCACCCCCATTCTGCGTGTGTAACTGACCTGGCATTCGATTCAGCGGTTGCGCTTACAGTTCGCAACCGTTCTGTATCAGCACTTCGTTGGCGCGCTCCTGAGCCACAGCCAACGCGTCTGCGGGCGACTGTTCACCGGTATTGACCGCTTCAATCGCTTGGGTGGTTATGACCTGAATTTCTTGACCACCGTATGTTGCCGGGAACTCCTTGACCGCGTATTCGAGCTGATAGCGGGCGGTGGACGCTTGCGGAACTTCGGCCGCATAGCTCATCAGCGGGTCGACTTCCCAAGCGGCATTGCGCGGCGCGACATAACCACTGTCTATGCCCCACTGACCGATTTGCTCGGGGCGCACCATCCAGCGGATGAATTCCCAAGCGGCGTCCTGACGTTCCGGCGCGATGTCCTTCATGATGTAGTAGTTGCCGCCGCCGACGTTGGCGCCATAACCAGCCTCGCCCGCAGGCATAAAGGCAGTGCCGACTTCAAATGGCGAATTTGCCAAGAGCGTGCTGAGGCTGCCGGTGGAGTGATAGATCATCGCTGCGGCGCCGGCAATGAAGTCGGCTGGCGCGGTACCCCAGGCGTTGGCGCCATCGGGCATGACGCCCTCCTCCTGCAGTCGGCGCAGGAAAGCCAGCGCTTCAATCGCCTCTGGCGTGTCCAGGTAGACGGCGCAGGGATCGTCGCCAAGCGAGCCGATATGCTGCCCCGCCTGAATCGCAAAGTTGGCGAAGATCCAGAACGAGGTTGGCACTTCCACGCCCCAGCGCGTCACATTATCGCCATCGCGGACGACAAGCTGTTTGCCATATTCCACCAATTCTTCCCAGGTCGCCGGTGGAGTGTCCGGGTCAAGGCCGACCTCGGTGAAGGCATCCTTGTTGTAATAGAGAATCGGCGTTGAGCGCTGCCAGGGTATGCTCCAGACTTGGTCATCGGCGATGTTGTTTGCCATAAAGGCATCGAAGAAATCATCAATGTCCAGTCCGTCTTCCGAGGCGATATAGTCATCCAGCGGGATGATGCCCTCAAGTTGGATCAGGGTATAGATGTCGATTCCGAGCAGGATGGCGACATCAGGCGGCTGCCCCGATAGAATCGCGGCGGTGGCGCGCGCCATGTTTTCGGCGTAACCACCGGTGAAGACCGGCTCAACCTGAATGTGATCATGAGTCGCGTTGAACTCTGCCACATAGCCGTCGATGGCTTGCGCCAGCGGTCCGGCAACCCCAACCGGGTAGAAGAATTGCAGCGTGATCACATCTTGGGCGGCAGCCCCGCCAATCACCATAAGCACGCTGCACACAATTACTATCAATCGAAAAGCGAAAGATTGCTTGTTCATCGTTGTGTCTCCATTTCAGTAGTTGCTAGCTCGTTTCCAAATGCCGCTGATGTTTTGTCTTCGATAGGCCTCCTTTCCACGAAGCAAGGCTGCATGTTGAGCGCTGCTACTCAGACATTCGAGATTGTGCGAACTTGTGTAGACAAGCAACAGTGTGGCTTGGACACGATTTAAGGTCGAGAAGCGTCAAGGCAACAGCAACATACTCTAACACGGCTTGATTCGATTCGCAAAAATCGAGTTTAGCTCGCAGGTTTCTTGGGGGATTGAGTATGCGCGCAGACTCACTGTCGAATATCTATCAGCCGCATCAGCGCCTGTTTGTCGAGATTTTAGTTGCTATCGGGAATCGTTACAAAAAGGGCGTCGCCGGCATCTACCCGCTCGGCAGCATGGGCGAGGGTCCGCTATCTGCGACCGACGAGCGCATGGCGGTCGCCAAGAGGTGAAGGGAGCGCGCCGAACGTAAACCGGCCTCGCCACCCTGATTCTGCGTGTGAAATTGATTTGGCATTCAATTCAGCGATCGCGCTTACAATTCGCAACCGGCCTGGATCAGCACTTCGTTGGCGCGTGCTTGCGCAATAGCCAGGGCTTCTTCCGGCGACTGTTCGCCGGTATTGACCGCTTCAATCGACTGGGTGACTAATGTATAAATTTCCACGGCGCCGAAAACTGCCGGGAACTCCTTGACCGCGTATTCGAGCTGGAAGCGGGCGGTGGACGCTTGCGGAACTTCGGCCGCGAAACTCATCAGTGGGTCGACTTCCCAAGCTTCGTTACGAGGCGCAACATAGCCGCTGTCGATACCCCACTGGCCGATTTGCTCGGGCTGCACCATCCAGCGGATGAATTCCCAGGCGGCGTCCTGGCGATCCTCGCCGATGTCGGCCATGATGTACAAATTGCCGCCGCCGGAGTGGACGCCATAGCCTGCCGATCCGCCGGGCATGAAGCCGGCGCCAACTTCAACGGGTGAATTTGCCAGGAGCGAGCTGAGGCTGCCGGTTGAGTGATAGATCATCGCTGCCGCTCCGGCAATGAAGTCGGCTGGCGCTGTACCCCAGGCGTCGACGCCGTCGGGCATGATGCCATGCTCAACCTGCAGGCTGCGCACGAAAGCAAGCGCTTCAATCGCCTCCGGTGTGTCGATGTAGACCTCGCAGGGATCGTCGCCAACCGAGCCCATATGCCTGCCCGCTTGTATGGCAAAGTTGGCCAAAATCCAATGTGACGTTGGCACTTCAACGCCCCAGCGCGTCACATTGTCGCCATCGCGGACGACAAGCTGTTTGCCATATTCCACCAATTCTTCCCAGGTGGCTGGCGGCGTGTCCGGGTCAAGGCCGACTTCGGCGAAGGCATCTTTGTTGTAATATAGTATCGGCGTTGAGCGTTGCCAGGGAATGCTCCAGACTTGATCATAGGCGATGTTGTTGGCCATAAAGGCATCGAAGAAATCATCAATGTCCAGTCCGTCTTCCGAGGCGATATAGTTATCCAGCGGGATGATGCCCTCCAGCTGGATCAGAGTATAGATATCAATGCCGAGAAGAATCGCGACATCAGGCGGCTGCCCTGACAAGATCGCAGCGGTGGCGCGCGCCATGTTTTCGTCGTAGCCGCCGTTGAAGACCGGCTCCACTTGAATGTGATCGTGAGTCGCGTTGAACTCAGCCACATAGCCGTCGATGGCTTGCGCCAGCGGACCGGCAACCCCAACCGGGTAAAAGAATTGAAGCGTAATCACATCTTGGGCGGCAGCTACGCCGACCAGCATCAGGAAGTTGCAAAACAGTACAATTAATCGAAAAGCCAAAGAAGGCATTGACATAGTTATTTCTCCATTTCTCATTGCTAATGCTATATAAATATACGGTTTGACACTAAATGGTCAATAGACAACCATTCCACGCGGATACACCATCGGCCTCCTGCTGTCGCTAACAATAAGTTGGTCAAATGGCGCAGAATCAGCCTCTCGCTAAGGAGCCGAAGCGGCTGCGTTCAACAGTAATCAGGAGAGAATTGTGACGACATGACTTTCGTATAACGCAACTTGCAGGAAAATCAAAAAGATCGGCATATTGCGCGCGCTTGGCACAACTGCCATTGCTCGCCGCCCGCGAGCCGAAGCGCCGACGAATGATCAGGTTGATACTGAGTTTGTCAGCGGGTTGCGGAGTGGTTATAGTAGCAAGGTGGAACGGCGCGCAGGGATAGCTAGGGTCCCGTCAAATATTGGTATATAGCGAAGAGAGCGCCCCATGCTCTACCAACCCATTAAACGCGGCGTCATCTGCCCGACCGTGACGCCGCTCAAGCCGGAGGGCGACATCAACCTTGCAGATTGTTCTTCGCCTGGGCCGCAATCCCACCAGCGATGCCGATGATGTCGAAGCCGATTGTCACCTGCACATTGCTAAACTTCTCGGCAGTTGCGCGTGATTGGCACATGATTGCGCAGAAATGGTATACTTTGCATATGAAACGTAGTTCACCTTAGGACCGCGACTGATGGACTTGGTCGGTTTGCTTAGAGAGCTTTCAAACGCTGGTATTTCTGATGTCGTGCTGCTGGTTGTCATCCCGATTGTAACGCGCTATTGGATAATCCAGTCGAGGGTTGAACTGCGCAAGGAATTGCGTCAGGAATGGCGAGACGCATTAGGCGACAGAAGCAAAGAAATCTACCAATACATTGATACCAAGTTTGAAGCGCATGACGCCAGATTTGACCAGGTAGATGCCAGATTTGACCAAGTCGATGCCAGATTTGACCGAGTCGATGCCAGATTTGACCAAGTCGATGCCAGATTTGACCGAGTAGATGCCAGAATTGACCAAGTCGATGCCAGAATTGACCAAGTCGATGCCAAATTTGAACGAGTAGATGCCAGAATTGACCAAGTCGATGCCAAATTTGACCGAGTCGATGCCAGATTTGATCGAGTAGATGCCAGATTCGATAAGAGTGACGCCAAGATTGACCGGCTTGACCGAAAGAATGATTCTCGCGCCTACGACCTCACGCAGCACATCATTGATGTACGCGAGCGGCTCGCCAATATCGAAGGGAGACTGGGCGCGCCGACGCCGCGAATGACCGGCGTATCTCCACCGCTGGATACTCCGGCTGAAGAGCCATCGACGGAAAGCTGACGCTTCGTATGCCCTACCAAGCCATCAAGCGCGGCGTCATCTGCCCGATCATCACGCCGCTCAAGCCCAATGGCGACATCAACCCGGACATGATCGGTCCCCTCGTCGACTTCCTCATCGACAAGGGCGTCGCCGGCATCTACCCGCTTGGCAGCACGGGCGAGGGACCGCTCTTCAACACTGAAGAGCGCAAGGCGGTCGCCGCCGCCACGGTCGAAGCGGTCGCTGGAAGAGTGCCGGTCATCGTCCATACGGGCGCCATGACCACAGCCGAGGCTATCGACTTGACTGGCCACGCTCAATCAATCGGCGCCGATGCGGCCTCGGTGATCACGCCTTGGTACTTTGTGTATGGCGAAGCGGCGCTGGAAGCGCATTACCGCGCCATCCTTGATGCGGCGGAGGGCTTCCCGGTATGGCTGTACAATTTGCCGAAATTCGCCAACAACAATTTGTCGGCGGCGCTGGTGACGCGGTTGGCGCGGGATTACGACAATTGCGTCGGGCTGAAGGATAGCAGCGGCGACTTGATGACGATGTGCGCGGTGAATCACTTGCAGGGTGGGCGCTTCAACACGGCGATTGGACCGGACAATCTGATTCTGGCGGGGCTGGCGCTGGGGCTCGATTGCAGCGTTTCCGGCAATAGCAATCACTTTCCTGAAATCGTTGCCGGCATCCATGATGCTTTCCACGCCGGCGATTTGACGACGGCGCAGAGCTTGCAGAAGCAGCTCAAAGCGGCGAGCGATGTGATCGGCAGTGCTGGCTGGCTCACTGCGGTGAAGGGCGTTTTGGCCGAGCGCGGCTTGCCGGTGGGCGGCGTGCGTCCACCGATGCTACAGGCATCGGATGAGGCGATCCGCGCTTGCATCGCCCAGCTGCGGGCGCTGAAGGTGGATTTGTCGTCAGTGTAGTTCAGGTGTCAACTTCAAGCAGGTGCGTTCTGTAGGGGCGACCTATCAGGTCGCCCGAGAATAGCTACACAGATGCGACGGGCGACATATTATGTCGCCCCTACATTTCTCGTTGATTGAGGCTTTTCCTTCCCCCGTGTTATTCGAATACCAAAGCGGTTACAATCTGCGCGGAAACCGACACTGCGGATTTAGAATTGAGCCATGCAAATTGACGAGATGCTGCATGAATTGCAGCGCGCGCTTGGCGCCGATCAAGCGGCGGCTGACCGCATGACGCGCGTCCTTTACAGCACCGATGCCAGCAATTATCAGGTCATGCCGCTGGCGGTGACCTTCCCGCGCGATGCTGATGATGTGGTGGCTGTGCACGAGGTGGCGCGCAAATATGGAGCGCCGGTGCTGCCGCGCGGGGGTGGCAGCGCCTTGGCTGGGCAAGCGGTGGGCGAAGCAGTCATCATGGATTTCACCCGCCACATGCGCCGCGTGCGGGGCGTCAATGGCGAGGCGCGGACCGTTGATGTCGAGCCTGGTCTGATTCTGGGCAAGCTCAATGCGCAGCTGGCGGGGCTGGATCTGATGTTCGGTCCCGACCCAGCAAGCGCCGAGAGAGCCGCTATCGGCGGCGTCATCGGCAATAATGCCACCGGCGCGCACAGTATCCGCTATGGCATGACGGCTGATCATGTATCGCGTTTGCAGGTGGTGACGGCGGCCGGCGACTTGGTCTGGCTGGATGAATCGACGGCGGATTTGAATCGCATCCGCGGCATCGTGAGCGATCTGGCGGCTGAGCACGCGCCGTTGATCCAAGCGCGCTACCCACGGACCTGGCGCACGGTGGCTGGTTACGCGCTGGACAAGATCGACCCCGATGATGTCAATCTGAACTGGCTGCTTTGCGGCTCCGAGGGGACGCTGGCGACGGTCGTCCGCGCCGAGCTGCAGCTGGTCGATCGACCCAAGATCGAGCATAAACGGCTGGCGCTGGTTCACTTCGACACGCTGCGCGCATCTTTGGAGGCGACGCCGCGCATCCTTGAGCTCGAGCCGGCCGCCATCGAGTTGATGGACAAATTCCTGCTGGGCAAGACGCGCGCCGCCGCCGGTTATCGCGACCGCCTGACCTTTGTCGACGGCGATCCGGAAGCGATCCTGGTGGTCGAGTTTGTCGGCTCGGAGCGCGAGCTAGGCGCCAAGATGAATGACTTGAAGGCGCATCTTACGCGGCTGGGTTTCCATGGCGCGGTCACAATAGCCGAGACGCCGGCGCAGCAAGACGATGTCTGGACCGTGCGCAAAGCCGGGCTGGGCTTGATGATGAGCGAACGCAGCGAAGCCAAGCCGGTCTCCTTCATCGAAGACGGCGCCGTGCCGGTCGAGAGCCTGGCTGATTACATCAGCGATGTTGAGCGCATCATTTACGAGAACGACACCACCTACGCCATTTATGCCCACGCCAGCGCCGGCTGCCTGCATATTCGGCCGCTGATTAACCTCAAAACCTTGAAGGGTCGCGACCAATATCGAACGATCGCCGATGCCGTGGCGCAGACGGTGAAGAAATACCAAGGCACAATCACCGGCGAGCACGGACAGGGCTTGGTGCGCAGCGAGTTCAGCGAATACTTGTTTGGACCCGAGTTGATGGACGCCTTTCGGACTGTGAAGCGCGCTTTCGACCCGGACAACATGATGAATCCGGGCAAGATCATTGATGCGCCGCCGATGGACAGCGCCGAACTGCTGCGTTATTCGCCGGAATATGAGGTGATCGAGATCAATACGCGCTACGACTGGACGTCCGACAATGGATTCGCTGGCGCGGTGGAGATGTGCAATGGCGCCGGCGTCTGCCGCAAGGAGGGCGCTGGCACGATGTGCCCGTCCTACCAGGCGACGCTGGACGAGGCGCATTCGACGCGGGGGCGCGCCAACGCCCTGCGCGCCGCGATCAGTGGCGTCTTGCCCGACGACATGGGCGATCCGGCGGTCAAATCGGTGCTGGATCTTTGTCTCGGCTGCAAAGCCTGCGCGGCCGAATGCCCGTCATCGGTTGATGTGGCCAAGCTTAAGTCGGAGTTTCTGGCGACCTGGCATGATCGCCATGGAGTCGACTTTGCCACGCGCCTTTACGGCAATATCCATCGCCTCAATCAATTGGCGGGCGCGCTGCCCAAGCTGAGCAATTTGCTGCTGGGCAGTTCGCTGGGGAAGAAGGGCGCCGGTCTGCTGGGATTGCCGGCGGAGCGTCCGCTGCCGAAGTACGCCGAGCGCCGCTTCAGCGCCGAGCGCTATCGCGAATATGACGCGCCCGACGCCGTTTTGATCGTCGACACTTTCACGGAATGGAATCACCCGGAAGTGGGGCGGGCGGCGATGAAGTTGGCGGGGCGGCTGGGCTTGCTCCTGAATGCGACGCGCCTGCCCGGGGCGGCTTGCTGCGGAAGACCCGCCATCAGCAAGGGGCTTCTAGACAGCGCCAAGGCGATGGCGTCCGCGAATGTTCTGGCATTGTCGAAGGCGGCCGGCGATGCGCCTTACATTTTCCTCGAGCCGAGCTGCCTCAGCGCCTTTGTGGACGATTACCTGTCGCTGGTCGACCCTGGTTTGCAGCCCGCCGCTCGGTCGCTGGCGGAGCGCTGCCTGAGCGCTGAAGCCTTTTTCGCCATGAAGCTGGCGGAAGGCGCCGACGAGCTCGCTTGGTCGGCTGAATCGCGGCGGATATTGCTGCACGGGCACTGCCATCAAAAGGCGCTCTGGGGCACAAAGGATACGCTGAAGCTGCTACGCACGATTCCGGGCGCGGAGGTGGCGGAGATGAATACCGGCTGCTGCGGCGTGGCCGGCAGTTTCGGTTATGAACACTATGCATTAAGCATGAAGATCGCCGAGGATCGCCTGCTGCCGACGATTCGCGCGAATCCGGACGCGGCAATCGCAGCGCCGGGCACATCTTGCCGCGCCCAGATTCACGATGCCGGCTACGTGGCTCGGCATCCGCTTGAGATCGTGCTTGACGCGCTGGTTCAGTGATTCGGGCAATCAAGCGCCCGGCGCCGGCAGCCCCGTTTCGACCGGCAAGCCACTGTAATTCTCTTCGCTGGTCATTGCGAATAAATCTTCCAGCGAATGTTCCGCCAAGGCGGCAATCCCTTCGATATTGAGATCAAGCAGTTCGGCCAGGCCACGCCCATAAGCCGGGTCGGCGCGGTAGAAATGAACGAGTTGACGCGCTTTGATGCGCTCCGGCACGCCGGCCATCGCCTCAGCGATATTGCTGTATAGCTGCGCCTTTTGCCCGGCGCTCATCAGACGGAAAAGGTTGCCCGGCTGGGTATAGTCGTCGTTGCCATCGCGATGGTTGTAGCGGTCGGCATCGCCCGAGACCTTGAGCGGCGGCTCGTTGAAGCGGTGGTCTTCCACGGGACCGCCCATGCTGTTCGGCTCATAGTTGACGGCGCCGCCATAGTTGCCGTCAAAGCGCAGATTGCCATCGCGGTGATAGCTATGAACCGGGCATCTGGCTTGGTTGGCGGGGAGCGCGGCGTAATTGACGCCGATCCGATAGCGATGGGCATCGGCGTAGGACATGATGCGCGCCTGGAGCATTTTGTCGGGCGAAAAGCTGATGCCGGGCACAATATTGGATGGCTCGAAAGCAGCCTGCTCGATATCGGCGAAGTAATTCTCCGGATTGCGATTGAGTTCCATGATGCCGATTTCGATCAAGGGATAATCGCTGTGGGGCCAGACCTTCGTGAGGTCGAATGGATTTATGTGGTAGGTATCAGCTTCTGCTTCCGGCATGATCTGGACGCAGACGCGCCACTGGGGAAAATCGCCGTTTTCGATGGCTTCAAAGAGGTCGCGCTGAGAGCTTTCGCGGTCTCCCCCGACGATTTGCGCCGCTTGGGCGTTCGTCCATGTTTTGATGCCCTGCATGGTTTTGAAATGGAACTTGATCCAAAAGCGTTCATCGTCGGCGTTGATGAAGCTGTAGGTGTGGCTGCTATAGCCATTGACGTGTCGATAGCTTTGCGGCAAACCGCGGTCGCTCATGAGAATGGTGACCTGGTGCAGGCTTTCGGGCGAGAGCGACCAGAAATCCCACATCGAAGTATTGGAGCGCATATTGGTTTTGGGATCGCGCTTCTGCGTATGAATGAAATCGCCGAATTTATAAGGATCGCGCACGAAGAATACTGGCGTGTTGTTGCCGACCATATCCCAGTTGCCTTCTTCGGTATAGAACTTGACGGCGAAACCGCGAACATCGCGTTCGGCATCGGCGGCGCCGCGCTCGCCAGCGACGGTTGAGAAGCGGAGGAGACAGTCGGTTTGCTTGCCCACCTGGGAGAATATCTTCGCTTTGGTATATTGGGTGACATCATTGGTCACGGTGAAGGTTCCATAAGCGCCGGAACCCTTGGCATGCACAACCCGCTCGGGCACCCGCTCTCGGTTGAAGGTCGCCATTTTCTCCAGCAGTTGGTAATCCTGCATCAGGAGCGGACCGCGCGCGCCCGCCGTCAGCGAATTCTGATTGTCGCCGATCGGATTCCCGTGAGCCGTTGTCAATTGCCTTCTGTTACCCATTCTGTTTCCTTTCTCGTCAACTGGCGCATTGCATGTTGAATCGTTATCCGTAAATGCCGCGCCTAGCCAATCCGAGTGCAGCCAATATGAAACGCATTTGTGTCTAATTGCACAATAACACATCAAGACAGGAAATGTAAAGCAGTTCCATAGCGATGCTGTGCAGGCCGACTGGCGCGCAAGCGCTGCTCTACCAGCGGGTACTCACTGGAATATCTGTCTGTTTGTGGCAAACTTACGCCATTCTGCGGCAGGTATATTGGATGGGATCTGTTCATGCCGGAGCTCGAATTCACCGAAATAACCGGCTTGCGCGAATTTTGGGCGCTGAGCGTGATACAGGTCAAGCCGAGGCAGCGGCGCTTCACCAAGAATGTGCTGCTATCCTGGATGCAATCGCGTCACCCGGCTGTCAGTTTCTATCGAGTCGATCTCAAGGGGACGCTGGTCGGTTATGTCATGCTGATCCACGCGCAGGAGCCAACGCAATGGATCATTGAGCGGCTGACTATCGATCAAGACTATCAACGGCAGGGCTTGGGTTATGCCGTCGCCGATTATCTGATCGATATGGTGCATGGATTCGAGAACAGCGAAATGGTGATCGCGCGCTATGAGCCGGAAAATGTCGCGGCGCGCAAACTCTTCGCCAAGCTGAACTTCGTGCAGCGCGAGGAGATGTTCCGCGATCGCCATGTCGCCGTGCTGCAGTTTGAATTCGAGGAAGTGGACGACGATGAGAATGGCGAGGAAGAGGCCGATCATGACGCGGACGACGGCGAGACGGCGGACGACGACGACTCGCCAGTTGACGACGTTGAAGAAGACGACGAGGAAAGAGACTAGCTGTGGCGCAAGACGCTAGCGCGGCGCCGGCGCTGCTGCCGGAAGCGATTCGCCGGCGGCTGGAGCCGCTGATGCTAGTGGCGCGCAAGGTGCGGGCGGGCGCCATCAAAGGCGATCGCCGGTCGATCAAGCGCGGATCCAGCATTGAATTCGCCGATTATCGCAATTATGTCGCCGGCGATGACCTGCGCCAACTCGACTGGAATATCTACGCCCGGCTGGAGCGCCCTTATATCAAACTGCTGGAAGACGAGGAAGACCTGGCGGTGCATCTGATCCTCGATGCATCAGCCAGCATGGACTTCCCGCCCGAAGGAGAGGCCGAGCAGCAGAAGCTGCTATACGCCAAGCGCATCCTGGCGGGCTTGGCTTACGTCTCGCTTACGAGTAATGATCGGCTGGTTTTGACGGCTGTGAATGATGAGGGCGCGGCCACCTTCGGTCCGGTGCGCGGGCGGGCGCGGGGCATCGCCGCGCTGCGCTTCGTGGGGGATATCGCAGCCGCTGGCATCACTGACCTGGATGAGGCGCTCAGCGATTATGCGCTGCGGGCGCGCCGCCCGGGTTTGACACTGATCATCAGCGATATGTTCTCGTACGATGGCCGTTATCTTGAGGGCTTGAACGCCTTGCTGAGCCGCGGTCACGAAGTGGCTTTCATCCACGTCTTGGCGCCGGAGGAAGTGATGCCGCCGGTAACCGGCGACCTGAGTTTGATTGATGTGGAAACGGAAGTGAAGCAAGAGGTGACGCTGGACGGCACCATGCTGGGCATTTATCAGCAGCGGGTCGCCGCCTGGCGCGATGAGATTCGCAATGAGTGCTTGCGGCGGGGGGCGCATTATTTCCCGCTGGTGACGGATGCGCCCTGGGAGCGGCTGATTCTGTCGGATATGCGGCGCGCCGGGCTGGTTAAGTAGTGGTGGCATTGGCTCTGCGCTCACTGACTTGATTCTTCAGATATTCAATTTCTTCTCCACTCGTCTCAAGATAGAGACCAGACAGCATAGCCTTCAAGTCAATGCCATCGTCAATGTCTTCCCAATAGACATCACAGGCGCCCAACCGGTAGTTTTGGCGCTCATCGTCAGTCGCAGCGTTCAGCAATGGGAAGAAATGCAAGGGCACACCAATTAATCTGCCATCCGCTAACTCGATCATGACGTGTGTATTGGTGAAGCTGACTACTTGCGGCTCATTGCGGGTGTCATGAAGCACTGGTTCAATATACAAGTTACTGTCCCTTGTCGTCTCCGGTCTGGCCTTTCGCCGTTCTCATGAAGAATGTGCCAAACGTCGAGCAACAAATCCTGATAATCGCTAACGAGCTTGCGGATTTGTCGAATTTCTCTTGTATTGTAGCCGCGATTATCGCTGACCTCAAATGTCAGCAAGTCCATCCGCAGATTGCTGTCGCCTTTCCAGACATGGACATGCGCGGGAGGATGGTCTTTGACGTAGATTCGCACATCGTATCCATGCCGCTGTCGGTAAAGAACTGTGACAATGTTTGCTGTCGGATATGCGCCGCGCCGGGCTGGTTACGTAGTCGATGCGGTGGCTTGATTGACGGTATCTTCGGCCTGAGCCATCTCCAGGTCATAGAATCCTGTGAGCATGGCGATGAGGTTGATGTGTTCGTCCAATTCTTCCCAACTCAAGTTCAATCCCTCGAGTTGGTAATTGTGTCGCTGGCTGTCGCTGGCTTGCGATAACTTGAAGGAAAAATGCGCTGGCAGACACAGGATGCGACCATCGCAAAGTTCGAACACCAGATAATCGTCCATGAATCGAATGACTTGTGGAAAGTTACGCGTATCGTGTACGAATGGGACGCCCGACATGCCGCCGTCTGATTGCCAAACGCCGCCCTCAAGGTATAGCCATGTCGTGGGTCTATGCGGCTCGGAGCGCGTGTTTCGCTGGTAAACAGGCACGATGTACAAGCCAGTTAACATTGCGGTCAGATCAATGCCCTCATCAACATCGTGCCAATGAACGGTGTCGCCGTAACAGGTGTAGTTTTGCCGCTGTTTATCAGTGGCGCTTTGTATAGGCGGAAACCAGCATAGCGGAACGCCTATAATGCGGCCATCCGCCAAATGAATCATGGCGTGCTCGTCGGTGAATCGGACGACGCGCGCAGAGCAGCGATCGTCGTGGATGATGGGCCATTCGTGCATTCTGTTAGCACCCTTCTTCATGTTTACTAAATTCTAACATTATCCGTGAAGCCTCTTCCATTCGCGGAGGAGGAGCGCTTGATAATCTTCTAGAAGCGTTCGAATCCGGCGCCTCTCCCGACCATTGAAGCCGTTGTTGTACACAATGCGAACAGGCCGCAACTCTGCCTTCAGTTTGTTTCCTCCTCGAAAGACGTGCACATGCGCTGGGCCGTGTTCGTTCGTATAAATGACAACATCAAAACCATGCTGCCGTCGATTCAGGATAGTGACCATCGATTCTCACAACCCTAGTATATGCAAGTAGGCGTCAGGCTGTCAAAAGTGTACGGCGCGCCAGTCTAAGTCGCCACCAAGCCGCCATCCAGCACCAGCGCGTGCCCGGTCACAAACGAGGAGGCGTCGGAGCAGAGCCAGACGACCGCTTCGGCGATCTCGCTGGCTTGACCGAGCCGCCCCATCGGGATCGCCCGCGCCATAATATGCGCCATCAGCGGGTTGCCCGCGATCGCGCTTTGGACCATGTCGGTATCGGTGTAAGCGGGGCAAACGGCATTGACGCGAACACCCAGCTTGGCGTAATCGAGCGCCGCAGATTTGGTCAAGCCTACGACGGCGTGTTTGCTGGCGGTGTAGGCGCCCGCTTTTGGCGCGCCGATCAAGCCGGCGACCGAGGCGATATTGACGATTGAGCCGCGGCTCTGCGGCAGCATGACATTGAGCTCCGCTTTCATGCAATGCCAGACGCCGTGCAAATTGACAGCGAGCACGCGCTCGAACATGGCGTCATCGGCTTCGCGCAGGCGATCCTCGAATGAGCCGGCGATGCCCGCGTTATTGACCGCGGCGTCGAGTTGGCCAAAGGCGGCGACCGTCGCTTCGATCATCGCGCGTACTTGGTCCGGATTCGTTACATCGCAGCTTCGCGCTATCGCTGCGCCGCCTTCGTTGTTGATCAACTGCGCGGTTTCTTCCGCGCCCGCGCCGTCAATGTCGGAGGCGCAAACGGCCGCGCCCGCCCGCGCCAAAGCCAGCGCGCTCGCCCGTCCGATGCCGGATGCCGCGCCGGTCACCAGCGCGGATTTGCCTTCCATTTGAGTCATGATGCGAACCTCCTGCGTTTACGTGTCAGGTCATGGTACACAAGCCCGTGACCAATCCGTAGGGGCGAGCCATCAGCTCGCCCGTACAAAGAAATGTTCCGCAATTGAGACATGGCGAAGGGTAGGGCAGCGAATGGATGCGCCCGTGCTATAATCGGCGCACGCGCATTATTCGGGAGAGAGCGCCATGATCGACGATCTGATTCTGATGAATGACTGGCATGCGGTGCTGCCGCTGACGCAGTTGGACGCGGCAAACAATGTAGTTGGCGCCCGGCTTTTGGGCGAGGATATCGTCATCTGGAAATCGGGAGACGTGCTGCGCGCCTGGAAAGACCTGTGCGTGCATCGCGGTACGCGCCTCTCGCTGGGCGAGGTGTTGGAAGACGGGGCGCTGCAATGCCCCTATCATGGCTGGACCTATGATGCGAGCGGCCAATGCGTGCGCATCCCGGCGCATCCTGAGCAGAAGCCGCCGACCAAGGCACGCGCCATCACTTACTACGCGACCGTCGCCTATGACTTCGTCTGGGTCTGCCTGGGCGAGCCGGCGCATGAGATCCCCCCTTTCGAAGAGTGGGACGACCCCAGCTATCGCAAGATCCTCTGCGGCGCCTATGAGTTTCAGGCGGCCGGTCCGCGCATGGTGGAGAATTTCCTCGATGTCGCTCATTTTCCTTTTGTGCATGAGGATATTCTGGGCACGAAGGAACGGCCCGAGATCCCCGATTATGATGTCATCACCGATGAGAAGGGCGTCACCGCCTCCGATATCCGCATCTTCCAGCCCAATCCCGATGGCAGCCACATCCCCAATTGGGTGAGCTATACCTACAAGGCGCATCGCCCGCTGGTGGCTTATTTTCGCAAGGAAGCGAAGGAAAAGTTCGCCATCTTGCTGATGGTCACGCCGATTGAGGAAGTCAAGTCGCTGATGTGGATGTGGATGGTAATGACGCAGGACGGCAGCAGCGATGAATCGCTGCGCGCCTTCCAGGACGAGATCGCTTATCAGGACCTGCCCATTGTGCAATCGCAGCGACCGGAGCTGCTGCCGCTCGACTTGCAGGCGGAGCTGCACTTGCGCAGCGACAAGACGGCGATCGCTTACCGCCGCTGGTTGAACGATTTGGGTTTGCGTTATGGGACGAGTTGATTCGTGCGCCTTTGCCTTGGGCGTTACAACCGTAAGCAGGCGCTCTGCGTAATATCAGGCATATGTAGCCCGCCGCCTCGCCGCAGAGCCTAAAGGGAGATAAAGGGCATGGCAGAGTCGCCGCAGTCGATCGACCGCGAGCTCATTCGCTATCGAATCAAGAAACGGATGGCGGGCCGGCGCGATCTGCTGCTTCACTTGGTGATCTACTTTGCGCTCGCCCTCATTTATCTGCTCAATACAGCGCCGCAATTGCCGCAACAATATATCCTTCTCGGCGGGCTTTGGACGATTCCGCTCGTTCTGCATGGCTTGCGCTACTATTATCGCTGTGGGCCAGGCGCTATTGCGCTAGCTGACGAAATAGAACGCGCTATGGATTATGAAGAAGGAGGGACAGCGCTGGATGAAGAGGAAGAAATGCATATCGAAGAGCGAGTGGCGAAGCGGGCGGCGGCGCGTCGCGTCTTCGTCGCGCATCTCTTGACCGCTGCTCTCGTGCTCGGATTGCTCTGGCTTATGACAGCTATCTGGACCAGACCGATGTTTAATGTGCCGGATTTGAGCCTGCTCAGCCAATTTTGGGGCATCGCGCTGGCGCTGCATGTCAGCCGCTTCTTCCTCGTGCACGGCCGGACACCGGCTGGGCGCGCGCTGAAGATCGAAGCGGAAATCGAGCGGCTGTGGCATCAGTCTCTTGAGCAACGGGGAGACAAGGATGAAAACGAAAGCGCCTTCCACGATCTAGGCGAACTGCGCGGACGCCGAATACGCTTGACCGCCGAAGGCGAATTGGAAAACGGCGATCCGCTCACTGCAGGACTTGCGGGACCAAAGCGTGCGAGGAAGTCGCAATGAAGCGAAAGTTCAAGCCAGTCGCCAAGCTCGATATCCGCGAGCGCGTTGAAGCCCGTTTTCGCGCGCGCGGCAGCCTGCGCTTTCATCTGCTGCTTGTCTTCGGCGCATTGCTGTTCCTGCTCTACAATGCATACGACTTTTGGGTCCTGCCTAATCAATTGCAAGGCTTTTCCGCCGCTCTTGGCGGATATCGAGACAGCATAACAGCGCTATGCTTGCTGAGCACGACCGCCGCCTTGCATGCCATCCATTTATACTTTCGCCACGGACGCGGACGCGAGCGGCACGAGGCGGAAACGGACGCGCGCATCGCGGAGCAGCTTCGGGGCGCGGCTGCCGAAGACGCGGAAGAACAGGAAGAACTGGTTCGCCTGCAAATGGCGGACAAGCTGAAGAACCGCCGCCTCGTCTTATGGCATCTGGCGCTCTTTCTCGGTGTGATGAGTTTGCTGCTGTTTGTGCATCCGCTAAACGTGAGCGGCTCATTTGGTCCTGATGCGTACAACTGGCGCGGGACCCTGACCTTTGCCGCCGGCTGGGGGATTGGGCTGGGCGCGCACTTGCTGCGCTATTATTTCGCCTACGGTTTCTCTCGTGAAAAACGCGAGGCGCACATTGAAGCGCAGGTCGTCCGCGAACTGCGGCGGGATCGACGGGTTCAATCAGCCGCGGCCGATTCCCGCATCAATGAAGGCGGCGGGATCAGCCTGGCTGATCTCGAAAGGGCGAGCCAAGTGACGGATTCCGCAGCGGAGAAGGCGCCATGAAGCGCAAAAACCAATCGCAGTTTGAACTCGAAATCCGCCGACGCGTGGAAGCCAAATATGATGAGCGCAACGCCCTCTTGATTCACCTGATCAGCTATGCGGGCGTGAATATACTGGTCTGGATGATTTGGCTGTTTGCCGCTGGCGGCTTCCCCTGGCCCCTGTTCGTTACGCTGTTTTGGGGCATCGGCATGGCTGGTCATTCGCTGGATTTTTACAACAAGCACGGGGGCGGCGCGCAGAGACGGGAAGAGCGGATCCAGGAGGAAGTACAGCGCTATCTGGAGCAGCTGGAGGAGCGGGAGCGCGAAATCTATGGCGACGAGGAGATGGATGACGCGCTGGACGATGGTCAGCGGCGCCATCTGCGGCTGAGCGACGACGGCGAGCTGGTTCAATTCGATATCGCGGATGAAGACGGAGAGATGGAGCGGGATCGGCGAGCCTAGTTTGATGGCGCGACTTCACCTTGTTAAGACGGGTATACATAATGTTAGAATAGGGGAGAGCGCGGAAAGCTAGCAAAGACGCGAGCGCGACAGACGCATGATTCGATTGAAGAGACGCAACACCGCCTGGCTGGTGGCGATGGCGCTGCTGATTGGTTTCGCCTTGCTGGCGGCGCCAGTATCGGCGGCGGTCCAGTTATCCTTGATTGGGGCGCTGGCAGTTGCCGTGATCGCTTCCATGATTGAGCTGGGACCGGAGCGCGCCAGCTTGCTTGATGTGCTGCATCGGGCGCCGGTGCAGCGCCGGATCACACCGCAAGCAAAGGAAGCGGGCGAGCGGGCGGCATCGCGCGCCGGCTATTTCAATCGCAGCGGCATCATCATGCTCGATATCGGCTTGATCGCCATGCAGACCGGCGCCGAAGGCTTGGCGATGCGGCGCACGCGCAATATCTCCAAAGACGATGATGGCGTGCGCCCCTTCATCACCTTGCACGTCACGCCGGAAGAAGCCGAGCGGCAGGCGCTGATCCGCTACGAGATTTACAATCATCTGGGCGAAGAACAGTACGTGCACGAAATGAAGACCTTCTTGCGCGAAGGGGAGCTCAGCCTGCTGGCGGATCATCATCTCCCGCTGGCGGGCAATACCAATGTCGATGGCAATGGCGATTGGGATCTGCGCGTTTATGTCGATAACAGCTTGATTGGCATGCACAATTTGATGCTTTCGCCCTCAACGCGCGAGCGTCACCGCCGGCTGAGCGGGGAAACGGAACTGGATACGTCGCTGAACGAGCGCCGCCGCAACCTGCAAGACGCCGTCATCGTCGAAGAAGCGGAACAGCCGCAGACGACGCAACTGAAGGATTTGCTGGGGCAGACGGGTGGCGCCGGCCGCGGAGGGCGCGGCCGCGGTCGGCGTTAACTGAGGAAGAAAGAATGGAAAACCGCAACACTTGGTTTCTCGCGTTTATTTTGCTGGCTTTGGGCGCGGTGGCGCTTTTGGGCAACAGCTTCCCGGTCATTCTCGTTTTGCTCGGCTTGCTCTTCCTCGTGCGCCAGTTCGACAACGACAGCTCCAGTACCAATGTGCGAAACGAGTCTTATGATTATGGCTACGAATATGAAGGGCAGTTAGAAGAAGAGGAAGAGGATTACGAATACGAGATCTTCCATCAACAGCCAGCCAGCGCCGAGCAGCGCGTGTATCGCCATGCGCTGGAATCGGTGACGCGCGCCGGGCTCGACCCCGACGAGGTGCAGGTGCTCGCCGTCGACATCGGCGTGCTGACCACCAAAGAAGAGGGCGAGCCGCAGATTTATCGCACCTGGTCGCTGCCCGATGATATCGACTACATCCAGCCCTTTGTGCAGCTGCGCGTCCCGACCGAAGCCAACGGTGAGATTCGCTTCGAAATCATCGACGCCGTCGGCGACGCCGTTTATATCCACGAGGACAGCTTCAAGCTGACGCGCGGGCGCAATTTTCTGACGCCGAATACGCGTATGCCGCTGCATGACCAAATGGAGCTGGATGGCAAGTGGTCGCTGCGTGTGATCGCTGATGGCGTGACGATCGCCGATCACCGCTTCGAGTATTCGGAAGCGACCGGCGCCAATATCCGCCGACATATCGGCGAGGATGGCGAGATCAATACTGAGATGCGCGCGGTTATGGCGGAGAATCGAGTGCCGAAGATGTCGCTGGATGACCTGCTGGCGTACCAGGGCGAAGATGACGAGCAAGAGCGGCGGGCTTAGGATGGCGTCGCCAAAGCCACCCTAAGCCAGGGCGGTTACACCGCCGATAGCAGGCGCGTCCAATGGAGATGACCGCCATCGCGTCATTCACCGGGCAACCAGCCCGTTGCTCAGGGCAGTCGGGATAGTATTTCGTCTAACTTCAAGTTCTCTAAATATGTCAAGACGGCAATCATCATAATCGC
This sequence comes from Phototrophicaceae bacterium, assembly GCA_965261855.1. Taxonomy (GTDB): domain Bacteria; phylum Chloroflexota; class Anaerolineae; order Aggregatilineales; family Phototrophicaceae; genus UBA6055. Next base: position 726,476 of record OZ253488.1, read on the forward strand.
CACCGCAAGAACGAATCGCTGCAAGCGTTTTTCCACGCGTTTAAGATCGGCTTTGGTAGCGAGGTGCTCATACGCGCCCTTCAATTCGGCGACCTTGGTCATGTTTTCGTCCGACCGGTTCTCTACGCGGTCGAGTCGATGGTTGATCAATTCGGATGCCACGGGATTCTGTCCTCTGCGCTTGCTTGCGAAAAGACTATCATCCACTGCGGCGCGCTGTCAACTTCATTACAAGCGCGGGATGATTAAGGGCAAAGTTGCGCATTCTTGACGGTGTAGGTTTCCATCTTTCGTTCCTTGAAACGATGTTCATAGACAGTGTAAGAGGTCTACTCGGATAGTCAGTCAAGGCGGCGCTATCCGATTGAGTAACGGGTCCTGACTTATGGGCTTGACATATGCCGTCTATTGGCGTATATTGGGGTGACAATACCCCCTGGCGACCTCACGATAGTTCGTCAGGCAATTTACGGGAGGCTAGCGAAAATTCCTAGCCTCTCCGTTTTTTTGCAGCCAAGGCAAAGGATCAATGATGTTTCGCTTAGCGATCTTTGTTGACGGAGCGTATTTGGATACGGTCGCCAAGAAGAATGGCGTACGGGTGGATTACGAAAAACTCTCCTCCGAGATTCATATGCGGGTAAACGCGCGAACCCCAACAGCGCCAATGGATCTGTTGCGTACTTACTATTATAATGGCTCGCCCTATCAGAGTAATCCCCCCACTGAACGTGAAAGAAAATTCTTCCAGAACCGCCGTAAGTTCTACGACGCTCTAGAGCGGCTGTCTAGTTTTACCGTAAGATTGGGCGTCGTTAAGTATCGTGGCAAGAATAATCAAGGTCAGCCGATCTACCAACAAAAGCAAGTAGATCTACTGCTGGGTTTGGATTTCGCTTTGCTGAGCGCCAAGCGCTCCATCACGCACGCCGCGGTAGTAACCGGCGATAGCGATATGGTGCCTGCCCTTGAGGTGGCAAATAGGGAAGGGATTGCCGTCTGGTTATTCAGCGGCGAGCCGCGAAGCCGCGCCAGGGAATTGTGGCAAGCGGCCGATGAACGAGTTGAACTCGATCAAACTTTCTTGAATACGATCCGACGAGTCTGATAGCTCCCACACGCTTCATCAGCAGCGTTGACAAAGTGCTGCTCGTGCTCGCGGATGACCTAACACCCGCAAAGAAGCGCTCGATTACAGCGGCGATATCGAAGGCGGCGCGCGCCGAAGATGTCGCTGGATGATTTGCTGGCGTATCAGGGCGAAGACGACGAAGCGGAGTCTCGCGCGCGCTAATCGCCTGTTCTCTTAAAGGCGCGCGCCTTTTCCACATATTCCGCCGCCGTTCGCCGCATCATGGCGATCTCATCTTCCGTGACCGGGCGTATCACACGCGCCGGCGCCCCCAAAATCAGCGAGCGCTCGGGGAAGACCACCCCCTCCGTCAAGAGCGCGCCCGCGCCCACCAGGCAATCCGATCCGATGCGCGCGCCGTTCATGACGATGGCGCCCATGCCGATCAAGCTGCCCTCGCCGATCGTTGCCCCATGCGCGATGGCGCGGTGCCCGATGGTTACGCCCTCGCCGATGATCAGCGGCATGCCCGGATCGGCATGGCAGATCGCCCCGTCCTGGATATTGCTGCTGGCGCCGATGCGCAGCGATTCGCTGTCCCCGCGCAGCACAGCGTTGAACCAGACGCTAACGTCAGCGCCCAGGGTCACATCGCCGATGACGACTGCGCCCCGGGCGATGAAGGCGGTGGGGTGGACGAGCTGTGGTTGGAAGGTTGTGTGGTAGGTTTTCATGTTAGGCGCTTAGGTAGCGATTATGTTGTCGGCGGGCGGGCGACCTGACAGGTTGACCCTACAAGGCTTGTCCGCTATTGCGAATCGCTACGCCAACCCCACCCCCAGCCCCTCCCGACGGGTCTGTGTCTACGCGACCCCGATGCGTCAGGGTCGCGTAGACACAGACCTACGGAGGGGAGCTAACTGGAACTGATTTGGGATTTCTATCTCGGATTTCATTAGGATTTCAGACCTCGGCGAAACCTTCCCCCCATTGCAATGGGGGGACCGAGGGGGGTTGACCTCAGCTGGCGCGCTCAGCCAGCACCAGCACATAGGCGCCGGCGGTGTCGGGATTCCCATCCGTGCCAGCGTAGCGGCGCGCGCGGATATAGTACATGCCGGTGGCGGGGAGCGCGAAGTTGTCGATCAGCGAATTCTGGCTGCCACCGCTGTCGTCGTTGCGCGTTACCACCTCTTGCCCGGCGTTGAGCAGTTCCAGGTAGGCGTCCAGGTTGCCGTCGACGCGCGTCATAGAGATCGAGATGACCTCGCCGTTGCGTCCGTAAAAGGCGTAGAGATCGTCTTCGTTGTCACCGCTGATTTTGCCGTTGACGCTGGTGCCATAACTGAGGCTTACGGCGTCCGCGGGCGCTTCTATCAGTGGGTTTTGCCGGATATCGAGGCTCAAACGATAGTCGCCGCTGGTGGTTCCGCGCGCGCGGTCGTAGCGAGTAGCGATGATGTGATAGCGACCATCGGCCGGAACGCGATAATCGGTGATCAACGCGTCCTGAAATTCTGCGCCGCTGTCGTCATCTTCCTGGATCGGCGAGAATGCCTCATCAGCCAGGATGAGGTAGCTGTCCAGTTCGCCAGCGGCGCCGCGCACCATGCTGATCGTAATCAGATCGCCTTTTTGTGCTTCGAAAGAATAGAAGCGCTCGAATTGGCTATGGCTTAGCGTGCCCATTCGGCTTTCGCCATACTGAAGCGGCAGCGGCGCCAGGCGGGTGCTGCCAGTGCCGCTTTCGGCGGTTTCTTCAATGCTTAGCACGAAGCTGCCCGCGCTGTCGTCGTAGCGGGTGGCGACGATGATATAGGGTCCCGTTCGCTCGATGATGAGTCCGTCGATGCGGGCGTTGCGGGTGTCACGGCTGTAGTCGTCATTCTTGGCGATCTCGAAGCGCTCGCTGTCGACGACTAGCAAGTAGGGGTCAAGCGTGCCTGATGAGCGCACCATATCAATCGTCAATATATCGCCTTGTTCGGCTTGAAAGGTGTAGAAGACTTCGGCTTTGGTGTCGCTAATGGTGCCGATGACCGAGTCGTTATAGCGCAGCGCGCTGCCGCCCTCGGAGAGCACACCCTTGCGCGTCATGCGTAGCTCGTATGCGCCGGCGGTCGTGCCCAGGCTATGACCGAAACGCGCGACCACAACGAAATATCGTCCGCTAAGCTCCACCTTGAGGTCATGCTCGACGCCAAGCCCGGCGGCCGAATCATCGCGATGCAGCGCCAGCTTTCCGCTGTTGTCGAAGATGCTAAGCATGGGATCAAGATCGCCGTCGGTCACCGCCAGCTCGAAGCGGATGACCTCGCCGCGCAAGCCTTCGATGGTGAATACATCGCGCGGGTTATCATCGTCCAGCCGGCCGCTGATGACGCCATCCTGGTCAATTGCGTCATCGCCGGCGGGGAGCTCGAGCGGCTGCGCCAGTGCCGCCGATGACAGCAGCAAATGAAATAGGAGCGCGAGAAAACCTAGCCGTCTCATGCTGTAATTTTAGCCGAGTTTCAACTGAACGGCGCACGCGGACGGCGCCAGGTTTCGGCGGTCTGGCGCAATGGCAGCGCCAGTTCAAAGGTTGTGCCGATGCCGATTTCGCTGCGAAAACTGATATGGCCGTGGTGGAAGTCGAGCGCCTGTTTGGCGATTGCCAGACCCAGCCCCGAGCCGGTCAGCGAGCCAACATTGGAAGCGCGATGAAAAGCCAGGAAGAGGTATTCCGCGTCTTCTTCCGGTATGCCGATGCCCTCGTCAGACAGGCTGACGCGCGCCCAGCCGCCGTCGTGCCATAGCCGCAGGCGCACATCACCGCCAGCAGGCGAATACTTGATGGCGTTGCCGAGCAGATTCCGCAGCGCCCGCCGCAGCAGTTTCGCATCAAATTCGGCGTGCATACAGTCGGCAGCGCAGTGGAAATAGAGCTTGTGGCTTCCGCGCCGACAAAGCTGGAAGGATTCGACAATGTCGCGGCAGAAGGCAACGAGATCATGTCGCGCGGCTTTGAATTCCACTTCTGAGCGCTCCGATTTGCTCAGGCTGACGACATCGCCTACGATTTCATTCAGTTGCTTGACTTGCAGACTGATATTCTCTAGGTATTGCTGGCGCTCATTTACGGACGCGCGCAAGCCATATTGCGCCAGCAGATCGCGCGAAAGCTGGATAGAGGCAAGCGGCGCGCGCAATTCGTGCGACATCATCGAAAGGCAGCGATCTTTCATCGCCCGTCGGCCGAGTTCTTGACCCAACTGCAACTGAGCGCATTTGAGCTCAGTGATATTTTCGTGGGCGACGATCAGCCTTAAGTCTTCATGCCAACAGAAGCGGCGCGCGCGCAGGACAAAGAAACGCCGCTCTCCGCGCTTGTATTCAATCTCGAACATTTCGCGCTCGCCGCCGGCGAGTTCGCTCAGTCCCGTCAGCAAAAGCGATGGCTGCGGCAGATCCATCCCCGCGAAATCCTGGCAAAGCGCCGGATACTTCATGCCCAACCCGTGATCGGGAATGGGCGGCGTGTTGTCCGCCGCCAATTGTCGCCAGGCGGCGTTAACGCCGATGATCTCCAGGCTCTGGTCGAGAATCGCGATGTGGTCGGGCAGGGTATCGAGGGCGGACTGGATGAATCCCTCGGCTTCCGGTCGGACGTTCTGGAAGTTGGGTTCAATGGGTACGATCACGCTTTCCTCTTGCTGAAAAGATCCCTTGACGCTTAGTTCAATTCTAACACAGTTATCATGGAAAACCACGCGTTCACAAAAATTATCAGCCAAAGGGACGATATATGTCATAATATATCAAGACAGGCTGCGCTTTTCGCTTTGCTTTGCCGTTTGGTTTAAGGCGACTTCGCTTCCCGTAATGATGGTGGGATCAAGGCGGGATGCGGCGATCGAGCGGTCGACCGCAGCAAACTGGGCGCTTGGACCTTTAGGCGCCTGGCATGCCTCCCGCGCGGCTTGCCCTATATAGATCGTCGGCGCATGTTATAATCGCTGGCGATTTCTCGCGATTGCGGCAAAGGCGGTGATGGGCATTGCGTCGAGTATTATTCGTTTGCTTCGCGCTGGCGCTGAGCATTGCGCTAAATCTGGCGCAGCCGGAAGAGGATCTTGTTCATACCGTTGGCGCCGGCGACACCTTGATCTCGATCGCGCACGCCTACGGCGTCACCCTGGATCAACTTCTGACGCTGAACAACCTGCGTCCCGAAGCGCTCTTGCAGATTGGTCAACGGCTGACCGTCATGCGCGCCCCCGAGTACGCTGATGACGGCGAGCGCTCCGACGATGATGACGATGTCGCCAGTGATGAAATCGCCGTTGGCGGCGCGGAGAGCGCTGATTTGCCGCCGGCGCCGGTGGCGCAAGCGGACGCGCCGATGCGCGATCCCGCTGATATCAGTCCACAGTTGTGTTTCACGGTGTTTCAAGACGAGAACCACAATGGCATGATGGAGCCGAGCGAGGACCAACTGGCGGACGCGACGATTCGTCTGCTGGACGCGGAAGATACGGAGCTGCTGCGCTATACAACCGCGGGCGCCGTCGAGTCGATATGCCCGCGCGGTTTGGAGCGGAAACCGTACCTGATAATAGGAGTGCCTCCGCCGGGTTACGGCTGGACGAGCGCCTCCCGCCTAAACCTTGATCTGCGTGCGGGCGGGCTGGTCAGGGTCGAGCTTGGCGCAAAAGCAGGCTTGGATAGCGCGACATTACCACCGCTTGAGCCGGCGCGCGCTGACGATGAACGATTGGAAGAGGCGCCGCGAAGTCTCTTGCGTGAGTTGAGCGGGCTTTTCGCGCTTGGCTTGGCGGTCATCGTTTTGAGCAGCGGCATGGCGGTATCACTGTTCATTTGGGGGCGCGGATGAGGTCGCGCCTGCCCGAGCGGAAGTGGCTGTCGCGCTGCTGGCTGCCTTTGCTATGCTTCCCCTTTTTGGTGACGAACCTGCTGGTGGCGCAGGATACAGGGCAAGTCTGCGTGCAGAGCTTTGACGATCGTGACGCCGACGGCATTCGCGATGCTGACGAGGCGTCGGTCACGCATGGCATCGGCGCCGGCTTAAACGACGCGGCCGGCGTCACCATCGCTTCCCGGCTGTTGGAGGACTCGCCTTTTGGCGACAGGGGCGTGATCTGCTTTGAGCAGTTGCTGGCCGGCGATTATCAGATCACGATGACCAGCGCCGAATACGCAGGCACCACGTCGTCGACTTTTGCCGCGTCGGTGAATCCGGGCGCCCCGCCAGCGCTGATCGAATACGGTGTTCGTCCGCTGCATGGGGCGGAGTCGAATTCAGCCGCGTCTGGGATCTCACTGGATGCGGAGGCGGCGGAAGCGTTGGCAATTGCCTTGTTCGGCAGCATGATCGTCGGCGCAATTATGAGCTTCATCGGCCTACTGATTTTCCTCTTGATCATTCGCCGCCGCTTGAGGCGCGCGTCCCCGATGCCTGCTGGACCGCCGGCGACAGCGGTCAGTGGCGCGCCGCCGCAGCCGTCCGCAGCCATAGCCGACGCTGACCCGCTCCACAGACAGGCGCCCAGCGCCGGATCGCCACCGCTTTTCGCCGATAAAGAGACCGATGCGCCGGGTCGCGCCGAACCATGACCTTTCTCGAGGACAGTTAGCGCCGTGCTGAGCAGCGATCAACAAAAGGGCTTAATTCACAGCGAGGCTGATTTGCACCTCGCCCGTGATAATCTCGAGCGCGACCCGATTAGGGGTGCGCTGTCTCGATTGGATACCACGGCGTACGATCCGCTCGCTCGCGCCCATTTGTCCGCTTTGCGCGGTCAACTATATGGCGAGCTTGAAGCTGGAAACCGCGCCGCCGCCGCCCTGCGCGAAGTCGAATGCATTCGCAAATCGGGAAACCAACTGGAAGACATCAAGCGTTCGCTCGGCTGGCTATCGGTGATGGCGATGCTGCGCGATCATTCAGCATGGGGGGCGTCTTGGCGCGATGCCATAAAGCCCATGCTTTCTCGTTTTGATGAGCGGGATGATAGGCTGCGCGCGCTTTGGCTGGGCGCGTTGAGACTGGCGGCGGGCATCTTGCTGGAAAACGAGCATGACATCGAGAGCGGCGCCAGTGTCTACCGGGGGGCGGTTGAGCGGTGGATCCATCCAGAAGGTTTTCTCAAGGGCATCGCCGATATCGTCGACATGCCCGGTCGCTATGAGGCGCAAGTCTCCGGCTGCTGCGCCTTGGTCCTGCTGGCGGAAATGGCGGCGCCAGTCGGGCTGGACTTGTGGTCCTTTGAAAGCCGCGCGGTCGGCATAATCACCGCAGTCACCTATACGCACTTTTACTATTTCTTCCCCGAGAAGTGGCGCTGGGAGGACGGGCTGACGCTTGACCGCACGCGTGCCGTCATGCGGCGCGAAGGGGCTTTCATGGAGCTGGTGAATCGGCGCAATCCGCCGCAGGGGATCGAGCAATTCCTCGCCGAGCAGCGTCCGCTATTCTGCGCCTGGGGCGGCGGCTTGACGACGCTGACGCATGGGCTATCGCCGCCGCCGAAGAAGAAGCGCTGGCGGCTTTGGTGAGACGTTGGCCCGCGGGCTGCCGAGCGTGCCGAGCATTTACGCGGCTTCTGTCTCCGCGGTCTTAATGAAATGCGAGGCGAGTTGAGCCGACCACCAGAATCCGCCGGCTTCGAGGATGATTGCGCTTGCCTCATTTGCCAGGCGAGGTTTTTCTCTATGTAAGCAGAATAGATAAGCCGCGATGCTTTCATCGTAAGAGAGTTGCGTTTCCGTTTCCGCCAGCTTGAGCAGATGCTTGATCCGCGCAACCAGGCTTGCCGCCAGACGCTCGTCGCTGGCGATCGACGCCCGTATATCGCCCAGCAGCGGATGCTTCTCCATCCCCAAAACCAGCACCTGCAGCCCGCCGACTACCGAAAACTGAATCTGAAACTCAAGATTTTCGACTTCTTTCATGGTCTCATCGAGCGGCATGATTCACCATAGTACTATAGTAATTGGTCGGCAATCCGCAATGCATCGGCACATGATCATGATCGTGCTCAACCTCGCCGTCCTTGCCCCATTTGCTCAAGACCGACATTCTGACAACGCGATCCGCCGACAGCGTAACACAGGAGATCAAACCGATATGCGACGGCTCGCCAGCAAATTTATACAGAACGAGGTCGCCAGCGACGCATTTCTCCTTCATGATTTCATTATATCCGTCTTGCCTAAGAATTTCATCAATGTGCCTGATGTCGACGTGACCGCGCCGGCTGCAGAATATGTGCCCAACACAATTGTACAATGAATTTGACAAATGTCGGATTTGCGGGCTCGCCTTCCGTTTTGCGCGCATGTCGCTAACGAGCGCTTCGGTACGGATTCTGATGAGCTCGGCTGATTCCCGCGTTGGATCGCGGTAAAGTTCCCATGGATCCAATTGGGGAATCCGCCAGCCGGATCTGGCGAAGTTATGCGTCGCGCTGTCAGTGGTTTCGCTGAGCCAGGGAAGGCGCACGCGTTTGATTCATCCCAGTTGCTTCTAGCCAGAACTTCAGGCGGATTCTATCAGATTTAGCAATCCATTGCCATGTCGAGCGAGAACACCAGCTCCACCCTCGAACGCCTGAGTAGGCGGTTAGAATTTCCGCGCCTCTTGGCTCGCCATCGTGGTGCTCGCTCCGTTACCTCCCTTCCTCTATGGTGAAAAAAACTGCGCCCCAAGCGCGGATTTGGCGCCAGCGCAGGGCAATTTTCTCATTCCACTTGACAGAATTTTTAAGTTAAGCTAAAAATAGACTTAGTTCCGCTAAAATAGCGATTTCGGAGGGCTGTAATTTGAACATGCGCCGAATCCTTCTACTGATACTGATTATCGCGTTTGCGCTGGTCACGGTAACGGGCGCATACGAAGACCAACTCAAAATCGTCGCCACAACCACCCAGGCGGCCGATATCATCCGCATCCTCAGTCAGGATGTCGACGCCGTCGACATCACCGCTTTGATGGGACCGGGCGTCGACCCCCATCTCTACCAACCGACCGAATCCGACATTGTCGCCATGACCGAAGCCGATATGGTGATCTACAGCGGCTTGCATTTGGAAGGGCAGTTTGAATCCGTTTTCGCAGCGCTGGCGGAGCAGGGCACAGCCATCTATCCCCTCAGCAGTCCGGTCAAGGACGCCGGTTTCATCATAGGTGGCTTCGACTTGTCGGATGCGCTGACGAATGTCGATGATCCGCATTTCTGGTTCGATCCGCGCAATTGGCAACTGACGGCGGCCGACCTGGCCGAGACGCTGGCGGTACTTGACCGCTCCAATGCCGACCGTTATCGCGCCAACGCCGCCGATTACCTTGAACAGCTGCAGCTGCTTTACGACTGGGCTGATGCCGGCTTGCGCTCGGTTGCTGAAGGGCAGCGCTATCTGGTGACGTCGCACGATGCCTTTCAGTATTTCGGCGCTGCCTTTGGCTGGCGCATGCAGGCGATCCAGGGTTTGAGCACCGAAGACGAAGCGGGCGTTGGCGATATTCAGGAGACCGTCGACTTCGTCATCGACAACGAGATTCCGGTGCTCTTCGTCGAGAGCAGCATCCCGCCCGATACAATAGAAGCGGTGATCGAGGCGGTGCGCGCGCAGGGCGCCGACGCCCGAATCGGCTTGCGCGAGCTCTTCGGCGATGCCATGGGCGAGCGCGACAGTTTCGGCGGAACCTACATCGGCATGTTAGCGCAGAACGCGCTGACGATCATGCAATCGTATCAGTGCATGGGCGCCGATGTGGCGATTCCCGATTGGCCCGCTGGGCTGATGCCACCGCCGCCTGAAGATCTGTGGAATGCCGATTGTGAGGCCTAAACCGAGACCTGTAGGGGCGAGACTTGTCTCGCCCTCCCGCCAAAACGTCGAAACTTAGGGCGACCCAAAGGGCGTGTAGACACTGCCCGCCGGTCGCCCCTGCAGATTCCTCATTTTGGGGGATTGGGGGCTTGACCAATGCAAACCCGCAGCGACCTCGCGCTTTCCATTGACGACCTGACCGTGGCCTACGACGAAAAGCCGGCGATTTGGGATATCGACCTCGATGTGCCCGAGGGTGTGCTGATGGCGATCGTGGGACCCAACGGCGCCGGCAAGAGCACGCTGATCAAAGCGGCGCTGAATCTGATACCGCGGGCGGCTGGCACGGTATCCTTCTATGGCGAGCCTTACGAGCGGGCGCGGTCGCTAGTCGGTTATGTGCCGCAGCGCGGCAGCGTCGATTGGGACTTCCCCACATCTGTGCTTGATGTAGTCACTATGGGCTTGTATAGCAGATTGGGCTGGTTTCGCCGGCCCGGTCACGCCGAGCGCGAGCTGGCGCTGGCGGCGCTGGCGCAAGTGGGTTTGGTCGATTTCGCCGATCGGCAGATCAGCCAGCTCTCCGGCGGGCAGCAGCAGCGTACCTTCCTGGCGCGGGCCCTGGCGCAGGACGCGCAAATCTATTTTATGGATGAACCCTTCGCTGCCGTTGATGCCGTAACTGAGAGCGCCATCGTCAATATTTTGCGCGAGCTCAATCAGCGCGGCAAGACCGTCGTGGTCGTGCATCACGACTTGCAGACGGTCGCCGAGTATTTCGATTGGGCGACGCTGCTCAATGTCGAGGTGATCGCCTCTGGACCGACCGCCGAGAGCTTCACGCTGGAGAATCTGCAGAAGACCTACGGCGGGCGCGTTTCTTATTTGCACGGCGGACAGCTGCTGGCGGCGAGCGCGCCATGAACCCACAGCGGGCGCGCGGCAGCGACGATCGGCGCGTCTGGCTAATTGTCGCCGCGATGGTGGTCGTCGGTTTGCTCTTCATTCCCTTCAGCCAGGCGCTTTTCGGGCTGCGTTTCACCTATACGGTTCGGGTGGTGGCGCTCGGTGGATCGATTCTGGGCTTGATCAGCGGCGCGCTCGGCTGTTTCGCCGTGCTGCGGCAGGAGAGCTTATTGGGCGACGCGCTGTCGCATGCGGCGCTGCCGGGCGTGGCAATCGCCTTTCTGCTGGCCGGGCGCGACTTGAGCGCGCTGCTCATCGGCGCCGGTATCGCCAGTTGGCTGGGTTTGCGTTTTTCCTCGGCGCTGCTAACGACCACGCGCATCAAGCGGGACGCGGCGCTTGGCATCGTGCTGTCGGGCTGGTTCGCCTTTGGCATCGCTTTGCTGGCGTATATCCAGTCCATCCCCGATGCCAGCCAAGCCGGTCTTGATCATTTCATATTCGGGCAGGCGGCCGCCATCATCGAAAGCGATGTTATGCTTGTCAGCGCTGTTGGCGCCATCGCGCTGCTCGTGCTGTTCTTATGCTGGAAGGAGTTCAAGCTGGTCACCTTTGACGCCGAATTCGCCGGCGCCAACGGATTCCACGTCGGGCTGATCAACACGCTGCTTTCGACCTTGATTGTGGTGACGATCGTGTTGGGCTTGCAGTTGGCGGGCGTGATTCTGATGGTCGGCATGTTGATCGCGCCCGGAATCGCCGCCCGTCAATGGACGCATAAGCTGGACCAGATGGTGATTCTGGCCTCGGTCTTCGGCGCGTTCGCTGGCGGGCTGGGCGCGGTCATCAGCGCGCTCGACAGCGGTGTCCCCACCGGTCCCATGATCATCGTGGTGGCTTTTTTCCTGGTTGTGATTTCGCTGACGCTGGCGCCAGGCCGAGGCTTGGTCTGGCGCCGGCTGCGTCAGCGCGAATACCGACGAGAGTTCGCGGCGCGCAATACGCTGCGCGATCTTCATCGTTACGCCCTGGCGCATGGCGCCGCCGATACGCCGGTGCCGGACAGCTTCATTCGCGGCGTCGGCGATCGCAGCGCCGCTTTGGGCTTGCGCCAACTGCGGAGTGAGGGGCATGTGACGCGTGGCGCGGACGGTTGGCAGTTGAGCGAAAGCGGCATTGCGCTGGCGCGAAGGGACTGGCGCAATCAGCGACTTTGGGATTTGCACCGGCGCTACGCTCACGAGTTGGGCTTGCCCGAAATAGAGGAAGATCGGCGGCGTGTCATCTCGGCGCTGCTGCCGGGCGATGCGCTCGCCTGGCTGGAAGCGAAACTGGAGGAGGGCGCCGACGCATGATGCCGCTTGAGCGTCTCCTCATCGAGTTTCTGTTGACCTTTGTGACGCGCGAGGAGCTGAACGCCTTTTTGCGCTCGCCGCAGAATACCGCGACGCTGGTCGGCGGGTTGATCGCGGTAAGCGGCGCGCTGCTGGGAACCTTTCTGCTATTGCGCGGAATGGCGCTGACCAGCGATGCCATCAGCCATACGGTGCTGCTGGGCATTGTGGTCGCCTTTCTGCTGATGACCCAGGTCTTCCGCGTCGAGGGCGACACATCATCGCCCTGGCTGATTGTTGGCGCGTCGCTGGCGGGAGTAGGCACGGTGGCGCTGACCGAGCTGCTTTATCGCTCGGGCTTGGTGCGGCAGGACGCGGCGCTGGGACTGGCTTTTCCGCTGCTCTTCGCCATCGCTGTGATCTTGGTATCGCGCTTCGTTGATGACGCGCATCTTGATGAAGACGCGGTTCTGGTCGGCGAAATCGGCCTGGCTTGGGCAAATACCAACAGCCACTGCTTCGAAAACTGCGAAAGCGTGACGGTCACTCAAGACCACCCCGCCGCCAAAATGACGCGCCAATGCGTGAATTGCCGCGAGTTGGGCATCAGCCCGCGTGACGAAGAGGCGGAATTCGTTGAATTCTGCGACAACTGCGGCCTCTATTCGCCGGCGCAGGCTTGGAATGTCGGATTTCTGGAGCGGGAACCGGCGCTGGTCTTTTTCCCCAAGTCAATTTCGGTGTCGCTGGTGATGACCTTGCTAACGCTGGCTTTTGTGCTGCTCTTTTACAAAGAACTGAAACTCTCGACATTCGACCCGGCGCTGGCGAAAGCGCTCGGATTCCGCCCGGGCGCGCTGAATTACGCCTTGATGGCGCTCGTCAGTTTGGTGGCGGTCGGCGCCTTTGACGCGGTCGGCTCGATTCTGGTGATCGCCTTCTTCATCATCCCGCCAGCGGCCGCCTACCTGCTGACTGATCGCCTGGCGCTAATGCTGCTGCTGAGTCCGTTGATTGGCGGGGCAGGCGCGGCTTTTGGTTACGACCTGGCGCGCGGATCGCTATTCGGCGTTCTGCCAATCGCTGACGCAATCGCATCGCTCAACCGGCTCTTCGGGCTTGAACTCGTCGAAGCTTGGGATTCATCTATCAGTGCCTCGATGGTATTGATGATTTTCCTGTTTTTTTTGCTCGCCTGGCTGTTATCGCCGCGCTATGGACTGATCTCGACGGCGCTGCGCCGCGCCAACAGCCGCCGTCTCTTTGATGATCAGGTGGTGTTGGCGCATATCCATAATCATCAGTTCACTGCGCAAGCGGAGACCGAACTGCGCGTTGATACGCTGCATCTTCACTTCCGCTGGCGTCGCCGCAAGATGGGGCGGGTGCTGGCGCGGCTGCGGACCTTGAACTACATTCGCATTGTGTCAGGGGGCGCCATCTTGACCGAGCGCGGCGAGGAGCGCGCGCATCGCTTCCGCGCGACCATGCTGGAAGCGAATCATGTGTCTGATGCAAGTAGAGGAGAATTCTAGCGGAGCAATGCGATCACATCCGGCGCGGAAGCGGCCAACGCAAGCAGCACCAATATGATGAGCCACTTAATTTGCCCGCTAAGGCGTTCATAATTTGTGTCAATCTTTCCTTCGAGGCGTTCTACCCCCGTGTTGATTTTGCCGTCCAGGCGATTGATATCGGCTTTAGTGGCGACGTGCTCCATATTCGCCTCGATGGCCGATATCCGTTCTCCGTAGCTTGACACTTCTGCGTTGGTTGCTACTGCGCATCCTCTAGATCATTCTATGTCAAATCTTCCCGAAGTGTACCATAATTCTGTTCATGCATCCAATTCCCCGCCTGAACCTGCACTTTTTCCACAAGACCTTGCTGGAAGCGAATAATATGCCATCCTCCGTTGAGTAAGCCTCAAGATCATTTCCGCTGTACACTGTAGCGCAGAATCCTTGCTCCGCTAGAGGCGCAGATGATCAGCCTGATCGCCACCGTCTTAAACGAAGGCGATAATATCCGCCACCTCTTTGATTCGATCCGGGCGCAGACGCGGCCGCCCGATGAAATCGTCATCGTCGATGGCGGTAGCAGGGACGACACGCTGGCGATCATGCGGGGCTACGCCGAGGAGTTGCCGCTGCGCCTATTCGTCGAAGCAGGCTGCAATATCAGCCGGGGACGCAACCGCGCCATCGCCGAAGCCACGGGCGAAATTATCGCTGTTACCGACGCCGGCCTGCGATTGCGCGAGGATTGGCTGGAGACGGTTACGGCGCCTCTTCTATGCGATGCCGCTATGCAGGTGGTCGGTGGTTTTTTTCTGGCGGACCCGCGGAGCGCCTTTGAAGCCGCGCTTGGCGCGACCACGCTGCCCCTCGCGCGCGAAATTGACAGCGCAACTTTTCTGCCCAGCAGCCGCAGCATCGCCTTTCGCAAAACGGCGGCGGAGGCGATCGGCGGCTACCCTGAATGGCTCGATTTCTGCGAAGACCTGGTCTTCGATCTGCGCCTGCGCGAGCGCTGCGGTCCCTTCGCCTTCGCGCCCGATGCCATCGTATATTTTCGTCCGCGGCCGAGTCTGCGCAAGTTTTTCCGCCAATACTACTTTTACGCCCGCGGCGATGGCAAGGCGAACCTTTGGCCCAAGCGTCATCTCATCCGCTACCTGACATACTTTGCCTTGACGCCCGGCATCTTCATCGCCGGCGCGCTGATTCATCCGGCGTTTTGGTTGCTCTACCTGATTGGCGTCGCTGAATACCTCTATCTTCCGTTGCGCCGACTGCCGGACGTGATGCGGCGCGCGCCTGAACGAGCCTGGCATGTCTGGCTAATCTGCATCGCCATGATTCCATTGATTCGCTTCACCGGCGACCTGGCGAAAATGATCGGGTATCCGGTCGGCTGGCGCTGGCGGCTGACGCAGCGGCCGCCCGATTGGCGCGGCGCGGAGTAGCAGATATCCGGCAACGATTGGTTTTTACGAAGAGCGCGCCGGCTTTTTCGCCATTGCTGCTCACAAATCACAATTTGGCTCACAAATTTTGGCTAATCTACAGATGCAAAAGTGTACCGGGGCGAGTCTGTGAGTCGCTTTCCTCCACGCGAGACTTGTAGGGGCGAGACTTGTCTCGCCCGCTCTCGTCGAAACCTGTAGGGCCAAGCGGAGGGCAGTGTTCATGCGTACGTTGGCGCCCACCGAGCAATGTCAGCGGTCGCTATTGCCTCGGTGTTTCCTCTGCGTCCTCTGTGGTGAAAAATGAGTACTGCGCCTTCAAGTGCGAAGCTCAGCAGATTCGTCGTCCACTCCCGGGCAGCGCAGCCTTCAGTTGACCGCCTCATTGATTCGGGTATACTAAGCGAACTCAATTCACGCGAATCATTCCATTTATATGGCGAACAGAAGCGAAACCGGCGAATGGGTCAGCTTGCGGCGCGCCGCCGAGATCCTTGGCGTGCATCCGGCGACCGTGCGCAATTGGGCGGATAGCGGCAAACTGCCCTATCGCCGCACCGCCGGCAAGCATCGCCGCTTCAACGTCAATGAGCTGACCGATTATGTCGATTCGCAGGGCGATATCCAGCCGATCGAGCTGCAAGTGATCATACAAAACGCGCTGGGCCAGACGCGTATGCAAGTGGGCAGCGAACGCTTGGAATCGGCGCCCTGGTATCAGGCGATGAGCGACGAAGGCAAGCAGCATTTGCGCGAGCAGGGCAGGCGCGTGCTGGAGGCGATCCGCCGCTATGTCGCTGCCGGCGCGCCCGATGCCAGCCTGGCGACGGCGATCACCCTGGGCAAAGATTACGCCGCCTACTTAATCGCCGATGGGCTGACCTTGCCCCAAGCGATGCGCGGCTTTTACTTTTTCAGCGATTTTGTGCTCAACTCGATCCTGACCTGGTCGGAATTGTCGCCGCCAAAAAGCTCAAGCGAGTGGTCGACGCTGCTGCGCCAGGTGAATACTTTCATGAATGCGATCCAGCTCTCCATCGTCGAATACTATGAAGAGGGTTGAAGACCCGTCGAAGCTGCAATTGATCGCGCTCAGCCTCTCGCCGAATATCGGCGCGCTAACGCTTTCGAACCTTCTCCGCCATTTCGACCACGATCTGGATGCGGCGCTCTCCGCCCCGGCAGACGAGTTGACTCGCGTTCGTGGAATTGGCGAAAAGATCGCGAGCGAAATCGCCGCCATTAATCTCGATCGCCTGGCTGGTGAAATGGAGAGCTGGCGCGCCGAGGGCATATCAATTCTGATGCGCGGCGACGCTGATTATCCCGCGCCCTTGAGTACAGCCGAAGACGCTCCCTTGGCGCTTTTCGCCAGCCCCGTGGCGCCGCCGGAAACTTGGTCGAACGCGGTCGCGATTGTGGGCACGCGCCGCCCATCGAAGGAAGCGCGTTACATCAGCTTGGGCTTGGCGATGCAATTGGCGCGCGCGGGCATCACCGTCGTCAGCGGGCTGGCGCTCGGTATTGATACGGCGGCGCATACCGGCGCGCTCGCGGCAGATGGCGTCACCATCGCCGTGCTCGGCAGCGGCCTGCTCCGGATCTATCCGAAAGCGAACCGAGGGCTGGCGGAGCGAATCGGGGAAGCCGGCGCGTTGATTAGCGAGACGCATCCGTGCCGGGGCGCCAATGCCCAGCGCCTGGTAGCGCGCAACCGCATCATCAGCGGGCTCAGCCAGGCGCTGATCGTCGTCGAGTCGGATCTTGAGGGCGGCGCCATGTATGCCGCGCGCTTCGCCAGGGAGCAAGGACGGATCGTCTGCGCCGTCGACCTGCCGGCGAGCGGCAATCAGCGTTTGATCGCCGAGGGCGCCGTCGTGCTGGAGCGCGATGATCCGCTGCGCGATTTGCCGGATTGGCGCGACCATCCCCCCATGCCCCGGCCCCTTCCCGTAGTGCAGTGTCTACGCGCACCCACAAGGAGGGAAGGGGAGTAAGCTGTGACAAACGGTGAGCGTTTAAGCCCCTCCCTCTTTATGGGGTCGCGTAGACACTGACCCGTCGGGGAGGGGTTTGGGGTGGGGGTGAAAGGTGCAAATCAACGCGGAATCCGTCGTCGCCACAACAAATTTCGCATTCTGATTGTAAATTGCCCGCTAGAACATTTGACACAAAAACAAATGTTCGTGTATACTGCTTATCAGGGATGAGGATATGGGGCGCCATGATTAAGAATTTCAGTCAACTTTCGAGACGGCAGCAGCACATGATGCGTTTTATGCACGACTATATGAAGGAGCGCGGCTTCCCGCCGAGCATACGAGAAATCGGCGAGGAATGCGGAATCGGCTCGACATCGGTGGTCAATTACAACCTCAACAAATTGGTGGACGCCGGTTATATCGTGCGTTCGGGCAAGGTATCGCGCGGGTTGCGCATTGTCGCGCCGATCCCGGGCGTATCGCCGGCGCCAAGGGTGGTCGGAATGCCGACGCAGAACCGGGTGGCGCTGGTCGGGCGGATCGCCGCTGGCGAGCCGATTTCGCTGCCGGAGGACATCGGCCATCACATCGACGAAGACGATTATATCGCCGTGCCGCCGCGGCTGCTCGGTGGCTTTGATGAGGGCGAGGTCTTCGCGCTGACCGTTCGCGGTGATTCGATGGTGGACTCGATGATTCAAGATGGCGATATCGTCATCTTGCGCCGCCAGCAGACAGCGGACAATGGCGAGATGGTGGCCGCCTGGCTGCCCGAAGACAACGAGACCACGCTCAAGCATTTCTACCGCGAAGCCGACGGCATCCGCTTGCAGCCGGCGAATACCGCCTATCAACCAATTTATGTGCATCCCGCCAATTGCGAGATTAAGGGCAAGGTGCTCTCGGTGATGCGCAGCTTCCGCTGAGGCGATCCGGCCGTTTAGCCACTCACTTCGGCGAGCGCGCTGGCGCAGAGGCGTCCGCCGCCAGCCGCGATCCATTGGTCGAAGGTGTCGCTATTTGCGGCGCCGGCGATAGCATCGCTGTATATGCCCACCCCCCAGCGAAAATACTTCTGCGTCTCGCTCGACCAGCCTTCGCGCGGCTTGCTGATGACCGACTGCCCGCCGTTGTAACAAGCCAGCGTCAGCCCGACCACGCCATCGGATGCGCGCGTGCAGGTTTTGAGGAAGTTGGCGCCGCGCCAGGCGTTGGTATCGGGATCGAGCATGTCTTCGCCCGCGACAAAATGAAAGGGCATGACTTGAAAAAGACCGCGCGCGCCGGCATTGCTGATCACTGTGGGATGACCGCAAGATTCGATCTGCATCACCGTGGCAAGCAGATGGGGATCGACTTCATGCTGCGCCGCCCAGCGATTGATCTCATCCGACCAATGCTGCACCGCCGGCGCGAAGAAAGGCGCCAGTTCGACTTGGCGCGTTCCGCCGATGAGGTGAATAGCGGATGCTGACAAACGAAGTGCCAGCCGCGCAGCCTCATCCCAGAGAGGGCTCGACGCCAGCAGAATCGCGATCGCGATGGGCAGCCAAAGCGGCACATACCAGACGCCATCACGCTTGATGATCTTGCGTCCGCCGCGGATCTGATCGCGGCTCAGGCGCAGGAAATGCAAAGTCTTCGCCGCCAGCCACGCGAAAATTCCGCGCGCCGTGAGGCTTTTAGAGCGCGCTTTCAGCTTTTGAAGGTTCTGATGTATGGGCGCGGGCATCTTGAACATTGCTATCAATCGTAGCGCGCTCGCTTTTCTGCTAGAATCGCTCACGATGAATGAGCCAAACCATTGACGTCTTTTCCTTTAGCATACGGCAATCGCGTCATTTGGGTAGCGGGCAGCCAGTTTTCTCGCTCCGCATCATATCGCCGGCCATAACGAAAGAATTGTAGGGGCGACCTTTCGGGTCGCCCGCAGGAGCACCATGGGCAGCCTGTCTTTTCGCGAACGACTGGCAAGCGGCGCGCCAATCCTGGCTGATGGCGCGATGGGCACCATGCTGCATCATGAATCCCACGCCCGCGCCGACGCTTGCTTCGACGCGATGAATGTCGAAGACCCGGAAATGGTGCTCGCCATTCACAAAGCCTATGTCGCCGCCGGCGCCGACCTTATCGAAAGCAATACGTTTGGCGCCAACAGCTTCAAACTGGCGAACGCGGGGCGGGCGGGCAATGTCGAGCTTTACAATCGGCGCGGCGTCGAATTGGCGCGGCTGGCCATCGCCGAGAGCGAACGCGACGATGTTTATATCGCCGGCTCGGTTGGTCCCTTGGGCGTCGGCATTTATCCCTACGGCCGCCTCAGCCAGCAAGAAGCCAAAACCGCCTTCGCCGCTCAACTCTTCGCCCTGATTAACGCCGGCGTCGACGCCATTCAGTTCGAGACCTTCAGCGAGCATAAAGAGCTGCTGCTGGCGATCAGCGTCTTGCGCGAGCTGGATGCCGATCTGCCGATCATCGCCCAAGCCACCTTTTATCACGAGAACCTTAGCTACGCCGGCTATCCGCCGGCGCGCGTCGCCAACGACTTACATCGCAGCGGCGCCGATGTCATCGGGGTCAATTGCGGCAGCGGACCGGCCGGCATCGCCGAGGTGCTGCGGCAGATGCGTTACGCCGTGCCCGACGCCGTCTTCTCCGCCATGCCCAACGCCGGCTTCCCCGAGGTGATCGGCGGGCGGATACTTTATCCCGCCACCGCCGAATACTTCGCCGATTGCGCCACCACTCTCGTCAATATCGGCGCTACCGTCATAGGCGGCTGCTGCGGCACCACGCCCGAGCATATCGCCGCTATGCGCCGCGCCCTCGATCAGCCATCGAGCGAATTCGTCGATCTGCATATCGGCGAGATTGACCTGCATCATGAAGATCACGCGCCCGACCACCCGACCGAATTGTCCGAGCGGCTGGAGGCGGGTCAATTCACGGTGACGGTCGAGATGGCGCCGCCGCGCAGTTATCACACCGAGCGGCTGCTTTCGGTCGCGCGCCGCTTGCGCTCAGCCGGCGCCGATCTGATCAATGTGGCCGATACGCCGGCTGCGCGCATGAAGATGAGCGCCTGGGCGGTGGCGCATCTGCTGCAATCCCAGCTTGGCATTGAGACGGTGCTGCACTTCCCCACTCGCGGACGCAATATGCTGCGGGTGCAGGGCGACTTGCTGGCCTCGCACGCGCTCGGCTTGCGCAATTTGTTCGTCGTTATGGGCGATCCCACGCGCATCGGCGATTTTCCCGATGCCAGCGATGTCAACGATGTGGCGCCATCGCGGTTGATTGATGTCATCAAGCAGGGCATGAACAAGGGCGTTGATATGGCGGGCCACAGCATCGGCAAGCCGAGCAGCTTCACCGTCGGCTGCGCGCTGAATATGGGCGCCGACGATATCGAGCGCGAAATTCGCGCGCTGCGGAAAAAACTAAGCGCCGGCGCCGATTTCGCGCTGGGGCAGGCGATCTTCGATCCCGAGCGGATCTTGCGTTTTCATGAACGCTACGAAGAGCTGATGGGCGCCGACTTCGACCTGCCGGTATTGATGGCGGTCATGCCTTTGCACAGCTTGCGGCAGGCGCGTTTTCTCAACAATGAGGTGCCCGGCATCACCATCCCCGATGTCATCATCGAGCGAATAGGCGATGCGGGCGACGGCGCGCGGCGCGAAGGCGTGCTTATCGCGCAGGAGCTGCTGGAGAAGATGGCGGGGCTGATTCAAGGCGCCTATATCATCCCCGGCGGTGATTATGACATGGCGGCGGAAGTGGTCGCCTGGGTGAAGCGGGAGCAATCGGCGCGCTGCGAAGGCTGAGCCATGTGTCAGTTCTTTTGCCGGGGCGGCAATCCGGTCGCCCGCCGGCGCATATAAGATGTAGGGGCGACCTATTAGGTCGCCCGCCGTGTGGTGAGGATTCATGGCTGGTATCGGAAAGATCAACCTCAACGTCGTTGTCGTGGACAGTGACCGCTATGCCATGTCCGCTATCAACGCCTACTTCGCCTGGGATCGCCGCACGACTGTCATCTACAAAACCGGCCGGCTTGAGGATTTCTGGACCGTCTACAACGGTGACAGATTGAGCCGGCGCCCTGATGTCTTTGTCATTGACGCCAACCACCTGGGCGGCGCCGAGCTCTTGGGCGGCGCGATCGAGCGTCTGCGAGCGGCCTTCCCCGGCCTCAGGGTCATTTGCCTGGCGCAGTTCGCCGATCTCGATTTGATTCACGCGGCGGCGGAAGCGGGCGCCAAAGCGTATTGGCTCAAGGACGATGTGCGCCTGCATATTGGCTGGGCGGTTTGCGCCTGCCTCTGCCTAGATAAAGACGCTTTTTCCGTCAGCAGCAGCGTCGTCGAAGCCGGTCGGCGACTCTCGCATCGGCGGCTGCGCGGCGCCAGGGAGCTGCCCGGACCGCGGCGATACATCGGCTTCACGCCGCGGGTGCGCCAGGCGGCTGAATTGTACGTGGTCGAGGGCATGCCAGTGCGCCTGATCGCTGACGAAATGGGCGTCGGCGAGAGCACAGTGCGCGGTTATATCAAGAAGACATACGAGATTCTCGAGACCTACCACGATGACGACGGCGATTACCCTAACGACATGAGCCAGCAGGAAGTTGGCTTTATGCGCTTGACCGCGCTGGAGCTTGCTGCTGAGTGTCTGGATGCGCTGCGGAACTATCGGAGTAGGAGCTTGGAGCGGTAGTAAGGCATCTCGACGTTTGCGACCGTAGTAGAGTCGTCTGCCGACGCGCGAAACTGCAAGGCTTGTCCGCTACTGCGATTCGCTTAGCCAACCCCACCCCCAGCCCCTCCCCGAAGCATCAGGGAGGGGAGCCAACAACCGCAGCTGATTTGGGATTTCTATCTCGGATTTCCTTATGTGAGTAGATCTCGGCGAAACCTTCCCTCCATAGCGATGGGGGGACCGAGGGGGGTTAGACCTGATGCGCGTGTGATTCGCCGGTTGCGGACAAGCCTTACACATCCTCGCCTAGTTGAGATCGTCTTCTTGTTCGGCCACAATGCGGTAAGGTCGCAAGCGTCGAGACGACGTTCAGGCGTTCACGAAATCAACGCGTCGGTCTCGGAGCGATCTTCTTGCTCCTGCCGCCGCAAACGCTTGGCGCGCACCGCCTTGATCGCTTGCGCGCGCGTCAGCAGGACCGTTTTATCGCCTTCGCTCTCCAGGGCTGCCGGCACGTGGACGCGCTCTTCCTCCAGGTAGCTCTTGATCGCGCCGCTGATCGACTTCACCGGCGCGTCATCGCCGTACTGATGCCGCAGGTCCAGCAGATTGTTCATCAGCCAGAGGAAGAGGTCGCCCTCGGTGCGCGCGCCCGGCTTGCCCTTCGCCAGATCAAGCACATCGTATTTGCGAATCAACTCGATGGCGGGCTTATACATGGTGAAGTACCAATCGGCGGTCGCTTCTTCAGTGGTGAGCGCATGACCCTCCAACTGTTCCATCACCCGCTCATGCAGGAAGATATGTCCCATCAGCTCGTGATAGCGCGATGGCTCGGTCAGCTCGATGGATTCGTGCGTGGGCACGGCGCGCGACAGGTTGGTTTCATCGAGGAAGTTGGCATAGGCTTCGGCCGCCTCCAATTCCCGATCGCTCATGCCGGGGCGCAGGGGGATGGTCGTCGGCATCGCGACCACATGCGCCTGAATCGTTTTGGCGCCCAATTGCCGCGCCACCGACACGCGATGGTTGCCGTCGCGCACAAAGTAAACATCCCCCACCTTGTACAGCTCAATCGGCGGCGGACCCTCCAGGCTGTTCGCCAAGGCATAGACGCGGCTCCAGCGTTCTTTCATGCCCGATTTGCGCGGCAGGAAGCTGGCGGTGAAATCTTTATAGCGCCCGACGCTGCCGACGATCTGTTCCAGCGGCACATCATGCACGCCTTCGTAATGCTCTTCGTGCAGGTGCAAGCGGCTGCGAATCTCATCAAAGTTCAGCAGGTCCGAATGCCGCCCAGTGAGCTGGCTCAACAACTCGCGCCAGAAGGCTTTGTTGTACACCGATTGAAACTTGGAACGCCCTTCATTCAGACGTTGTTGGTAGTTGTGACTGTTTGCCATGGCTGCCTCATTTCGTTTACGCGCTAAACCCAGGTAACAAGGTCTCTTCAAAGCCGCGCGCGAAAACAATTCGACATGCAATCGTCAACCGGCAGGTCTAATGACACTATAACATAATTGCCTGTGTAACGGGTAAAATGGCCGCATGCGCCATCATGCGATCATGCCGCTGACCATGAATCTGCCAACCTGCTATAGACGATGCATTTCTGGTCTTTCTTACGCGGCGTCTACCCATCAATTGCAATCTGATCGGGACTTGGGTCGCTTACTATTCAACCTCTCGCCCCAATCCCCTCCCCGAAGCGTCAGGGAGGGGGAGCGTCGCCTTTTACGTTGTTGGAATTCTGCGGCCGATTTCTTCACGCGAGCGCGCTTTATTCGCCAGATATTTGCGAGTTTCTTGTATCCGGAATGTCATGCCGAACTACGTATATCGGGCGGGTGAAGAGTGTGCGCCGATCAACCTTAGAGCGGCTCAATCAGATCAATCGCGAGTTTTATCGCGCCACCGCGAGCGAATTCGATGCGACGCGGCAAGGCGCCTGGCGCGGCTGGGAGCGGCTGCTCAAAGCCATTGACCTGCCGGTCGAATCCGCCTTGGATCTGGGCTGCGGCAATGGACGTTTCGGCCGCTTCCTGGCGGCGCGGCAGGCGCAGCCTTTCCGCTATATCGGCATCGACAGCAGCGCCGATCTGCTGGCGCAGGCGCGGCGGCAACTGGCGAGAGCAGCCGGCGTTGACGCGATCTTGGTCGAAAGCGATCTTGTGCTCCTTGAGCTGCCGCGGCATTCGGCGCAGTTGGTGGCGCTATTCGGTTTGATCCATCATGTGCCGGGTTTCGCGCAACGGCGCGCATTGCTCGCTTCGGCCGCTGATTGCGTCGCGCCCGGCGGATATCTGGCGCTGGCGGCTTGGCGCTTCTACGAGCAGGAGCGCTTCCGGCGCCGCATCGTGCCCTGGGGCGGCGATATCGCGGTCGAGAGGCACGACTACTTGCTGGATTGGCGGGGCGGTACGCGGGCGCTGCGTTATTGCCATTATGTCGATGATGAGGAACACGCGGAATTGATCGCGGCGAGCGGCTTGTCGGTCATCGCCGACTTCCGGGCTGATGGCGCCCAAGGCGATCTAAATCGCTATACAGTCCTGAGAAAAACTTGAGGCAGGGCGGACAGGCGATTGACAAATACGTCCGCGGAAAAGGCGCGAACCCGCAGCTCGCCCTGATGAATAGTCCTCAAATGGGAAGAAGTAGGGGCGACCTATCAGGTCGCCCGCAAGAATCCACCTGGCTGACGAGGAGCGGACGATTCCCCGCCCCGCCGTAAAGCGCGCTGATGTTTAGCAGCTGCCGCGAGCCATGTTATAGGGCGCGTCGGCGTGAAAATTGTTGCCTTCGTTGGTCTCCGCCACCTGATTATTGGAATCCAACTGCAACGTGATGTGATGCTCGGTGTCATAATGCAGATTCGGCGTCAAATGTCCAAATACCTCGGTCGTGTGACCGGGCGCCAAGGGTCCAAAAGCGATATTGGTCGTTTGCGCTTGACCAGTTCCACTCAACCCTTTATCGGAAACTAGAATGTTTCCGCCATTGGTCGCTGCGCCGCTGCCGGCGTTTCTCACAGTGACATCAATGCGGTAGGTCTGATTGCATCTTACCGGATGCGGATCGACCCTGACGCTATGGAAAACGAGGTCGGCGCCGGTCGATGGTGGCTGTGGCGGCGGAGGCACGGCGGTCGGCGCCGGAATTGGCGTCGGCGGCAGCGGCGGCGGGTTGATCCGCGGCAGGTTGTCGAGGTCGCCCCTGGTGTTCACGATATAGGGATAGATGAAGCCGGTGCGTCCATTCGCCAGCTCGATATAGTACCAGCCGGTTCCGTAACTGCTGATGCCTCTGATCAGCGCCGATTCGCCTTCGAGCAGGTGGCCGATGACGCGGTAGAGCGTCGAATCGCCGGCGCGCACATTGGAATTGACCGTCGCCACAACGTGAGGCCTGGGGTCTTCCGTCGGCTCGGGTTCGGGCTCGGGCGGCGGTTCCTCGACCTGTTGCTCGGCTCGCGTCTCCGTATCCGTATCCGGCTCCTCTACCGCCACGACCTGCTGATCTGCCATGAAGCCGGGCGGGTTATTCTCCACTCGGATTGGGCTGACGCGGTAATGTTCCGGCTCGGCGCCACCGGTGTTGATGGTCAAGCGCAATTCGTAGAGCCCGTCCCGCAGCGTTACGGTATTCCAACTGCCCAGAATATCGTCGGCGACCGCCTCGATCCGCGGCAAGGTCCCTGGCAGCCACGGGTTGTCTTCCTCATCGTCGTCCATCATACCGAGCATCAGCGGACGAAATTCTATGAAGAAGTTGCGCATCGTCGCCAGCGAGACTGTGCCGCGAATATCGACGTTGTCGCGAACCACATACACCGCCGGGGGCCAGCTGATATGCGCCTCCGGATTCACCATTCCCGCGTCTTTTGGTTCAATTGACTCGGCGTCTTCTTGCGCCAGCGACGCTGGGATGAGCAGCAATAGCGCGAAAACGACAAATACTAAGTGCTTCATGACTGTGCCTCCTGGAAAGACAATGCGCCTGCGATGGCTCCATTTTGTGAATGTGCTGCTACCTATAATAGGCTAGAACACGTATTTTCGCTTGACGCATAGGCGCCGTCTGGATGAAAGTCCGCTTTCATCCGCGTATTGCGCCCGTAAACGCACTACCATTAGCGCCGCCTTTGCTTTACTGTTTCCCCCCGGGGTTGCTTGTCAGCATACCATATTATACGGAGCCGTAGCTGAAATTGCGCGCTTTTCCGCCGCAAAGGGATCATGGATTCAAAGGCTGTTGTGCAGATTCGGGATCTTTACAAGACCTACCACGAGGGCGACCGCTCGCAGCGGGTGCTTGAAGGCGTTCATCTCGAAGTCGCCGCTGGCGAATTCTTGGCGATTTTGGGGGCGAGCGGCAGCGGAAAAAGCACCTTGCTAAATCTCTTGAGCGGCATCGACAGCCCGGACAGCGGGCGCATTCGAATAGACGGAACCGATATCACGCCGCTGAGCGACCGGCAGCTCACGCTCTTTCGCCGCGATCATATCGGCATTGTCTTTCAATTCTTCAACCTGATTCCCACGCTGACGGCGCGCGAGAATATCACCTTGCCCCAGGAATTAAGCGGCAGAGGACGGCGCGCAGCCGAGGAGCGCGCTGATGCGTTATTGCGGCAGGTGGGACTGGGCGAGCGGGCGAGCGCCTTCCCGGACAGGCTCAGCGGTGGCGAGCAGCAACGGATCGCCATAGCGCGGGCGCTGCTGCATGAACCGAAAATTGTGCTGGCCGATGAGCCCACCGGCAACCTTGATGACGAAACCGGCGCGGCCGTGATTGCGCTGCTGTTGCGGCTGACGCGTGAAGCCGGCAAGACCCTGATCATGGCGACGCACAGCGCGGAAATCGCGCGGCAGGCGGACCGCGTTTGCCGTATCCACGATGGCGCGCTGCAACTGGAACCGCCAGGTTGACGCTTCGCGCGAGTCCATTGCGGGTCGAACGCGCCGAGGTTTTTGTATGTTCTGCTCAAATCAGCGTCTGCTTCTGATAGAAGAATGCGGCGATAGAAGGTAAAATGAAGGCAGGCGACGAAGGGGTTTGGCTTGCGGTTCATCAAATCGGCGAAAGGCGCAGTCTCATGATTGGTCCCGAACAAAACAGCAAAGTCAGCGCCATTATCTCCGAATTGCGGGATGTCAACAAAGACAGACGGCGCACGGCGGTGATGAAGCTGGGTATGGTCGGTGGCGATCAGGCGGTGCGCACATTGATTGGCATCGTCGAAAACAGCCAGGAAGATTTGATCGTACGCGGCCGCGCCGCCCTGATGCTGGGCAAACTCAAGGACGACCGCGCTGTGCCTCACCTGATTCGCGCCTTGGACGCGCCCGGTTTCCTGACCCCTTTTAATGCGGCGCAAGCCCTGGGCAAAATTGGCGATCCGCGCGCCATCGACGCCCTCTTGAGCTTCGCCGATAACAGCAATGACAAGACGCGCGCCGCCGCCGTCGAGGCGCTGCGGCAATTGGGATATGAATTCGAAGCCGCCTTTGGCGAGCCTCAGCCGCAGATTTGACCAACCCTCGTTCGCAAATCCGAGTCAGACGTTTTTTACGTGCTGTTTGAAATGCTGCGCGTTGACAGAATATAGCCGGTAAGTTAATATATCATTGTAAACAGTTTGATTGATCATTAGCTCAAGTTAGGAAGATCTAATGGCGGAATCGGAACAAGTCACGCGCCACGAACGAGAAATCGGCGAACTCCGCGGCAAGCTTGACGCGCTGGCGACGAAGGAATTTGTCCGCAGTGTAGTTTATGAGCAGACGACAGAACTAAACAAGAAGTTTGATGCCATCGACGAGCGCCTCAAAGAAATCAGCGAACGGCAGCAGCGCTTCAAGGGAATCGGTCAAGCGATATCTTTTGGTCTTCCTTTTCTGGTTAGCGCGCTGGCGCTGGTCGCGGTTCTATTGAAGTGAACCGCAGCATTCCCCTATCGTAAGATTCACCGGTACAACTGAGCCGGGTGCGACGTTCTGCGCTGCCGGTCTTGAAATGGCGCAGGACGACCTCGCGTCTGTTCGGGCGCGTCTGTAGCCAAGCCGCGCTCAATTCTGGTATATTTCAGGCGACACCAACTTGGAGTTCGCCATGAACGATATCGTAATCACCGACGCCATCCGCAGTCCGCTGGGCAAACGTAAGGGCTGGCTGCGCGAGCAGCATCCGGTCAAGCTCGGCGCGCATGTGGTCAACAATTTGCTGGAGCGGGGCGCCCTGGAAAAATCCTCGATTGACCACGTGATTTTTGGCTGCGTCAGCCAGGTGGCTGAACAGACGATGAATGTGGCGCGCAATGTTGCCCTCGATGCCGAACTGCCGATTGAGACGGCCGCCACCACAGTCGATTTTCAATGCGGCAGCAGCCAGCAGGCGATTCATCTGGCGGCGGCGATGGTGGCTTCCGCGCAAGCCGACCTTGTCATCGCCGGCGGCGTCGAGAGCATGACGCGCGTGCCAATGGGTTCCAGCCTGGGGGTCGGCGGCGCCTCCCCCTTCACCGACAACATCATGGAAGCGTACAACATGATCCCGCAAGGCATCGCGTCGGACGAGATCGCGGAAAAGTGGGGCGTCACGCGCGCGGCGATGGATGAGCTGGGCTTGATTAGCCATCGGCGCGCCTGGGCCGCGACCGAGAGCGGCGTGCTGGCTCGTGAGATTGCGCCGATTCAGGGCGTCGACGATGAGGGCAACTTGCGCATGATCAACCGCGATCAGGGGATTCGGCCGGAGACCACGCTGGAGAAGATGGCGTCGCTTGAGCCGGTCTTCACCTGCGATGGCGTCACCACCGCCGGCAACAGCAGCCAGATCAGCGATGGCGCCGCCGCCGTGCTGGTCACCAGCGCCGAAGGGGCGCGTCAGTTGGGATTGAAACCGCGCGCCCGCATCATCGCGGCGGTCACGGTTGGCAGCGATCCGCACCTAATGCTCACGGGTCCAATTGCGGCGACCCATAAGGCTTTAGCGAGGGCGGGGCTGGGCATGGACGATATTGATGTCTTTGAAGTCAACGAAGCCTTCGCCTCGGTGCCGCGGATCTGGGAGATGGAAACCGGCGCCGATCTCGAGAAGGTCAATATCCATGGCGGCGCCATCGCCCTCGGGCACCCGCTGGGCGGTTCGGGCGCGCGCTTGATGACTGCTTTGATCAACGCCTTGGAGACGACCGACTCGCGCTACGGCTTGCAGACGATGTGCTGCGGCGGCGGCATGGCGACGGCGACCATCATCGAGCGCGTCGCCGGCTGATCGGCGCCAGCGAACTTTAGCCCGTCTGCCCGACCGGCGCTGGCGTGGCCGCGGCGCGAACGCCAATCTCTTGTGGCGAACCCGCGGACCCCACTCCCACCGTTGGGGCTACCTCTTGCTGCTGCTGCTGACAAGCGACTGCTGATTGATCGCGCCGCGCTGCCAGGTCGGCTCGATTGACGCGGCTGTAGGCGGGCGTCAGATCCAGCGCCGCGTCGAATTGCGTTTGCGCCGGGCAGTGATCGCCCTGCAGCGCCAGCGCCATCGCATAATTGCGCAGCGCCTCCTGCAAGTCGCCCGCGATGGAGCCGTTCACATAATCGCGCACGCCGAATTCATAATACATGCTGCTGAACTTGCGCACCGCTTCCGCCGGATTGGTGGCTTTGTAGCGCTGCCCGTCCAAATAGAGCAGAGCGATATAACGTTCGTGGTAGAGGTCTTCAATGCTGCCGTGTTCCTCGGCGCGGTCGGTCATCACGATCGCCTCTGAAAGTCGCCCGCTGCGATAAAGCGCTAGCGCCTGCGCGGTCAGCGCGTCCAGAAAGAGGCGGCGCACCAGATCACGCTGAAAGTCGCCGTCGATGCTGATGATGGCGTCCAGCGTGTCAATGGCAGCGGGATAGTCTCGCAGGCTCAGGGCGCTATTCGCTTCCTCGAGCAGGGCGGGCAAATTGTATTCGGGCGCAAGCAGGCCGCCGGTCGTTTCAGCCGTTGCCGCGACAGTGGGGGCGATCGTCGGCTCAGTCGGCGTCGGCGTCGGCGTAGCCGTCGGAAGCGGCGTCGGGCTCGACATCAAGACGAGATAAGCGGCGGTCGCGGTTGGCGCTAGCAGCGGCAGACAGACCGGTGTCTGCGGCAAACTCGCCAGATCGGCGAATCGGCTGCGCGCCAAAGCCAGGTTGCCGGAACCCAGGTCGGATGGTATGCGGTCGCATTGCCCTTGCGCGTAAGCCTCGACGGTGGCGGTGGCGCCAGCGCGCGCGGTCGCCAGCCCCGAGGTCCAGCCGGCATAAACCGCGCCCAGCACAATGAGCCCAGCAATGAGCAGGAAGGCGAAGGCGCCAAAAGCCGAGAGCAGGCAAGCTGTTCTTCGCCGCCTGCGCCGCGGCTCCGCGTAATTCACGATTTGCATTTCCGCTGCATTCACGCGCCGTCTCGCTGATTGATCCACTGCCCGCAGTCAACGGAGTGATGGTTGTTAGTCTTGGCGCAGGCGTCCATTTCAGAAGCGGCGCGTATTATAGACCAGTTCATATGCGCAGGCTAGCCGACGCTTGCGCGGCGCTGACCTTGGGCTCGCTGGCTTAGAGTTCAATGAATCTGTTGAAAATCTGTTAGAATAATGGCGTGGTTTCGTTACCGCGGGACCATGACCGATTATTCAAGGAGAAACTACACTAATGAACAGACTAATCCATTTCACGATAGTTGCCGCGCTGCTGATCGTTACTGTCGTGCTATTGGCGCCAGCAGCGGCGCAAGATATGGGCAGTGGCGGTCCCATCATAGAACCCAACTTTGGCGACGACCCCACCACCTTTAACCCGATTATCGCCAATGATGGCACGTCCTACGATGTCATCAACCGCATGTTCCCCGACTTCATCGGCGTCGATTCGGCGACCGTCCAATACCTGGGCGGCGCGAAAGGCGGGCTGGTGAGCAGCTGGGATATCGCCGACGATGGCGTCACCTACACCTTCCACTTGCGCGACGACATGGTCTGGAGCGACGGCGTGCCGATTACCGCGGGCGATGTCGCCTGGTTCCTTGACGCTGTCCTCAGTGGCGAGACGTCTACGCCGCGGCAGGAACTGTCGAACCGGGTGGAGAGTTACGAAGTCGTCGATGACCACACGCTGACTATCGTCTTCAACGAGGCGAATTGCACTTTGATCGACACGCTCAGCCCGGTGTATCCGGTCCCGGCGCATATCTACGAAGACGCCTACGGCGATGATTACGCCGGCATGGACGAAAACGATTACAACCTCAACCCCAGTGTCACCGGCGGCGAGACCTTCGTCTTCTCTAACTTCCGACCGGGCGAGCAGACCACCTTGCTGGCGAATAGCGACTTTGCCGATGCCGAACTCGGCGCCGTTATCCCGCAAGGCTGGGTCTTCAAGATCGTCACCGACCAGGTCGTGCAAATGGAGCAGTTTTTCGCCGGCGAGCTGAGCTTTGTAGACAGCGTGCCGCAAGCCAACCGCGATGATGTCAGAGCGCGCGGCATGGCTGGCGAATTCCAGACTTTTGAGACGCCCGCCAGCACCATCCGCTTCCTCTCGCTAAATGTGGCTGATCCCGCCAATCCGCAAGACGGGCTGGACGAAGACGGCAATACGATTGACCAAGGGCATCACCCGATACTGGGCGATGTTCGCGTTCGTCAGGCGCTGAATTACGGCATGAACTTTGACGAGGTCAACGAAGGCGCCTTTTTCAACACTGGCGTGCCGGTCGCATCGCATGTCCGCCCGACCGACTGGAGCTTCCCCGCCGGCTTGGAGCCCTATCCCTTTGATCCCGACAAGGCGATGGCGCTGCTGGATGAGGCTGGCTTCACCGATAGTGACGGCGATGGCCTGCGTGAATGCAACGGCTGTCAACACGCCGAAGATGGCGCGCCCCTCGCGCTGACAGTGAAAACCAACGCGGGCAACACTTCGCAGGAAGCGCTCTACACAATCTTGCAAGATCAGTGGAATGAGCTCGGCTTCCAAATCAATCTGGAATTCGTCGAATTCGGCACGCTGGTCAGCGAATTTACGGCGCAGACTTACGATGCCATCGGTGTATTCTGGGGCTTGGCGACGCCGGCCAATCCCAACGGCATCGCCGATATCTTCTTGCCGGAGGCTGATGTGGTTGGCGCCGGCTACAATACGCAGTCTTACAACAATCCGCGCCTGAACCAACTGATTGAAGAGGCGCGCAACCTGCCCGGCTGCGATATCGAAACGCGCAAGGCGATGTACGGCGAAGCTTATCAGATCCTGCGCGATGACTCGCCCTGGATTTGGATCAGCACTGGAAACGTCTTGCTGGCGGCGCAAACCAATGTCGAGAATTGGGCGCCGCGCGCCGGCGGCTCGCGCTGGAATATTGACGCCTGGACGATCGCCGAAATGTAGGCGAATAGCGACAGATTCTTTCGGTCCTCCCAGAAACCTGGGGGGACCTTTCATATACAATTGAGCCATGTCCAAATACATTATTCGTCGTCTTTTGCAAGCCTTACCGATTTTCATCGGCATTACAATCTTGTCTTACGGCCTCATGGCCATCTCGCCCGGCGGACCCGTCGAGGCGCTGGCTTTCAACAATCGCATGAAGCCGCGGGAAAAAGAAGAACTGATATACAAGCTTGGAATCAATGATCCCTTGCCCGTGCAATATCTCCGCTGGCTGCTGGGCGATGATTGGATGCGCTGGGACAGCGACGGCGATGGCTTTGCCGATGGAGCGGTGTTCTTCATCGACTTGTACGGACCGGTCTTGAATGACAGAGGCAAGCCGACGATCGACGAAGCGACAGGCGAGGCGCTAAGGCAGCCGCTGCCGCCAGGCGATCAGCGCGGCATCTTGCGTGGCGACTTCGGCAACTCGATCTACTTTAAGCGAGCCGCCCTCGATGTCTTGGTTGAGCGCCTGCCGGCTACTGTGGAGCTGGGGATGACCGCATTGATTGTCGGCGTTGTGTTGGGCATCAGCGTGGGCGTTCTCGCAGCGGTCAACTATGGCGGCTGGTTTGATCAATCGAGCCGCATCGGCGCCGTCATCGTCAATTCCATCCCGAATTTCGGATTGGGTCTGCTGCTGCTGCTCTTTTTCGGCTCGACTCTGCAGATTCTGCCGCTGGGCGGCCGCTGTCGGACGACGCTTGACCCGTCCTGCCCGCCGCTGCCGGAACGGCTGGAGTATCTCATTTTGCCGACCGTCGTGCTGGCGGCCGGCGCCGTCGCCGGCTATTCCCGCATCATGCGCTCCTCCATGCTCGATGTCGTATCCGAAGACTATATCCGCACCGCCCGCGCCAAAGGGCTGGGCGACCGCGCAATTTGGCTGCGCCACGGAATGCGCAACGCTTTCATTCCTATCGCGACTTTTCTCGGTCCGTCCATCACATTTCTCTTGAGCGGCGCGGCAATCACCGAGTCGGTTTTCTCGTGGCCCGGCGTCGGACGTCAGGCGGTCAACGCCGTGGTCCAGCGTGACTTCCCGGTGGTGATGATCGTGGTCATCTACGCTTCGATCGCCAATATTCTGGGCTACCTGATTTCCGATATTCTCTACGGGATCATCGATCCCCGGATCGGTTACAACTAGGATAAGGGGCGCGCGAGCATGGCGGTATCGCGAAGAGAAGTCGCCCTTATGGGAGCAGCGGGCCAAGCTCTCGTCGGCAAATCCCTCACGTACAAGGCGCTGCAATCGATCCGGCGTGACCGGCTGACGCTCGTCGCCCTGGGTTATATCGTCATTCTGACAATCATCACCGCCTCCGCTCCTCTGATCACTGATGTCATCATGCAGGTTGACCCCAACGAGCCCGCCACCGCCGATATTTTCACACCGCCGCTGACCAAGGGTTATATTTTGGGCGCTGACGACATTGGCCGCGATCAATTGGCGCGACTTTTGCATGCTGGCGGCGTGTCAATGGCTATCGGCTTCTTCGGCGCGCTATTTTCATCTACGATCGGCGTCGTGCTGGGCATGATCACGGGTTATTTTGGCGGGCTAACCGACGACGTGTTTCATTGGATCATCACGACGCTGGATTCGATACCATCCCTTTTTCTGCTGATTCTGCTTTCTTCGGTCTTGTCTTTCTCGGCGCAGTCACTGGTCTTGGTTGTTACCTTGATCGGCTGGACCGGAACGACGCGCCTGATCCGCGGACAAACCCTGTCCATCCGCGCCAAAGAATACGTGCTCGCGGCTCAAGCGATGGGCGCCAGCCCTTTTCGCATTCTCTTCTTCCACATCTTGCCCAATCTGGTCTCGATCACCGTCGTGCAACTCGCCTTGGGCATCGCCGGGCTGATTCTGGCCGAATCCGGCTTGAGTTACCTGGGCTTGGGTGTGCAGCCACCGCAGGCGACCTGGGGCAATATGCTGACCAAATCTTTCCAATTCTTCCGGCATGGACCGCACCTCATCATCTTCCCCATATTGATGATCTCCGTCACCGTGCTCTGCTTTTACATCATCGGCGATGGCATCCGCGATGCCTTCGACCCCACATTGCAGCGCTGAGCGGCCGCGCTTGACAGTTCGTCTGTCCGCGTGATAGACTCTGCGCCATGAACAAATATCACAACGCCAAAACGATGCCTATGCGGATGCCGAGCGTCACCGACGACAGACGGCTGTTGTCGCTTGCCTAGGCAGCGCAAAGCTGGATTTCAAGACCGTCTGTCAGCGACAGGCGGTTTTTTTGTTTGTCTACGCGGTTGCAAGTAAGGGAGTGAATCATGTCAGCGGAGTATATTCACGTATCGGTGGCTTGGCCCTACGCCAATGGCGACCTGCATATCGGGCATCTGGCCGGCGCCTACCTGCCGGCTGATATCTTCGCCCGCTATCATCGCCTGTTCGGCAGTCATGTGTTGATGGTCAGCGGCTCCGACAGCCATGGCACGCCGATCACGGTTGAGGCGGACAAGCGCGGTCTCTCTCCGCTGGAAGTCTTCGAGCATTATCACGAACGCTTCTTGCGGACGCAGCGCAAAATCGGCGTCAGCTACGATCTCTTCACCCATACCGACACCGAGAATCATCATCAGGTGGCGCGCGACATTTTCACGCGGCTGCTGGAGCGCGGTTATCTTTACAAAGAGAAGCAGACCCTGCTCTACAGCGAGAGCGAGAAGCGCTTCCTGCCCGATCGCTATGTCGAGGGCACCTGCTATATCTGCAAATACCCCTACGCGCGCGGCGACCAATGCGAGAACTGCGGCAACTTGATGGACGCGATTCAGCTCATCGATCCGCACAGCCGCAACAATCCCGATGAAAAGCTCATCCAGCGTGAATCGGAGCATTACTTCCTCGATCTGGCGCAATTCACCGAGCAGATCCTGGAATACCTGGCGGCGCACGAGCATCACTGGCGCCCCAACGTCAGCCGCTTCAGTCAGAACTTCGTCAAGGAGGGGCTGCGCGGCCGCCCGATCACGCGCGATATCGATTGGGGCATCCGCGTGCCGCTGGATGGCTGGGAAGACAAGCGCCTCTACGTCTGGTTTGACGCGGTCATGGGTTATTTCACCGCCAGCATCGAATGGGCGCATAATATCGGCCAGCCCGATGCCTGGAAGAAATGGTGGTACAACCCGGAAGCCAAGATCTACAACTTCATCGGCAAGGACAATATCCCCTTCCATACGATCATCTGGCAAGCCGAACTGCTCGGCATTGACGGCATCTATAACGAGAACGACCCGACCTATGGCGATATCCCGCTGCAGCTGCCCTACGATGTGCCCGCAAATGAGTTCATGAATATCGAGGGACAGCAGTTCTCGACCTCGCGCAATTGGGCGGTCTGGCTGCCCGACCTGCTGGAGCGCTACCAAGCCGATGCCGTGCGCTTCTATGTCGCCCGCACTTTCCCCGAGCGGCAGGACAGTGATTTCTCCTGGGATGGATTCCTGGCGCGCGTCAACAACGAGCTGCTGGCCGCTTGGGGCAATCTGGTCAATCGCATGCTTGGTTTCGCCTTCAAGCGCTTTGATGGCGTCGTGCCGCAATACGATGCCTTGACCGAAGCGGACGAGGCGATCATCAACAAGACCGAAGCGGGCTTTGATAGCATCGGCGCGCTGCTGGACGCGGTCCAGCTCAAAGAGGCGCTGGAAGAGACGCTGTCGCTAACGCGCGAGGTCAACGCCTGGCTTAACGAGCGCGAACCCTGGAAGACGCTGAAGCCCGACCGCGCCGATGCCGCCCGCTCAGTCTATGCGGCGCTGCGCTGCATCGATAATCTGAAAATTCTCTTCGCGCCCTTCACGCCTTTCAGTTCGCAGCAAGTGCACGAGATGCTCGGTTATGATGGGCAGCTCTTCGGCGAGCTATCGATTGAGCAATACAGCGAAGAAACGCGCGATCACCTGGCGCTGGTCTACGACGGGAGCGCGGCGATCGGGCGGTGGCAGAATAGTGGGTTGGCGCCGGGTCAGCGGCTGCGGGCGCCGAGTCCGCTCTTTGTGAAGCTGGATCCGGAGATCGTGGAGTTGGAGCGGGAGCATCTGGGGAAGGCGCGGGTGGAGGGGGAGATTGTGTAGGACATTGCTGACTATGCAAGTTTAGGTGAAAGTGATACCGTATCGCTCGTTAAGATACGCGGAGTTTTAATGTCCGTACTACCTTCGGCATATCCTGAGCAAAAGCCAATCTACCTGCGTTCAGGCGAGCCAATAGAATTGCCGGAGCATGCGCAATACGTCAACTTACGAGAATATCTTGTCGCCCATACCGTGGCGGAAAATACTAAGATAGCGCGTGAAGCCTTAGGGGCCAGAAAAAGTTTGGTTACGGTTCGTTCGATTTCCGAGTATCCCTATAATTGCGTTGGAATGGTATTGGCTAACCGTCGCGCGTGGATTGATTTGGACTCTGACGAAATTGAAAATATATTGACAAAAGACGGCTTTACGAAAGTACTGCGAAAAGATCTGGCCGTTGGGGATGTCGTTCTATATGAGCAGGATAATGAATTTACCCATATAGGTATGGTAATATGTGTGGACAGAGACAATGCAAATAACATTTGGATTCTGAGCAAGTGGGGTTTTGCGGGAGAAATGGTCCACCATTTGCACGATGTGCCTATTGAATATGGGCTTGGGAGGCATTTCTGGAGCGAAAGGAAGCCTGATGAAACTTCATGATCTCTTTTCTGAGATTGAAAGCACAGAATTTCAATCGAGATACATGTTATTCAGTGGTTTCAAGCTTTTGAGAAAAGCTATGTCACGAGACCGGACTATCGCCGATCTCATTAACGAAGTGCTGCTGTATCCTACCTACTCCGACATCGTAGGCAAACAAGTTCTTTCCCTATTTGCAAAGCACAAAGACGAACCTGGATCGGCTTTTGATGTCGCTGTTGCGGCATACTTATACTGTTTGTATCGTACCGATCCGTTGTTTGCCAAGAAGATGAGCGAGTATATCTTGGAAAAGGGTAAGCTGTGGTGGTCAGTTGACTTAGCTTTGCATATCTCAAGACACATGAAACCTTTTGCAAATCCTTTCAAAAGCTCCATCAGTTATTTTGGCGACACTACGTCAGTTGAGAATGGCAAATGGAACTCATCGGGCGAAGCAACGCAAATGGGCGCAGCAGCTCCATTTACAATCAATGGGGACAAAATATGCAACATATCTGGACAATCCTCTGTCAGATCACCTCAGAAGACAAAAACTCTAGTGCTTTCAGCCTGATCAACGTACTGGACGGAATCAGTTTCTCGGCCGGTTTGGACGCGGACGACGTCGATGAGGTAGTCATCCCTCTTAACTTTCATATTGTCACCAGTTGGTGGCAAGAGGAATTAGAGAACAGCGTCGATATTGATGTGCAAATTCGCTTGATGTCGCCAGAGGGCGAGGATTTAGGTGGTCCCGATCTCAAGCTGCCCTTAAGCGAATCTCAGTTCGTTCGCTATAATCTCAACATTCAGGGTTTTCCGTACAGGGGCGACGGCGTGTACCGTTATGTTGTATTTCAAATCAAGGATGGCGAGCAAGTTGAGGTTCAACGGATACCCATCCCCGTTGAATGTATTCCGTTTCAGGAACAGCAAGATTCAGCCGCTGATTGAGCGTGTCCGGCTGTAACGGGTCATTAACTAAAGCACCTGATGACGTTCATCTGATCGTTAGGCGGTAGTGCTCCTTGTGCTGTCGCTAACTTCGCCAACACACCCACCCCCATGCTATACTCCCGCCATGACCTGGCTCGCATCCCACTTCCACACCTGTAATGCCTGATCCGATGGACCCGCGCTGGCCTGAGGTCGCCGATTTGCTGGTGGGTTATTCGACCGCGGTGCAGCCGCGCGAGCGCGTCATGATCGCCATGGTCGAAGCGCAGACCTTTCCGCTGGCGCAAGCCGTCTATGAAGCCTGCGTCAAAGCCGGCGCTTATCCCCAAGTTCAGTTCTTATCCGAGCGGCTGCGCCATTCGCTGCTGCGATTTGGCGATGCCGAGCAGGTGAGCTGGCGGCCCGAGATCGAGGCGTATGGCATGGACTGGGCCGATGTCTATATCGGCTTGCGCGGGGCTAGCGACGCAAGCCTGATGCGCGGTATTGACGCGGCGGCGCTGGCGGCCAATCAAGCGGCGCAGGGCGCGATTTCGGCGATGCGCTGGGATAAGACGCGCTGGTGCCTGGTTCGCGTGCCCAACGAGGCGATGGCGCGCAGCAGCGGCGTCAAGCTCGACGCGCTGGAAGACATGTTCTTCGCCGCCTGTTTGCTGGACTATGAATCGGCTGCAATGCGCTGGCGCGAATCGGCGGAACGCTTATGCGGCTCGCGGACCGTGCGCATCGTCGCCGGCGCTGACACCAACCTCAGCTTCTCCGTCGCCGGACGCAAATGGCTGGTATTCGATGGCAAGATCAATCTGCCCGATGGCGAAATCTACACCGCGCCGGTCAATGAGACGCTGAACGGAACGATTCGCTTTGAGCTACCCGGAATCTTCGGCGGACGGCTCATTCCCGACATTCGCCTGGAGTGGAAGGCTGGCGCGCTAGTCCATGCCAGCGCGAGCGGCAATGAGGATTACCTGCGGCGCATCCTGCGGACGGACGCTGGCGCCGGCCGCCTGGGCGAGTTCGGCATTGGCTTGAATCCGCACATCGATAGAATCAGCGGCGATATACTTTATGATGAAAAGATCGACGGCACCATCCATCTGGCGCTGGGCCGGGCTTATCCTGAATGTGGCGGAGTTAACCAATCGAGCATACACTGGGATTTGGTCAAGGACCTGCGAACCGGCGGCGCGGTAACCGTCGATGGCGAGCCGGTCATGCTTGACGGAAAACTGCTGATATAACTGGAAACGGAGGAGGCGCCTATCGAAAGAAATCGCCGATGGTTATCTTCAATCGCATTCACAAATCAAGGAGTCAATCATGTCCAAACAAGGAATCAGCCGCCGCGACTTTCTGAAAGCTGGTGGAGCGGCCGGCGCCGCGCTGGCGGGCGCTACGCCGCTGGGCAATCTCGCTCGTGTCGCCGCCCAATCTGATACAACAATCAACGTCCTCACTGTTGGCGATCCCTGGGATCTGGCGCTTCAAAGCGTCACCGATCAATTCACCGAGATGACCGGCATCACCGTCAACATCGAGTCGCTTGGTTATACCGCCTTGCAAGCGCGCCTGGTCAACGCTTTCCTGACGCAGAGCGCCGATGCCGATGTCATCGCCGTCGACCAGATGTGGATCAGCCAATACGCTGACAACGGCTGGATCCGCTCGCTTGATGATTTCATCTCCATGGATTCCGATGCCCATTTCGATGACTTTGTGCCGGAATGCCTCTATTCGCTCAGCACCTGGCGCAATAGCGTCTGGACGCTGCCGATCGCTTCTTATGCCCAAGGCATCATGTATCGCACCGATCTCTTTGAGGCGGCTGGCATTGATCCGCTGCCGTCGTCGGTGGCTGACGCCGGCATGTGGACCTGGGAAGATTACTTCGGCATCCTCGAGCAGATCAATGGCATGGATCTCGATGGCGCCTCGATGTACGGCACCACCGTCATCGGCGCGCAGCCGGTGCCCGTTGTGCATATGTACAGTCAGCTTTCCGCCAGCTACGGCACGCGCTGGTTTACGCAGTTTCCCGAAGCGCCCTGGGACTTCACGCCGACCATCAACAGCGAGGCCAACCTGGCTGCGCTCAATGACTGGACGCGCCTCTACGAGCTGTCCCCGCCGGAATCGATCAACTACCTTTGGTTTGACGCCGGCACGCGCTTCTCGCAAGGCGATATCGGCATGTTCTATCACTGGACGCCTTACTTCTATCTGGTCAACAACGAAGGCTATCTGACTGGCACGCCCTCGCCCGTTGTCGATAAGTTCGAGACGGCAGTGCTGCCGACGCTTACCGCCGGCGGCGATCAAGTGGTCAGCTTGGGCGGTTGGTCCCTCGGCATGCCATCGACCTCCGCCAATCAGGAAGCGGCTTGGCAATACATCAAGTGGGCGACTGGCTCGGAAGCGCAGAAAGCGATGGGCGAAGTCAACGTTAAGGGCTACCAATTCGCTGATTTCAGCCGCCAGTCCAACTATGACGATGCCGATCTGAACGCGATCTATCCCTTCCTGAGCACGCAACTGGAGATGATGAAGCTCGGTGACGGCAAGGTGGTTCGTCCGCCGGCGCCGATCTACACCTCGCTGGAAGGCGTCTACGGCTTGCAAATCAACCAGGCGATGTCGGGTCAGGTCTCGTCGGAGCAGGCGCTTGCCACCACGCAGACGCTCTTTGAGAATATCCTGCGCGGCAATCAGATGATCCCCTACGGCGTCGAGAGCTTCGACGACACGCTGGAGAACACCAAGGCGCTGCAAGCTAGCCTGTCGGGGATGTAATCCCACAGACGAATTTCTGTAGGGGCGACCCAGTGGGTCGCCCTAAATCACAAGGCACAAAATCGGGCGACCTGATAGGTCGCCCCTACTAGATTGCTTCCTTGGATTCGACCTTTGCCCAACCGCTACGCATTAAACCGACGCCTCCCATATCTCCTCCTGGCGCCATCGGTCATCGTACTGCTGGCGCTGATTCTGTATCCGCTGGCTTTCGCCCTGCGCAACAGCTTCTGGTTCTGGAATCTGCAAATGGGTCCGGCGCCGCTCTATTATTCCGGCTTGGACAATTACCGCATGGTCTTTCAGGTGACGCCCTTTGGCGTGGCGCTGAAGAATACGCTGCTCCTGGGTTTCCTCGGCACATTCGCGCAATTCTGGCTTGGCATGGGCATCGCGCTGCTGCTGCATACGCACCTGCGCGGCATGGGTTTGATGCGCGCCCTGCTGATCATGCCGACGACTTTGGCGCCGGTGGTCGCCGGCTTTCTCTTCCGTTATCTGCTGGAGCCGAAAGGCGGCCTCTTGCCCTGGATGCTGAGTGGCATCGGCTTTCCCGTGCCGCCACAAGGTTTCCTCGGCAATGCCAATACGGCGCTCTTCAGCATCGGCGCCGTCGATACCTGGCAGTGGACGCCCTTCTTCGCCATCGTGCTCTACGCCGGCTTGCTGTCGATTTCGGAGGAGGTTAAGGAAGCGGCGCAGGTGGATGGCGCGAGCGCATGGCGCATGTTCTGGTCGATCACCTTGCCGCTGCTGCGTCCCATCGCCGCCTTTCTGGTGATGATCCGTTTCATGCAGCTTTTCAACAGTTTTGATCTGGTTTTCGTCCTCACCAGCGGTGGACCGGGCACCGCCTCACGCACACTCAGCTTCAACCTATATCGCGAAGGCTTGGTCAATTACAACATCGGTTTAACGGCCGCCATGACCTGGCTAGTCGTAATCATCGTCAGCATCATCATCAATCTCTACCTCTTCTTCATCTATCGTAAGAGGGAATGGTAGAGTCGTGTTTCTTTCAAGATCTAAGCCATTTTGGCTTCAACTGTCGTTCGCGGTATCCCCTCTCCAATGCTTTGGGGAGGGGCCGGGGGAGGGGTTAGACCGCGTCAGCATCATCATCAATCTCTACCTCTTCTTCATCTATCGCAAGCGGGAATGGTGAGTGGATGCGGCGGATGCAGCGGCGCCACAAAATCATCATTTACGCGCTCATGGCGCTGGTCATGATCTTTTTCCTCGGACCGATTTTTTGGTTCATCTTGCTCGCCTTTCGCCATCCCAGCGAAGCTTATACGCTGCCGCCGCAGCTCATCTTCGAGCCTTATCTGGGCAACTTCGGCGATACCTTCGTCGACCCGGGCAAGAACGCGCCGCAGTTGCTCAGCAGCGTCATCGTCAGCAGCGGCGCCACGCTGCTCAGCTTGCCCTTCGCGCTGGCGTCCGCCTATGCCCTGTCACGCTTTGCAATGCGGGGCAAAGAATTCATCATGAACTGGTATATCAGTCTGCTGATCGCGCCGCCGATCGTCTTTGTGATTCCCTACTTCATCCTAATGTCGCGCATAGGCTGGGCCGGCAGCTACCAGGCGATGATCGTGACGCTGCAGACCCTGGCGATACCCTTTTCCGTCTGGCTGCTCAAGAGCTTCATCGACGAGGTGCCGCTCGATT
This sequence comes from Phototrophicaceae bacterium, assembly GCA_965261855.1. Taxonomy (GTDB): domain Bacteria; phylum Chloroflexota; class Anaerolineae; order Aggregatilineales; family Phototrophicaceae; genus UBA6055. Next base: position 768,859 of record OZ253488.1, read on the forward strand.
TGGAGGAGGCGGCTTGGGTCGATGGCGCCAATCGCTTTGCTGCGTTTTTCCGCATCATCATTCCGCTGGCGCTGCCCGGCATCATTGTTACTTCCATGTTCACCTTTGTCTTCAGCTGGAACAATGTTATCTTCCCGCTGGCGCTCAGCAAGCAAAGCACGACGACTTTACCCGTCGGCACCATCAGTTTCTTCGCTTCAACCGGTGTCTATTGGGGGCATATCGCGGCGACGGCGGTGGTCGCCATGCTGCCGCCGATGATAATTTTCTTGCTTCTGGGCCGATACGTCGTCCGCGGTCTTACCTTCGGCGCGGTGAAAGGCTAGGCGTCTGCTAGGAGCGACGAGACTCTAGAATTGGAGAGAAACTGAATTTCGGCGCAATGCCAAATGGAGAGACGTTACGGAGTGATGACGCCTAAACTTACAAGCGCGGTAATCAAGCTGGAAACGGCGACGAAAAGCAACGCGAGAATGCTGGCGGCGCCGGTGATCTTCATGCGCCAACTGCGCTCGTTTTCGATTTTGTCGCTAAGCTTTTGCAGTTTGTCGGCGATGTCTTCGGTCTGCTTGTCAATTTTCGCGTCAATCTTAGCGTCGAGAATCCTGACAGCATCGTTGACTTCTTTGCGCACGAATTCCTTCGTGGCCAGCGATTCCAGCTTGCCTTCAATCCGCCCAATGGCGCGTTCGTGCTGGTTCAGTTTGTCTTCGACGTCCATGCGCTTTCCTTTGCGAAGCAGACACTCGCGTATGGCGAAAGCATAACACAGTATGCCTTATTTCTCAAACTAACGAAATACAATGCCTGATTTCCGTTCATATTCGATTGTATCTCCGTTTTATCGCCGGACATAGCCCGGAGGGATTCACATGACAAAAACCGGATTCGGCGTCATCGGCGCCGGCATCGTCGGCGGCGAGCTGCACGCTCAAGTTTATCATCGCATGCCGCAGGCGGAACTGGTCGCCATCTGTGATCTGAATGAGGCGCGCGCCCGCGAGGTCGCCGAGCGTTACGATGCGCCGCATATCTATACCGACTATCGCGATTTGCTCGCGCGCTCCGATATAGCCGCGGTGTCGATCGCTACGCCAGATTTCGCCCATCGCGAGATCGCCGTCGCCGCCGCCGAAGCGGGTAAACATATCCTGGTTGAGAAGCCGCTGGCGACCACCGTGGACGACGCCGAAGCGATCCTTCGCGCCGCCGATGCCGCCGGCGTCAAGCTGATGGTGGATTTCCAAAATCGCGTCAACCCAGCTTTTGTCGCGACCAGGAAGGCGGTGCTGGACGGCGACTTGGGAGAACTCAAATATATCTACGCCCGGCTCAGCAATACGACATTTGTGCCGACGCAGATGCTGCCCTGGGCGAGCAAGAGCTCCGCGCTTTGGTTCTTGGCCAGTCATACGCTCGATATGGCCTGCTGGCTGCTCCAGGACCGACCAAAGCGCGTCTACGCCGTCAGCCGCTCGGGCGTCCTGAGAGAGCTGGGCATCGACACGCAGGACTTCCATATCGCCATTGTCGAATTCGAGCGCGGCGCCGTCGTCACCCTGGAGAACAGTTGGATTCTGCCGGAAACGGAACCGAACGTCTTCAACTTCAAGATGGAATTGCTGGGGAGCGAAGGCGTGATGCACATCAATACATCCGATCATCGCATGGTGGAGAAATTCACGCGCGCTGACGCAAGCCTGCCCGATGTGCTCGGTTTGTCGGCTGATGCCAGCACGGCTCGTCTCAACGGCTTTGTTTTGGAGGCGATTGCCCGCTTTGTCGATGCCGTCGTCGATGACGCGCCCGTACTCGCCACCGGCGCGGAGGCGGCGCTGGTCACGCGCGTATTGGCCGCCGTTGAAGATTCGGCGCGGTCCGGGCAGCCGATCGAGTTATTCTGGTGAGCGACGATCGTCTGCTGCTGGGCATCGACATCGGCACCTCCAGCTCAAAGGGGGTGCTGGTTGACCTGCGCGGGCGCATCATTGCTGAGCAGGCCGTCAGCCATGGCTTCGATATGCCCCAGCCCGGTTGGGCGGAGCAAGACGCCGACGCCATCTGGTGGCATGATTTCTGCGCCATTTCGCGCGCCCTGATCGCCAAAGCCGACATCGACCCAAATCGGATCGCCGGCGTCGCCGCCAGCGCCATCGCCCCGACCATGCTGCCGCTCGATGAGAGTCATCGTCCGTTGCGCCCCGCCATCCTCTACGGCATCGACACGCGCGCTGGCGAAGAAATCGCGGAAATGACGGCGGCGCTGGGCGAAGACGCCGTCTTCGCGCGGACGGGCCAGCTGCTCTCGGCGCAATCGGTCGGTCCCAAGGCGCTCTGGTATCGCAAGCAGCAGCCTGCGCTATTCGATAAGACGCGCAAGATCGTCACCGCCACCACTTATCTCGTCTTCAAGCTCACCGAAAAATTTGTTCTTGACAATTATGTCGCTCCCTACTTCACGCCCTTCTTCGATGTGCATCAACTGGCTTGGCGCCAGGAGTGGGTGGAGACGGTCTGCCCACTGGAATGGCTGCCGGAGACGCGCTGGTCAATTGAATGCGCCGGAACGGTGACGGCGAGAGCGGCGGAAGAAACGGGCATCCCGCGCGGCACGCCGGTCGCCGTCGGCACAGCGGATGCGCTCGCGGAAGCGGTCGCCGCTGGCGCAACCTCCAATGGCGACTTGATGGTGATGTACGGCACAACGCTCTTTCTGATACAGACGACCACTCGCTACCGCCCGCATCGCGACCTTTGGGCATCGGTTCACGCGGCGCCGGGCGCGGCAATTCTAGCGGCCGGCATGTCCACTTCGGGCGCGCTGCTGAGCTGGTTCCGCGATGAACTGGCAAACGAAGAGCGCCTGGCCGCGGAAGCAAGCGGGAAAAGCGCCTTTGCGCTGCTTGCGGAGCGCGCCGCCCAAACGCCACCGGGCAGCGCCGGGCTGATCACCCTGCCCTATTTCAGCGGCGAACGGACGCCGATCAACGATGTGTATGCCAAGGGTCTCTTCTTCGGTCTGACCCTCAGCCACAAGCGCGCCCACCTTTATCGCAGCTGCCTCGAGGGCATCGCTTACGGTCTGCGCCACAACATCGAGGCGATGAGGGAGGTGGATGCGAATCCGCAGCGCTTGATTGCCATCGGCGGCGGGGCGCAGGACGCGCTCTGGCTGCAGATCTGTAGCGATGTGACTGGCTTGCCGCAAGATCTGCCGGCGGAGACCATCGGCGCGGCTTACGGCGACGCCTATATCGCGGGCATGGCGGCCGGCATCTTCGACGATTGGCGCCCGCTGCAAGAGCGCTGGGTCCGCATCGCGCGCCGCATCGAGCCCGATCCGCAGGCGACGGCGATATACGACCAGCTGTATCCGATCTACCGCGATCTCTACCGCGACAATCGTCAGCACATGCGCCGGCTTTCGCACTTGGCCTACCCCCCTCGGTCCACCCATATCAATGGGGGGGAGGTTTAACCTGGCAATGTTTTTAGTGACGAGATCTTGGCAAAATCGCCCTACACGGCCATGGAATACAACCCTGCTTGATGCCCCGCGGAGGGGTCGAGGGCGGGATAGCCTGCGCACGAGAAGATGCGAAGCCGTGACACGCACGCACTCCCTAGCCCACGACAAATTCAAGCAGTAATATCATTGGAGTTCTTGGAAAGGAAATCGATATGGCGACAATAAAGGCAGACAAGGACGCCGATAATCTGGCGGCGGTATTGGAGAAGATTCCCCAGATGTTTGGCGATGACGCGGACATCGGCTTGCGGATGCACGACATCATCTTGGAAGCTGCGCCCAAGCTCAAGCCACGGCTATGGTACGGCATGCCCGGTTACGCGCGCGGCCGCAGCACACCCGTCCTCGTCTTCATTCGCAAGGATGACTACCTGACCTTCGGACTTACCGAGAAAGCGAATTTGCTCATCGACGAATCCACTCCCGACAAGCTGATTCCCAACGCCTGGTTCCTGACCGAACTGGACGATGCTACCGAAGCGCGGATCTCCGAGATCGTTCGTCGCGCGACGAGTTGACCCGGCGTCACGGCCCCCCGGCAATAGTCACCGTACGCGGCAGGTACTCAGTCGCCGTCAACATGAAGGTGTCGTAAAAGATCGGCTGTCCCCATTCGATTGAAGCGATAGGGCTGTCGACGATGCCCTCGAGATTTAGAAAATCGAGTTGAGCAAAGTCGGTTTCGTCGATATCCAGCCAGCCCTCAAAGTAACCGCTGGAATAGAAGTCAAATTCGATCTGGTAGTCCCCTCGCAATACGGCAGGCTGATCGTAGAATGGGTCATAAGCGATCTGCCTAAGTCTGTACATGGAGACATCAATCTCCCTTCCACCAGCGAAGCCAGCATCGTTGTCTCTAGAGGGGTGCCACGGTTGGCCCAAAACCCAACAGCCGTCGCTATCCTCGCAGAACACACTTCCCATGAGTTCCATTTGATATGGAAACGATGAAATGAACGACCCTTTACTGTACGCGCGCATGGCAGCGCAATTCTTGTTCATGGGCGCGCGGCAGCTCGTTCCTCGCTTCCAATCCCACGCTCGGCCGCGATCCGGTTCAAAGGTGATGACGTTGTTTTCGTTGGGCGCGACGACGGCATTATGGTGAGTTTTCTGCAACTGGCTGTCGAAAAGGTGAAGTGCAGCATCGGAGCGGTAGCCTACAAAGCGTCCACTGCGTGAGAGTCCGATGAGCGCGCATGCTTCGCGCTGGTGTGGGCACGGAATCAGCGTTGGCGCGGCCTCCTCAAACAGATTCCAGCGCCAGATTCCGCTCGCGTCTTGCCAAATGACGGTGCTGCTCTCAGCGTTCCAGCGTATCTCTAGGTCGCCGCCAACATTATTTTTCGAGTCTGCGGATGCGTCAAACTCAGGCGTCAAGCGGGCGAACCGACCTAATTCATTGGGTACGCCATTGCCGCGATAAATGTACACCGCGAGATGATCATCATCCCACACGGCGACCATATTGCTGTCCGGCGAAAATACGGCCTTTTGTCCCGGCTGCTCTATTTTGTCTTGGAAATCTTCCGCCATGTAGCGCTCGCCCCAAATGTAGTTGAAGACCAAGGTATCGTCGCCTCTACGATAAATCGTGTGCGCGCCATCAGGCGATATGGCGACCGGGTCGTCTACTCCGAGCAAGCTCAGGCTGCGATCGGGATTCACCTGCAGCCGGGCGCCATCCTCCAGTGTGACGAGCAGATAGCGCATTAGGGGATAGCGCGATTCTTCCGACTGGTCCGGTTTGACCGCTTCGTCACGCCCGCCAATCTCCAGTAAGCGAGCCACAAATTCCAGTTCAGTCAGGAAGATTAATTCCATGTAGCCGTCGGGATCGTCAACGTAATAATCGCCGTCCATTTCTCCGTCGACAAAGAAGTAGTGCGCCGCATTGTAAAGCTGGTCGGTGAATGTGCCGTCGCCATTGCTCGAAAGCCCGTAGTAACCGTCACGCCCCAGACGCAAGCGTGTGCCATAACCGGCGTAGAGGCAGGGAGCGGTGGGATAACCTCTTACGCGGCGGGCGGTTTCCAAGCCAACCGGATAGCGAACCACCGCCAACCACTCGGGTCCCTCGCCCTTGTAATATTTCTGTACTTTCAAAATGGCGCTAAAACCGCGGTCGTCAACATCCATCACCGTCGCCCGTACCCAGAGATCCATCTCAGGCATATTCGCGTAGTCATATGGCGCTGGGCCCATGCAGGCTGACGCGATTGGCGCGGCGAAGACGCCAATTGCCAGCAGAAGCGTCGAAAGCCCGATTGCGCGTATATTCATCGCTTGTCCCTTTGTCGATTGCTAGCTTTGTTCATTCAATTCGCCATGATTTGCGGCGCTCGCCGACGGTTCTGCGCCGTCGGCGAGTTGCAGTTCGCCGTTGTTTCAGTGTCATGCGCTTCCGGCAATGGTCACCGTTCGCGGCAAGTATTCGGTCGCGGTCAGTATGAAACTGTCGTAAAAGATCGGCTGTCCCCATTCGATAGAGGCGACTGGGCTGTCGACGATGCCTTCGAGATCAAGCGTATCGCGCGGACGGTCACTGGCAAAGCCGTAGGTAAAGCCCCAATCCAAATAGGTTTCAAAGTCAATGCGGTAATCCCCATACAGGATTGCCTTTTGATCATAGTAGGGATCGTAGGCATATTGACGCCATCGCTCTTTGTCCATATCGGGATCAAACTCATAGTATCCGTGCCAGAGAGCCGAACGGTTCCAGGAAAAACGTCTATCCTCGCACAGGCCCTCGAATTCACAGAAAAGCAGGCCGAATTTCCCGTCCTTACGTGGATACACGTGCAGCTCCACCGGCTTCACCATCGTGTCAAGGTATAGCGCGCAATCCTGCTGAAGCGGGGGCTTACAGTTGGAACCGTCGCGCATCGGAGGAACAGGCTCGTCATCGCTATTGATAAAGACCAGCCCTGTCTCTCCCGGCGCAGCCAGCGCATTGCGGTAGCGCTTGCCGCTGCTGCTGTCGAGCAGAGTCCAGCCGCGCGCCGTTCCATATCGCAGGTATCGGCCGCCGCTCGAAATGTCAATCAGGTGGCAATCGTGGTCGGCGACTGCAAGTGTCGGCTGCTCCTCCTCATACAGGTTCCAGCGCCAGATGCCCGACGCGTCTTGCCAAGCGAGCGTCGTGCTGTCTGCGCTCCAGATGACGCGCGGCGCCGAACGGCCAATTGCGTTGATATCAACCACGGCGATCCGATCCATGCCCATCCCGCCACCTCGATAATTGAAGTCCGCAATGCTGAATAGATAGATCGACAGTTGCGACTCATCCCAGACTGCTGCCATATTGCTGTCATTGCTGAAAAGCAGATCTCGCCCGGAGACCTCTGAGAAGTATGGGACTGATGGGTTGCCTTGCCGCGTATAGGGCCGCCCGATTCCAAGCGTATCTTCATCAAGACGAAGCGCCCAATGCGCGCCATCGGGCGACATGGCAAATGGCGCGCTGGCAGGCAGAGTCTTCACGCTGCGGTCGGGATTCACCTGGTAGCGCGTGCCATTTTCGGTCGTGATCATTAGGTAGCGCATCAAAGGATATCGCTGCACTTCCTCGACAATGGGATCGACAGGCGCATCGCGTCCGCCGAGCTTCAGCAGCTTGGCAATGAACTCTGATTCCGCGATCTCTTTCCACTCGTAGTCTTCAAAGTAGCGAATGACGCCATCCCAAGGGATAAAGAGCGATGAACCGAAATGCCAGTCGGTATACGTTCCGTCATGATTTGATTTCAGTCCGAAGTAGCCGCTCATTTCTTTGTGATAGCGCTGTCCGCCACCGTTTCCCAGACAGCCGTTGCTATATCCGCGCCTAACTGTGACGCTTTCCAATGCCGGCAAGTGGCGCTTGACGACCAGCAGCCGCGGACCTTCGCCTTTGTAGTATGCGTCCGCGCGAAGTATGGCGTTGAAGCCGCGGTCGTCCCACTCGATGACGGTCGCGCGCACGCAAAGGTCAAACTCGTGGATATCGCTCATCTCGGCTGCATAGGGCCTTCCCGTGCAAGCCCATACGTTTGAAGACGAGAATGCAAACATTATCGCCGATAACGCGAAGAAAACAGTCTGACGCCATATCATGTCGAGGACCCTCCCAGTTTCGATGTCCATTTCAGTCTAAATGGGGAGATTTGGATCTGGCTCGTTCGTCGAATTGGCGCAGGCAGGGCGTAGCTTGCCGTAGGTTGCGCGTGGATAGCCCATCGGTTTCGCCTGCAGCTACATTCGCCGCCGGACATGCGTAGGAAGCGAGCCACGCGTAGATTGGGCAAGATGAAGCAGGCTGAGCGGCTTGGCACATGGACCTCAAGCGAGAGACGCGGCAGCCGACGCTTGGCGCGCCGGCTGTCACGAAGAATGTCCGACTTACGCTCCCTTATCCGAGGGCGCGGGGAAACGGATGAGCGGTGACTGCGTCGGCAGTGGAGACCGTCCGCGGCAGGTATTCGGTCGCCGTCAGCATAAAGCTGTCGTAGAAGGTCGGCTGCCCCCATTCAATTGAAGCGATGGGACTGTCGACTATGCCCTCGAGATTCAGATAGTCAAGATAGGGCTCATACTTCGGTTCTTCGAAGTAGTAGCTATCATAGAAACTGAATTCGATCTGATAATCGCCTCGCAGAATCGCCGGCTGATTGTAGGCGGGGTCGAATGCGACTTGACGCAGGTCCAAAATATTGGCGTCAATATAACGCCCTCCGATTTTATCGCGGTATTCGTTATCGTTCGCTGGATGCCAGGACAAGCCTTCCACGCGGCAGTCCGCGCCATTGCAGCCGACCAACCCTAGCAACTCCATCTGATAGGGGAACACCGTTATCGTTTCTACGTCTCGGATACCAAGGTGGACCGCGCAGTTTTGTCGAAGCGGCGGCTTGCAATTGCCGCTGTCGCCCCAATAGCGTATCGGCGCATCGTCGCTGTTGACGAAAATCAAGTGGCGATCACCAGAAGCCGCCAGCGCATTCGCGAAGGTTTCGCCGGTTTCGCTGTCGTAGAGCGTCCAACCATCGCCGTTCAGGAAGCGTATATAACGACCGCTCTCGGACAGATCCAGTAGCTTGGCGTTCTTGAGGCTGCTGGTGTCAACCACCAGAGTTGGCTCTGCATCGTTGTAGAGGTCCCAGCGCCAGATGCCGGTATCATCTTGCCAGGCGATCGTGCTGCTGTCCGCGCTCCATTGAACGACCGCTGACCCGCCGTCAGCCATTTGAAGCGACGTGCTGGTGATCTTGTCCATTTGCATGCCAAAACCCCAGTCCAGGTAGTTGCCCGGTCCACCGTGCCGAAACATATAGACGGACAATTGCGCGTCGTCCCAAACGGCGACCATGTGACTGTCGTTGCTGAAGCGCAGATCGCGACCTGGCAGCTTGATCATCCGCGCGTAAGCTTCCTCGGAATTTGTGTTGGGCCAGACATAATAGAAGCCGAGCGTGTCGTCGTCGATTCGCCAGGCGATATGCGCGTCGTCGGGCGAGATGAAGTCCGCCGTCGCCTCGTCTACAGCTGTCACGCTGCGGTCGGGATTGACCTGGTAGCGCGTGCCTTGCTCAGTGGTAATCATCAGGTAGCGCATTAGCGGGTAGCGATCGACCTCATTTGAGGTTGGCGCTTTTGGCTGGTCCTGTTCGCCTGCTAACAGCAGCTTCGCCACGAATTCGTCTTCAGAAACGATGGTAGGCGGTCCCCACAAGCCCGGATGGGTGGCTTCGTGGAACGGCACTTGGCCATCAGTCGCGAAAAAGTGCGCCGAACCATAATACGAGTCGGTAAAGGTCTGATAACTGTTGTGTCTCAGTCCGAAATAGCCCGTCGATCCGGGGCGCCAGGTGTGCCCATAACCGTCGTAGAGGCAGCCGGTGTCGTACCCTCGGACGCCGTTGCCCGTCTCCAAGCCGACATTGTAGCGCATCACGGTCAGCAGCAATGGTCCATCGCCCTTATAGTACTCCTCGACGCGGATTACCGCGCTATATCCGCGATCGTCGGCATCAATCACTGTCGCGCGCACGAGTAAATCCATCTCCGGCAGGTCCTCCGCGCTAAAATAGAAATAACCGCTGCACGCGTCTACGCGCATGGGCGCGAGCACCGCTATTATCATGAGGAAGCCCAATCCAATCGTTAAACGAGCAAACATTCGAGAACTCCTTTCGACCGAGTTTGAAGCCAAGTCTATGGGCAGAATCTCGAGCTTGCGCAGGTCGTTGGTTTTGCACCTTAACAGCGTAGGCTGCCGTAGGACTTGCGAAGGATTTCCGTCGGATTCGCCGTCAGCTTGAAGCCACAATAGACATCTCCCCGCATCTCCAGCACAATAGCGGCTTCTAGCGCCAGCGGGGAGAAGCCATGACCTACCAAAGCAACTTCTACGACTCGCATATGCATACGCCGCTCTGCAAGCACGCGCGCGGACCGCTCAGCGCCTACGCCGAGCAAGCGGAAAAGAAAGGGCTGCGCGGCATCACCTTCACCTGCCACAGTCCCATGCCGGACGGTTGGGACGCGGGCGTGCGGATGACGCTGGCGCAGCTGCCGCAGTATGTCGAAATGGTCGAACGCACGGGCGACGAATTCGCCGGACGCGTCGAAGTGCGCCTGGGCATGGAGAGCGATTATTTTCCCGGCATGGAAGCCTGGATCGACGAAATTCACGGCAGAGCCGACTTCAGTTACATCCTCGGCTCGGTGCACGCTTTGACCAAGGAGTACAAGGCGAAATACCTGGACGGGTCAACGCGGCTGGAATACGAGAAGAGTTATTTCGAAAACCTGGCGAATGCGGCTGAGACCGGTCTTTACGATTGCCTCAGCCATCCCGATGTGGTCAAGATCGCCAATCCCAAAGAGTATGATGTGGCCGACCATCTCGATACCATCAAGCGCTCGCTGGATCGGATTGCGGCGACCGGCATCGCCATGGAGTTGAACACCAGCGGCTTGAACAAGTCCTACCCCGAGATGAACCCAGGCGATGTGATGCTGCGGGAGATGGCGCTGCGGGCGATTTCGGTGGTGATCGGCTCCGATTCGCACGATGCCCATCGCGTCGGCGCCGACTTCGATAAAGCGCTCGCCAATTTGCAGAACGCCGGCTACGAGCGCGTCAGTTATTTCATCGACCGCAAGCGCTGCGAGCTGGCGATCAGCGAAGTATACCTGGCGGAGCTTCAGCCGCGTCTCGCCTGACCGAAAGTGCATTCGCTCATACCGAAACTTGTAGGGGCTACATACCATGTCGCCCTTCGTCTCTTTTCAATGAACTTGCTAGATTCGATCTGCAGTCAAAGCGAAATTTGTAGGGGCGAGACTTGTCTCGCCCTAAAGCACGCGCGATGACATGCAGGGGCGACCCGAAGGCTCACCCATGCAGGTTCCCATTTCGCGGGTTCAAAATGACGTGTGAGCCAAGGCGCCAATCGCGAGCGCACGCGCTTGGCTTAGTTCACGTACCAATCGTCGCGATTAAGCGGCAAATGATCACCCGCGCCTTTGCCATCGACCGTCTTGTAAAGCAGCGCCTGATGGATCGAGTTGTAGCCGGATTCGAATACCCAGCGCGCGCCCGCCAGGTAAATCCGCCAGCGCCGATAACCGACTGGTCCCAGCATATCGAGTATCGTCTCTTTATGCGCTTCGAAACGCGCCAGCCAATTCTTCAGCGTCAGCGCATAATGCTCGCGCAGGCTCTCCACATCGCGCACTTCGAAGCCGGCTTTCGCCGCCACGTCAAGCACGTAGGCGATATGCTGGCTGTCCCCGTCCGGGAAGATATATTGCTGTACGAACGAGTCTTTGGCTTGGTATTGCGGGATTTTCGGCGCTTGGAAGAGCGTAATGCCGTGATTGAGAAAGACGCCGCCATGACGCAACAGACGGTATGCTTTTTCAAAATAGATTGCCAGATTCTCGCGCCCGACATGTTCCACCATGCCGACGCTGACGATCTTGTCGAAGGGCATGCTTTCATCGACATTGCGATAATCCAGCATTTCCGCGCGGCAGCGATCGGACAAGCCGGCCGCCTCAATCCGCTCATTCGCCAGCGCCAGCTGCTTCTCGCTAAGGGTGATGCCCAGCGCCTCGACGCCGTAATGCTCAGCCGCATGCATGATCAGAGCCCCCCAGCCGCAGCCGATATCCAGCAGGCGATCGCCCGGCTCCAGCCGCAGCTTGCGGCAGATATAATCGAGCTTGCGCGCCTGCGCCGCGTCGATGCTCTCTGCCGGATCTTTGAAATAGGCGCAAGAGTAGACCATCTTCTCATCAAGCCACAACTGATAAAACTCATTGGAGACATCGTAGTGATACTGTATCGCCTGCATATCGCGCTTTACCGAGTGCTTCTCGCCCGACAAATGCGCGATCTGATTGTTGCCGCCGGCCTCGCGCGAGGGCAGGCGCAGCAATTTTGGCGCGAAACGCAACGTGTCCGACCAGCTCCAGCCTTCCCAGAGAAAGCGCGCCAAATCGATGGCTGCGTATAACTCGCCTTCGATCTCGAAATCACCGAACATATAGGCTTCGCCCAGCTTGCGCTCGGTCGGCGGGAAGAACATGCGCCGCAACGCCGATGGACCATTCAATACAATTGTAAAGCGCGCGGTACTTGCGTTGCGCGGCGTCCAAACCGCGCCATCCCACAAGCGCACGGCGAAATCGCGCCCGGGATAATGCTCAAACACAGCGGTCAGCAGATCCAGCGTATTCTCTACATGGCTGTCGCGCGTCATGACTTGTGCCCGTGCCACAGCGAACCTCCTTTTGCATTTGCCGTGGGAAATGAAGCGGAAGGGATAAACGGCTTATTTTCGTTTCGGCGCAGATTATAGCAAGATTGACAACGATTGTCGAAGCCCCTCGTATACTGTTGTATCGACCGCCGCTGTTGGACCAGGCTCGCTCGGCAGACGCAATTCTGGACAGCCCGACTTTGGTTCGCGCCCTCTGCCCAAGATGACCAATCAACCGGCAAACGAATTCGACGCGCAACTGCTTATCGTCGCCGATAGCCTCCTGAGCCGGGCAGGCTTGCGCGCGCTGCTGGACGAACGCGGCTGCTTCGTGCTGGACCAGGTCGACGGCGCCGACATGCAGCGAGATCTCGAGCGCCTGGAACCGGATCTGCTGGTAGTCGATATGGGCTGGGACGCCCAGCAAATGCGCGAGCGACTGGCGCGCATTGACTATGATGTTCCGTTGCTGGCGCTGGCGGCCAATGACGATAACGAGAGCTTGGCGGCCCTGCTGGGAATTTTGCGCGCCTTCCCCTGCTTTGCTTTGCTGCTGCGTGACAGTACTCCCGACACCATAGTGGCCGCGCTCGCCGCGATGGAAGAGGGGCTGACCGTCCTCGATCCGCGCTTGATCGATTCGCTTGGCGCCGACATGACGCAAACATCTCCGCCGCCGACCAATCCTCTAACAGCGCGCGAAGACGAAGTCTTGCAGCTGCTCGCCCGCGGGCTGTCCAACCGCGCCATCGCCCACGAGTTGGGTATCACCCAGCACACGGTCAAATTCCACGTCAACGCGATCATGGGCAAGCTGGATGCGCAAAGCCGCACCGAAGCGGTCGTCCGCGCCAGCCAGCTCGGCATGATTGTGTTGTAGGGAAATCGACGTGCTGGGGACGGGCGACTCGAGGATCGCCCCTACGGCTTGCGTTGGCGGGCGGGCGTCCCCGGTTTGACCTGCCCGCGATTTATGGCAAGATAAGCGCATGAAAGCTCTCGTCACCGGCGCCACCGGATTCGTCGGCTCGCATCTCACCCGTCTGCTCATCAAAGCGGGTTATGGCGCGCGCGCTCTCTACCGCTCAGAGAAGAAACTTGAAGTTCTCGCTGGATTGGACGTGGAAGCGATCGCTGGCGACCTGGACGACATCGCCGTCCTGGAGGAAGCCTGCTCCGGCTGCGATATCGTCTTTCATGTCGCGGCCAAAGCCGATTATTGGAAACATGTTGACCGCGACGCCCTCTGGCGCATCAATATCGAGGGCACGCGCAATCTACTTAGAGCCGCCCAATCCGCCGGCGTCCGCCGCGTCATTTTCACCAGCAGCGCCTCGACCATCGGCATCCGCCCGGGGACGGCGCCGGCTGACGAAAGCGATGCCTTTAATCTGGCGCCGGAGCGCTTCCTATATGCCTGGAGCAAGGTCAAAGCGGAAGCAATCGCCGCCGAATTCGTCGCCGCGGGCCTGGATATCGTGACCCTCAACCCGACGGTCATCATCGGTCCAGGCGACCTAAACGCCATCTCCGGCAGCTTCATCTTGGAGATGGCGCGCTTTCAGTGGCTGACGCCATTATCCTCGGGCGGCTTGGCCGTCATTGATGTGCGCGATGTGGCGCGCGCGCATCTGGCCGCCGTCGAGCGCGGTCGCTGCGGCGAGCGCTACATCCTCAACTGCGCCAATCTTTCGTATCGCGAATGGTTTGGCATGATCGCGGCTGCTTGTGGCGTGACGCCGCCGGTCTTCGCCATGTCCGACTACTTGCTGGAGCCGACGGCGCGCTTCATTGAGCTGCTGCGCGCGCTGGGCATGCAGACGCCGATGGATGCCGATCAGACGCGGCTGGGCAGCGCCCACATCTACTTTGATGGCGGCAAGGCGCGGCGCGAACTTGGCCCTCCCCAATTCGATATCCCGAGCAGTCTGCGCGATACCTACGATTGGTATAAGCGAAACGGCTACATCAAACGCGACTGGCTGACGCGCTTGATCGGCTTGCTGTAGTTCAATTCTGCGTGCATTTTAAGGGCGACCTGGTACACCACCCCGCACACCGTCAGCCACTTCTTGGGAGGGCGAGACAAGTCTCGCCCCTACAAACTCGTAAATGCCTAGGTTGGATTCGCGGCGCGCTTGACCAAATCCTCAAAAAGGGGCAGCGCGCTGTCCAGCATCCGCTCGGGATGAAACTGCACCGCCAGTATGCGTCCGTCTTCTGACTCGATCGCTTCAATCACGCCATCCGTCGACCGCGCCACCGGGCGCAGTCCGGCGCCCAAATCGGCAACCGCTTGAATATGGTGGCTGTTCGCGCGCATTCGTTCCGCATGCAGAATGGCGCTCAAACGGCTGGCTGGATCTATCTTGATTTCATGCTCGCTGGCGCCGCGCTCAGCGCTATGCGGGTTGATCCCAAGCTGGCGCTGTACATCGCCATAAATCGTGCCGCCAGCCTGCGCGTTGGCGAATTGCAGTCCGTAGCAGATGCCGAGGAAGGGTTTCTCCGCCATCGCCCGGTAGATCAACTCGTCGCTTCGATTACGGCGAGAATCGACCGGCGGCAAATCCTCCGGCAGCGCCCCGATCAATCCACGTGTGATGCCAGGTCCGCCAGTGATGATCAGCCCGTCGAGCAGCGCTGCGAACTCCCGCGCAGCCACGGCCGATCCCAGCATCGGCACGATTATCGGGATGCCGCGGGCGGCTTCAACCGCCTGAACGTAACGCAGGTCCAGTGTCTGAAGCCCGTCATCCAGGCTGGTTGTGATTCCGATTCGCGGGCGGGTCATCGGTCGCTAATGCGGGCGATAGGGCAGGTCATCCATTTCGCCGACGAACTGCGGCAAATTGCGCTGCCCCAGCATCTGCCGCGTAGCATGCGCCTCGCCCAGGTGATACCAGTAATGATAGATCACGCGCTGCAGCATGGTCCCGAGCGACTCCTCCAGTGGCTTGCCCTTCCACTGCAAATGCTCACCCAGCTTGTCGGTCGTGAGCGTATCGAGGAAGATATCGGCGTTCGCCGTCACTTCGCGCCAAGCGCCCCACATATCATCCAGCTTCGGTGTCGATGGCGGGCTGCCATAAGAGCAAATCTTGCGCAGTTCCGGCTGAATCACTTTGCCCTGAGCCAAAAAGACAAAGGTCCGATTTTCGTGATCGGCCAGATGTCCAATCGTCCAACTGATGCAATTCATCTGCCCGTGCCGCACGGTTGCGTCTTGCAGGCTCAAGCCATCCAGGCAGCGCAAGAATTCGGCACGCGTGAATCGCAACTGCTCCACCAGCGGATGCGCCATAGGTCCCTTCCTTTCCTGTTTACATTGCGGACGACTTACCCCCACCCCCGGCCCTTTCTCGCCATCTCTATGGCGAGCATCCCATAAAGAGGGAGGGGGAGCATCGCGCAGCGGGAAGCTAGGTATTTTGCATGTGCGGCGGTTAGCAGCAGCTTTCCCGTTGCATCGGCAATGGCAGCGCGCCGCCTGCCGCTATCGGTATCGCGTCGATGGCGAGCAGCCCCGCTTCCGCTGGAGCGCAGCAGGGGAGTTCGTCAGCGAAATCGGTGACGCAGACACCCGTCTCCGGCAAGTTCAGCTGCACATCACGCGCCGCCGCCCAATCCCCGCAAAGTGCCGCGGCAATGGAGCGGACCTGCTCGTAGCCGGTCGCGGCCAAAAAGGTCGGCGCCCGCCCATAGCTCTTCGTGCCGACGATGTAGAAGTCTATCTCCGGCTGCCGCAGTTCCACCTCGCCGTGCGGGCGCACAGTGCCGCAGCTGTGGAGATTGGGGTCGATCAGCGGCGCCAGGCTGCGGGTTGCCTCGACGGCGGGATCCAGATCCAGTCGCAGTTCGCGCAGCATCTCCAGTTCCGGTCGCGCGCCGGCGCATACGATGACTTCGTCGGCGCTGTATTCTCGCGCTTCGCCATTCAGGTCGCCGCGCAGTCGCAGTACCGCGTGGATCGCCGCCACCTCGGTTATGGAGAATGGCGCCACGATCCGCAGCGCGCCCGCGTCCACCGCCGCCTTGATCCGCAGGCCGAGCTGTCCGCGCGCTGGCAAGGCATCGGCCTCGCCTCCGCCATATACTTTTCGCAGATTGTCGCCGCGCATGACCCAGACGATTTGCGTCCGCGAGTGTTGGTCTCTCAACTTGATGAGATCAAGCAGAACATTGATCGCCGAGTGGCCGCTGCCGACCACTATCACGCGCCGGTTGGCAAAGCGTCGGCCTTCGCTTCCCAGCACATCGGGAATGCCATATACCAGCCGCCCGCGCAAAGCCGCCTCGCCGATGGCGGGCGCGCCGTTCGCACCCAGCGGATTCGGATTGTGCCAGGTTCCGGAAGCGTCGATAACCGCGCGCGCCTCCACCAGCTCTTCCAATCCGTCGCGAATCACATGCAGTTGGAAGGGCGCCGAATTGCGGTCCCTGTCTTTGACTTTGTCGTGACTACGGCGGCTGACATGCGCCACGCGCGTACCAGTACGGATGACGGCGCGCATCGCCGGCAGCTCAGCCAGCGGCTGCAGATAGCGCTCGACCAGTTCGGCGCCGGTCGGCAATTCGTCGGCGGGCGGCATTCGCCAGCCCGCGGCTTCCAGCAGACGGACGCTCGCCGCATCGACGTTGAACTCCCAGGGCGAAAACATACGCACGTGACCCCAGGCCAGCACATTCGCGCCGATGCTTTCGCCCGCTTCAATGAGGATGGGACGCGCGCCGCGCTCCAGCAGATGCGCCGCCGCCGCCAGCCCCACCGGCCCGCCGCCGATAATCGCAATTGGTAGCTGATTCATTTTGCTGCGCTCCCTTTGTGATACGGTAATGTTCGGCGTATTTAGAGGAAAACCATAATCTTCATTAAATTATTAGGGTACGAAGAAGTCCTTACGAAACCAAAAGACCGCTCGTCACACAGGCATGTCGATTTTGTCTGAAATATGATATAGTTAGTGCGGATCGGCTGCCGAAAGTAGGTATCACAATGGAACAGTCCGACCTCAACAACATAATCGTGAAAAACGAAAATGACATCTCCGAGATCAAGGGAAAATGGGACGCCCTCGCTACCAAAGAATTCGTTCGTGACGCTATTAATGAGCAAACCCGCCAATTGACCAAGGAGATCAACGGAATCAGAGATCGACAGACTAGAACAATTGGCATCGCAGTCGGCATCGGCTTTGTATTATCTCTTGCGATTGGCGCTGGAAACCTTGCAGTCCAACTCGGCTAGATACAAACTGTACCGAAATAGTCTATAATAGCGCGTTTCGTCTAACAGCAGCTTTTCCCGAACGTAATTCCATTTCGCTTGCCAATACTTTTATATTGCTCTGACCGCTAAGCGGACGCGAGTCTTACCTAATACCCCAGCTTCAGCGCCACTTCGTCCAGGCTGTCGGTGGGTCCAATCAGCGTGACTTCGTCCTCCAGGTGCAGGTTGGTATACCCATGCGGCACAATCGAATGCCCGCGGCGCGCAATCGCCATCACCAGCACATCATCCGGCAGGATCAACTCGCGCAAGTGCAAACCATCGACGCTGGGGTCGGTAATTGTCACCTGGATCACATCGTGATCGGGGTCGTCTTCAAAGACCATCGTCGCCAATTGGGGCGCGCGCACGAAGTTGTCCAGCAGATGCACCATGGCATTAGCCGGATCCAGCACATGCACGCCCAATTCGCGGAACTCCTCCACCAGGTTAAAGGTATTCAGCCGCGCGATCTGCCGCGTGATGCCGAAGTCCTCGTAGAAGATTTGACAGAGTTTGAGGCTGTCGTCATCATCCGGCAGCAGCGTCACCGCCACTTCGGTCTTGGGCTCAATGAGTTCGCGCACGCGCTCGGCGGAGATTTCGGACAGCCAATGCTCATGCCGCAAGCCATCGGATGCCGTCAGTTGCGATACATGCGACTGATCGATATCGAGCAGCTTGACGCGCCAACCATGCGCCAGCAGACGCTCCGCCAATTGCCGCGATTGATATTCGATGCCGACAATGACGACATCGAGGATTTCGTCATCGGCGATATCTTTGGGCAGGTGCGATTCTCCTACCAGCCGAATGGCGAGCTTGAAGAAGGGCGGTCCCGCAAGCTGGCTCAGCACGATGACGGCCACCATCAAGGTGGCGAACTCAGTGCCCAACTGCGGGAACTCAATCGCGACTTCTTTGGCCAAGCCCAAGCCGACCCCAGCCTGGGTGATATAAGCCATCCAGGTGAGCCGATTGATTCGCGCCGGATCGCCAGCGAGCGAACCGCCGATATAACCGCCGACAAATAGCGCCAGCAAGCGCACGCCGAACAAGACCAGCGTGATCGGCAAGAGCGCGCCCAGCACACTCAAATCCAGCGCTTGACCGATCAGGGTGAAAAAGATGACAAAGATTGGCATCTCGACCCGATGCAGCAGGTGACGCAATTCGCTGCGATAGGGACTGCGATTTGTCAACCAGAAGCTGGCTACCATACAGATCAGCAAAGGCTCAAACAGCAATTCAACGGGGAGATTCTCGTGGCTAAAGTGGCGGATTTCGCCCGACACGGCAAAGACTAGATAACCAATCACGAGGATGAGCGGGATCTTCACGCCGTCTTCCCAGTGATTGCGCAAGATCAAAGCCATCAATTGCGCGACGAGGATACCGAAGCCGATTGAAGCCAGGATCTCAAAGGCTACCAGAAGAATGAATCCGAGGTCGAATTGATGGCCCGTCAGCAAGGTCGCGGCGACCGATGTGCTAAAGGCGAAGAGCACGACGATGACCACATCCTTCACCAGCGTCACGCCCAGCACGCCCTTGGTAAAGGGACCGCGAGCGCGCATCTCGTTGATGATCGCGATGGCTGATGAAGGCGAGCGCGCCGCCAGAATCGTGCTGGCCAGCAGCGACACCGACGCCTTGCCCAAGGTGGACATCCCCTGCATAAAGGGAATGTAATCAGCCAGCAAGAAAACCGCGGCGCCACAGAACAGGTATATCGAGGCGATTTGCGTCAGCGTATTCCAGCCGATGCTGCGATAGCGCCCGCGCAGCTCATCGAGCGCCATCTCGCTGCCGGCCGCGAAAGCGATGAAAGCCAGCGACACCTCATCGAGAAAGCGCAGGCTCTCGACACTGGCCACATCCATGAACTGTAAGATGAAGGGACCGGCCAGCATGCCGGACAGCAGATAACCGCTGATCAGGGGAAGATGGAAGCGCGTCGCCAACTGCCCGATTTGAAAAGCGGCAAGGGTGATAAAGGCGAAACTAGCCAGGGAAAACGCCAGCAGACCGTAATCCAAATTCCGATTCCTGAATGGTTGGGTGTGAATAATGCTCTTCGGAAATTGTGGCTATTTTAGCAACTTCAATGCCGCTGTATAGTCTGTAAAGAGAGTGGGCGGGCTTTGATTGAACTATCGGGAGGGGGAAGCAGCGGACTGCCGCCGCTCCAAATCGGCCGCCAGCCGACCCATGAGGGTAATGGTTTGGCGCAAATCGGAGGGC
This sequence comes from Phototrophicaceae bacterium, assembly GCA_965261855.1. GTDB lineage: Bacteria > Chloroflexota > Anaerolineae > Aggregatilineales > Phototrophicaceae > UBA6055. The sequence goes on from OZ253488.1 coordinate 788,651, forward strand.
GTGGTGCGCGGATTGTTTGTGACCAGGCGCATGACAGGCCTGCCGAGCAGCACGGTACTCGAGGCGAAGGCGAAGCTATTGGCCGCCATGGCGCCAGGCAAGGCATCGGTGACCGCATCGGCAAGCGCTTCGTCGTCCTTGCTCGGTATGAAACGAAAGGTCACAATCGCCATTTGCGCCGAGGTGACGATCTCCCACTGTCCCGCGTCTCGCAAGAGCGATTCCGCCAATTCCGCCAGCTTGAATCCTCGTTCAATCGCATGCCGCATTGCGCCAAGGCCAAACACTTTCAGGCTCATCCAGAATTTCAAGGCGCGGAAATAGCGCGTCAATTGAATGCCTTGATACATATAGTTCATCTCTTCGCCGACCTCTTGCTTGCTATGGTCCTCGGCGTCAGAAAGGAAATGCGCGCTATCCTTAAAGGTCTCGCCCAGCCAGTGACGATCTTGCACCAGCAGGGTGCTGCATTCCACCGGTTGAAACATCCATTTATGCGCGTCCCAGGTCAAGGTATGCGCGCGCTCTATGCCGGCCAACTCCATTTTTCGGTGCTCGGTCAGGCAGGCGGATGCGCCGTAGGCGCCATCGACATGCAGCCAAAGACCCTCGCGCTCACACAGATCCGCCAGATCATTCAACGGATCCACCGCGCCCGTATTGGTCGTGCCCGCTGTCGCAGCAATGCAAAACGGACGCTTTCCCGCCGCTCGATCCTCGGCAATTGCCGCTTCTAGATCCGCTACCGGCAACTGGAAATTCTTGTCGGAGCAGATTTCGCGCAGTTGCTCCGGCGCGAAACCGAGGATGCGCAAGCCGCGAGAGATGACGAAGTGCGCCTGATCCGAGCAGTAGATGACGGCATCGCGCATGTCGTCCTTCAAGAGCACTTGCCGCGCCACCGCCAATCCCGTCAGGTTCGCCACCGAGCCGCCGCTAACAAAGAGTCCGCCTGCCCCTTCCGGCATGCCGACGAGTTGGCGCAGCCAGCCGATGGTCAGCCTTTCAACTTGCGCGGCGCCCGTCCCCAGCGGATACAAGGCATTAAAGATGTTGTAGCCGGAAGCCAGCGTGTCAGCCATAGCGCCGACAAAGTTGCTGGCGGAAGGAATGTAGGCGAAGAAGCGCGGATGATCCAGATGGTCGATGGTGGTCAAGATTTGGCGCTCGAATTGCTCCAATACGTCATGCCAATCCGACGGCGCCTCCGGCAGCGGTTCGTTTAAGATTTCGTCAAAGGTTACTGGATCCAGCGCGCGCGTCACCGGAAACTGAGCTTGCGCGCCGGTATAATCCACCAGCATGTCGATGATGCGGTAGCCCATCTCGCGCATCTCATCGGCGCTTAGCTTGATCTGATCTCGGGGGTTTGAGACTCTCATGCAAAGTCCTCAGCGCATATCTCAGAAATGAGGGAAATTTTCTAGTAATGTATGCCATTTATATGCTTGATTGTTGCGGATTCTATCATAATCAGTCGGCTCACACAATTGCCCTGAACTGCGTCAACGCGTCTGCTGACCAAGATCTTAAGAAACCTGACAATTATTGGCTGAAACTGACGTCAACATGACTCGATAAACCGACGTCGGTCTTCTTGAAACGGAATCCGTTAATCCTATTCGGTTATTCTCCCGGAGAATGCGCTGTTGTCGAGTTCGCCTGCGGCCGCAGCGGAGCGAATCTCCGCTTCCAGTTGCCCGGCTAGCCGCGTCATCAACTGAGTTGTGCGCTCAAGATCTTGCGCCGACGTGCGCGGATTGTTGCAGCACATGCGCATGACCGGCTTCCCGCGCAATTGCGTCCCCGAGGCGAAAGCGTAGCCGTCTGCGAGCAAGCGTCCCACCAGATCATGCGTCACGCGCTCCGCCAGCGCCTCGTCGCCTTTCGCCGCCCGGTAGCGAAAAGTCAGTATCGCCATCTGCGCCGGCGTCACGATTTCCCAGCAGCCGGTCTCGCGCAGCAGCCGCTCCACCAATTCCGCGTTGCGGAAGCCGGCGTCTATCGCCTCGCTGATGGCGTCCAAACCGAAGACTTTGAAGCTCATCCACAGTTTCAGCGCGCGGAATTGCCGTGTCAGTTGAATGCCCTGGTACATAAAGTTGAGCTCTTCGCCTTCGCTCCGCATATCTTTCAGGTATTCGGGCATTTCCTTGAAGGTCCGCGGCAGCCAGCGCCGATCGCGAACGAGCACGACCCCGCATTCGATCGGCTGGAAGAGCCATTTATGCGCATCCAGCGCCAGGGAATCGACGCGCTCCAATCCCTTAAGCGCCAATTTGCCGCCCTCGGTCAAGATCGCTGGCGCGCCATAAGCGCCATCGACATGCAGCCACAATTCCTCAGCCGCGCTTAAGTCCGCCAGCGCAGCCAGCTTATCGACCGCGCCGGTATTGGTCGTGCCGGCGCTGGCGATGACGCAGAAAGGACGCTTGCCCGCCGCTCGATCAGCTGCTATTGCCTCCCGAAGCGGCGCTAACGGGAGGCGGAAGTCCTCATCGCTGGGGAGCTTGCGCAACTGCTCGGGCGCGAAACCCAAAATCCGCATGCCGCGCGAGACGGCGAAGTGAATCTGATCGGAGCAATAGGCGACCGCATCGCGCAGATCGCTGCCGAGTTGAACCTCGCGCGCCACCGCCAGCGCCGTCAGATTGGCGGCCGAACCGCCGCTGACGAAGGTTCCGCCTGCTTCCGCCGGCATATCGAAGATTTGCCGCAGCCAATCCACCGTCAGCCGCTCAATTTGAGCCGCGCCCGGACCCTGCCGCCAGACGGCGTTGAAGATGTTGTAGCCGGCCGCCAGCGAATCCGCCATCACGCTGACGAAGTTGTTGGCGAGCGGGATGTAGGCGAAGAAGCGCGGGTGGTCAACCCGATTCGAGTTGTCCACCACCTGCCGCTCGAACTGCTCCAGCGCCTCCTGCCAGGACATGCCTTCGCGCGGCAGTGGCTCACGCAGAATCGCGTCCAGCGCCTGGTAATCGAGCGCCTCCGCCACCGGCTTGTCGGCGCGCTCGTCGTAATAATCCAGCAACATGTCGATGACGCGATAACCGAATTCGCGCATTTCCTTGCGGCTGAGTTCCAGTGTTTTTCTCTTTAGCTCTTTGCTCATACCTGTTTCTGTTTGTTCGGAAAGGTGTCTAGTTCAATCGTTGACATTCGCAGAAAAGGAATCCTTGTATGGTCGACCAATCTGGTCGCCCGCATCCTTTTCCCCGCTAAAGCATCGCATTCAGCGCAATCACGACCAAGACCGCCAGCGCCACCTTGTTGAGCAGGTCCTTGCTGAAGCGGTCGCCAATGCGGACGCCGATCGTCGTGCCGAGGTAGATCAGCGGCGAAAGCGCCAGCGCCATCAGTATGACATCGAGATTCATCGTCCGCGACAGGAAGAGCAGCAGCAGCACCTGAACCGGCGCGTTCAGCAGGAAGAGCGTCAGCGTGAAGGCGCGCGCCTGCTTCGCTTGAAAGTCGCGCGTCGTCATCCACAGCACCAGGGGCGGACCGCCCATCGCCACCAGCCCCTGCAAGATTCCGCTCAGGCTGAATGCGGCGGCCGAGGCGGCTCGGCTCCACTCGCGCTGCGCGATCTTCCAAGCGGTTACGCGCAAAATGACGCCCAGCAGCACACCGATGCCCACCAGCCGCTTGACCCCGTCAGTGTCCATTGTCTCGACATTCAGCAGCAGCAGCACGCCCAGCGGCACAGTTAGTAAACGTAAAACCGCCGCCGGCTTGACATCGTCCCAGGGGATATGCGCCCGCAACTGCCAGGCGCCGAAGATCACCTGGATGCCGATTGCAAGCGTGGTCAGCGCGACCGCCTGCGACAGGCTGAAACCCGCTTCCACTAAGAGCGGAACCGCGATCAAGCCGAGCGCGAAGCCGATTGTGCCTTGCGCCAGGCTGCCGCCAAACATGATGATGCCCGCCCAAATCAGCGGCATGTCGTCCCCGCTGCACTATCAAATGGATTGGCACAGTTTCACACAGACCGCCGCAATCGACAAGGTATTCCCGCTTCGCGATCGGCTCGCTAGTATCGTCGCGCCATTGTACATTCTGCACAGATGTTGAACCCTCGCTCGCGCCACCGCGTATAAGGCATTGAGGAAAGTCAAGCAGCGCCGCGTGTAAAAATCGCGCAAGAATTGGCGCAGCCTTGAGCAAGTTCGCACATTAGGCGTTACAATCGCCTTATGTCTAGACGAAAGGAGGAGCCCGGCGCATTCGTAGATTGACTGCCCGGCTCAAGCCTTATGGACAATCGCAAGATCGTGGAGCTTTCAGTAGGCGAGCTTGAAGAGATCATCAGCCGCACGGTGAAAAAGTCGGTCGCCGAAGTGATGATTGAATTCGCTTTGGAGGCGGATGTCGAAGCGCAGGTCGCCTACGAAGCCGAAATCAATGACATGCTGCGCAGTGAGATGCAAATCGTAGGCACGCTAGCCGATGCCCAACTCTTGGCTACGACAAAAGTGGACGACTGACCGCCGCTAGCGACCAAAGAAAGGACCAACATGCACGTCTGGGACGCGATTCAGACCAAGCGAGCGATTCGCGAATTCCGCGCGGAGCCGCTGCGGAGCGAACATATTGAGCGCATCCTCAACGCAGGAAGACGCTCGCAGAGCTCCAAAAACAGCCAGCCCTGGCATTTCATCGCCGTGCAGAACAAGGAAAACTTGGCGCGGCTTGCCGAGACCGGCGCCGGCATGGGGCATGCCGCCGGCTGCGCGCTCTGCGTCGTCATCGTCGTGCCGACGGAAAACGAGCGCACCCTCTGGCATTTCTTCGATTCCGGTCAGAGCGCCGCTTATATGCAGCTGGCGGCGACCGAAATCGGCATCGGCTCCTGCCTGGGCACCATATACGAGCCGGATGCCGCGGCGGAAATCCTGGGAATCCCGGCCGGCTATCAGACGCGCCTGGTGATATCTTTCGGTTATCCGGCCGACGATGGCGCCGCGAAGCGTCCGCTGCAAGCCGGCGGGCGCCGCGTCTTCGATGATGTCGTGCATTGGGAAGCCTGGTAGCGGCAAATTGAATCTAGCATGTCTGCGTGTCCAAGCTGATATAAGGTAGAAAGCCTAACCCTTTCACATCATGAACGTAGCGCTCCCCTCTCCAATGCCTTGGGGAGGGGCTGGGGGAGGGGTAAGTAATATGACTGAACTAGACCTCAGACGCGAGCCAAGAACAAACGAAGCGGCTGCCGGCTTGCGAACGCGACCGCGACGCCTGCGCCTGTCGCCCGCCATACGCGGCTTGATGCGCGAGACCGAGCTAAAGCCCGACGACTTCGTCTATCCGCTCTTCGTCCGCTATGGCAGCGATCAGCGCCTGCCCATTCATTCGATGCCCGGGCAATCCCAACTTACGGTCGACAAGCTCGCCGCCGATGCGCGAGAAATCGCCGCGCTTGGCATTCCCGGCGTGATCCTCTTTGGCATCCCCGAGCATAAGGATTGGCGCGGCAGCGATAACTTCAGCGAGGATGGCATCATCCCGCGCGCCATTCGCGCCATCAAAGACGCGGCGCCCGACCTCGCCGTCGTCTCCGATATGTGTTTCTGCGAATACACCGACCACGGGCATTGCGGTATCGTCAACGCGCCGGAAGTTCCCCATTTCGATCCCGCGCTTCCGCTTGGATACCTGCTGAACGATGCGACGCTGGAATTGCTGGGGCGGGCATCGGTCGCTCATGCGCGCGCCGGCGCCGATATTATCGCCCCGTCGGGCATGATCGACGGCATGGTCGCTGGCATTCGAGGCGCGCTCGATAGCGAAGGCTATTCCCATGTCGCCGTGATGAGCTATGCCGCGAAATACGCCAGCGTCTTTTACGGACCCTTTCGCGATGCCGCCCACAGCGCCCCCGGCTTCGGCGATCGGAGACAGTATCAGCTCGATCCAGCCAACCGCCGCGAAGCGCTGCAGGAGATCGCGCTGGATGTGGAGCAGGGCGCCGATATCTTGCTGGTGAAGCCGGCGCTGCCCAGCCTCGATATCGTGAACGAAGCACGCCGGCAGTTCGGTCTGCCACTTGCCGCCTACCAAGTCAGCGGCGAATACGCCATGATTCATGCGGCGGCGCGGCAGGGCTGGCTTGATCTCGAGCGGTCCGCGCTGGAAAGCCTCACTTGCATCAAGCGCGCCGGCGCCGACTTCATCGTGACCTATTTCGCCAAAGACGCGATCAAGTGGCTCACTGGCTGAGATGCTCAATAGACGCGTGAAACAAGCCCCTCCGAAGGTCAGTGTCGGCGGTCAGAGTCTACGCGACCCTCGTTTTGGGGCAGCGGTAGCCGCGCCAAGCATCTGATGATCCGAATATCTTCCCTGATTCGTCATCATCTGCCTTTCATCATCGTAGTGCCGCTGCTCATCATCGTCACCACCTGGCCCGCGTTTGCGCTGGCTTTCGATACCGATCGCGCCGTCTTCCCTACCACGCATGGCGATGTCCGGCAAAAGCTATGGGATGTATGGCACCTGGGGCAGTTTCTGGCTGGCAAGACGAGCTTCTATTATTCGGATGTCATGTTCTACCCCATCGGCCTTTCGCTCGCCTATGAAAGCTTCGTCCTGCCGCATATGCTCTCCGTGGGCTTGCTGAGCGCCTTTCTCCCGATAAGCAACGCCTACACGATCACCTTTCTCTTAATCGTCTTTGCCGTGGCGGCAAGCGCTTATATCTACCTGCATTACCTGCTGCGGGATCCGTGGCTCGCTACGCTGGGGGCGGTCGTCTTCGGGCTTTGTCAATTCGTGACCGCGCACGCCGGGCAGCCCGGAATCAACCTGATCGTCAGCTTCCCGCTAAGCGCCTATTTCTTACAACGCGGCATAAAGGAAGAGCGCCTCCGCTATCTAATCATCTGCGGCATCATTGTCGGCTTGACCACCTTCAATGGCATGTACATTTTCATCTGCCAGATCATCACCCTGGCGCTGTTCGTCCTCTATTACGCGGTCGCTCACTGGCGATATCCGCGATTCTGGAGTTGGATGATTCTGCTTGGTCTTGTCGTCGGGCTCGCCAGCGCTCCCCGGATCGCGCCGATTCTGGCGCAACCCGCTTCAATGGATGACGCGCTTAGCAAGAACCGCAGCCAGGAATCGGCAACGGACCTGATGTACTACTTTGTGAATTACCGGCATCCGGTGACGACGCCGCTGCTCCAATCGCTGTTTGGGGTTGGCAAGCCTCATTACGAGTGGAATACGAGCTATCTGGGCTACCTGCCGCTGGCGCTGGTCATCGTCGGATTTGTCCGCCCGGGCTATCGCCGCCGGATGCTGCCTTGGTTGGGCTTGGCGCTGCCATTCGTCTTGCTTCGTCTGGGTTCGGTTTTGCAAATCGATGGTTACCAATACAGTCATATCGTCTTGCCAAAATCTTTATTGACCGATCTCCTGCCGCCGGTATTCGCTCCCTTTCACACAGCCGATCATTTCCAGATGGGCATTCTGCTGCCGCTGGCGGTCATGACCGGTTACGGGCTCAAGTCCATTCTCGATGCCCGCCCGGCAAAGCTACGCGCCGTAGTTACGCTGGCTCTCATCGCAGTTGTTGCGTTTGAGTATTTTGAAACGACTGAAGAAAGGGTTGTGCCCGATGAGCAAATCGCTTTCATCGAATGGCTGCGCCAGGAGGTAGTCACTGGCGAACCGCGCTTGATCAACCTGCCGATGGGACGGCAGGAATCCAAATACTACGGCTTTTACCAAACTTATACCGGCTTCCCCCAGGTAGAGGGTTTGAGCGGCCGCACACCACCGCAAGCCTATGACTATATCGAAGGCAATCGAATGCTGCGCGCCTGGCGCCGGGGCGCTGCCGTCCATTGCATTCCGCCACTGCAAACGGAGTACATTTCCGCCCTGGATCAATTGCTCAGCGACGGCTTTACCCATGTAATCTGGCATCATCGGATCCATGATGGTACGGCGATTGACAGCAGCTTTGTCGATGTGAAGACTTCATACAGCGATGACTATGTGCATGTCTTCCGCTTGGCCGACTTGCGCCGCAACTGCGACCGCTCATCTACCATCAATGCCGCCGCCCTGGCTCAAATGCAGGGTCTCGAAGCATCGCCAGCCATTTTCCCGTACAAGGACTCCGCCGTTGTAAGCATTCTTGACGATGAAGGCGCCGCCTACCTGTTTGGCATGCATCGATATGCGCCGCTCGCGCTGATCAATGGAGAAGTCACAGCCTACTACCATGACAAGCTGGAGAGCGAAGCGCCTGACGCCGCCGAACTGCTGGCGGATCACTTCGTGCTGCTGCTGGTCTACAATCCGCAAGTGGCGGATCCGGCGGCGCTGCGCAGTTATCGCGATTGGATCGCCGCCCGCTTCACATCATGCCGACGCCTCGCCGACGCCGATGACGCCGTTATCGAGTATTTCTTGCATGAAGCTTTTCCCTGTGAACTGGCGATTGCCGCGCAGCCGCTGGACGTGCATTACGCCAATGGCATCCGTCTGGGCAATATGCTGGTCGATAGCCAGCCGGGCGTACTTGACCTATATTTCTTATGGACGCGCCTGCCGGCTGAATCCCACGCCTTTTCAGTCCAGGCTTTTGCCTGGGATGGCGCCAAGGCGGCGGGCTCAGACTTCACCGTCGGGCTTGATCCGCTCGCTCACCAGCGAATTGATACCTCGTCCTGGCTCAAGGGCGATTATGACTTGAAGTTTATCCTTTACAACTACCAGACTGGGGTCAGCGTCCCGGGCACGGTTATCGGCAGCGGACTTCAATTCGAGCGCGAACTTGATATCGGGCGAATCACGATCCGGTAAGCGCGCTCAACCGACCACCCGCTCGCGTTGAGCTTCGCGCGCCTTCTGCACCAGGGCGTCGAAGAGCGCTTGCTGCGACGGATCCTGCCCGGCAGTCACTTCGGGATGCCACTGCACTGCGATCAGCCAGGGATGCCCAGGTTTCTCCAGCGCTTCGATGATGCCATCAGCGGCCGATGCGGTGACGCGCAAGCCCGGCGCCACCGCTTTGACCGCCTGGTGATGTCCGGACGAGGTACGCAATACCGTCAGACCCATGACTTCGGCGATCAGGCTGTCGCTTTCTACATGGACTTCCTGCATCGCCCATAGCCCAGCCTCATTGCGGTGGATGTCGTCATCGCGGATATCGGGGATATGCTCGTGCAGCGTCCCGCCGGCGGCGACATTCAACACTTGCAGTCCCCGGCAGATGCAGAGCAGCGGCTTTTCCGCCTCGTCCAATAGCCAGCGCGTCAGACCAAGCTCGCTGCGGTCGCGCTCGCGGTCGGGCGGCAATATATGGGGATTCCAGCGGTCGCCGCCATATTCGACCGGGTCAATGTCGGTGCCGCCCGTGACGATCACGCCATCCAGCAGTGGCAGGATCTCGCCCCATTCGTTCTCTCCGGGCGCGATCAGCAGCGGGATGCCGCCGGCGCGCCGCACAGCGTCGACATAAGGCGCCGGCAGGCTGTAGAATTCGTCATAATGGCGAGATTTGATGTAGCCTTCGCTGCGTCCGCCGGTCGTGATGCCGATAATAGGTTTGCTCATTGCCGCATCCTCTATCATTTGAATTAAATCTGTAGGGGCGACTCTGTGAGCCGCCCGCTTGCTCCACAAGTACCAATCACTTCTTTGCACTACTTTCTTGGAGATACCGCGCTTTGCCGCATAACTATAATTCAACCGTCGCGGCGATAGCAAGCGCCATAAGCGCAACGCTTTCATCTCGGTTCGCGTAAGAGTGAGTTAGACGCGCGCATCGCTGCTTTGCCATACCGCGTCTGTCTATCTTGCCGCGATTCGCTTACACTGTACGCCGCCCAAATGAGGAGGAACGCATGACCCACCGTTTGCGCTTCTACTTCATCTATGCCTTGCGCAACATCCGCCGCGGCGGGCGCTGGACCACATTGGCGATTCTTTGCATCACCGCTGGCGTCGCCACCGTGGTCGCGCTGCGTACGCTGGGCTTGGCGGTCGGCGATACCTTGACCAACAACGTGCGCATCGAAATTAAAGGCGACCTGCTGATCCGCAACGACAATATCTTCGGCGGCTTCGGCAGCAACGACCCCAATGCTTTTTCCCAGGCTGATCTCTCGGACCTGCTGGCTTGGGCGGAGGCTAAAGGCGCCGCAACCACCGCCTTCATGAGCGGAAGAAACATGCAGATTTCCAAAGCGGGCGAGGGGAGTTTCGGGCGCCCCAGCTTCATCGGCAGCAATTTCATCGACCCGCAGACCTACCCGCCCACCCATACCATCCGCGCCATTGATCCGCTGGATGCGCCGCTGGCTGAACTCTTCAGCGGCGGCAACGATGTCGTGATCAGCGACAATCTGGCGGCGCAGAGCGGTATCGCCGTCGGCGATCAGGTGCGCGTCAGCGGCACGCAGGAACCCTACACCGTCCGCGGCATCGTCTCGGTAGCCGAAGAGAGCAGCGTCACCAACTTCCTCAACGCTTTTTTTGGTTTCGCCTATTTTGACCTAGCCAATGCGCAGACGGTGATCAACGAGGATTTCGCGCCCAACCGCATCGGCGTCCTGCTGCCGGCGGCGGCTGATGAGGCGCGCTTGCGCGAGCTGGAAGCCGAGATCGAATCGATCGCGCCTGAAGCACGCACCACCATCATCGCTGACTTTTTGCAGCGCTACGAAGTGGTCTCGCAATATCTGAGCGACTTCGTCGTGGTGATGGGTTTGGGCGCGCTCTTGATTGGCGGCGTCGGCATCATGAATACGATGCTGGTTTTGGTGCGCCGCCGCACCAACGAAATCGCCGCGGTCAAGACCTTTGGCTTGCGCGGGAGCCAGGTTGCCGCCCTCTTCTTGACCGAAGGCTTGATGCTCGGCCTCATCGGCAGCTTGCTCGGCATCATCGTCGGCATCGCGCTCAGCGTCGTCGTGAATGAATACGGCTCGGTGGCGCTGCGCCAGCCGCTGGTCTGGAAAATCTACCCCGAGGCGCTCGTCTTCGGCTTTGTCCTCGGGATCGTCGTAACTGCCATTTTCGGCGTCGCGCCCATTTTGACCGCCGTCAAGGTGCGCCCCAGCATCATTTTGCGCCCCAACGAGAATCACCTTGTCGCTTTGGGCTTGATTCAATCCGTGATCCTCTTGGTCTTCGTCAGCCTCAGCCTGGGTTTGGTCGTCGGTCAAATCCTGCGGCCCTCGTTCGAGCTGACCGAGCGGCGTCTGACGGAGGCGCCGGCGGAAGAATTCGAGCGGGAAGAGGCGCGCGAGGAATTCGGCAATCAGCGCGGATTCGGGCGCGCGGGAGATGAGACGGATCAAAGCCTGCCTTCCGCCTATCTGGTCGGCGTCATCGGCGTCAGCGTCGCCTTCGCCCTTTTCCTCCTGCTGATTGCCGCTCTCTGGTTGATCATATTCTTGATCGGGAAGCTGCCCTCGCTGGGCATGGTCACCTGGCGTTTGGCGCTGCGCAACCTGTCCACCAACCGTCTGCGCACCGCCATCACCTTGCTGGCGCTGAGCTCCGGCATGTTCGCGCTCAGCAGCATCACCTTTGTTGGCGAAGGCACGCGCGAACTGGTCAACCTCCAGCTGAGCCGCGCATTTGGCGGCAACGTGCTCGTTTTTCCTTTTCCCGGGCTACCGACGAGTCTGGTCAAGAACGCCATCGACGGCGCGCTGACTGAGGTAGAAGTCGAATACAGAACGACAATCAAGAATTACGAGACGCAGGTCATTGCCGTCAACGACGTGTTGATTGACAGCGATAATGATCTGGAGTTCACCGTTTGGGAATCGGACAAACCGGACATCTACAGCGGGCAGGGCGTCGTGCGAGATGGGCGCATGCTCAGGCCTGATGACCGCGGGGCGCGGCTCATCGTCTTGCCGCTTGAGCTGGCGGACGCATTGGCGATCGAAGCCGGCGATCTGATTCGCTTGCAGGCGGCGAATGAGATTGACCTGCAGGTTGTCGGCATCCTCAGCAGCGCCGAGGGTTTGACCTTTGGCGCCTCCACCGGCATCGTCCCGCCCGATGTTTTGCCCGCGTCTGCAGCCGCCGATTACACGCTTTACGCCTACCAAGTGCCCGATAGCGATCTCAATTTGGCGCTGGCGGAGCTTTCCAGCGTGATCTTCGCCTTGGCGATTGACGTGCAATTCATCGACGGATTGATCGGCCGCTTGATTGAACAGTTCGCCGCCATCCCGACCATCGTCGGCTTGCTCTCCCTCTTTGCCGCAGCTGTGATCATGGCGAATACGGTCGCCCTATCCACTTTGGAGCGGCGTCGTCAAATCGGCATACTCAAGGCGATCGGGCTGAAGTCGCGGCGCGTCTTGCAAGTCATGTTCATCGAATCCAGCTTGATCGGCCTCTTGAGCGCCGTGCTCGGCATCGGCTTGAGCGCGCTGCTGATCAGCCTGCTGGCGGCCTCCGGCGGCATCGTCATCCCGCTGCCGTCCGACGCGCGACTCACCGCTATCGCTCTCCTGATCGCCTCGGTCATCATCGGCTGGACCGCAACCTTTCTCAGCGCCCGCGTCGCCCTCAACGAGCGCGTGATGAACGTGCTCCGCTACGACTAGCCGCGCCGTCCCGCCGCCTCTCATTGAATCTCGTCGGCGACTAAAGCATTAGAAAGAGTTGCCATTCGCTGCCTGTCTTGATATATTGACCGCTTATCAATGTATGCCCAGACCTTGTAATCCAGCATTGAGCATTAGGAGTCACCCACGATGAAACGCTCTCATAATGGCGATCCCGGTCACGGAATCGTAGAATATGCGCTGATTTTGGTACTGGTACTCGTCATTGTTATTGTCGCCTTGGTTCTTGCCGGTCCCTCGCTCGAAGAGATCCTAAACGGCTTGTTGGGCGAGTTGGCGCCGACTTGATCGATTCAAGAGCCTGGCTTCGCCCGTAGGGAAGACATAGGTTAAGGCGATCTCGCCCGAACCGGCGCGCTGCGAATCACATTATCGCTTCGAAAACAGCCGGATTTGCTCCGATTAGCGGCCGCTGGTCAGCGCAAGCTTGCGGTTCACGCGCGCTTACTCTAATTGCCTTGCATTGCAAGCTATGCTATATTGACGCTAAGTGAAAGCAAACTAATCATTCAGGCGCTAACGCTTATCGCAGGAGTTCCATCATGACTAAGAATCCACGCAACCCGAAAGGGCAAGGTTTGGTCGAATACGCTTTGATTCTTGTGCTCGTCGCAGTAGTCGTCATCGTTATCCTTGCGCTGCTGGGACCGGCAATCGGCAACATCTTCTCAAATATCATCAACAGCCTTAATCCGACCGCGACGCCAACGCCCAACGGTGGCTGATCCCAGACCACGACAGCCCATGTGGCGGGCGTCGGAAACGTCGCCCGCTTTGTGTCATTGTCTATGCTGAACGCTGAAATCCACGTCACTGATTGCTAACGCGGACCAATCGCTGCAGCCGACCGTCATCTTACCGCCCATTACATAATCGGCTATACTCTTGCAATCGCACGGGCGGACGATTGCACGCGCCGGGAAGTTGCAGCAATACACAGGCTTAAGCAAGGGAACCGCTAATGATCCTGGAAGAACTGTCAAACGCCATCGGTGTCAGCGGCGAAGAAGACGAGGTGCGCCGGCTCATAATCGATGCCATTCGCGATCACGTATCCGACCTTGAAGTGGATGCGCTGGGCAATGTAACGGCAACGCAGCGCGGCGTGGCGCATCCCGACTTCCGTGTGATGATCGCCGCCCACATGGACGAAATCGGCATGATGGTGACCGCGGTCGAGGCGAAGGGTTTGATTCAATTCACCAATGTCGGCGGCATTGACGCGCGAATCCTGCCCGGTTTGCGCGTCAAGGTCGGACCCAAACGGACGCCCGGCGTCATCCTATGGAAACCGATTCATTTGGGGCGCGATATGAAAGCGGCGCCGATGGACGCGCTGCGCATCGATGTCGGCACGAGCGACAAGAGCGCCGCCGAGCCCGGCGACCGCATCGCTTTTGATGCCGCCTACACCCAACTTAGCGATACCGTCGTGCGCGGCAAATCCTTCGACGATCGCGTCGGCTGCTCGATACTGGTGGATATCCTTCGGGCTGGACCTTATCCGGTTACCGTAACGGCTGCCTTCACCGCGCAAGAGGAGATTGGCTTGCGCGGCGCCACCGTTGCCGCCCAGCGCCTGGCGCCCGATGCCGCCATCGTGCTTGAGGGCACTTACGCCTATGATGTGCCGGACCCCAAGCGAGAAGCCGACGCTGGCGATCTGCCCGCCAATCCCGGTACGCGTTTCGGCGGCGGCGCCGTCATCACCCTGGCCGACCGGCAAATGATCACTGACCCGCGCGCCCTCGCTTTCCTGCGTGAAACTGCGGAAGCGAAAGATATCCCCTACCAGGTGAAGACGATGGACGGCGGCGGCACCGATGGCGGCGCGATTCACCTGGCGCAAGCCGGCATCCCCACCCTGCCGATCTCAGCGCCCTGCCGTTACATCCATACGCCAACGGCGCTTCTGCATCTCAGTGATTATGAAAGCGTGTTACGTCTATCGCAAGCGGTGCTGAACAACATCACGCCGGCGACTTTTCGGCGCGACTGAGGCGGAGCTAGCTCCCTGGCAGCTTCAATTCTTGCCCGACGCTCAAGCGGTTGCGGTCGGCTAATTCATTGAGCGCGATTAGTTCGTTGACATCGACGCGGTATTTCAGCGAGATGCTCTCGATCGTTTCGCCGGCCGATACCACATGCACCTCCGGCAAGGCGGGCGCGGTCGGCTCTAATTCCGGCGCTGGGCTTGCCTTGGTCTCGGCTTCTTCTTCTGCAATGTCGATAGCGCCAGGAGTTGGAGGCGGCTCGGTTGCAATCGCTACTGGCTCTTCCTGCTCTTCCTGCTCTTCGGGCTCACAGTCCGGGATGAGCAGCAACTGACCGATTGAAAGATCTTCGTTGTCTAGCTGATTCACTTCCATGATCGTTTGGTAAGTTGTGCCCCAAGCCAGCGCCAGGCGGAATAGCACGTTGCCCGCCTGCACCTCATAGACGCACTCATCATCCGGATCAAGCTCTTCTTCAAAGGTCAAGGTGGCTGTGGGGCGCAAGAAGGGTTCAAGCGTTATCGCGGTCGCTTCCGCCGCTTCGCTGGTTGGCAGCTCGACAGTCGGCTGCTCGACCTGACCCGGCAGTGTTTCCGGCGTAATATATTCGCGGCTGCCGGTGGTCTCCTCTTCGCTGGTCTCGCCGGATTCCGCGTCGCCGCTGAGTTCGTCTTCCGCTACGACCACCGCCACGGTCGCCTCCACGACTACTTCGGCGCTGTCCACCTGCTGGAAGGGCTCTTCCGTCTGACGATAGCAACCAGCCAGCAGCGCCGCGCTAACGAGCAACGATAAGAATAATCTGGGCTTCATGAGGTCAAGCTCTCTCGATTTCGGACCAAGCTCAACATCATTATAGTGGAGTCGCCCCGGACGCGCTTGTGCGCCAGGGCGACATTCTATTGCTTTAAGCTCTGGTTGCAAAAGGCGCGATTTATGTTATCATTTGAGTGAAATGATAGCGTAATTCCGCGCAATCTAACGATCGGCGCAGCAGGGGCGCGAAATCATGGCGGAATCAAGAATCGAAAAACCAAGCGCTTCATTGGTAGTCCAGATGCTAATGACCCTTTTGGTTGCGCTTGGTCTATACGTGTCCATCACAAACGCTTTATCCGGCCAGTTCGGCCGCGTACACGATGACATCACCGGCATTCAATTCGAAATTGCTAGCATTAAAGCCGATATCGTAAGATTGGACAACAAGATCAATGCAATCGGGGACATGACAGTCGTTGCATTCGCAGATGGCGAGATAACGGGTGAAGAGTTGGTCTTGATTTGGGATCGCGCTACCAGCCAGTCGAGCTAAAGCGTCCAATTCCGACTGCCATTTCAGTTTATAACCGTAGGGGCGACCTATCAGGTCGCCCTAATATTTGGTTACATTGCTGGTAGCGGCAGCGCTAGCCCACCTGCGGCAGCGCCTCCATCGCCCGCTCGATCTCCGCTTGCGGATACTCGTAATCCGACAGCTCTCCGCCCAGGTAGGCATCGTAGGCGCTCATGTCGAAGTGACCATGCCCGCAGAGATTGAACAGGATGACACGCTCCTCGCCCGCTTCTTTCGCCGCTTGCGCCTCGCGAATCGCCCCGGCGATGCCATGAGCCGCTTCCGGCGCGGCGATGATGCCCTCGGCTTTGGCGAACGTCAGGGCGGCGCCGAAGGTCTCCATCTGCGGGATGGCGTACATGTCGAGCAGATTCTGGTCCCAAAGTTCGCAGATGATTGACGCCATGCCGTGGTAGCGCAGCCCACCCGCGTGCAGCGGCGGCGGCACAAATCCATGCCCCAGCGTGTACATTTTCACGAGCGGCGTCATGCCAACCGTGTCGCCGAAGTCGTAGGCGTATTTTCCGCGGGTCAAGCTTGGGCAGGCGGCTGGCTCGACGCCCAGCAGCTTGGTCTGTTTGCCCGCCGTGAGGTTTTGATGCAAGAAGGGCAGGGCGATGCCAGCGAAATTGCTGCCGCCGCCGGTCGGTCCCACGACGATATCGGGATACTCGCCGGCGATTTCCATCTGCGCCAGCGCTTCCTGCCCGATGACCGTCTGGTGCATCAAAACGTGATTGAGCACGCTGCCCAGCGAATACTTATACATCCCGCCACTGGTCGCCGCTACTTCCACCGCTTCGCTGATGGCGATGCCCAGCGAGCCCGTGCTATCGGGGTCGCCCTCGAGGATCGTGCGCCCGGCATTGGTGGAATCGCTCGGGCTGGCGGTGACGCTGGCGCCGAAGCTCTGCATGATCGCGCGCCGGTAGGGCTTCTGCTCGTAGCTGATCCGCACCATATAGACGATGCACTCCATATCGAAGAATGCGCACGCTTGCGCCAGCGCCGTGCCCCATTGCCCAGCGCCGGTTTCGGTGGTCAGCCCGTTGATGCCCTCTTGCTTGTTGTACCAGGCTTGCGCCGTCGCCGTATTGAGCTTGTGGCTGCCCGATGGCGAAACGCCTTCGTACTTATAGTAGATATGCGCCGGCGTTTCCAGCGCCTTTTCCAGCCGGCGCGCGCGCAGCAGGGGCGTGGGTCGCCAGAGCTTGTAAATCTCGCGCACCTCGTCGGGGATTTCGATCCAGCGATCCTGGCTTACTTCCTGCATGATCAATTGCATTGGGAAGAGCGGCGCCAAATCGTCCGGTCCTACCGGCTGATGGGTGCCGGGATGCAGCACCGGTGGCAGCGGCCGCGGCAGATCGGCTTGCACGTTGTACCACTGACGCGGTATCGCGCTTTGGGGAAGATCAAAGCGAATGTCGTCCGCCATAAGTCATCTCTCCGTCTCTTGGTTACGGCTCGTATTATGTCGAAGCCGCGCGCTTTCCGCAACGTTGCCCCATCAAGCAGGATTCTGTAGGCGCAACTGTGCCGCCCTGACGGCGGTCAGTGTCCACGCGACCCACGATCGCTAGTAAATCGGCCGCTGATTTCAATGAGTGGCGGCTTTTGGCGTTTCAGGAAACGCCCCAAAAGTGCAAATCGCCTGGCCGACGGCCGCCAAATATTATGAACGGACGCAAAGCTCAGAATGCGAATACACATGCCTCTGTGTTCTCTGTGTTTCCTCCGTTCCTCAGTGGTGAATTAATGTGTGATGCGCGAGCTTGAGCGTCGCCCAAACCGCGTGCCTTTACCGTCCCATATTGACGCGCCAACCAGCGACCACTATACTTTGGACGTGCTTGCTCGTGAGGATGAGCCGGGCCCCTTGCGGCAGAAAATTCCGAACCGTGTCAGGGCTTAACGGCAGCAGCACTAAGGAAAACCTCTGGGTGTCTTGTGGTCTCCTGGCTCATCTTCCCGGGCAAGCGCCTTCGTTTCCAATGTGATGAACGCAGACGCGCCCTCCTCGGGCAAGATTTCCTACGGGCGAGCGACCTGCAGTGTCTGCGCGCAAAGGCGGCTCGCCCTCTTTAGATGCGCCGGCGGGGATTAACGCAGCGTCGCGACTGTAATTGACACGTTGAACTGCCGACAGAAGACCACGGCTGAGTTGTAAGCGCTCAAATCTCGGTTCGCCGGCAGAAAATAACTCTGATCGCCGATATTGCCCTTGAGCCGGCCCAGATCGAGAAAGTCATCGCCCAGCTGCAGCGCGCTCCTCGGCTGCGGATCCCGCGCCAGGTAAACCCGCACATCGCCGCCGCGCGCCGAGGTGAAATTGGAAAAGCGCAGAATCCGCGTCGAATCAGCCAATTCGTATATCGTCGCCGTGCCCGCGCCATAATGCAGCGCGTCCAATACTTGGAATTCGCCGCTCGCCAGGATCCGCGCTCGGCGCAAAGCGTCGCCCGTCTGCTCGTCAATCGGCGCCGCCTGCGGTCCGCCGATGAAGAGGCGCGCCATATCCAGCGCCATCTCCGCATTGCTCTCGTGCAAATCCAGCAATGCCTTGCGCTCGGCCGCTGGCAGCGACAGAAATTCATCCTGCAGATCCAGCGGCAATCCGGGCAAGGCGTCGTTCTCCGTTCGCTCGCGAAAGGTTCCGCGCCAAATGGGAAAGGTCCAGACGGCGACGGCGACCAATGCCACCAGCAGGAGCAGCATCAAGCGAAAGCGCAGTTCCATCGCGCGCGAGTCCTTCCCTTAGCGGATGCGAAAACGGCGAGCCTATAGGCATTGTGGCATAGCGCGCATATCGCGGCAAGACCGTCCCTCGCTCCAGCAGCGTCCTATATGGGCGAACCCTGGCTCGCCCTCTCGCCACCAACGTCCTGTAAGGGCGGCTTTGTCCAAAGCGGGAAATGTGCTAGCCTGGATGGCGCAAGGAAGGACCCTAGCAGATGACTTTCGACACAACGATCTCATTGGACATTGTCATCGCGCTCGTGGCGATATTCGGCATGACTCGGCGCCTCGATGGTAAAATCACTGATTTGCGCAAAGAGCTTGATGGCAAATTTAGCGAATTTCGCAAAGAGTTGAAAGGCGATAATGCCGCCTTGCTCCAGGAACTAAAGACCGAGATCGCCGATTTGCGTCACGAAGTCAAAGGTGATATTCGCCGGCTGGCCGACGACGTACAGCGCGTCGAGACCAAAGTAGACGACGGGCTGCAGCGCCTGGCTCGGCTTGAGGGCCGCTTTGAAGGCCGTGAAGAGCGGCTGGAAGCGGAGCGTGAAACCGACGCCAGCTAATATCCCAACTCATTCACGTTCTTCATCCCTAGGGGCGGCCGCAGTTTAGAGCCGAAGGGCAGGGTCTACGCGCCATTCTGTGTCGCCTAAATTCTTTTGGGCTGAAGCCATACACGGCTAATACGCTCACTCGCCGCTATAATCATTGAACCATCTCAACTGAGAAACTCGCCGATGCCCTTCCGCTTCGAGTGGTACGACGAATCCAAACGCGCGATGCAATATATCGCTGAGGGCGACTGGAACTGGAAAGACTACCACCAGGCCGTCCGCGCCGCCGCCTTCAGCCTGACCGCGGTAAGCCATCCGGTCGACAGCATCATCGACCTGCGAAAAAGCTCTCGTGCCTCGTTGCCGGCCGGCGCCAGCGCCCACATCCGCAGCTTCGGCCGCGTGACCAGCGCCCGCCTAACCGGACGCGCCGCCATCATCGGGCTTCCAGCCGGGGAGGCGGAAACGTTGGGACTATCACCCGTCCGCACGCTTCAAACCAGCGACGGCTTTGTCCAATTTGTCAAGTCAGATATGGAGTTTGAGGAGTTGCTCGCGGAATGGGCGGCAAATCCGCCCGCGCCCTAGAGGTATTCATGCGTCACTGCCGGCGTCGATGGCAGGGTCGCGATGACTGGCAGGCATAGTAGCGAAATCAGGGCGGCGGCGACGAAGGCATTCTGCAATCCCAAGGCATCGCCCAGCAGACCGACCATGATCACATTGAGCGCGCGCACGCCAAAGGCATAGAGCATAAACATGCCGTTGGCGGTGGCGCGATTCTCTGGCAGCTGATCCTGCACCAGCGCCAGGAAAACCGGCGAGACTGAAAGCGCGGTAAAGCCCAATCCGATGAGCAGCGGGATCATCATGGCGCCTTCCACATGGGCGAACGCCAGCATCAACAACGCTGTGCAGGCTGCTGCCCCCGCCACCATTCTCCGGCGCCCAAAGCGATCGCTGAGCGTGCCGCCCATCAGCGCGCCGCCGACGCCGGAAAACTCATAAAGCGCCAGCGCCGCCGTCGCCAGCGTCAACTCGAATCCACGAATATCGACCAGGTAGACTACCATGAAGATGCCGAGGCTGCTCGCCGCCATATTGCGCAGGAGCATGACACCCAGCAGCGGCACGAATACCCGCGCAAAGCGTCGTAGCATCGGCTTGGCTTTGCTTTTGCGCCGCTCTCGCTTGGCGGAGACATCGCGCAGCCGCCAAAAGAGCACCGCGCTCGACACCCAACCGAAAAACATCAGCCGCCACAAACCCTCCATGCCCCATTCAGCCACGCCGAAGCCCACCAACAGCGGACCGACCGAGCGCGCCAATTCGCCCGAAGCCATGAAGAAGCTCATGCCGCGCCCGACCTTGTCGCCGGCTACATGGGCGATCATCGCCGGCGCCGGCGCGTGGAATGCCATGATGTTCACGCCAACGCAGAAAAGCAGCAGCGCCGCCGTGCCATAAGTGGGCATGAAGCCGATTAAGGTCGCCAAGGTCGCTGTGATCGCGGGGGCGCAGATTACCAGATAGCGCACTGAAATGCGATCAGCCAAATAACCGATCAGTGGACCCAGAAGCGACGGCGCCTGCATAAAAACCGGCAGCGACCCCGCCATCACCAGCGTCAAGCCCAGCTTGTCGATCAGCAACGGCAGCAGCGGCGCGATGAATGCGGAATAGATGTCGTGCACAAAATGTCCGCTGCAAATGAGCAGGATGCGGTTGGTTTGGAATGTAGATTGCTGTTTTGCTGTGCTCTTGATGGCTGCTGCTTCGACAGTCACGACGCCTCGAATCTCTCGCCCGACCAAAGCAACATTATAACGTGTGCCCCGAAATGCCGCAGCGTCTGTGATGAAGTTAGCCCGCCGAGGCTGCCGCCATGTTCATAGCCTAGGCAACAGAATGCAGAACGACTGGATCTGACCCAATGTCGCCAGTGAAACAAGGCATCCCTAAACTTGTGGAAGAGAAGCTGCCCAGCGCAGACGGTTATCTACTATCCATTTGCGGAAACGATAAACGCGAACGGAACGTACAGGGATGGAGAAACGCCGCTGGTTTAGTGATCTGTATGCCGAACCGCGGGCGCAGCCGGCAGTGTCAGGGTCAGGGGCAATGCAATCAGCGAGACAAGAGCAGCGACGATGAAAGCCATCTGCAAGCCCAGCGCATCGCCCAAAACACCCACGATCATGATGTTGAAAGCGCGAACGCCATATTCATACATGAAGAATATGCCGCTGGCG
The DNA here is from genome assembly GCA_965261855.1 of Phototrophicaceae bacterium. Lineage (GTDB taxonomy): Bacteria > Chloroflexota > Anaerolineae > Aggregatilineales > Phototrophicaceae > UBA6055. Next base: position 810,146 of record OZ253488.1, read on the forward strand.
GTGGCGCGGCTGTCCGGCAATTGATCCTGCACTAGCGCTTGAAATACCGGCGTTACAGAATAGGAGCTTGCGCCCAGCCCCAGCAAGACCGGAAGCAGAAGCGGACCGTCGATGTGCACGAATACCAGCATGAATGCAGCGGAACCTATCGCCGCCAGCGCCACCGTTTTCCGGCGGCCAAATCGATCGCTAAGCGTGCCTCCCGCCAGCGCCCCGGCCACCCCGGCCAGTCCATAAATCGCTAGCGCGCCCGTCGCCAGTAACAGATCGTAACCGCGGATACTCACCAGATAAACGACCATGAAGATGGTGAGGCTGCTTACCGGTAGATTTCTAAGAATCATTACGCCCAAAAGAGGCGCAAATACGCGTACAATTCGGCGCGGCAGCGGCTTGGCTTTTGACATTTGCCGTTCGCGCCTGGCGGACACATCCCGCAATCGAATGAATAAGATTAGACTTGCTAACCAGCCGAAGAACATCAAGCGCCACAAGCCTTCAAAGCCCCACTGCGCCACACCGAATCCCACCAGCAGCGGCGCCAGCGTTCGTCCCAGTTCGCCGCCGGCCATGAAAAAACTCAGGCCGCGCCCAACCTTGTTGCCCGCAATATGCGCGACCATGGCCGGCGCTGGCGCATGAAAGGACATCACGCTCAATCCCATTGTGAAGAGCAATAGCGCTGCCATACTAAAATTAGGCATAAAGCCGATTAATGTCGCCAGAGTCGCCGTTGCCGCCGGCGCGAATATCACCAAATAACGTATCGTGAAACGATCCGCCACATAACCGATCAGTGGACTCAGCAATGATGGCATTAGCGAAAATACCGAAAGCGAACCCGCCAACAGCAGCGATAGTCCCAATTTGTCGATCAAGAGCGGCAGTAGCGGCGCGATGAAAGCGCTGAAGCTGTCGTGCACCAAATGTCCGCCGCTAATCAAGATGATGCGATTTGCCTGAAATGCTTCGCTGCGTTCTGTCGTGCTATTATCGGGCGCAGTTGCTGACGTCGCTTGCATTCCCAGCGACTCCGGCTGGCGGCCTCGCCACATTGGCAGGATTTTCATCGTCTTGACCTATCTGTGATTTCTGAGAGGGCAAAGAACGTCGTCAAAGCGCTTGCCCATGTCGTGTTGTGCTCGGCAGTGCGTTACCAGACGCCCACAAAACGAATCACTCTAAATGTTAACTTTACTTTAAGACTCTTAACATTAACGCAATATCTCACGAGAGGCAAGTCTTCTCTGTGACGAGAATGTCGACGAAGGTGAATACAGTGTTTTCTTTACGTGCAGTATTGACTGGAATTGCGATCTTGGGCAGGCGCATGATGGAGCCGGTCTTCCATTAATTATTGTTAATGACGCTTAACATAAACATAATGGAACACGGGAAAGAGCAAACAGTTGCGAGGCAAGCGCTGAAGAGCGTGGCGGCGGACCTCTCTAAAGCGCTGTTCGGCGCTCGATCGCGATTTCGCTTCGTCAACGCCAGCGCCAGGGACTGAGCAAGACTATGGATGGCGCGCGGCCTGTGCTATCATGCGCGACATGAAAACGCCGATGCCAGACTTCAGCAACAGGCGCTACCTGGACGCCATCGACGACCACATCGTCATCTTTGATGGCGCTATGGGCACCAGCATCCAAAACTACAAGCTCACGAAGTACGACTTCGGCGGCGAGGCGTATCAAGACTGCATCGACTATCTGGTCATCACCCGCCCCGACATCATCCGCGAGATTCATGAGTCCTTCCTGAACGCCGGCGCCGAAGCCATTGAGACCAACACCTTCCGCAGCAACCGCCGTACCCTCGCCGAGCATGGCTTGGGCGATCGCACGCTGGAGATCAACCGCGCGGCCGCCCGCATCGCCCGCGACGCCTGCGATCGCTGCGAAGCGGAAACCGGCATCGCTCGTTTTGTCGCCGGCAGCATGGGTCCCAGCGGCATGCTGCCCTCGGGCGATGATCCCGATCTCAGCGACATCACCTTTGATGAGCTGGCCGACCTCTTCGGCGAACAGGCGCGCGGCCTGGTCGAAGGCGGCGTTGACCTGCTGCTGCTGGAGACGGGGCAGGATATCCTCGAAGTCAAAGCGGCGGTGCATGGCATCAATCGTTATTTCGCCGAAAGTGGGCGGCGCATCCCGCTGCAAGCGCAGATCACGCTTGATGTGGGCGGGCGCATGCTCTTCGGCACTGATATCACCGGCGCGCTCGCCACCTTGGAGCCGCTGCCGATTGATGTGCTGGGCATGAATTGCTCCACCGGTCCCGAATACATGCGCCTGCCTATTCAATATTTGATTGAGCGCTCGCCTTTTCCCATCAGCGTCTTGCCCAACGCCGGCTTGCCCATCAATGTCGATGGCGAGGCGGTGTATCCCATGCTGCCCGATCCCTTCAGCGAGATGGTTGGCGAGTTCGCCCGCTGGGGCGTCAATGTGGTTGGCGGCTGCTGCGGCACCACGCCAGAGCATATCGCCAAGCTCTATCAGCAGGTGCATGGCCGCAGCTACGAAGAATCGCTGGCGCGGAACCCCGATCGCCGCCCGCCGCTACGGCGCGAAATCATCCACCAGCCGCGCGCCTCCAGCGGCATGACCGCCGCGCGCATGATGCAAGATCCCGGTCCCACGCTCATCGGCGAGCGCGTCAACAGCCAGGGCAGCCGGGTGGTCAAACGCCTGCTGCTGGAAGATGCTTACGACAGCATCGTCGAGATCGCCGTCGGTCAGGTGGAGCGCGGCGCCCACATGCTTGATGTCTGCGTCGCCCTCACCGAGCGCGATGACGAAAAAGAGCAGATGGAGAAGCTCATCAAGAAGCTGTCGATGGCGGTCGAGGCGCCGCTGATCATCGACACCACCGAAGCCGATGTCGCCGAAGCCGCCCTCGCGCTCTATCCCGGGCGCGGCGTCATCAATGGCAACAACCTGGAAAATGGCCGCGAGCGCATCGACCAGATTCTGCCGACCGCGGTCAAACACGGCGCCGCCGTCCTCTCCATGACCATCGACGAAGAAGGCATGGCGCATACCCGTGAAAAGAAACTGGCGATCGCCCAGCGCATCAGCGAGATCGCGCGGGGCGATTACGGCATGTCCAGCGAGGATCTCATATTCGATACGCTGACCTTCCCGCTGACGACCGGGCAGGAGGAGCTGCGAAACGATGCCGTCGAAACGATCGCAGCCATCCGCCTGATCAAGCGGCGGATCCCCGGCGCCATGACCGCGCTCGGCATTAGCAATGTCAGCTTCGGCGTGGGGCGCGCCGCCCGTGGCGTGCTCAACAGCGTCTTCCTTTATCACGCGGTGAAAGCGGGCTTGGATATGGCGATAGTCAATCCCGCCCATATCACACCTTATTTTGAGATTCCCGATGAGCAGCGAAAGATAGCCGAAGACCTGATCTTCAACAGCGACGACGATGCCTTGCCGCGCTTCATCCAGTATTTTGAAGAGAACGAAGTGCAAGTGGCCGGCGCTGACGAAATCGACCCCACCGCCGATATGACGAGCGAGGAAGCGCTGCATTGGCAGATTGTGCATCGCAAGAAAGAGGGCGTCGAAGCGCTGATTGACGATATCCTCACGCGAAAGGACGCGGTCGGCACGCTTAATACGGTGCTGCTGCCGGCGATGAAAGAAGTGGGCGATAAATTCGGCGCTGGCGAGTTGATCTTGCCCTTCGTGCTGCAATCGGCTGAGGCGATGAAGAAGTCTGTCGCCTACCTCGAGCAGTTCATGGAGGTAATCGAAGGCGCGAGCAAAGGCATCGTCGTGCTTGCTACCGTTTACGGCGATGTGCACGATATTGGCAAGAACCTGGTCAAGACCATCCTCAGCAATAACGGCTATACGGTGCATGATCTGGGCAAGCAAGTGCCGGCCAATACCATCATCGAGGCGGCGCTGGAATACCAAGCCGATGCCATCGGTTTGTCGGCGCTGCTGGTTAGCACTTCCAAGCAGATGCCGCTGATCGTCAACGAGCTGGCGCGCCGCGGGCTGGACATCCCGGTGCTGGTTGGCGGCGCCGCCATCAACCGCCGCTTCGGCCGCCGCATCCTCTTCCTCGATGAATCGCAGGAGCCCTACGATGCCGGCGTCTTCTACTGCAAGGACGCTTTCGAGGGGCTGGCTGTGGTCGACCAGTTGCTGGATGCCGAACGGGGCGAGCGCTTCCTCGACGAAGTCTTCCGCGAAGCTTACGCCGAAGTCGAGCGCGCTCCGCGCCGCCGCCGCGCCCGCCGCAGTGGCTCAAAAAAGAGCATCCGCGACGCGCCCGATATTCCAAGACCGCCTTTCTGGGGGAGCCGCGTCGTGCAATCCATGCCACTGGAGATCGTGCTTCAGCATCTGCACAAGCCGGAGCTTTTCCGTCTCTCCTGGGGCGCCAAGAATACGCGCGGCGCGGAATGGGAGCAGCTTGAAGCCGAATTCGAGGCGCGCCTGCTGCGCATGGCGAAAGCGGCGGCGCGCGCCCATACGCTAGAGCCGCAAGCGGTCTACGCCTACGTGCCCGCCAACAGCGACGGCGATGATCTGATCGTCTGGGACGCCAAAGCCTACGCCGCGACCGGCGATAAACGCGAAGTCGCTCGCTTCCGCTTCCCGCGCCAGCCTGACGGCGAGCGCCTCTGCATCAGCGATTATTTCGCCGCCTGCGAGAGCGGACTTACCGATGTGCTGGTCTTGCAGACGGTCACCGTCGGTAGCGCCGCCAGCGACGAATTCGCGCGCCTGGAAGCGGCTAATGAATACAGCGAAGCCTACTTCTTCCATGGCTTGGCGGTGCAAGCGGCCGAAGCGACCGCCAACTACCTCACGCATATCGTGGGTGGTCAGCTGGGCATAGCGGCCGGGCGCGGCAAACGTTACAGTTGGGGTTATCCCGCTTGCCCCGAGTTGGCCGACCACGAAATCGTCCTGCGCCTGCTACCGCAGCTGGAGAGCGCGCTGGGCTTGACACTGACCGAATCCTGGCAGTGGGTGCCCGAGCAGAGCACGGCGGCGCTCTTCGCCCATCATCCCGATGCCAAATACTACAGCGTCGGCGACCTCGATAGGGCGGGGCAGATTTTGGGCTAAGCCGATAAATCTGAACCGGTACAATCTCCAATTGCGACGGCTGCGCGGGATCTTGCCATGAGCCTCATGTAAATGCTACAATTTAAGGTAGACTTCCGATCTCTAAGGTTAAGAATTATGGCTGGTTATCCATACGCTCAGACCAAGAAATCGCTAAAGGGCACTATCGACAAGATGGTGACTATGGATGTGCCGGTCAAAGTCGACGAAGATTTCTTTTCGTCCATCGGTTTCAGTAATCCGAATGACTTGGCTGTCGTAAAGGTCTTGCGCTTCCTGAATTTCGTCGATAAAGCTGATCAACCTACGCCGGTTTGGCGGTCCTATCGCAATCCAGAAGAAGCCAAGTTGGTAATGGCGAATGCGATAAGAACCGCATATTCGGATCTGTTTGCGCAGCATCCGAACGCGAATGTCGTGACCAACAGCGAGTTATCGACTTATTTTGCCGCGAATACTAATTCCGGCCCTGACGTAGTACGCAAAACCGTATCTACGTTTATTACGCTTTGTGAGTACGCCGACTTTGGATCGGAGTCCGACAGTGGATTGTTCGAGTCAAATTCAAACGGCGCGGAAACGAGATTAGAAGGGCAAAACAACGGCAACGGCATAAAGCCGCCAGCATTGCCTGACCAACAGCCGGCATTGCACATTGATATTCAAATCCACATCTCTCCCTCGGCGGATGCGGATCAAATCGACAACATTTTCAGGAGCATGGCCAAGCATCTGTACAGCATTGACGCGTCTTAAGCGTCATGATCGAGCGGCTTCAAAGCGCTCTTCGAAATGCGCAAAAGGCCAGGGCCGCAATTGCGGGCGAATCCGGGTCTAGAGACGAGTACACAAGGGCTGAAACCGATTGGCTGATTGAGTTAAGCCTTTTGGAAGGGAATGCCAAAGCCTACATCGTAAACATCGCCAATCAAGTCAATGGAACCTACGAGCATGGTTGGTATGACGCATGCGCCGTAATGATGAGACGTCTCATTGAATCGCTAATCATAGAGGCGTATGTAGCCAACGGAATAGTCGGTTCTATTTTGGTAGATGGGAAATACCTGTCTTTGTCTAAGTTGATTGACAGAGCTGTCCAAGAGCCAAAGTTGAATCTTTCGCTTACTACCAAAAGGACCCTGCCGAGGCTTAAGAAGTTGGGTGACCTGTCAGCGCACAAGACCGAATACAATACGCGAAGAAAGTATATTGATAATCTTCTGGATGATTTCTACTTGGATATGCAGGTAGTTATTGAAGAGTTCGTCTATAAAGCCAACCGCTAACGCCATATTGCTCAGAGAAAGCATCTTTCTGATGACCTATTCAATCAAACGCATTGGTATCAAATCCGTGGCAAAGGCTGCGTTTGTATGCATGATCATCGTTATGGTTCCCTTGCTGCCGGCTATTCTGCTTGCCACTGCGCCGCCCTATTTTGGCATTGACGAACCTTCTCTTGGCCCAAAATTCGGGGCTCTGATTTCTGCGCTCGGCGTACTGCTGTTTTATGGAGTGTTCGCCGCCATTGGCGCTTCTATCTTGGCGCTGGTCTATAATCTGAGCGTCAGGTTGCACGGTGGTATAAACATAGATATCGATTTGCAAGAGGCGCCGCCACCAGAAAAGAAAAAGAACTGACAGCGCCTGCGCCAAATGGTTGTCGTGCCCGCGTGGGCAATGCGTTAATTGACCAGCAGGGCATACTGGATTCTTACAGAGGTGACGATATGACCTACACACTCAAACGCATCGGCTTCCTCTCCGCCGTCAAAATCGCCGCGGTTGTCTCGGCGGCAGCCGCCGTCTTGCCCATCATCCTGCTCGTCCTGCTCAACGCCATCTTCAAACTCATCCCGGTCGACATTCCGCTCGATGTTCTCGCTCCCATCCTCGCCCAAATCGCTCTCTGGGCGGCCATCGCCGGCGGCGTCTCCACCGCGCTGACCGTCTCGATCTACAATGTTTGCGCCCCCATCTTCGGCGGCATCACGCTTGAGCTCAAAGCGCAGCAGCCCCCGCGCAAGCAAAAGGAAGAAGTCGATATCGCCTGAAATTCAGCAAGCATGTGTGAAAGCGGCGACGCGACAGTCGTACACAACTTACTTGGCGAAAGCTGTAGGGGCGACCGGCGGTCAGTGTCTACGCGACCTATCAGGTCGCCCGAAATAGCCGACGAAAACAGGGAATAATCCACGAAATTCTGGTCGCTGAAACACTGTCTTGTCCTCAGCCAATGCCTTGAAAACGGGCTGGGGAAGGGGTTGGGTAAACCGATTCGCTTGACAACCGCGCCCTCTCGGTTCATCATCTCTTAAGACAAGAAAGGCGCGGCTGCTTGCGCTCGGGAGTTGAACCATGTCCACCCCGCTAAAGCAAGAATACGACGAAAAAGGCTACGTCATCGTCCGCGGCGCCGTCGATGCCGATCTGGCGCGCGAAACCGCCGAGCATGTGCATTGGCTCGCCGAGCGCCATCCCGACATTCGCCCGGAAAGATTCGGCCACAATATGCTGGTGAGCGACCCCTTTATGCAAAGGCTGGTCGGTGATGAGCGGCTGGTCGATATCGTCGAGCAATTCCTGGGACCCAACATCGCCATGTGGGCGGCGCATTATATCGCCAAACCGCCGCGTCACGGGCAGAAGGTGCTCTGGCATCAAGACGGCAGTTACTGGCCGCTGGCGCCGATGGAAGTGACAACCATCTGGCTGGCCGCCACTGCCTCCACACGGGAGAACGGCTGCATGCGCCTGCTGCCCGGCACGCAGAACAACCGCCTGCTATCGCGCCGCGAGATGATCGAAGTCCCCGACGGCAAGAACGTGCTGGCATCGGGCATTCATCCTTCACAAATCGACGACTCGCACGTGGTCGATCTGGAATTGGAACCCGGCGATGTCTCCGTGCATAATCCGCGCATCATCCACGGCTCCGAATCCAATACATCGGACACCTGGCGCATCGGCTTAACCCTGCGCTATATCCCGACGTCGACGCGTGTCATGCGCGATGGCGACCGCCCAATTCTCGTCCGCGGCGCGCCGGACGCGGGCAACAGCAACATATACGCCGAGCGCCCCGTGTTTGATCGCGCAATCCACATGCCCTTCCGCGGCATGGAAGATTGGATGCCCGGCTGATTCCCTTTTGATGGCGCCTGTTCAAGTAATGCGCTTAATTTGGAGACAAATATGCCCACTGATTTGCGAAAAGAATATGACGAAAAAGGTTATGTGATCGTGCGCAAAGCCATTGATGCCGATCTCGCGGGCGAAACCGCCGCGCATGTGCATTGGCTGGCCGAGCGCAATCCGGGCGTCCGTCCCGAGCGCTTCATGCACGACATGCTGGTGACCGACCCCTTCATGCACCGTCTCGTCAGCGATCCGCGCCTGGTCGATATCGTCGAGCAATTCCTTGGACCGAACATCGCCATGTGGGCGGCGCATTATATCGCCAAGCCGCCCAAGCATGGGCAAAAGGTCCTCTGGCATCAGGACGGCTGCCTCTGGCCGCTGGATCCGGTGGAAGTGACCACCATTTGGCTGGCCGCCACCGATTCCACGCGTGAGAATGGCTGCCTGCGAGTCCTGCCGCGAACGCAAGATATTCACCTGCTATCGCGCCATGAACGGGTCGACGCCCAAGACGGCAACAATGTCCTGGGCGTGACCGTGCATCCGTCGCTGATCGACGACTCCGATGTGGTGGATTTGGAATTGGCGCCGGGCGATGTCTCCGTGCATAATCCGCGCATCATCCACGGCTCGGACGCCAACGACTCCGACAAGTGGCGCATCGGCTTGACCCTGCGTTACATCCCGACATCAACCCGCGTCACCAGCGACCCAAATATGGCCATTCTCGTCCGCGGGGCGCCGGACGCACACAACAACAACAACTACATGGAAGCGCCGACCTACGATCCGGCAATCCACATGCCCTTCCGCGGTCTGGAAGATTGGATGACAGTGTAACGCTATGCGTCGTTGTTCCAACATAGGGCGAAGCGCGCGCGTATATCCGTCTTAAGCCCCTCTCCTTTTATGGGAGAGGGGTTTGGGGTGAGGGTAAAGACCGTGCCCAAACCAAACATCCTCTACATCCACTCGCACGATACAGGCCGCTACCTGCAACCCTACGGCCACGCCATCCCCACACCCAATTTGCTGCGCCTCGCTGAACGGGGCGTGCTCTTCCGCCGCGCCTATTGCGCCGCGCCCACCTGCTCGCCCAGCCGCGCCGCCTTGCTCACCGGGCAAGCGCCCCACAGCGCCGGTATGCTCGGGCTGGCGACCCGTCACTTCCGCCTGCGCGACTTCAATCAGCATATCATCCACACGCTGAAGGGGGCGGGTTACACCTCGGCGCTGGCGGGCTTCCAGCATCTATCGGCCACGCGCTACCACGCTGGCGCCGCCGATATCGGGTATGATCAGGTGCTGACCGAAGACCTGCCGCAAACGCATCTCGCCGCCGCCGACTACATCCGCTCAAAGCCGAAAGAACCATTCTGGCTGTCTGTGGGCTTCTTCGAGACGCACCGCCGATTCCCGACCGAGCACGATGTCAACCCAGATTATGTGCTGCCGCCCGCGCCCTTTCCCGACAGGCCCGAGTTGCGGCAAGATATGGCGAATTTCATCGCGATGGCGCAAATCCTCGACGACAAGATCGGGCATGTCTTGCGCGCGCTCGACGAAACCGATCAGCGCGTGAACACCTTGGTCATCTACACCACCGATCACGGGCTCGCCTTTCCTGATATGAAATGCAACCTGACCGATCACGGCATCGGCGTCGCCCTCGTCATGGATGGACCGGCGCCATTCCGCGGCGGGCGCGTCATTGATAGCATGGTCAGCCAGATTGATATTTTCCCTACACTCTGCGATCTACTCGACATCGAGCCGCCAGATTGGCTGCAAGGGCATTCGCTGCTGCCCCTGCTCACGGGCGAGCGCGCTGCCATCCGTGACGAGATCTTCGCCGAGGTCAATTTTCATGTGGCTTACGAACCCAAGCGCGCCGTCCGCACCGAGCGCTACAAATACATCCGCCGCTTTGACGGCCGCCGAACGCCCGTGCTGCCAAATATTGACGACAGCATCACCAAGAGCGATTGGCTGGAGGCTGGTTACGCCGAGCGCCAAATTACGCCGGAATGTCTGTACGATATCTGGCTGGATCCGGTCGAACGGGTTAATCTCATCGACAGCGCCGATCACGCGCCGATCGTCGCGGACATGCGCGCGCGCCTCGATCGCTGGATGCGCGAAACCGATGATCCGCTGCTGATTGGACCGGTGCCCGCGCCGCCCGAGGCTGAGTTGAACGACCCCGATGGCGTTTCGCCGCGCCCGCCCATGACGGCAGTTTAATGCTAGACCGACAGTCACCTCATGCATGCCTGAGGCTTCGCGGCATGCTAAAATCGCGAAGTCCTTGCGCGGCAAACTCTGAATAGATTCAACAAAGTAATATGAAACACCACCATTCGAAATGAAGATGCCAAAATGTTCGAAAAGCTGTAGGCGCGAGCCTTGGCTCGCCCACATATGACATAAATCGCAACCTTAATTTTCATGACTTGCTTGCATTTATTTGTGTGTCCTCGGTGATAAAAGAATTACAATAACGGAGTTCCTCCATGCCAAAACCAAACATCCTCTACATCCATTCGCACGATACAGGCCGCTACCTGCAGCCTTACGGCCACGCCATTCCCACACCCAACTTGCAGCGGCTCGCCGAGCGGGGCGTCCTTTTCCGCCGCGCCTACTGCGCCGCGCCCACCTGCTCGCCCAGCCGCGCCGCTTTGCTCACCGGGCAATCGCCCCATAGCGCCGGCATGCTTGGTCTGGCCAATCGCGGCTTCGTCCTGCGCGATTTCAGTCAGCATATCATCCACACGCTGAAGGGCGCCGGCTACACCTCGGCGCTCGCTGGCATCCAACACCTGACCAGAGCGCAATACCACCGCGGCGCTGAAGCGGTCGGCTACGACCGGATTCTCACCGAAGACCAACCGCAGGCGCATATCGCCGCCGCCGATTTCATCCGCTCACAGCCGGATGCGCCATTTTGGCTAACGGTCGGCTTCTTCGAGACGCACCGGGAATACCCGACCGAGCACAGTATCCACCCGGATTATGTGCTGCCGCCAGCGCCCTTTCCCGACACGCCGGGCACGCGGCAAGACATGGCGAATTACATCGCAATGGCGCAGATCCTCGATGACAAGATCGGGCATGTCTTGGCTGCGCTTGATGAAACGGGCCAGCGCGAGAACACGCTGGTCATCTACACCACCGATCACGGGCTCGCCTTCCCCGATATGAAATGCAACCTGACCGACCACGGCATCGGCGTCGCTCTGATCATGGATGGTCCGGCGCCCTTCCGCGGCGGACGCGTCATTGACGGCATTGTCAGCCATATTGATATCTTCCCCACGCTATGCGATCTGCTTGATATCGAAGAGCCCGCCTGGCTGCAGGGACATTCGATGCTGCCGTTACTTACTGGAGAGCGCGCTGCGATCCGCGATGAGCTTTTCGCCGAAGTCAGCTATCACGCCGCTTACGAACCCAAGCGCGCCGTCCGCACCGAGCGCTACAAATACATCCGCCGTTACGATGGCCGCCGATCGCCTGTGCTGTCGAATATCGATGATGGCTTCGCCAAGAGCGAATGGCTGGAAGCCGGTTACGCCGATAACCCCATCGCGCCGGAACGTCTCTACGACACTTTTCTCGATCCTGCCGAGCGCGTCAATCTCATCGACAGCGTGGAACACGCGGACGTGCTCGCCGACATGCGCAGCCGCCTCGACCGCTGGATGCGCGAAACTGACGATCCCCTGCTTGCCGGTCAGGTGCCCGCGCCGCCCGAGTCCGAATTGAATGATCCCGCCGGCCTCTCGCCCAATGATCCTTATATGCAATCGTAGGGGCGATCGGTGGTCGGTGTCGGCGGTCAGTGTCGTAACGCTATGTCTACGTGCCCTACGCGACCCGCGACCTGCAGGCAGCTTTGAACCGCCCGCCCAGTAGCGATTTGTAGGGGCGACCTACCAGGTCGCCCGCATCCGAGGCAAATATGACCGAACTCCTGAAAGACCAGATCGAATACTACCGCGCTCGCGCGCCCGAATATGACGACTGGTTCTATCGCCGCGGGCGCTACGATCAAGGCGAAGCGCATACTCGCCAATGGCAGCGGGAAATCCAGCAGATCCGCGATCAGCTGCACGGCGCCTCCGGCTTCGGGCAGATCCTGGAGATGGCGCCCGGCACCGGTATCTGGACGGCGGAATTGATCCAAATCGGCGAGCGCGTCACCGCCCTTGATGCCTCGCCCGAAATGATCAAGATCAACCGCGCCAAGCTGCTTGCTGACAAAGTCGATTATCATTTGACCGACTTATTCAGCTATGCGCCCCAGCGCCAGTACGACATGGTCTTCTTCGGTTTCTGGCTATCGCATGTGCCAGCCGACCGATTGTCGCCTTTCCTGGATATGGTCCATAGCGCGCTAAAGCCGGGCGGCCGTCTGTTCTTCGTCGATTCGAGGAAGGTTGATCAGTCTCCCAGCCATACCGGTACGGCGAACCTGGGCGGCGAGCTGCAGCGGCGCGTCCTCAAAGACGGGCGCCAGTTCGATATCGTCAAAGTCTATTATGATCGGGCCGAATTGACTGAGACGCTGCGCCAGCACGGCTTTGACATTGAGGTGCAGTCCAGTGGCAAATTCTTCATCTATGCCGATGGCTACAAGCGGGCGACCTGATAGGGCGCCCGCGCCGGCATAATCGTTGTAGGGGCGACCCTTGGGTCGCCCTAAACTCGCAAAATCAAAAGGGCGGCAGGGCGAGACAAGTCTCGCCCCTACAGTTCTTCACTAGCGGTCAAGCCCTACCGATTGTCATTGGCGCGCGCGTCGACCTAGCCCAGCGCCTCCTGATACAAGCCGATCACCTGCTCCGCCACCGACGCCCAGCTCTGCGCTTGCGCTCGCCGCCGCCCAGCCGCGCCCATCTGCGCCGCCCGCGCCGGATTCTCCAGCAATTCCAAAAGCGCGCGCGGCAACTCTTCAGCCACATTCGCTTGGGATACAACCAACCCGGTCACGCCATCCTCGATAGCGTCAGCGACGCCGCAGCCATCGGTACCGACCACCGCCGCGCCGGCCGCGCCCGCTTCCAACAGCGCCAGCCCAAAACCCTCGAAAAACAAGCCGTCATTTATCGCCGGCAAAGCGAAAACATCGGCTTCCGCCATCCAGGCGCGCATCAACTCATCTTCGACGAAGCCCATAATCCGCAGGCAGTCGCCCAAGCCCAGCTCCGCAATCCGCCGCTCCACTTGCGCCGTATATGCGCTTCCCCGCTGGGGATTGCCCAAGATCAGGCATTGGGCATCGGGGATGCGCGCGCGTACAGTCGCCATCGCCTCGACCAACTGCAGCGTCCCCTTCCGTGGCTTGATGCCGCCAGCGCTGACTACCGTCGGTCCGCGCTTGTCCACAGCCAGCCCTGGGGGTTCGAGAAAACGCGCGACATCAACGCCGTTGTTGATCACATGGACTTGAGCGCCGGGGTTCTGCTCGCGCGCCACCTGCGCCGTATAGCGGCTGACGCAAACCAGCCGCGCCCGCGCAAATGCCCGCCGATACAACTTGCCAACCGGAAAGCGGCGCATCCGCGGCAGATTGACATAGCTGCCATGCGCCGTGATGAATGGCGTTCGACGGCCCGCAACCGCCGCCGCCAAAATCGCGTAGGGTTCAGTTGTGCAGTGCACGATATCGCAGTCGCGCAGCAAGCGCCGCACCCGCGCGATTGACGACATTGTCTTGATGAAAGAATGTCGTTCCGGGGGCGTTACTGTGGGGAGCAGACGGTGCGTCCCGAATTCGACGGCGGGGCTGTTCCGCGCGCAGACAACTGTCGCCTCGATGCCCCGCGCGCGCAGTTGCCGTATCAGGCTAAGGCTATAGGTCGCCCAGCCATTCTCCAGGCTCAAGTCGGAGGTGATCAGTCCAATCCGCATAAGATTGCGAAGCGCGCGGATTCGATGCAGCCGCAATCAGGCTTCGCTGGTTTCAGCCGCCCCCGCCTCATTACTGCCAGCGCGCGCCGCCAAGCGCGCCCGCCAGGCCAGTACCGCGCCCGAATCCTCAGCCGCGACTTCGCGATGATGTTCCTCCATCGTGCCGATCCGCATCACCGCCAGCAGCAGCGCGAAGTTCAAAAGAATAATCACAACCATGACTGCGATCGCCATCGCTGTCCTCCAAAATTGCTTGCGACTCGACCTCGCCACATTATGAATCACTTGCGTCCTTCGGTCTAGCCTGAGTAGCCCCGCCTCGCCCGCGCCTCTATCAACTCCCGCCAGCCGCTAACACGCACGGCGTCACCCCCTCTCCGATGCTTCGGCTGAGAACAGGACAGTTTTTCGGTGGGTAGAATATCGTCGCATATTCTGTATTTTCTTGGGCTTTTTCGGGCGACTCAATGGGTCGCCCCTACAATTTTCGCCTGGTTTGATGCTTTAGAATTTTGCGCTGTCGCTTGGATTTCCAATCTTATTGAACCTGTCCTGTCCTCAAGACGCTTCGGGGAGGGGTTGGTTTTCCCGCCCATTGCGTCGCCCCAAATCTGCGCCTATCATTGCGCGCGGCTCCACCCTGGCGAAAGGCAACACTCTTGCGCAATGCACTTGACCTGTCGGCCCACGCTCCCTGGAAGCAGCGCTTCCGCGCCCCGTCCATCATCTGGTCGCGTCGCGCCGCGCAGAATCCGGCACGGGGCCTCGTCTGCTGCAACAAAGACGGCGTCTACCAACTCTACGCTTGGCACTGCGAAACCGACGAATTGACGCAGCTCACCGACGATCCGTCGGGCGTCTCCGGCGGCGCCATCTCCGCCGATGGCGAGTTGGTCTACTATTTGCGCGACCAACGCGGCGACGAGATTGGCCACTACGCGCGTATGTCCTTCAACGGCGGCGACGCGGAAGACATCACCCCTGATTTGCCCGAGTACGCCTCGCATTTCATCGCCGAATCCGCCTCCGGCAAAGCGCTTGGCTTCACCGCGGTAGATGACGACGGCTTCCATATCTATATTCTCAACAAGTCTGGACCGGCAGAGCCTGTTCTGTACGAAACCAAGCAATCCTTGTCCTTCGGTCCGATACTCTCGCATGATGGCGAAATCGCCATCATCGCCTCAAGCGAAAAGACCGGCGTCGCCGAATACGCGCTGGATGCCTTTGATGTGGCCAGCGGCGCGCCGATCGCCGAGCTCTGGGATGGCGAAGGCAGCGGCATCATGCCCGGCGAATTCAGCCCGGCGCCCGGCGATATGCGCTTCGCCGGCTCGTCCAGCGCGGGCGGTTATCATCGACCTTTCATCTGGAATCCCCGTACTGGCGAACGCCTCGACATTCATTCGGATCAGTTCCGAGGCGATGTCAACGTCTGGCATTGGTCGCCGGACGCGGAAAAGCTGCTATTGCATCAGGTGGATCAAGCGCTGCACGCGCTCTACGTCTACGATGTCGCCGATGATTGTGTCAGGTCCCTCAACCTTCCGCCGGGCGTCGCCAGCCGCGGCAGCGGTTTTTTGCCCGATGGCGCGCTTCAGATTCACTTTGAAGACGCGACCGCGCCGCCCCGCATATTGGAGCTCGACGGCGAAACCAGCGCCGTCCGCCGCGATGTCATTGACCTCGGCGCGAGACTTCCCGCGAGCATTCCCTGGCGCTCAGTCAACTACCGCTCGACAGATGACGCGACGATACAAGCTTGGCTGGCGACACCGCCCGGCGCCGGACCCTTCCCGACGATTGTACACACGCATGGCGGACCCACCGCCGTGCAGACGAACCGCTGGGCGCCGGCCGCCCAAGCCTGGCTCAATCACGGATTCGCTTTCTTCAGCCTTAACTACCGCGGCTCGACCACCTTCGGCTACGACTTCCAACATGCTATCGATGGCAACCTGGGCGACCTCGAAGTCGAAGATGTCGCCGCTGGCGTCGGCTGGCTCATCGAAAACGGCATCGCCCAGCCCGACGCCATCCTCAAGACCGGTGGCTCCTACGGCGGTTACCTGACGCTGCAATCGCTGGGCAAAAAGCCCCATCTCTGGGCGGGCGGCATGGCGGTTGTCGCCATCGCCGACTGGACGCTGATGTACGAAGATCAAGCCGGCACCCTGCGCGGCTACCAGCGCAGTATGTTCGGCGGCACACCCGACGAAAAGCCGGACGCCCATCGCAAAGCCTCGCCAATCACCTACGCTGAAAATATCCAGGCGCCCATCCTCGTGCTGCAAGGCGAAAACGACACCCGCTGCCCCGCCCGCCAAATGCGCGTCTACGAAGCGCGCCTCCAGGAGCTGGGCAAGTCAATCGAGGTGCGCTGGTTCGACGCGGGCCACGGCTCGCTCGATATCGAGGAGCAGATTCGGCAGCAGGAGACGATGCTGCGCTTTGCCTATCAGGTGCTGGGTAAATGATGGATACGGATACTGGCTCGCCACAACGCCGCCGTCTACAATCCTAAGGTTATGAACACGCTTGAGGTTCGCCCATGACCAATTCCCCCGCCCAGCCATTCGCCCCCATCCGCGGCGTACAAACTGTACCGCTCCAACCCATCGGAGACGACCGCGGCCGCTTCATGGAAACCTTCCGTAAAGAATGGTTCCCCCAAGCCAACTGGGACCACCTTCAATCCAACCGCAGCGACAGCGCCGCCGGCGTCTTGCGCGGCTTGCATTATCACTTCAAACAGGTCGATTACTGGCTCGCTATGCGAGGGCGCATCCGCGTGGGCTTGGTCGACTTGCGCCGCTCGTCGCCCACCTATCTGACCTCCGCTTCTCTGGATATGGGCGAGAAGATACTGCTGGGTTTGTTCATTCCCGAAGGCGTCGCTCATGGCTTCGCCGCCTTGACCGACTGCACGCTGATGTATATCGTCAACAACTATTATGACGGCGGCGCCGATGAATACGGCATCGCCTGGAACGATCCCCAAGCCGATATCGACTGGGGCATCGGGGAGCCGGCGCTATCCCGACGCGACCAAAACAACCCGCTCATCGTCGATATCCCGTCCGCCGGCCAACCACCGTAGTGGCGCCCGAACCTTACTGTCTGCGCTCGGCATCGGGTCGCCCGCCCGCCACGAACGCTGTAGGGGCGACCCATTGGGTCGCCCTCGAATCAGGCATCAAGCGAAATCAAAGCCAACCCCGCAGTGCTCCACACCGTGCCAAGCCAGCGCCGTGGCGATCACCGTGTCGTCATGGCTGCCGGGCGGCGCGCCATAACGATACCCGCCGCCGGGCAGGCGCTCCAGCGAATAGCTGGCCAGTTCGCCCAGCAGCACGGGATCATCCAGCAAGCCCAGGTAGCCGCGCTCAATCGCCAGCGCCAGCGATTCGATCAGCGGCGACTTGCTCTTCGAGGTGGTGAGGAAGCTGCGCATGGGCAAGCCTTCGTCCTGCAGCGCCTCGATATTGGGCGCGCCGATGCTGTTGGCTTCGGCCCAGATCAACTGCGGACGCCAATGCGCCGCCAGCGCCTTCAGCCGTCCGCGCTGCAAACGCCAACCGATATTATTGAAGCGATCCAGCGCCACCATCCGCCGCGCCGTGGCGTCAATGACGGCGATGACGGTGTAATCATGGTGGCGCCCCCAATCGACACCGGCGACGTAGATATGGCTCGCTTCCGGGCCAGCGGGCGCGAAGGGGATCACAGCGGCGCGGATGCCGCGGAAGACTTGCCCGCTCTCATCACTGAACTCGGCCAGATATTCGGTCCGCCAAATATGCTCGCTCGTCTGGCGGCGGATGCCCTCCAACTCTTCCGGCGCGATAAAAGGGCTGTCCACGGTCGTGAACTGAAAGGACATCCAATCTTCCACTTCGTTGTCCAGGCCGAGCTTGTATTGTTCCCAGAACCAGTTGCGTCCGAAGGGCGTGCTCAGGAAGATGGCGCCGCCGCCTGTGGTCGTCAGCATCGGGCGCACGATCTCGGGCCACACGCGCGGCTCCATGAAGGCGGCTTCATCCAGCACCGCCAGGTCGAGCCCTTCACCGCGCAGATTGTCCGGATGGTGTGTGCTGCGCACGGCGATCATGCCGCCGCCAGCGATATCAATCCGCCGCTCGCTCTCGCTGGCGCTGATCCCCGGCAACTGCCGCACGCTCGCCTTCAGGTCGCGCCAGACCTGGCTCGCCATGATCGCCGTTGGCGCCAGCCACCAGCCTCGTTTCTTGTCCCATACCGAATTCAACAGCAGCGCCGTTTTGCCCAGCTCGGTCTTGCCCCAGCGCCGCCCGCAAGCGACCACCTTGAAGCGCGCCGGGTGATCCAGCACTAGCTCCTGCCCAGGGTGGAGCATCCTGTACCTGACCGTCATAATAGAATTCGTGTCGGATGACTTGTTCTTCTCCCTCATCGGTTTCTTCAACTGCCTCCTCCAGTTTCAAAGCGTGATTGACCAGGCTGCCAAGCGCCGTGGCCAACTGATTCAGCGGCGCTTTCGATAGCGCCTCCGCGTCCATGCGCGAGAGAATAGCCTTGCCTCGCTCCAGCATCTCGAATTGCAAGTCGAGCGTCAGGCGGTCGCGCTGGCGCTTCTGTTTCTGGCGATATCGGCGCCGCAGGTCGTCCTCGACGCCCAGCCACCCTTGAAGCGTGCGCGTAGGAATCTCCAGAAACTCGCTCACGCGGCCGACATCGCCATCGTGTTCGTCCACTTCGTTCAGCGCTTTGATCTTGGCGCCTAGGGAATATCGTCGGGTCATCCGGCAAGCGCTCCAATTCTCTATGTGCAGAAAAAGACTGAAGAGACCCCCACAACTCGCCATCCGGCTCTTAACGGGAACGGCTGGCAATCCGTCCGCGCATGGGAATCTCATTCAGTCCGCGAATAGGCTAGCACGAATGTGCTAATGTCGGGTGTCGATTTGTTCGCGCATTGTTTTTCGCCACCCCCAAACCCTGTAGGGGCGAGCCTTGGCTCGCCCTCCCATCGCCTCCACACTCCTTAGGGGTGATCCGGTGGCGCGCCCACCGTCGTATCCATGTGGACACGGGAGACTTGATAGATTGTCCTTAAGGACGTCGCAGCGGTTGCTTGTGCTATAATCCGCGCGAACTTTCGGTTAGTGAGACTCCCAAATGAGCGCGCGCTACCCAGACAAATACCTCATCGGCTTGACCGGCAACATCGCCGTCGGCAAGAGCCGCGTGCGCGAAATCCTCTCCGAGCTCGGCGCCGCCACCATTGATGCCGATCACATCGCCCACGAGGTTCTCGGCAAAGGGGAAGCCACCTATGATGAAGTCATCGAAGCCTTCGGCGACGGCATCCTCAATGACGAAGGCGAAATTGAGCGCCGGTCCTTGGGCGCGATCGTCTTCGCTGATCCCGCTCGCCTCAAGCAGTTGGAGGGCATCACCCATCCCGCCATTCGCGCCCGCATCAATCAGCGGATTCGCGGGGCGGAAGAACGCGTCGTAGTGATCGAAGCGATCAAGCTGCTCGAGGGCGAGTTGAAGCATGCGGTCGATTCTATCTGGGTGGTCGACGCCGCGCACGAGACTCAGCTACAGCGTCTGATGAGCGCGCGCAGCCTGCCCGAAGCGGAAGCGCAGCGGCGCATTGCCCTGCAAAACAGTCAAGCGGCCAAACTGCGCCAGGCTGATGTCATCATCCGCAATGACGGCGATATTGCTGATACCCGCGCCCAAGTAACGCGGGCTTGGCGCGCGCTTCCAACCGCTCTCAGCCGGCCGTAGGGGCGAGCCTTGGCTCGCCCTCCGAAGCGCAAAGTATGCTCAGACTGGGCAGAAAACTCGTCTGGCTACCTGCTCCGTCTTCCGACATAATGACGCTTCGCTGTCTGCAGAATTAACTTGCCCAAAGCACCGGAGACCAGTCACCATGAAAAGCCATTTCACTTTGCTGTTTCTCGTTTTCGCAATCGTGGCCATCAGCGGCGCGGTGTTTGCCAGCGGCGACTGCACCGATGAGTTGGGTTGCATCGAAATTGCCCCCGGCGACAAAATCACCTTCGGCGGAATCTTGCGCCTTTCGGGACCGGAACCCTGGACGGGTAATGTCGCCGTCAGCGCTTTTCAACTGGCGGCGCTGGCGCGTGACGGCATGCTGCTGGGCCGCGAGATCGAGCTCGTGCTGGAAGACAGCGCCTGTTCTGAGGAAGGCGGCCGGGAGGCGGCGCTGCGGATCGTCGCGGATCAGTCGATCGTCGGCGTCATTGGCACCAATTGCTCGCTGGCGGCGAAAGGCGCCTTGCCCGTCATCAGCGAGGCCGGTTGGCTCATGATTTCGCCATCGAATTCTTCGCCTTTTTTGACCAATGCTGACCGAGACGCCGGCGGGCTCTACCAGCCGGGCTACTTTCGCACCTCGCACAACGATCTATTTCAGGGGGCATTGAGCGCGAGATTCGCGGCAAACGCGCTTGACGTAGCTAGCGTGGCGACAATCGATGATGGCGACCCCTATACGCGCGGGCTGGCGGGCGCGATGGCAAATACTTTCCGGAGCGTAGGCGGCGAAGTCGTCTTCCAGGGAGTGATCAGCAAGGGCGCGACTGAGATAAGCGAGATCATTGGCGCCATCGCCGAAAGCGGCGCCGAGCTTGTTTACTTTCCCGTCTTCACCGACGAGGCGACAGTCATCGCGCAACAAGTACGAGAAGCGCCGGGGCTGGAAAACATCCTCATGATGACAGCCGATGGCGCCTTCGCTAAGTCCTTCGCGCAAGGCGTGGGTGAGGCTGGAATCGGTCTCTACGTGGCGGCGCCGCATGTCGCCGGCAAGGCGTATGACGACTTCGTCGCAACCTGGAAGCGAGAGATCGACGAAGCCGGACCCACCGGCGGCTTCCACGCCCATGGCTATGATGCCGCCAACCTGCTGTTGGACGCGGCGAAGGAAGTCGCGACTGAGCGCGCTGACGGCGCCCTGGTGATCGGCCGCGCGGCGCTGCGACAGGCTATGTCCGCCGTTGAGGCTTACGATGGTTTGACCGGTTCGCTGACCTGCCAGGACGAGTCGCCCTACGCCGGCGATTGCGCCACCGGCGAAGCGCTGGCGATATTTCAGCTCGGCGATGCCGAAGTCCACGACGGCAATTGGCCGCCGCCGGTCGTCTGGAGCGCTAGCATGGCAGCGGATGGATAACGGGCATGACATGGGGATTTCCTGCTGCCACCGAGGACAAGGAGTTGATTGAGATCGCCGAGGAAAGCAAGTTGTAGGGGCGATTCTGTGAATCGCCCGTCGGTGACAAGTGCCAGACTACAGGCGACTCACCGTGTCGCCCCTAATTGTATCGCCCGGCGTGCGTGCACGACCGTAGAGTCGCCACTTCGGATTGCGTTTTGGGGTGAGTCAAATGACGGAATTGACAGACCTGGCGACTGAACGCGACTGTGATCCGGCCCAGCCTCGTTCTCGCTAGACTTCCTTGCTTTCGGTTTTGGGGGGCGCCGGGCGGTTTTCGTTTGTGGCTAGCTCTATCCGACCGGGCACGTCTCGACTGCGCTGTGTTACAACCACATCAAAGTCCGGGTCAGGATTTTCGAGCAGCGACGCCAAGGTTATCGATTCTACCGATTCACCTTGTTGGCTGTTATCATCTTGCGGTTCATCATTGACCAAGGCTAATTTCCTTGAGGTTACATGGATAGAGACCTAAATATTGTAACACATGTTTCGCCGGAAGCGGAACAGGATATCATCAAACGCCTTGACAGCGTGATTGAAGCCACGATAAAGACACACGAAATCTTGGAGGCAAAGGCAAAATTTGGCTTCACTATTCTTAGTTCGGCTATGGCTCTTGTGCTGTTTGCCTTTGCGAATGTCTCCGATCTGGCAGCTAAAGTTAGTGTTGACGCCATTCGATTGTTTGTGCTGTTTGATCTACTCGCAGTTTTCTTTACATTGGCTGTCATGTGGCCCCGCTATCAGCCAATCGCTATCATACAGCCAAAACAACCCGCATTAGAAAAGTGGCGGAAGCTAAGCCCCGCGAAATACCGGGCAAACTTGCTTGCGCAATACATTAAGTTATGGAAACAGCACGAGGACGTCATCGCTCCAAAGACCAGTGCGTTTCAAGCAGCTTGCCCATTTACCGGTGTAACGTTCTTTTTCGTTGCTGTGATCTTGTATCAAATTTCGGGTTGACCGATTTCCTGACGCTACGCCATTCGGTTTTGCCCATTGATGCTGATCGATTGAGGGGGAGTAGACCAGTGGCGAACGCAAGCCAGCGGCGTTGGGTGAAGCCTGTAGATTACAGTTGGTCCAAAGAAAACATTAGGTGGCCTCAATGACCGAACTCACAAGCCTGTCCATCGCCGGGGCGCTGGAACTGATGCGCGCCCGCGAAATCTCCGCGCTGGAATTGACCGAAGCGCATCTGACGCGAATCGAGCGCCTCGATCCTGACATCCGCGCTTTCTTGACCGTCACCGCCGACTTCGCGCGCGAGAAGGCGCGTGCAGCTGATGAAGCGCGCGCCGCCGGCGACGAGCGACCGCTGCTCGGCATCCCCATCGCGCTGAAAGATGTGCTCTCGACCAAGGGCATCGAAACCACCTGCGGCTCGAAGATTCTCAAGGGTTATCATCCCATCTTTGACGCCACCACCGTCGCCCGGCTTAACGAGGCAGGCGCGGTCATGCTGGGCAAGCTTAACATGGACGAGTTCGCCATGGGCTCGTCGACCGAGAACAGCGGCTTCTTCCCGACCGCCAATCCCTGGAACCTGGAGCATGTCCCGGGCGGCAGCAGCGGCGGCAGCGCGGCGGCGGTGGCGGCGAATATGGCGCTGGCGACCCTGGGCACCGATACCGGCGGCAGCATCCGCCAGCCAGCCTCCTTCTGCGGCCTCAGTGCGATCAAGCCAAGCTATGGCCGCGTCTCGCGCTATGGTCTGATCGCTTACGGCTCATCGTTTGATCAGGCCGGTCCCTTCGCCCGCAGCGTCGAAGACGTCGCGCGCGCGCTGCAAGTCATCGCCGGGCGCGATCCGCTCGATTCGACCAGTATGCCGACCGCTGTGCCCGATTATCTGGCGGCGCTGGATGGCGATATTGCCGGCTTGAGAATTGGTCTCCCCCAAGAGTACTTCGCCAAGGGCTTGCAACCTGAGGTGGAGTCTGCTGTGCGAGCGGCGGTGGCCCAGCTTGAAGACATGGGCGCGGAGGCGCGCGAGCTCAGCTTCCAACACGCCGATTATTGCCTGCCCGCCTATTACATCATCGCCATGGCTGAAGCAAGCGCCAACCTGGCGCGCTATGATGGCGTCCGCTTTGGCGCCCGCGTCGATGGGGCTGACCTGATCGATAGCTACAAGAAAACGCGCGGCGCCGGCTTCGGCGAAGAAGTGAAGCGCCGCATCATGCTCGGCACCTACACACTCTCGGCTGGCTACTACGATGCCTATTACGGCAAGGCGCAGGCGGTGCGCACGCTGATTCGCGGGGACTTCGACGCGCTTTTCGACGAGGTGGATGTCTTGATTGCGCCGGTCGCGCCCACAACCGCCTTCAAATTCGGCGAGGTGACCGACGATCCCCTGCGCATGATTCTGGCCGATGTGCTGACGATATCAGCCAATCTGGCCGGCATCCCCGGCTTGAGCGTGCCCTGTGGCTTTGACGCGGCCGGTCTGCCCATCGGCCTGCAGATTCTGGGCGCGCCCTTCACCGAGGAGCGGCTATTGCAGGTCGGCCATGCTTATCAGCGCGCGACCGACTGGCATTTGCGTACGCCGGCTCTGGGTTGAGTATTTTTCACCACCGAGGAAACACAGAGAACACCGAGAGGGCGACATGATATGTCGCCCCTACAGTTCGTGGGTGGATGGGATGGAATAGAATAGCGCCGGTGCGGCGAGATTAGCCTCCCCCCATAGCGATGGGGGGACAGAAGGGGGTAGAAAACGGCGGGCGGCGCGCATTGCTTAGCCGGCTGCGTCCTGCAGAATCCAAACCGCAATATCGGCGATCACGCGCGCATCGACAAAGGCGGGTATCTCATAATCCTGCGGGATGCTTAGGCGCGATAAATCACCCGTCGCCATGAACATGTGATTCAATTCGGGGTATGCGCGAAAAGTCATACGCTCATCGGCGGCGTAGGCATCTAGCCAACGGCCGAAGTCCGTCATCGTCACCTGGTAATCGCGCTCGCCTTGCATGATCAGCAGCGGCGCGGAGATATCTCCCGCTTCCGCCACTGCATCAAGCGTTTCTAGCGACTGATGATAATTTGCGGAATCGCCAAAAACATCTTCGTAACTGGCGCCCGCCGCCACCTCTGCGTAGCTATCAGCCAGCGTTTGCAGAAACTCCACCGTAGGGCTTTCCATCGCGCTCAGATTGACCTCAGCGATATAGGAGAGTTGCTCGTTTAGCAAGGCGCTGAATGAACGGGCTGGCGCCGCCAGCAGGATGCCGCCGGCGATTCTGTCATCGCGGGCGAGGATGCGCGGCGTGACCATCGCGCCCTGGCTATGTCCGAGGATGAAGACGCGCGCGCCGTCGATAGCCTCTTGCTGGCGCAGGAAATTTACGGCGTGCAGCGCATCGTCTGTGGATTCGCTGTCGATGGTGAAAGTCTCGTCGATCGAAATGCTTGCGCCGTACGTGAGCGTGCGCTTGTCGTAGCGGAGCACGGCTATGCCGCGCGCTGCCAAGCCCTGCGCCAAATCACGATAGGGCGTCAGCGGTCCCAGCAGACCATCGCGATTGTGCGGTCCTGATCCGTGCACAATTACCACAGCCGGGAAGGGTCCCGCGCCAAGCGGCACGCTCAACGTGCCGTTCACGATGAAGGGTTCTTCGCCGAAGCTAACTTCGTGCTCTTCAAAGGCGGTTGCGTCTGCGTAAGCCGGCGCTGGCGTCTCGGCGAAGATGATGCTGGTCAGCAGTTGCAGCAGTTGCGGATTGAACGCTTGTACATGCTCTTGCTCGCCGACGATAAACATTACCAGCGCCTTTCCCTCGCGGAGTTGCGCCAGGGCGATGGTCAACTTCGTGCCGTCCGCGTAGACTGTCTGCTTCCAGGCGCCGCTGGGCAGTGGAGTGTCGGCGGTGCTGACAAATGTAGCGGGTGCGACTTCCAACCGCGCGAATGCGGCCGAAATAGCGGCGTCCGCCGATTCCGCTGGCACTGACAGCAGCGACACATGCACTTCGTCCTTGCTGATTTTCACCGCGGAATTGAGTACTTCAAGCGTCCAGCCCGGCGGTACAGTCAGCGAGTAGGCGCCGTCGGCCGCCTTAAAGGCCTCTTGCGCCGCGGCTGTCGGCAGCGCGAAAACGCATAGTATAAGAGCGATGATCTTCAATGTCGTCATTTATCTGTCCTTTGAGCAATCCAGTTGCGGATGCGTGTATGCTACTGCAAATGTGAAGCGACTCGCGCCCCAATTGTTGGGGGTGAGCATTCGCGCGGGCGCTGAAGACGACAAGTAGCGGTGCTAGAATAAACGCATGTGCGGAATCTGCGGCCTCATCCACTATGACGGCGAACCTGTCACTCGGCAGTTGCTGCAGTCGATGAACGACACGCTTCGTCATCGCGGTCCCGATGGCGACGGCTATTTCGTCGACGGCAACATCGGCTTGGCGATGCGCCGGCTCAAGATCATCGACATCGCCGGCAGCGATCAGCCCCTGTACAACGAAGACCGCTCGATCGCGCTGATCTTCAATGGCGAAATCTACAATTACCGCGAAGTGCGCGCTGGGCTGAAGGCGCGCGGGCACCGCTTCAAAACGGATGGCGATGGCGAGACGATAGTCCATCTTTACGAAGAATATGGTGGCGGCGCGATGGAGCGTCTGCGCGGAATGTTCGCACTGGCGCTCTGGGACGCGCGGCGGGGCCGGCTGCTGCTGGCGCGCGACCGCTTCGGGCAGAAGCCGCTTTATTGGTATCACGATCGCAAGGTATTCGTCTTCGCCAGCGAGATCAAGGCGATCTTGGCGCATCCGGCTGTGCCCCGCCTTTCTCGCTTTGCCGATGCCGACAAACACGCGCTGGCGGCCTATTTGAGCTTCGGTTATATCCCGGCGCCCGAAACAGCATTCCACGGAGTTAATTTGCTTGAACCGGCAAAGACGCTGCAAGTCGACCTGGCGGGAACGGTCCAGGAAAGGCGCTGCTGGGAACAGCCAAGGCTGGCGCCACCCGATCCAAAAGCGAGCGCCGCCAAGTATGTCGGCGGGCTGCGCGAACAGCTGGAAGAAGCGGTGAAGCTGCGGCTGGTCAGCGATGTGCCGCTGGGCGCCTTCCTGAGCGGCGGACTCGATAGCAGCCTGATCGTCGCCCTGATGCGCGCGCACAGCAACGCGTCCGTCAAGACCTTCAGCATCGGTTTCGAAGGTGATGACAGCTTTGATGAGACGCCTTATGCCGAGACAGTCGCGCGCCATCTCGGTACCGAGCATACTGCCTTCCGCGTTAAGCCGGAGGCGATGAGCCTGCTCTCCGAGCTGGTATGGCATCACGATCAGCCCTTCGCCGATAGCAGCGCCATCCCGACCTATCTGGTGAGCAAGCTGACGCGCGAGCAGGTGACGGTGGCGCTGACGGGCGATGGCGGCGATGAGCTCTTCGCCGGTTACGAGCGCTTCTACGCTGCGGCATTGATGCATAAGATCAGGAATGTGCCGTCCCCGCTGATGAACGCGACGGCGGGCTTGCTCGGGCTGCTGCCCGAAGGTA
This sequence comes from Phototrophicaceae bacterium, assembly GCA_965261855.1. Lineage (GTDB taxonomy): Bacteria > Chloroflexota > Anaerolineae > Aggregatilineales > Phototrophicaceae > UBA6055. The sequence goes on from OZ253488.1 coordinate 837,059, forward strand.
CAGGCTATTACAACCCGATCAAGCGGGCGCGGCGTTTCGTTCGGGCGGCAAGCAAGCCGCTCCGGGAGGCTTACTTCGATCTTGTCCGCGTCTTCGACGCCGAGCTGCTGGCTGAGATTTGCCCGGGCGCCGACCAAAATGCGCGTTACCTAAATCGCTACTTGGATGCCGGCCAGCCGCATCTGATAGCGCGGTTGGTCGAAGCCAACATGAGGTCCTACCTTCCCGATGACCTGCTCATCAAAGCCGACCGCTGCAGCATGATGGCGTCGCTGGAAGCGCGCGCGCCATTCCTGAATCACGAGCTCGCCGAGTTTGCCGCGTCGATTCCCTTCAACCTCAAGCTGAAGGGCGCGACTACCAAGCACATTCTGAAAGAATCAGCGCGCGGATTGCTGCCGGACGACATTATCCACCGGAAAAAGCACGGTTTCGGCGTGCCGCTGGGCGCCTGGCTGCGGCAGGATATGGGAGCGGCGCGCGATTTTCTGCTCAGCCGGCGGGCGCGCGAGCGCGGATTGCTAGAGATGGCGGTGGTCGAGCGCTTGATCCGCGAGCACGCATCAGGCGCGCGCGATCACAATCGGCAGCTATGGGCGCTGCTGACGCTGGAGGAGTGGCATTGTCAGTTTGTCGATGTGGCGCGGCTTGGGACGCCCTAGTTAGTGTCTTCTTTTCGATATCGGATCTTGTTGCTCTACGGATATGGTCAAGCGCAGGATTTCTTGATTGCTGCGCTACAAGTGTGATAAGATCAGTTTGACTTTGTGGAGGAATCAAATAATGAGCGATGCGGACAATTCTTTAGAAAGGCGCCGCCGGAATATTCCTACTGCGGTCTTTGCCGTAGTGATAATTGTATCGTTCTACATCGCAATACTGTTTGCAGCTTTGAGTGTCCTTCTCTTGAGTGGTCATACGTGGATCTCGTAGTACTCACTTCAATTGCGGCACTAGTCGGAGTTGCAAGTGGCGTTCTGGCATTCTTGGTGTGGGTTCGCCAGCAAGTTGATGCGGCGCGTCAGGAAAACGCGGACGATCTGCGTACAGTCCGGGGTGAAATTTATGATCAATTGCGCCGTGAGCTTTCCGCTGAATTACGAGCGGTAATATACAAAGAATTACTTGATGCGTTCCGGGATGGAAAGTTGCGAGATCGTTCCGGAGGCGCGCAGAATTCAGGATCTGTCGCGGATATTGACGAAAGCAACATGAATCGGCTCTCCGATGAACAATGATGAAGTAAGCCAACGTACAGAGTTCGCTGTTTGTTTGCACCATCTCTTCATAGCGACACCGTCCGCACGCCAGCGCGCGCTTCTTTCAGCCGCCGCGCCCACTCCCGCCCCAAATCCGCCGGAATCCGCGCGCAGCCAACTTCTTCGAGCGTGAATGAAGCCGCCGCCGCGCCATAACAGCCGGCCGCTGCCACATCGCGCTCGCGGCAATAGCCGACCAGGAAACCGCCGCAATAGGTATTGCCCGCGCCCGTTTGATCAACCACATCGGCGACCTCGACCGCGGGGATGTAGTGCGCTGCCGCATCGCCATTCCGCGCCACAAGGGATCCCAGCTCGCCCATGCGAATCGCCGCCGCGTTCACGCCATCGGCCAGCATCTGCCGCATGATGTCCAGCTCGTCTTCAAGGCCGTACATCGTCTGCGCCTCATGCAGATTGGGCGAGACGATATCGGCTTGAGAGATGCCCTTCAGGAAAGCCTCATGGTCGGCGCTGAGCATGAAGACGCGCACCGGCTCCCAAAGCAGCACGGAGTCGGGGAAGCGCGCGCGCCAGCCCGCGACATGTTCCGGCGCGCGCAGCAGCGTGAAACCGCGGACGCGCTCAAATGGCACATGCGGGCTATCGGCGGCGGGACCGTACATAAAGGGCTCGATGACCTCGACGCGGAATATCTCGTTGCGCAGGCCGCTCCACTCGAAGATCTGCCAACCGCGCATCTGCGGATGATGGGTCCACACAAGACCGGCCGTATCAAAATCAGCTTCCAGGCGCGCTCGGATGTCGGCTGGCAGGTCCTCGCCGACCATGCCGACCAGCGCGGGTTTCTCACCGGTGAAGGCAATGCCGTACGCGGCGTGAGAGCCGCCGCCGCCAAGCACACCCATGCTCGTCCGCCCATCGGGATAGACGATGTCATCGATGATGATGCTGCCGATGGCTAGGTAGTCTGGAGTTGACATGGGTTTATTTCACCACAGCGACATAGATGTCAAACCCCAAATGTATCGCGAATGATTGCAGCATGCTAATAACTCCAAAATGATCAAATGGTTGTACGGGCTAGCCGATGGCTCGCCTTCTCATGACATTTGTATTCATTACGCAATGCATGTCTAGCTTCTGTCTGCTGAAGGCGCAACGATATTTCCCATCCAGGACGGCGCAGAACCTGACCGCCTACACCTGTTACGTTGCGAGCGGCGGACCCCTTCCCCCGGCCCCTTCCCCAGCAAGCTATTGAGGACAGGACAGGTTCAATAAGATTGGAAATCTAAACGACAGCGCAAAATTCTAAAGCATCAAACTAGGCGAAAATTGTGGGGGCGACCCATTGGGTCGCCCGAAAAAGCCCAAGAAAATACAGAATATGCGACGATATTCTACCCACCGAAAAGCTGTCCTGTCCTCAGCAGCAAGCTAGGGAAGGGGAGCTTCATCGCAGTTGGACGCAAGGTAGTTTGCGTGGGCGGGGGCATTGTCGCGCGGGTGTCTAGTGTGCAGAGGAGCGCGCCCTACTGCATATCAAGGGACGGGCATGCCCCAAGCGTTCGTTGCAGCGCCGCCTTCTCGCGGCTGTCGATTGTAAGCTTATACTTTGCTTTCACCATGATGATTCGGTCGGCAAACCAACACTCATTCAACTTAGGTCGCCATTCCGCGAAATCCTTGCCGCTCTTCTGATTCCGATTCAGGCTGGGCGAAGCCAGCGTTAGGTTCAGCAAGTCTCTGGCGAAGGCTTTGCGCGTCTGCTCGTCGGCGGCGCATAAACCGCTGTCATGCGCCTCGGACGCCGCCACCATGTGCTCAATGTCGGTATCGCCCCGGTCGCGGAAGGTCGTCCCCGTATAAGGACCATAAATGCGCCCGCCCATCTGGCGGATAATGTCCAGCTCTACCGATTGCGGATAGGGATATTGCTCCTTCTTGTTGTAAGGCGAGCAGCGATTTTCCGGAGCGACGACTAGGCTGTTCAGGCGGTTTAGCGCTTGCTGCACGGCGCCCGATACGACATTTTCCGCCGCGCTTGGCTGCGAGGTTTGTGGCTTGAATGCGCTGACGTTGGCGGTCTTTGCCATCCAACCGAGGTCAATCTTCAGCCAGCAGTAGGACGCACCCTTGCGAGATTCGCGCACCTCAAATGCGTCACCAGCTTGAGCCGCGCCGACTTTCTCCGCATCGAGAGAGGGATTCGCGCGAACATTCATCGCGCTGGTGACCCAGGCATGCGTCTGTCCGTAACATGGGGCGCCGTTCGACTCTCGCGCTGCCGGCATTTCTGCGTTGCTGGGTGCGCGATTTGGCGTCGCAACCGCGCGACCGGCGGAAGATCTGCTGCTGGCTGGCGCCCGTGTCGAGTCCGGTGGCGCGAGCAAGCCATATACGACGCCAGCTGCAATCAGAAAGAGAATCAAGCATGACGTTCCGCCGGATGTCTTGCGGCGTCGACGGCGTTTCTGCCGATCCCAAAAACTCATACGGTTTGCGATCTACCGCTTCAACTCAGTAATCATATGGCTGGAACGGATCTGGCTGGCGCCATCGGCCCAATCCGGTCGCCGTCCGCCTTCAAAGTTGCGGAAGTAGGGCGCGCCGATGGCTAAGGCGCGGGCGGCCGCGATCAGCTCGCCCGGAATACTGTAGACGATTGAGGCGTAACGCTCCGGCACATGACGCGGGATCGGCAGCAGCGTCTTGACGTAGCCGCGGATCTCGGTCGCCTCGGCGGTCGAGACCAGCGCCAGCGGTCGGCCGATGCTCTGGGCGGCGCGCGCCACTTCCGCCATGCGGTCGGCATCAAAGCCGTTCGCCGACAATAGAATCGTCGGGATATTGGTCGCTTCAATGAAATACTGCAAGTGCGACCATTCTTCTGTTTCTTGCGCCAACGCGCTGTCGCCGCTCGCTTCCAGCACTTTGGCGGCGCTGAACATGGCCACGCCATACAGCGGTCCGGCGCCGACAAATTCGAAGATCGGCGCGTCGCTCCAGGCGTCCACCAGCTCATCGGCGATGGGCTCGCAGACTTGAATCGTTTCTTCGATGACATCGGCCAATTCGGCCAACGCCGTCCGCTCGGCATCGGCTGCGCGGGTGGTCAATGCGCCGCGCACTTCAGCGATCCGCAGCGCCGCCAAGACCAGCGCGATCTGCGATGCCAGGTAGGAGCGTATCCCGGGCACGATCATGCCCGCCAGTTCATCCGGCAGCGGCGGCACCGCCGTCTCAAAGAGCTTGTCGGCGACCTCGTTGAGCGGTCCAGCGGGATTGCCGGTCAAGGCGACGGTGGTGGCGCCGGCCAGACGCGCCATATCCAGCGCTTCAATCGTGCGGCTGACCTCGCCAGAGACCGACACGCCGATGACCAGATTGGTCTTCGGTCCCGTATCGGGCAGGTAGCCGGCGGTATAACGGCTGAAGGGCAGCGCGCTCAGCGCCTGCGTCGGCAGGCCGGTCAATTGATGGAAAGCCAGCTCGGCCCCGACCGGTGCGTGGTGGCTGTCGCCGCAGCCGACCAGGTAGATGCGCTTGACCGATGTGCAAGTCTCGAAGTCGAAAGCGCGGCGGGCTGAGGCGTCGAATGGCTTGACGATGGCGCGGACGAGGTCGGGCAGGGTGTCGATCTGCTGGTGCATGGGCGAGCGATCGGTCATGGGAGTATTCCTTTACGGGTGGGTGGAGATGATACTAATGTAGCGCAGATGAGTTTGGCGCGCACGTGTGGAAGATTTTTTCACCACAAAGGCAAGAAGGATGTTGTAGGGGCGGCTCGGTGAGTCGCCCGCTTATTAAACACAGAGGGACTTTTACCACAGAGTTCACCGAGTTTTGTTGAGGGCGTAGAGTAAAGCGTCTATTGGGGATGAGCCGAAGTACCGTTACGAAATCGATTGTCTCGACTATCAGATAAGCTTCTAACGCAATTTTCCGTCCAATTGTGTATAGTAATGTGCGCAGTATTCTTGCATCAAGGTTTTGAATTTGGTTAAGCTACTCTTTAAGCAGAAACATGGTTAAAATGTCGCTGTATATCCAGATGATCATGAACCGGCTCATGTCCACGTGTGGAAAGACAATATGGATATAAGAGTCTTCTTGGATCCTATCGAGTTCGGAGAGAATCCCGGATTCAAATCGGCAGACCTGAAACGGATAAGGAAGTTAGTGACGAAGCATAGGGACAGGCTGTTAGCGCAATGGGTCGAGTATCATGGAATCCCCGGCAGCGAAGAACAATAGGAAGGGAGGTTAAACAATGGATATGATGCCGCTGGTGAATCCGGTCCGGTGCGCGGCAAAAAAGGTATCATTCACCAAGAAGTATGCGCGAATATCGCTCGCGGATGGTCGCGTGATTAGTCTTCCGTTGAAATTCTATCCTCGCTTGCAGAACGCCACCGACGCGCAAAGAAAGAACTACGAGTTGTTTGGTCTAAACATCTATTGGGATGAGCTGGATGAAGGCATCGACTTGACCGCCATGCTCACCGGTATGTATCGCCGGCGAGAGAATGAGGAGCCCGTCAGTTAAGCGCTTTGCCCCGCCCGCCACTCAGCCATCGTCTTGCTGCCCTTGCTCTTGTTGCAGTGCGTGCACAATAGCTGCAAGTTCTCGAAGTGATCGGTCCCGCCGCGCGACTTTGGCAGGATGTGATCCACCTCCATGACTTTGAATGGGAAATGCGTGTCGCAGCCGAGGCAGACGCCTTCCTGCTCGCCGTAGAGCCGATGGCGATGGGTGCGGTAATTCGGTAGCTCGCCCAGATCGGTGCGCTTCGGCAGCGTATCGACCACGTTGGCGCCGCCCCAGAGCGCCCCGCGATCTTCGCTGATGCGCTCGTTGACCAGCTTGACCGCCAGCGGCGAAAGGTCGATGCCGGCCCATTGCCGCTCCAGGCGGTCGGCGGCGACCAGCGTCGTCGCGCAGCCGCAGAAGGGGTCGAAGACGATGTCGCCTTCGTTGCTCGAGGCTTCAATGATGCGGTCGAGAAGGGCGATGGGCTTTTGCGTGGGGTAGCCTGTGCGCTCTTTCGCATGAGACCCAATTGGTTTGATATCCGAGACAAGTTCCTGCAAGGGTACGCCCTTTGACATATCCAAGTATCTCTTGAGTCGGGGGGTTGTTCCTTTCGCCGGCCAATATACCAGGCCCGCTTCGTCTAGCATATCGAGCTTCTGTTGCGTAGAGAACTCCGAGAAAGATTGTCCGGGATACACGCTTGAAAGAACTTTCACGGGCACTGCCCAATGTCGGCCCTTTTCACTAGGTTTCACTCCTCGCCACGGGCGTCCCGAATCACCGTGACGAATTCCCGCGCCGGTTAAATCACCAACCTGAAATCGACCGTTTTCATCTTCATTTCGATAAAACCTGTTGATGTATTCTTGGTCGTAGGGTTGATACACATTATTCCACAGATAGGCGTCGCTCTTGGTGTAAAACAGTATCGAGTCAAGGTTTGGACCCCAGCGCTTTGCTGAGTTGTGTACGCTTGTCCGTTTCCAATTGATGTGATTGCGAAAGTTCGCGTTTCCGAAAACACTATCCATTAGCAGTTTCAAATAGTGGCTCGCTGTCGAATCGCAGTGCAAATAGATACTGCCGGTAGGCTTCAGAATCCGCTCCATCTCAATCAGGCGCACCGCCATCATAATCAGATAGCTCATCATGCTCTTGCCGGAGGCGTTGCGCGCCGCTTCGATGACGCTGTAGGCGGCCGGATTGCGGTCAGCCAGTTCGCCGTGCTCGTGCACGTCAATATCTGATAGCGTCCAGGTGTCTTTGAAGGCGGCGCCGGCCGCAATCGAGCCGATGGGCGCGGCGTAATCCTGATTGGAGTTGAAGGGCGGGTCGAGGTAGATGAGATCAATGCACTCGGAATTGATCCCGCGCATGACCTGCAGGTTGTCGCCCACCCAGACCGTGCGATTGGTGAAGTTTGGCGCTGTCATGTTGAGACTGTAAACCCAGCTCCTAGGGCTGTACATGGGGATTCAACACATCATATATCGGAACTATAATTGATAGTGTAAGCACGTTAATCTGAAGATAACTTGATTTAGCATCTGCTCTAGCCTGAATTCTGCCCATCCTTAGACTGCTTACCTGCCAATTCATGGCAGGAATCTTGACTAAGTTAAGGATAGTTTGGTATACTCCCCTTAGCAAGAACTAAGGGGAGTACGTGGCTATTGCCGTCTGGCATGTATGAAATGCCAGGTGACCACGAGCATGACAAGCCCGTGGACACGAACGGTTAGCCTAATGCTAACGTAACCGTTCATCGGCCACCTCCTCTCAGAATAAACAGGCGCCCTGCATGGCGCTTGTTTGCTTTCTGGCGAAGGATTTCACCACCAATAGTGTATCAGTGATTCAGATTTTGCGTCAGTGGCGCATAACTGTACGCTACATACTTCCGCCTACAGGATTGCGGAAATCATGACTGGTATCCAATGCGCCGCCGAGACGATATCGGCCAGCGCCGCCGTCTCTTCGGTCGTGTGCGCGTTCGCCACGATGACGCCGGTCAAACCTACACAGCGCGACCACATGCTTAGCAACATATCATCGCTCCGCGAGACATAACTGTAATTCAGCCGGGCGGTGCCCGGTCGCTCTTCATTGACCTGCGCCGACAGCGACTCCGCCAACGCTTGATAATCCAGCGGCACAACCGAGCCGCGTCCATCGCCGGAGACAAAAGCCTGCGACGCGCCAACGCCAAGGACATGCCCGGACCCTTCATCGACGTTGTGCCCGTCGATATTGATGAAGCCGAGGCGGGGCTGCTCGCTCGCTTGAGCCAGGCGCGCTGCCCCCTGACCAAAGAGTCCAATCGGCGGACCCTCCTCCTGGTCGGTGAAGGCGAAGAGGATGCGGCGGTCCGCGATGGCCTCCGCGGCGTACTTCTTCAGCGCGCGGGCGCTCAGCAAGGCGAGCAGAACGCCGATTGCGTTATCCAATCCCGCGCCAATCACCAGCCCGTCGCGCAGTTGCGGCGCCGCCCGCATCAAGACTGAGTCGCCCGCGCGCAATTCGCCGCTTTCGGCTTGAAAGCGGATGCGGTGATCATCGCCGTCGTTCATCTCGAAGCGCATTTTGCCCCGCGCTGTGATTGTCACGCGCCCCTCGACAAAACGCAGCGCCGCCGCCTCGCACTCGTAGCCGTCGCCAGGCACACGGATGGCGCAGAGCGGATACAAGGTCCCGTCCACCAGTTTGCGCACACGGAAACAAGGGCGATCCATGTGCGCTGTGACCAGCAGATCAAGCGGCGCGCTGGGAATGCCGATTTCGATGGCGAGATTCCCGGTCGATGCGACGGGCGCGCAGCTTAAGCCCTGTTCGTCCGCGAGCGCCATGATGACCTCGCCGACCGTGCCCGGCAGCGTGCAGCTATTGGCCGGCGCCGGCGCGGCAAGCAGGCGGGTCAAGCTGCCGAAGATCGCATCGGGCGACGTCGCGGGGTCGGCGCTGATGTTCGATAGTAGGTTTTGGATTAGCGGAGTTGTCACCGTTCGATTCACCACAAAGGCATTGAGGGCGCAGAGACACTAACGTGTTTTAGGGGCGACATATTATGTCGCCCGCCGAACCGCCGCCGAAATATAGGCGATCCTAGGAAGACAGCGCATCAACAAACATACTATATACGCCATCGGTATCCAGCGCCTGAATGATATTGACGTTCGGCGCAGTGCCGCTGATACCGGTGTAATCGATGACGGTCTGGCCGCGCGTATGTTGCCCGTTCAACTCGACTGTGGTGTAGAATTTGCCGCTTTGGCGAATCAGATCGGGGCGCAGCGTGATCGCCATCGCCAGCGGATCGGGCAGCAAATAAGCCGGTCGCCCATAGGTCGTTTGCAGCCGCTCTGCCGTCTCCTGTGAGATGGCGCGGAAGAAGCGCCCATTGACCGTGTCGATGGCGCATAGTGCGTTGAATTGGTCCCAGGGGAAGCCGTGCGCCAGCGTCGTCTCCCAGCTGAGCATGGTCGCGTCATCGAATGCAGCCAGCGTAATGGCGGCCGCTTCCGGGTCGGTCCAGATATTGTATTCGGCGGTGACGATCGGCGTATTGCCGCGCGCCGCGATGGTGCCGCCCATGAAGACGAATTGTTTGATCCGCGCCGGGAAATCGGGATCAAGGCGGATGGCGGCGGCGATATTGGTCAGCGGACCGAGCGCGATCAGCGTCAGTTCCCCTTCGTGCTGGCGCGACAGCCGGAGCAGGGCGAGTACGGCGTGCTCGTCTTCAATGGCGCGGGTGAGGGCGGGGCGGTCACGGAAATTGCCTAAGCCGTCTCCCCCATGGAATTCGGCGGCATCCTCCCATTGCGATATCAGCGGACGGTCAATGCCGGCATAAACCGGTACATCGCGCCCCATAATCTCGAGGATGGTCAGCACATTGGGATTGACCTGACGGATATGCACATTGCCGGTCAAGGTGGTGATGGCAAGCACATCGACGCCCGGTTGCGTCAGTGCAAGCATGATCGCTTGGGCATCGTCTACGCCCGCGTCGGTATCAATTATCAGCTTCATAATCTTTTCTCTTCCTACTGCGAAATTTATCGAATGAAGATTAGATTTCACCGTAGTATAACACTTTCATTGCCCGTCGTGCGCAATTCCGAAAGAGAAGAGTAGTAGACACTCGCGGAGAAATCGCCAGCCGAGAAGAGTGCATTGCTTCCCGCCGCGATTAGCTCCCCTTCCCTAGCTCGCTGGGGAAGGGGCCGGGGGATGGGGTTTGCCGGCAACTGACCGCCGAGGCTGCTGCTCGGTCGCCCCTTCGCATTTCGACGTGTATGAGGAAGTGCTAAAATGAATGGCCAGCACCATGGCGAAAGGCGGTCCGCTTGAATTTGTCCCGCGCCTGGCATTCGCTTCCATACGCCTGGCTCATGCCCCTGCTGTTCTTCTTGACAGGCTTCGTTTACCTTTACGCCGCGCCCAACTTTGAAGCGTCCGACACAGTGCAGCACGTCGGCATGATCAAGTTTATCGCCGAGAATGGGGCGCTGCCGGTCCAATCGGGCGAGCACAATGAACTCTACGGGCAAGAGGCGAGCCAGCCGCCGCTCTACTACTTCATCATGGCGGCGGTCTGGAACGCATTCGAACCATCCGACTTTGACGCGCGCTACCTTCCCAGTCCCTTCACCGTCATTGGCGATACCTCCGGCTACGGCAATCGCAATCTGGTCATCTACAAGCAGCCTTATCCGCCGGATTTGCATGGCTCATCGCTGGCGCTATACGCGATACGGGCTTTGACGCTGGGCATGGGCGCGCTGACAGTCTGGGCCGTTTATCAATCAGCGCGAGTCGTAGTGCCGGCCGAGCCGGGCGTCGCCGTCCTGGCGGCTTCGCTCACCGCATTTAATCCGCAATTTCTCTTCATCAGCGCCTCCGTCAGCAACGACACACTGGTAAACATGCTGGCGGCGCTCATCGCCTGGCGCACGCTGATTTTGCTGCGTGATGGCTTCGATACGCGGCGCGACCTGGCATTGGCGCTGCTGATTGCCTTGGCGTCGCTAACCAAACTGAGCGGCTTGGTCTTGGGCGGGGCGGTGACGCTGGCAGCAATATGGCTCTTGTTGCGCCGACGCGACCTGCGCGGATTCCTGCGCCTGGCCGGCATGATGCTGATCGCCTGGCTGCTCATCGCCCTGTGGTGGTACGCGCGCAATCTGACGCTTTATGGCGAACCCTTCGGGACCAGCGCCATGCTCGACTTTTTTGGGCGTCGTTCCACCACCGTTGGGCGGCTTTTCAGCGACGAGTTTCACGGCTTGCGCGTCAGCTACTGGGCGGTCTTCGGCGCTTTCAACACGGTTGCTCACAACCTCTTCTATCAGGTGATGGACGGGCTCACCCTGCTAGGCGCTGGCGGGCTGCTCTTGTTTGCGGCGCGAAACAGGCGCGCGGCCAATACGATGACGGCGCTGGCTTTTCTGGCGCTGCTGCTGGCGCTGGGCGCGGGCTCGCTCATCGCCTGGAGCCTGCAGACCTGGGCCAGCACTGGGCGGCTGCTCTTCCCTTATATCACCTCGGCCAGCCTGCTGCTGGCGTTGGGCATGCATGCGCTGCGCATCCCCAAACTGCTGATCATCGCGCCCCTGCTGGCTTTCAGCCTGCTTGCGCCATTTCTGTACATCATGCCCAACTATGATCATCCGCCTGCGGTGGATCGCCCGCCGTCAAACGCCGAACCCGCCGAGGTCCGCTGGGGCGACCTGCGCTTGAGCGCTTACGAGATCCCGCCAGCGCAAGCCTGGCGCGCAGGCGATAAAATCCCGGTCACGCTTTACTGGCGCGTTCATGCGCAATCGCCCCTGGCATACGCTTTGGTTTTAAGTCTGGTTGACGAGGGCGACAATCTAATCACGGAGTTCGAGACTTGGCCCGGCTGGGGCACGATGCCGCATCCCTGGATGACGCTGCATACCGACTATCGCGACGAGTACATCATGCAAATTCCGGCGGATGCGGACGCGTCTGGAGCGCTGTCGCTGGCGATACGCTGGTATGTCTTTCCCGATGGACCGGACTTGCCGGCGATCACGGAGTCGGGCGAGGAGATGGAGAGTTTGCGGCTGCAGTTGGGGAGCTTAAAGGGCTAAATACGGAAACCTCCATAAGCCAGTTTTCCACTGTGTTTTAGTTGGCCAATAATCTCTCAATCAGCGCGATCTGTTGATTGTGCAGATGGATGATGAGACCGCCCAGCGTGCCTACGATGCCGATGATAATGGTGAGCGCGACGCGATTCAGTTGAGCTACCGTAGCCGCATGTTGTGACCGTTCTTCCAGCCGCGCTATCCGCTCGTTAGAAGTTGGCGCATCTATCTGGTTGTTGTTCCGCATTGTTGATGTACTCTCTGCTGTTGCCGTGAATCGCCTCGCAAAGCTGGCAGTCAGTTTCGTGAACGACATATCTTAGCACATTATGGCGCAATACTCAAAATGCAAGGCGGCTTCAGCGTTTTACCTTTCCATCGGCGGAAACAGAACCTGAGCGATCAAGCGACCGACGCTCGGTAAAGACCGCGATACGTTCCAATGCAAGTCCTTGTAGAGGAATAAACGGGAACAGTAGGCTAAAGGGTGCGACTAGAATGACGCCCAGTAAGGTCGCAAGCAACCACAGTCCGCGTATCGCAAGCGCTCGTGACAAGGCGAAATACTGCGAGAATGCCATGACGATGTATAGGAAGGCGAGGCGTAAACCGTGGTTATCGTCATAGAAGAAGGCGTCGGCGGCCGCCAAGGGTGGCTCCGACCAGCGCCAAAAGGCGGACGGCCTCGAAATTGCCGCGATTAGAAACTCATACAGTACATGCCCGGCGATGGCCCCGATTATGGTGAAGGCCAACCAACGCCGTCCTGGATCAAGGCGCAAATAGCGGCGGATTAAGTCTTGCTGCAGGACACCGAAAATCAGGAACATCGACCCCCAGACTAGCGGATATTGCCCATCATCAATTGCGCCGGACCGGTCTGCTATCTCGCCCAACTTGCCGGTGGCGAAAAAGACAGCTATCCAGCCCGATATCCACAGGGTGCAAAAGAATAGCCGCGCCCTTAAGCCGAGTGGTTTTGACTTTCGCTCTTGCTTACGGTCTGTCATGGACGGATATTTCTGCTCACCATTGCAATTGTTATCGCGAACGACGGGTGGGTCAAGCAACGCTTAGTCTGCGTTTGGTAGTGTATCGACTTAGGTGGGAACTCATTTGACCGAGATTGAGTTGCATCGCAGGTCGCGCAAACACTGACCGGCACGTCGCCAAGGACACCAAGAAAACAGCGTATTCTGCAAGCGATTCTCGGCGTACTCAATTAAACTCGGTTTCCTCGGTGGTAAAGCCTTTGTGTATCCACAGAAAAGGAGACGCTGCCCTACGTTCGATGTTTTGCCGAATCGCAGCGCGCTGGGTATAATAGCGGCATCAGAATTGACTCTGATCCAACAATCATCTTAACGGAGGCAAGAAATGAATAAGCTACGTCTTTTGCTCGCAGTGATGCTTGTATTCCTGCTGGCTTTCAGCGCCATCGCCCAGGACGAGCCGCTCAAAGTCGTCTCGGTGATCAACGGCACGCTCGGCGACAAGTCTTTCTTCGACAGCGCCCAGCGCGGCATGGATGCCGTCGCCGACGAATACGATCTCGACATTGACACCGTCGAGCTCGGCATCGACCCGGCTAATTGGGAACCGGGCTTGCTTGATGTCATGGCAGACACCGATTCCTACGACATCCTGATCGCTGGCACCTTCCAGATGATCGATTTCATGGCAGCTAACGTGCACAACTATCCCGACAAGTTCTTCATGTTCTATGACGCGCCCATGCCCTACGACAATATGGATGTCTGCGTGGAGGGCTGCGCCAACGTTTATTCGATGACCTACGCCCAGAATCAGGGTTCATTCCTCGCTGGGGTCTACGCTGCGGCGGTCACCACCAGTATGATGGACGGCACCAATGACGACCCGATCATCGGCGCCGTCGGCGGGCAGCAGATCCCGGTCATCGACGACTTTATCGTCGGCTACGAGCAGGGCGCTTGCCTGGTCAACCCGGATACGGTCAGCATCGTCCAATACGCTGGCAGTTGGAATGACCCGGCGCGCGGCAAGGAGATTACCCTGGCGATGTACGAGCAAGGCGCTGATATCGTCTTCCAAATTGCGGGTGGCACCGGCGTCGGCGTCTTTGAAGCGGCGCAGGAACAGGGGCGCTTCGCCATCGGCGTCGACTCGGATCAAGCGGTCATCGTCGCCGAGACCGATCCCGATCAAGCCGAGCGTATCCTGACCTCTATGCTGAAGAATGTCGATAACTCGATCTTCCGCGCCATCACCCTACATCTCGATGGCGAACTGCCCTACGGCTCGTCCGAGAGCCTGGGCATCCCCGAGGGCGGCGTCGGCCTAGCCAAGAATGAATTCTACGACATGGCCACCTCCGATGACATCAAGGCGATGGTCGAAGCGGCTGAAGCGGCAGTGGTAAGCGGCGATATCGAGGTCCAGACCGTCTTCACCAGCGAGGACATGATGGCGTCGGTCGGCACGGCGTGCGCCGATATGCCGACGGCGGGCATGAGCATCGACGACCTGATGATGGACGATATGTAGGTCTGCTGATATTGAGGCGGCGGGCGACATGATACGTCGCCCCTGCATCAAATTGCCGAGTTGGATCTAACTAACGGTAGCGGGCGACACACAGTGTCGCCCCTACAATTCGCCTGATTTGCCATCCCTGCTGTTGTGCAGGGGCGTTTCTGTGAATCGCCCGTTTGCAAAACACACAACGGCATGAATGAGGACGTGATAGACTTCTAAATGTAGGGGTAGCGTGGAGGGTACTCTGGTGTCGAAGCCGCTGATGAAAGAATACGAGTACTATAAGGAAATCAGGGACAGCTTAGCGCGGGAACACCGCGGCAAACTCGTTGCGATAAAGGGACGGGAAGTGCTCGGCATCTTTGAGGATTACCGGCAGGCGGCAAACGCATTGCATGCGGATCACGAATATGGCACGGTGCTCATGCAGGAACTTGGCCGTGACTATGAGTATTTCACCGGTTTCTACTCCGCGCCTGATAGGGCACAGCAAGGTTCGTCCTGAAGAGGCGCAGGGCAGGGCAATCGCCAGGAGGGCAAGTCTGATGAAGAAGCCATCGTTAAAAGATTATGAATACTTTCTCGAAATCCAGGCGGAACTGGCGCACGAGCATGACGGCAAGTTCGTCGCGATTAAGGACAGGAAAGTGCTCGGCATATTCGAGGATTACCCGGCGGCGGCTAACGCTGTATACGTTGAGCATGAACGCGGCACTGTGCTCATGCAAACGATCAGCAGCGACCCGGACGCGAACATCATTTATTTGCCCTCTTTCGTTGTTGTTGAGAGCGAATGAACTCGAGTCGGCATAGCTTGACTGTAAAGTCGAGAGGAATTCGTATTCAGCTGGTTTCCAAGTGCTGGGTATATGAATCGTGGACTCCAGAAGACAATTCGCCTCAACCGCCAAGAAAGAAGTATGACGCGCTTTGGGATACGGGTGCGATGCAAAGCATGGTGACGCAGCGGGTCGTGGACGATCTCGGATTACCGGCTGAGGGTTTTACGAAGGTATACCATGTCGGTGGCAGCTCCATAGATGTTCCGCAATACTTCATAAATCTTGTCGTTCTGCCTGGCTTTCATTTTCCAAATCTGCAAGTCGTACATGGCCGATTCCCGGGTTCTGATGTGATAATCGGAATGGACATCATCAATCGAGGCGACTTTGCGGTATCCAACAAAAATGGCGCGACTTCCTTTTCTTTTCGCATCCCGTCTGTTGAAGACTTCGACTTCGCTGCGCAAGACAACTTTTAAAGTTTGCGCCTCTGTATTGTTTTGGTGAATAAATGCCCATCATCGAAACCCGCAGCATCCACAAGATTTATCCCAACGGCGTACAGGGCCACCCCATCCCCCGGCCCCTTCCCCAGCTAGCTAGGGAAGGGGAGCTTCTTGACGAGCGCTCGGCTTTTGAAGGCAATCTACAATTGCAGGAAACGAATTTCTCGTTACCCTCTATGCTCTCTGTGCCTCAGTGGTGAAACCCAATGCCCATCATCGAAACCCGCAGCATCCACAAGATTTATCCCAACGGCGTGCATGCCAACGACGACATCGACTTCGCCGTCGAGCAGGGCGAGATCCACGCCCTCGTCGGCGAGAACGGCGCTGGCAAATCCACCCTGATGAAAATCCTCTACGGCTTGGAGCATGCCACTTCGGGGCAGGTCTTCATCCGTGAGCAGGAAGTCGAGATTGGCAATCCGCAAGACGCCATCGAGCAGGGCATCGGCATGGTGCATCAAAACTTCATGCTGGTTGATTCCTTCACCGTAGCGCAGAACATCATCCTCAACCGCGAGACCAAGCAGGGCTTGCAGATTGACTTCCAACAGGCGGTCGCCGATACCGAGGCGCTCTCCAAAGAATACGGCTTGGCGGTCAATCCCAACGCCAAAATCGAAGATATTCCGGTGGGCATGCGCCAGCGAGTCGAGATCCTGAAAGCGCTTTATCGCGGCGCTGAAATCCTCATCCTTGATGAACCGACCGCTGTTCTGACGCCGAGCGAGACGCAAGACCTCTTCGCCGCCATCCGCAACTTGGTCGAGGGCGGCAAGACCGTCATTTTCATCACCCACAAGCTGAAGGAAGTCATCGAGATCTCCGACCGCGTAACCGTCATGCGCGATGCCCGCAAGATCGGCATGGTTAACACTGCGGAAACCAGCGAGCGCGAATTGGCGCGGATGATGGTCGGGCGCGAGGTATTCATGCAAGTCGATCGCCCCGCGGTCACGCGCGGCGCATCGGTCTTACTGGTAGATGACTTGACTTACGCCGATTCCAGCGGGCATCAGTTGTTGAAGCATGTCAGTTTCAACGTATATAAGAATGAAATCCTCGGCATCGCCGGCGTCGAAGGCAATGGGCAGACAGAGCTGGCAGAAGTGCTGACCGGCTTGCGTCCGCCGACCACCGGCGAAGCCTTCATCAACGAAGAGCAGATCCTCGGGCGTGGTCCGCGCTCGGTGCGCGAACATCAAGTGGCGCATATCCCCGAAGACCGCCTCACCAACGGCGTCGCCTTGACCTCATCGATAGAAGACAACTTGATCATCGATCGTTATTATCGCCAGCCCTTCACCCGCCGCGGTACCCTCGATATCAACGCCATCGTCGAAAACGGCGAAAGTCTCATACGCGAGTTCAATATCATCGCTCCCAATGGCGCGATTCCAGTCAACGCGCTTTCCGGCGGCAATATGCAGAAAGTGGTCGTCGCGCGCGAACTGTCGTCATCCCCCAAGCTGCTGATCGCCGCCCAGCCAACGCGCGGCGTCGATATCGGCGCCATCGAATTCATCCATCAAGAGCTGGTTGACCAGCGCACCGGCGGGTTGGCGATCCTGCTGATTTCAGCTGACTTGCAGGAAGTGATGAAGCTCTCCGATCGCATCATGGTGATGTACGAGGGCGAAATCGTCGGCATCTTCCCCAATGACGAGCGGCTGACCGAAGAGCGCATCGGCTATTACATGCTCGGCGCTGAACGCCAGCCGGCGGAAGAAATGGAGCAATACGTATGAGGTTCAAGCGCAAGGGGCAAGCCTCCGACCCCGAATCCGCCGCTAACGTGCCATTCCTCAAAAAACACCTGCTGATGATTGTGGGTGGCGCCGCCGGTATCCTGGTCACCCTATTCGTCATGAATACGCTCTTCGACGGCTCTATGGAAAAGATGACCGGCACAACCGACTGGCAAAATATTCTGCTGGTCAACCTGCTGGTCGGCGCTTGTATTTTCCTTTTTGTTGTCGAGCTAAAGCGACAGGCGATCCGCGTCTTGCTCACGGTGGTCGTGGCGCTTTTGCTCGGCTTTCTGGTGACCTTCGTCTTCAACCTCGATTCGGCCGAGCGCTTCGGCCAAGGCGAGTTCCGCGTCCAGGTCGTCTCCGATGCCGAGCCGACTGAAAATGACGAGGTTGATCTCGAATACAACAAGCGCCGCGGTGGCGAATTCAATAAGCCGAATGTTGTCGCGCCGGTCAGTGAGATCGCCTGGACTTTCGCCGGGCGCGACGGCGATGTCGTCTCGCTGCTGGCTTACGCCAAGAATCGACGCTCCGATGTCGATCTGCTGGTCGAGCTGCGCGATGATTCCGGCGCCGTGCTGGCAGCGGCGACTTCCGCGACCGAAGCCCAGGTTGATGAGACCTTTGATGATCTGGTCAGCACGAAGGATGCTGTCATCGAGGGCTTTGCCTTGCCCGCCAATGGCGTCTACACGCTCTATTCGCGCCCCGAGGACATCGCGACCGCCACCATGCTATCGGAAGCGCTAAGCCAATCGCAGTTGGCATTTGAGGCGCTGTTGTTGGGACCGATCGAGCGGGTTAATCGCTGGGGCGTCTGGATTCAAGACGCGATCACATTGATCCTGCTGGGCATGTCCTTCGCCATCGTCTTTCGCGCCCAGCAATTCAGCCTCGGCGCCGAGGGGCAGCTTTATTTCGGCGCCCTCGTCTCCGGCATCATCGCCCTTAATTCGCCCAATATTCCTGGCATCATTTTGATCCCCTTCATCATCCTGGCTTCGGGTACGGCCGGCTTCATTTACGGTTTGATACCGGGCGCGTTGAAAGCCTACCTGGGCGCCAATGAACTGGTGTCGACGCTGATGCTCAACGTAGTCGCCACCCGCTTTTTCGAAATGGTGCTCAACTTTCAGTTGAAACCGCCCGACGCCGGTTATGTCGCCTCGGCAAAATTCACCGAAAACGCTGTCTTGCCGGTCATCGTCGACAAGACCCAAGTCACGGTCGCCGTATTCTTGCTGGTGGTGGTTGTTCTTGTCTCTTGGCTCTTGATCCGCCGGACGCCGCTTGGCTACGAGATTCGCATCATCGGCTCCAATCTGCGCTTCGCCGATTATGGCGGCGTCAACTCCAAGCGCACCATTATGCTGGTGATGGCGATCGGCGGCATTGTCGCCGGCTTGGCCGGCATGCACCTGGCGAATGGCATCCATCGTCAGCTGATCCTCAATATCTCATTCGCGCTTGCATTCGAAGGCGTGGTGGTCGCTTTGCTGGCGCGTTTGAATGTGCTGGTCGTGCCTTTCACCGGCTTGCTCTACGCCTATTTGCGGGCGGGCGCCCAGTTTATGGAGCGCGATGCCAACGTCAGCTTCGAAGTCGTGCGCATGATTCAGGCGATCATCATCCTGCTGATCACCGCCGAAGCGCTGGTCACGTTCTTCCAGGCGCGCCAGAAACGCGCCGACATCGATGAGGAGGGGCACAGCCTGGTAGTCGATCCCGATGCAGCTGCCGCCGCGCCCGGAGGTGACAATGTTTGAGAACGTCATTGACGGGATTTTCAGCGCCCTGTTCGTCGCCGCCATTTTGCGCGTCACCACGCCGATCTTGCTGCCCTCGCTTGGCGCGTTAATCTCGGAAAAAGCCGGTGTGCTGAATATCGGCCTCGAAGGCATGATGCTGTCTTCGGCTTTCACCGGCGTCGTCGTCAGCGCCTACGCCCAAGATTGGTTCGGTTTCGATACCGGTGTGGCGGTCGGTCCCTGGCTCGGGCTCTTGCTTGGCGTCAGCGTATCGGTATTGCTTTCCTTTGTGTTGGCGCTCTTTCACCTCGATCTGAAGGGCGATCTCTTTCTCTCCGGCATCGCCCTGAATATCCTCGGCTCGTCCGCTACTGTCGCCATCATGTTTGAGCTCACCGGCGACCGCGGCAATACCAGCACTTTGGCCAGCTTGCAGATGCCTTTCATCCAGATTCCGGGCTGCGTCAAAACCGAAACGACCACCAATATCTTTGAATTCCTCTGCGGCGCTTTCAGCAATCAAAACCTGATGACCTGGATCGCCTTCATCGCCGTCTTCATCGTCGCCTTTGTCTTATATCGGACGCCCTTCGGCATGCACTTGCGCGCCGTCGGCGAGAATCCGGAAGCGGCGGCCTCGGTCGGCATCAATGTCAAGCGCATTCGCTATTACGCGCTGATGATCAGCGGATTCTTCGCCGGTTTGGGCGGCATCCACATCGGCATGGGTTATCTGCAGCTCTTCCAGCGCGATATGACCAACGGACGCGGCTTTATCGCCCTGGTCACACCATCGCTCGGCGGCGGCACACCGGTCGGCACGATGATCGCCTCGTCGACATTCGGCTTTTTCGACGCGCTGGGGCTGCGCATCGGCTCGCTTGAGATTCCCGCCCAATTGCCGCAATCGATTCCCTACTTCGCCACTGTGCTGGCGCTGGTGATCTACGCGCTGCAAAGACGGATTTCCCAGCGCGTCACCGAAATGCGCACCGCTTCCGGCGCCGCCTTCGATGCCGCGTTTTGGGGCTCGATTCAGCGCATCAGCATCTTGCACATGCTGCTGATGATGATCGCGGTCATCGGCGTCGTGACCAGCGGCTCCATGCTGGCGGCCCCTAATGGTTTCGGTGGCGCCGAGACCGCTGTGCCGGCCGGCTTGCTCATCGGCGTCGCTTCTATCGCGCTCTTCGTCATCGGTCTGCCCTTCGTTCGCGATATCTTCAGCATCCAGCGCAAATGGGCGGCGAGCGCGCTGGTGACGATCGTCTCGCTGGGTATATACCTGACGCTCTTTCTCGCGCTCTTCTTTGAGCCGCTGCTGGCGCTGTTCATTGGGCTGGTTTTGAGCGGCCTGGTCTGGTTCATGATCGGCGGGCGGGTGCTGATGCGGTCGGAATCACAATGAGGTCAGCATGAATCAAAAACTCAAGCGAGCGACAAACTTGATTCCGGATCATATTGTTGAGTCGCTGAAGCGGATCGTTGATACCATCGTCTTCGCATTTATGTTGTCATCTTTGGCATCGGCGGTAGCGATTCTTGTAGTGACTGTACTCCAGTCAGTTGGCGACGGTACGGGTTATCGCTTTTGTTTGGCTACCGCATCCAGCGATTCGTGTGTCCATCGTCCTGGTATCGTATTCGGCGACAAGTCGAGCGCATCGCCAGACAAGCTGATGGAGTTCTTTAGCGGAATCCCGGAACGGGTGCAAAGGAAGTGGCGCGTTTGGGTGAAAGACCTAGAGCAACAGGAGACGGCGGAAATGACAGTTGCCGAATTCTATGTGTGGATTGAAAGTGTTTGGAAGCCTTTACGCGCGGAATCGAGAAGGTGATAAAGCGCACGGTTTACGCAGCGGATTTCCTCAACAGCAGGCGCGTACTAAAGTAGCTTATTTATTGGTCTAAGAGACGCAGACGGCGTGTATATGAGGAAGAGACTCCGCCATGCTTGGCGCCAGACTACGAAGACGACCGTATCGCCAACATGACCATACCGACTATAAGGCCAGTGGAAATCGTAACCATGATGCCGACAACAACGGCGAGAATCCATTTCATATTATCGAGCTTCGTTTCAATCCGCACGAGCGTCGGCGCGACTTCGCTACGTTTTAAGTACTCTTCCGCGCGGGTCTCCACTCTAGTGCGGCGATCATTCAGTGTAGTTTCAGCCATCGTTGATCGTGCCTTGCCGCTTCTGGTCGTTACAATTGCGCTTAGACTATACCGTATATTGTAGCAGTTGATAATTCAGGTGATGTCAGGCGAGGTAAGTTGAACGCGTTTGGTAGGCGCGCGGACGCTGACGCGGTCAGCGTGAAAACAATTTGGATTAACACGCGTGGCGCGGCGCGGTCACGGCTTGTCGCCCGAAGTCAAGTCCGCTTCGCGCGGTTTTACAAGTTTCTGCGAGAAGACAAATACTGCGTCCAGGATTAGAACGGCTGAGCCGACTGCGTCCTTATCTAGAGCAACCAGTACGAGTCCCCCGATTAAGGCAACGAGCGCGATTCCACCGCCTATTAGTTGGCCTCGTTTCGTGATTTCGGATGTATCGGACATGAGTTGGAGCGCGATTTTGGTGTTGTCCTCTTGCTCCTGCTTTTCCAACCCCATTATGTGGCGCTGGTGCTCTTCATATATCGGCAGGAGACGCTCGTCAAACTGCACAGCCGAAAACTCGGCGTGTAACTGAGGCGTATCCTCGGAGCTTGGAGCGTCTTGAATCGTGCCTCGTTCCGACTGCATTAGTCCTTGTGCTCCGCAAGCAGCCTCAGGTATTCTCCATTAATTGAGGCGATGCTCTCTCTTATGGATTCTTCAGCGCTGGGCTTCGGCTCAGACGTCACCGTTATCCAATGATGTTGAATTCGGCCGTAGATCCTTAATCCGCTCGCTCCGTAAATGTCCAGGGCAGTGGCCATACCGGTGATGAATGGTTGCGGTGGCAGAATTCGCTTTGGATCAAATCTCTTCATGCTAGTGCCTCTTGTGCAGTTCAGCCTAGTCGGGACATGAGCAACATATATCAGTATTATATATGATGCACTATCGTACCGTATAGAACCACAGATGTGCAACTCACACCAAACCTGTCACGTCGGAGGCGAACGAAACGGCATGCTCAACAAAATCCTCGGCTGCCTATACGGCCAAGCGCTCGGCGACGCCTTCGCCATGCCGGCCCAAGTCCACCCCGATGACACCGAGCGCGCTTTCGGCTGGCTCGATAGCTGGCAAGCCGCGCCCGCTGACCACATCGTGCATGCCGGTCTGCCAGCCGGTCGCATCACCGATGATTCCGAGCAAGCTTTCTCCATCGCCCAAGCGGTGATCGACGCCGGCGGCGTCACGCTGGAAGCGGCGGTAAAGGGATTGGTCGCCTGGTATGACCGTGTTGATGGCGACAACTCGCCTTATGTTGGTCCCAGTACGCGGCGTGGCGTAAATGCGCTCAAAGCGGGCGAAGATCCGCGGACGACCGGTTTGTGGGGCGATACCAATGGCGCGCCAATGCGCATAGCGCCCATCGGTCTGTTGCATCCGGGCGATATCGAGGGCGCGGTCGCCGACACCGTGACCGTCTGCATGCCCACCCACTTCACCCAACCTGCGGTATCGGGCGCGACGGCGGTGGCGGCGGCGGTCGCGCAGGCGCTGGTCGAAGGTACTTCGCTGGATGAGGTGATCGCAGCTGGGCTGCGCGGCGCGGTGTTGGGACGCGCGCATGGACGGCGCTGGTTTGGCTGTTCTGTGCCCTTCAAGATTGAGCAGGCGCTGGCGATTGCCGGGGATAGCGCCGATACCCGAATGAAACTGCGCCGTCTTTTCGATGAAGTCGGCGCCACCCTGAATGTGCCGGAAACCGTAGGCGCCGCCTTTGGGCTGCTGGCGATGGGGCAGGGCGACCCCAAGCGGACCGCGATTCTGGCTGCCAACCTCTCCGGCGATGCCGATACCATCGGCGCGATCGCTTGCGCCATGGCCGGCGCCCACGCCGGATTCGACGCGATCCCGGTGGCGGACATCGCCGTGCTGGAAGCGGATGAAGTCTTTCAGTCCTACAATGTGCGCGCCATTGCCCATGGACTGCTGAATCTTGCTCTTAACAATACAAACGAGCGCTCCAGGAATCAGGGAGCATCTCCCTTCCCTCTTGATGCACCGCGTAGACACGGGTGACTGGGGAGGGGCCGGGGGTGGGGGTGAAACCGCCTAAGCGCTTGGTGACGGTCGGCGACCTGGTCGCGGACCTGGTCCTGGATGCGCGTCTGCCGCTGCAAGCCAACCAGCACCAAACGGCGAAAACGCTGCGATTCGAAGCGGGCGGCGCTTGCACCACCATCCTGGCGGCGCGCAATATGGGGCTGGCAGTCGCGGCGCTGGGGGCGGTCGGCGCCGACTTTCAAGGTCGCATGCTGCTCGAGATCCTCAATGCCGCCGCCGTCGATACCACAGCGCTGCTGATCCCGCCCGAAAGCACGACTACCACCGTGCTCGCGCTCACCGATACCGAGCAGGGCGAACATGTATTCGTCGGTCACTACGGCGTCGGCGCCCAAATCGATTTTACCAGCGCAGCCGAAGCCCGCCTCAAGTCCGCGGATGCCGTCTTCATCCCCGGTTATACCTTGGTGGAAGCGCGTCTCGCGCCGTTGGTCGCCGGCGTACTAGACTGGCTGGCGCAGCGCAAATGCCGGCTGTATTTTGATGTCGGTCCCTTCTCCCGCCAGCTCTCGCGCGCGCAGGTGAATCAGATGCTTGCGGTCTGTGATACGCTGCTGCTGACCGAAGACGAGATCCCCTTCGTCGCCGACGGCGCTGGCGGAATCGACGCTTGCCGCCGCCTATGTGCGCGCCATCGGCAATTAACCATTGTGCTGAAGCTGGCCGATGCCGGTTGCCGCATCTTGTCGCGCTCGCTTGATCTGGTTTGTCCCGGTTTCGCTGTAGATGCTGTCGATACCGTAGGCGCGGGCGATGCCTTCGCCGGCGCGTACATCTGGGCTGATTTGAACGGGTATTCTCCGCGGGAATGTGGCACAATCGCCAATGCGATGGGCGCCGCGAGCGTCCGCAAGCTGGGCGCGGGCGCCAATGCCCCTGCATGCGCCGAAGTGCAATCGCTGCTTGACCGAGACGAAACGGGAATACGGCTGACATGCTGAAAGAACTGATTGTCGAAACACCTGTGGGCGAATCGCTAGTCGACATAACCGCGCAGGTTAAAGAGCTAGTGGCGGAGAGCGGCGTACAGGCCGGCATCTGCGCCCTAATCGTGCCGCATACCACCGCTGGTATCACCCTGAACTCAGGCTTAGATCCGGCCACACCCGCCGATATTGTCGCCGATCTTAAACGGCTGGTGCCCACGCGGGTCGACTTCATCCACCAGTACGATACGCCCGCCGATGCCGCCGCCCATATCAAAGCCACGCTGGTCGGCAATAGCATCACCCTGGCGATTGACGGGGGCGAATTGCTGGTCGGCTGGTCGCAGTTTATACTCTTCTACGAATTCGATGGCCCGCGGAAACGCACGGTGCAGGTGAAAGTCATCGCCGGCTGAGCGCAACAATTATCCACCCCATATCGGAAGAGACACAATGGAAAAGCTAAAGCACGATCAAATGAGAGTTCTAGCTACGGCAGGGCTGGCAGTCGTGGGCCGATGCCGCACGCAGCTGTCCATCTTTCAAGTGATTGGCCATGTGGTGATCTGGCTGATCATCTCCATAATTACGCTGGGCATCGGCGCGTTATTCTGGCCCTACGCCGCCGCCAAGCTTATCCTTGAGTCGATTGTCATCGCCGATGAATATGGCAATCCCAGCGCAACGCTGCGCTGCAACGTCGGCGTAGGTGAGCAGATCGGGCACGCGGTTCTGTGGCTGATTCTCATCGCCATTACCGGAGGCATCGCCGGCTTCTGCTATCTTTTCGGCGTCGCCCATTTTGTCATTAATCGAACGGAATTGAACCCGGCTTAGCGCCGCCAATCAGCTCCGGGAAAGCGACGAATATGCCGCGCAAAATCATAATCGATACCGACCCCGGCGTCGATGATACAATGGCGATCTTCTTCGCCCTGTCTTCGCCGGAGTTGGACGTCGTCGGCTTGACCACCATCTTTGGCAATGTGCATACTGAGTTGGCGACGAAAAACGTGCTGCGCCTCTTGGAAATTGCCGGTCGCGACGATATCCCGGTCGCGCATGGCGCCGATGACCCGCTGACCGGCGACTTTGAAGGTCCCGTCCCCTACGTGCATGGGGAAGACGGCCAAGGCGACATCTTTCTGCCCGATCCAGCCGGCGCCCCAATTGAACTCAGCGCCGCTGAGTTTATCATTGAGCAGCTGCGCGCCAAGCCGGGCGAGATCACGCTTGTGCCGGTCGGCCCGCTGACCAACATCGCGCTGGCGTTGCGGCTGGAGCCTCGCATCACCGAGTGGGTCGACGAAGTGGTATTGATGGGTGGCAACGCGCTTGTGCCTGGCAATGCCAGCCCGGCGGGGGAAGCCAATATCCGCAACGATCCGGAAGCGGCTGATCTAGTCTTCGGCGCCGATTGGGCTGTGACCATGGTCGGGCTCGATGTGACCCTGCGCGTGCACATGAATCCCGAGCATATCGCCGAATACGAGTCGCATGGCAATCCGATGTCGGATCACATCACGCGCATTCTGCCGCATTACCGCAATTATTTCGAAGCGAATTACGATGCCGAAGGCATCTTCGTGCACGATTCCAGCGCCATCGCCTATATGATCAAACCTGAATTGTTCACTTTGCGGCGCTGGCCCATCCGCGTCGGCACGCAGGGCTTGGGCCGCGGCAAGACCTGGCCCGCGACTGGCGGGCGCTTGCTGCCGCCCTGGGAAGGGCGCCCGCTGGTGAATGTCTGCGTCGGCGTCGAAGGCGAGCGAGTCGTGGAATTGGCGGCGGAACGGCTGCGAGGGGCTTGAGATAATGAATATACGAGCGATTCGAAAAGCGCCCAACCGGTTGAGACCTAGCTCTCTCTGGTGGGCAGTACACCGGACAATCCCAGTCCTTCTAGCAACCCAGCTACACGCGACTGCTCGGTTTCGACGGCACGCAGCCGATCATCGAGCGCTTTGAAGCCGACGTCGACTTTGCCCTCCAAGCGCTTATTGTCGCTTTGTACGTCAGTGCGCAACTGTCCCATTTCGCCGCGCAACTGTCCCACATCTCCGCGCAACTGTCCCATTTCGCCGCGCAACAGCCGCATATCATCCCGAAACTCGTCGCGCAGGTTCTTGCTGTCGTTGCGCAGCCAAGCGAATAAACCGCCGGAAACGGTCAAAATGCTTGCAATTATGAGAATTGTTTGCGTCCAGTCAGATGCCATCAATTATTCCTCATCTTGCGCTTTGCCAGCAAATTTGGCGTACCACCGCAGAATAACAATCTTACATATATGCGGCTATTGTACCATAGCCGCTGAACAGTTGCGAAATGATCTCAAGCGCCCAAAGGAACCAACGAAGCCGCCGTCGGTCGCGGCCGATCATTTGATCGCCAAAGCATTTTGGCGCATTGAACGCGAAGTCGCCGGCATTCGTTCGTTCTGTAAAGCCGAACTTCGGCTTAATCCCGATATATCTGCTGCATGACCGCGAATTCATTGAAGAGCAGCCACTCCTTGGTAATCACGCCGCGCTCAATCTGCTGCTGCGCAATGCCCCACATGCTGATCCGCCTGCCCGTCGGCGCGCCATAGATACCTACTCCGCGATGCGTGCCGACCAAGCTCCAGCGCACCGATACCAGATAGCCATCGTCGTCATTGCCCATCCAGTAGATATCGTCTATCTGCAGCATCGCATCGGGGAACATCGCCAGCATCCCCAGTACAAAAGACTGATATTCCCCACGCCCATAGAAGACGCGACCGGTCGCGCCACGGAACAGCAGCGAGCGATGATATGACTCCTGTACCTGTTTGATGCTGCGCCGGTTCCAGATATTGTGCCAATTGCGGCGGATGAACTCTTCCACATCAAAACCGCTCTCACTGCTCGGCAGCTTGTGCTCAGGCGCGCCTTGGCCCCGCAGCCTTTCCGCTTCCCCAAAGCGCTCGTCTTCGAATGCGCGCTCGCCCAGCTCATTGCCCAGCTTCCGCGCCATCGTCGGCAGGTCCAACCCCAACTGCCGTATCAGATTCGCCGTGTCGTAGGTCACCCATTCGGCGAAGATGACATTTTCCAGCGAGACACAGTTGGCGATGCACCAGAGGAAAACCGGCGCCCCCGTCGGCGGACCGTAACGCGAATAACCGCTGTTGTGC
Source organism: Phototrophicaceae bacterium (assembly GCA_965261855.1). Taxonomy (GTDB): domain Bacteria; phylum Chloroflexota; class Anaerolineae; order Aggregatilineales; family Phototrophicaceae; genus UBA6055. Next base: position 864,561 of record OZ253488.1, read on the forward strand.
CCCTTGATCACCGTGCGATGCGAGGTATGGAAACCGACTTCGTCATTCCCCGCCCAGATGATCTCATCTGCGAACAAGCGAATATCGGGGATGGCGTTGATCGTATGCACGGTATCGGCGACGATCTTCTCGCTGCCGTATTGCAAGCCGTAGTCGTCGTATACATGCGATGATTGGCTGTAGGTGTCGTAGATATAACCAATGTCCTTCTCTTCCCAGATGCGATGGGTGATGCGCACGATGTAATCAATAATGTCGACATATTGCATTTCAAAGCCGCGCATCTGCTGAAGGCGCTCTTTGCCCGGCGCGCGTAACACCGCATCGGTTCCGCCCTTTGCCGCCAGCGAGATCGAAAAGTCGCGCGGCATAATGCTTGCGCCGTGCGCGATCGCCTTCGGTTCGGCGGCGTCGCTGCCGCGCGGCTTTTGCGCCACCGCAGCCGCGGATTCGTCAGTGAATTCTTTATCTTTCGCCATAGTCAGTCGCTCCCGCTTGCTCGTCTCCTGCGGAGGTTGATGATACCTCAAAGAATCGAACGGTCGCTTCTCGCAGCGGCGCCCATTCGTGCCCGCAATTGGCGATTACTTCCAAGCGCGCGTCACATCCGAGCCGCCGATATTGCCGGCAAAGCGAATCCAGTCGCTCGCGGCGCGTTGCTCCCGCGAGATTGGCGCCCGGGGTCCACCAGGGATCGCCTTCCTCAATGGTGATATCGTCGTCATCGTTTTCGCCGACCAATAGCTGTATCGGCAGCGCGCGCAGGGCGGGGATGTCGATGGCGCGGCCGAAGAGCGGCTCGGCGTCCCGCACGCCGCTCCACCAGTCGAGCGTATTATCAAGCAGGGTCACTCTTCCCGGCGCCGCCAACGAGAGCGCGCAGAGGCGTTCGGCGTGAAAGTAGGCGAAACGATGGGCGAATTGCGCGCCGCCGGAAAAACCACCCAGCATAAAACGGCCGACGCGGACGGCGTATCGCTGGCTGATCTCCTCCAGCATACCCAGCAGAATTAGGTCGAAGCGAATCTCGTGAAAACGCAATAGCTTGTAGTTTTCGACATCCCACGGCTCAATGAGACCGGCGGGGAAGAGGGGGCAAACCAGCAGAACCTGATTGCGGATGGCGAAATCCGTGAGTTGATCGCGATAGAAGGCGGCGTCGCGGTAGGTCCCGTGCACGTAGACGCAAATCTGCCGAATCTCCGCCGGCACAAACAAGCAGTACGAGAAGCGCGGATCGGCGCCATAAGCGATGTATGACGTTCGCTGGTATAGGAAGAGACTTGCTTTGTTTCTTGGACGCACGGCGCCTGATTTTGGTCGCATCTTAATACTGCGCGCGCCGCCGCTCAGGGACGCGGAAAGCTGATTTGCAGCATGCCTTCGATATCCAGCGGATCGACGCCATAGCGCTTCTTCTCTTCGGAGCGGATCGCCGCCTCCGATTCCAGGTCGCCTTCCAGCGGCAATGTCAGACGCCGACCCTCCTGCAGCGCCGATTCGCGCGTCGCCACTTCCATCATCATCGCCATCAGCGCGTCTTCGTCCGTGTATTCCGATTCGCGCTCGCCGCGCACGGTCTCGGCGAAATCTACAATATGGCTGATGACGGCAGCGCTGTAATAATTGCGCCGGTGATAGGCATTCGCGCCCAATCGGAAGGGGTTGATGTACTCGATGCGTCCGGTAGGCAGATCGACATGCGATGAGAGCCAGTCGCGCCCATCGCCCAAATGCACGATGGGGTAGGACAGGTCGTGGCGTCCGCCATTCGCCAGCGCTTCCTCGGTGCAAGCGCGCACTTCGCCGATGCCCGTCCAGCCGGCGCCCGCCTGCTGCACGATAGCGCCGCGCGCCCCCGCCAGCTCGGTATAACCCGGTCGCGGATAACGCCCCAGCATGCTCTTGATGTTGCCAGCATGGTCAACTGCCAGCGCATCGTCGGCGAACCAAAAGAAATGCGCTCGGTACTTCTCCGATTCGTGATAGCGGTGCGCCAGTTGATAATGCCCGGCTGTCGCCATTGAATGAGAGATCGCCTGCACGGCGGTTGGATGAGCGCCGAAGAAGCGAATCCAGCGCGAATTATTGTGGTAGCCGGTATGATCATGCCAACAGGTCAAGCGCTTGATGGGACCGATGAAGCCGTCTTCGGCGATCAGCTTCATCATGCGGTCGAAGGGGAAGCGGAAGAAATTCTCGGCGATGCGCAAGATGGCGCCCCCGTTTCGCGCCGCCGCCACCATCTCTTGCGCTTGTATCAGCAGGCTGCACATGCTCGTCTCCACATTGACGTGGATCCCCTGCGAAAGCAGCGTGCAGCAGATCGAATGATGCGACGGAATTGGACTGACGACAAAAGCCGCTTCCATCGGACGCGCCTTGATCAACTCATTCAGGTCATAAAACGCGGGCACGCCGATCTCATCAGCGAAGGCATCTGCCGATTCCCGCAAGGGATCACAGACGGCGACGATTTCTACCCAGGGCTTGAGAAAATCGAATAGTGGCTTGTAGGTCGTCTTTGAGCGATTGCCCGTACCGATAAGCGCGACGGAGAGCGGTTCAACTAATCCCATTTTGCAGCCTTTCCATCAATTACGAATGACGTGACTAATTTGCAATTCCTCGTATCAGCTTGTATCATTAAGTCCAATATTATAGGGGCGAATTTACTGGTATTTCATAATTCATTGTTATATTGCTATACTGTGATAAGAGGAGCCTGCTATGACACCAGAAAACGAAGTGCTTGTACAAGTTTTGGCTACCGTTTTTTCCGTTCTGGGAAGTATCTGGTGGTTGGATCGGAAGATTACAGGCGCGCGATTGGAACTTCAAGATAACATCAATTCCTTGGACACCAAGCTGACTGGCGAAGTAAAAGAAGTTCGGCAGGCTTCGGAATCAGCGCACAGAGAAATCCTGGCCCAACTTAGCGACGTACGAGTGCAGCAGGCGGCGCAGTCTGAACGCCTCAAGTGTATTGAAAGTCGCCTTGATATGACAGGCGGTGACGACGAGTAATCCACAGGCCAGAGCATCCGTCAAGCTCGATCATATCTCCAAATTTAGCGGCATATAGAGGTTAGAAACCGGCAAGCAGGACTTGCGGTATTTCAACTTCGTAGACCTGCGCCTGTCCGCTGCGATCGCTAGTGTAAACGACCCGACGGCTGTCGGGCGAGAAAGAGGGATGCGGATGCGTGTGCTGCGGCGCATTTACCGCTATCGGTCCATCTTCATAGGGGAAGGGACCGCCCCAATGATCGCCGGCGTTGCTGGCGCCGGGCTGGCAGAGCGCAATTGGCTCGCCAATGCCGTCGAGCGGATTGAATAGCTGGATGCCGATATCGGAGTAGTTGGTATCGGCGACCATCATTGTGCCTGCGCGGTTGCAGATCGCGTGCCAGGCGTTGAATGAGGCGACGCGCCGCTCGACTCCCGTTTCGACCTGAACCGCGCGGATCCCATGGGGCCAATCGACGAAAGCCAACTCTTTTGTGCCCGGAATCCAAACTTCATGCGTGATCCATTCGCCGGGCGCCCGCTGATAAAGGCGGCGATTGTCGCTGCCGTCACGCCTGATGACCCAGACGCGATCTTTCAGCGGACCGGCGTAATAGAGCAGGTCGCTGTCGTCGGGGCAGAACATCAAATGGGCGATCGTATCGCGTTTTAGAATCACCTCGCAATCGCCGTTTTCTGAATCAAGCACCGCCAGGTTGGCGCAGCCGTCGGCGCTGAAGCGCAACGCCCAAAAGCGATCATCGAAGCTGAGGGCGGTCGTGCCCATGGCGTCTGCCACCATGCCGCTCTCACGCAGCCGAATCGCGCCGAAATCGACAAGTTGTTCTTCGCGCTGCGTCTCGGTCTCTACGCGGAAGCCGCCTGTGCCGGCGGTGAAATAAACGTAGCGCCCGTCATGCGACGGATATATCGAATACTCGCCGATGCCCTCGCGCTCGGTCAACTGGATGACGCGTCCGCTTTCGCGCTCCTCGGCGTAGATTTCCGGTCGCCCGCTGCGATGGGAGATGAATATCAGCCAGGTCATCGCGTCATCATAGGCGGGCACGAAGAAAAAGGGATGATGATGAATCGACGCTTGATCGGTCACCTGCCGGATGCGCGCGCCGGTTACCGCGTCCGTGAAATAACGCGACTCGGATGGATAGACGCTGCCGCGCGCCATCTACGCTAGCATCCCTTCAACAACCGGGAAGCCGGCGGCGACCAACTCCGCGGCGATGCGCTCGACTTCCTCTGGCGGCAAGGGACGGATGGGGCGCCGCATATGCATCGACGGGAATTTGCCCAACAAGGTCATCGCGCACTTCATGCGCTGATGGGCATCGCTCGAGGGCTCGCCGAAGCGGTAGACGATCTGCGAAAGCGGCCGCACCTTGTCTTGAAACGCGTTTGCTTCTGCCAAGTCGCCGCGCAGGGCCGCCTTCACCAGACCGCTGATCAGCTCGGGCACAAAACCGGCGAAGCCGACCAGCGCGCCATCAGCGCCATCAAGCAGCGTCACCAACAGGTACTCGTCCAGGCAGCTGATGATGCTGACATCGGGCGCCGCCCGCTTGAGATTGCGGTAATCAAATGCCCAGCGGGACATATCGCGTGTGCCCATCTTGATGCTGACCACGCGGTCAATCTCCACCATCTCCAGCATTTCCGCCAAACTGTAACCGGCTTTGGTCCAGGCTGGGTATTGGTGCACGATGATATCGATATCAGCGCCCGCAGCCACATCCTGGAAGAAACCGACGGCTGTTTCGCTGGTGCGGCCGAAGCGCAGCCAGTGATGTGGCGGCATCAGCAAAATAGCGTCAGCGCCGACGTCTTTGGCTGCCAGCGCCTGCGCGATTGCTTCATCGCTGCCCTCGGCGCAGACGCCCGAGACGACTTTCACTTTATGCCCTACCTCATCCGCGATGATCTCGGTGACGCGCGCCCGCTCGTGATTGCGCAGCGACATTACCTCGCCCGTATGCCCATTGCAGACGAGCCCGGTAATGCCATCGACAGATGCCAGATACTGAACATAATCGCGCAAGCCGATCTCGTCGATCGAATCATCATCGTTGAACGGACAGAGTGTGGCCGGTAGTATGCCAGTCCAGGGTTTGTCAAACATGAAATGCTTCCTTTCTTTGGTTTCTCGCATTTAGCGCAAGCGAAATCGTTCCAAAAATTCGTAATCTGGCGTGACGCCCAAACCCGGGCGATCAGGGATCGTCAGGCAGCCGTCCGCGTCCAAATGCAGCTTCTCTTCATATATGCGCCCGCGGTTGGCATCAACCGTCTCGCGATAATATTCGACGATGAGCCCGTTGGGAATTGCCCCGACCAGGTGCATGTGAACTTCTTGATCGCCGTGAGGCGCGATATGCAGGTCATGCGCCGCCGCCAGCGCCGCCACATTCATGAACTCGGTGATGCCGCCCAGCACTTGCGCATCGGCGTTGAAGATCGCAGCCGCGTCAGCCGCGATCAGATCGCGGAATCCATAGCGCGTATATTCGTTCTCGCCAGTGGCGATCGGGATGGAAGTCGCCTGGGCCAGCCGCGTATGCCCGCGGTAATCGTCGGGCGGCAGCGGCTCCTCGAACCAGAAGATGTCATATGGCTCCATCTTGCGCGCAATGTTGATTGCCTCGCGCAGGCTGTAGGCGCAGTTGGCGTCCACCATCAGCTTGACATCATCGCCGATCGTCTCGCGGACGACGCGGACGCGCTCGACGTCTTCGGCGATAGGCGCGCCGCCGATCTTCATCTTGACCGCCTTTGCGCCCAGCGCCAGGTTTTCTTCCATTTCCGCCGCCAAACCGGCCAGCCCCTTGCCTACTTCGTAATAGCCGCCGGCGATATAAGCCGGCACGCGTTCCTGCGCCGCGCCCAGCAGCTTGTGCACCGATTTGCCAGTCGACTTGCCCATCAGGTCCCAGAGCGCGATATCAATGCCGCTGATGAAGCGGGTGGTGATGCCGCGCCGGCCGACCAGCTTTGGCGCCCAGAGCGCCTGCCAAATACGGCGATAATGGAAGGGATCTTCGCCGATGAGCAGAGGTTTGAAATGTTCCAGCAGCCCCTGTGTCACCTGCGCCATGCCGAGCGTCTGCGGTTTATGCGCCCAGCCGATGCCGGTGATTCCCTCGTCGGTATGAATCTGCACCAAATTCAGACCGCTGTGCGTGTAGGTATGCATGCCGTTGCGAATCGGCTTGCCGCGCTCCCAGCGGTATTGATGAAGTTTCACATCGGTGATTTTCATACAGAATCCTTCATGGCGTGAAAATGGTGGCGGCGATATGCCTTACGCCGCCTGCAAGCTGAATCGCATCATCATCGCGGTTGAAATAATAGGCGGTAATCACCTTGCCGCCTCCGAGCAGCGCCGTTCGCGGATAACCCAAATCCCAGGAGCCGCCGTCATCGCGCAGGATCAGCTCAGGTCCCCATGTCGCCCCAGCGTCCTCGGAGACGCGCGCGCGGATACCGTATGGCGCGACGCGATAACCATAAACCGCCAGCAAGCGCCCATCTTCCAGCAGCGTGAGCTCGGTCGGTCCGCCCCAATCGTTCACCCGCGAAAGAAAGCGCCAACTGCGCCCGCCATCGTCCGACTCGTAAACCTCGGGCCAAGAACCGCGCGCGTCAAGTTCGCAGCGCAGCGCCACCAGTATCCGCCCGTCACAAAGCAAAGCCGGGCTGGCGTAATAGCGCTTGACGAAGCGCCTGTCGGGTGATTCCGCCATGATCGACGACAGATAATGCCAGTCGCGGCCGCCATTGGGCGAGGCGTAAACAGCGACGATACGATTGCGCGCGGCGCCGTCGCCGATGCCGACGGTGACGAAGAGCAAAACGACGCCATCCGGTCTGACGATATAATCCGGCTTGACCTGCACCCAGGCGAAGCCAAATGTGGGCATGCGGAAGGGACCCTCCCAAATGCGCCCACGGTCGCGCGAAAATTGGAGATAACCAAGATCTTGATTGCGGTCGGGTGGGATACCGAAACCGGCGGTCAGGAAAAAATCGGGCGATTCCCAGTCGTATGGCGTCGAAGGCGCCGTCCCCGGCTCCGTATAAAGCGGACGTTCAATATCTTGCCGACTGCCGAGCGATTGTAAGCCTTCCAGAGGCCAGGTTGCTCCGCCATCGGTCGAACGCAAGGTGACATATTCGCCGCCGCGCGCGTCGACCACCGGATGCGAACGGTCATAAAAGGAGGCATAGTTGCAAGGTCCGCGCGAAAAGCTTACCAGCAGCTCGTCTTCTGAAAAGGCTTTGAAGCCATGATTGAAGGGCCAGCCGGCGAAATAGGCGCTGTCGTAATAGATGGTGATGTGCTCGGCATCAGGCGGGCGTTCGGCGCTGGGATATCGCTCTAGGACCATCAACTCATCTCTCGCCGGCGCCTATCAACTGATGCGACGCGGATCTAGCGCGTCATTCAAGCCATCGCCCAGAAAGACGAAAGCCACCTGCACAATGCCAATCGTCACCGCCGGAATGAGCATCAAATGCGGGAAGATTTGCCAATAGCGCCGCCCCTCTTCCAGCATTGAGCCCCAACTGGCGTTGGGCGGCTGGATGCCGATGCCGAGGAAGCTCAAACTCGCTTCCAGCAGCACGGCGCCACCCATGCCGGCGGTGACAGCAACCACCAGGGGACCCAGCGCGTTGGGAATGACATGGCGCAGCATGATATGCCGCTCGCTGGCGCCCAGCGCGCGCGCCGCCAGCACATAATCTTCTTCGCTGATGCTCAAGACCTGCCCGCGGATCAAACGCGCCAGCCCGGGCCAGCCGATCAAAGCCAGCGCGCTGAACACCAGCACATAATCCAACCAAAGCGTATTCAAGTAAAAGGGATTCCGCGTTTGCTCATATAGCACATCAAACCAGTTGACGATGGGGCGGCGCAGCGTCGTGTTGATCAAAATCACCAGCAGCAAACCCGGCATCGCCTGGATGAGGTCGCTGATCCACATCAGAAACTGATCGGTGCGCCCGCCTTGTATGCCCGACCAGCCGCCAACCACAACGCCAATGACCAAACTGATGATGGTAGTGAAAAAGGCGACCAGCGCCGCCGTGCGCGCGCCGTGCAACATGCGGCTGAAGACATCGCGACCCAGATCGTCCGTACCCAAATAATGCTCAGCCGAGGGACCTTGATAGGCTTTCATAATACTCTGTTCGAGGAAATCGTAGGGCGCGACGTGAGGACCGATCAACGCCAAGAGGAGGAATACCGCGATCACGACTAAGCCGGCGACCGCCAGCCAATTCTTGCTGAAACGGCGAGCGGCGTCCTGCCACAGATTGCGCTGTTTGCCGACGAAAACGCTGCGATCGTCGATGACTCGCGAGACTCGGGCGCCCGGCGTCGCTGCGCTCATTGGATGCGCACCCGTGGATCCAGGATCGGATAGATGATGTCGACGACGAAGTTGCTTACAAATATGATCAGTGTGCCCACGACCGCCACCGCCATGATGACGGGATAATCCACCTTGCGAATACCTTCAATTGTCAACAGTCCGAAGCCGGGGATATTGAAAATCAGCTCGACAAATAATGACCCGTTAATAAGGGCGATCATGATTAGTCCTACGGTAGTGACCACCGGCGTCAGCACCGGGCGCAGCATGTGACGCAGGATGATTTGCGATTCCGGCACGCCTTTGGCGCGGGCGGTAGTGATGTATTGCTGACCTTTGACCTCCAGCATGGCGGAGCGCGTCTGCCGCACAATGCCAGGCAAGGGACCGATCGCGATAACAGCGACCGGCAAAGCCGCATCCACGTGAAAGAGTCCACTCCAGCCATAGGGCACATCAATCCAGTCGAGGATCAGCACAAGCAATAAGAGAAGCATTGGTCCGATGACGAAGATCGGAATCGACGTGACGAAGAGCACCGTGGTAACGATTAGGCGATCCAGCCAGCGATTGTGATATAGCGCCGCCAACACACCCAGGCCGATGCCGACCACGGCCGAAATCGCCGTCGCCGCGAAGCCTAATTGCATCGAAATCGGTAAGCGGAATTGCACGATCTCCAGCACCGGCCGATCGACCTGCAGCCGAATCGAGCGCCCCCAATCGCCCTGCGCCAGCTTATGCAGGTAATTGCCAAATTGCGCAATGAAGGGCTGATCAAGCCCGTACTTCGCCCGCAGCGCCCGCATCACCGCTTCGTCAGTGGTATCGAAGTCTTCTTCCTGAATGAACATCATGCGGATCGGGTCGCCGGCGCCGTAATACATCATGGCGTAGGTGACAAACAGAATAAGCAGCAGCCCAACCGACCAGCGCAAAAGACGGATTAACAGGAAACTTGCCACTGTGCATTACCTCAGTGATTTGCCAACCCCACCCTAAATCCCTCCCGAAGTGCAGTGTCTACGCGCACCGAAGCTTCGGGGAGGGACCTGGTCTACATGTAGCATAGTCTCATCATGTAAGGACTGCCCCGTATTTATCCGAAATCAATCCCAGTTACCGACTGCGATGGATTTGCTCCCCCTCCCTGATGCCTCGGGTCGCGTAGACACAGACCTTCGGGAGGGGGTCGGGGGGAGGGGTTGGTCTCCGATAAACCTACATCCGCTCGATGTAAATCTTCCAGGGCTCAATCACACTGACGTCAGGGCCGCTGTAATACTCCTTGACGTGCTCGCGCGCGTTGGCGCTGCGCAGCGGCTTGCCGAAGTGCATGATCACATAGTCGCCTTCGTAATGATCTTGCGCCTCGAGCGCCAGTTCACAGCGCCGTGGATCCGCCGGATCCAGCGTCAGCGCTTCATCAATTGCCGCTTCCAGCGCCTCGTTCATATAGCCGTTCAGCATTGAACTGCTGGGAACAGGACCGGCCGAGTGCCCGGCTGCCCACATATAGGTGGCGGCATCGGGGAAGCGAATGACCACATCATCGCGGCTCAGGTTGATCTTGTCGAAATCATCGCCAAAGCTGTTCGGATCCTGCTGGAATTCGATGTTTTCGATGCCCAGGTTTTGGCGCCAGAATTCGATGACCGCCTGCAGCGCGCGGTTGTTGAATTCGTTGCTGCCGCGCGGCGTCACGCGCAGTTTCGGCAGCATGTCGGCGCTGCCATAGCTTGATTCCGCCAGCGCCGCTTGCGCGCCTTCGACATCGTAAGGATAGCCGGTCGCGTCCGCGTTCTGGCAGGTGACGATATCATCCAGCGTTTGCGTGGTCATGACGCCGCTGCCTTCGATCGGGAAAGCAGCTTGGAATACGGCGTTCCAGTCGACCGACTTGATAAGCGCCTCGCGCACTTTTGGATCGCTGGTCGGCTCAACGGTCGGCTGCATCCAGAAGGTGTTGAAGCCGATCGCGTCGAACTGGCGGAAGTAATCTGGCATCTGCGCGCGCAGCACCGAGGGCGCGGGCGCCAGGCTGGCGTCAATCTGGTCGTTCAGCGCCATCGTGCCCACGATTGTCTGATCGGGAACGAACTGGAAGGTGACCCTTTCCAAAATCGGCCCGTCTTTCCACCATTCCGGATTCGGCGTCAGCTCAGCTGTTTGCTGGTCGGCGTCAAAGCTGGTGAGGATGAAGGGACCATTGACGATCGGGTTGTTCTCCGGCTTCCAGAATTCGTTGAATCCATGTTCCAGCACGTCTTCGGCGCGGGCGATCGCCATGTGCGCCGTGGCGATGCGCCAGAAGAAGATCGGATCCGGCAGCACCAACTCCACTTGAACAGTCGAATCATCCAACGCCGACAAGCCGCTGACATCGACGGTCATCGCGTCTTCCGCCGCCATCTCGCGCGCGTCAGCGAAACCGGCGACGTTGCCCAGATAGGTGCGGATGCGGCCAACGCTATTTAGCGGCGCCGCCTGCACCTGCCAGCTGTCAATGACTTGCTGCGCCGTGATGGATGTGCCGTCAGACCAGCGCGCGTCCGGGTCCACCGTGAAAGTCCAGACGGTGCTGTCTTCATTCTGTGACCAGTCGTTGAAATAACCGGTCTTCAGGTTGAAGTCGACATCGAAATAGAGGGGCGGCACCGACTGGAAGGTGATCCAGTTCTGCTGGTCACCGCCAGCTGACAGAGTCTGGAAGCTGAAGTTCGCTACGCCAGACGAGCCGGTGGCGATCCGCAGCACCTGTTCATCCTGCGCCAGCGCGCCAGTCGCGCTCATGAGCAAGACGAGAACGACAACAAATAAAGAAAGCAGTTTCTTGGACATCGTTACCTCCTGGTGATTTTGTTCGAAATGCTCATTGATGAACGCGGCTTTGCGCGTCCATCAACCGTAGCCAAGGGATTGCCGCTCTTGCCACAGTCCTCGGTCGGCGTTCTCCTTTCACTCTGTATCTTGCCGTATACATAATCGCAGCCTGGCACTTTCACGACCGACATCGGTCAAGACGCCAAGCGGAAATCTGACGACTCACGGACGACAAGCCGCGTCGGCAGCTTAATGACTGGATCAATTTCGCGCCGCGTCCCCTGCATGCCTTGCAGCAGCAGACGGGCCGCGGTCACGCCTAGCAGGCTCAAATCGCGCTGTACCGCTGTGATCGGAGGGCGATACAGCTGCGTGAGATGGATGTCGTCGCAGGCGATCAGCGCAATGTCGCGACCGACGGTCACACGCAAATCCTGTAGCGCCATCAGCGCTCCGATGAGAATGATGTTGCCGGCGACTATCAGCGCCGTCGGTCGCGGCCGGACTTGCAAAAGCAATAACGCTTCCGCCAAGGCATCGTTCTCAGTGAAGGACGTGAAACGCGCCATGTCCTGCCTCGGCGGTACGCCGGCCGCCGATAGCGCCTGCTTAAACGCGGCGTAGCGCTGCTGTGTCGGGTAAAAGCCTTCGGGTCCGCCGATGAACGCGATATCGCGGTGACCCATGTCCACCAGGTGGGTGACCGCTTCAAGCATGCTGCTTTCGTGGTCCGACTGCACCGCATAGAGCAGATCGCCATCGGCGCTCTCTCGATCAAGCAGCACCGTCGGTATGCCCAGCTCGCGGATAACTCGCCGCGAGGGCTCCGGCGATTCAGCCGCGGAAGAGATAATTAGACCGCTCACTTGACGACTCGCCAGCAATCGGAGGCAGGCCACGTCAAGCTCCGCCTGATTGCGCGACGACACCAGCGTAATCGCGAAACCCTTCGCCGCCAGCGCTTCCGACGCCGCTTCAAATATCGTCGAGATTACCGGATTGGCGATCGTCCCCACTAGAAAACCGATTGAGTTTGTCTGCCCGCGACGCAAGCCATTCGCCAGAAACGCCGGCTCATAATCCAGCTCGTTGGCCGCCGCCAGCACCCGGTCTCGTAATTCCGCCGACACGTGGGGATAATTGTTCAGGGCGCGCGAGACCGAGCCGACCGATACCTTGGCCTGTTCAGCGACATCGCGAATAGTGGCTTTATGCGCCAAATAACGCTCCAGCTCGAGGGTTCAGAAAACGATTTCCGAGAATATAACCCATTCCAGGCGCATTGTCAAATGGACGCGCGCACAAATTGTAGGCTTCCGGTTTTCATCGCTTCCAAATCCGGTTCGCCGTTGATATCGTATTGGCGAAATCTTTTGATTTGCAGTCTCGATCCATTATACTATGGCGCTGAAAACGATTTCAGACAGCGCCTCACAAATTGCTGCGGAGATTGAACATGAGCGACTTCGCCGCGCCCCAAGGCGCCTGGCCCATTCTGCTGACCGGATTCGACGAGCATGACAACCTGGACAGCCCGGCGGTCGGCGCGTTGCTGGACTTCTATGACGAGCAAGGCATTCCCGGCGTATTGGCGCTGGGCCAGGCGAGCGAGATGCTGCTGCTAAGCGATGAGGAACGCTTCCGCGTCGCCGAGTTCGTGGCCAATCATCCCCGCCGAAACCTGACGATCGCGATGGTCGGCAACTTTGGCGCAACCTTGCCCGAGCAGGCACGCAGCCTGCAACACATCTTCGACCTGGGCGTCGATGTGGTCGTGGTGGCGCTGGCGCTGCTGCCATCGGCGCAGGACCTAGGCGAACAGCTGCTCGAATTGACGCAGATAGTCGCGCCGGAGGTCCGGCTGGGCGTGTACGAGATTCCCGAGCCGGAGCATCGCCTGCTGAACGCGGAAGAAGTCGGCGCGGTCGCCGCGACCGGCCGCTATTATTTCATGAAAGAAACCAGCCGCGATCCTGCGGCCTTTGGCGCCAAAGCGAACGCGGCCGCCGGCACGAATCTGAAAATCTTCCAAGCCAACCTGCAAGCGCTGCCGCCGACGATGGAATTGGGCAGCAGCGGCTTCTGCGGCTGGATGCCGATTGTCGCGCCTGAGCTTTGCGCCCAGGTCTGCGATTTGTCGCTGCCGGTCGACCTGCGGAAACTGGCGCATGAGAAGCTAGTCGCCTTCAACGAGGTCATTGTCGCGCACGGTTTTCCCGCTTCCGCCAAGCACATCCTGGCGCGTCGAAACCTGCCGATCCAGCCCTACAGCCGCGCCAGCGCCGCGAGCAAGTACTTCGAACTGGACTCTTCGGCGCTGGACGACTACATCGCGCGCCAGCAGCCTTTCGCTCCGGAAGCGCTGCCGGCACAGCCCTAGACCGCCCATGCCGCCCAATATCGTCGTCTTCTTCAGCGATGATCACGCCCAGTGGGCGCTGCCCAGCTACGGCAATAGCGAAATCATTGCGCCCAACCTGACCCGCCTGGCCGAGAGCGGCGTCCTGATGCGAAACGCCTTCACGCCTTGCCCGGTCTGCTCACCAGCGCGCGCTTCCTTCTGGACCGGGCTTTGTCCCTCACAGCATGGCGTCCACGATCATCTCGCCGAAGACGACCTAGAAGTGCAAGAAACCGACTGGCTGGCGGGCATTCCCACCCTCGCCGATGATCTGCGCAAGGCCGGCTATACAAGCGCGCTCTGCGGCAAATGGCATTGCGGCGCGGGCGAGACGCCCAAGTCCGGCTTCGATTACTGGTACAGCGGCTGGCGCAAGACGCCGAAATACTTCAGCCTCAGCAACAAGTACAGCGATCAGGGCAGGGTGGTCGAAAGGCGCGGCTACGACACGCAGATCTTCACCGACGCTGCGGTCGACTTTCTGCGGACTCGCGACGCGGACAAACCTTTCTTCCTCTTCATCGGCTACGCGGCGACGCACAATCCCTGGATCAACCGGCCCGAACGCCTCGTTTCGCAGTATCGCAATGCCTCTTTCCGCGATATTCCCGACGACATACCCTATCCGTTCGGTCTACCGGGGACGCATCCCTCCGCGCCCGAAGACCGCCGCGAAGTACTGGCGCAATATTACGCTTCGGTGATGATGATCGACGAGGGCGTAGGGCGGGTGCTGGACGAGCTGGATGCGCAATCGGCGCGCGACGAGACGCTGGTCGTCTATACCTCCGACCATGGCTTGAATATGGGGCATCACGGCATCTGGGGCAAGGGCAATGGCAGCGAGCCGCTGAATATGCTGGAAGAGTCAATTCGCGTGCCGCTAATTCTCAATCAGCCGGGCGCAATCGACGGCGGGCAATCGCGCGCCGAATTCGTCACTCATTGTGATCTTTATGCGACGCTCTTGGATTTTGCCCAAGCCAAGCCCATGGAGCGGTCGGGCTCGCCGGGCAGGAGCTACAAGCCATGCCTCAACGGAGAACAGCTCGATTGGACCAACCGCTATATCGGCGAATATGGCGCAGTCCGGGCGATCCGCGATGAGCGTCACAAGCTTGTGCTTCGCCAAGACAGCGGCGAGAGTCTGCTCATTGATTTGCACGACGATCCACGCGAGACGGTCAACATTTACGCGGACGCGGCTCATCGCGAGCGCCGCGAAGATATGCGGATGCAGCTTGAAGCCTTCTTCGCCCAATTTGAAGCGCCAAAGCATAGCGGCTTGCTCGGCGACAACCTGCCCATCCACAATCGCCGCGAAGCTTGGCGAACGAGGAGCGCAATGTTATGAAAATCACCGCCATCCGCGACCTGGTTGTGCCTATCAGATCGTCGATTCGCAACGCCTTCATCGATTTCTCGCAGATGACCGCCTCCATCGTCGGCATTCAGAGCGACATCGTACGCGGCGGCAAGCCGTTAATCGGCTACGGCTTCAACTCCAATGGCCGCTATTCGCAGAGCGGCATCCTGCGCGACCGTTTCATCCCGCGCCTGCTCAATGCGGCGCCGGACGCGCTGCTCATTGAAGCCGGCGACAACTTCGATCCGGCGCGCGCCTGGGACATCATGATGGCGAATGAAAAGCCAGGCGGGCATGGCGAACGCTCGGTGGCGGTCGGCGTGCTTGATATGGCGCTTTGGGACCTGGTCGCCAAGATTGCCGGTCTGCCCCTTTATCAGCTGCTGGGCGCGCGCTATGGCGGTGGTGCATACGATGAGGATGTATTCGTCTATGCCGCCGGCGGCTACTACTATCCAGGTAAGGATACAGTCGCGCTGCAAGACGAAATCAAGACCTATCGCGATCTGGGCTATATCAACGTCAAGATCAAAATCGGCGGCGAATCGCTGGATGACGATCGACGGCGGATTGAGGCGGTCCTCGAATTGGTAGGCGATGGGCAAGCGCTGGCGGTCGACGCCAACGGGCGCTTCGACCTCAAAACGGCGCTGAAATACGCCGACGCGCTCGAGCAATATGACCTCTTTTGGTATGAGGAGCCGGGCGATCCCCTCGATTACCGCTTGAACGCCGCGCTGGCGACCGCCACCGATCTTCCTCTAGCCACCGGCGAGAATCTCTTCTCAACCATCGACGCGACCAACCTCATCCGCTATGGCGGCCTGCGCCCGGACATGGACTACTTGCAATTCGACCCGGCGCTCAGCTATGGCTTGGTCGAGTATCTGCGCACGCTTGATATGCTGGCGGCAAATGGCTGGTCGCCGCGGCGTTGCATCCCCCACGGCGGGCACCAGTTCGCGCTGCACATCGCCGCCGGCTTGCGGCTGGGCGGCAATGAATCCTACCCGCATGTATTCCAGCCCTTCGGCGGCTTCGGCGATGACATCCCGGTCATCAACGGGCGCATCCAACCGCCGCAAGTTCCCGGCATCGGTTTCGAGCTCAAAGCCGACCTGATGAGCGAGTTAAGCAAGCTATTCGACTAGGAAGCGACTGATTACCACCGAGGACACCGTGGAATTCGAGATCACCGAGGGGGACATTCCTATGACTTGCTTGGTCAAATTCATCCCGTTTAGATTCGTGCGGCAGCAATGGTCATTATGACTGCTGGAACAGGGATTTCAGTTGCAGTTATGTGTCTTCCCGGTCACACTGGCGAATTGTCCAGCCTTATGAAAGAATCTCTCGGTGCCCTCTAAAAGCTCGGTGTCCTCGGTGGTAAAAAAATGTCCATCACATTTGTCACCTTCTATATTGATGTCACCGACCAAACGATGGCGACCATCCACGAGACCACATCGACCATCACCGTCACCGAGCCGCATCGCTACATCCAGACGATGTTCGCCTCGGCAAAGCGCTTTCACCCCGATTGCCGCCTGGTCATTCTCAGCGACATGCGCACGCGCTTCCCGCCGCAGCCCGAAGCCGAGATCATCCGTTACGAACTGGATCCGAAGAATCCGATGATGTCGCGCTCAATCGCCTGGCTCAACTACCTGCGCCGCGCCGACGGTAATGTCATCTTTCTCGACAGCGACATCCTGATCAATGGCGATCTCTCGCATGTCTTCGCCGATGACTTCGCCGTCTGTTTCACCTACCGCGATGGCGACGCCAAATGGCCCATCAATGCCGGCATCAACTTCGCCCACGGTCGACATCTTGCCAAAGCCGCCGACTTCCACGCGCGCTGGTTGCGGCGCTATCGGGAATCGCATCACGAAACCAGCGTTTGGGGAGGCGATCAAGACGCCCTGCGCGAGCTCTTCGCCACCGTCGATTTCGCCCGCTCCGATTGCTTCACCCAGCGCTTCGGCGACATCGACATCCGCTTCATCCCCTGCGCGACCTACAACTTTTCCACTAAAATCGCCGAAGACATGAACGGCCATTATCCCGACGCCCGCGTTCTTCATTTCAAGGGACGCCGCAAACCATTCATGCTGCCATATTGGCGAAGGTTTATTCGTCCGCCGTTTCCAACCCCTCCCCCGGCCCCTCCCCAAAGCGTTGGGGAGGGGTGCTAGACGGCGCGCGACCTTATACTTTGTGAGTTCGCAGGTTGTTGGAGTAAACTGCTCGCGGAAGCGGTAGAAGGATTAGATATGAAAGTGCTGCCCCATATCGACATCATCGAGCCCGAGCGCATTGCCGCCCTATTCGCCGATGAGCGCAATTTTAGCTGGCGCGCCGTCGACAGCGAGCGGCTCGATAGCTGGTCGCCCGATCTCGGCTTGACCGGCTACCAAAATCCCAGCATCTACCGCGCCGGCGAAGTCGCGACCTCCGGCATCTCATCCAGCCTGCGCCACCGCTTCTGGCAGACGGTGCAAAGCCAAGCCGATCACACCGGGACGCGCTACATCGGCATCCTGATCTATTGCCAAGCTGGCGAAACCTGCCCGATGGACTTGCAGCTGGCCAGCAATATCATCGGCCGCGTCGAGCCGCAGCGGCATGACAATCGCCTGCACCTGATTGTGGTCGACCAGCCGGTGGATTTCATGGGCGAGATGGAAATCTTTCGTTTGACCGCGCCGGGGAAAGGCACATATCGGATTGAGGCATTCGTGCTGCTGCATGAGCGTCCGGCGCCGAGCAGCTTCGCGCCCGAAATTCAGGATGTGACGATTCGTACGTGGCATCGGAAGGACATGTGCTACATTGATTTCCATGTTTTGACTTCGCGGGTATGCAGCGTTGACGTGAACTTTATCGAGCTTGATCGCGATCATGATTATGCTTTCGAGATCGTCGAGACGAGCAAATCAGCTCGCTTGCATCATATTAGGACCGAACTTGTCGTGGGCGACCCGTTCATCGCAGCGGTCACCGCGCGCGAAGAATCTGGCGCAACCGCAAAAAAATCTGTCGAGTTCCAATCGGGAGAGCCAGAACTGCCCAAGACGGACGAGGTCATCGTTCCAGCCGAGCTAGTCATTAAGGGCGCGTCTGACCTGGCGGGCATGCCCCTCCTGTTCGGCCTGCCGCTTGCCAAGGGCGCGCTCTACAAGCCGGAGCATGGTTTCATTCAAGCTAGCAGCGAGCGCATTCCAGCTTTTTCACAGATATGGGCGCGTTGGCCCGATCGCTCCGTGCGCTGGCTCATGGTACGCTCCCAAGCGCCCGCCGGCTTTGCTGAAACCGGAAGACTCAGTGTGACAGTGCATTTCAACGGCGAAGATATCGCGCCCGCAATTTGGGAGAGCGTAAACTGGCTGGTAGGCGACGAACTCACGAGCACGTCGCGTATGTCGCTGCGAACAAACGATGCCGAGCGCGAAGACAAGAACCGCCACCTCTATCTGACTGGTTCGACTTTGGGTCGCAAGCCGATTGAGATCAGGAATCGGACAACAGGCCAGTTGAACAAGGAAATCGAAATACAGCGTCAATATCTCTCGGCAAGGCGTGGTGACCAATCCACGGATGAACAGCGGTCGGCAAAGGACAAATCATCTGACAGTGACAGAAATTACACTCCTTCCACCCTGATGCGCCTCTCCGATTGGCGCTTTGAAGCAGTGCTCGCCAATGGCTCGGCGCTCAATTCCAAACTCAACACGCGACCTGAGTCTTATGGCGGCGACTCTGCAACTTTCACCGTCGACCACCAAGACGACGGCGGCATCGCCCACCTGCGCAGTCATCTGCGTCTGCAATTTTATCCCGACCAAACCTTCGTCAAGCTATACCACCGCCTCGAAGTCATCAGCCCGGCGCTGGCGCCCGCGCAAGGCGGCGACCTGCCCGCCGACTGCCCCGCCGACATGCGCGAAAACATCGTCGGCGAAAGCGCCGAAGAAAGCGCGCTGCTCAAGCTGCGCTCTTTTACGCTGCATATTCCCTTCGCCGGCATCAAATCTGTGCGGCATGAAGGTGAGGAGTGGCGCGTCGGCGGCTGGGGCGGAAGGACCTGGGGGCTGCGCCACGATCATGACCTGGCGCATACCATAAACGGCGACGAACGCGAGGGCCGCGCCAACGGACACATCCGCGTCGAAGGCGAGGCCGGTCCGCTGGGCATCGGCCTCCGCAACTTCTGGCAGACCTACCCCAAGGCGCTCTCGGTGGGCGGTGGCGGCATCGACATCGCGCTCTTCCCCGAACGCAGCGGACGCGAACTGCCCGGTGACGAAGACGCGCCGCATCGCCTCTACTTCTGGCTTGATGAAGACGGTTACAAGCTGAAAGCCGGCATGGCGCTCAGCAGCGAAATCCTGCTCGACTTCGGCGCGGACGATCCCGCCGTCTTCGACTGGCTGGAGAATCCCGTGCTGGTCCGCCCCGATATCGATTACGTCAACAGCACCGGCGCCCTCAATCCGATCGGCGCGCGCCGCGATTCTACGCTGCCCAATTATGAGGAACTCGCCGACCTGGCGATACGTTCCTTCTACGACGACCAAGAGCATTACCGCGCCTTCGGGCAGGTCAACTTCGGCGATTGGTACGGCGAAAGCGGCTGGTCCTGGGGCAACAACGAATACGACCCGGCTTATGTCGGTTACACCGAATTCCTACGCGGCGGCGATCCGAGCTGGGCGCGCTGGGCGGCGGATTCGGCGCGCCATCTGGCGGATGTCGACACGATCAATTTCTCCAGCGACGCCTCCCAGATCGGCGGACAAGCGATGCACATCGCCGGCCACCTCGGCGGATACCTGCCGCCTTTCTTCCGCAGCAAAATGCGCGGCACCAGCGCCGGACCGGCTCACATGTGGGTCGAGGGACCGCTGCTGAATTATCTGATGACCGGCGACGAATTCGTCTACGACTCGGTTAATAAGACTAAGGAGTGGCTCATACAGAATCAGCGGCTCGACCACTACGAATACAAAAGCGCGCGCGACAGCGGCTGGCACTTGATTCACCTGACCATGCTGGCGGCCGCGCTGGACGACCCCGATTGCCTGAATGCCGCCCGCATCATCGTTGAGCGCGTCCTCGAGCGGCAGGCGCCTGGCGGCGGCTGGGAACGCGTGCTGGGCGAGCCGCATTGCGGCTGTGGTTTCCCGCGCTGTCAGGGCGAAGCCGGCTTCATGGTATGCATCTTGATCTCCGGTCTGATGCGCTTCTACCGCCTGACCGGTGACGATGCGGTCGCTGACGCGATTATCGGCGGCGCCCGCTGGCTGATCCGCGAAACCTTTGATGACGCCAGCGGCTACTTCCGCTATACTTCTTGCCCGAACCGCTCGCTGGGCGGCAACTATCAATGTACGCAGTGGGTGATGGAAGGCTTGGCCGCCGCCTGGGAGCTCTCGGGCGACCGCGAAATCGGACGCCAGCTTCAGCGCGGAATAGCCACCATTGGTATGTATCCGGCGCGCCTGTCGCACATGGGCGTCGGCAAGGCGATGTCGCAGCAAATGCGCTATGTGCCGACCATTCTGGCCGCTTTGAACAAACGACCCTTGGAGGAAATTGATGACTGATTGGACTCATCGACTGGCGATTATCAGCGACGAAATTGACGACTCCTTCGCCGCTGCTGTCGAGTTTGGCGCCGGGCTCGGCATTCGCGCTTACGAGCTGCGCAAGCTGGATGGCGGGCGCTTCCCCAATGTGAGCGAGCGCGCCGTACAAGAGGTCGCCGATACGGTCGCCGCCAATGATATCGAACTCATCGGCGTCAGCCCCGGCTTCTTCAAAGGACCAATGGACGAAGTGGACATCAACGAGACTTTCGAAACGCGGCTGCCGGCCGCTTTCCGCCTCATGCACCGTCTGGGCATGGATCGCATGACGCTCTTCACTTTCCGGCGCGCGAGCCGCGACGAGCCGATTCCGGCCGCCATCTACGACCACCTCGGCCGCGCGGTTGAACTTTGCGCGCGCGAAGGCATTGAAGTCGTGCTGGAAAACGCCTCCAGCATTTACAGCGATACTGGCGCCAATCTGGCGACCATCGCGCGGACGCTGGGCGTCAAAGTGGTCTGGGATCCAGCCAATGCGGCCGCCTCCGGCGAAGTCGCATATCCCGATGGCTACGCCCAGGTTTGTCAGCGGCTTGCTCACGTGCATTTCAAGAACTGGACGGCGGAAAACGGCTGGGAAGCGATCAACGATGGCGTTGCTGATTTGGCCGGGCAGGTAGCGGCGCTCAAAGCCGATGGCTATGATGGCTACTATTGCCTCGAGCCGCATCAGAAAGACCGCCGCCATGCCGCCCGTACCAACCACGAACAGCTTCTCGCGCTGCTGCAAGCCGATTAGGAGGCGACCATGCCCGATAAAGTACGCATGATCGCGCTCGGCGTCGGTGGCGTCAGCCGCGGCATGCTGAAGACCCTGCGCGAAAAAAGCTGGCATGAACTGGTCGCCGCCGTCGATGTCAGCAAAGGGGCGCTTGCGCGAACGGCCACCGAAAATGATCTGCCGCCTTCCGCACTCTACGGCGATCTCGCTGCCGCGCTTGCTGAAGTCGCCGCCGATGTCGTCATGATCAACACACCCTCCGAGCTGCACGCTCAAGGCGCGGAAGCGGTCTTGCGCGCTGGTTTGACGCCGCTCGTCGCCAAACCGATGAGCAATGACTTTAACGATGCCGTCGCCTTGACGCGGCTGGCGGCTGAAAAGGGCATCAGACTCGGCGTCGCCCAGCAGATGCGCTACCGCCGCCATTATCTGGCGGTCGCCGAATTTGTCGCGAACGGCGCGCTTGGCGAGATTGAGCAAATCTATTTCTTCAGCGCCAAACCGCGCCATCAGCCGCGCAATCTCGAACATTTCGCGCAGCCGGTTCTCTGGGATATGTCCTGCCATCACCTCGATTCGCTTTTCTCGATCCTGCCCGACCTCGTTCCCGAAGCCGTTGTCTGCGATGGCTTCCGCCCCTCCTGGACCGTCTACGATAGCGATTGCATGATCAACGGGCTGCTGCGTTTTCAGGGCGGCGCGCGCATGCTATACCACGCCGGTTATTCAACCCAAGCAAGTTGCTACGAATTGCGATTGGAGGGCACACGTGGCGCTTTGCGCTGCCGCGGCATCCACATGTCCAACGACGCGATGTCTTACGAATTCGCTGAGCGCGGCGCCGACTTTGCGCCGATGGATCTGGACAAGGGTCGCCCGCCAACCCAGCCCTGGTCGCTCTTCTTCGATCAATGGCATGAATGGCTGAACAGCGGCGGCGAGCAGCACTTCAGCGGACGCAATAACCTCAAAGTGCTGGCGACCATCGACGCCGCCATCGAATCGCTTTCGCGCGGCGCCTTCGTTCAGGTGGCGGGCAATCCGCGCTATCAAGCCGCCTTCGAGGCGAGCGCATGATCATTGATTGCCAAAGCCACATTTTCCCCCGAGCCTACGCCGAGCTGCTGACCCGCAACCGCAATGCCCTGCGCACAACCGGCGGCGATGGCGCCTACCTTATCGACTACGGCGGCGTGCAGCGCTTCCGCCTGAATCTCGATGACTACAGCCCGGCGCGCAAGCTGGCCGACATGGACGCTTCGGGTGTTGACATGACCGTGCTCAGCGTCAATATCCCGACGCCGGACATGCTGGAACCGGAGCTTGCCGCGCAAGGCGCCCGCATCTGCAATGACGCCATCGCCGAGCTCTGCCAGCGCCATAGCGATCGCTTCATCGGCATCGCCTCGCTGCCGCTCAACGATGTGCCGTCCGCTATCAGCGAGCTGGAGCGTGCTGAAGGCGAGTTGGATCTGCGCGGCGTCTTTCTTCCGTCGCACGTCAACGGCGTACACCTGGATGACGCCTGCTTCGAGCCATTTTACGCCCGCGTCGCCGAGCTTGGTCTTCCTCTCGTTCTCCATCCGACGGCGCCGATTTGGGGCGAGACGATTAGCGATCACAGCATGATCCCGATGGCCGGCTTCATGGTCGATACCTCCTTCGCCATGCTGCGGCTCATCCTTGGCGGGGTCATGGAGCGGCATCCGACCTTGAAAGTGGTGCATCCGCACTGTGGCGGCGTCCTGCCTTATCTGATGGGGCGGGTGGTTGAACAGACCGAGGTCAAGCGCCGCGGCCGCGACCATATCAAGCAGTCGCCGCGCGAAACCTATCGCCGCGTCCACCTTGACCTCGTCTCGCCGGACCAACTGGCGGTCAACTTCGCGCTCGACTTCGCTGGCGCCGATCGCCTGCTCTTCGGCAGCGATCACCCTTGGGTCAGCATCGACGCCATCTTGCGATACGTGAAGAAGCTCAATTGCTCCGAGGCCGACATGGCGAAGATCCTCGGCGGCAACGCGCGCGAGCTTTTCCGGATTTAACTATATCTAAGGCATTGCACATGGCAAATTATCGGTTGCATGACAATATAAAAAAATCCGATCAGGAATACATATCCACTCTTCGCAGAAGTATCAAACAGATGAAGGACGGAGATGTGCAGCCGGTAAGAGAAGGGCTGGCCGAACTGCGTCGTGAGTTAGAGGCTAATGACGAAGTCAATTCTTTGGACACCTGAGTTTAGGACGCAAGTCAAGCGCCTTTCGCGTAAGTACCGCAGGATTTTCGACGATATAGACAAGTTGACAGATGACCTGGAAGCAGGCCATCTTTATGCTGCAAGGCGGCTTCAAGGTGTAGGCGGGGCGCCAGTCTTTCGCGCTAGACTCGCCAATTCATCGGACAACTCAGGAAAGAGCTGAGGATTTCGAATAATTTTTTTCGAGGCCATAAAGTCTATCTATCTTCTTGACATTTGTATTAGAAAGGATTGCCCAGATATTCCCGTTCGTGAAATTCGTCAGTTTGTTCGGGGCATGAAACACGAATAGCCACAGATCTAGTATAACGCGACTGCTTGTTATTCCGCCCTCGTGTCCGTCATCGTCCCAAACCCGTATAATTGCCATCGTCTCGCGCGCTGGCGCCGCATCTGTTTCAGTTGAAGCTAGGTAAATGGCATCCACCTAGCAGTCAGCGATTTGACAGTGGGCGATTCGAGAGTCGTCCCTACAATTTCACTCTCCGTGCGTGGCTATCGGCTCGAAATGATATTGAAGCGATTGCCCCGCTTATTCGCGCGAAAACTGTGACTTGCTCCGTGAAAATGGATACAATCAAGTGATAACCTGGGGCGGAAGGGACGCGATTTCGCATAGCGCCGGTCGCATCCGCATCCGTATCGACTTCACTGGCATTCGCCCCGAAGAGGTTCATTAATACGCGATAACCTTGACAGGAGCGAGCTAGGAGAGAACGATGAAACTTTGGGATTATGTCGATGATGTCGCAGGCTGGGAGAAGGCAATCAATCACTACGCCAAGCAGAAGGTCGAATTCGGCGCGCAAGGCGTAGCGGAAAAGGTCGCCGAGATTGAAGCGCTGCTCAAGCGAAAGGTGGCCGAACTGGACGCGCTGCCCAACGACCCCGAGCTGGAAAAGGCGGAGCCCGACGATCTGGCCTCTATCAAGGCGCTTCGTCCGGCTGGCAAGCGCCGCATGCTGACCGCGCTCCCCGACGACTTCCGCGATCGGCTAGAGGGCGCCTGGCTGGCGCGCTGCGCCGGCTGCACGCTGGGTTCCATCGTCGAAGGCTGGTCTGTTGACCGGATGCAAGCCTGGGCCGAGTACCTCGGCGACCCCTTCCCCCTGGTCGATTATTGGAGCCAGGCGGAACAGCCGCATCTGCCCCGGCTGAAGGCCAGTGTGCGCCACGATTACACCGCATCGAAGATGGACGGCGTCCCCAGCGATGACGACCTCAACTACACCCAACTCGGCCTGCTGATTCTGGAAGAATACGGGCCCGATTTCACCGTCGAAGATGTTGGCGCCGCCTGGGTCAAATATCTGCCCTTCGCCTTCACCGCTGAGGGCGTCGCCCTTGAGAACTTGCGCAATGGCGTGCCGGCGATGCAGGCGGGCGCCCTCAACAATCCTTACCTTAACTTCATCGGCGCGGATATCCGCTCCGACCCTTGGGGATACGCCGCGCCCGGCTGGCCCGAGAAAGCGGCTGAACTCGCTTGGCGCGATGCCACCATCAGCCATCGCCGCAACGGCATTTATTCCGCCATGTACTGGTCAGCGGTGATTGCCGCCGCCTTCGCGGTGGACAATACGATGGACGCGCTGGAAATCGGCCTGGAAGAGATTCCGGCGGAATCCATTACCGCGCGTGAAATCCGCTGGGCTTTCGACAAGCTTCCAGCCGTCTCCAATTATGCCGATGCCTATGCGCTGGTCGGCGAGCGTTATCCCGGTATCTGGAAGTCGCATGCCATTCAAAACAACGCCTTGACCGTATGGGGCTTGGCTGTCGGCGGCGACGACTGCACCAAAGTCATCGGCGAGACCGTCTCCATGGGCCACGACAATGACTGCACCGGCGCCACCGCTGGCAGCATCTTCGGCGCGGTTTACGGCGCTGGCGCCATCCCCGAGCACTGGACCAAGAATTTCAACAACAAGGTAGCCACCTACCTGAATGATATGGAGCCATTCGCCATCGACGATACCATCGACCGCTTCATCGCCCAGGCCAAGCGCGTCATGGCGAGCTCATGAGGATAATCAGGGGCGATATCTTAATTTGCCCGACTGACGGGAATCAATGTCCAGGGGCGATACTCGTCTCGCACGGTGATAAACATGAAGGTAACGTTTCAACTTGCGAGGCTGGCTTGAATCGCTTCGAGCGTCCCTCGCATTTCATAGACGAGCACAAACAGTGCAAGCACGCCAGCGGTCAAAATGAACAGCAGCCGCTTCATCCACTCAATGTCTTTTTCTATGCCCCTCATCCGCTCTCGGATGCTATCTTGCGCCGTGCTGCTGTTCTCCACGGGCGAAAGGGATTCTGCTACAATGTTCTCCACCGTCAAGCCAATCCGGTTTGTTGATCAATACCTATCGTCGGCGAAGTGTACCACAAGTTTAGTAGCATTTGCAAGCAAACTGCAGACAGGAGAAAATCATGCGTCTATATGAGTATCCAGAAAAGATCAGGATGTGGGAACGCAAGATCAACGCCTACGCCCAGCAAAAGGTCGAATTCGGCGCCCAGGGCGTGGCGGAAAAGGTCGCCGAAATTGAAGCTGTGATTGCGGAAAAGGTGGCTGAACTGGATGCCCTCCCCAATGATGCCGCGCTGCAAAAAGCCGAACCCGATGACCTGCCCTCTATCCTCGCGCTGCGCCCGGAAGGTGTGCGCCGGCAATGGACCTCGCTGCCGGACGACTTCCGCGAACGCTTGGAGGGCTCCTGGTTGGGGCGTTGCGCCGGCTGTACCCTCGGCTCCATTGTCGAAGGTTGGACCGTCGAGCGCATGGAAGAGTGGGCGGAATATCTCGGCGATGAATACCCGTTGGTGGATTATTGGAGCGTCGCCGAGCAGCCCCATATGAAGAAATACCAAACCAGCCTGCGTGAAGATTTCACCCCCTCGAAGATGGACGGCGTGCCCACCGATGACGACCTCAACTACACCCTGCTCGGGCTGATGATTATGGAAGAATACGGCCTCGATTTCAGCACCGACCAGTTGGGCGAAGCCTGGATCAATTACCTGCCTTTCGCTTTCACCGCCGAAGGCATCGCGCTTGACAATCTGCGCAAGGGCGTCCCGCCCATGCAGGCGGCCGAGGTCGATAACTGCTTCCTCAACTGGATCGGCGCCGATATCCGCTCCGACCCCTGGGGTTACGCCGCGCCCGGCTATCCGGAAAAAGCAGCCGAGATCGCCTATCGCGACGCCTACGTCAGCCACCGCCGCAATGGCATCTACGCCGCCATGTTCTTCTCCGCCGCGATATCGGCCGCCTTCGCCGTCGACAGCACGGTCGAAGCGCTTGAGATCGGCCTCGAAGAAATACCAGCCGATTGCACCCTGGCGCGCGAGACGCGTTGGGCGCTGGATGTAGCGCCGCAGATCCGGGATTATCGCGATGCCGCCGCCGCCATTGACGAGCGCTATACGGTCATGGGTAAGGCGCACGCCATCAACAATACCGTCTTGACCGTCTGGGGATTGACCGTCGGCGGCGACGATTACAGCAAGGTCATCGGCGAAACGGTCGCCATGGGCCAAGACAACGACTGCACCGCCGCCACCGCCGGCAGCATCTGGGGCGCCGTCTATGGCAAAAGCGCGATTCCCAAACATTGGTACAAGAACTTCAATAACAAGGTGCATACCTTCCTGTATCACCAGTCGCCCTTCGCCATCGACGACACCATCGACCGCTTCATCGCCCTGGCGGAACAAGTGCACGCCGACTGATCACGCGTCGCCCGCTACCATTAATCAATGGCTGGGCGGTTTCCTTTTCCCGGTGCGTACGGGCGAGCCGGTGGCTCGCCCACAATCTAATTCCGCCGGTGCGCAACCCAAACGTCGCCTGCTCGCCCACGCGCGAATTACGTACGGGCGACTGACGGTCAGTGCCGCCGCGACCTGCGCAACCCGGCATGTCGCCCTCCCGCCTACGAATCTGTAGGGGCGAGCCTTGGCTCGCCCTCCCGCCCGCAAATCTGTAGGGGCGGCTGAACCGTAGTGTCTACGCTCGGCTGTGAGTCGCCCGCTTAAACGTCATATTTGTAGGGGCGACCCATTGGGTCGCCCGAGTGAATGCCATATTTGGCACGGGCGATCGATTGGATCGTCCGCCCAATACGTACCCAGATCAGTAAAAGGAACTACCCATGTCCAACTACAACTACCCCGACGAATTGGAAAACATCGACCGCGCCATCAACCTCTGGGCGCAGCTCAAAACCGAAACCGGCGCCCCCGGCGTCACGGACAAGGTCGTCGAAATCAAGGACCTCATCGCGGAGAAGCTCGCCGAGCTGCGCGCCCTGCCCGATGACCCGGGCTTGATGGAGAAAGAACCAAACGACCTGACGGGGATCCGCGCCCTGCGTCCCGCGGGACCCCGCCGCTACTGGAGCGAGCTGCCTGCGGAGAAATATCGCGACCGCATTGAAGGCGCGATCATGGGGCGCTTCGCCGGCTGTGTGCTGGGCTCCATCGTCGAATGCTGGGAAGTCGAGAAAATGGAGCGCTGGGCTTCTTACAATGGCGAGGAATTCCCGCCGGTGGATTACTGGAAGGAAGCGGAACGCCCCAACGATCTCAAATACCGAACCAGCCTGCGCGATACCTTCACCCGCTCAAAAATGGACGGCGTACCGACCGATGATGACATTATCTACACGCAGTTGGGTCTGCTCATCCTCGAAGATTACGGACCCGATTTCACCGTTGATGATGTCGGCGCCGCCTGGATGAAATACCTGCCCCATGCCGCAACTGCCGAAGGCATCGCCCTGCGCAATCTTCACGCCGGTGTCCCGCCCATGCTGGCGGCTGAAGTGGACAATCCCTTCATGTTCTGGATCGGCGCCGATATCCGCTCCGACCCCTGGGGTTATGGCGCGCCCGGTTATCCGGAAAAAGCGGCGGAATTCGCCTGGCGCGATTCGTCAATCAGCCACCGGCGCAATGGGATTTACGGCGCGATGTATTTCTCCGCCGCCATCGCCGCCGCTTTCGCCCTAGATGATCCGATGAAGGCGCTGGAAGCCGGCTTGAGCGAAATTCCAGCCGACTGCCTGCTGGCGCGCGAAGTCCGCTGGGCGCTGGATAACGCTGGCGGGGTGAAGGATTACAAAGAGGCGCGCGCCGCCGTCGACAAGCGTTACGCCGGCATGCACCGCATCCATACCATCAACAACGCCGTGCTCACGATCTGGGGGCTGGCAATCGGCGGCGATGATTACACCAAAGCCATCGGCGAGACGGTCGCCATGGGCTTGGATAACGACTGCACCGCCGCCACCGTCGGCAGCATCTTCGGCGCCGCCTATGGAAAAGACGCCATCCCCGCCCACTGGACGCGGAACTTCAACAACAAGGTCTACTCCTATATCATCGACAAGCCCCAATTCGCCCTCGATGACATGTTTGATCGCTACACGGCACAGGCGGCCAAGACGCTCGCAGGGGATTAGCCGCTGCTTTTCTACCCCGTCCCCCGGCCCCTTTTCCGAAGCATCAGGGAAGGGGAGCGCCGTCTCGTCCGCGCCGCGCCGCCAATGATTTGTAGGGGCAACCGGCGGTCAGCGTCGCAGGTCAGTGTCTACGCGACCTACGCTACCAGTGGGCCAAACACCGTGACAAAATATAGCGAATTGTGTGTACGGGCGAGCCGGTGGCTCGCCCACAAGGTACAATGCAGAGCTAGTTGGGCGGCGGGTCAGTCACCGACTGACCCGTACAGGTTACTTCAGGTTGGAGATTGAAGCGACGACCGTAGGTTAGTGTCGGCGGTCAATGTCGGCGGTCAGTGTCTACGCGACCTACGCGACCCTGTGAGCCGCTCGTATTCTGAAATTAGGAGACAACCCATGACCCCATACAACTACCCGGAACCATTGCAAGACATCGAGCGGACGATCAACGCCTGGGCGCAGCATAAAGCCGAAACCGGCGCTGATGGCGTCGCCGAAAAGATCGCGGAAATCAAGGCGCTGCTCGCCGAAAAGCTGGCTGAATTGCGCGCCTTGCCAGAAGATCCCGCCCTGCGCGCCAACGAGCCGGACGACCTCGAAGGCATCCGCGCCCTGAGGCCCCCTGGCACGCGCCGTTACTGGAGCGAGCTGCCCGAAGGGGCATACCGCGACAAGCTGGAAGGCGCTTGGCTGGGACGCTGCGCTGGCAACGTGCTCGGCTCCATCGTTGAGCTCTGGTCGCCGGAAAAAATGGCGGATTGGGCTGCTTATCTTGGCGACGCCTTCCCGCCCGAAGATTATTGGAGCGAGGCTGAACGCCCCTTCGAATACAAATACGAGACCAGCCTGCGTGACGCTTTCACACCCGCAAAAATGGACGGCGTGCCCACCGATGACGACCTCATCTATACGCAAGTCGGTATGCTGATCCTGGAAGATTACGGCATTGACTTCACCGTGGACGATGTCGGCGCCGCCTGGGTCAAATACTTGCCCGTCTCGCCGGCGACGCCCGTGCTGGGCAATTTGCAGGCGGACGTGCCAGCCACGCAGGTGGCGGCGGTCGACAACCCCACTCAATTCTGGATTATCGGCAGCATATCGGCCGACCCCTGGGGTTATGCCGCGCCCGGCTATCCTGAACTGGCGGCTGATTTCGCCTGGCGTCAATCGACCGTCTGCAACCGTCGCAATGGGATCTACGGCGCCATGTATTTCGCCGCCGCTATCGCCGCCGCCTTCGCCCTGGGCGATCCGATGAAAGCGCTCGAAGCCGGCTTGAGCGAAATCCCGGCTGACTGCGTCCTGGCAAACGAAGTGCGCTGGGCATTGGATGTCGCCGATGACATCAAGGATTACCGCGCCGCCCGCGCCGCCGCTGACGAGCGCTACGCCGGCATGCACCCGGTTCATACGATTAACAACGCCGCCCTGACGATCTGGGGACTTAATATCGGCGGGGAAGACTTCACCAGAGTCATCGGCGAGACCGTTGCGATGGGCTTGGACAATGACTGCACCGCCGCCAGCGCCGGCAGCATCTTCGGCGCCGCCTACGGTAAAGACGCCATCCCCGAGCAGTGGACGCGCAACTTCAACAACAAGGCGCATTCTTTCATCATCGGGCAGCCCGATTTCGCCATCGACGACATGGTCAATCGCTTCACCGCGCTAGCAAAGAAGGTTCACACCGGCTAAGGTCAGCCTCAGCCGGCGAAAACGTAGGGGCGACCGACGGTTAGTATTTGCGCGAGCCATCAGGTCGCGCGGCGCAACCAAGAAGTAAGGCTTGGACCCTAGCCGGGTCAATGAAACGCAGCCCTAATCTAAGGAAGGCCCTGATCCAGAGCAAGCGCCGTATTCTCAGAAGAGGAGTATTTGATATGCGCAGGTGGCTTCTATTGATTCTTTTCCTGTTTGTACCGTTCGCGCAAGCGGACGATACCGGCTACCCCGTCTGTTCAGCCAACATACTCAATAGCTTGTTTGACGACCGCGACAGCGTGAATGAGCGGATCAGCAAAACAATCCGCGCATTGAGCCCAGAGGAACTGCTGGCGATCGCCAACGAATTTGCCGGATTCGCCAAGATTCTGCCCTTTCGAACCAGGGATTGCCTGGAGGGTTATGACACGATTTGGCGCCTGCATCAACTCTTGAACGACGCTTATGCCGCGCAAAGTTTGCGGCTGGCCGGCGTCGCCGATGCGGACAATCCCTTTGCGTGGTCATTTGAGGCTGCGCGTGAAGCGCTTATTCCGCACTACGAGCGTCTGGGCGCCATTTTGGCCAGCGGAGAGCGCGATGCTCTGGACGAGCCCAGTAGCTATAGCGCCCCCGATTGCTACTTCGAAGATATGGCGGCGGCAAATGATCGCGGCATTGAGTACAGAATGCTGGTGGACGGCGCAGAAGCCGTTGATGATCTATCCGCGCTCCTGGCTTTCAGCAGAGCAGCCGTCGCTTGGCATGCACGCGCCTGGTCAGATGTGCCCGGCTGCGGCTACGTTCATGCGTTCCTGATCGATTGGAGCCGCGTGCTGAACTGGTTCGCGATAAGCCGAGCGCTAGCGCTGGCCGGCGTGCCGGATGCGGACAATCCATTTCTGCACGATCGTAGAGATCGATTCCAAGTTGGAATCGGCGAGGTTACCGATGACTTTTCTTTGATTCGACTGCGCGTGGAGAAACGGCCCGTTGCCGCTCAAACAGCTTTTGGCTTGCCGCATTGCGCCAGTTCCGATCTGGAGTCCTTTGCGCGTATGCCGGCTGAATTCGCGAGCCTGGCAGAGCAGGGCAGAGCGGCGCTATCTGACGAAGAAAAGCTGCAATTCATCGCCCGGCAAGTGGAGTGGCGCCGCCGGCTGTGGCTGCATACGCCGATGTGCCAGGAAGCGCTAGAACTGGCTTGGCTGATGCGTCAGATCAGCAGCGATTATGCCGCCATGCATTCTCTCAGTTATTTCGCGCAAGACGACCTGGAAACGCCGTTTCATGCGGAAGCGGCGGCTTCGAGCAGCAACTTATTGCGCCTGGAGGAAGTGCTGCAACAATACGAGCAGTATCGCGCCGGTGAGCTCGCCTTGCCAGCTTCCCCTGGCGAAACGCTTTTCACCTGTGGCGATGCGGTGCGCGAGCCTTCGTTTTGGGACCACAGCGAGGGCTATAGCGATGTCTTGCGATGGGCGATGACGATGGAAACGCTTGAAGACGCCCTGCAATACAGCCGCGAATATGTCGATTGGCGGGCTGGCATGTTTTCTCGTCTGCCGACTTGTCCTGAGGTGATCGAATTGAGTTGGCTGGAGGCCTTGACGCTAACGGGCAACGCGCTGTTTCACGTATTGGAGCTGGCTGGTCTGCCGACGAGTGAGAATCCTTACGTCGCGGAAGTTGAGGCCACCGAATCACGCATGCGTGTCTTGATTCGCGCTCTAACTAGCGCAGAGCCGGTGGAAAAAGAAACCGTGACGCCGGGCAAAATCCAGCTGCCGGAGTGCGCGCAGTCGGAAAGCCTGGCAATCGCATTGCCCGCCTTGAAGTTTGAGGAAATGCTCGCGTACCCGCGGGCGACTTCGGTGGCCGAAATGCTTGACTATGCCGCGACCTATCTGGAATGGCGCCAACTAAGCTTCGACCAGTTTCCGCTATGTTTGGAAGCGCATGTAAGCCGCTTGCAGTTCACGCAGGTCACTGGCGATGTCATTGCCCGGCGCGTACTGGACATCGACGGCCGCCTATACAGCCGCAATCCATTCCGCGAACTGCCGAACGATAAAGAACGTTACAGCGCGTTGACTGATACGCTTTACGCCAGCAGCAGAGCCGATGGACCGGCGCCTGAAGAGCGCGAGATCGCCAGCTGCAGCGATAAGGAAATTGAGACGGTTGCCGAATTGGCGAACGGAATCGCCGCTTTAGCGCAGTCGGCGGAAACGCTTGATTACGAGACCGACCTCGTTTCATTTCATTCGGGGATCCTCGCTTGGCGGGAGGAGTTAATAGCACGTCTGCCACAGTGCGCCGGCGCGGTCGAGCTTGGCTGGCTGATGAACGATATCCATATCGATTTGGCGGTGCTGGGCAGTCTGACCTATGTTGGAGTCGAGGCTGAAACGCTGCCGCAGGCGGACATTATCGAGGGGAATCTGTCGAAGCTGTCTAATGCGGCGCGTGAGCTTGGCATAGAGAGCTAAGCGGCTGTAACTTCGCAGTCGTCAACCTTTTTCTACCCCATCCCCGGCCCTTCCCCAAAGCATTGGGAAAGGGTGACTGACCATTGAGGTAGGGATAACCATTGCCGAAGAGCGCGATGATGTACATAGAAACCCAGATTGCAGTGTCGCGCGCAGTACGCTCATGAATGCGGTCGCGGAGAACGCGCAAGTGTCTACGCGGGCGCGCCGGGCAAGAACATTGCACTAACTACAGACTAGCGTTTCAGCGCCGCGTCGCTAATTCGGGATTTGATCGATGGCATCGCCGCGCTGAAATGCCAAGGCGGTTTCCACCATCTTGTCGAAGCTATACTGCGGCTTGTATCCAAGCATGGAGCGCGCCTTTTCAGTGGAGACATGGGGTCCCCAATAGAAGGGCATTTTGACATCGACATAGGGACGCTCGGTGTTGTCGGCGATGAGGCGAGCGGCTGTGGTGTACGCGACCGGTACGGGACCAACCATGTTGAAAGCTTCGCCGATGGCGGTATCGCTATCCAGAGCCAACAGGGTGCCAGCCACCACATCGCGCACATCGGTGAAAGCCAGCGCCCAGGATTTTCCCTTGGGGTCGGTCACAGCGCAGACGGCGTCCGGCGTCTCCAGCAGGTCCTTGATGATGGCTTGCGCTTCGTCCACATGCTGCGCGCCAAACCAGGGGATGCGGTTCTTCGCCGTGGCCAGTTCGACGAAGTAGTTGAGCCAGACCGGGTTGAGCACGCCAAGCACTTCGTTGGCAGCCAGGATGGAGCTGTAGCGCAGGATGGTCACTGGCAGACCATATTCAGCCATATAGGCGCGGCAGGCATTTTCCGAGAGCAGCTTGGTCAGGGCATAGATATCGGCCGGCTGCTGCGGCGAATCTTCGTAGAAGGTGACCTGATGGGTGACGAAGGGTTGGTAGGTTTGGTCGGTGCTGGCAAGAATGAATCGCTTGACCGGCGTCGATGAGGCCAAAGCGCCCTCGAGCAGACTGATGGTGGACTTGGTGTTGATCTCCAACATGCGCTCAGACGGGTAGATGCCCTCGAGAATCTGCGCCGCCTGATGAATGATGATGTCGACGCCGTCGGCGGCCGCGCGGACGCGATCGGCATCGGCGATATCGGCTTCGACGATCTCCACGCCGAGGCTGACTGCCTTGTCCGCTTTGGGGTCGCCCGGCATGACGAGCCCACGTACATGATTGCCTCGCTTGATGAGTTGATGCGCAAGGTTTGCGCCGACGCGTCCAGTGACGCCCGAGATTAATACATTCATGAGATGTCGCTCCGTTTGAGAATGTTCCAGAACTGTTAGTTGTCCAACTGTTATGTGCCCGCGCCGCGCGGACGCGTTGTGGGATCGATAAAGTCGCGCAGTCCGTCGCCCAAAACGTTTAGCGAGAATACGGCGAGAAAGATCGCCAAGCCCGGGAAGACGGTAAACCACCAGAATCCGGTGAAAACATAATCGCGCCCGGCGCTGAGGATGCCGCCCCAGGTTGGCGTCGGCGGGCGCACGCCGATGCCCAGAAAACTCAGCGACGCCTCGATCAGAATCGCGTCAGCCAGCAGCACGGTGACCTGCACCGCCAGCGGCGGAAAGGCATTGACCAACAGGTGCCGGCGCAGAATCGCCGCGGTCGACGAACCCATCGCGCGCGCCGCCAGCACATAATCCTGGTTTCGTTCGCTGATGGCGACGCTGCGCGCGATGCGGGTAAATTGTGGAATGGTCACGAGCGCGACCACGATCACGACGTTGAGCAAGCTGGGTCCCAAGGTCGCCATCAAGAATATCGCCAGCACAATCGGCGGGAAGGCGAAGAAAATATCAATCACGCGCATGATGATTTCATCGGCGCGCCCGCCGATGTATCCGGCGGCCAAGCCAATCGTCGTGCCCACCGTCACCGCCAGGATCACCGCCAGCGAACCCAAGCCGAGCGATATCTGCGTACCATGGATGACGCGGCTGAGAATGTCGCGCCCGAATTGATCGGTGCCGAAGCGGTAGATCTCGTCAGGCGGCTTGAGCACATCGGACAGGTGCTGCTCGGTTGGGTCGAAGGGCGCGATCTGGGCGGCGAATACGGCGCTGAGCGCCAGGATGACCAAGACAATCAGTCCGATAAGGGCGAGGGGGTCGTTCCGCAGCCACCAGAGTCTGTGCATGGCGCGCGCCTTTATGCCGAATCTCGAATGCGCGGGTCGATGAGCATGTAGAGAAAATCGACCAGCACGTTGACCAGGATGAAGGCGACGGCGGATACCAGTGCCACTCCTTGCACGACCGAGTAATCTTGATCGATACCCGCTTCCAGCAGCAGCCGTCCCATTCCCGGGAAGAAGAAGATGACCTCGACGATGATGGCGCCGCCCATTAGATAACCAATCTGCATGCCGATGATGGTCAATGGCGCCATCAGCGAATTGCGCAGCGCATGCCGCAAGACGACCCAGCGTTCGCGCTGCCCCTTGGCGCGGGCGGTGCGGATGTAGTCTTTGCTAAGGACATCGAGCATGCTGGCGCGGACCATGCGTGACAAGGCTGAGGCCGGCGCCGCCGCGATCGAAAGCGAAGGCAGTATCAGCGCCTGAAGCCAGGGACCAAAGCCTTTATCCGGCGAGACATAGCCGCCGGGCGGGAACCAGCCCAAACCGACGGCGATAAAGGTGATGAATAGCAGCGCCAGCCAGAAGTTGGGCATGGAGATGCCCAGCAGGGAAAAGATGCGGCTGAGCATGTCGCTTATGCTGTTGCGTTTGACGGCCGAGATGATGCCGGTGGGAAGGGCGATCAGCAGCACCATGACCATGGATACGGAGGTTAACTGCAAGGTGATTGACAAGCTGTGGCCGATAAGCGTGCTGACGTATTCTTTGGTGATGAGAGAAACGCCGAAGTCGCCGCGAACGATCTGCCCCAGCCAGCGAACGTAAAGCACGTAAATTGGCTTATCAAGATCGAGCTGTTGCCGCAGCGTCTCAAGCTGTGCCGGCGTGGCGTAAATGCCCAGGCTGGATAGAGCCGGATCGCCGGGCGCGAACCAGAGGAGCACATAGATCAGGACGGTGACGCCGAAGAGGACCGGAAGCGAGAAGAGGAGCCGTCGGGCGATGAATCGAGCCATGTTTCAGTTAATCATCTTTGCGTGTTGGCGGGCGACCTGATAGGTCGCCCCTACAGAATTCGCGTTGTTGCGGGCGACTCACGGATTCGCCCCTACACGTTCGCGCTTTGGCGGGCGACCTGATAGGTCACCCCTACAGGACTGCGATTTTTCGGGGGATTCCCCGACGATTTAGCGTTTTGGAGGGCGAGACAAGTCTCGCCCCTACAGAACTGCACTTGTTTGGGGGTCGCCCCTACATTTCTGCGTGTTGGCGGGCGTTTAGCCCTTGGCGATTTCGGATGCGTCGATGACGTCGTCGATCGGTGGCACGTAGCCGGAGATGTCATCACGCCAGGCGCCGAGATTATCGGGCCAGTACAAGACAAATTCGACGGCTTCGTCCACGACGGTCGCCTGCACCTGGTCATAACCGGCGTGGCGCTCGTCGGCGTCAGCGGTGGCGGCGGCGGCATTCATCGTCTGGTGCGTCTGCTCGAAGATATCGCCGTTGTGCGGTCCCCAGCCGAAGAGCGTATCGCCGCGGCCGATGAAGGGTCCGTAGATCCAGCGTGTGTGGATATCGATGTCGCTGCCGAGGGCGCTGGTATTGCCCCAGGTGGTGTAAGTATCGAAGGTGCGATCAAAGACGAATTGATAACCAGCCTCGACCTCAATCAGGCGGATTTCGGTCTCAATGCCGACCGCTTCCACCATCGGTTTGATGAGGGTGACGGTATCAGCCAGGAATTTGAGTGAGCCGGCCATCAACTCCAGTTTGATGCCCTCGGCGCCGGCCTCGCTGAGCAGGGCGCGCGCCATATCGGGGTCGTAGTTGTATTTGTCGGCATCGGCGTTGTAATTGTCCATTGACGGCGGAATGCTGGAGCCGTTGCCGGGCAAGCCTTTGCCGCTCAATACGGTATTGATGATGGCTTGGCGGTCGATGGCGTAGGAGAGCGCCTGGCGTACGCGCGCGTCGTCCAATGGCGGCTTGGTGCAGTTGTACGCGATGAAGGCGCGGCGGGTGCTTGGTCCGGCGCCGGCGACGATGCCAGGCGCGCGACCGAAGATGTCGAAGCTTTCCGGCGGCACCTGTTCCATGACATCGGATGCGCTAGCGACCAGGTTGGCCATGCGCACGCTGGCTTCCGGCACTTCGCGATAGGTCAGGCTGTCGAGGAGCGGCAAGCCTTCGACGAAGTAGTCGGCATTGCGCGAAAGCTCGACGCGGTCTTGCGCGATCATGTTTTGGAAGACGAAGGGTCCGGTCCCGACCGGTTCCAGATTGAAGCGATCCATGCCTTTCTCATTGAAGGTAGCTTCTGGCAGCACCGACATAACAAAAAGGCGCTCCGGCAGCAGACCGAAGGGCTCGCTCAGATGGATGGTGGCGCTGTAGTCACCGGTCGCTTCGGCGCCAGCGATGGGCGTCAGGAAGTTTGCGAAGAGAGAGGCGGTATCCGGATTCTGAATCAGATTCAGGGTGAATGCGAAGTCAGACGCTTTCATCTCCGTGCCATCGTGGAACATCACGCCCTGGCGGAATTCCAGGTTCCAGGTCAGGTCATCCACCTGTGTGGGCGGTCCTGCCAATAGATCCGGCACCTTGTTGAAGACGGCGTTGTTGATGGTCAACTCGCCAATGGCGGTGGAGAGTACGGGATTAAGGCGGCCGAAGCTGTTGGCGATATCAATGGTGGCGGAGGAGCCGTCCTGGGCGACGACGGATGCCAGGGGACTGGCGGAATAAACGAGCGCGCCGGCGCCGGTGGTGAGCATGGTCTGCAAGAAGCGCCTGCGCGAAAGCGAGTTGCCCGCTAACATCCTGGAGGTATTGCGGATGTCCTTCTCTTGTTTGCGATTCATCTTTTGTTCTCCAATACGGCTTTTCTGAATAAGTTGGCGTTACTTGGTGGTTTAATGCGTCATAGGCAAGTTCTCCTGCGCTATTGTCCTATCGCCATCGCGGCAAAGATCGCTGCCCTAGGCAACTACGCGGGTTGGCGCCACGATGGATCGCTCCATATTTCTTTGACCGTTGCCAGCGTCAACTCTATGTCGGCTTCGGTATGCGCAGCCGAAAGATACCAAAGCCCGCGCGCGAGCAGACGAATGCCGCGGTCGAGCATGGCGCGGACGAATTCGCTGTTGCGAACGCCGTCGGCTTCGAGGCTGTCGCGGTAATCAATGATCGACTCGCGCTCGGTGAAGGCCAGGTGAAAGGCAGGTCCATATCCTTGGATCAGGACGGGAAGCGCGAAATCCGCTGCCAGCCTGCGCATGCCGCTTATGAGCGTCTCGCCCAGTTGGTGGATGCGCTGGTAATCGAGACGCTGCAATTCGCGGATGGTGGCGACGGCGGCAGCGGTCACCATAACGTTGGCATTGTAGGTGCCGGAATGATTGACCTCTAATTTGGCGATGGACTCCATCAAGTGGCGCTTGCCCGCGAGGCAGGCGATAGGAAAGCCATTAGCCATCGCTTTGCCGAAGGTCGCCAGATCGGGCGTGACGCCAAAGTAGGATTGCGCTCCGCCGAGAGCAAGGCGAAAGCCGGTGATCACTTCGTCAAAAATCAGGACGATGCCATATTGTGTGCAAAGCTCGCGGACCGCTTCGAGATAACCGGGCTGAGGCGGAATGCAAGAGTTGTTGCACATCACCGGTTCCATGATGAGGGCGGCCAGTTCATGTCCATGTGTTTGCAGCGTCGACCGCAGGATATTGGCATCGTTCCATGGCAGCACGATTACGTTTTCAGCGGCGCTCGCCAGTTGTCCGCATGAAGCCAGCACGGGCGCTGGGCTTTCGCGCGGTCCGGCTTGCTCCAAGTTTGGCGCATTGCTGACCAGCAATTCATCATACCAGCCGTGATAATGTCCTTCGAACCGGAGGATTTTGTCGCGTCCGGTGTGGGCGCGCGCTACTCGAATGGCGGCGTGCACCGCCTCCGAGCCCGAATTGCAGAAGCGCGCCAGCTCCGCACAGGGCACGATTCCTTGGATGCTTTCGGCAAGTTCGATTTCCAGTTCATGCTGCGCGCCGTAAAGCTGCCCGTTTCGCATCGCGCGCTCGACAAAATCGAGCACGGGAGCCGGACTGTGCCCAAGAAACATGGGACCCTGAGAGAGGGTGAAATCGAGATAGATGTTCTCATCGACGTCGACCAAACGCGTGTCGCTGGCCTGGCGGAAATAAAGCGGAGGCTGGGCGAGGGCGCGCACGTTGCTGCTGACGCCGCCGGCGAGGGAAGCCTGCGCCTTTTTGAAAAGCTCGGCTGAGCGTTGATAGCGAGACATATCTTTTGAGCGAATTGCAACTCGAATAGTCGTAGAAACTATATCCCAAGTTGTTGCAGCGCGCGAATAAAGGTGGCGCCGTGAGGTTGCCTCGCCGGCCTCGCTGGCGCCAGAGTCAATCCAGCGGGAAAACCGGGCGCATCAGTTGTTGATAGGGGAAGCGCGACAGATTGGCGCTGCACAAGCCAGCCGTGTCCATCTCGATGACGGCAGCGGCAATGGGCATGTAGGCGGCGCGCCAGGCGACAGCCGATTTGACGACGATCATGCTTTGCGCTTCCGGAATTATGCCGATGTTGCGCAGTTGAGCCAGGTCTAGCGGCGGGGTCTTGCGCTCGGTCAGCAGGATGTTGACGCCGCCAACGCGAAGCCAGGCGCAGCGGCCCATATGGACGGTTTCGCCATAAAACGAGGCGAAGTGATTGTCTGGCAATTCACATTCGAAGACGCCGGCGGAAAGCGCGCGCACGCTGCCGGTCACGGTCACCGGCTGCCCGTGCCAGTCGTCAACCTTGCCGCCTACGGCAAGCGTAAGTTCCGACCCGTTTCCGGCGCGCCAGCAGCGATCCACCGCTTCCGGATCGGCCAATATGATTGCGCCTTCGCGAACATCGTGGTCCAGCATGGCGGCGAGGGCATTGGCGCCATCGCCAGTTGTTCCGCCGCCGATATTGTCGGCCGAATCCACCAGGATGACCGGACCGCGATCATGTCTTTTGGCTAGCGATACCGCCTCGTGCGGCGCGACGAAGCGGGGCAGCGCCTCCTTCCGCTGGTCATACAGGATTGCGCTTAGTTCGTCGGCGTAGGCGGCGGCAAGCTCGGGTTGGTTATCTGTGGTTACGATTATGCTTGGACCGGTGAAGGGCGTATCAGCGTAGGCAAAACCAGCCATCACCGCGATGCTGATCACGTCATCGTCCGCCTTGATTTCGGCGGCGCGCGCATGCACGGACGAGAGGGGGGCTGCTTCTGTGCCCGTGCTTTGCGCGGGCAAGAGCAGGGCCGGGCGGGAGTAGGCGGAAGTCGGCTGAAGTTCGCGCCGCAACAAGCGCGCCATGATCGCGGCGGCATCGACGCCGCGCGCATAGGCATCAATATGCGGGTTGGTGTCGTAAGCCAGCAGCACATCGGCCAGCTCAACCAGGCGCGGGCTGATATTGCCGTGCATATCCAGCAGGACGACGATCGGTATTTCGTCGCCGACGATGGCGCGCGCCTGCGCCAGGATATCGGCTTCGGCGTCCAGCAGGCCCTGGGCTACCATGGCGCCGTGCAAAGCCAGCAGCAAGCCGTCAAGGGGCATGTGCTGCGCCAGTCGATTCTTTAGCTCGTCGAGGAGTTGGCCATAAGCCTCTTCGGTGACCGTGCCAGCAGGCATGGCAGCGGCGTACAGAGTCGGAAGCAGTTGCCAGTTGTATTCGAGGGCGCGGTCGATCATGCCGCCGATGCCGCTGCGCGATCCGCGCATCGATGTGATAAGGTCTTCGCCGAAATGCAGCGATTGGGCGGCGAAGTCGGCCAGCGTCGTGCCAGCCTGCATAAAGGTGTGGGTCTCGTGAAGGATGCCGCCGATGGCGATGCGCGCTCGCAATGATTTGGTGTTGCCTGACATGGTGTCGCGCACCTCGACTCTTATTTGCCGGAAATATAAGGCTGGGTGATATGGGCGATGCCGTCGCCGGCGCTGACGCGCGAGAGGCCGCGCAGCATGATGATCAGTCCATTTTGATCGGCTTCGACCGAAGCCAGTTCTGCGCCGGTCGGATCCAAGATTGCGCCGAGGCGCTGGCTTTGCTTGACATGCTCCAGCAATGAAACTTCGCGCTGGAAAAAGCCGTCGACGGGCGCGTCAATGACCGTATCCAGATTCCCATAGCCCAGCAAATGATGCGTCAGACGGCGCCGATTCGGTTCACCGTCGATCATGCCCAAATGCTTCATGACATTCATGACGCCATCACGAAAACAGGCGACGACATCGGGATCGCAACGGCCGCCGCCGGGAGCTTCGGTATAAAGTGAGGGAATGCCCATCGCCGTGGCGGCTGAGATGCTGCGCCCGGGCGGCAGCGGCAAAGGATGCCCCCACATGACCGGCGCGCCAAAGGCGGCGGCCGCCGCTTGCGAGGCTTGTCCCAGTTCTCCGCTGTCGTGCACATAACCGATCAGCGTTGGTATTACATAGGCGAACCCGCCCGTATGTAAATCTATGAGAAAGTCGGCGTGGGACAGCAGTTTTTGCGACAGCCAAAAGGCAATCTGCCCGGTGATTGTAGCGTCGGCAGCGCCGGGAAAAACGCGCGCCAGGTTCAGCCCGTCGATCGGGCTGGCGCGTTGCCCGGCTTCGTAGGCGGGCATGTTGCAGATGGGCGCCATGAGCAGCC
This sequence comes from Phototrophicaceae bacterium, assembly GCA_965261855.1. Classification (GTDB taxonomy): domain Bacteria; phylum Chloroflexota; class Anaerolineae; order Aggregatilineales; family Phototrophicaceae; genus UBA6055. The sequence goes on from OZ253488.1 coordinate 906,659, forward strand.
GTCCGCGCAGATCCTGCGGTTTGATCGCGCGGTAGACTTGTGGGATTGCCGCGATCCCTTCGTATTCATCGCCGTGGACACCAGCCAAGACCAGGAGCGTCGGTCCCGCTTCGGCGCCGTTGACGGTGAGTAATGGCATCTGCCAATCGCCGCCGTCGGCTCGCGGCGCGATATCCAATTGGGCGGACTGTTTTCCGTCGCGCGGCAATTGGTCGATTTCAAAGTCGCGAATGCGCATAAGGCGCCTCAATAGCTCAGGAATCCGCCATCTACCAGCCAGGTGGCGCCGGTTACGAAGCTCGCTTCGTCGCTGGCGAGGAAGGCTACCACATCGCCGATTTCGCTCACCGTGCCGCGGCGTCCCAAAGGAGTATGACGGAAGAAGCGCCCGGTGCCGCCGGATTCGGTAACTTCGTCGATGATGTCGGCGTTCGCTTCGGTGAAGATATCGCCGGGCGCGACAAGATTGACGCGGATGCTGTGCGGCGCCAGTTCAATGGCAGCGCCTTTGCATAAGCCGTCGAGCCCGGCTTTGGCGGCGCAGTACGGCGTCGCGTTTTCTTGCGCGGCATATTGCGCCACCGATGAGATGGTGATGATGCTGCCGCCAGCGCCTTGCTTGACCATTTGAAAGGCGGCTTCCTGGGTACAAATGAAGGCGCCGCCCAGGTTGACATCCATCATCTTGCGCCAGTGTTCATCGGTCTCTTCGAGGAAGGGCCGGACTTCGGCCGACGATCCGGTCAGGGCGGCGTTGTTGACCATCACATCGAGACGGCCAAAGGCGGATACGGCAGCCGCGACCATGGCTTTCACCTGGGCGCGCTCGGTGATATCACAGCCGAGCGCCAGCGCGCGATGCCCTTCGCGCTCTAATTCAGCGACCCGGTCGTCGGCGATTTTGATGTCGGCTGGGCGCTGCGCCAGCGCCACCATGGCGCCTTCGCGGACGCAGCTTTGGGCGATGCCCCAGCCTATGCCGGTACCGCCGCCGGTGATGATGACTACTTTGCCTTGCAGTCGCCCACTCATCGCCTTTTGTCCTTGAAAATTGTCTGGGGCATCAAGTCTTCGTGGAAGCAAGATCGTCTTGAGAAAATTGTCAGGGAATATTTTGTAAGGGTGGGCGAGCCACTACTGCGCGTACAGCATTGACGAAATGGGCATATATGGCAAGGGTGGGCGAGCCAAGGCTCGCCCCTACAGCTTTCGATTATTTTGGCATTTTATTTCCTGAGGCAGTCAATTTCATACCTTTATTGGAACCAGTTCGGAAGGATATCGGGCTGATGGAATCAGCGCGGCTTGACACGAAGAATCTCGCTCGCTTCTATCATGGGCATGGGCTTGTCATCGGTCATTCTTTGTAATGCGGCGCTGTCTTTGAATCCGATGCCGGTCAAGACGCCGACGATATTTTCATCGCCGCGCAGGCGTCCGCTTTGCCGGTCGGCTTTGATCGCCGCCCAGACGACGGCGGCGGCTGGCTCGACAAATAAGCCTTCGCGCCCCGCCAATTCCGATTGCGCTTGGTAGGCGGCTTCGTCGGGGATGGAAAGCGCCCAGCCATTCGAATCGCGCAGATCTTGCAGGACAAGGTGGCCATCCGGCGGCGAGGTCAGAATAATGCCGGAAAGGGCGCTATTGCAATCGTCCAGCGGCTCGATGGGGCGGTCGGCCTGCCAGGCTTGCGTGATCGGGTCGCAGCCCAGTGGCTGCACGGCGACCATACGCGGAAGGCGATCGATGAAACCGGCTGCGCGCCACTCGCGGAATCCCTTCCAAATCGCGCTTATCAAGCCGCCGCCGCCGACAGGGACATAGACGATATCGGGGGCTTGATCATGCAGCTGTCCGCAGATTTCATAGGCGATGGTTTTGGCGCCTTCCATCGCATGCGGACTGTCGCTGCGCGCGGTGATCAGCATGAGCCAGTCCTTGGCGTCGCAGAGGGCGGCGATGTTGGACCAGGTCGCCTTTTCGGCGGCCGGGTCGTAACCTAATCGCTTGACCGACATCACCTGAGGACCATACGACAGGATTTGCGCGATTTTCGCTCGGGGCGCCCGCTCCAGGGTGAAGAGATAGCCGTCGACGGCGGCGCGCGCGCCATAGGCGGCCAGGGAGGCGCCCGCATTGCCCGATGATGTGGCCGCCCACGCCCGCCGCCCCAGTTGGTGCAGATAGCTGATACCAACCGATGCAATGCGGTCCTTGTAGGAGCCGGTCGGGTTCAGCCCTTCGTTCTTCAAAAATAGTCGAGACAGGTTGATGCCAGGACCCAATTGGGACGATGCCAGTAATGGCGTGTCGCCTTCTCCCAAGCTGACGATATGTTTTTCGCCGGTCACGGGCAGGCGAGCAGCGTAGCGCCAGATGCCGGGCAGCTGCGGCTGCATCGGGAATTCGGCGGATTCATAACGTACATCCAGCACGCCGCCGTCATGCGGGCAATTCGCCACGGTCTTGTCGTCGCAGGTTCGGCCACAGTCCATGCATACCATTTGAAACATAGGCGCCAGCGCCTTCCTGTACTCTGCAAGCTGCATTGTAAATCCCACGAGCGCTATTCGCTAGCAATTGCCGGCAGCCGCTTGAGCCGGCAAGGAAAAACCATTCGCCAGCAAGGGACGAACTCCTCGCATATTGATTCGGGGGCACGAGGACATGCCAGCCGTCCAACCGGGGCGCTATCAATTCTCGTCCCTTAGTAGCGCGAAAGTCTTGATTCGCCCTCCAATTTCAGCATACAGCCCGCTTACGACTTCTGCGCCGGTTGCGTTACAATCACCGCTAGCAACAGTTGGCGAGTAAGATGGACTTCGCGATGGAAACGATCACCGTGAGTATTGTGCAAGACGATGACAGCTTCATTACAAATTGTTTTGACTACGACATCGTGAGTCAAGAAACTCCAAGCATGAGGCGATAGATAATATCAAGGTAGCAGTCAGTCTCCTATTAGAAGTCGCGTCGCCAGCGGAAATCGGGAGCCGACTTGAACGCGGTGGACGGCAAGACTGATAGAATCTGGACGTGTTCTTGGCGCCGATTTGTAGTTGCGGGCGACCTGCTCGGTCACCCCTACATTGTGCGCTAGCGGATTGGAACTTTAAGCATTTTGTCATCATCACTGTTGTTTCTTGACCCGCGCCTCGTCGCCTCAACCGCCAAAGCCAAGCTCCAACTCGGCACAGTCCAGAAACACCCCGCCAACCCCCTCTTCAGCGAAGAATACTTCACTCAGCCGCCAAAACATTGGGAAGCGCGCCTAGACAACGTCTATCCCAACGTCATCTATGACGACAAAGACAGCATATTCAAGTGCTGGTATAAATCCTTCATCTATGACGGCTTGTCAAATCGAACGCCGCTGGCGCAACGACCGCGGCAAGCCTACGGAGAAAGCGAGCGCGAAGAGGGTTTGCTCTACGCTACATCGGTTGACGGCGTCCACTGGGAGAAACCCGACCTCGGCATCATAGACTTCGAGGGCTCATCGGCCAACAATATCGTTATGCGCCGGGCGACGCACGGCTTGCACGCCGGCGGTGTACTGAAAGACGCGCGCGATCCCGACCCGGCGCGCCGCTACAAATTCATCCATCGCAATGTCAGCGCGCGCAGAATGGCGACCTGCTATTCGCGCGACGGCTTGCATTGGTCGCAGCCGATACCCTGGCCAGAACACGACGCCATCGGCGATTGCCACAACAACGCCATTTGGTCGCCTGCGCTGGAGCGCTACATCTGCATCACGCGCGGCTGGGATGAAGGCATCCGCACCGTCCTGCGCAGTGAAAGCGAAGACTTCGCCCACTGGAGCAAACCGGTCGAGATAATGCGCGGCTTCGACGCCCACGATCAAATCTACTCCATGCCCATTTGCCGATATGACGATCTGACCATTGGCCTGCCATCGGTCTTTCACAAAGGCGATGCCTCCGCCGCCGATTGGGACACGGTCGATACCGAATTGGCGATCAGCATAGATAGCGTCAACTGGGGGCGGATATGCCCGGGCACGGCGCTGATTCCGCGCGGCGAAGGCGAATACCCCGATGGCGACTATGACTGCGGCTGCATCTACGCCGCGGCGCCCTTTGTCCACGATGACAAGATCCTGATCTACTATGGCGGGGGGAACGGCCCGCACAACAATTGGCGCGAGGGCTCGCTTAATCTGGCGACGCTCGACCTGGACCGCTGGGCTGGCTATACGCCGCGCGCTGCTCGCGACAACGCAACATTGGAGACGACTGCCTTGCAATTGTCCGGCGAGCGCCTGACGTTAAATGCCGAATTGGGTGCGGGCGGCTGGATTCGTTACGCGCTACTTGACTCGGGTGGGGCGGCGCTGGCAGGCTTCGGCTTCGATGACTGCCTTCCCGTCAAACAGGGAGGCGCAAGCTGCGAACTCCGCTGGCGCAACAGCGAACTTGCCCAGCTCGAGGGCAGGGCAGCGCGCGTGGTTTTCCGCTTTCATCAGGCGACGCTCTACGCGCTCAGCGCAACGCCGGTCCCGGCTTCCGGTTGAGCACGATCGGCGCGGCATCGCCTTCATAGACAGGAACCAGCGGCGCCAGCAATTCGCGATTCTGCTCGTGCCATTCTGCGGGCCAATCGGTGTCGGCCAGATAAGCGCGGATGCTCTCCGGCAGATTAGCGTAATCGGGATAATACCAAAGCGTGATATTGGTCCGCCGCTGGTCACTCTGATTCCCGTGCGCCGCATGCAGCAGCCGCGCGCTGCCCATGACCACATCGCCCGCCTTCACCGGCACATCGATTTCGCCCTCGGCGCGTTGGAAAGCCAAATGCGTCATATCTTCGGCGCGGCTCAGCGCCTCTTCATGCGCGTCCGGCAGGGCATCGTGCATGCGATGACGCTTCAAATGCGAACCCGGTATCAGGCGCAGGCAGCCGTTATGCCGCGTCGTATCGACCAAATAAATCATCAGGAAACATTGAATCGTCCGCGGCGTATAGCTGATCGGATCGTCCCAGAAGCGCGCGTCCTGATGCCAAAACAGCGGCGGACTGCCCGCTGGCTTACTGATGATGAAGCCGCTGCCCCATTTCGGATCGGGGAAGCCCAGCCCCGCCAGCGCCCCCAAAGTCGGCGGATAAGCGATCAGCCTTGCCATGAAGGGGTCTTCGGTCACGCGGATCAGGCTGCCCTGCGCCCGCTGCCGCTCGAAGTGCGCCGCCTCTTGCCGCGCGATTACGTAGTCAGTGACTTCGCGCAATTGCTCAATCATGCCCTCGTCAATGAGGCTTTCCAGCAGGCAAAAGCCGTCTCGGTCGAGCTGTTGCCGTTTCTGTTCGTAGTTGATCATCACCGATTCTCTCCCGCCGCCCAATGATTCAGATAGCAACCTGTCAAACGCTCGAAAAAAATAACATATCTATAGCAAGAAAGGGCGAGCCACCGGCTCGCCCTTACACACCACGAATTATCCTGATAATTGCGTTCAAACGACAGTCATTCCTATTGTTTTCTTGGATTTACTTACTGAAAGTGATCGTTGATGAACTGCTCGAATGGCTCCAGCGCATGGGGCAGGGTCGTCCGTCCCAAACCCAAACGGAAGTAGTTGCCCTCGAACAACATGACATCGGCCGGCAAGACCATAACGCCTTGCTCGGCGACCGCCGCATCAGCGAATTCAGCCACCGGCATATCGGCTCTCAGTTCCGCCAGCGTTATCGTGCCGCATCTGGGGTAACTCAGCCAAAATAGCTCGCTGTAGCGCCCGAAGAAGTCGCGGCAGTAGCTGATATTCTCCCGCACAATCTCGCTGCTGCGCGCGGTCAGCGCCCGCCAATTTTCTAGCGCGATCAAAGCGAGAATCTCGCTCGGCGCGCTGCCGCAAATCGTCGTATAACTTTTCATCTCTTGCAGCTCGTGGAGCAGCTCGCCATCCCGCGTGATCAGCCAGCCAACGCGCAAACCGGGCAAGCCGAAACATTTCGACAAGCCGCCCAGCACGATCGCCCGCTCATACAACTCGCAAGCCGATGGCAGCCGCAGGCTCTCGTCATGCTCGGTGAAACGATAGATCTCATCCGAGAACAGAATCATGTTCTGCCTGCGCGCCGAATCAATAATGCGCTCGAAATCGGCGCGGCTCGGCAAATAACCGGTGGGATTGTGCGGGAAGTTGATGATCAGCATCTTCGTATCAGGGCGGATCAACGCTTCCAGTTCATCAACATCGAAATGCCAGCCCTCGTCCGTCCGCCGCTGCTGCCAAAAGGAAAGCGCGCAGCCGGTCGCGCGCGCGATCTCCCACAGCGATTGAAAACTGGGCTGCATCGCCACCACATGATCGCCCGCCTCCAGCAGTCTGCTCATCGGCAGGAAAACGCCTTCCTCCGGCACCACCTCGAGCACTTCGTCAGCGCCAATGCCGGCATGCATGTCGGCGATAGCGGCGCGCAATTCGGGATGCCCCTGCGTCTCGGTGTAACCCAGCCACAGCGTCTCGAATTGTCGGCGGCGCTCCGGCGAGGCATAAGCCAGCAGTTCATCAAGCGTCAGCGGCTCGGTGTCCGATTGGCTGATGCCGTAGGGCGCGCTGAATTCGTGCTGGCGGAAGAAGTTCTCGATCTTGAATGGGGCGAATTTCATGATTGCTCCATGGAATGCATGGCAATGATTCGTAGCCAATTATGTAGATTTTACCACCGCGAACACCGAGATATTAGAGGACGCCGAGGCGCAATCTCTTTTACAGGTACTGCCGCCATGCCAGCGATTTGTAGGGGCGACCCAGTGGGTCGCCCGCTCCCCATGCACGCCTTAATGCGGCGCCACTTCAAGGACGACGCCATTGTGATCGCTTAGTTGCGTACCGTCGGCGGCGAATCGACTGATGAAGCGCATTGATCTCAACTTAATGTCTTTGCTCAAAGCAACATGGTCGATGAAGCGTTTATCCAAATCGGGATCGGTAGACTCGCCGGCGGTCACAATTTCCCAGCCGCCGAACGTCGCCGCGCACTTCTGGCTGACCGCCTTGGTTTGGCCTGAGGTTTTGCCGGGCGGAATATGCAGATTGTAATCGCCAAGCAGAATGGTTCGCTGTCGAAAGCGATCTTGCGGAAGAAGTTCGCGTCGGAGGACATCCAGGTAAATCTCCGCGCCCTGCCACGGGCGTATCGTCTCATCGCCCCAGTATTTTCTGTTGGCGCGATAACCGAAGTAGGGAATACACATGCCTACAAATCGCCAGCGCTCGCCATCAACCACAGTAGTCGCGCTGACGAAACGGCCCTCCGGCATATCGGACGACCCGATCACATCGACATCAGTCCATTCGTTGCGGCTCCAAAGCAATACCTTTCGCGCGCCGCCCGCTTCCGCTTTGACGCGCCCTGATTCGTTGCTCTTGATCAGATGGCCGCCATTCGGCATGGTCTCGGGAAAAGCTTCGGTCAGGCAGATGACATCCGCCTTGTAACCTGCAATCGTTGCGCGGATAAGCTCAAACTTGTCCGATTTGGCGCGCGGACTTACGAATTCCGTATTCCAATTCAGGATTCGCATCATCCAACTCTTACAGGAGTTCCCGCAGCATTGCCGCCATGATCGCCGCCCGCTCCGGCAGCGACGAGATCTCGCCGTATTCGTCCACTGCATGACCGCCATCGCCGACCATGCCCATGCCATCAAGCGTGGGCAGGCCCAGCGCCGCCGTCTTGTTGCCGTCGGAGCCGCCGCCCGTCCGGCCTTCTTCAAGCATGATGCCCATATCCGCCGCCAGCGCTTGTGCTTGTTTGAAAAGCGCCGCGATCTCTGGCGTACGCTCCATCGGCGGGACGCCAACGCCACCCTCGACGATGACTTCCGCTTCTGGGTGAACTGGCTTCAGGCTCATCATTTGCTTGTGGATCGCCTCTTGATTGACGCGCGTCCAGGCGCGCACATTGATCTCAACCTCTGCCTCAGCCGGCACCACATTTGGCCGCGTTCCGCCGCTGATGACGCCCACGTTGGCGGTCGTGCCGATGTCGTAGTTGGTCATCGCTTGAGCTGCCAGCACCTGATGCGCCATCTCTTCAATCGCATTAACGCCACGCGCGTGATCGGCGCCTGAATGCGCCGCCCGTCCCTTTACCTTAATTGTGTATTGGCTGACGCCCTTGCGCTGCGTCTTGTACGCGCCATCTTGCGGCGGCTCGGTCACGAAGACGACATCGTGAGCAAGCGCCTCCGCTTCAATCTCGCCAGCGGAATGCCGGCTGCCGGTTTCTTCATCGGAATTAAGCAGGTAGGTAATCGGTCCTTCGGGAAACAGGTCAAGCGCGCGCAGCGCCCGCAAAGCCCACAGCCCGATGACGATGCCGCCTTTCATATCCATCGCGCCGACGCCATAGAGCCGGTCGCCCTCAATCCGCGTCGGGCGTCCTGCTACCGTGCCGACATCCCAGACCGTGTCCATGTGGCTCATAATCACGACGCCGCCTTCGCCCGCGTTCCAGCGCGCGCGCAAGACATCGCCGACAGCATCTTTGGGGATGACCTCCACCGCTCCGCCCAGCCCGCGCAATTCCGCCGCCAGCGCCGCGCCCAATTCATCGACCGCCGGCTTGTGCGAAGTGGGCGATTCCAGCGCGATCAGTCGCTTTAGGTCAACGACCATATCGTCCGTATGCGCGCGCAGATAATCCAGGATGCGTCGGTTGTCGTCAGACATCGCTTGAGCCATTTCCTCGTTCGTTGGGTTGGTAGCGCGAGTATACCACCTCGATCGCAAATCGCAGCCCGCGACATCGCTGTTTTCGCTGCCCTCGCTCGCCGTTCTTGAAGGGGCGGCCGGCGGGCGGTGTCAACGCGTCCCGTTGGTTCGCCCGCGCATTTTTCGGACGGTTGCAATTCTCGGCGCGCCACATTCATGCTACGCTAGTTAAGACAATCGTCGATGCACAGGACCGCCCCAAGCGCCATGATGCTTACCCGCTGGCTGATGCTATTAATTGCGAGCCTCTTCGCGCCATGCGCCGCGGCGCAAAGCGAAGCGCCGCCCATCTTCCAACCGGCGCCGCGCCCGATGCCCTCATCGCTGCAGATTGCGTCTGAGCTGCGCCTGGAAACCTACTTCTCGTCGCTGGCGCAGGGCGGCATCGGATTGCTGCGACTGTCAGGCGAAGGGATTCAGCGAGCGCGCGCTGAGCTTCGCGGCGAGTCAATATCGTTTTTCCGCGCCGCCGACGGCGGCTTCTACGTCCTTATCGCCGCCGATATGGACTTCACGCCGCGCGTCTATCGGCTGACGGTGCATGTAGAGCGCCAGATGGGAGATGTCAACTTTACGCGCGAACTGCGAATCGACTCCGCCAACTTCATCGTGCAAGAGCTCCAGCTTCCCGCCGGACGCGCCTACCTGGCAGACGCCGAAATCGAAAGCGGCGAACTCGCGCTGCTCGAGTCGCTGACATCCGCAACCACACTCGCGCCACTATGGGACGCCAGCGGTTTTGAGCTGCCGCACGACAGCGAACTGACCACACCCTTCGGCGCCTATCGCCGGCTGGGCGACGACCGCCAGTCGCGCCACACCGGCTGGGACCAGAACCTGCCGACCGGCACGCCGGTCCGCGCAATGGCGGCCGGCGAAGTGCGCTTCGCCGATGCGCTCGCTATCCGCGGCAATTATGCGCTGATTGATCATGGTCTGGGCGTCTACTCGGGTTACGCCCATTTCTCTGAACTGCATGTGCAAGCGGGGCAAGCGGTGGCCGCCGGGCAAGTCATCGGCTTGAGCGGCAACACGGGCCGCAGCAGCGCGCCCCATCTGCATTGGGAGGTCGCGCTCCGCGGCAGGTGGGTGGATGGCGCCGCTTTCCTCGAATTGTGGTTGCCGCCTCACGGCAGCGCGGAAAGCAACGCCGCTGTGGCACAATAATTGACCTTGCGTATCAAAATGCCTTGGCGGAATCAAGGTATAATGCACAAATGATCACCGGCGACATTTGGTATAATTGACCTTCTATCATCGTACCCTCGTCAGGTGATTGACCGCGAGCATGACACGGCAGCCGAAGATCGGGGGCTCGCTGACTTAGGAGGAAATCATGCAGCAGAATGACAGCTTCCGTCTGGTTGTCCGGCGCGGTCCACAGCCCAATCAAGCCTTCGAAGTCAGCAAGGATGTCAATACTTTGGGGCGCGATATCAGCAATGATATCGTCATCAACGACCGCGAAACCAGCCGCCATCATCTGCGCCTGATGCTTTCCGGCGACACCCTGACCATTGAAGACCTCGGCTCCACCAACGGCACTTTCGTCAACGGCAAGCGCGTATCCGGCGTGACGCCGCTGCAAATCGGCGACTTGATCGGCTTGGGCGAAACGGTGATTCTGGCGCTGGAGAGCGTCAGCGCTGGCGCCGACGCCCCGGCCCCCGCGCCATCCAACCTGGGCGACATGCTGCCGCCAGCGATTCCATCTCCGCCAGAAACGCCCGTAGGCGAGCCGCCGCTTGCATCCGCGCCCGACCCAACCTACACAGCCACGCCAGCGCCGCCCGATTACGGGCTCCAGGGCGCGCCGCCGACGCCGGCCGATCCCTACGCGCCGCTCGGCGAGCCGATGCCGCAGCAGCCGCCCGCTTATCCGCCCTATAGCGAAAAATCTGGCGCGCCGCAGCAGCCGCCGCCCGGTTACTATCCGCAGCAGGGTTATCAGCAGATGCCGCCGGCGCCGCCCCAAGGCTATCCCGGTTATGATTATGATCCCTACGCCGCGCGCGAAGAGAGCAGCGGCACCTCGCCCTGGCTCATCCTCGGCTGCTTCGTCTTCTTCATCCTTGTCTTCGTCTGCTTCGCCGGCATCGCCCTGACCATCATTGATGTGCTCAATCTCTGGTGCGATCTGCCCGTCGTGCGCGATGTCATCCTGGCGCTGGGCTTCGGCTGTTAATCCGTTTTCCCACCACCAATCGTTCGTAGGGGCGACCCATTGGGTCGCCCTAACATAAATATGCTGAAATGCGGGCGACCTGATAGGTCTCCCCTACAGTTTGGATTTGACGGGAGGGCGAGCCAAGGCTCGCCCCTACAGATCTTTAACGCTCGCGGGCGACCTGATAGGTCGCCCCTACAGCATCCAAATTAGCCAAAGCGTGAACCTATAGTCGCCTTTTGCCCCGCTCCCTCTGCTAGCCTGCGCGCAGACCAAGCAAAGGAGCGACCCATGTTCAACTGGCTCACCGACTTTTTCCGCAATCGCCGCGTTTCATTGCGCCCGCGCGCCCCCCATATCGAACGGGTGGCCGCCCATAACAGCTTCGCGCTCAATCCGCCGCTCGATATCCAAAGCGCACGCGTCTACAGTGGCTCGCCCTGGGTTTACGTGGCCATCAACCGCATCGCTGAAGCCGGCGCCCTGGTGCCGCTGAAAGTTTATCGCCTGGAAAACGAAAAACGCATCGGCATCGACAACCACCCGCTGGAAACCCTGCTCAGCAAGCCCAATCCGCTGACCAGCCGCTTTGAACTCTTCGAGCAGACGATCGGCTCGCTTGAGCTGCATGGCAACGCCTACTGGTTCCTCGCCGGCGATGGACGCGGGCAGCCGCGCGAGATCTGGCTGCTGCGCCCGGATCGCGTGACTATCGTGCCCCACGAGCAGCGCATCGTCGCCGGCTACCTCTACGAAATCAACGGCGAGCGCATCCCCCTCGATGCCATCGAAGTCGCGCACTTCCGCCGCTGGCATCCCGATAACGATTTCTATGGTCTCTCGCCAATCGCGGCCGCGCGCGGCGCCGTGCTCAGCGACCGGCACATGGCTGATTGGAATCGCAACACCTTCGGGCAAGACTACGGCGTGCCAGCCGGCATCGTCAACATCAAAGACTTCATCAGCGATACCGACTTCGAGCGCCTGAAACGCGAATGGCGGACGCACTACGGCGGCGCCTCCCGCCGGACCGCCTTCCTGCGCGGCGGTACCATCGAATGGCAGCACATCGGCTTGAGCCACAGCGATCTCGACTTTCTGCAGGGGCGCCAGGCGCAGCGCGACGAAATCCTCAATATCTTCGGCATCCCGGTCGGCTTGGTCAGCGAGAACGCCACCGAAGCCAACGCCAAAGTCGCCGAGCGCCAATTCATCGAGCGCACACTCTGGCCCAAGCTCGCGCGCATCGCCCAGAAAATCACGCAAGAGCTGCTGCCCTTCTACGGCGCCGACCTGGTCGCCGAATACGATGACATCCGCCCGACCGACGCCAAAGCGCGGCTGGAAGAGATCCGCACGGCTTACCCGCTGCTGAGCATCAATGAGCTGCGGGCAAACTACTTCCAGCTGCCGCCGGTGGCTTGGGGGGAGGGGGCGGTTACCCCTCACCCCCCGGCCCCCTCTCCCACAAGGGGAGAGGGGGAGCTAGCGCTGGCGGGCAAGTCAGAGGTGGAAAATGAACTGGCGCAGTGGGAGCGCTTCGCCTTGAATCGGCTGGAGCGGGCGGATGCGCGTGCCTTCGAGGTGACGGCGATTCCCGACGAGCTGGCGTTCGAGGTCAGCGCGGGCTTGTTGTTCGCGCAGGATCGGGAGAGTGTGAAGTCGGTGTTTGCTGGGGCGCGGGCGGGAATAAGCGCGTAGTCTGTAGGGGCGACCTATCAGGTCGCCCGCCGTCCTCACGGTATTCTGTCAAGAAATTCCAGCGCGGCAATCATCGCAATGCCCGTGCCGACGATCCACTTAATCAGCGTGGCTTGCATCGCCTGCAAGTCCGCTTTCGTCGCTAAGTGAGGATATGCGCCTTCCAAACGAGCTACCCTTTCACTCAAGTTTGCTGGCGGTTGCAGCGTTTCATTGGTGATTTCGGTTGCCATTGCCGTATCTCTCTCAAAGTCAGCGCAATGATATTGTAGCGGATTTAGTGGCTCGAATCATATTGCGTTGCGGGCTGCTGTTCGCGCAGGATCGGGAGAGCGTGAAGTCTGTGTTTGCTGGGGCGCGGGCGGGGAGCTAATCGAGTATACGCCGTCATGACTGAGCTTCATAGCTGACAGCAGTGCGGGATGCGATATAATCATGGTTGGAGTCTGGAGAGAAACCGCATGAACAGAACCGACATCCTGTTGGCGATCATCGCCTCCGCCGATGGCAAGCCGCTCCAACCGGTGCACTTGCAGAAGGTAGCATTCCTGGTGGCGGATGAATTCGCCAGTGAATTACCGGAAGATTACTACCAGTTCCGCAAGTATCGCTATGGTCCCTTCTCGGCCGCCATCTATCAGGATGCCGAAATGCTGGAGTATTGGGGGCTGGTGAAGATCAGCCGGGCGGAAAACAGCCGCGAAAGAGAATACACGGTTACCGACCGTCACGTCATTGAAACGCTGGCTTTGCCGGAGCGCGTATTGACCTACATCAAGGAGACTGTGGATTGGGCAAGCAGGCAGTCTTTCCAGGAGCTTGTCAGGTCAATCTATTATTGGTATCCCGAGTATCAAGAGAATAGCGTGTTCAACTATTCCGAAGAGGAAGCCTTTCTCGATAGTTTTCGCAGAGGCATCAATGACCTAAAAGAAGGCAGAACATATCCGGCCAGCGAAACGCTTGCGGAACTGCGCCGCGAATTGGAATCAGAACATAATGCAGATCCGTTGGTCGAATGATTTCAACCGCCAAGTCAAGAAACTGTCACGCAGACACCGGCTTATTCTTGATGATATCGAAACATTGTTGAACGACCTAAAGCAAGGGAACCGACCAGGCCGTCCGCTTCGTGGCGTCCAAGGGTTGCCCGTTCAATGGGTTCGCTTGCGGAATAGTTCAGCCAGAAGCGGCAAGAGTGGCGGTTTTCGAGTTGTCTACTATTATGATGATACGATAATTTTTTTGGTTATGATTGATACAAGAGCGTCAGTTGACTTCGTGCAGCCGCAGCGTATCCTTCAGATTCTAGAGGACGCTGGCCTCGACTGACTGCGCCTCTGAGCAAATCCCGCTGGCGGGTTGCTGTCCGCACGGGATCGGGAGACCGTGAAGTCGGTGTTTGCTGGGGCGCGGGCGGGGCTTTAGGCTTTTTCTTCACCACAGATGCGCGGAGATTGACTTACCACCGAGTACACTAAGTGGGTAACAATCTGAGTTACCCACTACCTCTCGAATAGCTTGTTGATTTCCTGAAACATCTTTTCAAAGCGATTCAAGGTATCTTTACCGAAGAACGTATCGTCAACGCCCTTTGCAGACAACGTATATGCAGGCCGATAATGATTAAAGTCTTTTCCGATGTGTTTCTGAATCTGCTTGACGATACGCTTTTCATGCTGATCCAATTGTTCGATCTTAACGTTTGGAATATCGTCAAAAGTCTCATTGAAGAGATTTAGATATTCGCTTTTGGCAAACATGTCTTCCACATCGGCATTTTTTCCGCCATTGGCAGCGAAAGCGTTAAAGTACATGACGTTTCCGGCCCTAATGAGCTTTTTCTTGATCAACTTGTTAACTTCCTGCTCGCCTCCCGAACCAGCAACTCTATCTAACAGACAAGCCATGTTCAGCTCATTCCCATGTAGTAGAGAAACAAAGGTGGCGACTTTTCCGAAACCGCCGACGGGCACTACTACAATGTCCGATTGTAGACCAGTTCGTCCAGCGTCCTTCAGAATTGCCGACATAACTCGCAAGTAAAGGATGTCAGAAATTCCCTCGACGATGAGGTTGTTTTCGCCGACAAACAGGTTTTGAGCAATGTTGTATCCAAGAGCCGCCTGCAAAGGGAAAAGTGTATCCTTATCGTCCTCGTCAAGGCTTTCTGAAATTCGTGTGCCAGTCTCCGATTCCAATACTGTACGAACTCTGTGCAATTTGTCGGAATGAACCATGAATGGTGAATGGGTTGTATAAATCAGCTGATACGTCTCTGATAGGTGGTCCAGAAAGCGTAACAAGTCTTTTTGAGCCGAAGCATGAAGGTTCAGGCCAGGTTCGTCTAATAGCAGAATATATCGGTTATTGCGATCTTCCTGTATCTGACTGAACCAAATCAGAAAGGAGAAGAACCAATTGAACCCCCGACTTCGGCTGCCTAGCGGCAAGGACATGTGATACTTGTCATTAAAGACGCGTATCTTCAATACCGGGCGATTACCGTAGGCCGGCTCGTTTCGAATATCAAATTGTACTCTAAGATTGCGGTTTGTTGTCCAGTACTCGAATAAAATCGTCGAAATCTCTATGCTCGTAGCTTCAAGTTCGGCCTTGTACTTTTCGTAGTCGCTGTCCTGTAACAGTGCCTTCAGGTCTATTTGCGCTTGATCAAACAGGGCTTTGGACGTCTTGAGCTCCGCACTAGATAGTGCATTGCCCTGCAATTGGGTTAAATCGACTTCAGAAGGAAGTGCATAATACTCGTCATAGTACAAGAATCTCGGAAGATTTGGCTGTATCCATTTCTTCAATATGTAGCGACTCAGCGATTGTTTGATATCCTGGCCAGATTGAAGATACGCGAGTATTGATTCAAGGAACGCTTCCGTTTTCCCAGCACTGTATCGCCCACTTAGTCTCTGAAGTTCTTCTACACGTGTATACTCTGTCACTTTTTTCTTGAATCCTTTGTTTCTGATATCGTGAACATCAAACATGAAGTCGAAAAACGCTTTTGTATTGATGTCGAGCGTCTCGAACTCCGCCCGTTCGGCGCTATACCAGCGTGAATGGATTATCTGCGAACTCCCAAGTGTTTCTGGTCCTATGTACTTTTCGATTGTCTTTACGAGTTTCGCTGACAGTTCATATGTACATTCAACGACTCTAATGTCATGATCGCTTCTCTCAAATTTCTTCAATTCTTTCCGAGGGAAGTCGAGAGTAATATCGAAATGCTCGTCTAGATAAGGATTGCTCTTCGCGACCGATTCTAGAATGGCCGTCTTGCCGGACTCGTTCTTTCCAACTAGCACCGTAATATCGGGTTCAACAGGAAAACTTTGTACGGTCTCAATCGACTTGTACTTGTTGATCGTAACGTGCTTGAGTGTAATCATCTTTTGTGCAATCCCACGATTCGGTATTTGAACGCGATCGGCAGTATACAGAACAAATTGGCTATTGAACAGATCGCGGAGATCTAAATCAAATCCCGCTGACTCTCCCCGTCCTCGCTCACATCCCCCCTCCGCCACCTTGCCGCCCGCTGATGCGTCCCATGCTGCGGCGGCATATCCACGCCCGCGCCATCGAATAAATCGCCAATCGTCAAAATCTGCAGCCGCCGATACTTCCTGCCCCAGGTCCGCGACTCGTACCAGCCAGCCGCCAGCGCCTCTTTGGTCATCGCCTGCGTCGGCTGCTCCAGCGTGATGAAGACGCCGATAGCCGCGCCCTCGCGCTCGACCGTGCCTTTCAAATCGCGAATCTGCCCCGAATTCACCTTGCCCGACTTGACCTGCGCGACCACCGACTGCGGCTTCTTCTTGCCTTTCTCGTCTTCATCAAAGAAGTTGATGACGCCGTCAATGCCCTGGTCGGCGCCTTTCTTGCCCTTGCGCGAACCGGCTGACCCGCCCATCGGTTTCGCCCGCAGCAGCGACAGCGCCCACCACTCGAATTGATAGCGCCCTTCGTTGGCGGAATCGCGCGCCAATTCCCGCGCCGCATCCACCGTCGCCGGCTCGCCGATGACCGCGTAATCGGCGCCCGAGACCAACTCGAACATATCTTGCAGGCGGTATTTCTGCAGCGCGATGCTCAGGTGGGTGATGTCGATGCCGATCCAGCGCCGACCCAATTTATGCGCGGCCGCAATCGCCGTGCCGCAGCCGCAGAAGGGATCGAGCACGATATCGCCTTCATTTGACGAGGCGCGGATAATGCGTTCCAACAGCGCTTCGGGCTTTTGGGTGGGGTAGCCGAGGCGTTCTTTCCGATGGCCACGTAACGATTTAATGTCGGTCCAAATGTCTTGCAGTGATACACCGGGCATCTCGTCTAAGTAGTATTTGAGGCGAGGCACGTTTCCCGGATTGGTCTGTACGATTCGTCCTTGCTCAATTAACTGCTGCATTTTTTCTCTGGTGTATTTCCAATAACGAGATATTCCCATCACGTCATAAAACGGATTACCTTTAGACGCTCCTCCAGGAGCAGTTAAGTTGTTGAGTGCATATCGTCTGCCAACTTCATCCACATATTTGTAGTGTTCGTCAACGTATTCGCTGTCATAGGGCGTATAGACTGTATTGCGAACCGCAAAATCGGTCTCTGTGTAGAAAAGAATTACATCATGAATTCTGCCCATGTGAAGGACATTGCCTTGCGTACGGTCACTGTGCGCTGACGTTCGCTTCCAAACGATCTCATTGCGAAAGTTCTCGGTGCCAAAAATCGCATCCAGCACAATCTTCAAATAATGACTCGCGGTCGGATCGCAATGCAAATACAAGCTGCCGGTCGGCTTCAAGACGCGGTGCAGCTCGACCAGGCGCGCCGTCATCATCACCAGGTACGCCATCATCTGGTTGCGCTCGATCAAGTCCATCAGCGCCGCGATCGCCGTCGAGACCTTGTGCGGCGCGTCCACCACCAGTTCGTCATAGGTCGCTTCCGCCGTCTCGCCCCAATGCCAGGTGTCCTCGAAGGCGGTGATCTGCGCTTCGCTGTCGGCGCCGCTCTCTGACTTGAAGAGCACGTTGTAATTGCGGTTGCTGTTGAAGGGCGGGTCGAGGTAGATCAGGTCGACGCATTCATCGGGGAAGTACTCGCGGTTGCGCAGGATCTCCAGGTTGTCGCCGTAATAGAGCCGGTTATTCATGGGCGGCCTCGCGGGTGAATGGGCGCGTTCAGTATAGCATACCGCTTGCTGGCGAAGACCGCGCGTGAGCGAAAACTGTAGGGGCGACCCATTGGGTCGCCCGCCAGATCTCCTTCTGATTCGGCTCTGTTGACAAGAGCGGGGCGCTGGCTGTAGGCTATCTATGGGATGGACAGGAAATGTGCTACGGGGTAGATGGAAAATATGCTTTGGGATGGATAGGAAGTGTGCTAAAGTGTAGTTGTTATTCGTGCTGACTTATATCGTAAGGCCATAGTTGGGGGCAGACATGGCATTTGACAAGCGCAAAATCGCCAATTCATTCTACTTGCCTAAGTTCAGCGTTCTACGCGGAATTGCAAGCTTGCTGGATTTCACCCATTCGGAAAGTAAAGAGTTTACTGACGAAATCCTGTCTCGGTCAATCGCCGACGATATGCGCGCCGATTGGGAAGCGGTGGGCGCAGACATGTGGCGCGCTATTGGCGAGCACGAGAGGCGCACTGCAAAAGGAAACAATGTGTGAATGACGCAGAGGGTGTCGAAAGTGCCCCTGGCAACCACAGACCGGCGCCGGAACTGCCAATACCGTCTCATATACTCGAAGACATTCCCAAAGAGAGACGCGCTGAACTAAGACAGTATGTCAACGAGATTACTTATGTTGAGCGCTTCTCCGGTCCCATTCCGCCTCCCGACGTGCTCAATCTATACGATCGCGAAGTTCAGCGCGCTATCGTAAGCGAGGCAGTAGAGAACCGAAAACATCGTACCGGAATGCAAAGTCGCAGCCAAGCGTTGCTCTTTGTCTGGGATCTGCTGACGTTGGGCGCCGCATTCGTTCTGGCATTCCGGTTGATTGACGGAAGCATTACCACAATCCAGCAGGGACAAAGCATTGAAGGTCTACTTTGAATTGGCGCAACAGTATCGCTTGTAGCCGGCGCATTCTTGCTTAGAAATCGCCATCGGCACAAAGAGCGCGACGCGCTAATTGAATTCTCATCACAATCACATTTGCCGGATAGCGGCAGCGACTCCAGCTAGCGATTCCTATATCAACCGATTCACGCCATCGAAAGCCGCGGTCTTATAACACTCGGCCAGCGTCGGATAGTTGAAAACCGTATTGATGAAATAATCGACCGTGCCGCCGAAAGCCATCACCGTCTGCCCGATGTGGATCAGCTCGCTCGCGCCTTCGCCGATGATATGCACGCCCAGCAGCTTGTGATTCTCGCGATGGAAGACCAGCTTGAGCATGCCGATGGTGTCGCCGATGATCTGCCCGCGCGCGATCTCCTTGTAATAAGCTTTGCCGATCTCGTAGGGGATGCCGGCCCGCGTCAGCTCCTCTTCGTTGGCGCCCACGGTGCTGATCTCCGGAATGGCGTAGATGCCGTAGGGGAAGAGCTCGGGGATGCTCTGATGCTCGATGCCGAATGCGTGGCAAGCCGCCATCCGCCCCTGCTCCATCGAGGTCGAAGCCAGGCTGGGGAAGCCGACCACATCGCCGACTGCGTAAATGCTGGGGATTTCGGTCTGGTAATGCTCGTTGACGGCGATGCGCCCGCGATGATCGGGCGCGATGCCGATATTCTCCAAGCCCAGGCGCGCGGTCGCGCCCTGCCGCCCGATGGCGTAGAGCGCCATCTCGGTGACGATCTCCTTGCCGCTCTCCAGCCGCGTCTTGACACCGGCGCCAAAGCGCGTCTTGGCTTTTTCAATGCTGCGCACATTCTCGCCCAGGCGCATTGTCACGCGTTGCTGCCGCATGTGATAAACCAGCGCGTCCACGATCTCATGATCGACGAAATCCAGCAGCCGCTCGCCCACCTCAACCAGGGTGACGCGCGTCCCCAACGTGGCGAACATGCAGGCGTATTCACAGCCGATCACGCCGCCGCCCACCACCGTCAAGGTCTTCGGCAGATGATCCAGCTTCAGCAAACCGTCGCTGGTGAAAATCGTCTCGCCGTCAATGGGGATGCCTGGCGGCTTGGCCACCGTTGTGCCCACCGCGATCATGATGCAGCGCGTCGTCAGCTCATCTTCGCCCTTCTGCCCGACAAAGTTGAGGTGCACTGTATGCTCGTTGACGATGGTGGCGTTGCCGGCGAAAAGCTGGACGCCGTTGCGCTGCAGCTGATGCCGGTTGATCTCGATCTCGTGCCGGATGACGTGATCCGCCCGCATTAGCAGATCGTTCATCGTGATATTCTCTTTGACCGTGTACGAGGCGCCATAAATCGAGCGCTGGCGGAAACCGGAGAGATGCAGCACCGCCTCGCGCAGCGTCTTCGACGGGATCGTGCCCGTATTGACCGAGACGCCGCCGATCAGCGTCTTCTTCTCGATGACGGCGACGCGCTTGCCCAGCTTGGCCGATTGGATCGCGGCGCGATGCCCGGCCGGTCCCGAGCCGATGATGACGATGTCATAATCGTAACGCCGCGGCTTAAGCGCCCGCTCGGGCTGCGCTTGACCATTGGTAGCCGGTTTCACCGGCGCCACCATCTCCGCCATGATTGCGCCTCTTTCGCTTGCGCTTGCATCCCTCTGAGCATAACGCAAACCCAGGCGCGGCGGCAAGCAAGAGTAGCTCGGCGGTATGTTTTTCAGCGGGCAAGCGCGGCAGAGCCGTCTCTCCCTAAAGGGATAGTTTGTAGGGGCGAGGCGGTGACTCGCCCACAACCGGTCGTGTGTAGGGGCGAGGCGGTGACTCGCCCACAATCGGTCGTGTGTACGGGCGAGCCGGTGACTCGCCCCCAACGACTTTATAATGCGCCGGACGATCGCCTACTCGAGCAAGACGATCCGCAAGATCTCACCGGACTTGATATCGACCGTGAACAGCCGCCCATCCGGCGCCTGCACGATGCCGTTGCTCGCCTGCAGCGGACTCTGATCGGCTGGCAGCCCCTCGCTGAGATGCCTCACCCCGTCGTAGACGCCATCGCCATCGCCGTCTGTAAGTAGGCTCAGCCGCTCGCCATTGATCACGAACAGCCCTTCGCCGCGCGCGATCAGCCCGGACACTTGCCCCAGTTGCTCTTCCTCGTCGGCGAAGACGAGGCGCGTCTCATCCGCAAGACCATCGCCATCGTCATCCGGCATGGCATAGATCTCGCCCGCGCGCGTCGCTGCCAGCATCTGGCCGTCCGCGTCGAAATCCAACGCCGCGATGATATTCAGCCGGTCGCTGTCGATGGGCACACTGCCATAAACGACTGTTTCGGCGGAAGCGGGCACGGGGGCGGCTGCCGGCGCGGTCGTAGGCGCCCGTTGCAGCGTGGCGATGGCGGCGGCTGCTCGCGTTGCTTCCTGCTCAAGCGCCTGTACCGTCGCTTCAGCGGAGTCCTGCGCCGCTTCCAAAGCCGCGCGGGTTGCGTCTTCCGTCGCCGCCGTCGCGTTTGCCGCGGCCTCAGCGCGGGCTGTGCCGCTCTGCTGGTAGACTTCGATTGCGCTGCAGCCCGCCAGCATCCAAACGATAAGCGCGGCAGTGACGATGTGGCGCGCGGCGGCGATCCATGCTTCGTTCCTGTTCACGCGCTGAAGTATACCGCCTTCGAGCAAGGTCAAATTGGGGGCGACGCCGTAACGATGAAGAAGAAGATGAAAAGGAGAAACGCGGCCAGAATGCCGAATGACACGCTGGGCTTGATGGTCCTGCTCTCTGCTGGACCGCTGACACTTGCCGCTTGCTCGCGACGGATGCCATCCGCCACTTTGTTCGCCAGCCAACTCATGCCCAGGCCGGTCACGATTACCGCGGCGGCGAAGGCTAGGTTGTTGCTATCTTCGAGATGGTACAGACTGCGAATTACTGGCGCATTGATGGCCATGGCGAAAATGGCGGCGGCGGCGGTCCCGCGCCAGTCCGGCTCGCGCGCCCGGATGGCGCTGCTGTAGTAGGCATAGATGTCGATGGCGAGGAGGGGCAGGAGCGCGGCAACCCAAGCCACATGCTGCAGCATATTGGCGTCAAAGAGCTCGATCAATCCGATGCGGATACCCAGCGCGAGCAGACCGGCGGCCGTGGCTGCGCCGGCGCAGCGCAAAACACGCGTCGCGATGACGCCGATAAAGGTGACGCATGCCAGCAGATTCGCCGCCAGCAGCCACTCCGGCCGATAATGCCCAATCCAATCCAAACGGATGCCCAAAAGCGTGGCGTCCCAGTCAATGAGCATAAGCTGCAGCCACAGCAGCAGCATGGAAGCCAGGATCAGCAAGGACAAGCTGTCACCAAAGCGAAACTCGAATATGCTGTGCCAGTCTTGTCTCCGCAAGGTGGAAACGTGAAAGACCAAGGCGAGCAATTGCGTCAAAATGAAGCTAATCAGCAAAATAAGATGCGGCAGGCTCCAGGCAGTGATGTCTTCGCCAAATATCCAGTGCCACAGCGGGTCGGCCGGCAAGGCATAGAACAAGAAGGCCGCATTCAAAATAAGGATGCCGATCAATGGATTCGCGCGAAATCGCTGCTGAAAGTTGCCTCGCAGGTTTCGATTGAGGTAAAGCAGCGCCCAAAATCCGGCGACAGTGGCGGTCGCGAAGCCGAAGTACATCAGCAGATGGGGCCGCCAAAACAGGTCCTCGCCAAAGGGGATGCCATAGCTGCGGTGCCACACTTCATCCCAAACGCCGCCGACGAAGATCGACATGCCGCCGCTCGCCAGCACAAGCGCGATCGTCTCGCGCGCGCTCGAAGGCAGCGTAACGCTTTGCGGTTGGCGCAGGTTTGGCGCCAGCGGCTGTATGAGCAAATGCCAAAATGCGAGGACAAAGACGCAGATGATCAAGAAAAACAGACCGGCTTGCAGCCAGAATAGCTCAACGTTGGTTTCCGCTGGGATGCCGCCCCAAATTGCGAAGGCGACGAAGATGGCGACTCCGGCGACAGCGACGAGAATCCAGCGCCAGCGCTGGCTGAACGTGGTCATTGACGCGCTCCGTAGGGAACGTGGCTTGTTGCTCTCAGGTTACCACAGTTGGAGTGGGCGGGTCTAGTCGGCGAGGAGTTGGCGGAGGAAGGTTTTTGCGTCATTGAACGCGGCGCCATCAAACGTGTTGTCGTCCCACCATTTCATGTTGTACATATAACGCGGTAGTTCACGTGTAGCGTCTTTGCTCCTAGCCAAGTCTCGCAATACTAACTTTCCAGAGAGAAGTACGCTGAGTCGATTCTTGTCTTCCCGATTTCGCGCTATTTCAGATTCCGGGTGCTTTTCCTTAACGCACTTAAAGTATTTGTCAACACAGCACATCATTGGATCATCAGCCAGTGCTCCAAGAAGTATCGTTTCAAGCGAACCTTCAGCGGACGCGTTAGAGCCAGGCAGCGTCAGCAGCGAGAATGTTGGACGGCTGTCGCTTGGTGAGCGGATGCCGGGCAAAACTGGGGCAGCCGAGTCTATGGAGCTATTGCGGTAGGCGTTGTCGATGGCGGAATTGACGCTTTGCAGCGCCCGGACTGGCGCGCCCGTATTGCGCTCCGCATCAGACGTATTGAAGTCCACATCACGGACAATCCCGATTCGTTCCAGATAGTCATAGTTCGGACTTTGCAATAGCTCATATAGAAAGTTGGACAGCTTGTTTTTCCCGCCGAATTTCCGAATCCTCCAGCGGGACTCGTCGACAAGTTCGCTACCATCTTTCGGCAGCCTGGATGCCAAGCGCCTGAAAAACTCTACGTCGTCGGGTCCCTCCACCAAGAGCAGCCGCGCGACATGTTCGGGTATTAGGTTTGTCATCCGCGCACCTCATGGTCGAAATTGAATGAGGCTACGGCGTCCATGCCAAATTTGTTGTAGGTAACCGCTCTAATGTCACCGTCCGACTTTCGATCTAATCGATGATAGCGGAATTCATACTCCTCATCATCTTTGAAGGCTTCGTAGGCTGCGCGGATCATTTCGAGGCTGTGCGTCGTGGCGAAGACCTGGATGTCCAGGTCGCGCGCGACTTGGCCGATGGCTTTCCAAACTTTGCGCTGCACAGAGTGGTGGATGCCGTTTTCGATTTCGTCGATGAAGATTGCGCCATCATGGATCTGATGAATTGCCAGTAGAAAATCGGTTAGCCTGATCATGCCGTCGCCCAAATGTCTCATTTGTACGAGCTTTGTTAAGCCAATATCGGCGACAATTTCGGAGCTTCTGTCCTGCGCGCTTAGGCGTAGATCCACCAGTCGTGGCTCTATGATTTGGAGACCATCTACTAGTATCCGAATCCCTTTCGCATCCTGTAATCTGCTGAAGCGGTTTGCTGTATCATCCCTCTTTACTCGTTCTCGTGCTGGCAAAAAGATCGTCGAGAATATAGGCGTCGGTCGATACTGTGAATATGCCAACCGTCCGTCAATCAGGAGAACATAAAGTGGGTTTTCTCCAAGATCTGAGACTAACTTTAGCACTTCTGCATTATCACTCGATCGCTCAAATCGTCTATTGAAAAGGGCGTCGAGCAGCTTATCAGATTCGAGGGCAAGGTCTTGAACAGCCGTAATCGTCATTTTGAAAGTGGAATCCTCTGATTTATTCGATTCCAGAGAATTCTGAACACAGGCGGACAATTCAATCTGCGAGTCAAGGTTGAAATTCTTGAATACGGCGAAGAGGGTTGCGGATCTGCCCCAATCAGAATCCGAATCTCTTGTCAAACGCCGCCCGTATTTCACATCCTTCTTTACCATGGCGTTCGAATCAAGATCGCCAGCCAACAAATACATCGCCTCCAGCAGCGCCGTTTTCCCGGTGTTATTCTTCCCCGCAATCAGATTCACCCGACCCAGATCGTTGATCTGCAAGTCCTTGAAGCAGCGGAAATTCTTCACCCGAAACGACTTGTACATCGCGCGCCTCCCCATGCAAGGCATTCTGCCTGCACATCATTATACATCCGCGCTTGCCAATTCCAGTGCTACAATCCTCCGCATGACCAGCATCCTCGCCATCGAAACCTCCTGCGACGAAACCGCCGCCGCCGTCGTGATTGACGGGACGACGATCGCATCCAACATCGTCGCCTCGCAGATTGACCTGCACGCTCAATACGGTGGCGTCTTCCCCGAAGTCGCCTCGCGCGCCCACGCCGAAACCATCAGCGCTGTCGTCGCGCAAGCGATGAGCAAAGCCGACATGGATTACGCCGACCTTGATGCCATCGCCGTCACGCAAGGTCCCGGGCTGGTGGGCTCGCTGCTGGTGGGCATCAATTTCGCCAAGGGGCTGGCGCTGGCGACCGGACTGCCGCTGCTCGGCATCAACCATCTGGAAGGGCATGTCTATTCGCTTTGGCTGGCGCCAGGCTTTGTCGAAGTCGAATTCCCCGTTCTGGCGCTGATCGTCTCCGGCGGGCACAGTGAACTGCTGGTCATGCGCGATCATGGCGTTTACCAGCGCATCGGCGGCACGATCGACGACGCGGCCGGCGAAGCCTTCGACAAAGTGGGGCGCCTGCTGGGCTTGCCTTTTCCCGGCGGACCGGCCATTGAAGAGACGGCGAAATCCGGCTCGGCAGAAGCGTACCACTTCCCGCGCGCGAAAACGGACGGCGCCTACGACTACAGCTTCAGTGGCTTGAAGACGGCCGTCTTGCGCGCGGTGACGATCCTGCCGCGCGAGGGGCGCCGAGCCAAGCGCGTCCGCGGCGCGGAAAAGGCGGCGCAACTGCGAGACGACATCAACATCAGCGATGTCGCCGCCTCGTTTCAGGAGGCGTTGACTGATGCGCTGGTTTCTAGCACAGAGCGTGCGGCGCGCGACTACAGCGTCAACGCGCTCTACCTGTCCGGCGGCGTCAGCGCCAATGCCTTGCTGCGCGAAAAGCTGCGGGCGACGCTCAGCGTGCCGATTCGTTATCCGCCGCTAACCTTCTGCACGGACAACGCCGCCATGATCGGCGCGGCCGCGCATTTCCGCTTCCGGGCTGGTCACCGCAGTTCGCTGGATTTTGAGGCGCGCGCCAGTTGGCGTTTGAGCGAGGATGTTTACGCCGACTGATCTCTCAGGGCTGGGCGCCGCGTAACCCGCTGCGATGCAGCCGCGCAAACTCCAATTTGCGGCTGTAAAATAGTTGGCTGTTGTCCTCACTGGCATCCTGGATTTACCATGGACCAAATGCACATCGCCATCATCGGCGCCGGCGCCACTGGACTGGCAGCCGCCTGGGACTTCGCCGATGCCGGCCATCAGGTGACGATCTACGAAGCGGCTGACCGCGTCGGCGGGCTCGCCGCCGGTTTCAAAGACGAGACTTGGGATTGGACGCTGGAGAAGTTTTATCATCACTGGTTCGCCAGCGACCACGATATCCTCGCTCTCGCCGAGGAAATGGGCGTGTGCGACCGCATCATCTTCCCCCGGCCGAAGACCAGCTACTGGGTCGACGGCAAAGCGGTCCGCAGCGAGATATCGCCATCGGCGCTCCTTTTGCCGCTGTCGTTCACATCAATCTTGCGCATGGGGCTGGCTGGCATGTACGTCAAACTCACGCGGCGCTGGCAGCCATTCGAGCGCGTCACCGCCGATCAATGGATGCGCCGCTGGATGGGGCAGGAAGCCTACGACAAATTCTTCAAGCCTCTGCTCATCGGCAAATTCGCCGAGCAATACGATCAGGTGCCGATGTCTTTTATGTGGGCGCGGATCGTCAAGCGCACGCTCAAGCTGGGAACCTATATCGGCGGTTTCCAAGCGTTTCTCGATGAACTGGCGCGTCAGCTGCTCGCGAAAGGCGTAAGGATTCAGCTGCAGGCGCGCGTCGATGCAATCGCCCAAGCCGAGGGCAAGCTGGCCTTGACCATTGATGGCGAGCGTTTCGGATTCGATCGCATATTGAGCACGACATCGCCGCGCCTGTTGCTGAAGATGACCGACGGCTTGGCGCAGACCGATTATGGCAAACAGGTTGCGGCGCTTAAGAGCATCGGCGGCATATGCGTCGTCTTGGCGTTGAAAGAGCCGCTCATGCCGGACGATACCTATTGGCTAAACTTGCCGGCAACGAGCGCCGACAAATCTAAATCGGATTTTCCCTTTCTGGCGCTGGTCGAGCATACCAACTTCATATCGCGCAAACATTATGGCGGCGACCATATCGTCTATTGCGGCGACTATGTGCCGCCGACGCATGAATATTTTGAGCTGAGCGAGGAGGCGCTGGTGGAGCGTTTTCTGCCGGCGCTACACGTGGTGAACCCCGCCTTTAAGCGCGAATGGATTCGCAAATGGTGGGTCTGGCGCGCGCCCTACGCCCAGCCGGTGCCCGAGCTTAACCACAGTCGCAAGATTCCAGAAATATCGACGCCCGTGCCCGGGCTGTTTTGGGCCAGCATGTCGCAGGTCTATCCCTGGGACCGCGGCACTAATTATGCCGTCGAGATTGGACGGCGCGCCGCCCGTTTGGCGCTGGCTGAAGACCCACATTGACGCAGTGTATATGCTGGCGAATAGTGAGGGCGACTCACAGCCGCGCGTAGGTCGCGTGGATACTGACCGCCGACACGGCGGGTCAGCTGCCCCGGCAGCGCTTCGGTCGCTCGCCGTCAAGTGAAACCTGTAGACACCCGCACGCCAATGCCACCGCCCACTCAGAATACCTTGAGACAGGCGCTGACTGGCTCCCCCTCCCTGATGCTTCGGGGAGGGGCCGGGGGGTGGGGTTGGCCGCCCACGATTACCATGCCGTACTTAGCCCCTACAACAGACGCGCCAGAACCTCTACAATCCTACGCCATGCCGACTCCCTTCACCCATCTGCGAATCGCCCAAAACCTGCTCGCCGACGAAGGGCTGTCGCCACCATACCGCGCGCTGCTGCAGCGCCAAAAGCCCGCCTTTCAGTTGGGAAGCGTTGTCGCCGACGCCCGCGTCGCCAGCGGCGTCGGACGCGAAGTTACGCACTTTTACGCCTATGGCCGCCCGATAAGCGCCCGTCCTTGGCGCCAGATGCTGCGCCAGCATCCATCACTTGCGCGGGCGAAGACCGAGCCGCATCTGGCATTTCTGGCTGGCTATGTGGCGCATTTGGCGACTGACGAAGCCTGGGCGCTGAAGATGGTGCGCCCCCAATTCTGGGAGCGCGAATGGCTCGGCGTCGAACGGCGCGATAAGTTTCTCGCCCTGCACCTCATCCTCACGATTATGGACGAGCGCGACGAGAAGCTGTTGCAGGGCTGGCAAGGAGCATCGCTTGCACACTGCGAGCCCGATAGCTGGCTGCCTTTTATGTCTGACGAAGTCCTTCGCGGCTGGCGTGATCTGGTGGCGCGCCAGATCGTCCCCGGCGGCGAGAGCGAAACGCTGGCAATTTTTGGCCGCCGCCTCAAACGCGATTCGGCTGAGATCCGGGTTATCCTCGATGACCCGGCGCTGATGAACGCAACCCTTTGGCGCCACGTATCACCTGAGGCGCTGGCCGCTGTCGAGCGCCAAGCCTATGCCTTCACGTGCGACCAGCTTGCGGTGTTTCTAACCGAATTCATGCCCGCGTTCCAATCGGTCTAGGTCTTTCCCTAAAGATTTGTAAGGCGGGGTCGAGCGGCTGTCATTAATGCCCTTACAGTTTCTATTGACGGAAGGGCGACCCAAGCGTCGCCCCAACGAATGGGACCTGTGGGCGGGTGAACCAAGCTTCGCCCCAACGAATGGGACCTGTGGACGGGTGAAACAAGGTGCGCCGCTAGGTCTGGGTCAGGCCGGCGGGCATAGGGAGCGCCCGACAGCGCCACTGCCATCAGCGCGATTTTGCAGTATACTTTTCCTAAGCGATCCTAGCGGCAGAGAGACCGCATGTCAGAAGCGCAAGACACCGCGACCAACCTAATCGGCGAGCTTCGGCAACTGGAAGATCAGTTGGAAGAGGTGAACAAGACGCTGGAAGCGCAGCGGGAGTTGCTGCGCCGCCGCCGTTTGGCTATGCCGGCCGCAATCATCAACAACATCGAAATGCTCAAGCAAGACTTCAAGCGGCTGGAAAACAATGTGCTGGAAGACCAGACCGAGCTGCGCCAGCTGCGAGCGCTCTCCGAGATGTCGACGCGCATCACCAACTCGCTGGATATCGATACGGTCTTGCAGGAAACGATGGAACTGGTCATAGTGCTGACGAATGCCGAGCGCGGCTACATCGTGCTGACCAACGACGACAGCGGCGAGCTGGAATTCCGCATCAGCAGCGAAGGCGGTCTTATGGGACCGGCGATGCCGTCGAGCGATCGGCCACAGATAAGCATGACCGTGGTCAATGAAGTGATCGATACCGGCGAACCCTTGCTCGCCGATAATGCGTTCAAAGACGAACGGCTGTCGGAGAATCAGAGCATCATCAACTTCACGCTGCGATCGGTGCTCTGCGTGCCGCTACGCTACAAAGAGCGGATCACCGGCGTCGTTTATGTGGATAATCGCCTTGTCGCCGGCATCTTTACCGAGCGCGAATTGAATCTGATGATGGCTTTTGCCAACACCGCCGCTGTCGCTATCGCCAACGCTCGCATGTATATGCGCGCCGAACAAATCCTGGCGGAGATCACCCGGGTCAAAGAATTGATGGACAATATTTTTTCTTCAGTCGGCAGCGGCATTATCGCGATTGATAAGAATGATTTGGTTCACACCTTTAACCGCGCCGCCTCCGAGTTTCTTGATCTGCCGCCCGAAGTCGCCGTGGGCTTCGATGTCGCCCAATTGATGAAAAACGCGGCGCTGGAATTGGAAGATCACTTGGAGCATGTGAAGCTACACGATATGGATCACTCGCTTGAGCTCAGCGCTGAGTTGCCGGGACGCGGGCAGGTTGCGCTGGCGCTCTCGCTATCGCCGCTCAAAGATAGCAACGATACGACTCATGGCGTCACGTTGGTGATGGACGATGTCACGCATTTATACGAGCATGAAACCACCATCAGCGCCATGAAGCGGATCTTGCCCGAAGGCATGGTCGACAAAATTAACGAAATCGCCAATATTGAAATGGGCGGCTTGCGGCGCGAGGTCACGTGCTTATTCGCCGATGTGCGTCCCTGGATCACCCTGCCCGATGTCGCCGCCAGCGAGAAGCTCAGGATTCTCAACCAGTATCAGGCGATCGCCACCGTCTGCATTCATGAAGCTGGTGGCATTGTCGACAAATACATGGGCAATGAGGTGATGGCGCTGTTCAATACCCAACTCAATCCGCAAAACAATCACGCCCAGATGGCGCTTGAATGCGGTCTGATGATGCGCGATCGCTTTGTCGAGCTCTACCAAGCAATGGGCATTGATCCGGATCCGCATTATTACATCATCGGGATGTTCACCGGCGAAGCCACCTTGGGCAATGTCGGCAGCTTCCAGCGGCGCGAATTCACCGCGCTGGGCAACAGCATCAATACCGCCAAGCGCATTCAGGAAAATACCGCGCCGGGCGCGATCACCATCGTGCAGCAGACGCTGGATCACTTCCTGGCGAACAACGATGACCGCCGCCACTATGACTTTCAGCCGCGCGATCCAATCTATGGCAAAGGGCTATCGGTTGGCATGCGAGCCTATGAGGTGTATCGAAGCGCATGAGCGGTACTGCAAGCGCTACGGGCTTCGGCGCGATTCAGACGCAACTCACTGGGCTGAAGACGCGCGCCGATGATGTAAAGACCTTGCTTGAGCAGCAGCAGGCTTTGCTGCGCCGCCGCGGCATTAATCTGCCTGCCAATGCCATTGACCGATTGTGGACGGTGCGCTCCAGCATCGACCGGCTGTCAGTCGCGCTGGTGGATACGCATATGCAGCTGCAGCAACTGCGGCGCCTTGCTGATACCACCGCCTTGGTTAATTCGGCGCAGGAAACCGATGAAGTCCTGAACGAAGTGATGGAAACGGTCATCCAACTGACGCAGGCGGAACGCGGGTATATCGTGCTCAAGAACCGCGATACCGGCGAAATGGAATTCGCCGTCGCCCGCGGATTGAGCGCCGAAGAGACCGCCGCCGGCGGCCGAATCGTCAGTTGGTCGGTCATCAATATGGTGGCGGAAAGCGGCGAGCCGCTACTGACCGTTGACGCCGGCGCTGACGAGCAATTCAGCCACAGCGAGAGCATCGCCGGCTTCAGTCTCCTCAGCATTCTGGCGGTGCCGCTGATCGCGCGGGACGAAGTCATCGGCGTCGCCTATTGCGACAATCGGGTCATGGCCGGTTTGTTCAAAGAAAACGAATTGGGTTTGCTAACGAGCTTTGGGCAGCAGGCGGCGGTCGCCATAGAAAACGCGCGTCTCTTCGAAGATATTCGCGCGCAATTATCGCTGATTGAAGAGATGCAAGTACGCCTGTCCAATATCTTCGCTTCGATCGGCACTGGCGTCATTACTGTAAATGGCGAGAATTGCGTGCTCGTCTGCAATGAAGCGGCGGAAAAAATAACCGGCACGACAAACGCGAAAGCCTGCGGGATGCGCTTGCGCGCTGTGCTGCCCCACGTCACCGAGAGCTTTCACGATTCGGTTGAGCGCGTCCGCCAGGAGCAAATGCAGCATATCTGGGCGGAGCGCTTCGAGCAGCATGGACGGCAGCGTTACTGGCAGGTGGTCGCCAGCCCCCTGCGCAGCGATGATCAGGTCAATCACGGCGTCGCCCTGGTCATAGATGACTTGACCGAGCGCAAGGAGCAGGAAGAGCAGCGCCGCCTGCTGGGCACATTTGTGCCGGAGGCGCTGGTTGCGAATATCGGCTCCATCAGCGAGTTGGACACCAGCCCAGCCGAGCGCACGATATCGGCGATGTTCGCCGATGTTGATGGCTTCACCGCTTTCAGCGAATACTTGCAGCCGGAAGATTTGATGCGGATCATCAACCGTTATCTCGGCGCCGCCAGCGATGCCATCAATGAGCACGACGGCATCGTCGATCAGTACCTCGGCGATGCGATCAAGGCGCTCTGGAATTCGCAGTTGAACCAGCAAGACGACCATGCCCCGCGGGCGGTGCAGGCGGCGCTGGCGATAGTTGAAGCGGTGCAGGCGCTGCATGAAGTGGTAGCGGACCAGTATGCGCTCCGCTTCTGCATCGGCATCCATACCGGGCATTCCGTGTTAGGCATGGTCGGCGGCGCCAACCGCATTGAATTCGCCGCGCTGGGCGAGGCGCCCGATGTCGGCAAGTTTCTGCAAGAGAACGCCGAACCGGGCGAGATCATCATCAGCGGCGAGACCTATGAGCTGGTCAAAGGTCATGTTCTAGCCGACCCAATTCCGGCGCGAAAGATGAAAGCCGGATTTGAACGATTCAATACCATTTACCGGGTACGCCCCGGAGGCGGATCCAACAATGGGGCGGATGGCGCGCTTGCTTAAGTATTCAAATCTACCGCTAGTTAAGCTGCCGATCGGCGCCATGCGGGGAATAACCATCGACGTGTTGCCGAAATGGACGGGCGATGCTTAGCCATAACGCGCGCCACAGCGAGACGCCGGAGCGAGTCAAGTTCATAGGATTGGCAGCGATCGCTGCCGTATTGCTGATCGCAATCGGGCATCAGGCGAACAGCTCGGGGCGCGAATACATGCTGGTGCTCAGCGTCTTTGCGACGCGCTTTCTGGGCATCTTCGTCGAGGCGGTTCCATTTTTGCTGCTTGGGTCGATCACATCGGGCTTGATCGAGACTTTCATCAAATCCGATGACATCATGCGCTTTCTGCCGCGCAATCGATTGGGCGCGGCGATTGGCGGCGCCTTCCTCGGTCTCGTTTTTCCCGTCTGCGAATGCGGCGTCGTGCCGGTCGCGCGCCGGCTCTTCACCAAGGGCAGTCCGGTATCGTTGGGCGTGGCTTTCCTGTTGGCGGCGCCCTTCATGAATCCCATCGTCTTCGCCAGCACCTATATCGCCTTTGGCTTTGGTCCCGTCTTCATCGGACGAATCGTCGTCACCATACTCGTCGCTGTGATCGTCGGCACGGTTATTGGCGCCTTCGCCAAGCCAATGGTTGTGTTGAAGCCTATCGCGCTCGGTGGCGGGCATGATGGGCATGAGCATTGCGATCACGACGAGCCAGCGACGCGCGTCAAGCTGATGGGCGCGTTGCAGATCGCCGGCGACGAATTCTTCGAGATGGGGCGCTTCCTCATCTTTGGCTCCATGCTGGCGGCGCTAATGCAGACGCTCGTGCCCCAGGAGAGCCTGCTGGCGCTCGGCACGGGCCCGATCTTCTCGGTCGTCTTCATGCAGATCCTCGCCTATGTGCTCAGCGTCTGCTCGACCGTGGACAGCTTCCTGGCGCTGGCTTTCGTCAACACCTTCACCACCGGCGCCATCGTCAGTTTTCTCAGCTTTGGTCCGATGGTGGATATCAAGAGCACGCTGATGTTCACCGGCGTCTTCCGCCGCCGAATCGTCTTGTATCTGATTCTGCTGCCCTTTGTGATGAATTTGCTGGCGGGGACGGCGATCAATGTGCTATTGGGCAATGTTGTTTGATGACGTGATAAGCGTGATGAATCAGCGGATCGAAAGGGCGTGAGCGTATAACAGTGTCTGCGGCGCAGCACAAGCACCAGCGCGGGGCGGACAGAATCGCCCGGGCGAAGACGCTCATTCTCTTCGGCATGGGCGTTTATCTGACCCTGCTGATTGTGACCGGCACGCTCGACAATTACATCAATCAGCGCTTCGCCTGGCTGGTTGTCGTTGGCGCGCTGCTCTTCTTCCTTTTGGCGCTCGTCAACTTCTACGGCAGCCGTAACACGGCGCAGCGCGATCATGAGCATCATCACTACCATATCACGTGGGATATTGTGCTGGTGGTGGCTTTTCCGCTGCTGCTGGCGATCTTGATTCCGTCGCGGTCGCTGGGCATCGAAGCGGTGAACGGCGGCGTCAGCTTGAGTCCGGTGGGCGTCGCCGGGCTGAGCCGCAGCCCGCTCGATCGCAATATCCTGGATTGGCTGCGCGAATTCGACCGGGCGGCGACGCCGGCGCAATTCAACGGGACGCCGGTCGATGTGGTCGGCTTTGTTTATCGCGAGCCCTCTCATCCCGAAGATGGCTTCATGCTCGCCCGATTCACGCTTAGCTGCTGTGTCGCTGATGCCTTTCCCATCGGCATGCCGGTGATATCGGAGGGGGCGGGCGACCTCGCCGAAGGTGAATGGCTGCGCGTTGGCGGTCAACTGAAAGCCTCGGCTTTCGCTGGCGACTTTTTGCCCGTTGTCGTCGCCGAGACGGTCGAGCGTGTAGACGAACCGGCGCAACCCTATTTGTATCCGTGAGCGATGGCTAGGTAAATGAAGCCGGACAAGTTGGACTTGGTCGTTCTCCTCATCGTATCCATCTGTTTGCTAGGTGTTGGCGCGGCAGCCTGGGTGCTGGATCCAGCGCGCCAACCGACTCGCGTCGCCTATCTGAAACCCGCAACTGGCGGCACGCAAAATGTTTGGATGGCCGACATCGACGAACCGGCCGCGGAGCAGCAGTTGACCTTCAGCGACTACGGCGTCTTCGACTTCGACTTCAGCGCCGATGGACGTTGGCTGGCTTTCGCCGAGCGGAGCAATGCGGGCGCCGTAACCCTGCGCCTGCTTGACGTCGCCAGCGGTCGTCTGACGGACTTAGTCGATTGCGTTGCGCTCAAAGCCAATTGTACGACACCCGTATTCAGTCCCGATGGCAATCTGCTGGCTTACCAGCGCGCTGAGTCGATTGGCGGGCGTTATGGCCTGCCACGGATATGGCTGGTCGATATGCTTAGCGTTGACTACGACACCGCAGCGCTTATCGCCGACAACGAAGTGGTCGGTCACAGTCCCGTATGGTCCGCCGACAATAATACCGTCGCCTTTTACAGCGCCGATGTAACCCAACCCGGCATACTCATCTATGATTTCGTTCCCCGCGGCGACGACGACATACAACTGCGATTCATCCCCTCATCGCACGGCACGATGGGTACGCTGGCGCCGAACGGGCAGCAACTGATCTTCCCTGAACTCGCACGCCGTGGCGAACAATTCTTCTCGCATCTGCGCATCGCCGATCTGACGGCCAAGACATTCGCCGCCTTCACTGATCCCCAAGGTCCAGTGGATGACGTCGCCGCCCAGTGGAGCCCGGATGGCGAAACCATTGCCTTCGCGCGTCGTTACACCGATGATCGTTGGACACCGGGTCATCAGCTTTACCTGAGGAATGCCTTTGCGAAAGAGGAGCCGATCAAGCCTGTCGCCTTCGAGCCGCGCTATACAACATCCTACTTTCGCTGGAACCTGGCTGGTGACGCGCTGGTGATGCAACGCTTTCCGCTGTTGCGCGAAGGCGCGAGCGCTGAGGGTCCGGCGCTGCCCGAAATCTGGGTCCATGATCTCGAAAGCGGCGGTGGGCGCAAAATCACTGATGACGCCTTTTTGCCGCAGTGGGTGGGCGCCTAAGACGCGGCCGCGGTGGACGCGCCTGTTGCCGACGGCGTGGCTAAAGGGTGAATGTAGGGGCGAGAGTCGGGCAGTGTCTACGCGCCCCTGTTCTCGCCCTATGTGGCTTTAGTAGGGAGTTGCGGACTCCGGCAAGTGAGCCATGAAGATACAACATCTCTCGCTGACGAACTTTCGCAATTACGCGCGGCTGGAATTCAGCCCGCCGGCCGACCGCCCGGTCGTGCTCGTGGGCGACAACGCACAGGGCAAGACCAGCGCGTTGGAGGCGATCTTCTACCTGGCGACATCTACATCGCCCTATACGACCAGCGACCGCCAACTGATCCACTGGCGCACGGAGAACGATCCCATTCCCTTCGCCCGGTTGTCCGCGGAAATCGGTGGCGCAAATGGCGCTTATGACAAGCTGGACATCACGCTCATGCTGGATATGACCATCGGACCGGCGCGCTTCAAAAAGGCGATCAAGCTCAACAATGTCGACAAGCGCGTGATGGACGTAGTCGGCCTGTTAAACGTTGTGCTCTTCCTGCCGCGCGACTTGTCGCTGGTGGAAGGCTCGCCCAACGATCGCCGCCGCTTCATGGATGGCACACTGCGGCAGGTGGATATCGATTACTTGCTGGCGCTGAACGAATACGAAAAGATCTTGCCCCAGCGCAACGCCTTGCTGAAACGCATCGCCGAAAAGCGCGCCAGCCCGATTGAATTGGAATTCTGGGACGAGCAACTGGCGTCCAGCGGCGCGGTTATCATTGCGGGCCGGCAGCGCTTCCTGCGCGAATTGGAAGCCGAGGCGCGCGCCACCCACGTCGCCTTGACTGGCGGGCGCGATTCGCTCAGCTTGAAGTATCTCCCCAGCATCCTGACCGACGCCAAGGGGGAAGGGCGCCAGCAGTCTTTTGATGTGATCGGGCTAGATCTCGACCGGCAGTTGAGCGCGGAGGCGATCAAGCCGCAGTTCATGGAGCGCTTGCTGGCGCAGCGGCGCGAAGCGATAGGACGGGGCGTCACCATCGCTGGACCGCATCGCGATGAGCTCCGAATCTTTA
The DNA here is from genome assembly GCA_965261855.1 of Phototrophicaceae bacterium. Taxonomy (GTDB): domain Bacteria; phylum Chloroflexota; class Anaerolineae; order Aggregatilineales; family Phototrophicaceae; genus UBA6055. The sequence continues at coordinate 942,904 of OZ253488.1, forward strand.
TCAATGAACGCGATTGCGGACTCTACGGCAGCCGTGGGCAGGCGCGCACCGCCGTCATGGCGCTGAAATTCGCTGAGTTGGAGTGGATGCGCGATCAACTTGGCGATTATCCGCTTTTCCTGCTTGATGAAGTGGTCGCCGAGCTCGATAGCAGCCGTCGCAGTCATTTGCTGGATCGATTGGACGGGCGCGCGCAAACGCTGGTGACGACCACCGAAATCGAAATCTTCAGCCCAGCCTTCCTGAAGCGGGCGACCGTGTACCAGGTGGAGGACGGTCAGATCAGCCAGGCTTGAGCAATCGGCAGGCGGCAACTCAAGAGGAGTATCATGTCTTCGAAAACGGAATTCAGTACACCTGCAGACAATGAGATCCAGTTTGTCCGGCGCTTTGCGGTCAGCCGCGAAAAGCTATGGGCGATGTGGACGCAGGCTGAGCATTTGCGGCATTGGTGGGGTCCGCAAGGCTTCACCACGCCAGTCTGTGAGGTGGATTTTCGCCCGGGCGGCGCCTGGTTTTATTGCATGCAAGATCCGGAGGGTCAGCGTTATTGCGGCAAGATGATTTATCAGGAGATTGAAGCGCCCGATCGGTTTACCGCAAGGGATATCTTCACCGATGAAGATGGTAACCCTTTCCCAGATATGCCTGAAGCACATTCCGAATTCGAATTTGCCGAATCCAATGGCGATACGGTCTTGACTTGCGGCAGCCGTTACAAAACTCGGGAAGAGCGCGACAGCATCATCGAGATGGGTGTTGAAGCGGGCTTAAGTCAATGCTTTGATCGCTTGGAAGATTACCTGTCTACGCTTGTGAAGTAGGGAAAGTTCAGGGTTGCCGTTCCCTCTGCGCTTCGAGCGCAAGGCAGTGGCGAGCGGGCGCTTGCCACCGAATTGGGCTTATCATCAAGTCTATCTTGCGCGTTTCCCCTGCTGACTGGTCGCCCGCTAAATCTACGGCGCGGTAGCCGTCGATTGCGGCATCCGCATACTTCAGCGTTACATCCAAACGACTTTCGCGCGCCGGCTTGGCGCCCGTGTTCCGAATTGATACGGCGAGCTCGTATTGATGCTGGCCCGCGAAATACTCGCCGCGCTCGTCTTCCAGTGTCAGGGTGACTTCCTACGCTTCTGCAAGTTGCGCCCCTTCCAGACCAATATCGATCGCCCCGCCATCATCGCGCCGCGCCGGCAGCTTGAACGCGCGACCCTTTAGTCGCCATTTGCTAGAATAGATGTTCTATCCTTTCCGATAATGCTTAGCTATTGGGGGAAGAACAGCCATGGCATGGACAACGCCAAAAACCTGGTCGAGCGAACCGCTGACATCGATCGACCTGAACACCTATGTGCGCGACAATCAGAATCATTTGAAAGATAGGCTGGATAACGCCGCGAGCCAAAACGTCAGTGGCGCCGTTTTCCTTGCCTCCACCGCGAACGAGTTTGTCGATGTCGATCCGACGAACCTGTCGCTGACGCTTACAACCCACGGCGGCGATGTGCTAGTGGGCTTCACCGGCACGGTGAGTAATACCATCAACAACGCGTCGACCAAGTTTAATGTGGCGGTTGACGGCCTTGATTACATTGCTGACGACGGCGTCATCGCCATGACGAACTCAGGAAGTAGCGACACGGGCCGAACAAAGCCGCTTTCCTTTGTACTGTTGATCACGCAGTTGAGCGCCGGCAGCCATACATTTAAGCTGCGTTGGAAGACCACGCGCCACAATACGGCGCGCATGGATATCGTTGATTTGCATCCGCAGTTTTGGGCGAAGGAGATTTAAGCTATGGATATAGTCAACCGCAAGGCACAAGACCCGCGCTTGCTGGATGAGGTGGCGCGCGCGGCGCTGGGCAACGCAACCTGCGGTGTATCGACCGGGCCGGCTGCGCGCATCCATCTCGTCTCTGAGAATATGCCGGAACAGCAGCGCGCCAGCGATGTGCTGCACAACTATGGCATGCTGCAAGTTGCGGCGTCGGCGACTTCGCTGGGGGAAGGCGAGGCCGATCCAGTCGTAACCTGCGCCGACGAGCAGATCGCCGGCGATGAGCGGATCGCTTACCTCGTCCTGCGCGATGGCGAAGAGTGGAAACGGGGCCAGCTTGCCGTCGTCGAGGGCGCTTGCTCCCTCACCTTGAGGCCTGCAACCGCGGCCGATTATATCGTTTTGCTCTACCGGCTGCGCGGCAACTTCGCCAGCGCCTCGGTAGAAATTCGTATCGACGCAGCCTAGCCCAGTCACATGCAGACATTCCAACAGGAAAGGAAAATCCATGGATTTCGAGCAGATGTTTCAGTTGATGGTGCTGGCGGTTGTTGTGCTGGTTTACTGGTGGTCGTATCGGAGCTTCCCGCCAGGAGAGACCGCCAAACTTATCGAGCGCCTGGGCGAGGTCAGCCAGCGCACTGAAAGCCGCTTGGATGACCTGCTGGTCGAGATCGCGCGCTTGCTAAATGAATTGCGCGCGCCGGAAGAAGAGCAGCGGTCAGACTCCTGAAATCGCAGCCAATAGGTAGGGGCGACCGACGGTCAGTGTCGAAGGGCTATGTCTACCTGCCCTACGCGACCGGTTCGGTCGACCTCGCCCAAACTTTATGGCGCTCGATCCTGCCCGGTCTCAGCCTTCATTTCGCTCATAGGGATCTTCTCCCAGTGAGGTATCCTTGCGGATTGCCTGCTGCCAGGGCTTTTTGGCGCCGCCCTGGTAGCCCATCTCCCGCAGGCGCGCCAATTCCAGGCTTTCCAAATCTTCCGCCACTGCGTTGAAGTCTGCCTTCGGAATTGGCGAATCGCGCCCAGCGGCATCACGGTAGACATAACCGACGCCGGCGCACCAATCGCAATCTTCCGCTTCGCCGCTGAATTCATCCTCGTTCCAGCCGAAGCCATCACAAGACGCGCAGCGTACGATTCTCTTCGCTGGATCGCTCATCGCCGCGCGGATTTCCCTTCAATCTCGGAGTCATTAGACTCGCCAAGCGCCATTTCGAACAGTTTGCGATAACCCTCAACATACTTCTCCGGCGAGAAGAAATCTTCGGCGAATGCGCGCGCCCGCTCGCCCATCTCGGCCACATCATCGTCATAGACTCGCCGCAGCGCCGCCGTCAATTCGGCTTCGTTTCCCGCTTCGACCAGGTAGCCATTCTCGCCGTCGCTGATCAGATCCGGGATGCCGCCGACGCGGCTGCCGATGACGGGCGTACCCAGCAGCATCGCCTCGACCACTACGCGGCCGAGCCCTTCCGACAGCGATGGCAGAACCATGACACGAGCGGCGCCGAAATACCGCGCCAATTCAGCTTGAGAGACGGCGCCGGCGAAATTCACGCGGTCGCCGATGCCGAGCTCGGCCACTTGTTGCCGCAGCTGTTTCGCATAATCGGCGTTCTCCGCGCCGCCCACCAAATGAAGCTGCGCCCGCGGATGATCGAGTTGGGCGAAGGCGCTCAGCAAATGACGCAGGCCCTTTCGCGGAATCAGCAGGCCCGCGTATACGATGTCCTCAGCCTGCTCGACCGGAATGCGCCGCCGGGTCCCGCGGAAGACATCAGTATCGCTGAATGTCATGAAACGCGCTTGCGGGGTGTTCGGCGCATAATGTCGGGCGCGCTCGGCGGTCGATGAGGAGATGACGCGCAGGGCATCGGCATGCCCAAAGGCGAAACGCGCCAGCGCGAGCATTAAGGCGCGATACAGCCCCTTCAGCGGAATCGAACGCTGCAGGAATACGTCTTCTTCAAAATTGTTGTGATTCTCGATGATCAGTTTTGGACGCCGGCCCCACAAGCGCGCGAAAATCTTGGCGGCGGCGCCGATCGCGCCTTCAAATGGGCTCTGCGCCACGATGATTTCGCAATCATAACGAAGCACGAGCAATATCAGCAGCAGCCCGCCAAAGCTGAAAATGATGAGATAACGCAGCAGCGAATTCGGCAGCAGCGGCAGCAGGTAGAAATGGACATGCTGCTGAAAACTGCGCGGACGGGGCGAAGTGGCGAAGCCGATGACGCGAATCTCGTAGTCGTTTAAGCGCGCCATCAACTGCCATTTTCGCGCTGAAGCGGCATCCAGCGGCTGGCTGTAGCGCGCGCTGCTGATCCAGCAAACGGAGTTCCGGCGAATGGGCGCGCCGCTTTCCGGAATCGTCATAGACCTGTGATTGCGAATGTACCGGTTATCCGTAAGAGCCTCAGATCAAGCGCTTCGGCTTGGGCGATGTGGCGCCGCCCTATTCCGTCCCCGGATCGCGGTAGACGATTACTCCCGCTTTGGCGCGCTTTGAGGACTCGTCAAGCTTCAGTACGCCTTCCAGCACGATCGAAACCGCCGCCATGACCATGCCGCCGAGGATAGCGGTGAAGATGCCGCCTTCGATAATCAGCCGATCGCCGGCCAGCGAATCGGTGATCATGAGCATAAGCCCGTTGATGACAAAGATGAACAGCCCCAGCGAGAGCAGCACCGCCGGGCAGGTCAAAAGCAACAGCAGCGGCTTCAATAGCGAATTCACCAATCCAAAGATCAATCCGACAATCAGCAGCGTGCTGATATCGTTGTTGGCAATGTGTATATTCGGGATCAACACGGCGGTGACAGCGATCGCCACCGCATTGATCAGAATTCGGATCAGAAACTCTCTCATTGGTCCGCCCCCGAGGCGCAAGTTCGCGCCGCTTTTATACAAGGTATACGTGCCTTGCGATCAGACGGTTGCAATTCATCGGCGGCGGCGCGAGATCAGGAAGAGGATGAAGAGCAGCCCCAAACCGCCGACCACTGCCGCGATCGCCAGGGCAGTATCGCGCGTCTCCGGTTCATCGGCGCTGGGCGCGTCAATCTCGGTGATCGTCACCGGTGTCAGGCTTGGCTGCGCAGTGGGCTCAACCACAGTTGTCGCCGTCGGCGCATCGGTCTCGGTAGCGGGCAAGGCTGTCGGCTCCTCAGTAGCGGTATCGGTCGCTGTCGCTTCAGCGGTCGCGGTTTCAGTCTCGGCTTCAGCGGTCGCCTCTGCATCCAGCACGCTTTGAACGGTCGCAGTCAAAGCCGATTCGACTTCCGCAGTCGCAGTGAAATCCGGTGTCGCCGTGTCCGTCGGCGTATTGGTAGCCGTCGCTGTCGGCGTATCCGTCGGCGTGTCGGTAGCGGTGGCTGTTGGCTCATCCGTATCGGTAGCGGTCGCTGTCGGCGTATTGGTAGGCGTGTCCGTCGGCGTTGGCGTGTCCGTCGGCGTATCGGTAGCGGTGGCTGTTGGCTCATCCGTATCGGTAGCGGTCGCTGTCGGCGTATCGGTAGGCGTGTCAGACGGCGTTGGCGTGTCCGTCGGCGTATCGGTAGCAGTGGCTGTTGGCTCATCCGTATCGGTTGCGGTCGCTGTCGGCGTATCGGTAGGCGTGTCAGACGGCGTTGGCGTGTCCGTCGGCGTATCGGAAGCAGTGGCAGTTGGCTCATCCGTATCGGTTGCGGTCGCTGTCGGCGTATCGGTAGGCGTGTCCGTCGGCGTCGGCGTATCCGTCGGTGTGGCAGTAGCGGTGGCTGTTGGCTCATCCGTGTCGGTTGCGGTCGCCGTCGGCGTATCAGTTGGCGTGTCAGAGGGCGTCGGCGTATCCGTCGGTGTGGCAGTAGCGGTGGCTGTTGGCTCATCTGTGTCGGTTGCGGTCGCCGTCGGCGTATCAGTTGGCGTGTCTGAGGGCGTCGGCGTATCCGTCGGTGTGGCAGTAGCGGTGGCAGTTGGCTCATCCGTGTCGGTTGCGGTCGCCGTCGGCGTATCAGTTGGCGTGTCCGTTGGGATCGGCGTATCGGTTGGCGTTTCCGTTGGCACCGGCGTTTCGGTTGGCGTGTCGGTTGGTACCGGTGTATCGGTCGGCGTTTCAGTCGGTACTGGCGTATCGGTTGGCGTTTCAGTCGGTTCTGGCGTATCGGTTGGCGTTTCAGTCGGTACTGGCGTATCGGTCGGCGTTTCCGTCGGGATCGGCGTATCGGTTGGCGTGTCCGTCGGGATCGGCGTATCGGTTGGCGTGTCCGTCGGGACTGGCGTATCGGTTGGCGTTTCAGTCGGTACTTGCGTATCGGTCGGCGTTTCCGTTGGCACCGGCGTATCGGTTGGCGTGTCCGTCGGGACTGGCGTATCGGTTGGCGTGTCCGTCGGGATCGGCGTATCGGTGGGCGTGTCCGTCGGGACTGGCGTATCGGTTGGCGTGTCCGTCGGGATCGGCGTATCGGTGGGCGTGTCAGTCGGCACGGGTGTATCGGTCGGCGTTTCAGTCGGTACTTGCGTATCGGTCGGCGTTTCCGTTGGCAATGGCGTGTTGGTGTCGGTTGGCACGGGCGTATCGGTTGGCGTTTCAGTCGGTACTGGCGTGTTCGTTGCTGTATCAGTTGGCATTGGCGTATCGGTGGGCGTGTCAGTCGGCACGGGTGTATCGGTCGGCAATGGCGTATTGGTGTCGGTTGGTAGCGGCGTCTCGGTCGGCAAGGGCGTGTTGGTGTCGGTTGGTAGCGGCGTCTCGGTCGGCAAGGGCGTGTTGGTGTCGGTTGGCACGGGCGTATCAGTAGGCAAAGCCGTGTCGGTGTCGGTTGGAACGGGCGTCATCGTAGGCAGCGGCGTGCGGGTGTCGGTTGGCACGGGCGTATCAGTAGGCAACGGCGTGTTGGTATCGGTTGGCAGCGGCGTCATCGTAGGCAGCGGCGTGCTGGTGTCGGTCGGCAACCGAGTCGCTGTTGGCAGCGGCGTGCTGGTGTTCGTTGGTAGCGGAGTTACCGTGGGCAACGGCGTGCTGGTGACCGTTGGAACCGGAGTTGTCGTTGGCAACGGCGTACTGGTATCTGTAGGGAAGGGCGTATCTGTTGGCGCCTCTGTAGCGGTCGCGCTGGGACGCGCTGTCGCCGTTAAGGTAGCGACTGCCTCGCTCGTCGCCGTGATCTCGTCGGCTGAAGGCGTGTTCGTGAACTCGGGCGTATTCGTGTTGGTTGCCGTTGGCGCCGCAGTATCGGTCGCTGTTGGCGTATTGGTGGAGGTGGCGGTATCGGTTGGCAGTGGCGTGAATGTCGGCGTCGGCGGCAGTTGGACACTAAAGGGCAAGCTGATGGTTGATGTCTGGCCGCCTTCGTTGGTGACCGAAATCAGCGCCTCGTGCTCGCCATCGCCCAGCTCTTCCGCCGGAATCGTGAAAACCTCGTTTTCAACGACCTCGGCTGGTCCCCCGTTATACGACACCTCGACGCGTGTGATCTCGGTTTGACCGCCGGCATCCACATTCACGTCTTGCGGTCCGCTGATTACAGCGTCGACGGCGACGCCACGCAGTCCCACTATCGGCGCCAGGGCGGCAACCTCAAATTCGAAGGTTTCAACCGTCTCGGCGCCCGCTTCATCAATGGCGCGCACGGCGATTGATTGCGGTCCCGGCGGCAGATCGGCTGCGTTCAGCGTGAATTCAAGGCGGTCGCTTTCGACCAGTGTGCCCACATCCGGCTCAATGCTGAAACTTACAATCGGCGATTGGCTCTCAACCGTGATGCTGCCGCTAAGCGCGTCGCTGACGACCGTCTCCGGCGTCAAGCCTTCGATTGCGAGGCGCGGCGGCAGTGTCTCCACTTCGAAAATCTTTTCAACCGTGGTGGTTTGGCCGCCGGCATTGGTCGCGCGGATGCTGAGCGTGTGCTCTTCGGGCAGCAATTCGAAGGGATCGAGGTCAAATTCGTAGGGCGCCTCGCTATCGGTATGGATCACCTCGCCATCAACGATGAACTCGACTTGGGTGATCTCGGTCTGCCCGCCCGCATCGACTGAAATGACCTCCGCTTCGCCGAGATCTTCTTGTGGCGCTGTCTCAAAATCATCTGACACCGTCGGCGGCAAGGCGGCGATCTCGAATTCCTGGCTAAGCCGCCCGATATCGCCTTCGACATCGGCGACAGTGATATCCAATTGATGCTCGCCCGGCTCTTCCTTGGCCGGCTCGATGGTGAAGGTCTCTTCTGTGGATACGACTTCGCCATCAAGGGCGACCTCGATACTTTCGATGTCCTGATCAGCGCGGATTTCGACCGTGATTTGCGTGTCTTCCGCCAGCGCCTCATCGAAAATATCATCCGGCAAATAAAGCAGCGGAACGGGAATCGGCGCCCGCAAGGTGGCGCTTCCGGAGGAAGTCTGTCCATCGGCTGTGGTGACATTCAAGGTGAAATCATAACGCGTGCCATCGGCCGGCACATCAGCGCTCATCGTAACGATATACTGGCTGCGGAACAAAAAGGCGAGACCGCTGTAAATGTCGCCAAGCTCCTCGGGCAGGGGCGCGTTGTAAAACTCGGCGTTGGATTCCGAGGCGATCGCTTCCAGGAAGCGCTGGTCAATGTCCCAGCCCAAGCCAATTGAATAGACTGGAACCCCGTGAATGGTCGCGGCGCGGATGCTCTCTTCACGCGTATGCTCGCTGACGCTGCCGTATTCGCCGCCGTCGCTGAGGATGACCACCGCCTTGCGCTCGAGCGGCGCTTCATTCGCAAGCTCAATCGCGCGGAAGGTGGCGTCGTAGAGCGCCGTCTTCCCGCCGTAGCCCAAGTTTTCGAATTGAGCGAAAATCAGCTCGCGGTCCGTCGTAAAGTTGACCAGCAGACGCACGCGATCATTAAAGGTGACCAAGGCGACCGGATCATTCGGTCCCAAGGCGTTCAGGTAATCGCGCGCGGCAGACAAGGCTTGCGACAAGGGCTGATCCGCCATGCTGCTGCTGGTGTCAATCACCAATACGCTGGCGAACGCCAGGTCGTCATCGGTGACATTCTCCACCCTGGCGACCTCTGCCAGACCGGCCAGATCCCCTCCAATGGAGAAATTATCCACCTCCAAGCCAGATACCAATCGTTCGCTGGCATCCAGGATGCTGGTGTGAATGATGACGCGCGCGAGGTCGGTGGAATCAATGCCGATGATATCGAGGCTGATGCCTGTTTCATCCTGCATGAAAGCGACGCTGATTGGCAATAGTAAGAGGAGGGCGATGAACAATCGCAGCGCGCGTCGCTTCAATTCGGGTTCTCCAAGGGCAATGGCGGTGACTAAATCAAGCGCTGAATGTAACCCATTCTCGCCGCTTTGTCACCAAATTCTGAACAACATCGAGATTATAGAGAATGAAGGGCAAGAAATACAGTTGAAACCCAGTAAGCGCTGCCGACAATCGGACATGAAGCGGACCCGCGATACTGAGTTCCGCTAGACGCCGCCGAAGCGCTCCTGCGCCCGCGCCAACCAGTGGAGAATCGGCGCCAGTTTGGAGAAATGGTCAAAGCAGACGTCCATTAACTGGGGCGTGGTGATCAGGTCCGGCGGAATATCGTGCGTGCCAGCGTGCAGGTTGTTGTAGCGCAGCCACTCGACGCGCGGATGGCTCTTGTCGAAACCGCGCGGCGCTGTCTTGTAGTGTGACCCGCTCAGATTATAGCCGGCTGCTTTCACCGCTTTCGCAACTCTGATCAACTCCTGGCACAATTCGTCATCCAGCACCGCCTGTCGATAAGCATCTAGCATGGGCTTGGCGAAGTGAAACATGCCGACCATCAAGCCGGCGTCATCCGGCGTGATCTGCATGCCGAAACCCGGATGCTGCATCTTCTTGCCGCCTCCGCGCCACCACATCATGGCGACATTTACTTTGTAGGGCGACTTGTCTTTGCTGAAGCGGGTGTCGCGCGCCGCCCGCATCAAAGCGCCGCTGCCGTTGGTCCGCGTATCAACTACGATCTCGCTGTCAAGCGATTTCAGCCGCTCGCCCATCGCCACCACCCAATGCAGCGCCGGCGCCTTGACGAATTCTTCGTAGCGCGGCTTGTTGGCGGCAAACCATTCGCGCGTGTTGTTCTCACGCAACTCGCGTAGGAATTGCTGTGTTTCAGGCGGGAAGCCGGGGAAGCCACTCATCGTCAAGTCCTTGAAGACATACAAACTCAGTTGATTGTAGCAAAGGCGTTTTTGCTGTCAACTTGCGGCGTCATGTATAGGGGCGAGCGTACTGCAGTGTCTACGCGCAGCGCCGGCTCGCCCGTACTGGAATTCAAAGGACAGGCCGGCCGTTCGCTGTCGACCAATCCTTGCCTATGCAAGCGCTCGACAGTGGGGCACAATGCGCGCTGGTTATGACACCGCTTGCCGATCCCGGAAGGTTAGACTCATGCGCTTGCTACGTTCCCTAATCGCGACGTTGACTCTCGTGGCTTTGATCACTTTCGCCTTCGCCGATGACGCGCCGACGCCGCGCGAACTCTGCGCCGCCGCCGAGCCCGCGCCGCTGACGATGATGCAATTTGAGCAGGCGGAACAAGTACTTGAACCCAATGTCGATTATCGCGCCATCTTCTGCACCAGCGCCGGCGCGATTTACGTCGATCTTTACGAGAACCTGACGCCGGTCACGGTCAACAGCTTCGTCTTCCTGGCGCAGCAGGGCTATTATGACAACACCACCTTCCATCGCGTCATCCCCGACTTCATGGCGCAGGGCGGCGACCCCACAGGCACCGGTCGCGGCGGACCCGGCTACCGCTTCAAAGACGAACCAATCGGTTTCCTGAAGTTCGATCTGCCCTACAAGCTGGCGATGGCGAACGCTGGACCCGGCACCAACGGGAGCCAGTTCTTCATCACCACTGCGCTTGCCGAGCATCTTAATTACAAACACACAATTTTCGGCAATGTTTTGAGCGGCCAGCGTAGCGTAAAGCAAATCCGCGAGCGCGATCCGGCGACGGCGACCGAAGAGGGCGAGACACTGTTGACAGTGTTGATCACCACCGACAATCAGGTGGAGGAAACCCCATATATGGTGTATATGGCGCTGGAGGGGAAGGCAACGCGTGAGGATGTGATCCAGGAGTTTGAACCGTTTGCTGCGTCGCCATCGTTGGCGCTACTGGTTGATGACGAGCGTTCCGGCCATTTCTCGACCGAGGCGCTGGCGGCGTCAGCCGTAATCGATGACTTGCAGGACGGATTCGCGAGTTTTGCCGCCGAATATGGACATCTGTATCGCCAGCGACTGCAATTTGTCAACGCCGATTGCGGTCCGTCGATTTACTTTTCTTCGCTGGGTTTCTGGGTCGATGTCTACCCCGATGCCGCCTCAGCCCGTGCGGCCGCGGAAAGCGAGTTTATGCAGCTTTGGCTGGACAGTTATGGTTATGAACGAGATGCCGCCCACCCGACTGTTTATCGTCTCGACGCAACAACCTGTGACGGCGAAGACGGTGTCAGCCTTTTGTCGCTATCGACGCGGGGGCGCTTCTTGCTGACTGTTGATGTGCTGGTCAGCCGCACGCTCTTGGATCAATTGCCAGAAAAAGCCCTATTGGATGAGTTGACCTTGCAGATTGATTCGATGCTGGCGCGCATATTCGCAGGCGAATTGCACCAGCGACTTCCGGAGAGCTAGCGCCCGTCTGCCCGCCGCCGCAGTTGAAGGAGCGCCCCATCCCGCGCCGGCAAGTGACAGATCTCAATAGCTTCAATGAAAAGCGGCAGATCCTCGCGCCGCGCAGTCTTCGCCATCCGCAGCAGCCGCTCGCTCAACTCGTCATCGCGCGCCGCCGCCATCATCACCAATCCGTAACGCCGCAAGTCTGCGTCGCGCGTTGACAGGATGACGTGCTCCAGCCGCTCGTAGAGCGTCTCCGCACGACTCTCGATGATGCAATTGATGATGCCCATCGAGGCTGTTGGCTGGTCGATTGCTTGGTACTGTTCAATTAGGTCTTCATACAGATGAAGGGGAAAGTCATCGCCAAGCGATTCCAGCGCCTGGCCGCTTAACTCGCCGCGCGCCGTTTGCGCCATCTCAAGGCCGCCGCGCAGAAGAAACTGGTAGATCGGCAGCCGCTGATTCGACGCGACCAGCACTTTAATCGCCGTCATTGCCGGCTCGCAATTGAATACTGACGTGTATGGCTCGCCCAGGAAGCGGGCCGCGTACAAACAGGCTAGCGGCGGATCTATCGGCGCCAAGCCCGCCAGCGCGACCGCCCGCAGATTCTGCGCCACGTCATCAACCGGCTGCAAGTGGTAGGTCTCGACGCCGAGCTTGTAGATGTCGGCATCGTCAGGATGCTCGATATGGACGAGCAGCCGCGTAAGTCCCTCGCGCAGCAGGCCCGCTTTATCGCGCTTGCTATCGGCATAGAATTGCAGGCACTTTTCGCGCAGAACGGCGCGATGGCTCTCATCGAGCGTATCGCGAACGCGCTCTGAACGCAGCGTATGCAGGCACGCGTCCAAATACTGACGGCGGTTTGTCTGCTTGAGCAGCTGCAAAGCGAGGTCGCGGCGCGCCTCGGTCATTGTCGCCCGTCGCAGCGTATCAAACAGCTCGGCTTGAGTAGGCATTGACCAACATCATTAGCGTTTCACCAAAAGTGACGCAGGCTGTAGGGGCGACCGGCGGGCAGTGCTTACGCGCCCTACCAGGTCGCCGCAATTCGTTATATCCGTCAAGCGAGTTCTAGCGTGGCGCTTCCAGCCCCAAGCCCTCAGCGCACGCGGTGATCTCGCTCCAGGTCGCGTCCGGCAGATGGATGCCATTCGCTCGCTCGCGCCGAGTGCGCGCCTCTATTTCGCCGGGATACAGCACTTCGCCATCCAGCGGGTCGGTCTTCACGAAGTCGATGATCGTATCGACTTGCTGGCGAAAAACCTCCAGCGCACCAAAACGCGAGATATCGATCATCAGAATCACGGTGCCCCAGCGGTCTTCCATTGGCGGCTCGTTATCCGAGCGCAGCGAAGCCATCATGGTAAACAGCCCGACCATCATCGCCATCGCATAACCTTTATGCCCCACGTCAGGCAAGCCCATCGGCCGCAGCGCGCCGCCTTTCGCCAACTGCGTCGGATCTGAGGTCGGCTGCCAATCGGCGTCGACGATCCACTCTCCCGGCAGCTGCTCGCCTTTATCGACCGCCACCATCACCTTGCCCGCCGCCGATATTGAAGTGGCGAAATCGAGGAAAACTGTGCCGTAGGTTTCACTCGGGAAACCCATGGCAATCGGATTAGCGCCGATCTTTCGCCCGGTGCCGTTGAGCGGCACGACGATCGAGCGCGGTCCCCCGAGACAGCCATCCCAAATCATCGAAGCCATACCGGCTTCGGCGCCCATCTCGGCGTAGGTGCCGAGGCGCCCGGTATGCCCTACGTGATACATCGAGACCAAGCCCACGCCATGCTCGCGCGCCTTGGAAATCGCCAGTTCGGTCGCCTCCTTGGCGATCACCTGGCCGAAGGTCCAGTGGCCGCATATCTGCGCCATGGACGCAGTCTCCTGGACGATTTCTGGTTCGGCGCTCGGATGTAGCTCGCCTTTCTCGATTGAACGGACGTAATAGGGCGTGCGGATCACACCGTGCGAGTCGTGGCCGGCCAGGTTGGCATCCACCAGATGCGACGCGACGATTTCGGCGTAATCCGGCTTCGCGCCGGCCGCATTCAAGATCTGCGCGGTGAACTCACTCAGCTCGCTGGGATGTACAGTAGGCATTTGTCTTCCTTCCTTAATGGGTAAGAGTTGTGGTCAAACGAAGCGACAGCTACTCATAGTCTCGTGTTCCGTCCAGTCCATAAAAGATCTTCTCATTCCGATTTATGCGAACGAAGCGATATTTGGGCGGTGTGCCATCAAGATGGTCGGTGATAATGCGTGCAAAGCTCTTCGTATAAACAGTCGGATCGCCCTCGTCGCGAAGCCTGATGATTTCTTGATGCTGAGATTCCCAGGTTGCGACGTACTCATAAACGTAGCCTATTCTCCTACCCTGTCCAATAACTGTGCCCAGCCCGATTGTAAAAGCGACAAGTAAGCACAACAAGCTCATCCTGCGCATCTGTACGGGCTTGGCGCCGGATATGCAGAATCCGCGCTTTATCAAAGCGCCGATCGTTATGCCGTTCAAAAGACCAGCCATCATTAGCGCGTATGAGGTCGACGCAATCGTGCGTTCGATCACGAAGCCCGCCCCATACATTTTGACGGCGAGCATCGCTGCAAGGATTATCACCGCGCTGGCTGTCATATAAACGGTAAGCAGGAAGAGCCTATTCAGGCGCGGCTGCGCCGAAATCATCGTCAAATGGCAGGCGAGCATGATGAGCAGGCTTGCCACTGTGAAGAATAGGTAGGAAGAAGCGCTGTGATGCACGCTTCTAACTTGTGTCATTGTGAACAGCAGGCAGACCACAAGCAGTACGCAACTGCAATAGATCATCAGTCCGTTGCGTCTCTCGAGCAATTGGCCGAGCCTGCGGCGCCAAAGGAGCGACAGCAAAACCAATATCGCGAGCGAATTTGTGCCGACGACGACCAAAAAGGCGTAACTGAATCGGCCCAGAACTTCAATGCTGTCACTTCTATGCGTCCAAAGAATCGGCAGAAATAGAAGCTGAACGATCAAGGCCAAAGCAATCGGCGCGTTGACGGCGGGCAATCGTAGCGGCCTCGAATCAGCCGGGATAGGCTTGCCCGCAATCAATGCCACGAACATACCGGCAAACGCAACCAGCATGAAACCAGCGAATGTTTTCTGATTGCCGGTGTAGAGCATCGTCAATTCAAGCGTACGGCCAACCAGTGCGGTTAGCTCGCGCACCGGCAGCACAAGGTAGTTTAGATTGGTCGTCGCCGAGCTGCGAACAGCGAAGCCGGTTGCGCTCACCTGCAGCATCAGGCTGGCGAAAGTACCGAGGCAAGCCGCGACGGAAAGGATGCGAAAGCGTCTTCGCTTCGGACCGGATAGGAAAACAAAGATGTAAAAGGCAATGAGCGCTATCGCTGCCAACTGCAAAACAACAAACATTTCCGAAAAGCCAGCGTTGATGAAGGCATAGACCGCAGTGGCAAACACCAATAGCAGAAGCGGCAGCCTGCCGCTGAGCCGGCGCGCTGCCTCTGTCGCCAACGCTATTCCAAGCATAAAAATCGCCCCGGGCCAGGTGTATTCGCATGCTGCTGTAAACCAGTACAGCGCGTGGCCTGCATAAAATCCATTGATTGCCGCCGCTACCGCAAGCGAGGCCAAAGAAATGATGATCGGATTGCGGTGAACGCGAATTTCCAGCCAGGTCAAGACCGTGTTTATCTGCCAAGCGTAGGCGACAAAAGCAGTCACAATTATGATGAAGGCAAAAAACGGCGGAACGGCCGTGCCGAGCGGCGCCAGAAGGCCATACAGTAGATAATTGCTGTAATCTCCATTCCATACTTCGCGCCAGTGGAGCATCGCCTCCCAAGTTCCAATTTTCATGGGAAGTCCGAGATTAGCGTAATCGTCCCCCAGAAGCCTCATGCTTAGCCCGAAATACGTGAAAAGGAAGAGCGGAACCAGCGCCAGCGCAACGCCGAACATGACCGCCGCTCGCTTGCCCGTGTCAGACACTTGGAACCCTCTGCTTCTTCCGCGTACTCACTGCGCCAACGCGGGAACGAGCCTGACACTCATCACTTTCGCGCCAAGGACCTGCGCCCGTCGTCATTTTGTTCAATCCTGTACTATTTGACCGGCAGACTGTATTCGTTCCGCTCCCACATCCGCGCGACCTTCCCGTCGGCATCGAGTTCGAAGCGCAGCGTCTCGTTTGATTGCCCCTCCTCGCGCAGGACAAAAACGCCCTCCTCCTCGGTTGGCGCCAGCGTCGTCACTGGCGAATCAATGAAGTCAAGGTTGATCAGCTGCAATTTGCCGCCGCGGATTACCACTTTCGCGCGCGCCCACTCGCTTTTGTATTCACCCAGATATGGCTCCCATTCCGGCTTGGCTTCCGGCGCGTCGGCCGCGGTCGCCTTGATGATCTCCGGCATGACGAGCTTATACGCTTGATCAACGTAAGATTGCGGATCGCTTCCGAGCGAATTGGTCAGGACGATCACACTGGTCTGCTGCTCGCGGCAGAGGCTGAACGCGGTCAGGTAACCGGGATAGCCGCCGCCATGCCCGCTGATGACCCAATCCTTGACACGGTAAAGCCCCAAGCCCAAGCCATAACCGCCGTCCCAGCCGGCGTCCAGCCAGTGAATGCGGTGCATGTCGAGCAGCGTATAGGGAGACAACACATCATCGCCGCTCAAGCCAAGATGGAAGCCGGCGTAGGTTGCCAGGTCCTTCACCGATGAGGCGAAATTCGCCGATGCTTCAAAGCCATTCATCAGCCAGAAGGGCAGGGCGTCGCGTTTGTAGCCGTCTTTCTCGCGCGTGTAACCCGTCGCCAGCAACGGGTCGTCAATGCTGGGAACGGGCTTCGTCTCGTCCATCCCCAGTGGATTCAGCACCTGCTCTTTTAAGTAGGTCGCCCATGGCTGACCCGATACCGCTTCAACAATGCCGCCAAGCAGCGAGTAACCGAGATTGCTATAGGCGAATTTCTCGTAGGGCGGGCGGGTGGGCGCGCGCGCTTTCGTATCCTTGATGAAGTCGTTCCATGAAGGCGCCTCGCATTCCGTCCACATGGGATTGGCTGAATCGCGCGGCAAGCCCGATGTATGCGTCAGCAAGTTGCGAATGGTGATCGCCGGCGCGTCCTGGTAGCGCAAGTCGAACCAATCCAGATGTTGCGACACGGCGTCATCGAGGTTTAGCCGCCCAGCATCGCGCAGCTGCAGGATGGCAGTGGCGGTGAAGGTCTTGGTGATGCTGGCGATGCGAAAGCGCGTATCCAGCGTAACCGGCGCGCCCGTCGATAGATCGGCGCAGCCGTAACCGGCGCCCCAGAGCAATTCGCCCCGATAGACGAGGCCGATCGCCAAGCCCGGTTGATGCCGCTGCGTCACGCGGTGGGCGACCCAGCTGTGCAGGATGTCAACCGCGGTCGCCAGGTCGGCGCTGTCTTTCAGAAGTGGATGTGCCATTTTGTGGGCTTTCATTGTGAACCGCGAAAACAATTCCTGTAATCTAGCGCAGAGTTGCCCCAACCGAAAGCAAGGCTTCAACTCGTAAACATTGGTCTCTGCACAATATATCAAACTTGCAGCGGCTTGTACGGGCGAGCCGGTGGCTCGACCAAGATACCTTTGTGGATCGCACGAACCAGTGTCTCGCCCATTTCACAGCGTTTACCGATTCACATTAGTTGATATGGCCTCAAATCCCGGTCACATCAACGAACCAGCGCTCCAGCTCCGCTTCCATTCTCGCGACCCGCTGCGGCTGCTGCTCCGCCAAATCTTGCCGCTCAAAAGGATCCTCGGCGATATTGAAGAGCAGCGGCGGCGGTGGATCGGGAATCGCCTGAACTGGCGCCGACGCGCGAACGATGTCATCGTAGCGCTCGGGGAAGTATTTGACCGCGTGGTCGTGGGCGGTATCAACCGGACTGACTTCCATCGCTTCGGCGATGCGCGGGCGCAGCAGCTTCCAGTCGCCATCGCGTATGGCGGCGTTGCAGTTGCCCAGCGGCACATAGCGATTCCACTGCCAGCAGCGCTGCGGATAATCCGCGCCGCCGTCGCCGCGCAATACCGGCGCGATATCGACGCCGTCCAGCGCGAGCTCAGCCGGCGCGTCAACCTGCGCCATGTTTAGCAGCGTCGGAAACCAATCGGTGAAATGCGCCATGCCGCTTATGCGTTTCCCGCCATCCAGCCCGTCGTTCCAGCGGATGATCAGCGGTACGCGGATGCCGCCTTCGTAGGTATTGCCTTTGGAACCGTTGAAGCCGTAGTTGTAGCGAGTCTGCGAAAAACCGTTCCAGTTGCCAAAAGCCGGTCCATTGTCGCTGGTGAAAATCAGTATGGTATTGTCCGCGATGCCTAGGTCATCCAACTTCTCGCCGATCCGCCCGATGCCGGCGTCCATCACTTCGATCATCGCATAGATCAAACTGACGCCCAGGCTGAAGCCCATCTCGACATACTTCCGCGCTAGCGTATCGGGCGCCTCCAGCGGGAAATGCGGCGCGTTGTACGCCAGCTGTAAGAAGAAAGGCTCGCGCTGATGCCGCTCGATGAAATCGAGGGCGGCATCACTGAAGACATCGGTCAGGTAGGTTTGCCCGTCGCCGTATTCAATGCTGCCGTTGCGATCCAGCCGATAGCGATAAAAGGGATTCCAGCCGCCTTGAAAGCCGACGAATTCTTGGAAGCCGCGCGACCGCGGATGATAACGCCGGTCGAGCGCGCCATTATGCCACTTGCCGATCAGCCCGGTGGCGTAACTGGCGCCGCCCAGAACATCAGCCATGGTCGTCTCATCCAGCCGCAGGCGATCTAGTCCGCACGCTTCCAGCGTATCAATGCTGCCGGTGCGATGGGAATAACGCCCCGTCATCAGCGCCGCCCGCGCCGGCGTGCAGACGGGCGCCGCCGAGTAATGCTGCGTCAGGCAGACACCCTCGTCGACCAAAGAATCAAGCGTTGGCGTACAAGAAATCTGGTCGTTGAATACGCCAAAATCACCATAACCCATATCGTCGGCGATGATGAGGATGATATTCGGTTTGCTCATGAGTTTCCGTTGATTTCCTTTTGTCCGTTGGAAGGCTGCATGGGGAAGCCGGTATGGAATACGGTTAAGGTGCCGCCGAACATGATGCGATCGCCATCGCGCAGCCGCTGCGCCTTGCCGCCCGTAATCGGCTGGCTGTTGACCGATGTGCCATTGATGCTGCCCAGGTCAAAGAGTTTCCATTGTTGGTCCTCTTTCACCAGAAAAGCGTGCGGACGCGAAACCGTCGGATCTTGCAGCGCGATCTCCCAATTCGAACTCGGCGTCGAGCGGCCGATATAGAGCTCATCTTTCAGCAGCGCGAACATCTGGCCACGCTGGGGCCCGCGCGTAATGCGCAGGCTGGCGCGGTCGCCGGCGACGGCGGACACGCGCTCGACCGCTTCCGGTCCCGCCTGGTCACTTGGCGAGAGCAGCTTGAGCACAGAGACGAATAGGTGCAGCTCATCGCCGATCGCGAGCGGATTCATGCCGTAGACTTGCACGCCATTGACAAAGGTGCCGTTGGCGCTGCCGACATCGTCCACCGAAAAGGCGCCATCTTCGCAGGCGACAATCGCGTGCTCGCGCGATACATGTCCCTCACTGATTTGAATGTCGTTGCTCGCCGAACGTCCGATTTTGATGCGGTCACCCTCGCGCAGGGGGTGCTCGTTTGTGCTGCCGCTGAAGGGATCCAACCAAACCAGCTTCGCCAGCGGTTCCCTCGTTTCCTCGTTCATTGCTCCTGTCCTGGTCAAGGCCTTTCTCTATCTATATTGTAACATAAGCACGCGTCGGCGCGCTGTCGCTGGCGCTGAGGAGGCGATTCTTCCGAAATGTTTTCTAGCGGACACCGGGTAATTGGACGAGGCTAGTCAGAACTCCGGCTCGCTTCTGCAAGTTGAGGGCACAGCCCAAGAACAGTCAGCCCGTTTTCTTCCAATAGCGGCCTATTAGCAACCCATCCTCTGTCGGTAGCGTGGTAAATTGTGGCAAACGGCTCACATTGCATTGCAACTGCTACGAATTTTCGATCTTTCTTGTGAATCCGATCAAGCGGTGATGGAACTATGGCGATCCTGTCCGAGTCGAAGTCAATCGGTTTAAGAACGAGACGATGAAAGATTGTACTCGATAACCTGTTGAGAATGCTCTCGGCAACCCCACCGCGTCGCACATTGTTGCGATACTCTGTCATTATCTGCCAAGTGGAGAAATCGTCGAGTACCAAAAGGTCTTCGCCAGAAACGAAAAGCTCAAGCCATTGCTGACATGAGTTGATACATTGTTTTTCTTCCTCAGTGTCAGTTTCCTCTACTACCTTATCTACCATCACCCATACGTTGGTATCAACGACCAATTCCGACACTTTCCAGCTCCTGACTTCGACGTTCGAGCGCTGCTTTCAGCATTGTATGCAAATCCCCACTGATGTCGCCCATGAACTTCTCGGGCCAATGCGAGATTTGACCAAAGCGATCTACAGCGACCTCGTCAATCGTCGCGCCGCCTTCGCCCGGCTGACAATAGTACATCTTGATGTTCTCCGGCGTGGCGAATGCCGGCGACGCCTCGGCTATGCGCCGTTGCATGCGTCGGACAATGTGCTCGCTGTGGCTCTCGACGATGAGTTGCAGGTTGCGCTTTTCGGCGACTTCCAGCAACAGGTCGGCCATTGCCGCTTGGGCGTTGGGGTGGAGGTGGAGTTCGGGTTGTTCCAGCAGGATGATTGACTTCGGCGGAGCGGACAGAAGCATCGTGATGACAGGTAAGACTTGGGACACGCCGAAGCCTACATCGGCAAGCGAGCTTTCAACGCCGGCTTGTGTGATAACGGCTGCATAGAGACGCTGATTTTTGTCTAACGGTATTACGTTAAAATCTTCGACAAGATCCAATGCCTTAATTGCCTTCCGCAGTGAAGACAGTAATTTCCTGTCGCCGCGCTCGGATGCAATAAGCGCCTCCATAGCGTTGGCGCCGTCAGGCTCGATGTCTTCGGGCTTTCCGCCGGTGTTGAGGTAAAATCGCTGCGGTCGGAGTCGCAGCGGGCCGATGTATCGTAGGCCTTCGACGGTTCGTTCAAACTGCCACGTTAAGTTTACATTCAAGATGTGACTATCCGCCGTTAACCGGAGGTCAGAATCTCGGGGCAATATGTAACAGCTTTGAGGAGACGAAACGGCCTGGGACCCCCCATTTGAATTGGACAGCGACGAAGTTAGGCAATAGTGGCCATTCTCGACGCGTCGCAATTCAAGCCATTGGTTAGTGGATTCTCGGGACTCAGCCTCGTAGCGAAGCCTGTCGATGAAAATGATATCGTCGAGTCTCCAACCCACCTCGTACTTAATCATCTCGAAATTATGCTCTTGTACTTTCAATTCGGTCCTAGGGTATAGAAGGGCTAGGTTCGTATACCACGACAGACCGACGCCAATATTCGCCATGGTGTCATGCTGATATACCAAATCGTGATAACTGCCCAGGTCAACATAATCACGCGGACCACCGCCAAAATTTAGATGTTGCCCCGGGTCTCGGCTCGCAACCGTCTGCTTCAACATCAGCAGCGACTGCAATATCGCCGTCTTGCCCGAACTATTCGTTCCAAACAGCAGCGTAATCGGCGCAAGCTCGATATCGAGTTCTTTCCAGCATTTGAAATTCGACAACCCAATTTTGCGGAGCATGATGAAATCTCTCTCGCTAATCTGAATGCATTATAACAAAGGGAGATTGTAGGAAGAATGGGGGCGGCGGATTCCACTACCCGCCCATGATCTCGACCGCATCCCGACCCAGCGCCACAAGCACACCCTTAGCGATCAGCCCATCGCCGCTGCGCACGATCCGATCTTCCGGCAAGCCCATCAACGCCGCCAGATATTTCGCCGTCCAATGGTAGCGCCCATATTCGCGGATTTCCGTCAGCGCTCGTCCGATGGTCACATCATTGCCGATTTCATCAACGCGTACGCCCTTTGCCAACAGCCATTCGCGCATATCGCCCGCCAGACCGGCCACCCGCGTCCCGTTGTAGACGTAGACCAGCGGATTCTCCTCCTCGGCACGCGCCTTCATCTCCGCCTGGGTCAACTGTGTTTGTGCGTAAAAGGTATCCAGAATCAGATCGCGGATGCCGGCAAAATCAGGAAAGAGGACTTGCTCGCCCTGCGGGCTTAAGCCGGGGAAGGCGTATAAGTTGTCGATTACGCGATAGCGGATGTCTTCCCGCTTGATCTCGCCCATAAGGTGGCCCAGCGCCACAATGTCGTTGAGTTCCAAATTGGTCCGGTAATTCCCTTGCAGCGCATCCCAGAGCGTGAAAGCTTGCGCTACAAAGTTGATGATGCCGCCGGCGCTCAAGACTTCCGCTCGTACTGCGTCCAGCACCTGCTGCTGCCGGCGCGCGCGGTCGAAATCGCCGCCCTCGGTGGCGCGCGTGCGGGCATATTGCAGTAAAGTTTCGGCATCCATCTGCTGTTCGCCCGGCTCAAACTGCACATGAATCGTCCCGTATCGATCATCGGGATAATCCGGGTCGTCAATCCACTCGGTAACGGTTACCGGCACGCCATTGGGCGCCAGCGTATCGACGATCTTGGTGAAGACGTCAAAGTTGACCAGCAGGTATTTGTCCACGCGCACGCCAAAATTGGCTGCTACCGTCTCCATCGCCAGCGCCGGACCGCCGCCGCCCGGGTAAGCGTTGCCATCGCCGATAAAATTCGCCTGATTGATGCGCGCCCCGCCAAAATCGGGAATCTCCACCCAGAGGTCGCGCGGCAGCGACAAGACGCCGACCGACTTCTGCACCGGGTTGATGTTGATCAGCATCATTGTGTCCGTGCGGAAGGGACCGGGATCATCGGTCGCGCTTCGCTGGTCGATGCCCAGCAGCAGGATCTGAATTTGCCGCGGGTCGGTGATGCGCGGCAGCGCGGCGACCGGCGCCGTCGTTGGCAGCGCCGTCGGTGGCGCGGGAGTGAACTGTGGCTTCTGAACGGCTTCAGTACTGGCTGGCGTATTTGAAGCTGCTGGCGAAATGGGCGCCGTGGTGAACAAGGGCGTCAATTCCAGCAAGGGCGCTTCTAATGGCGGCGCGCCCGCTCGCGCGTGGATGCTCTCGCAGCGGTTGGCAATTGCGCAACGCAAAGTCACCAGCGGATCATCCACTGCCATGCCGGCTGCGTTCAAGTCGACCACGGTTTGCTGTGCCAAGCTGAAGCTCGTCAGCGAGCAAAAGCCGGCGATCAAGATTAGCGCAAGGCTGACTACAATTATCGCCAGACAGCCGGAAAGGCGCACGCTGCCTCCATTTCGCGCTGCATCAATTTGAACAATCGGCGCGGATTATAGCATAGCGTCGACCGGATGCTGCCCCACGCCTATGCTACGCTTTGCTCAACGCAGGCTGCGTATGTAATGCGCCGCATCCGGAATATGAACCGGCAGGTGGCGGTACATCGGGCGCGGCGGCAATACCAGGATGCCTTCGATCATTCCGCCGAGGTCGCTATCGTCGGCATTGGGGAATGACGGCGCGCTGCGCCAATCCGCATCGGACATTTCGTTGATCGCGCGTTCCAGCGCTTGGCTCACCGTCTGATACTCGTCCAACTGCTCAGCCAAGCTGAGAAGGGCGCGGTCGGCGATGCCGCCGTAATGAATCTCGCGCCCGCGCCGCGGGTCCTGCACCGCTTCAATTGCCCAATGCTTGCGACCATTTCGCCATTCGCCGATCGCCTCAACCGTATAGACTTCGTAGCAGATCAGATGCGCCAGCAAATCTTTGAACGAAGCGTCCTGATCGTAATACATACCATGCTGAATGGTGTCGCGCCTCGTCATTTCCTCGTCGGTGAGTTCCGCTATCAGCGCCGCCACCGCTTGATGTTCAATCTCCAATAATCGCAACGCTTCCTCTCGCTCGGCCGTCGCTCGCATCGCCTCTCTCCCGATCGCGTTTCACCTCGTTTCAGTGTACCCGAATCCGCCGCCCTATAAAATGCCGTGTGTAGGCGCGCTCGAGCGCCCGATTCGCAACGCGCGTCTCCGTGTTAGGTCGAGTCAGCGGCGATTTCAACCTGTGAAGCGCCAAATACCTGGGCTACACTTTGGTAACTGATGATTGAGCGCTGGGGACATGATGGCAAAAGCGACTCTTACAGCCGATGACGTACGCGCCATAGCCGATCTGGCGCGCCTGGAATTGAGCGAAGACGATGTCGCCCGCTACCAGCGTCAGCTTTCAGATATACTCGATTATTTCCAAAAGCTGGAAGAGCTTGACACCTCGCATATCGACCCTACGTCTTCCGTCCTGCCTTTGACCAATGTCATGCGCGCTGATGAAGCGGGCGCCGCTTTGCCGGTCGCTGCAGCCGTCGCCAACGCCCCGGACAGCGATGGCGAACAGTTCCGTGTCCGCGCTGTGCTCGACGGCTAACGCGAGAATCACCGCAATTGACTGACAGCGTCCGCGTCGCCTTAATTCAGGCTCGCCCGGTTTATTACGACCTGCAGAAGACAGTCGACCTAGCCTGCTCGCTGATCAGCGAGGCGGCCGGGCAGGGCGCCCGGCTCGCCAGCTTCGGCGAGACCTTCTTCCCCGGTTACCCCGCCTGGCTCGATTACGCCGTCGATTATGCCCGCTGGGATCATCCGCCGACCAAGCAGCTATACGCGCGCCTCGCCGCCAACAGCATGACCATCGACGGTCCTGAGATGCGGCGGCTGCAAGCAGCTGCTCGTGAAAACGAAGTCGTGCTTATATTGGGTATCAACGAGCGCGTAACCAGCGGCCGCGGCAACCGCAGCCTGTACAACAGCATCGTCACCATCGACGCTGATGGCGCAATTGTCAACCACCACCGCAAGCTGCGCCCCACCTATACCGAGCAGCTCGTTTGGGCGCCGGGCGATGGCGCGGGCTTGGGCGCGGTCGATACAGCCGCCGGTCGCGTCGGCGGCTTGATCTGCTGGGAGCATTGGATGCCGCACGCGCGCCAAGCCATGCATATCAGCAACGAAGCGATTCACATCGCCCTCTGGCCCGCCGTCAAGCCGATGCACCAGATCGCAAGCCGCCACTATGCTTTTGAGGGGCGCGCTTTCGTGCTCGCTGTAGGCAGCGTCATGCCCGTTTCCGACTTCCCCGCAGAGCTTGACCTGCCGGAGCATTTGCGTGACCAGCCAACATCGCTGCTCTTGAACGGCGGCAGCGCCGTCATCGCCCCCGATGGCGAATACCTCATCGAGCCAGTTTACGGCGAGGAG
Source organism: Phototrophicaceae bacterium (assembly GCA_965261855.1). Taxonomy (GTDB): domain Bacteria; phylum Chloroflexota; class Anaerolineae; order Aggregatilineales; family Phototrophicaceae; genus UBA6055. The sequence continues at coordinate 967,664 of OZ253488.1, forward strand.
ACGATTCTCTACGCCGACCTCGAGTTGTCGCGCATCGCCGAAGAACAGATGACGCTCGATGTCACCGGCGGTTACGCCCGCGACGATATCTTCACATTTGAAGTCAATCGCAGACGTCTTGAATAGACGTGTAGGGGCGAGCTATTAGGTCGCCCGAATGCACGAACTTATGATGACGGGCGACATGATATGTCGCCCCTACAGATTAGGATTGGCGGTCGCCGATGAATACGCGCCTAGCTGTCGCCATGCGCGCAACGCAAGCGCCCGCTCCTGCGTACAAGCATTGAGCATTCTTTTCATCATGCTTTGACCTGGCGTGGCTCGCGTGATAACATCAATAATGGTCCTTGATCATTGTTTGTGGCAATGGATGGAACAGGAAACTAATGAAAGTTGCCGACGCGGTTGCCAGAGTTCTCAAAGCTGAAGGCGTAGAGTTTCTCTTTGCCTATCCGGTTAATCCGCTGATTGAAGCGGCGGCGAAACTGGACATTCGCCCAATAATTGTTCGTCAAGAACGCATCGGCCTGCACATGGCTGATGCTATGAGCCGCGTCACCTCTGGCGAAAAGATCGGCGTATTCTGCATGCAGAGCGGACCGGGTTCCGAGAACGCCTTCGGCGGCGTCGCCCAAGCCTATGGCGACTCCTCGCCGATCGTGGTATTGCCCGGCGGCTATACGCGCCAGTTGGGCCAAATCCAACCGAATTTCAGCTCGGCGCTGAACTATCGGCATGTGACGAAATCGATTGAACAGGTCATCACGCCCGAAGCCGTTCCCGAAGCGATGCGGCGCGCCTTTACCCAAGTCCGCAACGGCCGACCGCGCCCGGTACTGGTGGAATTCCCCTCCGATCTTTTCGCTGAGGAGATCCCCGACTCCTTTGATCCGGCACCGACGCCGACGCTGCGCTATGGTCCTGACAGCGCGTCGATTGAAGAAGCCGCCGAAGCGCTGCTTGCCGCTGAGCGTCCCGTTATCTATGCCGGGCAGGGTGTGCATTACGCCCAGGCATGGGACTCCCTTAAGGAATTGGCGGAGCTGCTCGGCGCCCCGGTGACAACGAGTTTGGCTGGCAAAAGCGCCTTCCCGGAAAATGATTCATTGGCGCTGGGTTCCGGCGGGCGCTCTATCCCGAAGCCAGTGCATCACTTCCTGCAAAAGGCGGATCTGATTTTCGGCATCGGTTGCAGTTTCACCCGTACCGCCTTCGGCGTCACAATTCCCGCGGGAAAACGCGTGATTCACGCGACCTTGGATCCGGCGGACATCAATAAGGATGTTCCCGTAGAAACCGCCCTTGTAGGCGATGCCGGGCTAATTCTGGATGGCTTGGTGGAAGCCGTACGCAATAGCTCCAATGGCGCATCGGAAGAACGCTTGGCAGCCGTTACCGGAGAGATCAGCGCGGTTAAAGAACAATGGCTAGACCAGTGGATGCCGAAACTCACCTGTGATGAGGCGCCGATATCGCCCTATCGCGTCATCTGGGATTTGTTGCATACGGTTGATGTAAAGAATACAATTATCACGCACGATGCCGGCAGCCCGCGCGATCAGTTGTCGCCCTTCTGGCAGTCGGTCGCGCCGCTGACTTACCTCGGTTGGGGCAAGACGACCCAGCTCGGTTACGGCCTCGGGCTGGCGATGGGCGCCAAACTGGCCAAGCCCGATGCGCTCTGCATCAACGTCTGGGGCGATGCCGCCATCGGCTTCACTGGCATGGACTTCGAGACCGCCGTGCGCGAAAGAATCCCGATTCTGTCCGTGCTATTCAACAATTTTTCGATGGCAATCGAGATTCCGGTTATGCCGGTTTCAACTGAGAAATATCGCAGCACCGATATTTCCGGCCACTACGCCGATATGGCGAAGGCTTTTGGCGGCTACGGCGAGCGCATCGAATCTCCCGACCAGATTATCCCGGCGATCCGGCGCGGCATCCAAAAGACAGAGGAAGGCACGCCCGCCTTGCTCGAGTTCATCACGGCGAAAGAAACGCAGATTTCGTCCTTCTAGTTACCTTGTATAGGCGAAGGGAAATATCATGATTTCACGTAGAACGGCGATCACCCTCAACCTAACGATTATGCTGATCCTGGGCGGCTTGTTCCTGGCGGCAGCCAGCGAATCTTCGCCCAGACAGGTCCCGCCCGGCGAATTCATCCTCGGCGGAACGAACGATGGCATGCCGGACAGTACGCGTGTCGTGCCCGTCTATCGCGCCGCGCCAACCGGCAACTGGGTGATTCACTACGACCCCAATACGCCCCTCGACGAAAAATGGGAATACGTGCATCGCATCGGCGCTACCATCGTCGAGCGTATTGACGAGCTTGAAATCTGGGTGGTCGATGTGCCGGACGCATTCGGCAGCGAAGACTTCACCTTTGACAGCGATGTCGAGCTGGTCGAGCAGGACTTCGTCGTCAGCGTCGCCTTTGACAACCCGCCCAACGACCCCGATTACGACCGGCAATGGGCGCTGCCTCATATCCAAGCTGAGACCGCCTGGGATCAAATGGGCGAACTTTCCGCTATCACCGTCGCCGTCATCGACACCGGCGTCTGCATGAGCCACGAAGACATGGTTGGCCGCGTCCTCGACAATGGTTATGACTTCGTTGACAACGACGATGACCCGGAAGATGAAATGGGGCACGGCTGCTCGGTGGCCGGCATCATCGCCGCCAATATCGACAACGGCATCGGCATTGCCGGTTTCGCGCCCAATAGCTCGATTCTGCCGGTGCGGGTGCTGGGAAAGAACGGCAGCGGCTCAATGGCTGATGTCGCCGCTGGCATCGTCTACGCCGCCGATAACGGCGCCGATATTATCAACCTGTCGCTCGGCAGCATGGTCGGCTCCCAGGTGACCGAAGACGCGGTCAATCACGCCCTCGGCAAAGGCGTGACCGTCATCGCTTCAGCTGGTAATAGCGGCGGCGCGCTTCCCGGCTTCCCCGCCCGTTACGAAAATGTGGTCGCAGTCGGCGCGGTTGATCCAAACGGATCGCGCAGCAGCTTCAGCAACAAAGGCGGCGATATCTGGGCGCCGGGCCGCGATGTGCATACGATCTATCTCGACAACGGCTACAAGGCGCTCAACGGCACCAGCTTCTCGGCGCCTTATGTTTCGGCGATGGCGGCTGTCCTGGAAGGGATGGGGTCGAAATTGCATCTCGATGGCGGCGACATGACCTGGACCTGCATGCGTCAAGGCGCCTGCGAGGTCGTCCCCGGTAGCTAAGACCTCACGCTCAAATACCAGGAAATGTAGGGGCGACCTATTGGGTCGCCCTCTTTTATCTATATCGCTAGGATTGGCGTGGCGGAATCCGCCGACGAATGTACACCGGCTGCAACTGCTTTGGCGGCTGCGGATCACCGCAAATGGTTCGGTCGATCGTGTCACTGAAGCCAGCCAGCAAACCGCGCAAATGTTGGCGCGCATACTGCAATCGTTTCTTCACCGTCGCCAACGGGATATTCAGCCGCTCGGATATCTCTCGCTGCGATTCTCCTCGCAAGTAATAATCGCGTGTGACATCGCGCGCGCTTTCCGGCAGCGCGTCGACGGCGAGCCGCACACGCAGGCGCAATTCACTTGTCTCGAGCTGAGCTTCCGGCGTCGGCTCGGGCGCGGCGAGTTGATCCTGCTCATCAAGCAATTCGGTCGCAGGCTGCTGCCGACGCCTGAGCCGATCGCTTTGCGTTAGCGCGATCCGTTTGAGCCAAGCGGGGAATGCGCTGACTTCCTTCAACTGCGTGATGCGCTGGTACGCGGTGAGGAAGGCTTCCTGGGCCGCGTCTTCAGCCAATTGCGAGTCGCTGAGCCGGCGATAGGCAATCGCATAGACCATTCCCTCGAAATCGCGCACCAAATGGTCAAAGGCGTCGTTTCGCTCCGCCCGATCGCCGGTCTGCGCCCGGCGCACCCAATCACTGTATCCGGACATTCTTTTCTCTGCCTTAGCGGCAACGCTTTCAGCATCTATACAGCGCTCATTATCATGCGTCTCACAGTTTCTGTCAATCTGGCCAGCGCGCAGTGGGATCTTGCTCCCGGCGCAGAAATCGTATTCTCCGTCAACTGGCTATGTTGCTGCATGACCTAGCATTTGCCCAGCGGATTTGCCGCCAAAATTCACATTGCCGCGGCTTCTGTTTGAAATCAGCCACATAAGCGGATATAATTGAAAACAAGAAAGATTAATCCAGATAAGCATTAAGAGCTATATAGTGAAATATATCGCATATTGAAAATTATCGACTTGGCGACGCCGAAAAATGAATCGTAAGCGCGTTCAACACCATCGACAGAATCGGCAAAACGGTAAGACTGAACGGGTTGGACCGTGGGCGGTATTGCCGAAGCCGAAGTCAGAACAACATGAACAAGATTAACGCGTTGGCGTGTTGGTCGTCCTTGAGGCATTTTTGGAATAGGGAGAAAGACATGATACAGAAACTTATCCGGACGATTGGCAACATAGGCATCATTTTCGTTTTACTGTTCCTATATGTCACGATATTAGTAACCGCTTTACCAGGACTGATCTGTTTTCTTGCTTGCAGCTGCGCCGTCGTCCTTGGCGACGTTCTGCATGAAAGAGGCGGAGAAGCATTCATCACATTTGCAAGGCAAAAGATTAGATTGCCATAAGCCCGCAGTCGTATCAGTCATGCCGCCGGAAGTTCTGCTTATCCTGCTATTCTCGATCTTTACCGTCGCGCTGATTGAAGGACATCAGACGTGGCTGAGGCAAAGCAACTGGATCGGCGCATCGCTCGCACGAGGCGGGCGCTCGGTAAGGCATTAATCGAATCGACTATGGAGCTGGGATACGACCGGGTCTCAGTCCGAGCTATCACCAAGCGAGCCGACATCGGGTACGCGACGTTTTACCGGCATTACCGGAGCAAGGACGACCTCTTGTCGCATCTCCTGGTAGAAGCGGTTGAAGACTTCTATGACCGCTTGCGACCTGGGATGACCGCCTACGATCAAGCCTTGACTTTGTATAAATTCGTACAAGAAAAGCCTGAGATATTTCGTATCGCGCTGAAAGCGCGGAACAGCAATCCGGCGGCCGTCAAGGCATGGAAGCGCATAAACGAACTTGCCCTCGGCCGCTACCGGGCGCGGGTAAAACCTGAAATCCCGCTGGATGTATTGATTAACCACTTGTTGAAATCGTTATGGGAGTCGATTCGCTGGTGGCTCAATGATGGCGCGCGCTACAGCCCGGAGCAAATGGCCGCGTATCACGCCAAATTGATTGTAGAAGTCGCCGAGGATCAGGCGATTGATCCGCGCGGGCAGCTTGACGACGAGCCCGCCATCAACTAGCGCGAGCAGCATACAGATGCAAGAGAATCGACGGCAACAAAGCCATTATGTAGCGCAAAACCTGCGATTGCGCCCGCCGGGCTCCGCTGGTATATATCGGCAAATGTTTTCGGCCGATGCCGCCCTCGCGCCCGTCAGAGATTGCGGCCGTCAATTCGCCGCGCGGATGAAGGTTTGCTCAAGGCTTTTGCGCCGATCAGCCAGCGTTGCGTGTGTTTGCGCCACTGGCGCCGCCGATGAAGTCTTTGGCTCACGACCAGGTTTCAGCATTTTCAAGCTCTTTGCCCCCGAATTTGCCAGCGGAATTCATATTGCCTAGAGAATTGTTTGAAAGCATTCAAAAAAGTGTATATAATCCAAATCAAGTAAGTAAGTGATATTAATCTTTTTACGCTTCACTTATTACAAAGTGTATCATATCGTTGTTTGCCGACCTAGATTCATCAAAGGAAACTTGACGTGGCTGAGGCAAAAAAGCTGGATCGGCGTATCGCGCGCACAAGACGAGCGCTCGGCACTGCGCTCATCGAACTAATCTTGGAGTTGGGCTATGACAAGATCTCAATCAGAGATCTCACGGAACGAGCCGACATCGGATATGCCACCTTCTACCGGCATTACAAAAGCAAAGATGAACTCCTGACCCGCTATTTGCGCGGCATTCTGCTCGAAGTCGAACAAGAAATTGAAACGGATATGAGTCACTATGAGCAATCTCTCGCGGTGTTCAGGGCTCTCAGCAAATATAAGGACGCGATCCTGATCGGTTTGAGCCTGCCGCGCGACCATCAGGCGATGAAACCGCTATGGCAGATGGTCAATGATATCGTGACCGAGCTTTATTTGGCGCGCGACGAATCGGTAATACCGCTCAAAGTATCGGTCAATCACATCATACGATCGGTTTCAGAGATGGTTCGCTGGTGGCTAACTGAGGGTCAAGACTATAGCCCGGAACAAATGGCCAGGATGCAGAGCGAACTGATCATAACCGTTACCGAGCAAGTAGCAGTCGTGCCGCGCGACCCCAAAAATAAAGAGGATTCTGCTTCTCAACGTGAACGTGAGAATAGCGCTACTGACGCCCCCCCAAGAATTCCCACCTGAACCACTATCGCCAAGCTCAACAGAAGTAGCTCTGTTATTGCCGTAAACGGTTCGCGCTCATCATTTGCGCGCCGTGTTTGGGGCGCTGCTGGCGACGGTGGCGCGTTTCGGAATCGTATGGAAACCGTGGCTGCTGCTTCGGCGGCCGGCTTCGGCGTTGACGCGGCGGACGCAGCGGTCGGCGCAACCGTCGGCGCTGCCGTTGCGGTTGTCGTCGGCGCCGTGGTGGCCGGCGCCGGCGTAAAAGTGCCATCCTTCGGCGGCACCAAAATGACCTCGCCTGGCTGCATATTCAGGCGATCGGCTTCGCTCATGCCATTGATTTCCAGCAAATACGGGTATTCGTCCCAAGTATATCCGTAGATTAGCAGAATGTGACCGATTGTCTGGCCTGGCTGCACCTCGTGCTTGATGTGGCCAAATTCGTCGAGACCCAGCACATAAGACGGCGCTCCGCCGGCCGCGCCGGAACCGCCAGCGCCGCTTTCCCGTTGCGCGCTCCCGCCCAGCAGTCTTCCCGTCGAATTTCCGAATACGAGCACATAGGCATTGCCGTGGGCGCCGCTGGCGCTGCCAATGCCAATCTTGTCATAATTCGGGCTGACGATGCCGGCGTAATGAATCGGCGAATTGAGCCACCACTCCCAGGCTGTCAGCGCGCTGGCGCCACGGTAGATATTCTCGCTGATCCAATCGCTGGGGAAGCCGGCGTTTAGGGCGCGCGTCCGCGGTCCGCTGCCGTCATGCTGATAGTGGGCGATCACGCCCGTGTCCGCCATCCAGCGCGCATGATTGTTGGCGGCCGCCGTCAAGGCAGCGTGCAGCGCGTAACCCGGCAAGCCCTGAGAGGCGCGCAAGCTGTTGATGCGCGGCAATAGCACGCTCGCGGCATCCTGTCCGGCAGCGGGAGCGACCAATCCAAGCACGAAGCCAATCAGCGCCAGGCACCTTCTCATCGTATCCACCATTCTAACGAAAAGATTTGCCTTTTCATCTGACGATTGCCCGCTGCCAGCTTGTTGTCTGCGCGCTCTCCGCCAATACAAATTGTAAACACACGCGCGACATTGCCGCGGCCCACGCAAAATACCTTGCGTAGCGCGGCTACTGGCGCCTCCACCCTGACTCGTCGGGGAGGAGGCCGGGTCGTGGGGTTGGCAGCCGCGGAGGGCGAGACAAGTCTCGTCCCTGCAGACCCCATTCTGGCGAAGCTGGGATAGACTGCTCGCAACGTAAACAGGGGCGATCCTTGGGTCGCCCGCGTCGAATCTTGCTACAATGAACGGAACGGCAAGCGAGGTCTCCCACGGCGGCAGCATGAGCGTCTATTATGTCAACGGCGAATACGTGGATGCGGCGGACGCCAGCATCCCGGCGACTGATCTGGCGATTCTGCGTGGCTACGGCGTCTTCGACGCCCTTCGCACCTACAGCGGCATACCTTTTCAGTTGCGCGCCCATCTCATGCGGTTGCAGCGTTCCGCGGACCTAATTGAATTGAACTTGCCTTGGGATATCGAGGAAATGGCCGACATCGTGCTGGCGACAGTGGAGCGCAATGGCTTTCCCGAGTCCAGTATCCGCATCGTTGTCACCGGTGGCGAGGGCGAACAAAGCTTTTTGCCGCGCGGCGATTCGCGATTATTGGTGATGGCGCATCCATTTGAAACGCCGCCCGCCCGCTGGTACATGGAGGGCGTTCAGGTGGTGACGAGCGAACAGCATCGCGCGCAGCCGGAAGCCAAAACGATCAACTACATCCCTGGCATAAAAGCCCAACTCGAAGCCAACAGGCGCAATAGCAACGCGATTGAAGCCATTTATCTCGCCGATGGGCTGGTCAGCGAAGGCACTCGCAGCAATACCTTTATCTTCAGAGAGGGTCGATGGATCACACCGGCTGACGGCATGCTGCTCGGCGTCACCCGCGCCGAGGTCATCAAGCTGCTGACCGCCGACGGCTTGCTGGAATTCCGCGACATCACGCTAGATGAATATTACAACGCTGACGAAATTATCCTGACCTCAAGCACAAAAGAAGTCGCGCCCGTCGTAAAGGTCGACGATGTAACGATCGGCAGTGGCGCGCCTGGCGAAATGACCAAGCGTCTCATGCGCCAGTGGCGTGCGATGACCGACGCCTACGCCGCTGCCGGCATCTTGCGATAATGGCAATAACCCGGTTTATTGGCGGAAACTTGCTGCCGTCTTGGCGCGCAATTCATCCAGACCGACCCCCGGCATCAACTCGACCAGACGCATGCCCTCGTCGTCAAAGGCGAATACCGCCAACTCGGTGACTGCCAGATCGACCGCGGAAACCGCCGTCAGCGGCAAGGTGCAGCGGGGCACGAGCTTGGCGCTGCCATCACGATTGCAATGCGTCATCGTGATGATCAGGCGGCGCGCGCCGCTCGCCAGATCCATCGCGCCGCCGACACCGAGCAGCGGCTTTCCGGGAATCGCCCAATTTGCCAGATTGCCGCCCTCGTCCACCTGCAGCCCGCCCATAATCGCCACGTCTACATGTCCGCCGCGTATCATGGCGAAGGAATCGGCGCTGTCGAAATAGCTGCTGCCGGGCAGGGCGGTCACCGGCGCTTTGCCCGCGTTGACCGGGTAATCCATTGCTCCGCCTGCTGCCGGCGCCGGACCCACTCCCAACATACCATTCTCAGTATGCAGGATGATGCCCGAATCGGGCGCAATTAAATCCGCGACCAGCGTCGGGATGCCGATGCCGAGGTTGACCACATCGCCCGCTTTCAGTTCCGCCAGCGCGCGGCGGGCGATGCGCATCCGCGTATCATCGGTCTTCCCGCGCAGCGTACGCACATTGCCCGAGGCGCCGAGCTCCTCGAGCGTCGTCTGCGCTTCCACCAGGTAATCGACATAATTGCCCGTTGTATGGATGTGATTCGGATCGAGTTCGCCAACCGGCACGATTTCTTCCGCTTCCGCGATCACCAGGTCGGCCGCCGTCGCCATCGCCTTGTTGAAATTCTGCTCGGTCATGCGATACACCAGATTGCCAGCGGCATCAGCGCGCCGCGCGCGTATCAGCGCCACATCAGCGCGCAATCCCGCTACAAAGACATGAAGCGCGCCATTGATCAGTTTGGTCTCGGCGCCTTCCGCGAGGACTGTGCCCGCCGCCGTCGGCGTATAAAAGCCTCCGATGCCAGCGCCGCCCGCCCGTATCGCCTCGGCCATCGAGCCCTGCGGCAGCAGCTCATAATCGATCGCGCCGCTTAGCGCCGCCTCAACGACTTCGCGATTGCTGGTGAAGTACGAGCCGATTGCTTTCTTGATCTGCCCATTTCGCAGCAGCCGTCCGCCACCCAGCCCCGGCTCGCCGATATTATTGGCGATGTAAGTCAAGTCGCGCGCCTCTGTCTCCGCCAGCGCATGCAGCAGATGCACCGGCGAACCGGTCATGCCAAAGCCGCCGACCATCATTACAGCGCGCGATTTGACCAGCTGCGCCGCCTCTTCCGCCGACAATTGCGGGACGCGCTTCATGCCGGCTCCGCTGGTAGTTCGATCAGCGTCGCCTCGCCTTGCCCCACGCCAACGCAGAGCGTCGCCAGTCCGTAGCGCATTCGCTCGCCCGCATCGCGCCGCCGATGCATCTCGTGGAGCAGGGTAGTGAGGATGCGCGCGCCCGAACAACCCAGCGGATGCCCCAGCGCGATGGCGCCGCCGTTGACATTGGTGATTCGCTCGCGCAAACCCAGTTCGCGCATGACGGCGATCGCCTGCACGGCGAAGGCTTCGTTAAGTTCCGCCAAATCAATATCGGCGATGCCTATATCATGGCGCGCCAGCAATTTGCCGACCGCCGCGACCGGTCCCAAACCCATCACGCGCGGGTCGACGCCGGCCGCCGCGCTGCCGACCCAACGCGCCAAGTGCTTCAGCTTCAGTTGTCGCGCCTTTTCCGCCGACATCAACGCCAAAGCGCAAGCGCCGTCATTCATGCCGCTGGAATTGCCTGCGGTTACCGTGCCGCCAGCGCGAAATGCCGGTCGCAGATTTGCCAGCTTTTCCTCACTGGTCGCCACTTCGTAGCACCCGTTTGCCCGGCGGCAAAAAGGATGCTCATCGGTATCGACGATCACGTCCTCACTCCGCCGCTGCGGAATGTTGACCGGGATGATTTCGCGCTGAAAATAACCTTTGTTGATCGCGTTCATCGCCCGTTGCTGGCTCTGCAGGGCGAAGCGATCCTGCTCCTCCCGCGTGATTTCGCCACCGCATATCTCGCCGGCGCAGCTGGCCTCGAAGATATTCTCCGCCGTCTCGCCCATCGCTTCCAACGGATAGAGCGCCGCCAGCTTGGGATTGGGGTAACGCCAGCCCAAAGTCGTATCCCAGCCGGTGACGTTGCCCGAAGGTCCGAAACCGATCGGGTTCTTGGGCAGCGAATAAGGCGCTCGGCTCATGCTCTCGACGCCGCCAGCGACGAAGATATCGCCTTCGCCCGCCTTGATCGCGCGCGCCGCCTGATTGACCGCGTTTAATCCGCTGGCGCAGAGTCGATTCACCGTGACGCCCGCAACGGTGTCGGGCAAACCGGCCAGCAGCAGCGCCATCCGCGCCACGTTGCGATTGTCCTCGCCCGCCTGATTGGCGCAGCCGAAATACACCTCTTCAATCTCAGCCGGCGCGACGCCAGCGCGCTCCACCGCTGCCCTGATCACCAGCGCCGCCAGATCATCGGGTCGCACTGACGACAGCGCGCCGCGAATCTTGCCGATTGGCGTCCGAACCGCGCTAACGATTAGGACTTCAGTCACAATTGCCGCCTCTTATTCTTTCGACTCGGCAGCCGCCCGCGGACCCTGCAGACAAGCCGAGCAGACGCCGTAAAACTCCAGCAAATGACCGCTGATGCGCACATCAAGCGTCTTTTCCAGGTTCCGTGTTAGCGCTTCCATGCCGCAGTCGTCAAATTCAAAGAATCGTTTGCAATCGGTGCAGATGACGTGATGATGATGCCCATCGCGCATCATGACATAAGTGGGCGTCAAGCTGGTATCGATATACGTTGGGCGGATGATCCCCAACTGCGTGAAGAGATCAAGCGTGCGGAAGACGCTCGCGCGACCTATCGCCGGGTTGACGCCCTCGACTTTCTCCAGCACATCGGCTGAGGTGGTATGCCCATGCTCCGCTTCCAACACCGCGAGCACGGTCAGCCGCGCCTGCGTCAGGCGATAGCCCGCTTGCTTAAGCCGCTGGATGTGAGGGCTGTCTGTGGTCATGCCGGATCATTCGCTGTCATCACGACGCGTATTATACTCGATATTGCGCTATGATTCCTGTGGTGTACCGCATGAACGAGTGGTGTAAACGTAGGCATTGTCGGCTTCACAATGATAAAAGCGGCCTCTCTGTGTTTCCTCGTTTTCGGCGGTCTGTGTCTACGCGACCCTCTGTGGTGAAACAAACTTGCCATGCGCGATGTAGTGGTCATCGGCGGCGGACTAAGCGGACTCTCCGCCTGCTACGAATTGGAGCGACGCGGGCTTGCTTATACCGTCATCGAGGTGAAGCGGCGCTTCGGCGGCGGCATCAGCAGTTCCGTTGAGTACGGCTTCATCATGGATGCCTGCGCATTCACATTCCGCCGACCGGGAGTCAGAGTCTTGCCGCCGGAATTCGAATTGGACCAGCAGATCCTTCCAATAGGCGACGATGCCTGCGTACTTCGCTCTGGCACGGAAACCCTCGTTAACGCATTCGCTGACCGCCTGCAAGGCGGCCGACTGATGCGCATGGCGGTCAGTTCCATCGGGCGCTTGGGGAATCGCTTCACCATCTGCCTTGAGAATGGCATTATGCTTGATGCCGGCGCATTGATCGTGGCTGTGCCCGCGCGCTATGCCGCCCGCATGCTCTGGAATCTGGCGCCGGAAGCGGCTGAGCGCCTGACCGATTTCCGCTACGATTGCATCCGGCGCGTCTCGCTTGGCTTTCGCAAGCGCGATCTGCCCGCCAGTTTGAATTGCGATCTTGATGAAGCTTTTCCCTTCATCATCACGACGCATGAACCTGGACGCGTGCCCGATCGCGATCATTTGCTGATGCAAGTTGGGCTGCGCATTCCTGGCGCCATGTCAGCGGACGATGCCATCAACGCTGTGATACATCGTTTCGGCTGGCGCGCTTCGCACCTGGTCACGCGCATCGAATTCTGGCCCGAGGCCGACCTCCTGCCAGATCATAACGGCAGCCGCCGCGAAAAACTGCGCGCGATCCGAGATCTGCTGCCGGATGGCCTCAGCCTCATTGGCAGCGATTATTGCCGCGATGCGCCTTCGTCCAACGGCGTCGCCCGCCTCGATGAGCGCATCCTGGCGGGAAAACAAGCGGCGCGCGATGCCATCGCATTCTTGAAAGCGGAAAAAAGACCGTGATCCGTTTTGCCCGCGCCTTTATCCAAGCGCTGCGTCTGACCATTCGAGGAGAGTCGCTGACTCCGCCGCATTTTCGCGCGCTCGAAGACTGGATCGCGATCAGTACCACCTTGCTGGACAATGCCGAACGCGCCGCCGCTGCGGCAAACGTCGAACCAGCGACGCTGCGCCTCAAGCTCGACGGTCGGCAAACCAGCCTCGAAACCAGCTTGGCGATGCTCCGCCACAACCTGCTGGAAGAATACCCGCGCCTGATCCGCCTCGACGATCCCCACTCGATGACCGTGGTGCAATCGAGCAATTTGAACGACCAGTATCGTATCGCTCAATTCGCCGCTGCCGACGCGCTTTCTCCGTCGGCTCTGCGACGCGCGCTGAATGAGCTCAAGACCCATTTGCAGAACCTGCCGGCGATTGATAGGCCCGAATCCGGCGATTAGCGCCAATTCGTTCCTTTATTTTCCCGGGCGCCTTGCGCGCAATCAACACTGACAAACTTCTGCGTTACAATTGGGAAGAATTCAGCTCCGCGGTCGAGGAACCACCGATGCCCAAGCTCTCCATACGCAACCTAACACTCAAACGCAGTGGCGCGACCGTCCTGCATGACATTTCGCTGGATGTCGCCGAGGGCGAACTGCTCGTCGTCATCGGACCCAGCGGGAGCGGCAAAAGCTCGCTGCTGCGCTGTCTCAACCGCCTCAACGATATCGATTCGGGCGCGATCCAACTGGACGGGCGCGCCATCTACGACATGCCGGTGACCGAGCTTCGCCGCCAGGTCGGCATGATGTTCCAGAAGACGGCCGCCTTTGAAGGCACGGTCGCCGACAATATCGCTTTCGGCGCGATGCTCCAGGGCGAGACGCTTTCGCGCGCGGCCATCCTCGACTTGATGGCGCAGGTCTCGCTCGAAGCGAAATTGGCAGACAAGCTGGCCGCTGAGCTATCGGGCGGGCAGGAACAGCGCCTCGCAATCGCCCGCGCCCTCGCGCTCAATCCATCGCTGCTGCTGCTTGATGAGCCGACCTCATCGCTCGATCCCATCGCTACCAACCACGTCGAAGAGACGCTAATGTGCCTGCGCGAGAATTCGAGCCTGACCATGATCTGGGTCTCCCACGCGATTGAGCAAGCGCGCCGCGTCGGCAGCCGCGTACTGCTGCTCGATGGCGGACGTATCATCCGCGAGGATACAGTCGCCGCCATGCTCGACCCGGAAACGGGCGACAAACGCGCCCTTGCCTTCGCCGGAGGCGACCAAGCCGGCTTGCAGAATTAATCGCCGGCCTCGTCCGCCAGATGCGCCAGATAAGCGCGGTCGTCGTCATCCAGCGGCGCGTGCTTGAGCAAGTCCGGGCGCCGTTCCCAAGTGCGTTTCAGCGCTTGCTGCCGCCGCCAGCGATCAACCTCAGCGTGATGCCCGCTGGTCAAAACATCGGGTACGCCCAACCCGCGAAACTCCGGCGGACGGGTATAATGCGGTCCCTCCAGGGTACCATCAGCGTGACTGTCGCGATGCTGCGCGCCTTCCGCGCCTAGCACGCCGGGGATCAGCCGCACAACCGCGTCAATCAGCACCAGCGCCGCCAACTCGCCGCCGGTCAGCACATAATCGCCAATGCTGATTTCATCGTTGATCGCCAGCTCAATGGCGCGTTCATCGACGCCTTCGTAATGGCCGCAGACGAGGATCAAGCGCGCCTGCTCTGAAAGCTCGGCTGCCACTTCATGCGTGAGCAGGCGGCCCTGGGGCGAGAGCAATATCACCGGCGTCTCGTCCTGCTGCCGTACCGCTTCGATGGCGCGCGCCAGCACATCCGCCTTGAGGATCATACCGCCGCCGCCGCCGTAGGGCGCGTCATCGACTTTTCGGTGCCTGTTGCCAGCATAATCGCGGATGTCGTGGACCTGAAAGTCGAGCAGCCCGATTTCGCGCGCCTTCCACATCATGCTCTCCGACATGACGGCGCTGAACATTTCAGGGAAAAGCGTCAGGACATCAATCTTCATGGCGTTCAATCGGACCGTAGACACCATTTATAGCCAGTTTACGTCCAAGCCGAAGACCTTCGCCACCAATCTGAAGTCAGCTGCCGCCGCGCCTTGCGTCAGAATGAAATGCTGAGAGGTAATTTGGTCGAGCAAAGCCGGTCCATTGTCGATGTGGATGACCGCCGCCACTTTGGATAATCCGGAATCCGGCGCCTGAAAATAGTCCTCCAATTCGCCTTCAATCACGGTCAAGCCGGCGCAATCCGGATTCAATTTGACCAGGGTTACAGCGCCAAGGGGCAGCCGTCCATCAATGGCGCCGCCGCGCCCCTCAAATACATCAATCACGCTGGGGCGCAGCGCCCAGCCTTCGGCCGCATGCGCTTGCGGCAGCACGCCCAGGTATCCGCAGTGACCGGCGAGCAGATAATTCTCCGGGTCGGCTACCTCGGGAAATGCGTCGATGTCCATATGGTCGAGCACCGGCTGCCCGACAAGAAATGGATAGATATTGGTCATCACCGCTGGCGTCTCCAAACAGCGATCGACCAAATGCTGCGTCATCATGGACAGGGTGTCAGCCTCACAGCCCCAAATTAACTTATGGTCTTGATACAGCATGTTCCAGACGAGGCAAGGCGTCGCGAGCATTGAAGGAAACTCATTGATACAGTTAATGCCCATGCCTTTAATTTGCGGTTCTTCAGCGAGGATTCGCTTCAGCGCCGCATATAGGCGCAGCGTATCGTCCAGCGCCTTATCCGGCACATTGAAGATGGGCAGTCGATCCCCCCAAGCTTCCCGTATCGACCGCAGCTGATCATCGCTGACGCTGCCGAGGGATTCGGTCAGCTGCAGCAGGCTGCGCTCTTCTACCCTGATGCCAAAACGTTCAAACATGCGCTGGATGTTTTCCCGCTGCCACCAATAGAAGCGCTGGAACATATCGGCGTGCAAACCAGCGCTGACGTCATCCTGAAAGACCAGAAAGCGGGACTGCGCCAATTCCCGCTTGGCGGCGAATGCGCGACAGAGGATTTCGGTTTGACGGTGCTCGTATGGCGTGAAGATCTCAATGCCGGCGCTGCGCAGCCAAGCAGTGATCTCCCAATCCCAGATCGCCGTCGAGCAGACTTCCGATGTCAATACGACCATCGGCAGCGGCTGCGAGCGGAAGTCATCCAGCATTTGATAGGCTTCGCCCGAAAGTTGCGGCAGCACGATCAGATCGGCGCTCGTTGGGCTCAAGTCGGCTCCGAAGGGCAGTGGCGCCAGCAACTGCGCAGCTGGTTCCAGCTGATCACGCAAGCGCTCAAACTGTGTTAGGAAGCCTTGGCGCGCCTCCGTTCCAAAATATAGCGGCTGCAGATTCGCGCGCGTCATTGACATCCGGTTGTCCAAGCGGTTGTTCAAACACTGTGAGGAATTATAACCCGCGCCGGCAACGGCTGTGCAAGATTTGACAAGGCGCACCTGGCGGCATATACTTCAAAGCGAATTATTATCGATTATCGATTAAGAATTTGCTTGAATAGAGCATGATGATTGCATTCTTTCTAAGTCGGTTACGGTAATATGCCGACCGGCGCCTCACCTCGGATGACTCTCCCACATGTCGGCGTGCTCAATCCGCTGCATGGCTCGCAGCGTGTGAAGTATTGGCTGGCGCTGCCGGCATTTGTGTTCATCATAATCGGCATAATCTACCCAACAGGCTATTTGCTGTACAACTCGATGACCCATTGGAGCCTGACCCGACTCGACCTGGGGCAGACCTTCATCGGTCTGGACAATTACGGCAAGCTGTTGGCCGATGAGCGCTTTTATTCATCGCTGGGTATCACAGCGATTTTCACCATCGCAACGACATCAATCCAGACTGTCCTGGGCGTTAGCCTGGCGCTTTTGCTCAACCGCAACATCCCTGGCGAAGGCTTGGTGCGCACGCTTCTGTTAATTCCTTGGCTGGTCGCGCCCTTCATCAGCGGCTTCAACTTCCGCTTTATGATGGCGCCGAATATCGGCGTTATCGCCCAAATGCTGGATGCCCTTGGCTTGGATGTGATCACCAAAACCTCGATTCTGGGCAGCCCCAAGACGGCGCTCGTGGCTTTAATTCTTGTACACGTTTGGAATGGCGTGCCCGGCACGATGCTGGTGGTCACGGGTGGCTTGAAGACGATACCGGAAGAACTTTACCTGGCCGCCCGCGTAGACGGCGCCGACCGATGGCAGCTTCTCCGTTACATCACCTTGCCATTGGTGCGCTACGCAATCCTGATTTCGGCATTCCTGACCACCCTCTTCATCTTCAAAGCCTTCGAAATGATCTTCATCATGACCGGCGGCGGTCCCGGTGATTCAACAGAAGTGCTGGCGATATACCAATACTGGGTTGGCATCCGCACGCTGAATATCGGCTATGGCTCGAGCATCGCGGTGGTGCAGCTCATGGTCGCGTTCGTCGTCAGCCTTGTCTACGCGCGATTGATGTTCAGCCGGGCGGATTGATATGGATTACCGAATCAGTCGCGCCAACCGTTTCTTGACCTATACCTTATGGCTGATCTTGCTGCTTATCTTTCTGTTTCCTGTCTACTGGCTGATCGTCAGTTCATTCAAAACCGAGGGTCAGCAATTCGCCATTCCGCCGATCTGGTTTCCCGCGCCGGCGACGCTGGAAAACTACATCAACCTTTTCAGTGACGCCAAGGTCATCAACTCGGTGAAGAATTCGCTGTTGGTCGCCGGAATCACGCTGGTCGCGGTGGCGGTTCTGGGCATCCCGGCCGCCTACAGCATGGCGCGTTTTCGCGTCGGCGGATCAAAGATGATGCTGGTGATATTCACGGCGCGTCTCTTACCGCCAGTCGCTTACATCATCCCGCTTTTCGCCATCGCTCGCGGCCTTGGTCTTTATGACAAGGGTGGTACGCTGGTCCTGCTCTATACGTTTTTCTCTCTGCCGCTGGCGATTTGGATGCTGGTCGGTTTCATTTCAACGATTCCGGATGAGATTGAAGACGCGGCGATGATCGATGGCGCCTCCCGCCTGGGCGTGATCTGGCATGTGGTCTTGCCCTTGATCCGCCCGGGCTTGGCTTCGGTCACCATCTTTATGCTGCTGTCATCATGGAACGAATTCGCGCTGGCGGTCACATTGACGGCGCGCCACGCCCGCACCTTGCCGGTGACGATGTACACCTTTGTCACCAATCAGAATATCGCCTGGGGTGAATTGTCGGCCGCCGGCGTCCTTTCGGCGACGCCGATTGTCATTGCCGGCTTGCTGGTGCAGAAGCACCTGGTCATGGGGCTTGTGGCTGGTTCCGGCAAGTAAAACTGATGGTGAAAGGAGGGCAAGCATAAGCCAAGAAAGAATATCCTCACTGTCCAACGATAAATTTTTGTTAAGGAGATAAAACCATGAAACGCACACTAATTCTGATTTCGCTCGTCTTGCTGCTTCTGCTGCCCGCAGCGCAAGCGCAGGATGTCACCATTTCCATCGGCTCCGAAACCGGTGTGCACGCCGATGCCTTGATCGCCAATGCCGACCGCTGCGCGATGGAAGTCGGCGTCGCTTACGAGGCGCATCAACTGCCGCCCGGCGAGTGGATCAATTCGATTCTGCCTACAGAAGCAGCCGTACGCAGCGGACTCTACGATATCGCCTATATTCCCATCAGCAAGATTCCGCAATTCGTCGCCGCAGAATACCTGCTGCCCTTGGAAGACTTCGATATCGAGGCGCTTGTTCCCGACGACATCGCCTTCTTCAACTTGACCGAATATGAAGGCAAGCATTGGCTGGTGCCTTGGCTAAACGAATATCAAGGCATCCTCTATCGGACCGATCTGATCAATGACCCGGATGAACAAGCGGCTTTCATGGACGAGTATGGCTATGCGCTGGCTGCGCCCAGGAGCAGGCAGCAATACTTTGATCAAGTCGCATTCTTCCACCGCCCGGACGAGGGCTTTTACGGCAATATCGCCTACGGCTTGCGCGCCGGTTGGATCAACATCTTGCATGAAGCGCTGAACTTCATGCACGGCATCGAGATCGCCGACAATGACACGCTTGAGGTGAGCGTCAACACGGAGGCGGGCCGGGCGGTGCTGGCGGATATGGAGATGCTCTACGGAATGGCCGATCCAGCTTCGTTCACCGCTGGCTGGGTCGAAGGCAACGCCAACTTCACCGCCGGGCGTGATTACAGTCTGGTCACCTGGAACAGCGTCTTGCTCTACGGCAACGATCCAGAAACCTCGGCCGTGGCCGGCAATATCGGCTTCCAGCTGCTTCCCTTGCCCGATGATATGATCGAGGAACCGAAGGGCTTCCTGAGCCAGTGGGGTCCCGCACTCTCCAGCACATCCGAGAATCCCGATAAAGCCTTTGAAATGCTGGTCTGCCTGACCAATACGGAGAGTGGCGTGCTCGGCGTCACCGAAACGACATTGGGCAACTCGCCCGCGCGGATTTCGGTCTTGCAAGACGAACGGGCGCTGGCGCGATTCCCCTGGCTGGGAGACATCGCTGCCGGTATCCAGGGCTTGAACATCATCTCCACCCCAAGCATTCCGGAATGGGGCAGCATGGTGCGGGGCGATGTATTGCCGCGCAATCTGTCCACCTTCATCTCTGGAGAGTCGACGGTCGAAGAAACTGCCGCGACAATCGAGGCGGAAATCCTGCAAATCCTGCGCGATGGCGGTCACATCGAGGGTTAAGTCGCGGTGGCTTCACCGCAACATACAAATAGGCCGATGAGCATTTGCCATCGGTCTTTTCTGTTTTCTGCCGCTATTGACTCTTTGAAGTTCGCTCAAGGGCGATCACTTGTATGGGTTACCAGGCGCCGTTCACATCTCATCGCGCGTTTGCAGAAAGAAGGCTCGCTTCTGTCTGGGCAGCGTGAAATCGAAACCGCAAGACTTGAAGAATTCTTCCGCTGCGCTGATCGCCATGATCTCGTAGACACCCTCGCGCGCCGCCAAGTCGACGCAGGCGGCCACCAATCCCTTGCCGATGCCCAGCCCCTGCGCGCCCGGATCCACCGCCAGGCTGCGGATCTCGCAAAGCTTTTTGCTGTATATTTCCAGCGCAGCGCAGCCAACGAGCCGCCCGTCAAGGCGGGCGATGAAAAAGGTCTCCAACAGATATTCCAACTCGTCATAGGTCCGCGGCAAGATCTCGCCGCTGTCGACGAATGGCTTGATGAAATCGGAGAGATCCACCAGATCAGCCGCCTCAGCTTTGGTGATGGTAATCGCTTTTGATCTGTTGCCTAACATCCGGCTCCCTCGCAACCGACTACAATACCAGTGTACCAGCCTCCGCCATCCTGACAACAGCCCTTGAGCGCCCCGCAGCTTCTGCTAGATTTGTGGAATAGGACTCCAGAGATAGTTGCAAGCAAGTAAGGACAATTACCGGCGGCAACATGCAAAACCCAAAACAAAAGATAACGCTGTAGGGGCGAGCCGGTGGGTAGCGTAGACACTAACCTACGCTCGCCCGTTTCCCACAAGCTGTTTATCACTCGTTCGCGCCAGAAACTTGAAAGTTGTAAAGAATCGCCATATGCCTCATATCACAGTCGCTTCGCTCAATCCGGTCAAGCTCAACGCGGCTTTAGCCGCCTTCCAGCGAATGTTCCCGCAACAGCGTTTCAACGTCGATGGCGTTTCCGTGCCATCCGGCGTGCCCGACCAGCCGACATCGATGAGACAGACGATGGAAGGCGCGCGAAACCGAGCCGACAATGCCCGCGCCGCCCGGCCGGACTCCGACTACTGGGTCGGGATTGAAGGCGGCATCGAAGACAGTCCGCTCGGCATGACTTGCTTCGCCCGAATGCATGTGCTGGGGCGCGACGGCGTCCGCGGCTTGGGGCAGACAGCCGTCTTCTATCTGCCACGGGAAGTCGCCGAACTGGTGCGCGGCGGGTTGGAGTTGGGCGCCGCCGATGACCAAGTCTTCGGGCGCGACAACTCCAAACAAGCCAACGGCGCCATCGGCTTGCTGACTGATGATCTAGTGGACCGCGAAGCCTATTACACCCACGCTGTAATCATGGCGCTGGTCCCTTTCAAGAATCGCGCCTTGAACTGGTAGGCGGCGAGATCACCCCCCTCGGTCCCCGCAAAGCGTTGGGGGGATGACTTCTATGTTTCGTACACCCAAGCGTTTGCGCTCCCCTCCGGCGGGTCAGTGTCTACGCGACCCCTGATGCTTCGGATGCCCGCCATAGAGATGGCGGGAAAGGGCCGGGGGTGGGGTAGAATTATGTGGTCGAAAACATCATATCCCGTACACAAGAGGAGGCAGCGCCATGCCTGATATCTTCTCCGAACTCGCCGGCATCGACCGCGTGCTGATGTCGATCGCCTTCGTCTTCATCGCCGCCGCCATCTCCCGCTGGCAGCATTCCGACCTGGAAAAAGACCTCGCCATCGCCGCAGTTCGCAGCTTCATCCAGTTGATCGCCATCGGCTACGTGCTCGAGCTCGTCTTCGAAATGGACGTTCCGCTCTTCACCATCGCCATCCTGCTGGTCATGATCACCATCGGCGGACGCACCAGCGGGGCGCGCGCCAAGAAGACGCCGAACGCAGTGATGGTCGCTTTCCTGGCTATCGGCATCGGCTCAGGCTTGACCATCGCGCTGCTGGTGGCGCTGGGCGTGTTCCAGTTTGTGCCCAAGGACATCATCCCCATCGGCGGCATGATCGTCGGCACCTCGATGACTACTGCCACCCTGGTCATCACCCGCCTGAGCAGCGACTTCTACGACCAGCGCGACCTGATCGAGAGCAAGCTGGCGCTGGGCGCCACTAGCCGCCAAGCCTCGCTGACCCAGTTTCAGCGCACCATCGTCAGCGCGATGACGCCGATCATCGATACAACCAAGACGGTCGGCTTAATCAAGCTGCCTGGCGCGATGACCGGCATGATCCTGGCGGGAGCGAGCCCGCTGGAGGCGGTGCAGCTGCAGATCATCGTGATGTATATGCTGGTGGGCGCCGCCGTCTTCACCGGGCTCATCGCCGCCTGGCTGACCTACCGGCAGTTCTTCACGCCCGTGCATCAGTTGGTGCTGGAGTAGTGAGGGCTTATCAGCTGTTTTTCTGACGCTCATCTCGACAAAGAGTCTCAAGTTTGACCCCTGACGCTTCAAGGTGGGGTTCAAACGCCAGCCAGCAACGGTCAGCCGCGTTCACGATCGGAGCGTCAATTGCTGTTTCCTGCTTGAAGCGAACCGCAAGCGCGACCCATTTCTTGTCATCTGGGTCGAATCGCTTGCATCTTGGGTCTTGGCTTGCCCACTCATCGTAGGGGTCAGGATAGTCCACAAAATTGCCCTGCTTGTCCATGCGTAAGCGGACACGTTGGAAACGGTCGGAATTGTACTGGTAATCGTAGATATAGACTAGAAATCGCTCGGCTATGTCTTCGTGACGTTGCGGCTTCCCGATATTTCGGTATTCTGCCAAGGCATCTCCGCCATCATCGACCACCACGACGGTCTCGCCCGCAAATACGGAATGCAACAAACTGGAGCAGGTTTCCACACATTCTTCGCTTGCTTGATTTCTGCCGGCCGCGGTCAACGGGATGTTTGCGTCAATGATGTTAGCCAGCAATTGCATTTGCTTTCTTGCGCTCGTATCCGGCGTCAATAGCTGAAACGACGTCGCCGGTCATATCGCCGAAAAAGTCTTGGGGCCAGTTCTTTATCGCACCGAACATATCAGTTTCGAGTCGCGTGAGGGTAGATTCGCCTTCTCGCATTTCGCAGAAGTACAGCGCAATATCGTCAGGCTTAAGCGCTTCCTCGGCGATTCGTCGCTGCAATCGTCTAAGTAAATGCTCACTGTGACTTTCAAGCAAAATCTGTACGTTACGGTGCTTGATGACATCGACAAATACATCTGCTAAACCCGCCTGCACCGACGGATGCAAATGCAATTCAGGCTGCTCAAGGATAATTGTCGAGCCTTCTGGCACATAATAGCAGAGCACCAAGACGGGCAATACTTGGGAGACTCCGATGCCCATATCGGTTATGAGCACTTCGGGGCTGGATTGATGTCGCTTCATTTTGACTTGGAAAAGGCTAGAACCGGTTGTGACAGGCTCTACTTTAAAGGATGATGCTAAATCCAAGTCAACTAGCCATTGTGCTATGCGAGCTTCTAAAGCATTGCGCTTGCTTTTTCGTCGATTGCCGTAGACTTTGGCGCCTCTCCCGGCGAGAACCGCCGGAACAGCAAGTTCTCCCTTCAAGCCAACATTGGACGGTCTTTCCCCGCCCCATGTGTATTGGCGGCGCGGATACTCACGCAAAGGACCAAGGTAAAATAGTTGATTGAAAAGCCATTCAAATTCGAATTCTAGGTGCTGCAAGTAGTCGACGACGCGATAATACTCTAAGGCCTCGTAGGAAAAGCCATAACATTTCACTGGCTTCATGTATACGCGTGGACGACTCTGAGATCTGCGTGGTTCATTACCTCGCACGAGAACTCGAATGGCGTAATGATTGTTGGGCTTGCGAGCCAAAACCGCCGAAAAGCTGTCACCGTATTGATAGCGAAACGAGTCGACATGTACTTTCTGCTCTTCGGCATGGATTCTTGTCTCGAATTCAAATTCAGGCAATGTTACATCTTCGTCGCCTTCAGCGAACACAACGGGAAAGATCCGATCGAATTCCCACACAATTCCAAGCGAGAGCTTGTTCTCTCTGCCATAAGTTATTTCATGTGCTGTGCCCAAGTTGACATAGCCCTCTTGAAGGCTACCCGTCTTGAGTACCAGGTTACGATCATTCGACTCCGCAGTCTGCTTAAGCAACAACAGCATCTGCAACAGACTGCTCTTTCCCGAACTATTGGCGCCGAAAAAAGCGGTCAGTGGCGCCATCCGCACCGGTCCCGTTTCCCGCCAGGACTTGAAGTTCGTCATACTGATTTGCTTGAACATGGTCATGCTCGCTCTCAGCCGCCGGATACTGGCGACATATCTGCATCGTATCACATGAAGCACATTCTCAACAGCCATCGACCGGCTACGGGCAGGCGCTGATATGCGACCATCCAGTCGCCCACCGCCCACCG
The DNA here is from genome assembly GCA_965261855.1 of Phototrophicaceae bacterium. Lineage (GTDB taxonomy): Bacteria > Chloroflexota > Anaerolineae > Aggregatilineales > Phototrophicaceae > UBA6055. The sequence goes on from OZ253488.1 coordinate 991,675, forward strand.
CGCCCATGCTACCCTGTCGCAAGCCGACGCCGTAGGACGCAACACGTCCGTCTGGATTCCAATACCGTATTGAACAAAAAATGTTTCGCCGTCCGACAAAATCCAATTCCGTCCTACAAAAAATGATTATCAACTTTGTGACTCAGAAAATATTTCCGTCTGTCATGAGAATTATTGATAATCTTGTCCTGTCTCTATGGTCTCTGCGTCCTCTGTAGTTGGAAATCCAATCCCATGCTACACTCCGCGCCATGACCAAGCCCATCCCCGTCACCCGCGAGACTGTCAAGCGGCTCAGCGTCTACAAACAGGGACTTCACCAGCGCCCCGCCAGCAGCGACCAAGCCGCCCTCAAACGCATCATCGAGCGCATCGGCTTGCTGCAGATGGACTCCATCAGCGTTGTCGCCCGCAGCCACTACCTCGTCATGCTTGCCCGCGCCGGACTCTACGACCCGGCCGCGCTGGACGCCCTGCTCGACTGCGGCTTCCTCTTCGAAACCTGGGCGCACGCCATGTGCCAGTTGCCCAGCGCCCACTATCCCTGGTATCACGCCTACATCCGGCAGAAGCGGGTCAATGAGAGCCAGTGGCAGGTGGATCGGCTGGACATCGACATGGGTCCCATCATCGAAAATGTGCTGGAGACGATCCGCCAGCGCGGTCCTATGTCGTCAAAAGACTTTGAAAGCGAGCGCCAGGGCGAAGGCGGCTGGTGGAATTGGAAGCCGACCAAAGTGGCGCTGGAATACCTGCTCGACTACGGCGAATTGATGGTCAGTCACCGTGTCAAGTTCCAGCGCTATTACGACCTGCCGGAGCGCGTCCTCGCCCGCCATGACTTCACGCTCGACAAGTCGATTGAGGATTTCCGCCGCTGGACGATCGAACGCGGCTTGCGCCATATCGGAATCGCCACAAGCAATCATGTCGCCGATTATTACCGTCAATACAAGCGTGATGCCGCCGCCATCCTGGGCGAAATGCGAAAAGCGGGGACGGCGCTGTCGGTCGCAGTCGATGGTTGGAAAGACCAGGCTTATATCCACTGTGACGACCTGGCGCTGCTTGAGGCGGTCCAGGCGGGCGCGCATGAGCCGCAAATGACGCTCTTCCTATCGCCCTTCGATAACCTCTTCTGGGATCGCGACCGCGATGAAATGCTCTGGGATTTCTTCTATCGCATCGAGGTCTACACGCCCAAAGCCAAGCGCGTTTACGGCTACTACGTCATGCCCATCCTGCACGGCTGCGAGCTGATCGGGCGGATTGACCCCAAGGTCGACCGCAAGAAGAAGCGCCTTATCTTCAACAACCTGCACCTGGAGCGCGGAGTCAAACTGAACGGCGCGCTCAACCGCGGCTTGATCCGCGCCATTGAAGAGTTCATGACTTTCCACGGCTGCGACAGCTTCGTCTTGACCAAATGCAACCGCGCGCCCCTTGCCCGCAGGCTGCGCAAACACTTCGCCTGAACGAATAGCGCCCCGTAATCACTGTTATAATGAGCGTGCAGGCAAAAGGCGCAGGCGGAGAAATGCAAGCCAGCATTGCCGATATTCTGGATCATCCGGAAGGCTATGCCAATCAGATTGTCAACATTGATGGCATCCTGCTCATCACCAATTACGACCGTAGTGTGTCGCGCTTTCAGCAGGTCTGGCTGGTGAAACAAGATGAGCCGGAGAACCATGCCGTTCGCGCCGAAGCCATCAGCAGCGACTCCACCTTGTGGCACGGGCTATCGCGCTTGAATCCGCGACACATCCCCGGCTTCCAGACATACCGCGTGCACGATGCCGTGCGCGCTTGCGTCCGAGTGCTGCCGCGCCCGCTCTCAGCCTCCGAACCGGCCGTCGAGATCTTGACCGCCGCCGTCTATCGCAAGGAATTCACCTTGTATGTTGGCGAGAGCGGCGTTCGCTTGGATCAGGCAATGCCGGAGCGCACAGCGATCCACGCGCTGCCGGAGATTCAAGCGAATATCGCGCGTTTTCTCGGTCGCCGCTGCTATGTTTACGGCACGCTGGTCATCCGCTCGTCGCCGCCGGCGCAATTCCTGCTGCCCGGCAATATCCCTTATTCGGTTGACTTTCGCCGCACGGTCGAACGCCTGGGAAGCGGCGAGATTGATGCGGAATGGCTCGCCGATATCGAGTATCCGCAGAGCGAAAGCGAGCCGATCGAATTCGACAGCCTGCCCGAGTCCATCCGAATTGATCCAGAATACGCGATCCGCGATCAGCTTTCGGTCCTGCCCGGCATTACACAGACGATTGTAAAGCCGGCCATCATCGTCGGCGCGCTCGCCGCCCGCGATCATGACGATCACTTCGCCACCTTGACCGATATTGTAAATGTCTATCTGCAGAATATCTGTTACACCGATTCGGGGAAACTGCTGGAATCCGTGATCAAGCTTAAGAACTTTGAAGCCCTCGCCATGGAAATCTGAAACGTCGTGGCGCCGGATTGAGAACGGTCGGCACTTGAAGCCGCCGGTGATAGACATACCACTCGATGGCGAGCAGCAACAGCGCCGCCAGCGCCAGCAACATCCAGAATTCCTGTGTGCCCAGTTGCTCATCGGCTTCGGCCGCCATCAGGCCGCCGCCCAGTTGCAGATCGGCTTCAGGTACGGGACCGATGTCGCTCTCGCCGGTAGCGAAGAGGTTGACCGCGAAGCTCTGCGCGCTGGTCACCTCACCCGCTTGCAGTACCTCCAGACGGTAGAGCCCGAGCTTTCCCGTGTCGGCAAAAGCAACCTTATCGCCCTCTACCGGCAGGACACGTACGTTTCCGTCTGGCGTCGTGATGCGGATGCTTTCGGCTAGCAGCGGCGGCGAGATCACCAGCACATCGCCGACAGTTAAGCCATCCGGTAGCGAGACGATGTCGGAGGGCGAGAACCAATCCATCAGGTTCGCCATAAGCACGGGCCAGGCGATGAGCAGAGGCAGATTAGAGTCGCGCAGGTCAAAGGGCAGAATCGCGATCTGCTGCGCGTTGACTTCGCCAGCCGCCAAAATGGCTTCCTCCCCGGCGCGGATGAGCGACTGCGCCCAGGCTGCTTCGATCGCGCGAAACTGCAGCAGGCTCATCTCGTCCAAATCGACGAAGGATGTGATCGGCGATTCTTCGCTGGAAATCTCGATCTCATCGGTTGCCGGAAGCAGTTCGCCGACAGCAAAAAACGGCGTTGAATTGGGCGGATTGACGATAAGTATGTCGCCGCCTGGCAAGTCGTTCGGCAGCCAACCGTCAAAGACGTATAGATCAAAGGGCTCCGCGGGCAGCCCTCTGTTTTCAGCGTTGCCGCGAAAAGTCTGCACTCCGGGCAGGCTGCGCAAGGCTTGCTCAAGGAAGAGGTTTTCGCCTTGAGAAACGTAATAGACGCGGCGAGTTTTGGCTTCGTTCTGCACCGTCCAGGCGCGATTGTCCAGCGCGAGATAATCTTCGGCATCGTTATCGAATGTGAGCGTCGCCGAGAGCGTCTCGAAGCTTTCGGCAATAGGCTCATCGAAGGGAATGGGTAGTTGACTGCGCGCTGGAATCGTCCCGCTGCGGGAGAGGCGAAGCACATCATCAAGGCGAATGACGAGCGAGATATCGGCTGGTTCAGCGCCATAATTGGTCACTTGGGCGAAGAGCTGCGGCCGCTGACCAGCGAGCGCGCGCGTAGCAAGAGCGGTGATGCCGACATTGCTTGATGATTCGCCAACGGGCAAATAGATCGGCTGCGGGATATTGGCCGGCAGCCCGGCAATGTCGCCAATGCCGCCATCGGATATCATAACTATGCTGAAATCCTCGGCTCCCGCGGCGCCGGCGGCCGCCAGGGTCAGCGCCGTATCCCAGTCGGCTCGTCCTTCACCAACAATCATGTCCGCCAGGGCGCGGCGCAATTCGTTCTTGTCGGACGTGTACGATGTCAGCGGCTCGGGTACATCGCCAACGCGGATCAGTGAGATGATGTCCTGCGGATTCATGCTGTTGATGATCTGTCGCGCTTGATCTTTCGCCGCGGCGAAACGCGTATCATCCGCGATATCGGTTGCGGTCATGCTGGCGGACGCATCCACCAGCAAGGCGACCTTGCCAGCGCTGATTGTCGGCACGATGATGAAGGGTCGGGCGAGCGCCAGCGCCAGCAGGAGCAGTATCAGCAGCTGCAGGAATAGCAGCAGGTTGCGCCGCAAGCGCTGCCAAGGGGTGTTGGCTTCTGTATCTTGCACCACTTGACGCCAGAGAAAGGTGCTTGAAATCAGCACTTCTCGCCGGCGCAAACGCAGCATGTACAGCAGCAGAATCGGAATCGCGATCGCCAGCGCGGCAAATCCGGCCGGCGCCAGGAATGACATAGCAGTCCTTCGACAACAGAATTGGAGTCCAGCTTAGTATATCATGCCGCGGCGGGGCACAGTATGGCGAGGCGAATTCAGCGATATCATCATCGCGTACCTGTGCCATTCCCGCGCCGCGCATGGTAAACTAGTGGATAAATCGAAAGCCATTGGATAGAGAGATTCTTATGCAGATGACGATGTCTTGCGCCGAAGAATCGCGCGCTTTGAATGAAACGCTTGCCGGCACCTTCAAGCCAGCTGATACGTTCTTCTTGATCGAGAGTAACTTGCCAGATTACGGCGGCTGGGGCGGGAGCGCGGTGAAAGCCGCCAGCAGCGCCGGCGAATTCGCGCCTATTTTGCGACATCTGCAAATGACGCCACGGGCGAAAATCCTTTTCATCCGCCGCCCGCGAGGCGACGCGAAGAATTTCTATATCGCGCTGACCAACCAAGCCGAGCCGAGAATCTACCATATTGCGCTTGCCGAGTATGCCGATTTGCTCGAACTCGATATCGCCAGCCTCGGGGAGCGAGGCGCGCCCCGCATCGGCGCCCGCGAAATGAGCGAAATCGACGAGCTCTACACTGTCTGCACCAACGGCCGGCACGATCCCTGCTGCGCCGCTTATGGCGCGCCGGTGTATCAAGCGCTGGCTGATTATGCTGGGGCCGATCGCGTCTGGCAGACGACGCACATCGGCGGGCATCGCATGGCGGCCACCCTGATCGCCTTTCCGGCGGGCATTGTTTACGGTCATCTTGATCCTCATGATGTCGAAAGCCTGGTGATGAATCATCGAGGCGGCTTCATGCTCACGCATAAGTATCGCGGGCGCGGCTGCTACGCAGGCCACGAATTGGACGAAGCCACTCATTTGGCGGCTGGCGCGGCCGAAGCCCGCGTTCGCGAGAAGACGCGCAAATACGGCTTCAATGACCTGCGACTGTCGGAAGTGAATGACCTGGGCGGCGGTCAGCGGCGCGTCACTTTCAGCGATGGCAATGGCGCGACATTTGCCGCTGAAGTTAATACCGGCGCATCCGCCCCGCGGCATACCTCTTGCGGCGACGAGCCGAAGCCGATGCCGCAACATGATGTGCTGCTGATGGCGACAACCGGAAACGGCGCCGGCGATCGCAATTGAGCGAAGGGATGAAGAGCAAACACTATCCATCGCCCAAGGCGCCTTGGCTGGTGCGCCTGCTGCGCCTGGCCATCCTTGCGTTCACGGGCTTGTCTCTGCTGACATTGGTTTTCGCTGCCGGCGCCCTTGCCTTTCAAATCGCAATTCAAGATCGCATCGTGCCCGGCGTGAAGGTTGCCGAATTCGCTATCGGCGGTCTGACGCGGGCGGAAGCGGCGGCGGCGCTGTCACATGGCTTTCAGCATGTCGAAGATGCTGTCTTCGCCTTCCGCGATGGCGAACGCGCTTGGACGGCGACGGCGGGCGAACTGGGGCTGGGCTTCCCGACGGAGGAGTTGGTTGAGCGCGCCTTCAGCGTTGGGCGTGGCGAAAGCAGCCGCCGCAGTCTGCGTGATCAGGCTGATGCCTGGTTTAATGGCGTCAACCTGGCGGTCAGGCTGAAGTTCGACCCCGCGGCCGCGCGCGCCTTCCTCAAGCGCTTGGCTTCTGAAATCAATGTCGAGCGGCGTGACGCTTCGCTGCGCATGGATGGTGTCACGGTCGGCATTGAACCCGGTGAGACCGGGCGACGGTTGAACATCGAGAAGACGCTAGCCGCTATATCTAGGGCGATGCTGTCACCGGATTCCGAGCGCGAGATCACCCTCATCATTGACGAGAGTCCGCCGCGTCAATGGAATGTCGCTGAGGCGGCCGCCAAGATTGAGATCGCCCTTTCGACGCCGCTGCACCTTGTAGGCGCCGACCGCAACGGCGCCATGCTGACACCGTGGGTTATCAGCAAAGAGCAAATCCGCTCGGCGCTGGAGGTTACGCTGCGCGCAGACGGCGAGGTCCGGCGCTACGACGTGAGCCTGGACCTTAGCGCGCTTGAACGCTTCCTCGCCACGCTTTCGCCGGCGCTGTCTAAAGCAGCCATCGACGGGTTATTCGACTTTAATCCGACCGACGGGAGTTTGACGGCGCTGTATCCATCGTCAACGGGGCGACAACTAAATGTGGAAGCGACAATGCAGCGCCTGCAAGCGGCGATATTCGACCCGCTGAATCGGCGGGTGGCTATGGTCTTCGAGCCATTGACGCCGCGCTATCACGAAGGCGTCACAGCAGTGGAACTGGGCATTACTGAGCTGGTGGCGGAAGCGACCACCTACTACTGGGGCTCCTGGCCGAACCGGCGCAGCAATATCGCCATCGGCGCCGGAAAGCTCAACGGAATCATCATCGCGCCAGGCGAGGAATTCTCCTTCAACGATCATCTCGGTGATATCTCGCCGGAAGCGGGTTACCTCGAAGGCAGCGTCATTCTTGGAGGCGCCACCGTCACTGGCATCGGCGGCGGCATTTGCCAGGTCAGCACGACGATGTATCGCGCGGCTTTCAGCGGCGGTTACGCCATCACCGAGCGCAACAGCCACGGTTACCGCGTCGGCTATTATGAGTACGCCGGCGCCGGTCCTGGACTTGATGCCGCCATTTGGCAGCCGGAAATCGACCTGCGCTTTCGGAATAACACGCCGCATCATTTGCTGATCGAAAGCAGCTTTCTGGGCGCGAAAGATGCGCTGCAATTTCGCATTTACAGCACGCGCCATTGGCGCACGGCGATTGAGAGTCCCATCATCCGTGATGTTGTGCCGGCGCCAGAAGACAAGTACGTCGAGGCGACCGACCTGTACAGCGGGCAAATCCGCCAGATCGATTACGCCGCCGACGGCGCCGATGTCTGGGTTTATCGCAACATCTACGATAGCGCGGGCAACCTGGTCAAGCGCGATCAGGTCTTCACGCGCTACCAGCCCTGGCAGGCCGTCTTCGAGGTGGCGCCGGGCGATCCGCGGCTGGAGGCGGAAGAAGAAGGCAAAGGCGAGGCGGCAGCCGTCGGCTCCAATTGAGTCGTCGGCAGAAGATGTTTTCTGACGCAATGGGTCAAAATCACTCCGTTTCCAGCCCGGTTGAAGTCTGTAGGGGCGAGCCGGTGGCTCGCCCATTCTTGCGCTAGATTTCCAACTTGCTTTATGCCGCCGGCTGAACCCGCACCGGCTCCACAAAGCCCTTCAGGATCTTCTCCAGCGCCATCGTATGGCTGCAGACGCCGCGCTGGGCGAAGAAGGATGCCGTGCTCGTCCATTGACCATTATCGTAAGTGATTTGGTGCGTCTTGTTATAGCCCTCAAAGCTGCATGCAAAACTGACAATGTGGATGCGATCAATCTCCTGCGAATAGCGCTTCGCTTTTTCTACATCGCTGACGATGTTCTGCCCCGGCGCGTATGGCAGCGGTCGACGCTTCAGCATCGGCTTAAACAAGGTCTCGAGCGCCATGATATGGGGGCAAATCGCGTATTTCTCAAATCCGGAGCAAGTGCAGGACCAGCCTTCGTCCCCGAGGCTGACAATGTGGTTGCTGTTAGCGCCGCGGAATTGCACGATTAAACTGGTGAAGGTAACGCGTTCCGGCTGGCTGGCATACTCGCCCGCCTTCTGAATCTTGTTAATCATGCTTGCGTCCATCGTTTTCCTTTCTTGTTCCATTTGACGCGGACTGACAAACCAAAAAACGCGGCGCGACTTTGCCAGTCACTCCGCGTTTTTTCGGGCGAATCTATGTGAAGAACGGCAATCGCGCATCGTTTACGATTCCTGAATCACTTGCTTTCAGTCTAAGGCATGGTTAAGCCGCTGTCAAAGGGAGGCGGCGGTAAATCCGGCAAATCTGTCGAAACTGCACAAGGCGATTTGCCTGCAATTTCTGCTGGTTTCGCGCCGCCGTTCCCGGCTGGGGCGGACTGTAGCTTTTTCGATGTCGATACAGTAGCGCAACGGTATCGAAACGGCGTCGATAGACAATGGACCAACATTCAATTGGAGCGCGGTGGCGCGGGTCAGCGCTGCAATCTGCCAAGCCCGCGCCATGAACGCTTGCTGCTAAGACTGTTACTCGCTCTACTCGTCGGCTTCGAGCGCGGCGCGCTGCTCCGCGATTTCTTCTTCGCTGCAGAAGAGCGTGTCCAGGAAGGCGCTGCGTTCCGCGTGGCGCGCATCCATATCGACATCCGGATACTCCGGCTTGACAAAAACCTCCGTGCTTTCGCCATTTTCGACGACGAAGTCCGCCCGCTCCATCAGAGCGTCAGAGATCTCAATACCGCCAGCTTCAATGGAATCCAGGTTCAAGGCGACCGCCAGTTTGGGCGAGGCATGGATGCCGATTTTCCAAGGCTCCAATTCGCCATCAAGGGCGGCGGTGAGCATGTGGCCTACCACGGCGCCTTCGCTGTAGTAGGAGTAGAATCCGGCCGCGATGTGTGCGCCGCGATGAACGTATGACATCGCCGTGGCCAGAATGGGAATGCCTGCTTCGTTGGACGCCTCGATAATGGCGGGCAGCGACGGCGGGTGGCCCAGCGACACAAACATATCAACGCCGCTGTCGATCAGCCTTTCGGCGTTAACCAGGCCATCGGCGGCATCCAGCCAGGGGGCCTCTTCAACGGTGATGCCAAGCGCCTCTCCATGTTCCTTGATCTGCCCAGTGGCGTAAGCATGACCGGAATTGCCCGGGTTCATGAAGCTGCCGACAAAGTCAATATCAGGATCTTGCATAGGCAGTAGCGCCATCAAATCCTCGTACGAGCTAAGCGCGTGGCTGCCCAGTACGTGGCTCGGCTTGACGCAGGGCGCGTCCGCTACACCCGATTTGTAGGGCGCGCCGACCAGGGAGAATATCACCAGCGGCGTCGGCGTAATGCCGCTTTCCTCCGCGGCATGGATCGCGTTCAGCGTCACGTTGGTTGTGGTCGTCACCATCACAGAGGCGCCATGGTCCAGCGCGTACTCGGTCATGATAGGCACTGTGGAGATGTCGCCGCCTGCATCCCGCCAAATGATATTGATCTTCTCGCCAGTGAAGTCTTCGTTAGGAACGATGGACTCGGCTTCTTCATCGCTCAAGTAGCCGTGATAATTGAGCACGTCGTACACCGCTTGCACCAAACGGCTGCTGACGCCCGAAGCGTTGCGGTAGCTCAAGACCGCGACGGTCGGAACATCCTCGTCAGCGAGCGCAGTCGTCGGTAGCATTGCAGCGGCCAGTAAACCTGCCAAGAGACAAAACACACCTGCTAACTTCCTCTTCATGGGAGTCGACTCCTTGTTCTGATGAAACATTCATCGGGTAAGTAGACTGCAATCATGTGAGGTTGACATGAAGACAGTCCGCAAGTGTACAAGCGCTGTCGTATCCAAGTCAACACAACTAATAGAAGTGGTTTAGATTTAGTTAAGATGAATATATGAATACACTAATAGCTAAACTATTGCCGCAGTAATCTTCCAACTGCGACTTTGTTCGATCCGTCAGCTGGCGCGAGACCTAGCGTCAAGGACTCGATATAGATGCAGTGGCGCCAGGGTATCGATACGGCATCGGCGGAGAGAGGCAGGTCGGTCAGCTTGATGTCGGCGCCGCGCACAACCGCGAAGGGCTTCGCTTCGTTTCGCTCGCCCATGACCACTTGCGCGCAGACCGCCAGTGAATCAGCCACACCGACTTGCGTAACTGTCATTGGATTGCCAAAGAGGTCTTGCTTGCCCCGCTCATCCTTAATCGGCTGGAAGCCGGCCATGGCGATTGCGACGCCTGTCGTGCCATAGCGACCCGGCATCAGCCAGCTGTCGGTCAGAATCACGCCTATGCGGCAGCCGTAATGCTTTTGCAGCGCCTGCCGAATTGACTCGGCCAGCGCATACGGCGCTTCGGGCAATAGCACGGCTTTTCCGCTGGGGATGTTGGAGCGATCCAGCCCCGCATTCGGCGAGAGCACGCCGCCTTTCGTCGTCAGCAGAAAGCCCAATTCAATGCCGCCGAATATATGATCGGCTTCGTCAATAACGAGTTGCGCCACGGCAGCATCCATCTTGTACTGCTCCGCCAGTTTCTGCGCTTCTCGCGTCGGTTGGACATCGGCAAGATTAATGATGCGGTTCCCCGCGATGGAGGCGTATTTGCTGGAAATGGCGACGACATCGCCGTCTCCCAGTTTGATCGTCGTGGCGTCCAGGCTGGTCTTCAGGATCGCAATCAAATCAAATGGCTGTTCTTGAACCGGCGCGCTGACCGGGGTAACGGTCAATGGCTGCTGCATCAGGGCACCTTCTGAATCTGTGGGTAAAGCCGTCGTTCATGCTAGCATATTTGAAGGTCACCGTCAGCCAATGACTAGCGATCAGTTACGCCGAGAACAAGCGCGCTGTCCTGCACGGGCGCGACGACCGCGAGCGCCCGCCCGTCTGGGCTGAAGGAAATGGCGGACGGCGCTATCTCGAATGCGGTAGTTGGAGAGTGGGGATTGAGCGCATTGGTTATGCGCAGTCGAGTATCGCCATTCCGCGCGACCGTCGCGATGGCGAGCAGCGCTTCCGCATCCGGGATCACTTGCCAGCGGAAAGCAAAATGCGGCAGCAGCTCACCCGCTCGGTGATAAATCCTCCTGTCCTCGCCACTTTCCGCATGGATCTGGTAAAGGCTGTCGCCGCTATTGTAAACGAAATCGCCCAAGGTCCTGTCGGGAGACACAAGCACGCGCGCGCCGCCTCGCGCCGGAACCAGCGCTTTCGAAAAAAGCAGCTCGCCTTCTGAGGTGTCGTAAATCCAGAGCGCCGCGTTTTCATCCGCGACGGATTCGCCAGTGACCGCCAGAAATCGATCATCGGCGCTGAAGGCGACCGCCGTCAATAGGTAGGGGAAGTGATAATGCAGCAGGACTTTGCTGCCGGCGAAGGATGGTTCAGCCAATGCCCAAAGTTTTAGCGCCCCGGCGCGCCGCGCCAGCTGGAGGCTCTCGTCTCCGCTGATGGCGGCCAGCTTGTCTCCCGCGCGTGACCAGGCGATTCCCTGAACTGGACCGGCTGCCTCGCCCAGCGAGATCGCTGCGGAATCGGGCTGAGCGCTCTCCAGGTCGATGAGTGTCACCAAGCCGTCTGCGCGGCCGACAGCCAGTTTTGCCTCAAGCGGGTGGTAGGCGATGACGGACGCGCGTCGAGACGCTGTGGACGCGGCTGCGTTAGAAATTGACACAAGATCCGGATAGCCGTATCGACGGATCGAACCGTCATCAGCGACGACTGCCAATTCCGCGCCATCGGGCGACCAGGCGATCTGTCGCGGCATCTTAATCGAAAGCAGCCCGATGGTGTCGAGGGCGGCGGCGTTGGCGCTGTGTATGATGCGATTCGACGCGGGCTGTTCCGTGAGTGAAAGCGTTTCGACAAAGGGATTCTTGCTCGCGCTGACCGCCTCGGCTTCACTTGTGATCGGCTCCAGATAGTAAAAATTGAAGTTGAGATCGCTTTCGACCGTCCAGCCGACGACGCCCGCGGACTCCACTTGCCACCAAACATGGGTGTCCTTACAGGCTGGTCCGTCTAGCACGGCATCCAGCAGGGCGCGCGGCGGGATTTCGCCGATTTGCTCGGCAGCGACATCGGGCGCGGCGCGCAGGCGGTTGGCGATGGAATGGGAGGCGATTCGCGCATTGCGCTTGCCAATATCGATGCGGGGCGGCAGCAGCCCGGGATAATCGGGCGGGCAAAAGTGAATGACGCCCGTAGCGACTCTTGCCGGATCGAATATGGGCAGTTCGTCGCAGCTGCCGGAAAGCGCCAGCACCGCGCGATTCACCCAGCCAGCGCGAAAATACAGCCAGTCGGCCTTGAGGTTGCGGCCCAGCACGGGGAAGGTCCGATTCGCGTAAAGGCGGGAAACGTGCTTACCGCCGGGCGCTTGGCGGACGTTGGCATAATCCGCGCGCGGGCGCAGAAAACAGCCGGTTGCGCCGCCGGGCGCCGTATTGACCAGCGGGATATTGTAGCAAGCGCCGGACAGCCGCAGATCACTGCTCTTGACCCAACCGCGAGCTAATTGATACCAGTCCAGCGCTGCCGTTCGCCCGATGATTGACCGGTCTAGCGCATCGCTCAATATGCCGACCGTCTCGGCGCCTTCGCTGCGGTCCAGGTAGATCGACGCATCGCCATTGGCGCGGCAGACATCGTCGACGCTTCGCGGCCGCTGCGAGCTGCCGCTGCCATCGGCGGGGCAGCCGAGCGCGAAATCTTGGCGCATCAGACCCGGGTCCGCCGGGCAGATATCGGCATGGTCGGGCACGCCATCACCGTCTTCGTCGCCCATCAGCGCGCAGCCATTGGCTGCCGCCGCGCCCGCCTGCTCGGGGCAGCGATCGCGCGCGTCGGGGCTGCCATCGCCATCGCGATCGCCGTCGCGACGATTCGGGCAGCCCGCTCGTTCTCCAGCCGGGATGCCAGCGATTTGCGGGCAAGCATCGGCGCTGTTGCTCAAGCCGTCGCCATCGCTGTCCAGGCGGGCGCGGACTAGCGGTTGCGCCCCAGCACCCAGATTGGGGAAGCGCTCATCGCAGGGCTGAACCATGCCGCCATCGGCCGAGACATGTACGGCGAAGGGCAGGTCATCGAGCAGGAACTCAACTCGAAACGCCTCAATCGGCGTCGGCAGCGCTAGACCATCAATCAGCCGGCAGCCGAGCGCCGTCGTGTTCACCGCCGCAAGCGCAACAACAGACGTTTTGCTGCCGTCCAATTGCGGGAAGGCAGCAAGCGCGCTGCGCCGGGCGCGCTCAACGATGTCAGGTGGCTGGCTTTGCGCGGGACCGCCAATGAGCAAGCAGAGCAGGCAAAGTATGGCGTAACGCACGGCGTAAACCTCTAACGAACAAGCTCCTACAGCGGTCATTTTAGCAGACGCGGTCAGGCTTCGGCTTGACCTTATCGGCGGGCAAGCGTCAGCTAAAGCTACCCTGTATAATGTTCTACGGTAATGGTACATTGTCAGTTTATGCCGTTACGCTTCGGGGTGCGGCGCTTGACTAGCTGGACAGGCTATGCCGCGACTCTCGGAACTGTATCAACTGAAGAATTATATTGATACCTTCGCCCTCGGTCATTACGCGCGCGTACTTGACGCGGTCGACTTGCGCCAGGGCAGCAGCGTCGCCTTCAAAGTCATGCGCCCCGAACACCTGGACGAAAACGGCGATATGCAATGGGAGTATCGCGCCTTCGGCAACGAAGCCGATATCCTGGCCCGCCTCTGGCACAGCCCCAATATTGTCAAGCTTTACGATTGCGGTTTCATCTCCGACCGCGAAGAAGCGCCGCGCGCCGGCGAAATCACCTCTTTCCAAGGCGACGTCCGCGGATTCATCGATAATCTGGGGCGTTTCGCCGCCGCCGGCTGGCGACCCTACCTGGCGCTGGAGAATCTGCCGCGTTATCACAGCCTCTTCTATTTGATGAAACCGAACAAGCCCAATAAGCGCTGGCGCTTGCCCAGCGAAGAAGGCATTGCGCTGGCGTTGCAATTCAGCGAATTGCTGGTACTGGCGCATTCCAACAAGATCGTCTATCTGGATCACAAGTTAGAGCACGTCTACTGGGACGGCCTCCACCTCAAGGTCATCGACTTCAATAGTTCGCGCATCCTCGAAGACGACCGTATGCAATCGCCGCAACAATACATGAAAGATGTGCATAATATGTGCGTCGGCGTACTGTACACCATCTTCACCGGCATGTCGCCGCAGAAGACTTCGCTGCGCCCCCAGCCCAGCAGCCGCGACGCGGTCGAAGCGCGCTATACCGATATCGACTCGCTCGACTTCAGCATGGAGCCCAGCCTCAGCGAAGGCATCACAGAATTGCTGAATCGCGGCGCGGGCGAGCAGATAGAATCGGCGCGCGAATTCGTCAATGGCTTGCAGCGCGCCGCCGCCGAGCTGGGATGGCAATTCCCCGACTATTACACCAGCTCCGCCAGCAGCGACGCCCGGGTGCAAATGCGCAAGGGCTTAAATAAACTGCGCGAGGGTCATGAGAATATCCGCGACGCCCGCGACCTATTCCGCGAAGCGCTGATCCAGGATGGCATCAGCCGCGAAATGGAAGAGGAACTGCGGCGCCTCGTCGTCGCGCTCAACGAGATGCTGAATCACCGCGTTGTACCCTAAGCTCTTCTGGCTTTGAGCCAATCGCTATCTGCCTAAATTGTGCCCGGCAGAAGGAAATCGGCACGATTTAGCACGGGCTGATGTGCCAGCAGCTTGTGTATGGTCGCTTTCATAGAGTCGGGCAAATCAATGTTGTTGGCGCGATTGCCGTCGCGGGCGAAAATCGTGCCGGCTTGCGCGTCTTGGTCGAAGATGGGACTGGCGCGCTCCCATTCCGCCGACGGCAATCCCATCACGGCAAAGACGCGTTTGAGAATGCCATCTCGATCCGCTTGCAAATCCACGTATCGCATGGCGCGGATCGGCCACTGAGTTTCGTGGAGATCGAGATAGCGCCCCAGCATAAAGAGCCAGCCGAGCGCGCGTCCCTCCAGGCTTAAGTAGGATGTGATTTCTAGCGGCGCGTAGCGTTCAATGTCGGCTGGCGAACATCGAAAATATGAAACTTGCTGGTCGATGACTTGCTGGCGGCTGTAGCGTGTCGGCGTGTCGCCGCGATTCACCCTTAGTCGATGGAATGAGGCCAGCCACTCCAGTACGTTGCGATACAGAAATATGTGCTTCGCGTGTGGCATGCTGTCGATATACGCTTTCATGACGGTGACGGCTTGATTGCGGAGCTTGACGACATAATGCGATTCGCCACCGAATACAGCCTGACGAAACAGCCAGACCAGACAGGCCTGTATGAGAGCGCTACCCCACGCGCGCGAAAACTGTCCCGTGAGCACCCCGGTCAGAGCGTCCGGCTCGGAAAGCGCCATTACGCCCGGCGCCTCGTTGAGGAAGCGGCAAAGCGCGGTCGAGCCGCAGCGCCCGATATTGTGCAGGAAGAGCGCCGTCTCTTGAGGCAATTCAATGCTGTCGGCGAAACCGATAAAATCGCGGTAGGGCAGGGCGATGAGATGCTCGGCTTTATCAAACTGCTTTTGATACATGAAGGGCGCTTGCGCCAGATCAATGCCGTCCGGCAGCTTGGTGAAAATCGCCTGCTCGCCGCTGTGTTCAAGGCAGTAGAGCGAAATGGTCGGATCCGCGTACAGCGCGTCGAGACTCATCGATTCGCCCTTGCGCCAGTCGAAGTCAGCGAGCGAAGCGATGACGCCCGGGTGCTCGCGGCGCCGCGATATGATATGGAGCTTCCGTGCCATCATTGGATCATGAGCTCCGCGTCTTCGCCAACTGCTTCGCTCCTTGCGGCGACCAACTTCACTGCCAAATCGACCACCACCTCTGCGGCAGGGCGTACTCGGTATTGGATGTTGCGGAATAAATGCTGCGCCGGCTGCAGGCGCTGAATCTGGAGCGGGCGCCCAGTTAGTCTTCGCCGCCCGGCATCTCGAGGGTGAGGTCAAGACTATTGGCGATGCTCAATAGAATTTTGTGAACTTCGAGCAATGCGGCGCTGTGTTCTAAACCAATCTCTTCTAGCGAATTCTGCCGGTCTTCCATTCGCTTCTGCCGGTCTTCCATTCGCTTCTGCCGGTCTTCCATTCGCTTCTGCCGGTCTTCCATCTGCTTCTGCCGGTTTTCAATGCTGTCCAGCCGCTGTCGATTCTCGTCGGCAATATTGCGCGTTTCGTTCAGCGTCTTGGAATAACTGTCAAGGTGATCCAAAATATTTGCCTGTGTAGTTCGCAGAGTCTCAATATCGCTTTCTACGCGATTGAGCCGACTCTTGCTTGTATCCAAGACGTCCACGTTTACTCCTCAATAAGCTATACGAAGAGTACTCACGATAACCCAATTTGTCAAATCGTCCGCGTCTAGCGTGCCTGCCTGGCGAAGTATCGCGCTTCCGCCTCGACGAACTCCACCGTCCCGGCGATGCTCGGATTCGGCGGCGTATCGGGCGGAATCCTGTGTACTCGTTCTCCAATCAGCACCGGCGCTTCTCGCAGGTCCACCAAGACCTCGCCCACTTGCCCGGCGCCGACGCTTTGCAGAAAGATAGCGTTTCCCTTTATCGCTATGCGCTGCGCCGGCGAAAGTACAATTTGCAGTCGCGCCTCGTCATCGCGCGCGCGCAGTCGGACGCTTATGCTATCGTCGCTCACCGGCGGCACGTGATACAGCCAATCGCGCCCCTCATCCACCAGCGCCATCGTCACCTGTTCCGCCAGCTTTCCGCGATTCCTTTCATCAAGCGTCCCTTTGACATTCGCCGCGTGATAGCCCATGGCATCAAGCGCGATCAGGGTCGAGCGCCCGCCCGTCTCGCGGCAATGCCAGACATCATCGGCGCAGGACGCGCCCAGATCGAGCAGCAGGACTGGCTGACAAGGGTCCGCTCGCAGTTGTTGTATGACGGTAAACAGCCGCGGCAGCAGCGCCAGGTCACCGGCGATATTCGCGGTATAGAGCAGCTTCAGGCTCAGCGGTTTTTCCATTCCGCCCGCCGCTTTTCGATGAAGGCGCGCATGCCTTCGACTTTGTCCTCCGAGCCGAAAGCGACCAGGAAGTTGCGCCGTTCGTAAGCCAGTCCTTCTTCCAGGGTCATCTCGTAAGCTTTATTCACCGCTTCTTTGGTCAGGCGGATGGCCACTTGCGAGCGCCGCGCCGCTTTTTGAGCGATGCCAATGGCAACATCCATGTATTCATCCAGCGGCGCCACGCGGTTGATTAAACCGTACTGCAGCGCTTCTTCCGCGCCCAGTTTGCGGTCGGTCAGCATGATCTCCATCGCCAGCGCCTTGCCCACGGCGCGCGTCAGGCGTTGTGTGCCGCCGGCGCCGGGGATGATGCCCAGGTTGATCTCCGGCTGCCCGAAGACGGCGCTCTCGGAAGCGACGATCATGTCGCAAGCCATCGCCACTTCGCAGCCGCCGCCCAGCGCATATCCCGATACGGCGGCGATGACCGGCTTGCTCAACTTTTTGAAATCGAATCGATCAACTAGGGAGACCGTCATCAGCATATCTATCTGCGTCTTGCCATCCATCTCCTTGATATCGGCGCCAGCGGCGAAGGCTTTGTCGTTTCCCGTCAGGATCATCGCGCCGATTGTCGCGTCGCTGTTGAAGGCGAGCATGGCTTCGTTCACTTCGTCCATCAACGCTGAATTCAAGGCGTTCAGCGCCTCGGGCCGATTTAGCCGCACCCGCCCGACGCCCTCAGCCGGCATATCAACAAGGATGTATTGGTAGCTCATTGGGTGATCCTTTCGCGCGATCCATACTGCAAATGGCGCTATCCTAGCACAAAGCGCGGCAACAAGTGACAGCGGCGACACTGACAAACTGTGCAGGCGCGCCGTGAGTCGCCCGCATTAACCACGATGAATGTTCAAGCGGGGCTGCGATCAGGGGTCGAGAAAGTCCAGAATCTTTTCCACCGCATCCTCGACGGATATGCCATCCCGCGCCCAATCCCAGTTCGCGCTCCCGGCTTGAGCTGCGCCACCAGCCCGGAGCTTGACTGGCTTCCAAAGCGCCAGGTGATCGGGCGTATGAGGCGCGTACCGCCGCGGATCGGTCGGTCCCATCAGCATGACCGCGCGCGCGCCGCTGGCGGCCGCAAGATGCGTCAAGCCGCTGTCGTTTCCGATGTAAAAGAGCGCATCCGCGGCCAGCGCGCCGATCTCCTGAAAGTCGAGCGTGCCAACCCATTGACAGGCGGGCGCGGTCAAGTGGCTCGCCAGTTCGCCTACCAACTCGCCGTCGCCCGGTCCGCCGAGCAGGATCACTGACGCGTCGCTGGCCTCCGTCAGCCGATTGAGAATGTCGGCGAATTGCGACGGCGGATAGCGCTTGCTGGACAAATGCGCTCCCGGGTTTTCGCCGCCGCCCGGATGCGCCACGATGAATGGCGACGCGATTTCGGCCGCCGCCAGGCGCTCGTGAACCGCCGCCCGCGCCGTATCCGTCACCGGCAGGTTGGCGTAGGCGCGAACATTGCGGCCCGCGATCGCGCTGATGACCCTGAGGTAGATTTCGCTCTCGTGCTCTGTTTCTGCCGGGTCGATAGGAACGCGCAGGTTGTAGCCAAAACCGCGTCCGCCGCTATCCAAGCCGGCGCGAAGGGGAATGCCCGACAAATAGATCGCCAAGCTCATCAGCGGCGACCGCAAGAGCGACACCGCCAGGTCGAATTGCCCGGCGCGCAAATGGCTGACGAACCGCCGCATTGAGGCGGGCGACCGCAAGGGCATGTCCGCTCCCGCGTCGAGTATGGAGTCAATCGCTGGATGATGGGCAATCGCCGGCGCCGACCAGGGACCAACCGCCCAAGTGATATGCGAATCAGGAAAGGCATCACGCAGCGCCGAAAGCGCAGCCGTCGCCATCACGACATCACCGATGCAGCAGGGACGCACCAGGACGATGCGCAGCGGATTCGGCGCAAGCGCCGCATGGGGAAAGGCTCGTCGCAGGATCGAGTAGATCATCGCTCGAATGGTGGTTTACACTGGCGTTTACGCTGAATGTAATGCAGACGCTTGCGATGGGCTAGAGGAATTCAGCTTCAATGCATCGCTCAGCCTGAATGCGCCGAGCAGCGCATATCGATTCCGGATCCGTGCCGCTTGACAGTTATGTTAAACATGTTACGGTAGCTTTAAGTAAATGCGAAAACTCATTGGAAGTGTATTATGGAATTTCTGCGCGCATTCACTTATATGTTCAAAGATCAACACTGGCTGATCAAATTGGCGGAGACAGCTCTGCTGGTTGTGCTTTGTCCGGTTCCGGTGATCGGTTTGCTCTGCCTTTGCGCCTTGCTGGGTTATTTGGCCGAGATCATCCACAACGTCAGCAGCGATTATCCGCGGCCGCTGCCGGAATGGGATCACATCGGCGAAGATATCGGCAAAGGCGCTCATGTCCTTATGGCGCTGGCTGTATACCATCTGCCGCCTCTGATTGTCGTTGCGCTGTTGTATCTCTTGCGAGAATCTCTGGCTGTCAGTCTATTTGGCAGCATTACCTTTACTGGGGTGCTGGCTGCAATCATGCCATTGTTGCTGATTTACCTGATTCTCGCTTGGGCGCTGCTGGCGATAGGCTTGGCGAATTATGCCGATACTTGGGATTCCAGCGCCTTTTATCAATTTAACAGGTTGCTGCGCAGCTTGGGCAACCACGGCGCGCTGACCCTGCAATGGCTTGTTTATTCGCTGGCAGCGAGCATGATACTGCTCGCATTGCTGCCGGTGGCGCTCTTCGTGTTCATCCCAGCGCAGGGTTACTTGACAGGCAACTTTGGCCGCCGCCTTCGCGCCGCTCGCATGGCTTTGCGCGAATCCCAGGTCGTTGCCGAGCCGCTCGCCGCTGTCAATGGTTTGGGCTTCGTCGCGCCGGAGAATCCTGCGTCGCTGCAGCGCAATGAAACTTCTTGACGCAATTGACCGGGAAACAGAGGCCAGACACCTTACCGCGTGACCGCTGACTAAATCCCTTGCCGCAATGCCGGTTTGCGCCGCGATTAAGGGCTGAACCCTTTGTAGGCGCTACATTCCGCGTATATAATGAAATCTGAATTGCTGGTCGTACGCTGCTGAACCCGTATGACGGGCGCATGGCAGCAATGGCGGCCACCATGTGATTTCAAAAGTATAGATTAAGTTGTTTATCCTCATCTGCAAGCCGCGGACTCCGCAAGCCAGCAGCCAATACAAACGGGATACAGATTGGGCTAAGCACGGGAGAACAGGAGGCCATGAGCTCTTTTGTGATTTGCCGGTTAATTGGTTTGGTGTTGTTTTCCATCATTGGCACTCGTATCGGCGAAACGCTCGCCCCTCATACAACTTTGCCATCTGAACAAACCTCGCTAATATTTTTCGCTCTTGGCGCTTTGACAGGTCTCATCGCCACGCCCTGGATCACGATCATGCCCTTGCGTTATTGGCGTCGCGCTGCAAGTGAAGTCACTGTTCCGCAATTGATGGTGGGACTTGCTGGCGGTCTTTTCGGCTTGATGGCAGGTCTGATGCTGGCTTTCCCGCTGTCGCTGCTGGGCGATCCGCTGGGAAGAGTTTTGCCGGCAATCGTTTCAGTCATATTTGGCTATCTGGGTTTAAACATCTTCAGCCTGCGCTCGCGCGAAATGCTTGATGTGATCAACGAAAGGATTTTCGGACGGGGACGCCGTCTGCAGCCATACGCTTCAAGACAACTCCTGCTGGATACAAGTGTGCTGATCGACGGGCGAATCGTTGAAATCGCCGAGACCGGCTTCATAGGCGGGACCCTGATTATCCCGCGCTTTGTCCTCAGCGAGCTGCACCGCGTCGCGGATTCTTCCGATTCACTGCGGCGTAATCGCGGACGGCGCGGGCTGGCCAAGCTCAACGAATTGCAGCGCAACAATGATCTACCGGTCAAGATCGTCGATGACGATCCCGAAGACTTCAGCGAGGTCGACGCCAAGCTGGTGGCGCTCTCGATCCAGATGAGCGCCTCGCTGGTGACCAATGATTTCAACCTCAATCAGGTCGCCGACGCGCAGGGCGTCGATGTCCTCAACATCAATGCGTTATCGAACGCGGTGCGCTCGGTATACATCCCCGGCGAGACCTTCGATATTCGCATCATTCAAGCCGGGCGCGATCCCAACCAGGGCGTCGGTTATTTGGATGACGGCACCATGGTCGTTGTGGAATCGGGCCAGAAGTATATGAATCGCGATGTTGGGGTCGAGGTAACCAAGCTAATCAACCGTCCAACCGGCCGCATGATCTTCGCCGTGCCACAAGCGGCGGGTGGGCGGTGAATTAAGTTTGCTTCCTTTTCCACGCAGTTAACTTATTGTTGTAGTGGCGAGCCGATGGCTCGCCCTTCTGCATATTGGCGGGTTCCGCGGGCGACCCACTGGGTTGCCCCTACATCCCTCAGCGCCAGGGCTAGTTAACATTGTGTCGCCCCTACAAGTACAATCTGCTTCTGCTACGATTGAGCCATTGCAATTCATATTCCAACAGGAGAGGTCGCGATGAGCGAAGCGGTGCAAGAACGCCTCACCGGCGCTGAAGATGTCGTCTGGGATTTGTCCGTATTCTATGAGAGCCTGGACGATCCCCAGCTAAAAGCCGATATCGAAAAGCTTACGATGATGGTCGACGAGTTTCAGGCGCGCTGGCGCGGTAAAGTCGCCCAGATGAATGCGGCCGATTTTGTCAGCGCTTACGAAGCCATGGAGGCGATCTACGACTTGCGCGGACGGCTCGGTTCATTCGCCTTTCTCAACTTTTCGACCGATACCGGCAACACCGATTTTCAGGCGGCGGTGGCGCGGATTGAAGAGTTGGAATCGGCCTTGAGCCAGAAGATGGTCTTCTTTGACCTGGAATGGAATGCGCTGGATGACGAACGGGCAAACGCTATTCTGGACGACCCGGCTGTGGCGCAGTATCGCTACTACCTAGAGGCGGAGCGGCGTTACCGTCCGTACAATCTTAGCGAGGCGGAAGAGCAGATCATCATTGAGAAGGGCGTCACCGGCAGCGGCGCCTGGGCGCGCTTTTTCACGCAGTTGACCAGCGCCTTTCGTTTCGACTGGCTCGGCGACGAGGTCAATATGACCTTCGTGCTCAACAAAATGCGCGATGCCGACCGCGATGTGCGAGAGATGGCTTGGCGCAAACTGACCGACAAGCTCCAGGAAAAGTCGATGGAGTTGACATTCATCTTCAATACCCTGGCGCTGGACAAAGCCAACAGCGACCAACGGCGCGGCTACGCCAGCTGGATCTCATCGCGCAACCTCAGCAACAAGTCCAGCGATGAAGTAGTCGAAGCGCTGGTTGATACCGTGACCGCCAATTATGAACTGGTCGCGCGTCACTATCGGCTGAAGCGCACGCTGCTTGGATATGAGGAGCTTTACGATTACGACCGCTACGCGCCGCTGAATCTGAAGAAGAGCGATGCCTTTTATGTCTGGGAGCAGGCGCGCGATATCGTGCTGGCTGCCTTCGAGAATTTCACCCCGCAAATGAAGACGGTGGCGAAGCGCTTCTTTGATGAGCATTGGATTCACGCGCCGGTGCTGCCAAACAAGCGCGGCGGCGCCTTCGCCGCCTCGACGGTTGCTTCAGCCAATCCCTACGTCTTCCTGAATTACCTGGGCGATACGCGTGATGTCACCACGTTGGCGCATGAATTGGGGCATGGCATCCACATGTACCTGTCGGGCGCAGAGAATGGCTTATTCGCGCTCTACACGCCGCTGACCACCGCCGAGATGGCTTCGACCTTCGCCGAGATGCTCGTCTTCCAAGACTTGATGGCGGCTGAAGATAATGACGAGGTCAAACTGTCAATGTTGACCGAAAAGATAGAGGATACCTTCGCCACCGTCTTCCGGCAGATCTCGATGAACCGCTTTGAAGACAAAATGCACAATGCGCGCCGGCAAGAAGGCGAGTTGACCGCCGAGCGTTTCAATGAGCTTTGGCTGGAAACGCAGCGCGATATGTTCGGCGACAGCGTCACCATCACCGAGGAATACGGCTGCTGGTGGAGTTATGTGCCGCACTTCCTGCACACGCCGGGTTACGTCTACGCTTATTCCTTCGGCGAATTGCTGGTTCTGGCGCTTTACCGGCTGTATCAGGAAGAGGGCGACAGCTTTGTACCAAAGTATATTGACCTGCTGGCAGCCGGCGATTCGGATTATCCCGACCGTCTGCTGGCGCGGGTCGGGGTCGATGTCAACGATCCTGACTTCTGGCAAAAAGGCATAGATGTCATCGAGGAATGGGTGACGCAAGCGGAGCGGCTTTCGCGCCAACTCTATCCCAAAAAGTTCGCCCGAGCGGGCAAATGACAGCAGGATATTCGGGCACGCCACTCATTAAGAAACTCGGCATCAAGGGTGGATATCGCGTCGCGCTGTTGCGAGCGCCGGCCAACTATCTCGAGCTTTTGGGCGATTTGCCGTCTGATGTCGCAATCGATTGCGAGCTCGCCGGCGGCGACTATGATTTCGTCCAGGCTTTTTTCCAGTGGCGCGTCGATTACGCGGCTAAGTTCGCCAGCATCAAGGCTGCGATCCGCAAGGACGGCATGATCTGGATATCCTGGTACAAGAAGGCAGCCAAGATGCCGACGGATATCACCGAGGATGTAGTTCGCGAGGTTGCGCTGGCGGGCGGGCTGGTCGATGTGAAGGTCGCGGCGATTGACGCGCAGTGGTCGGGCTTAAAGCTGGTGTATCGGCGGGTAGATCGCTGAGGGCGATCGGATGGGCGACATTGTCACGCTCGATGAAGCGCAGGCGCTGCGCGATGAGTTCCGGCGAGAAGGCAAAACACTAGTCTTCACCAATGGGCATTTTGACCTGCTGCACGCCGGGCATCTTGAATATCTGGAGAAGGCGCGCGAGCTTGGCGATGCGCTGATCGTCGCGCTGAATGGCGATGCTTCGACGCGGCGGCTCAAAGGCGAGGGCAGGCCGCTGGTGCCGGAGGGTCAGCGGGCGCGGCTGCTGGCGGCATTGGCACCGGTGAGCGCCGTGATCATCTTTGAGGCCGATACGGCAGACGACTTACTTATGGCGCTGAAGCCGGATATCTACGTTAAAGGCGGTGATTACGCAAACAAACCGCTGCCCGAGCGCGCGACCGTCGAGGGCTACGGCGGGCGGGTGGAGTTGATTGATTTTCTGGCCGGCCACAGCACAACGGAGTTGATCAACCGGATTCGCAAGTTGCGATAGGATATCAGGTTATGCTGCATTTGTGGTCTTTGGCGACTTGGAATCTTGAAATCACGCATGACGCAGGTAACCCCGAATGGATCGACGCGCCTGTTACAAACTGGAATATCGAAAACCTAGCGGCAAGCGAGAGAAACACGTTTGACGGCGAAAAATGGACGATTCGGCTGCCGCGGCATTTGAATCTCTTGACGGCCTGGTACATGGATGAGTTGTGTGAACACCTGTATGTAACGTGTATTGATCCTAGAGGCATTACCCTGCTTAAGCTATTGGATGAAACTGAAGTTCAAGAAGATCTGCCCAAGATTCATTTGGCTGCCTTACCGCTTACTCATTTGTGGTATATTGTCGATGGGTTTTATACGTTCACCTTCGCTTATTTCTATGGTGGATTGCCGTATCAGCATTTTGGTTCGTTTCGTATTCCGCTAATGCAAGGGGAGTCCGAGCATGGATGAGAATGTGCGTATTATTGAAGTCACTGGTTATAGTGAGCCGGTGAAAATTCATTGGCATAAGGATCCCACGGCGCATCTGCTCAAGATTCCAGCGGTCAACGCCAGGACCAAAGACGATAGCGCGCCGCCGCCAGCGCAGTCCAAAACGCCGCCAAGCGTCAAGGGCAGTGATTCCGTCAGCGAGGATTGAGCTCAAAGTAAGATTGACCCAAACGACAAAGCTTGGAGCGTGCTCCCAGTTCGCCTGCTTGCTAAACATTAAAATAGAAGGGCGGCCCAATGGGTCGTCTCTACATCTTCAGCTTGTGATTGCAAAAACTAGGTCAACCGGTTGTAGAACTCGACCACCTGCTGGATATCGACCGGCGTCTGCACTTCGCCTTCTTCTGGCGCCCGGTCGAGCGTGACGCGGAAGTTGTCTTTGTCCACGGTCATGTAGGGCGGGAAGTAAGCAGACTGCTGTACCCACTCCTGGATATGTACATTCTTCTTCATCTTGTCGGTGACTTCGATCTCATCGCCGGCGCGCACCTGATACGAGGGCAGGTTGACGCGGCGGCCATTGACCAAGATGTGACCGTGCCCCACGATTTGGCGCGCCGCCCAGATAGTCGCGCCCAAGCCCGAGCGATAGACGACATTGTCCAGCCGCCGCTCCAGCAGGCTCAGCATATTGACGCCGGTGGGACCGGGCATCAGCGCCGCTTTCTTGTAGTAGTTGCGCATTTGCCGCTCGCGTATGTTGTAGATGAAGGACAGCTTCTGCTTTTCATCCAACTGAAGCGCGTAATTGCTGCGCCGTCCGGAGCGGAAGGATTTCTCTCGCCCGTGCTCGCCCGGCGGATAAGCGCGGTCTTCCAGGATCCTGGAATACTTCGGGCGCGGGACTAGCAACTCGCCGAAGCGGCGCTGGGGTTTGGCTTTTGGTCCGTGATAGGATGCCATAAATTGACTGGTCCTCTTAAGCGCGGGCAAAAGGTCCCCGCTGAATCACCGAAATCGGCGATACAGTGTAGCGCATTGCATTGGTATTGCTAGGGTGAGTTTGCGTCTAGCTAACCCCCCTCTAAATCTCCCCCCATCGCAATGGGGGGAGACTTCGTCGATGTCTACAGATCAGCAAACATTATGCTTCTCCCCCTCTCCATAGCTATGGGGAGGGGGCTGGGGGGAGGGGTTGGCTGTTAGGCCGGCATATTCTCCAGGCGGCCCAGCCAATAATGCACATCGAACTCATCATCGCCGGTCAAGAAGCGCCAGAGTTTGATCCGATTGACGATCTCCAGCCGGCCTGAAGCCCACTCGAACCAGGGCTCCCGCCGCGACAGGATGCCCGGCACATCATCGCCCGTGGGGAAGGCGCTGTGAATCGCTTTCGGCGTATAGTAACCGTCAACGAGGTCGTCGGTATTCCAAAGGAGCAGCTGCCGCACCACCGGATTCAGGCGCAGCTTGAACATATAACGGCGGCGGTTCGTCTTGTTCTGGCGGCCGCAATGCCAGATGCCATGATGGAGCGCCAGCACCGAACCGGCTTTGCAAACCATGGGTATTTGCCCGCGCATATTTTGGTAGGCGGCGACATCGCTTTCGTTGACGCGGCGGAAGTGGCTGCCGGGCAGCAGCAGCGTCCCGCCCATCTCCAGCGGCACATCGTGCGGGAAGTACATTAGCTGGATGTCGAAATGACTGCGGCAATCGATGATCGAATCGGCATGCAATCCTTGTGCGCTGCCCTCATTCGCCTCGCGCACATGGATGGCGTCATGGTCAAAGAGCGGGTCTTCGCCGACCAAACTCTGGATTAAGCCCTGGACTTGCGGCAAATCCAGCAGCTTGCGGATGGGTGTGCCCTGATAGCACTGCGACAGGGGCGTGCCCGACCGGTGACCTTTGATCACCTGCGTGTCGATTGCCTGCATCACTTCCCGGTTAATCTCGTCCGGCACGAGTTCATCAAAACGGAGGAATCCGCGCGCGACGAATTCCGCCATCTGTTTCGAGGAGAGCAAATACTGCTTGTCGACCATAGCTAAATGTCCTCCAGCTTTTCAAAGAGAAATCCGTATTTCATGAACGAGGTAGTGTATTCTTCGCCCGGGTAAGGCGGGATGAGCACCGGCTGCTGAATCAGCCGCCAGCCGTCTTTCAGCGCATCCAAACCGGTTTCGTAGGGCGGTTCGATGCTGTCGCCGGTGGTGTGCGAATCTTTGCCGGTACCGTCGTACACAGACCAGCCCACCACCGGGCTGTCGAGGGCGGAGTTGGACAAATATAGCGTCAGCACCTTTTGCCGCAGTGTGGATCCCATGGCGCGCCCTTTACTGGTGAGTCTGGCACGCCGATAAGCCTACCGCATAAGCGGCGCAGGGACAAATGTTTTATGCGGATTGTGCTTTGCGCTTAGTCGTCAGCTTCTTCGACGGCGATGTCGGTTTTCTGTTTGGGCGCGATCTTGGGCTTTTCTTCATCCGAGACTTCCATCGGAATGACGACCTTGGTGTCAGGCAGATCGGAGCGTTCGCGAAAGTAGCTGATAACGGCGTCGCCAATCACTTTGGCTTTGGCTGCCATCGCGGCGCTTTTGACCGCCCAGCCCACCAGCGGAATTACGCCGACGACTTCGGCGATAACACCGCCGGCAATCGCGCTTCCGACCACGCCGCCCAGGGTCCCGCTCAGGTGATCCATATCAAAGGCGCTGACCTCATAGGCGCTCGCCACCTGGTGGATCATGGCGGTGTCGGCGGCGGTGAGGAAGAAAGCGCTGCCGGGAATCCAGCCGGTCAAGGCGGCGCCCGTCGTCCAGTTCGCCACCAGTTTCTTCGCCTCGCGGTCAGCAGCTTGCAATGTTTTCGACATCTTGCACTCCCGAATGGTTGATTCAATACTTATACGATATTGTCGCGCCTTCGTCGCAATGTGATGCGGCGCTTTGCGCTAGCTACGGGCGACCCAAGGGTCGCCCCTACAGATTACGAAACTTATCGAATGCTTCCTGTGCCTGAGCCGAGTCGTAACTTGCGTGGGATTATGGTTAAATCAAGTCATGAAGATCCTACTCCTCAATGACCGGATTCCTCCGGAAGGAAAGGGCGGGGCGGAGGCGGTGGTCTGGCGGCTGGCTCAGGGATTGTCGACGGCGGGCCACGAAGTACATGTCTTAGCGACGACCGCCGGCGATGCCTTTGAAGAGATTCGCGACGGAATCCCCACCTACCATCTGCGCGCTGGCTACCCGGAGCGTTTCCGCGCCTGGCTTTCCTTGTGGAATCCGCAGACGGTGGGCGCCTTTGGCAAATTGCTCCGCCGCATCCAGCCCGATGTCGTTAATGCGCACAATATTCATTACTTGCTTTCGTATCATACGCTGAAAATGGCGCGCGAAGCTGGCAGCGGTGTTGTGTTTAGCGCGCACGATGCGATGACCTTCGCCTACGGCAAGCTGCCGTATTCGTATGCGGCGGGCCCTCCCGAAAATATCAACCGCGCTGATGCTCGCGCGCCGCGAGGCTACCATCTGCGCCAGAGTCGCTTCCGCCATAACCCTTTCCGCAACCGGATAATCAGGCGCTACCTGGTGCGTGATACGCATTACCGCACGGCGCCAAGTCAGGCGCTGGCAGAGGCTTTCGCTGCAAACGATATGCCCCCGGTCTCGGTGGTTCACAACGGCATTGATGCAAAAGCATGGCAATCCGTCGACGAATCGCTCGTTAATTATCTGCGGCGACGGCTTGATCTGGAAGAAAAGCAGGTGATACTGATCGCGGGACGTTTGACCGCGGAGAAGGGCTTGCGGCAAATGCTGATGGCGCTTAACGTTCTTCATCAGCAGTTTCCGCAACTGCGGCTGCTGCTTCTTTCCTCGCGCGCTTTGGATAGGCAGGTTGCGGAAGAGTACACACATTTGCGGCCGTCAATCTGTTTGGGCGGCTGGCTGAGCGGCGCTGAACTGCGAGCCGCTTATCAATTGGCGGATATTGTGGCTGTGCCCTCGATCTATATCGACCCCTTTCCGACGGTGGTATTGGAAGCGATGGCTGCTGGCGTACCGGTGGTGGCAACGGCTTTCGGCGGCGCGCGCGAAGCCGTGGTCGATGGCGAAACCGGCTATATCGTGAATCCGTGTAATACCGTTGTATTTTCCGAACGGCTGGAGCGCCTGCTTCTCGATTCGGGTTTGCGTCGAGAGCTGGGCTGGCGCGGACGTGAGCGCGTTCGAAGGCGTTTCTTGCTGGAGCAGCAGGTCGCTAACATGCTAGCGATGTACGGCAGGTCGATGGCGCTATCAGCGCAGAGGTCGAAATCGTGAAGGCTTGCCAGTATCAAGGACCGGAAGATCTGTATAGCGCGCAAGCGGCGTTAATGGCATGGGTGCGTGCGCGCGGCCACTGTAATTACTTGCACAAAGGCGATATTGGTCATCGGCTTTTCAACGGCTGCTATGGCTACGATCCCGCCGATATGATGCGCTATTGGCTGGACGAAGCGGGCGAGATCTGCGCCTTTGCGATTCTTTACCCACACTGGGAGGCATTTGATCTGCAGGTGTCGCCGGCGCTATGGCTCAGCGAGCGTCATGCGCGGCTCGTCGACTACTGTGAAAGCGAAACCCTGCGCCTGGCAGAACGTTTTGGCATAAGCATGAAACAGATTGCGATTGATGTCTTCGATTGCGACCCGGCATTCATCGCTTTTGCTGAAGCGCGCGGCTTCACGCATGCGAAACACAGTTTCAGCTTGACGCGGCACGATCTCAACTGTTTGCCTGTCGCCGAACTGCCGGCCGGCTTCCGCTTTCGCCAAGCGACGGCGGACGACGCGGAGCGCCTGGCTGATGTGCACAATCACAGCTTCACAAGCAAGTGGAATGCTGATTCCTATGGGAAAGTCTTTCGCTCGCCACACATGGAATTCGAGATCGTCGCCGAAGCGCCGGACGGCCGTTTCGCCGCATTCACCAATGTCTGGATTGATGAAATCAATCGCTCGCTGCTCTTTGAGCCGGTAGGCGCGCATGCTGCTTTTCGTCGGCGCGGAATCGCAAAAGCGCTGATGGTTTATGCTATGAGGTGGATGCAGGCGGAACGCGGCATCAAATACGCATACGTTTGCCACGCGCCGGCATCGGAGAATCCGGCCGCGGCCGCGCTCTACGCCTCGGTCGGCTTTGAGACGCTGCACGAGATCTACGAATACGCCAAGCCGGTCGCATAACGAGCGCCGCGCATGCTGGCAAAAAGCTTGCCTTGTTCACTATGGCATCGTTTCTGCTACAATACGCCGCATTGAGCCTGCATCTACCGAGGGACTAGGCAAATAATGACATTGCAGATCTTCAATGTTTTGGGACGGCAGAAACAGCCATTCACGCCAATCCACGAGGGGCGCGTCGGCATGTACGTTTGCGGTCCAACCGTATACGAGCATTCGCATCTGGGTCATGCCAAGACTTACGTCTCTTTTGATGTGGTGGCGCGTTATCTGCGATATCGCGGCGAAGACCTGCTTTATGTGCAGAACATCACCGATGTCGGCCATTTATTGGCCAACGAGGAAGATCGCATTCTACGCCGCGCTGCCCAGCTCAACGCCAAGCCGATGCAGATTGTCGAGACCTATACCCGCAGTTATTTTGAAGACATGGATGCCCTGGGTGTTCAACGGCCCGACATTTCGCCGCGGGCGAGCGGGCATGTGCCGGAGCAGATTGAGATGATCCAGACGCTCATCGCCAACGGGCACGCCTACGCCGTCGATGGAAACGTCTATTTTGATGTGCTTAGCGATGCCGATTACGGCAAACTGTCAAACCGGCGGGTCGAGGAGCAGCAGGCTGAATCGCGCGAGTTGGTCGGCGGCGACAAACGGCACCCGGCGGATTTCGCTTTGTGGAAGAGCGCTGAACCTGAGCATATCCTGCGCTGGAACAGCCCATGGGGCGCCGGCTTCCCCGGCTGGCATATCGAGTGCTCGGCGATGGCGAAAAAGTATTTGGGCGCCAACTTTGATATCCACGGTGGCGGCATCGACAATATCTACCCACATAACGAAAACGAAATCGCGCAGAGCGAAAGCGCCAATGAGGTCGGTTTCGCCAACTATTGGATGCTGACCGGCAGCCTTAACGTTTTGGATCCCGATGAGGGCATTCCGGTCAAGATGAGCAAGTCGCTTGGCAACTACATCACCATCAAGGACGCGTTGCAAATGTATCGTTCGCAAGAGCTGCGATATTTCATCTTGACCTCGCATTACAGCAACCCGGTTGTATTTAGCGACGAGGCGCTTGCTTCGGCGAAATCAGGTTGGGAACGGCTGATGAATGCGGTAAGGCTCGTCCGTCAACAACTCACAAGCGCGCCGGAGAGTGAAGCTGGCAACGGATTCCTGCGGCGACTGGCGGCTGCCAAAACCGAGTTTGCGGAAGTAATGGACGATGACTTCAATTCGCCGCGTGGCATCGCCGTGCTGCAAGACCTTACGCGTGATGTGAACACGCTGCTCAATAGCGATTCTGAAGTGGGCGCCGCAACGCTGCGGGCAATTGATAACACCTATGCGGCGCTCGGCGGTGATGTGCTGGGATTGGTTCCAGCGGTAGAGGCAGGCAAGGCCGGCGACGGAAAGCGCGAGGCGGCGCTGATTGAACTGCTGATCGAAATGCGCGCGCAGGCTCGCGCCGATCGCGACTACGCCCGCAGCGATCAGATACGCGATGAACTGGCGGCGCTCGGAATCGTCCTGGAAGATCGGCTGGATGGCACGATCTGGAAGTTGCAATGAGCGCAATGGCTAACCCCCATCTCCGAGTCCCTTCGCCCAGAGAGAGGGAAGGGGAGCATACCGGAAGGCGCGCCCGGGCGACAAAAGCCTCTCCCTCATTTTGCGCCGTGCCGTCTGTGGCGGTCGGGGAGGGGTTTAGTGTGGTTGACAAGGCACAGCCTGATGCCTGAATTTCTTTACGGACACTGGGCGGTCATCGAAGCGATGCGCGCTGGACGGCGCCAGGTGGACGCGTTGATTATTCACGAGCGCGCCGAGAAACGCGGATCGGTCGGCGATGCTGTGAGCATGGCGGAAGAACTCAGCGTGCCGGTGCAGCGCGTGCAGCGTCGCATTCTCGATGACCTGGCGAATAACGGCAATCATCAAGGTTTGGCGCTTCGTGTTGGCGCCTATCCCTACTGTGATCTCGAAGATATCCTAGCACATGCCGCGCGCCGCCGCGAGAAGCCGTTCATCTTGCTGCTTGACTTGTTGAAAGATCCGCAGAATGTCGGTTCTCTGATTCGCGTCAGCGATGCGGTCGGGATTCACGGCATCGTTATCCAGGAGCGGCGCAGCGTAGCGGTAACGCCGGCGGTGGTCAACGCTTCCTCGGGCGCGGTTGAGCACACCAATGTGGCGCAGGTGCCCAATCTGGTCAACGCGATGAAAGTACTTAAAGAGCAGGATGTCTGGCTTGTTGGATTAGATGTTGGACCCAATATCCCGCCGCTGGACAAGACCGACCTCAATATGTCGCTTGGGTTGGTGATGGGCAGCGAAGGCGAAGGCTTGCGCCGTCTTGTGCGCGATACTTGCGATCTGCTGCTGACGCTGCCGATGCGCGGCGAGGTGGGCAGCCTGAATGTGGCGACGGCGGGCGCCATCGCGCTTTATTCGGCTTGGAGCGCGCGCGGCTGGGAGGGCTGGGCGCACGCCTAAGAGTCTTGTTCGGAACTATCAATGAAGGCTTGGTCAATTTGTCCCCGAACGTGCTCGACAAAGGCTGTAGGATGTATGAGTAGAGTGTCGTCAACCAATGTGTACGGCTTTGTAAACCGTTGATCATGCACAACTTCGACGCTGCCCATAACGTTTATCGTTTGTACAGAATCAACCAGGGCGGTCTGTTTTCCGGCGTATCCAATATGATTTAGGTCGATGACGAATTCCGTCAAACGACCCAATTCATCACCCTCTGTTTGTGGGAAAAAATGCGCCACAACTTATTTGGTCCTGCCCTTGCTTGATCCGCCGCTTTCGAGTGTGTAGAGCCGATCCATCCATGGGATAAGCAGCGTAACTGCGGCTACGTGATTGTCAGGGGACCCAGCCATCAACTGTTGAATCTGCGGTCGGGCGCTGATTGCCCAAGCGTCTTTGTAGGTCGCGTTCGAAAGCTGGCTGATCGTCAGTGTTTCTTCAAGCCCCATTGCTCCTCCAACTGAAAACAGACCCAACGCAAACAGTGTATCGCGCTTCGAACGTAATACTGGACATTCTTTATGAGTGTCTTTGCAGGAATGCCCTATTGCGAATTAAAAATGCGAGCGGCAACTATTGGTGCGCGCGCCGAAAATCATGTCGATCTGCTAGCTCCGCAACGCGACAAAGCTCCACAAACATAGTCCCGCCATCAGCACAGCCCCAATTGCAAATGGCGCGCTCGACCCCGCCTGCTGAAAGATCAATCCGGCAATCAGTGGCGCCGCGGCGTTTGCTGCGCTGACCAGCGCCGAACTGACGCCCAAGACGCGCCCGTACTCAGACGCCGTCACGCGCCGCGTGATCAGACTGTTCAATGCCGGGCGGATTACGCCGGCGCCGATCGACACCGGCACGATTGCGATGAACAACCAGACCACACCGGAAAAGCCGCGATTCTCGTCCGCCGGCAAATTGACGCCCAGCCCGCCGATCAGGGCTTCAGTCGTGGATTCTTGCGCGCCCAGCAGATCTCGCTCGACCATCTCACGCAGGTACAGCGGATGCGGTGACTCCGGCGTCGCCGCGGTCAGCAGCAAACCCAGCGCCAACATGCCCAGCGCGAGCGAAGCCAGGCGGCGATCTCCCAGCTTTGCGCTCCAGCGACCAATATAGCGCAGTTGCACCGTCACCAGAATAAGGCCGATAAGAAGAAAGAGTACAGCGTTGCCGCGCCCAAGGAAGCCCAGTCGCGTCAGCGTGAATAGCCCGAGCAAGCTCTCGTAACCGAAGAAGATCAGCTGCTGGGCGAACATCAGAAGCAGCAGGATTCCCAGGCCGGGCCGTGGCAAATAGCGCAGGACAAGTATCGGACTAAGCCAAAGTCGCTCGCCACGACCACGCAACTGAGGCGGGTGCGTCTCTTTGAAGAGAAACGCGGTGAGAAGTACGGAGGTGAAAGAATAGATGGCGGCGGTGAATGCCGGCACAGCGAGCGAGTCCGTCAACTCAAGGGAGAGCAGCGCGATGAGTGGTCCGAAAATAAAGCCGAGACCGAATGCGGCCCCGATGATACCCAAGCCGCGCGTACGGTTCGTCTCATCGGTGATATCGCTAAGCGCCGCTTGCGCGGTCGAGAGATTGGCGCCGAAAAGGCCATCGACGACTCGCGACAAAATGATCCACTCAAGCGAAGTCGCCAATCCTAGCATGATGAAACTGAGGCAGGTGGTCGCCTGGCTGAAGAGCAGCAAGGGTTTGCGCCCGTAGCGATCCGCAAGCGAGCCCATCATCGGCAAGCCAATGAGCTGCGCCAGCGGAAAAGCCGCGATCACTAGCGCGATGTTCAGCGGGTCGGCGCCGAACGCGGCGGCGTAGAGATGAAGCAGCGGCAGAATGACCGTCAATCCGAGCACATCGACGAAGACGAGGACGAATATCGGCGCAACCCGCCGCATATCAAGCGGTGTCTGGGCTGCTGCCGTTGCGTCTTTCATGCGATACCACCATCGTTGCTTTCAGCGCGTCAACTATAATCCAGCGCGCTTCACATTTCGAGCGATTTCAGATTCTTTCCCATTGGGATATTGGAGGCGGAGGGGCTGACCGCCCGCATTGCGCGCTGGCGATCGACGCGGATTTGCTCGTATTGTCCCTTTGTGCTAGCTTTAATGCGACGTTGAGCAATTTAGTTTGGATCCATAAATGCCAACTTCACGGGAGTATGCGCGCTGGCGAAACCGCATGGTTGACGAACAGTTGGTGAAGCGCGGTATCAACGATCGCCGCGTTCTGGATGCCATGCGAGTGATGCCGCGGCATGCCTTTGTCCCGGAAGAATTCAAGCCGCAAGCGTATGAAGACCGCCCCGTTCCCATCGGCGAGGGGCAGACCATTTCCCAACCGTACATCGTTGCCTTTATGACGGAGCGGCTACGGCTAAAACCCCACCACAATGTGCTGGAGATCGGCACCGGTTCGGGTTACCAAACCGCAATTCTGTGCCATCTCAGTCACTACGTCTACAGCATTGAGCGCGTCGGACGGCTGGCGGACCACGCGGGCGAGCGAATTGGCGATTTAGGTTATAACAATATTGAGATTTATGTCGGCGATGGCAGCCAGGGCTTGCCTGATCAGGCGACCTTCGATCGCATTATGGTTACGGCAGCGGTACCGCGTTTGCCCAATGTGCTCTGCACGCAACTGGACAAGCACGGCGGCCAGATGATCCTGCCGATCGGTGATGAGGAATTGCAAGAGTTGACCCTGGTAACGCGCCGGGGCGAGCGATTTACCTCGCGTACGCTGCTGCGCTGCCGTTTTGTGCCACTCATCGGTCGTTATGGCTTCGATAGTGACATCGGCAATCGGCGGCAGATTATGTGACGGACCTCGGATTCAGTCGTGGCGAAGATGGGAAACCGGAGCATGGCGAACGAAGACCGGCCGAGCGAACTTAATCTGGATCTGATTGAAATGGTGCAGCGCGCGCGCATGTTGCACGATGCCGAAGCGCGTCCCTCCGACCTTGCGGCGGTCTATTGGATAGAGGCGAAGCGGAAAGCAAGCGACTTTGCCGCGCCGACGGCGAATGCTGGCGAGTGGCGCGTCCCCCTGAGGGCCGAGACGGCTGACGCGGTTTGGGAGCAAGTCAAGGCGCTGACCGTCGCTGGCGAGCTGGGCTACAAATCGAAGGTCTCGACGCGCCCGGCTGCCGGTCAAGCGGATCCGGAGCAGAGGTTGCTTTGTGTTCGTACCTACGACGCCAGCGACCGCCAAGACGTCAAGCGAGTGGAGACGGCGCTGCTGGCAATCGGGTTAGTCGGGCTGGAGTATGTGGCTGATAAGTGATTCTGAGGTCCGTCTTCTTTCGCTTTGAATTCCTTTCTGAACGCGACAAAACATGATACACTATCGCTGAGGTTGAGGAAACGAAGCTTATGACATTGGACACAACCCTTTCGTTGGATATCGTCATTGCTATCATTGTCGTATTCGGCGCGGTGTGGCGCTTAGATGGCAAGATAACTGAGTTGCGCAAGGAGCTCAGCGGTGAGATCGCTGACTGGCGTAAAGAACTCAAAGACGACGTAACTGCTCTTCGGCAAGAAAATCAGGAAACGCGCCGGGAGTTTAAGAACGATATCACACGGGTCGAGGCGAAAGTTGACGACTCGATTCAACGCCTGGCAAGACTCGAAGGTCGGTTTGAAGGGCGCGACGATCGGCTTGAACCTGAGCGGGAAGCCGATCCCACCACCTAGTCCTCACAGTAGAATCAAGTGTATGGAACTTCATCCGTCCTGAGATTGCAGAGGCGTTTGGCGCGGAGTGATAGTCGCGTACCTTCGATCCCGCTCAAAGAAAGAGGGGACCGGCCTTAAGACTGATCCCGAAGATTTCCCTCGTTGCAATGGCTGATAACTGCCTAGCGCGCCGCCGCCATCGCCTGTTCAATGTCTTCGATGATGTCATCGATATGCTCAATGCCGATGCAAAGGCGTATCGTGTCCGGCGTGACGCCCGATGCCAATTGCTCTTCCGGCGTCAACTGACGGTGGGTAGTGGAGGCGGGATGCGCCGCCAGCGATTTGGTGTCGCCGATATTGACCAGCCGCTTGAAGATCTTCAGCGCATCGTAGAATTTCACGCCAGCATCGAAGCCGCCCTTGATGCCGAAGGTGAGCAGCGCCGCCGGCTTGCCGCCGGTGTATTTCTGCGCCAGGTCGTAATAGGGCGAGCTCTCCAAGCCAGCGTAGGTGACCCACTCGACCTGATCATGGCTTTCCAGGTATTTGGCGACAGTCATGGCATTGTCAACGTGACGCTCCATGCGCAGCGAGAGCGTCTGCAAGCCTTGAATCACCAGGAAGGCGTTGAAGGGGCTGAGCGCCGAGCCAGTATTGCGCAGGGCGACAACGCGGGCGCGGGCGATATAGGCGGCTGGACCCATCGCGTCGGTGAAGACGACGCCGTGGTAGCTCGGCTCCGGCGTGCTGAACATATAGAATCGCTCATTGTGTTTTGCCCAATCAAAGATGCCGCCATCGACCAAAATGCCGGCGATGCTGTTGCCATGGCCGCCCATGTATTTCGTCATTGAATGAAGCACGATATCGCAGCCGTATTCGACCGGGCGGCAGAGCGCCGGCGTCGGCACGGTATTATCCACGATGACGGGCACGCCATGCGCATGCGCCATATCGGCGATCGCCGCCATATCGGGGATGTTGCCCGCCGGGTTGCCGATCGACTCCAGGAAAACGCCGGAGGTTTTGTCGTCGATATGTTTCGCCAGGTCATCGGGGCTGTCGCCATCGGCGAAGCGGACGTCAATGCCCAGCTTGGGTAGCATGTGCCGGAAGAGCGTCCAGGTACCGCCGTAGAGCTGCGGCACGGTAACGATATTATTGCCCGCTTCCGCCAGGTTGAGGATCGAATAGGTGATTGCCGCCTGACCCGAAGCTAGCGCCAGAGACGCCACGCCGCCTTCCATCGCCGCCACCCGCTGCTCCAATACATCGTTGGTCGGGTTCATGATGCGGGTGTAGATATTGCCGGGCACCGCCAGGTTGAAGAGATCGGCGCCGTGTTGGGCGTCATCAAATTCGTAGGCGACCGTCTGATAAATCGGCACCGCTACCGCCTTGGTTGTTGCCTCGCTTTCATAGCCGGCGTGGATCGCCTGGGTTTCGAGCTTCATCTATTATTCTCCCTCTGTAATCTGCTCATTAACGATTTCGCGGCATACTTTACCGCAATATGTTGCAGGATGAGAGATGCAATAGCTCGCGAACTGTCAGGACTGCGCCCGGTGCTTCCAGCGCGCCTGCGTCTGCTCAATGGTGGCGACAACCACGCCGTAAATCACGAGAGCGCTGCCAATGATTTGAACTAGCGATGGAATCTCGCCAAAGAGGAAGAGGGCGATGACGGCGCTGCCGACAACGGCGACCTGCAAGACGATCGACATGGCGGTCGCTGTGAGAAATTGCAGCGCCAGATTCATGAACAGATGGCCCAATGCCTGCGCCAAGATCGTTACTATGACCGTCCACAGGTAGCCTTGCGCCGAATATCCGGTCACCTGCGTCCCGCTGCCAGCCACAAAAACGGTTGTCACCAGCGCTGCGCTGAAGAATACGAGGAAACTGTAAAGCATTGGCGGAATGTCATTGTTGAGCTTTCGCCCAATCAGCAGATAAGCGCCAAAACAGAATGAGCCGATCAGCGCCAACACGCCACCTAACAGGGGATCGCTGCCGGCTTCGATAGCGGTCAAGCCGCCGAAACCTACCATCGCGACTCCGACCAGGGTCAACACCAGGCTAAGCCAAAAGCGCCGCGAGAATACCACGCCGAATATGAGTATCTCGGGCAGGATGATCCAGATCGGCGTCGTCCGCCGCAGCAAGCTGGTCATCAGCACGCTGGTGTATTCGAGTGAGGCGAAAAGCAGCATCAGGTTAAGCGCCAGCCAAAAGCCGGAGACGCCGGCCAAGAGCGCCTGTCGTTTCTGCAGGCTAAGCAGTTCCCGCCGATAACGCAGCCAGATCCAGGGCAGCAGCGCGAGTGAGACGAGCCAGAGGCGAATCAGCACAATCACCAGCGAAGGCATGCCTTCATTTTGCGTGATACGGATGGCGATCGGCGTGACGGCAGCGGAAAATATCATCGTCAGGATAATGAGCAGCCGCCGTCGGTCAAGCATAGGCCATCTCATGATTGCGCTGGGCAAATTCGCGCCATGCTAGCACAGGTGCCAGTGGCTGGCTAGACAGCGGCGCGCGCGGCCGGGTTCTCGCGATGATCGGTTGATGGTTGATTCGCGAAGCGCCGTGCTAATATGGAGGCGAGGGCAAGTCTTCTGACGTGCTGTGTCAAAGACGCGACAAGTTTACTTTTCGTCCGTTGCTCTGTCCTGGGCTTGAAATGAGCTGACGAGTCTGTCTACGAGCGAATCGAACGCTGGGATGACTAAGGACCGCTGTATGCAGCCGGCGTCTTCAAGTGTGTTGTCGACGTATTCCGCCAAAATGCCATCGACAACGCAGTCACCGCCCGAACTGTTGGAAATGCTGCTGTTGCGCAAATGAAGTTCGGCTTTATTCCTTTCATCGCCATATACGAAGATGCCGCCGCCTTCTGCGGCTGAGTTATTGTCCAGGGTCACACCGTTTAGTGTAGCCCTGCCATAGCCGACCATCAGTCCGCCTCCTGTTACTGGCGTCGCGTTTCCGCGAATCGTACTGTTCCATATATCGATTGTGCCGCCATTGTTGGAAATAGCGCCGGCTACGGAAAGCGTCGCCGCGTTGTCAATAAATTCGCTGTCAAGAATATCGACATCGCCGTCACTGTTGACCAGCGCGCCGCCGCCGCCAGCGCTGTTACCGCTGAACTTGCCATCGATAATGCTGAGCCTGCCAAAGTTTGACAACGCGCCGGCATAACTGGCGGCCGTATTGTTTTCAAACACGCTGTTGAACATGGTGAGACTGCCCCGATTCACCAGCGCGCCGCCCGTGCTGTAATCGCCGCCGCTAGCCGAATTTCCCCTGAACGAGCTGCCTGTAATTGTACTGTCTCCGTCAGTGTAGATCGCGCCGCCGTCCAATGCCGAGTTGTCGATAAAGCGGCTCCGCGTTATCACGAGCGTCGCGTTTTCGCGGCTGTATATGGCGCCGCCATAGCTTAGATCGCCGCCGCCAGCCCGATTGCCCGCGAATACGCTGGATTTAATTTGCAGCGCGGTCCAGTCGTCAAGGACAATCGCGCCGCCGAAATTCGCTTGGGCGTCGATCACGGTCAAACGATTGATGGTGAGCAGGCCGCCATCCGTGACATAGAATATTCGAAACTGATTATCCCCGCTAACGGTATGACCCTTGCCTTCAATCGTGATTTGGGATCGGATTGGGGGCAGCGTTTCCGTAAGAGTAACATGCTCTGTCAGGTGAATGGTATCCGGACCTATGCCGGCTCGGCATTCTCTCACCTCTGTGTCCCAATTGGCGCTCATTATCGCATCCGCCAGAGTGCATTTGGCGTCCACCATGATGTCGGCAGCATCGACTTGCGCGGACACCATGACCAACCCGGCGCAAACTAGACAAACGATGGTTATGTTCTGGCAAAGAATTCTCATGATCGCCTTGCTCAGATTTGCTGATACCTTCTATGTAGCGTAGTTTAACGGTCATGATCTCGAACAGCAATGAAAGAGCCGGCGTAGACTGGTTTGACAGCGCCCTATGGACTGAGTAGAATTTGCCTCATTCAGGCGCTCGCCGTCCGTGAGCAATTTCCGCAGGGAGATGACATGGTGGAGCCGATTTCTAAAGTGGCGAATACGCTCGCGCTCAAGCAGGAGCTGGTAGACGGCGCGGCTCTGGTCGCGGGGATTGGCTTGGTGCCGCTTACGCAAGGCAATCTCAGCTTGCGCGATCCGGTCAGCGGACATATCCTCATGACTCCGCATGATTTTTCTTATGAACAGATGACAACCGATGATGTGCTCGTGCTTGATTTGGCGGGCAATGTAATCGAGGGGAGTCGAGAGCCGTCGCACGAATCTCAGGTGCATCTGGCGGTCTATGAGCGCCGAACCGATGCCATGGGCATCGTCCATGCCGAACCGATCTACACCAACCTCTTCGGCGTCTTGCACAAATCGATCGCGCCCCTGCACGTCGGCGCCTTGATTGATGTGCGCGGCGACGTGCCGGTCATGCCTTTCGCGCCCAGTGGTTCG
Source organism: Phototrophicaceae bacterium (assembly GCA_965261855.1). GTDB lineage: Bacteria > Chloroflexota > Anaerolineae > Aggregatilineales > Phototrophicaceae > UBA6055. The sequence goes on from OZ253488.1 coordinate 1,032,286, forward strand.
CGCCAATTCGGTTACGATATGCTGGATGTGATGGGCGACCGAAACGCCGTCGTCTGGGCCAATCACGGTATGTTGGCGCTGGGAGACAGCCTGCAAAAGGCGATTCACTGCACGGTCATGGTCGAAATATCAGCACAGCTCTACCACATGGCGCTGCAACATGGCGAGCCGCATCAGATACCCCAGCAGTACTACGACCGTTTGGTAGGTTAGCGGCATAAACCCAAACAATGGAGTGAGCATAAAGGAGGGCAGTGAGGAAGCAGATCGAGTTGCCAAGATTACTTTGCCAGATCATTGATCCACTTAAGGAGTTCAGCGATGTACAGAAAAGTAACGCTCGCAATATGTGTCCTGCTCATCCTGGCGGTGAGCGCGCCGATATTGGCTCAGGATAACGTAGTCGTGCGCTTCCGCTCTTGGAGCCCGGTGATCGCCACCACCAACGCGATGATCGAAGCCTTTAATGAGGCGAACCCGGACATCACGATTGAGCCGGATATCACCAACTATCCCGAATACCTCGTTGACTTGCAGACGATGGCGGCTGGCGGCGCGCTGCCGGACCTGATCGGGCTGGAGCCCGGCGCGTTGACGCAGCAATATCGCGATCACCTGATGCCGCTGCAAGATTGCGCCGTCTCCACTTGGGGCGAGGACTGGGAAGATCAATTCTTCCCCGTTGGCATCGAGCAGGCGCGCCTGGGCAACCCAGAGGGCGATGACAATATTTATGGTTTGCCCGTGCTCGTCCAGACGATCAACATGTGGTACACGGTGCCGGTCTTTGAAGAAGCCGGTCTTGAGCCACCGACCACCTATGACGAGCTGAAAGAACAGGCTGATATGTTCAACGCCCAAGGCATCGCCCCGGTGATGATTGGCGCTGGCGATGGCTGGATCCGCCGCGATGTCTATATGCAGCTAATCCACAATGTCGCGCCCGGCTTGATTTACGAAGCCGAAGACGGCATGGCCAGCTTCACCGACGAGCCTTTCGTCGAAGCAATGACCTGGTGGAAGCGCCTCTTTGATGATGGCATCTTCCAGATGGGCGCGCTGGGCATGACGCATTATCCGGCCGCTGTTGAGCAGATTCAGGCGGGGCGCGCCGCGATGTTCCCAATGGGCGCCTGGTGGCAGCAGCAAGCGGGCAATCCCGATCCGCCGCCGCTCGATATGAACCTGCAGGGTTACGCGCCTTTCAAGTTCCCCGATGTGACGGGCATGGGCGCGCCGGAAGATCTCCTGGGCGGCATTGACGTCATGATGGGTGTCACGCGCGGCTCGGCCAATCCAGACGCGGCTTGCAAGGTCATCACCGACTGGATCAGCGGCGCCGGCGCTCAAGCGCTGATCAATACGTACAACGACCTGCCGGCTTACATCGGATTGCGTCCCGCGTCATTCGGCTCGGAGAATCAGGAAGCGGTTTGGGATCTCTTCACTGAAGATTGGCTGGCTTCCGTGCAATACGCCCGTCAGTTGAAGAGTCCTGATGTCAAGCAGGCGCTGGAAGATGCGCTGGCAGCGGTCGCCGCTGGTGAGATGACGCCGGCCGAGGGCATGCAGTTGGTGCAAGACGCCAACAGTATGTAGGCATTTAACCCCGCCCAATTTGCATTCTGTAGGGGCGACCTACTAGGTCGCCCGTCGCTACAATACCAAATTCATCGCGGGCGACCCAATGGGTCGCCCCTACGCAACGGCATTTAGGGTTGGCTTCCCCATGACCCGCAGATGGCTGATCGACAATCAAGGTCTTTTCTTCATGGCGCCGGCCATGATTCTGTTTGTCGTCTTCGTGCTCTATCCGATTTTCTATATCTTCAACGCCAGTATGTACGATTGGGACGGCATCAACGAGGCGATCTTTGTCGGCATCCAAAACTACATCGAGATGTTCACCGATGATCGCCCCTTCGGGCTGGCGATACGCAACTCCATCTACTGGACGTTTTTGACCATCTTCCCGCAGATGTTCCTCGGTTTCATTCTCGCCAGCATCCTGACGTCGGGCATACCTTTTCAAAACGTCTTCCGCATCATCTTCTTCATGCCGGCCATTGTTTCGCCCGTTGTGCTTGGCATCGTCTGGCAGCGAATCTACGCGCCCTTTGGCGGTTTGCTCGCCGATCTCGCATTTGAGACGGGCGCGCACTTTCTGCGGCAGGAATATCTTTCCAGTTCCAGGCTCGCCATATTCTCCACAATCTTTGTCAATGTCTGGCAGTGGACCGGCTTCTCCATGCTAATGTATGTGGCGGGTTTGCAGGGACTGCCGGGCGAGGTATTGAGCGCGGCCCAGGTCGATGGCGCCAATGCCTGGCAGCGCATACGCCACGTTATCTGGCCGATGCTGCGGCATGTGCATTTGACGCTGATTCTGCTGGGTGTGATCGGCACGCTACAAACTTTCGCGCTGGTTTATATGCTGACGAATGGCGGTCCGAGCAGCGCGAGTGAGATGCTGCCGACTTACATTTTCCGCAAGGCCTTCCCATTGCAAAGTATGGGATACGCGTCAGCGTTGGCGGTGGTGCTGCTGGTGATCGCGCTGAGCGCCAGCATCTTCCAGGTGCGCGTGCTGGGTTCGCGTTTCACGATAGGGGGTTGATTCATGCGCCCCGGCAATTTCGGATGCTTGTAAGCTTTTCCCATATTTGATGTGTGTACGGGCGAGCCACCGGCTCGCCCGTACACGGCAGAGGAGTTAACGCGGATTGTGAGAGCGACTACGACGGGGCGCGCAGGCTCCAAACGCGCTCTTGGCAAGAGCGTGGCTTTCATTTTCGTCACGATTCTGGCGCTGATTTGGCTGGTGCCCATTATTATGATGCTGGTCGTCTCCTTCATGCCGCCGGACCAGCGTGCGCCGCGTTTCGGCGGCCTGCTGATCAACGGCGTCAGCTTGAAGAATTATGTGACGGTTTTCGAAGACGCCGAGATCGTAATGCACTTCATCAACAGCGCGGTGATTACGATACCGTCGGTCATTCTGGTCGTCATCATTAGCTCGCTGGCGGCTTACGCCTTGGCGCGCCTCAGGTTTTTCGCGCGCGATATCTGGTTTTATCTCTTGATCATGACGCTGATGCTGCCGATACCGACGCTGGTGGTGCCGATCTTTCAGATCAACAAGGCGCTGGGGCTGAATGACACTTATGCCGGTTTGATTTTGCCCTATACGGCGCTGGGCGTGCCCTTCGCCATCGTCATTCTGCGCAGCTTCTTCGCCAACTTCCCGATTGAAATTGAAGAGGCGGCGCGTCTTGATGGCTGCACGCGTTTAGGCATCTACTGGCGCATCATGATGCCGGTCAGCTGGCCCGCGGTCGCAGTCGTCATCATCTGGCAGTTCATGACCTCCTGGAACGAATTTATCCTGGCGCTGGTGACGATGAATTCGGTTGATGTCAAGCCCTTAACCTTGGTGCCGCTCGTGTACAGCGGACAATTCATGATGCGCCCCGGTCCCATGTTCGCTATATTGACACTGATCACGCTGCCGGTGATCGTCGTTTATTATTTGATGCAGCGCTTTATGGTCAGCGGTTTGACGGCGGGCGCGGTGAGAGGGTGATATCAACCCCTCCCCCCGACCCCCTCCCCGAAGTATCAGGGAGGGGGAGACGAGCGGTTTCTTTCTGGCCGCTGGCTTCGTATGGTCGCAATCCGACGAGGGCACTTAGACGATGAGTTTAATGGGCATTGATGTCGGTACGACCGGCTGCAAGGTTGTTGCCTTTGACGAGGCGGGCGCGGTGCTGGCGCAGGCCGGGCGCGAGTATCCCTTGTTGAGCCCAAATCCCGGCTGGTACGAACTTGATCCCGAGCAAGTTTGGTCTTTCATCCGCGATTGCTTGCGCGAGGTCAATGCGCAGATCGGTCAGGATCCGGTCACGGCGCTGTCGCTGTCATCGCAGGGCGAAGCGATGGCGCCGGTGGCGAAAGACGGGAAGGTTCTGGCGAATAGTCCGATCAGCTCCGACCGGCGCAACGCGAAACAGACGGCAGAGATGGAAGCGGCGCTGGGGATGAAACGCATCTTCGCCTTAACCGGGCAGCCGATGAGCACGATTTATACGCTGCCCAAGGTGCTCTGGTGGCGTGATCACGCGCCCGAGATACTGGAACAGACCTGGAAATTCCTCTGCTACGTTGATTTCGTGGCATACAAACTGGGCGTGGAGCCGGTGATCGACTATAGCATGGCGGCGCGCACGCTGGCATTTGACGTCCACCGGCTCGAATGGTCGGATGAGTTGCTGGCGGCCGGGCATGTGCGCCGCGATCAGTTGGCGCGGCCGCTTCCCAGTGGCGAGATCATCGGCGAGATACCAGGCAAACTGGCGGACGAATTGGGTTTCAGCGGTCGGGTCAAAGTCGTCACCGGCGGGCACGATCAACCGGCGGGCGCGCTGGGCGCCGGCGTGCTGCAACCGGGCACCGCCATGCTAGCCATCGGCACCACCGAGGCGCTGGTGGCGGTCACCGGGAAGCCGCGCATGGAGATGCTGGAATACAATGTCTCTTGTTATCCGCATGCGGCGCCCGGTCACTTCATCACCCTCAGCGGCAATCAGACGGGCGGCCGATTGCTCCGCTGGTATCGCGATGAGCTGGGCGCGGCTGAACGCGCCGTCGCCGATGAGAGCGGACGCGATGTCTACGATGTCATCGTCGAGCAGGTTGATGACGCGCCGGGCGATATGATGCTGCTGCCTTATTTCGTCGGCAGCGGCGCGCTGCACAACGACCCCTCAGCGACTGGCGTGATACTCGGGCTGAGTTTCGACAGCCGTCGCGCCGATATCGTACGAGCGATCCTCGAAGGCTTGACCTATGAGCAAGCGCTCTGCATACGCAGCTTGAACGAGATCGGCGTCGAAATCAACCAAATCACGGCGATCGGCGGCGGCTCGCGATCGGAGCGCTGGATGCAGATTAAATCCGATATCACCGACCTGCCCATCTCGGTCATTCATACATCGGAGGCGGCCAGCCTGGGTGTGGCGATGCTGGCGGGCTGCGCGACTGGCGTCTACAGCAGCCTGGAAGAAGCGACCGAGCAACTGATCAAGCTAAAGAAAACCTTCTATCCGCGCGTCGAACGCGTCCCTGATTATCAGCGGCAACTGACGATTTTCGCGGACCTTTATCACGCGCTGCGTCCGATTTACCAGGCGATGGCAGCGGGCGACAACTGATGGGGAACGGGCTTACTTGCCGCCTTGTAGCCGGCGGCGGCGCTCTTCAATCTGCGACAGTACATTTTTGGTCACTTGGGGTTCTTCTTTTTCTTTCTCTTCCAGGCGCGAGAGGTCTGGCGCCTCGATATCTTTGGTGTTGATGACGACATCACGGTCTTTGAATTCGATCTTGCCTTTTGGATTGTGATCCAGCGACTGCTTCATCTGGCTGACTTGCTGATCTTTGATCGCTTTCACTTCCTCGTCGCTGAGCTCGGTTTCCGCGCCCTCGGCATTAGACTTGGCTTCGTTTGGCGATACGACCTTGGTCGAATCGCCTTTCGCAACCGTGCCCAGGGGCCTGCGCCTTCGGTGTCTCTTTTTGTCTATTGCCTCGTCCACTTGCTCCCCGGCGCCGCCAAGGTCGGCTAGCGCTTCGCCTACTTTAGCCGTCGCCTCGACTGTTTTCTTCGCCCGTCGGAAGCGGCTGAAGATACCGCGCGCCTGCTCCTCCACTTCATTGGCTGTTGGCGCTGGCGCCTCGCTCAAGGCCCAGCGATAACCGGCGTAAATCCCGGTTCCCACGATCAAGAAGGGCAGCACCGTCTGGATCACCTGCACCAGGATGCTCATCACCGCCAGCGCCGCTATTGTCACCAGCAGGACGATGGCGAGTTTTACCATTTTCTCCTTGTCGAACTGCATAATCGACGCTCCGATAACGAGCCGGATGCCGGACGCGTCAGCGTACGCGGCGGACGCGGGCAACATATAATGTATTATACGCGATTTGTCTGCAAGTGAATGCGCCCGGTAAATTGAGACGCGCGAACATTTGTTGACCCATATCGGTTCAATCTGCGCTACAAGCAGGATAGAACGGAAGATCGCGCCGTCTGTGATGAAGCAAAGGGGACCATGGCAACCAGCAGCGTCATATCGCATGCCTTCGTCTTGCCAGATCGGAACTTTTACCAATGGCTGGCGGCGCTGCGCCCCTACCTCGAGAAGTTCGAGCGAGTGGCGGTCGTTCGTTCGCCGGCTGGCAACAATCTCAATCGCTTCCGCAACGTTACCGCGGTGGATGCGCCGCTCACCTGGTGGCAGAACTCGGCGCTGACCCATATCCGCCGCGTCTATCCCTCGGTCGTGATGGTCGATGTGATCGATGTCGATACGCCGGAAGCGCTAGCGCCGATCGTGCAGCGCCGCGTCGATAATGACGATCGCTATGGCGAGCGGGAAAGTGATCCTCAGCATATATTTCAGCGATTCGTGCTCGAATGGCCGACGCGCTTCCGTCCGATGGCGGTGCTCGCCCGCTTCAATGGCGACGAATTTGATGGCGATTTGCATCGCAGCTTGGATATATCTTTACGCGAGGACGCCGATATTCTCTGCGCAGCGGCCGGGCGCGTGCTCAGCGTTGGCGAAAGCATCAGTGTGGAATCAATTGTCGAAGAGGAACGCTGGGTGACCACCTACGAAGGCGTCAAAAGCCGACATGTCGCAAATGGCGATGAAGTCGAACTGGGCCAGGTGATCGCGAAGGCGGCCGGCGATCGGCTCGGCATCATCGTTCAGCAGCCGCCAAAGGGCGGCCTAAGCATGCTTGGGTTGGATAACGTGATGAATCCGCGCGATTACATATATATCCCGCAATTCCGCGTTCGTCCCTTGGCCGACAACCTTCGCATCCGCAGTCTGCCCAGCGCCTACGCCAGCGTCATCGGCAATGTCTTCAGTTGGCAGCTGCTAGAACCACAAGAGCACCACGGCCGCGCGATCGAAAAGGTCGGCAAACATGGCAGCTGGCTAAAGATCCGCGCAGTCTCGGGCGTCGAGGGCTATGCCGCCGCCTGGCTCTTGCGGGCGACCACGCTGAAAGAGGGCGAGGAGACCTTTCCCGGCGTTAATCCGGTCGGCGTCAATCTTGATATTTTCCATCCGCTTGGCGCCCCGGAACCATCGCGCCTGGGTGATATGGGCTGGGTTCGCTTCGGCTACAATGTATCAAACTTGCGCGGTTCAGAAGATATCAGAGCCGCATTTGGACGCTACTTGCCGCATGTCGAAGCATATCGCGAAGCGGGATACCGCGTCGTATTCACCACCAGTCACCAGACCTATGGCGAGGGCAAAGCCGAATTCTGGCCCTGGTCACAGATGACCGATGCGAAGTGGCGCGTTCTGATAGGGCGTTTTGCCGATATGATGGCGGAGATATCGGCTCAATGGGCGGGTCGTGGATTGGTCGCCGCCTGGCAAGTCTGGAATGAACCGGACTCATTGAGTGGCGTGGCATCGGTGCCTCTCAGCGCCAGAAACTATGGCATCATGTTCGACCAGATTTACCGCGCGATCCGCAGCGCGGATAGCTCTGTCCGCATTATCACCGCCGGATTCAATAGCGGTCCGCAGCGTGGAAGCGCTTATGCCCGGCAGATGCTGACGGCGATGCCGGACGATGTGCGGCCCGATGGCTTGGCTTTTCACCCTTACGGGCGCGGCGTCAGCGGTCATCCGCATTACGCCATGTTTGGGCATATCGACGAGTCCGTTTGGTCGTATAGCTCGGTCTTGCCAGACAAGCCGCTTTGGATCACCGAGTGGGGCGTGCTCGATCGTCCCAACGACAATCCAGCCCAGATCGCCCGCTACGCGACCGATATGATCCGCTATCTGAAGCGACAGTATCCCGGGCGGATCGCAACCTTGATTTGGTACGCCTGGGCGCAGGGTATGCACAACGGCTTTGGTTTGGTTGATCAAAACAGCAATCCGCGACCGCCATTAACCGAGCGCTTTCTTAGCGCGTAAGCCGGCGCATCGTGCGCGTCGGCCAAAGTTTGCGGCGCGCGTCGCATTCGCGCTATTATAGATGCAGGAAAACTAGGCGAAAGAAAAAACGGTCATGCTTAGACGATTTCTCTTGGTATTCTCTGTGTTCTCTATCGTAATCGCCGCCTTGCCCGCTGCGGTAGCGCAGGCAGAGTGCGACTTCAGTTTCTCCAACTATGCCCGCGCCGTCCAGTTGCATGATATGGGTGATTACGATCGCGCGCTGCGACATTACCACTGCGCGCTGCGCGAGAATCCGGATGACGCGATCATCCCGATTCTGATTGAACAGGTCCATGAAGACATCGCCAATGCCAAACTGGCTTGGTCCAACAATCGCGATGCGGCAATTGCGGCCGTTTGCGATCCGGCGCAGGATCACGCTTTGCTCGGCAGGGAAGCGCATGTGGCGGGTGATGACAATCTGGCGCTAATTCACCTGCATTGCGCGTTGCTGGCGGATCCGACGCACATTGATGCGCTCTATCTTACGGGCACAATTTACTTCAACCGCGGCGAAACACGCGACGCGAAATACTATATCGATCGTGCTGAGAGCGCCGCCGCCGCTGCTCACGCCAAAGATGAAGACTTACTGGTCTACTTGCTGGGCGATGACGCGCGCAGCGTACTCGATAGCGGCGATCGCTCGGGTCTAAGCTTGACCTCGCCCGATCCGGCTGTAAGCGGCGAGTATCTGCGGCCGGGCGAGCGCTATCTGCGGACTTACCTGATCGTAATCTGGACACGCGAAGGATCGGATCGAGCTACGTCGGCTGAGGCGGAAAGCGACATTTTCCATGAGATGGAACGGCTGCTGGAGCAGGATCCGACGCGGGTGGACCTGCGCTGTAAACTGGGACGACTCAGTCATGCGCGTGGCGACTACGCCGCCGCCTATGTGCACTTCTCGTATCTGATCCGCGAGGCCTTGGACGACTATTGCGGAAGCTAGAAACGGGACAACCTAGCGCAGACCGCCGCAGCTTCTCCTGCCGCGCGCGCGCCGACGGCTTGCGATACTGTTATATTGACGCAAGGAAACCGTTACCTCGCCTTTACTATTGGTTCGTAGGCTGGAAATAAGTGGAAACCCGAGAGAGCGTAGAAATATGCTCTCTTATGTTATCTGGGGAGGAAAAAGAGCATGAAGAGACTGTCAGTAATTCTCATGGTGGCTTTGCTGCTGCTGGGAGGCTTGGCGCAAGCGCAGCAGCGAACGCCCAAACAGTTATTCGAGGGCGAAACCTTGGCGCCCGAATTCCCGACCGGTTTGGACTGGATCAACGTTGAAAACCCGCTGACGATGAGCGGACTCGTAGGCAAAATCGTCATCTTCGATTTCTGGACCTACGGCTGCATCAACTGCCTGCACGTCATTCCGGTGCTGGAGCAAGTAGAGCAGAAATTCGCCGATGAGGTGGTAGTGATCGGCGTGCATTCAGCCAAGTTTGAGAACGAGGGACAAACCGAGAACCTGCGCCAGATCGTGCAGCGCTACGGCATTCACCATCCGGTGATTAATGACAATGAGTTCGCGGTTTGGCAGAAGTATGGCGCGCGCGCCTGGCCCACAATCGCCATCGTTGATCCGCGCGGCTATTGGGTCATCCGGCAGTCGGGCGAGATCCCTTTTGAAGTATTCGACAATTATCTCTCCGGCATGATTGAGTATTACGATGAGCTGGACGACAGCATCATCGACCGGAGGCCGGTTGAATTGGCGCTGGAGGGCGCGGGCGATCCGGGCACGCCGCTGCTCTATCCGGGCAAGGTGCTGGCAGACCCCGCGAGCAACCGCCTGTTCATCGCTGACAGCAGCCACAACCGCATTGTCATCGCCGACATGAACACGCATGACATCGTCGACATCATCGGTTCATCGGCGCGCGGAAAAGATGACGGCAGCTTCGAAAGCGCGACATTTGACAAGCCGCAAGGCATGGCGCTGGATGACGACCGGCTCTACATCGCCGATGTCAACAGCCACGCTATTCGGCTCGCCGATTTGGCTGAGCGCAGGGTGACGACAGTGGCGGGCAACGGCATCATGGGGCGGCAGCGCTTGCCCTTTGGCCTGCCGATCGATGCGCCGACCACGGTCTCGCTGCGCAGCCCTTGGGATCTCGAATTTGATGACGAAGGCTTGCTGCATGTCGCGATGGCGGGAACGCATCAACTCTTCATTTTTGAGCCGGAGAGTGGCGTTCTCTACCCATCGGTTGGCAACGGTCGAGAAGCCAATCTGAACGATGTCCGCCTGGCGGACAGCGAGCTGGCGCAGCCGAGCGGCCTCTATTACGCCGGCGCAGGCAAACTATACTTCGCCGATAGCGAATCGAGCACCATCCGCCTGGCCGACTTCGAGAGCGACCTGGTAACGGTTGTATCGGGGACGGACAACAACAGCCTCTTTGAATTCGGCGACATTGACGGCGAGTTGGGTGTGAATCGCCTGCAGCACGCCTTGGGCGTCGACGGCGGACCGGATGGCGATGTCTATATTGCCGATACCTACAACAGCCGCATCAAGCTAATCAGAGCCGGCGAAACCGCGACCAATACCGTCTTTGGCTTGGGCGGGCTGGGTGGATACGCCGATGGCGATGCGACCGTCGCCGAGTTCGACGAACCCGGCGGCATCAGTTACGCCGAGGGCATCCTCTATGTCGCCGATACCAACAATCACGTCGTTCGCTTGATCGACCTGGAGTCGGGCTTGGTCGATACGCTCGAATTCACCAATCCCGAGGCGCTTGTGATCGATTCGGACCGGGTGACGCTGCTCGGAGGCAACACCGCGGACGATGCGACCATTGAGCTGGACCTGCAGTTGCTGAAGCCAGGAGAGGGTCGCATCCGGTTGAGCCTGTCCCTGCCAGAGAATTACACAATCAATCCGCTGATCAACAGCCAGATCGATATTCGATCGGACGAGAACCTGATTGCGTCCGGTGTGGTTGCGGATGCCGCTTATGGTTTGCCCTTCGACATCGGCGCTGGCGAAGGCACGCTTTACGCAGATTTGACGCTGTATTACTGTCGTAAAGGCGCCGAAGCGCTCTGTTTCATTGAGGACTTGAGTTGGGTGATTCCCTACGAAGCGAGCTTCGATTACGACCAGTCGGAAGTAACGCTTTACCGGGAAATTTCCGCGCTGAATCCGTAGTCCCATTCCAATGTGTAGGGGCGACCTATTAGGTCGCCCTTCTGATATGGCATCGTTGAGGACGACTCACAGAGTCGCCCCTACATTTCTAATCGTCACGGAGGCTTACTTCTCTCCGACGACAACGCTGCCCTCGCGGATTTCGCCGCCGCGCACGAAGCGCGTGGCGACTTCTTGCCCCGATTCCAGTCGCGAGAGAATGACTTGCAGTTCGTCGATATGCTCAACCGTTTCGCCGTCCAGCGCCGCCAGGATATCACCGACCAAGACGCCCGCGGCCGAAGCCGGGCTTTCCGCCTCAATCGACACCACCAGCAGACCCGCGTCCTGACCGAGCGATTCGGCGACGCTATCAGGCAGTTGCGCCGTCTGCACGCCGATGCCGAGATAGCCGGTCCTGATCTTGCCATCCGATAGCAGAGTCGCGACCGATTTGCGCAGCACATCGACCGGCACCGCCGCGCTGACGCCACCGCCAAAGCCGGAAGTATTCATGCCCTGCAGCGCGCCGTCTGCTCCCAGCAGCGGCCCGCCGGAGAATCCCGGATACATGGTGACATCGGTCTGGATGAAGCGGTCGGCTAGCAGCAGGCCCCAGCTACCGCCTTCCCAAGCCATCCACTTCTTCCATTGCCACCTGTTTTGCTTCCAGCGTCGCTTTTCGCCCCTGCCTTTGGCAAAGGCCTGCTTCATGCGCCGGCGCCGGCGATTCAAAACGGCCGTATTGACCAGCCCGCTGACGATGCCAATTGTCGCTTTGATCTGCTGATGCGGGCGTCCCAAAGCGAAGACAAGATTGCCAACGCGCAGGTCCTCATCGCGCGAAATGTTTGCCGGCGTGAGCGAGCCATCCACGCGCAGCAGCGCCAGATCGTTGCGCGGGTCACGCCCGAGCAGCCTCGCCGGCAGCGAGCCGCCATCGGACGTACCGATCGTTATGTCGTCTTCGATCTCCACCACGTGATGCGCGGTGACGACTAGGTTTTCGTCCCAGACGATACCGGTCGCTGGCAAACGCCGCCGCGCCTCCACCCGCAGGACGCTCGGCGCGGCTTCTTCCACCAGCGCCGCCATTTCAGCTGAGATACTCCCCAAGACATTTGTCACTTTTTCCTCCATTTGTTACTTGCGTTGTGTACATCTTGCCATGCCTTGACGCAGCGGCACATCACACCTTTGGGCTGGATGCGCCTAGCCAAATGGACAGGATTGCGCAAGAAGCGGAGATTCTTAGCCCATGCGCCTATGCTAGAATGGCTTCGTTTTCGGCAGCAGGAGGCATAAGCTTGTCGCTAAAGCAATTAACCGCGTTATTTGCCCTCGCCGCCATCTGGGGCGCATCGTATATCTTTATTCGCATCGCGGTGGAGCCAATCGGACCGGTCCTGCTGATGTTTATCCGCGTGGCGCTATCAGGGCTTATCCTGCTGGGATACGCCCGGCTGCGCCGACAAGAACTGAACATCCGCGGACACTGGCGCCAATTCATCGTCCTGGGTTTTCTAGGCTCGGCGCTGCCCTTCACGCTGATCGCCTGGGCTGAATTAACCGTCACCGGGTCGATGGCGGCAATTCTAATGTCGACCACGCCGCTTTTCACCACCTTTGTCGCGGCGGTCGGCTTGGGCGAGCCACTGACGCCACACAAGCTGATTGGCGCCATTTTGGGCATCGTCGGCGTATCGATCACCGTCGGCGGCAGTCCGCTTACCCTAAATGCTGAGGTTATTGCGGCGACCTTGGCATTGCTGGCGGCCACCTTGAGCTACGCTACCGGCGGCGTTTATGCCAAGCGCTGTTTTCAAGGCTTGGACAATCTGTCAATGTCAACCGGTCAACTGCTCTTCGCGGCGATGATACTGGCGCCGGTGTCGGCGGTTGATCTGCCCATGCATGAGGTCTCGACCGTGGTACTTTTGGCGACGCTGGCGCTGGTGGTTTTGTGCACCGCCTTTGCCTATCAACTCTATTACTACCTGGTCATCAGCGCTGGTCCGCTTCAGGCGCTGACGGTAACTTTGCTGATACCGGTGTTCGGTCTCGTTTGGGGCGCGCTCTTGTTGGGGGAGAGCATTAGCGCGGGCATGATTATCGGCTTGGCAGTCGTGCTGTTCAGCGTGGGCTTGGTGACGGGCATGATCTCGCCACGGCGGCGACATCAGGCAAAATAAAATCCCTCCCCGGCTGCTTAGGCTGTCGAGACGAGCAGCGCGAGCCGAGGAGGGATGGTTGAGATTTATCGGCGATTCCGCCAGCCAACCCGGATGCGGGAAATGCTGGCGGCTACATATTGAGGGCGTCGTACCCCGGACCTTGCGTGAAGAAGTCGTAATTGGGAGCGATATCCGGTGTGAGATCGACAATATCGCCTTCTTCATGCTCGATGATCACCTTGGTGTCGAAGGGCACGCGCTCTTGACCTTCCATCATCTCGTATTCGGAGGAGACCTCTTCTTCGATGAAGATGGCTTCGTAGGGGCACTCAGGAATGCAAGCGCCGCAGTCGATGCAGGTATCCGGATCGATGAAATACCAGGGCCATTCGTTCTCCGGTTTGCCAGCGATGATGCATTCGACCGGGCAGACTTCCACGCAGGCGCCATCGCGCAGACACAAGCTGGTGATGATATGGGTCATTTGACTTCTCCTTAGTCGTCTAGACCGTATGACAAAACGATCTCGCAACCGAGAATTAGATTACTTTAGCATATCATACGACATAGTAGCGCAAACTGCATCACCTTGCTAGTCGGGCAGTGTCTACGCGCGCGTGGCTTCCATGATTTTAACCGCGATTATCATTCAGTTTAACCCCCTTTGTGCAAAATGTCACTATCAAATTCCCGATTGCAATGGTCGAGAATTATGGCGGTTTCAAGCTGGAGCACTTGCCCGAAGCCGACAGCCGCCGCTCTCGCTTGAGGCATGATGTTTCTCTGCTATAATCGCGAAGTGTGTACGCGGTCGGGGAGCGTCCAATTGCGGGTTGATGTACGCCTGGATTTGAGTTGAGGCCGGCTGATCTAGAAATGCTCCAGTAGCTCAGGGGATAGAGCATTGGTTTCCTAAACCAAGTGTCGCAGGTTCGAATCCTGCCTGGAGCGAAATTCCCCGATGCAATTCCCTTACGGGCGCCATGTTCTTTGAATATGCTTGCAGAAGCCGCTATCTTTGATGTGGAAACGTAACGAGTTAACCGTGATACCTGCAAACCGCGGCAAACTTGGCGCCGATCAGTCAGACGGTAGTCAGATTGTAGATTCTAGAGTTGATAAAGCGCCGACAAAAGAAGAGATTCTGGAAGGAATTCGCGACGGATTTGTCTACGTGATGTCGGGCGGCAAAGGCCAGCCGATTGACGACGCGCACCGCGAAATAGCGGAAGAACTGGCTCGCGAAGAACAAACCCAAGATGCGGATATCCCTTTATAGTCTTTCCCGGTACAAACGGCAACAGAAGCGACTTGAGAAGAAATACCGGACTGCCTTGGAGCAGTCCGTTCTTATTGTTGATCAGATCAGGCAGGGCGAACGCCCCGGGAATGCGATACCGGGCTATGATAGTGCGGTCTACAAGGACAGACGTAACGACAGAGCGGTGTCGGGCGGAGAAAGAAAGGGATATCGCTTCGTTTACTGCATCCATCCGCCAGACAAAGCAACCATGCTTTCCGTCTATTCCAAGACGGAACAAGCGGACATCAGCGACGGCGAGATTGCGGAACTTCTAAGGGATGCGGAAAGTCGATTCTTGGGTCGTTGACAGAGACTGCGCTGCTAAGCATAGTTTGGCTGCAGGCCCGCAAGAGGCTATCGAAATAACTAAAAGCCGATCTCTTGCGAATACGACGAAATCTTCTCCAGCGCGGCGTCAGCAAACGTGTCTACGGGCAGCGCGCCCAAATCCTCATCGGTTCGCAGCCGGACGCTGACCGTGCGGTTTTCCATATCGCGATCGCCGACGATCAGCAGCCAGGGGATGTTCATCCGCCGGTGCTGCTTGATCTTCGAGCGCATATTGCGATCTTGCAGGTCCGCTTTGACGCGCATGCCACGCTTCTTTAGTAGCGAGGCGACCTCGTTGGCGTAGCTGTTGTGGCTATCACGAATGGGAATGATGATCGCTTGCGTCGGCGCCAGCCAGGGCGGGAAGGCGCCGGCGAAATGCTCGATCAGGATGCCGATGAAGCGTTCGAGGCTGCCGAAGGGCGCGCGGTGGATCATGACCGGGCGTTTGCGCTCATTGTCGCGATCGACATACTCCAAATCGAAGCGCTGCGGCAAATTGTAATCGACTTGCACCGTGCCCAGCTGCCATTCGCGCTTCAGCACATCGCGCACGATGAAATCCAATTTCGGCCCATAGAAAGCCGCTTCGCCGGGCTCAAGTTGGTAATCCATGCCTAACTCGTCGCAAGCATCGATGATGGCGACCGTAGCCTCTTCCCAGAGGGCGTTGTCACCGACGTATTTGTCGCTGTCGGGGTCGCGTGTGCCCAGGCGGGCGCGGAAATCAGTCATGCCTAGCGAGCCGAATACATGCTGAATCAGCCGAACCACACCTTTGAACTCATCCAGCAGTTGATCGGGGCGGACGAACAGGTGGGCGTCGTCGACGGTGAAGCCACGCACACGCGTTAGTCCGCGCAATTCGCCCGATTGCTCATAACGATAGACTGTGCCGAATTCGGCGTAGCGCAGGGGTAGATCGCGATAAGAACGGGGCTGGCTGGTGTAAATTCGGCAATGATGCGGGCAATTCATCGGCCGCAGCAAGAATTCATCGCCATCGACATCGATTGGCG
Organism: Phototrophicaceae bacterium; assembly: GCA_965261855.1. Lineage (GTDB taxonomy): Bacteria > Chloroflexota > Anaerolineae > Aggregatilineales > Phototrophicaceae > UBA6055. Next base: position 1,048,293 of record OZ253488.1, read on the forward strand.
TATATTGGCTATCGGCGTAGTAAGGGTAGTGGCCCGATGTTTTGTAAAGCTCGATATTGCCCAGATGGGGCGTCACCACTGGCAAGTAACCGCGCTCGACCTGAATATCTCGCAGCCAGCGCTCGAGCGTATCGCGCAGGGTCGCGCCATCGGGAAGCCATAGCGGCAAACCCTTGCCCACCATTGAATCGATGATGAAGAGGTCGAGCTTTTCGCCAAGGACGCGATGATCGCGTTTGATCGCTTCTTGCAGCCGGGCACGATGCTCGCGCAGCTCCTCCGGCGTCTCCCAAGCGGTGCCGTAAATGCGCGTCAATTGCTGGCGGCTTTCGTCGCCTCGCCAGTAAGCGCCGGCCGGCGGCCGCAGCGAAATGCTTACCGCCTTTGGATTGATCTCTTTGGTGGTCTCGACATGCGGCCCGCGGCAGAGATCGGTGAAGGTATTCTGCGTGTATATGGTCAAGCTGTCCGCCGGTTCGGCAATTGGCGCGCCATTGTCATCGAGGCGGCCATTGACCAGGTCGTCGATGAGCTCCAGTTTGTATGGCTGATCGTGGAAGATTTCGCAGGCTTCCGCCGTCGTCACCACGCGGCGGCTGAATTCGTGGCGTTGCGAGAGGATTCTCTTCATTCTATTTTCGACCCACTTGATGTCATCTTCGCTGATGGTCCTGGGCAAGTCGAAATCGTAATAGAAGCCGTCTTCAATCGGCGGTCCGATGGCGGTCTTGGCTTCGGGGAAGCGTTCCAACATCGCTTCTGCCATTACGTGGGCGGCCGAGTGTCGAATCTTGTAAAGTTGGCTCTCTTCGTAAGATTCTTCAGGCATCGTCATTCCCCTCTTACAGTTTCTCGCGAGACAGTAGGCTGTCATCAATGCGGTGAAGCGCGCTGGCAAATGAGCGGCGCTGCACGCTGAAGCCAGCCCTCGACGGCGGCCGGTCGCTGCGCATTATAGGGGAATCTGTGTAATTCGATAAGGGGCGGCGCCTAGTCGTCGATGATCACCAGCACTTCTTCAATGACGGCTTGCGCGATCTCCTGCGTGGCGAGCTGGCTGGTCTTGATATCGGGCTTGGCATCTGCGATTTCGTCTTCAGTAACACGAGTGAAGAGGCTCTCAAAGACATCCTGCGCCACCATATTGTCGATGGTATCTTCGATGAATTTCAGTTCCAGGTCATCCACAATGATATGCGGCGTATCGAGGACGGCGTAGCGCACCGGTGGCGTATCGGGAATGGATTCGGTGACCAACCAGGTTAACGACAACTGGCGGTGAATATAAGGTAAGGTCGCAAAGAGAGCGGTATAGACGGCGCCGTTATCCATCCGTACGATGACGTCGCAGGCATCGCCCTCGTCGTGCATCTCACAAAATATCTCTTCCGGCACAATTAAAAGATGGGCAATCGAATTGGCGGACATTGGCTCGCGTTTCCTGGCAGAACACCTTGCAATATGTTCATTATATGCACAATTCTATGACATTAGAATAAGCTTATCATGAATTGGCTGAAATCTGTAAAGTGATTCACAATGTTTTTCTTTTCGAACATTGTTTCTCGGCTATTTTCGCGCTGATTTTCGATAGGGTTTTGATTTATTATGGTGCTTCGCCGGGCAAGCTGAGGAAGCCGTAATGCAGAATCACGACAAATCGGATCACCCGCTGAACCGCAAACCGACGCAGACGGTCATCCTGCGGCGCCGCAAGCCGCAGCCGCGCGCGTTCGAAGATCAAGCCTGGCTTACCTATTGCCTTATGGCTGCCAACATCCTGATCTTTGCCGCTGGTTTCTTGTCACAGGAACTGAAATATGAATTGCTGTTGGCAGGCGCCCTCATTCCCGAGCGCGTAGCGGCGCAGGGAGAAGTCTATCGCCTGCTGACCGCGATGTTCTTGCATGGGAGCCTCGGTCATGTATTCTTCAATGCCTATGCGATCTACTTCGTAGGGGGCACGGTAGAACCCATCTTTGGCCGCGTCAGGTATCTGCTTATCTATCTGCTTGGCGGCTTAACCGGGTCGGTCGCCAGCTTGGCTCTGGGCGGTCTCCAAAGCTGGTCAGTAGGCGCGTCTGGTGCGGTTTTCGCAATCTTTGCCGCCGAGGCCGTGCATCTCTATCAGCATCGCAGCCTCTACCCCAATGTTCGGGGGCGGCTGCAGCATATGCTGATTCTCATCGTCATCAACCTGGTGATCGGTTTTGCGCCCGGTTCGCGGATTGACAATTGGGGGCATATCGGCGGAATGCTCGGCGGATTAGCGCTCGGTTGGCGGATTGGTCCGCGCTTGACCAGACCGACGGCGCCCGTCCGCAGTATGCGCGAATTCGCCAAGTCGGACAGCAATCCGCTCTCGCTGCATTTGCCGGAGCTGGTGATCTATATCGGCGCTTTAATCGCTGCTATCGTCCTTGCTACCAATCTGCTCGCCGCGCAATTGTGACAATTCGTGGCGCAATAACGCTATCTGCTGAGCCGCTTCTTTGCTTTCGCGTGTGAGCCGCGTGATCACCGTGGAAAAATATAGCTGAATGAAGAGCAGAAACAGAGCCGCCAGCAAAAAGAGAAGATTTGGCGGATGGTGTATGTTGACCAGCGCCGCGAGGCTGTGCAGCAGGTCGCGCCAGGCGCCGACGACCAACATCACAAGCGCCGTGCCCAACCAGAGCAGCGAATACTGTTCGCTCAGATGCCGCCTGCGCACAAGTTCAAGCACTACGAGCAAGGCGATTATCGAGGCGCCAACCATGAATACCGTCGAGCGATCAATCATTTCGATTCTCCTCGGTCATCGACAACCGATACAACCAGGCGCGGGACTTTCCTTTCCTAAAATAGCATGGATTCGACCATTCTATGCCCCCGCCACTGATTGAACTCGCCGGCGAATTGGGCGCGCCGACCCTGCACTTGGCGCCGGCCAACGGTTTCCCGCCGCGGACCTACCTGCCTCTGCTGCGCTTAATGCGCGGGTACCGCTGCGTTTGCCTGCCGCCGCGCGCCCTCTGGGGCGATCAGCAGCCGCCATCGGATTACCGCGATTGGCGGTACGAGGCAGACGATCTGCTCGCCGGACTGGACAAGCGTGACTTGTGCGAAGTGATTGCCGTCGGGCACTCGCTAGGCGGCGTCGTTTCCATGCTCGCCTTGCTCAAAGAGCCGGAGCGTTTCAAAGCCCTGGTCATGCTCGACCCACCCATTCTGCCGCCTGACTTGCTGGAGATGATAGGCGTGGCATGGGAAAACGATTTGGTTGAGCATATACCGATGGTGCAAATGGCGCGGCGGCGGCGACAGTTCTTCGAAAGCGAGGAGGCGGCATTCGCGCGTTTCCGCGGCAAGCGCATCTTCGCCGACTGGACTGATGAATCGCTTTGGCTCTATGTAAAGCATGGCTTGCGGCGGCGCGCGGAGGGCGGCCTTGAATTGATCTGGAGCATCGACTGGGAGGCGCACTATTTTGGCACGGTTTACCAAGACATTTGGGCGGAGCTGCCAAAATTGAATGGCTTGGCGCCGAGCCTGTTCCTCCGCGGCGAGGACAGCGATACCTTCAACCGTGAAGCCTATCACCGTTCACAGGTTTTGGCGCCGCTGGCTGACTTCAAGTTACTGCGCGGACGCGGTCACCTTTTTCCGCTGGCGGCGCCGGTAGAGACGGCGGGCTTGATTATTGATTGGCTTGGCGCGCTGTAGTGGCTGGGGGCGCCGTTCTGACCTTGACAATTGCTGCCCCGCGCACTACACTGTTTTCTTCTAATCTAAGTCGATGCCGAGATAGCTCAGTTGGTAGAGCGTCGCACTGAAAATGCGGGTGTCCCCAGTTCAAGTCTGGGTCTCGGCACAGCGCAGGCTCACGAGGTTCGTGGGTCTTTTTCTTTGACAGTGGCGGCCGGCTTAGCGGTATCCTCAACGCTTGATATGATACAGCCAAGTCCAGGCTATTTGCGCGCCCTATGAAGTCTATCCTGCTCATATCGCGCTGCCCGCCCTATCCGCTGCATCTGGGCGATCGCCTGATCCTCTGGCATTTGGCGCGCGAGTTATCGCGCCGCGGCCATGCGATCGACTTGCTGGCGCTATATGACCGCGAGAACGATGTGGAGCAGACTGCTGAGTATGCCGATTGCTTCCGTCATATAGAACTGGTTCCTGAGCCGCGACGTGACGCAGCGGCTTACCTGCGCCGGCTTCTGTTTCGCTCGACGCGATTCGCCTCATCGGCCGACCGAAGCTTCTGCCCGCCGCTTTGGCGATTAATTCAGACATATCTGAAGCGCTACAACTACGACCTCGCTCACTGCTTCGGCGCCGTCAGCGTGTACGACTATTATCCGCTCTTTGCAGAATTGCCCAATCTGATCACTCCATACGAATCGCATTCACTTTATTTGCGGTCGGCTGCCCGCCAAGGGCAATTGAGCGCAAGAGCGCTGCTGCCAGCGGTACGCAGATTCGAAAGCTTCATGTTCTCGCCCTTCGACCGTACAGTGGTCATCTCCAATACCGACAAGGCGATGCTGCTGTCGTTGCAGCCGGCGCTCGAAATAGAAGTGATACCCAACGGCATCGACTTGGCGCGCTTTCAACCGCGCGGTCTTGAGCGCGATCCTTGTACGCTGCTCTTCGTAGGCAATTTTGATTACGAGCCGAATCAAGATGCCGTCCGCGTGCTGGTCGAGCGGATCTTGCCCCGAGTACGCTCGCAAGCGCCGGCGGCGAAACTGCAATTGGTGGGTGTAAATCCGCCGGATTGGATGCGCGCGCTGGCGAACGAGCATATCGAAATCACGGGCGAAGTACCTGATGTGACAAGCCATTTGGCGCGGGCAACCGTCTTTGTCTGTCCACTCCGGTACGGCGCCGGGCTGAAGAATAAGGTGCTTGAGGCGCTGGCGATGTGCGTTCCGGTCGTAGCGACGCCGCTCAGCGTCGATGGCATCAAGGCGCGTGACGGTGAATCAGCCATCGTCGCCCCAATCGAAAGAATCGCTGACGAAACGTCGCTTCTGTTAAAGGACGCGTCGCTGCGCGAAGGGCTCTCGCGCAATGGCAGGGAACTGATCGAGTCCGAATACAGTTGGGAGCGGACCGCCGACCGCTACGAGCGGCTTTACAACGAAATCTGTAGCCTCAGATAATCATGAGCCGATCGCGCTCGGGAAGCGGCGGGAAGGGCGCGGCCGGCAGCGTCTGGTACCAGTAGGCAACTGAAGCGATGTCATCCTGAAGCGGCAGGTAGCGCCGGTTGTAACCCCAACCCAGCGCTTGCATAGTGACGCGCAAATCCTCGTTGAAGCGCACCGGGTCCATGATATGCCAGCGATACATACCCATGCGCAGCTGCGAGCGGTAATCGTTATCGGGCCGTATCACTTGATGGAAACCGGCGTAAGGCGTGCTGTAAGCGACATAGCCCTCATTGTGCCGCGGACTGGGATCGAAATTGTATGAGCCGCAGAAATAATCTTCGGTGCCCGTGCCGCAGATGGTTGGGTACTCATCGCCATCCATATAAAACTTGATTTCGCCCTCGCCCCACCAGCCGCCGTTGTTTGAACCCCAAGCCATGTAGGCGCCGACATAATGCCCGCGGCCCTTGATGCCATCGACGATTGTGTAGACGTCCTTGTAGGGCAGCGGATTGACGCGCCGGAACTGGGCGTGAAAATAGGCGGCGTCTTCCGGCACATCGGTAAGCGTGTAATTGACTTGATAATAGAGGGTCATTTCTTCTTCGGCGATATTCGTCATGGTGATGCGGCAATGCTTGCGGAAGGGCATTTCCCAATATGAATTAAAAGCGCTGCCGGGATTGACGCAGATTGGCAGCGAGGTCAATTGGGCGTATTCACCCCAGCCAACGCCGAAGAAATCGCCCACCGGGCATTCGACCGAAGGTTGATCGCTACCGTCCCAAAAGATGCGCAGGATTGAGTAACGCCAGTTGCCGGTTGGTGTCATCCAGATCTGCTGGATCGCGCCCGGACCGTCGATATCGGCAATCGTGAAAGTCTCGCCCGCAGCGATGCGCACCGATGGCGATACCTTCCAGCCGTGACCGAGGTCACGTGCCGGAATGCTGCCGGTGCCTTCATGCGCCATGCCGCCGCGTCCCTTGGCGCCATTAAAATTCTCCGCGCTGATCGAACGCGACCTGGCGTCGGATAGACGCGACAAATTGCCAAGATGCATGCCCAATCCGTTGAAGCTGGTCATAGAAGTCCTCTCCTCATACATATTGTCGCTTGCATTATTGTGGGGTCGGGGTGGGCGCCGCCGCCAGATTATCGAAGTGCAGTTGGAAGACATCGCAGACTTCCGGGTGCGAGCCGGCGTAGACGTAACTTATCGTATCGCCGTCGTAGGCGAGTGTGCCAGCGCTAGCGCAGGGTTCAATGTTAAAGGTCTGCGCGCTGGCGCCGTCTTCTTGACCGCCCAAGGCGCAGTTGATCAATTCCTGGTTGACGCGCGACTGGTTGATCACCAAGGACGCGCCCACTTTTGGCGCAGTGAGGGAGCTGTCGCTGTGCTGGTAAAAGCGCGCCGCCAAGGCGCCTCGATCCTGGAAGCATTGGAGAATCTGCTCCGCTTTGGCGATGACGGCCGTGAGGCCAAACTGGCCGCCCATCAGCGCCGCGCCACCGACTGCGGCGAATGCGCCGTCCACCGTGGCATCGATATCGGACGCGCTATAATTCGCCAGGTTCGGTAAGAGTCGCTGCGCCGACTTGGCGTCGTCTGCTTCGTTGCCGGTATCGCCGCAAGCCGCTAGCAGGGGCAGCAGAAGACAGATGGCAGCAACAATTCTAAGCAGTGTCAAGCCCAAACTCCCGGGACCAGTCAGACGAAACACAACATTAGCATTCTAGCAGAGATTAAGATTCCCGATGCGCAGCGCGCTGGCGAATCGACGAGCGAGGAGTTTGGCCTCAACTGCTAGAGTTTGGCCGATAGTTTTGCTAGACTGGTTTGACTTGAATTGGGACGTAGAAGGGAAACGGATGAAGCTGCTACGATACGCCATTGGCGAGCGTACATATTGCGGAGTTTTGAATGGCGACGAAATTGTACGACTGGGAATTGCAGACATCAGAGAGCTGATGCCGGAAGATGCCGCTTTTGTGGAGACTGGCATGCTGGATAGCCTGAATGACGCGCGCGCCCTGCCGCCCTTGCTGCCAGGCAAAATCCTTGCCATCGGCCGCAACTACGCCGAACACGCGCGCGAACTGGACAACGAAGTGCCGACCGAGCCGCTGGTCTTTGCCGTCATGCCGAGCGCGGTCATCGGCGATGGCGATGTGATCGAATGGGAAAGGGAAGTCACGAATCAAGTTGATTGGGAAGGCGAGCTGGCGGTCATTATCGGCAAGACGGCGCGTAAAGTCTCTCAGGACGAGGCGCTTGATCACGTCTTCGGTTATACGATCGCCAACGACGTTTCCGCGCGCGATCTGCAGACGCGCGACAAGCAGTGGACGCGGGCGAAGGGACTCGATACATTCTGCCCGCTCGGTCCGGTCGTCGTCACCGCCGATGAGATCCCCGACCCGCAGAACCTCCGCATTGTGACGAAGGTGGACGGCGTCGAAAAGCAGAATGGCTCGACCGCCGACATGATCTTTGATGTGCCATACTTGATTGCGCATCTATCGCGCGCCTTCACGCTGAATCCGGGCGACATCATCTTAACGGGCACGCCCTCGGGCGTCGGCAAAGCGCAGAATCCACCGCAATTCCTCGGCGATGGCAGCGTCGTCAGCGTGGAGATAGAGCGAATCGGCAAATTGACCAATCCCTGCCGCGTGTTGGATTCCGTCTCGCAAATCTTTACCACCGAGTAAACGAGGAAACACAAAGGAATTCCGAGTGTTTGCTTTGTCGAATAAGAGAATCCATGGCGAAACCAGTCACCATTGAAGACATCAAGATCATCCTGACGCAGCCGGGCAAATCGCGTCTCTGCATCGCCAAGGTTATCACGTCCGAGCCGGGACTTTACGGCTTGGGCTGCGCCACCTTCACCCAGCGAATCTTCGCTGTGGCAACCGCGATTGAACGCCACTTGAAACCCTTCTTGCTCGGGCGAGATGTCGACCGCATACAAGAGATCTGGAATATGTCGATGGTGCATGGCTATTGGCGCAACGGTCCCGTGCTCAATAACGCCATCTCCGGCGTCGATCAGGCGCTATGGGACATCAAGGGCAAGCGCGCAGGCATGCCGATTTGTGATCTGCTGGGTGGCAAATCGCGCGAGGCGGCCCATGTCTATGTGCACGCCGACGGCCGCGACAAGCGGGAAGTTGCCGACAATGTATGCGCTTATATGGAGCAGGGCTACCGTTTCATCCGCGTGCAGATGGGCGGATATGGCGGGCAGGGCAGCCCGATGGTCAAACCAAAGCGGGCTGCGGCGGGCGCCTACTTCGACCCGCGCGATTATTGCCGCCAAATGCTTGACATGATCGCCTATGTACGTGAACAGGCGGGCGCTGAAGTCGAGCTCTTGCATGATATTCACGAGCGGCTCGTGCCCATCCACGCAGTTGAATTTGCCAAAGATGTCGAGCAATTTAAGCTATTCTTCCTCGAAGACGCGCTGGCGCCCGAAGACATCCACTGGTTCCGCCAAATGCGAAACCAATGCGCGACGCCGCTGGCGATGGGCGAGCTATTCAACAATCCGCATGAGTGGCAACTGTTGATTCAAGAGCGGCTGATTGACTTCATCCGCATGCACATCAGCCAGATGGGTGGGATCACGCCGGCGCGCGATGTCGCCATCTTCGCTGATATGTATGGCATCCGCACCGCCTGGCATGGACCGAGCGACACATCGCCGGTCGGTCACGCCGCCAACTTACAGCTTGACCTCTGGCATCCCAATTTCGGAATCCAGGAGTGGTATCGCCCATCTGAGCTGGATTACGAGATCTTCCCGGGTTTGCCAGTCATCGAGGACGGCTATCTCTATCCCAATGGGCAGCCGGGGCTGGGCATCGATATCGACGAAGAACTGGCGGCGAAATATCCCTGTCAGGATATCGTCGAGGAATGGACGCAAACGCGCTTGCCCGATGGCAGTCCGGCGCGGCCTTGAACTACGTTGATGAAATTTCGCATGTCGCGGACTATAATGGCGATGAAAGAGAGAGGAGCTTGGACATGGCTATCAATCGCTCTCCCCTCATGACTGTCGAAGACTATTTCGAATGGGAATTAAAGCAGGAGCGCAAACACGAGTACATTGATGGAGTAGTCTACGAGATGCCTGGAGTCAGCGACACGCACGACGCCATAACCGTGAACATTATCTATCTCGTCATTAGCTGTCTCGACCGGTTGCGCTTTAATTTGCGCACCGCCGAACTGCGCGTGCAAGTCAGCCCAAGCCGCTATGTCTACCCCGACCTCACGATAGTCCGCGGACGCCCCGCCTTTGCTGACGCCAGTGAATATAACCTCATCAATCCATTTGTCGTGCTTGAAGTGACATCGCCTTCCAGCGAAGATCGTGATCGCCTAGACAAACTCGGCTATTATTACGATGTGCCGACTATCGAAGCTTATCTCATCGTTGATCTGCGTCGAGTTTGCGTAGAAGTGTATACGCGAGGCGATTCCGACTGGCGGCGGCAGATTTATACCGAGTTGAATGATGTGATATCGCTGGCGATGCTAGACTGTGAATTGCCGCTTGATCAAGTGTATCTCGGCATATCTTTCGAGGAGAGCTAGCTCGACATCACCGCCGGATTACACACATTCGCCGGTTCCCCCTGTAGCAAGAAATCGACGATCAACTGCGCCGCCTCGACCGCGACCGTAATCTGCGCGTCGGAGGTGCTCGCCGCCAGGTGAGGCGTGTGCAATACGTTCGGCAGCCCGATCAGCGGATGATCAGCCGGCGGCGGCTCAGTCTCGTAGACATCAAGCGCTGCGCCCGCCACTCTCCCGCTCTTCAGCGCCGCCGCCAAGTCGGCCGAATGGACTAGCGCGCCCCGCGCCGCGTTGATAATGCGAACGCCCTCTTTCATCGTCGCGATGGATTCGGCGTTGATCATGCCGCGCGTTTCGTCAGTGACCATGGCGTGCAGGGTCAGGTAATCGGCGCTGGAGAAAACCTCGTCAAGCGCTAGCAGCGGCACATTGATTGATTCGGCGATGGCAGGCGGCAGGTAGGGATCATGGGCGATGACCTTCATCTCGAAGGCGCCCGCGCGCATTGCGATCGCCTGCCCTATGCGCCCCAAGCCGATGATGCCGAGCGTCTTGCCTTTGAGCTCGACGCCGGTGAAGGCTTTGCGATCCCAGCGCCCTTCCGCCAGCGACTGATGCCCCGGCGCGATATGCCGCGAGAGCGCGATCATCAAGCCGAAGGTATGCTCGGCGGTAGAAATGGTGTTGCCGCCGGGCGTATTCATCACGATGACGCCGCGAGCAGTCGCCGATGCCAGATCGACATTGTCGACGCCGACGCCGGCGCGCGCGATCGCTTTCAATTGTGGCGCCTGGGCGAGCAATTCAGCATCGGCAGTCACACCGCTGCGGATAATCAGCGCGTGTGCCTCGGCGACTGCTTGCAGCAGGTCCACGCGCGCTAGTTTGCCGGGCGCTGAAACACGGATCCCTTCGCTTGCTCGCAGGATGTCGATTGCATTTTGATGCACATTGTCGGGTACGAGTACGTGAAACACGCGAAGCTCCATTGTTGCGGGCGAGACAAGTCTCGCCCCTACATTTCCGGTGCTTAAGCCATGAAGGCGTCGATGCCCGCCAGCACTTCATGCAGCATTTCCATCGTCACATCACCCATATGGGGCAGGCGGAAGGTCTTGCCCTTGATTTTGCCATAGCCCTTGTCCATGGCGAAGCCGACTTCGTTTTCCATAAAGGCGCCCATCGCGTTCACATTGATGTCGCGCGTATTCTCCACTGTGGTGACGGTGTCGCTGCGATAGCCTTCCTGCGCATACAAGCCGAATCCACTTTGCAGCGCCCATCGGTGGGTCGCATCGCGCATCGCCCGGTGCCGCGCCCAGCGCGCCTCGATGCCTTCGTCGAAGATCGCGTCCATCTGCGCATCGGCCGCGTACATCAACGCAATTGGCGGCGTCGCCGGCGTATTATTCTTGAGCAAGGACTTCTCCAACGTTAGCAGATCAAAATAATAGCCGCGGTTTGGTATGGATTTCGCCCGCTCCAGCAGGCGGTCGCTGACGGCGGCGAAAGCAATCCCGGGCGGCAGCGCGAAGGCTTTCTGGCTCGATGTCAGGGCGATGTCGATGCCCCAGTCATCCACCCGCAGCTCGGTACCGAGGAAGCCGCTGACTGTATCGACAAAGAAGAGTGTATCGCCGTGCTGCTTGATGACCTCGCCGATTGCGCGAATTGGATTGGTTAAGCCGGTGCTGGTCTCGTTGTGCACGACGCAGACGGCATCGTAGCTCGCTTTCGACAGCGCAACGGCAACCATGTCCGGCAAATGCGCGCAGCCCCATTCCACTTCTATCGTTTCGACTTGCTTGCCATTGGCGCGGCTTATATCCGCCCAGCGTTCACTGAAGGCGCCGCCGGTCAAATGCAAGACTTTGCGATCATCACGTACGCCACAGCGTATGGCGCCCTCCCACAAGCCGCTGCCCGATGAGCCGCTGACGACGACGCGCCCCTCGGTGAAAAAGGCGCGCCTCAGCTTGCCCTGCAAACGCGCGAAGAGTTCGGCGAATTCCGCCGTTCGATGGCCGATCATCCATTGGGTTTGCGCTTCGAGGATCTCCCGGCGCACTTCCACTGGACCGGGCAGAAACAGGCGCTTGTGATCGAATTGCCTCATTGAGCCGGGTTCCTCCTGCAGGTTGCTGCTAGCGTCAATACTGGCGGATTGTAGTCCCGCGACCGATTGATGCACAGGGCGAAAACAGCTTCCGCGCCCCGCTCGAATTCTTGTCAGGCAAGTGAAAACTGCTATACTCTGGCGCACGATTTGACAATGCTCGCGCTTATTGGCGGCGGTCGCGCTAGCGGAGGAGGTGACGATCATGCAGGTGGCTAACGCGCCCTGCTCCTGGGGAGTAATCGAAAACATTGAAGGCGAGCGTTACGACTACTCGCGCGTTCTGGACGAGATCGCCGCCAGCGGCTATGCCGGCACCGAGTTGGGCGATTGGGGCTTCATGCCCACCGACCCGGCGCAGTTGCGCGATGAGCTTGACCAGCGCGGCTTAAAGATGCTCGGCTCCTGGGTCAATGTGAATTTTCAGGATAGAGATCGGCACGAAGAGAGCACAGAGGCTTGCGTGCGCACGGCGAAACTGCTGGCCGCCGTCGGCGGACCGCAGGCGCTGGTCGTGCTGGGACCCGACCCCTACACCAATCCCGTGCGCAGCCGGAATTCGGGGCGCATCAGGCCCGAGATGAGCCTGGACGACGAAGGCTGGCGCGTCTTCGCGGAAGGCACGAATCATGCGGCGCGCCGCGTCATGGACGAAACGGGCTTACGCTCGGTGCTGCATCATCACACCGGCACCTGGATCGAGACGCCGGCCGAGACCGAGCGCATCATGGAAATGACGGACGCGGAAATCGTCGGCTTGGTATTTGACACCGGGCATTGGGCATTCGGCGGGGGCGATCCGCTTACCGGCATCCGCCAGTTCGCCGACCGCATCTGGTATGTGCATTTCAAAGACCGCGACCCGGACGTGCACGAGCAATCGAAGATTCAAGACTGGGACGGTCCGCAATCAGTCGGAGAGGGAATCTTCCCCGAATTGGGGCAGGGCGATGTCGACTTTCCCGGCGTCCTTAATGAGCTCGAAGAGATCGGCTACGACAGTTGGATAGTGGTTGAGCAAGATGTCTTGCCGGGCATGGGGGCGCCGCTGGAATCGGCGACGCGCAACCGCGAATATTTGCGCGGCATCGGCTTGTAGTCGATGGTAACGCTGGGCGACGTCATCCGCGCCGGTCACCGTCTGGCGCCTCATCTGCCGTCGACCCCGCTGGAAGCGGCGCCGGAGCTAGGCGAAAAGGTCTGGCTTAAGCTGGAAAACGCCAACAAGACGCATTCCTTCAAGATCCGTGGCGCGTTGAATGCGATCATGTGCTTAAGCGACGAAGAACGCGCGCGCGGCATCATCGCCGCCTCATCGGGCAATCACGCGGGCGCGGTTGCTTACGCGGCCCAACTGACCGGCGAATCGGCGCAGATACTGATGCCGAAGTCGACGCCACAAAAGAAGGTGAAAAACGTCAAGCGTTATGGCGCCGACGCCGTGCTATTCGGCGACAATTATGACGAAGCGGAAGCCGAGGCGTTGCGCCGCGCAAATGTGGGCGGGACCTGGATCTCTCCCTATAATGACCCGCATGTGATCGCGGGCGCCGGCACGATCGGCGTCGAGATGCTGCAGCAATTGCCTGCACTGCGGCGCGTCTTGGCGCCGGTGAGCGGCGGCGGTTTGATTGCTGGCATTGTCACCGCCGTCAAGGAGCTTAATCCCGCAATCGAAGTCATCGGAGTCAATGCGGTGTCGGCGCCAGCCATGTACAACGCTTTCCACCAGGTTGATCGGCCGCAAGTTTGGGACACGCTGGCTGATGCCCTCTCCGGCGAAATCGAAGTTGGGTCGATCACCGTGCCGATTTGCCAGCGTTATCTCGATGATATGCTGCTGGTAACGGAGGGGCAGATTGCGGCGGCTATGCGCTTCATGCTCGAGACGCAAGGCTGGGTGGTCGAAGGCGGCGGGGCGGTCGGCGTGGCTGCTGTGATGCATGATATCGCGCCGCGCGATGGTACGCCGACGGTGGTCGTCGTCAGCGGCGGCAATGTGGACCTATCGGTACTTCGACGCGTACTGGATGACTGAGCAAACAGCAATAATTGCGAAAATGTCAAAGAAACGTGTTACACTTGACGATCTCCCCCGTGGTTCCGATCTTACGGCGATCGACCTCAGCCGTCGGGATCTGTCCGGAATAGAACTCTCTTATCGCAATATGGAAGAGTCCAAGTTGATAGACGCAAACTTGCAGCGCGCGACCCTGGAGAAATTGTGGTTGAAAGGCGCTTGCCTCATTCGCGCCGATTTGCAAAATGCGACGCTGGATGACGTGAAATTCCCGCAGGCCGAACTTTCGGGCGCCAACTTTCACGACGCGACGGTAGACGCCGTCTTCACGCGCGCTGATTTACGCGAAGCCAAGCTTGAGCGCGCCGACTTCAGCGACTGCGATTTCACGGCTGCGGACCTGTCCAAGGCTTTCGCCGCTAGAACTAATTTCACAGGCGCGGACTTCACCGCCGCTGAGATGCAAGAGGCGGACATAACCGGCGCGACGCTGCGAAACGCGTATTTACGACGTGCGGAGCTCGCCGGCGCAGTGCTCGCTTTTTCCGATCTGCGCGGCGCAGAATTCATCAAGACCGATCTAGCAGGCGCGGACCTGTCAAATGTAAGCGCGGCACAAGCCGAGTTTCCCGGCGCCGACCTGACCAAAGCGGATTTGCGCCGTGCCGACTTGACAGACGCGGTACTGCACGACGCCTGCTTTCGAAACGCGAACCTGTCAGACGCAATTTTGTCCTTTGCCGATCTGCGCAGCGCCGAATTCCGCGACGCTGTATTGCGAGGCGCGCGGCTGGTCGGCGTGAAGCTGAATATCGCAGACTTGACCGGCGCGGACCTGTCCGGCGCGTCTCTAGTCAACGCCGTTCTTGTTGCGGCTAGACTTTCCGGCGCAAACTTGTCTGGCGCCGATATGACCCTTGCCGATTTGCCGGGCGCCAACCTGAAAGCGGCGAACCTGTCGCTAGCAAATCTCTTCAGCGCCAACTTGTCCAGTCGCTATATCAGCGGCGTCGACTCCAAGACGCCGGGCGCGAATCTGGCTGGCGCGATCTTGGCAGGCGCAGTGTTGACCAACGCTGACTTCACCGAGGCGAATCTCGCGGGCGCGGATCTGACGGGCGCTGACCTTCGCGGAACATCAATAAGCCAGCTTATTCTGGGGGACCAGCAGTTGTCGGCGGCCGCGATGTTGAATCTGAAAATACGCGGCGCCGTTCAATCGCCTAAGAATCGGTCGCTGGTGAATTTTCTGGGCGCTGATTTTCTGCGCGCGAACCTAATAGGCGCCGAGCTATCGGGGGCAATCTTCGATCATCGTACCCGGCTGCCTAACGGCGAATACTGGACTCCCAAAACAGATTTGAAACAGTTCACGGGTTAACAACATACACCAAGAAATATTCGATTTCGAACCACAGGTGCCATTGCCGTTGCAGCGGCGAAGCACGAGGTTGTGCGTCGAGACAGAAGATCGACTGAAAGTGTCGGCGGCAATGTGGATTTGAGTGTGCTGCGGCGGGTGTTGTATTGATAGTGACCGTTGACTACAATGTTATTGAGCGAGGGCGAAAAATTGATCGACGAGATCGAAATCGACCTGCCTTTGACGGCAATCCACCGCTATTGTGAACGTCAGCCAATAAGGCGTCTGTCCTTGTTCGGATCATTCTTGCGCGGTGATGCTGGTCGCAATAGCGATATCGACTTTCTGGTGGAATATATGCCTGGCGCGCCTGTTGGATTGCTGACCATGGCCGGGCAGGAGATCGAGTTAAGCGAAATACTGGGCAGACGCGTCGATTTGCGCACCGCTGAGGACTTAAGCCGCTATTTTCGTCAAGATGTCGTTGACAGCGCTCGCCTGATTTATGAGAAAGAGTAAAGAAAACGACCGTGTACGATTGCTACACATGCTTGAGGCGGCGCAGCATGCTAGCGAGTTTTCAGACGGGCTGACTCGCGCAAGCCTGGAGCGCGATATATTGCGACAGTATGCCCTTGCCCGGGCGATCGAAATCGTTGGAGAAGCAGCCAGCAATATCACCGAAGACTTCCAGAGTAGGCATCCTCAGGTCGCCTGGGCGAAGATCAAGGGAATGCGGATTCGGCTCGCCCATAAGTATTTTGACATTAATCTTAACGTGCTGTGGCACGCTGCCACGGTCGAGATGCATGAGCTTGCGCAGCAGTTGCAAGCTATCGTAGATGAACTAGCGTGATGTTAACAGAAGCCTTAACGCTCTTACGGGCTTTCCAAATCGGCGATGCGGACGCCATCGACCGCGTCCATCAGCACTTGCCGCAGGTCAAGTACGGGGCGCGCGCCGACGCGGCCGCTTTCCCGCTCGCCTTGCCCCAAGCGCAAACGGTCATCGCCCGCGAAAACGGCGCGCAAAGCTTGGGCGAATTACAACTCAGGATCAAGTTGGCTGACCTCGACTTCGGCGACGAGCTGGAGCGGTTTAAGCAGTTGGTCTATGCCAATGACGCGCCGCAACTTGACGATCTCCTGACGGCTCATCCGGAATTGAAGTCAACGATTGACGATCCACACTTTTATTTCGGCTCGACCGCCTTGATCATCGCCAAAGAGAAATTAGACGTCGTCGACGTCCTGCTAAAGCACGGTGCCGACATCAACGCCAAATCCCAATGGTGGGCGGGCGACTTCCACATCCTGGAAGTGACTTCGGCGGCAGCAGCCGAGCAGCTTATCGAGCGCGGCGCGGAAATTTCTGTTCATGCGGCGGCGGAGCAGGGCTGGCTCGATTGGCTGGAAGCGGCTTATTTGGACGATCCATCGCTCATCAATCGGCGCGGCGGCGATGGTAAAACGCCGCTGCACTACGCGACCGGTCCGGCTGTGATGGACTGGCTGCTGGAGCGCGGCGCCGATATGGAAGCGCGCGACCTGGACCACGCCTCGACGCCGCTGCAGTGGCATCTTGGCGCGCACAACCATGAGGCCGCGCGCGAATTGGTGAAACGGGGCGCGCAGGTCGATATCTTTGCCGCTGTCATTTTGGGCGATATCGACTTGGTCGATCAGGCTTTGGCGGGGCATCCGGAGGCGATTCGCGCGCGCGTGAACCAGACCGGCTATGGATTGACGCCGCCAGCCGATGGCTCGCATCAATACGTTTACACCTTCAACGCCGCCGGCTTGTCGCCGCATCAAGTCGCGATCGAATACGATCACAGGGAAATCTTCGCCCGGCTAATTGAATCAAGCCCGCCTGACGTTCAGTTGCTCGCTTTCTGCGCTGCAGGCAACGCCGATGAGGCGCGGCGAATCGCGGAAGCGAATCCCGGGATCATCCCCCAATTGGCCGATGGCGACCGGCGGCAACTGATCCACGCCGCCTGGACGGGAAAAGCCGATGTCGTCCAGTTAATGGCGTCGCTCGGCTGCGACCTGCATATTATTGATGATGACGCGATGACACCCCTGCACGCCGCCGCTTTCCATGGCTTTGCCGATGTGATAAGCGCCTTGCTGGAAGCGGACGAGGCCCCGCCGCTGGATCGGCTAAACGGCTATGGCGGAACACCGCTGGCCACTTGTCTTTACGGACGACAGCACAGCTGGCGCAGCGATGGCGATTTCCCCGCCAGCGTGAAGCTGATAGTCGAGGCGGGCTCGGAAGTGAAAGCCGATTGGCTGCCCACCGGCGACGATGCGATTGATGAGGCTCTGCGGCTGGCGGCTGAGAAAGGGCTCGGCGATGGAGATTAGTCCGCTTCGACCGCTTCGACCGCTTCTTTGCGACTGCCAACGGTGAACTTCTGCTGAAAGATGACCTCGAGGCGCGCCTCGTCCTTTACCTGCCGGCTTACGCGTCGCCGCGCTGCCTCCAGCTTTTCCCGCGATGGCGCCTCAAAGTCTTGCAGGATCGCGTGCAAGATTATGCCCTCATCCTCTTCAATCCAAACATCAGCCAGTTGCGCGCGCGGAAACACCTCGCGCAAGTCCGTGCGAATTGCCGCCATGACTGGCGTTAGCGGTCGCACGACTTTTCGTCCGACGACAGTAAGATGGACATCTTGTCGATACAGGTCGTTGATCAGCGCTTGCGCCGCTTCTACTTCCTCCGGCGTAATCTGGTGGTCTGACTGCACGATCAGTTGCACACTGAGCGGCACCGAGGAAATGACATGGTATTCAACGATATTCGCGCCATGAAAAGCCTCCGCTTGCAGTTGTTCGCGGATTTGCGCTTCGTCTACCGCCTGCGACCCCAAGCGGGCGAATACCAGCAGCACGATCAAGGTGGTGAGAAAGAGAACAATCCACCAGGCGCGCGAGCGATTGAGCGTGGCGCCCTCGCGGTCTTCCGTCGGGTGCATGCCCATCCACAAGAAAGTGATATATTGCGCCGCGATGATAAAGGCGATATTCGCCAAGAACAAAAGATTCGCGCCGAACGCCAGATCAATGTCCTGTAAGGCAATGCCTAAGCCGATTGTGCTAATCGGCGGCATTAAGGCGGCCGCTATCGCCACGCCGGCCAAGGCGGCCGGAATGCCTTTGCGCGCGGTGGCGTATGCGGCGACCCAGCCCGAGACCAAGGCGATAGCCGCATCCAGCAGATTGGGGCTGCCGCGCGCGAGCATCTCATCGGTCGGTGTATCGATCGGCAGCACGACGCCCATCACAATCGAAATCAGTAGCGCCAGCGTTACGCCGGTGAACAAAGTCAAGCTGGCTCGTCGGGTTATATGCAGAATGCCGGTCGCCATGCCGGTGGAAAAACTTGATATCGGCGACATCAGCGGCGCGACCAGCATAGCGCCTATGATCACCGCCACGCTGTTGGTCAGCAAGCCGAGCGTAGCCAATGCCGCCGAGAGCACGATCATGACGATGTAATCGAGGTTCGTGCTCGCGCTTTTCTCCGCGCTCCAGATTAATTCGTTTTGCTCAACCAAGGTCAGCTGGGGATTGAGCCGCGCGATTCCGTGCTCAATGGCGCCGCGAATGCCACGGTGCCACTCGTGCTGCGAAATCAAGATCACCGGTCCCGGTGATTGATTTAGCAGTTGATTGCTCAGATCGTTGATTATATGCCGTTCCAGATCCGTCTTCTGCGAGAAACCCATTACCAGTAGATCGTCCTCTGTCAAGCCGCTGACGATTTCGCTCGCTGGGCGTCGGCTTACAATGATTTTTTTCTTCAAGTCCTGGTTGGCTGGTAGATGATCTTCATAGCGCTTAATCGCCTCTTCGTGTTCGGGGTCATATTGATAATCAGATTGAATGCTCATTTGCCGCAGCGGGATGTCTTGCTGTAAAGCGAAGCTGACCCCCAGTTTCATCGCGATAGCTGAAGAGAGCGTACCATCGATGGGTACGATCACGCGATCGAAATAAGCTGATTCGGCGCTGCGGTAAATGAGCACGCCGCAGGGCGCGGTCGCGATAACGTTTTCCACTACCGTGCCCAGCTTGACGCTGCCTTGCGTCGAGCGCTGCACACCGAGGAGGATGACATCGGCATTGCGTTCCCGCGCGACATCCAGAATGCCGCGTGAAACGCTGACCGCCATTTCGGTGACCACTTCGACTTTGCGACCCGCGTCGGTATTGCGAAACGCTTCAATCACATCCTGGATTTGATCGCTTAAACGATTCGTTTGCTCGGCATCGCCCAAGTAAATCACCAGCGCGATCACCAATCCTTCGGTGGGATGTACCATTTCGCCGGCGATGCTTAGCATCTCCGCGGCTGTATCGGGCCGACCCATCGGTACGACGACGGTATTCGCGTAATAAGCTTCAAGCGTCTGCGCGCTGTCCAGATCGCGGGTCTGGGACGAATGGAATTTCATAACGAATGGTTAAGACAACTATTTATGAAGACAATACCACAGTTATCGCTCAAGGTTGGGCAAAAGGTCTCTATGTAAAGGTTGCGCGATTGTTAATTCAACTCGACCGGTCTGCCGCTGAATTGGCTGCTGTCGTCGCTGTACTGCATTAGCTCGATGCGCACACCGCTGGGGTCTGTGATCCACGCTTGCCAGGCGCCGTCGGCTCCAAGCTTTTTCTCGCTGAGTTCTAGTCCTTGGCTTTGCAAGGCGGCGATGGCTTCATCCAAATCCTCCGCTTCCAGACAGAAATGCCGTATGAGCGGCCGCTCAGCGAACACTTCGTCCTCTTCCGCGAAGACCTCGATGAAGGTGGCGTCGCCGGCTCTGAGGTAGAAACCAATGCGCCGGCCCGCGCGCGTGAAGTCGAAAGCCTTTTCCATTCCAAGCATTTCCACATAGAAACGCTCCGTTTCCGCCAGATCGGTCGCCCCGATACAGACATGCGCCAGGCGTCTGAATAAAGTCACGCGTCGTCTTTCCCCTCACGTGCCTGTGGCCTCATGCCCAATCGTAACCTGGCTTAATTGTTTGTGCAAATTTAGCGGAGTGACTTGCCCAGCTCTCGGACGGCGCCTCTAACGACGCGCCACTCATGCGTATCGACCGCGACGATTTCGAAGTGCCCGGCGCCCGCCAATTCGATGAGTTGGGCCTCATCTCCTGAAGCCGTCGCCGCGGCGATATAACGCTGCGCATTGGCGAGCATGCTTCGATCTTCCGAGCCGACAATGACCACTTGAGGGATACTGATGGGCAGAAGTTCTGTAGGACAGCCGTTGCGGTAAGCGCCGGCCGAGTCCGCCGGCCTTCCTCCCATGACAGCCAGCAGGGCGTCGCTGCTCAACTCGCTTTCAGCGCCGTCGATGACATCGGCGAGGGGCGCCAAGGCGAGGACAGCATGGATCGACAGCGGGCGATCGACATAGAGCGGGCTGTCGGCTTCGATATTTCGCCGCCCGGCAAGCCAAAGCGCCAGATGACCGCCCGCGGAGTGGCCAATGGTCATGACCCTGCCGAGATCGAGATGATGCGCTTCCGCGATTTGCCGCAGGTAATCAGTCGCGCCGCCGACATCGAGAAACATCGTCGGATACTCGCCGCCGTTGCCAAAACGGCGATATTCTATATTCCAGACGGCGAAGCCTGCGTCCGCCAGCGCGGCGACAACCGTACCCAATGGGCGCAGGTCATAGATCTCGCGGTAACCGCCGCCATGGATCAAGACGATGACCGGATGGGGCGGCGCCGTATCCGGCAGCGTCAACTCGCCGAATTGCAACTCGTGAGAACCGTATGAGTAGCGATGGTCGACTTCTACCTGCGGGAATCGCAAGTAGTCTTCTGCTGTTAGAAGCATCATGTCTATTCTTTCGTCGCCGTTTGAGCCAGTTTACTGCCCACACGTGCCACAAACAAGCGCAGGACCAGCCCGGAGCGCTGCGGCGCCACCGTAACGATAATGCTATCCTGTCTGGCTGCCGCTGGCCATGTCGGTGCTTGCGTTCGCCGGCATCTCCGCGGTTTTCCATCTGGTATGACCAGTGTTTATCGCACTCTTACGTCGGCGCTTTGGCGGCCGCCGGGATTTACCGCCTTGGCGCTAACTTGCAAGCGTAATGGGACGCGCCCTGCTTGACGCGCCTTCAGAGAACTCCAAGCGGATTCTCCGGATCAATGCCCTCATCGAAGGGAATATGCCGATCCAAGCTCGTCACTTGATATACCGAACCCAGCCAATTGTTGAAAATGGCTCTGGCGGTATCGCCCCAAGTGTTGTCCAAATATGGCAGAAACTTGTCCTCCGGGAATTCTGGCAGGTCGGCGCCGTTTTCCAGCGCCAATTGCGCCTCTCGCGCAAAGTGTTCGGCGATTTCGCGCGCTTCAATAGGGAAGTAGTTTTCCGGGAAGGGCGGCTGCGTGTTTTTGCCCGCGAAATATCCGAGCAGATCGCGCTTATATTCTTTTAGCAAACTATTAATGTCATATTCGGGATGCCCCTGAAAATAGACCATGCGCAGCTGATCGGGGCTGACCGCCATGTGAATCTCGCCATCGAAACTCTGGATTAGCACGGTCAAGCCGGCATTTTGGAAATGCTCAAGCGTGATCGAATTCCAGCGCGAATGCGGTACATCGAAGCGCGTATTAATCTCGCGCAGCAGCGGATGTTGCGGCTGCGTAACCCGGTGCTCGAATACCCCCCATTTCTTTCTATCTCGTTTGACCCGCTCAATGCCGTGGAAATATTTCATTAGCGCATGTGTTGAAAGGCAAGAGCAGAGCGTTGAGGTCACATTGAGGCGCGCCCATTCAATAACTTCGGTCAAAGGATGCCAGAAGTCTTCTTGATCCAGGCTTGGGTTGGCGACGTTGGCGCCGGTGATGATCAGAGCGTCCAGCCCTTCCTGCTTGACGCGTTCAAAGGTCGTATAGTATTGGTCGATATAAGCCTGCGTCTCGGCGCTGCGCTCCAAACCCGGCAGCGAAAAGACATGCACGTAAAACTGGGCGATCTGGTTGCTGTTGCCGACCAGGCGCATAAACTGGCGTTCGGTGATCTCTAGCGCGGCGTCGGGCATCATATTTAGCAAGCCGATGTGCAACTCGCGGATGTCCTGCGTCGTCGCGCGGGACAAGGTAAGCACTTCTTGCCCACGCTGGCGCAAGCGCTCGAAACTGGGCAGATCGGTGTGGGCGACTAAAGGCATTGTCGATCAGCTCCGGCAAAATGGATAATCATCCTCAATTGTGGCGCATCAGTATATCATTCGATTACCGTCGGGCAATGCCTTAACCTGCCCTTGCGCTTTGCGCCAGCATTATAATATCGATATCGACTAGAAGCGCAGCGCCGCCGGGCGCCGTTACCGAGCTTAGGGAGAAGTCCAGATGCTGGCACAGATACACGCGGCCGCGTTTCGCTACCTGCTTATCCTCACTGGCATTGTCATCGGCGCCATTTCGCTAACCGTCTTTCTGCAGCCGCTGGATATCGCTCCGGCTGGCGTCGCCGGCGCCTCGACATTGCTCAACGAATTGTTTGATACGCCGATTGGCTTGGTGATTTTCCTGCTGAATATCCCAATTCAATTGTTGGGTTATTTTATGCTGCCAAATGGCGCGCGCGTGATCGTCCGCAGCGTCGTAATCATCATGGTATTCTCGCTGGTTGTTGACAATCTGGGACCGCTCTTGCCCGCAACCGGCATCAGCGACGAACGTATGCTCAATGCCCTGTTCGGGGGCATCACCGGCGGCATCGGCGTCGGTCTGGTTTATCGCGCCGGCGCAACCTTCGGCGGCACATCGACCCTGGCGCTAATCTTGCAGCGGCGCTTCGGCTTTCCGATGAGCACGACATTTCTCTGTACCGATACCTTGATCATCATCGCTGCCGGTCTCGTCTACGGCTGGGAGGGGGCGCTCTACGCCGCGATCGCCCTATTCACCGCCGGTCTCGCCACAGATTATGTGCTCGAAGGGCCAAGCGTGATCCGCACCGCCATGATCATCACTGACAAGCCAGAGGAAATCTCGCAGCGGGTCTTCGCCAATTTGCAGCGCGGCGTAACAAGCTGGCGGATCAAAGGCGAGTACACCGGCGCCGAACGCACCATGCTTTACGTCACCATCGCGCGCTCGCAAGTGCGCGACTTGAAAGAAGAAATCTCGCAGGTAGATCCCAAAGCCTTCATCGTGATTGGCGTGGGGCACGCCGCTTACGGCGCGGGATTCCGCCGCATGAGCGGGCCGCGTATGTGAGTTAACGCAGATGCTCTCCCGCGTTGACGTGCAGCAACTCGCCGGTGATATGGTCTTCACCGCAAAGGTAGACGACCGCGCGCGCTACGTCTTCCGCGCTTCCGGTTTTGCGTAGAACGCTGCGCTGACCGATCTTCGTCCATTGCTCATCGCTGGTGCCGCGCCCGGCCGATTTCATGACTGGTCCCGGCACGATGGCGTTTACGCGAATGCCCGGTCCCAACGACAGCGCGCTGACCTGCGTCAGCATCCAGAGCGCCGATTTGCTGATACCGTGATGAGGATACTTCCGCCAGGGACCGTCGGCGCCAGCATCGCAGATGTTGATGATGACGCCTCCCGGTATCGGGTTCTCCGCCATGATGCGCGCCGCTCGCTGCGTGATAAGGAAGGGCGCGCGCAGGTTGACCGCCATCGTCAACTCCCAGTCCTCAAGCGACACGTCCAGCAAATCCCTTTCCTGAAACACGGACGCGTTGTTGACGACGATATCAAGCTGGTCGAATCGCGCTGCCGCCTCCGTCATCAGTGTTTCCACGCCCTCAGCGAGGCTGAGATCCGCCTGAACCGTGTGGGCGGCAACGCCGTGTGACTTAATCGCTCGCAGCGTCTCACGCACGCGAGACGGATCCGCGCTGTTGTAATGCACTAATACGCTGGCGCCCTGTGCCGCCAGTTCCAGCGCGATCACGCGGCCGACACGCTGCGCCGCGCCGGTTATCAGCGCGACCTTGCCCGCCAAGTCCGTTCGCATTGCCGCATCTCCCGAATCTTAGGTCGCCTCTTCGAGCGCCGCGAGATAGGCATTCATCTCCTCGTATTTCATCTCGCCCAACTTGAGATGGCGCACCTGCCCCTCGCCATCAATGACGAATGTGGTCGGCAAGTTCTGCACACCATAATCCAATTTGACGACTTCGTTGATATCCATCGCCACTGGCAAATTTTGCACACCGATTTCCGCCAGAAAGCCGTTGATTTCGGCGGCGGTCTCGCCCAGGTTGATCGTCAGCAAAGCCGGTCCATTCACATCACCGCTATATTCGGCGATGAATTCCTCGAAGGCGGGCAACTCGCGTACGCAAGGCTGGCACCAGGTCGCCCAGAAATTGAGGAAGAGCGGGCGCCCGGCGTAATCGGACGGCGAGACGAGCGTGACGCCGTCCAGCAGCGGCAACTCGAAGTCGGGCGCCTCGAAGTTGATTACCGTGCGCGGTGGCGCCGGCGCGAAGGTGGGGGCGGCTGTCGGCTGTTGGCGCGTTTCGAGCGCGAGCATAAGCAAGGCGACGAAGATGCCGAATAGCGGGATGATGAGCAGGATGAGGAGGGTGGGGGAGGGGCTGCGAGTGCGCTGAGAAGGCATGTACGTTAAAAGGTCCAGTTTTCACGTTTCATAAATCCTTGAAAGTCAACAAAGTCTACTTGGAAGTGCCTGCATAAGTTCGGGATCTTTGTGCCGCCTTTGAATGCGCTTTCGTTGGTAACTACGGTCCCGTCGAGCTCTGCAGCACGGGCAATCACAAAAGGATCGGCGTAAGCTCCGCCTTTAAGCAAGTGCCTCGTGGGGAATTGATTGAGAAAACGCGGTTCCGAATAGATCTTGATAACGAAGCGTTCTTCGCTCTTCGTTGGTGCAGGAAAAAGTTGCTGAATGCTTGCTATTTCATCTTTGAATTTGTTCCCAGCGTGATTCTCAAGTTCTCTCCGAACTTCGCGAGTGGACGTGACTCGCGCATCCAAAACCATAGTATCGAATTTGACCCAAAGAGAGGGGAACTGGTCACGATAGTAGAAGTCGAACAACTGCGAAAAGATCATGGTATCGAAGACATACATCATGCATTGCTCCGCACAAGATAGTCTTCGAGCCTTTCGAGATTACGTGGTTTTATGTCAAGAATGTCTCCGAGTTGCTCAAACGACAACGCTCCCTGGTAGTAGCGAGCGAAGGCAAGGGAAATGAATTCTCGCCCAAGATAGGCTAGCCAGGTGAAGTACATATTGCCACCGTTTCCGACCGTTGCGCGCTGCGAATTCCAGTCGTTGGCGGCAGCCTCATACTCCTCTTTACCTATGTATTGTCGGTCAAGAAACTTTCGGTATATCATTTCGCGGCTCACACAAAAGCGCTTAGCAAGGTCATCCGCAAACGATCTCGAATCCTCTGCGACTCGGCGACCGCCAAACAGCTCCTCAAATACTTCATCAAAAAAATCGTCGGGTACAAGAGTTTTTGCTGCCATCTCGTTACATATGATTTCAATCCGGCGCGGATCACCACTTAGTTCGTCAATATAGTTGTCAGAGTGCGTGGCAACGCCACTTGTTTGGAATAGCAAATGCGCTAGCTCGTGAAAAAGCGTAAAAATCTGACGAGTTCGTGTTGTGGAATTGTTGACGTAAACAATCGGGAATTCCGTGTCGTGCAAACTGAAACCTGAGTAATCTTCGTGATCGCGCCCAAACGCGTCCTTGAAGACATAAACACCGACATCAAAAAACGCTCGTCGCCATGCCTTCAAAGCGATTTCTTCGCTCTTCCACTCGAACTGATCCTCAAATGAAACACCCAAGCAAACTCTTACATCTGCTGCGATTTCTTCAATTGTTGCATGTGCCCCAGGGCGCAGTTCTCGAGTAATTAAGCTTGCCGCTGGATTTCGTCCCTGGTTGAGCTCAGCTAATCCCAACTGAAAAGCTTTCGCCTTTCGAAGCAGTAGGCGGATCTTTGGAGGTAGCTCTTCGAACGATGCGGATGGTAGTGTTCTAAACGATTGCTGGATCGGTTCAACATTGGGGCGCACAGGAAAATAGAATACAGCCACAGGCACTTTGAGTTTGTCAGCAAGCTTCTCTAGTTGCGGATACGTCGGTAAACTTCGACCACTTTCCCAGTCATTAATTCTGGGAAAGTCCTTCATTAGAGCTTTGTCGCTAGAAGTATAGCCGGCATGCTCCCGCGCCCACGTAATTATGTCCGGATTTGTTGACATTATCTATGCCACCTTTGGACACCGCCCAACAAAGACCACTTTAAAGCATATGCTACTCAAATTGTTGATTTTGCGACATCTATTGCGTCGATTGTAAAATGTACCGTCTTATGAAGTGAAACACAACTTCATGATCATTCAAACACCCACCTGTCCACACTCCGCGCCCAGCCGCCGCAAAGCTCCGCCTCGCTGAAAAAGTTCGCCACTTCAATCTCGCCATTCTCGACGCTGTCCGAGCCGTGCACCAGGTTCCGCCCGATCTCAAGGCCGAAATCGCCGCGGATGCTGCCCGGCGCCGCTTCCGACGGCGTCGTCGCGCCGATCGTCGCGCGCGCCGCGACAATGGCGTCGCTGCCTTCCAGCGCCATCACCACCACCGGCGCCGAAATGATGTATTCGACCAGCCCGGCAAAAAACGGCCGCTCGCGGTGTACATCATAATGCTTCTCGGCCAATGCCTGATCGACTTGCAACAGTTTCATGCCGATGATTTTCAGGCCGCGCCCTTCAAACCGCTTGATGATTTCGCCGGTTAAGCCGCGCTGAACCGCGTCCGGCTTTACGATGATCAATGTCCGTTCCAAGAGATTGCCTTTCTGTCGCTGTCGATTCTGTCCGCAGCCACCAATGATACAGCCGAGCCGAAAAAATGTGTATGACTATCGGGCTCCTGCGTACTCCAGCTGCGTTCGGAACGTGAGAACGCCGAGGACCGCAGGTGTAAATCCGTCATAGATTGGCGGAATATCTGCTATGATACGGGCAGTTTGGGAGTGGGATGCGCATGAGTAAAACCTTCTGGCGAGACCAGACAGTAATTGTCACCGGCGGCGCCGGATTCCTTGGACGATATGTTGTTAAAGAGTTGACTGCGCGATCCGTCGGACGCGTCGTTGTGCCCCGAAGCGCTAGTTATGACTTGCGCGAACAAGCGGCAGTCGCGCGTCTGTATGATGACCATCCCGAAACGACGATGGTCCTTCATTTAGCGGCCAATGTCGGCGGTATCGGAATTAACCGCGAGCATCCCGGCTTGTTCTTTTATGAGAATCTAATGATGGGCACGCTGATGCTTGAGTACGCGCGCCGCGCTGGCGTCGACAAATTCGTCGGCATCGGCACCGTTTGCAGTTATCCCAAATTTGCGCCTGTTCCCTTTAGAGAAGACTACCTGTGGGCGGGCTACCCGGAAGAGACCAATGCGCCCTACGGTTTGGCAAAGAAGATGCTGCTAGTGCAGAGCCAGGCTTATCGCCAAGAATATGGGTATAACGCCATCCACTTGCTGCCGGTCAACCTGTATGGACCGCACGACAAATTCGATCTCAAATCCTCCCATGTCATTCCCGCTGTGATTCGCAAAATGGTCGACGCGCAAGCGAGCGGAGCGCCGTATGTCACGCTATTTGGCGATGGTTCGCCCACGCGCGAATTTCTTTTTGTGCGGGACGCGGCCGAGGGCATCGTCCGTGCCGCCGAGCATTACAATGGCGCCGAGCCGGTCAATCTGGGCAGCGCCTTCGAAATCAGCATTCGCGACTTGGTGGAAATCATCGCCGACGAGGTGGGTTTTGGCGGCGAACTGCGCTGGGACACCAGCAAGCCCAACGGTCAGCCGCGGCGCAAGCTTGATGTCTCGCGCTCCGAGCGCGAATTCGGCTTCGTCTCCCGCACCGACTTTCGCGCGGGCTTGCGCGAGACGATACAATGGTATCGCCTGCATCGCACGGAATTAACCGTGCGTCCGATTTCCTGAAATGTTGGTAAACGTGTGGGATGTCTGGTAACATTGTTGCAGTTTGATATTAATTAGGTTGGCTGGTTCGCGTCCCTGTTCAAGGCGGGTTCGGGGGGAATCAGCGGCGAGACCAACTTGCGGACAAACTTCCGTGCCGCTGGGGGTTCCGGCGGTGGCAAACGTTCGATAGTCTCTCTTGCCAATCAGCTGTTCAATAAGAGACTTTGTTGCATTAGGAGGTTATGACATTGAGCGTTCTACTGGATGTCAAAGATCTGGTCGTCAGGTTTTACACGCAGGAAGGCACCGTTTACGCGGTTAACGGCGTATCTTTCGAACTGGAAGAAGGCGAGACGCTGGGCATCGTCGGTGAAAGCGGCAGTGGCAAGAGCGTGAGTTCGCTCGCGCTGATGGGATTGATTCCCAGCCCGCCCGGCAAGGTTGAATCGGGAACGGTCATGTTTGAAGGGCGCGACCTCCTCACGCTGAAGCCGGACCAGATGCGGCTGATTCGCGGCAAGGAAATCGCGATGATCTTTCAGGATCCGATGACCTCGCTGAATCCGGTGCTGACCATTGGCACACAGATCACCGAATCGTTGAAGTTGCACGAAGGTATGAATACATCGCAATCGCGCAAGCGGGCGGCCGATTTGCTCGATATGGTCGGCATACCCGATGCCTATCGGCGGCTGGACGATTACCCGCACCAATTTTCCGGCGGTATGCGTCAGCGCGTGATGATCGCCATGGGCTTGTCTTGCAACCCCAAGCTGCTGATCGCCGATGAGCCGACGACCGCGCTTGATGTGACGATTCAGGCGCAGATCATTGAGCTCGTCAAGCAGCTTAAAGATGAATTCAACATGGCGATGATTTGGATCACACACGACCTCGGCGTTGTCGCCGGCATCGCCGATCGCATTCAAGTGATGTACGGCGGCCGGATCATGGAGTCAGGCTCATCGCATGAGGTCTTCGGTGATAGCCGCCACCCGTATACGGAAGGCTTGCTCGGTTCTCTGCCGCGTCTGGATTCAAGCGGCGAAGAGAAGCTGACGCAGATTGAAGGCTCGCCGCCGGATATGCGCAACGAACCTGTCGGCTGTCCCTTTGCGCCGCGATGCGACGTCCGCGAAGAATTTAATCTCGAGAAGTGTTGGGATCAGCGTCCGCCGCTGGAAACCGTCGCCGATGACGGTGGCGATGGCACGCATGTCATGTCTTGTTGGGCCGATATCCGCGAGGGGGTAGCAGAAAATGTCTAGTCAAGTCATGGCGATGGAAAAGCGCAAGAGCCTGGACGAAAACGACGTCATACTCGAAGTTACCGACCTGAAAAAATACTTCCCCATCTCAGCGGGCATTGTCTTTCAGCGACAGGTTGGGGCAGTGCGCGCGGTTGACGGCATCAGCTTTCAAGTGATCCGCGGCGAGACGCTTGGCTTGGTCGGCGAATCCGGCTGTGGCAAAAGCACGACCGGGCGCACGATCTTGCAGCTTTACCGCCCGACCGAAGGCAGCGTCAAATTTGAGGGTCAAGAGCTGTCGACAATGGCGGGTAATGAACTGAGGCAGATGCGGCGCCGGATGCAGATCATCTTCCAGGATCCCTTCGCCTCCTTGAACCCGCGCATGACCGTCGGCAGCATCGTCAGCGAGCCGCTGCAAATCCACAAGATCTATTCCAACAAGAAGGAACGTCAGCAATATGTGGAAGCACTGATGGAAAAGGTGGGTTTGAATCCCTATTTCATCAACCGCTACCCGCATGAATTCTCCGGCGGTCAGCGGCAGCGCATCGGCATCGCGCGCGCCCTGGCTTTGGAGCCGAGCTTCATTGTCGCTGACGAGCCTATATCGGCGCTTGATGTCTCGATTCAGGCGCAGGTCGTCAACCTGATGGAAGAGCTGCAAGACGAACTCAACTTGACCTACCTCTTCATCGCCCACGACCTCAGCATGGTGCGGCATATCTGCGATCGCGTCGCGGTGATGTACCTCGGCAAGATCGTTGAGTTGGGACCGGTAGATGAAGTCTACGACAATCCGCAGCATCCGTATACGCAGGCGCTGCTCTCAGCCGTGCCCGTGCCTGACCCGCAGGTGGAGGAGAGCCGTCAGCGGATCATCATCTCCGGCGATTTGCCCAGCCCGGCAAATCCGCCGACCGGCTGCAACTTCAATACGCGCTGCCCGGTGCGTTTCGACCTCTGCTTCGAGGAACCCGATCCGCCGCTGATTGAGGTGCGCCCGGACCACTATGTGAGTTGCCATCGGGTGACGTGAGCGCAGAGCAGTTCTCAAGTTGCCATAAGACTTAATGCCGGCGGAGATTGAATCAATGCTACCAAAGGGGTTCTTTAAGCTAATTTCAAAGGCGATCTATGCCAGTGTGATTGGAATGCTGGCAGGCGCTTTCTTTGGTGTGTTCATTGTTGGATTGGTTGCAGCCGCTGTGATTGTGTTAGCGGGTTCGTCTGGTATGGTAATCGCTTCCCTCGAATCCGCACGACAGTCTCCCAATGACTTCGCAGCATTGGCAGTTGCTTCGCTAGGCGGCGGCGCCTTTCTGGCATATTCTTTGGGATTTTCTTGGGCGCGTCGATTGGAGCTAAAGTTGGTCTTCTGTCCGTCCTCGCGGATTACCATGCAAAACGAATCGTATTTCACCAGGACGCGGCAGAGGATTACCGGTCCGCGAAAAATGGCTGAATCGAGCGCGGCTATAAGGAACTGACGGCCGCGTCTTGCAGAATCCTACAGTCCGAACCTACCTCGCCAGCATAGCCGCCCAAGTCGACTACCACATACCAGTGCCCGGCGCGGGGAATCTGGAAACGAACTGGCGATTGCTTAGCGTGACCGCCAGTATAGCGATGCGGCCGGCCGCTGCGATATTTGCGAAAGTTCTCACTATCCAACAAGCGCACATTTGCCGCGTTGGTAATTGTGACTTCCGCAACTTCACCACCTGACAGTTTCCCCAAGTCGTGCTTGATGAATTGCATGATCTGTGATCTCGCATTAGATGAGGGCTATTCCAATGGGGTGACGCGGGACATTCCTCAATGCCGTCCCAACCAATTAGACTTCGACCGGTTCGCCAAGCACAACTTCGATTATTTCGTCTGCTATCTCTTCCACAGTCTGTGTTGTGGTATTCCGTGCGATCTTGTCAGCTAGCGATGGGCTGTATGAGACAACTTCGTCTTTTGTAATGTCGTGCCAAACTGGCAGAATCACTTGGTCGCCGTCCACTGCCTTAGTTACCAGCCCGTCGAGTTCATAATTGGGCCATCCTTTGTTGAAAAAGGCTTTGGACAGCACCACTATTGCAAAGCGGCTTGATGCGATTCCTTTGTCGATTCTCTGGCGCAAGCTGTCGCCGATTCCAAGTTCAAAGTCGTCGAACCATACGGAAAGCCCGCCTGTGCGAAGCGCATCCGCGAGTGGAGCTACTACGTCGTCTTTGTCTTCCGAAGCATATGAAATGAAGATATCATATTCGACGTCGTTTTCATTCCTAACAAGGGTCGGAATTGTCGAGAGCGGCTTGTCAACGAAGGGACGCAGTTTCCCTGGCAGCATTCGTACACTGGAACTAACTCTACCCTTGTATCCACCCATATCGACGGCGACATACCAATGTCCAGACCTGGGGATTTGAAGCCGAACAGGAGAACGCTTAGCGTGACCACCAATATAATGGTGTCGTCGTCCGCTACGATAACTCTGGAAATTGGAACTGTCCATGAGGCGCACGTTAGCGGCATTGCCCTTCAGGATGATTTCCACGATTTCCCCACCGTTCCTGGGCCCTAAATCATGCTTGATGAACTGCACCGAAATTGACCTCTTTACCTTTGTCTGTGAGCATTAGTATACCACATGCCTCAAACTCTTACTGAAGTAGCGCAGGCCGGAGAGACTTTCGATCCACTAGCGATATCGTATGATCCTAACAACTGTGCTAATCTATTCTGCTTCCAAATTCGGCTTGATCAATCTCAGTTACAACCGTATAAATCTCAATCGCGATTTCTTCGACCGTATGAGTAGCTGTGCTTCGGGAAAAGATGTTAGCCAACGAGGCACGGAAATCCCTAATTTCCTTAACAGAAATATTGTGCCAGATCGGAAACATCACCCTGTCTTCTGTCACGTATAGACTTTCCAATGTGTCAAGCTCATACTTTGTCCATTGCTTTGCCATGTCAACAAATGACTTGGATAATATCAAGATACCAAATTGACTAGAATTGATACCCTTGTTCAGTTTAGCAATTATGTTATCGCCGATTCTAAATTCGAATTCGTCGTACCAGACTCGCAATCCGTGCTCCTGTAGCAGCAGCGCCAGTGGTCGCGCCACTTCGTCTTTGTCTTCAGAGGCGTGAGAGAGAAAGACATCATATTCGTATCTGTCTTTGCTGAGAAGGTGTCGCGCCAATTCCGGTCCCTGTGTTTCAGAACTTAACTACTGAATTTTGGCCACCAATTGAAACCAGACACAAATTGTATCAACTATACGGCATAGTGATTAGGGTGTGTGTATCAAAAGAGGGCGAGCCATTAGCTCGCCCCGACAAATGTTGAGAGTGGTGTGGATTAGGCCGCTGGCGCCACCGCCGGACCATCCACAATCTCGACGAATTCGTCGGCGTTGAGCGTCTCTCGCTCAATTAATATCTGCACCAACTCGTCCATTTTGTCTTTTCGCTCCAGCAGCAAGCCCTTGGCGCGCTCGTAAGCCGCCTGCAAGATCCGCTTGACCTCGTCATCAATTTGCTGGGCGTAGTGCTCGCTGTAATCGCGCTGCTCGGCGATTTCGCGCCCGAGGAAGACGGCGCCGCCACCATTGCCATAGGAGCGCGGTCCTAGCAGGTCGCTCATGCCGAATTGCGTGACCATCGCGCGCGCCATCCGCGTCGCTTGCTGCAAGTCATTGCTGGCGCCGGTGGTGAATTGATCGTAGATGATCTCCTCCGCCGCCCGGCCGCCCATCGCCGCCACGATGTCGTCTTCGAATTTCTCGCGCGTGATCAGCATGTCGTCGCCATCGGGCAGCGGCATGACGTAGCCGCCGGCGCGCCCACGCGAAACGATCGTGATCTTGTGCACCGGGCTGGTATTGTCCAGCAAATGGAAGAGCAAGGCATGCCCGGCTTCGTGGTAGGCGACTTTCTCTTTCTCTTCCGGCGTGATGACGCGGCTGCGGCGCTCGGGACCCATCACCACGCGCTCCATCGCTTCTTGCATCTCGGTCATGCCGATGGATTTCTTGTTGCGGCGCGCCGCCAAAATAGCCGCCTCGTTCACCAGATTCTCCAGGTCGGCGCCGCTGAAACCAGCCGTGATCTTCGCCAGCGCCTCCACATCGACATCGCCCGCCAGCGGCTTGCCGCGCGAATGCACCTTGAGGATCTCCTGCCGTCCTCTGACATCGGGATTGTCCATCACCACTTTGCGATCAAAACGGCCCGGACGTAGCAGCGCCGGATCTAGGATATCGGGGCGGTTGGTGGCGGCGACGATGATGATATTGGTGTCGTTGTCGAAGCCGTCCATCTCGACCAGAATCTGATTCAGCGTCTGCTCGCGCTCGTCATGCCCGCCGCCGAGTCCAGCGCCGCGATGCCGGCCGACCGCGTCAATCTCGTCGACGAAGACAATAGCGGGCGCTTCCGCCTTGGCGCGCTCGAAGAGATCGCGCACGCGGCTGGCGCCAACGCCAACGAACATCTCCACGAATTCCGAGCCGGAGATGCTGAAGAAGGGCACACCGGCTTCGCCAGCGACAGCGCGCGCCATCAGCGTCTTGCCCGTGCCGGGCGGTCCCACCATAAGCACGCCCTTTGGCACTCGCGCGCCCAACCGGATGAACTTCTCCGGCTCTTTGAGGAATTCAACAATCTCCTTCAAATCTTCCTTGGCTTCTTCGGCGCCAGCGACATCCTTGAAGGTCACTTGCGGTCGTTCCATATCGCGCGAAACGCGCGGCTTGCTGCGGCCGAAGCTCATCGCCTGGTCTTGCCCGGCGCGCATTGAGCGCATCATCCGCCACAAGAACCAAACGATGATCAGGATCGGCACGACGCCCAGCACAATCTGGAAGATGATATGCGGCGTATCATCGCTCGGATGCGGCACATAATTGACATTCGCCAGCGCAGACTGTGAGACGCTGAGCGCGCCCATTAGTTCGTAGAAATCCGAGAATTGGCTCTTGTACGCGGTCTTGGTCGTCTGGTCGGTGTACGTGATCTTGAGCTCGGTGCCACCGCGTTCCTCGACGCGGTCCACCCGGCCTCGGCTGATATCGTCAGCCAGCTCATTGATCGGCAAGCCGCTCCCCGCGTTAAAAGCCGCTCGGCCGTTGAAAACAAGCAGCGACATCGCCAAGACGATGATGCCGAGCGCAATCCACATGCGCTGGGCGTTGGGGTTGCTGAAAGGCGACTTGCCGCCATCGTTGTTTTTCTTGCCATCTTTTCCGCCTTCGGTCACATGCTTGGGCGGCTCTGAGCGGTTGTTCATGTACGAATCTCCATTTTTCGCCAGGCGGCGGTCAACGTATTTCGCGTTTCCGCCTCATTAGGAAAGACCCATCGGCGCTCCGAATGGTGATAAATTGACCGTGCAATGCGAGGCGGGCGCCTGAATGCGCGCTGGCGGACGTGACGAAACTTACTCGACGCTTAAGGCTTCACAGGTGTATATTCATCCTGATTCATTTATCATCAAAGTTGAAGCGCGAATCATCGCGAGCGCAGCCTGGTGACCGTCAAAATGACCAACCGTACGAACGAAGAATGGATCGCCGCCTTGCAGCAAATGGGCGGCGCGGCGCAGACTGATGCCTTGGCCGATCTGCTCCAACGCTTGAAGCGCAGCATCTACTTCTACCTGAGCCAAGACCGCAGCGACTTGCGCGGACTCGCGGAGCATGAGTTGGCGCAGCTGGCGGCGGACCTGGCGCAAGACGCCACCCTGCGCGTGATGGACAACCTGAGCAACTTCCGCGGCGAGAGCCAATTCACCACCTGGGCGACCAAGATCGCCATCCGATTGGCGATAAGTGATTTGCGGCGCTCGCGGTACAAGGATTTCAGCCTCGATGAATTGACCGCCGATGGCGACCTGCTACCAGTTTCGACGCGAATGGCAGCCTCCGCCTCGCCGACGCCGGAGAAGGCGGCGGAACGCGACGATGTCCTCGAAAAGATTGAATTGGCGCTGAAAGAGGCGCTGACCGAACGGCAATATCAGGCGCTAGTGGCTGTCGCCCTCAAGGGCATCCCGATGGATGTGCTGGCTGGGCGCATGGGAACAAATCGTAACGCCCTTTACAAGCTCATCCACGATGCGCGCCGCAAGCTTAAAACCCACCTTGAGGCGCAGGGCATCTCCACCGATTATATGATGAACCTGTTCGGCAATTGAGGCGCTACGGCTTCAGCGCCATCACGGCGCCAAAGCACATCTCGTCGCTTGTCCCCTCGCCCCAGACCACATAGCGCGGATCATCCGACAGCGAATTGTCCCAGGTGCAAGACATGCGCAGCGTACTGCCGAAGGCGATTTGCACCGGCTCGATAAACTGATAACGGTCTTGCCAGTAGAAATCCCAGCGCGGGATATCCAGCAGCAGCAGCGAATTTTCTCCTCCCGGATTCAACTCCATGCGGAAGCTGCGTCCAAGTTCGTGCATATGACCCAATACTCCGTAAACCGTCAAGGGCTCAACAAAGGGTGACGGATAATCACAGAAGGTCGTTGCGTTTTCGCCGGAATTGTCAGTGTAATCGTCAAGCGTCTGTCGGCAGCGCTCGAGGCGTCGATCCGGCAGCCCGCTAAGCTCTTCTCCGTAGAGTTCGGCGATGCGCTTGATGGCGTTCGCGCGCTCGCAATGCGGACCCTCAACGCCGCTGGGGCAGGGGATCTCCACCGGCGCGTTTAATGGGATGGTCCACAACTCTTTCAAGCCGGCGTCAACTCCCGCTAGCTGGAGATTAACGCGCGTGCGGTCCGGTTGCCGCGTTGACCACAAGTTATAGTGAATCTGAAGCACGACAATTTGGCCCGACTCGATCAAGTATCCCGTTCCCTCCGGAAACTGCACAGCGAAGGCGCCTGGCGTCCAGGTTGCGATCATATCGCCACTGCCCGATAGACCAACGCCGCCGTAACAGGACCAGCCCGGTCGACCATCGGCGTAAGACAGCGCGTCAATCTCGGTTTGTAATTCCGCGTCGAGCAGATAGACGATACCGTGATGCGCCATCTCCCAGACTTCGGGAACGATCTCGTAGCCAGTGACGAACATCGGCGACTCGATTTCCAAGGGGAAGGCGAAGCAGCGATAGTCGTCGAGCGCATCGTCGGCCGGCATATATGGCTCGTCGAGCTGCAGGACCAGGTCGGCGCGGATCTCGACGAAGTCAAATCCATCGGTCGCGGAAGGCGCGTAATCATGCGGGTCGCCAAGCGCGGCGCCGGCGTCGGCCCAGGCGGCGATAATCGCGATTTCTTCGTCGGACAGGCTGCGGTCGTGCTTCAGCGGCAGATTCGCGCGCGAGGGCGGCCAGGGCGGCATGATGCCGTTGACGACATGGAACTTGATGTCTTGCGCCGCCCATACGACATCGTCCGCCGACGTAAGCGGGGCGTAGCTGGCGATCTGCCCATCCGAATGGCAGGCGACGCAACTGGCTTCGATTATTGGTCTAACATGCTCGTGATAGGTGGGCTGCTCCGGAACGTTCACGGCGCTGACGTCAATCGATTCTGCGTCGTCATCATCATGGCCGGCGGCATCATGGGCCAAAACTGGCAGCAGGCTGAAGAAAAAGAGCAAAAGCAGTTGAAAAAGTCGCACGATTGAACTCCTGTCTTGGCAATAGACTTTCGGAAATTTACTGGAAAACAGCAGAACAACTGTTAGAATCATTCTTAGTAGGTGACTGCTGACGAACGAAAGTCATTGTATCCAGTATAGGGCGCTTCTGCGAGTCAACCACGGGTTTTGTCTCTTCTGCGCTGGTCAATAATCGTACTCATTCTGCTGCTGGGCGTACTGTCCCGCGGTTTGCACATCACGTCGCATAGCTTCTGGATCGACGAAGGATTCTCCTTTTTCTATGCCTATTCCGCAGACCTGATTCAAGCGCTGGCGAGCGACATCCATCCGCCGCTCTATTATGCGGTCCTGCGCGTATGGAGCGAGCTTACTGGCCACAGCGAATTGGCGCTGCGCTGGTTCTCGCTGCTGCCATCGATCGGCAGCCTGGCTTGTGTTTTCCAGTTGGCGAAAGAGGTCATACGAGCGCGCTCGTCACATTGGGATGGAGAGGCGCTGCCCTATTTGGCGATGCTAATGCTGGCTTTGGCCGATGCCGAAAGTTACCTGGCGCAGGAAGCGCGGCATTACACCTGGTTGACGCTGCTCATGCTTTGCAGCATGTTGTTCTTGGCGCGCTGGCTGCGCCGCCCACGGCGACCTGATCTCATCGCTTGGCTGCTTTCCTCGGCGCTTGTGCTCTTTACGCACTATATCGCTGCCTTCGGGCTTTTCGCGCAGGGTCTCTACATATTGTTCTGGACCCGCGGCAAGACGCGGCTTCAGGCGCTGTCCGCTTTAATCCTTAGCGCACTGGCAATGGCGCCTTGGCTGATCTTCGTCGGTCCGCTCCAGCTCGAAAATCGCAACGCCTATGACGTCTGGTCGGACGAGCTTACGCCGGAACTGTTGCGCGAAATCGCTGTCAATTACTTCAGCGGGCAATGGGCGCTGGTGATCGGCCTGCTTGCGCTTGGCTGCGTCGTGCTGGTCTACTCTCGTGATTCGAGTGTTTCACTGCGCTTCGACAGGTTGTCGCCTCTCCTGCTGTTCTGGCTGACTGTGCCCTTCAGCCTGACGATCGTGGTCAACGAATTCCTTCCTTTTTTGCAGCCGCACCGCTTAATTCAGTGGACGCCCGCCATCGCTCTGCTGGTCGCCTGCGGCTTAAGCAACATTCGGCAGCCGATTCGCGCGCTCCTGATTGCCGTGCTCGTCGTCTACGGTGTGACTCAGGTTGAATTCGGTCGAAGCCAACCGGATTGGCGCCACATTGCCCACCTGACAATGCGCTACGCCGTTCCAGGTGATCTGATCTTGACCGATGTCGCCAGCGGCGATTTTCCCTTGCGTTATTATCTTGTCCGAGACGAAGCTGGCGTGCCCGCGCTTGAGGCCGGCATTCGTTATGAAGCCTTGCATTATCAGCGCCTTTTCGCCGCAGATGCTTATGAAGCCTGGCTGCCGCGGCTATTGGACGGGCAAAAGACAGTTTGGCTGATGTATTGGTCGGGCGACAAAAGCGCCTTCAACTGGTTGGAAGAACTTGATTTCAAGCGTTCCGCTACGTATGTGCATCGGCACGACGGCGGCGCCTACGGAGAAACACTGCTGCCAGTGTACCGTTTCGATCGCAAGACTGAAAATGAGCCGGCGGCGCGCTTCGCCAACGGTATGAATTTGCGTTCAGTTCATTTCGACCGGCAGGACCTGCGCCTGGATACGGTCTGGGAGACCACGCGGCCGCTGGAGCGTGACTTTCTGCTGTCGGCGAAACTGCTCGATAAAGACGGCGTCCTAGTCGCCCAGCACGATAGTCAGCCCCAAGGCAATCAACGACCGACAAGCGCTTGGGAGCTCGGCGACTTGATATACTCGCCGCACGAAATGAAAGCGCTGGCGCCAATCGCGGCTGGAGATTATCAGGTCATCGTGCAGGTCTACACGATGGACGGTGACGGTTTCAGTAATGTGGCGACCACTCGGGCGGCGGACTATGCGGTGGTAGAGGAAATCTTGATCGGCGCGACGAATTGACGAGAGGCAAGAAACTACCCCAGCGGACGCCCGCCATCGACCGGAATAATGTCGCCTGTGCTGAAGCGCAGATGGGCGACCGCGGCATAAACCGCTTCCGCCACATCGTCGGCGTCGGCGATGCGTCCCAGTGGAGTCTTGTCTTCCTGCTCGGCGATGAG
This sequence comes from Phototrophicaceae bacterium, assembly GCA_965261855.1. Classification (GTDB taxonomy): domain Bacteria; phylum Chloroflexota; class Anaerolineae; order Aggregatilineales; family Phototrophicaceae; genus UBA6055. The sequence goes on from OZ253488.1 coordinate 1,087,571, forward strand.
CGCCCGCGGCATGCGCTGCGCATATTCGCCATCCACCCAGCCGGGCGATACGGAAAGCACCCGTATCTGCGGCGCCAGCGCCCGCGCCAGCGAACGCGTCATGCTGTCCATCGCCGCCTTGCTCGCGCAGTAGGCGACATTGCTGCCGACCCCAGTGCGCCCGGCGATTGACGAGATATTGATGACGACACCGCCAGCGCCCGCCATCAGCAGTTGATGCAGCGCCCGAATTGAAGCGAATGCGCCACGCCAATTGACGCGGAAGATCAGGTCGATGGTTGCGTCATCCAGCGCATCCATATCGGCATGGGGCACCGCTTTGGTGATGCCGGCGTTGTTCACCAATACATCGAGCCGCCCGTATTTTTCGCGAACGGCATCCGCCAGCCTGTTTTGCGCCGCCGCGTCATCTACCGGAGCGCGCAGGATAAGATGATCGCCGCCAGCCAGCGCATTTGCTGTCGCCCGCGCCTTGCTCTGATCGCTATTGTAAGTGATGACGATATGCGCGCCGGCCGCCGCCAGTCGCCAGCAAATGGCGCTGCCGATGCCGCCCCCGCCTCCGGTCACAACCGCTACCTGTCCCCGCAAATCTGTCATTTGCTTTGCTCTACCGCTAGTGACGCCCAAAACCTTAGAACGAACGCTGGTCCGTCGGCAAATGATCAACGCGGTTCATGTAATGCAGCGTCGTCCAGCCATCGTTGAAGTTGATCCGCGTTATTGCCGTGTTGTCATGATAATAGCGCATGGTGTAGGGCCGGGACGGCAATTGCTCGAAGATCACCTTGAGCAGAATATCCAGAAAGCCTGCATGCGATACCAGGGCAATCACATCATTGGAGTCGCTTCGTTCGCGCAGTTCCCGAGCGACTTTGATGGCGCGGTAGATGCTATGCGTCTCCAGTTCGCGTCCCATTGCCGCATCGTACCAGCCGCATTCGCCAACATCCTCAGGCAGTTGATAGCCGGGGAATTGGTTCAGGATTGCCGTGCGCGTCATACCGCCAAAACCCTGCACGCGGCCGTCCCGCTCCTGGAACATGCCGCCCTTTTCGTGCAAGTCGGTCCAGACCATCGGCGTCATTTTAAGCGCCTCGCTAATTGGCGCCGTGGTCAAGAGTGACCGGTACATGGCGCTGGTATAAAGATGCGTAATCGCGTAGCTCTCGCCGATGGCATCGGCCTCGCTGGCGATATGCCGCGCCAGCAGGTCACGCTGTTCATAACCCCGCGCTGTCAAATCGGGATCCACCTTGCGACGGTAGATTGTGTCATGGATGAGAACATTGTTTTCCGATTCCCCGTGCCGGATGAGGTATAAGCGCATTCGTCCAACCTTTGCTCGAATCTAACTGTTGTACAGGCACGGATTATAGGGCAATCCACGCTGAAAGGTAGCCGCTGCTTGTCAGGTCTATCGCCATTCTATCGCGGGCGCCTTACTCGTCCACCCGGCAGCGCGCTCTGGTTTGCAGTGGCGCGCCTCGCTACACTTGTGCTGATCCGAAGGCTGCAGCGCGGGGAGAATTATGGACAAAGTCGTAACGCTGACGCTGAACCCGGCGCTGGATGTCGCCACGAGCATCCACTCGGTCGCGCCCGAGATCAAGCTGCGTTGCGCGGCGCCAGGCTTTCATCCGGGCGGCGGTGGCATCAATGTCTCGCGGGCGATTCGCTTCCTCGGCGGCGAGTCAAGCGCGGTTTACGCCGCCGGCGGACATAATGGCGCCATGCTCAAGCGGCTGTTGAGTGATGAGGAAATCGACAATCATCCGATCGAAATCGGCGGCATCACGCGCGAGAACGTCGTCGTCTATGAAGAAAGCACCGGCTTGCAATACCGCTTCACCATGCCAGGACCTGCCTTGAGCGCGGACGAATGGATCGCCTGCCTGGAAACGCTGTTCAACCTCGAACCGGCTTACATCGTCGCAAGCGGTAGCCTGCCACAAGGCGTACCGATCGAGATTTACGGTGAAATCACGCGTTACGCACGTGAATACGGAATCCGCGTTATCCTGGATACGGCGGGCGACTCGCTGAACCGGGCAATTGGCAAAGGCCTGTTCTTGCTGAAGCCCAACCTGCGCGAATTGGAGCGATTCGCCGGCGAAGCGCTGCCCGGTGAAAAAGAAATCCGCGCCGCCGGTCAGCGCCTTATCAGCGAAGGCTTGGCGGAGGTGATGGTTGTTTCGCTGGGCGCGGCTGGCGCGGCTTTGATCACGCGCGCTGTTTGCGTCTTTCTGCGCGCGCCAATTGTGCCGATACAAAGCAAGGTAGGCGCGGGCGACAGCATGGTCGGCGGCATCGTAATGGGCTTGGCGCAGGGCTTGGAAATCACAGACGCGGCGCGCTTGGGCGTGGCGGCCGGCAGCGCCGCAGTGATGACCGCTGGCACTGAGCTTTGTCGCAAGGAAGATGCCTGGCGACTATACAACGAAGTCTCGGTATCTTAGTCGATGGCGCCGCCGTTTTGCCTCGCGCAGCTGTCTTTGCAGTCGCTTCAAATCACTAGCATAAAGGAAGGTTTGGTATGACCACAATTCGTGCTCGCAACGTCAATCATCCGCAGCACCGCGAAAACCTCAAAGCGGAAAAGTACACAGTAATCCGCGAGGCAATGCTCGCGTCGCTGTCGGATGAGACTTGGATGCCCTTTACCGATCTCGAAGACAAGGTACGCGCCTGGCTTGACGATGCCGATGTGCCAAAGGCGCTCTTCCCCAAGCCCGGCTCCGTGCGCTGGTATTGCAAGGCAGTGCAGCTGGATATGGAAGCGCGCGGCGAAATCGAGCGCCAGCCAAAAAAATCTCCGCTGCACTTGCGCAAAAGCCGCCCTGATTCGAACTAATCGCAATCCACTGCGTCCGGCGCCACCTCAACCGCGCTGTCCCAGATGCGCTTCCATTCGTCAAGGTAGAGTCCAGCGATCGTTGCGTCGCGGATGATCACAATATTCTCGTCATTGCTTTGCGCCGCGCTCCGGGAAAAGTTGAAAGACCCGCTGATCACCGTACCCTCGTCAATGATGATGACCTTGTGATGCAGAACATAGCGGTTGCCGTCCTGCCGCATGGCGGCGCCGGCGCAGTGCAACGCGGGAAGCTGACTCCAACTGGCTGTACTGTTGCGTTTCTCGAAAACGCCTTTCACGACAAATTCGGGCTGGGTCGCTTGAAGCAGAATCGCCTCAGCCAGTTCCTCCAGCGAAAAGACGAAGGTCATGAAATGAATCGAGCGCGACGCCCCTTCGATCTCGGCTTTCAGCGCGCCGATTTCGTCGCTTTCGGCGGCGAAGATGATGCTGATCTCGGATTCTCCTTGTCGGAACGAGACGATACCGTCATCGCTTGAGCGCGTGCCGAATTCACCGCGCTCGAACATCTCGTCAAACTCGCGCTGATAAGCGCCGGCGGCTGTCCTGTTGTTCATCACCAGCGCATTGTTGTTGTTGCGATAGGCGCCGTTGACCGTGTAATTCCAGGAGCCGGTCCAGACTTTTCGCCTATCCATGATCATGAATTTGTTGTGCATCAATCCGCTTCGCCCGTCATCGACGACCGGCACGCCGGCCGCTTGCAAGTCTCGCAGCGCCGTATTCTTGTCGTCATGCAAGCCATGGTCGTCATCGGCGACGATCCGCACCGCGACGCCTCGCTGATGCGCTTCGCGTATCGCCTGGTAGATCGCTTCACTATTGAGTTCGAATGCGGCGATATCAAGCGTATCCCGCGTTTCGGCGATCGCAGCGATCAGCGCCGTTTCGATGCCGCCCTGGTAGCTGTCGCTCGTTGCACTGGCGTCGGGCTCGTTGAAGTAAAGCTGCCAGCCAGCGCCGATGTATCCCCGTCCGAAATTGAACCGAACTTCACTGTATGCCTCCGCCAGCCGGGAAGGCGCGCTTTCGGTTGGCGATATAAGCGGAGATGAAGCGTCTTCAACAGCCGCCTGCAAAATGAAGGCGATCATAACAAGCAAGGGGAAAAAGCCGGCTATGAGCGTTCCAAGCGCGCGCAGTACTTTTCGCCGAATGTCGGGCTTTTCGTTCCTTTGCATCAAGCCAGGCCACCATGCTTCGCCATGCCCGGCATTTATACTGACTTGCCCTTTCACGCGCAAGCCAGCGTTAATCCAATGGCGTCAACATGTTATAATGCGTCGGTTTGCCGAAGTCAGTCGTATGCGCGAGTCATGTCCTTACTCACCGTCAGCAAGCTGGGCAAGTTCTACGGACCGGATGAGATTTTCCGCGATATCAGCGCCGCTATTCCAGCCGGCGCGCGCATCGCCCTCGTCGGCCCCAACGGCGCTGGTAAGACGACATTGCTTAACCTGCTCGCCGGCATCGACGCGCCGACGAGCGGAAACGTGAGCATCGCTGGCGGAGCGCGCCTGTCGTTCCTGCCGCAGCGACCGGAGTTGGCGGGCGAGCACAGCCTTTGGCAAGAGCAGCTTAAGGCATTCGCCGACTTGCGCGCGATGGAAGGCCGGCTGGCGGCTTTGGAATTGGCGATGGCAAACGCGGACGCCGCCGATGGCGCGCTGGAAGACTACGGTCGGCTGCAGGCGGAATTCGAGCGGCTTGGCGGCTACGAATACGAAACGCGAATCAAAATCGTGCTCAGTGGACTGGGCTTTACGCCGGTGGAGTACGACAAGCCGCTGCCGCAGTTATCCGGTGGCGATAAGACGCGCGCCGCTCTCGGCCGCCGCCTGTTGCAAGAACCAGACCTCCTGATTCTCGACGAGCCGACCAATCACCTGGACATCCAGGCAATCGCATGGCTGGAGAATTATCTGGCGTCTTTCCCCGGCGCTGTGCTCGCCGTCAGCCACGACCGTACCTTCATCGACAATTTCGCGGCGACCGTCTGGGAAATTGAATATGGACGGCTGCAAACTTATCGCGGCAATTACAGTGCCTACCGGAAACAACGTGAATCTCAACGAGAAACGCTGCGCCATGATTTCTACTGGCAGCAGCAATTCATCCGCAAGGAAGAAGACTTTATACGCCGCCACATGGGCAGCCGCGGCACCGCCCAGGCGAAGGGGCGGCTCAAGAAACTCGAGACCATGAAGAAGCACGGCGCCATATTGGAAAGTGGTCCGCGCCAGCGCAAGAAGATGTTTCTGGAGATGAGCGATCCCTTGCGCAGCGGCGACCAGGTGATCGTTACACGAGATCTTCAGATCGGCTTCGATTCGGCGGCCCCCCTGCTGAAGACGCCTGATCTGCTGGTCTTGCGCGGTGAAACCGTCGCCATCATTGGCGCCAACGGCGTCGGCAAATCGACGCTGCTCAAGACGCTCAGCGGGGATCTGCCCGCGCTGGCCGGCGAGGCGCGCCTGGGCGCCAAAGTGAAGATCGGCTATTTCGCCCAGGCGCAATCGACCTTGAATCCCGCCAACGCGATCATCGACGAGGTCCGCGCTATCAAACCGCTGCCCCTGTCACAAGCCCGTGACTGGCTTGGACGATTCCTCTTCAGCGGCGATGATGTATTCCGTCCGATATCATCGCTGTCCGGCGGCGAGCGCGGACGCGTGGCGTTGGCGAAGCTCGCTTTGGAGGGCGCCAGCCTTCTGCTGCTGGATGAACCAACCAATCACCTCGACATCGACAGTCAGGAAGTGCTGAGCACTGCGCTGGCCGGCTTCGGCGGGACAATTCTTCTGGTCAGCCACGATCGCTACCTCGTTGACGCGCTGGCGTCGCAAATCTGGGAAATCATGCCCGGCGAGATGACGGTCTTCGATGGCGATTATCAGGAATACCTGCGCCAGCGAAAACGAGCCACGCAACCGGAGGCGATCGCCACGGAGGCGGAGGCGAGCGATCGACGGGGCAAAAATCCGGCTGTCTACCGCGACAAGAAACACGGTCTGAATCCCTTCGAGCTTGCCCAATACACGACGGCGCTCGAAGACGAAATCCAGCAATTGGAAACGAGCTTGGGCGAAATCAGCCTGCAATTGGATGATGCCAGCCTGGCCGGCGATGCCGACGCGGTACGCCAATTGGGCCTCGACTATTCGAATACCGAGGCGAAGCTGGAGGCGGCGCTCGAAGAGTGGGGCAGGTTCGTCGGCTAGCGCGAGAGAGCGGCTATGCAGACTGCGCTGGCGCCGCTGCCGGTGTATGCTTATAGGCGAAATTCTTGGCTTTGGAATCACAAGTAAGTGGAACGAGGGAGTCTCGACTTGGACATTGCCTGGCACGGTTATAGCTGCTTTCGCATCACTGAGCGCGGTCATACATCCGTGGTGACCGATCCATTCCGATCGAAGCAAGGCGACGCCAAATTACGCTTGAGCGCCGATCTCGTCACCGTCAGCCACGATCGGGCAAAGCACCGCGTCGAAGAGATTCGCGATCAGCAATATGTAATCGCCGGTCCCGGCGAATACGAGGTTGGCGAGCTCTTCATCACCGGAATCGCGCTGCATCATCACGACGTCGAGGCGGGCAAGGTGCTTGAGAATGTCGCCTACCACTTCGAGTATCCCAATGATCTGAGCGTCTTGCATTTGGGTGCTTTGCGTCAACTGCCGGATCCGTCGACATTCGAGCAGTTGGATCAGGTGAATGTGCTGCTGCTGCCGGTTAAAGAAGCCCTCCCCGGCGAGAAACTGGCCGATCTCATCAGCGTGATAGAGCCGAACTACGTCGTTCCGATGCAGGCAACCGGCCTGCGGGATGGCGACTTCTCCGCCGCGATGGACGGCTTTCTGAAATTAATGGGTGTCAACAATGTCGAGGCGCAAAGCGGGCTGCGCTTGGCGCAAACAAACCTGCCCGAGCAAACCCAGGTTGCGCTCCTGAGTGTGAATCATAAGTCAAGCTGAAACCTTTCAAAGCCGTTGGCAACAGATTTGCGGTATAGTAAAGACACTTGGGCGATCTACCAAACGGGTGCGGGCGCATGCCAAACGGAAACGTCAAGATTCTAATGAACTGGGATATCAAGCCTGGTTTGGATCAGGAGTACTTTGAGTTTGTCATGCGCGAATGGGTGCCCAATACCACGAAATTGGGGCTCACGCCAATTGAAGCCTGGTACAATGTCTACGCGAGCGCCGATATCCCGCGCATCATGGCGGGCGCCATCGCCGAAGACGCCGAATCCATGCGCGAAATCATCACCAGTTCGGATTGGGCGAACCTGCAAGCCAAACTCATGGAGTACGTTGAGAACTACAGCCACAAGATCGTGCAAGTGACCGGCGACTATCAGCTTTAGCAAGCGTACGACTGCCGTCTCAGTAAGATTTCCAAAGTAATCCAAAGTGTGTACGGGCGAGTGGAGGTTAGTGCCTACGCTACCCGGTTGCTCGCCCTTCTTTATCTTGCAACGTCAAATGTATTTTCGCAGGTCTAACTTGTAACCGCTCACAATCACATCTGTATTCGTGTCTGTCGCCAAAATGCAGAAGGGCGACCCGATGGGTCGCCCCTACAATTTGTCCGCTGTGGCCTAGCCTTAGCCGCCCATAGCCGCGCGCAGCGAGTCGCAGGCGGGGCAGCCGCCGCCGGGACGCACGATCGCGTAACCTGCTTGCGGATCGGCCCCCCAGTGAGTTGCATCGACATTCCAGACGATGAACATGCGAACGTAGCCGGAACCGCGCAGCCGATGAACCGCGCCCGCCAGCCAGGCTGCTTGCTGCGCCAATGTAATGTTGGAAGCCCAGGCAAACCCACCTGGCAGAGCGCCGATGCCTTCACCTGTCAGATAGCCGAGCTCGGTGAAGCAGAGCGGCTTGCTGGGGAAGAAGCTGCGGTACAGTTGCATCATGCGCGGCAGATACCAGGAGTAGTGGCCCGAACTGCCGACCGGCGCGCCACTGGTTGCGTCCGGCGGCACGATGCCAGCGTTATAGTGTACGCCGACGCAATCCATGTAATTGACGGCGCCAGCATCGCGCATTTGCTGCAAGAAGCAGTCGTCATTGGCGCCAGCAGGGCTACAGGTCTGGTAGAAGCCGGTGGGCGCCGGCGCGCCGCTGATGACCATCGTGCCCGGACTGGCTGACTTGATCGCGTGATAGGCGGCCGCCAGCATCTGCGTATAGTTGTGACCGCTGATCTGCCCCGAGGGCCATTCGCGATCGATATTCATCTCATTCCAGACTTCAATGGCATCGGCGCCGCCGCGCGCCAGCTGCGCCACGAAGTTGGCGAAACTCTGATAGTAACCAGCCGGATTCCCGCCAATCGCATTCTTGTCGCCGATCACGCTCAGCAGCACTTTGAATCCATTGGCTTTGGCGCTGTCGATCATGTGCTGGAAATCGCCCGCCGATTGGCCATGCCATTTGACCTGCCGCTTGACCCAGGTCATGCGAGCGTTATGCATGTGGCCCGGATGCGAAAAGCTCAATGCCTGGCCGCCCAATTCGAATCCGCCGGTATTGGCGGTGCTGGGCGGGGGCGGTCCCGCTGGCGCCGGTCCAGTCTCCGCTGGCGCTGGCGCTGCCGGCGGTGGAGCGCCCGGTACCTGCAGCACTTGACCAACGTGCAGGACGTTCGGATCGGCGATGCCATTGAGGCGCGCCAATTCGATGTAGTTGGTGTTGAACTTGGCGGCGATGATCGCCAGCGAATCGCCGCGCTGTACGGTGTAGGTTCCTGTCGGCGCCGGAGCGGGTGCTGGTGTGCCGCTATCCGTCGGCGCGGGCGCTGAAGCAGGCGCCGGGACTCGCAGAACCTGCCCGACATGAAGCACGTCTGGATTGGCGATGCCGTTCATCTCCGCCAAAACGATGTACGTTGTGCCATACTGCGCGGCGATGATTGCCAGGGACTCGCCCCGCTGCACGGTATGAGTGGTCTCGCCCGTTGGCTGCTGCGGCGCTGGCGCTGGCGCTGCTGGAGCGGGCGCTTGCGTCCCGCCTCCCGGCGCGGGAATGGTGATCCGATTGCCCGCGTGAATGACGTATGGCGGGGCGATGCCATTCGCCTGCGCCACCTCTTCAAGCGTTCGGCCATACTGCTTCGCGATATTGAACAGGTTTTCGCCCCGCTGCACCACATGCACCTGCTGCGCCAAAACAGCGACTGACCCGAGAGAAATCAACACAATAATTGTCATTAGAAATACGGTTAGACGGCGCATCTTCGCTCCTTGCCTGCACGGTTCGCTAGTGAATTGCCTTTACGGGAGTGCAGTCTAGCATGAGTGGGAGAAACGCGCTGAAGCCTGCGCGCGCATTCTGACGCGCTCAAGTCCTTTGCGGTTGTGCAGGTTCTGAGTGTGCGAGGGCGCAGCCGCAAACTAATGACCGATATCCATGCCCGGGTCCACCAGCGGTAAACGCGGGTCCACGCCGGTCATGGTATGGCGCGCCCAAGCGTAGTCGGGGTCGTCACTGTGGGCGAATTCCCGGGTGGAGCCGGCCAAGAAATTCAAGGTATAGGTGGTCGTGCCCGGCGCGCTCACCATCGTGTAATAGCCTTCGGGCATGAGGATGATATCATGCTGGCGCGCCATCATCGTCACATCGGAGCGCTTGTCGGCGCTGTAAACGCGCTGGTAAGCGTAACCGGTCGGCCGGTCAAACTTGTAGAAGCTGAAGCGGTTGAGCTGCGCCTCCAGCACCTTTCCCTTTTCATCGGCGCGGTGCGTGTCGTGTTTATGCGGCGGAACGCTCGACCAATTGCCGCCCGGCGTATAGAGCTCATAGACCAGCAATCGGTCGGCCGGAAAATCGCCCCCGATAAGCCGATTCATTTGACGCGAGCAATTGCCGCCGCCCAGCAGCAGCAGTTCCACATCGTTCGGTGTGATCAGCCTGGGCGGATTCTCCTTCTCGGTCGGCGCCCAACACGAAGCGAACTCAAAGTCGTCAGTGATGGCTTCAATCTCGAACTCGGTCTGCGGTGGCAGATAAAGCGCGTGAGGCATGCCGCAGAAGACGTTGTCGCGCCGTCCGACATTCTCAAAATCGCCGCGATTGGTTCGGATATTGCAGCGACCGCTCAAGACCACGGCGACATACTCAAAGGAGTCGATGGCGATTTCGAAGGTGCGGTCCTTGCCCAGGCGCACGGCGGCGAAGTTAAGCGTATCCCAGCCGGCGCGCTTGGCATCCAGCGCGGCGAAGGCGCCGACGCGACCACTGTCTTCAGCGGGGATATGCAGACGCTCTGCCGTGAAGCTCGCCATAACTGATTTCCTTTATGTGACCAAGCCGCGGGTGACGCGCATGAACATATGCTCCAGGTCTTTTTCTTCTTCATTGAAACCCAGCAGCATGATTTCGCCCTCGACCAACTGCCGGCTCAGGGCGCCCAGTTCTTCATCGTTGCCAGCAAAATCGACCCGAACGCGGGCTCGCCCGTTTTTCGGCGTGATAATCTCGGCGGCGACAACCTGCCCGATGCCGCTCACGACGCTCTGCACCGTCTCCGCCGCCCCGTGATCCATCACCGTGATGACGATTTCGCGATGCGCCATCAGTTCCAGTTTCAATTCGTCGATGCTGCCCTGCATGATGATCTCGCCCGCTTCAAGGATACCAATATGCGAGCAGACATCCTCGACATCAGCCAGGATATGCGACGAGAAAAAAATTGTCTTGCCCATATTGGCCAATTCGCCCAGCAACTCGCGGATTTCCACTCGCGCGCGCGGATCCAGCCCGGATGCCGGTTCATCGAGGATGAGCACCTGCGGGTCATGCGCCAGCGTCCGCGCCAGCGACAGGCGCTGCTTCATGCCGCGGCTGAGCCGGTCCACCATTTCTTCGCGCCTATGCTGCAAATCGACCAGCTCCAGCAGATCCGCCACCAGCGGTTTGCGCTGATTCTCGGGTATGTCATAACAAGCGGCGAAAAAATCGAGATATTCCCAGACGCGCAGATCCTCGTAGACGCCGAATTCATCGGGCATATATCCGATCGCGCGTCGAACCGCCCGCCTGTCCTCCAGCACCGACTGCCCCGCCACCCAAGCCTGCCCCTGCGACGGTCGGGTCAGTGTGGTCAGAATCCGCATCGTGGTCGTCTTGCCAGCGCCGTTGGGACCGACGAAGCCGAAAATCGACCCGGTCGGCACTTCCAAAGATATCCCGCGCAACGCCTCGAAACCGCCGAAGGATTTGTGCAGATCCTGCGTCTGAATGATTAGTTCCATCGCCGCTCCCTAGCTATAGCGTCCCGTCTGCTCGATGCGAATCTTCCGCACGCGCGCGGTGCCGGCGCGGTCGTCAAATTGCAGGCGCAATCGTACAGCCTTCCCCGGTCCCAAATAGTCCTCCGGGCTGCTGAAATCCAACTCCTCGCGGTCGTGATAGGAAAAGACATCGTATTCGCCGCTGCGCCAATTGTAGAGTTCGACATCCAGCGATTGCGCGTAACCGCCGCCGCGATCGACTTCGACGAACAAGCGAGACACATCATCCATCGCCAGGCCCGGCAGCGGATGAAAGATGAACTCGACGCCTTGCCCTTCAAAAAGGCTGAATCCATCGGCGCCATTGTCGCTGATCCCCTTGCGATCAAGCGTCAGCCAACTGAAATACTCCGATGTTAGAGTAGCGGGCTCGGACGGCAGCTTAAGCTCCACATCCATTTCGATCAGGTACAGGGTCGAGTCGATTGAGCTCCAGCCGGCGCCGCTTATCTCCAGATCGCGCGACCATTCGTCGCTCCAGCCGACCAGATATAGCCCGGCGCCGCGCGAATCGGTATTGAATTGATCGACCGCGAAGCTGGCGAGGAATGACTGTTCGCGCGCCGCTTGCCGTTCGGCGGCCGATTCCACCCGTAGAAAGGCCCGGGATCGGAGATAACGCGCGCCCTGAATGTCTCTGATGGTGGTATTGAGCCCGCGGCCGGCAAAAGGCGACTGCGACAGCAAGTGTCCTCGGACATTCAACTCCAGCGGGTTGGGCTGGGGCGGCGGGTCGGAGATTTCGCTGCGCAGTTCCTCGCGGCTCAGCGTAACAATATCGCCCGGCGAAAAGTCGCCCGTGAGCCGATAAGCCAAGCCCGGACCCAGCAAGACGGCATCACGCAAGGTGATATCGCTTTCATTGCTAATGGCGCCTTGATACGCGCCGATCATCCGACCGCTTTCCAGAATATCGAAACTGAGCGTGAAAGCGCCGCTGATTTCAGGCTTTGGAATGCGTCCGCTGACGCTGAAGTTGGCGAAGATGCCGCCATCAATGGTGAATTCCTGCGCGCTGAAAGAAGCGCTTTGCGAGATCTCGGTGGAGGTCTGAATCGTGTTGCTGGCGAAGATGCTGGTCGGCGCGGTGGCGCCCGCTACCGCCAGGAAACGCCCCTCGGGCAGCGAGACCGAGTAGGTAGCGCGCCGTGGCGAAAGCAGACCAACAAATTGATTTACTTGCGCTTCGTCGCGATCGGCGAAAGTTTGTACCGCCGCCAGACGGCTGACGGTGATCTCGGCGCCGCGCAGGCTGAAACCAACCGTCCAGGCGACGCCGGTGAAACAGATGATGACAATCGGAATCGTGAACCAGCCCCAGCCATTGCGCCGCAGCCGCGAAAGCACGAAATAGTTGAGCGGACCAATTAAGCTGATGTAAGCGGCGAGAAACAGGCAGAGCGTTTGCATTGGTGGAAGCAGGTCGACGCCCGGCAAATTGGCCACGGCATCGGCGCCCCATGCGGGACGCGTGAAGCCCTTGCGCCAGGCGGGATACGGCGCGCGCGTCGCCAGCAGTTTCAGCCAAAGATCGTCGAGCCCACCCCAGCTCGCCAGCGGCTCCAGCGTCGGATCAGCCGCCAAGTAATCGACCAAGCCCGCGCCGATCTCCCGTCGCAGCAGCAGCGGAAGGCCGTCCTGTTCGACGAGCGTCTCCGCATCTGCATTCGGCGCGCCGAGCGCGATGACGGCGCGCTGCGCCAAACGCGAACGATCGCCAACGAAACGAGCGAGGGCGCCCAGGTTGTCGATCGATTGGCTGCCGCTGGGCGTGATAGGCAATACGCTTGATAGCCCCGAAGCGGTGATGAGCGCGGAGGGACCGCCGCTGACGATCAGATGTCCGCCGCCTTCCACCCAGTGCTCAATAGCGCGCCGTTGCCCGCCCGACAAGCTGTCGCTGTCGATATTGATCAGCATCATCATATCGAGCGAGCCCAGCGAGAAACCATTTTCCGGGATTTCATGCGCGCCCCAGAGCGCTTGCTCGGCTCGGAATCCACCGATATGTACGCCAGCCAGGTTGGGCGGCGCTGTGTTGGGACCGGTCACCACGGCATAGAGTTGGTTTTGCGGGCTAAGGTCGATCAAACCCGCTTCGCGCGATGCCCGTACGACATCTTCATCGTCGAGCAACTCGACGCGAATTTGATCGGGCCAGGTGCGCGCCTTGATGTTCAGCAGCGCCGATTTCGCCGCGCCACTTGGCAAATCAATCGGAGTGCTGAAGGCATTGCCCACCACAGTGCCCGATGTCTCGGGACGGACCACCAGCCTTCCCGTTACCGACTCGCCATTATTCTTCAATTCGACGCGAACGGGCGTCCACTGTTCGGCGCGGAAGAAAGAATCGAAGCCGACCTCGACCGACATTTCAATGACATCGCGGAAATTGTCCTGCGCCGCCGTCGGCAGCCAACCGGTCGCGAGCAGGAAAATGGTAGCGATGATGAAAAGGCGCCTCAAAATGTAGCGCATTAAAGGTCTCGCATTGGAATGCAGAATCGCCGCTAATTGTAACATGGCGCGCCGTCATGTCATATGTGGGCTTGAGGCGAATGCGCTCGGCGGAGAATGAGGATGCGCGACTCGCATAGCCGCGCCTCGCCCACTTGGGAACTAGTCCGCATTGCGCTATAGTATTCGCTGCTAAGCCAAGAATTCAGCCACGGAGGAGCGGATGATGGTGTATCAGGCGGCGGAAGCGCGCTATGACACGATGAAATACCGGCGCTCGGGACGCAGCGGACTGCTGCTGCCGGCGATATCGTTGGGGATCTGGTGGAATTTCGGCGGCGTCGATACGCTATCCAATGCGCGCGCCATGCTGCGCAAAGCCTTTGATCTCGGCCTCACCCACATCGACATTGCCAACAACTATGGTCCGCCGCCGGGCTCGGCTGAAGAGAACTTTGGCCAGATATTTCGCAGCGACTTGGCGCCCTACCGCGATGAGTTGATCCTCTCGAGCAAAGCCGGTTACCGCATGTGGCCCGGTCCCTACGGCGAATGGGGCTCGCGCAAATACCTCGTCGCCAGCTGCGATCAAAGCTTGAAGCGCTGCGGGCTCGATTACTTCGACATTTTCTACAGCCATCGCCCCGATCCCGATACGCCGCTGGAAGAGACCATGAGCGCGCTCGATTATATCGTCCGCAGCGGGCGCGCGCTTTACATAGGCATCTCCAGTTATACCGCCGAGCAAACGCGCGAAGCGTCGCGCATTCTTAAATCCTTGGGCACGCCGTGTCTCATTCACCAGCCGCGCTACAACATGTTCGACCGCCGGATTGAAGAATGGGGCTTGCTGGATGCGCTCAGCGACGAGGGCATCGGCTGCATCAGTTTTTCGCCGCTCGACCAAGGCATCCTAACCAACAAATATATCGGCGCCGTCCCGGATGATTCTCGCGCGGCCAAGCATGAATGGGGCGACCGGCTGGCGCTGGACAAGCTGAGCAAGGTGAGCAAACTGAATGCTATCGCGCGCGAGCGGAACCAGAACATGGCGCAAATGGCGATCGCCTGGAATCTGCGCCATCCGGAAATGACATCGGCGCTAATCGGCGCCAGCAAGCCTGAGCAAATTGAAGACGCGGTCGGAGCCCTTGACAATCTCGATTTCAGCGCCGACGAGCTGGCGCGCATTGAAGACATTCTCAATGCGGATTAGGGTCGCATCCCCGATATGGGATGAGGCGCGGTCATTTTGAATTTACCCCTTCCCCGGCCCTTCCCAGTGAACTGGGGAAGAGTGACTTGATGGCGAAACTAGAGAATCCAGGCGCGGATTCAGCGAGAAAACCCTGCAACCTTTACGATCGGCGACAGTCCTCCCCCTTCCCTGGCTCGCTGGGGAAGGGGGTCGGGGGGATGGGGTTGAAAAGTACGCGATGACCATGCTCGTCATTGACATCGGCAGCTCATCGGTAAGGACGCTGCTTTTCGATGATGGCGCGCGCCTAATCGACGGTTCAATTTGTAGTCGGCGACATGACTTTGCTACCGACAACGCCGGCATGGCGCTGGCTGACGCGCCGCAGCTTCGCGCGCTGGTTGAGGCTTGCATCGACGAAGCGCTGAGGCATCCGGCCGCGGCGGCGATAAGCGCTGTTGGCATGGCAACCTTCGCTGGCAATTGGCTTGGCTTGGACGGCAGCGGCGCCGCCTGCACACCGGTCTTCACTTATGCCGACACTCGCGGCCGCAGCCATATACCCGCGCTGCTGGACGCGCTTGGCGCCGATTCCGAACCCTACCATCAAGCGACTGGCTGCCTATTGCATCCGGCCTACCTGCCGGCGCAATTTGCGCGCCTTCAACAGTTTGAACCAGAGACCGAAAAGAGAATAAGCCGTCTCAGCGATATTGGCGGATTTCTCTACGGCTGCTGGTTCGGCCGCGCAGTGCCGATGAGCCTTTCAGTGGCGAGTTGGTCGGGCCTGCTCGACACCATTAGCCGCGACTGGCATTGGGATTACGCTCGGTTGCTGGGCGGCGAGCGCCTGGTCACGAAGCTTCCGCTGCTAGCCGACTTTGACACGGCGCAGACGGGCTTGGCGGATGAGTATGCTGTCCGCTGGACGCAGCTGCGCGATTGCCCCTTTTTCCTCGCGCTCGGCGATGGGGCGGCGGCAAATGTGGGCTCGGGCGCGGTCGACGCCGGTCGCATCGCCCTGACCATCGGCACAACTTCAGCTTTGCGCGTCGTAAAGGATGTTGAGCCTGTGCCGGAAGGTCTTTGGCGATACCTCGTCTCGGCTGATATGCCCTTAGTCGGCGGCGCCACGAGCGAAGGCGGCAATGTCTACCAGTGGGTGATGGAGGAGTTGCTGCGCGGCGACGAGTCGCTTGAAGCGCTGCTTTCAGGTCGCGAGCCCGATGCGCATGGCTTGACCGTCCTGCCCTTGCTCGCCGGCGAACGCGCCCCCGGTTGGCAGCCGGACGCCTCTGGCACCATTCATGGCATCGGCCGCCACACCACCGGCTTGGACCTTTTGCAGGCGCATCTAGAAGCGATCTCGCTGCGGCTGTCGCTGATCTTCGACACGCTGAATGCGGAAGGCGCTGAGGTATTGGCGGGCGGAGGCGCGCTGCATTCGTCAGCAGCATGGGCGCGGATGATGGCCGACGCCTTCAATACGCCGATTCACCTGTTGGCGGAAGCGGAGATTACCGCGCGCGGCGTCGCTTTGATGATGCGCCGCAGTCTTGACGGAATTCCGCTGGATGCCGACCTGCCGGCGATCGAGCGCGTGATCAATCCGGAACCGGATCGCGTCCGATTGTTGCGCCGGGCGCGGGAACGGCAGCTTGACCTGTATCAGCGTCTCTACGACTAATCGTCGTGCGCATTCAGCATTTTGGCGAAGCGCGTCACATCCTCGGGCGAGTCATTGCAGCCGCAAATCAGCAAGACCAGGCAGCTATCCGGCGACAGTCGGTCTTTGATTTTTTCCGCCGCCGCCAAGGTGCTGGCTGCCGCCAACTCCGGCGCGATGCCTTCATACTCGATGAAGTATTGCTGCGCGCGAATCAAATCCAAATCGCTGACGAGGATCAGGTCTTCCAAGTGATCACGGCATAGGTCGAAAGCGGTCTGGCTCACGAAAGGCGCGCCCAGCGTCTTGGTGAGCGAGGCGGGCGTGATATTGACGAGTTTGCCCGCCGCGAGCGAACGCTGCATGGTCGCCGCCTTCAGCGGCTCGACGCCCCAGATTCGTACAGCGGGCATCGCCGCCTTGATCGCTGAAATAACACCGGCGATTAGTCCGCCGCCGCCGATGCTGACGATGATGTCGGTCATCCCCGGGCAATCATCCATAATCTCCAGCCCGACGATGCCGTTGCCCGCGACTTGCTCGGCATTGTCAAACGGGTGGAGGGCGCTGCGCCCCTGCGCTACCCACTCATCGGCGCGGGCGAAAGCGGCGACCGCGTCCGGCAGCAGCTCGACCTTGGCGCCGTAATCGCGCGTAGCGTCAATCGAGCCCTGAGGCGCATTCTCTGGCATGCAGACAATCGCATCGACGCCGAGCGCGCCGCTGCAGTAGCCGACCGCGCGCGCGAAATTGCCGCCGCTCACCGCTACCACGCCCTGCGCCAGCGCCGGATCGCCCAGCGCAATCATCTGATGAAAAGCGCCGCGCGTCTTGAACGAGCCGCTGTGCTGTTCCATCTCCAGCTTGAGCTCGACATTTGTGCCCAGCCGCGCGCTGAGCTTCGGCGACGGTCGCTGTCGCGTGCGGACGGTAAGATGTTCTACATTTTCACTTGCTTTGTGGATGTCAGCTAAGGATACCATTTGCGTCCCGCGTCAATGTTTTCGGAATCGAGACTGAATATAGCATGAATAGCTAGATTCATCAGTTGAAGAATATGGAATCTTCTGCCGACGACTTTCGTGCAACGCTTGGCAACTAAGCCGAAAGAGGATACTATTGGCGCTGTGCGAATTTTTTCTACACGAAGGCCAATTCAAAAGGGAGAATCAAGATGGCCAAACAATCGCTTTTTAAGATTCTACTTGTTGCCCTTGCAGCGCTGCTCTTGCTGCCGGGCGCGGCGCTGGCGCAGGACACGACTGCCGTGACGCTGATGCACGGCTGGACCGGCGCCGACAATACCGAGATGCTCAACACTGTCTTCGACCGCTTCAATATGGAAAACGAAGACGGCTTGGTGATTGAGCCGACCGCGCTGGGCTGGGACGACTTGTTCACCCAGCTGCGGCTCACCGCCGCCGCCGGCAACCCGCCCGATGTGGTGATGTTCCATAACACGGAAGTGACCGGGTACGCCAGAGAAGGCATCTTGCTGCCAGTGGATGATCTGATGGCGGCCGTCGATATCGACCTCACCGGCGTGCCGCAGAACATCATCGAGCTTAGTAAGATCGATGGCGAGTTCTACTGCCTGCCAGGCGACCTGCATCCGATGAACCTCTATTACAACGTCGACCTGGTCGAAGCCGCGGGCTTGGATCCCGACAGCCCGCCCACCACGGGCGAAGAGTTCATGGCTTGGGCGGAGGCGATGACGATCACGGATGATGACGACATGGTGACGCAATACGGCTTGGACCAGCCATTAGGCGGCAGCCTGGGCCGTTGGTTCTTCCACACCTTGCTTTACCAATTTGGCGGCAGTTGGCTGGGTGAAGACGGCTTAGCGGCGGTCGATAGCGAAGAAGCCCATCAAGCGCTGCAATACCTGGTGGATTTGCAGAATAGCGGCGTTTCGAGCATGGGCTCGGGCGTCGGCGACATCAGCGCTTTCCAGAATGAGCGCGCGGGCATGGTTATGGTTGGACCGTGGATGGTCAATTCCTATATCAGGGAAGGCAAGAACCTCGGCACGGCCGTGATGCCAACCTTTGGCAATGTGCCGGCCACCTGGACCAATACCCACTGCCTGGCGCTGACGGTGCAAGACAGCGACGAGAACTATCTCAATGGCATGAAAGTCATCAAGTGGTTCCTGGAGAACTACGCCGAGCCGGGGATCAAAGTCGGCATCGTGCCGGTATTGCCGGTGGCGCTGGCGGACCCCTACTGGACCGATCATGAATTCGCCAAATACTATGCGCCCTTCGTCGATTCGCTCTCCATCTCCGTTATGGAGCCAGCCATCGAAAAGTATACTTCTGTCTTCGCCTTCGGCGGTCAGTCGCCGATCCTGCGCAATATCGAGGCGGCTCAAGCAGGCGACAAGAGCGTCGAGGAAGCTTTGGCCGACATGAAAGCGGGCATCGACGAGATCCTGCTTGACGAGTAGGGAGATATAGAGACCCCCACCCCCAAAGCATTGGGGGGAAGCTGCTTTCTGGTAAAGCGCGCTCCCCTTCCCTGATGCTTCGGGGAAGGGGCCGGGGGATGGGGTTAGATTGTAGGGGCGACACTTGTGTCGCCCTCCGCTAGCGATCAATTGCGAATTGTAGGGGCGACCAACCTGGTCTCCCGCCAAATCTGAAAATGGATGTTCGGGCGATCTGATAAGCGGCGTAGACACTCGCTGTTAATCGCCCCTACGATGGTCAAACCGGTATTATGAGCAGGCCCGCGCCACCAAAATCCAAACGCGCCACAGCACCCTGGATAAGCATCAAGAATGACTTGATCGCTTACGCGTTTATGGCGCCTTACCTATTCCTCTTCATCGTCTTCCTGCTGCTGCCCGCCATCGTCGGCGTCTACGCCAGCTTCACCAAGTGGGGCATCATCGGCGAACCCAAATGGCGCGGATTAAGCAATTATACCAAGCTACTTAACAGCGAAATCTTCATCGAATCGCTGCAGAATACGCTCTATTTTGTGGTCTTGGCGGCCATTCCCCTGATCGTCCTGGGCCTTCTGTTGGCGCTGCTGGTGAATCAGAAGCTGCGCGGACGGAATATCGCGCGCGCCATCGTCTTCCTGCCGCATGTCGTCAGCGTGGCGGCGGTGGGCATAATTTTTCAGTGGATCCTCGAGCGCAGTTCTGGATTGCTGAATTATTATCTGGGCTTATTGGGCGTGAATCCGCCGATCAACTGGTTGGGCGACCCCGACTCGGCGATGCCAGCCATCGCCATCACCACAATCTGGTGGACGGTCAACGGCAATATGATCATCTATCTGGCGGGCTTGCAGGATATCCCCGAAGACTTGTACGAGGCCGCCAAGATAGATGGCGCGGGCCGCTGGCAAGAGCTGCGCTATGTCACCATACCGATGCTGATGCCGGTCAACGCCTTCGTCATCCCGCTGACGGTTATCGCTTGCTGGCGCGTCTTCGGCCAGGTATTTGTCATGACCCGCGGCGGACCGCAAGGCAGCACCTTCACCGTCGCCCAATTCATTTATGAGACTGCCTTCGTGAATTTTAACATGGGCTTAGCCTCGGCGGCTGGCGTGATTTTGATGCTGATTACGCTCAGCTTCACCATTATTCAGTTGCGCGCGATGAAGGTCATATAGCATGGCTGTATCCTGGCGCAAGGACAGCGTCTACCGCGATGGCTCGCTCAACTATGGGCGGCTGGCGCTCTACGCTATTATGATCTTCGTCGCCATCATCTGGGGCGCGCCCTTCATCTGGATGTTTGTCACTTCGATAAAGCCGGATACCGAAGTCTTCAGCTATCCGCCCACCTGGTGGCCCGACCAGCCGACGCTCGAATTTTACACGCGGCTCTTCAACTCATTCCCTATGTTGCAATGGTTCCGCAACAGCCTGATCGTGGCGACAATCACCACCGTGTTGACCCTGGCCACCAATATCCTGGCTGCCTATCCGCTGGCGCGGATGCGCTTCCGCGGGCGCAAGATCGTATTGCTTATCATCTTGTCGACCTTTCTGCTGCCTGGCGAGATTCTGCTGGTGCCGCTCTTCCTCGGCATGATCAAATTCAAGCTGGCCAACACCTATTTCAGCATCGCCGTGCCGGCCGCGGCCAACGCCTTTGGCGTCTTCTTGATGACTCAGTTCTTCCTGACCATCCCGGTCGAATTGGAGGAAGCCGCTCGATTAGATGGCTGCAGCCGCTTCGGTCTGCTCTGGCGCATCTTTATCCCGTTGAGCAAGCCGGTCATCGCCACCGTCGCCATCTTCACCTTCGTCCGCAGTTGGAACGACTTCTTCTGGCCCCTTATCATCAGCAATACCGACGCCACCCGCACCGTTCCGGTCGGCTTGGCGATCTTTGTTGGGCGCGGGCTTTCCATGCGCTTCGGCGTCATCATGGCTTCGGCGGCCGCCGCCACTATTCCGGCGGTGATCTTCTTCCTGCTGCTGCAGCGCTATTTCGTCCGCGGCATCTCTACGACGGGCTTGCAGGGTTGATTGTTACGCTCCAGATGCGCAAGATTATTCTCAAGAAAGTCATGCAAATTCCCAGCCGAGTCTCCCATCCACGGCGAATCTGTAGGGGCGAGCCTTGGCTCGCCCGCTTCATCGCTGTTCGGCGTTTAGGGCGACTCAAGAGTCGCCCCTACAAATTCGTAAGAGAGAGAAGCCGACGACAAGGCGAAAGAGGGCAGGGCTGATGCCCAATGCGGTAACGGTCGAAGAACTTGATTTCCATGGCTGGGATGGAATCCGCCTGAGCAACGGCATTGTTGAGGCTGTCTGCGTGCCGGAAATCGGCGGACGGCTGATGCAATTCAGTTTGGGCCCGCACGATTACCTCTTCATGAACCCGGAGCTGCTGGGGGCGCGCTTCACCTTTGAAGAGCACGCCGGCGATGGCACGATTCTACAGTGGAAGAACTACGGCGGCGCCAAGACCTGGCCCGCCCCGCAAGGTTGGGATGGCGCGGGGCAGTGGTCCGGTCCTCCCGATCCGGTGCTCGATTCCGGGCGCTACGACTTTATCTCTGACGAGGACGATGCGGGCGCTTCCGTCCTGATGATAAGCCCGCCAGACGAACGATCCGGGCTGCGGATTCGCCGCCAACTCACGCTGAGGCCAGGGAGCTCGCGGCTGCAGCTTCGTCTCTTTTTCGAGAATATCTTGAATCGCGCGATCCGTTGGTCGATCTGGGATGTCGCGCAGATGCTTTGCAGCACAGCCGATGGTCAGCTCAATGACGACTGCTGGCTTTACATCCCCACCGACCCCAAACGCGAGCGCCCCTACGAGGTCATGTTCGGCGAGGACAATCCGCAATATCAATTGGATGCCGAGACCGGCCTGCTGGCGGTGCAGTATCAAGGCATCGTCGGCAAGATCGGCGTACACAGCCCGGCGGGCTGGATCGCCTTCGCCGACCGAACTGCGGGCTACGTTCTCTGCATGCAATTCCCTTATGAGCCAGACGCCGAGTATCCCGACAACGGCGCGACGGTCGAATGCTGGACCGAGTCGCCTGGCGCGCCCTCGCCGATTCCGATTCGCTCGCCCGGCTATATTCTGGAAGCCGAAGTGCTAAGCCCACTGCATACGCTGCGACCGCTTGAAATCAAGATGCAACAGATAATTTGGTCAGCGGCGGCTTGCCCGGCGCCGATCGTCGATGTCACAGATGTTGGCTGCGTCCATCAGCCGCTGACAGTAGACTTGCGTGATGGCAGTGCGCGTATCCAGGGCATATTCGGCTGTATCCTGGACGGCGGCGCGGAAATTGAATTCCTGAATGAAGTGGGCGCGGTCCTGCGCCAAATTGACCTGGGACCAGTATCGCCGCTGCGCGCGCTACATGTCGATGCGCCGGCGAGAATCCCGCAAGGCGCCAGTCTGATACGCTTGAGAATCGTGGATGCGGACGGCGCCGACGCGGGCACGCTGGCCAGCGTCATGCTTTAGCAATCGAGATCTTGTAGGGGCGAGACTTGTCTCGCCGTGGATATCACTGCATCAACATTGGGCGAGCCATTGGGTCGCCCGTTCAGGTATCTAGAAAATGTACCGTCGGTTTACATAGCACAATCTTCGTACGGGCGAGCCGGCGGCTCGCCCCTACAAATTATCGGTGAATTGGAGATGATGGAATGACCGAACAATGGACGCCGGAACAAGCCAAAAACTGGTATGCTTCAATTGACCCCATCCGCGGCTGCAATTATCTGCCGCGCAGCGCCGTCAACTCGACTGAGATGTGGCAAGCCGAGAGCTTCGACCCCGATACCATCGCCGAGGAATTGGCTTGGGCGGGGGCGGCCGGCTTCAACGCTGTGCGCGTCTTTCATCAGTTCCTCGTCTGGCAAAGCGACCCCGCTGGCTTGAAGCGCCGCATCGACCGGTTCTTGGATATCGCGTCTGGGGAGGGCATCAAGGCGATGTTCATTCTCTTCGATGATTGCGCCTTCGCCGGCAAGGAACCCTATCTGGGACAGCAAGACGACCCCATCCCCTACACGCACAACAGCGGCTGGACGCCCAGCCCGGGTTTGACGCGGGTTGGCGACCGCGCCGTCTGGCCCGAGCTAAAAGATTATGTAATTGATATTGTCGGGGCGTTCGCGCAAGACGAAAGAGTACAGATTTGGGATTTGTATAACGAGCCCGGCAATAGCGATATGGGCGAGACGAGCCTTCCGCTGGTGGAAGCGGCTTTCGCTTGGGCGCGCGAAGCCGGCGCGCAGCAGCCACTGACCACATCGATCTTCCGCGGGCACGAGGGCTACGCTATGGAGCAACGCATTTTGGAATTATCGGATGTCACCTCGTTTCACCATTATGGCGAGACCGGCGTCGAAGCGGTCATCCAGCGCTGCCAAGCTTACGGACGCCCGGTGCTCTGCACCGAATGGCTGCGGCGCGTGGTCGGGCAGACGGTCGAGCTGATTCTGCCGATTTTCGCCCGCGAGCGCATCGGCTGGTACAATTGGGGCTTGGTCGCCGGGCGTACGCAAACCTACCTTGATTGGCGGCGCGAATTGAATAGTCCCGAAAGCGCGACCTGGCAGCACGACATCTTCCACCCCGACGGGACACCCTACGATGAAGCCGAGATTGAGTTGATTCGGGCCTTTGCATTTGGTTAGTGGCGATCGGAAAGGTTCTCCCGCAATATGTAAGAGAGTCATGACTCGGCTGTTGAGGACTTTGCTTAGGTTGCCTGCAGCGTGACCAGAAGGAGGTGCAGATAAGAGACAAAACTAGAGACAGCGCTGGAAAGCGGTGTAGGCCCGAATGTATCTGACAAGGAGAATTATCATGACTCAAAACAAGAAAAACGGATTATCCCGCCGCGATATGTTGAAGGCGATGGCTGGCGGCACTGGCGCCGTGGCATTAGGCGCGCTGCCCGTCGCCAGCGTCATGGCGCAAGACCCGGTCACCATCACCTACTGGCATGGCTGGACCGAACAGTGGGAGAATTACGTCCAGGACATCGTCGACGCCTTCCATGCGCATCAGGACGCCATTCGCGTTGAGCCCCTGGTCGTCCCCTACGGCGACTTTCTGGTGCGCTTGACGGCCGCCATCTCCGCTGGCAACCCGCCCGACATCGTCACCTTCTTCGGCTCGAACGAGATTCCGGGTTTGGCCGCTTTGGGCGGCATCACGCCTTACGCCGATCTGGGAACGCCGGAAGAGGTCGCGGCAATCAAAGAATTCCTCACGCCAGCGGCTTTGTCCGGCGGCGTGGTCGACGGCACGGTCTACGGCACGCCCAGTGGCTTCGGCGTCTACGACCTGGCTTGGAACAAGAACCAATTTGAAGAAGCGGGTTTGGACCCCGAAGTCGGACCCAGTACGATTGAAGAACTGGATGCAATGGCGGAGCAACTCACGGTCGAAGACGCCGATGGCAATCTGGATCGCGTCGGTCTGCTGCATCTCGGCTCGCACCACTCATTCCATCGCGCTTGGTTCGGGAACTTTGGCGGCGGAATCTACGATGCCGAGAACGACGCCATCACCGCCAACCACCCGGGCAATGTGCGCGCCCTCGAATGGATGATGACTTACAGCGAAAAATACGGCGTTGAACGCCTGCAGCGCTTCCAATCCGGCTTGTCCGGCGAACGCGGTGGCACGCAAGACCCCTTCATCGCGGGCCGCCTCGCCATGCAACTCATCGGTCCCTGGAAACTGGGCGACTTCCACCGCTTCGCCGCCGAGGGCTTCCGCTGGGGCTTGACGCATCTGCCGCCGGTCGCGGGCGAAGAAGACAGCACCGGCTGGGGTTCTTGGATTTGGGGCAACTACCAGTGCATCCCCACGGGCGCAGCCAACCCAGCCGCGGCCTACGAGTTCGCCAAGTGGTGGGCTGGCTTCACCGATCCGGATGTCATGGCTATCGTCGCCGCTTGGAAGGATACGCCGACCACAACCACCGGCTCGCTGGCCGCGCTGGAAGTGGACCGCATCACTGCCCTTTTCGATGACCATCCCGATTATCGCAGCTTCTTTGAGACCATGGGCAGCCCGCGCGGCTTGACGACGCCGATGATTCCGGTGGCCAACTTCTATATGGACCGACTCGGCTCGGAAGTCGATCAAGCTTTGCGGCTGGAGAAATCGGCGCAAGAAGCGCTCGACGCCGTGCAAACCGCCGTCGAAAACGAATACCGCCAGTTTTAGCCGCAACAATTACAATCTGTAGGGGCGTCCTATCAGGTCGCCCGCCTATCGCTCGCTTAAATCTGGCGTCCGCCACGGTCTTGCAATAGACGTAGTGCGTCCTTGGCTCCCCCTGTCCCTTTGTGGGGGGAGGGGGCCGGGGGTGAGGGGTGGCAACCTACCACAACACATGACACTTAATATCGCCATCAAGCGCGCCAACATCAACAATATCGTCTCCTTAGTCCTGCTGGTCATCCTGTCCGCTGCCTTCATCCTGCCGCTGTTTTGGATGATCACCACATCCCTCAAACCAATCGACCAGCTCCTGCTCGATCCGCCGGTCTGGATTCCTGATCCCCTCGAATTCGACAATTATCCCAACGCCCTGGAGGCGCAGCCCTTCTTGCAATATCTGGGCAACTCGCTGCAAATCGCCGTCGCCGCTGTCATCGGCGCCATCGTCTCCAACAGCCTGGTCGCCTACGGCTTCTCGCGCGTGGAATGGAAGGGCCGTGATGCCGTCTTCATTCTTGTCCTATCCACGCTGATGCTGCCATATCATGTCGTCATGATCCCGCTCTTCGTCAGCTTCAGCAAGATCGGCTGGGTCAATACCTGGCTGCCGCTAATCGTGCCCGCCTGGCTCGGTCATCCCTTCTTCATCTTTATGCTGCGCCAATTCATGCTGGGCATTCCCAAAGAACTTTCGGAAGCTACGCGCATTGACGGCGGCTCCGAGTGGGTTTTGCTGACCCGCGTCATCCTGCCGCTCTGCAAGCCGGCGCTGGCGACTGTCGCCCTATTTCAATTCATCTGGTCCTGGAATGACTTTATCGGTCCCTTGATCTACCTCAACGACCGAGATCTTTACCCGATGTCGCTGGGTTTGGCGCTCTATCATAATTCGCAGGGCATCACTGATTTCAGCATTTTGATGGCGGCTTCGACCATGGCGGTCGTGCCCATCATCATCATTTTCTTCTTCATGCAGCGGGTCTTCATCCAGGGTATATCGCTCACGGGCTTGAAAGGTTAGGGCATGGCAACCGCCGCCAACGTCATAGCAAAATCTGTAGGGGCGACTGAACCGTTGTGTCTACGCTCGGTATCAAGTCGCCCGCGCCCAATTCCTTATGCGATCTGCGGGCGACCACGTTGGTCGCCCCTACAAGCCTTGGACAAGGCGGGTTCGTGTTACGGATGAGCCTAGTCGTGACTGGCAAGGGACATTGGTGAACAAAAAATGTTGACCCCGCGCAATCGCCGCGAACTGCGCAAAATAGGCGTGGGCTTGGTTTTCATCTCGCCCTGGATCATCGGCTTCCTGGCGCTAAACCTCTATCCCATCCTCGCCTCCTTCTATTACAGCTTGACCCGCTATTCGCCGATTTCATCGCCAAGGTTCATCGGATTCTTCAACTACGAGAAGCTGCTCTACTTTGATCCGCTATTCATCAAGGCGCTCGCCAATACCCTGTATTTTGTCGTCTTCGCCGTGCCTCTGGGCAATATGTTGGCGCTGGCGCTGGCTGTTTTGCTAAATCAGAAGGTCAAGGGCTTGTCCGTCTTCCGGACGATCTTCTATCTGCCCAGCATTTTGCCGCTGGTCGCCACCAGCATCGTCTGGACCTGGCTGCTGCACCCGCAGTATGGCGCCGTCAGCGTCATCATGGCTGAGTTGGGCTTGCCCATCATCAGCTGGTTTTCCGATCCCCAATGGGCGAAACCGGCCTTGATAATGATGAGCATGTGGGGCACCGGCTGGATGATGCTCATCTATCTGGCCGCCCTGCAAGATGTGCCGCAAGAGCTCTACGATGTCGCCTCGCTCGATGGCGCCAGCTTGTGGCGCAAGTTCCGCCATGTGACCGTGCCCATGATCAGCCCGATCATCCTCTTCAACACAATCGTCGGCTTAATCGGCGCCTTCCAGTATTTCACCGAAGCCTATATCATCACCGAAGGCGGACCGGGCGATTCGACCCTCTTCTATTCGCTCTACCTTTTCCAAAACGCCTTCGCCTATTTCAAGATGGGTTACGCCTCGGCGATGGCTTGGCTGCTGTTCCTCGTCATTCTTATACTGACTTTCATCATCTTCCGCAGCTCAGCCAAGCGCGTCTATTATCACGGCAATTGATTAGTCAGGCGCATACATCGCTGCCGCCTCAGCGTTTCTGCAATCGCGACGACTGTCAAGTTCAGCGCAATTCGCTAGAATCTACCCGTGAGCGTGTCCCAGGGAGAATGACCATGAAAATCACCGATATCGAGATTCGCCTATGCAAACATCAAGAAGAAGTGATGGGCGCGAAGGAGTTGCGCGACAGTCACCGTTCCGAGCTTAACTTTCTCATCATCACCATGCGAACTGATGAAGGCGTCGACGGCATCAGCATGGGATTCGCCGGCATGGGGGCGGAGATGGCCGGCTCAATCGCGGCGCAATCGATCAAGCCCTTCTTCCTGGGCAAGGACCCCTTCGCGCGCGAAAAGCACTGGCACGACTTCCGGCGCTACGAGCGGCACTGGCACCATACGCCGATCTACTCCTACGGACCATTCGACATCGCGCTTTGGGACATCGCCGGCAAAGTCGCCGGACTGCCGCTCTACAAGCTGCTCGGCCACTGCCGTGAGAAGGTACCGACCTACGTCAGCTCTATGTATCTGGATTCGCCACAAGATTACGCCGATCAAGCGGCCGAGTTCAAGTCGCGCGGCTTTCACGGCTACAAGCTGCACCCGCCGGGCGATTTCCAGGAAGCGCTGGAGGCTTACCGGCTCTGCCGCGATGCAGTCGGCGATGACCCGCATTTCAAGTTGATGGCCGACCCGGTCACAGCGCATACCTACTATGAAGAGGCGCTGCGCATGGGACGCGAACTGGAGAAGCTCGATTACTATTGGTTCGAGGAACCGCTCTACGATGTGGATTTCAATGGACTGCGCAAACTGACGCGGGATTTGGATATCCCGATTTGTGGCGCCGAGGTCTTGGTCGGCTCGCATTATTCGACCGCCGAATGCATCGCGAGCGGCGTGGTGGATATTGTCCGCAGCGATGTCTCCTGGAAGGGCGGCGTGACGGCGGTGATGAAAACGGCGCACCTGGCGGAAGCCTTCGGCATGCGCTGCGAAGTCCACACCACGATCTACCCGGCGCTGGAGATCGTCAATCTGCATTGCTGCTGCGCTATTTCCAACTGCGAATTCTTTGAGGCGCTGATCCCGAGTTCGCTGATGAAGCTGGGGATTCAGAATCCGGTGCATATCGACGGCGAGGGCTATGCGCATCCGCCGCCGGGTGACGGACTCGGCATCGAATGGGATTGGGACTTTATCGAAAACGCGACAGTCGCGGTGATGTGACTGAGCACAAGCCCTAACGGATCCGCCAAGAAGGAGGATGAACGTGACAAGCTTCAACTGGAATGATGACGATGGATTGTTCGCCTTGGCACGTCGGGAGCTATTCACCGCTGTCGTCGGCGATATCATGGACAAGTTGGGATTTCTGCATCAGTTTTTGCCGCCGCGCATACGTCCGCTGCGAGCGGACATGGTAGTCATAGGACGGGCGATGACCGTGCTGGAAGCCGATGTCTATGCCGAATGCGCGTCGTCCGCGGGGGGCGCAGCGATGGCGCAATCCTTCGGCTTGATGTTTGAGGCGCTGGACGATTTGAAGCCGAATGAGGTTTACGTTTGCGCCGGCGCGTCGCCGCGTTACGCGCTCTGGGGCGAGTTGATGACTACGCGCGCCATCAAGTTGGGGGCGGCTGGCGCCGTCGTCGATGGCTACTTGCGCGACACCCACGGCATCTTGGCGCAGAACTTTCCCGCCTTTTCTCACGGCGCCTACGCGCAGGATCAAGGACCGCGCGGCAAGGTGATCGACTTTCGCGCGCCGATTGAGATGGAGAGTGTACGCGTCAATTCGGGCGACATCGTCTTCGGCGATGTGGATGGCGTGCTGGTTGTGCCGCGTGAGGCAGAAGAGGAGATCTTCATGGGCGCAATCGAAAAGGCGCGCGGCGAAAAGCTGGTCCAGACGGCGATTGAGCAGGGCATGAGCGCGAGCGAGGCTTTCAAGAAGTTCGGCATCATGTGAGCGCCTGTCATTGAAGAAGGTCTTTCCGACTCACTGACATCCATAGGACGGTCTGACCATGGCCGATTTCGCTAGGCCGATAGGGAGCGTGCGCAATGGTTGATTCAAGGACTGCGATTGACGGGCTGCAAGCGGAGATTGAGGAATTGAAGAGCGGCGCCCTGTGGCTTTCGGTAGCGCCGGTGACTCCGATAGCCTTCGCAATTTATGTATTTGCGGCGCGCTTGCCAGACCCGGCAACGGCGACCTTGCCTGGTGTCATATTGCTGCTGCTGGCGCCGGCTGTCTGGTGGCTGGTGCATAAGTCGCACTATCGCGTCGCCGCCCTGGCGCTGGTCTGCGGATTGTTCTTCGTGAATCTCCTGCTGATTCACTGGCGCGTTTCCGAAGAGGCGGTGATGTTCCTGGCATTGCCGGCCGGATTAAGCGCCGTGTTACTCGGAATACGTTTCGGCGCTGCGGCCGCCGTCGCCTGTTCGCTGTATCTGCTATTCGGTCCGTCGCCGGTTGATGCTGTTTTGCGAATTGTGGCGGCTGTCAATCTTTGGGCGACGCTCTGGATGATCTGGTTATCCGCTCGCCCGCTGCTGCTGGCCAGGCAATGGTTCGCCTCCAATTACGAGCTGAGTCGGGCCGCCCTGGAAAAGAGCCGCGATTATCAGTTCCAGCTGCGGCAGGCGCTGGACGATCTGACGGAAGCCCATCACCAACTCTCGCAGCTTAACCGGCTGGCGCATGATTTGCGCCATCAAGCGGACGAGGCGCGCCGCGCCAAAGAACAGTTCGTCGCCAACGTCAGCCACGAATTGCGCACGCCGCTCAATATGATTATCGGTTTCAGCGAAATGGCGATGAACTCGCCACAGACCTATGGGCACAATATTCCCCAGTCCTTGTTGGCTGACCTCGAGATCGTGTTGCGCAACAGCCAGCACCTGTCGAGCCTGATTGACGATGTGCTCGACCTTAGCCAGATTGAAGCCGGACAGATGGCTTTGATGAAAGAAAACGCCGTGCTGGGCGAGATCGTAGACGAAGCGGTTACGGCAGTGCGACCATTATTCAACTCCAAAGGCTTGACCTTGCGCACGGATATCCCGCGGAATCTGCCAGCGCTGTATTGCGATCGCGTACGCATCCGCCAGGTCTTGCTCAACCTCTTGAGCAACGCGGGCCGTTTTACCGAGCGGGGCGGCGTGCAAGTGTGCGCGCGGCTGGAAGAGAAGGCGATCATCGTCAGCGTCGCCGACACCGGTCCTGGCATTAAAGCTGATGAAATGGACGAGATCTTCAAGCCCTTTCAACAATTGGATGGTTCCGTGCAAAGTCACTGGGCGGGCAGCGGCTTGGGCTTGAGCGTCAGCAAGCATTTCGTGGAGTTGCACCGGGGCCGGATGTGGCTTGAAAGCGAGCGGGGACAGGGCGCGACATTCTATTTTCGTCTGCCCGTCGAAGAGACTATCTCGCCGGAAGCTGAGGGCATGATGCGCTGGTTCTCGCCCTATTCGACCTATGTCGAACGAAGTCATATTCCATCACTTCCGGCGACCGCGGATCGTCCACGCCTGATCGTGATTGAAGAGGGAAACGCCTTAAGCCGGCTGCTCGCCCGTTATTTGGACAATGCCGAGCTTGTGCCGGTGACCAGCATAGAAGAGGCGCTTGAAGCGATTGCGACTTTCCCGGCGCAGGCGCTGCTGGTGAACGAAGCCTCCGTGGGCGAAAGCCTGGGGCGGATCGAAAATGAGATCGCCTTGCCCTTTGGCCTGCCGGTGATCGTCTGCTCGCTGCCGGGGGTCGGCGACGCCGCCGATTCCCTTGGCGCGGTTGATTACTTGATCAAGCCAATCTCGCGCGATGACTTGCTGGCGGCGCTGGATCGCCTCGGGAATGAAGTCAATACGATTCTGATTGTGGACGATGAGCCCGACGTATTGCGCTTGTTCCGGCGCATGCTGGCTTCGGCGGGGCGGAATTACCGCGTGCTGCGGGCGAGCAGCGCGGTACAGGCGCGGCAGATCATGGCGGATACGAAACCAGATGTGGTCTTGTCCGACCTGGTCATGCCGGAGCAGGACGGCTATCAGCTTATCGCGGAGATGAAGGCGGATCCGGCGCTGCGGGATATTCCCATCGTGGTCACATCGGCGCGCGATCCTTCAAGCCAGCCGACCGTGAGCAAGTCGCTCGCTTTCGTCCGTGGCGGCGGCATTACGATTCCCCAGTTGCTGACGGCGATATCGACCTTGGTCGGCGCCTTATCCCCGGGCGCGGTCAAGCTGCGCATCGAGGGCGGCGAGGAGCTGGCGCTGGCTGAGGGGCTTGCTCAGGAAACCGGCGGCGCCGAGGCTTAGCGCCAGATCGCGCTGCGGCAAGATGGTGCAGACGATGACGGGCCGGTCGCCGAGTTGGGGATGCGCGCGGAAACGCCCAAGCAATTCCCAGCCGTCAATGTCTTGCAGCAGCACATCCAGCAGGATGATATCGGGCATGGTCTCTTCCGCCAGCGCCAGCGAGCGCGCGGGATCGCTTTCGCACTGCAAACCGTAACGCGTATCGGCCGTGTAACGTTGAAGCAGCTGCAGCGTGTCGGGATTGTCATCGATCGCCAGCACGGTGATTTGCGCGTCCGTCGGCAGCGTCAGGCGAAATACGCAGACCTGTTCACCAGCCGAATCAGCATCGTGATGAAGCGATCCGCCGGAGAAGCCGAGCAGCTCGCTCGCCACGCTTAAACGCTCCACGCCCATCTCTTCCGCCGCCGACGCCAGCGAACCATAGCCGATGACAGATGTATGCACATGCCGGTCGCCAATCTGATGCTCGGCGCGGATGACGAGCCGCCCCGCCTCCATCCAGTCCAGTGCGGTCGTGATGACATTCAAGAGCGCCTGCCGCGTCGGCACCAGCTGCAGCGCCAGCCTTGGCAGTCCTTCGGCCGGAGCATAATCGAGCGCAACCGTCGCTGACTGTATTATCGGTTCGGCGGTATCTAGAGCCGATCGAATCAAGGCGTCGACCCCGACCGATTCGCGGGAGAAAGCAGCTTGCGACCAAGCTAACTCTTCACCTCGATCCTGCGGTTCCGGCGCGCTTGCTGGTTCGGCGCTTTGCAGCTTGTAGCGCGTCCAGATCTTGTCCGCCAGCACAGCCAGCGCTAGTTTTTCCTGCCGGCGCAATTGGCGCACGCTCAAACCCAGATCGTTGCCGACCTCGAATTGCGTGAGCTGTTCCGTATAGCGACCGTGCAAGATATGATAATAGCGCCAGGACCTTGATTGAGCCGGCACATCATCTGCGGGTTTGAGCGATTCGATTGCTTCCAGCAAGAGACGCCGCAGCGCGACGATGGCGTCGGCGCGGGTCTCCAGGCCGAGTAGCGTCATCAATCGGCTGTCGCGCAGGGCGGCTGGATCGTACAAGTGCGTCAGCGCCGCGCGCAGCTCGCTTTCCATGGAAGCGCGGTCGATCTCCGTGAGCATGTCCTCTAGGTGTCCGCTCGATGTCCGCCGTTAGTCCAAAACTCATTTCGGTTGGGGCGTCCCTTACGATATTATCCAATAGTGAAGCCAAGCGCTATTTCGCCGCTTTGGCATAGATTATTTTGAGGAGAAGAAAGATGAATTGCAAAACTGTATTGCGGCTTTTTGCCTTAGTGTTGGTGTTCACTCTATTGGGCACGGCGCTCGCTCAGGACGATATGGTGACGGTTGTCTATTGGGATGAGCCACAGAGCCCGGGGGCCGAGGTAGTCATCAATCAGATTATCGAGAACTTCGAGGCGGCTAATCCGGGTGTTGATGTCGTGCGCGAAGTCATCGGCTGGGAAGTCCTGCGGGATATCGCCAAGACTTCGATTGAGGCGGGCGAAGGTCCAGACATCATGTATTACGATGCCGGTCCGGGTTATATGGGCATTTTGGCGACCGCCGGCTTGCTTTACCCGCTGGATGACGCTTATGCGCAATACGGCTGGGATGATCGCCTGGTGCCAACTTCGCGCGCCTTCACCACATTTGACGGAAGCGTCTATGGCGTGGGCCACGAGCTTGAGGGCGGCGGCTTGTATTGGAACAAGACGATCTTCGCCGAAGAAGGCTTGGAGCCGCCGGCCAACATGGACGAACTGATGGCGCTCTGCGGCACCTTCCGCGAGCGTGGCTATGATGTGCCGATGGCGGCTGGCTGGGCGGATATCAACGGCATGGCGCTGACGCACAACTGGTATCCGATCCTGCAGAACCTGGTGGGTCCCGACTTGGTAGCGTCCGCCATCTCCGGCGAGCATCCCTGGACCGATCCCGGCTTCGTTGAAGCGATGAATATCGTCGCCGGCGACATGGTTGACGCGGGCTGCTTCAGCGATGACGCCGGCAGCCTGGGCTTCCTGGAAGGCAATATGCTCTTTTACTCCAGCCAAGCGCCGATGATGCAGATGAGCACTTGGGCGATGCAGTTCCTGACCTTCCAGTACCTGATCGTCGATGATATCGGCTTCATGGCTTACCCGCCATTCGAGGGCAAA
Source organism: Phototrophicaceae bacterium (assembly GCA_965261855.1). Lineage (GTDB taxonomy): Bacteria > Chloroflexota > Anaerolineae > Aggregatilineales > Phototrophicaceae > UBA6055. The sequence continues at coordinate 1,121,383 of OZ253488.1, forward strand.
CCGGGCGCCTTCAAGATGAGCCTGGGCGGCACCTGGGTTGTCATCGGGGACACCGAGCATCCGGACGAGACGCTGGCGCTGCTGGATTACTTCGTATCGGAAGAGGCGCTGCCGCTTTGGATCGAAGCCAAGCTGCTGCCCGTGCTTTCGGGCATCGACTATAGCCAGTTTGATTTGCCGCCGGTCTACGCTGATTTCACCACCCTCGTCTCGAATTGGACGGGTCCGGTCGGCTACCACGTCGATATCCTGACGCCGGCGCACTTCACCACCGTGATGTGGGAAGGCTTGCCCGAAGTCGCGGCTGGCCGGCGGACGGCGGAGGAGCATGCCGCCAATATGCAAGCCGAGATGGACAAAGCCATCGAAGAAGGCACCAACTTCGATATTACGGGGTAGTTTCCCCCACCCCAAACCCCTCCCCCATAAAGAGGGAGGGGCTTTTTTCGAAGGGCAAGCGTACAGGTTGGATAGTCTGTGGCACATAAACCTGCCAAGTCCCGCCCTCAAATCTGAGTTCGCACAGCGCTAACTCCCCTTCCCTCATATTGGGGGAAGGGGCCGGGGGATGGGGGCAAATCCGTCCGCTCGCTGTCCGCTGGATGTCCGCTGCCAGTCCAAAACGCAATCCGAAGGAGCCTACGTTACGATATTATCCAAAAGTGAAACCGAGCGAATTTTCGCAAGGTCGGCTTAGTTTTGTTCTGTAAAGGAGAAGAAAGATGAATCACAAAACAGTTTTGCGGCTTTTTGCCCTAGTGTTGGTGTTCGCCCTATTGGGCACGGCCTACGCGCAAGATCGGGTGCAGATCCTTTATTGGAATCAGACCTTGGGCAACGAAGCTCAGGAGGCGGCGATTGCGCAGATAATCGCCAACTTTGAAGAGGCGAATCCCGATATCGAAATCGTGCTCGAGTCCTATAACACCATTGTCATGCGTGACATCGCCAAGACGTCCATCGAGGCAGGCGAAGGTCCGGACATCATTTACTACGATGCCGGTCCGGCTTATGCCGGCATCCTGGCGAACGCCGGTTTGCTGCTGCCGCTTGATGAAGCTTATGCCGCCAATAACTGGGACGAGCGCCTCATCCCGATTTCCCGCGACTGGACGACCTTCGGCGGTCATGTCTATGGCGTGGGCCACGAGCTTGAGGCGCAGGGCTTGTACTGGAACAAGACGCTCTTCGCGGCGGAGGGCTTGGAGCCGCCGACGACTTTCGACGAGGTGATCGAATTGTGCGGGATATTCCGCGAACGCGGCTATGAAGCCCCGATGGCGGGCGGTTTTGGCGACCCGTTTGCGTTCCCATATGCACACAATTGGTACAACATCCTGGCCAACTATGTACCGGCTGAGACGGTAGCGGCGGCGATTTCCGGCAAGCATCCCTGGACGGATCCTGAGATCGTCGCATCACTCGATATCATCAAGGATCAAGTCCAAGGATCCGACTGTTATCACGATGACGCTTACGCCCTCGGCTTTCTGGATGGCAACAACATGCATTACACCGGCGAAGCGCCGATGATGCTGATGAGCACCTGGGCCATGGGCTTCTTCACCGACGAAGTCACCGATGAGTTTGGCTTCATGATTTTGCCGCCCATCGATGACCGGCCGCAGGGCATGATTCACTTGATGGGCTCGGCTTGGTTCATCGCGGCTGACACCGAACATCCGGAGGAGACGATTCGCTTCCTGGATTATCTGGCGTCCGAAGATACGATCCAACTTTGGCTCGACGGCGGTACGCTCCCGGCTCAAGCCGGTGTCGACTACAGCCCGTACGAGATGCGCCCGGTTTACCGCGACTTCACCAACCTGGTCTCGACTTGGGACGGCCCAGTGGCTTACCATCTCGATGTGCTGACACCGGCGAATTTCAACGAGGCGATGTGGGAGATATTTGCCGAGCTAATTGGCGACCGGATGACCACCCAGGAAGTTGCCGAACGCATGGAAGCGGAGATGCAGAAAGCAGTCGCGGAAGGCCGACACGTGGATATCACTGGGTAGGTGATTGAACCCTACCCCCCATCCCCCGGCCCCTTCCCCCACAAGGAGGGAAGGGGAGCTAACCGAGGAGTTGGTCAGTGTAAAGCCCCTCCCTCTTTATGGGGGAGGGGTTTGGGGTGGGGGTAAGCGAAAAATGACAATCCTGAGAATAGTATGACCGACGCCATCCGCCAATTCTTCGCCAACCGCAAGCTGCGCGATTACGCGACCGGCTACGCTTTCGTCCTGCCGGCGCTGGCGATATACGTCTTTTTTGTCGTCTATCCTTTTTTCTACACGGTTTACCTATCACTGACCAAATGGGATGGCGCCAAGCCGGTCAAACAGTTCGTCGGTCTGCTGAACTATCAGGAGCTCGTCGCTGATCCGCGGCTTTGGCGCGCGCTAAGCCACAATCTGATCTGGATCGTGCTGGGCACGTTGGCGCCGGTCGCCATTGGCTTGTTCCTGGGCGTGTTGCTCTGGCGCGGCGTGCGCGGAATGGTCTTCTTCCGCACCGTCTATTTCTTGCCGGTGGTGCTGGCGCCGGTCGCCGTCGGCATCATCTGGAAGTGGATGTACAATCCGCGCTTCGGTCCCATCAATGTGACCCTGAAGTCGCTGGGTTTGGACTTCCTGGCGAAGGGCTGGATGGGCGATCCCTATGTGGCGCTGCCGGCTTTGATCTTCGCCGGCGTCTGGGGTTATTTCGGCTTCTGCTTTGTAGTCATCATGGCCGGCTTGCAGAACATCGACATGGAGCAGATCGACGCCGCCCTGGTCGATGGCGCCAATGGGCCTCAAAGGCTCTGGTATGTCATCATTCCCGGGCTGCGGCATGTGCTGACGATGATCACCGCCTTCACGCTGATTCTGGGCGTCAACGTCTTTGACATCGTCTGGATCACCACCCGCGGCGGACCGGCCCGGGCGACTCATGTCATTGCCACCTTCACCTACGTACAAGCATTCCGCGAGAGCTACGTCGGTTATGGCTCGGCGCTGGCGATCGTGGGGGGGCTGGTGTCGCTGATCGTGTCGTTCATATTTATTTCCATTCGCGAACGGGGAGGCGATTAGCTATGCCAACCCCACCCCCCGGCCCCCTCCCCGAAGCATCATGGAGGGGGAGCGAACGCATGCGAATTCGAGTATTCTCTGTTGGATCTCATCCTGTTTACAGATCTTGCAGAAACCTTCCCCCCATTGCAATGGGTCGCGTAGACACTGACCGTCGGGGGACCGAGGGGGGTTGGAGGCGATTAGCGACATGGCGAGCGCAGTGACAATCCGCCCGCGCCGGCCCACGGGTTTCTGGATCGCCCGAGGAGTCCAATACGGCCTGCTGATCCTCTTCGCGCTCTATGTGCTGGTGCCCTTCATGTGGGTGGTCTTCACCGCGCTGAAGTCGAACTTCGAAATCGCGCAAGATCCGCTGGGGCTGCCGCCGAATTGGCGCTTTGAGAATATCGTCACCGCCTGGACCGTGGGCAAGTTCGGCCGCTACTTCATCAACAGCGTCATCACGACCGTGCCGATTGTGCTCCTGGTGGTCAGTTTGTCATGCTTGGCCGGCTATGGCTTGGCGCGGCTCCGAATGCCGGGTCGGATGCTCATCTTTTATTTCTTTTTGATTGGATTGATGGTGCCCTTCACGGCGATCATGATCCCGCTATTTTATATCTTGCGCGATATCGGCGTGCTGGGCACCTATTGGGCGATGATCTTGCCGCAGACGGCGATATCGCTGCCCTTCGGCATCTTTTTCATGCGCGCCTTTTTCAGCGGACTGCCCTACGATTTGACCGACGCCGCCAAGATCGACGGCTGCAACGACTTCGGCGTCTTCCGGCGGGTTATGCTGCCGCTGGCGGGACCGGCGGTGGCCGCCCTGGTCGTCTTCAACTTCATGGGCTCCTGGAACGCCTTCCTGCTGCCCTTGATTTATTTGCAGTCCGACAAGCTGCGGCCCGTCATGACTGGCATGATGTTCTTCACCACCCGCTGGGGCGTCGATTACAGCATGTCCATGGCTGGCACGCTCATCGTCATGGCGCCGATTATGGCGGTCTACTTGGTTTTCCAGCGCCAGTTCATCCAGGGGCTGACGGCCGGCGCGGTACGAGGCTAACTCTTTGCAAAGCTCCCCTTCCCTGATGCTTCGGGGAAGGGGTCGGGGGATGGGGTTGGATGAAACTATCAGCGCACCAAAAATTGCTGCCGGGGGCGGATCTGTCCGAGCGTTTTCAGCGGGCGGCTGAGTGCGGCCTGGATGGCATTGAACTGGCTTTCGGGCGGCGGGCGCGCGTATACGACCTGCACGCTGAGATCGAGGCGGCGATGGCGGCCAGCGGCTTGCCAGTCGGCAGCATCTGCGGCACGTACGAGGGACCGATCATCCATCCCGATCCAGCCGAGCGCGAAAGTCGGCTGGCCGATGTCATCCGCACGCTGGAATTCGCCGACGAGATCGGCGCGCGCGGCGTGATTCTGGTGCCTATCTTCGCGTCAACCTTCATGCCCGAAATATCGCCGCCGATGCCGGATCTATCGCCCTATGCCGATGAAGACACGCTGATTACGCAATTGCTTCTTGCCTTGCTGGCTGAAGCTATGGAGCGCAGTGTCGATGGCAAAGCGGCAATCTATCTCGAACCCTTGAATCGCTACGAAGCGACCTATCTGAACACGGTGGGTAAGGCGGCTGATTTATGCCGCGCCGCCGATCATCCGCGCATCCAACTCATGGCGGATCTGTTTCACATGAATATCGAAGAAGCCGATATTCCGGCGTCGCTGCGGGCGGTTGCGCCGCATCTGGGTCATGTGCATCTGGCGGACAGCCAGCGTCGGTTGCCCGGGAATGGGCATACCGATTTTGTCGGCGCTTTCCGCGCCTTGCGCGAAATCGAATTTGACGGCTGGCTGGCGCTGGAGTGCGGACGCACGCCCGGCGATCCGCTATCAAACATGCGCGCCTGCGTCGAGTTTCTGAGGGATTGCTGGGATGAGGCGGACAATGAACCCCCACCCCAAACCCCTCCCCCATAAAGAGGGAGGGGCTTCAAAACCCTAACTTGGTCAAGGAGGCTCCCCTTCCCTCCTTGTGGGGGAAGGGGCCGGGGGATGGGGGAAGGAAAGACAAAATGCCAATAAAAGCCGTTTTCAACGAAGACCACGAAGCGACTTTGGTCGAATACGCCGAGCGTCCCCTGCTGCCCAACGAAGTGCGCATCCAGACCGAATACGCCAGTGGCAAGCATGGTACGACCATGCACATGATGGACGGCCGCAACCGACAGGGACTGCGCTGGGACGACGAAAAGCGCATCTATCTGCCCAGTGATGAGCCTGATCCGGATCCAGTGCCCGATTCAAAGGTCGGCACCAGCGGCGTCGGCGTCATTATTGAAGTGGGGGCGGATGTTCGCGATTGGAAGGTGGGCGATCGCGTCTTCGGTTTCATGGACGTCAGCGAGACCAACATCATCACCGTCGATCGTCCCGCCGATTTCATCTGGCCCGGCTTTGCTGAGCCCTCGCCCTGGTTGATCTGGGAATTGGGCGATCTGGATCCGCTGACGGCGCTCTGCTTCGAACCGGCTTACGTGGCGGTCAACAGCGTGCGCGATTCCAATCTGCGCTTTGGTGATGCGGTGGCCGTTGTCGGGCTGGGCGCGATTGGGCTGCTGACGGTCAAAGTGGCGGCTTTGACTGGCGCGGAAGTGATATTCGCTGTCGATCCGATTGCCAAGCGTCGCGAATTGGCGCTGGATTATGGCGCGCATCATGTTATCGATCCCTTCGCAGTCGACGCGGCGCTGGCGATCAAAGAGCTGACCGGCGGCGCCGGCGTTGATGTGGCGATTGAGATCAGCGGCGTTGGTTACGCGGCGCTGGTTACAGCGATACGGGCGGCGCGCTTTGGCGGCACGGTCTGCCAGGCAGGCGCCATCATCGGCAACGGGGCTGAATTATGGCTGGGGCGCGAGTTCCTGACGAACAGCCTCAAGATGGTTGTCCCGCGCGGCAATGGCGCCATGGAATTCGCGCCCAGCGATTATCCCTTGTGGGATCAGTATCGGGTTTTCGATGCCATCGTCAGCATGATGAAGCAGGACAAATTGACCGTCCCCGGGCTGATTGACCCGCTGGTCTCCATCGAGGATTTCCCGGAGACTTTCGAGCTGATCAAGCACGATCCGAGCGAGGTCGTCAAATATGGCGTCCGCTTCTAAATGACACAGCTTATTGAATAAGGAGAAATGTGATGGTCGCGCGCGCAGCGGTATCCTCTGTGACGATTAATCGGCTATTGGGATTTGAGACCTATTTGCCGACACCCGACAACTCAAAAATGATAAAGGCGCCAGCCATTGATTCCACGCGGCCCGATGGCTGGGAAACACGGGCGCCCAGCCATAGCCTGCTGGAGTTGCCAGCCGAGGTGGCCGCACAGGGTTACGACTGTTTCGACCTTTCCATGCTGCACTTGCCCAGCGTGGAGCGCACTTATCTCGCCGACGTGCGCGCCGCCTTTGAAGATGCGGGGGTCGAGATCTTCCAGCTGCTCATTGATACGGGCGAGATCGGCAGCCCAGACCCGCAAGAAAGCAGCGCCGGCATCGCCCACACCAAGTTCTGGATCGATCGGGCGGCCGAACTGGGCGCTAGTGGCGTGCGCTATGTGCCCGGCGATAGCGAACCGACGCCCGAAACGATGCGGGCGACAGCGGACGCCTTCCGCGAGCTCTTTGACTTCGCCTTCGAACGCGGCTTGAAGCCGGCCACCGAGAATTATCGAATCTTCACCAACAAAGCCCTTAACCTGCTGCAGCTTGTGGAGCTGTCAGAGCGCGATTACGGCTGGATCGCCGATTCTGGCAACCCTAGAGATTCGGGCGAGCAGGAAACCTTTGCCAAGCTGCTGCCGGGCGCGACCTCGATTCACGCCTGGGCGCCACCGACCGAAGACGGGCGGGCGGACTTGGTTGCGTTTCGGCGCTATATGACCATGTCGCGCACTGCCGGCTTTGACGGACCCATTATGCTGCACGGCGCTTATCAAATGGACAACTTCGCTTGGGCGCCCGATCTCTGGAGCGGCGTCGACGCCATGCGCGATGAGGTTCTCGCGGTGTTTGGTGAAGATGGCTCGGGAGACACTAGTCCATGACAGCGCCGATTCGCGTCACCGTCTGGAACGAATTTTGGCATGAGAATCCCTTGCATTGGGACTATGTGCGGCGCTCCTGGATGAGCCATGGCTACAGCGAAGAAAGCGCGATCGAAGAAACCGAGGGCGTGCGGGAGATCTATCCCGACGGCATCCACGAAGCCATTGCCGCTCCTTTGCGCGAGGGTGGTTTCTCCGTCCGCACGGCGACGCTCGATGAACCCGAGCACGGCTTGACGCAAACCGTGCTCGAGGAGACCGATGTCCTGATTTGGTGGGGTCACATGGTGCACGAACAGTTCGATGACGCCATCGCCGAGCGCGTCTATCGGCGCATCGTCGACGAGGGCATGGGCTTCATCGCGCTGCATTGGGGCGCCGGTTCCAAGGTCTTCAAGAAGCTGATGGGCACGTCCTGCTCGCTAACCCCAATCGTCAATGCCGCGCAGGAACGGCTCTGGGTGATCGAAAGCGATCATCCCATCGCCGACGGTTTGGAGACGTCCTTCGTAGTGCCACAGACGGAGATATATGCCGAGCCCTTTGATATTCCCGCGCCGGATTCGATTGTATTCATCAGTTCCTGGCCTAGCGGCGAGGTCTGCCGCAGCGGCTGCTGCTTTCAGCGCGGGCGGGGCCGGGTCTTCTTCTTCAGGCCCGGGCATGAAACCTACCCCATCTACTATCAGAGCGAAGTCCAGCAGGTCATCGCCAATGCGGTCCGCTGGGCGGCGGGATAAAACGAGAGGACTTCTCATGCCGCGAAAGCTGGCATTCACCGGTGGATACAACATTGGACTGATCGAATACGACGAGCGGCCTCTTGCGCCACGTGAAGTGCGCGTACAAACCGAATATGCCTCCGGCAAGCACGGCACGCCCCTGGCGATCATGGCTGGCCTCAGCGAGCGCGGTCAAATATGGGATGACGAGATGCGCCTCTTCGTTCCAGAGGAAGGGGCGGACGGACGCTATGACCTGAGCGGCTCGCCTGTTGGCACCAGCGGCGTCGGCAGCATCATCGAGGTTGGTTCGGAAGTCTCGGATTGGCAGGTCGGGGACCGTATCATCGGTTTCCTGGATGTCAGCGAGACCAACATTGTAACGACGCGGCGAAAGCTGCCTTGGGATGGCCCACCACTGTGGCTGGATGGCTGTCTTTGGCATTTGGGCGATATTGACCCGCTAGACGCGCTGGGTTTCGAGCCAGCATTCGTTTCCTTTCACTGCATTCGCGAATCGAACCTCCGTTTTGCCGATACGGTTGCCGTCATCGGCTTGGGCGCGATCGGTTTGCTGACGGTTCGCCTGGCGGCGCTGAGTGGCGCCGAACAAATCTTCGCCGTAGACCCACTGTCGAAGCGGCGGGAATTGGCGCTGGATTATGGCGCGAATCACGCGCTCGACCCATTCGAGGTGGACGCCGCGCTGGAAATCCACAAGTTGACCGGCGGACCTGGAGTCGATGTTGCGATTGAATTAAGCGCCACATATCAGGGCTTAAATAGCGCGATACGCGCGACGCGGATGGAAGGCACGATCTGCGCCAGCGGCGTCTATCAGGGCGAGGGGCGGGAGCTTTGGCTGGGGCGCGAATTCCACCGCAATCGCTTGACTATGATCGTGCCCTTCGGCTGTTTCCTGGGCCACAAACCGCGCGACTACTCGCGTTGGGACGAATATCGCGCTTATGACGCCATCATCAGCATGATGCGTCAGGGCGTCCTGACGGCGCCGGGATTGATCCAGCCGCTTGTCTCGCTGGATGAGGGACCCGCAGCTTGGGATCTCGTGGTGAACGAGCCAGCGGAAGTGGTAAAGTTTGGCATTCGCTTTTGAGCGTGTATTGAGAATTAAGGAGGATTCTTGTGGTTAGCGCAGCTGTATCTACAGTTACCTTGATGAAGGCCTTGGGTAAACCGATGTACGAGTTGGACGCTGCTAGCGGGCAGCAAAAAGGCGCTCCGGTCGAGGCGGCGACCATCGACCTCTTGGATGTGCCGGCTACCGCGGCCTCGCATGATTTCTACAGCTTCGACCTTAGCAACTATCACCTGCCCACTGTCGAGCGCGCTTATCTTGACGAGCTGCGCGCCGCCTTTGCCGAGGCGAATGTCGAGTTGTTCCAACTGCTGATTGACACGGGCGATGTCGACAGTGTAGATCCGGACGAGCGGAACGCTGGCATCGCTCATATCAAGTTCTGGATGGAGATCGCCGTCGTACTGGGGGCGCGCGGCGTACGCTATGTCCCGGGCGATGGCGAGCCAAGTCCGGAGACGATCCGCACGAGCGGCCAAGCCTTCCGCGACCTCTTCGATTTCGCCGTCGGTCTAGGGCTGAAGCCCGCCACCGAAAACTACAGAAACTTCAACATGAAAGCCGACGATCTGCTCGGCGTTCTTGAAGTTAGCGAGCGGGACTACGGTGTGATTGCCGACTTCGGCAACGCTCGCGGACGCAATAAGTACGAGACTTTGCAAGCGATCATGCCGCGCGCCACCTCGATCCACGCCTGGGTAGAGGTCGACGAAAATGGCGACCTGATCACTGATGACTTCCGGCGCTGCCTGACCATCGCGCGAGACAACGGCTTTGACGGTCCCATCATGCTGCAATACGGCTACCCGGTTGACGTCTTCGAAAATACCCGCGAAGTCTGGGCGCGTGCGAGCGAAATGCGCGAAGAAGTGCGGGCCGTATTTGGCGACGCGCTAACGAACGGAGCATAGCTAATGTCAGCCCCAATTCGCGTAACCGTTTGGAACGAGTACTGGCATGAGAATCCGCAGCGCCACGCCGATATCAAGTCGCGCCTAAAGGCGTATGGATTCAGTGACGACCGCCTGCGAAACTCGACCGAAGGCGTCCATACAGTCTATCCGGATGGAATGCACAAGGTCATCGCCGATCATCTGCGCGAGCAGGAGTTCGCCGTGCGCACGGCGACGCTTGACGAACCGGAACACGGTCTGACGGAAGCGGTCTTGGACGAAACCGATGTCCTGACCTGGTGGGGTCACGCCGCCCACGATCAGGTCAGCGATGAGATCGTCGAGCGCGTGCATGAGCGCGTGAACATGGGCGGCATGGGTCTGATCGTGCTGCATTCCGCCCATTATTCCAAGATCTTCACGAAGCTCATGGGAACCTCCTGCTTGTTGAAGACGCGCGAAGCCGACGAGAAAGAACGCATCTGGGTGATCGAGCATGGACACCCCATCGCCGCCGGCCTGCCCGAATATTTCGAGATTCCGCAGACCGAGATGTACGGCGAACCCTTTGACATTCCGGCGCCGGATACCTTGGTATTCGTCAGCTGGTTCCAGGGTGGCGAGATCTTCCGCAGCGGTTGCTGTTACCATCGCGGACGCGGCAAAGTCTTTTACTTCCGGCCCGGCCACGAAACCCTGCCCATCTATTATCAGCCCGAGGTGCTCAAGGTGATCAGCAACGCAGTGCGCTGGGCGGCGCCTTCCGGCGGACCCGACTTCGTATTCTTTGATCATCCGCCGCTTGAGAAACTAGACTAAGAACGCAAGGTCAGATTGTAGGGGCGACCGAAGGGCAGTGTCCACGCGCCCCAGTAGGTCGCCCGCAACCAGCCAGATTTTCAGAGGATCGGGAGAGTTTGCCAGAGATGAAACTGTTGACATACGATAGCGGCAACGGACCGCGCTGCGGCGTCTTGAGTGACGATCTTGTGGTCGATGTGACCGCGCTGCTCGGCGTCGAGCAGACTTTGCGCGATGTCCGCGCCCTGCTGGAGTTGGGCGATTCTCCGATTGACCGTGTTCGGGAAGCGCTGGCCGGTGATATCGCGGCGCCTGCTGTGCCGTTGCCCATGGTGCGGCTGCGCGCTCCCGTCCTGCAGCCGCCGACGGTGCGCGACTTCTTCAGCTATGAAGGTCATGCGAGTGGACAAGGCGCGCGAGAATTGCACGAAGCCTGGTATCGCCTGCCGATATTTTACTTTTCCAATACCTTGCGCATCTTCGGACCGGAAGACGAAGTGCCAATCCCCTCAGCGACCGATCGCCTCGATTATGAGATGGAGCTGGGCTGCGTGATTCGGCGCGAAGGCAGCGACATCGCAGCCGCCGACGCCCTGGATTACATCGCCGGCTTTTGCATCTTCAACGATTTCAGCGCCCGCGACTTGCAGTTTGACGAAATGGCGGTTGGGCTGGGACCAGCGAAGGGCAAGGACAGCGCCACCAGCCTCGGTCCCTGGCTGGTGACAACCGACGAAATGGCGCCCTATTTCCGCGATGGCAAGCTGCAGGTCAAATGCACCGTGCGGGTGAATGGCGATGTCTGGCTGGATGAGGGCGATGGATGCGCCGCCCATTTCAGTTGGGGCGATTTTGTCGAGCGCGCCTCCAAAGACAGCCGCATTGTGCCGGGCGATGTGATGGGCAGCGGCACGGTTTCCGGCGGTTCCATCCCCGAGGCGATCGCGCGCGGCATCAGCGGCGCCCGCTATTTGCAGCCCGGCGATGTCGTCGAGCTGGAAGTCGAGGGCATAGGCACGCTGCGCAACACACTCGGTCCCAAAGAGAACTACGATCCCGCCTATCGCTATATGCCCATGTAGTAACCGCCAATCCAATCAACATGTTTCTTGAAATATAGGGGCGACCGACTGCCGCGTGCAGACACTGCGGTTTGGTCGCTCATATTATCTTTCGTACGAGGCAGGCGAGGAAAAAAGACGAACGCGCATTCTGCTGTTACAATTCACTCTCTGAAAAACTGGATTCAAAGGCGGTGGAAAATCGAATGAACGCGGACGAAATCTCACGCGTCGCCTGCGTTGGTGGCGGCACGATTGGCTTCTCTTGGGCGGCGCTTTTCGCCCAGCATGGCATGCAGGTGAATATCTACGACATTTCCGACGAGGTGCTGAGCGGGGCGAATGCCGAGTTGCGCAGCGCTTGTGAAACGTTAGTCGAAGCCGGCGTGATGACCGAAGACGATGTTGCAGCCGCCTTGGACCGAATCACGACCACGACCGATCTGGCGGCGGCGGTTAATGATGTCGATTTCGTCCAGGAATCGGGACCTGAGCGCTACCGCATCAAGCGGGAGATCTACCACGAACTGGACCGTCATGCCCGTCCTGACGCGATCCTGGCGTCGAGTACCAGCGCGATGCTGATGACCGAGATCCAATCAGCAACGACGCGCCCAGAGCGCTGCGTGGTTGCGCATCCTTACAATCCGCCGCATATCGTGCCGTCGGTGGAAATCGTGCCGGGCGAAGCGACTTCGGCCGCGACGGTGGCAACGGCGCGCGATTTCATGGCGCGCATGGGGCGGACGCCGGTGGTGGCGCGCAAAGAATGCCGCGGACATATCGTCAACCATATGCAAGCGGTGATTTATCGCGAGGCGCTGTGGCTGGTGGGCAATGGCGTCGCCACGGTCGACGAAATCGATCTCGCCTTCAGAACCGGACCGGGTTTGCGCCTGGCGCTGATGGGACCCTTTCTGGTTGGGATGCTGACCAGCCCGGGCGGCATGCGTGATACCATGCTCGACCGCAAGCTCGACCATAGCGTGGAGGACGATATTCCTTCCCGCGTCGAGCGCGAGGCGCCCCCGCGCACAGCGGAAAACATGCGCGAATGGACGAAGATTGCCGTCGAGCAAATGGAAGCGCAGCTGGAAGACACCGACATGGAAGCGGTGAAGCAGTGGCGCGATAGAAAGCTGCTGCAAATTCTCGAGGTGATTGCATCTGATTAGTCGTATGCGCTAAAGTGTAGCGAGCTTCGTGGAATCCACTCGACATTGTGCTTGGCGGAGCGCGCTCGCGGCTGGGGGGCTTGCCTATGAAGATTACCGATGTAAAGACGACAAGGATTTTCATTCCGCATTTGGGCTCCATCAAGGATGCTACCATACGCCACCCGACGCCGGGACGCGGCCAGAACTTCGTGCACATCCATACCGATGATGGGTTGGAAGGGCTGGGTGTCGCCGATGGCGGACGGGCGGCGCAGGCACTCGTCATAGACTCGCTGAAACCGCTGCTGATCGGGCAGGATCCGCTCTATACCGAAAAACTTTGGGACGATATGTTTTGGCGCCTGCGCGGCGTCGGGCGGAAGGGGCTGGCTTTCTCCGCCATCTCGGCAGTGGACACGGCGCTGTGGGATTTGAAGGCGAAATACTTCAATGTGCCGCTCTACAAATTGTTGGGCGCCTATACCGACGCGGTTCCCATCTATGGCAGCGGCGGCTGGACACATTTCAGCGTCGACGAGCTGGTCGCCGAGCAGGTCGGTTATGTCGAACGCGGCATGAAGTCGGTCAAGATGAAGGTGGGCAAAGATTTCGGCAAAAGCGAGCGAGAGGACATTGAACGCCTGGCGGCGGTGCGCGCGGCCGTCGGCGATGACATCGAAATTCTCATCGACGCCAACAATGGCTACTACGCCAAGCAGGCGATCCGCATGGCGCGCGAATTCGCGCCCTACCGCGTCGGCTGGTTCGAGGAGCCGGTCCTGGCGGATGACATAGAAGGGCTGGCTGCCATCGCCCGCGCAATCGACATCCCGGTGGCGACTGGCGAGCATGAATACACAAAGTTTGGCTTCCGCGAACTGATCGCCCGCGGCGGCGCCGATATTGTGCAGCCGGATATCGGTCGCGTCGGCGGCGTGACCGAGTGGATGAAAGTAGCGCAGTTGGCGCATGCCTTCAATCTGCCGGTGGCGCCGCACGCCTTTCAGGTCGTTCATCTGCATGTCACCTGCGCCACGCCCAATCTGCGCATCGTGGAATATCTCGGCGTTTCCGAGGAATTCGACAAGCTGGTCTACAAAGAGTTCCCGCAGCCGGTGGACGGGATGTGGTCGCCCTATAGCGACAAGCCCGGCTTGGGATTGGACTTGAATCCCGATGTAGTCAAGAAATACGGGACGCAAATGTAAATCTGATCGAAGAAAGAATTGAGGAGCGCGCTGATGAAAGCGGCAGTTCTGTACGAAGCGAACACCCCGCTTGTGATTGAGCAATTTGATCTGCCTGACGTCGCCGATGATCAGGTGCGCGTCCGGGTTATGGCCAGTGGCGTCTGCCACTCGGACTGGCATATCGTCAAGGGCGAATGGGTGGATATCAACCGCCCGCCGGTGATCCTCGGGCACGAGGGGGCGGGCGTGGTGGAAGAAGTCGGGTCGGCCGTGCGCAGTGTCAAGGTTGGCGATCACGTTGTCTTGTCCTGGATGCGCAACTGCGGCCTCTGCGAGATGTGCCAGGAGGGTTACTCCAATCTCTGCGAAGAGCCTTGGGACCGGCGGGCCCAGCCCCGTTTCGCCGGCAGCGACCGTCCCATGAAGCGGATGAACGCGCTGGGCACCTTCAGCACCGAGACCATCGTTCCCGAAGATATTGCCATCCCCATCGACCGGGAGATCCCCTTCGCCCAGGCGTCACTGGTCGGCTGCGGCGTGATGACCGGCGTGGGCGCCGCCTTGAACACCGCAAATGTCCAGGCTGGCAAGTCGGTCGCGGTATTTGGCTGTGGCGGCGTCGGGCTGAACGTGATCCAGGGCGCAGCCATCGCCGGCGCCGAGCCGATCATCGCCGTCGATATCCTGGACAATAAACTTAAATTGGGACTGCAGTTCGGCGCGACTCATACGGTCAATTCGGCGCAGGTCGATCCGGTGGAAGCGATCCGCGAGCTCACGGACGGAAAGGGCGTCCACTACGCCTTCGAGGCGATCGGCCTGGTTCCGGAGCCTTTCAGGCAAGCCATCGTTTGCACGCGGCGGCGCGGCGTCACCGTCTTTGTCGGGCATGCCCCGGACAATACGCCGGTCGATTTTGACGCCAAGATGCTTGGTCCGGAAAAGATGGTCATCGGCTCCTTGTATGGCAGTTGCCGTCCGCGCCTGGATTTCCCGCGCATATTCAGCTTGTACAAGGCGGGCAAGCTCAAGCTGGACGAGCTGGTGACGCGCGTCTATCCCCTGGAAGAAGTCAACGAAGCTTTTGACGCGCTGGGACGCGGCGAAGTGGCGCGAAGTGTGCTGGATCTGAGTTGATTCTTTCGGTGATGGGTCTAACGCGATCAAGGAGCAGTGGTGGAGATCAAGGGTAAAACGGTAATTGTTACCGGCGCCGCCCGCGGCATCGGGCGCGCGATCGCCGAAGCCTTTGTGGGCGAAGGCGCCAATGTCGTCGCCGCGGATTTGGGGTCGCTGGCGCTTGAACCGGGGGCGGACTGGCATTATTCCTTGAGCGCCGAAACTGAGCTATCGCGGACGGCGCGCGAGATCAGCCAGGGAGAAGGCGCATGTATGGCGGTCGAAGTTGATGTAACTGACCGCGCCTCATGCAAGCGTCTGGTTGACGCCGCCGTTGAGGCATACGGCGGATTGGATATTTTGGTGAACAATGCGGGTGTGATCAAATTGGGATACTTGGCGGACTTCAAGGAGCGCGATTGGGACCGCATCTTAGCGGTGAATGCCAAGGGTGTCTTTCTGATGTCCCAGTTGGCGGTCCCTAACCTGGAGCGGAACGGCGGGCTCATCATCAACATCGCGTCCAATGCCGGCAAGCGAGGTTCGCCCTACAATAGCGCCTATTGCGCCTCGAAGGCTGCGGTTATCGGCTTGACGCAGTCGCTGGCGGCTGAGCTGGCTGAGCACGGGATAAGAGCCAATGCCATCTGCCCCGGCAATGTTTTCACCTCCATGCAATTTGATTATCTGGTCAAGCACCGCTTGCAGCAATACGAAGGTCAGTCGCTTGAAGACGCCTTTGACGCGTTTGTCGAAGCGACCGCCCCTTTGGGCCGCCGGCAGGAACCGGCGGAGATCGCGGAAGCCGCTCTGTATTTGGCGTGCGCCGACAGCGTGACCGGGGTCTCGCTTTCAGTCGATGGCGGCAATGGTATCGGCGTCTCGTGAGCATCGGATAGCGACTATGGAGTTCAAGGGCAAGACGGTCATTGTCACCGGCGCCGCCCGCGGTATCGGGCGCGCAATCGCCGAAGCCTATGCCCGGGAGGGCGCCAATATTGTGCTGGCCGATTTAGGCGCGTTGGCGGATAACGAGGCGAGGGATTGGAATTACCTTCTCGCCGACGAAACCATGTTGGCGCGCGCCGCAAGCGAAATCGGAGCGCAGGGCGGAATCTGTAGGGCACTTGAAGTTGATGTATCCGACCGTGCCTCATGTCAGAATCTCATCAAAAAATCGGTCGAGGCTTTTGGCGGAATAGATGTCATTGTGAACAATGCCGGCATTTTTCGGACCGGCGCGCTAGTCGACTTTTCCGAAAGCGATTGGGACCGCATCTTCGCGGTCAACGTCAAGGGCATCTTTTTGCTTTCTCAAGCGGCGCTTCCCCATTTGAAAGAGCGCGGCGGCCTCATCATCAACATTGCCTCGGTTTTGGGCAAACAAGGGTTCCCCCAGATGGGCGCTTATTGCGCCTCAAAATTCGCCGCGATTGGCTTGACCCAGTCGCTGGCGGCTGAGCTTGCCCCATTCGACATTCGAGTCAACGCCATCTGCCCGGGTAATGTCGATACAGCCATGACTTTCGCTCACCTTTCGGCATCCGAGCGGCTGCAGCGCCAATACGGCACGGATAACGTGGAAGACACCTTTGATGCATTTAACCGCGATACGATTCCCTTGGGTCGTGGTCAGACGCCCGAAGATATGGCGGAAGCGGCGCTATATCTAACGCGCGCCAAGAATGTGACGGGCGTATCGCTCTCGGTTGATGGTGGTTACGGGATCGGCGTCTCGTGAGCATCGGATAGCGGACATGGACATTGCAGGCAAGACTGTCATAGTAACCGGCGCGGCGCGCGGAATTGGGCGGGGCATCGCCGAAGCCTATGCCGCGGCGGGCGCAAGTGTTGTGCTGGCGGACCTGGGTTCGCTGGCGGCCACAGCGGCGCCGGTTTGGAACTACGCGCTTGCTGCCGAAACGGAGCTGGCAGCAGCTGCAAATGCAATCAAGGAGCGTGGCGGTAACTGCCTGGCGCTCGAAGTTGATGTCTCGGATCGCGCTTCATGTCAGAACCTCGTTGACATATCGGTCGAGGAATTGGGCCGGCTGGATGTCATCGTGAACAATGCCGGCATAATCCAATCGGGACCGCTCGCCGACTTCGCCGAGCGTGACTGGGATCGGATCTTCGACGTCAACGTCAAAGGCATCTTCTTGATGTCGCAAGCCGCGCTGCCCCACCTGAAGGGTGCGGGCGGGGTCATTATCAACATCGCCTCGGTAGCTGGCAAACGGGGATATGCTCGCATGGGCGCCTATTGCGCTTCGAAGTTCGCCGCGATTGGATTAACGCAGTCCATGGCGGCTGAACTAGCCGAACACTCAATCAGAGTGAATGCCATTTGCCCGGGCAATATCGATACATCCATGTGGTTTGCTCACCTTTCCAAATCGGCGCTGCGGCAGCGTCAGTACGGCACGGACACGGCTGACGACACCTTTGCCGCCGTCATCGAGGACCTCGTGCCCCTGGGACGCGCCCAGACGCCGGCTGACATCGCCGAAGCGGCGTTGTACTTGACGCGCGCCGAGAATGTGACCGGCATTTCGCTAAACGTTGCCGGCGGCTTTGAGATGAATTAGCCATAGATGCGGGATTTAGATCTGCGAGCTTGAGAATGAAATCAGCGGAAAAATTCGATGTCATCATTGTGGGCGCCGGCATCGCCGGCCTCTACATGCTCTATCGCATGCGGGAGCTTGGCTTGTCGGCGCGGGTGATTGAGATGGCGTCGGATGTGGGCGGCACCTGGTATTGGAATCGCTATCCCGGCGCGCGCTGCGATACGGACACGATGGAATACTCCTACAGTTTTGACGAGGATCTCCAGCAGGAGTGGGAATGGCCTGAGCGCTATCCAAGCCAACCGGAGATTCTGGAGTATCTCAACCATGTCGCTGATCGCTTCAACTTGCGGACCGACATAACTTTCAATACGCGCGTTGAAGCGGCGACATACGAGGAAGCGAGCAATCGCTGGCGTCTGCGGACCGATGACGATACGGAGCTTTCCGCCCGCTTTCTAATTATGGCGACCGGTTGCCTGTCCCAGCCCAACATTCCGGTCATAGAAGGTATGGATAGCTTCAAAGGTCCCATCCATCACACGGCGCGCTTTCCGCACGAAGGGATAGAATTCGATGGCAAACGCGTCGGCGTCATCGGCACCGGCTCGTCCGGCGTACAAGTGATTCCGGTCATCGCCGAGCGGGCGGCGCAGTTGACGGTATTTCAGCGCTCGCCACAGTGGACGATTCCGGCGCGCAACCGGCCGGTCGATCCGGCGGCCGTCGCCGCGGTTAAGGCGGACTACCCCCGCTTCCGCGCCCACGTTCGTGCGCAGCCGGGCGCGGACTCGGCCTCCATGACCGTCAACGACTTTTCCGCCATGTCGGTCAGCGCCGAAGAACGGGAGCGGGTCTTCGAAGAGCGCTGGCGGCTTGGCGGTTCATCCTTCTACAATAGCTTCAACGATATCAAGCGCAATCCCGATAGCAATGACGTGACGGCGGATTTCGTGCGTTCCAAAATCCGTGAAATTGTGAAAGACCCCGCCGTCGCCGAACTGCTATGTCCCTGGTACACCCTTGGCTGCAAACGCGGCGTCATTGATCACGGTTATTTTGAGACTTTCAACCGAAGTAATGTGCTGCTGGTCGATATCAGCGCCGCTCCGATTGAGGCGATCACGCCCGCTGGTCTGCGCACAGCCGATGCCGACTATGCGCTCGACATCATCGTCTTGGCCACCGGCTTTGACGCCATGACCGGCGCCCTGCTCAAGATCGATATCCGCGGGCGCGAAGGCCTTACGCTGCGCGAGAAGTGGGCGGCCGGACCGGTCAATTATCTGGGGCTGCAAGTGCCCGGCTTTCCCAACCTCTTCACCATCACCGGACCGGGCAGTCCGTCGGTGCTGTCCAATATGGTCGTATCCATTGAGCAGCATGTCGACTGGATTGCGGACTGCATCCGCTATATGGCAGAGCGGAACCACAGCAGAATCGAGGCGACCGAGGCGGCTCAGGAAGCCTGGGTTGCTCACGTCAATGCGGTGGCCAATGACAGCCTGGCGGTATCCTGCAATTCCTGGTATTTGGGCGCCAATATTCCCGGCAAGCCGCGGGTCTTCATGCCCTTGGTCGGCTTCCCGCCTTACGTCGAAAAATGTGAAGAGGTCGTCGCCAAGGGCTATGAGGGCTTCGAACTTACCTAGGTCCGGGCGCGGAGGCTGGAGTCCGTCGCAGTAATCGAATGAAGGTAATTGAAAATTGCCGCAGGAAACACAAACACCAGAATCGTCGAATGCGTGTAGAGGCGAGCCTTGGCTCACCCACAAATGACATGCATTTACTTCTGTTGTATAGCGCTGTAATCCAAGGAGCAAAAACGCAATGAAAGTTACCGCTGTTGAAACCGTTCTTGTTCGTAATATCGAACCTTATATTGGCGGGAAACACTGGCTTTTTGTAAAGCTCAAAACCGATGAAGGCATAATCGGCTTGGGCGAGCGACCGACGATGCACGCGGCCAACTTGGGACCGGCGATCAGCATGATCGTTGACTTCTGCGAGCAGTTTGTCATCGGCCGCGATCCCTTTCAAATCGAAAGTATCTGGCAGACGATATACGCTTCGCGGCATGATTGGCGTCATCCCAGCTTGTATATGACGCCCGCGCTAAGCGCGATCGAAATGGCGCTGTGGGACATCGTCGGCAAGGCGACTAATCAGCCAATCTACAATCTGCTGGGCGGGCAAGTGCATGATCGACTGCGCGCTTACGCTTATATGCCAACGGAAGGCATTTGGGAGAATCCGCTAAAGGCGGGCGAGATCGCGATCAAGCTGGTGGAAGAAGGCAACAGCGCTTGCAAGCTCGATCCCTTCACGCCCTTGTTCCCGCAGCCGCGCGACTTCTCATTGAAGACCATTCGGCACGTAGCGAAGATTTTCCGCGCGATTCGCGATGCCGTCGGCGATGAGCTCGAAGTAGGCATTGGCACTCACGGGCAATTCACCACCGCCGTCGCCATTCGCGTCGCCAAAGAGCTGGAGGAGTTCAGCCCCTTCTGGTTCGAGGAGCCGGTGCCACCGGAGAATATCGACGAAATGGCGCGTGTCGCCGCGCATACCAGCATTCCGATCGCCACCGGCGAACGGCTGGTGACCAAGTTTGAATTCGCTGAATTGCTCAACAAGCAGGCGGCGCAGATATTGCAGCTCGACGTGGGGCAATGTGGCGGCATCCTCGAGGCGAAGAAAATCGCAGGCATGGCGGAAGCCCACTACGCCATGATCGCGCCCCATATGTATTGTGGACCGGTGGCCGCGGCCGCCGCCGTTCAGCTGGATACCTGTTCGCCGAACTTCCTCATCCAAGAGTACAACGGCGCCGGGCTGCACAGCGACATATTCAAAGAGCCGATTCGCTTCGAGCAGGGATTCATCACGCCGCCGACCGGTCCGGGTTTGGGCGTGGAACTCGATGAAGCCGTCGTCAAGAAGCACTTGGCTTGATTGCTGGTCTGTCGACAGTTCAGCCCGATGCGATCAGGTCAATCGCATCCCAGGTGAACCAGCTGTCATTGACGAGACGAACCTCGAGCGTATTGGCGCCCTCCACCAGCGTCCCGCGCGGCAGATCAATGGCGACCATCTGCGGAAAGGCGAGGTGAGCGGGGTCGCTATTTTGGATGCCCAGTCCGGTCGCCAGTTCCGTTTGGAAAGTGCGCCCATTCAACGTCGCGTCTATCAATGGGTTGTGTGATTGCGCTTGATCCGCCGCGTGCAAGCGAAGGCGCGCTGGTCCCGCAACGCCCGTCTCCGCTTCAAAGATGAAGCTGACGCGCTTGTCGCGGGTCATTAGCAAAGGCAGCGCGGTTGGGTCGGGTCGAGTCCCTTCAAGTTCGACCGCTGTCATGCCCTCGATCCGCGCCAGATCTCCGTAGCCAGCAAACTCGCGAGTCATCGCATCGCACCGGCCAATCGAAAAAAGCACATCCTCGCTCGGCTCGATAACAGCATCATCCGCGTTCCAGCAAGATATGCGCCAGCCGGTTTGCGCCAGAGTGAGAGCTTCGGCCGAGTCCGCGCGCGCGCTAATCGTGATCACGCGTCGCTCGCCGGGCGGGACAAAGGCGTAATTGTTTTCAATGTCTATATCAGTGCGGTAAGTGAGCAGGGGATGAGGCTCGCAGAATAGCGCCGTCATGTCGCCGTGGTTGGTCAACTCGATATAAAGGCGTTCGCAGCCAGCTTCCAGCTGATGGGAGATCTTAACGACTTGCAGCGCGGTTCGGGCGGGGCTGGCATCGGTGTCGGAGATCAAGCCGGCTAGTGGCGCAGTCGATGCGGAGGAACCGAAGATATGCAGGCGCTCGGTCAACAGTTCACCGTTGCTGTCGTGTAGCTGCAGCTCGACGAAGAGCAAGCCGGCTTCGTCTTCCGATAGCGGACCGGTTCGGATCCCTTCTAAGCGAAGCGCCTCAATAGGCTTCACCGAGGCGCTGCCCTCATCGCTGGCCAGCTCGCGACCAGCAGCATTGCGCAGCAGCCAGCGCCAGCGCAAATCACTCATCAGCTCTGGCGCGTCGCTGACCAGCCATAACTCTACATCCAGCCCAGTCTCTGGATCAAATAAGTTGGACTCGTGCTTCAAGGACAGACTGACGGGCGCCAATGCCTGCTTCTGAAAGTGATAAATCATCAGTGGCCGACCGTCATAATCGACCAGGTAGGGTCCGCCGCCGTTAGGCCAAGGCTCGTTGAACACCCAGGTGGTGATGCCGCCAATTTGCTTGCCCCGCCGCCGCAAGGCATCGACCGCGTAGCGCAGACCATGCGCGCCCAGGTACTGACCGGCTCGCACCAGTGCCTCCAGCGTTTCGACAGCACCAAAGAGGGACTCGAGAATGGTTTTCATCAGCCAATGCTCTTTGGTGAACACCGCTTGTACGACATTTTTGCGTATGAGCGCCGGGCTGTCTTCGTCGTAGGCGGGCCATTGGTCGGCCGGCGGAATCTCCCGCTGCCAGGTTTCCAGGTGCGCGATCGAGTGACAGCCGAACTCGCCGTAACGCATCATCTTGTTTTCGCCACGCCGCCAGCCGGTATCGAGAAGCTCTTCGTCATCGTAGTGCGCGTAATGCGTTACCGGATCGTAATGCCAGGGACTGTGGCGCGCGCCTTGGATGGGGCAGGTGGCGCGGAATAAACGATTGTCTTCTTCGGCGACGATTCGTTCCAGCAGATGCAAGGCGGCATGGTCATCGCCCTGATACCACCACATCTCGTTGCCGCCGCTCCATTCGATGATGCAGGCGTGATTGCGATAACGCTTGACCAGCCCGCGAATCGTCCCTTCGAGATTGCCCAGGAAGAGGGCGTCGGTTTCCGGACGGCAGCTCGACATGGGAAACTCCTGCGACAGCATGATGCCCAGTTCATCGGCCAGATCGAGCATCGCCTCGCTGGGAAATACGCCGCCACCCCAGACTCTCAAAGTATTCATGCCCGCGGCCGCAGCCAACTCTATGATACGTGGACCGCGCTCATCCATGCGGCCGAAGAGAAGATCCGGCGGCAGGATATTCGAGCCGATCATGCGAACCGGGCGACCATTGATGACCAATTGATAAGGATTGATGAAATCGTCGGGCGCGCCCTCGACTTGTTCCCAGCGGATGTCGCGTATGCCGAAGCGGGTTGAGCGCGCGTGCAGCAATTCGCCACTTTCCGCGTCCAACAAACTCGCTTCCAGCGAATAAAGCGGCTGTTCGCCCTGACCGTTGGGCCACCACAGCGCCGGCTCATCCAGAGCAAGCTCCAACTCGACGCTGTTTTCACCCTGAGGCAGCGTAGCCCGAATCTCTGCCTCTTGCGCTTCTCCATGCCCATTAATGCGGACGGTGGCCACAGCATCCAATGCGCGCAGGCAGTCGGTTTCCAGCTTGACCGCGACCCATGCTCGCTGCATATCCTGGCTCAGTTCAGCTTGCGCGCCGAGCCACTCGATACGCGCGTCGCCGCTCGCCTCCAGGCGCAGATCCTGCCAGATGCCCAGCGTATAGACATTTACGCCCCAATCCCAGCCATAATTGGTTGGGCTTTTGAGGTCTTTCAGCAGCTGCCGCGTCTCGTTGATGCCGACTACAAAGAAATCGGGACCCCATTCATTCGGGTAGTTTTCGCCGCCGCCGCTCATGGCGCCATCGGAGGCGGCCAATATGTGTACCAATTCCGGCGGTATCCGCTCAATCCTGACCGCCAGGCGATTGGTCTCGCCGGGCTTGATAATGCCGGCGACATCAAAGTCGAAGCGCCTGAACATGCCGGCATTCGCGCCAAGATGCTCTCCATTGAGCCAGACATCGCAGGCGTAATCGACGCCGTCGAAGACCAGCTTCAGCCGTTTGCCCGCCCAGGCGGCCGGCGCCTCGAAGTCACGCCGATACCACCAGTCCTTCTGCGCCACTTCGGCCAGGCGCGGGTCGCCAGCGCCATACCAGAGCGGCTTCAGCTCAATCGCCGCTTCCAGGTCGGCTTGGATATTGCCCGGCACTGTGGCCGGGACCCAGCCTGCTGCTGGAACATCAGCGGTGTGCAAGCCCTCCGCCTCACCTTTGCGCGCCGCGTCTTCGCGGATAAACCAGTCAGAGCCGCTCAACGAAAGCGTGTTTGGTCGCTGCCTGCTAGCCATCTGTTCAACCTCTTATTCTTAGTAGTTGCAAGTTAGTCGTGTGAAAATACATGTGACGAGGCAGGGTAACAGTGGGCGAGCCACCGCTGCGCGTAGACACTGCAGGTCGCTCGCCCGTACACACATTGGATTCTTTTGGAATTCTCATTTTGACAGCAGTCATTCTCAATATATTCTTGGATGTGCTTTGTTTAGGGAAGGAAGATGAGTTACGCATCACGGTGTGGGGAACGATCATTCGTAGAGATAACAAGCGACGTCTCTTTGCGCCGAGTCGACGCTGTCGGTCTGTGGCGCCCCCAATCGTGGGCGCGCCCCCCAGCATCTGTCCATCACCTGTGGGCAGCGATCAGCAAAGAGGCAGCGGTCGCGGCCGGCGCGCGCGCCATAACCTATCTCCGCCAGCGGCGCGGCCGACAAGTCCTCATCCCAGCGTCTGCGCGGATCCGGCGTCGGTATCGAACTTATCAGCAATTGCGCATAGGGATGCAGCGGCGCCTGCATTACCGTCTGAGTCGCGCCCTGCTCCATGATCCGGCCTTGATAAAGCACGATGATCTCCCCGCCCAGGTACATCGCCGTTGAAAGATCGTGGGTGATAAACAGCGTGGAAATCCCATGCGATTCGCGAAAGTCCTGCAGGATATTGAGGAATGAGGCGCGCATGCCAGCGTCAATCATCGATACCGGCTCGTCAGCCACGATCAGGCGCGGGCGCATCAGGTAGACACGGGCGAGCATCAGACGCTGCCGCTGACCACCGCTCAACTGGTGCGGGTGCCGGTCCAGCACTTCTTCTGGCCGCAGGTCGACCGCTCGCAGCGCCTCCTCCATCATCGCTTGCGCGTCCGCCTTGCTCTTCGCCAGCCCGAACTTGCGGATAACCAGCCTGAGCACGCGCTCGGCTTTGTAGACCGGATTGTAGACGCTGTAGGGATCTTGGAAGACCGCTTGCACCTCGCCGCGAAACTTTCGATTCCACTTGCGGCCGCTTGTGGTGATATCGGCGCCATCGTAAAGCACAGTCCCGGCGGTCGGCTGCAGCAAGCCCAGGATGATGCGGGCGATCGTCGATTTGCCGCTGCCGCTTTCGCCAACCAGGCTGACGATCGTCGGTTCAGCCGGGATGCGAAATGACACATCGTCAACGGCGACTGTCTGGTTGCGCCCGCCAAAGATCTGCCGCAGGTTCTCCACAACGAGAAGATCACCCATCGGCGGCGACCTCGGCATCGTACAAGTGGCAAGCGGCCCAACGGTCAGCTGCTTGCGCCAGCAGCGCCGGCGTATGCGCGCGGCAAGGCGCGAAAACCTTTGGGCAGCGCGGATGAAAGCGACAGCCTGCCGGGTAATTCCAGGGGCTGGGCGCCTCGCCCAATAAGCCTTCGACGCGCTGACCGCTTTCGCGCGGAATGGAGCCGATCAAGCCTTGTGAGTAGGGGTGCAGCGGCGTCTCAAAGATGCCGTTCACCGTGCCCAGCTCGGCGATTTTGCCGGCGTACATGACAGCGACGCGGTCGGCGATCTGTGCCACGACGCCCATGTCATGGGTGATGATGATGATGGTCGCGCCCAACTCGTCGCGGATGCCAATCAGTTCTTGCAGAATCTGCCGCTGCGTGACCACATCAAGCGCGGTCGTCAATTCGTCAGCGACGATCAATGCGGGACGCATGCTTACCGCCGCGGCGATAATGACCCGCTGGCGCATGCCTCCGCTCAACTCGTGGGGATAACTGTAAAGGATTTTAGGCTCCAGATTGACCAGTTCCAGCGCCGCGGTCGAACGCGATCGCGCCTCTTTGTCGGACAGCCCATGCTGAATTAAGGTATCAGTCATCTGCCGTTCCACGCGCAGCACCGGGTTGAGGGAATTCATCGAGCCTTGCGGGATATAAGACAGATGCCGCCAGCGCAACTCGCGCAACTCGCTTTCGGAAAGTTCGACCAGGTTGTAGCTGCTGCCTTCATTCAACCGCAGCGTCATCGAGCCGGATTGCAGCACTTGCGGCGGGACGAGCAGCCGCATGATGGCGGTCGCAAGTGTGCTCTTGCCGCAGCCGGATTCACCAACGATGCCGAGGATTTCACCGGCCTGCACATCGAGATCGACTTCGCTGACCACCTGCGTAACCGAGCGGCGACCTTGCAGACCGGCCGACAGCCCGCGAATCTCTAGCAGCGCAGGCATCACTCGCCGCCTTCGATCGTCGTCTTCAAACGGGGGTTGAAGACCTCGTCCAAACCGGTATTGATCAGGTTCAGCGCCAGGAAGACGTAGATCAAGGCGCCGGCCGGCAGCAGCATTTGCCCCAAGAGACCGATCGCGATGACGCTCTCGCGGAAGCCTTTGGCAATCATGAAGCCCAGCGTCGGCAAGCCTCCTGCGCCCAAGCCGATGATCTGCAAGCCGGCTTCCGCCAGCATGGAGCCCACTATGCTCAAAGAGAATACGTAACCAATATAAGGCAATAAAGGCGGCAGCAATTCCAGAAAGACGATCTCCAGTGAATTCTCGCCGGAGAGCACCGCCAGATCCACGTAGCTGCGTTCGCGCAGGCTCTGGACCTGCGGCCGGATGACGCGCGCCACAAAGGACCAGCCAAACAAGCCTAAAATCAATGCCAGCTTGTATAGATCCCAACGTTCAATGTATGCCGCCAGCATTAGCAGCAGGGGCAGAGTCGGAATGACCAACACCATATCGATCAGGATGCGCGAAAGCGTATCCAGCCGTCCGCGGGCATAGCCAGCGAGGAAGCCGATCACGACTCCCAGAGCGGTGGAAGTCGCGCCGGCGATGACGCCAATCTGAAGCGAGGGCCAGATGCTGGAGACGAAGACCATTAGCCCGTCGCGGCCATCGCCATCGGTGCCGATGAGGTGTGTAGCGGAATCCAGTTGGTAAGGGCGGAAGCTGCCACGCATGCCCGGTCGCTCGCCGGGAAATAGCAGCTGATCTACCACAGTGGGACCGGCCAGCGCGACGATGATCATAAGCGCCAACATAATGGCGCCAATGATGATGCGGCGATTCCTCATGCCGTCCTCCGAATGCGCGGATCAAGCAAGGGGAGCGCCAGATCGACGACTAGAGTCAGCGTCAGGACGGCGAAGATCGAAAAGAGCACAACCGCCTGCATGGTATTGAAATCGCGAAGACCCATCGCCTGCACGAACAATGTGCCCAAGCCCGGCAATTGGAAGAGTACTTCAATGATGAAGGTTCCGTTCAGCGTCGCGCCGACGATGATGGCCAGCGCCGTCACCTGGGGTATCAGCGCATTGCGGAAGGCGTAGTCCTTTAGGATGGTGAAAGGCGACAAGCCCTTGGCGCGGGCGAAGGTCAGGTAATCCTCGCCTAGCACGCTGATCATCAGCGCGCGCATGCCCAGGGTGAAGCCGGCGCCGATCACGATCATATTCGAGAGCATCGGCAAGATGGCGTGTGTCAGCAGGCTGCTGATGAATTCCCAGGTCCATTCCGGATGCAAGTGGCGGGCGTAGGGACCGCCAGCGGGCAAAATGCGCCAGGTGTAGCCGACGTAGATGATCAGACCGAGGGCGACCAGATATACCGGTGTAATTTGCAGCAGCGTCGAAATCACCACCGCCAGCTGCGACATTCTGCTGCGCTGCAGCCAGCCGATCAGCGCGCCCAATCCGGTGCCGACAATCCAGGCCAATAGAACCGACGTGGTGAAAATGCCGATCGTCCAGGGCATACGCCGAAAGACCAAGTCCTTCGTCTGCGCCGGGTATTCGACGAAGGAAGGACCCAGGTCGAGCCCGCCCAGCACCGCCTTGCTCAGGTAATTGACGTATTGCAGCGGCAGCGGCTCGTCCATGCCAAAGATCTGACGGTAATGGGCGATGATGGCTTCTTGCGATTCGGCGTCTCGCTGCCGTCCCTCCGCTCGCGTTAAGTTGCCGAGCAGGATGTTCATCGGGTCGCCCGGCACCAGACGAAAAATGAAGAAGGCGACGGTGATCGCCGCCCAGAGGGTGAACAGGTAGACGCCTAAGCGGCGTAAAGCGTATTGGAAGACTTCGCGTCGCGCCGCCGCCGCGCTTGGTTCGGCTCCACGAGAGGACGATTCAGGAGTCATTGTAGTTCCACGGTTCCACGCAAGTTACAATTTGGCGGGCGGCCAGCCAACCCCACCCCCCGGCCCCCTCCCCGAAGCATCGTGGAGGGGGAGCCAGAATCGCGCATAATCAATGTGCTATACCCGTTTCTTGCAGATTTGTCGCCGGATATCACAATTCCATTCGGATCGCGACAGCTTCCCCCCATTGCTATGGGGGGATTGAGGGGGGTGGACCAGCGGCGAACATGCATTGCCTTACATGTCACCCGCGGGTTCGATGAAGTCGATGATTTGGCGCGCGGCCGGCGTCCAATGCACCCATGCCTGGCCCACTGCCAAACCCGTCCAGTATTCAGTGTTGAATACCACGCCTTCATTCTCACCAAACAAGGTTACGTATGGCACATCCTCTGCCCAGATTCGATACGCTTGCCGGAAGAGCTCCTGCGCTTCTTCCGAGGCCGGATTTGCGATTCGGATCTGCTCGATCAGCGCGTCCATTTCCGGGTTGCTGTAACGGCCCGGGACGCCACCCGAGCGCTCGCCGATGGGCACAGCGTGCTCGGAATGCAAGCCGTCAAACAGCGCGATGGGGTCGCCGGGCAAGTTGCCACAGAACCAGCGGAAGATTATGTCAAACTCGCCGTTGGGCAGCTGCGTCAAGAATGTTGGAATATCGAGCAGACGCGGGTTGACCTCCAGACCGACTAACTGCGCTTGCTCAGCCAGCAGCCAAGCCCAGACCGTCCAAGAGGGGTTGCCGATGTCAATGTATAGGGCATCCAGCGAAATGGGCTCGCCGTCCTTATTCACACGCTTTCCGTCAACCAGCGGATAACCGGCTTCGTCCAGCAGCGCCGCCGCCGCTTCCGGATCAAAGGTCGTCACCTGGTATTCCTCAGCCGCAGCCGCGTCGTAATAGCGCTCGTCCGGATCGCCGAGATTGGGCCAAAGCACAGGCGTTACATAGCCGGGAACGTTGGCCAGGTTGGCGACCGCCTGCCGATTCGTGAGCAGACCCAGCGCGCGCCGGAACAGCTTGTCATCCAGTGGCGGAACCGTGGTATTGAATATCAGTCCACGCGGGCAAGGATCCTGGTGCACCAGCGTCTTGATATGCGGATTCGCGCTTATGATTCGAATCATGGTGCTGAAAGGCATCCGTCCCAAATCGAAGTTGCCCTCTTCCCATTCGAAGACGGCCACATCGGCTTCGGGCCGCTTGAGCCAAACCATATACTTCGGCGCCGGCATGCGATCGGGATCCCAATAATCGTCGCGCCGTTCCCATATCGTCGTGCGCGTGTCCGCGTTGCTGCTCACCAGTCGATAGGGACCGGAATGCACCGCGTTCGGATTCTTGAAGGTGGTCGGGTCCTGACCTTCCCAGATGTGCTTGGGCACGGGGGTGAAGGTGCCGATGCCGGTGAAGTTGTAATGGAAGCGCCAGTTTGGCTCCGGCAGGGAAAATGTAATTTCGCTGCCCTCGGCGGTCCAGGTCACGTCGCGTAAGAATGACGACCAGCCGATGCCTTTGTCGATGTTTTCTTGATTGTATTGCAGCGTGAACAGCCAGTCATCCATCGTCAGGGGCATGCCATCGTTCCAATTGGCGCCTTCGGTAATGACCAAGGTCATTTCCGTGCCGTCTTTATTGTATTCCCAGGATTGCGCCAGCCAGGCATGGAAATCATGGCTGGTGATGAAGGCTGGCTCAACAATCACGTTGGCGTAGCCGGTAGCGTTGTTATAGGTCGGCGCTTGATAGTAGTTGAAGCTGTCCCAGACATCATTATGCGGCGCCTGCGAAGCGACGATGAAAGTCTCGCTACGCGGCAGATCGCCGAAGACCAGTTCCTCATCTTGGGCGACAGCGCCAAGCGTCCCAAACAGTAAAGCCGCAAGGCTTAGGACCAGGATACTTCTCTTGAGCAAAGTCATTTTTTGTCTCCTAACGGTAATCGCGGTATGCGAAGGTCGAATGTCTTCTATTGGATTGATCTCTTCGATAATTCCTCCTCGTAAATTGCTCGCCGCCAATACGAAATCACCATCAACTTCGGCCCGAGCCGGCTAGCGATTGGCGATGATGACCGGCTGACGCCGTTTGGCGCCCATCAGCTGCTGCACGATGTCGGAAGGGTTGGCGATGAATCGCAGCTGCCCCAGCATATCTTCCTGCGTAATATAACAAGGACGCGTATACATTCCCAACAGGGCGCTGCGCGGCGCCTCGCTCTTGTTGGGGCGGGCGGTGTGCCAGGTCGCGCCGTGATACACCATTACGCTGCCGCGGACGCCCGTGAGGATTTCGCCATTGGGATGCCATTTGTCGATCATCTCCGCCGGCGGACGATGCCCCTTCTTGTGGCTGTAGGGCATGATGCCGGTACCGCCATTCTCCGCCGAAAAATCGTCCAGCAGCCAGATCGTCTGCCCGCTGACCGGCGTATCGGGCCAAGGGTAATTCAACCATTGGAAAGGGAAATCCGGATGCCACTTGTAGGCGCCGAAGCCGGGATAGCTGGTATTCGCTGTCCAGGTCGAGCAAATGACATCTTCGTCCAGATACTTCTTCCAGATCGCCACGATTAGCGGATGCGCCATCAGCTCGACGAAGATCGGGTGCTTGACCGCAATGCCGCCGACGCGCTGCGTTTTGGCGGCGCGCGAGGCGTCGGTCGCTTCCGCTTCGAGCAGACGCTCCAATATGCCGCGCGCTTCGTCCGCCTTTTCCGGCGAAATCACCGAGGGGATGATGCAATAACTGCGCTCGTCTATCTCGGCGATGATCTTGTCTACATCATGCTGCATGTCGAAATTCCCCGTTGGCTATTACATTGGAGGGCGTGAATAGTCTCGCCCCTACAGTTTGCGTGTCTGCGGGTGAGCCCGGGGGCTGCCCCTACAAATCTCGCGCTCTAGCGGGCGACCTGATAGGTCGCCCCTACAAGGCTTGTCCAGAATTATGAATCGGCGGCTGCCCGTGCGCGACTAGCCAATCGACGAATTTGGCGCGCATCGGCGGCGAAAAGCCGTGACCGAAGTCCGGATCGACGAACTGTTCCGCGCATCCGCCGGCGGCGTTGATCAGGCGAACCGTTTCGGCGTTGATCTCGGCCGGGCAATCGGTATCCAGCGCGCCGTCGATAAAGAGCAGCGGCCGGTCAGTAAAGCGCTCGGGATGCGATTGGGTGGCGTGCTCGGCGCACCAGTCATCGCACCAGCTGCCGGCTTGCGCTTTCCGGCACCATTCATCGGCTTGATAAAAGCTGGAACGCCCGACTACAGATACCATCGAGACAAATTCCTTGTTTTCGGCGAATACCATCTGCGCGATCAAGCCGCCCATGGAGCCGCCCGTCACCTGTGGATTGCGCGAGGAACTGAATGGCAGGTCCATGACCGCTTCGTAGAGCGCGGCCGCTTCCTTTCTAGTTTGGTCCATCGCTCGGCAGATGAATGCCCAGCCGTTGAATTGCGCGCGAAACCAGGCGTCCGTTGCTCGCTCGCCATGTTCGTAGCAATCGGGCGCTACTACCAGAAAGCCGGCGGATGCCAGCCGCACTTGGCTCTGATCCGGCGTTTCGAGCGCGCCTTTGCCGCCGGTCCAGCCATGATAGTGGATGATAACCGGCGCCTCGCCAACGCGCGCATCGCGCAATGTGATACAGGGGATGCCCGCCAAATCGCGCCGCTCGATTTCAATCATTGTTCTCTTAGTCCAACATTGTACGGTGGGAGCGAAACAGCAGCCGCTGCGCCTCGTTCCAGCGTTTGAAGGTACTCGGCAAGACATTAGGCTCTTCGTCCATGGTGCTGTGATTTTGCGACTTCATCCAAAAGGGACCGTAGCCGACATGCAAGGTCTTGCGCGTTTGCTTGGAACGGTTGGTCAAACCGCCATGTCGCAGGTTTTCGGTGAACAAAATGGCGTCGCCGGCTTTGACTGGCAATCCTGTCATGCCCGGTTCCTTGTCCGGGTCGCTCCCGTTGTAGGGCGAGGCCATATTGCTCTTGTGGGTGGCGGGTACGACGCAAAACGCGCCTTGGCCCGGTGCCACATCGTGGACGAAGTAGACCATGCGCACCATCATGCAGTCGATGCCTTTGCCCGAGTAATAGTAGCGATGTTTGCGGCCGACTGGTCCGCCCATGTGCGATCCGGTTTGATTGCCGGGATAGCGAATGCGAATTTCGCTGTTGTTGATCGTCGGGCGCTCATTGACGATGGCGCGGATGTAGGTCATGGTGGGCGAATGATCAATCAGGACGTCAAAGGCGGGATCGGCATTGAAGAAGTCCTCGATAATCAGGGTATTGCCTTCTTCCCGCGCGCCACAGGCGTAGTATCCTCTTTCGGCGTCATGCCGGTATTCGAGACCGATGGCGCTTATTTTGTCTGGTTGACGACCAGACTGCGCCAAGGCGTCTTCTTCCAGCTCGTCGATCGCGGCCGCGAGCGTGTTCAACTCGGCGTCGGTGAGGAAGTCGGGAATGACAAGGTAACCCAGCCGGTCAAACTCGTATTCTTCAACTTCATTCATGCGCGTTCTCCGAAGCTCATCTCTGATGGTGGAACATCAAACGTATTGGAGCAGAATGTAGCAAATGCTTCGAACAAAACTGAGCGACGATTTGCCCTTGTACCAGGTAAACGACGCCGTCCGCTGGACAAGATCGCCTCCGCCAGAAGCCGGTTGATGCCAACTGCGCCAACGAGTAATCCAGAGTCTCGACGCTCCTCTTGTCCCCGGTTCAGCCCTGGACACGGACGATGACCGGCGCTTATTCCACGCGCGTATCTCGCAAGGTGACGCTAGGGATTCCTGCGAGTGCCTGTCGCTCGATCTCATGCATCAGTTGCTGCCATTTTCGAACAGGGTCTGATGCGCGCGGAAGAGCATACGCTGCTCTTGCGAATAGCGAGCGAAGGTGCGCGGAAGGATGTAGGGCTCTTCGTCCATGGTGCTGTGATTCTGCGACTTCATCCAAAAGGGACCGTAACCGACATGCAGGGTTTTGCGCGTCTGGCGCGATCGGTTAGTCAATCCGCCATGACGCAAGTTTTCGGTGAAAAGGATTGAGTCGCCCGCTTTCACAGGAAGGCCGATCATGCCTGGTTCCTTGTCGGGGTCGCTCCCTTCGTAAGGTGAGACCATATTGCTCTTGTGGGTTGCCGGCACAACGCAGAACTCTCCCTGGCCCGGCTCAACATCGTGCACAAAGTAAACCATTCTCACCATCATGCAGTTGATTCCCCTCGCGTTGTAATCGTACCGCAGCTTTAAGCCAACCGGTCCGCCACAATGCGAGGCGGTCTGGTTGCCGGGGTAGCGTATGCGCAATTCGGAATTGTTGATCGTCGGTCGTTCCTGCACGATCGCCCGGATGTAAGCCATGGTTGGCGCATGATCGACTAAGACATCAAAAGCCGGATCCATGTTAAAGAATTCATCAATAAGCAGTGAATTGCCGTCCCCTCCCGCGCCGCTGACATAATAGCCTTTTTCGCGGTTGTGTCGGTATTCGAGCCCATAAGCGCTGATCTTGTCCGGCGGACGGTCCACCTGCGCTAGCGCATCCTCCTCAGCGGCATCGACAGCGGCTGAAAGGCTGGTCACTTCGGCGTCAGTCAAGAAGGCGGGGATTACGAGGTATCCTAGACGGTCAAATTCGTACTTTTCAATGTAGTTCATAATCGCGTTTCGCTAGAAAAATCATACAGGCGGATTGCGCTCACGCGTCAACCACTATCGGAATAAGTCCGCGAACTGCAACCGTCAAATTCAGGCAATAGGTGAAATGTAGCCGATCACGGCGCGCAAGTCAAATCCTGCAAGTTAGTCGCAGTAGACTTCCCGAAGCATGTATTCATTCAAATTCGATTTCGCGCGTGTTGGCGATGCAGCTGCTGTCCGGCTCGCTAAACGGCTCATTGATAAAGTCGACGGCGATGTCAACGGCGCAGTGGTCCGAGCGCAGCACGCCATGGCCGACGTGGGGCAAGACGAAGTTGTATGAAGTCGTCAGGGTCACGGCTGCCATATCGGCGTAACGCGGCGGTGTAATCGGGTCGAAATGGCCGGAGAGCAGCAGGGCGGGCACATCGCTTTCGACCGGATCATTGACGCTGGCTGGTCTCGCTTCCGCCAGCCACAATTCGCAGAGCCTTGGCAGCGTCGCCGCCCCCTCCACCGGATAGCGCAGGTAGCCGCTCAGATGCGGATGCGTCGCCAGCAAGCTGGCATAATCGCGAAAGACCGATTCGCCGTACTCTTCCTGGCATTGCACGGTGTAATGCATGCCCAGGCTTAGCGAGGTGAGATTCGCCTCGTATGCCGTGCCGAATCGAACCGCATTATGCGTATGACCGCGATCGAGGTCGTATATGATCTGCGGGATCTGCTGGATGGCGCCGACCTCATAGAGCCAGCTGAATACCCAGTCGTAAAGCCGATAGCCGCTAATTTCAATTTCCAAAGCCGGGGAGCGTGGCGGCGAATATGTCGCCAGCATCGGCGCCATATTCAAGCGATCGTAGAGTCGATAGAAAACCTCCTTCAGGTCAGGATAGCGGGAATTGCAGCGTTCTGACTTGGCGCAGGCGTCGAATAGCGCCTGCAGCGCCCGTTCCCCGTGATAGTAGGCGTCGACGTAGATATCGGCTTGCGGCGGATAGACAGAATCGAGTATGACGCTGCGGATATATTGCGGGTAATCGCGCATCATTACTAAAGCCAGGCGCGAACCATAAGATACGCCGACCAGATTCCACTGCTCGTAACCCAGCGCCAGCAGCACATTGACGATGTCTTGGGCGCTGTTGTCGCTATGGTAGGTATGGAAGCGCACGCCAGCGCGCTCCAGACGTTGGTGGCAGTCGGTCAGGATATCCAACATCAGTTCCGCATGCTCGCGATGGTGGCTCTGCAGGATTTCGTCCAGTCGCCATAGCGCTTCACGACAGTAGAGCGGCGGATCGGACAGCCCGGTGCCTCGCTGGTCGATGATGATGATATCGCGCTCACCGGCGAAGGCGCGCAAGTATTTGCGGAACGAGGTCTGCAAAAGCTGTGAACCGCTGCTGCCGGGTCCGCCGACGAGATAAACGAGGGGATCGGGCTGCTTCTCGCCGCCGGCGCCGTGGATGACCGAGAAGAATATCGCGACCCTGCTGTCGCCTGGATTCTCATAATCTTGCGGAAGCATCACATAACCGCAGCGCGCACGAAAGCCGTAGGGCGTATCTTGGCATTCGACGCTCTCGACGATGCCTTGCGCGCCGGTGGCAAAGGGCATCAGCAGGAGCGTTAGCGCAAGGAAGCAGAAACGGACGGTCATATCAGCACCGGTTACTCATGCATCAAGTTAACCATATATCGGCGGATGATTCAAAGACTGCTCAGGCATTTCCGATGCGCGGCCGGCGACTTTGATCATGGGGCCGCGCAGCCGGCGCGCTGCCGCGCTATTCCATTTGACCGGCCTGATTTATAATTCGCCGCATGACCGACACGCGACAGATTGCCTTGAAGTCATGGCGCAAACGCGCAGCGATCATCATTGCCCCCACGATCCTTCTCGTCTTGATCTTGCTGGGTCTGGACTTGCGCAGCCGTGGCTTGATCTGGCAGTTTCTTTGGTCGCAGACGGGCGAGGATGCGGTCCTCGGGCAGATCCGAGGAATAGTCGAAGTGTCGGGAAACCTCATCCGCTATCCGCTTGAAACAGAGCCGCTGGCGCCGATCGCGAACAAAGCCGCAATCCCCTACGGCATCAACACCTTTCTGGAACAAGAAGTCGAGCGCCCCAAAATTGAAGCGATGCTGCGCATGATTCGCGATGCCGGCTTCGTCTGGCTGCGGCAGGAATTTCCTTGGGAAGACCTCGAGGTTGATGGCCGCGGGCAATTCACCGATTCCAGACTGGATCGCGACGGCGACGGTCAAAGCGATACCATTGATACTTGGCTCAAATACGATCACATCGTTGAATTGACGGAAGCGCATGGTTTGCGTCTGATGGCGCGCCTCAGCAATCCGCCGGCTTGGTCGCGAGCCGACCCGGCTGCCGGCGACCGCGCCCCGCCCGACGATTTCCAGGATTTCGTCAATTACGCGGTTGCGGTAGCCGCGCGTTACAAAGGGCGAATCAATCATTATCAGATCTGGAACGAGCCGAATATCTATCCCGAATGGGGCAACGCGCCAATCGATCCGGCCGGCTACGCCGATTTGCTTTGCCGCGCGTACGAGGCGCTAAAGGAGGTTGATCCGAATATCGTCATCATCAGCGGCGCCATCGCCCCGACCATCGCGCTTGATCAATCGCGCGACTTGAGCGATCTGGCCTTCTTGCAATTGCTCTATGATCACGGCGGCGGCGACTGCTTTGATGTGCTCTCAGCTCAGGGTTATGGCTTG
This sequence comes from Phototrophicaceae bacterium, assembly GCA_965261855.1. Lineage (GTDB taxonomy): Bacteria > Chloroflexota > Anaerolineae > Aggregatilineales > Phototrophicaceae > UBA6055. The sequence goes on from OZ253488.1 coordinate 1,157,824, forward strand.
CGCAGCGGACCCACAGATCGGCGCCTGCGGGCGACATCGGTCAACGTCGCGCGCCACAGCTACTATCGCGACATCATGGTGCGAAATGGCGACGCGCACAAACCGATCTGGCTGAGTGAAGCAGCCTGGAACGCCACGCTTGACGCCGCGCTGCCGCCCGAGCAGATCAGTCTTTATGGCGCTTACGGCAATGTCACGCAAGAGCAGGCGGCGCGCTATATGCCGATTTTCTACGAGCGCATACAGCAGGAATGGCCCTGGGTCGGCAATGTCATGTACTGGTTCTTCACCCGCAAAGACCCCTTTGAAGCCGACCAAGCCTTCTATTACTTCCGCATGGCGGAGCCGGATTACCAGCCGGAAAAGCCGACCTTCACGCCGCTGCCGGTCTATCACAGCGTCAAAGAATACATAACGAGGCAGCCGCCTGTTTTGCACCGCGGGCGGCATCAAGCGGAATCCTGGCAGATATTAAGCGACGGAGATAACTTTGCCGACCCAAGCGCGCGCTTCGGACAGGCGGTGCGCTTTACGGGCGGGCTGGAATTCAGCGCCCACGGCACGGCGCTGGATGTACGCTGGCGTTCGGACGATGCAGGCGATGCTGCCTGGCGTGTCACGCGCATCGAGCTGTCGTCGGGGCTGGCGCGGAGGCGGCACATATCTTTCGGCGATGGCGCAATCACTGTGGATGAGATCACAGTCTATGATCGCAGCCTGGTCCGGCTCTTGTCTTGGCTGTCGGTTGCGGGCGCGCTGGCGCTGGTTGCGCTCGGCGCCGTCGTTTTGGCGCTGAGAGAGCGACTGCGATGATGGATTGGTCGCGACAGGATCAAGCAAGGTCAGCAAGAATAAATCAGCGCGCGCTGATTGTGGCGCTGGCGCTTGTCATCCTCCTGCTGGCGAGCGCCGTCCGTTTCCACCGGCTCGGCGCGCAATCGCTTTGGTATGACGAGGGCGTCGCCTACGCCCATTCCTTGCGCACGCTGCCCGAACTCATTCCGCTCTTGCAGAACAATGTACACGTGCCGGCTTATTTCACGCTGTTGGGATGGTGGCAGGACTTGACCGGCTCGTCTGAATTTGCGCTGCGCCTGCTTTCAGCTCTATTCAGCATTCTCAGCGTCGCCTGGACTTACGCGCTTGGAGCAAGGCTCTTTCATCCGATTGCTGGTCTGGCGGCCGCGGCGCTGGTGGCACTGAACAGTTTCAGCATCTACTACGCCCAGGAAGCGCGTATGTATGCCATGTTGACGGCGATTGGAGCCGCGAGCATGTGGCTGTTCGTCGGATTGCTGCGTCCGCGCAATCCCGAAGCTGCCGCGCGAAGTCAAAGGCGACCAATCATCTTGCTCGGATTGGTCAACGCCATCGGCATGTACACCCATGTCGCTTACGCCTTGGTTATGCTGACGCAGGCGGCGTTAGCGGCGCTCGCATTCTGCGCTGCTCTCTTGGGCTCGGGATCCGCCGCGCGATCGGGGCGGCTACCGTGGCAACCCTGGATTGGGCTGCTGCTGACATTTGGCATCACCGTCGTGCTGTTTCTGCCCTGGCTGCCGGTCGCCGTCTCGCAGTTGAGCGCGCAGCCGAATCTTGCTAAGCCAATGCCAGTGGATGAATCGTTGCGGCAAATCCTCGGATTCTTCGCCGTTGGCAGCGTCTTTGAACTGAGTAATCGCGATTCGACTTTCTTTGTCTATGCCTTTCTGCTCTTTGGGCTTGTTCCGCTGCCCTTGGACAGCCGTACTCTTTGGCGTATCTCCGTGGCTGTCGCATGGGTTATTGTCTCGGCAGCGGTCTACTTGCACCTGGGCTTAACAGACCGCTACCTGCGTTTCCTGCTGCCAGCCCAGTTAGGTTTTGCCCTCTGGCTCGGTCGCGGAGTTTGGATGGTATGGACGCTCCGGAGGAACGATTGGGCGCCGCGTTGGCGCGACAAAGCCAGGTATGTAGCTGTATTCAGCACCGCCCTTCTTCTACTGCCACTCTTTGGCAATTTGGATGTGCTCTATCATCACCCCGATATGCAGCGCGATGATGTTCGCCTATTGACGGCGCGCATTGAATCGGAGTTGCACGAGGGCGATGCCGTGCTGGTCAGCGCAGCCGGCTTCGGCGAAGTGTTCGATTATTACTACCGCGGCGACGCGCCCGTTTATGGGTTGCCGACGAGCGCGGATGCGGGTGAAACCGCAGCTGAGGTGCTGTCAATGACCCAGATGCACAGGCGGATCTTCGCTATCTTCTATGGCAGCGAGGAACAAGATCCCGAGCGCGCGGTCGAAAGCAATCTGAATGCGCATAGCTATCAAGCGAGCCAGGAATGGGTGGGCGATATCCGCTTTGCCCGCTATATCGTGCCCGATGATGACAGCTTCGACGAATGGCGCTCGCCTGACGCGTCCTTTGGCGATGACATCCGCCTGACTCACTACTGGACGAGCGCCGGACCGATCGCGCGCGGTGAACATCTGCTTGCAGGCATGTTTTGGCTGGCGACTGACGCGACCGCGAGCCGGTACAAGGTATTTTTGCAACTGTTGGACGCCGATGGCCGCCTGGTGGCGCAGCGCGATAGCGAACCGGCCGGCGGCAGTTCGCCAACCACGACATGGAAAACCGGCTACAACTATTACGACTTGCACGCTTTGCTGATTCCGAAGGAGTTGCCCACCGGCGACTATACATTGATCGCCGGGCTCTATGACATCACTGATCCGGCGGCGCGGCTGCCGGTCGGCGAAAGCACGTATGTCGAGTTGGGAAAGGTAACAGTTGTCGCCGCCAGCTAGGCGGGCGCGTCCCGCTCGTGTAGCAGTTCGCCCGCCACGTAGGTCGCCTGTATCGCCCGGTCATCGGCGCAGATCATCAGCGCGAAGAGCAACTCATCCAGCGATTCCGCCACATCGGCGCGCAGTTCCAGCAGCGGCGTGGCTCGCGGATCCAGAACGATGATGTCGGCGGCGCAACCGGCGCGCAAGCTGCCGGCGCGGTCGGCCAGACCGAGCGCTTCGGCGCTGCCCAGCGTCGCCAGATAATAGCACTGCGTCGCAGTCAGCGAGATGCCGCGCAGCTGCGCCATCTTGTAGGCTTCGCTCATCGTCTGCAGCATCGAGAAGCTGGTTCCGCCGCCGACATCAGTGCCCAGCCCAACTGTCACTGGTCGCGCAGCGTTTCGTACCGTTGCCATATCAAAGAGGCCGCTGCCGATGAAAAAGTTTGAGGTGGGGCAGTGGGCGATATTGGCGCCGGTCTCATGGAAGCGGCGCAACTCGTCTTCGGACAGATGGATGCCGTGACCGTAAATTGCGCGTTCGTCCATTAGCCCGTAATATTCGTAAATGTCGGTATAATGCTTGCGCTCGGGATAAAGCTCCGCGGCGCGCGCGACTTCGGCGCGATTCTCCGATATATGCGATTGCAGGCGGACATCGCCGTATTCGCGCATCAAGGCGCCCGCCAATTCCAACTGCGCTGGACTGCTGGTCAGGGCGAAGCGCGGCGTCACCGTGTAGAGGCAGCGACCCCGCTTGTGCCAGCGCTCAATCAGCGCCTTGGAATCTTCATAGCTCGATTGAGCCGTATCGACCAGGTTCGCTGGCGCATGGCTGTCCATCATCATCTTTCCCGCCAGCAGCAGCATATTACGCTGTTGCGCCGCCTGGAAGATCGCCTCAACCGAGCCCGGCGCAGAGGTGCAGAAGACCGAAGCCGAGGTACTGCCATTTCGCAACAGCTCGGCGATGAAAAAATCGGCGATCCGCCGCGCGTGCTCGTCATCGACAAAGCGGGCTTCGGCCGGGAAGGTGTATTTGTTCAGCCATTCCAGCAATTGCGCGCCATAGGAGCCGATGATTTCAACTTGGGGATAATGGATATGGGCATCAACGAAGCCGGGCATCAGGATCGTACCGGGGTAATGCCGCAACTCAATACCGTTCGGTAATCGGTCGCGCAGATCGGCATAAGATCCGATATCACGGATCAAGCCGTCGCCGATTAATATGATCCCGTCCGACTCATAGACGGCGCAATCCGAAGGCGCGTTGAGAAAGGGGTCGGCCACGGGCGTATAAATGGGACCGCGCAAGGCGAGTTGCGTCATCGATTTTAACCCCCCTCGGTCCCCCCATTGCTATGGGGGGAAGGTCTCGACGAGATCTGTAGAATCGAATACATTCCCAGGTAGTTGTTCCAAGTCCACTGTAGGTTACTCCCCTCCCTGATGCTTCGGGGAGGGGCCGGGGGTGGGGTTGGCAAGCTGTTGGCTCGCTTGTATTGCAATTGGCGACATTTTCGCCTCAATCCACGCGCAAACTGGTGACATCTTCCCAAGCGCCGCTCTCCCAGGAGCGGATCATCGCCGCATGCACTTCGGCGACCGCCAGCGCCTGGCTCAATCCCGGCGCGCGCTGCTCCCCTTCGGCGACCGACTGGAGAAAGTTGAAAGCTTCGATCACTTTCATATCTTCATAACCGAGACCGCTGCCTTCGCCCGGATTGAAGTTGCCGTGATAAGGATACTGATCGCCGCCCACCAAGCGGATGAAGCCATCATGCGCGCGATCCGCGCCGGGCAGGTAGAGTTGCAATTCGTTCATTCGTTCGAAATCCCAGCTGATCGCGCCCTTCGTTCCATTTAGCTCAAATGCCATCTGATTCTTCGGTCCAAAGATCGTTCGCGAGGCTTCGACCGTGCCACGCGCGCCATTCTCAAATTCCAGCAGGGCGCCGACATAATCCTCATTGGTGACTGGACCGGTAGGATCATCAGGCGCGCCGCGCGAGTAATGGGTGCCTTTGCCGGGAATCGGCAGGGGCCGCTCGGCGATGAAGGTATGCGAATTGCTGACCAACCGCTTGATGCCGCCGTTGAGGTAGAGCGCCATGTCGGTCACATGCGCCAGGATATCGCCCAGCACGCCGTAGCCGGCGATTTCGCGCTCGAAACGCCAGGAAAGCAGACCCTTCGGATCGCTGCCATACATGCTGAAAAAGCGGCCGCGATATTGCGTGATATCGCCCAATGCGCCTTCGTTGATGAGATTCTTCGCCTGAATGACCAGCGGCGCCCAGCGATAATTGAAGCCGACGAAACTCAAGACGCCAGCATTGCGCGCCATGGATTCGATTTGTGCAGTTTCCTGCGGACTTCGCCCGACGGGTTTTTCGCAGAAGATATGCTTGCCAGCCGCAGCAGCCGCTTCGACGATCTCGACATGCAGATGATTCGGCGTTGCGATGTTCACGATTTGCACAGCGGGATGCTCGATGACATCCAGCCAACGCGTCGTCGCTTCGGCGAAGCCGAGCAACTCGCGCCCGCTTTCCGCTCGCTCCCGGACATTATCGGAGCAGACGACGAGCCGCGCCGACACGCCGGCATCGGGGAAACGCTGCCGCGCCAGGCTGTAGGAGCGCGCGTGAACCTGCCCCATCCAGCCCATACCAATTACTCCAATGCCGAGCTCAGTCATCAATTGCCTTTCCGCGCTCTAGCGGAAGCAAACGTAACGTAAGCGTTCGTAGCGGGGCGAGCCGCCCGCTCGCCCGTGCAGGCCTGTTGATTCATTGACGCTTTTTTGCATGTTATGGATTGTCGGGCGGCTCTATGTGAATGCGAAAGCTGGACTTCGGATTCTCGGTATACGCCCAGGCGCGCGTCTTGCTGACGAGCCTTACGCTCACGCGCATATAGGCGTCGCCTTCGTAATCGTCGAGATGGGCGAGTTCTTCCGTCGTGACTTCGAAAAGTGTGCCTTCTACAGTGGCGCCAGCTTGCGGCTGCAAGATGGAGTAGACATCGTGAATGCCGGTGAGCTTGGCCAAGCGGTAGCCGCGCAGCGTGTCGGGCGCGCCCTCGCCGAGCGTGCGACCGAGCAGCTTCTGCTGCGTCGCCGGATCCCGCAGCGTGCCGTAGGTGAACAGTTTTTCCATGCGCCTGTGTTTCTCCGCAGCGCCGGTTCGCGGACGGTCAGATTTTACTTGGAAAACGGAAGAATTGTTAATAGCGGATTGCGGCGTCAACCATCGCTCTTAGCGTGCGCGCCGTCCAGATAACCGGCTATCCACTTCATCATATCGATCGACCCCTGCGGATCAGCCTCGCCATGCTGCAACTGACGCTCAATGCTGTCATCGCTGCGGATGAGCGAAGGTTTGCTGCGCTTCTCCGCCATCTGTGTGATGCGATTGGCGAGATTGCGCAGGTTGTTCGCCAATATATGGCGCTGCTCGGACGAGAGCCCGCGCCCGACTTCGTCCAGTTCGCGCCGAATCGTATGCGAGTCGATCTCATGGATATGTTCGGCGTCGAAGGCTTCGGCGATATGTTCGAGGATGGTGAAAGTCGCACTGATCGATTCCGCCAGTTCAACCGGATCCTGGCTATGGAGCCAGCGCCGCATCGCCACCACGGAATACAATATGTGCTTTTGCGCCTCCAGGTGTCGCTGCGGCTCCAGTTCGCGCTCCAGGCGCTGCAACTGCGTGAGACTCAAGCGATGGGTATAATTGCGCCACCAGGAGTTGACCGCGGCGCCCAAGGGCTTGCTCAATCCGATTTGCCGGCAGATCCGCGCCAAGCCCTCCACTACGGTAGAAAGGTCTTCTTCCTCCCCATACTGCAGCAATAGATGCGTCATCGATACGCGCGACGCGCCTTCAATCTCCAACCCATGGCAGGCGTCAAACAGCCGCCACAGATGCCGATACGAGACCTGCGCCTCTTGGTGCTTCGCCATCAGGCGAGTCAGCGCTTCCATCAAGCGCTGCGTCAGCGGCTCCCATTGATAGTAATCGAGCAGCGTGAAGTAAGTGTCGATCACTTCATGCGGCGGCGCGCTCTTAATATTGCTTACCGCATGCATGATGGACAGCACTTTGTCCATGGGCAGCGTGTCCCGCGACAGCGACTGGCTCAAGAGCGGAAAGAGCAATTCGCAATTGGCCAAATGAGTCGCGCTGTCCACGATCAGCTTGCGATCGTCGCCCGCGATGATGCTTTCGAAGAGGAATTCGACCGCCTCTTCCGTCAGCTGATGGCTTGCCTCGGTCGCCAACAGGCGCGTCACCGCCGGCGGCCGATACACGGCGGGGAGGCTTACGCGCTGGTCGGTTCTGAAAAGTGACCAGAGCTGTTTGATGGTAGCCAGCGTGACCATAACCTCGTCAGTCACCTTGACGCCGTGATACAGAGCCAGCAGAAAATACTCGGCTCGCTCATCAATGAGCCGTTCCAGCGCGTCCGCCGTCGGCTTTTGCAGCGCGAGCCGCACATCATCATCCAATGCGTCTATTAGCCGCTGGTCTTCATAGAGGGCGTCTACGATTTCGGGCACGCGGCGCACGGCGATTAGAATTAGATGAATGGCGAGCTCGCCATCGCCATAAGCGCGCTGCTTTGCCGACAAGATTGCTTCTTGCAGAATGTCGTGCAGGAGATAGGCTTGCGGTTCATGCGCGATCAATTCCAGCCAACCGGCCAAGGTGCCGATGTCGCCTTCCTCCATCGCGACTTCGAGCGAGTTTCTCGCCGCCATTTGCAAGCGCGGTATCCATTGCTCGTCGATGCCCAGATGCATCAGCCGATTGCGAATGAAGACGTAAACCGAATCGGGTTGATCTTCCAGCATCTCATCGAAAATGTCGGATAGCGCGCTCTCCAGTTCCGCGTCATTTTCCAACTCTTCGGCAACGCGCGCGCCGGCGGCCCAGTCTCGTTCGCTTAGCGCGTTGAGCAGCAGCCGCCTCATGTATTGGCGGCGGATCTCGTCTCTTGGCGGCCTGGCGCCGTCCAGGATCCGGATGATTGCATCGGTGGAAATATCTTCCGCCGGCGTCTGGACATGGCGATCGAGCCAAAAGCGATCGGCTACGCGCGCCAGCTCTTGCCCCAAGGGTCCCGTCACGCTGGAATCGGCGAGCCGCGCCAAGCGCTGAATCTCCGCCGCCAATGCTGCGGCATCTCCTTGCCAAAGCGCTCGCAGCACTTTGATATAGGGATGATCCAAGACATCGGCGATGATCGTCGGCGCGGACCAATCGTAGATCCAGTCGGAATCGTCCTTGTCCGCATCGACGAATGTTAGCTGCGGGGACTGCTGGCTGTAGACAGGCGCGTGACTGGCGAAGGTCGCGCGAGCGGCCAGCGCCCCTGGAATTAGCGCTTGTATGCCGGAAACCAGAGCGAGCCGCGCCTGGAAATCGGGCCGAAACCGCGCGATTGCCAGGCGTCGATCATGCATTAGCGCGCCCAGTAGGGTCAGCGCATGCTCGAAACTGTCAGCCGGCAATTCGTCGAGGATGCGCTGTAGGTTCGCGGCGCGGGTCTCGATTTCGGTCGAATCGAAATCTGGCGGCTGCAAAAGGGGCAGGGTCCGGTGGATATCCTGCGAAGCTTGCGGCAAGAATGCGAGCCAGCGCTCAAGCTGAAGCGCAGATTCGGCCAAAGCCTTTGCCGGAATGAAGACGTAGTGATCGGTGTATGTCTGTGGATGGGCGGCAGAGGGCTGAATCGTCGCTAGCAGCTTTCGATCCCAATCATGATCCACCAAGACCAGAGCCGGTCCGGCGCCGCCGTCGGCATCCGGCATCGGTTCCAGGTTGACCAGTTGAAGGTAAAACTTCGGATCCAGTGATGGCAGGGCGCCGTTAAACATGAGCAGTTTGCGGCCTGTGTTCCCTTGCTCATCATTATCATGGCCGAGAATGACGTATTCCAGCGCCGATGCCAATGAAGCGACTTTCTAACTTACGCTTCCGTTTCCATGTCCAATCATTTTGTCAAATTGTGCCTAGACTTGCAAGAATCGACGCTTGCTAATCAGGGGTTGATCAACATCGCAACCGCTGGCGCCCGCCATGTTATAATCCAGTAACATGCAATGGCGCTACGCAAGGGAACAATTATGATAACCGCCGTTTCAAAACCTGGCTTCGTCCTGATTTTCCTGTTGTGCGCCTCGGTTTCGCTTGCGCAGGGGGCGCCCGCGCAAATCAACGCGGCGCTGCTGGATTTGAGCGCCCGGCTTGGTTATTCCATCGGCATCGGAAATTTGTCGAATTGGCGCTGGGAACAGACGAACTTCCCCAATGACGCCCTGGGTTGCCCGAGCGCCTCAAGCTCCGGGGGCGGCGCCGTCCTCGGCTACAAGTTTCAGCTTACCCATAACTCCGTCACATACGACTTGCGCGTCTCCCATGACAGCGCGCTGGTCGTCTATTGCGGCACTGTGGATGCGGCGAGCACGGCAGCGGCCGCTGAACCCGAATCAGAATACTCCAATCGGCTCTGCGGTGATGCGGCGACTGGCGGACCTTATATGCGTTCCCGGATTAACGCCGGCATGACTGTCGAAATCCTCGGCAGCTATTTGAATATGCGCGGGCAGCCTTCCATCACGGCTTCGGTGCTGCTGCAGATTCCGGCCGCTTGGACTATCGACATCACCGCCGGTCCCGATTGCGTCGATGGCTATGTTTGGTGGCTGGCCCTCGTAAACGGGCAGACTGGCTATATCGCCGAAGCGGGCGCTGGCAGCTACCATGTCGCGCCGGAACCACCGCCGCCGCTGCCCAGTCGCGAGGCGCTAAGCGCGAGCGTGATTCCATTCCTGCGCGAATTCGGGCGCATATCGGGCAATTTCCAGCCCGCTCACGACTGGTCCTCAGATAGCCGCTTCCTGATTACGCCGGGCGCGCCCGGTTCCGATGGGGTTTGGGTTTATGACCTGCGGCATCCAGTCCTCACGCCCCAGATTTTGGAACTGGAAGAGGGCATCTCCGCGCTGACATTTCGGCCCAAACACGATCAGATTGCCCTTGGCAGCGATACTGGCACGCTGCGGCTATGGCAAATCCACGCTGGCGACCCCTTGACATTCAGCGAGCGCCTTTTCTTGAATGCCCACGCCGGTCCAGTCTCCGCCTTGGCTTTCAGCCCGGATGGCAATAATCTCGTCAGCGCCGGGCGCGAAGCCTACACCCATGCCGATGTGGATCGCAATTTCGCCGCAATCGTTTGGGATCTGCCGACGGTGGCGCAGCAGGCGATTCTAGCCGGGAATGGCGAGCTAATTCGCGTCGTTGCCTTCAGCCCGAATGGCAACAACGTATTCACGGCGGGTGACGGCAGTCGCCGGTTTTGGGACGCGAGCAGCGGCGCGCGTCTCGGCAGCATTGGCGTAGCGTCTGTGCTGACTGCGGCTGAATACAGCCCGGCGGGCCAGCAATTTGCCTGGGCGCAAGCAGCTCCAGGCGACAGTTTGGCAATTTTTGAGTCGGACTCATTTGTGCAATTGGCCAGTTACCCCGTGCCGACAGCAGGCGTCACCTCGCTCGACTTTAGTCCCGATGGCGCCATGCTGGCGGTTGGCGCGGCCGAGGGCCTGTTCTCCATCTGGAATACGCGGACGCATAAACTGGTGGCGACGCGCGAGACCGACGGCGCGATCCATGACATCAGTTTCAGCCCCGATGGCTCTATCATTGCCGTCTCCACCGACAAATATGAGTTGATCCTTTACGGCGTGCCGCTCGGTTCGGGTTGAGTCGCCATTTAGTTTGATTGTGGATACCGCAGCCAATCCGGCTCCAGGATGTCGGTCCCTTCCAACGTCAATGCTTGACGATTGCCGAAGAGCAGATGAAGGGGACTGCCGGAATCGGGCGGAATCGTTAGCGCGCGCTGGTAAGATGGTCGATCGAGATCCAGTAGAAATAGCAGACCGGGAAACTTCGTCACCGACTGGTAGGCAATTTGACCCGGCTGGTTGGTGAAGGTGGCGTGCTGCTCGTCGCGCCCGGCTGGCGTCAAGGCGCGGACAAGACCGCTCGCGATATCCAGTTCATAGAGATTCCACGATCCCTCGCGAAAAGAATCGTAGACGATTGTGCCGCCATCCGGCGACCAAACCGCCTGCGCATCCCAGTATTCGTCGTAATCGCCGTACTCGTCATGGGTCAATGCCTGGCTCGTCCCGCTGGCGATATCATAAATGAAAATATCGCCGCCAGCGTCATAAACCAGCGAGCGGCCATCAGGCGACCAGGATGGCCGCGCGAAATCGGTCTTGTTGATTGTGAGTTGGCGTCTGTTCGTCCCATCAGCGGCTATCAGGAAGAACTGAAACACGCCCTGCGGGTTCGCCTGAAAGACAATCGACTCACCATCGGGAGACCACCGCGGATGTTTGTCATCGTAAGAATTGTCGGTAAGTTGGCGCGGCTCGACGTTTCCAGGCATCAGACGATACAATTCGGAATCGCCGCCGGCGCGGGAGGCGAAAACCACCTCTCGTGAATGTGGGGAAATGCTCGGATGCAAGACATCGCCGCTCGCCGCCGTAAGGGCTGCCCTTATACCCCGGTTCAGGTCGGCGATCATCAGCTGGAGTTGGCTCGCAGCCCGGGCGACGAAGACCACTTCCGCGCTCGCAGGCAGCTTTGGCGCCGCCGCGACAGCCAGCGTCACCATAAGCAAGCTTGGTATAAGCGTCAGGATATTCACGCGCCAGATGAATTGAAACATAAGCGTCCCATGCGCCTCGGCTGCCAATATCAGCAAGGGGCGAACGCGAGCGCGTCCGGCAGCGGCATGGCTTCAGTATTGCCTGCGCCGAGCCCTTACTGAAGAACATTTCGCGCAATCCAGCATAGCACAGGAACGCGGCGCCTAAACGCAATTATCACACGAAGCGAATTGGGGCTGCGGCCCGCTATGCCAGAGGGCTGCCGCTTCCGACTACGGTTTCGCAGTAAAGAAGAAAGAGCGGTTTGCTGCATTTGCAGGCGCATTTGGATATTCTCAAGAGGCGGTGGCGCTTTTGATCTGCGGTTTAACGTCGAGACATCACCTCAATTTTGGCTCGGCTAGAAGCTAAGGCTTTAGGGGCTGTAAGCTTCGAGCGCTCGGCGCGAGCCGAATCCGGCTATACTATGTCTGAGGCGCTTTGCCAGGAATTGCCTGCATTAGTGTTCACCATAACAGTTTAGAGGGTTTTGATACTGCTATCCAGCGGTCCATGGCGTGTCGCAGCCGACAAACTTGCAGGCTTTGATACGCTCTCGGACGCTCGCCGCGCAAGCTGTGAAACAATTATGAATGTGCTATACTGAGTCCTAATTCAGCGCAATAAAAGGATCCGCTGCCCCGGGGGAAATTCATGGAAATACTCGATTTAACTGGCAAGTCGGTTAAGTCATACGACTTTAAAGATCTGTTGGGGCAGGGCGGCTACGGCGTTGTGTACCGCGCCCGTCAAGAGGCGGTCTTGCGGGAAGTGGCGATCAAGATCATTCTGCCCAAATACGCCAACCAGCCCGACTTCATCCGCCGCTTTGAGAGCGAGGCGCAGGTGGTCGCTCGCCTGGAGCATCCCCACATCGTGCCGCTTTACGACTATTGGCGCGAGCCGGACAGCACCTGTCTGGTCATGCGCTACTTGCGCGGCGGCAGCCTTCGTGATTTGATCGAACGGCAGGGCAAGCTTCAAACGGATGTAACGGCGAAAATTCTGGACCAGATTGGTTCGGCTTTGACCTTTGCCCACCGCAACGGCGTAGTGCATCGCGATGTGAATCCCGGCAACATTTTGCTGGATGAAGATGGAAACGCTTACCTCAGCGACTTCGGCATCGCCAAGGAAGAAGGCGCCGATGACGGCACCCCGGATGGCGCGATCGTCGGCACGATGGCTTACCTCGCGCCGGAGCAGATCCGCGGCGCCGAAGCGGACCGGCAAAGCGATGTCTATGCCTTGGGCATCACGTTATACGAGATGCTCTCCGGCTTGCGACCCTTCGCCGACCTAACCCTGGCTACCCTCGTATACAAGCATCTGAACGAGCCGCTGCCATTGCTCGACCATAATGCGCTGAACTTGCCGCCCGCTTTCAATTCGATCATTCAGCGCGCCACCGCCAAGGAACCGGCCGAGCGCTTTGAAGACGCGCTGGAACTGGTGAAAGAGTTTCAACAGGCATTGCGCCATGGCGCGCCGACCGAAGAGCTCGAGCTGGAAGAGCTCGACTTTTCCGAGTTTGAGCTGTTGGAAACCAAGAATCCATACAAGGGTTTGCGCGCCTTTCAACAAGCGGATCACAATGACTTCTTCGGCCGGACCGCCATGATTCAGCGCGTCTTGGACCGCTTGCAGGAGCCGGTCGTCGAGAATAACTTTCTCGCCGTAATCGGTCCCAGCGGCAGCGGTAAGTCGAGCCTGGTTAAAGCGGGTGTATTGCCCGCGCTGCGCTCTGGCAGAATCCCGGGATCGGAAAATTGGTTCTACGCCGAGATGGTCCCGGGCGAAGTGCCGCTGGAAGAATTGGGCGCCGCCCTCCTTAGTGTTTCGACTTCGCCCTTGCCCGGGGTCGTCGAGACGCTGCGCGATCATGTCGATGGCTTGGCTCAGGGCGTTTATGAAGCTTTGCCCTCCAGAGACAGCAAACTGCTGCTGATGATTGACCAATTTGAAGAACTCTTTACCCAAGTGGAATTGGAGAGCGACCGTCAGCAGTTTCTCGATCTGATCCTCAACGCGGTTAACGCTGAGAACAGCCCGGTCATCATTATCGCCACATTGCGCGCCGACTTTTATGATCGCCCGCTTCTATACCAGGGCTTTGGCGAACTCATTCGGGCGCGCACCGAATTGGTCCTGCCGCTGAACGACGAGGAATTGGCGGAGACGATCTATGGACCAGCTGAAAACGTTGGCGCCATCATTGAAGAAGGGCTGATAGAGACCATCATTGAAGATGTTCGCGAGCAGCCAGGCGCCTTGCCGCTTCTGCAATATGCCTTGACCGAGTTGTTTGAACGGCGCGAAGGCGCGCTGCTGACCATTGCCGCCTACCAGGATATTGGCGGCACGCTGGGCGCATTGGCGAAACGCGCCGAAGAGGTCTTCCAACGTTTCAAGAAAGAGGGCCAGAACATGGCGCGGCAGATGTTCTTGCGCCTTGTCACCCTGGGTGAGGGCCAAGAAGATACGCGTCGCCGGATTCTGCAAACGGAGTTGCTGACGCTGGGCGACCGCGATGTCGCGGAAGATGTCATTGACCGTTTCGGGCGGTATCGCTTGCTGACTTTCGATCGCGATGACGCCACGCGCAGCCCCACGGTCGAGGTGGCGCATGAGGCGCTGATCCGCCGCTGGGAACGCCTGCGCGAATGGCTGACCGAGAGCCGCAATGATATCCGATTGGAACGCGAACTGCTCAACGCCGCGCACGAATGGGAATCAGCCGGCAAAGACCGGAGCTATCTCATGCAGGGCAATCGCCTGCTGACCTTCGAAGAATGGTCTGAAGGCGCCAGCCTGCGGCTTAATCAGCTTGAAATCGAGTTTCTTACCGCCAGTTTGGCGCTGCGCGATGAACGAGAGGCGCAGGAGCGGGAGCGCCAGGAGCGCGAAAGGGAGCTGGAGCGACAGAAGGCGCGCAACATGCGCATCGCCGCGGCGATATTTGGCGTCGCCGCGGTTCTCGCTGTCATCTTGAGTCTCTTTGCTTTTGACCAACGCAATAAAGCCGATGAACAGCGCGTGATCGCGGAGACCGAACGCGAACGAGCCGATGAGCAGCGCGTGATCGCGGAAGACCAACGGGCTATTGCCGATGAACAGCGTGAGATCGCGGTCGAAGCGATGCATGTCGCCGAGACAAACGAGCGCAAGAATCTCAGCCTGGCGCTGGCTGCCAACGCCCGCACCGCCCTAAGCGAGCATGATCCGGCGCTGGCGCTGCCCGTCGCTATTGAGGCGCGCTACGCCTTTGAACCGCCGGAAGCCGAAGTGCTGCGCATCCTGGGCGCTTCCACCTTCTCGCCCGGTCCCCGTTTCCGCTTCACTGATTCGCCGCGGTCAATCCTTGGCGTCGCATTCAATTCCGATGGCTCTATCGGCGCTTATGCTGGTTCCGAGGGCGTAATCTATCTGGTGGACACAAGCACAGGAGAGAGCCTGCGCGCGATTTCGACCGGCAGTCCCGTCAACGCTATCGCCTTCAATTCGGATGATTCGCTAATCGCCGCCGCCATGTCCGACGGAACAATTGGCGCCTGGCAGCTTGACGATGGCGCCGAACAGTATCGGCTCAGCGGTCACGAAAACATCGTCACCGATGTTGAATTCAGCGCCGACGGCGCCACCCTGGCATCGTCCAGTGCCGATTCCACTGTACGCCTATGGGATGCGGCCAGCGGCGAAGCGCTGCATGTCTTGCGGGCGCATATCGATTACGCGATCAAAGTCAGCTTCAGCCCCGATGGCGCGCGGCTGGCAAGTTCTTCCGCTGCCATCGGCATCGGTGAGGGTGACAGGACGCCCGCCCATAACACTATTCAGGTCTGGGATGTAGCTAGCGGCGAAAACATCCTGACGATCCCGCCGCAAGGCATCGGCTTTGTCCGCGATGTTGAATTCAGCCCAAGCGGCGCCACCATCGCTGCCTCGACCTATAGCGCTGGCACTGGTGGGCAAGCGGTCATATATGATGCCGCAAGCGGCTCGGAATTGTTGCGGCTCTATGCGCACCGCGATGTGATTGCCAATCTCGAATTCTCTCCCGATGGCGCGCTGCTGGCGACCGCCTCGCGCGATCAAAGCGTGCGAATCTGGGACATTGAAAAGGGCGTTTTGATCACCAGTTATGTTGACCTTGGCGATCGCATCCAGGATGTCGAGTTTTCGCCCGATGGCGAATACCTGCTGATTGGCTTGGGCGAAGCGGGCAATTACCCCGATGGCAGCGACAACCCGGCCGACAGCTCGGCTTATCTCTGGGACTTGCGCAATCGCACGCAGGCGCAGGTCTTCCGCGGGCATGAAAACTGGGTCTGGGCGGCTGATATCAGCGCGGACGGCGCCTTGTTCGCTTCCGGTTCCGGTCCGTTGTTTGGTCCTGATTCGGTTGCGGTTCTCGACGCCACCGCCCGCGTATGGGATGCGGAATCGGGCGAGCAGCTGATGGCTTTGGACGGCCACGAAGATACCGTCGATTCGGTCCGATTCCTTGCAGACGGAAAGCAACTGCTCTCCGCCAGTTGGGATGGCACCATTCGCCGCTGGGATCTGGAAACTGGCGACGAAGTCCAGCGCTATACGCTTGAGGATGCCCGCGTTTATATGATTGACTTGCTGCCGAACGGCGCGCAATTCATTTCCGGCTCGAGCGACGCCATTATCCGGCTGTGGGATATCGAGACGGGCGAGATTCTGCGCGAATACATTGGGCATGCGGACCCGGTCAATGGGGTGCACGTCAGTGACGATGGCAAACTCATGGTCAGCGCCAGCGGCGGTTGGGGGCGCAATGATCTCACGGTTCGCCTGTGGGATCTCGAAAGCGGCGAACTGCTGCAGACCTTTGAAGGGCACGGTCATATCGTCAATTACGCGCGCCTGGCGCCCAACAACGAATTCATCATCAGCACATCCTGGGATGGCACAGTTCGTATGTGGGATGTCGCAAGCGGTGAAGAGCTACGCCAATTCGTGGGCCATGCCGGCAATACCTTCGGCATCGACATCACCGAAGACAGCAAGACACTGCTGACGACGTCGTCGGATACCACGGTGCGCATGTGGGATATCGCCTCTGGCGAGGAGATCAATCGCTTCGAGCAGCACGGCGACTGGATACAAGAAATCGTGCTCGGTCCTGGCGAATCCTTTGGCGTCTCCGCCGGGCAGGATTATGTCTTGCGCAGCTGGCGGATCAAGCGGACGGCCGACGATTTGATCGAGTGGGCGCGCGCCAACCGCTACATCCGCCAACTCACCTGCGCCGAGCGTCAATCTTATCGGCTGGAGTGCGTGTCCGGTTAGGGAATACCCCTATAATGGTGGTGTGCTCGCTAAGCAAGATGGCAGAGCAGGGTCGCCACCGTGACTGACGAATCGGTCAACGAACAGCCGAATAACGACGAAGACGAGCAATCCGCCTCGGCGATTTTCATTGAACTCATGCGGCAAGCGGCGGAGAAAGCCGTTCCCCGGTCGGCGAAGTCTGGCGATGAAGGACCCGCCAACCTGCCGATGGGAGTCGGCTCTGACGCAACAGCCGAACCCAGCCTGGAACCAAAAAAAGAAGAGCATCTCATCCGACGGGTGCGGCCTCGCCTCGTGCTGCGCCCACCGCATCAAGCCAGTATGGCGGGCGGCTTCCTCGGAACGATATTCGTCGTTTTAGTGAGCACGGCACTGGTCGCCACTTTGCTCATGTTCTTCGTCAACCCGGAATACTTGAACCCGGCCGTTGTGCAGGGCTTGCAGCTTGAGCGCGAAGAGTTGGTCGCCGGCAGCGAATCCGCGCGACCGACAGCGGTGCAGACGCCGCAATGGCTTCGCCGCATCGGCATCATTTCCGGACATCGCGGTCTTGGGCAAACATTGAATCGAGATCCGGGCGCTGTCTGCTATGACGAATTCAAGCGTGTAATCCTGGAAGAAGAGACGATCAACTTTGCCGTGTCGACGCGGGTGGTCGCCAACCTTGAGGCGCTGAATTTCACAGTGGACATGCTCGATGAATTTGATCCGCGTCTGGTGGATTATCGCGCCGACGCGTTGGTTTCGATCCATGCCAATTCCTGCATCGACTATGGCGAGGTGGTCACCGGTTACATCGTATCCAAATCCGATGCGCGTCCCGATACCGGCAACGATGTCTTCCTTCGCGAGTGCATCGCGCTGAATTACGCCGCGAACATCCCGCTGGAGCGCAGCTACAACGAAACCGAAGACATGGTCAATAACCACGCCTGGCGCAAGATTCATCCATTGACTCCCGGCGTCATCCTCGAGATGGGTTTCATGCTGGCGGACCAGGAAATCCTTACCACACAGCACGATCTGCTCGCCCACGCCATCACGATGGGCATCCTCTGCTATATTGAAAATGCCGGACCCTACGCCAATTTGGCGCGCTCGGGCGGTAGATCGGGCGATTATCTGGTGCCCATTCTGGCGACGCCCACGCCAATTTTCGGACGCTGATCCGCATTCAATCGACGCCGACTTGGAAACATCATCGGCGCTTGCTATAATGAGGGCAGATGACAACTGCAAGTTGGTTTCAGGGAGAAGTCGCATAGAGGCCTAGTGCGTCCGCTTGGAAAGCGGATACGGGAAACCGTACGTGGGTTCGAATCCCACCTTCTCCGCCTTGAGGAGCCCGCGCGCCGGGCTCTTTTTGTTGCTGACGCTTGATGGAACCGAGGATGGCAAACATGACCGCATCTGAAGCGATAACCCTGCGTGTCAACGGCGAAACGCGCCAGCTTGACATTAACCCAGAGACGCCGCTGCTTTACGCCTTACGAAACGACCTGGGGTTGAAAAGCGCGAAATACGGCTGCGGGACCGAGCTTTGCGGCGCCTGCAAGGTGCTCATCGACGGCGTTGATGTGCCCTCATGCCAACTGCCGGTGAGCCATGCGGCTGACCTGGAAATTACCACGCTGGAAGGCCTCGGCGCCGCCGACGATCTGCATCCGCTGCAAGAGACTTTTCTGGAAGAGCAGGCGGCGCAATGCGGCTTCTGCACCGCCGGCATGATCATCGCCGCGCAAGGCTTGCTCAACCGCGTTCGCTATCCAAGCGATGACGAAATACGCCCGGCGCTTGCCAACAATCTTTGTCGCTGCGGCGTCTATGATCGCGTGCGGCGGGCGATCAAGCTGCACATCGGCCGGCCCGAGCGGCATCCCATCCATGAGGTCACGCATCCCGCCTTGCCTGACTCCGTTGCGCGCGCTCCGGTGACCTCGCCCTCGCTTGATACGCATCCGCAGCTGGACGACTGGATTGTGTTCAACGAAGATCGCACGGTAACGGTGTACAGCGGCAAGGTGGAGTTGGGGCAGGGCATCCGCACGGCGCTGGCGCAGATCGCCGCCGATGAATTAGACATCGCGCTGGAGCGGATTCGCCTTGCGACTGTTGATACCGCGCGCAGCCCGGACGAAGGCAGCACCGCCGGCAGCCGCTCGCTGGAAACCAGCGGCGTCGCGATTCGTATCGCCAGCGCCGAAGCGCGTCAGCAACTGCTGTCGCTGGCTTTCGAGCAGCTCGATTCGTTGACGTCCGCGGACCAGTTGACGGTCGCTGACGGCGTCGTCACCGATCCACAGACGGGGCGGACTACCAATTACTGGGATTTGATGGCGGGTGGACGCTTCAATCGACTGATAACCGGAGACGCCGAGTTGAAGGATCCCGCTGAACACAGCTTGGTTGGTCAGTCAGCGCGCCGGCTTGATCTCTTGAGCAAGGTGACTGGCGGCGTCTCTTATGTGCATGATATGGATTTGCCGGGCATGCTTCATGCGCGCGTCTTGCTTCCGCCCGGTTACCATGCCCGTCTCGTCAATTTCGATCGTGAATCGATCGCTCAGCTGCCGGGCTTCGTAGAGTTGATACACGACGGGCAGTTCATCGCCATCGTCGCCGAGCGCGAAGAGCAAGCCCTTGCGGCGCTCGATGCGGCACGTGGATTCGCAGTGTGGGTTTATGACGATGATTTGCCGGCCGCCGTCGATGTCTACCGCGACTTGCGCCAGAAGCCGGCGCAGGCGAATCTGGTTGTTGACGGCAATGTGGTCAAAGATCCAATCCCGCCCGTTGATGCGCCGTCAGATGCTCATCTCAGCTTGCAAGCGAGCTATCGCCGTCCCTTTCAGATGCACGCTTCCCTGGGACCTTCGGCTGCCGTCGCGCTCTGGCAAGACGGTGTGCTGACGGTCTGGTCGCATACGCAGGCCGCTTTTACGCTTCGCGCGGCGCTGTCGCAAGTGCTGGCGCTGGATGAATCGCAAGTCCGCGTCATTCATGTGGAAGGCGCTGGCTGCTATGGGCACAACGGCGCCGATGATGTCGCGCTGGACGCGGCGCTGGTTGCGCGCGCTTTGCCCGGCAGGCCGATCTCGCTCAAGTGGACGCGTTGGGATGAGCATGCTTGGGAACCCTACGGCACGGCGATGCTGATGCAGCTGGGGGCAAGCTTGTCGGCGCACGGCGAAATCATCGATTGGAATTACGAAGTCTGGAGCTACGCCCACAGTACGCGAGCGAAGGCGAACCTGGAGACCTCGGCTCTGCTGGCGGCTTGGCATCTGGAGCAGCCATTCAAGCCGCAGGTTCCGCAGCCGATGGGCGGTTATCACTCCGGCGCCCATCGCAATGCCGATCCGATTTACGCCTTTCCGTGCAAGCGCATCGTCCGTCATGCGGTCGCTGATAGCCCGCTGCGCGTCTCGGCGCTGCGCAGCCTGGGCGCCTATGCCAATATCTTCGCCATAGAGTCTTTCATGGATGAATTGGCGCTCGCCGCCGGAAGCGACCCGCTCGAATTCCGCCTGCGCCATCTCAGGGACGAACGGGCGCGCGCTGTCCTGAATGCGGCGGCGGAAAAAGTGGATTGGCAAAGACGCCAAGAACGGACGGGCGAGGGAGAAGGCTGGGGCTTGGCGCTGGCGCAATACAAGAATCTCCAATGCTATTGCGCCATCATCGTCAATCTGGCGGTCGATCGCAGTAGCGGGCGGATCGCCTTTAAGCGCGTCGTGATCGCGGCCGACGCGGGCCAGGTGGTCAATCCCGATGGACTGAGCAATCAGCTAGAAGGCGGCTTCGCGCAAGCAGCCAGCTGGACGCTCTTCGAAGAAGTTGCTTTTGATGCGCGCGGCATCACCAGCATCGATTGGGAGACTTATCCGATTCTAACTTTTGAATCCGCGCCATCGATCGAGACGCTGATCCTGAATCGCCCGGAACTGCCCATGCTGGGCGCGGGCGAGGCAGCGCAGATTCCCGCGCCAGCCGCCATCGCCAATGCGATAACCGACGCCATGGGCTTGCGCCTGCGCGACATCCCCTTTAGGCCGGAGAAAATCATGGACAAATTGGGCGACAGCCTCAATTGATGAATTGTAGGGGAAACCTATCAGGTCGCCCAAGTCCGCTCCCAAATTCCTATTCGTAGGGGCGAGCCGGTGGCTCGCCCCTACAGAATCTCAACATTTGGTGGATATCACTAATCCAGTCGAATCACGGTCACATGTTCGTTCGGCGCATTTGCCGGACCCTGCAACACCAACTGATCACCCTCGCGGCTCAATTCAAGCTCCGCATCGCAATTGGCATCGAGCCAAGTCGCGGACGACGCGTCCAGACCGGACAGCGTGATTCTGCCCTCAGGCGACCAATCAAATACTTGCAGGTAGACCGCGTCGCCTTTTTGCGTCGTGCGATAGGCAGCTTGACCTTGAATCGGACCCGGCTGAGTCCCGTAGATTGACTCGGCGTTGACATCCAGCCAGGCGCCCATCGCCTCTAGCCGCTCAACGCTCGGCTCGGGGATCGCGCCCTCGGCATCGGGACCGATATTGAGCAGGTAGTTGCCGCCCTTGCTGACGATATCGACCAGGTTCTGGATCAGTTGCGTCGTCGATTTCCAGTTATGATCGTGCGTTTTGAAGCCCCAGGTATCGTTGATGGTGGCTGGCGTCTCCCAATCGATTTCCGCTTGCAGATCGGGAGGAATAGCGTTGTCCTGCGCCGTGGCGTAATCGCCCAGTTTATTGCCCAGCCGCCCGCAGACGAGACAGTCCGGCTGAATTGAGCGCACCAAATCGAGAAGCTCCTGGCTTTGGTGGCGTTCGATGATGCGCGGCGTATCGAACCAGATGATGCAGATCGGTCCGTAGTTGGTCAGGATCTCGCGCACTTGCGGTTTGACATAATTGTCGATGTAATCGGCGAAGTCCTGCTCGTCTTCGTTGAAATCCCAGGTATTGCCGAAGCCGTTCGGGTGATGCCAATCTTGCGTCTGCGAGTAGTAGAGCCCGAGCTTGATGCCTTCGCGGGCGCAGGCAGCGGCCAAGTCTTTCAGGATGTCCTTCCCGTAGGGTGTGCCATCGACGATGTTATAGTCGGTCTCCTTCGTACCGTACATGCAGAAGCCATCATGATGTTTCGAGGTCAGCACGATATATTGCTGTCCCGCCTGCTTCGCCAATTTGACGATTTGGTCGGCATCGTACTTGACCGGGTTAAATTGCGGCGCCAGCGCTTCGTAGTCGGCGATGGGGATCTCGGCGCGCAGCATAATCCATTCGCCGATGCCGGGGATATGCTCGCCCTTCCAGACGCCGGCCGGGATACTGTAGACACCCCAATGGATGAACATGCCGAATTTGGCGTCGCGCCACCAATCCAGGCGCGGGTCTTCATTGGCGCCCGGTCGCTGGCCCCGTTCCGGTTTGAAGTATTCGATTTCTGTCATCAACTCTCACTCTCCTCTGTAGATTCTACCCCCACCCTAAATCCCTCCCCCATTTAGAGGGAGGGACTTTTAACTCCCCTTCCCTCATTTTGGGGGAAGGGGCTGGGGGATGGGGGCTTATTCAATTGTTCAACTCAATCGCATAACAGCAAACATGATCGCAAGGCGGACTGGCCGGCGCTGAAAGCCGCAAACCCTCATCACTCTGGCGCCAACGGATCGCCTCGTCCGACCCTAACATGCGCACGCCTTTGACAGCGACCGAATCAAGCGCCTTGATAAGCGCCTCGCCCTGCGGGTAAGCCAGCAAGAAGGCGTAGAGCGTATTCCCCTTTTGCGTGAACCGGATATCAGCCGGCGTGAAGGGATTGCGATGGGTGTCGGTGAAGGCGCCTTCCGGCACTTCGGTTGGTCCTTCGCCGAAGACGCTCCAGGGCCGCGTATCGTAGATGCCCTCGCCATTGACCGCCAGCCAACGCCCAATCTCCCGCAGCATCTCTTGCTCGATATCGGGAATCGTGCCATCGGCGCGCGGACCGATGTTAAGCAGCAGGGCGCCGTTTTTGCTGCTGATATCGACCAGGTCGGCGATGATGTCGCCGGCGGTTTTGTAATCGTGATCGTCGATATAGCCCCAACTGTTCTTGGATACGGAGGTATCGTTCTGCCAGAAGAACTTGCGAATATCGCTCAGCTGGCCGCGCTCAATATCGAAGACGGCCACGCCTTCGGGGTAGGAGTCGTATTTGTGGTTGATGGCGACGCCTAATCCCCATTCCTCGCCGCGGTTGTAATAGTGAGCGGCGAAGCGCTGCAAGTAGGGCTCGAATACAACTTGTTCAATCCACCAGTCGAACCAGACGACCTGCGGCTGATACTTATCCACCAATTCGCAGCAGCGCGCCAGCCAATCTTCGAGGAACTTGGCGTCGGGGCGCGGCGTCCAGTCTTTCTTCTTCCACTCTTCTTGATTGTCCTCTTCTCCCGACCAATTGGGCAGCTTTGACGCCAGCACTGCCGGACCGTATAAGCCATCGTTCGCCGGATCTTGCACATCGGAAGGAAAGCGCTGCCCGCCATCGAAATACCACCAATGCTCGGCACGATGCGAAGACACGGCGAAGACCATATCGAGCTCGCGCACGGCATCAGCCAGCTCGCCGCAGATATCGCGCTTCGGTCCCATCTTCGAAGCGCACCAATCGGTGAGTTCACTATCGTACATGGCGAAGCCATCGTGGTGCTCGGCAACCGGCATGACGAAGCGGGCGCCGGCCTCTTTGAATAGCTGCGCCCATTCCCGCGCGTCAAACTTTGCCGCCGTCATCATGGGGATGAAGTCTTTGTAACCGAACTCGGTATGATCGCCCCAGGTCTTCCGGTGATGCTCAAATGCCGGGTCGCCCGGCAAGTACATCTTGCGCGGATACCATTCGCTGCCGAAGGCGGGCACGCAATAGGGTCCCCAATGGATGAAGATGCCGAACTTGGCATCCATATACCATTGCGGGATCTCGTACTGGCTTAAGGATTCCCAGGTTGGTTCGTATTTGCCGCTTGCAATCGTCATAATCAATCTCCTGTTTCTCTGTACTCTCAGTAAGTCGAAGTCTGTTGGGCGAATATCAAATGAAAATGTACTGTTTTGCGGGCGAGCCACCGGCTCGCCCCTACAAGTTTGTGATTTGTATAGCAGTTTGTAATTCAGGCTTGCATTATTGATATCTGTTTAGGACTCGCTAAAAGTCCTATGTTGTTGAGCGGTTTTACGGATCTCGTTGCCAGCTGCCAGCCGAAGTGTTGCCGCTCTTCATCCCATGCAATATACTTGCGCAGGCAAAACCGGTTGCGGAGAGTCTAGTTTAGCGATACATGCCTGTCAAGCAGCTTAGCCCGGAGGCTGATTAATGTCCGATTTCCCCATGCGCATGCGGCAGATTCATCTCGACTTCCACACCTCTGAGACGATCGCCGGCATCGGCTCGAAATTCGATCCCGATGAATTCGGCGACAGGCTGCAAGAGGCGCGCGTCAATTCGATCACCTGCTTCGCGCGCGGGCATCATGGCTGGATTTATTACGACAGCAAATCTCATCCCGAGCGCATCCATCCGCAACTGGAACGGCGCAATCTGCTAGTGGAGCAGATCGAAGCATGCCACGCGCGCGGCATCCGCGTACCGATTTATACAACCGTGCAGTGGGATCACTTGACCGCGCGGCAGAACTCCGAATGGCTTTGCCTCAACGAGGACGGGACCTACCAGGGCAATGCCATGTACGAAGCCGGCTTCTACCGCCGCATCGCCTTGAACTCGCCTTATATGGAATTCTTGAAAGAACACGTCGCCGATATCTTCGCCTGTATGCCCGCTGTTGACGGTCTCTTCTTTGATATCGTGCATGCCTGCGCTGACAGCTCAATCTGGACGACGCAGGCGATGCTGGAGGCGGGCTTGGATCCGAGCGATAGCGCCGAACGGCTGCGTTATGGCGGGGTGGTGCTGGATACCTTCCGCAGCGAAATGAGCGCTTTCGTCCGCCAGTTCAGCGATGACTGCACCATCTTTTACAATCGCGGCCACGTCGGACCGCACAATCGGCGCAACATCGACGCCTTCACCCATTGGGAACTGGAGTCGCTGCCCAGCGGGCATTGGGGTTATATCCACTTCCCGCTGACGATACGCTACGCCCGTACCTTGGGCATCCCCTCGCTCGGGCATACCGGCAAATTCCACACCGCCTGGGGCGATTTTCACTCGTTCAAGAATCAGGAGGCGCTGGAATATGAGTGCTTCCGCATGCTGGCGATGGGTGCCGGACCCTTCGTCGGCGACCAATTGCCACCGGATGGCAAACTTGAAGAGCATGTCTACAATCTGATTGGCAAGGTATACAAGCAGATTGAAGCCAAAGAAGCCTGGTGCTTCGACGCTGAGGCGATCAGCGATATTGGCGTCATGACGCCGGAAGAGTTCGCGCCGGTCGATGATCGCGGCATGCAGCCATCAATTTGTGGCGCGCATAGCATGCTTGCTGAAGCCGCCTGCCAGTTCGACATCATCGATTCGCAATCAGACTTCAGCCGCTACCAGGTCGTCATTCTGCCCGATGCCATCCCGGCCGACTCCGCGCTTAACGCCAAGATCAATGACTACCTGGCAAATGGCGGCGCGCTGATCGCTTCGTTCGAATCAGGTATGGACGGGGACAAGAACGGTTTCGCGCTCGATGCGGTGCCGGTGACGTTGGCGAGCAAAGGTCCGCGCGATCGCAGCGGCGAACTCGTTCGCGGACGAGACTTCATGCGCGCCGACTACGCTGAATACATCATCCCGACCGGCGAAATCGGGCGCGGGCTTCCGCCAACCGAGCACGTGATGTATATTCGCGGCCTGGATGTCGCCGCAGCCAACGACGCCGAAGTGCTGGCGCGGATCACGTCCGCCGTCTTCGATCGCACCTGGGAGCATTTCTGCTCGCATCGGCAGTCGCCCTCATCCGGCCAGTCCGCCGGCGCCGCTATAACGCGCAGAGGGCAGGTCATTTATTTCTCCAGCCCGCTCTTTACCCAGTATTACCAAAACGCGCCGCAATGGTGCCGAACGCTCTTCTTGAATGCGCTGGATATGCTGCTGCCGCAACCCATCGTGCGGCATGGCGGACCGAGCACCTTGGAAGTGATGATCAACGAGCAGGCAACGCAAAATCGGCTGGTGCTGCATCTGCTGCATTACATCCCCATCCGCCGCAGCCAGCAGATCGATATCATCGAGGATGTGATTCCGATATACGATATTCCCCTGTCCGTCCGCGCCGACCGGGCGATTTCATCGCTGAAACTGGCGCCTGAAGGTGATGCGCTAGACTTCGCGCAAGTGGAAGGTCGGATAGACTTTACGGTCCCGGTTGTCAAAGGGCATCAGATGATCGAACTGAATTACGGAGAGAGATAGCATGAAGCAAGTCGCGTTTGGCAACACCGGATTAATGACGCCGCCCTTGGTCTTCGGTTCAACGGCGCTGGGCAATCTGTTCCGCGAGTTTTCTTACGAATCCAAGCTGAAGACGATGCGCGCCATCGTCGAACACTTGCCCAAACCGGTCGTCATTGATTCGGCGGGCAAGTACGGCGCCGGCTTGGCGCTGGAAGTGATGGGCGATTGCTTGCGCGAGCTTGGCGTGCGCGATGATGAGGTCATCATCAGCAACAAGCTGGCTTGGCTGCGCGCGCCGCTTACGACGCCCGAGCCTACATTCGAGCCGGGCGCCTGGTTCGGCTTGCAGCACGATGCCGTGCAAGACATCAGCTATGATGGCATCCTCAAATGCTTTGAGCAGGGTCTCGAGCTGCTCGGCGGCGATTACAGCACCCAGCTCGTCTCGGTGCACGACCCCGACGAATACCTCGACGCCGCCGAATCAGCCGCTGACCGCGAGCGCCGCTTCGACGACATCCTGGGCGCTTATACCGCGCTGGGCGAATTGAAGGCGGGGGACAAGGCGAAAGGCATCGGCGTCGGCGCCAAGAACTGGCAATCGATCGCCGAGATTGACGCGCAGGTCGAGCTCGACTGGGTGATGTTCGCCAACAGCTATACGCTCTATTCGCATCCGCCCGATTTACTAGCATTCATGGATTCGCTGCATGAGAAGGGCGTTGCCATCATCAACTCAGCCGTCTTTAACGCCGGCTTCCTCACCGGTGGCGAATTCTTCAATTATGTTAAGCTCGATCCAGCGAATCCGGAGCACCGGGAAAAGTTCGCCTGGCGCGAGAAGTTCTTCGCGCTCTGCGAACAGCATGGGCAGGTTCCCGCCGAAGTTTGCATTCAGTTCGGCAAGTCGCATCCGGGCATCGTTGCATTGGCGCTGAGCACCAGCCGACCGGAGCGCGTCAAGACCAATGTCGATGCGATGTCTGCCACTGTGCCCGCAGGCTTCTGGGATGTGCTGAAGGAAGAAGGACTGCTGGCGGCTGATCATCCGTACATCAAATGATAGTCAGCTATTATGAGATTGACCGTCAATCGTTGTGTCATGTTTGTGCAGATCCTTGTAGGGGCGAGACTTGTCTCGCCCGCCGAAGCAATCTCGGATTGTTGAGCGACGCAAAGTGTAGACCCTACAGTCAACAGCCTAAGGAAACATCATGTCAGACGAACGCCCGAACATCCTGTTCATCATGTCCGACGACCATGCCTCGCACGCCATGAGCTGCTACGGCAGCCGCATCAACCATACGCCCAATCTCGACCGCATCGCGAACGAAGGCATGCGCTTCGACAATGTCTTCTGCACCAACTCGATCTGCACGCCGAGCCGCGCCGCTATCCTCACGGGCGCCTACAATCACATCAACGGCGTCACCACGCTGAGCACACCGATGGATAATACGCTGCCCACCTTCGTAAAAGATTTGCGCGCGAGCGGTTACCAGACCGGCATGTTCGGCAAGTGGCACCTGGGGCAGGGTCCGGCGCACCAGCCGACTGGCTTTGACGATTGGGCGGTGCTGCCCGGGCAGGGGCTCTACCACAACCCGACCTTCATCTTCAAAGATGGCGCCGGCTCGCAGCGGCGTCCGGTGCATGGCTACGTCACCGATTTGATCACGGACATGAGCCTCGATTTCTTGAAGGGGCGAGACGCCGAGCGGCCATTCTTCCTCATGTGCCATCATAAGGCGCCACACCGCCATTGGGAGCCGGACGAGAAGCACGCGCACATGTACCTGAATGAAGATGTGCCGGAACCGGAGACACTCTATGACGACTACGCCAACCGCGCCTCGGCCGCCAAAGCCGCCGAAATGCGCATGGGCGTGCACCATAGTCCCCTCGACCTAAAAGGCGAAATCCCGCGCGACCTGCCGGAGATGGAGCTGCGCAAATGGGCTTATCAGCGCTATATCAAAGATTACCTGCGCGTGGTCGCCAGCATTGACGACAACGTCGGGCGCCTGCTCGATTATCTCGATGCCGAAGGGCTGACGGAAAGTACCGTGGTCGTCTATACGTCGGATCAAGGCTTTTTCCTGGGCGATCACGGCTGGTATGACAAGCGCTTCATGTATGAGGAATCGCTGCGCATGCCCTATATCATGCGCTATCCCAAAGGCATCGAAGCGGGAAGCGTCAACGACGACATGATTCTGAATGTCGATTTCGGACCCACCTATCTGGAATTGGCTGGCTTGCCGACGCCTGACGCGATGCAAGGGCGCAGTTTCGCCTCGCAGCTGCATGGCGAGACGCCCGCCGATTGGCGGGGCAGCATGTATTATCGCTATTGGATGCACCGGGCGCATCATAATGTCTATGCCCACTACGGCATCCGCACGCACCGATACAAGCTCATCTACTATTATGCCGATGGCATGGGCGTCGAGGGCAGCATCGGCGAGAGCTATGAACCCGAATGGGAGCTATTCGATCTCGATGTCGATCCTTATGAGTTGAATAATGTGGTGGACGATCCGGCTTATGCGGACCTGGTGGTCGAGCTCAAAGATGAGATGCATCGACTGCAGGCCGAAGTCGGCGACGAGCGCTATCACTTGGATGTGGACTAGCGAACTGCTAATTTGCCTTGTAGGGGCGACACTTGTGTCGCCCTCATATCGCCCCCAACTTCAACCCCCCGCCGCAACCAACTTCTCCCGCGCCCCCGCGATGAAGCGGCGGAAGCCTTCCTCCATGTACGGATAGGCGAACCAGTCTTCCGGATCGGTCATCGGGCGGGCGCAGGCCGCCAACTCAAATAGCGGCAGATCGGTCAGCGTCCAGCCGGCCGCCGCTTCGTAGACGCGCAGGAATGTCTCCGCCGCTTCCGGCAAGCCCTCGATGAAGTAACCCATGCGACAATAGGCGACATCAGCCGCCGGGTGGCCATAGCCGGCTTCTTCCCAGTCGACGACCGCCGATATCTCGTCTTCGCGCCACAAGATATTGCCCGACCAGTAGTCGGTATGGGCAAATCGCGGCTCAACCGGCGCCCAGTGCCCCCAGTTATCGTTCACCAGATGCCATACCAAAAGACCGTCGGCGTCGGCGCGCATATAATCCGGAATGAGGCCGTCTTTGATGAACCAGGCGACCTCGATATCGTCGTTCATCAGGAAGCGCTTGTCGGCGTCGCTGAAGGGCGTATGATGAATCCGCGCCAGCATGCGCGCCGCCTTCGCCGCCATCTCGCCCCAGCGCGCCGCATCGGCCGGCAGCGCTATCGGCGTCCCTTCGACGTATTCGGTCACAATGCCCGGCAAACCCAGCAATTCACCCGTCTCATCCAGCAGCAGGGGCGGCGGAACCGGAATGCCCTGCTTGTGCAATAACTTGAGCGTTTGGAATTCGCATTGATGCTTATTGTGCCCGGCGTCGTAATTGGCTGGATTGTAACGCCGCAGGACGATCCGCCTGGTCGATCCATCTTCCAACTCGACGTTCACCAGATGCGTGAAATTGGAGAAGGTAGACGGCAGCGAATGTATGCCGAAGGTCCGCTTATCCAAGCCGAGCGCATCCAGCACCGCGCTTACCGCTGCGACCGAGGGCAAGTTTGCGCCTTGCTGGCTCACTTCAGCGTCACTTTCCAGGCGGCGGCCAGGTCGGTCATGAAGACGGCGTCGCTCGTGTCGATACTCAATCCCGCCGCCGTCTGCCGCCAGGCAACAGGCTGATCGGACTCAAGCAGCGACACCTGCTCAATGCCGATCGCGTCATTGAGCGCCTCGAATGTCACCGATGTCGCCGGAATGCCAAGGGTCATGGCGTAAACGGTCTTTCCGTCTTTCGATTGCGTATAGCGCCGGTCGTCCGCATTGCACTTGTCATAGACCCAGAACTTATGCCCACGCTCATGATGCCAGAGCTTCTCCAGGTCACCCTCCGAGTGGGTCGACCAAGGCACGGTTTCGTAGATCGCCTCCCCATTCAGATTGAGCCAAGCGCCCATTTCAAGCAGTGCGCCTTGTTGACCGCTTGGGATTGTGCCATCCGGCTTGGGCGAAAGCGACAGCATCATCGTGCCGCCGCGCGCCGCGCAATCAATCAGCTTGCTGAGCAGCTCATGCCCGCTGGCGTATTGCTGATTCTCCACCCAGCCCCAAGATTGATCGCCGATGCGCATGTCGTCATTCCAGGGGCGGTCGTATTGAAGGGGACGATCACGCCCCTTCTCAAAGTTGATGACGCCGAAGTCGGGATGGAAATTGTATTTCATGCTAACGGGCAGCTTGTTCAGCACCAGCACTTCTACCCCCCTATCATGCGCCTGGTTCAGATAGTGCGCCAGGATCTCCAGCGCCGTCTCTTCATAGCCATCATCGCGGAACTTGCCACCATCAAACCACATCATATCCGGCTGGTACTTGTCGATCACCTCGCGCACTTTCAACTGCCAATCGGCGAAGAAATCTTCAAACTTGCTGGTCTGCTGCACCCAGTAGAAATCGGCGAATTCGGGGTCGAATAATTCCCAGCCTTCAGCCATTCCGCGCTCGACAGCCTCTTCATCAAGGGTCTGATCCCACTGATTCCAGCCGGGCAGGAACCAGTTGAAGCCGCGGATAATGTGGAATGGCGCCACCAGCTGCAGTCCGCGCGCCCGCAGCGCCGCCGCCAGCTCGCCATAGAGATCGCGTTTCGGTCCCATTTTCCCGACATTCCAGCGGTAAACATCGCTGTCCCACAAGCCGAAGCCGTCGTGATGCGCCAGCGAGAAACCGGCGTAGCGCGCGCCGCTGGCGGCGAAGAGCTCCGCCCATTCATCGGGGTCGTAGTTTTCCGCAGTGAAGCCGTTGATGAAGCGGGTATAGCCATATTCTGACGGTGAACCAAATTGCTCGGCATGCCGCCGGTGAATCTCGTGCGCGGGATCGTGCATCCACTTGCCATACCACTCGTTGCCGAAGCCGGGCACGCTGTAGATGCCCCAATGGGCGTAGAGGCCGAATTTGCTGTCGCTGAACCAATTGGGCGTTTCGTGTTGCGTGAGTGATTCCCAAGTCGGTTGGTATGCCTTGCTCATGTTTTCTCCTTCGTCGGGCGAGCCACCGGCTCGCCCCTACACCTTTAGCGATTGGGCGGGCGACCTGATAGCTGGCCCCTACACCTGTTTCGTTACGGCGGACGACCTGATAGCTGGCCCCTACACCTATTGCCCCTCGGCGGGCGGCCTGATAGGGCGCGTAGGTCGCGTAGACACCGACCGCCGACACTGCCCGCCGGTCGCCCCCGTTTGCGTTGCGAGCAGGCGACCACATCACTCAGCCCTTCCAGGATGGCGCCTGTAGGGGCTTGCCTTGGCAAGCCCGCAGCGGCAGCCAACCCCACCCCGACCGCCAGTGTCTACGCGGCGCAGCCCCTTCTCGCCATCTCTATGGCGAGCATCCGAAGCGTCAGGGAGGGGAGTCAAACGCAGCGGGACGCAAGGCATTTGGCGTGGGCGCCGGCAAGGCCGCGCGCGAGTCTACAGTTTTGCGCTCTTGCGGGCGGTTTGCCGCGGTTCGCGCACCCACCATAATAGTAGCGCCGCGCCTAGTATGCCAAAAGCTAGCGAGACAACGAACAGCAGATTGATGTTGAAGTCCTCCGCGATCCAGCCGGCGAAGATCGGACCGATGAATGTAAAAGGCGCCATTATGGTGTTGGTCAATCCGATATAGGTCGGCTGATCGGCCGGATCAGCGAATTCCAGCACGATGTTGAAGTGGGAGACCATATCGCTGGAGAGGGCGCAAGCCAGGCAAACGAAGGCGGGTATCAGCCCGGTGACATCGGACGAACTCAAGGCAAAGGCCGCGGCCAACACCATGCTCGCCGCTGAAATCACCAAATTGCGCTTATGCCCCCAGCGATCGCCCAGCCAGCCGAATAGCAACCGCATCACCGCTTGCGTGCCGATGAAAATCGCGTTGAGCAAGCCGATTTCAGCGCCGCTCAGCGCATAGTTGATATTGCCGAAAACAATGAAAAAACTCACCGACATCATGCTCAAGCGCAGCAAAGCATAGCCCATAAGGAAGCGGCGATAATTGGCATGATGACGCAGCACTGTCGGCAGTTGCCGAAAGTAATGCCGCAGCGGAATCGCCTTCTTGACTACATCGCTGGGCGGTTCGCGCGTCAGCGACAGCGAGAACCAGGATATCGCGTGAAAAATGCCGCAGACCAGGAAGAGCAGGGCGAAGCTGCCCGGGTAGTCGACGATATCGAGTACGCGCCCGACGAAGTAAGCGCCGATGACCGCCATCAGCAGACCGCCGCCGTCAGCCAGCCCAAAGAAGATGCCGCGCCGCCGCGTGGGTATCACTTTGCCAATCATCGTGAACCAGGCTGGCGTGACGATGCCGCCACCGAAGGCGGCTATGGCGATGCCGCAGAAGAAGAGCAGAAGCGCGATAGCGGGCGCATTGACGGCGAACAGCAATAGCGCAAGGCCGATCAAAGGGTAAGGCAGGCGCTGCAGCAGACCGCTGCCCAGCAAGACGAATGGCAGTTTGCGCGGCAGGCGCTCGGCATGGTTGGCGACGAAGAGTTGCGGCAGCAGGAACGAAAGGCTGAAAATGGCGGGAATTAGACCGACCGCAATCGTCGAATCGGTCAATCGGCTAACGAGCAGCGGCATGATCGTCTCTTGCGAAACGAGGCTGATCGCCAGCGCATAGAACATATTGTCCAGCACATTGACGCTGAAATTCCAGTTGAGATTGCGCTCAATCTGGCTTTCTGCCGTGTCTGTCGAAGCCGCTTGCAATCGCGCCTGCCAATCAATTCTTCTGCGCGCCGCCGATTGGCTCCGGCGGACTGTGGCGCGGCTCTCGCACCCAATAGAAGAGCAGCAAACCGCCGGCAATGCCGCAGATGATCATCAAAGTGAATAGCGTTTCATAGCCGGCATCAGCCAGCCGGCCGCCAATGATCGGCGCCAGGAATACGACCGGCGCCAACAACGTGTTTGTCAAGCCTATGAAGGTCGGTTGATCTTCGGGCACGGCGAACTCCAGGATGATGTTCAAGCGTGAAACATGGTCGCTCGCCAAGCCGACGCCCAGCAGTATGAAAGCTGGTATCAAGCCGATTAAATCGCCTGCGCCCATCGCCAAAACAGCCGCCAGCGCCAGCGCAAAGCCTGAAATCGTCAGGTTCGCCTTGTGACCGCGTTTATCCGCCAGCCAGCCCAGCAGCAGCTGCATCGCCGCCTGGCTGCCGATAAGAATCGCCGTCAGCAGGCCGACATCAGCGCCGCTCAATTGGAAGCGCTCGTTGCCATAAACGATGAAGAAGCCGACGCCCATCGTGCTCAAGCGGCTGATGCAATAGCTGAGCAGGAAGCGTCGATAGTTATGATTTTCGCGCAATATCGCTGGCAAACGCCGAAAGTAATGGCTGAACGGGACATGCTCCTTGACAATCGGGCTTTCCGGCTCGCGATTGAGCGCCAACCCAATCCAGGAAATGCCCATGAAAATGGCGGCAACCAGGAAGAGCGTCGCGAAATCCAACGGATAACCCATGCTGTCCAGCACGCGGCCGACAAAGAATGCGCCGATGATGCCCATCAAGGTGCCCAAGCCTTCGCTGACGCCGAAGAAGATCCCCCGCCGGTTGACCGGCAGCACCTTGCCGATCATGCTGAACCAGGCCGGCGTCGCCACGCCGTTGCCAAATGCGCCCAAGCCGATGACCAAATACAGGCAAAGCAACGCGACGATAGGCGCGGACTCGGCAAAGAGCAGAATCGCCAGCGCGGCGAAGAGATAAGGCACGCGCTCCAATAAGCCGCCTACAACCATGACAAAGGGCAGTTTGCGCTTCAGGCGCTCGGCGTGATTGGCGGCGAAAAGCTGCGGCAGATAGTAGGCGATGCTGTAGATCGCCGGCGCCAGACCAATGGCGATCTTGGAGTCGGTCAAGTTGCTGATCAGCAGTGGCGTGATCGTCTCGCGCGATATGATGCTGAAAGCCAGTGTGATGAAGCTGATATCGATCAGATTGACCGAGAAGTTCCAGGGCAGATTTCTTTCGACCGTTGAATCGACCTTTTGCGCCAATCTAGCCACCCATGCCTTGAATCCGGATCGAATGCGCCTGCGCCTCGGGCAGGTCGGGCAGTTGTATCGCCATGTCGGCGCCATCCTGCTCCCAGTTCAAGTCACCGTCCCGTCCCAGCAATTGCACGGTAGCGCCAGAGGGCGCTTCCAGCCCCTCGATTGAAATCTCGCTCTCGCTCGGTGTGCCCAGCAAGGCGACGTAAAGGGCGTATTCATTTGCGGTGAAACGCAGATCTAGTCCCTGGCTCGTCTTTCCTTCGGCGCGTTGCCAGGGGCGGGTATCGAAAACCGCTTCGCCGTTGACATCCAACCAGCGACCCAACGCGCGCAGCCGTTCTGCTTGGTTTGCCGGAATCGTTCCATCAGCCATCGGACCGACGTTCAGCAGCAGGTTGCCGTTCTTGCTGACGATATCAACGAACATTTGGATCAGCTCGTCCTCAGCCAGCAGCTGCTCATCGCCCTCAGCCCGGTTGTAACCGAAGCTATGCCCGATGCCGCGGCAGCATTCCCATTTCACCTCCTGAATCTCGTCGAAAGTGGCGTATTCCGGCGTGATGTAATCAAAATGCGGACCGCGCGGCACGGTCAGCTTTTCGCCCGCTTTCGGTCGCTGGTCGCGCGATTGCGTGAAGCGATCGTTGATCACGCCATCGGCCACGTTGTTGTAATAATAGGCGAATAGCTCGCCCAGGTCGGCGGAGGCTGGATACCCGATATCGTTCCACATGATCGATGGCTGGTAGCGGTCGATTAGCTCTTTCCAGTGCGCGACCGAATACTCGACGAATTCGGGACTCTGCACAATCGTGCCCCAGACATCGGCGACATCCTCGATGCGTGCCTCGTTGAATGCCCAATCCAGCCCGCCGGAATAATAGAGCGCCATGCGCAGGCCTTGATCGCGCACGGCTTCGGTCAGCTCGCCGACGACATCGCGCAGTGTATGATAGTTTCTTTTGTGTGGGCAGGGGATATCGCTATTCCAGAGGGTGAAGCCATCGTGATGTTTGGTGGTCAAGACGACGTAACGCGCGTTGACCTCGCTGAAAAGCGCCGCCATGTCGCTGGGATCCCAGCGCCTCAATGCCGAATTGAAGCCGGCGGCGAAGTCGTCGTAGTGGAAGTCGCTTCCATAATGTTTATTGTGCCAGGCGCGGGTAGGGCTGTCTTCAAACTTCAGCGTATTCAGATACCATTCGGCGTATGAATTATTGCTGAACCAGGCGCTTAAATCGCCGCTCTGGAAGACCTCGCCGATATCGCCGCCGTGGGGCGCCCAAGCCGGCACCGAATACAAGCCCCAATGGATGAAGATGCCCAGTTTGGCATTGTGAAACCAGTCCGGGACTTCGTGTTCGCGCACCGATTCGAGTGTTGGTTCAAATGTCATCTTCGCTTCCTCTTATGCTCGCACAACCAATACAATTTTCGTTACCAACTCAGCTGTCGAATGCGGCCGCCAGTCAGCGCCATCAGCGGCATCTTGCCCTCAGCGTCCAGCGCTATACAGTCAACATTCGCCGCCTCAACTTCGCTAAAGTTCGCGCCGTCATCCCGCGATAGCAGCAGGGCATCATCCACCTGCGCGACGATCACGCCACCGTTCGCGAACGCCAACGCGTTCACCGCGCCGTCTGTCTCAAGCAGCGTCTCCCAACTTTCGCCGCCGTCACTCGAGCGCAGCAGCCCGCGCGCCTCGCAGCCGGCATATAGCGCGCCGCTTTCTGCTAGCGCCAGGCTCAGCACCGTTTCGTCACCCGAGGGCATGGTCAAATCCCACCAGAGGCGTCCGCCGTTATCGCTGCGGTAGATGCCGCTGCCCGTGCCGACATAAACTAGGCCATCATCGGCGAAACGCGGCGACAGCGCCAGCGCGTAGACGCTGTGATCGAATAAGCCATGATTAACCGCGCGCCAAGACTCGCCGCGGTCTGTCGAGCGGAATACGCCATCTTCAAATGTTCCAGCCAGCGCGCAGCCATCGTCCTCGAAGCCGGGTGACAGCGCCAGGCAGGTCACCAGCGGCGCCGGCGCGCGAAACTGACGCGCCTCCCAGCTAGCGCCGCCATCGGGCGATCGAGCGACCCCGCCGTTGATGCCGGCCAGCAGCAGATCGTCCGCTTTTGCGATTGCAAGCGTCGGCAGATCTTGATCGGGCAGCCAAGACTGATAAAGGTTCTCCTTTTCGCCGCTTGCGCCAATCCGATATAGTCCCGATTGCCTGGCAGCGTAGATGGCATCTCCCGCCGCCAGCAGACTATTGGTTATTTCAATCGTGTCTACGGCGGACATGCTAAGGATCCGTCATCGTTTCCGGCTCGCGATGCAGCACGAGCACATCAATGGTCAAAGCGAGGGCGGCGCTGGAAACGGCGCGTTGCAGCGCCTCAAGCTGAACCTGCGCCACATCCAGGATGCCGGCTTGGGCGACATCGACGATTGCGTCCGCCATCACGTCAAAGCCGGATTTGCCGTCATCTTGCCCCAGCCGCGCCAGCACTTCA
The DNA here is from genome assembly GCA_965261855.1 of Phototrophicaceae bacterium. Lineage (GTDB taxonomy): Bacteria > Chloroflexota > Anaerolineae > Aggregatilineales > Phototrophicaceae > UBA6055. Next base: position 1,194,679 of record OZ253488.1, read on the forward strand.
CTCGGGTCATAGCCGGCGTTGGCAAGCAATTGACGAATCGGCGCTTCGGCCGCCTGCGCCATGATCAAACGGGCGGCGCGGCTCTCCAATTCGTATTGCGCATCAGCCTCAGCCAACAGATGTTCGCGACAGCGCAGCAGCGCGATCCCACCGCCGGGAATGACGCCATCGCTGGTGGCGCGCCGCAATGCCCGTACCGTTCGTTCCGCCAACTCTTTGCGACCCCTGATTTCGTCCTCGGCGATGCCGCCAACGTATACCGTCGCCAGCCCGCCGTTCAGTCGACCCAGTCGCCCGAGCAGGCGCATCCGATCATCGTCATCTTCCGCGCTGACGTATGCCTCCCTCAGTCCCCGCACAGCTTCGCGCAGCTGAACCGGATCGCCTTTGCCGCTGGCGAAGCCGAAGTTCTTATCATCAGCCCAGACCCAACGAGCCTCGCCGAAATCGCCTTCACGGACGTCATCCAGCGATTCGCCCGCTTGCTGCAGCACAGGCTTCGCGCCCGTCAATAGCGCAATATCCTCTTGCAAGACGCTCAATTCGCCGGGATGGAATTCGTCAATCTTGACGACGATGGTCCTGATCTTGTCTTTCAAGCGATCGTCTAGCACCACTGAAAGTCCCGTCTCCGAGATTGAAGCGACAACCAGCAGCAGGTTTTTGATGCCGCAGCGCAGCGCCAGGCTCATCAAAGGCACCAGTTCGCGCGGCTCTTCGATATCCATGTCGGTCACCAAAGTGGCCGCGTCATGCATTTCGACGACCCCACGCTGGAAGCCGCGCAGCATCTCTTTGGATTGGGCGCCGCCGCGCCAGTAACTGCCTTCGACATAGTTGTATTCCAGCCGTCGTCCATGCCCGGCGCGGATATCGACCTGGCCGTATTGCCCGATGGCGTTGATGATTTCGCCCAGGATGGCCGCCATCTCCTCGTCATAACAGACGGAGAAGGCCAGCGCCTGCAATTCCGCTTCGCTGCGTAGGGGGCGCGCGTCAGTCAACAAACGCTCGCTGATTTGCGGCAGCAATTCCATCAGCCGAGCGCGAAGCCGCATAGGGTCGGCGCCGGCGGCGATAAAACGCAGCCCTTCATTGTAGATGCTCTCGTAGAGGACCGCCGTCGTCGCCGCGCCATCGCCGACATGCTGATGCACAGCCCAGAGCACTTGCCGCAGCAGCATCGCGCCCACATCGTCTTCTTGATCGGTAAGGGCGATAATGCGCCGAGCGATCAAGCCACCGTCATCCAAGAGCTCGAACTTGGCTTGATTCTGCGCAACGGACGGGCGCGGCGTCGGACCCAGCGTCGGCGCAATGGCGCTCACAAGCGTCGAGATCCCTCGCTGTAGCGCTTGCTGCGCCCTCGGCTGGTGTATGACTTGGGGTCGTGGCATAAAGTGCTGCAAACCTGGTTATCTGCGAAAGCAGCTCGCGCTTACGAAAACAGCGACAAGCTTACCACAGTCGCATGATGACGGCGATAAGGCTTGACGCGCCCAGTTGATAATAAACTTGACCGCTCGCACGAACAAGGCGGGTTCTCGTGGCTTGACCGGCGGCGCCAAATCAAATGCGCGTTCAACACGTCTTTGACAAATTGGCAATCCTCATCTACTATACAACTATATGAAACACTTTCATGTCGTCGGGACTAGATTGCCTATATGCTGGCGACTTTGAACCACGACCTTTCGAAGGAGGCGCCATCGCCAAGAACAGTTCAGTTGTAGTATTCTCGTCCGAGAAATATGAAATAGAAAGGAATCAACATGAGCACTGAAAAACTATCACGCCGTGACTTCCTTAAGTTGACGGCCGCCACCAGCACCGGCGCCGCGCTCGCGGGTTTAGGTCCCTTGAGCAGCATCGCCGCAGCGCAAGACCAGGTCGAGTTGACCTTCGGCCGGCACTGGGAAGCGGCATTCCGCCCGCGCCAAGCCGAATACGATGAAGGCTTTATGGAGCGGCATCCGGATATCAAGATCGCCATTACTTACAATACCTGGGCAGATCACAATAATGTTGTGCCTGCTTGGGCCGCCGCCGGCACCCTGCCGGACATCATCTACGTACATGGCAGCCGCGCCACCCCGTGGGCGCATGAGGGCATTATCATCGACATCCACGATATCGTGACAGCCGATGAAGAGTTCAACGTAGACGGCATGTGGGAAGAATCGGTGCGCCTCTACCGCGTCGATGGACGCATCCACGCGCTGCCTTACGACCACGGTCCCATCATCCTTGGCTACAACAAGGATCTGTTTGATGCCGCGGGCATGGATTATCCGGGCGAAGACTGGACCATGGAAGACATGGCGGCCGCCGCCATCGAGCTGACCGACCCCGATATGGGCATTTGGGGCTGGGACGGACGGCTGGACCTGGGTAACGGCGGTGGCGGCTTCTTCACCGGCGCCTGGGGCGGCGTCCATATGAATGAAGACGAATCGGCGATGACCTTTGACACGCCCGAAGTTCGCGCGGCGCTCAACCACTGGTACAACCTGCAGCACGTCGAAAATGCGGGCGCAAGCGGCACTGAGATGGAAGCATTCCCCAACTCGCAGCCCTTCCGCGCTGGCGTCGCCGCGATGGGTCATATTGCCACCTGGAGCACACCGAGCATGCGCGCCCTGGCGAATTTCGAATGGGATGTCGCGCCGACGCCGATGGGCGCCGACGGCTCGCGTTATACCGGCGCCTTCGGCAGCGGCTACGGCATCACGCCGACCAGTGACAAGCCGGATGTGGCTTGGCGTTATCTGCGTGAATACCTCTCGCTTGACGGCATGATCTTCATGTGGAGTCTGTCGGGCCGCGGTTCACCGGCGCGTCCTGAGGGCTTGGAAGCGTGGCTGACCTCCGACCCGGCGCCGCCGAGCGGACACTACTTCCTGGAAGCCATGTTCGACTATGCGGTGACAGGGCCTCCCTTCCAGTCGCTGGCGGCCGCGCAGGTCAGCCAGATACTGAGCCGCGAAGCCGACCTGCTGCGTCTGGGCGAGACCTCGGTCGACGAAGCGATCGCCACTATTCAGACAGAAGGGCAGGCTGCGCTCGACGAAGTCGCCGACATGTAATTCTGTAGCGTAGATTGCACTACCCGAGGGAGATCCTTCGACGGTCTCCCTCAATTCTGTTTAGCGTAGACCGAGTATACGATCAATGCTTCGACGATTGACCAAGCCCATATCACCGAGCGCCAAGCGCGAAGAGCGTATATTTTACTTATTCATCCTGCCTTGGCTGATTGGTTTGGTCGTGTTCAGCATTGGTCCTGTCTTCGGCATGCTGGGCTTGAGCTTCACCGATTGGCGCATCTCGCTGGACGACTTGCAATTCATTGGGCTAGACAACTATGTCAAGCTGTTTGACGATCCGATCTTTTGGACATCGGTAGGCAATACACTTTATATCGTCGTTGGGAGGGTGGTTTTCGGTGTGTCATTTGCCCTGCTGCTGGCGGTCTTGCTCAATCAGAAAGTGCCGGGCATCGCCTTCTTCCGCGCTGTTTACTATCTACCGACTGTAACCGCGGGCGTGGCGGTGGCGCTGGTGTGGATCTGGATCTTCAACCCGCGGCTCGGCATCCTTAATCACACCTTGAAGCAGATCGGCATCCAAGGTCCGCCCTGGATTTTCAGCAAGACCTGGGTCAAACCGTCGCTCATCTTGATGAGCATGTTCTCAGTTGGTCCTATCATGATCATCCTGCTGGCCGGCTTGCAAGGCGTCCCCAAAGAGCTTTACGAATCAGCTGAAATCGACGGCGCGGGCAATTGGGCGAAATTCCGCAATGTGACATTGCCTATGCTGTCGCCAGTACTTTTCTTCGTGATCATTATTTCTGTCGTGAGTTCATTCCAAAACTTCACTGAGATCCGCGTGATGACGGAAGGAGGACCGGGCGAATCCAGTAACGTCCTGATCTGGTACTTATGGGAGAACGCCTTCATCTTCTTGCAATTGGGCATCGCCGCCGCCGTCGCCTGGATTATGTTTGTCATTCTCATGGCGCTGACGGGCGTTCAGTTCTGGGTCGGCAGGCGCTGGGTTTACTACGAGGCTGACACCGGATGACGACGCGAAAACGCAAGGAAACCGTCAGTTGGCGCAAGTCCATAAAGGGACGGCGCGCCATCGGCATAATCATAACCTTCGCTTTGTTATTGCCGCTCGGCATCGCTTTCATGTTGCCCTTCTTCGTCATGGTGTCGACCGCGCTCAAACCGCTAAAGCAGGTTTTCGCTTTTCCGCCGACGCTAATCCCGGAGACTGTCCAATGGCAGAATTTCCCCGACGGCTGGTACGGTCACGGTTATGTTGATTTCACCACCTGCACCTGGAATTCGCTAAAGATCACGATCAACAACATCATCGGTAATGTCGTCTCCTGTACGCTGGCCGCCTACGCCTTCGCACGCCTGAAAGCGCGCGGCAAGAACTTCTTTTTCGCCATCGTCCTGGCGACCATGCTGCTTCCCAATGAGGCGCTTGTAGTGCCGCAATACGTTCTATTCAATCGCTTCGGCTGGTTGGACACCCATCTGCCCTTGATGGTGCCGCCCTGGTTCGGTTGGCCCTTCTTCATCTTTTTGCTGCGCCAATTCTTCCTCACGATTCCGGAAGAGCTGGTCGACGCCGCCAAGATTGATGGCGCGGGGCATGCGCGCATCCTGGTGCAAATATTTATCCCGCTGTCCAAGCCGGCGCTGGCGACGCTCGCGATCTTCGCCTTCATCGGCAACTGGAATAACTTCTTCGGACCCTTGCTCTACCTGCGTACACCGAATATTCAGACGCTGCCGGTTTGCCTGGTCCAATATCAGGGCGCGTACGGCAACACCGAATGGCACCTCATGATGGCGGTGGCGACCATCGCGGTCATTCCCGTTCTGCTGATCTTCATCTTCGGCCAGCGTTACTTTGTCGAAGGCATCGCCACATCCGGCGTCAAGGGTTAGTCGCAGTGATGTGAGGAGATCATTGATCACTGGCGCTGTGTTGTAATAAACTGAGCGTCCGCCGACTAGAGGTAAACTATGGCTTTACCTGAACGCACATCGCAAGAGACCGCTCCAACTGAAGAGAAGCAGTCAATCTCACCACTGGGCGAACGCGTCGCCAGGCTAGAAGGCGCGTACGAGCATCTGGCGACCAAAGCCGACGTGAATGCTGTTCGTACCGATATAGAGAAGGTGCGGACCGAAGTCGAGTCTGTTCGGACCGAAGTCGAGTCTGTTCGGACCGAAGTCGAGTCTGTTCGGACCGAAGTCGAGTCTGTTCGGACCGAAGTCGAGTCCGTTCGGACCGATGTTGAAGGCATACGTGGTGATATTCGGGCGCTGCGCTGGATGCTCGGCATTTTGATCGCTGCCGCCTCGGTAGGTGTGGGAGTCGTTAATGTCGTGGTCGCGCTGGCTTTGCGAACTTAGCGGGCCAAATCATCTCCCTAACCCGCTCACCTGCCGATGCGCTTAAAGCGTCTTGTTGGTCCGATTTGTCTTGTCTTTCTAACAGCCATAGGAAAGCTCGAACCATTCGTCGATGTCAGCAAAGCAGCCGGCATCACTGCCACGCACAGCGGCGACTGGCAGCTTTTTGACGACGACTTCGTCACCGGATACCTCGGTGTCGGTCAAGCCTGGGGCGACTACGACCGCGATGGCTGGCTTGATCTCTACGTCACCGGCAATCGCGACCCCAACGTGCTCTACCGCAACAAGGGCGATGGCACGTTCTCGGTCTCGGAGCTGTCTTCCCAAGTCGCCCTTGCCGATGTCGACACTGGCGGCGCCGTTTGGGCTGATTTCGACAACGACGGCTGGCTTGACCTCTATGTGCTGAACCACGGACCCAATACGCTTTTTCACAACGACGGCGGGCGCGGATTCACCGATGTGACCGAGCCTGCCGGCGTGGGCGATGCCGGCAAGGGCGCCACCGCGACCTGGGGTGATTTTGATGGCGACAGCTTCCTCGATCTCTATGTCGTCAATTGGTCCTGTTTTCCCGAATGCGGCGACCCCAACATCACGCGCGAACATGACGAAGCGCGCGATACGCTCTATCGCAATCAGGGCGACGGCAGTTTTGTCGATGTGACGGGCTTGCTGGAGTACGACCTGCTGCTGGGCGCCGGCTTCAGCGCCAGCTTCACCGATTACGATAATGACGGCGACCCCGACATTTATGTCGTCAACGATCAATTCAAGAATATGCTGGGCAATATCCTCTGGCGCAACGATGGTCCCGGCTGCGGTGGCTGGTGCTTTCGCGATGTCTCAATCGAAGCGGGCGCGCGTACATTCATTCACGGCATGGGCTTGGCTGTCGGCGATTACGACAACGACCTCGACCTGGACTTTTATTTCTCCGACATGGTTAACGGCATGGTGCTGCTGCAAAACCAGGGCGATGGCACCTTTGATGATGTGGCGGAGGAAGCTGGCGTCGTTGTGGGACCGAGCAGCGCCGTCGGCTGGGGCACCATATTCTTCGATTACAACAATGACAGTTGGCTCGATCTCATCCTCACCGCTACCGAATTCATCCAGTTCGATATCTTCAGTGGTCCAGAAGGCATGATGTTCGAGTATCGCGATTTTCTTTTCAGGAACCGTGGTGATGGCGCCTTTGACGATGTCACGCCGTCGGACTGGCTGACCGATCTCAAGCCGAGCATGGGCTTGGCTTATGCCGATTACGACCGCGATGGCTTGCTCGATTTTGTGCTGGGCAACTGGAACGAAGGCTATGTGCTTTATCGCAACACCGGCGCGGAAGGCAGAGAAAATAACTGGATCAATATTCGACTTACGGGCGGCGGCGATGTCAACCGCGATGCCATCGGCGCGCGCGTCTATATTACGACAGACGACGGGCGGACTTTGCTGCAAGAGGTTAAATGCGGCTCTAGCCTGGGCGCTGGCAACGATACCGCGCTGCATTTCGGCTTGGGCGCGGCGGGCATCAGCGAGGTGATGATTCGCTGGCCCAATGGCGTCGAAGAGACGCTAAAAGACGTCGCCGTCAATCAGTTTTTGGAAGTGGCGTATTCCCGATAGATGTAAACCGTAGGGGCGGGAGGGCGACTCACAGAGTCGCCCCTACAGTTTGGTCATGGCCGGCGGGCGGCCCAATGGGTCGCCCCTACAATTTGGTATCGGCGGGCGGGCGATCCAAGGGTCGCCCCTACAATTGCTTATTGCGTCCGACTTACGACTTCAAATACAGCTTGATCACCGGAACTTCAGTGCGCGGCTGAATCACCGGCAGTTGCAAGCTCGCCGTTCCCGCTTCGTCAATGCTGAACTGAATCTCGCTGCCATCGTGCAAGAATTCGGCGTACTCGATCCGGTCGCCGAATTCGTCAATATGCAGATGGCCGAAGGGATAGGCGAAGACGTGGACGTAGAGCAGGTCGCCATTTTGCGTCAGGCGGCAATCTTGCGGCGGCCTCAATGCGCTAGCGGTGCAGCCGTAGATTGATTCGCTGTGCTGCGCCATCCAGTCGCGATAGACGCCGAGCGCGTCTTCTGCCCGGCTATCAAGCTCGCCCAGCGCCGTTGGTCCTACATTCATCAGCAGGTTGCCGCCAGTGGACACGGTATTGACCAGCATGCGAATCAGCTGACCGGGGCTCTTCCAGGTGGCTTCATCGCGATGATAGCCCCAGGAGCCGCTGAAGGTTTGGCAGGTCTCCCATACCACCGGCGCGCCATCGACGTGCACCCACTCGCGCGGCTGAAACTGCTCCGGCGTGTAGATATCGGCCGACGAGGGCAGATCAAGTCGATTGTTGATGATGATCTCTGGCTGCAGCGTGCGGCTTAGCGTCTCCAATCCTTCGCTGTCCCAATCGTCGCGCCCTTTGCCATCGGGACCGGGATACGAGAAGTCATACCAGATCACATCAATTTTGCCGAAGTTCGTCAGCAGCTCGCGCACCTGATTCTTCATATAGGCGCGGTATTTGTTCATATCGCGTCCCTGGTTCAAAGCGGCGCGGTCGGGGTTGTTGCGCTGCGAATGCCGCATGTCGACGGTGAAATCGGGATGATGCCAGTCGATCAGGGAATAATAGAAGCCGATCTTAAGCCCGCGGCTGCGGAAGGCGCGGACGACTGCGCCCAGCAGGTCTTTGCCCCAGGGCGTGTTGGTCGCCTTATAATCGGTGTATTGCGAATCCCAGAGGCAGAAGCCCTCGTGATGCTTGGATGTGATGACCATGTATTTCATGCCGGCCGCCTGCGCCAGTTCCGCCCAGTGATCGGGATCGAAGCGCTTCGGGTTGAAGTACTTGAAATAAGGCGCGTATTGCTCATCGGTCAGCTCTTCGCGGTTCTTCACCCACTCATGCCGCGCTGGCAGCGCATACAGCCCCCAATGGATGAACATGCCAAAGCGGTCATGCGTGAACCAGTTGGTATTGCCCTTGGTCGGTTTCGGTTGGTACATATTGTCATTCTCCTCGTCGAACAGACTCTTAACTCGCCTACACTTGACGGTCTTTGGGGGCGAGCCACCGGCTCGCCCGTGCGAACTCTTGCTAGATTTCCCACTGTCAAAGACCCTTGGCTCGCCCGCTTCCGCCGCCCAAATGGTTATTCTTGAGGCCTAGGAAGTCGAACCCCAAATTCACGCGCCAACTCACAGAGATCTGCCCACACCCGATCCGGCAAAGGTATACCATTCTTCACCCTTTCGGCGTAAGAGCGCGTTTCCGGCTCGCCCGGCACGAGCACTTCATCAAAGCCAGCCGCCGGCGCGACCGCTTTGACGCGCGCTTTCAAGGTCTCAACATGGGCGGCGAAATCGGTCGCTTTGTCGAATGCTTCCGGCAGCAGCGCCAGCAACAGCATGGGATTGCCATGATGAAATTCGGGCGAGCTCATTGGTCGGTCGCCCGCCAGAAGGTTGGGGATGATCTCCATCATCATCGACAAGCCCGAGCCCTTATGCAGCCCCATCGCCAGCAGCGCGCCGCCATCATCCAGGTCAGCCGCCCTTGTCGTTGGACGCCCCGCTTTATCCAACATCATGCCCTGCGGCACGGGCGCGCCCTTGGATTGTGCTAGCATCACTTTGCCGTGGGCCACGCCCGATGTGGCGAAATCGAGCAGCAGTGTCCCTTCATCACCGCAGGGCACGGCGAAGGACATGGGATTGGTGCTGAAGACGCGCTCCCGCCCGCCATATGGCGCCACGAAGCCCTGCGAGAAGCCGCCGCCAGCGAAGCCGATGCCGATCAGCCCTTGCGCCGCGATCATCTGCGTCCACTCGCCCAGGCGCCCGACGTGAGTTGTCTGCCCCAGCGATACCGCCGCGATACCATGCTCCCGCGCCATATCAATCGCCAACTCAGCGGCGTAGAGCGCGCCGATCTGCCCGAAACCGTAACCCAGCGTCACCATCGCTATCGCGCCAAAGCGCTTGCGGACCCGCGGCCGCTCAGCCGGCTGTATCACGCCGCGGCGGATCATACCGATATACTGCTTCACGCGCAGCACGCCGTGGGAGTCATGCCCCAGAAGATTGCTTGTCACCAGCGATTCGGCGACGATCGCGGCGATATCTTCTGGCGTGCCGGCGGCGGCGAAGATGTCGCGCGCGAGGCGCGTCAGCGCGTCCGCTCGCATAGTGATGGTCACGGGTGTATCCTTGCTTGTCGGCGACTAATCTGCGTGAGTGTAGCGTCAGGGACTGGCTCAAGCAAGCGGTGACTGCTCGCTGCTTGCCCTGGTTCTGACGGATATGCTAAGATCCAGCGTCGTGTTTTGCGGCAGAAGCGAAGGACGCCCCATGAATCCAGCCAACCTGCTTTTCATCATCTCCGATCAACATCAGGCGGCGGCCATGGGTTGCTCCGGGCATCCGCTCGTGCAGACACCCAATCTCGATCGCCTTGCCGAGGGCGGAACCCGCTTCAGCAAGGCCTACACCAATTGCGCCATCTGCGTGCCGGTCCGCGCTGCCCTGGCCACGGGCCAATATGTGCATCAAATTGGGAATTGGGACAATGGCTTTCCCTACGACGGTTCGGTACCCAGCTGGGGACATCGGCTCAAAGACGAAGGCTACGTCGTCGATTCCATCGGCAAGCTGCACTTCCGCAGCGCCGATGATGACAACGGATTTACGCGCGAGATTGAGCCGCTGCACGTCGTTGATGGCATCGGCGACCCCGCCAGCGGCATCCGTGATGGCTCGATTCGGCGCGATTGGCGGCCCGCCATTGATGAAGCGGGTCCGGCTGATTCGACTTACCAGCAGTATGACATCCGCAATCGTGAAAACGCGATTAAGTGGCTGCGCGCTCATGCCGATGATGAGGCGCCCTGGGTGCTATTCCTCTCCTTCGTGACGCCGCATCCGCCTTGGTTTTCGCCGCCAGATACTTACGACCTATACCCGCACGATAAGATAACGATGCCGTCGCAGTGGCAAGAAGCGGACTGGCCCAGTCACCCAGCCTACGAGTACATGCGGCGCTTCTTCAGCAGCGAGCAGCCCTTTCCCGAAGCGATGATCCGCCGACTGAACGCGGTCTACTATGGCATCTGCACCTTCCTCGATCAGCAGATAGGGCAGGTGCTGGCGGAAATGGACGCGCTCGATTTGCGCGATTCAACGCGCATCATCTACACCTCTGATCACGGCGAGCATATCAGCGCGCGCGGCATCTACGGCAAGTTCACCATGTACGAAGAAGCGTGCAATATCCCCTTCATCATGTCGGGACCAGGTGTGCCGCGCGGCAAGGTCGTTGATACGCCGATCTCGCTGATTGACTGTTACCCGACGATCCTCGACGCCGTCGGCTGCTCGCCGCCGGACGATGGCTTCGAGCGACCCGGCAGTTCTCTTTGGGATATCGCCTCAGGAGATGAGAAGGAGCGAACGGTATTCTCCGAGTATCATGCGATTGGGTCGCGCAACGCCTATTACATGCTGCGCGACCAGCGCTACAAATATATCTATCATGTTGACGCGCCCGCCCAACTCTTCGATATGATTGCTGACCCGGACGAACTTATTGATCTCGCCATCAATCCCGATGCGGCGACGCGGCAGTTGCTGGCTCTCTATGAAGCGCAACTGCGGGAGATTGTGGATCCGGAAGCGGTGGACCGGCGCGCCAAAGCTGATCAGGCGGCGAGGATTGATTCACTCGGTGGACGGGAGGCGGTGGTGGCGCGCGGTGTCTTCACCAATTCGCCGGCGCCGGGCGAAACGCCCAAGTTTCGCCGCTTTGTCGCGGGAGACGCTTCCGGTCAGCGGTAAGGCGACCAGTAGTTCTTGGGATCGGATTTGAACCTGTAGCGCCGCCGCGGGTGCGGCAGCGGATCTTGTACGCGCAAAGTCCAAGTCAATAGTTCAGCCAGCATTTCGCCCTGAACGTCTGCTGCCTCGGGCTTGTCAAACAGATTGTCTAACTCAAACGGGTCCTGGCTCAGGTCATAAAGCTGCCCATTGCCCTGCATATCGAAGACCAGCTTCCAATCGCCGTGGCGCAGCATGCGCATGGCGCCGCTCTGCGACCAGCCATTTAGTTCATCGAAAGCGACGCCCGCTGTAAGTCCGTCTTCTGCCGGGTCGAAATCATCGTCAGCTGTGTAATGCAAGCCGCCGAAGCCATGCTCGGCATAGGCGCTGGCGAATTCCTCTTTGGGATAGTCCTCGCCCAGCAGCAGCGGTTTCAGACTGCGCCCTTGCACACCGTCTGGCAGCGGCACATCAATCAAGTCGCAGATCGTCGGCATGATATCGGCGATGGAGATGAAGGCGTCTTGGGGTTCATGGCTCGGGGCGATGTCCGGACCAGCCCAGCTAAAGGGAATCCGTGTCAATACCTCGGGCAATTCGGGACCCTTGCGCGCCAAGCCGTATTCACCGACGAAATCACCATGATCGGACAGAAAGATAAGATGCGTATTCTGTCGCAAGCCTTCTTCTTCAAGATATCCGACGAAGCGCCTGACCTGATCGTCGATAAGGCGGATCATGCCCATATAGTTGGAGCGAGCGCGCGGCAACTGTTCAGCATAGTCCGTAAATGCGATTTCGCCAATGTGCCGCGTCCAGCGGAACTTGAAGCCCTTGCCCTCCAAGTCTGATGCGTCAGTCGCGTTTGGCGGCAGCGCTTCCGGCGGGTACATCGAAAAGTAGGGTTCCGGCGCTTGATACGGATTATGCGGCTCGGGGAGGGACAGCCAGAGGAAAAAGGGCTGCGTGCCATCTAGCGACTCAATCCAGTTTATTGACGCCGTTACCGCTCGCCACTGGCACTGCGTCTCGATTGGAAAAGGCGCCGGATTGAAGTCCGCTCGATGGTTGAGACTAATCAGGTAGTCGTCAAAAGCCTTTTCGTCATCGCTGCGCTCGTCGCCTCGCCCGCCGCCGTGTCCCAGGGGAAAGTAATAATCGAGGCGATCGGCTGTCAAATGAGAGTGGTTCTTGCCGCAGAGCGCAGTCTTGTAACCACTAGAACGCAAGACATCGATCAGGTCGCGGCTATAAGTGGCGTCTTCGCCATTGTGATTGGTCCGCGCGCGCGTCGCCGACGGATAGCGCCCGGTCAACATACTGACGCGGGCTGGCAGGCAAGCGGGCATCGTCGTATAAGCGCGATTAAACCAGAGGCCTTGGCGCGCCAACTGGTCGAGAAACGGCGTGGTGTCCAGCGGATAACCTTCCCGCCGGCAAATGTCGGCGCGCTGCTGATCCGTCATAATGATGATGAAATTGGGGCGGTCCATCGTGCAACAGCTTCCGCCGATAGATTAGACCCCCTCGCCAATGCTTCTTGGGAGGGGGTAGATCTTGTAGCCTACAGCAAGCGATTCACCTCGGCGACGATATCATCGGCGACTTCCTGCGCGCTAACGCCGCCGATCCAAAGCCGTTCAAGTTGGCTCTGCGCAATCTGCCGCGCTTGCGTGAATTGCGGATGCCGCGGATCGGGCCTCAGGTAATCATTGCCCTTGGTGAAAACCAGGATATCAGCCGGCGGCTCGCCCGGTTTTAGGAAAACATCCGATTCGGCAACCGACGTCAAGGGCGGCACGATGCCCATAATATCGGTCCAAATCGAGACGCAGTCCGTCGAGATCAGGAACTTCAAGAGCTCCCAGGCTTCTTCGGGGTGCTGCGTCTCCGCCGAGATGGTGTGGCCGGTGCCGCCGCCGGCGGTGGTCTTTCCAGCTTTGCCACCCGGATGTGGCGCAACATTCCATTCGAATCTGTCGGCAATATTGGTGCGCATCCGGCCGATGGCGGGCCACCAAGTCTCCATCGCAGTCACGCCCGATTGGAACAGCTCGTTTGAGCCGAGCTCGCTCGCCACATCCAAGGGCGGCGCCACCTCATACACATGGATGAGATCGGCCAAGAATTGAAATGCCTCGACCGCTTCCGGCGAATTCAGCGCACATTCCGTTCCGTCTTCGTTGAAGAATTCGCCGCCGTTGGCGGTAACCCAAATCCACCAGGCGCGAAAGCCGGTTTTCACCTGCCAGCCCCAGATGCCGTTGTCTTTGTCGGTGACGGCTTTAGCCGTTTCCAGGAAGGCTTCCCAATTCCACGAATCGTCTTCCCAGTCTGGTGACGGCGTCTCGACACCGGCCTGATCAAAGAGCGTTTTATTGTAAAAGAGCTGCTGATTGGGCGCATCGACCGGGAAGCCGTACTGGACGCCGTCAGTGTTGTACAGCTTCAGATTCTGCTGCGAAATATCGGATGTGTCAAAGTTGTCGCGCGCCATGAAGTCATCAAGCGGCAGCAGCTGATTGCGAGACACGAAGGGAATCACATCGCCGTTGCCCAGAAACATCACATCGGGATAATCGCCGCCCGCGATCATCGTTAGAATCTTGGTCAGATATTCCGACGGAATGTGAATGAAATCGACATCAATCGCATCCTGAATTTCATCGAATAGCGCCAGGGTCGCCTCGCGCGCCTGAAACTCCGTCGGATTGCCCCAAGCGGTAAGCCGAATAGTAATCGAGTCTTGCGCCAGCGCGCTGAAGGGCGAGGCCGCGAATGCCGCGCCCAACCCAGACATCGCCGACAGCTTGAGAAAGTCACGTCTTGAAAACTTCTTATTCATCATTTCCTCCAGTTGCGAACTCATCCCGCTTGAACTTTCCCGCTTCAGATTGGTCGCGGCGCCTCCTCTCGCTAGCCTTTTACTCCGGTGATCACCACGCCCTGAATCATATAGCGCTGCGTGAAAAAGAACACAATGACGACCGGAATCATAAACAGGATATTCGCCGCCATCATCAACTCCCAGTCCGTGCCGTGTGTTTCATCCATGAAAGTGCGCAGACCGATGGCCGCGGTGTAAGACTCGCTGCGATTGAGATAGATCAAAGGCGCGAGGAATTCTCTCCATTTGAACTGCGCGAACATCAGCGCCGCCACACCAAGCGCCGGTTTGCTCATCGGCAAGATGATGCGCCAGTACACTTGAAAATGACCGGCGCCATCCATGCGCGCCGCATCGTCCAGGTCCAGCGGGATGGTCATAAAGAATTGGCGCAGGAGAAACACATAGAAGGCGTTCCGCGCGAACCAGGCGGGCAGTGTGATAGGGAAATATGTATTTACCCAGCCCAAATGCTTAAAGATGATGAAGGTCGGAATCAGCGTAACCTGGCTGGGCAGCATCATCGTAGCCAGCAGCACCAGAAACAGTTTGTCGCGGAGAGGCCAGCGCAAGCGCGAAAAGGCGAATGCGGTCAAACTGCAGGAGAGCAGTGTGCCGACTGTGGACACCGCAACCACGAAAAACGAGTTCAGCATCCAGCGCCCAAAGGGACGCTCATTGAGCACGCGATCGTAGTTTTCCGGCGCCATCGGTTCTGGGATCAGCCTTGGCGGAATCTGATAAACCTGATCCGGTGTCTTCAGCGATGTTGAGAAAGTCCAGAGGAAGGGAAAGAGGACAATGACCGCGCCAGATAGCAAAATGGCGTAGACGACAAGCTTTTGAATTCGCTCGCTCCCTTTACGATTCTTCGCTGCGGCAATCACGGCCATCAACGTCCTCTCAGAGAACCTTCGTAGTAGACCCAGGCGCTGGATGATTTCATAACCAATAGTGAAAGCACAAGCACGTAGGCAAAGATGATCCAGGCGATGGCGGAGGCGTAACCCATCCGGAACCATTGAAAGGCGTTGCGATACAGATACAAGACGATGAACAGGCTCGAATCAGCCGGTCCGCCGTTGGTCAAAACGAAAGGCGTCTGAAACTCCTGAAGCGACTGAATGATCCCGTTGATTAAGGTGAAGAAAATCACCGGCGTAATCATCGGCACCGTAATCTTGAAGAATTTTCTGGCTGAACCGGCGCCGTCCACCTCGGCGGCTTCGTACAGTTCCGTGGGAACGCTCTGCAACGCGCCCAGATAGATGAGCATATTGGCGCCGCTGCCCCATATACTCATCAGGATGAAGCTGAGCAGCACCACATTTGGGTCGCCCAGCCAAGAAACGGGTTCAATGCCCAGCATTTTCAGCGCGCCGTTGAGCAATCCAAACTGAGTGCCGAATATCCAGCGGAACATGATCGCGATAGACACGCCGCTCAGCACCGATGGCAAATAATAGATGGAGCGAAACATACCCAGCAAACGGATCTTCTGGTTGAGCAACTGCGCCAGCCCGAGGCCCACCGCGATCTGCAGGGGAACGCTGAAGACGGCAAACAAGGTGGTGACGCGCATGGACTGCCAGAAGACGTGATCATCGGTCAGCAGAACCTCGAAATTCTCCAAGCCCAAGAATTTCGGCGGTGTAAAGATGTCCCAGCGAGTCATCGCCAGGTAGAGACTGGCGATCATGGGAAAAGCGACGAAGAAGAGAAAGCCCAGAATCCAGGGAGAAGCCATTACGAAACCGGTAAGTGACTCCGCCTGGCGATGAGTCAAGCGCGGGCTCGGCCGGCTCTTTGTGCCGAAAATGGCATGTGGGGTATGGCTCATCAGGATTCCGCTTCGCCTTGCATTACCATGAATAGCGCCTGAACCCTTGCCCGCGGCGGCAATGGGCGGCAGCGCGTACCAGGGAGCGAGGCAGCTTACGGAGATTCATTACGCCTCGACCGCCATCTCCAGCTGCTCGTGGAATGTCAAGCGCTTGCGCCGCTCCATGACGACGCGCTCGTGGTACATGTTTGGATCATGATCCAAGCCTGTTTCCCGATCGAGGAATAATGGGAAGTCTTCTTTGGGCGGCTTGGCATAATCATAGCCGTATGTATAGTTGCGCATGATGATGCGCTGTTCGCGATTCAGGGTCTTTAGCCACTCGGGGTCGGAGTGGATGCGGTCAGCCGCGGTGACCCAGGAGGGGCAATAAGCGATGAAGAAGTTCTTGCGCGTGACCTGGCTGAGATTCGGCTCCACCTTGTGCCAGATGCTGCTGTGCATTACCGTCATCGTCCCACGCTTCACCTTGAGAATCAACTCGCCGGGAAGCGTGTCGTAGGTGTCGTAGGCTTCCTGATATTGCGTGCGGTGGCTGCCGGGCAGGACAACCAGATTGCCCATATCCGCCCTGGGCAAATCGGTCAGCCAGTAGGCCACCTTGATCTGCAAAGGCAGCACCGGCGAAAAGACGCCATAAGGCACGACGCGCGCGCCGTCCGGGTGCCACTTGTTGCGCTGGACCTGCATGGGTTCGCGCAGGAATAGCTGCGTCTCGTGCAGTTTGAGCAATTCTCCATATATGTCGTAGGCGTAGCCAATGTGGCGAGGATGATCAATCAGCCCCGTTAGTATTGGGTCCAACTCGACGAAATTATCGCGATAGAAGCGGTCGCCATCCTTGAAATCGGGGTCGGCGGCTGTGAGGCGATCAATCGCCGCCAGGTATTCGTCGATCTCAGCTTGCGAAAGTGCGTCTTCAATGATGATTATGCCATCACGCAAAAACCTGTCCCATTGCTCGGCTGTGAAGCCCTTTGGCGCGACTCGGTACTTCGTCTCGGTCATAAGCCTTGCTCCGAAATCTGTAGAAAGCGGGGCGCCTATTGCAAAGTATATCTATCGCTGGCGCTAGCGTCTACTAATACGGGTCAACTCTTTGCGCTGCCGCGCGGCCAAAGAAAAAGCCAACCCGCGGGTTGGCTTATGAGTCGTGCCTGGAGAGATTCGAACTCCCGACACCTGGTTCCGTAGACCAGTGCTCTATCCACTGAGCTACAGGCACTTTTGCATCACTCAGGATAAATCTTCCGCCTGCATAAGTCAATAGCGATATGCCCGCCATTCAACAGGGAGTATTGCCCCAGCGCTTTGCGCGTAATCGCCGAACTCCCCTATAATGGTTAAGCATAGTGGATGACGTAATCTGTATCAATTCGACCTGGTCTGCCTGGCTTCGACTACAGAGGAAAGCCTTGATCGTGCCCGCCGCGAGACCGCCTTTCAGCGTCGCGTGGCGCGCGCGACTATTGCGACCGACGATTGCCGGTCTTGCGCTCTGTATGATGCTCTCCGGCTGCAGCCTGGAAGCGCTGCTGCCAGCCACGGCCACTTCAACGCCATCGGCGACCCCGACTTCGCTGCCAACGGAAACCCCTACGCCGTCATTCACACCAACCGCCACCGCGACTTTCACGCTGACCGACACGCCGACGGCTACGGCCACCGCGACCAACACGGCAATGCCAACGGCGACGGCGACGGTCTTCGCCGTCGTTGTCTCACAGCGACGCGTCAATGTCCGCAGTGGACCGGGCACACAATTTGCCGCTTTTGCTTCGCTGGCGCCCGAAAGTGGCGTGCAGGTCATCGGGCAGAACGACGGGGGAGACTGGTATCGGGTACGGCTGGAAGACGGCGAGGAAGGCTGGGTTAGCGCGTCCTTGCTCCGGCTGGAAGGTCCGCCGCCGGATGCGCCAAGCGCGGGCGAGGCGCAGCGACTTAGCGAAGAAACGCGAATCGTTGTCGAACTCGGCGCCGCCGATGAAAGCGCGCAGACCGAAGACGGCATCCTGGTCATCAACCTGCCGATCGCCGATGTCGATGCGATGCGACTGACCGCCACAGCGCTGGTCGGCGCCGAACTTACCGCCACCGTTGATGCTGCGCCCAGCACGCCGCAAGAGCAGGCAAGCAGGCCCACGGTGGAGGCGCCCACCGCGCGTCCGCGGGCGACGCCGCGCTTCAATGTCAATGTATTCGCCTTCTGTAATGACCCGGCTTTTGGCATCGACGCGCCTTCAGGCTTGACGGCGGGCTCGACAATCAGGGTTTTCTGGGCCTGGTTCGCCAGCACCGAAGCTTATCTGCGCCAGCACATGACCAACGCCACTCACGAACTGCGTGTCAATGGCGCGGTCATCGAAAACGTCAACCAGTACCGCATCAATCCTTCTCGCAGCGGAAATCAGCACGTCGTCTACTGGTATGTGCCCTTCGGTCCGCTGGAAGCCGGTCCGCATGTCATCACCTATCGCGTCACCTGGCGCAACCCCATCAGTGATGGCTACGCCGCCTACGGACCAGGCACCGATATCGAATTCGAAGAAGAAAGCTGCAACTTCGTCGTGAGGTGAAGCGCGATGCCTTCGCCAAATCAATGGCGCGCAACCGAACTCGGCGGCGGCGGCGCTCGCCTGACCGCCGATGAGGTCAGCCTAACGCTTAAGTCGGGGCCAGCTTCGGTCTATCACGATGCGCAAATCAGTGATTACCAAGCGACCGTCCGCGACTTCGCCAATGAGCCGCCGCTGCGGCTGGAATTGCGCGCTCGCGCCCATGGCGTAATCAGCGGAACCGCCGGCTTCGGCTTCTGGAACCACGCATTTGTTCCCGGCGAACGCGGTTTCCGTCTGCCGCAAGCGCTGTGGTTTTTCTTCGGCGGACCAGCGAATGACATTTCCCTGGCAAAAGGCCAGCCAGGCAGTGGTTGGAAAGCGGCGACATTTGACGCGAAGAATTGGCGTTTCTGCGCCCTTCTGCCGGTCGCGCCGCTCGGTTTCCTGCTCATGCGCAGCTGCCGGCTCTATGATGCGCTTTGGCCGCTGGGGCAGGCGGCCATCGGCGTCAGCGAAGCGACGCTGGATGCGGCATTGTTGAAAGATTTCCACAGGTACAGCATAGAATGGCGATCTGACAGCGCCGAATTTGCGGTTGACGATGACGTAGTCCTGCGCACTCGCCGGGTTCCGCGCAGCCGCCTCGGCTTCATCGCCTGGATCGACAACCAATACGCGATCGTCACGCCCCAGGGCCGCTTTGGGCGGGGCTTGCTCAATGTCTCGCATCCGCAATCGCTAGAGCTGCGCGAGATTTCAATCACGCGGCTGGCATGAAGAAACGGCTGCTACCGATTGGGCGCGTCCCATCGAGATGATACAATGGCTCTGAGTCCTAGCAACGGGATCGCAACGCTTAATGGCTGACGCGACGGATGAGTTCCCCTTTGACGAGCTGCTGGATGCGGTGGATAGCCGCAAGCGGATCTTGCTGGATTATCTGTTGCAGGAGCGCTTCGTGGAGCGCTTTCGCCCAGCGCATATCCGCGATGCCGTCTACAGCTACCTGAAGAGTGGCGGCAAGTCGCTGCGCCCGGCGGTGGCGATGCTCGCTTGTGGCGCGCTCGGCGGCGACGAGTCGACAGTTTTGCCGGTCGCCGCTGCGATCGAGGTTTATCACACCTGGACCTTGGTTCACGATGATGTGATCGACCGCGATGATAGGCGCCGCGGGCAGCCGACGGTGCACCGCGAATATGCGCGGCGGGCGGCGAATGAGTTCGGCTGGGGTGCGGATGATGCCGAACACTATGGCATGACGATTGCCATGCTCGCCGGAGATGTGCAGCAATCCTGGGCTTGGTCGCTGCTATTTGAAGCGCATCTCGAGCGCGGCGTGCCAGCCGAAATCGTGCTGCGGCTCGCACAAGAATTGGCGAGCCAGGTGACGCCACTGCTGGTCGAGGGCGAGGCGCTCGATGTACAGTATTCCGGTCGCGCGCGTCAGCTTGATGAGCAGCGGGTCCTCGATATGCTCTGGAAGAAAACGGGCGCGCTCTACGAGTTTGCGGGAAGAGCCGGCGCCGCAATCGCGCTGAACGACGGCGATGCCAATCTGCCCGAGGCGAAGGCGATCGCCCGCTTCGGCAGTCTCTGCGGCATTGCCTTTCAGATTCAAGACGACATCCTGGGCATCATCGGCGATGCGGATCAAATGGGCAAGCCGGTCGGCTCCGATATTCGTGAGGGCAAATCCACTTTGCTGACCTTGAAAGCGCTCGAACGCGCCGACGAAAGCCAACGGGAGCAGATCCTGCGAACGCTGGGCGACGTTGCGGCCAGCGCCGATGACATCGCGTCCCTTTCGGCGCTTGTATGCGATCTGGGGGTTATTCGTTATGCGCAAGAAGTCTCTCATCGCTTTGTGAACGAGGCGCTGGCTCACCTAAACTTGCTGCCGAATAATGAATACCGTCGATTGCTGGCGCTTTGGGCGGAATATCTGATCGCGCGCGAATTCTAGCCCGGGTTGGGTGCGCCGGCCTCTCGTTAGCTCATTCGAATTGAAGGTTACGCTATGAAGAATCGGATTAGGCTCATAATTGCCGCTTGCTTCGTATTTTGCGCCGGATTTGCGGGGGCGCAGGACTTGCCCCTCGCCGAGCCGCAGGCACTGCTGGATAGGTCCGTACAAGAGTTGCAATCTGCTGACAGCTTCCGTCTGGCCATCGAGCAGACTGGCGCGCCCTATCAATTGGCGCTGACTTTCGACGGCGTCAACATGTTGCCGGCGACGCTGCGAAGCGCCGAAGCCCAGGTCATTAGCCCCAACGAACTGCATATCAACGCGCATGTGCAATTGGTTATTCCGCTGTCACTGGATATCTATTCGCGCGACGACCGCCAGTGGCTCAGCTTCCCCAGCGGCGCGCCCTGGTGGCAGCTGCCCGCTTTCGAGGACTTCGATGTCGGTCGCTTGCTGGCGCCCGACGATGGGATCGACAAGGTGATGACGGATCTGCGCGAACTGCAGATCGTGGATTCCGAAGCGCTGTTCGACGATCAGCCGGCCTGGCATATTCAAGCGACAGCCGCTGGCGATGCTGTGGAGGGCTTGCTATTCGGCTTCATCGATCCGCAGGACGATGTGCTGATTGATGCCTATATCACGGTTGCCGACGGGCGCCTGGCGCTGATCGAGATTCTCATGCTGGAAACCGCCGGCGACCCAAATGCCGATCCTTCAATCTGGCATATCAGTTTCTTCGATTTCGATGCCCCGCGCGGGTTTGAAGCGCCTGGCTGAAGCCTTTTGGTGAAGATGATTTCGCGGGCGACCTAGTAGGTCTCCCCTACAGTTTCTGCGTTCAAGGAGCTTGGCTCCGCCGCCGCTCGCGGATGAAATAGATCGGCTTGTGCTGCGACTCATGATAGGTGCGCATGATCATATCGGCGACGATGCCGGTGCTGATGAACTGCACACCAAGCACCATCAGCAGCGCCGCCAATTGCAGCAAGGGGCGGTCGCCAATTTTATTTTCGGTCAGCAGCTTGAAGATAGTCAAGTAGGCGCCCAGCAGCGTGCCGATGCCGCCAACCAAGAAGCCGGCCGCGCCGAATACGTAAAGTGGCCGACTGAAATAACTAAGAACGAAGACGACAACAATCAGATCGAGGATGACCTTGAAGGTGCGGCTGAAGCCATATTTGCTGCTGCCCCAGCGCCGCGCCCGATCCTTGACCGGCACTTCAGCCACGCGCACACCCATCTGGCTGGCGAGCGCCGGAATGAACCGGTGCAGCTCGCCATAGAGACGGACGCCTTTGACCACGTCAAAGTGATAGGCTTTTAACGTACAGCCATAATCATGCAGTTTAATGCCGGTGCTGCGCGAAATCAGCTGATTCGCGATCATTGAGGGGATGCGGCGCAGGAATAGGGACTCCTTGCGATTCTGCCGCCAGCCGCTGACGATGTCGTAACCCTCGGCGAATTTCTCGAGTATCTTTCCGATATCGCGCGGATCATTCTGCAGGTCGGCGTCAATGGTCACCACGACTTCGCCGCGCGCAGCGTCGAATCCGGCCGCCATTGCCGCCGTCTGCCCGAAATTGCGTCGGAAGTGGATGATGTGCCAGCGTTTGTCACGCGCCTGGACCGCGTTCAGATTCTCGTAACTGCGATCTTGACTGCCATCGTTGATGGCGATGACCTCGTAATCGCGCCCCAGCTCGGTCAAAGCCTCGGTCAGTTCTTGGTGCAGCCGCGCGATATTGCCTTCCTCATTGAAAATGGGGACGACGATGGACAACTCAAGCTCGGGACCTTGCACTGTCTCCGGCGCGACGTTCATGTTTATTCTCTGTATCCTCCCAACGCCAATTCTATCATTCTAGCGTCGGCATAACCAGAATACGCGTCTTGGGACAGCAAGGCGCGAGGTTCAATCATTCCTCTCGGCAAACGTAGGTCACCCGTTGGCGGGGCGTCGATTGCGTCAGCCTTGTCTGTTTTATTCTGATAGAATAGGCGCGAAGGCAAGACGGGATTCGCAATGGAGCAGGATAGTAAACAGCGCGAAAGCGACTTAGGGGACAAGGATTCGGTTGCACGGTCTTCGACGCGTCCGCCGGCTGACGATGATACGATGACCACGGAAGTGGTTAAAGTCGAGCAGGGGGCGGATATGCCCTTTTCGCTGCCACATGTGTCGGAGTTGGATGAAGCGACCCCGCGCGATGCCCGCAGCGATCTGGTTACCTTGCCCGCCTATGGGCAAATCGCGTCGCCGCTGCCAAATGCTGGCAAGCATCCGCCGGAGGAAATCACCACTATTCCTGGCGGCGCGCCAGCAAGATTGCCCATTAACGAAGCGCCCACCGTCCCGCAACTGGCCGGCGGCTTTAGTCCGGCGCGCGCGACGGCGCAAATGCGGCGATCAGCGAAGAATGATGCGATGCCACTGGCGCGCGGGCGGCGGCGCAAACGTCGTTTCCTGGGTTTGCCCTTCGGCTGCCTCTGGGTGCTGGCTGGCTTGAGTTTGACCTTTTGCGGCGGTTTGAGCTTGCTTACGGCTGGCGCGGCGATGGTGTTTCTGCCTCAAGTCGAAGCCGAGTGGACGGCGCGCGTCGCCGAAGTCGACAACTATCGCGGCTTCGAAAGCACTTTCATTTACGATCGCTACGGCAACGAACTCTATGAGGCTTTTGGCGAGGGACGGCGAACGCGCGTCAGCCACGAGCAGATCCCCGATGCCTTGGTTTTGGCGACGATTGCTATCGAGGACGATTCCTTCTTCACAAACATGGGCATTGACCTGGGGCATACAGCCCTGGCTGCGCTTAACTATATTGGCGCCGCAGACCGCAGCAGCACGCCCGGCGGCAGCACCATCACACAGCAGTTGGTGCGCAATATCTTCTTTGACTTCGAGAAACGCGCGCAACGCAGCATTGCGCGCAAAGCCGAAGAAATTCTGCTCGCGATTGTGCTGACGCAATCCAAGAGCAAAAAAGAAATCCTCGAAATGTATTTCAACGAGATCTATTACGGCAATCTGGCTTACGGCGTGCAGACCGCTTCTCAGACTTTCTTTGGCAAAGATGTCGACCAGCTCAGCGTCGGCGAAGCGGCGATGCTGGCTGGCTTGCCGCAGGCGCCTGCCTGGCTGGATCCGCTGAATCCCGATCCGGCGGTGCAAGCGGCGGTCGACAAACGTTGGCGGCAGGTGCTCGGCGAAATGGCGGAAGAAGGCTTCATCTCGCAGGAGCAGGTACGGCTGGCGCTGAGCGATGGCTTGTCTTTTGCGCCGGCCAAGGTCTCGCTCGCGGCGCCGCATTTCACTGTTTACGCCCAAGGCGAGTTGGAACGGCTGATGCGCAGCCTCGGCTACAGCCCGGAAGACATCACCGGCGGCGGCTTACGTGTGTACACCACGCTCGACCAAGATGTCAATCGCCTGGCGCAGCGCGCGGCCGCCAATCAAGTGGCGCAGCTGCAGGCGAAAAACGTCAGCAACGCGGCGGTGGTTGTCACCAAGCCGGCCAGCGGCGAGATCATCGCCATGGTCGGCAGCATTGATTACAACAACGAGGCGATCGATGGCAGCGTCAATGTCACCACCGCTTTCCGTCAGCCTGGCAGCACTGTAAAGCCCTTTACCTATTCAGCGGCGATGGAGCGGGGCATGTCCACGACAGACGTTCTCTGGGACACGCGCACGCAAATCGCGCTGCCCGGCTTGCCCGCTTATTCCCCGCGCAATTTCGATGAGGCATTCCACGGACCGATGACGATGCGCGCGGCGCTCGCCAACAGCTATAACATTCCGGCGGTGCAGACCTTGCGCCTGGTCGGCGTCGACTACCTGCTGAGTTTGCTGCGGCGCTTCGGCATTACAACGCTGGATGAGGACGCCTCAAATTACGGCTTGTCCCTGACGCTGGGCGGCGGCGAAGTCACGCTGATCGAATTGACCAACGCCTTTGCTGTCTTCGCCAATCAGGGCAGCTATGTGCCGGTAACGTCCATCCTTTGCGTGGTCGATAGCGATGATCAAATTTTGTATCAATACCAAGACGGCTGCCCCGAGGGGCAGATCAACGAGCGGACGGTCTTGCAGGGCGCGGCGGCGGCGCGAGTTCTCGATCCGCGGGTCGCTTTCGTCATCACCGATATGCTTGGCGACAATCGGGCGCGCAGCCCGGCGATGGGCGCCTTTAGCGCGCTGCGCTCCGATAACATCCGCGCCGCGGTCAAAACGGGAACGACCGATGATGTCAAGGACAACTGGACAATTGGATATACACGTAATGTCGCTGTCGGCGTTTGGGTAGGCAATAACGACGGCGACCCGATGATTGATTCTTCCGGCTTGACCGGCGCGGCGCCGATCTGGAATACCGTGCTCGGCGGCATCTATGGCAATAGGCAGCTGCTGGCCGCCTTTGCGACGGATGGGCAGCTGCTTAACGATCAGCCGATTCCGCCCAATGGCATGACATTGCGGCAGATATGCGATGTGCGCCGCCTGACTGAGCTATCGACCGATTGCCGCAATACGATCAACGAGTGGACGCTAGATGGTCCCGCCGGCGTCCCCGATGGGGGTGGCGGCCTCATCTACCCGCCCGTAGCGCAGCGCTATCCGACGCCGGTTCCGGTGCAGGGCTCGGTCCTGCGCGAGGTCTCTCCCGGCGTGTATCAGACCCTGGCTTATCCCCTGCCGCCAGATGTGGCAGCCGGGCTTCAATTCCAGTTTGGACCAGGCGAAAAGCCCCCGGTCCCACCCAATTTCTGTCGCGTGCCGGTGCAAGACGCGCATGAAGCGATCGCCGCTGGCGCGCAGAATCTTTTCTTCATTAGCGGACCGACTACCTCGCATAATGATGCCGTTGAAGCCGAGCGCTATGCGCGCGAAAAAGGCTTGGCTTACCTGCCGACGGTGGATTGCTGGCCCGGTGTTTACGGCATGCAAGCCATCGGCAGCGTCGGCGCGGCGCTGCAAATTCAACAGCCGGCGCCGGGCCAATCGGTCAGCAGCGCGATTCCCATCATCGGCACCGCGCATTTTGATCCCGGTCAAGCGGAGAATTACCACTTCTACATTCGTGGCGGGCAGTTTGCTGATTGGACGCCGCTAGGCAACCCGCATCACAACCCGGTGGTGCAGGGTCAACTGGAAACGCTGCATGCCGACGCGCTCTCGCCCGGCAATTATGTGCTGCGGCTGGCGCTGGTACGGGCCGGCAACATTGTGCAAGCCTCCGATGTCATCTTTGTTGTGCCTTGATGCGCACACACATGGCGCTGGTCTTTCAAGAAGCGCGAACTACTCCAAATACACCAAATCGTAGCTTAGTAGGATCCCGTCGCCCAATGCGATGATATCGCCATCGTTCAGGCGCGTCCGCTCCGATACTTGCGCGCCGTTGACCCGCGTGCCGTTGGTGCTCCCCAAGTCTTCCAGGTGATAATCTTGACCCTGAAGCAGCAGGCGCAGATGGTAGCGGCTTACCTGTCCGTCGCGGATGGCGATATCGTTTGCCAGGTCGCGCCCAATGTTGACCACCGCCTGCTCCAGCCGAAACAGCTGGTTTCGAAGTGGTCCGCGCCGCATGACGATCCAGTAACCGGGTTCGGTCGGCATGACGCTCTTGTCGATGTCAATCGCCTGGTCGTCTGATATCGCTGAGGGTTGCTTGTCGGCAGCGGCGCCTTCAATCCGCTGATTGAATTCGCCAACAAAGTGATCCCAGAAGTGATTCTCATCGCTGAATGCCCGAGGGTTATAGCGATGGACCGTAGCCAGGCGCGGATGCTCGGTCGTCTCTTCGTAAATGATGGCGAAGACGAGCAAGCCAGCGCCCAAAGCAAGCGCCCACTCATAGGTAACGAATGGCGACAGCGCGGAGCTTGCTGTCACGAGAACAATCAGCGCGTCGGCCGCGCCGATCGCCGCTTCCATCTCATAGCGCCAGTGTCCGCCGTCGACGAGCTGCGGTTCGATCCAAGGGCGATGTCCCTGCGCCAGCAAAATCCGCCGCAATTCTTCCGCCCTTTTGCCGTCTTCCGGCGCAAATGACAGGTATACCTTCTTTGTCAACCGTTCCCTTTACTCCAGAATCTTCTCATATATGGCGAGCGTGCCGTCCACCATCTTCTCCACGCTGAATTGCTCCTCCAGGCGCGCGGCGCCCAGCAGCCCCATATATTTGCGCAGCGCTCGATCCTTTAGCAGGCGCGCCATCGCCTCGGCAAGCTGCTCGACATTGCGCGCCTCGACCAGAATGCCGGTTTCGCCGTCGACGACGACTTCCGGTATGGCGCCGACCCGGCTGGCGATGATCGGCACACGGCGTGACATCGCTTCCAGCAGCACCAGGCCAAAACCCTCGTGCAGGCTTGGCAGCAGGAAGATGTCAAAGGCGGCCATCAAATCGGCCGCGTCTTCACGCCAGCCCAGCCAGCAAACGCGATCGGCGAGGCCGAGCATACTCGCCAGACGCCGCAGCTCGCGAGCTTTCTCGCCATCGCCGGCAATCACCAATTGCGCCTGCGGAAAGTCGGAGCGGATGCGGCGCAGCGCCTCCATCGCATAAGGAATGCCCTTCTGCTCCACCAGGCGGCTGGCCATTCCTAGCACTTGCGCGTCCGGCGGCAGGTTCAGTTCATTTCTGAGTTGATTGCGCGAGGCGGCAATGTCTTCGTCGCTGCGCCAACGGTATTCCATGCCGTAACGCACGATGCTGACTTTTTCCGCGGGCGCGTCCTCGATCGCCAGCGCGAACCGCTCCATCGCCGCCGAAATCGCGATGCCAGCGTCAATCCGGCGCCAGAGCCAACGATTAATGCGGCGCCAGCGCGCGCGATAGCGAAAGGCATCATCGAGATGTCGGCTGCTTACAATGGCGGGGACGCGAGCCAATTTGGCGGCCGCGTATCCGAAGAGATCGGCATGGATCAAGTGCGTGTGGACGATATCGGGCTTGATTTGGCGCAGCGCCCGCCGCAGCCGCAGAGGCAGCGACAAGTCATAATCCCGGTGGATGGTCAATCGCGTCAAGGGAATGTCGCGCTTCTCGGCAGCCGCGGCCATGACATCCATCGGCTCGTCGCGCTCAACCAGTATGATTAGATGAGCGTCAATCTCGCGCTTCCGCAAACCTTCCGCAAGAAATAGGAGGTGCCGTTCGGCGCCGCTTATGCGCGTCACTTTGATGATGTGGGCGATGCGCATCATTCGCCGTTCACTCCGCAGCCTGCACACTCGTCGACGCTTGTACGGGCGAGGGGGCGGCTCGCCCGAAGCATTGCATAATTTACTGTCGTGCGACTCACCTGGTCGCCCAGAGACCGACCTTTAGTCGCCCCAACATCTATGATGCTCGGTAAGTGCATTATCGGTCGTCGCGCCCTCATTTTCGCCGTTTCCTGAATAGAAATGGTATTAGCGCGGGATGATTTCGTGGGACAAGGGACCGATCAGCCCACGAGAATCCCGGGCGGCGATCGCGATTCCGGCATAATCCGTGAAGCCAGCCCAAACCACCTTGGTCTCGCTGATGGGTAACTGGTCAGCATAGATCAACGAACCGGCCGGGCGCAAGGCGATGATGTATCCAGTGGCGTCGTCCACTGGTTCCCATACCAGTTCTTTTTTGCCGCCATCGCGTTCGCGCAAGGCGACGTTGGCAGGCGGCCGGGGTCCATCAGCCAGGGCGGTAATAAGCGCCAGGGCGGCTTGCGTCGAGCGCCGCAGGTAATCCGGCTCGATAAACTCAATCGTATCGGTCGGGTCGGCATTGCGTTTCTCTTCAAAGGCGTTGATGAAGCGCATCGCCGGATAGCCCAGATCGCTGAATGACTGATGATCGCCGTAGCGATTCTCGCGGTCGACCGCATCCATCACCTGCAGGCCGATCGTGAGATCATAATTGTGGCCCAGGAAGTTGGCTTCGCGCGCCAGCCGCCGCGAGGCTGAACCGTCATTGGGTCCGGCCGAGTATACGCGCAGGTAGCGGTCTTCGCGATTGCCAGCGAAGTCGTGTATATTGCCGATGGTATCGAGATTGATCATGCCGATCACATCGACATTGTCATCGTGAATCCATTTGGCGAAGGCGATGCTGCCTTGCCGCTGGATTTCTTCGGCGGAAAACAGCACAAACATGACTGTCGCCTTGTACTGGGACGCGCTCATGATACGCGCCAGTTCCAGGACCGCCGCCACACCCGAGCCGTTGTCATTGGCGCCTGGCGCATAGGCGTCGCCGGAATCGCGCGGCGTGCCAATACTGTCGTAATGCGCGCCAACGATGACGGTGCCGGCATTCAGGTCTGTGCCGCCGATGGCGCCGACAATATTGTATTGCGGTGTTCGTTCATCCGGCGTGGCATAGGCGTAAAAGCCAACCTCAAAGGTGTAGAAGCTCCCGCCTGAGGCGGCGCGAAAGATTTCAAACTGGTCATTAATATAACGCCGCGCTGCGCCAATGCCCTCATTGGCTGATGTTTGGGTCGAACTGATATGCCGCGTCCGCAAATCTTGGAGGCTGCGAATATGTGACATCAGCCGGTCGGATTCCACCTGTTCGAGCAACTGCCCGATGCCGTCAGCGGTCGGCGCAACCGGTGTCACGCCAATCTCAGGCGCGACGACCGGGCGCGCCTCGGCGTAGCCCCGGGTCGCTTGGGGCGTTAGCGTTGGCAGTGGCGCCAAAGTTGGCGGGCCCGTGTCGCTGGTTCCCAGATTGCACGAGATCAGCAGCAGCATGAATCCGACCAGAATGAGCGCCGTCTTGCGATGGCTGGCGGTCTTTTCCATAAAGGCGATTCTAGCATAGTTCGGCGACGGGATGCCTTCTGTCGCCGGCGCCTGCCAAAGCCGTACAAAAGTCGAATAGTTGCGACTCTGAAAACCTTGCGCGGCTTACGTCATGATGCGGAAGCCGTTCGTCGACGCGCTAGGCGCGTCCGACAAAACGAGATAGGCTTGGTGTTTACGGCATAGGGCGGACGGTGGCGCCGCTAGTCGAGATAATCGCGCAGCTTTCGGCTGCGGCGCGGATGGCGCAAACGCCGCAGCGCGCGTCCCTCAATCTGTCGTATTCGCTCGCGCGTCAATCCAAACTTCTGCCCGACTTCTTCCAGCGTATAGCAATGACCATTTTGCAGGCCGAAGCGCAGGCGCAGGATTCTTGCTTCGCGCGGCGTCAGCGTATTTAGAAGTTCCTCAATCCGCTCTTTTAACAGCTTGTTGTAGGCGCTGTCGGACGGGTTGGGCTCGCGATCGTTTTCAATAAAGCTGCCCAATTCGCTGTCGTCATCCTTGCCAACCGGATGCTCCAGGCTAAGCGGTCGCCAAGAGACTTTCAGCATCCACTGCACTTTTCGCGGCTCGCATTCCATCACCTCGGCGATTTCCTCGACCGAGGGCTTGCAGCCGGTCTCCTGTTCGAGGTCGCGCGCAACGCGATAAAGCTGGCGGATGCGATCGGTCATATGCACCGGAACGCGGATCGTACGCCCCTGATCGGCGATCGCCCGCGTAATCGTCTGTCGGATCCACCAGGTCGCGTAAGTGCTGAAACGATAGCCGCGATGGTAATCGAATTTCTCGACCGCCTTCATCAAACCCAGGTTGCCTTCTTGTATCAGATCGAGGAAAGGCACACCGCGCGACATATACTTCTTGGCGATTGAAACGACCAAGCGCGTATTAGCTTTAATCAGATGATCGCGAGCGTTCTGTCCATCTTGAATCAGGAATTGCCATTCGGCGCGGCGCTCGTGCTCCGGCGCCCCCTCCAATTGCAGCTCGGCATTTTGTCCCGCTTCCTGACGCATCGCCAGTTGCACTTCTTCCTCGGTGGTCAGCAGAGGAACGCGGGCCATTTCCTTAAGATATAGACCGACCGTATCGCTCGAGGCTATCTCGCCGAGGTCGTGATCGTCTCCTTCTTCGACAAGATCCAACTCCTCCTCAAAGGTCTCATCAAAGAGATCGATATCGGCCTCGTCCAAGAAGAGCTCCATCGAGTCCTTCTCACCCTTGTCTTCGTCCAGGTAGGTCATCAAGTCAATATCAGACTCATACCTGCCTTCATACTCGTCCACAATTACACCCCTAACTTGCCGGACACGCTTACACCCCTAATGCGCTGCGCATCCGTTGATTCGGCTTGGCTTACTTCAACAATTGCTTCAATACTGCCAATCGCGGATCGATCGAAGTTCCTCCGTCCATCAACGGGACCTCGGTAAATTGCGATTCTAGCTCGTGATTCAGGTTGATGCCGGTTTCGGCGCTCAATCCGCGACAGCCATCGCGGCAAACGGTACGATAGCATTCCTCAATGAGAATCTCTTCCCGCAGAAGCGGGGCAAGATCAATTTCGCCATTGCTATCTACATGAAACGCGCTCTTGTTGGCGTCGGGCGGCGAGGCGAACAATTCAGCGATGTTCAACTCAAAGAGATGATCAAACGTTTCCAGACAGCGGTCACATTCCCGCGCGTGGCTTACCTTCAATGTACCCTGTATCAGGATACCTTCTTTCGTGCGGGTCAAAACCAAAAACCCGGTAAGTGATTCCAAAAATAGGTCGCAGTCTACTTGCAACCGCTGCGGAAGCTGTATCGGCAATTCCTTAGAATTGCCCGGACCTTCCGACAACAAATAGCCGACCTGCAATCTGAGGAGCCGCGGTTTGAGATAGCCGCCGCCCGCTCCAGCCAATCTATCCCCCCCTGACGATTGCTCGTTTGCCATACTGTATGATACTAGGATAATTTATGTCAGTAGAATTATATTCGTCCGCTAGCGCTACTGTCAAGCGATTGCAAGGCTTTACCAGCCCGAATATCCGGCTCGTCATAGGGCGCGGTTCTTAACATCTATTGCCTGAACTGTTATTCTATAGTTAACAAGTCAACGCTACCACAATTCGACTTACTTGCCAAGATATGGGTAGGAGTACGCTTGAAAAACGCCACGCTCGTCCTTTTGAGCCAAGGTCGCGCTTTCGCAAAATATGCTGTCAGATTCTCCGGATACAATAACATAGAGTTGAGCCAGGCGCAAAGGATTGTCGATGTCTTAATCGATCGTCCGGTCGCGCTCGTCTTTATGGATGGGGCGGATGAGCAGTGGGCTTCGCTGATTCTGGCTGTGAAGAACAATGCCGCTACGCGCCGTATCCCGATCTGTTTCGTCGCCGATGACCGCGCCAAACGCGCCGACGCAATTGCTCATGGCGCAGACCTCGCCTTGAGCTGGGACGAACTTGACCTGCGCATCGACCAGATTATCAGCGACATGGCGCGAATACCCGACCGGTTGACCTTGCAGCGACTGGCCTGCGAGTGCGGGCAGCCCCTGCCGCTGCAGGCGACAGCGGGCGCGCGCGCCTTTAACCGGGGCGAATTCTATCGGCAGCATGACCTCTTTGAGGCGCAATGGGTGGAGACCGCTGGTCCCGTCCGTGACCTGTACCGCGCTATCCTTCAGGTGGGCGTCGCCTATTATCAAATTGAGCGCGGCAATTATCGCGGCGCGCTAAAAATGCTGCAGCGCAGTGTGCAATGGCTGCACCAGCTTCCAGACAGCTGCCAAGGCATTGATGTAGAGAAGCTGCGGCGGGATTCTTACGCCGTTCGCGCAGAATTGCAGCGATTAGGACCGGAACGCCTGAACGAAATTGACCGCCGCCTGCTCAAGAAGTTGCGCTGGCAACCGTCTCAATCGGCTGACAGGTAACGCGCGAACCATTCGAGCATTGCGTCGTTGTGCGCGCGCCGCAAATTGACTGCGCCGCTGATTGATGCGCCGTGATAACCGCCCGGCTGGCGCAGCATCTCGACGACACAGCCGTTCGCCTTTAGGACGGTGTAGAATTGCTCGGATTGTTCTGCCGGGCAGCGCCAATCGAGTTCGCTTTGGACCATAAGCGTCGGCGTGCGGCAGCGATGCGCGTAGGTGATCGGCGAGCAGCGCTCGTAGACTTCGGGAATCTCATGGGGGTGGCCGCCCATCTGCTCGACGCTGAACCAGATGCCGATATCGCTGGTGCCATAAAAGCTGCGCCAATTGGTGACCGGATTCTGCGGGATCGCCGCCTTGAAGCGGTCGCTCTGACCAAGGATCCAGCAAGACAGATTGCCGCCGCCGGATGACCCGCAGACACCGAGCCGATCGGCATCAGCCAATCCCAGTTCGATGGCGTGATCGACGCCGCTCATTAGATCCTGATAATCCAGATTGCCCCAATCGCCCTTAATGGCGGTGGAGAAGCTGTCGCCGTAGCCAGTCGACGCGCGGTGGTTGAGAAATAGCACGCCATAGCCAGCGCCCGCCAGCATTTGGAAATCGAAATGGAAACCGCAGCCATAAGCGGCGTGGGGACCGCCATGAATGTACAGGATTGTGGGGTAGGGCGCTTCCCCCGCTGGCGGTTTCATGTACCAGCCTTCGACCGCTGCGCCGTCAATGCTGTTCCAGGTCAAGTGTTCGCTTGCTGGTAACTCGATCTCCTCTAGCATGTTGGCGTTCAGTTCGGTGCGCTGCTTTGACACGCCGCTGTTGAGCTCAAGCGTGAACAGTTCGGGCGGAGAGTTCAGGCTGGTGCGGGCAAACAGGAGCTTCTCCCCATGCCGATCCAGCGGGAAGACGGCGCAATCACCTTGCGTAATTTGCCGGCAATCCTCCACGCCCTGCAGGGCGATTCGATAGATATGATCGGTCCCGCCGCGCTGCACGGTGGCGTATGCGCAGGCGCCGTCATCGCTGACCAGCAGGTTGGGCAGGCTTAGCCCGGCGACCGGCATATCCAGCGACAGGCGACCGCCGACGCCGACATCCAGACTTTGCGTCCGGCAAGTGATATCGCCCGTCTTCATGTCGAGAACGTATAAATCCGATTTCGTGCCGATCGGTTTGCCGTCATCGGGCCGCCCGACAAAGACGATCCGCGCGCCGTCCGGTGTGAAACTGGCTTTGTCGACGCTCGCCCAGTCTTCCAGGAGCAGCGTCTGCCGACCTTCAAGGTCAACCGACTTTAGGTCCGGCGTCATCGCGCGCGAATTGTCGAATCGCATATTGGCATCGTATAGAATGCTGCCACCATCCGGCGCCCAGCGTGGATTACTATTGTTGCCGCGATCATCGGTCAATTGCTTGGTAGCGCCACTGGCGATGTCCAGCACATAAATGTCCTGCACCGCGTCATCAAGATAACCGATGCCATCAAAGCGGTACACGGTGCGGTCCAGACGGTAAGCTTCTTTGCCGAGGTCCGGCGACTGGGCGTCGGCCACGGCGCTAAACGCGATCTTCCCACCATCCGGCGACCAGGCGATTCCGCCGCCAATGCCGCGCTGGAAATTGGTTAGCTGGCGCGCTTCGCCCCCGTCAACCGGCAGCAGGTAGAGCTGCGCTTTGCCGCCGCGGTCCGAGCTGAAAGCGATTGATCTGCCGTCGGGCGACCAACTGGGCAATCCGTCGACCGCCGCCCCATTGGTCATCTGACGCGTTTTACCCGAAGCGATATCGTGCAGATAAATTGTGCTGTATTCCTTGTCGTCTTCCGCGTTAATTTTGTTGACCGCATAGACGACTCGTTCGCCGTCCGGCGACAGGGCGCCGCCATTCAGGAAACGAAGCTGGCAAAGGTCTTCTTTTTGGAGTGTGCGTTTGTCGATCATGTTGGCCCCCAAACCGGCGTAACTGTATTTGGTAATGTCGTAGATTGTAGCACCTCCGTCCGTTCTCTGAACAATTCATATGCCGGGCTAATGGTTGACAAAGATTCCGCAGCCTTTACCATTCATTACTGCTGTAATGACCGGCCTTAAATTGCCACGATGCTAAGGACGCCTGAAATGACCTACCGCGTTGATAGTCCGCTTTTGCCACTAACTAAGACCGAACATCCAGTAGCTGACCTGGTAAGTGATTTCCTCGCTGTAGGCGAAGAATGGAGCATCGATTCATGGTTTTCTAATCGAACCGAGGCTCGGTTTCAGGACGAAAGCTTGGCAGAACAAGGCGCGTTCGACTTGGACCAAATCCAATTGGGGAGGCGGACCACAGCGCATGCAAGCGGACGTCTTTTGTCGCTTCGTGCGAACTACTTCCGTGGATTCCGAAAGCAAGAAATCCCTATAGACCTGAACCATGATCTTGTGGTCATTGATGGCAGAAACAGTTCCGGTAAAACCAGCCTAGCGGAGGCCATCGAATGGCTACTTACTGGACAGCTTGCTCGGCGCGAATATGGCGACTCAAAGGAACTTGCCAATTGTATTGCACACCGTCTCAAACCTGACGAAGAAGTGACTTGGGTTGAAGCCGAGTTTGGAAGTTCGGGTCATATCTGGAAGTTTCGACGGGAGCTTCTAGAAGACTATAATTCAAAGAGTACTTCAATCTGTGTTTCGACTCTCTTTCTTAACGGCGAATTCGTAGACGATTCGGATTACGTTCTTGACTCTCTATTTTCGGGCGAAGCTCCGCTGCTGATGCAACACACATTGCAGCGGTTCGTATTCGATCCGCCACCAAAACGAAGAGACTACTTCGAACGTTTACTGAATGTTGATGGCATTACTCAACTGATTCAAAAGGCTGTTGTAGGAGACAACGGATTAGCGCGGTTTACGAGAGAAGGCGGTAAACCGCTTTCGGCGTGGACAGAAGAATTCCAATCGATGTCTGAATCGGCTCCAAAGTTTCTTAGGGATGTCGCAGCAGGCCCACGCAAGGATGTGGCAACACAGTTAGATCGGCATTTCTCTACAATCGCGGCGCAGTCTTTTGGCATTGCAGAGTCAACTGAAGTAGAAGATGCAGAAAGACTCCTTCAGGAAATGCAGAGGCTTGCGCGGCAACGTGAGTTTCCACTTCTGGATGAATTGACGCCCAAGAGAAACCTAGACCCAGAGGCATTGTCTCTATTGTCAACTGTCCGTTATCAGGAAGCGACAGAAGCGCTTCTGGCCTCAAAAGCAAACTTTCTCACAGTGATCGAATCAAAGGAGAGTATATTAGATGCGCAGCGTGCCATATCACGTTCACTTGATGTCCTGCGGACGGCGGGCCTGATTCGAGACGAAGAACTGCAGCATTGTCCTCTATGTGCATTTGAGGATTTCGAGACGTTGTCCAAAGCCAGAATAGAAGAAGTTTCCGCTTGGAATCTAGTACGCAAGACACTTTCTACCGCAAAGAAGGACTTTGAATCTGAAACAATTGTCGTCAGACAAGCAATTGAAGACTTGGTAGCCGTACGTACCGGTCTGATACCATGCGACGTTCAGAAGAGCGATTTGGAGGCAGTGGGGACCACACAATTCGCTGACGAGTTTCAGGAATTGCACATTACGTACAATGACGCAAATCAGGGACTTCTTCATTTTGACGAATTGTCACGGGAGTTGGTGGAGAAACTGACCGCAACGGAATTGCAATACGATTACGGAGACGCATTATCCGATTTGTATAATCAGTTGCCGAAAATTGAATCACATGCACGGAAATACGAACAAGCATTTGCCGAATTTGAAGAAGTCCTAAGTCAAATGGCGAGCATGGATCAAGATTACGCTGACCGCCAGACTTGGCTTAGCGTTGTGAATAGCTCTTCGATACTTGTAGACGATCTAATATGGGATGGTGCGATACGGGTTACACAGCGAGAATTGGAGTCCATCCGCTCATCTCTAATCGAGTTTCGCCAACGCTTTCTTGAAAGGCGCAGAACAGACTTTGGGCATGGTATGACGGAGATCTGGTCACTGCTGAGGGAAGACAGGTACTCCGGTTTTAAGCACATCAATATACCGAAACCTCGCGGAAAAGGGTTTCCGGTCAAAATTGAAGTTACTGCCCGTCTTGACGACGGTACGAACTGTCGCGATATCGACGCGCTTAATGTGATGAGCGAGTCGCAAGTCAATGCAATTGGTATTGCAGCTTTTATCACTCGCTCAAGGCTGTTGGGTCATCGCTGCCTTATTATGGATGATCCTGTACAGTCTATGGATGACGAACATTTCAAGTCGTTCGCCAATGAACTTCTCAACTACTTGCGCGATAACGGCTTTCAGGTCATTGTGCTCACACACAGCGATTTGTTCGCGCGTGACATAAGCCACTATCACTTCGACTACGAAGACTACGTGACATTGGAAATTGCCCACTCGCGACGAAATGGCATCCAGATTACGGAAGGTAACAGGAGAGTAGCTGAACGACTCAAATTGGCGGAAGATTATGCGGACGATGGCAATTTGGGTCGCGCTTGGTACTTCGTGAGACTGGCCATAGAACGCCTATATACAGTGATATACATAAAGTACGGTCCAGACAATTTTGATCCTCGGTCATGGGCGGAACAAACTGCTGAACATATGTGGGAGGGAGGGGTTAACGCGATAGTTGCGAAGATTGCGCCAGGAAGCGCTGACCGACTTAAGGAGATATTGGGATTCGCCGACTCTGGAGCTCATGACAAGCCAGAACTGGGCTTTACAGACTTGATAAAAGCAGTCAAATTCTTGCGCCCCTTGCTTAGCAAGTTACGTGTCGGCGGGTGACGTATCATAGTGGCTCTACACTTGCTCATCTCACTCATGCTGATGGTGGTTACATGACTAAGGCTCAAGACTCAAAAGCCTTGTCGCAGGAGCGCTATTCTCGCTTCGCTGAAGGCTACATCACCAGCGAGACCCACGCCCGCGGCAGCGACCTGGATCGGCTGCTGGCGATTGTGCAGCCGCAGCCGCAGTGGCAGGCGCTCGATATCGCCACCGGCGGCGGACACACCGCGCTGAAGTTCGCGCCCCACGTCGCCCACGTCATCGCCAGCGACCTCACGCCGCGCATGCTGGAGAAGGCGCGGCGATTTATCGTTGAAGAGCGGGGCGTCGCCAACGTCAGCTTTGAACAGGCGGACTCGGAAAACCTGCCTTTTGAAGACGACCGTTTTGACCTGGTGACCTGTCGCATAGCGCCGCATCATTTTCCCGACGCGCCGCGTTTCGTCCTGGAGTGCGCGCGCGTTTTGAAAACGGGCGCTGTATTCATGCTGCAGGATCATGATTTGCCGGATGACCGAGCGGCGGCGCGAATCGTGGATCACTTCGAGCGTCTGCGCGATCCCAGTCATCATCGCGCCTTTGCCGAGGCCGAGTGGATGGCGATGTTTAGGCGCGCCGGATTCGCTATCGAGCACAGCGAGCATTATCTCAAGCGGCACGATTTCATCCCCTGGGCGCGGCGGCAAGGCAACGACGGCGCCACCATCGCCGAACTGATCCAAATCTTGCGAGACGCGCCGCCGCATGCGCGCGAGTGGATGGATCCGCAAGACTGGGGGAGCGAAAAGGCGACCTTCCTCAATCGCCACATTCTGATTCGCGGACGGGTCATCTAGGGGGAGCGCAATTTGCCCAAGCTCTTCGTAGCCAGCGGCATCTTTCATCCAGATCCCGGTGGACCGGCGACTTACCTCAAGACGATCTTGCCCGCTTTGCAGGATGCCGGCTGGCAGTTGCGCGTCCAGACCTTTGGCGAGCCGCATGCAGGCGATTATCCCTATCCGGTGTCGCGCATCGCCCGCAGCCCCTATCCGATTCGTCAGGCGCGCTTTGCGCTGGCGTCGCGGCGGCATCTGGCTTGGGCCGACTTGGTATACAGCCACAGCCTCGATTTGCCGCTTCTGGGGGCGCGTGATCAACCGCATGTCATCAAGATCGTCGGCGATCAAGCTTGGGAGCGCTGCCACCGCCGCGGCTGGATCCCGGCCGACCTGGGCATTGACCAATTCCAGTCCTTCCGAGGCGACTGGCGAGTGCGCTGGCAGAAGGCGTCGCGCTCGCGCCAGCTAGCGGCGATGGACGCCATCCTCGTGCCCAGCCAGTATCTAAAGCGAATGGTCGTTTCCTGGGGCGTCGATCCGGCGCGGACGCATGTTATATACAACGCGCTGCCGCCAATGATCGCGCCAAACGAGTCGCGCGCTGAGATACGTTCTCAATTGCGCTGGGACGATCGCCCGACCTTGATCACCGTCGCCCGACTACAGCGCTGGAAGGGCATCGACCATCTGATTGCTGCCCTGAGCCAAGTGACCGATCCCCGTTTGGTTGTTGTCGGCGACGGACCCGATCGCTGGCGCTTGGCGAATTTGGCGGCGCCGCTCGGCGAGCGCGTCATTTTCACGGGCCAGTTGGCGCAAGAGCAAGTTCATCGCTTGGTTCGCGCCGCCGATGGTCTGGCGCTTTACAGCGGCTATGAGGGATTGTCGCATACGCTGCTCGAAGGTTTGCGCCTCGGTACGCCAGTGCTAGCCAGCGATGTCGGCGGCAATCCGGAAGTCGTAGGCCATGGCATCAACGGCCTGCTTGTTTCTTACGTTGATGGCGCCGCGCTTCGGCAGGGCATCCGGGAGCTTATTGAACGGCGAGAGGAATTCGCTGCAAACTGTGGACTGGACCTTGGGCGTTTCCGCGTGGAAACGATGGTGAGGCAGACGGATGCCTTATTGCGGTCGCTGCTGCGTTGAGCCAGTCAGCGGTTGGTGAAGCGATAGCCGACGCCGCGCGATGTGAGGATGTACTCCGGCTGCTGAGGGTTAACTTCAATCTTTTGCCGCAAGTAATGTATGTAAAGTTTTAGACTGTCGATGGCATCGCTGTATTCGCCGCCCCAAGCTTCCGTAACCAATTCATTGCGCGATACGACCCTGCCGGCGTTACGCACAAGCGCAGCCAGCAAGTTAAATTCCTTGGGCGTCAGATGCTTGAGCATTCCCCGAATCCACACTTCACGGTTCATGAAATTGATACGGAAATCTCCGCTCTTGAAAACGACTTCCTCGCTGATCGTCGAATTTGGCGCGCGGCGCAAATTTGCCTTGATACGCGCGACCAATTCATCGTCGTGGAAGGGCTTGGCGACATAGTCATCGGCCAGATACACATCCAATCCCTTGACCGCATATTCCGGACCGCTTCTGGCGCTGACAAAAATGATCGGCATATCGGAAAGTTCGCGAAGCTGACGGCAGACGTCCCAGCCGTCTCGGTCTGGCAAGTTTACGTCTAGCAAAACCAGGTCCGGCTGATGTTGATAGGCCATGCGCAATCCGGCCTGGGCGCACATGGCGTCGTATACTTCGTAGCCACGACTCCTCAGCAAGGCCGACACCATTTCCACGGTTGGCTTCTCTTCGTCAATAATAAGTATCTTTTCTGCCATCCGCTCCCGCTCCCCAACCTGTTCAACAATCCCACAATTGGCAAACTGCGCGATGACTGCAACGGTTGAAAACCGCCATTACTGCTACGCAATGTTTCTCAATGCGCAATTAACCTGATTCTTTATAACAAAAATTACCGAATATGCAACAATTAAGTTAAATTACTTTGGGAGCGGACGCGCACAACCGCACAGCGCGCTTCTGGTCAGAATTGGCTGCAATCCTGGACGAAGCAATTCCAGGCCGAAGACTTCCGCAGAAACATGATTGTTCGTTACGATGATGAACGCAGCCGGACGCACGCTTGATTTTGAGGCTGGGAGCGTGCCGGGGCAGCTGAGTCGCAAGCAGCGCACATACCAGCAACCGCTGCGCTGGCGGCCTTAGCAGACGCTGGTCGCCGAAAGCAGCAATGCGATTACATTTCCGCAATTGAACGGGTGTCGGTTTTGCCTACTCCATTGACACCGCGGATAGCGCGAATCGTGTTCATCATCTGCGTGATGTCCTCGGATTCAACGTATGCGATGCAATCATCGGGGCCGACTACGAGATCGGCGCGCAGTACACCGTCGATGGCGCGTATGTCGCGCAATGAGTCGGCGAAATCAACTGACATATTCAGATGAATCAATACATAAGCGGCTGGCATGGCTCGTCCTCCCGAGCAATGAATGCTGATTCATTTATAGACGGATACACTCGTGCAGGCAAAGATCACGGTCTCACTCCCACTCGATAGTGCCGGGCGGTTTGCTGGTGATATCATAGACGACGCGGTTGATGCCAGGCACTTCGTTGACGATACGGGCGCTGACGCGCGCCAGCAAGTCATAGGGCAGGCGCGCCCAGTCGGCCGTCATAAAGTCATCTGTCGTGACCGAACGCAAA
This sequence comes from Phototrophicaceae bacterium, assembly GCA_965261855.1. GTDB lineage: Bacteria > Chloroflexota > Anaerolineae > Aggregatilineales > Phototrophicaceae > UBA6055. Next base: position 1,235,333 of record OZ253488.1, read on the forward strand.
ACGAGCGTTTCTTCATAACTGCGGTTATCGCCCATTACCCCGACGCTTTTCACCGGCAGCAGCACCGCGAAACTCTGCGCCGTGCCCTGGCGCAGCAGATCGGCGGTCGCCAGCTCGCTTGTGAAGATGGCATCGGAGGCGCGCAGCTTTTCCAATCGCCCCCAGGTGAGCTCGCCCAGACAGCGTATCGCCAAGCCGGGACCGGGGAAGGGCTGCCGCCAGATGATCGAATCCGGCAAGCCGAGCGCCTCACCTATTTTGCGGACTTCGTCCTTGAACAGATCGCGCAGGGGCTCGACCAGTTCAAACTGCAAGTCTTTAGGCAAACCGCCAACATTGTGATGCGACTTAATGGTCTTCGCGCTGGCGCTGTCGGCGGCGCTCTCGATGACATCGGGGTAAATTGTGCCCTGTGCCAGAAAGCGAATGCCGCGCAGCTTGCGCGCTTCCTGGCTGAAAGTCTCGATAAAGCGCCGACCGATCGCCTTGCGCTTGGCTTCCGGCTCGGTGATGCCCGCTAGCGCCGCCAGAAAGTCTTCGACCGCGTGCACCGCAATCAAGTTCATGCCCTGTTCATGTCGAAAGACCTGGACGACTTGCTCCGCCTCATTTTGGCGGAGCATCCCGTGATCGACGAAAATACAGACAAGGCGCTCGCCGATCGCGCGATTGAGCAACGCGCCCGCCACCGCCGAATCGACGCCGCCGCTTAAAGCCAGCAGCACGCGCTCGCCGCCGACTTGCGCCCGAATCGCTTCGACCGCATTTTCGATGACTGCCGCTGCGCTCCACTTTGGCTGACAGGCGCAAATCTTGAATAGAAAATTGCGCAATATCGCCTGCCCGCCAGAACTGTGCTGCACCTCAGGGTGAAACTGCAGACCGTAACGATCGCGCTCCAGGTCGCCGATTGCGGCCAAGGGCGAATTCTCTGATTGCGCCAGCGCGGCAAAGCCAGGCGGCAGCGACTCAATGCGATCGCCATGCGACATCCAAACTTGCAGCTGGGCCTCCAATCCGTCAAACAAAGGGCTGCGAGGCTGGTGCGATATCGCGGCCGGTCCGTATTCTCGCTCGCGCGCAGCCGCAACTTTTCCCCCCAGCGCCTCCGTCAGCAGCTGCATGCCATAACAGATACCCAGGATGGGACGATCGCTCTGCAATAGAAAAACGGGCAACTGAGGCGCGTCCGCTTCGTAGACGCTGTTGGGTCCGCCGGAAAGCACATAACCGGCCGGATGATGCTCTTCAATTTGCGCGGCCTCTCCAACGTGGCTGTAAACCTCGGAGTATACGCCGAGTTCGCGGATTCGCCGCGCGATTAACTGTGTGTACTGAGATCCAAAATCAATGACAGCGATGCCGCCCGTCTTCAAATTAGCCATCAAGCCATTCTCACGGTCATCTCGTCTGCTGTCGTTGCGTTAAACCGTGCGGTCAAAAGAAGTTTTTCGCCAGCCGGAGGATGCCCTGGCTCCAGGGTACGCGATGTGAGACCCCGGTTTTGCACGCCAAGACGGCTTGATTGTCCAGATACCACTGGAAATTGCGCAAAAGCGCATCCCGGTTGGAATACTTGGGCTGGAAACCGAGTCGAGCCTCAGCCCGCTCAATTGATATGGTTGAGTCTTTCGCCGCCGTCTCGTAGACCCATTTGTACAAGGGCGACAGTTTCAGCGCTTCCAGGGTCCGCAGCAGCCAAATTGCCGGTTCGGCCGGCAATGGCGTGACCGTCTTGCCATGCCCGGCGTAATCGAGCACTGCCTGATAATCCTCGCCCAGCGTGCCAAATTCTTTGGCGCCGATATTGAAAGTATCGTTGACGGCATCATCGTCGAGCGTGCAGCACAAATAAACGGCATCGCAGAGATCATCCACATCCAGCAGTTGATAGCGGTTGCTGCCATCGCCAATCAATGGGAAGCCGCGCCCTTCATAAGCCCATTCATAGAGCATGGCGAAGACTCCCAAGCGTTCCGGTCCCACAAAAGACTTTGGCCGAATTACGGATACGATCATGCCGTTTTCGCGGAATTCAAAGCAGATGTCTTCCGCCGCCACTTTGGCTTCGCCGTATGGACCAACGCCGACGCGCGGGTCGTCTTCCACTTGCGGATGATGATTGGGAATGCCATACACCGCCGTAGTCGATATATGGACGAATCGCTGAACGCCGTGCCTTTGCGCAGAGTCGATTACGTTGCGCGTGCCGTCAATGTCGGTCGTTCGTATCTCGGCTGGCGCGTACAAGGGCAGGGCGGCGGCGGCGTGAATGACGAAATCCGCGCCCGCCATCGCAGCATCAACCGCCACGCGATCACGAATATCGCCACGGATCTCACTGATCTGCCCGCGCTCGGGATAGTTGAAATCGGCAATATCAAGCGAGACGACTTCATGTCCGCGGGCCAGCAAGAATCGGCATAGGTTGATGCCGAGGAACCCGGCCCCGCCCGTGACTAGAATGCGCGCCATCTAGGTCTTGCTTTCGGCGAGAAACTCGGCGGGTTGCCCCCACCTGCCGTTGAAGACGATTTCGCTCAATGCCATACGCTGCCGTGGCGCCGCTTCGCGATCACGGTGTCCTTCGCTCAGATGATCCAGGTCCTCGCTGCGATAGCCAAGCGCGATCGCAGTAAAGGGTTCAAACTCGTCGGGGATCTGATAGGTCTTGCGCGCCTTATCGGGGTAGATGCCCGCCATCTGATGCGCGTAAACGTCATGATCGAGCGCCTGCAAAACCATTTGACCTACTGCCAGCCCCAGATCGTGGCTGGCGTATGGATGGCGATATTCAGGCTTTGGATAGCGCAATGTAACGGCAATAAGCAGGACGGCGGCATGCTGCGCCCAGGTCTGATTACCCTCCTTGAGGATGGACAGCGCTCGTTGAAACTCGGTCGGATTGTCGCGCGGAGCGACGATGAAGCGCCAAGGCTGCAAGTTTGCCGATGAGGCGGCCCAGCGCGCCGCCTCCAATATGCTCAATAGCGTCGCCCGATCGATATCGCGCTCGCGGTCAAAGCCAACCGGGCTCCAGCGCCGCTGCATGAGATTGTGCAGCGGCTGTGACGTCGCGGGCCGCTTCCGCGCTGGCATCGCTTTCAGTGGGTCATCTCGCTTGCTAGCAGCTCTGGCTTCCGACCCTAGGGCATCAAATACTTTTGGCGCGATCAGCCACAGCAATTCGCCTTCATCCACACTCCGACCCAGGAGATCGATCCGCGCCAAGCCGCCTTTCTTCATCGACACATCGACGCCGGTCAATTCGCTTACCAAGTAGCTCATATCGGGATTGTGTCCCACCAACATGACGTCGTCATCGGCGCTCAAATTCCGCGTTAAACGCCGAAGATCGCCGAGATCAAAACCGAAGTTGACTGCCTCGCTGATCGTCACTGGCGTCTTCAGCGCTTCGGCGATGATCTCTGCCGTTTGAAGCGCGCGCAGCCGCGGACTGCTGAAGATCCGAATCGGCTCTAGTCCCAGCCGCTTCATCACTCTAGCCGATGTGGCGACGCGCCGTCGCCCTCGTTTGGTCAGCGCGCGGTCGAAATCGCTAGCCGCCAAATCTTCGGCGATGCCATGTCGAACAAAATACAGTCTCATCAGGTTAATCCGATACGGTGATGGTCGATTACGGCTTTGCGTTTACGCTTGATTGGAGGCGGTCGCTTTTGCTTTCTCCGGCTTGCCACTTTCGCTTTCGCCTTTTGACTTGGGCGCTTTTTTCTCACCCTCTTTGGCCGCCTTGCCATTGCCGTTTTCACTCGCGGTCTTCCCCGCATTCTTGGCTTTATTGTTGTCATTGACGTAGAAGCCACTGCCCTTAAAGATGATTCCGGCCGGTTGGATGACGCGGCTTACCGGCTGGCCCGTGGAGGGGCAGATTTCCAGCGGATTGTCGAAGAAACGCTGGCGGATATCAAATGTCGATCCGTCTTCGCGGCGATAAGTATAAATGGGCATCAGCTTCAACCACCCCAAAGCAACTCGAATACTTGCGTCAAAGACGATAGTGTAGCCGATAATCGCGCGGAATTGCACAGCTAATTTCGCGCGACTTGCGCCAATTGGGTCCGCGTTCGCGGCTTTACTTCAAAGGAGGCTAGGGCTTTACCGCTTCAAAGACCATCGTTTCGTAGCGCATTGCCGCCTCGCTGCCGACATAATCGCCATGCTGTTCGATGCCGCGCAGGTTTTCGTCGCCGCTCTGCCCCGGATCAACACGCGTAATCGCCTCGAAGCCGGCGCCCTCTAGCGACTGCATCAAGGTCGGCTCATCATAAATGAATTTGTGTCGCCAGCCATGAAATGACTGATTGATGACATGCGCCGGATTGCATTCGCCAATCTGCGGACGGAAACTGCGCATGATCCAGCGGATGTACGCGCCCTGCGCATCCGCGTTTGGCTGCGTATAGAGGGCGATGATTTTCGCCAGGTCCGGCGTCGCCAGGCGAATCCGGCCGCCGCTCCTGAGAATGCGCGCGCTTTCGCTCAACATCATTTCCCCTTCTTCAAATTCGAGATGTTCAATGACATGCTCGCTGAATACGTAGTCGAAGGAGGCTGATGGAATCGGAAATCGCTGGCTTGCGTCGAGGTATACCGCGCCATTGGCAAAGGGGTAGAGCGTCGTATTCAGCCAGCCGCTCAACAGATTGTAGCCCGCGCCAATCTGCAGCTTGGGCGTTGCGGAATTGCGCAGGTAGGCGTCGATTTTGCCTGGCGCCACCCTGCGCCAGTATTCTTGCCGTAAGCGAAATCGCAGGCTCGCCATTAGCCGTTACGCCCTGCCTCGTTTGTCGCCGTCATTATATTCGTGTGGGCCAGATCTTGCTGTTGAAAGGCTGGCAATCCCGGCGCCGAAGGCTATTGTCCGAGGCGAAGCTCAGCCGAGTCAAATACCAGATTCAGCAACTGGGCTTGCCGCGCGAGCTCATCCTTCGGCGCGACGATAACCGCCAGCAAGTAGTTGCCTTCGAGCTCCAGCGCGAGCAGCAGGCTGTCTCTATCGCCGATGCTTACCGCCGATTGGGCAGAATCCCGTCCGCGAATGTCGAGAATCTTGTTGCTGTTGTATTTGGGGCCAGACGCTCCGCTGGACGAAGGATCAATGAAGGTGTCGAGAATGCCGGCGGCATTGCGCGCGCCGATCATCTGTACGTCAACCGCCGTCAGCATCGTCATATTTGCCAGGATCGAGCCTTCCGGCATCGCCGCGCCATCGTCAGGCAGTTCAAGCAATCGTGGATAATTGAAGACGATGATTCCGGTTTCCGCCACCTCGTAATTCCAATCAGCGGGAATATTGATCGCGAAGCCCGGTTGCAGGCGGCTGGCGAGAAAGGTCACCCGCTGCCATTGCACAGGCGTCAGCGTCGGTGTACTATCTGCACTCTGGCAGCCGGCGCCCAATACGGCTACGGCAAGCAAAAGCATCAGGAGTTGAAAGCGCAAGCGTATCATTTCCTCTGCATGATAAGCGCCAAAAACAGCATTATTCTCGCAGACATCGCAGAATCACGCTAGCAAATCTCGCCGCAAGGTATGACTAGCCTGCTGAACCAAGACAATGTTTTACACAATATGTCATAGGAATGTTCATGATTCGCTGTGGCGTTGATATGATCGAGTGCGAGCGTATCGCTGCCGGCATCGATCGGTTGGGCGAACGTTTTCTCAATCGCTTTTTTACGCCCGGCGAGCGCCAGGATTGTGGCGGCAAAGCTTACCGACTAGCGGCGCGATTCGCCGCCAAAGAAGCGGTCGCCAAAGCATTGGGCAGCGGCATCGGTGATATCCGCTGGGTAGAAATTGAGATTCGCACATCCGCCAAGCGGCGGCCCAAGCTTCTGTTGCATGGCAAAGCCGATGAATTGGCGAAGGAATTGGGTTTGGCCGAATGGGATATCAGCTTGAGTCATAGCGATACGCTAGCGATTGCGATCGCGGTCGCGAAATCCGACGACTAGCCCTCCTCAATATCATCAAAGAGTCGCATCAGCTTTAGCGCAATCTGCAAGTTCAGCCGCGTACTCGCCGATGTCAGATCGACTTCGCAAATCTCCTTTATCCGCGACAGGCGATAATTCAGCGTGCTGCGATGAATATGAAGCGTTTCCGCGGTTTGCACGCTGTTGCCACCGGCATCAAGATAACTCTCTAGCGTATTGAATAGGTCCGCCTGCCTTTCATCGAGCAGTCGGCGCAGGATCGGCACCTGAGGATTCTGTGACAGGCTCGCCGGACCCGCATGGTAGAGCGTATGGATATAACCGAGGTCATCGAAATGATGCGTCCGTTTTCCGCTGCTGGTCCGCTGCGCAATGTCCAAGGCTTCGTTACATTGTTTATGAGCCGTCCCAACGGCTTTGGCGCCGCTAAGGGCGCTGCTGATGCCGATGGCGACGCCGCCAATTTCGCCATCGAGCGTTTCGAGCAGTTCACGCGCAAGCGAATCGATTTGCTGGTCGTCCTGCGCCAAGATCGCCACTTGCCCGGCGAACTGCGCCGCCACCGCCCGCGCTTCGTATTGCGCCAAGACTTGATTAATCAATCGGTACGCCCGCGTTGACGCCGGCGGCTGTCCATTCCTGACGCTGACCAAAAGCATGCGGTAAGACAGGCGCAGATCAACGCCGTATCGCAGCGACTGGTCGCTGAGGATCGATTGGCGCCCGCCATCCCCTTCGATCAGTTGCGCCATGAGGCTGCCTTTCAGCGAGGCTTCCGCCGTTTGCAGCGACTCTTGGTAGAGCATTAGCAGAGCCGCAACGGTAGCGCCGATTTCAATCGCCATCATGTCGATCGGCGATAGCGCGTGCACATCGGCGATAATCCAGATATAGCCGTAAATCTCGCCATGGACAACGATCGGCGCCAGCAGCCGGTCCATCTCCAAACCCAGAGCGGGCATAACCGGCAATTGAACAGGCCGTAGGCTGTCGCGAATCTTCGGCAGGTACTCCACCTCGAGCGCCGCGATTAGATGCGGATTGGTGCGGCCATGCTCGATCGTATAACGACGCGCGGAATCGACTTCGGCGATATTCTTGTTGGCGATCGCTTCAAATCGCTCGTTCTCTATGCTGATGGAATGGCCGACCTGGTCAGCCAGCATCTCGGCAAGGTCAGGGAAGCCGCCGCCTTCCAGCACCAATCGGGACAGGCGCTGCTGTATCGATAGCGCCCTGCTGACGGTATCCAGGCTTTCTTCGGAAATCCGTTCGTTGATCACCTTGGCGATATCGACAAAGCGCGTCTGATAGGGCAATTCGATCAGTGGCAGGCTCAGCTTGTCACCGAGTTCTCGTAAATGCGCCGGAATCTCGTCGACTAACATACCGATGGTGATGACCAGCGCGACGATGCCTTTGTCCGCCAATTGACGCAGATAATCGGCCTGTTCGTCGGCGGAATTGGGCATGTTGTAAACAGTGGTCAGCACCAATTCGCCGCCATGCAGCCAATCGGCTGCGTTTGGCACACCCGCATTGTGCACCCAGCGAATCGGCCGATCCAGCGCATGCGCGCCAGCGACGACTCGCGCGTCCTGCAAGATGGGTAATTGAAGCGCTTCCGTTAACCTTAGCATTAGCAAACGGGCATTTTGCGAGGGCAGTAATTGCAAAAGAGTATAGATTTGGAAGGGCAAACGCGCAAAGGTCAGGCGCGGAGATCGCCTCGTTTAAGCCATCGGCATGTGGTGGCGCGCGGCGTAGCGCCCGCTTGCGTGGTGCGAGAGCTGTCGCTCGATATCCGTCAACAAGCCCGAGGCGCCGAAGCGGAATAGTCGCGGACGCAGCCAATCATCGCCAAGTTCTTCTTTGATCAGGATCAGCCAGTTGATTGCGTCCTTGGCGCTGCGAATGCCGCCGGCGGGCTTGAAACCGACTTGGTAACCAGTCAACCCCTGGAAAGCGCGGATCTCGCGCGTCATAGTCAAGCCGACCTCCAACGTGGCATTCACGTCTTCTTTGCCCGTGCTGGTCTTGATGAAATCCGCCCCCGCCATCATGCAGACTTTGCTCGCTTGCGCCACATGCCAAAGCGGACCCAGTTCACCCGTCGCCAGGATCGCCTTCATATGGGCGTCGCCACAGGCGCGCCGCATCTCGCAGACCTCGTTGTAAAGCGCTTCCCAGTTGCCGCGCAGCACATGCTCGCGCGAAATGACGATGTCGATCTCGTCGGCGCCGGCCTCGACTGACTGATGAATCTCTTCAATTCGTTGTGGAAATGGATTGAGACCAGCGGGGAAACCGGTGGATACCGCCGCAACCGGGATGCCGCTGCCGCGCAATGCCGCGATCGCGTCTTGGACGCGCTGGTGATAAACACAGACCGCGCCCACAGTCAGCTTCAGCGACCCGACCTCTAGCGCGTCAATAAGATCCTGGCGTAGAGGCTGCCGCGCCTTAGCGCATAGACGCGTGACCTTGCCCGGCGTATCATCGCCCGCCAGCGTGGTCAGGTCGATCATCGTAATCGCCCGCAGCAGCCAAGCCGCCTGCCATTCATTCTTAACGCTGCGCCGTGCGCCGAGTGTGGCGGCGCGACGCTCGGTCGCGCTTAGGTTGACCGCGGTGGCGCGCACCCAGCCCATGTCGAGCGGGATGCCCGGATTGCGTTTGATCGTCTGCGTCGCCATGTTGACCCTTATGTCGTCGGCGTGCGCTCGATGAAGGCGATGACTTCGGCGGCGATTTCGGCGCCCTTTTCCTCTTGCAAGAAGTGCCCGGCGCCGCGAATCTTGATCTCAGGTTGATCGCCCGCTGTCGGGAATAGCCGGCGGAAGAACCGATCCGCGCCGCCCAGAATGGGATCGCCATCGCTGAACATCACTTGAACCGGCTTGCGCCAGCGCGACAGGGTCTCGCGCGCCCATTTCATCTCGCGCGCGCCGGGCATATCCGGCGTGATTGGAACCAGCGATGGAAAAACCGCCGCGCCCGCCTTGTAGCTGTCATCGGGGAAGGGCGCGTCATAGGCGGCGATGATCTCAGCCGGCAGCTCATAATTGCTGATCGTCTGCGCCACCAGCCGCCCGACCTGCATGCGCGCGCCCACCTTCTGGCTGAAGGCGCGCCACTGCATGAACGCCTCGCTGATCTTTTCCTCGCCCGTCGGCAAAAAGGTATTGAGCACGACGAGGCGAGCGAAGCGCTCACCATAATTCGCCGCAATCGTCAAACCGAGCGACCCGCCCCAATCCTGGCAGACGAGCGTGATTTGCCGCAGGTCAAGCGCTTCAATCAGCCCGACCAGCTTGTCATAGTGCATCTGAAAACTGTAGTCGTCTTGCGCGCCGTATTTGTCCGATTTGCCAAAGCCGACCATATCTGGCGCCACCACCCGTTGCTTCTCTGCCAGCGGCGGAATCATCTGGCGGTACAAGTAGGACCAAGTCGGCTCCCCGTGCAGGCACAATACGGTCTCACCGCCCGCCCCTTCATCGACATAATGCATGCGCGTATCGCCGATTTGGACATAGTGCGGCGCAAAGTCGTACCCCGGCAGGTTTTGGAAGCGGTCGTCTGGCGTTCGTAAAACTGTCATACTCTATCCGCCGCTGGATTCCAACTGTATAATGTTAGCCATGTTCAGGAAACCATTGCGCAGCCGTCTCCTGCGGCTAGACGAATTCTAGCAAGCTTGTCCCTACTTGCACAGTAAAGCCATCCGCTGTCGTGGTCCAAGTGAGCTGCGACAAGTCTTTCGTCTCAAACTGAAACAGCCAAGATACCGAATTGAGCGTTGCACATGTTGGAAAAACTGGCGGAAGTCGAAAGCCGTTTCCTCGAATTGGAAAGCTTGATGGGCGATCCGGAGATCGCCACCGATTACGAACGGGTCGCCGAGCTGGCCAAAGAGCGCGCAAGCTTGCAAGACATTGTCGATGCCTATCGTCAGTATCAGCGGGGAGCGGCCGAGCTCGATGACGCGCGCGAATTGCTGCAGGCGGCTGATGAGGCCGACATGCGCGAGCTCGCCGGCGACGAAGTCGCGCAGCTCGAAGCGAGCAACGCCAACTTGTTGGAAAAGCTGCGGCTGCTGCTGCTGCCGAAAGACCCGCGCGACAATAAAAGTGTCATCATCGAGATTCGCGCTGGCGCTGGGGGCGATGAAGCTGGCATCTTCGCCGGCGACCTGATGCGTCTCTACACCCGCTACGCCGAATCGAATAGATGGAAGGTCCAGATGCTCGATGTCAACGAGCAAGGCAACGGCGTCTTCAAGAATATTACTTTCGAGATCAAGGGCGAGGGCGCCTTCAGCCGCCTCAAATACGAGAGCGGCGTGCATCGTGTGCAGCGAGTGCCGACCACCGAGAGCCAGGGGCGCATCCACACCAGCACCGCCACCGTCGCCGTGCTCGCCGAGATGGATGAGGTCGATGTACAGCTGGATATGAGCGATGTCGAAACGCAGGTCTTTCGCGCTCGCGGCGCCGGCGGGCAATCCGTTAACACTACCGACTCGGCTGTGCGTCTGATTCATAAACCGACCGGGCTGGTCGTCGAAATGCAGGACGAGCGCAGTCAGCTGCAGAACAAAATCCGCGCCAAGCAGGTCTTGATCGCCCGCCTCTACGAAGCGGAAGTGGAGCGCCAACGCTCCGAGCGCGAAGCGGAACGGCGCGGTCAGGTCGGCAGTGGCGACCGCAGCGAGAAAATCCGCACCTACAATTATCCACAAGGCCGCGTGACCGACCATCGCATCAATTTCAGCAGCTACAACCTGCCCGCGGTCATGGACGGCGAGCTCGACGGATTCATTGATCAGCTGGCGACGAAAGAGCAGGCGGAACAGCTTGCCGCCGGCGCCCTCAACTGATGCGCGCGGACGCAGTACCCAAGGTCAAATCAAGCTCGACGATTCGCGCCGCCCTGAGCGCCGCGCGCGCGATGCTTGAGTCCGCCGATATGCCGGATCTCGATGCTCAAGTCCTGCTCGCCCACAGCCTGGACGTCGACCGCGCCTTCCTTTTCGCGCGCCCGGAACATTTGCTGACTGACGCCCAGTATGGCGCGTTTTGGTCCGCTGTCGGCAGCCGCGCCGCCGGTGAGCCAATCGCATACATCACCGGTGCGAAGGGCTTCTACGACATCAACTTGCAGGTGACGCCGGCGGTGCTCATCCCCCGCCCCGAAACCGAACTACTGCTCGAAGAAGCGCTGCGCCTCAGCAACGAACGACCGAATCTAACCGTCGCCGACATCGGCACTGGCAGCGGAGCGCTGGCGGTAGCTTTTGCGCGACAACGACAGGACGCTACGGTCTGCGCGACTGAGATCAGCCGAGACGCCTTGGCGATCGCGCGCGGAAACGCGAAACGCAATGGCGTCAAACCGACATTTCTGGAAGGCGACCTCGCCGAACCTTTGATACAGCGCCGGATCAAGATTGACCTGCTGCTGGCGAACTTGCCATATATCGCTTCAGACGAACTTGCGTCACTTGAGGTGAGCCGGTTCGAGCCGCGCCTGGCGCTCGATGGCGGAATGGACGGGTTGGCGTTCATTCGCCGGCTGCTAAAGCAGATTCCGTCCGTCTGCCGCGAAGGCGCATACGTTTTGCTCGAAATCGGCGCGGATCAAGGTGAATCTGTCGCGCGCTTGGTCGAGGAGCGCTTGGGCAGTCGCTGCGACATCTTGCCGGATTACGCCGGCTTGGATCGCATCGCCCGCTTTAGGGTTTAGGTGTCGCAATGTTGAGTCGCGCCGACTTTCTCATCCGCGATGATATCATCTTCTTTAATCATGGCGCATTCGGCGCCTGTCCGAAGGTCGTCTTCGCGCAATACCAAGCCTGGCAGCTCGAGCTCGAGCGCCAGCCAGTCGACTTTCTCCTGCGGCGGCGAACGGCACTCATGTCGCGTGCGCGCGCCTGCATCGCCGAAACCTTCAAGGTAGCCGCTGACGATATCGTCTTCGTCAGCAACGCCACCACCGGGCTGAGCCGCGTCGTCCGCTCGCTGCCGCTCCAGTCGGGAGACGAAATCCTCACGACCGATCACGAATACGGCGCTGTCAATCGCCTTTTGGAATTCGTCGCCGAGCGCACTGGCGCGCGCATTGTACGCAGCAAGGTCCGCATCCCGTACGTATCGGACGCTGCCTTCGTCGACGATCTTTTCGCTGACGCCAGTCCCAAGACACGCGCTATCGTCATCAGTCACATTAGCTCGCCCTCATCGCTGATCTTCCCCGTAGGCATGGTCTGCCGGCGCGCCCGCCAGCGCGGCATCATCACCATCATTGACGGCGCCCATGCCCCGGGCCAGCTGCCGGTCGACTTGTCCGCCATTGGCGCCGACATGTACAGCGGCAATTTCCACAAATGGCTCTGCGCGCCCAAGGGATCGGGCTTTCTTCACGTCCGTCCGGAACATCAAGCGCAGATTGATCCTTTGGTGATCTCGCATGGCGTCTACGACGGCAGTGGCTTCGTCGAGCGGAATGAGTGGCTGGGCACACGCGATATCGCCGCCTTCTTGACCGTGCCGGCGGCGATTGACTTCCAGCGACAGCATAATTGGCGCCAGGTCATTACCGAATGTCATCGATTGGCGGCGCTGGCGCAATCGCGACTCTGCGATTGCTTTGGCTTGGCGCCTTACTCGGAGAAGCAGTTCTCGCAGATGGTGACCATTCCGCTGCCCGATTGCGATGTCGAATGGGTCCGGCGAAGACTCTACGACGAGCATCATATCGAAGCGCCCATCGGCGCCTTTGTGGATCGCTGCGGGATACGCGTTTCAGTGGCTGCCTATAATACCGCGGACGAAATCAACCAGCTGACCGACGTCCTGACCAGCCTAATCAATTAGCGATCAAGTAGCGCGACCGCATTAATATAGTAAGTCTGCGGCGCCAGATCGATCGGCTGGATCTCACGCAGGCGATATCCGACATCGATCAGTTGCCGACTATCGCGGGCCAGCGACGCCGGATTGCCGCTGACGTAGATGAGCCGCCCGATGCCGAGCGTCGAGATCAGCTTCAAGACATCTTCGCCCAATCCGCTGCCGGGCGGATCCAACAGGGCGACATCGTACTGCGCTTCTTCGGCGATCATATCGGAAAGCACGGCTTCCACGGCGCCTTCAATGACATCGACATTATCGAACGAGATCAGGTTGGCATCAGCGTCGTTGGCGGCCGGCGGATAGCTCTCCACCAAGGTGACCAGTCTTGCCTCCTCCGCCAGGAAGGCGCTGAAAACGCCGACGCCTGCGTAAAGATCGAGTACGCGCTCGCTTCCCTGAAGCTGCGCCATCCGCATCACCGCGGCGACGAGACCGTCGAGCGCTCCAATGTTCGGGCGCATGTAAGCGCCGGCGGTGACGCGGAAGTTCCGCCGGGCGATCGCATAATTGCTGTGGACGTCGCCGATGAGATTGATCGGTTCGCGGTCGGGCAGAATAAGATTGACGCTCAGCGGCAGGTCGGTAGCAAGACCTGGCTCTTCCTCGGCATCGACCTCGAAAATCAGCATCATACGTTCGTCCGAGCCGCGCCGCAATGTCATGCGCTTAGCCCGAACGAAATCCAGGTCTAGCTCCAGCAGCAGTTCCAGCAGATCAGGATGCGCCAGATGACATTCGTTGATCACCTCTATGCCGCGCGCCTGCCGCTTGAGTCCCCAGCGACCCGAATCAGCGCGCAAAAGATTTAGGCTGAAGTTGTAAGCCCAAGGTTGCGGCGCCGGCAGTATCGGCTGCAGCGTCGACTCGATCAACGCATCGGGCAGCCCGCCGACGCGCGCCAGTTGATCGGCCAGCACATCCTGCTTCAGCAGCAACTGCGCCTCGTATTCGATATGCTGCCATTGACAGCCCCAGCAGCGACCGGGTCCAAAATGCGGACAACGTGGCGTAGCGCGATCGGAAGACGCTGCATTCAGTCGCCGGCCTCGAGCGAATAAGACCCGGCCGCGCCCGCCGGTGATTTCCGCCGTGACCGACTCGCCAGGCAGAGTATAGGGCACAAATACAGGCGACGCCTCATGGAAGCCGACGCCGCTGCCGCCGTGCGCCATATCGCGTATATCAAGCGTGATGGTCTTTCCCTTGAGCGTGTGCTGCTGCTGCCGCTGTCGCGGTTTTCGCGCGCGTCTGTGCTTCGCCATTTGTCTCGTCAATTGGCCCGATCGGCGTGAAGAACCAAGTTAGTCGTGCAATTAGTGGTTGGATAATTTGGGCAAGAGTGGGCGAGCCACCGGCTCGCCCGTACAAGTTTGCGACTATTTTGCAATTAGGATCCTTTGGCAACAAGAATAACTCCGTGCTTTAATCCGCTTGCGCACCTTGCAGCAGCCACAAAAGAAGAATCCCGCTCATGGACGGGACTCTGAATCTGTCATACCTGCGAATGCCTAGCCGCCGGGCGCGTAATCGATACCGGCTTGCTTAAGTTCGCGCTGGATCATGCGCTCGAAGATGCTGTATGGCTGCGCGCCGCTGAGGTGCCGCCCGTTGATGAAGAAGCCCGGCGTGCCGCGCACTCCGGCGATCTGCCCGTCAAAGCCATCAATATCGACCTCGTCGATATAGCGGCCTTCATCAAGGCAGGCGGTATATTCCTCAATGTCCAGTTCGTTTTGCTCGGCTGTTTTCAGATAAAAGTCGTAGCCCAGTTCGCTCTGGTTGTCGAAGAAGGCGGCGTGGAACTCCCAGAATTTGCCTTGGGCGAAGGCGCATTGGGCGGCGGCCGCAGCCGGCGCCGACTCCGGCGTCAAACGGGCGAAATCGCGGTAGACATAGCGGATATACTCGCCGTAATTCTCCAGCAGCGGCGTGAAAGTCTGGTCGAAGTGGCGCTTGCAGAACGAGCACAAGAAATCGCTGAATTCGACGATCACAATCGGCGCGTCTCTATCGCCGAGGTATGGGTCATCATCGACCAAGGCGAAGCGATCGCTTTCTTCCGCTGCCACGGCGCCAGCATCCCGCTCTTCCAGCACACTCTCGATGATCGCGCGGATCTGCGCCTCGTCCACCATCACCGCTTGATCGGGGGGCGCTTCAAATGTCGCCTTGCCAATCGCCAAGCCGATAATGACACAGACGGCGGCGATGACCAGGTAATTTAGCCCCGTGCTGGATAATCCGCCGGTGGACTCGCGCTTTTCATTTTGGATTGCTTCGCTGTCTTCTTGCACCGTGGTCCCTTTGATTGGGTCGATATTTGACTCTCGCCCAGTGTACTAGACTTCCGAATGCTTGCCTATTCGTTTGTTGGCGCGCGCCAGAAAGCGTCGGGGTGACAAACAGTGTCGTCCTAAAGCCGCTTTCAGGCCTTGTGCGCGAGGGCGAGACAAGGGGCGCGCAGGTCGCGTAGACACTGACCGCCGACACTGCCCGTCTCTCATACCTACAATTCCTAAGGAATGACATCACAAGCTATAATTGCCGTACGCTAATTCGGGCGCTGGCGACAGCTCCAAGAACGGAGAATCGCATTTGGAAGAACATCTCAAAGGCTTGATCATCAAAGAACAGAGCGGCTTTTTTTGGGTCGAAGCAGAAGACGGAAACACCTATATGTGCGAACTGCGCGGCCGGCTGATGGACGAGGCAAAGACTTCGGACATTGCCGCCATCGGCGACCGCGCGACGATCAGTACGCGGCGGGAAGAAGGCACTGATGCGCTGATGGGCGCAATTGAATCGCTGTCGCCGCGCCAGAGCGTACTATCGCGCGCGCAGCGGACGACAGGCAAACGCGGCGTCGGGCAGGCGGAGCGCGAGCAGGTGCTGATTGCCAACGCCGAGCGCGCCCTCTTCGTCTTCTCGGCCGCCCAACCGAGTCCCGACCTCGATATATTGGATCGCCTGCTGGTCGCGGGGGAAAACTCCGGCATTGCCGAATTGCTGATTATCCTAAACAAGATTGACCTCGAATACTCAGCGGATGTCGATCACGCCATCCAGACGTACCGGCGGATTGGCTATCGAGTTTTGCGCACGAGCGCCTTAACTGGCGCCGGCTTGGCGGAGATGAAATCCGCCCTCGCTGGCGGTATATCGGTATTCACCGGACCCTCCGGCGTCGGCAAAACCAGCCTGCTCAATCACATTCAGCCCGGCTTGGGGCGGCGTGTCAAGGCGGTGGGAAAGCATTCGGAAGAAGGCGTGCACACCACCCGCGACAGCGCCTTGGTGCGACTCGAAAGCGGCGGTTACATCGCTGATACGCCGGGCATCCGTTCCATAAGCGTTTGGGACATCGAACCGGACGAGCTGGATGCTTACTTTGTGGATATCGCGCCGCGCGTGCTCGACTGCAAATTTAGCAACTGCACGCATACAAACGAGCCGGACTGCGCCGTGCGCGCTGCTGTCACTTCAGGTCAGATCGCCAAGCGCCGCTACCGCAGTTACCTCGAATTGCGCGAAGAATTGCGCGACACCTATATCATTTATAATCGCTAGCGCCGAATCTGCCGGTCGCTCGACTCATTCCTCGAAGAGATTCTCCCCGTGCGACAGCCGCCGCGCGATGGTGTAGGTCTGCAGTTGCGAGCGCATGGTCGGGGCATGCGCCGCGAGATAACGCGCCGCCGCGATCAGCACATGATTGGCTCGCTCTTCTGATTCATGACGGATGATGTTGTACTGATTGAAAGCGGCTTCAACACATTGAATCGTGTGGAAATCACGATCTTCACGCAGCAGCAAATGTCCCATCTTCGCCATCAGCTTCTGCGGGCAGCCATCGCTGACCAGGTAGCGCGCCGCCAGCGCGCCCGCCTGATTCACTTGCTGCTGCAAGTTGAGCAGCGTCTCGAATTCATCAAGCAACGCTTCTGGACCTTCAATTCGCTCAGGTTGTGGCAGGCGCACCGATGGAAGATTCAGAAAGCGGTCGAGATAAATGCTCATCGCCGCATCAAATATGCCGCGCATCAGACCAATCGACTCGACGCGCTGCAAACCTTGATGCACGGCGTTGGCGAAGGTGAATGTATGCAAGGCGGTGTCCCAGTCGCCGAATTCGTTGCTGGTATGGAAGTGGGCGATGCGGCGGGCGGCGGCGTAAGCGATGATGCCAGCCAGATCTACGGGCGCAATGCCTTCCCGCAGGCAATCAAGCAGCAGGTCGATGATCGGTTGCGGCTCGTCGCCGAGAAGCGTCGGCATCAACGCTTCGACATCGCAGCGCGCCTCGCGCCCCGCGCCCGTCGCCAGAGCATCGGGCAATTCGGCGAAGGCGGCCTCCAGCAGCGGGATTAAATCGATCGGCTTGCGCCAGGCGTTGGACTCTTCCATGCGCCGCGCGTCGGTCAAGTTGGGCACGACACTGGTGAATGCCAGTTCAGCATGTTCCCAGCCGGCTAAATCCACCGAAGTAAGCGCTTTGTTGATGAAATCCAGCGTATGCCCGGCGTCGAGATAGCGATGATCGGTCGCCGCCGTGAAAAGCATATCCGCGATCTGCACATCATCGGCGCCGGCTCGCAGCGCGGAAACGATGGCGCGCTCGCCCGCCTGTGCGTCGCGCACCTCGACGAATTGCCTGAACCATTCCTTCAAGGTCGGTATATCGGTCTCGTCGTTGGGCAGCGGACGCGGATTGAAGCGCGGCGACATGCCGGCGGTGTCGCTCGCCACATCGGATAGCCCATGGAAAAGCACCAGCGGCCGATCGTCTTCATCGAGCCAGGGAACCAGATTGATTGCGCAGCCGAGCGTGGTCAAGCCCCGTCCCCAGTCCATGCCGCGATAAAGCGTGCCAAATTCCAAGCCGATGCGGAAAGGCTCAGCCGGCGTCACTGCGTGTCCCAGCAAGTTGATCACCGCTTTGGCGACCACAAGACTTAGATTGTGCTGCAAACCATCGCGCAGTCGGTTGCGCTGGTGATCGATGGTATTGCCGTTGCTGCGAAGATCAACGAATATCTCGCCATCGCGCACCTCTGTGGGGAAGCTGTCGATATCGTCCGCCCAGAGATCGAAGGCGCCGCCGCTCGCCAGGTCAAAGCGTGCGTGATGCCAATGGCAACTCAGTATTCCGTCTTCGACCGAGCCCTTGTCCAGCGGAAATCCCATGTGCGGGCAGCGATTGTCGAGGGCGTATACCTTATCGCTATACAGGAAGAGGACGAGCGTCTTTCCGTTGGGGTGAACGGTGATGCAGCCCTTACCTTGCAAGTCTTCATAGCGCGCGACTGAAACAAAAGATTCCCGTTCCATAACCATGATTCGCCTCCACGTATCCCGCTAAACCTTGTAAACGTTGGAATCGCTTTCCATACTGCAAAAGCAAACAATGCGGCTATTCTATGGATGAGACGGGCTTCAATGCTCTTACATAAGCGAATGCCGCAGGCGCCGATGTTCGCTTGTCTGCCATCATCACATTTGCTAGACTCACAGCGTTGACTCGGAGGGATTCGCTTGCCCGAACAAGCCCTTTACCTCAAGTGGCGACCGCTCTCCTTTGATGATGTTGTCGGACAAGAACATATCACCCGCACGCTGCGCAACTCCTTGATTCGCGGGCGCGTCCGCCATGCTTATCTCTTCAGCGGACCGCGCGGCACGGGCAAGACGACGACGGCGCGGCTGCTGGCGAAAGCGGTCAACTGCAAGCATGATGATGCCGCGAAGCGCCCCTGCAATGATTGCGCCAACTGCGAATCCATCAATGAGGCGCGCTTCCTCGATCTGATCGAGATCGACGCCGCCTCGCATACCGGCGTCGATGATGTGCGCGAGCTGCGCGACAGGATCGCATTCGCGCCCGGCGAGGGCAGTTACAAGGTCTATATCATCGACGAAGTGCATCGCTTCAGCGGCAACGCCTTTGACGCGCTGCTGAAGACGCTTGAGGAGCCGCCCGCGCACGCCATCTTCGTCCTGGCGACCACCGAAATCGATAAAGTGCCCGCCACCATCAAGAGCCGCTGCCTGCAATTCGAGTTTCGCCGCGTTTCCCTGAAGGAGTTGACGCAGCGTCTGGCTTTCATCGCGGAGCAGGAAGCGCTATCCATAGAGCCGGCGGCGCTGGAGCTGATCGCGCGGCAGGGCGCCGGCAGCGTCCGTGACTGCATCAGTCTGCTCGACCAGATGGTGGCCGATCCAGATGAAACCGTCACCTTGGACATGACGCGAGCGCTGCTGGGCACAGCGCATTCGCTGCTAGTGGGCGAGTTGGTGGAGGCGCTCGCGGAGGAAGATGTTGCGCAAGGCATTCACCTGATCAACCTGGCGATCGACGGCGGCAGCGATCCGCGCCAATTCGGTCAACAGATCGTAACCCATTTGCGCAATATAATGCTCACGCAAACAGCCAGCGCCGATCTGGTCGAAGCCGCGCAAGAAGAAAGGGCGGCTTATCATGACTTTGCCGCTCGGCTAAGTCGCGCGCGCCTGTTGAAGGCGATCCGCGCCTTTAACGCGGCGGTCAACAGCTACACGGGCGGTTGGCAGCCGCAGCTATCGCTCGAACTGGCGCTGATTGATATCTTGCAGGATGACGAGGCGCCACTGAGCCAAGCTGCGTCACAGCAATCTGCGCCAGCAAGCCCTTCTCCCGCCAGCGCCATACCATCGGCTCCAGCCGCCGCCTCTCCGTCAGTTGAAGCAGCCGGCGAAGACTTTGAGCGCGCCGCTCCCAGCGCGCCCGGCGAGCCGCCAGCCTATTCCGCGATCAAGATACATCAGGGCTGGATGGCGATTCTGTCGCGCGCCTATGAATACAACAAGAATATCCCGCCACTGCTGGAGAATGCGCATGTGCGGGCGGTCGAAGGCAATCGACTGATATTAGGGGTAGAGAACCCAGTCTTCGTGAAGATGATTGAAGAGCCGAAGCGGGCGGAGGTGCTGGAGCAAGCGATTCACGATCTGCACCAGGTCAAGCTAAGAATAGAAGTGCGCGTCGTTGACACGGTGATTGCGCCGGCAGAAGCGGACGTTAACGAGAATGGTCCGCCGGTTGATCCCTTGATCGCGGCCGGTAAGGAATTGGGTGGCGTCGTCGATGAGTAGGCGCAAGATCGACCTCCTGTGGCGGATTCTTGTCCTCGCCGCAGTCGATGTCGTCAATCCCCTTCTGCTGATCTCGCTGGCGCTGTTTTGCGGCTTGGGTTATATCCTTACATCCATTGTACCGGTTGATATCCACATCTGGTCAGCTTTGCTGTGCTTCAGTTTGCTGACGCCACTGCCGGGCCTGCTGATTCGGGCGCGTCGGCTTTGGGCGCCAGCGCAAAGGAAGATACCTCCTTTTGGTTGGCGGGCGCTGCTGCCGCTGCTGATCGTGATCGCGCTTCTGCCGGCATCGTCTTTTATTCTCGCTAATCCGTCTATTAAGGCGATTGCCCATATAGACATGTACTTTGTATATATCGCGCAGCTTTATAATGGAATTGCGCCCCCGGAAAACCTGTACATGCCAGGCCTCGACCCCAATCATTACTGGTTATTCCACGCCTTGGTCGCGGCGCTCGTGAAGTTATCAGCGCTGGATGTTTATTCGGTGATAAACCTGGCGACCGCCGTTTTCTTGTTCAGCAGCGTATTTTGGCTGGCGCAAACGCTGCTCGAGCTAAAGCTGGCCAAACCCCGTAGTTTGGGCCTCGTCGTCGCGCTGTTATTCCTGCTGGGCGCGCTTAATCTTACCGGAGTCTTCAGCACCGCCGCCAATGCAATAGCGGGCGCGGACGTATTGCTCAAGCCGGAAAACACCCTGCTAGCGGGGGCTGATCGACGGCTGCACAGTCCGATCATGAAACTGCTCCACGCAAGCGGCATGACGCCGGGCTTCGCAGCTTTTGCCGCGATGCTGTATTGCTGCATCAGCCTCCTTAGGCGTAGACCGGATTTGCTACGGCTGACTCTCATATCGGCGGCCGTCATATCGGCGCTCGGCGTCATGCCTGTTGTTGTGCCCTTCATTGGCTTGATCCCCCTAAGCCTCGCGCCAATTGGCGTATTCCTGCTGGCGCGGGGCCGGGATAGGGCGGCGCGCATGACAGATTCTATTCGCTCGTTTTTCGCTGGCATTCAGCCCGGCGTCGTCCTCGCCTGGTTATTGCTAAGCCTGGCATTGGCGCTGCCGTGTGTGCAATACGTCACCCTCATTACGCGGAGTGTCCCGGATGGTCTGATCTTGTCGCTGGCGTCTCCCGTCAACACGGGCATGACGGTCACCGCGCACCTTCTTTTGCTGCCAATCGTGTCGCTCCATCTGATTGCTACCGCCAAGCGGCCAGGTCGCGAGTCCGTTTTCTTGTTGCTCGCCATCGCGGCCGGGCTCTTGCTGGTTATGAGCATCGAATTGCGTGATCAGAATCAGTACAAGTTTCACTATTTGCTTTCTGTGCTCATGGCGCTCTCCAGTTTGACCGCGCTCCGTTCCTGGCTAAACAGTGACGGCCCCTTGCGTCGACGAATGGCACGGCTTGCTCTGGGCACCATAGTGACGCTGGCGCTTATGAACGTAGTCTACGGGCAAGTGGCGCTGTCTCATCGAGCGCTTTTGCGGAATGGCTCGGCGCGCTTTGACGGTGTGCACACTTATTGGCTCAGGAGCAACTACGCCCGGCACTTGAGCGCTCTCGAATGGATACGGGACAACACGCCCTATGACACCGTTGTGATTTTGCCCTATCAATATACTGAATACGCCAGCCTGATCAGCGCACGGGCGATTTACCTGCGCGATACAGGCAACTATGATTTCTATGTTCCGGACATCGCGTTATTCAACGCGCGCAGAAATAGGACCAATGTCTTCTTTGATGATGACATTAGCCTAGATGCCTATCGCGCCTGGCTTGAGGATATCGAAGCCGAGCTGCCCGGCCGGCCCTTGTACGCGGTTGTATACAGCTCTGATCTTGCATCCGATGTATTGGACCGGCGCGGCGTCCGCCTCGTTTTCAGAGACACTGCGGATGCCGCCGATGTCTATTTTTTGAATCCTAAGCAAGAGCCTTAGCTTGAAGTTGTTAATCGTGCGAGAATTGAATATATTTGGATTGCAGCCACAATGGGGACGATCCCAGGAGATGAACAATGTCCAAGCGACGTGGCGGTAGACGCAGTTCGTCCGGCTTGCCCGGCGGCGCTAACCCAATGGCGATGCTGCAAAAAATGCAGCAGGACATGGCCGAAGCGCAAGAAAGCCTCGAGCATGAGACGACCGAAGTGTCGGTCGGCGGCGGGGCGATCAAAGTGGTCATAACAGGTCATCAGCGCGTGCAATCGGTGGAGATCAACCCCGATGTCATCGATATGGATGATGAAGAGTGGCTCACCGACCTGCAAGATCTGCTGGTCGCTGCGGTCAATCAGGCGATTGAACAGAGCCAGGCGATGGCGGCTGAACGCATGGAAGCGATTACCGGCGGCTTGGGCGATATCCCCGGCTTGGGTGGATTGCTCGGGTAACGGGGTCGCGTCCGCCGCTCGGTGGGATAGAATCAGCGTTTGGCGGGCGAGGTCGGGAAAGAACCGATGAACAGCGCAATCCCGGAACCCGTGACCAAGTTGACTGAGGCTTTTTCTCGCTTGCCTGGCATTGGTCCCAAGACCGCATCGCGCCTGACCTATTATTTGCTGCGCGCCCCCGATGATTATTCGCTGAGCTTGGCCTCCGCCTTGACCAACCTGAAAACCCAGACTCGCCTATGCGGCGTCTGCTACAACATCACGGTCGATGATCCCTGCCCGATCTGCCGCTCCGGCGATCGCGCCGCAGAGATGATCGCCGTGGTTGAAGAACCGCTGGACTTGATGGCGCTCGAACGAACCGGCATTTACCGGGGCCAGTATCATGTGCTCCATGGCGCCATTTCCCCGGTCAGCGGGATTGGACCCGACGATCTGAAGATACGAGAATTGGTCGCCCGCGTCGAGACAGGAGACGCGCGCGAAGTAATCATCGCAACCAATCCCGGCATGGAGGGCGATGCCACGGCGATGTATTTGCAGCGCGAACTTGCGGGCGCCGGCGTCACCGTGACGCGGCTGGCGCGCGGCTTGCCCACCGGCGGCGACCTCGAATACGTGGATTCTGTAACCTTGATGCGAGCCTTGGAGGGCCGCAGCGAACTTGGATGACTGCATCGTCCTTTGAGCAGGAATGGCTGAAGCAGTGAGCAAATCAAAGCCATTGGATCGCGCGGAAGCGGTAAAGCGGATCGACAATTTCATCGCCGAGCACGACGACTGGCGTGGCGAGACCATGGCGCAGATCCGCCAGATCATCCATGAAGTCGCCCCGGACGTAATTGAAGACTGGAAATATATGGGGTCGCCATTTTGGTCGCACCGGGGGATCATCGGCCATGGCAATATATTCAAAGCTAAGGTCAAGCTCACCTTGCATCATGGCGCGCATCTGCCGGACCCGGAGAAGCTGTTCAACGCGAGCCTGGGCGCCAAGCAGTCTCGCGCAATGGATATATTTGCGGGCGATGAGATAGATGTGGCTTCGCTAAAGGCGCTGCTGCGCGAGGCGATGAACTACAACGAGACGAACACGGTAAAGCAGAGCAAGGGTTCGCGCGATATCTAATAGCGATCGCCGCGCGATTTTTTCCGCCGGGGACAGAGATAGCGCCGGGCGTCGCCCAGCGCGCTTGGGCAGCGCCTACCGACCTTGATTGGCTTTTGCCTGCTCACTTGTTGCGCTGCGGCGGATGGCGCGGTTGCGTGCGTATACAGCCTCAGCTCGTCTCCATATTGATAAACTGACGGATTTCCTTCTTGACAGGGCGTGTGCCACCTGCTAATCTGGAACGCGCGAGGAGGCTCTCGCTTTTTTGTCCCGAGTTGGGGCGAGTGCGGATTAACAGCAGAATAGCAGGTTAAGACAGAGGGAATCAAACCCTGTGAATACGGAGAGTTTGATCCTGGCTCAGGATGAACGTTGGCGGCGTGCCTAATACATGCAAGTCGAACGGGAAGGCCGTATATACGGTTGGAGAGTGGCGAACGGGTGAGTAACACGTAACTGATCTGCCCTGTAGACTGGGATAACCTTTGGAAACAGAGGCTAATACCGGATGAGCTTGCGGTAGTTAGAGAGCCGTGAGGAAAAGCGAATGAGTGCTATGGGATGAGGTTGCGAGCCATCAGCTAGTTGGTGAGGTAAAGGCTTACCAAGGCGATGACGGCTAGGGGATCTGAGAGGGTGGCCCCCCACACTGGGACTGAGACACGGCCCAGACTCCTACGGGAGGCAGCAGTAAGGGATATTGCACAATGGACGGAAGTCTGATGCAGCGACGCCGCGTGGGTGAAGAAGGTTTTCGGATCGTAAAGCCCTTTTCTATGTGACGAGAGAGGACGGTAGCATAGGAATAAGTGTCGGCTAACTACGTGCCAGCAGCCGCGGTAAAACGTAGGACACGAACGTTATCCGGAGTTACTGGGCGTAAAGCGCGCGCAGGCGGTTGTTCAAGTTACCTATGAAAGTTATCGGCTAAACTGGTAATGGTTAGGTGAAACTGGATGACTAGAGAGAAATAGAGGGAAGTAGAATTCCGGGTGTAGTGGTGAAATGCGTAGATATCCGGAGGAATACCGGTGGCGAAGGCGGCTTCCTGGATTTCCACTGACGCTGAGGCGCGAAAGCGTGGGTAGCGAACGGGATTAGAAACCCCGGTAGTCCACGCCGTAAACGATGTACATTAAGCGTTCGGCTACGATGGTAGTTGAGTGTTGCAGCAAACGCGATAAATGTACCGCCTGGGGAGTACGGTCGCAAGGCTAAAACTCAAAGGAATTGACGGGGGCCCGCACAAGCAGCGGAGCGTGTGGTTTAATTCGAGGCTACGCGAAGAACCTTACCTGGGTTTGACATGGTGGTAGTACGGAAGCGAAAGCGGAAGGACCCTTCGGGGAGCCATTGCAGGTGCTGCATGGTTGTCGTCAGCTCGTGCCGTGAGGTGTTCGGTTAAGTCCGCAAACGAGCGCAACCCTCGGTGCTAGTTATACGTGTCTAGCATGACTGCCCATGACAAATGGGAGGAAGGTGGGGATGACGTCAAATCAGCATGGCCTTAATATCCAGGGCGACACACACGCTACAATGGTCGGTACAATGGGTAGCGAAGTAGCGATACGGAGCCAATCCTTCAAAGCCGATCTCAGTTCGGATTGCAGGCTGCAACTCGCCTGCATGAAGTCGGAGTTGCTAGTAACCGCGAATCAGCACGTTGCGGTGAATACGTTCCCGGGCCTTGTACACACCGCCCGTCACGTCATGGGAGTTGGTCGAGCCTGAAGTCGGGAAGCCAACCTTCGGGGGGCTACTGCCTAGGGCAGGATCGATGACTGGGACGAAGTCGTAACAAGGTAGCTGTAGCGGAAGCTGCGGCTGGATCACCTCCTTTCTAAGGGAGCGTCTATAGACGCAAGAACCTTGTAAATGCGATTCGGTGAATCGCCCGCCAAAGAGTGTGACAAAAGGGCGCCACTGTAGGGGCGACATAGAATGTCGCCCGCGCCCATAAAGAGGGGATGAGTTCGCGAAGTGTTAGCCTGCTATTGTGCTGTTAATCGTAAGAGAGTTGGATTTGGGGCTGTAGCTCAGCTGGTTAGAGCGCACGCCTGATAAGCGTGAGGTCGCAAGTTCAAGTCTTGCCAGCCCCACGAGAATGGGGACATAGCTCAGTTGGGAGAGCGCCTCGTTTGCACCGAGGAGGTCAGGGGTTCGAGTCCCCTTGTCTCCACGGTAAGTTGAGGGGATATAGCTCAGCTGGGAGAGCGCGTCAATCGCACTGACGAGGTCAGGGGTTCGAGTCCCCTTATCTCCACACCCCTCCATGTTGAATCGGTTTCACACTGACTGAAAAAACTTCATTATCCCTAAAGGAAGGCGCGGCCGGCGATGTGCTTGGCCGTTTTGCGTCTGCGCGTACAGAAACTAGATTTAACCATAGTGAACTTCATCTTTATCAATGTAGACAATATTATTTTCAAGGTTTGAAAAAAGGGATGCATCATGGTAAATCTCTTGTTGTCAATCCATTAAAAGTTAGATATACTGCGAATCGAAGGGACAAGTGGAGACAACATCATGGGCAAAAGACTTCTTACTATCCTCTCGGCAGTTATGTTCAACTTGATTTCGATTGCATTGATTTCTTCGGTGGTGCTCTACCGGGCTGATGTAATCGCTGCGCAGAGCGGCTCCTCCAAGCTGGGTGATGTCGCGCTCGTGCCGCGAAGCGTCGAAATCGTGGAGACCGAGGATGATGATGATGACGACAGTGGCGATGCCGATCCGCCAACCGATAATGACGGCTACGACACGCCGCCCGGCGAAGAAGATCTTGTCGTCACCTATACGATCAGGCCAGGCGATACACTAATGAAGATCGCATTAAGGCTGGGCATTCCCTACGCGGTCTTGAAGGCGCAAGACGACACGCCATCCTTGATTCACCCGGGACAAAAATTCATCTATCGCCCGTCCGACCGCGTCGATTCAAGCGTCCCGCTGACCGATGACGATGGCACGGACAGCGACGGCTACGACACGCCACCGCCGTCGACGGACTTCGACGGGATCTCTACGCCTGTGCCCACATCCTACGACGGGACGGACAGTGACGGTTATGACACCACTGGTTACTATACCGACAACGATGGCGTCGACACGCCCTTGCCCGGAGGCATTAGCGCGAGACAGCTGCAACAAGCCCAGCTGCAGCAATCGAATCAACGGCAGAATGATCCATACACCGACAATGACGGATACGACACGACACCGTTTACTACAGATAACGACGGGACAGACAGCGACGGCATCGATACCACCGGCATCTGGACCGATAACGATGGCACCGACAGCGACGGTTTTGACACCACCGGCAACTGGACTGACAATGATGGCACGGATAGCGACGGGGTTGCCACCACTCCCGTAACGACGAACAATCCAAGTCCTGCTACGCCAGACTCGCCAGACTCGCCTGATTCGGATGACAGCGGCGTATCGTCATGACTTTGGCGCCGGCGGCTACACCGTACTTTGAGCGGGTGGAGTTGCCCGACGATCCAGCGCTGCCGCAGCTATCCACGCTTTTTGATAGCCAGTGGTTTTGTCAGGCATTTCAAGAGATGTTGCCGGAATCGTATGGTGAGCCCGAGCGCATACGAATCCATCACTTCAACCATAGCATCGGCAGGCGCGCGCTAGTTAGCTACGAGGTATTCTGGCCGAAAGAACAGTATTTGCCGCCGGAGTACTTTGTGGCGACGATTGACCGCAAAGGCACAATCGCGCTCAATCGGTTCCCCATGGACACGCGGCTTCCTGGGCTGGCTCAGGCGGCCCTGCCCGCTGACACGCTTGATCTGGTGAATTCTCATGTTTTGACGATGCCGGCGCGGCGAGCGCGCGTGCAACTAATTCGCTATCGGCCCGAATTCCGCGCGGTTCTGCGTCATCGCATCGGCCGGGTTCGCCTGTATGCGCGTGTGATGCGTCCGGCTGACGTCGACGCGTTTTTGGCGACTCATCGGGTAGCGGCAAACTCGAGTTTTGTCATTCCCGGCCTGGCCGGTTGTTGGCGGGACGGTGGCATTGTTTGGCTGACAGAAGTGCGAGGAAAGGATCTTCGCCGACGCATTCGCAAGGGCCGACCGCCAGATCCCGTCCTGCTGCTTGAGTGCCTGGAATCGCTGTGGAGGGCGCCACAGCAACATTACCATATCCCCGCTTTCAGTCTTGGTCGCGCATATTCCCGGGCTTTGAAAAGCTTCCGGCACAATCTGCATGATCACGCGGATTCGCTGACGCTGCTGAATGAGCTTGATAAGACACTGAGCAGGTTCGTCCAATCGTGGCAACCGACAGGTATGGCGCATAACGACTTTTATGATGATCAGTTGCTGGTGATGGCGAACGGTTCAATCGCGCTGGTGGATCTGGAGGACATAGGTCCCGGCGATCCTATGCTTGATATAGGCAATTTCCTCGCTCATCTTAGATGGTCTACACGGTCCGGAAATCGTGATCGCGCCGAAAATTGCCGCGCATTTCACGAGGTGTTCCGCCGCGCCGCGCTCAAGCGATTCCGCTGGGACGCGCGCAGCCTGGCTATGCGAGAAGCCGTTTGTCTCTTCAGGATCTGTACGAACATCATTCGGCATCCCAAGCGTGACTGGAAGCAGAGGCTGGATGAAGCGCTTGCCCTGGTGTTGACATGCTTGGACTAGTATCCGAGCTGTGGCAACGTTTTGCTTTTTCGGTTATTGTTTGATTTCTTGTGATTTGTTTCTTCAGCACTTGACACGGGCGCAACATCCCGATAATATTCAGATGCTATAGACGAGTCATCCATGGCGGGTGGCTCGGTGCGTCTTAAGAACCGAATAATCAACGCGAAGGTAATACCTAGAAGCGCGTGCCAAGAGAGCCGGAGACTCCGTACGATAGTACGGAAAGCGAGTAAGGGTACACAGTGGATGCCTAGGCGTCTCGTGCCGATGAAGGACGTGTTATACTGCGAAAATCTTCGATGAGGTGTATAAGACCGTAAGAGTCGAAGGTATCCGAATGGGGAAACCCGGCGGTGTTCAAGCGCCGTCATCCTTCGAGAGAGGGAGGGGAACCGTCCGAACTGAAACATCTAAGTAGGACGAGGAGAAGAGAAGATTCTGCGAGTAGTGGCGAGCGAAAGCGGAGAAGCCCAAACCAGATGCTACGGTGTCTGGGGTTGCAGGACTTGCGAGAGTTGCGGAGATTTGAAGCCGAACGATCTGGGAAGGTCGGCTGTAGAGGGTGAGAGTCCCGTAGGCGTAAGAGTTTCGTGATAGCGAGGATCCTGAGTAGCACGATACACGCTAACATTGTGTGAAGCTGGTTGGTCCACCATCCAAGGCTAAATACACGAGATGACCGATAGCGCAATAGTACCGTGAGGGAAAGGTGAAAAGAACCCCGGCGAGGGGAGTGAAAGAGAATCTGAAACTGTGTACTTACAACCGGTCGGAGGGGTTAGCGATAATCCTGACGGCGTGCCTTTAGGAGAATGAGCCAGCGAGTTAATATGTGTGGCGAGCTTAAGGCATTGATAGCCGCAGGCGCAGGGAAACCGAGTCTGAAGAGGGCGATGTAGTGGCGCATATTAGACACGAAACCAGGCGAGCTAACCATGGCCAGGATGAAGTTACGGTAACACGTAATGGAAGTCCGGACCCACCGATGTTACAAAATCGGGGGAGGAGTTGTGGTTAGAGGTGAAATGCCAAACGAGCCTGGAGATAGCTTGTTCTCCCCGAAATAGCTTTAGGGCTAGCGTTGTGAGTTGGGTATCGGAGGTAGAGCACTGTATGGGCTAGGGGGCGTCAAGCTTACTGAACCCAAACAAACTCCGAATGCCGGTATGCCGATCACAGCAGTTGGACTGCTTGAGATGAGTTAAGTAGTCAAGAGGGAAAGAACCCAGACCCTCGTCTAAGGTCCCGAAGTGTATGCTAAGTGTGAAACGAGGTGAGTGTGTTGAGACAGCTAGTAGGTTGGCTTAGAAGCAGCCATCCTTTAAAGAGTGCGTAACAGCTCCCTAGTCAAACGCATTTGCGCGGATAATGTAACGGGTCTAAAGCATACGACCGAAGACAGGGATAGTGGAAGCGAGAGCGGAAGTTATGGTAGGGGAGCGTTCTATTTGCGGAGAAGGTGATTTGGGAGAGTCATTGGAGCGAATAGGAGTGCGAATGCTGGCATGAGTAGCGAGAAATAGGTGAGAACCCTATTCGCCGAAAGTCTAAGGTTTCCGACGGAAGGTCAGTCCGCGTCGGGTTAGTCGGACCTAAGCCGAGGCTGAGAAGCGTAGGCGATGGACAACGGGTTAAAATTCCCGTACCGGTATGTGGAGAGATTGCAGGAGCTTGTGGGAGCGTCAGCCTCTGAGTGGATTGAGGTGGCAAGCGGGGCGAGCCCGTGAAGCCGTGCCCGTAGGGCAGGAAGTGACGTGCACCATGGGACGAGAAAAGCTGCGAGTTTGTAGAAGCATGCCGTCCGTACCGCAAACCGACACAGGTAGACGAGTAGAGAATACGAAGGCGAACGGGAGAACCTCTGCTAAGGAACTAGGCAAAATGGATCCGTAACTTCGGGAGAAGGATCGCCTGGTAGGGATATCAGGTTGCAGTGAAAAGGCTCTGCCGACTGTTTATCAAAAACACAGGTCTCTGCGAAAGCGCAAGCTGAAGTATAGGGGCTGACGCCTGCCCAGTGCCGGAAGGTTAAGTGGAGTTGTGCAAGCAGCGAGATGAAGCCCCGGTGAACGGCGGCCGTAACTATAACGGTCCTAAGGTAGCGAAATTCCTTGTCGGGTAAGTTCCGACCCGCACGAAAGGCGTAACGAGTGGAGCACTGTCTCAGCAGGGGGCCCGGCGAAATTGAAGTATGCGTAAAAATGCGTATTACCCGCAGCAGGACAAAAAGACCCCGTGGAGCTTTACTGTAACTTGCCATTGCGTTAGGGCGTTAGTTGTGCAGGATAGCTGGGAGGCATTGAAGCGTGCGCGTCAGCGTGTGTGGAGCCATTGTTGAGATACCAGCCTGTTAAGGCTTTGGCCCTAACCTGGGTGCGAGTAGCATCAGGGACAGTGGCAGGTGGGCAGTTTGACTGGGGCGGTCGCCTCCGAAAGGGTAACGGAGGCGCCCAAAGGTTGGCTCAGATGGAATGGAAACCCATCGAAGAGTGTAAAGGCAGAAGCCAGCTTGACTGCGAGACAGACAAGTCGAGCAGAGACGAAAGTCGGGCTTAGTGATCCTACGGTCCAGAGTGGAATGGCCGTAGCTTACCGGATAAAAGCTACCCCGGGGATAACAGGCTAGTCTTGCCCAAGAGTTCAAATCGACGGCAAGGCTCGGCACCTCGATGTCGGCTCATCGCATCCTGGGGCAGAATCGTGTCCCAAGGGTTGGGCTGTTCGCCCATTAAAGCGGTACGTGAGCTGGGTTCAGACCGTCGTGAGACAGGTCGGTCTCTATCCGCTGTGGGCGTTGGGAATTTGCGAGGAGTTGCCCCTAGTACGAGAGGACCGGGGTGGACGAAGCGCTCGTGAATCAGTTGTCGCGCCGGCGGCATAGCTGAGTAGCGACCTTCGGATTGGATAACCGCTGAAAGCATCTAAGTGGGAAGCCAGCCTCAAGAAGAGATTCCCCATTGGAATAACCAAGTAAGACCGCTGGGAGACTACCAGTTAGATAGGCGGGGGGTGTAAGCGCAGTAATGCGTGCAGCTGACCCGTACTAATGGTCGAGGGCTTTCCGTCCTATGGTGCGGGGTGTCCGGGACTATTGGCAAGCGCAGCAGGGTAGCCATGGCGTTGATTATGAGCGGACACGAGACGCGCGTGCGAGGGCTTTAGCAGGCGAGTGGAGTGTTGGTGGCTAGAGCCGCGGGGGTACACCCGGAATCATCCCGAACCCGGAAGTTAAGCCCGCGAGCGCAGATGGTACTGCATTGGAGACGATGTGGGAGAGTATGCCGTCGCCAACACTTCTCTACCCTGCTGAGGCTCTTTTTGCATCCCATCTGACCGTAAAAATGAAGCTGCGAAACCCAGTGCTAGTACTGTGTAGCGAACCGGTGCCAGTAAGCGATCCCCGAAAGCAGATGCAACCCAAACGTCAGCATTGCAATCGCCATTTTACGGCTGATACCTATACTGAAGAGCATAATATCGCTGGACCCGCTCTGTGCTTCTCGCGCATGCTGCTTGACCAAGAACAGCATTGAGGCGAACATCAGGAGAAAGACCGCGTTGTAACTGCCCCATACCAGATTGCCGTGGCTAATGCGTGGCCCGTCTTCGTACAAGAAATATACAGGCAAGACGCTAACGGCGAAGATTACCCAGCACATGATCAAATACAGATTCCGTAGCGCCCGCTCGAAGTACAGCGCAAACACAGCCAGCGGGAACACCAGGGACAGAAGAAACTGTATCGGAATGCGCCAGGTCGGAAGCCATTGGCGGAAAAACGTGAAGACGCCAATGCGAATCGCCGATTCACTTTCCGCGCTCGCATAAGTCAGCAGATAAAAGAGCCCCAACAGCAAGCCGCCGGGAATGCAAAACCCGCAGAACAGCAAGAGCCGGTCGACGCCTTGGCGTTGGATTACCCGCCATAGCGCAACGAGGCTGCAAGCGGGCAGCAATGCGAATGCGTAACTGGGTTTGGCCAAGATGCTGAGAAGCATAAGGGTCGCGCTCAGCACCATGACATTCACTCGGTGACTAAGATTGCGATACGGCCGCGCCTGAAAGATACGCAATGCCAGCATCGACAACGGAATCACGAAAAGGCGCGCTGTTATGCTCGTAGGATTGTGATACACAATGGGATTAATGTAACCGATCATGTACTTGATTGACCAAACTGTTATCGGCGCTACGATCGTCAGCGCCAAGGAGAGAGCGATCATTACGGTGATCGAGAGCGTGTCTTCCGCCGCTTTACCCAATAGGGCAAAGACTATTAGTGGCACGGGCAGCATGACCAATAGGATCGCCGCTAGCGCAACATCGGTCTGGGGAACGGATGGCGCGATATGATGCATGCTTAGAAATATCGCATGAAATAGCACGTGGTTTAGCGTGTGTGTCGAGCGCGGAATATCCTGCGCGAATCCAATATGAAGGCCGAAATCCACCGCTGACTGCGACGCCCTTGTCATTACTGGCAGATACACGATCAGGCTCAGCGCGAGCAAAAGCAAGTATGGTCTAAGTCTCATCTATCTTGCGTCCTCAAGCAACGTCTGCCAACGCTTTACTCCTCGCCTGCGCGCAGTTTCGGGTTGGTCGCTCCTAATGGCTGACGACTCAAAGCAGACAGCTTTCGCGAAGATCGCTGATACGGTAAATCGATACCGATTCGTCGTGGTACGACGGCCGGGCGTTCTTGAGACTGTCCGCTATGTCTTCTCCGTATCGTCTCTCTCGATGGAATATCACATGAGAGAAACCATCCGCCGCCAGTGTCTCCAGCGCCGCCAAATACTCATCGGGCGCAACCGTCTCGCAAGATATAACACGATGTTCATTCCATGAGCCCAAAATTCTGTTCGCTCGTATATAGTCGTGCGCGCTATCGGGGGTGCGGCTGATGGCGCGCTCGACCTGTGGAAAGCCGCCTAAGGTTTGGTACAAGTTGTATCGCTTCGAGTTCTTCCAATTCATTGGTACATTAATCAAACGAATCTCATCGCTGTTGGCTTCAGAATTGAGCCAGTCTATGTGGTCAAATTGCTCTTGTGGTATTAGGTTGCCTTCGACGGGAATGAAGTATTCAAAAGCGACCACCAGCGCAAGAGCGACAATCAGCGCGGGCCGTATAAGGGCTGGCCTCCAATCGCGCAGGGCAAGGACGCCAAGACACGACAGAACAGCCAGAGGCAGGATGGCGCCCATCATGAACCTGTCCATAGCGACGAAGGCGCCATATAGCCAAGGCGCGACCTGATACACATAATGACCCGGCGGATGAATAGACTCCATGTCGACGCCGTTGATTTGCAGCGTCGGTCCCAGGCGCAGAAGCAGAAATACAGCGCATAACGCCAACCAGGGCAGCATCGTCCGCCTCGTGCTTTTGTTGCACAAGCCGATGCCAATCAAGAGCATGGGCAAGTATCCGAGGAAGCTGGCGCCGCTGGTCTCGGCGCCGTCTGGCGTTTGCAAGAGCGACTGCCCCAGTGGACCAAAAATCGGATGACCGTGATTCACAAAATTCGAAATCAGATCGCGGTCGACTATCGCCCATTTCTCGCTGCGTCTATCCTGATACCACGCCATCGACGACTGGAAGGACTCGGAGTCTTGCAATATAGGATACAGGCGCCAGGCGCTGGCCAAGGCGGCCGCCAGAATCAGCAGGAGGATGAATCGCCAATACCAGCCGTCTCGCCATTTTTTCACTGCATAAGCGCAGGCTGCCACGCCCAACATCAGCGCGACGCAAACGTAATTGTACAAGCTCACTAACGTGGTCAAGCCCGCAAGCAGCCCGGCAAACGCGGCGAAGCCCAGCCGTCTGTCGCGAATGCCGCGCTGGAAGAAATACATGATGAGGGGAATCTCGGCGACAAAGGCTTCTTCGGGATGGTTCGGGTGAATCATCATATGAGGGCTGAAGCCGAACACGATTGCCCCAAATAGCGCAATCCACTTGTCATTGAACAGCCAAGTCAAATACAAATAGGCTGAAAGCGCCGAAAGCCAGATGATCAGCAAATACCCCAGACTGTAAGCGTTCGACGGGGGCAGCAAGATTTCCAACAGATTCATCACCACGTCGTAAGGTACAGAAAAGGGATGATGATCCAGCGACAGGCCCTCCGCGTGAAACATCAAGTCCGTATGGAAACGATCGGCGTGACCGGTCAGGAATTGCTCGCTGTACCAAATGTTCCACAACTTGATATATACGTCATGACTGTCCCCAGTAGGCAGCCAGAATACGTCGGTGCGGAATATGTACACAATAGTTGGGAATGTCATAACCAGCGTAAGCAGCGTCACCACAACTATGAAGTGAAGGTGCTCGCGCAGCGCCGCCGAAAATCTTGTCATCGCTTTCATTAACCTTTCATGCCTGTCAGTTTCGAGGAATCAAGCTTAGGCCGCGCAGCTGTCGCCCAGGTTGTCCAGCCGGTAAATCCATACATAGTCGTCCCGGTACGATGGCTGAGCATTCGCCAGTCCGTCGACCAACAGATCCCGATAGCGCGCTTCCTGGTGAAAGACCACGTGAGAAAAACCGTCAGACTTCAAACGTCCCAGCGCCGACAGATAAATGTCACGCGTATTGACGTCGCACGATAAAGGCGCTTTGGACCACCAAGAGTCGAGAAGGGGGTTGGCGCGGATATAGTCATAAGCGCTGGTTGGTTCCCGGCTTATCGAACCAATGGCATGAGGATATCCGTTGAACGCTTGATGCAAAGCGTATCGTTTCGCATTGGTCCGTCCCATCGGCACGTTGATGAGCCGAATCTCATCCGCGCTCTCCCGCTTTAGCCAATCAATGTATGCATATTCCTTCTCGCTGTATACCCGATCGACTACTGGTGTGTAATACTCGACGGCAATAAGGCTTACCAGCAGCAAGACCGACAAAGGACGCAAAGCCGAAGGCTTCATGGCGCGCAAGGCTACGACACCGTATCCGGCCAGCAGACTGAAGGGCAAAAAGAAACCAATGTTGAATCGCTTCGTCGCATTAAAGGCTTTGAAAACTGAAGGAAAAATCTCGTTCAGATAATGTTTCGGCAGCAATATATCTGTATAAAGCACGCCGTTGATACTTAATGTCGATCCCAATCGCAGGACGAAGAAACCAGCCGCCAAGATCAACCAGGGAAGCATAGATCGCCGTGTCGACTTGCAGTAAAGACCGATGCAGACGAGCGCGAGCGGGATCATGCCAATGTAGCTGGAATTACTAATCTTCGCGCCCGGAGGCGTTGCGAGCAAAGTATTCAACGGCGGACCAAACAGCGGATTTTCGTGATTGACGAACGCGGATATTAAATCGTGCTTTTGCTCGCTGTCATGGAATTCCAGCGCGCCTTCCAAGCCTTCGGAATCCGCCATCAGGGGATATATATTCGACGCGCTTGACATGACGGTGAAGAGCGCCAGCAGCGCAATGTCCCGCCAAAAGCGCGGGTCGCGCCACCGGCGAATGGCGAATGCGAATACGACGGCTGCCAGAGTGAGCAAAAGACATGCGAAGCTGTATGGCGATACGGTACTGGTTAAACCGACCATTAGACCGGCAGCGACCACGAGAAGCGATTTCTTCTCAACGATGCCGCGATGAAAGAAGTAGACCGCCAGCGCGATGGATGCCATCGTTGCGTCATGAAGTTGATTTGGATTGTTTGTAGCATGTGGACTGAAGCCAAATACGACAGCACAAACCAGCGCCACCCACTTGTCCATGAACAGCCACCTTGCGTAAAGGTAAGCTGCCAGGGCGTTTGAGAAGATTACAAGCAGGTAAACGATATTGAAGGCGTTGGTTAAGGGCATAAATTGCTGCAGAAATATACGCAACATCAAGGCCGGCTGCTGTAGAAAAGGATGATGAACCAGCGATACACCCTCTGGGTAGAAGATTACGTCCGTATACGAACGATCGGCTTCGCCTTTGAGCACTTGTTCCCAATACCAGATATCCCAATGGTTGGCGTCGGCGCTATCCCCGATCGGCAGCCATGAAATGTCCGTGCGAAACACATAGAAGATTGTGGGAAAGGTCATCACCAATGTAAGCAGGGAGATCACCACGATGATGTCAGTATGTTCGTTAATTGTGCTGCGAAACTTGTACATGGATTGCCCATAATCTGGCCGATACGTAGCCCGGCCGGTTCGCAAATGAATGCTGTGTCTTGCCGCCAGACCGAGCGCAACGCGCCTTGCCCGCAGTCTCATCCTACTATATCCTAAATCGCCTTAACGACCTTTGGACTGATAACCGATTGTCTTGTATATCGGCTTAGGAGACGACTGACATGCCCAGCAAATGGCTCGCGCGCGCCGGTCTATTTGGCTGCCTCGCGCTTCTCTTGACCTCGCCCGCGCTCGGCATCGGCGAAAAAGACGAAGACGACTCGCCCGCCAACAGCGCCCCGCCTTCCGGCGCTGCCCGCGTCATCAACGACGAGGGCGGTCCCGTCCTCATCACCGGAGAACTTCATTATACCAACGCCTTCTTCACCAGCGGCGTCGACGACCCCCTAATCATCCTTGAGGATCAGGCCGGTTTCATCGATCGCAACAAGAATTTCATTTTGCCCCTGGAATCGCAAGTCCGTGGTCAAATCACATCGGACTTTTTCACCTCGCCCTTTTCTTATAGCCTGTCACTTCCGCTGGCGCCAAAAGGCAGCCTGCGTGATGTCGACAACGACGGCGTGGAAGATACCGGCGTGATGGTATTTGTAATTGGCTACTGGACGAATATCTTTGGCGGTCCATTGCTGGATGTATGTGATCAGCACGGTGGCGGCTGGTCAGTCGGATACGCGTCCACCCGCGCCAGTTATGATCCAGCGACGCGTTACGAAATCATCGGCGGCAAATTCATCATCTATGCGCCGGAAGCGGGGCAGGGCTTCCCCGCCGGCTTCGGCGACGATGGCTTGCTCTTCACCGCCGATGACCCAATCGTGACTGTCCCGCAAGGTTATTCGGTAGTCGATCTGGACGAGACGCCTTTCGTTTTCGACCGCGCCGCCCGCCCGATCATCGACCTGCTTGAACCGGAAGCTGCCGCCATCAACGACTTCTCCGATCTCAGCTATAGCGACGCCTTCAGCGCGATGGTTGATCTTTTCCGCCGCGAATACGCCTATACCGAACTCTACCAGTTGGACTGGGATGAGCTTGAAGAAACCTATGCGCCGCGCTTTACGGAAGCCGACGCAACTGCTGAAGCGGAAGAAGCCGAAGAAAATGAGGGTTCAGCCGACTATGCGCTGGCATTGCGCGATTTTATCTGGGAGATTCCCGATGGACATGTCGGCATGCCGCTGAGCGCCGTAAGCGAACTCTTCCGCCAGGAGACCGACGGCGGCTTGGGTCTCTCGCTGACAGAACTCGATGACGGGCGCGTAGTCGTCAGCTACCTTTTGGAAGGCGGACCCGCGTACAATGCCGGAGTCGAGCTCGGCGCCGAAATCCTAGCTTGGGACGGCGGCACGGTGCAAGAGGCGATGGATCGTGAATTTGTTTGGGCGCACCAGGCGCTCGCCACCGAGCACACCAAGCGCCTGCAGCAATTGCGTTATATCACCCGCTTCCCAATCGGTACTGATGTTGATGTCAGTTTTCGCAATCCAGAGATCGATGACGATCAGTCAGCCACGCTCAGCGTTATCAGCGAGCGCGCCAGCTTCACCAACTCTTCGTTCTTCGCTGGTATTGAAGGCGATGAGCTGCCGGTCGAGACGCGGATCTTGCCCAGCGGCTACGGCTATGTCGCGTTGTACTCCTTCGGCGATGACGAGCGCCTGATGGTGAAACTGTGGGAGCGAATGATCAAGGACTTTAAGGAGCAGGAGGTCCCCGGCATCATCATTGACATGCGCCACAACAGCGGAGGCAGCGGCTACCTTGCCGATCAACTCGCCGCCTATTTCTTCCAGGAAGAGCATATTCTCGGTTATTCCGAAGCCTTCAACGACGATACGGGCGATTTCTATCTGGATCCGGATTCGGAAGATCGATTCTGCCTGGCTGACGAAGACTTGCGTTACGATGGCGAGGTCGCCGTGATCATCGCCCCAGGCTGCTTCAGCGCCTGCGAATTCTTCTCCTACAATATGACGATTGCCGATCGCGCCACCATTGTGGGTCATTATCCCACGGGCGGCTTGGGCGGC
This sequence comes from Phototrophicaceae bacterium, assembly GCA_965261855.1. Lineage (GTDB taxonomy): Bacteria > Chloroflexota > Anaerolineae > Aggregatilineales > Phototrophicaceae > UBA6055. The sequence goes on from OZ253488.1 coordinate 1,273,724, forward strand.
GCCGTTGACGATTTCCTGATGCCGGATGACATCGAAATCCGCTTCACCGTTACGCGCCAACTCGATCCGGAAAAGAATATCCACATTGAGGCGCAAGGCGTCGCGCCTACCGTGCTTGTGCCAGTCACCTACGAGAGTCTTTTCGAAGACGGCGACCTGCTGCTACGGGCAGCCGAGGAACACCTGACCAACACCATTCTCGGCGAGTTGATTGACGGCGGCGAATTGTCGCTTGGCGTCGGCAGCACCGAACTGCTGGCGCATGGGCTGGTCGGACCTGAGCAGCGCGTACGCTATCGCGTGACCCTGCCCGCAAACCGCGTCGTCAGCGTCTTCCTCAGCGGCGAAGACGATACAGTCGATACTGTGCTGGGCATCTATGACAGCGAGGGTTCGCGGCTGCTGGGCGAGAACGACGACGCGGATGAGGAAACGCTCAGTTCCGCCTGGACCGACCTGGAGGTCGGCGCCCAAGCTGGCGTTTTCACCTTCGAAGTCCGCATCAAGAATGCTAACGACGCGCAACCGTTCACGATCAAGGTTGTCGGCATCGAGCCGGAAGTGGAAGAAGCCGAAGAGGAGAAAGGCGCCGGGGGATAACGTGGGTTCACCTACTCCCACTCCCGTTCATCCACGATTTTGCGCGCGCCCGGCTTGATGACACCCGGTTCAACGAAATTCACCGCGTCAATCCGCAGCCGCACCGCCTGCTGCGCCAGCGCGCTTAATTTGTCGGCTATGCCCGTTCCGTCGGCGCCTTCTTTGAGTTCAACATTCACGGTGACCGCATCGCGATTCTTGATCCGCGTGACCACGGCTTGAATTTCCTTGATCTCGGGAAATTGCATAGCCGCGGATTGAAGCTGATTGGGATGCAGGAACATACCGCGCACTTTGATCGCGTCGCCGCTGCGTCCGAATAGTCCCAGAAGCTGCTGCCCCTCGCATGGCGGAGCCGGCTGTGGCGCCAGCGCGCCCAGGTCGCCCGTGCCAAACCGGATCAGCGGATACGACTTGTTCAAGGTCGTCGCCACAATTTCACCGGTCTCGCCCGCTTCCAGCGGCGCGCCCGTCTCCGGATCGCAGACTTGCAAGTAAATGCTCGGCAAGATGCAGAAACCATGCACACCCTCACGCGTGTAACCGATGACGCCCAGATCGGCTGTGCCATAAGCCGATGTCGTCCTCATGCCGTATTCGCCTTCAAAGCGCTCGCGTTGCGTTGGCGTGTAGGGCTCGGCGGAAAACAGCGCTTTCTTCAGCGGGATCGCGCCCGCGCCCATGCCCATCTCGGCCGCCTTGTCCAGCAGGGTCATCAGATAGCTCGGCTGCCCGACGAAACCGCTCGCGCCCAGCGCCATCATCATCATGATCTGCAATTCCGTATTGCCTGGTCCGGTCGGGATCACAGTGGCGTCACAGGCGCGCAGCGCCTCATCGAGCAAAATGCCCGCCGGCGTCAAGTGATACATGAAGGTATTCAGCACTCGGTCGCCGCGACCGATGCCGATGCTTCGAAACGGCGCCAGCATCGATTCAGGGTCTGCCGGCGGCGGCTGTGGATCGTAAATGGGACCGGGCGAAATATAGATTCGCGGCAGGTCATCGGGGTCGATGGTCAGGAATCCGCCAAAGGGTGGATTGGCTTGGTGAATCTCCACCAACGAGTCTTTGCGCAATACCGGGATTTTGCCGAGATCGTCCGCGCCCTGTATGTCCGCCGGCGCAACCCCGGCTTCATCCATCAGCGACCGAATCGCCGGCGCCTTTTCATGCGCATGTTGCACCAATTCGCGAATGCCTTCGTTTATGTCGCTCACGTCTGTTCTCCCGCCACTCGCCTTCGCTGTAGGGGCGATCGGCGCATCGTGTTTACGCAAGCCATTGGATCGCCCGTTTTCATCTGGGCCAGATTTCGGGCGCCGTACTTGGACGCCCCTACAGTCCAGTCTGTGATTTCGCGCCTACCCCAGCCAGCGCTTGCGCCGTCGGTAATGCTTGACCTCGCGGTAATTCTTGCGTCCGCCCGCCTGGTTCAGCCCGAGATAAAACTCCTTGATGTCTTCGTTTTCCCGCATCTGGCTGGCTGGTCCATCCAGCACAATACGCCCGTTCTCCATCACATAAGCGTAGTCAGCCAATTCCAGCGCGGCGCGCGCGTTCTGCTCCACGATCAGCACTGACATGCCTTCCCGCCGGTTGATTTCGCCGATGATGTCGAAAATCTCGTGCACGAGCATCGGCGCCAGACCCAACGACGGCTCATCCAGCATCAAGATCTGCGGATGCGCCATCATCGCCCGACCGATCACCAGCATCTGACCCTCGCCGCCGGAGAGATAACCGCTCACTCGCCGCGCCAGCAGCGCCAACTGCGGAAAATATTCATATACGCGCTCAAGATCATCGCGGATCGCGCGCCCGCCTTGATACACCATGCCGCCTATGCGCAGGTTCTCTTCCACGGTTAGGTGACGGAATAGCAGTCTACCTTCGATCACCTGCACCAAACCCTTGCGCACCACATCTTCCGCTGGCACGCCATCGAGGCGCTCATCGCCCCATAAGATCTGCCCGCGCGTGACCTCGCCCAGCTCCGCCTTTAGCAGCCCGCTGATCGCCTTGAGCGTGGTCGATTTGCCGGCGCCGTTCGGTCCGAGCAGCGAAACAACTTTGCCCGGTTCGACCTCCAGCGAAATGCCGCGCAGCACCAATATGACGCTGTTGTAGACGACTTCAATATTGCTGATGGACAGCGTCCGCGTCGTGGTCAGTTCCTTACTGCGTTCAGCGATTGCCATGCCTTATCCTGTGCCGGTAAAGAAGTGCCGAACTTGTGACTTGAAACAGTTGCTCCCCCTCCGTAGGTCAGTGTCGGCGGTCAGTGTCCACGCGACCCCATTTATGCGCCGCGTAGACACTGGCGAACAGGGAGGGGGCTGGGGGGGTTCTTTGCCCGCTACCCCCGAAGTTGCGGCACGTCCATGAAATCCGTCAGCGGAACGACAATGGGCACGAACATCTTGCCGCTCGGTCCATCCACCAGCAGCGCGTCGCCGGGTCCCGTCGCTGGACCGGTCATCGTGGCGTTGGCGTACTTCAACACGGCGATGCGGTTCATGGTAGCATCGCGCATGCCCTCTTCAAACCGGTGATGCATCAAGCCGCCAAGTATCGAATAATCCATGCTCTCGACCGTCTCGCGGATATCGGCGCCGGTGACAGCGTCAAGACTGCCCACGCGGTTTACTGTGCGAATGGTGGTCTCAATGATCGAATCGATCGCGCCCCAGGACACCAGATAGGCGATATTCTGTTCAGTGGGACCACGTTGGTTGAGCGTGAATTGTTGATAGACGAATTGTACCGCCGGGTGACTGATCTCCGTCCACCAAAGGAAGGGCATTGAACCGAACATGCCATCGACCGAAGGCAAACCGTTGGGCTTCAACACCCGCTGACCGAGCAAGCCGACAGTGGTATCCATCACCCAGTTGACGCCGGCCAGCTTGATGTCTTCCTCCATGCCCAGGTCGACCAACGTGCCAGCGATCAAGGCGGGACCGGTCGCAAGCGAGTTGGTGTAGATGATATTGGCGCCGCCATCGATGGCGTTCTGCACCTGCGTCAAGATATCGGTGTCGGTCGGCAAGAAGAATTGCGGTTCCTCCAACACATTGACACCCAGGCTGGCGCAGTATTCCCGCGCCGACGGCTCGGTGCCCGCGCGTCCGAATGCGTTCGGCCAGGTGACGAAACCGATCACCGGATCAGGAAAGGTCTCCGGGCTGGCGGCCACAAATTGGCAGAAGAAGCCGAATTGATTGATATAAAGCGGATTGCTGGCGTATAGCCAACCAGGTGTCTGCCCGTCTTCACCGTAAAGGCTCTCGATTGAGCCGGCCGAGATGAGCGAAACGATTTCGTCTTCCGCCAATTGCTCGCGCAAAAGCTCGCCATCATCGGAGCTGTAAAGCAGCAGCAGATCAAGCTCTTCGGGATATTGGCTGGTGAAGCGGTCGTAAGCGCTTTGCGCCGCTTCCCGGCTGCCGCCCGTATCTTCATAGATTTGCCCCAATTCCGCGCCGCAGATGCCGCCGTGGCTATTCCAATAGCTCATGGCGTCCGTCATTGCCGAGAGGATCGGCTGCGTAATAAAGGCGTAGGGTCCGCTCAGATCGCCAAAGTGAAAGATATTGAGTGTCTCGCCGGTCAAGTCAACTTCACATTCGGTCAAGTCCGATGGATATTCCATCATATCCTGCGCCATGCCGGGCAGGGCGCCGCCAACCAATAGCAGCAGCGCAAGCATTACACATAGCTTCTTCATGGCTAATCTTCTCCTCAACTAGACGAATTCATCCAATGAAACGCTAATTTGCAGGCTTCACTTACAATAGCTTATGCCAATCACGTTTTCATAGCAACTAATAGGAGTAAGGCCGGATCTTCCAGGCGACCTTGAACACCTCCCAGCGGTGGGCGATGCCGCGCGGCTCCAAGACCATGAATATGATCAGCGCGCCGCCGAAGAGAATCGGGTTGATTGCGCTTGTGATATTAACGGCGTCGATAAAGGGAAAGAGTTGCGGCAATAGGTCCGAGAGCCAAGGGCGCAATGCCGGGATGGCGGCCTCCTGCAGCAACCGAATGAAGGTGACGCCAAACATCGCGCCCAGCGGGAAGCCGGCGCCGCCGATGATTAGCATCGCCAGCATCTCTATCGATGTGTCAAGCTGAAACATGTCCAGCGCCAGGCTGTTGCGCTCAAAAGCCAGCAAGCAGCCGGCGATCCCGGCGTACACCGCGCTCAAGAAAAAAGCGCGCAGCTTGTATGTGAAGACGTTGATGCCCAGCAACTCGGCCGCCAGATCATTGTCACGCACCGAGATGAAGGCGCGTCCCGTCCGCGTGCGGATGATATTGCGCGCCAATAGCATCAGCAGCACCGCCAATGGCACGATGATGTAATACATGGCGATATCGGTGGCGAAACTCAAGGCTTTGCTGCGCCGGATCACCGCCCTAAACGTTCCAGTATTGTCATCCGTGCCAATCTCAACTCGATATTCACCGGACTTGGTGGCAATGTAGGAGAATCCTGAAATGTGGTCTTCCGAATCCCTCATGAACGTCATATTGATATCGCCCGCCGGTACCAAGTCACCGGCTGGATTCCATAATGCGATATAAGGACTATTGCCGGTGCGATCCCGTATTTCGACCGTGATGACATCGACAAAATAGGCGTTGCCGGCCCGAAATTTGATAAAACCCTCGATGTCCTGCTCGTCTTCAGCATAGGGCGCAAAGGGTCCGATGATCGGCGCCGGCACATTCAGGGGTCTGGTGCCGCCGGTCAAATCCTCAAGCGGGTAACGCAGCGCCCAGGGAATGATGAATTGCGCCGCCAGGGTCGCCATCGCTAAATAGAAGCCCTTGACGCGCAAGGACGGCAAGCCGAAGACCAAGCCGATCAAGCCGGTCAAAAGCGCGCTGGCTGGCAGCGCCGTCCAGAAGCTGAAACCAAGCTCGCGCGCCAGAATCGCCGATCCATAAGCGCCGATCGCCATAAAGGCGGCGTGCCCCAGCGACATCTGCCCGGTGTATCCCACGAGCAGATTCAATCCTTGCACGGCGATGACGAAAATCGATACGCGCGCGATCAAACCGACATACTGATCGCTTATGAGCTTCAGCCCCAGCGGACCGGAAACCGAAAGCAGCGGCACCAGCAGCAGCGCCAGAAAAGCCAGATTCTTCCAGAACTTGTCGCGCCGTGTGCGGTCGATCGCCATATCTTCTTCGTATGTCGTATCAAATACGCCCGCCGGATTAATGTTCGCCATAAAACTGTCGCGTCCCGTTAGATCCGCTCAATGCGTTTTTCGCCAAACAAGCCATCGGGTCGGATGACCAGCACCAGCATCAGTACCACGTAAGGCGCCAGATTGGTGCCCACCTGTTCTGACGAGTTGATCAAAGTGCCGAATTGCTCGACGATGCCGATGATGATCCCGCCCACCAGCGCGCCGGTGATCGATTCCAAGCCGCCCAGCAATACCGCCGGAAAAACGCGCAGCGCCACAAAGCTGATATTCAGCGACAAGCCGACCGCGCCGCCCTGTAATACACCGGCAATTGACGCCAGAAACGCGGCAACTGCCCAGGTGATCGCCAGGATCACCCGTACGCGCAAGCCCACCGACTGCGCCAATTGCTGATCCTCCGAGGTCGCCCGCATCGCCAAGCCAACGCTGGTATAACGAAAGAAGAGGATGAACCCGACGAAGGCGACAATCGCCAACACAAAGGCGATGACCAGCTCCACGCGAATGATCGCCAAGCCATCAAGCGCTTCCCGCAAGCCATCCAGCCGGATCGGCTTGAATCGGCTGTTCGTCTGCGGATCGACAAATATCGGCAAATGCAACTCGACGGTGCCCCAGGCGATCTGCGTCACGCCGTGCAGCACCTCAGCCACCGCCAGCGTCATCAGCACGGCGGTGAAGAGCGGCTGCCCGATCAAGGGGCGAATGGTGAAACGCTCCACCGCCAGCCCGGTCAGGATGGCGCCGGCGAAGGTCCCGGCAAGCGCATGCAGCCATTGCCATTCGCTGCCGCCCATCGTCATCAGCGCGGTCAATACGATTGCGCCAGCGATCGCAATCGCCAGGTTCCTTTGCTCAAGCAGGTTGCGGTAACTGACCGTCGTCATGATCATGAACATGGCCGCCGCCGACAGCAGCCCGGCGCCTGCAAGCGAGATCTCGCTGACGGTGAAAAAGCTCCAGAAAATCATGCCGCCAACGACCATCATCCAGCCGTGCGCGAAATTGAAGACGCCCGATGCCTTGTTGATGACCACGATGCCCAGCGCCACCAAGCCATATACGCCTCCGACGAGGACGCCAGAAATCAAGGTCTGCACGATGCGCGCCGCCTTCAGCCCCGCCAACTGATCGCTCACGAATAGCGCCAGCGCGACCGCCGCAATCGCGTAGAGCGCCCAGGTCAGTTGTCGCTTGTTGCGACTGATGTATTCTGTCATGTGCGACTCCCCTTGAAATCACCAGTCCCACCGCCGATCTCCCCCTCCCGACGGTCAGTGTCTACGCGACCTGATGCTTTGGGGAGGGGGTCGGGGGGAGGGGTTGTAGTGGTCCTAAATTATTGGACACGAAAATCAGGATGTTGAGGGAGGGTTACGCTGCCACCCTGCCTCGACTTCCGCCGGCGTTAGGTAGTCAAGGGCACTGTGGATGCGCTTGTGCCGATAGACCACATCAATGAAGTGTCCGATTTGCTGGCGAGCGTCTGCCACGTTGTTGTAGTCGCTCAGGTACACTTCCTCCTCCTTGATGGTGCGAATCACCCGCTCGGCATAGCCATTCTCGCTCGGCTTGCCAACGGCTGCCATGCTGATCTGCGTACCAACATCCTGCAGTTGCTTGACATAGGCTTTTGCCGCGTACTGTGTCCCTTGGTCGGAGTGATGGATTTCCGGCGCCGGGTAGTGACGTAAGGCATACCGCAAGGGTATGAGCGCTAATTCCTGACCCAAGGACGAACTCAGGTTCCAGCCGCGAATCGCCCGGCTGAACTGATCCATGAGGATGGCCAGGTAGATCTCGTCCGAACGCAAGTGGATATAGGTGATGTCGGCTACCCAGATCTGATCCGGCCGGCTCGCCTTGACGCCCCGTACCAGATTGGGAAAGCAGCGAAGACCGTGTCGGCTGTCCGTTGTAGTGACCCGGCGACGCTTGGGATTCACCAGAAGATTCATCTCGCGCATCAACCGTCGGACCAGATGTCGACCCACCTCCATCCGATAGGGCGCGCGCTCCAGCTGCTTCTTGATCTTCCGGCTGCCGTAGGTAGGATGCCGCCTGGCGATACCCGCTATCGCGTCTCGAAGCGCAGCGCTGTCCGGCTGATTGCCGCGATGATAATAGCTACTGCGAGCCAAATCCACGACTGCGCAACAATCTGTCACTGTATACTCCTGGCTCAACTCTTGCACTAGTTCTCGCTTTCGGGCGGTAGAGACTTCAAGTAGCGACTGGCTTTTTTTGCAATTTCCAGGTGCAGGGCTTGTTTCCCCGCCAATCGCTCCAAATCCGCGATGCGCTCACGCAGCCGCTTCTCCTCTGCCGGCCGACCCGCTTCGAATATTCCCGGCGCGCCATCCAGAAACTGCGCCTTCCAACGAGACAATACCGTGTCCTTGATCTGATATTCGCGACTCGCCAGTGCCAAACTCTTCCGGCCTGACACGATCTCCAACACAACCTGCGCCTTGAACTCCGGACTGAACTTACGCGCCTTTCCCATGGTGGTTTCCCCTCTTGCTGAAACACTAGTATACTCTCTCAACTAGGTGTCCAGTTTTTCGGGACCACTACAGGTTGGTCACTCTACACATCGGCCACGCGCAGCTCCGTCTCCACCGTACCCGTCCGGCCATCGCGATACTTCACTTCAGCGCTGACATGCACCTGCCGCCGCCCCCCGTACATCGCCTCCATCAACTCATGATACTTTTCATGCAAGGCGCCGCGCCGCAGCTTGCGCGTCCGCGTCAATTCGGCTTCATCGGCATCGAACTCCTTGTGCAGGATCACAAAACGCTTGACCTGTGAATAAGCAGGCAGCGACTCGTTGATCGCTCGCAGCTCGCCGCGAATGATTTCGTAGACTTCTTCCCGCTGCGACAGATCGACATAGGTGGTGAAGGCGATGCCCCGCTTCTCCGCCCAGCGCGAGACATTTTGAAAGTCGAACACAATAATCGCCGAGACGAAGTCCAGATCAGCCCCGCCGATCGTCATCATGTCCTGCACGTAGGGGCTGAATTTCGCGCGCCCCTCGATGTACTGCGGGCTGAACTTTTCGCCCGAAGACAGTTCAATCAAATCGGCGACGCGCTCCAGATAGATTAGATGCCCCGTTTTCTCGTCCATGTGGCCCGCGTCGCCAGTGTAATACCAGCCTTCGACATCGAGCGCCTCGCCGGTTTTGTCTGGCTGCTTGTAATAGCCTTTAAAGCGCGCCTTGGTACGGATGAGGATCTCTTGGTTATCCGCGATCTTGATCTCGACGCCGGGCACAATCACGCCGACCGTTTCGAAGCGCACATCGCCGCGCAGGTGCACCGTGCCGAAGGTCTCAGTCGAGCCATAAAACTGTCGCAGCTCAATGCCAATGGCGCGGAAGAAACGGATGATATCCGAGCTGAGCATCGCGCCCGCCGTCAGCACATTGCGCGCCCGCGTTAAGCCCAGCTTGTCGCGCAGCGGCTCGAAGATGGCGTACTCGCCCAGCCAGCGCAGCAGACGCAGCGGCGGCGGTATCGCCCGGTGCTCGTCTTCCAGGTCGATCGCGCGATAAGCGACCGGCATGAAGAGCCGATACATCAGTCGATTGAGGGCGCTGCTGTCATTGATGCGGAATTGCACCACCCGCGCCAGATTCTCCCAGACACGGCTGGGGAAGAGCAAGCCCGCCGGCGCAATCTCGCGCATATCGGTCGGCACCGTCTCCGGTCCCTCGGGAAAGTTCACCTGTACCCCGTTGAGCAAATGCGTGGTAAATCCGAAGCCCTGCTCCGCCAGCCATGCCATCGGGCTGAATGACAGCCAGTTGTCTTCACGCCGCGAATCGACGTAGTTGTGGTTCAGCGCATGCCCGTATACCAGTTGATGGTGGGTGACCTCGGCAAATTTCGGCAGGCTGGTTGTGCCCGATGTCATGCTCAATATGATCGTGTCGCCCGGCTGGGTCGATAGCGCCATGTCATCAAACTTCCTCGGCTGCGTTTGACGAAGCTCTGCGCCCGCCTCTTGCGCGCCGCGGAAGCTCAACAGCCATTCGTCGCTGTAGCCCCACATGCCGCGCTCTTCCCAGTAGATTACCTTGAGAATCTGCGGCAGGCTCGCTTTGAGCTCCAGCATCTTGTCGACTTGTTCTTGATCGTGCGCGCAGACGACGGTCGCGTCGGTGGAAGCGATCACATAGTGAATATCCTGCGTCCCCGCATCGCTGAAGACGCAGCAGGTCTTGCAATGCAGCGCGTGAGCGGCAATCTGCGCCCAGTACATCTCCGGGTCGTTCTCGCCGATGATGACCAGCGTGTCGCCCTTTTTTATTCCCAGCTTGAGCAGCCCCATCGCCAGGTCCACCACCTGATCGTAGACCTCGTTCCAACTGTACTCCTGCCAGATGCCGAAGCGTTTTTTGCGCTGCGCCACTTCACTGCCGAGTTCTTCGACCCGCCGCAGAAACCCCTTCGAAAGCGTATTCTCTTCCGGGCGCACTGGCTTGATCTTTTTGTTCAACAGCGACGTATAGACCTTGCCCGGCCTTGCCTCGCGAAAGGGGATCGCTTGCCTTTCAGCCACCGCCATCTTAATGCTCGCCTTCGCCAAGATACGCGTCTATGACCGCTTCGTTACGGCTGATTTCGTCTGGCGCCCCTTCGCCGATCTTGACGCCGAAGTCAATCACAGCGATGTGATGCGATATATCCATCACCAAGCCGATATCGTGCTCAATCAGCATGATTGTCGTGCCTTGAAGCTCATGGATATCGAGGATATAGCGCGCCATATCCTCCTTCTCCTCGATATTCATGCCGGCCATCGGCTCATCAAGCAGCAGCAGCGTCGGTTCCAGCGCCAAAGCCCGCCCCAGCTCCACCCGTTTGCGCAAGCCGTAACTCAGCGTCCCGACAATCGACTTGCGAATGGGCTCTAGCTCCAGAAAATCGATGATTTCCTCGACCCGCTGTCGATGGGCGATTTCTTCGCGCTGCGCCGCGCCCCAAAACAGCGCCCCAGTAAGCATATTGGTTGTCATGTGGATATGCCGCGCCGCCATCAGATTGTCAAGCACGGTGGCGTTGGTGTAGAGCGCGATGTTTTGGAACGTGCGGGATATGCCCAGCTTGGCTCGGCGATAGGGCGGCATGTGTGTGATGTCTTTCTCCTCAAAGACGATGCGCCCTTGCTGCGGTTCGTAGAAGCCGTTGATGCTGTTGATCAGGCTGGTTTTGCCGGCGCCATTCGGTCCGATGACGGCAAATATCTCGCCGGAATTCACTTGAAATTCGACATCCTGCAAAGCCTTGATGCCACCGAAACTAAGCGAGATCTTATCGACATGCAACTTGACCGACATGGCTGACCTATGGTTTGGAGACTAGCAGTGGATGCTCCCGAATCCACGCCCTACCGAATTATCACTAAAGATAACAGACCACGTCGTTAGGGGCAAACGCGCTCGGCGCCGGTTCAGACGCGTGCTAGCAGCCAGGCTCGCAGGTCGGCAATGACTTCGGCGCGCTCGATCTCGTTGACCACTTCATGGCGCAATCCGGGGTAAATATTCAGCGTGACATCGGCGCTCGCCACATTTTCCGCCAGAAAACGGGCGCCGGATACTGGGGTCAGGCTGTCCGCGCCTCCGTGCAGCGCCAGCAGCGGCGTCGATATGGCATGAACCGAGGCGCGGATTTGTCGCCCCATGCGTACAAGCGCCGCCGATGTCCCGATGCGCCACATGCGCTTTTCCACCAATTCGTCGTCTTGCCATTCGCGCAGCTTGCCCTCGTCCCGCGTCAAAACGTCAGCCGGTCCGCGTGGCGAAATGCGCGCATTTGGCAAGACCTGCGCCGTCAGCAGCAGCAGCTTCACCAGCCAGGCTGGCGCCATCTGCTCGCCGTGGATCGCTGTGCCGCTCAATGCGGTGCCACGTAAACCCTCCGGCTGCCGCAAGACGAATCCCAGCCCGATCAACGAGCCCATGCTATGCGCGAAGATAAAAGGCGGCAGCAGCGGATGCCGAGCGCGCATGAGATCGTATAGCTGGCTGACGTCAGCGACCGCGAGCCGCAGATCGGGGATGTGTCCGCGCGCGCCTCCGCTCAATCCATGCCCGCGGTGATCAATGGCGTAACAGACCAAGCCGGCGTCCGTCAGCGCCTCGGCGACATGGCGGTAGCGCCCGCCATGCTCGTTGATGCCATGCAGCATCAGGACGATGCCGCGATGAGGACCGCTGTCCGGCTGCCACTCGCGGTAGAAAACAGCCAAGCCATCAGCGTTATGAAACCTGTGCTCTCGTTCGATCATTATGTAAGCCACGCGCAGGAGACGGTCTTACTGCCTCACTGCCGCATCAATTCAAGTTCGCTCCGAATCGCCAGCGCCAACGCATTCATTTCGCTTTCTTCACAGCGTTCTGTCAAGGGTACACCAAGCTGCCGCATAATCCGATAAGCGATGTCATCGGGCGCTTGCGCCGGCATGCGCGGCACGATATGAAAATGTACATGGGGGTGATCGGCCGATTCAGCGAATTGCATGACGTAGGTTTTCTCGCAGCCGGTATGCCGCTTCAGCGCCAGCGAAACCTCACGAATCAGCGCTCCCAAGTCGACCGCCTCGTCGCTGGTCATTGCGTCGAGCGCCTCAATATGCCGCCGCGCGACCAGCACCAGCCAGCCAAGATAAGACGTATTGTAGGCATGAACGACATCCCAGCAGTCGCTGCGATAGATATTGTCCCAATATGGCGCGTCGCCTTTATTGCGGTTATGTATCAACTGGCAGCTAAGGCATACTGGCATTGGCTTCCTCCCTCGTCCCGAACTTTCCTCATCTACACTGACGCTATCATCAGGTCTTGCCGCCGATCCAAACTACGCGCTCGCGGACGCTGACGGTATAATCCTGCGCGGCACGGCGGAAGGTTTTGGCGAGGAAGCATGACAGAAGAGCCCCAAGGACCACGAGCCATCGCGCTGGTCGGTATGCCGGGCGCGGGCAAAACCGTCTGCGCCGACCACCTGAAACGCCTTGGCTTTTTCACGCTGCGTTTCGGCGCTGTCGTTGTTGACGAAGTGCGGCGACGCGGCTGGGAGGTGAATCCTGCCAATGAGCGCATCGTGCGCGAAGAACTACGCGCGCGGCACGGAATGGCGGCTATGGCGCGGATTTCGCTGCCGAAATTGCGCGCGGCGCTGTCACGGCATGGCAGCGTCGTCATTGATGGCTTGTATAGCTTCAGCGAATACAAGCTGCTCACCGATCAGCTGGGCGCGCCATTGGTCCTCTTTGCTATCACCGCGCCCCGTCATCTGCGTTACCAGCGCCTGGTTACCCGCGCCGAACGACCGCTGACCGCGCGCGAAGCCGGCGAGCGTGACATCCAGGAGATAGAAAAACTGGAAAAAGGCGGTCCTATCGCCATCGCCGATTATACGCTGATCAACGATGACACTCCTGCTACATTGCTTGCACAGCTTGATGCCTTGCTGGCATCGTTAGCGTTTGCTCCCTGATGCAACAGCGGGGTGATTCTAGCGACAATGGACGAATCCAGTTTAACATGGGCTAAATCGGTAGTTAATGCTTGCGAACTGCCGGTAAATCGGTTTATATTTGATGTGGATGTCAATACGTAGTAGCGGCGGATAGTAAAGCGTATGACCGCGACCGACTCCATGCAAGAATACCTGGCGGAAGCATTCCGCATCGCCTACTACCAACCCGAGGCGCCGTACGTTTCCACATCAGCCCTGGCTGAAGAAATGCATGTCTCGGCGCCAGCGGTCACGCGCATGGTACAGCGGCTGAAACATGCCGGCTTCCTCGAGCACGAACCCTATCGCGGCATCCGCCTTACCGAAGCGGGAGAGCGCGAGGCGCTCGCCAATATCCGCCGGCACCGGCTGGTGGAGCGCTTCCTGGTTGATGTTATGGGCTTCGGCTGGCACGAAGTGCATGATGACGCCGACGACATGGGCTTGGTAGTCAGCGATGCCCTGGTCGACAAAATGGACGAAATGAGCGGCTACCCCAAGCGCTGCCCGCATGGCGAACCGATTCCCACTGCAGATGGCGTGATGCCGCGCGTCATCGATTATCCGCTTTCGGAAGTGGAGGTCGGAACTGACTACGTCATCAGCCGCGTCCACACCCATGACGGGCACAAGCTCCGTTATTTCAGCGAATTGAACCTGGAGCCGGGCAAACGCTTTCGTCTCGTGATGCGCGCGCCCTTCAAAGGTCCATTGCAGCTGCAAGTTGACGGGCAGACCCACTTCTTGGGTCACGAACTGGCTGGCACCCTGCGCGTCTGCAGCGAAGAAGAGTACCTGCTCGTCTAGCTTCACCGTACCTCTGAATCTGAATACTCCGACATCGGTCTGCGGCGCGCGCCGACCTAATTTCTGCATGGGCAAAAAAGGACAACGCTGACGATGACCACCGATTGGCACAACAAGCGCGACAGCTTCGACCAGCGCCGGGTACCATCCCTGGCGCGCGACCTCTGGAGAGGCGATCCAGAATCGATTCGCTGGATCAGCCAAGATTACAACATCGTCTTCCGCTTTGAAGTCGCCGGACGCGGCCATTACCTGCGCATCTGCCACCCGGCTCTGCATCCGCTGCCAAAGGCGCGCCAAGTGATGGGCTTCTTGCGCTTCCTCGCCACTGAGGGCGTGCCGGTTGGCCAGCCGGTGCCGTCGGTCAATGGCGCCTACATTGAAGTGCTCGATGGCGACTACTTCGCCGCCGCCCAAAGAGAAGCGCCCGGCGATCTGATGGAAGATCATCTGCTCGACATCTCGGTTTATCAAGCCTGGGGGCGATCGCTGGGCAAACTCCACGCCGCCTCCCGCCGTTATCAACCCGACGCGCGCATCGAATACGAGTTTCCCACCGTAGAGCAATTCTGGCGCAACATCGAGACAACCGTGCGCGTGCAATCAGCGGAAATCCAGCGCGCCTACGCCGAGCTGACCGACTGGATGAACCAACTGCCGCGCCATGACCGTGGCCTCATCCACGGCGACTACCGCCCGGGCAATGTCGTCTGGGATGGGACGACCGCCCGCACCATCGACTTCGATGAGCCGAATTTCCACTGGTACATCGCCGATATCTGCCGCGCGCTGCTGGAGCTCTACGATCAGCCCCTGGTCCAGCGGCGGCGCTTCCGCGAAGCCTTCATGCGCGGCTACGCAAGCGAGCATGAAATCGACGAGTGGTGGGTGACGCAGCTGGCCTATTTCGCCCAGCACCGGGCTATGCTGATGCGCATGTGGGATATCCAGGAGGGCGGCTGCTGGGCGGAGGCTGAGCGCTGGGCGCTGGAGCGGGTGGGGTGGTGAAGGCGATGAGCATGGACTTTGAATCCATCCGATGTGCTGCTAAACTTTAAGCGCGACGCGAAGACAAGTAAGGCAGGTACCTACAATGATTATCAAGAATCGTGTCGAATTGCCGGAAACCGGCGACGATGTAGAGGTCAATGCCAGCTACGATGATGAAACTGCTGATGTTCCTGATTATTGGATTACGAGTTTCGGTGTCGACTACGATGTCGACGGTATTGTACGGAGACTCCGCAACGGTGATATTGACTTCCCCGGTTTCCAACGAGGATATGTATGGGGAATAAAGCGCGCCTCACGCTTCATTGAGTCATTGCTGCTGAGACTTCCTGTACCCGGTATATTTCTATACCGTCATCCAGCGAGTCATATACAAAAGGTAATTGACGGGCAACAAAGACTCGAGACATTGCGACGCTTTTATGATGGAAAGTTTGACAACAAGTTATTCGCACTTTCGGGTGTCAACCCAGCATTTGAAGGTCTACTTTATTCTGATTTGACCAACGAAGATAGACGAAAACTAGATGATTCCATTGTTCACGCTACGGTGATAAGGCAGGATAAACCTGACGACGGTGGATCAAGCCAATTTGCAATCTTTGAACGACTGAACACTAACGCAACACCTCTGTCCGCCCAAGAAATCAGAGCAGCGATCTATCATGGTCCGTTCAACGACCTGCTGACTGAGCTAAACGACAACCCCGACTGGCGGGAACTATTTGGTAGAAAGCACAAGCGCAGGCGCGACGAAGAACTCATTCTTAGATTCTTCGCGCTTTTCTATAGCGCCGAGAATTATCATCGCCCGATGAAAGCATTTTTGAATTCATTCATGAACTTCAATCAGGATTTGGATAAGTATTCAAGAGACGAGCTTCAGAATCTATTTGCCGATACACTCCGGATCGTTCTATCGAAAATAGGTCCTAGGGCATTCAAACTCAAACGTGCAGTTAACGCTGCGCTATATGATGCGGTAATGGTTGGAGTCGCTCACCGGCTTGAATCAGGGAACACTCCTAACTGTATAAGGGAAGAATACGATGATCTGCTTGCCGACAAAGACTTCGTGGAGTCGCTAGACGTAAGGACATCTGGCAAAGAAAGTGTTGTCACACGCCTGCAGCGAGCGACCAAAGCATTTGCCCATGCGGAGTAGCAAATGCATCGCGAAATTGTTGAACATCAGTTAAAGCTTCAGCGCTTGTATGAGCAAGCCAAACATTTACAAAGGCAAGACGGTATCGAAGATGAAACAAAATCAGGATTTGTCTCATACTTGTGTGTTCGCACATTTGGCTACGTAGAATCATCCGTCAAGACAATTCTAAGGGAGTACGTAAAATCAAACTCCAACGACAGACCTACATTCAACTATGTGAACTCTCAACTGAGGAACCTTACACCTAGGCGCGATCAAATCCTAGAATTGCTAGGGCAATTCAATCAGAACTGGAATGCGAATCTCAGGGATTCGATCACTGTTGACCACGGCGACTCTCTTCGAGGCATAGTTGTGAATCGAAATGATATTGCACATGGAGACGATGTCGATCTATCCTTGTTAGATCTTGAGAGATACTTCGTACATGCGCAGGAAGTAGTACAACTAATATTTGACGAGTGTAATCATTAGTCTATACGAGAGTAGCTGTATCGGTTGACGTCAAACTCACCCCCGCCCATACATCCGCCCGCCAAACTCCTCCGCCAGCGCGTCATCCAACTCATCGGCATACTGCGCCAGCCGCCGAATGATCGCATCCGCCTCAGCCGCGTCCAGCCCCGCCAGCAGCCGCTCATGATAGACGTAAACCACATCCTCATGCAGGCCCAGCGCCGCGTTGGTCAGCTGCAAGTTCAGCTCCAGCAGCCTCCGATACAGCGCCAGCAGATTGCTCGCCGGCAGGTGCATGATCGGCGACAGCACCTGCAAGTAGCCTTGTTCTTCCGGCGTCAAGTAAACTTCAATCAAGGCCGAGCCGCGCTGAAAGTTCCAGCCATAGCCGCTCTCGACCGCCATCCGCGCCGCATTGGGATCGACGCCGATGGCGCCCAGAATGCCTTCCACAGCGCGCAGCGATAGGTCAAATTGCCCATCGTCGCTTTCGGCGGTTCTCTTCTCGCCGCGCCCAAAGAATCGTCCCATGATGATTACGACCCGGCGATCGCCCCGTCCGCCACGGCTTGACCGCAGCGCAGGCAGCGCCCGTCATAATCCCCGACCCGCGCGCCGCAGCGTGGACAAGGTCTCGCCGTATTCTCGCCATATAACACCGCCAATCTTTCGGCTTGGTGTGGTACAGACGATTGGGCGACATCGCCTCCCAGCGTCGCGCCGCAAGTTTCGCAGTGCCCGCCGCCATATAGCCGTGCTCGCGCCCGACCACCGCAGGCGGCGCAATATTCGGAATCGGGCATCAGCTGTTGGTCGCGTTTCAACTGCGCAGCCAGCGAGGTGATATGCGACATAAGGAGCGCCAGCGCCTTTCCCGCGCCATCAACATTGCGTGTGAGCAGAGCCAGCAACTGCCCATTCTCATCGACCAGCGGATTGCCGCCAGCGTCCGCCATTTGAACCGGCGGGATGCTTGTGCGCAGCCAATGCTGCGTCTTTCGGTTATTGAATCGTCCCTGAAGGCCACGCAGCTTGATGCCGCCATAGCCCAGCGCGACAAAAGCCGTGCCCTCCGCGATGGTTGATTGCGGCGCGACCGTTGGCTTTTCCGCTTGGCTCAGCGCCGTTTTGATCAGCGTCAGGTCATGACTTGGATATCGCCGAACAACGGCGCCGGGCACATGCCGCTTCGCATCCAACATCACCGTCGCGCGGTTGGCGCTGCCGATCGCATAGCTCGTCGTGGCAACCATGCCGGCCTCGTTGATGAAGACGCCGCTCGCCGGTCCGTTCCGTCCGCCCAGGACACCGACGACTGCCGGCAGCTCTTCCATATCAGCGCGCCGCAGCGCCGGACCCGCAGCCGGTCGCGGACTTGGTGGCGGAGGCGCCGCCATCACTTGCTGCAAGCCCTGTCGAATCTGCTGATTATGCGGGTCGTGCAATAGCGCCTGCTCCAGGCAGCGAATCTTAAATGCGCCGTCGTCGCGCGCTTCCGCCAGCCAAACATAAGCGGCTGCCCGGCCTTTCTCATCCAGTTCTTCGCCAGCGACCAGGCGGTTTAGCAACTCAACCGCCGGAGCGACCTTGCCATCCTGCATCAGTTGAATCGCCTGCCGCAATTCGTTTTGCGCGCTCATTGATTCCGTCACATCCAATACTGTCGGAACAACCATCATTCTAGCCCGATTCCCTTTCAGCCGTGCGCGCGGCGGGGCGCTATGGTAACTTCTTAAGGTTGATTTGAATTTGTGCTCAGCTTGTCACCCGAACGAAACTTCCGCCGTATCGCGCCAACACGCTGTTGCTCGCGGATTGTATTCGACCATAAATTGCGTGTTCAAGGCGGTAGACTCCCCTCTCCAATGCTTTGGGGAGGGGCTGGGGAGGGGTTGAACTTTACGCGAGTCCGTCGCATCGTAGCCTTGGAAACTCAGGAGGACCAGAAATGCATATCGAACGCAAACTGGCTGACATGGGCTTGGAGCTGCCGCCGCCGATCAAGGCGCCGCCCGGTGTGGTCTTGCCCTTTTCCTTTGTGCGGCTTCACCAGGGAATGGCCTACATCTCCGGGCATGGACCGCAGAATGCCGATGGTTCGGTCGCCGGACCCTTCGGGAAATTGGGCGCCGAAGTGACGGTGGAGCAGGGTTATGAAGCGGCGAAGGCGGTTGCGCTGTCGATGCTCGGCAGCCTCAAGCGCGAGCTTGGCGATCTGGATCGCCTGATCGCTTGGTTGCGGCTGCACGGCATGGTCAATTGCGCGCCCGATTTCGCCGGGCAGCCGGCCGTCATCAACGGCGCCTCGGATCTGATCCTGGCGCTCTATGGTCCCGAGCGCGGCGCTCATGCTCGCTCGGCTGTGGGGATGAGCTCGCTGCCTTTCAATATGGCGGTCGAGATTGAAGCCATGGCGGCAATAGACTAGGGCTCACTCGCGCTCGAGCAGCAGATTGGCGTAACCATCGACGCGCGCCCTCCAGCCGGCCGGCACATAAGTGGTGCTGTCCATTTGGAAGACAAGCGCCTCGCCCCTGAACCCGGCGCCGGGACGATGGCGCGCGCGTTCGTAAAGTTTGATCACGTTGCCGCCGGGCGACGGCTTCTCGCCGATTGGCGCCGCTTGGTGATTGGTCGTCTCCGCTAGCTCAAATTCGGGCTTCTCAATTGCGCCGCTGCCGGTGACGCGCAAATTGACCACTTCGACCTTTCGCCAGCGTATCGCATGTCCGTAGGCGCGTTCATGCGCTTCATGGAAGAAGTCGGCGGCGCGCTCGTCAAAGGGAACGCTCAGTTCGTAAGCTTGTCCCTCGTAGCGCATATCCAGCGTAGCGGCGAAGCGCATGTCTTCTTCGGCGATGCCTTCCTGACGCAATTCGTCTTCCGCCAGCGCCAAGAGTTCCGCACCCGTTTCGCGCAGCTCGCGCAGGCAGTCCGCCGTCGCTTCGCGCATAACCGAGCGGCTGAAATCAACGGCTACATCAGCGATCAACAGACCGAGCGCGCATAAAACGCCGGGTGATTCCGGGACTAGCACACGCGGGATATCCAGTCGAGCGGCCGCTTCACAAGCGTGCAGCGGTCCGGCGCCGCCGAAGGCGACCAGCGTGAAATCGCGCGGATCGTAGCCGCGGGCGATGGACACGCGCCGTATCGCTCGGTCAATGTTGACATTGGCGATATCGACCACGCCCTGCGCCGCCTGCATGACGCTGAAGCCGGCTTGTCGCGCCAGTTCCGCCAGCGCGCGCTGCCCCGCAGCCAGATCCAGCGCCATCGCCCCGCCGAGAAAGTGATCGGCATCCAGCCGCCCCAGTATCGCATTGGCATCGCTTAGCGTCACCTGCTCGCCGCCCAGCCCATATACGACTGGACCCGGATTGGCGCCGGCCGATTCCGGACCGACGCGCAAGGCGCCGCCCGCGTCGACCCGCGCCAGCGAACCGCCGCCCGCGCCGATCGTCTCGATATCAAGCATCCGCACCCGTGTTGGCAAGCCGTCAATTGCCGATTCCGCGCGCGGCGCCGGCTGTCCATCAATCAGCGCTACATCGGTCGAAGTGCCACCCATATCCAGTGTGATGATCTTGTCAAATCCTGCCGACTTCGCCAGGTGAAAAGCGCCCATGACGCCGGCCGCCGGTCCGCTCAGCGCTGTGTGGATCGCCTGCTGGCGCACACGGCTCGCTCGCATCACGCCGCCATCGGACTTCATGATTCGCAGCGATGTCTGCGCGGGCAGCGCCGCTTCCAACTCGCCGATATAGCGCGACATGACGGGCCGTACGTAAGCTTCCAGCGAGATCGTACTGGCGCGCTCATACTCGCGGAACTCCGGCAGCGCCTCCGATGACAGCACAACTTGCCATTCATGCTCGACCAAACCGCGCTCCAGGATCCGTTCCTTGACGCGCCGCTCATGCGCCGGATTGACGTAACTGAAAAGGAAACAGACGGCAATGGCGTCTACTTGGTCGGCGGCAACCTGATCCAAGACATCATCAAGCGCCGCCAGATCCAGCTTGGTCAGCGTCTTTCCCCGATGGTCAAGGCGCTCCCGCACTTCGTAGCAGCGCTCCCGCGGTATCAGCGGCGGCGGGATGCTGGGATGGATCTCGTAGAGCGCCGGTCGATCCTGCCGCCCGATGAAGAGCAGATCGCGGAAGCCGGCGGTTGTCAGCAGCGCCGCCCGCGCGCCTTTGCGCTCCAGTATCGCGTTGGTGGCGACTGTTGAT
The DNA here is from genome assembly GCA_965261855.1 of Phototrophicaceae bacterium. Taxonomy (GTDB): domain Bacteria; phylum Chloroflexota; class Anaerolineae; order Aggregatilineales; family Phototrophicaceae; genus UBA6055. The sequence continues at coordinate 1,294,767 of OZ253488.1, forward strand.
CCGTGCGCCACCTGTTGCAGCGCCATCAGACCTCCCGGTGTGATCGTCTCCAAACCGGCCAGCATCGAGCGCTCGGGATTCTGAGGACTGCTAAGCAATTTGTGGATCGTCAGTTGTCCGCCGTCGCTCAACACCAAATCAGTAAAAGTGCCGCCGATATCAACACCCGCTCGCATACACCTGTCCTGTAACGTCTCCATAAAATCAGGCGCCTAATCTTACCATCCGCTCGCGAAAACTTAAACGCAGCCGTCGCGGAATGGCGCTTATATGTCGCTTACGCTTCTCTATCATCCATCTTATGGCGCGCTGCCATAGCTCTTACAAAGGCGGCATACCATGAAACTGTCAGATTGAATCAGCTATATGTCGGGGCGACCGATTTGGTCACCCTCCATAACACAAAGGAGACATAGAATGATGATCCGTACGCGTAACCCCTATTTCCGACTGGTCGACGACTTGCTGCACGACACCCGTCCCTGGTTGACCAGCGGCCACTCCGAAGCTCGCGGCTTCGGTCCCGCGCTCGATGTCGAAGAAACCGCCGATGCCTATATCGTGCGCGCCAACCTGCCCGGCGTCAGCCAGGATGACATCCGCGTCAACATCCATGACGACGTCCTGACCATCAGCGCCGAGACCGCCAGCGAAGCCAGCAATGAGGACAGCAAGGTGCTGCTCCGCGAGCGGCGCTTCGGAAAGTTCAGCCGCAGCCTGCGCTTCCCCACCAATGTGGACGGCGACGCGGTCGCAGCCAGCTACGAAAACGGCGTCCTCAGCATCACACTGCCCAAAGCCGAACACCTCAAGCCGCGGCAGATTCCCGTCAAAGCCATCACCGCGGGCAACTAGACCAATTCGGGTCAAATCGCTGTAGGGGCGACCGATTCGGTCGCCCATTTTCATCCCCCACTCAATAAGACCAGCATAGGGGCGAGCCACCGGCTCGCCCGTACACACGCTAGATATGAGACACAGTCCGCGGACGTTCCGTCATCGCATGCAGATACAGCAGGTCAAACACGTCTGGATCGTCATCTGCGGTACAACTATGATTCCCTCTTTGCCGTAGGGCAGTGTCGGCGGTCTGTGTCTACGCGACCTACGCGCCCCTCTGTGTTGCCCCAATTCCTCTGCGCTGAAGCCTTAAACATCTAATGCATTATATATAGACAGAAGCGAGCCAACGTGCAGCGGGCAAGTCTTACCACTAATTGTCAGAGTCGACAGCGTACCCCCAGCCACCGCCGCCCGGCGTCTCTATGATCACCCGATCGCCCGCGTTCAGATTGGCCGAATGCTTTCCGCTTACGACTTCGACATCGCATTGGCGGATGACCGCATTGACACCGCATTTGCCCGGCGCGCCGCCCTTGACGCCATAAGGCGCCCTCAGCCGCCGCTCCGAATTGATCGTGATCGTTGCCGGCCTTAGCATTTCATACTCGCGCACAATGCCGTCGCCGCCGCGATGCCGTCCGCCGCCGCCGCTGCCCTCGCGCAAGTGATAGCGCAACACGCGCATCGGCAGGCTGTATTCCAGCGCTTCGACCGGTGTGTTGAGTGTGTTGGACATATGGCAGTGCCGTCCGGACAAACCATCGCCGCGCTTTGACGCGCCATGCCCTCCGCCCAAGGTTTCGTAATAGACGAACTGCTTATCGCCGTCGAAGCCACCGACCGCGAAGTTGTTCATCGTGCCCAGCGACGCGGCCGGTACAACCTGCGGCAGCGCCTGCGCCAACGCGCCCAGTACCGTATCGACAATGCGCTGGCTCGTCTCGGTATTGCCGATTACCACCGCTGCCGGGAAGCGCGGATTGAGGAAACTGCCTTCCGGCGTGATCACCTCGACCGGCTGGAAACAGCCGTGATTGACCGGAATGTCTTCGTCCGCCATCAGCCGCACACAATACCAGGTCGCTGACCGCACAATCGCCGGCACCGCATTGACGTTGCCAGGCGCCTGGGGCGCGCTTCCGCTGAAATCCACCGTCATGGATTCGCCGCGCACCTCAATCGCCACCTGAATCGGAATCTCAAATTCCGCCTGCCCATCGCCCTCCATCGCGTCGCGATAGTGGTAGACGCCATCGGGGATGCCGGCGATGACCGCCTCCGTCATCCGCTTCGAATAAGCAAGCAGGGCGGTCGCATGTTGAGCCGTCTCTTCCACACCATGTTCAACCATCATATCGAGCAGCCGCTGCTCGCCGATGCGATTCGCCGCCATTTGCGCTTCCAGGTCGCCCAGCCGCTCCGCCGGATTGCGACTGTTCGCCACGATCAGATCCAGCGCGCCTTCATTCATCCAGCCGCTTAAATTCAGCTTCACCGGCGGGATGATGAGCCCCTCCTGATATAGCTCCGTGCTCAGCGGCGATGAGCCCGGTGTCATGCCACCGACATCGGCGTGGTGCGCGCGGCTGGCGACGAAATAACAGAGGTCGCCGCCGGCGAAGACAGGCGAGATCATGGTGATGTCCGGCAGGTGCGTCCCGCCGCGATAGGGGTCGTTGAGCACGACCAGATCGCCCGGGAAAAACTCCTCGAATTCCGCCACCGCCGCCGCCACCGAGGCCGGCATGCTGCCCAGATGCACCGGGATATGCGCCGCCTGCGCAATCATCCTTGCTTCCGCATCGAATACCGCGCAGCTGAAATCCAGGCGCTCGCGGATATTGGGGCTGAAACTGGCGCGCCGCAGCGTCACGCCCATCTCTTCGGCGGCCGCCTCGAAGAGGTTCTTGAAGACTTCCAAACTGATTGCGTCAACTGGCATCCCAGTCAGCCTTTCTGAGTGATTGTTCAACATCTAGGCTAGCATAGCGTGGGTCAACCGCAAAGATGATGCGATACACACTCACTCTTGCGACATTGTACCAACCTGTTGAAAACTGTAGAGGCGCCCCTTGGCTCGCCCTTATCAGCATTGGACTTGCCATCGAATCCGACAACAAGGTTAGGCTGCAACAGAATGGACGTCCTGCTCTTCGCCAACGGCGAGCTCAATCGCGGCCTGATGCTCGACCGCTTGCTTGAATCGCTCGATTCGCCGCGCGTGATCTGCGCTGATGGCGGCGCGCTTCACGCCCGCGCGCTAGGACTTTTGCCAGATACAATCATCGGCGATTTCGACTCGCTCGCCGGCGAGGAAGTCAGAAAATTCCTGGCCGCCGGCGCGGAAATCATCCAGCATCCGCCGGAAAAAGACGAAACCGATCTCGAGCTGGCGCTGCATCATTGCCGGGATATCGGCGCCAAGTCGGTACATATCCTGGGCGCCTTGGGCGGGCGCTTCGACCAGACCTTCGCCAATATCCTATTGCTTTCGCATCCCGCCTTCAGCGATATACGAATTGAAGTAATCGACGGCGACCAAGTCCTGCGCCTGCTGCAGCCAGGCCGCCATCGGATCTCCGGCGAGCGCGGCGATACCGTTTCGCTAATTCCGCTTTCCGCCGCCGCCGAAAACATCACAACCTGGCAACTGCAATATCCTCTGCGGGATGAATCACTGTACCTGGGCCCGGCGCGCGGGATCAGCAATGTCATGCTGGCTGACACCGCCAAGGTGGATTTCGCACGCGGTCTGTTGCTGCTTGTACACATCAGCGGGCGCGCCTGATGAGCGCCATTACCGTCATCAAACGCGATGCGCGCGGAGAAGACGAGCTTTCATATCATGCTGTCTTGCGCGAAGTCACCGAAGAGTTCATCTGCATCGACGCAATCTTTGAAATGGCTGATCGCGATTTAGGTTATATCAAGCTGCGACGGGGAGACCAGTTTCGCGAGTGGTTCTATCGCGATCGCTGGTTCAACATCTTTCGCGTGGCTGATGGCGAGACGAATTCGCTGAGGGGCTGGTATTGCAATATCACGCGGCCGCCTATCATTGAAGGGCATCAAATAGCGGCGGAGGATCTCTGCCTGGACGTCTTCGTCTACCCTGACGGGCGGACGCTGCTGCTGGATGAAGACGACTTTGCAAAACTGAAGTTAGCGCCGGGCGAGGCTGAAAAGGCCTGGCAGGCGGTGGCTGCGATCCGTCGCCTCGTTGAAAGGCGCTTGCCCCCTTTTGATGAGATTCGCGCGACGTAAATGTTTCGGCTGCTGAATTCGGGAATCGTACCGATCACTCCAGATCAGGCCGGATGACCAGCACCGGCACATTGACATCGTGCATCACCTTATTGGCGACGCTGCCGAACACCATACGCACCAATCCCGAATGACCGTGCGTGGTCATGACCGCAAGGTCGATGTTTTCTTCTTCAATGTAATCAACGATGTGCTGCGCCACGCCAACCGCGTCAATAATATGCAAGCGGCAGGCAATGTCTTGTTCCCGCACTTCATTACGCAGCCCGAGCAAATGCTGTTTGATCTCCTCGCGTATCCGGTTGGCCAATTCATATTCGCCGGCGATAGCAAGCGAATCAACAAATTCATGCATCGGCGGCGTGAATATGTGCAGTAGAATCACCTCGCCGCCGCTGATGCGCGCGAAGTCGACCGCATAAGGAATTGCGCGCTCGCTCCAGGCTGAACCATCGGTCGGCACGACTATCTTTTTGAACGGACGATGTTGGAACATCTCAACCTCTCTTCACTGGTTAATCGCTACTAATTTCAGTATAGCATAGTTTGTGAAACTTTTCTCATTTCACCATTGACGCGCTCAGATGAACCTCTATGATTATTGGCTGAAAATCTGCAAAATTCTAAAGAAACATATATGGAAAAGCCGAATCGCCCAGACCTTTCCGTCGCGCACAATCTCAAAATCGCCCTCTTTCATCTCGGGTCGGGCATCGCCGATGTCTTGACCACGGGCGTATGGAATCGGATCATGGTCGCTGATCTCGGTTTCAGCGCCGCTTTCGTCGGTTTGCTCACCGGTTTGCGTTACTTCCTGGCGCCGCTAGGCGTCATCGCCGGACGCTATTCCGATACGCATACGATCGGCGGTTTCAGACGCCTTTTTTGGATCTGGCTTGGCCGGGCGATGATGGCGTTCAGCACCGTGATGCTGGGTTATGCCACCGCCGAACTGGTGCGGCGCGCCGGCATTGAAGCGGCTGAGCCGACGCCTGCGACGCTTTGGATTGCGCTGGTGATTTCCTTCCTCGTTTTTAGCCTGGGCGGCGCCATATCCGGCAGCACCTTTCTTGCCTTGATTTATGACCGAGCAGCCGAGCATCAGCGTGGACGCGCTGTCGGTTTGGTCTGGACCTTTTTGCTGCTCGGCTTCACCATCGGCGGCATTTTCTTCAGCGTTATGCTGCCCCATGACGAGAGCGCCGGCGCCATTGCCTTTTCAGCCGACTCCGTCCTGACGCTTTTCATCGTCACCGCGGCTCTGCTCACCTTGATCTGGTTTCTTTCGCTTTTGGGCGAAGAGAAACGAACGAGCGGCAGCGCAATATCAAAGGAGGACGACACCAGCAGCCTGCGCCAAGACCTGGGGCTCGTTTGGCGCAGCAGGCGGATGCGCTTCTTCCTTTTCTACCTGACCATGTCCATGGCTTTCGCCTTCTTGCAGGACACGGTTTTGGAACCCTTCGCCGCGCAAGTATTCGGTATGGAGGCGCATATCACCAACCGCTTCGCCGCTTATTGGGGCGGGATGGCGATTCTGGGCTCTTTCGCTTCGCTGATTCTCATGCGTCGAACAGCTGCCGTGAACCATGGCAACCTGTCACAGTTGGGTATCATCGCACTGATTCTCGCCTATGTCGTTTTCGCTATCTCTTCACTCGCTGAAGCGCGTCCGCTGGTGACACCGGGCTTGATCCTGCTAGGCATTGGTCTGGGCATCTGGAATATCGGCACGCTCGGCTTGATGATGGACCTGAGCCCGGCCGGGCGCGCGGGCGCCTTCCTCGGCTTTTGGACTCTTTGCGTCACTTTTGCGCGCGGCGCTGGCGTCGCCGGCGGCGGCATCGCGCGCGATCTTGTGCTGGCATTCTCGGGCCAGCATGCGGTGGCGTATGGCGTCGTCTTCTGCTTGGGCTTCCTCGGGCTGGCCAGCGCTTGGGTCGCCCTGCGGCGCGTTCGGCTGGGGAATTCTGGCGGCGACGCGCCATCAGATTTCGATGTGGCGGCCGCTTTGTCACACTCCCTGGATTAGCGACGCGTCGCCGCCTCCGCAAAAGCGCCAACTGGCCTCAAGTGTCGCTCAGGTCACTTCCTCCAGCAATGCCTCCACATCGGTATAACCCATGATGTTGTAACCGGCGTCGACGTAGATGACTTCGCCCGTAATGCGCCGCGAAAGATCCGATGCCAGGAAGAGCGCCAAATCACCGACATCGTCCTGGCTGACTAACTCATTCATCGGCGATGTGATTTCGGCGTATTTCAGCAAGTCGCGGAAGCCCTGAATGCCGCCGGCCGATAAGGTCTTGATAGCGCCGGCGCTGATGGCGTTGACGCGAATCTTGCTGCGCCCCATGTCGGCCGCCAGGTACATCGTGATCGCTTCCAGCGCCGCTTTGGCGATCGCCATCGCGTTGTAATTGGGGATGACTTTGCGCGAGGCATTGTAGGTCAGGCTCACGATGCTGCCGCCATTCTTCATCAGCGGCTCGGCGCGTCGCGTCAACTCAATCAGGCTGACCGCGCTGACATCAATGGCGCTGAGCAGAGCCTCGCGCCGCAAATCGACGAAACGTCCGCCCAGCGCGTCCCGCTCGGCGAAAGCCACTGAATGCACCAGCACATCGAGCCCGCCATATCGCTCTTCCACCGCCGCGAATACCGCGTCCATCTCATCGGCATTGGTCACATCGGCTCGTATAAAAAGCTCGCAGCCAATGGACTCGCCCAGTGGTTTCACCCGCCGTTCCAGCTTGTCCATGGCATAGCTCAGCGCGATGGTGGCGCCCTCGCGATGCAATGCCTTTGCGATGCCCCAGCCGATCGAGTTCTTGTTGGCGACGCCGAAAATCAAGGCGATCTTGCCATCCAGTAAGCCCATTGCGTCCTCGCTTAATTACTTGCGCGTTGTTCAATCGTCCTGAGTGTTGTCTGCACGTCGTCGAAGCTGAGTCTCCAAATGCTGGATCCGGCTCTCCAAGTGAGTTCGGGCAGCGATCGATGCTCTTTCCATTTGATGGCGTGATTCAATTTCACGGTTTAAACGTTCGCTGGAATTCTCGGCGCCGCTGTTCACCTGATTTTGCAGCATATTAATACGCTCTCGTTGCTGGTCAAGCTCGCGGTACACAGAATGCCCCAGCAATCGGTAAGCAGTCCAGACACCGCCCAAGACCGCAACCAAGCCGCCAACAAATCCCAAAATCAGGTTTCCGTCAATCGACATGTAAACCCGCTCCCTATTGGCCAAATGCGTCGAGACCGCTGAGATTGACCGGCTCAAGCATCTCTCGATACGTTGTATTGGCGTAGCCGATCAGTTTCTTAAGAAGCTCGGCGTCCTGCTCGTCAAATATCTTTGGACCGCCCCAAACAACCAAATTCTGCCCTTGGACTTCCGCCATCCGGCCCAATCTGCCCGGCGTACCGAGCAACGCGCCGTTACAAATCTCCGCCCAGCGCGGCGGCGGCATAGCTGAAAGCACCAGGACCTGCTTGGTCAACTCAATATCGTCAGTCGTAGGGCGTTGACTTTGCTGCTTGTCGTGACGCACAATTTTGATGTCTTCCCATTCGCTCATAGCGCCCTCCCGCTGGCTACTATTCTGCTTGATACACACTCTGCGCGCATCGCTGACATCAGCATCTTTTGCGGGTATCTTATCGCAATGAAGTGATGCTCGCCAGACCACGACCGCATTGACCGAGACGATGTGACCTGCTAACCTCGTACATAGACACATCCTCACGAATCAGCGGTTGAAACCGACATCACCCTTAATTCCAGCGCGGCAACAGGATTAGCAAAATGTCAGAACCCGAGCGCATATTCGTCACCGTCGCCATGGACTTCTCGCAGGAGATTCTCGCTGAGCTGCGCGAGATATCGCCGCGGCTTCATATCGAGCGGCACTTCCCCGCGGTCCCGCTTGAAGTGATCGCCCGTACCGAGGTCCTCTATACCACCGGCTATTATCCTGAACCAGAGCAGGCGCCAAAGCTGCGTTGGATTCAAATGAACACAGCCGGCATGAATCACGCGCTTGAGCATAGCATTGTCCGGGCTGAAGACATCATTGTCACCTCCACCAGCGGTATCCATGCGACCAATATGGCGCATTATTGCCTGATGATGATGTTGATGTTCAATTACCAGATGCGTCAGGCATTTGAGCTGCAGAACAAAGCAGAATGGCCCGAGCATCCCCATGAACAGTTTTCGCCGGTGGATATGGAACGGCAAACCGTCGGCATCGTCGGTTATGGCAGCATCGGCCGCGAATTGGCGCGTCTATGCGCCGGCATGGGCATGACCGTACTGGCGTCCAAGCGTGATCTGAACAATACCGCGGAGGTCAATGCCTTCGCCATGCCCAATACCGGCGATCCAACCGGCGACATCCCCGACCGCATTTATCCCGCCGAAACAGTCGCTTCCATGGCGAAAGATTGTGATTATCTGGTCCTGACCGCGCCACAAACAGCTACGACTGAACATCTGATCGGCGAAGAAGTCTTTGAAGCGATGAAGGATTCGGCGGTCCTGGTCAGCGTTTCGCGCGGCGCTATTGTCGATGAAAAAGCGCTGATCACCGCCCTCTCGTCAGGTCAGCTCGGCGGGGCCGCCCTCGATGTCTTCGAGGAAGAACCGCTGCCCACTACCAGCCCGCTCTGGAACCTGGATAACGTCATCATCACGCCGCATCTTTCCGGCTTCACCCGTGATTATCACGATAAAGCGGCGCTCGTCTTCAAAGAAAACCTGCGCCGCTACCTCGAAAATCGCCCCTTGCTCAATCAGCTGGATCGCGCCAAAGGCTATTAGCGTCGACCCACATAAGTGGGAAAATGTTGGGGCGACTCGGTGAGTCGCCCTCGCGCCATCACCATGCCTCGTAGGGGCGACCGGCGGTCAGTGTCTACGCGACCCATTGGATCGCCCGCTCAAACGCTAAATCACTGACGCGCTCATTGCGACCGCAGCTCCGCGTTGAGCCGATGCCGCGCCGCGCCGATGATCTTCTTGCGGATCTTGGCCGCGTTCTTGTCCGTCAGCGTGCGCTTGTCGTCTTGATAGGTCAGCGCATACGCCAGGCTCTTTTTGCCGGGCGGGATTTGGTCTCCGGTGTAGACATCAAAGAGCAGCGCGTCTTTCAGAAGCCGCCCGCCCGCCTGCCGGATCACCGCCTCTACCTCGCTAGCCGGTGTGCTCGCATTGACGACCAGGGCGATATCTTCCAGCACCGCCGGCGTGGTCGGCAGCGAATCAATCGCGTGCAAACGCTGATGATACTCTATTAGCGGCTCAACTCCGAATTCACCGTAGATAACCTTTGCCTCCGTCAGCTTGAAGCGCGCCGCCACCTCTGGGTGGATTTCTCCAAAGCTGCCGATGCGCTCGCCCGCCACCACCAGATTTGCCGAGCGTCCGGGATGCAAGCTGCTCTGCGTGCCGCTTTCAATTGCGAAATCGCTAATATGCAAGGCATGCAGCAGGCTCTCCACCACACCCTTCATATCAAAGAAATCCATCTCGCCGGGTGACCCATCGCCATCCCACCAAGATGGAGTCCGCAGACCGGTGAGCAGTATGCCCAGGCGCATAGGCTCCTCCGGCAATAAGCCGCCCCCGCCCAGATAAACTTTACCGATCTCGAAGACCTGCTGCGTCTTCTGGTAGCGCGCATTATTAACTGCGTTCTCGAGCATGTTTATCATCAGCGTATGCCGCAGCACATCGCGCTCGCTAGCGGCTGGATTAGCGATCTCCACGTAGCTCGCCCGCGGCAAGGAAGATGGCGTGCCCGTCGGCAGCAGCAGCGCCTCGCTTTCGCGGCTGGTGAAGCGATAATTGATCACCTCGTACAAGCCAGCCCCCACCAGGATATCGCGAATCCGCTCTTCGATGAGCACAGTCGTGTTCTCGCGTTGCGGTGGCATCTCATCAGCCATGATCGTATCCGGGATCTGGTCGTAACCGATGATGCGCGCGATCTCTTCCAGCAGATCATGCTGCCCGACGACCGGGTCAGCGCTTATGTCCAGCCGATGATCGGGCGCCGTCGCCCTGATTACTTCGCCCTCGATCGCCACCTCAAATTCCAACCGCCGCAGCACATCGGCTGCTTGGTCGATGGTGACTTCCATGCCCAGCAGCCGATTCACGCGCTCAATTGGCAGGTCAACCGTGACAGATGCCGGCGGCAGCGGATAAGCGTCCAACACGCCGTCAGCGATCGTTCCGCCGCCCAATTGCCGCATCATCTCGATGCCACGTTGGCAGCCCAAAATCGCCTGCGATGGATGCACCCCGCGGCTGAAACGCGCCGATGCTTCGGTATGCGTTCTCTGCTCGCGGATCGTCTTGCGGATGCTGATATTGTTCCAGGCGGCCGCTTCCAGCAGCACGTTGTGCGTCTCCTCGCTAATTTCGGTCTCGCCACCGCCGATGACGCCGCCCAGGCTCAAGGCGTCCGCTGTATCGGCCACCAGAATCGTCTCGTCGCCCAGGTCGCGCAGGACATCGTCCAGCGTCTCCAACTGCTCGCCGGGGTAGGGCAGGCGCGTGATTACGGTTGGGACGCCGCCGGCGCGCTCGACCAGCTTATCGTAGTCGAAGGCGTGCAAAGGCTGACCCAGCTCGAAAGTCAGATAATTGGTCACATCGACGATATTGTTGCGCGGACGCTGACCGATCAGCTTCAGGCGGTGCTGCATCCAGAAGGGCGATGTTTTCACATCTGTGTCGCGAAGAAGCGTCAGTGTGAAGCGCGGATTCAATTCCGGCTCGCGAATGTCAATAGCGACCTGTCCTTCGATCGGCGCGCCCGTTGCGGCGTATTCGAATGAGGGATACCGCATCTCGGAGCCGAGGATGGCCGCCACTTCGCGCGCAACGCCAATCATGCTGAAGCAGCGCGCCAGATTGGGCGTGAATTCGATATCCAGCACCACATCGCCCAGCACATCAGCCAGCGGCGCGCCGGCGACATAATGCGCCTCGTGCTCCATTACGATCACACCCTCGTGCTCGTCCGCAATGCCCAGTTCCTTCTCCGAGCAGACCATACTCTTATTGAATATGCCCCGCAGTTCCTTGCCCTTCAGCGTCATCCGTTTCGGCTTTTCGCTCTGCCCATCCCATACTTCGGCGCCTTCCATCGCAAAGGCGCTCCATATCGGCGGATTGATCGGACCCTGGTCCTTGTAGCCGAAGAGATTGGTCGCGCCGGTGACGCACTGCTCCAATTCCGCGCCGCCGTAATCGACCATGGCTAACACCAGGCGATCGGCATTGGGATGCGCCCTTACCTCGACGATCCGCGCCAACAGCAGCTTTTCGCGGTCCCAAACCAAATGATCCGAACTGGGCATCCGCAGGCCCGGGAACGTCTGCTGCGGAAGGCCTATATATTTGAGATGCGCCACTTCCAGTCCGGCCACAGTCAGACGCTCGGCCAGTAATTCGACTGGCACATCAATGTCGACGTATTCCTTAAGCCATGAGATGGGGACTAACATCGATCTTCAGCTCCTTTACCGCGCCTTCCGCAGTCTCACATTGCTAATCCGGTATCAACACATCTGCCAAGACTTGCATGGTTGGCAGCTCGCCGCGATTGTCCGTCCAATCCTGCCTTTCGCCCGTCTGGCTGTTATACAGAATCGCCATTAGCCGATAATGTCCAGCGGGTACATCAACGATATCGATTGAAAACTGGCGCAGGCGGTCTTCGTTTATCAGCGGCAGGTCGAGTTGCGCAACGTTTGCCCAATCGGCGTTGATCAGTTGATGCGACAAATTCATCCCGTCGACCGGCATACCATCCTTCGCCCTCCACCTGTCGACGAAGAGCAAAGCCTCACTATCCGCGCTCAGCGCCGATGCGTAAAACTCATACTCGAGAAACACCGTTCTGTGCGTAGAAGCAATCATTGGTGGCGCGCAGTCCAGCGCCTCCCAGCGGTATTCGTTGAGAATCGTGTCGATCCCCAGCGCGCGCGAACTGCAGGATTCATAGTTTGCCTCCTGCATTATCGCTTCCAGATCCGAGGCTTCCGGCGCGCCCACGATATGCGTCCGATACATCAGCCATAGCGCCGGCTCGGTGATTGATCGAAGTCGAATGGACTCGCGGAAACCGGCAGGGTCTTCTACCGATCGAATTTCGATCCCATGCTGCGCGAAGTAGAAGTCTTTCTGCGGATAATCGATTTTGGCGCGCCAGTTTAGCCGGAAGTCATCAAACTGGTAGCCCAATACCGTTGTTCTCGCCATGTCTTGCCGGGCTACCTCACGGCTTACCGCATGCCAGGGAATCAGCTCCTCATATCGTCCGCTGATGGATAGATAGCGCGTCCATTCGCCCGATTGCTGATAGGCAATTCCAGCCAATACCCATACGAACGCGATCAATCCCAACAGTTTTCGCAAGAGGAACACCTGAGTAAGGCTGATCGCGATGCAGGGAATGAAAAGCGCGAGTCCCGTGATGGTCAGCCGCAATGTGCCGGGCACAATGATGCCGACGAACTGCGTGAAAACCGCCAGCGAAATCGCGTAGTAAGCCAGCAACAGCAATACTTGATTGCGCTCCATGCGTCGCCGCAGGAGCAGCAGCGCCAAACCCGCAATCGTCACGATCAGCATTGTGACGCTGCCATTGAATCCGATGGAGAGCCAGCTTGCGAGCACTTCCCTCGTGTTGTCTGCCGTCGGCGCGGCGCTGCTGAAAGTCTGGCTTAGGCCCGCGGAGAGCAGTATGACCGCCCAAGGCGAGAATAGTAACAGTGCCAGCATTATGGCGAGCGAAACGTGCAGCCAGCGGCGGTCCCTGCGGACATGCAGCACATGGTAGATCCCCAGCGCGATGAACAGCAGAACGCTGATGGCGTGAGTGTTCACCAGCGCGTAGCAAGCTGCCGCCAGCGCGACATACTCCCGCCGCCCGGGCGTCTGCCGGGTCCTTACGATCCGCAGATAAATCCAGCAGACGATCGCTGCATTGAGAACGAGCAGCGGATACATTCGCAGGTATACCAGGTAGAAGTTGAAAAACGTGTTGCTCGCCAAAATGATCAGGGCAAAGACAGCCGCCATCGGCGCCAAGTAATCGCGCGTCAGACGGTATATCATCGCCGCTGAGAGCAAGCCGGCGAAGACGGACAGCAATCGCCCCGTCGCGATATCGGCGCCAACCAGATGCCCCCAGATATTGAGCAACAGAAAATACAATGGCGTATGATCGGGGCTGTTAGCCGCTAGCGAATGCAGCGCATCAATCGGCGAATAGGGACCGCCGACGACCCAGCCAACGTTATACATCGATATGAACTCATCGGTCCGCGGCGGATAGTGATCAACCGCCTGAATGCCCAGCAGCGCGAATACCAAAAGAACGGGCAGCGCCCAAAGCCAGTGATTCAGCTCCGTGATGCCGCCCGGGATACCGAGCCGTCTCCGCGTCATCGCCGCGCCCTCATGCCGCGCTGCCTAGAATTGCTGCAAGAAGCGCAGGTCATTCCCCCAAAAATAGCGGATATCCTGGATGCCATGCTTCAGCATGGTAATCCGCTCTGGTCCCATGCCAAAGGCGAAGCCGCTCCAGAGGCTGGGGTCATAACCGCCGTTGCGCAGCACATCCGGATGCACCATGCCGCTGCCGGCGATCTCGAGCCAGCCGGTATATTTGCATACGCGGCAGCCCTCGCCATCGCAGAGGAAACACTCGACATCGACTTCCATGCTCGGCTCGGTGAACGGGAAGTATGAGGCGCGATAACGCACCCTGGCATTGGGGTTATACATGCGCTTGGCGAACTCGGCGATCGTGCCTTTCAGGTCGCTCATGCGGATATTGCGCCCGATGGCCAGCCCCTCCACTTGCGTGAACTGAATTTCGCTGCGCGCCGTCACTTGCTCCTGCCGATAACACATGCCGGGCAAGATGACCCGAATCGGCTTGCTTCCGCCTTCACCCAGCTCGCGCATCGCCCGAATCTGCCCTGGTGAGGTATGCGTGCGCAGCAAAACGCGAGGATCGGTCGTGTAAAAGGTATCCTGCATATCGCGCGCCGGGTGATGGGGCGGAAGGTTGAGCAAGGTGAAGTTGAACTCGTCCTCCTCCACATCGCGGCTCTGATACACCTGAAAGCCCATATCGGCCCAGATCGTCTGGAATTCGCGATGCGTACGCGTCGATGGATGCAAGCCGCCGCGCTGCCGCGGATAAGCCGGCAAGCTGATATCGATCTCGCCTTCTTCCAGGTCGCGCGCCAGCAGTTGACTCTGAATCAGCGCCTCGCGCTCTTCAAATGCGGCGCCAAGCTCCTTTTGCAGCGCATTGACCCGCTGCCCAAATGCAGCGCGCTCGTCCGGCGGCAATCCGCCGATCGTTCCGAAGAGCTTTCCCACCGCGCCGCGCCGCCCCAAATACTGACTGTGCCAAGCGCTTAATGAATCAGCGTCTGTGAGTTGCTCCAGCGCAGCAAGCGCTTCTCCACGGATATCCAGTATCGCGTCCGACATCTCGTCTCCTTCGTCTGTGCATTCAAGCAAGGCGTAACGTCCGACAAAAAACGCCCTCGGTCCACCTAGGGACGAGAGCGCTAAGGTTCCCGCGGTACCACCCTGATTCGGCGCCAGTCGCCAGCGCCGCACTCAATTTGTCCTGTAACGCCGGGACCAGCGGAGCGGACTACTTTGACGCGCAGGCGCCATTTCACCCGTCAGCTCGGAAGTGAATTCTGCAACTGCCTCCGCGGTCGCTCCCAGTCCATGGCAACCGCTCCCTGCTTCAGCAGGCGCGTCTCCGCGCGCATGCAGACTGTCTCCGTCTTCGCCTTTAGTTCTGCTATTTGATTAGAGGCATTATCGTTCGCCGCGCGCTTCAGTGTCAAGTGGATATTGGCCTATCCCGGCAAGTCTCAGGGCCGCGATGTATAGTCGCCTTTTACAATCCACTTGTAGGTGGTCAGTTCTTCCAGCGCCATCGGCCCGCGCGCATGTAGCTTCTGCGTGCTGATCGCCACTTCCGCGCCCATGCCCATCGCGCTGCCATCGGTGAAGCGCGTGCTCGCGTTCCAATACACGGCCGCCGAATCGACTTCGTTTAGAAAGCGCTCGGCATGCGCCGCTGTTTCTGTCAAGATGCTGTCCGAATGCTGCGTGCCATGCCGAGCGATGTGGGCGATTGCCTCGTCCACATCATCAACCACTTTCAAGTTCAGCGTCAAATTGTACCACTCGGTGTCGAAGTCCTCGGCGGCGGCCGCCACCACCCGCTCATCAGCGCCGACAATGCGATAGGCGCGCTCGCCCGCGTGGAATGATACGCCAGCGGCACCCAAAACATCGACAACTCGCGGCAGCAGCTCACGCGCCACGGAACGGTGAACCAGCAGCGTCTCCATCGAATTGCAAACGGCGGGCCGCTGCGTTTTGGCATTATCCAGCACCGGCAAGACCTTATTCAGCCGCGCGCTCTCGTCAACGAAGATATGGCAGACGCCGATGCCGCCCGTGATCACCGGAATGCTGCTGTTCTCGCGGCAGAAGGTATGCAAGCCGTTGCCGCCGCGCGGGATAATCATGTCGATATATTCATAGAGTCGCAGCATCTCGCTGACGAAGCGGCGGTCGGTGCTGCTGATGTACTGAATGCAGTCAGCCGGAAAATCATGCGCCGCCAGAACCTCTTGCATCACCTGCGTCAGCCGCATATTGCTGTGGAGCACATCGGAGCCGCCGCGCAAAATTACGGCATTGCTCGTCTTCAGAGCCAAGGTCGATACATCTACCGTTACGTTTGGCCGGGACTCATAAATCGTGCCCAGTACACCGAGTGGCGTACGCCGCTTGAACAAGCGCAATCCATTCTCAAGCGTCGAATCTTGCAAGACCTCGCCGACAGGATCGGGCAATTCAGCCACCTTGCGCACATCAGCGACGATGCCCGCCATCCGCTTTTCCAAATCAATGCGGTCGCGTATCCAAATCGGATCAATGCCATTCTGGGCAGCCAAATCCAGATCGCGCCGGTTGGCTTCCAGAATGCTCAAGGTATTCGCTTCCAGCGCATCGGCGATGGCGAGCAGGGCGGCGTTCTTGTCGGCGGTGGACTTCTGCGCCAGCAGCGCGGCCGCCGCTTTGGCGCCAGCGCCCATTTGGCGCAAATCAATCGCTTGAGCCGTGACTTCCATTCGACAGCTTTCCTCTGTTCATTTGCCTGCGATTAAGAATTACTACAGCGCCGCCAAAATTGCAATTGTCAACGATGCCTTGGCTGCGCTCACAGCGACGGGTTAGGCGCGCGATCCCATGGAGGTTCTCTATTGTCGCGTCGTGGACGAGGGTCTACACT
This sequence comes from Phototrophicaceae bacterium, assembly GCA_965261855.1. Classification (GTDB taxonomy): domain Bacteria; phylum Chloroflexota; class Anaerolineae; order Aggregatilineales; family Phototrophicaceae; genus UBA6055. Next base: position 1,311,236 of record OZ253488.1, read on the forward strand.
CAACCGCGCCAATACTTCGGCGACTGAGAAAACGGTCGCGGCATGAACGGCGGCCGACCCATGGAGCGACATTTTATGCAGCGTCTGGCACTGGATGGCGAGCGCGTTGTAAATGCTAGCCTCGTCTTCACCGTTGTTTTATGCGCCGCCATCATCGCCATGGGTGGCGCTCTCAGTCAATTTGAGATCATCCCGCATCCAGAAGATGGCTTCGTCTATGAATGGCAACTGGCTGAGCCGACGGCTTGGGGCCAGCTCAGCGCCTGGCTCGGTTTCGCCATTCACCAGGTGCTGATTTGGGGCACAATCGCCTACGCGCAAAGACGCTTCAGCAAGCGCGATTACGGCCGCAGCCTGCGCCCGGTCAATCTATGGGCAATTGGCATCAACTGCGTATTCATAGTTCTGCATTATCTACAAACCCTGTTCTTCTATGATGCCATCGCCCAGGATCTGCCCAGTTGGACGGCGCAATTTGCCGTGGCGCTGATGCTGATCATTATCCTGGGCATGGAAAACCAGCGGCGCGGTCTCTTCTTCGGACGAAAGGTCGGCTTCCGCCGAGCATTCACCGATGGCTTGCGCCGCTATCACGGTTACTTCTTTAGTTTCGCCGTTATCTATACCTTCTGGTTTCATCCGATGGCGCCAACTTGGGGGCACCTGATTGGCTTTGTTCACGTCGTGCTGGTGATGACACAAGGCTCGCTCATGTTTCTGCGCGTCCACTTGAACAAGCGCTGGATGTTCCTGCTGGAGATTTTGGTGCTGCCGCATGCCGCTCAAGTCGCGCTAAACCAGGGCAACGATATCTGGCCGATGTTCTTCTTTGGCTTCGCGGCCATCTTTCTGGTTACGCAGATGCACGGTCTTGGCTTGAAACCCTGGGTCCGCCAGGCATTTTATGCTTCGTTCCTGCTGCTTATTCTGTACGTCTACTTGGTCATGCGGGAACCCTACCAGGTCAACGAGGTGGCGCGCATCCCCCTGATCGAATATCTGACGCTCTTTGTCATGTATTGGATCTATCTCGCCGGCGCTTGGATAAGCAGCCGGTTTCGCATGATGACGTCAGACGAAGCTGCGAGCCTCCGCTAAGTCCGCTCAGCGCTTAAACAGCCGGCGCAATTCCAGCTCGAAACCGGGCAGCACATCCTCTCCGGAGAGCGTGCCATTAGGCTCGAGGGTTAGACTTTGGAATTGCCCATCCTCCCCTAGGTAACAGACTTCGGCAATCCGCCGCATTGGAGCAATGAGCCAAACCAATTGCGTGCCGTTTTCGAGGTAGATAGCGGATTTCCGACGCAATTCTGCCATGGAATTGCTCGGCGACTTGATCTCAACAGCAAGATCTGGCATGAATCCCACGACCGTGAACGAATCAGGGTCCGGGAGCCGCGCGCGCCTAATGAAAGCAACATTGGGCGCCAAAAGCGTTGACCGATCATTTGCTGGATGAAAACCCGCTTCAACGCTTGCTTCACCCAAGTTCCGGCTTTCGGCGTAGTTTTCAAAGTAGCGGAACAAGCGGCCGGCAAGTCTGGCATGTGGATAATTTGTCGGCGACATTTCGCGGAGTTGTCCATCGATCAACTCATATTTTCTGTCCTTAATGCCGTCCCAGCCTTGCAACTCCAAGACATCATCCACGGTATAGAGGCGCCTCTTGACTTCCATATCTCAATGCGTCCTTATCCCACCTACACAGATTCTAACACGGCAATGCATAGGCTGATCAAACTGCGGAAAGAAGCGCTACAACAGCGCCAGGTTATTGCGATGCAGCGCCGCATCGCCATAGCTATAACCGAGGATATCGACAATCTCGCTCGATTTGAGGCCGCAAATCTTGCGCAAATCCGCGCTCTGGTAATTGCTCATGCCATGCGCGATCGCGTGACCCTCCGGTGTCAGCACCGTCAACGTCGCTCCGCGCTCAAACTCGCCCCGCACCTCGCGAATGCCCACCGGCAGCAGGCTCGCGCCTCCGCGCAGCAAGACCTTGGCCGCGCCCGCATCCACCACTAGCGAGCCTTGCGTGCGATCCGTCAGCAGCCAGCGTTTGCGGCTCTCCGACCGATCCTTGGCCGCCTGAATCCGCGTGCCCAGTTTCTCGCCCGCCACCAGCCGCCGTACCACTTCACGCTCGCTACCGCTGGCGATGATCGTCTCGATGCCGCTGCGGCTGGCGATCTGCGCCGCCTGAATCTTGGTGACCATGCCGCCGGTGCCGATATTGCTGCCGGCGCCCCCAGCCAGCGCAAACAATTCATCGGATACCTGAGAAATATCCTGTATCAGCGCCGCATCCGGATTCTTGCGCGGATCATCGGTGAAGATGCCCGGCTGATCGGTCAGGATGATCAGTAGATCGGCATCAACCACGCTGGCCACCAGCGCCGATAGATTGTCGTTATCGCCAACCCGAATCTCTTCCGTGGCGATCGTGTCATTCTCGTTGACAATGGGGATGATGCGCTGCTCGATAAGCGTGTCCAGCGTATCGCGCGCATTGAGGTAACGAACGCGGTGGCTAAGGTCATCGCGCGTCAGTAGAATCTGCGCCGCCGTGATCTCAAACAAGTCAAACAGGTCTTGATAAATGCGCATCAGATGGCTCTGACCGACCGCGCTGAGCATTTGCTTCGCCGGCACCGACTTGCCCAAGTCGGGGAAGTCGAGCTTGCTGCGGCCCGCCGTCTGCGCGCCCGACGAGACGACGATGACCTCGTAACCCTGCGCATGCAACGCCGCCACCTGCTGCACCAACTCCAGCATGCGCTGAAGGTTCAGATTGGGCGTACCCTTGGTCAGCACGCTCGTGCCCAGCTTGAGGACGATCCGTCTCATTCGCTGCCCCCTGTGGCAGGCATTCTATGGCAGCCTAACTCAAGTGTGTAGGCAGAACCGATTGCGGCTCATGTTCAAATCTGTCCCGCCGCTTGCAGCGTGTAGCCCAGCCGCAGCGCCGCCCGCCGCGTCAAGTCCGCAGCATCGGCCAGCGCCGCCTCCAGCGACATCGGCTTGTCTACGATGGAGAAGGCCGACTGTACGCCGGCTTCATGCAACGCTAGATCATCAATATTCAAGCCGCCGACGATGGCGATGGTCGGCACGCCAAATTCCGCCGCCAGCTTCGCCACGCCCAGCGGACCCTTGCCATCGAGTGTCTGCGCATCTATCTGCCCCTCGCCGGTGATCACCAGCGCGCAATCAGCCAGTTTCTCGCGAAAGCGATTATACGCCAGCACCAGGTCGATCCCCGACTCCAGCCGGCAATTGAGAAACGCCATAAGACCAGCGGCGAAAGCGCCGGCCGCGCCGCCTCCCGTGACCGTCCGCACATCGACTCCGCTTTGTTCATACACCGTAGTGAAGCAATGCCGCAAATTGCGCTCCAGCAACTCCACCATCGCCGGGTCGGCGCCTTTTTGCGGTCCAAAAACGCGCGCCGCGCCCCGCTCGCCCAGGGTCGGATTCTCCACATCGGAGGCGATCACGATCTCGACTTCGCCCCAACGCTTGTCCAGTCTGCTGTTATCAATGGTAGCGAGTTCGGCCAATCCACCGCCGCCAAAGGGAATATCGTTCCCGTCCGAATCCAGCAGCTTCAGTCCCAGCGCGCTCAGGCAGCCCATGCCGCCATCAACGGTGGCGCTGCCGCCCAAGCCGATGATGAACCGCTCGACGCCGCGCGATAGCGCATCCGCCATCAGCTGACCGGCGCCATACGTCGTTGCGACCAGCGGATTCAGCTCGGCCGGCGCCAGCAGCTCCATACCCGATGCCAGCGCCATCTCAATGACCGCCGTCCGCCCCTCGTCAATCAACCCGTATTCGGCATCAATGGGTCGCATCAGCGGATCCATCACCGGCAGGAATATCCTTTCGCCGCCGGTCGCCAGAAAGGCATCCAGCGTGCCATTGCCGCCATCAGCGATCGGCAGCTGCTCGACAGCCGCGCCCAAGCCCGACTCGCCCAGCCCGCGAGCAATGGCGGCGCAGGCTTCAGCCGCGGTCAGGCTCTGCTTGAATGCGCCCGCAGCGACCAGTATTTTCAAGCGCACTCTTTCGTTCATTGGCAAAAGGCGCTCCAAACACTATGATTAACGACAACAGTCGACCAATTATATCAGCTAGAGGCAGGGTGGAGAGATGGACATGGACACCGCGCTAGGCGCGATCAAATCCAGCGGCATCGTTGCCGGCATGCGCGGCGCCTTCCCGCCCGATATCGCCCTACGCGTAGCTGACGTGCTGATGAACGAAGGCATCCATGTGTTCGAGATGATGATGAACTCGGATGAGCCGATCGCGGCTATGCGCGCGCTCAAAGCCGAATACGGCGATGAAGCCTGCGTCGGCATGGGCACCGTGCTGGAAGTCGAATCAGCGCATTGCGTGCTCGACGCCGGCGCGGATTTTGTCGTTTCGCCCGCCTTTCAACCCGATGTCGTGACGGCGGTCATGCAGCGCGGCGTTCTCATGGGACCGGGCGCCGCGACGCCATCCGAAGCGGTCGCCGCCTGGGGCATGGGCGCGCCGCTGATCAAGCTCTTCCCGATCGGCGCGCTCGGCATTGATTATTTCACGGCGATCTTCGGTCCGCTGAAGCACATGACCTTCATGTGCAATGGCGCCGTGAACGACCAAAACGCCCGCGAGTTCATCCGCGCCGGCGCGGTCGCTTGCGGCATGGGCGCTTGGCTGGTCGGCGATGGGACCTGGTCGAAGTCGCAGTTGCGCAGCCGCGCGCGCATTCTGGTGAACGCCGTCGCCAGTGGGCGGGCTGGGACGGAATAGCATCGAATCGAAGACTCAAAGTATCGTCTTATGACCAAACCTCTGCCGCCCTCAATCCTCCCACGCCGCCGCCGCGCCGCCGCGCCCTGCCTCGTTGTGCTCACATCCCTGCTCATCACCGCCACTCTCATCGGCCTCAGCCTTTTCTTGCCTCCAATCAACCTGCCCGACCGCCTGCTCGCAGCGCAATTCAGCCCCCTCAACGCCGCATCGCCCGCCAGCGCCCTCGGCGTCGAGCTCCGCCTCAGCTTGCCGCCCGATGCCACCAGCGCCGACTTCGCCGTCAAGCTCGCGCGTCTGTCAGCGGACGATATCGAATCCGCCGACGCCGAAGAGCCCGCCTGGCTGGCTCGCGCGCGCGAAGCGCTTCCCGCATTCCTGAAGCTGCGCAGCCCGCTATACGTCATCGACTCCCGCGGGGCAGCGCCATCGACCTTGAATCTGGAATTGCAACCCGACGCTGTCGAAATGCCAGAACGCCTCTCGCTATATGGCTGGGACGGCGAGAACTGGCGCTTCATCCCGTCGGAGGCCGCTGCCGGCCTTCTGTATGGCGCCGCCGATTTCGCCCCGCGCGCAGTTGCCGCCTTTGAGTTCATCCCGTCTACGCCTGTCGTATTGATTTCGCAAGAGGTAAGTGAAGACCTCGCTACCGATATCATCGACCTCGCGACCATACTCAGCCCCGCAGGTTTGCGCCCGACAGCAGGCGGCGGCTTGATCGGGGGGCTGGCGCCCGGCGGCGATGTTGACGCGCCCTATCTTTTCATGCCGCTGATCCGAAACTTCGCCGACCCGCGCGCCCTTGATATCACAACCATCGAATCGCTTATCACACACCAGCGCCTGCGCGCCGAGCATAGCGCCCGCATCACCGAGCTCGTCTTATACAATCAATTTGATGGCGTCTTCATCGATTATCGCGGCCTCTCGCCGGAGCATCGCGCCGATTTCGCGCGCTTCATCGCCGAGCTGTCTTATAGCTTTGCGCCGCATGGACTTCGCCTCGGCGTAGTAATTCCGGCGGAAGCTAGCGCCGACGGCTTTTGGGAGCGCGGCGCCTACGATTGGCGACAACTCGGCGCCGCAGCGGATTACATACAGCTACGCGCGATCATTGATCCTGCCGCCTATCGGCCGCAAGGGGCTGGTTCTGTAGCGGACCTTCTGCGCCAGCTAACTGGCAACATCGCCAGAAACAAAGTCTTGCTCGGTTTGAGCGTCCGTTCAGTCCGCGAGGTAGGGGACCTCCAGCGCCGCATTGGCTGGCACGATGCCTTCGCTGCCCTTGGCGATGTGATTGTCACCGCCGCTGAGGTCAGCCAGACCGGCTCGATTGAGCCAGGCGCCGTCATTCGCGCTTCCCTCAGTGGATACGCGGCGCGCGCCGATGACGAACGTGATATCCAAACAACCTATATCGATTATCATGACGAGTCCGCCGCCGCTATTTCACGCATATGGCTCACCGACTCCGCCGCCTTGCGCCATCGCCTGGATAGCGTCGATTCCGCTGGAATCGGCGGCGTCGCCTTTATCGACCTGCTGGCGGGCGATCACGTGCGAGAACTGGAGGCGACGATTCGCGCGTTTTCTGCGGGGCAGCGGTCCGACGCGCCAGCCCGGCAGCTCAAGGCGCGTTGGTTGGTCGAAGGCGCGGACGGCGCGCTCGATCATGTCCTGACCGACCTCGACGCCGACCTGATATTGACCATGGAGGCGCCCGATGGCAATTACGCCATCAATTGGGCTGCTGTCGCCGATGGCGAAACGCAAAGCATCCGCCAGGGCGCCATCGTACCCCTGTTCCGCGCCACAGCCACGCCAACCCCGACGCCCACCCCCACACCAATTCCGCGTCCGGTTGTGGTAGCGCCCAGTAGTCCCCAATTCAGCGCCGCCGCGCCGCCAGCCGGCAGCATCAGCATCGAGCTCGGCGGGCACGTGTCAAGCGCAGGCAGCGGCCGCGCGCACCAGGCGATGCGCTCGGCTGGCATGACCTGGTTGAAAATCCAGTCGCGCTATTACCAGCATGGTCCGCCCGATATCGGACCGGACATCACCACCGCGCGCAATAACGGATTCAAAGTCCTGGTGGGCACGGTCGGTGATCCAGCGGAATTGGCGCGCGGCGGCGACGCTTATATCAATGGCTATATTGCCTGGCTGCAGCGGATCGCGGGCCAGGGCGCCGATGCTATCGAAGTATGGAACGAGCCAAACATCGACCGCGAGTGGCCCCGCGGCCAGATCAGCGGCGTCGCCTATGCGCGCATGCTGGCGGCCGCCTATCAGGCGATTAAGCAAGTCAATGGCTCAACGATGGTCATAAGCGCCGCGCCCGCCCCCACCGGCGCTGAAAACGCATTCCCGGGCCGGGTGATGAACGATGACCGTTGGTTGCGCGAGATGGTCGACGGCGGCGGACTCAATTATCTCGATTGCGTCGGCGCCCACTACAACGAAGGCATCATCCCGCCGAGCCAAACCAGTGGCGACCCGCGCCAGGGCGATTATTACACCCGCTACTTTTATGGCATGCTCAATACCTATTACGGCATCACCGGGCGCCCAATCTGTTTTACCGAACTGGGTTACCTCACATCCGATGGCTTGCCCGGCTTGCCTTCATACTTTAGCTGGGCGCAAAATGTCACCGTCGAGCAACAGGCGGCTTGGCTGGCGCAAGCGGCCGCGCTCGCATCGCAGAGCGGCAAGGTGCGCTTGCTCATCGTCTGGAATATCGACTTCCAGCATTATGGCGCCGATCCACAAGCGGGCTTCGCCATCATCCGTCCCGATGGCTCCTGCCCGGCTTGCAGCGCCTTGGCTGGCGCCCGCTGATGACGTGGAAAACTCTCCCGCGCTTGCTCAAATTGATGTACCCTCAAGGTGTCGCGCAGCGAATGCCCGCATGGACATGACGTGGTAACCAAAGCTGTACACAAACAGATCCGCGGCTTTGTTTTGATTTGGCTCGCTATTACTTTCATCATGGTCATGGCGACCTTTCTCGCAATTTACTTTACATCCAGCTCTGAGCGGCTTGAGCCTGGATCGGGCAATCCGCTGCCGCTGCTTATCGCGGAAACCGAAGAGGCCCAACCGACCGAGGCTGTGCTAGTTCTGCCGAGCGCCTCGCCATTGCCGACATTCACGCCTTCTCCCATCCCGCCCGAGCCGACAGTACCCTTGTTTATGGAAGAAGAAACGCCCCAGCCGACAGATACGCCAGTACCCTCAATGACGCCCTTCCCAACGCCTTTGCCCGTCGAAGTCATGAGCTATGAGGTCGGCATCCAGGTGCAAGAATCGCCCGACTTCAATCCCGAATACCAAGACAACTGGTATCGCTCGGTCTCGGCGGATCTCGGCATGCGCTGGGTGAAGCAGCAAGTGCGTTGGGAGCAAATAGAAACAGAACCGGGCCAAATAGATTGGAGCCTGCTCGATTTCGTCATGCCCAGCGCCCAGAAATTCAACATCAAGATGCTGCTCTCCATCGTCACTGCGCCGGCATGGGCGCGCGAAGCTGAAGCCAACCTGGAAAGGCACGGTCCGCCAGCAGACCCGCAGACTTTTGCCCGTTTCGTCTCAGCAATCCTCCAGCGCTACCCGGGCCAGATTCACGCTCTTGAAATCTGGAATGAACAAAACCTGGACCGCGAGTGGACTTCGGTTCACGGGCTTAACGCGGCGAAGTACGTGGAGCTGCTGCGCGCCAGTTACGAGACAATAAAAGCGACTGACCCGGGTATCATCGTCATAAGTGGCGCGCTTTCGCCCACCGGCATTGACGACGGCATCCACGCCGTTGATGACTTCAAGTATATGGAACGGCAAATAGAAGCCGGCATGCTGGATTGGGCTGATTGCGTCGGCGCCCACCACAATGGCTATAACGTCAGCCCCGATTATCGCTACCTCGACATCCCCGAGGATCCGGCCGCGATCTTCACCGGTCCCTTCACGAACCGGCACCATAGCTGGAGCTTCCGCAGTACGCTGGAAGGCTACGCGCAACGCATTCGCGCGGCCGGGCGCGATACCAAACTCTGTGTTACCGAATTCGGCTGGCCCTCGTCCGAGGACCTTGGCGGCGCCCGCCCAGGATTCGAGTTTTCCCTCGATAACACCCTGGCCGAACAGGCAGAGTGGATTCCCAAAGCGATGAGCAATATGGAAGCCTGGGGATTCGTCTGGCTCGCATTCGTATGGAATTTCAATTTCGGTCCCCAAGCCGGCTACGCCATTAGCAACGACAATGTACCCTATTCATTGATCGGTCCCGGCTTCGCCTTCCGCCCCGCCTACGATTCGATCAGGGCTTGGCAGCAAGATTATCTGGCGCGCGTGGATGCCTGAATTCTTAGCCTTGACCGGCCGGAAATTGGTCGCCCTCGCCCTCGTTTATCTGCTGGTTACCGCGTTCGGCGTCTTCGCTTGGCGATACTTGCGACCCCACTGGGACCCGTTCAAAGCGAGCGCCGTTGTCAACGCCCCGTATCCGTCGCTGACCTATGGCATTCATACTTTCTTGTGGTGGGATGGCGGTGACGTTGGCACGCACCTGGATCTGGTCCGCCTCATGTCTTTCAGTCATGTCAAACAGACCTTCGCCTGGCGTGATGTCGAACCTGAGCGCGGAGTATGGCATTGGGAACAGGCGGATCGCATCCTTGAAGAGGTTGAGCGCCGTGGCTTGCAACTGGTCGTTCGCTTAGGGCAAACGCCAGCTTGGGCGCGCGCGCCTGGCGCAGAAATCGCCCGCGACGCGCCACCGGCCGATTTGTCGCATTTTCGCGCCTACTGCGCCGCCGTTGCCCAACGCTACAAAGGCAGAATCAGCGCCTACCAAATCTGGAACGAACCCAATCTCAGTCGCGAATGGGGTGATCAAGCGCCCGACCCCGCGCGCTACGTCGATTTGCTCGCCGTTTGCAGTGGCGCCATTCGCCAGGTTGACCCCGCCGCCTTCCTGATCTCGGCCGGTTTGGCGCCCACCGGCAACAATGATGACAGCGCCCGCCCCGACGATATTTACTTGGATCAAATGTATCGAAACGGCTTTCAGCGCTACATTGATGTGGTTGGCGTGCATGCGCCGGGCTTCGCCCCGCCGGAGATTGGTCCCGATGATGAAGAGGCTGCTCATCGGTGGTTCACCTTTCGCCGCGTTGAGGATCTGCGCAAGATCATGCTACACTACGGTGATGAAGCGCGGCAGATGGCGATCATGGAATTTGGTTATACCACCGATCGCGTCAATGCCGATTATAAATGGTTTGGCGTGACCGAGCAGGAGCAAGCCGATTATCTTGAGCGCGCCTACGAGTATGCTATCGCTAGCTGGCGCCCCTGGATCGGATTGATGGTCTTGATTTATTTGCCGGACCCGTCCTGGCAGCCCCATGACGAAGAATACTGGTGGTCGATCCTCGAGCCGGATGGAAGCGGACCGCGGCAAGCCTATATCACCGTCGCCAATATGCGAAAGGTTTGCGGCGATTACGTGATTCCTGAGCGCGCTTCGGATAGTTCTGTCGCCTTGGGCCAGGTGATCGCGCCAATTTGCCCGGCATGACGCCTATACCTTTTTGACTTACAACACAATGAGTCCATTATTGGCTCGCATTCTTGTGTGCGCCCAACTTAAATCTGCGGCATACTCTAGCCTGATCGCGCTGCTGAAACAGACTGGATAGAATTCTGTCTCATTCAACCAAAGTTCAGCCTACATTGATCAACCTGGTCAAGGGTCACGCACTGTTGAACAGCCGGATGAGCCGTGTCCTGGTCATCGTCCTGCTGTTGCTGGCCGCTCTTTTGCGCACGCACGATCTCGCTAATCTCCCGCTGGGTTTCAGCGAAAACGAAATCATCAATATCCGACTGGTCGATAATGTGCGGCAGGGCGATATTTTTGTTTTCTATCCCGGTGAGGACGGCGGACGCGAAGGCGCATACCACATATTCGCCGCATTCACGACCTTGTTTGTCGGCGAAGGCACAATCGGTTTCCGTGTCTCCTCGCTTTGGCTGAGTCTGCTGTCACTTGCGATCATTTACACGCTGGGCAACCACCTCTTCAACCCGATTGTGGGTGTTCTGGCAGCCGGTTTGGTGACCGTCAATATGAGCAGTATTCTGCTGGCGCGCACGGTTTCAAGCGATGCGGCGCTTCTATTTCTCGTATCGGCGACCATGCTGGCGCTGGCTCGTTCGCTGCCCGTGTACCGGCGCACCCGCGTCGTCACTTCGAACATCGTCTCTTTCGCCGCGCTTGGCGCCCTTTTGGGCATCGGCTTTTATCTGCATCCGTCCAGCCTGTTTATCGTGCTGGGCGCCATGCTCTATATTGCCCATTTGCTTTATGTTCGCAATGTTATGTTTCGGCAGCGCCGCAGCTATACCGGTTTTGCCATTCTGCTAATGTTGATTATTAGCATGCCATATCTCATATCGTCGATCAATCTGCCGCAGTATTCGGCAGGCCAGCGCATTCTCGCTCATTATGATGACAGCCTTTTGCAATCAATCACCGACGGTCTGCTGTCGCTCGTCGCCAACGGCGATGCGAACCCGCTGCACAACCTGCCCGGGCGACCGCTAGTCGATGCCTTCAGCGCCCTTCTGATGCTAGCCGGTTTCATCATTTGCATTCTCAGACGACATCGTCCGCGCTTCATGCTGATGCTCATTATGTTTCTCGCGACGCTGCCGGCCGCTCTCATTGTGGAAAGCAGTCCCAATTTCGCCCGCATGAGCATCATCATGCCGCAGTTGGCAATCTTCTTCGGCATCGGCTTCTATGCGCTGATTCGCGCGCCGATTTTTGTCGACGTCATATTCCGCCGCATGGCAGTTGCGGGCGTGCTGCTGCTGCTGGCCATCAATGTCGTTTGGACCTGGTCTGACCTTTTTGACGATTGGCGCGATAACGAAGCCGTCATGCCACTCATAAACGGCGGGCTAGGGCAGATCGCGCATTACCTCGACACCGTAGGTTATGAAGCGCCCGTCGTTTTCTGCAATTCCGCCTGGGACAATGACGAGCCGGAGCCTCTGCTGAGTCTCAGCGACAAGACGCTTCTCATGATGAATCGCTCGAATTTTGTCTTTTATGAAGCGGATTGCAGCCGGAGCCTGCTGCTGGCCAATGGCGGCGAAAGCCAGCGGATCGTTTTCTTCGATGAAGCCATGCTGGAGAGCTTGCATCCCTATATTCTAGAGTGGTTGTCGCACGGGCAATGGGTATCGGGCGATCTACCGCGCGATACGGTTATCCAACTCGAAGCAGCCCAGATGCTCGCCGATCGCGCTGGCGCCTTCACCACCACCGCGCCGCTCTCTTACGCGCCCGAAGTCGCTGACCCAGAACCGCTCGCGCCCCCTATCCGCTTCGGCGGCAATCTCACCTTGCTCGGTTATGAACCCGCTATCGAACGCAGCTTTCTGCCAGGAGAGGATGTCGATGTCATCACATACTGGCGCGTCGAGGGCGAATTTCTGCCTGATATCATCCTCAAGAATCACATTCTTTCTGACCCGGTGACAGCGATAGGCATCCGTGATGTCATCAGCGTAAATCCGCTTATGCTGCGGGAACGCGATGTCTTCATTCAAGTGACCTCAGTACAATTGCGCGAAACAACCTTGCCCGGAAAATACATCGTCTCGGTCGGCGCCTATCGACAAAGCGACCAGGAACGCCTGCCAGCCCTGAAAGACGACCAGCCGCATGGCGACCGCATCTTTCTTTATGATGTAGAGGTGCTTCCGGCGTTGGCGGCTGACGAAAGCGGTGGCTGATGTTCGAGCTTGTTTTCCTCGGGACTTCGGCCTCGGCGCCGTCCATTTACCGCGGCTTGCCGGCCCTGGCGGTGCTGGCTGGCGAACAGCGTTTCCTGGTTGATTGCGGCGAGGGTACACAGCGTCAAATCTTGCGCAGCGGCATCGGTTTCAAACGGCTCAACCGCATCTTCCTGACCCATGCGCACCTGGATCATATGCTTGGCTTGGGCGGCCTGCTCTCGACCTACGGCCGCTGGGAAGCGCTGGACGAAATTCATATCTGGGGCGGCTTGCCCGCCATCGAACGGGTGCAAGCCCTGATCTATCAAGTTATCTTCCGCCGCGAAACGCCACCGGTCCCCATTTATTTCTATCGCACGATGCCGGACAAGGTCCTTTTTCGCGGCCGCAAATTCTCCATCCGCGCCTTTCCCGTCTCGCATCGCGGGCGCGAGTGCTATGGATATATCTTCGAGGAAGATTCGCGCCGCCCCTTCCTGGCCGATAAAGCGGAAGCGCTTGGTGTGCCCCATGGTCCAGAGCGCCGCCAACTGGTCGCCGGGCAGTCAATCGTCACGCCCGCCGGCCGAATCGTAGATCCCGACGAAGTCTTGGGCGAGCGTATACGCGGCGTCAAAGTCGTCATCACCGGCGATCTCGCCCGCACCGACGACATTCGCGACGCTGTGCGTGATGCTGACGCCCTGGTGATCGAATCGACCTACCTTGATCGACACGCCGATATCGCGCGTCAAGTCGGCCATATCACCGCGCGTCAAGCGGCCGAACTGGCGCGCAAATGCAACGTGAAGTTTCTCTTTCTCACGCATGTGTCACGCCGCTATCGCGAATACGAGGTGATCAGCGAGGTACGCAAGACTTTCCCCGATTCATACGTCGTGCGCGACTTGGATCATTTCGCCATCTTTCGTGATAAACTGCCGCAGAAGTTGGAATTACCTATCGAAGATGTCGCCGAAGACGACCTGCCCGAAGGAGGCGAACAGCGATGAGCCAGAAGCTTTCACAGCGCTACAGCGAGTATGTCAACGAACTCTTCACCCGCGAGGACGAAACACTGCGCTACGTGCGCCAACAGACGGTCGCTCACGGCATTCCACTGATCAGCCTGGAGCCGAATGAAGCCAAGCTGCTGCAGATGCTGGTCAGGCTCTGTGGCGCTGAACGCGTCGTTGAAGTAGGCACGCTTGCCGGCTACAGCGGAATCTGTATCGCGCGCGCCCTGCCAGCGCATGGCAAGCTGATTACCATCGAAGTCAGCAGCGTCCACGCCGAAGTGGCGCGCGCCCACTTCGAATACGCCGGCTTGGCGGACAAAGTCACCGTCATGCAAGGCGCCGGGATAGAGGTGCTACCCAAGCTGGCAGCAGGTGGACCCTACGATTTGATGTTCATTGATGCCGATAAAGGCAATTATCACAACTATCTGGCTTGGGCGGCTCATAACCTTCGAGTCGGCGGCGCCGTGGTCGCCGATAACGCCTTCTGGGGTGGCGCTATCTTCAATCCGCAAACTGAAGACGACCACGCCATGGTTGCATTCAATCGCACGCTGGCTGCGCATCCGCAATTCGACAGCACCATCATCGAAGTCGGCGATGGTATCGCCCTCGGTGTGAAAACTCGATAATGCCCTAAACGGCAGGGCAATGTAGACTCCCGCGCGACAATGCCGCCGCCCACGCAAAATATGTTGCATCGCGCCGGGTTTGGCTCCCCCTCCCTGATGCTTCGGGGAGGGGGCCGGGGGGTGGGGTTGTAGTGGTCCTAATATATCGGACACGAAAATCAGGAAGTTGAGGGAGAGTTACGCTGCCACCCTTCCTCGACTTCTGCCGGCGTCCGGTAGTTATGGGCACTGTGAATGCGTATGTGTCGATAGACCACGTCGATGAAGTGTCCGATCTGCTGGCGAGCGTCTGCCACGTTGTTGTAGTCGCTCAGGTACACTTCCTCCTCCTTGATGGTGCGAATCACCCGCTCGGCATAGCCATTCTCGCTCGGCTTGCCAACGGCTGCCATGCTGATCTGCGTACCAACATCCTGCAGTTGCTTGACATAGGCTTTTGCCGCGTACTGTGTCCCTTGGTCGGAGTGATGGATTTCCGGCGCCGGGTAGTGACGTAAGGCATACCGCAAGGGTATGAGCGCTAATTCCTGACCCAAGGACGAAGTCAGGTTCCAGCCGCGAATCGCCCGGCTGAACTGATCCATGAGGATGGCCAGGTAGATCTCGTCCGAACGCAAGTGGATATAGGTGATGTCGGCTACCCAGATCTGATCCGGCCGGCTCGCCTTGACGCCCCGTACCAGATTGGGAAAGCAGCGAAGACCGTGTCGGCTGTCCGTTGTGGTGACCCGGCGACGCTTGGGATTCACCAGAAGATTCATCTCGCGCATCAACCGTCGGACCAGATGTCGACCCACCTCCATCCGATAGGGCGCGCGCTCCAGCTGCTTCTTGATCTTCCGGCTGCCGTAGGTAGGATGCCGCCTGGCGATACCCGCTATCGCGTCCCGAAGCGCAGCGCTGTCCGGCTGATTGTCGCGATGATAATAGCTACTGCGAGCCAAATCCACGACTGCGCAACAATCTGTCACTGTATACTCCTGGCTCAACTCTTGCACTAGTTCTCGCTTTCGGGCGGTAGAGACTTCAAGTAGCGACTGGCTTTTTTTGCAATTTCCAGGTGCAGGGCTTGTTTCCCCGCCAATCGCTCCAAATCCGCGATGCGCTCACGCAGCCGCTTCTCCTCTGCCGGCCGACCCGCTTCGAATATTCCCGGCGCGCCATCCAGAAACTGCGCCTTCCAACGAGACAATACCGTGTCCTTGATCTGATATTCGCGACTCGCCAGTGCCAAACTCTTCCGGCCTGACACGATCTCCAACACAACCTGCGCCTTGAACTCCGGACTGAACTTACGCGCCTTTCCCATGGTGGTTTCCCCTCTTGCTGAAACACTAGTATACTCTCTCAACTAGGTGTCCAGTTTTTCGGGACCACTACAGGTTGGCCGCTCGCAACGTAAACAGGGGCGACTCTGTGAGTCGCCCGCCATCAAGCTTACTTTACGGCCTCGATGTTAATCATCCCCTCACCAAACACCTGTCCCGGTTCAATCACCATCGGCGCCGCCACATCGACCGTCCCAATCAAATCGTAGGTCGTCGCGCCAGTGATCCGCACCGGCACAATCTCGCCAATCGGCAGTTCGCCTTCAACCAGCACATAACCATCGATTTCGGGTGCGTCGCGATAACTGCGCCCCAAGCTGATGACATCGCCCGTTTCGGCGCCATCTTCGTCTTCGCCGGCGCCATGCCCCTCCCCCAAAATCTCCAGCGTTCGTCCGACCAGCGCTTGATTCTTCTTCAGGCTGATGCCGCTCTGAAGCTCCATCAGGCGCTCGTAACGCTCCTGCTTGATCGCGTCATCGACTTGATTCGGCAGCGCCGCGCTCGGCGTTCCCAATTCATAGCTGTATTGAAAGGCGCCCACCCGGTCAAATTCCAAATCGCGAACCAACTTCAGCAGCGCCTCAAATTCTTCATCGGTCTCGCCCGGGTAGCCGACGATGAAGGTAGTCCGCACCGCCAACGCTGGCATCAACTCGCGCAGGCGACCGATCGTCTCGTAGACCCATTCCACCTTGGCGGGCCGCTTCATCCGCTTCAGGGTCTCGCGGTGCCCGTGCTGCAGTGGTATGTCAAGATAGGGCAGTACCTGCTCGTGCCGCGCCATCGTCTCCATCAGCCGCGGCGTCACATAACCGGGATAGGCATACATGACGCGTAGCCAGGGGATGCCCGGCGCCGCTTCCACAATCGCGTCCAGCAAATGCGCCAGCCCGTCTTTCATGCCCCGGTCATAACCATAATCAGTGCTATCCTGCGCGATCAGCATGATTTCCTTGACACCCATTGCCTGCAGCCGAATCGCCTCGGCCACAATCGCTGCCAGCGGTCTGCTCACCGCCGTGCCTTTGATCCGCGGGATGGCGCAGAAAGCGCAGGGCCGCCGGCAGCCATCAGCGATTTTCAGATAAGCGGAGGCGCCCTGCACGCTCGCCCGCAGCACGCCGCGTTCATCGCGCCCGACCACCGCCGCCTCGCCCGGCAGATGATAAAGCGGCTCGGGATGCTTCCGCGCCCGCAGCCGTCGGATCAGATCGAAAATATCCATCCAGCGCCGCGTGCCGATGACGCCATCCAGCCCGGGCACCTCTTGCACGAGCGTATCGCCATAACGCTGCGACAAGCAGCCGGCCGCGATCACCATTTGGTCGGCGCGCTTTATCGCGACCAGTTCGCGCAGGGCCGCAACCGATTCTTCCTTCGCCGCGTTGATGAAGCCGCAAGTATTGACGATCAGCACCTCAGCCGCTTCCGGGTCGCCGACGCCGCGCATGCCGCTCTGACGCAAGACCTGCGCCATGCTCTCGCTGTCGACCGTGTTCTTCGAGCAGCCCAGGCTGAGCAGGTAGTATATGTTTTTGGAATCAGACACGTTGGATCAGTTGCTCCTTGAGAGATTCTTCTAATGTCAACGGCTTTCACTGCCCCCATTCTGGATAGTCGCCGTGTATTGCCAGGTACGCAGCCTTATACTCTTCGTATTCCTTAATATATCTCTCGTAAACAGCCTCAGGGTTGAGCCGCCGCACCGTCTCCGCACTCGGTTCGCGATCGCCATGCACAATCTGCAACGTCACATTGTACCGCTGGTTATTGAGTTCAAATACCTTGGCTTCGTCCAGCCGAACCATGACATTTATGCAAATGTCCAAGATTCTTTGCCGTAGAGGAATCAGTATTTCCTCCGCCGGCTCCCAGCCCACGTTAAGCTCGAGCTCGTAGTAATCGTTTAGCGCGTCGCACTGTCGGTTAAAGTCGCCGAACCTAGTGTGTACGCCTTTAAGCATCGCGCCATATGCGCGCATGTCATGACCCGAAAAGAAGGCGAAATCACCGAAGTGCGGCCGAAAATATGCCTCTGTTTCTTCAATGCTTACCTTTGCGTAATCGGGATCTTCTTTTCGATATCTAAGGGCTGTGCGTTCAAGGCCGCCTTCAGTGTTTGCTGCTATCGACACATAAACGAAATTCTCCGAGACATACAGGGTAAAGGCATAAAAGGGCTCGTCAGGAAAATCGAGTTGTAAGCTCGTAAATGCTTTCGCCAAACTGCTGTACAACTCGGCTTCCAGCGCATCAAAGTCAAAATCAATCTCGTTCTTTCTAGCCATCACGCGCCCTCCTTCGTCGGCGGCAAACCCGCCTGCGTCACCCGCGGCGGCAAAATCGCCGTCGGCGGACCCGGCGTCGGCGTCGCGCTCGGGATCGGCGTTATCGTGGGCCAAGGCGTATACGTCAGCGTCGGTATTGGCGTCGCGCTAGGAATCGTGGTCTCCGTCGGCGTCGGACTCGGTCCCTCGGTCGCCGTCGGCTCCAGCACAGCCGCAACCGCAACGACTTCCGCCGTCGGACTCAGCGGCGTCGTCGCCCCTGCCGGACCCAACTCGACGATTGCCTCGGTCGCCGTGAAGCGGATATCGGCTCGCTGCCCGCGCCCGCCAATCTGCCCCTGCCGCTCCCCATTCCAAATCACATCGAGCGCCATCGCGTTTGCCGCCGCCACCCGCACCTCGCTCAGCGCATTGTATTCCAGCAGGGTATCTGGCGCCGCGATGCCGCTGAATTGCTCAACCCCGTCCACCTGCACACTCATCCAGCTGCGCTGCGTCAGCAACAGGCTGACCAGGATGCCGCTGCCGCCGTACTGCGCCCGATTCGGATCTGTCGGCGCGGCCGCCACTGGCTTCGTCGAAAGCGGCGCCTCGGTTTGAGTCGGCGGCGAGCTGACGGTCGCTTCCGTTGCCTGGCTCGGCGCCAAGACATTCTCTAGCCCGACCAGCTCGACCGTCACATAGGCAATGATGGCAAGCGCCACCGCCGAAAACAGCAGTAGCAGCAGCAGCCGCAGCAGACTGCCGCAGGTGGACGAACGCCGCTCCGCCAACTGCATCTCTTGCATCGGCTGCGTCGAACTGAGCGCCCGCTCCGCTTCCGCTTCTTCGCGCCGTCGTCTCCGGCCTCGACGGCTTCGTCGCGCTTTCTCCTGCGCCACGCGCATTTGACTGTAAAGCCGCAGCACATCCTCTTCGTCCAGTTCGAGGAAGCGCCCGTAAATCCGCAGCATGCCACGAATTTGGATCTCCGGCACGCCGGCGACTTCAAACTCGCCCGCCTCAAAGGCTTCCAATATCGGCTGACGAATCTTCAGCCCGGCGACCGCATCTTCGATTGTGATTTCGTTGGCTTCGCGCGCTTCGCGCAGTATCTGCCCGAGGGAGTAGGCATCCATCAGCTTCGGCGACCCTCAATGAAGAAACCCCGTCGTTCAGTATAACCACAAACGGACGGGGCCAGGTAATCTATTCTACTAATTGTTTGATGGATGCCGCCTTTTACTCCTTGACCGCCTCGAATTCCGCCTCCGGATCGGTTTCTTCGGCGGTCGCGGGCGCTTCGTCTTGATTTTCCGCCGCTTCCTCGGCGTCGGTTATTTCTTCCACATCGTCATCGGCTGATGTCGCATAGCGGAATCCCTCCGCCATGATGTCTTCCGCGCTGACGATTTCTCCCCGCTCGCGCGCCGCCAGGAACTCTGCCAGATCGTCTTCCGGCACGATGGTGATCGTCAGCGTCGGCGCAATCTCTGTGCCCAGCCGAACCGGCACCTGATGCGTCCCCACTTCGCGCAGCGATTGCTGGCTGATGCGCCGTCGATTGATATCGACGCTGGTGACGCGGTCGAGTTCATCGGCGATCTCCTGCGTCGTCACCGAGCCGAAGAGCTTGCCGGTTGAAGCCGCCCGCCGGCCGAAAATCAACTCGACGCCATCAATTTGATGCGCCAATTCGTTGAGCATATTATTGTATTGCGCCTTGCGCGCTTCGACATTCTCGCGGACCGCCTCCGTCTGACGCAGGGCCGATGATGTCGCTTGCACGGCGATCTTGCGGGGAATCAAATAATTGCGCGCGAAGCCATCAGCTACCTTGACCACCTCGCCCGCTACCCCGTGCTTGTACAAATCCTGAAGCAAAATCACTTGCATACGAAACCCTCGCATTTTCCGCGTCAACTGCGGCGCAGACCGCGTCTTTCATAAACTAAACTGGTATATTATAGCCGTATCGCCGCCCCTGCCAAGTGGCAATCCGTCCCCGCAAAAGCCGTGACTTGTAGGGGCGACTGACGGGCTGTGTCGACGGTCAGTGTCTACGCGACCTACGCGCCCCATTGTGTCGCCCGCATAGGCTGCAAGACGTGAGGCACTTTGATGAGCCAGAGCAACGCGCTGGACAATCGGGAAATCATCGAAAAAGCGGTTATCGTACTCGCCGGATTCGTCGCCAGCGGTCTGCTCGGTCTCGTTCGGCTGGCGGTGGTCGGCGCCCAATTCGGCACCGGCGCCGCTTACGATGCCTTCGCCGCCGCCCAGCAATTGCCCGAGTCCGTCTTTGTCCTGGTCGCCGGTGGCGCGCTCGGCTCGTCCTTCATTCCCATCTACGCCAAATACCGCGTCATCGACCAGGAAGCGGCTTCGCGACTGGCAAGCGCCGTCATGACTCTGTCCGCCGCCGGCGCGGCGTTGCTTGGCGCACTCGTCCACATATTGGCGCCTCCACTGGTGACGCTCGTCCTCTACCGCGAGCGCTCCCCGCAAGAGCAGCAACTGATGATCGACATGATCCGCCTGATGATGCTGACGCCCTTCATCTTCGGCATCAGCGGCTTGCTGATGGGCTTGCTGCAATCGCACGCCGCCTTTTGGCTGCCCGCCATCGCCATCAGCATGAACAATATTGGCATCATCATCGGCGCGCTGTTCATCGCCCCGCTCTTGCCGGCGCATCCGGATGCGGGGCAGGTGGGCGATCTTAACATCATGGGTCTGGCTTATGGCGCCGTGCTCAGCGCATGCCTGCATCTGCTTGTGCAGCTGCCCGGCGTCATCAAACTGCCGACGCGACTGCGCCCCCTGCTTTCCGCGCGCATCCCCGGCGTCCTCGATGTCCTGCGGCTGATGCTGCCGCGCGTCTTCGGCTTAGCGGTGGTGCAGATCAATTTTCACGTCAATATCATCCTCGCCAATACCATGGTCGCCGGCAGCGTCGGCGCGGTGCGCTACGCCTTCATGCTAACTTTCTTCGTGCTCGGCATCATCGCCCAGAGCCAAGGCTCAGCCGTCTTTCCCACACTGGCCGCGCTTAAAGCCGAGGGCGATTACGATGGCTTCAAAGACCGCCTCGCGCGCGCCATGCGCAATGTGCTTTGCCTGTCCTTCCCTGCGTCGACGCTGCTTATCGTGCTTGGCGAGCCGCTGGTCAGCGTTCTGCAACGCGGCGAATGGACGAGCAACAGCACCGCCGCCGTCGCCTGGGCAATGGGATTCTACGCCATCGGCATCGCTGGATTCGCGCTGCTTGAAGTGCTTTCGCGCGCCTTTTACGCCTTGGAAGATACGCGCACACCCGCCATCGCTGGCGCCATCGCTATGCTCGCCAACATCGTCCTCAATCTCGTCTTCATTCGGCTCATCGGCGATCCCGACAGTTTGGCGCGTGGCGCATTCGCCGGCTTGGCGCTGGCTAACGCCCTGACCACCATCGTCGAAGCGCTCGCGCTTTGGTGGCTGATTCGCCGCCGCCTGGCGCAACACGGAACCGAGCGCAGCCTGCACGACCGTGAAATACTCGCGAGCGCCGCTGGCAGCCTGCTGCTCTCGCTGCTAATGGCGGCTTCGCTTGGAATCCTGATGGGTGCATTGCCCGCCGGCGGTTTGACCTTGGCGCTCGTCGGCTGCGCCGCTGCCGCTTTGATCTTCTTCGGCGGCGGCTACTTGTTTGACCTCAGCGAAGTCCGCGAACTGCTCCGACCATTCCTGCGCCGCCTGCTGCCTGCCCATGACTAATCTCGCCAATACCAATTGTAGGGGCGACCTATCAGGTCGCCCGCCCGCCACATCACAAATCGTAGGGGCGACCTATCAGGTCGCCCTCAGTCACGCAATAATGTAGTGGCAGCTGTGAGTCGCCCACAAGCTAGCGAGAGAGACAACAAACCATGACCAACCAACTACAAGGAAAAGTCGCCGTCATCACCGGCGCCGGACGCGGCATCGGACGCGCGCTCGCCATCGGTTTTGCCGAGCAGGGCGCTCGCGTCGTCTGCGCCGCCCGCACGCAATGTCAGATTGACGATACCGTCCGCGCGATTCGCGAGGCCGGCGGCGACGCCATCGCCGTCCGCTGCGATGTCACCGACGCCGCCGCTGTTGAGCGTCTCTATACCGTAACCCGCGCCCGCTTCGGACCGGTCGATATCGTGGTCGCCAACGCTGGCGGAAACTTCTCACGACATACAGTCGAAGAAAGCGACATCAGCGACTGGGAATTGACCATCCGCGTCAACCTCATCGGCGTCTATTACAGTTGCAAATTCGCCATCCCCGACTTAAAAGGGAAGGGCGGGCAAATCATCGTGATCGGCTCCGGCGTCGGTCACCGCGTCGTCGATGACGCGCATTCCGCGTATGGCGCATCCAAAGCCGGCGCCTGGATGTTCGTCCGCGCCCTGGCCGCCGAGCTGCGCCCCTACAACATCTGCGTAAACGAACTGATTCCGGGTTTGGTGCAGACGGAGATTACCGCGGACGTCATTCGCTCGGACGAATCCGCCTTCGGCGTCGAGTGGTTCAAGCGGCCCGAAGACGTCCTGCCGCTGGCGCTCTTCCTGGCGACCCAGCCCTTGACCGGTCCCACTGGCCAGAGCTTCAGCCTCATGCGCCGCGATTCGCAGTAGGGCAAGTTGTCTGAAGTCCGTTGATTCCCTGCGGACGCGCTGCCATTGAGCGCTGCGGCGCCACAACTTGACCAAAACTACCCCTGAAGGTAGCCGGAAACGCCTCTGAAATCTCCAGAATTGTATGTGCAAAGTATGGATATAGCGGGGGTTCTTGCGGAGTAAACGGTGTTCCCTTGTCTTGTCGTCCGCCACTGGCGCCAGAACTGATGCATCAATCTTGCAGGGCATACAATCTTTCCGCGCGCAGCATCAACTCGGACAGCGGTATCTCTAAGGCGTCTGCCATGACGAGCATTGTCCTCACTGTGGGCGACTTTACGCCTCTCTCGATTTGGCTGACATAGGTAACGTGATAGCCGGCTTTGAAGCTCAAAGCCTCTTGCGACAGGTTCAGTTCCTTCCGGCGCTCTCTAACCGCTTGTCCAAGCGCTTCACCAAAGTCCCTCATTCTTTAGTCTATGGAGAACAGCATTTGCTATTCCATAGACTATTGGTCTATAATCCATGAGTGTCAGATTGGCTTGGTGAAGCATGGCATGACAGAATCTGGCTGTAGGCAGCCACTTTCACGAACCCTCGCGCATCATTGCCGCGTGAGCTGGCAGTAAGTGAACATTGATCGCTTCATTCGCTGGATCACGATTCTATTGCTTGGGATCGTGATCCTGTTTGGTGTCGCGTGGCTACACTGGCGGGTCCGAAACCTTGAAGTTCAGATCGCCGAAATTCATGCCATGACAGAGGCGCTGGTTGAGTGGGTAGGGGGAACTATCGAGCGATAGGCAAGGTGACATCAATGAAAGCTAATCGGCTGATGCGCGCAAGACTGCAAACGATCTCTGCGCCCTCAACAAAACTCGGAGTCGACGGGCAGTGTCTACGCGCCCCTCGGCGCCAAAAGACGCTGCTGCCATCTTAGGACTTCTTCACCCGCGCGAAGAGCGCCTTCAAATATGCCGCCTCGGGAAAGCCGACCGGATGATCCAGGGCGTGACCCGTCTTCGATATGACGTCCAGCTTGAAATCCGCCACCGCTGCCGAGCGCTCCACCAATTCGAAGAACATATCGGCTCTGATGCGGCTCGAGCAAGAAGCCATCATCAGCAGGCCATCTTTCGCCAGCAACCGCAGCGCCATCTCCACCAGGCGCCGATAAGCCATCACCGCATTGCGCATGCTGGCGCGGCTGTTCGCGAAAGCGGGCGGATCCAGGATCACCATATTAAACTTCCGCCGCGCCTGGATCAGTTGCATCAAACCGGAAAAGGCGTCGCCCGCCATCACATCGACCAGCTTGGCTTCGTAGCCGTTCCTCTCCACATTGACCTTCAGCGTCTCCAACGCCGGCTCGCTCAAATCCAGCGCCGTGATCGTCCGCGCGCCGCCGGCCAGCGCATACACCGAAAAGCCGCCGGTGTAGGCGAATACATCGAGCACCCGCCGCCCCTTCGCCAGCTCGCGTACTTTCTGCCGATTGTCCCGTTGATCAAAGAAAAAGCCGGTCTTGTGCCCTTTTCGAACATCGGCCTGGAAGAGCAAACCGTTCTCGACAAAGGCGACTGGCTCATCAGCGCCGGCGCCAATGAGCTGCTGCCCATCTTCCAGCCCATAGAGCGTGGCGACATTCAGCCGATCCGATTGCAGCGCCCGACTCAAGCGCAAGACCAAATTGTCAAAGACGATGTCGTCTTCCAGCGCGCCAATCAGCGCTTGCAAATGCGGCAGCCAGGCGCTGGTATAAAGCTTTAAGACCAGCGTATCGCCGTAACGGTCGATGATCAGCGCCGGAAAGCCATCGCTTTCGCCATAGACCAGCCGATAACCGGTCGTGCCTTGGTTGATCAGCGCTTCCCGTTTCGCTTGCGCCGCCTTCAGTTTTTCCGCGAAAAATGCGCGGTCGATCCGCCTAGGCTGAAGCGCCTGCAAAACCTTGATGCGGATCGGCGACAGCGGATCATACAGACCCACCGCCAGAAAATTGTTCTTCTCGCGATCGTATATCACCGCCAGGTCGCCGGCGTTTCCCAGATGGCTCTGCCGCAGAATAGCGTCTTCAAACACCCAGGGATGCCCCTGCCGCAGCGCACGCTCGGCTGCGCCTTTGACCCGCACCGAGATGTTTTTCTCGGCCAAGGTCGGCAGCCGACTGTAGTCAATCATGTCTTGCGCTTTCCCGTCAGGCGCCGCTAATCGGCTGGACCGGCTTCGTCCACCAGCTTGATCTTGAGCTCAGCCGCTTCCAGCAGCGCCTGACAATGCGCCGAGAGCCGCTGACCGCGCTCGTAAAGCGCCACCGATTTCTCCAGCGGCAACTCGCCGCTCTCCATTTGCGTCACCAAGGCTTCCAACTCGGCGTATGCTTCTTCGTAGCTCAAATTGCTAATCTCGTCCATCAGTCATCAACCCTGACCCGGATACGGTCTCTGGACAATTGTACGTTCAATCGCTGATTCTTGCTGACCTGCGCCGCCTCGCGGATGAGCGCGCCGCTCTCATCGCTGACCAGCGCATAACCGCGCGCCAGGATCTGGTCCGGGCTCGCTGCCGCAAGCGCCCTGGTTGCGCTCGTCAGCCGATCGCGCAAACGCTCCAGCCGAGATTCGGCCGCTCGCGCAAGACGCTGCTGCCTTTCCAAGACGCCGCGCTGTTCCGCCGATACCACCTTGCCCGGCGTGACGTAACGCAAGGCGCTTAGCAGCCGCTCCAAGTCACGCTCGCGTTCGCCCAGCGACGCGCTCAAGTTCCCCGCCAGGCTTGCCCGCAGCCGATCCAGATCCAGCAGCAGATCATCGCGATTCGGCGTCGCCAGCTCAGCCGCGGCTGATGGCGTCGGCGCGCGCAAATCGGCGACGAAGTCCACAATCGTGAAGTCAATCTCGTGACCCACGCCGCTGATCACCGGTATGCGGCTGTTCGCCACCGCCCGTGCCACACGCTCGTCGTTAAAGCACCACAGATCTTCCAGCGAGCCGCCGCCGCGCGCGATGATGATGGTGTCGATATCTTCCCGCCGATTGAGCCGCTCCAGAGCGCTGACGATCTGCACCGGAGCATCGGCGCCTTGCACCAGCGTCGGGCTCAAAATCACTTCGACCAGCGGGAAACGGCGGCGCAGCACATTTTGCATATCGTGCCAGGCGGCTGCCGTCGGGGAGCTGACGACGCCGATTCGCGCCGGGAAAGCAGGGATAGGCTGCTTGCGCTCGGCGTCGAACAGGCCTTCCGCGTCGAGTTTTGCCTTCAGCGCCTCGAATTGCCGGTGCAGGTCGCCGACGCCGCCGATCGCCTCAATCGCGTCGGCGTAGAGTTGATACTCGCCGCGCGCCTCATAAACGCTGACCCGCCCATGGACGAGGATTTCGTCGCCGGCTGCCACATCGATCCGCACCCTGCGCGCCGCTCCGCGAAACATTACACAGCGCAGCTGCGCCTGGGTGTCCTTGATCGTGAAATACCAGTGACCGGAACGCGCCACTGTCAGATTCGATACCTCGCCCTGCACCCAGACGTCCGCCAAGACGCTGTCGGCGTCGAACAGTTCGTGGATATAACCAGTGATCTCGCCCACGGAAAATGTTTGCATCGTTTGTCCCGTTGTGAAGCCGCGCTTCGACCGTTACAATTATCCCAGATTTCGTAGATCTCGGCTAATGAGGATGGCGAATGGCTTATCTCAACGAAGGGGAACGCCGGTCACTGCTGGATGAGCTAAGCGGCATGCGCCTTTGGCGCGCCAAATTCAAGCTCCGCCTGATGGATCCCAATGTTCGGCTGCTCTATTTGCGCAATGTGCAGCAAGCGGGCGAATGGCACACCAAGTACGTCCTCGAAAGCTTCGGTACGCAGGTTACGCTGGTCGAAGTCAACCACGCCGAAAACACACAATACCGCAACAAACAGAAATTCGAATTCGTCAACGTCATCGTCGAGCCGACGGCCGACAATCGCAGCTAAAGGTGGACAAGCCTAGTTATCTTTTTGGCACATAATAGCGATAGGTGTAGAGGGCGACCCATTGGGTCGCCCTCTGATTGTCGGATCTGGAAATATGCAGAAACATAATCGTTCATTCTTCAATCGCCGCTCACTTCGACTTCGTGACTACGATTACACACAGGCCGGCTTGTACTTTGTGACCATTTGTACATTTCAAAAGGCTTGCCTGTTCGGAAAATTCCGCGGTGGCAAATTGATTCTAAATGAGTTGGGAAGGCTGGTTCAGAAAATTTGGCTACAGATTCCGGTATCGCGCGCCAATACTACACTCGACAAATTCGTCGTGATGCCGAATCATATGCATGGAATAATCGGTATCATTGAAAATGAAGATACTGGCAAATACGATACTGTAACACCGAGTGCCAAAACCTTACCGTCCGGTTCTCTTGGCGCCACAATTGGCCAATTCAAGTCTGTAGTGACCAAACAGAGCCGGGCGCTGCCAGATCCCCCAAGGCCGCCAATTTGGCAACGGAACTACTACGAACACATCATCCGCAATGAAACCGAGCTGAACGAAATACGCAAATATATCCTAGAAAATCCCGCGCATTGGACTAATGACGACTTGTACGTCGACTAGGGCAGTTCTATTAACAGAAGTATGCTGCCCTCGCCGTGCTAGATCGGGCGCCAATCTAATCATTGAGGGCGACCCAATGGGTCGCCCCTACAGCTTTCGAATTGGATGGGGAAAGTTGTTTTGTGTCAGCCAAGACTTGTCCTGCGACGAACTGTGGCAAAAAATCCTAATGCTCCCCATGCTCATGCAGCGGATTATGCTCGTGGTAAATCCCCTGCCGGTGCATCAATTGATGCAGCCGCGTATGCGCCGCCTCAATCGCTGCGCGGATCTTCTTGTACTGCTGCGCCGCAGGCTTGGGCGCCAGCGTATCCACATAGGCGATCGCCCCTTCAATCTGCTCCAGCACCGCGATCGCGTCTTCGCGCTTGAATGGCCGCGCCCCGGCGACCCGCACCTGTACACAACTGCTATGCGCCGCGATCTCACCTGCGCGCCCGCCATGACTGCCGCGCACACGCAGCGCAATCCAGGTCGACTCATGTACCGAGATTGCGCAGCTGCCCGACGCCGACAAAGCGCCATCAATCGACTGCTCCTCAACCGCAAAGCCGCCGACAACCACCTCAACTTTCTCGATCGGCATCGCGGCCGATTCAACGCGCCAGGATACATCCAGCTTGCCGCCGCCGGCCGGCAGATCAAGCCGGCTGCCCGGCGATAAGCCTTCGACTTCCAACTCCAACAGCGGACCCACGGTCACAAAGGTATTGCCCAGCTTGACCGCCGCCATCCAATTCTCATAAGTGAATTCACGCTCGCCCAGATGCGCGTAGGTGCGGATCCCGCCCAACAGCGACGCGGCATCCATCTTGTCCGACCCGCCGCAAACCGGGATCTGGTAGCCCAGATTCAAGTAGCGGTACCAATCCAGCAGCCCATAGGGCGTGATCTGCAAATCGAAAGGATTGAAGGACATCATCTCTATCGCGTGCACCAAGCCCAGCACGATATCTGCCGCCCGTTCCGCCTGCGGGTTGGGCGCATGCGGCAACACCACCAAGCCATCCTGCGCTATGCAACGCTCCGCCCACTCAGCCATGCTCACATCCAGCGCATCGCCAATCGCCGATTCGGACGGTCCGCCGCTGCAAAGCGGATGAATCATCGCGCCCGAATAACCCAGCAGCGAAATATGCCCCAGCACCTGCATGCGGTTCTCCGTGCCCACGCGCACCAGAAACTCGCCATCGCCGCCGAAGTCCTTGGCGCCAAGCGTCGTCCGCCCATCAAAGTCGGCCACATTGCTGAACATCTCGCCCCATTGGCTCGCCAACAGATTGACCACGTTGACGCCCTCAGCCGCGCCCTCGAGCAATGCCGTTTGCGGGCTTAGGAAATGCACGTGCGTATCCGCCGAGACCCAGCCGCGCTCGCCCCAATCCAACACTTTCTCTAAGGTGAAGGTGATGTCTTCCGTATCCGCCTGCACTTCGAAACTGTGCCGGATTGGCTTCATCTCATAGCCGCGCGTGATCTCGACGAAAACCTCGCCCAGCGGCAGCTCAACCTCGCAATGACCCGGAATATAGGCGTATTGATTCAAGCTATTGACGAACTCGCCATAATTGTCCTCGAACCAGTGGCGGTTCACTTTGCGGTGATTCCCGCGCGGCGGCAGATACTCGCCATGCGCGCCGTGGAAATGGATCCGCACCGCGACCTCGCGCCCGCTTTCATCTTTCACGCGCACGCGCACCAACTGCCGCGCCTCAAAGGTCGATAGCGAACAGCCATCGGATTGAACGAGATCATGAGCCTGCCAATCGCCGTCCGCAGCCTGCAAATAGAGTTTCGCCTGCGGATGGGCGGCAAATTCAATGACCGCCCTTCTGTCCGAGCGGGTAGGCTGGGCGTTGGTCGCATCACCGAACCAGGCATCGCGCTCATAATCCAGTTGCGCCCGCGCCGATATCACCGTCCCCAGATCGATATCGACGCCATCCAGCTCGCCAATCGCGTTGAACTTCACGCCCTCCGGCAATTCCAGCAGCAGCTTGCGCCGCGTCCGCGCCCGCAGCGGATGCGCCTCCACTTGCGTCGCGCTGATGCCGTATATCAGCGCCCGCTCTTCCCTCCCAACCAGCCGAATCTCACTGATCGCTTTGTCCGGCTCTGGGTTGGGCAGGGCGTACAACCAAATGATTTCACTGGCATGATCGCGCCCGCTGCCATGACGCGTTTCGCCGTTTCCATAACCAGTCGCCGGCATGCGCCCTAACATTATCGAGTCGGTCACGCCCGCGGCCACGCCATCCTGCCTATGAGGCACGGCGGCGAAGGCGCTGGCGCCCCAGGTGATCCGCGGCTGCTGAATAGCGAAGCGCCGCCGAATCGCTATCGCCGCGGAGCTGCCATCGGCATAGTGCAGCTGATATTCGGCGACCAGGTCTCCCAGGTTGTTGCCCGGCGTCGCGCCATCCCAAGTTCTGCCTCCCGCGTAATCGCCCAAATCAGCCGGCAATTCGGGACTCCGGTCCTCGACGATATGGGCGAAGACCAAGTAGCTGGCTTGCAGATTCAAAGCATCGACGCGCACTTCGCCGCCATCGAGCAAGATCGCGTTCGCCCGACCGGCCTCGCCAAAGCGGAAAGGAATGCCGCGATAACTTTGCGCGCCGAATGCGTCTTCCGCGTCCAGCGCAAGCCGCTCATCCAGCGTCGCGCGCTCGCAGTTGTAGGCATCATCGAGATTCACCGGCGTGAATAAATCCGATGGTGGGGCAGGCATCACGTTTCTCTCCTAATCATAAACCGCACATACCTATTCTATCGCGAATTCAGGAAGAATCTGTTTCGAGCCAAAAACGTCGCGTATGTAGCTCCCCCTCCGTAGGTCAGTGTCTACGCGACCCTGATGCTTCGGGGAGGGGGTTGGGGGGAGGTGTTGGAAAATCTAATCCATCACAAGCTCAAAATCCGCGCCGCCCAGCACAGCCCCGTTGACCTGAATCTCCAGCCGCTGCCGCCCCGCATAATACTTCCGCGTCGAAATCGGACGGATGGCGAATCGCTTTTCAATCTGAGCCCTTTCGCCCGCCGCCAGCTTCATCTTTTTCAATTTGAAGACCTTCGGCGCCGTCTTTCCATTTGCCTTGCGAAAATGCATCACGAAATCGACCATCAGGTTTTGCGCCTCATCACCCACATTGCGCAGCGAAAAGGAAAACGTCAATTCCTGGCCGAATTCAAGCGCCATCGGATGTAGCGCAAGTTTCTCCAGTTCAACGGTTGTTGGTCCATAACCGAGAATCGCCAGCGCCCGCCGATCACCCGCCTTCACCAGGCTCCGCAGCGCGTGATTAATGAGCCAGCGGCGCTCCTCACCAGCATCCACGCACCACAATTCCATCCGCTTCAGCAGCAGTTCCGGGTGATCCTTGCCGATATCGTTGAGGTGATTCGCCACCGAGCGCCGCACATACAAGGACGTGTCGTCTTTCAAATGCTCCAGCAGCGCCAGGCTCGGCGTCGGATCAGCGATCAGGTCTGTCAGCTGCGGCCACCAGGGCAGGCGCGGACGGCTGCCTTCGCTGACCAGGCGGCGCACATGTTCATCGCCGCTGCTTGCCCATTCGCGCAGCCGCGCCATCGTCAAGTTCGGCGCATTTTTTATGTACGGGCGGACGGCAAACTCGCAGGACGAAATACGCGTGAGGATGGGCATCGCGTCCAGCGACTCGGCTGGATGCGCCAATCCGCAGCGTTCGATAAAGCAGGGTATTGCCATCAATCGCAAGCCCGCGTTTTCTATAGGCTCGAATCCGCGTTCTTCATCCAGCGCCGCCAGCAGAATCTCCAGCGCGCTCGGATAGTGAGCCGGCAGATATTCGCGCAGCTTCTCGGCAATGAGCAGGTTCCGCGCCTTCAGCTCAAGCGCGCCAAGTTCAGCCGCCACTGACATTACAAACTCATCACGTTCAAATGACCGGTGCACAGCGACAATCCGGTCAGCAATTTGCGCAACCAGCCCCTCATCTATGAAGTCCTTCAACAGCGGATACTCAGCCATAATTGTCAATTGCATTCCAACTACGAATTGTAGGGGCGACCGGCGCGCAGCATCCGCGGTCAGTGTCGACGCGACTTATCAGGCCGCCCGTATTCTAACCCTGCCGATTCTGTTTTAAGCATGCTTGGCCAACCGTTGCGCGACCAGAGTCACCCCTCCCTAATGCTTTGGGTCGCGTAGACACTGACCTTCGGGAGGGGCCGCGCCGCGTAGACACTGGCGTTCGGGGGAGGGGTTGGCTCAGCCCTCACTCACGCTCTGCCAGAAGGCCACCCGATTCCCCGTCGGATCCAAGAACATGCCCAAGGCGCCGAAACCCGGCACCTCTTGCCGCGGCAGAATCACCGTACCGCCCAGCTCAGGCACGCGCGCCATATCGGCATCCAGGTCATCGCTGTGGAAATACAAAATCACATCACCCGGCTCCATGCCGTCGCCAACCACCGACAGCGCCACGCCCATATCGACGCCAGTATTGAACATGACGTAAGTGAAGTCGTCGCTCATCGGGACTTCGTTCACCTGCCAGCCCAGCAGTGAACTGTAAAACGCCTTCTGCGCCTCATTGTCGGCTGAGGCAATCTCTACATGTACTATCGGACGCATTATGCTTACTCCTTCGCAAAGTGAATAGCTGTTCGTTGCGCCGATCTTAGATTGTTTGTTCTAGTCTTGTCAAGCCTCTATTGATTTTCAACATCGCCCATTCATAAGGAAATCTAACGCACCATTCGGCATCTTCCTGCGTATACTGGTATGTGCAATGACCGGATTCAGCATATCAATACAGCACAACCAATAGAGGTGAAACCATGCGCGTGATTGTGCATACGGGCAAGGGCGGAGTTGGCAAAACCAGCATCTCGGCGGCGACCGCCCTGCGCTGCGCCGAGCTCGGCTTGAAGACGATCGTCGTCAGTACAGACACCGCGCACAGCCTCGGCGACGCCCTCGATGTCGAGGTCGGTCCTGAAGCAATGCAAATCGCCGAGAATCTCTGGGCGCAAGAGCTCGATACCCGTTACTCCATGCAGAAATACTGGGGCAAAATCCAGGAATACCTCGGCGCTTTCTTCAACCGCGAAGGCATCGCCAAGGTCAACGCCTCCGAAGTGACCATCATCCCCGGCTTGGAAGAGGGCGCCCAGCTGCTCTGGATCAGCGAATACTTCCAAGCTGACGAATTTGATGTGCTCATCGTCGACGCCGCGCCCACCGCCGAGACGATCCGCCTGCTCAGCCTGCCCGATGTCACGCGCTGGTGGGTCGAGCGCCTTATGCGCATCGCCCGCGGCCTCGACAGCGTCATCCGCCCGGTGCAGAAGCTCTTCACCCGCGCCAAGAAAAACGATATCGGCATCGATATCGCCGAAAACGCCTGGGATCAAGTGCAGTTGCTCTTTGACACTCTCGATGGCGTGCGCGAATTGCTGACCGACCCCGAACATGCCAGCATTCGCCTCGTCGTCAATCCCGAGCGCATGGTCATCCGCGAGACCCAGCGAACCTATACCTACCTGAATCTCTACGACTACGCCACTGACGCCATCCTAGTCAACCGCATCTTCCCCGACGAAATCACTGATCCCTTCTTCAAGCGCTGGAAAGAGCGCCAGGCGGAGAATATCGACTTCGTACGCGAAGCTTTCGGCAGCCTGCCGCTGCTCAAGGCGCCGCTGTTTGGCGAAGAAATGGGCGGCTTGGAGATGCTGCGCCGGCTCGCCGACGAACTCTACGGCGATCGCAACCCGGCCGAGCGCATGTTTGACGGCGTCGTGCACAAGCTCGAACAGCTCGATGGCGATTCCAGCTGGATGCTGCGCGTGCCCATCGGCTTCGCCCAAAAAGAGCAGCTCGATCTTTATCGCTCGCGCGAAGAGATCACGCTCAGCGTCGGACCCTACCGCCGCAATATCGTCCTGCCCGCTGAGCTGCAGCATCTCGAGATCACCAGCGCCAAATTTGAAGAGAAGTACCTCAACATCCGTTTTGAGGAGCAGGCGTCGTAGGCGCAGTAGTGATAGCGACTGACGCCTATTTTGGCTCCAGGATTATGGTACGGTCTAACGGGATATACCTGAGAGTGTCCGGAGCGAGAACATTGGGAAAAACGACCGGACCCTGCTTCAAGACATCGGCCAAATTGCCCACAGGCGCGCTGGAGTCATTTCTTGCTATGTAGTCGGCTGCGCTGGTTTCGCGATGATACTTGTTTGCGTCGCCGGACGAAGGTTTGTATACCGTTACGCGATCTTTCTCCATCCGTCAAAGCTCCTTTCGTCCTTTACTCTTTGCTGCGGTACAGGACTCCCATTGGGGTGACTTACGACACGACTCATTACACCTTCGGAGATGAAAGAATAGCAGCCTCCTATTGTGCCTTCAATGAGCCCGCGGCGCAGCTGATATGAACTTACATCGAAAGCGTCGTCTGTAAAGACTTCCGTCGATGTGAATGGCAAGAGTAGCTTCAATTCTTCAGTGTAGCTGGTGTGAATTGACTTCAACGCGATGTAGAAGTCTTCAGACGGCTTCTCTATATTCAATCCTAACTCAGAAGCCTCTCTTCTGTCAATTGTATAGTCATGGCTGCCTGAATCCGCACAAAGGAAGTCAACGATTGACTTGACTTTGGATTCGTCATTGACCTGACTCGGCAGTAGCTTTCGAGCCAGAAATCGAATCTGTTCGGTAGATCGAAAGACATTGCCAAGAACAACCGGGTGGATGTGGCTTGACAGGTCTACAAGTAGTTGCGTGAGATGTTGCGAGTCGGCGATTCCCAACTCCTGGCGAGCAAGGTTCAAGTAACCGCGAATGCTCTCCACGCTGAGGGGCACTTGAGTAGTTTGGCCGCCAAAGTTGACCTGGGGGTTAAGCGGACTGTTGACGCTGGGATCAATAGGTCCCAGAACGGCTTGCTTTGTCATTATGATCTTGTCTGCGCCTATGCATATCAGCGTGCCGGCGCTAAGAGCTTTCGACGGAACAATAACCTCTAATTCATCGCAGAACATACGAATTAAGTTTACCAGGCGCCATGCCGCCAAGGTATGACCGCCCAAAGTATGAAGAATTAGCGAGATACGTCTCACGGGACCCATTGCATCAAGTAGGTCCACGAACGGATCAATGACATCCTATGCGACGTTTATGTCCCAACCAGAACGATCGCTCGTCACATAAGCGAGAACGGCAGTATCGCGCTCTTTCTCAATTCGCTTGTATATTTCGAGTCTATCTGAGTAACCCATTCAGTCTCCATAGGATGGTAAACATATGTTTTCGTTTCATGACTTCATTTGACTCTTGCCCTATAGGTCAAGGCAAGAGTAGCGGAACTTGGCAAACCCGGCCGGATCAATCGTCCAGCTCGACCCGGATCTTGCCGCCCTTGCTGCCGGCGTCCCTGCCTTCATCGTCGTCCGCCGATAGATTGGCGCGCGCCTGCGCCTCATGCTCAGCCTCGCCCGGCGCATCGTGATCTTCCATCTCGCTGGCTTTCTTGATCTCGTCGATGGCGGCGTCGATCAAAACGCGGAAACCAGTGGCGAATTCGTTGCCGGCCGCCTGCGTATGCTCTTTGAACTGCGGCGGCAACAGCGACTCCATCGCCTTGCCGAATTCTTCGAGGCCCCGGCGCTGATGAAAGATGAATTGCTCCAGCGGCGTATGTCCCTCTTCACCAATCGGTTCCTCAGGCGCCGGATTCATGTCTTCATTCATCGCATCGCTCCTCAACAATGTGGCGTCATCATCTCTCTATACGCCAGAGCACCACATTAGTTTCGCTCGTTGCAAAGCCGAATCGTAGCGGCGATCCTTGGCTCGCCCGCGAATCGAAATGGAAAATGGATGGGCGAACCATCGGCTCGCTCATACGCGCATGGTATATGTGGCTCGCCTGCAGCCGGCGTCACTCTGCCGCCCGCGCCAATTCCTCCAGCACTGCCAGATCTTTCCGCAAACTACGCTCGCGCCAGAACAGGCTGCCCACTAGCGTCCCCAATATGACGAATACAGCCGCCAGCGCAAAAACCAAATAATGCGAATTATCCGGCGTGATGAAGAAGCCCAGCAGCGTCCGATTGTAGGCGTCGGCCAGCGCCGCCAGATCGCCTTGCGCGCCTTGATGCAGCGCCACATAACTGTCGTTGCCGAAGACCAAGCCCATCACCGTCATACCTTCGCCCGCGTATGCCGCCCATTCCCCGCTCGGCAGCGCCACGCTCTCCTCCTGCGCCAGATAGCTCGGCAATGTCGCGGCGAGCGCATCGGCGGCAAGGACCATTTCCCGCGACGCGTCTTCGTGAGACTCATCCGAGCGCGCCAACGTCAGCATAGCGGTCCGCGCCGCCGGGTCGCGCTCAACCAAGCTGATGACTGCCACCCGACTGTCAGCCGTCCGCGCCATCACGGACGCCGTCGTGTCTTCTTCCAGGTCGTACACCAAAACATGCCAGGTGCCATCGGCTAAATTGACCTTGCCGCTGTAGGTCGGTTGCGGCACGCGCAAGCCGGTGAGCATCGCCAATTCGGCTTCGGCAGCGGCTATCGGATCGCTAAGCGCGCGGGTCGTCGTGCGAATCGTCGCCTGCGCCTCCGCCAGGTGGAACTGCGCGAAGCCTTCCCCGCTTTGATCGTCCCAGCCTTCGAGGATCGGCACATTGAATGCCCGTGACTGAAAATAGGGCGCGCGCGGGTCATCGGCGAATGCGGCGCCATTTGTCAGCAGCGCCAAGGCAAGCGTAAGCAAAGTGAATGATGTCTTCATCGGCATTTACTCGCTCAGCACTTGCATCTTCAAGCGATTCAGGGAGTCCATTCGCTCCTCAAGCCGGACGCGATGCCAGATGATGGTGATCGGCATCAAAGTCAGCCAGAGCAGTAAGCTCGGAACCAGCGCCAATACCACGCCGCTCGTCGCTTCGAAACCGCCTTGGGCGTTTTGCGGGCTGGCGCCGACGATCACCGGATGGATCGTCTCCGGCACGACGCGGATGATGAATAAAGTGATCAAGACCGTAACAAAAGCCAGAATGCCATAGACCGACATGAAGGCGCGCCGCCGGTCAGGATCGTCAATGCCGGCGCGCAGCATTAGGTATGCGGCGTAGGTCAGGCACATGACGGCTGCCGAAGTCAAACGCGGATCCCAGGTCCACCAGGTATTCCAGATCGGCCGCGCCCAGATGGCGCCGGTCAACAAATTGATCAGCGAAAAAGCCAAGCCCACCTCGACGCCCGCCAGCGCGATCCGGTCCCATTTGTCGCTCTTCCGCGCCAGATACAGCAAGCCCCCCAGCACCGTCAAACCGAAGGCGGTGAAGGCGCCGAAGAACGACGGCATGTGTATATAGAAGATGCGCTGAATCTCTCCCTGCTGGATGTCAGCGCCAGCGACGCCTAATCCCAGAACCAGCGTCGCCGCGAATCCCAGAACAGTGAGCATCGTCAATAAGCGCAGCGCGCGCGGCTGCTTGCTCGCCTCAATCCGTAAATCCGTGGGTCCGAGCTTTGTCTTTTCTTTCACTCTTTCCTCCGGCTCAGTGATCAAAACCGCAGAATTCTACCAAGATAAATTATCAATTGTCAGGCTATAACGGAGATAGTATCGGTTTCAGCAGTTCCAGATTTGGCCCTGGTTATGCCAAAATAGGAGACTTTGTTGGGGTGCCCCAGTGGGTTGCCCGCACTCATTAGACGATTACGCTCGCTATCCGTTCCCAGTCTTTCTGCGCCACCTAATTTATCCACATCTGTCACTCTTCGACCACGTATTCGTATAGCAGCAGGCACAGCGCCAGATAAATCACGCAGATGGCGCCCAGCATACCCAGCGGACCCTGCCACTCGGCCGCCGGCGCGCCGCTAAGTATGCCCTTGGTTGCGCGCACCGCTGTCAGCAGAAAGGGCAAGACGATCGGCAGCATCGCGATCGGAAGCAGCGCCTCGCGCGCCCGCGTCTGAACCGTCAGCGTCGCCAGCAGCGTCCCGATCGTGGCGAAACCAAAAACCCCAACAACCGTTATGAGGATTACCCAGCCATCAAGCAGATCCAGCCCGTAGAGCACGGTCATTAGCGGCAGCAGCGCCAAAGCGACAATCAAGGTGAAGATGAAATTGCCCAACAGCTTGCCAATAAATATCGCCGCCCGCGAGACCGGCGCCAGCAGCAGCGCATCGAGATTGGCCTGGTCGCGCTCCTGCGCCATGCTGCGATTCAAGCCCAGCAAACTGGCGAAGATCAGCGTCACCCACAGCACGCCGCTGACCGCTTCTTCGCGCGCGCCCAGATCCAACTCCAGCGCAAAGCTAAACACCAGCACGCTCAGCAGCGAGAAGAGCGCCATCACGCTGACCAGTTCCCGCGCCCGAATCTCGGCGCGCAGATCCTTGTGGAGGATGGCGGCTACACATTTCTCAAAGGGAGTTTTCATGAGCTGGCGGAGCGGTAAATCGCGCTCATATTGCGGCTGCCGATGGCGTCATCGAAGGCGATTCTACCACGCGAAAGCGCCAGCGCGCGCGCTGCACCCGGCGGAATCCGCTCCAATTGATGCGTGCTCATGATGATCGTGCCGCCTTCGGCGATCGCGGCGCGCAGCATCTCGTCCAGCTGCTCAACCGCCGCTTGATCTAGCCCGCTGTAGGGCTCATCCAGCAGCAGCAAATCCGGCTGATGCAAGGTGGCGCGCACGATGCTAAGGCGCTGTTTCATCCCGCGCGAAAAGGTTCGCACCAGGCTGTCCCTCCGTTTGCGCAATCCGGCCGCCCTCAACCCTTCCTTGATGCGGCGCTCGCGCTCATCGCGCTCAATTCCATAGAGTTTGCCATAGAAGTCCAGGTTTTCCCGCGCCGTCAAATTCTCATAGAGCAGCGGCTGATGCGCCACCAGACCGATCTGCGCCCGCACCGCCATCGCCTCGCGCGGCATCTCCCAACCGCCCATGCGGATCGCCCCCGTTGTCGGCTTGCTCAATCCGCTCAGCAGCCGCAGCAGCGTCGATTTTCCGCTGCCGTTGGCGCCCAGCAGCGCCACGAACTCGCCCCGCGCAACGCTAAAATTGAGGTCCCGCAAAACAGGCAGGCTGCCATAAACCTTGCTCAAGTTCTCGGCTTCGATGATCGCGCGCTCGTCATCCATCGCTCGTCTCCATCAGCCGCGTCAGCTCTGCCTTTAGTTCGCGCCTCCGATGATGATACAGATCGTGATTGATCCGCCCTTGAACGTGATCCTCCTCCAGCCGCGCCAATTCGCCTACCAGCGCATTAATCGCGCTGCCGGAATTGTCCTTCCTCCGCTTCATCAAGCCGACACCGCCCAGCAGCGCCGAGGCCAACACGAGCGCGCCCAGGAGCAGGGCGGGCAGCGATTCGCTAGTGACGACCCAACCGTCATCGCTGCTGGTTGCAAATGGAGCGCCGCTTATGGCGAAACGCAGCTGTGGCTCTTTGTCCATCGTTAATTCCGCGCCGTATTGTCTGAATCCGTCTCCAGCCATTGCGTCGGGTCTTTGGCGCAGCCAATCACTCTCGATCCGCAGTTCGTCAGTCAAGGTCACGATGATTTCCGCGTCCATCAGATTATTGAATTCTTGCTCAAACTGCGCGCCGCTGGCATAAGGCAGCCAATAAGCCAGATTCATACGGTGAAGCTCGCCCGGCAAGACCGGCAGCGTATCAATAACTGAATCGGGCAGTCGTTCCATCCCTTCAATCACAATATAACGTCCGCCGGCATCGCCGCTCAAGAAGCGCGCGCCAACGGGAAACTGAACCAGCAGCGCCGCTTCCCGCCCGTCGTCAAAACCGCGCCCGCTCGTATACACACGATCGGTTTCGTTGCGGTAAGTCAGCATCTGCGAGATATATAGCCCCGCGCCCAAGCCTTCCAGCGTCACCGGCTCTATGGACAAAATGATGCGCGCGACGCTGACCGCCAGCGGATCGTTCGTCTCATCATACACTG
The DNA here is from genome assembly GCA_965261855.1 of Phototrophicaceae bacterium. GTDB lineage: Bacteria > Chloroflexota > Anaerolineae > Aggregatilineales > Phototrophicaceae > UBA6055. The sequence goes on from OZ253488.1 coordinate 1,350,297, forward strand.
TAATTGTCGTCTCTTTGAGCGCCTCGCTCAAGTCGGCCGCCGAAATCCGCTGGCTGAAGAGCCGTCCTTTGTACAGCGCCCCGACCGCATAAACATAGTCAGGCGATACGGGAATATCAGCAAATTGGAAGCGACCATCGCTATCGGTGATCGACTCGGCAACGTGGAAACCGGCGTCCGCATTTCCATATCTAATTTGCACAACGAGATCGGCGGGCAAGACGCCATCAGCCGTGCCTTGCACGACGCTTCCGCTAATCTGACCGACAGCGTCAACCGCGGCCGGCGCGCTCTGCCCGTCGCCGGGCGCCAGCGAAGCCATCCGCGCATAAGCGACCGCCGCCCCGGCTTCGGCATCGCTAAGCGAATCGCCGAAAAACTCGCGATTCAGTTTCGCGCTATATTCCACATCGCTGAATATCGGCGGAATCACCGGCGGCAGCGCGCAGTTGCCGCATTGTTCCCGCCAGATCCGCTCGCCCAGCGACAGCAGCTCATCGTCATAAGCCCGCGTATAACTGTAAAGCGCGACATCCCAGCGCTCCTTCTCGCTGAGGGCATTCTCCCAAGGAGGCATTAAGTTGGCGATACGACCCTCGGTGATGATCTCGAACCACTCAAGCGGCGCCTTCGACGCCACTTGCGCCTGATCGGTCATATCGAGCGGACGCTCGATGCTTCCAGCCAGCACGAGCTCGCCCTGCCCATCGCCGGAGACGCCGTGGCAATCAACGCAGCGCTCAGCGAAGATGCGCGCGCCGATTTCGATATCGGGTTGCCAGTCAGATGCGGCAATTGTCTCGCTCCGGGCGGTCTCAGGCGATGGCACGGTAGCCACGATTTCCGGCTCCCCGCCCAAGCCGCTGCAGGACGCCAGCGTCAAAGTCATCAACAGTAGGGCGAATCCACGCGCGCGCATAGCTAGTTTGCATCTCTCTCAGTCGCCTTAGGCTGCGCGCCAGGCAATTTCTCGCGATAAGCCGCGACCGCTTCTTCAATCGCCCGATCAACTCTATCCGGTTCGTCAACGCCGACGAGCAAGCTGCCGTTTCGCTCGAGCTGGTCCTGCGCGCGCAGCAAGCGAATCCCGCGCCCGACCCAAGCCTCGCGCTCGGCTTCATAATCGCCCCGGTTGATCTTGCCGGTCGCCATGTCTTCATCCAGGTCGCGGATATTGGTCAGCACACGCTCGTAGAAGACCGACAGCCGGTCGCGCTGCAGCCGCAGGCTCTGGGCGTCCCCATGCTCTCTCCGCGCCGGACGCAGCAGCGGACGCGCCACAATTGCCATTGCAGCCAAGCTCAATACCAAGGCGATCAGCAATCCCGTTATGCTCATGGCTCTTCCGCCAGCAGCGATTCAATACTGCTGCGCGCATCATCATAATGAATGGCGCCGATATAGAAGCGTCGCACATTCCCGCGCCGGTCAATCAGAAAACTCTCCGGCGGCGCCTCTACTCGATACAGATTCGTCAACTTCTCGCCCGTGTCTTCTCCATTGCTATAGGTAATGCCGAACTCATTGATGAACTCGAGCGCCTTCCGCCGCGAGCTTTCCAGCATATTAACGCCGATCACCGCCATGCCCGCCGGCCGATACTCCTCATAGAGCGCCTGCAAATCGGGTGCTTCATCGCGGCAGGGCGGGCACCAGCTCGCCCAGAAATTGATCAAGACCACCTGACCGCGAAAATCGCTCAATCTGATTTCGCTCGCGTCGAAGAGCTCCAGCGCAAAATCGGGCGCCGGACCGCTCGTGGGACGCGACGCGTTCTGCCTTGATAGCTGCAAACCCAATACAACCGCCAGCGCCAGCACAGCCGCCATCAGCGCCAGCGAGCCGGGGCTGAATCCGCGCCGAACCGGTAGCGGCTTTCCTTCGCTCAAAAGCTCCAATTGCTCATTGCCATTCAACATCGATTCGCGCTCAGCGGCGTCCCTGCAGATCCTCTTCCAGCCGTTGACGATATGCCTCATCGCTCATCTCGCCGACGCGCGCAGGCTCAGGTTCCAGCCTTAGCTTCCGCTGAGCGCCAAATCGGCGAAAGGTGCTTACCCCAAAGCCAAGCGCCAGCGCAGTCGCCAGCAGCGGCATGATCACCGTCAGCGCGCGCAGCAGCGGGTCCTGCGGCACACCGACGACATTGTCGCCGAACCGCGCCACAAAGCTGTTGATCACCTCCTGATCGCTTCGGCCAGCCGCCAACTGCGCCCGTATCTCTTCTTTCCATTCGACGCAGGCGATCGTTTCGCAGTCGTCCAGCGGGATATTCTCGCATACCGGGCAATACATCCGCTCCGCCACCCGAATCACATCGTTGTCCGTCGCGCCCCCGTCCTGCGCATGTACCGCTATTGCAATTGCCAAAAGCGCAATCGAAAGAATCAGGCGAAGACCGTCCCTTAACCGATTCCTGATTAATCGCGTACTCGCCATCTTGGCTCCCCCTCCTTCTTCATGGGGGAGGGGGTTGGGGGGTGGGGGTTGATTCATTTCGCCACCACCTTCGGATAAGCAGCAATCGCCGTGCCAAGCACCAACAGGATGCCGCCCCACCAAACCAGATTCACCAGCGGATTGATATAAATGCGAAAGGTCGCGTGCTCACGGTCGCCGCTCATCAGCAGCACATAATAATCGTTCTCCAGCGTACTATGCGCCCCGGCGATCTTCATCGGCATCTGCGGATAATCGTCAATCCGTGGCCGCAGCCGCGCGATCTCGACGCCATCGCGGAATACCGTCACCGCCGCGATGTTCATAAGCCGGCCATCGACCGCCTGCGCCCGCAAATAGTCGTCATAACGCAGCGTATAATCTTGCACGCTAATCGTCTCGCCGCGCGCAACCGTATGCTGCACCTCGGTCTGAAAAGCGGTGCTCGCGATGACGCCGATGCCGATCACAGTTACGCCAAGGTGTACAATATAGCCGCCGTAACGCCGCTGATTGCGCCGGAACAGCGCCGTCAGCGCTCGAATCCAGCTCTCGCCCAGCGATCGCCGCCTCGCCCGCGCGCCTCGAATAATCTCGTATAGCGCGACATACCCGGCGAAAAGCACAACCCCGTAACCGAACAAGGCAACAACGACATCCGTCCCGCTCATAAGAGCCGCGGCGATGCTCAGCACGGTAAAGGCGAGCGGCAGCCTTAGCGCAGCGCCCAAACGTCGCGCCGAGGTCGCGCCCCAAGCCGAAAGCGGCGCCACGCCCATTAAGACGTACATGGCGATGAACAGCGGCACGACATAGAATTCGAAGGTCTCGGCGCCGATCGTCACTTCTGTCCCCAGCAGCAACTCCGATGTGATCGGCAGCCCGAAACTGCCCCAGAATATCGCCAAGAAAAGCGCGATGAAGATCACATTGTTCAGCACAAACAGCGACTCGCGGCTGAGCAGATTGGCGAAATGGCGTTCATCGCCCAGCTCGCCGCGCCGCCAGCGCCAGACCAATGTCCACAGCGCCACCATAGTCATCGCCGCCCAGAAAGCCAACATGGGAAAGCCGACTTCGCTGCGCGCGAAGCTGTGCACGCTTTCGATTACGCCGCTGCGTGTGGCGAATGTGCCGAACATCACCGCCGAAAAAGCCGCGATCACCAGCAACATATTCCAACGCTTTAACATGCCGCGCTTTTCTTGAATCATCACGCTGTGGATGAAAGCCGTGCCCACCAGCCAGGGCAGGAAAGCGGCGTTCTCCACCGGGTCCCAGCCCCAATATCCGCCCCAGCCCAGTACATCGTATGCCCAGCGCCCACCCAATATCAGCCCGATGCTCAAGCAGATCCAGGCGATCAGCGACCAGCGCCGCGTCGCCTTGATCCAGCCGGTCGACAGATCGCCCGAAGCCAGCGCCGCCATGGCAAAGGCGAAGGGAATCGTGAAGCCGACGAAGCCCAGATACAGCATCGGCGGATGGATCACCATGCCAAAATGCCGCAGCAGCGGATTCAACCCCTCGGCGCCCGCCCGCAGATTCGCCTCCGTCGGCGCGACCGCACCCGGCGGAATTAGCGTCGTCGAAACCACTTGCTCCGCTGCAGGCGCGCTCGGCAAGATCCACCAGCGCTCAAATGGATTCTCCACCAACAACGACAAACCGAGGAAAAACGCCAGCGTCGCCATCATATAAGCGATGGCATAAGGCATCAGCCGCCGCTCGCTCCGCCAATTGAGCCCAATTGCCGCAAAGGTAAAGGCGCTCATCAGCAGAGACCAAAGCAGCAGCGAGCCCTTCTGCGAGCCCCATAGCGCGGTAAAGCGGTACAGCGCCGGCGTCTGCGGGTCGGTCACGCTGTAGACGTAAGTGACTTGATACTGCTCGGTCATCAGGGCGAAAACCAACGCGCCCGTGGCCAGCAGCGCCGCCGGCATAGTCAGCAGCGCCGCGTTGCGCCCGCTCAGCGCAAGCCGAACGGCGCCTCGGCGCGCACCAATCAGGGATGCGAGCGCTGCGTAAACCGCAAGCGCAAATGCCAGCGTTAACGCCGCCAGCCCGATCTCAGCGGACATGGCTCAGGTTGCTATTGGTGAACATTCGGCGGCTTTCCCTTCAGCGCAGTCTATACCGTTTCTTTCACCACCAAGTACACAGCGTACACATAGATCGGAAAAACTACGGTTTACTATGCAAAATCCTAAAGCAATCAGAATTCTACGCGCCCGTGGGATTGTTGACTTGCACAAGTATGATTTGCTACAAAGCTCAGACTTTAGTTTCCTAGTCCTTTGTGTTCTCTGTGTTTCCTATCTTCCTCGGTTGTGAAACGCTGTGAGATGCCGGAAACATTGCGAAACCCAGGAAAATCTCCACGCCTACTGATGCTCCGGAATGCGACTCAAGCCTTCGGGCGCGGTGGTCTCTTCAAAGCGGCTCGGGCATTTCAGCAGCAATTCTGTCGCCGCGAAGACCCCGTCCGCGCCCAACGCGCCGGTCAAGATTGCTTGCGCTTCGTGCCGCAGCAGATCCGGGATGGCGGCGTCCTCAACGACGATGCGCAAGCGCGGCGCATTGCTGTCGAGCAGCGCCTCGCGCAGCGCAGTCGCCAGGTCATCATATTGGTTCGGGATATTGACGATTTCGAAGCGGATGATCGCCTTCTCGCTGTCGTATTCGATGCTCTCGCCATCGACCGCGCCCGAGATTCGCACCGTGCGCCCAAGATACGACGCGTCTTCCAGCACCTCGCTCACGGTGATGAAATAGCGCGCGCCTTGCAAGGTCCCCGAAATCAACAGGTACAGAACCGCCACCAGAATCATCGCGCCAGCGGCGACGAACTTTAGCCGCTCAGACCGTTTCCGCTTCTGCCCTTGCTTTGGTTTGCCCCAGTTGACCTCGGTCATGCGCTTTTGCGCCGCGCCTCCTGTCTAGGCTCTCTCGTCGTCATCGCCCGTCGACTGGCTCCAGCGGATGACAAAGACGCCGATGATGCCTGCTATGCCCAGAAACAGCACCAGCATCGACATGCCCTCGGGCGAAGACGAAGCGTTGCCTTCCTGGGCCAGCGCCAGGCTCACTTGACCAATGAGCAGCGCACATACGATAAGAACTCGATTCATGCCGCCTGCGCTGGCGAAATTTCTCATCAGCCTCTCCAATATCGCCACTCTCTCAATCACCATAATTATCTTCCGCATACTTCCTGGCTCACGAAACTCCCCTTCCCTGATGCTTCGGATGCTCGCCATAGAGATGGCGAGAAAGGGGCCGGGGGATGCGGTAGAAAAGCGGCATTTCCGAAGTCCCATTACACCGCCCCTAGCTTGATTATGTCGTAAATGGTAAAAGCCACCAGCAGCGACAGCGCCGCCGCCGCCACCACCAGATAGCGCCAGCGATGCGCGTAGCCGATCGTCCAAAACCGTCGCAGACTGACGAATATTGACGCCATCGCCACTACATTGATCAGCAGCAAAATCGGAATCGTGGCATCTGCCGCTATTCCAACGATCGGCAGCAAGAAGGGTAGCAGCGCATACTGCAATAAGCAGCGCGCGCCGGAAAACAGAAGCGACGCGGTCAGCGCATTCTCAGCGCCGCGCGATGCCGCCGCCTTGTCAAGCGCAGGTCCCGAATCCGCCCCCGCGCGTATCAGCAGCAGTCTCGTCATCATGTTGTCCGCTCGGCTCACGGCCATTGTGACTTCGATTCTCGATCCCTCGCGCAATTCAATCAGGCGCTAGGTCTACGCCTTCGCATTGTATCACAGCGTCCTATGCCATGACAGAGCGGCGCGCGGCGCGGCGACAGTTTCTTGACGCAATTCGGGATAGATGATAGGCTGCACGTTCCATTCTGCCGCGCGGAGGAAATCGGTGAGACATCTTTGGACAACGATCACCACCGAACAAACGGTAACGCATGACGCGGGCGAACCCGAATGGCTTGACTTGCCTCTGGATGACTTCGTCATCCCCAGCACGCCCGATGTTGAAGAGTTGCCAAGTCTGTACGAGCTTGACCCGCCCTGGCAGCTTCGTTCTAAATGGATTATGGATGAAGGTGACATTGGCTACCTGCTTGTGCCGCTCGTGGAGTACAGAGACCCCTTGGGAGTGACGCTCTTCCAAGAGGAGGCAGTGCTGGAAAGATCGGAGGAGCTGCAGTTTCCGCAGACCCTAACAACAGAATCGTATATGGTAGGTCATCGGTTTCGAGAATTGTGGTATACTCTCGGCGGACTCTATACATTTGTTGTTCGCTGGGTCGGCAGTCCAGCGACTAGAGAAACTGGACGGTTTTCGTTGATGATAGAGGAATTGTAGGAGTGCAGCGCCATGACCCGCAAGCTTACGGCCGAGCAACTAAAGAAAATCATCGGTTTTCACCGAAGCCCTCGCGCGGCTGAGAGGCGAGGCAGGGACGAGATCCGCGTATTTACAAATGATGAAGATTATGCCAAGTGGCGGCGCGAGCTCCGAGAAGAATATCTGGCTGAGCGCAAAGGGCGTCAAGACAGTGAATGACAAACTGACCGCCAAACAGCTCAGGGAACTTGTGAATTTTCACAAGACAGACCGCGCCAACCAGCCCCACAAGAGACCCACCGGCCGGATAATCACCGATCCGAAGGAAATGTCTCGGCTTGGGCCGCGGCGCATGATTTCGGAAGTCGTTATTCGATTCGACCGCTCCAGCGCCAAAGACGATGAGCAGCAAGAGGATTAGCGCTTACGCGCATTCTAACTCTATGGCTTTCGCTGTTTTCGTTGAGGCAGTGTCGCACCGCTCTTATTCACCCTCAAGCAACTGATCCTGGCTATCCAGAAACGCGACTACATCGGCTAGTTGCTGGATCGTCAGTTGGCCGCCATAAATCTCCGGCATCACTGCGGAATAGTCCGGCGTGATATAGTCCGCGGGCTTCACGATGCTCTCCACCAAGAACTTTCGATGCGTATAGTCGGCGAATAGCGGCAGCTGCAACCGAATATCGTTGATCCGCGTCCAGGTGCCGGCGGTCAAGGGCGCGATCGCTTCGTTCTCGTGGCAGCCGGCACAGCCTAGCGGCGAACCGCCAAGAGCCGGCTCTTGCCCGTTGTAAAGCAACTGCCCGGTCAGCGGATCGCCATACACTTCGTCCAGCTGGACCAGAATCTCGTCCACATCCACGCCGACAGATTGCGCCACGATCAAATCATCAAGCGACGCGAACATCAGCGCGCGCTCCAGCATCAGGTTGACCTCAGCCTGGTTCGGCGCGTAGCCGCAATCCAGCGCCATTGATTGATAGAGCGCGCCCAAGCGATACAAATTGGCCAGCGCCAACTCGGCATCGCCCGCGAAATCAAGCGTCAGATACAGCGCCAGGGTCTCTTGCTGCCGCGTCAGCTCGTTGGCGCCGCAGCCCTCGCCGGGATCATCCTGCGCCAGAGTCGGCAAGAATAACGACCAAAAGAGAAGCAAGACGATACATCGCCTCGTCATTTACGACTTCTCCAAAGTAATACAAAAACCCCCTTTACCGGGGGCTGTGTTTCACTTCGCGCCAGCCGTTTGTTGATACCCGATTGTCGGTGCATCGATAGACTCCCGCGCGACAAAGCCGCCCACGCAAACTACCTTGCGTCCCACTATGGACAAGATACCGGATGAATCACAAAACTGCAAAGTCTAGCTCCCCGTCCCTAGCTTGCTGGATGCCCGCCACAGTGATGGCGGGAGAGGGACCGGGGGATGGGGTTTGCCGCTCGCTACTGCGTCATCAGGAAGGCGACGATATCGGCTAGTTGCTGATCGGTCATGCGCGCGCCGAAGTTCACCGGCATCAAGCCCGAATTGTAGCCGTCCACTACGAAATCGCCGGGCCGCGTGATGCTTTCGACCAGATACTGCTCAACCGTGTATCCCTCGAAGCCAGGCATCGTCAGCCGCTCATTCTGAATCCGCGCCAGGGTGCCGATCGTGTCGGGCGCCGAAGCGCCGCCGCGGTGACAGTCGGTGCAGCCGTATTCCGCTTCGTACAGGTCTGCGCCGATTACCTCGCTGCCCACGACTTCGTCCGCCGTCCAGCGCGCCAGGATGCCCATCACATCATCGCCGGCCGGCGGTGGCGGCGGTTCACTCGGCAGCGAGCCATCCGCCAGCGGCTTGCCGTACTGCGCCACCGCAATATAGTCTTCAAAAGTCCAGCCGGCGCCCTTGTCCCAGTTGAGGATATAAGCCGCCAAGTCTTCAATCTCGTCTTGTCGAAAGCGCCCGCCCGCCGTTTGTGACCAAGCCACCATACCTTCGCTGTTGGGCCAGACGTTGTCGCTGCCCGGACGACCGTGAATCAACGTGGTGATAATGTATCCGCGCAGATCGCCACCCCAGCCAACTTGCGTCAGGCGCGTGCCATTGTTGTAGAAGAAGACTTCAACTTCGTCTTGGCTGGTCGTTTCAATGTCAACCACGGTATCCCAAAGCGGGAATAGCCCGTTATCCACCGCCGTATCCAGCGATTCCAGGACAGCGATTCGATCGGCGACCGCCGCCTCGATTATGGCGTTCTGCTCATCAATCTGCGCTTCCAGCTCAGCCAGCGCCGCCAAGATCTCGTTTTGGCGTTCGTCGGATGGCGGATTATCCGCATCCGTCAGCTCTGCCAGCAAATTGTCGATGTCCTTGTTCAAACGCACCAGCGCCCGATTCGCGTTGAGGATCGCGGCCGTTTGCAAACCAACCGGGTCATAACCGAAGAAATGCGGATTGTTCAATCCGGGCGCGCGATCGCCCGCGCCATATCCCTCTTCGCCATGACACTCGGAACAATTCAAAGCGAATAATTCGGCGCCGCGCTCGATCGACCGGCCCGTATGCTGCTGCACGAAAGCCTGCATCCGCGCTTCTTCGTTGATCGCCACCCATCCAACCAGGATCATCATGCCAACGAACATCGTAATGCCCATTAGGATGCGTCCTTCAATCGATCTGATGAATAGAAGATTCATGCTCGATTCCCGTGTCTGATTCGCTCAGTCGCGCCTAATCGAAGTAAGCTGAAGCCTCGTGAATGAATAGGTGATCACTAAATATGCGCCGGACCGGTATGGGGTTGCCATCAGCATCAACTTGATCCGAGTACACCAGGATCGGCTCGCCAGCCTCATCCAACTGGACCTGACCGCCTTCAATCAGCACGCTGTCCCAACTCACGATCCAGTCCAGCCGCTTCAAACTCGACTGATTGTCCGTGATTACCAGCGCGCCCCAAACCCCCGGCAGCTCCTTCGCCTCGGCCTCAGCTAGATGATGGTGGAATTCTTCCATGACGCGCATCAGCTTTGGCGCCTCATCAGCCGGGATCCTGCGGAAGCGCAGCGGCAGCTGATTGGCGCCGACCTTCTGAAGCTTCAACTCCTGAATCAACTGGGCGAATTGACCGTTGGCGACGACTTCGGCATTGAACTCAGCGATGATGTCGGCCGCCGACATATCATCGTGCCCATGCAGCTGCGCCGTCGTATAGGCGCCAACGATCATCTGATCGAAAGGTATCGTGCGCCCAATGCCGACCTTGCTGTGCGCCGGCTCAAAAGTCAACTCATGCACGATCTCGGTCTCCGCCGATGTTTGCACCGCAAACTTCGCCAGCCCCATATAACTCAATATCGTCGTCAGCGAAATCAGCAGCAGCGCGATGGTAATCATAAAGCGCCGATGCGCGTAACGCCGGCTCGGCGTCACATCAAGATAGGGCAGCAGCGCCAAGGCGCCCAGTGCAACCGACGGGAAAGCCACGCCCCAGACGAATTTGTCGCCCAGCTTCAGCGCGCCCTGAATCCACAAGAAATACCAAGGCGCCGTCGTGCCCAGTGGCGTCACCTCCGGATTGGCGTGATTTTCCAGCGGCGCGTGATAGAACCAGATGCAGAGCACCGTGATGATGAAGGTCGTCGCCCCCAGCCACATCATTTCGTAGGTCAGCATGTCGGGGATGAAATAAACGCGTTTGTCCAGCGGCACGCGCTTGGCTGTGTCCTCGCCGATATTCTCTTTCCGCGGCGGCAGGCTGTGCCCGTGAATCACCACTTTGTAATAATGCACGCCGAACATAATGAAAAGCAGCGCCGGCAGCGCCAGCACATGCAGCAGATAAAAGCGAAGCAAACCGTTCGCGCCCAGCTCCGGCGCGCCACGAAGCAGCAAATTGACCTGATCGCCAACCACCGGCGTCGCTTCCGCCATCGACGCGCCGATCGTCACCGCCCACAGCGACAACTGATCCCAGGGCAGCAGGTAACCGGAAAAACTCAAAAAGCCCGTTATCACCAGCAATAACAAGCCGGTGAACCAGGTGAACTGGCGCGGCTTCTTGTAACTGCCGGTGAACCAGGTGCGCATCATGTGCATCGCCACCACCGCCACCATGAATTCGGCGCCCAGGCGGTGCATATCGCGCATCAACTGACCCAGCGGCACATTGCTCAATATCGTCAGCATATCGCCATAAGCGATCTCCGGCGACGGCGTATACCAAAGCATCAGCAAGATGCCCGTGATCGTCTCGAACCAAACGAAATAAGAGGATAACCAGCCCAAGCGGAAGGTGGGATACATGCCCGTCACATCGCGATTGAAATAAGACGGGCGCATATGCAGCCAGAAGCCATCGGCATGCGGCGTCAATCGCGGATTCGGCCGCCGGCTCGCCGTTTCGCCGCGGAAAGCCTCGCGCAGATCCTGCACATTCAAGCCCGCGGTCAGGCGCTCAACCGAGTCGTCGATGCCTTCAAATACCGCTTTCTTGAAGCCTTTTTCCTTGACATCATCCAGGAAGGACGGGAAGGGGAGGATGCTCATGGATACTCCTCGTCTTTAGCCGGCGCCGCTACGGATGCAGCTCGCCTAAAATACGCGCGCCAGTGTCAATCTGAATGCTCGTGATCACTTGCTCCGGATCCAGCGGAATCGCTCCGCCATCGGTCGGCGTCACCGCCGTGCTGCCATCGGCATAGGTCACCGTCGCGATGAAGCGATCCAGATTGCGCGGCGCCGGTCCCTCAATCCAGCTCCCATTCAGCTGAAACTTGGAACCATGACATGGACACTCGAAGCGGAAGTTGGTCGGCACCCACTTGGGCAAACAACCCAGATGCGTGCAAACCTGATAAAGCGCCCGCAAGCCGTCTTCGGTATGCGAGACGTGGAAGCGCCCCGATGACACCGTCACCGGCGCATTGCCCTGGCTCGGCAACTCCTCCGGATTGAAGGCGAAGGTGCCGCCGAACTCGCCTTCTTTGAAACGCGGGAAGGCGAACCAGATCAGCCCGGCGCTAGTCTGCCCCAGCAGCAGGGCGATGGAAGCGCCCCAAATATAATAGAGGAACTCGCGTCGGCTGGGCGCCGCTACTTGTACGCTGGGCCTCGCCGCCGCCCGCGTGACCGGCGCGCTCATCGCCGTTGGATTTTGTGTCGCTTCTGCTGTTGCCATAGGCTGTCGTCGTCCTTCCATTACAACAGGACCGCCGCGTGAAAAGACCAGAATTTCGGCGCGAATAGCAAGCGTACTTTTCGATAGTTAAATATATCACAATCGAAGCGGGAGATACAAGTGAAATGTTTTGGGGATTCCGTGTAGAATATCCAACAGCGTTAACCCGCCGAAAGCATACCCAATGCCCCCCATCACCATCCAGCCGAACGACCGCCACTTGACGAAATACTATAGCGCGATCAAGGAATTGCGCGCTGCCCAAGTCAAGCCGACCGAAGGCAATATGCGCCGCGCCTTTGGCACGCTGCTGACCGGGCTCGGTCGTCGCCGCAAGCTGACCCTGATTGACGAATACGCCACGCAAGGGAAGGGCAGGCGCCACATCCGCCCCGACGGCGCGCTGGTCGACGAGTGGAAGCGCCCCTTCGCCTTCTGGGAAGCCAAAGACAGCGGCGACAATCTCTTCGCCGAAATCGAAAACAAGAAGTCGGTCGGTTATCCGCTGGACAATATCATATTCGAGGACACCGTCACCGCCGTCCTCTATCAGGATGGCTACGAAGCCCGCCGCACGTACATCCGCGAGAAGACGAATTTCGCCGCGCTGCTGACCCAATACTTCAACTACAAGGAACAAGCCCGCCAGAATTTCAACGAAGCAGTCCAATCGTACGGCGAGCAAATCCGCGATATCGCTACCCAGCTCAAAGCCAAGATCGACGCCGCCCATGCTGACAACCCCGAATTCCAGCGCCAATTCGATGAATTCATGGAACTCTGCCGCCGCTCGCTCAATCCCAATATCAGCATGGAAGCGGTCGACGAAATGCTCATCCAGCACTTGATGACCGAGCGCATCATCCGCCGCGTCTTTGATGTCGCCCACTTCACCCAGACCAATGTCATCGCCGCCAAAATCGAGGAAGTCATCCGCGCGCTCACCAGCGCCTATTTCAGCCGCGCCGATTTCATGGGCGGCTTGCGTCACTTCCACCAAGCCATCGAAGACGCCGCCGAAGACCTCGACTTCAGCGACAAGCAAACCTTCATCAACTCGGTCTACGAGCGCTTCTTCCAGGGCTACAGCGTCGACATCGCCGACACCCACGGCATCGTCTACACGCCCCAGGAAATCGTCGACTTCATGTGCGCCGCCGTCGAAGAAGTGCTGGAAAGCGAGTTCGGAAAGAAGCTGGGCGATGAAGGCGTCGTTATCATCGACCCGGCCACCGGCACCGGCAACTTCGTCGTCAACCTGCTGCGCCGCGCCCATGAACGGAATCTGCGGGAGTTCGAGGACTTCTATAAGCAGCGCCTCTTCGCCAACGAAGTCATGCTCATGCCTTATTACATCGCCTCGCTGAATATCGAGCGCGAATACTACGAGCTCACCGGACGCGCCGCGCCCTTCGAGGGGCTATGCTTCGTCGACACCCTCGATCTCGCCCGCGAGCGCCAGATGACCTTCCTCACCGAAGCCAATACCGAGCGCGTCGAACGCCAGAAAGCGGCTGACATCAACGTCATCATCGGCAACCCGCCTTACAACATGCAGCAGCAAGATGAGAACGACAACAACAAGAATCGCAAATACGATGTCATTGACCAGCGCATCCGCGAGACCTACGCCAAAGATTCAAAGGCGACCAACAAAAACGCGCTAAGCGATGTCTACGTGAAGTTTTGGCGCTGGGCCACCGATCGGCTGGGCGACCGCCCCGGCATCGTCTGTTTCGTAAGCAACAACAGCTTCGTCGATCAATACGCCTTTGACGGCATGCGCAAACATCTGATGGGTGATTTCGACCAAATCTACCATTTGGACCTGCACGGAAACGTCCGCCAGAATCCCAAAATCAGCGGCACGACGCATAACGTCTTTGGCATTCAGGTCGGCGTCGGCGTGACGCTGGCGATACGGGGCAGTCGAGACGCGAGGGATTGATGTTCTGCGGTTTGTGGTATACTTGGTGCATAACTATGCTGAATATGATGTGAGGCAAACATGGCGGCACAAGTAGTTGCGGAACGAGTCGAAACGACCCCTACACCGCATTCCAACAGCGAGCGCATCACCGCTATCCAAGCGATCTTGTCCCAGCTTGCCACCAAAGCGGATTTGGAGCGTCAGACGAGGCTGCTCATAATTTGGTACGTCGGTGCGCAAATCGCGCTCTTAGCCGCTTTGATTCATTTCTTAGGCGGAGGGTAAACCGTTATGGAGCAGCAGGAACAATTAGATAAAGATCGTCGCATCGCCGAACTGGAGCAGCAGGTCTTTCAGTTGAGTTGTCGCGTGACCGCCCTGGAAGCTGTCCAGCCGCACATGGCCACCAAAGCCGAAATGATTGCATCGCGCGGCATCTTCAATCTCCATTTCGGCAGACGCAAGCGCAAAGACGCGGACCCAATGCGCCGGATTGAGCGCGACTTTCATTTGCTGAACCTCGCGATAATTCCGCTGGCGGTTATTTTATGGATTCTGTTCTTCGCGCTGCTGCTCATCAACTAAATCATGCCCTCCGAAAAACGTGAGAGCCGTCTCTACTACCACCGCCTGTCCGAATCCTGGCGCAAAGAAAATAAACTCGATTTCCTCAGCGAAAACTCTCTCAGCACCGTCGACTGGCAGCGCCTAATCCCCAACCAGAAGCACACCTGGCGCCGTACCGACACCGAAGACGAATTCGATTCCTTCCTTCCCATCGGCAGCAAAGAGGCCAAGCGTGCGAAATATGGCGATGCCAACGTAATTTTTCATATGTATACGCGCGGTGTGCAGACCGGGCGCGATCCATATGTATTCGACTATCAGATTGATCCACTGATGGATCGTGCTCGCCAAATTGTAGACGATTACAATGCGCACGTATTCAAGTATAAGCGGCTAAGTCCAAAGCCCAACATCGACGATTTTGTAGACTATGAAGTGTTGAAGTGGACTTCCATACTTAAGACCAATTTGAAGCTTGGTCATTTCGCGGATTATAAGCCCACCAATCTTAGAGTCAGTCTGTATAGACCATTTACAAAAAAGCGCCTCTATTTTGATCGTATTCTGAATCATAGCGTGCATCGTATTCCACACTTCTTGCCAGATTTGCAGTCTGAATCGGATAACAGCCTATTGTGTTTGACAAACCACTCGCAGATTCCATTCGTTGCACACATATCGAGCTTGATACCGAGTGTTGATGTGGGCGGTCGAGCTGGCCAATGCTTCCCCTTCTACACATACGACGAAGACGGCAGCAACCGCCGCGAGAACATCACCGACTACGCCCTCGACCAATTCCGCCGCTGCTACAGCGACCCCGCCATCAGCAAATGGGACATCTTCTACTACGTCTACGGCCTGCTCCACCATCCCGGCTACCGCGAACGCTACGCCCTCGATCTCAAACGCAACCTGCCCCGCATCCCCTTCGCGCCCGCTTTCCGTCCCTATGCCGACGCCGGTGAATTGCTCGCCGATCTCCACCTCAACTACGAATCCGCCGACCGCTACCAACTCGATTGGGCTTCCACCCGCAAACCGGTCAGCTACCGCGTCGAAAAGATGCTGCCCAAAGGCAAAGTCGATGCCGCCGAAGGCCGCTACAAGGTCTACCACACGCTAAAATACAACGACACGCTGACCCTGCATGGCATCCCCGCGCGCGCCTTCGCCTATCGCCTCGGCAACCGCAGCGCCCTCGATTGGATCGTCGACCAATACCGCGTCAAGACCGACAAACGCAGCGGCATCACCCACGATCCCAACGGCTACAGCGACGATCCGCAGTATATTTTGCAGCTCATCGAGCGGGTTATCACGGTCAGCCTGCGGACGGTGGATGTCGTTGAGGGGCTATCCATATTGCCTTTTCGCCCCGAATGTTAATCACCCGTGTCTTTCCTGTATAATGTGCCGTATTCGTCTGGCGGGGAGGTCCTATGCGTATTTCCAAGTTTAAGTTGAAGAATTACGTCAGCTACTATGATGTAGATGATCAGACAGATTGGGTAGAGTTGGGTGATGGTATCAACATTGTGCTTGGCGCAAATAATGCGGGAAAGACCGCACTGCTTGATGCTCTGAGTCGAGCTAAGAGCCGTGCGCCTCACCGCAGTGAATCGACTATTCCATCTCCAGAATCGCGAGACATACCTAGCATCGACGTTGACTTCAAATACGAGTTTTCAGACTACGTCCTATTAGAAATTCTCCGCGAACACGACCAACGGAGTTTCGTTCAATTGTCCGACACAGACCCGAGTCTTATAACGCGACAAATTCGCAACTTGCAAAGAAATCTGTCACAAGAGAAGCATTTGCAATTCAACGCTAATCCATATGCAATTCAAATTGGCGATCACAAAGAATCCCTACAGGTTTTGACGACAATGGAATTGCCTTACTACTCGTTTTCATTGAACGAGAATGAGAGATTTGACGTTGAAACTGCGGAAGTTAAGAACCGTCTCTTGGCTGGCGAAGAAACATGGTCGCAGACAATACAAAGATATGTCTTTGACAACGTCTTCAAGTTTCAAGCCGAACGGCATATCCCCGCTCACGCCGACGTTGCGACAACGTTAGAGCTCAAATCCGACGCTTCAAATCTACCCCAAGTGCTGTTCACTCTGGAGCAATGTCAGAGTTCGGTCTACAGCGAGTTTCGCCAGCTTGTTAGGTGCGTATTCCCAAATGTCCGGGACATCAATGCAAGAAGAATATCGCAGGTCTCCGATGAAGATGACTACCTCGAAATCTACATTGGCTACGACGGAGTATCGGTCGGCCGACCGGACCTGGATGTCCCCCTCGTGGGATGCGGTTCGGGCTTGGCTCAGGTAATGGCGATTC
Source organism: Phototrophicaceae bacterium (assembly GCA_965261855.1). Classification (GTDB taxonomy): domain Bacteria; phylum Chloroflexota; class Anaerolineae; order Aggregatilineales; family Phototrophicaceae; genus UBA6055. Next base: position 1,367,075 of record OZ253488.1, read on the forward strand.
TGTTTGTGCTCGTCACCGCGGAAAACGACCGCATACTCTTGATTGATGAACCAAGTACCTTTCTACATCCGGGCGCAACTCGGGCCCTGCTAAATGTTCTCGAACACTATCCTCGTCATCAGTACATCATTAGCACTCACTCCCCAACAGCCATTATGTCAATCCAGCAAAAACGCCTTCTGCTTGTCAAACGCGAAGGCATGGTAAGCAAAGTTGATGGTGTCGATGTTACGAACAACTTGGAGATCGAAGACGCCCTAACAGCGCTTGGCACGAGACGCTCCGACATCTTCGGCATGGACGCATACATCTGGGTCGAAGGCAAGACTGACGAAATATGCGTTAATCTCATTATGGATGGACATCTTCCGCCGAGCGTACGTATTCTGCGTTTGGTCAACCCGGATGACCTGGCACGAAGCAAGGATGCTGGCTTGGTGGAGCAAATTTATGAGCGACTTTCAGGAGGCGTTGGAATTTTGCCATCTGCGCTGGCATTCATATTCGACGGTGACAAACGTCCCGATGACTTCAACGAAACCGAAAACTCGAATAGTCGAACTCGCTATCTGAAGCGCCAAAACCTCGAAAGCTATTTTCTAGATTATGACGGTATCGCCGACATTCTCTCGGAGTTGATCAACAACGACGCCAGCAAACCACCGCCTCAGATTGTTACACCCAAAACTGTGCAGACTTGGATTGCAAACAACAGAAAGCAGGGAAAGTACTATCCTGAAGGAATACAATACGATGCTGACACGTGGCTTACGCAAATCAACGGCGCGAAGTTTCTGACGCTGATGTTCAAGAAACTTGCCAACCCTGCTCGCAAATATAACAAAGTGAATTTAGGTCCCATTATCACCAAGCGCATACTAGCCAACGAACCCAACCACTTCCAAGAAATCGTCGACCTCATCAAATCCATCCTGCCCGCCGACGCCACGTAACTCTCTCTGCCCTCCGCGTCTCTAAGGCGAAAAAACCTCTGTGCCCTCTGTGTCCTCTGTGGTGAATTAAACACCCACTCAATACGACTTCGCCACAATCCCATTCGCCTCCTGCAATTCCCGAATGTAACGGATGATCAAGCCCACCTCCGCCTCCGAAACCTGCGGCTGCGCCGGCATATCCCCGTAGGGCCAATGATGCGCCCGCACACCCGTCGCCGCCGCCAGGTAAAAGGCTTTGTCCGAATGATGCCCCGGCTGGTAAATGTCATGAATCAATGGCGGACCCAGCTTCGTGCCGGCCGCGTTCGGTCCGTGGCATTCCATGCAATTGGCATTGAACACGCTCTCGCCTTGAATCGCCTCGTCCGAAAGCGCCGCCGGCGTCACTTGCACCGTAACCCCCGTGTCCTCTTCGGTTGACATAGACACAAATACGAAGGCCGCGACCACCCCAAAGACCACCCAGGCGATCACCGCCAGCAGAATCATTCGCTGCCGTTTCTTCATCGCCCGCAGTCGATTCCGTTTCTTCATCCTTCGATCCTCACAATCGCTAGCGCCCTTATCATTCGCGCATCAAGTCGCAGACCCTCGACGCCAATTTGTTCGGGAATTGCCAAAGACGCTGTCGCGCCGCTAAACGATTCTCGTAAAGGTTCGTCGCACTGCAGTATAACAGAATCAAACCCTCGACAGATTACACAATTGTTTTTCTCTGAGCCGGCGGTCAGTGTCGGCGGTCAGTGTCTACGCGACCTACGCGACCTACGCGACCCTGATGCTTCGGGGAAGGGATTTGGGGTGGGGTTGGAGTAACGGCCGTCGCTAAGCTTCCCCCCATTGCGATGGGGGGACTGAGGGGGGTAGAAACGCCCCCATTGCGATGGGGGGACTGAGGGGGGTAGAATCGCCCCATGACCACCCGCATCATCGAACACAATCCCGTGACCTGGACCGACATCGTTCACCCCGCAAAGGAAGATGTCGCCGCCCTCCGCGGACGCTTCCCCGGCTTTCACCCGCTCAACCTCGAAGACCTTAGCTCACCCATCGAACGCCCCAAGCTTGACCAGGCTGACGACTATCTCTTCCTAGTCATGCACTTCCCGCTCTGGGATGACCGCGCCCAAATCTCGCGCGCCAGCGAAGTCAATATCTTTGTGCTTCGCGGCAACCTCGTCACCGTGCACAATGGCACGCTCAAACCGCTGGTCGCCGCCTTCGAGCGCTGCCAAGCCGATGAAGCCGAGCGCGAACGCTGGCTGGGACGTGGCATCAACCACGCCGTCTACACCCTCATCGATCAGCTCGTCGACTACATCTTCCCCATCCTCAACAAGGTCGACCGGCGCGTCCACGCCATCGAAGACGACCTCTTTGAATCCAACGCCAAGCGCGTCATTCAGGAGATCGCCTTGCTGCGCCGCGATATCATCTCCCTCCGCCGCATCATCCGCCAGCAGATCCCCATCGTCCAGCAACTTGAATCGGTCGAGCATCCTATCTTGCACGAGCACATGGAAGAGTACTTCGGCGATATCGCCGATCATCTCTTCAAGCTCCGCGACATCGCCGATGAGAACTTCGAAATCATCAACAGCTTCGCCGACACCGCCGACACCCTCGCCGGTTACCGCATCAACGAGGTCATGCGCATCCTCACCGTCATCTCGGTCATCATGTTGCCGCTCACGCTCGTCTCCAGCATATATGGCATGAACATCGTTCTCCCCTTCGCCGATGACCCGCATGCCTTTATGATCACTGCCGGCATCATGATCGTCATCGTCATCCTGATGCTCGCCTTTTTCCGCAAACGCCATTGGTTGTGACGCCCTCTATGCTACCGCCCGCCAGCTATATCGATGACAGTCGCGCCCTCGACGAAGCCGTTGAGCGCCTCGCGCGCCAGCCGCGCATCGCCATCGACACCGAATCCAACAGCCTGCACGCCTATCGCGGCAAGACCTGCCTCATCCAGCTGTCGACGCGCTGCGAAGACTTGCTCATTGATCCTCTCGCCATCGCCGATATCAGTCCGCTCCGCGCCATCCTGGCTGATCGCGCCATCGAGAAGGTCTTTCACGCCGCCGAATACGACCTCATCTGCCTCAAGCGCGATTTTGATTTCGATGTGCGGGCGATCTTCGACACGATGGCGGCCGCCCGCGTCTGTGGTTATCAGCGCATCGGCTTGGGCAATATGCTGGAAGATCTGCTCGGCGTCCGCCACAGCAAGAAGCACCAGAAATACGACTGGGCGCAGCGCCCCTTGCCGGAAAGCGCCCGCCGCTACGCCCAGGTCGATACCCATTACCTGCTGCCCTTGCGTGACGTCCTGCGCGAGCAACTGCGATTGCATGGTCGCCTGGAGGAAGCGCGCGAGTACATCGCCGATGTGACGCGCTTCGAGTTGAAATCGCCCGAGTTTGATCCCGAGGGCTTCTGGGACCTCGCGCGTCCAAACTCGCTCAACCGGCAGAGCGCCGCCGTCCTGCGCGAGCTCTACATCCTGCGCGACGAACTGGCGCATTCGCTCGATCATCCCCCGCAGCGGCTCATCGCCAACAAGACCCTGCTTGAGCTGGTCAAGCTGCAACCGCGCTCCGTCAAGCGCCTGTATGACATCCGCGGACTGCCAGCCTGGCTCGTCCGCCAGAGCGGCGACGAGATCATCCAGGCGGTGAAGCACGGTCTGTCAAGCCGCCTGCCCCTAAAGCGGCCCGAGCATGAGCCGATCCCGCCGGCGATCGTCGAGCGCTACAGCGCGCTCCACAGCTGGCGCCGGGAAACCGCCGAGGCGCGCGGCGTAGAGTCCGATGTCATCATCAGCCGGGGCGCCCTCTGGGAGATCGCCCGCCGCAACCCGGCCTCTGTAGATGAACTGCGCGATATCTGCGGCTTGGGTCCCTGGCGCCGCCAGACTTACGGTCCCGCCCTGGTCGCCGTACTTAACGGTAAGGGCTAGCGTTGATGCCTGGCCACGCGCGCCTGCCGCTCTGGCGTGACAAGACGCCCGCCCAAAAACTGGATACGCTGCGCGACCAGCTTCACGACCTCTATCGCTATCAACTGGTCGATGCGTATCGGGAAATTCGGTTGATGCTAGATGCCCATGCGCCCGCCGACGCCAAAGAAGCGCGCGATATCCAACTGATCCAAGACCTCATCGCGGCGCATCCCAATATCCTCAACCGGAACTGCGAAGTCGGGCATATCACCGCATCGGCAGCGATCGTCGATCTCAATTCGAGGCGCGCGCTCTTGCATTGGCACAAGCGCCAGGATCGCTGGCTGCAAGTTGGCGGACACTGCGATTACGACACCGATATCGCCCAGGCGGCGCTGCGCGAGGCGCGCGAAGAAACCGGCTTGCCCGATCTCGCCTTCTATCGGCCGCGGGGCAAGCCGGCGCCCATCCACTACGATGTACACAGCATCCCCGAAACCGACGACATGCCCGCGCATCTGCATCTCGACTTCCGCTATCTTCTAGTCACCGAGCAGCCCGACGAGCTAGCGCCGGCAACAGGCGAGTCGACGCGCTTCCGCTGGCTGAGTTTCGCTGAGGCGCTCCGCCTGGGCGACGCCATCGACGACTCACTCCGCCGCCTTTTGAGAGAAGCGGCCACAATGTTTGAAATCGAGACCGATGAGCAATCGACTTGACGCCGTATGAAACGGCTTTTGCGCCAGAGGCAATTAACACTGTATCGATATTGACACAACCGCCAAAGGGACTACACTTACTATCAAGAAGCGAACGCTATGGATTGATTTCCCCTGCGCCAGTCCTTTGGGATGCGTCTGGAAACTAGCGAGGCGCTTCTTTTTTGTTTCGCGCTCTTGGTAAGCGTCGCTGGCTTCGTGCTACACTACAGGCGAAGCGCCAGCAGAAAGCCCGGCCATCATGTCGACCGACCGCAGCGATCAACTCCGCGCCATTCGCGACGCCGTCATCAATCTCCGCGAATCGCCGCTCTACGAATATCGAGTCAGCAACAGCTACTTCCCCGTAATCGGGCAGGGGGATCACTACGCCGATATTATGTTCATTGGCGAAGCGCCGGGCAAGAACGAAGCCGAGACGGGCCGTCCATTTTGCGGCGCGTCCGGGCGCGTTTTAGACGAATTGCTCGCGTCAATCGAACTCAAACGTGAAGACGTATACGTCACCAACATCCTGAAAGATCGGCCGCCCAACAATCGCGATCCGCTCAAAAGCGAAATCGAGTTATACACGCCCTTCCTCGAGCAGCAGATCGAGATTATCCAACCGAAGGTGATCGCCACCCTGGGCCGCTTCTCTATGGAATTCATCTTGCGCCATTTCGGCGCCTACCAAGCCAACCAAAAGATCAGCCAATTGCACGGTACGGTGGTCAAGGTGCGAACCAGTTACGGCCGAGTTTCGGTCGTGCCGCTCTTTCATCCGGCAGCCGCGCTCTACAACGCAAGCCAACGCGAAACGCTGGAGAAGGATTTTCAGGTGCTGAAGAAGTTTGATTCTCCAACGCAACCAGGTACAATGAGATTGCTCTAGGGCAGAAAGGCAGGATATTTCTCGTCATGGTCTTGGAAAAGCAGTACATCAGCGCTGATATGTTTCTCGATTATGTCGAGCAGATTGACGACCGCATCGTCGAATTGGTGGAAGGGGTGGTCGTCGATATGTCGCGGCCTGGTGGAGAACATGGTGAGATTCTGTCACTCATACATGCCAAGATTGCAGTCCACGTCTACGAGAATGACCTTGGTCGCCTGGCAATCGGAGATACAGGGTTCTTGCTGGAGCGCAGAGAAGACGGCAGAGACACCGTGCGCGGTCTTGACCTCGCGTTCATTAGCAAAACTACCTCTTCGAAGCGTTTATCTACCGGCTGGATTACATTCGCGCCCGATCTTGCAGTGGAGGTTGTTTCGCCCGGCAACAAGGCGAGCGACATCGAAAAGAAAATCCAGCAGTTGCTCCAGGCGGGTACAACCTTGATCTGGATCGTATATCCCGAATTGCGAACCGTCACCATTCACACCGTTGACGGCGCCAAAACGCTAACGGAAAACGACGCCTTAACCGGAGGCGACATTCTGCCCGGCTTTGAAGTTCGCGTCTCCGAAATCTTCCCCAATTAATCGCCACCGCGATACTGCTGTACTCCGCGGACGCTTGATTCAAATATGAATGAAGTCGATTCGCTTGTTCAGATTCTGTGGAACTACATGCTGGTCGGCCATTCGCTGCGCAATGCCGATTGCATCTTCGTGCTCGGCAGCCACGACGTTCGCGTCGCCGAATACGCCATCGACCTGTACAAGCGCGGCTTCGCGGAATTCTTGCTGTTTTCCGGCGGCGTGGTTCAACGCAACGCGGCGCTGGGTGTCTTCTGGGATACGACCGAAGCGGATTATTTCGCGCGACGAGCCATTGCGCGAAGCCTGCCGCCCGAGCGCCTATTGATCGAAAATCAATCGACCAATACCGGGGAAAACTTCCGCTTCACCCAGCAATTGCTTGAAGAACAAGGATTGGATTTCCAGTCTTTCATTCTGGTGCAAAAGCCCTACATGGAGCGGCGCGTCCTCGCGACCGCGCAAGCGCTGTGGCCTGACAAAGATTACATGGTGACATCACCGCCGATAACTTGCGCCGATTATCTGAACGGACAGCTTCCGCGCGCTGCCGTGATTCATCACATCGTGGGCGATTTCCAGCGCATCAAGGTCTATGGCGAAAATGGCTTCCAGTCGCGGCAGGAAATACCGGCTGAGGTGTGGGAGGCATTTGAGCGGTTGGTTGCGCTTGGTTACGACGCGCGGCTGGTCACGTAGAGTTTGCCGCCGCTCCTAGATCAAGGTCCAGCAGTATCGCCGCATGATCGCTCAACTTCTTTCCTTCCAATTTTCGTCCCCAATCATAGTTACACGATGTAAGGCAGCGTTGCAACGCGACATTCATATACGCGTGATCAAGTCTGAAACCATTTCCGTACGACGAATACCATGTTGGAGCATTCTCCTGCGGGTGCATTGCGCGGAACGCATCGCGCCAGCCAGCTTTTGCCAAGGGCGCCACGAAGCGATCCTTGAAATCGGCGGAATCGGCTGTGTCCTCATCGAGACCAGTCAAGGCGCAGTTGGTATCGCCGATGATGACACCTGGTCCTTTTGGCCAGCCTATTGCGACATTCACCAGCGCGTCCAAGTAGTCGTACCACTGATTGCCCAAGGGCACGAGAATGACACCTATATGCAGCGCCGGCTCGGCTTCAGCTTTGGCGAGCAACCAGAGGTTGTCTGGTTTCGGGGCGCCTTCAATTTGAACTTTCTTTGTCTCATATCGGCTCGCCAAAAGCAAAGAATTCCACGTCGGTTCTTCTTCGTTGACTGTCGATAACTGATGAACCAATCCTGCGTCGTGTAATCTTTGGGCGATAGATTGGCTCGGCTGCGTTCCACGAAACTCGGCAAGCGCAACGATATCCGGATTCCAGGCGGATAACTGCTCGGCGATCATTTCGGCACGATAGCCGCCGCCATGCCATATATTCCAGAATACAATCCGACAGGTCGCTTTGTTTGTCATGATTACCGCAAGGGATGCTCGTGACTTGGCGCTGGCACTTCATCAGGAATCGGACATTTGTACGGCGTCCTATCAATTGCTGCGCGGAACTCCGCTTGCGCCCGCTCCAGGATCTCCGGCGACAGAATCAATTCGGCCGCCGAAAGCGCCATCACCTTGGCCGCGTACATCATGCCTTTATGCCCGATTGATTTGCGTCCGCTGGCGACCACTCCCCAGGAATGCGCCGCCGCGCGGCTGGCCCAGGTCGCAGTCTGAAGCATGCTGCAGGGCGCGAACCAGCTCATATCGCCCATATCCGATGAACCGGGCGAGACGTAGCCTTTGTCGCGGCTTGGCAAAACATCGCCGATCAGCGCTTTCTCCGCAGTATGTGGATCGACGCCATAGCGGTTGACGAGCGTCTTAATGTTGGCATCGCCAAAGTGCCGGTTGATGGCGGCGGCGTAGGCTTGCTCTTCTTCCGTAAATTCAATGCCGCCCATTTCGCGCATGATGTCGTATTGCAGGTCGGCCAATACCTCGTTGGAAAGGACGCGCGTCGAGCCCGATTTGTACACGACTTCGACTTCGGTGTCGGTCATCATCGCCGCGCCCTTGGCGATGCGGATGACGCGCTGGCTGACATCTTCCAATGTGTCTGGCTCATTGGCGCGCACATAATAGTAACTTTCGGCGTAATCCGGCACGACATTGGGCGCCAGCCCGCCGCTGAGAATCGCATAATGTAGGCGCACGTCATCGGTTACATGCTCGCGCAAATAATTGACGCCGATGTTCATCAGTTCCAGCGCGTCAAGGGCGGAACGGCCTGAATGGGGATCGGCGGCGGCGTGCGCTGTCTTGCCGTGGAATCGAAAGTAATAGCGATTTACGCTGAGCAGGCTGCCTTTCATCGCCGAGTTGATATACCAGGGGTGCCAATTGAAGGTCGCGTCGAGGTCATCAAAGGCGCCGGCGCGACCCATGAAGACCTTGCCGCTGCCGCCTTCTTCGGCCGGGCAGCCATAATAGCGGACAGTGCCGGAATGTCCGGCGCTATCCAGCCATGTCTTGAAGGCGAGCGCAGCCGCCAGGCAGCCCGTGCCCAGCAGATTGTGCCCGCAGCCGTGCCCCGGCTCGCCAGCGCTGATTGGAGCCGGCGCCTTTTGATCCTGCTGCGACAAGCCCGGCAGGGCGTCGTACTCGCCAGCGAATGCGATCACCGGTCCTCCCGCTCCCCATTCGGCGCAGAAAGCCGTGCTTAGCCCGCCGATGTCCCAGGTGATGCGGAAGTCTTCAGCGGCAAGGAAATCGGCCTGAAGCTTCGACGCCTTGAACTCAAGAAATTGCAACTCGGGGTTGTCCCAGATCTCGTCAGACATGCGCGTGAAACGCAACTCGTGTTCATCCAGCCAGTCGGCGATATCTTGCTTCGTCAGCATGGCGCATTCCCTTTTTTGGAGTAAGTCGCATGGCAGCATGATAGCGATTGGCAAGGCGGGCGGCTACGCCCGGTCTATATGGAATGGCGGATAGGATTGAAGTTGCTGTTGCAGCTGCCTGATGGCAGGTAATGGCTATACGCTAACGGTAGCGATAACCTGCTGATTTGGCTCGCGCGTATGGTCGGCTGGCAGCAGCTCGGCTGAAGCCTCTGGCAGCGCCAGCGTTAGCGAGCGATATCCGAGCCGGTGGCCCATATCGCGGATAGCCACCAACAGTTGCGTGCTTAGGTTTCTGGGCGACCAACAGTAAACTTCGGCATTGCGCTCGTTATATTGCTGCCGGTGGAAACAAACCAGCGCTTCGTGCCCGGAGGCATTGATGTAATGGCGCTGCTTGCTGCGTTCGATGATCTGGGGAATGCTGCTCCAGTGTTCGATCCACTCGCTTTCCCATAGCGCGCGCGGGCTCGTCCAGCGTCCCACCGCCATCGCCCAATCGTCAATCTGGCTTGCGTCAGTCTTTTCGTACTGCTGGCTCTTGTAAAAGCTCTGACCGACCTGCGCCGCGATGGAATAGCGCGCCAGGCGAAACGCTTCGCTGGCGCCGAAATACTTCCGATAATATGTCGCCCGATCCTGGTCATAATCCGGATGCGCCACCGACAATTTTCCGGCGCCGCGCGCATCGCTCAGAATGGCGTCCGCCAGCCGGTGATGCGCGTCATCGGCGCAGCGCTCGTCGACCAGCATTTCCGCCAAATGCAGATGAGCGCCCATTGGTCTCAGCTCGCGGTTACGAAAAGCCTCGGCATAAGCCAGCAGGCGACCGCCATCGTCCATCACGTAAGCCAAACCATTGCCACTGAGAATATGGCTTAGCCAGATCGCGCCCGTCTCCAATGACATCCAGGCGCCGCCATGCAGCCAGCGCTCATAAATCGTCAAGGCATCGTAGGGCAAGTCTTCCACTTGCCCGCGCGCATTAAGCCGCTGCCAGATTGATACGCGCCCGGTGAAGAGCAAGACTATCTGCCGCGTATCATCAAGTGTCGCCTGGCGCACCAACATGGGCAAGACTCGGGAGATCCGATTGCGTCCACTCGCTGCAATTTCTAGTATAGTATAGCGCAGTGCCCGCATCAGTATGGTCCGCTGCCGCCGCAACATGCGTTTGAGAAAAGCGGCAGAAAGGTACCGGCGGAAGTTCGTAGGTTTACGCCATCGAGGCGAAACCCATGCTGCTTGCATTTGACATCGGCAATACCAATATTCATCTTGGCCTGTGGGATGGCGCGCGCTGGCGTCTGTCCTGGCGGGCGCGCACGGTCGCGGAGAAGATGACCGATGAATACGCAGTTCTCGTCCGCAACTTTCTCGCTACGGCTGAAGTCGATCAGGACGCAATCGCAGCAGTTTGCATGAGCAGCGTCGTGCCGTCGCTGACGCCGACTTTCCAAGGGCTCGCGCGGCGCTACCTGAAGCTGGAACCGTTGACGGTCAGCAGCCAGACCGAACTAGGCATCAAAATCGCGATAGATATGCCGGAGCAAGCCGGCGCCGATCGCCTTTGCAATTCGGTCGCCTTGTCTCAGCTATTTGGCGCGCCGGCGGTCAGCGTCGACTTTGGCACCTCGACCAATTTCGATGTGTTGTCGGCGCAGAATGAATACATCGGCGGCGTAATCGCGCCCGGCATTCGGCTGGCGCATGACGCGCTGGTCAGCCGCGCCGCGCAGCTGCATAAGGTGGATCTGCTGCCGCCGCCAGAGCCGATTGGACGCAACACGATGCACGCCATGCAATCGGGCATTTTCTGGGGTTATGCCGGCATGATCGAGTCTCTGCTGCAGCGCATTTTGGCGCAGTTGGATGCGCCCGCCGCCAAAGTGGTCGCAACTGGCGGTCTGGCGCCGGTTTTCGAAGAGCATATCGATTTAATTGACGAGGTCGCGCCGGAACTTACCTTGGACGGACTACGCCTGATCTATGAGCTAAACCGCGATAAATGACAGCGCCCCGGCGCCAGCTTCTCCCGTTAATCGCGGCCGATCAGGCTTGCTGCCAACTCCAGCGCGTCGACGGGCCAGAAACGCTGCGGGCGAGGACGGAATACATTTGGGCGTTCGCGGTCAGGGCGGCAGTTAAGCACAGACTCAGCCCATTGGTTGGGAATTGCGCCGCGTCCGTAGACGGCGCCCAGAAGCGCGCCAGCGATGGCGGCATTGGTATCGGTATCTCCGCCGCGCATGACCGTATCCACAAGCGCCTGCTCCAAGGTGTCGGCATGCAGGAGTTGCCATAAGGCGTTGCGGAATGCGACCAGCACCCATCCCGCAAGACTGACAAAGTCGCCCGGTGGCGACTCCGCCGCGCCTTCGACCGTTTCCAATAGGCTCGCATCCACGTCCATATCTCTCGACCACGCCACTACTTGGCTATACAGCATTTGGGCATCGCAGCCTTGACTGACCGCATGCGCAATCGCCATCGCGAACAATGCGTTGGCTTGCTGACATACTGGATGTATATGCGTGATTGCGGCGTCCTGTCGCGCCCATTCCGCCACCTGATCCAAGTCGTAGTTGCTGCCGAAGATGCCCAGCGGGCTGATCCGCATCATTGCGCCGTTGGCTTGGCTGTCCGGGTTGTGACGACCCCGCAAACCGCCAGCGACCGTGTATCCGCAATCGAAGGGTGCTGACTCCAGCCAGAAAATGTAAGCTTGCCTGGCTTCTTCGCGGTCATACCGCCTCCGTTCCGCCAGCAGGCGCGCCAGCATCAGCGCCATCTCGGAATCATCGGTTGGCTGTCCGGCGATCGTGTTCCAGGTCCCGCCATCGGCAAGCTCCCGGACGCCAGCGGGATATTCCCGCCGGATCTTTTCCGGGGTCTGAAACTCGACCAGGCTCCCCAGCGCATCACCGGCAAGCTGCCCGAGCAGGCAGCCTTGGGCTCGATCCAACAGATCTGCCATAAATCAATCCTTTGCAGTCTTTACGAATTGTGACGAAGCCGAATCGGAAATCCCAAGAACGGCGGAATCGGCATGAGCTTGCGCCAGCCAGTCCATAAGCATCTTTAAGTTGATGATTTCTGCGGGTAAGGTATCGACTCCGTAGCTTGGACTTGAACCAAGAACCTAGCGGTTAACAGCCGCCCGCTCTGCCAATTGAGCTACTACGGAATATATTGCTGGTATACTATCAGCGACAGGATACACTGTCAAGATTGTTCTGCGCGATGCAGGCGCGGATTGTCGCCCAAAGAATGCAGGTTTTGGGAGCTAGATTGCTCGAAATACGACCGCTTGCCAACCGCCGCGAATTTGAAGACTTTTTCTGCTTCCCCTGGCGGCACTACGCCGATGACGCCAACTGGGTTCCGCCACTGCTTTCGATGCGTCGGCAGTTGCTCGACAAGTCCAAACATCCCGCCTGGAAATACATGGAAGGCGAGTATTTCGCCGCCTGGCGTTTAGGTCGAATGGTCGGCACTGTCGCCGCGTTTATCAATCATGAGCACAACCGATATCATGGTGAAAACATCGGTTTCTTTGGATTGTTCGAGTCGATTGATGATGGCGCAGTCGCCGCCGGACTCTTGAATGCGGCCGCCGATTGGGCGCGCGCGCGCGGCGTCGAGGCAATTCGCGGACCGGCAAATCTTACGACTAATGAAGAATGCGGTTTGCTCGTCGACAATTTCAGCCAGCCGGTGATCATGATGCCTTATAATCCGCCGCATTATCGCGACCTGTTGGAAGGCGCCGGTTTCGAGAAAGTGATGGATGTGCATTGCATCTATCAAGACCGGGCGACCATCGAGGCGAGCAATTCGCTTGAGCGCTTGGAACGGCTGGTCAAGCGCGCCGCCCAACGAAGCGGCATCAGCGTACGCAGTATGAACGCCAAAGGCAAGAAGGCGGAATTCGATCGTTTTCGCGAGATCTATAATGCAGCCTGGGAGAAGAATTGGGGCTTCATCCCGATGAACGATGAAGAATTGGAGGCGCTGGTCAAGGACCTTGGCATGCTGGTCGAGGCGGACCTGGCGTTCTTCGCAGAAATCGCGGGCGAGCCAGTCGGCTTTGCGCTTACGATTCCCAACTTCAACGAAGCGCTGCGCCGCGCGTATCCGCGCCCCGGCGTTCCGGAAGTTCTTACCATGGCGCAGGTCGCTTGGCATTGGAAATTGCGGCGATCGATCCGCGGCGTGCGCATGCCCCTGATGGGTGTCAAGGCGGAGCATCGAAACAAAGGCGTCGAATTGGCGATGCTGCTTGAAGTTATGAAAGCGCTGCTGCCCTCGCGCTACGATTTCCTCGATTCCGGCTGGATCCTGGAAACTAACCCGCTTATCAAGATCAGCCTCAGTCTGGGCGGGAAGATCTACAAGACGCACCGATTCTATGAGAAGTCGCTGACCGCTTAACGCTCGGAAAGCTGGCTCAAGACTTGTCTTGTCGCTTGAGCGGCGGTTGCATCGCCGTGCAATACATGGATCAACGCTTCCTGCATCAAACGAGGCGCGGTCCCGCCTTCGTTTTCCGGCAGCGGCAGCGTGGCTCTCGCCAGCAATTCGGCAATGAAAGGGCGATCGACCGCCGAAGGCAAGCTGTCGCCCAGAATCGCGGGTTGCGTAGGCAGATGATATAAAGCGCGGGCGAAGCTGGCGTGAAAGTCGGGTTCCATCATCCACTCCAGATAACGCGCCGACAGATTCTGCCGGCTGGTGTCTGGCGTAACCAGCACCCATATCCAGCCGTCGCGAATGGACTGGCCGCTTCCGTCAGCGGTTGGAACTTGCGCCGCCATAAATTTTGAATCTTGTTGATCGAGCATGGCTAGATATTCGCTAACGCTGAAAACCGCAAGCTGGGCGCGTTCGGCATGGTTGATGAAGTCTGTCAAATACGCGGCTGGCGATTGAAACGTCAGCACCTCCGGCGAAACCAACTCGCGCCGTACGAGATCTTCGTAAAACTGCAACACGGCGCTCAGCGCTGCTTCATCGACGCTCATTACGCCGTCGCTCGGCGACAAGCCCCCGGCTGACAAGTACTGCAGGTAGAAGGTCTGGTTCAATCCGTTTGTACGCGCCGCCGGGAAGAGAAAGGTCGAATCGTTGGCGAAGACATCATCGAAAGTCAAGCCAATACCCGGGTCATCCAGCGGTTGTGTGTGAACGGCAAGGAGCACATCGAAAAGATACGGAAGCCCGTAGAGCGCGATCCCGGTTTCATGCTGAATCTGGCCGAATTCAAGACCGTAGTCCAAGTCCTGGAGCAGGGATGAAGAGAATAAGGTTTCCAGCGATTGCAGATATTGGCGCGCCTGCGAGGGCGTGAAATCACGACGGCGAATCAGCGATACATCGGGCAAGGCGGCTGGCGCCACGTCTTTGCCCGCGCGAATGGTGGACATGATGCCGCCAACCTTGCCGACGTCTTTGATTCGATACTCGATGGCGATGTCATTGCCGAGGGAAAAGGCTGCTGTGTGCTCGCTGAGCAGTTGAAAAGCGGCGCCGGATTCATCGGAGATCAGGGGCGCAGGCAGCCAAACCTGTAGCGGGCGAGGCGCATCAGGCACGGGTGTATCCTCTTGCCCACTTGTACCCGCCAAAGCGAGCGAGAAGACCAAGAACAAACATAGCGCGCTAGACCTAGCCACAATTAGACTCCCGCATTCTCCATCTTACGTGCATTGCGCTCAGTTTACTCGAATCGCGATTTGGGCTTCGATCACGCCGCGAAGCTTGCCATCGCCGCGGGTGGTCCGCCTTGCAACCGCCAAGCGAAGGGCGAATCCTCAAGCAGACGGGTGGCGTCGATGCCATATCTCGAAAGCCTCAGTCACATTCTCCGGCTTGCGCGCTATCTTGATCATGCCGTGGTAACCATCCCCAAGGTAGGGACTGTTCTCCATTATGCCGATGACATCTTGCCATATCGGTCCATAACAGACGAAGGGACGGCGCGGCACACCGCCGATGCGCATCAACTCCCAGGTTTCCGCGATTTCATGCAATGTGCCGATCCCGCCCGGCATCGCCAAATAGCCATCGGCATTCTCCACCATGTGCAGCAGCCGATCGCGCAAATCGGCGTAATTTATGATCTCGTCCAGATAGCTGTTGGGCTGCACCTTGAATTGCAGGCCGATTTGATCGGTGGTCACGCCAATGACGTGGCCGCCAACCGACTTGGCGCCTTTGCTGATCGCTTCCATAACGCCCAGGTATCCACCGGTCATGACCGTGTAGCCAGCCGACGCGAGCCCACGCCCAACGCTTACCGCATCCTTATAGTCGCGGTCGCGGGGACCGACCTGCGAACTTCCATAAACCGTGATCGTCTTCACGCTTGTCGCTATTCTATTCTTCGCAACTCGTCAGATAGTATATCAGATAAGGCAAAGGTCTTTGGCAAGGAATGTCTGGCGGATGCCGTATGGGTCAGGATGTTCGCGTCATAATGGTGAAAACCCTAATAATTGAGTGAATCTCAACGCAAGATTGTGCGTTATACTTGGTAGACGAAAGTCAGATTCTAAAGGAGACAGCATGCTAACGAGAATCTCGATTCTAATCGCGTTTATCGTCGTTGCGTTTTCAGTCGCCGGGGTACAGGCGGATTCGATAGAAGAACGCGTCGATTGCCGCGCGCTTGCAGAAGCGGATTGCCAGATCTTGCGGGACAATGTCCAGGTAATGGACGGAGTTCACTCTGTGCACTTCGACATGCAGCTAGATCTCGGCGTGAGCCTGGGTGGGCTTATGGATCTTTTGCAGGTGAACGGCGCTGGTGGCGGCAAGTTGGCTGTTGATCCGGCAGCGGCGGAAGCCGCAGCGGCGGGTGACAGCGAAGATGGTTCAGACACGTGGATCGCCCTGCTGGCCACGGCAATGACTGGCGAAATCTCGCTCCACCTCACCGGAGAAACGCCAGAGGACGAGATCGACACGCTATTCATGGTGCTGATGGAGAACGGCGTTTTCGTGCTGAATGAAGGGGCGATGGCTACCTTGGGCGGCCGTATGATAACGGGTGTCGAGTGGATTGGCTATGATGCGCGTGGCGCGGTTGATGAGTTGAATGCCGAAGTCGGCGCTGGAGACTCGGCTGAGGACGGTGGCGACAGATCTCCCGAAATGGAGGAGGCGAACGACAATGCCATGTCGTTAAAGCGTTTGCCGGATTCCGAAGTCATGGGCGTCCCCGTTGCCGTCATTGAGACCGCCGTCGACATGAATTCTGTCATGGCGCTGATGACGATGGAGGACGTTCTCGCCGAAGCCGAAGACGATGAAGTCCAGTATGCAGATCTTATGCTGGCTTTGCTGCAAAACACGGATGTGCGTGACCTGTCATGGCGGCAGTATATCGGTCTCGACGATCACTATACTCATCGGGCTGATGTCACCATTGATATTGCCGTCGATGGCGAAAGCCTGGGTATGGAAGGCTTTGACATCGAAGTTGCTGTCGCCATCGTCATTGATCTGTCCGCGTTCAACGAGCCAGTTGAAGTGGAGCTTCCCGAAGACGTGATGCTGATTCCGCTGGAAATGCTGCTGGGAATGGGCTTGTAAGGCGGCGTTTCATCTTACGGACGGGTGGATATTCGCCCGTCCGTAACCATCTTCCCGTGTCGCTAGTGAGCGGAGAGGGTGGGATTCGAACCCACGGTACCCCGGAGGGTACAACTGTTTTCGAGACAGTCCCGATCGTCCACTCTGGCACCTCTCCATAGCAGACCTTCAGTATACTATTGGGCTTGCGAATCTGAATAGCGTCTTCTTCGTCTAGGGTGAGCCGCTTTCGCGCAGGTTACGGAAGAACTCGCGAATCAGTTCGGCCGACTCCTCGGCATACAAGCCGCCTTCGACGTGCACACGGTGATTCAGCCGGTGGTGCCGCGTCAGGTCGAAGACGCTGCCGGCTGCCCCGGCTTTGGGATCAGTCGCCCCATAGACGAGGCGCGGCAGACGCGCCAGCACCATCGCGCCAGCGCACATGGCGCAGGGTTCCAGCGTACAGTAGAGCGTCACATCATCCAGGCGCCACGTCTTCCGTGCAGCGGCAGCTTCGCGCATAGCGATCAATTCGGCGTGCGCCGTGGGGTCTTGGTCGGCTTCGCGCCGATTGTAGCCGCGCCCAATGATCTCGCGTTGATGGACAGCAATCGCGCCGACCGGCACATCGCCGCTGGCTAATGCGCGCTCCGCTTCTCGCAGCGCCAGTCGCATCCACTTCCGGTCATCGTTGGCAATTGGCATACTTAGAAGAGGTTCATCTGTTGGGGCGCGTCCGGATCGGCGTCGCTCTCGTCCGCTTCGGCGGAAGACTCTAAGTCCTCGTCCGGCTCCGGCCCTGCATCAGCGGCGAGGCGGTCTTCAAAGGTGATCGAATCACCATCCTCCCCATTGTCGCTTCCAGCAAATTCCGCAACCGGAAAAACACGACCTGGCTCATATTCGTCCGCTTCGGGATCGGGCGCGATCGGTTGACCCTCGCTGTCGAATTGGCTTTCATCGACTGTCAGGCACTGGGGACATGCGCATTCAGCGGGATGCGCTTGCGTCAGACTCGACTTGGCAAGAATTTCCATATCGGGACTGAAGTCTTTGGGGACATCATCGACATGCATAGTCGCCTCGATACGAAGCTGCGCCAGCTCATCATCGCGAAAGCCGACATTGCGCATGACCGCGGTCAATGATGACAGGGTTGCGCGATCGTCCTTGCGCACGACCTGCTTGTATTGCTCGCGCAAGCTGCTCAGCCACTCATCATGGAATACGCTTCGCTGATCCATCAATCGATCTTCGTCATTACAATTTTCGGTATTGCCCGTTTGCGCCAGCTTCTCCAGTTTAGCGCGACTTCTGCTGATCTGGATGGCGCTGATAAAGTCGCGTGATATGGGTAAGGGCGGCTTTGCCCGGGTGATTCAGCGCCGCTTCAGTTACGCGCCAAGTCCAGTTGCCGGCGGGACGTCCCGGTGTATTCATGCGGGCATCGGCGCCGAGGCCCAGCACATCTTGCATCGGCATGATGAATACCCGTGCGACTGAACGCATCCCGACGCGCGCCAAAGTCCAAACGATATCATAGACGTCATGCCCAAGATAATCGTTGACGAAGACGCGCGCGCGCTCATCGACTTCATTCTCCCACCAGCCGCGGGTGGTATTGTTGTCGTGCGTTCCCGTATATACGACGCAATTGGGCGGATGGTTGTGTGGCAGAAAGGGGTTGGCTGAGTCGCTCCAAGCGAAGTGCAGCACCTTCATGCCAGGCAAGCCGAAGTCGTCGCGCAGCTTTTCAACAGCCGGCGTAATGACGCCCAGGTCCTCGGCGATGATAGGCAGTTCGCCCAGCGCCGCCTTGATCGCCTCAAAGAGCGTCGCGCCCGGACCCTCCACCCAGCGACCCTTGATCGCCGTCGGTTCGTCCGCCGGGATCTCCCAATAGGCTTCGAAACCGCGAAAATGATCGATGCGAATGAAATCCACGAGTTTTAGCAGCGCCCGGATTCGCTCTATCCACCAGCGATAGCCGCCTGCCTTCATCACATCCCAGCGATAAAGCGGATTGCCCCAGCGCTGCCCAGTCGGGCTGAAATAATCGGGTGGCACGCCGGCGACTGCCTTCGGGTTGCCGCTGTCATCGAGATAGTATTCATGCTGATGCGCCCAGACATCGGCGCTGTCATGGGCGACGAAAATCGGCAAATCGCCAATCAGGCGAATTCCCTTGTCATGCGCGTATTCTTTCAAAGCCGACCACTGCCGATGAAACAGCCACTGCCGAAATCGCTCCAGATTCATTTGCTCAGCGCATTCCGCGCCTGCGGCTGCCAGCGCCGAGCGATCGCAGCGCCGCAGATCGCGCTCCCACTCGGTCCATGGGCGCAGCTTATGCTGCCGCTTTAAGGCGATGAACAAAGAGAAGTCTTCCAGCCAGAAGCGATTCTCGCTGACAAATTCGTCAAATTCCCCGTTCAAAGTTAAACCTGCGTCAGTCATGAAGTTTCGGAAGGCAAGAGCCAGCTTCTGATTGTGATAGGGGATGACCCAGCCATAGTCGATACGGTCTTGTGGAAAGGGGGGCGCATCGGCGAGGTCGCTATTTTGTAGTAACCCGTCTTCAACCAGGCGATCGAGGCTAATCAGGTTGGCGTTGCCAGCGAAGGCGGATAAGGTTTGATAGGGCGAGTCACCATAGCTCGTCGGCCCCAATGGCAGCACCTGCCAGATGGATTGGCCCTGCGCTTCCAGCCAGTCGACAAAGTGACAGGCGCCGTCGCCCAGATCGCCGATGCCATATCTGCCCGGCAGCGATGTGGGGTGGAGCAGGATGCCGCTTGAACGGCGCGTTGTTACCATTTTGATTGTCCGAGTCGTTAATGACTTTGGCTTTGTGACTTCTTGAAAGTTTCTAACGCAGAAAGAAGACCACTGCAATATCAAAGCTGACTCAGCGTCCTCCCCGACCGAAACTATGCCAAGGGTAATATACTTCAACCTCCAACGCGCCGGTCGCCTCGGGATAGTCCTCCGTATTCAGCCGAAAAGCGATTTGCCCTGGTGTATCACCAACGTGATGAAACATATAATCGTAACCGTCATGGGAGAATCGCCTGGGCCTCTTGCTTAAACGGCGTCCGTTAATGTACAAGCCAGTGTAGGGCTTGCAGTTGCCCTCCGCGTCGCAGAGCCGTTCCGCATCATGATAGCGCCCGCCGGCGAGGTCGATCGTGCCATTTATCGTGAGGCCAACCCAGCCCGCATAATCGTGCTGCGTCAAGATGGGTGTGTCACTGTTTACCGGCAGCGTGAATATTTCGATTTTTTCGGGCTGATGATAAGGAGCGGGCGCGTGCAGCGAGCGCATGACAGCATCAGCGGCGGATAACAATGGAATCACGAAGGACAGCAAGACACAAACTGACATGCCCAATAGCAGGGCGCATCCCAAAAGCAAATTTCTAATCCATGGCCGTTTGCGGTCGATTCGTTTGCGCTTGTTCATGTGTTTAGAGGCAAGTATGAGCGCCGATCATCTCGCCGGCATAGTCACTTGTACTACATCGGCGAAACGCAGGATTCTCACTACGGTGGAGTGGGCAATTGCAATGCCGACACGTTCGCCACCATCTCGGATGGATCTACGGCGACCTCACTGCCATCGCGCAAACGCCGCAGCTTGACCACGCCCGCTTCGATCTCGTCGGGTCCGGCGATGGCGACGATAGGAATGCCTTTCTTATCAGCGTGGGCAATCTGCCGCCCTAGTTTGCGCGTGCCCAGATAAACTTCTGTGTTGATTCTCGCCTCGCGAAGCTGATGCGCGATCCGCGTCGACGCGCTTCGTGTCTCTTCACTAAAGACGGTCACCAGTACGCTCACCAGCGTCCCGCCCAGATGAGGCGGATACAGTCCCAACTCGTCCATCAGGTCGATAATGCGCTCAATCCCGAATGAGGTGCCGGTGGTCGGCAGGCTTTGGCGCCGGAACATCCCGATCAGATTGTCGTAGCGTCCGCCGCCGCTGATGCTGCCCAGATTTGGCTGCGATATTACGGTCTCAAATATGGGACCGGTGTAATAGCCAAGTCCGCGCGCCATGGTGAAGTCAAAATCGTAATGCTCGGTCGGGATGGACGCCTCCACCAGCAAGCCGGCTAATTCGCGCAATTCATCCAATCCCTTGGCATCGTTCCCAATCGTTTGCGCGATCAGCTCCAGGCTATCCCTGCCAGGTTCTTTTGACTGTATCAAGTCCATCATCCGGCTGACCGCGTCGCTGTCGATTCCGCGTGCGATCAACTCTTGCTTGACGCCGTCAGCGCCGATCTTGTCGAACTTGTCTACGCTGCGATAGAGATCCGGCAGCTGTTCGTCGGGGACGCCGGAAAACTCGCCAATCGCGACCAGCAGCTGGCGATGATTGATTTTGATCTCAAATTGCGGAAAACCCAGCCGGCGCAGAATCTCATGCATCATGATGACGATTTCGGCATCGGCGCTTATGCTCGCCACGCCGACCGTATCGGCATCGCATTGCCAAAACTCGCGATAGCGCCCGCGCTGCGGACGTTCCCCGCGGAATACGGGCGCGATATGATAGCGCTTGAAGGGCAGGTTGAGTTGGCTCTCGTATTGCCCGACCACGCGCGCCAGCGGCACGGTCAGATCGTAGCGCATCGCCAGCGGGTCGCGCCTGCTGCGCCCGTGCTGCGCTGTGAATATCAGCTGTTCGGCGTCTTCGCCATACTTGCCGAACAGCGTTTCATGCAGCTCGAGGATTGGTGTGTCGATCGGCTCGAAACCGTAGAGATGGAATACTTCTTTGATGCTGTCCAGCACGTAACTGCGCCGCAGCATGGTCTCGGGCAGGAAGTCACGAAAGCCTTTTGGCGTACGCGGCGCCACGAATTTGCTCATCAGCCCTCCACCAGGGGCGTTTCCTGGGCGGTTCCTATTCGGTTGTTGCAGATTCTTAATGGTATGTGCGAATGAAAGTACCTATGCGCGCGCCGCCAGCGCCTGACGCTTGACCTCTTCAATCTGTTCGTAATGCCCGACTTCGTGTGACAAGCCGAACAGGAAGGCGGCCGGCGCATTCATCTCGCCGAACCTAGCGATGAAGCGCTCTGATGCCACGCGGCAGACATCGAGCAGCGGCGCATCGGGCCAAGTTTCCAAATAGGCGTTGCGCATGCGCCGGCTCTCTTCCAGCCGCTGCCGCACTTGCGCTACCGTCACGATATCGCGCCAGGGCGTCTCGTAACGCGGGCGTTCCGAAGCGGGCACGCCTCGGGCCAGCAGCGAGCTAAGGGCGGCGCCTTCTTCTGAACTGGCGGTAACATGCGCGATCAAATGACCGAAGTTCCAGCCGATCTCTTCTTCGCCTTCGACTGCAAAAGGATCGTCCGCGTCCGGATCTTCGGGATCAAATACGACATCGGCATCCGCGAGCCCATCCAACTGACTCAGTAGAAAGTCGATGCTCTCGTCGCTCAGCCGACGCAATTCTTCCGCGCCGATGTCCTCCCGCGCCGCATATTCGAGATATGTCATTTCGCCATCGCGCATAGACGCAAAGTCAATCATGGATGAATCTCCTCGTTTACTGTAATGGTGGCTTCTCATTCTACTGATAGCGGCGAATTCGACAAGCTTATATGCGGAAGGACAGCAACAGTCGCTAGCCCGGTGGCGCCACAATCTAGCCAGAACATCCGCTGCCCGAGCTTGCGGCAGGTCTGGTTGGTGAATAGTTGGCTCAATGGTAAACTGAAACTGGCAATTTGATGCGACTTATGGTCGTGAAAGCCTGCGCTTGTTATGCTGACGGACGTGGAAAAAATGCTCTTCATTTTGCTGGCGCTTTTTTCTTTGGGCGCCAGTTATGCCGGCTTCAAAGAGATGTTTCAAATCATCGCACGAGGGCAGGGTGAGTTGCGGGTCGACCGCATCGGCCGGCGCGCGCTGCAGGCTTTGGCTGTCTATCTGTTCCAGCGCACAACGCTCAAAACGCGCCCGCTGACCAGCCTGCTGCATTGGGGAGTCGTAATTGGGTTCACCTATTTTTTCTTGATCAACGCTTTTGACTTGTTAATTGGTTTTCTGCCCGATTTCGAGCGGCAGCTGCTGCGACTGGGTTCGGCTTATGATGCCTACCGGCTCCTGGGCGATGCCGTGAGCGTCGTGGTATTGGTCGGCATTGCTTACTTCATCCTGCGGCGATTTATCCTTCCGAACCGCAAAGCGCTGCAATTCCATGACAATGTGCTACTGCATCCTAAGGTCGTGGCTGGCGGCGTCACCAGGGACTCGATGATCGTTGCTGTCTTCATCTTGCTGCATGTCGGCGCGCGCTTCCTGGGCGAATCGGTGGCGGTGGCGCAGCATGGCGCCGACGCTTTCATGCCCTTGGCGACCGCCTCAGCGGCAATTTGGTCCGTATTGAATGCTGACGCGCTCGAATTGATGCGCCACCTGTTCTGGTGGATCGCGCTCGGCGGAATTCTGCTATTTTTGCCTTACTTCCCCCAGAGCAAACATGCTCATTTGTTCATGGCGCCGTTGAATTTCATGACCCGCCCGCAGCGGACCTCAATGGGCGCGCTGGCGCCGCTAAACTTTGAAGACGAGAATATCGAACAGTTTGGAGCCGCCCGCCTCGAAGATTTGCATAAGACGCATATACTCGATGGCTTTGCCTGCATCATGTGCAATCGCTGTCAAGATGTTTGCCCGGCTTATGTGACCGGCAAGGAACTTTCGCCCGCGGCGCTGGAGGTCAACAAGCGTTTCCTGATTAAGGAAAACTGGGATGCCTTGGCGCGCGGGGCCGATTCCGACTGGGCGCTCTCGGGCGGGCTGCTCAGCGAATCGGCGCTTTGGGCTTGCACATCTTGCGGCGCCTGCATTGATATCTGCCCCGTCGGCAATGAGCCAATGTTCGATATTCTCGACATTCGCCGCGATGCTGTGCTGATGAGGAGCGAGTTTCCGGCAGAGCTGCAAGGCGCATTCAACGGTATGGAGCGCCAAGGCAATCCCTGGCAGCTTGCTGAGTCACGCGGCGCCTGGACGGACGGCTTGGATTTCCCTGTGCCCACGGTCGATGAGAATCCGAATTTCGATGTGCTCTACTGGACGGGCTGCGCCGTGAGTTATGACCCGCGCGCGCAAGAGACGGCGCAGGCGCTGGTAAAGGTGCTGCGCGCCGCCGAAGTCAACTTCGCCATCCTCGGCGATGGAGAAAGCTGCAGCGGCGATGTCGCCCGGCGCGCCGGCAACGAATATCTCTATCAAGAAATGGCCACAGCCAATATCGAGACGCTAAACGCGCTCAATCCCAAACGAATTGTCGTAACTTGTCCGCACTGCTTGCACAACATCGGAAACGAATACGAAGACTTCGGCGGCAATTTCGATGTGCTGCATCACAGCGAATTGATTGACGAGCTAATCGCCGCGGGAAGGCTGCCGCAAGGCGCAAGCTCATCGTCGTGGAGCAATGTGACCTTTCACGATCCCTGCTATCTCGGGCGACACAACGAAGTCGTCGATGCGCCGCGCAACGTCATCAAGGGAGTCGGCGCGCCTCTGATAGAAATGCCGCGCAATCGAATGAATTCGTTCTGCTGTGGCGCTGGTGGCGCGCAATTCTGGAAAGAAGAGGATCCGGGCGCGGGCAAGGTCAGCGCCGATCGCTATCAGGAAGCGGCAACGACTGGCGCCGAGACGCTGGCGGTCGGCTGTCCCTTCTGCATGCGCATGTTTGAAGACGCCCGGGCGGAAGCGTCTGACGGTCCGGTGATTGTCGATATCGCTGAGATTGTCGCTGATAGTCTTTGACTCGTTTTATTGGGTTCGACATTCAAGTTCGCTCTGCTGTCGGAATTCTTCTAGCGTTTAACGAATAACAGATGTGATCGCGGAGGGTAATTTGACGGACTTTGATTTCACCACTTTGCCAGCGCTGGAAACGGATCGACTGCTTCTGCGGCGAATCAAAGCGGACGACCACGATGACTGGCTGGCGGTTTGGCGAAGCCCGGGCGTGCTTGATTATCTAATCGACTTTGACGGCGCGCCGGATGGTGTAATTGCCAACGCGATTATCGAATGGGCTGACAGAATCATTCGCGAGCGGTCTGGTATCCGCTGGGCAATCACGCTCAAACCAGACGATCGAATGATCGGATCATGCGGCTTCCATTTGTACGCCGGCCGCGACCGCAGGGTTGAGATCGGCTACGAACTGCATTCGGATTTCTGGCGCCAAGGCATCATGTCGGAGGCCGCCGAGGCTGTCGTGCAGTTCTGCTTTGATCAGCTTGATGTTCACCGCGTAGAAGCCGATGTGGTAGAGGGGAACGTCGCTTCGGCCGCGCTGCTTTCGAAACTTGGCTTCACGCTCGAGGGCAATTGGCGCGATCGAGTATTCAAGCGCGGCGCTTTCCATAGCCTCTGGCAGTTCGGGCTGCTGGCGCCGGAGTATCGGGCGCTTCAAAAGGCGATGCACGGAACATGAAGGCATCCGCCCAGCGCTATCTGGTGCTGATGGTCGCCGTGCTGCTCGTGGGCTATGCCTTGGGCGCCGCTCGGCTCAATGCGGATATTCTTTGGCTGGATGAGCTGTATTCGCTGTCCAACATGGGCGTCTTCGAGACGCCTTATGATCTCCCGGAAGTCGTAAACTCCCTGAGCGAACACAGCCCAAATCACGTGCCATTGTATTTTTTTCTTGGCGCGCGCTGGGCTAGCCTCGTCGGCTGGTCACCCTTAGCGATGCGATATTTGTCCTTGCTCATTGGCCTTCTTCTTATCGCCTGGACCTATCGCTTTGCCGCCGACCCATTTGACCGTAAGACTGCCGCTACCGCGGCGCTGCTCCTGACCACGAGCGGATTCGTGCTGATGTATTTCCATGAGATCCGCATGTATTCGCTTTTGCTGCTGCAGACGGTCATGCATGCCTGGCTCTACTGGCGTTTGACGTCGGCTGCATCAGCGCGAAGATGGCATTGGCTCTGCTTCATGCTCACGGCTGCGGCGCTGCTATACACCCATGTATTTTCGCTCTTTGTCTTTGTCGGGCTGGGTCTGCGCCACTTGCTCTATTATTCGCAAACGCTGCGATGGCGCGGCATTCTTGTCGCTTGGGCGCTGAGCGCATTGGCCATCCTGCCCTATCTGCCTCAGTATCTCCGCGGGGCGCTGGCTGAACGCACCATCCCGGCGCTGCAAGACACGGCTCTCAGCGCGCCTCAGTTGGCGAGAGAACTGGGCAACATCATCGTCAACGGCATAGAAGTGTTGTGGCTGCCGCTAGCGCTGCTGGCGGTCTTGGCGATTTGGAAACGGCGCCATCCGGCAATGATTCAGCTTTTGACTGTGTGGGCGGCTATCGTGCTGTCTCTCATGCTCTTCAATGAAGTCTTTCCCTTGATCGACCAGCTGCGGTTCCGATTCTTCCTGGTGTCGATGCCGTTCTTTGCGATATTGTGTGCCCATCTTCTGTTTACTTTAAGGCGATGGGATTTCGTCCTGCTTCCATTCATGCTAGTTTGGATCGCCGGTGGGCTGCATATCCATAACCTAGGAGATAGCTGGACGTATTCCGGACGCACATCGATATTCGTTGACATTCCTCCTTTGCATCGGCACACGGACGCTCTTCGGTCCACAACGCGCGAACTGGAAAAGGCGCTCAGCTTTAGCCAGTCCAAGTGGGTTGACTGGAAGTTGCGCCATGGCAAGAGCATTGCCGACTACTACTACGGCGTGATGCTCAATCGGGATCATGCCTTTGTCATTTCAGATGGGTCTGCTAGTCATACACTTGAAGATTTGAGCAATCTCATTGACGACCACCCTTACCTGGTCTTGGTTTACAATCCAGCAGAAATGCCCCTCATGATTGAGGACGTGATCGCCGCGCTTGAAGCAGAGTACAAGGACTGCGATGTGCTGGCGAAAATGGACGCCATAATAGCTCAACGCTTCGTCTACAAGACACTTGCCTGCGACCGCGAGTATGAACCGATTTACTTTGACAACGGCATCCGTATCATCGACAAATTCGCCGACTTTGACAGCGACCGCCAGACCGTCCGCGTCGTCACCGGCTGGAAAGTCGCCGATGAGGCGCAGCTAGAAAAATACAATGTCTCGATTCAGATTCTCACGAAGGACGGGCAAAAGGCGCGCCAATTCGGCGACGAACATCTCTACAACAGGGTTCTGCCATGGTACGTGGCTGAGATGTCAACCGATGGTTTGCCGCCCGCTGACTACCGCGCTGTTGTCATTCTCTATGATCGCAACAGCAATGCCAAAGCCGCCGGACTTGACCTGACCACCGGCGAGGTAGGCGAGATTCTTCCGATTCTTCAATTCACGATTGAAGAGTAAGCCCGCCTGCGTTTGGGCTAGATGTTAAGGAAGCGCCCCTCCAAACCATGCGCCGCCTCTTTGAGCGTCTCGCTAAGCGTGGGGTGGGCGTGAACATTGCGGGCGATCTCCGCCGGCGTCAACTCGGCTGCGCGCGCCAAGGTCAATTCCGGCAGCAGCTCGGTGACATCGGGTCCGATCATATGCGCGCCCAGGATCTCGCCGTATTTCGCATCGCTGATCAGCTTGACGAAGCCGGTCGCATCGCCCATGCCTCGCGCTTTGCCATTGGCTTGAAAAGGAAACTTGGCGACATTAATGTCAAAGCCGCGATCTTTGGCGCCCGCCTCTGTGTAACCAAAGCTGGCGACCTGCGGCTGACAGTAGGTAGCCCGGGGCATCATGTCAAAGTCAAGCGTTACCGTTGGCGCGCCAGCGATGTTCTCGGCCGCGACGACACCCATCGTCTCGGCGACATGCGCCAGCATCAGCTTGGCAGTCACATCGCCAACGGCATAGATATTGGAAATATTCGTCTGCATCTTCTCGTTGACCATAATGCCGCGAAACTCATTGAGTTCAACGCCAAGATTCTCCAAGCCGTAGCCTTCAACCCGCGGTTGAAAGCCTATCGCCTGCAAGATCCGTTCCGCTCGCAGCGTCTCTTGCGCTCCATCGGCGGTCGTTACGGAAACATCAACACCCTCGCCATGCTCCACAACCGCGTCGACGCGGGCGCCCGTCAATAGCTTGATCCCTTGCTTCTTGAACGACTTTGCCAGTTCAGCGCTGACCTCCGGATCTTCCAGCGGCAGAATGCGCTCGAGATACTCGATCATGGTGACATCGACGCCGTAGTTGCGCATGATATAAGCGAATTCCACGCCAACCGCGCCAGCGCCAGCGATGACAATGCTTGCCGGCAAGCTGTCTTCCATGATCTGTTCTTCGTAGGTGACGACCCGCTCGCTCACCTCGGTACCCGGCAACAGTCTGGTAGTGGCGCCAGTCGCGATGATCAGGTTCTTAAATCGAATATCTTCGCTTTCGCCGCTGCTTTGCTTGACTCGCAAATGATTGGCGTCGACGATCGTCGCCCAGCCCTCGTATGCCTTTATCTTGTTCTTGCGCATCAGGAACTGCACGCCCTTGGTCAAGCCATTGGCGACGCGGCGGCTGCGTTTATAGGCTACGCCGTAGTCCAGCGTGAACTCCCCGCTGATGCCGAAAGTATCCGACTCATGATTCAAGATATAAGCCAGCTCCGCATTGCGCAGCAGCGCTTTCGACGGGATGCAGCCGACATTAAGGCAAACGCCGCCCCAATACTTCTTCTCAACGATCGCGGTGGATAAGCCGAGTTGGCTGGCGCGGATCGCGCCTATGTAACCGCCGGGTCCGGCGCCCAGCACGACAACATCAAATTCCTTAGCCATGAAACGAGCTCTCCCGCCCCTCGCAATTGTCAGTGTCGCGCTAGTCTACCGCAGCGCGGCAGACAAATGAAGAGGGGCTGTTCGAGTCTAGTCATATCGAGACGCCTCTTCCAGGCGCTGTCGCTGCGCCTCAAAAAGAATAACGGCGGTGGCGCTGGCAACATTTATCGACTCTGCCCCGCCGAGCATGGGAATGGAGACGGCACAGCGCGCAAGATCTAGCGCTTGCTCGCTGATGCCCCGCGCTTCGTTGCCGACGATGAATGCCCAACTTTCGCGCCAATTCACTTCGGTGTACCTATTCGATGCTGACGGCATTGCCACATACACCGCCAGCTCCCGGCAATAACGGCTTATTTCATTCCAAGTCGACTCGACTAGCGGCAGCCGAAAATGGGCGCCCATTCCCGCTCTGACCGCTTTCGGGTTGTACGGGTCGGCGCAATCGGGCGCCAGAATCGCCAGGTTGAGCCCGGCTGCGGCTGCCGTGCGCAGGATCGTCCCCAGGTTGCCCGGCTCGCGGACGCCGTCCAGAATCAGAATGCGCTCGGCGACCGCGGGCATCGGCGGGCGAGGCAGTTGAAAGACTGCAAGGAGCCCTGGCGTTTGCTGAGTATCGCCTACGCGCTGAAGAACCGTTTCGCTAACCGGCAGCAGCGGGCAATCGCGCCCTTGCAATTTCGCGATCAGTTCGTAGTCGGCTTTTGCCGGCGAATAAAGGGCGAAATCCAGTTTGCCCTTTGACAGCAAGGCAGCGGCGATCAGCCGGTCGCCTTCCAGAACCAGCTTTCGCTCGCTGCGCCGGAAGCGCGGCTTGGTCTGCAGCGACTTGACGTATCGGACGCGTTTGTTCTGCGCGCTGGTGATGATATCCATCATCCACCGTTAGAAATAGAAAGAGGGTCCTGTACCGGACCCCCGTGGAAACCGATTGACCTCGCGGCGGATTATAGGCTATGCCGGGCAAGGTCGACAATCTTGCCGAAAGTTTCCGCATCCTGAATGGCGATCCCCGCCAAGCTCTTTCGATCCAATTCGACACCGGCGCGCTTCAAGCCGTTGATCAACTGGCTATATTTCATGCCGTTCATACGGGCGGCCGCGTTGATGCGCTGGATCCAGAGCCGGCGCAGTTGCCTGCGGCGCTGACGCCGATCGCGGTAGGCGTACCACAGGCTGCGCATCATCGCTTCGTTGGCGCGTTTGAAATTCTTGCTGCGCGTTCCCCATTGCCCCTTGGTGAGCTTCAGGACTTTTTTGTGTCGCCGGCGTCTGACGATTCCGGTTCTCGTTCGTGCCATTTGTCGTCTCCGTACATGAAAGACCCGGCAAATCTCGGCGCCGGGCTATGCCTTGCGGGTTATGAATTGATACCTATTATGCTGGCGGGTTCGCCTTGTATTTACCGAGATAAGGCGCCAAGCGGCGAATCCGGCGCTGCGTCGCCTTTTCGCCCACTTCCATGGTCTTGTCCCATTGGCGCTTGACGCGCTTGGCGGAGCGCCGGCGCAAGTGGCTTTTGCCGCCTTTTGTACGCATGATCTTTCCGGTTGCGGTCATACGGAATCGTTTGGCGGTCGCTTTATGCGTCTTTAGCTTGTACTTTTTCGTCTTTTTCTTGCGAGGCACTATTGCTTCTCCGAACTTTGTCTGATGTCCTTGTTTGGCGCCAGTATCATCAGCATATCGCGGCCCTCCATATTGGGGCGCAACTCAACGACGCCGACGTCCTTCAACTCTTCCTCAATCTTGCTCAACCTATCGCGCCCGATATGCTGGTGCGTGATCTCGCGCCCGCGAAAGCGAACGCGGAACTTCACTTTCTTGCCTTCAAGCAGCCATTTAGCCGCCCGCTTGATATCAAATCGCAAGTGATATTCATCGGTCTTGGGACGAAGCTGAATCTCTTTGACCGTCACCTTGACCTGGTTTTTCTTCGACTTGCGCTCCTTGCGCCGCTGCTCGTATTGAAACTTGCCATAATCCATGATGCGGCAAACGGGCGGCTCAGCATTCGGCGCGACTTCCACCAAGTCGAGCCCGACATCATCGGCGCGCTCCTGCGCATAGTGGAAACTGACCACGCCGATATTTGTATTTGTGTCGTCAATCAGCCGGACTTCGCGTACACCGCGAATATTTCCGTTGATCCTGTAGGGTGATCCTGCTATCGCCGCACATCCCTTCCGTTGGCTTTGGCAATACGAACAAACGCAGAGGGACTCACTACGCGCGGAGAGTTTAACACGTCCGTTTGCGCTTTGTCAACTGCAACTGGCGGGAAGAATCAAGTTAATCCAGCAGTGCCGGTTCGAGTTGGCGCATCCTTGCGACCGACTTCTTATACAGCCGGATGAGTTCTTCGTCGCTGCCCTTGAATCTGCGCAAGGTCTGCTGGGCGCATGCGGTGCAGCCACGCATCGCCCGATAACTATCGGTTTCGCATGCCAGGCAGCCGTTGAGTTCAATCATAAGAGACATCAAAGCAAGGACTTCGATACTGGTCTCAGACTTGGTGGAAAGGCGGTCGATCAATCGTATCCAAGCTGGACCGCGCGTATTGCGCAACGCCGGAATCGCGTAATGTGGGAACAGAATCTCGTTGTCTGTGTACAAACTAGGATACCTTTGGGGCTTTAGCGCCAGGAAGAACGAAACATGACGATTGCATCACCACCTAGAGGATAGGCTCGTTTTACGCTCATCGCAAGCCGATAAGATGCCTTCTTCGCGACGATTTTCAGAATCGCGTCAGGTTCATTTGAGCGCTCGGATTAGCCGCAGCGTAGCCTCCATCGCTTCGTCGCTGCGCTCCAGCGTGTCATTCCAAAGGCTGAACAAGATGCCGGCGGCATTTCCCGGCGCCAAAACGCGCTTCAGCGACTCAATGCTTTCATTAAGCGACGGTCCGCCGGGCTCCGGAAAGCTCATGGCGGGCATTTCAGCGCAATCAACAATATCGGTGTCGAAATGAATATAGAGCGGCTTATCGGGCAGCGGTCTCGTGTGCAGGTCAGCGAGCGATTCAAATATGGTGACCTCGCTTTCACGTAGCATCACGCCCTCTTCCGGGTCAAGATTGCGGACATCGGTGATGAATACATCGGCTTCAGCGATGGGCGCCAATTCCAAGCCCCGCATCAAATGCTGATTGCCGCGCCCGACCAGCGCAGCCAGCGGCATGCCGCCCAAAAAGCCGCTCGGCGTTGTCTCCGGCGTGTTGAAATCGCCATGCGAGTCGTACCACAGAATCAACGGCGACTTCGCCTCCAAGCCCTTGACCATGCCGAGGCAACTAGTGCAATCGTTGGCAAATACCACGGGAATCTTGTCCGCATGCGCGCGAATCGTCTTTGCCAGCGCGCGGTTCACCGCCACGACCGGATTATCGGCCGCGGCAAAATCGGGCGCGATATCCGCCCATTCAGCCTCCAGCTCGTCGGCGATTCCGCTGCGGCGCAGCGCTTCCACTTCGCCGCGTTCGGCTATCGATTCGCCCAGATAGAAGGGTACGCCGATGCATACATACTTCGACATGATGGCTCCTAGGGAATGATCAGAATTTGACCCACGTTTATTCTGTTTGGATTCAGCAGGTCATTTGCGCGGACGATTTCCCCCACCGTACGACCAT
This sequence comes from Phototrophicaceae bacterium, assembly GCA_965261855.1. Lineage (GTDB taxonomy): Bacteria > Chloroflexota > Anaerolineae > Aggregatilineales > Phototrophicaceae > UBA6055. The sequence continues at coordinate 1,399,030 of OZ253488.1, forward strand.
AGCGCGCGGCGATGATGGCGATTGTCTCCCCGCGCTGTACAACATGCTGTAACGCGCCAACCACAGGCGTCGGCGCAGCGACAGCCGGTGCCGATGAAGACGAAGCGGGAATGAGAATGACATCGCCGCCGTAAAGTCTGGCGCCGGCATTGAAGCCGTTCAAACGCTGCAGCTCTTCCACCACGACGTCATATCGCTCTGCGATTAAAGCAATCGATTCGCCAGACCGCAGAATATGTATGCGAAATTGTCGCCGCGTAGTCAAGCGTTGCAGCGGACGCTGGACCGTTGGCGCCGGTTGGGCAGTCGGAATCACGATTGGCGCCACCTCTTGCCCGCCGGAGGCCGGCACGATAAGCGCTTGGCCCGCATAGATCAGATTCGGATTGGCGATGTTATTGGCGCGCGCCAGCGTCTGCCAACTGAGTCCATAGCGCTGTGCGATCACTTGCAGCGTCTCGCCCCTTTGTACGATATGCGTTGGCTCTGCGTGGCCGGCGGCGCCGACGCCGCTCGCGTCTGGATCGATAGCCGCCCGCTCGGCAAGCGGAATGATAAGGATCTGGTCCACTATGATGGGGCTCGCATGCGCCAAACCATTGCGCTCGATGATCGACTCCGCCGAAATGCCGAACTGTGCTGCGATGGATGCAAGCGTGTCGCCCGATTGAACGCTGTACCACTCCTCCTGCGCGGCTGCGCTTGCAGGCGTCAAGCCAAGACAGACGTAGACGATGATTCGGGCAATCAGTTGCGGAAGCCGACGCTTCATTGTGCGGGACCAAGCTCTACCGGGTTGGCGACGCGGACGAGGTAGCCAGCGCTTAGGCTTGATTATAGTGGAAAGCGAAGTCCCCCGCCCTCTGCGGCGTCCCTACGAAAATAGAGCGATTGGCAGCAAGTTAAATGCCGCGAACGTGCGTCCACGGAATGTTGAATATTTCTTTGAAAAGTTGCCAGTTGAAGGCGATGAATTCACGCGCCAGCGAGAAGGGGTATGCTCGCGGATCGCGAATGCGATCACTGGTCACCGGACTGGCGAAAGTCTGAATGTCTTGCGCCATGAAGAGCCAGCGAGCGCGCAGCATGTGGTAACTGTCGCTGACCAAGATCGCGCGAGAAAGACGCCTATCATCCAGAATCCGCTTGCTGTAGATGGCGTTTTCTTCGGTGCTGCGGCTCTGTTCTTCCATGAGGATGGCATCGGCTGGCAAGCCGCTGGCGAGCAAAATCTCGCGACAGGCGCTTGCTTCCGTGCGTGGATAATATTCGGATTGTCCACCAGTGCACAGCACCAGCGGCGCGACGCCCTCATGCCAAAGTTCGGCGCCGTGTCTGGTTCGACGGGTGAGAGCAGGACCGGGCTCACCGTCTTTTCGCAAGCCAGAACCGAGAACGATTATCACATCGGATGATTCGGTCGTGTCTTGCTCGCCAATGACATAGGCGGCAAAGGCGAATCCGACGAGATAGAGGATCAGCGCCAGTAGTCCCAGCAAAGTCAGCCGTATTACTCGATACCGCAATCTCTTCTTCTGCATAATCGCAACGGTAGTCGTTCATTCGTCAATAGTGGTAAAGACGCATTGGCAAGTTCTAGCAGTCGGTTAACCGACAGCCTTACCCGGCATACAAGTGTGCTCTTGCTTTGCTTCGGATGAAGAATCAGCACTCGCTGTAGCCGCAAGTCAGGCACTTGCGGCAATTCTCCGCCCGAATCAAGGTGATCGTCCCGCAAGCCGGGCACATATCAGCGCCCGAAATCGTCGAGTTCATGGTCGTGCCGCCCTCGCGATCGGCGGAAGCGGTCCCGGAAGCAGCTTGCTCAATGGGCAGGTTCAATTGCTGCGGCTGGTCTTCCGGAAAAAATTCCAGTTGCAATACGCGCGCCACTGCATCCGGCAGGGACAGCACACGCTTGGGGCCGAAGCCAATTGGGCGCGCGCCGCCGATATCCTGCAACTGCTCAATGATCAGCTTGAGCATGTCGCGCCGATTATGCGGCGCAGTCGTGCGCAGCTGCAAAGAGATCATCCGCCCCAGGCTTTCGGCGTCGGCTTGAATATCGGTGCCGGCCTTAGCGATGGCGATAAAGACTTCAAAGGGATTCTGCTGCTCATCGTGATTGATGGTGATGTACGCGGTGCCAAAGGGCGTCTGCGTCTTGACAGTTCGACCCTCCAGGATATCCGGTCGCGGATATACATGATGCGGCGTCGTCGCCGGCTCTGTGTCCTCGCCGCCCTGAAGCTCTTCCATTTCGCTCTCGGCGCGTTCATCGCCCTTGAGCATCAGCACTTGTTCATCGCGGCTGCCATCGCGGTAGATCGTGCCGCCTTTGCAGCCGAGATCGTACATATACTTGTACAGTTCGCTGACCTCTTCGACGGTGTATTCATTCGGCACATTGCAAGTCTTCGAGATGGCGCTGTCGATCCAGCGCTGGAAGGCGCCTTGCACTTTGATATGCTCATCCGGCAACAGGTCCATCGCCGTGACGAAATAATCCGGCAGCGATTCGGCCTCCGGATGCGCCTCGTACCATTCCGTCACAATCGGCACCTGCTCCTCATGCAAACCGAGGCGGCTCTTGCGGTAATAGACCCAGGAGAAAAACGGCTCAACGCCGGTCGAGGTATTGACCATAGTGCCGGTCGTGCCGGTCGGCGCTTGCGTCAGCAGCGTGACGTTTCGGATGCCATCGCGCCTTATCTTGCTCCTTATATCATCCGGCATCGCTCGCATGAAGCCGCTCTCGAGGAACTTTTCAGCCTCAAACATCGGGAAGGCGCCTTTTTCCTGCGCCAAGTCGCTTGATGTTTCGTATGCGGCGCAGGCAATCATCCGGTAGATGTTGTTAATGACTTCGACCGATTCATCGCTGCCATAACGTACGCCGAGCTTAAGCATCAATTCGGCGATGCCCATGGTGCCGAGCCCGACGCGCCGCTCCGACATCTGCACATCGCGATTCTCTTCAAAAAAATATGGCGTGGAGTCGATGACGTTGTCGAGGAAGCGCGTCGCATACGCGACCGTCCGTCGCAGCTCGTCCCAGGCGACATCGCGCCTTCTTTCATCGTAAAACTTCGACAGGTTGATCGCGCCAAGGTTGCAGACGGAAAACGCGCCGAGCGGTTGTTCGCCACAGGGATTGGTGCAAATCTGCGGATTGAAATACCAACTGTTCGCCATCTTGTTGCTGCGCTCGCGGAACCAGACGCCCGGCTCAGCGCTCGCCCAGGCGCTTTCAATCATCGCGTCCCAAAGTTCGCGCGCCTTAACCGTCTTGTAATGTACGATCTTGCGGCCCCTGGCCAGCCAAGTATCCAGATCGCCGTCCCAGAGTTCATCGAAATCCGGATCGCGCGTATCGGGAAAGACCAGGTCCCAATCCTCATCAGCCTCCACCGCGTCCATCAACTTGTCGGAGACGCCGACGCTGATATTGGCGTTGGTGATCTTGCCCGATTGCCGCTTGCTATTGATGAAATTGAAGATATCCGGATGCCAGTCGTTGAGGATGAGCATCAAGGCGCCGCGGCGGCTGCCGCCTTGTTCGATGAGTCCGGTGACGAAGCTGTACAATCCGCCCCAGGAAACGGCGCCGCTGGAGCGACCGTTGACGCCTTTTACATAAGCATGCCGAGGGCGCAGGGTCGACAGGTTGATGCCCACGCCGCCGCCGCGCGACATGATCTCGGTCATTTGCGTCAACGTAGTCATGATGCCTTCGCGCGAGTCTTCCGGCGAGGGGATGACATAGCAATTGTAATAGGTCAGGTCCTGATCGGTGCCGGCTGCCGTCAGGATGCGCCCGCCGGGCACGAACTTCCAATCATCGAGCAGCCAGCGGAACTTCTCCGTCCATTCGTCCTGCTTCAAGGGTCCGGCTTCGGTCGCGGCGACGCCGCGCGCCACCCGATCCATCATCTGCCCGGGTTCGGTTTCTATCGGCTTATCGACATGCTCAAGATCACGCACAACGACCTCGCCATCAAGCAGCGTCACCTTGACTTGGGGCAGGTCGATATTATTCACCCGGCCAATCTCGCGTTGGCCCGTCTTGGCGTTGACGACCACGATGACCGTGTCGCCGACCCGAAGGCTCGCTCTCGTCATGTCCTTCTGGGCATAGCGATCAAGGAAGATCTTATAGCCAAGTTCATGCAGTGTGCTGGTCTTTGCTTGTGGCTGTATCATGACGGGACAATCCTGATGTGTAGAGAATGCCCTATGGCATCTATCGCATATATAAGAACATTCATCAATTCATGACTTCACGTTGGCGCAGGGTATTTTGTAGGAACTTCAGGTCGTGAATTATTCTTCACGGAAGGTGACTACTTTTATAGCACGGAATGCGCTTCTTTGCGACAGATTCAACGCGCGAATTGCTGTCAAATTCTAACCCGTCCCAGCCTGCTCCGATTTCAGTATAGCTCATATGTTCTCGCTTGACAACTCAGTTTTAGTATTGCTTAGAATAGAAAAGGTGGGCGATTCGCGCCCACCTTTGTCGTGAAATCTTGCTTTGTCGCGCTTTACTGACGGCGATTGCGCTTGCGCAGAAACGCTGGCAGCTCGGTATTCTTGGGATCAATATTATCGTAGGTGCGCGGGTCTTCCTGCGGCGGTGAAGGCGGCGCGAGACGGTTACGCTGGAAGGGTGAAGACGAGCCTGACCCACCAGCGGCCGCTGTATTTTCTCCGGGCGCCTGAACCTCCACTTCCTCGTAGACGTGGCGCTGAACCTGGGGCGGTTGGGGCAGCGGAGTCGTTTGACGAATCGGCAAAGCGCCCGCTTCCTTCATTGTTGTTTCGAGGCGGCTGCGCTCGAAGCCGGTGGCGATTACGGTGATATGGACCTCATCGCCCATGCTTTCATCAATATGGGCGCCAAAGATGAGGTTGCATTCCGGATGCGCGCTGTCTTTGATTATGGCAGCCGCTTCGTTGACCTCGAATAGTGTCAGGTCGCTGCCGCCCGTTATCGAGAAGAGGATGCCGCGGGCGCCGTCGATCGTCACATCAAGCAGCCCGCTGGTAATCGCCATCTCGGCCGCCGATCGGGCGCGGTCGTCGCCGGCACATCGTCCCACCGCCATCAAAGCGGCGCCGCCTTCGGACATCACCGTGCGTACATCGGCAAAGTCTAGGTTGATTAAGCCAGGCACGGTAATCAATTCCGATATGCCCTGGATGCCTTGACGCAGCACATCATCGGCCAGCGAAAAGGCTTGCTGAAGCGTCGAGCGCTTGTCCGCCATTTGCAGCAGGCGGTCATTGGGAATCACGATTAGGGTATCGACCTGGCTCTTGAGCGCTTCAATGCCGGTCTTGGCCAATTGCGCCCGTCGTGTGCCCTCGAAAGTAAAGGGACGGGTCACGACGCCAATGGTCAACGCGCCCAGCTCTTTGGCGATCTGCGCGATAACCGGCGACGCGCCGGTGCCGGTGCCGCCGCCCATACCGCAGGCGACAAATATCATGTCTGAACCGCGAAGCACCTCGAGCAAATCTTCCGAGCTCTCTTCAGCTGCCTTGCGCCCAATCTCGGGATTGCCGCCAGCGCCGAGACCACGCGTCAGCTTGTCGCCGATGCGAACGCGCGTCTTCGCTTTGGACAACATTAATGCCTGGTTATCAGTGTTTACGGCAATAAACTCAACGCCACCCAATCCTTCATTGATCATGCGATTGACGGCGTTTCCACCCCCGCCGCCAACGCCAACGACCTTGATTTGCGCGAAGTTTTCCCCAGTTATCAAATCATTGACCATAATGTCTACCCTCGTGAATCAGCACGTTAAACCAACGTGTACGGCTCGTTCATTTGCTCATTGTACGCGTATTGCGACCATGCGCAATTCAAATACGCGGCAATAATCCACAACAATTATCGGCTGGATTTCTCAATCATCCTGCGGCAGAAAGCGCCGTATAATCTCGTTCATCCGCCGGCCCCACTGGTTCACCGGCAAGCCCATCGTGTCGACAACTTCCGGCTCAACCATGGCGTCCATCTCCAGCCCCAGCCGCAGCAACCCGACGCTGGTGCTGTAGGATGGATTCTTGAGCGTATCGGCGATGCCAGTGATCTTCTCCGGATGCGCCAAGCGAACGGGCACATTCAGGATTCGCGACGCCAGGTCGCGATAGCCGGGCAATTGAGAACTGCCGCCAGTGATTACTGCGCCCGCGCGCAGCAAGCCAGCGTAACCCGAGCGTTTGACTTCTTTCTCGACCAGTTCAAAGATCTCTTCGAAGCGCGCTTCAATCACCATCGCCAAATCTCGCCGCGAAACCGGCAGAATCTCGCCGCCGAAGGGCTCCACCGGAAAGACATCTGATTCGCTCACCGCATTCATATCGGCGTGACCGCGCTGAATCTTGACCTGCTCGGCCAAGCCGAAGGGAACGCGCATCCAGTATGTGATATCCTGGGTGACGTGATTGCCGCCCACCGGGATGATCGCTGTATGCCAAACCGTGCCATCAATGAATATCGCCAGATCGGTTGTGCCGCCGCCAATATCGATGACCACCGCGCCCATCTCGCGCTCATGCTCGGTCAAGATGGCATCGCCAGCGGCCAAAGGATTGAGGATGAAGCGATCGACTAGTACGCCCGCCGATTCCACCGCGTCTTCCAGATTTGCCAGGCTGGTCGTCGAGGCGGTGATGATATGAGCGTCCACCTCAAGCCGGAAACAGTGCATGCCCAAGGGACTGCGGATGCCTTCTTGCCCATCCAGCGTGTAGCTGCGTGGCACCACATGCAAAATCTCGCGATTATGCGGGATCGCGATATTGCGGGCGACGCTCATCGCCTTGTCCAGATCTTCCGCGCCCACACTGCGCGAGCCGACGATGGTCGCCAAACCGCGGCTGGTCAAGGAGGAAATATGGCTGCCCGCAACGCTGACAAAGGCGCGATTGATGTCGTAGCCGCTCGACTTTTCCGCCTTGCGCACCGACTTGGCAATGGCGGAGGAAAGCGCGCCAACGTCGTTGACGACGCCCTTCTTCATCCCATCGCTGGGCTCAATCCCCAAGCCGACGACATAAACATCCTCGGGTCGCACCTCGCCAACAATCGTGCAAATCTTGTGAGTGCCAACATCTAAACCTACTACTAAGTCACCCATGTCGATTCATAGCTCCCCTAATACCCGGTAGAATGGCGCGTCGGGATTTGCGATATTCAACTCCGCAATAGGAATCGCGCGACTGGTAATGTTTTCCACCAAGACGTTATACAGATGCACTTTTTCTCCCATGACCGCGGCCGAATCGCTGCCCATCCACACCTGCCAACCCAGTTCATTGGTCCAACCCAGGCCGTATGCCGGGTGAAAACTGAGGTGTTCGCCCTCTGGCAAAATCTCCCGTAGCCGCAGGGCGCCCAAAACCATGTCTCCGCTGAATTCCTCCGCGCTTGGTTTCGGTCCGTCATAGCGATCGGAAATGAGATTCACATGCAGCAAATTCGGCATCTCGACCCGGGCGCGCATCACTCGGCCTTGTAAATCAATCCACGTCTCCTCGCCGCCGTCTGACCATACAATTGCGGGTTGCCGTTCTTGCACAATGATTGTTACCAGATTTGGCGGCCAGCCGAGTTCAATTGCGATATCGGCAATCGACGACGAACGCAATACACGCTGACGAATCTGCTCTGGATCCAGCCAAAACATGTGATAGTCTGCGATATCGGAGAAAGCGAATACCTCCTCGCGCGAAATATGCGTGTTGCCCCGCACTTGAATGGACCGTACATAAAAGACATCGTTGCTAAAGATGAGCAGCAGGATGACGCTGAACAGGATGAACATGACGGCGCTCGACACGCGCCAGCGCGAAAAAACGCGGCTGCGCTCGCGGCGAGCCGGCGCCGATCGCTTGGGCGCCGCGCCGGGCGTTGACCGATGCAAGACGCCGGGCGCGCGCTCCGGTTGCCGTCTATGAGCTTGGACATGACTAGGCACTCGGGGTCTTCCAAATGATGCATGGCAGAGCCGTCGCTCAATACGATTTTCAGTGTACTATCGCTCAAAATACGGCGCAAACCGCCTGGCGCGCAATATCACTGCCAATCGCCGAGTGTCTGGATCTCCAATTCAAGTCGCAGATTGAAAGCCTCGTACACTCGTTCGCGGACCTGGCAAATGAGCGCCATATAATCGCGAGCGGTAGCCGAGTCGCCCCGGTTGACAAAGAAATTGGCGTGCACCGGGGAGACCTGCACTGAACCGACGCTCAAACCCTTTAAGCCCGCCGCCTCAATCAGCCGTCCAGCGTAGTCGCCGGGCGGATTCTTGAATATGCTGCCTAGGCTGGCGCCCGGCGGCTGGGTTCGGCGCCGATGTTCGTTATTGTGGTCCATCCGCGCTTGAATCAATGCCGGGTCGTCGGGCCGCAACTGAAACCGCGCCCCTATGACAAAATAGCGGCGATCGGCGCGCTGCTTCAGCCACGAATGACGGTAGGCGAAATCAAGATCATCGATCCCGTACCACCGCTCCCCATGCTTAGCTTCGTAAATCAGCGCGCTGGCAAGCGAATTCGCGACATCGCTTTCGTGCGCGCCCGCGTTGTTGACCACGGCGCCGCCTACTGTGCCCGGCACGGCGATCGCCCACTCCAGGCCGCTCAGCCCCTTTTCTTGACAGTAGCGCGACAGGCGGATCATGCTCGTGCCGCTGCTGACGGCGATTAGCGCATTTTCACCGTCGTCCGCGCTCTCGATTCGCGACGCCCGATTGATGATCGTCAGACCGCGGATGCCAGCGTCGGACACCAAGACATTGGCGCCGCCTCCAATGACCGTCACATCAAGCCCGCTCCCCCATGCCAATCGCAAGAGATCAAGCGTATCTCGATATTCCGGGTCCTTGGCGATGTAAAGATAATCGGCGGGACCACCCAGGCGAGCGGCGGTGTATCGAGCCAGCGTTTGCTGCGCCAGCAAGCCTGCTATCGCATGCTCATCAAACGACTCCATCGGCTCTACGCCCCCGCGGCGAGGAACTTATCGGCGATGAGATTGGCGTCGCCTGCGCTGAATATCAGCACAAGGGCCGGCGCCTTCGCGGAGCGCTTCAGCGTCTCAACCACATCGTCAAATGTTGGCGAATATATTGCCGGGCGTTGCGAGGATATCGCTTCGGCAAGCGCCTCGCCGGTCACGCCTTTCAGCGGGGCTTCGCGCGCAGCATAGATTGGCGTCACGATCACTTGATCGGCGCCGTCGAAGGCGCTGACGAATCCCCACCAGAACGTTTGAACCCGCGAATAAGTATGCGGCTGCCACACGGCACAAATCTGACGCTCGGGGTAGCGCAGACGCGCCGCCTCGATGTTGACCCGAATCTCAGTCGGATGGTGCGCGTAGTCATCAACCACAATCACGCCATCGCGTTCGCCGCGGACTTCGAATCGGCGCGCCGTCGATTGGAAGCTGCTGAGCGCGGCGGCGCCCTCTTCGGGTCTCACGCCTCGTTCGTCCGCGACCGCCAGCGCCGCCAGCGCATTCAGTACATTATGCGCGCCGGGAACCCCAAGCTGAAGTTCAGCGCGCGCGCAACCACGGAGGGCAATAGACGCGGCAACCATATCGCCACAAAAGCGCAAATCGGTCGCCCGCCAATCAGCCGTCGGATTCTCAATGCCGTAGCTGATCACCTTACCGCCGAAAGCGCGGCGCGCCTTGGCGATATCGCATGCCGCTTCATCGTCCGCGCAAACGACCAGCGCACCGTCGTCCGCCAGCGACGCTACGAATGCAGCGAAAGCCGATCTCAACTGCGCCGGCGTCCTAAAGAAATCAGGATGATCGTGCTCCACGTTGGTGACGACAGCGAGATTAGGATTCAATCCGTGAAACATATTGTCGTATTCGTCGGCTTCTATGACGAAGGACGGACCTGTGCCAACTGCAGCATTTTCGCCCGTGCTCGCCATGATCCCGCCGACGATGAAGCTAGGGTCTTTACCGGCGGTCTGCAAAATGTGGATGATCATGGACGTCGTCGTCGTCTTGCCATGGGCGCCGGCCACCGCGATTGTATCGCAGCCATGAAGGATCGCGGGCATGAACTCTTTGCGCCGGAAGACCGGGATGCTAAGCGCTTTCGCCGCTGCGATTTCGACATGATCCTGTTGAGCGGCCGATGTCGCCAGCACGAAATCCGCGCCCTGCACATAACGCCCGTCATGTCCCAGGTGGACGCGCGCGCCATCCTGTGCGAGCGCCTCCGTTAGCGAGCTGTCGCGCATGTCTGAGCCGCTGACGGAGTAGCCGCGTTCCAGCAGAATCCGCGCAATTGCCGATAGACCAGCGCCGCCGATGCCGACGAAATGAATACGCTGCCCCGACTTCAACTGCAACATGCTTCTGCAATGCCTCCCGAAAAATGAATGCGGAATGCGAATCTGACAAACATGACGACGAAAGCCAGAATGTTGATTGCGATGGCCGCCAGCCAGCATTAATCGCCTGGCGCGCCCGAACCCCGCCAACGGCTCAAGCGCCACCCGTTTCGATTAGCAGACGAGCCAGCCGCTCCGCGCCAGCGGGATTCGCCAGCGCGCCCGAACGGCGGCTCATCTCATGCAGACGCGTCTCATCGTTCATGAGCTTGGAGACCTCTTCATATAGTTTCGCGGTCATTTCCTCGTCATTCATTCTGACCGCCGCGCCACGCTCGCTGAGGTAATCGGCATTCACTTTCTGATAGCGCCAGGCGTATGGGTAGGGCACGAGTATCGCCGGCAACGCGAACAAGGGCAGTTCAGCCAGCGTACTGGCGCCAGCGCGGCAAAGGGCGAGGTCGGCGGCGGCGAAAGCCAAACCCATGTCATCATGCAAGTAGGGGAAGACATGGTAATCTGGATGATCTTTCAGTTCGCCCGCCTCCCGCATTGCTCGCTCCCAATCAAACTCACCGGTGATGTGCAGCACTTGCAAGCCGTTATCGAGAAGCGGACGGAGATGAGCGCCAAGAGCGATATTGATATTTCGCGCGCCGCGACTGCCGCCAAAGACTAGCAGCGTCTTGCGCGCGGCATCCAAATTGAAGTGTTCGCGCGCCTTCTCTTGCGTGACGTTCAGCCGATTCTCTTGCAGAGGATAACCGGTGACGACCGCTTTACCCGACGGAAAATACGCCGCCGAAGCCTCGACGGTGACGGCGACTGCGCCTGCGAAACGCTGCAGCGCCTTGATCGCCAAGCCTGGTTCGATATCGGGTAGATATATCACGATGGGAATGCCAAATATGCGACCGCCAATTGCAACCGGCAGGTTCGACCAGCCACCGGTCAGCAGAATCACCCGCGGTCGGATTTGCAATAACTTGATGCAAGACTGGATAGTTCCCACGCTCAACTTGAGCAGACTGGCGAGCGCTCGCAGCGGATTTACCCCGTGCAGCGGTCCGGCGAGAATCTCGTGATAGCCGGCGAATTCGAGCCCCGATTCCAGCACCAGCTTGCGTTCCATGCCACCTGCCGCGCCAATAAAGTAGAGCGCGCGCGCCTCACTGCTGCCCCGCAGCAGCGCTTGGGCGACCGCCAGCGCGGGATAGACGTGTCCGCCGGTTCCGCCAGCTCCGATCAAAACTCGCAATTTCGCTTCTCCGTTCCGCTGTCGATTTTCGCCGGGTCGCCACGCGGTGCACGCTCAGCATCAGACCAACGCCGATCATCACCACCATCAGCGAAGACCCGCCGAAGCTGATGAAAGGCAAAGGTACGCCGGTCGAGGGTATGGCGCCCGTCATCACGGCGATGTTCAGCAGCGCTTGAATGATCACCCAGGAGGTGAAACCAACACAAAGCAGCGAACCAAAACTGTCTTTCGCGCGGCGCGCAATCTGGAAGCCGCGGATGGCGAAGGCGACATAAAGCGCAACCACCAGGGCGGCGCCGAAGACGCCCAGTTCTTCTCCGATGATGGCGAAAATGCTATCGGTGTGCGGCGCCGGCAGCGCGCCAAATTTCTGCTCTGAATGGCCGATGCCGACGCCGATCCAGCCGCCGCGCAGAAAAGCCGTTATCGCCTGCAGCGTGTGGTAATCTGACAAGGTGACATCGCTGAACCCAGCCACAAAGTCGGCAATTCGCTGTTGCGCGTAGGGCCGGCTTTCGACAACGATCACCGTAACTAAGCCCGCCAAAGCGCCAACGGCGCCCATCTGCATTAGATTGGCGCCAGCTACGAAGTACATGACCCCGGCCGTCAGCGCAACGATGGCGGCCGAACTCAGGTCCGGCTGCGACACAATGAGGCCGCTTAGGGTTCCGACGACCAACAGAAAGGGAATCAAGCCGAAAAAGAAACTGTCGACCCTTGTGTTTTTTGAACCCAGCCAAGCCGCCATGTAGAGCACAGTAGCGAATTCCGCCAACTCGCCCGGCTGAAAGCGCCCGCCGGTGAATGAACGCTGCGCGCCGAATCTCACTTCGCCAAATAGCCTAACGGCAACGAGCAGCACGATCGTCAGCAGCAGCAGCCAGAACGCAAATCGCTTCCAAAAGCGATAATCGATCGTGGCGAAAAAAATCAAAGCCAGCGTCGCCAGCACGACATTGCGCAGATGCTCCTCTATGAAGAAACCGGTTGCGCTGCCGTAGGTCTTGTTGCTCCAGTCCCACGTCGAACTGAATACCATCAGCGAGCCGATGGCGAGTAGCAGGACGACCACCGCCACCAGCGGCTTGTCAAGCGACGCCAGCAAGCGCCGCCTTTGGAAGGAGATCGGGCGGGGACTGCTGTCATCGACGCCGCTGAAGCCAAAACCCTGACGAATTCGGCGGCGAATTCGGCGTTGCCTGCCGTCATAATTGACTCGGTTCGTCATACCGTCCCTGTGCTGGCGTCGCGCGTGCGGAGTCCATTCATTATAGTTGAGTTACCAATTGGCGAAAGTGCTCGCCGCGCTCGGCGAAGTCGCTGTAGGCGTCGTAGCTCGTGCCGCCAGGCGATAGCAGCACGATATCGCCCGCTTTTGCCACTTCCGCCGCGCGCTGGACCGCGTCCGCCAGGGTCGGCGCCCGGGACACTCGCGCCTCGCCAACGCGCATCTTGTCCAGCAGATTCATCACCTTCGTCGCCACTTGCTTCTCACCGTCTTCGCCGAATACGACGATATGTCGCGCCTTTTGCAGCGCCGCCAGAATCGCCGCCTCCCAGGGCAAGTCTTTGTCGGCGCCGCCAATTAACAGCACCAGCGGCTCATCGTAGCTGGCGAGCGCAGCCAGCAGCCGCTCCGGCGCGGTGGCAATGCTATCGTTCACCCAAGTGACGCCCCCGATGGCGCGCACATTCTCCAATCGGTGCGCCACCGGCTTGAACTCGCAAATCGCCAATTGCATGACTTCCGGCGCGACGCCGGGCCGGTCAATCGCCAAGCCCATTGAGCCAGCAATGGCGCAAGCCGCCAGCACATTCCTAACGTTGTGGTCGCCGCGCAGCGGAATTTCTCCGCGCTCACAGACGACATGCGGGTTTGCGTCGAAACTGGCGGAGCCGGCGATGATCAGCCGACTCCCCAGCATGAAAGCGCCATCGGGCGCCATATCGTACAAGCTGAACGCGAGCAGCTCTCCTTTCACCATTGGCTCCAGCGACTTGCTGCCTGGGTCGTCCCAGCCGAGCACCGCTACATCGCTGGCTCGCTGATGCCGCAGGATATTGGCTTTGGCTGCGGCGTATCGCTCGAAGCTTCCGTGCCGGTCCAAGTGATTCGGCGTCAAGTTGAGCACAGCCGCGACTTGCGGACTCTTCGTCATCAGTTCCAGTTGAAAACTGGAAAGCTCCATCACCACGACATCATTGGCGCGGATCTTCGATAGCTCCTCTATCAGTGGATTGCCGATATTGCCGCCAAGCCATACTTTGTAGCCCGCGCGTTCCACGATCTTCGCCACCAGGGCAGTCGTCGTGGTTTTGCCAGCGCTTCCCGTTATACCGATTATCGGCGCCGGACACCGCTCGATGAATAGCTGCGCGTCGTTGCTGAGGGGAATGCCCCGTTTTCGCGCCAATTGCAGAATCGGCAAGTCAAGCGGGACGCCGCCCGATACGCAAATGCAGCGCGCCCCGATTAAGACCTCGTCCGGATGCCGGCCGAGATAGAAGCGGATGCCCGGATAATCGCGGCGGCGCAATCCGAGTTCTTTGGCGCTGCGGCTGTCGGTCACGGTGACTTCCGCGCCCACCGTCGGCAGCCAGCGCGCGAGCGCCTTGCCTTGGCGGCCGAAGCCGAAGACGACTACCTTTTTGCCAGCCAGGGAATCTCGTCCAACCATCGTTGCGCCGTGGTCTACAAGGCGAGCGAACAAACAGTTTCAATTATAGCGCGTCGGGGATTCGCGACATGACGCCTGCGCGTATTTTCAGACGCAAATTGCCCTGGCGCATGCACATGAACATACTAGCGGACAAGCCGCGTAGACGCACGCGCGACAACGCCGCCGCCCACGCAAAATACCTTGCGCGCCGTTATGATTAGCTCCCCCTCCCTGATGCCTCGGTGATGGAGCCGGGGGGTGGGGTTGGTTGCCCACAACGTAAACAGGCGCCAGCCGGTGGCTCGCCCGAAAATATCCGCAAAAGGCAAACGATTCGCGCCAAGTACTTGCCTGCTGAATTGATATCCTCTTTTTTGTAAGTTGGGGATTAGCGCAACCGATAGCGTCTAAAGCAATGCCAGCGCTACGCCCACGAAGGCGCTGAGGATGCCAATCAGCCAGAAGCGCTGCACGATTTGCGTCTCGCTCCAGCCACCCAATTCGAAGTGATGATGGATCGGCGTGCGGCGAAAGGGGCGAATATCGACGCCGTAGAAACGGCGGCTGAGCTTTGCCGAGGCGACTTGCAGGATAACGCTCAGGATCTCCATCACCGGCACAATGGCGATGACCGGCAGCAGCAGCCACTCACCCGTCATCACCGCCACCGTGCCGAGCGTCGCGCCCAGCGCCAGCGAACCGGTATCGCCCATGAACAACTGCGCCGGATGGGCGTTGTACCACAGAAAGGCGAAACAGGCGCCAACGATCACAAAGCAAAGCTCCACCATGTAGATTTGCTCTTGCAAGAAAGCGATTACACCATAGGCGCCAAATGCGCTGGCGCTGATGATGCCAGCCAAACCATCCAACCCGTCGGTGAAGTTGGTCGCGTTAGACGTCGCGACAATGATGAACGTGCTTATCGCTACGAAGAGTAACGGGTGCAGCGGAATCTCGGCGCCGATTAACGGAAGGTGCATGCTATTGGCAAAAGAAAACTCGAAGTAGGAGATGGCGGTTGACGCGCTCAAAGCCAGAAGAATCTGTAGCGCGAACTTCAACTTGCCCGATAATCCTTCGCCCACCTCGCCGCGCGAAGTTTGAATGCCTTCCCAGTCGTCAATTACGCCGAGCAAGGCGAAGCCAATCAGCACGATAATTGGCAAAAGAATGCTGCGCCCCTCGCCAGCCTCTACGATGCGTGAAATGTTCAGCGCGAGCGTGACGGCGATGGCTGGCAAGATGATCATGATCCCGCCCATGGTTGGCGTGCCAATCTTTTGCACATGATGGCTGTCCATGAGTTCGGCGCGGATCTGCTTGCCCAAATTGAAGCGATGCAGTATCGCGACAAAGGGTCCGCCCCAGATGACGCCCAGCAAAAAGGTTGCGCCTCCTACGCTGAGCGCAAGCGGTAATTGCCCGTCCATGATTTGGCGTGCCTAGCTTTCGTCTGCGCTGGCATTCGTCTTCGCCGCGTTTAGCCGATTGCGGACTTCATCATCCGGTATTTCGAGCAGAATAACAAGACGTTCCGCGATTCGCTTGAAAATGTGAGGTGTAACCTTGTAGCCGTAATACTCTTTCGGCCGATCAAGCTTGACCAAAATGACCGCTTGCGGATCGTGAGCGGGCAAAAAGCCGACAAAAGACACGATTGACGAATGAGATCCAACTTCTTCGCCAACGGCGGTCGAGATCCAGGCGGTGCCGGGCTTGCCAGCAATGGTGTAACCGCGCATGAAGGCGCCTAGCGCTCCTTCGCGAACCACACGAATCATCAAATCTCTAACATTGGCGGCCGTCTCAACGGAAACGACGCGCCGCACAGTCGTCGGCCGCGCCTCCTCTATGCCGTCATCCCCGATCACTTGCCGCACGATGCGCGGCTGCCTCATGATGCCGTCATTTGCAATTGCGCTGAACGCGGCGATCAGCTGCATCGGCGTGACCTTGACGTCTTGGCCAAAGCTGTTATAGCCAAGATAACTCTCGTTCCAGTTGGTGTCCCCCGGCAATTTCAGGTCGCCCCGCTCCTCGGCAAACAAACCAACACCGGTGGCTTGACCAAATCCAAAGGCGCGCATCATGCTATAAAATTTCTCGGTGCCCATTTCCAGCCCTACAGTCGCCGCGCCGGAATTCAGCGAGCGAATCAGAATTGTGGCGGCATCGGCGGTGCCGTGAGCCTGGAAAAACCGATTCCAAATGTCTTTCCCGCCGATTTCAAGATGGCCGTCGTCATTGTATGTCCAGTAGGGCGTGATTGTTCCGGTTTCCAGCGCGCTGGCCACCGTCAGCGCCTGCATGATTGATCCCGGTTCATAGACGCTCTGCACCGCCGGATTCTCTAGCAGGGCGGGGTCTTCGATTTCCAAAAAGCGGTTTGGGTCCATCGTCGGATAGTTGGCCAGCGCCAAGACATCGCCCGTGCCCGGATCCATCACGATGACGGTGCCGCGGTAGGCTTGATACTCCTCAACCGCCGCTTTCAATTCGCTCTCGACCCAAAACTGCACATCACGGTCCAGCGTCAGCACGATATCCTTGCCGCGTTGCTCGGCCGGCCGGTCTTGCGGCAGATCGAAAGGAACATTGCTGATCGATAGATCCAGCACGCGCCCAGAAAGCGTATCGTTATACGCGCCTTCCACGCCCAGCGATCCCACCAGCCCCTCGTCAAGTACGATGCCGATTACGTGCGCGGCGAGCGTTTCCTGCGGATAGAAGCGTTTGGGGATTTCTTCGAGACCGAGCGAGATTTCGTCAAGCGCCGCGATAGCCTGTCCTTGCTCAGCGGAAATGGGACCGGCGACGAATTCCCAGACATTGTCACTGATCGTCTTTCGATAGACTTCAAACTCGTCAACGCCCAAGATATTCGCCACTTGATCGCTAAGCGCTTCCGGATCGGCTACCAGATCCGGGCTGACACCGAGGCGATATTGCACGATATTGAATGCGAGCGGCTCGCCGTCTCGATCAAAGATCAGACCGCGCTCGGCCGGCACCCGAAGCGTCGTGTTGGTAACCGCGCTTCCGATCTTCTCCAGTTCTTGCCGCACCGACCGCGGGAAAAACTGAAAGTTCGCCAAATTGATGACGAGATAGGCAGCCAACAATATGAGGAAGATGGCGACAAAGGGCAGCCGCGCTTGGATCGTGGATTGCTGTGGCGAAAGTCCTTGCATACGAACGAAGGCTCTGGTCACTTGCCGAAAGATTCGAGCTGCGCTCTTAATAGCGTAAACTGCTGCTCGAGCCAGCCGGTGAAGGTCTCTTCATAAGTTGGCGCCGCCGCGTCCAGTGGCTCAGGTGAGCGGGCGTCGATCCGCGCGTCGCTCCTTTTCAAATCATATCCTTCTATTAGCAGGTAATCGATCTCGTTGTTCGTGGCGGGCCGAAAGCCAATTTCGACCGCGCGCGCGAACAAACGCGGCACCGTCCGGAAGCTGGCGATTTCTCCGATCAGCTGCTCGTTCTGGCGTTTCAATTGGTCGCGTCGGCTGATCAAAGCTTCAATCTCCCGATTGGTGATGGCAAAAGAGGCCACCTGCGACAAGTACAGGCTTCCCAAAATCAGCAAAACTGCGATGCCCAGAATCGCCATCGCCGTCGCCTGATTACGTGTCTGAAAGCGTTTGCGACTGAAGGTATGTTGGAACCAGGTTTGCGACATGATCGTTTATGATTCGTCAATCGGGATGACAGAAATGAAAACGGTGCGCCGGCAGCGCGCTATGTCCTTACCAATGTATTCAATTCGCCAGTTCACGCAACTTGGCTTCAAGCTGATTCCAGCTTTTCAACGACGCGGAGTTTGGCGCTGCGGCTGCGCGGATTTGCCGCGATTTCTTCGCGCGATGGAACGATCGGCTTTCGATTGACCAGTCTGATCTGTGCCGTCGCCGCTTGTATGGAGGCCATCCCGGGCGGCGCGCTTACCGCTGTCGACAGCTTCTTGAAGGTCTGCTTTACGATTCGATCTTCCAAGCTGTGAAAGCTGATGACAGCCAGGCGCCCGCCCGGTCGCAGCAACTCGACAGCGATGGGCAGGGCGCGCTCCAGCGCCTCTAATTCCCCGTTGACCGCGATGCGCAGCGCCTGAAACACCTTGGTCGCCGGATGCGTCCTGGGCGAAGGGCGGGCGCGTCCACGTTTGGCGCGCGCCACCAGATCAGCCAGTTGACGCGTCGACTCAATTGGACGCCGCTCAGCGATCGCGCTGGCTATTCGGCGTGATTGTCGCTCTTCGCCATAGCGGTAGAGCAAATTGGCGAGCTCCGCCGCCGGCAACCCGTTAACCAGGTCCTGCGCTGTCATACCGCCGCCGCCGCGGTCAAATCGCATATCCAGCGGCGCATCATGGCGAAAGGAAAATCCTCGCTCAGGATCATCAAGCTGCAGCGAAGACAAGCCCAGGTCCAGCAATATGGCGTCAACTGCGTCCCAGCCGGAAAGCCGCGCCTCAGCTGCCATGTCGCAGTAACTTCCATGGACCATGCGCGCCCGGTCAGCGAATTCGCTCAGTCTTCCGCGGGCGCTATCAATCGCGCTTCGGTCCCGGTCAAAGCAGAGCGCTTCATCAATGCCCGCTCGCAGCAGCGCAAGCGTATGCCCGCCGCCGCCGACGGTGCCATCCACCAGTCGTTTGACTGCCGGGTCTTCCGCGCGCAAAGCCTCGACAATATCGCGCTCCAATATCGGAATATGCTGAATCATTATGCCCGCAAAACGACAGTTAACTGTATAGCGCCAGCATACCGCATATTGAAATCGCTGCTGAGCCCGATCGTCGCCCGCCTGCCTTCACGCTCTAACTCGCGCTTTTGAGATCATGCTAAAATATAGATTGCTGATTATGCTCAATCCACCGCCATGTCATACAAGAAACCGCCTCATATTGAGACAATCCTGAAGAACCTGCCAGCCAAGCCGGGCGTCTATTTGCTTAAGAACGGAGCGGGCAAGGTCATATACGTCGGCAAAGCCAAGCGCCTGCGCAATCGCGTCCGCAGCTACTTCACAGCCGTCGCCGATGGCAACAGCAAAACGCTGCGCATGCGCGGGCTGGTCGCGGATATCGACTTCATCATCACCGAAAACGAAGTGAAGGCGTTGATCCTGGAAGAGACGCTGATCAAGAAGCACAAGCCGCGCTTCAATATCGAACTCAAGGATGACAAACGCTACCCCTATATCCGCGTCGGCTGGGGCGATGCCTTCCCCAAAGTGGAGACCACGCGCCGCATCGTCGATGATGGCTCGCGCTATTTCGGTCCCTATTCGGCGATGTGGGTGGTGCAGAAAACGCTGCGGGATCTGCGCAAAGCCTTCCCCTATCTGACCTGTGACCGGGAAATTACCGGCGCAGACGAGCGCGCCTGCCTTTTCCATGACATCAAGCTCTGCAACGCGCCTTGCATCGGCGCCGTCGATCGCGAAGAGTACCGCTTCATGATTCAGGAACTGATGGATGTGCTGGGCGGTCGCGCCGAACATGTGCGCAAGCGGCTCAAGCACGAGATGAAACGCGCCTCCGCTGAACTCAACTTTGAAGCGGCGGCCGCCATTCGCGATCAGCTCTGGGCGATTGATTTCATCACCAACAAGCACAAGGCGGTCGGCAGGCATATGACCGATCACGATGTGATCGCCCTGGCGCGCGATGACCGCGACGCCACCGTGCAGATCATGTTCATCCGCAACGGCAAGCTGATCGGAAGCGACTCGCGCGCGATGAACAATACCGAAGGCGAAAGCGACGGGGCGGTGCTGGAACAGTTCATCAGCCAATTCTACGCCTCGTCCAGCAATATCCCGCGCGAGCTGATCCTGCCCAACGAAGTCGAAGAAGCGCGCATCCTCGAGCGCTGGCTCAGCGACAAACGCGCCAGCTCAAAGGTGACCATTCATGTGCCGCAGCGGGGCGACAAACGCAAGCTGATCGGTTTGGCGCAGGAGAACGCTCTCGAAAGCCTGCAAATGATGCGCGCGCAATACGAAGCCGACACCACCAAACACGAGACGGCAATGGCGGAATTGCAGGAGGCGCTGAAGCTGCCGCGCATTCCCAATCGCATCGAGTGCTTTGACGTGAGCACGACGCAAGGCACGGCGATTGTCGCCAGCCGCGTCGTCTTCACGCGGGGAGTCGCCCGCAAAAGCGAATACCGCCGCTTCAACATTCGCAGCGTGTCTCACAGCGGCTCAGACGATTATCAGTCGATGAATGAAGCCTTAACCCGACGATTCCTGCGCTGGAAGCATGCGGCCGAAGCGGAAGCCGAGCTCTCGCCCGATGGCCGCGACAAAGACGAGACCTGGCGCCGCCTGCCCGATCTGCTGCTGATTGATGGCGGCGTTGGGCAACTCAATGTGGCCAAGACTGTGTTGGCGGAATTTGGCTTAACTGATCGCGTGCCGCTGGCGTCATTGGCCAAGCGCATCGAGGAGCTATTCGTGCCAAACCAGCCGGATCCTATATTGCTGCCTCGTCGCAGCGAAGCCCTCTACCTGGTGCAGCGCGTCCGCGATGAAGCGCATCGCTTCGCCATCACCAGCCACCGCTCGCAACGCCGCAAAGCGGGCATGGCCAGCCGACTGGAGACTATCCCCGGCGTCGGACCGAAACGGCGCAAAGTGCTGCTCAGACACTTCGAGAATTCCATTGACGCCATCAGAGGCGCCAGCGTTGCCGAGCTTTCGGCGGTCAGCGGCATCAGCAAAGAGGTCGCGTTGAATATCAAGAGCCACTTGGATTGAGCGCGCTGGGGCGACTTGACATGACTGCCGCCGCAAAGATATGATTGGGTGTGACAAGCGGGAGAGGTATTAGAATGGCTGCGAAAAAAACAGCAATGCCGGTTGCCTTGCCGAAGCGCCCTTTTATGCGTGGAATCGCGCGGCTGTTTGACTTCAGTGGTGAGTTGGATCGAGAGTTGATTGAGCAAATGCGCGCCCACTATCAAAAGCGTCCACCGTCTGATTCCAGGGAAGACGCACAGCGTACAGCCTGGGGCGCCGTAGGAGACAGCGTGCGCCGGGCAATCGGCGAATATGAAAATGAAATTGGTTTGGCGGGAAATGGCGGGGAGCGGCAATCAGACGCCGAGTCTATTCGCAACGCGCGCCAAGAAGATTTGATGGTTTTGATGGGGCTTGTTGATGCAGACGAGAAACGAGTCAAGGCCATTTGGCGATCGGTCGATGAACGTTGGCAACGGGCGCTGGAAAGTTATCACCGTGTGACGAACGGTAAGTGAAGCGCGTGGGCGACGAACCTGAAAGAGAAGAGCGACTGCCAGAAGCTTCGCGCCTGCTGGATTCCAGCGGTATTTCCAAGGAACTGCTTCAAAACATCCCGCCCGAAAAGAGCGAGGACTTTGCACGGGCGATTATCGCGTTTCAATTGGAAATTCGACAAGTTGAACGTTACTCAGGCATCCTACCGCATCCAAGCATCGTTGAACGCTACGAAGCAACTTTGCCGGGCAGCGCGGAAAGAATCTTGACGCTGGCGGAAGAGCGGCAGGCTGCCGACATTCACCAAGAACAGCATAACGCCAAGGAAAGCCACAGCTTCAACATGGCTGTGGTTCGCGGCATCATCTGGAACGAGCGGCTGGGCATGCTATTACTGGTCGGCTTGGCTCTCGCGCTTGTAATGCTCGGTGTGCGAATCATGGAAACCGGACACAGCGGTGAGGGATTTGCTCTGATTGTCGGCGCCGCATGCGGGTGCTTGTCGCCAATGTGAGAAGCGGAAGCCGGCGGGGGCAGCTCGCGGAGACCTCTGAAAGCGCTTGATTTGGCGCCGCTCAAATCCGCAACTGATGCACATGCCGGATGAAGTCCTGCTCGCGCAGCGCCGCCATCACCGCTTCCGGCAGCGCCTCATCAAAACTCAGCACCGTCAGCGTGTTGCCGCCCGGCGCCGCCCGGCCCGTATGCCAGCTGGCGATATTGATGCCATTCTCCGCCATAAGCGTGCCGACCCGCCCGATCACCCCCGGCTTGTCATGGCTGCCCATGATGAGCAGGTGACCGCGCGGCTCGAAATGTACGCGATAATCGTTGATCTGCAAGATATACGGCTTCTGCCTGTCCAGCAGGGCGCCGGCGACGCTGATCTCCTCGCCATCTTCCAGCGTGATCTGACAGGTGATGACATTGCGGTATTCGCTGATCTTGATGCCCTTCGCTTGCGTGATCTGCCAGCCGCGTTCGGTCGCCCGCAGGGGCGCATTTACATAACTGACGCTTTCGCCCAAAATCGGGCGCAGCAAGCCTTTCAAGATGCCGACTGTCATCGGTTTGATTAGCCCGTTCATGTCATCGCCAATGATCTCGATGGCGATGCGCTGAATCGGACTGCGCGCCAAGACATGCTGCAGCGCGCCGATGCTCTCCGCCAATTGCATGTATGGCCTGATCTCTTCATAGGCGACGCCCGGCAGCAGGGGCATATTGACCACGTTGCGGTAATCGCGGTCGTTTAGCGCGTCAATCACTTGTCGCACGATCTGCTGCGACAAATCCTGGCGCGCTTCGGCTGTGTTGTCGCCGATATGCGGCGTATGTATGACCCGGTCTAGGCCGATCAGCGGGCTGTTGAAGGGCGGCTCCTCATTCCAGACATCAAGCGCCACGCCGCCCAGGCGCCCGTCAAGCAGTGCCTCCGCCAGAAGTGATTCCTTTACCAGGCCGCCGTGCGCCGTATTGATGAAACAGGCGCCGCGCTTCATCAAACCCAGGGTCTCTGCATCAAAAAAGTCGTCCGTTTCCTTGGTCGCTGGCACATGTACGCTGACGTAATCGGACGCGCCCAGCAACTCGCGCAGGCTGACCAGTTGAATGCGACGGTCAATGACCTGTTCTTCACGGATATAGGGATCGTAAGCCATGACCGTCATGCCCAGCGCCAGGCAAAGATGCGCCACCCGCTGCCCGACGCGCCCTAGGCCGATGATGCCGATGGTCTTGCCGTGCAGCTGGGCGCCGATTTGCTGCGAGCGGTCGAAGAGCCACCACCCTTCGCGCAGGCTCTCGTGCACCGCCGGCAGATTCCGATTCAGCGCCAGCATCAGCGTCAGGGTATGTTCGGCTGCGGCAACCGCGCTGACGCCCGGCGCGTTCATCACCAGGATGCCGCGCTCGGTGGCGCAATCAATGTCGATGCCGGTCAATCCGGCCGACATGCGCGCAATGAGTCGCAGCTTCGGCGCTTGCTCGAGCAAGGGCGCATCCAGCCTAAAGTCCGAGCGCGTGATGATTGCGCTGGCCTCTTGCAGCGCGGCGCGAACGCTGGCGGTCTTCGGCGGTACAATTGAGACCGCGAAGTCACCGCTGGCTTCCAGCAGAGCGATGCTCTCGCTAGTGAGATCGGTGGCGACCACAACCTGCTGCTGGCTCAAGTGAAAACCCTTTTCCGCCTGAATTCATCCAGAATCTCATTCAGGCTGCCGTAGATCCTGTCATTGACATCGGCAAAATCTGCAATGCTGGAATGTGAGAGATCGGGCACGGTATAGCAAGTCATGCCAGCCGCCAGCGCCGCCTCGGTGCCGAAGCGGCTGTCCTCCAGCGCCAGGCAGGTTTCGGGCGCGCAGCCGAGCTGCTCCGCGGCGTGCAGATAGATATCGGGCGCCGGCTTGCCCCGCGCGACAAACTCGGCCGAATAGCGCTGCGGAATCAACGCGTCCCAGCCCATCAGTCGCACAAAATGCTCAATGATTTGCTGCGATGAACTCGACGCGATCGCCCGTGGGATGCCGAGCGCGGCGACATATCGCAAGAGTTCATCGGCGCCTGGCCGTGCTTGAATCTTGCCCGCCGGCAGGCTCATCATGCGCCCGGTGATCTCTGCTTCAATGGCGGCTGGAGACTCGCCCAACCTCGGATAGTGCTGCTGCAAGATGGCGGCGAACTCATCGACGCGCATGCCAACGCCCGATTCGCGCACCTCCTCGTTATAGACGTAGCCGAGCGATTCAATCAACTCAACTTCGACCTCATGCCAAACCGGTTCGGAATCGACCAGCAAGCCGTCCATATCAAAAATGATTGCCTTGAATGCCATGCTCAGGTGATGTCCTTAAATTCTCGGATAAAGCGCTGGCGCGAGGATCCGTCGCTGAAGGCGACGAAATCGCTTTGCAGTGCCAGCATGATTCCCTTGCGGTAGGTCCGTTCGTGCGCCGTGCCCCGCAGCAACGCCCAACCGCGACGCCCAGCGCCCAGCGGAAGAATCGGCGCCAGCGACGGGCAGCTTACAAATATGTCCGACTGCGCCCTGACCGCTTCGCGCGCAATCACGCCGCCGAAGCCGACAAAAAGATCTACATCGTCCTTGGTCGCCAAGTCCGATGAACCGTCGCCGATCATTAGCCGCCGTCCTGCGATGTCCGCGGCCAGTTCAGATATGATGGCCGATTTGCCGCTGGATATCGTCAAGGGACCCTCGTCATAATCGAGATAAGTCTGCGTTTGCTGCGCTTGCGGCTCGGCATAATCCCACCAGCGCCCGGAGAGTTCGTTGTATTCCAACTCCACCGCGCGAATTCGCGCCGGATCGACGCCCAGCCGCCGCCCAAATCCCTTCACCGCGTCAATCAAGCCGCCGCTGATGATGAATACGGCTTTGCCCAGGGCGTGCAGCGCCGCGATGACTTCTAGCGCATCCTTGACCGCAGTCTGCCAGTAGCGCTCTTCAACCGCTTTCAGCTGGGCGCGCGTCGGTTTGATCGCTCGCAGGCGCTTGCCATAGACATCCGCCAGGTCGAGCTCGCCATCCATCGCCTTGTTGGTCAGCAATCCGACGCGCGCCTCTTTGCCCTTCAGACGCGCCAACTCATCAATGCCTTCAATGCTCGAAAGCGTGCTATCGCAATCGAAGAATATGAGATCGTGCTCCGGCCAGCGCGCATCCAACATGCTCAGCTTCCCGCGATTTGGATAAACGCGACCATTATAGTTGCTTCGGGCTGGATGTGTACTATCGCGTCCCGGCCGAATGACCATGCGACTGCTCGTCGTTCAATCCGCCGCCGTTCCAATTTATTGTTGGCTTGAATCCTTAATGACCGTAATCTACAATCGAATCGCAGTTCGGTTGTTGGGTTCTGAGTGAAAGCGAAAGGAGCGGCAAATTGGCGCGAAAACCCGCTGACCAATCGGTGGACCGCGAAGATATATTATGGGCGGCCGCCGAAGTCCTGCACCGCAACGGTTATGAAGCCACGACGATGAAAGATATCGCCGCGCAGGTGAATCTGACCGCCGCCAGCCTCTATCATCATTTCAAGAATAAGGACTTTCTATTATTGAGTGTCCTGGAAGTAGGCATCGATTTTACGATCGCCAAGCTGGAGACGGTCGCCGCCGCGGACATGACCAACGCCGAAAAACTAGCCGGCATGATCCGCTCGCATGTCGTGAGCGTCACCGGCAACGTGGCGGTCGGCGCCGCCATGGTTTTCGAAATCCGCGCCGTGCTGAATGTGAGCGGCAAGAACGGCGACGCCAAGTTTATGAAAGAGTTCGTTGCGCGCCGCAATGCGTTCTTCGCGCGCCGGGATTATTTCGAGGGTCTCTTCCGCGGGGTGCTGCGCGCCGGGATCGACGCCGGCGAATTCCGCCAGGTGGATGCCGATATCGTGACCAAGGCGATGTTGGGCGCGCACAACTGGGTGGGCGTCTGGTTCCGCGCTGGCGGGCGGCTCAGCGGCGAGGAAGTGGCTGATGTGTTGGTCGATACCTGGCTTGCGGCTTTGAAAGAATAAGACACGGGACCGAAATGGCCATGGATCAAACATCTCCAACGCTTTGGCTTCCAACTTACAGCGCGGCGCAAAAGTTCATACGAATAATGAGCGGCACCAGCTATTCGATGTATTGGTCAATGTGGCAAGACATTACATCGAAGGCTGGCAACAAGAAAAGCACGGTAAGTTGGATTGATCCTGACAGATGGATACCGGAAAGGCTGACTGATCACAGTCGGAAACTAGCATTGCGCCTTTGGAACGAATCGGGGCACCAGATTAATCCTCGCTGGTCCTACGCGGTTTGGCGTTTTGTGCAAAGCAGCAGTCTTGCCACGAATCGTGAAGGCGCATTTGTCATATTGCCCAGGGGCGAGCGCTTTATTGAGGGCGACGTCGCAATCATCAGGAAAATCGATGAACATGAAGGACTTCTATTCTTGTTGAGCGTGGTCGCAGATAGCGGCCCCGGCACGCGACGAGCCTTCAAACCGACATTCTTGCGCTATTTCCAGCACCGGACAACGTGGCAAGACAGCTCCATAGCAAGCAGTTTTTCAGTGCGCTTGGATAACCTCACTGATCGCAATCTGATCACGAAGACAGGAAGCATATTTCAGATTACCGAGGCGGGTCTTTCGTATCTTCAAAGCGTTAGCGGAAGTAATCGAAAATTCGCACCTACCGTGGAACTCGTTGTTAGCCAAAAGAACATGGACGCCAGACAGGAACTTGCAGAATTCCTGCATTCGATGAATCCTTTTCAATTTGAACAACTCGTTAAACGCTTACTTGAAGAAATGGGCTACGAAGATGTACAGGTGACCTCCCCTCAAGGCGATAAGGGTGTAGATGTGGTGGCAAATATCGAGCTCGGCATCAGCCGCGTTCGCGAGGTCATACAGGTCAAGCGTCATCAAGGGAACGTTGGGCGGCCTGTGTTGGACGCTCTACGTGGATCGCTCTATTACTTCAATGCTGTTCGCGGCACTATTGTAAGCACAGGTGGCTTTTCTAAAGGTACCGAAGATGCTGCCTTTCTTCCTGGTGCGCCTCCCATAACATTGATCGACGGTAAGCGCCTACAAGATTTGTTGATAGAACATGACATTGGTGTCCGCAGGCGCGAAATCAGAATTCTCGAATTCGATCCTGAGAGCTTGAGCGAGTTTGAGTCCGAAGCGGAAATGGAAGCGGCTGCTTTGGATGAACCGGAGAGCGAGTAGCGACTCACCATGCAAACCATCCTCATCACAGGCGCCAACCGCGGTATCGGCCTGGCATTGACGCGCCAACTCCTGCAAGACGACGTAAGAATCTTCGCCACCTGCCGCGCGCCCAAACGCGCCGACGACTTGAACGAACTAGCGCAAAAGCAACCCGAGCGTGTAACCGTCGTGCAACTGGACGTCAACGACGAAGCATCGATTGCAAGCGCCGTGGCGTCGGTCGCGGCGCAAACCGACGCGCTCGACCTGCTCATCAACAATGCCGGCATCGGCGGCGACGAGAGCGGTCGCATCCTTGGGCAGCTGACCGCAACCGAAGTCAGCCAGGTGATCACCACCAACGCTGTGGGGCCGCTCGTACTGACGCAGGCTTGTCGCGAGTTGCTAAAAGCTGGCGACAACCCGCGCGTGGTCATGATCTCGTCTGGCTTGGGCTCGCTGCAGCGGACCAGCGGCACTTCCTATGCTTATCGTATGAGTAAGGCGGCGATGAATATGGCGGCGCGCGTGCTCGCCTTTGACAGCGCCATGACCGGTATCACCACCGTCACCATGAATCCCGGCTGGGTGCAAACCGATATGGGCGGACCGAGCGCCGCCCTCAAGCCGGACGAATCCGCCGGCGCGCTGCGGGCGCTGATCAATCGCCTGACGTCAAGCGACAATGGCAAGTTCTTCCAATACGATGGTAGCGAACTTCCCTGGTGAGCCGCGCATAATTTGAGCAGGATACCGATTCACCACTGAAAGGCGAGGGCGCAGATGGGATTTCAGATCAAGAAAGCGGCGGTGATTGGATCGGGCACGATGGGCGGCGGCATTGCCGCGCTCTTGGGCGGCGTCGGCATCGAAACGCTGCTGCTTGATATTCCCGCGAAGGATAGCTCGCCCGCCGCTGGACCCAAAGCGCGAAACGCGGTCGTGGCCGCCAATCTCAAGACGCTGGGTAGAATGCGTCCGCCGCAGTTCTATAGCCCGGACGATCTCGCCAATATCAGCATAGGCAATATTGATGACGATCTGGAGCGCGTCGGCGACGCCGATTGGGTGATCGAAGCAATCGTCGAGAACCTCGCGATTAAGCGTGGGCTGATGGCGCGGCTGGTCGAGGTCGTGCGAGACGACGCTGTCGTGACGACTAATACATCCGGCATACCCATCGCCAGCATCGCCGAGGGCTTGCCCGCCCAGTTCACGCGGCGCTTTCTCGGTACGCATTTCTTCAATCCGCCGCGTTATTTGCGCCTGCTGGAAATCATCCCGCACGCCGCTACGGCGCCCGATATCACCGATTTCATGCTGCGCTTCGGCGCCGAAACGCTCGGAAAGGGGACAGTCCTCTGCAAGGATACACCCAACTTCATCGGCAATCGCTTCATGTCGATGTCCGGCATGCAGGCGACCAATTACGCCCTCGATCACGGCTATACCGTGGAGGAGGTCGACGCCTTGACCGGTCCGCTGATCGGACGGCCCAAGACGGCGACTTTCAGCCTGAATGATCTGGTCGGCTTTGATATCGCCGTCGGCGTCGCGCGCAACCTCTACCACGCAATCCCCGATGATCCCGCCCGTGAGATTCTGATGCACGAGAAGAACGCGGCGCTCTCCGATAAGTTGCTGAAACGCGGCTGGCTGGGGCGCAAGACCGCGCGCGGATTTTTTCACATGCGGCGCGATGGCGGCAAGAAAGAACTTTGGGCGCTGAACCTGGATACGCTCGAATACGAGCCGCCGAGTGAACCGCGCTTCGAAAGCGTCGGACAGTTTCGCAAGGTCGAGCCGCTCGGCGAGCGCATCCGCCTGCTGATCAACGCCGAAGACCGCGCGGGCCGATACCTCTATCATTTGCATGCCTTTCTGCTCGCATACGCCTCCAACCGCGTTCCCGAAATCACCGATACCATCGTCAATGTAGACAACGCGCAAAAGTGGGGCTTCGCCCATCAACTGGGTCCCTTCGAAATCTGGGATGCGATCGGCGTCGCGGAGACTGTCGATCGCTTCGAAGCCGACGGCTACCCGGTGGCGGAGTGGGTCAAGGCGATGATCGCAGCCGGCAAGACCAGCTTCTACCAGCGCGATTCGGCGGGCAAAGTCATCGGCTATTACAGTCCGCAAGACCGCGCCTATATGCCCTTGGTCAAAGACCCGCGCGAAATTACCATTGCCGATCTGCGCGCGTCTGGCGCGGAAGTTTACAGCAATGGCGATGGCCGCATCTACGACATGGGCGCCGGCGCCTTGCTCTGGGAATTCAATACCAAGCACAATAGCATCACCCCCGTTTTGATTGAATCGGGCTGGAAAGCGCTGGAACTTCTCAACGGGGAAGAGTATAAGGCGCTGGTCATCGGCAATGATGGCGAACGTTTTTCTATCGGGGCAAATTTGGATCCGTCCGCGCTAATGGCGGGGCTGGAAGGCATTGAGAAGACGCTCGTCGCCCTGCAAGACTTGACGCAGGCGCTGCGATATGCGCCCAAGCCGATTGTCGTCGCCGCGCACAATATGGCGCTCGGCGGCGGCGCTGAGCTAGTGATGGCGGGGGCGGCGGTGGTGGCGCATGCTGAGCTCTACATGGGCTTGGTCGAGGTCGGGGTCGGCTTGGTTCCGGCGGGCGGCGGCTGTAAAGAGATGATGCGCCGCTTGGTCAATCCGCTGGCGAGCGCCGGCGCCGATGATGTGCTTCCCAGCTTGCAAAAGGCATTCGAGAATATCGCCACCGCAAAGGTCAGCGGCAGCGCCAAAGAAGCGAAAGCGCTCGGCATGCTGGCGCCCGCGGATGTGATCGTGATGAACCGCGCGCACTTGCTGGGCGAAGCGAAATCGCTGGCGCTGGCATTGAGCGAGACATATGCGCCGCGCAAGCCAGAGCCGGTTTACGCCGCAGGACGCGATGCCTATGCCGCGCTTCTGCTCGGTGTGGCCGGCTACACGGAGGCGGGTTACGCCAGCGAGCACGACGCCCTGATCGCCAAGAAGCTGGCTTACATTCTAACCGGCGCCGCGCTCGCCGAGCCGCAGTGGGTCGATCAGCAGTTTCTACTCAATTTGGAGCGGGAAGCGTTCTTGAGCTTGATCATGGAGACGAAAACGCAGGAACGCATCATGCACATGCTGCGGACGAACAAGCCGCTGCGGAACTAGTAGCGACGAGTGTTTTTCCGTCAGGAGTCCATGCCGGATATAATCGCGGCAAACTGCGCAAACGAGTCCAGTTTCTTCAATCTCTTGAGATCGTCTTCTTCGACTGGGATTTCTCTGGCAATCTTTATCGCATCGTCAACATCGTTGTATCGCAGGCCGGACCGGCTTTTCTCACGAAAAAGTTTTTTCATTACGTCTTTAGGGTGTTGGTTTTGCCGCAATTTGGAAACTGGTTTCACAGGTTCACGAAGTCCGCCCCTTGATAATAGGAAATCCCTCAATGCCCTGTGATCAATTAAGAGCCACGTTTCTAGCATAGCGTCAATGCATACCAAATCTACTTTGCTAATGTCTGTACATGATTTACGCAGTTGTTCTTGAATGCTTTTGGTGTCCGCTTCGCAACTGTTTGGATCCCTCTTTTGTTGTTTCTTGCCAGACTTTTTTCCGTTTGTTCGCCGCCTGGAATCTGGGTACAAGTCCCAGACGATCATGACACGATCGCATTTCAAGTCCAGCAAGCGATTTGCAGTCTTGCCACAGTCGTCAATCAGATCGGACTTGCTTCCCAGCGTACGGGAAACGACGGCTAACCCCGGCACAATTCGTTTGGCTAGGTAAGCGAGCACTTTGCGGTCTGGCAAACCTTCCACGATAAGGCCGAGTTTCATCATAGCTCTCCAAGACGGAGCCCCTGCATCGTGTAGAGTCTTCCTGGGCTAAAGTCTTCAGCCCATTGTTCCAATTCAGGTGAATCACTTGGACGGAAAAACGTTGGTCCGTGATCTTCCGTTCGTTCCACCACTACAACGTGGGACAAGTTAACCTGGTCAAGTAGATATGGCGAGTGAGTGGTGACAACGATTTGAGACAATCCGCTTTCTACAACGTTGTATATCTCCTCCATGACAAGATGGATCGTACGCGGATCTAGACCATTCTCAATCTCTTCAATGACAATAAGCGGCGGGGGCTCGGGATGACGAAAAAGCGCGAGCAAAGCAAGCACACGTAATGTACCCGTAGACAAGAGCCAGCCCATCACCTTGAAATCCGCTTCGGTCATCTCCAAGTGCATTTGGTGACCAAGGATATCTGTGAGTACAGGCTTCAAATCACGCATATATGGCAGTACAAACTGTACAGTGTCCAGTATTTCATGAAAGGTATCAGGGTACAGTTGAAGTATTTGGTGCAGAAATTCAGCAATGTTCGAGCCGTCACCGTTTAGTCGAATTATTCCGGCAGTGCGTTGAATAGGTCGTGGCTCTCCCATCAGCCATGGATTGAGCGTTACAAACTGCCAGTTGAATTTGATCCCATACCCCATCAGATCGTGAAATCGTTCATCATCCTCAGGCTCGCTGGCATAATAATACAGGCCCCCTTGTGAGATAATCGCATCACCTGGACGTATACCGAATTCCATTCTATTGTTTACGTACTGGATCACGCCCTTTGAGTCGCGTTCAAGGACTTTACGTCTACCATAGTAGACAGATTCCTTTTCGATGAAAATAAACTCCGAATTCGGCTCCCTGTTGACTCTCATAACTGTTTTGTAGTGTGATGGCTTGGCTTTGCTGGGGAATTGCGAAGAAGCTAGTCCGCTTAACTCAAACTCAATTGGACGTACCTCTTTCGGATTCTCAATTGCAGAACGGCCATTGCCCAAAGGAGGATTGGTGACATATTCAAAACCTCGCCATGTCTGCATAGCCTCATCCAGCCCATCTGCGACTATGCGCTGGTAGGTTTGAAGGCCCTCGAGAAGGCTGCTTTTGCCCGATCCATTGTTGCCAATCATAACAGTCAAGGGAGTAAACTTTACTACTCCGCTGTCTCGTATTGCCTTAAAGTTTTTCAGCCTGAACGACTTTAGCAACGATGCGTTCGCCATCTCAGTACTCCATTCCCTGCTCGCGCCCATAATACCACAGTGCACGCGCTACATTGACCCAGCGCTAATATTCGCTAAGATACAGTTGCGATAGACCCGAAAGGACTTATCATGCGCCAGGCAGTCATAGTCGCGACATCGCGCACAGCCGTGGGCAAAGCGGTTCGTGGGGTAACGAAAAACGCCCGCTCAGACGACATGGCGGCGACCGTCATTGCTGACCTGCTGGAGAAAACTGAAGGCAAGCTCGATCCGGCCGCGGTCGACGATGTCATCATGGGCTGCGCCATGCCCGAGGGCTCGCAAGGCATGAACTTCGCCCGCGTGATCGCCTTGCGCGCTGGCTTGCCGGTGGACACGCCCGGGCAGACGGTCAATCGCTTTTGCTCCAGCGGCTTGCAGACGATCGCGCTGGCAGCCAATAGCATCATCGCCGACCAAGCCGATGTGGTCATCGCCGGCGGCGCCGAATCGATGTCGTCGGTGCCGATGACCGGGCACCACCTCAGCCCCAATCCACACATGTCTGAACATGATCCCAACGTATATATGAGCATGGGCTTAACCGCCGAACGCGTCGTCGCCGAATTTGGCATCAGCCGCGACGATATGGACGAATTCGCTTATAACAGCCACCGCAAAGCGGCTGCCGCCACCGACGCCGGCTTATTTGCGCAGGAAATCAAGCCCTTTGAATGGGAGGAGACGGTCGTTGGCGACGACGGCATGCCTGCCACAGTCACTAAGGTCCTTGACCGAGACGAGCATCTGCGCCGCGAAACCACGCGGGAAGCGCTCGCCGGCCTCAGACCGGTCTTCAAGCCCAACGGATCCGTCACCGCCGGCAATTCCAGCCCCTTGAGCGATGGCGCCGCTGCCGTCATTGTGATGGAGCGCGAAAAAGCCGAGAGCTTGGGGCTAACGCCATTGGCGCGCTTTGTCGGTTTCGCTGTCGCCGGCGTCCGCCCCGAAATCATGGGCGTCGGACCGATCAAAGCCGTGCCGAAAGCGTTGGAACGCAGCGGCTTGAGCCTCGACGATATTGACATTATCGAGCTAAACGAAGCCTTCGCCTCACAGTCGCTGGCGGTGATGCGCGAGTTGGAATTCAATCCTGAAATTGTCAATGTCAACGGCGGCGCGATTGCGCTCGGTCATCCGCTCGGCTGCACCGGCGCTAAACTCACCGTGCAAATCATCAACGAAATGAAGCGGCGCGGCAGCGAATACGGCATGGTGACGATGTGCATCGGCGGCGGCATGGGCGCGGCCGGCATATTTCAGAACCTCAACTGACTGCGGTCGATAAAACGCGAGGCTGCGAGACGGCAAATGTCCGCCTTCTATTCGACCGTGGCGCGCTTCTACGATGCCGAAAACCGCGACAAAACAGACGATCTCGCGCTATATAGCCGGCTCGCTTCCCAGCACAGGGGCGACATCCTTGATGTCGGCTGCGGCACCGGTCGCGTATTGCTCCACCTGGCGCAAGAAGGTCATCGCGTATTCGGTATCGACAACGATCCTCGCATGCTCGCGCGTCTCGAAGCCAAACTCCAGCGCTTGCCGCAAATGCGCGAGAGGGTATCTTTCGTGCAAGCCGATGTATTGCGATACGAATATGAGCGCAGCTTTAGTCTTATTCTGCTAACATACAACGCATTAATGCACTTCAGAGAGCAGGAGCGACAAATCTCACTTTTGCAACGGCTGCGAAGCTGGCTGGGTGAAGGTGGCGCCCTCCTGATTGACCTGCCAAACGCGGGACCGGTCTTCGCCTCGGAAGACACCGATACCCTGACGCTGGAGCGCACTTTCCTTGATGACGAGAGCGGGCACATGATCATGCTGCAATCGGTCAGCGTGCTTGACCGGGCGACGCAAGAAATGCACATTGACTGGATCTACGACGAGATTGATGGCGACGGCCTGGTCAAACGTCATTTGGCGCCGCATCAACTTCGGTATTTCTTTCTGCCAGAGCTGCGACTGCTCTTGGAGCGCTGCCGCTTCACCATCGAGAGGGTTTGCGGCGACGCCGAAGATGGTCCCTACCTTGCGGACAGTGAACGGATGATTGTTTATGCCGCGGGGTCTTGACCCTGTGACCGGCAACGCGCATGGCAAATTGCGCCTATGGCGCCGAAGCGATTTTTTCATCATCATGCTCGCCGCGATTACGGGATTGCTTGGCGGCTGCGGACTTTCACCCGATTGGCAGCCGACCGCCGCGCCCACCGCCGCCGTTTCCCGGCTCGTTCCGACCCCGACCGAATTCATCTTGCGCACGGAAGCCCTTTACCGGGACGACTTGCGTCACCGCAGCGTGACGACTTTCGATCTGGCGTCGCTGCCTGCTGGCGCCATTTTACCGCCAGCGCCGTATGGGGAATCGGATCGTGGCGTTTCGCTTTTGCTGGACAATGGGACGATCATTGTGGGCGAACTTTATCGTCAAAGCAGTCAGCCGGCGCCGGCCATCATGATTCTGGGCGCTGAGCTTTCGGCCTGGAGATCGCTGCCGCAGCAGTTGTCAGCTGCCAGCTTTGTTGTGCTGGTTCTGCAAACCGATCCCTTGATGCCGGCGCGGCAAGTCGAGACGATGCTGCAATCGCTAATCGCGATTCCCGGCGTCAATGCCGGCGCAATAGGATTGATCGGCGAAGCGCGATCGGCCGATTTGGCCATGCTTGGCTGCTCGGTCAACTCACTTTGCGATGCGTTGGCGCTATTCAGCCCGACATCGCGCGCCACGCTGATGAACATGCTTCCTTCCTATGGCGAGCGTCCACTATGGCTGGCGGTGGGCAGAAACGACAGCCAGTCGCATGCGGCCGCCTTGGCGCTTGCGCAAGGTCTGCGAGGGCAGGCGCAGTTCATCGAGCTTGATCAGGGGCGCGGCGCCGACCTGTTGCGCATTGCGCCGGGATTGGAAAAGCAATTGGTCGACTGGTTTGCGCATCATTTGCGCGATGCCTAAACGATCCAACACAATTGGAGACGAATACAGATAATGGATCTGCTGCAATACTTCAATTGTCGCCGGGCTGCCATGCTCGATCTGCTCGTGGCTATGGTGGAGCGCGAGTCATTTACGCGGGACAAGAAACAAGTAGATCATCTCGTTGACTTCATGGAGACTCGCTTCGAGGCTATTGGCGCCTCGTCCGTTCAACGGATTCCGCAGCGCGGAGTTGGAGACTTCCTGCTGGCGAAGTGGAACGAGTGCGCCGCCGGCAAGCCCTACTTCTTCTTGGCGCATGTCGACACCGTACATCCGATCGGCTCGCTCGATATGATGCCGATCAAGATTGAGGACGGACGATTCTACGGTCCCGGCGCCTTCGATATGAAAGGGGGAACGGTGATCGCACTGGAGGCGATTCGCGCGCTTCACGATCGCGATCAATTGCCCGATCGCCCGATACATTTCCTGCTGACCACCGACGAAGAGATCGGCAGCCCGCAAAGCGAATCGCTAATCAAGGAGTTGGCGGCGCCCTGCGAACTGGTGCTGGTGATGGAGCCGGCCACCAAAGAGGGCACGATCAAGACCTGGCGCAAAGGCGGCGGCAAATACACGCTGACGATAGAAGGGCGCGCCGCGCACGCCGGCATCGCGCCCCAGGAAGGCATCAACGCCATCATCGAATTCGCCCAGCAAGCGCTGGAGATTAACCGGCTGAACGACCTCAAATATGGCACATCGGTTTCGATCACCATGGTCGAAGGCGGTTCGGCCGGCAATGTGATTCCCGCCCAGGCGCGCGCCCATATCGACACGCGCGTCATGACGATGGAGGCGATGAATGCTTTGCATGAAGCCCTTACGAACCTCTATCCGAAGATGCCCGGCGCAAAAGTGAGTTGCGTTCGCGGCAGCCATCGACCGCCAATGGAGCGGCGACCCAGCCTATTCGAAAAGGCGGCTGCGATTGGCGAGCGGCACGGCGTGACCATTTATGAAGGTGGCACCGGCGGCGGCTCGGACGGCAATTTCACGGCGGCGATGGGCGTTCCCACGCTGGACGGCCTTGGCGCCCACGGCGATGGCGCTCACGCTTTGCACGAGCACGTCAACATCGACAGCCTGCCGCGCCAAGCCGCCTTGATCGCCGCTATCTTAAGAGAATGGACGGCTTCGGAGTAGCGCGCCTGCTGACGGCGTCAAGCGCAGCATTCTTGGCGCGCCCCTTTGTAAGATTCAGACAACACAAACTCGGCAATCCTGGTGGGAACGCGCCATGTTGCCGTCCCGTGGCTTTGATAATATCTGGCCAACTTCTGCATAGTACGGGCTTCACGCAAGATGGAAGTTCTCTTCTTATCAGCATTCGCGATGTCGCTTGCCTTCGCTATTCAACCCGGCGTCATCGGTTTTGAAGCGCTGCGCCGCGGTATCTCCCACGGTTGGGCTGCCGCGCTTTCTGTTGAGTTGGGCTCGCTTCTGGGCGATGGCGTATGGGCGCTCATTGCGCTCTTAGGCGCGTCAATCCTCTTTCAAAACCGCGTCGTTTCCATGATGCTCGGACTGTTCGGCTGTCTTATGTTGCTGCGATTTGCCCGCGATGCCTGGCGCGCCTCACGCTCCGGCATTGATATAAGTCGCAACGGTGATGCGCAAAGCAGTCACCTGGCTGCCGGCGCCATGCTTTCGTTATCGAATCCGCAGAATATCACCTTTTGGCTCGGCATGAGCGGCACGATCATTGGCTTCGGCTTTCTCGATCCCGAGCCGATTCATCTGCTCGTATTCTTCGCCGGATTCATGATCGCTCAGGTCTGCTGGTGTTTCTTCTTCGCGACCCTTGTGGAATTTGGACGCCGCGTGTTGAATCAGCGGCTGTTCCGCAGCGTCAACCTCATCTGCGCAGCCTTTCTCGCCTATATGGGCATTTCGCTGCTGCTGCAGACCGCGCAGCTATCCCTCGGCATGCTGTAGGCTAAGGTCAACCTGGCTCTTCGCGGTATTCGCCGCCGCATCCACTGGCCGGCAAATGTGCCCGGGCACGTCGTATCGCCGGCCGCCAATGTGCGATGCGACGCCGAGCCAGCCATTTCTGTAGACATAGACGACCGTATAGATTCCGCGCGCGGCGTCAAAGTAGGGTGTCGTCAGCCGCACCGTTTGCCCACTGTGAATATCCCCAAGGATTCGCATGCGCCGCTCTTGTTTTGGCCGACTCCCGACACCCGGACGGGCGCCTCGGCCGTGCCAAGCAATAGACGCCCGGTCCACACTCATAGCATAGAACATATGAGCTATATGTGTCAAGCGTTTGACGCGATGTCTGGGTATTGACTGCTGGAGAAGGCGCTAAATCTCGACGTAGCGCTTCCAAATCTCGGGACCGGAACCCAGCGCGATTACCAAATAGCTGGTGCGCGGCGTCTTCGGCTCCCAGAGCAAGCGCATGCCGGCGACATTATGCAGCCGATTGCCCTTGCGATGATTGCATTTGGCGCAGGCGCAGGCGGTATTTGACCAGGTATCTTTGCCGCCTTGGCAGCGGGGGATGATGTGGTCGATGGTGAAATCGCGCTTGCTGAGGATTTTGCCTTTCACCAGCGCGCCCAGCTTATTCCCGCAATAGATGCAGGTATAGTTGTCGCGCACCAGCACGCCCTTGCGGCTCCAGTGCGATTTGCGGCGCGGCACGTTGACGTAGGAGCGCAAGGCGATGACCGACGGCACTTCAAACTTCGTGCGCACGGTATGCAAGTATTGACCGGTCATCTCGACGGCGATAGCTTTGCCACCGAGCACCAGATTTATCGCGCGTTGCACGGTGATCACCGACAGCGGTTCCCAGGTGCTGCCATTGAGCAACAGTACGCGGTTTTGTAGAACGCTCACCCTCGACACAATTCTTCGAGCCTTTACACTCAGCCGGCTTGCCTGTTGAATTTGCTCGCACCTATTATATACCACGAAATCACGCATTTGCCGAAGGTCCCTTGATCGTTAATTCGGTCATGGCGAGCGCAAACCTGGCATCCGGCGCCAGACTGCCTTGACTGTTCAGGCAGCGGTTATGATTGTGTCACTCAGCCTCCGCCTTGAGGCGCTAGCGACATGAGGACAAAATGCTCGAACGACCGAAGCTTGCGGAAGAAGCCATCATCGCCAAATTGCGGTCCCAATACGAGCTCCTGGCGCCGACGCTGGAATTTCTGCCGATCGGCAATGACGCGCGCGCCTGGTCATTCCGAGTGGAGTCGGCTGCCGGCGCATTCTTTCTGAAGCTGCGCCGAGGCGCGCCAAAGCTGGCGTCGCTGATTGTGCCGCATTATCTGCGGAGCTGCGGCGTCAGCAATGTCGTAGCGCCGATACCAGCGAAGTCAGGACGGCTGTACGCGCTCCTGGAAGACTACGCTCTCATGCTCTATCCCTATATTCAGGGCGAATCCGAATGGAACATGGCGCTTTCGGCGGCGCAATGGCACGATTGGGGCGCGATCATGCGCTTGATACATGACGAGTCCGTGCCGGCCGAAATTGTGGAGCATGTCCCGCGGGAGGTATTCGCCGTGAAATGGCTCGACAAGATCGACCGTGTTGAGGATATTCTGACGCGAGGAGCTTTTGCTGGCGAAGTCGCCGACGCGGTAGCCAGAATCTGGCAAGCAAAGTCAGATGTCATTGATTTGGCTCGCCGCCGTTACCTGTCTTTAGGACGGCGGATGGAGGAAAGGTCAACCGACTTCGTACTCTGCCACGCCGATATCCACACAGCCAACATCATCATTGACGACGCCGGCGAGATTCGCATCGTCGACTGGGACGAGACGCTGCTGGCGCCAAAAGAGCGCGATTTAATGTTCTTCATTGATGATGGACGTTCAGTGGATACGACTGAAGCATTCCTTGCTGGCTATGGCGACCCATCGGTGGATCTTCTGGGCTTGGCTTACTACAAATATGACTGGGTCATTCAGGAATTCGGCGATTATGGCGAACGAGTCTTCCTTGCCGATAACCTCGGCAGCGAAGAATTGGCGCTGGCGCAGCGCGAATTCGCGCGCCTCTTTGCGCCCGACGATGTCATAGAGCGCGCGCATCGCGCCTATGCGAATCTCTTGGCGAGCGGAGCCGAAACCGACGCGATAACTGGTCAATCGTAGGCTGGCGTTGGGAAAATCCAGGGCGGCTGAACCCTATAATTAGGGCAGGTCAGTCTTTTCTGGAGGTTCAACTGATGCGCTGGCGAATGTTTCTTTTATTGCTCTCGTTCACTATATTGGTCTTTTTGGGCTCGCTGCAAAACTTGGCCGAAACAGAACGCACCGCGCGCCTGGAAGTCTATGACGTCCAGCCATCGCCCGCGGGGCTTCTCGCGCTCGATGAAGCGATCACTTTCACCTTCAATCGCCGCGTCGATTGCGCCCAGGCGGAAGCGGCTTTTGCTTGGCAGCCCGCCATCCGTGGCCGATTGACTTGCGATGAATACTCCCTTGCCTTCGAGCCGCTAGACCAGTACCAGCGCGATACCAGTTATACCTTCGCCTTTACGCCGCCGCTGCAAGCGAAGGACGGCGCGCCCTTGCTCGATCCTTTTCACGTGACCTATGTCAGCGCTGGCTTTCTTGACGCGGCGGAGGTGTTCCCCCAGCCCGACAGCAAATCCGTGCCGGTTGATTCCGCCATCACTGTCGCATTCGATCGGCCTGTCGTGCCGCTTCTTGCATCGGTTAGTGAGGACAAGTTGCCACATCCGCTCGTTCTGTCACCGGCGACTGGAGGCTCAGGTGAGTGGGTCAACTCCGCCGTCTACGTCTTCACGCCGTTCGCGCCGCTGGACAGCGCGACAGAATACAGCGCCCTGATCGCGACAGACCTGCGAGCGGTCGATGGTTCTTCCATGGCGAGCGCCTTCCGCTGGTCCTTCATGACGGAGGCGCCTTCGATAGTGTCCGTCCATCCTCGGCCGACGACCCGCCGTTACTCGCGCGACCGGTGGGATGACATCAGACTGAATCCGAGGATTCAGGTGCGCTTCAATCAAGTCATGGATCGCGATCTCGTTGAGAGCGCTTTCTATTTCCGCGCCGGCTTGGAGAGCGAATCCATTGATGTCGCGGGCGCTTTCGAATGGTCGGAAGACGGCAAGGGTTTTGCCTTCACCCCCGATGTGCGCCTATGGTACGACACCGAATATGAGGCTGGTTTTCCCGCCCGCCTGTTCCGCAGCTTGAGCGGAAACCCTTGGAGCTACCGCACGGTCCGGCGCCCGCTGATTGAGCGGACCTATCCCGCAAACGGCGCGACAAACGTTAGCAGCGGCGGATTCAGTTTGCATTTCGCCTCGCGCATGAATATCAACTCGCTGCGCGAACGAATTCAAATAGATCCAAAGCCTGATGCGATAACGCGCGACTACTATAGCAATTTCGATGATCGTTACGACATCCACTTTCGGGCGCGGCCCTCAACGCAATACACCGTCCGCATCGAGCCGGGCATGGAAGACATTTACGGCAACGCCATCAGCGAACCGCTTACCTTTAGATTCACCACCGGTCCGCTGCCGCCGACGCTTCGTCTCCATGCGCCAGGTCCAGTCGGATTCTACAACGCCTATCGCGGTCCTACGCAGCTTTATCTAACCCATCGCGGCCTTGAAACGGTCGACCTCGCCCTTTACCGCGTCCCGACGACTGAATTTGTTGAGCGGCTATTGGAAGGGGACTTCGGCGCCTGGAGCGACCATCGGGTACCTCGTCCAGAGGGGGCCGAACTCTTGAGACATTGGACGATAGACGCGCGGACCGAGCAAAACGAAACGCGCTATGACTTGCTGCAGTTGGCAGGCGGGGATCAGAACATCTCGGCCGCGAGCCAGCCGCTGGCGCCAGGCGCATACTTTCTCGAAGCCTCGTCGCCCAGTCCTTATGAAGATAGGCGGCAACCGACGCATTACCTCAATGTTTCGACGGCGGTGCTGACGCTAAAGCACACCGCCGATCGCCTGACGGTTTGGGCGGTTGATGTCGATTCCGGCGCGCCGATCGTCGGCGAGCGCATCAAGATCTACGATCAGCTGGGAGAATACCTTGGCGATGCCCTTACTGATGAACGCGGTATCGGCCGGCTGGATGTTTGGTATACGCCGGAAATCTGGTCCGTCGGTTTGATTGCAGTTTTGGACTCCGCAGAACATTTCGGCATCGCCAATTCAAACTGGTCGGAGGGCATGGACCCCTGGGACTTCGACATCAGCGGTTTCAGCGAGCGGCGCGGTTACCAAACCTATCTGTACACCGATCGCCCGGTTTATCGCCCGGGGCAGCCGGTTTACTTTCGCGGCATCCTGCGCGGCAAAGACGACATCGTCTACACACCGCCGACCCTTGAAACACTGAGAGTTACCCTTCGACGGGATGGCAAGGTCGTGCAGGAACGGGAAGTGACGCCAAATGACTTCGGTTCATTTCATGGCAAATTCGACATCGATAAAGACGCCCCGCTCGACCAACACTACGTGTCGATCGAGTTTCCCAAAGCGTCGGGCGGCTACCGCAGATACGGCGATTCTGTGCGGATTTTGGTGGCGGAATATCGCTTGCCCGAATATCAGGTGAGCCTGAACACGCAGAAGCCGGAGATCGTCAAGGGCGAAACGGCGAACTTCGAGCTGAAAGGCAAGTACTTCTTCGGCGGACCGGTGTCAAACGCGGACGGAGAATATACCGTCTATGCCATT
Organism: Phototrophicaceae bacterium; assembly: GCA_965261855.1. Classification (GTDB taxonomy): domain Bacteria; phylum Chloroflexota; class Anaerolineae; order Aggregatilineales; family Phototrophicaceae; genus UBA6055. Next base: position 1,441,079 of record OZ253488.1, read on the forward strand.
CACTTCCATTTCGACTACAAAGGGGACGGCTACTACAATTTCGCCGATCGTGACACTTACCGGTATCGGTACGATGAATTCCGCGACCACGACAACCTGGCCGAAGGATCATTCACGACCGATAGCGCCGGCTTCGCCAGATTTGACATCGACGGCGCCATTTTGGACGAGACGGGCGCTCAGCGCCTGCGCGTTGAAGCGTCAATACGCGACGAAGCGGGCCAAACGATCACGGACACAGCCGACCTCATCGTGCATCAAGGGCTGCTTTATGTCGGCGCGCGCCCTGACCGTTATGTCAGCCGCGTGGGCCAGGAAAGCGTCATCAACATCATCGCGGTCGATTGGGACAGCCAGCCCATCGCCGAACAAGACATTGACGTGCAGGTGGTCGAGCGCCGCTGGAGGCGGACGCAGGAGCAAGATCTGGAAACCGGTCGTGTCAGATCATCTTGGGAGGTCGAAGAGATTCCCGTATCCGGAGGAAGCGTCGTGACCAGCGCAAACGGCAAAGCGCGCTTCGGCTTTCAACCGCCACATGGGGGCAGCTTCAATATCATTGTGTCCACGCGCGACGAGCAGGGCAACAAGATAAGCGCGACTACCCGAGCCTGGGTGTCGAGCCGGTCCTTCGTGCACTGGCGGAAAGATGACGACAAGACGATTGATTTGGTCGCTGACAAGCGGGAATACCGCGTCGGCGATAAGGCGCAGGTTCTGATTGCCTCGCCATTCCAAGGCAGGGCGCAGGCTCTCATCAGCGTTGAAAGGGGCGACGTGCTTAGCACGGAGTTGGTCACCCTCGAGAACAATTCGCATATTTATGAGTTCGAGATTCTGCCCGAACATGCGCCCAACATATTCGTCAGCGTCTTCCTGTTGAAACCGGCCGATGAGCACAATCCTGTCGCTGCGTGGCGCATGGGCATGACCCATCTTCGCGTCGAGCCGGATCGATATGAGCTCAACATCGAGATCAGCGCCGACCCGGAAATCGCGGAACCGCAGGACTCCGTAGTGTTCCGACTGCGTGTGACCGATTGGAAAGGCGCCTCGGTCGTCGCCGAAGTCGGCCTGGCGCTGACAGATCTTGCGGCACTCTCTCTCGGTGAGCGCAATAGCGAACCGCTGCTTGAAACGTATTTCAGTCCCCAAGCTCTCGGCGTGAATACGTCAAGCTCACTACTAAACAACGCCGATGAGGTCACGGCTCAGCTAGTCAAAGCTATGGGAACGCTGACGCCGATGGACGATATGTTCGACTGCTGCTTTGGCGGAGGCGGCTATAGTGAAATTGTCGCGCCGCTTATGCTCGAGCCGCGCAGCGAATTCGTCGACACACCTTACTGGAACCCGACGCTGATTACTGATGAAGACGGTAGAGCGTCTTTCAGCGTGGCGCTGCCGGACAATCTGACCACCTGGCGCCTGGACGCGCGCGCGATAACCGAAGGGCGCGCCGGTCGATTCCTGGTCGGGGAAAACACCTTTGACTTGATCAGCTCGCGCCCGCTGTTGATCCGCCCGGTGACGCCGCGCTTCTTCACCGTCGGCGATGAGGCGCAACTGGCTGCTGTCATCAACAACAACACCAGCTCAGAGGTCAATGCGAATGTCTCAATCTTGAACACAGACGGGCTGGAATTCGCTGACCCCAGCGAAATCACACAGCGCGTCACCATCCCCGCCGGTGGGCGCGAACGCGTTAGCTGGCGCGCGACCATCCTTGATGTGGACTCGGTCGCGCCGAAATTCGCGGTAGTCAGCCATGACAGAAAGAACAGCGACGCCAGCATTTCACCGGTGAGCCAAGATGAAGACGGCAATTTGCCAGTCTATCGCTACGAAGCGCAGGAGACAGTGGGCACAGCCGGCGCGCTTATGGCTGGCGGCCGGCGTGTTGAAGCTGTCCTGCTGCCGCGCGATAGCGACGTCCATACCGGTTCGCTGGATATCCGCATTGATAAGTCGCTCGCTGGCATCACCAACGAAGCTTTGACCTTCCTTGAAAGCACATCCCATCGTCATCGTGAATGCGCGACCGCGATCATCAGTCGCTTTCTTCCCAATATCGTGTCATACCGCGCAATCGCCGAGCTGGGTTTGGCCAAGCCGGAATTGAAATCGAAGCTCGACGAGCTGGTGACACAGGGCTTACGCGATCTGTACGCTACACAGTCTGCTGAAGGCGGCTGGGGCTGGTGCGCTTATCAGCGTTCGCATGCGCCGACGACTGCTTACGTTTTGCTAGGCATGGCGGAGGCGAAGCGCCTCGGTTATCTGGTCGCTCCGCTGGTGATTCAGCGGGCGCAGCGCATTGTGCGCAGCCACTTGATTGAGCCAAAGCCCCAAGCCGAAACCTGGCGACTGAATCGGCAAGCCTTCCTGCTGTACGCCTTGGCTTCATCGGGCGCGCCGGAGCTCGACCACAGCGCAGTACTCTTCACTCAGCGCGCGCGTTTGAATCTGGATGCCATCGCTTTCTTGGCGAAGACGCTGCATATCATCAATCCAGAAGATGAACGCCTGGACACGCTGGCGCAGATGATGCTGAATCGAGCGGTGACGCGCGCCAGCGGAACCTTCTTTGAGGAAACGTATCGCGATCGCTGGAACTGGTCATCGGACCTGCGCTCGACCGCCTTGGCTCTGAACGCCCTACTCGACATTCGCCCCGATAGCGAACTCCTGCCCAATATCGTGCGCCATCTCGTCAGCGTTCGCGAAGGACCCGGCTATTGGTCGTCGCGTCAGGAAACTGTCTGGTCTATCATCGCGCTCACCAACTGGATGAGGCATAGCGGTGAACTGAATCCGGAATATGACTGGTCTGTATCTATCAACGACCGGCGGCTCTCCGCGGACAGGGCGCTGTCGGCGAACGCGCTGCAGACCGAAGACCTGCGCTTTGACGTTTCGGGCTTGATCCGGCGAGAGACCAATCTGATTGAATTCGAGCGAGATGATGGCGCTGGCGCGCTCTATTACACCGCCCACCTGCACCTGGATCTTCCCGTTGATCAGATTGAGCCATATAGCCGCGGCATCGAAATCTCGCGCAGCTATACCTTGCTCAATGACGAATCGGGCGCGCCCGTCAGTAGCGCCGCCATCGGCGATATGGTACAGGTGCGTCTGCGCATCGTCGCGCCCAATACCCTGCGTTACCTTGTCATTGAGGACTACTTCCCCGCGGGCGCCGAAGCGATCAATCCCGACCTGGCGACCAGCGCGCAACATGGGGCGATTCCAAGCGGCGAGCGGATTGACGCGCGCCGACAAGGCTGGGGCTGGTGGTACTTTGATCATATCGAATTCCATGATGAAAAGGCGGTAATTTACGCCAGGTATCTGCCGCGCGGCATTTACGAATTTGTCTATGTGATTCGCCCAACCGTCGCTGGCGAGTTCAGTGTGATTCCGCCGGTGGCGCAGGAAATGTACTTCCCCGAGGTCTACGGGAGGGGCGAGGGAACGCGTTTCACCATCACGGAGTGAGACGCGTCTGCCGTTGACCTTCGTGCAGCCTGAGGCGGATGAAGGTAACATTGGAATCGATTGTGATTTCAATGGATTGCTGACGGGGTCGCCTCAAACCCGTGACCGATACTCGCTTCAGCGCTTGCGTCTGGGCGTTGCTGATCTTCTTGCTTTTGACCGGCTTCTTTCTGCGCGCGACCCGGCTGGAGGAGTTCCCGCCGGGGATAAGCCAGGACGAAGCCGACAATCTGGTCGATGGCGCTTTTTTGGGCATCAGCGGCCGCTTGCCTCTATTCCAGGATCATCAACGGCCCGAGCCGTTCGTAAGAATCTATGGCGCCCTGACATCGCGCTTTTTCGGCGATTCCGTCTGGGCTTTTCGTTATACATCTACCTTGTGGGGAATGCTCTCGCTGGCGGCTGTCTATTGGGCAAGCCAGCAATGCTTTGCCGAGCAGCCGCTGCGCGTCCGTCGCCTAATAGGATTGCTGGCGTTGGCCAGTCTCGTCGTCGCGCTTGGTCATATCGCGCTGAATCGCTCGCTCTACCGCGCCGTTCCACTGGTCGCGTTTGTGGCGCTCGCGGCCGGCTTCACCTCGCGCGCGCTACGGAGACGCGGGCTTCGAGATAACGTCTTAGCCGGGATCTGCCTGGCGCTCGGCTGCTACACCTATACCGCGGGCTTAATCGTCCCTTTGGCTTATCTGCCGCTGGTTATTCAGCTGGCGCTATTTCGCCGCGGGGAGTGGCGACGCTGGCTGCCTGGTCTGGCCGCGACTGCGCTCGCGCTCTTCCTCCTGACACTTCCTATTGGTTACCTCCTGCTCTCCAATCCCGAGGCGATTCTCTCCCGCGCCAGCGATGTGCTAGTCGCCGGTCAGCCAGACTGGCTCGCGCGGATAAACAGAATGGTGGAGTATTTCCTAAGCGCGGGCGATATCAACCCGCAGTACAATGTCGCTGGCGCCGCGCTTGTACCTCCCGTATTCCTGCCGTTTTTCCTCGTCGGCGTCGTCGCCTTGCTATTGCAGCCCAAGAGACCGGCGTCGACTTTAATTTTGAGTCTGCTGATTGTCTGCACGCTTCCGGCGCTTTTGACCAGCATCACCAACGGGCTTCGCATTCACCTGGTATTCGCCCTCATCCCGCTGGTCTGCGGCGCCAGCGTCATATTGCCTTTTCGCCTGTTCGCACGGTTCAGTGGACTAACTCGTCCTCTTTCCCTCGCCTGCCTGTCCGCGATTGCCGCCTTGTCAATCGCAGCCGCAATCGAATCCCGGCGTATCTATGCTGATTATTGGACGACCGCCAACACCAATTGGCGGAAATGGCGAATTCATGATCTCGATCTTTCGCACAGCGAATGGTTCTTCCGGACGGACAAAGTGTTTCTGGCCGATTGGATAAAGGCGAGCACGGAACCCTTGCTGCTTCCCTTTTCCGAGCTGAATTATCCAACGCTGCGCGCCCTGTTGATGAGGGATTTCCCAAATGTGGAATCGCTAGAAAGTGATTTCGAATTACCGCCCGGGACGCAAATCGTTGCTCCTTGGTCGTTTGAGACAAAAGCCTTTGTTGACCAAACGACGCGTCTCGCCTTGCTGCACGACAAGACCATCACCGTCTTGCCGCCGCTAATCGGAGACGAGAAAAATCTGGTTTACAGCAACTTGGCGGGCGCGAATGAATTGACGCAGCCTGATAGCAACATTCCCTTCGTCGCCCGGATACAATCTCTCCCGCCTGGCTGGTCGCCAAGGTATGTCTCATTTGCCGGCGACGAACCCCTGGCGCGATTCAATGGCGAGCTTGAGCTTCGCGGCTATGACGGACCCAACAACATAAGTCCGCCCGGCGTTTACGACTTCGCATTGGCGTGGTCCATCGCACGCCCGGTCAGCCATGAGTACGGCGCTTTCCTGCAGCTGCTTTCGCCCGATTGGACTGCCATCGCCGGTGAAGACAAACACATTTGGCGTTGGCTCTATCCAACTGTTGTATGGCATCCTGGAGAGTTGCATACTCAGATCTTTACCCTGAGCATCGACTTGCAGCTGCCGCCCGGCGCCTATCGCCTGGTGGCCGGCGCCTGGTATAGCAACGGACCTGATCTGCCGGCCGAGAGTTTCGTCGGACATGCGACCAATGGCATCGCCACAATCGGCTGGGTAAAAGTGGCGCAGGAGCGTCAACCCGAAATACCGTCCTCCGCGCAGCCGCTGGGGGTTGAATTCGGCGGTCAATTCCTGCTCAGTCACATTGCCGCAAACTTGGAAGATGGCGACCTGTTCGTCGACCTCTTCTGGACCGCATTGCGAAACCGCCCGTCGACTGATGCGACTATCTTCCTGCATGCGCTGGACGCGCAGGGCGCGATTGCAGCGCAAAGCGATCTACGCCCTTGGGAAGGCCGCTATCCTACCTTCATTTGGGATGCCGGCGAGATTGTCGTAACCAGTCACCAGCTTTCACTGTCTAGCATAGACGGCATTGAATTGTTCGGCGGAATGTATACGCAGCCGAATGCCACGCGCCTCAGCGCGCGTTTCACAGGCGAGCGTCTTCTTAACGATATCGCCATGTTGGGCGAAGTCGGAAAACTAGTAGCGGATCAGCCGCCCTAGCGCCACACCGACCCTTGCTTTAGTTTTAGATGTCTGACTTCAATTGGACAGTTGACGCCCTGGATAGCAGAATCACTGTTCGACCATCGTAACAGCGGGATCGCCTTCAACGGCATAGACGCCGCAGGGTCCGCCTTCTTTGCTATCCAACAGATCGACTTCTTCGCCAGAGAAGTTCAGCACCGGGTGATAAAACTTGTTCACCTTCTCCGCTTCGCCAACGATGTAATGGGCGATCAAGGCGCGGCGAAAACGTGTCTCGCTGCGATTGGGGAAGCTCCCATGGATGACCTGACCATTAAAGAAGACGACATCGCCCGCATTCATAATAACCGGCTCGGGCTGGCTTCCCGGCGGGATCGGCACCGTGTTGGCGCTGAAAGACTGCGACATATCGGCTTCAATCGGGCAGAGCATTGGCAGGTCATGCGTGCGCGGCACAATCTGCAGGCAGCCATTCTCTACATCGCAATCATCAACCGCCATCCAGGCCGCCAGGCAGGTGCCGGGCTGGACGCGCAAAGGCTTCTGATCCTGATGCAGCGCCTGACCGCGCGCGCCAGGCGGCTTGAAATAGAACATCGTCTGCGCCGCATAGGGCTCAATGCCCAGCAGGGCGGTCGTCCATGCGCGGAATCTTTCGTCCAGCAGCCAGTCCAGCGAGAGCTTGTCCCAGCGATGCGAATGGATGATGCGCGGGTATGCTTTCAATGGATCGTCGTCAGGCAACAGGTTGGGGTTATCGATGTCATGGCCGTGCCCGGCTGCGTCGTTCAACGCCATGAAATGTTCTTTGCTGAAGGCGATCTCCGCCGCCGAGAACAGCGCCGGCACAACGACGAAGCCCTCAGTCTCATACTTCTCTATCAATTCTTTCGCTACCATTTTCCGATCCCCTGACTCATATTGTGCCGAGAAATCTGGGCACGAATTGATGGTAAATGTAATACAAAGTCGGGTGAACCGCAAAATCCCAGGCGCCAATATGACGAGTCAACTCGCCGCGGAATCCGCGCTTGAACTGATAAACGCCCCACATGCTGTCGCTTTCGTCAAATACATCGGGCGCGCCCCACATGTCGTATACCTGATAGCCTTGCGCTTTCGCCCATTTGATCGCCTCCCATTGCAGGGCGTAGTTCGGCATGCGATTGCGTTCTTCATTGGATGACGCGCCATAGAAATACCAGCACTTTTGCCCGAAGTGAAACAGGATGACGTGGGCAATCGCCACTCCCCTATGCTCAGCAATCAATGCTTGCGCCAGCCCCGCCCGCATGAACTGCTCCCAGGCGCGGCGATAGTACGCGAAAGACCGGATTAGAAACTTGTCGCGTTCGCCGGTAACTTGATACAACTGATACAGCAGCGGCAGATCATCTAGAGAGGCGGGCCGAATATTAACGCCTTTCTTCGCCGCGACGCGGATTTTCCGCCGTGTGTTGGCGCTCATCGCCGCCAGGATTTCGTCTTCGCTTCGGCGCAAATCGATCGTCAACGTATTGCGGAATTGCACCTGCGAGTCGGAAAAGCGCCAGCCCCGCCGTCGCAGCAATTCGGTGATTTTTCCGCCCACATTTTGAATACATTCCTCGGCTGCGTTCGGCAAGCCTTTTCCCGCAATCACATCCGGATCAATCTTCAGCCAAACCGTGCCGAATCTGTCCGCCCGCGTTTCCAGCTCGCTGATCACCCGCTCAGCCAGATTGACGTCGGCGTAATCCAGTGCGGGACCCTTGCTGACGTACATCACCTTCAGCGGTCCCATCCGGCGCGTGAGCAGGCTGGCCATTGCGACTATCCGCCCATCACGTTCAAATGCCAACCTCAGCGGCGTCCAGCGGCCCGTCGCCTGCTTGAACTCGCCCCATTCCCAAGTCTGCAGCACATGCGAGTAGGGCAGGCTGCGCAGACACGCGTTCCAGCGTTCGCGCTCGTCGATCTCACGTATCGTGAGCATGAGCGGTTTCCTTTCGCGCTCAAGGCCTGAGCTTTAGCGCAGCTCGATAGGCGGCATATATCAGGGGATTGAGGGCTTTGTCCCAGGCGCCCTGAGAACGGCGGACCTCGCCGCCCCAACCGCGCTTGAAACCATAAACGCCCCATAATCCATCGCGGCGTTCATTGAATTGCGCTTCCAGTACTGCCTCGTCATGATCCGGCACGCCCCAAAGGTCATAGTGGCGGCAGCCGCGTTGCTTCGCCCATTGGATCGCCGCCCACTGAATGCCGTAGGTCGCATAAAGATTGCTCCTGTCCCGCGAAGACGCGCCATACAGATACCAGGCGGTGTCGCCCAGCGCGAATACCATGATCGCCGCCAATATGTCGCCTTTGTGCCGCGCCAACAGCAAGGCGCCGTATTTCGGCAAAAGGAGATCAAAGACCTTGCCAAAATATGCTTCATCGTGCACGCCGAAGGCATTGCGCGCGCCGGTTTGATCCATCAAGCGGCTGAATTCGCTGATGTCCGCGCGCGAGCCTTCATCGTATTCAATGCCACTCTTGAGACTCTTGCGGATCTTGCGCCGCGTTCCCTGGTTCATGCGCCCCATTATTGCCGCGTCATCGCAAGCGATGTCGATGACGATGGTGCGCGGCGGTTGAATCGTTTGCGGGCTCGCTCGGAAGCCCATCTCAGCGAGAGCTGGCGCCGTTCCCCTTGCGAAATGTCCCGGCTCAAGCTTGATGAAAGCAGCGCCTGTCTGCAACTTAATGGCGTCCCAAAGCATCGGATATTCTGTTTCGTTTTCCGCATATCCGCCCATCGGCACGTAAGCCATCCGCCCCAAGCCCAGCGGCAGGCGCTTCAATAGCGTCAGCGCGCCCGTCCGAATCTGATTCCCTGATCCCAGCGCCACGATCTGCCGCTCCCATTCGAATTGCGATTTCAAGGCGCCCCAAGCCGAAAGTTGCAGCAGATGCGCCCGCGGCTGCGCGCAAACAAAACGATCCCATTCGGCATCACTGGGGTGAATCAACTCAATGCGCGATCTATCTTTGGATGCTTGACCAATCATGGCACTGCTTAGGCATAGCCCGGCAAGACATAATACAAGTTTACTCCGCCTAGACCGCTAGGAAAGTCACTTGTGCAGGATGTATATTTCCCGGTTTCGCTCTGTTAAGATGCTTGCTTGGCGACCAAAAGCCAAGTCTAATAATCCGTTGCATTAGCCAATTTCGCCTGCTATACTAATCGCGTTTGTGATAAATGGCGCAAACCAATGGGCGATGACGCGAGCTAATCGCGGCGGTGGCGGACCTGAATAGAATACGGTATAGCGGCGTTTAGGGTTCAGGATCGATGAACGTATTGAACGAATGGGCTTTTGTCGGCTTGTTTGCGGTGATGGCGCCGATCTTCCCGGCTTTGCCAATCGTCATCGCCTGGCTCTTTCGTCCGCGCAAACCGAATGTGCTCAAAAGCTCCACCTATGAATGCGGCGTTGAAACCATCGGCGATACTTGGGTCCAGTTCCGCGTTCAATATTACATTTACGGTCTCATCTTTCTCGTGTTTGATGTCGAAATGGTCTTTTTGTTTCCCTGGGCGGTCGCCTATAACGAGATGAGCCTCTTCGGTTTTGTAGCCGGTTTCTTGTTCATCTTCTTGCTAACGGACGCGCTTTTCTACGCCTGGAAGAAAAACGCGCTGGATTGGAAATGAGCGCGAGCTAAGGCAGATTGATGGAAGAACTCTGTACAGGATTGTGTAGCGTTTTGGCGGAATCGGGCGTCGATGCCGGATTGTCGCTCTTCCTGTCGCTGCTCGTGGGCGTCCTATTGGTCAGCGGCGTTCCCCTGATCACCGTCATCTTGCTGATATGGATCGAGCGCAAGGTGGCCGCGCGAATTCAAGACCGCATCGGACCCAATCGCGTAGGACCGATCGGCTTGCTGCAAACCATCGCTGATATGATCAAGCTCCTCAGCAAAGAGGACATCACGCCGACCGCCGCCGACCGCATCCTTTACAACGCCGCGCCCCTGGTTTCGTTCGCGTCGGTTGTTCTATTGTGGGCGGTCATTCCCTTTACGCCATTCCACTTCGGCGTCGACCTGGAGATCGGCGCGCTGTACTTTGTCGCTGTCGCTTCCTTTGGTACGCTGGCGATCATGGCGGCTGGCTGGGCGAGCAATAACAAATACGCGCTGCTGGGCGCCTTTCGCGTGGTGGCGCTGCTGGTCAGTTACGAGGTGCCGCTGGTTTTCGCCTTGCTGGTGCCGGTGCTGCTGGCCGGCAGCATGAGCCTGCTCGATATCGTCAATGCGCAAAACGGCATGTGGTTCGTCGTGCTGTCGCCGCTGGCTTTTGTCATCTTCTATATCTCATCGCAAGCGGAGACGGGCCGAGCGCCCTTCGATCTGATTGAAGCCGAGTCTGAACTGGTGGCCGGATTCAACATCGAATACTCGGGCATGAAGTTTGGCATGTTCTTCGCCGCCGAATTCCTGCACGTCTTCACCAACGGCATCATCATGGCGATCCTGTTCTTCGGCGGCTGGATGGGACCCTTCTATTATGAATCGCCCTTGATTGCCTTCGCCTGGCTGGGCGCCAAGGGCGGCCTTATCTACTTCACCACGCTCTGGCTGCGCAATACGGTCCCGCGCCTGCGCATCGACCAGATCATGGCGTTCAACTGGAAATTCCTGGTTCCGCTGTCGATCGCGAACTTGATTGTCGTTTCCTTCGTGCTGAAGGTCATGCAAGAGCTCGGCTTCGCCCCGGGCGATCTGCTCAGCGCAAGCTTCGCTGAACTGCTGCCGACCACGATCATTCTGCTGCTTTTCAATGGGGCGATGATCTTATACCTGCTGGGCATTTTGCGCAAACGGGGCCGAGAGGCGCGCCGCGAGTCGCGCGGGGCGCAAGCCAACCTGGCGCAAGCCAGTGCTGTGGCGGGTCACTAGGGAGGCGCTAGCGCAATGGAACTAAACGCCATCTCCATCGGTTTCGTCGTTTTCACAATATTCACGCTGGGCGGCGCTATCGGCGTGGTTGCCACGCGCAACCTCTTTCAAGGCACGATCTGGCTGATGGTCAGCTTGTTTGGCGTCGCCGGTTATTTCATCTTGCTCAGCGCGCCTTTCCTGGCGGCGGTGCAGATTCTCGTGTATATCGGCGCTATCGCCATTCTGATCACTTTCGCCGTCATGCTCACACGCAGCATCGCCCGCATAAAGGAGCGCTACATACGCCTGCTGCCGAGCTTCATTTGTTCGCTGGCGCTATTCCTGATTCTGCTGCTCGGCGTCACCGTGCCCATCTTCGGCGCGTATTCGCCGGATTCGATTCCCGAATATGTCGCCTCAACGCGCGATCTGGGCGCCGCGCTCGTCGATGAGAACGGCTATGTCGTGCCCTTCTTGCTCGCATCCGTCTTATTGACAGCCGCCATGATCGGGGCGATCTTCATCGCCCGCGACGAGACCGCGTAGGGAGGATGGACGGCATGGCGCCTCTCTGGATGTATCTGGCGGTCGCCGCCGCGCTGTTCTCCATCGGCGTCTTTGGCGTCCTGGCGCGGCGCAACGCAGTCGCGATTCTGATGAGCGTCGAGCTGATGCTGAACGCGGTCAATATCAATTTGGTCGCCTTCTGGCGCTACAGCGAGACGGGCACGGATTTGCTGCTCAATGGCTATGTTTTCACCGCCTTCGTGCTCATCGTGGCGGCGGCGGAAGCGGCTGTCGGCTTAGCCATTATCATCACAGTTTATCGTAATCGGCGCTCGGTCATCCCGGAAGAAGCCCGAGCGTTGAAAGGATAGGGATCGCCATGGACTTCCTCAACGATCCAAACGTGCTGCCTTGGCTGATCCCGGCCGGTCCATTGCTGGCATTCCTCATCATCACGCTGATTACCAACAAGGCGAAGATGGTTCCCGCAACCGATCATCACGAATACGGCGGCCACCATCCGGATTACGATGGCATGTTGGTGCCGGTGGTCGCGCGTTACAGCCGCGTTATCAGCGTCGCCATCGGCATGGCCGGCGTTATCGCCGCGCTGCTAATTAGTTGGCGAACGCTGTACGATGCCTCGCAGCTGCACCATATCGGGCAGGAAGTCCTCGCCAGCAGCATCGCCTGGATGGACACCGGCGCCACTACTTTCAACATGGGTGTTCTCATTGATCCGGCCACCGTGATCATGCTGGTCATGGTGCCGATCGCCGTGCTGATGATCTTCATTTATTCCATCGGTTATATGGCGCATGACCCGCGGCAAGCCCGCTTCTTCGCCCTCATTTCACTTTTCGCCGGCGCCATGCTGACGCTCGTAGTGGCTGACAATGTCTTGCTGCTATTCGTCGGCTGGGAGATCATGGGCGTCTGTTCTTATATGCTCATCGGCTTCTGGTTCGAGAAAGAAAGCGCCTACAAAGCCGCCATCAAAGCCTTTACCACCACGCGCATCGCCGATGTGGTGATGCTGCTGGGCATCGCCTATCTCTACAGCATCGCCGGCACGCTCAGCTTCCGCGACATCATGTACAACCCGGATACGCTGGATCTATTGGCGACGACTTCACCCATCATCCTGGGCGGCTGGACCGTCAGCGCGGCGAGCATAATCGGCATCTTTCTCATCATCGGCACGGTTGGCAAGTCGGCGCAGTTTCCGCTGCATGTCTGGCTGCCGGATGCGATGGAAGGTCCGACGCCGGTCAGCGCCATGATTCACGCCGCGGCCATGGTCTCGGCTGGCATCTTCGCGTTGATTCGTTTCTATCCGCTCTTCGCCGCCGGTGGCGACCCGCATCATGGCATACTGACCGAGCCGCTGGCATTCATGGCGGTGGTCGGCGCCTTCACCGCGCTGCTCGCGGCGACGATGGCGGTCACCCAAAACGACGTCAAGGCGGTGCTGGCTTATTCGACGATTTCACAACTTGGATTCATGATGGCGGCGCTCGGCCTCGGCGCTTATATCGCGGCCGCCTTTCATCTCATCACGCACGCCTTCTTCAAAGCGCTGCTTTTTATGGCGGCTGGCTCGGTCATCCACGGCATGGAGCATGGCGAGCATCACGTCCACGAGCATGGCGACGCTGGCCATGATCATGCCTCCACCCATAGCGATGGGGGGACCGAGGGGGGTTTTGACCCGCAAGACATGCGCAATATGGGTGGCTTGCGTAAAACGATGCCGGTTACCTTTTGGACTTTCCTGATCGGCGGCTTGTCACTTTCCGGCTTGCCACTTATCACCGCCGGCTTCTGGTCTAAAGACGAGATCCTGGCTGATGCCTGGCTCGTATTGGATAAATTTGGCAGCGGCGCACACGGCCTCGTCTTCATTCTGTTGGCGCTGGCGGCTTTCATGACCGCCTTCTATACCATGCGCCAGATTTCCCTGACCTTCGGCGGCGAGCCGCGCAGTGAAGCAGCGAAACACGCCAATCTGGGACGGGGCGTCGTAAGCTTCACGATGACGCTTCCGCTGGTTATCTTGGCGGTCTTTGCCATCGGCGCTGGTTTCGTCGGCGTACCGACCGACTTTCCCATTCTCGGTCCGATTCTCTCGCCGGAATACAATAACTTCAAACACCTGATGATCGAGTCGCTGCCCCTTCCCGAAGCGACCGCCGCCTTCGCTTCCTTGCCGGATTATCACGCGAAGGCGCCGCCCTTCCATATCGTCCCGGTCGCCACTTCGTTCATCGTCGCGCTATTGGGACTATGGCTGGGCTATCTGGTTTATTGGCGCAAACCGCTCAAAGCCGGGCAAGCCGATCCAATGGAAAACTTCCTCGGTCCGCTGCATCCGATTCTGCAGAATCGCTATTACTTGGACGAAGTCTATATCGCCGTCTTCGTCAAACCGTCGCAGTGGCTGGCGCGGCAGGTGGCCGTCTTCCTCGATCGCGGCATCATCGACGCCTTCTTGCATATCATCGCGCGCATATTCGCTTGGCTTGGCGATCTCATCAAGGTGCTCAACCTCTGGCTGATTGACGGCGTCGGCGACGGCATCCCCATCGCAATCTTCAACTTCGGCGGCTGGCTGCGGCGCATGCAAAGCGGGCGCGTACAGCAATATCTGCTATTGGTCCTGGCGGCTGCGGTGGTCATCGGCGTCGTGTTGGTTCTGTCGTCGGGCGCGGCGCTGCCGCTTTAGGGAGACGCATTCATGTTTCATGCCTTCGGAATTGACGCGCTCTCGATTCTCATCTTCGGACCCGCTCTCAGCGCCTTCGTCGTCGCGAGCATCGCCTCCTTTGGCGCCAGCAAACAGGTAGGGCGCTGGCTTGCGCTAATCCTTTCGCTTCTATTCGCCGCGCTTTCGATCAAAGTCTTCGTCGATTATCAGGCGGCTGGTTTGGCGATCGGCGACGATCCCTTCATGGTGGCGCAGGACGTCGCCTGGTTTGAGGCGCTGGGCGCGCGCTGGACACTCGGCATTGACGGCATCAGCGCCGTCATGATCCTGCTCACTGGCATTCTTACTCCGCTGGCGATCCTGGCGAGTTGGAATATCGAAGATCGCTCGAATATGCACCTGGCGCTGCTGCTCTTCTTCGAGACCGGCAGCATGGGCGTCTTCGCGGCGATGGACCTGATGGTCTTCTTCCTCTTTTATGAGCTGACGCTCGTACCGATGTACTTCCTCATCAACCAATGGGGCAGCATGCCCAAAGCCGGCGTCAAATACAGCGGCCGCTTCTACGCCTCCACCAAATTCATGATCTATTCCTTCGGCGGCACGCTGGGAATGCTGCTGGCGACACAGTTGATCGGCTGGTCAGCCGGCACCTTCAGCATGGCGGCGCTCATCGAAACCTGGCCCCTCTTCCGTCAAGGCGATGCGCTGCTCGGCATTGATGTCAGCACGGTCAAAGCGCTTGCATTCATCGGCTTCTTCGTCGCCTTCTGCATCAAAGTGCCGATTTGGCCCTTTCACACCTGGCTGCCCGATGCCCATGGCGAAGCGCCAACCGCTGGCTCCATGCTGCTGGCTGGCATCATGCTGAAGCTCGGCGCTTACGGTTTCATCCGTCTGGTCATTCCGCTTTTCCCCGATGTCTGGCTGACCGAAGTCATCATCATCGGCGTCAACGTCGCCACGCTCTTCGCGATTCTATCCGTCGTCGGCATCGTACTCGGCGCATTCGCCGCCTTGGGCCAGAACGACTTCAAGCGGCTGGTCGCCTACAGCTCGGTCAACCACATGGGTTTCGTCGGCATCGGCATTGCCGTCTTCGCCCAGACCTACGCCCAGTTGTGGAGCGGCGCCAATCCAAACGCCGATATTCAAACCGCCATCCTCGCCGGCAACGGCACTGTCCTGCAAATGTTTAATCATGGGCTCAGTTCTGCCGGCATGTTTTTGCTCGCCGGCGCCCTCTATCACAAGACGCATACGCGCGACCTTTCCGAATACGGCGGGCTCTGGGTCAAAGCGCCGATCTACGGCGGGATTCTGCTCTTCACCAGCTTCGCCAGTTTGGGCTTGCCTGGCTTGAACGGCTTTGTCAGCGAATTCCTGATCGTGCGCGGCAGCTGGCCCGTTTTTACCGCTCTGACCGCCATCGCGATGATCGGCTTGCTATTCACCGGCGGCTACATTCTCAAAGGCATACGCGCCGTGCTGCACGGTCCCTTCAACATGCGCTGGCGCGAAACCAATCTGGAGTTGACGCCGGCTGAATTGCTCGGCATCGCGCCGCTGCTGGTGCTGATGCTGCTTACCGGCCTCTATCCCAACTGGATCCTGCCGATGATCAATACGACCGTCTCGACCATATTCGCCGGCTTGGCGAGCTAGGATTGCCGATATGGAAGCGACAGGGTTTTCGATCCTCACGGCGATCATCTTCATCCCCATCATCGCCGGTGTGGTCATCCTCTTCCTCGATCGCAAGAATCGCGATCTGGTTCGCGGCGTCGGCGTGACGGCGGCTTCGGCGGTATTGGCGCTCTCGCTGGCTGTCTTCTTCGGTTACGACAATTATGTTAAGACTGGCGGCGGCTTGATTGAGCGTCAATCAGCGCTGGTCGAATCAGGCGTCGAGCTCAGCGGCGCGCAAATGTTCGCCGACGCGCTCGCCTTCGAGCAGCGCGTCGTCTGGGTCGAGTCGCTGGGCATCGCCTATCACGTTGGCGTCGATGGCGTCTCCGCGCCAATGGTCCTGCTCACCGGTATGGTTGCCGTCGCCGGCGTCCTGATCTCCTGGAATATCGAAGACCGCCTGCGCGAATTCATGGCTTTCTTCATGTTCCTCGTCGCCGGTGTTTTCGGTGTCTTCATCGCGGTTGATCTCTTTATGCTCTTTTTCTTTTATGAACTAGCGATATTCCCGATGTATTTGCTTATCGCCGGCTGGGGCTGGGACAAGCTGCGCGAATACGCGGCAATGAAGCTGACACTTTACATCCTTGTCGGTTCGGTCTTCGCCCTTGTTGGCGCGGTGGCGATGTACTTTGCCGCCGGCGCTTACTTCGCCGGAAGCGGCGCTGATGTCTTTGAAGCCGCCGTCGCCAGCGGACTCTTACCCGCAGACAGCGGACCCCACAGCTGGAGCATCGTCCAGCTGACGCTCGCCGCCGAGAATGGCGCCTTCGGCATAGACATCCTGGGCATCGAGGGACTTAACTTCGCCAAATTCTGGTTCCCCTTCATGTTTATGGGCTTCGGTGTGCTGGCTGGTGTCTTCCCCTTCCACAATTGGTCGCCCGATGGTCACGTAGCCGCGCCCACTGCCGTCTCGATGATCCACGCCGGTGTTCTGATGAAAGTCGGCGCTTTCGCCGCGTTGCGCTCGGGTGTGCAGCTGCTGCCCGAAGGCGCCGATATTCACTTGCCCTGGATGGTCTTTCTGACGCTGATCAACGTCGTTTATGGCGCGCTCATCGCCTTCCGCCAACGCGACTTCAAGTATGTCATTGGTTTCTCATCGGTCAGCCACATGGGCTTGGTCAGCATGGGTTGGGCGACGATGAACCTGACCGGCATGACCGGCGCCGGCATCCAGATGTTCAGCCACGGCGCGATGACGGCGCTCTTCTTCGGCGTCGTCGGCATGGTCTACGACCGCTCGCATACGCGCGACATCCCGAGCCTGGGCGGCTTCATGAAGGTGATGCCCTGGGTCGGCGTCGCCTTTGTCATCGGCGGTTTGACCAGCATGGGCATGCCCGGATTGAGCGGCTTCATCGCCGAGTTTCCGATTTTCCAGGGGATGTGGGCTGCCTCCGAGCAAATCTCGCTTCAGCTGGGCGCTTTCCAACTGAGCAATTACTACAGCGTGATCGTCATCATATCGGCGCTTGGCATCGTCATCACCGCCGCTTATGTGCTGCGCGTCGCTGGGCAGGTCTTCTTCGGCGAGTTTGACGCCGAGCGCTTCCACGATGTCGGCAATATCGAAATGACCGACCGCATCGTCCTCATTATTCTGGGCGCTCCGCTGATAATCTTGGGCTTGTATCCGCCAATCATGGCGCCGATGATTGAATCCGGCATCCGACCCCTAATCGCCTTATTGGGAGGTGGCTAGATGGACTTTGACCTCTGGGCGCAGCTGCCATCCGTCTTGCCGGAAATCGGGCTGACCGTCCTGGCTGTCGTTGTGCTTTTTGCTGATATCTACGGATCAGTGGCGACGCGCCGCAACGTGGTCTACGTTTCCGCCGTGGGCATGGCGTTGCTGGCGCTTGTGCCCTTGATCTGGCAGCCCGATCCCGCGCTGTATGAAAATGGTACGCTGCTCTGGGGCGGCATGGTCAACTACGATCCACTCTCGCAGATATTCAAGGTGATGCTGCTGCTGGCCGGCGCCGTTACTTGCCTGATGGCAGCCGGCGACAAAGGCGTCGGCGATAAAGGCGAGTTCTATCTCATCGTGATCGTCGCCACCTTGGGCGGCTTAATGATGTCAAGCGCCGCCGATCTCATCTTGGTATTTGTCGCGCTGGAAACGCTGTCGATACCGCTTTATATGCTGGCGAGCTTCCGCCGCGGCGATCAGCGTTCCGCCGAGGGTGGCATGAAGTACTTTTTGTACGGCGCTTTTGCCTCCGCTATAATGCTATTCGGCTTCAGCTTGCTCTACGGTTTCGCTGGGACGACCAACCTCGCCGGCATCGCGGACGCCATGAGCGGTGGGCTGGATGATGGCGTCATCGCCGTCATGACCGCGCTGGTGATGGTGGTGGTCGGCTTCGGCTTCAAGATTAGCGCTGTACCCTTCCATTTCTGGACGCCCGATGTCTATGAAGGCGCCCCGACGCCAGTGACCGCGTTCGTCAGCGTTTCGAGCAAAGCCGCCAGCTTCGCCCTGCTTCTTCGCTTCCTCACAGCTGTCTTCCCGGCCGATCTGGCAGTGGCTGGCGTCCTTATCCAAGACTTCTGGGTGAATCTGCTGGTGGTCGTCTCTATCATTTCGATGACGCTGGGCAATGTTGTCGCGCTCCGACAGAGCAACATCAAGCGCCTGCTGGCTTATTCATCAATTGCGCAGGCTGGCTATACGCTTATCGGCGTCGCCGCGCTTCAAGGCGCGAATGACAGCCTGGCGGTCGCGTCAGTTTCGTTCTATATGTTCATGTATATCTTCACCAATTTGCTCGTCTTCGGCGCTGTCATCCTTTTCATCGCCAAGACCGACACCGAAGATATCAGCGATATGGCCGGTTTGAACCGCCGCAGCCCCTGGCTGGCGCTATTCATCACGATTGGACTGCTGTCGCTTGGCGGGATTCCGCCGGCAGCCGGCTTCTTTGGCAAGTTTTTCCTGTTCCAGGCGGCGGTGAACTCCAACTTGGTCGGCTTGGCGCTAATCGCCGTGACCAACGCCATCATCGCCCTCTATTATTATTTGGTGGTGATCAAGGTGATGTATGTCGATGTGGGACCGGACGATGATGCGCCTATCGCCATTCCGCGCGTCTACGGCTGGTCGCTTGGCATCACCGCCTTCATCGTCATTCTTTTGGGGACGGTCGCCGTCACGCCGATTTACGATTGGGCTGCTTTGGGCGCGCGTGGTCTTTAAGCGCGAGTGGCTGTGGCTATGCTCAACCGATTGTGATAAAATTCTCGAAGTTTGCCGGGGGAGAAAGTTTACCCGCAGTTATTGATGACAAGACATGCATTAGATGAAACCGGATAACAATCCCCTGTCGACATACGGTCTCGTGGCAGGGGTGGTCGGGCAGGTGGGGTGCCTAATCCTGCTCATCATTCTGGCGACATTGCTGCTCGGCTTGGCTTTGGATGAAGCGTTTGGAACGCGCCCGACATTTCTTTTCATTATGTTGTTGGTGAGCATCCCAATCAGCACGGCAGCAATATTCTTATATACGAGACATAAAGCCAAACAGCTTCAGGGCGCGGCTAGCAAGAAGGAGGAAGATATAAGTGAATAGCTTTTGGAACGGAAAACGCCGCTATATCGCTTTACTGTTGTTCCTGGCTGGCGTGTTCGTCGCGCTGGAAGTGCCTCCAGTCATCCCCTTCATCCAGCTTCCGGGTGAGAATCTTCCGGCGGGCTACAACATCCCCTTCACGGATATGCGCATTACCAATACGCTCGTGGCTGCGGTGATTGTATGGCTTCTGCTGCTGCTATTCCTGGTTTACATTGCGCGGCGGCGGCCGAGCGACGGCAGCGAGGCGCCGCCCGGCGGCTTCTACAATATGTTCGAAGCGCTGTTTGAGGGTCTCATGGGATTCATCGGCGGCATTGCTGGCGGTCCGCACTTCCGTCTGATCTTCAATATGTTCATGACCATCTTCCTCATCGTACTCTTGTCAAACTGGATGTCGCTTGTGCCCGGCATCGACACCGTCGGCTTCATCCATCCGCACACCAAAGAGAAGTACGATCCGGCTACCGATGAGTACAAGGTTATCACCACCGACGGCTTTGAGATTTATCAGGGCTTCCTCGGCATTTCATACGTCAACGGACAATGCAATTGGATCAGCCCGGCTGATGAAGCGGCGGCCGACGATACGGCTATGGCAGCGGCTGCCGCAGCGCGGGCTGCTGCCGAGCAAGATCAGCTGGTCGAGGCTGCTTATGCCCGCTATCAGGCGGCGCATGACGGGCATGGCGACGAAGCGTCGGGCGAAGAAGGGGACGACCATGCGCCGGCGGCCGTCGAGGCCGACGAAGCAGCCGCGGCGTATGACGAAGTTCTGGCGGCGCGCACCGCGGAAAAGCAGGCGCGGCGCGATCGCAGCTGTTACACCGGCGTCGCCCTATCCTCGTGGGAAGATGGCTACGAACCGGCTGAGAAAGACGCGAAAAAGGCGCCGATCCCCTTGCATCCCGACCCGAGCAGCGATGAGGCGAAGCGCGTGCCTTGGGTAGTGTTGCCGCTCGTTCGCGTCGCCTCAACCGACTTGAACATGACCTTGACCTTGGCGCTGATTGCCGTGGTCATGGTCCAGGTCGTCGGCGTCAAAGCGCTGGGCATCGGCTATTTCACCAAGTTTTTCAACTTCAGCACGCTCTTCAAATCGCCATTGGGCGGCATTGACGTGGCGGTGGGCTTGCTAGAACTAATCGGCGACTTCGCCAAGGTTCTCTCGTTTAGCTTCCGTCTCTTGGGCGCGATGTTTGCGGGGGCGATCTTGCTCTTTGTGATGAGCTTCCTGGTGCCGATTCTGCCCTGGCCCTTCTTCATCCTGGAGTTCTTCGTCGGCGCCATCCAGGCTTTGGTCTTCGCCCTCTTGACGGCGATATTCATGCAGTTGGCGACGATCAGCCATCATCACGATGATGATCACGATCACGCCGAAGCGCACTAATCTTCTTGAACGGAACGAACCAGTTTAGCGAATTGGAGGAAACATCAATGGATCCACAAGCAACGATAGTATTGGGCAAAGCGATTGGCGCCGGTCTGGCAATGATCGGCGCGGCTGGCGGCGGCATCGGCATCGGCTTGTCGGTGGGTGGCGCCGTGCAGGCGATGGGCCGCAATCCCGATCATACGCCGACCATTCAGACGAATATGATCCTCGGCGTCGCCTTCGCTGAAGCGGTCGCCATCTACGCCCTGGTTGTATCGCTGATTATCCTGTTCGTACTGAACTAGGCGCCACACGCAACAGGAGGACACTAATGGAAGCATTGGGAATCAACCCGGGTTTGATGCTCATTTGGCTGATCGCCTTCATCATGCTCTACGTGCTGCTGACGCGCTTCATCTACGATCCCTTGACCAATGTGCTCAATGAACGGCGCAATCGCATTGCCAAGGGGCTGGAGGATGCGGCGGCGGCCGCGCGCGCTCGTGAAAACGCCGAAGCCGAAGCGGAAAATATCCTGGCGCAGGCGCGTGGCGAAGCGCAAAAGGTCATCGATGAAGCTCGTGGACGCGGCGAAGACGTCGCCGGCACGATCGAAAGCGAAGCGCGGCAGGAAGCGGCGCGGATTCAGTACGATGCCCAGAACGAAGCGGTTGCCATTCGCAACACCGAACTCGGTAATCTGCGCGATCAAGTGTTGAATATCTCGGTCGCCGTCGCCAGCCGCATTCTGGAAGAAAACATCAGCAAGACCAAACAGAAGGCGCTGGTCAACAGCTTTATTACCGACCTGCCTGAAGGCGCCAAAGGCATCGGCGGCAACATCGAAGTCGTCAGCGCCATGCCCTTGACCGCAGCCGAGCAGAGAAAGATCACGTCCGAGGTCGGCGCCGATGAAGCCAATTTCGCGGTCGATCCATCAATCCTCGGCGGATTGATCGTGCGTTGGGCCGGCGGCGTGGTCGACGGCAGCGTCCGCTACCGACTGAATGAGTTGTCGCGCAGCTTGAACTAACCTTGCCACATAGCGCAAATTTCAGACGCGCTGGATTGCCTCCGGCGCGTTTGTGTTTGTCAAAGCGCTGTGCCCATGTTTCAATAAGAAAATCATACAATGGCTTCGGAGAATCCATTTCAGGCCTCATGCCAAAGTCTCTCGATGAGTTAATTGCCACAATACAAGCCGATCAGATTCTCTCATCGAGCGGCGATCTCGCGACGGCGATCACATCTCCGGTCGTTGAATCAAGCCGCGAAATTCAGCCAGGCGGCATATTCGTCGCGCGTGCCGGTCAAACGCTTGACGGGCATCGCTTTATCCCGGACGTCATCGCCGCCGGGGCCGCCGCCATCATCGGCGAATCCGAGCAATTCAATCTGCCAATCCCATACATTCGCGTCCGAAACGCGCAGCGAGTCCTCGGTCAGCTTTCGGCCGCCTACCACGACTTTCCCTCGCGCAAGCTGGTCGTCATCGGCGTCACCGGAACTGACGGCAAAACGACTACTTGCCTGTTGCTCCATAGCATTTTGCAGCAAGTCTCGGATATCAGAGCCGGTTACATCAGCACCATATCCGCCGACTTCGGCGATGAAACCGCGACCACCGGCTTGCACGTAACCACGCCGAGTGCGCCCGCGATTCAGGCTTATCTGGCGAAAATGGTCGATGCCGGCGTGACGCACTGCATACTGGAGATGACCAGCCACGGCTTGGCGCAGGGGCGCCTCAATGGCGTTGATATTGATGTCGCGGTGCTGACCAATGTGATGCACGAACACCTCGATTATCACGGCAGCTGGGAGGAATATCGCGCCGCCAAAGCCATTATGTTTAGAATGCTGCAAAAGTCCTGGCGCAAACCGGGGGTGGACAAGGTCTCTGTGCTCAACGCCGACGACCCGTCGTGCAAGTATCTCAGGAGAATTCCCGCCGACGGCCTCATCACCTACGGCATCTACGGTCAAGCCGACCGCCACGCTCACGGCATCATCCACTTAAGCGATCGCACGACATTCCGCGTGTGGAATAAAAGATATACCTTGCAGTTGCCTGGCGAGTTCAACATCTCAAATGCGCTGGCTGCGCTCTGCGCCGCGCAAGCGCTCGGCATACGTTGGGACGCCATCAAGGATGGCATCGCAGCCGTCAACCTCATCCCCGGGCGCATGGAGCGCATAGATGAAGGGCAAGACTTCATCGCCATCGTCGATTTCGCCCATACCCCCAATGCGCTGAAGCGGGCGCTGAAAGCGGGACGCCGCATGTTGCGTCCGGGCAAGCGTTTGATTGCCGTCTTCGGCAGCGCGGGCTTGCGCGATGTCGAAAAGCGCCGACTAATGGCTGAGACTTCAGCGCAACTGGCTGACTTGACCGTGCTGACAGCCGAAGATCCGCGCACGGAATCGCTTGATGATATCCTCGCCATGATGGCGGAAGGTTGTATCGCGAAGGGCGGCGTCGAAGGCGAGACCTTCATCCGCGCTCCAGATCGCGGCGAAGCCATTTACGCCGCCTGCCAACTGGCGGAAGAGGGCGATCTGGTTATGGCATGTGGCAAGGGCCACGAGCAAAGCATGTGCTTCGGCACCGTTGAGCATCCTTGGGATGACCGCGAGGCAATGCGATCGGCGCTGCGTGGCACGCCGCTGAACACATTGCCAACCGCGCGGCGCTCACCGTAAGTCCGTGACGCCATCATTCCTGTATTGGATGGTAATCAGCCAGACCGTCATGATCGCGGACTTGCGGTAGAAGAGAAGCACGCGGGCATCATGATCGAAAAAATGCGCCGAATAGACATTTCAGCCGTGACTGTGCTTCTGCTATTCGCCGCAAGCTTGCGCATTATCGGCATGAGCTACGGTCAGCCAAATCCGGCATACTTTCCTTCGTACGCGCCCCATGGCATGTCTCACTAACAGTTGCCTGTCCATCCGGACTCGTTCTCAAGCGTAGCCATACCGGTCGAAATGGCGCTGCGCAACCGCCTGAATCCCGAATTCTTCCTGTATCCGTCTTTCATCATCAATACGAATTACCTGCTCTTCCGATTGACCGGTTCAACAGATGGCCTTTCTCTCGACGATAGAGTTGGCTTGCCCGTGAACACTTACGCAGCCTTCCCCCTATACGTTATGTCGCGGATCTTTGGCGTATTTTCCGGCCTCGTTATGGTCGCGTGCGCCTATTCGGTGTCAAGGATCCTGTCGGGACGCTACGCCGCTATATGCGCAGGACTGCTTGTCGCGACTTCATTCACGCTCGTCACCCACGCGCATTACGTAAAACTCAGCACTCCCGCGGCAGCCTGGATGATGCTGGCGATTTGGGCCTGTGTCGCCTCACTCTATTGCCGCAACGCCAATTGGCGACACAGGCTCTACTTGCTTGCCGGCGCCGCCTGTGGTTTAGCCGCTTCGACACTCTACCACGGCGCCTCTGTCGCGCTGGTTGTTTTACCAGTCGGGTTGATCTTGCTGTATCAGCATCGCTCAAACGCAACAAGGGCAACTGTTCTTCTCGCATGGATAGCGATACCGCTGTGCTTTTTTCTTGCCTCGCCTTATATCCTCCGTGATTTCGACCACTTCTGGCGCGATTTCTCCACGATCGTGGCTCAGTACAAGGAAGCGCGAGACGTACCTTCATACTTTACAGTAGATCCATAGACCGGTCTGCTGCTGCTATTGATATATGGAGCGCTATTTGCTTTTGGCATCGTGCCTGGATTAATGGCGATGATCGCTATGATTTTGGCTTGGCGGCAATCTTCAACGGCGCAGTTTTCCGGCGGCATTTCGTTGCGGCTCTTTGTCGTGCTCGTGGCTCTGTGGCTGATTCCCTATGCCTTGATCGTTCTGCGAACGGTTCGCCCCGGGCATAGCGAACAGCTGCTCATCCCGCTCATTCCTGTATTGGCAACATTATCCGCCGCCGGGACAGCCTGGCTAGCCAAGCGCATACCACTGCCGAAGCGGGTCATCATGCCCGCTCTGGCGGTGCTTCTGATTTTGCAGCCATTGGCGCTTTCCGTGCCAGTTGTCAGGATGTTTTCTCAAAATGACACGCGACAAATCATGCTGCAATGGATCCATGACAATATTCCAGCCGGTTCCCGCTTCTTGGTCAACGGCGCCTACAATGTCGCGCTCGACCACGCGATTTTTCCCAACGATCGCCCGGCTCAGCGTTACGCCTGGCCGCTGCCAAATGACGACAATTACGACTATATGATTTACTCCGATGCCCTGGCTTTTGACATACTCAGGTCAGAATGGATAGTACCGCCCGAGGCTATTGCGCAGCAGCGAGAATATCTCGACCTGCTCGAAGAAAGATATCGCAAGGTAGCCGAAATCCGCCGCCCTAACTGGATAGGTTCAGAATCGATTATGTATTCCGCCTCCTATTGGCATAATCCGACGCTGATTCTCTACTGCCTAAACCGGGCGAGTTGTGACAACCACCGCTAGACCTTCCCGTTCGCCTTGCAAGGACGATTCGCCCTTGACTGTGATAAAATGAATTCGAGAAACGCGCTGAGGGCATCTGTGCTCGATCTAGGCATCGTTATCGTAAACTGGAATACGCGCGACCTCTTGAGGCGCTGTTTGCAGACGGTCATCGCGAGTGAGGGCGACTTTAGTTGCCGGGTCGTCGCGGTGGACAACGCCTCGGACGACGAAAGCGCCGCCATGGTCCGGCGTGATTTTCCCAAGGTCGACTTGATCGAGAATCGTGAAAACGTTGGATACCCGCGTGGAAACAACATCGGTTTGCGTCACTTGGGATATCATGGCGCGCGCGATGTTGATGAAGCGGCGCCGCGATACGCCCTTTTGCTTAATCCTGATACCGAGGTCCCGCCTGATGCGCTCTATGAAATGATCCAGTTTATGGATTCCCGCCCGGATATTGGCGTGGCTGGTCCGAAACTGATCTTGAAAGACGGCAGCCTGGATCTTGCCTGCCGCCGCGGCTTCCCCACGCCCTTGGTCAGCTTTTATCATTACTCAGGATTAGCGAAACTGTTTCCCCGCAGTCAACGATTCGGGCGTTACAACATGACTTTCGCCGATGAAGACCAAGACCTCGAAGTAGATTCCGTGGTCGGCGCTTATATGCAGGTGCGCAAAACCGCGATCGAGCGCGTCGGTCTGCTGGATGAAGCCTTCTTCATGTACGGCGAAGACCTGGATTGGGCTTACCGCGTCAAACAAGCCGGCTACAAAGTTTGGTACTATCCGGCAGTAAAGGTTCACCATGTCAAGCGCGCCGCCAGCGGCAAGAGCCCAAAGGCGCAATTTGAATTCTGGCGCGCGATGTTAATCTTCTATCGCAAGCACTTTCGCCGGCGCACCATTTTTCCCGTTCACCTCATGATCTTGCTGGCGCTATTATTCAAAGGAGGTCCTGGCTTATGGCGGGAAATCCGAAATCCGAGTCATACAGCGTAGCGCCGCGTTCGATACGCCTCAGCAACGACCACCTGAAGGCGCTCTCCACGCTGACGCTCTTGCTCACCGACATCGTGATGCTGATTGTGGCTTTCATAGTCGGCTATGAGGCGCGCGAGGTATTGCCATTCTTCCTCCGCCCGGAAGAACAGCCGGCGCTGCCCCGGTATCTGCCGACCATCCTCATCCACACGGCTACCATCGTCGTGATGTTTTACTTTTCGCAACTCTATCATTTGAAACGCGCCTTCAGCCGCATCGAGCAGCTGCGCAATGTGATCGGCGTCGTCACCCTTGGTACGCTCCTCGCCAGCGGCACGCAAGAGTTTTTGCTGCAAAACACCGGGATGGAAGCCGTGTATCCGCGCAGCTTGCTTTTCTACGTCTGGTTCTTCAGCGTCATGCTGACCGTTGTAGGACGCGAATTGCATCGCCGTGGTTGGAACCTCATGCGCCGGCGCGGTGTCGTCCGCGATAATTTGCTGATCGTGGGTGAAGGCGACATCGCGCATAAAATCACCGAACATATTCGCAATAGCCCGGAACTCGGCTACACCATTGTCGGCATCGTTACCGCGGACGAAAAACAGGGCGAAATGCTTGGGTATCCCTATATTGGCGCTTATGGCGATATTCCGCGCCTCATTGACGACCGACAGGTTGAGCAGGTGATTGTCGCGCTGTCCGATTATCGGCGCGGAGAATTGGTCGAATTGATAAGCCTTTGCCAGCGGGGCAAAGTAGATATCAAAGTCTACCCGGATATGTTCTCCTATATGGCCGGCGATCTGAATGTAGATGACCTGGGCGGCACTCCGCTGCTGACGGTGCGCGATATCGCCTTACGCGGCTGGAAGCTCAGCCTGAAACGCGCCCTGGACTTGATCGGCGCGACGGTCGGCTTGGTCCTGCTTTCGCCCTTCATGTTGATCACCGCGCTCTTGATCCGGCTGGAATCGCGCGGCTCCGTCTTCTATTGGCAGGTCAGAATGGGTCTGGACGGCCGGCCATTCCCCATGATCAAGTTCCGCTCCATGCGTCAGAATGCCGAATCCGGCGGGCGAACTTGGACGGTGGAAAACGATGAGCGCGTCACCTGGCTCGGGCGTCATATGCGCCGCAGCAATTGGGATGAAATCCCCCAATTGATCAATGTCCTCGTCGGTCACATGAGCTTGGTCGGTCCGCGACCGGAACGCCCGATGTATGTGCAGCAGTTCCGACGCCAGATCCCGGATTACATGGTGCGGCATCGTGAGAAATCCGGCATGACCGGCTGGGCGCAAATCAATGGTTTTCGCGGCGACACATCCATCGCGCAGCGCACCGAAGCCGACCGCTTCTACGTGGAAAACTGGTCGCTCTGGCTGGATATCGTCATCATCATCCGCACGATCTGGCAATCCTTTACCCGTTCCAACCCGCATGCCTACTAACAGGAGCTCCGCAGTGGATCTGGATTCCTTGACCCAAGCCATGTACGAATTCGTTGAAAGCAAAGGCTGGCTGGAAGCAGATTCGCCCAAACAGCAGACGCGGCGCAATCTGGCGATCTCGCTAGTCCTCGAAGCTTCTGAGGTCTTGGAGCATTTTCAATGGGGCGAAGAAAGCGAACGTCCTGCTGAATTGGCTGACGAACTGGCGGATGTCATGCTTTTTCTGCTTCAGCTTGCTGCTTTCAGCGATATCGATCTGGGCCAAGCTGTCATGGACAAGCTGCAAAAGAATTACGCGCGCGACTGGACCGCGGACTCGCTTTGATACATCGCCGCAGTTTGACTTGCAGCCGTATTATCAGCGCAAATAGCCAAACGCGTTGCTGACTGGCGCGCCCTCAGGTCTTTCAATCTGAATCGGCGGCATTATAATACCTTGCGCTCCGCCGCTATTGATTAGCGCCAGCAGCCCATGGGCGGTCGCGTCGCCTTCTACGCGCGCTCGAGGATGGGCGGAGATTCGCGCCATACAGCCGCTGTCCGACCAAAGGATTTCGTCAATATGTCAGAACAAGCAGTCACAGCTCAAAGCGAAGACTTTTCACGCTGGTACAACGAAATCGTCTACCGCGCGGATCTCGCGGCGCCGTCGCCGGTGCGTGGCTGTGTCATTATCAAGCCCTACGGTTACGAAATCTGGGAGGGCATCAAGTCGGGACTGGACAGGCGCTTCAAGGCGACCGGTCATCAGAACGC
The DNA here is from genome assembly GCA_965261855.1 of Phototrophicaceae bacterium. Classification (GTDB taxonomy): domain Bacteria; phylum Chloroflexota; class Anaerolineae; order Aggregatilineales; family Phototrophicaceae; genus UBA6055. The sequence goes on from OZ253488.1 coordinate 1,469,608, forward strand.
CTATTTTCCGCTCTTCATTCCGGAAAGCTATATCCGGCGTGAAGCCCAGCACGTCGAAGGGTTCAGCCCGGAACTCGCGGTCGTCACCCATGCCGGCGGCAAGGAATTGGAAGAGCCGCTTGTGGTCCGGCCCACATCGGAGACCGTCATCGGCGAAGCCTTCAGCGATTGGATACAGTCTTATCGCGATCTGCCCCTGTTAATCAATCAGTGGTCAAACGTCGTACGCTGGGAACTGCGTACGCGCCCCTTTCTGCGCACAGCCGAATTCCTTTGGCAAGAAGGGCATACCGCTCACGCCACGCATGACGAAGCCGAAGAAGAAACGCTGCAGATGCTCGATATCTACGCCGACTTCGCGATTGAAGATGCCGCCATCCCGGTGATCAAAGGCGAGAAGAGCCGGCTGGAGCGCTTCGCCGGCGCCTTGCGCACCTACACCATCGAGGCGATGATGCGTGATAAGCGCGCGCTGCAATCAGGCACCAGCCACAATCTGGGACAGAATTTCGCCAAAGCCTTCGATATTCGTTACCTGACCGAAACCAATAAGCAGGAGTATTGCTGGACAACATCCTGGGGGCTTAGTACGCGCATGGTCGGCGCTGTGGTAATGACCCATGGTGATGACAAAGGCTTGCGCCTGCCGCCCAAGCTGGCGCCGCATCAGGTCGTGATCGTCCCCATCTACCGGCGTGATGCCCAGCGAGGCGCTGTCCTTGAAACCGTTGAACGACTGAAACAGGCATTCGAAGCGTCCGATCTGCGCGTTCACGTCGATCGCCGGGAAGGGCAGTCGCCCGGGTTCAAGTTCAACGACTGGGAAATGCGCGGCGTTCCCGTCCGTATCGAAATCGGACCCAAAGATGTAGAGAACAACAATGCGGTGCTGGCGCGGCGTGATGTGCTCGGGCGCGCTGGCAAGCAATTTGTGTCACAGGATGGCGTCGTTGAAGTCGCGAATGCGCTGCTTGCCGATATTCAGCGCAGCCTGTTGGAAGACGCTTGCGCCTTTCGCGATGCTCATATACAGGACGCCTCATCTTATGACGAGTTGCGGGCGATCGTCGACGCGGGCGATTGGGCGCGCGCCTTTTGGGATGGGTCAGACGAAGACGAGCTTGCCGTCAAGGACGAGACCGGCGCAACTATCCGCTGTTTTCCCTTCGATCAACCGGACGCCCAAGGCGAATGCGTCAAGTCGGGCAGAAACGCGCAGAAAGTCGCTCTATTCGCCAAAGCATATTGAGCCGTCCGCGTGTAGAAGTATCGGGCGAGGCGACGTTCGGCGCCAGAAGGGGCATATAACTGAACTCGGCTCAAACATCTGGCTGAAATGTTTACGCAATTCTTAGAAACTCAGCCATTGTGAAAATTGACACAATCAGATTTCTATCGTAGAATTAAATGCTGGCAGTAAATTTTCGTTCTAAACTGTGAAATGGTGATCCGATTATATGAAAGGGCTTATAGTTTCTGATATATCGGATGAAGCAGCGGCGTAGACCGCCGCGAACAGGCGCCATACTTATTGATTCTTGTGAGATGTTATGACTTTACGCCGTAGCATATACCGTTTTTTGAATACCCATGCCAATACATGGATATTTCAAGTTAGGCGCTGGCAAACGGTACGCCCTTGCTGGCAGCCTCGTTTTTTGGACTAAAGCATGGCCGCTTATTTGATCGTTGACGTTGACGACTTATTGCGATTCACAGCGAACAAAGGCATAGACCTGCACGAGCTGGCGGTTGCCCTTCGCGGCAGCGCTGGTTTCGTCGCCGGCTTGTACGACACCACTTCGCTTCGGGCAGTTGCTGTTGCCGATTGGCGCTCGCAACAGCGGGATGAAAACCTGGCTTTGGAGCCCGAGGCGATATTCCGCAGCGTCGGCTACTATGTCGTCGATGTGCGGGATCGATCGTGCCTGCCCGAGTGCTTGCTCGAAGAGGTGTTTCAAGCAGATCCCAGCCCCATTGAGGAACTGATCTTGGCCACCACCGGCCATGACCTGCTGCCCGTGATCGACCGTGTAAAAGTTACGGACAACGCGCGCATCCGCGTCTGGGGCGACGATGAGGCGGCTGTCCGCGCCGCCGGCTTGTCGCGCGATATCATCTTCCAACCGCTTGTCGGCTTGCACGGGATCAAAGGCAAAAACGTCTGGGTCTATATTGACTTTGAGAATATCTCGATCAGCCTGAACGAGCAGGGATTCGTCGTCAATCTCGATCATCTGATTGAACGACTGGTCTCCCAGGCGCAGGCGCATGGCAAACTTGTCAAAATGGCAGCCTACGCCCCTTGGGGTCAGCGTGGCGCTTTGCCTCCCTTGGTCGATTCTTCGGGCCGTGAGGTAGCCGATGACGCCCCCGCCCGTCTGATGATGGCGAATATCGATCCGGTTTTCCATTTGCCCGGCAAGCAAAGCGCCGATATTCGCATCGCCCGCGATGTGCTGACCGACGCCGGGCATCCGGAAGCCGGCGATGTAATCATCCTGGCGACCGGCGATCGTGATTTCAACGATGTCATCAACCCGCTTCTGCAACGAAACAAGACAGTCGTCGTCTGGGGCGTACGCGGCAGCACGGGCCGCCTCTTGCAAAGTCATCCTTCTCTACAACTGGAGTACATTGATGACTTCACCGATCTGCAAACGCATCAGTCCTTGAGCGCGGTGGAGGTTGAGGCGGATAGCGCGAGCTTCATTCCGTCGCAATGGTCGAGCGTCATCATTCAGTTCCACCGCCTTAACGCGGAAAGTCCCGGCAAGTCGGTAACCGTGCAGAATCTGATTGATCAATTGATTGATGTCGGTGACGTCATCTCAAGCGAGCGTGGTCATGATCTTGTTTCGCAAGCGATTTCGCTCGGCATACTAAAGCAGCAGAGCGCCCTGGGCGTGATCGAATTGAGCTTACCGCATCCAGTCGTGGACAAGACCTTGCTCATCGTCAATCGAATGGTGCGGCGCGTCGCCAATACGCTGCTCTCGCGCAATTGGGAGTATGTCAACTACGGATTCTTGCTTAAGGGCTTGGCAATGGAACGTGATCTGGATCGACCGGGCATGAATGAGAGCGATCAGTGGCGCTCTCACTGGATAGACTGCCTGGTGCGCGAACATGTCTTGCAGCGGGATCTCGTCCCTCACCGCCACAATCCCGATGATTTAGTGCCGGTGATTCGCCTTCCCGAGGCAAATGAGCAGCAGCTTATGGGGAATGTCGATGAGCATCCAATGGCGGAAGACTACAACTCTCAGGAGTTGCAGGGCGTGCCGCCACATACGCTCTACGAAACTGATGCCGAAGTGGCGCGCATGGTAACGCGCATCGTGGTCAGCGTCCAGCAGTTCACCAGCTTCCGCAATTTCGCCTGGTGCCCGCTCGGCAGCCTGCATCGGCGACTGCGCGAATTCGACAGCGGCGTCATCTTCCAACATGCAGTCGAATACTTGCTGGTAAACAGCATGGTCACGGTGAACGAATATCCCAACCCGCGCAGCGACTACAATACCAAGGGCATAGAACTGGACGAGAAGTGTCCCTTTGTCGCCGTCATTCTGGCGGAGCGTGACGAATTCATTCGTGTCTTGCTGGAAATGTACCGCGCCAATGTTACGATTTCTCAAGCCAGCATTGAGCAGCATCTCAAAGGCAAATGGGATCTTCCCCTGTGGATATCCATCATGAAAGTCGAAAATGTGCTGAACGCCTTGCCCGGGCGCGTCGATCAATTCAGTCTGTTCCGCACGCATCACACTGTCAAGCTGGTCGCCAACGACGATGTCGATGAAGTCGCTACCGCTAGCGGATAGCTCGGCATTGTCCCTACAGAATCTAGCTGATAGAATCAGCGCGCGATATCGACCGACAGGCGACCGATCCTGCCTGTCCGGTGGCTTGCGAAAGGACGGAACCCGTGCCATTAGATAAAGCGACGAAAAGTCAAATCATCAAAGATTATGCCCGTGAAGATGGCGACACCGGCTCGCCCGAAGTGCAGATCGCGCTGCTTTCAGCCAGGATTACGCAGCTGACAGAACACCTAAAAGTGCATAGCCACGATGAACACTCGCGCCGCGGGCTGCTAAAACTGGTCGGCCAGCGCCGCCGCCATCTGAAGTACATCGCGCGAAAAAAGCCGGACGTTTACCATGACTTGCTGCAACGCCTTGGCTTGCGCCGCTAGTCGCTGTTTTCAAGCCGCCGTCGGGCTCCTAGGCGCATGGTAAAAGGTGGCCAGCCTGGCTCCCAGCAATCTGCCCTTCGGCAAATCTCGAACGAACGCAAGCGCGTTAGTGATGACGGTTTTCAGTTGGCTTCAGCGGACGCTCCGCTGACAGCCAGTTGAAGCCTGCCAGGCGAACGCGCTTCGACAAAATGGAGAACGCAATGACATTGGACATACGTGAATACCGGGGCATGGTCGGCGGAAAAGAGATCGTCATCGAGACGGGCCGCTTTGCCCAACAAGCAGGCGGCGCTGTGACCGTCCGCATGGGCGATACCATGCTTTTCTGTTCGACCACGATGGGCTCGCCGCGCGCGCATCTGGATTTCTTCCCCCTTAGCGTCGACTACGAAGAAAAGATGTACGCTGGCGGCCGCGTTCCGGGGGGGTTCTTCCGCCGGGAAGGGCGGCCCTCCGAGGGCGCAATCCTGACCTCGCGGGTCATTGATCGCACGCTGCGCCCGCTATTCCCCAAGAACATGCGCAATGAAGTGCAAGTGATCTTGATGTCGCTCTCGCACGACAAGGAGCACCACGTCGATATGCTCGGCGTCATCGCGGCCAGCACCGCCTTGATGATCTCGGACATCCCCTGGAATGGTCCGGTCGCTGGCGCGCGCATCGGACTGGTCGATGGCGAATTGACCGTCAACCCGACTTACAGCGACATGGCGACCAGCGAACTGGATCTGCGTGTATCCGGCACGGCTGACGCGATCAACATGGTCGAATGCAATGCCGACGAAGTCGACGAAGAGACGATGCTTGAAGCGCTATTCCTGGCGCACGACAGCGTTCAGGACATCATCGCGCTGCAAAACCGCATCCGCGCCGAGATCGGCAAAGAGAAAAGCGAACCCTCAACCGACGACCTCGATGACGCGCTTCTCGCCGAAGTCCGCGCCAAGGTCGAGGGGCAAATCCGCGATTTGATGGTCTCCTTTGCCGACCGGAGCGAACGCCGCGAACCGCTTCAGCAAATCCAAGCCGCGCTTACCGAAACATACGAGCAGCGGAATGAATCGGCAACCGACGAAGACGCCATGGTCGATCTCAAGAATGTCGACCGCGCCTATGATCAAGTGATGAAAGACGTCGTGCGCGGACGTATTGTCTATGATGGCGTCCGACCGGACGGCCGTGATTTCGCCTCGATACGCAATCTGGCGGCTGATGTCGCCTTGGTGCCGCGCGTGCATGGCTCCGGCATGTTCATCCGTGGCGAAACGCAGGTGCTGACGATCGCGACCTTGGGCACGCCGCGCGAGGCGCAGTTCATGGACGGCTTAAGCCCGGAAGATGACAAGCGCTACATGCACCACTACAACTTCCCGCCCTATAGCACGGGCGAGACCTATCCGATGCGCGGTCCGCGCCGGCGCGAAATCGGCCACGGCGCCTTGGCGGAAAAAGCGCTCCTGGCGATGATCCCGTCAGAAGAAGAATTCCCCTATGTGCTGCGCCTGGTCAGCGAAGTGATGAGCTCGAACGGCAGCACATCAATGGCGAGCGTCTGCGGCAGCAGCCTCGCGCTGATGGATGCCGGCGTGCCCATCAAAAATGCCGTCGGCGGCATCGCTATGGGCTTAATCAAGGAGGGCGATCAGGTCGCCGTCTTGACCGATATCCAAGGTATGGAAGACCATCTCGGTGACATGGACTTCAAAGTCGCCGGCACAGTCGATGGCATCACAGCCTTGCAGATGGACATCAAGATCTCCGGCGTTACCCGTGACATTATGCGGCAAGCCCTGGCGCAAGCGAAGGACGCGCGTCTTCAAATACTTGACGTCATGCGCGCCACCATCGCTGAACCGCGCGGCGTGATGAGCGACTTCGCGCCACGAATGGAATCGCTCAAAATCGCCGTCGACAAGATCGGCGCCGTCATCGGACCTGGTGGCAAGAATGTGCGCGCCCTGCAAGACGAACATCAGGTGAAGGTCGATATACAAGAAGATGGCTTGGTTTATGTCGCCGGCGAATCGGGCGCCGAAGTCGATCGGGCGCTGGAGAAGATTAAAGCCATGGTTGAGGAGCCCGAAGTCGGCAGCATCTACACCGGTACCGTCAAGCGCGTCGAAAACTACGGCGCCTTCGTCGAATTCCTGCCCGGCACCGAAGGTATGGTTCATGTCTCGCAGCTGGCTGATTACCACGTCAGGAGCGTCGAAGAAGAGGTAAGCGTTGGCGACGAGATTATGGTCATGGTCATCAACATTGATGGCACGGGCCGTGTGCGCCTGAGCCGGCAGGCGGTTCTCGAAGGCTGGGATGTCGAAGAAGCCAAGCGCCGCGATGCCGCCGGCAGCCGTGGTGGACCGCGCCGCGGTGGCGGAGGCGACCGGCGCGGTGGTGGAGGCGACCGTCGCGGAGGTCGGCGTGACGGCAACCGCCGCGACGGTGGACGTGGGGGCGATCGCCGCGGTGGCGAGCGGCGCAATTAGCGCCACGCCAATGAGCTTTGCTGAACGTGCTGCCCCACCCGTGCGGCACGTTTTTTTTTAATTGTCCTGCCCGGCATAATCTGGAGTTTGACCCATGTCCGATAAGAGCGACTCGCCCAGCCGCGCCCTCGCCGAGACCGAAAACTATATGGTCTGGGAGGTTCGCGAACCGGACGGCGAAATCACCTATCATGTCGAATTGGGCGCCCTGACGCTGCATTTTTTTCGCGAAGAATGGCGCGAATTTTTGCAATTGACCAAGGATGCGGCGAGCAATACTTGATGGATGCAGCAAGTATCCGCCGGCATCTTGTCGCCGTCATAGCGAAGCATTTGCCGCCCGGCAGTTCAATACTGCGCTTGCTCGACCTGGATGGGCGCTCGGGCGACATGCTTGCGGCGCTGCGGTCTGATCTTGAAATCCGCCACACACCGGCAAATGATTTCGCTGAGCAGGAACAGGCGCCCGGCCTCTTTGATGCGGTCGTCGCGCTTGATGTAGCGCTCAGCGATACCGTCTTGGCCTCGGCGCTGCGAACACTAAGGAACGGCGGGCGCTTGATCGCCCTGCATTCGCGCGGGTCGGTCAAGGAATCTCACTTGCGCCAGTTGCGCGATCATGGCTATGTTCGCATCCTGATTGAGCCGGCGCTGGATGAACTCGGTGTGCTGATCCGCGGCGAGAAGCCGCACAGCACCGCCAACACCTTTCAACGTATTCACTCCGTCGCCAGCGCCGATGGCAACTCGCTTGAAATGCGTCGTTTCCGCGGGCGCTACATCCACCTTCTGATCCAGCAGCGACCCAATAAACCCGTCTGGAAGCTGGTTGCGGGCGAGCGAATCCGTTGGCGCGCCGCCGCCATAGAACGGGATTCGTCTATCGCTCTCCTGGCATTCAGCAGCTTGCCCAAAGCCGTCGGCTTCATGCAACCGGCCGTCATGGCCGGAGTCATACACAACATCAACAAGGTTGGCAAATTCAGCGTGGCGACGGCACAGGCTTGGGATTGGGACATCAGCTTAAACCCAAGCGCCGATTCGATCCACGGAGAAACGCTGATCTATATCGATATCGATCCCGCGCTGGCGGAAGCGCCTGACGAGTAGCCGCTGCCAGATGTCGCTTACCCTCGCCGATATCGACTTCCTGCGCAGTGATCGCGCTCGAGATTTCCTCGCCAGGTACAATGAATGCGATCTTTCCGCGGCGAACGAACTCCCGCTCCTGTCCCATCTACGCCATTCGCTAGAGCCGCGGCAAGCTTCCGCCATATTGCAAACTTTGAAGCTGCGCGCAAAAGCCGAGACGAAATTCCCGGGTCAAGCCCAAAAGATGCTTTTCACCGACGCGAGCTTGCAGCAAGCGAGCCAACCGGCGATAAGCCGATATCGCGCCCACAAACTCGCGTCCCATAAGGTGCTGGATCTCTGCTGTGGCATCGGCGCCGATACAATCGCATTCGCCGCATCTGGGCGCAAGGCGCTCGGCTTGGATATCGACCGCCTTCGCATCGCCATCGCCCGTCACAATGCCGAATCGCTTGGAATCGCCGCGCAGTTTGAAGTGGCTGATATCCGGCGATCGCTTCCCGCCGGCTACGACAGCATCTTCTTCGATCCCGCTCGGCGCGATGAGCGAGGCTGGCGCATCCACGATGTGGAGCGATACCTGCCGCCGCTTTCGTTGGTGAGACTATGGACAGCGCACGAGATCCTGGTGAAGCTTTCGCCGGCGGTCGATCTGCGCCAGCTGGAACGATATGGCGGCTGCGTCGAGTTCATTTCGCTGGCGGGCAATCTTACCGAAGCGCTGCTTTGGCTGAATCATCCTTCCGCGCCGCCAATCGCGACCCAGGTCACACAAAGCGGCGCGCTGCATTTTCGTCATGCCTACCCAGCGCAGGCGGAAATTGCGCCTCCTAGCGCATGGCTCCTTGAACCCGATCCGGCCATCATTCGGGCGGGACTGGTGCAAAACCTGGCCGTCGACCTGGATGCGGCGCTGCTCGACAACACCACCGCTTATTTGACTTTGGATCGCCAGGAAGACACGCCCTGGGGGCGCTACTGGAAGGTCCTTGATTGGATGCCCTTTCAACTCAAAAGGCTGCGCCGTTACCTGGCGGAGCGCGGTGTTGGCAAGGTCACGGTGAAAAAGCGCGGATTCCCCATGTCGCCAGAAGAATTGATTGCCAGGCTGCGCCTGAACAAGGGCGAAAAAGAACGCGTGCTGGTCATGACCCGTCATCGCGGCAAGCCGGTCGCGATCATCTGCTCCGCCGTCCCATTTGGGCAAAGCGAACGAATCTCGTATAATGAACGAAGTTAGCTAGCGACGTGATGAAAGGCTCCTTTCATGCTGATGCGCCCGGAAGAACCGCGCCAGCCGCATCTGATTTCCTGGGACGAAGTCGATCAGCTGATTGACGGACTGATTCCGCGTATTCAGCATCTGGGACCCTTTGGCGCGATGGTGATGATTACACGCGGCGGCGTCATCCCGGGCGGCTTGCTGGCTGAGGCGCTTAACATGCAGCATCTGCTGACCGCGTCGGTCGATTTTGTGGCGACCGAGCAATCGGGCATGATGGCTTGGCCCACCTTTCTCCAATTTCCCGATTCCGACCTGCTGCGCGGGCGCCGCACCTTGATTGTCGATGACGTCTGGGGCAGTGGGCGTACCAGCATCTCCGTGCGCGAACGCGTCGAGGCTGCTGGCGGGAGTCCCGTCAATTGCGTCCTCCACTACAATCCCTATCGCACGATGTTTTCAAATATGAAACCCGATCTCTACGGCGATGTCACCGATGCCTATGTGGTTTATCCCTGGGAGATTGACCGCGGACTTCTCGGGCGAGACTTCCCGCAAGGGCAGCCCGAAATCTGACAATTTCAATCCGAACGCAAATTCCAATTTGTGCCAATCCGACAACTTTGAGTTATAATGCGATTTGCTCGTGTGGTGAAACTCCCTCGGACTGATCTCCGTATTGAAGTAAGGTGGATGTCAATGATGAGCGCCATGCGATCGTATTTCGGGTATCGTTATGCTTCATTAATACCTATTGGACGGGCAGCGTATAGTATTGGCTAGTTATTCATTGTTTATCCGTACCGCTGGTTAACATCGCTGATGATAGCGCCGGGCAGCCAAGGCATACGGCGCGATGATAACCTGCTTCAGCAGGAGGCATGCCAAATCACATGAGTGAAGATCAAGAACAAAACACCACCGCCGACGAGAATTTCGAGCAGATGCTCGCCTCATCATTTGACTATTCCTACACTCCGCCACGGCGCGGCGAAATCCGCGAAGCGACTATTTTACAAATAGACGAACGTGAAATCATCGTGGATCTCGGCGCGAAACAAGATGGCATCGTGCCCTCGCAAGACCTTGATCGCATGGATGACGAATTCCGCGCCAGCCTGGAAACGGGGTCGAGCGTTCCCGTTTACGTCGTTAACCCGCGCGATCAAAATGACAATCTCGTCGTTTCGATCAATATGGGCTTGCAGCGCTATGATTGGGAAAAAGCGCGCGAATTGCTTAAGTCCCAAGACGCCGTCGATGTCAGAGTCAGCGGCTACAACAAAGGCGGCGCGTTGGTTCGCTGGAATCGCCTGGAAGGCTTCATCCCCAGTTCGCATTTGGTCTCGCTCAACTTGTCGCTGGATCGCAAGGACGCGATGCAAGAGCTGATCGGCAACACCCTGGGCGTCAAAGTGATCGAAGTCGACCAGGATCGTCGCCGCCTAATTTTCAGCGAGCGCGAGGCGCAGAAAGAATGGCGCGCCCGGCGCAAAGCGAAACTGCTTGCCGAGCTCAATGTCGGCGATGTAGTGAATGGCGTCGTCACCGGCTTGCGTGATTTCGGCGCATTCGTCAATATCGGCGGCGCCGATGGCTTGATCCATGTAAGCGAATTGGCTTGGCATCGCGTTGATCACCCGCGTGATATCCTGCACATCGGTGAAGAGATTGAAGTCTATGTGCTCAACCTGGACCGCGAAACCAATCGAATCGCGCTAAGCCGCAAACGCCTTCTCAGTGATCCTTGGGACGATGCGCAATTGCGTTATCATGAGGGTCAGCTTGTCGCGGGTTATGTGACAAACGTGGTCGATTTCGGCGCATTTGTCGCCCTCGATGATGGACTTGAGGGCTTGCTCCATCTCAGCGAAATGGGCGATGGCGCGCTAAAGGAGCCCTATTCTTATGTGCAGAAGGGCGATCATCTCTCCTTGCGCATCAGTCATCTCGAGCCGGAAAAACGCCGCGTCGGCTTCACTCAGCGCTGGGGCACGGAACTCGATAGCGACGACGAGCCGGATCTCGCGGAAATAGAGGGGACAATGGATGCTGTTGACGATGACGCCCCGGGCGACGACGGTGAATCGGCATCAGCCGAAAGAACCACTTCATAATTGCCCGAACCCATGATGACACTTGATGCCTGCCCGGTGGCGGGCATTTTGCTTTTTTCCATCGCCATTGTTGACAGTCGGCAACCCACTCTGTATAATCCCGTTCGATTTCTTGGTGAGCTTAGATCGTTCGTTTAGTTTCCTAGTTACAAGGCGAACTGGCGTATCCGAGCCTGGTTCTTCAGTCGAGACTGAAACCGGGTTTTATTTTGCCATGAGCCAGAGCCTTTACCTGGTAGCGCTGGATCTGCGATTCGCGGGAAAAAGCCGACTGCTACTCGGGCAGGCTCGCCAGAATTCAAAATCAATCGTAAGGGGGGATAGGTAAGATATGCAAACCGAATCTGCAATGAGAGAGGCCGTCGAAGAATTGGACTTCGCCGCCTTGCTCGAGGAATCACTGGCTGAGAGTCGAATTGAGCGCGGCGATATCGTGAGCGGCACCGTGCTCTCGATTGATAATCAGGGCTTAATCGTCGACATCGGTTGGAAACAAGATGGCATTGTCACCCGCGGCGATATCGAGCGCATGGGCATGCATACTGCCGATTTCCAGGTGAATACGGAAATTGATGTCGCCGTCGTGAATCTGAACGACAGCGACGGCAATCTGATCTTGTCTGCCGCTCAAGCGCGTCAAAACGAAGATTGGAAACGCGCCGAAGAACTCATGAACAGCGAAACCGTCTGGTCCGGCGAAATCGCCGATACCAATAAGGGCGGCGTCATAGTTGGCTTCGGCCATCTGCGCGGCTTTGTTCCCGCCAGTCACGTGATTGATCTGCCGCGCGGACTCAAAGAAGAAGAACGCCTCGAACGCTTGCAGAACATGATCGGCAATACCATTTCCGTCAAGGTCATCGAAGTGAATCGTAAGCGCCGCCGGCTGGTTTTCAGCCAGCTGGAGGCTGAACAGGAAAACCGCGCCGCCCGCAAGGAAGCGCTGCTGCGAGAATTGACCGAGGGCGCAACGCGCAAAGGCGTCGTCAGCGGATTGTGCGATTTTGGCGCCTTCGTCGATCTTGGCGGCGCTGATGGCTTGATTCATATCTCCGAGTTGGCTTGGCGCCGCGTTCGCCATCCAAGCCAGGTGGTCGCCGTGGGCGACGAAGTGGAGGTTTACGTCCTGAATCTCGATAATCAGGGAAAGCGCATCGGCTTGAGCCTCAAGCGCATGCAGCCCAACCCCTGGAGCCTGGTGGACGACATGTACCACATCGGCCAGTTGGTCGAAGGCAATATCAGCCGCCTCGAGTCATTCGGCGCCTTCATCAGCCTGGAACCCGGCATCGAAGCGCTGCTGCACGTAAGCCAGATGTCAGCCAATCCCGAAGAGAATCCGCTGCGGCATCTCTACGAGGAGCAAAAGCTGCTGATGCGCATCATCAGCATCGAATCCGATAGACAGCGTCTCGGCTTGAGCCTCACCGAAGTGACCACAGCGGAAAAGGCGCAGTGGGAGGAACGTCAAAATGAACTCGTCGCTGCCGCTGCCGCCGCTGCCGAACGAGAAGCGGAGCAGTCCGCGCTGGATGAGCGGCAGCCAGAAGAAATGGCGGAGACTGAGTCTGTATCGCAAGAATAAACTGTTGTAGACTTGCGATACTGTTTTCGCTGACAATCGCGAAATTGACAGAGCAAAGGTGGTGAATCAGGAATGGCTTCGGTCAGACTAAAGCCGGGCGAGAGCCAGGAACAGTTGTTGCGGCGCTTTCGCAAACGCGTGACCAATGCGGGCATCTTGAGCACTGTGCGGCGCAAACGCTGGCATATCTCCAAGAGTGAATTGCGGCGCATCGAAAAGAAAAAGGCGATCCGGCGTTCGCGCCGGCGCCAGCGCAAGATTTGATTGAACCCGCTAGATTCACTGTAACTCAGTGTTTTTCCACGGTTCTTTCGCCGTGCCCTACGCCTGGGCCTGGCGCCATTGCCTGCAGCGTCCACATGGGGACACGCATGAACACGAGAGCCGCTGTTCAATAGTATGCAGCGGCTTTTTGCGTTATAATGGCTTGCCTATGAAAACTCCCGAGGAGGAATATGGCTAAGAAAGAAGAAAAGATCGAAGTTGAAGGTACCGTTATTGAGGCTTTACCCAATACCCAGTTTACGGTTGAGCTCGACAATGGCCACCGGGTTCTCTCCTACTTGTCGGGCAAGATGCGCAAGTACTACATTCGCATCTTGTTGGGAGATCGCGTAAAAATCGAAATGAGCCCCTACGATATGAATCGTGGGCGCATCATTTATCGCCACAAGGACAATGTGCGCACCTGATCCATCCGCCGACCACGGAGCAATCGCATGTTTCCGCGCAAGCCCTGAGGGACGAGTCATCGCAAGGTGACTCGTTTTTACTTCTCCGCTCCCTTGACGCCCCAGTGAACCGCCATCGTGCCAAACATGAAAGTCCTGTACCGCACATCGGAGAACCCGGCAAGCTCGACCAGACGCTTCAACTCCTCAGGCGCCTTGAACGCTCTGGTTGATTCCGGCAAATAACGGTATGCATCGCCGGCTGCCGCCCCGCCAATCAGCCGACCGAGCAGCGGCACGCCAATCCTCAAGTGCAGCAGAATAATGGGCTTCAGTATGTTATTCGCCGGGGGCGATGTATCCAATATCACAATGCGCCCGCCTGGCTTAAGCACGCGTCTTTGCTCGAACAGCGCCCCGGGAATGTCGATGACATTGCGCATCAAGTATCCGGAAGCGACCGCATCAAAACTTCCGTCAGCATAGGGCAGGGCAAGCGCGTCTGCGCCCGTCCAGGCCATGCGCCGCCCAAACGGATCTCTACTCTTGCCGATGCGCATCATCTCTAGCGCAAAATCGGCGCCAACGACCTGCGCGCCCGGCGCCAATTTCAGCGCTTCAAAGGCGATGTCTCCCGTGCCCGTCGCTAGATCCAGCAATCGTCCGCCGGCCGGCAGCTCCGCCACCTCAGCAACGAAACGCCGCCATTTCATATCCTGACCGCCGCTTATCAGCCGATTGAGCAGATCGTAACGCCCAGCGATGCGGTCAAACATTCCCCGCACATAATCCGAGCGTTCCTTGCCGCTTAGATGCGCCATGCTTGTCGCTAGCCCTCGGGCCGCTTCGCTTCGACCAGAACCCAGTCGCCTTGCTGCCGGCGCGCGTAAGGTTGCAGTCCGCTTGACCGCAATGCCGCTTCCACCTCGTCCAGCTGCGTGTCGATGATGCCGCTGCATAGTACAATGCCGCCTGGTCTGACGATCTCGCCCAGTCGCTGCTCCGCTAGTTGCAGGATGACCCGCGCCAGAATATTGACGACCGCCAAGTCGAAGCGGCGCGCCGATCCCAGCACGTTCGCCAGGCTTCCTTGCGCGGCGATGACCTTGTCTCCGACGCCATTCTCGCGCGCATTTGCAGCGGTGGCTTCAACCGCGATCGGGTCAATATCCAGCGCCAGCGCTTTTCGCGCGCCCAGCTTGGCCGCCGCGATCGCCAGGATGCCGCTGCCCGATCCCAGATCGAGCACATCCTGCGCCGGCGCCATCAGACGCTCCAAAGCTTCCAGGCAAAGCTGCGTCGTTGGGTGCGTGCCGGTGCCAAATGCCATGCCCGGATCGAGCGCGATCTCGATATCGCCCGCCGCCGGCTCAACAGCGATCCAGCGCGGACGAATCAACAGCCGCTTGCCGATCCGCACCGGCTGATAATGCGCCTTCCAAGCCTCCGCCCAGTCTTCCGCGTCCAGCGCCCGATAATCCGGCGTCGGCATTGGATACATCAGCCGCATATGCCCCAAAGCCGCTTCCAGCTCTTGCTTGGTCGTATCCAGTTGTTCATCGTCGGGGAAATAGGCGCGAAGCATCAACTGCTGCGGCGGCGGGACTTCCGTCTCGTCCCAGGCATCAGGTGGAATGCCCACTTGCTCAATCGAGACGCCCTGGTGACCGTAACGCGCCAGAACATCCGCGATCGCTTCGGCGCTCTCGCCATCCGCGCGCAAGCTGACTTCGATCCAACGACTCATCGCGGCGCGTTAGTCATCGTCGCCCGCGAGGAAATCAGCCATTTTGGACCAAATGCCGCGTCCGCCCGTGCCGCTATGCTGCGTCGTGACTTCGCTGCCAAAGGACTCCGATAATTCCTCGAAGAGTTCCCGCTGTCTCTCACTCAAGCGGGTGGGCGTCTTCACCCGAACACGCACCAATTGATCGCCCCGTCCGCGGCTGGTCCCGTCAGAACGCAAATCCGGGAAACCCTTGCCGCGCATGCGGAAGACCTTGCCCGTCTGCGTGCCCGCTGGAACATTCAATTCGACCGGTCCGTCGACGGTATCGACGCTGACTCGGTCGCCCAGAGCCGCTTGCGCGACATTGATGCCGATATCAAGGATGATGTTATTCTCATTTCGCTTGAAGTATTCGTGATCCCTGACATGCACCACGACAAATAGATTGCCCGGCGGCGCGCCCCTTTCGCCGGCATCGCCATCGCCCCGCACTTGTATCTGAATGCCTTCGCTGACGCCCGCGGGAATCTTCACATTGAGCACGGCGCGCTTGCGCCGGCGGCCCGAGCCATCGCAGTCGCGGCAGGGATTCTCAATCACCTGCCCGCGGCCGCCGCAATAGGCGCATGCGGTCGCTTGCACCATTGAGCCGAGGAAGGTCTGCCGCACTTTCCGCTCTTCGCCGCTGCCCTGGCATCGCGGGCAAGTCGTCGGTCCCGTACTGGCCGCCGCTCCCGACCCATCGCAGCCGTCGCAGCTTTCCAGCCGCTGAAACTCAATCTCCTTCTCAACGCCGAAAACTGCCTCGATGA
This sequence comes from Phototrophicaceae bacterium, assembly GCA_965261855.1. Classification (GTDB taxonomy): domain Bacteria; phylum Chloroflexota; class Anaerolineae; order Aggregatilineales; family Phototrophicaceae; genus UBA6055. The sequence goes on from OZ253488.1 coordinate 1,485,523, forward strand.
AGTCTATGGTCACATCCGCGCGGCGATCGCGCCCAACAGCCGGACCACGACGACGTCCGCGCGGCTGCTCACTGAACGCGCTATTGAAGATGTCAAAGATGTCTTCGAATCCGCCGAATCCGCCCATGCCGCCCGCGAATCCGCTGCCGCTCCCGTTGACGCCGGCGTGACCAAAGCGATCATAACGCGCGCGCTTGTCCTCATCGGCGAGCACTTCATAAGCTTCGTTAATCTCTTTGAATTTTGCTTCCGCGTCGGCTTCCTGGCTCACATCGGGGTGATACCGCCGCGCCAAACGGCGAAACGCGCTTTTGATGTCGCCCGCATCAGCGCCCCGCTCGACGCCGAGCACATCATAATAATCTCTTGGCATGTCATGCGTCCTATACGTAATCTTTCGGCGTCAAGAATATTATCCGTCAGCAATGCCGATCGGGGTATACGACAATATACCCCGATATGATTCTCCGGCCTGCTCCGCGACTAGGTCTCCGTAAACTCGGCATCGATGACATCTTCGTCTTCGGTCTCCGGCGCCGGCTGCCCATCGGGCGCGCCTTCAGCCGCCTGATGCATCTGCGCGCCCAGCGTCTGCAGCTGCGCCATCAGCGCCTCGGTCGCCGCCTTGATCTCACCGACATTACCGCCGTCTTTCGCCTGCCGGACGGATTCGATCTTCTCTTCCGTCTGCTTTACGGCATCCTCTGGCAACTGTTCGCGATTCTCGTTGATCAGCTTTTCGGCTTGGAAAATAGCCATTTCGGCCTGATTCTTCACCTCAGCTTGTTCCTTGCGTTCGGCGTCCGCACTGGCGAATTTCTCCGCTTCGGACACCATCCGGTCGACTTCCTCATCCGACAAACCGCTGCTCGCCGTAATCGTGATCGCCTGCTCGCGCCCGGTGGCTTTGTCCTTGGCGCTGACGTTTAAGATGCCATTGGCATCGATGTCAAAGGTGACTTCGATCTGCGGCAAGCCACGGGGCGCGGGCGGGATGCCATCGAGGATGAACCGGCCCAGCGACTTGTTGTCGGCTGCCATTGGCCGCTCGCCCTGCACGATATGAATATCAACCTGCGTCTGATTGTCAGACGCCGTCGAATATACTTGTGATTTCTTGCTCGGGATGGTCGTATTGCGGTCGATCATGGGGGTCGCCACCGCGCCCAAGGTCTCAACGCTGAGCGTCAGCGGCGTCACATCAAGCAGCAGAATGTCCTTCACATCGCCGCCGAGCACACCAGCCTGGATCGCCGCGCCCAAGGCGACCACTTCATCCGGGTTGACGCCTTTGTTCGGCTCTTTGTTGAGGAAGAAGCCCTTCACCGCGTCTTGGATCGCTGGCATGCGTGTCATGCCGCCAACCAGCAGCACCTCGTCTACATCGCTCGCCGACAAGCCCGCGTCTTTCAACGCTTGCTTGCAAGGACCAATCGTCATGCTGATCAAGTCATCGACCAGCCGCTCCAGCTGAGAGCGCGTCAGGGTCATGTTGAGATGCTTGGGACCGCTGGCGTCAGCAGTAATGAAAGGCAGATTGACTTCGGCGCTGAGCGTGGTGGAAAGTTCGATCTTGGCTTTCTCCGCCGCTTCCTTCAGCCGTTGCAGCGCCTGACGATCTTGCCGCAGGTCAATGCCGTTTTCGCGCCTGAATTCTTCCGCGATCCAATTGATGATGCGCTCATCGAAATTGTCGCCACCGAGGTAAGTATCGCCATTGGTCGACTTCACCTCGAATACGCCTTCAGCCACCTCCAATATCGAAATATCGAAGGTGCCGCCGCCCAAGTCAAAGACGGCGATGATGCCTTCGTTGCGCTCGCCCATGCCATAAGACAAGCTGGACGCCGTCGGCTCGTTGATGATGCGCAGCACCTCGAGCCCGGCGATCTTGCCCGCGTCCTTGGTGGCGTTGCGCTGCGTATCGTTGAAGTAGGCCGGCACCGTTATCACCGCCTGGTCCACCGTCTCACCCAGATAAGCCTCGGCATCCGACTTGATCTTCTGCAGCACCATCGCCGAAATCTCCGGCGCGCTGTAATCGCGGTCGTTCAGCCGAATCCGCACATCGCCGTTGGAGGCCGCCGATACCTTGTATGGCACCAGCTTTGCCGCGTCCTGCACTTCAGCATCGCTGTACTTGCGACCCATGAAACGCTTGACCGAAAACACGGTGTTTTCCGGATTGACCACCGCCTGATTCCGCGCCACCCGTCCCACCAGCCGCTCGCCAGTCTTGGTGTTGATGGCGACCACCGACGGGATCAGATTGCCGCCCTCCGATGATGGAATCACGGTGGGTTCGCCGCCTTCCATCACAGCGACGACCGAGTTGGTTGTGCCCAGGTCGATTCCGATGATTCTTCCCATGTCTGTTTCTCCTCTTGCTATCTGGCTATCTCCAGACTGTCCTCTTGCCAGGCGATGCTAGTTGGCCACTTTCACCAGCGCCAGGCGCAAAACTTGCTCGCCAGCGCGGTAACCCTTCTGCAGCGTCTCAATCACGTGACCGCTCTCCACCTCATCGCTTTCTTCGGCGCCGATCGCCTGATGCAAATTGGGGTCGAAGGGTCCGCCGGTCGGGTCAATCGCCTCGACTTCGTATTGTTCCAGCACGGCGCTAAACTTGCGCTGGATCATCGACACGCCGCCGATCCAAGGATCCTCACTGATCTCTTCCGGCAGGCTCTCGAACGCGCGGTCGAAATCGTCAATGATAGGCAGCAGCGCGTTCAGCGCGTCAAGCGTGCCCCGCTGAAAAGCCAGGCTTTGTTCCCTCGCCGTCCGCTTCTTGAAATTGGCGAATTCGGCGCGGGCGCGCTGCCAGCCATCTTCATTGGTCTTGGCTTCCTTCTGCGCCGCGATCAACATCTGCAACAGATTGGCGCCTTCCGGCAATTCAAGCTCCGCCTGCGGCGCTTCTACTGCCTCAGCCTCGTTCTCGGCAATCGATTCATCGGCGCCGTCGACTGCTTCTACGGGGCGCGTTTCTTCGCGCTCCAACTCGTCAGCCGGATTCTTGACATCGCTCATAGATTATCCCTGTGGAGGCTCAACCTGAAGATTTCGCTATACGTCACAATTATGCCCGCTTCCTATATGACGGGCATCAGAATAGACGGCATTATAGTGAGAAACGGCTGGTTTTCGAGTCACTGGGGAAAAGTCTTACGAAGTTTATATGCTAGGCTGCCCCGAATCTTCCGCGCCATCCTGATACAGCGTGGCCAGCACATTCGTCATCAGATTGGAAACGTAGCGCACCGTGCTGATCGCGCGACCGTAATTGATATGCGTCGGTCCCAAGACGCCAACCGCGCCGCTCATTTTGTCGGGATCGCCATAGCGGCTTAGCACCATGCTAAGGCGGCTGAGATCATCGTAGCGCCCGTCGCCGGCGATCACCACTTGCACATCAACCGCTTCGCCCTCATCCGGCGGCAGCCGATCCAGCAGTTCGCTCAGCAGCGCGTTGAGCACGGTGCCCTCTTCCAAAATACGTATCGCTTGCTGCGCCCCTTCTTCATCAGCGAAACTCTCAATCACCTGGCTCAAGCCGTCGCGATAGATGAAGCCCGCCCGGTTGTTGTCCACATTCTCGATCAGCTCCGCCGTCAGCTCCGCCACTTCGCGCTCCAGCATTGGCAGGCTGTTGCTGCGCAGCCGCACCTGTTGCGCGCCCAGCCCGGCACATGTCTCGTTAACCCGTTTGGCCGCCTCGCCCAGCTTATGCTGCGGCACCGGCTCCGCCAGCGTCAACATGCGCTGATGCACACTGCCGCTATGCAGCACCAGCACCAATAGCGCCAGCCGGCCTTGAATCGATATCAACTCCAAATGCTTGAAGGAATTCGTCTGCGAGATCGGCGGCGTCACGATGGATGCCGTACGCACCGAGCGCGCCAGCAGCGCCGCTGTCCGCCGCATCCACTGCTCCATGCCCGCTTGCAATGTGCCGACCCGTTCTGATATATGGCTTTGCTCTCCCCGCGTCAAGCTGCGCGTCTGCAATAGCCGGCGCACGAAATAGCGGAACCCAGCCGCCGTCGGCACGCGCCCGGCCGATCGATGCGGCGCGGCGATATAACCCATCTCTTCCAGCCGCGCCATCTCGTTGCGCACCGTCGCCGAACTGATGTTGAGCTGGTAGTTCTCCACCAGATAGCGCGAACCGACCGGTTCCGCTCGTTCCGAATAAGCTTGCACAATGCAAGTAAGAATATCTTCCTGCCGGCTGGTGAGGTTCGGCAGTCGCCCTTCATCGCTCATTGCGCCGAGACGCCCGTACTCCATCAACGAATCTGTGAATACGATGAATGCTATCACGCGCATTTGCGTTTGACAAACCGCGCGAACATTCACTTGCAAGGACGACCACTAACGCGGCCCTCTTGAACGCACAGACATGTGGACACTCACGGGACAGTGCAGCCGCCCACGTAGAAAACCTCGCGGCGCACAGCGATAAGCTCCCCCTCCGTAGGTCAGTGTCTACGCGACCCTCTTTATGGGATACTCGCCATAGAGATGGCGAGAAGGGGCCGGGGGTGGGGGTTTGCCGCCAACTCATCGCTGCCTCATACGCGTTTCTGATGTAAGATGATCGCCATGCCCTTCGTCTTATAGGCAGACATTCGAAAAGCGAGTTTGCGGACCCCCGCGAAACCCAATCCACAGGAGAGATTCAAAAATGGGCGCGATGACATTTGACGTCAACAAAGACGAATTCCAGAGCGAAGTGCTCGATAGCGCGACGCCGGTGCTGGTTGATTTCTGGGCGGAGTGGTGCGGTCCCTGCAAGATGATTGCCCCGATCGTCGACGAAATCGCCACCGAATACGAAGGCAAGCTGCGCGTCGCCAAAGTCGATGCCGACGAGAATCAAGAGATTCTCATGAACTACGGCATCATGGGTATCCCGACCTTGATCTTGTTCAAAGGCGGCGAAGCGGTCGAGCGCATCACCGGCTTCAAGCCCAAGGGCAAGATCGTCAGCAAAATCGCGACGCATATCTAAAGTCGCGCCAGCAAATGCGCAAATGACGCTCATCTATTGCAGATGGGCGTTTTTGTTTCCGCCCGTCCAGCGCCATAAGGCAGTTGACACTGTGCCGCCGCCCAAAATTGCTGGTATCATCAGATGCGTCACAGAGCGCGAAATCGATCCGCAGACTGCCATCGACCGATTCCCCCGGGGGTTCGGACTTCGTCGTATCAAGTAGTCGATTGGAGTGATCGTGAAACAGATGCAAATGACCGACTTCGTCAAGGTGCCGGGCGCCAAATTCCATCCCGAGCCAGTCGTCCCCGACGAACAGGAAGAGCAAGAGCATTCTTCGACCATGCGCTTCGGCTCGATGAAGATCTTCTCCGGCAGCGCCTCGCAAGAGCTGGGCGGCGAAATTGTCGATTACATCTGTAACAATTCCGAGTACAACATCAGAGCGGGCGCCTATTTCCGCACCGTATTTTCCAACGAAAATATCTTCATCAAGCTGGAAGAGAGCGTCCGCGGGAAAGACGTCTACCTCGTGCAGACGATGGCATCGCCCGTACACGAAAACTTTATGGAAATGCTCATCATGATTGATGCCCTCAAGCGCGATTCGGCCTGGCGCATCAACTTGGTCGTGCCTTACATGAGCTACACCCGCTCGGACAAGAAAGATCAACCGCGCGTTCCGATCACCGCTCGGCTGATTGCCAACATGATGGAGACCGCCGGCATCGACCGCTATATGACCATCGACCTGCACTCCGGTCAGATTCAGGGATTCTTTAATGTCCCCGGCGATGCCCTCACTGCCTTTCACCTCTTGAGCGACTACATCATCAGCAAGATCCGCAGCGGCGACCTGGAAGATCTGGTGGTGGTCACTACCGATTTGGGCTTTGCCAAACAAGGGCGGAACTGGGCGGAAACCCTGGGCGTGCCCCTGGCATTCGTCGAGAAGCGCCGCGGCAGCAATGCCGAAAGCCCGCAAGCCTTATCGCTGATCGGCAGCGTCGAAGGCAAAAATGTCCTGCTCGTCGACGATGAAGTGAATACCGCCGGCAGCGTCGTCCGTGCCGTAAATGTCGTGCGCGACTATGGCGCCAAAGATGTGCTCTTCGCCTTCACCCATCCATTCTTAACCGTCAAGGCTTTTGAAAGGCTGGCTTCTCTCAATCTGCGCGAGATCGTTTTCACCAATACCTTGCCCATCGCACAGGAACAGATTCTGCCGAATATGACCGTGCTCTCCATCGCGCCGCTGTTGGGTGAGGTGATCCTGCGCGCGCATGAAGGACGGAGCGTTGGCGCGCTCTTCAATGAATAATTCGAATCAGCCTAGCTTCAGCAATTCAGATAAGTCCGAGGCCCAGCTCTCGACGCGCGCCCTTGTGATTGGCGGCGCCGGTTTCCTCGCCTTGCTCACCGTACTGTATGTGCTCGTCCAATCCATTGGACGCGATGAGCTGGTTCGGATGGTCGAGCAAGCCGGCTTCTGGGGACCGGTCGTCTATATCGCCATCAAGGCGCTGACCTTCACTTTCGCGCCCCTATCCGCCGGTCCCATTCAGTTCGCTTCCGGCATCCTCTTCGGCGTCATTCCCGGGACTTTGTATTCAGTCCTGGGCGAGGTCATCGGTGGCGCTGTTAACGTATTGATCGCCCGCCAACTGGGCCGGCGTATCGTGAAGCGCTTTGTTGGCGACGCCGCGATGGCGCGCATTGATGACTTTTACCAGCGCCACCTTGACGACTGGAAGTCGCTGCTGGCGGCTCGTCTGCTGCTTTTCTCCGTGTACGATTTCATCAGCTACGCCGTCGGGCTGGGGCATATCCGCCTGTCGGTATATGTGATTGTGTCTTTCGTCGGCGGTCTGATCCCCACTTATATCTTCGTGGCGATCGGCAGCGAAGCGGCGCAGAATCAGGACATCCTGCTAATCTTCTATATTGGCGCGGCTCTTCTTTTTGTCGTCTGGTTGATCTTCCGCCGCCAATTCAATCGTCTTTGGGCTAAGCTGCAATCGAAGACTAATCCTTGAACCGGCCGCGATTCCTTCTCACGCTCTGCCCCAAGGTTAACGCTTCCGTTATGATATAATCGCTAGTAGCCAGACGTCCAACACCGCGCGAGGACTTATGTTCCGAAACATCGTCAAGAAAGTATTCGGCGACCCGATGGAGAAAGCGCTCTCCGGCTATCAAGAGTCGGTTGACCAGGTCAACGCGCTTGAGCCGGCGATGCAAAAGCTCAGCGACGAGCAGATGAAAGCGAAGACCGCCGACTTCAAAGCGCGGTTGGCTGACGGCGACAGCTACGAAGACATCCTGATCGAGGCATTCGCCCTCGTGCGCGAAGCCTCCGTTCGTACAATCGGGCTGCGCCATTACGATGTGCAACTGATCGGCGGCATCGTCTTGCACGAAGGCCGCATCGCCGAAATGAAAACAGGCGAGGGCAAAACCCTCGTCGCCACCTTGCCGCTTTATCTGAATGCCCTCGATGGGCGCGGCGCCCATCTAGTTACGCCCAACGACTACCTGAGCAAGCATGGCTTGCAATTCATGGGTCCGATCTATCACCTGCTCGGCCTCTCCGCCGCCGTCATCCAGAATACCGGAGGCATGCCCGATAGCGGTTCGTTCCTCTTCGATCCCGATTTTATTTCCGATGACGCCCGATACCAAAACCTGCGACCGATCAGCCGCCGCGATGCCTACGCCGCCGATATCCTCTATGGCACCAACAACGAATTCGGCTTCGACTACCTGCGCGACAATATGGTCCTCGCTCACGAAGGGCTTGTGCAGCGAGAACTGCGCTATGCCATCGTCGACGAGGTCGATAACATCCTCATCGATGAAGCGCGCACGCCCCTGATCATTTCCGGTCCCTCGGACGAGCCCTCCGATTTCTATCGCCGCTTCGCTTCTATCGTCAAGCGACTCAAAATCAGCAGCGAAGACAGCGTCGAGTTGGAAGAACCCGATGGCGACTTCGTGCTCGATATCGGCGACCGCATCGTCTACCTGACCGAGCAGGGCGTGGAAAAGGTCGAAAAGGCGCTTGGCGTGCATCAGCTCTATCATCCCGACAATGCCGAAATGCTGCCCTACCTCGACAACTGCCTGCGCGCGCAGACGCTCTATCAGAACGACAAAGAATACATCGTGCAAAATGGCGAAGTCGTCATTGTTGATGACTTCACGGGCCGCCTCATGCCAGGCCGCCGCTTCTCCGAGGGCTTGCACCAAGCAATCGAAGCAAAAGAAGGGGTGCAGATCCGCCGCGAAAACATCACAATGGCGACCATCACCTTCCAGAATTTCTTCCGCATGTACGACAAGCTGGCCGGCATGACCGGCACCGCCCTCACCGAAGCGGAAGAATTCGAAAAAACCTACGAACTCGATGTCGTGCCCATTCCCACGCATCAGCCGGTCATCCGCGCCGATGACAACGACCTCATCTACGTCAACGAAACCTCCAAATGGAACGCCATCGTCGGCGCGATTCAGGAGCGCAACGAGCGCAAACAGCCCATCCTCGTCGGCACCGTCGCCGTCGAGACATCCGAACGGTTAAGCAAATATCTGGACAAAGCCGGCATCAAACATGAAGTCCTCAACGCCAAGCAGCATGAAAAAGAAGCCGAGATCATCACCCAGGCGGGAAGACCCGGCGCCGTCACCATCGCCACCAATATGGCTGGGCGCGGCGTCGATATCCTGCTCGGCGGCAATCCCGAAGGCTTGGCGCGTCAAGCCTTGCGCCGGGGCGGCACTGACCTCACCGCCGCCACTAACGCGCAGTGGCAAAAGGCGCTGGCGGAAGCGGAAAAACTCGTGGCTCGCGATCGCGAGGTGGTGCTCGACGCTGGCGGTCTCTTCGTGCTCGGCACCGAACGCCACGAAGCGCGCCGCATCGACAACCAACTGCGCGGCCGCTCGGGCCGTCAAGGCGACCCCGGCGAATCTCGCTTTTACCTCAGCCTTGACGATGACCTGATGAAACGCTTCGCCAATGACAATGTCAAACGCCTGATGAAAACCGCCGGCTTCCCGGAGGACGAGGCGATCCAGCACGGCATGATCAGCAAATCCATCGAGCAGGCGCAGATCCGCGTCGAAGGCCACAACTTCGATATCCGCAAACGCGTCGTCGAATATGATGATGTCGTCAACCGCCAGCGCGAAATCATCTACGGGCAGCGCCTCGATTGGCTGAAGAAAGACGCCGAGCAGCTTCACGCCGATTATCTCGCCATGATCGAAGATCAAATCGCGGCCGCGGTCGAAGAGGCCTTCGCCGCCGACCCAAATGGCGAACACCTCGAAGCCGGCGCCATGTACCAGCAACTGGCGAGCACCGGCTTGCCCCTGCCAGAATCCATCACCGCCGAATCGCTTGACGAGCTTGAGCAAGACGAAGTCACTGCCGAAATCAGCCTTTACGCCGCCATCCTGCTGGGCGCCAAAGCGCAGCAATTGGAAGAGGCGCGCGAAGGATTGACTGAAATCGCCGAACGCCAAACGGTCATCCGCTCGCTTGATCACTTCTGGCAGCGCCATTTGACCGACCTCGATATCCTGCGCGAAGGCATCGGCTTGCAAGCGATCGCCCAGAAAGACCCGCTGGTCGAATATCAACGCCAGGGTTTCCAAATGTTCCGTGTCGTCGAAGATACCTACCGCCAGATCGCCTCGCGTCAGATCTTCCTGGTCCAGCCCGCCATCGTCCAGACGCCGCAGCGCCGTCGTGAAATGCGCGAGTATCGGCCCGAAATGCAAATGGGCAATACCGACCGGCCGACGCAGCAAACCGTGCGCAAAAGCAGTAAGCGCCCGGGACGCAACAAGCCATGCTGGTGCGGCAGCGGCAAAAAATACAAACACTGCCACATGCGCGAAGACAATCTTTCTGGCAAATTCCAGCAAGCCGGCTGACCGGCGCTGTCCAACCGCAGCGGCAAGTCGCCCGAAAATGTATACATCCATCCAATCTATTGTGTGTGTACGGGCGAGCCGGTGGCTCGCCCCCGCTAGCTCAAAAGGTCCGATCAGCTTTTGCACGTAAGACTTGGTTCCAATTATGCTCCAAATCGGCGATATCGAACTCTATCTCTTCAATGACGCGACCGCCTACATGGACCCGGGCGGCCTCTTCGGCTTGGTGCCGCGCGCTCTCTGGTCGCGCCGTTACCACGCCGACGAACGTCATCTGATTAAAACAGCCACACACAACCTGCTGATTCGCGCCGCCGGCCTGAATATCATCGTCGACACCGGCTTCGGCAATTGCCTGACGGACTCGCAGCGCCGTTTTCTGCACATCGAAAATGCTGACGGCACGCACCGCGGTCTCGCCGCACATGGAATCGCCGCCGATGATATCGACATCGTCATCGACACGCATCTTCACGATGATCACTGCGGCGGCAACTTCCGCCGAGACGCCGCCGGCGAACGCGCGCCCTCCTTCCCGAAAGCCGAGTACATCGTGCAGCGCCGCGAATACGAAGACGCGACAAATCTGAACGAGCGCACCCGCGCCACTTACCGCCCCGACAACTACGTCCCGCTCTATGAGTCCGGTCAGTTAAGGCTGCTGGATGGCGACAGCGAGATCGCGCCCGGCATATCGGCTGTCTTGACGCCCGGCCACACGCCGGGCCACATGAGCATCCGCGTCGAGAGCGCCGGCGCATCGGCCGCCTTCCTCTGCGACATGGCTTCGCTGGCTGTGCATTTCGAGCGCCTTGCCTGGATGTCCGCCTTTGATGTCGAACCGCTGGTAACGCTGGAAACCAAACGCCGCTGGCAGCGCTGGGCGCTGGAAACTAACGCGCTGCTCATCTTCCCCCACGATGCCGCCACGCCTGCAGGCCGCCTCACCCTCGACGAACGCGACCGCCTCGCCGTCACTCCTGCACCGCTGGATTACGAAAATCCGTAAAACACATTCTTGACAGTTCTGTAAGGCTTGTCGGCTACTAAGTCATAGTAACTTGGTGACTGTCAAATTAAGGAGCTGTAGGGGCGAGACTTGTCTTGCCCTAACGCGCGCACTATCACATGCGCGGGTGTTTCGGCGAAACGCCCCTACAGGCTTCGTTCATGCCGGTTCGATATTTAGCGTGAGCCGAGTCGTGAGTCGTGAGTCGCGAGGGGCTGTAGTGAATCATATGCAAACTCGTTCAATTCGTAGACACAGAAGCGATCCAACCAGTACCGGACAAGCCTTGTTGGTGGCGAGTCATTGGGTTGCCCGTTAAGACGACCAATTCTCCGAGTCTTTGCGCCTCCGGGGCAAAAGATCACAGCCGCTCCGGCTGACACTGCGGACAAAAATGCGTTCCCCGCTGCGCCACCCGAATCTTGTTGATCGCCGTGCCACAACGCCGGCAGGGCAGATCCGTCCGGCCGTAAACGAAGAAGTAATTCTGCGATTCACCTTTGTCGCCATCCGGCTTGCGATACCAACCGACGCTCGCGCCTTCATGTTCGATGCCCGCAAGCAGCGCCTCCCGCACCGTCTGATGCAGCAGCGCGGCATCGTCGTCTGTCAAGAGATCAACCCGCGTCGCCGGGTGAATCCCGGCGCGGAATAGCGCTTCATCGGCGTAGATATTGCCAACGCCCGCCAGGAACTCCTGCTGCATCAGCAGTGACTTGATCGCCCGCTTTCGTCCCCGCATCCCGGCGCGAAAGCCCTCCGGCGTAAAGTCATTGCTAAGCGGCTCCGGTCCCAAATGGCTTAGCAATTTTTCAGCATCGTCGGTCAAGTAGACGCGCCCGAACTTGCGCAGATCGGAAAAACGCAGCTGCCGCCCGCCATCTAGATCAAAACGCACATGCACCCAGCGATCGGCTTCATGCGCTTCATCGGCAGCGGTCACGTAAAGCCGTCCCGACATCTTCAAATGAATGACCAGTGTGTCATGCTCAAGGGCGATCAGAATGTACTTGCCGCGTCGACCGAGCGCACGTACCCGCTGCCCGGCAACACGCGCGGCAAACGCGTTTGGCGCCGGGGAGTGAATCGTGGGCGCCCAATCCTGCCACATGCCCTCGATCCGCCGACCGATCAATGGCTCGCGCAAGCCGCGCACGACCGTCTCTACTTCAGGCAATTCAGGCATGATTCTGTTTAGCGGCTTCGCAGACAGATGGAACTATAGATAACCGCAAGCGCGAATCGTCAAACTCAGTCTTAGGAAAGTATTTGCCGCAAAAGCCCGCGCGCTGTAGGGGCGAGACGGTGGCTCGCCCACTCTTGTTGAAAAATTGCGCTAACGTTTCGCTTTACTGCAACCATTTCTCACAAGCGGTTGTGTTTCCACCGACGATCCGCTCCGTCGAATGCTATAATACGGCTATCCTTCGCCTTTGGAAACCCGAAGCGACCAACGCAGCAAGCAAGGCCATGACAAGCGACTTCGTCCATCTCCACGTCCATAGCGAATTCTCCTTGCTTGATGGCCAAAGCAGGATCAAGGCGCTCGTCGCGCGCGCCCGTGAATTGGAAATGCCCGCGCTGGGCATCACCGATCATGGCGTCATGTTCGGCGTCCTGGATTTCTACCGCGCCTGCCACGAAGCCGACATCAAACCGATAATCGGCATGGAAGGCTACCTGGCGCGCCGGCGCATGACCGACCGTGATCCGCGCCTCGATCGCCACTCGTATCACATGCTGCTGCTGGCGAAAAACATGACCGGCTACCAGAATCTGCTCAAGATCGCTTCGGCATCCCAACTTGATGGCTTCTACTACCACCCGCGCATCGATAAAGACTTTCTGGCTGCCCATGCCGACGGCATCATCGCTGCCAGCGGCTGCCTCGCGGCCGAGATCCCGCGCCTGGTTGCCAGCGGCGATGATCGTTTAGCGCGCGAGCAAATCGGCTGGTATCAAGACGTATTCGGCATTGAGAATTTCTACCTCGAGCTTCAGAGCCACGACATACCGGCGCTGCATCAAGTGAATCGCTGGCTCTGTGATTATCGCGGCAGCGAGCATAGCGATGTGCAATTGCTCGCCACCAATGATGTGCATTACGTCAACGAAGACGACGCCGAAGCGCACGACACCCTCCTCTGCATCCAAACCAGCTCCCTGAAATCCGATCTGGATCGCATGAAGATGGAACCATTCAACAGCTACCATCTCAAATCGGCGGCCGATATGCGCGCCGGATTCGCTGGATTGCCGCCCGAGCTGATCGACGAAGCCTTCGCCAACTCACTGAAGATCGCCGACATGACCGATATTGATCTGGCGCCGAAAGGCTATCACCTCCCCGCCTTCCCCGTGCCAGACCCTTACAACGAGCACACATACTTGCGCCGCTTGATCGAAATCGGCATGGAATGGCGCTTCGGCGCCGATTGGCAGCATAACGCGGTCTTCACCGACCGCATTGAGCTTGAGCTTAATGTCATCCACAGCATGGGTTTCGACGCCTATTTTTTGATAGTCTGGGACCTCTGCGAATTCGCCCGCCAAGCCGATATTTGGTGGAATGTACGTGGTTCGGGCGCCGCCAGCCTGGTCGCCTTTGCCCTCGGCATAACCAATATCGATCCGATTGACAACGGCTTGCTCTTCGAGCGTTTCCTCAATCCCGGGCGCATCACCATGCCCGATATCGACCTCGATTATCCTGATGATCGCCGCGGCGAGATGATCGCCTACGCCGCCCAGAAATATGGCGAAGACAAAGTCGCCGCCATCATCACCTTCGGCACCATGGGCGCCAAAGCCGCCGTTCGCGATGTCGGGCGCGCCCTAGATGTCGACCTCGGCTTAATTAATCGCGCCGCCGCCATGATCCCGCAAGAAGCGCGCCAGAAAAAAATCCGCGAATACGTCGACGGCAATCCAGAATTGCTGGATCTCTACAACAGCGAAGCCGATCTGCAGCGCGTAATCGATACTGCCATCGAACTGCAAGGCATGACCCGCCACGCCTCCACCCATGCCGCCGGCGTCATCATCGCCGACCGCCCGCTGGTGGACCTCGTTCCCCTGCATCGCATCGCCGGCAAGGATCCATCGGGTGGCGCGCTCAGCGCTGTGACGCAGTTTCCCATGGAGACCGCCGAGTACATTGGCTTGCTCAAAGTTGACTTTCTAGGCTTGTCGACCCTGACAATTATGCGCAAAGCTTGCGAGCTCATCGCCCGGCACCGTGGCATCAACTACACGATCGACAGTATTCCTTATCGACATGAAGACACTGTCAACGATGAGCAGCGCGCCCTGCTTGATGAGGCTTTCGCGATGATGGGGCGGGGCGAGACGATTGGCGTCTTCCAGGTGGAATCCGGCGGCATGCAGCAGATGTTGCGCCAGATGCGCCCGCGCGTCTTCGAAAACATCGTCGCCGCCATCTCGCTCTTTCGCCCCGGTCCCATGGAATTCATCAAACAATATTGCGACCGAATGCACGGCGACGAAGAGATCACCACCCTGCATCCCAGCCTTGAACCCATACTTGCGGAAACCTACGGCATTATCGTCTATCAAGAACAAATCATGGAAATCGCCGGCGCCCTCTTCGGCTATGAACTTGGCGAAGCCGATCTAATGCGCAAAGCTGTCTCCAAGAAGTTGCCGGCCGAACTCAACAAACATCGCGCAATCTTCATCGAGCGCGGTCCCCAAAACGGCGTCGACAAGGAGACCGCCGAAGACATCTTCGACATGATCGCCTTCTTCGCCAATTACGGCTTCAATAAAGCCCACGCCGCCGATTACGCCGTCATCACCGTTCAAACCGCCTACCTCAAATGTCACTACCAGGAAGAATATATGACCGCTCTGCTCAGCGTGCAGCGCGACGACCTGTCCAAAGTTTCGGCCTTCCTGGAAGAATGCCGCCGCTTGAACATTTCTATCCTGCCCCCCGATGTCAATCACAGTCAGTTGGACTTTGATATCGAGACCACCGACGAAGGTCAGCGCGCGATTCGCTTCGGGCTGGGCGCGGTAAAGAACGCTGGCGCTGGCGCCCTGAGCCAGCTTATTGACCAACGCGGCGAAGCCCCATTTAGCAGCCTCGCCGACTTCTGCAAACGCGTCGATATGCGCAAACTGGGCAAGCGGTCGCTCGAAAGCTTGATCAAGGTCGGTGCGCTCTCCGCCTTTGGGGCGCGCGCGGCGCTGATGGCGGCGCTCGAGGGCATCGTTAGTTTCAGCAGCAACTATCATCGCGACCAGGAAGTCGGGCAGTTGCTGATGTTCGGCGAGGGGGCCGCCGGCGATGACAACCTGCTGCGCGATTACAGCCATGTCGAAGAAACGAACGCTCGTGAGTTGCTGAGATGGGAAAAGGAGCTGCTGGGCTTTTATCTCAGCGGACGTCCGGTTGA
This sequence comes from Phototrophicaceae bacterium, assembly GCA_965261855.1. Classification (GTDB taxonomy): domain Bacteria; phylum Chloroflexota; class Anaerolineae; order Aggregatilineales; family Phototrophicaceae; genus UBA6055. The sequence goes on from OZ253488.1 coordinate 1,500,893, forward strand.
TCGTTACCGGCGCCAGTTCGAAGGGCAAAATCTAAGGAAGATCGCCGATCTCATTGACCCCGCGCTGACCAAGCCCGAAGCCGTACGCGTCGCCGGCGAAGTCACTGACCTGCGCAAAATCACCACCCGCAAGGGAGACATGATGGCTGTGCTCAGCCTCGAAGACTGGCACGATAGCGCTGGTGTAATTGAGGTCGTGCTCTTCCCGCGGACCTACGCCAAGGCGCTGGACGCCTTCGCCGAACGTAACGCCGCCGATCCCGCCGCCACCAGGAGCTTGGACGAGGGCGAAATCGTGCTGATCAGCGGCCGCTACGATGAAAGCCGCGGCGATCCGCAGATCATCGCCGAATCACTCAGCCTCGATTTCACTGCTGCCGTCGCAGCCGACGCTGTGCCCCAGCCTCATGATGAGTTGGAGCCAGTATGGGCGGAAAATGGCGATGAACCGCCGGAGGCGATCAATGACGCGCTGGACGGCGACTTTCCCCCGGTTATCGACCAGCTTCCACCTGCGCCCCAGCCGGATGACTTCGACCCGCTGGAGGAGCCTTCAAAGGGACCGATTCTCGATGCGAGCCATGATGAATCTGTACCAAATACGGAAGACGAACCAGCCTGGGTAAATGGCGATGGCCAGTTGTCGATGCCCAACCAAGAGCAGCGCGAAGAAGCAAAGCCCCGCACAATCTCTGTCACCCTGCTGACATCGGATGACCCGCAGAAAGATCGACGCAAGCTCCAACACATCCACAACACAATGGTCTCATACCCGGGCAGCGATCGCTTCCGCATCGTGATTGTGCGCGAAGGTGATTCGACCCCACTCGACTTCCCCACGTTGACCACGAATATCTCCGAAGCCCTGCAAAACGATCTCATCGCAATCGTCGGCAGCGACGAATTCATTGCTATCGATCAAGCGCCGAGCTAAGGCATCGCCTCTCACCGCCAGCCGCTTTACCTCCCCTTAATCCTTGCATATTTGAAGACCAAGGCAAAACTGTTTAGAATACGAAGGAAGTCGGCTTCCTGCGCTTCGCGACATGATTGCGCTCGCGCCGAAGATATAGGAGGATAAGGCCCTGATGAAACGCATCGCCGTCATCACCAGCGGTGGCGACGCGCCCGGCATGAATGCGGCTGTCCGCGCGGTAGTGCGCGCCGGGTTGGATCACGGCGTTGAAGTCTACGGCATTCGGCAAGCCTACCAGGGGCTGCTCGCCGGCGATATGGCGCTGCTGAGCAGCCGCGAGGTCAGCGGCATTTTGCAACGTGGCGGCACCGTCCTCCAGACCGCCCGCAATGAAGAATTCAAAACGGCGCAGGGCCAGAAGAAAGGACAGCGCCGGCTCAATGAAAACGGCATTGAAGGCGTCATCGTTATCGGCGGCGACGGCAGCCTGCGCGGCGCGCTGGCGCTGCACAAGATGGGCGTGCCAGTAATCGGCATCCCCGCCAGCATCGACAACGACATTTGGGGCACCGATACCAGCATCGGCGTCGACACTGCCCTCAATACGATCCTCGATGCCGTCGACCGCCTGCGCGACACCGCCACCTCACATAATCGCGCCTTTGTCGTCGAAGTAATGGGGCGCGACTGCGGTTATCTTGCGGTGATGGCTGGCATCCTCGGTGGCGCCGAGATCGTCGTCACACCGGAAAACGGTGTCACCATGAACGAAATCGCCGTCTCGCTGGAAGACGCCTATATCCGCGGCAAGACCCACGCCATCGCCGTCCTGGCGGAAGGCGCCCCCTACCAAGGACCGGAACTCGCGCACTACCTAGAGCAGAAACATATCGGTTTCGAAATTCGCCTGACCATCTTGGGCCATACTCAGCGCGGCGGCAGCCCGACCGCTTTTGACCGGCTCCTGGCAACGCGCATGGGCGTTTACGCGGTCGAATTGCTGCTCGCTGGCAAGACCGGCAAAATGGTGGCGCGCGTCGGTCGCGAGCAGACGCCGATTCCCCTGGAAGAAGCCACCGCCCGCACGCGGCAAATCACGCCCGAATACTTTGATCTCGCCCGCATTCTCTCACGTTGATGGGTCGGCGACATCGACCAGTCTGCAGCCCAATAGGCCTATCAACTTGGCCGTTTCGACGCGCAATTGCAAGCCCCGCTGCCCGGCGCTGATGACAATGTGCTTCTGCGCCTCCGCCCGTCGATCGAGGTAAACATCCCAGCGCTTATGCACCAAGGCCAGGGCGCTGATGCCGCCCACCTGCAATCCCGTCCACTTCTCGGCATCGGCATGTGAAGCCAGCGCCACCTTCTTCGCGCCTAAAACCTTCGCCAGCCGTTTGAGATTCAACTGACTATTCGACGCCAACATGACCAATACCGGTTTTTTCGCTGATTGCGCCTCGGCTACTAGCGTCTTGAAGACCTCGTCGGCCGAATAGCCGACCGCTTCCGCGACCCGCGCCGCATCGCGGATCGTCTTGTCATAAGCATGAACATCATAGGGAACGGAGTTGGCTTCGAGCAGCCGCATCGAGTTGAGCTTCTTGACCTTCGCCAATATCTTCGTCTTTTTCGCTACTTGATAGTGGACGGATCATATTGTCGCTTTGCCAGACGCGCCATGATCCCCGGTGCGATCACACCGCCAGCCAGGACCAGCCGGTCGAAAAATCGCAGGATCACCCGCCTAGGCTTGCGCTCCGCCGTACGCACGATAGCCGCCGCCGCTTCTTCCGCGCTCATCGTCGGCAGACCGCCGCGGACTTCCGCGCTCGATCCCAGCCGCTGCTGATTGAATTCGGTGAGCGTACGCCCGATCAGCAGATTGGTCACGGCGATATTGTCGTCCTCCAGTTCCAGCCGCAGCGAGCCAGCCAAACTGGAGACGAAAGCTTTGCTCGCCGAATAGGTCGCGGTGTAAGGCGTGTGGACGCCGGCTACCACTGACGAGACAATCAGTACATGTCCGCCGCCGCTCATCCGCATCGCCGGGACGCAGGCGCGCAGGCTATGCAGCAGGCCATCAATATTCGTCCGCAGCACCGTCTCGATATGCTCCCAGTCCGCTTCGACCACCGCGCCATGCTGCCCGATGCCCGCGTTGGCCACTAGCGCATCTAGCCGTCCAAAGCGCTCCAACGTCCGCTCAACCGCTGCTTCAACCTCCGCCGAATCGCGCACATCGCCAACGGCAGCGAGAAACTCGCCATGCGGCGAGGGCAGGGCGGCAATCTCGTCTCGCAGGCTTTCAAGCCGCTCAGCCCGCCGCGCCATCCCGCAAACATCGTAGCCGGCTCGGGCAAAGGCAATCGCCGCCGCCCGCCCGATCCCGCTCGATGCGCCCGTGATGAATACGACCCGTCTGCTCACTTAGGGATCCGCCCTGAAATCAATAGGATCATCAGACCAGCACCATTCGATGTTTTCCTAGCAAGTCTCAGAAATCTCCTTGTCCTCGAAGGTAAGGATGAGAATACCCGCCTCGCGCGATACTCAGGCAAATTATATCACCGCTCGCGGCGAAGCAGCTCCCGCCCTTCGCAGCGCCAAATGTTAAGGCATTTGACTCACAATTGATGATTCGTTAACATATCCTTACAAGATGAGATTCGTTCGCGGCGTTTCACTGGTCGCAGTTGAGCGCATCCCTCAAGTTCGAAAAAGAAGTCGACATGGCGGACGGCGTCAAGAAAGCGAAGAAAAAGCGCGAGCTCCGTCCCACCGATCCTATGGCGGAAGCGGGACGCTTAATCTTTGCCCAGCAAATCCGCCGAATGCGCAGCCATGAAGCTGGCAGCCGAACCGGCGAAGACATTGAATCGGTGCATCAGATGCGCGTCGCAATCCGGCGCATGCGCAGTCTCTTCAACCTCATCGGCGCCCATTATCGTCCCAAGACAACGGCGAGAATTGAGCGCGGCTTGCGTCAAACGGCGCGCGCATTGGGCGCCATCCGCGATCTCGATGTCTTGATTCTTGATCTCCAAGAGTATCAGGAGACGCTTCCCCTTGATGATCAAGCAGTGCTGGCACAGGTGATCTCCATATTGGATGAACGGCGCAGCGCCAGCCGCGTCCGTCTCAATCAACTGTTGGATTCCAAGCGCTATGCCCGTCACCTGCGCCGATTCAGGCGCTTTGCCAAGCGGCCCAAAAAAGGCGCCCGCCGCCGGAAACGAAGCGAGGCGCCGCATCAGTTGCGGCATATTCTGCCCCTGCTGCTGCATGAGCGGCTAGCGCGCGTCAAAGCCTACGACACGGTATTGCCCGCATCGGATGATGCTATACTGCACGCCCTGCGCGTCGAATACAAACAACTCCGCTACGCGCTCGAATTCTTCCAGCCCATCCTCGGCCGCTCCGCTGGGCAATTCTTGAAGAAGGTAAAGGACATGCAGGAGATTCTCGGCCGCATCAATGATATCGCCGTGTTTTCGGAATATGTACGCAGCCTTGACCGATTGTCGCCACCGCAGTCTTCCATCTTGGAAAACTATGTCTCGGCGCGCAATAGGGAATTGGTCGTCTTGCGCGAAGAGTTTTATGATGCCTGGGCGCGTTTCAACAGTCGCGCGTCGCAGCGCCAATTCTCCGATTCGCTCCTGGTTTTGCGCTAGCCTTACGTCCGCACTTCGTGCACGCTGGGTAGCACGAAAAAGTCACCTGCCGCTCGCCAGTTGATCGCCAGCGGCAGAAATCGCTCTGCAACCGGATCCCGAACGCCGAGAGAGAAAATATACCGGTCGCCGCGCGGGATATCCGCATCCAGCCGCACGACCTGACGATCGCTGATGAATTCGCCAACCTCCCAATGGATCGTCGAATAGTGGCCATGCCTGTGCCCGGCTGTCGCCAGGTCCCATTCTTGCGCGACCTGTTTGGTATCAATGTCTTGCAAACGAAGCATAAATTCAAGACGGCGCTCCAAGGGCGCTAATGCTTGCCAGGTAAAATCAAATGTCACCGGTGTGTCTCTGAGGATAGCTTCCGGGTACCCGCCGTAGTTGAAAACGCGAATGACCTTGTCGAATATGATGTGGGTCTCGTTTCGTTTTTCTGACCGGTGGTGCGGCGGCAAGCTGTAACGCGCGCTTGGCTCATTCGACTGGTACATTTCATAACTGAAGGTGCCGTCAAAGTGATCTCGCGCGCTCTCAAACAGGTCTTTCCTGCCAAGCGCCGAAACGAGTTGCGTCTCCCATGGACGAATCCCGGCGTCGGCATACGCCTCCCGCGCCTTCGCCCCATAAATGAAGTGAGTAGCGCCCAAGGCTTCATATTCGTCGAGCGTCGTTGCCGGAAGATCGATGATCTGCATTTGCGGGAAAAAGAACGGCAGCCGCTCTTCGCCCGGCGCCAGCACAATTGGCGCAGTCCCCGTTTCGCGCGCGAAGTATTCCAGCCCGAACACCACCTCCAGCAATGAGGGATTAAACACCTGATACTTCCGTACGTCGCTATCCAGCTTGTCATCAAACATCCAGATCGACGACCAGGTTACATCGGTCGCGACGGCGACGATCCCCGGCATGCTGAGACAGCACAGCACCAGATGATAGGCGCGCCGCGTTCTCGCGCTCCAACGCCCAATGCGTTCAGTCGCCAGCAGCTGTGAAAGAGCGATCGCCGTCGGCAACAATAGCAAGGGCAAGATCGCGAAGCCTAAACGAAAATGATAACTGTACGAAAAAAAATAGGTGATGAAATACGGCAGCGCAAGCAGCAGCGCCCAACCGCCGTTGCCTAGTATTCGCTTGAATGGCGGACGCATCAGCCTTGTCCGCTTCCGCACGCGTAGACTGTATCCGGTTATTGCCAGCCCGACCGCGATCAAGACTGCTTCCGCGGCTGAAATTGCGCTCGCTGGCGGGTCGACTCGCTCCGCGAAAAGGCGCGGATTCGAAGCCAACAGGCCCGCCGCCAGCAGCAGGACGCCAATCGCGCCAAGCGCGACATCGCCACGTTTCAGCTTTGCCCCCAGCGCCAGCGCAAACCAGGTGACGATTGCCGCGAGCGCAAGCGGCGCCAGAAAATCGCCATTTCGCAGCGCCCGCGTCAGCCAAACCGCCTTCGGCAATGTGACCGCGTCGTGTCCCAACGCCAAATTGCGCAAATACCAGATCCCGCCCAGGGGGATGCACGCCAGCCCTGTCCATATGGCAAGGCGAAAGCGCGGCAACCAAGCGCGAAAGTCGAAGCGTCTGCTTATCAAATCGACCGCGAGCAGTAGCAGAACACCCCAAATGAAGGCGCCTGCGGTTGGCTTCGTAAACAAGGCGATGCCCAGCATGACGCCCGCCAGCACCGCCTCGCGCCGCCGTTCGCGCCGCTCCAATTCGCCCGCCCAGGCGCGCAGAAAAAAGGCCGACGCCAGCGTGACGCTGAACGTAAGCGGAATCTCCAAATCACCGATGACCGCCCATTGGCTGACATACGGGTGCAAACCCCACAGGGCCGCGGCGATAAGCCCGGCGCGGCGATTCGCCAAGCACGCTCCCAGCAAGTAGGCCGCCAAGATGCTGCCGATATGAAGCATCGGCAAGACCATGCGCGCGGCATGATCATTGATACCGCCGATCAATGTCTGCACATAAGCGAATTGAAGCGACAGAAATGGCGGGTAATAGTCTATCGCGTTCGGGATCATCCCTTCAAGGAAAAAAAGCCGTCCCTGATAGCCGAATACCCATAAGGCATCGTATGCGGTGAAGGGCCAGAAGGCAGTATGAACCCAGCGCACCGCGACCGCGATTGCAATGAGGAAGACGATCAGCTTTTCATCGAATTCGAAGGGCGCGCCCCGCGCTCTTGCGGCCAATGACGCATGACGCTTGCGCCAGGCGATTAAGCAGCCGCAACTTGCAATGACGGCGCTGCCGAGCAGAATCGTTTCCGGCTTCAGCAGCCTCTGCTCGAGCTGGGCGCCCGCGACGCCAAGCGCCAACATCCAGGCTGCCGTTAATGCCGGTCCAAGCGCAAATGCCACCGCCGCGACCAAAGCCTTTGAATGCCAGTTTTGCCGCGATAGCGATGCCAATGCCCAAGGCACGCCGACCCCGAGAAACATCCATAAGGTCGGGAGTATGCCCGCCAGCGAATCTTCAATCCAGTACGTCGATGCCATTTTCTTTGCGGCTATATCGTGTCCAGAAGGCCGAAGCCATCCTGATTAGGGCGTACGACACGAGGATGGCAAGCGCCGGCGCTAGCGGCAAATAATAACGGGCCCAGGGAAGTGGCGTCAGCACCAGCGTGACTAGCGCCAAACCAATCATCCACACCAGCAAGAGAATCCGGTTTTCCGCCTCAATCGCGCTATCGCGAGCAAGACAGACCGCGCCAAATGTCGCCAGCGCAAGGCAGCTAATGCCAATCACGCTCGTGCCTTCGATCAACAGACCGGCCAGCCCCGAACTTTCGTAAGACGCGATCTGAGCGCCAATCACTTCGTATTCCGCCCAGTGCGCCACCTCAAAATACTGGCGTTCGGCTGCGAAAACGTATTGGAAAAAACCCTGAATCCGCTGCGCGACCGATTCGTAGCCCCCGATCCAGTCCACTTGCGCCGCTAGCAGCTCCGCCCGCCTCTCGGCAATAATAAACGGCAAATCAAATGGCGCGGACCACCAAGCCGGGTTGAGCAGCAAGAAGATAGCAGCTGCCGCGATCGGCAGCGGCAAGAATAGAATCCACTGCCTCCATCCTCCGCCGCGATTTTGGGCTCGGCTCGCTCGCTGCTCCCGCCAAGTCACGATCGCTAGGGCAAGGCATACCAATGCCGCGATCAACGCGTTGGGATGTTTCGCCGCGACGCCAAAGCCAATACAGGCGCCGAGCAGCGGGAAAGCCCACCATTTGCGCGAACGCAGCAACCAGGCAGCCGCCAGCAGCGCCAGCGTCAACCCCAGCAAATGGCTGCCTTCCATCATCGCACGGCGTCCGTTTATCAAGACGTTCGGGTGCAGCGCGAACAAAGCGCTCGCCAGATAGGCTGTCGGTCCGTTCACGGTCATGCGCGCGAACTGATAAAATACGGCTGCCGCCAGCGCCAGTTGAATCGCCGAAGCCAGCCGCGCGGCATTGAGCAGTTGCGCATCGGGCACGCGATGCGCCCGCTTATTGAACGCGTAATCGCGGCCCCAACGCCATTCGCCGTTGAGATCGTCGGGTCCATAGCCCTGTTGCCAAGCCAGCCAGCCGTATATCGTCTTCGAAATTGTGCCGTTCTCCAGGCGCAGCCGCTGCTCATCGGGGCGCCGCGACCAGGTATCGTCATAGAGCACATTCGAAAGATCGCCATCGACGAAGAGGTAGTGGTAATCCCGCCCCATATAGAGCAAGGTCGATTCATCGCCGTGAAATGGCGCGATCGCCGCGCCCGCAACGATGTAAACAGCCAGCAGCGCCAGCCATAACGCATCTGCCCAGCGCGGGATTCTCTCCGGCATCGGCGCCATCAATTAATGCCCTCGACAGTGAACGGCAGAACACTTCAAATTATAGGGTCAATTCGGAATTGCAAAAGACAGGGATAGCGCTACTCTTCGCTGGCCTGCGCCTTGACCTCCACCAGCAGATCGTTCTTGTCCACCGCTTGACCCGCGACCGCATGTATCGCGCGCGCAATGCCATCAACCGGCGATTTCAATTCGTTTTGCATTTTCATCGATTCGAGGATGATCACCGTCTGTCCCTTGGCGACTTCGTCCCCTTCTTCCACCGTCACATCAACGATTAGCCCCGGCATCGGCGCATGAACTTCACCAGAGCTGCTGCTCAACCCCCCGCGGCGCTGCATTAACAGCATCGCCCGCTCGTCCAGCACCTGCGCTTCAAAGAGCCGGCCCCGCATCATTACATCAATCCGGCCCTCGTCATCATCAATAACCGCTTCGAATGATTTATTCTCAGTGATCAGCGAATACAGTGAACCGCCCAGGTTGAGAAAATCGACATCGCGTTCTTCGCCATCGATAAGCACGCGCCCGTCGTTGTCGACCTCGATCTCGAAGCGCCGCTCATTGATGATGGTGACGTACTTCATCGGTGCATCCTCTCGAAGCGCCCCATCCATTTCCAGTTGCTCGCATCGCGTTTGGCCGGCGCCACCACCTGCGACGCCAACTGGCGCTGACGATGGGCATACAAGGTCGCCGCGATCGCCACCGTCTCGAGATCACTTGCGGTCGGATCCTGCTCGTAAGTGTTCATATTGAAGCGCCGCTCGACGAAGGTGGTGTCAAATTGCCCGGCGATGAAACTGATGCTGTTCAACAAATTGATGTGGAAGGGGATATTGTGCTTCAAGCCCATGATACGATATTCCGCCAGCGCCCGCCGCATCCGCAGCATCGCCTCGGAACGCGTCTCGCCCCAGGTGATCAGCTTGGCGATCAAGCTGTCGTAATAGGGCGTGATCTCGGAGCCGGAATAGACGCCGCTATCGACGCGCACACCCGGACCGGTGGGCAGGATTTGTGTGCTAATCGTCCCGGTGGAGGGCATGAAATTGTTGTAGGGATCTTCCGCATTGATGCGGCATTCGATCGCCCAGCCCTTCGGCTCCAGCAGGCTCTCGGTTGGTCCCATGCGGCGCCCCCGTGCGATGCGAATCTGCTCTTTCGCCAGATCAATGCCGGTCACCAGCTCTGTCACCGGATGCTCAACCTGCAAGCGTGTGTTCATCTCGAGAAAGTAATAGTTTTTGTCGCGATCGACCATGCATTCGATCGTGCCGGCGTTGATATAACCGACCGATTCCGCCGCTGCGATCGCCATCTTTCCCATCTTCTCGCGCAGGCTGCGGTCAACGAAGATGCTCGGCGCCTCTTCAACCAGCTTTTGGTGACGGCGTTGAATCGAACACTCGCGCTCGCCCAGGTGGATCGTGTTGCCATGCGCGTCAGCCAGTATCTGAAACTCGATATGACGTGCCCCCAGCAGCAGCTTCTCGACATAAACATCGCCATTGCCGAAAGCGCTCTCGGCTTCGCGCCGCGCTGTCGCCAAGGACTCGGCGAAGTCCTCCTCGCGCTCAACCGGGCGCATCCCCTTGCCGCCGCCGCCAGCCACCGCCTTAATCAATACCGGGAAGCCAATTTCCTTCGCGGCATGAATCAATTCGTCATCGGGCATGCCCGCTTCCGTGCCCGGAATCAACGGCACGCGGTTGCGCCGGACCGCCGTGCGCGCCGCCTGCTTGTCGCCCATGGTGGCGATGGCGCTCGGCGACGGACCGATCCAGACGATGCCTTCGTCCATCACTTGCTGCGCGAAATCAGCGTTTTCCGCCAGGAAGCCGTAACCGGGATGAATCGCTTCAGCGCCCGTCCGCCGCGCCACTTCAACGAGCTTGTCCATGCGCAGGTAACTCTCCGCGGGCCGCGGTCCGCCAATATGCACTGCTTCATCAGCGTAGCGCACATGCAGCGCTGTGCGATCGACATCGGAGTAAACCGCCACCGTCGGGATGCCGAGGTCGCGCGCCGCGCGGATAATCCGCACCGCAATCTCGCCCCGATTGGCGATCAGAATCTTGTTGAATGGACCTGTCTGCATCCTTTCAACTCCTTTCATAGCGCTCCCCCTCTCCAATGCTTTGGGGAGGGGGTTGGGGGGAGGGGTAGAATACGAGGTCACGCGCCGCGCGGATAATCCGCACTGCAATCTCGCCCCGATTGGCGATCAGAATCTTGTTGAATGGACCTGTCTGCAAATCGATCACCTCCGTCAGATGCGCTCCCCTTCCTTGATGCATCGGGGAAGGGGCCGGGGGATGGGGTAGAACTGGCGAAGCTAAAGCGGGATATTGCCGTGCTTCTTGGGCAGATTCTCATCGCGCTTGTTGGTGAAGACCTGCAAGGCGTTGATCAAGCGCGGGCGCGTATTATGCGGCTCAATGATGTCATCGATGAAGCCGCGGCTGGCGGCAATGTAGGGGTTGGCGAAGGTCTTGCGATATTCGTCAGCCAATTCCCGCTTGCGCGCCGCCGGATCCTCCGCCGCTTGCAGCTCGCGCCGATAAATGATCTCGACCGCGCCTTCCGGTCCCATCACCGCGATCTCCGCTGTAGGCCAAGCGATATTGAGGTCAGCGCGGATATGCTTGCTGTTCATGACGCAGTAAGCGCCGCCATAAGACTTGCGCGTGGTAACAGTCAGCTTGGGCACGGTCGCCTCGCAGAAGGCGAATAGCAGCTTCGCCCCGCTCATGATGATGCCGTTATGCTCCTGGTCGGCGCCGGGCAAATAACCGGGCACATCGACAAAAGTGATGATCGGCACATTAAAGGCATCGCAGGTGCGCACGAAACGCGCCGCCTTGACGCTCGCGTCGATATCCAGCACGCCCGCCAGCACCATCGGCTGGTTGGCGACAATGCCCACCGCCGTGCCCCCGAGCCGCGCGTATCCAACCACAATATTGGCGGCGAAGTCCTCGTGCACTTCAAAGAAATGCCCGTCATCGACTATCAACTCAATGACCTTCTTGATGTCATACGGCTGGTTGGGATTCTCCGGCACGATGCTGTCCAGCGCCGACTCCGTGCGCAGCGGATCATCGGCGCCTGGCAGGGCGGGCGGATCTTCCATATTGTTCTGCGGCAGATAACTCAGCAGCTCGCGCGCCATGGTCAGCGCCTGCGTCTCGTCATCAGCCACGAAGTGACACACGCCGCTCTTGCTGCCATGCACCGATGCGCCGCCCAAGCCTTCGAATGTCACATCCTCGTTCAGCACCTGTTTGACCACATCGGGACCGGTGATGAACATATAGCTGCTGTCTTTGACCATGATGATGAAATCGGTCAGCGCCGGGCTGTAAACGGCGCCGCCGGCGCAGGGTCCCATTATCACGCTGATCTGCGGGATGACGCCGCTGGCCAAGGTGTTCTGCAGGAAGATATCGGCGTAACCGCCCAGGCTCTCCACGCCTTCCTGGATGCGAGCGCCGCCGCTGTCATTCAAGCCGATCACCGGCGCGCCCACCTTGACCGCCATCTCCATGATCTTGATGATCTTGGCGGCGTGCGCCTCGCTCAGGCTGCCGCCCATCACCGTGAAGTCCTGCGAATAGACGTAGACCAGCCGCCCGTCAATCGTGCCCCAGCCGGTGACCACGCTGTCGCTCAGCGGCTTGTTGCGCTCCAGCCCGAACTTGTTGTTGTGATGATGCACGAAGGCGTCCACTTCGCGGAAGGTGCCCGGATCAAGCAGGATATCCAGTCGCTCGCGCGCGGTCTTTTTGCCCTTGTCGTGCTGCCGCTGGATGCGGGCTTCGCCGCCGCCCCGCTGGCTCTCGTCGCGTTTGGCGCGCAGCTGCTCAATCTTGGGGCTGATGGTCATGCGCGACCTCCCTCGGCTGTGATGTCGTCGGCATTGAAATCGTCTCCGCTCATTGTAACACCGTCGCAATGAAGGCGATTCAGCGCGGCGCGACAAAGCGGCAAGTATAGGCTGTGCAGCGCGGAAAATGTAGAGGAATTCCAAGCTGAAAGCGCCAAGTCCGTCGATTCAGCCTGGTGGCGCGGGGCGATGTACGGAAGCGCATATGACACAGCGGCTGACAGGATGGGAAACCTACCTGAAATGGACAATGACTCGACCAAAATTCGGTCAAATCGGACATACATGTCCGGAAACCTCCCTGAAGGGTCGCTGAAAATCTCTGAAAATTCCGGAATAGTATAGGCACAGTATGGATATAGCGGGGGTTTTTCGGGGGTAAAGGGGGTTCCTTGCTTAGGCGGGCGCGCGATCGACAACTTTGCAACGGCGCGGGCCGCGGTCGGGCGATGGGAATGGAAGGGGTTCATAGGAGGGAGTGTATTGCGGAAGAGCGCGGAAGGGGTGAACATGGGGTCGCGTAATTACTGCTCTTCAAGGCGCAAATTACAGGAGCTTGTGGCCCGCTGAGTCTACGCTCGGCTGTGAGTCGTCGGTGATACGGCGGTTGGTTATGGCGTGATTCCGAAATGATTCAGTAGCTCGACGATGGCGATGTTGTAGCCGCTGGCGGATTCGTCCTGGACGATGATAGCGTTTGTCTGCTGGATGACGTTCTTCACGGCTTCGTCCTCATCCGCCCACTCGTCAGCGTTAAGGTCGAATCCGCTGTGCCACAGCGGGATGATGATTCTTTCGTATTGCAGCGCCCATTGGATTTCTTTGATTGTCATGGAGGATGAAAGCGTATCTTTCCCAAGCAAGATGATAAAATAATCGCAGTTCTCGATTCGCTCTTCCAAGTCGGCGTGCCAGTTTCCGCCAACTTCGAGCGCCATGTCGACAAATGGAACGAGGTTGTGTTGCTTTAGAGCGATATTGACGAGCAGCGCAAGTGCACTGCTTTCAGCCCGCATATAAGATATGAAGATGTCGTATGGAGAAGCTTCATGCAAAAGATCAAATGCGGCACGAGTAATTGCAAAGTGGTTATGACCTGCCTCAATGAACTCTGTACCGTGCAGCCGCTGGATAGTTTGACTCCATTCCGAAAGCTTCCAGCGTCTTGATCCAAATTTTCCCAGGATTTCGTCGTTCGGATACACAGCGCGTCCATTCGTTCGCGTTCCAATTACAAGTGGCCAGATTCCTCTGTGAACTCCCAGGGCAAGTTCGCGAGCCAGCACTATGACCCATTCTACGTCATTGGTCGGAATTGGAATCTTCGACCGTTCATCCAGAATCTTCTCCAATGCGTTTTCCATAGATTCTCTCCAGGCTGAACTGGTCCTCAGTCACGACAGCGGGCGACCCAATGGGTCGCCCCTACAAGGCTTGTCCGCTACTGCAAATCCTACGCAAAGTTAACTGTAACAATACCGAAACAATACACAAAAAGGGGGCGATCAATGCGTAAGGCAACAGAGAACTGCGGAATCCGCCGAGATTAGCTCCCCTTCCCTGATGCTTCGGGGAAGGGGCCGGGGGATGGGGTAGAAAAAGCGCGGTAGCGTAACCCAGTATCGGACAAGCCCTACAGCGCTCGACGAGGAAGCTGCTCGGAAACATGTACACCATCAAAACAGCCTCGGTGAACTCAACAATCTCGGTGTCCTCGGTGGTCAAATGAAGTTCGCCGCATCCACATCGACACCACGAAACGCCTTAAACGTACAATCCCTACAATCCAAGCCCAGACGCGATTTCACATCCCAGAAGATGTCCACATAGCTGCCGGCCATGCGCCGGGCGCCGCCCAATCCCAAGCTATGCACCACCCGCTCAATCGTCGCCGCATCATCCTCGATCTCGGTGAAATTCCCATAGGGCAACTCATCCAGCACAATCTCGGCGCCCTCCAGGGTGTAGGTCGTCCGATACTTCTCATAGACAAGCGCCACCTCATAACCCAGCCGCTTCAAGATGACATCCATCGTATCGAAGTCATTGACCTCGACCTCAGCCTCGAAGCGGCTAACGATGCCGCGCTCAACGCTCGCATCTGCCTTATAAGTCAACCTGACCGCCTCATCCTGTCGCAGGCGCAGCACGACTCCCGCCGCCGTCAGCGCGCCATCGGGGCGGTCATAGCGGATGTTCCGCTCGAAGACGCGCGGCTTGACCAGCGTCGCGCCGTTCGCTTCCAGCGCCCGCCTAACTTCAGCCAAATCCGGCGTGTGCAGCTTGACCTCAACTTCTTGCCAATCGCCATCCATCGCGCTCACCTCAACGGCAGCTCTCGTATCGCTTCCGGCAGCCAGTCGTCGATCGCATTGACGATGGTGGAGTAGGGCGGTTCCGGTCGATCGGGCGCCACCATGACGCTGTGAATATGCGATCCCGCCGCCTGCCGTATCAGCCACAGGCTGCGCTCATCGTAAGACAAGTTCGGCTGATGGACGAGCGTCCTGAACTTCACCGCGAGCAAGACGGCATTGACTTTGTCCATGCGCGCTGAGTCCACCGATATCCGCGGCGCTGTCTCCAGCCGCACACCCTCATAAGCGACCTGTAGCTCGATTTCGCCCAGCTGATACTCGAAGACGCGCGCGACCGAATGCCGCACCCGCCTCTCCGCATAATAGGCGGAGATCTCGAGCACATTCATCACACCGGCGCCGCGCGCAGCCTGCGCCAAATCCGGCAAGCCCAAGCTGCTCGCCAACTGATAAATATCCGTCCCGTCAAATGGCATCCGCCGTATTCTTGCGCTCGATTTGCTTCAGCGGGCGATTCGTCTCAATTCATATTCGGCGGTATCAAGGCTCGCATTCCCTATCCTTCTGGGAACTAAAAGCCAAAGTGTCAAAGTAGTATAAAGCAAAAAAGCCCCGCATGAACGGGGCTCGTTATGTAGCCGTGCAATGTGGCTCAAGTCAGTCTTTGTCCGAATTCTGGTCTCTTTTGAGCCATTCCACATCCGTTTTGATGGTGGCTGTTACAACTTTCAGATCGCACAGATCTTCACGTATTGACTTATGCGCATCCTCAGAGGCTTTACGCACACCTTCTATCTTGTTGTCTAGTCTCCACCACATTAGAAGCATAGTGCCGATAACACTTAATGGCGACAATAAGACTGACCATTGAATCTCCATGTGCCACTCTCGCAAATCAATGTCTGACTACAATAAGCCAATCATAACAATATCATGGTTATGCTATATTTTCAAGCCAAATGGAGCAGTAGCTTCACACCTCCAGCACCACCTTGCCGAAGACCGCATTCGTCTCCAGGATTTCCTGCGCCCGCCGCGCCTCGCTCAGTGGCAAACGCGCGCCGATGACCGCCTGGATCCGTCCGGCGAATACCTGCTCCATGAAAGCGACATAATCGCGATGCGGTCCCATCGTGCTGCCGATCAGCGAGATATGCCGCGTGAACAACTGCGCTACGTTCAGCTCGAAGCCGTAGCCGCTGGTGCCGCCGACGATCAGAATCCGCCCGCCAATGCGGCAGGCGCGCATGCTCTGCCCCAAGGACGCCGCGCCCACATTGTCGACAACCACATCGACGCCGCGCCGATTCGTCAGCTTGTAAAGCGCGCGCGACCAACTTGGCTCCTCTTCGCGGTTGATCGTCACATCAGCGCCGATCGCTTCCGCCTCCGCGCATTTCTCGGCGTTGCTGCCGACAGTGTAAACGGTCGCGCCCGCGAGCTTGGCGATCTGAATGCTGATGCTGTTGACGCCGCCGCCCGCGCCCACAATCAAGACCGATTCACCCGCCTGCAGTCGGCCGCGCGTGATCAGCGAATGCCAGGCGGTCACGCCGACCAGCCCGACCGCGGCCGCCTCGCCGAAGTCGAATTCGTCGGGCATCTTCATTAAATTGCGCTGCGGCAAGACGATGTATTCAGCCGCCGTCCCGCTGTGATGCTCGCCCAAGATGGCGATGCTAGTCTGGTTCTCCAACCCGCTGTGTAGCGCCGGATCGTCGGGCCGCACAATCGTCGGATCAATGCAGACGCGGTCGCCCGATGCGAAGCCGGTTACGCCTTGGCCGACCGCATCAACCGTGCCCGCGCCATCGGCAGCGATGATATGGGGAAAGTCCAGGTTCAAGCCCTTCCAGCCGGCGCGCACCCACAGGTCCAGCCGATTCAGCGCCGCCGCCGCGATCTTGATTCGTACTTCGCCCGCGCCCGGCTCGGGAACGTGTAAATCTTCTACGTAGTTGACGACTTCCGCCCCGCCGTGTCCCGTTAGCACTGCTGCTCTCATCGCATCCCCAATTCGTTTCGCGCGATCACCATGCGCTGGATCTCGCTTGTGCCTTCATAAATCCGCGTGATGCGCGCATCGCGGTAATAGCGCTCGAGCGGCAGCTCTTTGCTGTAACCCATGCCGCCGTGGATTTGCAGCGCTTCATCGGCGACGAAGGCGGCCGTCTCGCTGCAGAACAGCTTCGCCATTCTCGCCTCGGTCGTATAACGCGTCCCATTCGCCAGCGCCCGCTCTTTGGCGATGATCGCCTGGTAGATCAGCGCCCGACCGGCTTTGATCCGCGTTTTCATATCGGCGATCTTCTGCTGGATCATCTGGTAGCTGCCGATTGGCGCGCCAAATGCCTCGCGCTCGCGGGCGTAAATCAGCGCCGCTTCGTAAGCCGCTTCCGCGATGCCCAGCGCCTGCGCCGCAATGCCGATTCGCCCGGCATCCAGCACCGTCATCGCGATCTTGAAACCCTGACCCACGCCGCCCAGCACATTCTCAACCGGGCAAGCATAATTGTCGAAGATGATTTCGCAGGTGGCGCTGGCGCGAATGCCGAGCTTCGGTTCGGTCTTGCCCCGGCTGAATCCCGGCTGCTTCGTATCTACTAGAAAAGCCGTAATCTTTCGGTGATCCTTCCCCCCATTGCTATGGGGTCGCGTAGACACTGACCCGGCGGGGGACCGAGGGGGGTTGGCCGTCATGGTGAAAAGCACGATGCGATCGGCGAAAGGCGCGCTGGTCACCCAGCTTTTGCGCCCATTGATGATGTAATGACTGCCCGCCTCATTCAAAACCGCGCGGCTGGCCATATTGCCGGCGTCGCTGCCCGACATCGGCTCGGTCAAGCTGTAAGCGCCGATCTCCTCGCCGCTGGCCACCGGCGTGATCCACTCGCGCTTCTGCGCCTCCGTACCGAACCAGAGGATGCCATTGCAATAGAGTGAGTTGTTGACGCTGAGGATGGTGCTGTGGCTGGCATCGGCTTTGGCGATCTCAATCATCGTCAGCGCGTGCGCCAGCGTATCCATGCCGGCGCCGCCGTATTCTTCCGGCATCTCAATGCCCATCAAGCCCATCTCGCCCATCTTGCGCACCGTATCGATGGGGAACTCGCCCGTTTCATCATATTCTGCCGCAACGGGAGCGATCTCGCGCTGGGCGAAGTCGCGCACGGCAGCAAGCAGCATCTCATGCTCCTCCGTCAGCGCCAGGCTCAGCGGGCGTGTCATTTCCTTTAAGACCATATCATTCCTCTTCAATCGCCGCCGCTTAACTTTCCACTTTCAGCCTCTCATTATAACATTCAATCAGACAGAACTGTCGCGCCGCGGTTCAGATCAAGCGGATGCCCAGACCTGTTACCGGGAAAACGATGATAATGACTGTCGCATGAAAGAAATCGCAAGAACAAACGAAATGTTGTACGGGCGAGCCGGCGGCTCGCCCACTCGTGCCTCAGATTTCCAATCGTTTGCGCCCGACTAACTAAGAATTATTGGTATGCAGATATGACCGACATCAAGCTTAATCACCTCGCCATCGTAGTAGACGACATGGACGCAGCCCTGCGCTTCTGGCGCGAAAGCCTCGGACTGTCGCAGACGGGCGCGATTGAATCCGTTCCCACCGAAGCAGTCGATACCGCCTTCCTGACCCTGGGCGACGCCCAGATCGAGTTGATCCAGCCGACGGCAGAGGACAGCGGCGTGGCCAAATACCTGGAAAAGCGCGGTGCCGGCATGCACCATCTCTGCCTTGAAGTCCCAGATCTGGATGCCAAGCTGGCAGAACTGAGCGCCGCATGCTACGAGCTCATCAACGAGCAGCCCCGCGAGCGCGACGGTCGGCGCTACGCCTTCATCCATCCCAAGTCCACCGGCGGCGTATTGCTCGAACTCTACGAGCGCGTCTGAACGGGCGCGGGGAGGGTGAATGAGACGACTGGCACTGCTCGCGCTCGTAGCGCTATTCGCCGTATCCGCCGCCGCCCAGGAATCTACTTGCCCCGCCATGCAAGAGTCGGCGCTGGCGAACATCGCCCAATTTTGCGCCGAACAAGAGACGGGCACACTCTGCCTCGGTGGCGCCACCGTCACGCCGGTCTATCGCGACCGAGCCGGAGCAGCCTCTTCCTTCGATACGCCGGGCGACGCAATCGCCATTACCGACATCGACTGGCTGAGCGTCAGCAGCGAAGACCGGACCTGGGGCGTTGCCCGCGCGCTCTTTCCCGCTTATCCCATTGACGGACTTGACGCGCGCGACTCAGCGCTGCTGGCTTTTGGCAATGTGGCGCTCTTCCTGCCTGAACCGATGGCGCCGCCGCCGACGCTGGCCGATATCAAAGTGACCGCTTCCAATGGCGCGAATCTGCGCGCGTCTCCCAGCACGGACGCGACTGTCGTTGCGCTGCTCGCGGTCAGCCGACCATTAAAAGCCCTGGGGCGGCTTCGGGGCGGCGGCTGGCTGCTGATCTACGCGACGCCGGAGTTGCGCGGCTGGATCAGCGAGTCGGTCGTCTCGGCGCCGCTTGTGGATCTGCCCGCCCTCGATGCCGATGCCGACGCCGCGCCATTGTGGCTGCCCTGGCATCGCTTCGACTTCCTCAGCGGCATGCAGGACGCGCCCTGCGAAGAGGCGCCCGAGAGCGGCATCCTGCTGCAAACGGTAAAGTTCATCGCGCCGCGCTACTTCATCATCAATGGCGCGCGCCTCATGCTCAGCGGTACCGCCTGGCTGCAAGCCCAAGCCAGCAGCGGCATGCTGATTCACATCATCGACGGGCGGGCGCAAGTTGCGACTGATGGCGGCGAAGTGGCGCTCCGTAGCGGCAATTTCACCCATATCGCACTGGAACGGGACGAAAACGGCGCCTTGACACCTGCCGCGTCGCCAAGCGATAGCGCAGCCTATGTCTATCACCAGCTGGTCCAATTGCCGACTCACGCCCTGCCATACGAGACGCGCGTTGGCGTGGAAGTCTACACCGTAGTCGACCCGGTGCCGGCAGGCGGCGGCAGTCCGCTGGAGGCGCTGGCCGCCGACGCGCCCTGCAGATTCTCCGCCGTGCTATCGGGCGCCAATATCCGCGCTCGCCCCGATCCCGCTGCGCCGATCATTGCCGTCATGGCTTACCGCGAAAGCGCCGAGCCAATCGCCCGCGGCATCGGCGCCGACCGCCTGCCCTGGTGGAAGCTGGCTGACCGCATCTGGGTCCGCGTCGACGCCACCGTCTCCGGCGGAAATTGCAACGAAATCCCCCTGATTCGCGCCGAAAACTGATAAGCAATCAATCAATTACTTGACTTCCTTGCATATTGCATGATAAAGTATACCTATAGGGGTATAGGTATTGGAGCATAGCCCATGGCTGCCGAAATCCTGATCCACGAACAGGCCCAACGAGAAGACTTCAACCGCAAGACGATCAATCGCATCCGCCGCATACAAGGGCAGCTAAGCGCCCTCGAGGCGATGATCGGCGCCGACGAAGGCAGCTGCGAGGAGCGCGTGCTGCGCGCCCGCACCATCGAAAAGGGCATGTCCAGCCTGATCAATCACCTGTTCGAATGTTACATCGAAAACACGCTGGCGCATGACCTCGGCGCCGACCCCCAAGGCGCGCTCAGCGACATGCAGAAAATTCTCAAGCTGATCAACAGCTGAAGGGAGAGCGAAAAATGACGACGAAAGAAATCACCCTGCCGGTCACCGGCATGACTTGCGCCATGTGCCAGAGAAATGTCGAGCGCAGCCTCAAGCGCGCTGAGGGCGTCGCCGAGGCAAACGTCAATTTGGCGACGGAAAAAGCCAGTGTGCAATACGACGGCGACAAACTCGCTGCGTCCGACCTGGTTGCCCAGGTGGAACGCGCCGGCTACGGCGTCGCCGCCGCGGAAATCGACCTGCCCATCACCGGCATGACCTGCGCCATGTGCCAGAAAAATGTGGAGCGCGCCCTGAATCGCAGCGACGGCGTCATCAGCGCCTCGGTCAACCTCGCCAGCGAAAAAGCCAGCGTCAGATATCTGCCCGGCGAGACGCGCCGCCACGATCTGGTCGAGGCGGTCGAGCGCGCCGGCTATGGCGTCATCGACACCTCCGGGCACGACGATCACGAAGATCACGAAGCGCAGGTTCGCCAAGCCGAAATCGACCGCCAAGCCCGCCTGGTCAAAATCGGCGCGCTCTTCACCATCCCGCTCACCATCCTCAGCATGGCGCGCCACTTCCTGCACCAGATCCCTTTCCTGATGGACAACTTCGCCTTCCTCGCCGACGACATCTGGCTCTTCATCTTCGGCGCCCTGGCGACGCCGGTCATGTTCATGCTTGGCAAACAATTCATCAGCGGCGGAAGCCGATCCATGCACCACGGCCACGCCAATATGGATGTGCTGGTGGCGATGGGCGCTATCGCCGCTTACGTATATGGCATCATCGTCCTGCTGGGCATCGTCTTCGGCTTCAGCGATGTGGTCGGCAAATTGGATTACTTCGAATCGACCGCGGTCATCCTCACGCTGGTCACCCTGGGAAAGCTGCTGGAAGCGCGCGCCAAGGGAAGGACCAGCGCCGCCATCAAAAAGCTGATGGGGCTGGCGCCAAAAACGGCGACCCTCCTCAGCGATGGCAAAGAGAAAGCCATCCCCATCGACGAAGTCGCGCCCGGCGACATCCTGCTGGTCAAACCGGGCGAACGCATCCCGGTTGACGCCATCGTGACCGACGGCCGCTCCGCCGTGGACGAATCCATGCTCACCGGCGAAAGCCTGCCGGTCGACAAATCCGTCGGCGCCGAAGTCTTTGGCGGCGCCATCAACCAGCAGGGCCGGCTAATCATCGAAGCGCAGCGCGTGGGCCGCGATACCGTCCTGGCGCAGATCATCCGCCTGGTCGAACAGGCGCAAGGCAGCAAAGCGCCGATTCAAGCGATTGCCGACCGCGTCTCTTCCTATTTCGTGCCGCTTGTCATCGTCCTCGCCATCGCCACTTTGGTCGGCTGGCTGACCCTCGGCGGCGCTGATTTGCCAACAGCCATTCTCAATATGATCGCCGTGCTCGTGATCGCCTGCCCCTGCGCCCTCGGGCTGGCAACACCGACCGCCATCATGGTCGGCAGCGGACGCGGCGCCGAAGCCGGCATCCTCTTCCGCAGCAGCGAGGCATTGGAGCGCGCCGCCTCGCTGACGGCAATCCTGCTCGACAAGACCGGCACCGTCACCAGCGGAAAACCGACCGTCACCGAGGTCATCGCCGCGCCTGATTTCAGCGAGCGCGATGTCCTGCAAATCAGCGCCTCGGCCGAAGCCGCCAGCGAACATCCGCTGGCATTGGCCGTGCTCAATGAAGCCAAAGCGCGCGGCATCGCGACGCTGCCCTTGGAAAACTTCGAAGCCAGCCCGGGCCGCGGCATCGTCGCCGCCATCGAAAACAAGGAAGTCCTCGTCGGCAGCCCTCGCTTCATCGCCGCTTACGACATCGACATCAACGCGCTCGAAGCCGACATCAAGCGCAGCCAAAATCAGGGACAAACCGTCGTCCTGCTCGCCATTGACGGAACGCTCGCCGGCGCCATCGCCATCGGCGATACCGTCAAGCCCAGCTCGGCGGCCGCCATCAGCGCCCTGCGCCAGCGCGGACTGGATGTCGCCCTGATCACCGGCGACAACCAACAGACCGCCGAAGCCATCGCCCGCGAAGTCGGCATTGAGCGCGTGCTGGCCCAGGTGCTGCCCGCCGACAAAGCGGACGCGGTGGCGCAGCTGCAAAAGGAAGGCGCGACGGTCGCCATGGTCGGCGATGGCATCAACGACGCGCCAGCGCTGGCGGGCGCCGATATCGGCTTCGCCATTGGCAGCGGGACCGATATCGCCATCGAAGCGGGTGATATTACCCTGGTCGGCGGCGACCTCAAGGCGCTCGTCACCGCGCTCGAACTCAGCAAAGCGACCCTGCGCACGATCCACCAGAACCTCTTCTGGGCGTTCATCTATAATATCGTGCTGATTCCGGTGGCGATGCTGGGCGGTCTGATTCCCATGTTCGCCGCAGCGGCGATGGCTTTCTCGAGCGTGTTTGTGGTGACGAATTCGCTGCGGTTGCGGGGGAAGCGGCTGGCGGCCTGAACGGGCTGGAATCGCATATATCGCCAATTCAGCCACGTCCAATCCGATACCAAATGTAGGGGCGACCCATTGGGTCGCCCTCCTGGTTAGGTATGTTGCCAAACTTCACGGCCGTGGCGATGGCTTTCGATAGCGTGTTCGTGGTGAGTAATTCCCTCAGGTTGCGGGGAATCGCGAACTAGTAGCCATTAATTTCAGCTTGCCAAGGCGATAGTATTCTGCGGACCGCTCAATCGGCACAGTGTACGCCTATTTCAATTGAACATGAAACGCGATCCGTACTCCAGTGTTGAGCGAGTTGTTGCAATTGCGTGTCAAAGCGGGTAGATTCCTTGTCCGGTGCTACATCGTTAGTGAAGATAGTCACAATTAGGGACAATTCATGACCGAAGTTCAATCAATTAGCCTTGAGCCGTTGCGACATGGCATTGGACGATATGTGGCAGACAGAAGCCAGGGCGACTATTTGGCAGCAATTGTTGCACTTGATCAGATGGGATATGAAGACAAAAGAGTGTGCGAGGTCAAAGACTTTGACGAGCTCAAATTAGTTATTGCGTTTGAATGGTGTACTGAGATTGACGATGACATGCGTGACTCCATGAATGACAAGGACCTTGCGGAAGATGGAGCTGTCGGAATCGCTCTCATGTTGATTGACACGCTGACGAAGTACACTGTAGTCGAACGAGCAATAGAAGGTTCTGGTGTTGACTTTCTTTTGGGAGACAAAGAAGCATTTGATGTAACCAATCGGACGGATTTTGGCATACCCACTGCAAGGCTAGAGGTGTCAGGTATGCTCAGGGCAAATCCTAAAAGCCGTTTTCGCACACGCATAAATGAAAAGGTAAATCAGTCTAAAGCCTCTGATTCGGACGGTACGCCGGCTTATGTAGTTGTGGTCGAGTTCGGCACTCCGATGATAAACTGTACTAGAAGGATGCCTGACGATGGATGACAGGGATTATCTCAGCGAAAGTGTCAGATACCACGATCTGGCAATGGAACAAGCGGATAGGGCCCATTTTGCGCGACGCAATGGAAACATGGAGGCCTATCTGCAATTCACTCATGACTCGTATTTGAATGAGGCGAAAGCCGCTCAACTTCTGCACAGAGACCCGTCGCATCACATGCACGCGATATTGCATCGCAGTGCCGCTACTTTGGCGTACCGATGCGGCGAATATAGTGCCGCCGAGAATCTGATACTTCAAGGCTTAGAACCCCGGCCAAATGATCGGCTTCGATACGAGCTATACGATCTCCTAAGGAAAGTACTGCTACACGAGAGTCGTGGATATGCCTATCCGCCGCTAGTCGAGAATGAAATCGTTGTGACACTAACCGGTGTTGAGGCTGACAACGGAGAACTTGAAGCTGAGTCCAATGCGACAATCATCACCGAGTACAAGCGCCTGCTACGTACAATTACGGGAGTTGTCCGCAAGTTTCCGTTTCACGAACTGCGCAAGTTTGACGAGAATTACCGCGTACTTACTGCA
This sequence comes from Phototrophicaceae bacterium, assembly GCA_965261855.1. GTDB lineage: Bacteria > Chloroflexota > Anaerolineae > Aggregatilineales > Phototrophicaceae > UBA6055. Next base: position 1,525,168 of record OZ253488.1, read on the forward strand.
GTTCCAGCAAAAGGCAGCTTTAGAATTAGCATGAAATTGATTGAGGTTGGACAACTATCGTTCTCCTTTCTTGAAGATGTGGAAAGCGTATTCGATAAGGTGATTGAAAGTCTCGACAGTCTAAAGAGCGGAAACACATCTGCGTTGGAAGAGAGCCTTGGGGATGAAGACTACTATCACCATTTTATGCAGCTGGCCCGAAAGTTAGCACCTGACGGGGAGCAAGTTAATGCCTTTAGTGTTGAAGCAAATGTAAAGGGTGCATCAAAATCAGTAGTATTTGACCGGACGGCGGACGAAATCGACAACATATATTCTCCTCCTGAAAAAGACACGTTGGAAGAGGTTTATCAGATATCAAGTGAGATCGTCACGCTTAGGGGCACTGTGTGGGCAGCTGATGGCAAAAAGGAATCAGATCAGGTTGAATTCTATGAAGACAATGGCAAAAAGTGGTCCGTTACCGTGCCAGACAAATTAGGAGAAGATGTCGTAAGACCACATTTTGAACTTCGAGCAGAAATAAAAGCGCACCATAGATTCGTTCAAAAGAAAGGAAACAGATTGGAGCTCATCAGCATTAGATCGCTACGAAACGGGCCGTCTGATAGTGATCAGCCGCTGCTTCCACGTTTGTCGGATACTGCTGTGCAACTGCGCAAAAGCTCTAAGCCTTAGAATAGCCGAGGCACATGCAAATCCGACTGACTAGGCTTGTTAAAGGCGCTGGAGAATAAGCCAACCCGCGAGACCACCGACCTTGCCCGCGCCACCCCGTCTCCCTGCCCTCTGTGCCCTCGAAAAAACTCGGTGTCCTCGGTGGTAAAGAAAAACAGATCCCACCCGCGACCATCCACTCACCCCATAACCCCCCACCCATGCTACCGTCGGTCAGTGTCGCCGGTCTGTGTCTACGCGACCTACGCGACCCTCCCAACAGCACGCCGCTTAACAACTCCATATCCCGCGCACCGCGCCGCCCCGTGATTCTCATTCTTGTGACACAAAAAAGTTTTCGCTCTATCATGACACAGTTATGAGAATTCTCATTGCGAAGCATTCCAATACTTTATTGGACAAAAAAGTTTTCCCTTTACAATACAACTGTCCGATAAACCCAAGGAATGCGCCCATGTCCCAATCCGAACCCGCCATCACCCCTGACGAAATCGCCGCCGCCGAAACCCTGCTCGCCCTCGACTTCAGCCCCGCCCAGCGCGAGCAAATGCTTGAGATCGTCAACGGCCGCCGCGAGCAATACCGGGGCCTCCGCGCAGCCGACCTCGACAACAGCGTCCCGCTCGCGCTCAACTTCAACGTCCAGCCCGCCGATCCCGCGCCCGCCGCCGTCCCGCGAACCTATGCCATGAGCGCCGGTCCGCCCGTGACCCGTCCCGCCGATCTCGAAGAAGCCGCTTTCCTGCCGGTCACCCAACTCGCCGAGCTCATCCGCAGCCGCCAGGTGACCGCGCTCGAGCTGACCGAGATGTACCTGAGCCGGCTCAAGCGCTACGATCCCGTGCTCAAGTGCGTCGCCGCCTACACCGACGATCTCGCTATCGAGCAGGCGAAACGCGCCGATGACGAGATCGCCCGCGGGCTCTATCGCGGTCCGCTGCATGGCATCCCCTGGGGCGCCAAAGACCTGCTGGCGGCGCGCGGCTATCCGACGCAATGGGGCGCCGCGCCCTACCAGGGGCAGCAGCTTGATGTCGATGCCACCGTCGTCCAGCGGCTGGAAGAAGCCGGCGCCGTGCTCATCGCCAAGCTGACCCTGGGCGCGCTCGCCAACGGCGATGTCTGGTATGGCGGCACGACCAAGAATCCCTGGGATGCGAGCGAGGGCAGCAGCGGCTCATCGGCTGGCTCGGGCGCTGCGGTCGCCGCCGGCTTGGTCGGCTTCGCCATCGGCACCGAAACCATGGGCAGCATCGTCTCGCCATCGACCCGCTGCGGCGTCTCCGGCTTGCGGCCCACCTACGGGCGCGTCAGCCGCTATGGCGCGATGGCGCTCAGCTGGAGCCTCGACAAGATCGGTCCCATGTGCCGCTCAGTCGAGGATTGCGCCCACGTATTCAGCGCCATCTACGGTCCCGATGGCTTGGACATGACGATCACGTCCGAGCCCTTTCAGTGGGATCCGGCGCTTGATCCGCATAGTTTGCGCATCGCCTATGTCGCGAGCGCCTTTGAAGCGGCTGACGCGGGCCAGACCGATGCCCATCACCGCCAGCAGGGCGAGGCGCTGCAGCGCGTCAACCAGGTCAACAGCGCCGCCGTGCTCAATGTGATGCGCGCGCAGGGCTTCGCGCTGACGCCCATCGAGCTGCCCGCTGCCGATTTGAGCGGACTCTGGATTATCCTCGCGGCCGAAGCCGCGGCCGCCTTCGACCAGATCACGCGCGCTGGCTCGGTCGACGCGATGAAGCGCCAGGACAATAGCGCCTGGCCCAACGTCTTCCGCGCCGCCCGCCTCATCCCGGCAGTCGAGTACATCAACGCCAATCGCGTCCGCACGCGGATCATGCAGGCGCTCGCGCGCGTCATGAGCGATGTCGATGTCTTCATCTCGCCCAGCTACGGCGGCAATACGCTGGGCATGACCAACCTCACCGGGCATCCCACCGTCGTCGTGCCCAACGGCTTCACCGACAAAGGCACACCCACCAGCATCACCTTCGTCGGCGGGCTGTACAAAGAAGCGGAGACCCTCGCCGTCGCCAAAGCCTACCAAGACGCCACCAACTGGCATCAGCAGCATCCCGACCTGGAGGACGCGCTTGCATCCCGTGACGACTCGTAGGGGCGACCCATTGGGTCGCCCGCAAATGGGGGATTGGGTGGTCCTCTACCCCAGCAGCGCCTCCACCTCGCCCCGCACCCGCGCATCGTCTTCGCGCCGATGCAGATCCGTCAGCAGCTTGCTGCTATCGAGCTCCATCGTCCGCCAGAGCGCCCAGGCCGCATGACCCCGCACCAGCGCGCTCTCGTCATAGAGCAGTTGAATCAAATGGGGGATGGCGCGTTCGCCCCGCCAGTTGCCCGCGGCGACGCAGGCGTTCCGCACCAGCTGCGCCCGCTTGACGCGCTCGACCGGACTGCGCCGGAACATCAGGCGATACGACTCCTCGGTCGACATCAGGATGTCGGTCAGTTGCGGCGCCACCCGTTCGATATCGAAGGGCAGGAAGGCGACCTCCTGCGTCTCTTCGCTGAAGCGCTGAAAGGGGCAAACATCCATGCAAATGTCGCAGCCGAAGATCCAATTGCCGAAGCCCTCCCGTAGTTCGCGGTCGATCCAGCCCTTGTTCTCGATGGTGTGGTAGCTGATGCAGCGCCGCGCATCCAGCACATAGGGCTTGGGGAAGGCGTCGGTAGGGCAGGCGGCCAGGCAGCGCGTGCAGGTGCCGCACATGGTCTCGCGATGCGGCTCATCGTAGTCTTCGAATTCGAGCGAGGTGATGATCTCGCCGATGAAAAAGCTGCTACCCCGCCGCGGATGGATGAGCATGGTGTTCTTGCCGATGAAGCCCAAGCCCGCCTGCTGGGCATGGCTGCGCTCGAGGATGGCGCCGGTATCGACATAGACTTTCGGCTGGATCGCGCGTCCGCTGGCCTCCGCCAGCCACTCGGCGAACTGCTCAAGACGCAGCGCCAGCACTTTGTGATAGTCGAGCCCCCAGGCGTAGGAGGCGATGCGCCCGCGCGCCGGGTCGTTCAGCGTTTCATCGTCGGCGAAACGCGCGTGGTAATCCATCCCGACAACGATCAAGGACTTGGCGCCCGGCATGATCTCGCGCAGGTCCTGCCGGCGGCGTACGCGGTCGACGCGCGCCATATAGCCCATCGCGCCGTGCATGCCGCGTTCGATCCAGCGCAGGTAAGCGAGCAGCGTCGGCGAAGGCTCAGCCGGCGTGATGCCGCAGAGGTTGAAGCCCAAGTCGCTGGCGACAGCCTTGATACGCGGGAGCGTCAGGGGCATGGTCTACGAGCTCGCAGCCTGGGAGCGTGTTTGAGACAATGCGCTTACGCGAAGAGCGTAGTCCTAGCCCGCCGCCGGAGGATACTCGATCTCGGTCAAGGCGGCGACGATGGCGTCCCAGGTGGCGGGCGCTGCAAAGTCGATGTCGATTGTTTGCTTGCGCGCATCGCCTTCTACGCTGGCGACGCCGTCAAGCTCGCGCAACTCGTTTTTGATCGCCTGCACGCAACCCATGCAGTGAATGTTGGGGACTTCAAATGTCTTGCTGGTCATGGTGTTGCCTCCGTCAAAATATCTGCGCATTATAGCTGGCGCAGCGGGCGACTCACAGAGTCGCCCCTACAACGCTTTTCCAACGGCGGGCGAGTCAAGCGTCGTCTCTCCAACATTTCTAATTTCGTACGGGCGAGCCGCCGGCTCGCCCCTTCAACATTTTCCGACGGCGGGCGACATGATATTTCGCCCCTACAATTACATGAAAGCTTGGATGCCCGTTTGGGCGCGCCCCAGGATGAGCGCGTGGATATCGCTGGTGCCTTCGTAGGTATTCACCGCCTCCAGGTTCATCACGTGGCGGATGACATGGAATTCGTCGGCGATGCCGTTGCCCCCGTGCATGTCGCGCGACACGCGGGCGATGTCCAGGGCGGCGGCGCAGGAATTGCGCTTGACCAGTGAGATCATTTCGGGCGTCGCTTGGCCTTGGTCGAGCAGGCGGCCCACGCGCAAGGCGCCTTGCAAGCCGAAGCTGATGTCGCTCATCATATTTGCCAGCTTGAACTGGATCAGCTGATTGGATGCGAGCGGCCTGCCAAACTGATGACGGTCCAATGTATATTGCCGAGCGGCGTGCCAGCAGAATTCAGCGGCGCCAAGCGCGCCCCAGGCGATGCCGTAACGCGCGCGATTCAGGCAGCCAAACGGGCTCTTGAGACCACCTGTGTCGGGCAGCAAGTTCTCGTCAGGCGCGAAGACCTCGTCCATCACAATTTCGCCCGTGCTGCTGGCGCGTAGGCTGAACTTGCCTTCGATCGGCGGCGTCGACAAGCCATCTATGCTGCGTTCCAGAATGTAACCGCGAATCGTTCCGTCGCTTCCGTCAGGATCGCCGTAAGCCTTCGCCCAGACGATAAAGACATCGGCGATCGGCGAGTTGGTGATCCACATTTTGCTGCCATGCAGGATCCAGCCGCCATCGACTTTGGTCGCTCGCGATTCCATCCCGCCGGGGTCGCTGCCGTGGTTCGGCTCGGTCAAGCCAAAACAGCCGACCCACTCGCCACTAGCCAGTTTGGGCAAATATCGAAGGCGCTGCTCCTCAGTTCCGTAGGCGTAAATCGGGAACATGGTTAAGGCGCTCTGCACGCTCATGGCGCTGCGATAACCGCTGTCGACGCGCTCGACTTCGCGCGCGATCAAACCATAACTGACGTAATTCAGGCCGGCGCCTCCGTATTCTTCGGGCAATGTGGGGCCCAACATGCCCAGCTCGGCCATTTCAAAATAGATATCTCGATCGAAAGATTCGTGACGGTTGGCTTCCAGGATGCGCGGCATGAGCTTGCTTTGACAGTAATCGCGCGCGACATCACGTACCATTCGCTCTTCATCGTTAAGCTGGTCTTCCAGCAGAAATGGATCGTCCCATTGAAATTGAGTGGCCATGGATGCTCCGTCAAATCTCCACAGTCGCTTCAAACTATGATACCGATTTCGGACGACAATGAGAACAAGGAATACGCGCGCCGATGGTGGTCGCCTTGATTTCTCTGTTCTCGCTCCCATCACATACGGTTATAATTGAAGCTCGAATCTGGATTCGACAATCATATGCAGTTGACGAGAGTCGTTACATCGGACCCGATGACAACAGGTCATTGACTAGGGCATGATGCAAGACAAGATCATCGTGCGCGGCGCGCGCGAACATAATCTGAAGAACATCGATGTCGAGATACCGCGCAATCAACTGGTGGTCATCACTGGTTTGTCGGGCTCGGGCAAGTCTTCGCTCGCTTTTGATACGATCTTCGCCGAGGGTCAGCGCCGCTACGTCGAAAGTTTAAGCAGCTACGCCCGTCAGTTTCTCGGCTTGATGGAGAAGCCGGATGTCGATCAGATTGAAGGATTGAGCCCGGCGGTTTCGATTGATCAGAAGAGCGTCAGCCACAATCCGCGCTCGACCGTGGGTACCGTGACCGAAATCTACGATTACCTGCGTCTGCTTTACGCCCGGGTCGGTATCCCGCATTGTCCGAAATGTGGCGCCGAAGTCTCAGCGCAGAGCGCCCAGCAAATCGTCGATCAAATACAGAACATGCCGCCCGATAGCCGGATTCAGGTGTTGGCGCCGGTGATTCACCGCCAGAAGGGCAATCACGTCAAAGCCTTGGGTGATATCGGCAAGCAAGGTTTTGCGCGCGTGCGCGTCGACGGCCTTGTGCGTGATCTCGATGAAGAGATCGAGCTCGATCGCTATGTGATCCACGACATCGAAGTCGTGGTTGATCGCCTGGTTGTGCGACACTATGACGAAGAGCAGGCGGACGATGCCACCGCCTTTGAAACAAGGTTGACGGATGCGGTGGAAACGGCGCTGGAGCTGGGCGATGGCCGGATGATTGTCCAGGATGTGACCGACCGTGAAAATCCGGTTGACCACCTCTTCAGTGAAGACTTGGCTTGCCCTGAAGGTCATGGCAGCGTGCCAGAGCCGGAGCCGCGTCTGTTCAGCTTCAATACGCCGAGCGGCGCCTGCCCGGCTTGTCAGGGCTTGGGCTTCAGCCTGGAGATTGACCCGGACATGGTGGTGCCGGACAAGAACAAGTCGATCGCGGATGGGGCGATCAGCGCAAGCGGCCATAGCGTGGAAGACAAGCGCGGCTGGAATTGGAATGTCTACTGCAGTCTGGCGCGCGCCTATGAATTCAGTTTGGATGCGCCTTGGCGGAAGTTGAGCCAGAAGCACAAGGACCTGATGCTCTATGGCTCGGGCGACCGACGCTTTGATGTGACTTACTATCATTCCAACGGGGCAGAACGCAGTTGGTCAACGCGCTTTGAGGGTGTGATACCGAATCTGGAACGCCGCTATCAGCAGACGGAGTCGGAATATATCCGCGGCAAGATTCAGGAGTATATGCGCGAGATACCCTGCCGCTCTTGTGGCGGGCAGCGATTGCGACCAGAAGCGCTTTCGGTGACCATCGGCGGCGCAACGATACACGACATTACCCATCTGCCGATTGATGAATTGGAAGTTTGGGTTGATTCTCTGCGTGGCGACCGAGCGATTCTCAGCGGCCGTGAACAGCAGATCGCCCATCAGATTCTGCGCGAATTGACTTCGCGCGTTGGATTCCTGAGCAATGTGGGGCTGAATTATTTGTCCCTTTCGCGCAGCGCGGCGACCTTAAGCGGCGGCGAATCACAGCGGATTCGACTGGCGACGCAGGTAGGCAGCCAACTCACAGGTGTGCTTTATGTCTTGGACGAGCCGTCGATCGGGCTGCATCAGCGGGATAACAAACGCCTGATACGCACTTTGACCGGTCTGCGCGATATTGGCAATACGGTTCTCGTCGTCGAGCATGACGAGGATACGATGCGCTCGTCTGACTGGTTGATTGACTTGGGACCGGGCGCTGGCGAGCATGGGGGAGAGGTGGTGGCGGCCGGCACGCCGGAGCAGGTGACGCTTGTCGCTGAAAGCTATACGGGAGCGTTTTTGGACGGGCGCTTTCAGATTCCATTGCCGGAAGGCCGACGTCCTGGCTCGGGCGAATATCTTTCCCTGCGAGGCGCCCGCGCGAACAATTTGAAGAGCATCGATATAGATTTTCCATTGCGCAAATTGATTTGCGTAACCGGCGTCAGCGGTAGTGGCAAGTCATCACTGGTGGTGGAGACCCTTTATCGGCGGTTGGCGCAGTTGATCAATCGCAGCCGCGAGCGGGCCGGCGACCACGACGAGATTATCGGCGCAGACAAGATTGACAAGATCATCAACATCGACCAGAGCCCGATCGGTCGGACGCCGCGCAGCAATCCGGGCACCTATACCAAGATGTTTGACGATATCCGCAGCCTTTTCGCGGAATTGCCGGAAAGCAAGATCCGCGGTTACCGCGCCGGGCGATTCAGCTTTAATGTGAAGGGCGGGCGCTGCGAGAATTGCGAGGGGCAAGGGCTGATCAAGATTGAGATGCAATTCTTGCCCGATGTCTACGTGCAGTGTGAGGTCTGCCGTGGCACGCGTTACAATCGCGAGACGCTGCAAGTGCATTACAAAGGCAAGTCAATCTCAGATGTACTCAGCATGACCGTAAGCGAAGGCTTGGTCTTCTTCGAGAATCTGCCGCGTATTCGGCGCAAGCTGGATACGCTCGACGCAGTCGGATTGGGATATATTCGCATAGGCCAGCCAGCAACGACATTGAGCGGAGGTGAAGCGCAGCGCATCAAGCTGAGTCGCGAGCTTTCGAAACGCGCTACAGGGCAGACGCTGTACATTTTGGACGAGCCCTCGACTGGCTTGCACGCGGTCGATGTTGAAAAGTTGATTAATGTGCTGCAGCGGCTTGCGGATGCTGGCAACACCATCATCGTCATTGAGCACAATCTGGACATCATCAAAGTAGCCGATCATATCATTGACCTGGGACCGGAAGGCGGCGGCGGCGGCGGCGAGATCATCGCGCAGGGCACGCCGGAAGCTGTGGCGGCGACCGCCAAGAGCTATACCGGACAATACTTGCAAGCCTATTTGAAGTTGCCCGAGCCGGTCTGAGCGGGCGGAACTGGTATCGCCTTGTGTCACGCTTCTGGTTCATATCGGCGCCGCTCTACAGTCACACAGATTGGGGTGGCTTTCTCAAGACGGCGCTATCACTGAATGCGCAAGGACATGACATCCTTTGGATAAGCGAAGCGCCGATTGAGCGAGCAATCGCGCAAGCCAAACTCCCGTTCCGCGCTATTCGCAAGACCGGCTGGCTTTGGCCGCCGCCACCACCACCCGACTTGAGTCAGATCGCGCCACAGGACGCCGTCGCGCTACGTTATCGGCGGGCGCTGGACACCTGGCTGAGCGAAGATCTTGTAGCGGACGCGGTCGAAGCGCTCTTGGATCTAGAGGACGAAATTGGCGCGCCCGATGCGATTGTTTCCGATCCCTTTCTCAGCGCATCGGCGCTCGTGGCCGACTTGCTGGATGTGCCGCTGATCATCTGCGGCTGGCCCGCCCAGGCGACGCTGGACGAGCAGAGCCTCTTTCCGGTACAGCGGGATCTGAGCAGCGACAGTCAGCAGCGGATTCAGCGATTATGCGATCGCTTTGGTATTGAAGGCAAGAATTTCTCCAAAGGCGCGGCGCCCTCGATAATCAGTGAATGGCTGCATGTCGTCTACTTCACGCCGGAATGGCATCAGACGGAGCTATCGACCATCCTGCCGCAGACGCAGTTTGTCGGTGGCGTCGCCGAGGCGGCAAAGGATTCAGCGCCGGCATGGCTGTTGGATATTCCGCTTGATAAGCCGCTTGGGCTGGTTACCCTGGGCACGAGCTTCAATGGAGACTTGGGATTTTACAGTTGGGCGGCGCAGGCGGTCGCGAGCGCAGGCATGATCCCCTTGGTGACGATTGGCTGGAATCCTTTTACGGCTGCGCAGAAAGCCGAGTTGAAGCGGGCGCTGCCCGGCGGAACACGTCTGTTGAATTGGGCGCCTTACGATCATGTATTGCCGCGCTGCCGCATCGCCATTCATCACGGCGGCATTGGCACGACGCATGCAGCTGTCGTTCACGGTGTACCGCAGATTGTGGTGCCACACGCGGCCGATCAACGGATACAGGGGCGGCGCGCCGCCGAGGCGAAAGTGGGCTTGCATTTAACGGCGCACGATGTGCGGCAGGGTCAATTGCGCGAGGGCGTACAGGCGATCATGGCAGCGGATTGGGTGCAGGAGAACGCGCGGCGGCTGGCGTGGGAGATGGCGGCGCTGGGTGGGGCTGAAAGGGCAGGGGAGTTAGTGGCGGGGGTTGTTGGTTAGGTGGGCGAGTCCTTAATCGATTGGACTAGTTTGTAGACGCGGGAGCCGATTTGGTTCAGCCAGCGGTCGCTTTCGCTGATGTCTGATGCCCTTGCATTCGCAATGGCAGCATCAACGTTTGGTAAATAACATGAAGTCTTTAGGTTCGACTTGCTATATGATCCGAGAATCGATATCAGTTCTAGCTCCAATCTAGTCCTAGTTCCAGATTTATTGTTTGCTTCAAGTTCTGTCAATACCTCACAAGTGTAGTCATTTAGTGACCGATGATGAAACAATAACCACAATTCAAATGCGGGATTGCTATCCGCTACATAAAAGCCTTTCTGAAACGCCACCTGAGTGACTCTGCTTAGCATGGGAACTTCCCACCTGTCACGGTCAATTACGAGCCACAATTCATCGTTGTCACCAAGCTCGTACTTGCTGTTGTATTCGGAAAGACTGGCCAAAACATGGTCTGGCGACGAATCCGCAGGTAGGATGGTCTCTACGTGAACACTCGGGTGGTTGTACCTCTTGTCTGCCGCAAGGTCATCAAGATAGATTTTCTCTGTAACACCCTCCGATACGACAACAAAGAGTTTTCTTATGTCACGTCTTCCAGCAATCCGCTCTCTGTCGGAATACCGCCTAGTCTTCATGTATCACGCGCCCAATCGAGGCTCTCAAGACTGGACGATACAGGAATCGCGCCAAACCGGCCAAATAGATAGCCCTTTTCTATGTTCATTTTTTCAGGGAGTTTGAACTCTTCAAGCGAGTAAAGCGTCGAAGCGTCAGTTCGTTCTTTCTCTACAAACCAGATTTCATCGCGCCTAAGAAGGTCCAGATCCAATAGCCCGGTATCGTGTGACGTGACTATAAGTTGGTTTTCGCGATGTCCCGTGTACTTGAGAAAGAGTTCTATGACTCTGCCAGTCAAATGTGCATGTATGCTTCGGTCAAGTTCGTCGATAATGAAGACGTGATGGGATTGGGAACTGTGCAAGCCAAGTAATGTTGGAATCAGCTCAAGCAATCGTCGAGTGCCATCAGATTCGGCGGACAGATCGAATGGGATTCTGCTACCATTGCCGTGGACCTGATGTAGTGTCACTAGCCTAAAAGCTTCAAAGTCATGGTTCGCATCGACAAGAATGTAGTCTTCGCTGCCCGGATGTCCAAATATCGCTTTTTCATCCGAACCCTTGCTTATGCTCTTTGCGTTTCGCTTTGCAAATGCTTTAAAGTCGTCTGATAGGTCTGATTCGGCATTTAGCTCAATTGGCTGAAGATCAACTCCGTCGATGCCTAAGTCCAGGAATTCGAGTACATCATGGAGTCTTTCCTTAAACTCCGCGACACGCATGATTCCGAGTCCAATGCCTCGAGTCGGAATCGATTCAGGAAACACTGGTACGAGCGCTCGGTCAAACCAGTCGTAGATCAAATCAAGAAAAGCGATCCTAGTCTCCGGACGGTTAGGTCTTGTCGTATTCGTTACCGGATCTAATTTGGTTACAGGCGTGCGCTCAATAAAAGGTCTAGCGTCGCGCCCAATGGGGTTTTCACCCATTCCTTCATTTGGATTGTCGTTTACATCAGATCGGCTATTCGCTTCAGTATTGACCGCCGTTAAGAAAAGTTCATTCGGACCAAAGTTTCTGATGAAATCGAAATGATCTTCCTCGTTCGTGACCAAGACATTTACTTCGCCAATCTTAACATTCGTATGACCCTGCGAGTCGGTCTCGCGTTCGAACATCATTCTAGTGCTTTCCGAAAGGATTTCGTGCAAGGACTCCTCGTGCACCCGTTGACGATCCACCGAGAATTTGTATTCGAAACTTTGTGCCATACCACATTGGAGCTCGAATACGAATTTCGATGGTTTTCCTGAGTAATCGCCATCAAGAAGAAAGGGCGTAAGCTTAAGACCTTTTAACCCTGACCGTCCAAGGGTGATGAACTCTTGAGCAAAACTAATTGCCTTTATAAGGTTGGTCTTTCCAGACTGATTTGCTCCAAAGACGACGCTTGTCTTCAGAAGACGCAAATCCCGAATCTCGGAAACGTGTTCGGGATGTTCGTCTGACTCGCCCGCAACCATTGAGAACTCTATCTCGTCCTTAAAGGACAAGAAATTCTCAACAAAGAATCGAATCAACATGATTGTCACCTCCGTTCTGAAAGTGTGCAGTATCACGTTGCAACTATTGTCCGCGAATATGTGCGGAATTTCAATGTAACACAAGATAGCAGTATTCCGAACGTACACGCTACAATACCCCCCACTGACCACCCACCAACGAAAGCCCACAACCCATGAACCTCCCCCTCGACAACATCGGACGCTGGCGCTGCATCGGACCCTTCCGCGGCGGACGCGTCGTCACCGTCGCCGGCGACCCGCGCGATATCGGCACCTTCTATTTCGGCGCTTGCGCAGGCGGCGTCTGGAAGACGGATGACGCTGGCCAGTATTGGCGAAATATCTCGGACGGATACTTCAATACTGCTTCTGTAGGCGCGCTGGCGGTTTCGGAATCCGACCCCAATGTCATCTACGCCGGTACCGGCGAAGCGACCATTCGCATCGATGTCTCACATGGCGATGGTGTTTACAAGTCCACCGATGCCGGGCGCAGTTGGAAGCACATCGGTTTGGAGGACACGCGTCATATCGGCAAGGTTCGCATTCACCCGCAGGATCCGGACACGGTCTTAGTTGCGGCGTTGGGGCATGCCTTCGGGCGCAATCAGCAGCGGGGCGTCTTCCGCTCGCGCGATGGCGGCGAGAGTTGGGAGCGGGTGCTTTTCGTCAGCGACAAGGCGGGCGCGGTCGATTTGAGCATTGATGGCAACAATCCGCGCATCGTCTACGCGGCGATTTGGGAAGCCTACCGCAACTTCCACATGATCAGCAGCGGTGGTGAGGAAAGCGGCATCTGGCGTTCAATGGACGGCGGCGACACCTGGGAAAACATTTCGACGAAAAAGGGCTTGCCGAGCGGCATCCTGGGCAAGGTCGGTATCGCGGCTTCTCCGGCGCAAGCGGGGCGTGTTTACTCTTTGATCGAGCATGAAGAGGGCGGCATGTACCGCTCGGATGATTATGGCGACAGTTGGCGATTTGTCGCGCGCAGCAACGACATCATTTCGCGCGCCTGGTATTACATGCACCTGACGCCAGATCCGCAAGATCCGGATACGGTATACGTCAATAATCTGCGCTTCTGGAAATCGGTTGATGGCGGCAAGACTTACTCGATGATTGGCACGCCTCATGGCGACAATCACGATCTGTGGATCGATCCGCAGAATCCAATGCGCATGGTGCAGGGCAATGACGGCGGCGCCTGCGTGTCGCTGAATGGGGGCGCAACCTGGTCAAGCATTTTCAATCAGCCTACGGCGCAGTTCTATCATGTGGCGGCCGATAATCGCGATCCATATTTTGTTTACGGTACGCAGCAGGACAATAGCAGCATCGCCGTGCCGAGTCGCAATGAGAAATCCTCGCTGATGTGGATGGATGGTTTCATCGCCGGCTCAGGCGAGAGCGGCTATATTGCGGTCAAGCCTGATGATGACAATATCATATACGTCGGCGCGATAGGCAGTTCGCCCGGCGGCGGCAACTGCTTGCAACGCTACGATCATCGCAGCAAGCAACTTCGGCTGGTGACGACCTGGCCCGAGATGACATCGGGAGAGGCGGCCGCCGATCTCGAGCATCGTTTTGCCTGGACCTATCCCATCGTTTTCTCGCCGCATGACGCCAACACAATTTATGTCGGTGGCAATCAGATTATGAAATCCACCGACGAGGGGCAGAGTTGGCAGGCGATCAGCCCGGATTTGACGCGCGCGGATCCAGCCACGCTGGGTATTACCGGCGGTCCGATCAATCGCGATGGCGCCGGCGCCGAGGTCTACGCGACGGTTTTTGCTTTGGCGGAATCGCCGCATCAACCCGGCGTCATTTGGGCTGGATCGGATGATGGCTTGGTGCATATCAGCAAGGATAACGGCGAAACTTGGGAAGATATCACACCGGCGGCGTTGCCTGACTGGTCGATGGTCAGTATGCTGGAGCTATCGCCGCATGATCCGGCGACCTGTTATCTGGCGGCGATTCGTTACAAGCTTGATGACTATTCGCCCTACCTTTTCAAAACGACGGACTTTGGCGCAACCTGGACGCGCATCAACGAAGGTATTCGCGAAGACGACTTCACGCGCGTGGTTCGCTGTGATCCGGCGCGCCCCGGTCTGCTATACGCCGGTACAGAAACAGGCGTTTACGTCTCCTTTGATGATGGCGCCAACTGGCAGTCCTTTCAGTTAAATCTGCCGGTTACGCCGATTCACGATTTGCTGGTGAAGAATGGCGATTTGATTGCCGCCACCCATGGCCGCTCATTTTGGATTCTTGATGACCTGACGCGAGTACATCAACTGCCCAACAACTTGGACAAGGGCGGGGCAACGCTGCTTAAACCGCGCGATTCGCAGCGACTCCTGGAGAGCATAGACGCGCGTCGACTGGTCGATCAGCCGGGCAAGACTTACCAAAGCTCAACCGGCATCATGGCAGCATACACGCGCACGGTTACGGCGGAGAATGTGATCGAGCGTCAGTTTTTGGATTCTGGAGAAAACCTGCCTCGCGGTGTCTTGATTAGCTATTTCTTGCGAGAAGAGCCGCAGGGCAAGATCACGCTGAAAGTTTCGGACGCGAACGGCGCCCAATTATGCGAATTCAGCAGTTTGGACGATGCTGAACGGCAGAAACAGAAGGAAAAGCCTGACAGGTCGATTGTGTACATCACAGCGAAAGCGGGGTGGAATCGATTCGTCTGGGATATGCGCCTGCCAACTTCGCCCGCGATCGACGGCAAAGATCCGCAATTTGAACGCATGCCCGGTCCAACGGTGACGCCGGGCGAATATCAGTTGCGCTTGCACGTAGAGGGCGAAGTTCTGATTCAGTCATTTGTCTTAATCAAGGACGCCTCATCATCGGCATCCGATGACGACCTGCAGAAGCAGTTTGACCTATTGACCGAAATCTATCGCTTATATTCAGATGCGACGGAGACGGTCAACTCTATGAGGCGGCAGCGGGAGCAGTTGAAGAATCTTGCCGAGCGACTGGCGCGCAACGACGATCATGAGAGCCTGGCCAGCGAGGCGACAAAGTTGAGGGAGCAGCTTCTGGAGATAGAGAAGGGGATCTTCATTCCCGATCTCCGTGAAGGCTGGGCGGGGCGGCTGAATCAAGGAACCGACCCATTGCGCCGGTTAAGCGCGTTGCCGTCAGTGGTGGGCTTGGGCGAGTTTCCGCCGACCGACCAAGCCTATGCGGTTTACGAAAAACTCGCAGGCATTATCAAGGGTCGTATGCGCCAATTCGAAGAGTTGAGCGCTACTGAAATTGCCGCCTACAATCGCCAGTTGACCGAGCAAGGAATTGGACTCGTCGGATAAAGGCTTGCGCTGTGCCTGCTTGAGAAGTAGGACAACAGAGTCAGGTCTTGAGTAATCGCGAGGAAGCCTGCAACCAAAGGTATTGCTATTTGCGCGCGTCGATCGCGCGAATCATTGCTTTTCCAATTTTGAGCATCGCTTGTGGATCTTCGCTGTCCTCCAGCAGGATGACGAAGGAGATTGACGTCTCGTCGATTGCCCGGTAGAAGCCGTTCAGCCAAATCTGTGTGCTCTCGCCCGATTGTGACATGGCGACTTGGGCGCCCACATCCCCGCGGACTGGCATAGGGTCCGGTTGTAGCGTGGACCAAGCCGACTGCAGAATCAGGCGCAAATCCTGCGCCACGGCTGCGCTCATAATTGAAATGACTGACGAATCAGGCGAAGTCTCTTGCCATTGATTCATATCTGAAGGTCGTGTGGCGGAAAGGATCTGCGGAGCGGAGGCGCTTCCATCGGTAGCGATTGCTGCCATGATGGAAGCCATGTGTAAAGGCGTGGTGGTCAGATCGCCTTGACCAAGCGCCGAGCGCAGCGCAAGAGTCTCGGCGTCCAATTTGCCTTCGGTTGGAGATGCGGGCAATTCGGTCCGTTCCGGCTGGGGAAAACCGTCGAGCGGTATCGGATTGTCAAAGGCAAAAGGCGCCAGGACTCTGTCCATGTTGATTGCGGGATCGGCGAGAAAATATGACTGGAAAGGAGCTGGGCAGCCGTAGGCGTAAGCATCCACTAGCGAGAGCTCAGTTTGTTTCGGCATCATGACGCAAGCCAGTGTCATGCCGTCTGCAAACTCAATTGGCGCAGACGCCATCGAAAAACGCTGCGACAGATCGAAATCTGAGGCCCTCGCATGCGCCAGCAAGACGGTGTACATCGCGCCGCCGAGTTGATACTGTCCCTGCAGAGCGCGGTTGAAGAAGGGCTGGCCATCGGCTTCTACTAGCGTCTCCCAATCGTCATCCAGGGTGTTGGGGTCGTAACTAGGTAGGCTGATCAAAGCCAAGACTTCGCCGGATTGCGCGTCCAGGACAACCGCCGCGCCGCTCGCTTGGCCAATGGCGTTGACCAGCGCTGTCTGCAGAGCGGCGTCGATCGTCAGCCTGATATCAGACCCGACCTGCGGCCGGTTCAACAGCCGCCGGTTGACATAATCTTGCAGGTTCCGAATCTCGTTCGAGCCAGTCAGCAGGGTGTCAAATGCGGATTCGGCGCCGCTAACCCCGTAACGCAGGCTGTAATAGCCAATGGCGCTGTAGGTAGAGGGTCGGAGATAACTGCGCGTCAACACGCCATCCTGACTTGCAGTTTCAACAAGAAGCTGTTGGTTTCGGTCGAATACGCTCCCGCGTTGAATGGCGGCTAGCGCTTCGATCACCCTGGGATTGTCGGCGCGCAAGAGCAGCGTGTCGCGGCCAGTGACCGCCCAATAGGTCGCCGATATTCCGATAAGGACCAGGCAGGCGAGCAATCCGAAAAGCAGATGATGGATTCCGCGCGAGATTGCCATCTACCGCCCTCCGGCGTAACGCGTAGGCGCGTCCGTGGCTGAAAGGCGTAGCAATAAACCCGTCATTGTGAAGCAGACAAGCAGGGAACTGCCGCCATAGCTGACGAAAGGCAGGGTGACGCCGGTAAGTGGCAGCAGTTTGAGGACGCCGGCCATGATCATAAGCGCTTGAACGACCAGCATCAAAGTTAATCCTACCGCCAGCAGCTTATGAAAGTCGCGCCCGGAATGCGCAAGACCGATTGTAAGCCCGCGGAGGGCGAGCACTGCAAAACAACTCAAGACGCAGATTACGCCGAGCAGGCCCCATTCTTCCGCCAGCGCCGCGAAGACAAAGTCGGAATGCGCCACCGGTATATAACCCGGCGAGCCTAGACCGACTCCCGCGCCGAATATGCCGCCGGCGCCAAAAGCCATTAGGCTTTGCACGATCTGATAGGCGCGCCCATCGGACTCGGGCCAAGGATTCAGCCAGATATCCACCCGCAGCCTCACCACATCAAATAGGTGATACGCCGTGATCGCGGCGATGATGATCAGGATGCCGCCGCCGAGAAGGATCCGGGCGTCGCCGCTCGTCAGATATAGAAGCAAGAGGAAGACCACGAAGAACAACGTAGCCGCGCCGAGATCGCGCTGCCAGACCAGAATCACCAGTGAGAGCAGCCACATCAGCAGCATGGGTCCTACCAACCGCGGCGATAACGAGCGATTCTTGCCGCCGCTATGGGCATCCGCTCGGATTGCCGTGCTCTGTTCGCCAAGATAGCTGGCCATGAAGGCGACGAGTATGATCTTCATGATCTCTGATGGTTGAATGTAGAAGAGGCCCAGGCTGAGCCAAAGACGAGGCGCGAATGCGAAGCCAGAGGGATTGCGGCCGAAAACGATTGTCGCGAGCAGCAGGAGCAGCGCCAGAGCCAGAACGACGTAGCGATAGACACGCAGCCAGTTTAAGACATGGGGAGCGAGCGCCACGCCCAGCATAGCGGCAAGCCCGATGACGAGCCAAAGCGCTTGCCGCTGAGCGAAAGCCGGCGCCAGGCGAAGTACCGCAACAAGCCCCCAGCCGCTCAAAAACATCGCCAGCGTAAAAAGCAGTCGATCATGCGCCGGAAGATATCGACGCAGCAGCGTGGCGCCGGCGAGCGCGCAGGCGATCCAGACAGTGAGGATCGTCCAGACTTCTGAGCCCGAAGGTCGCGTCAATGAAATGGAGGCAATGCCGGCGAAAACGAACAAGCCGGCGACAACGAGCAGCGAGCGTTGCAGAAGTCGTGAATTCGGCAGTTCTTCGCTAATCCTCATCCTGCTTTGAGTTAGTCGGCTTCAAGCTTGAGAACACGCGCGAGGATTGGACGCAGTCGCGCGATTACGGTCGGATCCATTGCTTCGCGTGATGTCGCCAGCGCGGCATCGAGCGCGGTATGCGCAGGCTCCTGTCTATCTTCATCCAGCTGCGCGATTGCCTCAACCAAGGCCCTTTGTACTATTTCTATATTCTTGATCAGCGTTTGAATCACCATATTCGATGTGACCGCTTCTTCTTCGGCGTGCCAGCTGTCGTAGTCGGTGACATGAGCCAGCGAGGCATAGTCGATTTCCGCTTCGCGCGCCAGGAATGCCTCGGGCGCCGCGGTCATGCCGATGAGGTCGCAGCCCCACGCGCGGAACAGATGGCTCTCGGCCCGAGTGGCGAAGCGCGGACCATCTTCAATCAGGAAGGTTCCGTGGCGGTGGACGACACCGCCGGCCGCTTCGACCGCATCGGCAATGAGGCGGCGTAGGTATCCGCTCATGGGGTCGGCAACCGTGATATGCGCCACGACGCCGTCTTCAAAGAAGGAGCGCGCTCGCGTATGAATCGTGTAGTCGACGACTTGATCAGGCGTAATTATGTGGCCCGGCGCGAATTCTTGGCGCAGCGAACCGACGGCATTGACGGCGATGATGAAACGCACGCCCAAAGTTTTCAGGGCGAAAATGTTGGCGCGGTAGGGCAGCGTCGAGGGCGCCAATGCATGACCGTCGCCGTGGCGGGGCAGGAAGGCGACCCGCTTGCCGCTAAGGCTGCCGACGCGGATTGGACCGCTCGGCTTGCCAAAAGGTGTATCGACATCAACCGTATCGATATCAGAAATCTGATCCATATTGTACAAGCCCGACCCGCCAATCACAGCTATCTTTGGCGCTTCCATTTTCGCCTCCTCAAAGTCTATATCGTTTCAATTGCTGACTCGGCCGCGCCCGAAAATAGGTTCAGCCGGCCGGTGCGTCAATTTGAATTTCCAGCGTAAGTTGGTAAGTGAGTTTGCCGATTCCGATCAGGTCGCCGTCCGCAAGTATGTTTCGCCGGTCGATAAGAGCATCGTTAAGACGCGTGCCATTTTTGCTGCGCTGGTCTTCGAGCCACCACTGTCCATCTTCCAGAACGATGCGCGCATGCTCGGCGCTGGCGAAATCATCGTTGACAACAATCGAATTGCTAGCTGAGCGGCCCAAGGTGGTATAGGCGCTTAGTTCATATCGTTTGGCCACCGAATCCCTTGAATCGCGCCGCAGGCAGGTCAGATAGCCGTAGCTGGCGCGCGACGCCTGCATCTGGCGATCGAGTTGACGCATGCTGCGCCAGACGATTGCAAACAGGATTAACAGAAAAGCAAGCAGACTCAGACCCGCCAGCACTCGCAAGATTAGGACGGCGACTTCAGTGCTCAAGGAGTCGACCTAGTCCTGGCGGAGCGTCCGCGTTGTGCTTTCTTTAATGCCCTGCCATTGTTCTTCGGCGTAAACGAGATCGGTGTGACCGACGCGGATCACATCGCCATTTTGCAGTCGGCGTTCGCGAATATCGGTGTTGTTCACGAAGGTGCCGCCATGGCTGTTGACATCGTAGAGGGTATAGATGCCAAGGCGTCTGCGCAACTGCGCGTGATGTCGCGAGACGAAAGCATCGCTGATGACTACATCATTACTGCTGTCGCGCCCAATATTAATCACGGACTTGATAAGTGGTACGGAGCCTTGATTGATGATGTGGAGATGCGGCGTTTGCTCCAACTGCCGCTGAACCTCGAAAGCGGAGGCTGTCGCCATCTTTGCGGTTTTGGCAGTCGAATACTCGCTATGCGCCGCGATTACGCGCGCTTGCTGCGGCTCAAGGTCAGGATCGGCAAGGATAGAGACGGTGGGCGCGGCTTTGAGCTGATAGCCCGATTCTCTGCTGAGTTCGGCGATTAGAGCGGCAAGGCGCGCCGGGAAATCCGGAATGTGCGCCGAAAACTGCTTGACGCTTGCTGATTGCAAGAAGACTTGGTAGGAATCCGGGGCGACGGGCAAGTCCCCGCGCATCGCTGAATGGCGCGCCTTATCTTCCAGCGCGCGGAATAACAATATGGCGATATCGGGCGCACTGGCCGAGCGTGGGAAAAGACGAGTAAAGGCACCTTCAATTAGGTCCTGCAACTGTCGTTCCAACTTGTCAATTGGCTTCGCTTTCATGACTGCATTATAAGCGAGACGTCAATTGTGGCAAACGCAAAAGGATAGCGCTTGCATTGGAACAAGAACGGAGAAGCGTAGCCGGTGGGCGCTTGATCTTGAGTTTTCTCGAATAGCCGGATATCTGACGGGCGATCATCCGCGCGGGACGAAGTCGAGCCAGGAATCCAAGATTTCGAAGTTCTCGCTATATTGTTCGCGCAGCGATTCTCTCAATTGCTCTAGCTCTTGCAGCTTGGCGCGGTCGCGCTGCAGTGCAACTTCGCTGCCGCTGCGTTCTTCCTTGCTGCGCACCTGCAATATGTGAAAACCAAACTCACTCTCCACTGGTCCGACCAGCGCGCCAATTTCGGCGTCCTCAATTGCCTGGCGGAATTCGGGCACATAATTTCCAACGTAAGCTACGCCCAATTCGCCTCCGCGATTGCCACTGCCTGGATCGGTCGATATCGCGCGCGCCAAGGCGGCGAAAGACTCGCCCTCTCGCAAGGCTTCCAGCGCTTGTCGCGCGGTTTCCTCATCGTCGACCAGGATATGCCGCAGGTCGGCGTAGAGAAGGCTGCCTTCATCGGGAATGAGGGCATCGGCTAGCAAGGATTCCAACGCGTTTCGCTCGAAGAAAGCGTCCACCGTTTCGCTGGCGACGCCGGAGCGGTCGAAATATGCGCGAAAGTCACTTTCGTTCTGTTCGAAATTGTCGCGCACTTCTTGGGCGCTGAGCGTCGGCTCGACGACCGTCGGCTGCGGCGTAACCGTCGGTTCGGCCGTCGCTTCCACTGCGCTCGTTGTGGGATCGATTGTGCTGGTCGGTTCGGGCGTATTGGTCGGCGTCGGCGAGACGAAGGGGGTCGGCGTGATGGTCGGCTCAAGCGTGGCGGTCGGCTCGACGCCGATGAGCGCGACCTGAGTGGGATCAAAGCCGAAGAACTCTTCCACCGCCTGGCGCAGGGCAGCGTCGTCGACTGCGATATTGCGCGCGGACGCTTCCATATCAAGCAAGCGGTCGTCAACCATATCATTGATCACACGCAGCCCTAGCTGGTCGGGCACGTTCACTTCACTGATCCAGGTTTTGTAGGGCTCCTGTTGCGCCAATTGCTGCAAATCGAATCCGGAAGACTGAAGCTGATTGATCTGCAGCAGCAGTCGATTGCGCTCAAGCTGAACCTGTTGGCGGAACTCGTGGACCGTTATATTGGTTCCATTTACGACGGCGACCGCCTGGTTGGGGATAACGAGCTGTTCAATGACGAAGGTGACCGCTACCAGCAGCACCAGTACGGCAGCGGCGGCGATGACACCGCGAATCACCCATTTCTGCAGTTGTTCTTCTCTTTCGGCGCGGCTGACGTATGACGAATCAGCCCCGGCTTCTTGAATGTTCTCCCCCCGTTGGGTCGCTTCTGCCGCAAGGGTTCTTCGCCGCCGGCGTTTCGGCGCGCCCGTCGTTTGAGCCTTCTTCGACATAAATCGCTAAACTCCTCAGATGGTTTACCTTTGTCGCAGCGGGCCTGTTATGCAGCCGAGCGCCAAGTTATCCAGCGGCATAGCGCCTGACGCCGCTAGTCGGCGACGACATAAGGCAGCAAAGCGAGGTGGCGGGCGCGCTTGATTTCACGAGCCAGTTCACGCTGGCAGCGCGAGCAGTTACCCGTTTGCCGCCGAGGCTTGATCTTGCCGCTCTCGTTGACATAACGCGACAGCATGTCCAAATCTTTGTAGTCAAAGCATCTGCCTTTCGGGCAGTAAGTGGTTTTGCCACGGCGGCGGCGCCCCCGTCTTCTTCGGTGGGGACCCCCGCGCCGGCTGGCTTCGCGTTGTGGTGGTCTGGATTCACGCTCTGTTTTTCTCGGTTCCGGGTTTTCACTCACGAGTTAGATTCTCCATTGCTAACAGTTGAAATTGCGGTTTCTGCACTTGAAAGGCAGCTAATTCTTGATACAGATTGGCGAGCTTTCCTAGGCAGGCTGCTTTACTACGCCTTCATCTCGCACGAGAAGATAACGCAGCACAGGATCAAATAGCTTTAGCTCGGTCTCCAGCTCGTGGATGTGATCAGGCTGGATGGTGGCTCTTATCAATACGTAGTGTCCATCGCGCTGCCCCCCGATTTGGTAAGCGAGGCGCCGCCGACCGAAAATCTTGCGATCGACGCTTTTGACCACGCCATTGTCGCCCAATTCAATATAGCCAATGACCTGATCAATGGCTTGGTTGACTTCTTCGTCTGAGGGCAGTATGCGGACAATGAACGTGAGTTCGTAATCTCTCATGGTGTTCCTTTCCTCGGATCGTAGCCTCGCATTGTGAGAGTTGGCGAAGCGGAAAGCTGTCATTCGGTTGTTGAGGCGCCATGCTAATGCAAGCGCGGGACTTATGCAATAGCGCCTTTGGCTGATGTCTCTCGCGATTCTTCCATTGCCAGTTTCGAACTGGCAACGCACAGGGCGACAAGCAGCCAAAACCAGGTGATGGATGATTGGAAATCGAGGCGGAAAAAATATAGATCGGCGATGGCGTTGACCAAGCCGGTGAAAAGCGCCGCATGAAGACCAAGATGGATCGCGGCAAGTTCGGGATGATCGCTGGCGGCGCGCCAAGCGCGATGACCGTATAGAAATACGCCCGTCATCGCAAGCAAGAATACGACGACTCCGGTCAAGCCGATCTGATTGGCCATCATCAGATACAAATTGGCGACATTGGCGTAGATGTCAATCTCGGGCGCGCCGGTGAAACCCACGCCGAAAAGAGGATAGCGGGCGATAACCTCCAGCGCGTCAGTCCATTCGCCGATGCGCATCTGCGTCGCCAGGTCGGCGCCTTGAAAGGCTTGAATGAGCCGATCAATATAGGCTTGCGTCTGCGGCAAGAGCAGAAAGAGAAGCCCGCCGACGAGCAGCGCTGGGAGCAGGCGGCGGTATCGCACTAGCGCAATCACAAGCAAGCCCGCGCCCAAGGCGAGGAATGAAGCGCGCGAAAAGGTCAATAGCAGGGCGATACAGACTAGAGCAAATGTTCCGAGCGTCAGCCAGCGCCAGGGCAGGACGGGTCGCTTGGCAATTGCCTGCGGCACGATCACCATTGCCGCTGTCGCCAGGATGCCGCCCAAGGCGTTGGGGTCGACCCAGGTGCCGATTGCCCGTTCGGCCAATGCCGGATTGGACTCGATATAGCGAATGACGCCGCTGGCGGGATAACCGATGCGTGACAAGCGAAGGAGCAGCGCCTCGGCCAAGGTATCGGGCGCGATATATAGCGCGACCGCCAGCAGCGCTTGCGCGCCCGTCGCCAATATGATGACCAGAACGAGACGCCGCAGCATGGCTGGGTCGCGCAAGAGATCGGTCAGGACGAAGACCATACCAATGCTCAGCAGTGTTTCCGCGAATTGACGAATCACCGCGGAAGTAGGGCTGGCGTGGCGCAAGCCGAGGGCAAAGGCGAAAACGAGCCACATCACATACAGCGCGATCAGCGCGTGCGCGGGCGCTAGGCGCAGGCGGCCTCGGCCTCCGGTCATCCATTGGAAAAGGTACACCAGCAGGAAGGCGCCGAAAGCCAGGTCGAGCAGAGTGGGCGTGATGGCGATCTTCACCGGAAAGACGCCGAAGGGCAGCAGCAGCACAACCGCGATTATGGCGTAAAGGGCAACGTTGACATCGGTGATGACATACAAGCCAGCGAGAAGACCGACAATAGCGGCGATAGCCAGCCAGGGACCAAACAAAGCAATTGTGAGACCGATACCGGCGCCGATTACGCCGATGCCTATGCCTACAGCGAGCGCGTAGTAGCGGCTGTCAAGCTGGCTGATCCAGATTTGCAATCCGATGGATCTGCGCATCACTTACCGCCGCCAGAATTTCAATACGGCAAGCAGCGCCAAGCCGAGCCAGGTTGCCAAACTGATTAATGCGCCTATTGTGTAAGATTGCGGCGCGAAAATGAGGGCGAGCCGGTGCTGCCCGGCGGGGATTTCCACGGCGGACAACCCGGCATAGGCGCGGATGATTTCGCTGGTCTCTCCGTTCAAACGCGCTTCCCATCCTGGATAATGCGGCATTGACAGGGAGAGAATCGCATTCGCTGGCGCATTGATTGCGAGGATAATCTCTTCCGGCGCGAATGACGTTACGGCGACGCTTCCGCCGGTCGCAGCGCCGGGCAGATCAAGCTTCGGCGGCTGATGTATCACGATTTTCTCGCGTTCGTGGTAGCGTATATCGCCCATCAACTCCAAAGCCCATTTGTCACTGTCGACCACGTCCGCTTGGTAATACAAGCGCGCAAAGGGACGCGGATCCTCGAGACGATGCAACCATACCTTTCCAAGAATATCTTCGCCGTCAGCGATGACCCGCGAGGGCAGAGAAAGCTTTTCCTTGCCGCTAAAGACGTATTTGACGGCGAAGAGCTCCCATGCCAGGGGATTGTCGGTATAGTCCGCATAAACCAATGTTTCGGGACCATGAAGCCAGAGTGGGCTGATGCCGCGCATGTCCATCAGCCTGAAGAGGCTGCCGTAGTTATCGCGCAGTCCGCGGAAGCCATCGACTCGAAAAGGCTGTCCTTCCTCGTCTTCAAGCACGGTTTGAACCATCGCTGGCGGCTTCAATGAAATCTGTTCGCTGTACGGTATGGAATCGTAGTTGGCGGGATGGTCGATATTGGTTGAGAATAGCTCGAAGACAATCACCAAGATCAGCGCGACTTGCGCGGCAAGCCGTCGAGGCTCACGCAGGAAAAGGCGTAAGACGCCATAAGTTGCTGCGGCGACTACCGCGCTCCTTGCCGCAATCTCGAACAGATCTTGCCACGCGCTCTGGTCAAGGCGCCAAGCCGCAAAAAAGCCGAAGGCGATAATGACCAAGATGGCTGAGAAGCGCAGCCAATACCCGAGCGCTCGCTTCCGCTGCGCGTGATTGGGGAAACTGGCGATTGCGGTGATGCCGAGCGCGGCCAAGCTTGCCAGGCTAATGGCGACGAGCATGGCGGCGCGTTCCTGCCCGCGGAAAAAGCGCAAGCCGGGGATCAGATTGTAGCTGGCGTAATAGAAGGCGCTGTTTTCGCCCAGGCTGTGCAACAAGGCGACGAGAGCCACGAGAAGCCAGAAGCGGCTTTCCGGCGCGCGGCCGACGAGCGCGACAGCCACGAAGAACAGCGCCGGCAGGCCGACGAACAGCGGCGACCATTGGCTGACTGAACCGGGAAAGACGAATTGGGCGATGTCGCGGAAGGGGAATCCGTTTCCTTTGGCGGCGAAACCTAGCCCTTCGCGCGTCGTCTGCGACAAATACTCTACGCCGGGCAATAAGGTCACGGCTGTTGTGCCAATCGCAATAAGCCCTAAGAGCGCGAGTGAGCCGGTAAAAGCGCGCCAGCCCGCCCGCGCAGCGTAGCAGCGATAGGCCAGATAGGCCGCCGCCAAGTACGATGCGAACCAACTCGTCTGCGGATGACCGGCAAGCCAGGACAAACCCAATGCGAATCCGCCCAAGGCGATGAAGCGCGGCGCGAGCTGTCGCCCGCGTGTGCCCTCCAGGATGCCTAGAAGCGCGAGCGGCAGCCATATTGCCGCCTCCAGCACCGCCAATTGCAGCGGGGGATAGCCGGTTGTATAGCCGCCATAACCGAGGATCACTGCAGCCGTCAACGCCGCTAAGTGACTCACGTCGCTTCGTACCGTCAGGCGCCGTACGAATGCATACATGAGCAGGGTGTAGAGCAGCACGTGAGCGGTCATTTCCATTTGCAGCGAATTGTAGGTCCAGCCACTGCCCAGCGTGCTGAGCGCGATGGTGATCCAGCGCGGGGGATAAAAGACGGCTGCCTGAGTGTCGGCAATAAAGGGCAACCCGCCATTGTTGTAGGGATTCCACAATGGGATCTCCCCCTGCGACAATCGCTCATATTGATAAGCGCCAAAGGCGAAGAATTGGCCCGAGAAGTCGCCTGTGTCTAGCGATGCTTGATCGGCCGCGATCGGCGTGAAAAGCCGCCAAAAGAAAAGCAGCCACAAAATGACGAGCAAGAAGATGGCGCTTACATCTTTGTTATGAGCCAATCGAAACGGTCGCGTCAACGGTTTGCCCCATCAAATGAAAGTCTGGCAGAAAGCGATTGTCTGACGCGCGATTTGATCCCAGTCAAAATGCGCGCTCAGCGCCGCCGCGCCCGTTCGCAGCCGTTCCAATTGCGCGCGATCGCGCATCAACGCCAAAATCGCCGCCTGCAGCGCGGCAGTTGAACGGGGAGGCACGAGCCACATGTTTTCCCCGTGGATGAAAGTGTCAATTGGCGCGCTTGGTTCGGTCGTTAAGATTGCGCGGCGGCAGTGAATGGCCGCGATCAGGCTACTGCGTCGGTAGGAGGCGCCGTCGGTGAAGGGCAACACCATCAGATCTACGGCGCCGAAGCAAGCAGCCACTTCGTTGTCGGGCAAGTAACCGGTTCTAGTGACCGCGTCCTTCAGCCCATGCTGTTGTATGCGGCCGTCCAGCGTCGCCACATAGGCGTCGTCTTCGCTCGTATCGACTGTGTTGTGGCGCCCGCCAATGAATACGAGCCGCAGATCATGCCCGTCAGCGCGCAGTCGAGCCATTGCATCCAGCAAGTAGTCGATCCCTTTTATCTCCTTGACGAAGCCGAAGTGACCCAGGACGAAGGACTCTGCATCGCATATTGCTCGCCAGCGTCGGATCGCGGGCTCGGCGTCGTCGCCGTGCGAATAGGGGATGCTGCTCCCGATCGGAATAATGCGCCGATTGGGAAGATCCCTAAGCCGCAGATCATCTTCCTGGTTGGTCGTTATGACGCCGGCGGATGAACGCGCAAGTCGCATGACGATCCAATCGCGGAGCGCGCCGGCTTTGGGAAAGAGATAGGGATGGCGTAAATCATGAAAGGTGGTGATTAGCGGTACGCCGACTACGCCCGGCAAGAAATGAATGAAGGGCGACATGTCATAGGCAGCCGTCTGATATTGCATATTAACAACGGAAATGCTATGACGCTGCACCCATTGGCGTATTGCGGGCAGGCACAAGGGTCCCCAACCATTGATG
Source organism: Phototrophicaceae bacterium (assembly GCA_965261855.1). Classification (GTDB taxonomy): domain Bacteria; phylum Chloroflexota; class Anaerolineae; order Aggregatilineales; family Phototrophicaceae; genus UBA6055. Next base: position 1,552,751 of record OZ253488.1, read on the forward strand.
GTGTCGATGTGCAGACCGGCGAATGACGAACCCTTTCGGCTCAACACCTGGACTTCACGCCCATGCTCGCGCATGCGTTCCGCCAAACCTCGCGTAAAGTCGCCGACGCCGCCGGGCATCGGGGGAAATTCGCCGGTGATCAAACCGATCTTCACGGCTCGGCTTTCAATCCAGTGCGGAGCACCTGCCAGTAGATGCGGACGCGCTGCGCACGGAGATTGCGTTTGTGACCCAGCGCGCCCTTGGCGCTCTCGAGGCAGAGTTGCCAACTAAACTGGAGTAACAGGATAGCGCGCAGAATGAGGTAGTGTCCGTAACCATGATGTTTGCGAAAATAGCGGAGTTTGCTGGACTGAAAGTGTATTTGCTTTAATGCGCCGGTTTGCTCGCTGCTCTTTCCGCCGTGATGCGTTATATGGGCGCCGCCGTGATAGGCAACTTGCCAACCAGCGGACTTGGCGCGCCGGCAATAGTCCAGTTCTTCCGAATACATGGTGAAGCCCTCGTCGAGCCCGCCAATGCCCTCATAGACCTCGCGCCGCAGCAGCAGCGCAGAGCCCTGCACCCAATCAGCCTGGAGGATATCATCGTCCCGCGTGTCCAGCATGCGATAATCTCGCTCTACAGAAGGGGGCGCCCAAGCGGAGAGCCAGGTGCTTTCGAAGACGCCGGTCAGCAGCGTCGGGAAGCGGCGGCGCGTTGACTGATGGCTGCCGTCGCTGTTATGCGTATGCGGACCGAGAATGCCGGTGGGCGGATGCTGGTTCATGTAATCGAGCATTATAGCCAGCGCATCGCGGTTCACTTCCGTATCCGGATTAAGCAACAGTAGGTAAGCGCCTCGCGCGCGCGCCAAGCCAATGTTATTTCCACGGGTGAAGCCGACATTTTCTTTTTGAGGCAGCAGAACAACCGTTGGGTGATTCTCACGAAGCATCTCCGCGCTGCCATCTTCGCTCGCCGAATCCACCACGATGATTTCCAGGCTGAATTCGTCTCGGTGTCCGGGTCGAATCGCGCGCCGCGATTGTTGCAAGCTGGCCAGGCATTTGTCCAGCAATTCGCGCACATTCCAACTGACGATGATGATGGAGAGGTCAATCAAATTGCCATCCCGGTTGTTTCCTGACTTTAGGCAGTTTAGCAGCGTTGGCACGGCTGTGTCAGCGGTCAGTGTCATCGGTCAGTGTCTACGCGACCTACGCGACCCTTGCCCAATTCGGATACATTTGTCGCCGAAATTTGTCAGCCTTCATGAAAGACGAATAATCGTTCGGCGTTGCGAGTCGTCTGCCGCGCCATTTCATATTCGGTCACACCATGCAGTGCAGCCAGCTTCTGGTTGATAAAGTGGAGGTAAGCCGGTTCGTTGCGTTTGCCGCGGCGCTGCTGGGGCGCGAGAAAGGGTCCATCAGTCTCGACCAGGATGCGACTGATTGGCGTACGCCGGGCGATTTCGCGAAGTTCATCCGCCTTCTTGTAGGTTATTGGTCCAGTGAAGCCAAGGTGGAATCCTAGCGCGAGCGCGCGTTCGGCGATTTTGCCGGTTGCGGAAAAAGAATGCAATACGCCTAGGCGCCCTTGCAAGCTCGCTGGCGCGCCGGGCGCCCAGTTTTTCAGCATCGCCATCAGATCATGGCTTGCCTCCCGGTTGTGGATAATTACGGGCAACTCCAACTCGGAAGCCAGCGCTAGCTGCGCTTCAAAAGCGCGCCATTGCACAGGCTTGGGGCTTTTGTCCCAGTGGTAGTCGAGGCCGATTTCGCCGATCGCCACCACTGTGGCTTTGCCGGCGAGTTTGCGAACTCGTTCAAGAGTCGAATCGACGAATCCGCCGCTACTGTTGGGGTGAATGCCAACTGCGGCGAAAATGTTCTGATTGGAAGCGGTGAGCTTGAGCGCCTGCTGGCAACTGTCCAAATCGATCGCCGGGACAATAACGCGATTGATGCCCGCGTCGCGGGCGCGCTGCAAGACCTGCGCGCGATCAGGGTCATAGCTGCGAAAGTTAAGATGGCAGTGGGTATCCACCAGCTCCATCAGATGACCTGTTGTGGGCGGTCGCGCAGCTTCTTCAAGTCGGCCTCGACCATCATGCCGATCAGGTCTTCAAAGCTGACTTGCGGCTGCCAACGCAGCGCTTTTTTCGCCTTGGACGGATCGCCCACCAACAGGTCCACCTCGGCGGGCCGCATAAAACGCCGGTCTTGCACGACGTAGTCACGCCAATTCAAACCGACATGGCTGAAGGCGACCTCGAGCAGTCGCTCAACCGAATGAGTCTTGCCAGTGGCGATGACATAATCTTCGGGTTGGTCCTGCTGCAGCATAAGCCACATGGCGCGCACATAATCGCCTGCATAACCCCAATCGCGTTTGGAATCGAGATTGCCGATACGGATTTCGTTTCCCAGTTCCAGCTTGATTTTGGCGGCGTGATAGGTCACTTTTCGCGTGACAAATTCCATGCCACGGCGCGGAGACTCGTGATTGAAGAGGATGCCGCTGCAGGTGAATAGGTCGTAACTCTCGCGATAATTTACCGTGATCCAATGGCCGTAAACTTTGGCGACGCCGTAGGGGCTGCGTGGGTAGAATGGGGTCGCCTCGGTCTGTGGCACTTCGCGCACTTTGCCAAACATCTCGCTGCTCGACGCTTGATAGAAACGTATAGCCGGATTGACGGTCCGTATAGCATCCAGCATTCTGGTCACGCCCAAGCCAGTGATATCGCCGGTGAATACAGGCTGGTTCCAGGAAATCGGCACGAAGCTTTGGGCGGCCAGGTTGTAAACCTCGTCAGGCTCGACGGCGTTGATGGCGGTGATGAGGCTGCTCAGGTCGCCCATATCGCCCTGTACGAGCTGAAGCTGTTCTTGAATATGCTGGATGCGCTCATGATGAACAGTGCTCGTCCGCCGCACCATGCCGTAGACTTCATAGCCATTGGCGAGCAAGAATTCGGCGAGGTATGAGCCGTCTTGTCCGGTGATGCCGGTGATCAGGGCTTTCCTGGTCATAGATCGTTTTCCTCAGCTTGAGTTAAGGCGCTGACGCCAGTCCGCCAACACGTCGTGCAGCGTCTGTTCGAAGGATAGCGCAGGCTGCCAGCCCGTATGACGGCGGAGCTTGCTGGAATCACCGCGAATTTCCGGCACATCCACTGGACGCAGACGGGCAGGGTCGACGCGAACTTCGATCTTCGTGTCGGTCAATCCAAGCAGCGTATCTAGCAGATGTCTAATGCTGCGCGACACGCCCGATGCGATGTTGTAGGCTTCGCCCGGCTGTCCCTTTTCCACAATCATCTGGTAGGCGCGCACGATATCGCGGACATCGGTAAAGTCGCGCTTGGACTCAAGGTTTCCCACATAAATAACCGCCTCTGCCTGACTTTCCTCAATGGAGGCAATCTGCCGGGCGAAGGCTGGCGCCACAAAGCGCTCATTCTGGCCGGGACCGATGTGATTAAATGGACGGGCGCGCATGATTGGCAATTTATGGCTCAGAAAGTATTGCAAACCCAACATGTCCTGCGCGACCTTGCTGACGCTATAGGGATTGGTCGGGCGGATCGCCGTGTCTTCGTCAAGCGGCAGCTGTTCCGGCTGGCTGGCGCCGTAGATTTCAGCAGAACTGACGATCAAGATTCTTGGACGAATTTCAAGTTCAAGGCAGGCTCGTATCAGGTTGAGTTGCGCGCGGATGTTATTTTCCAGCGTCTCCCACGGGTATTCAAAAGAGCGCGGCACGAACGCCTGCGCAGCCAAGTGATATATGGCGTCAGGACGGCATTTGGCCAATATTTTGTGAACTTTTGCGTAGTCCTTAAGGTCAATCCAATATAGATCGTTTATCGACTCGTGGACGGTTTCGTCGGACGCCAACGTGGTCCCAATCAGGCGCGCGCGCGGCTGTACGCTGCCGAGGCGCGCTGAGAGATGGCGGCCGACAAAGCCGCCTGCGCCGGTGATCAGTACGCGCATCGCAGGCACTACTCGGCTTCAGCAAACGGTGAAATAGCTGCCCAAAAGCTGACTGCGCGATTTATCTTCATTTGACTCACAATATGTCAGATCCGAGCGTGATGTCTAAGTGTCGCATTATAGAGTATTGGAGTCTGCCCGCCAGACCAAAGCGAGACTTATTCCTGAGGAAGTCCTAAGTTCGCTCGGAGTTTTCAGCCTGCTCGGATGCCGGCATTGTTATGCGCTGGCAATAGGCTTTCGACATAAGTGCGATGATAAAGCCGACCGCGCAGCAGAAGCGCCACATAGCGGGATGAGACCCAGCCGTCCTGTTCTTCGTAACGGGCTTTTAGCCATTCCCGGTTTTCGGTGATTCCGCTGATGGCGACTCGGGATTCCGCAGGGATTAGGGCAAGCGACTCGGAATTGGCGTCAGGGCTGCGCCGCAGATGAAGCATTGCGCCCGGATCAAGGGCGACCTCGCCAACTATGCCCCGCATCATATCGTCCGACGGTGGTATCGGCGTTGGTCCGGTATCTTCTGGGCGCCGAATGCTGCCGCGGATGTCGTCGCCAATTCTTGGCGCCACCGTTTCGTCGAGTGCGCGCAGCGTGCTGGGCCGCACCGGTTCTCCATTTAACAGCAGCTGAACGTAGGCGGCGCTGACCCAACCGCTGATTATCTCTCCTGAATTGGCGGCGTAATCAACAAATGCCCACTCATCGGTCGCGTCCATTCCAATCAAGTTCAATTCTGCATTCGGCGCCAATTGCATCATGACTTCGCTTTCGGGGTCATTAGCCGCGCGCATGTTCAGCCGACCGTCAGGATTCAGACGGTAGACCCGGGCGGTAACGTGGTCTGCGAGGTCGGGCGATTGCGCTTCCGTATTGAAGGCGCCGCCGGCCCGATTTTGCCGAACCGTTGGCAGACTCGCCAGACGCTGGTCCTCGCCGGCTTCATCGTAAACGCGAAGATACAAGGCGTTCACCCAGCCGAGCAGCGCTCCGCCGTCAACAGTCTGGTACATGACAAAGAGCCAAGTTTCGGCGGGCTGCAGGTCTTGCACCGGGTAAAGCGCCGCCGCCGGATCGGTATCATAATCGCTGAGATCAATTGGCAAGTCCGGTACTTCGTCAGAATAGAACAAGGTCAAGCCTCGCCGGCCGAGTACGACGAGATTTGTTTCCCCAGGCAGAAGCCCAAGCGAAAGGGCGTCTCTGGACGGATATTGGCGCAGTTGCAGGCGGGCGCTGGGATCCAAATCGACGATGGCATAGGGACCCAATACGAGAGATGGACCAGGTTCCATTGACAATTCAGCCTGACCGGGCGCGTCGGATTCGGTCGCAGGCTGAGAATCGTTAGTCGGGTCCAATTCCGCATCCGCTTCGGGTTCATCTTGCGCCTTGGACGCGCCGGTTTCATCTGCTTGAGAGACCGGATCCGCTTCCGGCTGTAATTCTGTTTCAAGGTCCGCTTCCGTCTCTGGCTCCACTTCTGTCTGCGCCGTCGCCGGTCTTGAGTCGGCGTCCGCTGCCGGTTCGTCAGCGCTCATGTCCGGTTTCACATCTTCGGAGGCAGGCATTGACGGCGCAGCGGCTGCTACGCGGCGCGCAAGACTGGTCTCTGCGATCAGGAGGCGGGGAGCGGTGAACGCGCTGCCAGAAAGCGCGATCAAGTTGAAATAAGAGCCAGCATAATAGTAGAAAGGCGGCACGTCGATGGTACCGCGCTCATCGCCGATGTCCAGGATCAACGACATCGAATGCACACCGGGTACGATTTGCGCCGCTCCGCCTGCTTCGCCGAAGCCAACATCGGCGGCTACGATTGCGCCGCTATCCAAACGCAATTGGTTGACAGAACTGTTCGGCGCCGCGTTTAACAGACTCACGACAGCCGCCGATGCGCTCAAATCCCGTGGTGAATCTTGGTACTGTTGAATGGTCAGGGCTGCCGGCGTACCCATCACGACGACTGTATGCAACTGCCCCGCGCTGACGTCCAAACTCATTGATGACAAGACTGCGCCTCCGAGGCTCACGGTCAGCTCCTGCGAACCACCGGGGAGGGGGATGTGCTCGGTTGGCGCGGCGAAAGCGAGGTTCGGGACGATCATGCGATCATTAATCTTAAGATCAACAGGCGCGGCGCCCGGCACTGCATGGACGAAGCGTACGCGCCCGCTCATAGCATCGGCATCCACCGCCGCCATGGCGTGGAGAAGCTGCGGATCGTCCGAACTGCCATGGATCACCAAAGTATTATTGGATCCAGCCGCTAGATTCGCGCCGAAACTGGCGGGCGCAGCTTTGCCAACACCATTCGCCGGGTGCAGATCTAACTCAATGCGAGCGGCTGCCAACTCGATTGGACCAAGCGAGTCTCCAGGCGCGACTTCGTCACTTGTTTGCCGATCGACATCGGACGATTCGATCGCGACCGAATAAGCGAAATCCAAGGCGTTGACGATAAGGAGGCGTGAATTGGCGAGGTCGAGCGGCGTCATGTCGTCAGGGATGACAGCCAATTGCGCGCTTTCCTTCGCTGAAATCAGGATGCTGGAGGAGTCGCTTTCAAGGTTGAGCCACTCGACTAAAAGCTGCGCGCTCGTGCCTTCACGCGTCGCTCTAAACTCGGTTGCTCCTGACGGCAGAGCAAAATATGCGGAAGACTCGCCATAAGCAAGGTCGGCAACAGCCAGCTCGCCATTGACATAAATATCGACCACGGGCACTGTGGATGCGACATGGATGAGCCGAGCGCGGGCGGCAGTCTGCGCTTGAGGGATAGCCGTCCACATCGCCGCAATTACAATTATTACAAGCAGCGAAGCGACGTATTTTTTTTCATTCATAGGATATAAACCCCGTTCCTCGAGATTCGCCAATTCGTAATTCCATAGCGGCGCAAACGGAGCGGAGTTATTGTGGTAGCGCGCCTCGGTCCAGCCAGTCCGTCAGGTGCCTTCCTGCCATTGATTGAGGTAGGCTTCTTGCTGTTCTGTCAGTTCATCAATGCTGACGCCCATCGCCTGAAGCTTCAGGCTTGCGATCTCCTGATCGACGTCTCTAGGTATAGTATAGACTTGCGCGGCAAGATTTTCCACGTTTCGCATCATATATTCGGCCGCGAGCGCTTGATTGGCAAAGCTCATGTCCATGACCGAAGCGGGATGCCCCTCTGCGGCAGCCAGGTTGATCAAACGGCCTTCGCCCAGGACGTAGATTGAACGCGGGCCAATCTTGTACTCTTCTACAAAGGGGCGAACCAACGTCGGATCGCCGTCAGCCATATCGGCCAAACCGTCCAAATTGATCTCGACATTAAAGTGGCCGCTATTGCAAACGATGGCGCCATCCTTCATCAGGGCGAAGTGCTGGCTGTCGATGACGCCGATGTCGCCTGTGGCGGTGACGAAGATTTCACCAACTTTCGCTGCTTCGAGCATCGGCATGACGCGGTAGCCATCCATCACCGCTTCCAGCGCGCGTAAGGGATCCACTTCAGTGACGATGACATTGGCGCCCAAGCCAGCGGCGCGCATGGCAATGCCGCGGCTGCACCAGCCATAACCTGCGACAACGACAACGCGCCCCGCTAACAGAATGTTGGTCGCGCGGATGATGCCGTCGATGGTGCTCTGGCCCGTGCCGTAACGGTTGTCGAAGAGGTGTTTGGTGGCGCTGTCGTTAACGGCGATTACTGGAAAGCGCAGGGCGCCGTCGTTCGCCATGGCGCGCAGCCGAATGACGCCGGTGGTCGTTTCTTCCGTGCCGCCGACGATATCGTCCAGCACTTCGCGCCGAGCCTTGTGAATCGTACCAACGAGGTCGGCGCCGTCGTCCATGGTGATATGTGGCTTGTGGTCCAGCGCTGCATGGATGTGTTGGTAGTAAGTTTCGTTATCTTCGCCCTTGATCGCGTACACCGGGATTTCGTCGTTGGCAACCAGTGAAGCAGCGACATCGTCCTGTGTTGACAGCGGATTGGAGGCAGTCAGCACGACATCGGCGCCGCCCGCCTGCAGCGTCTGCATCAGGTTGGCGGTTTCGGTAGTGACATGCAAGCAAGCGGATACGCGAATGCCGTCAAGCGGTTTTTCCCGGGCGAAGCGCTCGCGGATCTGCTTGAGCACCGGCATTTCTTGACCGGCCCACTCGATGCGATAGCGGCCGCCAGTGGCCAATTCAATGTCTCTGATATCATTTGCGATCGTCATTTATGCTCCTATGGTTCGTCCGCATGGGGGGCGTTCGCGACAAAGCGCTCGCATTTTAGCATAGCGGCTGCCGTCTGTCGTCAAGCAATTGCGCCAGCCGCTCGGTCGGCAGGGGCGAGCAGGCAATCCAATTGCCCGGCGTCATCGGCAAGCGAGCGGAAGCGCTCGACAAACTCCGCGCGGGTGAAGGCGTGGTTCTGTGTGCCGACGACTTCCAGCGCATAGGTCGCGCTCAAGGCGCCAATCCGCGCGCATAATTTCAGCGGCAGGCGCTCGCTCAAGCCAAGAATGAATCCGGCGCGATAGGCGTCGCCGGCGCCGGTGGGATCGGCGATCTCGTTCGGAGGAAAAGCCTCCACGTCGATAATGTCGTCGTCGCTATAGATCTTCGAGCCTTTTTCGCTTTCGGTGATGACGACGATCTCAGCTTGCTCGCGCAGGTCATCGAGCGTGAATCCGGTTTTTTCATAGATGACGCTTGCTTCGTAGATGTTGACCACCACCATGAATGCGTCTTGCAAACCGCGTCTTAGCTCGTCGCCGTCCAGCCGCGCGACTTGCTGGCCCGGGTCATAGATGAAGCGGAGGCTCAATTGGCGGCATTCGTCGCACAGCTTTACCATGGCGACGGGATCATTTGGCGAGATGACCACCAGATCTGGTCGCTTGCGGATGACATCGACGATTCGATAGTTGCGCGCCAGGTTCATCGCTCCGCCATAGAAGAATGCGAGCTGGTTGTTGTCATCGTCGGTATTGGCGAAGAAGGAAGCGGTGAAGACATCGTCGATCTGGATCACCGTGCTGCAGTCGACGCCGTGCGCCTCCAGCCAACGGCGATAATCGCCAAAATCGCGCCCGACCGTTCCCATCAGCTTTGGATGCTGGCCGAACTTCGCCAAGGTGAAGGCGATATTGGCCGCGACGCCGCCCCAATGCTTGGTCATATCATCCACCAGAAAGCTGAGGCTCATATTGTGCAGCTCATCGGGAATGAAGTGCTGCTGAAAGCTGCCGGGGAAACGCATCAGATAGTCGTAGGCGATCGATCCGGTTACCAAAGTATCCATAGGCGTATTCCGCAATTCGTTGCCAAGCACAATCGGGCAGTATAGCGCAGTTGGGAAAGGTGGGGTACGGAAGATTTTGCGCCTGGAAATGTGGCTCATGCAGGGTCGGTGCTGAGATGGTTCGGCTGTCGACAGATGCTATACTCTTGATGATCTGAAATTGTTGCTGAAATCGAATTGGGGGCGGCGGCAGTTGTCGATATTCGATCGCAAGCGCTTGAAGGCAGTTGACTTCGCCTTGCCAGTACAGGCTTTGCGGCGCGGCTTTTACGCCGACCGCTATTTCACCAATAGCCGCCAACTGCTTTCGACGCTTGAGCGGGAAGGTTACCGTTACATTGGACCGAATCCGCGCCGCGTTAACGAGGCAAGCCAGTTAGCTGTAGGCGAAATTGAAGTGGAAGCGCAGATCTTCAATCGCCGTTCGCCGCAGGCGCTGATCGCCGGAGTGGATCACGCCTTAGCGCAATTGCGCTGCGCGACCGGCTACTACGATGAACGCGACAATTGGCAGGATACTTGGATGGACCTGGAAGTTGACGCTGTCCAGGATGGTGTGGTGACCTACTATGATGGCGACCCGCAGCACGTGCTGACGGTCATTGGGATTCGCGGGCGATACCGAGATTTCGCGGTCCTCGAAACTTCGATTCTGGGTGTGCTTTCGCGCGCGAGCCGGATCGCGACCAATGTTTACGAAGTGCTGCAAGCCGCCGGTGGCAAGCCGGTTCTATTTTTCCCCGCGCGTTTTGATTTGCCGGAGGCGCAAGCGATTGACGGCTACGCATACTGGCTGGCGCTGCGGCGCTTCCATCGCGATACCGGCATTGATGTGATTCCCCTGGTGAGCACAGACGCACAGGCGTCGCTCTGGGGCGGGGCGGGCGTCGGCACCATCCCCCATGCGATGATCGCTTGTTTCCTCGCGGACAGCGCCGAGACGATGGTTCAATTCGCGCGCCACATACCACCGGAGACGCCGCGGATTCTGTTGGCTGACTTCAACAACGATGTAATCGCAGACAGCCGTGCGACGCTGGCTGCCTTCTGGCCTCGCTACGCCGCCGCCTATCGAGCATCCGATATCGATGGGATGGCGCGCTGGACATTGAACGGCGTGCGACTCGATACCAGCGCAACCTTGCGTGACCGGTCAATGCCCGACGATGCGGAAACGGGAGTGAGCCCGAAGCTGGTCTTCACAGTGCGCGAGGCGCTCAATACAGCCTGGGAAAGCTGGGACCTGCCGCGCAATCTGGAGGCGGTCGCGCGCGAGTTTTGCCGCGGCGCCCAAATCGTCGTATCGGGCGGATTCAATCGCGATCGCGTCGCTCGTTTTGAGCAAGAGGGCGCGCCGGTCGACAGTTACGGGGTTGGCTCGGCATTCTTGCGCAATGACAGCCGCAGCAATTCAGACTTCACGATGGACATCGTTCGCGTCAAGGCAGGCGGGCGATGGGTCGATATGGCCAAAGTGGGACGGCGACCTTGCGACAATCCCGACTTGGAGCGGATTGATCTAGGCGAGCTAGGCTGATAATCCGTTTTCCAAAGTCGAAAGCGTGCTGGACTCATTTCAATAAAGTGATGAGAATGAGTGCTGATTTAATGAAATAAGCAAAATAATCCATAGCTTGTACGGGCGAGCCGGTGGCTCGCCCACCTTTGATTTGGATTCGCAATCGATTCTCGTAAATGCAACTTGGAACTGCTTAGCTTCATAACGCGTCGCCGGCGACTGCACGACGCAAGCTTTCGGTGAATGGCGGTCGGACGATGCCGTGCTCGGTCACTATGCCGCTGAGATAGCGATGCGGCGTGACATCAAAAGCCGGGTTGCGCGCGTTGTAGTGAGCCGGCACGATCGGATTGCCATAAGGCGTCGTGACTTCGGCCGGGTCGCGCTGCTCGATGGGGATCTGATCGCCGCTGCTCAGGTCGAGGTCTATGGTTGATGTTGGCGCTACGGTGTAAAAGGGAATGCCATGCGTCTGCGCCATAATGGCTAGCTGATAAGTGCCAATTTTATTCGCGAAGTCACCGTTGGCCGCGACGCGATCAGCGCCGACAAGGATGATATCAACCTCGCCCTTCTGCATGTAAAAGCCCGCGGCTGTATCGGGGATGATGTCGTAGCTGATGCCCAACTGTTCCATTTCCCAGGCGCTAAGCCGCGAGCCCTGTAGCCGCGGTCGCGTCTCGTCCAGCAGAACATGGATGTTCTTTCCGCCTTCAAATGCAGCGCGGATCACGCCCAGGGCGGTGCCGTAATCCACCGTGGCGAGCGCGCCGGTATTGCAGTGATGCAGGACTGTCGCGCCGTCATTGATCAGCGCGGCCCCATGCGCGCCCATTCGACTGTTGATGGCGACATCGTCGTCGGCTATTTGCTGAGCCGCCTGCAGCAGGACCGCGCGAAGATCATCTGGATTGCGGAACTCGCCGCTGTTGGCGATTGCCAGGAGTTTGTCCACCGCCCAAGCCAGATTGACAGCGGTCGGTCGCGCGGCTTTGAGCTTGTCGCCATGAAGGCGCAAGTCGCCGACTAGCGCGTCGATGGTGCTGGCTTGGCTCTGCTGGGCGGCGAGCGCCATGCCGAATCCGGCGGTAGCGCCAATGGCGGGCGCGCCGCGCACGGTCATATTTCGGATGCTTTCGGCTACGGCTTCGACCGTCTCCAGCCGAACGAATTCCAGCTTCCATGGCAAGGCGCGTTGGTCAATCATCTTGACGGCATCATTGTCCCACTCGACGGTTCGCATCCGGTTTATCCAATCGCTTCGGTCGTTCGCTTGAAGGTTAAGCCATCGTCGCGATGCCGCTGGTAAGCCGCGTCCGCCAACGCATCGAAATCGATGTCGGGAACCACGACCGATGACATACCGTCTTCCAAAATGCGCAGCCGTTTGATCTGCGCCGGACGCGGCGCCCATGCGCGCATGATTGAGTTGACAGTTTCCAGGACGCAATGGCTTTTGGCTTGTCCGGCGAGATAGATAAGATCGTATTTGTCGAGTTCGCGCAGCAGGGCATGATTTACCTCGCCTTGCGGATGATCGGCGACTTTAACCTCGGGCTCCAGTATCGAGTAGTGCTCCGTCCGTGGAATGGAGCCCTTGATTAGTTTTGCCGGCTGGCTGCCGCGCGCTGCCGAGTGATAGCAGATTGCCTCATAGAGAGAGGGCGACAGATTGTGACCGACAGTGCCGACCATCGTATGGTAGGGCCAAATCATCAATTGCTTCCGGTGCTGCTCTTCCAACTGCGCGACGTATTGCCGTGACCACTCGGACTCATAGACCGGCTGCCACCGGTCGCCTTCCAAATCGCTGGCGCTGATGATCGTATTGGGGGGTGGATGGTTGCCGGCGGCATCGCGCCACCAGGTAGAAAAGAATATCTGGAGCGGATAGTGACTGTCAAGCGAGAGGAAGATCTTGCTGATTCTGCCGACGTTGCGGTAAATCCATTCGATCACGCGCCGGCAGTCGTCAATCGCGCCGGGCACGGATAGAGCGCCATCGCGATGGATGAAATCGACCTGCATATCAACGAGAACCAGCGCGACCTTTAGGGCATCTTCGCCGGCGGCTGGCAACCGTCGCGCGATGCCAGCGTTGACCGCCGCATGAATCTCAGGCGGGAATAACGCGCCGACGCGGCTCGAATCATAAAATGATGGCAATGACATGCTGCCGATTGGCGCCGCCGCTAGCTGAATTGCTCAATCAGCGCGCCCAGCTGTTCAATGTTCGGTTGATTACTAAATGGACTTGGCTGCGGGACGCCATCGCCCAGACGGAAGAAGACCGTCGGCGTCCCCCTGACTTGCAGTTGGGTGGCGAGCTGCGTGTCGATATCGACCTGGCTTGCGTCGGGGGTACATTCTAGCAAATCGGTGTAGGGTATATCCATCATGTCGGCGAACGTACGCGCCGAACTGTCATTAAATCGCCTGGCGCTGGCAAGCTCATATAGGCGGTCGTGCGCATTCCAGAAGGAGCCGGGCTTTAAGGTATCGGCGCATTCGGCGAGCTGCGCGGTCAGCCGCGAATAGGCGGGATCGACCACGGGCGTGAAGCGATATTCGAAGCGCGCCATGCCTTTGGCGACATATTGGCTTATAAGTTGGTCGACAGTCGATTTGTAGCTCTGGCAATGTCCACAGAGGAAGTCTTCAAATGCGACAATGGTGATCGGCGCGGCCGGATCGCCCAAGATGAAAGCGCCGTCATCGGTACGATTCTGCGGTATCTGCGAATAGTCGGCTGCCTGCTCGCTGAACGAGCTCTGGCTGCTCAAGATGACCAATACGGCGGCGACCGCGACGGCGATGATGATTACCGCCCCCAGGATGATCTTCGTCTGTTTGGGAGCGCCCTTGCTTTTCTGCGTCACGTCAATACCCTCGTCAGCTTATTCAAGTAAATCCAATGCGTAAATGGATGCGGGAACCGTGCCCGCTTATCAATCAAATCGTACATAGCAATTGGTATGTAGTCAATTGTGGCGCGGGGCAGCGCAAAGCAGTTTACTTATGATTTACATCTTACAGATGCCTTATACTATGTGAAGGCATGTTGTATCTCAGTGGCTGAAGTCTTGGCAGGGAGTCGCCAAATGCTGCGAATGGACCAATTGATCGAGAAAAAGCGCGACGGCGAGGCGCTGACAGAAAGCGAGATTCGCTTTTTCATCGCTGGGTACACCGCGGGCGATATCCCGGATTATCAGTTTGCGGCGCTCTTGATGGCAATTTACTTCCAGGGGATGAATCGCGCCGAAACCGTGCACCTAACGATGGCGATGGCGGAATCGGGAGATATGCTCGATCTGTCCGATATCGCTGATTACATGGTCGACAAACATTCATCGGGCGGCGTTGGCGACAAGACCAGCCTGGTTGTGCTGCCGGTGGTGGCATCGTTTGGCGTGCCGATCGCTAAAATGAGCGGCCGCGGCTTGGGCTCGACCGGCGGTACGTTGGACAAGCTGGAGTCGATCAGCGGCTTCAATGTCAATCTGTCCGAAGCCGAATTTCGGCGAATCGCGCGCGAAAACGGCCTCGTCATCGGAGGACAGAGCACAACACTGGCGCCGGCCGATGGCAAGATTTACGCGCTGCGGGATGTGACCAGCACGGTCGCCAGCCGACCGCTAATCGCCAGCAGCATCATGAGCAAGAAACTGGCGGCCGGTTCCAGCGGCATTGTACTGGATGTCAAGCTCGGAAGCGGCGCCTTCATGAAGACTTTGGAAGAGGCGCGCGCGCTGGCGACCACTATGGTGCAGATCGGCCTGGACGCGGGCCGCGACATGGTGGCGCTCTTATCGGATGCGAATCAACCGCTAGGCGCCGCCGTCGGCAATGCCTTGGAAGTGGCGGAAGCGGTCAGAACTTTGCGCGGTGAAGGTCCGGCAGATTTTCACGAACACTGCGTCGAGGTGGCGGCGCATATGCTGCGGCTCGCTGGTCAGGGCGAACGTTGGACGGATCTTGCGGCGACGCGCGCCGAGGTTGACCAAACGCTGAGAACTGGCGCCGGTTTCAAGAACTTGCATCGAATGGTGCAGGCGCAAGGGGGCGATGCGGCGCAAATTGAAGATCCGCAAAGGCTGCCGCAAGCGAGGATTCGCTACAGTTTGCGCGCGCGGCAGAGCGGCGCCGTCGCCGCCGTATTTGCTGATCGCATCGCCTGGGCGACATTGACGCTGGGCGCGGGCCGCCGAACCAAGGGTGATGAGATTGATCACGCAGTCGGCATAGAAGTGCAGGTGAAAGTTGGCGATGTGGTCGCCGCGGGCGATCTGCTGATGACGGTTCATGCAAACGATGAAAAGAGTTTGCAGGCGGCGCTGGAAGAGCTCGGCGATGCGGTGGCATTCAGCCAATCTCAGGTCGATCCGCTGCCACTGTTTCACGGGGTCATTGATGGCAAAGAGCTTTAGTCGGTGGCCAGGACAAGTTGGCCGCCCTGGTAACGGTAACGGTTTACCGGGGCGCTGACCCAATAACCGTCTTTAAAGCGAATGCTGCTGGCTATGCCTTGATGAGAATTGGCGGCGAACGCTTCGTCGCTTTTCAGCGCAGCCAGCGCCAGGCGCGCGATGTCGTAGGTCAAAGTGGCAAGATGATTTGGCGGCGGCGCGTAGAGCGCGCTGTTGACGTATCGCTTGTGGAAAGCGGCATCCGGCAAAGAGCCGCTGCTTTCGAAGCGTAATGACTCCAGATCGTCGCGGATATCCCAGGTCTCAGAGAGCATCAAGAGGTCGCCAGTCGAATGCGCTTTCGCCAGGTTTGGGTGCGCCGCGTACAAACTGTCCGCATCGCTGCGATCGTGCCCCCAGTTGCCGATTATGATCAGCGGCTTGTCATTCGCCATTTGAACAGCAGGATCGGTGGCGGCCGGTCCCAAAACCATGATTGCCGCGACGGCGGGATCTATATTGAGCGCTTTAATACGCTCAATTGCCGTTGCGACTGTTCCGCCGTCGTCAACTGCCAGAAGCTGCGCATCCTTTGGCTCGGCATCGGCGAATGCCAGCCGAATGGCGTAAAGCGCGTTGTAGCCGATCTCGCGGTACTGTCCCTCAAAAGGCGCGAGTAAGGCGATTTTCCGTGGCAATCCCGCTTCGCAGGCTGTCAAGGCGCTTGAAAGAAGGAACAGGAGGAGTACGGTTCTGAAATTTGCGCCCAGCGCCGCTGGTTCAGCAGCCATTCGCCACGTGCTCTTCGAAAGTGACGGCGAAGTTGTGGTAATGCGAGTTATCGCAGGCGGCGCGGAAGAAGTAGTAGCCCGATTCAGCCGGGAAGATTGCCGCTCGAATCGCAGACAGCCCCGGGCTGGCGATGGGACCGGGCGGCAGCCCCCCGATCAGATAGGTATTGTAGGGAGATTGAACATCGCGGTAATCGGCGCGGGTGATTTGGGGCCACCAGGAATCACGCTCTCCCTGGATCCCGTATTGCACCGTCGGGTCGGCTTCCAGCTTCATGCCGATGTCCAGTCGATTGCGGTACACGCTCGCGATCATGGCATGCTCATCGCGCCAGACGGCTTCGCGCTCGATGATGGACGCCAGCGTCACGACGTCGTGCAGGGTAAGCCCTTGCGCAATTGCTTCGTCGCGCAAGCTCTCGCCGACGCGGTCTCGAAAGGTTCGCAGCAGCAGATCTCGCAACCCGTCAGCGGTGATATCGGGCGGCAGCTGATAGGTATCGGGAAACATGAAGCCTTCAAGCGATGCGCCGAGCGGTATGCCCGCCCAGGTGGCGAAGTCAGGCGGGATGAACGCGCCCTCGTCGACCAAGGTAAAGAATTCAGCGCCAGTGAAAGCGAAGAGGCCGTTCAAGTCGACGAGCTCGGCTATCTCTTCAATGCGAGCGCCCTCCATACTGCGGAGCGGGATAAAGCTCCTGCTGGAATCTGTAAGGATAAGCGCGATTTGCCGGATCGATTGCGTCTGATTTAGAAAATAGACACCCGCTTCAAAACGCCGATCATAACCTTCGAGGCGGGCGAAATCCACGAACAGGCTGGTATCTCGAATAAGCCGCGCTTCGCTCAGGGCTGTAGCAATGGCGCCAGCGGCGGCGCCGGCCGGGATCTGAAAGCGGATTGGTTTTGCGTCGCTGCCGAAGGGCGCGCCCAATTCTGACGCGCGGTTACTCAACTGCACACTGAGAATGAAAGATTGCAATTTGTCCTGAAGTTGCCCGCCGGCGGTGAACAGAACCGCCGCAAGCAAACCGACCGCAAATAGTGCAAGGATGATGCTAAGTATCAGACAACCGTGAGAAGCGCGCCGCAATAGTATGCCTTCGCTCTTATCGCCGCGGAATAAACTTCATGGTACGTCCGCCCGCCCTGACGGTCAACCGCGTCTCAGCTTTCCGACTTGGCGACCGCAGTTGCCGTCGCCGGCATATTGGCCATTGCATCGCTGAGCACGACATCGTCCAACCGGCGCAAAATGGTGACCCAGGTGCGTCCCGGTTTGAGCATGATTGCAGATTCGTCGCCGTATATCAGGGAAAGCGCCTCGCCGCGATTTGGGCTGAGACGACGCCAGTAGCCCTTGTAAAGCTTTCCGTCACGCATGACATAAGCGCGGCCCTGGCCCCAGAGCGCCACTTCCAAGGACTCGTCAATGGACCCGGGCGTGAAGAGATCGGGACGCCGATTATGGATAACTTGAAGCATCACGAGATTATCCGCCCAGAGCTGAGTATCGTCAGCGGCGTCGAAATGGGGCAAGCCGTCGGCGTAACGAAGATATCGACCGCTGACTTCATCGTACTGCCAGCGGGCATCGGTTCGGTTATACCAATTGATGTAAATGTCGTTGACATCGTTGCCGCCGGCGTCCGGACGCAGATCAAAAGCGAAGCCAATAGCGCGGTAACCTATGTTGACGCCGCGCCGGCTGGCGATATTCCAAATCTGTCGCGTGTCGCCGAAGAGCGTGTGTTCATAGCCGCGCTCCAGCAAGGACTCGTCGCGGCAGAACCCGGCATTCCCGCAGTTATCACCGAGCGATGGCGATAGCAGTACCGGGCGGTAAGGGGCATTCTTATAGATCTCGTGAATGGGACCGCTCGTTCCCGAATATGCCAGCAGCGAAGCGTACATGGTCAGCAGCTCAATGTCCAGTAAGCGCGCGCTGCGCAATGAGCCCACTTGTTCCGGCGCATTGCTGCGGAATAGCGCGGCGAAGCGGGTAACGCCGCCTTCAGCTTCATATTCGTATACCAGATCCGCTTGATTGATGGCGTGCTGAGGACGAACTTTGGGGGGCCAATTGGAAATCTTGACAATCAAATTTCGGCGCAGTTGCGCTTCTTCGCTGGGGTAGGGCAAGCCCGTCAGTGGATTGATGCCGCGCGGATATCTTCGCGGACCGACCGCTTCCACTGCCGGTGGGGCATAGATATCGGCTATAGCCGCGCGAACAAGCCGCGCCGATTTCAGCGAATGGTCCGGTGTGGCGGTTGGGCTTGGCGTAGCGGATGCCGTAACGCTAGGGCTCGGAGTGAAAGTGGGAGTCGCAGTTGGGCTCGGCGTCAGCGTCGCTTCGGGAACGACGGTTGAATCTTGTCCCAGGCTAGCGAAAGGAAAAATCACGAAGCTCAAAACGATTACGCTTGCGCTTACCCAGGTCGACCTTCTAAATTGACGCATCCATGCCAGCTTTCACGATTCTGATAAGGCGCGCGCCACAGGTTAAGGATGCGGCGCTGACTTCGACAGTACGCAGTCAGTATAATAGGACAATCGTAAGTTGACCTTCTCGTTGTCTGGAGAATCTTATGGAAAAGCGTCGTCTGCTGATCAGTTATGCGCATCCAGATGATGAGAGTTTCGGTTTGGGCGCCGCCATTCCCAAATGGATTGATGAAGGCGTCGATGTGTATCTGATTTGCGCGACCAATGGCGATGTCGGATTCGTTCCCGATGCCCTGCGCGGCAAGTTTGCCACCGTGGCCGAATTGCGATTGAGGGAATTGGAATGCGCGCGTCAGTACCTAAAGTTCAAAGAAGTTTTCATGTTGGGCTACCGCGACAGTGGCATGACCGGCAGTGAAACGGCAGAACACCCGGACTGCCTGGCATACCGTTGGCGGCATCATGCGGAAAGCGTCGCTGCGGACGTGATTGAGGTCATGCGCCGGGTCGAACCACAGGTCGTGATCACCTTCAATCGCTACGGCGGTTACGGTCATCCCGATCATATAGCGATTCAACGGGCGACCGTGCGCGCCTTTGAGCGTCTTCGTGACGAGGCCGCGGTAATCGGCGGCTATTGCCCGCAGAAGCTGTATTACGCAGCCTATCCCAAATGGTCGATGTGGATGCGTATATGGCGGGCGCGGCTGAAGGGACAAGACCCACGGCGGATGGGCATCAACCGCGACGTAGATACGCTGAAGTCACTGGAACATATTGAGCCGGTTCACGCGCGTATTTCTATTGCTCCTTATCTTGATATTTGGGAAAAGGCGAGCCGCTGCCACGCCAGCCAAGGGGGCGGGCGCGCAACGCGGACGTCTCGATTATTGCGGCGGCTGCTTTACAGCAGACAGGGCTTTACACGCGTTTATCCGAAACCGAATCACAGTCGTGTTGATGAAAATGATTTATTCGCAAATGTTGACTTGCGCGCTGACTAAGGGCAATCGCGCACGGCTCCTCCGCCACCGCAGCGTGCATAGCTGAGCATGCGAAGATCGCCAGTTGCGTGCAGCTGTTTTGCATGTCGCCAGTCACCTACTCGATGGGCAGATCGCGGCGCAAATAGCGCGGCAAGAACCGAGCGGCATAATCACGAAAGTTGCCGTCAATGATGGCTTGGCGCATATTCTCCACGTGCCGCGTCAGAAAGTCGATATTGTGCAGGCTCAACAGATAGTGCGCCAACAGTTCTTTCGCTACAACCAAATGGCGCAAATAGGCGCGGGAAAAGCCGCTGGCATAGTTGTGAAGGCTTTTATCAATCGGCGATTCATCTCGCTTGTAGCTGGCGTTTCTCAGGTTTATGCGGCCGTCGCGCGTGAATGCCGCGCCATGGCGCGCTAGCCGCGTCGGGATCACGCAATCAAAAATGTCGACGCCGCGCTGAATGCCTTCTACCAGATCATCGGGTTCGCCAACGCCCATGAGATAGCGTGGTTTGGAGTCTGGCAGGCAGGGCAGCGTCTCATCGAGCGTCGCATACATCGCTGCTTTGGATTCGCCAACAGCCAAGCCGCCGATTGCGTGACCCTTTAGGTCCATTTCCGATACGAATCGCGCTGATTTCTCGCGCAGATCGGGAAAGACGCCACCCTGCACGATTCCGAACAAGGCTTGCTCACTATCGTCAGGATGCGCCTCGCGGCATTGTTTCAGCCAGCGATGCGTTCGCTCAACCGCGGCGCAGACCTCTTCGCGGTCCGTTGGCGGTGGACATTGATCGAAAGCCATAATGATGTCGGCGCCAAGATTGTGCTGGATTTCCATCGAGCGCTTTGGATCAAGCCTCTTCATGCTGCCATCCAAATGGCTGCGAAAGGTGACGCCGTCGTCGTCGATCTTATTGATCTGAGCCAGGCTAAATACCTGGAAGCCGCCAGAGTCGGTTAAGATGGGTCCGTCCCAGTTCATGAATTGGTGCAATCCGCCCAGGTCGCGCACCAAATCGTCGCCAGGCCGCAGAAAGAGGTGATAGGTGTTTGAAAGCAAGAGCTTGACATCGAGCGATTCCAGGTCTCGTGGCGGTAGGGCTTTTACCGTTCCGGCGGTGCCAACCGGCGCAAAAACAGGTGTGGGAATATCGCCGTGTGGAGTGCGCAAGATACCTGCGCGCGCGCCGCCATCAGTGGCGACAATATCAAAATCGAATGCCATGGCGATTCCTATGGAGACGGCAGCGTGGTTTTGTCAGATTGGAATGGAATTTCCTCGAGTGCGCTGGCAACGGTTGGTCACGCTCTCCGCGTACGCTTTCGTCGGCGAACATTATAACAGATTAAGCAATCGTTCTTATCGTTGGCGCGTTGGCTTAGGCTTGGCGCATGAGTTTGTCAGTTTTACAGCAGCTATCGGCAGCCGCTGATATACTGCTTTCGTAACTTCTCGCGCAGTGAGCGATGTTCCAACAAGGGCATGGCGAAAGAAACATGGAGACACTAGCTGAATCAGAATTGGAGCGTGCGCAGGCGCGAGCAAAAGCGCAGTTTGGAAGCGGGCAAAGAGTGGATTTTCCCAGTCGCATTCAGATAGATCTTGACGCATTGGCTTCCAATGTGCGTTGGATCAAAGCCAAGGTAGGCGGCAATGTCTCGATCATGGCTGTGGTCAAAGCGAATGCATACGGTCATGGCGCTCCCGCCGTGGCGCGCACGGCGCTGCAAAACGGCTGCGATCAGCTGGCTGTTGCCAATATGGCTGAGGCGCTTGAGCTGCGCGAGTGCGGAATTGGCGCGCCAATCCTCGTACTGAGTTACGTCACTTCAGAAGCGATACCATTTGCTATCGAACAGAACTTAAGTCTGTCGGTATTCGACCAGGGCTTTGCCGAGCGGTGCATCTCCGCAGCGCGTAGAGCGCACGCCGAACTCAAAGTACACCTGAAAGTTGATACGGGCATGGGAAGGCTCGGAGTATTGCCGCAATCGGCAGCCGCGCTTTGCTCGAGATTGTGGGAATCGGAGGGATCAAACTGGAAGGCATTTTCACGCACTTCGCTACGGCCGATGATGATCCGCAATATATGAAGGAGCAACTCAAAACCTTCAGCCACATCCTTAGGTGGATTCGCGAAGCCGGGATTCAGGTCGAACAGATTCACGCTGCCAACTCCGCCGCGGTGTTGAATTGCCAAGACAGTTATTTCAATGTTGTACGGCCCGGTGTGATGCTGTACGGGCTGGAACCGATGCCCAATAGCGGAATCGCTGAGTTTCTACGTCCGGCAATGTCCTGGAAGACGCAAATAGCGCAGGTGAAGACCTTGCCGTCAGGTTCCCGCGTTGGCTACGGCGATGCCTATCGCACGCGCGGCGAGGAGACAATCGCTGTTGCGCCGGTCGGTTACGCCGATGGCTTGCGCCGGACGCCAAACACCTGGCGAGAAGTGTTGATCCACGGAAGGCGGGCGCCGCTTGCCGGTCGGGTCAGCATGGAAAAGATTATGCTGAACGTCAGTCACATTCCAGGCGTTAAGTCCGGCGATGAGGTGGTTCTGCTTGGTAAGCAAGGTGAAGATTGCATCAGCGCCGAAGAAATTGCGGGCTGGATTCGCAGCAACAATTACGAGGTAATCACCTCTATCGCGCCGCGTGTTCCGCGAAGGTATATCAGTCGTTGGCAAGCTTCCGGTCGAAAGCAATCAGTTCTCGCAATTCAGCGGTGATTCTTTCTGGTGGTACGCCAAACTGAAATCGCATAATCCAGCGTCCGCGCCGATCGAGCAAGAAGGAGCCGGACGTGTGATTAACCGAATACGAACCGGTCGCCGTTTCTGTGCTCCGCTCAAAGGACAGCCCCAAGGGCGCGCCAGCCGCCCGCACTTCGCTTTCCGCGCCTGTCAAGCCAATGATCTGGTCGAGCTTGCGGAAGGCGAAAAAGTTGCGTAAGACGGTGGGCGTGTCGCGGCTCCCGTCAACGCTAATGAAGACGAATGCCACGTCATGCGAATTGTCGCCGAGCAAGCCCTTGACCAATTGAAATTCGTTAAGCGTCAGCGGGCAGATATCGGGACAGTTGGTAAATCCGAAGGTCAGCAAAACAAATCGTCCGCGCAAATCGCGCAAGCTGGTCGAATCGCCATTTTGACTGCTCAGAGTAAAATCCGGCATATTGATCGGCGGCTTGATACGTATCACGCCATCAAACTCGGCCGCGCCATCAACTTGGAAATGACCGGTATCTGGCTCCTCAGTTCCCAGCAATTGGTCCTGAATGAGGAAAACAGTAAGGGCGGAAATGCCGAGCAGCAGCCCAGCAATTGAACTGTAGAGGATATAGCGTAATTGCGTCCGTTTCCGCTTATGTTTCATGCGTGTCTCGCGTTCAGGAACACGGCGGATTAATCTTAGCAGCAAGCCGCTCAATGATACAGGCGGAGCGCCGAATCAAGCGCAGGTGGAAAGTCAATCTCATAGTTTGCCAGTAGGCATGAAAGCGGCTAGAATTTAATTGTTGCAAGAAGAGAGATTCCGTCGCCGGACGGAACGCCGAAGGGGCAAGCGACAAGTAGGCCAACTTGCGTGAAACTCTCAGGCAAAAGGATTCTTGTGGCAAGAATCTCTGAAGGTCTAGGAGACCGACAGGGCGCATTCTCGGCATGAGGTGCGCCCTTTTTTGTTGAATTTTCTCGAGGAGCGATGACGATGGGCGATTGGAAGACACCGGCTGAACTCAAGTATGCGGAGACCGACGAGTGGTTCGCCGTTGATGGCGACGTGGTGACGATTGGCATCACCGATTATGCGCAAGATCAACTGAACGATATCGTGTACGTGGAGTTTCGGGACGCAGGCGATTCCGTCGACGCAGGCGATTCCTTCGGTGAAGTTGAATCGGTGAAGGCGGCATCCGAACTGTATAGCGTGGTAGCTGGCGAGATTGTCGAAGTCAATTCCGCGCTGGAAGACGCGCCCGAGACGGTGAATGCTGATCCTTTTGGCGCCGGTTGGATGGTGAAGATCAGCGCGAGCGACCTGGCGCCGCTAAACAGCCTGATGGACGCGGCGGCATACGACGCATACTGCGACAGCCGTTAGCGTGCGGCCAACATAGGATAAAGGATCGCTAGCACCTGTAGGGGCGACTCAGTGAGTCGCCCGCCCACGCCACGACTACACATTGCTCTTCTGCGTGAACGCTGGGAAGTATTTGGAGAAAGGTATATCTACAAGTGAGCTATATACCACACACCGCAATCGAAACGCAGCAGATGCTGGCGGAAATTGGCGTCGACGCCATTGATGAGTTGTTCCGCGCGGTGCCGCCGACTCACCGGTTTCCCAAGCTGGATTTGCCGCCGCCAATGAGCGAGATGGAAGTGGCCGCTGAGATGCTGGCGATCAGCGAGGCGAATGACCACGCACAAGACTTCGCCATCTTTCGCGGCGCTGGCGCCTATCATCACTTCATTCCTTCGGTGGTGAATCACATGCTGCTGCGCGGCGAATTTTATACCGCCTACACACCCTATCAGCCGGAAATATCACAAGGCACGCTGCAGGCGACCTACGAATACCAATCTATGATGTGCGCGCTCACCGGCATGGACGCCGCCAACGCCAGCCACTATGACGGCGCCACCAGCCTCGCCGAAGCGGTAACGGTCGCCCTTGAAGTCTCGCGCCACCGCCGCAAGAAAGTCATCCTAAGCCACGCCATCCACCCGCAATACCGCGAAGTCGTGCGTGCCTACCACCGGGGCCGCGACATCCGCATTATCGGCGACCGCGGACGGGGCGAAATTGTCGATCTGATCGAAATGCTAGATGAAAACACCGCCATGCTCGCGGTGCAGTACCCCGACTTCTTCGGCCAGATTGATGACATGGCGGCGCTGGCTGATGCGGTGCATGAGGCTGGAGCGCTATTGGTGATCGTCGCCAACCCGATGGCGCTATCGATCTTCAAGAGCCCGGGCGAGCTGGGCGCCGACATCGTCGTTGGCGAAGGGCAATCGATGGGTGTGCCGCTCGGTTTTGGTGGTCCATATCTGGGATACTTCGCCATCCGTCAAAAGTATGTGCGCCGCATCGCGGGTCGCATCATCGGCGAGACGCTCGATGCCGATGGCAAACGCGCCTTCGTCATGACCTTGCGCCCGCGCGAGCAAGACATCAAGCGCGAGCGCGCCAGCAGCAATATCTGCACCAACCAGGGGCTGATGGCGCTTTCGGCGTCGGTCTATATGGCGCTGATGGGCAAGAATGGCTTGCGAAAAGTCGGCGAACTCAACTATTACAAGGCGCATTACGCCGCCAACGAGATCAGCCGGCTGGACGGTTACAGCGTCGACATGAGCAAACCCTTTTTCAATGAATTTGTGGTCGCTTGCCCGCGCCCGATCGCCGAGATCAACGAGGCGCTGCTGGCGCAGGGCATCATCGGCGGTTATGACCTGGGGCAGCATTACTTCCACCTGGAAGACCGCATGCTGCTCTGCGTGACCGAGATGAACGCCAAGGACGAGATCGACCGCCTGATCGAGATCCTGGGAGGACTTAGCCGATGACCGCAGAGCAATTGCAACCGCTGATCTACGACATCGGTTCGCCAGGGCGAATGGGCGTCAACTTGCCGGATTGCGATGTGCCCAAGGTGGAACTGCCGACGGCGCTGATGCGCGAGGAGTTGCCCTTGCCCGAGGTCGGCGAAGTGCAGGTCGTGCGCCACTTCGTCAAGCTGAGTAAGCTCAATTATTCCATCGACCAGGGCTTGTACCCGCTCGGCTCCTGCACGATGAAATACAATCCCAAAGTCAACGAAGACGCGGCGCGCTTGCCAGGCTTCGCGCAGTTGCATCCGCTTACCGATGAGAGCGGCTCGCAAGGCGCGCTCTTTTTGATGCACGAGCTGCAGCAGTGGCTTGGCGAAATTAGCGGCTTCGAGGCGGTCAGCCTGACGCCGGCGGCCGGCGCGCAAGGCGAGTTTGCCGGCATCCTGATGATCCGCCAGTATCACATCGACCGCGGCGAGGGACAGCGCGATCTCATCCTTGTGCCGAATAGCGCCCACGGCACCAACCCGGCCACCGTGACGATGGCGGGCATGGAAGTGCTGGAACTTCCCTCCAATAACAAGGGCAATGTCGATATGGATGCCCTGCACGCCGCTTGCGAAGGCGAGCTGCGCGACCGCATCGCCGGTATGATGATTACCGTGCCGAGTACGCTGGGGCTATTTGAAGAAACCATTCTCGAGGTGATTGCGACCGTGCACGACGCCGGCGGCTTGATGTACATGGACGGCGCCAATATGAATGCGCTGATGGCGGCGGTCAAACCAGGCGCGCTCGGCTTTGATGTCATGCACTACAACCTGCACAAGACCTTCTCTACGCCCCACGGCGGTGGCGGACCGGGCAGCGGCGCGGTCGGCGTCAACGAGAAGCTGGCGCCTTATCTGCCGGGACCGATTGTGAAGATTGTGGAGCAGGGCGAGGCGGACGCTGCGGAAGGCGGGCGACATGATATGTCGCCCCTACAAAAGCGCGCTGCGGGTGAAGAAGGTGTAGGGGCGACCAACCTGGTCGCCCGCGCCCCCCTCTACGGCTTCGTCATGCCGGAGAAGAGCATCGGGCGGATGAAAGCATTCCACGGCAACTTTGGCATGCATTTGCGCGCCTACGCCTATATCCGTGTCTACGGCGACAGTGGCATCCGCGATGTGACGCGCTACGCCGTGCTCAACGCCAATTACCTGCGCGCCAGGCTGATGAAGACCTACACAGTGCCCTATCCGCGATATTGCGGGCATGAGTTCGTGCTGGAGGGTCGCGTAGACACTGACCCGTCAGGGCACTTCGAGGACGCCGAAGACATACACGCCCTGGATATTTCGAAACGGCTGATGGATTACGGCTTTCACCCGCCCACCAACTACTTCCCGCTGATCGTGCCCGAAGCGCTGCTGATCGAGCCGACCGAGACCGAGACCAAAGCCGATCTGGACGAATTCGTCGAGGCGATGGAGCGCATCGCGGAAGAAGCGCGCAACGACCCCGAACTGCTGCGCAACGCGCCCCACACAGCGCCCGTGCGCCGCCTGGATGAAGTGCGGGCGGCGAAGGAACTGGTGCTCTGCTGCGCGCCGGCGAAATCGGCCGGAGGCGCGTGAACGAAAGAATCGCCTCATCAGCGATGCATAATAGGCGACCAATGGACCAGCACGGGCACCGCGGGTCAGTCGCCCTTACATTCTCGATATCGTTGAATCAGCAACCAATCGAGACTCAGAAATGCTCGCGCTTCTGAACATCTTCGTCGACAACATGATCCCGGTGCTGGCGATTGCCGCGGTGGGCGTCGTCTTGCGCCGTCGGCTGAACGTCGATCCGGCGATGGTTTCCCGCATGATGTTCTATGTCTTTGCGCCGGCGCTCGCCTTTGACGCCGTCTATACGAGCGACATCAGCGGCGGCGATTTCCTGCGCGTCTATTTTGGCACGCTGGCGCTCATGGCCGCGGTGGGCGCGCAAGCCTACCTAGTCCTTCGCTGCCTGAAATTGGCTGGGTCGACGCGCTACCAGATCAATTCGCGTGAGTTTGCCACGACCTTGGTCGCTGCCTTCGTCTTCAATGGCGCCAACTTCGGTCTTTCGATCGTGAACTTCGCCTTTGGCGGCGAGGCGCTGACCTATGCGGTCATCATCTACATCGCCGGCTCGACAGTCGCCTGGACGCTGGGACCGTACGTTTCTTCAAGCGGGGCCGCTTCGATGCTAAATTCGTTTTACAGCATCTTGCGCACGCCGGTGGTCTACGCGTTGGCGCTGGCGCTTGCGCTAAAGGCGGCCGGATTCAGCGAATTGCCGCCGGCGCTCAGCCGTACATCGCAGCTGCTGGCTGATGCGTCGATCCCCTTGATGTTGGTGCTGCTCGGATTGCAGTTGGGCCGATTCCGCAAACCCGATCGCTGGCGCCTGTTGCTATCGGGCATAGCGATTCGTCTGCTGCTAGCGCCGCTGATCGCGATTGTTTGCGCCTCCTTGCTAAGCCTGGATGGCGCCGCGCGTTCCGCCTTTATCCTGCAAGCGGGCATGCCGACCGCGGTGCTGACGCTCATCCTGGCTTATGAATTCGACACCGACCGCGATCTGGCGCTCAACCTGATCATGACGACTACGCTGCTCAGCCCGATTTCGCTGACGCTCCTGATTTATCTGCTGCAGAACGGCATCGTCTAAAACCAGGCATTCGAGCTAGATTGCGCTTTTCAGGCTTGCGCTGCCCCCCTATAATCCGCGCAGTTTCGCCGGGAGATTCACGTGACGGGCAATCAGCTAGTTGAAATCGTCTCGCTGAAGAGCCAAAGACGGCATGTGCGTGTGTTGCGGGTGGGCTGGCACGATACGCGCGCCCTGCTCAGCGAGTTCCGCAAACCGCTTTTTGTCTTTTTCTTCGCCATCCTGGTTGGCGGCTTGGTGTATTGGTATCTCAACAATACGTTTTCGGACAATGAGGCGCTAGCACTCATTGACATGCCCTATTACATGCTGGCTCTAATGGTATTGGAATCGTCCATTGAGGTGCCGAACGAGCCCTACCTGATCGTCTTCTGGTATGTCATGCCCTTGGTGGCGGTATACGTTGTGGGCCAAGGCGCGGCCGATTTCCTGCGGCTCTTTATCGATCGTGAGCAAAGGCGCGGCGCCTGGGAGGTGGCAGTGGCATCAACATTTCGGCGGCATATCATTGTGGTTGGCATCGGGCATACCGGCATGCGGATCGTGCGCGAGCTCAGGCAGATGGGTTTCGAAGTAGTGGCGGTAGACAGCGATATTGATAAAGACGCGCATGACCGGCTGCACGACCTCGATGTGCCGCTGATTGCTGGCGATGCCCGCAACGAGCATGTGCTGCAAACCGCCCGCTTGGATCACGCCAGCGCAGCCATCGTCTGCACCTCGGATGATTATGTCAATCTCGAGGTTACGATGCGGATGCGCGATATGAACGATAGCGCCCGCCTGGTCACGCGCATGTGGGACAAGCGGTTGGCCAATCAGATTGAGCGCTTCCTAAATGTCGAGGTGCTGAGCGCCTCGGATCTGGCGGCGCCCGCTTTCGCCGGCGCGGCTGTCGGCGCCGAAATCACGCAGAATTTGCATATCGCCGGCATGGAGTACAGTATGATCCGCTTCATCGTGCGCGAAGGTTCCTTCATGGACGGCGCCACGGTTGACGGGATTCAGGAAAATGAAGGGGTCGATATTGTGCTTCTTCATCGGCAAAACGGAGGCGCGCCCGATGTACATCCCGACGGCCAGCGGATCCTGAAGGCGGGCGATACAATCGTGCTCTTCGCTCATCACGACCGCATCACCGAGATTCTCGGCCGCAACGAAAGAGGCGCCGGTGTCGGCGGGGCAGTGTCGGCGGGTAGGCGCCTGCGCGACCCTGCGCCACCCTAGGCTTCGGCCCGCGTCATTTTAGCTTGGGAAAGCGCGAGAGGATTGTCAGCGGCTGCGGCATCGTCACCCGCTTGCCTAGGCTCAAGCCCGCGATATCGACCGGTTTTGCCCGTCCAGCGCTGGCGAAGACCGCCAACTGTGTGCCCGGCTTGCGGAAGCTGCGATCCATCGATGCCTGCCCCAGTTGATAGCCATCGGAATCGATATTACAACTGGTGACTGTGCCGACCACGCGGCCGCGCGCGTTTACGATCGGGTCGCCATAATGGGCTGGGCGCGCCCCCCTGACGTCCAGGCGGAATCGGCTGACCTGGGTCGAACGTTTCGCCTCATGCCGGACGAAAGCGCGCTTGCCGACAAAGAAGGGCTTATAGAGCTTGACGTAAGCGCCGAAGCCGGCCTCGGCTGGATTCAAGTTGAAGTCGCCGGCCAGCTCGAAGCCGTAGAGGGGCAAGCCAGCTTCAGTGCGCAGGCTGTCGCGCGCCGCCAATCCACATGGCGTCACCCCCATTTCGACCAATCGACGGAAGAGCGCGGCCGCCCGCTCCGGATGCACAAAGAGCTCGTAGGCGACGCGCTCGCCGGTATAGCCGGTGCGCGAGACGATCAGGTCAAATTCGCCGAGAGTCACCCGCTCAACGCCGGCCCATTTCAGTCGCTTGATTGCGGCAAGGTCGTCGTCGCTGCCGCCGAGCTGAATCAGGTAATCGAGGCTTTTGGGTCCCTGCAGCGCGATATCGACGCGGCGCTCGGCGGCCCATTGTTCCAGACGAAGATCGCGCAGTTCAAAGCGGTCGGTTCCTTCGATGAGTCGGCTTGGATGCACCGGATCGATCATGACTTCGCCCGCAATCACGGCATTGAGCCAAGCCCAATTCTTGTCATTATTGGAGGCGTTGACCACGGCCAGGAAATGTTCATTGCCCAGGCGATAGATCATCAGATCGTCAAGCGGGATGCCATCCACATCCAGCAGGTAGGTATAATGCGAAGCGCCGACCTTAAGGCGTCGGACATCGTTTGTCGTGACTTGGTCCAGAAATGCCTCGGCGCCGCGCCCACGAACATCAAAGACACCCATATGCGCCACGTCAAAGACGCCGGCGTCGTTGCGCACAGCCGAGTGCTCGTCGCTGACCGATTTGTACCAGAGCGGCATATCGTAACGGGCGAAAGGCGCCATCTTCGCGCCCAATTCCAAATGCAGGTTGTGTAACGGCGTTTCTTTGAGCAAATCCACCGCCGCCACGTTGGGGTCGAATTTTGGCAATCCATTGGCTGGCTGAGCACGTAAATTCTCGCCGTTGATGCCGATATGATAGGCTTTGCGGTCGAATCCGGCGGCCGCGCTTTCACCGCCCGCAACTTCATCCCCTTGCCCAGACCCACCTCTCCCTAAATCCACCATCTTAGCAACGGAGGGGGACTTTGCCGCACGCGCGTCGTCTGTTGACACTAGCGGTTCGCGCTTAGCGCCCCCCCTCCCTGATGCCTCGGGGAGGGGCCCGGGGGGAGGGGTTAGCCTTGATTTCGGAGGGGATTGGGATGAAGTTAGCTCTGCTCGACCGAGCACCGATACGGCGACCGGACCAGGCAGCTTGGCGTGCAGGTCCTCGTCGTCGAATAGGGCGAATCCGTCGCTGAGCGCCCGCAGCCAGGCGACGGCGCGGTCGCTCGACGGGTTAGTGCCTGCGCGACCCCGCCCACCAATATTCAGCCGATATTCGCTTGACGAGACGCGGGTGACTTCGCCGCTCGCCATCACCGAGCCGTCCTTCTCAAGGATGTGAGTCGGCTGGCTTTCGCCATCGTCCAGCGCTGCGACATCGCTAGTAACCGCGATCTGCAGGAAGTCGCCAGCTGCGGCCCCCTCGACGCTAACCCTCACCCCAAACCCCTCTCCCTCAAAAAGATAGGGGCTTGAATCGCCCGACTCGTCTCCCCCTTTCCCTTCATGGGAGAGGGGGGCGGGGGGTGAGGGTTCCTCACCGGCGTAAAAGTGCGGATAACCGTCAGCCTGGGCTTCTGTGTCGATTCCGATACCGGCGCACAGTTCACGCGCGCGATTGCCTGCGCTTTGCAGGGCATCAAAATCGACTTTGGCGCGCGGCAGCGGTCTGACGCGGCCCGTTAGATTGAAGGGCGCGCATGCCCGGAGCACATCAGCGATGATATCGCCGAGCGTATCGATCTCGGCCGCTCGCATGCCGCGCTGGCTGACCCAAGTCGTGCCAAGGCGAATCCCGCTCGGCCGCAGCGCCGACGCGTCGCCGGGGATCGTCTGCCGATTGACGACGATGCCAGCGAGATCCAGGATGCGCGCTGCCATGTCGCCGCTGAGAACCGCGCCGTCGCGGCCCGTGATCGACTTGCAATCGACCAGCAGCAGATGTGTGTCGGTGCCGCCATAGGGCAGGCGCAAGCCGCGCGATTCGAGTTTGGCGGCCAGGCGCGGCGCGTTGTCGAGTGTCCGCCGCTGCAACTGCCGGAATTGCTTGCTGTTGGCGATGCGTAGCGCGACTGCCAAGCCAGCCATCGTATTGATGTGTGGTCCACCTTGTTCGCCCGGAAAGACGGCGCGGTCGAGCTTGCGCGAAAGGTCACGGTGGTGAGTGATGAGGACGGCGCCGCGCGGTCCGTTGAGGGTTTTGTGCGTGGTGAAGCTGACGACATCGGCGATGCCAACCGGATTAGGGTAAAAGCCCGCCGCGATCAAGCCGGCAACGTGGGCGACATCGGCCAGCAGGTAGGCGCCGACCTCGTCGGCGATGCCGCGGAATGCGTTCCAGTCGGCGGCGTAGGGGTAGCTGCTGAAACCGCCGATGATGAGGCGTGGTTTGTGCTTGCGAGCGAGGTCGCGGATTTGCTCGTAATCAAGGCGCTCGGTAACTGGGTCAATCGTGTAGCTGATTATGTTGTAATTGATGCCGCTGCGGTTCACCGGGCTGCCATGGGTGAGATGCCCGCCCATGATCAAGTCCATGCCCATGACGGTGTCGCCTACATCAAGCAGTGCGCTGTAGACAGCGTTGTTGGCGGGCGCGCCCGAAAGCGGCTGAACATTCACGTATAGATCGTCCGCGCCCAAGCCATTGCCGGCGAAAAGCTCGGCGGTCCGCCGCCGCGCAAGAGACTCCAGGATATTGGCGTATTCCGTGCCTTTGTAGTAACGCTGGTCGGCATTGCGGCGGAATTCGGGCAGCCGCCGCCCATAATCCAGGATTTCGCTCTGCGTCATCTTGCGCGAATTATCGAGCGGATAACCCTCGGCGTAAATGTTATGGAAGGACGAACTGATCGCGTTGCGTACGGCAAATGGAACGGTGCTTTCCGACGGAATCAGTATTAGTTTTTCCTGCTGCCGCGCCGTTTCGTGACGGATCAACTCGGCGACCTCAGCGTCTAAATCTTCGACGCTGCCGCGAAAGAGGAAGTCCTGATTTGTCATGTGCGAAATTGGCTCCTATTGCTTGAGACACGCGATTCGATTGTATCACGACGGTTGAGGCAGAACTATGTGCAGTAGCAGGCCGGTTAAGCGCAGTCGCTAGCGGTCAGCCGCTTGATGCGTAATCATGATCGGGGAGAGATCTGTAAAGCGTCTCAGGGCGCAAGCGCCGCCAACAATACATCGGACTAGGTCGTCGTCGACTACCGACGCCAGGAGCTCATGCAGCGAGGGACCATAGTGTCTGGTAGGGCTCCAGTGCGTGTCGTTCATGTGGCTGGGCTCGAGATGCTCTTCAAAAGCGATATAGTGATACGATTCGCGCGCGTGCTCAAGCAGGAAATTATAGGGCGGATTGCGCGGCGGTGAATTGTTGAAATAGCTGGTCAGGTGATAATGCAGAGGAAGGTGCAGGACGACGAATTTGGCGCCTTTATCGCGCACGTCGGCGGCAAACGCGTCGATAATTGCTTTGCCCAGTTCCCCGCCTTCGCTGCCTGGCGTGTAGATTTCTGGTTCTTCAGCGGCTTGTCGCAGCGCTACAAAGGCGATGCTCAAGAGCTTGCTGGCCGACCACCAACGCGCCGCCCGAGACCGGCTTCGATAATGGAATTCGTAGGGCGCCAGCGGATGATCGCTGAAGTTCTCGAAGACGTCGATTAACTGCTCCGGCGGAATCGTGGGCGTATTCAGTAGCTGCAGCTCATCGTCAATCAAGACGAATCTGGGCTTTGAGAAGGCGGGGCCGCTCGGATGCAGCAGTTGCCTGAATACATTAACATTTCGCTTCAGATTTTCTGGTTGCAAACCGAAAATGACGATATCGGGCTCGAAATACTTCCCTTGCTCGCGCCAACGCAGATACGCCTGATCCATGCCGTATGCGCCGACGCCGAAGTTTAAGACTTCCGCTCGGATGCCAGCTTCTCTCAGCTTGCGCTCAAGAAGATAACCCCAAACCTCATCATCGCGCGCGTCATCGCCCGCGGTAAAGGAGTCACCGAACACGGCTATGCGCAGCGTATCGGCAGGCGGGCTCATGCTGAAGTCTCGCCGCGAGCGAAAACCCGCGCTGTTAATCGTGAATGTACTGGCTTGCCGGGTTGAATTTGGACGATAGGTCCAGCCGAGCGCGTCATCATAAATCACGACGGCGATGGTTTGATTGGCGAGATAGCCCTCGACTTCGCTTCGAAGCTGGTCGACCTGCAGATCAAGCGGCTCCAATGTAAAGTGCAGAAAGGTGAAACGTCCGTAGGGGTCCGTTTTGCCGGCCGTGCGTACGACAAATTCCAGCAGCAGCAAGGTCAGCGTTACCGCCGACAGGAAGATTAGAGCATTTGCGATAATGTTTCGGCGTACCACAATTTCCCGCCGTGAATACCAGCGCTGTGACCTTGCGAACGGTCAATTGTCATTCCGCAGTTACAGAAACCGATAATGGGTTGTTGCCGCGAATGCCCGAGCCTCCAACAATTTGCGCTCGAACCGGCTCTCGCATACCTCCGCTTTGGCTGAGAATCGCGGGGTCGGCACATAGCGGACAGTTGTGTGACGCATCGCCACAACGGTTTCCTTTATGATTCATCAGCCAGATCTATCCGGAATGACGCTTGGAGACCTTCGAACCGTGTTAGCGGACAGGCGCCTTCGTCAATGCAAGTCACGATATTGATTGCGAGCGCCTCGCCAATAATCTGATTAATCTCCGGTCCGTAGTGACCGGTGCCGCCCCAATAGCGGGGCTCCCGATGAGTGGGTCCAAGCAGCTCTTCAACAGGCAGGTATGAATAGGCGGCCGCAAAGTGTTCGAACAAGAAGCTGTCCGACGGTTGCCCGCCGTTGTGATGGGAAGCGAGATCTCGTTGAACTGGCAGATGCATGACAATAAAACTGGCTCCCGATTTTGCGACGTCCGCGGCGAAGGCGTCAACGATGGCTTTGCCAAGTCGGCCGAGCGCACTTTCGGGACCAAAGCCCTCGCGTGGCTCAGCCGGCGAGGCGATCGCTTGTCGAACAAGGTTAGCCAACCTACGGAAGGGCCACCATTCCGGGATAGGGCTGGCGCCGTCATAATGGAATTCGTATGCAGAGAGCGGATGACGGTCGAAATCCTGATAAACTTCCATCAGATCCTCCGGTGGCACAGCGGGAAAATTGACCAGCTTCAACTTACCGTCTTCAAGATGATAGCGGGGTTTCGACAATGGTATCCCGGTATAGCGAGCGTATATCGGACGGAACACGTTTGCGTTTCGATATAGATTTTCCGGCTGGAAGCCGAAAATAACAAAGTCGGGCGAGAAGGCTTTGCCCAAATGTTGCCAGCGCAGAAATGCCTGGTCCATGCCATATCCGCCAACTCCGAAGTTGAGAACCTCCGCCCGAATGCGGCGATCGCCGAGCTCTGACTCCAGCACTTGCGTCCATACTTCATCATCGTCCACATCGGGGTTCGCGGTGAAAGAGTCGCCAAATGCAGCTATACGAATCGTATCCGCAGCCGGCGCCTCGCTGTATTCGCGCGCAGATCGTATTCCAATACTGTTTGTAGTCAGTCTTCCGTCGAAGAGAGTCGCATTGGGTTGAAATGTCCAGCCCGTGCTGGAGTCGCTGATGTAATTTGCCGAGTCGGCATTTGTCAGGTAGTTTTCAAGTCTCGTTCTAAGTTCGTTTACTCGAATCGCGTCAGGTTCCAATCTGAAGCCCAAAGCCGCAAATGGGTTTAGCGCGTCGTTCTTCGCCATTATCAGAAGCGCGGATTCAATTAGCGCCAAAGTGAATACAACAGCGGCCAGACCGATTAGAATGTTGATAAGGTTTTTTCTGCCCACGCTGTACTCGCTAATCTGACCGTCTCTCGACGGCTGACTCCCTGGCAGTATTTCTGAAATAAACATTCTCCAATCAGTTTAGCATGCGCATAAGTTCGTGTCGCGTCAATGCGCATGCCGTAATGTCGGTTATTCCGTCGGTTTCGCTTCGTTGATGCCCTGATCCCTTGATGCCGGGCTGCAGAGATGATTCGCGCCTCATTACCTGGTGCAAACTGGCAGCGTGGCGGATTTGTGTCTTTGACATAGTTCATTCGTGCCTATAAAATCCATGATCACTGCGGCTCAGCATGAGCCTGTTTCGGTCAGGAATTCAGCGGGCACAAATTGCCCCTCGGGAGGAAATCCCTCATATGAATGAATATCAGACGGAAGACATCAGAAATGTCGCTCTAGTAGGGCATCAAGGTTGTGGCAAGACATCGCTGGTTGAAGCGCTCTTGTTCAGCAGCGGCGCCACGACGCGGATGGGACATATTTCCGAATCGAATATGGTTTCGGACTGGGATGACGAAGAGAAGGATCGCGGCCTATCGCTTTCCACATCTTTGGTGCCGATTGAATTCAACGATGTCAAAATCAATGTACTGGACACCCCCGGTTTCACCGATTTTCAGGGTGAGCTCAAGAATGCGATCCTGGCCGCCGACGCGGTGATTGTGGTCGTCGATGCGGTCGCTGGCGTCGAGGTAGGTACGGAGCTCGCATGGGAATATGCGCGAATTTGTGAACAGCCGATAATCGCCGTCATCAACAAAATGGATCGCGAAAACGCCGATTATGAAAGCGTTCTCGACCAGCTGCGCGTTCAATTTGACGACTACAAATTCATTCCCGTCATGCTTCCCTTGGGACAGCAGTCCGGCTTTACGGGTGTGGCCAACGCGCTGACCCAGAAAGCCTACCTGGGCGACGGCGCCGAACGGACCGATCTGCCCGATGAATACGCCGATTCCCTGGAAGAAGCGAATATGGAGTTGATGGAGGCGGCGGCTGAAGCGGACGACGAACTATTGGAGAAGTACTTTGAGGAAGAGACCCTGTCCTTTGACGAGATCCGGGATGGCATGCGCCAGGCATCGCGCTCGCCGGAGTTGAAGACAGTGCCCGTATTCACCGTGTCGGCTATCGAAAACATCGGCACGATTCCCTTAATGGAGGCTTTGGTTGCCTATACGACGCCGCCGAGCGAGCGGCGCGTGAATATCGCGCGTGGCGAGGAGGCTGATATCTTGCCGGCGCCACATACCAATGGCGACCCATTGGTGGCATACGTCTTCAAGACTTTGAACGACCGCTTCGTCGGCACGCTCAATTACTTCCGTATCTTTTCCGGCGCGATTTCCAGCGACGGGCGGTATACCAATGCAAACAGCGGCGAGGACGAGCGCTTCAATTCGCTATTCGTCATGCGCGGCAAGGAGCAGCTCCCGGTAAAGACCTTGCATGCGGGCGATATCGGGGTGGTGGCGAAACTCACCGACACCAAGACGGGCGATACCTTCGTCGATGCTGATTCCAATGTCCGCGTTGTCGCTCCCGATTTCCCGGCGCCGCTGTATATGCTGGCGGTGAATCCGCGGACGCAAGCCGATAGCGCTAAAATGGGACCCACGCTCAGCAACCTTTGTGATGCGGATCCAACCTTGCGCTGGCGCCAGGATCGCGATACGCGGCAGACGGTTCTCGAAGGCATGGGGCAGATTCACCTTGATGTCACCTTGAAGCGCGCCGAGTCGCTCGGCGTCGGCATTGATACTGACATGCCGAAGGTTCCCTATCGCGAAACGATCACGACCAATGCTGAATCGAGTTATACACACAAGAAACAGACGGGCGGCGCCGGGCAGTATGGTCGAGTTGATCTGACGGTCGAGCCAGCGCCTGAGGGTTTCGAGTTTGCATCGTCTGTTTTTGGAGGCGCGATATCGCAGCAGTTTGTCGCATCTACCGAGAAGGGCATACGGGCGGTGTTGCCGGATGGCGTCATCGCCGGTTACCCGGTCGAACGGGTGAAGGTTAACGTATTTGACGGCAAGGAGCATCCGGTAGATTCGAAAGACATCGCCTTCCAGATAGCGGGACGCGAGGCCTTTCGCGACGCATTCCGCAAAGCCAAGCCAGTTCTGCTTGAGCCGATTATGGACGTCAATATCACGGTGCCCGAGTCGATGATGGGCGATATCATGGGCGATCTCAACACGCGGCGCGGTCGCGTTCAAGGTATGGATACCATCGGCATTAAGAGTGTTGTAACGGCTGAGGTGCCGCTCGCGGAGATGCTTCGTTACGGCAATGACTTGCGCTCAATGACCGGCGGTCGCGGCATCTACACCATGGATTTCAATCGCTACGACCGTGTGCCGACGCATATTCAAGAGGACATCATCCGGGACGTCGAGTTGGAAGCGGCGCAATAACAGCAAGCGCCCGTAGATATACAAAAGGGCGAGAACTGGTTGTCTCGCCCCTTTTTCATTTGCAATTGCTCGCCACGCTTGAAAAGATCCCTAGCCTGGTTCGCCCTCTTTCTCAGCAGGCTCCTTTTCATCAGAGTCTGAGCCATTCTGCTCGGCCGGCTCCGGTTCGCGCAGGTGCTTGGCGACCGACTCCGGCACGATATCCTCAACATCGTCTTCCAAGTCCAGGATTCGCAGAATCTCGTCGCGCTCGACCGTCTCCTTTTCCAGCAAGGCTTCCGCCAGCGCGTCCAACGCATCGCGATGATCTTCCAGCAGTTCGCGCGTCTCTTGATAGGCGACATCAATGATGCGCTTAATTTCGGCATCAAGCTTGGAGGCGGTGTCGTCGCTGTAGTCGCGTCCGCTGGCGATCGCGTAGCCCAGGAAGGGCTGATCCGAATCGTCGCCATAATTGACCATGCCAACGGAATCGCTCATGCCGAACATCTTCACCATACGGCGGGCGATCTGCGTCACCTGTTGAATGTCATTGGCGGCGCCGGTAGTGACATCGTCAAAGACGATCTCTTCGGCTATGCGCCCAGCCAAGCCCACGCGAACGAAGGCTTCCAACTGCTTACGCGATTGGTGCAATGAATCGTCCTTGGGCATATAAAAGGCGACGCCCAAAGCGCGCCCACGCGGAATGATGGTAGTTTTCAGCAGCGCCATCGCCTCGGGGATCAGGAAGGACACAACTGCGTGACCGGCTTCGTGATAGGCAGTGATGCGGCGGTCCTTTTCGTTTGAGAGCGGGGGCCGCTTCGTGCCCAGACGGATGCGCTCATAGGCGGTGGTAAAGTCTGACATGGTGATCAAGCGTCGGTCAAAACGCGCGGCGTGCATGGCCGCTTCATTGGCGAGGTTGGCGATATCGGCGCCGGAAAAGCCAATCGTGGCGCGCGCCAGCGATTCCAATTCCACGTTATTGCCTAGTGGCTTGTTCTTGGTATGGATCTTCAGAATATCGTGACGTCCCTTGACATCAGGCAAGTCGACAGTGATTTGCCGGTCAAAGCGGCC
This sequence comes from Phototrophicaceae bacterium, assembly GCA_965261855.1. Lineage (GTDB taxonomy): Bacteria > Chloroflexota > Anaerolineae > Aggregatilineales > Phototrophicaceae > UBA6055. Next base: position 1,591,420 of record OZ253488.1, read on the forward strand.
GGGACGCAGCAGGGCGGGATCTAGCACATCGGGTCGGTTGGTGGCGGCGATCATCACGATATTGGTATCGTTGTCGAAGCCATCCATCTCCGAGAGCAGTTGATTCAGCGTCTGTTCTCGCTCATCGTGTCCGCCGCCCAATCCAGTGCCGCGGCGGCGGCCAACGGCGTCGATCTCGTCGACAAAGATAATGGCGGGCGCGTTTTCCTTGGCGCGCTTGAACAGGTCGCGAACGCGGGAGGCGCCAACCCCAACAAACATCTCAACGAATTCTGAGGCGGCGATGCTGAAAAACGCTACGTTTGCTTCACCGGCGACGGCGCGCGCCATTAAGGTCTTGCCTGTGCCCGGCGGTCCGATCATCAGGACGCCGCGCGGCACCTTGGCGCCGACCTTGACGTATTTCTCCGGCTGCTTGAGGAAATCGACCACTTCCTCGAGTTCCAACTTGGCGGCGTCTTGTCCGGCGACATCGTCAAACTTTAAGGAAGGCATCTCCGGCGTTTTTTCGCGCGCCTGGGACTGGCCAAAAGAGAATATGCCGTTCATCTGCCCTTGCGCGCGACGCCCCATCCAGACGAAGAATGCGATAATGAGAACGAGCGGCAAGAAATTCAGAATAAGGGGCCAGATAGACGGCTGCGTCCAACGGGCGTCGACAGTCTCAACGCCGCGTTCGTGCGCTATGCGCAAAAGCTCGGCGCCAGCGTAAGGCGGAAGCTCCGCCGAAAAGCGAGAAACATTTTGCATGCGCCCTGATGCCGTTGGCACGATGATGCCACTTTTGAAGGTGCCGCTGACGGCGACGTTGTCCTGAAAGCGCAATAGGCTGACGTTATTCATCGTCATTTGTTCGTAGACATCGGAGTAGGCGATTTCCGGCGTGGAGGAGAACCCCCCCAGAAGCCCAGGCGATGAGATCAGCGCCAGCAGCATCACCAGAACAAGCAAGCCCGGCGAAACCCACTTGCGCCAATTGGGCGGCGGCTGGGGCGGGCGCGGGTTGTCTCCGCCATCACGACTTTCGTCGTTTTCGTTGTTTTCCCAAAACTGCATGGCGTGATAGTACCCTCGAAAACCGGTTTGTATACCCTGATTATATCGTATCAGCGCGCAGGATTGCGCAAGTATTGTCTTAGAATGTGGCGGCCTGTTGGCGGCTGGCAGCTCGCATCACCCTATGATAACACGATATACGGCGCTTTTCTCCAGTTGGTCGCAGTGTCTCTTTGAGGCGAGGATACCAGGGTGCGGGCGGCGCCTGCGATGAGATCACTACCTGACCTACAATTTCGTTTCGGGAGAATCTCCGTTATCCTTCAGGAAAGCGCTGGGGCGGCCTGCCTGTCCGTAAGTTGGTTGGCTACCGGTTCCGGTATCAGACGCTGCGCCTGCGGATTGGAATTGCCTGAAATCGGCCGAGGTCGAAAATGAATCGATTGAGTGACGAAACCAGCCCATATCTGTTGCAGCACGCGGACAATCCAGTCGACTGGTATCCCTGGGGAGCGGAAGCCTTCCGTGTCGCGCGGGAGCAGGACAAACCGGTGCTGCTCAGCGTCGGTTACAGCGCCTGCCACTGGTGCCACGTAATGGCGCACGAGAGCTTCGAAGACGACGCCACCGCCGAGATGATGAACGCGCTCTTTGTCAACGTAAAGGTTGATCGGGAAGAGCGGCCCGATGTTGACGACATCTACATGGGGGCGGTGCAAGCGATCGCCGGGCAGGGTGGATGGCCGATGACCGTCTTTTTGCTGCCGGATGGACGTCCATTTTATGGCGGCACCTATTACCCCAAGGAGCGGCGCTATGGCATGCCATCGTTTACGCAATTGATGGGCGCCGTGCATGAGGCCTACCGCAATCAACGGCAAAATCTGGAGCAGCAAGCCGATAATCTGCATCAGTCACTAAAGCGTGATGTGCTGGCGATCGGCCGTGATGATGACGGCGGCCTGACCACTGACTCGCTGAATGAAGCGGCGACAAAGCTGCTCGCGAGCATGGACCGGGAGAACGGCGGATTTGGAACGCAGCCCAAGTTTCCTAATCCCATTAGTCTGGAATTCCTTTTGCGACATCACGCGCGGACGAATGACGAGGAAGCGCTCGATCTTGTGACATTTACCTTGCGCCGGATGGCGAGCGGCGGGATTTATGATCAGATCGGCGGCGGATTCGCCCGTTACAGCGTTGACGCCCATTGGCTAGTGCCGCATTTTGAGAAGATGCTCTACGACAATGCGCAACTGAGTCGACTTTATCTGCATGCCTGGCAGGTCACGGGTGATTCCTTTTACAAGACTATCGCCGAAGACATCTATGATTACGTCTTGAGGGAGATGACATCGCCTGCGGGAGGATTCTTCAGCGCGACCGATGCTGACAGCGAAGGCGAAGAGGGCAAATTCTTCGTCTGGACGATTGAAGAGGCCGCAGAAGCGCTTGTTCCCATCGGCGACCGGTTGCCGCGCGCGCTGGAAATCGCTATCGAAGCCTTTGGCATGACGCAACAAGGCAACTTCGAGGGCTCAAATATCCTGCACCTGCCGCGCCCCCTGGACGAGTCCGCCGACAATCTCGGCATGACCGAAGACGAACTGAATAGCGCTCTTGGGATGATCAAGCGTCAGTTGTACGAGGTTCGGGCGGAGCGGGTGCCGCCCGGCTTGGACGACAAGATTCTGACGTCTTGGAACGGCATGATGTTGGCGAGCCTGGCTGAGGCCGCGCGTGTGCTTAAGCGTGACGATTATTTGGCCGCGGCTGAGCGCGCCGGGCGATTCCTACTCGAGCAAATGCTGGATGAAAGCGGTCGCCTGTATCGCACGCACAAAGATGGGCGCAGCAAGCTTAACGGCTATCTGGAAGATTACGCCAATTTGATCGACGCGCTACTCGAGTTGTACATGTCGACCTTTGAGGAAGCCTGGTTCGGCAGGGCGCGGCAGTTGGCGGACGTGGCGCTTATGCGCTTTCGCTCGGACGATGGCGGCTTCTATGACACTAGTGATGATCACGAAGACTTGATCGTGCGCCCGCGCAACTTGCAGGACAACGTCACGCCGTCCGGCAACGCCATGATGGCGAGGCAGCTTCTGCGCCTGGCGGCATATACCGGCGAGGAAAGGTATCATGAGGCGGCGCAGGAAGTATTGAGGAAGTTGTCGGACGCGATGCGCCAATATCCGCAGGCTTTTGCCGAATCGCTGAACGCCGCCGATATGCGGATTCAAGGCATAGCGGAAGTGGCGATAATCGGAAACGGGGGCGACGCCGCGATGATGGCGGATATCTTCGATGTGCTGCGGCTGCCATTTAGACCCAATGTAGTCGTCGCCCACGCGCGCGCTGATGTTGACGAGCACGATTCTATTCCCTTGCTGAATGCGCGAAAGCGGGTAGACGGGATGACAACGGTCTACGTCTGCCGCAACTTCGCATGCCAACTGCCGGTGAAGACAGCTGCTGAAACTGAGGCTTTGCTCGCCAGTTGGTAAGCGTCTTGGAGGGATGTAGATGGTGCTGGAGCGCCAGGCAGCGCAAGACTACTTTCGGACCTTGCTGCGAACAGTGGTAGGTCAAGCATTTAGCGCCGCCGGATACGAATTGGAGCATGCGCCTTTGCAATGGGCGGGCGGCAAGTATCGCTTTAAGAAGGCTTTTCCCGATGGCTATTTCGGCTTGATCGATTTTCAGGTGCTGGTAACCAGCGACACCATGTGGTCAACTGGCGCGCCTTCCCGCTTTAGCGTACAGCTGACGCGCACGCGTGAACGTCACGGACAAGCGGGCGATAGGGCGGGAACGACTACGCGCCGTCTGAGCCAACTCGTCGTCGAAGATTTTTCCGTCGCAATTCTGCCCGCAGCCGACCACTGGTGGACATTCGCGGACACGGAATCGCTGGGAAACGCGCTGGCGGAAGCGGGCCACTTGATTGTTGGATACGGCATGCCCTGGCTAGCCGGAGAATTGACCCCGCCAGCGTCTGAGAATGCCAGCGACCTTGCTTGACAGTCCCGCGTCGCCTTCGTAACATGACGTATAGCGCTCACACCAGCGGATCATCATCCATGCCTTTTTGTCATGTTTTGCTACTTACGCTATGTCTCGTGGCGAGCGCCTGCAACGTTCGCAGTTATGAGTCGCCCCTGCCAACACCGGATGCAGACAACATCATCTATGTGACGGCGACGCCGCTTTCGGCGGTGATTCAGCCGGCGCCGACAGCGATACCTACCGAGATCTTGCCAACTCCTTCGCCAACAGCCACAATAGATCCGTCGCAGCTTCTTCAGCAAGGCGAGAGCTTTACGCATAGCGGCTACCTGGAAGACGCCGCTGGCATATACCGCAGTTTGCTGGATTATGGCGACTCTATTGCGCCCGGGCGCCGTGCTGAAGCGGCTTTCCGCCTTGGGCAGGTCGCCCTGCGCGCCGGCTATTTTGAGCAGGCTTATGATGCCTTCAGCTTGTTTATCAGCGAGTTCCCGAATGACCCGAAGTTGTCGCAAGCCTATTTCTTGCGCGCCGATGCCAGATTGGGGCTGTCGCAATGGAGCGAGGCGATCGTCGATCTTGAGCAGTATCTGGCGCTTCGCCCCGGATTGATTGACAGCTACGTGCATGAGCGGATCGCCGATGCGCGGATCGCCCTTGGGCAGACAGATGCGGCGCTGGCTAATTATGAGCTTGCGATTAATGCCAAGCGGTCGAAGGTGCCGCTGCTGATATTGCGTGAAAAGCTGGCGCAGATTTACATAAACCTTGAGCGGCATGCTGAAGCGATCGCGCAATATGATGCCGTTTTGGCGGTAGCGCGCAATATCCCCTATCGTGCTGATATATCGTATTCCGCGGCAAAAGTCGCGCTGAGCAGCGTCGATTCAGAGACCGGACTGGCGCGCATGCGAGCCGTCGTCGAGAATTACCCGGGCACAGCCGCGGCTTGGGGCGCGCAGGATCAGTTGAGTCGATACGGGGAAGAATTTGACGGATTCCGCCGCGGACAAGCCGCATTTGTCGCTGGCGATAATCAAGCGGCTATTGAAGCATTCAATCAGTACACAATTGCGCAAGACTCGACGGCGATCCCGGCCGAGCTCTTCCTTTTGCTGGGCCGCGCTTATCGGCGAATCGGCAATTTCGATGCGGCGTCGGTCGCGTTTCAAACGCTGATCGACCGCTATCCGCAGGATCCGCTCTTTGGCGAGGCGCTGCTAGAACGTGGGCGCACGCGCTTTCTCAGCGGCGACAATGCATCGGCGATCAGCATTTATCTGTCGATCGCCGAGGAGTATGGAGAGTTGGAGGGCGCAGCGGGCGAAGCGCTTTGGCGCGCAGGATATCTTTACGGCACTGATGGCGAGACGGCATTGTCGCGTCAGGAGTTTACGCGCCTGGCGGATACCTATCCCAATCATGAGCTGACCATAAATGGCTTATTCATTGCCGCGTCCGCGGCGGTGCGCGATGAAGAGTGGGCAATTGCGGAAAATTTGTACGGCCGGATTGCCGCCTTGACGCAGGGAGACGATCGGGCGGCCGCCTACTTGTGGATCGGTAGAATCGCCCTTGCTCGCGGTGATAGCGCAGCGGCGAATGAGGCGTTTAAACTGGCGATCGCCGCGGCGCCCGACAGCTATTTTGCCGCGCGCGCCGGTGATTTCCGCATTGGCCGTCAGCCTTTTGAAGAACCCGCGGCTTTGCGTTTCGCTTTCGATGAAGCAGCCGATATTGCCGCCGCCGACGAGTGGCTGCGTAGCACGTTTGGCTTTGAAGACGCTGGCGCGCTTTGGCCGCTGAACGAAGCGCTGGCTGGCGATCCGCGCATGATTCGCGGACGCGAGTTGCTGGCGGTGAGCGCATTCGCCGAAGCCTTCATCGAATTTGAGGACTTGGTTGATGAGGCGCGCGACGATGGCGATGTGCTGAGCAGTTACCGCCTGGCGGTGCAATTGCGCCGGCTGGGCGTTTATCGAGAAAGCATCATCGCAGCGGCTGATGTGATCATCGCCTCGAAGCAGGGCACATTGCAAGTACCGCGATTCATCGCCCGCATGCGTTTTCCTGCCTATTATATTGACGTGATTCAACCGCAAGCGGATGAACGCGCGATTGATCCATTGCTGATGCTGTCACTGATTCGGCAGGAGAGCCTCTTCAACACCTTCGCTACAGCCGGCGCCGGCGAAAAGGGTTTGATGCAAGTGATTCCGTCTACCGCGCAGTATATTGCTGATCAGCTCAAATGGCAGGATTACCAGCATACGGACTTGTTTCGCCCCTACGCCGGTGTTGCCTTTGGCGCCTTTTACATTGATGAGCAGCTGCAGCGCTTCGACAGGAACGCCGTCGTCGCGCTCGCCGCGTATAATGCGGGACCGGGCCGGGCATATGATTGGAACGCCTTATCCGGCGGCGATCCCGATCTCTTTATGACGACGATAACCATCGATTCAACACGCCATTACATACAGTTCATTTATCGTAATTACAATGTCTATCGCGAGCTCTACCGCCTAGCGAATTAGGCGGCTTCCCAATTTGCGCGTGCAAAACGTCGACCGCGCGGAAGCTTCGCATTTGGCAAATCTCAGGGTCGCTTTTTGTGTTATCAATAACAATACAAAAGAAGGAATTATGATTGCCCGGATGTGCTACACTGAATTCACTGAGTCACTTCGCTAGAGAAGGTGGACATGCAAGCGCAGCGCCTGCTAGAAAACCTACATGCCCAACACGATAAGGAGCTTGACGCATTTTTCGGCAGCCCCCGCCTGGTTGACGACTCACATTCTGTGAATCCGTTTGCCGAGGTGAGACGGGTGGCGGTATTGACCGAATCTTTCCTGCCGAAAGTGGATGGCGTCGTCAAAACCGCATTCTTAACGGTACGCTATCTGCAAGAGACGGGTCGCGAGGTATTGGTCTTCGCGCCCGATATCGCGGTTGATCAGGTTGGCAATACGCAGGTTATTCCGCTGCCGTCCATCAGCGTGCCGCAAGCGCCGGAGACGCGAATGGCGCTGCCGAATCCGCTGGTTGCGCGCCACATCGAAGACTTCAATCCGGATCTGATTCACCTTTTCAGTCCGGCGGCTATGGCGGTCAACGGCATGGCGGTGGGCCGCCATCTGAATCTGCCGGTAATCGCCAACTATCAGACGGATTTGCCCGGATACACTGAGCATTACGGCTTTCCCCTGCTGTCGGGACCGGTCAATCGATGGCTACGCTATATTCACAATGGCTGCCATCTGACGCTGGCGCCGACGCGCACCATTATTCGTCAGTTGCGCGCGGTGGGGTATCGCCGCGTGCGTCACTGGGGGCGGGGCGTGAACACGGAGCGCTTCAATCCGCGGCATGCGCGGCTGGAGATGCGCCGCCGCCTGCTGAACGGGCGCGATCCGGATTCTCTGCTCTGTATCTTTGTTGGGCGGCTTGCGCAAGAAAAGCGGATCGACTTGCTGCGGGATCTTGCGCAGACTCCGGGCGTGGCGCTTACAATTATCGGCGATGGCGCGCTGCGCGAGGAACTTGAGGCGGCGTTTGCCGATACGGATGTTTACTTCACCGGATATTTGATCGGCGATGAATTGGCGCAAGCCTACGCCAGCGCGGATGTATTTGTTTTCCCCGGCGAATACGAGACCTTCGGCCAGGTGATACAAGAGGCGATGGCGTCGGGTTTGCCAGCGATCGTGGTGAACGCCGGCGGCGCGCCCGATGTGATTGCAGATGGCGCGAGCGGAATCGCGGTGGAGCCGACCGCCAATGCCTTCGCTGCGGAGATTCGGCGACTGCGCGACGATCCGGTGTCGAGGGAGACGATGAGCGTCAAAGCGCGTCAAATGGCCGAGCAGCGTCCGTGGTCGGCGCTGATGGCGCAGCTTGAAGGCTACTATGAAGAGGCTTATACGATGAATAAGCGCTTCAAGCGCCTCTTTGGCTTCACTCGATATCACATGCCGCTTTCAATACCGGCTCAACTGGTGCGTCGCCCGCGTAGCCTGTCCTAGCTGGTAACGACCAGAGACATACGAAATGGAGAAGCTTCTGCATGGCAATACCTTCCAATCGTAAGACGCTGGCGCTCATCTCGCATGATGGCAAAAAAGCCGACATGGTCGCTTTCGTGATGCAGCACCGAGAGCGGCTGCGCGACTTCGATTTGGTCGCGACTGGAACAACCGGTACGTTGATCCAGGACAAGACTGGTCTGGATGTGCGCCGCGTCCTTTCGGGACCCTACGGCGGCGATGCCCAAATAGCCGGGATGGTGGCGGACGGTCGGGTAAATGCCGTCTTCTTCTTCCTGGACCCGCTGGGCAAACATCCGCATGATCCCGATATCCAGGGGCTGCTTCGGATCTGCAACGTGCATAACGTGCCGCTGGCCACCAACATCGCCACAGCCGTGCTGCTTATCAATGCCTGAAGCGAATCCAGTCTTACGAATTTCTTGCTTACTCTTGCCGCAGCGGTACGGCATAATGAAGGCGGTGGAGTGTCCGCCTTTGCGAGGCGTCAAGCTCCAGTGTCGGCCTAGGTTTTCGACCGCAACTACGAATCGGGGATAGCGCGTGCCGGAAATTGATCCGGTCATTCTTGAATGGGTGACGCTGGCGAAATCCGGTGACCAGAATGCCTTTGCGGAACTGGTGTACCTGTTTCAGGATCCTGTTTACAACTTGTGTTTTCGCATGTTGGGTGAAAGCGGCGAGGCTGAAGATGCGACACAAGAGACCTTTCTGCGTGTGTACAAGAACCTGAGCCGTTACGACACGACGCGCCCGTTCAAAACCTGGATACTGTCCATCGCATCCAATCATTCCATTGACCGGCTGCGGAAGCGGCGGATGCAATTGGTTTCGCTGGATGACGAACCGACCGCGGCCGCCCTGGCTCTTCGCAGCAAAGATCCCACACCAGAGCAAGCGGCCGTTTCAGGCGAGCTAAGCGGCTACATACAGAGCCTTCTGCTGCATTTGGATGAACATTATCGGCTTGCCGTAATTTACCGCTATTGGTATCAGTATTCGTACGCCGAAATTGCGGAACTGATGGACACGACTGAAAGCGCGATCAAGAGCCGGCTCCATCGCGCGCGAAAGAAGCTGGCAGAGTTGATGGAACGAGCGGATGACATTGACATCGCTGGCGCCGACCGCCTGGCAGATCCCGTACCGAAAGGAAGTTGAGATGTCCAATGAGCGAAGCCGGCATCAGGCGATGATGCAAGAAGCGATTGATGGACAACTCAATGAGGAGACGGCGCGAAAACTGGTCGAGATTCTCGGAAGCGATCAGGCGGCCGCGCGTGAGTACGATCAACTGCAGCGGGTGGATAGCTTGCTTAAGCGGGCGCCGCAGCAGCGAGCGCCAGCCCGTCTGGCGGCCACGATTATGGCGCGCCTGGCGCAGCGCGTTCAAGCCGAGACCGCGCTTTCGGACTTGCCGGCTGAAACGCAGCAGATCATGATGCTATGTCTTTCCGCGTCAATGATGGCGATGATGCCGATGATGGAAGCGGCCTCTTGGCTCGTGCTGAACGCCCGCCGCGACCCCGAGCTGTTGAGCAGTGTCATGATCGAAACCATCGGCTGGATGACTCTGGTCACGGAGGCTTTGATTCAGCTGCTGGAGGACGCGGAGAACCGGGCGCGCAGCGAGCCAGAAATCGCGGCGGCAACGCTCGCGCTCACACCGTATTTGTTGCGAACTATGCTCGATTATCTTGATGAGCTGCCGCTAAAGGCATAGCGTCTAGCAAGCGAATGTAACCGCTCCAAGCGTTTCGCGGCAGGCTAAAATGCAAGAGGGATGCTGACTGGCAACATCCCCTGGATTTTCTGTCGAACCGTTTGGCCTCAGTTTGCGTCGTCGGGGATCATCTCAATCTTGCGCACCTTGTAGGTGACCAGCCCGTCAGGCACTTCCACTTTTACGCGAGCGCCCACTTTTTGGCCCAGTAGCGCTTTGCCAACGGGTGAATCAAGCGAGACACCGCGTCTGCCATGGGTGATCTCTTCGTGGTCGAGCAGATCGAGCGTGAATTCTTCCTTTTCCGCCGAATCATAAACGGTGACGCGATTGCCCGGTGTGATGGTGTTTGGATCTTCGTCCGCATCTATGATTTCAGCGCGAGCCAACACATTCTGCAAGTGGGACACGCGTTCATCCAGGCGTTCTTTTGATACCATCGCGTCAAAGAACACCGCCTCTTCGCCCTGGTCGTCTTCCCGCGCTTCCGCCAGCATCTCCGCGACCTTTGAATTCTCCTCGCTGGTGAGAACATTGAGTTCACGCTGCAGCTTAAGGTAGCCTTGCCGGGTCAATTGGATGCGTCGTTCTGCCATGGCATCTTCCTTTCAAGTTTCAATCACCCATCTATACGGTGATCAGTGCAAAAAGTCGTATCTTTATCGAATTCCGAACCGTCTGCTTTCAGTAGATGAAACGCCCTGCCCACCGGACAGGACGCATAAGAACGCTCTTGCAACCAAAGATAATTGTATTCTATAAGATATCCATGAGTTTAGCAATATCAAAGAATGATCATGCTCAAACCGACCGGTGTAGACGAGTCGACGCATGCTTGATGATACTGAAGCGCGATGCTGGCGCTAATGTCGGCGTGCATTGACATACGGGGCATTTGCATTGGCAGCGCCCGAACACGAGCATTCATAGCAAAGGCTTAGGGCGCGGCGTTCACCGTTTTGCGGTCATGGCCGGGCGGGCGACAGTCATTTTGCTCGGTCATAAACTTCCGGGTTAACGCAGGTTGGCAGCCGCTCCCCTATAAGTCCCGCGATGACGTTATCTACCGCCATCTCAGCCATTTTCGTCCTTGTGGCCACGCTGGCGCTGGCGATATGCGGCACAACCAGACAGTTATCCAAGCTAAGCAGTGGGTCATCCAGTGGTATCGGCTCAGGGTCTGTGACGTCAAGCCCAGCAGCGAGGATTGTGCCGTCGCGCAAGGCGATAAAGAGCGCCTTCGGATCGAGCACACTGCCGCGCGCCGTATTGATTAGGATCGCCGTCGGTTTCATCAGCCCGAGCTCGCGATCGCTGATCAGATGATGCGTCTCGTCGGTGAGCGGAACATGCAGGCTGACGAAGTCGCTCTCGGTTAACAGAAAGTCGAGATCCACTTTTTCCCCGCCGAGCTGGCGAATCTCCTCCTCGGTTTCCAGGCTGTTTACCAGCAGGCGCATGTCAAAGCCCTGGGCGCGGCGCGCAACAGCCGCTCCGATACGCCCGGAACCGATGATGCCCAGCGTCGAACCATAAATGTCCTGCCCAGCCAAGACAGTCGGATGCCAGGTCTTCCATTTGCCATTCTTTACGTATTGTTGGCCCTCGGGGATGCGGCGCGCCACCGCCATCATTAAGGCGAAGGCGAAATCGGCGGTGGTATCGTTCAAGACGCCGGGCGTGTTTCCCACCGGAATGCCACGCTGGCTGGCGGCGGGGATATCGATATTGTCGTATCCCACCGCCAGATTGCTAATGACTTTGAGATTGGGACCGGCGTCCATCAACTGCGGGTCTATACGATCGGTGAGCAGAGAAAGCAGCCCCGTGAGGGCGCCCGCCTTCTCACAGATGACTTCGTAAGCTGGCGGCAGGAAGTCATCCCAAACCTCCAAATCGCAGTGCTGACGCAGGCGCTCCAATGTGACCGCTGGCAGTTCACGGGTGACAAATACCTTGTCTCTGCTCATGTTCGCGCTCCAGGTGAGATTGTCCGCGGGGGATTATAGCGTAGATTCGCGCGTACAGAAAAATCAGTCGGGGCGTAATTGATTGAGCAGGGCGGCTTGCGGTTCTTCGGTTCGGCCAGATACGGATCAAGGGACGGTTTCGAGCGTTACCTTGACCAACGTGCCGCGGTTGGGCACGCTGCCAAAGGCAATTTTGCCGCCACTGCCCTCGATGAATTGCTTTGCCAGGTACAAGCCCAGACCGAGCCCGGCGTTATCGGTTGACGACTGCCAAAAAGGCAGAAAAGCAGCGTCTTTATCCGTGAGTCGGCAACCCTTTCCGCGATCGAGAATGGCGATGTCAAGGCGGTAGCCAAAATCTTGAGTCTTGAATGTCACATTGTCTACGCCGCTATGTCGCCGCACATTGTAGGCGAGTTCGGCAAACGCATAGCTCAAGTAAGTCTCATCGCCGATGACGAGAAAGCGCGCGGGGGGCTGGCTCAGGTCCATATTCTTGAGCACGGACTTCATGCGCTGTATCAGCACCGCGCCATCGAACTCATCGCTTGCGTACGCAAGCATATCGTGCTGCAAGAGCGAGTAATGCCAGATATTCGTCATCATGCGCTCGATGGAGAGCACGGATTCGCTAACGTATTCAACGACTTCATGCTGTTCCACAGCCAAGGCGCCGTCGAAGCCGGATACCAAACTGCCCAGCGTAGACTTGATAGGATCATTCAGGGCGTTGAAGCGTTCCAAGACGACGGGACGGGTGGCGGCGTTCTCGATGCCCAGAGAGGTAATGACATCCATAACCAAGGTGTGCAAGCCCCAGCAATAAGCGTGTATCCGCTTATAGCCTTCCCGTTGGTCGCCGGTTGTGGCGCCGAATTCGCCTCTCATCATGGATTCCATGAGCGAGATAATGTCGCTGACGGGGTCGAGTAGCTTGCTATAGGTGATGTTTGGCACGCGAGACAACTCAAACGCTAGACTTACTATCAGTATAGCAGATGAAATCTGAGAATAGCGCGTTTGCGAGATAAAGGGAACTTAATCGGCTGCCAAGGGCAATCATGGCGGATGGCGCTCAGACAAATGGAAGCAGCCGGACTTCGTCAGTTGCCGGCTGCTGCTGAACAATGCGGTTTTTTCCTGCGCTCGCCAAGAAGACACACAGGCGCAGGTATCAGCGGGAGTTACTTGAGCTCGACAACAGCGCCGGCTTCTTCCAGTTTGGACCGACCGTCTTCGGCTAAATCCTTGCTGACTTCCTCCAACACGGTCGCCGGAGCCGACTCGACCAATTCCTTGGCTTCTTTCAAGCCGAGCGGCGTGATACCGCGGATCGCCTTAATGACATTGATCTTCTTGGGTCCGATTTCCTTGAGAATCAAGTCGAACTCGGTCTTCTCTTCTTCTGGCTCGGCTTCCGCAACGGCGGCGGCGCCCGGCGCCATCATCATCATGCCGCCGCCAACAGCCGCTTCAACGCCCCAGGCGTCTTCCAGCTTTTTCTTTAGGTCAGCCGCTTCGAGGATGGTCAAAGCGCTTAGTTCCTCTACCAACTTGTCCAGGTCTGCCATTATCGTTCCCTTTCGTATGGCTATTCGCGTTCTGGTTTGAGATTGCTCGTTGAGATTAGCGAATCGATCATGCGCTGGCTTCAGCGCCCTTTTCGTTCTTGTCCAGATATGCTTGAAGGACGTTCACCACGCCTCCGGTCGCTTGATGCAGCGCGTTGACAACACCTTGCGCTGGCGAAATCACCAGGCCGGCCAGCTGCGCGCGCAGTTCATCGAGCGTTGGCAGTTTGGATATGGCGTCGACCTGTTGGGCGTCCAGCAGATCTCCCGTCATGACGCCGCCGGTCACCTGCATCTTTTCGGCGAAATCCTCGTCCTCGATGTGCTTCAGCAAGGCTTTGGAAACGCCAGGCATATTATCGCGCCCAAATACGATCGCTACCGGACCAACCAGCAATTCCTCGGGCACGATCCAATTGGCGGTCTCAAGCGCCTTGCGCATCAGCGTGTTTTTGGCCACGAGATATTGGCCATTCTGCTCGCGCACGGTATTACGCAAACCTTGAATCTGCGACACGCTCAGACCCTGCGTCTTCACAATGATGAAACCGTCGCATTCGTTGAGGATTTGGACATAGTCGCCGACAAGCTCTTGCTTGCGTTCTCTTGTAATCGGCAAGTATGGCTCCTTTCTGGTCGAAGTCGGCGGCGGCCAGCACGAGCCAACGGTCGACCCAATTAAAATAGCGACCCGATGATCGAGGTCGCTACACAGAATGCCCATGCGCTGTCGCATGAATACTTTGGCGCGATCCTCGGCAGGCGATTAAGGGTCTTTGCCCACCTGCTGTCTGCGGTTCACGTCGCTATGCGGTTGTTTGCCAAGCCGGAATTATAGAAAGGCTTTAGATAAGGTCAAGGTACAATCTATCGAGTTGAGTACCGAAGGCGCTTGCGTTACATATTAGCCGATATAACGGCTGCTTGAGGCGAACGAATGATGGACTTAGACCGCGATGCATTGCAAAAGAAAGTACATGAGCTGTACGCGCGCGAACATGCCGAGCTGGGCGAGCGCGGCACGATAGAGCACCTCGAACGCGGAAGGCAATGGAATCTGGCGGATACGCTGAGCGCGGGTGGCGTGCTCGTCTTTCCCCATGCGGGCGTTCACGACTGCGGCTATCAGATCGCGGCTTGCGTACATGCCGCGCTGGATTGTGGCGCCAATGAAGTCGTCGTGCTCAGCGTGCTCCACGCCTTCACGCCGGCGATGGAAGCGGCGCGGGTGGCAGTCGCCGCCGGTGACGATCCGGCGAGATTCGAGTTCTGGGTCATTCAGGGTCCCGGCATCGACGGGCGTACGGAGTGGCAAGGCGACCACGCGCTGATCAGTTGGCGGCACTTCTGGCGCGCGGAATTGAATCGACGGGGCATTTCGGATTCCGACGCGCCGCGGGTTTACGAGCGCTATCCCTATCTGGCGGGCGGCAGACCGCAAGATATGCCGGGCATCGACGAGTTGGCGCGGCTGATGGAAGGCGCAGCGGTCGTGTCGACAGCCGACCCCTTCCATCATGGCATCGGATATGGAGACCCGCCAGAAACTACGTACGATCACGATGAGGCTGGTCTGGCATACGCCAAGTCGGTCATCGAATCAGGAATCCACATCTTGGAGCGTGGCGATTATTGGGGCTATAACCAGCATTGCGTCGAGGCGAAGAGTGATGCGCGCGACACCGGTCAAGTCTATCGTTATCTCCGCGGTCCGATGACTGGTGAAGTCCTGGACATCAGCTACAGTGATTCCTCCGAACTCTATGGTCAGCCCAAGCCGACCTGGGTGGCTGGCGCTTTAATCGAGTGGAAATTGAGCGGATAAGATGGGCGAGCCGTTCAGCTATGGTTCGTTATCGCCGTCTCGTTCGAGTTGGGATTCCAATTGTTGCAGCGCGTCTTGCAGCTTTTGCTGGCGCAGGCTTTGGGTCAGGTCGCCGCGCGTCCGCTCTAGCACGCCGCGCACGACATCGGTTTGACGGCGCAATCCATGCGTTAGCGCATCGGGAAAATCAAAGGTGACCAACTGGTCGTAGATATCGTCCATGACCTTGAGCAGGCGCTCGGCTTCGGCGCTATGTCCATCGGCGCGCCGCATGATATCCAGTATGAATCGGCGCAATTCAGTGGCCGCTTCGCCCAAACCCTTGAGGTAGGTCGCGCTCTCGATTTCGAGGTCGGCGGCTGAGGGCAGCGCTTGCCCGCCGATGATTGCGCGCGTGATGAATGCTTCGGCGACTTCTTTCAGCGCGTCTTGCGTGTAGCCGGTATGGTAGAGGTCAGGGTATTCGCGCACAACCGCCTTCAGTTCGGCGGCGCCCGAAGTGACCGCTTCCAGCTTTGCGTCGGCGCCGTCCCAATCCCGTCGGTGGATCGCGCGGATGCTCTCGGAACAGTGGCGGATAAGCTGCCTGGAAAGCACAATCGCCTGGTCGCGCGCGGCGTTTCGGCGCTCGAGATCTTCGCGGATGGCGTTGCAAATCTCGCCCAGGCTTTTCATAGTGTCACCCATGCCGACTTCTTTTGCAGACATAAGATCCTCGCTAGCGTACTGGCAGTGACGAAATTATAGCGAATGCGCGAAAGCCATAACTTAATGACAGGCACGATGTTCGAATTCGCGAAATGGACTGCCCCCATACCAGCGCTTGATGTATTCTAGTTCCTAAGTCCTTTGCATGCGCGTCGAGGTCAAGAGACATGCCAACCTATATTTACCGCATACAGCCGGTGCGGCCCGCAATGCTCTCCGAGGGACCGACCGCGGATGAAGCGCGGATCACGGGCGAGCATTTCGAATACCTGCAAGATTTGATGCAAGAGGGCCTGCTGATCCTGGCCGGGCGCACATTAACCAGCGATTATTCCGCTTTTGGCCTCGCCATCTTTAGGGCGCGCGACGATGAACATATGCGCGAGATCACGGAGAATGATCCAGGTGTGGCGCAGAAGCTGTTTCGCGCTGAATGGTATCCCTATCGCATTGCCCTGCATGCGCCGGAAAACGGCGAGAACGAGTAGATTGTGGCTGACACCGCGCCCCGGCATATCGTCGCCGCCAGCGCGCTGATACGCAACGAGCGCCGCGAGATCGTGCTAGTCAGGACAGAGCGCCGCGGCTGGGAACTGCCGGGCGGTCAAATTGAGTTAGGCGAGACGTTGACCGATGGTCTCCAACGCGAAATCATGGAGGAGTGCGGTCTGCATGTCGAGCTGGGGAGACTGCTGCATGTGCGCAGCAATCTGAGCAAGGCTATCGTTATCCTTTGCTTTCAGGCGAGCTATGTCGGCGGCGAATTGCGGCCCAGCGAGGAAACGCCGGAAGTGCGCTGGGCTGACGAGGAAACTGCTCTCGAACTGGTCACTCATCCCGCTCTGAGCGCCAGCCTGCGCGACATGCTGCGCAATGAACGGCGGATGCGATACGACGCCTACCGCACCAATCCATTTGAATTGATAGAAACACGCGCGATCTAACCAAATTAATGGAAGTACTGACAGAGATAACCGAATGAAAGAGATTGCCCAATAAATCGTAATGCTGTACGGGCGAGCCGGTGGCTCGCCCACCTCGTTTGAGAATCGCCATTCAGTTTTCGTATAACTAAGATCGTACCAATTAGATTATGGGCTGCCGTGACGGCATGCCTGCCTTTCGGGGATAGCGACGCGGCGTCGGCTTGATCTTGTCAATGACTATCAAATAGCGCGGGTTGTCAAGAGTTGGCAGCTTCACCTCTTCCAGGTTGAAGAGTTCGCCGCCAAGCGCAGTGATTGCCGTTGCGGCGGCCGCCGTTTCTTCAAAGGCGGATGTCCCCTTCATCGCGATCACCTGTCCGCCAAGATTGCAGAGTGGCAGGGTGTATTCCGCCAGGACGGGCATCCTGGCGACGGCGCGCGCGACGACAATGTCGTAGGCTTCGCGGTGACGTCTATCCCGTCCGGCATCTTCGGCGCGGGCGTGCAGGCTCGTTGTGTTTTCCAGCCCGAGCGATTGAGCGGCGTCATCTATGAAGCGCAGTTTCTTGGCGGTCGAATCCATCAAGGTGACTTGCAATCCGGGGAAGGCGATCGCCAGCGGCAATCCGGGAAAGCCGCCGCCGGTTCCCACATCGATCAGCCGGAGTCCGTCGAAGTGCGGGACGACCTGCGCCAGTGTCAAGGCGTCCAGATAATGTTTGATCGCAATCTCTGCAGGATTGGTGATGCCGGTCAAGTTCATCCGCGCGTTCCAACGCAGGAGGCCTTCGGTCAGCCGCTCGAATTGGCCTATCTGCTCGACGGACAGTTTGATGCCGAGCAGCGCCGCCGCATGTCTGGGGAGCGCCGACAAGTCCGTCACAGCGGGCGAAAACTCAGCGACCGCTCACTGCCCCAAGCCACGATCACGGATAAGACTTGAGCGGAATACTCGGCTGCTCGTGTAGGACTACTACGCCCCAAGGGTTTTGCTGAATGCTAAATGAGCAGCCGCTGTCGAGCAGTTCATTTTCCGTGCCCGGTCCAAAATCTTCGTAGCCGTCGCTGATGGCAGCCGACCAGGTGAGGGCAAAATTGATATGGTAATTGCCGGGCTCCCATTTGTCGCCAAGATTTACGGTATAGAATACCCACCAGTCGATGCTGCCAGGCAGCTGCTTGACTTCGCTAACTTGAACGTTTGGCAAGGTGCGACCGCTCAAGGTTATTCCGTATTGCGCGCTGTTGATATGATCGCGCACTTGGGCGGCGGTTTTGGCGTACCAGGACCAGAATACGCGAATCTGATCGGTATCGTAGAGAATCCCCGGGTCCGCGCCTTCGACATCCATGCATTCGGCGAAGATTAAGCCCGGGTCGTCCGTTCGGCCCGGCTCCAGGACCGGCTGCTCGCGGGCGCCAATTAGCACGAGCGGACCGGGATCAGGATCGGCATATACCGGGTTCAGGAAACCGCCTTCAGGGAGGAAGACGCCGGAATGCGCAACGATCTCGGGCGGACCAGTTACTTCCGCGCCTTCGACCAATGTGCTGCCCGGCTCTTCGCATTCGCCGAGAAAATCATCGGAAGGTTGCTGGAAGATGGTGCTGTCCGGATCATTCTCGCGGCCAATTCGGATCACGACGCTGATTGGGGTTCCCAGGGCGCGGCTCTCGCTGTTGAGCCAATAGATCACCTGGCTAACTGAATAGTCGCCATTGACGCTGATTCGCCGCAAAGCAGTGATGGGATCGCCCAGACCGCCGAAGCGATCAAACGCTTGAAAGTACAGATCGTATCCAAGCTGCATCTGTCCATGCAGATCAATCACCATGCGATCTTCGCAAGCGCTATAAAACCAGTTGACCGTCGATGAGTAGCCGCTGTCGTCCTGAGTTTGACTGGCAAATGGAAGGGTCAAGAGGATGGGCAGGACTAGAAGAATACGGAATATGCGCATAAGAACTATTCCTGTCTAAGCCGAAATGCATCGCCAACTGCACTTATTTTACCGCATGTGGACAAAAACCTCAGCCCTTTTTCAGGCTTCAGCGCAATCCGGCTGCGCCTACGCGGATTTGCCTTATCAAATACAATAGAAGTAGTCATGAATTAATGCGGCTGGAAGGCGGCGCGAACGTTGAACAACTACACGATTTGCCTATTGCAAGGAGATCAAACGGGGCAGGAATTGTTGGATGAAGCGCTGCGGGTGCTTGATCCAAGCGTGATTCGTATGCGCGGTCTGGCTTTTGAGACCTTCGACTTGTCTTTGGAGAATCGTCGCCGAACCGGAAACGATGTCGTGCGGGAGGCGGCGGCGCGCATGCTTGAGACCGGTTTAGGCATAAAGGCAGCCACCATCACACCGGGCGACCCCGATGATGTGGGCAGCCCCAACGCGCTGCTGCGAGAGCTTATGCACGGCAGCGTCATATTGCGCACTGGGCGGCGGATTCCCTCGGTGATGCCGCTGGCGGGCGTACATGCGCCTATTGCTGTGGTGCGGATGGCGGTGGAAGGCGCCTATGCGGCTGAAGAATGGCGCGAGGGCGAAGGCCTTGATGAGGTGGCTTACAACAAGCGGCATATCTCGCGCCGTACTTGCCGCGCGGTGGCTGAGTTCACCTTTCAGTATGCGGCAGCGCATCATGCCACCGTTTTTGGCGGACCCAAGTACACGGTAAGCCCGATTTACGAGGGCATGTTCAAGGAAGAACTCGATCGCGCCGCTGGCTTGCACCCGGGCGTCCGCTACAACCCGCAGTTGATTGACGCGACCTATGCTCTCCTGCTGGAAACCCACGGCGAAGCGTTAGTAATTCCGGCGCTCAATCGCGATGGCGACAACCTTAGCGATTTAGTCATCAAAATGTTTGGCACGATCGCCGGCGCCGAATCCATCGTCTTCGCTTTCGATGAGGACTTCAATGTCAAGGTGGCGCTGACTGAAGCGCCTCATGGCACCGCGCCGAGCCTGCAGGGAAAGAATATCGCGAATCCTATGGCGATGATATTGGCTTGTGGCGCCTTGCTGCGCTATATCGATAGCAAAGAGGCGGCGCTTGCCAGCCGCGCGATCTACGAAGCGGCACTGGAATCGGTCTACAACGGCGTCAAAACGCCCGACCTGGGCGGGCAAGCCAGCACCACCGAATTCGTTGACGAAGTCATTCGCGAAGCGCGTGGTAAACTCGAAGTTTGGGATGCCTTGGGCGACTAAAGCCTGGTTGGAGGCGGCTGCGCGTGGACGACAATCTCAACCGTGATGTAGCGGACTTGTGGTCAGCCCTGTTTGACATCGTCACTGACGGCGAGAAGCGGCTGGCCAACCACTTCGAATCGCACCAACTCACGCCGCCGCAGTTCTATGTATTGAAGACCTTGTCGGAAAACGAGGGCGAATGCCGCATTGGCGACATTGCGCGCGATCATCATTTGACTAGCGCAACCATGACCGGTTTGGTCAAGCGCCTGGAAGCGATGAATCCTCCGCTGGTTCGGCGGCGGCGCAACCAGGCTGACGGGCGTTCGGTCGATGTGATCTTGACCGTCGAAGGCAGCGAGCGCTTTGTTGCCGTGCAGCGCGGACTGATGGACCAACTGCGCGCAGTCTTCGGCTTGCTGCCCGAGGCGGAGCGGCGCGACATCATTGCCAAGGTTCGTCAATATTTCGCCGTATTCTCTCAGCAGTTTCCCTTGGAGCGACTTTAGCCGGAAACGCTCGCTCATTCGTTAAGGTAGCGATCGAACCAATTGATCATTTCAGTCAGGCGGCTGACGCGATGGTCCGGCTCACCGCGGCGGGAAAGCTCGTGCCCTTCCCGTGGATAACGCAGCATGCGAATTGGCGTATCGGTGGCGCGGCGCACCCAGGCGAAAAGCTGTTCCGCTTGCTCAATCGGCACGCGGAAGTCGTTTTCCGAATGAATAAGCAGCAGCGGTGTTTTGATTTCGGCTGCGTACTTCAAAGGCGAATTGTCCCAGTAAACATCGTGGTTTTCCCAAGGTTCGGCGTCGAACTCATTGGAGATGAGCAGGGGCACGTCGGAAGTGCCGTAGAAGCTGGAAAGATTGTAAACGCCGCGCTGGGATACGGCCGCCTTAAAGCGGTCGGTATGCGAGATGATCCAAGCGGTCATATAACCGCCGTAGGAGCCGCCAGTAATTGCCATGCGCGTCTCGTCGGCGATGCCCAGCGCCAGGAAGGCGTCGATGCCAGCCATGATGTCGTCCATGGCGACCGGTCCCCAGGCGGCATGCAGCTTGCGCATGAAGTCTTCGCCATAGCCGCCGCTGCCGTGCGGATTGCAGTAGAAGACGGCATAACCGCGCGCCGCGTGGAATTGCCATTCGTGCCACATCGACTTGGTCGAGAAGCCCCAAGCCGCGTGCGGTCCTCCGTGAATGTTCAAAGCGAGGGGAAAGGTCTCGCCATCTTCGTAATTTGCTGGCAGCAGATACCAGCCTTGCACCTCGCCGTGAGGCGAGTCAAAGCGCAATTCGCGCACTTCCTGAACGCTGACTTCTTCCAGCCAGTCGTGATTGAATCCGGTCGCCTCGCGCAACTCGCCCCTAGCAAGAATGTAAAGCTCTTGTGGATTGCCGGGCGTGGAAACGCTCATCGCCATGAGGCCGTCGGCGCCAGCGCTGATTTGCTCGATCTCGTATCTTCCATCATGAGCCTGAGACAACCTGTCCGACTCCGCTTGGTAAATCCAGGGAAGAATGTTGCCCTCGCTTTCGATACTCAGCATCAGTCGACCGTCCGGCGCCCAAGCGAGATCGAATACTTCGCGATCGAGCGACTCGTTGATAACGCGCGTTTCCGAGCCGTCGGTCGCCATCACGACCAATCGCTCGGGCATATCGGTAAGGCCGATATAGCTACGACCATAAGCGATCCATTTGCCATCAGGCGCTGGATAAGGGGCAAAGGCGCTGTATTCGCCGTCGGTCAAAGCGACTTCCTCGCCAGTTTCGGCGTCGAGACGGAAGATATTCCGCTCGCTCCAGGGTTCGTCGCCTTCGGGCGTCGCCGTGCGATCGGTAAAAACCGATCGGCCATCGGGCGACCAGCGCGGCTGTGAATAATTGGCGCTGATGGCGGTCAGCCTCTTGGGATTAGTTTCGGCGGTCTCGGCGGTGTCGATCACGTAGATTTGATCGTAGCGTTCGTCAACGTAGCTTGTGCCTTGGCGATAGGGGATACGCCACACGGGCCGCGGATCCCAGCGACTGAGTTCGTCTTCGGCTTTGCGTTGCTTGCGGTGTTCGCTTTCCAGCTTGTCTTTGGGTTGCGGCGGCTCTTCGCCATTATCTTCCTTCGCTCGCTCTTCCGCGCTCATCGGGGAAAGAAAGGCGATTCGAGTTCCGTCCGGTGACCAGTCGGTGCTGTGCGCGCCATTTTCCATCGCGGTCAGCCTCCGTGCTTCGCCACCGGGCGCCGCGGTGGGCAAGAGGAAGATCTGGGGTTTGTCGCCGCGCCCCGAGACAAAGGCAAGCTGAGACGAATCCGGCGACCAGCGCGGTTGCTCGTCTTTGTCACCGCGCGTCAGTGGAAACGCTTCGCCAAGCGGCAGCGGCAGCAGCCAGATATTGCGCTTGTATGCCTTCTCCAGAGGATCCGGCGTGACTTTCACGAAGGCGACAAATCTGCCATCGGGGCTAATCTGCGGATCTTGCACATAATGTATTCTCTTGAGGTCATCGGCTGTGATCGGACGTTTGGATGCGGGCATCTCGGGCGCCTTTCATGTAACTTTGATGTGCGGCAATCCAGCTTGCAGCAGAGCGCGGAAATAGCCTTGGGCTGCCAGTTCGGTTATCGGGCGCGGAGACTGCGGTTTTCTCGGCGCAGGGCGCAGTTCAAGCTGCCACCAGCCGGTATCGCGCCAGGCGCCTGCCTTATGGCCAACATTCTTGACGACGCCAATTTTACGAAATCCTAGCGCCTCGTGCGCGCGAATGCTGCCCCGATTTGGCAGCGCAATGACGCCGATGGCGCTGCAATAGCCTTGTTCACGCAAGATCGCCATTAGTGAACTGTATAAGGCGCGCGACAAGCCGCGGCGTTGGAATTCGGGGTGGACATACACAGTGGTTTCTGCCGTCCATTGATAGGCGGCGCGGGCGCGAAAGGCGCTGGCATAGGCGTAACCCGCGAGCCGTCCATCGAGTTCACAGACGAGCCAGGGATACTGCGACAAAGTCTTTTCGATACGCGCGGCGATTTCACCAGGTGTGGGCGCGTCCAGTTCGAATGAGATATGGGTATCAAGTACGATGGGCCGGTAAATCTCATAGATAGCGGCGGCGTCGGCGGTGGAAGCCAGGCGGATGATGACGTTCATCAGCCCACGGTGGCTTCGGCGGCGATGGCTTCCGATTCCGCGTCCGGTCGCCAAACGCGGGTTGCGATGTCAATGTATAAGATGCCGTCAAGATGGTCGATTTCGTGCTGAAATACGCGCGCCAGGCAACCAGATGCTGTCAGTCGGATGGGCTTGCCGTCACGGTCATGGCCGGCGACTTCGATGCTCTGGTGACGCTCGACATCGCCAAGCAATCCCGGCAAGGACAGGCAGCCTTCGACGCCGCCTACCATTTTTGCACTGCGCCCAATGATTTTAGGATTGACCAGAATATGAAGTTTGCCCGCTTCCTCAGCCGATTTGTCTTGGCAATCCACATCGTCAGGCGGGCGCGCAAGGATAATCCGCAAACTCTGCGCGACCTGTGGCCCAGCCAGGCCGGCGCCGCAGGCATCCACCATCGTGTCGAGCATGTCATCAATCAGGTTTTGCAGTCCGAGACCAAAGTCATTGACGCGCGCAGCCGGGCGGCGCAATACGGGATTGTCCGGCTGAATAATTGGCAGCGCTGGCATCGTCTGATTCTCGTTCACTCTTTGTGTCGAGCCGATAGTTTAGTACAGAAGTGGCGACAAGGGTAAGTATCAATCCGATGGCAACTAGCGCGCTACAGCGCCCCAAGAATAAGTGATCGATAGAATCGCGCGACGCGAGAGTTTACACGGAGTTTACACCTGATTTACAAAGATATTGTGAATGTCATCGATACTATATGTAGAGTGAGCCAGCTGTCTGATGGTGCGCGAAGGGCGAGATGCCGCGGGCGGCGAAGCATGCGTTCAGACTTGTGACTGCGGTGGAGAGTCGCCAAGTGGCGCTGTACGCTGCCAGGAGAACGGGAATGTCGGAACTGATTGAACGGAATCCCTTTAGAGAATTCGTAGATAATGAGTTGAATATGGATGTGCTGGAGGAATTGGAGGCTGAGCGGGCTCGACGGCGGCGTGAAGCCATTGATGAGCTGCTCCGCTGTTTGGAGGAATTGAGAGATCTGCTCGACGGATATCCGCCCTATGGTAAGATTCCGCCGAAGGACAGTCGGGAATGAGCATGGCCGCCGTTTCCAGTAATTTGAGCGATACAATCTTGGTGGTCGACGACGAGCAGCGGATCGTTGACCTCGCGCGGATGTACCTGGAGCAGGACGGCTTCCGCGTGACCAGTACGACAAACGGGACCGCCGCCAAGCGGATGATTCTGCAAGACAAGCCGAACCTGGTGGTCTTGGATCTGATGCTCCCGGGCATGGACGGTCTCGAGGTTTGTCGGCGCGTCCGCGAGCAATCTGATGTTCCCATCATTATGCTGACGGCGCGCAACGATGACATTGACAAAATCGTGGGCTTGGAATTGGGCGCTGACGACTATTTGACCAAACCCTTCAATCCTCGCGAGTTGGTGGCGCGGATTCGCGCGATCTTGCGTCGAGCCGATCGCGGTCCATCGCGTGAAGAATCGCCGCCCCCGATCCAACGCCGCAATCTGCACATTGACGCCCAGGGCCGCCGCGTTGAGGTCGGAGGCCGCGCCGTCGACTTGCGCATGAAAGAGTTTGACCTGTTGAAGACCCTGGCGGAGAATCCGGGGGTGGTCTTCAGCCGTGAGCGATTGCTTGAGGTCGTCTGGGGTTATGACTTCGCGGGCGAAACGCGCACTGTTGACGTTCATATCGCGCATTTGCGCCACAAGCTTCGCGGGATGGAGCCTACGATAGACACCGTTTGGGGGGTTGGCTACCGATTCGATGTTAGCAAGAAAGCCTAGCTTGACCTTCAATCTGCGCTTGCGCCTCTTGACGTCTTATATGGTGCTGATTTTTGTGACCTTGGGCGTCATCGCGTTGGCGCTTTTCGTCTTGATCGGCGATCGCGCAGCGCCGCCGCAGCCCACTTACGAGCGCCTGGCTGCTTTGACACAAGGCTTGAATTATATTGATGTCATCGCTGACATTGCTTCGGATCCCAATCGACGATTCCTGCAGGAACAGGTCTACGAGTTGCTGGATGTCTTCGCTGGCACACGCAATGTTCGGACGCTCCACATCCTCCTCACGCCTGACGGCACAGCGGTCCTGCATGACAGCGCGCGACAATTCGCCGCGGGCGAGTCGATCGTTTTGCGCCGTGACAGTTATCGGAGCAAGCAGTTGGCGAATGTCTTGTCGCGCGGCAGCCAGCAGTTCTTCGGCGCCTTTCACGATCTCAGTGGCGGCGAATGGCTGTATGGCGGCGTCGTCTTTGGTCAGCAGCGATTCTTTGCCGAGCGCATGGGCCACAACGACTTGTGGTTGCTTGCGGAGCCACGTCCCACGGTCAGCTTGCAAGAGACGCTGGCGGTATTCAGCAGCGCATTGGCGCCGCCGTTGATTCAAGCGGGAATTGCCGGGTTCGCATTTGCAATAATTCTGGCAGCGCTGATCAGCCGCAACTTCGCGCGACCGCTGCAGCGTGTGGCGGAAGCGGCGACCAAAGTGGCGCGCGGCGATTATTCTGCGCAAGCCCCCGTTAGCGGACCGCCGGAGGCGCGTGCCCTAGCCGAATCGTTCAATCGCATGACAGCGGAGGTGTTGGCCTCCAATACCGCTCAACGCGATTTTCTGAGCAATGTGTCGCATGACTTAAAGACGCCGTTGACCTCGATTCAAGGATATGCGCAGGCGATTATGGATGGCGCGGCTGAGGATAGCGCCGACGCCGCGCAAATCATCTATGAAGAGGCCGGTCGCCTTAATCGCATGGTGGTCGAATTGACCGACCTGGAACGATTGAGCGCGGGCAAGCTTTCGATGGCGCGCGATCGCATCAATATGGCTCAGCTCGTCGAAGGAGTGGTGCAAAGTCTGGCGGTGGTGGCGGAGCAGCGGGAGATTCGTCTCGACTCGCGGTCGTCGCCGACGCCCTCAATCATTGGTGATGGCGACCGCTTGGCGCAAGTACTGATGAACCTGATAAGCAATGGGCTTAAGTATACACCGGCTGGCGGCACGGTGCGGGTCGCGATAGGTCGGGCGGGGGCTGGCGCCATGATCTCGATACGAGATAGCGGCATCGGCATCCCGCGCGAAGAACTGTCGCGCGTATTTGAACGCTTCTACCAGGTCGACAAGGCGCGTGGTCCTCAGCGGGGCACCGGTCTTGGGTTGGCGATTGCGCGAGAGATAGTGGAAGCGCACGGCGGGCGCATTACGGTGGAGAGCCGCGGTAGGGGCAAAGGCGCCGAGTTCCGCGTTTGGCTGCCTGCGGTGATGAACTGATGACCTAAGCTTCTGTTTGCGCTGGTACTGTATAAACTGCGGATAAACAGCTTCGGTCAGAATGGAATCGTGTCGTCAGTGTACGTTCCGGAAAATGCCAGTTTATTGTCTATCATAAGTCTCACCGAATAGTCACTTAGATCAGTTTCGGTCAGGTTTAATTCCAGTCTCAGATTTGGCAGTTCATCAACGATACTTACATAGTCGCACTCAAAGTAGTACTTGTCGTGAGTCCAGCTGTCGTATATTTCGACCATGAAATGATAAGGTCCATAATCCAGCAGGTCCGCAGGAGAATGCAAATCGAATGTTATAAGCTCCTTTGTGAGAGTTACATCTCGGACATGGAGCCATCTTCTATAGAAGAGCACGTGTGGATTACGGAACCGCACCTTCGATTTCCATTTATCCCAGTTGGTCGGAGAAAGTAGATTTTGTAAAGTAATGTACTCAGCTTGAGATCTGCAACAGATATACTTGAGATAATACAAAGAGACGCGCTTTGGAAACACGACTTCTGAAGGGCGCATATTTACTATGTGACTTCGATCATCGCCCCTAAACGGCGCATTGTGATAGATTTCGGTAAAACTGAGATGACGAATATCTTCCGCCGATTCGTAAAATGTGTAGTTACCGCCTGCAAGGCTGCCCTTGCTAAACCTTGCTGCTTCAAGAGTAATGATCTGTCTCAGATCAAATAGAAAATAAACGGGGACGGGACAATGAGCGTTGTGATAGAGCCGATGGACTGGCCTAAATCCTTCGTTTCTATACGCAGTAGGTGTTAACGGTCGAAAGTAGAATCTAACATAATCCGTGTACTGTGCGTCTATTCTATCGATAATCTCATCGCTTGCCGAATCTTCCCAAATTCTGTCTAGAAGTTCGAGTTGATTGCGCGAAAGCATGAATCCGCTATTGAGTATGCTAACTGCGTTCTTTATGTCGGTGAAGTGAAACAAGAAATCGGGCCACCAGAATCGATTACCGATCCAAGACGCCTGTTTCAAATCGTTAAAGTGCTTAATGATCCTTTTTGCGTCACGCTTGAGCTTTCCATTCATTACGCTGACTTTACCATCTGCGACGTAGCTAGATTACCACCGGTACTCATTCTGCGTTGCAACCCGATATCCAGATCGGTAACATCTGCAGACGCTGACAGAAGTACCGGACTAACGTATGGCAAATACCGAAGCAAGCTTACGACGACTTGGGCGTTGTTGGACGCATCATTAGCGAAGTCGTGAACCCAGTAATATCCTTCGTTTCTTAGCAATGACCACAATTTTTCAAAGGTGTCCTTATTCACGGTCAGAGATTCAGAACCAAACGCGAAGTGCAAATTTTCTCCAAATAGGTCTAATGAGACGGTAAAGCGCCTAGAACCGTCAATGGTCTCACGGACGCTCTGATCGCTGGCAAGCTGCTTCACGTCGTCCCAGAATTCAGCAAATGGCAAGCAACGAGGCTCACTTCTAAGCCATTTCTTCATTTCTTTGATATTCCGATGCTCGGGTACAAACGTCGAACCAGGTTTGTAAAGATGAATATAGATTTCAATTGGAAGTGGTCGAAGGTACTCTTCCATCAACGGCTGCACCTGTGATTCCCAATCTAGTTCACCATTTCCACAACCCAACATTGGAAACGATATCGATACGATTCCCTTCGAATCATATGTGCTCGCGAACTTCTCGAGTCCAGCCTCAAGATAGTCGACTTGCGACTTGATTCGCCAATGTTTCTTCGTTGGGAAGTTCAATATCCACTTGTGCGAAGTCTTGTAAAGCCAAAGTACTCCAATATCAAAAATGCCATTCTTGCAATAATATTGGTATTGTTCGAACATCTCTGGGTAAATGCGCTTAAAGTCGTACGCAATCCCTTTGCCCATCACTCCCACAGTATTGACTGTGTTCACCAAGACCTTGGCCGGGCTAGTAAATAGGTCTCCCACGACATAAGTGATCACTGGACCGAACTCCTATCACCATTGCCAACCAACTGAAGTATATCAAGTGTAGATGAGATGCAATAACTCGTGTTAACCGCACGGGCATTACTTAGTATAGAAGATATGTTCTAACGTTGCAAGGGTATGTCAAACGGTTTCGTCTTCCTCTCAAGAAAGCACCTCGTGGCTTACCGCGTCATAAGCCAGCGCCGGCAGCGCCAGCGACAGCGACACATGGTCCCCGCGCTTGAAGTAACGGTCGACGCCGGTACGTGCGATCAGTTCTGTTCCGTCATTCAGTGCCAAGCCCAGCCGCTGATAGTGACCATAAAACTCCCGCCAGAGCACGGTCGCTGGTTTTCCATGTCCTTCGAAGTTTACGGCGAGCGCTTCCGGTCGAATCATCAGGTCGACGCGTCCTGTTTTGGGATGAAAAAGCTTAACCTCGCCTAAAATACTGTCAGCGGTCATTCCGTGGGCTTCGGCTCGCAAAAAGTTGGCGTCGCCGACGAATTTCGCCACTTGCTCATTGGCTGGACGATTGTAGACCACGTGTGGCGTTGCTACTTGGACGAGTTTACCGTCAAATATGATAGCGATTTCGTCGGACAGGCTCAGAGCTTCTTGCTGGTCGTGGGTGACGAAGATGGCTGTGGTATCGGTCTCGAGCAAGATGCGACGGACGTCAGTACGAACCTGTTCACGCAAATGGGTGTCCAGGTTCGAGAATGGCTCGTCGAGCAAGAGGATATCCGGGTTAGGCGCCAACGCGCGCGCCAGGGCAACTCGCTGCTGCTGCCCGCCGGAGAGCTCGTAGGGCATGCGCTCGGCAAACTGATTCAAGCCGACCAGGGACAGCAAGGTTTTGACTCGCCTTGCTTGCTCTTTTTTTGATGCCCGCAATCCAAACGCGATATTGGCGGCGACATCCACATGGGGGAAGAGGGCAAAGTCTTGAAAGACCATGCCCACGCGGCGCTTCTCGGGCGGGACGAAGCGCGAATCGTCGGCGACGATTCGGCCGCCGATCTGAATGCGGCCCCGCGTAGGTGTTTCGAAGCCGGCGAGCAGGCGCAAGGTAGTCGTTTTCCCGCCCCCGCTTGGTCCGAGCAGCGTCAGAAACTCGCCCGGGCGCACGCGAAGCGTTATATCGCTGACGGCGGGATCTTGCCCGTTGAAGCGCTTGGTGAGATGGTCGGCTTGAAGCGAGTATTCCATCAGCAGCAACGTAATCCCTTTACTCTTGAAACCAAGAATAGTGAAAAAGTGGAAAGCATAAAGGGGAAACCAGAGTAGCGGCGCGGCGCGGGCAAATGTCGAGCGAGCCACAAACTCCAGGCGCCATGCCCGGCGGGCGGCACTGCGCTGCGAGGAAATCCGCCAAACATGCAGGCACGCTAATTGACTGCCTGTTCACGCCGGAGAATGATCGCCAGCGCGAATGCCGAGACGAGGATCAGCACCAAACCCGGGAGCGCAATTGACGACAGAAAAGCTTCATCATACGCGCTCCATATCCGCGTGGCGAAGGTGCGGAAACCAATTGGGCGCAGGATTAGCGTGGTTGGCAGCTCTTTCATCACGTGAAGAAAGACCAGCGCCAGACCGGCCAATATACCGCCACGAGCCAATGGTAGCGTAATCCGCGCCAGGGTCGCCCAGGGGGACAAGCCGAGGCTGCGCGCGGCTTCTTCAAACCGCGGATTGATTTGGGCGAAGGCGCTTTCGGTGGCGCCGATGCTGAATGGCAGGTAGCGAATGGCGTATCCCATTATGAGCAGAGGCAATGTCTGATAGATGCTCAGCAGATTCTGTGTGGCGAACATGACCAGCGCAAGCGCGATGACGATGCCAGGCAGGACATTGCCTGCATAAGCGATATTAACCAGCCATCGGTTGAAGCTGGTCGCGCGGCGAGTAGCAAGCAGGGCTAGCGGAAAGGCGGCCAGCGTCACAACCAGCGCCGCGACGGCGCTGACCCCAACCGTGTTTTGGATGAGGAGCGTCAGCGGAACCTGAATGGGATCGGTTAGCGTGTGCCCCCCCAACCACTTGAAGAGCACAAGCAATGGAACAATGACGCCGACAAAAACAACAGAGCCGCAGAATAGAAGCGCGGGGACTTTCCACTTCCCCAAAGGCGCTACTTGCAGACGGCGCGATGCGCCCGTGCCGACCCGATAATGCCGCCCGCGCAACTGCATCCGTGAGTGCAGCAGGAGTAGAACCACCGTCATGCCGACGAGTAGCAGAGCCAAAGCCGAAGCCTTGTCCATGCGATAGGACTCGGTCTGGATGAAGATCGCTCGCGTGAAGGCGTTAAAGCGCATTACCGCGACAGCGCCAAAGTCGCTGAGACAGTAGAGGGCGGTCATCAGCATGCCGGCGGAAAGCGCGGGCCGCAACTGCGGCAGGATAATCTGCCAAAAGACGCCCCAGCGGTTCAATCCCAGGCTTTGCCCCGCTTCCTCCAGGCTGCGGTCGCAATGGAGCAGCGCCGCCCGAAGCGGCAGTACGATATAGGGAAAGGTCACGACGGTCAGCGTCAGTGTCGCGCCAGCGAAGCCTTTGATTCCCGGCAGCCTGTCGACGCCGAGCGGCTCGAGTAATGACTGCAACAGCCCCTTGGGTCCGAAGGCTTCGGTATAGGTCACTGCTGTCAAATACGACGGGATGACCATCGCCGCCAGACCCAGGACTAGCCAAACCCGGCGCCAGGGCAAATCGCTGCGGCTGGTCAACCAGGCGAAGGGGACGGCGATCAGCGTGGCAAAAAGGGTTGCAGCCGCCATCAGGCTGATGCTGTTGCCGACGATCCGCAACGTGCGCGCGCGCAGCAGATAGTCTAAGCCTTCGCCCCCCGCGCTTGCGGCGCCCATCACCAGGTAAACGATTGGAATCATGACGACCGCAACCACCGCCAGACTAGCGGCTTGCGCCAGTTGCCGATTGCCGACGTGCCAGCGCGTCAGCACATGGTCTTGATCGCGATTTATTCTAAATCTCGACGGTATGACTTCGCTAAGATGCATTGATTCCCCAGCTAATGAAGTCGGGGCGAAGCTTAGCTCACTCCGACTCGTATGAAGTTTGCGCTAATCAAGCGCGCCACTTTCTTCAATCATATCCAAGGCGCCTTGCAGATCGGCGAGATCCGACAGATCGATTTCAGGCGTCTCGATATCTGCGAGCGCCGGCAAATCGACCGATGGATCAACCGTCGCCACCAGCGGATACTCGTAGGTGCTTTGCGCGAAGTATTCTTGCGCCGCGTCGCTAAGCAAGTAATCGATCAAAGCCAATGCCTCACTGGGTTGGTCGGTCGTCTTCAAGATTCCCGCGCCGGCCACATTGATCAAGGAGCCAAGGTCGCCGGCGGGGAAGAAGTGAAGCGTCGTCGTGATGCTCGGGTCTTCAGCCAAGAAACGGAACAGGTAGTAATGGTTGACCAAGCCGCCAACGACCTCGCCGTCAATCGTCGCTTGCACGATCGGCGTGTTTTTTGGATAGGCTTGCGCGCCATTTGCAATCATATCGGCCAGCCAGCCCGCGGTCGCTTCCTCGCCCAGCAGTAGGCGCATCGCGGTGACATTGGCGACGAAGGACGCATTGGTTGGCGCCCAGCCTACCAAGCCATTCCATTCCTCGCCCGTGAGATCGAGGATCGAGTTCGGCAGTTCCAGCCCGTATTCTGCCAGCGCTTCCGGACTGTAGACGAAGACGCGGGCGCGTCCGCTCAAGCCGGTCCAGACGCCGTCGGGCGATACAAAGGCGGCATAGGCGACGCGCTCAAGCGTCGCGTCGGGCAGCTTGTGGAGCATACCGGCGGCGGCCAGCGCGCCAAGGGCGCCGCCATCCTGGGCGATGAAGACATCGGCTGGGCTGTTTTCGCCTTCGGTTAGAATCTGATTGGCTACTGCGCTGGTTCCGCCATAGAGGATTTCGGTTTCTATGCCAGTGTCTTCGGTAAATTGCGCCAGAATTGGGCCGATCAGGCTCTCGTTACGGCCTGAATACACGGTGAGAACATCATCACCCAGAACCGGCGCTGCCAAAAGGCACAGCAAACCGGCGGCGAACAATAACAGGGACAAACGTAATGCGGACATACTGCGGACTCCTTGATTTTGGCGCGAATTCCGTATAGGATTCGCATAGATACGAGGGTCAATTGGGCCTGAGAATTGCGGTCGGATCGCTTCTCGCCCTATTGACCTTTTCGTTTTAGCAGAACATCAATGCACCTGTCCACGCTTGTGGTAAATTTCACTTTTCGCGCTTGGGCAAGGGAATATTCTGTCTCTGTATGCCACTGCTTTAATCGCGTAAGTTGATTCAATTGCAAGCGGTTAACTTCTGCTGGCGGCGCTGCCCGCGTTGGGCGGGCAATCTGGAACCAGGGCTGAACCTAGACATTGCGCGCATCAGGCAATACAGTTAGATTTGTGCTGCCGGCTTGTTCTTCAACGGGAGTAGCGTTTATGTCCAATTGGTGGGGGTCGCGCAAAAACGTCTCCTCGCGCCTCGTCTGGGAGGTTGAGGCGATGAGAGCGACCTTTGGCAATACATTTGAGTTGGTTGTGCCTCCCTTCGGCGGCTTGCTCTATTGGCAGGGTACGATTGAGATCAATATGAGCATTCTCGATTCTCCCTTTCACAGCTTGAAGCTGGTGTATCCGAAGGAGTACCCCAATCGCCCGGCTGAAGCCTATTGCATTAAGCCGCGGATTTATAGCGAAAAGCACCAGTATGAAGACGGTCAGCTTTGCCTCTTTAACCCCAAGGATGGCGAACAATATGGTTGGAACCCGTCCAAGTCCACGGCTGTCACTGTTGGCGGATGGGCAATCCAATGGCTGTACGCGTATTACACCTGGCGGTCCACCGGAAAGTGGCCCGGCATTGAGGAGCGCATCAAAGCGAGCACTCCGCTTCCACGCCGGCGGAGACGCTAAATATGCGAACAAGGGATGAGCCGGAATTCCTCCAGCTTATGCACATGGAGTTTGATCAAATCCGGAAGCGCTTGCGAGGGATGGCGATGATTTCACGAGGAATTGTGCCCAAGGTCGTTCTGTCGCGCAGGGCAGTGGATAGAATGCTGACGGCGGCGAATCAGTTCACGGCTGATGAAACTGGCGAAGCCATGGTTGGCTTCGTCGTCGAGGACGACACGCCGGAAGGCCTGCCGACGATTTACGTGCTTGATACGATATCGCCCGACGAGACTGCCGTCCGCCGTTCACATACCTTTCAGCAAGGCGATGCCTTACAGGACGAGATTATCTGGTGGCTGCAAGAGAATTGGCATTTCCACCGCGAACGGCATCGAGGAACAGACGCATTGCCTGAAAATTTTGATGTGCCGCTGCGAT
Organism: Phototrophicaceae bacterium; assembly: GCA_965261855.1. Lineage (GTDB taxonomy): Bacteria > Chloroflexota > Anaerolineae > Aggregatilineales > Phototrophicaceae > UBA6055. Next base: position 1,625,157 of record OZ253488.1, read on the forward strand.
ATCTTGGCGATTGGCACAAGCAGCCCGGCTCGATGATACAACCCAGCCATGGCGACCATATGACGGCGCTGACCTGGCTGGACGATGAAGAGGCGGACCTGGATTTCCTGCTCGTGCCAATTGTGACGGTCGGGCACTTGCCCAATATCGGCGAATCGGATTTGACGGTCAATTACATCAATGTACCAATGGAAAACGGCCGCGTGATGCGTGTCGATTGGTGGTACGTGCATCGGGACGTGCGCGTCTTCCAACCGGTCCATCCGAAAGTTGTGCCCGACGATCAACTGCCCCAGATGATGAAATACGGCTGGCATGTGGTTGATCCCGATCGCCTTTACCTAGAAACGCTCGCCTTGGAGAACGATGGTCTCTTGGTGAGCCGGCTGCTCTACGAGTGCGATGGTGAAGTGCCGCTGGAATACTGCTTTTTCACCATCCGTCAAGGCACATCGTTCTTCCTTCTGTTCGCGACGCAGTACGATTATCCGCAGAGCCCGCCGAAAGCCTATCAGGCGCCATTTGTCAACGACCTGGACTTGATGGATCCGGTCGAAACCTTTCACCGTCTTTGGCAGGGTGCTTCGCCGATTGAAGATCCGCCAGGCTGGAAATGGTCGGCCGACAAATACCTTTTTCAATATATGATCGCAATTGAAGTCGAGTTGGGATTGCGCCAGCCACCGTCTGTCTCCATCCCGGTATCATACGCCGAATTTGGCGAATACACCGTAGACGGAAGCAACGTGGCGGCAAGGGAAAGCGTATCCGAGATAGGCGCCGGACGGCCGGAATCTAACGAGGCGGCGCCCAGCGGGAAAACTGAAGAAGAGGCGCCGTAAATGAGCAATCTCTGGGAACGGGTCGAAAGGCTAATTGGCTCGGGCAATCTGGATCGGCTCGCGGAGAAGAACGTGGGCGTGGTCGGTTTGGGCTCGGGCGGCGGCTTCGTGGCGCTTAGCCTGGCAATGAGCGGCCTGAGCCAATTCGCGCTGATTGACAGCGACGAACTCGAACCTGGCAACATCACGCGTCATGTCGCCGATCTGCGTTACGTCGGCGCTAACAAAGCGGCGGCGGTCGCGGACTTGATCAAGCAGCGGAATCCCGATGCGCAGATTGATGTGCGCGAAGGTTTGATTGAAGACCACTGGGACTGTTTGGACGATGTCGATTTGCTGGTGGCGGCGGTCGATAACGAGCAAGTGAAGTACGCCATTAACGAGCAATGCCTCAGACGGCGCTTGAGCGCATCCTACGCTGGCGTCTACGAGCGGGGCGAGGGGGGCGACCATGTGATCATCAAGCCCTTTGATGGTCCTTGCTACGCCTGCTGGTCAGAAGCGACGCGTGAGGGCGTAAAGGTCGCCCTAGATCCGGGCGGGGATCTGGATTATGGCATGATTGGCGAAATGGGGACCTTGGATGCTGAACCCGGCCTGTGGGTCAATGTGACCAAAGTGGCCGGCATACAGGCCGATCTGATCATTAACGAATTGTTGCTCGGCACGAGCGCGCACGTAGAGATGCCGGGCAATACACTTTTGGTTACCAATACCTATATGGATATCATTGAAGGGCAAGAAAACGAACCGCACACTGGCATGTGGATCGAGATTGAACGCGACCCGGATTGTCTGGTCTGCGGCGAAAGTCTAAAGCAAGGCATTAGCTTATTGGCGAAGGACGACAGCGAAAACATCTCATTGGAGGATTTGGCCGCGTCCGGCTTGACGACCGATATCGTATTCGCGGAAGACGAGGATTAGCCTGCGTCAATCTCCTTTTGCCATTTCCGCAAAATCTCAACGAGCGTCTGGCGGAGTTTTAGGCGCTCCTTCATGACAAAGCTTGATTGAAATAGCAAGCGGTCGTCTTCGCCAGGCGGCTGACCATCATCGTCGTAATAGATTCTGAAATTGTTCCGGATGGCGACGCGGTAGACGCCCGCATCATAGATCGGCGCTTGATACGGTAACGGACGAATGGCAATGCTTAGCATCATCTCGCCGTCGCGATAATGCGCCCAGACACCCAGTAGATTCAACTTCTGATAGCCATGGTAACCCTTGCTGTGATACCAGATGACCACGCCCGACCAGGCTTGTCCGCGGACCGCCAACGGCCCATAGCAGAGGACGCTGTTGAACTCGCGCTGCGGCAGTTCCGCCAGTGCGTCAAAAGCATTGATCAAGTCGAGCGCGCGGTCGTGAGGCGCAAGCGGTTTTTCTTTTGGTTTGGCGCTTCCGTAGGGTCGGCGGTTGCTGATGTTTCGCAGAATGTCTTGGTAGCGCTGATTCTTGTCTTCCGCGGTCATAACTCTACTAGCAATAGACCAAATGCAGCACAGCTAGCCGTCGCCGAGGAAATTCAGGACTGCTGTCCCAAATATCTCGGGATGTTCCAGGTTCGGCAGGTGACCAGCGTCAGGAATCAGCAGCTTGGTCGCTGCTGGCAGTTTGTCGCGCATATAGTCGGCGGCCAGCTGCAGGTAGGGCAAGTCATTCTGTCCGATTACGACGAGCGTCGGCATCGTCAGTTCATGCAGGCGTTCCGCAGCCGGTCGCGCCAGGGACTTGCGGACATGCGTGCCGACTCCTTTCAACTCGTGTTCCGTGACCAACTTGGCCATCGCGTAAGCCTTTTGACGCGCTTCGGAGTCTACTTCATTGCGTGTCCGCCCGTCGCCATCGAACCATATCCGCATATCGAGCTCGGCGACGAGTTCAACGTCTCCAGCTTCAAAGGCGGCTTCGGACTGCGCGAAATGCTCGTCGGGCCCGGGAGCTTCCAATTCCAAGCCAGCCGGACCGCTGCCGACGAGAATCAGCGCGTCCACCTGGTTGGGATGCGTCAAAGCGTAATCGATCGACAAGCCGCCGCCCATTGAGCATCCCATCAGGATAATCGGCATGGGTATACCGAGTTGCGTCAGCAGTGTTTCCAGGTCGTCCAGCAGATTGAACTCGCCTTCCACCGGCACGCTCTTGCCATATCCGCGCATATCGAAACGCAGCGCCTGGTGACGCTGGGAAAAGGCTTCGAATTCCTTATCCCACATGCGGCAGTCCGCGATACCGGCATGGATCATCACGAGTGGCTTGCCGCAGCCCGAGCGCTCATAATAGAGGCGGGCGCCGTTGACTTCGGCAAATCCAGATATGACAGTCATTGGCGCGTTTCGGTTCTATCAATGAAAAGCAAGACTGGATACCGGGCGAGGATTCGATCTGCTGTTTGATTTGGAGGTCTTTGCCTCATTCCATCGCCACTTTCGCCAGCTCGACGCCATCGCGGAGCAGCAGCTCATATGAGTCGAAGCTGTGATGCACGCGCATGCCCACGCGCTCATATAACGCCATGGCATTGGTCAGGCTTTCGCCATCCACCTCCAGGCAAACGGACTTGATGCCGCGATCCCAGTAATCGACGAAGCTGCGTCGAAGCATCGCCGAAGCCAAGCCTCGCCGCCGATATGCTTTGCGCACGCCAACGGTGTCAATATAACCGACGCCAGGGCGACGGAAATGTTCGGTCATGGGAAGTACGCTGCCAGCGACGACGCCGGATGCTTCATCCATTGCCAGCATCACGCGATCGGTCTCGAAATAGGCGCTGCCTTCGAGCCAATGTCGGAACCGCTCCAAATCGCGTTCGAAACTCTGCTCGATATGTCCGAAGTGGTCGGAGAATGCGTCGCGCACGAGATCGACAAATAGCGGCAGGTCTTTGTCATGATGGTAGGGTCTCGGGACGAATCCGCGCGGCAAGTCGATCGGCGCCGGGCGTTCCTTCATGTCGATCCGCATCTCATGCCAGACGCGTTTCATCGTGAAGCCGGCTGTTCGCAGCGCATCCTCGCCGACGCGATAGCCGCGGTAGGCGCCGCTCCACAAGCTGACGCGCGCATCTCTCGGGCACTTCGGAATCACTTGCTCTCCTCTGTCTTGCGCCCAGGCGAGCAGGTCCGCACTTATGCTGCTGCATCGTACATCGGGATCCACTCCCCAGTCGAACCAGGGACGCACCGGCGGTTCCTCGGTCGCGAAGAAAACGGCGTAGCCAATCAGTCGGCCGCCGCCGTTTACGATTCCGAGCGAAGATTCGCCCAGTTCAAATCCCGGTTCGCTCCAGTCGGTAAGCAGGTCGCGCGCCCCGATCTGCTCACCAGCGCCGGCACAGGCTGAGACGGCGGTGCCGATTTCCGCGCAGCGTTCGGCGTCGTTCATATTTAGCGGGCGACCAGTGTAACTGGGGTCGGGCATTGTCTGACTTCCTTCTTCGCGCTAGCTGGACGTCCTTGGATCCCGCGTTTGATTTCGCAGGCGGGCGGCGACTCACATGCGACAGTCATTCGCCAGCGGAGAATTATAGAGAGGAAAAGTATTGCTTAACAGCCTTTCTATAATGCTGTATGATGACGGCGTTTTGACCGGGCGCCGGGAGCAAATCATTAATGGGTAAGACGACGAAGACTTTCACCTATATCATCGGAATTGTCATGACAGTCGCCATGGTGGGCAGCTTGATTTTGCCGATGATATCGAGCCAGGTTGGCGTTGGCGAAAGCTATCTGGAGACGCCGCAGCCGACGCCATTTCCCGAGCCGACGATGCCGCCGCCGCCCGATACCTCGCTGATCGACTTTGACAGCCGTCATTTGCACCGGTCTGGTTTGTTCACCTTGGGCGCTCCCACCGGCTGGAGCCCCGCTTCCGATAGTAGCACCGCCGATGAGCTGCGAGCCGGTTTGAATAATAGCGATGCGCAAAGCGTAGTCGAGTTTCGCATCAGCAAGAACCTGGCGGGCATTACGGATATGGAGGCGCTTAGCGCCTTCCTGGACGATTCCTGGCTTGGTCATACCTGGAGCGGTTATACCGGTTGGGACGAGACTAGCCGCGACATCATTGGCGATGACAAGGTGCGGATCGACTTTAATGTTCGGCGCGGACGCGCTCATCTCATCGCCCGTCAGGAATCCTGGCTTCAAGGCGGTGACATTTACAGCGCGCGCGTGGTCACCGCCGAAAACGCAGCGCAGGAGCTCAAGTTCTTGTTGCGCGGCTTGGCGGATAACATCGAGCGAATTGATGTCTACGCCGACGCGCCCTACGACTGGGACGCGTATTTCGACAATTTGGACAAGCATATGGTGCGCTATCCTTCCAATTGGGAAGTTACCGACGCCGCCGCCGGGCTGCCGGCGACTATCGAAGGCGACTCCCTGGTTCTTGTGGTCAGCACGGTCGATGTCGCGCTTGATAGCGAAGAAGACGCGAAGGCTTGGGTTGAGAACTGGCGATCTGGCGTTGACGCGCTCGGCGCCCAAGCGGTCGATGTGGCTGGCGCTTCCGGTTTCCGTGTTTCGTACCAGCGAAAAACGCTCGATGGAGCTACGTCAAGCGGCGCGACGATCTTGCTGCACGGAACGGACAATCGACTCCACGTCGCCAATATTCGCATGGAAGACCTGGAGGTGGATCTCCTGGCGGCCGACCCCGCCGAGTATCCCTGGCTGGTGGTGCTGGACAGCTTCCGCCTCTTGCCGGAACTGGAAGTGAGCGTCAATTAGGTTCGCGCGGTGGTTCCGCGCGCGCCGCGGGCGAGACAGCAAATGACTGGAAGTTGCTCCGGACCATGCTGATGTCTCAACTGCGCGAAATTCGCCCCAATTTATGGATTTGCGAGAGTTCGTCGTCCGAGATTCAGGTGCGCTCGGTATTAGTAGTTGGCGAGGAGCGCGCAGCCGTTTGGGACACGCTGACGCAGCCTGAGGATGTAGCGCCGCTCGCTGACGTGCTGGATAAAAAGCCGTACTATCTGATCTATAGCCACGCTGACTGGGATCACGTCTGGGGTACTTCCGGTTTCGCTGAAGACAGAATAAGTCTTATCGGCCATTCGGATTGCCATCGCCGCTTTGGGGATGATGTTCCGCGCACCTTGCAACGGATGCAGTTGGCGGAGCCGGGAAAGCGGGAAAGCGTCCGTCTGGTCCCGCCGAACCTCACCTTTACATCGGCTCTGTCGCTTGATCTGGGCGGCATCACGTTGGAGCTGCATCATATTCCCGGCCACACTTGGGACAGCATCGTCGGTTGGATACCAGCATGGGGCGTGTTGCTCGGCGGCGACGCGATTGAAACACCGCTGCCCGTCGTCAACCACGCTCGGCTTGTTGAAGGCTGGCTGAAGGCATTGGAATCCTGGCAGCAGGTAAACAGGCTGTCGCGCGCGATCCCGTCGCATGGCAGCCTGGACGGGCGCGAGAGCCTCGATCAAACGGTGGCGTATCTCCGCGCGCTAACGGGTGACCGGCAGTTTAATCTTCCGCGCAAGCTCGACAATTTCTACCGTGAGACTCACCAGAAAAACCTGATTGTCGTCGATGGCGGACTCGACCTTAATGAATGATGTCCTGCCCGATGTGCTAACGCGTGATCTGATTCTGGTCTTCTGTGGCACGGCGGCAAGTGAAGTTTCGGCGCGCGCCGGCGCCTATTATGCCAACTCCGGCAACGCCTTCTGGTCGACCTTGCATGCTGTCGGCATTACGTCACGGCAAATGGATCCCAGAGAATTCCGAGACTTGCTCGAACTGAAAATAGGCTTCACCGATTTGGTCAAGCACGTTTCGGGATCCGACAGCATGTTGAAGCCACGCGACTATCAGCGGGAGCGTTTGTGCGAAAGCATAAACCTCTTCCAGCCGCAGATCGTCGCCTTCACGAGCAAGGCGGCTTGGCGTGGATGGCGGAAAATGTCAAGTCGCAACAGCGTCGCCTATGGATGGCAGGACGACGCTTTGAACCAAACCAGATTCTTCGTGCTGCCGTCACCCTCAGGCGCTGCGCGCGGTTATTGGCGTCTCGAGCCTTGGCAGAACCTGGCCGATGCGTACTTCCGATGTTTAGCGGCGTCTTGAGAATGGGCTATGCGGATCTACCGTAACGAAAAGCTGCGACAATTGGGCATCGAGATTCGCGCGCCCCGTCCCGGTGATGCCGGCTATGACCTGTTTTCAATAGAGAACTACCTTGTAGAACCCGGGAAGCGCGTATTGGTGGAATCTGGTCTACACCTCGAAATCCCCAGCGGATACGTCGGACTGGTGAAAGACCGTTCCAGCCTGGCTTCAGCCGGCTTGCACACGTTGGCGGGCGTCATCGACAGCGCCTACCGCGGCCAATTGAAGATTCTGATGGTGAATCTGGCTGACGAGGAAATTCAGATTCGAGCCGGGCAAAAGATCGCACAACTTCTAGTGGTTCCGGTTTCCAGCGCGCCCGTCGAATTTGTGGATTCGCTCCAAGCATTGTCAAGCACTGAACGCGGCGCCGGCGGCTTTGGATCGACTGGCGAATGAGACTCGCTGCGACCGGTTCACTGAACACCGTCGTGTAGCTGGGCGCGCCACGAGCGTCCGTCAGCAACAACAATTGCCTGTCCGGTCACCGCTTTCGCGCGGTCAGAGCAGAGGATTAGCGCTGCGTCGGCGATATCAGCGCTGGTTTCGTCTTGCGACTTTGCGGCGATGCAGTTGACGCGGATTCCATGGGGCGCCAACTCGCGCGCTGCTTGCCTGGTCATGCCTATGAGGCCCGCGCCTCCGGCGATAAATCCGATGCCGGCAGGCAGAGACGATTCGCAAGCCTCGACCGAGGCCAGATTGATGATACCTCCGCCGCCTTCGTCAGCCATGACACGCCCGACCAATTGCATGCAAAAGAAGGCGCCGGTGATATTGACTTCGATTTGGCGGCGCCAATTCCACTCGTCGATATGCAACATGGGCTCGGCATGGAAAATGCTTGAGGCGTTAACCAAAATGTCAATCTTGCCATAGGCGTCGCGCGTACGTTCAATCACATTGGCGACTTGGAATCGATTGGATACGTCCGCTTGCAGTGGCAGCGCCGAATCGCCACGCGCGTGGATTAACGCAGCGACTTTATCGGCGCGCTCGATATTGAGGTCGATGACCGAGACAGACGCGCCCTTGGCAGCTAGCGCAAGCGCAATTGCCCGTCCGCCGCCGGCGCCCGCGCCAGTGACCAGCGCTGTTCTGCCAGCAAGATTAAGGTCGAAATTCGACACTGTTCGCCAGCGAAGACGGAGAGCGTGTTCTAGCGAGGCTAAAATGGAATATCATCAATGGAGCCGGGCGAGTCGGGATAATTCGATGCGCGGTCATCTCGCCGCTGGCTTTGCTGTCCTCCGCCGCGCTGGCCGCCACTTCGTTGACCACCGCCACTCCAGCCACCGCCTTGATCGCCGCCGTCTTCGCTACGTGAGCTTAGAAAGCGAACGTCGCGCGCTGTCAGATCCAGTGAAGACGCCGCTTCGCCATTGTTGTTGATGTACGCGCGCGCCGATACATTTCCCGTGACAAGCACTCGCCGCCCTTTTGCCAAATATGTATTGCAGTTTTCCGCTTGCGGACCCCATACCGCGACGCGATACCAGGTCGTTTTTTCGCGTTGCTCGCCAGACTGACGGTCGCGCCAGCGTTCGCTAACGGCAACGCTAAAGTTGCAGACTGCCTGCCCGCTCTGCAAGTATCGAAGCTCGGGGTCGCCGCCCAGATTGCCGACTACAATTGTTTGATGCCAAGTCATTGTGGTTTACTCCTGAATTTCAGATTGCATTAATTCATGTTCGCAAGTTTATCCAGCAAGATTCGGCGAACCACAGCCGGATCGCCTTTGCCGCGCATTTCGCCCATGATTTTGCCGAAAAGCGCATTCAGCACTTTTTGGTTGCCGCCCAGATAACGCTGTACCATGTCGTCGTTCTGCGCCAGGACCTTCTCGGCGGAAGCCTCAATGACTGCCGTGTCGGAGACTTGCGCCAGCCCGCCCTCGTCGACAATGGCGCGGGCGTCTTTGCCCGTTTTCCACATCTCCGGCAGGACCTTCTTACGCGCAGTGCTCGCATTGATCTTGCCTTCTTGAACCAGGTTCAGCAAGCCCGCGAAGTTATCCGCCGACACCGGTATACTTTCGATCGCTTCCCGCTCGACTTCGCGCGCGTTCATCAGGCCGAAGAGGTCGGTTGTCAGCCAATTGGCCGCCAGCTTGGGCTTGACGCCGGCATCGACGATGCTTCGGAAGTACGTGGCGACGGCGCGCTCGGCGGTGATAACGCCCCCGTCATAGCTGCTCAAACCCCATTCGTCCACGAAGCGCCGCTTAAGCTCATCTGGCAGCGCGGGCAGCTTCGCCGCGATTTCCGCTACCAGCTCGCGGCTGACCTCCATGATAGGTAGGTCCGGTTCCGGGAAGTAGCGATATTCGTCCGCCCGCTCTTTATAACGCTGAACCGTGATCTTCTGCGCCGTTTCGTCCCAGCCGAGTGTTGCCGGCTTTACCGAGCCGCCATCGCGATAGAGTTTAATCTGCCGCTTCACTTCATAATTGATGGCTCTGCCCATATTGCGGATGCTATTCAGGTTTTTGATTTCGGTGCGCTCCCGCAATTCGGTATCGCTTTCAAGCATTACGCTGACGTTGGCTTCAAATCGTAGCAGACCCTTGGACATATCGCCGCTGTTCACGCCGAGGTAGCGCAGGATGGAGCGCAATTTGCGCGCATAAGCTTCCGCTTCTGCGGCGCTGCTGATATCGGGTTCAGAAACAATCTCAAGAAGCGGAACGCCGGCGCGATTGTAATCCACCAGGCTGCCACCCATGATGTGCGAGAGTTTGCCGGTGTCCTCCTCCATATGGGCGCGGCGCACGCGGATACGCTTGCTGGCGCCGTCGTCCAGTTCAATGCTGACGTATCCATTGACGCCAAGCGGTCGGTCATATTGGCTGATTTGGTAGCCTTTGGGCAGGTCCGGGTAGAAGTAATTCTTGCGCGCAAATTGGTTGATCGGCGGTATTTCGCAATTGAGCGCCAAGCCGACCATGATACCGTATTCCATCGCCTGCATGTTGATGACGGGCAGTGTGCCGGGCATGCCCAGCGATAAGGCGTCGACAGCGGAATTCGGCTCGGCTTCGACGCTGTCGACAACCGGGCAACTGCTGAACATTTTGCTCTCGGTTTCCATCTCGGCGTGGACTTCCAAGCCGATCACCGTTATCCACTCGCTCATGGATGCTTCCTGCGTCCGATACGAAACACGAGACTAATCTGACACAGAATAGCTCGTTTGAAAAGGTTTAGGACATCATTGGCAGCATCTGCCTGGCGCGATCGCTTTAGCCGGCGTCGGGACTGGTCTTTCCGGCGCTAAATAAATTAGACGCGATAAGGAATGCGCGCGAAACGGAAACCCCAGGCGCTTCGGCCGGGGAATGGCGCTTTTCTGGGCGCGCCATTGCTTTCAGACCGCAAACTCCGGCGCTGCTGCGCGCTGGGCAAGTCCGCGTCTCATGAGAAAGCGCTGCAAACGGTCTAGCGCCTCGAGAATGTTCGCTTCGCTGGTGGCGTAGCTGGCGCGGACAAATCCGCGTCCGCTATCGCCGAAGGCGCTGCCGGGGATTAGCGCGAGCCGCTCTTCCTGCAGCAAAGCATCGCAGAAGGCTTCATCATCCATGCCGGTGATCCCAATGTTGGGGAAGGCATAGAACGCGCCTCGCGGCTCAAAGCAAGTCAAACCGAGTTGATTGAATCCATTGACGATGAGCTTGCGCCGCCGGTCATACTGTTGACGCATGGATTCAACGTCTTCTTCACCTTGATTGATCGCCTGCAGTGAAGCCACCTGTCCCATGGTAGGCGCCGACATGATCAAGTATTGGTGGATCTTGTACATGGCTTCGGTGAAGGCTGCGGGCGCTGTTGCGTAACCCACGCGCCAGCCCGTCATCGCATAAGATTTGCTCATGCCGCTCAAGACTATCGCGCGCTCGTACATCTTTGGCAATGAAGCGAAGTTGATATGCTCGGTGTCGTAGACGAGTCGCTCGTAGATCTCATCTGAAATGACAACCAGATCGTATTCCTCAGCCAACTGCGCGACTTCAAGCATATGCTCGCGTGTGAGCACAGCGCCGGTCGGGTTGCTGGGATAGCTGAGCAGGATCGCCTTCGTACGCGGCGTGACGCGCGCTTCAAGTTCGGCTCGGGTCACCTGGAAATCGGTCACGACCGATGTCGGAACCATGACCGCGACGCCGCCAGCCGTCTGCACCAGAGCCGGATTGGCGACAAAGCAGGGTTCAACAACCAGCACCTCATCACCCGGATCAAGCAAGATCTTCAGCGCCAAGAAAAGCGCTTCGCTGACGCCGACCGTCACCAGAACCTCATTCTCAGGCGAATAACGCAGACCATAACGCTGCTCAACATGAGCCGCGATCGCCGCGCGAAGCTCAGGAATCCCCGCATTTGAGGTATAACCTGTGAGTCCCTCATGCAGACTATGCACACCGGCAGCTACAATATGCGCCGGCGTTACGAAGTCGGGTTCGCCAATGCCAAGTGTTACGACATCGTCAACGGTAGCGGCAATATCGAAATAGCGACGAATGCCCGAAGGGCGAAGGCTCTGTACGCTGCTGGAAAGATGTCGTGTCATCAAATCTGTCCCGGTAAATTGGCGTCTATACTCTTTGTATCACAGGATTAGGGGCAAATCATCGCACAGCCTAGTTCAATTCAGGCGGCAGAATTCCTACAGCGTGTAGGATAAATCGAGCGGATTTCGGTTGCGTCAGCGGAACATTAGCCCATTTTGTAGGATAAACGGCGGCAGACTCATATGGCATTCATTCAACTATGCAACAATCGATAATAGTGAGGTATTCGCTGGAAATGGAGGGACCAGACAATGTCTCTACCGACGCTGGCAAATTGGGATTCGACGCGCGACGCGCTGCACCAGATCGCGCTGGTGATTGGCGCGATACGGGTCGTCTGCTCCCATCCTTTGCCACACGATCTTCACTTCAGCCTTGACGTATCGGCGGACGGCATATCGACCGCCAGAATGAGATGTGGCGGCGAGCTCCACTTTGACTTTAAGCTGCTGCAACTGAAGTTCGTCCGCGGCGGTTGCGTCGTTTTCCGGCTGGAAGTCGCCGGGCTCTCGCAGCTTACGTTTATGCGTCGTCTGCTGGCTTGCTTTGGCGAATGCGGCTACGGAATCAAGCCGTCGATGAAACATATTACAAGCGAGATCGAATTCGCAATTGATGTCGCGGATGCGGAATCAACCTTCTTGGCGCTAAACGCCGCATTCACGGACCTGGCAAGATTCCGCGCCAAGCTGCGCGGATACATGACGCCGCTCGTGCTCTGGCCGCATCATTTTGATCTGGCTTTCATTTGGTTCCCGACGGATCGGACTGACGAACAGCATGATCCGCAGATTGCCTACGGCTTTGCCCCTTTCAGCCCGGGCTTGGAACGGCCGTATTACTACGCATACGCCTGGTCGGAACCGACGGGATATCTCGATTTACCGTTGACCGCGCCGGCACGCGCGCAAAGGGAAGGCTACATCGGCTTGCATGCCGGTTACGACGAGCTGCGCGGGATGGCAACGCGTGATGCCGCGCTGCAGAAGATGCTGTCGGATTATCATCATTCGGCGTCTGCGAAACTGCCAGAATGAGCCACTGCGTCAATGCAGCGCCGGATAGCGCTCAGCGACGATACGCTTGCTTTCGCGTAGCAACAGATAACTGGCGCCAACAAACGAGGACTCGCGCTCATTTCCGTGTACGATTACGCGAGATGTGTCGATACCGAATGAAAAGAACTTGGCAAAGCGGGCGTCTATCGTCTAAACTATGTACACGTGGTTGGAAGCGCAGGGCGAACCGAGCTAAAGCGGCGACAACTACTATACTGCGTCAACACAGAGGGTTGAAATGAGCGACGAAAGTAGAAATCCCAACGACAATCTGGACGAGAATCTGAACGATCAGCCCGCCGATGACATGGGTGACCGGCTGGAGCGGCTGGGCGGAGAGCCGGCGCCTGCGATTACGCCGGAAGAATTCGAGCGGCTGCAGAAGGCGGGCCAAGTCCATATTGATTCTCGCGGGCGGGTCCGAACCGCGCGGCGCAGTGGCGCGGAAGCGGGCGTATCGCTACGCAAGCGTCGGGCTTGGTATGGGAGAGCCTGAGCTCGCACAGTTGCGCCTTGACCTCGTAAAAGGACTTCTTCAAAGACTCTTGCGGTTTTTTGCTGCTCTGGAAGCGGCGCGTCGCGCCCGTTCACAAGCTGTATCGCTGCTTCAAACCGATGCTAATATCGCAGTCCAGCCGCCGGCAGCGCGCCACAATCCACCGCTGACCGGAAATAACCCACCGGCATGACGCCGCTGATCTCGCTCGAAAATGTACACCAGGCATTGGCGCTGAAAGACTTTGACTCGGTGGCGGCGCTGCGGCGTATGGCGCCGGTTCCACGGGGCTGGCTAAAGCGTGATTACCCGCCAAACGAAGCAGCGGTCTTGATTCTGATCTTTGCAGCTGACCACGGCGCGCCGCACACGGTTTTGACGCTGCGGGCAGCCGGATTGCGCGGGCACAGCGGGCAAGTCAGCTTTCCCGGTGGCCGTCGCGACCCGCAGGATATAAACTTGAAGGCGACGGCGCGGCGCGAAACTTGTGAAGAGATCGGAATCTGCGGAAGGCGGTTATCAATTCTGGGCCAGTTTCCCCGCTTTTACATACCGGCGTCGCATCATAATGTTTGTCCGTTTATCGCGCACTATGAAGGCGCGCCCAAATTCGCGCCGAATGCCGACGAAGTAGCGGAGGTCTTCAGCGTCGCGCTGGAAGACCTGCTGCGTACGCATTTTAAGCGCGTAGAGCAGCGCCTTATACGCGGCGTCGATGTGCGCGTACCCTATTATTATTTCGCTGGTCACAAAGTCTGGGGCGCCACTGCCATGCTGCTAAGCGAGTTGGAAGGGCGACTGCGACAGGTCTTGCCGCAGGCTGCATTAGATGAACTGTCTTGACGGCGGTGGCGATTGCTCTTGTCAGACGTCACGCTGGCTGAATCTGCTGCCCACCCGCGGTTGGCGGCGCAACTTGTGGTCATAGATCAAGATTGATATGCTAAGAAAGACCGATATCGCAAGCCAATTTCGAGTGCGCCTTGTTCGCCCATAAGCAAGTTTGAATGGACACTATCCTTACTGATATTCCCATATTGGCAGTTGGCACGGCAACAGAAGGCGCCGGCGAGTGGGGCGCGCTCATCGCCTACGTCGTCATGGCGCTAGGCATCTCTTTCCTCTGTTCCATTTGGGAAGCAGCGATGCTGTCTACGCCGGTCTCGCACATCGAATTGCTGGTGCAGCAGGGCAGCCGGGCTGGCTTAATTATGCAGGGTCTGCGACAAAACGTCGAACACCCGATATCGGCAATTTTGACATTGAACACCATCGCGCATACTGTTGGCGCGGCAGGCGCTGGCGCCGAAGCGACGGCGATATTGGGCAGCCAGTTTCAGGGCATCATTTTCGTTGTGCTGACACTGCTGATTTTGGTGTTTTCGGAGATCATCCCGAAGACGCTTGGCGCGGTCTATGCCAAACCGCTGACGCCCTTTACTGCTTACTCGCTGCGATTCCTTCTGATCGCCTTTAAGCCGGCAGTATTCGCCTTTGACTTTTTCACCCGGGCGATGCGGCCCAGCGAAGAGCCGCCAACCGTGACGCGCTCCGAGCTGCAAGTGATGGCGCGGATCAGCGCGGAAGAGGGCGGCATACAGGATCGCGAAAACCGTATCGTCGCCAATTTGCTGCAGCTGGCGGAAGTGCAGGTGGAAACCATTATGACGCCGCGTACGGTCGTGATGATGTTCCAGCAAGAGCAGACAGTTGGCGATGTTATGCGGTCGTATACATTTCTGCCATTTTCGCGCATCCCGATATATGGTGAATCGGCTGATGATGTCAAAGGCTACGTGTTGCGCCATGAGATTTACCGGCGGGCGGCGGCCGATGAGCACGGCGTCACCATGCGCGAAATCGCGCGGACGCTTGATGTCGTGCCGGAGACGAACTCAGTGGCGCAGGTGCTCAATGAATTCATCGCGCAGCAAGATCATATCTTTCTCGTCATCGATGAATATGGCGGAACAGCCGGTCTGATCACGCTTGAGGACACTGTCGAGACTTTGCTCGGTATCGAGATTCTCGATGAATCGGATCGTGTTGCTGATTTGCGCGAGTTGGCGCGGCGTCGATACCAGAATCAGGTTGACCTGCTGGCGCAGCTGGGGCGCGAACCGGCGCCGCAACCTTCCGCCGGCGACCAGCCTGATTCAGGCGGAGCGGAATGAGGGAGATTCGACTTCCGCTGCCCCAATATGCCTACAACTTTGCCCTGCTCCTGGAATTCGTCAAGCGCATTGCCCATCCAGCGCGCCTCATCGTCGACGGCGACACTCTCTGGCGCTTTACGAATGGACATCTTCTTTCGTACAGTCTGTCAGGCGACGTAATCCTCATTCAGGGTGAAAGCTTGGCGTCCGGGAATATAGACCGCATCAAGCGTGCCTCTTGCCATTGCCTGGGCTTATGCCGCGACCAGACCGCTTTCTATGAGTTCGCGGCAACAGACGAAATGCTGTGGACTGTGGTGGCGCCCTTGCGCGGCTTGCCGATCTTCTGTACCGAGACCGTCTTTGAGGCGCTGATCACGCTGATCATTGAGCAGCATATCACCTGGAAAAGCGCCATGCGCTACCAGCGGACGCTAATGAGAATGTTCGATGACAGCGCAGCTGTTGGAAGGGCAAAGGTCTACGACTTTCCTTCACCGCGCGCGCTGGCGGGCGTTTCGCGAACCGACTTGAAGCCGCTGAAGATCACCAACCGCCGAATCCATATGATCATTGATATCGCCAATGCGATCAGCAATGGCGGGATTGATCTAGAGACGATTGGTCAGATGGACCCGCAAGCCGCTTATGACGAGTTGATCAGGATAAACGGCGTGGGACATTGGACGGCGAACAATGTGGTGGGACGAGCCTTGGGCGCCTACCCCTTCGTCAGCCAGAATGATGTCGCGCTGCAGGCCGCGGTGCTGTTCTATTTTCACGATGGCGATGGTGAGAAAAGCGCCGACATGGTGACGGAGACTTTGGGCGCGTACGGGGAATTCGCCGGTCTCGCCGGGCATTTTGCGCTGCTGCGCTGGGTGCTGGATCGTTATCCGCCGATTTCCTGTCAGCGCCGCCTAGGCTGAGAGCTCATCGTAGAGCAGTTCTTGACTGAGCGATTGCAGCACGGTGTCTTCGCTTTCCAGCGTCAATGAAGCGGCGGTCACGCCAAGCCGCATCGCCTCATCAATCGGCACATCATTGAGGATGCCGAAAATCACGGCGCCGGAAAAGGCGTCGCCAGCGCCCGATGTGTCGACGACTTCGGTATGAATTGCTCGAATATAACCGCCGCCGCTGCTGTCCGCGTAGGCGAGACCGCGTTCGCCCAGCGTCACCACAGCTATGTTTGCTCCCATGTTGACCAGTTGCTGCGCGGTGCCAATGGCGGACTCGCGCTCAGTGGCCGGCTTTGATAGCGAGCAGAGCGCCGCAGTTTCACTGGCGTTTGGCACGATCAGATACAAACTGGGGATGAAGCGGGTCAGGCGGCTGGCTTTCAAGGGCGAGGTTGGGTCAGCGCAGACGCGCACACGATGGCGCGCCGCCAGCTCGAATAATGTATCGAGCGCGTCATCCGATAGGGTCGCGTCAATGACAACGAGCGCGGCTTTCTCGAAAAGCCACTCATGCTCGATGAGATAATCTGAATCCAAAGAATCGGCGATGCTAAAGTCATCAACTCGGGCAAGGTCTTCTTCCGTCTGGTATAGCAATATGGATGTGGCGGTGTGCGACCCGCTGACGCGCAGCACGTGGCGGCAGTCGATACCGGCCAAGGTAGAATGTGTGATGAGATGCTGCCCCATATCATCGTCGGCGATGGCTGAGAGCAGCACGGTCTCAATATCGAGCCGCGCCAGATTCTCGGCGATATTACGCGCGACGCCACTGACGGAGGCGTGAATATGGCCGTGCTGACGCATGCCGGGCTGCAGCGCGTCAACGGTTTTGCCACTGATTTCCAGCACAGCCGATCCTACAACCAGGACATAGTCGCCGTCCATTATGGCGCTCCTCGCGAATCACTAGCCGGCGGAAGCCGACGAGCTGGAATCGTCAGCGCGTTGCGCTTCCGGCGGCGGAGGCAGCGTGGGCTGCGCATTTGGTATTGGCGTATTCTCCAGCGGGGCCGATGGCACGTTGAGGCCCAAACTCGCCGGATTCAGATCCGATGAGCCGATAACGTTTTCGTTCGCCGGATCTTCCACGCAGCGAAAGCCAATCCAGCGCCTGAATTCGTCGGGCCGCGCCGATTGCCGGTGCACGGTACGGCTGAAGAAGGGCAAGCCATCCCAAGAGCCGCCGCGCAGCACCTTCTGCTGCCCGATTATCGGACCGGTCGGGTTCAATGCATTGCCCTGCCGCGCTTGCTCTTCATAATGCCGCTCGCTGTAATAGTCGCTTATCCATTCGGCGACGTTGCCCGCCATGTCGTATACGCCGTAAACGCTGGCGCCGAGCGGAAGACTGCCCACTTGCAGGGAGCCCGGCGGCGCATCGCGCGGGAGGCGCGTCTTCGCCAAGGAGTTGTCCCAGGTATTGCCCCAGGGATAGATGCGCCCATCATCGGCGCGGGCGGCGCGCTCCCATTCCGCTTCCGTGGGCAGGCGACGGCCGACCGCTTCACAATATTCCCGCGCGCCAAACCAGGTCACGCCGTAAACCGGGTGCTGGGACAAGCCAGTCCCTATCGTATAGGACGCGCCATCAAAGACAATCGGCGCGTCGCGGCTCTCGTTCTGTGTTTGGATGCAGGGGAAGCCGGCGCAGCGATTGATGTGCGCATCCGGACCGCGGACGTTTAGAAAAGCAACATACTGGTCAAATGAGACCTCAGTGGTTTCCATCAGGAAAGAGTCCACAATGACCTGGTGTGCCGGGAAAGAGTCCTGCGCGTAGCTCGCTTCACAACTGCCGGCATCGCGCGTGATACATTGTCGCACCGCCTCGGTCACTTCACCGGGCGTCGTGCCCATTGTGAAGGCGCCGCCGGGAATGGTAACGGTCAGGCTGCGGATCACCCGCAATACTTCCGCTATCTCGCTGGTCGGAGCGAGCGTTGGCGCTGGAGGATCGGTCGGCGATTCGGTGGCGAGCGGCGTCGGCTGCACTTGCACTGATATGACTTCGCTGGTGGCGGGCTGAGACGGCGAAGCTGGCACTGACACTGGACCACTGACGCCGGCTGACTGCGGGTCTGGCGTCGCTGTGACGACAATGAACTGAGAAATTGGCGTGCTTGTGGGCAGGCGCCTGTCTTCGGTGGCGGTCATCACTACGTGGATCAGGATCTCAGTGACCTGCGGCGCTGGCGTCGGCAGAAAATAAGAGGCGAGCGTGCCCTCTAGCACGATGCCAATCATGACACTGAGGCCGCAGAATAAACCAGGCAAGAAACCGATCAGCATCCATTGCCATGCTGCGCTGCGATGGCGCCTGCCGCCGATAGCTCTATGAGACATGCGCACGCTCCTTCGCGTCGATATGTTTCGCCGAAGATAGCTGGTCAGCGTCAATCCACAACAATAGCGTAAAGCACAATGCGTCGTTCTGCAATTGTAGTTGGAGTTCTCCACAGCCCTTACGCCGCGCAGCTGGCGCAGAGCAGGCGACTTCAAACGAGCGCGGGTTCGCTTGACAGGGCAAAGTCAAGGGATTAGGCTTAATTCATAGGTTCTTAGACGAGACAAAACGCCGAAAAGGATTGGTATTCTTGACCCGCATCAGCGTCAATTCATTAGCGCCGCCACTGGCTGATGTCGATGGATTGCGACCGGTCGATTTGCGCCGGGATTTGCGGCCGCTTGCCGATCTGATCGAATTGGTCTTCGCCGATTCGATGGATAACGCCGGGCGTTCCGCCATCCGCGAGATGCGCTATCTCAGCCATATGGGTTATGGGCTAAAGCTGATTGCTCGTATGAACGACCTGGCATTGGGGATCAGTCTGGGCTTTGTATACATCAAGGAAGGCAGGTTGGTCGGCAATGTCTCCGTATACCCGGCTGGCTATCCCAAATCAATGGGCGAAACCTGGATCCTGGCGAATGTCGCTGTCCACCCGGATTATCAACGTCTCGGCATTGCTCATAGCTTGGTCGGCGCTACGCTGGACATGATCCGCAAACGGGGAGGGGCGCGTGTGATCCTGCAGGTGAATTGCGACAATGTGGCGGCGCAGCGACTCTACGAGCGACAAGGATTCATCTATGAGCGCGCCTGGCGCATTTGGGGCAAAAGCGGCTTTGTCCGCTCTCCCGTCTCAATGGATTCAAGCCGTCGCGTTCACCGGTTACGGCGCGCTGAACGAGCGGCAGCGCTAGCGCTGGCTCAGGAAGCTCGTCCAAACGAACGGGGCGGTCTCGGCTGGCTCAAGCCCATTCAGCGAGCGTATTTCTTCACCCCGCGCTGGAAGCAGCTGCTTCAGTTTGTCTCGCTTAGCGGCACTGAACGGTTCATCATTCGTGACGAATACGGGCGCGGCGTCCAGGCATTGTGCTGGCTGGAAAGCGCTATGAGCTTCAGCAATGTACGCGGTTGGCTTATCACCGCGCAGCAGGCTGAGCGCGGAGGGATGGCGGCGGCCATGCTTGATCATGTGACGCGCCTCTTCGATCGCTCGACGATTCACTTTGAACATCCGCAGGATGACGATGTTGTTAACGATGTGTTCAAGCGCCATCGGTTCAACGTGAAGCGCGAATTGTGGCATATGCGTCTTGAACTTTGATCTTGCTTCAGGAAACGTAACGATTCGAGCTTAAACCTGGTCAGGCTAGTCGGCGCGGAAGCGCTGGGGACGGCGGACGCTATTTGCATCCTTCATCGCGGGGCGCGCCGAAGAATGCGCCGCAGCCGGCGGTCGAAGCATCTTCTGTGGAAGGCGCGGCGGGCGATTTCTATCTGGATTGCCAACTGTGCGAATGGCGCCGGCAGCAAACGATGCTTCCGCCTGATCACCAGGTTCAGCGTCCAGCTTCATTTTGCCCGCTTGGCTTGAGTCTTGCATTGCGTTTCCGCCATTTACCGAATCCAAATACTCTCCCAATATCTGACGCTGCTGCCGGGCATCGTACTTCGCGCGGCGCTCGGCTTTTTTATGTTGGCGGCGGGAGATTTCTTGCTGAATCGCTTGCGGGTTCGATACTCGGTGGAACATCTTCGGTTCGTCGGCGCCGACAAGTGACATGCGCACATCGCCATATTTCAGCAAAGCGGCGAAGATGCCGCGCGACAAGGATTCCACATTGTCGATGCGCTCAACCAGAATCTGGTCGCGCAGGCTCTGCAAGAAAAACGGTCGTTTATGCACCAAAGTGATCGTGTCATCCGAAATGATGTAAAGATCGTTGCGCCAGTCCCAATCCATCCAGTAGTAGGCGAGGCTGCCAATCAGCAAAGCGACGAAGCCGATGGCCATAGTAACGATACGCAGGTCAGGGCTGACTAGCGTGGCGCTGAGGACAAGCGACGCGATCGACACAATTATGACAAGTAGCGGCAAAAGGGTATGCTGCGCCCAGACGCTCATGTGTTTGCGGTATACGATGTCGCCATTGCTCATCTCGATCCGCGAGCTGAGATAACCGTTGGTTCCGCGGACGGGTCTGGGCGGCTCATCTCGCCCGGCTGAAGTTGTGGCGAAATCCGCCTCGTCATCAGCGTCACCAGCCATCCAACGCTGCAGCTCCGCGCGTACGATTTTGTGATGCCGCAGCGCTTGGCGGCTCTCAAAATACTGCCGGTCTTCAATGATGAGCTTCTGAAACTGTTCCGGGTTGGGCATGAAATCCAGTTCCAGATTGCCTTGCGCGCCCGCGGTCTTGACAAGGACCGTGCCATAGCGGAACAAGCGCGCGAAGGGATCGGAGGAGGGAAACTCGAAATTAATCTCGTGCACGCTCTCCAAACCCACTTGCGTAACTTGTCGCGCCAGCGCCAGAATAGTTCGGTTGATGCGGATGATCCGCTGGTCGGTAACGATGACGGAATCGTTGCGCCATTCCAGATATAAGTAGAGCAGCGCCAATCCAGGCAGCAGAAGTGACAAGCCCAACAAGGCGAGCGCAAGGGCTTGATTTTCAACCTGGTAAGCGGCGACCCACATCGCAAGAATCAGCGCTAGAGGCAGCCAGGCTGTACGCAGAAAGGACCACCAATGGCGATGTGTTTGGATCAAAATCTCTTCGTCATCACGCTGTTCGGCAAACTGTGGGCTGATTTTCGCATTGCTCGCGCCGCCTCCCAAACCGAAGGCGCTGCTCAAGTCCGGATGCTCATTAAGCAAGCGCGCGAAATTGGTCCTCGAGAGCGTAAGTGCGGCGACCGCTTGTGACGCGCGCATCGTTGCCGATTGCGTCGCTTCGGTGAAAAGCGCTTCCTGGTTGACGCTTTGTCCAGCCCCTAGGGTGGCCAAGAGCCTTTGGCTGCCATCGGTGTCGCTGCGGAATAGAACAGCCTCACCAGAGAGCAAGATAATCATGCCGTCGGCGGCGGCGCCCTGAACGAAGATGTCTTCACCGACGCGAAACCCGCGGCGCTCAAGCGCTCGACTGATTGTGTCGAGCTGACCTTGGCTCAGGTTTGAGAATAGCGGGAGGCTTTCCAGCCGGAAGTCTTCCTGCATTTCCTGCCATTTCTATGGGCAACTGCTCTCGTCGAGTATAGCATGGCTTATGCAATCGGACTTTTCTGCCGGTCGCCCGGCAGTTGCGCGGCAATGCCAGCCGCTGGCAGCCGAGGATCACGCAATACTCGTTATTCTGGCAAAGCGTGTTATAATGACGCCGAATTCTTTAATCGAGGGAAATGGATCCATTATGCCGAATCTGGGACCAACCGAACTGTTTATCGTTCTTATCATTGTGGTCTTGCTCTTTGGCGTCGGCCGTGTTTCGCGGATTGGCGGCGAGCTTGGCTCCGCAGTGGCGAATTTCCGCAAGGGATTGCAGGAAGGCGCCAAAGGCAAAAGCGAAGAAGCCGATCAGCCAGAATCTGTATAGCGTTCATAGCGAAGCGATTCTAGCTGTCGTTTTCTAGTGCTTGCTTGATCAGAGCCTCGCCTCGCAGCAGAGGCTTGTGCGGAATGCCCCTCGGCAACGTGAGGTTGTAAGCCAATACTTCGCGATTGTAGCGATCGACGCTTTCCAGGTACGCTTCCCTTTTGCGTTTCCAGTTTCGTTCGGCGCTATCCTGCATAGCTTGTTTGCTTTCGGCGCGGACGCTGCAAAGCCGGTGCCGGTATTGGCGCGCCGCCGTCTGAATCTGGCTTCTCAGCGTCGCCTCGGCTTGCTCCAATCGCTTTCCAGCGGCAATCCACTCGGGCATCACATTATGATCCCCCATGATTTTGAAGGCGGCGCGCAATTCATCGGGCGTACGGCTGTCATCCGGCAGCGCCAGCTGCTTGCCCGCGCCGGACAAATGCGATACATCGCCGTCGCCAATTGCATCGGCCACCTGGCGATCAACGATGCGCTCCCACTTCTTCATTGACTGTCTCTCCTACGGATTGGAAGCGGCTTTACTCGTCTTCCGCCGCCGGAATCTGCAAGGTCAGCAAGGCGCGTCCCGCGGCGTCGCTAAGCGTCAAGCTTTCGCCCGCTTCCCATACGCTCGCGTCTTTGCCCCAGAATCGCGCGTCGCCCGTGCTGGTTCCGCTGCGCGTATAAATAACCACCTCGCTTTGCGGGAAGAGCAGCGTGACGGGAAAGACGAAGCTGTTGCCGTCCTCATCGGACAGCGTCCAGTCGGTCATGTTGGCGCGGTCGCCGATATTCCGCAGCCTGATGCTTTCCGCCGTAATGTCGCCCAAGCCTTCGGCCGCGACGAGCTCAAATTGCGCGTTCACCGCTGTGCTGGTAGCTTCTGCCGCCGGAACTTGCGCCTCGCTTGCGTTTTGCGTCGGCGCCTCGCCTGGCGCGGCATCTTGCAGGCAGCCCTCCAAGGGAACGATGAGGATATCGCCAATCTGCAGATTCTGCGATGTCTCGATCGTCAATTCATTAACGTCCAGTAGTTCTTGAAAGTCGGCGCCATAGCGCAAGGCGACGCCAAAGGGCGTATCGCCACTGAGCACGGAATGATATAGGCAATGCTCAGCTTGAACGGGCGCGCCCGCGATGGCCGCAGTAGGTGTGCTGATAGCAACCTGGCGCGCGCCCAGCTCATCGGCATCTATGGTAGCGGCGGCTTCGGTCGCGGCTATCTGGGCGAGGCTCAAGGGAAGTTCCACTTGTGGTCGCAGTGCGCCGGTTGGCAAGGCGGTGACGAGCTTGGGCGGCAAGGGCGTGGCGGTTATGATGATTTCGACGGTAACGATTTCAGGCACATCAAGCTGTTCCGATTCATTGCCGACAAGTTGAAGCGCGACATAGGCGCCGCTCGCGGCGGCCACAAAAGTGAGAAAAAGAAAAACGATCTGCGGGAGGATATTCTTGCGCCGCGATGCGGTCGGCCGTTCAATCATGCGCCTGCCTATTCTGCCAAGCTGCCACAGTGGAATCCTAGCACAGGCGTACTAGGCTGGCAATGAACTGTAGCAAGTGATTGCTTGCAATGAGCGAATGATAGGCTACAATCGCGCTTCACTCGTTATCGGCTAGAGTTGACGCGGGCATATGAGAGTCTTACTGGCGAGCGCTGAGGCGGCGCCATTAGCCAAAGTTGGCGGGCTGGCGGATGTGGTCGGATCTTTGCCGGCGGCGCTTAACCGAAAGGGTGTGGACGCCCGCGTCATCATCCCCGGGTATGGATTCATCGACCACCTTCAGTACAAGGTCGAACCTTTGTTGAGTTTTGAATTTCATCATCGCATGGGCGCCAATCCGGTCGACCTCTTTTGCTGCCAGAACGATGGCATAACCTTCTATATGCTCCAGTCGCCACCGTATTTCGGCTTGGAAGGCGATGTCTATAGCAACTGGACCTGGGATTTGGAGCGATTCATCTATTTCAATCAGGCGCTGATGGCTTGCTTATCGCAAATGTACGAAGAGCGGCATTGGTTTCCCGATGTCGTGCATGTCAACGATTGGCATACCAGTCTGCTACCCTTCCTGACTCGCGACCACGGCGACGATGAGCGCTGGTCGAAACTGGCGACAGTGATCAGCATTCACAATATCGCCTATCAAGGCAAAGACGCCGGCGGCTTCTTATGGCAAGCGGGCATACATGGACGTCACCATCCTGAGCTGACGCAATTGGGCTTGACCGACAACCTGCTCGCTATTGGCATCGCGTACAGCGACATGATCTCCACGGTCAGCCCGCGCTATGCCTTGGAGATTCAATATCCCTACGCCGGCTATGAGCTTGCTCCGCTGATTGCAAACCGCAGGGAAGATCTGCGTGGCATCCTCAATGGCTTGGATGTGGACCGATGGAATCCTGCCAGTGATCCGGCGCTTATTGCAAACTTCAATGCGGAAGATTTTGTATCTATGCGTCCGTTTAACAAACGCCATTTGCAGTCTTACGCGCATTTGCCCGTTCGCTCTGAAGCGCCCATGGTGGGCATTGTAAGTCGGTTGGCGGCGCAGAAGGGTTTCAATCTGGCGCTGCCCGCTTTGCGAAACATTCTGGCCGCGCGCGATATGCAATTGGTGGTTTTGGGCACGGGCGAAGCTAATTTGGAATATGCCTTCTGGCAACTTGATCAGGACTTTGGCGACCGGGCACGGTCGTTCTTGCAGTTTGATGGCGCGCTGGCGCAGCAAATCTATGCCGGCTGTGATATCTTCTTGATGCCGAGCCACTTCGAGCCCTGCGGCATCGGGCAGATGATGGCGATGCGCTACGGCGCGCTGCCCTTGGTGCGTGAAACTGGCGGACTAGCGGATACGGTCATGAATTACGATAATGCTGATGGGGACGTCGGAACCGGCTTCGTATTTCAGTGGCAGGAAGCGCAGGCGGTGGAGGGCACGCTGAATTGGGCGCTGGATGTATATTCGGAGAAGCCCAATGCCTGGCGGCGTATGCAGCAACGCGGCATGCGCGCTGATTTTGCTTGGACGAAGAGCGCAGGCGAGTACATAGAGCTATACGAGCGGGCTCGCGCCGCGGCGCGTCTTCAGTAGCAGCCGCGCATTATGCGCGCCGGCAATGACGATCGGTCGAATTCGCACAGCGGGGCGAATGAAGTTTCCAGGAGCGGACGGTGAAGATTAAGGCGGTGATCCTCGCTGGGGGCAAAGGGACGCGGCTGGGCGTATTGACGATCAAGCGCGCCAAGCCGGCCGTGCCCTTCGGCGGCAAGTATCGTATTATCGACTTTGCGCTTAGCAATTGCGTCAATTCCAACGTATTTGATGTGCTGGTGCTCACGCAATATCGCCCCCACAGCCTGAACGATCACATTGGCAAGGGCCGCCCCTGGGACTTAGATCGTTCGTTCACCGGCGGCGTCCGCATGTTGCAGCCCTATCAAGGCAGCTTTGATACCGACTGGTACGCGGGCACAGCTGACGCCGTTACGCAGAATCTCAATTTTGTGCGGCAGGGTCGGCCCGAATATGTGCTTATTCTTTCCGGCGACCACATCTACGAGATGGATTATGACATGCTCGTGCAATATCATCGCGATAAAGGCGCCGCCGCCACCGTTTGCACGATTCGGGTGCCGCTGGATGAAGCGAGCCGCTTTGGCATCGTTGACACGGACGACGACTATCGCGTGACCGGATTTATCGAAAAGCCGGCGACTCCGCCGGGCAATCTCGCGAATATGGGTGTCTACGTCTTTGACTACGATGTGCTGGAACGCGTGCTGCATGAGGATCACCATGACGCTTATTCTGAGCACGATTTTGGCAAGAATATCCTGCCGAAGATGGTCGACGACAAAATGAATATCTTTGCCTATCCTTATGGCGGTTACTGGATTGACGTCGGCACCGTGGACGCCTATTGGGAGGCGCACATGGACCTGCTTTCGAGCCCGCCGTCGCTCAATCTCAATGATCGCACCTGGGTGATCCATACCCGGAGCGAGGAGCGTCCGCCGGTCCGCATCGGCGCCGACGCCAAGATCGTCGACAGCATGATTACTGATGGCTCGGTGATTGGCGCCGGCGCGGTCATCGAGCGATCTATTCTGTCGCCCGGCGTCTTCATTGGTCCGGGCGCGCTCATACGCGAGTCGGTCGTTTTGAATGATGCCTATATTGAGACCGGCGCGCGCGTCGAAAGGGCGCTGGTGGATAAAATCGCCGTCATCGGCCGCGACGCCCATGTCGGTTCCTGGCAAGATATGGGTGACCTGAACATAACCAGCATCGGCAAGAATTCGCGCATCCCGCCTGGTTTCACGATTGGGGCGGGCACGGTTGTTGGCTCCGATTGCACGCATCAGAGCTTCGACCGCTTTGGCGATATGACCGTTCCCGAAGGCAGCGATGTCGAATTCGCCTCGCGCGTAGGCAGGTGATATGAAACCTTTCGTCGGGCTGGCAACTTGCCGCCGGCAATTGCCTGAAAGATAAGCTAAGCAAGACAGAACAGAAAGCAGTGAAAGGGCAAGGAAATGGGCAAGATTAAAGCTGGTGTACAGTTGCATCCGCAACGCGTCAGTTACGCGGCCTATGCCGAGGCAGTCAAAGCGAGCGAAGCCTTGGGCGTCGACACTATCTGGAATTGGGATCATTTCTTCCCGCTCTATGGCGAAGGCGACGGCGAGCATTTCGAAGGCTGGACGCTGTTAACCGCCATCGCCATGTTAACATCGCGGGCGGAAATCGGCACGCTCGTCACCTGCAACAGCTACCGCAATCCGGCGCTATTGACGCAGATGGCGAATACGCTCGACCATATCAGCGGCGGGCGCTTGATTCTGGGCATCGGCGCCGGCTGGTTCGAGAAAGATTATGTCGAGTTTGGTTATGAGTTTGGCACGGCCGGCAGCCGACTGCGCGACCTCGGCGAGGCGCTCCCCATCATCAAGGAACGGATGAGCAAGGAATTGCCGCCGCCGGTGCGTAATCCGATCCCGATCATGATCGGCGGAGGCGGTGAAAAGGTCACGCTGAAACTGACCGCGATGTATGCTGACTTATGGAATGGATTCGGACCGCCGGATGAATGGGCGCGTAAGAATCGGATACTCGACAATTGGTGCGCGGAAGTCGGGCGGGACCCGGCTGAAATTGAGCGGACCGTTTCGATCACGCGCGAGGACGACATTAACGACAGCTTGGACGCCTACGCCGAGGCGGGCTGCTCGCACTTCATCCTGATGTCCGCCGTTCCCCCGAATTACGATCGGGTGAATGCGCTGCTCGTCTGGCGCGACAAGGCGAATCGTTAGGCGATAAAGCGGCTGCGCTCAGGACGAATCCGTCGCAAATGTTGTCACAACGCAGTTGTCGCTGCCGAAGGGGTTTGGCTTGTAACTCTCGGCGTCCGAGTCATTGACCCATGTTTCGCCATCAACCAGATACCGGAACTCGTACTCGCGGTTCGGATCCAGAAAAACCCGCTTATGAAAGCGATTGCTCTTAAGCCGCTTCATAGGCGTCATTCCCCAGTCGTTGAAGCTGCCCACCAGATGAACGGATTCGGCCTCTGGCAGCGCCTCAGTGTGGAAGGAAACGATAACTTTTCCGCTTCTATGCGGCGACTTCTTGATCATAATCAAACCTCAACTACGGAATTGTCTCCGCTAAATGGATTCGGGACGTATTGGTCTGCATCCCAGTCGTTGTGCCACTCAAAGTCGTTGATCAGATAACGGAACTGATAGCAGCCGTCTTTTGCCAGCGCCAAAGTGGCTTTGAAGCGGCCGTCCTTCAGTGGCTTCATGGGCGTGGCTGATTCACTCCATTCGTTGAAATCCCCGACGAGCATCACTTTTTCCGCCTCCAATTCGGGCGCTGTATAGAAGGTTACATTGCAAACATCCTTGCTTCTCAGGTACCGTTTCTTCAGCATCGTTCCTCTCCAAGCGATGAGCAAACAGCAGCAGTAAAGCAGCAACACTTTCATCCTATCATAAGGTACTGCATGATAGAAATCGAATGCGCGTTTTCGCCAATATTTCGCTGCGAAATTCGTCAAGATTGGTGGCGCAATATGAAATGCTGTCGTGATGGGCGGTCTTGGTCGAATGCCGCGACCTTGATTGGCGCTTCGATTCCTGGGACAAAAGTCAAGCTGGAATCGTTTACAAATAAAGCTAGAATACGCCACTTGTAATCCTGGAAACGCCGTAATCCCCAAGGGAGCAGGTCCAATGGTGCAACCGGTCGCGCGGGTCAATGTAGCGCCAAAACTGCCGCCTCAGCTCGGGCGGCTTCACGAGCTTACCTATAACCTACGCTGGTCCTGGGACCATGAGTCGATCGCATTGTTTCGCCGCGTCGATCCCGATCTGTGGGAAGAGACGGGCCACAACCCCGAATGGATGCTCGGTCGGATGAGCCAGGAGCGACTGAACGCCCTGGTGCATGATACCTCCTTCATGGCGCATTACGCCCGCGTTTGCCGGTCTTTCGACGAGTACCTTCGGCCCGAGCATACCTGGTTTGCCGGGAAGTACAGCCGGTTGGAGCGTCAGCCGCTCATCGCTTACTTTTCTATGGAGTTCGGTTTGACCGAGTGCCTGCAGAATTATTCCGGCGGCTTGGGCGTGCTCAGCGGCGACCATCTGAAGAGCGCCAGCGATTTAGGCGTTCCCCTGGTTGGCGTGGGCATACTGTACCAGGAGGGTTATTTTCAGCAGTACCTCAATGCGGACGGTTTTCAGCAGGAGTCCTACCCGCTGAATGATTATGTCAACCTGCCGGTAAAGCTTCAGACCGACGCCGCGGGAAAACCGGTCAAGATTACGGTACCCTTGCCCGGTCGTGAGCTCTTTGCGCAGATTTGGAAAGTACAGGTGGGGCGCGCGTCCATATACCTGCTGGATGCCAATATCGACGACAATCAATTGGAAGAGGATCGCAATCTTACTGACCGCCTCTATGACGGCGATCGGCGAACGCGCATCCGGCAGGAGATGCTTTTGGGCATCGGCGGCGTCCGTCTGCTGCGCGCCTTAAACATCGAAGCCGATGTCTTCCATATGAACGAGGGGCATTCGGCCTTCTTGCTGCTGGAGCGCATCCGCAACTATATGCGCGATCATCAACACACATTTGAGCAAGCCAAGGCATTGACCGCTGCCAGCAGTGTCTTCACCGTGCATACGCCGGTGCCGGCCGGTTTGGAACGCTTTGAATTTGATCTCATTGATGAGCATTTCACCGACCTGATGACCGAATTGCGACTTTCTCGCGACCAGTTTCTTGATCTCGGACGCGAGAATATGGGGCACTACGAGCTATTTTCGATGTCGGTTATGGCGCTTCATTTGTCATCGGGCACGAACGGCGTAGCGGAATTGCATGGCGAAGTCTCGCGCGAAATGTGGAAATGGGTTTATCCCCGGGTGCCGGTGCATGAGGTGCCAATCGGCGCGATCACCAACGGGGTGCACGTTCAGACTTGGGTCAGCCAGGAAATGGCGCAGCTCTTTGATCGCTACCTTGACCCGGGTTGGCGCTCGGAAGAATCACGGCGCGAAGTCTGGGAAGGGGTGGCGGGCATCCCGGATGCCGAGCTTTGGCGCACCCATGTACGGCGGCGCGAGCGGCTTGTCGCTTTTGCGCGCGACCGCTTGCGCCTGCAGCTTCAGCGCCGCGGCGTGTCACAGACCGAAATCGAGGAAGCGGACGAAGTGCTGAATCCGGACGCGCTAACAATCGGATTCGCGAGGCGCTTCGCCACCTATAAACGCGCCACCTTGATCTTCCGCGACCTGGGCCGCCTGCGCAAACTGATGACCGATCCTGAGCGCCCGGTCCAATTCATTTTCGCCGGCAAAGCGCATCCGCACGATATTGAAGGCAAGGAATTGATCCGCACCATCGTCAATGTGGCTCGTGATCCTGATTTCCGCAATTCAGTCGTATTCCTGGAAAATTATGACATGAATGTCGCGCGCTACATGGTGCAGGGGGTCGATGTTTGGCTGAACAATCCGCGCCGCCCGAAAGAAGCCAGCGGGACGAGTGGCATGAAAGTCATTTACAACGGCGGGCTTAACTGCAGCATCCCGGACGGCTGGTGGGCGGAGGCTTATCGCAGCGACATCGGCTGGTCGATCGGCCATGGCGAAGAATACCGCGAAGACGAATGGGCGCATCAAGATTATGTGGAGAGTCAGGCGCTTTACAAATTGCTTGAACAAGATATCGTGCCCCTGTTTTATCAGCAGGCGCGCGATGGCCTCCCCCGCGAGTGGATCCGCCGCGTCAAGCGCAGCATGCGAGAGCTGGCGCCAGAATTCAACACGCATCGCATGGTGCAGCAATATACGGAAGAATTCTATATGCCGCGCTTTCAGGTTAGCCAGGCGATGAGCCGCGGGAACTTCGAACGTACTGCCGCCTTTGTCGATTGGCAGCGTCATCTTGATCAGGCTTGGCACGAGGTGTCGGTTCTCGATGTGGATATCCGCGATGGCGATGTCGAGATTGGCAGCCGCACGACGATTCACGCGCGCGTCGCGCTTGGGTGTCTGCTGCCCGGTGATGTAAGAGTCCAACTTTACTTTGGCGCGCTCGATTCGGCCGGCAACATTCGCGAGGGCGAAGCCGTAGACATGCGAAAAGAGAGCGAAAACGGTCGCGGCGGCTACATTTACTCGGCTGATCACGTCTATCTCAAGACGGGCCATGTCGGCTTTTCCGTGCGTGTCCTGCCGCAGCATGAGTTCATGCATACATCGATCGTTCCACATAAGATCGTTTGGGCATGAGGCGCGCGGGTCGAATTGACCGCAGGCGCGGCTTGGACTAGAATACGCACGGAAAAGGGTTTTAGGTAAAGATAAACTTCATGCACTATCACATTTGGACGCTCGGCTGTCAGATGAATGTGGCGGACTCCCAGTTGTTGGCGTCTGAGCTGGAAAAACTGGGGCACAGCGCCGCCGACAATGGCGACGATGCCGATATCATGGTAGTGAATACCTGTGTCGTGCGTCAAAGCGCCGAAGACAAGGGCTTGGGGCGGCTGCAACTTCTGAGCAAGATTAAAGAATCGCAACCTGACAAAGTGATCGGCGTGATGGGCTGCATGGTCGGCCATCGCGACCCGCTATGGATGCGCCAGCGTCTGCCTTATGTCGATGTTTTCATGCCGCCGTCGGATCCAGCGCCGATGGTCAGCTTCTTGCGAGAGCGCGGGGACGAGGCTCGAGTCCTCGAGTTGGAGTCGGATGCGCGAGCGCAGCGCGATGCATTACAAGACGGCGAACTCGTGTTGCCTTTGCACGAGCGCGGCGAACTGGTCAGCGCGCATGTGCCAATCGTCTACGGCTGTTCTCATGCATGTACATTCTGCATCATTCCCTTTCGGCGCGGCGTCGAGCGCAGCCGGCGCGTCGGCGAAATCCTCGCGCACGTCCGCAGCCTGGCGCAACAAGGCGTAAAAGAGGTGACGCTGTTGGGGCAAATCGTAGACCGCTACGGCAAAGATATTCCGGACGGTCCCGACCTGGCGGATCTTCTGCTTCTCGTGCATGAGCTCGCCGAAGAAGTCGGCATAGAGCGCATTCGATTCCTCACGAGTCACCCCAACTGGATGACGGAAAAGCTGCTGAAGACGGTCGCCGAATTCCCGCGGGTTATGCCGCATATCGAGGCGCCGATTCAGGCGGGCGATGACGCCGTGCTGGCGCGGATGCGGCGCGGCTACACCGCCGATCAATACCGCAAGCTGGTGGATAAGATTCGCAAGATCATCCCGTATGTAGCGATTCACACCGATATCATCGTCGGCTTCCCCGGTGAGACGGGCGCGCAATTCATGGAGACCTATCGCATTCTTGAAGAGCTCAAGCTCGACAAGGCGCATCTGGCTCGATACAGCCCGCGGCCGCAAACGGTCAGCGATCGGCGTATGGACGACGATGTTCCGGATGAGGAGAAACGAGCGCGCCACCGTATGCTGGAGGATTTGCAGGCTCGCGTCGTGGCGCAGATCAACGCGCGTTATCTGGGACAGCAGGTCGAAGTCCTGGTCGAAGACCGATATAAAGGCCGCTGGCGGGCTCGTACGCCGCAGAACAAACTGGTATTTTTTGAAGCCGAGGGCGACTGGAAGGGCAAATTGGCCACGGTCGAAGTAACCTGGACCGGTCCCTGGAGCATGCAAGCGCGCCTCCCGGTCGAGCAACCGCAAGTCGCTCCTTTGCCCGTCCTCGCCGGTTGATGAATACGCGCCTCCTTAAATCGAAATCACAGGTAATCAGGCTCTTGCTGCTAGCGGCCATTTGCTTGAGTTTGGGCGCTTGCAATCTGCAAGACCGGGCGAACGGGTCGAGAATGAGCGAACCGACTGACACGCCCTCCGGTCCCCCGACCATTCAAATCACTTCGCCAAACGTAGGCGCCGAGTATGTCATGGGCGAGGAGATCCTGGTTTCTGTCCTGGCGGCTGACAGCATCGGCGTCACCCGCGTTCAACTCTTCGTTGACAATCAGATCGTACGCACAGTTTCATCCGAATCGTTGCAGGGTGACCTCGAGTTGCCGGCGATCCTTAATTATGTGCCACAACGCGACGATCTTGGCACGATCACTTTGCGGGCGGTGGCATACCGCTTGGCTGTCGTCAGCGAGCCTGACGAGATCACCGTTGTCGTGCGCGAATCACCGGCGCAGGTGATTGCGACGCCGGTTCAGCAGTCCAATGTTCCCTTCATTCCCAATGATGGCGTCTGCCGCGCTTTGGTCAACGTCGGCTTGAATTTCCGCACGGGACCGGGCACTGGTTTCCAAATCATTACCGTGCTCAGCAGCGGCACATTGGCGCCGATCACGGGCCGCAACAGCGCGCATAGCTGGTGGCGCTTGAATGTTGACCGGCGCGCCGGTTGGGTCAGTGGGGACTTCACCACCGAATACGGAGATTGCAGCCGCGTGCCGGTGGTAGCCGGCTGAGGGGTTCCGCCGCGGAAGCTCGGCTCGCGGTTTCTTCCCCACACGACAATATCATGACCGGGCAAACCAGACCGCGAGCCTCGCGTTTTTTCTTCGCCTTCAACAGATTGCTGTGCTAAAATCGGAGTCGTATACTCCTCGAGTTTCGCATAGGCAAGTGGTATGGCTTTGGCGATGAAGCGGATCATGTTGGTCACGCGGAATGTGCAGTTTGCCATTGATGTCAAGCGGGCTTTAGAGGCGCTCGGCGAATACAGCGTGACGACGGTCGCGGAAGTCCGCAACGCTGTCGAGCAGCTAAGTGAGCGTACGCAAAGCCTGGTGCTGCTGGATACAACAAATCTCTCGATTTCGCCCTCGATCTTGATCGAAGTAATTCGGGCGCGGAAAGCCGACATCGCAATCGTTTTGGCGCCCGATTCTCCCGAAACACATGAGCTCGCGCGCATATACCGGGCGCAAGGTGTGATAGATATTCCGGTAATGGCGCGCGACCTGATACCGGTATTGGATGCTGCGCTCCAGGCTGAGGAAGAATCGCTGCCGCAGACGCAGGAATCCCTTGCTGTTGATGTTGGCGAAGATACGATTTTCATCGAGACCCTAGTTGATGACGTGTTAGAGGAAGAGTTGGCCCTCAATTATACGCGCCGCCGGCTGCAGGCCTCTTACGAGCTGCTTCACCCGAGCGCCGACTCCGCGGTGCAAAGCCCGGCGCGAACCGCGTTTGAGGTATTGGTCGAGCCGGCCGATGAAGGCGACACCGTAGCGTATCGGTTCGTCAGGGCTGATGACGAAGAGTCAGACTCACGCTTGTCGCAATCGGGCGACGAATCACAGGAAACGCCGCTCGCAGCTAGCGCCGGACACGAGACAGTTCGTGATCTGAGAAATGCGATTGCTGGCGAACAAGGCGGAGGCGCGCCGCTGGCGGCCGAAGAGTCCTATCCTGAACGCCGCGCGGCTTTCGAAAACATGCTGAGCGCCCTGCTCGACGAAAGCACGCAACTGGAAAACCTGACGCTGGAATCGCTTTTTGATACCACGCGAGAGTTGCCTGGCGCGCTCGGCGACGGCGTTGTGCCCGCTTGGCTGCGCGACACCGAGAAATTCATCCGCGAACCGGGCTTTCTTTCGGAAATGGCTGAACTGGCGGAGAGCCTTCCGCCCTTGGAGCCGCCCGTCGAAGGCGGCGCGACAACGGCGCCAGGGGCTGTGAGCGGCGCCTTGGTCGAAGAATCCGCAGTCAAGCCGGATCTAGATTCCGCGGATGAAACGGAAAAGAGCAAAATCGCGGAAGGCTCGCCGCAGCCGGACGCGGACGCGGCGCCGCATCATGATTCGTCCTCGGCGCCGCTATGGAGCCGCAATGACGATCCGCTGCTTGCGCAACTGGCGGTAACTGTGACGCAAATGATGACCGAACTGACGGCCGACGCAACGGTGTTGACCCGCGACAATCGGATTGTGGCTTTTTCAGGTGAGATGCCATTGGATAAATTCCGCGCTCTCCGCCGTATCATCGGCGATGATTGGGCCGCGGAAAGCAGTCAGTCGCGTATTCGTTTCATCAAGCTGCCGGAAACTGGTTTGGATTACATGTTATACTCTCGCAGCTCGGTAGGCGATTTTACCCTTTCGATGGTCTTCGGCGGTGGACGGCAGCTGCGCGATATTCGGCGGCAAGGCGACCGCATGCTTCGGGCATTGGATTCGTCGCCCGTCAGCGATTCGGCGCAGACTGAAGCCGAACTAACCGAGACGCCCTCGGAATCCGAATCCAAGCAGCCATTCGCCTTCGTATGGTTGGTGGATGATCCGGCGCGCTTGCTGCTGCAGCCGGTCGCCGAGCAATTGGTATTCTGGCTGGAGATTCAGCTCAACAGCTTGAATTGGCAAATCAAGCGTCTGGATGTGCATCAGGACTTCATCTATCTCTGCGCTGATGTGCCCGGTCGCGACTCGCCCGATACGCTGGTCCGCACCGTTATGGATCGCGCGCGCCAGATCGCTTGCGCCGAAGACAGCTCATTGCCCCAAGATTTGTGGGCTGATGCTTACCTGGTATTGCAGCCGGGACGCGATATGAGCGATCGGGAATTGCAGCGCTTCTTGCAATTCGCCCGCGCCTGAGGCAGTGCAGGCGGCAAGTTTGCCTGTCAGTTTTACGCGCCATCGGCTATACTCCCCCCACATCCGCAGTCTTGAAATCGCCGAGTTCGAATGATGGAAGCTCGCCCGGTACTCTACCTCATCGACGGTCATGCGCTAGCCTATCGCAGTTATTTCGCGCTTCAGCGTGGCGGCTTTGCCACATCAAGCGGAGAAAGCACCAGCGCTGTTTACGGATTCAGTCGGACGCTTCTGGATGTATATGAGCATTATCAGCCGAAGTATCTGGCTGTCACGTTTGATGAGGGCTTGAGCGCGCGCGAGGAGATTTATCCTGAATACAAAGCGACGCGCGAAACCATGCCCGCCGATCTGCGCAGCCAGTTTGACCGAATTCGTCAGTTGGTCGC
The DNA here is from genome assembly GCA_965261855.1 of Phototrophicaceae bacterium. GTDB lineage: Bacteria > Chloroflexota > Anaerolineae > Aggregatilineales > Phototrophicaceae > UBA6055. Next base: position 1,660,757 of record OZ253488.1, read on the forward strand.
CGCCTTCAATATCCCGCAGTTGACCATGCCAAATATGGAAGCGGACGATGTCCTGGGCACGATCAGCCGGCAGGCGGTTGAAATGGGCTTGGATGTGCATATTGCCACCGGCGACCGTGATATCCTGCAGTTGCTCGGTCCGCATGTGCGGGTGCAACTGCCACAGCGCGGCGAGGAAGACAAGGTCTGGGATGTTCCGGCTTTCCGTGAGAAGTGGGGGCTCGAGCCGAGCCAATTGGTGGACTTAAAGGCGCTGGAGGGAGATACCTCGGACAATATCCCGGGCGTCGCTGGCGTCGGCAAGAAAACCGCAACAGATCTGTTGCAGCAATATGGCGACCTGGAAACCATTTACGAGCATCTCGACGAAATAAAGACCAGACCGCGCAACCGCCTGATTGCGGGGAGGGAAATGGCTTTCCTCAGCCGCCAGCTGGCCACCATTATGTGTGACCTCGACATTGAGCTTGACCTGGAGTCTTGTGTCGGGCAGGACTTTGAGCTGAAGCCGGTCGATGATGTATTCTCGGCGCTTGAGTTCAGGACGCTGCGCGATCGGCTGCACAAGGTCTATGGCGGGCTGCATGGCGGTCAGGTCGAGACCGGAATCATCAACGCGCACGAAGTGGTATCGACGATTGTCGTTCGCGATGATGCGGCTTTGAATGAGCTGGTGGCTGCGCTAAACGCCGCCGAAATGATCGCCTTTGACACCGAAACGACCAGCATTGATCAGATGTCGGCGGAACTGGTGGGGATATCGCTGGCGGTGGACGGCGAGCGCGGCTATTACCTGCCGGTGGGTCATCGCCTGGCCGGCGAACAGGGACAGGCCGATATGTTCGCCCAGCCCGTTGGCGATCAGCTGCCCCTTGCCCGCGTGATTGAAGCTTTGCGCCCGCCGTTGGAAAATGCCGACATCCCGAAGTCGGCGCACAACGCCGTCTATGACCTGATGATCCTGCAGCGATACGGCATCAACGTGGCGCCGATCACATTTGACTCGATGATTGCCGAGTGGGTGAGCAATCCGATCAGCAAGTTTTTGGGTTTGAAAGGTCTGGTCGCGCAGACGCTTGATGTGCAGATGACCGAGATATCTGAGCTGCTAGGGTCGGGCAAGCAGCAAACGACAATGGATCTGATTGAGATCGAAGAGGCCGCCCCCTATGCCGCCGCCGACGCCACCATGACTTGGCGCCTCGTCGAGCCGCTGCGCCGGGAGTTGCATGACGCGGGCCTCGAGTCGCTTTACACGACATTGGAAGTGCCGCTCATCCCAATCATCAGCGATATGCAGCGCAAGGGGGTCGCGCTTGATGTCGAGTTCTTGCGGGAAACGAGCGGTCGATTGACAACCCATATCGCGGAATTGGAAGGTTCCATTACTGAAGCGGGAGGCATCGGCAAATTCAACATTGGCAGCCCAAAGCAGCTTAATCTGGTGCTATTTGAACAATTGAAGCTGCCGACGGAAGGCTTGAAGAAGACCAAACTGGGATTCTCGACTGACGCCGCCACCCTGGAGGCGCTGCGGGACGAACACCCAATCGTGGACATGATCGTCGTTTACCGCGAATTGTCCAAACTGAAGAGCACCTATGTCGATGCCCTGCCCAAGCTGGTGAATGCCAGCACCGGGCGCGTCCACACCAGTTACAACCAGACGGGCTCGGCCACGGGTCGCTTCAGCAGCAACAATCCAAACCTGCAGAACATTCCCGTGCGCACAGAGCAGGGGCGGGAGGTGCGGCGCGCCTTCGTTGCGCCCGACGGATACCTGCTGCTTGCGGTGGATTACAGCCAAATCGAGTTGCGGGTGATGGCGCATATCAGCCAGGACGAAACCCTGATCGACGCTTTTCACCGCGAATTGGATATTCATCAGGCGACCGCCGCAACCGTTAATGGCATTGAGCCAGAAGACGTCACCTATGAGCAGCGAAGCTTTGCCAAACGCGTCAATTTCGGCTTGATGTATGGCATGGGCGCATTTCGCTTGGCGCGCGATAGCGAATTGACGCTGGCGGAAGCGGAAGCATTCATCGAGACATACTTTGCGCGCATGCCGGGCGTCAAAGAATATATCGACCGTACCAAGGCTTTCGTCTGGGAAAACGGCTATACCAGGACGCTCTACGGGCGTCGGCGAATCTATCCGGCGATCAGGGCGAAAGGCAATCGCCGCAGTACGGCTGCCGAGGAGCGCGCCGCGATCAATATGCCCATTCAGGGGACGGCGGCAGATATTTTGAAGCAGTCAATGATTGATCTGGACGCGCGTCTGGCGCAGTCAGATTACGACGCGGCGATGATTCTTCAGGTGCATGATGAGCTTGTGCTGGAAGTGAAGGAAGATCAGCTTGAAGCGGTCTCGTCGCTGGTGGTGGAAACCATGGAAGAAGCCTTGCCCGATCGAGAGCCGCTGCGCGTCCCCCTGCGAGCGAACGCCAGCTTCGGCGCCAACTGGCGCGACATGGATGACATCGTTTAAGTCGATGCGTGGTATGTGTTATACTGCAAACCCGACATTATCCTAAACCTGTTTGGGAAAGAAACTCACGGCAAATGAATCACTTTCTTGAACTGGCAAGCGTCCCTACGGGCGATTTGCGCGCGCTACTCGAACTGGCGCTGCAGTTGAAAGCCGAGTGGAAGGCGGGCGGCAACAAGCCATTGCTCAAGGGCAAGACGCTGGGCATGATCTTCTTGAAGCCGTCATTGCGAACGCGCGTGTCCTTCGAAATGGCGATGAAACATCTGGGCGGCGGCGCCATCATGCTGGGACCGCAGGAGATCGGCTTGGGCGTACGCGAGAGCATACCCGATGTGGCGCGCGTGCTATCGGGCTATGTTGACGGCATCATGGCGCGCGTGTTTGACCACGCCGATGTCGTGCAGTTGGCGCAGTATTCATCGGTGCCGGTCATCAACGGCTTGAGCGATGGTTACCATCCCTGCCAGGCTTTGGGCGACATGCTGACGATTCACGAACACTTCGGCGCGCTGGACGGATTGCGGCTGGCTTTCGTCGGCGACGGCAACAACGTCGCCGCCTCGGTCGCGCTGGCTTGCGCCCATTTTGGCGTCAGCTTCAGCATTGCAACGCCGGAAGGCTACGAAATACAGCGTCCGGTTCGCGAGCAGGCTTACGGCATCGCTGGCCGCAATGGTTCTGTTTTGGAAATGGGCACGCGCCCGCAGGTGGCTGTCGCTGAGGCCGATGTGGTCTATACCGATACCTGGGTCAGCATGGGGCAGGAGGCGGAAGCGGCCGAGCGCGCCAGCGAGTTTGATGCCTACCAGGTAAATGAGGAACTGCTGCGGCATGCGCATTCGAACGCAATCGTCATGCACTGTCTGCCCGCCCACCGCGGTGATGAAATCACCGATGCCGTAATGGATGGCGCGCAATCGAAGGTCTTCCAACAGGCGGAGAACCGCATGCACGCGCAGAAGGCGATTCTGGCGCGCCTGCTATCATAGCCCGTTGACTTCCCTGCGATTGTCCTACCTCCCGCTCGTCAGCAGGCGTATCTGTTGATTCCCCGGATGCCCCCGCGTTAAAGTGGCGAATATCGCAACCGTTGTGAGACTTTAGTAACAGTACCGATTCAAGGTTGGCTGCCGAAATGGATACGGTTATAAATGTATCAAAAGCGAAAAGCAGCCATCATCGGCGCCCGGCCAAATTCCTCGCATTGTGGATGATGGGCTGGGTGCTGGCATTTGTGTTATCGATCCCGACGGCTGGGCTGATAGAAAACCTGACCGGTTCGTACACCACGATCTTTCCGCTTGGCATCGCGGCGAGCATGGTGTGCTACGCATTTCTGCAGCGACTGCTTATGCGCCGTTATCTGCAGATAGAGGCGCGCCGCTGGGTTAGCTGGACAGCGTTGGGCGCGGTGGCAAGCATATTCTGCTACGCGGCATATGACTCGCTTCTGGTCGCTCCGGTAGATCCACTATATTTTGTGATCTCCGGCGAAAAACCGGGGCGCTGGGCGCATTTGGCATTTGAGGCTTATCAGAGATTGCCATTCATTGTGACGTTGGGCATTCCAATCTTTTTTCAGTTTTTTGCTCTTCCGAGACGCCTGTCCCATCGCTGGCTTTGGATAATAGCCGCCTTCGCTAGTGGCGCGCTTTGGTACACGTCTTGGGAAGGCGGTGGTGTGTTTTTCAAGACTGTGCCCTTGCTGGAAGGGCTATTCACGCGCAAATCGGCGATTAATCTGGCCTGGCCATTTGCCATGGCAGAGGTTCTCTCTACGCCCATGATCGCTCCTGGCGTTCTGCTGATTTGGATGTCTCGACAGGCAAGCAGGCGCGACGATGGCGCGGCGCTTGACCGCAAGAAGACCAAGCGGGAAACGATGTCTTCGACCACGTAAGCGCAGAATCATGCGCTACCTGATCTGCTTCAAGGCACCGCTTGGGCGTCGCGTATTCACTGCCATTGCAGACGGAACTGCAATGGCCTAGCACACCACTGTGGTTTACTCATTGGGAATTATTCGGCGTGCTCGTATATCAGATGTTAGAATATAGTTACTTCGAACATATTAGTGGGTTAATACAAGTGACTAAACTATCGGTATTGTCGCTTCGGCATGCCGGTATTGCGCTGGCGGAAGGTTCGCAGTGGAGCAGATTCTCTTAATTCTGGAAAGCGTCGAGCTTCGGGACATTGTCGATATAGCGATTGTAACGGCATTGTTCTACAGCATCACTTTCATGTTCCGCGGCACGCAGGCGGTTACACTATTTCGTGGCATCGCCTTGGTCGTGATCGGCTTGATTTCGCTGGCGGCGCTCTTTCGGCTGCAAGCCTTGAGTTGGCTGCTCGCGAACAGCCTGACCGCGCTGGTTATCGCCATCCCGGTAATCTTTCAGCCGGAGATTCGGCGCGTGTTGGAGCGCTTGGGGCGAACGGCATTTCTGGGTACGCGTCAGGCGCCGCAGGCAGTGCGCGAGTCCATAATCGACGCGATCTGCGCGGCTTCCGACAAACTGTCGGATCGGCGTCATGGCGCGCTTATCGTCCTGCAACGCAATAGCAGCTTGCAGGAGTACATTCGTACCGGCGTCCAACTGGATAGCCTGGTAACGGCAGACCTGCTGGCGACGCTTTTTTGGCCGCGCACGGAGTTGCACGACGGCGCGGTGATAATTGACAACGCTGGGCGAATCGCGTCAGCTTCGAGCGTTTTGCCGATTACCGCCAGCCGCAATTTGCCCGATCCAAATCTGGGTACGCGCCACCGAGCCGCGGTCGGCATCAGCGAAGTCGGCGATGCGCTCTGCGTGATCGTCTCGGAAGAGACGGGCAAGATCTCTGTTACCAACGCCGGGCGCATGATCCTCGATCTGGACGCGCAGCGGCTACGGCTGATCTTGAGCGCCTACTACGGACCAACAGAAGAGACAGTACGGTCAATGAGGAGTCGTCTGCGCGAGATGGGTGACGACTTGCGGCTCCGTGTTCAGACGCGAAGCGGGCAACGGGCTCAGTCATGATAGGGCGATTCGCAAAGTCCGATTTGGCCGGCAATCTGCTTTGGCTGGCGGTGTCGCTTCTCTTGGCGTCCGGCGTCTGGTATATCGCCGTGACCTCGGCCGATCCCATCGCCAAAAGGAGCTTTCGCAACATTCCAATACAGATAGTGCCCAGTGACTCGGCGGAAATGACAAATAGCCGTTTTCGTTCGGCGACCGTTACGATCCAGGGCTTGCAAACGACGATCTCGGCGCGGCGGGCTGAAGACATTGTTGTTCGCGCCGACTTGTCACGGTTGGGACCGGGCACGCACACCGTACCGCTTAGCGTTAATGTCGCCCAGCCTGACACGGATTCCTTCCGCCGCCTGGTTTCGATTGTGCAGCCATCGCAAATCATTGTTGAATTGGAGCCGCTCGAAACACATCAGAAAAAGATCGTCATTGATTTGCTGGAGGCGCCGCCAATCGGATTTCGAAATGACGAACCTTTGCCAAATGTAACCGAAGTATTCGTCAGCGGCGCCGCGAGCCGTGTCGGGCAAGTGGTTGCCGTTCGCGGGGAACTGGACCTATCTGCGAGCCGCAATCCGATAGAAGTCGATTTGCGGCTTCATGCGGTCGACGCCGATGGCAATCGCATCAGCGATGTGGCGCTCGACCCGCCAACCGCGACAATCTCTGTCCATATCGCTCGGCGGGACGACATCCGTCAAATCGCTGTGCGGCCCAATGTTCTGCTGGACACGCTTCCCGCTGGGTTTACACTGAAGAACCAGAGTTACGATCCCGAGTCGATCTTTGTCAGTGGCGCGCCCGAACAGTTGGCACAGATCTCAGATACTCTTTTCACCGAACCGATAAGCCTCGTCGAACGTCAGGAAGGCTTCGTAACAACGGTGCCGGTGCGATTGCCCGGCGATGACCTTTTCGTTATGAGCGGCGACAACAATGTAACGGTTTCCATTGAGATTATTGCGATCATTGATTCGCGCCAAATCGAAAATATTGAAGTCGCGCATATCGGCTTGGAAAGCGATTACGGCGTTTCCATTGTGCCGAAGGCGGTTTCCGCGATTGTGACCGGTCCTGTGGTTACGGTTGATGCGCTGTCCTTGGAAAACATTCAGGTGGTCGTGGATCTACATGGGCTTTCACCTGGCGTATATGACCTGGAACCTGCAATCTCCATCAATCAAGCCGAACTAAGCGAAGAGAATGTCTCGCTCTTGCCGGATGTGGTCAATGTAGAAATCGCCGTGCCTCAGCGTGATACGGACAACGGCGACCGACCGGCGGAGAATTCTTCCGCAGGCGGCTGAGTCGCTCGCGATCACCGCGCGCTTTGCAAGAATTCAACTGCGTTGCCCGTGTGTTTCCGACGCTCGCGAATTGCTCTGCCGGGCGCCTTTTCCCTGTCGAAACCGCCAGTGGCTAACTACAATACGAAATTGGACTCTGGATTAGCCGCGAGGCAGTTCGCAATTATGGCGCGGAAACCAATTGTTGCCTTGGCAGGACGCCCAAATGTCGGAAAAAGCACACTGTTCAATCGGCTTGTTGGCGAGCGCGTGGCCGTCACGCACGAAATCCCCGGCACGACGCGCGATCGCTTGCATGGCGAGTCCTTTTGGAATGGCGTCACCTTTCAGGTCGTCGACACGGGCGGGATTGAAGTATACCAACCGGCTGGATCGCGCGATGAGTCGCCATTGGCGGAGGGAAGCCGCGACTTCGTCAGCGAGATCATCGACCAAGCCATGATTGCCATCGCCGACGCTGATGTCATCATTCTGGTCGTCGACGCGCAATTTGGCCTTACCGCTGCCGATGAGGCTATCGCCGAAATTCTGCGGCGTTCCGATAAGCCGGTATTGGTCGCTGCCAACAAGATCGATGACAAGATGCATGAAAGCGAAGTCTACGACTTTTACAGCTTGGGCATGGAAACCGTTGTCGGCATTAGCGCCATTCATGGCTTGGGCGTAGGCGACATGTTGGATGAATTGGTGAAGTCGTTTGGCGTTTTGGCTTCGGAGTTAGAGGAAGAGGACGACGAGCACTTGAAGATTGCTATCGTCGGGCGCCCCAATGCGGGCAAGAGTACGCTGCTCAACAAGCTGATCGGCGAAGAGCGAGCGATCGTCAGCGATGTCGCCGGAACGACGCGCGATGCCATCGACACGGAGGTCAGTTACTTCGGAGAGCGAGTCACCTTGATCGACACAGCCGGATTGCGCCGCCGAGGGCGAATTGAAGCCGGCGTCGAAAGGTACAGCGTCATAAGGGCGATGAAAGCGATCGCTCGCGCCGATGTCGCATTGCTGGTTGTTGACGCGCAACTCGGTGTTACCGAACAGGATGAGCATATCGCCGGCTATATTATCGAGGAATTCAAGAGCCTTGTCATCGTGGTCAACAAGTGGGACGCGATATCGAAAGACGCTTTCACGATGAATGAATTCACCGAGCGAATCCGCGATCGGCTCCACTTCGTGCGCTACGCGCCGCTTGTATTCGTAAGCGCCTTGGAGGGGCAGCGCATTCACCAGGTCATGGAAGTCGCCTACCGGGTTTGGGAGGCGCGTTTCTTGCGCGTGCCGACGGCCGAACTAAACAGATTGATGCGCGAGGCAATTGACAAGCATCCGCCGCACGCCAAAGGCACGAAGCGATTGCGCTTTTTGTACGCCGCTCAAGTGCGTACCGATCCTCCACTCTTCCTCTTTCATGTGAACGATCCCTCACAAGTTCACTTCACGTACAAGCGTTACCTGGAAAATCAAGTCCGCGAGAGATACGAGTTTGAAGGCACGCCGATCCGCATGAGCTTTCGCGCGCGGGGCGCAAAAGGCGCTGGCGCTGGCAGTCAATCTCCGACCGTCGGCTAAAGCCGCGGCTTAATCCTTGCGCTGTGCCGCAGCGCATTTCGCCGACAATATCTATTGCGATGGCTATCGCTCAACTCTATAATCGATCATGCTGCCAGTCGAAGAGCATAACATCATCATCCGAACGCTGGCGTCGCCGAAGGAGCGATAATGTTCCGCAGCCATACAGGTGAATTGCCGCGCCCAAAACTGAAGACGCCAGGCTTGTTCTATGAGATCGTCAGCACGGTCGTCTTCATCGTCGCGGTAACCGTGCTCTTTGATTTGGCGATTCCGCGCTCGCTGGTTGACGGGCATAGCATGGAGCCGACATTTTATGGCGATGACCGGCTGGTCGTGAGCCGCGTCCACTATTTGCTCGGCGAGCCTCAGCGCGGTGACATACTGGTGTTCAATTCGCTGCGGGAGAGCGAGTTGCGGCGCGGCGTGATGCTGATCAAGCGCGTCATCGGAGAGCCCGGCGATACCATCGAATTTCGCGATCAGAAGGTTCACATCAACGGAGAAGCGCTCAACGAAACTTACATCAAGGAAGAGATTTGTCGCCGACGCTGCCAAGACCAGACATGGGAGCTGGCGGAGAATGAATACTTTATGATGGGCGACAATCGTAACAATAGCAATGATTCGCGTTCATTCGGTCCTGTGCCGCTTTCGAGCATTGTTGGCAGGGTAGTATTCCGCTATTTTCCCTTGGACGCTATCGGTTTGATCCCAAGCTAGGGCTATGCGATGAGTGATTCAAAAGCGAAAGGCTATGCTTGCCCGCGCTGCACTGTCGGGCGCTGCACGCCTCGGACGACAACCTTTGCCGAAATCTATCACGGGCAGTTGATGACTGTGCCCAACGTACAGACCTACGTCTGCGATGTATGTCACTTTGCTGAATATGAGCAGGATACGCTGGAAGCTTTGTGGCATGAGCTTTATGGCGAGGACCAGGTCGACGGCTTTCAGTCTGTCGCCAGCCAAAAGCGCAGTTCGACCTTCGGCGGCGAGTCGAACTGATTGCCCTCGATCAAACTCCAGTACCAAGCGAGATAGAGTCTAATCGGATGGATTCTGAACGTGATCTGCGCGAGTTGATTTGCCGTGTCGGGCGGCTGATGTATCAACAGGGTTATGTCGACGGAACTGGCGGCAATATCAGCGCGCGCCTGGCGGACGACAGAATCCTGATGAGTCCCAGCGGATTGGCGACCGGTTTCTTGGCGCCGGACCAGCTTGTCATCGTCAATTTAGCTGGCGAACGAGTCGACGAACCGAATGAAGCGAACGCCGAGCTACGTCCCACGTCGGAAAGCTCGATGCATCTCGAATGCTATCGGCAGCGGGATGATGTTATGGCGGTGGTTCATGCGCATCCGCCAACTGCCATCGCGCTTACGCTGGTTGGTTTCGACTTCCATCAATGTCTGATTCCGGAGATCGTCGTGCTCCTCGGCATGGTGCCGACCGCGCCCTATTCGACGCCGTCGAGCAAAGAAAACCGAGACGCGATCACAGAATTGATACGGGAACACGATGTGATCATGCTGTCCAACCACGGCTCGCTGACTGTTGCCAAATCGCTATGGGACGCCTATTTCCTGCTCGAATCGCTGGAGCATAACGCTAGCATCATCCATCGCGCTCTGCAGTTGAGCAGTGAACTAAAGCCGATCCCGGCTGATCAGATTGCGAAACTGGTCAATTACCGCGAGCAGTTTGGCTTGCTGCGTCCCGGCGATCGCGAGCGATTTGCCCGCTATATTGAGCGCAGCAGCCAATAAGATGTAATAGTCTCGAAAAAAATCTTGACTTTGCGGGGCGCTCAGTGTATCCTGCCTGCGCTGTTGCGGCCCCTTCGTCTAGCGGCCTAGGATGCCACCCTTTCAAGGTGGAGACACGGGTTCGAGTCCCGTAGGGGCTACTGCAAATCAGAAATCACATCAACCCTCCACGTTCTGCGTGGGGGGTTTTTTGCATTGTAGCTGTCGTTACGCTACCATTTATTCGACCGCCCGATTCTTCTCCAATGGAGGCGCCGTTGGCAAGACAGGAGCATAATTTGAAGCAACATCTTATAGTCCGCGAAGATAGAAGACGAAAGGGTAATGAAATGATCGCCAAACGACTTGTATTGCTTTCGATTCTCGCATTGATGGCGGCGTTGATGACCGGCGCGGCCTCAGCGCAGGACAACAAGGTAACGCTTTGGGCGGCTGATAGCGATACCGGCAGTTGCTGGGCGCGGCTGCTGGTGGACACTTTCCCGCGCGAAGACATTGAGGTCGAAGTCGTGCTGCAGCCGGGCAGCGGCTTGGTTGACGCCCAACGTACCGCGCTGCAAGGCGGCGCAGGTCCCGATATCACATTCTCGCATGGTCCGTCGTTCATGTTGGAACTGGCGAACGCTGGCTTACTGCTCTCGCTGGATCATTACGCCGACGAATATGGCTGGGATGAACGATTTGCGCCCTGGGCGCTGGATCTGGGCCGTGTGGAGGGCTCGCTTTACAGCCTGTCCGAAGAGTTAGAGACGGTCATTCTGTATTACAACAAGACCGTCTTTGAAGAAAACGGCTGGGAGATTCCCAAGACGATGGACGAACTCTACGCCTTGGCGGACGCCATTCGCGAGGCCGGCTTGGTGGTAATGGGTCCGGCATTCGGCGAATGCGCGCCCTGCTACGAATGGGCGGTGAGCGTCTTCTTCACGCACCACGCCGGTCCGGAAAAGACTTATGAGGCTTTGACGGGACAGCGCCCCTGGACCGACCCGGCATTTGTCGAGGCGATAACAGCGCTGAAAGATATCGTGCAGGATGGCTGGTATATGGGCGGCATTGATCTCTTCTTCTCCGATACATTCCAGCAGGCGCATTCGCTTTTCGGCGCCGGAGAGATCGCCATGAGCTTTGAAGGCACCTGGATGCTGGACAATTACCAGCGCGACTACTTCGGCGAGCCGGGCGGCAACGAGAATGAATGGGACTGGTTCGCCTTCCCGACGACCTTCTCTGAAGAGCCGCACTTCGTCATCGGCGTCGGTTCGAGCTGGGGCATCAGTCAATCAGCGCCAAATCCGGACGCGGCCGCCGCCGTGCTCGACTTCTACTACAGCACGAGCTATCAGGCCGAGTCACACAGTGTCTGCGGCAATGCGCCAGCGCCCTTGATCTACGAAGGCGATGTCTTCGCCAATGCGGACCCGCGTGAAGCGCGCCTGTATCAGGAGTTCGGCCAAGCGTCGGCCCAGGGCAACTACGGATATACCAGTTGGAGTTTCTGGCCCGCCCGCACCAACGTCTGGCTATGGGAGCAGATCACGCGCGTCTATGACGATCAGCTATCGGTGGAGGATTACCTCGCCGGTATGCAGAAGGAATTCGAAGAAGAATTCGCCGAGGGCTTAATCCCGCCGATTCCGCCAAGGTAGCGCAATCTATAACCGGTGTTCCGGCTTAAGCTCCGCTGGAACACCGGCTCGTCTCGCAACTAAACCGTTAGCAGTTGCACGCAGGTTGACAGCGGCAATTCTTCTGCCGACTGGCGCCCGTACGCGTTAGGTTTGTCTCTATGCAACGGGATTCCGCGACACTCAATGATAGCCAGGATGCCAAGGCGCCCAGTGGCCCTAGGTTTGGTCCAAAATGGACGCGCTATCGCCTCATGCGCTATTACATCGTTCCCTGGATCTTTCTGGTGCCGATTCTGGCATTGCACGCTTTTGTCGTGGTCATTCCGGCTATCCAGGGCGTCTATTACTCCTTTACCGACTGGTCCGGCATCGGCGAAGCCAAATTCATCGGCTTGCGCAATTTCGAAGAGATGTTTTTCGAAGATCAGAGCTATATCGACGCGCTATCGAGAAACGTCCAGTGGATGGTCTTTCGCATGATCGTTCCTTTCACGTTTGCCCTTTTTGGCGCCAGCCTGTTGGCAAAGGTGAAGCGCGGCGCGATGATTTATCGAACGGCGCTCTTCATGCCCTTCATCTTGCCCAGCATCGTAACGGCGACGATTTGGCGTTATCTTTATAATCCTCGTTTTGGTCTGCCCACGCTGGTCGGCTACGACAAGGCGCTTCTTGGTCAGTCTGATACGGCGCTATGGGCGATCGCTTTCGCTGACAATTGGCAGTTTTGGGGATTCCTCATGGTGCTGTTCTTGACCGCCATGCAGGGAATCGACCCGGTGCTGTATGATGCGGCCAAGGTCGATGGCGCCAATCGCTGGCAGGAATTCTGGCATGTTACTTTGCCGGGCATCAGACCGGTTGTGCTCTTCATGATGATGATGGTGATGATCTGGGCTTTCCTCGTCTTTGATTACGTTTTCATTCTGACAGGGGGCGGACCCGCAGGCGCCACTGAGGTAATCGCCATTGACATCTACAAAAACGCATTTCAACGTTTTGAAGCCGGTTACGCCGCCGCGCAGGGCATGACGATCTGCCTTTTCGCTAGTATGGTAGTCAGCGCCTTCGCCTTTCTGCGCAAGCGAGGATGGGATATATGATTGCCAAGCGCGAGTTTTTTGTCTTTCGCAAGCAGCGGGAGAGCACCGTCTTCAATCATATATTTTTGTCCTTATTGGTCCTCTTCTCGTTGGGTCCGGTCGTCTTGCTCGGCGTTAACTCGTTCAAATCCAATGCTGAAATGGGCTTGAATCCGCTCGGTCTGCCACGAGAATGGCGATTGGAGAATTTCGGCCGCGCCTGGGAACAGGGCGAATTTGAGCGCACCTTCAAGAACAGCGTCATTTATGTCGTTGGCACAGTCTCGCTGGCGCTAGTCTTCTGCGGCTTGGCTGCGTACAGCCTGGCGCGCAAGAACCCGCCCGGCGCCAATTTCGTCATGATTTACTTGCTGGTGGCGTCAACGGTGCCGATATGGCTTTACCTCGTTCCTCTATTCTTCATGTGGCGGCAGCTGGGATTCCTGAATACTTATCACGGACTCATTCTGATCTATACCGCCTTCAACGCGCCTTTCTCAATCTTCCTCCTGCGCTCCTATCTCATTGGTCTGCCTGTTGAGTTAGAAGACGCCGCTCGCGTCGATGGCGCCAACGAGCTGCAAGTCTTGCTGAAGATCATCGTGCCCTTGGCATGGCCCGGTTTCCTGACTGTTGGCTTGGTAGTCGGTTTAGGCGTTTGGAGCGAGTTTCAGGTGGCGGTCATCTTCACGCACAATCCGGAAATGTTCCCGGTGACGACAAGTTACTTCAAATTCACCGACCGATTTGGCCGCGATTGGGCGCTGACGAATGCGGGCGCTTTTATGATGGTCGCGCCGGTTTTGGTGCTATTCTTGGCGCTGCAGCGCCGATTTGTCGAAGGCTTGACCCAAGGCGGCGTCAAGTTCTAATGCGTCGCTAGCCGCGTAAATCCACCGCGAATTTGATAAGTTCGTCCGGCGCTTCAATGATTTGCTGGAAGACATCGGTAGCGTCGTCCAGCCCCTCATAGACGCGGTTGATGAGACCTTGGGCTTTGAGCCTATCTTGGCTCATCATCGACAATATTGTTTCGCCGACGCGCCGGTTATTCCAATGCGGATAACCCCGCGTCTCGTGCCAGCCGCCGCAGCCATTCGGCACGATCATCGTGAGGTTGTTCATGTGCCATTCTCTGCCCAGGAAGAGGCTGTGCGCCTCGCCTTGATAAAAGCCCGCCGAGCAAATGGTGCCATTGAAGCGCACGCTGCGGATGGCGCTGCTCAAGCCGGGATAGACGCCCGTCAACTCAATGCAGACATCGACGCCCATGCCCCCGGTCAATTCGCGTATCGCCAAGGCGACATCGCCGTCGCCGGGGTCTAGCGTGTGGTCTGCACCGTACTCACGCGCAAGCGCCCGACGTTTAGGCAGGAAGTCAACGGCGATCAGGTTTTCCGCGCCAGCCGCTTTGGCGATGCTCACCGCCAACAGCCCCAGAGCGCCCAGCCCGATGACGGCGACGCGGTCGCCATAGCGAATGTTGGAATCGCGGACGCAGTGAAAGGACACATGCGCCGGCTCCATGCACAGCGCAATCAGCGGGTCGAGCTCGCCGGGGTCCCAGAGCCTGTCTTCATTCACGACATTGGTTTCGCGGATATCCATCAGCCCAACCACCGTATCACCGACGGCGAAGCGCGTTACGCCCGCGCCCACCGCTTCGACCACGCCATAGCCGCTGGTGCCTGTCCCCCATGGATCTTCCGGGCTTGGGCGCCGCCCCCAGCCGGCGTCATCGGAGTCAATGAATAACCTGCGTTCGCTGTCATAGCGCTGGCCTTCGAAATTGCGTCCATCAAACATGGCAAAGGTGGTGCCGTGTTTGCCGGAGGCGATCTCGGTATTGACCAACACGTCCTTGTCGCCGAGCTCGCCATCTTCATATTCGAGAACGCTCGCTTCATGCATTCCGGTTACCGCTAAACGTCGGGGCATCGTAAGTTTTCCTTTCCTCAGGCGCTGGCTAGACAGCAAGCCTGCTATCAACTGTCGCGCTCAACCAAATCGTTATTCAAACGAAGATTATAGAAGTTGCTATCGCAAAAGCCAAACGGCTTCAGACGATGTCGGTAGGTTCTAGTTTAACGCCGACCAGGTGAGCCGTATCGGCGACATCGCCCGCGTTTGTGTAATCGACCAGGTAGATGCTTCCGTTCTTCCGCTGGATCCATGAGCTGTAACCGTGATCGGGCCAAGGCTCTTGCGCCGGATGATTGGCGTGAATCTGAATCATGCGCTCGCGCTGATATTGATCCGGGTAGGCGCCCGAGTCGGCGGACCATTCCCACTTGAAGTCATCAAGATTTGGATTGCGCAGCCGAAAAGTAACGCGCCGCCAGAAGCTGCGCCCAGATGCGCCCCATTGACCGAACTGCGTTCGCCGCATGGGATCGCCGCCGTGAAAGTCAGTTGCTGCCGTCTCCTCGCGGAATACGCAGGCTTGCAAAACGATTTCACCATCCAGTCTGACTTGCAGCCATCCGCGCCGATGCCGCAGCGTTACCACATGATATCGAGTCATATCGACCTTATGCCGAACTTCGTGCCGTCCGCGCGTTATAGATATATGGTTTGGGGCGATTTTCAGCAACTGCCCGAGGCGGGAAATCGACATGAATGCCACGTTGTAGTGTCCGGCCGAAGCTTCGACGCGCAATTCAGCCTCAAAGTGTACATCACTGAACGACGATTCCGGCGGGAGCAGGGTATAGCGGCATTCGTGCTCGGGTCGGTTGTGAATCACGAGCGCGCCTTCGCACAGGCTTGCGTCGTACTTGCGGCGCGGGCCACCGACGGCGTAATTACCGGCTTCGGCTGCCAAGTCTCCCACCCAAGCGTAGGTTCCCAGCCCGCCATTCACATGCCGTCCCGTCACTAGAACCCGTCCATCGGCTAGCTGTTTCGCATAGGGACGATGGAATGCGAATGGCAGCATTTTTGGCTCGGACCAGCTGTGGCCGCAATCGTCGGAGAATGCGACAAAGGATGGTATGCCACCGGAATGATTTTCGCGCATGACGCAGGCGAGGCGTCGCCCGCCGTCTAGAACGACGATGGCGCCTTCGCAGAAGCGATGATAGCCATCGTGCGCAATCGTGCTGCGCTCAGTCCAGGTTGCACCGCCATCGTCGGACGTCCACAGGACCTGCGCGAATTCCTGGCTCTCGCCGCGCATAAGATGGGAGGTGACGCCCAGCGTACCGTCAGGAAGATCGAGAACGCGATCCGGTTCGAATCCGCCAATCCCGTTTTCCTTTTGCCCTGGCGACCAGGTATCGCCGAGATCGTCGCTCCAATAAAGCCAATTGCCCGGCGGCTGATCTTCATGAAAATGCCCATCGTCATCATGATCGACAATGACGACCAGGCGGCCATCATCGAGAAGGCTCAGGCGCGGCGTCACCAGTCGTTCATCGCCGGCGGTCAGGTCGGCGCGATCGATTTCACGATATTTGTACCAGGTCGCGCCGCCATCGTCGCTGGCTAACAGGATTAAGATTTGATCCTTCATGGACCAATGCGCGTCAACATCGCTATAAATCAGCAGGTATCGCCCCGATGGCAGGGCGATGATATCCGGGTTTTTGGTGAATCGGCCAGGACTGCGCCAGATGTCAAAGACCTTGTGGGCGACTGAGCGCGGATGGTTGAGCATGCTTATCGCTTCGCTCTTGCTCTTGCCACAGATTCAACTTTTGCAAATGAACTTGCTGCCTGATATAGTACTGCCATTCTGTTTTCGTTGCCCGGATTCCGCAGTTTTTGGAACGCGCAGATGTGGCGCCGCGGTGACTGGAGAAGCGTAGGGCGCGCCCGTTCCGTCCGGCATTCCAGGAGGCTGATTATGCATGACAATACCGCCCACCCTCATCGCCCGATTCCCTTGAGGAAGGTAGCAATCAGCGGCGGTTTCTGGGGCGAAAGGCAAGCGGTAAACCGCGAGGTGACGATCCCGGCGATTTATCAGAAGTTGGAAGAGACCGGGCGCGTTGCATCCTGGGCGATGGAAGGACCGGCATCGCCGCCGCCGTCACACGAGCGGATCGGCGTGCGCGTATTCTGGGACTCCGACTCAGGAAAATGGTTGGAATCAGCCGCCTACAGCCTCGCCACCCATCCAGACACGGAACTGGAAGCGACCGCCGATAGCCTGATTGACGCGATTGAGAGCGCCCAATTTGACGACGGCTACCTTAACACGTATTTCCCGGTGCATTTCCCCGAAGGGCAGTGGGCCAATCTGCGCGACAGTCACGAAATGTACAACGCCGGGCACCTGATGGAAGCGGCGGTGGCTTATCATCAAGCGACTGGCAAGCGCAAACTGCTTGATGTGCTCGCGCGCTTCTCCGATCATATTGCGGCTACCTTCGGAACTGAAGAGGGCAAACGGCGCGGCTACCCGGGCCACCCGGAGATTGAGCTAGCGCTGGTGAAGATGTACCGCGAAACCGGCGAACAGCGATTCTTGGATTTGGCGTCTTACTTCATCGACGAACGCGGACAGGCGCCGCATTACTATGATCAAGAGGCGCATGATCGCGGCGAAAGCCCGGAAACCTATTGGGCGCAAACCTACCGTTATTGCCAGGCGCATTTGCCCCTGCGCGAGCATACCGAGGCGAACGGTCACTCGGTGCGCGCCTGCTATCTCTACGCCGGCATCGCCGATGTCGCGCTGGAGACCGGCGACGAAAGCCTGCTCAGTTTGTCGCGCGTGCTATGGGACGACCTGACGCGGCATCAGATGTATGTGCATGGCGGGGTGGGTCCCTCGCATCATAACGAAGGCTTCACCTTCGCCTATGACATGCCGACCGAGACCGCATACTGCGAGACCTGCGCCGCCATCGCGCTCGCCTTCTGGGCGCATCGCATGTTCCATCTCGATCCGGATAGTCGCTACATCGATGTCATGGAGCTCGCAATATATAACTCGTCGCTTAGCGGGCTTTCCCATGCCGGCGACGAGTTCTTTTACGCCAATCCGCTGGCGGCTTATCCCGGCGTCAACCCGCAGGGCCGCTGGCACGATGCGATGAACAACGGGCATCATCGTCGTACGCCCTGGTTTCACTGCCCTTGCTGCCCGCCAAATATCTCGCGCTTGATCGCGAGCATCGGTGAATACGCTTATTCGCAGGCGGGCGATCGCGTCTACGTGCAGATGTTTTATGACAACTCGGTGACACTGAATGTTGCTGGTGGAGAGATTCGGCTGGTACAAGAAACGCAATACCCTTGGGACGGCTCAGTCCAAATCACTGTGCAAGCGGCGCAGCCCGCCGAATTCGAATTGGCGCTGCGCATTCCCGACTGGTGCTACGATTATCAGCTGTCGGTCAACGGCGCGGCGCAGACGGCCTCAACTGAGCGGGGTTACGTGATCCTGTCGCGCGAATGGTCGGACGGCGACAAGGTGGAATTGACCCTGGCGATGCCGGTTGAGCGCGTCATGCCGCATCCGAGCATCCGTCAGACCGCCGGTCAGATTGCCCTGCAGCGCGGTCCCTTGGTTTACTGTATCGAAGAAGTCGATAACGGAGCGCGCCTGGCGAATGTCTGCATTCCGGACGATGCCGCGCTGGATGCAGCATTTGACAGCGAGCTCTTGGGCGGCGCTTCGGTGATTACCGGCGAAGCGCTTCGGATTGAGCCAGCCGAAGACAGTACAGCGCTCTATCGTCATCATAGCCAGACGGGCTATTATGAGACGGCATTCAATTTCAAGGCGATTCCGTATTACTTGTGGGCCAATCGTGAGCTGGGCGAGATGCGCGTTTGGATTCGCAGTTGTTAGACCGATCTGCCCGGGCGCGGTTTTGCGCATCGGCTTTTGTTGGGTTACAGTCATCTGGACAGACATAGGAGGACATCCAATGAGTATTTCACGCAGGGAATTCTTGAAGTTGACCGGCGGTTCAGCTACAGCAGCAGCCGTGCTGGCGCAATTGGAATATCTGCCGCCGGCGCTGGCGCAAGACGTGACCAATATCACCTTCGGCGGTTGGGGCGGCGTCGCCGAAGACGAGGGCGTCAAGTCGGCCATTGAAGTCTTCGAGGCGGAAAACGAAGACATTACGGTGGAGTGGCTTCATACGCCGAGCGCTGGCGATTACGGTCGCGTCCTGCTTTCCAGTATCGCCGCGGGCACTGCGCCCGACACCGGTTTCATCTTGTCCGACAATTACGAGACCTTGGCTGTCGGCGGCGCCTTGATGGATATCACCGACCTGGTCAAGAATGATCCGCTGCTGGGCCAGCCGGGCTACTTCCTTGAGCCGCAGGAAGCCAACCGTTGCGAGGTCAATGGGCGCTGGTACGGCATCGGCTCAACCTGGGTCGCTCATCACTTTTATTACAACGCAGACATGTTCGAGGCGGAAGGCATCACGCCGCCCGGCTTCCAGGACGACGAGATCTGGGAATGGGACGAATTCCTCGAAATCTGCAAAGTTTTCACCAAAGACAGCGCGGGGCGCAATCCGGGCGACGCCGGCTTCGACAGCGAAGACATCGTGCAATGGGCGGTCGATTGGCCCTTCTGGTGGATGCCGCTGGGTTTGGCGGCTCACGCCAACGGCGGCGAGTTCCTGACCGAAGACGGCTTGATCGGCTTAGACAGTGCGGCCGCAATGGAAGGTTTGCAGCGCATCACCGATTTGGTCTACGAGCACCATGTGGCGCCGCGCAGCGCGGCTTTGGCCAGCTTGGGCATGAACAACGTGCAAATGGTTGATAGCGGTCGCTTGGCGATGGCGGTCGATGGCTCCTGGGCGCTATCGTGGATGAATCCGTCTTTGATGAATGTGGCGCTGGGCACGGGCGCGCTGCCGAAGATGCAGCAGCCGGCCAGCATCATGCAGGCGCATTTCCATTCGGTGCTCGCCGGTACCGAACATCCGGAAGAAGCCTGGCGCTGGGTACGATTCCTGGCGACTCCCTTTTATCAGGAGCATTTCTGCAAGATCGGTCTTTGGATCCCCAACCAGACAGCCATGCTGACGGAAGAGGGCTTGAAGGGCTGGATTCGCGAAGGCATCCATCCGTCGAACTATTCGCAGTTCGCGACCGACTATCTGCCGAAGCACGGCGTCGCGGTAGCTATTCCCCCGGGCTACATCGAAGCGGCTAACGACTACATCAACCCGGCTTTTGAAGGCCTCGCCAATGGCGAACGGGCTGAGGACATCATGCCCGATGCCGTGCGCGGCGCCAACGAAGTCCTTATGGCAGCCAAGGAAGACATGTAGTCTTGGCCGTTATTCGGCGCCATGAATCCCTTTGGACGTTTCGCCGAAGTGACCGATGGCGATCGGTGACCTATATGGAGGGCGACACTCAGTGTCGCCCCTACAAGCTTCCGCTGCGCGTCAAATTGTTCTAGGACGACGCGCGGAAGGGTGGGCTTGCCAAGGCAAGCCCCTACAATTCCTTGGGTTGGCAGGTACAGATGGACCAAAGGCCCTCTGTGTTCTGGAAAATCTCGGTGCTCTCGGTGGTAAGATTCTAGTGATTCTCTATGACAACGCAGTTTGCTGATCCGGCGCCAAGTGAGGGCTTCTGGCTCGCGCGGCAATACAACCGCTTGACTCTGCGGCAGCGGCGCACGCTGATGGGTTATATCTTCATCGCGCCCTTCATTTTGGGTTTTCTGTTTTGGTGGCTGGGTCCAGCGGCGGTAGCGGGCTACCTCACCTTCCACAAGTGGAACTTCTTGTCGGCGCCAAAATTCGTCGGCATGGCGAACGTCAGCAAGATGTTCGGCGACCCCATTCTGGCGCAGAGCCTGAAGGTCACGATCATCTTCTCGGCCATATCTGTGCCGCTCGGTCTGGTATTCGCGTTTTTCCTGGCCAACTTGATTAACGCGAAATTCCGCTTCATCGCCATCTTCCGCACCATTTATTTCCTGCCCAGTATCGTGCCTGCTGTGGCGAACGCGATTCTTTGGGCTTGGCTCTTCAATACAGAGTTCGGCTTGATTAATTTTGTCATTCGCGCTTTTGGCGGTCCCAAAATTGGCTGGCTGCAAGATCCCAATTGGGTGATGCTGGCTTTTGTCATTCTCACCGTGTGGGGCGTCGGCGGTTCGATGATCATCTTCCTGGCCGGCTTGCAGGGCATCCCGCAGATCTTTTACGAAGCGGCCGAAATTGATGGCGCCGGTCGCTGGCAGCGCTTGCTATACGTGACCTTGCCGATGATGTCGCCGATCATTTTCTTTAATCTCGTCATCGGCTTTATCAATTCATTCCAGGTATTTGTCAGCGCGCTATTAATCACCAACGGCGGACCGCAGCGGGCGACGCTATTCCTCGTGCTGCATATCTGGCGCACCGCCTTCAGCAGTCAGAAGATGGGTTACGCCGCTGTGCTTTCCTGGCTGCTCTTCGCGATTCTGATGCTGCTGTCGTTCATCGTATTCCGCTATATCGGTTCGCGCGTCTATTATGAGAATCCGGGCGATTAGGAGCGAGATTCGTGGGCTTTAGCCAGAAACCGGGCGACTTCGTCGAATCCAGGCGTCAGCCAAAGTCATACGGGGATATCTTCTTCCACTGGCTGACCGTGTTTCTGCTGGTGTTTTTCGCGGTAGTGATGGTTACGCCATTCATTTGGTTGCTCTCGAGTTCGTTGAAGACCCAGATCAACATCTTCCAGTATCCGCCGCAGTTGATTCCTGATCCGATCGTGCCGGAGAACTACGTCTACGCGCTGACCTACAAACCCTTCGGCATATACTTTCGAAATACGCTTATCGTCGCCGGGCTGAACGTCATCGCCGTTGTATTCACATCGTCTTTCTGCGCTTATGGATTCGCGCGCATGCGGTTCCCCGGGCGCGACTTTTGGTTCGGCATCGTGATGGCGACGCTCTTCCTGCCTTATGCTGTGCTGCTGGTGCCGAGCTTCATTGTGTTTTCGCGCCTGGGCTGGGTGGATACTTTCCTGCCGCTGGTCGTGCCGCCATTCTTCGGCGGCGGCGCCTTCAATATCTTTCTCATGCGGCAATTCTTTCGTACGATTCCGGAAGAGATCGCCGATGCCGCGCGGATTGACGGTTGCAGCGAATTCGGCGTTTATTGGCGCGTTATGCTGCCCCTGTCCAAACCGGCTTTGATCACCATTGGCATATTCACGTTCTTGTTTGCCTGGAACGACCTCATTGGTCCAATAACCTATCTGCGGTCGCCGGAAAATTTCACGATTGCGGCTGGCCTTGCCTCGTTCCGCAGCCAAACAGATATCAGCTGGGATCTGCAATTGGCGGCGTCCACGGCGGTGACCTTGCCGGTGATCGTGCTCTTCTTCCTGGCGCAGCGTTACTTTATTCAGGGTGTGGTGATGACGGGGCTAAAAGGCTAGGGGAGTCGGCTAAGCCCAAAAGGCTTTTTCAAGATCGGTGAATTCTGACGGCGGTCCCTCAAACTTATTGCGTCCCAGCTCGAGCACGTAAACGTAGTCCGCAATCTTCAGCGCTTCGCGGATTTCCTGATCGACCAGCAGGATGGTCAAGCCTTCTTCATCGCGCAAGTTGACCAGCATTTCATAGACTTCTTCGCTTAGCATTTTCGCCAAGCCCGCGGTTGGTTCGTCCACCAGAATCACTTCGGGGTCGGTCATCAGTGTGCGCCCGATTTCCACCATGCGCTGCTGGCCGCCGGAGAGGCTGCCAGCATGATCATGCTGCTTTTCGCGCAGTATGGGGAATCGATGGAAGTTGTCTTCAATCTTGCTTTCGATTCGCTTCTTGTCCTTCTGAAAAGTCCAGGCGCCCAACATGAGATTTTCCCGCACGCTCATGTGCTTGAAGACGCCGGGTTGCTGCGGAATATAGCTGATGCCCAGGTCAATGAGTCGGTGTGTCGCTGTGCCGGTGACATCATCGCCATTGAGCAGCACTTGCCCGCTGTGCGGCTTGAGGAAGCCGTAGACGGCTTTCAGTAGTGTGGATTTCCCCACGCCGTTTGCGCCCAAGATTGCCGTCAGCTTCCCGCTTTCCGCTCTTAGGCTCAAGCCCCGCAGGATGTGCAAATCTTCGTAATAGCCGACGTAGAGGTCGTTAATCTCGAGCATTTAGTCGTCCTCTTCGTGGCCAAGATAGGCGTCAATCACGGCCGGGTCGTTCCTTACGTCGCCCGGCTCGCCATCGGCGATTAAGGCGCCGTGATGCAGCACGATCAAGCGCTGACTCAATTCAAAGACTGCGCCCATATTGTGGCTGATGAACAAAATCGCTTTGCCGTCTTCATGAACGCGATTGATATAATCGGTGATCGTCGCCTGCAAGCGCGGATGCACGCCAGCGAAGGGCTCATCCAAGATGATGACCGAGGGATCAAGCATCAACAAGCGGCCCAATTCCAACAGCTTTCGTTGGCCGCCGCTAAGCGCGCGGCTTAGTTCATTGGTAAGGTGATCAATGGTAAGCAAATTCAGGATTTCGTGAGCGCGCGTTTCCAAGTCCCGGCGGTTGGCGCGGGGATTATGCGCCAAGCCGGGCACCATCATATTTTCCATCACGGTCATGCGGCCCAGCGCGCGTGTGATTTGAAATGTACGACCCAAGCCCGCGCGCGTCACGTCGTAGGGCGGATGACCATCAATGCGGCGGCCGTTGAGGTAGATTGTGCCGCTGCTCGGCTTGAGCATGCCGCTCATCAAATTGGTCAGCGTGGTCTTGCCAGCGCCATTAGGACCGATCATGCCGATCAACTGCGGCTCGGTCACCGTAAACGAAACATGATCCACCGCTTGCAGACCGCCGAATCGCTTGGACACCTTGTTCAATTCCAGGTTGATGTCACTCATCTTCCGCCTCGATCCGCGCGGCGTGTTCGTCATCGCTCTCGCGCTTGGAGACCGTTTCCTTCATCGCGATGTCGCGGCCGCTGAACCAGGTGATGATGGGGTAAAGCAAGCCATTGCGCATATAACGCAAGGTGAAGACCATAACGACGCCGAAGAGGGCAAAGCGCCAGTAGCCCGTGTCCCAGACGATGGCATCGGAACCGTCAGGCAGCGTCAAACCGAAAGGCAGGCTGATAACCACTTGTCGCACCGCCTCCAGCATGTAGCGTGAGATAAATGCGCCGGCGGCCGCGCCGATCAGGCTCTCCATACCACCGATGACCGCGTATGCGATGATCAGCGACATTTGCAAGATTTCCAACTGTTCCGGGATGATGCGCTCGGAACCGACATCGCTGTAAAAGATGGCGCCGGCAAAGCCAACAATCATGCTGGTGAAAACGAATATCAGAATCTTGTAGCGCACGACATTGACGCCGAGGGCGGAGGCGGCATCTTCATCTTCGCGCATCGCCCGCAGAAATAAGCCTATCGGCGAGTTCGCCACCCAATAGAGCGCCAGCAGGCATACGACCAATAACGCGAACATGAGGTAGTACTCGACTTGCCTCGCCGCATCGACATCGGCGATTTGCAGCAGCGGGCGCAGTGACAAGCCATTGGAGCCGCCGGTATAATCGTACTCGGTCAACATCATGATTCGGAACAGCTCGGAGAAGGCGATGGTGAATAGCGCCAGATAAGCGGCGCGCAAGCGCAGCAACAGCCAACCGATTACCAATCCGACGGCGCCGGCAGCGACAGTGCCGATAATGATGGATCCGACCGCCGAGATCGATTCCGGCGTGATGCTGATGCCCAGCATGGCAAAGGTGATGCCGTCGCGCGCGATCAAGCCGGCGACATAAGCGCCGATCCCCATGAACGCCATATGCCCAAATGAAAACTGCCCAGCGATGCCCGCCAGCAATGCCCAGCTCGAAGACATGATGGCGTAGAAGAATCCGCTGATGAAGACGGTCTTGGTGTAGTTGGATTTCGATGCGTCATTGGGGAACCAGAGGAAGTAAACGATGATCAGGGCGATTAGCAGATAGCCCAGCTTGCGGCGGCCGATGCCGTTGTCGATAGCCGTCTCAAATCGATTGAAGAGAGCCATGATCAATTTGGCTCCCTTCCGAAGAGTCCTGTCGGTTTGAGCAGCAGAACAAGCGCAAAGATTACCAGGGCGAAGGCTTCCTTGTAGGCGGCGCCGCGGCTGGGATCGGGGTGGCAGCCGGCGCCGAGCGCCTCCACGATGCCGACGATAATGCCGCCCGCCAGCGCTCCGGGCACCGAGCCCAATCCGCCGAGCACAACAATGACGTAGGAGCGGCCCACCATCTCCGCGCCGACCCAGGGCACCCAGTTAAAGATGGGAATCAGCGCTGCGCCGGACATCGCCGCCAACATGGAACCCAAAGCAAACGAGAGCGTGTTCATATTGGTCGGATTGATGCCGGTGACGGCCGCCGCCTGCCGATCCTGGCTGGTGGCGCGCAAGGCACGGCCCGTCCAGGTGCGTTGCAAGAAATACAAGAGCGCGAATATCAGCAATATACCGATCACCATAGTGAAGGCGCGATCGCCAATGATATGAATCGGACCGAAAAAGAACTCTTCGCTAAAATAGGCGCGGTCAAGCGTGAATCGGCGAATCTCGATAAATCGCGATGTCTTCTGCGGGAAAGGACCGGCGATCGCCAATGTCGTGTATTCGAGAAAGAAACCGAAGCCGAAAGTAATCAAAATGGCATACTCAGAGACGCGCTCGATCAGCCCCTCGTGCATTGGCTTGAGGAAAACGCGCTCGAAAACAGCGCCCATCAAGAATACGATAATCGCAGCGACCGGGATGCCCCAGATCGGATTAACCGTGACTTCCGTGTTAGTCAGATTGCTCAGAACATTGCCCGCGTGAAGCAAAAAGTAAAAGGAAAAATAACCGCCAACCATGTACAGTTGTCCGTGCGCAAAGCTGACCACGCCCTGCACCGAATAGATCAGCGTAAGCCCGACCGCCATAAGCGAATAAATGCAACCGATGACGATTCCGTTGGCAGTTTGCTGCGTCAAGTAAGTCGCGGAAAAGGGCAGCGCTACGCAGGGGTTAGACGGATTTTGGATTGCGAAGAGTGCATAAATCTGCCAAGCGCCCAGCGCGCCCAGCGTAATGATCCAATCACGGTTTACTTTTGGTGTGGTCTGCCACATCAGCCCGAAGATTAGTGGACCGATGGCGAAACCGCCCAAAGCGGCTGTGGTAAGCACATCTTGATCGTCGGCTTCAAGCTCGCGATAGTGGCGCGGGATGAAGTATCCCGCCAGCGCCGCCCACAATGGACCGGCCAGCAGCAGCCACATGGCCGATGGGAAATCCGGCTCGACAATCCGCGCCAAAACTTGCGACGAGACGAAAACCGCCAGTACGACGCCAAGCGTAAGCGTTGTGCGCCGAATGAGCGTCGGCTCAAAGTAGAGCAGTCCGACGCCAACCGGACCGAGCGCAAAGCCGCCGATGACACCACCGACCTTCAAAGAAGTGGTGGGCAATTGTTCTTTTTCCGAGCGCCCTTGATTAACTAAGGGAAGAACAAATAACCCAACCGCGGCCCAAAGAGGACCAGCCAACATCAGCCATAAGACAAAAACAGTGTCTTCAATGACCATCTAGCTTTGCCCCTCAGTCCAAGTCAGTCGGGCGAGCGAGGCGCCCACCCAACTGACGTATGCTTGCTTCCGAAGTCAGCAGCCGCAGTCGGGACTGCGAGCAGCTATGGCGACGTACCGGGCACGATATAGCCCGAACCGTGCGTCTGGTATACCTCGGGATAGATCACGGCGGCATCCAGCGAACTCTGACCTTGTTCGAAATACTGCATCATGGTGACGACCGGATCGGGCCACTGATGCCACATGAATGCAGGCGTGCCCTCTGGCAAATCGGGATTGTGATTGCCGTACTCGAAGTAGTAACGTCCCTGCGACAGGTCGAGGTCGGTGGTTTCGATCGCCGCGACGATCGCCTCGCCATCCGTAAACGTGCCAGCCCGTTCAATGGCGTCCGCTATGATCCACACAGCGTCATACGTTGCCATGGCAAAACTGGGGACGATATCCTCAAACTCTTCAAAGTAGGCGGCGTTTAGTTCAACTGCCGTGTCGCTGAAAAGACTGGGGATGATGCCGACGCGATTGAAAGCGCAGTAATTGCCATCGGGCACGTTCTCCCAATACTGCTCCGACTGGAAGGCGAATTGATTGGTGACGCAGATCGTGTCTTCGGTGGGCGCGATTCCCAACTCAGCCATCTGCTGCGTAAGATTGAAGGATGTTTCGCCAGTTACCAGGATGCGGATGACGTCGGGCGTCTCCGCGCTTGCCTGAATGCGGCTGAGGATCGGGACAAAGTCTTCCGTACCCAACTCGACGTTGATCTGGCTCACGGTTGCGCCGGCGGCTTCAAAGCGAGCGGATTCGTCGGCGGCGGCTGGCTGCCCGTAATCCGTGTTTTCGGCGATGATGACCACATTCCCCACGCCCAGGTCAATCAGCCAATCGACAACAACGCCGCCTACCATCGAACTGGCAGGGGACACGCGGAAGACATGATCAACGCCATCCGCGTTGCGCGGCGGCCTGCCATCGTATTCCATGATGCCGTTGGCGCTTACGTTGTCATTCCACGGCTCGGAGAAGACGGTCGGTATACCATTCTCATCCAACATGCCCATGGTCGCCAAGCCGACAGCGCTGTGATAGACGCCGGTAACGGCATGGACTTCGTCTTCCAGGATGAAGCGCTCGACAACAGCTTGACCGCGTTCCGGGCTGCCTTCCGAGTCGCCGATGACTATCTCTACTTGATAATTCACGCCGTCGATTTCAACCCCACAATCGGCGTTGATGTCGTCGGCGGCGCGATTGGCTGTCCAGGACATGGCAACGCCGCCAAAGACTGCGCCCGGCGCCGATAGCGGCACCAGCCCGCCAATCTTGATGGCGTCGTCGGCGAATTCGCAGTGACCGTCAGCTTGAACCGCGCTGAAGGGAAGCAAGATGATCATCGCAAGAAGCGCAGCGATGCTCATGAACAGGGTAATGCGTTTCATGACGTTTTCCTCCAATATCCAACATCACTTGTACCGCCGTGGAAACAGTCCACAGCAAGATACCAATTGGCAGCCAAGCGCTCACAATAGGATACGCCCAAGTTCAGCCCAGTGCGTGACGCAGCCGCATCGCATCCGCGACACCGCTATCTGCGTAGCAGACCGTCAACGCGCCACAGCAATAGCAAATTGGTCGACTCGGGTAAACGCAAGCGGTTGGCACACTTAAGAGATTATCGCGCGCTCCAGCTTATGTCAAGCAGCGACGCAATTGAGAATTCCAGCATCGCGCGAGCCAGCGAGTTACTTCAAGGGCGGGCGCCTGTGATGTGTCGCCCCGATTTGACAGGTCAAGTTACGCATAGTATATTCACCGGACGCAATCTGGCTTACGAAGACGCAATCTGGATTGATGTGTCGCCAGTCACCCTAATTATCTGATTGCGAAATCAACGCTTGTGAGCTAAAGGAGGCGCCAGCGAAGACCGCGTATTGTGTGCAATTTCCGCGTGTAGTCATTGTCAATCTAGTTGCAAAAGGAAAGACAAGATGAACAGACTAAAGTTGTTCCTGCCAGTGTTCATGCTGCTCGCCGTCGTGTTAGGCATTGGCTTTTTGAGCTCAGCGCAGATGTCGGAGCAGGTGCTCCATGCCGCCCATGATGCGGAATGGACGGGCTTGGATCCGCATGTTGCCAGCACGGTATCAAGCTTTTACGTATTGGCAAACGTGGTCGAATCGCTGACGACCAACAATGATAACATCGAGCTGACCCCGCTTCTGGCGACGGACTGGTCACAATCAGACGACGGCTTGACCTGGACCTTTAACTTGCGCGAAGGCGTGCAATTCTCCAATGGCGAGGCAATGACCTCGGAGCACGTCGTCTTCTCGATGAACCGCATCATCAATCCCGAAACTGGATCGGGGCGCGTCGCGTCCGTTGGCGGACCCGATGCGGTATGGGAAGCGGCCGGTAGCCACACGGTGACCGTGACGACGCCGGCGCCGAATGCGATCCTGCCAGTTCTCCTGGCTGCCCGTTCCACAGCAATTGTCCATCCGGACAGCGTGGACGAAAATGGCGTGATTGTCGTGCCGATCGGCACGGGTCCGTTTACTGTTGAAGATCTCGATGGAACGATCAGCATGCGGCTTGCCAAGAATGAGAATTACTGGCAGGAAGGTCTGCCGCTGCTCGACGCTGTCGAAATCACGGTGATCCAGGAAGAAGCCGCCCGCGAAGCGGCATTGCTCGGCGGCGAGGTAGACTTCGTCACCAGCGTTGCGCCACAGGCGGTCCAGGCGCTGTTGGATAACCCCGATGTCAATATGCTGGTGTCACCGGCTTTGGCATACAAGTACATCGGCTTGAACTTGACCCGTGAGCCCTTTGATGATGTTCGTGTTCGTCAGGCGATCGCCTACGCCATCAACCGCGATGACCTTTGCGCCGCCGGCGACTTCGGTTTGTGCACACCGCTCTACGGCGGTCCCATCGATACCGGCAGCCCATGGTACTTCGACTATGCTCCCTACTCGTACGATCCGGACAAGGCGAGAGCGCTGCTGGCGGAAGCTGGCTTGGCTGACGGATTCGAGATGGAGTTGATGCCCACCTCCACGTACCAGGATACGGTTCGCCAGGCGCAGGTCTTGCAAGCGCAATTGGGGGCGGTCGGCATTACCACGACCATCAACGCGCCCGAATGGGCAGAGTGGCTCGAGTTGGAAGGCAACTACCGTTACGATGGCTATATCTGCAGCTGGAATGGCTTGGTGGATGTCGAGCATTACTTCTACCTGCAGCATCGCACCGATGAAGTCTTCAACTTCACTGGCTACAGCAATCCGGATTTCGACGCTCTGGTAGAGCAGGGGCGGCAGGTTTCCGGCTTTGATGAGCGCTACGCCATCTACCAACAGGCGAATCAGATCCTGGTGGATGCCGTGCCTTACGTCTACTTCTACAATCCGGCCTTTACCCGCGCGATGAGCCCGAAAGTTCAGGGCTATGTCCTGCGCTCGGACAACGCCAACCTCTACATGAACACCTATCTCGAAGAATAGGCGCCAATCGGGCGCGATCCGGGAAAGCCGGATTGCGCCCAAGCTTCTCCCCCAAAATACGACCTGCCTGGGGATAACTCGATTTGAATTATCAATATGTTGTGCAGCGTTTGCTTCTGGCATTGGTTGTCGTGCTGGGCATAACCTTCGTCGTCTTTATGATCATGCAGATCGTTCCCGGCGATCCAGCGCGTGTGATACTCGGTCCCTACGCCAGCGCCGAAGCCGTCGCCGGCTTGCGCGATCGACTGGGTCTTGACCGTCCCTTCTTTGAACAGTATCTGACCTGGCTTGCCAAGGCGGTGCGCGGCGATTTTGGGCAAAGCCTGCTCAACGGCCAGGATGTCGCGCCGCAACTTCAGGGCCGAATCGGTCCCTCGTTTGAGTTGGCCATGGTCTCGCTGGTGATTGGCTTGGTCATCGCATTTCCGATCGGCATCATCTCGGCGCTAAAGCCGGGCAGCGCGATAGATATTGTGGCTACCGTATTTAGTCAAATTGGAGTATCCGTTCCCACGTTTTGGATGGGCATCGTTCTCGTCATTGTGTTTTCGCTAAACCTGGAATTGCTGCCGCCCAGCGGATACACGCCGATTCGGGAAGATCCCGGCGACTGGCTCGCGCATATTTTTCTGCCGGCCTTCACCGCCGGTTTTGTCAGCGCGTCCATTCAAACGCGCTTCATCCGCAGCGCCATGCTTGATGTGCTTAGCGCCAACTATGTGCAGACGGCGCGCGCCAAAGGCTTGAACGAGCGAACCGTGATCATTCGGCACGCCCTGCGCAACGCCTTAATCAATATCGTGACCATCATCGGCTTGCAGATCACCGCTCTTTTCAGCGGCATTGTGATTGTAGAGGTTGTCTTCTCCTGGCCCGGGCTTGGGCGGCTGGCTTTTAACGCCGTGGAGGAGCGCGACTATCCCCTGTTGCAAGGCGCGGTAATGGTCGTTGCGATCATGGTCACCTTGGTAAACCTCTTTATCGATCTCGTATATTTTTTCATTGATCCGCGGATTGAATATGTATAAGCCAGGTCACTAATGGCCGATGACAAAAAGTCCAAGTCCAAGCGATCGGTTTTGGCTGAGGAAGAGCTAGGACCGGCGAATACGCTTTGGCGCGACGCCTTTAGACGGCTGCTGCGACATCGGCTGGCGATGTTTGGCGCCTTGGTCCTGCTTGTCGTGGTGGTGATGGGCATATTTGGTCCCGCAGTCACGCCTTACGATCCCAACGGAATGGACTTCGCCGATCGCTTCGCCGTTCCATCATTTGAGCATTGGATGGGCACCGACGACTTTGGGCGCGATATCTTTTCGCGCATCATTGTTGGCGCGCGTGTCTCTCTGCAAGTCGGATTTATCGCAGTTTCCGTGGCGACCATCGTTGGCACCGGGCTCGGTCTGATAGCCGGTTACAGTACTCGCATCACCGACGAGGTCATCATGCGGGCGATGGACGTGCTCTACGCCTTTCCCGCGATCTTGCTCGCGATCGCCATTATGGCGGCGCTGGGAAAGGGCATCGGCAACGCCATGATCGCCATTGGCATTGTCTATGTTCCGATTTTCGCTCGCATAGCTCGAGGCGCGGTGCTGGGCATCCGCAATGAAGAATTCATTATCGCGGCGCGAGCGATGGGCGCGGGCGATATTCGCATCCTCTTGACTCATGTTCTGCCCAATGTACTGTCGCCCATAATCGTTGAAATTACGCTGAGCCTGGCGTTTGCCATTCTTGCTGAAGCCGCATTGAGCTTCTTCGGCTTGGGCACTCAGCCGCCCGACCCAAGTTGGGGCCGGATGTTATCGGAGGGGCGCGCCTTCTTTCGGCAATCGGGTTGGATGGGCGTCTTCCCCGGGCTGGCGATCTTCTTCACCGTGATGGGATTCAACTTCCTCGGCGACGGGCTTAGAGATGCGCTTGATCCCAGACTTCGGCGTTAGCCTGGGCGACTTGCCTGCGCCGCGCTTGCTGGGCGCGGCAGTGTTGTCGGCGAGCGCGCTGCTGCTAGAGATCGCCTTGACGCGACTCTTCTCCCTGATCTTCTTCCCCTATTATGTGTTTCTCATCATATCGGTGGCGATCCTCGGCATCGGCATTGGCGCAGCGGCGGCGGCGCTACAGCCCGCGTTTGCGCAACGTATTGGCTTTGCGCGTGGCAGCGCGGGCGCGGCGCTGTTTACCGTGCTGCTTCTACTTTTCTCCGCCTCCGGCAGCGCGGTGGACTTGCAGCTGCTGTTATTCATCCTGCTCGCGTTGCCCTACCTGTGTTTTGGGCTGGTGATCTCTTCGCTGTTCAGCGCGCACGTAGCCGCCAGCCGGATGCTATATATGGGCGATTTGCTTGGCGCCGGCTGCGGCGCGCTCTTGGCGATCCCGCTTCTGAACCAATTTGGCGCCATCAATGCGATCCTCATCGCGGCTCTGGGTTTCACGGTCGCTGGACTTTACTTTTCGACGCGGCGAGAGCGGCTCGCAGCCAGTGCCTGCGCCCTGGCCGCCGGCGTCGCCCTCGGTCTTAACGTAGCAAGCCGCGCCCTTGATATCGATCCGTCCAAGCTGGCGCCGGAAAAGCCTATTGTGGCGGCGCTGTCCGACGGCGGACGCCTTCTGCAAACCAAATGGGACGCATTTGCCCGCACCGACCTGGTCGATCCCGGCGCTGGCCGACCACTGCGCATTTATGTCGATGGCGGCGCTGCGTCCGTCATGCCAACAGAAGCGGCTCGCAGAGATCTGCTCGGCGATATTGGTTTCTTCCCCTTCGCCACCGAGCAGCCCGTGCGCGTATTTGTCATCGGACCGGGCGCCGGACTGGATGTTTGGTTCGCCTTGCAAAGTGGCGCGGAGCAGATCATCGCCGTCGAAGTCAACAGCGCGAGCCTCGAATTGACGCGCGAGTGGCGTGGCTACACTGGTCCGCTCTATGACCGAGCCGCGGTGGGCGTCATCGTTGATGATGGGCGCGGCGCGCTGCGACGTTCGAGTAAGAAGTTTGATCTGATCTATTTGTCGCAAGTGGTGACCTTGGCGGCGGAACGCGGCGGTTATGCCCTTTCCGAAAACACAATCTACACGGAAGAGGCTTTCTCCGATTATCTCAATTACCTCGACCAGGGCGGCCAAGTTGCCCTGAAGCTTTACGACGAAGTGACCTTGACCCGCGCTTTGTCTACGGCGCTATCGGCATTTCGCCGCCGCGGCCTGACAGATCAGCAGGCGCTAGGTCATTTGATGGCTTTCATAGACAGCAAGAGCAGCCCAGCGGCGCCGCTACTGCTTATCGGGGCATCGCCGTTTAGCCGGGATGATTCGTTGGCGCTGGGCGCAATCGCCCGCGATGTCGGCTTTGCTCCGCTGCTGCTGCCGCAGGTCTTGGTCCAGCCGCCGCTGGACGCCGTCGCCAGCGGCGCGCAAGCATTTGAGGAGATCATCGAAAAATCGGACGTGGATATCTCGCCCGCGAGCGATGAACGCCCCTATTTCTTTCAATTCGAAAGGGGCCTTCCCGCCAGCTTGAATCCATTGGTCGCGCTGGCGGCAGCGGTCACGGCGGCATTGGCGCTGGTCATCGCGTATCAGTTGCGGCGCGGTCGCGGCCCGATTGAGCGCGGTTATCCGCTGCTATTTGCCTTGCTTGGAATGGGATTCATCGCGCTCGAAATCTATGCCATTCAACGGACGCGGCTCTTCCTGGGCCATCCGACGATCGCGGTAACGCTCGTGTTGGCAACTTTCCTCGTTGGCGGCGGCATTGGCAGCGGCCTAAGCCAGTTATTCCTGAGAGACCTTCTTGAAAGCCGTCCCCAATTGACGACAGCGACAATCGCGATCTTGTCTCTCTCCTGGAGCATGCTATGGACGCCGCTCAGCGCTGAGTTCTTGGCCGCCGATGCCTTTGTGCGCAGCCTAATCGCTTTGCTATCGCTTGCGCCTTTGGCGCTCTGCATGGGCGCGCCATTTCCTCTGGCGTTGAAGCTGGCCGGAATCGAAGACCGACGGCATGTCGCGCTCGCCTGGTGCGTAAACGGGCTGATGACCGTCGTTGGATCGGTCGCCGCGGTCACCTTATCATTGACGATTGGTTTCAACGCCGTGCTCTATTTTGGCGCCGGCGCCTACCTCTTGGCGACGCTCATCCTGGCTGTCATCCATAAGCGGGGCTAGGCATGGAGCGAGATGCAGCGATGACGCTAGAAGAATCAGTCCGGCTGATGGCGAAGGTCGGCAGCTGCTGGTCGCCAACCTTCTCCCCGGACGGTGAGCAGATGGCCTTCGTCAGTGATTTATCTGGTAGTCCCCAGGTGTGGCGGATGCCAGTTTCGGGTGGATTCCCCTTGGCTGTTACCGCATTTGACGAGCAAGTGAAGCGCGTGATCTGGTCTCCAACTGGCGACTGGCTGGCGGTGGAGTCGGCGCCTGGCGGCGGCATGAATACCCAGATCGATATTGTCCGTCCCGATGGTGACCGGCGCAGGCGTATTACGGCGGGCGGAGCAAGCAACAATTGGCTCGGCGGCTGGACGCAGGACGGACGCGCGCTCCTCTTTTCATCGAGCATGGAGCAGCCCGATACGATGGAATGCTTCCGTATCGCGGTTGATTCCGGCGCCCTGGACAAGCTAACCGGAGGGGCGGGCACAGCGACAGCTGAAGACGCGAATTTCGATGGTTCGCAGCTGCTGGTCAAGCGAGTCGCTTATCGGGGCGACAATAATGTCTATCTCGTGAATGGCGCCACCGGAAGCGAGCGGCTGTTAACGGCGCACGATCCGCCAGCCAGTTTTGAAAACGCGCGATTCTGCCGGGATGGGCTAGCCGTTTACCTCATATCCAATCGCGACACCGATATGGCCTGCCTCTGCCGACTTTCTCTCAAAGACGATTCGGGCTGGCAAATCATCCGCGCGCGCGAAGACGCCGAGCTGGCTGAGTTTGCGCTGAGCGGAGATGGCAAGCAAGCTGCGCTCGTGTGGAATGTTGCCGGCGCGCATGAATTGGAGTTGGTTCACTTGCAATCCGCTGAACCGGGGCGGCGGATTGATTTGCCGGGCGCGATCCTCGAATCACTGCGCTTTTCGCCGGACGGCGCCAGATTGGCGATTTGCCTTTCGGGCGCGCGACTGCCGCAAGACCTTTGGCTGATGGATATTGATTCTGGCGATTTGAATCAACTGACCCGCAGCCCGCGCATTGGCGTAACAATTGCGCAGCTGATTGGAGCGCGCTTGCTGGAGTACCGCGCCCATGACGGCTTGCGCTTGAGCGGTTGGCTTTATACTCCGCGGCAAGGTCAGGCGCCA
Organism: Phototrophicaceae bacterium; assembly: GCA_965261855.1. GTDB lineage: Bacteria > Chloroflexota > Anaerolineae > Aggregatilineales > Phototrophicaceae > UBA6055. Next base: position 1,695,980 of record OZ253488.1, read on the forward strand.
TATCCGACTGTTTTGAGCTTTCACGGCGGTCCTGAAGGCCAGGAGCAGCCGCGTTTCCGCTACGACTATCAAGCGCTGCTGGCGCAGGGCATTGCTGTCTTCGCGCCAAACGTACGTGGCTCATCCGGTTTTGGCAAGCGTTTCGTCAACTTGGATAATGGCGCATTGCGCTTCGATGCGATTGAAGATATCGCCTCGACCGCGCGTTTCTTGGTCGATGGCGCTATCGCCGCGGCCGGCCGCCTCGGTATCATGGGCGGCTCTTATGGCGGTTACATGACGATGGCGGGCTTGGCTGAATTTCCCGAGATCTTCGCCGCTGGCGTCAATCTCTATGGCGTCGTTAACTTCAGGACGTTTTTTGCACTAACAGAACCCTGGATGGCGAGCATTTCGAAAGTTGAATATGGCGATCCCGATACGGAAGGCGAGTTGCTGGATGCGCTCTCGCCCATCAATAAGCTGGGTCGCGTAATTGCGCCGACACTGGTGCTGCACGGCGCCAACGATACCAACGTGCCAGTACACGAGGCGGAACAGGTCGTCGAAGCGCTGCGACAGCGCGATGTGCCCGTTGACTACGTCCTGTTCCCGGATGAGGGGCATGGCTTTGCCGTCGAGCGCAATCGAATTACTGCCGCGACCGCAATCGTCCACTGGTTCATGGAGTATCTTCTCGATTAGCACAAAGCGTATTCATCGAGACAGCAGGAGCATCCATATGCTTGAATCTACAAGACTTGTTACCATTGGCGCTATATTTGCGGTCGCATAGAAAGAGGTCGAAACCATGAGCGAGATGACGATTGGCTGCGCGCTGTGGACGCTTGGGGCGACGCCCGATGTCGCCGCGCTGGCGCGTCAAATGGAGATCGCGGCCGATGCCGGCTGTACTTCGGTGCAGCCCTGGGTCGTCAATTTTGAGTTCACGCCCTGTATCCTCGACCCGGAAGTTGGCTCGGCCGCCGATCGGCGCGAGGCGCGGCGGATTGCCGAATCGCTGGGCTTGACCTTTAGTGGCTTCTGCGCCCAGCTTCAGGGGAAAGTCACCTGGGGCGGCTTGGAAGAGAGCGAGGGCTTGCAATGGCGGATCGACAAGACCAAGCAAGCGCTGGATACCACTGCGGAATTGGGCGGAAACATCGTGACCACCCATGCCGGCGTGTTACCCGAGGACAAGTCGCATCCGGCGTATCAGATTCTGCTCGGCTCGGTCGGCGAAATCGCCGAACATGGCGAGAAAGTCGGTGTGTATTTCGCGCTGGAAACAGGTCAGGAAACGCCCTTGGCGCTTGGTGATTTCATCGACGAGGTCGGCAATCCCTGGCTCAAGGTGAATTATGATCCTTGCAATCTGCTGCGTTACGGCTCGGAGGCGGGCACAATACAGGGTGTGCATGCCTTGGGCGACAAGATCATCCACACGCACGCGAAAGATTGGAATCCCGAAACGATGCAAGCGACCTGCGGCGAAGGGCTGGTGCCCTGGGACGGTTATATTCAGGCGCTAAGAGACATCGGCTACTGCGGCGTTCTCGCGATTGAAGACGAGACCGGCAATGAAGACATGATCGGGTCCATCAATCGGAGTTACGCCTTCCTGCGAGGCTACATCAATGATTAATGTAGGCATTCTCGGCGCTGGCGGCATCGCCGCGCTCAGTCACCTGCCGGAGATCGCGGCGGTCGATGGGATGCGCGTGACTCACATCTGCGGGCGCCGGGAAAGCCGCCTACGCCTGCTCTGCAAGCGCTTTGATGTACCGCGCTACTCAACCAGCTGGGGAGATCTGCTGGATGACGACGAATTGGACGCCGTCATTGTTGCGCTGCCGCATCCACTGCATGCCGAAGCCGGTCTCGCTGTTCTTGAGCGCGCGTTGCATTTGTTCATGCAGAAGCCGCTTTGTACGACGATTGATGAGGCCAATCGGCTGGTGGCGGCGAGCGAGGCGCGTCCGGGGCAGGTCGTATACTGCCGGCCCTCATTCGACGCGGCCGTGTATGAAATGCGGCGTCAGTTGGCAGCCGGCGCCATCGGCACGATCTCGGGCGCGCTCGCGCGGCACAGCCACGGCGGTCCGGAAATCTACTACGCCGAGGTAGCCGACGCCTTTGAAGAACCCAGAGTGGAAAACGATTTGTGGTTTTTCGATGCCGATACAGCCGGCGGCGGCGCGCTCATCGACATGGGCGTCTATTCCATCGCTAATCTGGTCGCGCTCTTGGGCAAGGCGGATTATGTGACGGCGCGTATGACAACGGTTGCAAAGCCGACCGCGCTTGAAGATACGGCGACGCTGATTTTGGAGTTCGCCAATGGCGCCTTGGCGACGGCGGAAACGGGCTGGTGTGATCCGGCTAGATCATCATTTCTGCGCGTGCATGGCACGGCCGGCAAGCTGGTGCTGCGCGGCGACGTGATTGAAACCATTCGACCTAGCTCTTATGATCGCGAGTGGGCGGCGCCAATTGTGGATGAAATTCAACTGGCGCCGATGGTCAACCAGCACGAAGAGTGGCTTCGCTGCATTGAAGGCGGCGCTCAGCCGGAAATCTCCAACATTTGCACCGCGCGTCACATCAGCGAAATCATGCTCGCCGCCATCCAGTCGAATGAAGCATGCGCGCGCGTCGCGGTTCACTCGCATCCGCGGACAAACTAAGGCCAGAACTGTTATAGTTCGACGCCGAGAGCGGTGAACGAAAGCGGCGGCAAACTCAGTTGCGCGACGCCGTCAATGATCTTCGGCGCGTATATCGGCCGCGTTGTCAAGCGATTGGGATGATCCCAACTGTTGAATGCCTTGGGGTCGTCGCCGGATAGCTGATGCGCCGATGTGATGCGCTGCGGCGCGACATCGCCCCAACGGATTTCGATGGGCATGCGTTCGGTCAGGCTGCGATTTACGATAAAAATCGAGTTCTTCCCGGCGGTTTCATCGTGGGCTGAAGAGACATCCAGCAGGGGCATATCGCCAAACTGCTTCGTTTCATATCGCGGTGACTCGACAAGCAAGTCCAGCGATTTGCCGCTCGCCATCTGGCTGAACATCAGCAGCGGATAGTATATTGTCTGCTTGAGCAAACTGTTGGTGGTGGTGAGGATGGGCGCGATGACATTGACGATTTGGGCGATGCAGGCGATTTTCAGCACATCGGCTCGGCGCAAGAACACGTTCAGCCATTGCGCTACCACCAAGGCATCTTCGAGATTGTAGACCTCTTCGATCAAATGGGGCGCTTCGGTCCAGCGGCCCTGCCTATCCGACACTTCGCGCGCCTTGTACCAGACATTCCACTCATCCCAGGATAGATAGACATCGTGTTTGGAGCGCGTCCTGGCTTTCACGTAACGCAATACCGCGGCGACCGTATCGACATAATCTTCAAAGGCGGCGCTGAGAGACAAATAACTTGGCGTATCGTCTTCAAGGTTGTCAGCGTAGTAATGCATTGAGTGATAGGTGACCAGATCCCAGCAGTGCTCCAGACCGATACGATCCCAATCAGGGTAACTTGGCATTTTCGAGCTTGACGAGCCGCAAAGCACAAGCTCGATCGAATCGTCATGCAGGCGCATAAGCTTGGCTGCTTCGCGCGCCTTCTTCGCATAATCGACAGCGTTGAGATGGCCGATCTGCCAAGGACCGTCCATTTCGTTGCCCAGGCACCAGTACTTGACGCCGTAAGGGTCTTCGTTGCCATTTGCCGCGCGCATATCCGCGTACTTGCTTCCGGTTGTGGCATTGCAATACTCGACTAGGTTGGCGGCGTCTTGAATCGTCCCCGTGCCCAGATTCACCGCCAGCATCGGCGCCGTACCGATTTCACGGCAAAACCGGATGAACTCGTCCGTGCCAAACTGATTCGTCTCCAACGACTGCCAGGCGAGCTCGCGGCGTACCGGTCGCTGGTCTTTCGGTCCGATGCCATCTTCCCAGCGATAGCCGCTGACGAAGTTGCCACCGGGGTAGCGCATCGAACGGTAGTTGAGTTCGCGCAGCGCCGCTAAAACGTCCACCCGCAGGCCGTTTTCGTCAGCCTGCGGCGACGCCGGCTCGTAAATGCCTTCATAGATGCACCGCCCCATGTGTTCTGCGAAGCCGCTGAAAAGCAGCGGTGAAATCTCGCCGATGGCGCGTTTGGTGTCGATGGTTATGCGGGCGGAATCTGAATTGCTCATTTTGCATTCCTCATTTTCGTGTCGTACCATTTCAGTTTGTCTGATACTTGACAAGCAGTGAGCGCGTCAATTGTAACCTAAGCGACGTAAGCCGCAAGCTGAGCCGCGCGAATGGCAATGCTCTATTAAGCGCCTTCAGCTGCCGTTGACCAGGTCAAGCGTCGAGGCTCGCCAGATATCGCGATTATATTCGGCGATCGTCCGATCCGAAGAGAAGAATCCCGAACGCGCTGCGTTGAGAATGGACATCGTTGTCCAGCGTTCCTGATCGGCGTGAGCTTCCGCCACCCGCGCCTGGCAAGCCAGATATTCAGCAAAATCTGCGCATAGCATGTATTCATCATGATACACTAGCGAATCGACGATTGGGCGAAAGATCTGCGTGTCGCCGCCGGAGAATTGACCGCAAGCGATCCAGTCGATCGCCCCGCGCAGGTCGGCGTTGGCTTCGATATACGCGCGCGGATCGTAGCCGTTCGATTTGGTTGCGAAGACCTCTTCTGTAGTCAGCCCGAACAGGAAGAAATTCTCGGCGCCAACGCGCTCGCGGATTTCAATATTGGCGCCATCCAGTGTGCCGACGGTCAGCGCGCCGTTCAAGGCGAATTTCATATTGCCAGTGCCGGACGCTTCCTTGCCCGCAAGCGAAATCTGCTCTGACACATCGGCTGCCGGATAAAGCAATTGTCCGGAAGCAACATTAAAGTTGGGGATGAATACTACGCGCAGCTTGTCCGCCGAGACTGGATCGCGATTGACCACTTCCGCCACCGAATTAATCAGCTTGATGATCAACTTCGCCATATAGTAGCCGGGCGCCGCTTTGGCGCCGAAGATGAAGGTGGCGGGCGCCTGCTCGGCATCCGGATCCAACTTAAGCCGCCGATACAGATGAATGATGTGCAAGGTCTTGAGGAGCTGCCGCTTGTACTCATGCAGACGCTTGACCATAATGTCGAACATTGAATCAGTGCTTACGCTCACGCCGCAGTTTTCGTCAATGTACTCGGCTAGCTGCGCCTTGTTCGCCTTTTTCATGGCGCGCCAGGCGCCCCTGAACTCGGCATCATCGACGAAGGATTCGAGCTCCCGCAGTTTTTCAAGATCAGTCAGCCAGCCTTCTCCGATCCGCTCTGTAATCAAGTCCGCCAGAATCGGATTCGCCAGACGCATGAAGCGGCGCGGCGTGACGCCGTTGGTCTTGTTGCCGAACTTCTCGGGCCACATGGTCGCAAAGTCCGGGAAGACATGCGTGCGCAAAAGCTCGGATTGGAGCTCGGCCACGCCGTTGATCGAATAACTGCCGATGCAAGCCAGATTGGCCATGCGCACCTGCTTTTCCGCCCCTTCCTCGATAATCGACATGCGCTCAACGCGGGCGATGTCATTGGGGAAGGTCATGCGCACTGAATCCAGGAAGCGATGGTTGATTTCGTAAATGATCTCCAGATGGCGCGGCAACACCTTTTCCATCAGCCAGACGGGCCATTTCTCCAGCGCTTCCGGCAACAGCGTGTGCTGCGTCGCGGCGAAGGTAAGCGTGGTGATATTCCACGCTCGATCCCATTTGAGCTGGTATTGATCAACCAGAAGCCGCATCAGTTCGGCGATGGCGATGACCGGATGCGAATCATTCAGATGGATCACCGCCACCTTGGGCAGTTCTTCCCACTCCGCATTCTTGATCATGAAGCGCTTGATGATATTGTTCAGCGAACAGGCGACGAAGAAATACTGCTGCTTCAATCGCAATTCTTTGCCTTGCGGTGTGTTGTCGTTGGGATAAAGCACCTTGGTCACATTTTCAGAACTGGTCTTCTGCTCCACCGCCCGCGAATAATCGCCGACATCGAACAGCTGCAAATCGAATTCGCGGGTGGCGCGCGCGCTCCAAAGCCGCAGCATGTTGACTGTCTTGGTCTTATAGCCGGGCACGAGCGTGTGATAAGGCTGCCCCATAATCGTCTGCGCCGGAATCCAGCGAACGCGATAGTTGCCGTCGCTGTCGGTATAACCTTCGGTAGTGCCGCCGAAGCCAACTTCGACCATGTCATCCGGCTGCGGGAATTCCCAAGGATTGCCGTAATAGAGCCACTCATCGGGGCTTTCAATCTGCCAACCATCGCGGAATGACTGCCTGAAAATACCGTATTCGTAACGAATGCCATAGCCGACCGCTGGGATATTCAGCGTCGCCAGCGAATCCATAAAGCAGGCGGAAAGCCGGCCCAATCCTCCATTGCCCAGTCCTGGCTCAATATCCAGCTTGCACAGTTCGGAGAGGTCGATATTGTGCCGCTGCATCGTGTCCATCGCGAGTGAATAGGTATCCGTGTACAGCAGGTTCTTTTCCAATTGCTGGCCGACCAGATATTCAGCCGACAAGTAATAGACAAATTTGGGATTCTGCCGGAAGTAGCAATCGACGTTCTGCTGCCAGTAATACATCATGTAATCGCGCACGGTATGCGCCAGCGCGAAAAATAGATCGTGCTGCGTGGCGGTATAAATGGCTTGCCCGCGAGTGTAGTAGAGATTGTCGCGAAATGCCTGGTCAAAGGCTTGTTGGGAGGTTTCCACCTTGGTGATGTTCTCGAAATTCGCTATCACGTTGCTGCTCCCTCTAGCTTTGCGAACCTGCGATAGGCGCCATGGGTGGCGTAACACTGTCCGGATGGTCAGCTACCAGCCGCACTCACCTAACTTAACATAATAGCGTCATTTGTATCCAATTTACAAACGCTATCGCTCGTCCCGTTGATTGCGCCGCGCTACAATTACGCGAGCCAATGGAAATAGAGGACTCCGGCATGAAACGACCAAATATCCTCATTTTGTACACCGATCAACAGCGTTGGGACGCCCTGGGCGCCAACGGAAACGACGAGATTCAAACGCCGAATCTGGATGCGCTGGCGGCGCGCGGCACAAACTTCTGCCATCATTTTGTGCAGAATCCGGTCTGCATGCCCAGCCGCGTCAGCATGCTTTCGAGCCAATATCCCTCTACGACGCGCATCACGCACATGGGTGTGCCGGCGCCCGAAGATCTCATGACGTTGCCGCGCCTGCTGAAACAATACGGCTATCGGACGGCGAATATTGGCAAGCTGCACTTTCTGCCGCATGCCAATCGCGATCATGGCCTTCCGCATCCGTCTTATGGATTCGATCAACTGGAAATCGCCGACGAGCCCGGCGTTTACGAAGACGCGTATCGCGCTTGGGTCAGGCGACAGGCGCCGGAACAGATGGACGGCATCAGCGCCGGACTGCCGCCCAATACGCGGGTCTGGCAGCGCGCGATGGGCATTGACGACGGCATCGCGCATCGCGGCGAGCCGGAAGGGCGACACGACTTCAAGCGCGCCATTCCCTTCGCCGCGGACGATCATTTGACGTACAGCGCCTTCGTCGCTGACCGAACGACTGATTTCATCAATGCCTCTGGCGCCGAGCCTTTTCTGTGTATCGCCAGTTTCTATTCACCGCACGCCCCCTGGATAGCGCCACAGAAGTGCCTCGATCTGTATGACGCTGATAGGCTGTCACTGCCGGCCTATCCGCCGGAAATCGATAAACAGCGGCCTTCGGACCCTTCCGCGCTGTTTTCCGATGACCAATTGCGCTCGGCCAGGCAAGGGTACTATGCGATGGTCAGCGAGGTAGATCATTATGTCGGGCGAATCCTGGAAGCGCTCGACGCGGCGGGCAAAGCGGATGAGACGATCATCATCTTCACCTCGGATCACGGCGAGTGGCTGGGTGAACATCTGCGCTTCGGCAAAGGCTACCCGGCCGACGATGCCGTCAGCCGCGTGCCACTAATCATCGCTGGGCCGGATGTAAATGAGGGCGGCCGGCACGATGGCATTGTCGAGGCAGTGGACCTGGTTCCGACTTTGCTTGATTTGGCTGCCATTCAGACACCGACATTCATGCAGGGCGAAAGCTTGGCGAGCCTGATCAACGGCGACGGATCCCGCCAAAAGGCGAGCGCGCTTACGGAAGCGCATGGCTGGAAGAGCCTGCGCACGCCGCAATTCCAGTATCTGATTCATGACGACGGGCGCGAGAATCTCTGGGATCTGCAGCGTGATCCTGGCGCCTATCATGATGTTGCTGCAAGCGCCGACTATCAAGCTGCGCTGACCGAATGTCGTCATCTGCTGCTGACGCGCCTGCTGGCGATGGAGCGCCCATTGCCGCGCGCCTGGACCTACTAGCGGCGCTATTCGAACGCAAAATCCGGCAGAGTCTCTTCAGCCACTAGCGGCCACATGCTTTCGATTGCGCTGATGTCGTCGGCGTTCAGATTGATCTTCTGCGGATCGCGCGCGAAAGGCGAGCGGAGAACGCCGCGCCGCCACATCACGTATTTGTGCAGGACAACTCCGTATACCGTGGCGTAATTCAACAGTGGCAACAACTTGTGGCTGATGCGCTCGGCCTCGTCAATGCTTCCGGCTCGGAATAGGTCGTAAATCTTGACCTGTATATCCACCATGCCGCCGGCCGGCATGTTTCCACAAGCGCCACGCTTGAGTTCATCAATGAGATATGTGCCATTAGCGCCGCCAAAAACGCCAGCGCAATTGCCCGAATCGAGCGCCAATAGCGCGTTGATATGCTGCAGGATTGGATTCGTCTCTTCTTTGATGTAGAGGATATTGTCCTCCGCCGCCAACAAATCCACCAATTCACTTGGCGACAGCGGACTGCCAATCGGCGCAGGCGCATTTTGTATGATCAGCGGTCGATCGAACTGCGCCAGCGCTCGATAGTACTCCCGCAAATCCGCTTTTGATGCCTTACGCAGGTAGGGCGGCATCGCCATCAGCGCGGTAGCCTCCTGCGCGCAGGCATGCTCGGCGAATTCGAGCGCGATCCGCTGATGCAGCCCTTGAACGCCGACGACGAAGGGGACGCGTCCGGCGATGGAATCGGCGGCGAATTCGACCACATGGCGCCGCTCAGCATCGCTCAAAGTGAAGAACTCGCTGGCCAGCGCTGGCGCGACCAAGCCATGTACGCCGGCCGCCATACAGTATTCGATTTGGCGCGCGAAGCTCTCCCAGTCGATCGCGCCGTCATCGTCAAATGGCGTCTGCAGAATTTGATATATGCCAGCTAACACGAAAATAGCCTCCTTGTGCTGTCAGAGCAATCGCATTAAGTTATTTTTACCACCGAGGACACCGAGAGAGAAGAGAGCACAGAGCAAATCCTTTTGAAACGTTGGGCAGCAGTGACGGTTCAGATATTCTGACTGCGGCAAATGATTAGAATGGGTCGAAATATACCAATACCTCTGTGTCCTCATACTAACTCGGTGTACTCGGTGGTAAAGTTTGCTGCTGATTCATCCGAAGAGATAGACTCCCCTTCATTGGAGGTTGCGAGACATGAGCATTAGATTGGTCGAGTCGATACCTGTGCGAATCAAGCGCGACCAAGCCTACCTGGGGAGCTTGCCCGAGGCGGTTGATCCACAAGCTTATTTCACGCGCCCGCCTTATCGCGCGCTGTATTCGGCCTACTTCGAGACCGCATTTGTAAAAATCACGACCGATGATGGCGCAGTCGGCTGGGGCGAGGCGCTGGCGCCGGTCGCGCCGGAAGTCGTAAGTACGATTGTGGAGCAATTGCTGGCGCCCGTTCTAATTGGCTGCGATCCTCTCGATGGCAACATGCTTTGGAACATCATGTACGACCTGATGCGCGAGCGCGGCTATTACGGTGGCTTCATGCTGGATGCCATCAGCGCCTGCGATACCGCTCTATGGGATCTGCGCGGCAAAATCCTGGATCAGCCCGTCTATCAACTGCTGGGCGGCGCTTATCGCGAGCGCGTTCCCTGTTATGTTTCCGGGCTGCCGCGACCAACGGCGGGGGAGCGTGTCGATCTCGCGCTGGAATTCGTCGATACGGGCTTCAATGCCTTCAAGTTGGCGGCGGGTCACGGCGTACGAGAAGACGAGGCCAGCGTTAGCGCATTGCGCAGCGCCCTTGGCGAAGATGCGACCTTGCTGCTTGACGCGCACTGGGTGTACGCGCTGGATGAAGCGGTGCAGCTCGGTCATGCGCTGACGGAACTTGACGTCGGCTTTTTCGAAGCGCCGATCAATCCGGAAGCTGTCGAAGGGCACGCGCAACTCGCGGCTGCTGTCGCAGTGCCCATCGCCCACGGAGAGACCGAGCGTACGCGCTACCAATTCCGCCCTTGGCTTATGCAGAGGGCGGCCGATATCTTGCAGCCTGATGTGGGGCGGGCTGGGGTCTCAGAAGTGATCAAGATCGCCTCAATGGCGGAAGCCTTTAATGTGAAAATGGCGCCGCATTTGAGCGTCGGCTTGGGAGTATGTATCGCGGCGACGATTCATGCGGCCGCGGCGATTCCCAATTTGTACCTGCTGGAATATCAGCCGCCGGTCTTCGAGATTGCGAACCTGCTGCTCAAATCTCCGCTGACTTGCGACTCGGGGTATTATGAAATACCACGCAGCGCCGGTCTCGGCGTGGAGTTGGATGAAAGCCGACTTCGCGGACTTCAGGCGTAGCGGCTGCGATCCAGTCCCGGCAGCAGTGGCGGATTAGGACGGACGATTTGCAGACGTTCCGGCGTCAAGCGCGCCGCCAACTCATCTGACACTTGGTAGCCAAAGCGGAAGTTTCCCCAGGATGGACCGTAGCGGAAGACGATAATTCGCCGCTCGCCGGGATTGATCCGTTCAGCCGAGCCGTGGCAGAGCGCGTCGACAAAGAGAAGCACATCGCCGGCATCCATGTAGATATTCAGCGCGCCTTCAACGTGGTCAACTGAGGCGACATCACGATACATCCCATGTTTACCCTCGTCGGGATGGCGGAAATGCGCTTTGTGGCTGGCTGGCACGACCATCGTATTTCCGTCGCCCGGTCCAATATCCGTCAGCGCCATCAAAATATTGATCTGCCCGCAATGGAAGCGCCCATTGTAATAGCGGAATTGGGTGCGCTTGGTGCCATCGTGCCCGCCGGAATGCAAGCCGATCGCCTCGCCGGGTCCGCGGATATTGGCGAAGCACTCGTCTATAAAGAGCGGACCATGATTGTAATCGAAGGTTTCGGCGCCGCCGACAAAATACTTTACTTTTTCAATCCAAGAAGGGTGGTCTATGAGCTTTTCGAAGGCTTCGCCGCCTTCATAAATCTGCTGCATATTGATGCCGTCATCGTCGCCGTAGGTGTGCCCATGTACATAGCCATTCCATTCGCCGGGTTTAATCGGCAGCAAGGCGTCGATCGCGGCGTTAGTTTCGGCAACTTCGTCTTTGGACAATGCGTCCTTCAGTAGCAAAAAGCCGTTAAGATCAAAGAAGTAGCGTTCTCGTTCCGTTACCTGCATCGCTTATCTTTCCTTTTCAACTCGACTATTCGTAACAGTGTATCGCAAACACCGCCGCCGGCGCATCACTGTGGCTCTCGACCACCTCGACCTGCAGATGATCAGTTTCGATCGGCTCGTCGAACTGAATTTGATTTACCGTTTGATGATTGTCCCTCACTTCGGCGAGCACGCGGCCATCGCCATTGCTCAGCCGAAAATGTTTGGCGGCAAAGGGCATCACGTCCTCCGGATGTCCACGCGTCACCGTCTCCATGGCGTGGTCGAAGTCGGTATCGAACATCAACGTCACGCGGCTGATGCTCTGCGGCGCGATCCACTGTATATCCAGGGTCGGGTTTTCGTCTTCCGGGTCGGATACCCAAGCATTCACTTCGGCCACTGGGCGCGCCAGCCCGTTGCAAACATTCTGCGGGTCAAAGCCGTTGATCGGCGGCGAGAAACTCATCGCCATATTCTGACCATCAGGGCGCCGCGGCGGCGTCCAGAATTCGAACGACTCTACGCCAATGTCATGCATCGGCGATTGATCGCGCCAATACTGCAGGGCGATCAAGCCGGTGACGCGCATATCGCTAAGGTGCAAGCGCAGCGCCGGATTCTCCATCACGCAGACGAAGACGTAGCGCGAATCGTCGATCAACTGGTCGAAGTTGAGTTCAATCTGCTGATCATCGCCCGCTGGCAAATCAAAGCGCAGCGTATTGAGAATGACATCGGGACTGTGATTGTCGCGTTTCGAACTCTGGCGCAACTGAACCTCAAGTCGCGTCGCTTTCGCTACGTCGACCGTGATTGTCATGCGTGGGACGCGGCCACGCTGTATGGGAAGCATCTGGGCATAGGGGCGCGCCAGGTCAAGCCGCGGACCATCGTCCGGCAGCGTTTCCAGGCAGAGCTTGCTGGATGCGGTCACCGTCGCCTGCCTGACAAGATTGGCATCATCCTCCAGTCTGAATTGCGGGATATAGCCGCCCACCCGCTGCAAGTCACGCTGAAGCAGCTTAACATTATCTGGAGCGGCGACATCGCGCGGCAGCAAGCCCCGCTTAATGCAATGCGCTGCTGCCAGGCCGACCGATTGCGCCGCGCAAGCCAAGGTCAGCATGACGCGTGTTGAGCCGAAGGCGACATGCGACGCGCTCATGATGCGACCGGTGATGAAGAGATTGCGGATATTCTTGCTGTATTGCGTGCGATAGGGCACTTGATAAACGCCCTTGGCATGCCATTGATCACAGCCTGGCAGCTCGCTGAAGACGCCGTCGGCCGGATGCAGATCGATCGACCAGCCGCCGAAGGCGATGGCGTCGTAATGCTGCCGCTGCTCAATGACATCCTGCTGGACCATCATGTAGTCGCCTTCAAAGCGCCGGCTCTCGCGCTTGCCGGGGATTTGACCGACGAATTCCAGCGTCAGCGTCTCGGCATCGGGGAATTCGCCCGAATTCTTGATGTAATTCCAGACGCCGTAAACCACTTTCCAAAGTTGCCACTTGATGGTCTCGGTTTCGTGCACCGTGTCCAGCCGGCCGCCGTATTCAATCCACCAGAGGCGGCAGCCATCGATTGCCGTATTAAAGCTGCGGAAGCGCGGGATCTCCGTGATATCGTCCAGCGCGTAGCTCGGCGGCACGAATTTGACCGGCACGCCGATATCTTTGGTATAGAAATAAATCGAATGCCCAAGAAGATAGCCGTATTCTTCGCTCGGCGCGAATTTCTCGCCGAATTCCTCTCTTGACTCGGCGCCCATGCGAAAAGCGGCGCCGGCTTGAAAGGCGACAATGCCATCGCCCGAGGCATCGCAGAAGAGCGGGGCGTACAGTTCGTATCGCGTCGAATTCTGGCTGCAAAATGCTGTGACGGATTCGATTGTCTCGCCATCCGATTTTTGCACACTGACGGCGGCGGTATTGAGCAGCAGCGTGATATTGTCTTCATCAACGACTTTTTCCAGGAGGACGGTGTCGAATATCAGCGCGTTGCCTTCTTTGTTGCGATACATATTCTCAACCAGGATTTCGTCGATGACGCCGCCTTCGCGCGCCCAGCGGTTGTTGTTGTTCATGTGCGAGGTCGCGCCCAGCGCCCAGAGACGGACTTCACTGCTGGCGTTGCCTCCGAGCACGGGCCGATCTTGCACCAATGCGACATTGATGCCAGCGCGCGCGGCTGTGATGGCGGCGCAAGTGCCAGCGAGTCCGCCGCCGACGATCACCAGATCAGCGTCAATGCGGGTCGTCTTGGGCGGACGTACTTCCGCTGAGAAAGCTTCGCTCAACATTCGGGGGATCTGATTTTCTTGTTTCATGATGCGCTTTCCCAAAGATTTTCTCTGATTAGTCTGTCGCTCAGTGTCCGTGGCGGTCCCGCTCGATGCCGTGTTTTTCGCACCATTCATCCAATGGATTGTAGCCGCCGCCCGGCTGAAACTCGGGCGTCTCATCGACCTCTTCTCCAACAAGATATTTCTCAATTTCGCTGAGCTTATCCAGCAATGAATGCTCTTGCTGTATGAAATCCATCGGCTTCAGCCAGCGATAACAATATCCAATCATGATGCATTTGCGCGTGATGTCGGTGAAATTCGGCGCGCCCGCGTGCCAGGTGCGATACTCGAAAATGACGCAATCGCCAGGATTGAGCAGAGGCTCTATTGCAGTCACTGGATCGGTCTCGCCTTCGGGAATCTCAATGCGCTCTTTGAGCCGATTGCTGCCCGCCGCCAACATGGTTACGCCAGATCGAGGCTTGCTCAAGTCGGTCAGATAAAAGGCGCATTTCAATCCCAGGCGCGGGAAATTTGCCGCGCCAAGATCGGACGAGATGCCGCCGCCGTCGCGGTGCCAGCCGGGCCGACGAATGGAATCCGGTGTGCCCGGTAGGTCGGGATAGCGGTATATCAGGTGGCTCGTGGAAAGCTGCAGTCTTGAACCCAGCAGCTGTATCACCAGGGGTAGCGTGACATCGTTGGTCAAGAGCGGAATGAATTCATCGTCCATGGTGATGCAATTGCGGAAACCATCATAAAACTCGCTGGTCTGGTATCGATTGAAACGCTCTTCAGTGGCAATTATCCGATCACCCGCTTCGATTAGCCGGCTGATCGCTTCATCGTCCAGCGCGTTCCGTACGATCAGATAGCCTTCATCGCGGAATTGCTTCCGCTGTTCATCAGTCAGCTTGGTATATCCATTGATCATGATTTTCTGCCTAATCTATCTACTAACTTATCGAATCAAGTATAGGTGAAATACGCTGTGGCGATACTGTCGTTTTCGCAGCGAAGGCGCATCCAATGGGCGCTATAGCCAGCGGGAAAGGCGTGATAGGCGTATCCCCCCGCCGCTACTTCGAATGTGTCGTAGGTCATCCACTTTCCATTGCCCAGAAAGTCAACTTCCAGGACGAAGCGCGCCGCCGAAGCGCCAGCATTGTTCAGATGCAATACCTTCTTGTCAAAGCCAGTCATCAAGTAGGGGTCCGAGATTTCACCCGCGCTGACCTCATCTTCCCACCAGACACCGCCCCAGCCGGCCGGCTTTCCAAACTGCCAGAGGTCATCCGTCTTGCCAAAATACAAGCCCGACTGCGGTTCGCCGGCCAGGTGGTTGGCGCCGTTGTGCGGGCTGGCGTTATCCGAGCCAAGAACAAGCATGCCACGATAAGTGCAGAAATCCCCATGCACCCAGAGGTGAGTCGAAATGGGTCGGATTCCCCATACATGATTGTCGTATGCCCAGGTTGAAAGTTCATAAAACATGCCGTGGCAATCCATGATGAATCGCTCATGATCGACTTCGCGGATGCGGGGCCATTCGGTCTGCCACATGTGGTCAAAGCAGTGGCTCGCCTTGGGCAGTCGATAGCGCTTCCATTGCCCATTGGCATCGGTGTATACCTGCAGAATCGCCGAGCGCTTATCCCAGCCCATAGCAAATATCGTGCCAGCGAAGTCGCCGCGCCCATTCACCTCGATGAATGGATTGCGCTCGATAGTGGTCCAGCGCTCGCCATCCCATTCTGCTAGCCGCCCGGCCGCCTCCACACCCTTGAAGTCACGCTCGTCATAGCTGTTGTTGGCGACGACCACGCGGCCGAAATTGCTGTAAGCCGCCTTGAAATGGCAATACTCATGATCGGGTATGCCCAACTCATCTACCAGGTCTGCTATGAACCGGGTCTCCAGCGTATGCACATTCATCTCATAGAATTCGCCCTCCATGCCCAGCATATAGACCATGTTCTTCTCGTCGGTCAGGTGGCGCATGGTTGAGCAGATCCGCACTTCCAGCAAGTCCTCAACGGTACGGACCTTGTTTTGCGCATCAATGACGTGCGGTCCAATGATGAGCTGATTGGATTCCCAATGAACCATGCGATTGGTGTAAGTGCCGACGTAGCTCGCCGGATGTTTCTGAATCTCCAACTCTTCGTCGATGCTGTAAAGACCGGTCCCGGCGCCGCTTGCGGATTTATGCGAGACATAAGTGACGAGCCAGAGTACCCCAGCCCATGCCATCATCGCTCCGATGCCGCATTCCGTGCGTGGCGGTCCCAATTCCGCCGTTAGCGCCAAATGCGGATAGATGCCGCTCGCGTTCAGGTATTGACTTGATTCCATGCTTTCTCGCTTTCCTTTGTAGCCGATGAATCGCAACCGACAATTGCGCAATGCCAGCGCCGAAGCGCCTCGCTCAAGCGCGCCTGTGCCTCAAAACAAGCAGGATCATCCAGGCAATTGACCTGTTCATAAGGGTCGTCGACGAGGTTATAGAGTTCCGCCCCTTCCAGCGTTCGCCCCTGCGTTACCAGCTTCCAGCGTTGAGTGGTGGCGCAGAAGTTGCGATATTCGCTAATCGCGATCCGATCTTTGTCGGCAGCGCCGCCTTCGGTCTGCGCTCTAAGAGAGATTCCGTCGGCTGTATCAGCCAACTCGATGCCGGCATAGTCGAGCAAGGTCGGCAGCAGATCAATCGTAGCGGCAAGCTGATCCGTTCTCCTGCCTTGAATCTGCGCCGGGGCCCGTATGATGAGCGGCGCCTGCAGCGATTCTTCATACATGACGCCTTTGCCAAAGAGTCCGTGCGCGCCCGCCATCTCTCCGTGGTCCGATGTGAAGACCACCAGCGTATCATCGCGCAAACCTAATTCATCCAGCTTTCGCAGCAATCGGCCAAAGGAGGCATCCAGGTGGCTGATCTCGCCGAAATAGAGCTGCCGGAAAGTTGCTACATCGTAATTCGCGTTCCAGTGCGGCATATCGTACCAAGCTCGAGGATCGGCATTCTTTTCGCTCAGCAGGTCCTGTTCTTCGTACAATTCTCGATATTCAGCGGGCGGGGAGCAGGGAGGGTGGGGCGCCTGATAGGACAGCAGCATGAAGAAGGGATCGGCTTCGGCAGCCGCCTGCTTCAATTCTTGCAGCGCGATGTCGGTAAGCGCATCGGTCTCATGCCCGGGCATTTGGATCGGAGCGTCGGGATCGTCGCGCCAAATCCAGCCGGACCAGTGATCGACATGGTGGCTCTCCCAGCCGATGAAATCTTGAAAGCCGGCACGCTTTTCGGGCGGTACCCAGCGATTTTCCTGCGGCGCTCCGCTTAAGTGCCATTTGCCAATGTAGTGCGTCGCATAGCCAGCTCTGTTGAAGTGATCGGCGATGCTTGGCACCTTGGCTGGGTACGCCTGTCCATTCTGTCGGACACCGGTTTGAGACGGATACCGTCCGCTGAGCAAACAGCCGCGGTACGGCGTGCAAACCGGGGAAGTGGTGATGGCGCGTTCAAAGACCGTACTTTCTGCGGCGAAGCTTTCGAGATAAGGCGCAGAAACTATCGCGTTGCCGTAAGTCGGCAGCCAACGCGCGCCGAGCTGATCGACCAGCACGAAGAGTATGTTGGGAGCAGCGCCCACGGGATGGCGCCTCAGCCCTTCAAGCCGCTGATATTGGCGCCCTGGATGAACTGCTTCTGGAAGAGGAAGAACACAATCAAAACCGGCAGCACCATCATGGTAGAGGCCGCCATCTGCTGGTTGTAGATGCCGCCTTGCCCCGGCAATGAAGTGAACTTGTACAGACCAATCGCCAGCGTGTGCAGGTCCGGGTCCTTCAGGTATATCAAGGGACCCAGAAAATCATTCCAGCTATTCTGGAAGCTCAAGATGGCAATGACAACAATGGCCGGCTTGGCCAGCGGAATCATAACTTTGGTAAAGATTCGCACTTCGCTGGCGCCGTCAATCTTGGCGGCGTCGAGCAAGTCTTGCGGAATGCCGAGGAAGAATTGCCGGCATATGAAGATATAAAAAGCGTTGCCGAAGAAATTCGGCACGATTAGGGGATAAAAGGTATCGATCCAGCCGATGGCGTCATAGGCGGCGTACACCGGTATCAGGCGGACGGCGAAGGGCAGCATCAGAGTCGCCAGTAGAATCAAGAACAAGGTATCTCTATAAGGGAAGCGGAAACGCGCAAAGCCGTAGGCAACGATCGTGCAGGAGCCGATATCGCCGACAATGGAGAATAAGGTGATCAGCATGGTGTTGCGGAAGGTCGTGCCGAAGTTCCAGAATTTCAGCGCCTCGGTAAAGTTTTCCGGCATCCAGACGCGCGGGATCCATTGCACCGGGAAAACCCCAACCTGGTCCAAGGGCATGAAGGACGACATGAACATCCAAAACAGAGGCGCCAGGAACCACAGGCTCATCACAATCAGCAGCCCGTAAAGCAATACGCGACCCGCGATTCTCGTCAGACGGAAGATCGGGTCCCGCTGCAAGAAGCCGGTTTGACTGACGCTTGGCGCTGTCATGCGCCGTTCTCCCCGCCTTGATAAAAGACCCAACGCTGCGAAGTTGTTACAATGACGGCTGTGAAGAAAAAGATGATCATGAAGAGAATCCA
This sequence comes from Phototrophicaceae bacterium, assembly GCA_965261855.1. Lineage (GTDB taxonomy): Bacteria > Chloroflexota > Anaerolineae > Aggregatilineales > Phototrophicaceae > UBA6055. The sequence continues at coordinate 1,714,463 of OZ253488.1, forward strand.
AGCCAACGCGGAAGAGTAGCCCATCTGCGGCGGCAAATACTGAAAGGCGTGATCAAAAAGGTGCAGGACGTACGTTCGCGTCGCATCACGGGGACCGCCTTGCCCATCAGTCATAATGAAAATCTGGGTGAAAACCTGAAATGCGTTAATGATATTGATGAGGATGTTCAAATAGATGGTGGGCGTCATCAGCGGAATGGTTACCCGCAGCATGCGCTGGAAAACGTTGGCGCCGTCGATTTTAGCCGCGTCATAATACTCTTCCGGGATGCCCTGCAAACCGGCCAGGAAGATGACCATGGTCACGCCGACCCAGGTGGTGCTCATGATCAGGTAACCGATCATAGCGATATCGGGATCGGCAAACCAGCGGTAGCGCGGCAGCCCAATCGCGTACAGCAGCGAGTTGAGCAAGCCCGCGCGCGCGTTGAGCACGTATAACCATATCACGGACAGCGCCACAATTGGCACGACCGACGGCAGATAAAATAGCGTGCGCCAAAGCCCAAGAAATCGCACCTTGGCGTTGAGGAGTAGCGCCAGCGCGAAGCCCAATACAATCCGTATCGTCACCGAACCGCCGACGTATACGCCGGTATTTCGCAACGACTTCAAGAACAGCGGGTCATCCGTGAAGATACTGTTGTAGTGGTCCAGCCCAATCCATTCAGGCGGCTGCACGATATTGTATTTGGTGAAACTAAGCAAAAACGAAGCGACGAACGGAAACAGCGAAAACAGTAGCACACCAACAATCCATGGGCTGATGAAAAGCAGTCCCATCTTTGCCTCGCGCTTGCGCATGGGCGACAGGTCGCGCCAGCGTTCCCGCCGGCGATTCCGCATCGCGCTGAACTGCGAACCAAATGATGTCGCCATTTGCTATCTGTTGCTCTAGCCAGCAAAGCAAAAGGCATGGGACATCGGCTGATGCCCCATGCTGTTTTGCGCTTGGCTCGGTTTAGCCGTATTCTTCCCAGAATGCGTCAAGCAGAGCCTGAATCTCGGCTTCCGCATTGGCCAGCGCGTCTTCGATTGAACTATCGCCGAAGAGCACGTCCTCGACCATGCGGTTGATAATTTGCGACGCTTCGGGCTGCACTGGCGAGACGGGCACAAGATAATCCATCGCGGCTACGCCCAGCAGCGCTTCCGCCCGCGGATGCACAACGCCATCCTTCTCATAGCCGTTGCATTCCACCAGCGGCGAGGGGCGCTGCTGCTGCTGGATAAACCAGCATGCGCCATCCCCTTCGACCTCGGTCGTCAGCCACTTGACCAGCTTCCAGGCTTCGTCCGGATGCGCGGCGTTCTTCGGCACCATGTAACCCCAGCCGCCATGCGCGCTGCCGCGGCGGTCGGCGCTGCCATTGGGTCCGTAGGGAATCGGCGCGACACCGTAGTTGAGATTCTCGGCGTGCGCTTCCACCTGAAACAGCGTCCAGGAGCCGTTGATCTCCATCGACACTAATCCCTGGATCAGCGGACCCTGGTCAAATTCACCCGCCATCTCCCAGAAGGCGTTGACTTCTTCGATGCCGTAATTGATCTCGGCCATCGCCTGCATGAACTCGAGGGCTTGCGCGCCGGCTTCGTTGTTGATGGTGATGGTGCGCAGGTCCGGCGTGATCCAGTCGCCGCCATTGGCATTCAGCCAGGTCAGGAATGCGCCAGCGCCACTGGTCGATTGCGCATTCAAACCGATGCGCTCCAGGAATTCGCCATCGCCCAAGCGAAGAGTCTCCGCTGCCTCAAGCATTTCGTCCCAGGTTTGGGGGAAGCTCTCGATGCCAGCTTCGGCGAAGTGGTCGATGTTGTACCAGACGATGTTGTAAGCGCCACCACCGGGCAAGGGCAGTATCCAGGTCTTGCCATTAAATTGCGTGCCGGCGAATTCCGAAGCGTGGAATATGGCGGGGTCGACGCCATCGGCAGCCATATAATCGTCCAGCGGGATGATCGATTCGGTCGCGGCGAAGAAGGGCAGGTCTTGCCGTCCAAACATGGTTACATCCGGCGGGTTGCCGGCGGCGATTGCGGCAAGCAGATTCTGCAGGCGATTATCCCAAGGCAAGAATACGTTGTCGACGCAGATGCCAGGGTGGGCATCTTCAAAAGCGGCGACCTGATGTTCTTGCAGCGGGATGCGATTGCCGCCCCAGTGATGCCAATAGGTCAGCGTAACATCGCCTTCACAGTCGGGGTTTTGCGCCGTCGCCGTCATCGACAGCGGTACCAGCGCAAGCATTATCACCAAAATCGTCAACAGGAGTGTTCGTTTCCCAAACACAAGGTTCTCCTTTCAATAGCGGAATCGGTCAAAGACGACTGTCAAATGAAAGAGACGCCGCGCGCCATCAGGCTGGTGAGACCGATGCTTGCGCGCCTGGCTACACCGGATTAGTCCTTACGATCGCGATTTCAATAGATACGAAGGTATATTGTTTAAGGGTGGCAGAAAGGACTGACTCGACTTGGAGAGCGACCAATAAGGCTGCCACCATCTAAATTTCAGCGCGTATGATACCGATTATTCCTGATGTCCGCAACTGACTATTACTTCTTGCGCCGACCCGTCCACGGTTGTACTAGCGCGGCATCAACGCGCGATGAATAGCGCGCATTAACACATCGTGGCTCTCGGCAAGCGCCTTTGCCGGCTTGGGCAGCGCCGGGCTCAGCTCAAGGCTTAAAGCGCCCTTGTATCCGACCGCATTGAGCGCGCGCAAAGTAGCCAGCAACGATTCATCGGTCATCACGCCGTCGAGAAGGCTCAAATGCAAATCGCTGATGCCGTCGTTGTCGTCAAAATGAACGTAACCCAGCTTTTCGCCCGCATTCTCGATGACCGTCGCTGGATCTTCGCCCGACATCTGAATATGCCCGCTGTCGTAGAGCAGAAATAAATTATGGTGATCTGCGCGACGGATGAATTCCAGCGTCTCAGCAGCCGTAGGCAGCGCCGTTCCCGGAAAGTGTTCGACAGCCAGCTTGATCCCGAAGTCGGCGGCAGCGGCAGCCAAACGCAGGACGGAGTCGCGATAACGCTCCAGCGCCGCCGGTTGGGCATCCAACCCCGGAATGACATAAGCGATCACGGCGCCGATGTCAGCCGCGTGCGCGATCGCCTGGCGAACGTGATCGATTGCCAATTCACGCTTGTTGAAGTCGCGATGGTCGAGCGCGGCGGCCTCCGGCATGCCGAAGCTAGCGCCGACGCAGGACACGCGCAGACCCAGCTCTTGCGCCAGCAGTTGGCTCTCCAACGTCCGCTGATGCATCGGCTGAATATCGATGAAGTCGAAGCCAATTTCGCGGACTTGCCGCAACGCATCGGTCTCGGATTTGCTAAGCGCCCAGATGCAGCAAGCGATCCTCATTCGTCTTAATCTCCTGACTAGACGACAGCGCCACCGATAGTAGCGCATCGAATTCGACTTGTCACGATGTGGCAAGGCTCGTACACTTGGCGCATCCAGAGGCAACAAGGAGCAACGATGGGCGAACAGATTGCGCTAATAACCGGAGCGGGTTCTGGCATCGGTCGCGTCACGGCGCTGGCATTGTGGGAAGCTGGTTTTTCGCTGGCGCTGGCGGGCCGGCGTGAGGCGAACCTGCGAGAGACGGCTGCCATGGGGGATGTCGGCGCTGACCGCGCGCTGATTGTGCCCACCGATGTGACTGACCGCTCAGCCGTCGCCGCGCTATTTGCCGCGGTCAAAGACAAATACGGACGGCTGGATCTGCTCTTCAATAATGCCGGTATGAATGCGCCCGCGATCGCCACCGAAGACCTAAGCGAAGAGCAGTGGCTGAGTGTTATCGCGGTAAACGTTACCGGCGCTTTCTGGTGCCTGCAGGAAGCCTACAGAATGATGAAATCGCAAGATCCGCAGGGCGGGCGAATCATCAACAACGGTTCGATCTCGGCGCATGTGCCGCGTCCCCGCTCGGCTGCCTATGCCACCAGCAAACACGCGCTTACCGGCTTGACCAAGTCAACGGCGCTGGATGGCCGCCCCTACGATATCTGCTGCGGGCAGATCGATATCGGCAATGCGCGCACCGAAATGTCGGAACGCATGCAAAATAATCTCGAGCGGACGAAAGGCGCGGCGGCGGTTGAACCGCAAATCGACGCGCGCCACGTGGCTGACGCTGTGGTCTACATGGCGAATCTTCCGCTCTCGGTCAATGTGCCCTTTATCACCGTGATGGCAAATGGTATGCCGTTTATCGGTCGAGGCTGACAGCAATGAGCGAACTCGTATGGATGACGGCGGTTGAACTGGCTGAATTGATCAAGCGCGGCGATTTATCCGCGACCGAGGTCGTGCAGGCGCATCTGGATCAGATTGACATGATTAATCCGGACGTGAACGCCATCATCACCTACTTGCCCGAAATGGCGCTGGAACTGGCGCGGGCGGCTGACGAGAAGCAGGCGCGCGGCGAAGAACTTGGCGTATTGCATGGCTTGCCCATCGCGCATAAAGATGCCGCCGAGACCAAGGGCATTCGCACAACGATGGGCTCGCCGGTATACAGCGACTACATTCCAGAAGCCGATGATCTGATCATTGAGCGCTTGAAGGCGGCCGGCTGCATCACGCTTGGCAAAACAAACGTGCCCGAGTTCGGCGCCGGTTCCCATACCTTCAATCGCGTCTTCGGCGCCACCCGCAACCCCTACGATCTAAACCGAACCTGCGGCGGCAGCAGCGGTGGCGCGGCGGTGGCGCTGGCTACCGGCATGATCCCAATCGCCGATGGCAGCGATTTGGGCGGCTCGCTGCGCAATCCAGCCAGCTTCTGCAATGTGATGGGCTTCCGTCCGTCGCCGGGGCGAGTGCCGCAAGTTCCCAAGTCAAACGCATGGGATACACTTGGCGTGTCCGGACCGATGGGGCGGACGGTGCAAGATGTCGCTTTGATGCTTCAGGCAATCGCCGGTTACGATAGACGCGCGCCGATCTCGCTGGAAGAACCGCCGTCGGTCTTTGCAGAGGACCTCGAACGGGATTTCAGCGATGTAAGGATCGCGTACAGCCCCGATCTCGGCGAGCTCCCGGTCGATCCTGCGGTGACTGCCGCCATTGAGCGACAACTGCCGGTATTCAGCGATTTGGGCTGTCAATTCGAATACGCTGCGCCCGACTTCAGCGATGCCTATGAGATCTTCCAAACCGTGCGCGCCTGGGGCTTCGAGCTGTCCTTCGCCGATCGCTTCGCCGAGTTTGGCGAGGAGCAGTTCAAGGACACTATCCGCTGGAATGTGGAGCAGGGCAAGCGTTTAAGCGGCGCTCAGATCAGCCGCGCGGAAGCGAAGCGGACGGAGCTTTACCAACGTGTTCGCGAGTTTCTCGATACTTACGAATTCTTGCTGCTGCCAACTGCCCAAGTGCCGCCCTTCTTGCTCGAATGGGAGTATCCGACGCAGATCAATGGCGTGGCGATGGAAACCTACATTGACTGGATGATGAGCTGCGCCTTCATCACGGTAACGGGTATGCCGGCGATATCCGTACCCTGCGGATTCACGGAGGACGGACTGCCCGTCGGCTTGCAGATTGTCGGGGCGACCCGTGCAGACTTTTCTGTACTGCAGCTCGCCTTTGCGTTTCAAGAAGCGACGCAGGTTTATCAACAAAAGCCGCCGATCTGCCAGGACCGGACGTGAAGCCAACATTCTGCGCAACGCGCGGCGTTTCCTTCTGTGCGCCGGACGCCGGGTGGACCCTTTGCTAGACAGTTCAACGGAGACCGTGCGTGGAACTGAATGCATTCAATTGGCTTCTGGCGCTGGCGCCGGTGTTAGCGGTGCTGCTCCTTATGGTCGGCGCTGGCTGGGGCGGGGGGCGCGCTGGTTCAGCCGGCTTCCTGGTGGCGCTTTCGCTGGCAGTGACGGCATTTGGCGGCGGCGCGGACCTGGCGCTCGTTGCCATTGGCAAGTCCGTCTTGCTCGCGATCGATGTGCTTTACATCGTATGGATGGCGCTGTTCTTCTATAACGTGACCAATGAAGCGGGCGCCGTCGGACTGATAGGACGCTGCTTGCATCGTCTGACTGCTGACCGAGCGGCCCAGAGTCTGCTCATCAGTTGGATCTTCGTATCGCTATTGCAGGGCGTCGGCGGATTCGGCGTGCCGATAGCGGTGGTCGCGCCGCTGCTTGTGGGTTTGGGTTACAGCGCGACCCAATCAGTGATTATGGCGTCGCTCGGTCATGGCTGGGCGGTCACCTTCGGCTCGTTAGGCACGTCCTTCGTCGCGCTGATGGCGGTTACCGGATTGCCGGGCGAGGCGCTGGCGCATGACGCCGCCCTTGTTTTGAGCTTGTCCTGCATATTCAGCGGCGCGCTGGTCGCCTATGTCAGCGCCGGCTGGAATGGATTCCTGCGTACGATTCCCATGCTCCTGCTCGTTGGCGCGGCGATGGGATGTACGCAGTGGTGGATCGTCACCAATGGCATCTGGACGCTTGGCTCGACCTCGGGCGCCTTGGCCGGCGCTTTGGTCGGCGTCGTTTATGTCTTGTCCCCGCTGCATCGGGGCCGTCCCGAGGGCGCTCCCACGGCAATAGACGATCGCGGACCTAGCCTTGCGCTGGCGCTAGCGGCATACATCATCTTGCTTGTGCTCGCCTTTTCCGCGAATTTACTCGAACCCTTGGAGCGGCTCTTGGACAGCGTTTACCTGCAGATTGACTTCCCGGCGGTGACGACCTCGTATGGCTGGGCGGCGCCGGCCGAAAGCGGTCGGGTAATCAGCGTCTTCGGTCATGCGGGCGCCATCCTCTTCTATGCCGGTCTGAGCGCTTTCTTGATGTATCGCGCCGCCGGTTACTTCGACAGTCCCTCGGTGTGGAGCGATATCTGGCGGAAAGTTAGCAAGTCGGCATTGAAAACTACGGTCGCGATCTTTGCGCTGGTGGCGATGGCGTCGCTGATGACGCACACTGGCATGACGCAGTTGATCGCGCGTGGCATCAGCGAAACGGTCGGCGCCGAAATCTATCCTCTATTCGCGCCATTCGTCGGTACCTTGGGTGCAATCATGACCGGCAGCAACGCCAATTCAAATGTCGTCTTCGGCGCCTTGCAGCGTGAGACAGCGATGCTTCTTGGATTGAGCGTGCCGGTAATTCTTGCTGGTCAGACGGCGGGCGCGTCGCTAGGCAGCGTTTTGGCGCCGGCCAAGATCATCGTCGGCTGCAGCACGGTTGGGCTGGGCGGGCAGGAAGGACCGGTGATTCGGCGAATGCTGACGCTCGGATTGATCCCGGTGGTATTCGTCGCCCTGTTTACCTTTGCGCGTTTGACAACTTCATAGTTTTGGTTGGGCATCCGCGACGCTCGCGCCAGCGAAAATGCTAGCCCGCGCTATCGCATCGTTGTCGGGTAGCCGATCGGGTCGATCATCACATCAATCAACATTGGCGCCGGGCTCGTAAGTCCCGCAACGATGGCTTCGTCACAGTCCAGTATGGTTTCGACTTTACGATAGGCTAACCCATACGCCTTGGCGATGTATTCGAAATCCGGGTTGTCAAATTCGGTGCCGAAGCTTTGCCGTCCTCGCCGTATCTGAGCCGAACGAATCAGATCTAGCGCCAAGTCGTTCATCAGCGCGATCAGCACCGGCAGACGCCTTTCCACCAGCAGCCCCAGCTCGCCCATGACCATCGCCAGCCCGGCGTCGCCGGTGATGCAGACGACCGGCTGACCGGTGATTTCCGCCGCTGCGATCGCGCTGCTCAAACCGAAGCCCATCGCAGAAAGCCCATTGGACACGAAGTAGCGGTTCGGCATGCGCGGGCGCCATTCCAGCGCCTTGAAAATCTTGTGCGAGCCGACATCGGTGGTCAGGATGATGTCGTCAGGCGTGTTCTCCCGTAATGACGTCAAAAACGTTTGCGGCAAAATGCGCCCTGCTGCTGGCGCTGGCAGTTTCTGCCGGCTCAGTTTCTGCCGAAACTGTCGCACTCTTTCCGCGCCCCAGCCCAATAGGGTCTTTGCTTTCGCGTCCCCGAGCGCGTCAATAATTTCGCCGACCGCGCCAACCAGTTCCAAGTCGCAGGCGATCTGCGGATCATGGTTGGACCAGCCGGCGATCCAGATCAGCGGCTTCTCGCAATCCCAAGGCTTAACCAGCTCAACCACGTCAAAACCGATTGCTACAACGCAATCGGCTTCGTCAAGCAAGTCGTAGACCGGATCGTCGCGCGTCAAACCGACCGTGCCTGCGAATAACGGATGTTCCGCGGACAACGCGCCTTTGCTCTTCGGCGTGTCAATCACCGGCGCCTTCAGCGATTCGGCAAGAATTCGAATCTGCCGATAGGGTTGGTTCGGCTCCAATCCCAAGCCAAGGACGATTATTGGTTTCCGTTTGTCAGCGAGCAGTCTGCGAGCCGCGCCGATATCGGACGCAGTTTCTGCGCTAGGTCTACGCTGCGGCTGAGCCGTACTGACGGCCTGCATTGTTTGCGCCGCGATGCGATTGTGAATGCTAATGTGTACCGGTCCCGGACGATTCGCTTTTGCGAGGCTGAGCGTCTGTGGAATCGCGTCGGCGGCGTTTTCGACGCTTAGCTCTACTGTGAGTTTGCACACCGGGCGAAACATGGCAGTCAGGTCAAGTACCTGATGTGTATGCTTGCCGATGACATCAGGATCATTTGCCGCCGTGATCAGCAGGATGGGCGCGCGATCAAGGTAGGCGTGAGCCAGCCCGGCATAGGCGTTCGCCGCGCCCGGACCCAAGGTGGTCAGCGCGACGCCGATTTTGCCAGTCAGGCGCGCGTCGGTCGCCGCCATGAAACAGGCGCTGCTTTCATTCTTGACCAGCAGAAAGTCGATGCCGCGCCGCCGAATCGCATCGAGGATCTCAACATTTTCTCCGCCAGGCAAGCCATAGACCCGCTTCACACCCGCGGCGATCAATTGCTCAGCGAAATATTCCGCGACTGTCGTCATCATCGATATCCGTTTGACCCAGTGGCTCATGTTGATTATGCAGCTTCGCGGCTTTCTGTCAAAGAGTTCGCGTAAGGTGTACAATTTGGCGCGATACGCGGCGATTGCAGGCGCGGCAGATTGGACGCGACATGACCTTTGTGAAGGTTTCTACATCGGGAACCTTGTCCCTGAACGAAAAGATGCGGGAAATAGAAAATGCTGGACGCCCAGTTTACCGCTTTGGCTTTGGCGAATCGCCCTTTCCGCCTCCGCAACGTGTGCAAGACGCTTTGCGCCGCGCATCCCATCGCAAGGATTACACGACTGTCGCGGGACTGCCTGAATTGCGCGAGAAAGTCGCCGCCTTCCATCACGAAGTGGATGGCTATCCAATCGCCGCCGAACAGGTCCTGATTGCGCCGGGAACCAAGCCACTGCTGCACAACATCATGCGCGCTTTTCATCGCGCTGTCGTTTACCTGCCAGGTCCATCTTGGGTCTCCTACGCGCCGCAAGCTCGCTTGGCAAGCCATGAGGTCGTCGTTATTCCGACATCCTTTGAAAGTCGCTGGCGAATAAAGCCAGATCAACTTGAACGCGCTTTACAAGCCGAAAGCGGAATTGGCCGAGAGAAAGTGATCGTCTTAAATTATCCCGGCAATCCCGATGGCTTGACCTACAGCCGTGAAGAACTGCTTGCTTTAACCGCAGTCCTGCGCAAGCACGGCGCTTGGGTGATTTCGGACGAGATCTACGCGCTGTTGGATCACCAAGGCCGCCACGTCTCGCTGGCGCGCGTTTATCCCGAACTCACCCTGGTCACGACCGGCTTATCGAAGTGGTGCGGTGCTGGCGGCTGGCGCTTGGGCGCGCTGATTCTGCCGCCGGACGCGCCCAGCGCACTGTGCGACGCGCTGGTCGGCTTGGGGTCGGAGACTTATTCTTGCGCCCCTGCTCCTATTCAGGTGGCTGCCCTTGCCGCCTACGAGTTGGACACTGAAACATACAGGCTGCTGGAAAAGCAACGCCAGATTCTGCGCGCGATCGGCTCAGTCATTCATGGCGCCGTGATCGAGGCCGGCATACGCGCGCATGCGCCGCAGGGCGGCTTCTATCTGCTGCTGGATTTCAGCCGCTTTGCGAAGGAATTGGCGGGTAGGGGCATTGGCGACGACGTTCAGATATGCGAGCGCCTTCTCGCCGACACCGGCGTCGCCTTGTTGCCGGGCGCCGCTTTTGGCATGCCGGGCGAAGCGCTCACCGCCAGATTGGCTTATGTCGATTTTGATGGTGAAGCCGCGCTGCGAGACGCAGAACGGATTGAGGAAACCGTGGCGACGCATGCGGCGAAAATGCTGGATGGAATTCGCCTGCTGAGCCATTGGCTCAATCAGCTGGACAATATCAGATAGAAACTTAGGGCCGCCAGCGGGATCATCATCATCCATTCGAATACCTGTTGATTGATGTGGTCTATCAAGCGGCGCGCGACCAATACGGAGGGCGGAATCACTAGGAATACCCAGGCAATGCTGAGAAGACGGTCATAATCAAACAACTCGAGGGCGATGAAGCCCGGAACCTTGGTCAGGTTCATTACGGCGAAGAAAAGCGTGGTGGTGCCGACGAAGCGGCGCGGCGTCATCTTCGGCTGCAGCAGCAGATAAGCGGTGAAGGGGGGCGCGCCAACATTCGCCAAGGTCGAGCCGAAACCGGAAGCCCAGCCGGCGATGGTTCCGTGCCAGGCGCGCGGCTGATAGGCAAGCGACGCCAGACGGTCGCTGGCGATCTTGAAGCTCAGCGCGAGCAAGGTCAGCCCGCCGATCACGCGTTTCAGCGTGGTGGCGTCAATGGCATCCAGCACGAGCGCGCCCAGCAGGACGCCGATCAGGCCGGGCGCTATCATCAAGGCGATATAGTGGCGATCCCATTGCCGCCAATAGAAGTAGAGGGCGAAGAAATCGGCGAAGATCAAGAGCGGAAGCACCAGGGCGACGGCCACTTGTGGTTCGATGATCAGGGTCAGCAGCGGCACGGTCAGAGCGACGGGAACGGGACCGCCGATCCCGCCTTTGGAAATCCCGACCAGGATCCCGACTACAGCATATAAGAGGATTTCTTCCACGCGCGGCTAGCCTATCGCTGTCGTTGAGGTGGATTATATGCTGGCGGCGCCGGGCTTGCGAGGCGGGAAAGCTGATGGCGCTTGCATTTGGCTTTTGCCGATGTATGGAAAATCGCCGCCGCGATACAATGACAGCCTGCAAATCGAGACGGAGACCGACATTGGACTTCAAACGACTCAACGATGAAGGTCGTGAATTGTGGAATCAAAAGGCGCAATTCTGGGACGCGCTGCACGGTGATTTCGGCAACACGTTTCATCAGCGGCTGGTCGAACCGAGCGTCTTTCAACTGCTGGAATTACAACCAGGTGAAGCCAATCTGGATGTCGGCTGCGGCAATGGCGCCTTGGCTCGCCGAATGGCGGAGCGCGGGGCGCTGGTAACCGCCTTCGACTTCAGCGAAGAGCTCGTTCGGCTGGCGATGGCGCGCAGCGCGGCGCTTTCCACGCCGGTCGATTTCCGGGTCATAGACGCGACAGACGAGGCGGCGATGCTGGCGCTTGGCGAGCGACGTTTCGATGCCATCACCTGCACGATGGCTTTGATGGATATGCCGACGATTGAGCCGCTGTTTCGGGCGGCGGCGCGCGCGCTCAGGCCGGGCGGGCGCTTTGTATTTTCCACGCAGCACCCGGCTTTCAACTCCAACAATCCGATCTTCGTCCATGAGAAAGAAGATCGCGATGGCGTCGTCAGCGATTCCTACGCGGTCAAGCTGCGCGGATATCTTGATATGCCGGCGGTGAAAGGGTCGGGCGCGCCGGGCGAGCCGTCGCCGCATTTCTACTATCATCGACCGCTGAGCGAGTTGTTAGGCGCTGCTTTCGCCGCCGGCTTCGTTCTCGACGGCTTGCTAGAGCCGGCATTCAGCAGGGATGACGCGGTCGCCTGTGAAGGACTGTCCTGGACTATGCTGACGCAGATTCCACCGGTGCTTACCGGTCGATTGCGGCTGTTTTAGATCGCCGGCTTGTCGGCATCAAGCAGAGCTGATTCATAGCTGCCGCCAGCGTATTCCGCGAATAGCGTCAGCATGTCCGCCAGCGCCTTTTCTATATCGCCGCGTCCACCGTCGTGATGCGCCTCAATCGTGATGACGGCGTCCGTCGTGGAAGCGGTTGAAGCGCTGGTCGCGCTTTGGCGCCAACACCACCGTCGGGCGACCACCATGCGCGCTTCATCGGAGAAAATCACTTCGCCCGGCGCCGGATGGACGATCCTGTCGCTGCCCAGGTCCATGAATTCTTCGCTGCCTTCGGAGTGATGCACAGTTATCGGCGCCGCGATCTGGCTTGTATCAAAGATAGCGACGGGCAAACCGTAACGAATGCTTACCAGATTACCGATATCGACTAGTGTATTGATGCAAGGGATGTCGCCCTTTTTTGTCAGGCGCCGCAGCAGTGACTCAGCGGCGCTGCGATATTTGGTTGGCGAAACTCCGAAGGCGCTGATCGCCCGTCGCCAGGCGTTGAGCGTCGGCAATTCGCTTAGCGGCGTCGTGCCGATTCGTGTTTTTACCGCTGCCTGCTCGTCCAAATAGAGATTACGCAGCTTGTCGGGCGTCTTGGTGTTGGTCATGCCCTGCGCGACGATGACTCCGGCGGCCAGATTGGGATAATCCTCAATAATTCTTGCATCATACTGAAAGCTCGCCATATCAACCTCCTGGCGCTGGTTCGGGAGCGACAGCCAATGTGTACGACTCCCGCATCTCCAGCAGCTGCACAATTCTCGCCCATGCAATTAGCGGGGCGAGCGCAATCAGCGCCGCTCCGAATACGATGGACTGTATGCCGGCGTTGCCCACCGCGTCGATCAGCAGACCGAGTACGACGATGCCGATGCTCTGCACCAATTCGAAACCGGCGAAGTCGAGCGAAAACGTCCGCCCCAGGTACTCATCGGGCACAACCTGCTGGATGATAACCGAGCTGTATGTCCAATTGATAGAACCGCCCATCGCGCGAACCATGACAGCCAGCGTCAGGAATTCCAGCGACGGCGCCAGCCCCCAAAACAGCCAGCCCAGCGCCATCAAAACAAAGCCGATGATGATCAGTCGGCGCAGCATTCGCACGGAGCCATCGCTAAAGCGGTTGGTTATCAAGGGTCCGATGATTGCGCCCAAGCCAAAAGCCGCCCAAAGTATCGCCATCGAGGTTATACCGCCCTCACCGAGAACGAAGACTTGCGTACCGTAGATGATCAGCAAGGTATCGGAGCTGGTAATGCTGAGTCCCATCTTTACGAACAGCGGCGCCGCTGCTTCGCGATTTTTAGCGAGGAAGCGAATGCCATCGCGGAATGTGCGCTGTGACTTATCTGTGACATTGCGCGCTTCCCCGCTGAGTTCGGAGCGCGGCTTTTCCGGTATCGCTATGGTTACGACCAGCAAAGCGGAAACGACAAAGGTCAGCGAATCGATCAGAAGCGCCGCCTGGATGCCCAGCAACTCGGCGACCAAGCCACCGGCAATCGCGCCGATCGCCAGCATTGCCGACCAGGTCACGCTGCTGAGCGTATTGCCAATGACAAGCTGATGTCGGTAGAGGATGCTCGGCATGATTGCGTTCCGAGCCGGCTCGAATATCGAAGAAACGAGAAACTGGATCACGATGAAAACATAAACCAGCGGCAAATACTCGGGACCTTGGGTGGTGAACAATAAGCCGAGAACGGCTAATGCGCGTAAAATATCACTGGCGATGAGGAGCCCTTTGCGATCAAAGCGATCGGCGAGCACACCCGCCAGCGGGCGCATCAGCAGCGGCGGGATCAAGCGGGCGATGAGAAAGGCGCTTACGGCGATGCCCTGGTAGCCGCTGCCTTCAGTATAAGAAACGATTAACGCGGAAATGACAATCGTGCTGAACCAGTCGCCGAGGAGACTGACAAGCTGCGCCGCCCACAGTTTGGCGAAATCGTGGTTGCTGCTGATGAGCTTGATATAGTCCATGCGTCTTTCCAGTCGCGAAAAGGTAGTGTACTGTACAAAAACTCTAGATGCACGGCGAAGATCGGCAAGGTAGCGCGAATCTCCGACGGCTTCAGCCGCAGATTAGATCAAAAGGCGTCAACGCTGCATCGAGCGGCTTCAATCGGGGAGCGATAGATGGACAGTCTGATTGTTGTGGGCATAGGCGGATTCCTGGGCGCCAACGCGCGCTATCTGCTCTCGCTTTGGACCGATAACATGCTGATTCCACGTTTGGGCGCGTTTCCTTATGGCACGCTCTTGGTAAATGTCATTGGATCGTTCGGGCTTGCGCTTTTCGGCGCCTGGTTCAGCGAAAGGGCGGGTATGTCCCCGCAACTGCGTCTGCTTGTTGGCGCGGGCTTTTTCGGCGCATTCACCACCTTCTCGACTTTCGCCAACGAAAACATTGCTTTGTTGCAGGGCGGCGCCTCGGCTCTTTTCCTTTTGAACCTACTCTTGACGAACGCTAGCTGCCTGCTTGGCGCCTTCGCAGGGCTATTCCTGGGACAGCGCCTGTTCGGCTTGACCTAATTGTCTTCGCATATTGTTGATTCGCTAACTATACGGACGCGGCGATGATAGACGACGTTGCAAAGGTAGTTATCCTGGCGCTGATAGAAGGCATTACAGAGTTTTTGCCGGTTTCGTCGACCGGGCACCTGATCGTCGGCGCCGCCTTGCTCAACTTTGACGCCATGCTTCCGCCGGTCTTCGAGATATTCATACAGGTCGGCGCGGTGGCGGCGGTTCTCGTTTACTATCGGCGGACATTGAGCGAAAAGACGATCGCGCTGCGGTCTTCGTCGGCGACGCGCCGATTCTGGCTGATGATCGCTTTAGCCAGCGCGCCGGTGGCTGCATTTGGAATACTGTTTCAGCCACAGATCGAATCGCTGTTTTTCTCGCCGCATTTGGTGGCGGCTTCGCTGATTATCGGCGGGGTCATTATCCTTCTCGTCGAGCGAATGCCCCGATTTCGACCGGGAGCCGTGGAAGCGCCGATGGATGTTTCGCTGGTGACTCGGCGTCAAGCGGCGCTGGTCGGTCTGGTGCAAGTTCTGGCGCTTGTGCCAGGTATGTCGCGCTCCGGATGCTCAATCGTAGGCGGTATGTTGGCGGGCTTAAACCGCCGCGTTGCAACCGAGTTTTCATTTTTCTTGGCGATACCGCTTCTTGGCAGCGCTACGATTTACAAGTTCGTCACCACTCTCGATACGCTGGGACCCGATCAATTGCTGCTTTTGGTGTTGGGCGCGGCTTTTTCCGGTCTGTTTTCCTGGCTGGCGATCGATCTGCTGCTGAAATTTATCTCTCGCCACAGCTTTGTCGCCTTCGGTTACTACCGGATTGCCGCTGGCACGCTCATCTTGCTTGCGTTGTCATCGGGTTTGATCGGCTGACTGCGTTCGTCGCAACTTCTTCTCGAAGTTTGCTGCAAAGCCTGTCGCAAACTCGTTTGTCCATAATTTCCACTCTACCTATAATGGAACCTGAAGGGGGAGCGAATCGATGCCGATTCTAGCGTGTTTGGCTTTTGATCAATGCGGCGCAACGGGAACCGAGGCAGCGATTCTACGGTAAACCTTGTGATGGGGAGTCGCCGAAAGATGATTGAGCGCCGTGGAAGCTATCCGCTAATTGCACTGCTTGCGGGATTGTCGCTGCTGATGACGGCCTGTTTCCGCGACACATCGGAGGCGATGCGGCAGGTGCCGGTTGCGCGCCAGGTTGCCTCACCGACCGTGGTCGACGAAGCCGAACCTACTGAGGCGCCGCCAAGCGCCATTGAGGAGATTGCGCCGACGGAACAGGAAGTCGATCAGTTTGCGCTGACGGCGACGGCGCTGATTGCGCTGCAGACGCAAGCGCCAGTTGGTGGGGAAACATCAAGCGTCGATGAGGCTGTTTCCGCCCCCGAAGCGCAACCAACGGCGATAGCGGTCCCGCGCTCCACGATCCCACCCGGCGAAGATTGCGTTCACGAAATTCGCGCCGGAGAAACCTTGTTCCAGCTCTCGCTGGCATACGGCGTGACCGTCAATGACATCGCCAATGCAAGCGGGATCGACAATCCGGACCGGATTGCAGTGGGGCAGCCGGTGACGATACCCAAATGCGGGACGACGGGCTTCATCCCGCCGCCGACATCAGCGCCGCCGCCGACTGTCGACCCGGCAACAGTACCGCTTTCCACTGAACCGGCAGAGTTGGAAATCGCCAGCGCGGATGATGCAAGAAGCTCGCTTATCGAACGGGCGCAGACGTCGCTGCTCGACAATGCGCAGACAGACACCGAAATCGAATTCAGTATCCAATCGGCGGCCTTGCCAACGCCTGGCGGAACGTATACGGTACAGCAGAATGATACGCTCTTTGGCATCGCGATTCAGCTCGGCACATCCGTAGAGGTATTGGCTGCGCTAAATGATATCACCGATGTGGACAGCCTCAACGCGGGAGAGGTCTTGCAGACGCCCTAGCAGCCTTCGATCAGATTCGCAAATCAACTTGTTCGGCTTTACAACGCGCGCCTAAAGCTTAACACCAAGCGCGCGCCCTTGAAATTGGCAGTAGCGCTGTGCTAAAATGCGCCGATTGTGTGCGAGAGTTGGCGCTTTGGGCGCCTTTTGTGGAAGGAACGCAACCATGAGCCAGGAATTGATGCAAGCCCTGGTCGTCGAGAATCACAAGCATCCGGATATCGAGTCCGGTGATACGGTCAAGGTTCACGTGCGCATCGTCGAAGGCGCGCGCGAACGTGTGCAGATGTTCCAGGGTGTTGTGATACGAGCGCGAAAGGGCGGCAACGAAGCCAATTTCACCGTGCGGCGCATAGCCAGCCACGGAATCGGTGTGGAGCGCACCTTTCTCCTGCGCAGTCCGCGGGTGGAGAAAATAGAGATTCTTCGGCGGGCGAAAGTGCGGCGCGCCCAACTGTACTACCTTCGCGATCGACGGGGAAAATCGGCTCGTCTCAAAGAGCGCCGGCGGTAACAAGCGGAGGCTGCCAGATCATTTAGACGGACGTCTATCTTGGCGTGCGTTTCTGCTTTCCGGCGCCTATTTGCGCAAAATGTAGTAAGTGCCTTTCTTGGCGCCCAACTTGGTGAGGATGCCTTTCTCTACCAAATCGACCAGGTCCAGGCGCAAAGTCTCGGCTGATACCGTCTTGATCAGGCTTCGGTACTCGCGGTTTGTAATGGAGCCGGTTTCGCGGATGTACTGCAAGGCGCGCGCCTGCCGGTGATTGGTATCGCGCGACCACTCGGGCAGTTCAGGCTGCGTACGTTCGTTGTGCAGCGCGATCGCGAAGCTGTAAGGGCGGGCGTCGAATCTTGGCGGCGAATGGCCCGCCTGCTGCATGACCTCCATCATACGGTCGATACCCAAGCCCAGTTCTTCAATATAGCCCCAGTGGAACAGCCCGCCCACCAGACGCGGATTGCGCGAGAAGTGCTCGTCTTTGATATTCTCGACCGTGATGAAGCCGGGCAAGCCGCCGGGCGATATCACTTCGAGACGATCGGAAAACATCCGTACTTCAATCCGGCGTCCGCGCAGGCGGTAGTCGCGATGGCAGATGGCGTTCACAAGCGCTTCGCGCACGGCGAATTGCGGATATTCGTAGGTTTCTTCACGTTCCAAGCCTTTGACCACGGCGCTGATCGCCATTTCGCTCCAGACTAGATTCCAGGTGGCTTCGATCAACCTTGGCACAGGACCGATCAATTCTTCGCGGCGGGAATAACCTGCCAGTCCGCTTGCGCCGCGTGGAGTGGCGCCGACGAACTTGGCGAAGACGACCCCGCTTTGCGGCAGCCAGCGTTGGGGATATTCACTGAAGAGCAAGAGTCCACAGACCGTCGGCTTGCCGTCGGCGGTGACGGCGCCGATATCGGCCAGCATCCGTTTGACCTCGCCGCTATAGGGACGTTTGGTGCGTTCGGCGCGTTTCTCCAGGTATTCGTCGATCATCGCGCGGCTGAAGTCATCAATGGTGGCGCCGGCGACCGCCTCCGTTTCAAAGTCGCCAGTGTTCTTGGCGCTCGCGAGTCGCTGGATTTCTTGACCGCCGAGCGGACGATTGACGCTGCCGCTGCGTATGAGCACCCGTCCATCGGCGAGGGCGTGCAATTCCGTGCTGCGCGGCACCTGAATTGCATATGCTGACGCGCGGGCGGAATAAGCGGGACCAGCGCCGCCGTTGTCGCCTTGGACGAGATGATTTTCGGTTGGCTGCTCCGCCGACTGCGTAGCGATCTCTCCCCACTTTTCAATGACGACTGGTGGATTGTAGAGGTCCTCGGCGCGCCGCAGCGCGTTTTCGATCTCGCGGCCAACGGCTGGTGAATTGGAAGGTGTGCCATCGGCTTGGAGCCCGACAATGATCGTTCCGCCTTCGGTATTGGCGAAAGCGACCATGTTTTCGGCGATAAGGGCGGCATCAGCCGCTCGCAGAAAGGCGATCCTGGGTCCTTCGCTGGGCTGTGTCATGCGCGCGCGGGGCATCTTAGAACTGTCGGACCGTATGGCATAGGCATCGTGCGCTTCGTTGCGACGTGATAATCGCGCGATGTTACGTCTCTCATTATAATGGAGTTTCCTTGCGGCAATTCCGGCATATTGTGTCAGAAATGCAGGTAGGGCGCAAATGATTGATCTCTTGATACCAATGGGTAGTGTGCTGCTTACCTGGCTGCTGCTGTATTTGCTATTTAGCGGCTTGGGCATGGTCCCTTTGAAACTCATGCGGCAGAGGCCATCGTTGCTTTGGGTCTGGCTGGACAGCTTTTGGCTGGGATTGGCGCTTTCGCTTGGCGTCATGCAGCTCTGGCACTTGCTGTTTCCGGTTAACGATGCGCTCATGCTGACGTTCGCTATTGTGGCGGCGCTCATGCATATCGGCCAGCGCCGCAGCCTGGCAGATGCCGTTAACCGTTTGGCGCGAAACAAGCCGTTTATAGCGCTTTTTGCTTTGCTTGCCATCTGGTTTTCCAATCGAGCGCTGGGAATGCCCATTGCCTACGACACCGGCTATCGTGATGTCCAAGCCGTTATGTGGATGGACACTTATAGCATAGTGCCCGGGCTTGGCAATCTGTTTTCATCACTCGCGTTTAATCATTCCGTGTACCTATACGACGCGCTATTGGATACTTCTATCTGGTCCGGCCGCTCGATATACATCGCAAGGGGTTTGCTGCTGCTGGTTTACCTGGCTCAGGCGCTAGGAGCGGCTTTGCGCTTCAGTCGGTCGCGGACTGTCGACGACCTGCGCTGGTCGTCGCTTTTTGCGACGCTCACGATTCCCTACATTCTGTTTCAGACCGTGCGCTGGGGCGGTATTACTCATTTCCTCACGGATACCGTCGTCGATCTATTTGGTTTTTTGACCGTGATCTACTTGTTGGACTTTCTGCAATATTGTCGCCCCGAGCGCGAATCTCGCGAGTATTTTGGTTATCGCCTGGCGATCATTATTCTGACGGGCTGCACCTTGAAGCAGAGTTTCGTCGTCTTTGGGTTGGCAAGCGCAGCATTTGCGATCGTCATTTGGGCGCAGCGCGGCGGCTTTCGTATTAAGCCGAAGACGGTCTGGCTGGTGATGCTGGTGGCGATCGGGCTGCTGCTACCTTGGATGGCGCGAGGCATTATCACCAGCGGGTATGTGGCTTATCCGCAATCTTTTGGCCGTGTTGAGCTGGATTGGACGATCCCATCGGAACAGGTCGAGACTCGTCAGCGGACCTTGGCCACCAATACCCGCCACCGGGGTGGAGATCCGGACGTCGTTCTGGCGTCGTGGGAATGGCTGCGTCCATGGTTGCGAAGCTACCTGGCTAACGTTTTCCCGACTCTGTTGCCAACCCTTATTTCGATTGGCGCGATATTCATTTACGTATTCGCAATGCGGATGAATCCTGGCGGTGCGCACGCGCCAGAATTGAGTTGGCGCGCGCTTCTTCCCCTGGCGGCCATGCTTTTGTTCTGGTTCTTCACCGTACCAAATGACAAATACGTCCGCTATATCTTTTGGAGTTTCGCCGCGCTTTCTACCACCCTGGCGGCGCTGGCATGTCATTGGATCGCGTGGCGGCGCCGCGTGATGGCGGTCTTTGCGCTCGTCCTGCTCTGCCTGTCTTATGTCGTATTTCTTATCGTCAGGCACGAAGAAGTCATTGTTCCGCCTGGCGCGAATGGCGGCTTCCACGCCCTCATTCAATCAGCCTATGAAGAGTTCGTGACCGCCGATGGCACAATCATCCATTATCCGACGAGGCTAAACCAGTGCTGGCAGGTTCCGCTGCCATGCACGCCATTTCCTGATGCCGGAATCTCGGCGCGCGTCGCGGGTGAACTACGTCATGGATTCCGCCTCAAATCAATTGAGGATGCGCCGTCGCCTAATGGTTGAGTATAATTCTACGTTGGAGTCAGACTGTTGCGAGGTGGCAACGGGATAACGCGATGTCAACTGTTGTGCCACTGTTTATGTTTATCGCCACGCTGTTTTTACTGCGCGCCAGCCTGGTGACTCTGGGATTCTACAAGGAGCCGATTCTGACGGCTTTTCAGCAATATGGCGATGAAGTGAGTTTTAGTCCACTTTTCGAAACGATCGCTTGGGGCTGCGTTCTGGCTTATCTCGTGTTTATTGTTTTGGTGCCGTCATCGTTTCTTATATTGATCGGCGTGTTTTCCTTCGCCTTGTTTGTGATGCTGTATTGGCGGATCAAAGACAGCATCCTCAGCCATCCCGCCATATTCTTGCGCTTTCCCAATTGGTATCGCGAGATTGTCGATCGCACTTCGCGCGAGGAAAGGCGGAAACTTTCGTATATGTGGCTGGCATTGCCGCTGCGCACACGCCTGCTGTATAACGCGCAGCATGACGAATTTCGCAAGTGGGTCGAGCTTGTGGTTCTGTCCGTATCGTAGTGAATGTGGATGAATCAGACGGTTCTGGCTGAAAAAACGCAGACCTCAAGAGCTGAGGCCCGCTTTAAGTGCTGGGAGACCTGGACTCGAACCAGGAATGGCGGATCCAGAGTCCGCTGTTTTGCCGATTAAACTATCTCCCAATCCGGCAATAATATCTTATCATCTACCGCAACAGTTTACCATACTGGGCTCCATACGCGCAGCATTCGCGAAAGACCGCATTTTAATCCGCGTCAAGCGTCCGTTAATGACTGCAAAGCGAGTCTGATTCGACGAATCGACTCTTGTTTGCCCAGAATCTCCATCGTTTCAAATGTTGGCGGCGAGACCCTTTGACCGGTTACCGCCGCGCGCAGCGAGCCAAATACCTGTCCATTCTTATAGCCGGTCGATTTTGCGTAGGCTGCCATTGCGCTGTGCTGCGCATCGTGGCTGAAAGATTCAAGCGCTTGAAACACTGGAATTGCGCCGCGCAATACGTCAGCGGTGCTCCTCCCGTTCATCTTGCGCTGGATCAATATGTCGGTGGGCGGCGCCTCAAATGAAGCCCAGTCGGCGAAGAAGAAGCCCGCCATCGGCACAACATCGCGGGTGGACTTCAGACGAACACGAAGCAGCGGGACGACTTGCATAAGGCGTTTCTCATCTACGGCATAGCCTGCCGCCTCCAGTATGGGCTTTAGCAGTCGGCACAGCTCGTCAATTGGGGCGCGCTGAATATGCTGGCTATTGAGCCAATCGAGTTTGGCGATAGGGTAAGCGCTGTTTGCCGCGCTGACGTCTTTGAGGTCGAATCGCTCGATCGCTTGCGCGGTAGAGAAAATCTCCTCATCATCGCCATAATTCCAGCCGATATTGGTCAAGAAATTCATCACGGCGCTGGGCAGGTAACCGGCATCGATGAATTCGTGCATGAGAACGGGCACATTCTTGCCATCGCCTTCAACGAATTGCTGCTTTCGTTTGCTCAGCTTGCCTTTGCCATTCGGATTGAGCAGTACCGGCAGGTGGGCGTATTGGGGCATACTCCAGCCGAGCGCCTTCCAGATATGAATATGCAGCGGGAAAGACGGCAGCCATTCGATCGCGCGCGTAACATGCGAAATCCGCATGAGCCGATCATCGACGACATGAGCGAGGTGGTAGGTTGGGTATCCGTCAGATTTCTGCAGGACCGCGTCTTGCAAGTTCTCATTGTCGAATTCGACTGCTCCGCGGATCATATCATCGCCGATGGTCACGCCAGCTAGCGGCATCTTGAAGCGAATGACGAATGGTTTGCCCCGCGCCTCTAGCTCAGCAGCCTGGTCCGGTGGAAAATCGCGATATCGGCGATCGTAGCCCGTTCCTACCTTGCGCATTTCGGCGAGTTCTTCCGGCGTAGCGAAACATTTATAGGCGCGGTCCTGCTCCACTAGCCGGGCAGCCCAGGTCTGGTAGTATTTGAGGCGCTCCGATTGTACGTATGGTCCGAATGGGCCACCCTCGCGCGGGCCTTCATCAAGGTCCATGCCCAGCCAGTCCAGCGCCTGAAGGATCAGCTCAACGGCACCCGCTACGCTGCGCTTTTGGTCGGTGTCTTCAATGCGCAGAATGAACTGACCGCCGTGACGGCGGGCGTATAACCAGGCGAAAAGCGCCGTATGCATGCCGCCGATATGCTGCGGTCCGGTCGGGCTGGGGGCGTAGCGAGTGCGTACCGGTCGGGTGGATGGCGAGGTCAAATTGCATGCTCCAGTGCGTGGATCTGCCGGAAAAATATTTGGCGCCTCGTTCTGTCGCTCAAATGATGAGGCGGCGTCGGCGAACGATTACACTTTCGACGAGGCCGACGCCCACCATCGTAAACAGAAGCGATGTGCCGCCGGAACTGACGAAGGGCAGGGTCAAGCCGGTGACGGGCATCAGGTTGAGATTCATGCCGATTGAAACAGTCGTCTGGAAGAATATCATGGCGGCGACGCCGTAACAGATCATACTGCCCAAGGGATCGCTCGCTTCTCGCGCGCCTTTCAGTATGCGCGACAAGATAAGGGCAAAGATCGCCAGAACGGCGACGCCACCGGCCATGCCGAATTCATGCGCGATGACGCTGAAAATGAAGTCGGTATGGCGTACGCGAAGGAAACGGCCCGTGTTCTGGGAGCCGACCGCGTATCCCTTGCCCAGGATGCCGCCCGATCCGATGCTGATCCGCGCCTGATTGATATTGTAGGCGGCATCAGGGTCTTGTTCCGGGTTTATAAAGGTCTCCACGCGCAATTGCTGATAACGCGGCAGCAGCGGGAATATGGTCGGCAAGATCACCAAAAGCGCGAGCAGGAAGAATGCGATGTGGCGCAGTCGCAAGCCGGCCGACCAGATGATCACCGCCCAGATCACCAAGAAAACGATGGTTGTGCCCAAGTCTGGCTGGGCAAAAATAAGAGCCGCTGGGATCGCCACATGAATCATCGTCCGGAAGACGGTCGAGAGCTTGCCAAGTTCGAGGTAGCGCTCGGCGACGAACTGCGAGAGTGTGATGATGAGCAGGATTTTACCTATCTCGGATGGCTGTACGCGGATGCCAATATTAAGCCAGCGCTTGGCGCCACCCGCGCCTTCCACGCCAAAGAATTGCACCATGACGAGGAGAAGCACCATTCCGGCGTAGAGCCAGGGGCTCAAGCTGCCGAGCAGCCGATAGTCAATGGCGGCCATGACAATTACGACGATGAAACCAATGATTGCGAAGTTGATTTGATCAGGAACGCGGCTAATGATGTCGTCGTCGATGGCGTCTTGCGTCGCGCTGGCGATCATCATGATGCCGAAACTGACCAGGATCAAGGTAGCGGCGAACAGTATGAAGTCAAACCGCCGCCAGGCGCCAACACTCTCAACCATGCGGACCGACTCCGCTCATCCAGCCGTTGCCGCATTATATGGGGAAGCGCGCTGAATAGACAGGGTTTGGTGAGTTTCCGGGTGTTGCAATGTCTGCCTTGAATTCCAGAAGGACGGTGGCGTCGCAGAAAGATCATTGATGGGGCTTGGCCATTCCAGTTGCGATCCGGGCTCAGGCTTTCTTATCTTTTTCGTCCTGGTCCCTGTCGTCTTTTGCATCCTTCGCGTCTATGGACCCCTCAGATTTGGCCGGCTCGACTTCTGAGTCGTCTTCCGCTAATTCGGCGTCGGCGCCGTTGTTCGCGCCGTTGGATTCGCTTAGATCCGCTGGCGTTGCCGAGCTCGCGATCGGCTTTGCATTCGACGGTGTATGAATGGCGACAGGGATATCAGCGACCAGCTTGCTATGTGTGCGGTCGCGCTGCTCCAGATCGATTTCCACGCTGTCTTTGTCGACAACGAGGTACTTGACGATTACAGCGAGGATTTCGCTCTTCATCTCTTCCATGCGTTCCGGTGGCAAGTTAATGCGGTCATGTTGAAGGACGAAGCGCAGCCTGTCCTTTGCGGTAGCGCCGCTGCCTTTCTTCGACCGGCCGAACAAACGGCTCAGTAGGTTGGTCATGTGGGTTTCCTTTGCTGGTAGCTATTGCTCACAGTAACGTTCTGGCTAAGCCTACCGACCGTTTAGCAGCTGGGCGAGTCGTTGGAGAATGCCGGGGCTTTCGTCAAGATTCATGAAGGGCACATCTTCACCGATGACGCGCCTGGCGACATTGTTGAAAGCCATGCCGGCTTTGGAATGCATGTTGAGCGTTACCGGAATTCCACTATTCGACGCCGACAGCACCAACTCGTCCTCGGGGATAATTCCCACTATCGACAAGCCGAGGATATCGAAGACGTCATCGGAGGACAGCATCTCGCCCTTTTTCACCAATTCGGTTTTGAGGCGGTTGATGATGAGCCGGCCCGGTCCTTTGTCGGCTGCTTCAATCAAACCGATGATGCGGTCGGCATCGCGCACCGCCGACACTTCTGGATTGGTTACGATCAGCACTTCGTCGGCCGGTTCCAGCGCGTTGCGAAAGCCTCGCTCAATGCCGGCGGGAGAATCGATCAAGATATAATCGAAGTCTTCGCGCAGCTCGTCGACCAGCTTGACCATATCGGCGGGGCTGACCGCCATCTTGTCGCGCGTTTGCGCGGCGGGGATAAGGAACAAGTCATCGAACTTTTTGTGCTTGATCATCGCCTGACGAAGTTTGCTTCTTCCTTCGACGACATCGACCAGGTCGTATACGATGCGGTTTTCCAAACCCATAATGACATCAAGATTTCGCAGGCCGATATCGGCGTCAATGACCACCACTTTCTTGCCTAGGCTCGCCAGGGAAATTCCAAGGTTGGCTGTAGCGGTCGTCTTGCCAACGCCTCCTTTTCCTGACGATATCGTTACTACTTTGCCCCCCATTCGGCGTCCTTTCTCGGTCTAATCTCTGGCTTCGACTATAATTTGATTTTCGCGGACCAGCGCGACTTCCGGCATGATCCGCTTGCGCTTGCCCGGCGGTGAGGTAACAACGAGATCGGCAATCCGCAGCTGGCTGGGGCTCATTTCCAAGGCGCATACGATGGCGGATTCATTGCCGTTGGCGCCGGCATGGACGTAGCCGCGCAGTTTTCCCCATACAACAATGTCGCCCCCGGCGATTACTTTGGCGCCAGGATTCACATCGCCGAAGACAATCACGTGCCCGTCATTGTGTATCGTCCGACCCGAACGAAGCGTGCGGCGAAACAAGACACCATCAGTGCCGGTCTCCTCCGAATGAACCGCCGCCGTTTCCTGCACGGTCGGCTGGGGCAAGGCCACATCAACATGGTTCTCGATAGGCACCGCAAGCGATTCCGCCGACTTCTGGGTTGTGTCGCTCTCGCTGCGTATGAGAGACAGTGTCAAGCCACGACGTTCGAGCAAAGCTCTCAGCGAACTGAGTTCGTATTTCGGCACCGGGCGTTCACCAAGCTCGACAGTGATATTGGCGCCAGCGTAGAATTCCGCCTGCTCGTCGATGCGCGCCGCAAGCTGATCGGTAACGGATTGCCAGTTTTCCGTGGAGCTGAGCGATATGAGCAAGCCGTCGTTAACGCCCTTTATCGCGATAAGTTCTTCTTGCATGCTGGGTGACATTCACTTTCGTGAGGCGCGTCGCAATAAGCAATAAGTTAAATATACTCGCTTTTCCGAAAGGCGCTTACGTCTTTGCCAATGAAAAAGCCGTCTATTTGGCGCCAACTTTTTGGAGAGTTGCCGCCAAACGAGATCGGGCGCGAGCAAGGAGATGAATTCAGGATCTCAAGATGTCAACAAGCAGGAGCGCGGGTAGCGCAAAGTAGACCAGCGATACGATGTGAATCCAGCGGCCCGACTCATCGGACAGCGACTTGTTCACCCATTGGCCGAAGGTATTGACGGCGTAGGTCATCCACATGACTTGAATGATGATTAGAGGAATCAGCAGGATCTCGCGGTGGCTGCCGTCATACGTTAGCCCGAAGAAACCGTAGGCAGCGTAGGCGATCATGGTTACCGTGCCAAGCGGTGGATACCAGCGAGACAAGCGCGCCAATCCGATGACGCCTAGGATGATGCCGAAGACGCTGAATTGGGCGATGACCAGTTGACCCAGCTCGATCCATCTCGCCGCGTCGCGCCAGCCCCATATATCCAGCGGGGAAGGTTCCGGCAGCAGGTAGGCGCGCGCGAGCAAAATGCAGCCGGTTGCGATTGCGCCGAACATGGCGAGCCAATACATGGCGCGCAACCTGGCGTAAGACAGAAAAAGCGCGAGCAAGAGCGCAGGGGCCAGCAAGGTCACCAGTGGATCATTGATGGCGCCGATGGCAAAAAGAAAGAGCATGCCGAGTGTATGCCATGTCTTGGGATTTCGCGCCGGCTTGATGCCGGGTCGAGGATTGGTCAGCAGAATCATGTCGACTGTCAGGTAAAGCAGCCAGGCGGTTACCAGCCCGGTGAGCCGCAGGCTCTGCGAAGTTCCTATCTGGTTCCAGAAAATGAAGAGAAAGAAGACAATGCCCAATGCGATTCCGAGGTCGCTGCGCTTGAGCAAGCGAGTCGCCAGCAGCATCGCGACGGCAGCGGCGCATGCGGCGAAAACGATCGTCGCCGGTTGGGACTGGCCGCCGCCCGTTTGCGACCAAAACAGCGGGCAGAGCGCTAGGGTCAGCCCGCCACCGATTGACGCGACGAAGCCCATGTGCCGCATTCCCGCCGTCACGCCGAGGATGGCGAGCGAAAGCCCGGACGCGCGCGCTATCGGGGTTTCGCCAAAGAATAGCATCAGCAGCCAGGTGGTCGCTGCGGCGAAGACAGCCGGGCTCCATTGCCGGATTAAACGGCGTTGCTCTGTAGACAGCTGCTGCACCTCAAGCCTCGCTGGCGCTTGCCGAAGACTGCAAAGCCAAGCCGTCGGTGTTGACTTTCAGCCGGAAATACTCTTCCATCGTTCGCCGCACAATCGGTAAAGCGACCTGCGAACCTTCGCCGCCATTATATACAAAAGCGATGATGATGATTTCAGGATCGTCATAGGGCGCGTAGCCGGTGTACCAGGCGTGTGCGGGCCACTGGCCTGGGACGCATAGGTTGAGCGCCCAGGCGTTGTCATCACAGTATTCGGCGGTGCCCGTCTTTCCTGCGACCTCGACGAATGGCAGATCAGCTGGCTGCGCCGTGCCGCCCTCGCCGATAACAGCCTCCCGCATGCCTTCGCGCACCAGATCAAGCGTGTCAGCGGAAACAAAGGGCGGGATATAGGGCGTATTCACCGTACGGAACCTCACCGGCTGGCACAAGGAGCCATTAAAGCTGTAATTCAGCGGGATGTGAATACGGTATGTCTGCAAGTCTTCGATTCCCGGATCTGGATTCAGATCGGCTGTATTCCGATACCCTTCCGGATCACAGCGATACGGATCATACCACTGCGAATTGGGTTCGCAGACGCATGCCAGGCTTGACTCGCCTTTCATCAGCATATCTTCCAGCAGCAGCAAAGTCAGTTCGTCGCCTGCTGTCATCATCTCGCGATTGATCGTGCGCAATACCTTGGGCTCGAAACCTTCAATGACTTGCCGCTCTTCGTCGAGGAATTCGCGGATGATTGTCGGCTGATACAGGACGCCACCGTTTATGGTAGCGGCGACCGATGCAATCAGTTGGAGCGGCGTAACGTTGACGTAGCCTTGCCCAAAGGCTGCGTTGTAAGTATCGCCAGTAGACCAGCTCTCGCCTTGATTGCGCCGCTTCCAATCTGGATCGGGCATACGGTTGGGGTTTTCGAAGGGCAATTCAATGCCTAGCTCGCTGCCAATTCCGAATGCCGTGCCGTAGCGAAAGAGATCGTCGATGCCGAGGCCGCCCGGACGTATGGTTTGTGCCGAGAGATTCGGATTGCCGCCGCCGATCTGGTAGAAGTACACATCGCAACTCCAGGCGATGCCCCGTATCATATCCACGCGTCCGTGCCCGCTGCGCAGCCAACAGACGAAGCGCTGGGCGGCGGCGCGGTCCAAGGGGGCGTAGCGATTCTCGACAAGCAGCTGGCCCTCGTCCAGCAGCAGCGTGTTTGGATCGATGACATTTTCTTCCAAGACGGCGGCCGCGGTGATCACTTTCCACACGGACCCAGGCGGATATTGGCCCTTGATGGTCTTGTCCAAAAGGGGAAACAGCGGGTCGGCTGCAATCTCGAGGAAATACTCGACGTCTATGGCGCGGGCGAAGCGCGAGTTATCGTAGCTGGGGTAACTGACCAAAGCCAGCACTTCTCCGGTGCGGGGGTCCATGGCGATGACGACGCCTTGCTGCGAGATTGTGCGCCCGGCAGTCGTGTTGAGTTCTTCCAGTTGATCAATCAGCGCCTGGCGCGCGAAAGCCTGCAAATCGGTGTCGATCGTCAGTCGTACGTTTTGCCCCGGCGTCGGGTCATCTTGCTCGATCACTTTCACGACTTCGCCGGCGACATCGATTTCGCGTCGCGTCGAGCCGCGCCTTCCCGCGAGGCGCGCCTCCAGATAGCGCTCAATGCCTTCATATCCGATGCGGTCAAAGGCTGGGTTATAGCCCAGCGCTTTTAATTCCGTCGCCTCTTCCGCGGGGATGGGTCCCATGTAACCGATGATATGCGTTGTCAAGGCGCCCGTCGGATATTCACGTACTGCGACCGGCTCGACATCAACGCCTGGCATATAGATTCGTTCTTCCAGAATTTGCATCGCAACCAATTGCGGCACGTCAATGGCGACAATCACTGGACTGAAGGGTTCAATGCCTTCTCCTTCTTCGACCAGGTCTTGGATGCTACGGACCAGTTGGCCCGCTTGCGCGGCGATTTCGCGCGTTGGCGGTACGCCGACCAGGGCGGACAGTCGGTTATACACATCCAGTTCAGCCTCCTCATCAGCTGGCAGTTGCGCGGGTACGACCGTGACATTGTACGCTGGCACGTTGAAAGCCAGCCGCCGGTCATTGCGGTCAAATATGGCGCCGCGCCTTGCCGGGATGGGAAGCTCGTTCAGCCGATTCTCGTCGGCGGCTGCCTGGAATTCAGCTTGGCGCAAAACCTGTAATTCATACATGCGGATGCCGAAAATCAGGAATACGGCAATAATAACTGCCTGAAAGAAGGTTAAGCGCCAGGTTTGAAAGGGGATCAGTCGGTTGGATTTCATTCGTATCTGCCTGTTTCGGCGCCAAGCGTCAAACTATGCGGGGCGCTTTGCAAGCCGCCTTCCAGCCGGCGCTGGAGAAGGCGAACGAAGGCATATACCGGTATTACAGCGACCAGGTTATAAATCATCGTCGGCAGAAGCGTCAGGCGGATCAGCGACGGGATATCGTATGTGTTGCCGAGCAGAAACAGAGCCAATGCGGTGACCGCCGTCATGAAAGCGGTTGCGAAGGCGGTAACGGCCAGAAGAAAAAGAAAGCGCAGACGCAACAGTTGCCGCGCGACGCCATTGACGACGAAGACAATGACAACCAGCGCTGCTGAGGATGTACCTATTGGCAGGATAGACAGCAGGTCAAGCATGATTCCGCCGACCAGCGCCCAAACGAAGCCATCGCCCAGGCTCGAGCGAACTGACCAGCAAATCACCAACAACATGACCAGGCTGGGTTGGCCGCGCGTGTGCACGTGAATTGGCGTGAAATTGGTAAGCAGGGCTTCGACAAAAGCGATGAACTGTGGCACAAAACTGGCTGATAGCGCCGCTGCCAGACCCAGGATTGCAATGGACAAGTAACGGCCCATATCAGCTTTCGTCCGTCCGCTCGAATACCGTCAAGTCAATCGGCTCAAAGCTGGTAATGACGAGCACCAACTCAAGCGTGTCAAAGTCGAAGAGACTGCGCACTTCGGCTTCCTGGAACAGCTCGAATTCGAATTGCCGTACGCTTGTCACCTGGCCGACGACGATATCTGGCGGAAAATTACCCCCCAGCCCGGAGGTGATGACAAGATCGCCTTGCGTGATCACTTCGTCCAAATCGACCATGGTCAACCGCAGCACGCCCGACGCTTGGCCGATGATGCTGCCGTGCGCGCGTGTGGTTTGCAGGCGCGAGCTGACGGCGCTGTTCTCGTCGTTGATGAGCTGCACCTGCGCCGCATTAGCGCTGACGCGGATGATCCGCCCGACCAATCCCAATTCTGTGGTCACCGGCATGCCCACAGCGATGCCATCGCGCGTTCCACGGTTGATTATTATGTTGCGAGCGATCCCGGTCTGCTCGATGGCGATCACATCGGCGGGCAAGAATTCCTGGTCTTCCAGCGGTGATGTATACGCGAGCAAGCTCTTCAATCGGACGTAATCGCTGGCGGCTTCGCGCAGTTCAATGGATTCGACTTGACGGCGGGCGAGCTGTTCTTCGAGTAAGGCGATCCGTTCTCGCAACTGGCCCAGGTTGTTGAGTTCTTCAAACGCGGCATTAAACGATAGCGATATGCGATTGAACAAGCCCGACAAGCCATTTAGCGGAGCGGCAACCACCCCTTCCACCGGCGTCAATGCGCCGAAGAGGCTGAGCAGGACCAGAAGCCCGCACAGGCTCAGCGTAAGCAACAAAGCCAGCGCTCGACTTGGCTGTCGGAAATTCCGCAAAGCATCGACCTTTCAAGAGCGCGCTCTGCCTAATGTTATCATAGATTGAGCGCAACTATCGGAATGACGAAATGATGTGGAAGGCGGACTGAATCGCCGTGAAACCGCCGTTGGCGGCGCCGGCATAGGATTTTGGCGCGTCAGTGACGCGTGCTGCCGCGCTCGGGTCCGGTCAGCAGGCGGCGCAAGTTGTTGTAGTCTTCCAGAACGCGCCCGGCGCCGCGGGCGACGCATGTCATGGCGTCATCGGCGAGCCAGGAACGGATATTGACTTCTTCCTGCAGGCGTTCGCCGAGGCCCCGTAGCTGTCCGCCGCCGCCGGCAATCGTAATGCCGCTCTCCATCAGATCGGCGACCAGCTCGGGCGGCGTATCGTCAAGCGCGTCCTTGACCGTATCAATGATGATGTTGACGGAGCCGCTAATCGCCTCGCGGATTTCAATTGAGCTGACCTCTACCGAGTCGGGCAAGCCGGAGGTCAGGTTGCGGCCCTTGACCATGTACGTGCGCTCTTGTGGCAAGGGAAAGGCGGAGCCGATATCAATCTTCGCCTTTTCCGCAGTAGGCTCGCCGATGAGCAGATTGTGCTTGTTTCGTAAATGCTGGACGATGTCTTCGTCCATTTCGTCGCCAGCTACCCGTATCGAGCGACTGATGACAATGCCGCCCAATGAGAAGAGCGCGACTTCGGTCGTTCCGCCGCCGATATCGACCACCATGCTGCCCCGTGTTTCCAGCACCGGCAGGTTGGCGCCGATTGCAGCCGCCACTGGCTCTTCAATCAGGTGGGCTTCGCGCGCGCCCGCGTCCAGCGTCGCTTCAATGACGGCTCGTTTTTCAACTTCGGTGACGCCGCTCGGAATGCCGACCACAACGCGGGGCCTGGGCACGGGCACCCAGCTCTGCTCGTGCGCTTTCTTGATAAGATAATCCAACATTCGGGCGGTAATTTCGAACTCGCTAATGACGCCGTCGCGCAGCGGGCGAACGATGAGGATGTCGCGCGGATTCTTGCTCCACATTTCTTTGGCGCGCGCGCCTACTTCGATTGGCGCTCTGGTTTTGCGGTCAACTGCCACAAAGGACGGCTCGTTAATGACGATGCCTTTGCCGCGTACGTAAACCAAGGTATAGGCTGTACCCAAGTCGATGCCAATGTCGAGCGAAAAGAGCCCAAACAAAAAATCCAGGGGACTTAGCACGAATGGTTCCTCGACGTAAAGCCTACGCCGCGCATTATATCATAGCCCAACATTAACGAATATTAACTGCGCTCAACGTTACGCCAACGCAAGCGAATAACGGATTCACTTTCATCAAATATAGCACCGATTCGCGCATCGTTCACAAGATGCGCCTACGAGGTTATGATTGAGTTATGAAGCGCGACTGAGGCGAGTTCGCCGATGGCCCCTCGATGATTTTGGATGCAGTCTTGCGCACGCTCAAATTGCATGACGCTTTCGCTACCGGCGAACTTCTGATCGTTGCGGTTTCAGGCGGTGGAGACTCAATGGCGCTGCTCCATGTATTGGATCGCTTGAAGGAGGAGCTGGGTATTGATTTGCATGTCGCCTCGCTTGATCACGGGATTCGAGCCGAGGCGGGCTCGCAGGATTTGGACTTTGTGGCGCAGACGGCGACCCGTTGGAATATCCCCTTCACCCTTGATCAGGCTGATGTGCCGCAGCTTGCGGGGGAGTGGGGCATCGGCCTCGAGGAAGCGGCGCGGCGCGCGCGATACGCTTTTTTGGCGCGGGTAGCGCGCGAGCAAGGGAGCAAATGCGCCGCAGCAGGTCATCACGCGCTGGACCAGGCGGAAACCATATTGATGAACATCGTCCGCGGAAGCGGCACGCGCGGATTGCGCGGCATGCAAGTCGTCAGCGAAATGCCAGATCAGACCGGTATTCGGCTTGTGCGACCGCTTCTCCGCCTCTCCAAGGACGACCTGATGGCGTATTGCCAGCGCCACAAACTGCCGTTTCGCCAGGATGCGAGCAACGACGACATCGGCTACCGCCGAAACCTCGTCCGTCATGAAATCATCACTCGCTTGCAAAGCCTAAACCCTAATTTGCTGAGCGCTTTTGAACGCCTGGCGGAAACCGCCGCGGTGGACGAGGATTTTGTTGCGTCGCATTTTGATGAGGCGGTGATGCCCCGGTTGAACGTATCGGCAGAGCGCTGGCGCATCGGGAAAGACGACTTCGCTGCCTTGCACCCCGCCTTACAGCGTCGACTCGTAAAGCGGGCATCTGCCGCATTGTCCGGCGACTCGTCTCTGTCTTATGCGCTGACCCTTGACCTCATTGCCTGGGCGCAAGCAGCCGGCGCCGGCGACCGTCGCGATTTGAACGCTGTGGCGCAGATGCGGATGGATTATGACGAGGTAGTTTTCGAGCGTAAGGACGCGCAAGGCGTATACGAAACATACCGCTTGATTCCAGCCGACACAGATAAACCGATTCTCGCAGGTTCTCCTTTGCGCATTCATGGCTTGACGGTTTGCCTTTCTACAGAACGAGTGTTGTGTACGGGCGGCGAAAGCCTGCAGTTGCCGCAGAGCATTAAGCTGCGCCTGCGGACGCGGCGCCCGGGCGACCGCATCAAGCCGAAGGGCATGGGCGGGCATTCACGCAAGATCAAGGACTGGATGATCGACCGCAAGATTCCGCGTGACATTCGCTCTCGCATCCCGATGGTTTGCACCGAGGACGCCGTCATCGCCATCTGCGTCGGCGCGACCTGGCATCTGGCGGACGGCTCCGGCGATGACAACGGTGAATCCAAGAGCCTTACCTTATGGCTGGCATGACCGCTCAGTAGGCGAATGAAGTCAGGGTCATTCTGATTTCACGAAGGTAGCTGTTCAGATATAATTTGATTTAGGCTTCTGATCCGGACCCGGTGTCCATAATGGCTGAGAGACAGCTTATGCGCCTGCTGCTGGTAGACGATGATGGCGTGAACCGCTATACCGTTAGCAAAGCCTTGCAGCGCGTCGGATACCTGGTGAGTGAGGCTGATAGCGGCGAATCAGCTCTGGAGCGTTACGACAGAAGCGAGATTGACTTGGTCTTGTGCGACTTCGATCTGCCGGATATGGATGGCATCGCGTTGTTGCAAGGCATCAAGACGCAGTCGCCCGATGCCATGGTTGTGCTGATGAGCGAGAAGGCTGAAGCCGAGATCGTGATTCAGGCGTTGCGCAATGGCGCGCAGGATTACTTGATCAAGCCATGCTCCAGCGACGATCTGCGCGAGAGCGTAGAGCGAGGCATCGAAAACGCGCGCAGCCTGATGCGCCGGCGCCGACTGCTGGATGCGATCGAACGAAATGTATCGGAATTGGCGCGCGAAGTGTCCGATTCTGTGGACGCGGTTGACTATGACGCGAAGTCGGGCGCGACCAGAATACGTGAACGAATGCCGCCGCGTGGCAATGCCATCCACCTCGGTCCTTTTACGCTTGACCCCGCCAAGTATGAGATTCGAGTCGACACCAAGTCCGTCAGCCTAACGCCAACCGAATTTGACCTGCTTCTCCATCTGGCCGCCAACCGCAGGCGCGTCATATCCTGCCTTGAACTTGTGAGCGAAGTGCGCGGTTATCGCACCAAAGAGCCGGAAGCGCGTGAAGTCATTCGCCCGCATATAAGCAATCTGCGGCGTAAGCTGAAAAGTCTCAGCGATGTTGAGTTGATCGTCAACGTTCGCGGCATTGGTTATCGGCTCGGAGAAATCTCAGAAGAGAGTTGATCCGCCTCTCCCATTTTTGCCGCCATTTGCTATCCTTGCGCGCATTGTCTCAACAAGAACAGGATTGATGGAGGCGATTTGCGTCGTCTGGCTTTGGTAGGTTTTGTCTTGGCGATTGCGGCCTTCACGCTGTCTCCGGGCCTATCGGCCCAGGCATTCGATTGCGACGAAGCGGGCACGATCACGCGGGAAACCTATCTCAGCGCTGTGTCCGCGCACGAGCGCAAGTTTACTATTTATCTTCCACCTTGTTATCGATCGTCCGAGCAGTCTTATCCCGTATTGACGCTCATGCACGGTTCCAACGCCGACGACAGCCAGTGGGCGCGCTTGGGTTTTCTAAATGCGCTGGAGGCATCCATCCATCAGGGTAGCGCGCCGCCGATGATCGTCTTGATGCCCTATGGCGGATCGGTCGCCAACCGGAATCACTTTGATAGCCTCAGCTATGACGCGATACTGCTTGACCTGCTGGTTCAAGTCGACGAAGGCTACCGCACGGATGGCAGGCGAGCCATTGGCGGCATCTCGCGCGGCGGCTTTTGGGCATATCATCTTGGTCTTCGCTTTCCCGCCAGCTTTGTCGCGATCGGCGGGCACAGCCCGTTTTTTGATGCCAATCACGCCGAGCCCGCTTTCAATCCGCTCGACTTGGCGCAGAGCTTGAATGAAGACACGCACTTGAGACTGTGGCTGGATCGAGGCACGGCCGATCATGCGGCTGACGGGATTGATCGGATGCGCGTGACCTTGCGGGATGCGCGAGTGCCGCACGAATATGTTGTCTATGCTGGCGGCGATCATAGCGAGGCGTCCTGGCGGCAATTCGTCGGCGATTATGTCGGCTTCTACGCTCGCGCTTTTTCAGGGGAAAATGCGCAAGTCAAGGCGTCGACGTCGGAGGAGGATAATAGTGGCGGCGTCGAGTTATGGCTGCCAGCGGCTGGTTTCGGCGCCCTGCTAACATCGATCGACTCAGCGGTTCTCGCCAATCTGCTGGGCGGCGCGCTTGATGAACGGCTTGTCCTGAGCGAATCGAGCGCAAACAGATTGTGGCGGCATGGCATTGAGTTGCATCCGCGAATTGAAATCGTCCCCGATAGCAGGCTGTTTTTTGCGCTTTGGCGGGATAAGCGGAGTTTCACGCTGCTTCCTTTTGATCAGCTTCATTTGCGGCTTCGTCCCTTATGGATCGACGACCTGCCCGTGGTGGATCAGTTGGCGCGGTATCCGCTGGTTTTCTCAAGCGGGAGCCCCAATTTCAGAAGTGAAAACTTGACCCGCATCACGCTATCGGGCACGACAGCGCTGGCCCGCCACACGCTGCCGGCAATTGAAGTGATTGGTGTGGAAGAGGCGGCGAGCGGCATTGCCGAGTACGTGCGCCGGTCGGATTATTTCCAGATCACGCACGAAGCTTCGATCGCGCCGGACTGCCCGCAGCATTCGGGTGCGCTATTGGGCGGAAACAACAGCATGTGCATGCTGGCGGAGCACGCGCGGCTCTTCGACCTGCTGGATGTCGATGTGATTGACTTGACCGGCAATCACATCAACGATTTCGGCTACGAGGCATTCGAAAATACGCTGGCGCATTTTGAGGAACGGGGATATAGCTTGGTGGGTGGCGGGCGGAATCTTGTTGAGGCGAGGCAGCCCTTGATACTCGAGCGCAACGGTTCACGGATCGGCTGGCTCGCTTGCAACAATATCGGTCCCTACTATGCTTTCGCCAATGACGATGAGGCAGCGCTTGGCGGCGCGCGACCGGGGAACGCTTATTGCCGCGGCGGCTGGCTGCGCGAGGCGCTGGCGCTATTGGCGGCTGCAGTCGACCTCGTGCTGATGACGGTGCAATATCGCGAATTCGAAGCGTTTCAGCCGATGCAGCAGCAGCGCCTTGATTTCCAGACCTACGCGGAATGGGGCGCCGATATTGTGATTGGCACCGCTGAACACAAGCCTATGACCTTTGAATTCTACCCGACGCGTCGTGGCGAGACCGCTTTCATCCATTACGGCTTGGGCAATCTATTCTTCGACCAGCTGCCTTGGGGAAATCGGCGTTTTTTCCTTGATACGCTCTACGTTTACGATGGGCGTCTTCTCGCGGTGGAGTTGTTCCCCGGCATCATTGAGGACCGCGCCCGACCGCGGCTGCTCGCTGGAGAAGACCTGTTCAACTTTCTGCATTTCATGTTCATTCAAAAGAACGAGTTTTAGTTTTCGAGCGACGTGTGCCGGATATAGGCGCGCATCTTCGGCAGCCGCGCGAGTTCGGGGACAGATGCGCCTTCGCCGGGTAGTTAAGGTCGTGTAAATTCTGATGATATTCATACGGCGGAGGCGAGAGAATCTAGTCGCGCGGCCGCGTACTAAGCTATAATGACTCTGCGCCTTGGCGAGGATTGAGGCTTGAACATGCAAAGGATTCCGCTGGTAGATGTCAACGCTTAATCCCGACCTGCTCTCAAAGGACATGGATGCCGTATTGAACGACGCTGCGCCGATGCTGCAACAGTTCCGCAAGTCGTCGATCATGCCGGAAATGGTACTGCTCGCCCTGCTCCGGCGGGAGAATACCGCGGCTTGGCGCATGTTGAAAGAGTTTGAAACATCGCGCGGCGTCGATCTTGAGCGGCTGGAGCGTCAAGTCAAGGTGGCGGCGCAATCTCGGCGGGATCCCGATGGCAGCCTGGACTTTGTCGCTATCGGCAACCGAAAAGTATCGCTTAGCCGGCAGTGCATCGTGCTGCTGGACGACGGGCTTACCGTTGCCAATTCGATGAATGAGCAGAAGATCGATACTGATCATGCTTTGGCGGTGCTGGCCGAGTCGTCAGTGAGCACCGGCGGGATCTTGCGCCAGTTCAGCATAACGCCCAAGGCGATACAGGACGCGTACAGCGATGCCAGCAAGATTATCCCGGCGCGTGAGGACAGCACAACGGTTGACTTCGTAAAGCGAGCGAAACGGGGCTTGCTGCGCGCGGTGCATTTCCGCGAAGATCTGCTGCGCAACATGATCAATGTGCTGACGCAATCCGTGAACCGACATATCGTTCTGGTCGGTCCTGATGGCGTCGGCAAACGCACCCTGGCGTACAGCCTGGCGCTGCTGATGGCGGAAGAAAAGGGTCCGGCGGGCTTGTCCAATCTAGTGCAAATCAGCGAGACGGCGCTGCTGGATGGCGACCAGGAAGCCTTTCGCGCTGGTATGAGCGCGGCGCGGCGCGGCATCTTGTTCTTGCCGCTGATTCATCGTTTTTTCGGCGGTCCGATCAAAGCCGATTTCAACAAGGCGACTTCGCTGGTGCAGAAAGCATTCTTGAGCGATGACCCGGTCATCATCTGCACGACGAGCGTGCAGGAGTTCGAAGAGCGCATCAAGGGCGTCAGCGCCATTATGGAGAACAGTCAGGTCATTCGCGTGGACGAGCCATCGCTTGATGAGACTGTCGAAATCCTGGAGACGATCTCGCCGCATTTGGAATCAGATTATGAAATCGCAGTCGATCATGAAGCGCTGAAGATGGCGGCGCGCATGGCGCAGCGTTTCTTGACGATAAGCCCGCTGCCGCTCAGCGCTGAACAACTGCTGCATCGCACGGCGGCGCTTGTGAATATGGGAAAGCAGGACGACCTGGCTTTCCGACCGGATAACAATGACGCCTCGCTTGATGTGGAAGATGTCGCCCTAGTGACGAGCCAGATGACCGGCATACCGGTGACCAAACTTGGCGCCGATGAACGGCTTCGCTACGCCAATATGGAAGACCACTTGCGCCTGCGCCTGATCGGACAGGAAGAGGCGGTGAATTCAGTAAGCCGCGCCATCAAGACCGCACGCGTGGGGCTGAAGGATCCGCGCCGTCCCATCGGCGCCTTTCTGTTTCTGGGACCAACCGGCATCGGCAAGACGGAACTGGCGCGCGTCTTGGCGGACTTCATGTTCGGCAGCGAGGAAAACCTCTTCCCGCTCGATATGAGCGAGTACAAAGATGAAAGCAGTATCAACCGTTTGATCGGCTCGGCAGTGGGTTATGTCGGCAGCGATGAAGGCGGTCAGCTCACCGAGCGCATCCGCCAGCAGCCGTACACCATCGTGCTGCTGGACGAAATCGAAAAGGCGCATCCGCGCATTATGGATGTGCTCTTGCAGGTGATGGAGGAGGGACGGCTGACCGACGGCCGCGGCAATATCGCGCGTTTCAGCGAGGCAGTTGTGATTTTGACCAGCAATATCGGCTCCGAGCATCTGATGGTGCGTCATATCACCGAAGACCTGCGCGAGATGATCATGGAAGAAGTGCTGGAGTTTCTGCGGCCCGAATTCATTAATCGGCTTGATGAGGTGATCCTGTTCAACGCCTTGAGCGACGAGGACTTCGTACTGATTCTCGACTTGCTGATCGAGAAGGAGAACAAGCTGGCAAAAGAGCGCGGATTGACGCTGACCTTTACCCAAGGCGCCAAGAATTGGCTGCTGGCGCAAAACGATGAACCGGAATTCGGCGCGCGTCCACTTCGGCGGATTCTGCGCCGCAACCTGCGCGAACCGCTGGCGGATTTTTTGCTGCGGGCGAATCCACCGGAAGGCACCGAAGTGCGCATCAGTTCCAGCCGTAAGCGCGGCGGCGGCTTGAAATTCTCGGCTGATGTAGAAGGCGAGAGCTTCGCGCTGGAAGCGTGACGACGGGCGACATAAAGCGCATGATTGCAAAGGGCAGTGCCGGAATGCGGTCTGCCTCCTTTTTTGCCAACGGCACTGGCCCCAGGCTGGTTGATCAGAGATGCAAAACGTGGGCAATGCGCCCGCGCTGACGGGATGGAGAGGAATATGACAGCAATCGATCGTTCGATTTTCCGCAAATACGATATCCGCGGGACGGCAGCCGGGGATGGGCCGCAGCTGACGCCCGCGGTAGCGCTGCTTGTCGGCAAGGCATTGGGTACCTACCTGCCGCGCCACATTCAGTCCGAGCGCGTATTTGTCGGCGCCGACAATCGCCTGACTTCGGGACCGCTCAAGGCGGCTGTCATCGAGGGCTTGGCCTCGACTGGTCTGCCGGTGACCGACATCGGCGAGGTGCTTACGCCGACCGTATACTTTGCCTCGGCCTCGTATGCGGGAATCGGCGCCGGCGTGATGATTACTGGCAGCCATCTGGACACGCGCTACAACGGCATCAAGATGGCATATGGCAAACTGGCGCTCGCCGATGAGCAGATTCAGGATCTGCTGCGCATCATCGATGAAGGCGCATTTTCATCAGGCAATGCTGAAATAACCGAAGACATGGACATGATCCAACGTCATATGGCGGCGATTCAAAGCAAGGTGACGATGGCTCGACGCATGAAAGTCGTATTGGATGCCGGCAATGGCTTGTCCGGCGCCTACCTGCCGCCTGTGTTGACCGCCTTGGGACTGGAGGTGGAATGCCTCTATTGCGAGCCGGATGGCAGCTTTCCTAATCATCTGCCGAATCCGGAAGACCCGGAAATGACGCGCGACCTGGAAGCCAAAGTCGTCGAATTGGGTGCAGATTTGGGACTGGCGTTTGACGGCGACAGCGACCGCTGCGGCTTCATTGATAATCACGGGCATCATATCGCGGCCGACCGGCTGCTGGCGCTGTTGGCGCGCGATCTGCTCAGCCGTCACCCGGGCACGCCCGTTGTCTTTGATGTAAAAGCCTCGCAGGCGCTGCCCGACGAAATTTCCAGATATGGCGGCGAACCGGTCATGTGGAAATCGGGCCACAGCTTGATGAAGCATAAGATGAATGAGATCGGCTCCTTGCTTGGCGGAGAAGTCAGCGGGCACCTCTTCATTGGCGAAGACTATTTCGGCTTTGATGACGCGCCGCTGGTCGCGCTAAAGACCTTGGAAATCATCAGCCAAACCGATGCGACTGTCGCCGAGATATTCGATGATATTCCCAAATTGGTTGCCACGCCGGAGATCGTGCTGTCCGCGCCTGACGAGCTAAAGTTCAAGATGATCGACGAGATGACGGCGAGTCTGCAAAGCAATTATGAAGTCGTAACCGTCGACGGGGCGAGGGTGATCTTTGAGAGCGGCTGGGGCTTGGTGCGCGCGAGCAATACGCAGCCAGCGGTTACCCTGCGCTTTGAAGCCTACACGCGCGAGCTGATCGCCGATTATATGCGCGTCTTCAAGGCGCAATTGGCCAACTATCCTCAGATTGATCAGGAGCGATTTGATGAGCTTCTGGTCCATTTCAGCGCTTGAGCAAATCGAGGATGCTCGAATCAAACGTTACATCGCGGCGCAATTTCTTCCAGGATATCTATCGTAACCAAGCTGAACAATTTGATCGTCTAGTTGCGCGCGAGGACCGGCAAGGCAACCTCATCGCCGCGCTACATGAAATCCGCCCCTTGCACGGGTTGAAGGTGGTGGAGTTTGGCGCTGGCACTGGGCGTATCACGCGGCTGCTCTCCGTTTTGGTTGACCAGGTCTGTGCGGTTGACATAGAAGAGTCTATGCTGAGACAAGCGGCGAGCGCCATGCGCGCTAGCGGCATGACCAATTGGCGCCTTGCGCTAGGAGACAACGGTCAAATGCCGGTCGCGTCAGGTTGTGCGGATCTGGTCATAGAAGGCTGGAGCTTCGCCCATGTCATCGGATGGTATCCAGATGATTGGCGCGCGCGCAGCGACGCGATGCTCGCTGAGATGGAGCGCATTCTCAAGCCCGGCGGTGTCGCAATTCTCATCGAGACGATGGGTACGGGCCGCCGCCAGCCGCTGGCGCCATCGGCGAGCTTGAGAAAGCTCTATGAATACTGGCAAGTCGAGCACGGCTTCGATTTTCGCTGGATTCGTA
Organism: Phototrophicaceae bacterium; assembly: GCA_965261855.1. GTDB lineage: Bacteria > Chloroflexota > Anaerolineae > Aggregatilineales > Phototrophicaceae > UBA6055. The sequence goes on from OZ253488.1 coordinate 1,756,169, forward strand.
CCGACTTCCAATTCGCCTCGCCCGCGGAAGCCGATGAATTGATGCGGTTTTTCTTCGGCGACGAGACGGCGGACGACTGTCTGGATGGCGAGAAACTGATCGTGCCGGAATGTACCGGCATCTGGTGGAAGCGATTTGGCTGACCGCGCCGGAGCGTGGTCGGCAGCAGAAGGGCGCTGGCGGAGAAATGAATTGCGCCAGATAATTGAAAGCGCTGAGTAGCAGGCTTATGGATAGCCTGAAAATTACCAGGATCGATCCGTAAAGGATCTGGCGGCGATACTAAATGGCCGCCGGGGCGGGGAGCGGCGCCATTGAAACATGAACAATATGCGTTATGATGTCCTCATTAGGTAGACGGACTCCGCGAGTGGAAGTAAAGCCACAGAAACGCCACTGCTTATGCTAAACGCGCCTGACGCGGTCCCCAATATCGAGTTTGAGGTGGACAGGGAGCATTCCGGCGTCCGCATGGTCGGTTGCGTGACCTTCGTCCTTGGCGCGCTCGTAAGCTACTTTTTCATCGGCGCGATTCTGCCTCAGGGCGGTTTGATTACCATTGGCGCCGCCCTGCTTGTCGCCGTCGGCCTCACCTATGGCGCCGATTATCTGAGCAAGCGCTATTGGCCCAGCAATCGATATATCCAGTTTGTGGGCGACATCATCCAACTGGTAAGCGGCAGCAAGGTTCAAGGCGCGATTGACGCCGAACAGAATGTCAATCTGCTGATGTGGCATTTCGAGGCGAAGCGCCATCCGCGCGTGCCGAAGGGTTGGTACGTGGTGGCGAATGCGCTGGAACAAGACGGCGAATATATCGTGACCTACAGTATTGTATCGCCGACTGACTTCGAATCGCTGCCGCTTTCGCGCCTTTCGACAAAATATGCGCGCAAGAAAAAACGCAAGAACGAAGACGGGCGCGATCTGCGCGAAGCCGGCAATTACCGCCGCATCGCCCAGGCTGAATTCCACCGGGGCGAGCTAGGCGCGGAGATGTCGCAGGAAGACTATTACGCCTATCTGGATTACCTGGCCGATACCTATACCTCCTGGATGCCAAAAGACAAATGACCGCGCCGGGCAGAATCCTCTTCTGCATCGCCTGCCTGGTGGCGGCGCTTTCCACAAACTACGCCCAAGACCGAGCGATTCGGATAGGCAGCGTCGTTGACGGCGAACTTGCAGTTGGCGAAGAGCACCGCTACTCCTTGACGGCGCTGGAACTTACCTTGGTTTCCTTTCGCGTCCAAGCCTTGAGCCAAGGGTTGGACCCTATGCTCGAGATCTTTGACCACACGGGCGAGCTCGTGGTCTCGAACGATGATTACGCCTATCCTGACGAAGGCCACGCGGCAGTTCAAGCATTTGTCTTTCCGCGAACATCGACTTATACGATTTCGGTGAGCGCATTTGGCGAAACCGAAGGAGCCTATCGACTGCATGCGCTGCCCGGCTACGATCGTTTGGCGCATCATGAAAAACCAGTGGACAGCGCCAATTGGGAAACGGTCTACAGCGACGCCTCGGTAGACGTCTCCGAATCGAGCGCATTCGCCTTGGAAATGCGCGGCCTGGCGCGATCGGCTGGTCTGGTGGGTTTGCATTTGCCAATTGAGACTGATCTGTATTATGAAGCCGCATTTGATCAGGTGGGATCGCCTACCGTCTGGCAAGTGGGGTTGCTGTTCCGTTATCTATCGCCGAGCAGATATCATCGCCTGCTGCTGAGCAAATTGGGTTATTGGCGGATCGATCGCATTGACGGCGAAGAAGTTACGCAGCTGCGGAATTGGACCGCTCACCCGGCGATTCGCGCGGGCGAAACCGCATTCCGACTTGGCGTACTGGTCAGCGGCAATCATTATGATGCTGTTTACAACGGGCAGGTCGTGGGTTCGGCTTGGGATCGGACGCCGCCGGCGCCGGGCAGTCTGGGAATCGCCTTGAAGACCGATGATCGCGCTGGAGGCCCGGTTTCATTCGTGGTGGCGGAGACCCTGGTGACAGTGCCGACACGAGTCAACGAAAGATTGCTTTTCCCGGAGCGAGTCGTGGCAAGAGGCTACTATGGTATTGCTGCCGAGCTCGCGCGACAGCAGCTTGTACCGGTCGGCGGCGATATCAAGTTGGCTTTGCCGGAAAGTTCGGTGCGGCGATCGCGGTCGGGAATATCGCGTTTTGCCATCGCCTCCGGTTTTAGCTTTGCGCAATTCGCCTACGGCGTGGCGCTGACAATTGATGTGCGGTCGGAACGCAATGGCGGCTGCGGGCTTTTCTTCCATTTCAACAATGACGAGAATTACACGCTGGCCTACGTAACCAGCCACGGCGAATACGGCCTTTCGCGGCGAACGCGCGCCGGCTTCGAGCCCGGCATCTACGGCGATCGCGGCCTATCGGGCACGACAGAGCATTATCTCTTGGTCATCGCTACCGACGAAGTTATGCATCTCTTCGTGGATGAGCGATATGCCGGCAGCCTCGAAAGCATACCGAGAATCGGCACGGTGGGTATTGCCGCGGTGAACTATGAAGAAGTGGAAACCGGCTGCAAGTTCAATGATCTTTGGCTGCTAAGTCTGGACGACTGACTGCCGCCACCTGCGCTTCAGAGTTTTGTAGGGGCGACATGCCATGTCGCCCACTCGCGCCAAAGAAACGCAAAAGAAAGGGCGACCCGATGGGACACCCTTTCAAATTGTATCGCGGTGAGATCTTGGTTTAGCCCCTCATGACGGCGCCAAGCGAATCGCAAGCGGGGCAAGCGCCCCCGGGCCGCAGCATGGCGTACCCCGCTTGAGGATCGCCGCCCCAATGGGTGAAGTTTACATTCCAGACGATGATCATGCTCACGTATCCCGAGCCGCGCGCAACATTGACCGCACCCGCCAGCCAGGCCGCCTGTTCCGCCAAGGTGTTGCCGTTTGCCCAGGCAAATCTATCCGGCAGCGCGCCGAGGCCCTCGCCGGTGAGATAACCGAGTTCTGTGAAGCAGAGCGGCTTGCTTGGGAAAGCGTTGCGATAAACCCGCATCATGCTCGGCAGATACCAGGAATAATGCCCCGCGCTGCCAACAGGCGCTCCACTTGTGGCTTCGGGTGGCACAGCGCCGGCGTTATAGTGGACGCCGACGCAATCCATGTAATTGGCTGCCCCCGCTTGCGCCATTTGCGCCACAAACGTGTTGTCGTTGCAGCCGCCGGCTTCGCAACCGGTTGCCGAAAAACCGGTCGGTGCAGGCGCCCCGCTGATGACAATCGTCGCGGGATTCGCCCCTTTGATCGCCTGGTAGGCGGCCTGGAGGAGTCGTGTATAGCTGCCTCCATTGATTTGACCGCTGGGCCACTCGTGCTGAATATTTGGTTCGTTCCAGACTTCAATGGCGTCGGCGCCTTGGCTCGCCAGGAAGCCGACGTAATCGGCAAACTCTCGCACATAACCTTCAAAGTCCGCCTCCAGTCTATTCTTGTCGCCGAGGGCGCCCAGCAGCACCTTTAACCCATGAGCGCGGGCGGAGCCAATGATGCTTGCGCCGTCCGAAATGCCATGCGTCACCTGTTTCTTGACCCAAGTCATGCCCGCTCGATTCATTAGCGAGGCGGCTGTGCCATCAAGGCCCACGATATGCCCGCCCAAGGCGAAGCCGCCGGTGTTCGCCGTGCTGGCGGCCGGCGCCACTGCGCTAGCCTCGGCCTGTTCGGGCGCTGGGGCGGCTGCCGGAGCGTACTGCGGCGGCACACGGACTTCGTCGCAGATGACGGACTCAGCCAGGTCGTAGCTGACGCGCGCCTGGTATTCCCTGCCGGATAAATCCAGAATGCTGAAGGTCCAGCCGAATAGAATGTCTGACCGCTTCAAGTGGATCGGAATCTCGGCGATGCAGTTGTCGATGCCGAATGAACCGTACAGCTGGAACGTGGAATTGTTGCTCCAATTGTCTTCATAGTAGCGCCAGCGCACGAGCCGGAGCGGCATGCCGCGTTCTTCTTCGACGGTCTCCATGGCGATGGCAAAGCCTAACATGACCGGGTCGCTGGAGTTGTCGTCCGCGTCCGCATCTTCCTGAGCGAACGTCAATGTGCTGAAGATTAGAATGAACAGCGAGAGCAGAAATGCTGCCAGGCGCCGGGTCGAAATCGTGCCAGTCTGATGCATCCGCATACTGATCCTCCTCCATTTGTTTCAAGCCGTTTGGCGAAAGCATAACGAAATTCTTTAAGAATGCCATAGCTCATTTGCCAGCGTTGGTATGCCGTCAGTTTAGGCTGGGGCTCTGCTGGCGATGCCGCAGCGGGCGCCTAGTCGCGGGGAAGCGTGAAATAGAAAGTGGAACCGCTGCTGACCTGGCTCTTGACCGAAATTTCGCCGCCATGCGCCTCTACAATCGCTTTGGCGAGATAGAGTCCCAAGCCTGTTCCCTGCGTCCGTCTTGTCAACTGGTCATCGACGCGATAAAAGCGCTCGAATACCTTGTCGATTTCATCCCTTGCTATGCCGGCGCCTTGATCGCGAACGAATACGGTCGCGCTCTTTTCGGTGAAGCGACCGCCGATGGTAATCGTCGTATCTTCGGGCGAATACTTGATGGCGTTGGTCAGCAGATTCTCGATGACCTGCCGCAAACGGATTTCATCGCCCGGTATCAACGGGAAGTTATCGGCGAAGCTGAGCACGATCAAATGCTTGGTTTGGCTTTCCAAGCGCGCAACCGAGCGCGCTGCAATCGAGCGCAGATCGGTATCGGCGATATTCAGTTGTAATTCGCGCGCCGCTTGAATCTTGCTGGCGGTTAACAGGTCTTCGACGAGGTCAGTCAGTCGGTCGGCTTCGTCTTCGATAATCGCCACGTTTTCGCGGATGACCTGGCTGTCCCATTCGACATCGTCGCGTCCCAGCGTGCTGGCGTAACCCTTGATAATCGCGATCGGCGTGCGCAATTCGTGGTGCACCGTTGAAATGAAGACGGATTGCATCTCCTGCGTCTTGCGAAAGCTGGTGATATCGCGGACGTTCGCGATGATGCTTTCCAGCCGTCCATCGGCGGTGAGCAGCGGCGCGTAGGTGATGCCGATGCTAAGCGTCATGCCATCGCGACGCTTGAGATCACCTTCGACATACAGTGTGTCCGAGGCGCCGCCGGCAGAGTCGAGTTGCGCCCAGCCCTTTTCGAGCGCGGCTTCAATGTCGGGGCTTTGGAGGGCGTCCCAGACAATGACATCTTTTTTTGGGGAGCCAATCACGTCTTCCCGGCGCCAACCGCTGATTCGCTCGAAAGCCTGATTAACCCGTTGGAACGAAAGATCGGGATTCAATATGAAGACGCCATCGCCGCTATTGTTCAAGATTGCTTCCAGACGCTGATGCTCTTGGCTGATCTCGCCGTATAGTTGGGCGTTGTTGACGGCTATCGCGGCTTGATCGGCGAAGCTTTGCAAGGTCTTCAGGTCCTCTTGGGTAATGCTGGTCTGATAGGAGCGGAAGACGATCAGCAGGCCGAGGGGGTTGCGCGCGAAGACGAGCGGCATGGCGATCGACTGCGCAAGACGAGGGTCGACGAGGTCAGCCATTTCGCGCAGCTTGCTATTCAAGAATTCGCGACTGAAGCCGCCATCTTCTTGCGGCTGCATCAGTTCTTGCAGCTTTTCGTTAAGCTGAGGCAGGTCATCGGCGGCGATGCCGCTATAAGCGCGAACGGAAAAGGCGCCATCGTGCTTGTCGCTTAAGGCGACGATGCCCACGCGGCCCGCTAACATCACCAGCGAGGCATGCAGCACGCGGCGCAGGACTTCGCTCAGATCTAACTGGGCGGTGATGGCGCGTGAGATTTCCAGCAGGAAATCCCGCTGCTGCGTGCGCAGATCGGGCCGCATTAACATAGTCTGATTGTATCACGCTCGTGATTTGCCATGATTTCCGCGAATTGGTTCTATCGCGCGGGCGCGGCTAAAAGAGCCGATCCAGATCGCTGATGTCCATATTGCCGCCCTCAGTCGCCACCAGCGCGGCCGCGCCGACAAGCGCCACATCATCGCCCAAAGCCGATGGCTCAATGCGCAGGTTCTCGGTGTAGGCATCATCCATCACGTGCTCCAGCGCGGTTTTTCGCATTGGCGCGAAGAGCAGATCGCCCGTTTTGGTTACGCCACCGCCAACGACGATGACCTCGGGATTAAAAAGGTGCAAAATAGACACGATACCCAGACCGATAATCCGCCCGGCATAGGCTATCACATCTATTGCCACCGGGTCGCCCTTTGCCGCCGCCATGCCAACGGCTTTGGCGTCGATGCGATCAAGTTCGCCGTTTACGAAGTCAGAGATTAGCGACGACGCTCCGGCTTCAATGGCTCCTATGGCTCGACGCGCGATGGCCGGACCAGCTGCTTCCAGTTCGACAGAGGAGACTGTCTTGTCATCGACGATGATGGGAATGTGACCGAACTCGGCCGCCAGCCCTTCGCGCCCAAGCAGCAATTTGCCGTCACAGATGATTCCCGCTCCAATACCGGTGCTCACCGTGATATAGGTCACATGGCGACAACCTTGCGCCGCGCCCTTAGACGCTTCTGCGAGCGCGGCGACATTGGCGTCGTTGCCGAGGTAAACCGGCAGCTTGAATTCCTCCTCGATGATTTCTCGCAGCGGTACATCAAGCCAGCCCGGCAGATTGGGCGGCGCGACAATCACCCCACTGAAGGGATTCAGCGGACCGGGAGATGAGATGCCGATGCCCAAGACTTCATCGGCGCGGGCGGGCAGAACCTTCCGTATGTATGCTTTCATCCGGTCTATGGTAGGCTGCACACCCGACGCAGCCTGTGTAAGCGTGTTTTCGCGCTGCAACAGATTCAATTTGAGATCATAGCGGGCGGTGCGGATTTGGGTCCCGCCCAAGTCGACCGCGATGATCTGTTTGCTCACACCAATAACTCCTGATTCTCGCGTCATGGTCCTGGCTCTGGGAGTGTACATCGTTTTGTAATCGGCAATAGAGGCGCTCGGCTGTTGCAGCCCGCCAGGCAACTTGTAGGCGACTATTGACGCTGATAGAATAACACGGATCAGTCCATGACTCTTGCCTGTTGCCCGCTATAGCGAGATCTCGATATGGCTCGTGTTACGCCCATGCGGCGGCAATACCTGGAAATCAAAAGTCAATATCCCGATTGCATCTTGATGTTTCGCATGGGCGACTTTTACGAGATGTTTGACGATGACGCCGAGCTGGCGGCGCGCGAACTGGACATCACGCTGACATCGCGCGCGCACCGCAAGGGTGGCGAGAAGATCCCAATGGCGGGTGTGCCCTATCACTCGGTGGACGGCTATATCGCCAAACTAATCGAAAAGGGTTACCACGTTGCCGTCTGCGATCAAGTGACCGAACCGACCGGCCGCGGCCTCGTCGAACGGGAAGTGACGCGCGTCATGACCCCGGGCTCGGTTGTGGAGCCGGCGCTGCTGGATGAGGGCAAAGCCAACTACCTGATGGGGATCGTTCCGGTTGGCGATGTGGAATCCGGTGACTGGAATCGAGCGGGTATCGCTTTCGCAGACGTCTCCACTGGAGAATTCAGCGCGACGCAGTTCAGTGGCGAAAATGTCGGCATGCGCGTCTTTGAGGAACTCTCAAGGTTGGAGCCGCGCGAAGTAATCATGCCCGAAAGCTGGGTCGAGCGCGGCGTGACCCTGCCCGAAGGAATTCATCTTAGCGCGGCTCAGGATTGGACTTTCGAAACTGCTGGCGCCGCAGCCCTGCTCTGCGATCACTTTCGGGTGGCGACTTTGGACGGCTTCGGCTTGAAAGACTGTCCTGATGCGGTGTCCGCGGCTGGTGGCGTGTTGCAATACTTGCGGAGCGCGCAGAAGGGGGCGCTCGATCAGCTGAGCGCTATCCAGTTGTACTCAACCGATGCGTTCATGGTGTTGGATCCCTTTACGCGCCGCAATCTTGAATTGACATCAACCATCCGCGATGGCAAGACCAAGGGCAGCTTGCTGGGCATCCTCGATCGCACAGTCACGCCGATGGGCGCGCGGCTGCTGCGCCGCTGGCTGAATCAACCGCTGCTGGAAATCGGCCGTCTCAACGCCCGTCTCGACGCGGTTGAAGCCTTGGTCGGGGGCGACATCCTGCGAGATGAATTGGCGGCGGAACTCAATCAGGTCGGGGATATTGAGCGGCTGACACAGCGCATCTCCGGCGGCAAGGTCGGTCCGCGAGACTTATTAGGGCTGGGGAACGCGCTGTCGGTCGTGCCTAGGCTGCGCCAATTGATCAATGAATTGGAAAGCCTGGCGGCGATCGCGGAGCGGCTCGATCCCTGCGATGATGTTTTCCAACTGGTTTCGTCCGCAATTAACGATGATCCGCCCGCAACCTTGAATTCGATCGGGGCGATTCGCGCGGGATACTCGACCGAACTCGATAATATACTCGCCTCGTCGCAAGACGCGCGCGACTGGATCGCCAACTTGGAGTCGCGCGAGCGGCGCCGCACGGGCATCGCCAGCATCAAGGTGAGTTACAACAAAGTATTTGGCTATTACATCGAAGTGACGAACGCGCATGCTGACAAAGTGCCCGATGATTATGTGCGCAAGCAGACCTTAGTCAATGCCGAGCGCTATATCACTCCTGAGTTGAAGGAATACGAAACGCGCGTGCTCAATGCCGAGGAGGAGATCCTGGCGACCGAGCGCGAGATATTCGCCGATGTTTGCCGGCAAATTGGCTCGCGGCAAGACAACCTGCTCAAGACGGCGAGCGCCATCGCCCATTTGGACGCGTTCTTATCGCTGGCGGCGGTGGCCGTGCGCGAAGGTTACTCGCGTCCGCAGTTTACCGAAGACAGCGTGTTGGAAATTCAGGCGGGCCGACATCCGGTGGTCGAAAAACTATTGGAGAGTTCGACGCGCTATGTGGCCAATGACAGTCATCTCGATTTGGCTACGCGGATCCATATCATCACCGGTCCAAACATGTCGGGCAAGTCGACCTATATTCGGCAGGTGGCGATCATCACCTTGATGGCGCAAATCGGCAGCTTTGTGCCAGCAGACTCGGCAACGATCGGCTTGGTCGATCGCATATTCGCCCGCATCGGCGCTCAAGACGAAATCCACGCCGGGCAGAGCACCTTCATGGTAGAAATGGTTGAGACCGCGCGATTGCTATCCGGCAGCAGCCCGCGCAGCTTGCTCATTCTGGATGAGATTGGCCGCGGCACCTCTACCTACGATGGCTTGGCGATTGCGCGCTCCGTCATCGAGTACATCCATAATAATCCGCGCTTGAACTGCCGGACGCTTTTCGCCACGCATTATCACGAATTGACCGAACTTCCGAACATCCTGCCGCGCAGCGCCAACTTTAATGTGGCTGTTGCCGAGCAGGGCGATGAAATCGTCTTTCTGCATCGTGTATTGCCGGGCGGCGCCGACCAAAGTTACGGTGTGCATGTGGCGCAGCTGGCGGGCATGCCGCGCTCGGTGGTGGACCGGGCGAGAGAACTGCTGTTTCAGTTGGAAGAAGACGGCAGCGATTTCTCCCTGAGGAAGCCAGTGCCGCAACATCAACAATTGAGTTTCTTTGATACGCCGGAGAACCCGGTTATGGTCGCGCTGCGCTCGATGGAGGTGGATGGGCTGAGCCCGCTGGAAGCGCTGACCAAGCTGTACGAACTCAAGCGGATGTTGGCGGAGGCTTAAATGTTTTTCGCCAATACCGTGGTGGTAGCCAGTCATCGCCGATCAGGTATGCAATGGACGATTGACGCCCTGCGCAACAACAGCGCCGACATCAACGACTCATATATGTCGCTGGAGCAAATGGAGGCCGACCACGACGGCGCCATCCCCTTGGCTAAGTTTCGCCGTCAGCTGCTCAATATGGACGGGCGCGTGCTGATTAATGTGCACGAATTGCCAACAGCCGAATCGTGGAAGGGCTTGGACGAGCGACTCTTTGCGCGCACCCTGCTGCAGCATTCGCCGACGATCTACGCGCATCGCGACGGACGAGACGTCATGGCTTCAATGTATTATTTCATGCAGTCGTTTAGCGAGACGGTGCGAAATCAATCATTTTCCAAATTCTTGCGTGGCGAGGCCGCGACTGACGGCGCAGCAGTCGCGATGAGCCGACCGGGTTATTGGGCTTTTCATATCGAGTCCTGGATGAAAAAAGCCAATCTGCTGGCGATTTCTTACGATGATCTTGAGACCAACTATGAGGCGACCATCCGGAAAATGGCGGCATTCCTGGATATCAACCTTAACAGTCGTTTGCGTCCGCTCGCGACGCCTCGTCCGCAAGACAGCGAAGACAAGCTTGGCCATGTCTTGGAGCGGTTGGGTGTTCGGCGCCGGCGAGGCGCATTCGGCGCTCAGCCCCGCGTCGTGCAAAGCGGCGACTGGCGAAAACTGTTCGACAGACGCGATCGTGAATTCTTCATCAAGGAAGCGGGCGATACGATGGCTCGGCTCGGCTACAAATGATGCGACATGATTCACACCGGTCGCACGAAGAAGTTTGCAGCCAGCTTGGCCGGATGCCGCGAGATCAATTGCTGTTCCAGTCTTAGGCTCCCGCCCAGTATACCGATGCGCCAAAAGTGATCAGCCGGAATACTTCAACGAGAAGGGTCAGCGATATAAGCGCATAGACCAGATGCAATAGACAAATTTCTCGCTCTCGCGCGGTTACTTTCAAGCTCCGAATATGGGGGTGATGGATAACGAGCCCAATGGTCCACATGAGCGGAATCAACAATGAAAGCAGAGTTCTGCCGCCGCGAAAATTGATGATCGGCATGTACCAGGCGTAGGCAGCGAAGTAGATCAAAAGGAATAGACAGACATAAGACACGGCTTGGCGCGAGTGACTGGAGAGCGATGCGCGACCGCTCCTTGTTATGGCAATTAGACTCCCCAGCAATACGACTAGACCGAGCGTGACTTGGCTGCAATAGCCATAGGCGTACTTGAATAAATCGTCTATTACGCAGGCGCTCTTGACCATCATATTTACGCCGTTTGCGAATCGATCCACGATGTCTTGCGCTGTGTGTTCCGCGAGATATTTGCTTAGCGACGGGATTTGGTCGTCCGGCAGGGCGGGCCAGCCATTATGGTCGCCGGCTTGGAGCGTTCCCGCTTTGGCTTCATCCCAGGAGTCATACCAGATGTAAAAGGTCGTGTTCACATTGTAGAAGTAAGTTCCATATTTCTCCTTGCTTTCCAGCAAATACGGCGAAAGAAGCAGAAGATAGACCATAACTGGCGCAATCGCCGCGAACAGAATGTCTCTTGCGCATTTGGCGTTTAATTCCCGCCTGCCCAGCTTCGTCAGCACCAACAAGCCGTAGCTGGCGGCAAATATGAATAAGCCTGGCATAGCGCTCGCCTTCGTGTATTGACAGAGGGCGAACATCCCGCCAAGAGCCACTGTCTTGTACTTGCTGGGTGTCATGATCGTGTCGATCGACAGAATGAAAGTGAGGCTGAAGAGGGTATAGAAAAGAAGCTCGGGCTGAAAAAATGGAGACTTTATCGCGAAGACGATTAGCGCAATCAGCAGCATCGCGTAGGCGGCGTAGAGACGCGTAAAGCGGGAGAAGAATACGTAGCTAAGCAGGGCAATGCAGACTAAAGAGAAGACTATGTTTAGTCGCTTGCCTTGCTCGAAGAAGGCTTCCGACGACAGGTCAGGGGAATAGAACAGCGCCTGCAGAAACGGATAGACCGGCATACGATTGCGATTGCCGCTATAGGCGAAGCGAGCCTCGTACATTTCGGCGGTTTCATCCATGTAGGCGCTTTGATCGCTCCAACGCATTTCACGATTTTTGACGCTTTGCGTTTGGGCAATGTGCAGATAAATGGCGAGGCAAATCAAGACAAGCGCCGCTGTCAATAGAGCGCCGCCGACGCGTTGACCAGGAGGGACTCCCGTCATCTCAATCGTTCGTTAATCCAAGCATCGCTTCCGGGCGCGGTTCAGGGATTTCGGCTTCCTCTTCCGGCACGATCCCTTCGGAAAGCAACACGCGCTTGAACGATACGATCGCAACTTCGATCATGTCGAGGCTTGGCTCATTGGTGGTCAGGTGTTGCAGCGCCAGATTGGGCTGGATCATGAAGCGAATCCAGGGCTTTTCGAGATTGGATGCGGTGTACTTCAGGAACTCGTACGCGACGCCAGCGACAATCGGTATGAATATTACGCGCGAAAGTATCAGCAAGGCGAATGGCGGCCTCCCGATCAGCGAAAAGAGCATGACGCTTACAAATACAACCGTGAGCAAGAAGGCGGTGCCACAGCGCGGATGCTCAATCGCATGGCTGCTGACGACCTCGGGCAGCAATTCGTCACCGGCTTCATAAGCATTAATTGTCTTGTGCTCGGCGCCATGATAGGCAAATATGCGCCGGCCATCGTTTGTCCGTCCGACAAACCAAATATAAACAACGAGAATTGCCAGTTGTACCACGCCTTCGATTAGATTGATAAGGAAGGCGTCCAGACCGATGGGCAGCGCTTCATAAGCCAGGAAATTGCTTGGTCCGGGCGCAGCGACGACTTCGTTGCCATCGGCGTCAACGACGATTTCTTGGGCTGACGCGCTCAAACCCAGCAGGCTGCCAATGCCGGTGGCGGCGGTGGTGGGCAAGAGGAAGAAGATCCCCACGCCAATCAAAAGCGAGATGGCGACCGTTGCCCAGCCGATGGGACCGTTGAAGCTGATATTCTCTTCTTCATCCAGGGCGACATCAGCCGACCACATTAAGGCGCGGATGCCCAGACCCAAGGCGTCCCACAAACCGATCAGTCCCCGCAGAAATGGCGTCTTGGCGATGCGCCCACGGTAGAGGCGCGCGCTAAGCGCTTGCTCGTGGATGACGATTTCGCCTTTGGGGTTGCGCACGGCCACCGCCATCGAATGCGCCCCGCGCATCATCACGCCTTCAATGACGGCTTGACCGCCATATGAGAATTTCAGTTCGCCCGCTTCGCGTTTCTTTGCCTGCCGCAATAGTATCCTCCGTGGCAAATTGACTTTTTCACTATACGCGGCGGGCTGGCTTCGGTCAAGTTGAAACAGCTTCGCCAGCGCCGCCAGCGAGGCGGATATCCAAAACGCGCAGTTGGAGACGGCGCCGTCCCTGCCATTCGTTCATCTCGACGTGATATGCGGCGTCGATTCGACGCGGCATTTGCCCCGCCCATTCGCCCAAGCCGAAGCCGATCGCGTCCATTTGCGCGCCGCTGCCATTGGCGACTCGCAGCTTGAGGTGGCGCCCATCCTCGCCAACGCGGCGGCAGTGCGGGACGCCCAGGTCTCTTGTTACAAAAGCCGCTTTATCATTCTCGCGCCCGGTGGGTTCAAGCCTCTCAAGCTCATCGACCAGGGTCTCATTAAGTTCGTCGAGTTCGATTTCGCTATCGATCAGTAGCCGAGGCAAAAGCTGCTTGCCGCTAAAAGCCTGTTCCGCCTTTTGCTCCAACTCATGCTGGAGCCGGTCCAGGTTGCTGTTCAACACGGTGAATCCGGCCGCCATGGCATGCCCGCCGTGCCGCAGGAGCAGGTCGGCGCATTCATCCAGCGCGCGCGTGATGTCGAATTCGGGGATGCTGCGGCAGGAGGCTCTACTCACTTCTTCGCCATATTCCAATACGACCGCCGGTCTATAGAAGGTTTCGGTCAGCCGTCCCGCGACCAAGCCGACGATGCCTGGGTGGATATTCTCATCGCCAGCGAAAATCAGGGACCGGTCACCGGCATCACCGACTTGCTCACTGATTGCGGCTTGGGCGCGGCGAGTAAGCTGCTGTCGCTGAGCGTTTAGCGCCTGCAAGTCGATAGCGCGCGGCATCGCCTCTTCAATTATGCGCGCGCGGAGCAGGTCGTAAGCCGTCATCGCCGAACGCAAGCGGCCCGCCGCGTTGATACGTGGACCCAGACCGAAACCGATATCGCTCGCTTTGATTGTGCCGGGCTTCAAACCGGAAACTTTCACCAGCGCCGCAATGCCGGGGCGGCGCAATTCGTTAATCACGTCCAATCCGTATTTCACCAGGCGCCGATTCAAGCCCACATTGAGCGGGATCACATCGGCAACGGTGCCCAGCGCGACCAGATCCAACAGGTCCGACTGACGGAATCCGGCAGGATAACCGTCGCGATCCTTCGCCCAGCGGTGAAGGAGCAGCGCCTTGGCCAGCATGAAGGCGACGCCTGCGCCGGCTAAACGCGCCTCGCCGGGGCAATCTGCTTGCTGAGGATTGACCACCGCCAACGCTGGCGGCAGTTCCGGCCCGGTGGAGTGATGATCAGTTACGATGATGTCTAGTCCCGCGCGCGCGGCGGCCGCAACTTCCGCAATCGCGCGGATGCCGCAATCGACGCTGACGACCAGCTTGACTCCGCGCCGCGCCAACCGCTCCAGCGCCGGCGTCCTTAAGCCATAGCCCTCATCGGCGCGGTCGGGTATGTAGGGAATGACATCGCCACCCAGCGCCCGCAGCGTCTGAACCAATAGCGCCGTCGCGCAGACGCCATCCGCATCAAAATCGCCATAGACGGCGATTGCTTCGCGCTCGCCGATGGCAACATTGATCCGCGCCACTGCGGTGTCCATATCTTTGAGCAAGAAGGGGTCGTCGCTAAGGCTATGATCATTGAGGAAGTCGGCGGCGGCGAGCGGGTCTTCAAAGCCCCGGTTATAGAGCAGTTGAGCGAGGGTCGGGCTGCATCCGTGATAGCGCTGCAGGTGCTCGGCGGGCGGGCGCCGCGCCAATACCCATTCCTTCCGCATCATAGACTGCGCCCGGATTATCTCATAGAATGATGGATCGATACTACCATTTCGCCCAATGAGGTGCTATGGCAAAGATTGTCTTCATGGGCACGCCGGATTTCGCCCTGCCAAGCTTGACCGCGCTGATGAAAGCACAGGACCTGGTCGGAGTCGTCACGCAGCCCGATCGCCGGGCGGGGCGGAAGAATCGGCTGCGAGCGTCACCGGTCAAGCAGCTGGCGCGCTCGACGGGCATCCCCATCATTCAGCCGCGGCGCATTCGCGACGAGGAGGCGATCGCGGCGCTAAGCGCTTGGGATGCCGATGTCCATGTGGTCGCCGCCTACGGACAGATACTGCCGCAATCCGTTCTGAACATTCCAAGCATAGGAACGGTCAATGTGCACGCGTCGCTGCTGCCGCGCTGGCGGGGAGCGGCGCCGATCCAAGCGGCCATTCGGTCGGGCGATCGCGAAAGCGGCATCACGATTATGCTGGTGGACGCCGGGCTGGATACCGGTCCCACATTGGCGAAACGCGCGCTGCCGCTGGCCGCTGATGAGACCGGTCAGAGCTTGCACGATAAGCTGTCCGCGCTTGGCGCCGAGCTAGTGGTTGAGACCTTGCCTCGCTACCTCAGCGGCGAAATTGAGCCGCGGGCGCAGGATGAATCGTTGGCGACCTACGCGCCGCAGCTAAAGAAAGAAGACGGCGAAATAGACTGGACTAGTTCGGCGGAAGCAATTGAGCGACAGGTGCGCGCATTCACACCATGGCCCGGAACCTACACCATCTGGCGAGGCGCGCCCTTGCGCATTCTGGCGGGTCACGCGGGCGATGGCGGCGCAGAATTCGGGCATGTGGTTATCGTCGAAGGCCGCATTGCGATTGGAACCGGGCTGGGTCTCTATTACCCTACAATACTGCAGTTAGCTGGCAAGCGCCGGCTATCGGCGTCGGATTTTCTTAACGGCTACCGAGAATTTGCTGGCGCGCGCCTTGGCAGTTGAGCGGCCTGTTTCAATTGCCGATGTCGCCTCGCGCTGATTCAATCAAGCGGCTATATAGCGCTCTCGAAGCATTTCAACGTGAACCATGAGTAAAGTGAAATCGGGCTCTGAAGGCCATCCTTTTCTGTATCGTCCCAACCTTACGATCGCGACCCTTTCGCTGCCGATACTGCTGTCGCTAATCGCCGAGCCACTGACCGGGCTGGTCGACACCGGCTTTGTATCACGACTGGGAGCGGCGCCGCTGGCGGCTTTGGGCGTTGGCGCGGGCGCGTTGTCGTCCGCTTTGTGGGTCTTTTATTTTCTCGGCATCGCGACGCAAACCGAAGTAGCGCAGACCTTCGGCCGCGGCAATCTCGCCGGCGCGAGCCAATCGCTGAGCTTGGCGCTTCTGATCGGCGCGGTGATTAGCCTGCTGCTTAGCGGACTGCTATACGCCGGCGTCGACCTGGTGTCGGCGGTTTTGGGGGCGCAAGGTTTGGTTCACGACCTGGCGACCGAGTATATACGGCTGAGGCTGCTTGGCGCGCCGGCGGTGATCATCGTCATCATCGGCTTTGGCGCGCTGCGGGGCCTGCAAGATATGAAGACTCCGCTCTGGATCGCGCTGGGCATCAATCTGTCCAACATTGTGCTGGATTATGTTTTGATATTCGGCTGGGGCGCGATTCCAGCTTTGGGCGTCGCCGGCGCCGGACTGGCGAGTTCGGTAAGCCAGTGGCTTGGCGCAATCTGGATGCTATGGGAGCTGCAGCGGCGGATCGGGCTCAGCGGCTACATCAGTTTGCGCGATGGTCGCAAGCTGCTGCGGGTCGGGCGGGATCTCATCCTGCGCTCGGCTTCGCTGACGATATTTGTGCTCTTCGCCACGCGCGTCGCCACGCAGATGGGCGCGGAGGCGGGCGCGGCGCATCAAGTGATACGGCAAGTCTGGTTCTTCACGGCTTTGATCTCCGAAGCCTTCGCGACCACGGCGCAGAGCCTGGTGGGTTATTTCTATGGATCTGGCGACGTGGAATACGCCCGGCGCGTCGCGATTTCCACCGCGCGCTGGAGCCTGGGTTCTGGATTCGCCATGCTGGTGATCATGTTAGCGGTCACGCCGACTGTGCAGACGGCTTTGGCGCCGGAAGAAGCCGCCGGCGTCTTCTATGTCGCCTGGATCATCGCTTCGGTTTCGCAGCCGCTCAGCGCGCTCGCTTTTGTCACCGATGGCGTTCATTGGGGAACGGGCGATTATCGATTCTTGCGGAATGCCATGATCCTGGCGACGGTCTGCGGCTTGCTCGGGCTGCAGTTGATCGCAAGCGATGAGCCTGGCGCATTAAGCGGTGTCTGGCTGATGACGGCGCTGTGGATCAGCATTCGCGCCTTCTGTGGAGTGGCCCGTCTCTATCCGGGGATCGGCGACAGCCCGCTTAAGGTGGGCGCCGCCAGCTAACTCGCAGCCGCTTTGCCTTCACCGCAGCGCAACTTCGCGGCATATTCGGCGTATACGCTGTTAGCAATTGCATTGATACGGATTCCCTCCCGGGCGCAGAAACAAGCGAAGGCGAGCGGACCGAATGTCAGGTCAGAATGCCAGAAGGAGACAAGGTCAGATGAAGCACAAGCTCAACAAGCGTCTTTACCGCTCGCGCAAGGACCAGCAGATAGCCGGCGTCTGCGGCGGCGTAGCGGATTACCTTGGCGTAGATCCGACGCTGGTGCGGCTGCTTTGGGTTATCTTCGCCCTCGCAGGCGGACCTGGCTTGCTGCTTTATGTGATTATGTGGGCGATTGTGCCGGAAGAACCGGAGTTCATTCAAGCCACGGCGGACAAAGCCAAGAACGAGGACAGAGCCTGATACCACATTCGATTTGGGCGCACGATATCCCAGTCGCGACGCAGCGGCAGTTCGCATCAAGCTCCGATTCAGCGCTTCCGAATATACCTAAAGCAAATGCTGAATCGCCTCGCGCTCCGACAGCAACTCCGCTCCCGAAGCCTTGATTTTCGCCAAGGCGTATTCGCTCAATTCAAGACCTTCGACAATTGAGATTCTTCCGTCTTCGCTCCTGCGCAGCGGGAATGAATAGATCAGCCCTTCAGCCACGCAATAGGGATTGCCTTCGCTGGGAATGGCTGCGCTGAACCAATCGCCAGCCGGCGTTGGATTGATCAAGCTGCGGATGGAATCGAGGGCGGCGTTGGCGGCACTGGCAGCCGAGCTAAAGCCGCGCGCCTTGATAATGGCGGCGCCGCGCTCCTGCACGGTCGTCATGAATTCGCCTTCCAGCCAGCTCCGATCAGCGATAATCGATTCGGCAGATTGCCCGCGGATGAGCGCATGCTCAAAGTTGGGGAATTGGGTTGTGCTGTGGTTGCCCCAAATCGCCATCTTGCTGACCTCGCCGACTGACGCGCGCGCCTTCAGCGCCAGTTGCGCTTTTGCCCGGTTTTCGTCAAGCCGGGTCATGGCGAAAAAGCGATCATCGGGAATGTCGGGCGCATTGGCTTTGGCAACCAGGCAGTTGGAATTGCAGGGATTGGCTACAACCAGCACGCGAATATCGGCCGCCGCGTTTTCGTTCAGGGCGCGGCCTTGTTCGACGAAGATGGGACCGTTGGCGGCGATCAAGTCGCTGCGCTCCATGCCGGGACCGCGCGGCATGCCACCCACGAGGATCGCCCAATTGGCGTCTTTGAAGGCCACATTCGGATCATCGGAGATAAGTACGTCTTGCAGCAGCGGCTGTGCGCTGTCTTCGAGTTCCATCACCACGCCGCGCAGCGCATCCATCGCCGGCGGGATCTCCAATATCTGCATCGCTACCGGCTGGTCGGCCCCGAACACTTCGCCGTTGCCGATGCGGAAGAGCAGGTTATAGGCGATCTGGCCCGCGCCACCGGTAATCGCTACCCGAATCGGTTGAGTCATTCCCTGATTCCTCTCCGTGTGAGTCGTAAACAGCCGCCGAGATTGTACTGGAATTCAAAATCATTTTTCAGTGACGATCTCGTCTACTTCTGTTCGTGCGGCATCTCGGCAAACGCGCTGATCTGCCAGATGTCCTCCAATCGTTCGAGCGTCGTTATTGATGTATTCTTCATCGGCTTATCGGGCAAGTGGGCGAACATTGACGCGAGCAGAATCATCATGGCGGAACTGTGCCCGACCATAGCAACCGTTTTCATATCGCTTACGCTTGTGATATCGTCCCAAGCCGCCTGCATGCGCCGCTGCACATCGAGCCGCGATTCGCCGCCCGGAACTCGATAAGGCCTATATCCCGATTCCCACTTTCGGTAGGCGCGGGGAAAGCGCGTTTCGACTTCGGCGAAGGTAAGCCCCTCAAAATCGCCGAACGCGATCTCCGCCAAGCGCTCGTCCTGGCGCACGGGCTGTCTTAGGATCGCGCCGATAATCCCCGCAGTTTCCAGCGCGCGCGATCGCGGACTGGTATAAATGGCATCAATTGGAATTGTATTGAGATATTCCGCCAGCAGGCGCGATTGCGAGCGGCCGCATTCGTTCAAGGGAACGGGCATCGCCCCTTGCAGCCGGCGCTCGCGATTGAAATCGGTCTGACCGTGACGAATGAAGAAAACCTTCCTTACGCTCATCAGCTCCTCTAAGACTTGACGCATAGACTAGGCGAAGGCAAAATAACGCCAGCGCAAGAGTGTATCATTATTGAAAGCGGCAATCGAGTGACAGATGGTCATAACGGCGCGCAGGAGCCGAGCAGGTTGACTCAATACGGTTTGGCAATGGTTGGCGGCGCCGGCATGACGCTGCTGATCCTTGGCGCTAGCATCGGTGTAATCTACGGCGCCAGATTAGACGCGGCATCAACGCATTCGCTGGGCTTGATGCTGGTTGTCGGTTTCTTCTTGCTGATCCTCGCGATTGGCTTCTGGCTGGGTTGGGTGCGCCCGTTCGAACGCTTTGACGACATCAACGCGCCGGCGGAACCTGAGCATCATTAGCCCCCCGTAATGAAGCGAAAATCCGCTATGCAGCGTCAGCCCATCGCTGACCAGTTGTTGGGCGTAGTGACCGAGGTCGACGGCCGGACCTTGCTCTCGCCGGCCGAATTGGCTGATGGCGTCGCGATATTCCGTGGCGAGCTAACCATTCGCTACGGAATCACCTATCTTGGCAAACCCCATATGTCCATCGTGCCGGATCTCGTCGTGGCCGATTATGGCGAATTGCTTATTGGCGAAGCGGCATGGGAGTTTCTGATGAAGAGCGCGCATCTTTATCCGCGCGCCGATGTCTGTGGCTTTCGAAATGATGGAGCGGATGACATGATTGTGGTCAAGCAGTTGGACTTCGATTATCCCTACGATGTCTTCGTTTACCGCCGGCTGGAGGATGAGCAGCCCTTTGCGCCCTTGTCCGCCCTGATTGACGCGGATTTGGCATCATTCCCTAAACGTCTTCGACGCCACCTTCCTCGATACGACAGCGTCTCCTCCTGGCGGCGGAATGGCTGAGCTGGATTCGATCTTCCGTGATGATTGGGGCGAGGATCATCGATCGGGTTTGGTAGCGGTTGTAGGGCGGCCCAACGTCGGCAAGTCAACCTTGATCAACGCCATCCTCGACCAGAAGATCGCCATTGTCGCCTCCAAGCCGCAGACGACTCGTCAACGGCAACTGGGAATCTACACCGAAGCTGACGCGCAGATCCTCTTTATCGATACGCCGGGCATCCACAAACCAAAGACGCTGATGGGCAAATACATGATTGGGGTGGCGCATGATGCCCTTAAGGACTGCGATGTCGCGCTTTGGATCCTGGACGTATCCGAGCCGCCTCAGCAGGAAGATCGGAATATTGCGGCGCTGCTGGCGAAGATCGCGCCGAACACGCCGCGAATACTCGCCCTGAATAAAGTTGACCTGGTATCGTCAGAAGCAGATTTCGCCGAACATCTTGCCCTATGCGAGCATGAATGCGCGCTGCCGATAAGCGCCAAACAGTCGCGCGGAATCAGCGACCTGGTCAAGCGCCTGATTCCTTTCCTGCCAGCGGGACCGCGCTATTACCCGGCGGAATACGCGAGCGATTCCAATCTTCGCTTCATCGCGGCGGAAATCATCCGCCAGCGGATCATTGAACTCACCAGCGACGAGATTCCCCATGCGGCGGCTGTGCTTATCGATCGCTTTAGTGAAAAGCGCGATATTACACAGATAGAAGCCACAATTTATATCGAGCGCGGATCGCAGAAGGGCATCATCATCGGCAAGCGCGGCGCCATGATCAAGCGGATCGGCATCGAGTCTCGCGCTGAATTGGAGCGACTGCTTGAAACGCGCGTGCGCCTGGAAACGCGCGTCAAGGTGCAGAAGAATTGGCGCAGCAATGAGGAGTTCATGCGGCGCGCCGGTTATCGAATGCCGAAGCGCGGAGGCCGCTAGCTGCGCTGTTCAAGGTTAAGGCTGCTTCTGGTGGCGGCGATATCGGCTTGAATCTGCTTCACCAATTCCTCAAAACCGCCAAACTTCCGTTCAGGCCGCAAGCGTCTCACGAAGCTCAACTCCAGTTTTTGGTCATAGATGTCGCGGTCAAAATCGAGCAAATGCGCTTCGATCGTCACCTCGTCGCCGGCGAAAGTGGGTCGCTGACCGATATTGGTCGCCGCTGCAACGGTCTCGCTGCCCAGGCGCGCCCAAGTCGCGTAGACGCCCTTCGCCGGGATAATTTGCTCCGACCAAACGGCGAGATTGGCGGTCGGCACGCCGATTGCGCGGCCGCGCTGCTGGCCGGCGACAACGGCGCCTTCAAGGCTGTAGGCGCGCCCGAGCATGGCTTTCACCGCTTGCATATTGCCCTCGCGGACGTAGTCGCGCAGGGTTGAACTGCGGATGAACTGGTCGCTGGCTTGCGCCCGTAGCAGCTCCATCGCCTTCACGTTGAAGCCGCGTTCTTCGCCTTGCGCGCGCAGATAGTCAACATCGCCTTCGCGCTGGAAGCCCAAGGCGAAATCGGCGCCAACCCACAATTCCTTTAGTCGTAAATGCTTGACTAATTGATCGATGAACTCGGACGCCGGCAGATTTCGGGTTTCGTCATCAAACGGGTGGGTGATGACGATGTCGATGCCAAGCTTCAGCAATAACTCGGCGCGCTGATCCGGGTTCGTCAAATAGTAGCGAGTTTTGATCTGCTCCAGCACCTTGTCTGGATGGGGATGAAAGGTTAATACGATCGCCACCCGCCCGGAGGCGCGCGCTCGATCAACCAGACGCTGGATCAACTGCTGATGCCCCAGGTGCACGCCATCAAATACGCCAATGCTCAACAGGGAATCGGCATCCAGATGGGCATCCTTAAGGCAGCGCAGATGTGTCATCGACTGATCTCGTCACTCTTGCTCCCGGTCATTCTATATCGCTTCGCTTAAGAAAACCTTGCGCGGCTTCCATAATTCGGCGCGTGGTTCAAGCACAGCCACCAGCCGCTTCGCCGCGTCAAAGGCGAATGACGTACAGTCAGCCATATCCGGCGGCCGGCGGATGAAGCGGCCGTATCGCAGGTTTTCGATCTCTTCCGTCTTGAGATTAACGCGCGTGTAATCCACGAGAGCGTCGTAAGGTGAAATGATGTGATGCAGCCATTCACCCTCCGCCGTGACCGAATCCAGTTTCAGACTGTCGCGGATTTTGAATGCGCCGCTAGCGGTCCGCGTCAAGCCGGACAGGTAACCGCCGACGCCGAGCGCCGCGCCCAAGTCATGCGCCAGGCTGCGGATATACACGCCTGAGCCGCATTCGATCTCGAGCGCAAGGACCGGGCTGCGCCACGACCGGACGGCTATCGCGTATATCGTAACCGCGCGCGTTTTGCGCTCGATGGTTTTACCTTGCCTTGCCAACTCGTAAAGTTTCTTTCCGCCTACTTTGATAGCGCTGTACATCGGCGGCGTCTGCTCAATTTCGCCGATGAATTGCGCTAAGGCGCGCCGAATATCGGCGAGTCTTAGATGCTCGGCGGGCTTCGCTTCGACGAATTCGCCAGCTGCGTCATAGGTGGATGTGCTAGCGCCGAGTGTAATCGATGCCTGATAGGTCTTTCGTCCGCGCATGATGTATTCGCTAAGGCGCGTCGCCGCCCCCAGGCAAACGACCAGCACGCCTTCAGCCAAGGGGTCGAGTGTGCCAGCATGACCTACTTTGCGCGATCCGGTAAGTGTGCGGAAGTGACGCCGCACATGCGCAACCGCATCATGGCTGGTCAGATTTAATGGCTTGTTTAGGTTGAGAAAGCCGGCAGCCGGGATTTCACACAAGCGAGCCAGCCCCTTCCGCAATGGCTTGATGCGCCAGCGGCAGCACCATCGCCTCGACTTGCTGCAAGCTGCCGTCAATGGTGCAACCGGAAGCAAGCGTATGACCGCCGCCACCGAGTTGGAAAGCGAGGCTGGCTACATCGTAGCCCGGCTTGGCGCGGAAACCGACCTCGACTTTGCGCTCAGGCAATTCCTTGAAGACGACTGAAATTCTGGCTTGATCCACCGTCACCAGGTAGCTCACCAGCCCGCCATCGCCAGCCTTTCCCATGCCAGCCTCTTTCAGATCGCGCTGTCTGATGGTGGCATAGATCAACCCATTTTTCAGGCGCATTGACGGGAGCGCCAGTTTCCAGAGCTCCACTTCTTTAATGGATCGGCGATTGAGCGTTTGCGCCATGATTTGCGATAAGGGCGCGCCTAAGCTCATGAGGTCTTGGGCAATCTCAAATGTGCGGCTGTTTGTGGCGCTAATGCGAAAACCTTGTGTATCGGTGACCAGACCGGTCAGCAGCGCATGCGCCGCCGCAGCCGTAATGCGCCAGCCGACGTAGGACAAAAGGTCATAGACAATTTCGACCGCTGCGACCGCCTGGGGAGCAATTAGATGAATATCGCCGAAGCGCGTATTGGTAGGGTGATGGTCGAGATTGATGACCTGCCGGCTATACGCCATGCCATAAGCGCCGGCATCTCCGATCCGTTCAAGATCGCTAGAATCCAGCGTGATCATCAGATCGAAACTGCCGTCATTGACCGTCGACACGACGATATCGCTCTGGGGGATGAAACGCAGTTCGGCCGGAACACCCTCATCAATCGCCGCGGTCACTTGCTTGCCCCGATCGCGCAGGGGACCGGCTAAACCCAGAAGCGAGCCGACGGCATCTCCGTCGGGCGCAATGTGAGAGACGAGGAGAATCGACTGCGCGCCGGCGATGGCATCAGCGGCTCGCTGCCACTGCGGCTCAGCGTGCCGCGCCGTCTTTGCGCTCATCGTCGGCGGCTTCGTCCGGAATATCGAGGCTGGAGATGATCGCGTTGATGCGATCGGCATGGGCAAGCGTGCTGTCCCAATAGAAATGCAGCTCGGGCGTATTGCGAAGGCGAATTCGTCTGCCCATTTCGCGCCGCAAGAAGCCGCCCGCCCGCCGTAAGCCTTGCATTACTTCGGATTCGCGATCCTCGTCACCCATTGCGCTAACATATACTTTGGCGTACATCAGCTCGGGGTCAAGTGAGACATCGGTGACTGTGATGTCTTGCAGACGCGGGTCCGATATCTCGCGCAGCAGCAACTGGCTCAGAATCTGGTGAATCCGTTCGCTCATTCGTTGGCGCTTGATAGACATCAGCCCGCTCTAGCTAACGCGCTCGCGCACGTAGAATTCGATGATATCGCCTTCTTCAAAGTCACTTACGCCGTCCAGACCGATGCCGCATTCGAATCCGGTACGCACTTCACGAACATCATCTTGAAAGCGCCTTAACGAAGATACCGCGACATTGTCATGCACGATCGCGTTGCCGCGTTTCAGCCGCGCCTTTGCATTACGCCGCGCTTCGCCCTTGCGGATGACGCTGCCAGCGATGATTCCGCCGCGAGGTATCCTGAAGGTTTGCAACACCTCCGACTCGCCGATGACGCGGTTGACGAACTTGGGTTCGAGCATGCCATGCAAAGCCAATTCAATATCTTCAAACAGCTTGTAGATGATATTGTAGCGTCGGATCTCGACACCCTTTACATCCGCCGAAGCTAGGGCGGCGTTATCGGCGCCGACATTGAAGCCAAAGATGATGGCGTTGGAAGCGCCCGCTAGCATAACATCGGATTCGGTAATCCGTCCGACCTCTTTTCGCAAGACGCGTACCGCGATGCCCTCTTCATTGCGTTCGGAGATATTCACCAGTTCGTCCGTTATCGGCTGGATGGACCCTTGCACATCCGCTTTCAGGATGATCGAGAGTTCTTTGGCCGCACCCGCTTGAAACTGCTGCAAGAAATCTTCCAGGGTCATCGACGGCGGCAGTTGTCCGCCAAATTCTCGCGCTCGTTCTTCATCGCGGCGATCTTCCGCGATGCCGCGCGCAGTCTTGTCGCTCGTCGTGATCTCGAACATAGCGCCCGGCGCCGGCGGCGAGTCCAGCCCGAGAACCGCCACAGGCATTGATGGCGTGGCGCGCGCGACCGGATTGCCGGCCGAATCGAACATCGCCTTAATCTTGCCGTACGAGGTGCCAGCGACGATGGCGTCCCCACGTTGCATTGTGCCATTCATGACCAAGAGCGTCGCCATCGTGCCCCGGCTTCGGTCGACTTCAGCTTCCACAACCGTGCCGCGCAGCCTGCCCGCGGGATTCGCCATAATCTGATTCTCATCAGCGACCAGAACGAGCGCCTCAAGCAGGTCTTCCACACCGTCGCCCGCCAAGGCATTGACAGGCACCATGATCGTCGCGCCGTCCCAGTCATCCGGCACCAAATCTAGTTCCGCCAGCTGTTGCTTGACCATATCCGGATTGGCATTGTTTCGATCAACTTTGGTGATGGCTACCACCAGCGGAACATTGGCGGCGCGCGCGTGATCAAGAGCTTCGCGCGTGGTTGGCATGACGCCATCGTCGGCGGCGACGACGAGGATAGCGATATCGGCGCCATGCGCGCCCCGGGCTCGCATCGCCGTGAAGGCTTCATGCCCGGGCGTGTCCAGAAAGGTTAACGTTTGCCCGCCGTGCTTTGCCTGATAGGCGCCGATGTGTTGGGTGATCCCGCCCGCTTCCCCTTCGGCCACGGCGGTCTTTCGTATGGTATCGAGAAGAGTAGTCTTGCCATGATCAACATGTCCAAGAATAGAGATTATTGGCGGACGCCGCGAGAAATCATCGGGCGATTCGCCCTCATACATCGCGCTCCATTTTTCTTCTCGCTGCTCGGCGCGTTTTTCTTCTTCATGGGCGGCGGCAACAGCGCTAGCGGATTGAGCGCTAAAGCCCAACTCCTCTACAACAATCGCCGCTGTGTCAAAATCAATTTGCTGGTTAATCGAAGCCATGATGCCGTTGGAGATCAGCGTCTTCATGACATCTATGGGGCTGCTGTCAATCAGTTCGGCCAATTCGCGAACGGTGAGATAATCCGGTACGAGGATATTCTGAGTTGCTTCCGCCATTCCTACCTCCTTCAGTTTTGATGACCGCTTGAGGCAGGACAGGCCATCCCGCCTCCGTCAGCTGTGTCGCATCATGATGGGGTCATCTGCCGCAGATATTCACGGTCATCTTCGCTCAATTCTCGCCGCAGCGCTTTGCTCAACGGCGACCGCGAGGCCGCCAGCGACCAGCAAGCGGCCGCGGCGCACAAGTACGCGCCTCGACCATGCATTTTCCCCGATTCATCCACGCTCAGTTTGTCCTGGGCGAAGACAAGACGCGTTAGCGACCGCTTGTCCTTCTTGGCGCGACAAACGACGCAACTGCGCTGCGGTCGGTGTTTGCTTCTCATGCTGCGTCTCTACCATTCGGCTAGTAGTCGTAATCTTCCCAAGTCTCTTCGTCCCAACTGCCGCGACTGCCCTTGCGCCGCCGCTTGGCGATTACCTCGCCGCTTTCTTCGTCCAAGACCAACTGCCGGCGCCGCTGCCGGTCTTTACGCCGCTGTTGCTTTCCCTTTTGACGCTCGAGCTCAAATTCTCGTTCACCCTCATCTTCGCTGAAATCGACATTGATGGTCTGCTCCTCCCGACGTGCGGGTTTATCTTGCGCCGGAGCATCGACAACAACTGCCGCCTCGGCGACCGGCGCTACAACCTCTTCCGCCGCTTCGACGCTTTCTTCCGCGCGCTCCTGTACGACAGGCTGGCCAAATGCGTCCAGCATGACTTCAGGCTGGAGCGCCTCAGCCTCCGTCGATTCGTCCCTAGCGCCAGCAGCGCTGTCGTCGGTCGCGTCCTCTGCCGCTGAAGTCTCTACGGACTCTTGACCTTCCTCGGCGACCTCGTCGTCTTCTTCGATCGAGAATGCTTCAGCCAGCAGTTGATCCAAGTCGGCCGCGTTGATGATATCCAGCGCCGTACGCAGCTCCGCCATGGGATCGCCTTCAATCTCGGTGAAGCGAGCCGCGATTCGCTCTTCATCAACCAGACAGGTTAGCATAACCTCGCCGATGTTTTCGAAGGGCTCGAGGATGTCGAGTACTTCTTGCGAAACCGCAAGCACGTCCATAGGAAGTTCAAAGAGCTGCGGCGCCATCGTCGACCGGACCGCGTCGCGCTGCTCAACGTAGAGCTTATGCGCCTCGTCGCGCTGTTCTTGCAGCAACTGCTCGACGATTCCGGCAAAGCGCGCCAGCGACTTGTATTCTTCCGGCATGACTGCGAGTTCCAGCCGTTTCTTCTCCATGATGCGCAATGACTCGGCGATTAAATCGGCGTGGCGCTCGACCAACGTGTCGAGTGGCGGAATCTCGAGATTATCAAGCGCGCCCTGCACCGTCTCGGTCACGCTCTTGATGTCGATCCGCCAGCCGGTAAGCTTGGCTGCCAGGCGCGCGTTTTGCCCCTCTCTCCCGATCGCAAGCGAAAGCTGATCATCGGGCACCAGTACCACGGCGGTCTTCCCATCAATCGGGTCATCATCGAGGAATACACCGGTGACGCGCGCCGGGCTCAAGGCTTTGGAGATAAAGGCAACAGCGTCGCTGTTCCATTCGATCACGTCTATTTTTTCGTTGTGCAATTCCTTAACGATATTTTGGATACGAATGCCGCGCATGCCGACGCAAGCGCCCACCGGGTCAATCCCATCTTGCAGGGCAGCGACCGCCACCTTTGAGCGATGACCAGCCTCGCGCGCGATATTCTTGATTTCGACCTGCCCGTTATAAATCTCCGGCACTTCGTACTCCAGCAGCCGTCGCAGCATGCTGCGATGGGCGCGGCTCACAAGAATCTGCGGTCCCCGATTGCTTTTGTTTACCTCGACGACAAAGACGCGGATCTTCTCATGCGTACGATATCGCTCGCCGGGTATTTGATGCTGCCGCAGCAGATCAGCCTCAGCCCGGCCCAAACTGAGGGTCACCTTTCGCGCATTGGTACTCTGCACGGTACCGGTAATCAGATCGCCTTCGCGATTGATGAATTCGTCATAAAGCGCATTGCGCTCCGCTTCGCGAATCTTTTGCAGGATGACTTGTTTCGCCGTTTGCGCGGCGATTCGTCCAAAGTTATTGGTGGTGTGCTCCACCTGCACTTTGACGGTTTCATGCAGTTGCGCTTCGGGGTTGAAGAAGCGGGCGCGTTCCAAGCTGACTTCGGTCGCATCGAACATAACGTCTTCGACGACTTCTTTTTCCACGAAGAGCTTGTTTCGTCCGGTCTCGATGTCGATTTTTGCTTCAATCTCCTGGGCGGAGCTGGCGCCCGTGTCCTTGCGATAGGCTGAAACCAGCGCGCTCTCAAGCGCTTCCAGAATGATCTCTTCATCTAATGCGCGGTAGTCCCGTATCTCTTTGAATACCGTACTCAATTCGTTCGCCATAATGCCTCACTCCAACTGCCGAGCCGCTCTGCTTTTCAGCGTTCGCGCTACCGCCATATAAAACGAAAAGTGGGGGACTCCCACTTCTGCGAACACTAGCCTATGCACCGAATATAACACGCAATGCCTTGTGCGTCAAGGCAAGACGATCCCCGATGGTCTTGCGCTTCATCCGCATCTGGGCGCCAAAGTTTTCGCCGCGATGACGAGCCTGCGCGCTAGCCCAGCGGGAAGGGCGCGAACTTAAAGATCTTGCCGGCGGTCGAGTCGCTGACGTATACGAATCCGTCCTCGTCGACCGCGATCCCGCCGATATCGGCGAATTGCCCGCGCGCGCCGCTTTCGCCCGCTTCGCCAAAAGAGCCAATACATTCGCCCGCGGTTGAATAAATCAGAATCCGCTTGCCATCCGGGTCAGTGACGTACAGGAAGTCTCTCGCCTCATCCAATGCCAGGTAAGGACGGTTAAAGGTCGTGTCGTACCAGCCACGCACGCGGAAGATCATTTGATGCGCGCCGTATACGTCAAAAACCGCGATACGGCGATTCCAGGTATCGGCGATGAAGAGCCGCCCGTCGCTGTGGATGGCCAGCCCGCTGGGCTCATCCAACTCGCCAGGACCGCTGCCGCCGCCGCCAATATCGTATTGATGGACGGTTTGCAAGCCATCGAGGAAATACACGCGAATGCGCTTATTGCCGGTATCGGCGATGAAAATACGCCGGTCGCCATAAAGCGCCACATCGCGAGGTCCCCAGAAGCCGTCGGTTGGGTCGACGGGGGCGTCAAAGCCGAATTCGCCAGCGCTGCCCCAGGAACGCGCCGCGTTGTCTTCCAGGTCAATTCGGTGAATGCGGTAATTCCAGGTATCGACCACTA
Source organism: Phototrophicaceae bacterium (assembly GCA_965261855.1). Classification (GTDB taxonomy): domain Bacteria; phylum Chloroflexota; class Anaerolineae; order Aggregatilineales; family Phototrophicaceae; genus UBA6055. The sequence goes on from OZ253488.1 coordinate 1,785,693, forward strand.
GCACATCGCCGTTGGGCAGCGGCAGGGCACTGTTCGGGCGATTAAATTCGACCAAACCGGAAGCGCCAATCGTGCGGACATGCTCGCCATCGTAGGTGAAAATGTGTACGAGATTAGCCTGCTCATCGGCAATGTAGACCGAGCCCGCGCTTGCCGACATCCCGAGCGGGTTCCTTACTTCTTGGATCGTCGTATCGAATTCGAGGACAGGATTGACCAGTTGCCAGTTGGCGGCGCATTGATTGATTTCAGCCGGTATGTTGCTCGGCACTTCGCCATCGCCGAGGCCATATTCCCAGATTTTGGCGGCGAAATCTTTGCGGATGTAGACATGCATGCGATCGGATACGGGCCAGTTGGTCAAGGAGAAGTCCTTGCCAGTCGCTTCGCCGTAGCGGTCGTAATCGCGCCACCACCAGATATCGAAGATGCCCCGGCGCAGCGCGGCGGCGTTTTGGTTGCCGGGCGAAAAGTCCAGCGCATTTAAGATCCGCTGCGGCGTCAGATTGAAATACTCCTGCATTGGCCACCACATGCGCATGTGGTCGCGCCGCAAGTAATGATCTTCCAGAATGGGTTCCACATCGCCGCGATGCCCCGAACCGACCACGACGAAAATCGCGTCTTGCGTGTTCTGCACGGTCGGGTTGCCGCCCACAAACACGGCGTCGTTGAAATCGCGGAAATACCAACTGTAGGGCCAGGAGACTTCATCGTCATAAGCGAACTTCATGTCTTTGCCGTCGGTCATGCGCAGGCTCATCTCTTCAATGTCGTCCAGCACCCACTTTACGGCTGGGGCTGCGTGGGCGTAGACCAAGAGCTCGGTGGGCAAATCGTAGTTGATGAACGAAGCCATCCAGGCGGCGCGGAAGGTAACGACGCTGAGAATGGCGAAGACGGAAACAGCGCCGATTCTGCGAATGTGCATCCAGGTCGTTTGGCCTGCCAAGCGCGCAAGCATATATCCCAAACCGATGGCGACGAATAGCGAAGCCAACCAGGCGTAAGTTCGCGCCAACTGAAACCGTTCCAGACCGGCGAAGGGCGGGTCGCCAGCGATGAATGCGCCTGCGACCTGCGCCAGGCAGATGACGAATGCGGGCATCAGCAGCAGCGCCAGCCATCCGCGCGATACAAACTGTGTCTTGCTGATCCGCGAGAATACGCCGCCGAAGTACCAGGCGGTGATCAGAATCATTGGCGTGGTCAAATGCGTGCCCAGCCAGGGCATCTTTTCCCCGGCGAGCGAATAACCAACGAGGTTCAATATCGCCCACCATGCCAGCAGAAGAATGAAGGGCAGACGCTTGAGTCGGTCTTCCTCGGCAACGCGGGATTCCGCGGCGGCTTTGTTGTCGGCGCCGTCTGAAGGCGAATCCGCTTCCATTTCCGATTCCGCATCGCTTCCGGCGACGGTAATCGCAGCATCGTCGGCTAAGTCAGAGTCTGAACTGTCAAGGTTGCGGCTGGCAGGTTCGCTTGCAATGAGGCATTCTCTGCGTGACTTCCAGAAGCAAGTCACGCCTGCGAACATGGCGCTGACGCTGCCAATTACGGGCAAGAACTCGTAAGTAGGCAGGATGATGAGCAGATAGTAATACTGCGGCTGACTGCCTCGTCGTACGCCCTGTTGTTCCAGCCAATAGCCGAGGCTGTAAATCATGCCGGTTCCCAAGCCGGCGATATTGGTGAAAACGCTGGTGAAAAAGAAAGCGAAGATGACATGAAATACGGCGGCCGAGATCAGCCAGCGCTTCCAATTCCAGCTTAAGCCGATTGCCAGCGACAGCATGACGAGCGGGAAAAACACGAAGGCGCCGACGAGGAATTGTCCCACCGGCGATGGCGAGCTCATATTTGGCAGATTGGCAAGCAGGTTGTAGAGGACCTCCGGCAGCGAATTCGCCAAGACTGTATAAGCCTCGTCTGAGCCGCCCATCAGCCGCACGAAGAGCGCCGTCGTCCATGGCAAGATGAGCGTGACGATCAACACGATGAAGTCAACTTCGGGAAACTGGTAAAGGAAGCTCCATATTCCGCCATTTTCCGACTTGTCTTCAGCGAGTTTTTCGGTCGACAAACGGGAACGCCGCGCATCGCGCAGGAGAAACGCGACCGCCGCGATTGCCACCAGCCATAGCGCCAGCCCCGGCGCCCAGCGTATCGCCGCGCCCAGGTTTGCCTCCATGTTCTCGCCGCTCTCCGCGTCCGGCACAGCGGGTTCGGCTCTTTCCGTCGGCGCTGGAAAATGAGACAGCTCTTCAACGAAGAGGAGACCGCCGGCGGTCACCATGGCAACGAGCAGAATAAGGGCGACTTCTCGCCAGGGAATGCGGCGCCAGCGGTCGCGGAAAGCGTAAAGCGCTGTTGAGACCAGCACAAAGACCGCGCTCAGAATCGATAGCGCCATCCAATTGATCCAACTGGCGCGATCCAGGTCCGTCAGCTCGCTCCAGCTGGTGCCGCGCCCCGGTATGATCTCGGCTGGTATTACATCGACGACAATATACATGCCCAGGGTCATAACCCCGCCAAGCAGGATGCCGAGAATTAGCCCATGGAAGATCGGCTTGCCTCGAATTCCATACTGTCGCTGCGCCAAGCGAACCAGAAAGAAAATGAGCAGGAAGCTGCCGAAAATCGCGATATAGATAAAAGCTGTCTCTTTTGAGCCCAGATTCAAAATCATGGCGGCGGCGAAGAGGTAAAGCCAGAAAGCTCTCCGGCGGAAACGTGGCGATCCATCGAGATACATCAGGATGCAATACGCCATGACCATGCCGAAGAGGATTGACGGCGTGTCGTGGCGGATGTAGCGGTTGTAATAGAGCAGCAGCGGGGAAATCAGCAGCATAACTGACGCCAGCAGAGCGCCCCAAGGTCCGAGCCATTTGCGCAGCAGCAAGGGAAACATCACCATTGCAAGACCGAGCAGGGCAGTGTAAATGCGGCCCGAAAAATCGCTGTCGCCAAATAAGTAGAAAGACAGGGCGGTGGCATGAAACAGGACCGGACCATGCATCAGCGGCGTGTGCTGAAAGTTGCCTTCGTTGTACAGGTTGTACGAAAAACGCGTGTGCAGGCTTTCGTCGTGGCTCATGACGCGGTCTTCGAGCATATTGAAGCGCGTGAAAACCGCCAGCAGGAATATCACCAGGTAGGCGGCGACCTCCCAACTCAGCGGCAGGCGGAGCGATAGGGCGCGGCCTAAGGCGTTGTCTTCCTGCTGATTAGGCGTCGTTATCATGCTTCAAAGACCAGTTGTCGTCGGTTCAGGCGCGGAGATCGCAATGGCCTCAGAGGTCGGGCGCCGGTGTGTTTTGCAGCATCGGCCCACGTCCGCGTGAGTTGGGCTCCGCGGTCGCAGAGATGATTGGTTGGCTAACTGCCTTCGTGCGCGGCGTTGTGTCCAAGCTGATGGTATGGGGCAGACGCGGCAGATCGATCGGCAAGAGCGAGGAATGGAAGCCGATTACCATTGGCAGCAGCAGCGCAATAGTTATCGCCAGCATGACCAATCCATAACTGAACTGCATGCGCTGCGGCGAAACGAAATCGCTGAGCCACATCGAAGGCCGAGCCGGCGTGTGAAGCTCCCTTTCAAGCGATGACCACAATTGATCAAGCCGCTGCCGATTGGGTCGGCCCAGCATTGGTAAGCTGCGCTCAAGCTTCAGCGCGAATTCCCGATGGCGCATGTATTCCCGCTGACAATCTGCGCATTCGTCAATGTATCGCCCGACGCGCCGGCGCGCAGCCTCCGAAAGGTCGCCGCTAATGTAGCGAGCCATATGCACTTTACAATAGCGATACTTGAATCGAATCATGTTGCCGTCCGCGCCTCAACGCGTCTCTTAATGCACTCTCAAGAGTTCTTCCAGCAAACCCGCGCCCACCGGCTGCAAAGACTGCTTGAGCCGTTGATGACCAAGGCGAACGCGACTTTCGGCGGTCTTCTGCGGGCAGCCCATCACCTCGGAGATTTCACGATAAGTCATGCCCTGGCCATAGCGAAGCACGATCGCTTCGCGCAGCCTCGGCGACAGATCCAGCAGCGCGCGCGAGATAGACTCCTCGGCGTCGCGGCGAATGATGGCGGCTTCCGGCGCTTCCGCGGGTGGCGCTTTCAGTTCCAAACCCAGCCATTGGCTAATATCAACCGTGAGAAATCGCTTGCGGCGATAGGTGTTTCGGCAGCGGCTCACAGCGATCGTGTACAGCCAGGTCTTCAATGAAGCCTTGCCCGAATCAAAGCGATGCAGGTTCTTGAAGGCATAAAGAAAGGATTCCTGCAATATATCTTCAGCATCCTGTTCGTTCATCAGCAGGCTGTAACAGAGCCGGTAGAGGCCGGCGGCGTACCGGTCGTAAAGTTCGGCGTAGCCCACCTGATCACCGGCAAGGGCGCGCGCAATGATCGCGTCAATTTCGGCGTGGCTTTGCCTTCGGCTGTCAATCATATTTGCATTCCTGTGGGGGGAAGATCCATGGACACTCCCTCATCTACACATTGTACCGCGAACTTCCTCAATAATTGAGCCGCTGCTCCGCGGGAATCCCGTCATATACGTCTTGCCGCAGCCAAAGCACAATATGTTCTTCCTTAACGTTCTCTTCGCTCAAACGGCCTAGGCTCCACCAGGCGGGCAAGTCCCAGAGGCTCAACTGGGCGAGCGACCAGTTCCGGCGCAGCAGGAACCGCTGCCCGACATAATCGCCATCCAAAGCATTCGCCAATTCGTCAGTTTGCGCGGTCACGACGATCTGTGAACGCGCCGCCGCCTCCACTCTGTTTACGAAGCGGACATTGGGATAGTCGCGTGCGAGCCAGGCGACCAGTCCGTCATCGCGAATGATGCCCGCCGCGTCCATTACGATAATCAGGTCAAGGGTAGGAAAGCCGGAAGTATCGCGATCGGCCAAATCAAATAGCGTTTCGCGCAAGAGGCGAGCGTCCCCCGCGATGGCGCGCTGCCGCCAAAGATCGCCCCGATACTCGGCGTATGTTACAGAGCCGTTCCAGGCGCCGCCAATGCCGGACAGCAGCATCATCCAGAGAAAGCCTAGCCCAACACCTTGCAAGCAGGTGCCCAATCCCCAGAAATTGGCGGTTAGCAGAAATACGACAGTAGCTACCAGCGCCGTAATCAAGAGCAATCCGATTCCATGCAGCAGGCGTGTTTGTGACGGTTCGAGCAAGAGTGGAAACAGTTCAGCGAAATTCGTGCCGACCGGAAGCTGCAGCATTAGCCTAGCGACTTGCATGAATTGCACTGAGAGGATCAGCAGAAACATAAACACACCGGCGGATATCGCCCATTTGACCCAACGGTAACGCGGCGCATAGAGCGCGCTGTCGTCATCTTCATCGTCATTCCGGGACCAGAGAAGCACAACCCGTCGATTAATCATCAACTGCGTGATGCCATAACTCGCCAGCATAGTCAGCGGGACGACGACCCACATCGCATCGGTGGCTCTGGCTCCAGGGTAGAGCAGCAAGGCGAGCGCGCCGATCGCGGCCCAGGCAGCGGCGAAGCGGTCGATATACGTGACATCGCCCTTCTTCCACAGTAGCCAGGCGCCGCCCAGCGCATAAATGATCAGCAGCGGCTCGTAGGTGAAAATCGCAATGAAGCCGAGTCTTGTCCCGTCAAGGCTGCTGCTCTGCGTGATGCCCGTGATTGCCCCATTAAGGAGCGCGCCAACAGTGCTTAAACCGGCTGGATTCAACATGAAGACGGTTGATGTGAGCCCGACCAGGAGAATAGGCACGAAGGCGGCTCTCGCGATTGGAAAGTCTCGCAATCGCTTCACCGCCAGTTGCAAGATATCGTCGCCCGGCAGATCGAGGCGTTGCGGCGCGCTGATTGCCGTCCGCCATACAGCCAGCCAGCCGGCACCCGTCAAGACCACCATTAGCGGTATGCCGGACGGACCGGACAGTAGCAGCAAAAAGGTGAGGAAGGCAATTGCCCAAGAGGCGTCGCTGAGCCGCCTTGAATACCAAAAGCGTCGGATCATCCAGATGGCAAGAATCGCAAAGAGCATCATGAAAACGACGCCGTCAGCAATGCGCGAGGACACGATGGGGACAGTCAACAATGCAAGCAGCGCCGTCCAGACAAAGGTTCGCGTTCGCCCCAGGCTTTCGCGGAAAAGCACCGGCGTAAGGACGAGAGCGACGCCGGCAATTGCCACGCCAAGACGCGCTGAAAACTCATTCGCGCCCAATAACGAAAATAGAATCAATTGCGACACGTGGGTCAGCGGGCTGCTTGCGACCTTGAACGCGCCGGGCGCATCGTCTTCAATCGTATGCCAGGCCAGCAGCGCGCCTTCCGCCTCGAAATCCGAAAGTGGCGCCGCGTCCAACTCGCCAATGCGGAGCGATAACGCCAGCAGCGCCAAGGCAATATAGGCAAGCGCTTCGACGGAGACAGTTCGCTCGCTTTCTGCGCCGGCAGCGCGCTCGCGAGAATCAGCTTGCTCCATGATGACCTGCGTCAGTGTGCCGTTTGCTTCCACGCCTTCTGGTATTCCTTGCGCAATTCGCCTGTTTTTTGACTGTCCTAATGGCTCAGGGCTTGCCGCTGAAATACACGCGCGAACGCCCCGACTGACAGACGACGGGCAGCTTGTCGAGAAACTTGTCTTCGCCCAGCTCGCCGTACTTTTGACGCTCTGAAGCGCCGTACAGAATATAGTTTATGCCATATCGATTGACGATGTCATCGACTTCGTCCATATCCGCGGCGGTGTAGAGCCGCCTTATGTCCGCATGCCGCGTTCCGGCGATAGTCGCATAGGTATCGCCACGCCATTGCCGCTCGTGATTTTCCCAACCGAGCACGATGGGGATGCCCGCGAGCGTACCGACGCGCCCATATTCAATCCGATAGGGCTCGCCGACCGCCTCGGCGACAACGACGTCGGCGCGCCCGACCAACTCGCTCAGGCACTCAATGGCATTTTGGTCATCGCGGAACAGCAAGTCCTTGGCGCCGTCAATGCTCAGCCGTTCCTCAATAGTCAGCGCATCTTCCTGAAAGTTGACGATGCCCTCGTGCTGTGCCCGAATCAGGTCGGACTCAGCCGCCTCAATCAGGCTGGCTCTTGAGAAAAGAATCGTGCCCGGCTCCACCCATTGTCCCTCGCCGACTCGCCGAACGGCTTTGTCCCATTCGGCTGGCGCGGCGTAGTATCGGGAATCAACATATCGGTGTCGTCCCGTTTCGATCATTGAACGATGGTAGAGGGCTTCAATGCTGTAAGCCAAGCCCGCGACTGCGCTCAGCGCTAGCGCAAGCGCGAATCCCATTCTAAGCAGCGGATGCGGCAATGGCAGGCTGGCGTCAGCCATGATGCTGTACATCGCATAAGCGGTCGCGATGCTCCACAATACCCAAGCCTGATAATAGAACTTGAAGACCGTGTTGATCCGAACGCCGAAGTTGTCTTTCAGATACAAGAATTCGGGGAATAGGGTGAGGACAAGCCCCATGCCGATCAGCAGCAGTACAAAGCCAGTTGCGCCGGGATACTTTATCCAGCTGATCGCGACTTCGCCGCCGGCTCGCGCCTGATCATGCGGGGGGAAAATCCGAGCCAATACCGTGACGATGCCCAGCAGCAGGATTATCGACGTCAAACCGAGTTCGATCCTGTGTTGCAATAATCGCCCAATCAATTCGCCAGCTTCATCCGGCGCAACGACCATGCCGCCTACAACTGTCATTTCCGGATTGCTCAACGCGATCAAAATGCCGAGCGCTATCATCAGACCCGCCAATACGAGCAATAGCACGCCGCTGGCGCGGAGAGCCAGCCGCCAATTCAGCCGGCCAACGAGCCTTCCCCGCCAAAGCTCGACCAGCAAATAAGCGCCGACCGGCGTAATCAGAGGACCGAACATGATGAAGAAACGGCGAAACTGCGTCGGATGCAGCAAGTTCGGCAGCAAGCCGCCAGCCTGCGATCGAAAGCCGACAAAGTAGGGCAGGTAAGCGAGGAACGCGATAGCCGCCAGCGACGCGCCAAAGCGGACGAGTCCAATCCAATCTCCAACAGTGAGCTTGCCGCCTTCGCTCGTCATGAGTCGCCGCAGCGCCTCAGCGCCGACGAAACCACATAGATAAATTGGTCCATCCCAGGCATTTAGGAAGGTCAGTCCCCCAGCCGCCAGCCCATACAGCAGGATCTCATCGCTTGCCGGTCTTCGTCGATTGAGCGTCAAGTTCAGCATCATGCCGATCGCCATCACAACGAAGGGGAGGGCAAGCACATGCGGATGATTGTCGCCCAGGATGAAACTGAAAGCGGGGAATTCGCCGATGGGTTGAGTGCCGATTGGGTTCCTGTCCAGATCGTAATCGGTAACCACTCGGCTGGCGCGGAACCACCACCAGTAGTCCCAGCTTGCAGAATGCAGCGTGAATCTGGCATTTGGATTCTGTTGATAAGCGCCTTCGCTAAAATTCGAGCGCGCCTGCGTACCCCAGAACTCGAGATAACTCTGTGGCGCCGCTCGCGTTTGATAAGGCGCCTCGATGAGTACCATCTGAAAATTGCCGACCAAAATCAGCAGCGCCATTGCCAACATTCCGGCGGCGATAGCGCCCTTGCGCGATGCCGCGTGGCGACGGCGATCGGCCGAAACACGAATCCGCGAGCGAACCAAATTGTAGGCGACGCCGAAGGCCGTTAAACCGGTGAGGGCAAACAGCGAGGCGACTGTCAAGTTGAATCCCAAGGTGCTGCCAAAGCCGCTGAGCGTTGAGAGCGCCGACCACATGACGTAGCCCATGTAGTAGTAGCTTATGGCGTAACCCGACATCCAAGGGTCCTGCGGTGGGAAGGCGACGCTTCGCTGCGCCGCGCTGAAGAAAGCCAACTCCATCGGTTTCTCGGTGCCCGTGAGATCATTTTGGTGGGCGCGGAAAAGCGCCCAGCCGAAGAAGAGAACGAAGAAAAGCAATTCGGCCGCCACGACCAGCGCGCGGTTTTCCCGCCACCATGCTGCGAGCGCGTCTCGATCAGCGATCCGCTGATAAAGCGCGAGAGCAACGATCAGCAGCATCAGCCAAGACAGAATGATGCTGCCGGCGGAATTGTCAAGAAAGCCAAAACATACGAGAAGCCAAAAGACAAACGTCGCCAGCAGCATGCCCAGCGCGCGCGCCAGCGTGTAGCCATTGTCTGGCAATCCGCGCAGCAGGCGCAAACAGAGCGGAAATGCCGCGGCGCCCGCCAGCGTGATCCAGAGCCACCAGGCGAAGACAATATGCCCTTCGCGCGAAAGCCAATCCAGCAGCAGCGTCATCGGTAACGATCCACCAGGTACTCGAAAATCGCAGCGTCATCGACTTCGTAAATCATGCCGCCTTCGGTCAAGAAAGCGACCTTGAGCAAGCCCGCGTCCCGCATGCGGTCGAACTTCTCCAAGCCTTCCTCGGTTGATTGCACTTCTTCCAGCCCGCTTCTGATAATGTATTTGATATCGAAGTGATGAATGATGTCGACGGCAATGTCGATATGCGCCGTGTTGTAAAACTGCTGGATATTCACCTCGCGCTGTTCCACCCAGCGTGGCATCGGATGAATGGTTCGCTGCTGGCGCTGATGGAAATTCCAGCCGAGCACCGATGGCAGGCCCGTGCTTATGGAGATGCGACCATTCCAGTAATATTCGCTCGGCCGGCGTCGGCCTTCGATGATGACAGGCGAACCGATGACGTTTTCCTGCAGCCAGCGAATCAGCTTGTGATCCACCGCGAGGTCAATCCAGGTTGCCTTGCCCGTTTGTGGCGAGTCTTCATAGTGCCTCGACTGCGTCATATATTCCAGACCGTCCAGAGTCAGCGGCAAGTTAGGCGCCATGCGATCAAAAGAGCGGCCGCGCGTTCCCATAATCGGAAATAAAGCGGCGACGAAAATCAGCGCGGCGCATGGCGTATACCATATAATACGCAAGCTTTTAGAAAATGCCTTGGACGCGCGCAGCAGGCAGGCGAAGGCGATGCCGCCGGCGACGCTCAGGAGCAGCCACACCTGCATATAGAATTTGAATACCGTGTTTTGCCGGCCGATATCACCGCCGATAACGATAATTTCTACACCGAGCGTGAGCGATAGCGCCAAGCCGATCAGCACCAGCGTGAAGCGCATGGCCAGTGACTGCTGCGGGCGGAAGAACAGCAGGGCAATCCATGTCACCAGCGGGATAACGATCAGCGCTACCTGGTAGCCAGCTAGCGTCATGCCAATCGCGAGCAAGCCCAGGAGCAGGCAAGCGAGCGCGGCAGTTTTCGCGATCTGCTGGTTTTCAATGAGCGCGCGGACGCGTGTGTTCCGCAGCCAGTATGCCGTTTCCCAAAGCAAGAGCGAAGCGATCAGAAACAGGAATAGCCCGTGAATATCGAAATATGCCCAAAGCGGGGTCTTGCCTCCGTCCCAAAGTCTGACGCTGTTGTAGGTGGCTGCGTACCAGGATGTATAGGGCAGGGCGAAGGCGAGATTCAGCGCGAGGAATCCGCCAATCTGCGCCAGCAAGTCCAACGCGGACAGGCGCGTGAGCCAAAATCGCGCGACAAGGTACAGAGCGAAAAGCGCCGCGACCGCAATGGGAATGGCTTGAACAAAGTTAGCGATGGACGGCGATAGGCGATCCAGACTAGCGCCAATTGCGGGTATTAAGAGTGACAGGAAAACAGCCAAAGCGATAAGCACGCCGAAGAGCCGCGCAGAAAAGCGCAATTCGATGATCGGGCGAAATGTCCCGCGCCAGCGCAGCCACCAGGCGTAAGCGAGGCCCGCTATTGCGAAGAGCGTCATTGTGGGCCAGTCCCAGGTATTGGTCGCGCGCAGTACGCCGACGGTCAGCGCTCCCAGCGCCAGCGCCAGAATCTTCTCCAGCTGCCGGCGCTGATCCTGCCCGGCTTGCGCCAGTTCATTAAAGACGAAGAGCGCCGCCAATAAGATTAAGGGCATGCTGATCATATGGGCGTGCAGATCGCCATAGAGGAATGTGAAAAAAGGCATTTCTGTGATGGCGCCGCCGCCGACCCCAGGCGTTTCCGCTAATACGCGCGACGGTCCCCAATACCAGCGATCGCTGCGAATCGGCAGGGATTCGCCCTGAAACGCCCGTCCGATGCCGCGCGCCAAACCACCGACGAGCGATAAAGAGTTGTGGATCTCGTATCTCAGGCTGTCCCAGGGATGCCGGGCTTGCGCCCGCCGGGCAATTTCAGCGCGAATTTCAGCCGGCGCTTCTGCGTCATGTGCGGCAACATACTCGCTGATAAGGAATTGCTCCATGCCCAAGGGAGTCGCGTAACCACCCAAACTTGCGATTCCGTTTCCCAATACGCGAACGGTATCGAGATTGCCCAGCGCAACGCATAGTATCAGCGCCATGAGGCCGGCGATCCATGGGTTGCCCAGCTTGCGCCTGATAGAGAGTTCAGGCTTTGCTTCACGGTCCTGCCATTCGCGCCAAAGCGCAAGGACGTTGAAGGCGGCGGCGAACGCGCCAAGACCTGTCAGGCTGAAAATCGTCGGAATCATAAGATTGTAGGCGAAGGCGGGCATCACTCCGAGCAAAAGCGCAGGCGCCCCGAGCAGCACATATCCGAAGTAGTAATAATTGATGAAGCCGCCAGAGAACCAGGGATCAATTGGCGGGAATGTTGTGCTGCGCAAGACGCCGTTCAAGTAGGCGAAGTCCATGGGTTTCTCGCCGCCCTTGTATGGATGCCAGAGATCAGGGTTGGTCAAGCGCACAAGAATCATCAGGGCGAAGGCGATGATGCCAATCAGCTCAATCCAGGCGAGACGCCTCCAATGCCTGCGCAGGTAAACCAACAAGCGATCTCGGTTGCGGTAGCCCAAGAACGCGCTCAGCACTGCGAGGAGCGCCAGCGAAAAGAGAATGCCGCCTTGTGACCAGATGGGGATCTTCAAGCTGGAAACAGCCCAGGCGAAATAAGCCACCAGCAACATGCCAACAAGTTTGGATACGCTGTAGCCGCCATCAGCCATGTTCGGAAACAGTGAGAATACCAGTGGGAAGGCGAGCGCGCCGAATACGAAGATTGTCGCATACCAAACGAGAACGCCCGCGAATTCATTTCGGTTGATGTAGCTGTCGCTGAAGAATCGCTCGGACCAGGTTCCGCCAGCTTTCTGCCTTGCATTATCCTCGGTCGGGAAGGTCAGCGCCGTCGGAACCGGATCCGCTTCGAGTGAGGTCCAGTAGAAGACGCCGAGCAGTTGGGCTTCGTCGTCCCGGTACTCGAGCTCGTGGACCTGTTTGAACGAGGCTTTCGCGAGCGTCGCTTCCACCATTGCGCGTGAATAATCCCGTGACTTGCGTAATATGAATACCGCGGGATGGTCGTAAACATGGAAGGCTTCGTCGGCTTCCAACTCGTTTAGCCAGCCAGGCGAATCGTAGGTGGGCAAGTGCTGATCGGAAACGCGCCAAGGACCGAATTCGAAAGTTTCATCAAAGACGGCGATAAGCTCGTAACCCAGCTCACCGGCGAAGAGCTTGTCGTAATAGCGCGTAGTCAGGGGCCAGCGCATGGGATTGCGCGGCTCCGAATCGTAAAATCGATTGCTGGCGATCGTCAGATAATCGCCGATATCAAGTGTGCGCAGAATATCATCGTATTTGGCCTGATTGTCCACCGGGAAGGACATGATCTGGTCCTGAGCGTTGACGAGGCGGTAGAAAGCCTGCGCCTTCCCGCAATCCTCAGACCTTACCAACCCGGATGGCGGATCGTCGGCGGAGGTTAAGCCGTCCGGCAAGTCACAGGTTCTGATGCCGGTGGCGCGGTTGTCCCAGTTGCCTTCGGTGAGCACGACGGATCCGGAGCCAATTACATCACCGCTCCCGGCCGCAACCAGTACTTCAAATTCGTAGCTTGCGCCCCTTTCCACTGTGAACGGTTTGACAAATGGGATGCGATAAGACGAGCCGAGCGGATGCTCCGCGCGTGTCAGATTGGCGCTCAGGTTCGCTTCGGCAAGCGGCGCGCTTTCGCCCGGCTTATATATACGGATGATGACTTCTTCCAACTGCTCGTCATCCATCGGATCGCCCAGATGCGGCGCGAATACCGAACTGACTACCCCGCTTGCGGGCGCAATAAAGCTGACCCGCTGCGCCTCATCTTCCTCGTAAAGCGTTGCCTGGTCATAAGGCGAGCCGTCAAGATTGGGATAGGGAACTCCAGTGTCAGCGATGGCGATATTGATTAGTGGAACGCGCGCATCAGCGCCTTCAATCTCCAGTGCGAAGTCGCCCGGTATGCGTTCGAAAATATAACGAGATGACTGGACAAGCGTCGTCTGATGACGATAGATATTGGCGAACATCAGACCCCAAAGCAGCGCGAATCCGAGGGCGAATGCCGCCAGAATCGTCGGGCGATATTGGCGCGCCCCTGGGACAACAGCGCTGACAAATAGCGCAGTGGCCAAGACAAGCGCGCTGATTGCCGTCGCGTCCGCTACGCCATTCGCGACCTGAAATCCGCCAATTGCGGCGAATACTAATCCGAAGCTGACGAGGAGCCAAGAAGCAAGAGAATCGCTAGACCTGCTAGCTCTAGAGCGACGGTATAGTTCATATAGGCACCAACCCGCCATCACCGCCAGAGCGCCATATAAGGGTAAAAAATAGCGCATGGTCATCGGCCAGAGCCGACCCATCCATAGCATGTAGCCGCCAATCCAGACGATCAGCACCAGATTTTCGGTCGCTCCGGGCTGATTGCGTAAGTTGCGGTAAGCGGACCAAGCCCAGCCGAACCAGCCGAGCACGCCAAAGCTCAAGCCCATGCCCCAAAACAGCAGATCCCGCGTGATATAGACGAAGGGCGAGCGCGCCACCCATTGCCAGTTCGGCGGGGCGTCTTGGTAGCCCGCGGCGCCGCGACCAGCCTCAGCGAGGTTGGCGATCCACCGTTCGTTCGGCAGCAGACCGAATAACCCGGGACCGCCAAAGGCGTAAGGATTAAAGATGCGAAAAGCCAGGAAGGCGCCAATGCCCGCCAAGAGCAAGCCCGCCAGTTGGCGGACGACGATAGCCTGGCGCTGATCTCGCTTGAGACGCGAGTCAAAAGCCGGCATAGCCTGGAAGAAGGCGGATACAACGATCACGCCAGCCAGCGGAGCGAGGTTGATGCGGCTGGCGACCGCCGTTCCGCAGGCAATTCCGAATAAGAAATAGAAAAGTAGCTGGCCGCGTTGCTGAGCGCGTATCGCAAAATAAAGCGCCAGAATGACGAAGAAAGAGGCGATCGCATTGACGGTGCCGAAGTGCGCCTTCTGAATGGCCAGCGGGGCTGCGGCGTAAAAAGCGGCCGCCATCAGACCCACCCATCGATTGTGAGTGCGCGCGCCGATGGCGAAGATTACCAGTATGCTTAGGATGTCGAATATCATCGAGAATCCGCGCCAAACCAGATGGCCGCTCTGAAAGTCAAAGAACGGAAGCTCTGCGTCCGTCGCGGCGCGAATAAATTCGCTGCCTAAGTGCGCCAAGAATAGCGGAAAGGTACCGTAGACGAAGTAGCCGTGGCCGGCGTTGTGGGGATTCAGCGGCGAGCAGCGCGTGTCAAAGTATCCCCCGACGCCGGCGGAAGCGGGATAATAATGGCGGCAGCGCAAGTCCTGAAGTTCCAGCGTGGACAGCGAGTCGGCTACGACGATGGTGTCCGCTTCCGGAATTTGGAATCGGCCTGCTAGCAACGCATCAATGTGGCGCGCATGCAAGGCGTCGCTTGCCGATTCAAAATCGTTAAAGACATGGATGCGCTCCTCCGGCACAAGCCACCGGCTCGCTTCCGCCGCAAACGTATTGCGGACGGCGCCAAGTTGGATAGCAGGCTGGTAGAGAATGTCGTCAAGGCTGTCAACGCCACTCGCGTCGGGCTTAACCAGAATAAACTGTTCGGGGAAGCGGGCTTCGTCCGCGGTAAATGTATTGCCGCCACCGAGATTCGGCAAGACGAGCAGCGTCAGAAACAGCTCATCGGGATGGGTATTCGAGAAGTCATCCCAATTCTGACCGACGAAACGCAAAGCCCCGCCGTAAACAAGGATGATGACGAGCAGAAATGCAGCCAAAATCTTATTCCGCATTTACCCGCGTCCCGTCTTTCCAAACGTCAATCTGCTCATACTGAGGCAGTCTCTATTGCAGAACAGGCGCTTAAGCCGGCGAACTCTCTTCAAGGAATCGCTGCAATCCGTCGGCGCCCAAGCCGGGCGCGCGAAAAATATAGAAGGACTTATGCGTCGGCTGCACCTGAATTTCCATGTGCCTCCCGGTGGGGAACCACTGGCTAAGCAGCGGCAGCGCATCCGCATTTTCGCGCGCGAAAAAGAATAGCAAGTCCCGTTCGGGATCAAGGCGAAACTGGCTCTCTCTTCTTAAGCCGCGGCTCAACATTTGCGGTACGCCGGCAACATCGCCTCCGCTGTCCCAAAACATAGCGCCCGCTTCAATTCCAATAGCGCGGATATCCCACCAGTGAGGAGAAGCCAAAATAAAGGCATTGCCGAAGGCGCCATCGCTCTCGGCGAACCCTTTCAGGAGCTTGCCAGCCTGCGCTTGGGGATGCGACGAGCGTATGTAATTGTCCGTGAATGCGCCAAAGTACAGGCTCGCGTTGTAATGGTTGGCAGCGAGCAGGACGGCGCCCGCGAACACAGCGGCGAGCGCAGGACCTATACGCCCCGAGCAAGTCTTACACAGGTGCAGGCAGAATACCGCAACCGGCAGCGCTGCAATCAGGTAACTTGGCGGAATTGCGCCGCTGGCGCGGATGAAGCTGGGCACTTCTATTGGAAATGAGAGTGCTAGCGCCGTCGGCAACAGCGTGGCAATCAGATAAATGGGCACGAAGAAGATAGCTGGATCGCGAGTCTTCAGGATAAGCGACAGCCAGGCGCCAAAGCCGAGCATCATGAAGCCGGCGGTCACTGGATCCATTGCCGGCTCGTTGCCCAAGCCGCTGACCCAACTGCTGTCGCCGTAAAAGTGAAAAACAAGAGCGGTCTTCCTGATGTTATTGAGCAGAACTGGAACGCTCTCCACGAGAAAAGAAGCGCGCTCTTCGTCTGCGGTCGGCAGGTCGCCAAATATGCGCGTATTGGCGCGGCGCATATAGTTTTCCGGCTCTTCCATCCAGTAGTGAAACAATGGCAGAAAAACCATAAATGCTACAAAAGCCAGCACTGCCAGATTTAGTAGATAACTTAACCGCGCGCGCATTGTTCCGCCTGCGAGCGCGATTGCGATCAGCACGCCGCCAACAGCCGCGAGCGGCAGCATGCGAACAGCTTGGTATCCCAGCAAACCGAAGCCCAAGGCTAAGCCGGCTTTCACGTAATCGGAGCGCCTGTTGCATCGCAAAGCACGCGCCAGGTATACCCCGGTTAGAGCCGAAAAAAGCGGCGAAAGGCTAATGCGCATACCTTGTCGGCCAATCGCAGCATGCCAGAAGCTCGCAGCCACTAGACCGGCGGCGAGCAATCCCAGGAGCAAGCCCAGCTTGCGGCGGCGCTTCCCCGCGACCTCAATACCCAGCCAGCATACAATTGGCAAGGTGATCATGCTCTCAAGCGCCGACATCAACTTGAGCGCATGATGGTTGAATTCCATGCCTGGCTGGCTCGCCAAGATGGAAAGGAGATAAAAGTGCAGCGGTTCCCGACCGCCAATGTTTTCGAAAAAGATGCGATAGTCGTCGAGATAATGGATCTTGTAGGCGTCTTGGATCTTTTCGACCAGATCGCTGTACATCTGCGGCGGATAGGCATCTAGCTTATTGAAGCGAAAGGCTGCGCCAAGCAGCGTGATCAGAACAAAGGCGAAGATCGCCGGGCGATGGTCGAGCCAGCGGAATCTTCTGATGGCGTCGATTTTGCCGCTTGCCCAATCGAAAATGTTCCAGCGTAGCGGGGCAAAGACGAAACCCCAGAGCGCGGCGCTCGCCAACCACAGAAGAATTATGGGGGGTTCAATCCGATTGCCGGTTGTATTCAGCCACAGAACGAGGCTGCACAATCCGGCAAGGGCGACCATAAGTTTGCGAAGCGGGCTGATATCCGCGGCAATGGGCAGGATTAAGGGCTGACGCTCCAGCGCATTCGACGCCGCGCCGCTAGAAAAGCCAGCGCTTTGGCGCGTCCGCCAGCAGGCAATTGCAACCACGAGCCAAATGGCGCAGCCGACCGCAAAATATCCCAAAGCCGATAGCGCAAGCGTGGTAGCGTTTTCACGCGGCGCCGTCGTTGACGCGGTGAAGGTAAACAAGGCGAAGATCCAGATCACGATGCAGATTGCGCGCCCCGCCCAGCGCAAGCGAGCGCCTTGAGTAAGCGTTCGCCAATAGCCGCGCAGCTGCGTCCAGCTTCCCAGCGTTTCCGCAGCGAGCCAAAGCAGAAATCCCAGCCACAAATATGGAGCGGCAACGCTCAGCGAGTAACCGCCGGCACGTGGCACAAAATCGGTACCCCGAGCGATGGCGCTGCCACTGATGGCGCAGACGATCGCGATGCCGAATAGCAGCAATTGCATGACGCCGACCTGTCGCAGTCGAAGGGGCAAGGCGCGAAGCGTTGCGACTGCGACGCCATTTGACGCCAGCGTTGCGGATGGCGCCGGCGAAATCCTTGCAGAAGACTCGCGACCGCTGAGCCCGGTCTGGGTCGAATATCGCCTCATCATCATCCGCAGGCTGCGCCAGGTTGCGCCGGGCGCCCGGAGCCAACGGCTGATGAGTTCGCTTAGCGTCAGTTCGTCGATCGACCGCGTCGGAATCGAGTTCTCGCCCTCGTTCTGATGGCTGACATCTTCCGCGTTAGACGAATGGTTAGTAATCGGGGTGGCCTGCGGCGCAGTTGACAGCGGGCGCTCGCTGGCAAGGTCTCCCTCGTCTTGCGGGTCAGGCTGGGCTGCGGTCTGATCACCAGGCATACGGTTTTCGACCCTTCAGCGCGAGGTTCACCGTCGCTCTATCCGGCGGCTCGCTGGCGCCGTTCTTGCGGTCAAACGTGTTGAAAAGCGCAACGCCTAGTGTGATTGGATTGAACCTCGAGCCCTTCGTGTGGTAGTCATGTCGATTGGCAATTGATTGCATTGATTTGGTCAGAATTCCGGACTCCAGAAGCGGTTTGCCAAGTCCGTATACCAGGTTATGGATAAATGGGAAACAGTGGTGCGTAAGGGCTCGCTCTTCCTCTACCTGGAAACCAGCATCTTCCACGGCGGCGCGCAATTCGCCAGGCGCGTAGAGCCGGACATGATTGGCCCAGATGCCAGCGAGCGGACCGTGCTGAATGTGCCGATTAAGCAGCCTTTCGAGGATCTTGTTAATCGGATCCCAGCAGAAAGGGTAATTCGCGTTTGGCACCGTCACCGCCAACACGCCGCCCGGTTTCAACACGCGATAGGCTTCCTTCAGTCCACGCACATCGTCATCGATATGTTCGAGAATCTCCGACAGTATTACGGCGTCAAAAGACTCGCGCGGATATGGCATCGAATAAATGCTGGCATGATGGATATGTATATTGGCCAGATGTCCCAGAACTTGCCTTGCCGTTTTGACCACACGCCAATCCAGGTCGGCGCCAACCAGCTCGCACTTGCAGACATAGTGAAACATGTTGAGATAGAAGCCGCGGCCGCAAGGAAGATCGAGGATGCGCATGGAATCGTCGGGATTGATGAAATCGAAAATGGTTTGTACCCGCCGCTTGAATGCCATGTCGGCTTCGTTGCGGGTCATATATTCGATCGTTGTCGGATCGACCATTGCGACTCCCGTAGGCTCGGCTGCGATTCGCGCCGCTTCCTCTGGCGCTTAGGTCTTGGCGTGTTCGCGAAAGATCGTCTCATACCGGTTCACGGTTTCTTCAAATGAGAAGATGCTACGGATGTATTCTCGCGGCTTCGTGTAGCGGTCGGGATCATCCAGCACCGCCAACGTTGTTTCTCCGATTGAGCGAGGGTCGCCGGGTTTTGCCAGCTTGCCCATGCCGGTAATGGTCACGGCGACGCGCCCGCCGGCGATATCGGTCATCACCACCGGCGTGCCGCAAAGCATGGCTTCACCTTGCACCAGCGGAAAACAGTCGCTGTCGCTCGGCATGACGATGACATCGCAGGCGGCGTAAAAGTTCGCCAGTTCTTGCTTGTCTCGGATAAGACCGAGGAAGAGCAGCTGCGACTTGTATGCTTCGACGAGATCCTGATGCCGCTGCCACGTTCCCTCATAGCTGATATTGTATTCGCCAGCGAAAACGATCCGCGCGTTTGGATAGCGTTCATTAATCACGTCGAGCGAACGTATGAGAAGGTCGGGCCGCTTCTCTTGCACAAATCGGCCAGCATACCCGATGAGCGGACCGCCATCCGCCTGAAGTTGCTCGCGCAGGTTCTGGGCGCCGTCCGGGTCTGGTTCCGGAATCACCATCGGCGGGTAGATTATTCTGACTTTGTCGCGAAAGGGCAGCAAATAGTATGAGTTGTCGGCATAGTCGTCGCTCAAGCCAATGATGCAGGGCACTCGATTCGCCATGTATTTGTAGAAGGCGAACATAATTCTCGTGATGATGCTGTTGATGCGACTCTTGGGCAAGATCAGGTCGCCGTGATGCGTCGGAATGACCTGAACGCCGGCGATGCCGGCTAGAAGCGCAACCAGAGCCGTTTCCAGCAGCGGAATGTGAATGTTTACGACATCGTGCTCGCGCAGAAGTCTGCTGATCGCCCAGGGATAGCTTGGCATGATTCGACCCCGGCTGAGGGCGATCGGCGCCCAGAGCCGTACAACGCGGACGCCATTGAGCGTGGATTCGCCGATTGGAAGTTCCCGACTGTGAGCGGAAGCAACCACAGTAACGGCGTGTCCGCGGCTCACAAGCTCCTCGGCCAGCATCCGTACGTAGTGGGTCAAGCCCGTGGAATGCGGATGGTAATACAGAAGAATGATGAGGATTCTGAGTTTCCGATTTGGCCCGACGCTAGTTTCGCTCATTGCCCGTTGGATAACTCCAAGATTCAATGCTGACTCAAACGCAGGACTGACAGTTACCGTTTCATTCTGCTTCCAAATGCTCAACATTGCCAGCTTCACAACAAGGGTTTTCGGCCGCTCGCCCTACTCACGCCTTGCAACAAAAACATAACCTTCGGAAAAGGCAGAGCCTCGAAATCCGACAATTGCAAACGCATGACGCCGATTCATGATGTCAACACGGTATGCGGAAGTTTCGGAACATCACCAATGCGGCTGAGAATAATCCAGGTAAGCTAGGTCTTGCTTGGCTTGCCAGAAACTTGACAGAGCCGCTGCCCCAATCTACAATAACCGCAGTCTGCGGGTATAGCTCAGTTGGTAGAGCGCCTGCTTCCCAAGCAGAAGGTCACGGGTTCGAGTCCCGTTACCCGCTTGTACATTAACCGTTCGAGATTCTACGCGCTGTCACCCGTCTACGCTATTGACCACGGCGTAAGGCACGTCTAAAATTGGCAGACAAAATTGGAGTGAGATTTCGCTCGCGGGCGCGTACTGCATGTTTCGCCGAGCGATTTTCTAGGAGTGTCACAGCATGGCAGAATTTCAACTTGCCGCCGAGGTGCGGCAGGCGCAAGGCAAGCGGAATCGCCAATTGCGGCGCGAGGGTTTTGTCCCAGGAATCGTATACGGGCCATCAATCGACCCGATCAGCGTGCAGTTTCCCTATCGGGCGGTGGAAGTAACCTTGATGAATGCGGGCGGCACAAATCTGATCGACATCGAAGTGAACGGCAACAGTTTTCCATCGTTGGCGCGCGAAGTGCAGCGGGATGTCGTACGCGGCGATATCTTGCACGTCGATTTCCTCGCTGTTGATCAGACGCAGCGCATCAGCGTCGAAGTGCCGATCGTAATGGACGGGGAAAGCCCGGTTGTCGCCGCTCGCGAAGGCATATTGATCACCGGCCGATCATCGCTCACCCTGGAAGTATTCCCTAGCGATATCCGCGATCGCATTGTCATTGACCTCTCGACCTTGACCGAGATGGGCGCCGAGGTGCTGGTGAGAGACCTTACCTTTGGCGAAAATGTCACAGTTCACAACGATCCCAACGAGATGCTGGCAAAAGTCGTCCAACCGGCGGCCGCGCGCGCGGAAGAAGAACTGGATGAACTCGAAGCGGAAGAAGGCGAAGAGGGCGAAGCAGAAGAGGGCGAACGCGATTCAGAGGAAGAGTAGCCGGCGTCAGACTTCAAGCGATGTTTGCGACGGCGGGCTTGGGCCAGTCAATCGCGCTGAAACTCAATTGACCTGGTCGTGGCTTTGGTTCGTTTATTTCATTTCCGGTTGCCGCAGTCGTAGCGTGTCTAAGCCGCCTGTTGCCGGTCGTGGCGCTCACTTATTGCCGTTTTGGTCGGACAGGTCCGAATCGCCATTCGCGTTTTGGTCGGAAATTGCGTCTTCTTCGCTCATGATGGCGATGCCCGCCACTTCGTCTCCGTCCTCAAGATCCATAAGTTTTACGCCCTGAGTGTTGCGGCCGGTTTCGCGAATCTCTGAAAACTGCGTACGCAACACAATCCCTTGCTTGGAGATCAGCATTACGCCCCTTCGCGAGATGACCATAATGTCATCGTCATCATGAATGCAACGCACGGCGACCACTGGTCCGGTCCTTTTATTTCGCTTTAGGGTGCGCGCGCCCCTGCCAAAGCGTCCTTGCTGCCGATACTCGGCAACCGGTGTTCGTTTGCCGAAGCCATTTTTGGTCACGACTAGCACATGCGTGTGGTCGTCGCCGACAACATCCATCCCTACCACTTCATCGCCCTTGGCCAAGCGCATGCCCATGACGCCGGCCGCCTGACGGCCCATGGTGCGCACCTCGGCTTCGTGAAAAAGGATGCTCTGTCCATTGGCCGAGGCCATTACGATTTGCTGGTCGCCATTCGTCAACTTTACCCAACGCAGTGAGTCTCCCGGCAGTACATTCATCGCAATTAAGCCACTGTAACGAACATCCATGAACTCGCGTTGCTCAACGCGCTTGACCTTGCCGTGGCTGGTCGCCAGAATGAAATAGCCGTCCTCTTGATCCACGTTCTCCTCAGGCAGAGCGAGAATAGCCGTTATTTTCTCTTCGCCTTCCAGGGGCAGCACGATGTGTACGAGGATCCCGCGCTGGTCTCGCTTGGTCTCGGCAATTTCATAGGCAAGACGGGAGTACACTTTGCCCCGATCGCTGAAGAACAGAATCGTATCGTGGCTGTAGGCGAAGAAGACGTCCATCAGCGCGTCGTCTTCTTTCAGCCTGAAACCGCGCATGCCTTTGCCGCCGCGCCGCTGCGCCCGATAGTGGCGCGCCGCCACCCGCTTGATATAGCCGTTTTCGGTCAGCGATATGACCACGTTCTCGCGCCGGTATAAATCGCCTTCGTCGAGATCAACATTGCCATAAGTGACAGCCGTCTTGCGATCGTCGCCATATTTCTCGGCGATTTCCTTTACATCTTCCCGTATGAGGTCGAGAATCTTCTGTGGCGAGGCGAGCAAGTCCTCCAGATATGCTATTCGAGCTTGCACCGAATCATATTCTTCTTGCAGCCTTTGCCGTTCCAAAGCGGAAAGCCGCCGCAGCTGCATATCAAGGATGGCGTTAGCTTGGATTTCGTCTAGCTCGAAATTTGCCATGAGCTGCGCGCGGGCGCTTTCTACGTTTTCTGAATTGCGAATTGTGTGGATCACCTCGTCGATGTTCGCTACCGCCTTGAGCAATCCGCTTAATACGTGGGCGCGGGCGCGCTGACGCTCGAGGTCATATTCGGAGCGCTTGACGATGACATCATAGCGGTGCTCAACATAAATCTGCAGACTGCGCTTTAGTGGCAGCGTTCTCGGCTCGCCGTTTACCAACGCCAGCATCTGAATGCTGAATACGCTTTGCAGTTGCGTGAATTTGAACAATTGGTTAAGAACCCGCTGTGGCTGCGCATGTCGCTTCAGTTCGACCACAAGGCGCATGCCTTGCCGGTCCGATTCGTCGCGCAGGTCGCGAATCGCTTCTATGCGCCCCTCGCGCACCAGTGACACGATGCGCTCGATTATGGCGGGCTTGCTCACCTGGTACGGTATCGATGTGAATACGATGTTGAATCCTTCGCCGCGCTCTTCCATCTCATGGCTCGAACGCACAGCGACGCGGCCCTTTCCGGTGGCGTAGGCTTCCCTGAGTTCGTCGCCAACGACGATTGTGGCGCCGGTGGGAAAGTCCGGTCCCTTGATGAATTGGGTCAGATCATCGACCGACACCCGATCAATTTCGTCGTAGCGGTCTATCAGATAAATGATCGCATCGGCGAGTTCACGCAGATTATGCGGCGGGATGTTGGTCGCCATGCCGACGGCGATGCCGCTAGCGCCATTCAGCAGCAAGTTTGGCAGCCGCGCTGGCAAAACGGTCGGTTCTTCTTGCGTCTGATCGTAGTTTTCGGCGAACGCCACCGTTTGCATGTTGATATCGGTCAGCATCTCGCCGGCGATATTGGCCAGCCGCGCTTCCGTGTACCGCATGGCCGCCGGTTTGTCGCCATCCTGACTGCCGAAGTTGCCTTGGCCATCGACCAGGGGGTAGCGAAGCGAAAAGTCCTGCGCCATGCGCGCCATCGCGTCATAAACCGCCTGGTCGCCATGCGGGTGATACTTGCCCAATACTTCGCCAACCAAGCGAGCGCTTTTCTTGTAAGAAGTGCCGGGGCGCAAACCCATATCGTGCATCGCGTAGAGGATTCGGCGATGAACCGGCTTCAACCCGTCGCGCGCGTCCGGCAAGGCGCGGGCAACGATGACGCTCATGGCATAATTCAGATAGCTGCCGCGCATCTCCTCGTTGATTGTGATCGTGCCGATCTGACGGTCGCCATCTTCCATTGTAGTCAATTCAGGTCTATCCATGCCTGCGGGCCGACCAATGAACCGATCGAGCCTTTTCTCCTTTCACCGGGGCGCGTCTGCAATCTTTCGGCAAGAGCTTTCTTCAGCGCGCCGCCACCAAATACAATCTGGCACATACGAACATCAATTGCGCCATCTGTACAACAGAATCAAGCGGCGACGCGCGTGGAAATGATAGCGCCGCCAAGTGTTGCGCCCTCGCCATTATTTGACTTAATTCTAGCATTTTCGCTCGCTTTTCGCCACGCCAGCTGCCTGAAAACAGAGCGCCTTTCCTAGGGTTTTTCCGCTGATTCACATAACCGGCGGACAGCGCTCCATTAAGGTTATCCGATGTCGTGGCGCGAGCCATGATGAAAGCCAGTCAAGGCGGGATTCATGCGAATTCTATAATTGCTTGACCGAATTACTTGCCCGACAGGAGCGATGTGTATATACTATGGACAACTGAAGCGGGTAAGTTCTTATGAGTCTTACCTATATATAGATGTCATTACATCTCCCATCGCTTTCGAAGTTCTTAGCATTCTTAGGAGGAATCAAGATGGACAGCGATAAACTTATGAGAGGGATCATACCGGGCATCATCGCCGGGTATCTCTTCCTTGCCTTCATTGGAGCGAGCGTAGTGCCCGGGGACCTAAGTGTCACAACGGACGACGCTGGCATGGTGACGGCGGTTGAGCAAGGCGACAGCATGACTCGTTCCGGTATGGCGAGCATGGTTGGTGACATGATCGGCTCTGATTCAGCGCTGATCGGATTCATCCTGCATGTCATCATCAGTGCGGTGATTGGCGCGCTCTACACCGGGCTTTTCATGCAATACGTGAATCTCGAAAATCCGCTGTACAACATCGCAATTGGCGGTCTGATTTACGGTGTGATCTGGTGGATACTTGGCGGTCTGATCATCGCGCCAATTATTTCGCAAACGGACTTGCTGCAGATTGACCTCAATGATCCGAGCTTGCTGGGTCATATCATGTTTGGTCACGCGCTTGCGTTCCTCGTCGTCATTCGCGACGCCGCCTTGGGAGTGAGTGACGAATAGTCTCGCATTCGACAAACCTATTTTTTGCAGTGGCGGGTCCGCGAATTCAATCGCGGGCTCGTTTTTTATTTGAGACACTCGCGCCTGAGGCGAGCCGGCGACTTGAACTCTAACTGGCGCGTTTCCACACGCCATTGACCAAATTGAATAGGACGACTTCATCCGCCCTTCGTCCGCTGCCGCTCGCTTGCACTGTGGCGCGCAATTGTGGCGCCCCGTCGGGCCTTGACCAAAGGAGCAGATCGATTACGCGATAGGTTTGCTCCGCCGCGCCGGCGCTGAATCGCTCATAGGCTGCCAGACGCGCGCCTTCAACTGATGTATCGTAGAGGGCAAGCCAATCGTTTTCTCTGCCATCCCTTATCAGCGCTTGCTCCAGCGCGAGACGCCACTCAACGAAATCGCGCCAATCCAGGTCCGCGCTATCAAATGGCAGATTAATCGCCTCTTGCAGAATCGAAATGTCGCTCTCGGCGCTCAACTGAGTGAGCAGCCGCGCAATCTTGTCGGCGCCATATTTGTCAGCCAGCGACCGCATCAGCGTGGCGCCGCTGTCCAGCCGGGTGAACACTTCACTCAACCAGGCAATCGCAGACTGCCGCAAGAAGCGGGCGTCATGAGGTTCCGTCGGCGCCAGGTAATCAGTATGCGCATCGACAAGGCGCTCGGCGAGCATGGTGCTGACACGCAACTGCAGCCAGCCGTCGAAGGGTGTATCCGCTCGCGTGATGTCGATGTAAGGCGAGCGGATTCGCAGTCGCATTTGCCGCTCATCGATCCAGGCAGTGTCGCTCGTCGCATCGGCAATGATGGCAACCCTCATTTGCGGCAAATTACCACATTCGAGAATGTCGCAGCCTCGATGGAGCCAGTCTTCCAAGGCTTTGCTCAGCTGACGCGCAAAATCGTGATCGGCTGCCCGATAGCGAATGACAACATTTTCTGACTCGAGCTCGCTTTCCGCGCCCCAGAAGGAATAGTCGGGCGCCGTATGCTGCCAGCCCTCACCGGCGCGACGGTAAAACCATAGCCTGGCGTAGGGCAGCTCGTTGATATTCTCTTGAACGAGCACACGGGCGCGTTCGCCATCGACATCCACCGCCAGCAGGCTGCCGGTCAGTTCGATAGCGCCGTCCGCCTTCAAGTCGCTGTATTGCTGGAAGGTCGCGCGCTGGCGGTTAACCCAGTTGGCGTCATCCTGACTCTGAACATTGAGGAAGCTGTTCAGATCGCCGATGCGCAGCGCCGCCACCTCCGCCTTGACCGTGTCTTGGAGCAGTTGCTCAAACTGCCTTTCAACCTGGTGAATCCGCTGTCGCACGAGCCCCACGGCCAGCGCGATTGCCAGAAGCAGCACAAAAACGAGCGCCAGCAAGATTAACAAGCTGCGCCGACGCCGGCGTTTTTCTTCCGGGTCTTCGCCATCAGACCGGTCGATCTGCTGCGATTCCACATTCCATTCGAAGCGTATCCGGCTCATCTAGCGGATTTCCTCCCTGGACGAAACGACCAGCTCGCCGGCCGCTGTCTGATGAACGCGCCCCTTCGCGTCGCGTATCAAGAGCGCGCCGTCCGAGGTTACGTTGAATGCGACGCCTGCGATGTTGTTTACAACGACAGCCTGATTCAAAGTGCTCAGCCGCGCGCGCCATACTTTCTGCACGCTGCCTGTCTCGATCTCCCGATACCAATGATCAATCCGGCCGAGCAAGTTCGATGTCAATTGGACGCGGTCGAGCCGCCGCTTGACGACATCTTCCAAGCTGATGGCGGTGTCTCCTAGCGCGCTTTCTCTGAAGTCGATGCGTACGTTGACGCCGATGCCCACCACAGCGCCCACCAGTTGATCGCCCTCCCAGATCGCTTCCACCAGTATACCGCTTAGCTTCCTTCCGCTAACTTGTACATCATTGGGCCACTTGATTCCGATGTCGCGGCAGCCGTATTCTCGCGCCACATCATATACGCTTAGCGCCGCAGCCATGTTCAGGCGCGGCAGGAAAGCTTCTGGCGGCTTCAAAATCAGCGAAAGCGCCAGCGCGGCCCCCGGCGGCGTATGCCAACTGCGTCCATGGCGGCCCCGCCCGCGCGTCTGTTCGCCAGCGATGACCACGGCGCCTTCGGGCGCTCCGTCTACCAGCCACTCTTTGGCGGCATCGTTGGTGCTATCGACCTGGTCGCGGTAGCGAAAAGGTCGCGTCAGAACCTTTGCGAGCAGAGTCTGCGACAATGTCATTTCATTTCCTATCGATAAGCGCCGCTTCGCATTGTAACAGACGTGGCAATACCGCTAGAATAGAATTGTTTCGCGGAGCTTGCCGGCTTTGCTTAATGCGGCTTACCGTAGATCTGCCTTCACCATGTTGTTTGATCGAGCGGAGGCTATAAGGCTCGAAAATGAACCAGCTATGGGCGCCCTGGCGGATGGAGTATATCAGGGGCAAAGGCAAGGGTTTCGACTCCTGCGTCTTCTGTCAGTTAGCGGCGCAGCCGGAAGGCGATGCCGCGCAGCATGTGATCGCCCGCTCAACCCATACTTTCGCAACGCTCAATCGCTATCCCTACACCTACGCTCACACGATGATCATTCCTTACGCGCATGATTCGTCGCTGGAAGATCTTTGCGCTGAAACATTGTCTGACCTTATGCTTATGACCAATCGCACAATGCGCGTTCTGCGCGAAATTGCGCAGCCGCCGGCTTTCAACATCGGCGCCAATATCGGCGAAGCGGCCGGCGCTGGTATCGCCGCGCATTTTCACTTTCATGTTGTCCCGCGCTGGAATGGCGATCACAGCTTTATGGAATGCCTAGGCGGGACGCGCACGGTGCCCGACACTTTGTCGAATATCGCACAGCAGATGCGCGCCGCCTGGTCCGAATTGTACCGACCGACGCATGTCCCCGAATCTTGATCGACGCAGCCGCCCTCGGTCCGCGATGTGATGCCGACTGCGATGGATGACATCCCCAATCAGTCTTTCTATCTTGCGAATCCTCGCTGGCGGCAGCGCAGATTGATTTGCTGGCGAACCCGCCGATGTTTCCAGTGGCAAACTTAGCCATGAATGCGCGCGCATTGATCGTTGATCACCGGCGAGACTTGCTCAGCCTGCTGCTAATTCTTGCGCTGGCAGCCGCCCTGCGCTTCGGCCGCGGCGATGTGGTCGAATACTTTCACGATGACGCCATGCTGGCGACACTTGCGCTGGAGCTTGCCGATGGACTGCGCTTTCCGCTGACTGGCATTTTGTCATCGACAGGCATCCCAAATTCGCCCGTCAGCGTCTACTTGCTCGCGATTCCCTTCTCCCTGTCGTCAGACCCAGCTTTCGTGATTCACGCCGTCATGCTTTGGAACGCGATCGGCGTCGCCTTGTTGTGGCTTATCGCTCGGCGCTGCTGCGGTAGACGCATCGCTTTGATCGCCGGCTTATTTTACGCAGTCAATCCCTGGGCGGTTCTCTTCAGCCGGAAGATCTGGGCGCAGGAGTTGCATACGCCCATTATCCTGTTTGGATTGCTGCTTCTGCTTTATGGATATTGGGAATCGCATGAAGGTGCACGCCGAAAGCGATGCGTATTTCTGGCGCAGGCGCTCAGCATGCCGGTTTTGCTCGTCGGCCTTCAGATCCATTTTGCCGCCTTGCCTCTGCTGCTCCTGATCCCGATATCACTTTGGCTCGGACGAGAGCGGGTCATCGTCGGCGCATTTGCCGCTGGATTCGCCCTGTCGCTGATCGTCATCCTGCCCTACAGCATTGGACTCGCGCAGACGCTCGCCTTGGACCCGGCGCGGATTTCCGACGCCTTCGACCGATCGCTGGCGCGCGCGGCCGAAATTAGCCCCGCGTCGCTGAGCGCAATCGTCCAATTGGCAACTGGTGACGGACTGGAGTATTGGCTGGCGCCCGGTCAAGCGGAGGAGCTCGCGCTAAGGTATGGCTCTCTGCGGCATTTCAGCTTGGCGCTGCTTCCGCTCCTGCTCATCGGCATCGCCGCTGTCTATCGCCGTTCGCGCGCCTGCGCGCTCTTTCTGCTCATTTGGGCGCTTCTGCCCAGCCTGCTGCTAACGGTCGAATGGACGCCCGTCTACCTTCACTATTTCATCCCCTCGATCCCGGCTTTGGCGCTGCTGAGCGGATATGGCGGCGATCGGCTATTGCGGCTGGCCGCGCGGCGCCAACTACAAATCGTGGT
This sequence comes from Phototrophicaceae bacterium, assembly GCA_965261855.1. Classification (GTDB taxonomy): domain Bacteria; phylum Chloroflexota; class Anaerolineae; order Aggregatilineales; family Phototrophicaceae; genus UBA6055. Next base: position 1,814,948 of record OZ253488.1, read on the forward strand.
CTGGCTAAGCTTCGCCGTGCTGCTCGTTTTGCTTGCGCACCGCTGGATCGTAACGGTGAATTACGTAGCGGATAAGCACGTCGACTATCCCGGCTTCACAACTCCCTTGTCCAAACTCTCGCCCTTGCGCGAGCGCCTGTCATCTTTCGACGATGTCGTGATTGTGGCCGGCGGCATGTCCTGGAATTTGCATCACGAGGTAGCGGTATGGGATACGCTGCTTTGGGAGGCGGTCGCCTGTGTTCGTACTATCGTTCCTGATGGCTATGCCGTCTTCCCGGCTCACCCCTTCGCAGCCGTCATCGCGCCCAATGCGCCCTCCGGCTCATTCACTGACCTCTATCGCAATGAGAAACCGGCATTCTTTGAAACGAGAGAAGGCGGCGCCGATTACACCTTGTATCGGAGGGGAACTGCGCCTCAATGGTCGGGCGCAACAATTTCGCCGATCGAGCCGGCGCGGTTTGAAAATGGCCTTCGCCTCATCGGATATGCCGTGGCTGATGAGCGCGTAGTTCTCGAATGGCAACTGCCCGCCCGGCAAAGCGGCGCCGATTATCAGTTCAGCGCCCAGTTATTTGACGCGCATGGCGAGCGGCTGAGCCAACTGGATGCCACATTCTGGCATGGGCGTCACTGGTGCGAGGGCGACCGCCTCTTGACCTGGGGACCGATCGATGGGGACGGCAGCGCCAAGATGCTTAAGGTGGCGCTTTATCAGCTTTCGGGGGAAGAGAACGGGTTCCGCTATACCAATCTGAATGTGGTGGATGCGCAGGGTAGTCCGAAAGGGCAGAGCGTCGACATCCCGCTTGAATAGCGCGATGTTTAGGGCGCTTCTTCTTCCGGCGCAATAGCCTTCGGCTCACTCGCTTCTTCAGTGACTTGCGGGTCTGTAGATTCGTCTTGGGCGGCGTCTTCCGTCGGGGCAGCGGTCGCCGTCAGTTCCAACACTTCTTTGGCGATATCCCAGGGGATCTCGAAGGAGTCAAACACCTCCTCTATTTCTTCTCCCTCTTGTTCAACGACCTTGGTATATTCCAGCTTGGGGTAGGTCAAGCCGTCATTTATGTAAAGCCCAACGGAAACCATATAATCGAGCATATTGTAGCCTGGGTCAAAACGATGAAAGGTGGTGAATGACTCGCCCCAGCGCCAATACTTTGTGGGCAGGCGCGGCGAATTGTCATCTTGACTGAGAATGTTTCCTTCACTGTCAAGCAAATGGGCGAAGACGGTATAGTTCTCCTCAGGCGTCGATTCGGACTTCCAGTTCAAGGTTATTTCATTGAGTTCCAGGTTGAGCATGAATGATTCCAGACGGATTTGCTCGTCAAAGACCGGCTGCGATTCCGGCGGTATCTCGGAGAATCCGGTGGAAGTAGGCTGGGATCTCGCCGTGACAACCGCCCCGACATCCAGCAGCACCGGCTCAATTATCTCGCCTGCCTCGTTAGTTGCATGAATGGACGCCGAGCGTTCCGCGTCTATCCATTCGACGCGCAGAGAAAATGGATAGCGTCCGTAGGCGGCTCGGCTGATGCTTATCAAGTATTCATCAGGATAAATCAAGCCCGTTTGCCATTGAGAAGTGCGCAAGCTGCCGGCGCCAGGAAAGGTCGTGTAACTTCCAATCTCATGCCCGCGGTCGTCTACCAGACTAAAGTAAATGCTGTTGTCGGACTGTGACTGCATGCGCACCTGCCAATAGAGCTTGAGCCTCACTTGATCGCCAGCGCTGTATCGGCGGTCGCTGCGCTCGTATGCGATTAACGCGACATCGCCGAACTCGGCGTAGACGGGCCGTGCCCGGTCGGGAATCGCGTCTACAGGCTGCGGCGAGTTGTATTGACTGGCGATCACCGAAAATGGCGCGAAGAGCGCAACGACCGCCAGGAATCTTAGCTGCCAGACCATCGTATTATGCAGCAACGCCTTGGGCACGGCATCACCAGCGCGGACGAATTCCAGGTTGGGCGGGCGCAGCGAAAATACAATCCACCAGACGACTTCGACAAAGCCGACTGCCAGCAGTGGACTGACTATGGCGATAAGCGGAAAGAGCAAGCGCCCCTCAGCCGCGCTGGTCAAAGCGCTCCAGTAAAGAAGACCCAGCCATAATAGCGCCAGGCTGCTAGCCAGCGTCAGAAGATGCGCCAGCTCATAGCGCGCGTAGGCGAAATCGCTGATGGCCAGCAGCTGCAAAGCCAGAAAGACGCAGCCGATAATGCCGAGGAAGGTCATGAGGTCCGCCAGCAAATAAAAAACGCCGGTCACCTGAATATTGAGCGCGCCGAACAATCCCCAGTATGACATGCGAAATTGCTGATACTCTCCGAGCCAGTCCGCCAGGCTGAAGGTGATATCGCGCGGTCCAGCGATATTCGCCATCGTGATGATGCCGAAGGGCTCGCCGTATAGCTGAACATTCCGAAAGAACCACCAGCCCGCTATCAACAGCCAGAAAAGCGTGACAAAGTAGAGAAACAGCAGCAATCCGCGCCGGTTCCTGGTCTTGCGAAAGACGAATATGGCAAGGCCGAGCATTACCGGCAGCAAGACCAAACCAGTGAGTTTGGTCAGGCTTGAAAAGGCGAAGAGCAAGGCAATCGCCAGCGTGCGGCGAAGGGCGAAGCCATCGCGCAAAGTGCGAAGCAGCAGCCAGACAAGCGCGCCATTTAGGATCATTGCCAATGAATCGTTATTGACCGAGGCGCTGACGAAGATGAACATCGGGTTTAGCCCGGTTATCGCCGCCGCGACAAAGGCGACCGTCAGCCGCTGCGGCGCCACAAGCTCACCGATCTTGTATACGAATATGATTGTTCCCGCGCCCAAAACCAAGCCTAGCGCGCGAATGAAAAAGACAGCCAATCCAGTACCAGCCAAAAGAGAATGCGAATCATCGCGGACGATCAGATTCTTGTTGCCGAAAGAGTCAGGCTGTCTTGCCGACACGTAGGGATTAAGGCGGCGGAACGAGTCTGAGTCATCAATGCTGAGTGGCGCTGTCGCAAAAGCCAGTAAGCTGTAATAGAGCGGTGGCTGGCTGCCATGCTGCCGATAGATGGTATCGCGTCCGTCAAAGACTTGATGTGGTAGGCTGCCAGTCTGGCGCAGATGCTCCACATAGCCGAAATGCCAGATTTCTTCATTGGCTTCAAAGACCGGCGTCGCCAGCGCATAAATCAATCCGAACAACAGGTAAAACAGCAGAATCCATTGCAGCGCACTGAGCGGGATATCGATTGCGTTCAGCCAGCGGAATAACTGATAAACGCGCTTTATGACCCAATCCAGGAAGATGACCAGTCTCCTGAACTGGCGTCGTGCTGTCCTCTTTAATTGGGCTAGTCGATCAAGCATGACCGCGAAACACCTTCGTTCACCGGCAGCAGGAAGCAAGCGTCAAAATGCTCTGACAGTATAATGCGTGTTCCCCTGCTGTAACACAAAACACAATTCGCGCCATTTCTAATGTGCGCCAAAATGGCGCTGTGCGCTTGGAGCCGCCGCACTAACTCAATTCCCTGCGGCCGCAAACATCTCCCGAGCTTGCTCCACATAGCGCAAAGACTGATGCCGGAAGTACGTATTGTATAGCTCGGCATAATGCCCATTGTCGCGCATCAACTGATCGTGATTTCCTTCTTCAATGATCGCGCCGTCGCGCAGAACAATGATGCGATCAGCGCTGCGCACCGTGCTGAGGCGATGGGCGATCAGGATGGAAGTCGACCGCGCCAGTATCAATTCAATGGCGTCCTGAATCTGCGATTCGGTGAAAGGGTCGATGCTTGCCGTGGCTTCATCGAGAATGAAGATGGAAGGCTTTTGCACCAGCACGCGCAGCAGGCTGACCAACTGTCGCTGCCCCACGCTGAGCCGAGCGCCGCGTTCGCCTACCTCCGTATCGAGTCCCTCCGGCAGGCTGTCAAGCCACTCGCCATTTCCGATGCTCAGGGCAATTTCATTGATCTCGCGCATTGTCGCCTGCGGATTGCCGTAGCGAACATTTTCCAGTACGGTGCCGCTGAAGAGAAAGGGCTGCTGCGGGACGACGCCCAATCGCGATCGATAGCTCTTCAAATCAAAGGAGCGAACATCGGCGCCATCGATGTGGATCGAACCTCGCTCAAATTCATAATAGCGAGTGATCAATTTGGCGATCGTGCTCTTTCCCGCGCCAGTATGCCCGACAAAAGCCACATTTTCGCCCGGCTTGATATCCAAGCTGAAATCCCTCAGCACAGTTTCGCCCCGCTCGTATTCGAATGTGACCTTCTCGAATCGGATACGGCCCGGCAGTTCGGTGACCACTTGACTATCGCTCTGCAGCACCGTATTTTCAGCATCGATGAGCGCGAAAATGCGCTCGGCCGCGCTTAGTCCCTGCTGAAACTGGCTCCAGAATGACGCCAGATTCATGAAGGGAAACCAGAATCGATCCACGCTCTGGATGTACAGATACCAGGTGCCCGCGCTGAATGCGCCCGCCAAAACAGAATGGGTGCCGAACCAGACGACGATCGATATGGCAATCGCCGAGAGCACGCCCATCGTCGGAAATACCAGCGAAAGGATGAATCCGCGGCGGAGATTAATCTTGTAGCTCAACTGGTTTACAGCGGAAAATTCATTGTAAATCATCTCTTCCTGGCGGAAATTCTTGGCGACGCTGATGCCGGTGACGCTCTCCTGGATATTGTCGTTGACGACCGCCATGGCGCGCGCGCCTTGTCGCGTAACAATCCGCGCCAGATAACGGAAAGCCAAGGCGGAAAGCACGACCAAGGGCATTGTGAAGAGTAGTACAATGGTCATCTCCACTGAGTAGTTCAGCAGCGCAGTGAATAGAATGATCACCGACAGAAATTGCGAAATCACTTCGCTGCCCAGCAGCATGACATCGCCGAACTCTTGCGTATCACTGGTGATGCGGCTGATTACGGCGCCCGATTTATGCCGATCGTAGAAAGCCAAATCGCGGTCAATCGCGGCTTCAAAGCATTCTTTGCGCATCTGCGCGACGATTCTGCCGATCACGACTACGGTGAAGCGCCGCCGGCCATAATTGCAGACGTACTCGGAAACGGCAAATAAGGTCAAAATTATGAGAATGAAATTGAAAAGATCGCCGCCGCCGACCAACTCGTCGACCCCCGCGCTGATGAAAACAGGACGTATCGCGCGCGCCAAGCCCACGACTAGGAAGCCCAGCAATCCCCAAACGACGAGCCGTTTATGAAAGGTAAGGTATCGGCCGATGCGCTTGAACAGGTAGGCATCACCGTATTCGCGGTCGTATTTGTCGCTTTGCAAGCCGCCGAAAACCGCCGCCACATTAGCCTCCCGCCGCCACTTGCATGGACCCATCTGACGAAGAATACCGGTCGAAAATATGGCGGTACGATTCAGAAGTTCGCAGCAGTTCTTCATGCGTGCCCTGGGCGACCACGCGTCCCTTCCGCAAGACGACAATATGATCCGCCCAGCGTATCTGCGACAAGCGATGTGTGATCAGCAGCGTAGTGCGTCCGCTGGCCGCCGACCAGATGGCGCGCTGAATCTTGTCTTCGGTCGCGCTATCGATTGCGCTGGTGCTGTCATCCAGGATAAGAATCGGCGGGTCCGTCTGAAAGGCGCGCGCCAGCGCCAACCGTTGACGCTGGCCTCCACTCAGCGTCATGCCGCGCTGACCGATGATGGTGTCATAGCCGGCCGGGAAGGAAGAGATGAAGTCATGAGCCTGCGCCGCCTTCGCCGATTCTTTGATGCTGTCCATATCGATATGGTCTTTGCCAAAGCCGATATTTTCCGCCACGCTGCGGCTGAAGAGAAAGACATCTTGTTCGATGATGCTGATTTGCGACCGTAGCGCCTGCAGATTCCAGTCACGCACATCGACACCGTCGACCAAAACGCGCCCGGCCTCAACGTCATATATGCGATTAACCAGCTTGCTGAGTGTGCTTTTCCCCGAACCCGTCTGCCCAACGATTGCGACCGTCTGCCCGGGCTCTACCCTGAATGTAACATCGACAAGGTTGCTTTCGTCGGCGCTGTATCCAAACGTCACATTTTCGAACTGAAGGCTTCCGCCGATGTCGCCGCCGTATCCTTGGACGTTTTGATCAAGCTTGTTTGTCGTCACTAGCACTTCGAGAATGCGGGCGGCGCTGGCGTAACCCGAAGCCAGCCGCGACGAGGTGAACAGCGATATGAAGACCGGGAACAGGAAGAGGTTAATGAGGCTCAGGAAAGCGATGACATCGCCCTCAGTGATCGCGCCGATGTTGTAGAGAATGCCCGCATGCAGCAGCGCGCCCGCTATGGTCAAACCGAATAAAAGCACGGACAGGTAACGCGCCTCGAACTCGCCTTGCTGGATGAAGCGATCGCGCACAACATCAGCCAGTCCATTAAAAGCTTCAGTCTCGCTTGACTCTTGCGCCGCGCCTTTGACCACTTCAATGCCATCGAGCGACTCTGCGAGCTTGGCATTCATCCGGCCGAAGCTGGCGCGCACATCGCGCGCGATCGGGTGCAAGCGTACGACAAAGTAGATTTGAACGAGGATATGCGAGAAGATGAATAAAAGCGGCACGAAGATCAACTGCGGCAAGATGCCAGGGGCGTATAGAGCCGGCATGATCAGAAACATATTGGCGCCAGTTATCAAGTTCACGCCCGGGTTCATCATCATGTTCATTTCGCGCACATCATTGGTAACACGCGCCATCGTCTCGCCAACCGGCTGCCGATCGTGGTAGCTCATGCTTTTGCCCAGCAAACTCGAATAAACTTCGTCGCGAATATCGCGCTCGAAGCGCTGAGCGAATACTTCGGCGGCAAAGTTGCGCATGAATTGCAGAACCGAACGCAGCGTTTGCGAGCCAATAATCAGCACGACGCTGTTCAACACCAGCGCCAGGGTTTGCTCGTCCAGCCGCAGAATCGCGTCAAAGGCGCTGCCCAGCGCGCCGGGAACGACGCCAGCCAGGAAGGCGTTGCTGAACGCGCCAAGCACCAGTAACAGCGCGGTGACCGGGTGGCGGAGGATATGCGAAAGAATAAAGCGGAAGGGGCTGCTGTGATTGCTCTTGATCGGAGCTTGGACTTTGAATTCGGCAGTCATGCGCGCTCCGCTTTGGGAGGCCGACAATGCTATGAGTGTATAACATGCTCATCATTAGCAGAATGGATGATTTTCCTCCTGGCGCCGTCATGATGGCGCGAGAATCGGCCGCGCATTATTCGACGGAAAGGCTTACGGGAAGTACGCCAATAGTACCCTCTTCCCTCACTGTCTCGCCGCTGACCGGAAGCCGGACGATTTCGCCGCTGACTTCGTCGAAGCGGTACATCAGCAGCCAAATCTGATACTCGCCAGGCGCTGCGCCTTCCGGCAACCGCAGGGCGCGATTGTCCCATACGGGCCAGCGCGGCTTCCAGGTCGATGTCGGCGCGAAACCGGCTTGCGGTCCGGAGTCCTGGCTTTGGACAATCGGCAGATTCGCATCTCGGTCGACGACGAAAAAGGCGACGGTGTAATCGTGATTGAGCGGCGAGCCCGTCTGCCAAAAAAGCGAGAGTTCTACCGTCTCCCCGGGCCGGTGGCGATTGCCATTTGGCAGCAGAAAGCTAAGCAGTCGAATATGCTCGCCGAATTGCAGATCAGTCGCGACATCGCCGGCATAGGGTCTCATGGGATTTGGCGCCGCGCTACGCGTGCTGTATTCCAACAGGCGCACGGTCTCGGCGGATTCGGTCAATTTCACTTCCCGCAACGGGTAGTAGTGTTGCGCCAGAAAGCGCTCGAGCGATCGATGGCTCCAGTGCATGAAGGGGCTGGTATTGGATAGCGCCCATAATCGATCGTGGCGACCGGCGAGATGCCGCAGCGTTCGCAAGCTCTGAACGTCAAACCAGTCATTTGGGTTGGCGGAAACGATAAGGGCTGGCTGCTTTGGGCTTGCTGCCTGCGCCAAGGGTCGATCGAGGATGATCGGGCGCGGAGAAACGCCGTCCATGTGATTCAAAACGAACTCGCCATAATCTGGCTCCGCCAGCAGCAGCACATCGTCGGACCTGGCTACGCCCTTGAGAAAGTCTAGCGCTTCGTGCAGCGCGCGCTGCCCCGACTGCGTCCGCGGATCCTTGTCGTATGCCGACATCAGGTTGAGCAGGACGACGGGCAAGCAGAGAAATGCCAGCATAAGCGCCAGATGTCGCCAGCGACCGCTTGGGTGGCGCAGGCTGGACGCGAGAGCGGCGGCGACTAGTACGGTGTAAACAAAGAAGCTGGCGCCCCATAGCGGCAGATTCGCGCGCGTCCACAGAAACTCGAAACCCAGATCTTGCCAACGTCCAGGCAGGACAAACCACCGGAAGTAACGCGGCTGCGTCAAAGACGGTTCCCACTCGGCGTAGCCATTGGATTCCGGCGGCAGCGACTGACTGTATCGATTCAAACTAAGTGACGCGCCGACGAATTGAATCCAGATTCCGTAAGCAAGCAAAGCAACCCAGATCAGGCGCAGTAGCTTGCGCCGCGAGCGAATCATTTCTTCAGCGACCGGCGCAGTCGCCAGCATGAGAACCGGCAGCATCGGCAGAAGAAATCGTGGCGGCCAGCTCAACCCCCCGAACCAATGGGGACCAGTCAGCAGCGCATGTCCCATAACGTATCCAGCAAAGAGCAGGCAGATCGTCGCCACAAGCCGCCGCCGGCCCCGCTTCCAGAAAAGTACCGCGCCCGGTATTGCCAAGAGCGCCAATGGCGATGTCGCCCATACGCTCGCCCCCGGGCTCAAAACATAGACGCGCGTCGCGATGCTCGCATATTCGATTTGGAATCCAATCGCAGCGAGGAGATTCTGTAGAATCGCCGGCAGCGGGTCAACAAACATCACAAGGCATAAGCCAAGCAGCGGTAGTGCGATTAAGCCAAGAAGCGCAGCGTCCGCGACAGGCGTGCGGCGCTGATTCCACCTGGGCAGCGCAAGTACAGTCGTCGCCGGTAGGGCGAATATAGCCGATGATTTGGTTTCGATTGCCAGGACCAATCCAATCGCCGCGCACATGACGCTGACTGCGCGGCCGCGCGCGCGCAAGCCATGACCAATCTGCAAGGCGAGCAGCGCCGCCAGAATGAAAAACGCCGCCAAAGGCTCGCGGAAGAAGGTCTGGCTATAGGCCCAGAAATTAGTGCCGATACCTGCGCTTGCCGCCACCGTTACCGCGACGCGATCTGAAAACGACATGGATCGCAGGATGAGAAATACCATGCCCACATTCAGCGCCGTGATGACTACATTGAAGAGCCAGACCGTGTGAATATTGCCCAGCCGCGGTATTGCCTCAGCGATTCTGAGCAAAGGGCTGGCCAGCAAGACATTGAGCCGTTCAGCTACATCGTATTCGCCCAAGGGCAGGTCATCGGAATTTTGAATGCGAAAGGGCAGCTTCAACCAGTTCGTTTCGTCCATCAGCCAATCGCCGTAGCGCGTATAGCTGGTGACGGCGTCGAATGCGCGCCGCGTATCGCCAGCCTGAATCAGCGCCCGATACGTCAGCATGTAAACGCCGACCATTAAGACGACCAGCAGCAAAAACAGGCGAAAACGATGGATGTAGTCGTTGGCGCCGGTCATCGATGAAGAATCACGTGCGGGAGCCAGAAGGGCTGCTGGAATCTACATTCGCGCTGATGATGGCGAAAAGCGCATCGGCGATGCGATGCAGGTCATCCGGCTTGATCTGTTTGAAAGCCATCGCCAGTTTGATGAAGGCGCGGTTCTCGCTTTGAGTGGCGAATTGACGTAATTCGGTCTTGGACTCCGGGGACATTTCGCCCGTCGATTTCCGCAGCCGGGCATGGGGCGGCGCTTGAGGAAGCGCGGTGAAATAAGCCAGGTCCCTATTGAGCGATTGAGCCAAAGCCGCCAAATCACTGACCGGTATCTCTTCTTCGCCCAGCTCAAAGCGCTTGACCAAGTCGGCGTCGAGGCCAATTCTCCCGCCTAGCTCCTCTATACTCCAGCCGAGCGCTTCTCGAGCCGCTCGCAGCAGCGCGCCGATTAGACGCTGTCGTAACAACAGATACTCGGTTCGCGCCGCATCATCACTGGCGAGCGCAAGGTCTCTCGTATCGGCAGAACGCCCGTTGAAATAAAGCGAGAGCAATTCCAACTGCGGCCAACAGGGAACACTATCGCCGTATTCCCAGGCGTCAATCTGCTGTGGCGCCGCCCGCATGAACGTGGCGCATTCGGTCGGCGTACGGTCCGCTTGAATCCGCCACTTGCGAATTAGTACGCCAAGAATCCGACCGCGAACGCTGCGCGCCTCATCGTGATTTCCGTTGTTCGACATCCCAATAATTGAGGGTTGCAGCGCTTCCAGCGCCGCGTTTGTCAAGTCGAGGCGGTCCATTGAACGTTTACCCTAGCGTAAGCTGAATTATAGACCTGAGCGCCTGGAGAGGCAAGAAATTAGCCGCTCGAATTTGTGCAAAATAGAGACGTGATCTGACATGTCGCGGGGCTCAATCGTCGGGCGACGGGCGGGCTTTACCTTCAAGCGCGGGAGTTCGCGTCTTGCTGCCGGAATTTCGGCCAGGTCAATATAGCTGCGGAGCACCATGCGAGCGCTGCCTTGGTTGAAGCTAGACGATTGCGAGCGAAATGGAATATCATAAAGTGCGTCCGCTAAACAGAGAGACTCGCTTGCGCAGCCACCTCAAAACTGACGGTATGCGCTAGCCTGCGGCGCTAGTTCAAGCAGCGGTTAAGCGGCGAGGTATGGCGATGCCGAACAAGGCACATCACGAGATTAATCGCCTCTCATGGAATGAAGGCACCAAGGCGCACAACAGCCACAAAGGTGATCAAGCGGCCTTCTTCCGTGCCGGCGGCAATACGTTATTTTCAGAGGAGTCCGGCCTCTTCGGGGACATCGCTGGCAATTCACTGCTTCATCTCCAGTGCAATAGTGGACAAGATAGTTTGAGCATAGCGCGGCATCTTGGCGCGACAGTTACCGGTGTCGATATCAGCGATGAGGCGATTCAATTCGCGCGTAAGCTATCTCGCGATAGCGGTATTGAGGCGAGTTTCATCCGCGCCGATGTATACGACTTTTTCGATCAGCATGATCAGCTTTTTGATGTCGCCTTTTCCTCTTATGGCGCAATCTGCTGGTTGTCTGATATACAGACTTGGGGCCAAGGCATCGCCAGTTGTCTGAAGCCAGGTGGGAGATTTGTACTGGTGGATTTCCATCCGGCTCTGATGATGTTTGATGCGGAATGGCGGCTAAGCGACGATTACATGGGTGGCGTCGCCTATGAATACGATTCGGGTGTTGGGGACTATGTTGCTATGACCGGCGCGGCGGCCGGGATCGATTCACTTGAGGCGGGCATTTGTGACTTTCACAATCCTTATCCCGGTGTCGAATATAAGTGGGGGGTCGCGGAAGTCGTTACTGCTATGATTGATGCGGGTTTGCAACTGACACATCTGAAAGAATATGCCTATAGCAACCTCTTCAAACCATTCCCGAATATGCGGGAAATCGGCGGTCTGCGTTTCACAGTGCCAGCCCACTTGCCACAGCACGCTCCTCTGATGTTCAGCCTGGTCGCCGAACAACCCCAGTAAACAGCGCCAAGGCTACTGATTTGCCGGCGCTTCTCAGTCCGGCAGCCTCGTATCTTCGTCGATTCGCGCCATCAGTTGAATCGCCTCGGTCTTCTCGTCTTCCGTCAGTTGGAAATCGCTGCTGAAATAGACCGACTCGGGAAAACGGTAATTCCAGGCGCGATAAAAGTCCGCCCGCCGCCAATCTCGGCTCAAATTGCAATCGAAGCGCACAAGATAGCCGTTCGCCAGGCGCGCATCGTGTCCATGCTGAATATGCGCCAACCCCCAACTGACGCCGCGGCCGTCGCCCTTGTTGCTGAAGGCATCGGGCACATACGGTCCAGCGGCGACTGGCGGAACGGTCACCTTTCCGACGACTTCGAAGTTCAGTCCGTCCGGCGCAAACTGAATCGTATTCTTCTCCGGACCTTCATGACTGGTGACCGCGGCGATGCCCTCGCGGACGGGATAGAGGAAAGTCTCATGTCCGCTGTTGGTCAGTGGATTCAATGGCGACTTGACGAAAGGACCGCGCGGATCATCAGCGGTGGCGACGCCCCAGCCGATGCCAAGATCGTGGCGATAGGTTCGGCCGAATTGCACTCCCTTGTAGAAGAGCCAGATCTGCCCTCGATAGACCAGGACGTATGGATCGTGCAGCTTGTGTGAATCCCAATCGCCGAAGCTGTCGATCGCATCGGCGTCATCCACATCGCCAACGAAGTCGCCTCGCCGTCCCGGGCGCAGAACAGGCTGATCAGCCTTCGTCCAGGGTCCATCGGGCGATTTCGCCCAGGCCATGCCGATCTGGTGAATAGAACGGTGTTTCCACACGCCCTGTATCACTTGATAATAGAGATAATACATGCCGTCATGAACCAGGATATCAGGCGTGAATACGGCTCGATCGTCGAAAGCGCCTTGCTCGCCACGGATGACCGCCGGTCCGCGCTCCTCCCAGTGAAAGCCGTCCCGCGAGGTGGCGTACCAGATATCTGCCATGTCCCAATCCCAGGCTGGGCGCGTCTCGCTGGCTTGGGCGATTCCCAGCCACCGTTCTTTTGTACTGCGCCGCGAATACCAGACGTAATACGTTTCGCCGACCTGGATAACCTTGGAAGGATCGCGCCGCGTGACGCCGGGCTCCTTGCCGATCCCGCTAATCGGCGAATAGCGGAAGGCGCTGAAAAACTCGCTGCCCTGATCTTTGTAGACGCCAAAATTGTCGTACACGCGCTCCATGGCGGCGCTGACTGGTCCTGATGGGCGCGATTCGTCGGGTCGTTCCGGTTCATTGGCGAAAACCAGGTCTTGCATGTTCCGCTCATTCAGCGCCAGGTCGGGCGAAAAATAGACTTCTTCCGGATAGCGGATATTGCTTCCGCGGAAACCCGGACGCTCAAAACCGCGGCGCAGATTGCAATCGAATCGCACAATGTACGAATTGCCGGTTTTCATCTCTTCGGTAGCAATATGCGACAAGCCCCAGGTGATGCCGGCGCCGTCTTTGGAATCGCAGTAAGAATCGGGCGCGAACGGTCCGGCAGCTAGCGGCGGCAGATTGACATGCGCGACCACATCAAAATTCAGCCCATCGGGCGCGTATTGAATGCTGTCTTTCTCGGGACCATCGTGCCCACAAATGGCGAGAATGCCGTCCGCATACGGAAAGAGGCAAGTCTCGTGACCGCTGTTCGTGACCGGATTCAGTGGCGACTTGACAAAGGGACCATCGGGCGCGTCCGCAATCGCGACGCCCCAGCCGATACCGCGCGAATACTTGGTCGTCCAGCCCATCGGCTGACCTTTGTAGTACAGCCAGTACTTGCCATCGCGCATGAGAATAAAGGGATCATGCACCTTGTGGCTGTCCCAGTCGCCATAGCGCCGAACCTCATCCGAATCGTCATCGCCCAGCCACTCGCCCGCTTCGCCTGGTTTGAGCACAGGCGCATCGGCGCGCTGCCAGGGACCATCGGGCGAGCTCGACCAGGACATGCCAATTGTATTACGCGTGCGCGTCCGATACGGGTAGTCAACCGCCTGATAGTAAAGGTAGAAGCCGTCCCGCGTCATCAGCACATCGGGCGTGAAAACCGAACGCCCGTCGTAAGCGCCTTCAGGTCCGCGCTTCACGGCGACTCCTTGTTCCTTCCAGTGGAAGCCGTCCGCTGAGGTCGCGTACCAGATCTCAGCCAGATCCCAGTCGAAGACCGGCCTATCCCAAGTCTGCTCGCGCTGCGGCGGCTTGTTCGCATGATCGCGTTCTTTGTCCGTTTTGCGCCTGGTGTACCAGACGTAATACAGGCCATTGATGCGCAATACAGTCGTCGGATCGCGCCGCGTGACGCCGGCTTCTTTGCCGATGCCGCTGATCCGGCTGTACTTGAAGCTGGTATAAAATTCGTTGGTCGAATCCTGATAGATGCCCCACTTGTCATAGAGCCGCGCATGAGCGGCGCTGAGCGGGCGGTCGGTCGGCTTCTGCGGGCTGGGCTCGCCTGGCAGACGGGGCTTGTTGCTTGTGATCTTGTTCACGCCTTAATTGTCCTCTCTTATCATCGCGGCTGCTTTCTCCCCGATCATGATGCAGGGCGCGTTGGTATTGCCATTGATGATGCGCGGCATAATCGAGGCATCGGCGACGAGCAAGCCGGTGATCCCATGTACGCGCAGCCGCTCGTCAACCACCGCCAGCGGATCGCGCCCCATTCTGCAGCTGCAGGCCGGATGATAGATCGTTGTCGCGAACTCACGGATGAAGTGGATCAGCTCGTCATCGGCAGTGACCTGCTGGCCCGGGAGGAATTCGGCGCCACGATAAGGCTCGAGCGGGGACGCGTCTGCTAACCTTCGCCCGAGCTTGATTCCATCCAGCAGCACCTGAACATCGCGATCATCCATGAGACAGGCGAAGTCAATAGAAGGCGGCGCGAAAGGATCCGGCGAAAGCAGCTTTAGCTCGCCGACGCTCTTTGTGCCCACCAATCCCACCAGAATGGTAAAGCCATGACCCGCGGGCGTCTCGAAGCCATGGCGAACGAACCAATCCGGACCGAAGTGATACTGCAATTCGGGCGCTGGCGATTCGGGATTGAGTTTCACAAATCCGCCGGATTCGCCGAGATTCGAGGTCAGAAGCCCCATTTTCTCTTCTTCATACCGTTTGATCTGCTCCGGCGCATCCTTGTCGACCAGGCTGAGGGGCGCCAGGCAGTGATAAGCGAGCGGGACCTGGATATGATCCATCAGATGCTGTCCCACGCCCGGCAAGTCATGAACCAAGGGTAAATCAAAATCGGCGAGATGATCAGCGGGTCCAATGCCGGAGAGGAGCAGCAACTGCGGTGAATTGATCGCCCCGCCACAAAGCACAACTTCCCGATTGGCGCGCGCGGTTTTCATTTCGCCGTCGTGATGATATTGCAAGCCGACGCAGCGAGCGTCTTCTACGATTAATCTGCTGACCTGGGAGAATGGTATGGCGCTGAAATTCGGGCGGCGTATTGCCGGCCGCAGATAGCCAACCGCTGTACTGTGCCGTTGGCCCCGCTTCTGCGTGACCTGGTAGACGCCAAAGCCTTCTTGCTCGCCATCGTTGAAGTCAGCGTTATACGGGTAGCCCAATTCAAGCGCGGCGTCCACAAAAGCGATGCTAAGCGGATTGGGATCTTGCGGATCGGCGACGTTGATGGGACCGCCGACGCCGTGATGCTTCGATTCACCGCGCTCTTGATGTTGCATCTTGCGGAAGTAGGGCAGCAGTTCTTCATAAGCCCAGCCTTCGTTTCCGCGCGCCGCCCAGCCGTCATAATCCGACGGATGACCCCGCTGATAGACCATGGCGTTCATCGAGCTGGTGCCGCCGAATACCTTGCCGCGCGGAACGTATTCGCGCCGGTTGTTGAGTCCCGGCTGCGGAATCGTCTGGTAATCCCAGTCGTCCGCTGTATGAAATAGCTCGGAGAAGCGCGCCGGAATGTGGATGTCCGGATTGCTGTCGGGTCCGCCGGCTTCGAGCAGCAGCACCGAACAGGCATCGTCCTCGCTGAGACTGCTCGCGACCGCCGCGCCCGCGGATCCGGCGCCGACAACAAGGTAATCGGCTGTGATCAATAGGTCCTCCCCGGGTACCGAAGCAGGTTTTCGACACCGTCCAAGGCGCCAGAATTTGACAGGGAATTGTGCATTGTCTACAATCTCGCAATTGTATCGTGACCGGTAGGCGCCAGCCAATTTGTAGACGCGCGCGCGACATTGCCTCCGCCCGCACAAAGTACCTTGCGTCCCGCGATGTATAGCTCCCCCTCACTGATGCCTCGGGGAGGGGGCCGGGAGGTGGGGTTGGCTGCCCGCAACACAATAA
Source organism: Phototrophicaceae bacterium (assembly GCA_965261855.1). Lineage (GTDB taxonomy): Bacteria > Chloroflexota > Anaerolineae > Aggregatilineales > Phototrophicaceae > UBA6055. The sequence goes on from OZ253488.1 coordinate 1,830,962, forward strand.
GGAGTAAATATGAGCGACGAGCGCAACCATACTGCCGCCTTTCCCGGACGGCTGCCGCTGGAGAAGCCGACCGATCGACCCCTGAGCGCGGCAATGGAGCGTCTCTACGACATGTGGACGCCAATGCAGGATCCGGGCAATCCCTTCTATACGGTCTTCAAGTATTCGCCGGTAAGCGGCATTGGCAAGGACGAATCGGAATTGTCGGTCTCGCGCCGCGACCCATCCAAAGTGCTCAAAATCGGCGATACCTATTACGTATGGTATACCCGGCGGCGCACCAAAAATCGACCCGTTGGCCGCTTCAACATCGATAAGGGCGATGATGAGACGCCAATCGTCGACTGGGACCTGGCTGACATTTGCTACGCCACCTCGAAAGATGGTTTCAACTGGGTTGAGCAAGGTGTGGCAGTGCCGCGCGCGCCAAATGGCAATTATGGCGATCGCTCGCTATCGACCCCCGATATCCTCGTTTTCGGTGGGCGCTACTATCTTTACTTTCAGTGCTTCACGACAATGTGGCGGCAAAACGACTGCGTTAATGTCAGCATGGCTTGGTCAGATTCTCCGGACGGACCCTGGATTCGCCTGGACCGCCCGGTGGTGGAGCAAGGCGCCGAGGGCGAATGGGACAGCTGCGCAATTCATGATCCTTATCCCTTGGTCTATCAGGGCAAAATCTGGGTGTATTACAAAGGCTCGCCGGCCGACAAATCACCGGGCAACCTATTGCGCGCGCAGGGCGTCGCCATAGCCGAACATCCCGAAGGTCCCTACATCAGGTCAGCGCTGAACCCGGTGACCAATTCAGGCCACGAGACCATGCTTTGGCCCTATGAAGGTGGAATCGCTGCTTTGCTCATACAGGATGGTCCGGAGAAAGACACGATACAGTTTGCGCCGGATGGCTTGAATTTCGTACCCAAGGCGCATGTCCAACTCTCGCCTCATGCGCCCGGTCCCTTCTGCCCGGACGCATTCGCCGACAACGGTGACGGACGCGGCATTACGTGGGGACTTAGCCACATCATTCCCCAAACGGACTCCGCCTACGATGACTTGTATATTGTTCGCTTTGATTGCGCCTTGTCGCGCGATAGCGAGCGTCCAGAGTTCAAAGGCAGCAATATTCACTGGCACGAGGCGTCGTGGTTCCAGCCACAAGTGAAGCTACCCGACGAATGGCGTCAGCGCATCTTGTCGGAACAGGCTGATTGTGACAGGCCGACAATCGGCACATAGAAATTGACGAGGCAGGGCGATCAGCGCCCCATCCAGCCGCCATCCACCACCAGAATCTCGCCATTTACGAAGTCCGACGCCGCCGAAGCCAGAAAAACCGCCGGTCCCTTGAAATCATCAGTCTCGCCCCAACGGCCCGCCGGTATCCGATCAATTATCGAGCGGTAACGCTCGGGGTCATTCTGCAGCGCTTCGGTGACATCGGTGCGAACATAACCGGGCGCGATCGCGTTCACCTGCACGCCGCGGCTCGCCCATTCGTTCGCCAGCGCCTTGGTCAATTGCCCGACCCCTCCCTTGCTGGCCGCATAGCCGGGCACGGTGATGCCGCCCTGAAACGTAAGCAGCGAGGCGATGAATATGATTTTGCCGCATCCGCGCGTCAGCATCCCTTTGCCAATTTCGCGGCTGAGAATAAACTGGGCGCTAAGGTTGGTATCTATGATCTTGTCCCAGTATTCGTCCGGGTGGCGCTCGGCTGGTTCGCGCATGACCGTGCCGGCGTTGTTGACCAAGATGTCGATGATGGGCTGATCGGCTGTCACTTCGCCGATGAACCGGTACAGGTCATCACGATTGGAAAAGTCGCAGCGGTAACCAGCGAATGAACGGCCCCGGGCATGAATCTCTCGCTCAATTTCACTGCCGGCGGCTTCCAGGTTGGCGCTGACCGCGATGATATCGGCGCCCGCCTCGGCCAAGCCGATCGCCATCGCCTTGCCGATGCCGCGGCGCGCGCCTGTGACAAGCGCGGTCTTGCCGTCGAGTCGAAACTGCTCCATCACATTCATCTAGATCTCCAGCAGAATTTTCATCACCCGTCCGCCTTTTTCCATGTCTTCAAAGCCGGATCGCAGCGCGCTCAGCGGACGGACATCGGTGATCAGATCGTCGAGGGGCAGGGCGTCGGCGGCCGCCAGCGCAATGGCGTCGGCGAAGTCTTGCGTCTCATATACGCGCACACCCTGCAAGCGCAGCTCGCGCCAGAAAAAGCGAAATAGGTCGATCTGCGGCTTATGGGCGAAAATCGCTACGATCACCGCCAGCCCGCGCGTGCGCAGCAGCTCGGTCATGATGTCGGCGCCCGCCTGCGAGCCGGAAACTTCAAAGACGATGTCAGCGCCAGCGCCATTAGTCCATTGCATAACCAACTCGATCAGATTGGTTTCGCCTGGATTGTAAGCCTCCAGTCCCAATTCTCGCGCCAACTCGACGCGATACGTGTTGATCTCGGAAACGACGACATCGGCGCCAGCATGCTGCGCGACCAGCGCCACCAGCATACCGATCGGTCCGCCGCCCAACACCACCACCTTATCGCCCGCTTGCACGCCGGCAAGCCGCACATCGTGGCAGGCAACCGCCAAGGGCTCGATCAGCGCGCCGTGTTTCAGCGACATGTTCGCTGGCGCCCGATGCAAGGTATAGGCGGGAACCGTCCAATAGCTTTGAAAGGCGCCCGGCGTATCTATGCCGAGGAAGTTCAGATTGTAGCAGATATGACTATGTCCGGCTTCGCATGCGGGGCAAGACCCGCAAGGCGCCAGCGGCATCACGACCACTTTGTCTCCCAAGGCGAAATCATCTACACCGGCGCCCAACTTATGCACGCTGGCCGCCATTTCATGCCCCATAACCAAGGGCATAGTAACGCGCGCGTCCATCGCGCCGTGAAATATGTGCAGGTCGGTACCGCAGATTCCGCAGTGCGACACTTTCAACTGAACTTCGCCAACGCCGGGTTCGACCGGTTCGGCGGCGCCGATGCGTATCGTTCTGTCGCCTTCATAATAGGCTGCGATTGTCATTTTGTTTTCCTCTGGCTCTACCCGCAGCAGATACTGTCTAGCGCGAAGATGGGTCCGTAGCGCCGGCAGTCACGACCCGACTTCAAGACCGTCCGCGTGTTTAAAGATGAACCACCTACTGAATATTTTTCGACAGCGCATCTATCGCTGCGGTGCGGTCTTGGGCGCGTATCGCGTCAAGGATTCGCTTGTGTTCGCGATAGCTGTCCATAATATCGTCCAATCGGTTGTACTGCATCATCATGCGCATCGCTATCGGCTGCCAAAGGGTGAATAGATCGCGGTCGTCGTGACTCTTAACGATCGCCTGGTGAAAGCGCAGATCGTAATTGGTAAGCGCGTTGAGGTCATTTGCTTCACAGGCAGTTCTAATGTCATTCAGAATCGCCTGCCAAGTATCAATGTCGCCGTCCGTGATTCTATCGAATATGCTTTCAAGCACGTACACTTCGATAGTGCGCCTCAATTGCACGACGAGCGGACGCATCTCGTCGCTGGGATTCTGCGCAACGCGCACGCCTTTGTTCGGCTCCAACACCAGCAAGCCCTGCTGCACCAGCTGACGAAAAGCTTCGCGCACCGGACCGCGGCTGACGCCAAATCGTTCTGAGAGATCGGCTTCGCGCAAGGGCTCGCCAGGCTTTAGATGGCCCCCTAGTATGTCCTGCTGCAGACGCGCAGCGATTTGCTCGGGCAGTGTTCGAAAGATTTCATTCACCGGCATTGCTTGTCTTTCACTCAGTTCTGTCAGTCGTCGTATCGCATCAAGAAAGCGCCTTACGGACGTACGGACTGTGGCTCGAACAAACGTCAGTACGCTATTGCTTATACGGATCAGCGGCATCGCGCAAGCCATCTCCCAGAAAATTGAACGATAGCACCGTGGCGATGACAAAGAGACCAGGTATCAGCAGCCAGGGGCTTTGGCTCAGGCTGCGGATGTTCTGCGCGTCTTGCAGCAGTACGCCCCAGCTTACCGCCGGTGGTCGAATGCCGATTTGCAGGAAGCTCAGCGCCGTTTCCGCCAGGATCATGCCGGGCACTGCCAGGCTGAGCACGACGATCAAGAAGCTGGCAAAAGATGGCAGCAGGTGCTTAATGATGATCTCCATGTCGCCCATGTTGGATATGCGCGCCGCCATCACAAAGTCGGCTTCGCGCAATTCCAGCAGCTTTCCGCGAACGGCGCGCGCCAGCGGCGGCCAGCTCACCACCGCCAAGACGACCGTGATGCCGAAGTAAACCTGAGTGGAACTCCACTCGGGCGGGAACGCGGCTGAAAGCGCCATGATCAGCGGAATATGCGGTATCGATACGAGGAATTCGATCACGCGCTGGACAATAATATCGACGGATCCACCGAAGTAACCGGAGATGCCTCCGATCAGGCAGCCGAGTACGAAGCTGGTCACCATGCCAAGGAAACCGATTGACAGCGAAATCCGCGCTGCATGCATCGTGCGTGAAAACAAGTCGCGGCCAAGTTCATCGGTGCCAAATGGGAAAAAGACGGCTGGCTCATCCACGCCCATCAAATGAATATCGCTGTCAATCAATCCCAGCAGTTTGTATGGCTCGCCTCTCACGAAGAAGCGAATGGGATAGCGCTTCGATTGGTCTTCGCTGTAATTTCGCTTCAAGGTCTCCATGTCAAGTTCTTGTATCATGTCGTAAATGAAAGGATTGAGATGGAAGTTGCCCTCTTCGTCGATGAAGTGAACCGTGTGCGGCGGCGCCTTGGCGTATTTTACATGGCGTTTGTGGTGGTCGTTCACCGAGTAAAATTCCGCGAAAACAGCCAGCGAATACAGGAAGATGATCACCAGTGCCGAGAGCATGGCCAGGCGGTGACGGCGAAACTTGCGCCAGATCAACTGCCACTGTGAGGCGAGGTAGTAGTCCTCGTCAATCTTGTCAGTCTGCCGGCTGGCTTTTATTCGGCGGCGGTCAAATCGGCGCAGCATGTCAGTCCTCGGCTAGCTTGCCGCGCGTTCCATGCGGATGCGCGGGTCGACGACGACCAGCAAAATATCGGATACCGTGGTTCCGATGACGGTCAGAATCGTGACGAACATCAGCAGAGTGGCGCTCAAGAAAGTATCCTGGGTGATCAATGCGCGTACCAGCATCGGTCCCGCGGTTGGCAGCCCCAGCACCCAGGCGGTGATGGTGCCAGCCGAAATCAACGAGGGGAACAGCCAGGCTAAGCCGCTGACAATCGGATTGAGCGCGACCCTTACCGGGTATTTGAAGAGCAGCTTCACTTCGCCGACGCCTTTGCTTCGCGCCGTGATCACATACTGTTTGTTTAACTCATCCAACAACGTGCCGCGCATTACGCGAATCAAACCGGCGGTACCGGCTGTACCGTTTACAATAACCGGAATCGGCAAATGTAGCAGCAAATCGCCAACTTTCGCCATGTTCCAGGGCGCATCGAGATACTCAGGCGAAAACAGACCCGTCAAATTCAGCCCATAGTTTTTCCAGGCGATATAGAGCATGATCAGCGCCAGCATGAAGTTCGGTATCGCCAGACCGATGAATCCAATTATCGAAACGACATAATCGCCTAAAGAATATTGATGCGTGGCTGAATAAATGCCGATCGGAATGGCGACGGCGAAGGTGAAAATCGTGCTCAGTATTGCGATAGTAAATGTTAGCGCGAGGCGCTCGCCAATGATCTCTTTAATCGGCTTCTGCCAATCAAACGAAAAGCCAAACTCGCCCTGCAGCACTTGCCCGATCCACTTCAAATAGCGCGCGTAGAGCGGTTGGTCCAAGCCATATTGCCGGCGCAGATTTGCCGCTTCTTCCTCGCTTAATTCTTCACCCGCTTGCTCCAGTCGGCTGATGTACGTGGACAGATAATCACCTGGAGGCAACTGGATAATGACGAAGGTGACCACGGAGACCAGCCAAAACACGAAAAACATATAGATGAGTCGCTGAAAGACGTAGTGTTTCATCCGGTCGTGCTTCTGCGGGATTGTCGCATTAGCGATTCTCGATGTCGGAACGGGGGAATCTGACAGATATTAGCGATTACGTTTGGGATTGTCAACAATGCACACTTTACAATCTTTTGTAAATCTCCCGCGCTTGCGGTATCATAAGTCTCGGCGTACGCGGACGAAAGTCGAAATATCTTATTCGACGATGATACCCGCGCATCACAATTTCGACCACAAAATGGGCGACTACAACATTTTGCGCATCAAAGACATTCAGACAAAACGCTACTTGTTGCCGCTGACGCATCCCATGACCGATGCATCGCACGGCATGATGACCCATTTTGAAGTCATCATGGTCGAGCTGCAAACGGATTCCGGTCCGGCAGGCTACGGTTACACCTATACCATCGGCTGTGGCGGCGCTGCTATTCGATCCTTAATCGAAAATGATCTCAAGCCGATCTTACTGGGCGCAGATTCCAATCGCATTGAAAAAATTTGGGACCGCATGTGGCGGCATCTACACTACGTCGGCCGCGGCGGCTTGGTTTCATTCGCTATTTCCGCCGTCGATATCGCCCTATGGGACCTAAAAGGAAAACGAGAAAACCTGCCGCTGTGGAAACTGCTTGGCGGATTCGCCGGCGAAGCGCGCGCTTATGCTGGCGGCATAGACTTGCAATTGGATCCTGACGAGTTGGTAGAGCAAACGCGCCGCAATCTGCGCAAGGGCTTCCGCGCTATCAAGATCAAAGTCGGGCGCGAGAAGCTCTCGCAAGATCTGGCGCGCGTCAATGCGGTCCGCGAATGCATCGGACCGGACATGCCCCTGATGGTCGACGCCAATATGCGCTACTCGGTTGAGCAAGCGACAAGCGCCGCCCGAAAGTTTCGCGAATTTGATGTCTACTGGTTTGAAGAGCCGACGATTCCCGATGATTACAAAGGCATGGCGCGCATTGCGACTGAAGGCGGCTTGCCGATCGCGGCCGGCGAAAATCTGCACACGATCTACGAATTCCGTCACACGATCGAAGATGCCAAAATCGCCTTCCCGGAGCCGGACGTCTCGAATATCGGCGGTATTACCAATTGGATGCGCGTTGCCCGGCTCGCCTACGCCCACAACTTGCCGGTTACTTCGCATGGCGTGCATGAGCTGCATCTGCACTTGCTGGCGGCGATACCTAATGCGTCATTTCTGGAAGTGCACAGCTTTGGTTTGGAACGCTTCATATTGAATCCGCCACAGCTTAAAGACGGGATCATGAAGGCGCCGGATGCGCCCGGCCACGGCGTTGAATTTGATTGGGATGGCTTGCGGGAGTACGAAGAAGCGTGAGTCCGATCAAGTGCAAACCGGCCAGTCATGCGCCAAGCTGATCACGCCAGCGAGTTGATTGTTGCGCTCGATATCAATGCGCTATAGTTTGTGCCAGACAATGTTTGTCAAAGCGACAGGCTGAAAGGAGGCGAACTGGAAATCCATCAAAGTCCAGTGAATCCTGTTTAGTACTGAGTTCAAGAGAGGAACTAACCCATGAAACGAATACTGTTTACGCTTCTGCTGATCGCGGTCACGCTTTTGCCCGCGGCCGGCAGTCTGGCGGACGAGATGCTGGTCTATCCATTCCAATACGCCGATCTGGACGCTTATACCGCCGCCACCGGCAATTCGATCGACATGTGGGGCGAAGCGCCGATGCTGGCTGACCGCGTCGCCGCTGGCGAATTGCCGCCGCTTGAAGAGCGCCTGCCGGCTCAACCCGTTGTCGTGCAAACGCTTGATGCGATTGGCGAATACGGCGGTGAATTGGCCGGACCGACCACCAACCCGGTCTGCTGTGGCTGGGACGTGCTCGAAATGCGGCTGCAGAAGCTGCTCACCATCGACACCGACTTGACTTCAATTATCCCCAACATCGCTCGGGCTTATGAAGTCTCCGACGACTGGACCACCTTCACTTTCCACCTGCGCGAGGGCCACAAATGGTCGGACGGCGAGCCCTTCACCACCGAAGACTTCCGTTTCTACTTCGAGGACATCCTTGGCAATTCCGATATAACGCCAGCCCCCGGCGGTCCCTGGGTGCTGAATGGTGAACTGCCGCAGATCGAAATCATCGACGAAACGACGATCCGTATGACCTACGCCGAGGCGCGTCCCACATTGCTCATTGCGGTAGGCAGTGAAGTGGGCCATCGTGGCTTCCGCCCGGCGCATTACTTCAAGCAGTTCCATCTTGGCTACAACGAAGACGCGAACGCGCTCGCCGAAGAGAACGGTTTTGAAGACTGGGTACAGATGTTCAACGCCAAGATGAGCCCCTACAACTTCACCTGGAATCTGGGATCGGAGACAGACGCGTACTCGCCCACGCTGAACACCTTCGTCTTCGTCCGCGAGGATTCCTTCGGCAACAAGTATTACGAGCGCAATGCCTACTTCTTCAAGGTGGATACCGCCGGCAACCAGTTGCCATACACCGACACGCTGCGCCGTATCCTGGTTGAGGATCTCCAGGTGCAAGATCTCAAAGGCATCGCTGGCGAATACAGCCACTATGGCTGGGGCACGCTCTTGAGCTTCCCAACCTATCGCGAAAATGAAGAAGCCGGCGGCTATCGCACGGCGCTGGCTGAATACAGCCGCGGCAACGAATACTCGATCATGTTCAACTTCACCACGCCGAACCTGGAATTGCGTGACATCTTCTGGGATATCCGTTTCCGCCAAGCCATGTCAGTGGCGATCAATCGCGATGAGATCAACGAGCTGGTCTACTTTGGCTTGGCCAATCCATCGGCGAATTCGCCCGTGCCTTCGTCGTTGTTCTTTGAAGACTGGATGCCGGGCTATTACGCGCAGTATGACCCGGATCTCGCCAATCAGCTTCTGGACGAGATGGGCCTCGACCAGCGCGATGACGATGGTTTCCGCCTGCGGCCCGATGGCGAGACGCTTTTCCTTAACTTCCAGGTCTCGGTACCGGAAGATTCCTGGCGACAGATCGGCGAACTGATCACCTCGTACTGGAACGATGTCGGCGTCAAGACGAGTTACAAGCTCATCGAGATCGGTCTGTATCGCGAGTTGCGCGATGGCAATCAAGTTGATATGGCCGCCTGGGGCACCGACATGCTGGACATCGGCGAAGTCGCCAATGGCTTGGCGAATATGCGGCCGCACTGGGGCGCGCGCGCTTCCGGCCATCTCTGGCGCCAATGGATGCAATCCGATGGCGAAAATGGCGAAGAACCGCCGCAAGAGATCAAAGATCTGTGGGCGGCTGGCGAAGCCTTCCTCGAAGCCAGTTACGGCTCCGATGAATGGCTGGAATTGGGCAAGGAATTCTATCGCTTGTCTATGGGCGGGCTATATCAGATCGGCACGATTCAGCGTCCGCCACAGCCTTTGCTCTTCAAGACCAACTTGAAGAACACGCCGCCCAATGACACCACCGGTCAGTGGAGCTGGACCTATCGTCAATGGGTCATGTTTATGCCCGAACAATGGTACTTCGAGGGTGGCGGCTAAGGCGCCGCGCCTGTGTTACAATCCGAGGGGCTGGCAGAATCTGCCAGTCCCTTCTATTTTCCGCTGAGTGAGGTAACAGAGCATGAAAAGGTTATCGCTAACGCTTGTACTTCTAATTTTCTTCGTTTTGGGAACTGCCGCCTTCGGGCAGTCCATCAGCGAAAAGACGTATCCGCAGCAATACGGCTCGCCGGGCGAGTACGAAGCGGCGACCGGCGGTGCTGTCGGCATGTACAGCGAAGCGCCTATGCTGGCTGAACGGGTTGCCGCCGGTGAATTGCCCCCGGTCGAAGAGCGCTTGCCCGCCGCGCCTGTTGTCGTTGAGCCCTTGGATACGATCGGCGCCTACGGTGGCGAGCTGGCGGGACCGTCCACCAGCCCGACCTGCTGCGGCTGGGATGTGTCGGAAATGGTGATGCAGAAACTCTTCACCATTGATACCGACCTGCAGACGATCATCCCCAATATCGCGATGGGCTACGAAGTTTCCGACGATCAAACACAGCTGACGATTCACTTGCGCGAAGGGCATAAGTGGTCGGATGGTCATCCTTTCACATCGGAAGACTTCCGCTTTTGGTTTGAAGACGTTCTATGGAACGAGGAAGTCACCGGCGGCATACCCGGCGAGTGGCGCCCCGGCAACGAGAAGCCGCTGCTTGAGATCATCGACGAGACGACGCTCCGCTATACTTTCGCCCAGCCGCACCCGTCCATGATCGTGCGCATGGCGAGCAATCCGCGCCACCGCGGTTTCCGCGCCGCCCATTACTTCAAGCAATTCCATCTCGACTACAACGAGAATGCCAATGATCTGGCGACGGAAGCGGGCTTTGACGGCTGGACCCAGTTATTGAACGCGCGGCTGCGTCCCAACACCAACACGGGCACAACCGCGACGGACACCGTCGTCGGCATTCCGACATTGAATACCTTCGTTTATACCGGCGAGGACTCCTTCGGCAACAAGCATTTCGAGCGCAATCCCTACTTCTTCAAGGTGGATATCGCTGGCAATCAGCTTCCCTACACCGACACCTTGCGGCGCGTCCTCGTCGAAGATTTGCAGGTGCAGGATCTGCGCGCTATCGCCGGCGAATACAGTCATTTCGGCTGGGGCAAGCTGCTCAGCGTGCCGACTTATCGCGATAACGAAGAAGTCGGCGGTTATCGCACCGCGCTGGTGACCTACAATCGCGGCAACGAATACAGCATGATGTTCAACTTGACCCATCCCGACCCGGAGATGCGCGAGATCTTCAACGATGTTCGCTTCCGCCAGGCGATGTCACTGGCTATCGATCGCAGCGAAATCAACGAATTGATCTACTTCGGATTGGCGACGCCGTCGCAATCGGCGCCCACGCCCGATTCCAGCTTCTATGAGCCTTGGATGACCGATCACTTCGCCGAATACGATCCGGATCGGGCGAACGCGCTGCTCGACGAGATGGGACTCGATCAACGTGATGGCGAGGGCAACCGGCTGCGTTCCGATGGCGAGACCCTCTTCATCAACATGCAAGTCGCAGTGCCCGAAGAAGCTTGGGGTCAGATCGCCGAGCTGGTCGTCTCATATTGGAACGCCGTCGGCGTCAAGACGCAGCTCAAGCTGATCGAGCGCAGTTACTATAATGAGTTGCGCGGAACTGGAACGCATGATATCGCCGGCTGGGGTTTGGACATCGTGGACATCGGCGAATTCTCCGGCGCGATCAACAATATCAGGCCGCATTGGGGCGCGCGCGCTGGTTCGAAGGAGTGGACCGACTGGCTCAATAGCGGTGGCGAGCGGGGCAGCGAACCGCCTGACGATATCAAGGAATTGTGGGACCTGAGCCAACTGTGGCTGCAGCAGCCCTATGGCTCGGAATCCTATTTGGAGATCGGCAAGCAATTCCATGACATGACCTTCCGCGGCCTCTATCAGATCGGCACGGTGCAGCGCCCGCCGCAGCCTCTGCTCTTCAAGAAGACGCTGAAGAACACGCCGCCAAACGACACCGAAGGCTTGTGGAGCTTCAGCTATCGCCAATGGGTCATGTTCATGCCCGAACAGTGGTATTTCGAGGAAGATATGTAACGCGGATACCGTCCGAATACCTTGATCGTGGCGTCGCGCAGGCCACGCCACGATCCAATTTGACGAAAGAATGAAGATGACGCTCAGCGCGGCAATGCAGCGCTTTGTCCGACCGGACAAAGAGAATCCCTGGTTTGCCAAATTCAAGTACAGCAAAATCACGGGCTTGGGCTACGAGAAGGGCGTCGTCCGCCGCGATCCGAGTTCTATCCTATCTATCGACGGCAAATTCTACGTTTGGTACACGCGCGCGGCACACGCCGTCGCGCCTGTCGGCTTTGATAAGATGACTGATCAATTGCCGGCTACCCCTTGGGACTTGGCAGACATCTGGTATGCCACCTCACACGACGGTCATCATTGGGAGGAGCGAGGTCCGGCTCTACAGCGCGGCGCCTCCGGCGCGTATGACGAACGCGGTGTCTTCACTCCTGGAATATTGGGGCATAAGGGCTGCTACTACCTCGTCTACCAAGTCGCCCGTAATCCCAACTATCGCAGTACGCCGGAATCAATCGCCATCGCCTGGTCCAAATCTCCCGATGGTCCCTGGAAAAAGAGCCCGGCGCCTATCCTCGAGCCCGATCCTTCAGGTCGTGTCCATGAACAGAGCGACCCTGAAGACTGCATCGAACGCGGCGCCTGGGACAGCCTGCAAGTGCATGACCCGTCACTGCTATACCGGCAAGGCAAGTTTTGGCTCTACTACAAGGGTGAAGGCATCGGCTACCACCACATGGAGTCCAAGTGGGGCGTCGCCACAGCGGATGATCCCCTCGGTCCCTATACTAAATCGCCATTTAATCCGGTGACCAATAGCGGCCACGAAGTTGTCGTTTGGAATTACGATGGCGGCGTGGCTGGATTAGTCAACCGCTGCGGACCTGAGAAAAATACGATCCAGTTTGCGCCGGATGGCATAAACTTCGAGGTTATGTCCCTCGTTGTTGTCCCGCCGCAGGCTGCTGGACCCCTGTGCATTGATGAATCGCGCAATCTTGAGCCTTTGTCCGGATTCAGTTGGGGCTTGAGCCACGTGATTCCTCATAGCTCTCACCTGTCGAGGCAAAGCCATGACCCATTGGGGCTGTCGGAGATCGAGGAACCGTGGGATTTCTTGATTCGTTGGGAACTTGACCATTATCGCCGGACATACATTTGAGCGTACAATGGTCGACAACCTCTCGCGCGATATGGGCCTCCGGCACGAAACTCGCGTCAACCATCGCGCTGAACCAGACCCGAGCCATAAGCAAATTGGAGCGACAGAATATGCCGCGTAGCGCCGCGATTAAACGCTTCCAAATGCGAGACCGCGAGAACCCCTGGTTCGCCAAGTTTCGCTATAAGACAATTCAGGGCCTCGGTTACGAAAAAGGAATCGTTCGGCGCGACCCAAGCTGTATCGTGCAAGTCGACGGCTTATATTACGTCTGGTATACTCGCGGCGCGCATTCTTGCCCGGCTGTCGGCCACGATAAGGCGACCGATACGATCCCGGCAATGCCCTGGGATTTGACCGATGTCTGGTACGCCACATCCTCCGACGGACATAGCTGGCGCGAACAGGGTCCGGCGGTCGAGCGCGGACCAGCCGGCAGCTACGACGAGCGCAGCATCTTCACACCCGATGTCTTGGCGCATAATGGACGCTACTATCTCGTTTATCAGGTGACGGAAGCGCCGACCTGGCGCAGCACGCCGGAGTCAATCGCGCTGGCTTATGCCGATTCGCCGCGCGGTCCCTGGACGAAGACGCCGGCGCCAGTTGTCGAGCCGGATCCATCGGGCGAAGTCGATGTCCGCGCCCATCCGCTGGAAGCGACCGCGCCGGGCTCATTTGACAGCTTGCGCGTACATGACCCGGCGCTGCTCTACTACGACGGCCGCTACTGGCTCTACTTCAAAGGCGAAGGCATCGGGCACAGCAATATGGAGAGCAAATGGGGCGTCGCCATCGCTGACGATCCCTTGGGACCCTATGTCAAATCCCCGTTTAATCCCATTACCAATAGCGGACATGAAGTGATGGTCTGGAATTATGACGGCGGTGTGGGCGCGCTTTTGACGCGCTGCGGACCGGAGAAAAACACGATTCAATTCGCCTCCGACGGCATAAACTTCGAGGCAAAAGCCTCGATTATTGATCCGCCCCAGGCGGCCGGCGCCTTGCGTGTCTCCGACGGCGAGAACACAGAACCGCTGTCGGGCTTGAGCTGGGGGCTGAGCCACGTCACCCAATGGAGCCCGCATGCCATTCAGCAAGGCCAGGATGAGCTTGGTATCGCCGCCATCGACGAACCCTGGGATTTCCTCATTCGCTGGGAGCGCCACGATCAATCGCTCGGTTGGGTTTAGAGCCCCAACGGCGCCGGAGCGCTGAAATGTCGCTGTCCCCCAATGTTATCTTTGTCATCACAGATGATCAGGGTTATGGCGATATCGCCTGTCATGGCAATCCCGTCCTGAAGACGCCCATTCTTGACCAGATGGCGCGCGAGAGCGTTCAGCTAGAAAACCACCATCACGATCCCTTGTGCTCGCCATCCCGCGCCGCGTTGCTCACCGGTCAATACGCCTGTCGCAACGGCGTTTGGCATGTGATCCACGGGCGTCATCTCTTGCATCCGGCTGCCACAACAATGGCCGACATCTTCGCTGCGAACGGCTATCGCACCGGTATGTTCGGCAAATGGCATCTTGGCGACAATTTTCCCTTGGCGCCCCACTATCGCGGCTTTGACGAAACGCTCTGCCATCGCGGTGGCGGCGTCGGCGAATTGCCCGATTTCTGGGGCAATAACTATTTTGACGACGTTTACTTCCACAAGGGCGAAGCACAGCAATGCGACGGTTATTGCACCGATGTGTTCTTCGACGCCGCGCTGAACTTTATCGAAGCGCAGCCAGACGCGCCCTTTTATGTCTATCTGGCGCCGAACGCCATGCACGCGCCGCATATCGTGCCAGATGAGTACGCCGCGCCTTACTTGGAACAAGGCATACCGGAGGAACGGGCCAAATTCTACGGCATGATATCCAACTTCGACGAGAATATGGGCGCTCTCTTCTCGCGCTTGCGGGCGCTCGGAATCGACGACGATACGCTCGTCATTTTCACCGCCGATCACGGTACGGCGGCTGGGTATGATCCGGCGACCGGCGCCGGCTTCAACGCCGGATTGCGCGGCAAAAAAGGCTCCGTCTACGATGGCGGGCATCAAGTGAGCTTCTTCTTGCGCTGGAAGTCGCGGCTGCCGGCTGGGCGCATGGTCAGCCAACTGACCGCGCATATCGACATTCTGCCGACATTAATTGACATCTGCGGTCTGAGCCGCGATGGTGGGCTGGAATTCGACGGCCTAAGTCTTGCGGGTCTGCTCTTGGGCCGCGAGGACGACTTGCCTGAGCGTTCAATCGTTGTGCATCTCCAGCCCGACCAGCCGCGGAAGTGGCATCAGACAGTTGTGCTGAACGGGCGCTGGCGCTTGGTGAATGGCGTGGAACTTTACGATATCGATCGCGATCGCGCGCAAGCCCATGATATCGCCGCCGAGCATCCGCAAGTGCTGTCGACCCTGCGCCACGACTACGATATATTCTGGGACGATATGCGAGAATCTTTCGAGCAAGTCATTTCGATACCTGTGGGCACAAAGTACGAGAACCCGGTTCTGTTGTCCGCCCGTGATTGGCATCCGACGGCGGGTCGTGTTCCTTGGAAGCAGAGCTGGATTGACGACCCAGAATTCGACGCGAACGGCTACTGGATGATAGAAGTGGCGCGCGCCGGCCGCTATCGAGTTGAATTGCGGACGCATCCGCGCGAGGCGGATCGGCCGATGAAGAGTAATCAAGCGCAACTCAACCTTGGCGACGGGTCATGGACAAGCCGGGTCGCCGCCCATGACAGCAGCGTCAGTTTTGAAGTTGAGCTTGACGCAGGACCTACAGCTTTAAGCACTTCAATTAGCGAAGCGCGCGGGCAGCGAGAACGCGGCGCCTATTATGTCTATGTGACGCATTTGGACACGATGATGGAGGGTGCTTGATGGCTTTGAAGCGATCGGATGTAGTAATCACCCGGCCTTGCGGTATGGATGTGTATCGGCGTTATCGCGCGACTGCGATGGGCTGGGGCTTCTTACCCGAGCCGGACCGCCGCGGGCTGCCGCCGGATGAAGAGATGATGCGCGATGTGGACGAGGCGCATCGCTGCGGCGTAACGTTTCAGGGTCGCGTCGAATTGGATGCCGACTGGATGGGCATGATCGACTTCGATTCCAACTTCATGGAATCGACCGTGCGCGATCTCAACGACAAGCCCGCGATCACCTGGTGGGCGCACCGCTACAAGGGCCATCCGCCTTACTTTTTCTGCACCAACGCGCCCGCCTATCGCCATTATTTGATGTACCAACTTCGACGCGTGATGCAGGCGGGAACTGACTGGCTGATGATAGATTCGGCAATTCCAACGATCGCCTCGCTCAACGCCCGCTACGGCGGCTGCTTCTGCCAGCACTGCATGTCCGGCTTTCGCGATTTTCTGCGAGACAAACTAAGCGACGCCGATCTTGAATCCCGCGACATCGCCGATTTAGAGTCATTCGATTACCGCGATTACCTCCTGTCGCTCGACTTCACTGATGAACGCTATCGCGCGGAGATATTGGCATTCCCGCCCGTTATTCCCTTGGCCGGCGAGTATTTCGACTTCCAGTGGCAAGAAGTCAATTCGCTATTCCGCGAATTCAAGCGATACGCTCAAGACTTCGCCGATGATGTGCCCATGAGTTCAAATTCGCCATTCTATTGGGCAGAGTTCATGTATGCGGTCGACGCCCATGACTTCTACACCAATGAGATGCAGTACCTGCCGCCAGAAGTCGAGATCCTGCCCACCGATCCGGTCTATACCTTTAAGCTGGCCGACGCCTTGGAGCGGCTGCTGGCCATCACCGGTGTGCCGCGCGCGTTTGAGCCTTGCCGGCTCAATGATCGGCCCGGGCATATTCGACTCTGGATCGCGCAAGCATACGCGCACGGGCACATCTTCATGGCGCCCGACAAAATGTGGACGCTGCGTTTCGCCGGCGAGCCCGACCGCTGGTATCATAGCAAGCCGGGCGACTACGAACCCATCTATCATTTCATACGCGACTATCCTGAGCTATTCGATGGATACGATTCCGTCGCCACCATCGCGCTCATCTTCAGCAATCAAGCAGTGCGTCAGTATCTCGGCGACCGTCTAAGCGCGGGCCATCTCGGCGGGCAAAATCGCAGCGCGCCACGAACCGACTTGGCTGAAGCCTGCTTCGCCCTGAGCCGCGCAAACCAGCCGTTCTGCATCATCGTCGCCGGCGATGACTGGGTGGAAGACCGTCTGCTTGGTTCCGATCTTTCGCAGTATCGCGCCTTGCTGCGTTTTGTGCCGTCCTTTCTTGGCATCGAGCAAGAAGCCAAGCTCCAGACTGCGGGCAACCGCCTGATCACCTGGTCGGGCACGGAAGACCTGCTGAACAGGGTAGGGCGTGACATTTGCGTCGGCGGCGCTGACAATATCAGCGTACAACTGCGGCACAAACCGGGACGCGCCGATGCGCCGCTGATCGTCCATTTGCTGAACAGCAATTACGAGCTCGAGTCAGACCGATTTAGGCACGTGCGCGATGTCCAGGTGGAGATTGCCAAGGTTGCGCTGGATCGCTCATATTCTCGCGCGACATTGTATGCGCCTGCACAGGAACCGCTCGGGATTGATTGTCGCGTCGACGACTCTCATACGGTCGTGACCGTACCAGAATTGGACATGTGGGCGATCATCAAGCTGGAGTAAAACTCAAGTTAGGTCGCCTGCCCGCCAGGCTTGTCGAATGCCTTCCAACTGGCTCAAATGCTCTTCGCGCGCGAACTCGTCTTCATAGAAGTTGCAGCCTTCAAAGAAGCGAATCAACTCATCGAGGCGAAATAGAATCTTCTCTTCGCTGGCTCTTGCCGGCGCCGTACCCAGCAGGCGCTTCCATAACGGAAGGACGTACCACTCCGGCGGCGGATTCCCCGTATCCAGGATGAACTCGCTAGCTTTGAAATAGCGCGTGATGGCTGTTTCTGACGCGCGGCTGGTCGTCCATACGATGACCCAGACAACCAGCCCGGCGCTGACCACCGATGCGATGATGAAGAGAGCCAGCAGGTCCATTAGCGCTCCTGATCTACCCCGCGCAATTCCAACTCCTCAGCGAAGTGACAAGCGGCAAAGTGACCAGCCGCGACTTCGGTCCACTCGGGCGCGTCCGTTTTGCAGACATCCTGGGCGTAACGGCAGCGCGGATGGAAATAGCAGCCGGATGGCGGCGCCGCCGGATTGGCGACTTCGCCCGGCAAGATGATGCGGTCCATTTTGATTTCAGGATCGGTGGTCGGCACAGCCGACAGCAGCGCTTCCGTATAGGGATGCTTTGGCGATGCGAATAAGGACTCGGTGTCGGCCATCTCGACCAATTGACCGACATACATCACAGCGACGCGGTCGGAAATATGTTCGACCACTGAGAGGTCGTGCGCGATGAAGAGGAAGGTCAGGTTGAACTCTTCCTGCAGATCCTCCAGCAGATTCAGAATCTGCGCTTGAATCGAAACATCCAGCGCCGACACCGCCTCATCGCAGACGATCAAGAGTGGGCTGGGCGCGAGCGAGCGGGCGATGCCGATGCGTTGCCGCTGCCCGCCAGAAAAAGCGTGCGGATAGCGATTCAGATGTTGAATATCCAAGCCGACCTTGTCCATTAGTTCGCGCACGCGGTCTTGAATCTCGCGCGTATCGGAAAGCAGCTTATTGTTGCGGATCGGCTCGGCGATAATATCGAGGACCGACATTCGCGGATCCAGTGAAGAATAAGGATCCTGGAAAATCATGTGGAAGTGCTTGCGCACCTCACGCAGACCCTTCTTGTCCAGCGCCGCAATATCGACTTCATCGCCCTCAGGCAGGCGGAAGAGAATCTGACCCTCGGTTGGCTCTATCCCACGTACGATGCAGCGCCCCAAGGTGGTTTTGCCGCTGCCGGATTCGCCAACCAGGCCGAAAGTCTCGCCTTCGCGAATCGTGAAACTGACGCCATCAACCGCCTTCACCTGGCCCTGCACTGTGCGGAAGAAGCCCTTCTCAATCGGAAAATGCTTCTTGAGTTCCCGCACGTCCAGCAGCACATCGCCGATCTCTTTATTGGCGCCGCCATCCGGCTCAGGCATACACCGGCTCGCTTTCTTCGCTGTGCAAGTAGCAGCGCACAAAATGATCGTTTCCCATATCCACCAGCGAAGGAACAGCCGCATCGCATTTGCCGCTGATGAACTCATCGCAGCGCGAGGCGAAACCACATTGCGGCGGCGGATTCATCGGCACGGGCACATTGCCGCGGATGGCATCCAGGCGACCGCGCCCCCGGCCGCCCAATCGCGGTATCGACTTTAGCAGCCGCTGCGTATAAGGATGCAGCGGATTTTTGAATAGCTCCACCGTCGAGGCCCGCTCCACAACTCGTCCGAGATACATCACGTTGACCTCATCGGCGATTTCGGCGATTACGCCCAGGTCATGCGTGATATACATTATCGCCATGCCAAATTGCGCTTGCAATTCTTTCATCAACTCGAGGATTTGCGCCTGCACTGTGACATCAAGCGCTGTGGTCGGCTCATCAGCGATGAGCAGCGACGGGCTGCATGACAGCGCCATCGCAATCATCGCCCGCTGCCGCATGCCGCCCGATAATTGATGCGGGTATTCGTCAAAGCGCTGCGCCGGGTTCGAAATGCCGACGCGATTGATCATATCCAGCGCCAGCTCCTTGGCTTTTTTCTTGTCGCTCTCAATATGCAGCCGGATCGCCTCCACAATCTGCGCGCCTATCGTGTGGACCGGCGAAAGGCTGGTCATCGGCTCCTGAAACACCATCGAGACTTCGGCGCCGCGGATAGCGCGAATTTCGCTGCTGCGCGGGCCCAGCCCTCCGATATCGACTCTAGCGCCGTCGTTGCGCCGCAGAATGATTTCGCCGGTCTCGATCGCGCCGGGCGGGGGAACGATCTGCAATATCGATTGCGCGGTGACGCTCTTGCCCGATCCGGATTCACCGATGATGCCAACGGTCTGATGCGGCGCGATGGTAAAGTCAACCCCATCTACAGCCTTGAGCGTACCTTCGGGCAAGTGAAAATAGGTTCTTAGATCGCGTATTTCCAGTACATGTTCTGAATTCTGAGACATGGGGCGCAGTCGGGTCCGGGCGGCAGTTACGATATGGTAGACAATGGACAATAGACTGTCAAGTTGCCCGGGACTGGAGAAAATTGAATTTGACCGATCGGCGGCGGTGGTGATGCGCAGCGGCAATTGACGGCAGCGCAAAAGAAAAAGGCGCCCGCAAAGCGCCTGTCAGCGAAATTCCTCTTGTGTGGGCGCTATAAGACTCGAACTTATAACCTTCCGGGTGTAAACCGGATGCTCTGCCAATTGAGCTAAACGCCCTTTCGCATCCCAATTATAATTGCCGCGGCGCCGATCCGTCAAGATGGTCTCGGTTTGCGAATTCGCACTCGTCAATAGCTTACATTTTCGGAGGCGTTACGCCAGTCTGACCCTGATATTTTCCTTTCTTGTCGGCGTAGGACTGCTCGCAGGTTTCGTCCGCCTCAAAGAACAGAACCTGCGCCACGCCTTCGTTGGCATAAATCTTAGCCGGCAGGGGCGTCGTATTGCTGATTTCCAGCGTGACAAAACCCTCCCATTCCGGCTCGAAGGGCGTGACGTTGACAATCAAACCGCAGCGGGCATAAGTCGATTTGCCCAGGCAAACCGTCAGTACGCTGCGCGGAATGCGGAAATACTCGACCGAGCGCGCCAGCACAAAGGAATTCGGCGGAATGAGGCAGACATCGCCGCGAAAGTCGACGAAGGACTCACTGGCGAAGTTCTTGGGATCGACAATCGCTGAGCGCACATTCGTGAAAATCTTGAATTCGTCTGATACGCGCAAGTCGTAACCGTAGGAAGAGACGCCGTAGCTGATGGCGCCTTCGCGCACCTGCTGATCGACGAAGGGCTCGATCATGCGGTGTTTTCGCACCATGTCTTTGATCCAGTGATCGGGCTTTAGTCCCATGGCTGCGTTCCTATTGTTCTGCAATTGCGAAATGGCGCCGCCTTGCGGCTTACATGCGTTCGGGCGCCGACATGCCCATCAGGCGCAGCAAGCGATGAAAGACGACAGCGGCCGCGCGGTAGAAGCGCAAGCGCGCCTTGGCTGTTTCCGGCGGCACTTCACTATGTAAGACGCGAACCGTATCGTAAATCGGATGAAAGACCGATGCCAACTCATGCGCGAAGAAAGCGATCTTATGCGGCTCATAGTTGACTACCGCTTGCTCAATCACATTGCCCAATTCCAGCGCCTTGCGGATGAATCGCAGTTCATCATTGCCCAAGAGATTCAAATCGGCGCCAGCATCGCTGAAGCCGCGCTCATCCGCCTCGCGAAAGATGCCGGCGCAGCGTACATAGGCATTCTGAATATAATAGACCGGATTCTCGTTCGTCTGTTTCACCACTTGGTCAACATCGAAATCCAGCTGTGAATTGGGGCTGCGCGCCAACATGTGATAGCGGACGGCATCGGCGCTAGTCATCTCGACCAGGTCGTCAAGCGTATCAAATTCGCCAGCCCGCTTCGATTGCTTGACCGCCTCCAATTCTCCCGATTCCGGGTTGCGGCGGACGGCGCGCACCATCTGATTGAAGATGACATGGATCGGCGCCGGATCCATACCGAGCGCCTGTATGCCGTGCTTGACGACCTGCGCCTGCGAAAAGTGATCGGTGCCCAGCACATTGACTGCGATATCAAAGCCGCGCTCCAATTTGTCACAATGGTAGGCGATATCGGGCAGGGTATACGTGGGCGCGCCATCGCTCTTGACCATCACCCGATCTTTTTCGTCGCCGAAGGTCGTGCTGCGGAACCAGGTGGCCGGCTCATAGGCTTTGGCGCTGACATCGGCGATCTCGTCTTCATCGGCGCCTTCCCAATAGGCGCCTTCGTAGATATGCCCATTTTCGCGCATCCTGTCCAAGACACGCCAAATCTGCCTAGACTCGAAGAGTTCAGTCTCGTTATAGAAGCGGTCGTGCTCGATATCGATTGACGCCAGCGAACGCTTGATCCAGTCGAACATGCGCGATTCAGCGGCGTCGCGGAAAAACTCCCAGCCCTCACCGCGCAGCGAATCCCCATGCTCGGCGACCAGGTCAGCCGCCACGTCTTGTAGATATTTGCCAAAATAATATCCCGCTGGCAATTCGACGGCGTCGCCAAGTCGCTGCCGATAACGTAGCAGCAAACTCTTGCCCAGCTTGATCATCTGCGCGCCAGCGTTGTTGTAATAATACTCGCGCTGGACATCGTAGCCGCCTGCCTCCAGCAGGCGCGCCATCGCATCGCCTACGACAGCGCCCCGCGCATGCCCGATGGTGATCGGTCCGCTGGGATTGGCGCTGACAAATTCGACCTGCGCTTTTCTCCCGCAGCCTAGATCACCTAGATTAAGCTGAAACAGCGCATCGCCCTCGGCGATGATCGCGTCTACTTGCCGCTTCAGGTAGGCGTCGGCAATGAAACAATTAATGAAGCCGGGCGGCGCCACCTGGACTTCACTGGCGAAATCCAGCGCCGGCAGTTTGTCTACGATTAGCTTGGCGATATCGAGCGGCTTGCGGCGCGCAAGCTTGGCCAAACCCATCGCCGGATACGAAAGATCGCCCTGGTCCGCGCGTTTTGGCGCGCTGACCGGGATAGGCGGAATTGCGAATCGGGGCAATTCTCCCGATTCCTGCGCCGACAGCAATGCCGTTTCGATCACCGATTCAAGTGCCTTGTTGAGCAGCTTCAAGCCTTATATTCCTTCTGACGAAAAGGGTAAAGGGGCTTCGGATTTTAGCAAATGCGCTGCGCTTACGATATGGCAATCTTTGACGCTGACTGCTGTACCCGCTCCAAGTGGGCGGCGCCGATCCTTTCGCTCTCGCCCGCTTTCCACGCCCAAACCTGGCTGTAATCTTCCTGCCAGATCTCGACCCGCGCATCGCGCAGCTTCATCGCCGCCAGCTCGCGCCGCATTCGCGCTTCGCTCCAGGTGCGGTTCGGCATCCAGCGCGTATCGATGCGAATGCTCACAAGCAGCAAACCGCCGGGCCGCAATACGCGAATCATCTCAGCCAGGGCAGCGCGCTGATCGCTCAAGAATTCGAGCGCCTCCAGGCAAGTCACGACGTCAAAGCTGTCGTCCGAGTAGGGCAGATCCTGGGCGTCGCCGCGCGTAAAACTGATGAACTCTTCGAATCGTTCCGCCGACACCTTTTTCCGCGCGACCTTCAGCATCCGGCGGCTGGCATCCAGACCGATGACATGCCCGGCGAACCTAGCGTTTCGCGCCATGATCAGCGGAACACGGCCCGTGCCGGTGGCTACATCCAAGATTAGCGGATTAGTCTTGGGCTCGATCCGGTCCATGATTGGCAGCGAAATCAGCGCCAAATCGGCTTTTTCGTCGAACTGCTTGACGCGGTCGTAGCGAGCGGCGTACAGATCGTAGAGCGCGATCACCGCCCGCCGGCCTAGATAGACGCCTTCGGTTTCAATGATCAACCACCAGAATAAGAATCCGGCGATTGGCAGCACGAGGAAAATGGCGAGAACAGTCATGAACGGGTAAGGCGCAACAAATTCAGCGGCCGGCAGCGCCTTCGCTTAGCCGGCGACGAAAAGATCGGCATCGCGAAACTGCATCTCATAAAGCTTGGCATAGAGACCGCGGCACGCCATCAAATCTTCGTGCCGACCGATTTCCCTGATCCGTCCCTTGTCCAGCACCGCGATCCGATGCGCGACGCGAACAGTGCTCAGGCGATGCGCGATGATTAGGGTCGTGCGATTCCGCATCAGCCGCGCCAGCGCTTCTTGCACCAGTTGCTCGCTTTCGCTGTCCAGGCTGGAAGTTGCTTCATCGAGCAGCAGGATGGATGGGTTCTTCAGCAGCGCCCGCGCGATGGCGACCCGTTGTCGCTGGCCCCCGCTCAGTTTGATGCCGCGCTCGCCGACGATGCTGTCATAGCCTTTTGGCAGCTCCGTGATGAAATCGTGCGCGTTGGCCGATTTCGCCGCCTCGATCATCTCTCCCTCGCTGGCGTCTAGCTTGCCGTAGAGAATGTTCTCGCGGATGCTGCCGCCAAATAGCAGCGTCTCCTGGGGGACGATGCCGATATGGCTGCGCAAGCTGCGCTGGGTCAGATCGCGGATGTCATGCCCGTCGATGTAAATCGCGCCCGCGTCCACATCATAGAAACGCGGGATTAAGTTGAAGATGGTGCTTTTTCCCGCGCCGCTGGGACCGACCAAGGCAATAATCTCGCCCGCCGCAATGTCAAGATTGATGTCGCGCAGGACCTCCAACTCGTCCTCATAAGCGAAGCTGACGCCGCTAATCGATATCGCGCCGTTTACCTTGGCGAGATTCTTGGATTTTGGCGCATCGACAATGTCGGGCTGCGTATCCAGGATCTCGAAAACGCGCTTGGTCGCGCCCAGGGCTTCCTGAACCTGCGAATACATGTTGATCACGCCGGCGAAACTGGCCGCCACCGTCAAGCCATAAATCAGAAATGCGATCAGTTCGCCAGCGCTGAGCCGGCCGTCGAGCACTTCGCGTCCGCCAAACCACAAGATCAGCGCCAAGCCTGCAAAGGCGACGAAGGCGATGATGGGACCGAAGACAGAGCGTATCGTCAACAATTTGACGGCGGCGCGAAAGGCGATTTCGATCGCCGCGTTGTAGCGAGCGATCTCGTAGCTCTCGCGCACGAAGCTTTTGACCTCGCGGATGTTCTGAAAGACTTCCTCGGCCACGACTGTGGCGCCAGCAATTTCGTCCTGCACCCTTGTGCTGGCGCGGCGTATGGCGCTGCCCAAGACAAACGCGACCGCCACGATGATCGGCATCAGAACGATAATGAAGAGGGTCAGGCGCCAGTTGAGGTAGAACATGATCGCCACCGAGCCGACCAGCGTCAGCGACTGCTGCAAAAATGCGCTGATATTGCCCGTCAGCACCGTGCGCACCACGGTGACATCGGAGGCGATGCGGCTGATCAATTCGCCAACGCGCCGGTCGTTGTAAAACCGGATCGAGAGCGTCTGGAAATGCGCGTAGAGCTCGCAGCGAATGTCGACGACGATTTTCTCGCCGACATAATTGAGATTGTAGTTCTGAACGAAGCTCGCCAAAGAACGGAATAGGAACACCGCCAGCAGCGCCAGGGTAATGCCATCCAGCAGTTCGATATCGGCGTCGGTGAAAACCGAATCTATGACGCGCTGGATCACCGCGGGAAAGACCAGGCTCAGCGCCGAGGCAAAGATCAAGCCGATTGCCGCCAGCAGCAGCCGCAGCTTATAGGCGCCCAAATACGTCAGCAGCCGGCGCCACTGCATCGGCGTCGCGGGAACATCACGTCCTTCTCCGCCGCCGGATGAGCGAGTTCGATAAATCATGGCAAAAGCATCAAATTGTTGATCGAAGACTAGCGGGACGACACAAGAGCCAATTGCGTGGCTCCCTGTGTGCTGGATTGGTCCGCTCGCTATCCCTTTGGCGGTAAGTCATCGTTGTCGTCCGCGGGCGGGGCTTCCGTTGTCACGTCGTCGTTTCCTGTTTTCGACGCCGAATTGTCATCAACATCGATAATCAAGCGGTCATCGTTATCAGATTCGCTCGGCAGTGGCGCCTCCGGTACAGCAGACGGCTCGTCTTCGGTCACTGGCGGCGCAGCGGGCGTCGGATCTTCGACCAGTTGCCAGGGAGCGTCAGGCGGCAGCGACTCGCTGTGGCTCGAGGGAAACTCAATTTGTATTTCGTCGGCGCTTCGACGGACGGTGACGCCGTGCTGCTCAACCGTGAACACGTCACCCCAGGTGAAATCGCCGCCGACCCACACTTGGTCCGGCGCGACGATCACAACGCCGAGCGCATCACTTAGCAATTTCAGCGGCGCGATCCCGCCGATGTGATGATCCTCGCCGAAACCCTTGGCTTCGTCCGCGTGATAAAACTGTGAGAGCTTGCCTTCACGCGATAGCACGCGCGCCAGCGCATCCAGCACGCGCTTGACCAGGTCGGTCGCTTCACTTCGGAAGCCCGCCTGCGCCATGCCTTCGCCGATCAGCGACAGCCAGTACATCCAGATGCCACCGCCGCCGCGCGCATTCGAGGGGTCGAAATTCCGTTCGCTGGCGCTGACCATCGTTAAGCCATTGGGCCGCAAGAAATGCGCCTCATCTAAAGCCAGGTCTACCAATGCACGGGCGCGCTCCGGCGGCAGGCGCCGAACCATCAGCGGCATCAGCGCATTCACATCAAGCCGACTGTTATCGATAGTGGACGCATAGACCTTGTATACGCGGCTGAGACCCTTGACCGCGATACGGTGGATATGCGACAGCGGTTTTTCAGTGGTATAAACGCCTTGGCGATGCCGCCAGTCGATTTCAGCGGCTGCCGCTTCAATCACGCATTCCGCGCCGTTTTCGTCTCTGCCATCCAGCTTCAGCGTGATGCGCGGACGTTGGCTGACACCGCCGGCAACGCGCACGACCACTCTCGCCGGCTGCAGTAGCGCATGGTCAAGTTCATGTACCTGGTCGCCCGCGCCCCGATTCAACAATTCATCGGCTCCGACCGTCAAGTGAGTGTCACGATCGCGATAGCGGTAACGCTTTCCATCCCAGAACTCCTCCAGCTTCGCTTCCATCATGGCCAGCTGCTTGGACAGAATCTCGGCGCCGTCCAATTCATCAATGACTTCAGCGATCTGGCGTAGCGCATCGGCTTCGGCGATGAGATACGCCTGCAAATCCGGTGTTTCCATTTGGCCGATATCGGCGCCCTGCGCCCAATATTGACCGACGCCGAAAGTCGGCAAGGCAACGTAGCCCAATTGCCGTTCCGAGCGCCATTCGGGCACGCCATCGTCATCGGCATCCATATCGCTGTGCAGCCAGCGCCCCAAAAAAGCGACCAGCGCCGGATATGCCTCGCGCAGAAAATCGATATCCCCTGTGCGCTGATAAACGAGCCAACAGAGCTGCGCCAGCAGCGGCATCATCAGAAGTCCTTGCCGCTGTCCACCCAAGCCCGGCTGTCGATCGATGAAGCCCGACTCGTCTTGCGTCGACAGGTAATTGCGTATGAGTCCCTTGGCGAGCTCGGCATCGATATGGGCGATTGCGCCGATAGCGAGATAAGCCAGCGTCGGGTCTTGCCCCGACCAGGGGCGGATGTGATCGCCACCATGTCCGCGCCGGCTCCAGCCGCGATCGCCAGCGCGATTGGCCACGAACGAGCTATGCGGCAATTGCTCCGTGGGGCGCATAAAGGCTTTTACCAAATGGGCGTACGACAGGTCAATCACGCGGTCCCATTCGGACTTTCCCGTGCTGATTTTGGGTATGGCGGTCCCGTCGCGGTCGATGCGTTCAAAATGACGATCCCAGGGCTGCGACATCCAATTCATCGCCACGCTGAAGGAATCTCGCATGTCTTCCAAGCCGGCGACGGCAAAGGGAAGGCGGGCGGTCTGGCCCGGCTCTAGCGCCAAAACCCGGCCGATCTTCGGGCTGCGGATGCGGCCGCCATAAATCTCCGTCCCCGCGCCCTCCAGGGTGGCGACCGGGTTGATATTGCCGATCTGACCCAGATGAAGCGCGAGTGTGCCGTCGCCCAAGGTCAGCACATTCAGGCTTACCTTGCGGCTGTTGATGATGCCATCGCCGAATAACTCCAACTGCACTCGAATTGCTTCGGCGCCATTATTGGTCAGCGCGAATTCGCCGCCGGATGCGCGCGATTCCATCGCCCAGAAGCGCGCCACCAAGGTCAGCTGCTCCAGCGGCGCCGCTTCAATCTGAACGAAGTCGGGCGCGAAATAGGTGACGACCGGGCGCTGGGCGAAAGACTGCGCTTGATAAAGCAAGCGATCGCCCGAACGCCACATAGGGACGAGGCTGACGAGACCGGCCCGCCCGCCGAATCGTGTTTGAAAGGCGAACGCCGGCTCATCGCGCCGGCCCAGCCGAACCGTCCACGCTTGGTCATCGCTGTAGTCGGTGCGGCTGCTGCGCGCATCGGCTGCTATGAAGTACTCGAATGGCGCGCTTGCATCTATGTTCTGGCGCCGGAGGTTTCGCATGAAGACAGTGTCCAGCATTCGCTCAGCTATCGATGCGCCAACTACGCGAATCCTCAATGAATACCACAGTATCGCCGCTCAGGCTCTCCACTTGGTGGTAACCCGGCCCCGGCACATACTCATTGGCCTCATTCACAAATCCGCCATGATGGTATTCATATCGCGTCGTATGCCCTAATTCGGCGCCCATCGCCCAGCCGGTCGCCAGCCGCACTTCTGGGTTTTCGCGCCAGAGCTTGCCGAAGCCCCTGATCGGCTGCAGGCGACCCTCCGGCGGCAGAATCTGCGGATCAGATTCGGCTTCGCCATCGACGAAGGTATCATCGTATACGCTCCAGACATTTTGTCCCCCGTCATTTGCAGTCAGCACCCAGATCTGCGAATTGGGTTGCAGCCAAAACATCCAGCCGCCTTCAAAACGCTGCTCGGCGACATAGATCGAACCGACTATCGTTTCGGGAAAGGGATCGGGCGTCGGCGTAATCGTCGGCGTCGCAGTAGGCGCCGCTTCTGTTGCTGCGCTAATGGCGGTCGCGGTAGCGGCCAGGCTGTCCGCGGTGGCGATCGCCTGGGCGAGGGCTTCAGCCAGGTCAGTGGCGGTCGCGTCCGCCGGCGATGTAGATTCGCTTTGACAGGCAGTCAAGAATAAGAGGCAGGCGACAAGCCAGCTTATCCCTCGCAACAACGGCATCATAGGCGCTCCGCTCGAATCCTGATCAAGATAGTGCCGTAATTTTAGCAGAGCAAAACCGATAAGCAAGTTGGGTGGTGGCGCGCGTCTTCATTCCCGCGGTCGCTTTCATGAACGGTCCTCCTTCAGGCTTTTCAGCGCATGCGCCTTTCATTAGCATATACGAGAGTAGTCAAGCAAAGAGCGCGCTATATGGATCCTAAGCCCAGCAACATTACCATCGATCGGCAGCAGGAAACCTTGGAAATCGTCTGGGACGACGGCTTGGTCAGTCGCTACCCGTTGGCGCATCTGCGCGAAGCCTGCCCCTGTGTCGAATGTCGCGGCGGGCACGCCAAGATGGGAATGGAGCACGCGCCCGACGATTTGCTTAAACTGGTTCCGCGCCGCTCCTATGCCGTCACCGGCGTGAGCGCAGTCGGCAATTACGCGTTGCAGCCAAGCTGGGACGATGGGCACAATACCGGCATCTATACTTGGGAGTATCTGCGCCTGATTTCTCCGCAGCAGCCTTCGGATTAGGTTCAATTGATCTTTTGCTTTGCCGCGTCTTGTGGGCTCGGCGCTCGCTAGCATCGCCTTTTATTCGCATTTATACTTGTCGCAGTCGATTGATCCATGTAACCGAACCGGCAGTTGCTGAGATGACGCAGCCACCTCCCCTCGATATCGTGAATCGGGCAATCGGCGCCGAGCTTGGGCGTCTTAGCTATAGCTATACTGAACGCGATGTCGCGCTTTACGCCCTCGGCATCGGCGCGCCGGCCGACCCGCTGCAACAGGATGAGTTGAGATTTGTATACGAATTGAGCGGCATCGGCTTTGAGGCGCTTCCCACCTTCGCCGCTGTTTTTGCCTACGAATTTAACCGCCGCGTGCTCGAGGGCGAGATCGCCGGCATCCAGTTTAATCCGATGATGGCGGTGCATGGCGAGCAATTTCTGTGTGTACTCCAGCCCTTGCCGACTGCGGCGACGGTGACCTCAACGATTAGAATCGCCGATATCTTCGACAAAAGGAGCGGGCTGCTGCTTATCGTGGATATTGACAGTTTTCTAGACTACGGACCCTTGCTGGCGAAGGCTCGTCAGTCGTTGTTTCTCAGGGGCCTCGGCGGATACGGCGGCCCGCGCGGGCCCGCTGCCATTGCGCACAAACTGGAGCGCCCGCCGGATATCGTCCATGAGGAGCGGACAAGCCCGGCTCAGGCGCTTCTTTATCGCCTGGCTGGCGATAACAATCCATTGCATGCGGATCCGCAGATGGCGGCGAACGGGCAATTTGAGAAACCGATATTGCACGGCCTTTGCACGATGGGATTTGCGGCGCGCGCCCTGCTCAAGCGCTGCGCCGATAACGATCCACAGCGCTACGAATCCTTAAGCGTCCGTTTTTCGTCGCATGTTTACCCCGGCGAGACCCTGGTTACCGAGATTTGGCAAGACAGGGTCGATACGATCCTGTTCAGGACCAAAGTGAAGGAACGCGATATCGTCGTGCTGAGCCAGGGCGAAATGCGCCTGCGGGTTTGACCGATGCCCTTTGATCTCGCCGAACATCCGCATCGCCGTTACAACCCGCTGCTCGACGAGTGGATCCTGGTCTCGCCTCATCGCAGCAAGCGGCCTTGGCAAGGCGGGCGCGAGCAAGCCGCAGACAACTTGCGGCCGCGCTATGATCCAGAGTGTTATCTCTGCCCTGGCAACATCCGCGCAAATGGCGAGCGCAATCCGAAATACAAAAGCACCTTCGTCTTCATCAACGATTTTGCCGCCGTGCTGCCCGATGTACCGCCGGGGCAGTCCAGCGAAAGCCCGCTCTTCAGCGCCAAATCAGTCCGCGGCGAGGCGCGCGTCATCTGCTTTTCACCCCGCCATGACCTGACGTTGGCGGAAATGTCGCCGGCGGAAATCCGCATCGTCGTCGACTTGTGGGCGGCGCAGACGGCAGAGTTGGGCCAGCGCTTCCGGTGGATCCAGGTTTTTGAAAACCGCGGCGAAATGATGGGCGCGTCGAACCCCCATCCGCACGGGCAGATCTGGTCTACCGACAACCTCGGTACCGTTGCCGCGCGCGAAGATCAGCAGCAGCGCGCTTATCGCGATCGCTATGGAAACAACCTGTTGCAAGACTATGCGCGGCAAGAATCACAGATTGGCGACCGCTGCGTCTTGGAGAACGAGAACTGGCTCGTCGTTGTGCCCTTTTGGGCGGTCTGGCCCTTTGAGACGCTTCTGCTGCCCAAAGCGCCCCTGCGCCGCCTGCCCGAACTGGATGACGGGCAGCGAAAAAGCCTGGCGGACATTTTGAAGCGGCTGCTGGTCAAATACGACAATCTCTTCGAATCATCGTTTCCTTACTCCATGGGCTGGCACGGCGCGCCTTTCAGCGCTGAAGACGACGCGCACTGGCAGTTGCACGCGCATTTCTTCCCGCCCTTGCTGCGTTCGGCGACGGTGAAGAAGTTCATGGTCGGCTATGAAATGCTGGCTGAGGCGCAGCGAGATATCACGCCGGAGGCGGCCGCCCAGCGCCTGCGCGATTTGCCGGAAAGGCATTTCAAGCTGCCATGACGCGCGGCAGCCGAAGCCTTAGCGGGCCCAGGACGACTGCAGCAGATCTGCTACCAAGGGGTCGCCGAAGTAGTTGCAGCTGTTAACGTCAGGGATGAACCATTCGCGGCCCGACTGCTGCGGCTGATCGGGATTGTAATGGTTGTAGACACGGCGCGACACTTCGGCAAAGAGCGGCAATGAAGCTTGGAAATCCAGCCACTGTGGTTGGAAGAGCATCATCGCGATTACGTAATCGCCGCCGGGCGTGAAGAATAGCGCGGCATTGCCGTGGGTATCGGCGATCCAGCCGTGCTTGTGGGCGACGCGGGTATCAGCCGGCGCGCCCGATTTCAGCAGGGCATCGACGGTATTGTTGCTCATCACATGCAACATCTGACGGCATTCGCGCGCTTCAATCCTGTCGCCAAACTCGTCGATCAATACGCCGCCGCGTCCGTAGGCGCATTGGTGTAGGTTGGCGAGCAGCGCGCCGATCTCGACCACGGTCAACTGGTTGGACAGGTCAGGCTCCGCCTTAATCTGATCGGCCGCGGTCGCCGGAAACACTAGCGGGAAAGGCGGTGGTTCTGGCGTGCCGATGGTGGTAAAAGGCGCGATCAAGAAGGAACGCGATAAGCCAAGCTGCTGAAACAATTCAGTGACCGCCCGGGCGCCATAATAGCCGTTGCCGCCGCCAATGATGCTGAGCAAACGATTGGTCGCCGCATTCTCGCTGCAGATCATTGTGTTCAGAATATCGGTAGCGGTCTCGATTGAAGGCGGACTGTCGAGTTCCGCGTATACCTTGACCAGAATCGCGATCTTGTTCAGGCTGGTGCCGCTGAAGGCGTATTCATCGCCGAAGGTGAATGCTTCGCCGCTGGCGAGATCCATGAAAAACAGCGCGCCGAAACGGCTTGTCTGCGGATCAAAGTCATTGTCCAGCAGCAGATTCCACAGCTCGTTCGCCAGAATCTGCAAGTCTCCGCCCAGAGGCGGCGGCGCCTCGCCATTTATGCCGATTGCGCGGACGGCGGCGGGCGTCGGCGTCAGCGGCGGCAGGCTGAAGCGCAACTGTGAAACGGCGGCCGTATTGAATATGTTACCGCTGAGCTCGAGCAAGTCCCGCGCGATCCACGCTTGACCGCTGGCCGCTCCCTCGTACCTGATCCTCACCCAGGGGAACTGTGTGTGATAGCCGGTAACTTCAAAGCGATCGCCGGCGGTTGCGACGCCCGCCCGTGGGTACTCGACGCCGGGTCCATAGCGGATGTTCACCTCGCCCAAAACCACGCCGTTTACGCCAAATGCTCCAAGCGTAGCTGTTGCCGTGGGCCTAACAGGGACGGCTGTGGCAGCGATTGCACGGCCCGTAGCGGTGATCGCTGGCTCGGTTGGCGAGGTCTCGTTAATGACCAGCTCGGTGAATGGAACTTGGTTGAGATTCCCGCTGACGGCGACCAGCGTTTCGAAAACCCAGCCCATCGGCACGCTAGAATCGCGCTCGCCCAGCAGCAGCCAGGGGAAACGCGCGCTGCGCCCAAGTACGGGATAATCTGTTCCCGCTCGTATTTCGCCGATGAGACGCGACTCTATATCAGCGGCCGCCCGCAAATTGGCTTGTCCAATCGCTTGGGCAAAAACGCCGGTGTGACGCAACTGTGCCTGCGCGCCCCAACCGGCGACGAGCAGCAAGATGGCCACTGCCAATGCCGGTATCAAAGCGCGAGGCGGCTCGCATCGACGGCTTCGCTGCCGTTTGCATGCGACTATCCTTTTCAGTCTGCCGCCTCCCGCGGTTCTTGTCTTCTTGTGATCGTGGCTGTCAAGCGCTGCATTATAGCACGCGCGGCCTGCGCCAAACAGCGCATCTCGCCAAGCGGCGTATTGACAGGCAAGCGCGATCCGCTATACTTCAATCTGCTCACATGCCGAAGTGGCGGAATTGGCAGACGCGCTACGTTCAGGGCGTAGTTCTCTTCGGGGAGTGTGGGTTCGACTCCCACCTTCGGCACTAGTTCAGCCCGGTCAAGCGGCCGGGTTTTCGCTTTCACGAGAAACCCTGTTTTTCGGCTCGGCAACCTGTCCTGCGAAATATAATAGCGCCATCTTTTCATCGCGTGGATTCGCTGCCCGCCGACTGCGGGCGGGATTTCGACCGCCTGCGCTGGCGGATATTATTCGCTGTACTATCATGGTGTTGTGCGTCAATAGAGCATAGCGGAAAGAAATGGCGGAAGCAGGATTGAGCGCAGCCGAACAGCCGATCGCCAACGACCGGCGCCGCGCTGAGCGGCCGCTGACCAGCATAAAGGTCTTGTTGGCGGTCGCGCTGACAATCGGTTTGATCCTCACACTGAACTTTAGCAGCCGCATCCAGCTGGATCGTGACCTAGGTCGGATCCACGCTCGATTCTCAGCGGAAATCGAAACTCTGCTGGAAGAGCAGCAAGACTTGATCGAGCAACTCAGCTACGTCAAGAGCGACAGCTACGTAGAGTATTGGGCGCGCGATGAAGGCAAGATGATTCGCGCGGGCGAAGTTCTGATCCTGCCGAAGAGTAGCGGCGCGCCCGCGTCCACGCGCCCATCTGCCCTGCGCCTGGTCGAATTTCA
The DNA here is from genome assembly GCA_965261855.1 of Phototrophicaceae bacterium. Lineage (GTDB taxonomy): Bacteria > Chloroflexota > Anaerolineae > Aggregatilineales > Phototrophicaceae > UBA6055. The sequence goes on from OZ253488.1 coordinate 1,864,761, forward strand.
AACGACCGCGCCCGAACCGCAGAATTGGCAATTGTGGTGGTCGCTCTTCTTCGATCGTGAACCGCCCACGCTCAACTAAGCAAGTGTGGGGATACACAAGGAACTAACGCCGTTCAAATGAAATCTCCAAAACTAATCAGTATTTGTACGGGCGAGCCGATGGCTCGCCCATGCTTGTTATTGCTGTGCTAACTATTACGCGTAACTTGCATGCTACAACTTAGCTCCGTCGCCTAATACAGCTTCCGCCATGCAATCGACTCGTTAACGACCGTCAGTCGCCGAGGCTTGCGAAAGAACAAAGGGCGGCTGCGCGCCGGCAAAACCCAGTACGCTGGCGGCAACCCCCTCAGGTCCCACCGTCAAGTCGGCGCCCGCCCTGGCGCTGCTGACTTTGATTACGGCCAAAGCATGGATCTGCCCATCTGGCGCGACTGCGCTGCTGGTAAGCCGGCCAGCCGCTTTCTCCTGCGCATATACCGCCGCCGGCGCACCCACCATAGAAGTGAGCGCAACTTTGACAAGCGTCTTCGCCAGCCGTCCGCGGCTTTCCATGCGCGCGATGATTTCCTGCCCGGTATAGCAACCCTTGCTGAAACTGATCTCATCCCATAAGCCCACTTCCAGTGGGATGTAATCGGCCGACAGCTCGAAGCCCGCGGGCCTGCCCGATCGTATGCGCAAGCTGTTGTATGTCAAGGAGCCAGCTGGCAGCAAGCCTAAACCGACGCCAACGTCCAGCAATCGGCGATGGACGGCCGCGCCGGCATCGCGCTTGACGGTAAGGATCCAGTGGTCGCCGCAAATCGATTTCCGCCGCGCGACAATCAGATTGCCCGCTTCCGCCTCGATTTCCGCGCAACCCAGTGGCGGCAATTGAAGCGCGATTCGCGTCAGCCTCTCCATTGCCCGGTTGGCAGTGGCGCCGTGGAGCGCAAACTGCACAGTCGACGCGCTAATGTCTTCGACGGCGACCTTATCGCCAAAGAAGATATTCCGCCGCAGGTAGTTCGCCAGCGACTCGCCTTGGCCCGCCTCGCTGATTAGCAGCAGTCCGCGAGACAAGCTGAAGCAGCTCGCTCGAAAGAGGATGCGCGCATTGGCGTTGATGAAGACGGTCGGCCTGCCCTCGCCGAGAGCGAGTTCGCTTACATCATTGGTCGACATGCGATTGACAAGCTCGAAACGATCCTGTCCCTGCAGAAGGACGCGGCCTTCGTGCGAGCGGTCAAGCAGAATCGCGCCCTCCAATGCGGCCGCGTATTCGGCCGCCTGGTCGCCATAATGAAGCGGAATCTGATCGGGCGCCAAGCGCGCGCCCAGCGAACTTTGATATTGAGGCAACTCGGTCATGGCATTTCGCCTTGTCTTGTGCGCCGCTTCACCTCCTGACGAACAATGGTCGAGGAAGATTCGATCGCTCGCGCCAAATCGTCATTCACCACGACATAGTCGCAGCTACTTTGATAGGGCAGTTCGAGCGTCCGCGCGCGCTCCAGCCGCTGTTCGATATCGGTCGCCGCGTCGGCTCGCCCGCGCATCCGTTCCTCCAGCAGCGACAATTGCTCGGCGATATCGCTCCCGGGCACCGTAATGAAGATCTGAACGACATTGTCGGGGTAGGCGGCCGCCAGATGCATTGCGCCAAGGACCTCGATATCGGCTATCAGCGCAGCGCCGGCCGCCAGACTTTCTTCAACCGTCCGGCGAGGGATTCCATAATACTTTCCCGGTGTCACTTCTTGATGTTCAAGCAATTCATCGTTCTGGATCATGGCGCGAAATCTGGTTTCGCTAACGAAGAGATGTTCGCGACCTTGCCTTTCATCGGCGCGCATCGGCCGCGTGGTCGCGGTCGCCAATTGACGGACCGCCGGGAAGGCCGCCTTGATCGCTTTCATAATGGCGTTTTTTCCCGCCCCGCCCGGACCGATCATGACAAATACGACGCCGGCATGTTTCTCCCTTGGGGTCACTCTGTGCTATCCTCAGACAAGATGAAGATGTGAATCAGTGTAACAAGAGGAGCAGTCAATCTCCATAGGAATCCATATCGTAATCCGGCGGTGATGAGCTGCGCCGACCGCATCGACATGGACTCCGTATGCGGGTCGCCAATTGAGATGCGAACCATGGTAGAAAGGATGCCCGATGCCGGCGAAGATTATAGATGGACGACCGATAGCCAAGCGGATCCAGAGTGAAATCGCGAGCGGCGTCGCTGACTTTCAAGCGGATACTGGCGCCTCGCCTGGCTTAGGCGTGGTCTTGGTCGGCGATGACCCGGCTTCGGCCATGTACGTGCGCATGAAGCGACGCGCTTGCGAACGAGCGGGATTGCAGTCGAAAGCGCGCATTTTGCCGTCCAGCGCGTCCCAGGCGGAAGTGGAAGACGCCGTCCGCGGCTACAATGCCGATCCCGTCATCCACGGTATTCTGGTGCAATTGCCATTGCCCGATCATATCGATGAAGAAGCCGTGCTTAACGAAATCAGCCTGGCGAAAGATGTGGACGGCATCCATCCGATGAATATCGGGCGCTTGGGCATGCGCGGGCGCGAGCCGACTTTCACGCCGGCCACGCCAACCGGCGTCATGCGGCTGATCGAAGAAACCGGCCAATTGATCGAAGGCAAGCAGGCGGTGGTCATCGGGCGCAGCAATATCGTCGGCTTGCCGGTGGCGCTCATGCTGGCGAATGCTAACGCCACCGTCACCATCTGTCACAGCCGCACGCGCGATCTGCCCGCAACCGTCAGGCGCGCCGATATTGTCGTCGCCGCGATCGGGCGGCCCGAATTCGTCAAAGGCGATTGGCTCAAGCCGGGCGCCATCGTCATTGATGTCGGCTCAAATTCCTTGCCCGATCCCGCTAGCGAAAAGGGCTATCGTTACGTCGGCGATGTCGAGTTCGAGTCGGCACAGGCGGTCGCCGGTCACATCACGAAGGTGCCCGGCGGCGTCGGACCCATGACCATCACCATGCTCCTTGCGAATACGCTGAAGGCGGCGCGCGCCAGCATCAGAGGATGAATCCACCGTCGATAAATTGAGGCTGCGAAATGGCGCCAGCGGCGAATTGGCTTGGCGCCGATTCAGCTGTAGCTTGTGGCGCAATTGCCAGCGATATATAGTAGGCGAAATATCTTGGGAGTGGCGCAGACTTGTCAACTATTCTATTAAAGAACATAGGCTGCCTGGCGACAATGGACGACGATGAGCGCGAATTAAGCGGCGCCTGGATCCTGATTCGCGATCGCGTCATTGAGCGCGTCGGCACGGCTGAGGAGGCTTTGCCCGAATCAGATGCCGATCGCACCATTGATCTCTCGCGTCATGTCCTGCTGCCCGGGCTGGTCAATACGCATCACCACATGTTTCAAAGCCTGACTCGCGTATTCGGGCAGCAGGAAGACCTCTTCGGCTGGTTGCGAGCTTGCTATCCGATGTGGGCGCGGATGCGATCCGAACATGTCTATGCCGCCGCCCGGCTGGCAATGGCTGAATTGCTGCTCTCCGGCTGCACCACCGCCAGCGACCATCATTATGTCTTCCCGCACGATGTGCAGTTGGAAGATGAGATCCGCGCCGCTCAGGAAATGGGCATTCGTTTTCACGCGGCGCGCGGCGGCATGAGCCTTGGCGAGGGACATGGCGGCCTGCCGCCTGACCACCTGGTCGAGCGCGAGGACGATATCCTGCGCGACACCCGCCGCCTGGTGGAAACCTGGCACGACCCGAACCCGCAAGCCATGCTGCGCATCGTTGTGGCGCCCTGCTCGCCCTTTAGCGTGACGGTGGATTTGATGCGCGAGTCGGCAGCGCTGGCGAGAGCCTACGGCTTACAGATGCATACTCACCTGGCGGAAACCGACGCCGATGTGGCTTACAGCGTAGAGCGTTTTGGCATGCGCCCGGGCGATTACGCGGAAGATATGGGCTGGGTGGGCGAGGATGTCTGGCACGCGCATTGTGTGAAACTGAATGAGGAAGAAGTGCGGCTCTTCGGGCGCAGCGGCACCGGCGTCTGCCATTGCCCGTCATCGAATATGCGGCTGGCCTCGGGCATCGCGCCAATCCGTCAAATGTTGAATAAACAGGTGAACGTGGGCTTGGGCGTCGATGGGTCAGCCTCCAACGACAGCGGCCACCTCCTTGCCGAAGCGCGGCAAGCCTTGCTATTGGCGCGGGCGCTGGGCGATCCGGCCGCGCTGTCCGCTCGCGAAGCGTTGCGCATCGCCACTCGCGGCGGCGCTGCCGTATTGGGGCGGGATGACATCGGGCAGATCGCGCCGGGCAAATCGGCTGATATCATCGCTTTTCGGCTGGACCGCCTGGGAATGGCCGGCGCGCTCAGCGATCCGGTCGCCGCGCTGGTCTTTTGCAATCCGCCAACGGTCGACCTGTCCATCATCAATGGCGCGATCGTGATCGAAGACGGTCATTTGCTCACCGCCGATCTGCCCATGTTGATTGAGAGGCACAACCGACTGTCGGCCGCGCTGATTCGAGGGGAACGCTGATGGAGCAGGAGAAGCGCTGATGTCGATAGTTGATCGCCTGGCGGCCGCGCGCGGCGATACGCCGGCTGAGCTAATTCTGCGCAGTGGCCAACTGGTCAATGTGATCAGCGGCGAAATCTACCCGACCGATATCGTCATTCATGATCGGCACGTCGTCGCGCTGGGCTCCGGTTATATCGGGGAGCGCGAAGTCGATCTCGCGGGAAAATACGTCACGCCGGGATTGATCGACGCCCATGTGCATATCGAGAGCAGTCTGGTGACGCCGCCGGAATTCGCGCGCGCTGTCCTGCCCCATGGCGTGACCACAGTCGTCACGGATCCGCACGAAATCGCCAACGTCCTTGGCCTCGAGGGCATGCGTTATATGTTGGAGCGCGCCAAAAACATCCCCCTCAATATGTTTGTCATGGCATCAAGCTGCGTCCCCGCGACCGATATGGAGACATCAGGCGCGCGACTGGAAGCGGAAGATCTGGCGCAGCTGCTGAATCATTCCTGGGTGCTCGGCTTGGCTGAACTGATGAATTATCCCGGCGTGGCGCTGGGCGACGAGGGCATGCTAGACAAGATCGCCCTGTTCAAAGATCGGGTGCTTGACGGTCACGCGCCCGATATGACCGGTGCGATGCTAAACGCCTATGTAACCGCCGGCGTACAGAGCGAGCACGAATGCACCTCGGTGGCGGAAGCGCTCGAAAAACTGCGCCTGGGCTTGACCGTATTCATCCGCGAAGGCACAACCACCCGCAATCTGAAACCGCTGCTGCCGCTGATCACCGCCGAGAACCACAACGCCATCTGCTTCTGCACCGACGACCGCATCCCGGCCGATCTCATAGATCATGGATCGATCGATTACATGCTGCGCATCGCCATCGCCGAAGGCATTGACCCGATGCTGGCGATCCGCATGGGCAGTTACAACACCGCGCGCCACTTCGGCTTGAAGAAATACGGCGCGGTGGCGCCTGGCAAATACGCCGATCTCCTGGTCGTGCCCGATCTGGCTGATTTTAGACCCCAGCAAGTGTATCGCGGCGGCGCGCTGGTGGCGCAAGACGGTGAAATGGTCGGCGAAGCGCCTAGACAACGAGCGATTGACTTGCGCAGCACGGTCAATATTCGTCCAGGCGGCTTGGATTTCACCGTCAAGGCGGCGGGCGAGAACATGCGGGTGATCGGCGCGATACGCGATCAAGTGGTGACCGAGCGCCTGATCGAATCGGCGACAGTTGTAGATGGATGCGCCGTCAGTGATGTCGAGCGCGATATCCTCAAGTTCGCGATGGTGGAGCGCCATCGGGCGAGCGGCAATATCGGCTTGGGATTCATCAAGGGTTTTGGCTTGCGGCGCGGCGCCATCGCTGGCACGGTCGCCCACGATCATCATAACCTGGCTGTCATCGGCGTCGATGATGGCAGCATGAAAACCGCAGTTGCGGCAATCGTGGAAATGGGCGGCGGCTTGGCGCTCGCTTATGGCGAAACGGTCCTGGCGCGTCTGCCTCTGCCGGTGGCTGGCTTGCTGAGCGAGTTGCCAATCGAAGAGGTGCGCGAACAGTATGACCGCATGATCGAAGCGGCGCGCGATTTGGGCAATCAGATGAGCGATCCCTTTATGGTGATGAGCTTCATGGGCTTGGAAGTGATCCCCAAACTCAAGCTGACCGACCTGGGGCTGGTCGATGTTGAAGAATTCGCGCTGATTGACCTATTTGTCTGAAAAACTTGCTGGTTTTTTCGTCTATTTCTGCTAGGGTATTGACGCTTCGCAAAGGCGTTCAGGTTCAGGAAGCGCTATGGTAGACCACATAAAACTGCGGGACCTCCGGCATCGCGTGGAAGATCGGCGCGATGATATCATCCACTTTCTGCGCGAGATCTGCGCCATTCCCAGTATGGAAAACGCAATCCGACCCTGCGGCGAACGCATCGCTCAGGAGATGGAGCGGCTCGGCTACGATGAGATCTTCTGGGATAAGATGGGCAATATCGTCGGCAAGATCGGCGATGGCGATCGCATATTGCTTTACGACAGCCATATCGACACCGTCGGCATCGGCGATCCCGATGAATGGGAATGGGATCCCTTCACCGGCAAAATCGAAAACGGCATTCTCTATGCCCGCGGCGCCTGCGACGAAAAAGGCAGTACGCCGGGCATGGTTTATGGCTTGGCGCTGGCGCGCGACTTGGGCTTGCTTGATGGATACACCGCTTATTACTTCGGCAACATGGAAGAATGGAATGACGGGCAGGCGCCGCATGCCTTTGTGCAAACCGAAGGCGTGAATCCGGATTTTGTCGTGATTGGCGAACCCACTAATATGCAGATTTACCGCGGGCATAAGGGGCGGGTGGAATTCAAAATCGTCGCCAAAGGCAAGAGCGCCCATGCCGCCAGCAATTACCTGGGCGACAACGCGATATACAAGCTGCTGCCGATTATCGAGCGCATCAGCCATATCGAACCGGAACTCGGCAATCACGAATTCTTGGGCCGCGGCCGCATCACCGTCACCGATATGGAGGTCAAGACGCCCAGCATCAACGCCGTGCCCGATGAGGCGACTATCTATGTCGACCGGCGCATCACTTTTGGTGAAGAACCGGCGGCCGAATTGCAACGTTTGCAGGCGATCATCGGCGAGCGCGACGATATCCACGCCGAGATCCTGGTCTATGACGAGCCGAGCTATACCGGTTTCGTATTCCCGCTCGACAAGGTGTATCCCGCCTGGGCATACGAGGAGGACGAACCCATCGTGCAAGCCGGATTGTCGGCGGCCGAGGTGCTCTATGGTCACGTAGATTCCGGCAAGTGGGACTTCTCAACCAATGGCATCTATTGGGCGGGCAAAGCGGGCATACCCAGCATCGGCTTCGCCCCGGGCAACGAGATCCATGCGCATACTGTCCTTGATCAAGTACCGCTGGAAGATGTCGTCCGTTCGACCGAATGGTACGCGCTTTTCCCGGCGATATTGGAACAGACGCTGAATGGCGCTCGTTGAACCAACGAGAAGCCTGTAGGGGCTTGTCTTGGCAAGCCCACGAGCAAGAAGGACCTGTAGGGGCGAGCTCGCGTAGACACTGACCGCCGCCGGTAGCTCGCCCACGAGCAAGAAGAACCTGTAGGGGCTTGCCTTGGCAAGCGCGCGAGCAAGAAGAACCTGTAGGGGCTTGCCAAGGCAAGCCCGCAACGGAAAACGAGATCGAATCAGGAACCGGACAGGAGCAATCAATGCAAACGGACCTGCGAGGACGTGACCTCATCAGCACCCAAGATTGGTCGAAGGAAGAGATTGAGACGCTGCTGGATGTCGCTTGGGATCTGAAACGCAAGCGGGCGCTGGGCGAGCCGCATGCCTTGCTCCGCGACAAAGTGCTGGCGATGCTGTTCTTCTTCACCAGCACCCGCACCCGAATCAGCTTTGAAGCGGGCATGGCGCAGTTGGGCGGGCACGCCCAGTTCATCGATAGCACAACCACCCAGATCAGTCACGGCGACACGGCCAAGGAAATCGGCGAAATCGTCGGTCGCTATACCGATGGCATCGCCATTCGTCAGTGTGATTGGGGCATCGGCAACGCCTATATCAACGCGGTTGCTGACGCGAGCCGCGTCCCCGTGCTGAATATGCAATGCGAAGTTTATCACCCCTTTCAAATCCTGGCTGATCTGATGACCATCCAGGAAAAGTTCGGTCGCGATCTGCGCGGCAAGACCATCAACATCAGCTGGGCTTACGCTTCCAGCTATCAAAAGCCGATATCGGTGCCGCAGAGCCTGGTCCTGCTGATGTCGCGCTTCGGCATGAACGTCCGTTTGACGCGGCCGCCCGAATACAAGCTGATGCCCGATATCGTCGATCAGGCGAAAGAAAACACCCGCATCCACGGTGGCACCTTTGAGATACTGGACGACTTCGATGCTGGTTTCGCCGGCGCTGATATCTTGTATCCCAAGAGCTGGGGCAGCTGGCTGACTACAGAAGACGATGAAGAATCGGCGGAGATCGGCGCCAAATACAGCGATTGGATAACCGATGACCGGCGCATGGCGCTGGCCAATGACAATGCGATCTATATGCACTGTCTGCCGGCCGATCGCAATATCGAGGTCACCGACAGCGTGATCGACGGTCCGCAAAGCGTCGTCTATGACGAGGCGGAAAACCGCCTCCACGTGCAAAAGGCGACCATGGCGCTGACTATGCGTTAGCCGAAACGGGCTAAATCCTTGCTGGCGGCGAATGGTTCTCTACCGAGTGAGGGCGTCTGGCGATGATCGATAAGTTGGTGGTGGTGGCGATCGGCGGCAACTCGCTGATTCCCGACCCGCGCAACCCGCATATTTCGGAGCAGTGGGAGGCGGTTCGCGAAACCTGTCGTCATATCGCCGATATGGTCGCCGATGGCTGGCAAGTTGTCATGACGCACGGCAACGGTCCCCAGGTCGGCTATATTATGCAGCGGTCAGAGATCGCCATGCGCGAAGCGGGCATCCACGAAGTGCCGCTCGATCTGGTGGTGGCTGATACCCAAGGCAGCATCGGTTATATGCTGCAGCAGGCGCTGGATAATTCGCTGCGGCGCGTCGGTATGAATCACACCGTGGCCACCATCATCACGCAAATGCGCGTTGACCCGAATGACCCGGCTTTCGACCATCCCGATAAACCGGTCGGTGGCTTTATGACGCGGGCGCAAGCCGACCGGGCGGAAGCTGAAGGCTGGCATGTGGTCGAAGATGCCGGGCGCGGTTGGCGCCGGGTCGTCGCCTCGCCCAAGCCGCTGGTGGTGAATGAGATCAATGCTATCCAGGCGCTGGTCTTGGCTGGCTATATCGTGATCGTCTGCGGTGGCGGCGGCGTGCCGGTGGTGCGCAATGAGGTCGGCAGCCTGCGGGGAGTCGACGCCGTGATCGACAAAGACCGCGCGAGCAGCTTGCTGGCGCAGACCCTGCGCGCCGATTTGCTGCTGATCTCGACTGGCGTCGAGAAAGTTTGCCTTGATTTCAATACACCGCGCGAGCGAAAGCTGGACGAGATCACGCTGGAAGAGGCGCATCGCTATCTGGATGAGGGTCATTTCGCCCGCGGCAGCATGTATCCCAAGATTGATGCGGCGATCGATTTCGTACACAACGGCGGCCCGCGCGCCATCATCACCAATCCGGCCAATATCACACGCGCGCTTCACAACGAAACCGGCACGCGAATCGTTCCAGGCGGTATGGGTTAAGCGTATAATCGGTGTATACTGCCCTTGCGAACTGGCTAATGACGAAAAGTCTATGGCGGACGTAAAAGAAATGCGCTGCGTCATCGGCGGCTGTCGCTACGAGGTCGATGAAGTCAGCTATACTTGCCCCGAACATGGCGAAGTGGCGACGCTTGACATCCTATATGACTACCCCGCCTTGCGCGCTAAGCTCGACCGCGATGCCATCAGCGCTTCACGGGCCGCCAGTTGTTGGCGCTATCAAGCGCTCATGCCGGTTTCGCCCGAGTGCAAAGCGCCGCCATTGGCGGTCGGCTGGACGCCGCTGTACGAAACTCCGCGAATCGCGAAGAACCTGGGGCTGCGGCGCGTCTGGGTCAAAGACGATGGCGCCAATCCCACCGGCTCGCTGAAGGATCGCGCCAGTTCACTCGTCTTGGCGCGCGCTCTGGAAAAGGGCTTCAAAACTGTCAGCACCGCCAGCACCGGCAATGCGGCCGCCGCCTTGGCTGGCTTGGGCGCCTCGCTGCCCGAAGTCAATATCGTCATCTTTGTGCCGGCGAGCGCGCCGCCCGCCAAGATCGCGCAGTTGTTGGTATACGGCGCCGAAGTCTTGCTGGTTGAGGGCAGCTATGATGAGGCTTTTGACCTCTGTATGCAGACCTGCGCCGCCCAGGACTGGTATTCGCGCAATACCGGCGTCAATCCTTTCACCACCGAAGGCAAGAAGACGGTCGCCTTGGAAATCGCCGAGCAGCTGAACTGGAAGACGCCGGATGTCGTCGCGGTAAGCGTCGGCGATGGCAGCATCATCAGCGGCGTCCATAAGGGCTTTAGCGACCTGCATCAATTGGGCTGGATCGACGCGATGCCGCGCCTGCTGGGCATTCAGGCGGAAGGCAGCGCCGTTTTGGCGGAAGCCTACGAGCGCGGCGTCGCGGCGCAAGATATCGATCGCCGTAGTGTTTCGACGATCGCTGACAGCATCGCTTCCGCGTTACCGCGCGACCGCGCCAAGGCTTTGCGGGCGGTGAGCCAAACAGGCGGGCGCTTCGTCAACGTCGCCGACGCCGCGATTCAGGCGGCGATTCCGGAATTCGCCCAGTTGTGTGGGGTCTTCGCCGAACCGGCCGCGGCTGCGGCCTTCGCTGGCTTAAAGCGAGCGGTGAAAACCGGTATCATCCATCCAGACGAGAGCGTCTGTATCTTGAGTACAGGCAATGGCTTGAAGGATATCGTCCGCGCCAGAGAATCGGTAGGGGGCGGGATTCCGGTAGCGCCCACGCGCGCCGCCGTCGAAACGGCGCTGCAAAGCGCGGGGCTGATATGAGCGAGCGACCTATGTATTCGATCGTCGCGCCCGTTTACAACGAAGTTGGCAATCTGCCGCGCTTCTATCGCGAAGTGGTCGCCGCGCTCGATTCGGTGGGTGAAAGCTGGGAATTGCTGATCGTCAACGACGGCAGCTCCGATGGCTCGCAGGAGCTTATGGTCGAGTTGGCGGAGAAGGACAATCGCGTGCGCGTCATTAGCTTCGCGCGAAATTTCGGTCACCAGATCGCGGTGACAGCCGGCGTGGATTACGCCCGCGGCCGGGCGATTGTGCTGATTGATGCCGACCTCCAGGATCCGCCGGCGGTCATCCCGCGCCTGATTGCCAAATGGAAAGACGGCTACGATGTCGTTTACGCCGTACGGTCGGAACGGCGGGGCGAAAGCTACTTGAAGCGGATCAGCGCCAAACTATTTTATCGGCTGATCCACCGCATCACCGATATCAATATTCCGGTCGATACCGGCGATTTTCGCTTGATGGACGAGCGGGTGGCGCGCGTGCTGCGGCAAATGCGCGAACATCATCGCTTCATCCGCGGAATGACCAGCTGGGTCGGTTACAAACAGACCGGCGTAAATTACGTGCGCGAACAAAGAACCTGGGGCGAGACCAAGTATCCGCTGCGCAAGATGGTCGCCTTCGCCCTGGACGCGGTCACCAGCTTTTCCTTTTTTCCTCTGCAAATTATGATCTATATTAGCTTGACGCTGGCGGCGCTTTCGCTCTTAGTCGGTCTGGTGATTTCCGCCCTGCGCCTAGCCTTGGGCGAAGAGTTTTTCGGCGGCCAGGCGACAACCATCGTCCTTCTGCTTCTATTGAGTTCATTTCAACTCTTCTTCCTTTTCATCATCGGCCAATATGTCGCGCGCAGCTACGATGAATCGCGCGACCGTCCCCTTTATGTCGTGGCATCGACAGTCGGCTTGGCCGCGGCGCAGGTGGCGAATCAACGGATCGCCGTTGATGCCAAGCCGAAACCGCAAGCCAACAGGCAAACTTTCGATTCCGCTGTCGAGGAAGCGCGCCATGCCGGAACCTGAGGGCGGGCAACTTGCCCAAGTTCGGCGCTACCAAAAGCTGGTCGAAGCCTACGAAGCGCTGGACCGCCAGATCGACGAATTGGTGTCGGCCAGCCGCGGGGGAACGGATCAGATGTCCGCCGCTGATTTGCGTACCTACCGCCAGTTGGCGCGCAAACGCACCGAATTGCTCAATGACATGCGCCTGCTGGAACAGCAGTTAAACCTGTCAGGAGACGATGCGCCCGGCGAAAACTAAGGAGCTGTCGATGATCACCGGTCCTACATTCGAAGAGATGCTGCATCCGCAAACGATGAATCCGGCAATACGGGCGCAAGCGATCGAAGCCCTGGACGCCGACCCGCTGAATCCGCTGAACCTGTACAATATCACATGGCGCGACCCGGCGAATCAGGTATACCACATCGTGCTTCCGCCTGAACTGACCGGTGTCGACGCCCGGATCGTGGTGATCTACGGCAAGCGTTTCCCTTCCGGCAGTCACAAGGTGGGGGCGGCTTATTCCGTCTTGCTGGAAGAGCAATTGCTGGGCGAAGTCGATCCCGATGTGCATACCCTGGTATGGCCATCGACCGGCAATTACGGCATCGGCGGCGCCTTTATCGGCTGTCGCATGGAATACGATAGCATCGTCGTACTGCCCGAAGAGATGAGCCAGGAGCGCTTTGATCGCATCAAGAGTTATGGCGCCCGCATCATCCGCACCGCCGGCAGCGAAAGCAATGTCAAAGAAATCTACGATGAGGTCAAGCGTCTGCGCGGCAGCGATCCCAAGATCCGCGTATTAAATCAATTTGAGGTGATGGGCAATTACCGCTTTCACTACCACGTAACCGGCAATACCCTGGTTGAGTTGGCGGCCGAACTGCAGGGCGCGGGCATCGGCAATGGCAAGATCGCGGCTTACGTTTCCGCAATGGGCAGCGCCGGCACGCTTGCGGCCGGCGATCGACTGAAGCAGGTCTGGCCCGAGCATAAGATCGTCGGGCTCGAGCCGATTCAGTGCCCGACCTTGTATAACAACGGTTATGGCGCGCATGAGATTCAAGGCATCGGCGACAAACACGTGACCTGGATTCACAACGTATTCAATATGGACGCCCTAATGGCGATTGACGATATGGACGCTTTGAATGGCTTGCGCCTGCTGTGGGAAGAGGAGGGACGGCAGGTGCTCGCGCGGCGCTACGGCCTGGCAGAGGACCTGGTGGCTGAGCTAGCCGAGACCTTGGGCATCAGCGGCATCTGCAATATCATCGGCGCCATCAAGACGGCGAAGTTCTATCAATTGCGCGAGGAAGATATTGTGGCGACGGTGGCGACTGACGCGATGGAGCGTTATGGTTCGGTGATGGCTAAATTGCGCGCTGCTCACGGTCCGCTGGACGAAGCGCGGGCTACGGCCATTGTCGAAGGCGTCTATCATCGCGCCGGCGCCGACTGGATCTTGGAAGGGGGGCGCGAGGCGCGCGAACGCTGGCATAATCTGAAGTATTACACCTGGGTTGAGCAGCAAGGCAAGTCCGTCACCGAGTTGGACGCCCAGCGCGATCCGGACTGGTGGCTGGCGCATCAAGAGCGCGTCGCTGAGATCGACCGCCGTCTCTTGGCGCAGCGCTCCGAAAACGAAGTTACCGAGAGCGGAAATGTACGCAGATGATCGGGTGCTGGTTGGGGTGGTCAATCGCGCGAAAGATTTTGAAATCGCCCGTTGTCAGCACTGGTACCGCATTCCCGAAAGACAGTTGCCGCGCGGCTTGAATGCCGAATATATCGCCTTCTTTTTGAGCGGCAGCGCCTTCCGCGAGCAAAGCGGCAGCATCGCCTTCTTCGCGCGCGTCACCGGGCTGGAACTGGCGCGGCGGCGCGATCTGCTGCCTGGTGAAGCGCGCCGCGCCGACGATTTGTATTACAAAATCCAATTTCGCCAGCTGCTGCCCAAAGACCCGCCGATCCAGAATCTGCCGGCGCGCTCCATCAGCTTTGTTCGCACCACTTGGGATCGCTTCATCAAGGCCGAATTCATCAGCGACCTGTACAATTCATCAGACTTCTATGTCGACCGAGTCTATCACGCCTTGCGCGGATAAAAGAAGCAGCGAACTGACGAAAGACGGACTCTATGCTGATAACCAACGCGAACCTGATCACCTTGGGCGCCGATCCCCAGGTCTTGTCGGATCAAGCGCTTTACATTGAAGGCGATCGCATCGCTGCCATCGGCGGCGGCGAAGCGCTGGCGGCGCGCTTTCCGGCTGCTAATGTTTTGGACGCTGGCGGGCAGTTTGTCATGCCGGGCGGGATCTGCGCCCATACCCACTTTTATGGCGCCTACGCCCGCGGCCTGGCGATACCGGGTCCGGCGCCGCGCGATTTTCCCCAGATCCTCGAACGGCTCTGGTGGCCCCTGGATAAAGCGCTCGATCAAGACAGCGTCCGCGCCAGCGCCCTGGTTTGCCTGGTCGATGCCATCAAGCACGGAACTACCAGTTTGGTTGATCATCACGCCAGCCCCAATTTCATTGAAGGCAGCCTCAATGTCATCGGCGATGCGGTCGACGCCGCCGGCCTGCGCGCCGTGCTTTGCTACGAAGTGACCGATCGCGATGGCTTGGACAAGACGCAAGCGGGCATCGACGAGAACCTGCGCTTTATGGCGGCGGCCGCCAATCATCCCCGTCTAAGGGGAACCTTCGGGCTGCACGCCAGCTTGACGCTAAGTAATGAGAGCCTGCGCGCCTGCGCCGATGCTGCGCCGTCTGGCGCTGGCTTCCATATCCACGTAGCCGAGCATGAAGACGACCAAGGCGACTGCCTGGTCAAGAGCGGATTGAATGTCGTCGAGCGCCTCGATCGCTTTGGCATCATGAATGAGGGTACAATCGCCGCCCATTGTGTGCATATCGAAAGACATGAACGGGACATATTGCGGGATCGCGCTGTCTGGGTCAGTCATCAGCCGCGCTCGAATATGAACAACGGCGTTGGCGCCGCCGATATTGATGGCTTGCTGGAAGCGGGCATCAAGCTTTGCCTGGGCAACGATGGCTTCAGCAATAATATGTGGGCGGAATGGAAAGCGGCTTACTTGCTGCACAAGGTGGTGAATCGCGATCCGCGCCGCGCCGACGGCATGACTATCGCCGGCATGGCTTGGGACAACAACGCTCGCCTAATGGAGCGCTTTTTCCCCGGCGAAAAAATCGGCGAGATCAGCGAAGGCGCGCTCGCCGACCTGATATTCGTAGATTATCAGCCATTCACGCCGCTCACCGCCGGCAATCTGCCCTGGCATTTGCTCTTCGGTTTTGAAGCCTCGATGATCACCACAACGATATGCGCCGGAAAGGTCTTGATGCGCGATCGCGAAATCCTCACCCTCGACGAAGACGAAATCGCCGCCGAAGCGCTTGATCTGGCGCCAAGGGTTTGGGAAGAGTATACGCGAAACGCCGAACTTGCTTTACAATGAGGGACTGAACGAAGCTTGATCCCGGCAGAGGCGAAGATGAAGACACTGGCGATCTTGGGCGGCACCGGCAAGGAAGGCGCTGGATTGGCGATGCGCTGGGCGCTTCATGGCTATCGCGTGATTATCGGATCGCGCGCGCAAGAAAAAGCCAGGACGCGCGCCGCCGAAATGAACGGCGAGCTGGGCGGCGATTATCTGACCGGTCTCGCCAATGCGGCCGCGGCCGCCGCCGCCGATATCGTCATCTTGAGCGTGCCCTATGGCGCCCACCAAGCCACACTCGAGGCTGTGCGCGATGCCTGCAAAGGCAAGATCCTGGTGGATTTGACAGTGCCCTTGCAGCCGCCCGCGATCACCCAGGTGAATCTGCCGGCTGGCGGCGCGGCTTCGCTGGAAGCGCAGGCGCTTCTCGGTCCGGCTGTCACTGTTGTGGCCGCATTTCAAAATGTCAGCGCGGTCAAACTCAAGCGATTGGGGCAGGCAGTCGATTGTGATGTTCTCGTTTGCGCCGATGACCACGATGCGCGTGCGGCGGTGATTGAGCTGGTGGAAGCGGCCGGCATGCGCGGCATCGATGCTGGCGCGCTAAAGAATGCCGTCGCCGCCGAGTCCTTGACGCCCGTGCTGCTCCACATCAACAGGACCTTCGGCGTGCAAGGCGCCGGCATCCGCATCACGGGCTTGGATGATGGAAAATGAGTTGCCTGCCTAAACTCGTCGCCTTCGCCATTCCGGGCATCCCGCTGATTCAGGCCGGCGACGACATCATCGAAATCATCATCGCCAAGGCTCAAGCCGCCGCTTTGGAGTTGCGTCCCGGCGATACGCTGGTGATTTCTTCCAAGATCGTATCCAAGTCACAGGGCTGCCTGGTGGCGCTGGACCGCGTCGAGCCTTCGCCGGATGCTGTGGCTTTGGCCGCCGAGACTGGCAAAGATCCGCGCCTGGTCGAACTAATTCTAGGGCAATCCAAACGCGTATCGCGCAAACGCCACGGCGTATTGGTCACCGAGCATCATTTGGGTTTGGTGTCGGCAAACGCCGGCGTTGATCAGAGCAATATCGAAGGCGGCGATGATAAGGCGCTGCTGCTGCCCATCGATCCCGATGGCGCCGCTCAGAACTTTCGCGCCGATATCAAAAGGCGTCTCGGATTTGCGGTCGCGATCATCATCAGCGACACCCACGGCCGCCCCTTCCGCGTCGGCAATGTCGGGGTGGCGATCGGCGTCGCCGGTCTGCCGGCGGTGAAAGACTTGCGCGGACAAAGAGATTTGTATGGGCGCGCCTTTGAGGTGACGCAGGTCGCTTATGCCGATTTGGTCGCCTCGGCCGCGCACCTGCTCTGTGGCGAAGCCGATGAGGGACTGCCGGCGGTAATCCTGCGCGGACTCGACCTCAGCGCGCCGCACGGTCGCGCCGCCGATCTGAATCGCGCCGCCGAGCATGACTTATATCGCTGAGTTGTCGATGAACGCGACCGAACTGCTGGAATTTATGCGAGCGAGGCGTTCCCTTCGCCGCTATCGCCAAGAGCCAGTGCCAGAAGAATGGATCGATTGCATGCTCGAAGCCGCCGTCTGGGCGCCCTCCGCGCACAATCGGCAGCCTTGGCGCTTCGCAATTGTCGACCAAGCGGCGACCAAGGAGCGGTTGGCGCGCGAGATGGGCGCCGCCCTGCGCCGCGATCTCTTGGCCGATGCCCTGCCGCTCGCCGTCATTGACGCCGATGTGGATCGTTCATACCAGCGAATCACCGGCGCGCCGCTGCTAATTCTGCTTTGCATGAGCCTCAGCGATATGGATGTCTACCCTGACGAAGAACGGAATCGCCACGAATGCGCAATGGCGCAGCAAAGCACGGCGATGGCGGGGCAGAACATGCTGCTGATGGCGGAAAAACTGGGCTTGGGCGCCTGCTGGATCTGCGCGCCTTTGTTCTGCCAGGATCTGGTTGCCTCGGTCCTGGACTTGCCCGCTGATTGGCTGCCGCAGGGCATGATTTCGCTGGGTTTTCCGGCGCAAGCGCGCGAACGAAGCCGCGAGCCCTGGCGGACGAGGGCATTGTGGCGCTAGCGCGGAATATCGCGGTTTTGATCGGCGGCGTTGGCGGCGCCAAATTGGCCAGCGGCTTGGTAGAGGTGGTTCCGCCCGAGCGGCTAACCTTCATCGTCAACACCGGCGACGATTTCTGGCATATGGGTCTGAAGATCTGCCCAGACCTCGATACGCTCATGTATACCTTGGCTGGTCTGGTGAATCCCGAATCGGGCTGGGGCTTAAAGGACGACTCGACCGCCGCTTTGGATTTCCTGGCGCAACGATACCAGGTCGAGCCCTGGTTCCGCCTAGGCGATAAAGATCTGGCGACGCACTTGCTGCGAACGCAGATGCTGGGCGATGGCGGCAGCTTGACGCAGGCGACCGCTTGCCTGGTTGAGCGGCTCGTTATTCGCGCGGCGGTCTTGCCAATGTGCGATGAGGATTTGCCGACGATGGTGGACACCGTCGAAGATGGCGAGCTCGGCTTTCAGGAATACTTCGTCAAACGGGCTTGGGCGCCAGTTGTTCGCGCGATTCGGCATGAGAATCGCGAGCGGGCGAAGCTTACGACGCAGGTCCGCGCCGCGCTGACGAGTGCCGAGATCGTCTTGATCGCGCCTTCCAATCCCTGGCTTTCGATCGCGCCCATTCTGGCCATTCCCGGCATGCGCGTCTTATTGAGTCAGCTACGGGCGCCGGTTGTCGCCGTCACGCCTATTATTGGCGGCGACGCCGTCAAAGGACCGACAGCGAAAATCATGCGTGAACTGGGACTGGAAGTGAGCGCAGGCGCGGTTGCGCGCTTCTACCAGGGCATCATCAGCGGATTCGTCGATGATATACGCAACGAGCCCGCGGATTTCGCCGACATTTGCAGCATCCAGCTGGATACGCTGATGAATGATCAAGCCGACAAGGTGGCGCTGGCGCGAGCGACGCTGGATTGGATCGGGAGCTGGGCGCCATGAGTCTTTGGGCGATTATCCCAGTGAAACCGCTGAAGAACGCCAAGAGTCGCTTATCGCCAGTTCTTCAGCCCGATCAGCGTTTTGAATTGGCGCAAGCGATGTTGCGCCATGTGCTCGCGGTGACGACGACGATTCGGCAGGTAAACGGCGTCTTGGTGGTCTCGCGCGATACCAAGGCGCTCTCCATCGCCCGTGAGCAGGGCGCCAAAACGCTGCAGGAAGGCGCCATGTCCAATTTGAATCCAGCCCTGATGCGCGCGACGATGGTGGTCCAAAGCTGGCGCGCGGACGCGGTGCTGGTCCTGCCGGCTGACCTTCCATTCATCAACAGCCAAGATATTCGCGGCATGATTGGGCTGGCGGTTGACCGCTCGATCGTGATCGCCACCGATGGCGCAAGCGACGGTACTAACGCGCTGCTGGTGCGGCCGCCGGGCGCGATCGAATTCCAATATGGACCGGGCAGCTTTCAGCGGCATATCGGCAGCGCCCGCGCCGCTGGATTGCAGGCATTTACCTATGAATCGGACCGGCTTGCGCTCGATATAGATCTGCCCGATGATCTCGCGACCTATCAGCGAAACCTTGCATCGGGTCACTTTGATCATCTGCCGTCCTTCCCGCTCTCCCGCGCCTCTGATTGAGCTCGCGCGCTTATCGAATATGGAATATCTGATAATATGTTAATTACCGCCAGATTCGGAAACTGGAGATGACTCATGGCTGATCGTGTAGCACTTTATTTGCAGGATGCGCACCCGCTGGCAGATGCGATCGAATACGTCAAATACGCCGAACTTTGCGGCTTTGAAGCGGTATGGCAAGCCGAAAGCCGGCTGGTCCGCGATGCGATCGTGCCGATGGCTGCTTTTGCCGCGGTGACCTCGCGTATCAAAATCGGCTCGGGCGTCATCAACAATTGGACGCGCAACGCCGCTGTAATCGCCGCCACCTTTCTTACGCTGGATGATTTGGCGCAAGATCGCATCTACTGCGGCATCGGCGCCTGGTGGGATCCGCTGGCGGCAAAGGTCGGCATCGAGCGGCGCAAGAATCTCCTGGCGATGCGCGAAGTCGTGACCGTCGTTCGCCGGCTGCTCAACCGCGAACGCGTCAGCTTTGAAGGCGAGTTTGTGCAAATGGACGATGTCGAGCTTGATGTCGTGCATGGGCGCAAAGAGCCGCGCAATGTGCCCATCTATATCGGCGCTACCGGTCCCAAGATGATGGCGCTGACGGGCGAGATCGCTGACGGCGCCGTGCTCAATTATTTGGTATCGCCGAAGTACAACGAGATGGCGATGGCGCAGCTCGAGCTTGGCGCCAAGAAAGCGGGCAAGTCGGTCGACGCTATCGATCGCCCGCAGCTTGTGGTTTGCTCGGTGGACAGCGACCGCGCCGCCGCCCTGGATGGCGCGCGCAAACTGGTGACGCAATACCTCGGCCAGCAGCCGCATATCATGAAAGCCAGCGGCGTCAGTCAAGACTTGCTTGATGAGATCAACCAGGTGTTGACCTGGCCCGCGACCGAAGAACAGATTCTGGAAGCGATGAAGCTCGTGCCCGATGATGTCGTGCAAATGATCACCGCCTCCGGTACGCCGGACGAGGTCAAAGCGAAAGTGCGCGAATATATCGCCGCCGGCGCCTCCTGTCCGATCCTGTATCCCTTGGGCGACGATGTTCGCTTGATGATCGATACCTTTGCCGGCGGCTACTCGGATTAATCCGCGCCCGCTGACGGGCAATTGGAAATCGGCGGTGCGGGAAGGCGCCGGACTTGGTGAAAATCCTCTGTGTTAGCGATACCGAGATGCCGCAGCTGCATAACGCGGCCAATTTACGCCGCCGCTACAGCGACATTGACATGATAGTGAGTTGCGGCGACATGCCTCCAAACTACCTCGATTTCATCTCAAGCATTACTGGGGCGCCGCTCTTCTATGTACGTGGCAATCATGACGAAATCTATGATAAGGAGCCCCCAGGCGGCATCAATTTGCACGGGAAGATCGTGGAATTCTGCGGGCTAACCATGGCTGGATTGGAAGGGTGCATTCGCTACAACAAGGGCGAGATTCAATACACGCAGACGCAGATGCATGGCAAGGTGCTCGGATTTACGCCCTCAGTGCTTTGGAATCGTTGGGCGCGCCGGCGCGGCATTGATCTTTTCGTCACGCATTCGCCAGCGCGCAATATCCACGACGGCAAGGATGTCGCGCACCGCGGCTTCAACAGCTATTTGAATTTCTTGAAATGGTTTCGTCCGCGTTATATGCTGCACGGGCATGTGCACACCTGGGATCGCCGCAAGACGGTGCGGACGCAATTCGAATCCACCTGCGTCATGAACATCAATCCCTTTACCGTGCTGGAATTGGAACCAGCATCGCTGGGCCGAATATGAGGGCGATCGCGGGAGGCAGGTCATAAATGTGGAAAGCCTACCATAGCGTCAGCAGTGTAGCGGAAGCCTTGGCGCTCCTGGATGAGCATCGTGGCGCGGCTCGCATCGTCGCTGGCGGCACCGATTTAATCATTGAAATGGAACGGGGCCAGCATCCGCAACTGAACGCGCTCATCGACATCACGCGCGTGCCGGGCTTGGATCAGATTTCCCTGGAAGGTGACCGGATACTCCTGGGACCGTTGGTGACGCATAACCATGTCGTGGCAAGCGAATTGATCCGCGAGCACGCGCTGCCGCTGGCGCAAGCCTCTTGGGAAGTCGGCGCGCCCCAGATTCGCAATCGCGCCACTGTCGCTGGCAATCTCATCACCGCCTCGCCCGCCAACGATACCATCACGCCCTTGATCGCCATGGATTCCGAAGTCACGCTGACGTCGGTCGCTGGCGAGCGCACAATCAAGCTGGAAGATTTCTACAGCGGCTTCCGCCAAACCGTTCTCCGCCCCGATGAGCTTATGAGCGCGATTCATATTCCGCCATTGAAAGACGATCAGCGCGGCATATTCCTGAAACTGGGACTGCGGCGCGCCCAGGCGATATCGGTCGTCGATGCCGCTGTCGTCCTGGGACTGGATGCCGCGGGCTTTGTCAGCGAGGCGCGCATCGCCTTGGGCAGCGTCGCCGCGACCATTGTACGCTGCTCAGCAGCCGAAGACTTCTTGACCGGCCGGCCTCTGTCGCCCGATGTGATCGCTGAAGCGGGCGTCCTGGCGAGCAAGTCGGTAAAGCCGATAGATGACGTACGCGGCAGCGCCGAATATCGCAGTGAAATGGTGAAAACCCTGGTCGTCCGCGCGCTTCGACAGTTGGCTTCGGGCGCTTCGATCGACAATTTACCGGCGCGGCCGCCGATGCTTTGGGGCGCTGACGAAGGCATTGTCAAGCGCGGCCTTCCGGCGGCAATCGCGCATCAGCCCGACACGCCGATTGAGAGCCGTGTGAACGGCGTCGATGTCTGCATCGCCGAGGGCCAACAGAAGTCCCTTTTGCATTGGCTGCGCGATGAGGTCAATTTGCCCGGCACAAAAGAAGGCTGCGCCGAAGGCGAGTGCGGCGCCTGCACCGTATTCCTAGATGATGTGGCGGTGATGTCTTGCATGGTGCATGCCCCGCGTGCGCATGGCGCCGAAATCGTAACCATAGAAGGGTTGCAATGCGGCGAAGAACTGCATCCCATTCAGCAAGCTTTCATCGATCAGGCCGCGGTCCAATGCGGCTATTGTACGCCGGGTTTCCTCATGGCCGGCGCCAAGCTGCTTGATGAAATGGATACGCCCGACACCGAGCAAATCAATTACAGCATCAGCGGCAATCTCTGCCGCTGCACCGGTTACTATAAAATTGTCGAGGCTTTACGCCAAGCCGCTCGCATGAATGCGGGGCTTGAACAAGGCTAGGAAATGGACCGTACCGTACCGCAAACCGGCAGCGAAGAAATCGAACTCTATATGCGAACCTATTATTCGCTGCTGCGTTCGAGCGACAGCATCAAGATCGAAACCTTGGTCGAGAGCCATCTGGCGATGCGCTCGTCCTTGCATGAGCACGCCGCTGAAGTTGCTCCCGACGCCTCGGCGCTGATGTACAGCGCTCTCCGTTTGCCATCCTGCATCATCCAAACCGAGGAAGTCCTAATCGGGCAGATGGACCGTTCATTCGTCGCCGCCGGCTACCGCAATATCGCCGACTGGCAACGTGTCTACGCCACGGGCCGGCGCCGCCGCACCCATTTCGATGGCGACAGCATTTTGGCTGTCTATGTTGTCAGCCGCTCGGATATTGATGACCTGGTGCCGATTTTGACTGCCTTTCAAATCGAGTGGAATAAGCTACATATTTTGCTGCAAAATCCCGATCTGTCAGATCTGTTGCCGCGTTTTGCCGATCTCGGCGATCTGCCGGACCAAGAATTCGCGATTCTGGCTCAAGCCCTGCGCATGGCAGTCAGCGATCTGAAGCGGCTGCACTTGCTTTGGCAGGATGACTTTGTGCGCAATCTGCTGACCATTCGCGCAAATTACAAAAGCATGACGCTGCGGCTTATCGCCGGCTCCCTGGCAGATTATCGCCGCGCCACCGCCTCCTGGTGGAATGAACTCTGCCAGGAACTGGCTCAGGCTGAAATAGATCCTGGCGAGCGCCCGGTTTATTTCGTCTCCAGCAATACCCATTCCCTGATCAACCTGCTCGCCGGTTTTGCTCGCCGCTTTGAAGAAAGTCTGATTGGTTACATCGAGACCTTTGCAGAGAAATCCCTGCTCACCGAATACGAGGACATTAAAGAGAGTTATCACAAGAGCACCGATAACTTCCTATACTTTGTCTTGCGGCAATATCTTTCGGAAAAGGGCAGCCAAGCCCGCAGTGTCTTCGCCAAGGAAGAAACCCGCCTGGGCATCCATCGCATACCAAGCCGTCACGGCTTCGAAATGGAAACGCAAGTCATCGAATTGGGCAAGCTCGAAGCGCGCTGGTTTGATCCGCGGCTGGGACGCGCCGATGACTTGGCGCCCTTGCGCCACAGCAACGCCATCATCATCAATATTGATTACCCGCTGGGCATGGCGTCTTATGAATTGCTGAGCCGCATTTCGCAAGGCGCCGGGCGGCTGGACGGCGTTTATGTCATGGGCAAAGCCGCCACCTTGAACGGTCGCATCGGCGATATGATGATCCCAAATGTGATCCACGACGAGCACTCGCAGAATACTTATCTCTTCCGAAACTGTTTCACCGCGCGCCACGTCCGCAGCTATATGCAGCATGGCAACGTGCTGGACAATCAGAAAGCGGTGACCGTACGCGGCACCTTCCTGCAGAACCCCAACTATATGAGCGTCTTCTACAAGGAAGGCTATACCGACATCGAAATGGAGGGCGGTCCTTACTTGTCGGCGGTATACGAAGCCTTCCGCCCGCAGCGGCATCCGATGAACGAAATCGTCAATTTGCACTCGGTCAAGTTTGACATCGGCTTTCTCCATTACGCATCGGACAAGCCCTTGAAGACGGGTCAGAATCTTGGCGCTGGCGGCCTCAGCTACGGTGGCGTAGAGCCGACCTATGCCGCCGCCATCGCTATTTTGCGCCGCGTCTTTTACAACGAAACAGAGAAACTGATCGAAACGACCTTCGAGGCTTTGCCGGCATATTGAGATATTGCTGCGAGTAGATCTGACCGTAAGAGGATTTCCGCCGTGAGCTTTGAGCATACCAGCGTCATCAGCGAATCCGTCAAACGCATTGATGCCCGCGGCAAGGTAACGGGCGAAACGCGCTATCCCGGCGACATTGATATCGAGGGCCAGCTGTGGATGCGTGTCAAGTTCAGCGAACGCGCGCACGCCCGCGTCCTTCACGTCGACGCCAGCGCAGCCGAGGCGCTGCCGGGCGTCATTCGCGTCTTCACCAGTCGCGATGTGCCGGTAAACGAATATGGCTTGGTGATCAAAGACCAGCCCGTGCTCTGTGGTCCCGGCGGCGTCAAAGCCGGCGCCGATGTCGTGCGCTGCTATATGGACATGGTGGCGACCGTGGTCGCCGAAACCGACGCGATTGCGCGGCGCGCCCTCGACCTGATTGAAGTGCAATATGAGGATTTGCCCGCCGTATTCGCTGCCGAAGAGGCAATGGCGAAAGCGGCGCCCCAGCTTCATCCAGAGACCCCCGATAATCTGGTCGCGCGTTATCGTATCCGCAAGGGTGATATGGAAGCCGGCTGGGCAGCGGCCGATGTTGTCGTTGAAGGCGAGTACGAAACTACCTGGCAGGAACATGCCTATCTGCAGCCGGAAGCGGGCTTGGCCTACATCGACGAAGAAGATCGTGTGGCGGTTGTCGTCGCCGGACAATGGACGCACGAAGACCAAGAACAGATTGTTCACGCGCTGAATCTGCCGCCCGAGGGTGTGCGCGTTATCTATCCGGCTATCGGCGGCGCCTTTGGCGGGCGCGAAGATATGTCGGTGCAGATCATCCTGGCGCTAGCCGCCTGGAAGCTGCGACAGCCGGTCAAAATCCAGTGGAGCCGCGAGGAATCGATCCTTTACCATCACAAGCGCCATCCCATCAAAGTTCGGGCGAAATGGGGCGCCACACGCGATGGCATGTTGACCGCCGTCGAGTCCGAAGTCATCGGCGACGCCGGCGCCTACAATTACACTTCCAACAAGGTGCTGGGCAACGCCCAGCTCACCGTAACCGGACCCTACGTGATTCCCAATATCCACGTCGATACCTATGCCGTCTATACCAACAACATCCCGTCCGGGGCTTTCCGCGGCTTCGGCGCGCCCCAAGCGCTTTTCGCGGCTGAGGGACAGATGAATCGGCTGGCGGCAGCTTTGAACTTGGATCCGCTCGCGATACGACTGAAGAATAGCATCCGTGAGGGTAGCATCGGTTCCGTTGATACTGCCTTTCCCGCCGGTGTCACCATGCCTCAAGTCTTCGAGTCTTGCGGCGTCGAATCATGGTGGGAGCGGACTGCAACCGGCTGGCGACTGAGACCGCCCCAGCAACCGGTCGATCCCCACAAACGCCGTGGTCGCGGCATCGCTGGCGGATTCAAAAATGTGGGCTTCAGCTTTGGCTTCCCCGAGCATTGCTGGGCTGGCGTTGAATTGCGGGGCAAGGCGGAAATCGACAAGGTTATCCTATACCACGCCGGCGCCGATGTCGGGCAAGGGGCGCATACCGCCCTGAGTCAGATGGCGGCCGATGCCGTCGGCGTTCCCTTTGATGCGGTGGAGATTGTCGCCTCCGATACCGCCTCTTCCGGATCCTCCGGCAGCGCCTCCGCCTCGCGTCTTACCTTCATGTCTGGGAAGGCGATTCAAGGCGCCGCCGAGATCGCCCTGCGCAAATGGCAAGATGAGGAGCGCCCAGCCCGGGGCGAATTCATGTATCGCCCGCCGCCGACGACCCCCTTTGATCCGGCGACTGGCCGCGCCCAGCCCAATTTCGCCTATGGCTACGTCGCGCAGGCAGTTGAGGTAGAGGTCGATATTGAAACCGGACAGGTGCAGCTGCTGGAGGTTGTCTGCGCCAACGATGTCGGCAAAGTCATCAATCCGCAGCAGGTTCAGGGACAGATTGAAGGCGCGATTGTGCAAGCGCAAGGCTACGCGCTAATGGAATATCTGGTTTCGGACGAAGGCATGATACGCAATCCATTCCTATCAACCTATCTGATTCCCACCTCGCTTGATGTGCCGCCGCGGATCAAGTCCGTCATTCTGGAGCATCCCGATCCGATTGGACCCTGGGGCTTGCGCGGCATGGCTGAGATGCCCTTCCTCCCGCTTGCGCCGGCCATCGCCGCCGCCATATATGATGCCACCGGCGTCTGGATTGACTCACAACCATTCACCGCGCAGAAAGTGGTCGTGGCGCTGCGCCAACGGGGCATCGGCGCGCTTTAAACGTCCTCGCCCGTGACGAACATACTTAATGCCGTTCTCAATATTATCGAAAGCCGAAGGGGCGAGACGGTGGTTAGCCCGATATCGAGTCATATCGCGGCGACCGTCGAGACAAGTCGCCTGCCAACACAATCCCATGCCGCGAGTTCACTATTCCGGATGAGCCGAATAGTCACTCGCCAGGGTGGTGATAAGAAATCCAATTCAACTCCGCCGACGCGCCGCGGGATAAACACAGGCGCTACCGGGCTTTCGTGTTATCATTAGCCTAGCAAATCCATTAATTGTCGCAACCAGAGTAGAGCGGATGCGGTTCCAGCAAGCGTTTGAGGTAGTGCCTGGCGATGTGGTCGCCTTTATTGGCGCCGGTGGCAAAACATCGCTGATGGTCAGTTTGGGCTACGAACTGGCGGAGGCTGGCTGGCGCGTTCTGGCGACAACGACCACAAAGTTGTCAACCGACCAATTGGACCTTTTCCCCTGCACGATGGCGGCTAAGGCCGCGCCGCACGCTATTTCGCAGGCGCTGACCGAGCATCAGTTCGTCTTGCTGCACGAGCAAATCAGGAACGGGCATGTTTACGGTCCCCCGCGTGAATGGACGCGGCAGCTGCTGGATAGCGTTGACTCCGATATCCTGCTGGTCAAGGCAGACGCCGCCGCCGGCAAGCCTTTCAAAGCGCCTTTCGCCGATGAACCCCAGTTGCCGCTGGAAACATCGCTTGTGATTTCAGTCGCTTCCTTGCGCGCCTTGGGTTTGCCCTTGGATAACAAGCATATCTACAATCCGGCGGCGATGATCGAGCGATATGGTTTTGTCGAAAACAGTCCGGTCAAATCTCCCTGGCTGGCGCAAGTGCTGCGTGATGAAAAGTTAGGTCTGCGTGGAGTACCGGCCGGGGCGCGCGTAATCATCTTTCTGAACCAGACGCCGCAACGCGGCTTTATGCGCGGGCGCGCGCGAATGATCGCTCGCCTCGGTTTGCAAAGCGCGCGGATTGATGCCGTGGCGTTGGGCTCGGTGCGCGGCGCCGAACCAGTATTCGAGTTGCAGCGACGCGTCGGCGCCCTGGTGCTCGCAACAGGCCAATCCCCCTGCAAGGATGCTGACAGGATGCTGCGAACCAATAATCGCGGTCGGGCCGCGGTCGCCAAAGTTACCGAGAAAGTGCAGCGATCGCGAATCGATCATATTCGCCTGGTAACCGGCCGACGGGCGCCTGACGTGCGCGTGGCGACCAGGCGCCTCGGCGTCAAAACGATTCATGACCGGGCGCACCGGTCCGGCGGGGCAATTACTGCCTTGAAAGCCGGGCTGCGGGCGCTGCCGGAGCGTATGTCGGCTGTGCTCGTTGTGCCTGGCGATCAGACGCGCCTGCAACCCAAGGTCATTTATCATATTCTCGCCGCCTACGCGCGCGGCGAAGGCGAGTTCATCATTCCGCGCTACCAAGGGCGCTGCGGGCATCCGGTCTTGATCGGACGCCGCTTTTGGTCTGACCTGTTAAAGATGCCGCGCGCTAGCGATTTCCGCGCCATTGTCCAGCGTTTTCGCGCCGATGTCACTTTCCTCAATGTGGATAACGACAGCATCTTTCACGAGATTAGACATTTTTCGCCGCGCCATTTGGCGCGTTCCAATTCGCGGCTGGCGAAAGGCGATCGCTAGCTGCCGTTATGTTGTTGAATCAACTCGCGGATCATATCCCGTGACCAAACGCCGCTTTTGGTGACATCCACTTCCAGCCGCAGCGTGGCCGGCCGCTTGTCCTTGTGGCCCGTTGCGTTTGCCCGCATTTCATCAAAGTATTCCATCGGTGTAATGACGATCAGCACCTCGTGAGCCTGAACCTGATGCTCGGGCGGCGGCGCATAGAGGAAATCCCGGCGGTTGGCTCGGCGGATGCCGACGACGCCGGCGCGATAACGCATCGATAGCGCCAGTTCTCGTATCGTCTTGCCGATCCAGGGAGAATCGTCTTCCATGTATAGTTCAGCCGTTTCCAGCCCGGTGATTTCGTTGTAGAGCACATGCTGCAAGAAGTCGGCGATCTCCGGCCGAGTAGTCGCTAGAAGTACGAACTGAGCGGCGACATGGAAGGGGCTCACCACCCGATCGGCGCCCGACCGCTGCAGCTTCTCGATCATGTCATCGGTGGTAGCAGTCACAGAAATCAGCAGCGACTTGCTGATGTTGCGCGCCGACAGGACGGTCAGCACGGCGGCTGCCTTGTCCTGAGCCGATATCATGACCGCTTGCGCTCGTGCGATGCCCGCTTTCTTCAGCGTGATTTCTTTGGTCGGGTCGCCGTGTATCACGCGGAATCCGCGCTCCAGCCAGCGCTCAGTGACCTCCTCATCTTTGCTGATCAATACGAAAGGGCGGGAAGGATCCAAGAATCGTACGGCGCTCTGAATGATATGGTCATTGCCACAGATGACGAAGTGCTTCGCCATCTCCTCAATCGCCGCTTCGCTTTCTTCCAGGCTGAATATGTCTTCAAGCCTTTTGGATTCGCGCTCCGGTATCAATCGCTGATAGCTGGCGAATCGCATTTCGTTCCGTCCCAGCGGGCGGCACTCGCGTTGAATGACCGGGACCGCAGGACCCGGCGCCACCGCAAGCAGAATTTCGTCCTCCTGCAGGATCCGCCGACCGCCCGGCGCATGCACGAAGTCGCCCGACTCCAGCCGGATGCCCAGGATGCCGGCATTGTATTTTTCTCGCAGCGCCAGATCCTTGATCTGCCGCCCGATCCAGGGCGAGTCGTCTTCCAATTCCAACTGCGTGATCTGATGATGATGATCCTGCTCAAAGAGGATGCTGCTGAAAAAGTCGTTCACCGCCGGCCGCAGTGTCGCGCTATTCAGGAACTGAGCCGCCACTTCGTATGGCGCCAGGACAACGTTTGCGCCAGCCTTGACCATTTTTACCTTGAGGTCTTCCTCGATCGCCGCCGCCGTGATGTTCAGTCG
Organism: Phototrophicaceae bacterium; assembly: GCA_965261855.1. Taxonomy (GTDB): domain Bacteria; phylum Chloroflexota; class Anaerolineae; order Aggregatilineales; family Phototrophicaceae; genus UBA6055. The sequence goes on from OZ253488.1 coordinate 1,894,245, forward strand.
CTCGCTCAGATTGCGCGCCGTCAATACCGTTAACAGGCTCTCGGTATCTTGATTAAGCATAACCATAATTGCGCGCGCCCGCGTGACTCCCGCGGCGAGCAGATCATCATTGTCGGTCGGATCGCCAACGACAACCAGAATGCCCGCCGCGCGCAGATGCACGGCAAAGTCCGCATCATCGGTGACCACAACCAGCAGATCAAGCAGCGTGTCGTGATCGACAAAGACATTGTGATAGAAGGCGAACAGACCCTGGATAAGCCGGCGAAGACCGTGTAATCGCCCGCGTTCCGGCCTGCCTAGCAGGCGGTTCACCCACTTCTCGATCGGCTGATAAGCGTTTGCTCGGTGCTGGCTGCGCCGAATCGCAGCGCCGTGCAAGACGTAGCCAATGGTCTTGTCAACCATTTCGCCGGTGCCGCAAATGATATAGTGGCTTTGCAGCTTGCTGATCTTCTGTCTGGATTTGAATAGACGCCGGCGCGTCATCGCTTCGGCGCTGAAGAGCATGGCAAATGAAGACGAAAGGAAAAAGAGCAGGGCGCTCATGCCAACCGCGACCAGCCCAAGGGTAAACAACTTGCCGAGCTGCGTCGTTGGCGTCAAGTCTCCATAGCCGATCGTGGTGAGTGTGATAATCGTCACATAAATGGCGTCAAAGACGGACATGCCTTCTATAATGGAGAAGCCGGCGATGCCAATGGGAACAACAATAAATATAAGAATTGCTGCTGCTCGGAATTGTCTGCGCACATCATTCACGTGGTAGATCCCTGCTAGATTGGACGCGTCCTCTGCTGCCATTATATCGGAGAACAGTTTCTTATGTTAATATGACGCTAACGAAGGATCCTATGTACGATTCGCATGATGCGCTTTAACTGCTCGGCGCTGACCTGGCGAAAATTGCAAGGGCGACAATACTTGGGTGGCGAACAGAGGGAGAATTCTCTTGTTCAAACGTGAAGACTTCCGGCGGGCTGCCGGGCTAATCCAGTCGCGGACGGAACTGCGGCCGACTATCGGGCTGGTCTTGGGCTCGGGCTTGGGAAAGCTGGTGGACTCGCTTCAGGACCCTGTGGTTGTGCCCTATGACGATATACCAGGCTGGCCCACCGCAACCGTAGAGGGACATCAAGGAAACCTCGTGATCGGCGAGCTCGACGGGCAGGTTGTCGCCGCGCAGCAAGGGCGCGCTCACTTCTACGAGGGCTACTCCATGCCGGAAGTGACCTTTCCCATCCGCGTGATGAAGGAATTGGGCATTCACACGGTAATGTTAACCAACGCCGCCGGCGGCATAAACAAGCGCTATGAAGTTGGCGATCTGATGCTGCTAGAGGACCACATCAATCTTCCAGGCATGACCGGCGCCAACCCGCTGATGGGACCAAACGACGAGGAGCTGGGCTTACGCTTTGTCGGCATGTCGCAGACCTACGACCGACCCCTGCGCCGGCGCGCGCTTGAAGTCGCCCATGAACACAATATTCCGCTCCATAGCGGCGTATACGTTGGGCTATCGGGCCCCTTCTTTGAGACGCCGGCTGAAATACGAATGATTCGCGCCATTGGCGGTGATGCGGTGGGCATGTCGACGGTGAATGAGGTGCTGGTGGCGCGCCACGCTGGCATGCGCGTGATGGCTTGTTCCGGCATCACCAATTGCGCAATCGACGAGGTTGACACCAAGCAGGAAACGAATCATGAAGAGGTATTGGAAGCCGGCGCGATCATCGTGCCCCGCCTCACCGCGATACTGAAAGGCCTGCTCAGCAATTTCCCAACATGACCGCCGTTATCGCGCTTATTGACCAAGTCGCCATCGGCATCTACTTCTTGATCGCCGCTGGCATCCTCTTTGCGCTGCGGCGATTCATCATCTATGGAGAAGAATACCGCTCCTCATATTTTGAGCTGGAACGCGATCTTTCGCGTTATCGCCGCACGAACGCGGTGACGGCGATCATCTTCTTGATAGAACTCATAATCATTGTCGCGGGCGTACAAGCAGTCGTGGTGCCGGAGTTGCTGCTGGATCGACAGATTCAAGCGCTCGTCGCCGGCGCGCGGCCTGACGACGGCGATTTTCACACCCCGGCGCCAGCGCCGCCCGCCGCTGACTTGGGCATTGATCCGGTTGCATTGCCGCGATCAGCCGGCGCGGCCAGCCAGATTCAAGCCACTCCCCGGCCGACGCCCACTGCGGTCGGCACCATCATTCCGGCGGAACCGTCCCTTGGCTGCGACAAGCCCGAAGCCCAACTGCTGATACCAGGCAATGGCATGCGCGTTTTTCAGCCGATACCGGTCATCGGAACCGTATTCGCCGATCAGTTCTCCTACGCTTCCATCGAGATCAACGGTCCCAGCACGCTTGGCAGCTTTCAAGTGATTGACGAGCAGCATATAGAAGTTCGCGAACGGGCGGAGTTTGGCCAGTTCGTTCCCGCCCCCTATGAAGAAGGCGAATACGAATTTCGCCTGATGGTCTTTGACATCACCAACACGCTGAAGGCATCCTGCCTGGTCCACATCTACATTTCCGAACCCTTACCCACGCTAACGCCTGTACGCTAAAAACGCGCCTGGCCGCCCACCCGACTCTGGGCGATAGGGCGGACGAAGCTCCGTTGACTTATTCTGCAAAGCCTAGCGGTCCACCGTAAAACGAAAAGCATATGACAATGTCTGCCATTTGAATGAGTCTTCAACAACAATCGCTGGTTCGTACGGGCGAGCCGGTGGCTCGCCTACTCTTGCGATGAATCCGTCAACAATTCTCGCGTAACTGACTTGGCAACGCTAAGAATGCAAATCGCGCACTTTGCTGTTGACGCGGCGGCGCCAACGACGGGATCGCGATCGCCACTTGGCAATACGGTATTGAACATGCCGGCGCTGGCGATTGAGCAGCGAACTCTGCTGCTCGCTCGGTCTCGGGATGCCCCAGCGAATGATCATGGACGCCCAGGTCAAGCCACCGCCGAAACCCACCAGCGCAATATGATCTTGATCCTGAATGCGCTTCTGTTCTATCGCTTCACACAAGGCGATGGGAATCGAGGCGGCTGAGGTATTGCCGTACCGCTCCACATTATTCATGAATTTGCCGATGTCGATGCCGAGCTTGCGTGCCGCCGCTTGCAGTATGCGCAGATTGGCTTGATGGGGAATCACCAAATTGATATCGCTTACCTTCACTTCCGCGAGCTGGCAAGCCTGTTCCACACTCTCGCTGACGACGCGCGTCGCAAATTTGAATACTTCACCGCCCACCATATACATCTTATAGAGCTTGTTGCCATTGGCGCCCGCGCGCGACTGATTGGCGTCAATGCTGCCGACGCTGGGGATCGCCAGCAAGTCGCCGCCCGCGCCATCCGAGCGCAGCACGCTGGAGAGCACGCCGCCGGGCGCATCGCTTGCTTGCAAGACCACTGCGCCGGCGCCGTCGCCAAAGAGGATGCAAGTGCTTCGATCTTGCCAATCCAGAATCCGGCTCATGGTTTCGGCGCCGATGACCAAAGCCGCCTCGATCGATCCGGCGCGGATGGAATCGGAAGCCATATTCATGGCGTAAACGAAGCCGGAACAAGCCGCGCTCAAGTCGAAGGCGCCCGCTTCATGCGCGTTCAGCCAGTCCTGAACCAGGCTGGCGGTGCTGGGGAAAATGTTCTCCGGCGTAGAGGTGGCCACAACGATAAGGTCGAGATCCGTCGGCAAAATGTCGGCCACTTCCAGCGCCTGCTGGGCGGCGCGATAAGCCAGCGTCGCCGTCGATTCACCCTCGCTGGCGATGTATCGCTGGCGGATGCCGCTGCGCGCGTATATCCAGTCATCGTTGGTTTCAACGAAAGTGGACAACTCATCGTTGGTCATGACCGTCTCCGGCACCGCCATGCCCCAGCCGATTACATGCGCCTGCCGCACCATCGCGGCCGGATTGGCTTTTCCGCCCTTGTCAAAGGTTGCCATTGTCCCGGTATTCGCCAAATATCACTACCGCATTATGCCCGCCGAAGCCAAACGCATTCGACATGGCATAGCTGACCTCGCGCCGGCAGCCGTCATTAGGCACATAATTCAGATCGCATGAGGGATCTGATTCGTCCAAATGGATGGTCGGCGGGATGAAATTGTCGCGTATCGCCATAATCGAGAAGATCGCTTCTATCGCGGCGCCGCCACCCAGCAAGTGACCAGTCATCGACTTCGTCGAACTGACCGGGATGTTGTAGACGCTTTCGCCAAGCGCGCGCTTTAAGGCGTTCGTTTCGGCGGTGTCATTCAAGGGCGTGCTGGTGCCGTGGGCGTTGATATAATCGATATCGTCCGCGCTTAGAGTCGCGTCCCGCAGCGCGTATTCCACCGCTTTTGCCGCGCCTTCTCCAGATTCCATCGGCGCCGTGACGTGGTAGGCGTCGGAGGTATGCCCATATCCGAGCAGTTCAGCCTGTATTGTCGCCCCTCGTTCCAAGGCATGATCCAACTCTTCAAGCACCAGAACGCCGGCGCCTTCGCCGGGGACGAATCCGTCGCGATTCAGATCAAAGGGACGCGAGGCGGTATCGGGATCGTCATTTCGGCTCAAAGCGGTCATATTGTTGAAGCCAGCGACGCAAAGCGGCACGATCGCCGCTTCCGATGCGCCCGCGACCATCGCCTTGGCATCGCCGCGACGGATGATGTGCATCGCTTCGCCGATTGCGTTGTTTCCCGAAGCGCAGGCGGTAACGATGCAGAAATTCGGTCCGCGCAGATTGTAATTCAACGACACCATGCCCGAACTGCTGTCACTTAGTATCTTGGGGATGCCCATCGGCTTGATTCCACGATGGCCGCGTTTGTCGATGCCCTGCTGCGATTCGACAAAGGAGTTGATGCCGCCAACACCCGAGCCGATGATGCAGCCGACATCATACATGTTCTCCCGTGTCACCCTTAAGCCGCTGTCTTCGATCGCTTGCCGGCTGGCTTCCAGCGCAAACTGGGCGACGCGGTCCATGCGCCGCGCTTCCTTCCGGCCGAAGATCGCATCCGGGTCGAAGTCCTTGACTTCGCCAGCGAGCTGATTCTGTGTCAGTTGACGGTCGTAGCGTGTGATATAGCCGATGCCGTTTACGCCGGACGCCGTGTTCGCCCAAGCCTCGGCGACATTGTTGCCCGTCGGGCAGACAATGCCCATACCCGTGACCACGATCTTCTTCTTATCCAATCAGCCCTCCCAATTGCCGGGCGAACTTGCAATCGCTTCACACCTATTCTAACACCGCGCGCGTCCTTCCGTTGCTTTACAGGCGCGCCATCGCCACTTATAATCCAGGCTTTATTATCCCATGGTTTAGAAGTGGCAGCAGGGGCAAATCATGCCGCGCGACCGACTTGGCGATCCATGATCCTGATTACTGGCGCGACCGGCCTGGTGGGCCGTCACTTGGTCCGGCGCTTCATGCGGGAGTCGCTGCCGACGCGCGTCCTGTTGACGGAAAGAAGGATGCGGCGTCTGCCCTGGGACACGGGTGATCCAGCCGCGCCCGAGCTCTTCACCGGCAGCGTCGTCGATGAAGAAGCGTTCTTCCGCGCCGTGACCGGTTGCCATGCGGTGATCCACTTGGAAAATGCCCAATGGTGGGGGCGCCGACGGGATCTTGAGCGTGTCGAGCTTGCCGGCGCCCGCTCGTTGGCGGCTGTCGCGCGGGCAGCGCGCGTCGGTCGCATCATCACCCTCAGCCAGCTGGGAGCGGCGCCTTCCTCCGCCTTTACCTTGCATCGCATTAAGGGCGAAGTCGAAGACCTCTTGCGCAGCAGCGGCGTCGCCTACACCGTCATTCGCAGCGGCATTGTATTCGCCCCGGACGACGCCTTCGTCAATCATATTGCCAGCATGCTGCGGATCAATCCGCTTTTCTTTCTCATGCCAGGTCATGGCGAAATTGTCTTGCATCCCATGTATATTGACGACCTGGTCGAAGCCATATATCGTAGCCTGGATTCGGTGCGGCTGGTGGATACGACCGTAGACATCGGCGGTCCGGAATATCTATCGCTGCGCGATCTGGTTCTTACGATCATGCGCGTTACCGGGATGCGGCGCCTGGTGATTGCCGTGCCGCCGTATTTCTTGCGCTGGATCACCGCGGTTTACAGTCGGATGTTTCCGCGTTCGCTGATGACGGCGCAATGGTTGGATATCTTGGCCGCCAACCGCACGGCGCCATTGGGGAGCGCCTATGACCATTTTGGTTTCCAGCCGCGGCGTTTCGAATCTACCTTGCTTGGCTACCTGCCGGAACGCGCGCATTTCCTTGGTCTGCTGCGTGATTCCTTCCGGCGGCGTCCGCGGCCGGTATAAATGTCTGGACTAATCTATGCAAGACATCGTAATCAGGCGTCTACTGAGCGCTGCCGAGCTCCAGCTGGCGGTCGAACTGCAAAAGTCGTATTGGGGCGACTACGCCTGCGACCTGGTGCCGCGCCACATGCTGCATTCGATCTCGCGCTATGGCGGGCATGTCCTGGGCGCATTCGACCGAGACAGGCTGGTCGGCTTGCTAATCGGATTCATCGGCACCGATATCGATGTCGACGATCCCGCCGCCAGACCGGCAATGGCGAACCTGCTGATCATGTCGAAGCGTATGGTCGTGCTGCCGGCTTATCGCGGGCGCAATATCGGCTTTCGCTTGAAGCTGGCGCAGCGTGATCTCGCGCTCAAGCAGGCGATCCGATTGGTAACCTGGACCGTCGATCCGCTTCTCGCGCCGAACGCGCATCTGAACATCCGAAAATTGGGCGCCGTAATTCAACGCTACGCGGTCAACTACATTGCCATTGGCGAAGCAGACAGCCTGCGCTCGGATCGCCTGGTCGTGGACTGGTGGGTGACGCAGCGGCGGGTCAGAGAGCGCGCGAAAGGCGCGGGCAGCTCGCTCGCGCTGGAACAGTATTTGGATGTAAGCGCGCCGGTGGTCAACCGAGCCGAACTCTCGCGCAGTTGGCTTCGACCTCGCCAAATGACCGATGCGCCATCTACGACCTTCGCCCTCGTGGAAATCCCGCGGGACTTTCGCGCTCTCGAAGCGGCCGATCGCGATCTGGCTGATGAATGGCGCTATCATATCCGCGATGTATTTCCGCGGATGTTTGCGGCTGGATATATCGTAACCGACTTCGTAAGCGGCGAATTCGAAAACATACGGCGCAGCTTCTACTTGTTGAGCCGTCACTTCGATGAAGACGATCGCAGAAATTAGGGGACCTATATGGCTTTCAACGGTGAAATGACAGCGTTTATCGGCGCAGGCGTAATGGGCGAGGCGATGATCAAGGGCTTGCTCAATCAGAAGCTGCTGGCGCCGGCTAACATCGTGGCTTCCGACCCACGCGCCGACCGCCTGGAAGAGCTGCGAACGCGCTACGGCATCACCGTTACCACCGATAACGCCGAAGCCGCGCGCGCCGCTGATGTAGTTGTGCTTTCTATCAAGCCGCAAGTCATGGACGCGGTGCTGCCGCAATTGCGCGGACAAGTTGATAGCGTGCGGCTGATCCTCAGCATCGTCGCCGGCGCGCCATTGAAGACGATCACGGACGAACTATCAAATGCGCGGGTCGTCCGCTCAATGCCCAATACGCCGGGTCAGATTGGAAGCGGCATCACCGTTTGGACGGCGTCGAGCGCGGTCGGCCCCGAACAGCGAGCGCAAGCGGAGGCGCTGCTGGGCGCCATGGGCGAGCATATTTACGCCGCCGATGAGCGCTTTCTCGATATGGCGACCGCCCTCAGCGGCTCCGGTCCCGCCTATGTGTTCATGTTCATGGAGGCGCTGATTGATGCCGGCGTGCACATGGGTTTCGCTCGGCGCGATGCCGAACAACTTGTGACGCAGACCCTGCTGGGCTCGGTGCTCTATGCCCAGCAATCCGGCCTGCATCCGGCCGAACTTCGTAATCAAGTGACCAGCCCGGGCGGCACGACGGCGGCTGCCCTGCACGAGATGGAGAAGGGCGGCTTGCGGACTGTACTGTCGGAAGGCGTCTGGGCTGCCTATCGCCGTTCTCAAGCGCTGGGTGCACAGCCTGACTGATCCCATCATGGGCATGTGATTGCTCGTATTCATTGCTTGCTCGCCCACGTCAATCTAAGATTGAACTGAGCGCGACTGACTACTGAATGAGATTGCCACAACCTTCATCTGCTTGTAGGGGCGAGACTTGTCTCGCCCTCCCGCCACCAAGCTCTTGCGCGTAGGGGCTAGCGACCGGCTCTCCCTCATGTTGTTTCATATTGCCGTTAGGTCTACGCTCGTGTAACCTCGTTGCCATGCGAATCGGAATCCATACCGGAATCCGATTGTGAAAATATAGACAAGCGCCCGCCTTTAAGCTAAAATGACGCAAAGATTGGACAAAACCGTCGTCGGTCATCACGCGCCGATGAGCGGACAGAACGGTATCAGGTCAAGCCTCCCAGTGAGGAGCGCTTGCTTACCAGCATCGGCAGCGAGTTAGGCAAGGAGCCTGCGAATGGCAGACAATATCTATGATTCGATTCTCGAACAGATAAACGAAATCGAGCTCGGCGCGCTCGAATCGGTCGAGGTCGGTTATGTCGAAGAAGTCGGCGATGGCATCGCCCGCATCTCCGGCTTGGACAATGTACGCTATAACGAGCTGGTGCAGTTCGACAACGGCGTCGCCGGCATCGCCTTCAATCTGGAGAAAGACAATGTCGGCGTCATTATCATGGGCGCCTACGATGATATCCAGGAAGGCGACACCGTCAGCGCGCTCGGGCGTATCGCCTCAGTCCCCGTTGGCATGGGGCTGGTCGGCCGCGTCGTCAATGCCCTCGGGCAGCCGATTGACGGGCGCGGGCCGGTGCAATTCGACGAATACTACAATATCGAACGCATCGCCCCCGGCGTCATGGAGCGCCGCAGCGTCGACCGCCCGGTGCAGACCGGCATCCTCGCGATTGACACGATGATCCCGATCGGCCGCGGTCAGCGCGAACTGATCATCGGCGACCGCCAAACCGGCAAGACCGCCCTTGCGCTAGATACCATCGTCAATCAACAAGGCGAAGACATGTATTGCATCTACGTCGCCATCGGCAAGCGCCGCGGCGAAGTAGCGCGCATCCGCGAGACCCTCGAGCGCGAAGGCGCGATGGATTATACGACGCTCGTTGTCGCTTCCGCATCGGATGCGGCGGCGCTGCAATACTTGTCGCCATACTCCGGCTGCGCCATCGGTGAATGGTTCATGGAAAACGGCATGGATGCGCTAGTCATCTATGACGATCTCTCCAAACACGCCAACGCCTATCGGCAGGTGTCGCTGCTCATGCGCCGTCCGCCCGGGCGAGAAGCTTTCCCTGGTGATGTCTTTTATTTGCATAGCCGCTTGCTGGAGCGCGCCGCGCAATTGAGCGACGAGCGCGGCGGCGGCAGCTTGACCGCGCTTCCGGTCATTGAAACGCTGCTCGGCGATGTTTCTGCCTTCATCCCGACCAACGTCATCTCCATCACCGATGGCCAGATCTATCTCGAATCGGAGCTCTTCAATGCCGGTCTGCGCCCGGCGCTTAACACCGGCATCAGCGTCAGCCGCGTCGGCAGCGCCGCCCAAACGCGCGCGATGAAAGATGTCGCCGGCGGCTTAAAGCTGCAAATGGCGCAATTCCGCGACTTGGCGGCTTTCGCCCAATTCGGCTCCAATCTGGACAAGGCGACGCAGCAGCAGCTCGATCGCGGTCTGCGCTTGACCGAACTATTCAAGCAGGTGCAATACCAAACCCTGTCGCTTGAAGATCAGGTAGCGCTGACCTACGCTGGCACTAGCGGGCTCACTGATGAAGTCCCGGTCGAGCGGATTCTGGGCTGGAAAGAAGAATTCCTCCGCTCATTCCGCACGCAGTTTTCCGATACCGGCGAATTCATCCGTGAGAATCGCAACGAGCGCGCCGGCGACGAGATCCAGCAGAAGCTGGATACCGCGATTTCGACCTTTAATGAGGCTTGGTCTTAGCGCCGCCGTCAACGCTCGAATTGTAGGGGCGGCCGATCCGGTCGCCCAAAGTATGGAGCCACTAGATGCCAACTCTGCGAGAAGTCAAGAACCGTATTCGCAGCGTCAGAAACATCGCCCAAATCACGCGGGCGCTGGAAGCGGTTTCGGCTTCGCGCGTGCGCCGAGCTCAGGCGCGTGTGCTCGCCAGTCGCATATACGCCGAAAAAGCCTGGGAAATCCTGGTCAACGTGCAAGCGGCCAGCAAGAACTTGCCGTTGCATCCGCTGCTCACCGAGCGCGAAGAAATCAATCGCGTGATGGTCGTCGTCATCACCTCCGATCGTGGGCTCGCCGGCGCCTACAACACCAATATCTTGCGCGTGGCGCAGCGTTTCGAATCGCGGTTGGGCAAGCCAGTCGATTACGTCACCGTCGGGCGCAAGGGCCGCGATTCGCTTGCGCGACTCGGCGCAAACATCGTAGCGTCATTCACCGATATGTCAGCCGAACCCAAGGTATCCGATATCACGCCCATCGCCCGCATCGCCATGGATGCCTATCTTGACGGCCAAGCCGATGAGGTGCTGATCGCATATACCGACTTTATCAACATGCTGGCGCAGCGTCCCGCCGTTCTTGGCTGGCTTCCATTGACGACGCATACCGTCGCCGAGCAAGTCGCTGCCGAATACGTCAAAGATGTCGCGGCAGTCACCGATGGCACGCAAAATTACGAATATGAACCAAGCGCTACCGCCGTTGTTGACGAGATCGTGCCGCGCTTCACCGAATTGCAGCTTTATCAGGCGCTGCTCGAAGCGCAAGCCAGCGAGCATGCGGCGCGCATGGCGGCGATGAAGAACGCAACTGATAACGCCACGCAGCTGACCGCCGACCTCACGCTGCAATACAATAAGGCGCGCCAGGCGGAAATCACTGCTGAGATCCTGGATATCGTCGGTGGCGCCAATGCCCTGCAGCAAGCGATTGACAAGACCGCCGCCGATATTCTCGACGGCAGCCAAATGAAAGAACAGCTGCTTGACGCCTGAGCCGCAATTGCGGGCTCGTTGAAGCAGGCAATCATTCAAGGAGTGGAAACAATGGCGGAAATCCAAGGAACGGTAACGCAGGTATTGGGCAATGTGGTCGATGTTGAATTCCCAGCTGGCGATCTGCCCGATATATTCGACGCCGTGGAAGTCCCGCGCGAAGACGAAGACAATCTGATCCTGGAAGTGGAATTGCACCTGGGCGAGAGTTCTGTGCGCACCGTTGCGATGGACTCCACCGACGGTCTCGCGCGTGGCGCCGCCGCTTTCGCTACCGGTCAGCCAATCGCCGTCCCGGTCGGCGACCCGACGCTTGGTCGCATCTTCAACGTCTTGGGTCGTCCCATTGATATGGGCGAGGCGGTGCCCGACAGCTCCGAGCGCCGCCCCATCCATGCGGACGCGCCTTCCTTTGAAGATCAGTCGCCGACTATCGAGGTCTTCGAGACCGGCATGAAAGTGATTGACCTGGTCGCGCCCATGACCAAGGGCGGCAAGACCGGCATCTTCGGTGGCGCTGGCGTGGGCAAAACGGTAACAATCCAAGAACTCATCAATTCGATCGCCACCCAGCACGATGGCTTGTCGGTTTTCGCCGGCGTCGGCGAGCGCACGCGCGAAGGCACCGACCTATACCACGAGATGAAAGAAGCCAACGTGCTTGATAAACTGGCGATGGTCTTCGGGCAAATGAACGAGCCGCCCGGTGTCCGCCTGCGCGTCGGTCTCTCTGGATTGACCATGGCCGAGTATTTCCGCGATCAAGGTCGCGATGTGCTCATTTTCATTGACAACATCTTCCGTTATTCGCTGGCTGGCGCTGAGGTTTCCGCTCTCTTGGGGCGCATGCCCTCGGCGGTCGGTTATCAGCCCAACCTGGGTGAGGAAATGGGCATGCTGCAAGAGCGGATCACCTCGACCCGTTCGGGCTCCATCACGTCGATGCAGGCGGTATACGTGCCGGCTGACGACTACTCCGATCCGGCGCCGGTTGCCGTTTTCACCCATTTGGATAGCACCATCGCGCTCGAGCGCTCCATCGCCGCGCGCGGTCTCTTCCCGGCGGTCGATCCGCTGGCGAGCACGAGCAATATCCTGCAGCCGGAAGTCGTCGGTGAAGATCACTACGGCACCGCTCGTGAAGTGCAGCAGGTGCTGCAACGCTACAAAGACTTGCAAGACATCATTGCAATTTTGGGCGTCGAAGAGCTATCCGATGACGACAAAATCCTGGTGGCGCGCGCCCGCAAGATGGAGAACTTCCTCAGCCAGCCAATGTACGTCGCCGAGCAATTCACCGGTCAAGCGGGCCGTTACGTCCCAATAAAGGACACCGTACGCGGTTTCCGCATGATTCTGGACGGAGAAGTTGATCACATACCCGAGCAAGACTTCTATATGTGCGGCGGCATCGAAGATGTGCTGGAACGCTTCGAAAGCCGCGACGCCGCCTAGGAGGCGCACATGCCGCTTCATGTTGAGTTGGTGACGCAAGAAAAAAGAGTGTTCGATGAGCCGGAAGCGGACATGGTCATCGTGCCCGCTGTCGAAGGCGAGATGGGTGTGCTGCCGAATCACGCGCCGGTATTGACCACACTTGCCTTTGGCGAACTGGTCGTGCGCAAAGGCGTCGCCGAAGAAAGATTCGCCGTCTTTGGCGGTGTCGTGGATGTTCGTCCGGACAAAGTGGTCGTCTTGGCTGACCTCGCTGAATCGTCCTACGCTCTCGATCACGAAAAAGCGCAGGAAGCGCGCGAGCAGGCGCGGCAAGCGCTGGAAGATGCCCCGACCGAAGCGGAGAATCGTGATGCTTTGATGGCGCTGCGACGAGCGAACCTGGAGGTCCGCATCAGTCAAAAGATCCGCAGCCGCGGCGCCGGCTTGCGCATCCTTGATGAAGATAGCGACGAAGTTTGATCGCCTAATCCTCGCTGCACGAATCCCCAGCCAATCATCACCCGGCGCCGCCAAAGCGGTCCGGGTTTTTCGTTTTGCTGTAAAATAGAGATTGCGCGATGCAATATCTGTAGGGGCGAGCCAGTGGGTCGCCCGAAAGGAGACAGGAAATGCCCATGGCGCGCTTCGGAAAGCGACTAGGCGTCGATCTGGGCACGGTAAACGTCCTTATCTATGACAGCGGTCGCATCGTCTTGCAAGAGCCGTCTTTGGTGGCGCTGCTCGCGGAAGAAGAGCGCATCGTCGACTTCGGCAATCCGGCGCGCGAGATGCTGGGGCGTGTCGATGACGAAGATATTCAGGTCATGCGGCCCCTGCAGAACGGCGTCATCGCCGATTATGAAGTGACCGAAGCGATGCTGGAATACTTCTTCGGCAAAATCGCCGGCCGCATCCGCCTCTTTCGTCCAACGGTCATGGTTTCCGTGCCGTATGGCGCAACCAGCGTGGAAAAGCGCGCTGTTCGCGAAGCGATCTTGGCGGCGGGCGCTCGCGATGTGCAACTGATGTGGGAGCCCTTGGCTTCGGCATTGGGCGCCGGCTTGCCGGTAGGCACGCCAGCGGGCGGTATGGTGGTGAATATCGGCGGCGGCATCACCGAGGCGGCCGTCCTCACCATGAACAACATCGTGCGGGCGGAAAGCGGGCGCGTCGGCGGCTTGCGCCTCGATGATGGCATCATCGGCTATGTGCGCCGCAAGTATAATCTGACCGTCGGGCAACCCACGGCTGAGTCGATCAAGATTCAAATCGGCGCCGCCGTCGATCAGCCGCAAGAAATGACGATGGAGATCCAGGGACGCGATAATGTATCCGGCCTGCCCCGAACGGTGCGCGTCACCACCGGCGAAGTCGTAGAAGCCTTGGCTGAGCCACTTGGGCAAATCGCCAGCGTAGTAAAAGCCGTGCTTTCAACCACGCCGCCGGAATTGTCATCCGATATTATCGACCGCGGAATCGTGTTGACCGGCGGTGGCGCGCTGCTGCGCGGCATCGACAGTTACCTGACGCGCGAGACCGGCGTCCCGGTGTATCAAGCCGATAATCCGCTCATCAATGTCGTTGTCGGCTGCGGTCGCGCGCTGGAAGACCCCGCCATCATGCGGCGCCTGGCGCAGACCAATTACTACTAATCGCAACTTCTACTGACCAGAGACGTACTTTCAAGCAATTCAAACGAATGACTGCCCTCTAAGTGGTATTTCCAAATCAATCCAAAGTGCGTACGGGCGAGCCGGCGGCTCGCCCACTCAATCCCGGCGACGTCAAATTTCTTTTCGCGCGACTAACTTGGAACTGCGTAGAATTAAGGGAAACGCGCTTTATTCGTCGAGATAAAAGGTCATGTGCTGCAAGTGCGTGACCGGGTCGATATACTGAATCTGCACATCGGACGGCACATTGATATTGATCGGCGCGTAATTCAAAATGGCTTGCACGCCCGCTGCTACTAATTGGTCAGCCACCGCCTGCGCTTCCTCCGCCGGCACCGCCAGCATCGCGATCTTGATCCCTTCGCTGCGAATGATTTCGCGCATTGCGCTGACTGGCTGAACGGTGAATTCACCCACCCGCTGCCCGATCTTGTGCGGGCTGACGTCGAAGACATGGGCGATGCGAAAGCCGCGGTCCTGAAATCCACGATAATGTGAAATCGCAATGCCGAGGTTGCCCGCGCCGACGACTGCCACCATCCATTCCTGGTTGACCTGCAATACATCTTGCAACTGATCGATCAAGTATTCAATTTGATAACCGGTGCCCTGCTTGCCAAAGCCGCCGAAATGAGACAGGTCTTTGCGAATCTGCGCCGAGCTGATATCCAGCCTACGGCCCAATTCATGAGATGATGTGACCGTTTTCTCCTCCTGCTGCAATCGCCGAAGGGCGCGCAAGTACAGTGGCAAGCGACCAATGACGATATCGGGTATTTCTGACTGCGACTTGGCTGACATTGACCTGGCAACTTCGAAAGGCTTTTGTGAAACTTTCTACAAAGACCATCTTAACACCGCTAGCAGTGACGCGCTATAGAACTCGCCGCCGATCGCCCGGCCGCCGTCATCTGCAAACGATTGGCACAATCCCCGCAGGCTAGCTTGTTTGCGCTCTAGGGCAATGATACAATGGCGGCGTCTTTTATCGGATGAGTTGCTATGCCCACAGACTCAAGCGACAAGAACGTCAACAGCCGTCAGCTCGCTGCGGACCTACAAATTGTCCACGACAGTATGTTGGATGGCTTGGGACAACTGGCTGATTATTTTGGTTTCAACAAAGTTATGGGACAGCTTTACGGCTGCCTTCTGTTAAGCGCCGAGCCGCTTTCCCTAGACGATATGATGGCGCGCCTCGGGATTTCCAAAGCCAGCGTCAGCACCAATATGCGCTCGCTGGAACATATGGGCATGGTGCGCCAGGTTTGGGTGCGCGGCGGCAGTGGACGGCGTAAGTATTATCAAGCGGAAACCGACTTTTGGCAGATATTCTCTAATTTTGTAAGCGGGCGCGAATTGCGCGA
Source organism: Phototrophicaceae bacterium (assembly GCA_965261855.1). GTDB lineage: Bacteria > Chloroflexota > Anaerolineae > Aggregatilineales > Phototrophicaceae > UBA6055. The sequence goes on from OZ253488.1 coordinate 1,909,791, forward strand.
TGTCGAGCGCGCGCTGAATGTCATGGAAGAGAACCGCCAGCGCATTTCCAGCACAATCGCCGAGCTCCCGCCCGATCAGCAGATTCTGGCGCGCCTCTACCTCGATCGAATCGCGCAGATGCAGGCGCTCTTCCGCTTTGCCCAACTCATCATCAACAGCGTATTGGGCCAAGTCAGCGGCAACGACGTCTCCGATGTCTCCGGCGTGGAGCTGCAATAGGGTTCGCCCCTTGTAGCGCAACCCGCCTGTGACTATAATGCGACTTGGCTTCTCCTTGAGGAAGTGGCGGAATTGGCAGACGCGCATGACTTAGGATCATGTCTCTTTGAGGTGAGGGTTCGAGTCCCTCCTTCCTCATCTCGGATCAGCTTGAAGGGCGCGTCACGCGCCTTTGCATTTTCTGCCTGAAGACATCAGATTAGCGCTTCATTCCCCTGGGAAGCGGCGCGCGAGAGTCAAGGAATGCATCTTGAACTTGCAGACGGAACGCATTGAAAACCATAAAGCCCAATTCACCATCGAGATTGACACCGACCGCCTGGAGGATGCGAAGCGCCAGGCCGCCCGCAAGATTTCGCGTCAAGTGCGCATCAAGGGCTTTCGCAAAGGCAAGGCGCCATACAAAATCATCCTGCAACGCGTGGGCGAGGGCGCTGTCTTGGAAGAAGCGCTTGAGGACCTGGGTGACGCCCTCTACAAGCAGGCATTGGATGAGTCTGAAGTTGTGCCCTATGGACCGGGCGCCTTCGAAAACTTTAAGCTGGAGCCCGCTCCGACCTTTGTGTTTTCTGTACCCTTGCAGCCCGAGGTCGATCTGCAGGACTACCTGGATGTCCGTCTCGACTTTGAGGAACCGGCCGTCACCGATGGCGAGGTCGATGACGCCCTTAAGCAGATGCAGATGCGTCAGGTCGAAGTGCTGGATGAGGATATCAATGTTACCGGACCCGGTCATCGCGTGACGATCGCCGTGGACAGCGAATTCGTCGATGGCGATCCGCCGGACGAAGCTGCCGATGATGCGCCAACAGAGGACGCGCTTACATCCTTGGATGACGAGCGCGCCGAGCCGGACGAAGCTGAGCCGACCCCCTACGTACCCAAGAAGGGCGACACCTTTGTTAGGGACGAAAACACGCAGATCATATTGGATCCAAATCAGGATCCCTTCGTGCACGGATTCGTCGGCAATCTTATCGACGTGGAACGAGGCAGCGATGTTGAATTTGAGTTGACCATACCCGATGATGACGCCGAAGAATCCATCATCGGACGGCGCGTGAGCTTTATAGTAACCATCAAAGCGATCGAAGCGATTTCCATTCCAGCCTTGGATGACGAATTTGCCCGGCAAGTCAGCCGCGATCGCGGCGACGAAAATCAGGATCTGGCCGCTCTCCGTCAATCGGTCCGCGACGGGCTGCAAAAGGCGGCGCTGGACAACGCGCGCTCGCAATACAGCGCCGACGTGCTGCAGCAAATCGTCGAAGGCGCCCAAATCGTATATCCCGATCTGATGCTGGACGAACATATTGACGACATGATCGGAGAACTTGAAGTCAGCCTGAAGCAGCAGCGGCTCAACCTGGAAGAATACTTGCGCTTGACCAATAGCTCGAAAGAGGAACTGCGCGAGCAGTATCGTGAGCGCGCGACCCACACTTTGCGGCAATCGCTAGTCCTGCGCGAACTGGTCAGCGCCCGGGAGATCGAAGTCACTGATGATGATATCGAATTGCGGCTGCAAAGTGTCATTGCCGGTTACGGTGACAGTCCGGAGATTCGCAAACTATTCGATTCACCGCAAATGCGGGGCAATTTCCGCAATGAACTGGTCATGAATTTCATCAACGCCCATCTCGTTGCAATCGGACGGGGGCAAGATCCCGTTGTCGCCATTGAAGATCTGCGGTCGGATATGGCTGCCGACGCCGAAGATGCGCGTCAACGCAGCGAAAGATTGCGGCTATTCCGCCAGGAGGACGCTGCCAGCGACGATGAAGCTTCTGCCCTAAACTCGGCAGCGGATTCGCCAGCCCGAAGCGAGTCGGATGAAGCGCTTGGGGACGCCGAAACCGAGATTGGCAACACGTAACTCGAATGTTACGATTCCTTAGCGCGGATGAAAGGTAGCCAAAAGCGAATGAATAGCTTCCACAACGTGATTCCCATGGTGATTGAACAGGGCAGCCGCGGCGAGCGCGCCTACGATATCTATTCGCTGCTGCTCAAAGAACGCATCGTATTCGTCGGCTCCGGCATCAACGACCAAATCGCCAATCTGATTGTCGCGCAATTGCTATTCTTGGAGCGCGAAGGACCCGACCGCAGAGTTCAAATGTATATCAATTCGCCCGGCGGCATTGTCTACTCCGGTTTGGCAATCTACGACTGTATGCAGCAAATCTCGGCGCCCGTCAGCACTGTCGCCGTGGGCATCACCGCAAGCTTCGGCACGGTTCTGCTAGCGGCCGGCGAGCCCGGCATGCGTCTTGCGCTGCCCAATGCGACCATCCACATGCATCAGCCACTCGGCGGCGCGCAAGGGCAGGCTTCAGACATCGTCATCCAAGCCGAAGAAATCGTGCGGCTCAAGAAGCGCATCATCGACATCTTTGTCAAACACACCGGCAAGACCGAAGAGGAAGTAGAGCATATTACCGACCGCGATGTCTACATGACGGCGCAAGAAGCGACTGACTTTGGCTTGATCGACTCTGTCCTGCTTTCTGCAGCGCGCGAAGCGGAAGGGGAATGAGGTGAGTTTTTCGCCGATCAAGCACCGCTGCAACTTCTGCAATCGCACGCACGACGAAGTCGAGCGGCTGATCGCCGGTCCCGAACAGATTTATATCTGCAACTTCTGCGTCGAGCTTTGCCATAATTTGCTGCAAGAAGAAGACGGCGACGAACTCGAGACCGACGACAACTTCGATTTCGAGTTGACGCTTTCGCCGCGCGAGATCGCCGCGCGCCTGAATGAATACGTCATCGGCCAGCAGGATGCCAAGCGCGTCCTCAGCGTAGCCGTCTACAATCACTACAAACGCATCCAGTCAACTGACGAACCGCAGGACGTCGAGCTCGACAAAAGCAATATCTTGCTCGCCGGTCCCACCGGCTGTGGCAAGACCTTGTTGGCGCAGACGCTGGCGCGCATCCTCGATGTGCCCATCGTCATCACCGATGCCACCGCCTTGACCGAGGCCGGCTACGTCGGCGAAGACGTAGAAAATATACTTCTCCGGCTGATTCAGGCGGCCGATGGCAATATCGCGCGCGCCGAACGCGGCATCATTTATATTGATGAGATCGACAAAATCTCGCGCAAGTCGAACGCCAATCCCTCCATCACGCGCGATGTCTCCGGCGAAGGCGTGCAACAGGCGCTTCTCAAAATCCTCGAAGGCACGCTATCCAATGTCCCGCCGCAAGGGGGGCGCAAGCACCCGCATCAAGAATTCCTCCAGATCGATACCCGCAACATCCTCTTCATCGTCGGCGGAACCTTCTCGGGATTGGACGAGGTGATTCGGCGTCGCATCGGCTTGAAGAGCAAGATCGGCTTCGGCGCCCAGGCGGAAAACGCCGAGCAAAACGCGGTTGACTTGTTAAGCGAGGTCTCGCCGGAGGACCTGGTCCAGCACGGCATGATTCCGGAAATGGTCGGTCGCTTGCCCGTGATCGTGGCTTTGCAGCCGCTTGAGCTCGACGATTTGGTCCGAATCATGATCGAACCGAAAAATGCGCTGATCAAGCAATATGAGCACCTGCTTTCGCTTGATAATGTCGAACTTGTGTTTGAAGCGGAAGCGCTGCAGGCGGCGGCCGAAATGGCGATTGAGCGCGACACCGGGGCGCGCGGCTTGCGCTCCATCATCGAGACTTGCCTGCTCGACATTATGTTTGAAGTCCCCAGCCGCGAGGATATCAAGCGGGTCGTCATTGGCGAAGAGGTCATTCGCGGCGAGGATAACCCCAAGATCTACACCAGCGATGGCGCCGTCATTACGCTTTCACCATCCATAGATTCTGCCGCCTGACCTTCGCCAGCGCAAGCAATCTATGCGATTGGCAGCAGAACTACCTCGGTTGCGCCGCCGACTCTGCTCTTGAAACTCTGCGCGTCCAACTGCGTGGCTTCCTCGCCGACGCCGCCCCAATTGTACGGAATCGCCCAGCGCGGCTCTAACATTTCCACCAGGCGCAAGGCTTCATCCATAGATAGCCGGCCATAGCCATCAATCGGCAGGATCAAGATATCCGGTCGCAGATGCGCTATCTCTGGCACGATCCCCGAATCGCCGACGTAATACAGATCAAAGTAATCGAGCGAAATCACAAAGCCCAAGCCCCCAGCGTCGCGCGGATGACGCGAATCAGCGGCGGAATAGGCTGGGACGGCAGTTATGCTCGCGCGCTCCAGGCTTATGCTCTGCCACTCCCGCAATACGACCGTGCCGCGAATGATGCGCGCGACGCTTTCGTTGCCGATGATCATGGTCTGCTCGCCACGTATTTTCGCCACATCAGCCGGCGAGCAATGGTCATAATGATCGTGCCCGATCAAGACAACATCGGGCGAATCTTCGCCTTTCACCACGCGCCAAGGCGCTATTTGAATGAAGGGCGACCCTTCAATGGCGAAGCTGCCGTGCCCCTGCCACCGGATTCTGTCGATCAACGGTTTCGCCCTTCGTATTCTTCCCGCCTGTCGGGATCGGTGAATAACCTGTTGAAAACTGATTTCCTACTAAATTATAAAGCTGCGCCCAAATTCCTGATAGCGGCATGCCGGCGTTCCTCTTCCAATTTGATCGGCTCATTTTGCCTACACGCCTTCACCAATCTCATGTATTCTTGCGCCCTTGAGCTAGGTTGATTCAAGCGTGGCAATACGAATATGCTGGTTGACGAAGCCAAGATTTTTGTAGCGAGCGGCAAGGGCGGCGACGGCATGATTTCTTTCCGCCGCGAGAAGTATGTCGCTCGCGGCGGACCATCGGGCGGCAGCGGCGGACGAGGCGGCGATGTCGTTATCAAAGCCGACGCCAATCTCAATACCCTCTACAATTTTCGCAAGCGTGTTCACTTCAAAGCCAGCGCCGGTGGCAAAGGCGGCTCAAGCAACAAGACCGGCGCCGATGCCGAGCCGCTTGTCATCCGAGTGCCGCCCGGCGCCATCGTGCGCGATGCCGAAACCGGCGGATTAATCGCTGATTTGGTCCGCGACCAACAAGAGGTGGTGGTGGCGCCCGGCGGCCGCGGCGGCCGCGGCAACTCTCGCTTCAAGACCGCGGCCAATCAGGCGCCGCGCATGGCGGAAAAAGGCGAGCCCGGCAGTGAGCGCTGGCTGACGCTCGAACTGAAGTTGATCGCCGATGTCGCGCTTGTCGGTCTTCCCAATGCTGGCAAGTCAACCCTGCTTTCAGTGGTGAGCAACGCCAAGCCCAAGGTCGCCGATTACCCGTTCACTACGCTGGAGCCGAATCTCGGTACGGTCATCTTTGACAATAAGGACCTGGTCTTTGCCGATATACCGGGACTGATCGAAGGCGCGCATCTCGGCGCCGGGCTTGGACACGCTTTTCTGCGCCATATCCAACGCACCGACCTCATCGTTCATATCCTGGATGGCGCCTCAGCCGACCCGCTGGCGGACTACAATCAGATCAGAGCCGAGCTCGCATTGTTTGACGACAAGCTCGCGCAGCGTCCCGAAATCGTGGTCGTGAACAAAATTGATCTGCCTGAGGCGCGCGAGTATTTGGAATTGCTGACCGAAAGCCTGAGGGAACGCGGAGTAGAGAATCTACTTGAGATCTCAGCCTTGACGCGGGAAAACGTAAATCGTCTTATTCAACATGTATTCGAAATGGCTGCGACGATACCGCAGCGCGTCGATCCTGCATTAGATGAAGCGCCGGTCTTCGAGCTGGAAGAGGGTGACCTGCCATTCGAGCTTGTGGTCGACGGCGGCGTCTACTACCTCAGCGGCGCAAGTATCGAGCGTGCCGCCGCGATGACCTTTTGGGATTACGATGAAGCCGTGCTTCGCTTTCACAAGACGCTTGAGGTTCTGGGGGTCGTGGATGCGCTGGCTAAAGCCGGCGTGCGCAATGGCGACACCGTTTTCATTGGTGATTTCGAGCTGGAGTGGTCGGATTGAACGCGCGACGCATTGGCATCTTGGGTGGCAGTTTCGATCCGCCGCAAATGGGGCATTTGATACTGGCGGAGTACAGCCGCGAAAGCCTTAACATGGACCATATCCTCTTCGTGCCAGTGGCCGATCACCCGATAAAGAAGGGTGAAATACGACTCCCGGTCCATCATCGTCTGGCGATGCTTGAGCTCGCAATTGCCGACAATCCCTGCTTTAGTATTTCGCGCGATGATATCGACCGCGACGGTCCCCACTATTCCGCCGACACGGTGAAAATCATCCGCGAGCAATTCCCGCTGTCGCAACTGTATTTTGTGATGGGGGGCGACAATTTGCGCTCGCTGCCAACTTGGGAACGCGCGCGGGAACTGTACCAGGACTGCCGACTGGCGGTCATGAAACGCGCCGACGAAGACATCGCCGCTGATATGCATGATGAAATTCTGCCAGGTCTCTCGAAGCAAGTTGATATCGTCGATGTGCCGATGCTCAGCGTCTGGCTGTCTTCCACCTACGTCGTGCGGCGCTTGCGCAAGGGGCTCAGCGTGCGCTACCTCGTGCCCGACAAGGTCCTGGATTACATCGCTTCCAATAATCTATACCGTTGAGCCAACATGACCAAGCCACCGCTCCTCTTATGCATTCTCGCGATCGCCCTTGTCATGCTGACCGGCGCATTGGCGCAGGACCGGGCCCCTATTCCTACCCTGGCGGTCCCGACCTTGGCGCCGACGGTCGCGGACGGCGGTTCAACCAGCGGCATTGCCACCCAATCAGCGGTGGCTGATGTCATCCGCTCCGCCGTGCTAAGAGTTGGCGTCCTTTACAACGAACCTCCTTACAGCGAATTTACGCCTCATGGTGGCTTGCGCGGCTTTGACATCGAATTAATGCGCCTCATCGCCGACCTTTGGGACACCGATATCGAGTTCGTGCAGGTCACGCGAGAGAATGCCCTTGCCAAACTGAACCGGGCTGAGGTCGATATTGTCGCATCCGCCTTCGTCCATTACCGCGATCTCGACGACCGGCTCGAATTCAGCCAGACCTACTTGATGGGCAAGCAGGTGATGATGGTTCGCGCGGACAGCCAACTAAGGGCGCTGAATGAGTTGATGGGGCAGCCCGTCGCCTACGTGATCGGCACGCGTTCGGAAAAGGCGCTCAGTTTGTTTAGCGCAAGTCAGAATGCCAGCCTGAATCTCCAACAGTATTGGAACCTGGACCTCGCCCTCGCCGCCCTGGATCGCGGGGAAGTCATGGGATTGGTCGCTGCCGAACAGGCGCTGTTGCGCTTGGCTGCCGAATACGCTGATCGCTTTCGCATCCTCGACGAAGCGGTAGCGCCCGAACCTCGCGGCTTCGCCATCCGCCGCCATGATATCTCGCTAAGGCATCTGCTCAACCGCAGCATTCAGTTGCTCGCCAAAGACGGAAGTTTGCAAAGGCTGCATCAAGAGTATTTTCCTGACGGCGATAGTCCGGCATTCACAGTGACGCTCTGGGATGGCTTAGGCGAGTCGGTGAGCCCGGCGCAATATGCCAGTGAACTCCGGTATCCGGCGCATCTAGTCTTGCCGCGGCTCTTGCGTTCGGGTGTGCTGCGCGTCGGCGGAATTGAAGACGGCGCGGGCGCGTCATCGGCCGGTCAAGCGCAGCTTGCGGCGCTCAATGCCGCGCTGATTCGCGAATTTGGCGAGCGCTGGGGCGTGACGACCGAGATGGTTAGCAGCACAGCCGAAGAAGCCGCTGACCTGCTGGCAAAGGGAGAAATCGACATCGTCGCCGGAGTCAAGCCGGATTGGCGGCTGGCTGCTTTGATGGACTTTTCGGCGCCCTATTTGCTTCATGGCGACAGACTGATGACGCCGGCGCGCTCCCAGATTCGCGGATTCAATGACCTGCGCGGTCGCATTATCGGGCTGATTATCGGCGACGAAGGATCGCAAGATCGGGCGCAAGCCTGGGCTGACAGCATCAACGCCAGCGTTCGCTTCTTTCGCACGACAGAAGCAGGCGCCGACAATACCTTGCTGGAATTTAACAATGCCCACGCCATCTACGCCGACAGCTTGCTGCTGGTGGCGCATTTGCAGGCGAACCCCAATGCGCTGCGCCTGACCGAGCGCTGGTATAGCCAGTCTTATTTTGCTTTCGGCCTGCCGTATAGCGACCTGGACTTCCGGCTTCTGGTGAATTACACGATTCAGGAACTTGCGAGCGACGGTACGCTGCAACGGCTGTCTGGCGCGCTAATTCTTTCGGACGAATTGCCTGACTTTGAGATAACGCCAGGCGCCGCTGCTTACGCCGGCTTTAGTCTGTCGGCTTCTTAGGCTGCTGCTGTCCGCGTAGAACGATGGTCACGCCCAAGACGAGGATCACGCTCCCAATCACCTGTGGCACGGTCGGTATTTCATTGAATATTAGGAAAGCCCAAATCGCGCTCATGATCGGCACGGATTGCGCCGACATGGTCAGCGTGGTCGGCGATATGAAGCGCAGGACAAAATTCAGCGCGCCGTGACCGATAATCTGCGCCAGCACCGCCAGCAGCAAGACCCACAGATAACCGCGCGGGTCATACCCAATCAGCGACACGCCGTTGATGGCAATGATGAGCAGGGTGACGGCCGCCGCGGCCGCATACACCAGCCAGATATAGGGAACGAAAGCAACATCGCCCCGCACTTTGCGCCCCACAATGATGTACAGCGCCGCCGAACAGGCGCTGACCACCGCCATGGCGATGCCGAGCGTCGGATTGCCGCCTGCTATCACTGCGGGCGTGCCGCTAGTCGTGAACGCGATCAAGATGCCGCCGATAAGCGCGGCCAGGATGCCTAGCCACACAGCTCTGCCAAGCTTCTGTTTCAGCAGCGTTACTTCAAAGAAGGCGACCCATATCGGAATCGTCGCGATGAAGGCTTGGTTGATCAAGACGCTGATATGTTCGAGCGAAGCGACCATCAAGACGATATTGATGCCGGACATGGCGCCGGCAATCACTGCCAGCCAGCGACTGCGCGAAGGCATGGCGGCGATTTCGCGCCCGCCCCGGTACCATATGTAAGGCGCGAACATAACGACGCCCGTAATCATGCGCCCAAATGAAACCAGCGCCGGATGCATGTCATATGCAAAAGCATAGCGAACGCAGATGGGACCGAACGACCAGGCAAATGCCGAGGTGGCGACCAGAATCCACAAATGCGTCGCCGATGGCGCGGACAGATTAATCCGCATTGCGGCCTCCGCTTTCCGAAGCGCGAATCTCGCCGCGGCTGGCCAAAATCACGCCGATGATGATGATTGCGCTGCCGGCGATCTGCTGGCCCGGCGGCAGCTCGCGGAAGAGCATCAGGGCAAGAACAGCGCTGCCGATCGGCTCCAGCTGAGAGAACATGCTGACCATAGCCGCGGGGAAATATTCCAAAAGATAATTCAGGGAGGAGTGCCCAAGCAGCTGCGGCACCAGACCCATTGCCAGCAGCACCAAATAACCCTGCGTCCGGAAGCCGCTGACCGGCGTCGATGTGATTCCGATTGCCAGCAAAGTACCGATTGAGGCGACGCCGTATACCAGCCAGACGTAAGGTATCACATGCAGTTTCGAGCGCAGCTTGCGCCCAATCAGCATGTATACCGAGACCGTGAGCGCGCCGACCAGCGCGAGCAGCGCGCCGGTGATGGTCGCATTGAGGCTCTCGGTCGATTGCGCGGCGTCAAACGCGCCCTGCAGCGGGAAGCCGATGACAATACCGCCAAACAGGGCAACCAGTAAACCGAGCACGACCAGCCGCGACAGGCGAATATGCAGAAAGATGACTTCCAGAATCGCCACCCAGATCGGACCGGTCGATACGATTACCACGCTGACCAGAACGGTCGTATATTGCAAGGAAGCCACCCAGGCGCTGAAATGGATCGCCAGGCAAATGCCAGCGAGCGTGATCAGCTTCAGCTCGTTGCTCGCCAACCGGGCGAATGTCCCACGGTATCGCCGTAAAACAATCGGTGTCAGCGCCAAGGTGGCGATCAAGAGCCGCGCGCCGGCGATCAGAAGCGGCGGCATATCTTCATCCAGCGCGAGCCGAATCAGGATGGCGGCCGATGAGGTGGCAACAATAGCCACGACAATGACGACGTAGGCGCGGAAGGGCGTCGAACTGGAGTCGGGTGAACTCTTTGGCTTCAAGCGTCGTTCTCCGCTAGGCGACTGCCTATGTTCGTAGCTATCACTCAAATTGCAAGCATGAATCGCCAGCAACGCCGGCTGTCGACTTTGCCCTGCAGCATTAAGCAATTGATTTTCTCCAGCGACTCGGTACAATTCGACTCAAGCTCTCATGACTAGTAAGCGCCAGGATTGGAGATTTCTTCCGGCGACGTGCTACAATGGTGGGAGTACCGTTGAAAGAGCAGAGCAAATAAGGAGCGAGTAGAATCATGGCTTTTGAATTACCGTCACTCCCCTATGCGGAAGATGCGCTTGAACCGCATATCGACGCGCGCACGATGGGCATTCATCACGGCAAGCACCACGCCGCTTATACCGGCAATCTGAACGCGGCAATCGAAGGAACCTCCCTGGATGGCATGAGCATCGAGGCGATTCTGGGCGATCTTAGCGCAGTGCCGGAAGGCATCCGCACAGCCGTCCGCAACAACGGCGGCGGCTACGCCAATCACAATCTGTTCTGGCAGATCATGGGTCCCAATGGCGGCGGCGAGCCCAGCGGCGCGCTGGCGGACGCTATCAACAGCGCCTTTGGCAGCTTCGGCGATTTTCAGTCGGCATTTTCCGCAGCTGCCGCTACCCGCTTTGGCTCCGGTTGGGCTTGGCTGGTCACTGATGGCGGCGCCGTCAGCGTCACCTCGACGCCGAACCAAGATACCCCGCTGATGGATGGCGGTTCGCCCATCCTCGGTATCGATGTCTGGGAGCACGCCTACTATCTGAATTACCAGAATCGCCGTCCCGATTACATCGCCGCCTTCTTCAACGTGATCAACTGGGACAAGGTCGCCGAGCTCTACGCAGCGGCTGGTTAGCACGAGGACTAGCAACATACGCAGCGCGCCCTTAGGTGCGCTTGCTTTCGATTCCCTGTGATCGAATGCGTGTAGGGGCGAGCCTTGGCTCGCCCTCAAATAACATAGATTAACAACCATAATTTGCGTGACATACTTGCGTTTGCTTCTATATCTCTAATGTGGGAGAACTAACATGGCTGAGCGGCAAGAAGGATTGAGTCGGCGCGATGTGCTGAAGCTGGCTGGGAGCGCAGCGCTCGGCGCAGCCTTGTCTGGCGTATCGCTGGCGGACGATGGAAAATTCACGCTGCCGCCGCTGCCTTATGCCGAAGACGCGCTCGAACCGCATATCGACGCGCGGACAATGGGCATCCATCATGGCAAGCATCACGCCGGCTATACCAGCAAACTGAACGCGGCAATTGAAGGCACTGATCTGGTCGGCATGTCGCTTGAAGATATCCTCGGCAATCTCGATGCCGTGCCCGATGAACTTCGTACAGCCGTTCGCAACAACGGCGGCGGCTACGCCAATCACAGCCTGTTCTGGCAGATCATGAGTCCCGATGGCGGCGGTGAACCAAGCGGCGAATTGGCGCGCGGAATCGCCAGCGAATTCGGCAACTTCGCTGAATTCCAGATTGCATTCTCGGTCGCGGCGAAAAGCGTCTTCGGCTCGGGCTGGGCATGGCTGGTGGCTGATCAAGGCGCGCTCAGCGTCAGCACGACGCCAAATCAAGATACGCCGTTGATGCGCGGCAAGCGGCCGATCTTGGGCATTGATGTCTGGGAACACGCCTACTACCTCCACTATCAAAACCGGCGCGCCGATTACATCGACGCATTTTTCAACGTCGTCAACTGGGACAAGGTGGCGGAGCTTTACGCGGCTGCCTGATTTGGGCGGCGGGCGAGACAAGTCTCGCCCCTACAGCCTCCTAATTGGCGGATAATTGTTCTCAAAGACTTTAGAGGGCGCTACAATGGTGGCGCTCTTTTTGCTTTTGCATGCGCTGCCAAACGAGGCGCCGCCTTGGGGAGATGACCTATATGATCGAGTATCGGATCGAGATGGATTCGCTGGGCGAGGTGCGCGTGCCGAAGGGGGCGCTCTTCGCGGCGCAGACGCAGCGCGCGCGGGAGAATTTCCCGATCACCGGCATGAAACCGCTGCCCGCATTCATCTGGAGCATCGCGCTCATCAAGCGAGCCGCCGCCGAAGTGAACCGCGACTTGGGCTTGCTCGACCACGAACTCGCCGGCGCCATCATGCAGGCGGGCGACGAAATCCTGGCTGGTCAGCATCATGAGCATTTTGTGGTCGATCCCTTTCAGGCGGGCGCGGGCACCAGCCATAACATGAACGCTAACGAGGTGATGGCGAATCGCGCCAATCAGATCCTCGGTTACGACATTGAAGCGAGCGACAAACCAGTCCATCCCAACGATCACGTCAATATGGCGCAATCGACCAATGACACCATCCCCACGGCGATTCGGCTGGGTGTCTTGTGGCGGCTGGATGAGCTGCTGGCGACGCTTGCGCGCTTCGTCGAAGTGACGCGGGGCAAGGCGGACGAATGGGACGATGTGGTCAAGACCGGACGAACGCACTTGCAAGACGCGGTGCCGATTCGGCTGGGGCAGGAAGTGGGCGCCTGGGCGACGGCGATCGAGCGCGGCATGGACAAAGCGCGGTTCGCCGCTGATGGGCTGCGGCGGCTGGGCATCGGCGGCACCGCGGCCGGCACCGGCTTGAACGCCCATCCCCAGTATCACGCGCGCATGGTGGCCAAGCTGACGGCGCTGACCGGCATCGAACTGCGCGAAAGCGACGACCTCTTCGAGTCAATGCAATCAATGGGCGATGCGGTCTTCTTCAGCGCGGCGCTGCGCAACCTGGCGATGGAATTCACGCGGATCGCCAACGATGTGCGCCTGCTCTCGGCTGGGCCGACCACCGGCATCGCCGAGTTGACGCCGCCGACGGTGCAGCCGGGTTCATCGATCATGCCGGGCAAGGTGAATCCGGTGCTGGCCGAGATGCTGAACCAGGCGATGTACCATGTGATCGGCAATGACACGACAGTGAACCTCTGCGGCGCCGCCGGGCAATTCGAGCTGAATGTGATGATGCCGGTCATCGCCCATAACCTGAACGAGATGATGACGGTGATGATCGGCTCGGTCAGCGCCTTCACCGAAAAGCTGATGGTCGACCTGGCGGTCAATCGCGAGCGCGCCGAAAGCTGGCTGGCGCGGAATCCGATTCTGGTGACGGCGCTGAATCCCATCATCGGCTACAACAACGGCGCGAAAGTGGCGAAGCAGGCGCTGGCCGAAGGCAAGAGCGTGCGCGAAGTCGTGCTGGAGCTGGGCTTGATGGAGGCGGCCGAACTGGACGCGGCGCTCGATACCTACGCGATGACCGAAGGCGGGATCGCGGAGTAGGGGCTGCGGCGGCAACTCACGTTATCGGACGCATTCCATTGGACAGGGAAACATTTTTTGTCCAATTGGACGCGGTTTATCGGACTCCGGCTCGGCGTATGGAGTTGGTAAGGCGCACTCTGTTGGAATGGTAGCGTGGGTTGGGGCGGGTGTGGTGAGTGGATGGTCGCGCGGGATGGGAATCCTGCTCAGAAACATTACTGTTAGCATTAAACCTGCGATGAGTGCGTAAATACAATGATATAATCAGTGTTGAAATGTGACCAAGGCGGGACCCATTGTGAGTAACACAACAGAATTCGTGCAAAGCTTGGGATTCAGTGAAGATCCCTTTGCACATACAAATGCCGATAATGAATCCCGATTACAGGAGTATTTCGTAAAGCCACCGTATTTTGAGGAAGTCTTTGGAGATCCGGATAATCCACAGTCATTCTTTGTGTTTGCTCCGAGAGGCGGTGGGAAATCGGCTCAGCGAATCATGATCGAGAAAAAGTGTGCGGAAAGCAATGTTCTCTCATTGACGTATGATGACTTTGATCTCTTTCCTATACGCAATGCAAAAGAAGCTAAATTGGAACACCACATTAGGAGAATCCTGCGAATAGGTTTTGTTGGATTGTTGGTGTCGCTGGATGACGAACCGGCCAAGGTGGAGCTTCTAAGCAAAGAAGAAAAGTCACTGTTGGCAAAACGCATAGAACTCCACGTTGAGAACCTTTCGTTTCCAGAGTTTGAGGCGACGCTGAAGTCTTTGCGAAGCATAACTGATAAAATCGGCCGGTTCTTCGACAAGTACAGACCTTATATTGGAACTGCTGCCAATGCAATAACGCAGAGAATTCTCGATACAAATGCATTGTTGCCTTATGCAGGTTCTGCTCGTCTAGAGGAATTCAATTCAAAATATGAACTTGAACTTCTCGGGCAATACGCTCGCAAGATTGGATACAAGTCGGTATATGTGTTGGTAGACAAGGTTGACGAATCAGAATTAACGGGCAACAGCGCAATAAGGTCATTCGAATTATTGGAACCAATGGTAAGGAGTCTTCACATTCTCGAGACTGACGGCATAGCATTTAAGTTCTTTCTGTGGGACGCAATTGAACCTAGATTTGCTGAAGTTGCTCGTCCGGACCGAATTCGATACAGGAAGCTGAAGTGGGACAACGGGACGCTAAAGACTCTGTTGCAAAAACGACTCATGGCATTTAGCAATCGTACGGTACGAAAATTGGATTCGGTTGCCGACAGTATAAGACCATACGATTTGGATGAACTGGCTGTATTATTTGCAAATAGGTCACCACGAGACCTAATTCGCGTTTGTCAGAAAATTGTGGCTGAACAACAACAAAGTGATAGTAGGGCAGATCTTCTAGGCAAGGCTGCAATATATAAGGGAATAGACGAGTTCTGTGATCAACGAGTGGAGGAATTATATGAGTCTAGACATATGCAACGATTTCGCAGAATCGGGTCCTACTCAAATCATGTTGATTTCACTATAGGTCATCTTGCGAATGATGTGTTTAAGGAAAAACAGGTGTCGACCAGGAACTGGATTAAGCAATGGAAGGATTCTGGAATGATTGCTGATTTGGGTCGAATAGCGTCGACGACCGGCAATAAAGTCAAGCTTTACGGAGTTAGGGATGTACGCCTGGCCAGGGCCATGGGTCGGCACTTGGGTACAGAAGAGTTTCTAAGAGCAAAGATCAAGGCCTGCCCAAACTGCCAGGAATGTCTTATCAGGGACGTGGATGAAAGCGACTCTAATTCAATTTGTCAATTCTGTGGCTATGACTGGGCTACTGAGCAGATTTCTTCTGACTTTAATCCGTACTTAGACGAAGAATCAGACCACAATGGCCCGCAGCAGCGCCAGCTGTTATGAACTATGAAAATGCTTGCGATTTCAAATATGCTCACCAAAGCTGAGGTCCGCGACTACAAAAAACATAGCCTTGAATCACTCTACGAATCCTTGGAGGCAAGCGAATCGCCCGTAGAAATCCGATTCATTTTGGAAAATCTGGGCAGGCTTCCAGATGGCTTCCGTGGCGATGTTCTACTTCCCTTTCTGGATGACGGAAGCAAGGGCACTCGTTATTGGGCAGTCAAGAATCTGGGCAAACTCCAGGACATTCAATACCTTCATGAATTATGCGAAGTCGCGTTGAATGATCCAAGTTCGGAAGTCCGACGGGAAGCGGTATCGGCCATCGGCAGAATGCGAAACAAGCGCGCGATCCCGACCTTGGTGCGATTCTTGCAGGCCGATGATCCTAATGTCGTGCTGCAGGCAATGAGGGGGTTGTTGGTCTTCAGGACACATAAGCGCGTTCGAAAGTGTTTGCAGCCTCTTATGGACCATCCTAACGAGCAGATTCAGTACGTGCTTCAATCAGAATTTGAACCAAAGCCGGCAATCACCGACTACGGGATGCACTTCGAATCTCCCAATTATATGAAGAACGTAGTTGTCGAAGGCGATACACGAGAAGCAATGCAGTTGCTGCCTGCGGGATGTATTCACCTGACGTTTACATCGCCACCCTATTACAATGCGCGCGATTATTCGATTTACAAGAGCTACCAGCGATACTTGGATTTCCTGGGAGAAGTCTTTGCGGAAGTTCACCGTATCACTAAAGAAGGCCGGTTTCTTCTGATCAACACGTCCCCGGTGATTGTTGCTCGGTTCAGCAGACAGCATGCCAGCAAAAGGTATCCGATTCCCTTTGACCTGCACAATATCGTCAGTGATTTGGGATGGGAATTCATCGACGACATCGTTTGGGCGAAGCCGGAAGCGTCAGCGAAGAATCGCATAGGTGGATTCCAGCAACATCGCAAGCCTCTGGGCTACAAGCCCAACATGGTAACCGAATACGTTATGGTCTATCGAAAGAAGTCAACTAGGCTAATTGATTGGAATATGAAGCAGTACCCGCCGGCGGTAATTGAAGACAGCAAGGTACATGGGGAATTCAAGACGACAAACCTTTGGGAAATCGACCCAATGACTGATGCCATTCATACTGCTGTTTTTCCACATGAGTTATGCGACAGAGTGATAATGTATTATTCCTACAAGGGCGATTTGGTATTTGATCCATTCGCGGGAAGTGGGACGTTTGGACTGTCAGCCAAAAGACTTGATAGGAAGTTTTTTTTGACCGAGCAAGAACCTGAATATGTAGCCAGAATGAAGGACACGATGTCGCACAACCAGTCGTCGGACCCTCCCGCTAGATTCATTTCCATTGATGATTTGAGGCTGTTGGCGGAGGAGGATCTGCAAAATGCCGCTAACTGATGAGGTGCTGCAAAATGTTCTTCGAATGATTCTCAAAGGCGAACATTATCGCAAGGCGGTGATTCATCGAATTAGTGAAGACTTTCTGAAATTCTCAGTGGAATTCTTCAAGGACATCGTTTACGCCAAACTTGATGGAATTGGAATCGACGAGGATTGGTACAAACAATATTTCTTAGAGGGTAGGTTCCCGGCAAAGGATACAGTCATTTATGCTGGACTGAACGCAAAGTCAATATTTAACATTTACGGCAGTTCCACGCGCGAAGTCATCATGGAAGTAGCTCCAGCGTTTTATGATGAATTGATGGAGCGAGTAGATGCGCTCATCACAAACGACTATAGTGACCTTGATCTGCGCCTGACCATTAACTATCAAGATGTCAGCATTAATCTCACGTTGCAAGAAACGCTCATCGTCGTCAACACCCTCGCCACGAAACACGCTGAAATCCGCGGCGGCGCTTGGAGCGGGCTCGGCAAGAAACTCGAACTGCCGCTAATGCTGACTTTGGCGAAACTCTATAAAGTGCCGTCAAGTCGCTATGCGGGCAAGGGCTTAACCGGCGAAGCGCGTGAGATTGATTTCCACTTCCTAAGTAAAACCGGCGATCAATTCTTCTGTGAAGTCAAATTGATGGGCAAGGGCAATCCCGAAAGCGCCGACAGCACGATAGCGCGACGGTCGAATATCTTTATTGCGCAGACCTTGTCCGATAAGAACAAAAGCCAATTGACCAATCGCGGGCATCATTGGGTAGAACTGGGCGCAGCCGAAGGCTATAGGCGGATGTTTACCGTATTCACCTATCTAGACATTCCCTGCTCAGAATTTGTCGGCGACCTCGATTCGGCGCTGGATACGATAATCCCCGCCGTGTTTGAGGAAATCGCGTAACCCTCTCAAATTCGCCAATTCGACCCCAACCCGTTACAATCCTCACATCCGCTTTGCCGCGACCCGGCGAGACGCGGACTTGTTCAAGTAGACCAAAGAAGAGAGGTACAGAAAATGAAGAAAGCACTGCTATTTCTACTCATCCTGACGCTGCTGCCAGCCGCGGCCCTGGCGCAGGACATGCCCCACGCGGGCGTGGAAGTCGTCGCCACCTACATGCAGTCCGGCACCTACGATGTCGGCGCCGAGAATATCGAAGAAGCCTTCGAAGACGCCACCGGCATCGAGCTTGAGTTGGTCGCTTCCCCCTGGGCGGTCTTGAACCAGAACCACATCACCGACCTGACCACCGGCACGGGTGAATTCGACGTCATGTCCGGCGAATTCTGGATCGCCAGCGTTTACGACAAGATGCTGCCGCTTGATGACTTGGTCGCGCGCGACAGCTTCGGCGGCGATTACATCCCGACCATCTGGCAGCCCGGACCCTCGGGCTATTTTGATGGCAAGCGGATCGGCATCCCCTACAGCGCCGATGCCTATGGCATTGTCTATCGCACCGATATCTTCGAAGAAGCGGGCGTCTCGGCGGATTGGGAGACTTGGGACGATTACTTCGCGGCGTTGGATAAGCTGGCGATGCACCTCGAAGGCACTGATATCGCGCCCAGCGTATTCTCCTGGGGCGCGTCCGAGCAAACGCCCGCCATTTTCTTGGGCATGTATGATGGCTACCTGGTCGATGCCGATGGCAACTACGCGCTGGATGAAGAGAGCGCGCTGGCGGCGCTGAATCAAATGGCGAGCCTGCTGGATTACAATCCGGATGGCGCGGCCGGATTGAGCATTGATGAATCCAACGCGGTCTTTTTGACCGGCAAGTCCGCGACCATGATCTGCTGGGTCAGCTTCATGCGCGCCTCGGCGCAGAATCCCGATGCGTCGCTGGTGGTGGACAATTGGGCGGTGGCGCCATTCCCCGGTCCCGGCTTCCCCTTCTTGTCAGCCTGGAACTTGTTCATCTCGGAATACAGCGAAAATCCCGAAGCGGCTTGGGAATGGGTCAAATACTATATCAATCCAGAACAGTCGACGCAGCGCTTCGTCGAGCTGGGCGTGGGCTCGCCTTATCTCAGCACCTACGAAGATCCGGAGCTGATGGAAGCCTACAGCCATGACTTCCCGGGCATGGTCGCCAATTTGAGCCGGGCGCAGTCGGTGCCTTGGGTCTTTGAAGCCTTCGAGATCTTCTTCCGCAATACCAGCGAGCTGGTCATCGGTTCGATCAGCGCGGAAGAGGCGCTGGCGAATACGCTGGCGGGCTGGGCGGATGTGACCGTGCCGCCGGCGCTGGTGCAATCGGCCGCGGCGCAGGGACAGCAGCAAGATATGTAAGCGGCGCAGTCGCCGTCAACAATTGCTGCCGCTGGAATCGAAGCGATGTTACGAAAGCCGGCTAGCTGGCACAGCAGGCATGATCTGCCTTGGCTGCTCGCCTTTGTGCTGCCGGCTTTTATAATTGTCGTGGCGGTGCAGTTTTATCCCCTGGCTTATTCGGCGGTGCTGTCGGTGCAGGAATGGTCGCTGACCGAGTCGCAGGCGCCGCTCGGTTTCGTCGGCTTGGACAACTTCCGGGCAGAATTGAGCGATTCGACCTTTCAGCGCTCGGTGCGCAACAGCATCGTGATCACGGGCGGGGCGGTCATCCTGGAGATGCTCCTGGGCGTCTGCCTCGCTTATTTGACGATGGGCGCAAGCTGGCGCATGCGGGCGGTGCGCACGCTGCTTATCTTGCCGATGGTGATTGCGCCGGTCGCGGCTGGCACGCTGTGGCGCATCTTGCTCAATTCGCGCGCCGGCTTGGTCAATCACCTGCTGAGCTTTATCGGCATTCAAGGACCGGAGTGGCTGGCATCGTCAGATTGGGCGCTGGTGTCGGTGATTCTGCTGGATACCTGGCAATGGACGCCTTTCGTACTGCTGGTCGCGGGCGCAGCGATCGCCAGCATTCCGACAGATCTGCTGGAAGTGGCGGCGATTGACGGCGCCTCTCGCTGGCGGACCTTCCTGCATGTCGAGCTGCCCTTGCTGATGCCGCTCCTGCTGCTTACGTTGGTTTTTCGGATGTTGGAGTCGCTCTTGTCGCTCGATTCCATTTATTCGCTGACCTTCGGCGGTCCGGGATTTAGCACCTATACGATGACCTTCTATATCTATACGCAAGGTTTGCGCAACTTCAATTTCGGGGCGGCGGCGGCATCGTCCTGGATATTCATGGCTTTCGCCAGCCTCAGCATCTGGCTGGCTTTCCGCTTTCAGCGACGGGATTGGTAGCTCCGGAATATCGAGAGTCAAACTTGAGCCGAAACAAATCATTCAGTCAAAATATGCTTGCGCTTCTTCGCTTGCTCATACTGGTTGTCGCCTGCCTGTCGGTCCTTGTGCCGCTGGCCTACTTGGTCATCAACAGCATCAAGTTGCCGCGCGAATTCTTAACGGTGCCGCCGACGATTCTGCCGACCGAAGTCACGTTCCAGCATTATGAAGAATTGATCGATGACAGCAAGACCATACGTTATTTCCGCAACAGCCTCACCGTCGCGCTGTGGACCACCGCGATCACGATTGTGAGCGGGACGCTGGCCGCTTATGGGCTGGCGCGCATGCGCCTCGCGGCCCGTTTCCTCGCGCTGATCACCTTCCTTTTCTTATTCATACGCTTTTATCCCCGCGTGACGACGGTCATCCCATTCTTCTTGGTGATGCGCGAGCTTGACCTGCTGGATACGGTCTGGGCGATCATCATTGGTCAACTCGGCATTACGATTCCCTTCGTGACCTGGCTGATGCTGGTCGTCTTTCAGGATTTGCCGACGGAAATCGAAGAGGCGGCGATCGTCGATGGCGCCAGCATCTGGCAGCGATTCTGGCGCGTCGTGTTGCCGATTGTGATGCCGAGTGTGTCGGCAGCGGCGATACTGACCGCATTCTTGTCCTGGAACGAGTTCTTGATCGCTTCAAGCGTGGCGCGGCGAAAAGCCAGCGTCTTGTCCATCGCCGTCGCCAGTTTCGTCAGCGACAAGGGCATACAATGGGGGCCGATGGCGGCGATGAGCGTGGTGATGATCGTGCCGATGATCATATTCGCCTTATTCGCGCAAAAGTACTTGATCCGCGGGATCACCTTCGGCGCGGTCAAGGGCTAGCCGGGTAACGCCTTCGCTCAAACGCCGTGCGCTCGCTCATAAGCCTGACGGGTGTACGCGGCGAGGCGCTCGTCGATCTGCGCCACATCGGTAAACTCGATCATGTGGGTAATATTGGGCATCGCGCCCAGTCCGACGCCCTTCCGCACATAATCGCCGAAGGGTTCATCGCCCAAATCGAGTCCGATGCGGATATTGGATTTATTGATCTTGGCGCAGCCGAAGACGCGCTCATCCTCGATTGAGACGTAAGTCTTCGTGGGTATGAACAGAATAGTGGGCAATTCAGCCTGGAGGCGGTCGGCGATTGCACCGAAGAGTGGTCGCTGCTGCTCTTTGCCCGCGAACAACCTGGCGAAAAGCGTAGGGTAATGGAAGACTGGCTCGCCACCGTTGAGGAAGATACCCGCCAGCATGGTGGCTTGCATATGGTTGAAAGACCGTTTGGTCTTGAGCCATTTCACGATCTCATTGTTCTTTTTGAGGCCCGTCGTTTCCAGGGTTTGCATCCATTCCGTTAGACTCGCGCCCGTCTCGTCGCTAAGGCTGGAGAGGAAGGCTTGCTCGAGTTCGCGCGCTTCTTTGGCCATCTCTTGCTCCTGTACTATGATCGGAACGGATAATCGCATAGGGTCACTCGAAGCGCCAGTCTTGATTGGCAATGGTCCTCAGCAGGAGCGATGTTGCAGCCATCGCTTCAGATTGGCTTCCAGCGCGCTTTGATCTGTAATGAAGACCGTAATCAGGTATGATTATTCGCGCTTGTTGACTGGAATGGCGCGCGGTAATTCCGGCGCCGAGGAGGTGAAAGACCTTGGACAGAGACACAGCCTACGACATCGTTTGCGAGCATGTGCAAGCGGATTCGCTGCGCAAGCACATGCTGGCGGTCGAGTTTGCCATGCGCGCCTACGCCCAGCACTACGACGAAGACCCCGAGGCTTGGGGACTGGTCGGCTTGCTGCACGACTTCGATTGGGAGATTCACCCATCGCTGGAGCAGCATCCGATGGATGGCGCGCCGATTCTGCGCGAGCGCGGTTTGGGCGAGGAGGACATCCGCACGATCCTGAGCCATGGACCGCTGGCGGCCGATGACCGGACGACGCTGCGCGACAAGGCGCTATACGCGGTTGATGAACTGACCGGCCTGATCACGGCGGTGGCGCTGGTGCGCCCAAGCAAAGACATCCGCGATGTGAAAGTGCGCAGCATCCGCAAGAAGTGGAAGGACAAGGCTTTTGCCGCCGGCGTCAACCGGCAGGATGTAATTGATGGCTGCGCCGTGCTGGGCGTGGATGTCTGGGACTTTCACGTGCCGCTTGTGCTGAGAGCGATGCAAGACCACGCCGCCGAGTTGGGGCTCGACGGCGCGAAGGGTGAAAACTGAAGGTTGCAGCTTAATGGCGGACGTGCACGGGCGTGCCAAGCGGCGCGAATTCCCAGAACCATTGGGCGTCAGCATTTGTGAGGTTGACGCAGCCATGGCTCATGGGCGTGCCAAACATCGTGTGCCACCAAGTGCCGTGAATGGCGTAGCCCGCGTAGAAATACATCGGCCATTCCACATTGTCCAAGCTGTAACCGGGACCGCTCATCGTCTGCGAACGATACTTGCGATAGATCTCATAGTCTCCTAGCACCGTCGGCGTGATCATTTTTCCGCTGGACATCAGCGCCCGCTTCTTGAGGACGCCGTTTTCGTACGCGTATATCGATTGCCGTCCGAGCTCGATGACGATCTCGCGCCCGACGCCTACTCGCGGTCCTGGATGATGATTGGTGGTATAGAAGAGCTTGTAATTCGAATTGTCCGGCAGATAGCTGAGGTACTCTACGAAGCTAGGTATCCGCAGTGTCTGCCCGGGGTGCATTGCGTATGCGGGAGGGCTTATGCCGTTGATTTCGGCGAGAACTCTCCATTCCATATTGAAGCGCACGCCAAGCTCCGTCAGGTATTCGCCTCGGCCGACGGTGTACAGCTGTCCGAGTTCGCCAGCAGGATAGACGCCAGGAGCGGGCCTAGTCGTTAGGACGGGAAGGGCGCGGCCTGCTGGGGCGGCTGGCGGAGCTGCCTGCGCTGGCGCCGGGCTGGTCGCTTCGTTTGAGGCGGCTGGCGGCGCGACTGCATCCAAGCGGCTGACGCGGAGCTTGTTTCCAGCGTGGATGCGGTTCACGTCCTCAATGCCGTTGGCGCGGATCAGCGCATCAAGCGAGATGCCGTATTGATTCGCGATGCCAAACAAAGATTCGCCACGCCGGACAGTGTGGAACGTTGCCGATTGCGGTGAAGTAGAAGCTTGCGTCGGCGGCGGGGCCTCTGCCTCCGACGCGGGCGGAACGTCGCCGTCTTGCGGGGGACGTCCGCCAGCGGGAATCTCAAGTTCCTGTCCCACGTAGAGTATCGAGGTCCAATGGTCATTCAGCGCTTGCAGTTCAAGTAGCGAAACGCCATAAGCGACCGCGATCTTGGAGAGTGACTCGCCGACTTTCACCCGATGCGTGATGCCGCTGGCTTCGACCGCTGGTTCCGGCGCTTCCGGCGCTGGACTTTCCTCAGGCGTCGCTGGCTCCGCAGGTTTCGCGGATTCGACGACGGGCGATCCGCCAGCGGGAATCTCGAGTTCCTGTCCGACGTAGAGTATCGAGGTCCAGATGTCGTTCAGCGTCTGCAGGTCGTAGAGGGAGACGCCGTAAGCCGCCGCGATCTTTGCCATCGACTCGCCGAATCGTACCCTATGCGTGATGCCGCTGGCTTCGACCGCTGATTCCGGCGCTGGACTTTCGTCAGTTGTCGCTAGATCCGCTGGTTCCGCTGGTTTCGCGGATTCGACGACGGGCGATCCGCCGGCGGGAATCTCGAGTTCTTGCCCAACATAGACGAGTGACGTCCAGATGTCGTTTAGCGTTTGCAGGTCGTAGAGGGATACGCCATAAGCCTCGGCGATCTTGGCCAGCGACTCGCCCAGTTGCACCTTGTGAGTGATGCCGCTGGATTCGACCGTCGGTTCCGGTTCAGGCGCCGCTTCTGCTGGACGTTCGTCAGTCGCTTCCCGTTGCGCTGGCAATGCGGATTCGACCGGTGGCGTTCCGCCGGCGGGGATCTCGATTTCTTGCCCAACATAGACGAGTGACGTCCAGATGTCGTTTTGCGTTTGCAGGTCGTAGAGGGATACGCCATAAGCCTCGGCGATCTTGGCCAGCGACTCGCCCAGTTGCACCTTGTGAGTGATGCCGCTGGATTCGACCGCCGGTTCCGGTTCAGGCGCCGCTTCTGCTGGACGTTCGTCAGTCGCTTCCCCTTGCGCTGGCAATGCGGATTCAAGCACGAGCGATCCGCCGGCGGGGATCTCGATTTCTTGCCCAACATAGACGAGTGACGTCCAGATGTCGTTTTGCGTTTGCAGGTCATATAGGGAGACGCCGTAAGCATTTGCGATCTTAGCCAGCGACTCGCCCAGTTGCACCTTGTGCGTGATGCCGCTGGCTTCCACCGCCGGTTCTGGTTCTGGCGCCGCTTCTGCTGGACTTTCGTCAGTCTCTTCCCGTTGCGCTGGCAATGCGGATTCGACCGGTGGCGTTCCGCCGACGGGGATCTTGATTTCTTGCCCAACATGGACGATCGAGGTCCAGATGTCATTCAGCGTTTGCAGGTCATATAGGGAGACGCCGTAAGCATTTGCGATCTTTGCCAGCGACTCGCCGAATCGTACGCGGTGAGTAATGCCGCTGGATTCGACCGTCGGTTCCGGTTCAGGCGCCGATTCTGCTGGACGTTCGTCAGTCGCTTCCCCTTGCGCTGGCAATGCGGATTCCAGCGCGAGCGATCCGCCGGCGGGGATCTCGATTTCTTGCCCAACGTAGACGATTGAGGTCCAGATGTCGTTCAGCGTTTGCAGGTCATAGAGGGTTACGCCGTAGGCTTCGGCGATCTTGGCCAGCGATTCACCTAATTGCACCTTATGCCTGATGCCGCTTGCTTCCACCCGCTTTACCGGCGCTGGACTCTCTTCATGTGTGACCGATTCCGCGGGCAAGGCGAATTCGGTTGGCGCTGTTCCTCCCGGGGGAATCGTCAGCTCTTGTCCCACGAAGATGATCCGGGTCCAGATATTATTTGCCGCCTGCAGGTCGTAAAGCGAAACACCGTATGCCTGAGCGATTTCACCCAGCGAATCGCCCACGCGAACAATGTGCGTGACGCTGTCAGCCGCGGCGGTGACCGGCGGATCGGTCGGAACGGGCGTGGGCGCCCCTCCGGCAACGGGCAGCGCCAGTTCATCGCCCGGATAAATCCAGCCGAAGATCTTGTTCAACGAGATAAGGTCGCTCAAATCGATGCCATACTGCTTGGCGATGCTATCCAGCGTTTCGCCCGGGCGCACGATATGCCTGCCTTGCGCGACAATCGCCGGGGCGGAGTTGGGCGCGCCCGGCGGTATCGTCAGCTGCTGCCAACTGTAGATGCGATGCGCGTCGCGGATCCCGTTTGCCGAAGCCAGCGTGAAGATATCCACGCCGTAATGCTGGGCGATCAAGCCGAGCGTCTCGCCCGGCCGAACGACATGCGTTGCCGCTGTCGGCCGCTGCGCTTGCGCCGCGCCAGCTAACAAGACGATAGCCAGGGAAGCCAAGACGCGAAAGGCAAGTGATACCGGCGAAAAAACCAAAGTCCTTCGATCAACTGGTCCGGCAGCCTCGCCACTGACGCGCCGATGCCGAATGCGGCCACTCATAATTGAAGCGGGCGGCTTTAGCGTGTAGTATGCTAAGGTTGTATTTGCCATGGCAGTTGCCTTTCGTCACATGAAAATCGCTCGCTGCCTATAGTGAAACCAAGGAGCGGCGGGAAGGCAACGGGGCTGCCGCAATCGTTGCGGTGGCGTAGGCTGTTAGGCTGGCAAGCGTATGGAGAATCCGTTACACTTCGGTTCGCAGCGTCAGAATTGCGCCGCAGGTAAGGAGGACTAGCGATATGTCCCAATCAAGAGTCAATCGGCTTGGACCGTGTGGAACGCTGATCGCTGTCTTGACGATCTGCCTGGTCTTCGCTGCGTCGCCTGTCTTGGCGCAGAACTCGATCAATGTTTTGGCGCCGGGCGCAACCGTTTCGGGCGTGCTTGGTCCCGCCAGCAATGCCACCACCTATGTATTTGACGCGGGCGCGAACACATCGGCGACGATCTCGCTTGAGAATATTAGCGGCGGCTCGCTCGCCTTGCTGATTAGCGATATCAACGGCAATACCATCGCGCAGGCGGCCGATACGGCTGGCTCCGGTTCGCTGATCGCTGGCGATATCGCTCTCAGCGGCGGAGGCCGTTACAATGTTTTCGTCTATTTCGCCCCTGGCAGCGGCGCGCCCGATACGACCTTCGACATCCGGTTGGACTTGGCTGAAGGCAGCGCGACGGAAACCGCCGCGCAAGAAATTTCGTCAGCAGCGTCTGAGCCCCAGCTCATTTTATTGGGCGCCGGCATTGATGTGCGGCTGAATTGGAACGGCGCTGTCGACTTGAACCTGGAGGTGCGCGACCCAACCGGGCAGGCGCTTCACTGGAATTCACGCGCGACGACCAACGGCGGCATATTCGGTCCTGACGCCAACGGCTTGTGCCAGGTGATCAGCAGCGCGCCCGAAGAGAGCGCCATTTGGCAGCCCGGCTTTTTGTCGACCGGCAGTTACGAGGTCATCGTCTATTACGAGCAGGCTTGTGATCCGCAACCCAGGACCGTACCGTTCCAGCTTGATGTCATGGTCAATGGCGTATCGGCCGGGCTTTTGAATGTGAACCTCTCCCCAGGCGGCGCCGCGGGCAAAAGCGTGTATGTGACGCGCTTCGAGATCGCAGCCGATGGCAGCGCCGAGCTCAGCATCGGCGGCGCTTATCCCGATTCGAGCCTGACGCTGCTGCCCGCCAGCTTTGATTTCGCCGCGCTTGCGGCGACGCCGATCCTGCGCGATGTCCCGGTTCGCGGCGCGATCAGCAACGAGCAGCCCTTCATGACCTATACGTTCGCTGGCGCGGCTGACGAGTTGATTTCGGTGGATATGCAGGCGATAGGACCCAATCTCGATACCTTGCTGCAGATCGTTGATCCAACTGGCAAAGTGGTAAACGTGAATGATGATGCCTTCGGCGGAACGACCGATTCGTCGATCGCCAACGCGCGGCTGTTGAGCACGGGCGCTTACACAATTGTCGCCTCGCGTTACGCCAAAGAAATTGGCGGCACGGAAGGCGAATTCCAGTTAACGCTGACTGGTCCTGCCAACGATGTCGCCAGCCAATTGACGAGTTTGAATCTGCCGCAGGGCGATATTGAGGTCAGCCTCTTTTGGAGCACCAGCGCCGACTTGCAGCTGCTCGTGCGCGATCCCGCTGGCGAATCGGTTTTCGATGACAACCCGCTTGGCCTCAGTGGCGGCATCTTGCAGGAAGCCGGAAATGTAAATTGCGTGCCGGCGGCGACCGGCTCGCCCGTTTCCTATATCTATTGGCCCCCCGGCACAATTCGCCCCGGCACCTACGAAGTCGAAGTTTGGTATCAGAACGCCTGTACGGACTTTCCGCCGGCGGTCGATTTTACCTTGCTGATCGAGGTCAATGGGCAGGTGGTCGCCGATGCGCGCGAATTCCCGCTGGCAGGGCAGCGCTATGTGACGAACTTCACGGTGACGCCCTCGGGCGCGGCATTCGCTGGCGAAGCCGGCTTTATCGACGCCGGCAGCCGCACGCTCGCGTACCAGGAGGAAGCCTTCGACGCGCCTTTGATTGAAAGCGGACAGAACGTAACCGGCGTCATCAGTGCGGAAAACCCCTTTGATGTATACCGTTTCAATGGCGTCGCCGGCGATTCGGTAACCATCAGCATGTTGGCGGCGACACAAACGCTGGACACCAATTTATATCTGATCAGCCCGGGCGATCGGCAGATCGCGGCGAATGACGATGCGGATCCGGTATTGCTGGGCACCGCCGGCCGCAAGACGGATTCGCTGATCAGCGGTTATGTGCTGACGGAAAACGGTCCCTACACGATCATTGCGACGCGATATGCGAACCAGTATGGCGGTACGCTGGGTGTCTATTCGCTGACCTTGCGCCTGAACTAGGCGAGGCAAAACCCGCTTGTCTGACCGTACTGTACAAAGCCTTTGGACTTTGCTATGATGCGCGCGGATTGTCGCCCGAAAGCTTGCGAAAGTGGTATTAGATGAATCGCCGCCCGCTCCTTTATGTCCTGCTCATGCTAACGGTGGCGCTGGCTGCCTGCGCTGGTGAAATAAATCTCCTCGATGAGACGAAACTGCATGATACCAGTCTTTTGAGCGGCGATCCCTGTGAGGCGCCTTGCTGGAATGGCATTACGCCGGGCGAAACCAGCTATCGCGATGCTGAAGTGACCCTGAAAAGCTCCGGTCGCTTCAAGATCACGGAGGAATCCGAAGCGGAGGGCGATAACCCGGGACGGGTAATCAACTTCGCCGAAGGCGAAAACCAGCCTTGCTGCCAGGTGATTAGCCGCGACGGCGAGACGATCACCTCCTTCCTGCTTCAACTCGCCCCGGAGATGATTTTCGGTCCGGTATTCGACAAATTCGGCGAGCCGCGCTACGTCGCTGGGCAGGCCGTCAGCGAGGAACAGGCTTACGCCGTATTCGTTTATCCCGACATACCAATCGTGATTTACTCTTATGTCGCCGGTGGCGAGCAAGGCAACGTGTCAGTAGATAACAAGATCATCGGCGTGATGTACATGGCGCCGAGCGAAATGGGCGAGTTGCTGACCTGTGCCCGCTTGAACGAATGGAAGGGCTTTGTTTCTTTGTCCACCTATTCGGGCGCGGAAGAATTTGACTATGTTGGCGACGGCGTTGGCGATGAGGAAATCTGTCCGGAGAGTTAGATAGGGCGTCGATTGGACGCCGGATTCATGTTTCGAAGGAGCGGCACAAGATGGCAGCAGAAGCGGGCGCGCTAACAGTTGGGGTGGAAGTCACGGGTACGGTCAGGCATATTGGCGTATACGGCGCCCTGGTTGATATCGGCACCGGGCAGGACGCGCTGCTGCATATATCTCAACTGGCTCGCAATGAAAAGCGAAACATAAAAGATATAGCGCCGCCCGGCAGCGAACTCACCGCCTTTGTGTACAAGACTCGTCAAGATGGCTATGTCGCTTTGACGATGGAAAAGCCGCCACTCGTTCCTTGGGGCAAGATACGGCAAGGGAGAACCTACCGGGGCCAGGTGATCCGCGTCGAGGACTTCGGCGTCTTCGTCGATTTCGGCGCCGAACGCCCTGGCATGGTGCATGTTTCCGAAATGTCAGACAACTACGTGCGGACGCCGAGCGATGTCGCCGAGATAGGGCAGGAAGTTGAAGTGCGCGTCATAAAGAAGAATGGTCGTTCGCGCCAGATTGATCTGACGATGAAGGCGGCGCCGGAAGAGGAAGAGATCGGCATCGACGATGACGAAGAGGAGGCTGTGCCCACCGCCATGGCGCAGGCTTTCCGCCGGGCGATGCAGAGCGAACCGGTCCCGGCGGCGCCGAGTAACAACCTTGGCAGCGCGCGGCCCAACCACCGGGAGAAGCAAGAAGAAATCCTGGCGCGTACCTTGCGCGGAACGCAGTCCTGAGCACCAGTCCTTACCGCTCAATTGCGGGAATGCACCTCATTAGGTTGCCGTACTTCCCAATCGTAGACCAGCAGGCTAGGGAAGTCCTCGTATTCAGTCGTCTTGACAGATTCGTTAACGCGGCTGATAATTATGACGAACGAGCCCGACTGACATGGAGCGAGGCTATATGGCAGAGTCCACATTGGAAAGCCGCGTTACGCAGATGGAAACGCGTTCAGAGGAATATGTTAAGAAAAGCGACATATCGGCGACATTGTCACGCATAGAAACGGCACTCGATTATCACAAATGGATACTTGGACTCCTTGTCCTAGGTCAAATCTTCACGCTAGGCCGACTGTTTGAGATTTTCTAAGGGTTTTGCAAGACCTTGAACAACCTGGCCCCCACTTATGCCGCGCCGAAAGTTTCGCGGTAGACCCGATAGCAAATCAGGGCGAATAGAATGGTGAAGTTGGTCTCGTGGCTGAGGCACCAGGGGCAGAGCGCCTGCAGCAGGGCGAACTGCACATAGACCAGCCACATCGAAAAGAGCCAGGCGAAGAGACCGATGCCGAACGTGATCAGCGCGCCCCATTCCCGCAGAAACGCTACCCGCTTCTCCAGCAATAGAATCGCCCCAATCGCCAGATAGACGCTAAAACCCAGATAGGCGATCGGCACACCCGCCAACTCCGAATATAGACTGTTTAACACGACATCACAATTGAAGGGTCCCGACTCGACGCAGACCGCCGGCGCGTCCTCGATCTTGAGATAACTCAGGTAGCCGGCGACTGCCAAGCCGATCAATACCAAGAGCAACTGTACGCGGCGGAGGATCGCGTCGCGTCTTTTCGATGCTGCAGCACCGTCAGCAAGGTCTTTCATCCTAAGGTCCTCATTTTCTGGAATCGGTCCACATTAAGTTACCTTACGCAAAAGAAGCACATTCAGTTCGCTCCCGGGCCGCACGATCTTTTGACCCTCAGGGATGATCGCCAGTCCGTCAGCCAGCACCATGGACATTAAGGCGCCGGAGCTCTGGATGCCGGTGGCGCGAGCGATGAGACGGTCGCCTTCGCGCGAAAGCGTTACCCGGGCGTAGGTTCGCCGTCCATCGGAGCGCATGTCGTCAGCGATCGTCGCTTTGATCCTGCGCTGGCTGATGGAGCGTCCGGCGATCTTGGCCAGCGCCGGTCGGACGAGCGCCTCAAAGGTCACCATGGTCGATACGGGATTGCCCGGCAAACCGAAAAACGGAACTCCTTGTATCGTCCCGTAAGCCAGCGGCTTGCCGGGCCGCATATTGATGCGCCAAAAGTCGATCTCGCCCAGTTCGTCCATCACCACGCGCACCAGGTCAGCGGCGCCGACGGAAACGCCGGCTGTGCTGATCAGCAGGTCGGGATTGATGGATAGGGCGCGTCGATAGAGAGCGCGGATGGAATCCAGCCTGTCTTTGGCGATTGGCAGGCGAATGGGTACGGCGCCCGCCTGACGCGCCAAAGCCGCCAGCGTGTAACCATTGGTATCGCGGATCTTGCCGGGAGTCAGTTCATCGTAGATATCAACCAACTCATCGCCGCTGCTGAGGATGACCACTTTCGGTCGGCGCACGACCTCGACGCGCGGTCGTCCGATACCGGCTAACATGCCGACTTCAGCCGGTCCGATGACGGCGCCCGCTTTCATGATCGTTTCGCCCGTTTTGATGTTTTCTCCCGCCAGGCGGATGTTCTCGCCTTCAGCCAGGCTGCGATATAGGCTGACTCGCGCGGGAAGCGGGCTGTCTTCGCCTTTGCTCCAGTCATCATCGGTGTCCTCGACCGGGATGACCGCCGTCGCGCCGGCTGGAATGGGCGCTCCGGTCATAATGCGGGCGGCTTGCCCCGCCTGCAATTGTCCGTCGGGCGCGCTTCCGGCGCGGATGTCCATCGTCACCGCCAATGTCTTTGGATTGGCTTGGCTGGCAGCGGCGCTGTCTTCGAACTTTAGCGCGTAGCCGTCCATCGCCGAGTTGTCAAATGGCGGCAGGTCAATGGGCGAGACGATGTCTTCGGCGAGTACGCGGTCATGCGCATCGGGCAGGGAGACAGTCTCCGCATCCAGCCTCTTCATGTCGGCAAGGATCTTAGATAGGGCGGCATCGACGCTGAGCAAGTGGCTCATGTAATGGCTCCAGAGACCTGTCGGTTACGAGCGCGCATTATAGCATAATCTGCGCGAATCTCAGGCGCTGCGAGCCGGATTGCGTTTGACAGGTGCAGACGCAAGGCGTTATCATCCCGAAGTCGCATGAATTGTTATTTTACGTGTTCCAACTAGGAGGATGAAATGAGAAAGATGCTCTCGATCGTGACATTGGTGTTGGCTTGCGTCTTGCTTTGGGCGGCGGCGCTGCCGGTGGCGGCGCAGGACGCCAGCGAAGTGACCATGACGATGTGGACGCATGACGGCTTGTATGTGCAGTTCTTCAGCGCGCGCGCCGAGGAGTGGCAAGAGCGCTACCCCGATATCAACTTTACCT
The DNA here is from genome assembly GCA_965261855.1 of Phototrophicaceae bacterium. GTDB lineage: Bacteria > Chloroflexota > Anaerolineae > Aggregatilineales > Phototrophicaceae > UBA6055. The sequence goes on from OZ253488.1 coordinate 1,942,035, forward strand.
TTGAATTTGAGGTGGTGCCAAGCGTATTTGACAAGGTGCTGGGCAACTTGGCGGCCGGCGAAGAGATTCCCGATTTGCTGGGCATCGAGCAGGGCTCGTTCCCGCGCTTTATGCAGGGCGGCATTATCGAGAGCAAATTCCTCGATTTGACCGATCTGCTGGCTGACGACTATGACCTGATCGTCGAAGGACGGCACACGCCTTACAAATATCAGGGCCGCGTCTATGGCGTGGACAGCTCGCTTTGCGCCGTTGTCTACTACTATCAGCCGTCGATATTCGAGGAGCGGGGACTGTCGGTGCCGACGACCTGGGATGAGTACCTGGAGACGGGCGCGGCTCTTGCCGAAGAAGGCATCGCCTTGTCGTACATTACCGACCACGGTGGCATGTTCATGATGTATTTGCTGCAGCGAGGCGGCGCGATTTTCGACGAACACGGCGAATTTGTCTTGCCTGATGAGTCGAATCGGGGGATTGCGATTGAAGTGCTGAACTTGCTGCGCGAAGGCTTGGACAGCGGCGCGATTCGCTTCGTTCCCAGCGCCGAAGTGTGGGGACCGGCGATCATGAATGCTTATCGCGAAGGCAATTTGGTCGGCGCGATTATGCCCGATTGGTACTCCGACTTCATCCTGAAAGAGCAAGCGGAAGATATGGCTGAGCAATTTCGTATTGGCCGCATGCCTGTTTGGGACGATGGCGACGGCCATAAGACATCGGTTTGGGGCGGCACCGGATTCGCCGTCGCCAAGGAGAACGAAAACGCCCAATATGCCTGGGAGTTGCTGCAATACACCTATGTGACGCTCGAAAATCAGATCAAGCGCTACGAGGAGATCGCCTACTATCCGACGATGTCCGCCGCTTTCCACGATGATCGAATCGTCGGTCTGTCCGATCCGTTTTATGCCGGTCAAAAGACGGGCGAGGTTTTTGCCGAGATCGTAGACGATGTGCCGATCTGGTATCAGAGCCTTTTCCGCCAGACCTTTGAGTCGCAAATGGCGGCTGAGCTTGCCTTGTTCTTCGATGGCGCCGTCACCGCTGATGAAGCGATCGACAACATCGTGCAATACATGGAAGACGAAATCGCCTTCGCCGAGTAACGTTGATTGCGCTGCAGTGCGCGTAGAATATGTGTAGGGGCGAGACTTGTCTCGCCCTATGTCTCACCGTCGCAAGGACTTGTTATCGGGCCGTAGACACCCGCGCGACTATGCCCCCGCCAACGCAAAATACTTCGCTTCCCGCTTCGTCGCAACTCCCCCTCTCCCCTTGTGGGAGAGGGGGCCGGGGGGTGAGGGGTAGTCTCGCCCTACACTTCGCCCCTGCATGAACTTGTAATCGGGCTGTAGGACCAACGCATGGTACAGGCTGTGATATCGCGCGGGCGCGAGGCGCGGGATGCTGGAAGTTTCCAGCAGCACAAGCTCGCGCCCTATGCCTTCATTTCTCCCTTCTACGTGCTGTTTGCTTTCTTCTTTCTGGCGCCCAGCCTGCTTGCGCTGGTGCTGAGCTTGTTCCGTTGGGATGGCATCAACGATCCCCGCTTTGTGCTCGCTCGTAATTACGGACGTTTGATCAGCGACAAAGTGTTCGCGCAAGCGGCGACTAACACGGCGGTTTATGCGATTGCAAGCCTTCTGATCGTCCTGCCATTGGCGCTGGTGCTGGCGGTGCTTCTAAATTCCAAATCCCTTCGCTTCAGCAATGTCTGGCGGGCGATGTACTTCACGCCGGTGGTGACATCGACGGTGGCGATTACGCTGGTCTTTCAGATTATCTATAGTCGCGACACCGGCTTACTGAACGCGCCGCTGATATTTTTGGGTCTGGAGCCGATATACTGGCTGGGCGATCGATCCTGGGTCAAGGTAGCAATTATCATTCTTATTGTGTGGCGCTCGACCGGCTTGCTCACCATCTATTTCTTGGCGGGGCTGCAAAGCATTCCCGAAGAGTTATACGAAGCGGCGTCGATAGATGGCGCGAGTATGCTGCAGAAATTCTTTCGCATCACCATCCCCATGCTGCGGCCGATCATTTTGTTCGTCAGTATTATCGTCTTGCTGAGCTCAATACAGATATTCGATGAGATCCAGATTTTGACCAATGGCACCGGTGGACCCGCCAACGCAAGCATGAGCGTGGTGCAGTATCTTTATGAGCGCGGCTATACGCGTTTGCGTCTTGGCTTCGCATCGGCAGTGGGAACGGTGCTTTTCGCCACGGTATTCATTTTGTCGCTGCTGCAACTGCAGTGGTACGGCGTCTTCCGGAAGGAGGACTGATGGGCGAGCGATTCAGTCAGCGCCTGGGGGTGATTGCGCTGCATATTGTGGTCATCAGCGGGGCGCTGCTAACGGTCTCGCCAATCGCCTTCATGATCTATTCATCGTTCAAGACGACGACCGAGATTTTCACGCTGCCGCCCTGGCTGCCCCCCGCAGTCTGGTCATTCAAGAATTACATAACTCTGCTGACCGAGTGGCCCTTTCCCTATTGGTATATCAACAGCATCATTTACGCCGCGGTGGTGACGATATTCGTGCTCTTCTTCTGTTCGCTGGCCGGTTTCGCTTTCGCCAAGTATTATTTTCGCGGCAAGAATCTGCTCTTCATCGTTCTCATCGGCTCGACGATGATTCCCTTCCAGCTGATATTGATTCCGCTTTTCATCTTGATGAGCCGGATCGACTGGGTCAATCATCCCGCATCGATGATCGTCCCCTGGATGGCGCCGGCTTTTGGCATCTTCCTGATGCGGCAGTATATACAGGCGGTGCCGTCGGAATTGATGGAATCGGCGCGGATTGACGGCGCTTCGGAGTTTCGGATTTACGCCCAGGTCATCGTGCCCTTGGTGCGGCCCGGCTTGACGACGCTGGCGATATTGACCTTCCTCGGCTCCTGGAACAGTTTCATCTGGCCGCTGATGGTGCTGCGCGGCAGCAGAGTCGTCACGCTGCCAGTCGGCATCGCGACTATGCGCAGCCAGGCAACGGGTTCGCAGGTTCCTTACGGCGAAATGATGGCGGCGGCGACGCTGGTTTCGCTGCCGGTGATTGCGCTGTTTCTGATGCTGCAGCGCTACTTCATTTCCGGCTTGACGATCGGCGCAGTGAAGGGTTAGAGATCGGCCCCCAGAATCCATTGTAGACAAACCCGCCACGGAGCAACCGCCGACACAGAATACATTGCGACCTGCCGCGATTTGCTCCCCCTCCCTGACTCGTCGGGGAGGGGGCCGGGGGGTGGGGTTTGTTGCCAGCCCTACACGTTTGCGACCCATAATGGTCGACTTTATAGACGCATCTTGACAAACTCGACCGAGCCAGGTTACAATTTCCCGCGATGGAAAAACGCTAATACATCACGTTTGCGCGAGGCTCAGAAGCTGTGCCTTCTGAGGGCTTTTTGCTATTTTATGGTGTTTAGGCATTTGATTCATCAAGTCATCTTTGTCCAAGCAACTGAATCATAGCGCAGAGGAGGTTCCGTCTTGGAGGCGAAAGACTTCAGTGCATTGCGTATCAGTTTGGCTTCGCCGGAACAGGTGCGATCCTGGTCCTACGGCGAGGTGACGAAACCCGAGACGATCAATTATCGGCGGCTGCGTCCCGAAATGGACGGGCTGTTTTGCGAGCGCATCTTCGGTCCCACCCGCGATTGGCAGTGCTATTGCGGCAAGTACAAGAACATCCGTTACCGCGGCATCATCTGCGACAAATGCGGCGTCGAGGTGACGCGTTCTTCCGTTCGCCGCGAGCGTATGGGGCATATTGAGCTGGCGGCGCCGGTCGCCCATGTTTGGTATACGCGGCGCGTGCCCAGCTATCTCGGCCTGCTGCTGGATGTTAGCCGGCGCAACCTCGACCGCGTGCTTTATTTCGCCCAATATGTGGTGACGCATGTAGATGAAGACGCGCGCGCCCGGGCGATCGGGCGAATCGAGAAAGAGCTTGCAGCCAAAGAACAAGAACTCGCCGACGCAATCGAGCGGCAAATCAGTGAGACGCGCGAAGATCGCGAAAACAAGGCGGCGGCGATTCGCGATCATTTCGAGGCGGAATTGAGCCGCCTCAGCGACGACGTCATGAGTGAGGCGCAAGCGGCGCAATCGCAGGTCGAAAACTTGCTCGGGCAAGCGGCAGCGGCAGCCATCAGCTTGGAGTCGATTTCCGGCCTCGTTGTCGCCGAAGGCGAAGTGATCACCAACGATCACATATCGAAAATCCAGACGATGGTCAATGAGCATCTCAGCGGGCTGCAGTCTGAAACTGCGGCGCTCGTGCGGGAAGAGATCGCTAAGATTGGCAGCGAGGCGGACTCCGCCGATGGTGAAGACGATTCTTCTTTGGAAGAGCAATTCGACGAGCTGAAGGCGAAGACCGAGGTCTATCGCGACAAGGCTGAAGAGCAGATCAACGATCTGAACCGCCTGCTAAGCTTGCAGTCGGCGGCGATTACCTCCGCCAGCGATCGGCAAGCGAGAATCCGGCAGGCTGGCGCCGACTACGTCTTCATTTCCGAGAGCAAATACCGCGAGCTGAAAAGCAAATTCGGCAATGTCTTTCAGGCTGGCATGGGCGCCGAAGCATTCTATGACGTGTTGAGCGACCTGCACCTGGCGAAGATGACTGAGATGCTTTGGGATGAGGTGCGCCACGCCCGCTCCAAGCAGGTCAGGCGCAAGGCGACCAAACGCCTGAAAGTCGTGGAGAGCCTGCGCAGCAGCCGCGAGACGGTGATTGACACCGATGAAACCAAGCAGGAAAACGAACCGAATGGCAATCGTCCGGAATGGATGATTCTGACCGTTTTGCCGGTGATTCCGCCCGATCTGCGGCCAATGGTGCAGTTGGACGGCGGGCGCTTCGCGACCAGCGATCTCAATGATTTGTATCGCCGCGTGATCAATCGCAACAATCGTTTGAAGCATTTGCTTGATCTTGGCGCGCCCGATGTCATCGTGCGCAACGAAAAGCGCATGCTGCAAGAGGCGGTCGACAGCTTGATCGACAACAGCCAGCGCGGCAAAGCGCTGAGCCGGCGCGGACGGCGCGAGTTGAAATCGCTTAGCGATATGCTGAAAGGCAAAAAGGGGCGCTTCCGGCGCAATCTGCTGGGCAAGCGCGTCGATTATTCGGGCCGCTCGGTGATCGTCATTGGTCCCAAGTTGAAACTGCATCAATGCGGCTTGCCGAAGACGATGGCGCTCGAGCTCTATCGACCCTTCGTCATCAGCCGCCTGGTCTCTTATAACTACGCCAGCAACGTCAAGGGCGCCAAGCGCATCATTGAGCGTGAAAGACCCGAAGTCTGGGAGGTGCTCGAAGAAGTTATTCGCGAGCGCCCCGTGCTGCTGAACCGCGCGCCGACCTTGCATCGGCTGGGCATTCAGGCTTTCGAGCCCTTGCTGGTGGAAGGCAAAGCGATTCAGATTCATCCCTTGGTCTGCTCGGCTTTTAATGCCGATTTTGATGGCGATCAGATGGCGGTGCATGTGCCGCTTAGCGAGCAGGCGGTTAAAGAAGCGCGCGATTTGATGTTGAGCACGCGCAATCTGCTCAAGCCATCGGATGGCGAGCCGATTGTTGGTCCCTCAAAGGACATGGTGCTGGGCAATTACTATCTCACCATGGATCCGACAGTCGAAATCGTGGCGACCCGCGAGCGCGCCGACGAGTTCCGTTCCGCCAGCGCCGTTTTCGCTGGCGACCACAAGGTGGGCATCGCTTACCGCTCGAACGGCTATTATTACGCGCAATTCCGCAATGTGCCCAACCGCGTGCTCTTCGAGGATGAAGTCGAGCTGGATGAGAACGGGCGACTGCGCACCATCAAGTCGGCTGTAGATCGAATGGTCGAGGCTTTGCTTGCCGGCGAGGTGGACTGCATGTTGGCCAATGCCTACGAGATGCGCAAGCTAATGCGGGCGCAAGGCTTGGATTCGCAGTTGGAAATCACCAACTTGCACGAGCGGCGCGTCGTTGTGGATATGGATGAGGTCGAATATCTCTATCGGCTCGGCTTGGTCGATCTTCATACGCCGATTCTGTTGGGCAACGTTTTTGATGAGCGCGGTCCTCAGGAAGAGCCCGAGATCTGCACCGTCGGTCGAGCGATATTCAATCGCATCTTGCCGGATGAAATGCGCTTCGTCCAGCAGACGCTGGACAAAAAGGGATTGCAGAACCTGGTGGCGCGCTGTCACCAAGAAATCGGCGGCGAGAAAACCACCGAAGTGGTCGACGCGATCAAAAACTACGGCTTCCACTACGCCACGATTTCCGGAACGACCATCGCCGTAAGCGACTTGGAAATCCCCGACGATCGCGACAATGTATTGAGCGACGCGCAAAAGGTGGTGGATGGCGCCGACCGTGATTTTCGCCGCGGCTTGATGACCGAGGATGAACGCTATCAGATTACGATTGATGAATGGAACCGCGCCAAAGATACGCTGCAAGACCGGATTCAAGATAATATGGCGCCCTACGGACCCATTGCCATTATGGCGAAATCCGGCGCGACCAAGGGCGGCTTCGGTCCGATAACACAGCTGGCCGGCATGCGCGGCTTGATGGCAGATCCATCGGGTCGCATTATCGACTTGCCGATTCGCAGTCATTTCCGCGAAGGCTTGAACGCGCTCGAATACTTCATTTCGACGCACGGCGCGCGCAAGGGGCTGGCGGACACCGCCCTGCGCACAGCCGACGCCGGTTACTTGACGCGCCGCTTGGTTGATGTCGCCCAAGACATGATCGTCAATCGCTGGGACTGTAATACCGAGCGCGGCTTGGTCATCCGCCGCGATGACGGCATTGCCGGTCAGAACGTGGCTGAACGAATCGTTGGCCGCTGCTCGGCGCAAGCGATCGTCGACCCGGATAGCGATGAGTTGATTGTCGCGCGCAACGAGATGATTGATGAAGAGATCGCCGACAAAATCGAGAATTCAAGCCTGGAAGCGGTCAATGTTCGCAGCCCGCTGACCTGCGATTTGATCCACGGCGTCTGCGCGCTTTGCTATGGCCGCGACCTGGGCTCGGGCGACATGGTCAATATCGGCGCCGCCGTCGGCATTATCGCGGCGCAGTCGATCGGCGAGCCCGGCACGCAGCTGACCTTGCGCACCTTCCACAGTGGCGGCACCGCCGAAGTGCGCGATATCACCAGCGGTTTGCCCCGCGTCGAAGAGCTGTTTGAGGCGCGGCGCAAGCCCAAAGGCGAATCGGTGATGACCTCAATCGGCGGGGTATTGCGCTTGACCGAAAGCGCGGAAGGCGCGCTCATCGCGACTGTGGTTTACAGCGAACCTCTGAGCGCGCGGCAGGTGGTGCCGGACGAATGGGAGATCGTGGCTGAAGATGGCCGCGACATCCAGGAGGGCGCGGTCATCGCCAAGAACGGCGCCGACGATCTGCGCGCTGAAATGTCGGGACGGGTCCATGTGGAAGATCATGTTATTTACATACGCGACGAAATCCGCGAAGAGGAAGAGCTGGAAATTCCCGCCAACTCCCGCTTGCGTAAGACGATACATGATGGCATGACCGTCGCGCCCGGAGAACAGCTGACCGAAGGCTCAAACAATCCGCATCAGATCTTGCGTGTAAAGGGCGACAAAGCGACGCAGCTTTACCTGCTGGGCGAGATTCAAGACGTGTATCGCAGCCAGGGCGTGAACATTGCCGACAAGCATTTTGAAACCGTCATTCGCAAAATGATGTGCAAAGTGCAGATCACGCGCAGCGGTGACAGCGATTTGCTTCCTGGCGAGTTGGTAGACGAATTGGAGCTGCGGAAGATAAACGAAGACCTCAAGGCGGAAGACAAAGAGATTGCCACCGCCAGCAAGGTCTTGCTCGGCATCACCAAAGCCGCTTTGAGCACCGAGAGCTACCTTTCGGCTGCCAGCTTCCAGCATACGATCAAGGTGCTGGCGGGCGCGGCGATTGAAGGACAGCTGGATCCGCTGCACGGACTGAAAGAGAACGTGATCATCGGCAAGCTGATACCGGCCGGCACTGGATTCCATGCCTATCAGGATCGGGAAGCGGTGGCGCCGCCGGTTACGCTTGAAGCCCAAGGCGCGCTTGACCTGGACGAGCTCAGCGACCAAGACGACTTCGAGAATATGCTGAGCGAGCTATAACGCGGCTGAAAATTGGCACGACGCAGCGCGGGATCCTTGACGGGTCCCGCGTTTTCTTTTTCGCTGATTGTTGTTACGGGCGGGATGCCAAAGCCCGGTATAGCGGACGTTCGCGCTGCCCATCGCTGCCGTCAAAGCGCGGGTAGAGGATGCTGTAGGCGGCCAACTCGCTTCGCTGGTTGACGGTCAATTCCTGGGCATAGCTCAGGTTCCACAGGAACATCAACTCGATATTGGCGCGCGCTTGACCGATTTCGAAGGCGCGAAGCGCATAATCGCGCTGATTTATGGCGGAATTATAGGCCATCCAGACTTCGGGCGCCTGCGTGGGGTAATCTTCCCAGGTCGCCCAGCCAAATTCGGTGACCCACATCTGCGCGTTATCGTTATAGGCGGCGATGATATTGCTGTAATCACGAATCGTCTGCAAAAAGAAGAATTGCGGCCGGTCATCCCAGCCTTGCCCCTCAACATTGTCGCAACAGAGAAAATCGGGCGGGTTGCCCCAACTGTAAGGGTGGATGCCGATTTTCACATCGCGGTATCGCGCCAGCCCCGCCTGATACATCTGCCGCAGGAAGGCGCGGTCATCCACCGATACGCCGCTATGATTTCCCGTCGGCGCCAAGCCGGCGGTGACCACGGTGATATTGGGCGAATAGGCGCGAACGGCGTCATAGCCGATGCGGAAGAGCTCCATATAACTGGCGCCGCCCAGCGGGTGCATTCCCGTCCATTCTCGCTTGAGGTTTGGCTCATTCCAGATTTCGATCGCGTCGATATGTGGGCCGAGCTTCTCCATTACGCGCTGAATGAACCAGGTGAGTTGGTTGAGATCATCGGGCGGACCGTCTTCGCTGCGGTCGACATGGCGCGCCCAATCAGGCGCTTTGGCGATGCTTAGCAGAATCTTGAAGCCGCGATGTTCCGCCGCCTGAACATGCAGTTGGAAGAGGCGGAAATTCTGGTCGAACTGGCCCGCCCGATCCGGCTGCAGCCACTTCCAATTGGCTTGCAACTTGATCCAGCCGACGCGCAGGGCGGCGATCTGATTCAAGGTATGCTGCCAGTCGGGCACATCATAATTGTAATGGACCTGAATGCCCATTTGGGCGCCGTCAAGCCGGGTTTGGTCGATGGGGACGGCGGTAGTGATGGCGCGGCCAGGCTGGGTCGGCTGGATGACGAAGGGCGTCGCCGCCGGCGGCTCAGTCGGGCGCGAGGTGGATGTCGGTGGCTGCTCATAGCCGGAACTGATGATCGCGCCGAAGCCCTCGGGTGGTTCCGTTGCTGTTGGCGGCGGCCCCGCGAGCGTCGGCAATTTGGCGCCATCCACCCGGGGAATCGATTTGAGCGCCACTATCGTCGGAGTATCTGAGGCGATTAGATCAATCTTGATTTCGGGCGCGATATCGACCGGCGTCTCGGAGGCGCACGCGCCGAGAAGCGCGCTGAGACAGGCGATTAGCGTCACAGTGATGGCTTGGATGGCGTAGCGGCGCTTTAAGGCTTTCAATCTGCTATCCTGGTCCGTTCCGGAAGGATGCCGGCTATTCAGGTCGAGAAGCTCTCGTTCCTGCGCTGGCGAAGGAGAAGCCGCCATTCGGTTTGACACCCGCTGAAATTGCATTCTACAATGAGAGATTGAAGACCGCAGGGTGAAACCGCGCCACCGAACCGACGATTCTTATACGAAATTAACTCTCGACGACGCGACAAGTCAGCGGTCCTTGCAGCGCTACGCCGCAGAGGCAAAGCCGGTCAAGTAATGAGACTGTTAGGTATTTGATTGCAGTTTCCATAGAATTCCGAAGTTTGTACGGGCGAGCGTACTGCAGTGTCTACGCGCAGCGGTGGCTCGCCCACGCTTGCCCTGGATTTGCAATCAGTCTTCCTAAGACTATCTTGGACCTTCCGACAAGAACACAACACACTGAGGACAATCGATGACCGATCGGTCGATTCAACCAATCAACATTGAAAGCGAAATGCGCGATGCCTACCTGAGCTACGCCATGAGCGTGATCGTCTCGCGAGCGCTGCCTGATGCGCGCGACGGACTGAAACCGGTGCATCGGCGTATCCTCTACGCGATGCACGATATGGGCATGCATCCGAACAGCACACACAAAAAAAGCGCGCGAATCGTTGGCGAGGTGCTGGGCAAATACCATCCCCATGGCGACAGCGCCGTCTACGACACCATGGTGCGGATGGCGCAAGATTTCTCGATGCGCTACATGCTGATCGATGGCCAGGGCAATTTCGGCAGCATCGACGGCGACGGCGCGGCCGCCATGCGCTATACCGAAGCGCGAATGGCGGATATCGGTGCCGAGCTTCTGGTGGACATCAATAAAGAGACAGTGGATTTCATCGACAACTTTGATAGCACCCTGCGCGAGCCAGCGGTCCTGCCGGCGATGGCGCCGAACCTGCTGGTCAATGGCGCATCGGGCATCGCCGTCGGCATGTCGACCAATATACCGCCGCACAATCTCGGCGAGATCTGCGATGCCCTGGTGCATATCCTGGAGAACTGGCAGCGGCTGGACGCAATAGATGTCGACGAGCTGATGCGCTTCGTCAAGGGACCCGATTTCCCGACCGGCGGTGTCATCTACAAGATGCGCGGCGGCGAGGACATGCTGCGCGCCGCATTGGCGACCGGGCGCGGCAAGATCACGCTGCGGGCGAAGGCGCACATCGAAAATATGGGGCGGGGAAAATCGCGGATTATCATCAGCGAGCTGCCTTTCCAGACGAACAAAACGACGCTGATCGAGCGCATCGCCGGCTTGGCCAGCAGCGGCAAACTCGAAGGTCTGGCTGACATGCGCGATGAGTCAGACCGCCAGAATACCGTGCGCCTGGTGATTGAATTACAGCGTGCCGTCGATGTGACCGAGGTGATGCAACAGCTCTTCAAGCTGACGCCGCTGCAGACGACTTTCGGCATTATCATGCTGGCGCTTGTCGATGGGCAGCCGCGAACGCTGACGCTGAAGCAGGCGCTGCGCGTTTACCTCGATCACCGGCTGGAAGTGATTCAGCGCCGCAGTGCCTTCGACTTGGCGCGGGCGCGCGAACAGGCGCATGTGCTGGCGGGCTTGATCATTGCTTTGGATAACCTGGACGAGGTGATCAAGACGATTCGCAAATCGCGCAACAGCGATACGGCGCGGAGGAACTTGGTCAAGAACTTTAAGGTGACCGAGATTCAGGCGCAGGCGATTCTGGAGATGCCGCTGCGGCGTCTGGCATCCTTGGAAATTCGCAAGATCCGCGACGAGCACAAGGAAAAGCTGAAGCTGATCAAATCGCTTGAAGCCCTGCTCGAGAGCCCGCGGAAACAGCGCCGACATATCGCCGATGAGCTGCTTAGGGTCAAAGACGAATATGGCGACCCGCGCCGCACCTTCATCGCCGGCGCCGAGGCGACCGGGGCGACACCGGCCGATATCCTGTTGCCGGAAGCAAAGACGGTGGTCATGCTCAGCGTGAATGGGCATTTGGGACGCACCGCATTGGATGAGCCGCCGCGGGTGACAACCACGACCAAAGTCCCGCCGAGGCTGCTGCAGCACAGCACGACAGCGCAAGTGCTTTATCTCTTCGCCGAAGATGGATTCTGCGCCAGCCTGCCGGTTCAGCAGATTCCGCCGGTGGCGGCGGCTTCGCTGGGCAAGCGTTTCAGCGATCTTAGCGCGCTGAATAGTCGGCGCAGAATCGCGTCCTTTTTGTGCCTGCCGCTGGAATTGGCGGGCGGCTTCATCTGTATTTTCACCGCTGGCGGATTGGTCAAACGCATTCATTGTTCTGAACTTCCTGGCGCGATGTCGCGCGAATTCCGAGTGATGAAGCTGCCTGATGGCGATCGAATCGTCGAGGTGCTATTCAGCCGCGGCGGGGAAGATCTTGTACTCAGCTCGGCGCGCGGTTTCGCCATCCGCTTCAGCGAGGAAGACCTGCGGGCTACCGGATTGAAAACGGGCGGCGTGCGCGGGATGCGTCTGGCGCTGAAAGGCGATCGGGTGGTTGCCGCTTCACTTGCGGTCGACGAAGGTTACGTATGGAGCATAAGCGCCGACGGCATCGCCAAGGCAACTCGCTTGGATGAATACAAGGCGCAAGGTCGCGGCGGCAGCGGTGTCATATCGATGAAGCGCGCCGCGGGCGATCCGGATCTTGCCGCGGCCGCCGTCGGAAACCTTGATGATGAGGTCTTGATCCTCACCAATAAGCACAAAGCCAAACGTGTATCTCTCGAATCGGCGAAAGTCATCAAACGCGCGGCAACCGGTGGCGCGGCTCTGATAGCGCTGCGTGAGAAGGAGCGTGTGGTCGCGGTCACCCGGTACCGGCGGCGAATAGAAGCCGCGGGCGCCTCGCTTGAGACGCCAATCGCGCCTATGGTGGACGCCGAGCCTGCGCTGGCTCAGCCGCCGCGCCAATACCAATTGAGCTTGAAAGAAATGAAGTCCTTGCTCGACGAGGCTGATGGCCACGACGCTTCCGGCAATGGCGCTAGCGGGAATGGCGCTGATCCCGATGCGCGCGATGACGATTAACCAGCGCAGCCACTGCCTCATCGTAGCGCGGCGCAATCAGCCGCCAATCGAAATCGGCAATCTTGTCGCGCAGCGCTGTCGTATCCAGCCCGAGTTCGCCCTCCAGATGGAATCGCATTTGCGCCTTCAGGCGGTCGCGTTGGTATAGGCAGTAGGGCTTAAATTCTTCTGTGATCAGATCCGGATAGTTGAGCCGATCGGGCAAGATGGGGATGCAGCCGCAATAAATCGCCTCGCAGACGGATAGCCCGAAAAACTCCTGCCGCGCCGTGCTGACGACATAATCGGCGCGCCACAGCAGCCGCGCGTATTCTTCAAACGAGTCGACGAAGCCAAGCTGAATGATGCGATCGCCTAGTTGCGATTGCGCCCGCTTGAATGACTCCGGCAACTCGCCGAAGCGCTCGCCAGTGATCGCCAACTGAAAATCGTAGCCTTCATCGGCAAGCGCGATCATGCTTTCTACAAAGGTCGCCGGGTCTTTATCATGCTCCCAGCGATGATTCCACAAGATGATCGGCGGCGCGCCTGTTTCAGACCTCGCCTTGTGCTGGTCAAAGCGGCGCAGGTCAATGCCGAGCGGCAAGACGCTGGACTTCGCCCGGATCTGGTCGATGGTTTTCAACTCATTGTAATCGGCGAAATGCTTGAGCATGCGCGGGAGCTGCGCCAGAAAATCGTTCAGGTGAAACCGGCTGTTGAAGAAGTTGGCATCGGCGCAGAGGGCGCTGACGTAATTGATAAAGCCGTAGCGCCAGCCATGATTTTGCCGCCGGCTCTGCGGATATGACAGTTGATTTTCGTGGAAATACATCGCCACTGGTACATCCGCCAGCCGCTCGCGAGTCAAAGCGCAAAAGGTGGAGAGATCCATCATGCTCGAGGCGAGGATCAGGTCCGGCTTTGATCCCAGCAGGCTGGCAAATGTGATAGCGGCGCCTTGCATACGCCACTTCCAGAATTGCGCCGGCAGCGTGATCAACTCGATCTCGTGGCGCGAGAACCGACAGTAGCCATCAGCCCACGCTTGGTGGCTGCCGCCGTAATAAGATTCAAGCAGGGCGATGCGCATCGTTCGCCCAAGGCTCAGCTGGTGTTGCGGCGGCGCGCCTCGACCACATTAGACACCAGGTCGATCTTGGAGAGGATGCGCGTCAGTTGCTGGTTGTTGGCGATTTCCAACTGCAAGTTCAGGGTGGCGATATGCTGCCGCGTATTGACCTCGACCGACGCGATGTTGACATTCTCTTCGGCGATGATGGTGCTTATCTCGCGCAATAGTCCTTCGCGATCATAGGCGACCACCTCGACCGGAACCAGATAGCGCTGCTCTTCTTCTTCGCCGCCCCAGGAGACATCAATAAGGCGCTCATTCTCGCGCATGGCAACCATATTGGGGCAATCGGTGCGATGCACGGTGACGCCGCGCCCGCGGGTGATATAACCGATGATGTCGTCGCCGGCCATCGGGCTGCAGCAGCGCCCCAGATTTACCAGCAAGCCGCCGGCGCCCATAATGCTGACACCCTTGGCGACGCTGGCGCTTCGAGGCCGGGCGCGTGGTTTCAGCAGCTCTTCTTCGCTGACGCTCTCAGCCGCTTTGCGCCGTTCATCTTCCAGCACACGGTTGGTGATTTGCGAGCCAGTGACATCGCCGGCGCCGATGGCCGCGAGAAAATCATCGAGCTTATCGAAGTTCAGCAAGCGCGCGACCGAATCAAAAGTGACTTTTTCCAACACACCCAAGCGCTTGAGTTCTCGCTCCAGCACCTCGCGCCCCATGGCGATATGTTTGTCGCGGTTCTGTTTGCGCAGCCAGTGACGGATCTTGGTGCGGGCGCGGCTGGTGACGGCGTAATCCAAATCAGTGTTGAGCCAATCCATGCTCGGTCCGCCGCGCTTGGCGGTGAGAATCTCGACCTGGTCGCCCATTCTTAGCTTGTAATTGAGCGGCGCCAGCCGACCGTTGACCTTGGCGCCGCGGCAGCGATTGCCGATATCCGTGTGGATGTGATAGGCGAAATCAATCGGTGTGGCGCCCACTGGCAAATCGATGATGTCGCCGTTGGGGGTCACGCTGTAAACGCGGTCTTGAAAGACCTCCGACTTCACCGTATCGACGAATTGCGAGGCGTCGTTGACCTCGGGACCAAACTCCATCAAGCGGCGCAAAAAAGCCAGGCGCTGTTCGAATGCCTGGTCGCGCCCGTTGCCGCCCTCTTTGTATCGCCAGTGGGCGGCGATGCCGTATTCAGCGTCTTCGTGCATCTCCCAGGTGCGGATCTGAATTTCGACCGTTTTGCCCTCGTCGTCATGCACCGCTGTGTGCAAGCTGCGATAGAAATTGTCCTTGGGGTTGGCGATATAGTCATCAAACTCGCCCGGAATCGGGCGCCAGAGATTGTGTACGATGCCGAGCGTCAGATAGCACTGCTCCAGGCTGTCGACCAGCACACGCATGCCGCGGATGTCGTAAATCTGCTCTAGCGGCAGCTCCTTCTTGGTCATCTTGTTGTAAATGCTGTAGATATGCTTGGGGCGCGCGCTGATCGTCACGTTCAGGATGCGGCTGGCGCCCAGCTCCTTGATCAGCCGTTCTTTGATGCGCGCGATATAGCGTTCGCGGTCGTCGCGCCGTTCATCCAGCGCCTTTGCGATTGACCGATAAGCATTGGGATTCAGATAGCGAAAACTGAGATCTTCCAGCTCCCATTTCATCTGCCAGATGCCAAGGCGATTGGCCAGCGGCGCGAAGATATCCATCGTTTCTTGCGCCACCGCCCGCTGTTTGTCCCGCGGCATATAACCGAGCGTGCGCATATTGTGCAGGCGGTCCGCCAGCTTCACCAGCACCACCCGCACATCATCGCCCATGGTCAGCATGATCTTGCGGATATATTCCATTTCGCGCTCTACAGCGCTGGAACGGCGCGTATCGACCGTCGGCGAAACATTCTTTATCGGAAGATTCTTCAGTTTGGTGACGCCATCGACCAACTTGGCGATGGTGCTGCCGAATTCGCCGCGTAGGGCGTCGATCGAAATATCGCTGTCTTCGGCTACATCGTGCAGCAAGCCGGCGGCGATCGTCTCGGCGTCCATCTTCATTTCCGCCAGAATGCTTGCGACAGCGACGCAATGCGTGAAATAGGGTTCGCCCGATTTGCGCTTTTGCCCGCTATGGGCGCCTTCCGCCCGCTGATAAGCGGCGGCAATCAGATCCGTTTCATTGGGCGTGATTTCTGGCAGGCTGTTCAGCAGTGATTCGAGGTCGCGGGAATAGACATTGGTCGAAGGCAACATCTGGGCTTCACCTGGAGCAAGCGCTTTGCGACTAGAGTAACATATTCTGCTCAAAATGTCGCTTTTGCGATGTTGAATAGCGGCATTTCCGACTCCATGAGAACATCGCTAGTCAGAGAGATACTCGGTTTTCTCGGCTTTCTCGGTGTCCTCGGCGGTGAAAGAATTTAGCGCTGAATTCCGCCCCTCGATTTCCCGGCATCCGATCAAAGCTCAGCCGCTGACCTTCTGGCGCAGATAAGCCTCGATGAAACGGTTCAAATTGCCATCCAGCACCGATGTTGTATTGCCGATCTCGACGCTGGTGCGATGGTCTTTCACCATCTGGTAGGGGTGGAGCACATAAGAGCGAATCTGGTTGCCCCAGCCGGCGTCAACATTTTCGCCTTTGAGCTGCGCCATTTCCGCTTCTTGCCGCGCGCGCTCCATCTCGAAGAGCCGCGCCTTGAGAATCTGCATGGCGCGGTCGCGGTTCTGCGCCTGGCTGCGCTGGTTCTGGCATTGCACCACCACGCCGGTCGGCAGGTGCGTGATGCGCACAGCGGTGTCGTTCTTCTGCACATGCTGGCCGCCGGCGCCGCTGGCGCGAAAGGTATCGATGCGGACCTCCTTGTCCGCCACCTCGATTTCGATGTCGCTTTGAATATCGGGCCATAGCTCGACCTTGGCGAAGGAGGTATGGCGGCGATTGGCGCTGTCAAAGGGGCTGAGGCGCACCAGCCGATGCACGCCTTCTTCGCTCTGCAAATAACCATAAGCAAAGTCGCCTTTGACGCTGACCGTGACACTCTTGAGGCCCGCTTCATCGCCGCCGCTGCGGTCGAGGATTTCCGCCTTGTAACCGTTCTGCTCCATCCAGCGCAGGTACATGCGCTCCATGATTTCCGCCCAATCCTGGGCGTCGACGCCGCCCGCGCCCGCATGGATGGCGAAGATGGCGTCCTCGCTGTCGTGATCGCCCGAGAGCATCGCCCGCAGTGACATCGCTTCTACCAGTTCGCGTAAAGCCTCAGCTTCCGCTTCCAATTCGTCATGCATGTCGGCATCGGCGATCTCAGTCAGCTCAAGCGCATCGGCGATGCGTTCCGCCAGCGCGCGCCAGGTATCGACCTGCTGCTTCAGCTTCGACAGTTGCTGCATGGCGGCCTGCGCAGCCACGGGATCATTCCAGAAATCGCCCTGGCTAGCTTCTTCCTCCAGGCTTTCGATCTGCTTCGCCTTGCCCGAAATATCGATACGCCCCATCAATTCGGCGATCTGGCTCTTGAATCCGCGAAGCTGGCTGATGATATTGTCCATAAAGTTTACGGGCGCCCGCCCGCCTTAGCCTTCCTGGCAAGTGAATCGTTGATTTCGGCTCGTCTGCCGATATAGCTCATACATGATTAACGCGCCGCAAACCGATACATTAAGCGAGTCGCTGATGGTCCCGTCCATCGGTATGCGCAAGACCTCGTCGGCCGCTGTGACCCAGTCGCGCGGCAGACCCCGATCTTCGGCGCCCAGCACAATAGCGCACTTGGCGCTGAAGTCAACTTTGTACAGCGCACACACTCCAGCGACATCGGCGGCCGCGATGAGGAAGCCTTCGCGCTTGAACAAGGTCAACGCCTCATCGCTGCGCAACTGATAAATGAAGTCGCGAAAGCAGGCGCCGGTGCTGCTGCGAATGATATTGGGATTATAGAGGTCGAGCGCCACATCAGCCAGTATGACCGCGTCTATGCGGGCGGCGTCAGCTGTGCGCAGTAGGGCGCCGATATTGCCCGGCCCCTGCAGGCCCACCAAGACCAGCGCCCGGTCGATATCAGCCGCGCGCAGTTCGCGTATTCCTTTGGCGGGTTTGCTGCGTATGACGGCGACCATGCCATCGGGATTCTCGCGGTAGCTGGCGCGCTTTAGCAAGGCGGTGCTCACTTGATACGCTTCGACATCGCCAAAGTCAGGCAGGGGCGCGACTTCCGGGCAATGCAGGATGAAATCGATCTGAAAGCCCTGCCGCCAGGCGCGCCGCAGATCCCGCAGGTAATCGATGACGAAACGCGCTTCTTGCTGGCGACCGCGTTTGCCGCGCAAGCGCTTGACGAGCTTGATTTTGCTGTTCTGCGCGCTGGTGATTCGCAAGGCGCCGCTCAGTTCGCGTCTTCGTCTTCGTCATCGAAGAGGCTTTCAACGAAGAACTCAGGTGTGAAGAGCACCAGATCATCAATGCCTTCGCCCAGACCGAGGTAGTGGACCGGCAGTTGCAGGTCATTGAAGATCGAGAAGACCATGCCGCCTTTTGCCGTGCTGTCCAGCTTGGTGACGATGACGCCGCTGACGCCGGAAGCCTCGCCGAAGCTCTTGGCTTGCTCAATGGCGTTCTGGCCCGTGGTGCCATCGAGCACGAGCAAGACTTCATGCGGCGCGTCCGGCACGACTTTGCCCGAAACTTCGCTGATCTTGGTCAGCTCGCGCATCAGGTTGTAATTGTTTTGCAGGCGGCCCGCCGTATCAATGATGAGGATATCGAAGCCGCGCGACTTGGCCGCGACCGTGGCGTCATAGACGACTGCGCCGGGGTCGGAGCCGGGACGGTTGGCGATGACCGGCACGTCAATCCGCTCGCCCCAGGTTTGTAGCTGCTCAATGGCAGCGGCGCGGAAGGTGTCGCCGGCGGCGATCATTACTTTACGGCGCGACAGGTTTTTCAAGCGATGCGCCAGCTTCACAATGGAGGTGGTTTTGCCCGAGCCGTTGACGCCAACGACGAGGATGATCGACAGCTCGCGCCCGGAGATATTCATCACCGGCGGGAACTCCAGAAGGTTGGCCAGCGATTCCTTTAGTGCCGTCTGCAATTGCTCGGATTTGGTCAATCCTTCTGCGCGGACGCGATCCTGCAATTCGTCGATGACCTTGACTGTCGTGTTGAAGCCGACATCGGCTTGAATCAGGAGCGTTTCCATATCGTCCCAGGTATCCTCATCGATCTCGGTATTGCCCAGCATCTGCGAAATGCGACCGAAAAAGGATTGGCGCGTCTTCGATAGACCGCGGCGGAATAAACTCAAGTTCGCTGCTCCTCTTGCCCTGAACGCCGACCTGCGATTATACAGCCTGCGGAATGAAGGGACAATGTGAGGTCGTGAGCTTGCGAAAATTACTGTATAATGTGGCAAACCATTGTGTTGTGGATATAGGTGAACTTGGTGCATAGAGAGTTCCCGGAGATGCCGCAAACATCGGACGAGTTTCCGGTAATCGTTTGGCTTGACGGATCGCTTTCCAATCCACATTGGGTGGTGGACCGCGCCGAAATGGTGCTGGGGCGGGACGAGACTTGTGACATCGTGATTCCCGTGCGGCAGATCTCGCGGCAGCATTTGCGCATCAAGATGGATGGCGGGAACGCCTTCGTCGAAGACATGCGCAGCAAGAACGGCAGTTGGGTAAACGGCTATCGCTTGACCGGCGCGCGCGAGTTGGAAGATGGCGACGAAATCCGCATCGCCAAAGATATCCGCCTGCGCTTCGTCGGCTCTGGGGCGACAGCGCCATCGACAACGCGCGTGCTTCCCGATGTAATCCCGTCCGGCGCGATGACCGGTTTGCGTATGCGGCTCGATCCCGAATCGCGCGAGGTGCGCATCCGCGATCTGCCCTTGGATCCGCCACTCAGCCTGCCGCAATATCGTCTGCTCGAGATCTTATTCCTCAGCCAGGGCGGCGTCTGCAGCCGCAACGATGTGGTCGACGCCGTATGGCCCGAAGCCCAAGGCGAAGGCGTTAGCGAGCAGGCGATAGACGCGCTGGTGCGGCGCCTGCGCGATCGGCTTGGCGAGGTCGATAGCGAGCATCAGTATATCGTCACTGTACGCGGTCATGGCTTCCGGCTGGATAATCCGCAGGAAGAAGCGCCTGATTGATCTACCAAGATTTGCTCGATCAAGGCGCACTGGAACGCTACGCCGCCGCCTTGAATGCCCGCGCCGGCCGCGCCCGCGGGCGAATGACCGCGGGGCTGCTTCGCGACCGCATCCTGGAATCGGGCGGTCGCTGCGAGTGGTGCGGAACCAGCCTGGTAAACGCGGAATTTGAGTTGGATCATGTGCTGAGTCTGCGGCAGGGTGGGGCGAACACCGCGGCGAACCTTGTGGTCGCTTGTCCCGACTGCAATCGTCGCAAGGGGCGGAAGCATCCAGCCCGTTTCGCCGCCGAGATCTACCGCGAGACCGGCCGTCGTACTGAATTGTTAATCCGCCTGTTTCAGCGCTATGGCCTAGATCCGGCGCAGCAATTGCCGCTTTTCGCCGAAGTGGCGCGCGCGGTCTCGTCCGCCGGCGACGCCGGTGTTGAAGCGAGCGATTTGCCGCCTTACACTTGGGCGGATTAGGATAGCAGCAACGGAGCAAACATTTGGAGCCATCCACCGACATCATCGCCGTAGCCGAGCCACAAGACGCAGCCGCTGGCGAAGAAGCCTGGCAAAGCGTCCTGGAGCTTTGCGGCGAGCGTATCCGCGGCGGCATCGCCTCCCCGAAGCCAAACGCATCAATCGAATCACAGGTTCAGGCTCGCAGCTATACCGTCAAGCAGGCGGCCAAGCTGGTCGGCGTGAATGCCGAGACCATGCGCCAAGCGACCGAAGAATTGGCTCTTGACAGCTTTCTCGATCCGCGCGGCACGCTGCGTTTTCCTGCCCATACCTTGATGCCAACGGCGGCCGACCCCGATCTGCGTGAGATGATCGCCGGCTACGAGCGGTTGCGTCCAAGCGATTTGCGCGCCGCGCTCGATATCGACCAGCGCAGCCTGGAGCGTGGCATTCGGGCAGCCGGCATCCGGCAGAAGCGCATGATTTGGCGCGATGTGCGCGGGCTTTGGGACTTGCCGGAGACTTACGAAGAATACCATCAATTGCTAGGCGAAAGAGAAAAGGCAAACGAGCGCGGCAAAGGCAAGCGGCGGCGCGGCGGACGCTCGCGGGGGCGCCGAAAGCGGCAGGCGGAATCGCGGCTGCGCAATCGACTCATCGACGCCTTCCCCAAGTGGCGTAATGATTATCGCCATCAGCAACTGCTGACCATTCACATCGGCGAACCGAACAGCGGCAAAACCCACGACGCCCTGGAAGCGCTGAAGGCGGCTGGAAGCGGCTGGTATCTGGCGCCACTGCGTCTGCTGGCATACGAAGTATTTGACCGCTTGAATGCGGAGGGCGTCGCCTGCAATCTCCTGACTGGCGAAGAATACATTCCGGTAGCTGACGCGCGCATCACCGCCGCCACCATCGAAATGTTCAACGCGAACAAGAGCGGCGATTGCGTGATCATTGACGAGGCGCAGATGCTGGCGGATGCCGATCGCGGCTGGGCTTGGACCCGCGCCCTGATGGAATCAGCGGCGCCGGAAATGCATATCATCGGTCCGCCAACGGCGCGCAAGCTGATGCATGTGTTGGCTTCCGCAGCCGAGATCCCCTGGGAGCTGGTGGAACACGAGCGGCTGGCGCCGATTGCGCTCGCCGAACGGCATTTTACCTTGGAGGCGCTGCCGTCAGCGACCATCCTGGTGGCTTTTTCCCGCCAAGGCGTGCTCGACCTCAAGATGAAGCTGGAGCGGCTGGGTCGTACGGTTTCGGTCGTCTATGGCAGTTTGCCGCCGGAAGTGCGGCGCCGCCAAGCCGATCGCTTCGCCGATGGCGAGACCGAGATTTGTGTGGCGACCGATGCCGTTGGCATGGGGCTGAACTTGCCCGCGGACGTGGTCTGCTTCTACGAGGTTGAAAAGTTTGATGGCAAGAACGATCGCCAACTGCTGCCGAGCGAAGTTCATCAGATTGGCGGGCGCGCGGGCCGCTTCGGCATGTCATCCACCGGGCTGATCGCGGCCACCAATAAATACGATATGCGCGTAATTCGCGAGCTCTATGCGCAGACGCCGCCCGAGCTGACCTTCGCGCGCGTGGCGCCGACCGCCGACGATCTGAGTCTGATCCCGGGCAATCTGGCACAGCAATTGGCGCAGTGGGCGGAGTTGAAGTCGATACCGGAAGAGCTGCGCGCGATCATCACCACCGCCGATATGGACGAACGAATCGCGTTGGCGAAGCTGCTCTCGGACGACGACATCAAGAAGCTGGGCTTGGCCAGCGCGCTGCAGTTGGTCAACGCGCCGACGCGCAAGGCGACGCGCCCCTATTGGCTCGATTGCGCCTACATGATCCTGGAAGGTTATCAGATACCGCTGCCGCAAGACGCGCCCGCCCCGATCAACGATGGCGGCGACCTGGAAGCGACCGAGTTCTCTATCGCTTGCGCCGATATCTACCTCTGGCTGTCACGGCGCAAGGAGTTCAGCCAACACTGCGAGGCTCATCCCCAAGTGCGCGAGGAGCGGCGCGAATGGTCGCTTTCGATTGATGAGGCCTTGCTGCGCAATCTCAATGTGGCGCGGCGCTGCCGCACCTGTGGCGCGCTGCTGCCCTCCCGCCACCGCTATCGCATCTGCGACAAATGCTTCCGCAGCCGGCGCTTCTGACCGCCTCGGACCTACGCCTATTGCTATGGCTTGTAGGGGCGAGACTTGTCTCGCCCTCCTGCGCCTGACCTTTATTCTTGGGCAGACCCTTGTCTCGCCCTCTCGCCCTCTCGCCCTCTCGCCCTCTCGCCCCTACAGATCCTCTACCAGCGCATCGGGCAGACCCTCGGCCTCAAGCTGTTTGAGCGCGGCGCGGGCTGCCTGTTGAGCCGCGGCGCGCTTGCTCCCGCCGCTGCCGCTGCCCATGAGCTGGTCGCCGATTGCCACCTCAACGCGAAACTCCTTCTCGTGTTCCGGTCCTTCGGCGCCGGTCACGCGATAATCGGGTGTGATGTTCAAGCGCGCTTGAATCCGCTCCTGCAGTTCGCTGCGGGCGTCGATATGCGCGCCCTTCTCAATGATGTCGTCGAGCAGTTCAAGCAATGGCGGCACGACAAAATCAATCACCGCCTCCATGCCCTGATCGAGATAAATCGCGCCGATGACCGCTTCATAGGCGCGGCAGAGGATGGTCAAGCGGCCGCGGCCGCCCGTGAGCTCTTCGCCGTGACCGACGCGCAAGAATTCGCCCAGGCGGCAATTCCGGCCCAAACGCGCCAAGGACTCGGTCTTCACCAAAGCGGCGCGCAACTGCGTCAACTCGCCTTCGTCAACATGCGGATACTTGCGATAGAGCATGTCGGCGACGATGAGATCAATCACCGCATCGCCCAGAAATTCAAGCCGTTCATTGTCGCGCCCATCGCCATCGCCCTCATTTTCATTGACGAAAGAACGATGCGTCAGCGCTTGCGTTAGCAGGGCGGGGTCGTGAAATGCGATGCCAAGTATGGTTTCGAAAGCCGCGCTGTTGTCTGATTTGCTCATGGTTCAATTCGGTCGCTGGAAGCCGGGCGATAATCGCCTTCAATCCAGGTTTCGCCGGCGATGCCGACCTCTTTTTTCCACACCGGCACAATTTCCTTCAGCCTGTCGATGCCGTAGCGCGCGCCTTCGAAGCAGCCGTCATCGCGATGGGGCGCCGAGCAGGCGCATAAAACGGTGTTGTCGCCGACTCGCAGCCGACCGACGCGCTGAATAAGGGCGATGCCTTCCACCTTGCTCCAGCGCGCGCGGATTTCGGCCGCAACCTGTTTCATCTTCGCCAGCGCCATCGGCTCATAGGCTTCATATTCCAGATACTCGGTCTGCGGCAGATGACCCGCCTTCGCCGTTTGCCCGCGCACCGTACCGGTGAACAGACAGACAGCGCCGCAGCGCTCGGTGGTGATGTCGGCGATGATCTCGTCATGATTGAAGGGCGCGCGGGGCAGGCGAAAAATCTCCGGGCGCTCGCTCGCCTCGCCCGATCCGCCGCTGACCGGCGGGAAAAACGCCACCTCATCGCCATCGCTGATCCGATCGTGATCAAAGGCGAATTCTTCGTTGATCGCGGCCAGGGCAACGCGCAGGTTGTCGGCGGCTTCGGGGTAGCGCTCGCTGAGATCGTGACGCAGCGCTCCAACGCTGTCATTGCGGTGGTCAAGTCCAAGAGTCAGCTTACGCGCGCCGATCTTATCACGCAATGTGGCAAAGAAAAGTACGCTTATCCGCATTAGCGCCTCTGATTATCCTGCCAAGTTGCGCGACAAATCCGCACTTGAAACGGGCTTTCGAATTCTCCGCCATTTCCCGTCAACGGCGCTCCCCCTCCCTGATTTATCGGGGAGGGGGCTGGGGGGAGGGGTATATTGAGCGACATTACCGATTCCTGACGGTTCATATTGATTTGGCGCCTATTCCTCCGCGATATAGTCGCCGCGCGCGCCGCCGCGCTTTTCCAGCAGGTGGATATCGCCGATGCGCATTTCGCGGTCGACCGCCTTCGCCATATCATAGATCGTCAGCGCCGCCACCGATACCGCGGTCAGCGCCTCCATTTCGACGCCGGTCTGGCTGGTAGTCTTGACCGTCGCCTCGATCTCGATGGCGCTTTCGTCTTCATTGATAGTAAGTGCCAAGCCGATCTTGTCGAGCGGCAGCGGATGACAAAGCGGGATCAACTCGGCTGTGCGTTTTGCCGCCATGATGCCCGCGATCCGCGCTACACCCAAGACATCCCCCTTTTTGAGGTCGCCCGCGCGGATTAGGCGCAGCGTCTCGCGCTTCATCATGATTCGTCCGCCGGCACGCGCGATGCGCTGAGTTGCGCGCTTGCCACCGACATCGACCATATTGGCATTGCCTTTGTCGTCGAGGTGAGTCAGTTTGCTTATCGCTGCCATAAATGATTTCGTCTTAACGCAATGGGATGGTTCATGTCCAATTTGAGCAAATCGGTCAACTGCCGCTTTCCAGCCAGTCTCCCAGGTTTCGCGCTAGGTCGGCGGCTTCTAAGTCCTCAACATTATGCCATAGAATCCCGTTGTCGTGCCCGCGGAACCAGACATCCTGGCCACGGATGAACTCGTGGGTGTTGAACTTCGTACGCGCGATTGCTTCGTCCAGCGTCCAGCCATCGAGCAGGTGCGCGCCGATCTCACGGTAGCCTAGGCCGCTCATGGAGGGCAGCGCGCGGTCATAACCCATGTCCAGCAGGCGGGCGACCTCATCAACCAGCCCGGCGGCGATCATAGCCTCCACGCGGGCATCAACGCGCTTGTAGAGGATGGCGCGCGGAAGCTGCAAACCGAGCCGGCAGATGCGATATGGCGGCGGGCGTTTCGCTTGCAAGGCGCTGATCGCCTTTCCCGTCAGCAGGTGCACTTCCAGCGCCCGGATCACACGGCGCGTATTGTTCGGGTGGATGCGCTCGGCTGATACCGGATCGACCTGCCGCAGCCGCTCGTGCAGCGCCGCCCGTGAGTATTCGGCGGCGAAGCGCTCCAACTCGGCGCGCAGCTCCCGATTCGGCGGCACGCGCGGGATCGACCAGCCTTCTTCGACCGCGCTGATATACTGACCGCTGCCGCCAACCAGGAAGGGCGCCTTCCCGCGCTCAAGGACGTCATCAATCGCTCGATAGGCTGCATCCTGGTATTGCGCCAGGCTGAGCTTGACATCGGGCGCGACCATGTCGATCAGGTGATGGGGAATCAGCGCCCGCTGCTCAGCGGTCGGCTTGGCGGTGCCGATATCCATGTATCTGTAGATCTGCCGGCTGTCCGCGCCGATGATTTCGCCGTCGAGGTGCTGCGCCAACTCGATCGCCAGGCTCGTTTTGCCCACGCCGGTCGCGCCCAGGATGATGATGAGCGGCCGCGTCTCACCAGTCAAAGGCATCCTCCACATGCTCAATTTGCGGACGGACCCCAGCCTGAATCGCAACGGCGACAACATCCATCCGCCATTGCGTATCCGAGTCGATGTCATGGTCGTGCAGGTATTGATACACGGCTTTGAGCATGCGCTCGTGTTTCGCCGGCGTGACCGCCTCCAGCGCCGCTTCGGTACCGGCCCCGCGGCGGGTCTTCACTTCGACGAAGACGAGCACGTCACGCCGTTTCGCGACGATATCCAACTCCCCGAAAGTTGTCGACCAATTGCTTTCGAGGATGGCGTACCCCTTGCGGCGCAAATACTCCCGTGCGAATTTTTCTCCGTCCGCGCCCGTTCGCTTCGTGTTTGGCATTCGGAATAAATACCCTTTAAGAGGACGCAGTCATTATACGCGAATTCGCCCGCCGCCGCGTGGTCTGTAAATTGGCGCCGCCGCGGGGACCGCGCTGGATTTGAGCCGTCACTGCGTGTCGCAAAGCGCAGAGAATTATCGCTTAACCCTCTGTGATCTCTGTGTGACCTCTTTTCGTAGGTCTGTGTCTTCGCGACCCTCTGCGGTGAAAAAATTGGAGGTGCTCGGCATATGGCGATACACAACAATTAGACCACTGTCGCCTCAGTCCACTGTTGAAAATGCCGCGTTCTCCGCTAGTATCTATTGCTTGGAATTTCCAATGCAGACGATGTTTAGACTGATAGAATCGAGTTTGGGCGCGCGTGTCGGCGCCGTCTTTTTCAGCGCCAAGAATACAATTTGATGCGGGTTAGTTCACAAGGGAGACTGAAGTGCTTATGGATATGAATACCACGGTCACAATCGCAGTCTTGGCTTCGGCGCTAGGCTTACTATTTGCCCTCTATCAGCGCAGCTTTGTGCTGTCGCAAGACGAAGGCTCGCAGCGCATGAAGCAGATCGCCGCAGCCATCCAGCGGGGCGCGCAGGCTTTTCTCAGCCGCGAATACCGCGCCGTGGCGATTCTCGTGATTATTGTCGCCGCCGCCCTTGTGGTCTTGAGCCAGGTGCCCGGCTCCGGCATGTCAATCCTGACCGCCGTGGCGTTTGTCGTTGGCGCGCTGGCATCGGGTTTGTCCGGTTATATCGGCATGTACATCGCTGTACGCGCCAATGTGCGCACGGCGCAAGCCGCTTCGCAGAGCCTCAACCAGGGCTTGCGCGTGGCTTTCGCCAGTGGCACGGTGATGAGCACCATGGTCGTTTCCCTGGCGCTGCTGGGCATCAGCCTCTTATTCATCACCTTTGTCAATCAACTGGGTGACGCGGCGCAAGCCGCCTCGGCGCTGGCTGGTTTCGGCTTCGGCGGCACCTCAATCGCGATCTTCGCCCGCGTCGGTGGCGGCATCTACACCAAAGCGGCTGATGTCGGCGCTGATTTGGTGGGCAAAACCGAAGCGGGCATCCCGGAAGATGATCCGCGCAATCCAGCCACCATCGCCGATAACGTTGGCGACAATGTTGGCGATGTAGCCGGCATGGGTTCCGATCTCTTCGAGAGCTACGCCAGCTCGATCATCGCTGCCATCTCCCTGGCGACGACCGCCGGCATCTTCGTCGAAGACGGCTTGCTCGCGGCGCAGGTATTCCCGATTTTGGTGGCGACGGCCGGTCTTGTCATCAGCATCATCGCCAGCTTCCTGGTCAAGACGGAAGAAGGCGCCGATCAAGAACAACTGCTCGGCAGCATTCGAACCGGCATTTACAGCGCCTCGGGCTTGATCGCAGTCGCCATCATCGTTTTGGGTTTGAGCCTGCCCTTCGGCGATGATAGCATCGGCGTGATCGTCGCAACGCTTAGCGGCTTGGTCGGCGGCGTGCTTATCGGTTACTTTACTGAATACTTCACCGCCGACACCTACGGTCCGACGAAGGCGCTGTCGGCATCGGCCGAGGGCGGCGCCGGCATCGTGGTGATCCGCGGCTTGGCGCTGGGCATGATGAGCACGCTTGCGCCGGTGATCATCGTCGTCGTCGTAACACTGCTTGCGACATCGCAAGCCGGCCTCTATGGCGTGGCGGTCGCTGCCGTCGGTATGCTCTCGACCCTCGGCATCACATTGGCGACCGACGCCTATGGTCCAGTAGCCGACAACGCCGGCGGCATCGCCGAAATGTCGGATTTACCGGAAGAAGTCCGCGACCGCACCGATGCGTTGGACAGCTTGGGCAATACAACGGCGGCCACGGGCAAGGGCTTCGCCATCGGCTCGGCGGCGATGACGGCGCTGGCATTGACCGCGGCCTTCATCACCGCCTTGACAGCGGGCGGCAGCTCGGCTCTGGGCGCGGCGGTCAATCCGGCCGAATTGCTGCTCAATCCGCAATTCGTGACCGGGCTCTTCATCGGCGGCCTGCTGCCCTTCGTCTTCAGCGCGCTGACGATGGTGGCGGTTGGCGATGCCGCGCAACAAATCGTCGAGGAGGTGCGGCGGCAATTCCGCGAAATCAAAGGCATCATGGAAGGCGAGAGCGAACCGGATTATGAACGCTGCGTTGCCATCAGCACCGACAGCGCCATCAAGCAGATGCTGCTGCCCGGTGTCATCGCTGTTGGCGTGCCGGTCGGCATGGCGCTGCTGGCGGTGGTCGGCAACGGCAATATCATTGGCGAATTCATCGCGCCGATTTCGCTGGTTGGCGTCTTGCTGGGTTCGCTGGTTTCCGCCTTTATGCTGGCGGTGATGATGGCCAACGCCGGCGGCGCCTGGGACAATGCCAAAAAGCACATTGAAGCGGGCAACCTCGGCGGTAAAGGCTCAGACGCGCACAAAGCCGCGGTGGTCGGCGATACTGTCGGCGACCCCTTCAAAGATACATCCGGTCCATCGCTGAATATCCTGCTGAAGCTGCTGGCGATCGTGTCGCTGGTGATCGCCCCGCTGATCGGCAGCGCCTTCCCGCCAATCTAACTTGCGAAAGTTGTACGGCTTGTCCGCAACTGGTGGAAACAGGCGCGCATCAGGTCTAACCCCCTGCGTCCCCCCATTGCAATGAGGGGAAGGGTTCGCCAAGTTCTGAATATATAATGAAATCCAAGATAGAAATCCCAAATCAGCTGCAGTTAGCTCCCCTCCCTGATGCTTCGGGGAGGGGCTGGGGGTGGGGTTGGCTTAGCGAATCGCAGTAGCGGACAAGCCTTGTAGGGCGCCCGTTACCGCGCAATCGCTGTAGGGGCGACCTAGTAGGTCGCCCGCCTGCGCACAATCCCGTATAGGGGCTGCCCATCTCAACGCCCAAACCTGCCAACAGCGCTAAGGATCGCCAATGAAGATGGAAATCGACGGACCGCGCGGTCTCTACTTTGAGGAATTCGAAGTGGGCGCCACCATGCGCACCCGCGGCCGCACCATCACCGAAGCCGACTTGGTCAACTTCGCCGCCTTGACCGGCGATTACAATCCAATGCATACCGATGCCGAATACGCCAAAGACTCTTTCATGGGTCAGCGCGTGGCGCATGGCATGCTGACGCTGAGCTATGCCATCGGGCAAGCCTATCAATTGGGCATCCTGGAGCGGACCGTGCTCGGCTTCCGCGGCTTGGAGATGAAGTTCAGCAGCCCGGTTTACATCGGCGATACCATTCACGTTGAGCTGAAAGTGAGCGAGAAGAAAGCGGCGCGGCGCTTGGGCGGCGGAACCGTTGTGCTGGAGACGCGCATCATTAAGCAAGATGGCGCCGTCGTGCAGCGCGGAACCTTGTCGCTGCTGATGATGTCGAAGCTCTGAGCGCGCTCAGCCGAGGTCTTGCATCAGCAGTGCCGCCGCCGCTTTTGCCGATAACAGCGCCTGCGGCAATCCGCCTCCCGGTACGACGGCAGCGCCCGCGTGATAGAGCCGCTTGACATGCGGGCTGCGAATCTGCGGACGCGTCAAGGCGGCGCGCGGACCGTGCGGCAATGTCCCGTGCAACGCGCCACGCCAGGCGCCGGACATCTGCGCCAAATCGACCGGCGTCAAATGCCTTTCGAAACGAATCCGATCATGTAGGTCCAAGCCGTATCGCTGCTGCAGAATGGTCAGGATGCGCTCGCGCACAGCCATCGCCTCGGTCATCCAATTGACCTTCTCTGACAGTGGCGGCGCGCTTACGCGGATCAGCCAATTCTCCTGATTACCGGGCGCGTTTGGCGGATCAGTCTTTGAACTAATAGTCAGCGTTATGGTCGGGTCAGCCGGCATCACCGCACGCTGGAAGATTTGTTCAAACTCGGCGCGAGGGTCCTGGGAGAAAAAAACATTGTGATGCGCCAACTGGGCAAAGGTCCCGCGGACGCCGAGCAGCAGGACAAATGCCGAGCTCGACATGGGCGTCTGCGCCAGGCTGCGCAGCGTCGTCACCGAAATTTCCCCCTCCGGCAGAAGGTAGCGCGCGGTCGAAATGGGACAAACATTCGACAGGACCGCGTCCGCTCGCAGTTTTTCGCCACTTTGCAGCATTACGCCGATCGCCTGATTTCGCTCAACCTCAATGTGTGCAGCCGGGCAGCCAAGACGGATGTTTGCCTCCAATTCAGAAGCCAGTTTCTCCAGCGCCCGCATCACCGCGGCAATGCCATCGCGCGGATGCCAGAGACCGCTGTTGAGCGCGGCATGCGCCAGCTCGCTGTAGGCGGCGGAGGCGGTGAAGGGATTGCCGCCGCTTTGGCTGGTGTGATGTAAAAGCACGCGCCGCAGCTTGTCGGAACGCACGAATCGCCGAGCGGCCGCTTCGGCGCTGGCGAAAGGACCGGCGCGAAACCAACTCCGGCGCAGCGATCGGCCGAAGCCGTATTGGCGCAGTTGGTGGATGCGGGCGGCGTAAGCCATATATCGCAGGTAACCCGAGACATCTCGCGCATCGATTTTGGCGATTTCTGCCGCGGTAGCCGACCAATCGAGGCGCGAATTATAGACGGCGCCATCGGAAAAGAAGAAGCGCGTCTGTGGTTCGATCGGCAGCAGACGCAGGTAATCTTTGCGCTCGCGCCCAAGGTCCTGGAAAATTTCTTCCAAGAGCGGTCGCGCCGTGAATGCGGGCGGACCGATGGTCCAGCGGAATCCGGCCGCCTGGAAGTCGCGGATCTGGCCACCGACTTGCGCGTTCTTTTCCAATACGGTGACTTCGTAACCGGCTTGCGCGAGCCGCACCGCAGCCGCCATGCCGCCCAAGCCCGCGCCGATGACGACGACTGAACTAGCCATACGAGCGCCCGTCGCTATTGGCATCGCTGCTCGCCCGAGACGCGGCTCGTAGCGCCTTTGCAAAAGATGTGGAGTTCGCCTTCATGGCTGCGGTTCAGGATGGCAGTCAGCAGGTGAAAGTAAGATACAGCAAGCGCCGCAACTTGGCAAATTGATAAAGGCCGCGCTAGTTGGATTGCAGCGCCTGCCGCGTTCTCTTCATCTCGGAGCTTTGTAGGGGCGACCAGCGGTCAGTGTCGGCGGTCGGTGTCCACGCGACCTACGCGACCTATTAGGTCGCCCGTTTTGCTTCGCACAACGCAGTATCCACCGTCCAAAATACGCCCTGGCATCCCTAGCTGGATCGCAGCGCTCGCCGCGTTCGCCAGTGCCGATAAGCGAAGAGTAAACGCAATGGTATGCCATCGAAAGCCAGCCGCGTCAACACACCGATGAGCCCGCGGCGATGAGCCAGCGTGATTCGGTCAGTGAGTTCGACTCCACCGGCGACATCCCGGAAGATATGTTCATGGCGCCAATAAGCGAGCGGACCCTTCACCTGCAAATCCGCGAAGGAATCGGGACTGGGAACAGCCTCGTGGCGCGCGATCCAGCGGATAGGCAGCGGACCAAACCAAAGCGTGAAGTCGATTTCGCCTTCGGTGATCGAACGGCGATCGTCGCGCCGCACCCGCATGAGAATTGGCGGCGGCGTCAATGCGGCCAGGGCGCGCGGCGACTCATGAAACCGCTTGACCTCCGCCACTGTAGATTTGATGACGCTGGTTTTCTCAAAAACGCGCGTTTTGCCGGGGGCTAGATTCATCTGCGGCTGCTGTCGATTCGTTCGGATGCTATCAGCATCTTGCTTCGGCGACTGCAATTTCGCATGAACGGGACATGAACAGGGGATTAGCGCCGCTGCCTGGATTCAGGGGTAGCGACAAACATTGATCCTGTCGCGCAGTGAACGCGCCGCGTTTGCCGGATCATCGGCGAAGATGATGCCACGCGACGAATTGATGATCAGACCGCCTTTCTCGCCATTGAGCCCGGTTCCAATGACGGCTCGCACTTCACCGCCCTGGGCGCCGATGCCGGGCACGAGCAGGGTCATCTCGCCCACGATCGCGCGAATCCGCGCCATTTCCGCCGGATCCCGGCCCGAAGCGACTAGCATGCAGTTGCCCTTCTCGTTCCATTTGCTGGCGACTTTCTCGGCGACAATCTGCCACAGCGGTCGTCCGTCAAAGCGCAGGTTCTGCAACTCAACCGAGCCCGGATTAGATGTGCGGCAAAGGATGATGCAAGCCCGCTCTTCGTAGTCGAGGAAGGGCTGCAGCGCGTCGCGCCCCAGATAAGGATTGAGCGTGACCGCGTCAAAACCCAGCGCGTCAAAGATGGCGCGGGCGTAGGCGGCGCTGGTATTGCCGATATCGCCGCGCTTGGCATCGCAGATCCGCAAGATATCGGGGTGGCGCTGGCGCAGGTAAGCCACCGTCCGCTCGAGCTGCCGCCAGCCATCAGCGCCCTCCGACTCGTAGAATGCCATATTGAGCTTGAAGGCGGCTGCGTACTCGGCGGTATCGTCAATGATGTGGCGGTTAAAAGTCCACTGCGGCGATTCGTCAGCGAGGAAGCGCGCGGGCAGCTTCCGAATATCGCTGTCCAGTCCGACGCAGAGCAACGAATTTGCCGCTTCGACGCGAGCCTTGTATTTGTCGACGGCGCGCATCAGGTTGTCGTGCTCCACGAGTATGGATCAGCCAGCCAGCGATCGATGACGGCGACTTGATCAAGATTCAGCGTACCCCGTTCACGCGCCAGCTCGATCAGCGTCTCGATGTCGGTCAAGGTATGCAGCGCCAGATCCGCGCGCGCGAAAGCTGACGCGGCTTCGGCGAAGCCATAGCTCACGATTGCCAGCGCATCCGTGATCTGGGCCCCCGCATCGCGCAGGGCGTCGACTGCCGACAGGCTGCTTCCACCGGTCGTCACCAAATCCTCCACCAGCATGACGCGGAGGTCCGCCACCTCGCCGCCCTCGATGCGTTGGCTCCGGCCATGTCCCTTGCTTTCCTTGCGGATGAAGACCGATGGCACATTAAACGTGTAGGCGAGCGCGGAACTGTGCGGCACACCGCCGACAGCGACGCCGGCGATGAGGTCGTATTCCAAGCCGCGAGCTCCAATCAGCGACTTGAATCCTTCAATGATGCTGTGCCAGGCGGTCGGATGATAAATCAACTGGCGATTGTCGACGTAAACCGGCGACTGAATGCCCGACTTAAAGGTGATTGGCGCATCGGGAGAGAATCCGATGGCGCCGATATCAAGCAAGGCTTTCGCGCTGGACCGCTTCGTATTTGGATTCATGTGTAGCCAATTCGTTTTCGATGATGGCAGCGGCAAATGGTCCGCGATAAATCAGCGCCGACCAATATTGCGCCGCTTTGACGCCGAGGTCCAGATATTTGCGGAAGCTGGCGCCGTCGAGTATGCCGCCACAGGCAATAACGTCTACTTCGTAATTCATACTTTTCTTCTCTGCGAGCAATTGAAAGACAGCGTCAAATGCATCGGGAAAAAGTTCGCCGCCGCCGACTCCCGCCAGCACTTTGTTGTTTTTAGGGCTGGGCCGTGCCACGGTGTTTGTGGCGATAACGGCACTAACGCCCACTTCGTTAAAGACGCGCATCAACACGCGGTACTGTTCGGCGACCAGGCCAGGACTAATTTTGACCCAGAGCGGAATGTCAAGCTCGCTTTCACGCAATCGCTCAATGAACGCACGGCAAAGTTGGCGAGTTTCTGACTCCAGTTGACGAGCTATGGGATCGTCTTCCGTGTTGGGACAACTTAAGTTCAGTGTGAACCAACTCGGACTGATGCCGGCCGCGAGAAAATAATTGAGTGATTCCATTACATGGCGCTTTTGAAGATTAATATCATGAAGTTCGGGTGTGAGCGCGATGTTGATTCCGAAGTCGGTTGGCAGAAGATGGCGGCGGTTGCCGAGGAAACTGGCGGCCGCCCGCGCACCTGGGTTTGGTAGACCAAAACGGTTCTGAGTGGAATAGGACTTCTCGTGACGCCATACGACCTCACCAGAGTTTCTTAGTCGTGGATGACGGGTGAAAGAGCCAAATTCAACCGGTCCTACGATCGCTGGAACAATTCGCCAACCGGGCATAATATTGGTTCTTAGATCTGCGACAGATTGGCATGCATCTTTTTCGTTTTCATACTCATCGCCCTTTACCAATCCGGCTGCCAAAATAAGGCGTTGAGAAAGACTAACACCACCAATGACGACAGTTTTGTTGCCAAGTGCTACATAGCGCAGAATACTAGCTAGTTGAACTAATAGAGGAATACGATCAATAGTGCGCAAGATCTCCACGACTTGCTCATGTGCGTCGGAAGCGTCACTTCGAAAAATGTATCTTCGATTGAGGAACTGATACGCGATGTCGATGAGATGAAGAAGCCACGAACGTATGCCTGACATCAGGCGACGAATCCAAAGAGATTGCGGCCGAAACCGGAATCACTCAAGACTTTTTCTCCATCATATACCTTATGACCACGAATCCAAACTTCAATAACTCTGCCTGCAACACGCATACCTTCAAAAGGTGACCAGCCGCATTTTGTCACAAGTCTTTCCCCTTCAATCAGATAAGTTTGATCGGTATCCACAACAGTGTATGTCTTAGGTAACGGGGTGATGCGCCAAATGCGCTGAACGTTCAGCGAAAGCATATCGCATGCTTGCTGCAGGGTAAGTCGGCCGTCTACTACGGCTTGCATCATCAGCGGTAGTGTCGTCTCCAGCCCGGGAACACCAAAAGGAGGATTGTCCGACTCCTTCTCCTCGACCGTGTGGGGCGCGTGATCGGATTCGATGATATCGACCACACCCAGCCGAATGGCACGCCAAAGCGCACGCTGATCTGATTTGCGCTTTAGCCCAGGTTTCATCATGCCATATCCGCCCAAAACAGGCAAGTCGTCTTCGGACAAAAACAGATGATGCGGGCAAACGCCCACCGTGATCGGCAAGCCGTCCTGCTTCGCCTGCGTCAGCAGATTGATCTCATACTCGCTGCTGATGTGCAGGAAGTGGGTCGGCTGGCGATACTTCCGGACCAGGTCGAGAATATTCGCTACCGTTTCGCCCTCGGCGTGCACCGCAATCAAGCGATTAGTGGTCCAGGCGCGGAAGTGGCGCTCGCGCATGGCGCTGGAGTCGATCAGCAAGTCGCCCGTTGTCGAATTGTTGTAGATCTTGAGCCCGCAGACGCGCCCGGCAATGCGCTCGTACTCGGCGCTGTTGTCGGCTTGCGAGGCGCCGAAATAGAGCCCGAAATCGCAGTGCGCCTGCTTGTCGATCCGCGCAAGCTTATCGGTCAGCCGAGCGTCGTCAATCGTTGAGGGCGCCGTATTGGGCATATCGAAGACCGCCCAATAACCGCCGGCGATAGCCGCTTTCGTTTCCGTGGCGAATGTCGCTTTATGAGACCAATCAAGATCGCGCAGATGAGTATGCGGGTCGATCATGCCGTCGATCCTGATTTGCGGCATCAGACATAAACTCCGCGCAGGACTTTGACCAGCAGCGCCATGCGCACGAACATGCCGTTTTCCATCTGCTCGAAATATATCGAGCGCCGATCGCTGTCCAGAATGTCATGATCGTCGCGACTGCCCATTTCGTGCTTGCGCGGCAGCGGATGCAGCAAAATGGCATCGGACTGCGCCCAGGACAGCAGATCCGGCGTCATGATGAAGCGGTCTTTGATGCGGTTGTATTCGTCGGTCTCTGCAAATCGTTCTTCTTGAATGCGCGTCCAATAGATGACATCCGTTTCGCCGATGACCTCCATTAGCTCCTCGGTTTGGCGGACCGCGATGCCGTGCGCTTTGACCAGGTCGGTGATCTCACGCGGCATCGCCAGGCTTGCCGGCGCCACCAGGCAGAGCCGCACATCGGGGGCGTCGTAGTAGGCGATCAACTTCGCCAGCGAATGCACCGTCCGGCCATGCTTGAGATCGCCCACCAGCGTGATCGTCAAGCCGTCCAGCGATTTTTTTTGGTCGAAAATCGTGAAAATATCGAGCAGCGCCTGCGTCGGATGTTCGCCGATGCCATCGCCGCCACTGATGGCCACCGTCGGATTATCGATGCGCCCGTTGAGCAGGTCGAGGTAATAACCGGCTTCGTAAGACGAGCCGATTTCCGGGTGACGCAGCACGATCACGTCCGAGTAGCAGCCGGTGGCGCGGATCGTGTCGGACAGGTTTTCGCCTTTGTACATTGAGCTAAAACGCACACCGTTGCTGACAGCGATCACATCGCCGCCCAGCCGCCGCATCGCCGCTTGGAAGGACATATCGGTGCGCGTGCTCGCTTCAAAAAACAGCGACGCCATCACCTTGCCGGCGCAGAGCTCGGTCAAGCCGCGGTCCTGCGTGCGGATGCGCTTGCGTATGGATGTGGCGGCGTCAAAAAGGATATCGAGGTCGCGCCGCTGGAATTGGTCAACGGAGATAATGTGCTTGCCCAGGAAGTCGCCATTGATCGCCGGCGGCTGATAATGCAAAGCGTGGCGGCTAATCGATGATTCGCTGATTGCTGCCTCCGTCAATGAGACCTCCTTGTAGACACCCGGGCGACTGTGCCGCCGTCCATGCAAAATACGTTGCATCCAACCGCGTCGTTGCTCCCCCTCCGTAGGTCAGTGTCTACGCGCCCTACGCGACCTACGCAACCCTGTGAGTCGCCCGCTCCACTGCTGAACAAGAAATCTCTGTGCCCTCTGTGAGTCCAACTAAGCAATAAGAAGCCCTAACGTGTGATAAGCAATTCCAAGACATTGAATTGTTTGTACGGGCGAGCCGGTGGCTCGCCCCTCTTGCTACACATTTCCTATCAAGTTTCGCATATCGTCAAACTAAAACAATCCAACCACCACCCCGTCTTCGTCAATATCGACATTCATCGCCGCCGGACGCCGACCCAAACCCGGCATCGTTCGCACATCGCCGCAAAGCGGATAAATGAAGCCCGCTCCCGCGGATGCGCGAATATCGGTGATGCTGATGCGGAAGCCATCGGGCGCGCCCTTCAGCTTGGGATCGTCGCTCAAGCTCAAATGCGTCTTCGCCATGCAAATCGGCAGCAAGCGCAAGCCTTGCTCTTCATATTGCCGGATCTTGCGGTTGGCGATCGGCGCGTAATCGACGCCATCGGCGCGATAAATCTCGCTGGCGATTGTTTCGATCTTGGCCTTGATCGACATGTCATCCGGGTAGAGCAGACGAAACTCGTTCGGCATCTCACAGGCGGAGACGATCATCTCAGCCAGTTCGGCCGCGCCGGCGCCGCCCTCCGCCCAGTGCCGCGCCACCGCCACCCCCGTCGCGCCATTAGCCAATGCGATCTCGCGCACAGCATCGATTTCGGCGCTGGTATCATCGGCGAAAACATTGATGGCGACCACCGGATTGACGCCGAACTTCCGGAGATTCTCCAGGTGCCGCGCCATATTCACCGAGCCCGCTTCGACATCAGCTACGTTTTCTTCCTTCAGCGCCGGATCGATCGGCCGGCCCGGGATGATGCTGTATTTGCCGGTATGCGCCTTCAGCGCGCGGATGGTGGCCACCAGCACGACAGCGTTGGGCTTCAAGCCGCTGATCCGCGACTTGATATTGAAGAATTTCTCCGCCCCGATATCGGCGCCGAAGCCGGATTCCGTAACCACATAGTCGCCACACTTCATCGCGATCATGTCGGCGATGATGGAGGAATTGCCGTGCGCGATATTGGCGAAGGGACCGGCATGCACCAGCGCCGGCGTATTTTCCAGCGTCTGCATCAGATTGGGTTTGATGGCTTCTTTCATCAGCACGGTAGCGGCGCCGGCCGCCTTGATGTCCTCGGCGCTGACCGGATTCTTGTCGCGGTCATAGGCGATCACCATCTTGCCGATGCGCCCCCGCATATCCTGCAGCGAGGTCGTCAGCGCCAAAATCGCCATAATCTCGGATGCGACCGTGATATCGTAACCCGACTGCCGCGGCACGCCATCAAAGCGTTTGCCCAAGCCGACGATGATATTGCGCAGCGCCCGATCATTGAGGTCGACCACACGCCGCCAATCAATATTGTGGATATCAACATTGAGCGCGTTGCCGTGATAAATATGCGCGTCAAGCATGGCCGCGATCAGGTTATGCGCCGCGCTGATGGCGTGGATGTCGCCAGTCAGATGCAGATTGAAATTCTCCATCGGCACAATCTGGCTATAACCGCCGCCGGCCGCGCCGCCTTTGATGCCAAAAGTTGGACCCTGAGACGGCTGCCGCACCGTGATGATGGCTTTCTTGCCGATATGCTTCATCGCCTGGCCAATGCCGACGGTGGTGGTCGATTTGCCTTCGCCCAGGGGCGTCGGCGTTATCGCCGTCACATCGACATATTTGGCGTCCGGACGCGTTTGCAAGCGGTCGAGCGCTTCCAGGTTGATCTTGGCGACATGCTTGCCGTAATGCTCCAGGTCGGTTTTCGGGTCGAGCCCCATCTGTTCAGCAATTTCATTGATGTGAACCAGATTGGCGCTCTGGGCGATCGTGAGGTCTGATGGGATAGTCATTGTATGTCAGCCTTCGCGGAAAAAAGGATTGCGCTAGCGGTGAGCCGGCGGCTCGGCGGCGGCAAGCCATTTTGAAGAGGCAATCTATAGTTTAACTTTAACATACTAAGCGTCGATTCTAACACGAGGCAATCGGATTGGCTGTCATTTCTCGGCTAGAGTTCTATAATCTTGCTCATTGCATACGCTAGCGAGACTTGCAAAACCGTGAGACTTCTGACGCCCCGCGTACCCGGCACAAGCAGGCTGGTTTCCGCCAGCCCCGTCTATTATGGCTGGATCGTCTGGCTTGTCGCCTTGATCGGCGCCATCTGCAGCTCGCCGGGCCAGAGCTTCTCCGTCTCGCTCTTCATGGACTTCTTCATCGAAGATTTCGGGCTCGACCGCACCACCGTCAGCAGCCTCTATGGCGCGGGCACATTTGTTGCGTCGCTGGGGTTGACCTGGGTCGGCCGGCGGATTGATTCTCTGGGCAACCGTCACGTTGGCGTCGTGATCGGTATTCTATTCTTCATCGTCCTTGTCTTGAGCTCGCTCATCAACGGTCCCGTCATGCTTTTCTTCGCCTTCGCCGGCTTGCGCGGATTGGGGCAGGGCGCCTTGACGCTTGTGAGCTCAACCGCGGTCGCGAACTGGTTTCGCCTGCGGCGCGGCCGCATGATGTCGCTCCTGGCGCTGGTTTTCGCCTTGTTTCAGGGCATTTATGTAAATCTGCTGCGGCTGCTGCTGGAATCGCTGGATTGGCGGCAAGCCTTCATCGCCTTGGGCGTCGGCGTGGCTGCGCTGGTGATTCCCGCTTTCGCCTTGCTGATGCGAAATCGACCCGAGCAATACGGCTTGCTGCCCGATAATGCCGCGGCCCAGCCGGGCGATATAGACGACCAAAAAGCCGACATCGAGGACAATTGGACCCTGGCTGAGGCGATCCGCACGCCCATCCTCTGGGTCTTCATCGCCGCGCGCATTCTGCCTTCCGCTTGGGGCACCGGGCTGATCTTGCACCAAGTCTCGATATTCGCGCTGCTCGACCACAGCGCCCAAGTCACCACCGAGACCTTCGCCCTGATATCGCTTTTCG
This sequence comes from Phototrophicaceae bacterium, assembly GCA_965261855.1. Lineage (GTDB taxonomy): Bacteria > Chloroflexota > Anaerolineae > Aggregatilineales > Phototrophicaceae > UBA6055. Next base: position 1,981,774 of record OZ253488.1, read on the forward strand.
CCGCCGCTTCGGCGCTGCTCGCCGGCTACCTGATTGACCGCGTCAAGCCGTCGTACGTGGCCGCCCTGCAAATGCTGGCTTTGCTCAGCGCCTGCGCGCTGGCGATGGTCATGCGCGATACCGGGCTGCTCATCATGTATGCGCTGGCATTCGGCTTGGGCATGGGCATCGGCTATGTCTTTGATGGCGCCGTCTGGCCCAACCTATTCGGGCGCCGTTTCCAAGGCGAGATTCGTGGCTTCGTCTATACCGCAAGCGTCATCGGCAGTGCACTTGGTCCAGCGATTTTTGGCTTAAGCTTCGACCTAAGCGGCGACTATGAACCCGTGCTATGGCTAGGCGCGGGACTTTGCCTGCTCGTTCTGTTTGCAGCCCTGCTCACTCCTCCGCCTCGCCGCAAATCTGAAATCCAGCCATAACGATTGACCGCCCGATTCCCGCTCACATTCAGGGAAGAAATCGTAGGCGCGAGACTTGTCTCGCCCTCCTTCGCTATGCTCCCCCTCTCCCCTTGTGGGAGAGGGGGCCGGGGGGTGAGGGGCCTACCGCTCCTCGATCTTCAAGATCAGAATCGCCAGCGGCGGCAGACGCAGGTTGATGCTGTAGGGCAAACCATGCGACGCGGCGTCGTCGCTGTGCACGCCGCCTTCGTTGCCGACATTGCCCCCGCCGTAATAGCTGGCATCGCTGTTGAGCAGCTCGCGATAATGGCCACTCGCTGGAACGCCAATGCGGTAATTCTCCCGCACGACTGGCGTACAATTCAAAACGACCACCAGAAAGTCGCTTGGGTCTGCGGCGTAGCGGATATAGCTGTAGACGCTGGTTTCGGCATCGTTCGCTTCGATCCAGCGGAATCCCGCCGCGTCAAAGTCAAGCTGCCAAAGCGCCGGCTGCTCGCGATAGAGATGGTTGAGATCGCGCGCCCAGGCTTGCATTTGCGCGTGCTTCTCGTAAGCGAGCAAATGCCAATCGAGGCTGCGTTCCTCGCTCCATTCCGCGAATTGGCCGAACTCATTGCCCATGAAATTCAAGACCTTGCCCACCTGCGTATACTGATAACCGAATAGCAGGCGGAGATTGGCGAATTTCTGCCAGTAATCGCCGGGCAGCTTGCCGATCAGCGAGCCCTTCATGTGCACGACTTCATCGTGCGACAGCGGCAGGACGAAATTCTCGTTGAATGCGTAGAGCAGGGCGAAAGTGATCTGATGATGATGAAAACGCCGATGCACCGGCTCGCGCGCCATGTAAGCCAGCGTGTCGTGCATCCAGCCCATATTCCACTTAAGCGTGAATCCTAGCCCGCCGATGTAAGTCGGGCGCGACACCATCGCCCAGGATGTCGATTCTTCGGCGATGGTGATGGCGCCGGGCGCTTCCGCATGCACCGCCTCGTTGAACTCCCGCAGGAAGGCCAGCGCCGCCAGATTCTCGTTGCCCCCGTATTCGTTGGCGATCCATTCACCGTCCTCGCGCGAAAAATTGAGGTAGATCATCGACGAAACGGCATCGACGCGCAAACCGTCGATGTGATATTCCTTCAGCCAGAAAAGCGCGTTGGATAGCAGAAAGCTGCGCACTTCGCTGCGTGCGTAATTGAAAATCATCGTGCCCCAGTCAGGATGTTCGCCTTGCAGCGGCTCTTCATGGCTGAAAAGATGTGTGCCATCAAAATAGTTCAATCCGAAATCATCTTTGGGGAAATGAGCCGGCACCCAATCGAGAATGACGGCGATATTGTTCTGGTGGCAGCGGTCAACGAGATACATGAAATCGGCCGGCGCGCCGAAGCGGCTGGTCGGCGCGAAATAGCCGGTCACTTGATAACCCCAGGAGGCATCCAGCGGATGCTCGGACACCGGCAGCAATTCCAGATGCGTATAACCCATATCGACTAGATACGGCGCCAGTTCGTCCGCCAGCTCGCGATAGCTAAGAAACTCGCCGCCGTCCTTGCGCCGCCAAGAGCCGAGGTGCAACTCGTAGATATTCATCGGCTGCGACAGCGGGTCGCTCTGTGCTCGCGCGCTCATCCAGGCGCTGTCGTTCCATTGATACTGATTGATGACGCAAACGATTGACGCCGTCAGCGGACGCAATTCGGAATAGAATCCGTAGGGATCGGCTTTCTGCGCGCGATAACCCCGGTTATGCGAACGGACCTCGTATTTGTAGCGCTCGCCTTCTTCCATACCCGGAACGAAGATCTCCCAAATGCCGGACTCATTATTGTTCTCCATGATGTGCGTACGCGCGTCCCAGCGGTTGAAGTCGCCGACTACCGCGACCTTGTAGCAATTTGGCGCCCAAACAGCAAAATTAACTCCGCCCACGCCATCGATCTCACGTCTATGCGCGCCCAGCTTCCGGTAGATCTCGTGATGCCTTCCCTGACTGAAGAGATAGATATCGTATTCGGTCAGCAATGGCGGATATCCATAGGGATCGCCGAACGTTTCCCTGCCGCCTTCTACCGTGATCGCCTCGAAATGATAAGCCGCTTCCGTCCAGGTCACGTCCAACTCGGCGACGAAAAGACCATCCTCGTGGCATCGCCCCATACGGACCCGCTCGCCAGTCGCTTCATTCACCAGTTCCACCTGCGTCGCCCAGGGACGAAAGGCGCGAATCGACGCCTCATCCCCCTGCCGATGCCGGCCCAGCAGCGACGACGGCGCGCCGATCTCGCCACTGACAAGCGCCTCAATCGCCTCGTTATGAATCGCTACTTGCATTGGCTTTCCTCGATGCCGTCAATCCGTCCGCGCATTATAGTCGCTTTGCCTTGAATTCGTAGACGGCTCGCTCTAGGGAGTGTCTACTGGTGAGGATATGGGCTTGCGTACCAACTTGTCAAAAATCTCAATTTCCGTCCTGTTCTCTCTATTTTGAAGCTCAGTAGACTCCCGCGCGACAATGCCGCCCAGGCAAAATACCTTGCGCGCCGCCGACTACCATCCGCAATCATAGCGGAATCCGTAGGGGCGAGACTTGTCTCGCCCTCCTTCTTTATGAGCTATGGTGTCGGGGGATGGGGTTTGCCGCTCGCAACGTCAACAGGGGCAAGCTTTGGCTCGCCCGTCTTACTCGATACAAAGACACAACCACCGAAATAGTCACTGCCAGGACACCGAGCAAACGTCGTATTTTGCAAGCGATTCTCGGTGCGCTCGGTGTTCTCGGAGTCCTCGGTGGTAAAGTTTTTTGTTTCAACCGAAAACACTACACCACCACGCGACAGCGCGCGTTGATAAAGGCTGAAGAATATGATACGATAGAAAATATATTCTATCGGTTAGACTTAATCTATTTGATACGATTTCCGCGATATTTTTGGCGACCCTCGAACCATGGCGAAACCTCGTAAAATCCTCCACCTCGATTTGGATGCCTTTTTCTGCGCCGTCGAAGAACAACTGAACCCGGAACTGCGCGGCAAGGCGATCGCGGTCGGCGGCAAACCGAATGAACGAGGCGTCGTGTCGTCGGCCTCTTATCCGGCGCGCAAATACGGCGTACGCTCGGCGATGCCGATGGCGCAGGCGCTTCGACTTTGTCCCCATTTGATCGTCGTCGGGCAAACGCGCGGCGTCTACGGCGACCGTTCCCGCGCGGTGATGGCGATTTTGCGCGACACCGCGCCCGACGTCGAGCCGCTATCCATCGACGAAGCCTTTATTGACGTGACGATTCTGCCTGATGACATCGCATCCATCGCCCGAAAGCTGCAGCGGCGCATCAATCAAGAGCTTGATCTTCCCTGCTCGCTGGGCGGCGCGACCAACAAATTAGTGGCAAAAACAGCGAATACCGTCGGCAAAGCGGGTAAGCCGAAAGACGCGCCGCCAAACGCCATCACCATCGTTCCGCCGGGCGAAGAAGCGCGCTTCTTGGCGCCCCTGCCAATTCAGCGACTGTGGGGCGTAGGTCCCAAAAACGCCGAGACGCTGCAAAACTTGGGCATGACGACCATCGGTGAAATCGCCAACTGGTCCGAGGACGCGCTGGTATCGCGATTAGGCAAGCTGGGCGGCGATATCTGGCGCCGCGCCCAAGGCATCGACTTCCGCCCCGTCAAAACCGAACACAAAGCCAAATCCATCAGCAAAGAAGTGACCTTCGCTGCCGACATCGCCGATGAAGCCGAGCTCAAGCTGACGCTGCGCCGCCTGTCCGATGGCGTCGGCCGCCAGGCGCGCAAAGCCGGGCTCGCCGGATCGACCATCAAGCTCAAGTTGCGCTGGACCGACTTCACCACCCTCAGCCGGCAATCGACGCTGGACAATCCGACAGACCTGGACAGCCAGATATACCACGCGGCGGCGCAGCTATTCGATCAAGTCTGGGTCAAGGGCAAGCCCGTGCGGCTCATCGGCGTCGGCTTGGGCGGTTTTGCCGCGTCCAAGCGCCAGATTGGCCTATGGGACGACCGCGAAAGCGATAAGCAAACCGCGGGCTTGCAAACCGCGCTCGATCGCCTGCGCGACCGCTACGGCGAAAAGACCATCACCCGCGCCAGCGACTTGCATTTCCGACCCAACGAAGACAACAAACGCTGAAGCAAGGCGCAGTATCGATCACAGTCAACCTATATCGCGCAAACTGTAGGGGCGACCCATTGGGTCGCCCTCCCGACTCCAGCGCAAATGGCATCGCCGCAATCCCTAAACCAGCGTAAACAGCTGGTGATATACGCCTTCCAAATCGAGCAGCTCTTGGTGGCTGCCCATTTCAATGATTTCGCCGTGATCCATCACCACGATCAAATCGGCCGATGTGATAGTGCTTAGCCGATGAGCGATGACAAAACTCGTCCGACCCAGCAGCAGGCGTTCCAACGCGCCTTGAATCAATCGCTCGGTCTGAGTGTCAATATTGCTCGTCGCTTCGTCCAGGATGAGCACGCGTGGGTCCGCCAGCAAGGCGCGGGCGAAGGCGATCAATTGCCGCTGCCCGGTCGAAAGCAGGGCGCCGCCTTCCTTGATGTCCGTAAGGTAGCCATCCGACATATCGCTGATGAAATGATGCGCGCCCACCGCCTTCGCCGCCTCCACCACTTCTTCATCGCTCGCATTCAGCCTTCCATAACGAATATTGTCCATCACCGTGCCGGAGAAGAGATGCGTGTCCTGCGGCACCACGCTGATCTGCCGCCGCAAGCTGTTCTGCGTGATATGCCTGAGGTCCTGGCCGTCCACCGTCACCCGGCCCGCAGTAGCGTCGTGGAAACGCATGATCAACTTGACCATCGTGGTTTTGCCGGCGCCGGTATGCCCGACGAAGGCGACCCGTGAACCCGGCTTCACATCGAGATTGATATTCTTCAAGACCAGCTCGCCCTCGCGCGTATAGCGAAAGGAGACGTCTTCAAAACGCACATGTCCCTCAATTGGCGGCAGTTCATCGGCATTCACCTCATCGCGGATTTCCGCCGGGAAGTCCATCAATTTGAAAATGCGATAACCGGAGGCGATGACATTCTGCAGCAGGTTGTAGCGCTGCGCCAACAGCCGGATCGGGAAGAAGAACTGCTGAATATACAATATAAACGCGAGCAGCACGCCGACCGAAATCCTGTCGTCGAGCACCAACGTGCCGCCAACGAAGATCAATGTACCTGTTGCCACGCCGCCGATCATTTCCACCGTCGGATAAAAGAAGCTGGCGATCAGCGCGGCGCGCTCGGCGGCGCTGCGGCTCGCCATATTGATGCTGCCCTCAAAGCGCCGGTAGTTGCGCTGCTGACGGGCAAAGGCTTGCGTGACACGCACGCCATTAAAGGCTTCGGACAACTCAGCGTACACTTTTGCGTTGGCATCCGACAGGCGCAGATAAGCGCTGCGCGCGTGAATTCGCCAGAAATTGGCGATAACCATCAGCACAAGCAAGACGGTGAATGCCACCGCCGTCAGCGGCACATTGATGAGCAGCATGGAAATGATGATGCCGAACAGCATCAGCACTTCGCGGATCGTGCCGACAGCGGCGAAAGTCACCGCCTCGCGCACCACGTTGACATCGTTGATGACCCGCGCCAACAATCGGCCCACTTCGTATTCGGCGAAGAAACTGATGGAGAGATATTGAATATGATCGAATAGCTGGTCCCGCAGCGTCTTGATGATCGTCTGCCCGATGACTGCCATCGTGCCCACCTGGATGCGAAAGCCGATAAAGCCGAGCAACTGGAGCAGGGCAAAGGCGGCAACGCCACTGATGAGAACAGAGAAGTCGCGCTTGCTGATGCCCTCGTCGATCGCCCAGCCGATGATCGGCGGGCTGGCGACATTGGCGATAACGCTGAACAGCATCATCACGATTGCAACCGCCAATTCCTTCCGATGCGGCCTCAAGTACGAGAAAAGCCGGGACGTGACATCGCGGTCGAAACCGGGCTTGTGGTCGTCTTCGATCTCGATGATCGAAGGATCCTTCTGCTTGTCCTGATCTTTTTCCGAGCCTTGCCTCTGCTTGGTCCGATTGACGAGTTCCATTGTCTCCTGTCTTTGCCCCTTGCCTACGGCGAGTATTTGCCAGCGAGTCGGTCAATCAAGTCGCGGAATTTCTGCGTTGAGCGCCGCTCTTCCAGCGGGATCTGGATAATGCCGGCGATGATCGCTTCGCGCCGCACCCGTTCCTGTTCTTCCAACTGCAATTTGTAGATTTCTTCATAGAGCCCGCCATCATGCAACAGCGTTTCATGCGTGCCCTGCTGGATGATCTCGCCATCGCGCAGCACAATGATCTGGTCCGCTTTTAGAATCGTGCTCATCCGTTGGGCGATGACGAAGGTCGTGCGCCCGTGCATGATCCGCTCGAGCGCCTGCTGAATTAAATGCTCGGTATTGGTGTCGACGCTGCTGGTTGCGTCATCGAGGATCAGAATCCGCGGATCAATTAGCAAGGCGCGGGCGATGGCGACTCGCTGCTTCTGCCCGCCGGAAAGCGTAACGCCCCTTTCGCCTACCTCTGTCAGATAGCCATCGGGAAACTCGGATATGAATTCGTGCGCGTTGGCTGATTTCGCCGCCTCAATAATTTCCTCGCGCGTGGCGTCCGGCTTGCCATACGCGATATTCTCATCAATCGTGGCATTGAAAAGCAGCGACTGCTGCATGACGATGCCGATTTGCCCGCGCAGATTGTCCAGGTCAAATTCGCGCACATCAATGCCATCGACCGTCACCCGACCGCTGGTTACGTCATAAAATCGCGGAATCAAGTTGGCGATGGTTGTTTTGCCCGAACCGGTCAGCCCGATAATAGCTACGACTTCGCCCGGCTTGGCGTCAATGCTGACGTCTTTCAACACCGGGTGGCTGGAATTGTCATAACGCGTGCTGACGTTTTCCAGGCGGACGCGGCCTTTGATACTCGCTTTCTTGGCGCCCCGGCGGTTAACCACCGATTCCGGCGCGTCCAGCACCTCAAACACGCGCTCGCCGCTCGCGACCGCCTGCGTCGTCAGCAGGATCATAAAGCCGCTGAATCGCAGCGGCTGCGCTAACAGCAGCACATAAGCATTGAAGGTAACGATCAAGCCGACGGTGATATTGCCCAGCCCTTGCGCTTCCAGTATCCCGCCGAAAAGCAGCACCATTCCGGTCGATGACGCGGCGAGCGCGGCGCTGGTCGGCAGAAAGGTGATCCACTGGGTGATGAAGTCCAACTGTTCTTCGTAGAGGTTCTGGTTTTCTTTATGGAAGCGTTCGATCTCGTAGGGCTCGCGGGCGAACACGCGGACGACCTCGGCGCCAAGCGCGTTTTCCTGGATGTGATTGCTGAGCACTTGCATCCGGTCCATCACCTTCTTCCAGCGCGGATGCACTCGCATAACAAATCGGCTGGAATACAGCGCCAAGGGTATCAGCGGCAAGAAGGCGAAAACCGCCAGCAGCGGGCTGGTCGCCAGCATGATGACGACCACGCCAAGCAATAGCAGCAGCACATTCATGCCGTCCATCAATCCGTAATTGAAGTAGCGCTGGATTTCGTTGACATCGCTGATCGCGCGCGTGATGATCGTGCCCACCTGCGCCGAATCATGATAGGTGAAGGACTGCCGCTGCACCTTGTCGTAAATCTCGTTGCGGATGTCGTATGATACGTAATGCGAGAGCCGCTCGCCGAAGAAACGGCCCAGGAAAGCGGTCAGCCCGCGGATCAGCCCCAAGCCGACAACCAGCAGCCCAGCGCTCAGCATATAGGCGCTCTCCTGCCTCGCGATGCCCACATCAACGACATCGCGCAGAATATAAGGTACCGCTACCGCCAGGATATTGCTGCCGATGATGCCGGTCCAGGCAATCGCCACCCAGAATCGGTATTTGCCCAGGTAAGCCATCAAACGGCGCCAAATGCGGAATGGCGATTCCTTCGTTGTCTTGGGAAATCCTGCGCTTTCTTGCGCGGCGGCGGCCGATGCCATCAATGGTCTCCTGGCAGCGCGGTGGATTCCGTCATGCGCTGCTGCACTTTTTCGCGACACACAAACCCTCAGTGTACAGCAGGGCAGGGCAATTTACTACGAGCAGAAACAGCAGATTGCCATTCCGATTATGATATGAACCAACTCATAAGCGGGCATTTATAGACTCCCGCGCGACCATGCGCCGCCCACGCAAATTGCCCCGCGTCCTACTGCGGAATGCTCCCCCTCTCCCCTTGTGGGAGAGGGGGCCGGGGGGTGAGGGGTCTGCCGCTCGCAACGTAAACAAGGGCGTTTGGCCCGCTATGTCGGCGGTCTGTGTCGGCGGTCTGTGTCGACGCGACCTACGCGACCTACGCGCAGCGGTGGCTCGCCCACTCGTATCCAGCGACTTCAAATTTATTTTCGCACGATTAACTTGGAACTGCTTCTGTCACAGTTTCGACACTGGAAATCCGCCGCATTACCGTCACAATACTGACGAAACATGCTTACCAAGAGGAAGAGAATAGCGATGAGCGAATTGAAGCCGATAGCGTTGCAATTGTACACCGTGCGCGAACTGCTGGGGGAAGACTTCGAAGGCACGGTTCGCCGCGTCGCCGACATGGGTTATATCGGTGTTGAACCCTATACCGGCATGCCTTGTGAGCTTGCCGACGCCGCCGACCTGTTCCGCGAACTCGGCTTGCAAACATTCAACAGCCATGTGCCCTTTCCCGATGACGCCAGCGAAGACGCCATTCTGGCGATCGCCGAAGCCTTTGATCTCTCCAGCATCGCCATCGCCATGCTTCCGCCAGACGACTTTGAATCAATCGACTCGATCAAGATAGTCTGCGAACGCCTGAACCGCGCCGGCGAGTTCGCGCGCGCCAATGGCTTGGCGCTGCATTACCACAATCACTGGTGGGAGTTCAAGCGGATCAATGGAACCGCCACCCTGGATGTCATGCTTGATGAGCTGGACGAAAGCGTCGGTTTGCAGATTGACACCTACTGGGTGCAGGTCGGCGGTGAAGACGCGGTCGAGGTGGTGGGGCAAGCAGGTGAGCGCGCGCCCTTGATTCATCTAAAGGATGGCTGGCTAGATGCAAAGGGCGATATGGCGGCGGTTGGGCACGGTGTGATGGATGTGCCCGCCATTGTGAACGCGACCGCCGATACGGCAAAATGGTACATTGTTGAGCAAGACCGCAGCAACAACGATCGGCTGGAAGCCGTCCAGCAAAGTTATACCTATCTGACCACAAGCGGTCTGGCGCGCGGCAAGATCTAAACAGGCGTCGCGTCCCTTGGCGCGGAGCAGCGAAGACTTGTAGGGGCGACCTATCAGGTCGCCCGCCGAACTATATTCGTGCCCGACGACGAGTTGGACCCTCAAAAGATCTCGTGTAGGGAAGGGTAGCATGAGAATTCCAGTAGCGGCATTACGCGCGGCGACGAGGCGGGCGATAAGAGCGCAGGGCTTTAGCCCAGCTGATGCCGAGATCATTCTTGAGATCATCCTCTACGCCCAGCTTCGCGGCAACAATCAAAATGTGATCAAGCTGCTTGGCGCCGGAATGCCAGCCAATCCCGATGCCGGCGAGATCGCGCTCGTCAAGGACACCAAGCTTTCGGCGCTGCTCGACGGCGGCTGGAATCAAGGCATGGTGGTCGTCGCGCGCGCAACTGAAATCGCCATCGCGAAAGCGAAAGCGCATGGCTTCGGCATCGTCGGCACGCGGCGCACCAACTCGCCGACTGGCGCCATCGGCTACTTCGCGCGCCAATTGGCCGACGCCGGTATGATCGGCTTTGTCTTTTCCGGTTCGATGGAGCTGATGGCGATGCACGGCGCCTACGAGCCCTTCTTCGGCACCAATCCGCTGGCGATTGGCATACCGACTGCCGGCAATCCGATCGTCTTCGACATGGCGACCGCGGCCATCGCCTGGTATGGCATTCACCTGGCACAGGCTGAAGGCCAGTCAATTCCAGAAGGCGTCGCCTATGACAGCGACGGTCGAATGACCACTGATCCGGCAGCGGCTCTCGCTGGCGCGATTAAGGCTTTCGGCGGCTATAAGGGCGCGGCGCTGGCGTTGATCATTGAAGTATTGACGCGCCCGCTGGTTGGCGCTACCCGCGATGAAGCTGGCAAAAAAGTGGACTGGGGCAATCTCGTCTTCGCTATCGATCCAGAACTGCTGGCCGATGATCTGGCCAGCTTTCAAGCCGGCGTCAGCGACCTCTTGGCGCGCGTCAAGCGGCTCAAGCGACTGCCAGGCGTCGACGAGATTTTGGCGCCGGGCGAACGCGGCGACCAATTTTACGAGCGAGTCATGGAAGCTGGCGAGGTCGAACTAGACGAACAGATCTGGCTGGATTTGCAAGCGGTCGGCGCTTCAGTCGACGATGCCGATTGAAGGAAGCATCCGTTCGTAGAATACGCCGCGCTGTCCCCGCCTGTCCGATGGCAAGCTAGCCAAGCCGCCAGCGATAAACAGATGGCTGGAACCCTCGCCGCTAAGGTTAAGCGCGTCGACCACGCCGGCACCCTGCATGATATCAATGAGTTCCGCGAGCGTCGCCCCCTGGCTGTCCCTTTCCGTGCGAAAACTGGGATTGCAGCCGTCTACAATCACCAGCAGCAGGTCTCCATCGGGCATGATGCCGATTGCGCTGCGCGCCTTACGCTGTTCCGCGCCTGCGAGGTCGATGTGAACCGGCGAAACGCCAATCATATCGCCCCGGCTGGGGAAAAATTCCTCTTGTGTCCTGGCTTGCGCCAGCGCGCTTTCGCCAGCGCGCAGCAATATCGGACCGGCTTGTATCGCAGTCTGCAAGCGAAGATTCTCATCGGCGAATTCGTATTCCACCCAGGCGTCCTCGATCAAGCTTTCGGCTACAGCGGGCGGCAGCGCGCCATCACGCATCGACAACACCAAGCCATTCTGCGGAATCCGCAGCGCACCGCCGCGTTTCCAACTCAGCGCCTGACGATTAACCAGCACAAACTCAGTGCGGTCCGGCGCGAGGGGCGTGCAATCGAGCGGGCGATTTCCACCATCCAAGCCGCCGGCGCGCGTATACAACACGATGTCGCCGGGCTCGGCCGGATTCAACTGAAACCGTATTGTGCCGCTCGAAGTTGCGTTCAGCCGGATTTCGCCTGGCAAGATCAGCTGGATATCTTCCAAACCGAAGCGATCGATTCGCCAGTTCGATCCATCGTATAGCAAGGCGCCCCGCCGATAGATTGGCGGACGCAAAATCGTGTTCTCCGCCACCATCAAACCAAGGGCGTCGCCATAACCGGAGTGATGACTGATCAAGTCGTCATGTTCGTGCAAGAAATGAGACGTGTTGAAGACGACTTGGCGCTCGTGGTTCTGCACAAAATGCCGGATGAAATCGCAGCGCCCGATGCGAACGAAATTGCGCCGCGCGTCAAATTGGCGGAATACCCGCGGCTGGTAGCTGCCTCGCTCGATATTGGGGTATAAGTCGAGTTGAATCGATTCTTCCAGCCAGCGCAGAATCGCCTCCGCTTTCGCTCGCCACTCGCGCTGCGCCGCCGGGATCTCCACCTGCCACTCGTAGGTGTCGCCGATATACTCGTGCAGCTGCAGCCAGCCCTCGGTCAACAGTTTGCGCAGCACACAAGTGATGAAAGAGTTGGCGCTGATAAGCTGCTCGCCGTCATCGGCTTCGTAATTGAGACCGGGGAACATCTGCTCGGCGCGCCGATCGGTCTGCATCGCCGTCCAGGTGAGGATATGCGGGTTTTCTTCGCCGCGCGCCCGCGCTCTCGCATAGTGCATGCGCGCGATATCTTGCTGGCGGACATAACTGCTCATCGGGTGCAGGTCCTCAAATCGCAACCGTTCCGCTGGGATATCCACTTGGTGAACAGCCGAATACACGCCAGCAGCGACTTCCCGCCATTCATTTCGATAAGAGATTTCGCCCATAAATTCAGCCGCTCGGATTTACTATGAATATCCGTATCAATATACCGCTTTCACCTTCACAGGCAAACCCCGCCTCCCGGCACGCCTCGTAGGGGCGATTGACCCGCTGTGACGTAGGGCTGTGTCTACGCGCCCCTCGGCGAGACGCCCTCGTACAAATCCCATACGTGTAGGGGCGACATATTATGTCGCCCGCCTCGGTGTTCTCTGTGTTTCCTCTCTTCGGCGGTCAGTGTCTACGCGACCCTCTGTGGTGAAGTCTTCCGTCCACGCCACCCTTGGCTCACACTCCCGCCGACACAATGCAGCTTCCCCCTATTGCTATGGCGGGATTGTACGGGGTGGGGGTCTACCGACTCCCCAACCGAATCGGAATCTCCACCACCTGCCCGCCATCACGATGCACCGTCAACGTGACATCCTGTCCCGGGCGCGTATGGCGAGCCAAATACGTGATCAGGTCGTCCATTCCCTTGATGCTGTGACCATCAATCGCGGTGATGATATCGACGCGCATGCCCACGAGTTCGCCATCGCCGCGCGTCCGCATCTCGGCAATTTCATGCAGGTCGGTGGCGGCTGCCGGTCCCTCATCCAGCACTTCGCCGACCACAACGCCGCTGAAATCATTGGGCAAGCCCAGCGTCTCAATCACGCTCAAACCGACATCTTCGCCGCTGATGCCGATGTAGCTGTACTTCATCTCGCCATCTTCAATCAGCGCTTCGGCTACGCGGCGCGTCAGATTGGATGGAATCGCGAAACCGACGCCGGAACTGCTTCGCGACCCGCTGATGATCTGCGCGTTGACCCCGATGACCGCGCCATCGAGATTGATCAGCGGTCCGCCGCTGTTCCCCGGATTGATCGAAGCGTCGGTCTGGATGACACCGCCGATCTGGAATTGCGTCAGGCTCTGAATCGTGCGATCCAGCGCGCTGATGATGCCCGATGTCAACGTCCAGCTCTGCCGAAATGGACTGCCGATGGCGAGCACCGTCTGTCCCACGACCAATTCATCGGAATCGGCGAAGCGGATCGGATTCAGTTGGCTCGCCGGCGCATCCACCTTGATGACAGCGATGTCGGACGCCAGATCCAAACCCACCGGCTGCGCGCGATAGATGCCACCTTCGAAAAATTCCACCGCGATCTCGTCCGCTTCATCAACCACATGGGCGTTGGTTACGATATGCCCCTCGCGGTCAATGACAAAGCCGGAGCCGTTGCCGCCCCCCGCATCCGTGACCACACCGATCGCCACCACCGATGGGCTGGCGTCTCGGTAAATCTCGGCGAAAATATCGTTGGGATGGCTGACTTCCGCGATCGCCTGAATGCCGGGAATCGGCAGGACACCAAATGCGAGGATAACGATAACGATGCCAACCAGCGCCGGCATCACGATATAGCGAATCAATGTCTTCATTGCTCATTCCTTTCTGCGTGGACTGCATTGCTTTAACCTTCCACAACAGTCTAGGAATGAGATGTAATGAAAGCCTCAGCAAAAGGCAAAATGGCTGTAAAAGAAGATTAGCGATGGTTTAGCCGATGAGATGAAAAGACTCCTGCCGCCCGTCAAGCCAGCGCATTTCGCCTCCGGTCAGCACGGCGTCTTCTTCCAGCATGATGCGCGCATCCTGCCCGTCCCACTCAGGTATGCTCCGGGTGATATTCAACTCAATCGAATACACGGTATCGTCATAGAGCGGATAATCGCCGATGCCCGGCACGCCATCCTGCCGATCCCACAGACCAACGAGCGGTCCCGCGGCATGGCCATGAACGCCAAGCGGATGCGAGTAAATCTGCGGGCGGATGCCTTCTTTCTTCGCCCGCTCCAAGGCCGCCCGCAAAACCTCGTTCCCGCTGCGTCCGACTTGCATCTCATCGAAATGGATGTCCTGCAGCCGATTGCCATCGGCCAGCGCCGCGCGCAATCCAGCCGGCGCATCCGATTCGCCCGCGCGCAAGACATAAGCATGCTGCTGCTGATCAGTCGCCAATCCCAGATAATGAAAGCCCATATCGCAGTGGAGCAAGTCGCCAGGCAGGATCGTCCTGCGTGGATTCTCCGTATCTTGATAGGTTTGGCCTGGCGCCTGAATGTCGATCGTCGGTTGGAACCAGGCGCATAGCCCAGCCCCCTGCATTGTCTCCCGCATCCACCAGATCACATCATCCGTCGTGGTTACGCTCGGATGGATGACCGCGCTGGAGAAGGCGCGCGCGATGATTTGGTGACCGATTTCCACCAGCCGCGGGTAGGCCGTGATTTCTTCCGCGCTGCGCCGCTCCAGCCAGCCAACGCAGAGCTTGTCGGCGCTTACCAGGCGCGCCGCGAAGCTTTCGCCCAGCGCCTCGCAAACCAACTGATATTCCGTATGCGAAATGCCATCGCCAAAGGCGAAGTCTCGCGACGTATTGATGCCGATCCGCTCAGGATCGCGCTCGCGCACGATTCGCGCCAGGCAGGCAAACTGATCCTCCTCATCGGGATTCCAGACGCCGTCGTAAAAGCCTTCATATCCATAACGAGACAGCGTCAAGCGCTCGACCTCGGTTTCTCTCCGCGCAAAGATAAGAATCGTCCGGCGCCGTGCCGACATTGATGTGGCCGGCAGCAGTGACATTAACACCGGATCTTCATTGTATTCGCGGCAGATGACGATCCACATGTCGATGTTTTCCCGCTCCAGCAATTCCGGAACGATCGTGTCCAGGCGCTTCTTCAGCCAACGATCGCGAATAGCCGCCTGTTCCCGCGGCGGCATAATTTCGTTCATACTCTCCATTGTATGCAATCTCCAATTGCTCTAGAAAGATTCCAATCGTAGCTGAAATAGTTCAGAAGTAAGGTCAATAGGTAAAGATCTGTAGGGGCGAGACGGTGGCTCGCCCACTCTTGACAGAAAAGATCGTTGGTGTTCGGTATGATTTTCCTCGGTCCGTTCAATTCCCCAGCGATGGCGCGATCGTCGACTGCCAGTGCAGGCGCAGCGCCGCATGCCCGCGCCGGCAAGACAGGTAAAGATAACCGAGCTCGGCGGCCATCCCGATAGTCAAGCCGGCGGAAGCGGACAATATGCCATGCATGCCTAGCGCGATGCCGCCCCAAACCGCAGCTGCCGTCACGACGAAGCCAATGACGATCGCCTGATAGATCGCCGCCGTCTTGTGGCTGAGCATGAGCAGGGCGCGCAGATAACTTTGAAACGTCGTCAGCATTGGCAGCAGAATCCCCGCTTGCGCGCCCCATAGCGCCAACGCATGCAGATGCGCCGGAACCTGCAGGATCGCGCTAAGGTAGACGCGTATCGCCGGTGTGAAGGCGAAGAATGTCATTATCAGGCTGAGCGACAGACCGAGCCGAATGGTGAAGTTGCGCAGCACGCGGTGGCGCTCTTCGTTTTCATCCAGCGAGATCACAACTTCTTGATACGCCATTCCGCCAGATCGCGCCATCAGCATGATGGTGAAAATCACGGGCCATGCCGCCAGGCTCTGCGCCGCGTCGGGCATCGCCGCAAGGCCCCGTTCAATGACCGGGCTCACCAAAATGGTTACGACGCTGGTAGCAGCCAGCGGCAGATGAAATCGCAGTGCGTCGCGCTGGGTAAGGGCGCGCCTTCCCGCTGCGAGCGGCGTCGATAGCAGGCGAGCGACATCCGAACGCGAGACAATATAGGTGTAAAGCGTCTCGGCCGCCATCGAAAACATCAAGGCGATTGCCCCCGCCGCTGCGCCGGCAATCGTGGTGATCGTGCCCAGCGCAAAGGCGACGCTGCCCGAAACGAGCGCGCGAATGACGGTGCCGGCGGCGACATATCGGGTCTTGCCCGAGCGAATGATAATGCCTTGATGAAAGCGGCGATAACCGATGAAAGCGCCCCAGAGGATCATGATCTTCATGCCCGGTCGCGTCGCTTCAATAATGTGGTCTGGCACATTGAGCAACGTGCCCAGATAAAGATCCAACATCGGCGTGAATGCCATCAGTATCGCGAATGCCGTGACAACAACGTTGACGCCCATCATAAAGCGCCATAAGGTGCGAAAGGACTGCCGATCGCGCGACAAGGCGTTACTGGTCGCCAGCAGCATTATGACCGGCGTCTCAATGAGCACCGACAGCGAAAACATCAAGCCAAATGCGGCCAACTGCGTTTCCGCATCCGGCTTGCGGCCAATAACGCCCTGGATCCACAAGCCTTCGAAGGTCATCAGAAGCCAAGACAGCGCCAAGGGCAGCCAGAATAGCATTACCCTGCGATAGGTCACGCGTCAGTCGCTATCAACGGTTGACAATGCCGCGTATTCTATCGGATTTGCGCCGGCGTTGATACAAGTTTTACCTGCGAGATTGATGAGGCTGATCTGTTGAAATAGGGTAGGAGCGTCAATCTGAATCATCATATACGAGACGCTAATTGTGTCGCCAGCCCGCATCCTCTTGCTGCGTCAACGCAACCTACAAGACTTGCTTAGACCTCGGTGATCTCCATGCTGCCGCCATTCCTCACTAAGCGCGACAGAACAAAGTGATTGTTGGTTCAGTAAAAGGAATTGCCAAAATATTCGAACGTTCGTACGTTTGAGCCGGTGGCTCGACCCTTGTTGCTATACATTTCCAATCACTAATCCCAACTCTAACTGCATTTGGCGTCTGTCGTACAATTATGAAAGGCGCCCTTTAATGCGTGTACTCCAACAAATTCACCACTTGCTATTCGGGTTTCTACTTGACAGCAATCCGGTCTGCTGCTACATTATCGGCGTTGTCCGGGGGCGTGGTGTAGCGGTTAACATGCCGGCCTGTCAAGCCGGAGATCGCGGGTTCAAATCCCGTCGCTCCCGCCAAATGGAGACACCGCTCACGGTGTCTCCTTTTCTGTTTCAGCTTGGTTTCACGAGCGAGTATGGTTTTCAATTCCTCGATTCGCTACCTGGACGAGCGCCTGACGATCGACGATGTAGACCTTGAGTCGATCGTCCATGAAGTTGGCACGCCAGCCTATGTCTACAGCCTCGCGCGAATTCGCGACAACTTCGCCCGTCTCAAAGCAGCGTTTGCGCCAATGCATGCTCGCCTCCATTTCAGCGTCAAAGCCAATGGTAATCTGGACGTCTTGCGCGCGCTAAGAGAAGCGGGCGCCGGTTTCGATTGCGTCAGCGGCGGCGAGATCTTCCGCGCGCTGAAAGCGGGCGCCCCGGCCGCTGACATCGTATTTGCAGGCGTCGGCAAGACGCGCGCCGAACTTGAGTACGCCATCAGTAAGGGAGTCGGCTGGATCAACGCCGAGAACCTGGGCGAGCTGGCGCATATCGAGGCAATAGCGGCGGAGGCTGGCCGCCAATCTGTTCGGGTAGCGCTGCGACTCAATCCGCAAGTGACCGCCAATACCCATCCCTATATGGCGACCGGGCACGGCGCCGCCAAATTCGGCTTGACGTCCGCCGTGATTCGTCAAATCCTCATTGACCAGCAAAGTTGCCCGCGCCTTGACTTCGCCGGCATCCACATTCATATCGGCAGCCAGCTTGGCGACAGCACGGCGACGCTTGCCGCCCTGGACAAACTCCTCTCCCTCGTCCGTGACTTTCCGCAGGTCAAGACAATCAACCTTGGTGGTGGGCTGCCGGTCGCCTATCGCCTCAGCGAGACGCCGCCCGCGCTGGAGCCCCTTGCCGCCGAACTCGCGCAGCGCCTTAAATCTTATGCAGTCCTGCTTGAGCCAGGCCGCTCGCTTGTGGCCGACGCCGGAGTGCTGGTCGCCGAAGTGCTCTACGTCAAGCGACAAGCCGGGCAAACCTTCGTCATCGTCGATGCGAGCATGGCCGAATTGCTCCGTCCGGCGCTCTATGGCGCGCATCATGAGATTGCGCCGCTTCGGCAGGCGAATGGCGAAACAATCACAACGCAAGTAGTGGGTCCCGTCTGCGAGTCGGCGGACGTGCTGGCTCACGATTGCGACCTGCCGCCGCTAGAGCCAGGCGATAAGATTGCGCTGATGACGGCCGGCGCCTACGGCATGACCATGGCGAGCAACTACAACGCGCGTCCACGTCCCGCCGAAGTGGTTGTCGATGGGGATCGCTGGTGGGTCAGCCGCCGGCGGGAGACTCTTGGGGATTTGGTCAGATTTGAAGAGTAATTGATTCAGACTGCAGAGAGATCGACCATTCGTTTGGATGAAATTAGTCCTCGACACCGATCTTCACGGTTTCCCTCTGATTTGGCACTGCGCAAATCTATTTCGAACCGTTTTCATACAGTTGATTGAGGTTATTCCCTACTGCCTTCTCGGCCGCGTCGATTCTCATGCGGTTTTGGTCTAAGAGAGCGCCCTTTAGAATGTCAGCTTCCCACGTATTATCATACTTCTTCAAGATTCCAATTACGGGACTTCCGCCTACGCCTAGTCCTGCGTTTACTTTTATGACGTGTTGCAGCGCCCAAAGAACTCCAAATACTCCGTCGTCTATTGAATCTGGATATCGGTCGTTCCAAACGACACGTTTGACGAACGCAAGGAATGGGTCCGCTTGAAAGTCTCCACTTCCGATTGACACGAACGGAGAATCAAGGGTAACTTCGTCTGATTGACCGATAGCATTGAAGCGGACTAGAACTGGACATCCCTGCAACGGAAAGACAGCCAAAGCGCTTGTTAGAACCGTAGAATTCAGGTCTTCGTCGAGAAGCTCCTGTGCGTCACGGGCGTGAACCATTGCGCGTCTGACTTCGGACCAAATTTGGTCTTCCAGTAGCAATCTCGCGCTGTAAACATCATCTCTGCTTTGGACCGACTCCCACGAGATTCTAAGCTTCTCCTTAATCAACTGGCTCAACCCAACCGCACCGGCAGACGCGATCAATGAGTCTTTGGCGAGAAATTCAATTTTGTTACCTACCTCTTGCTCGATATTCGTGCCGAAGGTCTCTAAACTGTCCGATCCTATGACGACCCCGTCGCGGCACTTAACTCCGATGATAAGTGTCATGTTTTACCCTAGCCATTGAACACGCTGTTTTCCCGATATTGCGGGAATCTTTTGTAGACCTCTCGTACCAACTGCTGAAAGCTCAATTGCATGGCCCATTTCACGGTCTCCTCAATATACGAGGACATGACCTCTGGGATGTCTTCAACGTCAGCTGCGATTCCGGCGACGGTAGCTGAGTATTCCCGCCATCCACCGCGCGAATTAATCGAGATTGCGATCACACCTTCGCGTTCCAGTTGCTCGGCGTCAGCGTATACTGCAGCGGAAAACGGGCCATAATCGTATTTGCGAAAGCTGTAGTAGTCGTTTGGCATTGCGTCACGGTATTCTTCGCCAAGCAGGAATGCCACCTTCTGCAATTGCACGGGGGTTAGGCTCCTGCCCTCAGCTGCGGCAATGATTTTCAAGAGTAAGTCGGTCCGTTGCATCTTACCTTCTCCCCAATTGAACTAACTGACCGAACCAATGTCACTGTAAACTCTATCTATACTAGCACATCTGTTTTAGGTTGTCAAACGAAAATGGGGACAATACAAAAGACCCGCTCACGGGTCCCAATCTGTGCTGATGGGAAGATTTGAACTTCCGACCTCGCGATTATGAGTCGCGCGCTCTAACCAGCTGAGCTACATCAGCTCGATAGCGGGGGCTGGATTCGAACCAACGACCTTCGGGTTATGAGCCCGACGAGCTACCACTGCTCCACCCCGCATCATCAAGGCAACGATTGACGTTGCGAATCTAAAGCCTATCAGCTAGTCTTGCCCTTGTCAATAGCAAGCCCAGAATACTGGCAGATTAGGCCTGCGCTATCGGCGAACATGGCTTGTGCGCGCAGGCCACCCGCCATTATACTAGGTTTGAGCGCCGAACACCCGTTCTGAACTCCAGGAGTGACCGTGCCCGAATTCGAGTTGGATTCTCCCTTCGCGCCCACCGGCGATCAACCGACCGCCATTGAAGGCTTGCTGGCTGGCTTACATCAAGGGCATAAGCATCAGACCCTGCTAGGCGCCACCGGCACTGGCAAAACCTTCACCATCGCCAATATCGTGCAGGCGACCCAACGCCCCACCCTGGTCATGGCGCACAACAAAACGCTGGCGGCGCAGCTTTATGCCGAGTTCAAGCGCCTCTTCCCCAACAACGCCATTGAGTACTTCGTCAGCTACTATGACTACTATCAGCCGGAAGCCTACGTCCCGCGCCACGACCTCTACATCGAAAAGTCGACCGACATCAACGAGCAGATCGAGCGCTTGCGCCTTTCGGCGACCGCCTCACTGTTCTCGCGTCGTGATGTATTGATCGTCGCCTCGGTTTCCTGCATCTACGGCATCGGCGATCCGGTCAACTGGCAGAAGATGTCAGTCGATCTCAAGGTCGGCGACGTGGTGGTGCGCGAGCGCGTGCTGCGCGATCTAGTGCGGATCCAGTATCACCGCAATGATCTGGAGCTGCGCCGCGGCACGTTCATGTCAAAGGGCGACACGCTGTCGATTGTTCCCGGCTACTCCGAAACCGCCTTCAGGATTTATCTGGACTTCGACACAATCGAGAAGATCATCGAGTTTCATCCGCTGACGGGCGAGGTCGTTCACGTGCACAAGCATGTGACCATCTTCCCCGCGCGCGAATACATCACCGACGAAGAGCATATCCGCGATGCGTTGGGCGATATCGAGAGCGAACTGGAAGAGCAGATCAAATACTTCAAGCGCGAAGACAAGCTGATAGAGGCGCAGCGCATCGAACAGCGCACGCGCTACGACATCGAAATGCTGCGCGAAGTCGGCTTCACCACCGGCATCGAGAATTACTCGCGCCATTTTGATCGCCGTTCCCCCGGCAGCGCGCCCTTCACCTTGATCGACTACCTGCCAGAAGATCACCTGCTGGTCATCGACGAAAGCCACATGACCGTGCCCCAGATACGCGGCATGTACAATGGCGATCGCGCGCGCAAACAGATCCTGGTCGATTTCGGCTTCCGCCTGCCCAGCGCGCTGGACAACCGGCCCTTGCAATTCAACGAATTCTGGGAGCGGGTAGGGCAGACGATTTATACCAGCGCCACCCCCGGTCCCTACGAGGGACAACAGGCCGAGCAAGTCGTCGAGCAGATCATACGCCCCACCGGCATTGTCGATCCGCAAGTCGATGTTCGTCCAATCGAGGGACAGATCGACGACTTGCTGCAAGAGATTGCCTTGCGCATTCGCGAGGGACAGCGCGTACTGGTGACCACGCTGACGCAGCGCATGTCCGAAGAGCTGGCTGGTTATATCAACGAGCTCGGTATCAAAGGGCAGTACCTCCACGCCGAAGTCGACACCCTCGAACGCGTCGAGATTCTGCGCGATCTGCGCATGGGCGTCTACGATGTGGTTGTCGGCATCAATCTGCTGCGCGAAGGTCTCGACCTGCCCGAAGTGTCGCTCGTCGCCATTCTTGACGCTGACAAGTCAGGCTTCCTGCGCTCAGAGCCGGCGCTGATCCAGACGATCGGTCGCGCCGCGCGCCACATCGAAGGCAAGGTCATCATGTACGCCGAAGAGATGACCCCGGCGATGAAAGGCTCCATCAACGAAACCGACCGCCGCCGCCTCAAGCAAGAACTGTACAATCTGAAAAACGGCATTGAGCCACAGCAGATCGTGAAAGACATTCAGGACATCACCGACCGCCTGCGCGCGATTGACGGTGGTGGCGAAGATCTCGATGCGCCGATTGACGCCGGGCTTGCATCACTGCCCGCCGAAGAGCTGCAAAACATGATCGACGAACTCGAGCGCGAGATGAACAAGGCGGCGCAAGCGCTGGAATTCGAGAAGGCGGCCGCGCTGCGCGACCAAATATTTGACCTCCGCGGCGCCCTCGTCCAGGAGCAGGGACTTGAAGGCGACCTGATGATGACCTAAAGGATGTGGATACCTTGCAATTTATTGATCAGCCGCTCAATCCCCGACTCATCCGCCGCCGAGCGCGCCTCGCCATAGGGATCGCTGATTTCATCTTGCCCCAATAGCGCCCGCGCGATATTCGCCCAGCCATGCGCCAGCGCGGGCAAATCATAGCCGCCTTCCATCACGAAAACGATTCGCCCATCGCAGAGGCGCTCTGCCATGTTAATGCATTCCCGCGCCAAATGGTCATAGCCACCAAGCGTCAGCTGCATGCCCGCCAGGGGATCGGACCAGTGCGCATCGAATCCAGCCGAAATCAGCATCAAATCGGGATCAAACCGCTCGACCGCCGGACCGACGACCTCGTCAAACAGCCGCCGATAAGACGAATCGCCATGCCCGCCCGCCAAGGGGATATTCAGCGTATATCCGCGCCCGGCGCCCGCTCCGATTTCCTCAAGCGCGCCCGTGCCAGGATAGAAGGGACTCTGATGAATCGAGATGAAAAAGACCGAAGGATCAGCGTAGAAGATATCGTTCGTTCCATTGCCCTGATGCACATCGTAATCAAGGATCACAACCTTCTCAATTCCGTGCGTCGATTGCGCGTGACGAGCCGCAATGGCGACATTATTGAGCAGGCAGAAGCCCATCGCTTTTTCGGCGGTGGCGTGATGACCCGGCGGACGGACAACCGCCAGCGCATTGCCCGCTCGCGCCGATAGCACGGCATCGACCGTGCCGATGACAGCGCCCACCGCCAGCCGCGCCACATCCAGCGAAAGGGGCAGGGCATAGGTATCCGGATCCAGCCGAACCGTCCGCTCGCCGCGCGCGACGGCGACCAGTCGCCGCATATGTGCTTGAGTCTGAACGGCGAGGATCTGCTCATCGCTCGCCGCCGTCGGCGCGAGATGAAGCAATCGCTCCGACAGTCCGCTGGCGCCAAGCTCCTCCCAGACCGCCTTGATGCGGCCCCCATGTTCCGGATGACCCGGAAAATCGTGCTCGGTGAATCGCTTGTCAGTCAAGTATGCGGTCGTCACGCCTTTCTCCCTTATTGGCTTTCTTGGTCTTTAGAATACAGAATCAGATAATCGAAGCCGTTCATGCGAATCGTCTCTTTATGCTCGTATCGCCGACCCATCGCCTCCAACACCGATGGCGGATAGAATTGCGCGCGCAAAATAATCAGCCCGAATTCACCCTGCTCAATCATCGATATCAGTTCATCGCCTCGAAACAAACCGGCGCGATCCAGATTGCGCAGCTGCGTCGGATTGGTCACGACATCGCGCTCCGCCGCCAAGGTAAATCCCGCCTCTTCGCTCAGAACGGGCTTATCCGTTTCCTCAATCAGCCGCACGATTTCGGCGCCGGCCGCATGATCCTCGGGTCCCAAAAAATAGCCGATGCGCGCGTATCCGCCGACGAGATAGCTGGCGGAATCATAGAATCTCGGGTGCACGTTGGCGTCGGCGCCCAGGGCGGTCGCGATCGGCTCAAAGGCGCCATCGGTCGGCATTTTGAGCGTAGCGCGAGCATATCCCAGGTATAGCAGAGGGATGAGGATCAAGCCGGCGCAACTGACTTTGCCCAAGGTCGCGTCGCCGAACAAGCGCGGCAATCGCAAATTGTTCGCCAGCATACGCGAAAAGAACAAGCCACTGAGTATGCAGGCCCCGGCGACCGATGTGACCAAGTAACTGTCGCCCGCCCCCCAAGCGCC
Organism: Phototrophicaceae bacterium; assembly: GCA_965261855.1. Taxonomy (GTDB): domain Bacteria; phylum Chloroflexota; class Anaerolineae; order Aggregatilineales; family Phototrophicaceae; genus UBA6055. The sequence continues at coordinate 2,005,810 of OZ253488.1, forward strand.
CGCTGCGATTCCGCCGAAAACCCCCGCGAATACGAACCAAACGCCATAAATTGAGAGCCTGTCAAAATACAGTTCATAGACGACCAGCAGGGCAGCCGGAACCAGCAGCAAGCCATGCAGCTTGAACCAAAGAATAAAGAGACCGAAGGCTTGCTCGGGTATGAAGTCGTTGACATTTGCCAGAATCGCTTGAATCCACCATTGACCGCCCGATGCGATATTCAGCCAAAGAAACACTGCGATGCCGACGGCTGCAAATCCCAGCGACCAGCGTATCGCCCGCGCTGGCGTCCGCAAGAACATCCAAGCGAGCGCGGCGACTGCGCTGATGGCGGCAAGCTGTTTGGTATATCCGGCGCAGATCAAGAGCAGCAAGCCCACGGCGACGCCCCGTCGGTCGCGGCGTGGGAAGGCGCTCGCCAGCGTCACGATTGCCAGCGTCTCAAACGTCACCATCATCGTATGCTGACGATAAAGCGGACCGATGTGATAGACGAAATTCGAGCTCAGAAAAGCCAACCCCGAAAGCGCGGCGATCCAGCGATGCCCGCCGGCATCCCGGTATACGGCGTAAGCGATGGCGACGGCGCTCGCCAGCGAGCCCAGAAAACCCAGCAGTCGGCCATACCAATAAGCGGGACCAAACAGCCAGACGAATGGCGCCGCCATCACATGAAACAGCGGCGGATAATTGCTGGCGTAAAAGGGATAAACTTCCGTATCGCGATACGGCAGCTCGCCACGGCTAAAGAGCACAGTGTCGTACACCTCAAAGCCCTCGCCCTGATCATAATCGTAGGGAAATGCGACCAGATTCGCCGTGTAAAGCAAGTAAATCATAAGTGAGAATAGCAGCGCGCCGCTGGCGGCCAACATCAGCGCAACATGTAATTTGCTGCCCGCGCCTTTCATGCCGGCGCGTCGCCCCGCGGTAGCAGCGTCAGCCCGAGGATCGCCGTCGCCGCCATCAGCCCTAAAGCCAATCGCTGCGCCGGTCCAATACCACCCTGCCGACCGACATCTACCACATCAATCATCAGTATCGCGACAAAACCCAGAAGGCCCGCCAGCGCCAAAAACGCGCCCAGTTGTCGCTTCGTAACCGCCCGTTCTTCCAATTCCATAAGGCAAAGTGTAGTCAAGCGCCATAAACCTGTAAAGTCCGGCGCCACCCCCCCCCCAAACCTGTATTACGCACGGGACAGGTTAGAATTGAGCTTCAATTGATGGCTATGCGCCAATTGCAAGCGTCCTATACGTCGAAACTTGTAGGGGCGACCCAATGGGTCGCCCTCAGAACCCGCAGAAACTACAGATCTTATGGTTCCTACTTGTCCACCGAATAATTGTCGTGGCGCTGCCAACCAGTTCGCTCAAGGACCGAGTTCCTTTCCTCCGCCGAAATGATAAACGAAAATCGCAATCCCAATTCCTCTGTGTTCTCTGTGTTTCCTCTTGTCGTAGGTCTGTGTCGGCGGTCAGTGTCTACCCGACCTACGCGACCCCTTGTGGTGAAAATATGTGCGGTTGCTGATTCATGAGGATTCACGACAGATCCACCATTCCCGAATCACTATACATTTGCGCAAACCTACGTGATAAGCTACATGGCTGACTTTGCGCTATCCCAACAGCAATCGAATATCCGCTTTACTTACAAGGAGTTGACGCCCTATGATGAAGACGCATACCTGCGGCGAATTGCGCGAGAAAGACGCCGGCACGCCCGTCAGCTTGGCGGGCTGGGTCAATCGGCGGCGCGACCAAGGCGGCTTGATCTTCATCGACCTGCGCGACCACTGGGGCATCACCCAGGTCGTCGTCGATCTTGAACTGGCGCCCGAAGCCCACGCCCTCGCCGATAGCGCCCGCAATGAGTATGTGTTGAAGGTTGTCGGTAAAGTGCGGATCCGCCCCGAAGGCACCGCCAATCCCGACTTGCCGACTGGCGATATCGACATTGTCGCCGACGAAATCGTCATCCTGAATCAGTCGCGCACGCCGCCCTTTTACATCAATCGCGATGAAGGCGTCGTCGACGAAGCGCTGCGCATGCGCCATCGCTACCTTGATTTGCGCCGCGAATCCATGCAGCGAAATATCCTCCTTCGTCACCAAACGGTCAAGTACATCCGCGACTATCTAGAAGACGAAGGCTTCATCGAGATCGAAACGCCAATCCTCTTCAAAACGACGCCCGAAGGCGCGCGCGATTTTCTGGTGCCGAGCCGCTTGCAGCCCGGCATGTTCTACGCCCTGCCGCAGTCGCCCCAGCAGTTGAAGCAGTTGCTGATGGTTGGCGGCTTTGAACGCTATTTTCAGATCGCGCGTTGCTTCCGCGATGAAGACTTGCGCGGCGATCGGCAGCCGGAGTTCACCCAGCTCGACCTGGAGATGAGCTTCGTCGAGCGCGAAGATGTGATGCGGCTGATGGAAAAACTGGCGGCCGCCATCGTTAAGCAGGTCACACCGCATAAGCGTCTGATCGCCGAGCCCTTTCCCCGCATCCGCTATCAAGACGCCCTCGACCAATACGGAACCGATCGCCCTGATATTCGCTTCGACCTACGATCCATCGACATTAGCTGCATCGCCGGCCGCTGTGCCTTTCCCGTATTTGTCGAAAACGTCAAAGCGGGGAAGAAGGTCAAATGCATGCGCGTGCCCGGCGTGGCCGGCGCGCTCAGCGGAACGCAGCTGCGCAAAGTGGCGCGGGATTTGGAAAACATGGCTCGGAAGCACGGCGCCAAAGGACTAGCCTACATCACCATTCCCACCGACCCCGCCGGCGAACTGCGCGGTCCTATTGGCAAATTCTTCAACGTGGATCTGAAGCTGGAACTGATCGAGGCGATGGGCGCCCAAGGCGGCGATCTGCTGCTCTTTATGTCGGACCGCGACGAGGTGGTCTACGCCGTCACCGACGCCCTGCGCAATCACTTCAAAGCCGAGATGGACCTGGACGACGACCTGCTTGCCTTTTGCTGGGTGATCGACTTCCCCGAGTTTATCTGGGATGCGGAGAACGAGCGCTGGGATCCTTCACAGCACATGTTTACCATGCCCCTGCCCGAAGACCTGCACCTGCTGGATTCCGATCCGGGCGCGGCGCGCGGCTCCCAATACGACCTCGTCTGCAATGGCTACGAAGTTGGCGGCGGCAGCATCCGCATTCACGACCGCGCGATTCAAGAAAAGATTTTCCCCCTGATAAGCCAAAGCATGGATCAGGCATTGCGCGAATTCGGGCACATGCTGGAAGCCTTTGAATATGGCGCGCCGCCCCATGGTGGCATGGCTTGGGGCATCGATCGGCTGGTGATGCTGCTAGCGGGCGCGCCCAATATCCGCGAGGTGATCGCCTTCCCCAAGACGCAAACCGGCGCCGACATCATGGCCAACGCGCCTTCAATCGCCGAACCCGAGCAACTCAGCGAGCTAAACCTTCAACTCGACCTTCCCGCCGAAGACGACTAAACGCCTCCCGCAAATCCCAACCCCGTAGGGGCGACCCATTGGGTCGCCCACCCACAAATCCCAACCCGTAATGGCGACCGACCCGCAGTGTCTACGCGCGGTATCAGGTCGCCCACCCAAAAATCCCAACCTGTAGGGGCGAGACTTGTCTCGCCCTCTGGCAAATCCCAACCCAGTAGAGACGACCGGCGGTCAGTGTCTACGCGACCTATCAGGTCCTCGGTGTCTTCGTTTAATTGAGCGCGCCTTGTCCAATAACTGCTGTGTGTACGGGCGAGCCGGTGGCTCGCCCATTCTTGAGATTGCGTCGGCCAGCTGAGAACATTAAGCTTTCTCTTTTGCCACTTCTTCTTCCTCATCCGCGCCCAGCAAATTACCCTGCACCAACCCACCAACGATGCCACCGCCGAAAATGCCAATCAGGTAAGGAATCAAGTACGAAGTATCACCCGCGATCAGCGCCGGTCCCAAGGTGCGCGCTGGGTTCAGCGAAGCGCCCGTCGCCGGGCCTCCCGCCAATATGCTGGCCGCCAGCGTGAAGCCGATCGCCACTCCCATCAGCTTGCCCGCTTTTCCATAAGCCGCCGCCTGAATCACCGCGCTGACCAGGAAAAACGTCAGGATCGCTTCATATACTGCTGCCGTCCATACGGATTCCGCCGTGAGGAAACCCGTCGTCTGCCCAAAGTTATAAGCATTGTCGCCCAGGAAAGCGGCCACCCCCGCATTTTCCTGCGGGAAGACCATCACCAGCACCGCCGCCGCCACAATGCCGCCGATGAATTGGGCGACGATGTAATAGCCGGTCTTTGCCCAGTCTTGCTCGCCCGCCACCGCCAAGCCCAGGCTCACCGCCGGGTTGACCTGCGCGCCTGATATATGACCGTATGTATAGATCAAAGCGCAAAGTATCAGGCCGTGCGCCAGCGCCGGTACCACGACGCCAAAGATCGGCGCCACCAAAACCGCCGCCGCTCCCACAAATACCAGGACAAAAGTGCCGATCAATTCGGCTAGCAATTCTCTTCTAAGATCATCGTTCACCGTAACGCTCCTTCTTCTCTCATGGCGCCTGCGCGCTCATGCGCTCACAATACCATTATTATAAGCCGTCGCGCGTTTCTTTCGCCCGCGACATTGTTGGGGATCGGGAAATGGCCAACTCTTTGCCTAGCGCAATTCTCAGCGCAACGAAGCAAAGTCTCTTCCCTAACTTCTCTGTGTCCTCAATTTAACTCGGTGATGAAGGGCTGTGTCTACGCGCCCCTCGGTGGTAAAGTTTTTTTGAGTCAACCGAAAACGAGACGCCTCCGGCCACCGCACCGTTTGACAGCCAATGGCGAATCTGCTATAAATTGCCGCGCCTGCTGTATGCGTGATAGGCCTATATGTGCCGAGCCAACATTCTCTATAAGGGAGTCTATCTTTGGTAGCCCATGTAATAGGCTTGAGCCAAAACAGCGGTTGTCAAGCGATTCCCGACCTGTAATTTGCAGGTTCGAGACACTATGGCTACACGGTACAGTGGGTCGCGCTCATAGACAGTGCACAAATTGTGCACTGTCTTTCCTTTCGCTAGCGGGCGTAATTTTCTCCAAAGGTCTGCGTCAACAAGATCGGCAGCCGTTCCACCCGCGGTATCAGCACCTGCTGCTGATACTCCTCGGTGATGTATTCTTCAAGATATTCGAAATTCATCACCCTCATGGTGATGTCCTCAAATTCGATATCTTTCATAAATAGCGCCAGCTGCACGATCTGCTCCAGCTCGAGCCCGGTTTGCACGTGCTCGCCCAAGGTCGCCAGCAGCGTCGGCGCTTGCCCGATCAATTGAAGGAAGTTGAGGTTCAGGACGCGATCGCGGATCGCGTAGAGCACCATCTGCTGCCGCTCCGCCCGCCGCACATCATTGTTGCCGTGGCGCGTTCGCGCGAAGCGAAGCGTATCCCACCCGTCTAGAATATGCGTCCCCGCCGACAGATAAAAGGGATCGTAGCCGTAATTCATATCGGGAAAGCGCTCGTCATTGATGCTGTAATCGATCGTGACCTCAATGCCGCCGAGATGATCCACAAGGTCGATAACCGCCTGAAAATCCACCAGCACATAATTGTGAACGCGCATGCCCAGGTTCCAACTGACCGTTTGCTGCAGCAGCCTCGGTCCATAACCAGTGGCGCGCCCTTCGCCAAGGAAGTACGCCCGATTGATCCGGTCGTGCTCCTCCTGCTCCGGTATCCGCACCCACAAATCGCGCGGTATGCTGAGCACGCCAAAAGCCTTCCGGCTGGGATCAATGCTCACCAGCATCAGGCTGTCAGTCCGCACCGGCTCGCCCGTCTGATCCGGTCGGCGATCCAAGCCGCCCACGATGATGGAATAGCGCGATTGCCCGTCCCACGGCGCCATCTCGATCAAGCTGCCATCGTCCAGCTGCAAAACGTCCACGCCAACGCGGCGCCCATCGGCGATATACTCGCTGCGCGCGTTCACTGGCGTCGGCAGCGCCGGCCGCAAATCCGCTGTGGGGATGACTTCCTGGACGGAATGGGGGACGCGTACCAGCACAATCATCGCCAGCACGAGAAAACCGAAGACCGAAACCATGCCCCCTGCCAAGATGACCCATGCCCATTCATTCCGCCGTCGCCGTTGCCTTGCCCGGCTTTGGCGCGAGCGCGCGCGTGAATGCGAGCTGAACCCGGGCGGCGGAGCTTTTTGTTGGCTACGGATGAATTGCGCCGTGCTGTACACCGGGGCTGGTTGCTTTGCTGGCGGAGTAGCCTTGGATGCCGCGACCGGGCCTGCGCCCGGCACATGCAGCCTCGCTTCGGAAGCCAGGCTCCTTCTGTCGTCCGATTGATGCGACATGCAGAAGCGATTCCATTCGTCCGCCGTTAAAATCTATTTGTCAGTATAGGGGTGGTCACCGAATGCGGCAAATCCGCGCGCTGCGAGATTGCGAGTTTCACGACGGCGGCAGCAACATGGCCATCGACTGCGCGATTTTCGATGCGGTCGCAATTGGCCAGCAGCCGCCGACGCTGCGGCTCTACGGCTGGCAGCCATACTGCCTTTCGCTGGGCTACGGGCAGCGGGCGAGCGATGTGGACTTCGCCGCGCTTGACAAAAAGGGTTGGGACCTGGTGCGCCGGCCCACCGGCGGCAAAGCCATTCTTCATGGCGATGAACTGACCTACAGCCTTTGCCTGCCACAAGATCATCCGCTGGCTGGCGGCGATGTCGTCGAGAGCTATCGTCGGATAAGCGCCGGTTTTCTGCGCGCGCTGGCTGTATTGGGGCTGGATGCCGAATCCGAGCGTCAAAGCGCGAGTCATCGTGCGGCGGCGACCGGTCCAGTTTGCTTCGAGATGCCGTCGCATTATGAAATCAGCGTCGCTGGACGAAAACTGATTGGCAGCGCCCAGATGCGGCGAAAAGGCGGTTTATTGCAGCACGGCTCGATTCCCCTTCGCGGTGACCTGGCGCGTATCTGCGATGTGCTCAGCTTTGCCAGCGATGAGGCGCGCGCCCGGCAGAAAGCTAGCCTGCGGCAACGCGCAGCTACCCTTGCCGAGGTCGCTCGCGCGACGCTGACTTGGTCCGATCTGGCGAGCGCAATTGAACAGGGATTCTCTCTCGCTTTCGATTTAGATCTCGCGTCCGGCCAGCTTACAGCCGCCGAGTCCGTGCGCGCTCAAGCCTTGAAAAATGAGCGCTTCGGCAATCCGGCATGGACGCGCAAACGATGACCTTGGAGCGCGCCGCATAAACCGCCAACTCGCGCTGTTTTCCCGCCAGCCCCTTTCCACAGACGACCTCGATGGCGCTACCGCCCTGTCCGCCACCTTTGACCTCTTCGCTGATCATCTGCGCGCCGACGGCAAAACCGAGCATACCATCAATGCCTTTCTCGGCGATATGCGTCTGCTCGCCGAATACGCCGGCGGCCAGCTGCCTATCGGGCAATTGCGAAACGAGCTCCTGGGCGAATTTCTCCAATGGATGGAGCATGAGCGCGGCCTGCCCTGCAGCCGGAAAACCTACGCCCGCCGCGTAACGACCTTGAAAGTCTATTGCAAATGGCTCTGCGCATTAAGCTTGCTCGCGGACGATCCGGCGCAGTCAATCCGCCAGCGCTCCGGACCTGCGCCCCTCTCCCAGGTGCTGTCCGACGCCCAAGTGCGCGCGTGCATCAACGCCGCGCGTAGGGCAGAGCGGGGCGAGGCACAAGATGTCCGCCCAGAATTCCTCTTTCGACTCTTGCTGCAGACCGGCATCAAAAAAGCCGAATGCGGACGGCTGAAACTCTCTGACATTGACCAAAGCCATCCCGAATCGGTCGTCGTCTTCGTCCGTCACAAGGCGCGCGATATCTACAAAGAGCGGCGCATCGCCCTCGACGCCGAAACCGCGCAATTGCTCGACTATTACGTTCGCCAATATCAGCCGGAGGAGCTGCTCTTCACATGCACGACCCGCAATCTGGAGTACATCCTGACCGATATCGGCGCTGGCGCCCAGGCGCCCTTCAAACTGTCCTTTGAAGTGATGCGCTGGACCATGGCTCTCCGTGACTATCGCGCCGGCATCGAAGAAGAACATATCCGCCAAAAGCTTGGCTTAAGCCGCCAAAGCTGGTACGAGACCGGCGCCAAAATCCGCCGCCTCGCCACCCTCCCGCAATCCACTCCCCACGAACTGTAGATACACGCGCGACAAGGCCGCCGCCCGCGCAATATACCTAGCGTTGCACTGCATGATGCTCCCCCTCTCCCCTTGTGGGAGAGGGGGCCGGGGGGTGAGGGGTGGAATGCGTTCCCGGCCTCAAAACACCCGCAACAGCAAGCCCTTCAAATACTCCCCCTCCGGAAACGTCAACGCGACCGGATGATCCGCAGCCGCCGACAACTGCCGCACGATTTGCCCCTCCCGCCCCGCATCAGCCAGCGCGCTGAACACGATTTTCTGAAACAGGTCGCGGCTGATCGCGCCCGAACAAGAGAATGTCATCAAATAGCCGCCTTCCTTGACCAGCTGAAACGCGCTCAGATTCAAGTCCTTATAACCGCGCGCCGCCCGCTGTGTCTGTCCTTTATGTCGCGCGAACTTCGGCGGATCCAACACAACGATATCAAATGTCATCTCCTCGCTGACGCAATGCCGCAGGTAATCAAATGCATCCGCTTGAATGAACTCGGCTGTTTCGCCATGCGCCTCCGCATCGTAGCCATTGCGCGCAAAATTCGCTTCCGCCAATTCCAGCGCCGCGTACGATGAATCCACATTGACCGAGCGCGCGCTGCCGAAATGCCCAGCCGCAAGGCCGAAACCGCCCGTATAGCAGAACATATTGAGCAATGTAAGCTGATTGTCAGCCCTTTCCAGGCAACCGCCAACTAATTCAGCCAGCGCCCGCCGATTCTCCCGCTGATCGAGATAAAATCCGGTCTTATGCCCGCCCGCTAGATCGACTTGGAAGCGCGCCCCCTCGCAGATTTCAACGAGCTCAGGAAGCGGACCGCCTCGCAATAGCCCGACTGCCGGCGCCAACCCTTCCTTCGCCCGCGCTTCTACATCGCTGCGCTCATACATATTCTCGATGCCGGTCAATTCGCAGAGCAAATCGGCAATCCGCTCTTTCTGCCGGTCGATATAACGGGTCAGCGCTTGCAGCGCCAGCCAGTCGGCATAGCGATCGACGATGAGACCGGGGATGAAATCGTTTTCGGCGTTCACCAGGCGATAGGCGTCGCTGCCCGAATCCATGCCCGCGCGCGAGTCGATCGCGCGAGCCAGCATCCTCCGCCACCAGCCCTCGTCAATCGGCTCATCGCGCCAACTCATGGTCCGCTCTTGAATCTGCGATTTCGAATTCCAATACCCGCGCGCCAGAAAGCGATTCTTATGATCAACAAGCGTGACCAAATCACCGTCCGCCGCATTTTCCGCATGAGCGATAGCGCCCGAAAACACCCAGGGATGCCGCTTGAGGATCGGTTTCTCACGTCCCCGTTTAATCCGAACGATTCCCTCAGTCATGTAGGCTCGGCATAACTTCTCTCAGCCGCCGACAAGCGCCCGCAACTCCGTTTCGTTGATGACCGGCACGTTAATCTTCAGCGCCTTGTCAACCTTGCTGCCCGGCGAGTCGCCGGCGACCACATAGCTCGTCTTCTTGCTGACGCTGCCCGTCACCTTGCCGCCGTGCGCTTCCACCAGCGCCTTGATTTCGCCGCGCGGGACGCTCATCGCGCCGGTCAACACGAAAGTTTTGCCAGCCAGACCGCTGCCAGCGACCTCCTTTTCTTCGGCGCGCATATTGACGCCCGCTTCCAGCATCTTCTCCAGCACACGCTGATTGTGCTCATCGGTGAACCATTTAACGATATTCTCCACCAGCACCGGACCCAGCCCCTCGATGCTATGCAGCCGTTTTGACGCCGCGATCAACTGACCTAGCGATGCGGCGATTGTGGCAATCTCCGCTTCCGACAGCGCCAGAGGCTTTAGCAGACGCGCGAGCCGCGGCGGAAGATCGGCCGCATCGAGATAACGCGGCGCAAGTTCGGTTAGCGGCTGGCGCAAGCGATGCAAAAGCCTCTCAACATCAGCCCCGCTTGCGCGCTCGCCCTCCAACAGCGCTCCAACCTTTACGCCAAAGGCTCTTTCAGCAGCTTCTATGCCGATGGCCGTATCCAGCAAGCCTTGCGCCGACGAGTAATTGTCGGTCAACAATCCGGCCACCGTCGAACCGATGCCATCGATTCCCAGCGACGTCAGCGTTTGCTCAAACGGGCGCGCCTTGGCCCCCTCGATTGACGCCAGCAGATTTTCCACTTTCTTCTCGGCGAAACCCTCCAGCGCCAGCAGTGGCTCGGCTGTCAACGTGAAGATATCGGCTTCGTCTTCAATCAGTCGGTTTTCGATAAGCGCCGCTATCGTCTGCGGTCCCATGCCTTCGATATCCATCGCCCCGCGCGATACAAAAAACTCCAACGTGCGCATCACTCGCTCCGGGCACTTCGGATTCGGGCAGAACCAATCGACTGCGCCCGCCGGCTGAACCAGCGCTGTCTCGCAGAAGGTACAGCATTCCGGCGGAGCAATCCGCATCTCGCTCCCATCGCGCGCGCCCGCCACCGGACCGATCACGTAAGGGATGACATCGCCCGAACGTTTGACGATCACGCGATCGCCCAGGCGAATATCGAGCGCCGCGACCTGCTCATAATTGTGCAGGCTGGCGTTGGATACCGTCACGCCGCCGATGAAGACCGGCTCCAATTGCGCCGTCGGCGTTAACTTGCCCGTTCGCCCAACGCCGATAGTAATGCCGACCAGCTTGGTCGTCGCTTCTTCCGCCGGGAACTTGTAGGCGATCGCCCCGCGCGGGTCCTTGCCAACCACACCGAGTTCACGCGCCTGCGCCAGGCTGTCAACTTTCAGCACCAAGCCGTCAATCTCGAATGGCAGCTCGTCCCGTCTCGCTTCCCAGCCATCCAGCCGCCGCCGCACATCATCCAGGTCCGGGCAATGCGCAGCGTCGGTAATGACCTTAAATCCCATATCGCGCAAATACTGCAGCGTCTCCCATTCGCTAGCCAATTCGACGCCGTCGCTATCGACGATGGCGTATATGTAAGCCGTCAGCTTGCGCTTGGCTGTTTCGCGGCTGTCCTTCTGTTTCAGCGAGCCCGAGGCCGTATTACGCGCGTTGACATAAGCGGGCAGCCCTTGCGCTTCTTGCTCGCGATTCAGCGCCAGGAAGTCCTCCTTGTGAAAGAGTATCTCTCCCCGCACAACCAGCCGGCTCGGCGCCGCGCCCCGTTTGCTATCCACCGGAATGCGCAAGGGAACCGAGCGAATCGTCTTCACATTTGCGCTGACATCATCGCCAGATTCGCCGTTTCCTCGCGTCGCCGCCCGCGTCAATACACCGTTCTCATAACTGATGACGATCGCGAGTCCATCAAGTTTGGGCTGCAACACATATTGCAGCTTCGCGTCCTCGGCCAGCAGCCGCAGATTGCGCTCCTCCCACTGGATCAGATCAGCTTCGTCGAAAGCGTTCGAAAGGCTCAATATCGGCGCCGGATGCCGCACTTTGGAGAATTCGCCCGATAAATCCGAACCCACTCGCTGCGTCGGCGAATCGGGCAGGGCATACTCCGGATGCTCCGCTTCCAGGTCCTGCAATTCGCGGAAGAGCCGATCATATTCATCGTCGGTGATGATAGGCTCATTCAGCACATGATAGCGGTAAATATGATCATGCAATTCAGCACTCAGTTCCCTAACGCGCCCTTGAATGTCTCCGCTCATCTCTTTTGTCCTGTAATCTCCGTCATCCAATTGACTCGTCAATTGAACAATCTCGCTTGAAAAACTCCCCTCCGGCGGGTCAGTGTCGGCGGTCAGTGTCGGCGGTCGGTGTCGGTGGTCAGTGTCGGTGGTCAGTGTCTACGCGACCTACGCGACCTACGCGACCTACACGACGCCTGATGCTTCGGGGAGGGGCCGGGGGAGGGGTAAGACAAGCAATGTCTCCGCTCATTTTCACCGCCCCATTTATTCCGCGACCGTCCGCAGGTAGTTCGCCACCGCCCAGCCTTCCACTTGAAACTGCCGATCGCGAACCTGCCACCAGGTGAAACCGTCCGCTTCCTGCGGTCCGCCAACGACCTCAAATAACTTGCCCTCGCTCTCGCGAAACAGCACCTGGCTTTCGAACAGGCTGGGGCGGTTGCGTACATTCAGCTTGTCGTTGCCTACGCCGTATACCGCCGCCTGCACCCCGACCCGCAGCGGAATCGGCGTATTGGTGATGATCACCGTCGGAATCGCCGGGCCTTCCAACACCATATTCTCCGCCGTTTCCGCCGCCAAAATTACTTCCACTTCGGGGACCGCCGTCGCCTGCACCTCAACCGTTTGAATCTCATCGTCCTGGTCCTTTTGCTCTTCGACCACCTCAACGACCGGCGCCAGATCCGACGACTCAGGTACTCGACGCAGCCCGAAGATCAGGCCAATCGTCAGCGCGCTGATTAGCAGCACCAGAAAGAGCAGCAGCGCAAGCGAGCTCAGCGAAAAGTAAAGCGGATTCCGCGCCCGTCTCAGAGCGCGCTTGTATTCTCGGCGGGCGGTAAATCGCTTGCGCGCCTCCTTGAAGGCTTCATCCGCTTCAGTTCCGGGCGGCTGCTCGTCCCCCATTTGACTTCGGCTCTCTGCCGTCGAACCTTCAGCCATGCCCGCGCCGCTCCGAATCAGGCTTTATGACCAAGCCAGCCCTGGAATCGCTCAAAGCTCCAGGTGTTGACCACATGGCGCGCTTCCACCCAGCCGCGCCGCGCGTTGGTCACGCCGTAATCCATCAGATCCAAATGCGCTACCCGGTGGGCGTCCGTATTGATCGCCAGCTTGACGCTCATATCCTTCGCCAGGCGCGCCAGTTCCGGCTTCAAATCAAGACGCAGCGGATTGGCGTTGATCTCCAGTATCGTATCGTTCTCTTTCGCCGCCGCCAGCACCGCGTCCCAGTCCGCGTCCACTTCCTCGCGATTGGGAAATTGCCGCGCCGATGGATGCCCGATCATTCTGACGTAAGGGTTGCGAATCGCGTTTAGTAGGCGCGCCGTCACCTGTTCGCGTTTTTGACCCAATCCCGAGTGCAGCGATGCGATGACGAAATCCAATTGCGCCAGCACCTCATCGGGATAATCGAGGCTGCCATCAGCTTTGATGTCCATTTCCGTGCCCGCGAGCACCTGTATCGCGTCGCCCATCTCATCGTTCAATTCGCGCACTTCCTCCGCCTGCGCCAGCAATCGCTCAATCGAAAGCCCGTTGGCGATGCCCAGGCTGCGCGAGTGATCGGTGATGACAATGTATTGATGACCACGCTCGACGCAGGCTGCCACCATCTCGCGAATGCTGTTCTTGCCATCGCTCCAATCACTGTGCATATGCAGGTCGGCGACGATGTCGCTCCGCTCGATCAAACGCGGCAAACGATGCTCGCGCGCCGCTTCAATCTCGCCGCTGTCCTCGCGCAGTTCCGGCGGCACGTACTGCAAGCCCAGCCTCTCGTAGACTTTTTCTTCGCTGTCGCATAAGATCTTTTCCGCCGACTCGATGATCGCCTTTTGCTCATCGACCGGGCTGAAGGCATGCTCGTTCAGGCTCAGTCCCTGATCAAGCGCAATCTGCCGCATTCTGACATTATGCGCCAGGCTTCCGCTGAAGTAGTTGAGCGCCGTGCCCCAACGCGCCTTGGCCAATACGCGCACATCAACCTGCAAGCCGCTCAGCAATTCGACCGAACTCTTCGTCGGTCCATGACCCAGCACACGCGCGACATTCTCCATGCTGACGAATCGCTCCATGATCGGTCCCGAGTCATCAGCCGCGATCAGAATATCGACATCGCCGATGGTCTCGCGTCCGCGGCGGATGCTGCCCGCCAGCGCGCCTTCCTGCGCCTGCGGCAATTCCAGCAGCAGATCAAGTATCCCCTGCGCCGCCGGTAAAGCCACGCCGATATTCGCCCGCCCCGTCTGCCGCGAAAGCGCCTCGATTCCATCCAGAATCTTCTGCTGGCTTTTCTTGCCCATGCCGGGCAATCCTGCCAGCTTATCGTTGTCGGCGGCGATCTTCAACGCGTCCACCGATGTGATATCGAGCTGCTCCCAGAAGAGTTTCGCCTTCTTCGGCCCCACGCCATTGATATGCATGATATCGACCAAACCCTCGGGCACTTCCGCTTTGAGTCGATTGTAGAAATCCAGCTCGCCGCTCTCCAGCATTTCATCAATCTTCGCTGCGATCGTCTTGCCGATATAGCTGAGATCAGTCAGCCCGCCTTCGCCCGCGATGACGCGCAAATCGCGCGGCACGGCCCGAATCGTTTCCGCCGCGCGCCGATACGACAAGACACGATGAATATTGTCGCCGCGAATCTGCAGCATATCGGCGCAACGCGCGAAGATATCGGCGATTTCCCGGTTGCTCAGGCTCACATCAAACTCCCGCTTATATCTCGATGACTAGAACGCATATTCAAAATCAGTCTTCTTCCGACCAGATTCCAATTGAAGTCTATTTGATTTTCTCTGGCACGTAAAGGAATAGACACACGCGCGACAATGCCGCCGCCCACGCAATATACCTTGCGTCCTGCTGCATTCAGCTCCCCCTCTCCCCTTGTGCTGACCACAAGACAGGTTCAATAAGATTGGAAATCTAAGCGACAGTGCAAAACTCAAAAGCATCAAACTAGGCGAAACTTGTAGGGGCGACCCATTGGGTCGCCCGAAAAACCCCACGAAATTGCCGAATTTGCCACGAAATTCTGTCCACCGAAAAACTGTCCTGTCCTCATCTCCTTGTGGGAGAGGGGGGCCGGCAGGTGAGGGTTTTCCGCTTGCAACGTAAACAGGAGCGCGCAATCAAACGCGCGCCCTTTGTGCATGTTCACTGCTTGGGATGCTGATGCCGCGAAAGACGCCATTTACTAGCTTGGCGAACTGGGGATTGATGGCGGCGTCCGATTGTGATGCGTGGTACAGGTCCAGCTCTTTACGGTGACAATATCCGCTCGCATCCGCGCTGCTTGCGCATCGTCTAGGTTTCCCGCCATGTAGGCTGCGCAGTTTGTGCTGATGTTATGGGCCGCCAAAGCGCAATCTGTCAGAGACTTCAAACCGCTGATAAATGCGGCTCGATCATTCGCAAGCTTCGCATTGTAGCCGGCGCTGCCTGAACTCAGGCTCGAATCGTAATTGTACAGCGACTGGCAGTAGGAATGGATGTTGGATCTCCTGTTTGCCAGCTTAATGCACTCACCAACCGACTTCGCGTACCTTGACGAACGATCCGATCTCTTTTTGCGTTTGGGGGGCTCGGGCGGTATCGTGCCATCACAATTGGCTGTGCGCCAGTCGATACACATCGAATGTGGCATGTGTACAATTACATTCGCGTAGTTGGAATACGCGACCTTCACCGCAGCCCCATCGCCCGGATCATTGTCCGGATGCAGATACCAGCCGGCAATCCAATCATCTGTTGAGCGACATTCGCCTTCCCAGAACTCGTCGGCATCACAGATGTTTGGATCGGCAGCGCTACCGGCCGATGCCGATATCGAAATAGCCAATGCCCCGATGATTGCTACGGCGACCGCTGATAGTGCCTTCAAGTGCTTCATTGTGTTCCTCCTTGATCGGCGATTGATTGGCTTGCAGGATATCTCTGCTTCTGGACACAATGTCGTACATTACGGTAAATGACAGCTTCAATTGAGCTTAACGAATAATGAAAAAAACATCTGTCTAGTGCTGCTCGCTATTTCAGCGTCTACTGCGTAGGATCGCGATCGATGCCAAGAGCCGGAAAACGCGCGTCAAGAGAAAGACTTGACACCAGCACGATGCCGCGCTACCATCTCCCCAACTGAATAGCTTCAAAGACTGTGATCCAGAGTAGTACGCGTCATCGTGCCGTTCAGAGACTCGCTAGCTGCTGTGAATGCGAGACACGCAGAGACGCCGAATGGACTGGGGAGTCGCGCCGGTGAACGGGAAACCCACTAGCCTGCGCCGGAGAGCGCACCGTTAGCAGCGCAGGATATCGACCAAGCGTCTGTATCCACAAAGTGACCTGCGCGAGCGGGTAATCAAGGTGGCACCGCGGGAACCCTTCTCGTCCTTGAATGGATGATTCGGGTTCTTTTGATTTCAGGGGAGAATGAGATGTTCCAGACGATGCAAATGGAGCGCGCCGACATCAAACCCTCGCGCGACGAAATCCGCGCCCACTTCCTTCATGGCGATCACGTGCCGGTTTATCGCGCGCTGCTCGCCGATTTGGAGACGCCAGTCTCGGTCTATATGAAGCTAAAACAGGCGGGGCAGCCGGCTTTTCTGCTGGAAAGCGTCGAGGGCGGTGAGCATGTCGGGCGCTATTCCTTCATCGGCGTCAATCCCAAAGGCCTGCTGACAGTCAAAGACAATATCGTCTGCTTTGAGCGCGATGGCGAGACGACACAATTCGCCATCCCCGACGGGCAGGATCCCCTGCACGTGATCAAACGCCATTTCCAAACGGTCAATCCGGTGCCGCTCGAGGGACTTCCGCGCTTGGTCGGCGGCGCCGTCGGCTATATGTCCTACGATATCGTGCGCTATTTCGAAGACCTGCCCGCCACCGCCAGTGACGACTTGGATGTGCCGACAGTCGCCTTCATGCTGCCCGATACGCTGGTGATATTTGACCACGCCATGCACCAATTGATTGTGCTGGCGAACGCGCATAATATCGGAAACGATCCCGACCGCGCTTACGAGCGGGCGATCGAGAGCATAGACGGAATCGTGGACGCCCTTTCCGCGCCCATGTTCCATCAGGCTTATGATTTGCCGCTGAATGGCGTGAGAGCCGATCCCAAGGCGAACGTGGAAAAGCATGTCTACGAGGATAAGGTCCGCATCGCCAAAGAATACATCCGCGATGGCGATGCCTTTCAGATTGTGCTGGCGCAGCGCTTCAGCCGCCAAACCGAAGCCAGCCCCCTCCAAATCTACCGCGCCCTGCGCGCCACCAATCCATCGCCCTATATGTTCTTGCTGGAATTCAGCGACGACCTGACCCTCGTCGGCGCCTCGCCCGAAATGCTCGTGCGCCTGGAAGATGGCATCGCCTTCAACCGCCCACTGGCTGGCACACGCCGCCGCGGCGCCACCGAGCAAGAAGACCTCGCGCTAGAAGAAGAACTCCTCAACGATCCCAAAGAGCGCGCGGAACACGTGATGCTGGTCGACTTGGGACGGAACGACCTCGGGCGCGTCTGTGATTATGGCACGGTCAAAGTGACCAGGATGATGTATGTCGAGCGCTACTCGCATGTGATGCATATCACCAGCCAGGTGGAAGGAAACCTGCGCCAGGGCATGGACGCCTTTGATTTGGTGCGCGCCACCTTTCCCGCCGGTACGCTAAGCGGGGCGCCAAAAGTGCGCGCCATGGAAATCATCGAAGAATTGGAAGAAACCCGCCGCGGTCCCTACGGCGGCGCCGTCGGCTATTTCAGCTTCGACGGCTCGATGGATATGTGCATCACCATTCGCACCTTGCTGATGCAGAATGGCACTATCAGCGTGCAGGCCGGCGGCGGCATCGTCGCCGATAGCGACCCCGAAGCCGAATACTACGAGAGCATCAACAAAGCCAAAGCGGTATTCGAAGCGGTCAAATACGCCGAAAAGGGGCTGATGTGAACGCGCCAAAGCGCAAACCTGTATACACGACCGGCGGTCAGTGTATACGCGGTCTAGGCGTGGCGGAAAACTACCGCTTGCGTTGTCAGATGCCCGAAGGCCTTGCCCCAAATTCGGCGTGTGTACGGGCGAGCGAAGGTCTATGTCTACGTGACCCGGTGGCTCGCCCACTCGTGCTAGTGACTTGCAATCAATGCTTTGAACACTAGCATGGGACTACTAGGAGGAAATCGCATGATTCTCGTGATCGACAACTACGACAGCTTCACCTACAACATCGTGCAAGAACTGGGCGAGCTCGGCGCCGAGCTAACCGTCTATCGCAACGACAAGATCTCCGTCGATGAGATCCGCGCGCTGGCGCCCGAGCGCATCGTGATCTCGCCCGGTCCCGGCTTCCCGGTCGATGCCGGCGTCTCACTCGCTGTGATCCGTGAGCTGGGGCACGAGATTCCGCTGCTCGGTGTCTGCCTCGGGCACCAAGCCATCGGCGAAGCCTACGGCGGGCTGGTCGTCCACGCGCCCGAGTTGATGCACGGCAAGACCAGCATGATCTATCACGACGGCGACACCATCCTTGGCGATATCCCCAATCCATTTGAAGCCACCCGCTACCACAGCTTAATCGTCGACGAAGCCAGCTTGCCCGCTTGCCTGCAGATCACCGCCCGTACCGCCACCGGCGAAATCATGGGTCTGCGCCATGTAGAGCATCCCGTCATCGGCTTGCAATTCCATCCCGAAAGCATCCTGACCGGCTGCGGCTTGCAAATTCTCGGCAACTTCATGCAATACCAGCCCATACCCAAAACTCAAAATTGTACGGGCGAGCCGATGGCTCACCCACCACGAGGCGAAACCGTAGGAGCGACCCTTGGGTCGCCCGCCAGCAGCGCTCCCCTTCCCTAGCTCGCTGGGGATGGCGCCGGGGGATGGGGTTTGCCTCCCGCCATCACGCAAAATCGTTTTTGGACTATCAAAGGACCTACAAATGGACATCCAAGCCGCAATCGATTCAATGAGCCGCTACGGCCATCTCAATGCCGAACAAGCCGAGGCCGTCATGAAGCAAATCATGAATGGCGGCGCCACCGAAGCCCAGATCGGCGCCTATCTGATGGCGCTGCGCATGAAAGGCGAAACCACCGACGAGATCACTGGCAGCGCCCGCGCTATGCGTGACGCAGCCACCATGGTGCCCACTTCCGTCACCGGCGACATGCTCGATACCTGCGGCACCGGCGGCGACCGCTCCGGCACCTTCAACATCAGCACAACCGTCGCCTTCGTCGCCGCTGGCGCCGGCATCCCCGTCGCCAAACATGGCAACCGCGCCGCCACCAGCAGAAGCGGCAGCGCCGATGTCTTGGCTGCCCTTGGCCTCAACCTCGACCTCGAGCCGCAGCAAGTCGGGCGGTGCATCGACGAGGTCGGCATCGGCTTCCTCTTTGCCGTTAAGCTGCACCCAGCCATGCGGCACGCCATCGCGCCGCGCCAGCAGTTGGGCATCCGCACGATCTTCAATATCCTCGGTCCCTTGACCAATCCCGCCGGCGCCCAGCGCTTCCTGATGGGCGTATTCGCCGCCGAGCTTACCGACCTGCTGGCGCAAGTCTTGCGCGCGCTTGGCGTCAAATCGGCCATGGTCGTCAACGGCTACGGCGGCTTGGACGAGCTGACCATCACCGGACCCAATCGTATCAGCTATCTGAAGGAAGATGGCTCAATCACACATTTGGACGCCGACCCAACCGATTACGGTTTCCATCGCGCCAGCCTGCATGATCTAAAAGGCGGCGAGCCAGCGGAAAACGCCGCCATATTGCGTTCCGTGCTCGATGGCAGCGATACCGGACCCAAACGCGATATTGTAATCTTGAACGCCGGCGCCGCCATCATGGCTGCCGGTCACGCCCATTCCATCGCTGATGGCATCGTGGTCGCCCGCGACAGCCTCGAAAGCGGCAAGGCGCTTGCTAAGCTCGATCAACTGATAGAATTCAGCCAGAGTTTCGGCTCATGAGTCAGGCTTTTGTCTCCACCGATACCGTCCTCGACCGCATCCTCGATCGTAAAGTGGAGGAGTTGGCCGCCGCCCGCGCCCACGCCTCCGATGCGCGCTTGAGACGGCAGGCGGAATCTACTCCGCACGCCGTCCGCGATATGGCTGCGGCGCTCCGTAGCGACCGCGTCAGCCTGATCGCCGAGGTCAAACGGGCATCGCCCAGCAAAGGCGAGTTGACCAGGGACTTCGCTCCCGTGATGACCGCGGCCGCCTACGCCCACAATGGCGCTTCGGCGATATCGGTGCTGACCGACGAAGACTTCTTTCAGGGCAGTCTGTCTTATCTGACGGCGATTCGGAAAGCGGTTCCTGTGCCGATTCTGCGCAAGGACTTCATCATCGATCCCTATCAGATCTACCAGGGTAGGGCGGCCGGCGCCGATGCCATCCTCTTGATCGTCGCTGCCCTGTCGGACGCACAGTTGAGCGAACTCTTCGCCTTGACCCATCAGCTGGGAATGACCGCCCTGGTCGAAGTGCACAATGAATGGGAAATGGAGCGCGCCCAGCGGCTGGAGGCGAAACTGATCGGCATCAACAATCGCGACTTAAAGACATTCCACGTCGACCTCGCGACCACGGCGCGCCTCGCGAACATCGTGGATGTTGATGTCCTCCTGGTCGCCGAAAGCGGCATCTTCAGCGCCGCCGATGTTCAGGAGATGGGGCGGCTGGGCGCCCATGCCATTCTAGTCGGCGAAGCCCTTATGATAGCGCCGGACACAGTATCCTTGGTCCGCGAATTAAGCAGCCAACCACGAATGATAGTCTAAACAATGTATGCGATCTGTTTGGCTCACTGCAATTTGCGCGTACCTTCTCTGAGATGCCATGTTTGCCTTGCAATTGACAACGCGTCCCTAGCTTCCCTTCCCTCCTTGTGGGGGAAGGGGCCGGGGGATGGGGGTATCGCCCATGACCAAATCTAAAATCTGCGGCATACGATGCAGCGAAAACGCGCTCATGGTGGCGCGCGCCGGCGCCGACTTGATCGGCTTGAATTTCTATCCCAAGTCGCCGCGCTTCGTTACGCCTGAGCAGGCGCATCAAATCGTCAGCCATCTGCGCGCAGAGCTCGGTGATTCTTGCCCGACGCTTGTCGGCGTCTTTGTCAACGCCAGCGCCGATGAAATCCGCGCCATCGTTGAAGAGATCGGCCTGGACTACGCCCAACTCAGTGGCGACGAACCGCCCGCGACCCTGCATGAACTTTCCGGCATCGCCTTCAAAGCGATCCGCCCGGAGGACGAAGCCGCCGCCCGGGAACAGATCGAGCTCCTGGGTTCCGCCTTTCCCGAATGTATCGACGCCCCATCTATCTTGCTGGACGCCTTCAATCCGACGCTTTACGGCGGCACCGGTGAAACCGCCAGCGCCAATATCGCCCTCGCCGTCAAGGCGGCCGCGCCTCGGATGATGCTGGCTGGCGGACTCAACCCGGACAATGTCGCCGAACGCGTACGACAAATCGCGCCCTGGGGCGTCGATGTCGCCAGCGGCGTTGAAGCCGGCACGCCCGGCATCAAAGACATATCGGCTGTGCGTGCCTTCATCAAAGCAGTACGGGCGGCTGACGCATGAGCGAGCACTTCGACATCTACGACGAAGCGCTGAATCACATCGGCGTCAAGCCGCGCGCCGCCGTGCATCGCGATGGCGACTGGCATCAGGTCTTCCACTGCTGGGTGGTCGGGCGCGAAGACAATGGCGCCCCCTTTCTCGTCCTGCAAAAGCGCCGGTCCTACCTGGATTACCCGAACAAGATTGATATCAGCGCCGCGGGCCACCTCGCCGCCGGCGAGTCCTCGCGCGACGGTATCCGCGAAATTGAGGAAGAACTGGGTCTCTGCATCGACTATGAAGACTTGATTCCTCTCGGAAGGCGCGTCGGCATCAACAGAATCGGCGAATTCGTCGACCGACAGATCTGCCACGTATTTCTGTACGAATGCAATCAACCGTTAGCGGCTTACCACTATAAACGCGATGAGGTAGCCGGCTTGATCAAACTGCCAATCGCCGATGCCATGCGTCTGCACGCTGGAGAGGTCTGCGCCGTTACCGCGCCCGCCGTCGGCTTGAAATCGCCCCAGCTCACTATTACCCTTGACGACTTCATCCCCAGCATCGACAACTACATTATGAAAATCCTGATTCTCGCCCAGCGTTTCTACGCCGGCGAAAAAGAACTATGGATATAAATATGACAGGCAAAAATCTACAAACAACTCACTCGGCGCAAACTGAAGACGCACGCGCGACCATGCCGCCGCGCACGCAAAATACATTGCGTCTCGCTGCGTTCAGCTCCCCCTCCCTGATGCTTCGGGGAGGGGGCCGGGGGGTGGGGTTGCCCACCGAAAAAGACGAGGACACCACACCATGACCAACACCTACATCCATACCAACATCAGCAGCCTGCCCGATGAACGCGGTTACTTCGGCGAATTCGGTGGACGTTTCGTTCCCGAGACCATCGTCCCCGCCCTCGACGAACTCGAAGCGGCTTACGCCGACGCCATCGCTGATCCCGCGTTTCACGCCAGTCTGCGCCACCTGCAGCAAACTTACACCGGTCGGCCCACGCCAATCAGCCACGCCCGCCGGCTGAGCGAGGCTCTCGGCGGCGCGCAAATCTATCTCAAGCGCGAAGACCTGGCGCATACCGGCGCCCATAAAATCAACAACGCGCTTGGGCAGGGCTTGCTGGCTCAACGCATGGGCAAACGCCGCATCATCGCCGAAACCGGCGCCGGTCAACATGGCGTCGGCACAGCAACCGCAATGGCGCTGCTCGGCTTGGAATGCCACGTCTATATGGGCACGGTCGATATCCGTCGGCAGCAGCCCAACGTCTTCCGTATGAAGCTGCTCGGCGCCGAGGTCATTCCGGTCGAGAGCGGCAGCCGCACCTTGAAAGACGCCATCAATGAAGCCATGCGCGATTGGGTGACCAATGTCGAGACGACATTCTACCTGCTCGGCTCAGCCCTCGGTCCTCATCCCTATCCGATGATGGTGCGCGATTTTCAGAGCGTCATCGGCATCGAAGCGCGCAAACAAATCCAGGCGCTGACCGGTCAACTGCCGGATGTTTGCATCGCCTGCGTCGGCGGCGGCAGCAACGCCATTGGGCTCTTCCACGCCTTCCGCGATGACGCCCATACCGAATTGATCGGCGTCGAAGCCGGCGGACATGGCATCGAGAGCAAGCAGCACGCCGCGCGCTTCGCCGACCTCGATATCAGCCGACCGGGCATCTTGCATGGAACACGCTCCTTCGTCATGCAGGACGCCGACGGCCAAATCATGGAGACGCATAGCGTTTCCGCCGGACTCGATTATCCATCCGTCGGTCCCGAACACGCCCACCTGCGCCAATCGGAGCGCGCCTATTACACCATGGCGACCGATGAGGAAGCGCTCGAAGCCTTTCAAATCCTGAGCAAGCAGGAAGGCATCATCCCGGCTCTCGAAAGCGCGCACGCCATCGCCGAAGCCATCAAACGCGCGCCGACCATGCCGCAAGACAGCGTCCTCCTGGTCAACCTGTCCGGCCGCGGCGACAAAGACCTCGACACCGTCATCCAAACCCTCCAAGGAGGCCTGTAGGGGCGAGACTTGTCTCGCCCTCTATCACGCAAATCTGTAGGGGCGACCCAGTGGGTCGCCCTCCCGCCAATCCCATTCACACCCGAGGAACCCATGCCACAAACCCGAAAACTCCACGGCGCCGCCGCCATCGCCGCCATGTTCGCCCGCGCCAAATCCGAAAACCGCGCCGCCTTCTTGCCCTATTTCTGCATCGGTTATCCGGATTACCACCAATCCCTGCGCGCCATCGAATCGGTCGCCGCACTAGGCGTCGACGGCTTCGAAATCGGCATGCCCTTCAGCGATCCCATCGCCGACGGTCCCACCATCCAGGCGACAACGCAACGCGCCCTGGAAAATGGTACGACGGTCCGCGCTTGCCTCGATGCCGTGCGTGCGCTGCGCGAGCGAGGCCTTACCCAGCCGATGCTGATGATGGGCTACGCCAATCCGCTCGTGGCTTACGGGACCGATCGCTTCGTTCGCGACGCGCGCGCCGCCGGCGCTGACGGCTTGATCGTGCCCGATCTGCCGCCCGAAGAAGCCTCCATGTTCGCCCAAAGCTGTGAGCGCGAAGGCATGGCGCTTGTCTTCTTCCTCGCGCCAACCTCCAACGACGAGCGCATCACTTTGGCCACCGCCAAAGCCACCGGCTTCATCTATGTCGTATCCCTGACCGGCATCACCGGCGCCCGCGAAGAACTGCCAGCCTACCTAACCGACTACATTGCCCGCCTGCGCGCCAAAACCGACATGCCGCTCGTCCTCGGCTTCGGCATCAGCACGCCCGACCACGCCCGCCAACTGCGCGGCTTAACCGACGGCTTCATCGTCGCCTCGGCATTGATCCGCGCCTGGGAACGCAGCTTCAACGATATGCGCGCCCTCGCCAGCGAAATCTTCGCCGCAATCCACGACAATTATACGGTGTAGGGGCGACCTACTAGGTCGCCCGCCGCGCCAAGGAATAATGCGGTCTATCCATCGACTCGCCCACCAATTATCGTCTTGACGCAGGGAATCATGTCGCTTGCCTCTGCCCTGCGATTTACAATTGACAGGCTCATGATTGCGCGGTAACCTTACCTCGGTGAGATCAGAAACCGAAACGCGGACATGCGCAATTTACACCTGCCCAGTTTTCGCTATTATTGCTACCCAAACTGCATAAACCGGTCTGGGTGATTCGCGCTGGCAACTGATTTCCACGCTGTTACGAACAACATGGAGGCGCAGAGTGAACCGCTCAGCGCCTTTTTTGTTTGAGAAAGGAAGAGCCTTGACCATGATACGAGGCATACGCGGCGCAACCACAGTCGAGTCCAATTCAAACCAAGACATTCTCGCTGCGACTCAGGAATTGCTGCGCGTCATGATCGACAAAAATGGCATCATCGAAGACGATGTCGCCAGCGTGCTCTTCAGCGCCACGCCCGAGTTGGACGATACCTTTCCCGCCAAAGCCGCCCGCATGATGGGCTGGACGCGCACCGCCTTAATGGGCTTCCAGGAAGCCGATGTCAAACATGGCTTGCCCATGTGCGTCCGCGTGCTCATCCACTGGAATACCGACAAATCCATTGACGAAATTCAGCATGTTTTTCTCCGCGACGCCGTGCGCCTGCGTCCCGATATCGCCCAAAGGGATGGGGCGGGGGGCGCCTGATGGCGAACGGTTTCCGCGCTCGTAATCTGGCGATCGTCGGCTTGGGGTTGATGGGCGGCTCGCTCGCGCTGGCCATGCGCGACCATGCTGACTCTATCAGCGGCGTCGACCATGACGAGCGCGCCCGCCGCTACGCCCTTGAGCGCGGCCTGGTCGATTGCGCCAGCGATGACCTCTACCAAGCTGTGAATGGCGCCGATGTGGTCATCCTGGCTGCGCCCGTTCGCGTCATTGTCGAGATGCTGCAAATGCGCATCGGCTCCTACCTGCGTTCCAACACCCTGGTCCTTGATATTGGCAGCACCAAACAGGATATCGTCGACGCGATGGCGAATCTGCCCATCGGCGTCAACGCCGTCGGCGGACATCCGATGACCGGCAAAGAAAACGGCGGCATTGAAGAATCGGACCGCTCGCTCTATCGCGGACGACCCTTTGTGCTCTGTCCCTCGCGCCGTACAACGCCGGCCGCCCGTCTTCACGCCGTCGCATTCGTGGAAACGCTCGGCGCCCTGCCCATCGAAATGGATGCCGAGCGTCACGATCAAATCGTCGCCGGCATCAGCCACCTGCCTTATCTGCTCAGCGCGACCCTGGTCGCCACCATCGCCAACCAGGCGCGCGACGACAGCGCCTATTGGGAACTGGCCGCCGGCGGCTTCCGCGATACCAGCCGCCTCGCCGCCAGTGATGTGACCATGATGGGCGATATCCTCAGCACCAATACGCAAGCCGTCGCCACCTTGCTCGCTCAATTTCGCATGCAGCTGGCCATGCTCGAAACCATGCTCATCGCCGGCGACGATCAGCGGCTGGGCGAATCCCTGCAACCGATACGCCAGGCGCGTAAAGAATGGGCGCAAAACTATGACAACCGGACTTAGACTACGTCCGCAACGAACCATCATGAGAATTCTCTCGCGGAGTCGCCCGCAACAACGCGAAATCTGTAGGGGCGACCTATCAGGTCGCCCGAAAAACTCCCTAGAGTTTGCAGGAAATCCGATGATATATGGCGCTACGAAAATCTGTCTGTTCCTCAGCCTTGTGGAAAAGGATCCGGGGGTGAGGGGTGAAAACTAAACACGACCAACTCACCATCCGTCCAGGCGGCGCCTTGCGCGGCGAGCTCACCGTGCCCGGCGACAAATCCATCTCGCATCGAGCCGTCATGCTAGCGGCGATCGCGACGGGCAAATCTGAGATCCGCAATTGGCTGGCCGCTGGCGATACCGAAGCCACCCTCAATGCCATCCGCGATCTCGGTATACCGGTCGAAAGAAACGGCGCCAACACCTTGACCATTCACGGCGGCGCCATGCGCCATTCCGAGCGCCCGTTGAACCTGATGAACGCCGGCACCGGCATTCGCTTGCTCGCCGGCATCATGGCTGGCCAAGCTTTCCCCAGTATCCTCGATGGCAGCGCCCAGCTCCGGCGCCGCCCAATGAAGCGCATCACCGATCCGCTGACGCTGATGGGCGCCGATATCGAATCCAACAACGGCGCCTGCCCGCTGCATATTCGCCCAGCCAAACTAAACGGCATCACCTACGAGCTGCCGGTCGCTAGCGCCCAGGTCAAGAGCGCCATTCTGCTGGCTGGCTTATACGCCGATTCGCCCACCACCGTGATTCAGCCCGGTCCCGCCCGCGACCACACCGAGCGCATGCTGCGTTCTCTCGGCGTCGACATCAGCGAAGACGGCGCGGACGGCAATACCATAACTGTCATCCCGAACCAGCAGCTGCATCCGCTTGACATGACCGTGCCCGGCGATGTCTCCTCAGCCGCCTTCCTGCTGGTTGCCGGCCTGCTGACGCCCGATAGCAATCTCACGGTGAAAGGCGTCAATCTCAATCCAACCCGCACCGGCATCATCGATGTGCTTACCGAAATGGGCGCCGATATTGCGCTCACAAACGTTTCCGAGCAAGCCGGCGAGCCGATCGGCGATATTCGCCTTCGAACCAGTCAACTGCGCGGAATCGAAGTCGGCGGCGAAACCGTCGTGCGCATGATCGACGAATTCCCCATTCTGATGGTGGCGGCGCTGCGGGCGGAAGGGGAAACGCTCGTGCGCGACGCCAAAGAACTTCGCGTCAAAGAAACCGATCGCATCGCCGTCATGGCTGCTGAGCTTCGGAAAATGGGCGCGGAAATCGATGAACGCGAAGACGGTTTCCGCATCATCGGTCCCCAAAGCCTGACCGGCGCCATCGTCGATGGCCACGACGACCATCGCATCGCCATGAGCTTGACCATCGCCGGTATTGTCTCCGCCGAAGGCGCCGTCGTCACCGATGCCGCCTGCGCCGGCGACAGCTTCCCCGGCTTCGCCGAAGCGCTCATCAACTGTGGCGCGCGCCTCCTGCCCACCGAAACGAAAATCGTGTAGGGGCGAGTCTTGGGTCGCCCGCCAAATCGCAAACCGTGTAGGGGCGACCTACTAGGTCGCCTGCAAAATCGCAAATCGTGTAGGGGCGACCCATTGGGTCGCCCGCCAAATCGCAAACCGTGTAGGGGCGACCTACTAGGTCGCCTGCAGCAGCAAAGGGACAACCCGTGCCAACTAAGCGAGTCGGCGTAATCGGCTTCCCGGTCGAGCACAGCCTCAGCCCGATTATGCATAACGCTGCCTTCCAAGCGCTCAACATGCATGACTGGCATTATGACGCCATGTCGATACCGCCCGACATCTTGCGGCTGGGTTTGCGCGAACCCCGCGACCATGGCTACATCGGCATCAACGTGACCGTCCCCCACAAAGAAGCGATCATGGAATATGTGCGCCCCGACGAAAAAGCGCGCGCCATCGGCGCCGTCAACACGGTCGACCTCCGCAGCAACATCGGCACCAATACCGATGCCGACGGCTTCATCAATGACTTGCGCGCCCACGAAGTCCCCATCGCGGGCCAACGCGTCCTCGTGCTTGGCGCGGGCGGCGCGGCGCGGGCGGCCGTCTACGGTCTCTCACGCGCCGGCGCCCAAGTGGCCATCGTCAACCGCACTCCGTCGCGCGCAATTGCGCTGGTCAACCACCTGCGCGCCTCGGCCGGTATTGACGGCGTGCTCATCATGTCCCCAAATGAAGCGGCAGGGTGGGGCATGTCGCTGATCGTCAACTGCACATCCGTCGGCTTGCACCCGCATGTTCACCAATCGCCCTGGAACGACGCTGTGCCTTTTCCTGCCGCTATAACCGTTTATGATATGGTCTATCGGCCAGCCAATACCGCGCTGATGCGGCAATCCGTCGCCCATCAGGGTCGCGCCATCGGCGGCTTGGGTATGCTCGCGCGCCAGGGCGCAATCGCCTTTGAGCTCTGGACCGGCGTCGAACCGCCAATTGACTTGATGCAAAGCGTTCTGCAAGATGCTCTGGAGCATGGACATACGTAAGTTAATGACTGTGGAGCCCGAGACAACCGCAAGATTTCAGAAAATGGTACATTATGGATTTAGGTGAAACTTGTCAGACTTTAATTGATTTCGCCGCTCGAAGCTCCCCCTCGCCCCTTGTGGGAGAGGGGGCCGGGGGGTGAGGGGTAATCTCAGATGCCAATTCGATTCTTCACCGCCGGTGAAAGCCACGGACCCGGTCTAACCGCCATCCTCGAAGGCATGCCCGCTGGCTTGCCTCTCTCCGCCGAAGACATCAACCTCGATCTGCAGCGGCGGCAAAAAGGCTACGGCTCCGGCGGCCGCATGCAGATTGAGAAAGACGGCATCATCATCACCGCCGGCGTGATGAACGGCATGGCTACTGGCGCGCCCATCGCCCTGCAAGTGGCCAATCGCGACTTCAGAAGCTGGAAAGAGCGCGATATCACCCCCATCACCACGCCGCGACCGGGCCACGCCGATCTCACCGGCGCCGTCAAATACGGTTATCGCGAACTGCGCCTTTCTCTCGAGCGAGCCAGCGCCCGCGAAACCACCATGCGCGTCGCCATCGGCGCAATATGTAAGCGGTTCCTGTCCGAATTCGGCATTTCGGTCGACGGTTATGTCTCGCAGCTCGGCGATGTCGTCGCCGACCTCGCGGACATGCCGCTGGCCGACCGCATCGCTCGCAACGAAGACAATGACGTCCGCTGCCCCGATCCAGTCGCAGCTGAAAAGATGCATGAAGCCATCCGCCAGGTCAAAATCGACAAAGATACCCTTGGCGGCGTCTTCGAGGTGGTGGCTCAAGGCCTGCCCCCCGGGCTCGGCTCGCATGTGCATTTTGACCGCAAGCTTGATGCCCGGCTGGTCGCTGCCATGGTCAGCATTCAAGCGATGAAAGGCGCCGAAATCGGACACGCTTTTGACAATTCCGGAAAACGCGGTTCCGCAGTCCACGATGACATCATCGTCGATGACGCCGGTAACCTGTCCCGCCGCACCAATCGCGCCGGCGGACTGGAAGGCGGCATCACCACCGGCGAGCCGGTCATCGTGCGCGTGGCGAAAAAGCCGATCTCTACCATGCTCCGCGGCGCCGACTCGGTTGATCTGGCCACCGGCGAAGCCAACCCCACCGTCTACGAACGCAGCGACTTCTGCGCCTTGCCCCGCGCCGTTCCCGTGGGCGAGGCGATGATGGCCATCGTGCTTGCCGACGCCCTGATAGAAAAGCTCGGCGGCGACAGCATCGACGAGATGAAGCCGCGCTTTGACTCGCTGCGGCGCAATCGGCTGGAAGACCTGCCGATGGACAACTGCGAGTGGCGTTTCGGATACGACCTATGAACTTCGCGACCAACATCATCATTACTGGCTTCATGGGTACTGGAAAGACCACCGTCGGGCAGATCCTGGCGCGCAAGCTCAACCGCGAATTCATCGACATGGATGCCGTGATCGAAGAACGCGCGCGCATGACCATCCCGCAAATCTTCGAACGCAAAGGCGAAGACGAATTCCGCGCCCATGAACGGCGCCTGATCTATGAGCTGGCGCTGCGCAACGGCTTGGTGATCGCCACCGGCGGCGGCGCCCTGGTCCAGGACGAGATGCGCCAAACCATGATGCAAAGTGGCTTGGTCGTCTGTCTCAATGCCAGCAAAGCCGAAATCCGCGAGCGCCTGGCTGAAAACGCGCATCGTCCATTAGCTGCCGGCTGGGAGAACCTCTTTGAAGCGCGTCAAAGCGCCTATGCCCAAATCCCCTATCAGATCATGACCACCGACAAGACACCGGAACAAATCGCCAGCGAGATCGCCGCGCTCGACAAAGGCGCTCTCTATGTCAACACGCCCGCTGGCGGCGGTTATCCGATTTATATCGGCAGTGGATTGCTGGATTGGATCGCCGATGAATACGAATCGCTCGGTTTGGCAAATCACGTTGTTGTCGTTTCCAACGAGAAAGTCGCGCCGCTCTACGCCGACCGCCTGCTCAAGTCCTTGCCCCGCGCTGACCTCATCACCGTGCCCGACGGAGAAACCTACAAGAATCTCGATACCGTACGCGCCATTTATGATCAGCTGCTTGTCTTCGGCGTCGACCGCGGCACAACGCTAATCGCCTTGGGCGGCGGCGTCATCGGCGATATGGCTGGCTTCGTCGCCGCGACCTATATGCGTGGCATCCCCCTGGTCCAGATTCCCACCACCTTGCTCTCCATGGTCGATTCGAGTGTCGGCGGCAAAGTCGGCGTCGACCTGCCGCAAGGCAAAAACCTGATCGGCGCCTTCAAACAGCCGCGCAGCGTGATTATTGATACCGATGTATTGCATTCCCTGCTGCCGCTGCACTGGCGCTGCGGCATGGCTGAGGTCATCAAGCACGGTTTGATCGCGCGCCCGTCGCTGCTGGATCCTGATCTCTGGAACCTGGAAAACGCCGAATACCTGGTCAGGCAAGCGGTGCAAGTCAAGATCGACGTGGTCGAAGTCGACCCCTACGAACGCGGCATCCGCGCCCACCTGAACCTGGGTCACACCTTCGGTCACGCCATCGAAAAGGTGACCCAATACGCCATACCGCACGGCGAAGCGGTCGCCATTGGCATCGTCAAAGCCGCGCGCCTCTCGCGTAACCTCGGCTTCATTAACGACGCGCTCGTCGAGCGAATCCTCAAATTCAATTGGCAACTCGGCTTGCCCACCGATATCGCCCTTGATCCGGAACGCTGGTACGCCGCCATGTCCACCGACAAAAAGTGGAAAGCCGGCTTGTCCCGTCTCGTCATACTCAAGAGCCTCGGCGAAGCCGCCGTCATTGAAGGCTTGTCCAAGGAAGAAATCTGTGCCGTCCTGTAACTTTCCCAGCATCAATACGAAACGACTTGTACGGGCGAGCCGGTGGCTCGCCCGCCGATACACGAAAGCCATAGGGGCGGCCGGCGGTCAGTGTCTACGCGACCCTTGGGTCGCCCTCTCATTTTCGAATGCTGTCTGTACAATCCCGCGCGACAATGCCGCAGACCAAGCTAAATGCCATGCGTCCCACTGCGTTTTTCTCCCTCTCCCTCTTTATGGGGGAGGGGGCCGGGGGGTGGGGGTCTGCCGCCCGCCACATAAACGCAATACTCACCTGCTTGTACGGGCGAGCCGGCGGCTCGCCCCCAGTCTCACAAACAATGCCGGGGGATTCGGCAAATGACTAAACACATTCTGCTCCTACATGGACCAAACCTGAACCTGCTGGGAACGCGCCAGCCCGATGTCTACGGCAGCATGGCCCTGGACGAAATCAACGCCGCCGCCCAGCGCCACATCGCGCCCTATGACGCCGAACTGCGAACCGCCCAGTCCAATCACGAAGGCGAACTGATCGATCTCCTGCACGACGCGCGCAGCTGGGCGCATGGCATCGTCTTTAATCCCGGCGCCTACACCCACAGCTCGCTCGCACTCCGCGACGCCATCGAAACCATCGAAATTCCCGTCATCGAGGTTCACATCTCCAACATCCACGGACGAGAGTCCTTCCGCCACCAATCCTTGCTGGCCGGCGTCTGCCTCGGGCAAATCGCCGGTTTCGGCTGGCACGGCTATCTGCTCGCCTTGGATGCGCTGCTGCGGCGCTGGGACTTGCTGGAAGCTTAGCTGGTCAGAACGTATGAAGACTGACCACAGTTCGTTGGTTATCTCGCCGATAGATGAAAACCGCATACCGCCTTTATACTTCGCCTGAATTCGTAGCTTGATTCTTGTGCCTGATTTCCCCCTGGCATGCCTAAGCTCCCCCTCTCGAACTGCTGTGTCTACGCGCAGCCCTTGTGGGAGAGGGGGCTGGGGGGTGAGGGGTCTTGACACACGATGCCTACACCAGCCGACATCCTTGCCGAAGTCGAAGAACAGCGCGTGCGTTTCGTCGCGCTCTGGTTCACCGACATCACTGGCTTGGTAAAAAGCGTCATGATTCCGGCCGGCGAACTAGAGAATGTGCTGGAAAACGGCTCCCATTTCGACGGCTCGGCGATCGAAGGCTTCGCCCGCGTCGCCGAAAGCGATATGGTTTTGGCGCCCGACCTCTCAACTTTCGTCGTCCTGCCCTGGACCGACGGCGAAGAAAAGACCGCCCGCCTCATCTGTTCCATCTGCACACAGAACGGCGACCCCTTCATCGGCGATCCCCGCAGTTTGCTGATAAAAGCGCTGGATCAGGCGCGGAGCTTGAATCTGCGCTTCAAGACCGGCATGGAACTCGAGTTTTTCCTCTTTCCGCTCGATTCCATGGGGCAGCCTATGGTCAGCGCGCAACTGGATACCGCCGGCTACTTTGATATCCCCGACGACCCGATCCGCTCGATGCGCCGCAGCATGCTCGCCGCGCTTACCAAAATGGGCATCCGCGTCGATTCTACCCACTCCGAAACCGGCAGCGGACAGCACGAAATTGACTTTCAGTACGACGACGCCCTGCGCTCGGCTGATAATATCCTCACCTCCCGAATCGTCCTCAAGACCATCGCCCATAAGTACAACTACTTCTGTACTTTCATGCCTCGTCCCCATGCCGATCTTCCCGGCTCCGGCATGCACACGCACCAGAGCATGCACGATGCCGAAAGCGGGCTAAATCTCTTTGCCGACAGCGACGGCGAATACAGCCTTTCCGATACCGCCCGTTATTTTCTCGCCGGTCAGCTAGAGCACGCCCGCGCCATGTGCGCCGTGCTCGCGCCTCTGGTCAATTCCTACAAACGCTTGGGCACCAGCTTTGAAGCCCCGGTCAACGTCACCTGGGCGCATGTCAACCGCAGCGCCTTGATTCGCGTGCCCAGCACCGCGCCCGGCAAAGATTATCATACGCGCCTCGAATTGCGCTGCCCCGACCCAACAGCCAATCCCTATCTGGCGATGGCGGTAATGCTCCAGGCTGGCTTGGATGGCATACTTCATAAAATGCCGCTGGCCGATCCGATGGAAGAAACCCTCATGGGCGGCATCCCTGAACGCATGCGCCAGATTGAAGTTCTGCCCCATTCCCTGGACGAGGCTCTCGACGCGCTCAGCAACGATGATGTCATTTTGTCCGCGCTCGGTCCTTACGTCAGCGACCGCTACATCGCCGCCAAGCAGCAAGAATGCGACGAATACAACCGACAAGTGACCGAGTGGGAAGTTAAGCGTTATCTAAGCCGCTTTTGACGATCAGTTCGTGAATCCGCTCTACCGCCGCGCCAGCGTCCTCGTGCGCCATCGCCACCGTGACGCTGCAATTGGAAGCGCCGAGCGCAATCCCGTGAATCTCCACCTCTTCCAGCCGCTCCAATATCCGCGAAAGCAACTGCGGCGCCTTGTGCAGACTGGCGCCGATCGCCGATACCAGCGACACCGTCTCGATCTTCCAGGGCATCTTTTCCGGATACTCCGCCATCTTCTCCTGCAACGCTCGCTGCAATCGATCAACGCCGTCTATGCCAATGCTGGTGGGTATGACCAGGCAGATAAAGCTGCTGTTCGATGACTGCGAAGCGATCAATACCTCCGAACGCATACCCAGCGTCTTGAACAGCGTATTGCCCACCAGCCGCGTCACCCCCGCCAGCGAACCGCTCACGGGACGTCTTAGCGAAAGCCCCTGAACCGATGTCACTGCTTTGATGACCGCGTCGCCGTCGCTGCCTTCGGGCGAAACCAATGTGCCCAACTGCCGCGGATAAAAGATATTCTTGATGCGCAGCGGCAGGCTGCCCTCCGCCAGCGGCGCAATCATGCGCGCATGCAGAATCCGGGCGCCGAAATAAGCAAGATCAGCCGCCTCGCTATAATCAAGCTGCGGGACGACCCGCGCATCCGTACAGCGGCGCGGATCCGCCGTCATCACGCCATCAACATCCGTCCAAATCCACAGCTCATCCGCAGCAAGCGCCGCGCTGATGACCGACGCCGTATAATCCGTGCCGCCGCGCCCCAAGGTCGTAGTGACCCCGGCCGCCGTCGCGCCAATATATCCAGTGACCACCGGTATCATATCTCGCTGCAATATCGGCAGCAGCACCGCATCGACCCGCCGCGCCGTAAGTCCGAAATCGGGATTGGCGTTGCCATGAACATCATCGGTGATCAATATATCTGTTCCATCAACCGCGACGCCGCGAATATCATTCTGCCGCAGCAGAGCCGCAATGATCCGCGCCGACAGCCGCTCTCCCACGGCCGCGACCCTGTCGCTGTGTATCGGCGAGAGCTCTTCGTTTAGATTGCTGGCGATCGCCAGGCAGTCATCAAGCAGACCAGAGAGCAACTGATCGATATCCGCTTGCAGCGTATTGCGATCCGGGCGGTCAAGCGGCAGCTGATCGATCAGCGCCAGGTGCCGTGTCCGTAAGTTGGCGGCGATGCGGCGATACCCCCGCGGATGGTCGATCCGCGCAAACTGCGCCGCATCCAGCAGCATGTCGGTCACGCCGTCCAAAGCCGAGACCACCACTACCAGCCGCTCCCAATTCACCGACTCATCGGCGATGATGCTTAGCACTTGCTCCAGCCCCGCCGATGTGCCCAGCGCCGCCCCGCCAAATTTCATTACCAGCGTTGTCATTTTTCGCTCAAGGGCTTTCCGATTATCATGTTTCCGCTAAAACCATTCCGTTTTCAACCGACCGCTTTCGCCTCAATTCTAGCAACTTCGCCGCCTACTTGACAAACCAGCCTCACCACAATCCCAACCGGTAGGGGCGACCCAGTGGGTCGCCCTTCCTCCGATCCCAAACCTGGCCTGTCTTGTAGGGGCGAGACTTGTCTCGCCCTTCCTCCGATCCCAAACCTGGCCTGTCTTGTAGGGGCGAGACTTGTCTCGCCCTGCCGCCGATCCCAAACCTGGCCTGTCTTGTAGGGGCGACACTTGTCTCGCCCTGCCGCCAATCCCAAACCTGGCCTGTCTTGTAGGGGCGACCCAGTGGGTCGCCCTGCCGCCGATCCCAAACCTGGCCTGTCTTGTAGGGGCGAGACGGTGGCTCGCCCTCCCGCCCGCTCACAATCCCAACCTGTAGGGGCGACATATCATGTCGCCCGCTCTGTGCCAGCGGTCAGTTTCGGCGGGCGATGTCTACGCGCCCGGCGCGACCTTTTGTAGTGAATAAATCTCTTTCGTGAACAAATCCTCGGCGCCCTCAATGTAACTCGGTGACCTCGGTGGCAAAATCTCTCTGTGACCTCTGTGTTTCCTCCTTTCCTCTGTGGCGAAAAAACGCCCCGCCCGCCAACCATGTTGCTTTTACCCCCGTTTTCGAGTACAGTGAGAATCGTTCTAACGCACTGCCCTTGACTGCAAACGACCGGCGCGATACGTGGCGCGGACCGGCCCGCATCCGCCGGCAGAAGGCCTACCCAATATGGCAATTGCCCAACTGGAATCGAACGAACGGGTCGCTGGCGTTCGCTTTCAAAAGATCGGCAAGCTCTATCATTTTGACTTCGCCGGCCACCCCGAATTGCAACAAGGCGATTACGTCATCGTCGATACCCGTCGCGGCCGCCAAATGGGCCAAGTGATGGGCTTTACCGCGCCTGATGAAGGGCGCCAGGTGCGCAGAATCCTGCGCCCGGCAACGCCCCGCGACCTCGTCCTGCAGCAGCATTGGGAAGCGCAGCAAGAAGACGCGCTGGAGACCTGTCGCGAAGCCGCCTCCAATCTTCGCCGTATGTCCGATGTCAAATTTGTCGCCGCCCAATACAACTATGATGGCACTGTCGTCACCTTCTTGTTCAGCGCCGAGCAAAAGATCGACACCGGCGTCCTCCAAAAGCGCTTGCAGCGAAAGTTCGAGGCGCGCATCGAAATGCGACAGATTGGTCCCCGCGATGTCGCCAAGCTGCTGGGCGGTTTCGGCGCCTGCGGCATCACCCGCTGTTGCAGCACCTTCCTCACCGATTTCAGCCCCATCTCGATTAAGATGGCGAAGGCGCAAGGCATATCGCTAAATCCCTCAGAGATCACCGGCATGTGCGGGCGTTTGCGCTGTTGCCTTGTCTTTGAATACGAACAGTACGTCGAAGCGCGCCGTCAACTGCCGCGGCGCAACAAGCGCGTCGGCACGCCCCATGGCGAAGCCCGCGTCTTGGATCAGCTGCCCCTGCGCGATGCCGTGCTGGTAGAAATCGAAGAGGGCGGCCGTAAAGTCGTCGAGCGCGAAGATATCATCCCGCTGGAAGAATTTCGCAAGCTGGCCGAAAAGGCGCACTCGCCCTGCGACAAACATGGCGACGGCAGTTGTGAATGTGGCATGCCCGTGGGTCAGCGCCAGGCGGACAAGTTGAATATCCCACCATCGCCTGCGCCCAAGACGAAGGAGCCAGAAAAGCCTGACGAAGACAAACCGCGCCGGCGCCGCTCCCGTCGCTCGCGCGGCCGCTCGGGCGAGCGGTCCTCCCAGTCAAATCGCCGCCGAGGAAGACGCCGCGGCAGCCGTCGATCCAACCAGCGCTCCGATAGACCAAACCGTCCCGATCCCGACTAGATACCGACAATGCCCACCGCATCGAGAATCTGTAGGGGCGACCCAGTGGGTCGCCCTCCCGCCAAAATGCAAACCCGTAGGGGCGACTCTGTGAGTCGCCCTCCCGCCGAAAACATTTAAACCCATGACCGAATCAATCCAATCCAAAAACGGCAACATCGGAACCGTCCTCGGCGTCTTCGCCCATCCAGACGACCCCGAATTCTTCGCCGGCGCCACCTTCGCCAAATGGGCTGCCGACGGCGCCCACATCACCTTTGTCATCGCCACCAGTGGCGACAAGGGCAGCGCCGATCCCGACATGACCCAGGAACGCCTGGCGGAAATCCGCGAGGCTGAAGAGCGCCAAGCCGCCGCCGCGCTTGGTGTCAAAGACGTCGTTTTCTTGCGCTACAAAGATGGCGAGCTATTCCCCACGCTGGAATTGCGCCGCGATATCACCCGCTTGATCCGCCTCAGAAAGCCCGATGTCGTCGTCACCCTCGATCCAACGCGCTGGTATAGTCCGCGCGGCATTAATCATCCCGATCATCGCGCCATCGGCGCCGCCACCCTGGAAGCCGTCTTTCCCACAGCGCGCGATCGGCTCAACTTCATCGAGCATGAACGCGATGAGGGCTTGGAGCCGCACAAAGTGAGCACGGTTTACATCGCCGGCGCCGTCGAACCCAACGTGACTCTTGATGTGACCAACGCCATCGAAGGGCAGATTGAATCCCTCCGCGCCCACAAAACCCAAATTAAGGATATGGACCGAATGGCGGAGAATATCCGCAAGCGCTCGCTGGATCCAAACGCGCCGCCGGAATATCCGCGCCACATCGAGCGCTTCCACGTGATCAACATGAGGTGATGAGCGAATGAC
The DNA here is from genome assembly GCA_965261855.1 of Phototrophicaceae bacterium. GTDB lineage: Bacteria > Chloroflexota > Anaerolineae > Aggregatilineales > Phototrophicaceae > UBA6055. Next base: position 2,043,661 of record OZ253488.1, read on the forward strand.
AATCGACTTTATGGCTGATGCCGAAGCCTTGCGCGACGAACTGATCGCGCGCCGGCGCGACTTTCATCAGCATCCCGAACTAGCGTATGAAGAGCATCGAACCGCCGGCATCGTCGCCGAAGAACTGAATGACCTGGGCTTGGAAGTGCAAACCGGCATTGGAAGGACCGGCGTGATCGGCATCCTCGAAGGCGCTGCCGATGGTCCAACCGTGCTCTACCGCGCCGATATGGACGCGCTGCCGATTCAAGAGGAAAACGAATCCGATTACATTTCCCTTAATTCTGGCGTGATGCACGCCTGCGGTCATGACGGTCACACCGCCATCGCCCTCGGCATCGCCAAAGTGCTGTCCAATCATCGCGAAAACCTAAGCGGCCGCGTCAAATTTGTCTTCCAGCCCGCCGAAGAGCGCGGCTCCGGCGCTGAATCCATGATCGCCGATGGCGCCCTAGATTCGCCCGCGCCCGACTATTGCCTGGGCATCCACCTCTGGAATGACCTCGAAGTCGGCGCCGTCAGCGCGGTCTCAGGTCCAACCATGTCCGGAGCTGGCGTCTTCGAAATTACCATCACCGGCATCGGCGGACATGGCGCCATGCCCCACCAAACCGCCGACCCGATCCTCTGCGCCGCCCAGGTGATCGTAGCCCTGCAATCGATCGTCAGCCGCAATGTCGATCCCCAAGACATGGTCGTCATCACTATCGGCACGATTGAGGGCGGCAGCGCCCGCAATATCATCCCGCAATCGGTCTCCTTCACCGGCTCATTCCGCCTCTTCCGCGAATCTACCCGTGAGCTGATCAAAACCCGCATGCGTCAAGTCGCCGAAGGCGTCGCCAGCGGCATGGGCTGCCACGCCCATGTGGACTTTGGCCTGGGTATCGGTCCCGTCGTGAATGACGCCGCCGTGACCGAACGCGCCCGCCGCGTCATGCAAAGGAACAGCGCCGCCATATCGCTGGTTGAGCAGCCCTGGATGGCTTCGGAAGATGTCGGCTTGTTCATGCAGCGCAATCCCAGCGCCTACCTTCTCGTGGGCTCGGCAAATCATGAACGCCAGCTGAATTATCCGCATCATCATCCCCGCTTCGACATCGACGAAGACGTCCTGCCCCTCAGCGTCGGGCTCATGTCCGCCGTCATCGCCGACTACTTGTAACGACGACTGAATGTCAGCATCGGCGGTCAATGTTCGCGACCTTCATGCGGAAACCGCACTCGGACATGCTCTTCCGAATGGTCGCGCTCTTTCTTTTCAATATCAGGTGTGTGTACGGGCGAGCCGGTGGCTCGCCCTCCAAATCACGAAAATGTGCGGAAAACTTAACATCAACGAATCACATACCAAACCCTAAATGATCACCGACGCCCCCTTCACCTGGCTCGATTCCAAGGGCTGGCTCGTCTTGTCCGGTCCCCCCGATGCCCTCAGCGAGATCCGCGCTCAAGCCCTTAGCCGCTACGACGGCGCCGGCGCCCTGGCTTTCATCTCCCTCGCGCCCGATCTTGGCGACGCCCTGATGGATGACTTCGCGGAACTCGGCGCGCCCGCCGGTTATCTGGTCGACCTGGAAGACCAGGACAACAACGAAATCTACGAACGCCTGAGCGCCGCCGGCATGATCGTCATAGACGCCTGGCGCCATCCCGACAGGCTGCGCCAGCTGATGTCGCATACCGTCGCCAGCGCGCTGAAATCGGCGCTTGAGCATGGCGCCCTGATCCTCTTTGAAGGAACAGCCGCCTCCCTCGCCGGAAAACATCGAATGACCGCCGCTGACGACCTGACCAACGGGCTCAACTTCGTCGGCAATGCCCTGATCGCAACGATCGCCGACGAAGACTATCAAATCAAGCTGGCTCACAACGTACATCGCCAATTTCCCAAATTATCGATCTTGGGACTAGCCCGCGGCTCGGCTCTTGCCCTGGGTCCAACCCGCCAACTCGAAACCTGGGGCGACGGCGACGTCACGATTATCCTGAACAACCGTAGGGGCGACCTAGCAGGTCGCCCTCCCGCCAATCCCAATCCGTAGGGGCGAGCGCAGGTTAGTGTCTACGCTACCCTTGGCTCGCCCGCCTGCAAATCCCATGCCATATAGGGCCGATTGACGCTCAGTGTCGGCGCTCAGTGTCGGCGGTCAGTGTCTACGCGACCTACGCGACCTACGCGACCCATTGGCTCGCCCTCCCGCTATTCCCAATCCGTATGCGCGACCTTGTGAATCATCCACTCGCCCAGCCAGCCCCGCACATAGCGTCTCCCCTCCCGGCGGTCGGTGTCGAAGGGCGATGTCGGCGGTCAGTGTCGGCGGTCAGTGTCGGCGGGCAGTGTCTACGCGCCCTACGCGCCCTACGCGCCCTACACGACCCGAAGCCTAGGATGCCTGCCCCCCATTGAGCAGGAGGACCGAGGGGGGAACAGGGCCGGGCGAGGGGTTGGATTCTACCCATCGAAGCGATAAAATACTGCCGTCACCTCTTACCGCCAAACCCGTTGCAAGGGACAGATCACCATGCCAATCACCATTCTGATCGGCGCCCAATGGGGCGACGAAGGCAAGGGTCGCGTTGTCGACTGGCTGGCTTCCTCCGCCGATATCGTCGCCCGTTACGCCGGCGGCGATAATGCCGGACACACCGTCGCCCTCGATGGCGAAGTCTACAAGCTGCATCTGATTCCATCCGGTATCCTGCACAGCAGCGTCGTTTCCGTCATGGGCAACGGCATGGTAATCAATCCGGTCAATCTCGTGCGCGAGATCCAAGCGCTGCGCCAGATCGGCGTCGACATCAACCCCGAACGCCTGGTCATCAGTTCGCGCGCCCACATCATCACCCCCGCCCATATCGCCCTCGACAAAGCCAAAGAATTGGCGCTGGGCGACGCCAAAATCGGAACCACCCTGCGCGGCATTGGTCCCGCTTATCTCGACAAAACCGGACGCGCTGGCATTCGCACCGGCGACATGCTGCTCGATGTCGAAGAATTCGCCGACCGACTGGTCGCCGCCATCGAATTGAGCAACGACGATTTGCGCGCCCAAGGATTGGACGCGCTGGACGCGCGGGCGGCCGCCCAGACCTACCTGGATGCGGCCGAATTCCTCCGCCCCTACATAAGAGACGTCTCAATCTATCTCTACGAAGCGCTGAAAGCGGGCAAAAAGGTGCTCTGCGAAGGCGCCCAAGGCACCTTGCTCGATATCGACCACGGCAGCTACCCCTTCGTCACCAGCTCATCGGCCTCCGCCGGCGGCGCCTTGACCGGCCTCGGTGTCGGACCGCTCTTTGTCGATAACGTGCTCGGCGTCGCCAAAGCCTTCAGCACCCGCGTCGGCGGCGGACCCATGCCGACCGAACTCAATGGCGAAATCGCTCATCATTTTCGCGGCAGCGGCGCCAATTTCTGGGATGAATTCGGCACCACCACCGGCCGCCCGCGGCGCTGCGGCTGGCTCGATCTCGTCATGCTGCGCTACGCCGTAAGCGTCAACGGCTTAAGCGAGCTGATGCTGACCAAGATGGACATTCTTTCCGGTCTCGACGAGCTGAAGCTGGCTACCGCCTACCATATTGACGGCGAAATATGCGAGTTTCCACCGGTCACCAATGAACAGCTCGAGCGCGCCAAACCGGTTTACGAGACGCTGCCGGGCTGGTCCGAGGACATCAGCAATTGCCGCCGTTTCATCGACCTGCCCGGCGCCGCCCGCAACTACGTCAAACGCGTCAGCCAACTCTGCGATGTTCCGATCAACATGGTCAGCGTCGGTCCTGAACGCGATCAACTCGTCACCAACCCACCATCGTAGGGGCGACCGGCTTCTGTCTATGCTACCCTTGGCTCGCCCTGCCGCCTAATCCCACACCGTAGAGGGCGACCCATTGGGTCGCCCTCTTCCAATCCCACTCCTCAATCAATTTGGCAATACATATCCTCTGTGCCCTCTGTGTTCCCTCTCTTCCTCTGTGGTGAAAAAAATCTCCTCAATGTCCCCCCGCTTCCCACACCTTGCGCCCGCCCGAAATGAATAGTAAAATGCCAACTACCGAATCGCCCGGAGGACGATCCATATGAAAGCATTGGGCACAGTGGCTTTGGTCTTGCTGATATTGCTGGCCGGCGGCGCGATCACTTCCAATCTGCTCTCTTCCGACCTGGCCATCCAGCAAACAACCGACCCCAGCGGCGATTTTCTCACCGCCACGCCCGATCAAGCGGTCGCCTTCATTCTCGTCACCGGCTTCATACTCTTCAATGTCCTCGGCGCCGGCTTGACCCTGATGATTGTCTTCTGGCTGCTCAACCGCCAAGTGACCGCCGTCCGCCAAAACTCCACTACCTAACCGTTTAGTAATGCCATACTGCCTCCGCCGAACCACCGCGCTGCGATGACCGAATGCAAGAGCGCCTCCCAAAAGAAAGTGAAACAACGAATCCTGCTTGTCGCTATCCTTGCGCTGGCAGGCTTTGCCCTGCTGCTGGCCCTAGTGATCAGCGCAACTTCATCCTCTGCCGGCGCCGCTATCGACAATGACGCCTATGCCGCCGAATTGGAAGCCGCGCTCGCCGGCGCCGACGCCAAGAGCGGCGAGGCGCTCATAAACGAAACCGACTGCGCCACCTGCCACCTAACCGGCGACGGAAGCGCCGCGCCCCGCTTCAACGGACTGGGCGCGCTCGCCAGCCAACGCCGTCCCCCGCTCAGCGCCGAGCAGTATCTCTACGAAGCCATTCTATATCCCGCCGCCCACCTGCTCGATGGCTACGCTAACGCCATGCCCAACAACTACGGCGAACGTTTCTCGCCCAGCCAAATCGGCCACATGATCGCCTACCTCCTCACCTTGGACGCCGAATGAAACCAACCGAACCGGCGCTATTTCACGTCACCCGCCACTACGCGCATGGTGTCGGGGCGCTCTATCACGCCGCCAACCCTTACCTCGACGCTGTAGGGGCGACCCATCGGGTCGCCCTCCCGCCAGTACATCGACATTGTACGGGCGAGCCGGTGGCTCGCCTATCATTGCGCAATCCTCGGCTCGCCCGCCTCCTGTAACAATGGACACCTTCACAATCTCCGCCCTCGCTGACGAACTCAACGACGCCATCGCCGGTGGCCGCGTCCAAGATGTCATCGACGTCGACGCCCTCGGTATCGGACTGGAAATCTACGCCAATCGGCGGCGCCGCTACCTCTACCTAAGCGCCAACCCCCTGCATCCGCGAGTTCACCTCGTTGACGCAAAGTTGCGCCGCGGGCTCGCCAAGCCGACCCAACTCGGTCTTATTTTGCGGCGTCATATCGAAAGCGGAGTTGTCGGCGCAATATCCCAACCCCCCTGGGAAAGGCTGCTCGAAATCAGCATCGCCAGCGGCGCCGCCAAATACCGCCTTATCGCCGAGCTGATGCCGCGCCGCGCCAATGTCTTGCTCGTCCGTGACGGGCTGATTCTGGATTGCCTGAACCGCGTCGGACCCGAACACAATCGCTATCGCCTTAGCCTGCCCAATCATGAATATATGCCACCCCCGCCGATTCGCGCGCAACTCGATCCCGCGCGAGTGACGGAAATCGACCTGCGTCGCTTGCTCGCCAGCGCTGAGAAAGCATCAACCCAGGCGCGGCGGCTCTTGCCCGGTCGCATCCTAGGAATCAGTCCGCTCTTGGCGAAAGAAATCGTCTTCCGCGCGACCGGCGCCATCGATACCAAAGCAGTCGACACCGATGGCGCCGCTCTCTACGCTGCCTTCGAGTCGGTCCTTGAGCCGCTTTTGCAGCGCCGTTGGCAGCCCGGCATCGGCAGCGTTGACGCTGCACCAGCCGCCTTCAGCGTCTTTCCCTTGAAGCACATGGACTGGCGCGAAGCCGACTCCGTCAGCGCGTCGTTGCAGCACTACTTTGGCGCCCTTACCAGCCTTGACGCCTATCAGGAAGCGAAGAAGCCGGTTCAGTCGGCCATCGACGAAACCAGAGCCAAACTCCTGGCGAAAATCGCATCGCTGCAAAAGGGACTGCGTGATGACAGCGAGCTCCAGCGCCTCAGGCAATCGGGCGAACTCATTTTGGCTTATCAATATGCGCTTTCCGCCGGTCAAAGCGAACTACGCGCCCAATACAATCAGGATGAGCCGGAACTCGTGGTGACGCTCGATCCCGACCGCAGCCCGCTGGAAAACGCGCAGAACTACTTCCGTCGCTATGAAAAAGCCAAGTCCGCCAACGAAGCAGTGCCCGCTCTCGTAAACCACACGCGGCTTGAATTGGAATTCATTGAACAGTTGGAGAACGACCTGGCGACCGCCTCGAACTGGCTCGAAATCGACGACGTCATTCAAATCCTGCAGACCCGCGGCCACTGGCAGGGCGCCCGCCTAAAGCGAATCGGCGGCGGCCGCCAAGGTCCGCTGCGCATCGTCAGCCGCGATGGCTTCGTGATCTGGCTCGGGCGCAACAGCCGGCAGAACGAGCAAGTCACCTTCAAAACCGCGAATCCCCAAGACCTCTGGCTGCACGCCCGCGATGTGCCCGGCGCCCACCTGATCATCCGCAACGACGGCCGGCGCATCAGCCAGCGACTGATCGCGGAAGCTGCCGCCGTAGCCGCCTGGTACAGCAAGCGCCAGCCCGACGCCAGTGTTCAGGTAGATTACACCCGCGTCAAATACGTCAAGGCGATCAAAGGCGCTGGACCCGGCATGGTCACCTACCGCAACGAAAGCTCCCTCTTCGTCCAACCCCAGGACGAATCCGTCCTCACATAATCTCCCACGGCCAACCAACCAACCACCCCAATCCCAAAACTTGTAGGGGCTAGCGCAGGTTAGTGTCTACGCTACCCTTTGCTCCCCCTCACTGATGCATCGGGGAGAGGGCCGGGGGGAGGGGTTGGTTTCCGCCCTCGGTGGTGAAAAAATCTAACCACCACCCAGCACAGCCCTCACCGCCCCAAGCACTTGTCCCACCCCAATCTCCCGCACGCAAGGATGATTCTCCAATTCGTCGCCCCGCCAATCCAGAATTCGGCACGGACGGCAAGCTATATCGGAAGCCACCACCGCCTGTCGCCGCCTGTCGCCCCACGGCGCAAACTCCAGCGGATCCGCCGGCCCAAACAGCGTTACCGTCGCCACGCCCACCGCCGCCGCTATGTGCATCGCGCCGCTGTCAGGTCCCAATACCATCAGCGAACACCGATACAAGGCCGCCAATTGCCCCACGTTCGTCGATCCAGCCAGAACAGCAGCGTCAGTGTTCATCTTCGCCGCAATGTCGTGGACAATCGCCGCTTCCCCCGCCGTGCCGGTCAAGACGACCGCCGCCGCATATTCCCGCGCCACCGTATCAGCCAAGCTTGCCCACTTGTCGCTGGTCCATAACTTGCTCGGCGCGCCCGAACCCGGATGGATGCAAATCACCCGCATATCCCTCGCGATCTTCGTCTCGCTGAGCTTTTGGTCGATGAATTCGCGGTCTTCATCTCGAAGCGGGTAATCGAGCCGAATCGAATCGCCTGACGATATTCCGGTCAGCATCTCCGCCAGACGCAAGTTCTGCTCGACAACATGCTGATGTACAAGCCCCCGCGCATCGGTCAAAAATGGCGCCACGCCCGGCTGATCGTAGCCAATGCGCTGACCGATGCCGGCCAACTTGGCAACCAGCGCCCCCCACCAATGATCGGGCCGAATGATGATCGCGCTGTCATAACCGATCCGCCGCAGCTTCCTTGCCGTTTGCAGCGCCAGCAGCCAGGGATTCCCGCCTCGCGACCCGCCGCGTCCGAATCCCGGAAATGGTATCGTCAGCACCTGATCGATCTCATCGTAATTCGCCAGCAGTTCCGCGCACCAGGGACCACAAAGCACATGAATGCCGAGCTCGGGACGCCCACGCTTGATCGCCCTGATCGCCGGCGTCGTCAACAGCATATCGCCCAGATGATCCGGCCGAATAATCAGCAGCCGATTGCTCTTCGCGCGCTTTAGCGCAATTGGCGCTTTGGCGATCAGCCGCAGAGCGCCATTACGCAGCCGCTGCTTCGCCGTGGGACGATGTCGCTCCTCAGCCAGCCGCCGATTCCGCCGCGCCAGCGCCTCTCTATCCAAGTCCCAACTCCGCGTAAGCGCTCAACAAATGCGGTATCAGCGCCGACCAATCGTAATGCCGCGCCACTCGCGTCTTCGCCAGCATGCCCAGCTCGCGCCGCCGCATCTCATCGCTCAGCAAATTCACCACCGCCTCAGCAAAGGCTTTAGCCTCATCGGCGATGACAATCGCGCCGCTTACATCATCACGCAAACCAGCCGCGCCAATCGATGTGGAAACCACCGCGCAGCCCGCCGCCATCGCCTGCAAAATCTTCAGACGCGTGCCGCTGCCCATCCGCAAGGGCGCGATATAAACCGTCGCCGAATGAAGATAATCCGCTACCGACTCCACCCAGCCAGTGACCCCCACATCCGCGTCCTCCGCCAGCATCCCGAGCCGCCGATGAGGATTCCGCCCCACGATTACCAGTTTGCAATCGGGAAACGCCCGCCGCACTTGGGGAAAAACCGCGCGATAAAACCACTCAATCGCGTCCACATTCGGGCGATAATCCATCTTGCCGCTGAAAACAAGCTGGCGCCGTTCGCGCACATTGCCAGTCGGCGGCGCATAATCCGACACGTGGATCCCGTTAGCCATGACCTTTACCGGCGCCCCGCGATGACGAACCAGATGAGCCCGATCCTCTTCGCTGACGGCAATCGTGGCATCGACGCCCCGGCAGATCGCTCGCTCGAAACGCGCCAGGCGCCGTGTTTGCATCGCCGAATAAATCGCCGCCGGCAGCCGCTGAAACTCCTCACGATCCACCTTCGCCACTACCCGCTGCAACTCAGCTTCCGCATTCAGCGCGTCATAAATCACCTTGGCGTCTTGCTTCCAGTCGACAATAGCCAGCAAATAACAGCCCATCTCAATACCGGAAAACTGAATCAGATCAAATGCTCTATCTTGCAGTATCCCCCGCAGCGTCCGCCCGAATTCGGCGCTCGCCAACCGAAACTCCATATCGGCGCGTCGGCTGAGGAGCAGCCCAGCCACGCGCTTCAGCTTTCCATGACCAGGTGTGTTGACGACATGCACGGATTCACAAAGCTGAAACAGCGGATTCGAAGCGCGCTCCGGCCGACGCTCGGCGAAACTCACCAAGGTAAGCGTATGCCCCGCCTCGACAAGCCCGCGTATGATGCCGATATTGCGGATCGCCGCTCCCGATTCACTGGGGTAGGGCAGGTCCGGCGTCAGCAGCAATATCTTCATCGCGCCCCTAATCTTTCCTGCGACCGAATCGATGGAAACCGCTCCAACAATGAAATTCGCAAAATAAAGGGATGCTGTAGGGGCGAGCCTTGGCTCGCCCTCCCGCCAATCCCACACTCTGTACGGACCAGCCAGTGGCTCGCCCGCCCGCCTATCCCAACCATTATAGGGGCGAGACGTTGGCTCGCCCTCCCGCCGATCCCTCACTGTTTACGGGCGAGCAGTCCGCCCCTCAACTAAGCACCGCGTCATAACATTCCAGAACGCCGCGCGCCGTATCCTCCCAACGGAAGCGCGCCGCCCGCCGCAGCGCCGCCGCCGACTGCTCCTCGCGCCATTCAGCATCGCCCAGCGCCTTCTTCAGCGCTTCCGTGATCGTTAACCCCTCATGCGGATCAATCAGCAAACCGACATCGCCAACGATCTCGGGCAGCGACGACACCCCGCTGACGATAGGGACCGTCCCGCAAGCCATCGCCTCCAGCGCCGGCAAGCCAAACCCCTCGTAAAACGACGGCGTCACCAGCGCCAGCGCATGATTGTAGAGCGCCGGCAACTGCGCGTCAGTGACCCGCTGCCGTATCTCCGCATACTCATCGATCCCGGCCGCTTGCAGCTCGGCCATCAACTGCTCGAAGTGCCACCCGGGACGCCCTACGATCACGAGCTTCGGCGCATCCGGGAATTCGCTCCTGAGTTCGCGATACGCGCGCGCCAAACCGGTTAGATTTTTACGTGGTTCCAACGTTCCCACAAATAACACAAATTCATCGGGCAAATTAAGTTGCCGAATGACCGGCGCCGTTGATTGGCGCGGCAGCGGCTTGAACGACTCGTCAACGCCATGCAGCTGCACCGAGATCTTTTCCGCCGGCACATCGAGAATGTCCATGAGGTCTTGCTTTGTCGCCTGGCTGACCGACAAAATATGATCGGCGCGCCTAAGCGACGCGTGAATCTGGCCGTTATAGTAGCGCCGGCTGTCGGCGGTGAGATACTCCGGATAATGAATGAAACTCAAATCGTGAACGGTGATGATGTGGCGGCGGGCGGCGCGATAAGGCGCGATGAAATCCGGGCTGTGCAGCAGGTCGAGCCGGTGGCGCCACAATTCGAGCGACAGGGCGGCGCGCTCCCAGCGATGATGCGGCGGCGTCCAAATGCTTGCGCTCGCAAAGCGACTGGATAAGCGCCTTTTGGACTTGCGGCTCTGTAATAATTTGAATTCATGCGCGGGCTCAAGCTCTTCAAAGGCGCCGATGATCGCCCTGATATACCGGCTCGTGCCGCCCACCCGATAGTGGGTCAAGCGAGCATCAATTCCAATATGTGCCATATCGCCAGTATAGCGGTATCATCATGCCCACGCTAGCCGAGCCCTCCCGACACAAGATGGCGCCGTAGGGGCGACCTATCAGGTCGCCCGCCCTGGAAGGACCATGCAGGGGCGACCCATCAGTTCGCCCGCCCTGGAAGGACCTTGTAGGGGCGAGCCTTGGCTCGCCCTAAAGCGGCCACAACTGGAGAACCACATGCCACAATACGATGTCCTCACCTTCGGCGAATCCATGATGCGCTTGACGCCGCCTGGTTTCCTACGCATCGAACAGACGCGAACCTTCGACATCTGGGTCGGCGGCACCGAGTCCAACACCGCGGTCGGGCTCTCGCGCCTGGGCATGAGCGCCGCCTGGCTCTCCCGCCTGCCAGCCACGCCGATGGGACGCTACATCAGCAATCGCATCGCCCAATACGGCGTCGACGTCAGCCATGTCGTCTGGGCTGACCAAGACGAACGGCTCGGCATCTATTTCCACGAGAAGGCGCAAGCGCCGCGCGCCAGCGAAATCATCTATGACCGCAAAGACTCAGCCATGAGCCGCATGAAACCCGAAGACCTGCCCGCCGACTTGTTCCAGCCCGACGGCGCGCAGGCGCTGCATATCACCGGCATCACCCTGGCCATCAGCGAAAGCGCGCGGGAAACGGCGCAGGTAGCGCTGCGCCGCGCCAAACAAGCCGGATGGCGACTCAGCTTCGATACCAACTATCGCAGCAAGCTGTGGAGCGGCGCCCAAGCGGCCGCCGGCTGCGACCACGCCATGCGCATGGCTGATGTCATCTTCTGCCCGCTGGGCGATTATCAGGTGATCTACGGCGATGCCAGCCCCCAGCGCGCGCTCGAATCCTTCGCCGAAAAATATCCCGAGGCGCTGATCGTCATGACTCTGGGCGCAGACGGCGCGCAGGCGGCCACGCCGGACGGAGCAATCCTGCAGCAGCCGGCGATCCTGGCGGGCGAGGTCGGGCGCATCGGCGGCGGCGACGCCTTCACCGCCGGCTTCCTCTACGCCTGGCTGACCTTCAATGACATCGAAACGGCGCTCAAATGGGGCGTCGCCATGTCGGCGCACAAGTACACCATTCCCGGCGACCTGCCCCTGGTCGATCACGATGCCGTCGCCGACCTCGTCGCCGGCGCGCCCGGTGGCGGTCTCATCCGCTAATCCCGCCCACCACTACTGTGTCTTGTAGGGGCGAGCCTTGGCTCGCCCACCCGCCAACCCCATTTCCTGCACGGGCAACCCTTGGCGCGCACTCCCGCCAATCCCATTTCCGCGCCAGGCGTCACCCCTCCCCAATGCTTTGGGGCGGGGGCGGGGGTGGGGTTGGCTCGCCCTCTCGCCAACACCATGCCCTCCCGCCGACCTCAATGCCCTCGGTGTTCTCGGCGATCTCGGTGTTCTCGGTGGTGAAAAAACCACTGTGACCTCTGTGTATCCTCCCTACCTCCGTGGTAAAAAAATCCACACACCCATATACCCCCTCCTATGCATACCCTATCTATACCCGCGACCAAATCTCGCCGCCATCTGGCGCGTTCCCGCTCAATCTCCTATAATGCGCAGCTTATGCCCAACACAAGAACTGCTCCCCCAAATGACAGCCGCTAAAGCCAGGAAACGCCATCCCTTCATTCGCTTGCTGAACTACGCCGTTATCTACCGCCGCCGCGTCGCCCTCGCCACCCTCTACTCAGTGCTTGGCAAATTATTCGATATCATGCCGCCCGTGCTCATCGGCATGGCCGTCGATATCGTTGTGCAGCGCCAGGACTCGCTGCTCGGTCGCCTCGGCGTCCGCGACCTCTCGGCGCAGCTGCTCATCCTCGGCTTCATCACGCTGATCGTCTGGACGCTGGAATCGGTGTTCGGTTATATTCAGCGCATCTACTGGCGCAACCTGGCGCAATCCTTGCAGCACGACTTGCGCGTCGATGCCTACAATCACGTGCAGCACCTGGAGATGGCTTACTTCGAAGATCAAAGCACCGGCGGTTTGATGTCGGTATTGAACGATGACATCAACCAGTTGGAGCGCTTCCTCGATATCGGCGCCAGCGATGTCGTGCAGATATTGACCACCGTCATCGTCATCGGCGGCATCTTCTTCTTCGTCGCGCCCAGCGTCGCCTGGATGGCGGCCATTCCCATTCCCTTTATCATCTGGGGCTCGGTCCGCTTTCAGGCATTGCTGGGACCGCGCTACAGCGCCGTGCGCGAGCAGGTGAGCGTGATCAACCATCACCTCTCCAACAGCCTTAGCGGCATCGCCACCATCAAGAGTTTCACCGCCGAGGACTATGAAGCGGAGCGGCTGCGCATCGAAAGCGATGAATATGTCGAGCGCAATCGCCGCGCCATCCGCCTCAGCTCGGCCTTCACGCCCATGATTCGCATGGTCATCGTCTGCGGCTTCATCGCCATCACCATCGCCGGCGGCCAATTGGCTTTGAACGGCGCGCTCGATATCGGCGCTTACAGCGTGCTCATTTTCATGACGCAGCGCTTTCTCTGGCCCCTGACGAAACTGGGCGAAACCTTCGATCAGTATCAGCGCGCTATGGCATCGACCAATCGCATCCTGGACTTGCTCGCCATCAAGTCTTCCGTCATTGATGGGCATCTTCATTTGCCGTTGCCGGCAGTTCGCGGGCACATGCGCCTGGATGAGGTCAAGTTTGCCTATAGCGATGGGCGCGAGATCATCAGGGGCTTGACGCTGAATGTGCCAACCGGCGACACAGTGGCGATTGTCGGCGCGACGGGCGCCGGCAAAAGCACCGTCATCAAGCTGCTGCTGCGTTACTACGATGTCAGCAGTGGCGCGGTCACGCTTGATGGCTACGATCTGCGCGACCTGAAGCAAGTGGATCTGCGCAGCGCCATCGGTCTGGTCAGCCAGGATGTCTTCCTCTTCCACGGAACCGTGCGCGAAAACATCGCCTACGGCTGCAATGGCAGCGTGCCCGAAGCATCCATCATCGAAGCGGCGATTGTCGCCGAAGCGCATGACTTCATCTGTGAACTGCCGCAAGGCTACGACACCATCGTCGGCGAACGCGGGCAGAAGCTCTCCGGCGGTCAGCGGCAGCGCTTGTCCATCGCGCGCGCCGTGCTCAAAGACCCGCCGATCCTCATCCTCGATGAAGCGACCTCGTCGGTGGATAACGAAACCGAAGCGGCGATTCAGCGCTCATTGGAGCGAATTGTCGTCGGGCGGACGACGATTGTCATCGCCCATCGCTTATCGACCGTGCGCAATGCCGATATGATTTATGTTTTGCAAGAGGGCCGATTGCTGGAAAGCGGCCATCACGATGATCTTTTGCTGCTGGACGGACTTTACGCCTCGCTATGGCGCGTGCAAACCGGCGAGCGGGTGTTGGCTGGGGCGATTCATTGACGCGCGCTGGCCAGCAGCTTGTCTACCACGACCATGTTGCTTGCGGCATCGGAAGGGGCAAATCGCGGAGGACGCTTATAGAGCAAAGCATCAGCAAAGTCTTCCACCATCAGTTGGTATTGGTCGACCGCCGGAATGATATGCTCGCTGTAGCTGTCTCCCTGCCAATGCTGAACGATGCCGTCGACTGCCTTATCGATGACAAAACTTTGCGGCACGGTGATCATGCCTTCCGTGCCTTTCAGCGTGTAAGTGTGCTGGCTCGTAGCGCGCAAGCCGCAATCAAAATGGCCGATGGCGCCGGAGGGAAACTCGAGCGCGCCAGCAAGCGCCTCATCGACGCCGGTTTCCGCGCCAATGCGTGCGGCCGCCGTCGCCCGATCCGGTTCTTCGCCTGTCATGAAGCGCATCAGATTGACGCAGTAACAGCCGACATCCATCAGCGCGCCGCCGGCCAATGCTTTGCTCAGCCGGATGTTGGCGCCGTTGGAAACGGGAAAGGTGAAGCTGCTGTTGATGATTTGCAGCTCGCCGATGCCACCCTCAGCCAGGATCTCCTGCGCCTTGGCGTGCTGCGGATGGAAGCGGTACATGAAGGCTTCCGCCAGGTACAGGTCGCGTTCGGCAAAGGCGTCGACGATGCTCTGGGCTTCAGGCGCGTCGCTGGCGAAGGGTTTCTCGCTCAGCGTTGAAAACCCGGCTTCGGCGCATTTGATGCTCCACTCGGCGTGCATGCTGTTCGGCAGCGGATTGTAGATGGCGTCAATTTCGCCGTCAGCGAGCAGTTCCTCATAGCTGCCGAAAGCGCGAGGGATGTCGTGCTGGGCCGCCCAAGCCTCGGCGCGCTCCAGCGAGCGGCTGCAGACGGCGGCGACCTCGCCATTGCGGGAGGCGTGGATTGCGGGAATGACGCGCCGGCCGATGCGCGCGGTGCTCAATATGCCCCAGCGGATCTTTTTCGACATAAGCAACTCCAAGGGAGATTCGAATCAAAGCCAATCGTCGATGATTTTAGCGATTTCACCGCGTTCTTTCAAAGCGATGAGCGCGCGATTCACCAGTTGCCAAGCGTCCTGTCGGTCGATGCGCAGGGCGGCGGCATAAGGATCGCTGGTGATGTATTCGGATTGATTTGTCCAATTCGATTGCTTGCGCTGGAAAAGCCGAAGCGTGGTGGCGTCAACAATGGCGGCATCGGCGAGTCCCAGTTGCAGCGCGTCGAGGGCGTATTCGGGCATTTCGTAGGCCAGCCGCGTGATCGCGCGACCGTCTTCTTGCCAGGCGCGGACTTGGGCATCGGCGGCGCTGGCGTATTCGAAGGCGATGCGCGCGTTCGTCGGCGAGTCGATGTCGGTCTCGGCGGCATGGGCTGGCATAACGATGAGCAAGCCATTGTCGAAGTAGGGCTGAGTGTAGCGAACATCGTCCATGCGCGCGCGGTCGATGCGCAGCGCCGAAATCAGGAGATCGACTCGTCCGCTAATGAGGGCGTCGTAGAGGGCATAAAAGCCGATGTTTTCGAATCTTACGGGAACGCCCAGTTCAGCGGCAATGGCGCGCGCGATGTCGATATCGAGCCCGCGCAGCGTCCTGCCGTCATCGAGGGCGAAGGGCGGGTAGCTGGCATCGACGCCAACAACGATTTCGCCAGCGGGAAAAGCCACGTTGATATCAGGAACGGAGCTGTCACGAATCAGCAGAATCGCAATCAGCACGGCAGACAGCATCGTCATCATCAGCGCAAGAATCCTGCGCTTTCTGCGCCTCAGCCGGCGCCCGGCGGTGGCAGCCATGTGTCCTCGCTCCGCGCCCAGCCGCGCGCATAATCTTGCAAGGCATAGTAGATGGGTTTCAAGGTGAAGTCGGCGCTAATCAACGTGAAATTGTCGGGATAGCTCAATGTGTCAGCGGGATAGCGAAGCGCCCAGAGGCAGAGATTCTTCGCCCAATCCCAATGCTGCGCAGCGTATTCGAAGGCTTGCACGGTGTATGCAGAGCGCTGCGAGGGCCGGACGGCGCCAGACCAGCGCGGATGGTCATTCCAGCCGAACTCAGTGATGATTGCCGGCTTATGTTGGTCGCCATGTTGCAGCATGATCTGGCGCAAAAGCTCGGCGCGGCGGAAGTTCAGGCGCTCAGGATCCGGTTCGGCGGAGGGAGAATCGTGGTAGCCGTAGGTATGGATCGCCAGAGCATCAAAGTACTCCCGTGCGCCCGCTTGGTACATCGCGCTCAGGTAGTCAAACTCGTTCAGCCCGGCGCTGCTGCCCGCTTTCTCCTGTGTGGGCGCGAGGGCGCCCGCGAGAACCTGGACCGCCGGGTTTGCCGCGTTGATGCGAGGATAGCTTTGTTGCAGCAAACGAGTATAGGCGGCCGGATCTACCGGGCGGAAGCCCCACTCGAAGCTGAGGTTGGGTTCGTTCCAGATGATGAGGGCATCAATGGCATCGGCATAGCGCTCGGCGAAGGCGGCGGCGTAGCGCGCAAAGGCAGCAAAGGACTCCTCCGGCAAAAAGTTGAGCGTTGTTGGTGGCGCTGCTGAGTCGCTGGGGCGAGCCCAAGCTGGCACGAGGCCCAGGCGAGCGATAATGCGGATGCCTTGGCGCTTGGCGTGGCGGGCAATTCTTTCGGCAAACGTCCAGTCGTAGTGCCCTTCTTCGGCCTCGGCATAAGCCCAGGGGAAGAATTGTACGATGGTCGCGGCGCCGAGTTCGCGCGTCAATTGCAGCGAGCGCTTGATTTTGATTTCGTCTACTTCGTTTTCGAGCAAGGTATGGACGCAGACCTGCGGCTTGGCGGTCTTTACGGTCTGCTGTTCGCCGAGCGGGACCTGGTCATCAGCCGGGCGCGGAATGCCGAGGGCTGCCCCGATCGTGAGAAGGGAAGCCAACAGGAATACGAGCCGGCGTCGCTTGCGCGGCAAACTAGCCAGCAATCTGCGCTTTAGCTTGAAAGATGACACGATATATGATTATACATGCGCAATCCGTTACAATAGGGCTTGATGAGTAGCGAGTTCTCAAATGAAGCAGTGATTGTGAAGGCGCGATGCCAGTTGCGCGGAAATGGCCTTTGATGGATGAAGGATGAAACGTGGCGCCGCAGCGAATCATAGCGATGTGGTCGGGACCGCGCAACATCTCGACGGCGATGATGCGAGCCTGGGAGAGCCGTTCGGATACAGGGGTAATTGATGAGCCGTTTTACGCGCATTATCTGGCTGAAACTGGGTTAGATCACCCGGGCGCTGATGAGGTTATTCGCTGCGGCGAAACCGACTGGCGCAAGGTAATCGAGCAGATGGCGACCAACGACGGCGAGGAGTCGATAGTCTTTCAGAAGCACATGACGCAGCACATGCTGGCGCATATCGACAGAAGCTGGCTTGGGAAGGTGTCGAATTGCTTTCTCATTCGCGATCCGCGGCGCATGCTGCTGTCCTTTACGAAGGTGATACCGAATCCAAGCCTGGAGCAGACGGGGCTGTTGCAGCAGGTCGCGCTATTCAACCTGGTGCGCGAAATGACTGGCGCGGTCCCGCCGGTGATTGCGGCTAAGGATGTCTTGCGCAATCCGGAGCCGATGCTGCAGAAACTATGTGCCGCGCTGGATGTAGAATTCGACCGGGCGATGCTTAGTTGGGCGGCGGGACGGCGGGAGAGCGATGGCGTTTGGGCGAAACATTGGTATGCGGCGGTTGAGCAGTCGACCGGCTTCGCGCAATACGAGCAGGACGATACGCCGCTGCCGGCCCATATGAAGGGCCTGCTGGACGAATGCCAAGCGCTTTATGAGCAAATGGCGCTACACCGTATCCGTTAGGGAGCGCAATGAAACAGCAATTCAATCCGAAAAATAGCGATCTGCTGATCAATATTAATGGCGAGTTATATCATCGAGATGTGGCTGGCGTGAGTCCCTTTGATTCGGCCGTGCAGGGCGGCGACGCGGTTTGGGAAGGGCTGCGGCTGTATCAGGGGCGGATTTTCAAGCTCATCCCGCATTTGGATCGATTGCGCGATTCAGCCAAAGCGATGGCGTTCAGTGAAATCCCGTCGCATGATGAGATCATCGGCGAGATTCGTAAGACGCTGATGGCGAATGAAATGGTCGATGGTGTGCATATTCGTTTGACGCTGAGCCGCGGCCTCAAATATACGAGTGGCATGGACACGCGGCTCAACACGCATGGACCTACCTTGATTGTGCTGGCCGAGCACAAGCCGCCGGTCTACGACAAGAGCGGGATTCGGCTGATTACGTCGAGCATAAGGCGCATACCGCCCGACTGCGTCGATCAGAATATTCATTCGTGCAACCTGATCAATTCGATTTTGGCGAAAATCCAAGCTAATGCTGCGGGCGCAGATGACGCGCTGATGCTCGATTATCAGGGCTACGTGGCGGAGACCAATGCGACGCACGTCTTCATTATTCACAATGGCGAAGTTCTTACATCGGATACCGGCTCCTGCCCGGAAGGCATCACGCGGGCGACGGTGCTGGAAATCTGCCAACGCGACGGGATCCCTCATCGTGTGAAAGAAATATCATTGAGCGAAGTGTACCGGGCGGACGAGATGTTTTGCACGGGCACGATGGGGGAATTGGCGCCGGTGGTTGAGCTTGACGGCCGGCGGATCGGCGATGGATCGGTGGGACCGATGACGCGGCGGCTGAGCGAGTTATTCCGGCGGCGCACGGAGCGCGAAGGTTTTCAAGTGGTAGAATTGGCGTCCTCGAGTTAGTATTTGGGGAGTGGCGCGCCTTGAGGATATACTGCCCAGGCCAAGTGCTGCTTAAGTTTTTTCACCACAGAGGAATTAGAGGCAACACAGAGAACACAGAGGGCGCAGGAGTAGAACCGAATAAGTTATGATAAAAGCTATTGGAAATCTATAGCAAGAGTGGGCGAGCCACCGCTGTGCGTCGACACAACAAGTCGCTCGCGCGTACGAAGTTTCGCTTATTCTGACATTTCTGTACAAACGGCAGTCATTATTATCACGTATTTGGAATTGCTGGGTCTTTTGCTGATTAGGCGGAGTGGCTACATGCACAGAATTCACCGCTAGCGAGATTCGCGTATTTATCCCTTAGTCAAAAGGAGCGACTATCCATGTCAGATTTCTCATTTGTAGGCAAGCCGACGCCGGTGGTTGACGGTCCGGCGAAGGTTACTGGCAACCTGAAGTATACCGGCGACTTAAAGCTGGGTCGCATGTTGCATGCGCGTTTCGTCTTGAGCACCTACGCGCATGCGCGTATCACGAGTGTGGATACGAGCGCGGCGCTTGCTGTGCCCGGTGTTGAGCGCGTCTTGACCTGCGATGATCTGCCTGGTGTTACGCCGTCGTCGCGGTCCAGATTGATGCTCGCGCGCGGTCGCGTCATCTTCGTGGGGCAGCCGATCGCGATCGTGCTGGCTGACAATGCGGCTGCGGCCGCCGATGGCGCCGAGTTGGTTGAAGTGGAGTATGAACCGCTGGAGGCGGTGACTTCCATGGATGAGGCGGTTGCCGACGGCGCCAATATCGTCTGGCCGACCGGCATCCCGACTGGCGCTGGCGATGAGGCGGCTCATGGCGCGGACACGGGCGGAGAAGCGGAAGACGATGACGAGGAGGAGGTTTCCAACATCGCGGGCCAGACCAAGACGGAGAAGGGCGATGTCGAGGCTGCTTTCGCTGAGGCTGAGGTCGTAGTTGAGCGCACGTTTGAAACGCCAATGGTGCATCAGAGTTCGATCGAAACGCAAGGTTGGGTGGCGCAGCCCAATCCCTTGAATGGCGGTTTGACGATGTGGGGCAGCGTACAGTCGCCCTTTGGCGTGCGCGAGGATGTGGCTGATGTACTGGGTGTGCCAGAATCGGATGTGACGGTGTATGGCATGCCGGTCGGGGGCGCGTTTGGCGCCAAGTTTGGCTTGTACGAGGGCTTGGTTGCTTTGGTTTCCAGCGTCGTCGGCAGGCCCGTCAGCCTCATTCTGACGCGCGGCGAGGAGTTGCTGACGACCAATCCGGCGCCGGCTTTGCGGATTCGGGGCAAGTTGGGATTCAAGAGCGATGGCACGTTGATCGCCATGCAATCGGACGTGACCGCGGATACGGGCATTTATCCGAGCGGTCTGGGCAGTTTCGCGGCGATGCAATTCGCCAGCTTTTATCGCAGCCCGAATTTGCTGCTGGAATCGACCAATGTGGTGACGAATAAACAGTCGGTTGGCGCTTACCGCGCGCCCACATCGCCGACGGCTTTCATGGCGGTGGAGACGCTTTTTGATGAAGCGGCGGCGAATTTGGGCATGGATCCGGTGGAGCTGCGGCTGAAGAACGCAGCTCGGACTGGTGATCCGGCGCCCGATGGCGAGGATTTTCCGGTAATCGGCATGGTTGAAACGCTGGAGGCGGCGCGTGAGCATCCGCTTTGGCAGAACCGCGAAGAATCTCGCAGCAAGGGGCGCGGCGTCGGCATCGCCATCGGAGGCTGGATGGGCGGCTTGGAGCCGGGGGCGTCGGTCTGCAAACTGAATCGCGATGGCGTATTGCAGGTGCAGATCGGTACGGCTGATCTGTCGGGGACGCCAACCTCATTTGCGCAGTTGGCGGCGGAAGCTTATGGCGTTGATGTGGACAAGGTGCGCTTCGTCTACAGCGATACCGACAGCGCTCCCTACGGCGGCGGCGTCGGCGGCAGCAAGACGCTCTACACCTTGGGCAATGCGGTCATACGCGCGGCGGAAGACGCCCGCCGGCAGACGCTGGCTATCGCGGCAGAAGAATTCGAAGTGTCGGCTGAAGATCTTGAGATCGTAGATGGTCGCGTGAGGGTGCGGGGATTCCCCGATCGCTCGGTTGCGCTGGGTGATCTTGCGGGCAAGGCGATGACCTTTGGCGGGAAGTACGATCCCATACATGGCACAGGCCGGCAGTCGGTAACCGACAGGGCGCCATCGTTTTGCGCGCAGATCGCTGAGGTGGAGGTCGACGAAGAGACGGGCGAAGTCGATCTGCTGAATTTGGCGGTGGTGCAGGACGTTGGCCGGGCGATCAATCCGTTGACGGTGGAGGGACAGATGCAGGGCGGCGCGGTGCAAGGCGTCGGCTGGGCGCTGTACGAAGAGATGCGGTATGACGAAGAGGGCCAGCTGCTTTCCGGCTCGTGGATGGATTATGCGATGCCGGACGCGGTGCAAGCGTCGCCGATTCAAACGCAGATTGTAGAGGTGCCGTCAGTCAGCGGTCCCTTTGGGGCGCGTGGTGTGGGCGAGCCGCCGGTGATTCCTACGGTGGCGGCGATTGCGAATGCGGTGGCGCATGCGACTGGCGTGCGGATGACGCAGACGCCGATGACGGCGCCGCGCGTGCTGGAGGCGCTTGCGGGGCGTTAGCAAGGCAACCCCTCCCCTGGCCCCTTCCCGAGGCTTCGGGGCGGGGAGCGCGTTTTTTCTACCCCATCCCCCGGCCCCTTCCCCGAAGCATCAGGGAAGGGGAGCTAAATGTGGCGGAATTGGAATAAGTGGGAGGTCGACTCACAGCCACGCGTAGACAACGCGGGTCAGTCGTCCCTACGGATTTCATGGTATGGCGGGCGGCCTGACAGGTCGCCTCTACAGTAGCGCGCAGTGAGGCAATTACAGTTTGCCGCCGTCGATGGGCAGCACTTGGCCGGTGATCCAGTTGGCGTAGTCGGAGGCGAAGAAGAGAACGCCGTTGGCGATGTCTTCCGCTGAACCGAGGCGCTTCAACGCAAAATGTTCAATTAGGGCGCGTTGGCCGTCTTCTCCGTATGACTCAAACTGCTTGATCGAGTTGGGGTTGGAGAGGACGAAGCCGGGCGCGATGTTGTTGACGGTGATATTCCATCGGCCTAGTTCCTGCGCCAATTGTCGGGTTAAGCCGATTTGGGCGGCTTTGGCGGCGGCGTAGGCTTGAATGCCGGTGAGGCTGACGCCCAAGCCGGCGCCGCTGGAGATATTGATGATGCGTCCGTAGCGCCCTGCTTTCATGCTGGGCGCGACCGCCTGCGCGAAGTAGAAGGCGCCGCGCGTATTGACTTCGAAGATGCTGTCCCAATCGGGCTGGCTGATTGCTTCCAGTGGACGTCCTACCTGGCCCAGAACGCCGCCGGCATTGTTGACCAGGATCTGCGCGGCGCCATCGGCAGCAAGAATTTCATCGACGAAGGCAAAGATTTGGTCACGGTTTCTTACATCGACCGTGCTGACCTGGCATTTCCCGCCGGCGTCGGCGCAGAGCTGCCGCGTCTCTTCAAGTTCGTCGGCGAGTACATCACAAGCCCAGACTGATGCGCCACGCTGGGCGAAAGCGAGGGCGATCGCGCGGCCGAATCCGTGGGCGGCGCCGGTGACGATTGCAGTTTTGCCAGCAAATTGGATGTTCATTGGAATTCCGATTTCAGTTCGTCGAGATTGGCGAGGGATTGTTGGCGCGCGCCGTTTTCGATTTCTCGAATCATTTGGATCCAGCGGCGGGTCAATGGCAGTTCCAAGCCGACTTTATCCGCTTCGGCGAGGAGCGGCTCGTACATAGTCACTTCGGTTTTTCGTTTGCGTACGGCCAGGTCGCGCCAGATGCCGCTATGCGTTTTGGCGGAGAGCTGGTTGAATGCGACTAGGGTATCAAGAGATTGGTTGATCCGCCGGCGGTCGTTTGCCAGGAAAGCAGCCGGTTCAAAACCGTTGAAGCCGAACACTTTGATGCGCAGCTTGTCGGCAAGCTGGAGGATATCTTGGGCCGCGCGGACATAGAGGGGGCGATAGCGCTGGTCGGCAAGCGCTTCGGCGATCGATTGGTGCGTCAGGGCGCTGACGAAGAGCATGGCGCCGTAGGCTTCTTTGCCCCAGAGGAAACCCCAGATATTGTCGGTGATTTGCATATTGTCGTCGAAATCGCGGAAGATGGATTCCATGCGTTTGAGACGCGGACTGATCGCGCCATCCAGTTCGCCAATGACGACGGCGCCGCGGCCGCCAAACAATATTTCGCCCGGCGCGTGATAGTCGGCGCTGAAATTGACGAAAGCGCCAAGGGTTCGTTGGCGTCCCACGATGTTTTCAATGATGAGTTCGTTCAATCCGTTTTGGACGGACATTACGAAACCATCAGCGGCGAGGAAAGGCGCGAGCGCTGCGGTTGCGGATCGGGTGTGCTGGGATTTTGTGCAGAGCAAGATCGCCTCGAATTGGCCATTAAGCTGATGCGGCAGCATGGCTTCGGCGCGCACGGTAAAGTCATCTACGGGACCTTTAAGCTGCAAACCGCTCTGATTGATCGCTTGTACATGGGATTCGACGATATCGACGAAGAGAATATCGTGGCCGGCTTTGATCAGGTAGGCGCCCAAGGTGCCGCCGATGGCGCCAGCGCCCCAAATGACGATGCGCATCAGTCCCAGCCTCCTTCGAGCAAGGCGAGCGTCTCAGCGACGGCCACCTGCCATATCGCTTGCATTTCTTCGTCATCGCGTTGGTATAAGCCACCCATATTGCCGTCGCCGAGAAGCTGCCGGGTCTGTACCGGGTTGAGGGTCGTCAGTCTATCCAGATCGGTAAGCGGCTTTTGCACGGAGGGCATGGAGACTCCGGGGAGGCGCGTCCAGGGATAGTTTTCCATCCAGGAGGCGTGCGAGCCGATAGGGTCGGTTTCCAGGACTTTAGCCCAAGTAAGGGGCGCGTTGTACCAGTTATGCCATTTAACGGTTGAGTCGGGATTATCCATCATCCATTCGCGCAGCATGCCCTGGGCGGGCGCGTTGCCGCCGTGTCCGTTGATCAGCAGGATGCGGCGGAAGCCGGCGCGGCGGATGCTATCCAGCACATCACGGATGAGCGCGAGATAGGTCTCGACGCGGAGAGTTACGGTTCCTGGAAACGCTGTCCATTGCTGCGCCAAGCCGTAGGGAATCACGGGATATACCGGCACGGCGCCTTGATTGCCAACTTCTTGCGCTAGCCGCGCCGACAGAATGGCGTCGACCGTCAAGCTCAAGTAGGCGTGCTGCTCGGTGCTGCCGGTTGGCAGGATGCAGCGGTCGTCGGATTCGAGGAATTTTTCGACTTGCATCCAGTTCATTTCGGAGATCAGCATGTTGCGTCCTTTCGGCGTGGGAGAAATGAAGCCGCTAGACACCCCATTCGGCGCGGGCCGAAGCCATATCGCGAGTTTCTGTCCCGGCGCTATAGTGCCCGGGTCCACCGCGTTTCCAGCGCTCATCGACTGGATCGCCGGCCGGCTGAAAGCGGACGTCGCAGCTGAGGCGGAAGCGGTTGCTGAGGTTTGTAGTTGAAGCGTGCATGGTGTGCATGCCGAAAATGATGACATCGCCGGCGCGATAGTCGGCGCCGAGCCATTGACCGCCGAAGCGCTCCACGATCTTCAGCGGATCAAGCTCGAACCAGCCCTCAATGCGGTCACGATCTACATCCATTCTGCCGTAGGTGTCGCGGATGCGGGCGAAGCTCGCCAGGTTGTGCGAGCCGCGGCAGATGGCGAGGGTCCCTCGCGTGATTTCGATATCGTCGAAGGGAATCCAGACGGTGTAGAGGTTCGGAGAGCCGCGTCCCATATATACAAAATCGTAGTGGGCGCCGGTGTATTCTTCGTTGCCTACTCCACGCAGCCACTTGTAGGAGTAGGTTAACGCGGGCTCGGCGAATAGACGTTCAAATAGAGCGAAAAGAGCAGGATGTTCCACAGTGGCGAGAACAGCTGGATGATGGGCGATGCCTTTGCGGCCCATCATTTGCACGGATTTGCCGCCGCGGGGCATGACGCCCTGGAGCAGGGGCGTATCCGGCTGCAAAGCCTGTTGGGCTTGCATGTGCTGCAGGATGACATTGCGAGCATTTAGCACAGTCTCGCGCTCCAGCAGGCCGCGCAGGAGCAAGTAGCCGTCGTCGTCAAAACGCCGCCAGAGCGCCTCAACATCCGCGAGCAGCGATTGGCTTTCGCGAAGCGGGCCGAGCTGATCGCTCGGGAACTGAAGGTCACGGTAGCCGAATCTGAATTGCATGTGTTGAACCTCAAGCTGTATAGCGATTTGATGATAATATACGCTACGATGTCTAAATCCAAGTTGCTGGCGCGTATGAAAGGCTGGATGATGGCAAGTGAAATCCTGCGATATTCCAAATTGACCGTCAGCGAAGTCCAATTCTATTGCAGCTACGGATACTTGTCGCTGCCGGGCTTGATCGGCGGCGAGGCGGCGGCTGCGCTGGCGGAAGAGGTTTTGGCTGTGATGGAGGGATTGGGCATCGGGCGCGAAGACCTGTGCCGGGCGACGACATCAAAAGACAAGCTGCGGCAAAGCCGGCAATATTTGGCGGGATCGGAGCTGGAGCGGCTAGTGCATAGCGAAGCGCTGCTGGCAATTGCGACGCAACTGATGGGAGGACCTTCAACGCTGTACATGCCCTTCACGGCGGTGAAGAGCGGTGGTGGCGGCGGACGCTTTCATTTTCATCAGGACAATCAGTACACACGATTTGATGGGCCGGGCATCAACATCTGGTTCGCGCTGATGGAGATGAAGCCAGAAAATGGCTGCCTGCAGATGGCGCCGGCGTCGCATCTGGAAGGCACGCTGGATTCCATCGAAAGCGAGGACAAGGATGGGCATCGAACGGTGGCGCTGGAGCCGGAAGATTTTTTGCCCTTGCGCATGATGCCGGGCGACGCGGTTGCATTTTCGCGCCTGGCATTGCATGGCTCGGGCGCCAACAGCACCGATGAGCCGCGGTTGGGTTATGCGGTGCAGTTTCATCGAGACGATGTGCGGGCGGCGCGCGATGGTGTTGATTTGGGACTGCTAAAGGAAAATCCGCGCTACGTGATCAAGGCGGTGGATGCGATATCGTCGGAAAACGAGTAGATGCCGGAGCGTGTCCAATACAGCCCCAGCCCCGGGCCCTTCTCGCCATCTCTATGGCGAGCATCCCAAAAAGAGGGTCGCGTAGGGCGCGTAGACACAGCCCGCCGACACGGACCTACGGAGGGGGAGCTACTACGCTGCGGGGTCCAAAGTGTTTGTTTGGGCGTCAGAATTGGTGCGCGGGTGACCACATGAAGTGCGGATGAAGGATGAAGCAATGAATCAGGACGTGCATACGACAATCAATCCGGCGGCGATGATTCGGCCGAATCGGCGGATTGTCGGCATTTCGGCAATATTGCTGCCGTTCAGGGACAATCATGAAATCGATTGGCCCGGTTTTGCGAATCATGTGCGGCGGACTGCGGAAGCTGGTTTGACGCCGGCGGTAAATATGGACACCGGATTCGCCAATCTGATCAGCGAGGAGGAGCGGCAAAAGGCGCTGCGGGCGACGCGCTGCGCTTTAGGCGGCGGCGAGTTTGTGGCGGGTGCGTTTGTCGCGGACAGCCCGGGCGAGCCATTCAATGCTGAAGCCTATTTCCGCCAAGTTGAAAGCATTCAAAGCCATGGCGGGACGCCGATTGTTTTCCAGTCGTACGGTCTAACGCAGCAGAGCGGGGAAGATGTCATCAGATCGTACGAGACGATTGGAGAGAAGACGGACCAATTCATCGCATTTGAATTGGGGGCGATGTTCGCCGAATTCGGCGCGATATACGATATGGAAACTTATGGCGGCTTGCTGGGTGTAGGCAAGTGCATCGGGGCGAAGCATTCGTCGCTCAGCCGGCGGCTGGAGTGGGAGCGGATCGCGCTGCGCGATGCGATGCGTCCCGATTTCAAGGTCTTCACGGGCAATGATTTGGCGATCGACATGGTCATTTATGGCAGCGATTATTTGCTCGGCTTGAGCACCTTCGCGCCCGATCTATTTGCGGCGCGAGACGCGATGTGGCTGGCGGGGGATCCCGGATTCTTTGAGCTGAACGACTTGCTTCAATATCTAGGGTTTCTGGCGTTCCGCCCGCCGGTGCCGGCATACAAGCATTCGGCGGCTCAATTCTTGAAGCTGCGTCGCTGGATCGACTCGGACCGGACACATGTTGATTCGCCGCAGCGCCCCGCTAGTGATGTCGCGATTCTGCGCGACATTGCCGCGCGCTTGGGTGTATTGAAGGAGCGCTAGCTGATGACGCTGAGGCGGGTGGCGCAACTGCGCAGTTATGAGCAATTCACAAGCTATTGTGATGCTGTCGGGGCGGAAATGCCGGTGGACGAGACGGCCGCATTTGGCGCGGAGTCGCCGCTTGCCCAGCCGTATTTGTATCGTGATCGGCGCCTTGCGAATCGTTTTGCCGTGCTGCCGATGGAGGGCTGGGATGGCGGCGCCGATGGGGGACCAAGTGATTTGACGCGGCGGCGCTGGCGTCGCTTTGGCCGGAGCGGCGCCAAGCTGATTTGGGGCGGCGAGGCCGTAGCGGTGCGCCATGATGGGCGGGCGAACGCGCGCCAGCTGGTGATCAACGAGTCTACAGTCGGTGGAATCGCGCAGTTGCGGCGGGAATTAGTTAATGCGCACCGTGAAAGTTTCGGCGATGCGAACGACCTTTTGATCGGCTTGCAGTTGACGCATTCTGGACGCTTCTGCCGGCCGAATAGCGCCAAGCTTGAACCGATTGTGTTGTACCGTCATCCTTTGCTTGATGAGAAGTTTGGCGTCCTCGATGATTCTATGGTCATGACCGATGCGGATATCGAATTGCTGATCGAGGACTTCGGGAAGGCGGCGGTACTGGCGCAGCAGGCGGGCTATGATTTTGTCGATATCAAGCATTGTCACGGTTATCTGGGACATGAGTTTCTAAGTGCGGTGGAGCGCGGCGGCAGGTATGGCGGGAGATTTGAGAATCGCAGTCGCTTTCTGCGGGATACAGTTGCGTTAATCCGCGCGGCGGCGCCGGGGCTGGATATCGGCGTGCGCTTGAGCGCGGTGGATTGGGCGCCGTTCCGAGCGGGCAAAGATCGGGTTGGCGAGCCGACGCCTTATAATGGGGGGCGCTATCCTTACGCCTTTGGGGGCGATGGCAGCGGAAAGGGTTATGACCTGCGCGAGCCACGCCGTTTTTTGGCGCTGTTGCGAGATTTGGATATTCAGTTGGTGTGTATCACGGCGGGCAGCCCTTATTACAATTTTCATATTCAGCGACCGGCTTTGTTTCCGCCATCTGACGGTTACTTGCTGCCGGAGGATCCGCTTGTGGGAGTGGCGCGTCAGATCAAAATCACGGCGGAATTGAAAGCGAGCTTCCCCGATTTGACATTTGTGGGGTCTGGCTATTCGTATTTGCAGGATTGGCTGCCAAATGTGGCGCAGGCGACGGTTGGCGCCGGCATGACAGATTTTGTGGGCTTGGGGCGTATGGCTTTGAGTTATCCGGAATTGCCGGCGGATTTAATGGCGGGAAAGCCGCTGCAGCGAAAGCGGATTTGCCGGACATTCAGCGACTGTACGACGGCGCCGCGGAATGGCATGGTGTCGGGATGTTATCCGTTGGATGAGTTTTACAAGTCAAGCGAGGGGTATGGGAGATTGCTGGCGATTAAGAAAGAGGCGGGGTTTCGGTAATGGGGTGACGCGCTTGATTGGCCCTAGAGTTTGATCGTGGTGGGTGGGCGAGCCAAGGCTCGCCCCTACAGATTGGCAGTTGTGTTAGAGCCAGCCGTAGTCGGAGGCGCGGAAGTTGACCATGCGGCCGTGGTAGTAGGGAACGATAGCTAACTCCGGTTCCGCCATTTCGTCCAGGCGGGCGTGGTCTGCATCGGTCAGGGTGATGTCTATGGCGCCGAGATTGTCTTCCAGGTGCGCCATGGTTCGTGGACCGATGATTGGGCTGGTGACGCCTGGCTTGCTTAGGACCCAAGCCAGGGCGATCTGGCCTGGGCTGCAGGCTTTCTCGTCTGCCAGAGTGGTCACCAGATCGAGAAGGTCGAATCCTCGGTCGGTGAAGTGCTGATCGCGGCGGCGCTCGACAGCGGCGCCACGTCCGCCATCGCTGCCGAAGCGGCTGTTGCCGGGAATGGGTTCGCCGCGTTTGTATTTGCCGGTTAAGAAGCCGCGTGCCAGTGGCGACCAAGGGATGATTGCCAAGCCATAGCTTTGCGCCAGGGGAAGCAGTTCGCGCTCGATGCTGCGGTCGAGCAAGTGGTAGGGCGGCTGTTCGCAGACGAAGCGGTTCAATCCCAGTTCTTTGGAGACCCAGAACGATTCCATCACGCGCCAAGAAGGAAAGGTGCTGGTGCCGATATAGCGTACTTTTCCGGCGCGGATCAAGTCATCCAGGGCGCGGAGCGT
The DNA here is from genome assembly GCA_965261855.1 of Phototrophicaceae bacterium. Classification (GTDB taxonomy): domain Bacteria; phylum Chloroflexota; class Anaerolineae; order Aggregatilineales; family Phototrophicaceae; genus UBA6055. Next base: position 2,072,986 of record OZ253488.1, read on the forward strand.
CTCGTCGATGGGGATTTCCGGATTGGCGCGATGGAGTTGGTAGAGGTCGATGTAATCAGTTTGAAGGCGTTTGAGCGAGGCGTCACATTGTTCGATGATATGGCGTCTGTTGTTGCCGGCGGACAGGATATCGTCTTCGTCCATGCGGCCGTGCACTTTGGTAGCGAGTACGATGCGGTGGCGTTTGCCGTTTCGGCGAAGTCCCTTCCCGACCGCGGTTTCGCTGGCGCCGCGGCCATAGACGTTGGCGGTGTCGAAGAAATTGATGCCGGCGTCAATCGCACGGTCCATGATGTCGAAGCTGTCGGTTTCCGGCGTTACGCCGCCAAAGTTCATGCAGCCGAGGCAAAGTTCGCTGACCATGACGCCGGTGCGGCCAAGGGCGCGATAATCCATGAGATTCTCCCGTACAGGCTGGTTGATGGGCGCCATTGTAGCGTGTCTGGCGAGGATCGGTACTGGCAATTGGTAATCAGAATGGGAGAGGAGGGAGGGCGACCTAATGCGTCGCGTAGGTAGCGTAGGTAGCGTAGGTCGCGTAGGTCGCGTAGACACTGACCGCCGACACTGACCGCCGACACAGAAGGGGGCGAGCCACCGGCTAGCCCGTACACGCAAGGGATCTGAGACACTGGCCGCCGGTCGTCCGTACAGTTTGCGATTTGTGAGAGGGCGGGATCTGCTATTTCAGATGGAACGCGTTATCATTTGCGCGGTTATGGGCGATTAGGCGAGGGGCGCTGATATGCGAGAATTTGGGACGACGGCGGATGGCCGGGTGGTTGAAGAGTATACGTTGCGGAACGCGGCGGGCGTGGAAGTCAGATTCATCACATTTGGCGGGATCATCACGTCTATTCGTGTTCCAGACCGGCAGGGGCGGTTCGCCAATGTCGCCTTGGGCTTTGATAGTCTGGCAAAATACGAAGCGGAGCACCCCTATTTCGGCGCGATAACGGGGCGATACGCCAATCGCATCGGCGGCGGCAGATTCAGCCTGGGCGGGGTGGATTTTGAGCTATTCAAGAATGATGGCGAAAACGCGCTTCATGGCGGCGAATTTGGTTTTGACAAGCGGATTTGGGATGCTAGCGAAGCGGATGGCGCGGTTGAGTTGACATATAGCAGCGCCGATGGGGACGAGGGTTATCCGGGCAATCTGGATGTGACTGTTCGCTACAGCCTGGATGAGGTCAATGGGCTTCGGATTGATTACGCTGCCGAAACGGACGCGCCAACTGTGGTCAACTTGACGAATCACAGTTACTTCAATTTGCTGGGCGAGGGCGAAGGCACGATATATGACCATGTGCTGACCCTCAACGCGGATCAGTTTACGCCGACGGACGCGGAGCAGATTCCGACCGGTGAGATCGCGCATGTTGAGGGCTCGCCCTTCGACTTCCGCCAGGCGAAGACGATCGGTTCGGGTCAACGGTCGGCGGATGCGCAGATTGTCGCGGCTAAGGGTTATGATCACAATTTTGTGCTGAATCGCGAAGGAGTGGCGGAGGGCGAATTAGTCGCCGCGGCGCGGGTATATGAGCCGAGATTTGGGCGCGTGATGGAAGTCTGGACGACCGAGCCGGGCTTGCAGTTTTACGCGGGCAACTTCCTTGATGCGACGCTGGTCGGGGCGAGCGGGCGGCTTTACCGGCAAAGTGATGGATTCGCGCTGGAGACGCAGCATTTTCCCGATTCGCCCAATAAGCCGCATTTTCCCTCGACAGTTTTGCGGCCAGGTGAGCGATTCGAATCGACTACGGTGTATCGGTTTTCGACGGATGCGGGCGTTTAGTCTTGCGTGGTTGGGTCAAAGGCGTCGCGTAAGCCATCGCCTATAATGTACAGGCAGAGCACGACAACGGTGATGAGCGTGCCGGGAAGGATCACCAGATGGGGCGCGACGATGAAGAATTCGCGCGATTTACTCAGCATATTGCCCCAGGTGGCGGTCGGCGGCTGAACTCCGAGGCCGAGGAAACTGAGGTTGGATTCGATCAGAATCACAATGCCGATGTTGCGCGCCAGGGTGACGATGGTAATTGAGAATACATTGGGGAGAATATGCGCCAGCATGATGCGCGCGGGGGACGCGCCGGCGGCTCTAGCGCTGATTATGTATTCGCGCGAGCGAATTGAAAAGGTCTCACCTCGAACCAGCCGGGTCGTGCTGGTCCAGGTTAAGAAGACGATCGCGAGGATTAGGGATTTGGCGTCGGGCGAGAAAACCGTCGAAATAATGATGAGAAGGACCAAACCGGGGATGGAGTCAATCGTGATGATTAGCCAGTTGATGAGGTCATCAATGAAACCGCCGAAGTATCCTGTCAAGATGCCCAGAGTAACGCCAATGGCAAGCGCGAGCATGGCTGACATGAAGCCGATGAACAGTGAGACTTGGCCAGCGTAGAGCAAGCGCGCCAGATAGTCGCGCCCTAGATTGTCGGTGCCCAAAAGGTTGTCTGGGCTGAAAACGGGAAGAAACTTCGATTCAGCGGCGTCGGTAATATTGGGGTCTACGCCCAGAATGCCCGTGATAAGCGGGGCGCCAAGGGAGGCGATCGCCAGGAAGGCGATCACCAGAATAGCTGCAAGCGTCAAGCGATCATTGCCAATGCGCAGAATGGCGAGTTGTGTAAGCGAGCGGCTGCGCAGCGTATCCTCAGTTGTGATTTCTCGGATCGAGCGGTCTGTGTTTGACACAGTCGTTGTTCCTATCCCAGCCGGATCCGCGGATCTATGAATACATAGAGGATATCGGAGAGCAAGAAACCGAGGATAGTGCCCCAAGCTGCGAAGATCGTAATTGCCATAACTACCGGGAAGTCTTGCTGCGTTGCCGAGGTGAAGGCAATACGTCCCACACCTGGCCAGCCGAAGACCGATTCAATTACAACGGCGCCCGCCCACAGGCTAGTCACAACAGGTCCGAGCAGAGTCGCCACCGGGATCATGGCGTTGCGCATGGCGTGGCGGAAGTTCACCGTAGCTTCGGACAGGCCCTTTGCGCGCGCTGTGCGGATGTAATCCTGGTTGAGCACCTCCAGCGTCGATGTACGGGTATAGCGAGAGAAAATGGCAATGAAACCGGCGGCGAAAACAAATGTGGGGAGAATGAGATATTGCATGCGCTCAAAAAGAGGGGGACAGACGCCGTACAAATTTGGCGTGCAGCGCCCGCCCAGGGGGAGGACGCCCAGCCGGGAACCGAAGAACAGGAGCAGCATCAGACCCAGCCAGAATGGTGGCACCGCGTCAAAGACAACGGCAAGGACGCGTGAGACGTTGTCGAAGATCCTGCCTTGTGTGGCGGCGGACAAGACGCCGATCGGAATGCCAATGACGAGCGAAGTCAGGACAGAAGCTAAGCCTAATTCCAGCGTTGCTGGCAGATTGGCCATAATGATATCGAGAACGGGTTTTTTGCGGATAAAGGAGCGGCCGAAATCTCCGCGCAAGATGCCGTAATTATCTCCGGGCGGCTCCGGTTCGCCATCGCCGTCGGCGTCCAGTGGCGCTATAAGGGTGAAAGATTGATCAGCTACTCCATCGCCGTCGCTGTCCCAGCGCAGCCAGTCGTCGCCCAGGAGCCAGCGCAGGTATTGGATATGGAAGGGGTCGTTGATGCCCAATTGCGCCTTCAGTCTTTCGCGATCTTCCAACCTGGAATTAGGCGAGAAATAGAGGCGATCGATTACGCTGCCCGGCGCCAGCCAGAGCAAGAGATAGGCAAAAAGGGTGATGCCGAAGAATGTGGGAATGGATTGTACGAGGCGGCGAATAATATACTTGATCATCGAGACTTCTCAAAAGCGTAAAGAAAGGACGCGCCAGCAATTTGCTGACACGTCCGTTATGTTACTGATGCTGCCGATTTACTGGCTGATTGCGATATCAGCCATGTTGGTGTAGCGCATTTCGGCGTAGGGCATCCAATTCTCTACCGTGTTGGCTTCGGCGTACATGGATTTGGGCGCGAAGAGCCACCACCAGGGCAGGTCTTCGTGCAGGATTTGGCTGACTTCGTGATAGAGCGCCTGCCGTGCGGCGAAGTCACAGCCGGGCAGTGCCAGCGCCTGATCATAGAGTTCGGTGACGCGGTCGTTGCTGTAGGAGACGAAGTTGAAGCCGCCGCCTACAAGATCGCCGACGGGTGTGAAGACGCTGCGGGCATCGGTATCTTGATCGAGATTGGTGAAACCGATCATGATGGCGTCAAAGTCCTGACCGAGCAGGAATTGCACGAGCGCGCCGAACTCTTGGGTCTGGAAGTCGACGGCGATGCCGATTTGACCGAGTTGGTCCTGAATGACGGTGCCGGCCGCTTCCCTCACGACATTGCCGGAGTTGGTGAGCAATTCGAAGGCGAACTCGGAACCGGCTTCGGCGTAGAGGGCGTCTTCGGTGGCGACGAGCGGCGTGCTGGGATCGTCGTCATGGTCGACGAAACCGGCTTCGGCGAGTTGGGCGAGCGCCGCTTCGGGATTGTATTCCCAGGGTTCGATGCTGGCGTCGTAGCCCCAGAGCGCGGGCGTGCCGAAGCTGTTGACCTGAACCGCTTCGCCGTGGGCGGCGCCGTCAATGATATCGGCATAGTTGACCGCCTGGGCGATCGCCTGACGCACGCGAACATCGCCGAAGAGCGGGTGTTTGCCTTGATCGATTGGATTGCCGTCATCGTCGGCGCCGTTCTGCGGATTGGTCCGGTCGGCGAGATTGAAGCCGACGAAGGTCAAGCCGTCGTCGACGTATTCGTAGACCTGGAATTCGCCGGCTTCGGCGCGTTCGCGGAACTCTTGCATGCGCGGCGCCGGGACGGAGGCGGAACCGGCGGTGCCGACGGAATTGACTTCGCCGGCAAGGAATTGCTCGACGCCAACGATTTGGTCGGGCACGTTGCGGATGATGTAGCCTTCGGGCGAGACGTCCATCCAGTGGTTCTCGTTGCGGACCAGGCTGGTGAAGTCATCGGGAACGAGGGCGCCGAAATTGAAGACGCCAGAGGTGACATCCGGATTCTTGTTGTAATCAAGGTTGTCGATTTCGGCGTAGTCGCCACCGAGCAGCGGTTCGATGTGATGCTTGGGCAAGATGCCGAAGTCGTCCAGTTCTTCAATCGCGCGGCAAGATGCGATCGACAGGGTAATCACTAGCGTAGTGTCGTCTAGCGCTTCGACGCTTGCGACGCTCTGCAGCACGTCGGTGCGCGGCGATGACGTGGCTTCGCTGGCAAGAGCGTCAAAAGTGAACTTGTAATCGCGGGCTGTCACGGGTGTGCCATCGTTCCAGGTGACATCGTCACGCAGGTTGAAGGTATAGGTCAGCCCGTCTTCGGAGATGCTCCAGTCGAGAGCCAAGCCGTTATCTTGATCGTTGCGGCCGCCCATCATTGGCGCTCGGGTTTCCGGATCGTAGTTGAAGAGACTAGGGAAGAGAAACTCGTTGAGGGCGAGCTCCACCGTGTTATTGGAGATCAGCGGGTTCATATTGGTTGGATCGCCGCCGAAGTTGGTGCCAATAAGGATGCCACCCGTCTGTGCGCTTGCGCTGACCGCGAAAAGCAGCAGGACTAAAGCCAAAAGAAGGACTCTGAAGGTCTTGTTCATGACATGCTCCTGTCAATTCTGAAATTGCGTTAGCTTTCTTTGCAGTTGAGGCAAGGAGAGTATAGCAGAGAGCGTGCTGGTTGCGCCATATTCAGGCGCTAAGGTAGCGGTGACTCACGAGAATTAGCTATCTCCATCAAGCACGTTTCAAGGTTACTTGCCACCGAGAGCAAGGGCGTAAAGAGCTCAGCGCAACTATTTTCGAGATTGCGGAAAATCGGAATTTCGCAGGTTTTCGCCACTCTCGCGCGAGATCCATGGCTATCCAAGACTGGGCGAAGCTAGAACAGCTGCACCTGGGGCGTCCAGGTCATATCTGGGTCAAATGGGAAGCAGGGACGGCGTATACGCTTAAAAGCGAGCGAGACGATTTCCTGATTGACGGCGCCAGGTGAGAGCGCCAAGTAAGCGTTGCGCGCCATCGCCTTGAGTTCAGGCACGAGATAGCCGATTTTTACGGCGACAATTTGATGATCTTCTGGGATTATGCCAAGATCTAGGAATTGCTGCCGATGGTGGAAGGGGGTGCGCTGGGCTGTCAGGATGATGCGGATGCCATCTGTTCGCAGCACGACTCGCGGATTTGACTCGTCGTGCATAAGGAATTCGATGATTCCGCGGACTGGCAGCGGTCGAGAATGACGCGAATCCAGAACCCCGCCGATTTCGAGTTCGACCTCGGCGCCGAGGCCGGCGCGACTGCAGGCTTGTACCGCTTCGCGATCGCTGATGCTGGCGTAGATTAGGTCGGCTGGCTGGAGCGCGAGGGCGCGCTGAAGGAAGCCGGTGACATCGCCGACGCCGCCGGCGGTTGGATTGTCGCCGGAATCACTGATCAGGACTGGATGCACGGCGTCGTTCATCGCTCGTCGGATGCATTCGTCCACGGTATAGGCTTGGACGCCAAATCGGAAGTCGGCACGATGCTTCCAGAATCGCTGGGCGAGGCGCTGAGCCGCTTGTGAAATGGCGCAAGGGTCCGTTCCGATGGCGATGGCGCAGGCGTTCATACGCGGTTCGTCCGCCCAAACGTAACCGATTTGGATGCTGGCGTCCATAACGCGCTCGCCGTCGATTAGGCGTGGAATCTCTTGGTAAAGGCTTCGGCCGGGTTCCCATTCCGTGCTGGTCTTTTCTCCGGGCAAGCCGACTGGGATTCTGACGAAAGCCTTGCGCGGTCGAATAGGCTCGCGCAAGCAACGGACGAGCAGCGAAACGGCGCGCTCGCGTGTTTCGACCACGTCCATATGGGGCGCGGTGCGGTACGCGGTGATGATGTCGAGGTTGGCCATGACGCGCTCGGAGACATTGCCGTGAAGATCGTAGCTTGCGGAGATTAGGCAATCTGAGCCGACGAGAGCGCGGATCGCGGCGCAGAAGTCGCCTTCGGCGTCATCCATTCCGGCGACGATCATGGCGCCGTGCATATCAAGGTAAATGCCGTCCAACGGGAGCTGTTGTTCCAATCCGGTGAGGATTTCGTCTTTAATTTCGGTGTAGGCGCGCGGCTCAACAGGTCCACCAGGCATGGCTTTTGCCGTGAGGAGGCCGACGATATGAACCTGGGTAAACTGCGGCAAAAATGGATAGAGCTCGTCGAAGGCGGGATCATGCGAGCTTGTCAGATGGAAATCTTCCAAGCGGGTGGGCAGGGGCGAGAAGGAGCAGCTTTCGGTGGCGATGCCAGTTATTGCGATCTTCATGATTGGTCCGATTGCTTGGCGAGTCTTCTTATGCGGCGGTCATGGACTTCTTATCCTGTGATTCGCGCAGTAGCGAGGAATATGTCGATCCGTCTAAAAGTGTAGCAGCAGGCTGGCGCCAGCGACAGTACGCGCGGCAAGCGCGGCGAGGGCGGAGTACGACGCAGCGAGCGGTATCGCGCATGATTCTGCGGTAAAGTATTATCGGCGAGCGAAACATGGAGGCGGGAGGACTAGGCATGGCGGCAATCGACACAATCATTGTCGGAGCGGGCAGTCGCGGTATGGCATACGGACGATTCGCAAATGATTACCCGGCGGAACTAAATGTTGTAGGCTTGGCGGAACCGGATCCGACCCGGCGCGATCGTTTTTTGCGCGAGCACAATTTGGCGCGGGAGATGGTGTTTCATGACTGGCAGACGCTGCTTTATGGCGGATTGAAGCGGGCGCCCTCGATCATCAATTGCACGATGGATCGAATGCACTTTGAGTCGACCATGCAGATGCTGGATACGGGCTATGATGTGCTGCTGGAGAAACCGATGACGCCGGTGCTGGAAGAAAACCTGCGACTGGTCAAGAAGGCGGAAGAGACTGGCCGATTGTTGCAGGTATGTCATGTGCTTCGGTACACGCCATTCTGGCGGACGCTACGTGAAGTCGCGCAATCGGGCAAGCTGGGCCGCGTGGTCAGTGTCACGCACCGGGAAAACCTGATCTATTACCATATGGCGCACAGTTTCGTTCGCGGCAACTGGCGTAAGGAAGAAACATCGGGTCCGATGATTCTGTGCAAATGCTGCCACGATTTCGATATCCTGCTGTGGATATTGCAGAAGAAAGTGGCGTATTTGCAGTCCTTTGGAAGCCTGACGCACTTTCGCCCGGAAAATGCGCCGGAGGGCGCCACGGAGCGCTGCACCGACGGTTGCCCGGCAGCCGACAGTTGCAAGTATGAGGCGACAAGGCGTTATGCGCGCGATGGCGAGGGCTGGCCGTTAAATGCGGTATCGTATGTGCCGACGAGCGCGGCGCGGCTGGAGCAATTGAAGACGGATTGGTACGGGCGGTGCGTTTATCATTGCGACAACGACGTAGTCGACCATCAAACGGTGAATATGGAGTTGGAGGACGGCACGACGGTCACGCTGGTCATGAATGGGCAGAGCGATGAAGAATGCCGAACGATGCGTTGGGATGGGACGAAGGCGACGCTTTACGGCAGATTTTCGTCACGCGGGCACGAAATCAGGGTGCATCATCATTTGACTGGCGAGATCGAGGATGTGCCGGTGATCGCCCGCGACCGCAGCGGTCATGGAGGGGGCGACTACGGCATCGTCCGCAGCTTCCTCAACAGCATTAAGGGCAATCCAGATGACAGCGTGACATCTGCGCGCGAGTCACTTGAGAGCCATCTGCTGGCTTTTGCGGCGGAGGAGTCTCGTCTGCACAAGGCGGTAGTCGATATGGCGGAATTTCGGGAACGACAAACACCATCCCCCGGCCCCTTCCCCAGCAAGCTCGGGTCGCGCAGTCACTAACCGCCGACTCTGACCTACGGAAGGGGAGCCAAGAGCAAAGAAACGTTCAGCAAAAGGCGTGGGCGCAGGCATTTCCGCGCGGATGACGCCTGCACTTGCACCCCCGACAGGATTCGAACCTGTGCGCCTGGTTCCGGAAACCAGCGCTCTATCCCCTGAGCTACGGGGGCAATTCCCTCATATCGTAGCAAATCAACCGCTTTTCTACAAGCGCAGTCAGTATGCCTGGCGGCTTGCAATTAGCGCCGTGAAAGGATTAAATTTCGCCAAGCGCCAGTGCAGATTGGTATAATGTGCGCTATTGCATTCATACGAGAAGTCGTGATAACGCGGTGGCTTTGTGATGCGGGCGTTCGCAGCGGTCGGATGTGTTTGCCTTGGCGGCTTGCTTTTGCTGACGGGTTGCCAGGCATTAAGCGGCGATGATCCGGTTGCCACGATTGACGCCGACTTGACGATGTATGCGTCGGAGAGCGACTCGATACGCGCTGTTGGCACCGCCGAGCAGATTATGGTGGTGGAGACGCTAGCGGCGGCGGGCACGCGCATTGCGAAACTGTCCGCGGTCAATGCGGCGCTGGGGGCGACGTTGCGCGCGAACCAGACCGGCACGCCGGAGCTACAGGTGGCGGTGGTGAACGCGGAAGATATGGGCAGTTCGCTGGAAGACGGCATGATGGACGACGAAGCGGTACGGTCGACGCCGGAGTCGGCGATGCGCGTATCGAATTTATCGACGGCGGCCAGCACAGATCCCGACAGCGGCTGCTCCGTTGGCACAGTTAGGCAATTCAGCCCGGGCAGCGAGTTCATTTACGTGACTGCAAGAGTTACGGCGTTACAATCCGGCTCGCTTTTTGAGGTGGAATGGGAATACGATGGGCGGCCTGTGTCGCGCACGTCTTGGCTTGCCGATTATTCGAAATCGATTGAATGCATTTGGTTTTTTACGACGCCGGCAGACTTTCCGTTTTTGCCCGGTCGGTACACTGCCACGCTATTGGTCAATGACAAGCCGGTTGGGACGACCGAGTTTGAGATTGCGGCGCAATGATGAGGCGTCATCGTTTCCCGGGTCCGCATCTTTGGTTGGCGCTGGCCGCGCTGCTCTGGATGCCAAGCGCGCGAGCGCAAGAGGCGGAAGGCGAGCTATTGCCTGGGGTGACGGCAATTGAGGATATCGAACGAGCCGAACATAACGTTTTGCACCGTCCCATCGAGCTTACAGCCGGTCATGGACATTGGATTGACCGAACATATACTTACGGCGGAACGCAGCAAGATCTGCGGCCCGTGCACTTGGGTGTGGAATTTGTCAATGCGCGTGATACGACGGTGTACGCGGCTATGGCGGGACGGGTTGTCTTCGCTGGCGATGATTCTGATGCGCTTATCGGGCCGCAACTGGAATACTATGGCAATGTCGTCATTTTGGCTCACGATCTGCGCTCGCTTGCTGGCAGTCAAGTATTCACGCTCTACGGTCATTTGAATGAGATCGATGTGCGCGAGGGGCAGCTAGTGGGGGACTTGGCGCGTCTTGGGACGGTAGGTTCAAGCGGCGTCGCCATCGGACCGCATTTGCATTTTGAGGTTCGGGTCGGCGATCCCTTTGATTATCGCCAGACGCGCAACCCGGCATTGTGGCTGCAGCACTATGTTGACCACGGAATGATTGCCGGGTCAGTGCGGAATGAAGATGGCGAACCGGTGTATGGCTGGCGCATAACCGTGCGTTCGGAATCCAGAAGGCGCGATGTAAGCACCTATGGTGGCGAGGAGGCGAATTCGGATCCGGTTTGGCTGGAAAACTTCACCGTCAGTGATGTGTTTGCTGACGAGTATGAGGTTTTTGTCTTGGATACGCGCGGTCGGCCGGCATATCAGGAGCGCGTGCGAGTTGAGCCGTATCGCACCACTTATGTGGAGATTGTGCTAGGCGAATGAATTGCTGGACAGGCCTGCGCCGCGGACCCCCACCCGCACCCCCTTAAAGAGGGAGGGGGAGCTCGGCACAGCGGTGAGGCAGGTATCTTCCGTGGGCGGCGGCATTGTCTCACGATTGTCTACTAACGATAGACGCGAAAGTCAAAAGAGATCGTGCCGTCTCTAGTTGCGCTGGTCGGCTTGAGAACGCCATGATGTCCGTCGGCGGTGCGCAAGCCAATGGTGGCGTTTGTCAACCGGTCAATATGCAACGATTTCAGGTTTGCCAGTGAAGTGTCAATCGCATCGTAATGCGCGCTGTCGATGGAACTGAAGTAGCTCATGAGGTAGAGGCCGCCGTCGCCTTGAGCAACTAGGTCGGCGCCGGTCCAGTCCAGGTCGGGGATGCCGTAGCCGTCTAGGTCAACGGATCCGACGCCGATCGTAGAAGCGCCGGTCGCGAGAAATGCACGGTCGGCAATGTAATTGTAGGCGTAAACGCTGTTGTTGGCTTCGCCGGCGGGGCCTTCCGCGACCTGTTGGTTGAGATCAACAACGATGATAACGGATTGGGGACCGGTGGCGCCGGTGAGCGTCACGCTCAGCTGGACGGTGGTTTGTTCGCCGGCGTTGAGCCAAGGCACGTTGACACCGACATAGCGGCCGCCCGGCTCGAAGGAAGCGGCGACGGCAAATGGTCCGGCGGCGGTTAAGCCTTGGTTGCGCAGGGTAACATCCACAGACATGGGTTGGTCGAGGATTAAGCGGGGTGGGCTTGCGTGCAGGACAACAAGGTCGGGCTCTTGCGGCGGCGCTGGTGTGGGGGTTGGAACTGGAGTGGGCGTCGCAGGCGGCTGAATAACAGGCAGGAGATTGCGGTTGCCAAAGGTGGCAACAAGATAAGAAGCCAGCCAGCCCCATTGCCCGTGAAAATCGATGACGAGCCAGGCGTAATCTGGCGTCGTGCCCAGGACGCGCGCTTGGGTTCCCCGCTGAAGCTGGCCGATTACCTCGAATTGAAGTCCCGGCCCGTTTCGCACGTTTTGGACGGCGCTTTGAATCGTCAAGGTGTAGCCGGAAGGTGTTGGCGTAGGCGCAGGCGTGGGAGTGGATGGCGGTGTCGGCGAGGCGCGAAAGAGAGGGCGCTCGTCGATGGCGACTTGCTCGCCTCCGCGATAGAAGGCGACGACATAAGCCGCGCCAAATTCGTTTAGGCGGGTCACCACAGCATTGCTGCTGATCTCACCCGGCGGCAAGTTGGCAGTGTTCAACTCGCCTTGCACCGCGGGAACCGGCGGGAGCGACGCCAGGTTTTCGCTGATGCCGCCGCCGCCGATCAAAGCCGCGGCGATCGCCTGAGTCGCGTCATAGCTGGAGGCGGCGACAGCATCCGGAAGATGACCAAAGGCGCGCGCGAATGCCAACACGAAGGATTCGCTGGCATCATTGGAAAGCGCGGGCGACCAGGTTGCGGTTCCGATGATGCCGCGCAAGGCGTCGGATGGCAACATGTTGGCAAAAGCCGGATCGGTGACCTGATCAACGATGACATCGCCTTGGAAGCCGGCGGCGAGAATTTGGTCATATAAGGACGCGGCGAGCAATGGGGGACCATAAATTGCCAGGAGATGGGCGTCAGATTCGGCGATGTCGCGGGCTAGGGCCGCAAGATCGGGATTCGGCTCGTCAACGAGGGTGTTTGAAAGTCGAAGGCCATACGCAGAAAGCGCATTGGCGAAGGTGATTAATTTGCCGGTGCTGGAGGAATCCAGCTGTACGGTTCGGATATTGCCGACGGCGAGCGTATTGACCAGATAGTCAGCAAGCGCGCTGGCAGTTACGCTTTGGCGCGCGCGGACGCGGAAAAGCCGCTGCGTGTTGTCTGGCAGCAGAATGGTGTCGCCAGTGGCTGGTGTCATGATCGGCACATCTAGCGCCTGCAGTTGCGACATATAGGCAGACAGAAGATTGTCGGTCTCTGGTCCAATGACGGCAATCGCGTTTGATTGCCTCATGTTGGCGATGGCGATTTCCATATTGTCGGGAGGCGAATCCACGACGGTCAGACGAATTGGCGTCCCATCCAGGGCGCTTAGCCGGCCGCTGGCATTGATGTGGTCGGCGGCGAGCAGGGCGCCCTTACGCAATGAGCCGTCGGCGAAATCAATCACGCCAATTCGCAACGTATACTGGGCCGCTGAGCGCAATCGGACGGGCGCGAAGCTCAACGCGGCGAGCAGGAAAAGGCGGATAAAGACTACGTTGATCGATGGCATCAAGAACTGTTTACTGGTGACGACATTCGTTACAATCAGTATACAGTAGAAGTACGACAAAGTAAGTCGCGCGCCATCTGGCTGGCAGCACTGCTCGTGGGCGAGCCAAGGCTCGCTCCCACAATTCCGCTGGAGCGGCGCGATCGGTAGCGGCTTAGCCTGCTCCTCTGTAACCTCACTGAAACTGGACATACGCGGCGGTGAGGTTACGAATACTCTGCTGCAATTGCCGAGCGTTAATGTGGCGCGTTTAGCGACGTTCGGCTCACTTGATTTTCAATATAAAGCCCTCTATACTGGCGAAGCGTGGCGCTAGCCAGAATTCTGAAACAACGCACACTCGTGATGCAGCGCGAACGAATCACCGAACACGTACTAGTCTTCCGCAGCGATCAATACGCCCAAGTTACCGCGGGTGTGGTATTGACTCGTGAAGGCGCAGTATTGATTGATACACTACTTTACCCCGAAGAGACGATGCTTATTCGCCGCTACATTGAGGATGGCTTGGGATCGGAGGTTAAATTCGTCATCAATACGCATTTCCATGCTGATCACACGACTGGAACCTGTTTTTTCCCGGGCGCGCAAGTGATTTCACACAAGCTGTGTCGCAAGATGCTTGAAGGGCGCGGACGCGAAAGTTTACGACTGATGAAGGAGAACGCCAGCGAGTTTGCGCCGGTGGAGGTCGTCTTGCCGGATATCACGTTTGACGATGAGATGATGTTGGAATTCGGAGGAACGACTTTTAGGCTGCGGCACAGTCCTGGACATAGTCCGGATTCCATCGTCTGTCTTTTGGAAGAAGAAGAAGTACTTTTCGCTGCGGATACGGTAATGCCCATTCCGTATTTCGTCGATGGCAGCTATGCTGATTTTGTTGAGTCATTGAAGAAGCTGGGCGAGTGCGAATATGAGAATATCGTTCAGGGGCACGGTGAAATCATATTGCGTGGCGAGTCGCCGGAAAAGCTCAAGAGCGACCTTGTTTATTTGAGCAGACTGGACGATGCGGTCCGACTCGCACTGGATAATGGGCGCGAAGACATTGAGAATCTAGTTTCGCTGGCGGACTGCGGCAAGAGCCACGTATTGCTACACGGGCTAGTTCAGCAGCTTCACCAGCACAATATCCGCGCTCTCGTCAGCCAATACCGCGATGAATCCGAGAGAGGGTTGGTCGGTTCGACGCAGGGAGCAGAGGAAAGAAAGATGGCATGGCAGTAGAAGAAACTTATCTGACCGCAGAGGGCGAAGACGCGCTGCGCCGAGAACTAAGGCTGCTTAAGGATACACGGCGTCCGGCTTTGGCGCAGAGACTGAAAGAGGCGGCAGCGCAGGGAGATCTAAAGGAGAATGCGGATTATCACGATGCCAAGGAGCAGCTTGGCTTCATAGAAGGACGAGTTTTGCAGATTGAAGCGATACTGCAAAATGCGATTGTGATTGACTATAGCGAAAGCAGCGACGAAGTGCGGATCGGCTCAACCGTGGTCATTCGGGAGGATGGCGTTGGCGAAGACGAAGAGTACAAGATCGTAGGCAGCGCGGAGGCGAATCCGCGCGAGCGCAAGATTTCCGAGAAGAGTCCGATCGGTTCGGCGCTGATTGGAGCGAAGATTGGCGACAAGGTAAAAGTAAAGACACCGGATGGCGCGATACGATTCGAAATCGTCGACATCGTCTGACCGCTGCATCGCGAATACGATTGGCGGATACTATAGGGAATCTGCGATTTGAGTTGCCTCATCGAAGTTGATGGGGCGTTTGCGTGTTAAGAGTAGGGCATGAAGTTACCGGTGCCGCCGAAGGGATCTTCTTCCTCATCTTCTGGTCGTTTGGCAGGTTGCGCGCTGCCCGATGCTCGTGGCGGAGCGCTCGCGCTTCCGGCAGGCGGCGGGGGAGTGGGCGAAGAGGCCTGCAATGGCGGTGCGATTTGCAGATCGGCAAATTGATTAAAGGGCGAATGCGCTGGCGCGGGATAACTGTCCGCGGGCACTGAAGCGCCTTGACCCTGCTTATACCAAGCCAACAGTTCAATCTGCAGTGTTTCGATGCCACTATTGGGTGTGCCGCCGCCATAATTACAGATGACTGACTTCACTTCCGCCTGGATTTGAATGGCGTTGCTATCGACGATGAGCTTGGCGCCGGTTTCAGCAGCAATGATATCGGATGTTGGATCTTTGACCCTATTGGCCACAGCGGAGAGCAAGGCCGGATCGCTTATGGCAGCAGGTGCGGCAAAGACTTTGGTAGCGGTCTCTTGGGAAGCCATATCGAAGCCCCAGAATTCGACGGACTGCAATTCGTTGCCGACCCGCGTTGCAACTGAGACGCCACACTCTCCGAGAAATTGATTTCCCTGTTCCGGACCCATCTCAATCGCGAATGAGTCGTCATAGTTCTGTCCCTTTACGTAGGTGGAAACCGTGTGCAAAACGGGCACGCCGAACTGGGGATGGATGGTACCGCTTTTTTCCGTTTCATCATCGGCCCACGGCGATGTTGCGGGCGCTTCGCTTTGCGCCCGGTTTGAAATTGGCACGGATCCGGCTGCGGGCGAAACTTGCGAGCGGGCTGCGGGCGCCGCGTTAGGTTTCTGTTTTAGACGTTCGTCAGTTTGCCCATGTGAAGGCAGAATCATTCGCCCGGCAATAGTGATGACCGGTACGGCTACAGCCACGACAGCCAGCGCCAGCACGACCTGCAAGGAACTGGCAAAGACGCCCGGGTCTTGTGGAGCAAGCGATCCTATCAGGCGGTCAAATCCGTCGATTTCGGTAAGCGATTCCAGGGCGGCGCGCTCGGCGGCAGGAATGGCGGCAGAGCGAGCCAATCCTTCAACAACACCTTGCGGATTTGGGATTTGTTGCAGCACAAGGAGCGCGTTTCCGTCGTCATAATGCACATCTTGGGAGTGGCCGACGGCGACCATTCGCACCCACTGTTGAATAGCCTGCTGGCTCATGTGCCGGGGCGAGGCGCCGGTGAATTCGGTCGGGATGACGACATAGGCGGCGATCAAGCCGATCACCATGCCGGTCAGAACCAGCAGAACCGTGCTGCGACTGGGTCCAGCTTCAATCAGCCGTTGAATGCGCGGATTAGAAGCATAGAGTCCAGCGCCAGAGTTTCCGTCCGTGGATTGCGCAGCCGACCGCGCGCTATCCGAGTGGTGACCTTGAAGACTCATTAGCGAAGACCTTTCGAGTCCAGGGTTCTCAGTAGATCTGAGACAAGAGGTTGAGATGCGGCACCCGGCGGAAGCGTCGCGCGCCAATGTGTTTCAGTATAGTCACAGTTCGAAATCGGCGCAAAGCGAGAGGGAAGCAGCCTTGAAGTTACGCAAATGCATTCTGTCGTGGCGGGAGGCCGAGCCAAGGCTCGCCCCTACAGTTGGAATTGCCGGGAGGGCGAGCCTTATCCGTTTCGATTACACCTGCCATGACGTGGGTTAGGTTGGCTGTCGCTCGAAAGTCTGCTGTTCGGCAGGAGATTGCTCTTCTATTTTCTTTAGGTCTCTTGGCAGTCGCCAGACGGTGAAATCGCAATCGGGGTAACGGCTGCATCCGTAGAATAGTCTGCCCTTTCGGCTGCGGCGTTGGACGATTTCGCCGTTTTCGGTCTCGCCACATTGGGGACAGAGGAGGCCCATGCGCTCAAGATAGCGCTCGGTATGCTTGCAGTCGGGGTAATTGGAACAGCCAATGAATTTGCCGTAGCGCGAGTGCTTGATGACCAGGTCGCCGTCGGCGCAACTTGGGCAAGCGCGTCCGATCTTCTCGACTACATCTTGTCGCGGCATTTTCTCTTGCGCGTTATTCAGTCGCTGGGCGAAAGGATGATAGAACTCGTCAAGCATCGGGCGCCACTCCAGTTCGCCTTTGGAGACCTCATCGAGTTGGTCTTCCATATTCGCGGTGAAGTCATAGTCCATCTCGACGTCAAAGTATTCGGAGAGCAAATCGCTGACGACGCGGCCAGTCTTGGTCGGAAAGAGCCGACGTTCCTTCTGGACGACGTAATCGCGGGTCTGGATTAAGCCGACGGTAGGCGCATAGGTACTGGGACGTCCAATTCCCTTGTCTTCCAATTGCTTGATTAGTGTAGCCTCGGTGTATCGCGGCGGCGGCTGGGTGAAATGCTGCTGGGGGAGCAGCTTACGCAGATCTAGCAATTCGCCGGCTTCAAGTTCGGGAAAATCATGATTGCCGCCAGAAGCCGATTCGCGCACACGCCGTTCGTCGTTGGCAAGAATGGCCAGGTGTCCAGCAAATTTTAACTTTCGCCCAGAGGCGCGGAAGAGATATGGCATGTCGGAAAGCGTTTTACCCGCTTTTATTTCAATGCTGAGGGTGTCATAAACGGCGGGCGACATTTGACTGGCGACAAAACGCTGCCAAATCAGCGTGTATAGCTGCAGTTGTGGTCGGCTGAGAAACTGAGCCATTGAAGTGGGCGTGCGCAATACGCTGGTGGGGCGAATCGCTTCGTGCGCTTCCTGGGCGCTTTTCGATTTAGTCTTGTAGACGGGCGGTTTCTCTGGCCGGTATTCGCTGCCATGTTGCTTGGCGATGTATGCGCGCGCTTCCGATACCGCTTGCCCAGATAGCTTAACGCTATCGGTGCGCATGTAAGTGATGAGGCCTACGGCATTACCCTGGCCAACATCAATGCCTTCGTAGAGTTGCTGCGCCAACTGCATTGTTCGGCGCGCGTTGAATCGGTGGCGGCTAGAGGCAGCCTGCTGCATGGTGCTGGTGGTGAAGGGAGCGGAGGGTTTGCTTTGGCTCGTACCGCGCTTAATTGCTTTGACGCTATATTGGCTGTTGCGCAGGATGTCGATGTGCGGCGTCACGGTAGCCTCGCTGTCGAGGATCGGAGGCTTATTGCTCTTTGCGTTGAAAGTAACGTTGGCGTCCGAGATTTTCACCAGACGAGAGACGAGATTAGATGAGTCGACGCCAGAGGAGCGCTTGGACAGGTCGGCATCGATTGTCCAGTATTCTACTGGCTGATGAGCTTCAATCTCCTTTTCGCGCTCGACAACCAGGCGCAAGGCGATGCTTTGGACGCGGCCCGCGGAGAGCCCGCCACGGACTTTCGACCAAAGCAGGGGCGATACCTGATAGCCGACGAGGCGGTCAAGGATTCGTCGTGCCTGCTGGGCATTGACCAAGTCCATGTTAATATGGCGGGGGTGGGAAAAGGCGTCTGCAACTGCGCGGTCGGTTATCTCATGGAAAACCACTCGCTTGACGATAGCCAGCGGTATCTCCGCTTCATCCACAATATGCCAAGCGATCGCCTCTCCTTCGCGATCGGGATCGGTGGCGAGGTAGATCTCATCCGCGCTTTTGGCGGCTGCTTCAAGCTCCTTAAACACAGTCTTCTTGTCATTAGGAACACGATATTTTGGTTCGAAATCGCGCTCGATGTCGACCGAAAGACGGCTCTTGAGCAAGTCGCGCACGTGCCCCAATGAGGACATGACGGTGTAGCCATCGCCGAGATAACCGCCGATGCTGCGCGCTTTAGCCGGCGATTCGACGATGACGAGCTTTCCAACATTTTTAGGCGCGCTGATGGTTTTGGTGCGGGAACTGGCTTTTCGTTTTGGTTTGGCTTTGCGCTTGGCTTTTTTGCGTTTTGGGCGCTCGATCTTTTCCGGTTTGGGGAGGCCTTCGTGGGCGACAGTCGCGCCCATACGGAATAGCTTGGTACCACATTCGGCGCATTGCCCACGTGTACCGGGCGCCCCAGTTTTGGTGTAGACCGGTTCAGGAGCACCCAGGTCTCGTTTTGTTTTGCATTTGACGCAGTAAGCTTGAAGCGCTGCGGCGCTGGTATCAGTCATATCCCTTCCTCGTGAATGCGTGGGCAGTGTTAGAGATATTCTTCGTTTCCGTTTTCGCGCAGGTAGTCGACAACCTGCTTTACGTCTTGGGTACGGCTTTTGTGGCAAATCAGCAAGACATCGTCGGTATCGACGACGACGATGTCTTCCACACCGATTGCCACGGTCAGGCGGTCGCTGAATACGAGCGTGTCGCGCGTGTCGAGAATAACGCGAATGTCGCTCGCGTCTCCTTTTATGCAATTGCCGAAGCTATCTTGCGGAAGGACGTCATAGAGCGATGTCCAATTGCCCACATCGCTCCAGCCGATATCATTCGGGATGACAGCGATGTTATCCGCTTTTTCCATAATGGCGAAATCGATCGACAGGCTGGGCATCGTCTCCCAGATATCGATGAGTTTCGCTTCGTAATCGGGCGCGTCAAAGGCGGACTGCAGATAGGAACACATGGCGAAGATGGCGGGCTGATACCGTTCAAAATCGCGCATAGCCCGGTCGACGCGCCAAATGAACATGCCGGAATTCCAGCTATATTGACCGGAGGCGAGGAACTGGGTCGCCCGTACGATGTCTGGCTTTTCGGTGAAACGCCGGGATTGGAAAACACTAAATTCGTCGATATCGGCGAGGGCTTGACCCTGCTGGATGTAGCCAAAACCGGTGGCGGGATAGGAAGGCGAAATGCCCAAGGTGACGATCTTGCCATCTTGGGCGACTTTCCAAGCCGCTTCCAGTATCCGACAGAATTTTTCACGTTGCACGATATGATGGTCGGCTGGGAGAATGGCGACCGTTGCTTCGGCATCGCGCTTCTGAATGAAACTCAGCGCGAGGGCGATGGCGGGCGCGGTATTCTTCGCTTGCGGCTCAACGATAAAGTTTTCCGCAGGTATCTGTTGGACTTCCGTTTGTAGCTCATTGACCAGCTCGCTGCCGGTCACGACGAAAATGTCCTCCGGACGAAAGAGCGTCTGTATGCGTTCTACGCTTGTACGAAACATCGAGTGGTCGTCGATTAACGGCAGCATCTGCTTGGGCAAGCGCGCTCGGCTCATTGGCCAAAGGCGGGTGCCGTGTCCGCCGGCGGCGATTAGGGCATAATAGTGATCCATCGTTTCGGCTTTTACCTCTGTGAATTTGGCGCTCGGCAGTATTGCATAGGCCCGGCGCTCTCCGCAAGTCCCTTTAGTTCAAGCATGGTGAGTGTGCTGGTTACGGTTGCTGTCGGCAACTGCGTCTGCCTAACGATGAGGTCGACATGAACTGGATCGGCGCCAAGCTGCTGAAAGATTGCGTCTTCCGCGTCGTTTGAGGGCTGCAAGCGTTCGGTTAGTATGCGCGTCTGTACCTTAATGTGGGATGGATTCAGTTCTTCAAGAATGTCGTCAACATTGGCGACGAGCTTGGCGCCTTCTTGAATCAATTGATTGCAGCCGCGGCCGGTCTGGCTGAAAACATTGTGGGGCACGGCGAATACTTCTCGCCCTTGGTCCAGCGCATGAGATACAGTGTTGAGCGCGCCGCTTCTTTCGGGCGCCTCGGCGACTAGAACGCCCAAGCACATGCCACTGATGAGACGGTTGCGCTGCGGGAAGTTCTTGGCGAGCGGTTTGGCGCCAAGCGGCAATTCGCTCAGGATGGCGCCGTTCGCCTCGATCGCTTCGGCTAGCTCAGCGTTTTCGCGCGGATAGTTGATATCGATGCCCGTACCGACTAGCGCAATCGTACGTCCGCGAGTTTGCAGCGCGCCTCGGTGAGCGGCCGCGTCGATGCCGAGGGCGAGGCCCGAGACGATAGTGATGCCTTGCCGGGCAAGTTCGCCGGCTAGTTGCGAGGCGACATTTCGCCCGTAGTGGCTGGGTTTGCGCGTGCCAACGACGGCGAGGCATTTGTCTTCATCGGGCTGGAGTTTTCCGCGAACGTAAAGCAGCGGCGGCTTGTGTGGCAACTGGCGCAGCAGATCAGGGTAAGCCTCATCGTCGAGGGTGACCAGATGGGCGCCGGCTTTGAATATCGCTTCCAGTTCGCGTTCCAGGTTGATTTTGCGCCGTCCCTCGCAGAAAGAGCGGAGCAAGTCGCGCGGGAGGTCAAGGCGCATTAGGCTGGCGTCCGTTTCATGCCAAAGCGCCTCCGGCGAATCAAAATGAGCCAGAAGCTTTGAGATTCTGGCGATTCCGAAGCTGGGGATGAGGTGCAAGCCCAACCAGAATTGTTGATGCGGCTGCGGTTGCATAGAGGCCTGTCAATGTATGGCAAACGCTATCAGGATATAATGCCGAGATTTTCTTTGTCAAGTGCGTCAGACAACGCCAGGTTAGTCGTAAGAATACTGAATGGAGACATGAAGCACGTAAAGGCGAGCCAGGGGTAGCCCCAACGGGTTGTTGATTGGTTGTTGGGCGGGCGAATGGTTGCTGCGACAGAGATGGAGTTGGCGGGTGGGCGGGCGAGCCAAGGCTCGCCCTTACAGGAAGTCGGTTGATTGGTGGTTTGTTGGTTCGCTGGTTTGTCGGTGGGTTTGGGGATTGGTGGGTGGGTGGGTGACCTATGTGCAGAGGCTTGGATTTTAGGGTTTAGCTGGGCGGCAGGAGACCTTCTGGCAGCCTCATGTGGATGATTTGCGCGTCGAAGTCTATGTTGAGGATGGTTTCGTCGTGCGCGGGAATCAGCACTTCGCCATATTGGTCGCTGTCGACAATATAAACGTCGTTGGCGCCAGTTTGCAAGATTTCCTTGACGCGACCGAGGTCAGTTTGGTCGGCGATCACTCGCAGGCCGATCAACTGGAAGAGATAGTATTGGTCGTGACTCAAGGGGGCAGCCTGGTCACGGCTGATAAGGACACTAAAGCCACGCAGCTTTTCGGCATCGTCTCGGTTGCGGCAGCCTTCAAGAGTTAGCAAGGCGTATTCTTTGTTGAAACGTACGCGATGCAGCGCGAACTCTTGCAACTTGGCATGATTGGAGGAGTCGCCCAAATAGACGGACTGGAGTTGGGGGAGATGATCGGGATTATCGGTGAGCACACGCATGCGAAGTTCGCCGCGTATGCCATGAGGACGCAGGATTTCTCCCACGACAAGAAACTTGGGTTGGCCGCGCTTGCCTGGCACGGTCGCTTTATTCGATTTCCAGGATCACGCGGCGGCGCCGATCGCGCCCGCGCTCGTCTTCGGACGATGGCATGGCGCGCAGAAGGGCGCGGATGGAATTGGCGACGCGGCCATTGCGGCCGATGACGCGCCCCATATCGTCAGGCGCTACCGACAATTCGAGAACGACGCTGCGGCTGGTTTCCCGGCGCGCGACCCTGACCGCATCGGGTGAATGGACCAGATTCTCGGCGATGTATTGGACCAACTCTTCTTCCATAGTCATGTTTCCAATCGGGTTGCTCAGGTAGCGACGGCGGATTTTTCTGCGGCGAGGCGAGCGGCTTCACGCGCCTTGATTTTGCTTTCGCCATCGCCAGGCGCGGGATAATTGGTTTTGGGACTGGGCAATTCGGGTTGGTTCTCGATCGCTTCCCGAACCAAGTCGTCCATGCTTTCGCCAGCGCGCAGACGCTGGAAGCGCTCCCAGGTGCCAGTGTGCTCCAGCAGACGGCGCACGGCGTCGCTGGGTTGAGCGCCGACGCTGAGCCAGTACAGGGCGCGTTCTTCCTGGATGATTTCGGTGGCCGGGCGGGTGCGCGGATTGTAGTGACCGATATTCTCGAGATATTTGCCATTGCGCGCCTTGCGCTGGTCGGTCACCACGACGCGATAGCTCGGCTGGCGTTTCAAGCCTTGACGGCGTAGACGAATACGAACCATGTCTCTTCTCCTGCTGCCCGGCTTAGGCGGTCAAGCCGGGGATATTGGGTAGATTCCCTCTGCTGAGTTGATTCATAAGGCGGCTCATTTGCTTAAACTGTTTGAGCAGCTCGTTGACATCGCGGACTTCGACACCGCTGCCGGCGGCGATGCGTTTCTTGCGGCTGGCTTTGAGCACACGCGGGTGGCGACGTTCATGCGGGGTCATGGAATTGATTATCGCCTCGACCTTTTTGATGCGCTTCTCAATATCCTCGTCATTGAAATCGGATTGCATCTGGAGCTTGGACATGCCGGGTATCATGCCGAGCACTTTGCCCAGGGGACCCATACGGCGGATCTTCTGGAGCTGGTCGAGAAAGTCCTGCAAAGTGAACTCGTTCTTCATTATTTTGCTTTGCAGGCGAAGGGCTTCTTCTTCTTCGTAAAGCGTCTCGGTTTTTTCGATCAGCGACATAATATCGCCCATGCCGAGGATGCGCTGGGCGATGCGATCGGGGTGGAAAAGCTCAAGTGTGTCGGCACTAACTTTTTCGCCAGTACCCATGAATTTTATAGGCACACCGGTAATGGCGCGCATAGACAAGGCGGCGCCACCGCGCGCGTCGCCGTCGACGCGGGTGAGGATCAAGCCGGTGATGCCAAGCTGCTCGTTGAAGCCGCGTGCGATGTTGACTGCTTCCTGGCCCGTCATGGCGTCGGCTACCAAGAGAATCTCCGCTGGCGAGGCGATGCGCTTGATCTCTTCCAGCTCATCCATGCGGGTTTCGTCAATTTGCAGGCGCCCGGCGGTATCAACAAGCACAATATCGATATTCTGTTCGCGAGCTTGCTTCAGTGCGCGCTTAACGATCGCCGGCGGCGCTTCAGATGTTCCCTCTTCGTAATAGGGTACGTTGATCTGCTTCGCCAGGGTGACCAATTGATCGACCGCGGCCGGGCGATAGGTATCGGCGGCGACCATTAGGGGCTTGCGTCCCTCGGCTCGGAGGCGGAGAGCCAGTTTCGCCGTATTGGTTGTTTTGCCGGAACCTTGCAATCCGACCATCATGATGACATGCGGTCTTGCGCTGCCGCTGTAGCTGAGACGGCCGGGTTCGCCGAGCATATCCACCATTTCTTCGTGGATAATCTTGACGACCTGTTCGCTCGGTTTCAGCGCTTTGTGCACTTCTTCGCCGAGCGCGCGTTCACGCACTTCTTTGATGAAGTCTTTGACGATCGGCAGGGCGACATCAGCCTCGAGCAGCGCCATGCGCACTTCGCGCATGACGGTTTTGACGTCGGCTTCTTTCACGCGCCCGCCTTTGCGCAAGCCTTCAAAGGCAGTATCGAGTCTTTTACTTAGCGATTCGAACATGGACTTTCCTAGTAAAAACAACGCGCACGGATTTTAGGGTATGGCGCGGCTATAGTCAAGGCGAGGCTTGGGCGCCGCAACGAATCGTTGTCGGTTGAAAGCAAAAGTGTATACCACACGACGCGATCGGCGCGCTGCTCATGAGGCGAGGCAGCGGTTGAGGCGCTCGCGCTCAATTCCAAAGGTCGCAAGATCAAATCCAGCTCGCTCTTGGAATCCGGTGATTTATCTGGTTTCGCCTGGGTAGGCTGAGTCCGGGGCATTGCTCCAACTTTGCAGGGTCTGCCCGCCGTCAATGAGGAGGGTAGCGCCGGTGATATGGCGCGCGTCATCAGAGGCGAGAAAAGCGACCGAAGCCGCGATATCTTCCGGCTGTCCAACGCGCCTAAGCGGAATCCGTTCGGCGAATCGGGCGAAGAACGATTCCCAAGCGGCCGGGTCATCGGACGCCTGACGAAAGCTCAATTGCGTCTGAACGATGCCAGGACAAACAGCGTTCACGCGGATGCGATGACGCGCCAGTTCCAGCGCCAAGTTTCGCGCCAGCGCGTTGACCGCTTCTTTGCTTGTCATATAAGGTCCCGAGCCGAGAATGGTATCCCAGCCGCCGGTGGACGAGCCCATCAGTACGATTGAGCCACCGCCAGCGTCAATTAAGGCGGGCGCCGCCGCCTTGCAGGTCAGCACCATGCCGCGCAGGTTAACGCTTATGACACGATCCCACTCTTCCATCCGCATATCGACAAACTCAACTTTTTGACCGCCGATGCCAGCATTGGCAAAGACCACATCCAGTTTTCCGAAGTGGAATTGCGCGGCCTCAACCATGGCGATGCAGTTGTCCGCTTTGGTCACATCCGCTTGCACAGCGATGGCGTCGGAGCCGATTTCAGCCGCGACCGCAGCCGCGCGCTCCCGATTGATATCGGCGATGACGACGCGCGCCCCTTCCGCGACGAAACGCAATGCGCTCGCTCTCCCCAATGCGCCGGCGCCACCGGTCACCAAGGCGACTTTGCCGGAAAAGCGGTTCATAAACTCACCTCCAGCTGGCGCCTCGCCGGCGGCGTATTTCTACTTGCGCGCAGGACTAATCCGCCATCGATGATGACGCCGGATATGCCGGGCGTATCACCAATTTTGAGCGTCTCCAAAGCGTCATCGGCGGCGCTGCCAATCGGCGCATCCATGATGGCCAGGTCGGCTTCAAGCCCGGGCGCGATTCGTCCCGCGGGAAGCCTGTAAACTCCCGCCGTGGCGCCGGTCGCCATAGCGATCGCTTGCGCCGGAGGGACGTCGCCCAGCGCGCTGACCCAGGCGATGGTGCGCAGCATCCCCAAGGGAATGACACCAGTGCCAGAGGGCATATCGGTGCCGATGATGATCCGATGGAGCGCATCCTGGCGCCGGGCAAGTTTGAGGATGCGGGGGATGACGGCGGCGTTCCCACATTGAATGATCTCGAGGGCGGCATTGGTTTCGCCGATGATCCGCTCGATATCCGCTAGCGCAGGCGCGGTCGGACCGCCATTGAGGTGGGAAGCGATGTCCGGCTGCACCTTTATGGCATGCTCTGCGCCGATGGCATCACTGCCGGGTATGGATGCGCCGCCAATGTGCATCATTACGGTCATGCCGCAGCGCTTTGCCCAACAAGTCATCTCGGCGATTTTGTCCCAATCGTGATAGCCGCCCAAGCCCACTTCGCCCAGGTGCTTTACGCCGGCGCTTGCCATCTCCTCGAAGTCCGCTTCGGTTAGACCCTCTTGCAAGAGCAGCCCGCCGCCGTGCACCTTCATGCCGCCGGGGCGGTAATTGTCCCAGGCTTGCGCGCCGACGATCGCCAGCGCTTTTGTACCGATCGCTCCGGTCGGACGGCCCGGCATGTGAACCTCGCCGGCCGATATCATGCGGGTGACGCCGCCATGAACGCAGTTGGCGATGAAGTCCACGACCTTCTGCCGCGGGCTGTAGTCGCCGATGACCGGATGCACATGCGAGTCGATCAATCCGGGAATCACCGTTGCCTCATTTGCGTTGATGATGGTCGCATCGGCGCCGGCGGCGAGCCCGTTGCCGATCTCCGCGATCACCCCGTCGCGGATGAGGATCGAATCGCCCTGCAGAAGGGGAGAACGGAATTCGCCGGAGACGATTTGGCCAATCGCCTGAATCAGCATCTCGCTCATCGGCCGGCGTCCTGTCCTCGCTGAAGCGCGCCCAAAACCTTCTCGAGATTGGTGACATCGCCATAATGAGTATCGATATCGTATAAGGTCACTTCCTGCGCTTGCGGACTGGTGGCCATCACCAGGTCTTCCGGCACCAATACCTTATAGCGCAGGAAGAAGGCATCGTGGACAGTGGAGCGCACACAGATATTGGTTACTACGCCGGTGACGATGACGGTATCAATGCCCCGTTCGCGCAACGTGAGATCAAGCGTGGTTTGGAAGAATCCGCTGTAGCGCCGCTTGGGGATGACGATATCGCTGTCTTCGATGGGCAGCTCGTCGACAACTTCGGCGCCCCAGGACCCGGCAAGACAGTGAACTGTGCGCATTTCAAAGAGGCTGTCATCGGGCGGGAGACATTGGTTGAGCCACAAGACGGGCATGCCCGCCGCGCGAGCCGCCGCCAGAAGTTTCCGGTGTGGCGCGTAAAGCGCCTCGCCGCCTTCCAGGACCATCGCGCCGCCCTCCTTGAAGAAATCCTTGAGCATATCGACCACGAGGACGGCGGTAGTCGCCGGGTCGAAATCGGTGATCTTGCGCCGCTGCTGATCCGATTGTTTCTCCGAAAATGTATTCTTGGTCGCCGTCATTTCCGCGGGCCTCCTCACTCAGCGTTCCATGCCGGTCGTCTAGTCGAGGCGCCATTTCATTTAGGACCATCTTTGCCTTTGATGTCACTCAGCTGGAGGCCGCCGACGCGCGCGTGCGGACGGCCGCCGTCAGTTACGGCGACGATGACCACAATTTCGTCTGGCGCCGGGGCATCATCAATGTGAAATGTAGTGGCGTCGAAATGCGATCGTACATACGTTGCGTCTTTATGATGCAGCGGCACATCAATGGTCGCGCCAGGTCCGCCCATTTTCTTAGAGGATGGGATAATCGACTTTCCGCCGCCGACGGCTTCGCGCAGGGGCGCGCCCAAGGCCGGGTGCAACAAGGCGGCAGCGTGCTCGAGTTCGCCGTTCATGCCGACGATGGCGGCTTTTCCGTAGCTGTGAGGCTCGCCAGCAAGTTGCGCGACGGCTGTCTTACCGAGGAGCGCGCCGAGCTCGGCGCCCGTCTCATAGAGCTCGCTGAGGTCTTCGACATATCTCCTGGCAAAGGGATTCTTGATCACTGCGCCGGCGGCGACTTTGCGTAACGGCTTCGCTAACCGACGGTAGCCCTCGTGGTAAATGACGTCCACGGTTGTACGGATTCGCACTAAATCCATTCGTAGTCCTCCCAGGAGAACCGTGATTCACAACCGAGCATGGCTTT
Organism: Phototrophicaceae bacterium; assembly: GCA_965261855.1. Classification (GTDB taxonomy): domain Bacteria; phylum Chloroflexota; class Anaerolineae; order Aggregatilineales; family Phototrophicaceae; genus UBA6055. The sequence goes on from OZ253488.1 coordinate 2,100,585, forward strand.
GGCTTTGGAACAATCAAAGAGCGATTGATTGCCGCTAAGCGGTGCGCGTATTTTGACATCCGGATAATGGGTTTGCGCGAGTGAGATGGTGTCCGCCGTGACGAAAGTGTTCTTTGCGCTGATATAGAATGGCTGATGCCCGCTGAAGTCAGCTTCCAGCGACAGGCGGCAGGCTTGCGCCACGTCTCGCGTATCAATATAGCCCCACAAGACGGTTGCGCCCAATGCCGGATCCGTTTGGAAGGGAGTCAACTGGGACTTGAAGGTATTCGGCGAATGGATCCAGGGGAAACGCAGGCTGGCAACGGAAAGCATCCCCGCCATCCGCCTCACGAAAGCCAGCGCAATATCCTCTCCCATTGCCTTTGAAAGGGCGTAAGCGTCTTGCGGTGTGCCCGGGTGTTCCTCGTCGATTGGAAAGTATTCATACTTAATCGGTGTAAACGAGAAGGGCAGCCCCAAGACCGACATGCTGCTGACATAGACGACGCGCGGGATCTCGAGAACGGCGGCCGCCTCAAAGATGTTAAATGTCGCCATAATATTAGTGCGGAAGACTTGATCGGGACTATGGTGAATGGGGCGCGGAATGGCGGCCAGGTGCACGATAGCGTCGACGCCATGGCAGGCGCCGTAAACCTGGCCCAGATCTTCACAGTCCACGAACCGAAACTCAGGGATGGGATGCGGGGGCGGCGCGCGGTCGATGCTAATAACTTGGTAGCCCTGCTCTAGAAGGTGCGATACGACGGCTGAGCCAGCGAGTCCGCTGCCGCCGGTGACAACGACTTTCATTCTGTTTCACCCCTTCTCGCTCTGAAGGCGAGATCATTCAGGCGTCGGTCACCGGTTCCATCCAGTTGGGACCGCCTACAGTCGTGATGCTCATGTGGGTCATGTTTGTGCCTTCGACCGCGCCGTGCCAATGTTTCTCGCCTGGCGGGAAATGTATGACATCGCCCGTCTTGGCGACGCCGACGTCGCCCGCCTCGTTGCCAAAGCGGCATTCGCCCGCGGTGACCAGCAGCACTTGCTCGCCCGGGTGCGTGTGCCAATGGGTGACGGCGCCGTCAGTGAAATGCACCAGCGCCACCGTCACGCCGCCGTCCGTCTGAGCCGCTATCAGCCGCTCCAGCTCCGATGATCCGCCCGAAACGTAGATGTTTGCGCTAGATTCCCGTTCTTCTTTCGACACATATTTCATCGTAACCGCTCCTTGAATCTCAACTAAGCTGAGCGCAACAGCGCCCAACGCAAGTACAAAATGCCGGCGAGATAGAGCAGGGCGCCGGTCGCGATCAGCAGATAAGATTTGCGCGGCGCGCCTTTGAATTCGCCCGTTGCCAAGCCCCAGACATAGGTCCAAAGCTGGGATGTTGTTCCCAAAGGCCAGGAGACTGCGGCCGTCAGTGTGCCGGTAGCGAAGGCGTTGATAATGTTGCCGCCATAATGCCCACCCGCGGCGATGACTGCATACCGTTGCATTTTCCACTTTGCACGTATGAAAATGGGCCATTGGCGCCGTGCGGTCAAAATTGCGCCAGATAGCAACGAGGCGCCGAAGAGCGATCCGGTGACCAAAATGGCCATAAAGGGCATGGGCGATAAGCCATCGCTGTGGCTGGGCGTGCGCAAACAGAAGGCTAATCCAAGCGGGTAGGCGGTGATGATTGCCGATGCCAGACCTACCAAAAGAAAGTTCCGAATGAGCAGGCGCCGGCTCTTTGCCCCGGCAGCGTCGCGCAAGTCTGCCCCCGCCGCCTCAAACAGCGTACGATCGCGGCAGATTCGAGCCCAGACTACGGCCATCGCCGCCGCAAAAAATAGCAGACAGGCAAATGACAGATCAAGTAGAGAGAGCGCCACCGGCGTGCCGCCAACAAGGGCGGCGAGCAATGTGCCCATGATGAGGCTCATGAAGGTTGATATCGGCGCGGTCACCGAGAGGCCGACGGCGCCGTATACAGTCAGCAAGATTCGCATGCCAACGATGTACGCGGCGCCGGCGCCCAACGCGACGAGGATGACCGCAGGCCGTTCGCGCCATACTTGCGCCATCTCTTCGAACAGTGCCTCCCCCAGCGTAATCAAAGCAAGCATCCACATGAAAACGAAGGAGAAGATGTAGAGCCCCAGAAAAAAGGCGTCCAGCGGGTAGCCGTCCAGCTTCTTGAGCACGACCGCCCACGATCCCCAAAGGAATGCGTTAAACAGGCCGCCCAGTATCGCGACTTCCTGCGTCATCAGACTCGGATGGCGCGGATCATTTCAACTGCCAGCTCGACATCGGCATTGGCATCAGCGCCGGTGGTCCGCACTTCTCGGCCTTCCCGAATGCAGTCGTAAAAGTGCAGCCACTCCAGACGAAACGCCTCCTCGTGTGATGCCGGCACAACCTTTTGAACCGGGGCGCCGTTTTCATTTTCCTGAATGGTCACCGTAGTCGGCGCATATTTGACATAGGGATTGGGGAAGGCGATGCTAACGGTCTCGCTCTTGCCGTAAGCGGTGAGTTGCTCGTCCCACCACAGGTAATCAGGCCAGATGCCGGCTTCAAAGACGCAGCGGCGCTGGGGACCGAAATCGAGCACGGAAAGTATCTCGGTCGGCGAGATGGCATCGCTGAAAAGGACGCCCTCGGCCGCGCCGAATGCGCCGCGCAGGATGGCCAGATCATGACTCGAAAGCATCAGCAGCATGTTGTAAAGACCGGCAAGGTGCGCGTGGCTTGTTCCCAGAGCCGCTTTGGAAGCGGCGTCGATCTTCGCGGCGCCGTCAGCGAGGACATCCTGGGGAATGTCATCGGCGGTCACTAGCGTATAGAGCGGCTCATGCACGGTGAAATCGCCAGCGAAATCGTGCACGCGGATCAGGCGCACGTCTTCCATCGCCCGCATGCGCGCCATGCCATATTCATAGCCGGGATCATAACGTTTCATGTAGCCGACCATGAGCATGACCTTGTTGCGCTCGACAGCGCTCAATACACGATGCCCCTCCGATGGGTCGAAACAAAAGGGCTTCTCGACGAAGAGGTGCTTTCCAGCTTCGGCGGCGGCTTCGGAGATATAGCCGTGATCCATCGTCAGGATGGCGACAATATCGATATCGGGCTGGGCGAGCAGGTCTTCGTATTGGACATAGCGATTGTCCACGCCATACCATTCACCAACTGTATTCACCACTTTTTCCGAGATATCGCAGACCGCAGCAATTTCATATTGCGGCAGCTCCATCAGGTAGGGCAAATGCATGATCTGGGCGATTTGGCCGCAGCCGATTATACCTACGCGTAATTTCTCCAATTGGGACCTCTCCTTCTCAGGTAGTTCCAGAAACGAATGGAGACTCGAAAATGCCGCCTTTCTACCCCATCCCCGGCCCCTTCCCCAGCGAGCTAGGGAAGGGGAGTTTTTCTAGCCAAGATGTTCGTTTACACGACTAACTTGGTATTTCTTCACTTTGGTTCCGCGGTTAACTCTTGACGGCGCCGGCGGTTAAGCCTTCGATAAACCAGCGCTGCATTGCGACATAGAGAATGATTACCGGAATTGTGACCATGCTGAGCGCGGCGAAATAGAGCGTCCAGTCGGCTGAATATCGATAGAAGAAATTCACTAATCCCAAGGGAATCGTCTGCAACTCGGCCTGGCGGATGAAGATGAAAGCCAGGAAGAATTCGTTCCAGAAGAACATGCCCTGAAAGATCGCGACCGTCGCCAGCCCGGGACGCGCCAATGGCAGCACGACATGCCAGAATACTTGCAATCGGTTGGCGCCATCGACCAGCGCCGCGTCCTCCAATTCGGGCGGAATCGACATGAAGAAGCCGCGCAAAAGGAAAATACTGAAAGCCATGGAAGTGCCGGCGTAAACGAAGACGAGGCCGAAGCGGCTGTTGAGAATGCCGAGCGTTCTTACCACGATGAAGAGCGGAATGACTGTGACCTCGGGCGGAATCATCATGGTCGCCAAGATGATGAGGAAGATCGCTTGCCGCCCGGGGAATTGCAGGCGCGCCAGGGCATAAGCGGCGATGGACGACACGATGAGCAGCACGGTCAGGCTAAGTACCGTGATGATAATACTGTTGCCGATGCGCGCGCCCAGATCAGCGATACGCCAGGCGTCGACGTAATTCTGCCAAATCATCGTCCGCGGCGGTCCCCAGACATTGTTGAAGAGATCGGTATCGGTCTTCAGGGAGCCAAAGACCATCCAAAACAGCGGGTAGATAGTCTGAACCGTGGCGACAATCAATATGGCGTAGACCAGCAGAAGCTTGAGACGATCAGTTAAATGCCTGGAAAACAGATCGCCAAAGATATCGGAATTCCTATGTCTGGCGGCGGTTGCCATGTCTTCTCCCGGCTTCAGAAGTTGTAGGTGCCGCTGCGGCCAATGCGAATATAAGTGAAGGCGATGACCGCCACGACTACAAACAGGGCGAAACCCATCGCCGAGGCGTAACCCAGCTTGCCAAAGCGGAAAGCTTGCGTGACGAGATGCGTCAGCACGACCTCGGTCGTGTGATTGGGCCCGCCATCGGTCATCACGAAGACTAACTCAAAGTTTCTGACGAATGCGCCATTCAGCGAAAGGAGCACACTGACGAAGGTCACTGGGGCAAGCAGAGGCAGGGTGATGCGGGTAAGCCGTGTCCAGGCGCTGGCGCCATCGAGAATGGCTACTTCATACAGGTCGCGCGGGATGGATTGCAAGCCCGCAAGGAAGAGGACCATGTGAAAGCCGGTCCACTTCCAGATGTCCACCGTGATGATAGCGCCGAGCGCGGTCGCCTGATCACTAAGCCAGGCGCGAACCAAGCCGTCCAGCCCCAGCAATTCCAAGCCCGCATTGAGAAGGCCGAAGGTGGGATTGTAGATCCAGGACCAGAGCAAACCGATCACGACAAACGAGAGCGTTACCGGCAGAAAGAGGGCGGTGCGAAAGAGAATAACACCCTTAATCTTTTGGTTGACGAGCAGCGCCAGGAAAAGGCCCAATACGTTTTTGACCAGCACGACAGAAATGGCGAAGATAATCGTATTCGTAACCGCCTTCAAGAAAATATCATCTCGTTCAATCAGCCGGATGTAGTTGCGCGTGCCGATGAAGACGGGCGAATTAAAACCATCCCAGCGGTGAAAGCTCAGGTAAAAGCCGTAGACGATTGGGATGATGACGAAGATGATCAGCAGAATGATGGCCGGCGTCATCATCAAATAGGCGGAGAGATGCCGGTAAGCGCGCGGGTAAATTCGCCGCCTTGCACGTGAACTGCGCTCCGCGGAGAATGGTGCCTCGTTTGTCTGAGTTGTAGGCGTTTTGATGATCTTTTATTCCTAAAAGCTGTTCGCCTGAAGCATGGCGAGGGCCTCGTGAAACGGTCGCGAGAGCCAAGCAGGCAGGACGACTGACGCCTTAGCCAATATTCAGCTTTAAGCCCAGATCCTTCACAATATAATCAATGCTCTCGAGGCAGCTTTGCTCGGCCGTTTTGTGCGACGCGTCCAGTTCGATGAGCGCCAGCCCATCGTAGTCGTTCTCCAACATAATCTCGACCATCGCGGGAAAGTCAACCACGCCGGCGCCTAGCTCGCAGAAGGAGAGATAGCGCGCGTAGCCTTCCAGCCCCTCAAAGTCCTTCGCGTCTTTGAAGTGAATGTAATCGATGTGCTCCATATAGCTGCGCATGATGTCTACCGGGTCGGTATCCTTGATGACCAGGTGAGCGGGATCTATGCAAAGTCCCACCAGGTCCGTATCCACGATTGCCATGAAGCGGTCTAGCTGTTCGCGAGTCTCAATGAAACAGTCCAGATGCGGATGGTAGACGGTGCGGATGCCGAGCTTGCTGCTGAAAGCGCCAAGTTCTTCCAAGGCGTTGGCAAAGCTTCTGAAGTCGTCGTCGGTTTGGCGTTTTACGCCTACCGGGGGACCGCCGCCGCAGACCAAAATCTTGGAGCCGAAACCATGAAGGAAGCGCGTGACTGCCATGATGCAATCGCGCTCGTAGGGCCAAATTTCGGGATTCGTGTACTCCGCATTGGCGTACAACGAAGACAGTCGCAAGCCATAGTCTTCTTGCGCCTTGTTGAAGAGATGCAAGCGGCACAAGAGTTCGGTATCGCTTAAACTGGGCGGGAGTCCTACGTTTTCCAGCGTCATAAAGCGGCGGGCGAAATCGTCGCCCAGGCTGTTGAAGATCAGCGCTTCGTACCATACGAATCCAACGTCAGCCAGGAAGGGAAAGCCTTCTTCGGGGCGGCCTTCAAAGTCCCAAGTATTCAGGTGATAACCTATCTCAAATTTTTGCTCTTTTGGCATGGAAAACTGTCCTCTTTTACGGGGTAGGTTTGGTTCAAGACGGGTGGATCCAGCCCGAGCAAGGAGTTAGATCCACCACGTTTCGTATCTCTTCTAGCGAGGCTCAACTCACTCAGTCATCGTAGGAGTAGCCGTCGAAGACGAGATCGTCGAAGACATCCTGAATGGAAGCCATGCCTTCTTCCGCCGTAATTGTACCGCCAACGATGCCCTGGATTGCGCTCTGGAAGGCGTCGTTAATCTCCGTGGGCCAGATCCAGTCAAGGAAGCGCGCGGTATTGGGGAAATGGTTGGAGCGAAGGTCATCGGCGATATCGGATTCGACAACGGTAACGCCCTTGATTGAGGTGGCTAGCGGTTCCATGATGCCGAGATGCTTGTCGGCGATGTCGGGTCGCGAGAGATATTCGAGGAAGGCTACGGCGTGGGGCAATGCTTCGTCGCTAACTCCACTGTAGATGCAGTAACCCGAATCGGGACCGCCGCCGTGCCCGCGTGTGCCAGGCACATCGGCAAGCTGCGGGAACTCGAAGACGCCCCATTCGAAGTTGACGACATTCGCCTCGATCCAGGGAAGCTCCCAGGTGCCGCCATAATAGATGGCTGACTGCTGGAGGGCGAACGCGCTGCGCATACCATCCCAATCGACGGAAAGCGAATCGCGGTCGAGGATGCCGTCATCGACGAATTGGCCGATCCGCGCCAGCGCTTCGACATCGGCAGCGTCGGTAAAGCTGGCTTCGCCACGCAGGTTTTGTATCGTCTTGGCGATGGAATCGCCCATGGTCTGCGAAGCCGTCTCAAAATACCACATCGGCCACATCCAGACGTTCTTTCCCTGATGCAAAACCGGTATATAACCCGCTTCGTCTAGCGTTGCCGCGGCGGCAATGAAGTCCGCATAGCTATCGGGTTCCGCCAGTCCGAGTTCATTAAATACATCGACGTTGTAGAAGAAGGACGAGGTGGAGACGGGCGATACCGGGATACCATATACGCGGCCGCCGATGGTGTATGCGTCAAGCGAGGCTGGTTCGAAGCGATCGACCCAGGGCGCGATGTCGTCCGTAATATCGCGCAACACGCCGCGGCGTACATAGGCGCCGTTGGTGGGGTTGGCGGCGCAGCCAATGACATCCATGCGCTCGCCGGCGAGGTGCGCGGTCAATAGGCGCGTCACGCCACCATCGATGGGACCTTGCGCATCCCATACGACATCGGAAACGTCTGGGTTTTCCGCAAGAAATCCGTCGAGGACTTCGCGCTCTACCTGCGCCTGCACGTCATCGGGCGCCATGGAGCCAAGATTATCAAGCGAGGTGGGACCAAAGACATGGAGGACAAAACCATCTTGAGCGGCGACACTGCCAATCACAAGCATGGTCAAAACGAATAGAAGGGAATAGCGGAGAAGTCTTTTCAACATTGGCCTTTTGCCTTTCATCTTATACAACGCTTCAGAAATCAATATTGCGCCACGACTATAGCACGTCGAATTCCGCGCCGCAAACATCGGTCCCTTGGGCGGTGAATCCGCTTCTTTGGAAACACAGTAGCTTTGCCACCGAGGGCAAGGCGCTAAGCTGAGTTCAGCGAGAACCGTTTGCAAAATACATCGTTTTCGTAGCGTTCGTCGCAACTTGACGGTCAGAGTCTGCGCGAAGGGCGATGAAACTGGAGCTGGTTCAAATGGATTTCCAGCGGAGTCGGTACACGGCTTATCGACAATCTTTTGACACATCTGTACAGGTCAGTTACAGTATCCTTGTAAATACTAGTGGTCTATGAAAATGATTTCTTGGAAGATGAGATGAATCGGCGCATTCAAGATTCAGTGTTTCCTGTCGCAGCCTCTCCCCAGATTAACTGTAACGCGGTCGTCTAATAGCGATGGTTTCTGCCCGGTGTAACCCGCCACATGCGGCAGAAGCGACGCGCGTTCAGGAGAGCCCAGAGGTAAGGCGGCGCAGGTGCCAAACGCACGCAGATTTGGATCACGCGTACGAGAGAATAAACGTGAGAAACTTAGAATGCAAGGAGGGCAAATGGCGGGTTGGTTTATGGTGTTCTGTAGCGGTTTACGGGGCGCAGCAAGGTCAAATGCTTAGTAGGAGGTCAAGGATGTTTAGCCGTTTATGTATCTTAATTGTTCTGCTCGCGGCTTTGCTTGCGGCGCCATTCAGCGCCGGACAAGGCATGGCATACAGTGAGGCGCCAGCGCTGGCGGAGATGGTCGCCAACGGGGAGCTGCCGCCGGTCGAAGAGCGTTTGCCGGCCAATCCCTTAGTCGTCGAGCCGATTGAAGCTGTTGGCGTTTACGGCGGTACCTGGCTGACTTTCGGCGACAATATCAGCCGTCTTTCAAATATGGTGATTTGGCAAGATATCGGCTTGCTGATGTGGAATAACGATCAGAACGCGACGGTGCCGAGCCTGGCGGAAAGCTGGGAGATCAGTGAAGACAGCCAGGAGTTCACGATCAAGCTGCGCGAAGGATTGCGCTGGTCGGACGGCGCGCCGATGACTGCCGATGACATCATGTTCTGGTATGAAGACGTCATCAGCAATGATGAACTGCGGCCGGTGAAACCGGGCTTTATGCGGACGCCAAATGGTCACGTTGGCGCGGTGGAGAAGCTTGATGATCTCACGGTCGTTTTCAAGTTTCCCGAGCCGCACGGCATGTTCCTCACGCTCTTGACGAAAGAGTTCCACACGTATCTGCCCGCGCACTATATGAGGCAATTCCACAAGGACCACGTCTCCGCAGAGGATTTGCAGGCGGCGATTGATGAAGCGGGTGTATCGAACTGGGTTGATCTCTTTTATCTGCGCTGGAACACCTCCGGTGGCGGCAACAGCCGCGGAATGAACAATCCAGATCTGCCAACGATGCTGGCTTGGATCCCCACGGTGGAACCGCCGGGCGACCGCTTTGTCTTTGAGCGCAATCCTTACTTCTTCGCGGTCGATACCGAAGGCAATCAGTTGCCTTATCTCGATCGGGTCGATTTCCGCGTTGTTGATGGCGAGGTCATGAAGCTGCGCATTCTGGCAGGCGAGCCAAATTTCCAGGCGGCGCGCGCGCTGACCTTCGCCGATATGGCGCTTTACGTTGAAAATGCCGAAGCCAATGAATACGAAATCCTGCGCTGGGGCGACCTGCAAATCTCTGAAGCGGCGCTATGGATTAACCTCAATACGCCCGATCCGGTCGACCGCGAGCTTTATCAGGATGTGCGCTTCCGGCGCGCCATGTCATTAGCCATCAATCGCGAGCGTGTCAACGACACCTTGTATTTTGGCCAGGGACAGGCCACAGCGGCAACGTTGCCGCCCGTCGAATCACGCTATTACAAGGAAGAATATGCGCGCGCCTACACCGACTATGATCCGGATCAGGCGAATGCGCTTCTCGACGAGATTGGTTTGACCGAGCGCGATGGCGATGGCTTCCGGCTTAAGCCAGATGGCAATCGTCTGACCATCGTGATAGAAGTGCCGAACAATCGCTTGCCGATGATCGACAACCTGAATCTGATACGCGACGATTATGCTGATGTCGGCGTCGAGTTCATCATTCGGCCGATCGATAACGCGCTCTGGGGACAGCGGATGCGCGCCGGCGAGATGCAGTTTGTCGGCTGGCCGATGGCGAAAGCAGCCACCGAAACGGATCTCGTGCCCATCAGCACAAACACAGACTGGGCGCCGCTCTGGGGCCTCTGGTACCACACCAACGGTGAACAGGGCGAGGAACCGCCGCAGCACATCAAGGATCTGCAAAATGTCTGGACGCGAATCCTGGAGACAGCTGACCAAGAAGAGCGTGACATGCTCTATGATACGATTCTGCGCACGCAAGCGGAGAATATGTGGGTGATCGGCGTCGTTGGACCGCTGCCGAAGCCGGTGATCAGGAAGACCTGGTTCCGCAACGTCAAGACCGACTGCACCTGGAGCTACCATCACGGCGGCTTCATTGGCTGCACCGATCCCTTCGCGTTCTGGATCGAGCCAGAGCATCAATAGTTTTGGCGGCGCCAACCTAAGCGCCAGCCTTGGGGCGACCGACCTGCTGTGTCGGCGGTCAGTGTCTACGCGACCTACGCGCGGCGCTCGGTCGCCCGCCGGCCAAATCGCAAAACTGTAGGGGCGACCTACCGGGTCGCCCGTATGCAATATTCCGTATCCTTTTCCGCATTACATTCTTTGAATCAGGGAAACTAACGAAAGGCAAAATCATGTCCGAATACGATATTCTGGCAAAGTATGAGGGATTGCGGTTGACTGATGTCTGTGACGGGATGGATGCGCTGAGGCGGCAGGACATCGGCTTGGTCGCTGGCGACATCCGTCCCCTTTGGCGCGATATTGACGACTTCTCGCATCGCTTTTGCGGCCTCGCATACACGGTACGATTCATGCCCACCGCGCGACCCGTCGACGCCTACGAGCCGGAGGACTTCGAAACCTGGAAAGGCAACTGGTATCGGACGTATGCTGGCGGTCCACCCGTAGACGAGATTCAGAAGGGCGATGTGATCGTCATTGATGGCGGTGAGATCGGCACCGTTGGCTTTATCGGATCCAACAACGGTTTCGCCTGGATCGCTGCTGGCGCGGTTGGCATCGTGACCAACGGCGGCGCCCGCGATACTGACGAGCTGATTAAGCAGCGCGTGCCGGTGTATTCCCGCCGCGTTACCCAGTCCATACGCCCCGGACGACTAGAGTTGGATTCGACGCAGATCCCGGTCAATATCGGCGGCGTTCTGGTAAGGCCGAAAGACCTGGTGCTGGCGGATGGCGATGGCGTCATCGTTGTGCCGCTGGAGATCGCTGAAGAAGTGGCGAAGCACGCCTGGGTCGTCGCCGAAGGCGACAAGCGGGGCAGGCGGCGCATATACGAAAGAATGGGACGAGAGCCGGATTGGACGGTCGATGTCTAGCCAGGGCGGCAATGGCGAATCGCGGGCTTCCCCGCCCGGCAGGTGGAGCCCGCCCGGGATGAACTGATATGCCGCAATACATCGTCAAACGCATACTGCTGATGATTCCGACGCTGGTTGCGCTGTCGATCTTCATTTTTGTGCTCACGCAGTTGCCGCCCGGTTCCTACCTCGATTCAATCGTCACCGAGCTTGAGTCGCAGGGCGAGTCGATCTCGCAAGACCAGATCGAAAGCCTCAAGGCGCGCTATGGCTTCGATGAGCCTTTGCACGCGCAATATCTCAAATGGGTGTCCGGTTGGCTGCGCGGTGATTTCGGTACTTCATTCACCTATTACGGACAACAGAACCTGGAGGTTATCTCTCATTTCCTGGGCTATACAGTCCTGATAGCCTTTAGCACACAGCTTTTCATTTTGGTCGTCGGCATCGCTATTGGCATTTTTTCGGCGACGCACCAATACACGCTGGGCGATCATTTCGCCACATTCGTCGGCTTTATCGGCCTCTCAATCCCCAACTTTCTGCTTGCGCTGATTCTGATGTATATCGGGTATTTTGGGTTTGGCATACCGGCGCTGGGCGGTCTGTTTTCCAATGAATACCTGGATGCTCCGTGGAGCATTGGCAAGGCGCTGGATTTGCTGGCGCATCTATGGATACCGGTAGTCGTGCTCGGTACAGCCGGCACCGCTGGCATCGCCCGGCGGATGCGCGGGAACCTGCTTGATGTTCTCAAAATGCAATATGTAGCCACGGCGCGCGCCAAGGGCTTGCGCGAAGGGGTGGTCGTCCGCAAGCATGCAACGATGAATGCCGTTTCGCCCATTATTATGGCGGTCGGCATGCGCTTCCCCGAAATACTGTCCGGTTCCACGATTGTGTCGATTGTATTGTCACTGCCTACGTTGGGACCGGTGCTATACAAGGCTTTAACCAACCAAGATATGTATCTGGCGGGGACGATTCTGTTCTTTCAGAGCCTGCTTCTGCTGATTGGCAACTTGCTCGCGGACATTGCGTTGGTCGCTGTTGACCCGCGAGTTGAGTTTGAGTGAGGAAGCGCCAAATGTCTGAGACATCGCCCAAGCCGGCAAAACTGGCCGAAGGCAGGCAGAAGGGTCTTTCGCAGTGGGATTTGATGTATATCAAATTCAGGCGGCATCGCCTGGCGATGTTCTCCGGCATATTTCTCATACTCGTTTACATCGTCATCTTGTTCGCTGAGTTTTTCTCGCCATATCCAACAAATGAGAAGTTCGGCAAATTCGTGCACACGCCGCCAATGCCGATATTGTTTTGGGACGCCGATGGTTTGTCGCGCCCTTTCGTTTACGGCTACAAACAAGAGCTCGATATTGAGACTTTCCAACGAACCTACGTGGCCGATACGTCCCAAACGTACTATCTGAAGTTTTTCACGAGGGGTTCCCAATACAGCCTGCTTGGCATCGTCAACACCGATATCCATTTCTTCGGTGTGGACGAACCGGGCTTGATATTCTTGTTCGGCACCGATCGCTTTGGGCAGGATGTATTCTCGCGTGTGCTTACCGGCGCGCAGGTCACGCTGACTGCAGGGATGCTAAGCGTCGCCATCAGTGTGGTGCTGGGCGCGGTCTTGGGTACCTTGTCCGGCTACTACGGCGGCGTGGTGGACTTGATCGTCCAGCGCGTGATTGAGTTCCTAAGTTCTATACCGCGGATTCCCTTGTGGATGACGCTGGCGGCTGTGATGCCGACCGACTGGTCCTCGGTGCGCATTTATTTCGGCATCATCACCATACTGGCATTTTTGGGCTGGATGGGTATGGCGCGCGAGGTGCGCGGCAAGGTGCTCATATTACGCAGCATGGATTATGTCATGGCGGCGAAAGCGGGCGGCGCATCAAGCGCGTACAACATATTCAAGCATATGTTGCCCAACGCGCTGAGCCATATCATCGTTGTCGCCACCTTGGCAGTACCGGTCATGATCATCGTGGAGACTTCTTTGAGTTTCCTTGGATTTGGGATCCAACCGCCGATGACAAGCCTGGGCGCTTTGCTGCGCGAGGCGCAGAATGTGCAATCGGTGGTCAACTTCCCCTGGCTGTTCAGCCCGGCGATCGTCATCATCGTGACAACATTGGCTTTTAACTTCCTGGGCGATGGCCTGCGCGACGCCGCCGACCCTTACTCGCAATGACAGTGAAAGTCGTATGAAAGAAATTGACAAAGTGATTGAGAATTTGTACGGGCGAGCCGGTGGCTCGCCCACTTATGCAATATTTATCCTATTGGGTTTTGCAGGCCGGATTTGGTATGTCTCAGAATGAATGAGCAGCAAGACACCCTCCTGCGTGTGCGAGAGCTCAAAACGCAATTCCGCACCGAGCAGGGCACGATCCGCGCCGTCGATGGCATTGATTTCGAAATCAAACGAGGCGAGACCTTTGGCATCGTGGGGGAAAGCGGCTGCGGCAAAAGCGTAACCGCTTATTCGATCATGCAACTGATAGAACGGCCTCAAGGCGATATTGTCAGTGGCGTCATCGAGTATATGGGCGAAGGCGGTCGCCCAATCGACATCGCGGCGCTGGACCCGAATGGTCCGGACATGCGTAATTTGCGCGGCAACGAGATTGGCATGATCTTCCAGGAACCGATGACGTCGCTCAATCCAATCTATACCATCGGCAATCAGATTATTGAAGCGATGGTGCTGCATCAGCGTGTAAGTAAAATAGAGGCGCGCAAGCGGGCAATCGAACTGCTAGATCGTGTGGGCTTGTCCGACCCGGAGAGCCAGATCGACGATTATCCGCACCAACTGTCTGGCGGCATGCGGCAGCGTGTGATGATTGCGATGGCTTTGTCTTGCAACCCCAGATTGCTTATCGCTGACGAGCCGACCACCGCTCTGGATGTGACCGTTGAAGCGCAGATCCTTGATCTCATGCGCGATCTGCAGCAAGAGTTCGACATGTCGATTATGTTGATCACGCATAACCTTGGGGTTGTCGCCGAAAACTGCGATCGCGTGATGGTGATGTATTTAGGCAAGGTCATCGAAGAAGGCAGCGCAGTTGATATCTTCTATAATCCGCGCCATCCCTACACCCGTGGTTTGCTAGAATCTATTCCGCAGATCGGATTGAGCGCCCGACTTACACCGATTGAAGGGGCGGTACCGATGATGCAAGACATACCGACGGGCTGCACCTTTGCGCCGCGCTGTCCTCATGTCATGGCGATCTGTGAAAACGACCCGCCGATGTTTTTCCCGACGGATTCACAGCGGACGAAATGCTGGCTTTATTCGGATGAGGCGCTGCAGCAGCATGTCGAGTGATACCGTCCTTCAGGTCCATGAACTGAAGAAGTATTTTCCCATACGGAAAGGCATACTCAAGCGAACGGTCGGCTGGATCCGGGCAGTCGATGATGTCAGCTTTGCTGTGTCTGCGGGGCAAACGCTGGGTTTGGTCGGCGAAAGCGGCTGTGGTAAGACGACAACCGGGCGCTGCATTCTGCGGCTCTATGAGCCGACCGCGGGCTCAATTCGCTATCGACTTGATGACCAACTGCAAAACATCGTTGAATTTAATCATGCGGAGATGAAACGTGTTCGTCAGAAGCTGCAAATCATCTTTCAAGATCCTTTCTCGTCGCTAGATCCACGAATGACGGTACATGACATCATCGCCGAGCCGCTGCGCATCAACCGCATCGGTACGCGATCGCAACAGTCCGAGCGCGTGGAAGAACTAATGGATTTGGTAGGGCTGAATGCGGCGCAGATGAATCGGTATCCCCACGAATTCAGCGGCGGGCAGCGTCAGCGCATTGGCATCGCTCGCGCCCTTGCGCTGAATCCGGAAATGATCGTCTGCGACGAGCCGGTATCGGCATTGGATGTATCAGTACAAGCGCAGGTTCTGAATCTGCTGATGGATCTGCAGGAGCGACTTAATCTAGCGTACCTCTTTATCGCGCACGACTTAAGCGTCGTGGAGTACATCAGCAAGCGAGTGGTCGTCATGTACTTGGGGAAAATCGTTGAAATCGCCGATGCGACTGATCTTTACCAGTCCCCGCGCCACCCGTATACCGAGGCGCTCTTGGGCGCCATTCCCATACCGGACCCTTTGGCCAAGCGGACGCGCAAGCCGCTGACCGGGACAGTTCCCAGCGCCGCCAACCCGCCAAGCGGCTGCAACTTCCGCACGCGCTGCGCCTATGCGCAAGACCTTTGCGCGCGTGAGGAGCCGCCTCTCAAGCATATTGCCGGGGATCGTTCGGTCGCCTGCCACTTTGCTGATGAGCTCGAATTGACCGGTTTCTCCCGCGGAGGATCGTCACGTCTTCCTATTCATTCGGCGTTTCCTGACTTGAGGAGCGCTTCCACAACGGAAGGCGCGCGCGGGTGAGCCAGGCCAATACGGATCAGCGGCTAAAGGTTGAAGCGGCTTATCAGATTGTGCAGCGCATTTTCGAGGCGGCCGGACTGCCTCAAGCGGACGCCGCCGTTGTCGCCGACAATCTGGTGCAAGCCGATTTGCGTGGGCATAGGTCGCATGGCATCTCGCGTGTGAGAGTGTACTGCGATCGCATTCGCGACGGACTCGTTACCAGGGCGCCGCAAATCAAGGTTCTGAAGGAAACGCCAGCCGCATTCCATCTCGACGGCGGGCACGGCATGGGCGCGGTAGTCGCTGCCAAAGCCATGCGCATGTGCGTGGAAAAGGCGCGGTCCAGTGGCATCGCTATGTGCTCGGTGCGAGCGGGCACGCACTTCGGCATCGCCTCATACTACACGATGCAAGCGGCCGCCAATGATATGATAGGTTACGCTTGTTCCAATGCGCCGGCCACGATGGCGCCCTGGGGTGGCATCACGCCGATGCTGGGCACCAATCCCTTTAGTATGTCCGTTCCCGCTGGCAAGCATCGTCCCATTGTATTCGACAGCTCCAGCAGCATCGTCGCGCGCGGCAAAATTAATCTGGCGGAAATCGAAGACCGGCCGATTCCTTTGGGTTGGGCGATAGACAAGGAAGGCCATCCGACGCGCAACGCGACCGAGGCGCTGCAAGGCTCGGTCTTGCCCTTTGGCGAGCATAAGGGGTACGGCATCGCCCTGATGATCGACATCCTATCTGGCATTCTCAGCGGGGCTGGCTTCGGCCTTCATCTTGGCCCGCTATGGAACAACTCAGAGACGCATCAAAACCTTGGTTTTTTCCTGTTGGCGATCAATATTGCCTCTTTTCGCAACGTAGAGGAATTCAAGAGGGAGATTGACCAGATGATCGACGAGATCAAAGCGAGCAAGAAAGCGCCAAACACGAATGAGATTCTAGTTCCGGGCGAGATTGAGTTTCGCAACGAGCAATACAATCGCAGATATGGCATAGTAGTTGGCCCTGGCGTGCTGCGTGATCTGGAATCGCTTCTGCGCGAATTCGCTTTGGATCCAGATCTTGCGGCGCATTTGCGTTCTGCCTGAGAACTGCGTTCAATTGTCTTTTAGAATGAGGAAACGATGACCGTCATACCGCAAAATCGTATGAAATCGCTGCTGCGTTCAGGCAAGTCGGTTGCTGGCACTATGTTGGCGGAGTTCCGGCAGCCATCGGTCATGCAAGCGCTAAAGAATGCCGGCTACGACTTCGTAACAATCGACATGGAGCACGGCGTCTTCGATTATGAATCGGTTGCTGATCTGAGTCGCTTCGGGCGCCATATCGGCATCACGCCGCTGGTGAGAGTGCCTGACAAAGAATATCCCTATATCGCGCGTGCCTTGGATGTCGGCGCGCAAGGCATTATGGTTCCGAGACTGCGCTCGGCGGAAGATGTTCGGGAAGTGGTAAATATCATCAAATATCCACCTTTCGGCGAGCGGGGCTGTTCGTTAAACAGAGGACATACCGATTTCCTAGGCGGACCGCTGCTTGAAAACATGCGGGCGGCAAACGAGGAAACGCTGCTCATCGTTCAAATTGAGACGCGTGGCGCGCTAGACGCGATCGAAGAAATCGCCTCGATTGCGGGAGTGGATGTCTTGCTCGTCGGTCCGACAGACTTGTCGATCGCCTTGGGGGTGGCCGGTCAATTGGATGCGCCAGCGCTGATTGATGCGATCAATTTGACTTTGGCAGTTTGCGAGAAACATAGTGTCGCGCCGGGCATCCAGATCACGAATCTGGAATGGTTGATTCACTGGGCGGAGCGGGGAATGACTGTGCTGAGCTCGTTTTCTGAGGTGGCCTTGCTGCAGCGAGGCGGTGTATCCGTGACCCAAGAACTTGCGCGATTTCGCTAGGTAGCGCCAGCCGTGACATGCTTTTTCGACGGTCTTAGAGGGTCGCGGCTCGTGAGATGACTTCTGGGGGGGGATCGGCCGATTGCCAGCGGACAAACGCAGGACAGAACCCGGACAAAGACTCGGTGAGCCATGCCGAGGGGCGAACAGGAGAGTCGCGTGCTTGCGGTAGTTGGCAGCGCTCCTCCCAAGGCGGGCGCGCTTTTTCCCAATTGTACTTTGCCGCCAGCAGCACGGTTATCAGGTCTAAGTCTCCAGCGGCATCTTGAGTAGCAGAACACTCCATTTTCCTTCGGTAAAGCCCGCTCGGTAGAGCAAATGGCACAGGAATATAGCGAAATTGGATGTTTTCGCTGCAATCTTCGTTCTCACTGGGATTCAGAAAAGGTTGCCAGATGCCTCTATACCCCGGAGACCGTCTTTAAGAACAAATGGACAACTGGACCGAGATTTGCAATCCCCCCCCGGCGCGATACAATCACTCTCGGAAGATATTTCCAAAAGAATAGTATTGAGAGGAAAAAGACTCATGTACGCACAATCCAGGCTTCGCTCCATATTTGGAGTGATAGTTCTTGTAGCGCTTGTGCTGGCGCTGACGGCGACCGTCGGGGCCCAGGAGGACACCCGCGGAGTATTGCGGCATTCGAAGGCTGGCGCTACGGCCGCCAATGACATCGATCCGCATGGACCGAATTCTGAAGGACTCACCATGCAGTATGTCTACAGTCAGTTGACTCGCCTGGATACGGGCGCG
Source organism: Phototrophicaceae bacterium (assembly GCA_965261855.1). Lineage (GTDB taxonomy): Bacteria > Chloroflexota > Anaerolineae > Aggregatilineales > Phototrophicaceae > UBA6055. The sequence continues at coordinate 2,118,934 of OZ253488.1, forward strand.
ACCTATGTCGTTCCCGATTTGGCCGAGTCATGGGAGTCGGATGAAACGGGCCAGGTATGGACGTTACATCTCCGCCAGGGGGTAACCTTTCATGACGGGTCGGATTTCACTTCGGCCGACGCGCTTTACAGCATTCGGCGTGTCTTGGACCCGGATACGGGCTCGCCGGTCAGAGACAAATTCTCGATCATTGACGAGGCAAACCTGTCAGCGCCGGACGACTACACCATCGTGATACCGCTGCATTCGGTCAACGTTGAATTCCCCACCATGTTGGCGGACCGGCGTATGGCGATGATACCCGAAGGCAGTGGCGACACCATTGCGCAAACCGGCATCGGCACTGACGCCTTCCGCCTCGTCGAGATGAATCCGGTAGGGATGACCGTGCTGGAGGCTTTCGACGATTACTGGGATGGACCGCCAGGTTTGGCCCGCATCGAACTCTACCACATCGGTGACGCAGCCGGCGTTGCGCAGGCGCTGCTCACCGACCAGCTCGATTACGTGGGAATCGGCTCGATCGCACCTGAGAATTTCGCCCTGTTTGAGGGCAATGATGATTTCACCTTCCTTGTTCAAGCCTCGGGCGGTCAGACAAACCTGGTGATGGACACGACAGTGGCGCCCTTTGATGACATCCGCGTGCGCCAGGCTTTCAAACTGGTCATGGATCGCCAGGAAATTCTTGAAGTGGTATATGCCGGACAAGGCGACATCGCCTGCGACAATTCCGTTTGGAAAAACGACCCCTATTATCTCGAGCAGGATTGCCCGCGCGATGTCGAGCGGGCAAAGGAACTGCTGGCTGAAGCGGGCTATCCGGACGGCTTGGATGTCGAGCTCTTTGTGGCGGATGTCTATCCTTCGTACGTTCCGCTGGCTGTCGCCTTCAAGGAACAGGCGGCCGAGGCTGGCATCCGGGTCGAGATCAACCAGGTGCCTAACGATACCTACTACTCCGACTATTGGAAGAAGGTGCCATTCTACGTTACCTGGTGGGGCCAGCGCATGGCGGGACCCGGCATGAAAGAGCTCTTTAGCTGCGACTCGCCCAACAACTACCCCGGCTGGTGCAACGAGGAATTTGACCAACTGCTGGCGGACGCGAGCGCCGAGCTTGACTTTGACAAGCGGAAAGAGCTTTTGGGGCAGGCGCAGCTTTTGGCGAGTGAAGGCGCCGGCTGGTTGAACCCGGTCTTCTTCACCGCCGTTGACCTGTTCAATTCCCGCGTCAAGGGCGTCACCAGAATGTTCACCGCCTACATCCATCTCTTCTATATCGAGGAGGACTAGAACCGGCGCTTGCTGGGCTGGTCGCCAAACCCTCACCCCAAACCCCTCTCCCATAAAGGGAGAGGGGCTTCTGCCACCGTCTATTGAGGCTTGTCCGGTAGTGTGGCAAGGCGGTCGCTTTTCTACCCCTCACCCCCGACCCCCTCTCTCACAAGAGACCCACGTAGACATAGCGCTACGAGAGGGGGAGCGTCGCCAGGATTCCAGTTCTTCGGGCGTAAGAAAATCCTCGATGACGATGTATCCGTAGTCTTGATAAAAGTCGAACTGATCTTGCGTCAATTCGTTGTTGATCAGATTGCGTCCTATGGCTTGGCATTAAACGCTGACGTACGGCTTCGTTTCATGCCAGATCAGCGGATTGATCGTGTCATTGTCCAGCACATCGCCGATCTCCAGCGACTCGAAGTAGGCTTGCGGCAAGGCGCTCTGCTTGCCGTTGAAGGTGGAGCCATCGGGCATATAGCCGCAGGTCATCGCCCGCCGCGTGCCCGGCGTCATATTGGCCCCGGCGCCATGCGGCATCAAACCGTTGTGGAAGGAGCAAGATCCCGCTTTCATCGTCGCCGCTACCGACTGCAATTCCGCCCACTGTGGATAAAGTTCAAATAGGTCGCTGATATTGGGGCCGATCCCGGCATGTTCGAAAGAGGCCGTCGATTGCGCGCCCGGCAGGAAATAGAGGCAACCATTATCGCGCGTGGCGTCGTCCAGCGCCACCCAAATCGTGATGGCGTCGTGCGATGAGTAAGACCAGGAGGCATTGTCCAAATGCCAGCCGGTCGGGTTGGCCCAGGGCTGCTTGATCAAAGCCTGATCGTGCCAGATGCGCATGCCGTCCACGCCCGTCAAATCGCTCACCATTTTGCCCAAACACGGATCCCACATCAGCTCGCGCATGCCAGCGTGATCAACCCACAGATTTTGCCGATGTACGAAGACCTTGTCAAAATAGGCGCTTGCTTCGTCAACGATGCGCTCGGAGGCCAGCATGCCATCGGCGGTAACTCGCCCTTCGCGCTGCGCAATCGCATCGTCGACATTCCGCCGCCAGGTCTCCAGCTCCTCGGGTGTTAAAAAGTCTTCAATGATGATGTAGCCGTTCTCCTGATAAAAGTCAATCTGTTCCCGGGTCAGGTCAGTGTTCATTTGAACGGCCCTCCATTTCATTTGAATCGTGTTCATAGAGCATATCCTGCAACTCATCCGGTGACAATTAGCTTACACTTATGAACCTCGATTTTTCGCCGTCCAAGCCTATCCCGGGGCCTTAGGCCACATCGGTCCTCCCGCCTCGCGGTGGGGGCAAGACAGGTTATTCAACCTCAGCCCCCAGCCCCCTCCCCGAGGCTTCATGGAGGGGGGAGCTATACCTGGTGGGACGCAAGGTATTTTGCATGGGCGGCGGCATTGTCGCGCGTGTGTCTACAAGGTTTCACATTAATTTTGGCTGTAGGGGTCAGACGGTGGCTGAACCGTTTCCATAGCGGCCAAAATTTGCAATCCCCCCCCCCCGCGATACAATAACAGATGGAAGATTTTTCCAAATAAAGTATAGAGAGGAAAAGACTCATGTATTCACAATCCAGGATTCGCTCCATAATCGGAGTAATAGTTCTTGCAGCGCTTGTGCTGGCGCTGACGGCGACCGTCGGAGCCCAGGAGGACACTCGGGGCATATTGCGCGCGCTCAAGGGTAGCTCTTCTGCCGCGTCTAACCTCGATCCTATGACGAATATGGAAGGACCCACCAAGCAGTTTGTCAACGGTCAGCTGACTCGCAGCGATATTGGCGCGACCTATGTGGTTCCCGCTTTGGCCGAGTCATGGGAATCGGACGAAACGGGCCAGGTATGGACTTTCCACCTTCGCCAGGGGCTAACCTTTCATGACGGGTCGGATTTCACTTCGGCGGACGCGCTTTACAGCATTCGGCGTGTCTTGGATCCAGCCACAGCCTCAGGTATCGCAGACAGACTCGCGGCCATCGACGAGCCTAATATGACGGCGCCAGACGACTACACCATAGTGATACCGCTGAAAGCGGTTACCGTTAATTTCCCCGACCTACTTGCGCACCATCGTATAGTTATGATACCCGAAGGCAGTGGAGACACCATTGCGCAGACCGGCATAGGCATTGGCCCGTTCCGGGTCGTGACCTCGAATCCGGTAGGGGTAACCGTGTTGGAGGCCTTCGACGATTACTGGGAGGGACCGCCAGGTTTGGCCGGCATCGAACTCTACCACATCTCTGAATCAGCTGCCGTTGCGCAGGCGCTGCTCACGGACCAGCTCGATTACGTGGGAATCGGTAGTATCTCAGCTGATAATTTCGCCCTGTTCGAGGGGAACGATGATTTCACCTTCCTAGTTCAACCGTCTGGCGGTTGGTCGGCCCTGGTCATGGACACCACAGTGGCTCCCTTTGATGACCTTCGCGTGCGCCAGGCCTTTAAACTGGTCATGGATCGCCAGGAAATTCTTGAAGTGGTTTATGCCGGACAAGGAGACATTGCCTGCGATACCTCCGTCTGGAAAAACGACCCGTTTTATCATGAGCTGGATTGCCCACGGGACGTCGAGAGAGCCAGGGAACTGCTGGCTGAAGCAGGCTACCCGGACGGCTTGGATATCGTACTAACTATGGCGGATGTCTATCCACCGTTTCCCGCGCTGGCTGTCGCGTTCCAGGAACAGGCCGCCGATGCCGGGATCCGGGTTGAGATCGACCAGGTGCCTGCCGACACATACTACTCCGATGTTCCAGGGCAGGTACCTTTCTACCTTGATTGGTGGGGCCAGCGCCGCGCCGGCCCAGGGTTGCTAGAGCTATTTAGCTGCGAATCGGGTCAAAACTTCCCAAGATGGTGCAACGAGGAATTTGACCAGTTGCTGGCGGACGCGGGCGCCGAGCTCGACTTCGACAAGCGCAAGGAGCTTTACGCGCAGGCTCAGATATTGGCAAGTCAAGAGGCTGGCTGGTTGAACCCTGTCTTCTTTACCGCCATTGACGTGTTCAATTCCCGCGTCAAGGGCGTCACAAGAAACTTCACCGAGTACGTCCATCTCTTCTATATTGAGGAGGACTAGAACCAGCGCTTGCTGGGCTGGTCCCCATTTCGAATGCCCCTCTCCCCACCGTTGAAAGTGGTGGTGAGGGGCCACTCAGCCTCCCTTTGCCGGCTGTGCATTCAACAGCAGATGGCTGGCAAAGGGAGGTTTCCGAATGGTAAAGTAGTACCAACAAAGTAATGAGAAAAATAGCAAAATGAAGAGACGGGCGAAAAGGGGAGGGTATTGTAGGGGCGACACTTGTGTCGCCCGCCAGCGCCAGCCACTGCAAATCGCCTTTTCGAGCGGCTAACTTGGATTTACTAAGATATTGACGCGATGCTAAAGATCATTGTGCAGCGGTTATTATTCTCGGTCATAACGCTGACAATCGTCGCCATTGTCGTCTTTGCGATGACCGACCTTTTGCCGGGTGACTGGGCAACAGCCTACTTTGGCAAGTGGGCGACGCCAGAAGGTTTGGCCGCCTTGCGAGAAGAGCACGGCCTCAATCGTCCGGCAACGGAGCGCTTTGCCGAATGGATCAGTAATGCCCTGCGGGGTGATTTTGGCGCCTCCCTGGCTCTTAATGAGCCAGTTGTGGAGTTAATCAGCTTTCGGCTGCGCAATTCCCTACTCTTGGGTGGGCTGGCTGCACTGTTCACGATACCCTTGGCGACCCTGTTGGGCATCATCGCTGGCTTAAGGCGCGACCGAACGTCGGATGTCATCATCTCGACCGGTTCGATCGTGGGGATGAGCACGCCGGAATTTGTTATCGGCACCCTGCTGATTTGGGGCCTGAGCGTTGGCTTGGGACTCTTCCCGTCGATGACGTTGCTAAACCCGGACGCGCCGATCGCGGATTTGCTGCCCAATGTCGTGATGCCGACCATCACCCTGACGATTGCCTCGTCAGCTTATCTCCTGCGCATGATGCGGACGACCACGATCAACGTGCTGACCAGTGACTATGTCGAAATGGCCACTTTGAAGGGCTTGCCGCGTTCACGAGTTGTATTCCGTCACGCGCTGCCCAATATTCTATTGCCGACGATCAACATCATGGCGCTAATGCTAAGCGGCCTGCTCGGCGGAACGTTCGTTGTCGAGGTCGTCTTCAACTATCCAGGCTTGGGACGGGCGCTGGTCGACGCGGTCAGTTTCCGCGACGTGCCGATGATACAAGCCATCGCCTTGCTCTGGGCGGTGATGTATGTCTTCTTCAACCTGGGCGCGGACCTGGTGACGACATTTCTGGATCCCCGTTTGCGCAGCTTGCGCGGCTAGCCACGTTCGGGGCGAAATGAACTACGAGCCATTTACGATCAGCAAAGAGAGGGGAATATGCAGTTCAGAGGAATAGGCTGCTCAGTACCGCTGGGATCATCGCCGGCAGAATTGACGGAAAACTTACAAGCCCTTATTGATTGCGGTTATGACTATGTTGAAGTGTTGCCCGATCTCTGGCGCATGTGGGTTGGCGGTCGCACGGATCAGCGCCGTTTGAAGCAGTTGGTCGCCGTGCTGGACAAGTTCCGCGACCGACTCGGCTACACCTTGCATCTCCCCCTTGAGACGAACTTGTTTGATGTCGCCGATCTTGAATATCAGCAAGCGCTGTTGGAAGCTGGCCTTGAGGTGGGCAAAGCCGTTGGCGCGACAGCATTGGCTTATCACGCCGGCTACCGCCTCGGCTTGCCGGCGGGAACTTCACAGTCAATGCAGGAGCTGATGGCGCGCGAACGGGACATCCTGTTAAGTTATGCCGATGAGGTCGCCGACTGGGGCGGGAACATCAGCATTGAATCACATGGCTGGTATCAATATACCAGTTACACGTCTTTCCCTGATATGCTCGCGAAGTTCGTGGAAGAGATTAACCATCCGGGGATTGGGCTGTGTATCGATTTTGGGCATACATTTCTGTCATCGCAATGGCATGGTTTTGATTACCTAGAAGGTATCGCGCGCATGGCGCCGCTGACCACGCATTTTCATGTTCAAGACAATATGGGGATCCCGGCTTACGCGGGCCGTACGAGTTTCGCCTTGGGTCGAGGGGACCTGCACTTGGCGCCGGGCGAGGGCGTAATTCCATTTGACGAAGTGTTTAGCGCGATCGACTTCCCGCAAAAGCCGATATTTATGCTTGAGGTTGTACCCTTTGATCTGGATGACGAGGGACCAGCGCGCTGCTTTGCCGAGGCAAAGAGATTGGCTGAGTTTCGCAGCTAGAGGTAGCGCAAGACGGAGCAATAGGGACCCGCAAAGGGAGTGAAACGTGCCGTTCAAAGGAATAGGTTACGCGGTGCCCATGGGCTCATCCCCGGCAGAATTGGCGGATAACTTGCAGACGCTGATTGATTGCGGTTATGACTATGTTGAAGTGTCGCCTGCTTCCTGGCGTATGTGGGTTGGCGGCCGCGTTGATCAGCGACGCTTGAAGCAATTGGTCGCGGTGCTGGACAAGTTCCGTGATCGATTGGGCTACACGTTTCATCTCCCCGGCGAGACCAACATGTTTGACGTCGCCGATCTTGACTATCATCAAGCGCTCTTGGAGGCGGGCCTTGAGGTGGGCAAAGCCATCGGCGCGACGGCAATGGCTTATCACGCCGGCTATCGGCTCACCCTGCCGGCTGGAACCTCGCAACCAATGCAGGAACTGATGGCGCGCGAACGCGACATCTTGTTAAGTTATGCTGATGAGGTTGCCGGCTGGGGCGGGAATATCAGCATTGAAACACACGGCTTTATCGAAAACGCAAGTTACACGGCTTTCCCCGAGATGCACGCGCGCTTCGTGGAATCGATTGACCATCCGGGGATTGGCGTGTGTATCGACTTTGGGCATTCATTTCTGTCATCACAGTGGAATGGATTCGACTACTTGGAGGGTATTGCGCGCCTGGCGCCGCTGACCACGCATTTTCACGTGCAAGACAATATGGGCATCTCGGCCTATTCTGGCGGCAAAAGTTTCGCCCTGGGCCGAGGGGATCTGCACATGGGGCCGGGCGAAGGCGCTATCCCATTTGACGAGGTGTTCAGCGCCATCGACTTCCCCAAAAAGCCCGTGTTTATGCTAGAGGCTCTGCGCTATGACCTGCATGACGGCGCGCCAGAGCGCATGTATGCAGAAGCGGTACGCTTGGCTCGGCTGCGTGGCTAGGAAGCTGAAGGTATGAGATCAATGTCGGTTGTCCCGACACGGTTAGCGCAATCCTTGGGCTGGTTTGCTCAGGTCTGGCGCAGCCTGCGCCGATCGCGGCAGGGTACCATCGGCCTGATAATCGTCATCGTTCATATGTTCATCGCCGTGGCATCGCCTTATATCGTCCCTTATGCTCACCATGACATTGACGGCAAGAACCGGCTGGCGGCGCCTTCCGCCGAACATCCATTTGGCACCGATTCCTTCGGTCGCGATCTCTTTACGCGAGTCCTGCTCGGGGGTCGCGCGGCGATTGGCGTGGCTCTGCTGGCCGCGGCGATCGCGGTTTTATGGGGCGGGCTGCTCGGCATTTTGCTCGCGTTTATAGGCGGGCGAGTTGACGAAGTGGTCATGCGCCTGGTTGATGCCTTGCTGGCCATACCGGGCTTGCTCGTCGTATTGCTTATCGTCGTGGCGCTCGGTACGGGATTCAGCGTGCTTATTCTAACGCTGGGTTATGCATACGGTGTATCGACTGTTCGCGTTGCCCGCGGCGCTGCGCTGGGATTTGTAGCGAGTGATTTCATCACGGCGGCGCGGGCGCGTGGCGAACGCAAGACCAACATCGTAATGCGGGAATTGATACCCAACCTGTTGGATGTGCTTCTGGTCGAATATGTGATGCGGGCCTCCTGGGCGCTGACCGCCATCAGCTCGCTGTCCTACCTCGGCTTTGGGATTGCCCCGCCAACCCCGGACTGGGGGCGTATGGTTTTCGAGAATCAGGTCATGCTGGCAATCTCGCCCTGGGGAACCTTATTCCCGGTGTTCGCCCTCGCCAGCCTGATCATTGGCATCAATCTGGCGGGCGACGCCCTGTCCAAAGCGATCGGGCTGGACCGCAGCCAGGAAGCGCCGACATGAGCCAAAAGCTGCTAGAGGTCGAGGGCTTGACGACCGGTTTCCGCACCCGAGCGGGCCAGGTCGTTCAGGTCGTCCGCAATGTGTCGCTCGATATGGGGCGGGGCGAGACACTCGGCCTGGTGGGCGAGTCTGGCTGTGGCAAGACCACCTTTGGCATGACCCTGCTGGGGCATTTGCGGCCCGGCGGGCAGGTGATCGCTGGCTCGGTGCGCTTCGAGGGCGTGGATCTATTCAGTCTGGCGCCAGACGAACTGGCAAGCATACGTGGGCAACGGGTGGCGGTTATTCCGCAAAGCGCCAGTTCAGCGCTGACACCCACTATGCGCGTGGGCGAGCAGATTGCCGAGGTCTTGACGCTGCATCTTGGTCTTGCTGGCGCTGAGTTGCAGGAACGCGTGCTGGAGTTGCTGACCCAGGTCCACTTGCCGCAAGTGGACGAGCTTGTCCGCCGCTTTCCCCACGAACTCTCGGGTGGTCAATTGCAACGGGTTGCCATCGCCATGGGCTTGGCCGGCAAGCCTGAATTGCTGGTGCTCGACGAGCCGACGACGGGCCTTGATGTGACCACCCAGGCGCACATCCTTGACCTGCTGCGCGAAATCCAGGAGTCGACTGGTACGGCGATGCTGTACATCAGCCACGACATGGGCGCAGTCGCCCGCGTCTGCGACCGTCTGGCGGTGATGTACGCAGGCGAAATCGTTGAGGATGGGGGAATCGCCGAGGTTTTTGCCGATCCGGTGCATCCGTATACGCGGGGCCTGCTGGGTTCTGTGCCGCGTCTTTCCTACGCTGGCTTACCGCAAGCGATGGCCGGTCGGCCGCCCGCGCCCGGCGAAGACGCGCTTGGCTGCGCCTTCGTCCCGCGCTGCGCCTTCGCCGATGAGACATGCAAAACCATAGATCCCATCCTTGAGCCAACGGATCGCGTTGGGACGATACGCCATTTGGTGCAATGCCATCATTGGCAGCGAGTCGTGGCAAGCGGGGCTTCCGGCCAGATGCGCGACCTGAAGGCTGGGTTGGACCAAAACGCAGAAGCAGAACCGCTGCTTGACCTGGCCGAGGTGGATATTACTTATGCCAAGCGAGGCCTGGCCGCGCTGGTGGCGCGCTGGCGCGGCGAGCCGGAACCTCCGATGACGGTGAGCGGCTTTACCATCACAATCCACCGGGGCGAAACGCTCGCCCTTGTTGGTGAGAGCGGCTCCGGCAAGTCAACCATCGCCCGCACCATCGCCGGATTACTGCCACCCCGCGCTGGTCAAATTGACTTCGGAGGGCAGGATCTCGCCTCAACAGTCGAAAGCCGTCCGGCTGAGACGCACCACAGAATCCAGATCATTTTCCAAAACCCTGACGCGTCTCTCAATCCGCGCCATACTGTTAAGCAGATTCTTGATGCGCCTCTGCGGCTCTATTTCGAGATGGACCAAAAAGGGCGTTTGGACCGGTCTGCCGCGCTGCTCGAAGAGGTGCGGCTTACACCGCGATATCTGGAGCGGCATCCCGGCCAAATGTCCGGCGGCGAAAAACAGCGGGTCGCCGTCGCGCGCGCTTTTGCCGCCGAGCCGGACTTGGTGCTTTGTGACGAAGTGACCTCGGCGCTCGATGTATCGGTTCAGGCTGCCGTACTGGAACTGTTGGCAGGACTGCAAGCCGATCGGGGCGCGGCCTATCTGTTCATCTCGCACGACCTGGCCGTCGTCCGCGCCATCGCTGACCGGGTGGCTGTGCTCTATCAGGGCCGGATCTGCGAGGTAGGTCCCGTGGCGGATATCTACGCTCCGCCCTACCATCCCTACACCGAGACTTTGCTGGCGGCGGTGCCGGAGCCGGTGCCGGGCGCGCGAGCGCAACTGCTGGCCAAGGACGTGCAGGAATCGGAACCGCCGGCGCAGGGCTGCTGTTTCCAGCGTCGCTGCCCCCGCCGCATAGGTTCCATCTGCGATGACGAGACGCCCCCTTCCCAGATCGCGGGGGAGGGCCACGTCATTCGCTGCCACATCCCGCTTGAGGAATTGCGGGAGTCACAAGTGCATCTCATTAGCACCGACGATATCGCAACGCACGGGGTTGCGGTTGATGCGCAGTAATCTGGACCCACCGTTGCCGCAGCACGAAGGGGTAATATGCTCGCCATTAACGCCGACTATATTAACTCTTATGCCAACCCGGAACCCCGTCTGAGGCAGATTGCTGATGCCGGGTTTTCACAAGTTCATTGGTGTCATCACTTTGGTTCGGACTATGTCTATTCTGACGATGAGATCGACCAGATCACTCGCTGGCTGCGGTCTTGCGAGCTTACCGTCAATGATCTGCATGCTTCTGCTGGCGAGCGTAATCACTACTACGCCACAAACGAAGATATCCGCTTGGCCGGGCTGGAACTGGTCAAGAATCGCATTCAAATGGCGTACCGGCTTGGCACAGATGTAATCGTGCTGCATCTGCCGAGACAGCCCGACGAAGCTGACAAAAGCGTCGCCTTTTGGGAAGCGGTCCGTCGCTCAATGGATGAGTTGCTACCTTTTGCCAGGGAGAGGGGCATTCGCATCGCATTTGAAAATCTGCTGGACAACCACAGTACATTGCATAAGGCATTGGCCACATACGGCCCTTCAGATGTAGGCATCTGCTACGATCCCGGTCATGGCAATATCTCCGGTGGTGGCTTGGATTTCGCTGAAGCGGTGAAAGATCGCTTAATCGCGTTTCATCTGAATGACAACGACAGCAGCGCCGATCAACACGGACTGATTTTTTCTGGTACGGTCGATTGGGATCAGCTAGCCCGAGTTATTGCCGCATCCGCTTACGACAAGGAATATATGACGATTGAGCTCAGGATGCCGACGGAACCGGGGAATATCTACGCCGGCGATGAAGCGGGCTTCCTCGCACAAGCGATGGCGAGCGGGCTGAAGTTCCACCAGATGGTGGCCGAAGCGCGGCTTGACTCATGATGCCGGAAAACTCCATATCCAGGTGAAAGCATGCGAAAGCGATTGCGAGATTTGGGCATCTCCATTGGACGGTTGCCGCCTGGAAAACATAACGCCATCACTGATGTGCCCGGTGTGCTCGTTGGCCACAGCACGTTGATATTCGATGCGCCGCGAGTTGCTCGCACCGGCGTGACTGTCATACTGCCGCGTGAAGGCGCGATTTGGAAAGACCATGCCTTCGCCGCCACCCACACCCTCAACGGCAGCGGCGAGATGACCGGCGTCCATTGGATCGCGGAATCGGGGATGCTCACTTCGCCGATCGCCATAACCAACACCGCGCAGGTGGGCACGGTACATGAGGCTTTGAACAAATACGCGTATGAATTTGGCTGGACGGACGTTTGGGATCTTCCCGTCGTCGCCGAAACCTGGGACGGCTGGCTGAATGATATGCCTGCCTTTCATGTCACGAATGACCATGTGTATCAAGCCATTAAATCCGCGCGAAGCGGTCCCGTAGCGGAAGGCAACGTCGGTGGCGGCACCGGGATGATCTGTCACGAGTTCAAAGGCGGGATCGGAACTGCTTCGCGGCTGGTCAGCTGTAGAAGCGGGACCTACGCCGTCGGCGCCTTGGCGCAAGCCAATTACGGCGCGCGGGAAGACCTGCGGGTCGACGGCGTCCCGGTCGGGCAGGAGATCAGCATCGAAAGAGTCCCCTCAGCTCGGGCGGAACCGCCCGGTGGGAGCTCGATCATCGTCATCATCGCTACCGATGCGCCGCTGGTACATTCGCAATGCAAACGCCTGGCGCAGCGCGCCACCATTGGATTGGCTAGGGTAGGCGGGATTGGACAACACGGAAGCGGTGACATCTTCCTGGCTTTCGCCACTGGCAACCGGCTGGCGAATGACACGCTAAAGCCCTATGCGCTGCAAATGCTGCCGAACGACCAGCTCAACCCATTCATCCTGGGCGTAGTGGAAGCGGTCGAAGAATCGATTTTGAACGCTTTGACTGGTGCGGAGACAATGACGGGATTCCGGGGGCGGACCGCCTACGAACTCCCGCTCGACGAGCTGCAACGGATGATGGAACGGAAACGCTTATGAGTAACACGATTCCAAGCCGGGCGCAGGTCGTGATTATCGGTGGCGGAGTCATAGGCTGCAGCGTGGCCTATCACCTGGCTAAATTTGGCATGAACGATGTGGTATTGCTGGAAAGGAAAGTCTTAACCAGCGGAACCACATGGCATGCTGCTGGTTTGGTGGGGCAATTGCGGGCGACACAAAATATGACCAAATTAGCCCAATACACCACTGACTTGTTTCGCGACTTAGGAGAAGAAACTGGCCAGGACACGGGCTTCAAACAGACCGGTTCAGTTTCAATTGCTGCGGATCAGGAGCGCTATGAGGAGCTGCTGCGCGGTGCTTCAATGGCCAAGGTATTTGGGCTTGAGGTTGAAGCAATCTCAATCAAAGAAGTAGCGGAAATGTGGCCGATGATGCATGTAGACGACCTGGTTGGGGCAATCTTTCTGCCAGGCGATGGCCAAACAAACCCGATCGATACCACACGCGCCTTTGCCAAAGGGGCAAAGATCTACGGCGCCTCGATCATTGAAAACATCAAAGTAACAGCACTTCATAAAAAGGACGGGCGGGTAACTGGCGTGGCCACAGACCAAGGCGATATACAGGCTAAATACGTCGTCAACTGCGCCGGGATGTGGAGCAGGGAAGTAGGAAAATTGGCGGGGGTTAATGTACCCTTACACGCCGCCGAGCACTTTTACGTTGTCACAGAACCCATTCCTGACCTTGAGCCAAATCGACCAGTATTAAGAGACACGGGTGGCTGCGCATATTACCGAGAAGAAGTCGGCGCGATTTTGGCTGGCTTTTTTGAACCCAAAGCCAAGCCCTGGGGCATGGATGGCATTCCGCCCGATTTCGAGTTTGGCACGCTGGGCGAAGACTGGGATCACATTGCCCCGACATTTGAAAAAGTCATCCACCGCATGCCACTGATGGAGAACGTTGGCATCCATACTTTCATGAACGGTCCCGAAAGTTTCACGCCCGATGACCGCTACCAACTGGGCGAAGCGCCGGAACTGAAGAACTTTTTTGTCGCGGCTGGTTTCAACTCGATTGGCATTCAATCGTCCGGCGGGGTGGGCAAGGTGCTGGCTGAGTGGATCATCCATGGTCATCCGCCGCTGGACTTATGGGATGTAGATATCCGGCGCAATCTCCCCTTTCAAAACAACAGCAACTATCTGAGCGAGCGCGTTGCAGAATCATTGGGTTTGCTCTACGACATGCACTGGCCCTTTCGGCAGTACGAGTCCAGCCGGGGCATTCGGAAATCGCCCTTGCATGACCGCTTGGCGCAGCAAGGTGCTTGCTTTGGCGAGGCGGCCGGCTGGGAGAGAGCCAACTGGTTTGCGCCAGCCGGTGTAAAGCCGGTGTATGAGTACAGTTATGGTCGGCAAAATTGGTTTGACCAAGCTGGTAACGAGCACCGTGCCGTGCGCGAGAATGTGGGGCTGTTTGACCAGACATCCTTTGCCAAGTTCCTGCTCGAAGGTCGGGACGCGCTGCAAATTCTCAATCGCATCTGCGGCAACGATATAGCCGTTCCAATTGGAAAAGTGGTTTACACCCAGCTATTGAATGAGCGCGGGGGCATAGAGGCGGACGTTACCGTAACTAGAATAGAGCAAGAGAGCTTTTTTCTTGTAGACTCGGGAACCAGTCAAACCAAGACGTTTTACTGGATAAAGCGCCAGATTGGTCCCGATAACTTTGCGGTGTTAACCGATGTCACCTCGGCTTATGCGGTCTTGAGCGTGATGGGACCAAATTCAAGAGCGCTGTTGCGTAAACTTACCGATGCCGATTTATCAACGGAGGCCTTTCCCTTTGGCAGCTCACAAGTAATAGATTTTGCCTATGCTCGGCTTAGAGCCACCAGAATGACTTATGTCGGCGAGTTGGGCTGGGAGCTGTATGTCCCTACTGAATATGCCCAGCATGTGTACGACGCCATTGTGCGCGAAGGCGCTGGCTTCGATCTGCTGCACTGCGGCTACCACGCCTTAAACTCATTGCGCATTGAAAAGGGCTATCGACATTGGGGACACGATATTGGCGCCGAAGATACGCCCATTGAGGCTGGTCTTGGATTTGCGGTCAACTTCAGAAAGGATGTCAGTTTCAACGGGCGTGACATTTTACTCAAGCAGAAACAGCAAGGCGTAACGAAGCGCTTGGTCATGTTTGTCCTCGAAGACAAAAAGCCTTTGCTTTACCACAACGAGCCGATTTGGCGGAATCATCAGATTTTGGGTCATATTAGCTCTGGCATGTTTGGGTATACGTTGGGCGCAGCGATAGGGATGGGCTATATCACCGGCGATGAGGTCATTACACCGGACTACATTGAGTCCGGCGCTTATGAAATTGAAGTCGCTGGCGAGCTTATTCCGGCGAGAGCGTCGCTAAAGCCATTTTATGACCCCAAGAGCCTGCGCGTACGGTCTTGAGAACCGGACTCGAACTCTTCGTTCATTGGTCGACGGTTAAGAATATCGACTGATAGGCTACTACACCTGTTTGCACAAGCCCATCAGTGAAATCCCGTTTCCCCGGTCAGTTTCCATTCCGGCTACATCCGGTGCGGTTACAATCAGAAAATCGCTTCAAAGGCATCCCTTGCCTGCTGTTGACTTCGCTCGCCGAGTTGGCTTAGCGAGTTAGTGCGCGACCTTGCTAAGGTTGTGCTGCATTCGCTCTTGGAAAACGCCAGGGATGACGAAATAGAACTTGTGACTTTGGCTAAGGGCGATTCGGACAGAATCTGCGACAGCGCCTCGGTCGAGCCAGATTATGGTCGCTATGTGGGGTTAGGGTCAGTGTCAAATCTGACCGTCTTTTGTATCCGAAAGATTGTTGGACGTTTCGTCACTTTAAACAAGCGAAGTCGTCAATTGTCTATCCTTTTGGCAGCGCGTTGCTTTCCATAGCCAGTTTCAGCGCTTCATGATTTTGCGCATAGGCTTCAAGAGATTGTCCGGCAGCGACGGCGTCCCAGGCCTGCCGCAGACTAGCCGCGCCGCCTTTTGGTCCCATTGGGTGCGCAAACACCGCTCGTCCAGGGACGATACCGAAGTCTATCGTCTGCAGCCGCTCATAGAGCATGGCTGTGGACGCCGCCCATTGGCTCCCCGCTGGGACAGGAAGCGCCGGCTCGATGTGCCCCCAGGGCTTCAGGCATTGCTGCACGCTCTGCAACACGTCCTCGTCCGGGGTTTTCATCCGAGCGCCAAATCCGGGGAAAATGATGACGTCAAAGCCGGCCAATCGCTGCAATTTGATCATCACCTTTGCGTGCACGCCAAAGTACGAAATATGGGTAAGTGGCGCTATGAAATCGAAATGCGCTACCAAAGGCGCCCGGGTATGCTTTCTTAACATTCTGATGGCGCTTAGTCCCGTAGTCATGCCATTGATCATCAGCGCGTTGGCCCCGCGCTCAACCGCTATATCGTGCAAGTTAATCAGTTGATCCACTTCATCGGTGATATTTGCCAAGTAGATTTTCTTTTCACCCGTGATTTTTTCCGCCTTCAAGCGCGCCTTTCCTGCCTTTTCCGCCCTTTCCTGCAGCGGCGACCAGGGAACATCACTCAACATCTCGTCATCTTTGGCGATATCCAGGCCGCCCAACCAACTCTGATAGGCGAGTTCAGCAAAATCGTCCGGGGATAGCCCGATGTTGGGTTTGACCACGCCAAAGAAGAGCGGGCGGTCATAAACTTCCAGCATGTCGCGCAAGCCTTGAATGCCAAACTTGGGACCGTCGAAGTGTCGCAAGAAACTATCCGGGAACTCGATGTCCATCAGCTTGATCGTGGCGATGCCGGGGGAGTAGAAGGCGCCTTCACCAAGGGCAGCCGTCAAGATATTCGGGATTCTGGGGCCGAAATTACCATGCGGGTGAGCGATTCTGACGCGACACCGGTATGCCCTTGCAGGCTCAATTGCTGGCAAAGGATAACTCGGCTCATCTAAAACGTCAGTGACCGCCAAATCAATTACTTTGGCGCCAAAACGGTCGCGCAGATCTTCATCTACGCCGACCCGCTTCCATTGCGCGGTCGACTGTTCCTGACATAGATGAACCGCTGCCTCCTCCGGGTCTATGACAGACTCGAAGCAATAGTCGAGCAAGACATAGTCTTCCATATCCAGACTTGCCCGATCGGCGAAGAAACCGCCGTCTCTGCTAGCCACAACTGTGCTTGGGGCGGCTGCCCTCTCATCACTGTCTGGATAGGCGATGTTGGATGCACCAGTGTTCGCTGTCGCTTGTGCTAGGTATTTGGCGTCAATCTCGGCCATGCGCTGGACTTTGGGGCCGGAGCGGCTGCTCGAATCGAACTCCGAGTCCAGCCAGACTTTGGTGATGACTTTGGCTAGTTCCGGACCGATCACGCGTGCGCCCATCGTCAAGACTTGAGCGTCGTTGCTCTTGCGAGCGCGCTCGGCGGAGTAGGTGTCATGGCAAGTCGCCGCCCGGATGCCAGGGACCTTGGCGGCGGTCATGGCCATGCCCAAGCCCGTGCCGCACATCAGGATGCCGCGGTCAAAGCCTTCTTCGGCCACAGCCCGCGCCACCCGTTCAGCCACATCTGGGTAGTATTCTGGGTCATCAGCATTGGGTACGCCAAAATCTGTCACTTCGATGTCGGCATAGTCATGCTTCAGCAAAACAGTTACCACCTCTTTAAGGGGAAAACCGACGTTATCACAACCAATAGCAACTCTCATGATTGTTCTCCTCACGGTCAGATGGCAGCGCTTGTTCAACTGCTGAAAAGATTCTGCAACTGGTCAATCATCAATTGTCTTAGCGACGAAACTTGACATGAGCGCCAATATCAATTATGCTTTTGCACATACGAGCAGAAGGTACTCACAAGTGCAAACGGATGCTACCCTAGTTTATAGATTACCGTGACGCGGCATAGAGTGAATTCGACATTGGCTTGCACGACATAGGCAGTTTTTCAACACGGGTTTAACCAAGTTCAGGTTGTAGGGCAGGTTTGCAGTGAAGTCATGCATAAATGGGGCGACGACCATGCCCTATTCTTTGGAACAAGACATCGCTGCGGCGGCGCAGGCTGGTTTCGAGGGCCTGGAAATCTGGTGGGATAAGCTCGTCACGTATCTCGAAAAGCATTCAGTCGACGATCTGAAGAAACTGCTTGAGAGCAGCGGTCTGTTCCCGGTGAGTATCTGCCCGTTAAAGATATGGCCCTTTCGCGACAGTGAGCCAGCACGCCAGGAGTTTCGCGACGCGGTTCAAATTGCGTCTCAGATCGGCTGCAAGTTGCTCGCTGTTTGCCCCGATTTCCAGCCAGCGCGTTATAGCCGCGAGGAAGCGCTTGCTATCCACGCGAATGAATTGTCGGGTATGGCCCGGCTCGCAGCCGAGAACGGGATTCGTCTGACTGTTGAGCCGATCGGCGGGCATACACTTGTGCCCGGACCAACCGAAGCCTTGCAGTTGATCGAGATGGCCGGCGCGCCCTCCAATGTAGGCATACTGATGGACACTTTTCACTACTTCCGGTCTGGGGTTTCGGATCAGGAGATGCGAGCTATTCCCTTAGACAAGCTGGATATCATTCACGTCAATGACTGCGAGGATGGCGCGCTGAATGAGCTGACGGATGCGCACCGCCTCTATCCGACGCTTGGCGTTATACCGGCTCGGCAGTTGTCATTGCTAAAGGACAGGGGCTACGACGGCTATCTCTCGGTGGAGATTTTCCGCCCGGAGTATTGGGAGCAGCCTATCGAAGAGATCACGGGCAAAGCCTATTCGACGCTGGGCGATCTGATTGCGAGCCTGTAGCGCGTCAATCGGTGGGAGCGTGAGCATGGCAGGTCGAGACGCAGATTTTCTTTTGTCAGATTAATGGAGACGGAACAATGTATCTGGGTGCGACAACTTGGACGTTTAGCTGGGCGCCGCCTTACGACGACGCTCTCAAGACTATCGCCAAGCTGGGCTTTAAGGGCGCGGAGTTGACTATTTGGAGCGACGAATTCCTGCAAGACTATTACACGCCGGAAACGAATAAACAACTGCGAAGTTTAATCGCTGATTTGGGTCTGGTTCTGGCCAGCGTATTTTGTATTCCGGTCGGCATCGGCAGTGTGGAGCCTGAACAGAGAGCCGACGCGGTTCAACAGTTTAAGCGGATTCTGGACGCCGCCCAGCAGCTCGGCACGGACAAAATTATTGCGCTTCCGCCCAATCCCTTTGACATTGATATTCCTGTGCTTTTGGGCAAGGCAACCTCACAGGAGTGGAGCGTCGAATTCCCTGAAGGAGTTGACTGGGAACGGAACTGGTCTGACATGGTCGACGTATTGCGGCAATTTGCTGAAGCCTGCGATGAAAGAGAGATGCGCGTTGCGTTGGAACCGCATCCGCACCGAATGATGCACAATGCCGCCGGGATGCTGCGAATCATTGACCAAATTGAGTCCCAAGCGATTGGACTAAATCTGGATCCCAGCCATCTTTTCCCGATGGGAGAGTTGCCCAATATGGTGGCTTATGAAGTTGGCGACCGAATTTTTCACACGCATATATCTGATAACGACGGACAGACTAACGCTCATTGGCGGCCCGGCAAAGGCAAAGTAGATTGGCGAGCATTTCTTATTGCTCTCAAGGATATCGGCTATGACGGGCCTCTTTCTCTTGAGTTAGAGGATGTGCCCGGCGCCGCTGGCTATCCCGGATTCAACCGCTCGCCGGAGTCCACACCGGAGATTGAGCGTCAACACATCCTGGCGAAGGACTACATGACACAATTGTGCGATGAATTAGGAATTGAACTGTGATATTAGCGACCACAGTGCAACTTCACCTTCCCAAGATATCGGCCGATACAAGCATATGAGTTTGCCAAAGCACTCGCAATTGCTGCGCTGCTGTTACCTGTTCTATCACGAGAACATGACCATGCAGGAGATCGCAAAGCAATTGCATATCTCTCGATTCAAAGTATCGCGCTATATCAAGGAGGCGGTCGAAAAGGGCATCGTCCAGGTGCACTTCCATGATTCAAATATTGAACATGAGAAACTTGCGCTTCAACTTGAACAGACTTTCCCCATCAAGCTGGCAGTAGTTGTACCGACTCCTTACAGGTCGGATATCAACGCGGTAAGGTTGGCTGTAGGGCAGGCTGGGGCGAGTCTGTTGGCTGGCATCACGCCGGAAACTTCTCTAAGCATTACCTGGGGCCGCACCATTGCTCATCTGGTGGACAATCTTCCTAGCGACCAGCTTAAGGCGCAGCGCGTGGTCGATCTTGCCGGCGGGTTCGGACAAGTGACCGACGAGATTTCAGCGCGGGCGGTCACTTTGCAGATCGCAAGAAAACTGAATGCCCAATGCTTCCAGTTGCCTGCGCCAACCATCGTTGAAAACATCGCGACGGCTCTCGCGTTATCAAATGAACCGATCATTCGCAAGACGCTGGACATTGCGTCGGCGTCTGATATTGCGATTATGGGCGTAGGACCAACCGATGTTGACTCGCTTCTCTATCGCTCAGGATACCTGTCTGAGACTGACTTTGAGAATCTGAAAGCGAGCAATGCAGTCGGTTCTATCTTTGGCAGGTTTTATGATTTGCTTGGCAGGGAATGCGATTCTGAATTCAGAGAGCGGGCAATTGCGCTGACATTCGACGACTTACGAAAAATCCCTGAGCGCATTGCGCTAACCATGGGCGCGCACAGAATTCAGGCGATCCTGGGACTCATGTATGGCGAGCTGATTACGACGCTTGTTACTGACAGTGACACCGCGACAGCCGTACTGGAAGAGCATTTTTCCTTGCAGGGAAAGCGCTCGGATAATGATACAGCGGAGTCCGGGACGATTGAAGAAGGTGATCAATCCAGCCTATTACGGCATGAAAAAGTGTAGACAAACATGACTCATTACACCATTCGTCTGATAAATACGGGCTTACAAAAGTTGGACAAAGCCCAGTACGCCACTTTTAGACAGGGCGCCGGGCAGATTGTCGAGCATCCCGTTTTCGCCTTTTTGGTGGAGGGCGGCGGCCGCAAAATTCTGGTGGACACAGGCATGAGCGATACGCAGCGGTCCGTGACCTATCACCATGCGGGACGTCAAGAAAGGGGTCAGGCGATTCATGAACAACTCAGAACGCTAGGCATGAGTACTGACGACATCGATACGATCATCTTCACCCATCTGCACTGGGACCATTGCTACAACGTTAAGCAATTTACCAGCGCCAGGCTGGTGGTCAGCGAGGTCGAATACAAATTCGCGCTCGATCCGATACCGCCTTATTGGACCTCGTATGAGCATCCCAACTGCGGACTTGAGCCGCCCTGGTTGGGCTGTGAATTCGATCTGACGACGGGTGAAGAGGAGATCGTGCCGGGCATCAGCGTCTTTCCGACGCCTGGGCATAGCCCGGGTCATCTAGCTGTCTCGGTTCAAACCGAAGCCGGCGTCTATGTTCTGGCGGGCGATCTGTTCTTTGTTCGCGAGAACTTTATGCCTGATGCCGAGCGCGGCTGGCCGCTAACGCCAATTGGTCGTTTCGCGAGTTTTATAGATCTGTGGCATAGCATGGAAACCGCCATCGAGCGGGCCGACCATATTCTGATGACACATGATCCGTCCCAGATTGACGGGCAAGTGTTCCCTTAGTCCGTAAACGGATACCAGCAGAGCAAGGAGGTGGAATATAGCCGACAGACAAATCGCAAACGCCCGAGATAGGGCATTAACTATCAGCTTCACGGAGGAATGAAATGACATCCAAATATGTACGTATCGCATTCGTATTGTTGTTGGCTGCTGTTTTGGCGCTGCCAATGGGTTCCATACTGGCGCAAGACGACGCGGTCACGCTGGTCATTGAGAGCTGGCGCGTCGACGACGCCGACGAATGGAACGATGTAATTCTGCCAGCATTCGAAGCCCATTATCCGAACATTGATGTCGACTTTCAGCCAACCATTAATACGCAATACGGCGCAACCTTGGGCACGAAGATAGAGGCTGGCACTGCAGGCGACCTGATTATGGTCGAACCCTTTGACTACCGCCTTGAGATGTATCTCAATGGCGACCTGGCCAATCTGGACGACTTGGGCGGCCTGGAGAATTTCAGCGCCGGCGCGCTTAGCGCCTGGAGCACCGATGACGGCGAGCTTTTCGGTGTGCCGCTGGCGGCAGTGATCCATGGCTTCATGTACAACGCTGATATCTTTGCCGAACTCGGTCTGGAAGAACCCGCTACTGTCCAGGAGTTTCTTGATCTATTGGATGCGGTTAAACAGGATGGGCAGTATGTGCCGCTGGCGATGGGAACGGCTGACGGCTTTGTGCCCGGGCTTCTCGGTTTGCAGCTGGCGGGCCAACCCTTCTGGCGTGGCGAAGAGGGCCGTCTGGCGCTTATCGATGGCAGTGGCAAGTTCACAGACCCAGGCTATATCGATGCCTGGGCCTTCCTTGCCGCGTGGGCGGATTACATGCCCGATGGTTACCAGGCGGTCTCGTACCCGGATATGCAGAATCTCTTCACGCTGGGTGGCTCGGCAGTATATCCGGCCGGGTCATGGGAGATCTCGATCTTCAACCAATTGGTAGGGGATGATTTTTCTATCGGCGCTTTTCCGCCGCCCGTACCGGAAGACGGCGCGGACTGCTTTATCAATGACCACATGGACATGGGAATGGCAATGAACGCCGATACCCAACACCCGGAAGAAGCGCAACTCTTCCTGGAGTGGCTCGGCTCGGCCGAGTTCGCTGAACTTTGGAACAACGCGCTGCCCGGGTTCTTCGCCATGTCCAACCATATGGTGGAAGCGTCCGACCCGATGGTGCAGGAGTACGCTGGCTGGCGGGCGAATTGCGGGTCGTCGCCGCGGAACGCCTATGCCATCATCTCGCGGGGCGAGCCCAATACCGATAGCGAGTTGATTCGCGTGACGCAACTGGTCATGAATGGCGAGATGTCACCTGAAGAAGCCGGCGAAACGGTCCAGGCGGGCCTCGCATCATGGTACGAGCCGCAAATGGGGGAGTGAGCCCAATCATGTGATTCGGGTTAACGACAGTGAGTAGACCCAAATTCTTGCGCCATAGTTGAATTGTAGGGGCGGCATACCATGCCGCCCGAAACCACGGTACAAAGCGGAAGCGGGCGACCACAATGGTCGCCCCTACATGGCTCGCTTCAGTTGCATATCTTGCTTGGCTCTATCGTAAACTATATCCGCCCCGCCTGAAGCGGAAGGACCTCTTTGAACAGAAATAAGCCGCAGGCGATTTATTCCGAGGAGAAGCTCAATGACAGCCAGCCTGTCGCGGAGCCTTAAACCCAATCAGAGGAAACCTTTTCCCACGCATATCATCGTCTTTCTGACGCCTGCGGTCTTGATCTACGGTCTGTTCATGATTTATCCCTTGTTTGATTCCCTGCGCCTGGGCTTCTTCGCGCAAGTGACGCGCGGTGTGGAGCATTTTGTCGGCTTCGACAATTACGTGACGCTTATGACAGACGACGCCATTTTGCAGCCGCGATTGCTGAACGCCCTGAAGAATAGTTTCCTGTTCTTCGCGGTGAACATGCTGGTGCAGAATCCGATTGCGCTTATGCTCGCGGCGGTACTTTCTACGAAGACCAGGGGCGGCCTGCTTTACCGCATACTAATATTCTCGCCGGCTATCCTCTCGCTGGCGATTGCTGGATTTGTTTGGAGACTCGTGTTAAGCCCGCTCTGGGGCATCGTCTTCGATATGTTGAAGGCTCTGGGGTTGGGTGCATACGCACAGCCCTGGCTGGGGCTTGAAGGCACTGTGCTCATCACGCTGGCGCTAATTTCCGCCTGGCAGTTTCTGGGCATACCGATGATGCTCTACTACGCGACTCTGATTAGCATTCCCAACGATCTTTTTGAAGCCGCCTATGTCGACGGCGCGACTGACTGGCAGGTTTTCTGGCGAATAAAGTTGCCGCTGCTGATGCCAATGGTCGGCATTATTTCACTGCTGACCTACATCGGCAACTTCAATGCCTTTGATGTCATCTTTGCGCTGAAAGGCGCGGACGCGGGCCCCAATTACGCCAGCGATACCATGATGACATTCTTCTATCGCACCTTTTTCGGCTCTGGATTTCAGAAAGCCGATCCGCACATGGGGGCGGCTGTCGCCGGTACGATGTTTGTCATTCTCATGGCCGGTGTATTGATCTACTTCTTCATCCGTCGGCGAATTAATTCGTACGAGCTATAAGGCAAGGCGCGTCATGGGATGGAAATCTGACGCCGACAAGAAGGGCTTGCAGTCGTATATGCCCGCCGTCGACTTGCGTCATCTGACAACCAAGGTTTTGAAGCACTGGATGCTGATTGCTTTTGCCTTGCTGTCTACCGCGCCAGTTGCCCTTGTCGTAATTAATTCATTCAAGGCAAGACGAGCCATCTTCAAGAATCCATACCACTTGCCCACCGTCGAGACCTTCGACCTCGTTGGCTACGAGACTGTATTCGCAAAATCCCAATTTCAGCTCTACTACTTCAATAGCTTATTCGTAACCCTGATTGCCCTCGCGCTGATTCTCTTATTCGGAACCATGGTGGCTTTTGCCCTTGCCGAGTATGCCTTCCCGGGAAATAACTTGCTACGACTTTTTTTCCTTTTGGGCATCATCATACCGATTCGATTGGGCTCCGTCAGCCTGCTTCGTTTGATCGACTCGCTAGATCTTATCGGCACTTTATGGGCATTGATAGTAGTGTATATTGCCGGCGGCTTGCCCTTCGCCGTCTTCATATTGACGCAGTTTATGGCTCAGGTGCCCAGTGAGCTCAAGGATGCCGCGCGTGTGGATGGCGCCAGTGAATATCGCGTATTCTGGCTCATCTTGCCCATCATCCGCCCGGCGACGGGCACGGTGGCGGCGATATCCATCATTCCCATGTGGAACGATCTTTGGTTTCCGCTGGTGCTGGCGCCGGGGGAAGCGACCCGCACCGTGACCTTGGGCGCGCAGCAGTTCATGGGGCAATTTTCCAACGATTGGAACGCGTTGTTGTCGGCGCTTTCGCTCTCTTCAGTTCCAGTACTAATCATCTATTTCATCTCTTCGAAACAACTCCTGCAGGGATTGACCGCCGGCGCGATAAAGAACTAACGCAGCGCTGCGATTGGAGACCTATGCTTCACAAAGCGATGCGAAACGGCAGCGGATTATGAATGACAAAGTCAAGCTGGGAATCGCCGGCTGTGGCTTCGCCGGCACGCAGACGATGTATGCCCCCATTCTGCGCTTGCTAGAGTATGGTCGAGTGACGGCGCTAATGGACCCGGATAAGCAGGCGCTGGACTTTATGACTCAGCATTACGGCGATTTCGATTGCTACCGTGACTACGGCGAATTCTTGGCGGAAGCCGATATCGATGCTGTGCTCATCGCCTCGCCAGTTTATTTGCATGAAGAACAAGCGATCCAGGCGGCGCAAGCGGGAAAACACATTCTGTGCGAAAAACCGATGGCGCCTACGATTGAAGCCTGCGACCGCGTGCGTAAAGTGGCTGAGAGGCGCGATGTGACACTGATGATCGGTTTTGTCAAGCGCTTCGACAAGAGCCTGCAGCTGGCGCGCGATCTCATTCGGGCAGGGAGGCTGGGCCAGCTGTTTCACATCCGCGCTGAGGTGAGCTGGTGCCATGACCTGTCTCCGCTCGACGTCAACTGGCGGCAGTCCCTCCGCGCTTTGGGAGGCATATTTCAGGACAATGCCAGTCATATCGTGGACCTGTGCCGCTGGTGGGCTGGGGAGGTTCAAAGCGTCAGCGGGCAAGCGCTGATTCTTAGACCGGACTGGGAAGTCGAAACGCAGGCTCATGCCACCCTGCGGCACGAGACCGGCGTCGTATCCACAATCCACGTCAGCAATGTGTCGCAGAAGCCGATGACCGAGTATTTTCTCCTCGAGGGCACCGAAGCCGCGCTGGAGCTGCATTTTGGTCCGGCGATGAAGTACAGCTCGCCAGAACCATTTTCCGCCCGTTTGTGGGAGCGCGGCCAAAAGCAGACAGACCTGACCATTTTCAACTACGGCAATCTCGACCAGGAATTGCGCGAACGGGGACCCTACAAGCGGCAGGTTGACCACTTTTGCCAGTCAATTTTGGACGGTAAAACGCCCTGGATCGATGGCTTGACCGGCCGCAGGGCGATAGAAGTGGTCAACGCAGTCTATCTATCTTCATGGCAGGACAAAACGATTAGGCTGCCGCTGTCTGATTCGGGCGACCTGGAGCGCATATTCCGCGAGATGCGGATGCAATACGGAGGCGAAGACGATGCATAAGGCGCGCTGGACCTTGGAAAAGATTTCCGCTCGTCTTCAGTTCCTTTCCGAGGCGGCGATCTACCGGCGCAGTCAACCCCTCACGCCCTTCAAGTTCCGCGCAGCTTCACAACCCTTGGTGGGCATTGATGTCGACGACGGCGACTGGGAGGTCATCGAAGCGGGAAGTTATTGGGGCGAGCTGCGTCAGGAATTCACGCTGCGGACATCTTTCGCCGTGCCCAGGGATTGGTTTCAGCCGGTTGCGCTATCGCTTCCCCTGGGTGTTAGCAAGAGCCTGGAAGCGCTGTCATTCCTCTACGGTCCAGAGGCGTTGGCTTACCTGGATGGCGGGGCCTATCAGGGCGTCGACCCCAATCATCAGGAATTGTTGCTGCCAAGCCACGTTCTTGACGGCGAGGAGCATCAACTGGCGCTGCATGGTTGGGCGGGTATCAAAGATGAGCGCTATGAAATGGGGCTGCCCTGCCTGGTGCAGATCGATCAGCCAACGCGCGACTTCATGACAGCTGCCGGCGCCGCGCTCGAAGTCGCCAAACAGCTGCCGGAAAACAACCCTATTCATGTCAACTTGCTCAACATTTTGGATGCAGCGTTCTTGCTGCTCGACTTGCGTGAGCCATTGGGCGGGGACTTTTACGAGAGTGTTCATGCCGCCCATCGTGCATTGAAGGAGGGTATTGCCAAGGCGGGTTCGCCGATGGATGTCGTCGTTAGTGGCGTTGGTCACGCCCATATTGATGTGGCCTGGTTGTGGACGTTGAGCCAGACTCGCCGGAAGGTTGCCCGCACCTTCAGCACGGCTTTGCGCTTGATGGAGCAATATCGGGAATTCAAATTCACCCAGAGTCAGCCGCAACTTTATCAGTACATCGCCGATGATCATCCGGAGATAATGGCGCAGATCAAGCAGCGAGTTGCCGAAGGACGTTGGGAGACAATCGGCGGCATGTGGGTGGAGGCCGACTGCAACCTGACGGGCGCGGAAGCGCTTGCCCGCCAGTTCCTGCTTGGACGCCGTTACTTCCTGGAAACCTTTGGGGCGCGCGAATCGCCAGTATTGTGGCTGCCGGATGTTTTTGGCTATGCCTGGCAGCTGCCCCAATTGATTCAACAGGCGGGACTCTCGTATTTTGTGACCGCCAAACTAAGTTGGAATCAGTACAATCGCATTCCCTACGATCAGTTCTGGTGGCAGGGATTAGACGGTACGAGGATTCTGACCTACTTCGTCACGACTTCAAAGCCTGGTTGGTGGGGCGCGACATACAGTGCAGACCTGTCGCCGGAAGAGATTATCGCCACTTGGAATGGCGGCCAGCAGAAGGAACTGCGCAACGAGTTTATGATTGCGTACGGACATGGCGACGGCGGTGGGGGACCGACGCGCGTGATGTTGGATCGCAGCCGCGAGATGGTGGCGCATCCCGGCCTGCCCCGTGTTCAGTTGAGTACGGCGATTGACTTCATGGAAGCGCTCGAGCGCGAGGCTGGCGATAAGCTGCCCACCTGGAACGGCGAACTATATCTTGAGTTGCACCGGGGCACCTATACCAGCCAGGCGCGCAACAAACGCGAGAATCGCAAGTGCGAATTCCTCCTGCATGATGCCGAATTCCTGGCGGCTTGGGCGTCTCTGAGCGGCGATTTCGCTTATCCGCACGATGAGCTTCGCCGCGCCTGGGAATTGCTCTGCCTGAACCAGTTCCACGACATCATACCCGGTTCTTCTATTCAGCAGGTCTATGTGGATAGCCTGCGTGACTACGAAGAAATCCAGCGCATTGGCGAGCAGATCCGCGAGGATGCTTTGATCTCCCTGGATAATTTCTTGCCCTCTGAGACTGCGCTGGCGATCTACAACCCTACGTCTTTCCCGCGATCGGATGTCGTCGAGGTCTCAGGCGAGTGGCTTACGGATAAGACGATAGTAACCACCCTGGACGGAAAGACCTTGCCCGCCCAGCGAACGCGCGATGGCATGCTCGTCAAATGCCCGGTCGCGCCGCCATACGGTGTGCTGGCGTTGCGATTGTGCGTCGGCGAGATACCTGCGGCTGAATACGCACTGTACGTTGGGGATGTGCAGAGTGCGCCAGAGGACGAGGGCGCTTCGGCAATGTGCTTGAGGGTCATGGAGAATCCATTATTGCGGATCGAGTTCGATAAGGCGGGCGACATTGTGCGGCTCTACGATAAGCGTGTCAGGCGCGAAGTTCTGGTCGCCGGACAACTGGCTAATCAGTGGCAGATATTTGAAGATCGTCCATTGGACTGGGAGGCTTGGGATATCGACATCTTTTACGATGAAAAGATGTGGCTTGCCGAACCGGCAGACAGCATCGAAGTCGTGGAGAAGGGACCCTTGCGCGCCTGCCTGGAAATCAGACGCCGTGTCTTCAATAGCGAGATCGTGCAGCGCGTCTATATGGTCGCCGATAGCGCCCGGATCGATTTTGACACCAAAATTAACTGGCAAGAGCGCCGCCTGCTGCTAAAGGTTGCTTTCCCGGTGGACATCCTGAGCCCGAGAGCGACTTACGAAATTCAGTGGGGCAACGTTGAGCGCCCAACCCACAGCAACACGTCCTGGGATTGGGCACGATTTGAAAGCTGCGCCCATAAGTGGGTTGATCTGAGCGAGGGTGATTATGGCGTCAGCCTGCTGAACGACTGCAAATATGGCCACGACATTTCCGGAAATGTCTTGCGTCTGACCGCCTTGAAAGGCGCCATGTTTCCCGATCCGGATGCTGACTTGGGTGAACACCGCTTCACCTACAGTTTGCTGCCACATACCGGCGATTGGCGCAATGGCACAGTAGCGGCCGCCTACGGGCTCAACAATCCGCTCATCGTCCATCAAGTACAGGGCAAACCTCAAGGCGCCTTCGACGCTGATCGTAGCTCTCTGGCACATGTGGACGTCCCACAGATTATCGTTGAGACGCTCAAGCAGGCCGAGGACGGAGACGGCCTAATAGTACGTCTTTACGAGCACGAACGAACGAAGCGCGAGTTTGATTTGCGCGCGGGTTTTCCGCTGGCGGAGGCGTATCGTTGCAATCTGCTCGAAGAAAATCAGGAATCCCTGGACGTCAGTCAAAGCAAAGCTAGATTGCAGGCGCAGCCTTATCAGATTATGACTCTGCGCTTGAAGCCCGCGTCAAACGAGCCTTCAGCGAGTCAGGCGGCCTCAAAGATATGAAATCGCTCATTTTTGAGGGCCCGCGTGAGGTCAGGTTCGGGGATTGGGAAGAACCCGGAATCTCGCCCGGGCAGGTCTTGATCGAAGTGGCGGCTTGTGGCATTTGCGGCACCGATCTTCATGTATACAAGGGCTTGCCGGCAGCATGGCCGGTTCCAGGCATCAGGGGACATGAATTCGCCGGGAAGGTTCTTGCCTGGGCTGACGATGTACGAGGATTCCAGGAAGGCGATCGAGTGGTTGCGCAACCGCTGGTGTGCTGCGGGCGGTGCCGCTTCTGCCGTTCGGGGCAAACCAATCTCTGCGCGAACCTGTATCTACTTGGTGGCGAGCAGCCGGGTGGATTTGCCGAGCGGGTAGCTGTGCCGGCGGGTTCTCTCTACAAAGTTCCGGGGAATGTAAGTCTCAAGCAGGCGGCCCTAATTGAGACGCTGGCGACCACGGTACATGCCTTTGAGCAGAATATCTCCGGCATCTTGCGCAGCGTGGTTGTACTCGGCGCTGGCTCGCAGGGAATATTCGCCGTACAACTCGCCCGGCTGGCCGGAGCGAAACTGGTTGTGGTATCCGAGACGGTGCCTCATCGACTTGCGATGGCTCAGAAGCTGGGCGCGACCCACGCCATCAACGCCGGACAAGAAAACGTCGTTGAAGCCGTTCTCGCCTTGACGGAAGGCGAGGGCGTCGACTTGGTGATTGAAGCAGCCGGGAAGGCGGTTACCCGTCACGTTTCAACGCAACTGCTACGCCCCGGCGGAACAGCGATCTTTCTCGCGCTGGGCGCCGAGTCAACGGCAATCGACTTTATGTCCCTTGTTCCCAGGGAACTTCATTTGCGTGGAACGCAGTGCTATACCGACGCGGATTTTTCCCTGGCAATTGAGTTGCTGGCAAACGGGGAGATTATTGTCGATCCAATCATCAGCGAGATGCCACTTGAAAGTGGCTCCGCCGCATTTGAAGTGCTGGCAAGCAATCCCGGGGAATTGATCAAAGTGATATTGGAACCATAGGCTGAACAATGTCCAATCTCACGAGTTGCTCGCCAAGGTCTGATGCAATCAGGCGAGTCAAGCAATCTTTGCTGACCAACGCAAAGCGCGCCTACGAGATCAGGCTGCAGACGGGAAACGGGGGCAATCTTAGCGGGCGAGTACGCGGCGCCGACCTAATCATCATCAAGGCAAGTGGCTGTTCATTCGATCAATGCACGGCGGAAAACTTGGTTACGGTGACACTTGAAGGCGACATCGTCGATGGCGACGGTCTGCCTTCGAAAGAACTGGCGACTCATTTGATGATTTACAGACTGAGACCAGACGTACAAGCGGTCTTTCATTGTCACTCGCCCTGGGCGATTCTCTGCGCCAGCCTCGGCGATACGATCCCCACGGGAACGCTTCACGCCAAGTCGAAGTTGGGACGCATCCCGGTTGTGATCCCCCCGGTTGATACGACCCGAGCGGATTTGCAGGCCATTAAAGCGCTCCTGGCTGATGATCGCGACTTGCAGGTATTCGTCCAGGAGCGGCACGGCATTTTCAGCTTTGCCCGGTCCATTGAGCTGGCGCGCTATAATGCCGAACTTGTCGAGGAAACGGCACAGATTGCTTGGGCGATGGCACTGAATCAAGCCATGGCGTCGAATCGGACGAGCGACGCATAAGCCAGAATGCGGGTTTTCCAAGACTGACAAGGGTCGTTGCAAGGAACAGAAGGACAATTACTATGCCGAAATCTATCATCGTCATCGGCACATTGGATACAAAGGGACAAGAAATTGCGTTTGTGCGAGATCTCATTGCTGGAAGGGGGCACCAGCCTGTCGTAGTTGACAGTGGTATCCTGGGAGAACCGGCCATAGAATCCACGATTTCGCGACATGAGGTGGCTGCTGCTGCTGAGACAAGCATAGAAGAACTCCTTGCGGCGGGCGACAAGAACAACGCTATCAGTTCGATGGCGAGGGGCGTGACGTCAATTTCTACCGGACTGCATGCCGAGGGCAAGTTGGATGCTGTCGTTGCGCTTGGCGGTGTGCAAGGCACGGTCATCGGTACGGCGGCCATGCAAGCCTTACCGGTTGGTGTGCCAAAGGTCATGGTTTCCACCGTGGCCAACGGGCAGGCTACCTTCGGGCCCTTCGTTGGAACAAAAGACGTCACGATAATGCATTCAGTTGCCGATATTCTTGGCTTAAACATTATCACCCGGCAGGTCTTGGCTGAAGCTGCTGGCGCCGTGGTCGGGATGGCTGAACTGGCGCTCGGCCCGCAAACAGCTGACCGTCCAACAGTGGCGATGACCATGGCCGGAGTGACCACTGCCTGCGTCATGCGCGCCCGCGAATGCTTCGAGGCTTGGGGCTACGAAGTGATCGCCTTCCATTGCAATGGCATTGGGGCAAAGGCGATGGAAGAACTGGCCGATGCCGGACAATTGCATGGTATCCTGGATCTAAGCCCGCACGATATCGGCGGATTTCTGCGCGGCGGCTTGATGCAGTCTAGTCCAGACAGACTGAAAGCCGTTTGTCGCCAAGGCGTGCCAATTGTCTTTGTGCCCGGAGGCATTGACTTCATCCTGTATGGCCCGCTCCAATCGATTGCGCCCGAGATGCTGGAGCGCAATTACGTTGTCCACAATCCGATCCACACCCATGTGCGAGCCAATCACGAGGAAATGAGCGAAGCCGGTCGCTTCGTTGCCGAGCGCCTTAGCCAGACCACTGGTCCGGCGACTGTCATGGTTCCCCTGCGCGGCTTTAGCCAACTCAATATCAAGGGCGGTCCACTTTATGATCCTCAATCTGATCAAGGATTTGTTACGGGTTTGACGGCAGCCGGCGCCGGGAAACTGACGTTTGCCGAACTGGATATGCACATCAATGAACCAGCCTTTGCCGAAGCAGTATCCAAAAAGCTGCGTTCCTTGGTGGAAGCATAGCGGCTTCCAAGATCGAAACTCAAAACGGGACGGTAGTAGAGGAGCAGCGTCATGCGCTCGACGCCGGCTTGATGACCAACGGAGTTGTACACGATGAGCTAGGCGTAGTCCTTGCTGGCAGGAAAGTCGGGCGCGAAAATGCAGAAGAGATCGTCGAATTTTTCTTTGCCGGCAGCGCCATTCAGGACACGGCAGCGGCAGTGGCGGTTTACCAGCCGGCCGAAGCGAAGGGTATCGGCACGTACATTTGCGTTTATCTGTGAACACTTGTGGCATCATTTTCACTAAGCGCTGTAGGGGCGTTTCGGTGAAACGCCCGCAATTGACAAGCAAATGGGTGTACGGGCGAGCCGGCGGCTCGCCCCTGCAATAGTCTTCTGATGAAATCACAGCGAGTTAGTCGAGGAGGACAATGAGCGGCGAAATCGCGGGCATCACGCACGAATACACGACGGTAAACGGCATCCGATTGCATTACGTCCACGGAGGCGAAAACAAAGCGCGCCCGATCATGCTCGTTCACGGCCTCTTCGAGACCTGGCGCATGTGGCGCTATGTTGCGCCGGCGCTGATGGAAAACCACTTTGTCGTTGTGCCGGATATGCGCGGCTACGGCGAAAGCGACAAGCCTCCGCTCGAGATGATGGACAAGGGCAATCAGGCGCGGGATTTGTATGAGCTGGCGCAGCATTTGAAGCTCGACCGATTCGTGCTCTACGGTCACGATCGTGGCGGAAGGGCGGCGCGTCGTTACGGTCTGGATTATCCGGAGACGCTGTTGGGGCTGGCGCTGCTGGACATTTTGCCGACCGAGTACATTTACCAGGAGATGACCTCCAGCACCGTGGGTCCGCACCATTGGGATCAACTCTTCAAACTGGCATCGCCGATATCCGAGCAACTCATGGCTTCTAAGGACAATATTGAACTCTACATCCGACATTTCTATAACCGCTCGGAGGGCTTTCTAGAATTGCTCCAAGCTGACGGTACCTGGGAGCATTATTTTCACGCCATTACGCAGCCCGGCGCCATGCTAAGCGTGCTTTTTGATTATCGTGCCGCATTCAATGTCGATGTGCCGCGCCTGCGCGACGAACTCAACCGCGGCGTCATGATTGATGTGCCGACGCTGATCCTGTGGGGAGAGCAGGGCAATCTGTCGCGCTCGCCGGCGATGGATATCTGGAGGGTCCGCTGCTCCAAGGCCGAAAGGGCAGAGGTACCCTGCGGCCACTATCTGCCGGAAGAAGCGCCGGAGATTGTGTTGAATCACATGCTGCGCTTTGCCGATAAATGCTTTGCTGTCTAAAGCCATACAGAACTCCCTGATGGCTAGAACCGATGTCGAAGATTCTGTCCTGGAATCAGCGCATCGGCGAGCTCGTTGCTTCAGGATTGGGCGCCAACTGTCTCAAAACGGCATCTATGGTTAGCAAGAACAGAAGCATTGCCGACTTAGGATGGCCAAACTTGCTGGGATCAACGACTACGAATGGGAACGTGGATGCGTTGAATCATCATTCAAACACACCTTGCAGCACCAATTCCTCCGCCAGGTGACAACTCACCTGGCGCTGATTAACAACCTCTCGCAAGGCCGGAATCTCCTCGCGGCAAACTTGTTTGGCGTAGGGGCAGCGCGGGTGAAAGACGCAGCCCGCGGGCAAGTTGAGCAGGTCAGGCGGTTCGCCGCTGCTGTCATCTTGCAAGCGGCCACCCCCGCGGCGGCTCACTTTGGGCACGGCTCTGAGTAGCATTTCCGTGTAAGGATGCAGCGGTTGGCGCAGGATCTCATCGCGCGAGCCGGATTCAATGATCTTGCCCGCGTACATGACCAGAATACGATCGCTCATGTAGCGGATGACGCTCATGCTGTGAGAAATGAATAGATAAGAAAGGTCGAACTCAGCCTGCAAGTCTTTCAGCAGGTTGAGCATCTGTGCCTGAATCGAGACATCAAGCGCAGACACCGGCTCGTCGGCAACGACCAGCTGTGGGTTGATGACCAGAGCGCGGGCGATGCAGATGCGCTGTCGTTGACCACCGCTGAAGCTGTGGGGAAAGCGCTGCAGATGGCTGACGCTGAGGCCCACGCGCTGGATGATACTGGCGACGCGCGCTTCCAGCTCGCTCCCGCTGGCGATGCCATTCACCAGCAGCGGTTCGCCGACGCTGCGCAAAACGCTCATGCGCGGATTGAGCGAGGAAAAGGGATCTTGAAAGATGACCTGAACGATCTGGCGGAATTCGCTGTTGTTGCCGCGGTTCAACTCGTCGAGGTGGAAGACCCGGCCTCCGCCACGCACGATGATATCGCCGGCTGTCTTTTCGTAGAGGTAGGAGACACAACGTCCCAGAGTCGTCTTGCCGCAGCCGCTTTCGCCAATGACGCCGACTGTCTCCCCTTTGCGCACGACAAAGCTGACATCATCAACCGCCTTGATCTCGCCGATGGCGCGCCGGAGCAAGCCCCTCTCATGCAGCGGGAAATACTTTTTCAGATTGCGCACTTCGAGGACGGGCGCCACGTCGCTTGCCGCTTTCACGTTTTGCTCCATCTCCCTCACCCAGCCTCATCGAATAATATGCAGCGGACCTCGTGCCCGGGCTCGACCTCGACCAGCGGTGGCGGGATCCTGTCACAAACGCCGCCGATTCGCAGGTGGCAGCGCGAAAAAAATGGGCAGCCAGCATGGACCTCGAAAGGGTCGGGCAAGGCGCCCTCGATCGGCTGCAGCCGCTCCAGCGCGCCGTCGACGGTCGGGATCGAACGCCAGAGCGCGCGTGTATAGGGGTGAAGCGGGTTTTCAAAGATTTGCTCGACGCTGCCATGCTCCATAATCTCGCCCAAGTACATCACGATGACCTCATCGGAGACCTCGCCGATGACGGCGATGTCATGGGTGATGAATATGACCGCCATTTGGTATTCGATCTGAATCTCTTTGATCAGCGACAGAATTTGCGCTTCAATGGTCACATCCAGCGCAGTAGTTGGCTCGTCGGCGATGAGAAGTTGCGGGTTACAGGTGAGCGCCATCGCGATCATTGCTCGCTGACGCATACCGCCGCTGAATTGAAAAGGGTATGCGTCAACCAGCTCCTCGGCGTTGGAGATGCCGACGCGTGTCAGCAATTCGACCGCGCGTTGGCGGGCGCCAGCGCGATTGACATTTTCGATGTGCAGCAGCATAGCTTCCGTGATTTGATCTTCGATGGAATGAACCGGGCTGAAAGAGGTCATCGGTTCCTGAAAGATCATGCTGATATCGTTCCAGCGGATGTCGCGGATGAGGTCGCCGGTGGGGGAAATGCCAGCCAAGTCAGTCAGTTGACTCTCGCTTTCAGCGCCGCGACGCAGCCAGATTTCGCCGGCCGAGATTCTGCCAGGCGCCGGGGTGAGGCGCATCAAGGCTTGCGCCGTGACCGATTTGCCGCTGCCGCTTTCGCCGATGATGCCCAGGGTCTTGCCCCGCTTGACTTGGAAGCTGACACCGTTGACCGCCTGCACTATGCCGTCGCGCAGTGGAAACTCAACTTTGAGGCCGCGTACATCAAGCAGAATATCAGGCGGCAGATGGTGTTGATTGGCGAGTTGGTTCATTGTCGCGCTCTAACCTCAGATGCCGGAGTATGGATCGGCGGCATCGCGCAAGCCATCGCCGACGAAGTTGAAGAGCAGCACAGTCGCCAGCACGAAGAAAGCGGGGATGAGCAGCCAAGGGATGTGGAATATCGCAAGGATGTCGCGGAAGTCTTGCAGCAGGACGCCCCAACTCACTGCCGGCGGCTGCATGCCCAAGCCGAGGAAGCTGAGCGCTGTTTCGTACAGGATCATCTGAGGGATCATTATGGTGACGGAAAGGATCAGGTGACTGGTGAAGCCGGGCAGCAGATGACTGACGATGATGCGCAGGTCGCTGGCGCCCGATGAGCGCGCCGCCAGGGCGTAGTCTTCCTCGCGCATGGAGAGCAGGCGCCCGCGCACCACACGCGCCAATCCAACCCAATTGAGCAGCGCCAAGATCAAAGTGATGGCGAAGTAGACATTTAGAGGAGGCCATTCCTTGGGCACGGCGGCAGCCAGGGTCATCCATAAGGGCAGTTGCGGTATGGCGCGCAGGAATTCAATTATGCGCTGAATGATATTGTCAACCAGTCCGCCGAAATAACCGGAGATGCCGCCCAGCAGCGTTCCCAGCACAAAGGTCAGCACAACACTCACAACGCCGATCGTCAGCGAGATACGCGCGCCATATACCGTGCGTGAGAAGACATCTCGCGCCAGCGAATCCAAACCGAATAGCCAGATGCCTACGCGCGCTTTCTCCCCGGCTGCTCCTAAGCCGAACAGTTTGTGCCGCAGTTCAATGACGCCCCAAAGCTTGTAGGGTTCGGTCTCAACGAAGAAGCGAATCGGCAAAACCGTCTCGCGGTTTTCCACGAAGGTCACGCGCCTCGTCACCGGATCACGCTCCTGCTCGACAGCATAGACGAAGGGACCACGAAATCCATTTTCGTCTGACCAATGAATCGTCGAAGGGGGCGCCTGCTGATAGCGACGGAATCGAGTAGTCGTCCCGTATGGCGCGATGAATTCGGCGAAGGCCGCCATAAGATAGAGCAGAACTAACAAGCCGATGGAGATTAAAGCCATGCGATGGCGGCGGAAGCGCCACCACATCAGCCGCCATTGGCTGGCATAATAATAAGCCTCGTCGACCTTGCCCGCGGGCACATCGTCAAGCGTGGCGGTCGGAGCTTCCTCTGTAAGGCCGAACCTGGCGCGAATGCGCTCGCGGCGCTCCAGCAGGCTATCATGCTGGTCCGTCATCGCACCGTCCCCTCAAAGCGAATTCGCGGATCAAACCAGGCTAGCAGCACATCGGAAGCCAAGGTGGCGAGCCAGATGACGGAGGCGTAAATCAGCAAGATGGTGCCCGCCAGGATCATGTCTTGCGCCAGCAAGGAATGAAGCAGCAGCGGTCCCAATGTCGGCAACCCCAAGACGATACCAATCAGCCCTTGGCCGGCTACGATGCCGTAGACCAGCATGCCGAAATCGCTGATCAAGGGGTTGAGGGCGATCTTCACCGGGTATTTGCGCACGAGCTTCGACTCTTTCAAGCCCTTGGCGCGCGCGGTTACCACGTACTGCTGCCCCAGCTGATCTAGCAGATTGTTGCGCACAACACGGATCGTACCGCCTATCGACGGCAGTGCCGTCAGCAGAATGGGCGCCCACAGGTGCTTGGCGGTGTCGATGGCTTTTTCCCAGCTCATCGGCGCCGCCAAGTACTCCAGCGAGTTGACGCCGAGCGGCACAAAATCGAGAAAGTACAGGCTCGCCCAGGCGACTATGATGGCGAGCAGCCAGCCAGGCGCGCCCAAACCGGCGAAAGCCAGAAAGGTAATAATATAGTCGGCGATGGAATACTGGTGCGTGGCGGAGAAAATTCCAAGCGGAATGGCTATGCCAAGCGACAATATCAGCGAGGATAAGCCGATGATGATGGTGTATGGCAGCGCTTCCAGTAGGATATCCACATTTTTGCGGCCATTGACGGCTCGCCCCAGGTCACGACGTACGACAATGTTTTCGATCCAGCGCAGGTAACGGACGTGGAAGTGATCGTCCAAGCCCCACTGCGCGCGCAAACGCTGAATCATCGAGTCATCAACTTCGATATTCTGCGCCCGCAAAGCGATAACTTCGTTGCTGACAGCATCCCCTGGCGGCAGCTCAATCAGAAAAAACGTAATGATCGAAAGCAAGAGCCAGAGCGGAATCATGGTGAGCAGGCGCTTGACAATGTAGATGCCCACTGGCGCGCTCCCAACAGATATCGTCCGCTAGTTCTCGCTATGAAGATACAGGGTTGAGCCGCGCCAAGCGGGCACGGCTCGTTTTGAACTTGCGGCTTTTACTGCATTGTCCGATAGAAGAATTGCTCGCCAGCGCGCGAGGCGCCCATCTGCGTTCCGCCGGTGGCGATATTGCCAAAGTCGGCGTTGAAGATGGTGGGGCGCAGCACGTTCTCGATCATCGGCAAGATCCACACGTTGTCGTAGTGGAGTGAGAAGAGCTCATCGACAAGCGCCAGGTCGGCTTCGGAGTAGGGCACGGTCGCCTTGCGCGCGACGCGGATTTCGTAGAGCCGTTTGACTTCGGCGGGCGGCTCAGTGCCGGATGCGCCACCGGTATCCAGCCAGTTGCGCCAAGACATACACCACTGTGAACTGGTCGCGTATTCCTGGTTCATGCCCGGACGCCACTGATAAGTTTGGATCCAATGGATTGACGCTTGTGTTTCGTTGTTGGCAATCCGTTCATTTTTCACATTGGGATCTTCCTGTCGCAACTCCGCGCGGATATCAGCGAAGGTTCCCAAGTGATCCACAATCAGTTCGGTAACCGGAATCATATCGGGGCGCACAGGCGCCACCTCTATGTACAGCGTGAAAGCGTCGCCGGCTGGCGACATGCGGTAGCCATCGCCATCGCGCTGATCCATGCCCATTTCATCCAACAATTCGTTGGCGAGATCGGGGTCGAATTCCGCCGGCACCCAGGTCGGAATACTGCCAAGACCGAGGTAGATCACATCGATAATCTCCTCGCGATCGATTGCGTGGCTGAGCCCCCGGCGGAAGCGGACATCATCGGCGACGGCGACGTATGTCGGATCGTTGTTGCAGGTCTGAATATATAGCGCCGTCGGGTCGGCGTGCAAGATCAGCGGGATAGTTACGAAGTTGCCTGCTTCCTCGTTTTCTTTGTAGAGTGGGAAGTTGCTGTATTGCGTGCCGTACAAGAAATCGATGTCACCGGCGATCGCGCCCAGGTTCACCATCTCGCCATCGCCAAAGACTTGCGCTACCAGCGTGTCAAGATAGGGCAACTGCTTGCCCTCGGTATCGACCTTCCAGTAGTAGGGATTTCGCTGCATGATGGTGCCCGATTCAGTAAGTTCGGTGACCACCCAGGGACTCAACTGCGGCAAGCCGATACATTTCTCGCGCAAGATATGGAAACGTGGGCAATCCTTGTTGTTGAACAGGATGGGCCACTCCTGAGTCGTCAGACCTTCTGATTCTAGTTTGGCCGCCAGTTCATCGGCATCGGCATAGGTAGGATGATAGTCGCCCAAGTAGTGAACGGGTTTGATCATATCGTTGTAAGACGTCCAGCCGGTGATCGCCAGATCGCGCAAGATTCCGCCGGAGGGCACATCAAAGGACAGGCTGAAGGTGTAATCGTCAATGATCGTTAGTTCCGCGGGTGTGCCGCTGGCGGACTTGAATTTATTGGGGAAGGCGCCATAGTCGGCATTGCTGTACAGGTCGTTGAAGACAAAGGCGACATCGGCAGTGGTCACGGGCGTGCCGTCCGACCATTTTAAGCCTTCGCGCAAGGTG
This sequence comes from Phototrophicaceae bacterium, assembly GCA_965261855.1. Classification (GTDB taxonomy): domain Bacteria; phylum Chloroflexota; class Anaerolineae; order Aggregatilineales; family Phototrophicaceae; genus UBA6055. The sequence goes on from OZ253488.1 coordinate 2,158,373, forward strand.
AAGCTGAAAACGGTCGCATCGTCGTTGACTTCGAAGCCTTCCGCGACGTTGCCGTAGAAGCCTTCGACATCAATATCAGGCGCCGCGATGATGGGCTCGACATTCATGACGAAAAGCTCGCCGGAGAAGCCGAAAGCGCTGGTGAAGGCGGTGCGCAGCGTGCCGCCATGCTGGCCCGGTTCCCAATCCGGAAGCGCCTCTTCCGGCATCAACAAGCCGGGGCCGACAACCAAGGGATTGTTCGGCAGGCGCTCTGATAGCGGTGGCAGGTTGCCCGCTTCTACCTCAGCGATGAGCGGGTCCTCGCCCACATCCTGGGCGACGGCGGCAGCGCTAAAGGTCGCCAACAGGATGCAAATGACAAATACATAGCCTGTGAGTGCTTCTCTTGACATGATATTACCTCTCTAAGATCTGAAACTCTTTCGGACATTGTTGATTGCGCGCCTGGCTTAGGCGGACACTGGCGTAGGTTTTCGCTTCACCTCCTGTTCACGAATAGGGATCATGCGCTCTGGGAAAGACTGACGCAAACTTATCGCGCAATTGTCCGAGTCGCGATTGATGCGCCGCATCATTGACGGCATTGCGCATTTCGCCCGGGTCTTCGGCAAGGTCAACGAGCTGTTCTCTATTCTCGCCCTGATAGTAACGCATATATTTGAAGTCGTCCTGCACAACCATCTGCCCTATGTCGCTTTCGACCGGGGTGGCATCGCGCCAGGCGGCCGCTGGCGAAGAATTGAGCAGTGGAAATAGACTGCGCCCTTCCAGCCCGCTCGGCGGCTCCAAGCCAGCGATAGCGCAGAGTGTCGGCATTAGATCCAAGCCGTTGGAAACCACATGCTGATCGTCGACCGCGCCCTGCGCCAGCCCGGGACCGGCAATGAGCAGCGGCACGCGGGCAGCCTCATCGTAGAATGCAGTCTTGTGTTCCATGCGATGGCTGGCATCCATATCGCCGTGATCGCTGGTGAAAACGACGACCGTGTTGTCTTCGAGACAATTGTCTCGCAGTCCTGACAGCACGCGCTCGATCTGACCGTCAACTCTTTCGGTCAAGCGGGCGTAAGCCCAGCGGTGCATGCGCCAGTCTTGCTCGCTGTAGCGCTCGCGCGCTTTCAGCTTGAATGGGCTGCGCGCCTGCATAACTCGGATTGCTTCCGCTTCCGCGGGCGGGATTTCGAAATTCTCCGGCAGGGGAGGGCAGACATCGCGGAAGAATTCCTCCTCTGTTAATCCCTCAGGAATCTGCAGCGCGGCGTCCAGCTCCTTCAATTCAATACGGTCTGGTCGGGATAGCTGACGTTCCAGCGGGGTCTCGGCGAAGTCGCGAATCGCCATATGACAGATGTCATGCGGATTGATGAAAGATGCAACCAACAGAAAAGGATTGCTGTGATCGCCAGACAGGAACTGGACGCAATCCTCAGCCAAGCCGTGGCGATCATCACAAGATATGGTCTCGAATCCGAAATCTTCGGGCGTCAAACCGAGGGGAAAATGTGTCTTGCCGCCGTAGGCCGTGTGGTAGCCGGCAAGGCGCATTTGCCAGCCCATTGCATCTTCAAGGATTGCGGCGGGCATCTCCTCGATATGGTCGTCCTTATTGTTAAGCAAGCCAATGTCACTGCCTCGGCGCCCGGTGAACAGGCTGAAGCGTGACGGCACGCACACCGGATTCATGCAATAGGCGCGTTCAAAGCGTGTACCGCGGCGGGCGATGCTGTCCATAGCCGGCGTCCGCACATGGCGGTTTCCGGCGCTGCTTATCATATTCGCATTTTGCTGATCGGTTAGGATGAATAGTATATTGGGTCGGTCTTCCATAAATCACGCCGTTAAACGCTTGCTTCCATGAACTTGCGCGGCACACGAATTTGCATGCTCAAAACTGTCTTAACTCCCGAAACTGTAACCAATCGGCCGGTGTTTATCAATCTGATCCCAAGCGACAGCACGCCGATATTTGGGCAGGCGCCTGTTTCTACAGTAAGATTACGGCAAGCGCAAAGAGAGAAGCCGTATCATGATTGTCGACACCGATATCCATCCGGGCGCTGATCGTCAGCGGATTCTTGACTTCCTGCCCGAACCTTGGCGCACTCGAGTCAAAAGCGGTAATTCGGGCCCGGGCCACCTCGGTTATTGGAATCCCAACGGCGTGAATCGCGCTGACGCCTTGACGCCCGACGGCATTTTCATCAATAGCCGACCCGACACCTTGTCCCAGTACCATTTTGACGCATACAAGATCGACTTCGGCATACTCAATTCTGGCGCAATCGCCACGGGATTGTCTCCCGAACCGGATTTCGCCGCCGCCTATTGCAGCGCGGTCAACGATCACTATATTAGCGACTGGTTGCCTAGGGATCCGCGCTTTAAGTATTCCCTGGTCGTGTCGACAGCCGACCCGGCGCAAGCGGCGGACGAAATCCATCGACACGGGAATCAACCTGATGTGGTGCAGGTGCTATTGGCGAGCGGCGCAACCTATGGCTACGGTCATCGCTTCTATCATCCCATCTATGATGCGGCGGTAGCTTACGATTTGCCGGTGGCGATACACCCGGGCTCGGAGGGCAGCGGCGTTTCCGGGCAGCCTTCGGTGACCGGCTACCCGGGAAGCTACTTCGAATGGCATACCAATTTGGCTGGCAGCTATATGGCGCACTTGCTAAGCTTGGTGGCTGAGGGCGCCTTTCAGAAGTTCCCGACTTTACGATTCGTACTGATTGAAGGTGGCGTTTCCTGGCTTGTGCCGATCATGTGGCGCTTCGACAAGAACTGGAAAGCCTTGCGTATGACGGTTCCCTGGCTGGATCGCCCGCCCAGCGAGATTGTATACGAGCACGTCTATTTTACGACGCAGCCGATCGAAGAACCGGAGAAACGCAAGCACTTGCACCAAATCCTGGCGATGTTTCCGGCGGAGAGAATGCTGATGTTCGCGACGGACTTTCCCCATTGGGACGGCGATACGCCCGATTTCTCCATGCGCATGCTGCCGAAGGAATTGCTGGAACCGGTGATGTGGCGAACGGCGGCGTCACTGTACAAGCTGCCTGTCGTTGATCAAGCTATTTGATCGTAGTCATTCTCGCATGTGACAGTTACTCCAAATGTGGCGTGGAAGCATGATTGCCAAAGGATCTGAATAATGTGTAGCTTGCCGTCTTGGACGTAGGCGAGTCGTCGCTGGCGCCAGCCTGTCGCTTTTGACAAGTTTCAGACAGGAATTCCTCGCGCGGGGCGCTCATGGGAATAACGGGCAGGTATCCCTATCAGAGGCAGAGCGGCGAACAATCGATGTTTCAATTGGGCGGCATCGGATTACACAGTCGCCGATGTTGCCATATTCGGAAGACATGAATGATTGATAACCAGCCAAGCGCCACATCAACTGTCTGCGAGTTGCCATAAATGGTCGCTCCCGCAAGACGCGTTGGATGTTATGGCGATCGCAGAAAAACCTCCTCCGCCGACTACGTTGACGTTGCATGGTCCTTTGCAACCGAGAATTATATTTGGAGCAATCATCTTTGAAATCACCATGAGTTTTGACAGTTAATTGCATTTTCGTTAGGCTATGCTGAGCTTCAAGCGTTTTGTGACACGGTTGCAGTCAAGTCAATTGAACAGGAGACATGCAAATGAGTTTACAGAAAGAACAAGTGAATGACTTCATCAAGAAGTATAAGGAAGGGCGCGTCTCGCGGCGACAATTTTTACAGGCGGTGACGACTGTTGGCGGCGTCGCGGTTGCGCAATCGATGATGCCCGGCTTCCGCCTGGCGACCGCGCTGGCGCAGGGCACACCGAGGCAAGGCGGTACGCTGGTCGCCGCCACCATCGACAAGCCAGTCAATATGGACCCGGCTTTCGCCGAACTCTATTCGTCGATGCAAGTCTATCAGAACGTCTTCTCCAAGCTGGTAAACCTCGACCGCAACAACAACGTACTGCCAGGCTTGGCGCATTCCTGGCAGCAGCTCGATGACTCGACTTGGGAATTTCAGATTGCGGACAACGCCTATTTCCACAACGATGAACATTGCACCGCCGCCGATGTGGTCTATACCTTCGATCGCCTGTTCAGCCCCGATCTGGGCGCGCCGAACGCAGTCTTCCTGACGCCGATCGAGGGCGTCGAAGCGGTCGACGACTACACCGTGCGCATTACTACCCAACCGAATTGGGGCGGCTTGCTCGAGGCTTTGGGCGCCATCGTCGAAGTGGTGAACCAGAAGGGCATCGAGGAGAACGATCCGCGGCTCGTGCCTATCGGCACCGGTCCCTTCAAGTTCGTGCAGTGGGTCAAGGACGACTTCATCGAGCTCGAGCGCTGGGACAAGTACCACAAGCCGAACCAACCCTATCTGGACAAAGTCATCTTCCGCGCGATTTCGGACGACACAGTGCGCCTGACTGGTTTGCAGACCGGTGAACTCAACTGGATTGAGCAGGTGCCTTTGCATCGGGCGGACGAATTGCGGGCGAGCGGCGATGTCAAGGCGAATCCGGATGGCGAGTTCTTCCCCGATATGTTCTTGATCAATTGTTCCAAGCCGCCCTTTGACAAAGTGGAAGTGCGGCAGGCGCTGCAGTGGGCGCTGCATCGCGAATCCATCGCCAACCTGGTTTGGTTTGGTCAAGCCGTGCCCTCGGCGGAGCCGGTGTCTCCATCGAATCCCTGGTACTCCGGCAGCAACGTCTTTGACGGCGGCCCCGATATTGAGCGGGCGAAGGCGCTGCTGGCGCAAGCCGGGTATGAGGACGGGCTGACGATCCGCTATGCCGCCCAGCCACAGGTGCCAACGCAGCCCTTGGTTGGCCAGCTGCTGGAGCAGCAGCTTGCCCCGGCCGGCTTCCGCGTTGAGGTCGAGTCATTCGAATCGGCGCGCTGGTTCGAGGAGCTCTTCACGCTGAATTACGAGATCACGGGCACCTACTGGAGCGCCACAGCCGATCCGGGCGAGCATTGCCTCTATCCGCTCTCGCATTCGGCGTCGCCCTGGAATTTCTCCGCCTTCAGGGACGCGCCCGAGCTTGATACGGCGCTGGATGAATTCCGTTTCACGCTTGATCCGGAAGCGCGACAGCAGGCCTATAACAACGTTGTGCGCCTGCACCAGGAGTATTCACCGCAAGTGTTTATGGTTAACTTCAGGCGCACCTACTGGACGCAGCCCAACATTCATGGCGCGCAGACGCTGCCGACGCTTGAACTGCGCATGGAAGACATCTGGATTGACGCTTGATCGGCGCGCTATTTTACCCCATCCCCCCAACCCCCTTCCCCAGCGAGCAAGGGAAGGGGGGCGACTAGAAGAAGCAGCACAGGCGCTGTTTCTTTACATCGGATCTGTGCCATGAACTGCGACTTTGAGGGAAAGCCACTGTTCCCTATTTCAATGGCGAAGGGCATGGGAAGGGGTAAAGCCGTTGCGATTGAGGGCTTTTTTCAGTAGGGGCCAAGCCCTACAAATTTCGACAGAATAACCGTTCACCGGCGATAGACCCATGCGCCTGTTACGTTACATTGGGGGTCGGCTTTTGCTCTTGTTGCCCGTCCTTTTCGGCACATCGGTACTGATATTCCTGCTGCTGCGGCTGATTCCGGGTGATCCGGCTCAGGTGATATTGGGCTTGCGCGCCACGCCAGAACGGCTGGCGATCGTGCGCGAGGAACTTGGACTTGATCTGCCGGTTCATCTGCAATATGGGCAGTGGCTGGGCAAGGCGCTGCAAGGTGATCTGGGCAAAGATTTCCGCAGCAATGAAGCCGTGACCGCCCTGCTGAAAGTCCGCCTGCCCGTCACGATTCAACTCACACTAATGTCGCTGGCGCTGGCGATACTAATTGCTGTGCCGCTGGGCATACGCGCGGCGACCAAACCGCGCGGCATCGCTGATCGTTTGTCGATGCTGCTCGGGCTATTCGGCATTTCCATCCCCGATTTCTGGCTGGGCATCATGCTTATTCTCGTTTTCGCGCTGGCGCTGCGGATGTTTCCCTCGTCCGGCTATGAGCGGCTCGAAGACGACCTGCTGCGGAATCTGCGCTCGTTCTTCTTGCCGGCGCTTACGCTGGCTGTGGGGCTCTCGGCGGTGCTGGTGCGCATCACACGGTCGGCGGTGCTAGAGGTGCTTGAGCTGGACTTTGTCAAATTCCTGCGCGCAAAAGGGCTGCGTGAGCGGCTGGTCATTTACCAGCATGTCCTGCGCAACGCCAGCATTCCGATCGTTACGGTGATCGGTCTGCAATTCGGCTATCTGCTTGGGGGCGCTGTTATCGTGGAAGAGGTATTCAGTTTGCCCGGGGTGGGCCGGCTCATCGTCAGCTATACCTTGGAGCGCAACTATCCGGTTGTTCAGGCAGGTATGCTGGTGGTCGCCTTCCTCTTCATCATGGTCAATTTGACAACCGATGTCATCTACGCTTTGCTGAATCCGAAGATCCGCGGGGCGGGATCATGAAGGCGCGGACCGGTCTCGCGCGTGAACTGGTCGCCCGCCTGCGGAGCTGGTACGAAGCCAGCCGATCGGCATTCATCGGCGCGACCATCATTCTTGTGCTCAGTGCGATGACCGCTACCGTATCGCTTTATTCGCCATACAGACCGGACGCGATGGATTTCATGGCGCCGCTCAGCGCGCCGACGAGCGCGCACTTGCTCGGTACGGACAACTTCGGGCGGGACATTCTAACGCGCGTTCTCTACGGCTATCAGATTTCGCTGGCGGTGGCGCTGGGCTCTGTCGGCTTTGGTTTGATCGTCGGCGTATCACTGGGATTGCTCGCCGGTTACTTCGGCGGTGTAGCGGACAACGTCATCATGCGGCCGATGGATGTGCTAATGGCCTTTCCAGCCATTGTGCTGGTGGTGGCATTAACCGGCTTTGTCGGGCGTGAGATATCGGTAATGATCCTGGCGGTGGCGGTCGTCTATGTGCCGATCTTCGCGCGGGTCATGCGCGGCTCAACGCTGGAGGTAGTCAATGAACTCTACGTCGAGGGCGCGCGGGCGCGTGGCGCCTCTCATCTTCGACTGATGCTGCGCCATATTCTGCCCAACGCGATCGCGCCGGTCCTGATACAGGCTTCCATCCTAATGGGCATCGCCATTTTGCTGGAATCGGCGCTGAGTTTCATCGGTTTGGGCACACAGCCGCCCGATCCATCGCTGGGTCTGATGCTGTCCGAGGGACGCTCCTTCATGCAGCAAGCGCCCTGGATGGTGATGGTTCCCGGTCTGGCGATATCGATCGCAGTACTCGGATTCAACCTGCTTGGCAATGGATTGCAAGATCTTCTGAATCCCGCGAGGAAAGGACGATGAGCCTGCTTTCCGTGAGGAATCTGACGACCGAGTTTTTCAGCGGCGGGGCTTGGCTGGAGGCGGTCTCCGATGTGAGCTTCGATTTGCGGCGGGGCGAAATCCTGGGATTGGTGGGTGAGTCGGGCTGCGGAAAATCGACCGTAGCTTATAGCGTTATGCGCCTGCTGGCAAGCAACGCCCGCATCAGCGCGGGAGAAGTTTGGCTAGAAGATGTGAACCTTACCGCTGTGGATGAAGACGCGTTGCAGGATTTGCGCGGCAGCCGCCTTTCGATGATCTTCCAGGATCCGATGACAGCGCTTGATTCATTGTTCACCGTAGGGCATCAGGTAATGGAGACGCTACAAGAGCACCTTGATCTCAACGCGATTGAAGCGCAGGAACGTGCCTTGGCGCTGCTGCGTCAAGTGGGCATCCCGGCGGCGGAAGAGCGTTTGAACGCCTATCCCTACCAATTCAGCGGCGGCATGTCGCAGCGGATCGCGCTGGCTATCGCAATTTCGTGTCACCCTCAGGTGCTAATCGCTGACGAGCCGACTACCGCGCTGGATGTTACGATTCAAGCGCAGATTCTGCATTTAATCCGCCGCCTGCTGGTAAAGGAGCATGGCGCCGGCGTGCTGTTGATCACGCATGACTTGGGCGTGGTGGCGCAAGTCTGCGATCGCGTGGCGGTGATGTATGCCGGCAAGATCGTTGAATCCGGCGATGTGGCGTCGATCTTCAGCAAACCGCTACATCCCTACACGCAGGCGCTGCTCAAATCATTGCCGAGCCAGGGCATCGCGCGCGGCGCGCTGGAGAATATTCAGGGGCGTGTGCCAGGTCTGGCGGATCGACCCTCCGGCTGCTGCTTTCATCCGCGCTGCAGCCATGCGCTTGAGCTGTGCCGACAAGAAGAGCCTCATCTACGAAAGACCGCCGATGGTCAAGAGGTGGCTTGTGTCCTCTATGACTAAGGGGGCGCAGCCGCTGCTGCAAGCGCGGGGATTGAGCAAATACTTCCCGCTCGAATCCGGCTTGCTGGCGAGCTTGCGTGGGGCGAAGGCGGCGGTCAAAGCGGTGGAATCCGTCTCGCTGGACGTTTACGCCGGGCAGACGCTGGCGATCGTGGGCGAATCAGGCTCCGGAAAGAGTACCTTGGGGCGCCTGCTGCTGCGGCTTCTGCAGCCGACGACGGGTCTAGTGCTTTACAATGGCGCGAACATCTTCGACATGCGGCGATCGGAATTGCGCGCGTTCCGCCGGCAAGCCCAGATCATTCTGCAAGACCCTTATGCTTCCCTCAATCCACGTATGCGGATTGGCAACATCATCCGTGAGCCGCTGGACATTTACGGTGAAGGCAGCAAGACGGAGCGGAACAAACGCGTTGATGCGCTATTGGAACGAGTAGGACTGACAAGCGAGCACGCCCGCGCCTACCCGTCCGAGTTGAGCGGCGGCCAGCGGCAGCGGGTCGGTATTGCCGCGGCGCTTGCTTTGTCTCCTCAGATTATCATTGCCGATGAACCGACCTCGTCGCTGGATGTCTCGGTGCAGGCGCAAACGCTGAATCTGCTTTCAGATTTGCAGCGCGATTTCAATTTGACCTATGTATTCATCACGCACGACCTCGGCGTCGTGCAGCATTTCAGCGACCGAGTGGCGGTGATGTACCTTGGCAAAATCGTTGAAGAGGCGACAACCGAAGAACTTTTTGCCACGCCACAGCATCCATATACGCAAGTGCTGTTTTCGGCGATTCCCACACCTGATCCATCTCGGCGGGTCAATTGGGAGCTGCCGCAAGGGGAGCCGCCTTCGCCGCTTGATCCTCCCTCCGGCTGCCATTTTCATCCACGCTGCCCCCAAGCGTTGGCGGCTTGTTCGTCCATTGTGCCGCAGCTGAAAGCGACCGCGCCCAATCGTCGCGTCGCCTGCCTGCTGTATGAACAGGCTGCAACTGAAACTGAGCCGGTGTGAGGAGAAACCAAGATGCCAGCGCAGTACATCGTCGAGCAGCGCGAGGATAATTGGCAGCGAGCCAGTCGCCTGGTCAATTTTCTGCTGCGGGAGAAGGCTGAGGTTCGTTGGGCGACCGAAAAATTCAGCGCGGAGGCGTCGAACGGGAAGCCGCTGGAATTGCAGCGCGGCGCCTTTTTGATCACGAATGCGGATACTATATCGCCTCGCAGGCTCAAAGCCGCGCTTGACCATTACGGCGTTCCAGCGGCGGCTGTCGCGGATCTGCGGGGCTTCGAAGGTCTTCTACTTCACCGGCTGAGAATAGCGATTTATGGCGGCGGTGGCGCGCCCTTCAACCACGCCCGCATTTTCGCAGAGCTCGGATTTCAGGTGGAATTCATCAGCGCGCAGGAAATCCGCGCGGGAAAACTCGATGACTACGATCTGTTCGTTGTGCCGGGCGGTGGTGGCTTGGCGATGGCGGGCCAGCTCAATCCGCTGGGCGACGAGGGTTGCCGCCTGATCAAGGCATGGGTGCAGCGCGGCGGCATGTATATTGGCTCCTGCGCCGGTTCTTTCAATGCGGCGATCGTCGCCGAAAGCTTCCTCGAGGTCTGCCCGCAACAGCGCCACCTGCAGTTGGTCAATGCGCTGATCTGGAACCGCGGCGATACGGAATGGATCGGCTTGGAATCACCGGGTATTGGCATCATCGAAAGCCGCAACCTGAAGCCGGAACATCCAATTATGTTTGGCTTGCCCGATCGCTTCAAGATTACGCATTACAATGGTCCCTTGTTTGATGTCGACACCGGCCTGCTGCCCGATGCGTCAATGGCGACGGGGCTTTCGGCCGTAGCTGGCTCTTGCGACGCGTTTACCCATTCTGAATATTTCTTGCGTCTAAGCCAGAGCGGAAATTCCGAAGCGACGGTTCTGGGCAAGGCGTCACAGGAAGGGCGTTTCAATATCGTCAGTGGCTATAATGGTTTGGGCCGCGTCGTACTCTTTGGCTCGCATCCAGAATTTGGCTACAACCTGGCGATGGATGATTGGGGGCTGCCGGCGCGAATGCTCGCTAACGCCGCCTTCTGGCAAGCGGGGCAGCTTCACGAAGGGCGTGCCATGTTAGTCAAGCGCGAGCCCGGCGTGGCGCATGCCTGGCCCGGTGGCAGCGGATTGAATAAGATCGCGGAAGCCTGCGGCGCCATCAGCGATGCGGTAGAAGAGCTGCATGACCTGGCGCGGGCCGACACGGCTTGGTTGGCGGAAGATCATGCGATGTCGGTCTTTGGAATGAGCGCACACGAAGTTTGGGAGCGCGGCCTTGAAGACATTGCAGATCTGAATGGACGGATGCACTTCGCGCTTGAGCGGGCGAAAACGCTGCTGGAGCAGGTGAAGGCACTGTCCTGGGTTGACAGCTTGGAAAACGACCAGCCTATACAACTGCTGCGGGAGATGGCGAGCGCGTTTAATGACGCCGTACACTATCGGACGCCGGCGGAATGGAAGCAGGACTTTGGGTATGAAGGCGTCCTGCAAATGTTGGCGCGGACGGAAGCGATGCTGCGCCGAGCCATAGAAAACAGCGACATGTCTTTTGAAGACTCGGCGAACCCCTATGCCTACTTCGAGTCCAGTCCGTATCAATTAGTCGTCGGCTCATACCTGGCAGCCAACGGTGTTTATTTGAATTGCTGGCAATTATTGCAAGCGCGCCTGCTGCGAATTGAGGAGCAGATTTTCGCAATAGAATGGGCAAGCGCCGACTGAAACTCGGCTTATGATCAGGATATTTCGACGAGGAGAAGAGCAATGGGTTACGGCAGAGCAAGTTCGGATGAAGTTCTAGAACCAGACGTTATTCTGGCATTGGCGAAGAAGATGGGGCTGCCAGTCTCACAAGAAGAAGCCGAAATGTTGACAGCCTTGCTGATGAATCAACTCGCGGCTGTAGATACCTTTGATGCCTTTGATTTGCAAGATATCGTGCCGGCGCCGATCTTTCGGCTTGGTCAAGCCGACACCGATCGTCAAAGGAGCGAGCGATGACCGAATTGACTGACCTTTCGCTTAGCGAAGCAAGCGACCTACTGAGCGCGGGCGAGATTTCTTCAGTTGAGTTGGTGAAAGCAAATCTGCGCGCGATCGAAAAAACAGAACCTGTCGTCCATGCCTACGCGAACATCCTTGCCGAAAAAGCGCGGGCGGCGGCGGAGCGCGCGGATGCGGAGATAGCGGCGGGCGAACGGCGCGGCCCTCTGCACGGCCTGCCTATCGGCATCAAAGACAATATCTATACCAAGGGTATCGCCACCGAGTCAGGCTCACAAGTGATGGCCGGTTTCTTGCCGGATTATGACGCAACTTGTGTGGAGAAACTGCAGCAGGCGGGCGCAATTATTATCGGCAAGCTGCATTGTCACGAGTTCGCGCTCGGGTCGAATGAGCCGCCTACTCGAAGTCCCTGGGATCTGAACTGCTATCCGGGCGGTTCGAGTATCGGCTCCGGCGCGGCGGTTACCAGCCGCTCGTCCTTCGGCGCCCTTGGCACAGATACTGGCGGCTCCATCCGTGTGCCATCATCGATCAACAATCTGGTCGGCATGAAGGCGAGTTTTGGGCGCGTCAGCATTTACGGCGTTGTACCGGTAGCCTGGTCGCTCGATCACGTTGGCCCGATGACGAGGACGGTCAAAGACAATGCGCTGCTGCTGGCGGGAATCGCAGGTTACGAGCCCAAGGATCCAACCAGCGCGAATCAGCCTGTGCCAGATTTCTGCGCCGATCTCGAAGCGGGCGTCGCTGGCCTGCGCATCGGCGTCGAGCGGGACTACTTCTTTTATGAGGGCCTCCATGATGAGATACGAGCATCGGTTGAGGCGGTCATCGCCGAATATCAACAGCAGGGCGCCGAGTTTGTGGAGATCAGTCTGCCGGAACTGGAAATCACTCAGGACGCGCTCTTCACCATCGTGCTGTCGGAATGCAGCACCTATCATCGCAAGCTGATCCGAGGACACGGCGACAAATATGACCCGGCAACGCGCAGCATCGTACAATTGGGAGAACTGGTGCCGGCGACCCATTATCTGGCGGCGCAACAAGCCCGTTCTCTCTACCGCAATGCGATCAATAGCGCTTTCAACGAGCATCAGTTGGATGCCATGCTTTGGCCGACGATGCCAATAGCGACCGCGCCGCTAGATCAATTGTATGCGCCGCGGGCGGACGGTTTTCCCGATACGCCAGTGGGTTCGATGTGTCATCATACCTTCAATGCAAATCTAGCGGGTCTGCCAGCGCTGACGGTGCCGTGTGGCATTACCGGCGACGGGTTGCCCTACGGCTTCCAGTTGACAGGACGCGCTTTTGACGAAGCCACAGTTTATCGAATTGCCTACGCATACGAGCGAGAGCATGATTGGCATTTGCGCAAGGCGGCAGCGATTGAGGGTCTATAGATAGCCCCTTGACGACCGGGCATTCGACCCGGAGCAGCCCGCTGAAGCTTTCTGTGGCTGCCATCGAATTCGGCTTGACTATCAATGCCTGTAGCGAATTTGCTTCGCGGCGTGGCAAGCCGTTGTTTTTTCGATTCGCTACTTCGAGAGACCATGTCCGCGTCAAGATCGGCCAATCTCGTCCTTCGCGGCAGGCTTTATCGCGCTTGGCGCCTCAGGTCTTGACGGTAGCGGCGATACATTTCAAAAACATCCACGCCCATCTGCATAAAGACATAGATCATATCGATATGCACCCAGTTGGTAAGGAGCAGATCGCCGCGGCGTTCCCAGAAATCCATAATGCGCCAGCGCAGCGTATTGCCGGTAGCTGGAATGGTGAGGAACACGCCATTATGAACGGCGACCAGGCTGGGCCAGCCGGTGGATACGGCGAAGCGACCTTCGGCGTAACGGGCGTTATGCGAACCCTCCCAGGTGCCGGACAAGCCGTGCAGGAATACTTCGTGCACCTTATCGAGAAATTCAGCAAGCGAACGCGCAGTGCCGACGCCGCTGGGGCTGTTCCAGACCATTTCCGGATCCCAATAGAGTGCCATCGGTTGGTCTTTGCGCACCAGCCCAAACAGCATCGCTTCCACCAGCAACAGCGTTTTGCGTGTCTCAGCCTCGTCTTGCTCGCTCCGCAGGACGCCGCTGCCGATCTTTACCTTCGGACGCAGCCCTTCGATTGCCGGCGCGTCCCATCCCAGCCGAAAGCCACCTTGCTGCATGACATCAATGAGGTCAAGCAGAAAGTACGTCTTGACGATTTTGCCCGCTTCCAGCGACATGATCTCGCCGAAGCGAATGAGCGTCCGTTCGCCGGTCGCGGCGATACCATTCCAATCTTCGACGAAGGTCCCGCTGAAGTAGCCGGAGGCGCTCACCCAGTCTTGGTCACGGTAACGACCGGCCAGCAGCACATCGCATTCGCGCTGCAGATCGGGAAACGAACGCAATAATGGCTGCCAGAAGCAATCAATGAGCGCATCGGCGCCATGGATGTCGTCGTTATAGGGTTCAGGTCCGTGCCAGGTGATGTCTTTGTGCGTATAAGTCTTGACGATATCCGAAACCTGGCTCGCGTCCGAATCGTTCATTGCCTTCCAAAACGCGATGATGGTTTTCCGGTTCCGCTGCGGTATAGACACTGCCATTTGCGTTCTCCTGAGCTTCCACTATTCTGCGAACACTTCGCGAATGATCGTGGGCGAGTCGCCGCCTCGCCCCTACATTCGAATGCGCTCTGGCTGGCCGCGCAAGTGTCGCCCCTACATTCGAATGCGCTCCAGCGAGCGCTTTTAGCCCTTAACCGCGCCGGCGGACAAGCCTTTGACCAAGTGCTTCTGGAAGAAAAGGATCACAACGATGATCGGAATCGTCGCCGAGACGGATGCGGCCGCCGCCAGCGTCAGCTGCGCTGGATCTTCCGCGCCGGTGTAGCGTGAGATGGCGACCGGCAGCGTCCAGTTGGTTTGCGTCAGGACGCGCACCAGCAAGAATTCATTGTAGGCCAGCAACAGGGTGAAAAGCGCGGTCGAGATGATGCCGGGCCAAGCCACCGGCACGATGACGTGCAGGAAGGATGTCAGCCGGTTTGCGCCATCGACCATCGCCGATTCCTCCAGGTCCTTGGGCACTTCCATGAAGAAGCTGCGCAGCATCCAGATCGTGAAAGGCTGATTGACCGCGACCAGGGCGATGATCACCAGAATGTGCGTATCGAGCAGATTGGTCAGCGAGCCAATCCAGAAATAGGGTAGCACGAAAGCCAGGCGCGGCAGCGCGCGGAAAGCCAGCGCCGCGATCAGAATGACGACCGCCGCCATGCCGGCATAGCGCGCCAGAGCATAACCGGCCAGGCAGCCGATGCTGATCGACGTGAGAATGGTGAAGACCGTTACGATGATGGTGTTGATGAAGTATTTGTAGTACTTCTGCATATAGACCAATTGCGGAATCGCCCAAAGCAGAAGGCCGTAGCCGATCAAGCCGCAGATGTAAATCCAGGTCGACTTAAGCGGGATGTAGCGGGCGAAGAGCATCAGACAGGTGATGATGACCGCCGCCATCAGGATGAAGTAGCCAACTGACGAGCCGGCTTCAGGCAGCGAGCGAATCCAGACTTCCTGATAATTCTTCCAAGTGGGCTGGAAGATGAAAACCGGCGTGCGCGAGAAGGCGTCTTTGAAAGTCTTGAAAGACTGCAATGTGGTCCAGAAAAACGGCACCAAACTGTAGATGGCGAAGGCGAGCAAGACAGCGTGAATGAGCAGGCGTCCCGCCGGATTTTGCACTCTATCCATGCTAGCGCTCCGCGATCTGTTCTCGATACATGAGGCGGAGGAAAGGCACCAGCACGACCATAATGCCGATGACGGTCAAGATCGCCATGGCATTGGACTTGCCCAGTCGCTGAAACTGCATCGCGGTCAGGTATGTATAGGTCATAACCGTATCGGCCTTGAATTGCGGATTCAGCTCGGATAAGACAAATACACTGTCGAAGACGCGGTAGGAATCCATGATCGAAAACAACAAGATAAAGACAGTGAGCGAGCTGACGTAAGGAATGACGATGTGGCGGATCTTTTGCACGCGGCTGGCGCCATCGATGGACGCCGCTTCAATCATTTCCGCGGGCAGCGTCTGTAAGCCGGCGAAATAAACGACGATGGTGAAGGGCGTGACATACCAGATGCCGAAGATGATGATCAGCGTCTTGACCGAGGTCTCATTGACGCGGAAGCGCGTGCCAGTCAGTTCCTGATAAATCCAGGTCAACAAGCCGGAAGGCTCCCAGAGCTGCTTGAACATGATGGTGCCAATGACCGGCACGATGATAAAGGGCAGCAGGAATATCGAGAGATATACGCCGCGCACCAAGCCGGAGACCTGGTCGAGGAAGAGCGCAATGATGAAGCCAATCACGACCCAGCTCGGCACCACAATGGCGATATAGAGCGCGGTGAAGTTGAACGACCGCCAAAAGAGCGGATCGTCCAGGATTTCGATGAAATTGCGCAAGCCGACAAATTCCGGCGCGGTGATGTTGCGGAAGGTCATGTACTGCATGGCGAGCCACAAAGCCATCAGGAGGGGCAGGACCATCAGCAGCAGCATGACGAGGATGCTGGGCGAGGCGAAGGCGAAGAACGTGTTGCGTTTCACAATGCGCTTTACCCCCCCTCTAAATCTCCCCCGGCGGCTCTGTGTCTACGCGACCCCTATGCGTTGGGCGGAGACTTTGCCCTGACCGAGACCAATGCAAATCATTGAAGACTCGCCCACAGAACTCCCCTCCCCATGGGGATGGGGAGGGGCTGGGGGAGGGGTGGAACTAGTCTTAACCCTCAATGTATCCCTGAGCCGTCGCTTCGGTGATGTAGTCGGCGGCCGCCGCTTCCAGCGCTTCTTCCGCGGTCATGTCGCCGGGCCAAACCAGTGGCAGATATTGCTCCAGCTTGGCGATGGCGATCGAGACGGCTGGGTTGACAGCGTAATTGCCGATGCCGTTTCCGATGGTTTCGTTGGCGGCAGGCAAGTAGGGTCCACCAAATTCCGCAGCTGAGTTGCGCGTAGTCGAGCCGACAGCAGCGGCCGCTTGCTGGCTGGCGGCGTCTGCCGTTTCCATGATCACCTGGAAGACCAGGTCCGGATCATTGGTGGTGTTGGTCGGGATGAAGTAGAAATCGAGCCAGGCGGATCCAGCGCGCGGGCCGCCTTCGACGACGCTTGGCGCGGGCGCGTAACCGATGACATCACCCAGATCCGTGCGTTCGGGATCAGCCATGGTGGCGGCGCGGCTGGCCCAGATCTTGGTCAGCGGTAAGCCGCCGTTGCCCATCGCCACCTGAATCTCGTTCAGTCCATAGGCGACGCCATCAGCGCCGACGCAGCGGTTGACGGTCTCGATCATCAGATCGACTGCAGCGATGCCCTCATCACTGTTGAAGGCGGGCATATTGTCTTCAGCGAGATAATCGCCACCCATGGCGCGCAGCAGCATGAAGAATTCCAGCTCCCAGGCGCGCGAGCGCGATACATCCATGGCGTAAATCAGTTCCCAATCCGGGTTGCCCAAACCGACTTCGTCGCACCAGTTGAGAAGATCGTCATAGGTATCCGGCACTTCCCAGCCATTCTCTTCGAAGACATCGATGCGGTAGACCAGGTGCAGGGTATTGCCGACCACTGGCACGCCGTAGATATTGCCGTTGTAGCTGGCGCTATCCCAATAGCCTTGCGGAATATCACCTAGGTCGTATTCATCCCAGTACTTCTCGATCAGATCGTTGAGCGGCATGACCCAGCCCGGCGCGCCCCAATCGGCAATCTGGCCGTTGGCGCCGTGCAAGATGTCATAAGGCGAATCACCACCGCCGGACAAAGCCAGGGCGACCTGCTCTCGCAGCGAAGCCGAATCCAGCAGGTTGGTATTGATGGTGAGATTGTCTACTTCACTGCAGGCTTCCATCTCAGCCGCGTAGAACTCGGTAATGGCGAAGGGCCAACTAATCATCTCGATCGTCACCGGCTCGGACGGCGGATCAATATTGCAGGCGTCTCCGCTTTGGGCGAAGGCCGGGATGCCGATCAGCAATCCCAGCAAGGACAGAACAATTAGTAACTTGCGCATAACATGCTCCTCATACAGTTAGACATGTACTCTGCGTACGATACAAAAAGGCGCGCTTTTACCAAGCGTCTGCCACCTTTTCCAAAACCTGAGGCTGATCGCGGGCGGTCAAGCAGAGCCTTTCCAAGGGACGGCGGTCGATTGCCGCACGATCAACTCGACTGGCAAGATGTGTTGCTGCGATTCGCCGCCGCCGCCTGTAATCAGCTCTAAGAGGCTTTCGACCGCCAACACGCCCATCTCGGCTGTCGACTGCCGGACAGTTGTCAGAGCGGGCTCGGTCACGCCCGATGACAGAATGCCGTCGTATCCGGCCAGGGACAGGTCTTGCGGCACGCGAATGCCGCGCGCTTTGGCGTGTGAAAGCGCCCGAATCGCCAGCGGGTCTGTGAAGAACAGGATCGCTGTCGGCGCTTCATCCAGCGCGAGGAAGGCGTCAAAGGAACGTCGTTCGTAATTAGCATCCTGCGAGTTCGCGGAAACCACCAAAGCGGCATCATAAGGGATGTCGGCTTCGCGCAGCGCCTGGACGTAACCGGTGTGACGGTCATCGTCGGTTTCATAGACTTCCGGCAGCCGTTCAAAACCGATGCGCCGGTGCCCCAATGCGATCAGATGCTGGGTCAGTAGCCGAGCGCCTTGCACATGGTCGGCCGCCACATACGAAACAGCGCTGTGAGGCACACGGCGCGGAAGGAAGATATGCGGCATGTCTTCATCCGTCAGAAGCTGCGAGAGCGCTACGGTCTCGCTCAGGCGTGGCGGCCAGGCGATTATGACGCCGTCCACCTCGCGGGAGCGGCACAGGCTCTTAATCCGCTCCACCCGGCCGACCATCGAAGCATATAGAATCAGGTTATATTGAGCTTCTTCTGCGACAGTCGCCATGCCCGGTATGAGCTCGGAAAGGAAGTCGGACACACGGTGAATGGGATAGGTGACGACCAGTCCAATTTTGTTCGTGCGTTGGCGGCGGAGATTGCGCGCGGCGGCCGATGGTTGGTAGCCAAGTTCTCGCGCAGCTTGCGTAACGCGTTCTTTCGTCTGCGAAGAAACATCGCCACGGTTGTTCAGCGCTTTGGACACGGTGGAGCGCGAGACGCCGAGCTTGTTGGACAGGTCTTTAATAGTAACTGGCATTGCGTTTCGAGTGGCTAACGTAACATATCAAGGGCTTGCGAAATCGATTTCGGAAAGGTTAACATAGTTTTGCAAGCTAAGCAAGGGAACTGCGAAAATCATCATGACCAACAGCATTCACAATGCCAATAAAGAGCGCATCAACATCCTGCGCGCAGCACTATACGATATCGAGCCATGGAAATTGCAGCGTCAGTTGAACGAGATATTCGCAGTTGATTGTGTCATTCATCTGGCATCGCCCTTTGAAGATCTGGACGGACCGGCCGAATTGTTTGAGCGCGCCTACCGGCCGCTCATCGAGTCTATTCCCGATTTGGAGCGGCGCGATTTCATCGTAATGGCAGGTCATTCGTCGGGCCAGTGGAGCGGCGATTGGGCCGGTTGTGGCGGTCACTACATGGGCGTCTTTGAGCAGCCCTGGCTCGATATTCCACCGACCAAGCATCTGGTTTCAATGCGTTATCACGAGTTCTTTCGCTTTGTCGACGGGGTGATCGTGGAGATGCAAGCGTTATGGGATATCCCGTCGGTGATGATGCAAGTCAATGCCTGGCCGCTTTCGCCAAGCCTGGCGCCCGATTGGCCCACGATTCCGGGACCAGCTTCAAATGACGGAATTATCACCGCGCCGCATGACAAAGCAAAGGCGCAAGCGAGTGTGCAGTTGGTAATGGACATGCTGAAAGCGCTGCGCAATTCGCCCCAAGGCGTGGCGGCGATGGAGCTGGAACGTTATTGGCATCCCGGGATGATGTGGTATGGGCCCGCCGGCATCGGCTCCATGCGGCGTATTCTGGGTTTCCGCAATTGGCATCAGACGCCTTTCCTCAAGGCGATGCCCGACCGATTCGCGTTTCTGGAAAAGGGCGTCATGTTCGGCGACGAAGACTATGTCGGTTTCACCGCCTGGCCCAGCGGCCAATCCACTCTGGTCGGCGATGGCTGGCTGGGGATCGCGCCGGCCGGTCAAAACCTGACCCGGCGCAGCCTGGATTTCTGGCGCTGTGAGAATGGTTTGATCCGCGAAAATTGGGTGCTGGTTGACTTGCTGCATATCTACGACCAACTCGGCGTCGATGTCTTCGAGCGCATGCGAGAACTGACCGTTTCACGGCAGGCGAATCCAATAAGGGTGTAAGTGCGCATTCCGCGCGTCCGTATCCCTATGCTTGATTTGAATGTCAGCCGACACGGAACCATTGCCCTCGGTTGCGCGCGGATTCTTATGTCTTGGGCGCTGCGCTTGACAGACTTTCAGTGCGTCTCCAAGCTGCCGGCGGGAATGAAACGCAGCATAAGCAGAAAAGCCATGAAACCGAGCGCGCCGGCGACGAGCCCGATCAGCAGGAAGTTGCCAGCGCTGAAATTGTAGATTAGGGCGCCGAGCGCTGCGCCGGCCATGCGTCCAAGCGAATGGGCGCCAACATTCGCGCTCATCATTATGGCGCGGGAATCGGGCAGGAGCTCGCTGAAAAGCGGCAGCGCTGCAACGATTGCCGTTTCGACGCAGATGAACATGATGAAAATGCCAAACATAGCCACTGGCAGGCTGAAGGACAGGTTGGGAATAATGACAAAGCAGATTGCGGCGCTCAACATGCCGCACATTGACGTCTGCTTGGCGCCAAATCGATCAGCCAGCGTGATCACGATAAATTCTCCGATGACCTCGGCGACTGCGATTACGATGGTCACTGCGCCGAGGGCGGTTAATATCAACCCGAAGCTGTCTTCCATCCATAAGCCATAATTGATATAGAAGATTTCGTGCGACGCGGTGAGGCAAATCGTGAAGAACAAGGCGAAAATCGCCGGCGGATGGGCGCTGACGACGCGCATCGCCGCCAATGGACTTAGAATTCGCGATCGCCGCTGGCTAGTCTTCCGCCCGATTGGCTCAACCAGCAGCCAAAATACAAAGGCGCTAAACCCGAGCAAGACAGCGAGAAAGATAAAAATCGCCTGCAAGGTGCTGACATCAAGCAAGAAGCCGGCTACCGGCGCGGCGATCACCAGGGACAGCGCCCAGCTCAGCTCGGCGATGCCCATCACGCGCGCGCGGCGGCTAAAATGTATGACGTCTCCAATATAGGCTTGAAAGGTTGGGTCATAGATGATCTTGCCGACAACCAGGCCGAACATGACGAGTACAAAGACGCCATAATCGGCGAAGACGGCGCCGAGAGCGCTCAAAGCGGTCATCATTAACAGGGCGCCAATCATCACCGTTTTCTTTCCGTATCTTTCGGAGACGATGCCGAAGAGCGGACTAAGCAAACCGGCGCCGTTGGTCAGACCGATTACATTTTGAATATTGACGGCCGAGACTCCGAACGATTCGCCTATCGGCGAAACGAATGGGTAGGGAAAACGTCTGGTGACATTTATCGCCAGGCGCGCCAGAAATATGGCAAAGATCGACCTTATGACCTTGTTATTCAAAAGTATCTCGATTCGTCCAGCGGAAATCAGGCTTTGCCGAAGAGCATTCTATCACAGGCGGGGACGAAGTCGGTCAGGCTGCGGTAGCCGGCGGCAAACTCCGGGGAGCGCGCCCCTATCACGACGGTGGGCACATCGTTCAAGGTATGGCGGCGCGTGCTGAGATCCTCCATGTTGCCGTGGTCGCTGGTGATTACGATCAAGCCTTCGTCGTTGCGAAATTCATCCAGCAAGCCAAGAAGCACCTGGTCGAAGCGCTCCAGGATTTCGACGCCGCGCTCAAGCGTACCGCGGTGCCCGATGCGATCGGTCAGCCAGTGCGAATGAAAAGCAAAGTCGTAGCTTCGGGATAGCTGGACCAAAAGCCGACCGGCGTCGCGATGTGAGTAATCAGGCAAGCTGTCGAGCCTGAGGTGACGGCGCCAGCTTTCGGTCGTCCATTCGGCGGTGAGGGCGCGGCCGGCGATAACATCGTCGAGAGAGAAGTGGGGCGCGCCCGATTCAAAGGCGGCCTGCTGCACACTCGATCGCAGCGTTTTGCCGCGCGCAAAATCGTTAAGCAGCCGGGACGGATAGGCGGTCAAATGGCGCGCGGACTTGCCTCGCTGAGTCAAGCGTTTGAAGTAACTGTGCTCGCCGATAATTTCGCGCGTTTTGGCGTCGGGCTTCGGTCCGTAATGACGGCCTGCCAGCCGCGGCAGGTTCAAACCAGTGAGCAGACTTGCCTGCCCGGTGCCGCTTTGCGGCCGGCCGGCGATGCCCAGGCGCGGATCGGTCGGAATGAAGACGGACCGCTCAGTGCGCTGAAAGCCGGTGGTGGCAAGCCAACGATTGTCGCCTGCTAGGCTGCGCATGATGGGTGTATCGGCGATGGCGAAGGGGTTGCTCTCGGGATCGTCTTCACCCAGACCGATACCGTCCAGAAACAGTGTCAATATGTGCATCGCGTTGGTGATGACTTCGCCTGCCGTTTCAAGCGCGGTACGAAAGGATAAACGGGTTGGTCAGCCGCTCGCGGCCGATGGTGGTGGCGCCCATGTGGCCCGGCAGAACCTGTACGTCATCATCCAGGACCATCAGCTGCTCGAAGATGGACTTCATCAGCAAGTCGTGGTCGCCGCCGGGCAAGTCAGTGCGGCCAATGCTGCCAGCGAAGAGCGTATCGCCGCTCAAAAGAATTTTGTGATCGGCAAGATAAAAGCTGAGATGACCGGGCGCGTGCCCCGGCGTATAGAGACTCGTAAGGCGTATGGAATCAAGCTCGATGATTTCGCTCTGGCGTTTGAGCAAGCGGTTTGGCTTGGCCGCCGCTGGCAACTGTCCCAGCCCAAAGTAGATGCCTTGAAGTGGAATCTCCTCAAGCAGCGCTTCGCACTCTTCGTGAATCAGGAAGGGAATATGCAGCTGGTCCTTAATCGCGGCGCTGGCCAGAACGTGATCGAGATGGGCGTGCGTCGCGATCATGAGCTGGATATCCCAGCCTTCGTCGGCGGCGGCGCGAAGAATGGCGGGCGCGTCATCCACCGGATCGATCAGCAGGGCTTTATTCGTCCGCGTGTCGGCGATCAGGTAGGCGTTGGTGGCGAAGGGTCCGAGCGTTAGGGATTTGATCTTGATTGGCATGCGCACCCTTTCTCTATGTAGTGGGGGCGCGTCTGATGATAACCCAGAACTCAGAGATTTCCCGCATCTTCAGCAGCAGGGCGACGATGGCGAATACAGCCAGGCCGATGGCGCCTTCCAGCAGGAGACGGACGATGGTGACGGATATGCCGCGATTTTGAACTGTCCCAATCCATAGCATGTCCACCAGAACGATGGCCGCCGCCATGACAAGAGAAGCGACGAGCGTCTTCGAGAGCGTGCGCGCCAGAGCATTTTCGCCAATGCCGCGCCAGCGCCGCCGCAGGATATAGAGCAATGCGAGCACTTCAAACATGACGCCGAGCGAGTTGGCGAGCGCCAAGCCGCTGACATTGCCGATTTCGCGCTTTAAGCCGGCGAATGGCAAGATCTCGGTTACCGAGTTGAGGAAGAAGCTGGCGTCGACCGCGCGCAAATCGCTGAAGAGGATTGCAGCGACGAAGTTGATGGCGGCGCCGCCGAGCGCGGCAAATAGCGGCGTAAGGGTGTCTTTATCGGCGTAGAAGCTGCGGGCGATCACTTCCAGCGCCGAATGCACGATCAAGCCCAGCGTAAACATGCTTAGCGTACTATAGACTAGCGCGGAGGCGGATGCGTCAAAGGCGCCGCGCTCGAGCAGTCCAATTAGCGGGCGTCCCAGCACGATCAAGCCGATGGCCGAGGGGATGCTGCTGATAAGGATGAAGCGCAGCGCGCCGGACATAGCGTCGCGTTTGCCGGTCAAGTCGTTCATTTCACTCAAGGCGGCGAGGGTGGGGAAGATAACGATGCCCATCGCGGTGCCGAGCAGGGTCTGCGGAATCTGCATCAGGCGCCAACCCCAATCGAGCGCGCTGACCGATCCGACTCCCAGGCGTGAGGCGATATTGTTCATCACCAGGAAATTGAGACTGAAGACGCCCAAGCCGCCGATGCGCGGGAGCATTAAACGAATGACGCGCCAAAGCTGCGGATTGTTCAAACCGAGTTCAAATCGAAACCTCATGCGGTAACGGATAAGCCCCGGGAGTTGAATCGAGAAATGAAGCGCTGCGCCGAGCACCGCGCCAAGGGCGATGCCATGCACGCCAAAGCGCGGGAGCAAGAAGAGTACGCCAGCCAAGATGCCGATATCAAACATGATCGGCGCCAGGGCGGGCAGCAGAAAATGCTGATGCGAGTTGAGGATCCCGCTGAATATGCCGCTAATGGCGAAGATGATGGTGCTTAGCAGCAGGATGCGCATCATTTCGATGGTGTTCTTGGCGGTAGGCGGGTCGAAACCCGGCGCGACAAGATTGCTCACCAGCCAAGGCGCAAGCAAAAAGACGATGAGGCTTATGACGAGCGCGAGGATGAAGATTGTCGAGATCAGGTTGCTGGATAGCTGCCAGGCAGAATCCAGGTCTCCCCTTGCCAGGAAACCGCCGAAAATGGGAATAAAGGCGTGCGTCAAGGCGCCGCCGGATATCAGGATAACGATGAGTTCGGGAATGCGGTTGGCGGCGACGTAGGCGTCCAGTTCGCGACCGACGCCGAAGACTTGGGCGATGATCAAGGTCTGCGCCAGGCTGATCAACTTGGCGACGGCGAAAGCGATCATGACGGTCAATGTGGAACGGGCGATACGGCGGTTGCGTTGCAGAACGGAGGGGCGGGCCTTGCCTTTTGCGGTCATTCAGTAGCCTAGTTAAGGGACGCGAGGGCTTGGCGCGCGGCGTCAAAGCGCGGGTTGTAGGCGAGGGCGCGGCGATAGGAAGCGGCGGCGGCTTGTGGCTTGCCTTGCGCCTCTTGCACCATGCCCTGCCAATAGTACGTCTCTTCAAGCTCTCGCGCGTTATTCTGATTGATTCGCACGAGGCTCATGACATCGTCGTAGCGGCCGACATGGAAATAAGCGGTAAATGGGCCGAACTGATACCAGTGCATGCGCCAGGGCAGTTTTCCGGTGCGGTTCGCCTGGTCGTAGGCGGTCGCGGCTTCCGCAAAGCGTTCCAGGGCGACCAACGACGTACCCATGTTAAACCAGGCGAAGGCGTTCTGCGGCTCGCGGCGCGCCTCGATTTGCGCCGTCTCGAAGGCAATTTGGGCGGCGCTCTCCACGTCCCAGTGGCGGCCGAGCAATTTTCGCAGGAGCTCTTCTCGCTGTGGATCATAGACGACGATAAAGGTTCGATTAAAGGCGCGCCAGTGGGCGTCGACCTCATCATGGGTAAAGCTGACGCCTTGCGCTGAATCGCCGACGCCGAGGAAGCTGTCGAAGAAATAGAATAGATCATAGGCGTCATCGTAGGCGATCAAGGCGCGATAATGGCCGATCCAGTCGTAGGCTTCGAACATGGCGCCAGTTTCGATGACCACAGGAAATTCGTTGGCGACCAAAAGTTTGAGCAATTCAATGGTTCCGCCCATACGGACGATTGCCTTGACGGCGGTCTCTTCGTTCACGAAGGCAGCCAGTTCTTCCGGACTGACGTTTTTGTCTTCGCGGTTGGGCTTGAGGCGGTCGGCGGCAAACGCCTGATCACGCCGCCAGCCGTAATAGCTGAGCGCCATGGTGATAGTCGCGGGTCCGCAGTTGTTCCAGGTTTGCTGCTGATGCAGCAGTCCGTAGATTCTGGCGGCGGGAAGGGGGTTGCTGCGTGGCACTCTGGTTGGGAAGCGTTCAGATGTTGCGGCAATCGCCGGGATGGGAGAAGGTGATGAAATGACAGCGGTGGCAATGCGTTCAGTCGCGGTAGGCGCTGAGACGCTGGCGATTGTTGGAATTTTGGTCGCGGTCGCCAGGTGGGCCGTCGGCAGTGCTGTCGCTTCTGCGATGGATTGGCTTGACTGCGTTGGCGTCGGCGAGGCGATATCCAAGGGCATGTCAAGGAGGGACAGCGCTGCCTCCGCATTCTCGGGCGCCACGATCGTTGGGAAAACACCGCCAATCGGCGTTGGGTTGCGGAGCATGCTCAAAAAGGGCAGTTGGTCGATGAGGCGCTGCTGCTGCGCCGGGCGCAGGACTTCGCGGAAACCGAACATGAAGCCGACGACGCCGAGAACGAGGAGCAGACAAAAGATAATCAAGCCCCAGAAGAGCAGTTTTGGCGGCGCGCGCAAGCCGTCTTCGCGCCGCTTCAGATAATAGCTACGGCTTGGCTGCGTGTCGTGTAGATTGCGCAAGTTTCGATCTCACAGTTTTGAGCGACAGACCCCTCAGCCCCCTTTCCCAAACGGGGTGAGGATGAGTTGAACGCAGCGGGACGCAAAGCACATTGCGTGGGTAGCGGCATTATCGCGCGCAGATTTGCCGATTCCGCGCGGAGGACGCTACCAGTTCATGCACTTCTATTCTACAGCGGCAATTTGTCAATCGCTTGCATCAGGCGGGGGAAACGTAGCCGAACCGTAGCTTAGGGCGTCAAGGTAGGCCTGCAGAATAATGCGCGCCGCCAGATCATCAACTGGATGACGCGGATCTCGCTTCAGTTGCCTCGCCATAGCTTGCGCTTCCATACTGGTCAAGTATTCGCTGACTTCGGCCACTGGCAGTTGCAAGGCGCTTCGCAAGCGAGCGCTCCAATCAAGGACGATATCAGCTTGCTTCGGAGCGCCAACCGGCGCGTTGGGGTTATGCGGGATACCAACAACGATGCCAACTGCCGATTCGCGTTTCGCAATCGCGGCAATTTCCGCGAAGTCGGCGGCGTCGCCTTGGCTCATCAGAATCGTCAATTCACGGGCGCCTATGCCCATGGCGTCGCTGATCGCTAGTCCGATACGCTGGCTGCCGTGATCAATGCCGATAAGACGTCCGATCATGCTCGCCCTTTGATGTGCAGCTCAATTCTGATCGGGAGAATTGGCATTCGAGCCAGACTTTTCGGGTAGAGGTGCAAGAGGGGCGGAACCTCAGATGATAGCTCGGGCCGCGTCTTGAGCAAATCGGTGGCTTCGTCGAGGCTTAATCCAGCTAATGCTAGGCGAAGGGCGCCGGCGTCGAGTTCGGATCTTGCTCTTGCCCTGCCGGTGGCGGTGAATCGGATTTGCCCGCTTGAGCGCGCCAAAGTGAAGGGGCCGCGCGAGTACTCAATGGAATCGCCGACAATGATCTTGCCCGGAGACAGGTGCGCTTTGAGGCTGCCGACAGCGACTTGCCGGGCGTAGCGATCGTCAATGGCAAGCGCAGCAACCACGACGCGCATAGACAGTGACAGTTCGCTGGTCATGTCGCCGACATCGGCTGAAAATGTAATCCATTCCTTGCGTTCTTCTTCAATGCCGATCGATTCGATGATGATTACCTGGCTATTGGGCAGCGTTGCGCGCATCTGCTCAAAGGCGAGCGACTGCAACTGTATGCGGACGCTATCGAGCAGGCGGGATCTGTCGATCTCGGCGACGACTTTGACGCTGGGTACGCCACCGCCGGCGGCTGGCGCCAAATTGATGACCGATACCCTTTCCGCCAAATCGCCAATCACAGTATTAATCATGCCGGCGCTGACGTTGCCGATGCTGCCGCGATAGCCTTCTCTAGCTTGGACGGTCGCATCGACGCTGCGCCCGACGCCGGCCGGCACGACGATATCGGCCACGGTTTCAAAGAGGATGGGTTCACCGGCGCTGGTGCCAAGAATCGTCTTCGCCGGAATGCTTACGGTCGCATCGCCCAAATTGGTGAAAGTCACGATGCCAGCTGCCGAGACGCTATCCAGCCGGTGGATGCCGCTCGCGGGTATTGTGGCGCTGGTTTCCACGGTTTGGCGGAGGGTCGAGGCGGGTATGACGCCTTTTTCCAGGTTCACCGCATTCGCTTTGCGGTCGGCGAAGATGTCAACGACGGCGACGAGTTCTTGCTCAGCCAGGGTTAGCTCTACGACTGCGCCGGGGAGAACGAAGTAGAAAGCGCTGCCGATCACGCCAATGAGCAGCAAAAGGACAACGAATCGCTCGATGGCGGCGCGCCAAGGCGAAATCCGTTTGCGCCGCGCGATCCGATTCGCGATGATGGCGAGGTCCTCAGTCCGTAGATCGGGGCTCGGTTTGTGATAGCGGGGAAGGAAGCGCTTTTGGCGGCCCCGCTTCCAGCGTTCGATTCGGCTGGCTCCGATGGAGGCAAAGCAGCTGATATTCAGTTCGGCGGAGTGAGCGATAATGGATTTGTCTTGAGAGACGAGCGCAAGTTGAATCGCGCGCCGGTCGGCATCACGCTGAATCAGCACGATGTCCAGTTTGCGTGCCAGCGGCTTGCCGTCCGCAGGCCAAATGAGAAGAACGCGGCTGCCGCGCAGGCTAGCCAGTCGTTTACGTACGGTGACGACCGTATCGGTGGGCGAAAGCAGGACGCGTTCAGGTTCGGATGACATTACCTATTTTCTACCCCATCCCCGGCCCTTCCCCAAAGCATTGGGGAAGGGTGACTTTGCCTAGAAGTTAGGACTTAGTTTGCAGACTAGCACGATAACGAACATAGAAACCGGGCTTTTGGCGTCGCGTCCCGCTCGGCCATGTAGTGGCTCGCGAAAGTAACGGAGGCCGCCTGAACACTGACCGGCGACATGGACCCACGAAGGGAGAGCTGTTCGCAGCGGGACGCAAACTATCTTGCGTGGGCGGCGGCATATGTCACACTGGTGTCTAAAAGTATACGCCGACTTAGTATTGGCGGCAGACCTAGCGGAGAATAAAAGCGAATCAGGCGTTGGCGATGAGACTGCGGGCGACATCCAGAGCGGCCTGGATTTTGCTGCTGTCGACGCCTCCAGCTTGCGCCATCTGCGGCCTTCCGCCGCCACCGCCGCCAACGACGCGGGCGAGCGGCTTGATAATGTCGCCAGCGCGAATGCCGTCTTTCACCAAGGCGTCTGAAACCGCCACGACAATTTGGGGCTTGCCATCAATATCGCTGGCGAGAACCATGACGCCATTATCGACACGGTTGCGGAACCAATCGGTCATTTCGCGCATGGTTTCCATCGGCGTGCCGTCGAGTTGCGCCAAGAGGGCTCGTTTGCCGTCCAAGCTTTCCAACTGCTGGTCAATCATTTGGTTGAAGCGATCGCGCGCCAGCTTCCGCCGTAGGTTTTCATTCTCGCGCCGCGCTTCGCCGAGTTCAGTCTGGAGGGTACTGATACGATCTGAAGCTAGCTCCGGAACAGTACTGAGTTGACGCGCAATCCCGTTCAGCGTTTCCAGTTGATCCTGCAAGAAAGCGGCTGCGGCATGGCCGGTGAGCGCCTCGACACGGCGAATGCCGGCGCTAACGCTGCCCTCGCTGGTGAAGACAAAACTGCCGATTTCGGCGGTATGCTTCACGTGCACTCCGCCACACAATTCGTAACTGTATCGCTCGGCGCCATCTTCAATGATGACGGTGCGGACGGTGTCGCCGTACTTTTCACCGAAGAGCGCCATCGCGCCTTCCTTTTGCGCCTGCTCAAGCGATTTGGCGGCATCCGTCACCGGATAATTCTTCAGGATTGCGCCGCTGATCTCCGCGGCCACGGCCGCCAGCTCTTCGTCGCCGACTTTTTCCGGATGTGAAAAGTCGAAGCGCAACCGGTCGGGCGCGACGAGGGAGCCTCGTTGTTGCACATGCGTTCCCAGCTGGTTGCGCAGGGCGGCATGAAGCAGATGAGTCGCGGTGTGGTTGCGGGTGATGGCTTTGCGGCGCGCGCGATTGACTTGCGCTGTGACGCTATCGCCAACAGCGGGATTGCCTTCGACCACTTCGCCGAGGTGGATGAGAAGACCGGTGACGGGTTGCTTCATCGCTTCGACTTCTATGATCCAGCCGTCGCCTGTGATCGTACCGGTATCGCTGACTTGACCGCCGGCTTCGACATAAAAATGGGTTTCGGCAAGGACAAGCTCGACTTTTTCGCCCAGAGGCGCCGCATCGACTCGCTGCCCGTCTTGAATCAGCGCCAGGACTTCGCTTTCGGCAGCTGCGTCGGTATAGGGATCGTAGTCGACGCCGCTAGCGGGTAGCAGACCGGCCGCCTGCAAATCGGCGAGGAGCGCGCGGTAAAAGTCGCCGGATTCGATTTCGCCCATGGCTTGCCCGCCACCGCTGATGAGCGCATGTTCGGCATCGGCGGCGGAAAAGCCGGCTTCGTCGACGGTATAGCCACGCTCTTCCGCGACGTCCTTGGTGACTTGGAAAGGAAGCCCAAGCGTGGCTTTGAGATAAAAAGCCTGCTCGCCTGAAAGTTCGCGTTCAGCGCCGATGCGCGCCAGCATGTCGTCCAATTCATTTAGGCCGCGATCCATCGTGCGGTGGAAGCGTTCTTCTTCCAGCGTGATCATGCGTTTGATGTGATCCGCGTCCTTGACGAGTTCGCTGTAATGCTCGCCCATGATGTCGATCACGGAATCGGCGATCTGAGCGAGGAAGGGTCGGTCGAAGCCGATTTCACGGCCGAAGCGGGCGGCGCGGCGGATGACAATGCGGGGGATTGCGGCACGTCCTTTAGCGCCCGGCATGACGCCGTCGCTGATCAGAAAGACTGCAGCGCGAATATGATCGGCGATGACGCGATAGGGAACGATGTTGGCGTCGCGTTCGGCATCTCTGTGGCCCGTGAGCGCTTGCGTTCGTTCGATGATAGGTGTGAAGAGGTCGGTTTCGTAGTTGGCTTCGACGCCTTGGAGCACGGAGACGATTCGCTCGAGTCCCATTCCGGTGTCGACGCCGGGCGCCGGCAAGGGAATATCCCATTGACCGGTATGTTCGGGATCGGTTTGCTGACGATTAAATTGCATGAAGACGAGATTCCAAATCTCAAGAAAGCGATCGTCTTCAACTTGCAGAAGGCGAATGATGCTGTCTTCGCCAGCTTCTGGAAACTTGTCCCAGTGTATCTCGGTGGTTGGTCCGCAGGGTCCGGTGTCAGCCATTTGCCAGAAGTTTGTGGAGGGTCCCATGCGGGCGACGCGTCGCGGGTCGACGCCTAGATCGTTAGTCCAGGCGTCGTAGGCTTCGTCATCGTTTTCGTACACGGTGAAGACGAGGCGATTGGCCGGTAGCTTGTAAACTTCGGTCAGCAGCTGATAGGCGTATTTGATGGCGTCGCGCTTGAAGTAATCGCCGAAGCTGAAATTGCCCAGCATTTCAAAGAAGGTGTGATGGCGCGGCGATGGTCCGACATTTTCCAGGTCATTGTGCTTGCCGCTGACGCGCATGCACTTTTGCGATGTTGTAGCGCGCTGGTAATCGCGTTTGTCGTGGCCCAGGAATACATCTTTGAATTGCACCATGCCGGCGTTGACGAAGAGAAGGGTGGGGTCGTCGGCGGGAACCAATGAAGATGACGCGACCGCTCGGTGGCCCATTTCCTCGAAGAAGTCGAGAAAGGTTTGCCGCACTTCGGCGCTGCTCATTTCTTTCATTGGCGCGTCCTTCGTGTTAAATCACAGTAAGCGCAAGTAAGTCACGCTAATAGGGTTTGTTACTGTATGTAAATTGTGGGCGAGCCAAGGCTCGCCCCTCCACGTAGTCAATGATTCCGGTAACTTTATTTCGTGGGGCAGTTTTCAATTGCTGGCTTTCGATTACCACGCTGATTCTGCCGCCGACAATCCGGATGACGGTTACTCGATCGAGCAGCATTATAGCCAGCGGTCTAGGGACTGAATAGGGGCGTGTCGTTATGGTATACTGGCGCTGTGCATGCGGCCGATTCAATCAGGAAGGCGAGATGGCGACGATAGAAGAACAAGTCGAAGTGCTGATGTCCGGCACTGCCTACGGCAATACTGAGACGCGCGAGAATATGGCGAAGGATCTGCGCGAGCGATTGCGCGAATGCGAACGCGAGCGGAGGCCGCTGCGGGTGTATTGCGGCTACGATCCGCGCACATCGGATCTGCATTTGGGTCATACGATCACCATGCGCAAGTTGCGGCAATTCCAGGAATTCGGCCATGACGTCACCTTTCTGGTGGGCACGTTTACCAGCTTGATCGGCGATCCATCGGACAAGGATTCGGCGCGTGACCAACTGACGATGCAAAACGTGGAAGACAATGCGCGTACTTATGCCGAGCAGGCGTTCAAGATTCTGGATGAAGCGCGAACTCGGGTGCGCCGCAATGACGAATGGCTGGCGCCGCTGGACTTCGCCGATATCATCCGGCTTGCAAGCCACTTCACCGTGCAGCAGTTCCTAGTGCGGGAGAACTTCGCCAAGCGAATCGAGGACGAGAAGGCCATCTATCTGCACGAATTCTTCTATGCGCTGATGCAAGCTTATGATGCGGTGGCGCAGGAAGCTGATGTTCAGGTTGGCGGGCAGGATCAACTCTTCAATATCTTGGTGGCTGGACGCAAGTTGCAGACTGGTTTGGGGCAGAAGCCGCAGATCGCTATCATCATGGGCGAGAGTCTGCCTGGAACGGATGGCGAGATCAAGATGTCCAAGAGTTTGGGCAACCATATTCCGCTGCTGTCGGAACCGTGGGATATGTTTGGCAAGGTCATGAGCCTGCCAGATAAGGCGATGGGGGTATACCACAAGCTGATATTGGGCTGGACGCCGGCGCAGGTGGCGGCGCTTGATGCTGACTTGCGTTCAGGCGAGGCGCATCCCAATGAGACGAAAATGCGCTTGGCGCGCGAAATCGTGGGGATCTTCCATAGTCCAGGCGAGGCCGAATCGGCGCAGGCGCGTTGGGATGAAGTATTCCGCGGTGGCGCGGGCATACCAGATGACATAAAAGAGGCGGAGCTGGTCGCCGAAGAAGAGGTCCGCGATATATTGGTGCGGCTCAAAATGGTGAACAGTCGGGGCGAAGCGCGGCGTCTAATCCAACAGAATGGCGTCCGACTAAATGATGCCAAGGTGGACAGCCTGCAAGCATCGGTGAGGCCAGAGATGTTGCCGGCGGTGCTGCAAGTTGGCAAGCGCCAGTTCGTGCGACTGGTTCGAGCAAACGGCGACGGCGGCGCGTAGGGCATTGCCAAGAGCAAACGACTATTCCATAGACGAGCTGATCTGCGTTTGCATTTCGCGGCAGGTGCGGGATGGCGATGTCTGGGCGCAGGGCATCAATACGCCCTTGGTCGCCGCTGGGCTGATTCTGGGTAAGATTCGCTATGCGCCGCGCGCTCGCTTTACCTCCGCGATCGGGCAGGCGCTGGTGCAAGACTGGGGTCCGCTCGGCATCGCCGATATCGAGAACTTGTGGGTGGGAAACGGATTGATCCACTTGGGCTTCGCCGCGGGCGCCGCTGAGATTCTGCCCAAGTTTCAGCCCAAGGAGTTCTTCCGGCCCGCACAGGTGGACCTGCAGGGCAATTTGAACAATATCGCCTTCGGCCGGGAATATCGAAAGCCGCGAATGCGACTGCCCGGCAGCGGCGGCATCCCCGATGTGACGCCGAATTATGACCATACCTACTTGTACGTGCCGCGGCACTCGCGCCTGACCTTTGCGCGCAAGATCGACTTCATCAGCGGGATGGGGCATGCGCCGCATCGTAGGCGTGGCGGCGGTCCACGCTATCTGATTACAGATCTGGGCGAGTTTGATTGGGCTGAAGGCCGGATGCGGCTGACGAGCGTTCATCCGGGCGTATCGCCGGCGCAGGTTAAGCGCAAGACCGCTTTTGATTTGGATGTCGCCGATGAACTCAGCGAGACGCCGCCGCCTGATGATGAGGACTTGCGCCTGCTGCGCGAAGAAATTGATCCGCTGGCGACGCGAAAGTTGGAAACCTTGGCTGGCGCGGCGCGGAAAGAATTGCTGCGAGCGATACTGCGGCAAGAGGCTGCGCCTTAGCTGGCGCGCGCTGCGATGCGCCAATCGCCAATCCCGCGGTAGCGATCAGCCGGAGATCTTAGGTATCCTAGCCGTATTCCTTCAATTTCCGCGTCAACGGTGAATGTGAAAAGCGGGTAGTAGAGTGGGATTGCAATCGCATTTTCGGCGAATGCTTCTTGAAACTCCACTTGGAGAAGGGCGCGGCGACCGCTATAAATCTCGCGGCGCGCCTGCTCGATCATTTCGGCAATTTCGTGATTGGAGACGCCGCCGTAGTTTCGCCCATTGCCGTACTGCGCCGGATGCCAATAACGGTACATGTCGAAGTCACCGCCAATTCGCAGTGTGACAATTGCCGCGTCGAATCGACCGGTTGAGAGCCGATTCGCCAAGTCGTCGGCCATGACCGCTTCGACCTCCACCTGGAGTCCAAGCAGACGCCATTGTGAGGCGATGTCGGCGGCGAGCTGGCGCGGTGGATTTGTATCTTCTATCAGCAGGCTGAAGCGCAGGCCCGGGTCGACGGCATCGCTTGCATTGGATTCTTGGTCCGACTCGCGTGGCACAATGCGAGCGGCTTCCATCAATGCCAGAGCCTGATCAAGGTCGTGGTGCAGCCAAAACGGATTGGGTCGATAAACAGACGAGCCCGGGGTATAGGGACTGTCGGCATAGGCGACCTCCGCGCCCAGATTCTTTCGTATTAATTCCGGCACGTCTAGGCTGAGCGAGAGCGCTTGGCGCAGGCGGCGCTCGGCGAAGATTGATTCTCTCCAGTTGAAGAGAATCATTGCAACCGAAGAATCGGTCTGGGTGTATACGCGGCTATTAGGCAAGGTCAGCATTTCGCTACGCGAGTCGAGATTAGCCAAAGCGTTGACCTCGCCGGAAGTGTAAGCCGCAATCGCCTCTTCGCCATTTGGATAGAGGCGAAAACTCAAACGCGGCAGGTGGTAGCGTCCTTGCGCTTCTTGTCGATCGAGAAAGACAGGCGACCTGGTCAGTTCCACCGAATCAATGGCGTTTGCCGAGTCCAGGCGCATTCTGGCCAGCTGATAAGGACCGGTCCCGATTGGAGACAGGTTGAAGGGATGCTGCGCCAGCGCCGTAACTGCCGTGCCGCGCAAAGCGTGTTCGGGCAAGATGCCAATCGTCAGGAGGTGGGTAAAGCCGCTCATCGGCTGCGCCAGCCGAAAGCGCAGCAGATGGGCGCCTAGTTTCTGCGTCTCGACCGTGCCCCAGAATTCCCCGACCGGCGAGATATTGGCGTAAGCTGGATCGCTAAGCAGCGACATGGTGTAGATGACATCATCGGCGCTAAAGGGCAAGCCATTTTGCCAGCGAATGTTTTCACGCAGCTTGACGACATATTCGATGCCGTCCGATGAAATGACAAGGCGCTCTGCCAGCAGGGGCACGATTTCGCCATAAACATTCGCCCTGAACAGTCCTTCGAAGATCAGACTGGCAATGTCTCGATCGACCGGATTCAAATGGGTGAAGAGAGGATTCAAGCGGCGAACCGCGCCCACCAGTCCCTCGCGGTAGGCGGCGTCCGAGATAGTGGATGCCTGAGTATGGGCTTGTGGCGTTTCTGCCGGAGTCGATGTCGGCTGAGTCGCGTTTGATACCGTTATATTCGAGGTCGTTGCCACCAGCGCGGTTGGCGCAGGTTCAGCGGTCCTCAATTGGCTGGTCTGCCGATTCAGGCGGAACATTGCTCCGCTGAGGAAAAGCACAAGCGCAATAATCAGCGCAATCAATTGCCAGCGAAAGCCGCGAAACATCTTGAGCGTCTCATATATCAAAACAGCGCTCTGCCATTGTAGCTGGACGCCGCTGAATTATCGACTCCGCAATGCGCAGGGTAGGGACCGGATTTCTTAGCCAGGCGTTGCTACGGCGAATAGCGCGATGCCGAGAAAGGCAATAGACAAGAAAATCGTGATACGGAAGAGCGTCTTCTCCAAGCCGCGGCGGGTTCGCGCGATCCCTCCGCCAGCGTCGCCGCCCAACAGGCTGCCCAACGCGCCGCCTTTCACCTGCAGCAAGATCAGGATAATCAGCGCGATCGATAGAACGATTGACGTGATCTGTAGGGCAACCGCCATGCCTCAACTCCCCGCATAAATCCGGACATGCGATGGACGAACTATATCATCAGATGGCGTAACTGACTAGCGTGAAATGTCCGACCTAGCTCGCCCTCCAATAGTAGTACGATACGCAGGCGCGTTAGTCGCGCAGCGATTCGATGTACGCGATTGCGGCGGCCAACTGGGCATCATGTCCTGTGTCGTCCGAGTTTTCTCTCTCGGGAGCCCGCTCGACGATGATATCGGGCGTGATGCCCTGCTTGTGGATCCAGTGACCGTTTGGCGTTAGCCAGCGGCGCACGGTGATGCGCAAGCAGCCGCCATTGGAGAGTGGGGGAAGATTCTGCACGGTGCCTTTGCCGAAAGTAGTTTCGCCAACAATGGTGGCGACGGCGTGGTCTTGCATGGCGCCGGCGATCACTTCCGACGCGCTAGCGCTGGTCTTGTCAACCAGTACGACGATGGGAGCTTTTATGTCGGCGTAGGTTCCGTTGGCGCGCGCAAGCTCTTCGCTTTGGTCGCGCGAGAGCTGCCGCAGCAGTACGCCGTCTTCAATATACGCGCTGCCGATCTCAATGGCGCTGGCTAGTGTACCTCCTGGATTGTTGCGGAGGTCGAAAATCAGACCAGTGGCGCTATCAATGTCGACCGCTTCAAAAGCTTGATCCAATTGAGCGCGCGACAGATCATGAAAGCCTAGCATTGATATGTAGGCGATCTTGTCTCCCACGATGTCGTAGGCAATGTTCGGGAGTTCAAATATGTCGCGAACGATTTCAAAAGTGAAAAGCTCATCGTCGCGCTTGAATACAACCGATACGCTGGTTCCCGGTGGTCCAGGCACCAGCGCGGAAAGCTCGGCCTCGGTCAATCCTGCCACGCGCCTGCCATCGACTTGGTGAAAGATATCGCCGGGCAGAACGCCAACACGGTCTGCCGGCGCGTCGGGTATTACGGTGACCACTTCAATCTGACCGGTGTCTTCGTCGGTCTCAATTATCACGCCGATGCCGGAGAATTCGCCGGAAAAGTTCCGGCTGTTCGGACAAAGTTCAGGCGGGATGTAGCCGCTGTGAGGGTCGCCCAGCGCAGCAGCCATGCCTTTGATGGCGCCGCCGACGATGTCGTGCACATCAACCGGATCGATATAGCTGGACTCAATGATTGAGAAGGCGTCCCATAGCGGTTCAAACGCCTTTTCATAATGGCTAAGCGCGGCGCGACTTTGGGCGCTCGTATGCGTTTGGGACAAGCTGCCGGCGGCGAATCCGGCGCTAAAAGTCAGCAGGATTACCAAGATTGATCGTCCGACGCGCGATCTAGGCCATATTTCACGCATGCGATTCATCGGTCGTCTCCGAGAGATGCAGATGTCTGGGTCAAGATATAGTATATGTGAATATCGTATAGCTTCGGTACAGTAAAGCGCTGCTGGCAGAGCGGCAAAGGTATGGAAGGTATGGCGCCATCACGGGGATCGGCGAAAGAAATGAGCGGGGCTACAGTCTATGTTTCCCTGGAAGAGGCAGCGGCAGTGGTCCAGGACGGGGATACGCTGGCTTTGGGCGGCATGACCCTGTATCGACGGCCGCTTGCGTTTGTCAAGGCGCTGTTAAGACGGCACATGCGGCCGCGGGATCTTACCTTGCTCAGCTTCACCGGGGGATTGGAATCCGATCTTCTCGTTGGCGCTGACTGCGTGAAGCGTGTACGTTCCGCTTATTTTGGCTTGGAGACATTTGGCTTAGCGCCGATGTTCACCCAGTTCGCGCAATCGCAGCGCCTAGAAGTGACCGAGGAAACGGAAGCGAGCATCGTGATGGGCATCCGCGCGCAGATTGCCGGAGTCGGCTTCTTGCCGTCAAGGGCTTGGCTGGGCACGGACTTGCCGATGCTGCGTCCTGATGTGAAGACCGTAGAAGATCCGTACAGCGGCGATGAGTTGATCGCGTTTCCGGCGATTGCATGCGATGTGGCGGTGATCCATGGTTTGGCAGGCGACCGCGAAGGCAATGTGCTGCTCAATAACAATCTGGGTATCGACCTGGAGCTCGTCTATGTCGCGGACAAGGTAATCGCTACTGTCGAATGCGTCGTAGAGCGTTTGGAGCGGACGACGGATGGCGTCATTATCCCTTTTCCCGGCTGCGCTATGGTCGTGGAGGCGCCCCATGGCGCAGCGCCCACAAGCTGCTATCCGCTGTATCGACTTTCCGGCGAGGACATCCTGCAGTATACAGAAGCCTGCAGCGGCGGGCGTTTTGCCGAGTACCTGGAAGGTCTGCTGCGTTATTGAGACCAATTTGTTGCGTAAACCGTATCGGCACAGTATAATGGCAATTGACGGCCATATGTCGAGACTTGGGGAGCTTACGCGAGTAGGCTGAGAGGGCGTGATAGCCATGCCGACCCATAAACCTGATCCAGATAATGCTGGCGTAGGAATGTCTGCAGTACCCTTGTTTTAGCCACCCCTGTAAACACCCCGACAGGGGTGGCTTCTGCTTATATCGCGCCCAGCTTCTCAAGTCTCAGTCGTGACGGTGAGCGTCCGTGTTGATCGCCTGCCGGGATGGTCGATTTTCCAATTCGGATATCGGGAGTTGATTATGTTGGCACGTTTAGCTTTCGCGTTGTGTGTACTGAGTGTTGTCACTACCGCTGCATTTGCGCAAGAGGCGGAGAGGTTGGTTGTGCTGACGCACGACAGCTTCGCCATGACCGAAGAGGTACTAGTCGCTTTTGAAGAACATACGGGCGTAAGGGTCGAAATTCTTCGTTCGGGCGATGCGGGTCAGATGGTGAATCAAGCGATCCTGAGCAAGAACAATCCGCTTGGCGATGTGCTTTACGGCGTCGACAACAGCTTCCTGAGTCGAGCGCTAGCAGCCGAAATCTTCACGCCCTATGAGTCGCCGGAACTGCAATATGTGAGTGCGGATTTTATTCCCGATGACACGTACCGCGTGACGCCGGTCGACTTCGGCGATGTTTGCCTGAACTACGACATCGCTTATTTCGAGGAGAATGAGTTGCGGCTGCCAAGCAGTTTAAGCGATCTAATGCTTCCGGAATATGAAGGATTGCTGGTGGCGGAGAATCCGGCCACGTCGTCGCCGGGCTTGGCATTTCTGCTCGCATCCATCGCCGAGTTTGGGGTGGAGGGCGAATTCACGTATCTGGATTACTGGCAAGCGCTTTACGACAATGACATTTTAGTCGTCGATGGCTGGACCGATGCCTATTACGGCGAATTCAAGGTGACTGGGCGCGACACCGGTTCGCGACCGATGGTCGTCAGCTATGCCAGCAGTCCGCCGGCGGAAGTGCAATACAGCGAGAATCCGGAGGCGGGCGCGATCACGGGCGCCATTGTCGACGACAATATGTGCTTCCGTCAGATTGAATACGTCGGTGTACTGTCGGGGGCAGCCAATGAAGGGGCGGCGCAGCAGTTCGTCGACTTTATGCTGAGCCCGGCATTCCAGGAAGAATTGCCGCTCAATATGTTCGTCTTCCCGGTGCGCGAAGATATCTTGCTGCCGGAAGTGTTCGCCGAGCATGCGTTGATTCCGGAGAAGCCAGCGCATGTCGATCCGGCTGAGATTGAAGCGAACCGCGAAGGATGGATTCAAGCCTGGATGGAGGTCATGCTGCGTTGATGCGGCGAGCGCGCGAGCTTTCGATAGGCATTTATCTGATTCCGCTGGCTTTTCTTGTCGTCTTCTATGTCTATCCGCTGCTGTCGATCCTGGACGTAAGTTTGCGGCCCGCGGGCGCGCTTGATCTCTCCGGCTTTGCCAGACTGACTTCGACTGACTATTACCTGGGGACGCTGCTCTTTACCGTTTACCAAGCGGTTCTCTCGACGGTCTTCACTTTGCTGCTGGCAACGCCCTGCGCGTTCGTGTTCGCGCGCTTTCAATTCCGCGGCAAGTCACTGTTGCTGTCGCTGGCGACCTTGCCCTTCGTGCTGCCGACAGTCGTGGTGGCGTTGGCTTTTGCGAGTCTGCTGGGCAAGGACGGATTGCTCAACGATGTGATGACGTCTCTGTTTTCGCTGGATTATACGCCGATCCAGTTGGAGCGGACCTTGGCGATGATCATCATCGTTCACATCTTTTACAACTTTGCGGTAGCGCTGCGCATCATGACCAGCTATTGGTCGTCAGTTGGCGCTTCCGTTGAAGAGGCGGCTCGTATCCTGGGCGCGGATGAGCGGGCGCTATGGCGCGAAATCCGACTGCCGTTGATTCGCCCGGCGATGCTGTCGGCTGGCGCGCTGGTATTCATCTTTTCGTTCACGAGCTTCGGCGTGATTTTGATACTAGGCGGGATCCGCTTCGCGACGCTGGAGGTGCAGATCTATTATCAGGCGGTCAATATGTTCAACCTGCCATTGGCGGCTGCGCTGTCTTTGGTGCAGATTCTGAGCATGTTGGCAATGATGCTGTTCTATACGTCGACACAGAAGAAACTGCATCTGGCGATGGCCAGCAGCAAGATGATTGCGAGACGCGCACGAACCGGTCTTGAGCGGCTCGGCGTGGGCAGCTGCGTCGCCCTCGTTTCCGCCCTGGTATTTGCGCCCTTGTTGGCGCTTGTTTCGCGCTCGGTTCTGGTGTCTGGTCAGTTGGATTTGGGCAACTACGCCAGTCTGACGGAGAAATCAAGAGGATCGCTGCTGTTCATCGCGCCGCTGGATTCGGTCTTTAATTCGCTGCGTTGCGCGCTGATTGCGATGATCGCCGCCTTGGTCTTAGGCATGATCGCGTCGTACATGATTCAGCGCCCAGGTAGGTTTGCGCGGCTGGCGGATCCCTTGTTCATGCTGCCGCTGGCAACGAGCGCGGTGACCCTGGGATTCGGTTTCATCATCGCGCTGGACGAGCCGCCGCTGAATCTGCGCGCGTCCTGGCTGATCATTCCGATTTCGCATACTTTGGTCGCGCTGCCCTTCGTCATTCGAAGCGTTTTACCAAGCTTGCGCGCAATACCGCCTTCCTTTCGAGAAGCGGCAAAGGTGCTGGGCGCAAATCCGCTCGATTCGCTGCTGACGATTGATCTGCCCCTGTTGGGTCGGGGCATTGTGGTCGGGGCAACCTTTGCCTTCACAGTCAGCATGGGTGAGTTTGGCGCGTCGCTATTCGTTGCACAGCGGGAGTCGGTGACGATTCCGGTGG
Source organism: Phototrophicaceae bacterium (assembly GCA_965261855.1). GTDB lineage: Bacteria > Chloroflexota > Anaerolineae > Aggregatilineales > Phototrophicaceae > UBA6055. Next base: position 2,199,053 of record OZ253488.1, read on the forward strand.
TGATCTATCGGCTGATCGGCGACCCGGGCATGGCGTCATATCGTCAGTCTCTGGCGATGAGCGTCGTCTTGATGCTCGTTTGCGCTGGCGGATTCATCGTCATTGAACGGCTGCGCGTCGCCGGCGTCGGCGAATTCTGATGCTGCGACTGAACGGCGTTTCCCATGCATACGGTGAAATCGTCTCGCTGCGGGATGTGTCGCTGGACGTCAACGAAGGCGAGATTCTCTGTTTGCTCGGACCGAGCGGCTGCGGCAAGACGACCTTGCTGCGCATCATCGCCGGTCTGGAGCATGATTACGATGGTGTAATCGCCTTCAACGGCGAAGACATCAGAGCGATTCCAGCGCATAAACGCGGTTTCGGATTGATGTTTCAAGATTTCGCGTTGTTTCCACATCTATCAGTCGCAGATAATATCGCTTACGGTTTGAAGCGACTCGGCTTTAGACGGAAAGCCATTGACAACCAAGTAGCGTCGCTTTTGCAGCGCGTCGGGTTAGCGGATCTAGACCAACGGGACGTAGCTTCGCTTTCTGGCGGCCAGCAGCAGCGCGTGGCGCTGGCGCGCAGCCTGGCGCCGAATCCACGCCTGCTGATGTTGGATGAACCACTGGGGTCGTTGGACGCGCAGCTGCGCGATCAGTTGGCGCTGGAATTGCGGCGCATTGTCAAGAGCACGGGACTGAGCGCGATCTATGTCACGCATGACCACCGTGAAGCCTACGCTGTCGCCGATCGCATCTCGGTAATGAGTATGGGCAGTGTACGACAGCACGATACGCCGCGAGACCTGTATCGGCGTCCGCGCAGCGAATTTGTAGCGCGTTTTTTGGGTATGACGAATGTCTTTCCGACGAGCGACAGGCGCATCCTGGATTTGCTTGGCAGGATCGAGGCAAGGTGGTCCTCCTCCGGTTCCATCTTGGTTCATCCTGCGGGTGTAGAGCGTTCGGACGATGTCGACTGGAGCGCATTGAGAATGGACAGTATTGTGGAGAGCGCAGTTTTTCGCGGCGGGTTCACTGATGTGACAGTTTTAGCAGAGACCGGATTGCGCATTTCTTTTGCGCTGGCTGACGGGAATGTGTCGGTCGGTGAGACGATGGAGATCAGCATCGCACGAGATAGCATCATCCCGCTGGATGAACCGTTCGTGTAGTCCCTATGCCGCCGCGCGCTTGAAAGCTATAATCGTCGTATTGGGTCTGCAATGTGAGTCGTATTTTGGTAAGGCAAGCGAGCAGCGATTAGAATTCCAGGTCAAGAGTGGCTGAGCCACTCGCTCGCCCGTACAGTCCTTGCGTTTCCGTCGCTTTCTCATTCTAATGTCGGCATCTCGCATTTCTGACCTGGAATCACTTAGCAAAGTAGGAGTTGCCTGTGCCGCGAGCGCTTTTCAGTGTGTCGAGTAAGCAGGGCATTGTCGGATTCACCAAGGAGTTGGTCGGGCTCGGTTGGGAGATCGTTGCCAGCGGCGGCACTGGGCAGACTTTGGCAGAAGCCGGCATTCCCGTTACGAAAGTCGAGCGCGTCACCGGGCAGCGCGAAATGCTTGGCGGACGGGTAAAGACGCTTCATCCGGCGATCCACAGCGCGATTCTAGCGCGCGACACATCGGAAGATTTCGCAGAACTGGCGGCGAGTGGCATTGCGCCGATCAGCCTGGTTGTCTGCAACCTATATCCCTTCAGTCAATCGATACGGGACCCGGAAGTCTCGGTCGAAGAGGCGGTCGAGCAAATCGACATCGGCGGCGTTACATTGCTGCGGGCGGCGGCTAAGAATTTCGCGCGCGTAGCGGTGCTGTGCGATCCGGCTGATTACTCGAGCGTGTTGGTGGCGCTGAAGACCGAAGGAACGACGGATATTGACCAGCGCCGCGACTTAGCGGTCAAAGCCTTCGCCCACTGCCGCGACTACGATGAGGCGATCCACGCCTATCTTTGCCGATCTGAAATTGCTGAGCCAGTCGGCAGCGATGTGCCGGAGGGAATCTCGATCGGCGTACAACGCAGTCACGAGCTTCGTTACGGCGAAAATCCGCATCAAGCCGCGGCTTATTACACGCGCAGCGGCGAACGGACGCCTCTGGGGGCTGATCAGCTGGCGGGCAAGCAGCTTTCCTACAATAACATCCTCGATATCGATGCGGCATGGCGGGCGGTCAGCAGCTTTGACGAGCCGACAGTGGTAATCGTAAAGCACCTGAATCCGACCGGGATTGCCAGCGCCGCCACCGTTGCCGAAGCCTTTCCGCTGGCTTTTGCTTCCGACTCGAAATCGGCCTTCGGCGGGATCATAGCCGTCAATCGAAGGGTCGAATTGGATTTTGTTGATGCATTGGGCGCCATGTTTGTCGAAGCGATCATCGCGCCGAACTACGGCTACGACGTTGTACAGAAGCTGCAGTCTGGGCGCAAGAACTGCCGCGTCTTGGAGATGCCGCGGCCCTTTACTGGAGCGTCCTTTGAATTCCGCAGCGTAATGGATGGCTTGCTATTGCAGCGATCCGATATCGGCGATCCGCCGCAAGTCCGCATGCGAACGGTGACGAAACGCGTTCCAATTGATGAAGAAATGCAATCGCTTCTTTTCGCCTGGAAAGCGGTACAGCATGTGAAGTCGAATGCCATTGTGCTGGCGCAAGGCCGGCGCACGGTAGGCATCGGCGGTGGCTTGCCCAGCCGGGTCGACGCGGCGGAACTTGCAATATCGAAGGCGGCGGGCGAAACGACCAATGCGGCGATGGCCTCCGATGCTTTTTTCCCGTTTCCCGATAGCATCGAAATGGCGGCGCGCTCAGGCGTGACCTGCGTCATCCAGCCTGGCGGATCCATCCGCGACACGCAAGTGATCGAAGCGGCGGACTACCACGACATGGCGATGATATTCACCAACACGCGACATTTTCGTCACTAGAGGCACGCTATTCGGGGCTGTCTTCAAGCACAGCAGGATCCGCTGGCCGACGGCCGATAGCTGTGATCGGCAATTCGCTCTTCTCCCAAGCGACGAGGAGTGGGACGGCAGTGAATATTGAGGAGTAGGTTCCGGAAAGCAGCCCGATAAAGAGGATGGCGATGAACTGCTTTACTGTTTCGCCGCCAAAGAGCAGTATCGCAATCATGATGAAGAAGGCGTTCAACTGCGTGGCGAGGGAGCGGTGAATCGTCTCCCAGATGCTCCTGTTGACAATCGTCTCATAAGGCTCGCCCAAATGCTTGGGGATGTTCTCGCGGATGCGATCAAAGACGACGATCGAGTCTTGCACGGAGAAGCCGACCACGGTAAGCAAAGCCGTAAGGAATAATGCGTCAATTTCCCAGCCGAGAAGCAGTCCGAAGAGCGACATCACGCCCATTACCACTAGAATGTCATGAATCATGGCGGCGATGGCGCATACGCCGTAGCGGATCGCATTGGGCACCTGGCGGAAGGCGATCACGATAAAGCCGGTGATCACGAAAGCGCCGACCGCGACGGCGGCAAGGGCGGACCGGGTGACCTCTTGACCAATGGTGGCGGATACGGTCTCTACGCGGAAGCTGTCGCGATCAATTGGCGCCATCTGAGCCAGCCGCGACAAGATGTCATTTGTAACCTCTACGTCGTGGAAGCCAGCGCGAACCGACCAGCGGAAATCCGCCTCAGGTCCAATCTGTTGAATGATGACATTATCGTCGCCGATCGCGCTGAAAACCTGTCGGATGCCGTCTTCGCCAGCGCCGCTTGCTTCAAAGCGCAACGCGTAGATGCTGCCGCCCAAAAAGTCGATACTTAGGCGGAATGGGGCGCCGGTGGTCATCGTCGAATACATCATGATCAAGAGCCCGGGCACAATGACGGCAGCGGAAAGGATGAAGAACCAGCGGCGTTTCTGTACGATGTCAAACATGTTTCGTCATCCTCAGGCGCCAAGGATCGCGCGGTTGTTCTCGATAGCGCCGCGGAAGATGCTAACCAGTACGTATAAGAAAGTGCGAGTGACAATCACCGCTGTGAACAGATTCAGCACTAGACCAATCGCCAACGTCACCGCGAAGCCGGCGACGATGCTGGCGCCGGGTGTCTGCCCGAACATGAAGAGAATTCCGCAGATAATGATTGTCGAGAGATTGGAGTCGCGGATTGAGGTCCAGGCGCGGTCGAAACCGGCTTTCAGCGCAGCGTCGAGAGGCAAACCGGCGCGCAGTTCTTCTTTGATGCGCTCGAAGATGAGAATGTTGCCATCGACTGCGGTTCCGATTGAAATCAGGAATCCGGTAATGGCGGGCAAGGTCAGCGTAACCGGCAGCAATTTGAACACGGCGATATTTAGGAAGATGAAGACGACCAGCGCAAGGTCAGCGGCGAAACCAGGCAGGCGGTAGTAAATGAGCATAAAGGCGAGCACGACGATGACGCCGATGACGCCGGCTTGTACGCTGAGCCTGACGGATTCTGCGCCCAAGGTCGCGCCAACTTCTTGTGTGCTTTCAATGCGCAACGGGATAGGCAGCGCGCCCGAACGCAGCTGGAGCGCCAGTGTGTTGGCATCTTCTTCGGTAAATTGGCCGCTGATGACGCCGCCGGAAGAGAGCTGATCCTGAATGATCGGCGCCGAAAGTACTTCGCCGTCCAATACGATCGCCATTGGCTCGCCGATGCGGTCTCGTGTGAAACTGCCGAAGACTTCTTGAAATTCTTCTTTAACTTCGAAATTGATCATCCATTCGGGGCTACCGGTGCCCTGGGGCGGTGAAAGTACGGCGCTGGCCGCTTGCAAGCCGGCGCCCGTCATCACGGTGCGGAAAGGCAGGCCATTGACCGGGTGCGCGCGCCTTTTCGCCAGCGGATCGTCTTCGCCTTCAGCTAATGTCGCATTCTGGCGTAGAGCGACCTGCTCGCTGGTCACGATTTCTGAGCCGACCAGACCGCCGACTTGATTGCGCAGTCCGCCGAAATCGACGAACTCGAGGAGAGCGGTGCGCTGAATCGTGGCAACGGCTTGCGCTGGATCGCGCACGCCGGGCAATTCAACCAGGATCCGATCGCGCCCCTGCACTTGCACGGTCGCCTCGGTCAATCCAAGCGCATTCACTCTTCTGGCGACATTGTTCGCGGTTTCGCCCAAATCCTCCAACGAGAAGTTGTCCAGGGACGTATCGGCTTGCAACAGTACGCGCAGACCGCCGACGAGATCGAGGCCAAGGCTTTGCGTGATGTTCAATACGAATTCGTATTCGCCATCACCGTTTGCGTCGATTTCCAGATTTTCGCTGCATTTGAGACTGGCATCGGCTTCGGCGGCTGCGCAGGCTTCCGTCTGCACACCCTTGAACTCCGGCGGCGTCGCCACCCAAATGCAGAACGCGCTCAACAAAACGATGAAGATTAGCCAGCGAGCATGGCTGCTCATTCGGGTCCGCCTTCCCTGTGGCGCTGTTTCACTCAGGATGAAGTCCGTTCGCCGCGCGGTTTCCTGATGCCGAGACCGGCGTTGTACGCAAGTTCGTCGGGATCGTAAACTTGCTGCAATGCCGCGGTTAGCAGTTTGATCTTCACACCGTCGGCGATCTCCACCTGAGATACGCCTTGATCGACATCAATATCGATAATCTTGCCTACGATCCCGCCATAGGTGACAATCTCATCACCAACGTGGAGAGAGCGAACAACTCTCTGTTTGTGCTGGAAGGCACGCTGTTTGGGAAAGACGACCATAGCCCAGTACCCGCCCAGAACCAGGGCGAGGATGGCAAATACGAGAATGAATTCCGGCATGCTTATCAGCCTGTTCCACCAAACGCTGAAATTATATAGTCTACACCCCTGATAGGCTAGTCCGGTTCGTCTGCTTGACCAATCGGCAATTCCTTCCTAAAATACGCTTTACAGCCGTCGTCCGCGGATTGAGGTGGTTCATAGTATGCGCAGCTTTCGAATGAAATTATTGTTGACGACAGTCATTCTGTATTTTTCACTTGTTTCTTCAACTTTGCCTCTGTCCGCAGGCGATCTTTTGTTAAGCAACAATAGCGGTAGCGACAATGCAGTCTTCTACATTGCGGGAGAGCCTTCGCTAGTCATCAATGGTTTTGATTTGACTCCGCTCGGGCTTGAGTTGCCGGCGGCGCTAGACACGGTCAGCATTTCGGTGAGCGTGCCGGCGCCTGGCAGCAGCATCGACCTGGTGGTGTATCAAGACGCCAACGGGGGATCGCCCGTGGATGCGACCCTTGTCTACCAGCAAGCGGTGGCGCTGGAGCGGACCGGCATCAACCGCATCACGCTCGAGCAAGCAGCGATCATAACTGAGCCGGTCGTTTGGGTTGGGTTTTATCTTCCGGTCGATTTCCGTTTTCATGCGGACCGCTCCGGTTCATCGGTGTTGACTTATTGGGCATGGACACCGGAAAGCACCTTCGACTTGTCCTCTTTGTCCAGCGCCGCTGTACTGGGGCCGGGTGACGGCAGCGAGCCGGTTGGCATCGCAATGGATGGGATCGCGCGCATCACGGCGGAAATACGGACCGCGCAACATGATGAGGTCAGCGTCTCATTACCAGTCGGCCAGCAGTTCGTCGCAGAGGTAAGGCAAGATACGTCGATCATGCAGGTTTACGAGAACTGTGATCTTGTCCTTTATGATCCGGAAGACATCTCCACCTCCGCCGCTTTGTCATTTCCGCTGGATTGCCGCATCGCGCCCGAATTCGAAGCGCCAACTGCCTGGGCGAATCCGCCGGATCAGCTGTTGGATATGCAGCGAGCTGGCAACTTGTACAAGATAGAGACGTCTTTACGGCAGGATCAGCATGTTTGGGGTCGGCCGAGTCAATTGCCTGTGCGCGTCACCCACTGTATGCGGATAGCGCCGGGTGATTTGGAAAGGGCCGTCATAGGCGAGGTGCGCGAGACGGAACAATGGGGCGAACGGTGGCATATTCTGCCGTCGGTGCGCTTCAATGACATCGTTTGCGCGGAAGTCTCGGTGGCTAACTATCTGTCGTATTTCTTGCCGCGCACGGCCGAGTCACCGCCAAATGTAAATCTGACTCTTGGCTGGACGCGTGTAAACCCGCATCCCTTAGTGTGTGGCTTGGAGGCCAGGCTGTCGATTCCAGTCGTCAATACGGGCTTAAGTTGGTTTGAAACCGACAGCGGTGACATTACGATAGTAATTGAGGATTTTCATGTGGCGACGAGTATCCCGACGACAAAACTCGAGATGCCGATCAATACCGATCATTTTGGCCCGGGTGTGCGCCGGGTTATTGAAGCGGGTCCAATATTTGTCGAGAGCTTCGAGTCGGAATTGCATCGTCTGGAGGTGCGAGTGGATGCTCGCAACGAGATCGCGGAGACGGATGAGTCAGATAATGCCTGGTCTACCGAATACATCCTTGCCTTGCCCGAAGGCTTTGACGAGTGCGCCGATCCAAATGCGCCACTGGAGGAAGAGGAAGAGGAAGAGGAATAGTCACTTGTCAATTTGGGCGAATGTACGGTTCGTGACAAGAATTGAAGAGCGATGCCATGCGTGTAGTAACCAATAAGAAACTGGCGCGGCGCAACAAAAAGATCACCAATTATCTCTTTTTCGGCACGTTTGGCGCCTTGATTTTGGGATTTGTCCTCATCAATGCGTCCCTGTTTACTGGGGACATGCCCGACAACTTGACTTTGATCGCGCAGTCTGCGGTGTTGCCGGTGCTGCTCGTCTTGACAGTGATTTCCGTGCGGATGACGAATATGTGGGCGCGCGTGCCGCGGCCAGAGAACGCAATCGAGGCCGGATTGAAAGGCATGAGCAATAAGAGCGTCCTGTACAATTATTATCATTTTCCCGCCCGCCACGTATTGATCTGTCCGCAAGGTGTATATGCGATAGCGACGCGCTGGCACGATCAAGAATTTACCTTTCGAGACGGGAAGTTTTACAGCCGGCGCAATATCATCAGCAAGTTCTTTTCGCTCATCCGCTTTGATGGGGTAGGAAAACCGCTGCGCGATGCCGAGTTTGCGCGCGATCATGTACAGCGCGCGATCGACGAAATCGCACCGGAGATCGAGGTGCAGCCACTTGTTGTCTTTGTGGATCCATCGTCGATGGTGTATTTTGAAAGTGAGCCGGAAACGCCCGTTCTCTACGCCGATCCGAAAAAGAGCCCCAATCTAAAAGATTTCATGCGTGACGCCAAACGGCTTATGGCCGATACGACAGGCGATTCCAAGACGAAGAACGCCAGCCTGATGCCGCTAAGCGATGAGCAGATTGAAGCGTTTGAAGAGGCGACGCTTTAGGCGCGGATGGCTTCGCTGCGTCAATATCTCCCGGTAATACTGCTTATATTGATTGGCTTCAGCCTAAGGATTCATGATCTAGAGGCGACGCCGTTGCGCGGCGATGAGGCTTTCAGCGCTCAATACTGGTCCGACCTTCCGCTGAGCGATTCGCTCCGTCAGATTGCCCGATTTGATCCACACCCGCCGCTGGCGTATTTTTTGTTCCGCGCTTGGGCGCTAATTCTCGGCGGGATTGATTCCGTTTTCTCATTGCGATTCATAAGCGCGATCGGAAATACGATTGGCATTCCGGCCATGTATGGCTTGACTGTGGTGGTCGGGGGATGCCGCCGGGCTGGCCTTCTTGCGGCTTTGATCTGGGCGCTGCATCCCTACCTGATTTGGCACAGTCAAGACTACCGAAACTACGCAATTTGGGCGGGCTTTAGCGTTGTGGCGCATTGGCTGGGTCTGCGATTGATATGGTATCGCTGCCGCAGCGACTGGTTGCCGTATCTATGCGCAGCCTGCGTCGCCGTGTTGACCTTCTACGGCGAAGTTCTCAACATACTGGCAGTGTCTCTTCTCATTGCGCTGTTGGCGCGCGACCACGCAGCCTTTTTGCGCCGTTTCTTAATGGTCCAGCTTTTTGTCGCGGCGATTGCGGTATCCTCCTTCGTTATTCTTCAGATTCAGCCTGGGTTTATAGGCTCTTACGGCGGCAATCTCGAGGCTTTCGCGCCAGGCGAATACTTCATTCGTTTCATACCTACCTTGACTTTTGGAGATGTCATTAGCGACAGGCTACCGACTCTGTGGCCTGTCGTGACGATCGCCCACCTCATCGCAGTTTCGCTTGTATGGAGGCGCTCGACCCGGCAGTTTGCCGTTGTCTTGACGCTGACGTTGCTGCCGCTACTGCTCTTGGGCGTCGCCGCCACGCAAAGAGACATTTTCAATCCGCGATATGTGCTTGGGACGGTTCCCGCGTTTGTGCTGCTCATGACCTTGGGGAGCCTGCACGCGTCTGAAACATTACGGAAGCTCGTCCGGATCAACCGGTCATTGCTGGCGACACTGATGCTGTCACCGTGGATTCTGCTTGCGGGTTTTTCATTGCATACCTATTTCAACGATGTCGCGCTGCAAAAAGCGCCGGCTTGGGATAAGCTGGGCGATTATCTCACATCACGCGTTAGGGAGAACGACCTGGTCATTCAGCTCGCCGTTGATCCGGCCTTTGGGTATTACTACGCGGGGTCAGCGGCGGAAATGGCATTGCCAGCGCATCCAGGGCAGACCAAAGAGGAAATTGTAGCGCGGCTTGAGGCGTTGAAGGGCGGCTACGAGAGCGTATATGTCGTAGCGCGCGAGCAAGCCGGCTGGCCGAATGCTGGCGTCGTGGAAGGCTGGATGCGCGAAAACTTACAGGAGGTCTTGCGTACCGATACGGCGGGATTGCCTATTCGTCAGTATATGGAATGGACTGTGCCTGACGCATTCGAGGGCGAGCTGGCTAATTTCGGCGATGTTGTCGCGCTAGTCGGATTTGAGTTATCTTCCGAACCCACCCCCAGAGGCGAACTGCTGCTTTGGCTTTATTGGAAGCCGATTTCCGTGACTGCCGAATCATTGAAATCCTTCGCGCACGTCTACGGCGGCGATATCAATCCGGCGTCCGGGAATAGGCTCTGGTCACAAAGTGACAAGTTCCCGCAGGACGGACGCCTGGATACGCAACTTTGGCAAGCCGGAACGATTTACCGTGACGTTTATTATCTGCCGACCGAACACCTTAAAGATGGCAGTTATCAGGTCAGCGTCGGCTGGTACAACCCAACTAGCGGCGAGCGCCTAATGCTACTCGACGGCAATAGCGCATATATCTTGGATGCAATAGATTTTGCCGCTCCAACACAAGATTCAATGTGATAGGCGCCAGCAAATTGGCGCAAAGCTCCGCTTGCCTGTAGACTGCAATCATCGACGAATCATCGAAATTCAAAGGAACTGGTCATGTACCGCCATTGCCGGGTAGTGATTGCCCTGTTGTTGATCGCGATGGCGCCTTATGTCAACGCTCAGGATGACAGTGTCGAAACAAGCGAACAACCGGAAGACTACTCCGTTTCCGCGGAATTTGACACCTATATCATCCAAAGTGGTGATTCGCTCTACAGTATTGCGCAGCGATTCAATACGACGGTTGAAACGTTAATTGCTGCGAACTCCTTATCAGGCGATGACCGGATTATTGCCGGTCACGTGCTCTTGGTTCCGGCTGCCGACGAGACGCAGGTAGACTCATACGAAGTTCAGCCGGGCGATTCGCTGTACAGCATATCGCGACGATTTAACACCACGGTGAGTGTATTGCAGGGTCTTAACGAGCTAGGCGACTCCAGCCAGATAGTCGCGGGCGAGACCATCGCAGTCCCAGCGATGGACGAAAGCCGGTACAAGGTTTATGTTGTCGCCGCCGAGGATTCGCTGTCGAGTATTGCCGAGCGATTCCAAACCGACGTTTCCGAACTAAGATCCCTCAACGATATCGCAGACGAGCATGATCTGACGGAGGGGCAGACAATTCTCGTGCCGCGAATTGACGACGCCAGATTTGCGGTTCATGTCGTGCAATCGGGAGATACGCTGTTTGACATTTCGCGCTTGTACAACACCACTATCGCCCAGTTGCGCAGCCTCAACGTTTTCGCCGATGGGAGCGATCTTGCGATCGGGCGAAGCATCATCGTGCCGCGCGTGGATGAGACCTTTCTGGATCGCTATATCGTGCAAGCAGGCGACTCGCTTTACAGCATCGCCAAGCGATTTGATGTTGATCTGCAGGTGCTGCAAGCGCTAAATCGCTTGGCAGATATTCGCGACATTCGAATTGACCAGGCTTTGCTCGTGCCCAAACGCGAAGGGGCGACTTTAAAGATCCATCTAGTGCAGCCGGGCGATACGCTTGAGGAACTCGCCGAAATCTATGAGACGTCTGTAGCGGTGATACAGTCTCTTAACGGCATTGCCGATCCCAGCTTGATTTTTCTTGACTCCGCGATACTCGTTCCAGAATCGAAAGACATCCTTGTGCGTTCCGGCTTCGGTTTCGGCATTCAGATTTTCGTCGAGCCGGGGAGAGCCGATGATCTGGCGCTTGCGGCGAAAGAGCTTGGGGTTGGGTGGATTAAGCTTGATGTGTCTTGGGCTGAAATCGAAACAGCGCCCGATGTGTTTTCCTACAGCGCTTTGGATGCAATGATTGCCGCCATGGAGTTGGCGGGCTTTAACATCATGTTAAGCGTGTATGACGCGCCCGAATGGAGCCGCAGTTCTTATATCGAAGACTTGAACAGCCAATTCAAAGATTATACGGGTCCGCCGGAGGATTACGATGATTTCGCCGCTTTTCTGGCGAATCTGGTTACACGCTATGCTGGAATTGTCGATGCCTACGAAATCTGGAAATCGCCGAATCTGGTGAAATTCTGGACCGTGCCAGTTTATACGCGTCCGCGGGAAATTTCCGATGACGGTGATTACGGCATTCCCGACGAAATACGGATGGGCGCGCGCTATTACACGCCTTTGCTCGAACTCGCATACAGTACGGTCAAGTCACATGACGAAAAGGCGATGGTTATCGCCGCGGGGCTGGCGCCGGCTGGATACGGCGACAATTACAATGCCATCGACACCGTAACTTTTCTGAACAACATGCTTGACGCGGGCGCAGCCAAGTTCAGCGATGCGATTGGAGCGATATTCAGCGCCTCAGCCGTGCCGCCAACGCTGCAATGCTGTGACAAACCGCCCGGAGTAGACAGCCACTACGAGTCATTCTTGCAGTACTTCGGCGACTTATTGTCCTTTTATGAGGAGACGCTTCAAGAGCACGGGGTAGACTTGCCGGTTGTGGTGACGCAGCTGGGCTGGGGCACGACCGACGGCGCCAATCTCGCTGTTCCGTCAACAGGCTTCGAATGGCTAATTTACACAAGCGAGGGTGAGCAAGCCCTTTACGTTACGCAAGCTTACCAAATTGCGCAAAACATGAACTTCGTTGAGTCAATGATTTTGTACAATCTCAACGGTTGTGCTGCAGGTGATGAAGAGGCTTGTTTCTTCAGCCTGGAAGACGCTGACGGCAGATTACGGCCGGTATTTGACGCATATCAAGCGGCGCCGAAGCGCGTCGAAGCATAGTGAACAAAAGCCCATGCATTAAGCGTCGGCGGGGAATCGAGCCGGCATCCGCTGCGTGACGAGTCTGCCGGTTAACTGCTTTGCCATTCAAAGGTATGCACTGGCCCGGGGGCGCCGGCGTAAAAGTAGGCGCCCTGGTCGTTCCGGCGCGCAACCGTGACCTGCCATTGCACAATGTGTGTCAAGCCGTCAGCTGGTGCAAAGGCATCAGGCAGGCGATAAGAGTTAGCGCGCGTTACCTGGCGAAATGCCTCATTCGCTGTCTGATCAATCAATTCCAGCAAATACTCTTCGGCTGGATTCAAACCGGAAACGCCAACCCAATGCACCGTTAGCGGACCAGGCTCGATGATGTCGCCATCGGCTGGATAGAGGAGCCGCGGCGCCATTTGAGTTGCGGTAGGCGTGGCGGTTTCGTCACCGGTCGGCGTCGGAATCTTGGTGGGCAATGGAGTCGGCTGTGGCACGCGTATACATTGCCCGATGTTCAAGGTTGGGCGGCAATCGGGTCCGCCGGCTGGCTCTTTGAAATTACAGCCATACCAGTTCACCTCGCCGCGATTAAGGTCGCTCAAGATCTCGAGGGTTGTATTGTAGTTATGGGCGATGGTAACCATTGAATCGCCGGCCAAAACATTGTGGCAGCCGACGCTCGCCCCGGTCTCTAAAAGCGCGCCAGAAGAATCATCCAGACCGATTGTTGCCAGCAGCGCCTGAGTGGCTTGCGCCCCGGCAGCGGTGGCGGTGGCGGTTGGGCGTGGAATGAGGATGGAGATCCCGCCAATTACCGAATCGGCATCGCGGATATTGTTGTTTAAGGCGACAACGGTCGCGACGACATTCGGCTCATATGAATACCCGTGCTGTGGCAGTTGGATGATATAGAAGAGCGTTTCGCCTTCTTGTACGAGGTATTGAAAGAAAGGAGACGTGGCTGTAGGAGGTGGGGCGGGTGATGGTGGGATCTTGGTCTCCGTTGGTTGCTCGGTAACAATATGAACAGGAGGGGAACTGGGCGTTGGCGCGGCATGAATTTGAGTATCGGTTGCGCTGGGCAGCGGCAGGGCGGAAGCGATCGCTTCGACCTCCACCGTCGGCGAGGGCGCAGCAATGGGAGCGCTGATGTTGCATCCCGCGGCGAACACCATAAATGAAATGTACAGCAAATAAGTGATGCGCAATATCATGAGCTAGACTGCCCCACTCCTTGCCAGAGGAATGCGCGCGCCTGAGTGGAATGCGAGACGCTGCCAGTATTCGTGTTCAGAACGCTGACTTGCCACGAATAATAGTGACTGTTTTCGTCTATCGGTCCCCACTCAGACGGAACGATGAAAAACAGTTCGCTCGTCTCTGCATCGTAACTTGCTCCGGTATCTGTATTGGTGAGCGCCACACGGTAAACGTCCGTGGAAGAAAGCCGCCCGGTCGCCACCCAGCGCAGGGTTACTTGCTCGCGTGGAGCGAAGAAAGCGCCGTCTGCCGGACTCTGCGCGATAGGCGCGTTAAAGGTGGCTGTAGGCTTGGGCGTAGGGGTTTCGCTGCCGGAAGCGGTCGGAATCGGCGTAATGGTCGGCGTTGGCGCTGGCACGCGAATAATCTGCCCCTGTTGCAAGGGTACGGTGCACTCGGGCCCGCCGAATGCCAAGCCAAAGTCGCAGAGCGAAAACTCAATCTCTGGATTCAAGTCTGAAAGTGCTTTGGCATTCGTTTTGAATTGAAGGGCGATGACAATCATGTTTTCGTCCGGCTGGACGATATGCCACATTAGGCCGGGCAGCAGGGTAGGCGTTTCGGTCGGCGCAAAGGGATCGAATGCCAATAGTGTCACCCGCTCAGAGACGGGGTCTGCGGAGGCGGAATCTGTTTCGCTTTCGTCTGTGGGCGCCTCGCTGTTGGCGGGGTCGCGACTTGGGCTCGGCAGCGGCACGACGATATCCTGCCCGATCTGAATCCGCGTCTCGTCCGTGATGCCATTGAGCGCCATCACCGTCGGCAAAATCGCCAGGTTCCGATGGCCGCAGCGCGAAACGATGGCGATCAACGAGTCGCCAGCGGCTACCTTTCGTACACACGGTGTCGGTATTAAGGTATCGGTGGGCGGCGGCGTAAGAGTCGGGCTCGAAGTGTAGGTAGCGGTTGGCGGTCCTTGCGTGACTGTGGGTCCCGCTATTAGCGGCGGCTTCGCCGTAGCGAGTCGGGCGGCGTCCGTTGCGCCCGAATCACTCGTTGGTCTCGACAAGATGTGAAGGGCGACGAGCGCGGCAGCGGCAATAATCAGCAGGATGAGGAAGATGCTCATTGTTCGCCCGGCGCGGTTCAGCGACTCCTCGGCCAAATCAGATTCACCCAAACGATAATCATACGACGTTTCAACTGTCTCCGCTGGCACGGACGAAGTTTGTGGCGCAACATTGGCCAAGGTCGTCCCGCAAGTGGAGCAGAGCACAACCTGCCGCTGATTGCGAGTCTCACAGATTGGGCAGACTTTGAAGGCTTCTGACAACGAGCATTCCCAGAATAAACGTCGTTTCAGCCAAATTATAACCGATGCTCACGAATGGCTTCGACTTAAGGTTGAGGCCGTCGGTTAAACGCCAATTGAAGTGACGCCGTCAAGTGGTTTTAGTCGCGCAAACTGGCGATTCGCTGGTCTATCTGCTCTTGCGCTGATGTCAGATCGTCCAGCCTGTTTCGCTCTCGCTGGACCACATCGGGGCGGGCTCGCTCTACGAAATTTTTATTCGCGAGCATCTTTTCGGTTCGAGTCAGCTGCTCTTCAATTTTCGCTCTTTCGGCGGCAAGACGTTGGCGCTCGGCCGCGATATCGATCATGCCTTCGAGGGGCAGGAAAAGCGACAATTCGCCGACGACGATGTTGGCGGCGTTTGCCGGCTCTGGCGCATCGGCCGCGATTAGCGTTAGCGCATCAACATTGCAAAGCCGCGACAGGATGTAGTCGTTGCGGACGAGTGCATTGGCGATTGCGCTATCGCGCGCGATGGCGCCGATGCGTTTGCCCGGTTCGACTCTGAAGTCGCCGCGCGTATTTCGTATCTCGCGGACGATATCGAGGAAGAGGCGCATGCGCGCTTCAATATCATCGTTGATCAGTTCAGTATCGGCTTGGGGCCAATCGGCGATGATGAGAGCCTCGCCTTCATGCGGGAGGTAACGCCAGGCTTCTTCAGTTGCAAAGGGCATAAAGGGGTGAAGCAAGCGCAGACAGCAGTCTTGAAGATGGACTAGAACACGGCGCGTCGCTGATTTTTCTTCATCGCTTCCTTCATACAGCGCCTGTTTGCTGATCTCCAGGTAGAAGGGCGCGAACTCGTCCCACATGAAGGCGAGGATTTGGTTGCCAGCCTCGCCATATTGATAGATGTCAAAGAGATACTGTACATTGGCGATCAGTCGATTCAAGCGGCTCAGAATCCAGCGGGAGGACAGGTCCAGCTCATCGGTTCGCGGGAGACCAAGCTCAAGCTCGCCGTCGAGATTCATGTTGATAAACGATGTCATCTGCCAGATCTTGTTGATGAAGCGGAAGCTATGGTCGAGGCGCGTCTCATCTAGATGGCAGTCGTTGCCGGGCGTGCCACTGGTGATCAGTGTGAAGCGCAGCGGGTCGGCGCCGAGCTGGTCAACAACGGTTAGCGGATCAATGGCGTTGCCCAGGGTTTTGCTGAACTTCGCCCCGCCCTCGGCGCGCACCAAGCCATGCAGATAAACCGTATGAAATGGCGGCGTATCGGTGAACCAGAGTCCCATCATGATCATTCGCGCGACCCAAAAGAACAGGATATCGTGCCCGGTTTCCATCATTTGCGTGGGGTAATAGCGGCTCATATCGGCCGTTTCCCGGGGCCAACCCAAGGTGCTGAAGGGCCAAAGCCCACTGCTGAACCAGGTGTCAAGCACATCCTGCTCCATAACCCAGCCAGCGCCAGTGGGCGCCTCGCGTCCGACATAGATCTCGCCCTCTGGGTCACCGTCTTTCTCGCGATACCAGGCCGGGATTCGATGCCCCCACCAGAGCTGGCGGCTGATGCACCAATCCTGAATATTCTCCAGCCAGTGGAAATATACCTTCTCGAAGCGCTCCGGCACGATCTTGATGCGCCCATCGCGAACAGCCGCGATGGCTTTGTCCGCCAGCGGCTGGATGCGGACGTACCACTGCGTGCTCATCATTGGTTCGACGACTTCGCCACCGCGTTGGCTGCGCGGAATGCGCGTGACATAAGGCTCGGTTTTGATGGTCAAGCCGGCTATTTCCATATCACGCCAAAGCTGCTCACGGCAGGCGTAGCGGTCCAAGCCAGCGTATTTGCCGGCGTTTGCGTTCATGCTGGCGTCTTTGTTGAGGATGTTCAGCAGCTGGAGATCGTGTTTCTGCGCCAACTCATAGTCGCTGAAATCGTGTCCGGGCGTCACCTTCAAGGCGCCGGTCCCGAATTCCATGTCGACGTATTCGTCGCCGATGATGGGGATCTCGCGCTCAAGGATGGGCACGCGGGCGCGTTTGCCGATCAGATGACGATATCGATCATCGTCGGGATGCACGGCGACGGCGGTATCGCCGAGGATGGTTTCCGGACGGGTGGTGGCGACCGGCAGATGCTCGCCACCCTCAACTGGATAGCGGAAATAGTAGAGCGTGACTTCTTCTTCGTTGGATTCGACCTCGAGGTCAGAGACCGCCGTCTGCAAGCCCGGGCTCCAATTGACCAGGCGAGGACCGCGGTAGATCAGACCTTGTTCCCATAGCGTGATGAATGCCTGTATAACGGCATTGGACAATCCATCATCCAGGGTGAAGCGTTCGCGATCCCAATCGCAACTTGCGCCAAGCCGCCTAAGCTGGCGGATGATTGTGCCGCCTTGCTCTTCCTTCCAAGCCCAAGTGCGGTGGAGGAATTCTTCATAGCCGACTTCTTCGCGGCTGGTTCCTTCCTCGCGCAGCATCTTCTCGACTTGCAGCTGGGTAGCGATGCCGGCGTGATCAGTTCCGGGCAGCCAAAGCGCCGCTTTTCCGCGCATGCGCTCGTAGCGGATCATCAGGTCTTCCAGCGCGGTAAAGAGGGCGTGGCCAATATGCAAACTGCCGGTGACATTGGGCGGCGGCATGCTGATGACGTAGGGCTCGGCGTCGGCGGCGGCGGAATCGGGCTTGAACCAGCCGTTTTCTTGCCACCAGTCATAGACGCGCGGTTCGACTCGGGCGAAATCGAAATTGCGTGGCATGTTTTTTTCGGCAGCTGCTTTCATCGCTGGACCTCCATTCGCTAGAACAAAAAAAGCCTTTCATCCTGCACAAGGACGAAAGGCTCTCTTCCGCGGTACCACCTTGCTTCAGTGGACAAGTGCCCACTGCGCTTGAGACGCGATGACGGGCGTTAACCGACCCGATTCTACTGGCGGATGCGTTCTTTCGGGCAACTCCCGGGCGACCTTCAGCGATGGTTCACAAGCGGGCTCTCAGCCATTGACCCGCAGTCTCTATTGGGAACGGTATCGCTTACTCCTCCCGATCGACGTTTTGCTCTATTCGATTGTAAAGCTTCCTACGCGTCGCAATGTGCGACCGGCGATAAGCCACCCATGGGACTTGAACCCATAACCTATCGCTTACGAAGCGATCGCTCTGCCAATTGAGCTAGGGTGGCGATACGAACCACAACAGTCTAGCAGTCGCCTGGATTTCATTCAAGGTACAAGGGAAGACAAGTATGAGGTTGGACAGGTTCTGCTATACTTTTTGGTAGCCGATTGATCGTTGAAATCTGAACTCGATATGACCATTGAATTGCTGCCGGAAGAGGTGATTGGGCGGATCGCGGCTGGCGAAGCCATCGAGCGCCCGGCCTCGGCCGTTAAAGAATTAATTGAGAATTCGATAGATGCTGGCGCCAAATCGGTCCATGTCGAGGTCGAGGCTGGCGGCAGGCGATTGCTGCGGGTAACGGACAATGGCGCCGGCATTCGCGCTGGTGAGATAGAATTGGCATTCAAGCGCCATGCAACCAGCAAACTACGCCGCGCCGAAGAACTGCGGGGAATCGCCACTTTGGGCTTTCGCGGGGAAGCGCTGGCGAGCATCGCTGCGGTGAGCCGAGCGACTATCGTCACACGGCATCGCGACGACCGGATGGGAGTCTCGTTGAAGCTGACTGGCGGCGTCGTCGAGCACGAGCAGCTTGTCGGGGCGGCGGCGGGGACCGTCGTCAGCATTGAGAATCTCTTCTTTAATACGCCAGCGCGTCTCGAGTTTTTGAAAAGCGAGGCGACCGAAAAGCGACATATCTACTGGGTGGTTTTGCGTTATGCCATGGCTTATCCGCAGATCGCCTTCGTCTTGAAACAGGACGGGCGGGAACGATTTCGCTCGTCCGGCGGCGGAAAGCTGTCCGACGTCATCGCAAAGGCTTTCGGGCTCAATGAGTTCAAGCACATGATCGCGGTTGAAGCGTCAGAAACGCGCCGCCCGGGTAAGCCCCGAGTCGATATCACCGGTTACGTGTCTTTGCCCTCGCTGCATAGAGCCAGCCGCGATCGGATCGTATTTTTTGTGAACGGGCGCGGGATTCAAGATAGTTCGCTAAGCCACGCGGTGACGCAGGCTTTTGAGGGACTGTTGAAGCCGGGCGCGTTTCCCTTCGCAGTTCTGCTAATTTCTTTGCCGGCGGAGTTCGTAGATGTCAATGTGCATCCGACGAAAGCCGAGGTTCGGTTTCGCGATTCGCAATTGGTTTTCGTCGCGGTGCAACGCGCTGTACGGGAAGCTGTTCTCGGGGCGGATGCAACTGCGCCGGCGAGCGACCTTTGGACAGCGAGTGGCTACAGCGATGACTATGTCGCTTACCAGAATTCGCGACCGCCATGGGCGCATAGGTCGGATGCCGACCTCTTCGGCGATGAGGGACTAGACTCGGCGCCGGAGATTGAGGGCGCTCCCGCGCGACCACGGACTTTGCCGGTGCTTCGCGTGGTGGGTCAGGTCGGAGCGGCTTATATCATCGCCGAGGGTCCGGCGGGCTTGTACCTCGTTGACCAAAATGCGGCGCACGCGCGCGTCCTGTATCAGCGGCTGCTTGATGAGTCTGCCAACGGCGGTATCCAAAGCGCGATTATGCCAGAAAGTCAAACGGTAATGCTGGCGCCGGAAGATGCTGATTTGCTCACGGAAACTGGCGACTTGTTCGCGCAGCTGCATTTTGAAATTGAGGTGTTTGGTCCGAACAGCTTCGTCATCCGTAGAATGCCCAAAATGGCTTCCGCTATGCCTGCAACTGATCTATTGCCGCGGATGCTAGCGATTTTGCGTAATTCAGTCAAGACAGTGGATAGCGCCGCCGCGGCGCTAGCGGATACAACCGCCGTCCGCAGTGGGCAGATCTTACAGCTTGAAGACATGCAATCGTTGGTTGCAGAACTGGAGCGATGCCCGGAGCCCTTATCATCGCCGGGTGGACGCCGTACACTACTCCATCTTAGCCGCGAGCAACTGGCGGACGAGTTTCGGCGCCGCTAAGCGTCAAAGCAATGGAAAGACGCCGAGCAGATACAGCGGGACCAGCCCAGCCACAGCCAGAAAAGCCAATAACACGAGGATAATGGTGACAATGTCGGCACCTTCATGCTTGGCTCGCCGCTTGGGGACAAAGGGGCCGGTATAACCGCCGGTCGATTCGACATTAATCGTGCCGTCTGGGTTGAGCAATGGCTTCATCGCGCCGGACGCGGGTGGAGGCGCGGGGCTTGACGGGCTCGCTTGCGCCGCTGGCACAGTTGCGCGCCGAGGCGCGATGGGAATGGGGGCGCGTGAGGCGGGCGGCGCTTGATTAGCCGTTCGCGCTGGCATATTCCGCGGCAGCGTCTCTGCCGGTCGCCGGCGTACCGCTGTTGGCGGCGCCATTCTGGCCGCAGCTGTCGATTGCGCCGAATGCCGGACGCGTTCGCGGACCTCTTGGAGGATATGGCCCAATTGGTCGGCATGCTTGTAGCGATCGTTGGGTCGCTTGCTCATGACCTTGGCGATGACGTTGCTCAGGTCAACTGGCAGTTCGGGATTAGAATCTTTCGCCCTAGGGATTTCCCCCTGGATATGAGCCAGCG
Source organism: Phototrophicaceae bacterium (assembly GCA_965261855.1). Taxonomy (GTDB): domain Bacteria; phylum Chloroflexota; class Anaerolineae; order Aggregatilineales; family Phototrophicaceae; genus UBA6055. Next base: position 2,219,651 of record OZ253488.1, read on the forward strand.
CTAATTCGCGCTGCGAACTGCCGACGAAAGGCAGGCGGCCGGTGAACATCTCGAAGAGGACGATTCCGATCGAATATACATCCGAGGCGGGCGATGGCTTTTCGCCTTTCGCCTGTTCGGGAGCGAAGTAATGCGGGCTGCCCCAGACGACGTCGCTGCGCGTCTGCGGCATAGTGTCTGTGTAAGCCTGCGCGATACCAAAATCGGTCACCTTGAGCACGCCTTCGCGGTTGAGGAGTATGTTTTGCGGTTTGACATCGGCGTGCACCAACTGCGAGCGGTGGGCGAAACCGAGACCGGCGCAAATCTGGATGCCGTAATCCAGCGCCTTGTCAAAGGGCAAGCCGCCGCGGGCTTTGATCAGTTTCTTGAGATCATCGCCTTCAATCATCTCCATAACGATGTAATGCGTAGCGCCATCGCTGCCCACATCATGAACGGTGACGATATTCGGATGCGACATCATCGCGACAAAGCGGGCTTCCTGCTGGAATTTCTCGAGAAAAGCGGGCTCTTTGGTTAGATTGGGTCGCAATATCTTCACAGCGACGATACGGCCCAACTTTCGATCTAGGGCGCGATATATGACGGACAAACCGCCCGAACCTTGTTGAGCAACGAGTTCATAACGTTGATTTAACAGCGTTTCTCCGGGCATCGGCAGACCTCGTCTATGGTCGTGATATCGGATCGAATAGTTGCTGAAACTCGCGCAAGGCGCTGCGGTCGGTCAAGCTGGCGATGTAGTCGGCAACGACGCGGTGCTTGGGCTCGCTCGCCAATTTGGCGCGGTAGCTATCGGGCAACTGGCGCGGCTCGCCGGCGTAGCTGGCAAACAAAGCCTGGATGAAATGCTCGGCGCGCGTCTGCATGCGCACAATTCTAAAGTGGCGATACATGTTGTGAAAGAGAAACTCCTTCAATTCGGCGTTGCACATTTGCAGTTCCGCGCTATGGCCGATGACTGGCGTCGGATGGCGCTGCAGGTCCAAGGACTCGCCGGGGCACAGATCTCGGATCCGGCGCTCGCTCTCGTACAGAACGTCATCGACCAATTGACCGACCAATTCGCGGATAATATTGTGTCGGGAGACATCGTCCAGGTCGCTGTTCGACCAGTTCAGACGTTCGATGACGCGCTGCCAAATGGTTAGTTCGCGCAATTGCGCCACGTGTATCAGCCCCGACTGTAGACCATCGTCCAAATCGTGGGCGTTATAAGCAAGCTCGTCAGCGACATTAGCAATTTGCGCTTCGAGCCCGGGTCCCGTTTCCTCGGGAATTTCGCGAAAGGCGCTATGGTCATAGGCGGTTTCGTGCTTGGCGATGCCTTCCAAGGTTTCGAGCGTCAGGTTCAATCCATTCCACTTGGGGTAACGATGTTCGAGCTTGGTTACAACGCGGTAGCTTTGGTGATTGTGATTGAAGCCTCCGTGTTCGCTCATCAGTTCGTTGAGCACGTCTTCGCCAGCGTGTCCAAAGGGCGGATGCCCTAAATCATGCGCCAGGCAAATCGCCTCAACCAGGTCTTCGTTGGCGCCAAGGGCGCGCGCCAATGTGCGACCTATCTGCGCCACTTCCAGCGTATGCGTCAGACGCGTGCGATAATAATCGCCAGCATCGTTGACAAAGACTTGCGTCTTGTATTCGAGCAGTCGAAATGCAGCGGCATGCACGATGCGATCGCGATCGCGCTGAAAGGCGGTGCGGTATCGCGGTTCAGACTCGTGATGCACGCGACCGCGCGAACGTCCGCTGAATAAGGCGTAGGGCGCGAGCGATCGCAGCTCATTTTCTTCCAGCATCAAGCGAAGCGCATGCATAAGGTATCCTCGACATTATTCTAGACTCGGTTGCTGAAAAACGCATTGCATTCGGGGCGTCGATTGGAATTGCAGTATACTTCGCATATAGCATGTAAGCGCGCGATATCATGCGCCGAGGGCGGGTATGCCAAACTTCATCGCCTTGTTGACTGATTTTGGACAGGATGACATTTACGTCGGCACGATGAAGGCAGTGATAATGAATATCTGCCCGGCGGCGCAAATCATTGATATCACGCATGCGATAGAGCCGCAGAACGTGCGCGAGGCCGCTTTCGCATTGTTGAACAGTTACCATTACTTCCCTAGCGGGACGATATTCTGCGTCGTCGTTGATCCGGGTGTGGGTAGTGATCGTCTGGCAATCGCCGTGAAGAGCGCGCGATATCATTTTGTCGGACCCGATAACGGGGTTCTGAGTTACGCGCTGGCGCATCTGGGCGAGGAATACGAGGCGGTTAAGCTGGAGAATCCCAAGTTCCAGGCGGAAACGATAAGCCGCACATTCCACGGCCGCGATGTCTTTGCGCCGGCTGCCGCGCATCTTTCTCAGCGGCCAGCGGTTCTTTCCTCGATGGGAGATGAGCTGGGTTCGATCGGCCGCTTTCCGCTGCCAGAATTAAGCTACGCGCGCAAGCGATTGATCGGCGAGGTGATGCATATTGATCATTTCGGCAATGTTGCGACGAGCATCGGCGCCTTGCGCTGGCACAGCGAAACGGAACTGCATCTTGAAGCCGTATGGCGCCAGGGGATTCCGCCACTGCAATTCGCGGCGGGTAAAGCAAAGGTAACCATCCACAGCCATACGGTGCATGGCGTATCGCACGCCTATCATGAGGTAACGCAAGGCGAGATCCTCGCGCAGATCGACAGCAACGGTTTTCTCGAAATCGGCGCCAATCAAGACGATGCGGCTGATCGGCTGGATGTGCAATTGGGCGACAAAGTTATGCTGCGTCTGACGTGACAGAGCGGGAAGGGCAAACTGCTTCGCGAAAATTTGACAGGGCGAGGCGTATGTGTTCAAATCAACGATCAGCCGTTGCTGCAATGGAATAATGAATTTGTGAAGTCTATTGTTAACTGCGATATCCAGCAGACGGTCTATCGTTTGACCACAAGCGAGTTTACCATTGCTTGGCGTCCACTATGATTGGACGCGGAAATCGCTGTTATGCACGTCGCCTGCTAGATTTTAGGCGCCGTATTGCTTGAATGAAAGGGGTTATATGGAAGAAGTTTAGGCAGGTTTAGGGCGGGGCGGAACAGCGTCTTGCTGGACAGAAGCCTCGTGCTGTAGCGAATTTCGATCATTCATGAAGTAAGGAGAGTAGGCAATGAAGAAGCTTGTACTTTGTTTAGTGGTTGTCCTGGCGTTGCTGCCGGGCGTCAGCATGGCGCAGGATGTAGTGTTGGAATTCCAGCAATGGTGGGAGCCGGAATTGCCGGAGGGTTCCTTCCGGGCAATCCTGGACGATTTTGAGGCAGCCAACCCGGGCATCAGGGTTGAGACGATCAGCGGACCCTATCTGACCACGAAGGACCAGATCATCGCGAGCGCGGCGACCGGCACAATGGCTGATGTCGTTGGCTTGGATGGCGCCTGGGTGAATGTGCTTTGGAAGCAAGGCGCGCTGCATAGCCTGACGCAAGCGATGGCCGACGCCATGTACGATGACAGCGAATTGGCGGCGCAGATTAAGTTGGCTGGGGAGACCTATATGATCCCGATCGCCAACTTCATTTACCCGGTTTTCGTCAATCTTGACATGCTGGAAGCGGCTGGAATCGATCCACCGTCGACGCGCGCCGAATTCGCGGCCGCTGCCGAGGCGCTAACTGACCCCGACAACAACGTATACGGCTGGGCGCAGCCGCTATCGTTGGAGCAGCCGAATGGCATCCAGAATGACACGATGTCCTGGCTCTGGGCTACCGGCGGCAGCATGCTTGACGATATGGGCCAGCCAAACCTGGTCGGCAACGAGATGCTGGCCGACGCAATGGCTTACATCAAGAGCCTGCACGACGCCGGCGTGGTCGCGCCGGGCGCCTTCGCGATGAAGGAAAATGAGAAGGTCGAAGAATTTGTGAACGAGCGCGTCGCCATGATCATCAACACGCTGGCTCACTTCACGCTGATCCGCGAGCGCAATCCGGATTTGAACTTCGATATCACGGCGTTGCCGGCTGCTGAAGGCTACGATGGCCCGCGCGGTTTGCCGTATGCCTCTTGGGGTATAGGCATCAGCGCTCACACCGAGCACAAAGCCGAAGCCTGGAAGCTGATCGACTACTTGACCAGTGTCGAGGGCAATACGAAGCTGACGTCGATTGCCAATGCCTTCCCGGGCAATGTCAATGCGACGCCGGACTTCATCCAGACCGATCAACTCTTCAAGACCGCTTTCGAGATCTTCCAAGAAGGCTACCTGGCGAATGAATTCACCGGGCTGCCGGCGGCGGAAGAGCTGATGCGTCAGTTCGACGAGCCCTTCCAGTTGTATCTGGAAGGCGAAATGGAGTTGGACGAGTTCCTGGAAATCGCGCAAGAAGAGTGGGAAGACATCTTCTCGTAAGTACGTCGCCCCCAGCCCATACCCCTCCCCAATAAAGAGGGAGGGGCTTGCAGCACACGCCACCCTTTCCCCTTATGGGGAAGGGGTCGCGCGTAACGCGTGACGTATGGAGTTCCCATGAGCATGGCTCAGCCGCGCGAAATCTCTCAACCCAGCAATATCGGGTGGGAGCACCGTAAGCGCAAGTTCTTACCCTACGCCTACCTTTCGCCGACTCTAATATTGCTGGCGGTTTTGACCGTCGTGCCGATCGTTACGGTATTTCTCTACTCTTTGTTTGACAACGTCATAGTGAATCCCAACCCACCTGAATTTGTAGGATTGGAGAATTACGAGGAGGTGCTTACGCACCGCAAGTTCCGCGCGGCGGTTGGCAACACATTGTACTTTGCGCTTGCCAGTGTCGTTGTGCACTTCGTTATTGGTTTGTCGTTCGCGCTGTTGCTAAATTCGCGGCTGCTGAGCGCCAATGTAAAAGCGTTTTTCCGGGTGATTTACATTCTTCCCTGGGTGTTCACCGCCTCCATCATTGCCATCTTATGGCGCCTATTGATGAATCCGCACGGCGTCATCAATTTTGTGCTGCTAGAGTTCGGGTTGATTCCGGAATTGTTAGAGTGGCTGAGCGACCGGAAACTGGCGCTTCACGCGGTAACCTTCATCAACATCTGGTCTGGCTACCCATTTTATTTGGTAAGTTTCCTCGCCGGATTACAGGGCATCCCGGATGACTTATATGAAGCGGGCCGAGTCGATGGCGGCAATGCCTGGCAACTTTTCTGGCATATTACTTTGCCGCAGCTTAGACCCATCATAATCAGCCTGGCGCTGCTGGATTTCATTTGGACAATACACCAGTTTACCTTAGTCTGGATGACCACCGGGGGCGGGCGCAACACCGAGGTCTTGAGCACCTATACCTACAAGAAAGCGTTCAGTTCCTACGATTATTCGGAAGCGTCGGCGACGGCGATGGTGATCCTGGTGATTTGCACGTTTGTAGCGATCTTTTACGTGCGCAGCCAGCGTATGGCGGACGAATAAAATGATTGGAAGCCGCAGGCAGATTCTGGTCAGGAAGGTGCTGGTTTGGATCGCGCTTATCCTGGGCGCTTGTTTTGCCGGATTGCCGGTGCTTTGGATGGTGTCTTCGTCTTTCAAGTCCAACCTGGAGATATTCGCTTATCCACCGGCTCTGATCGACGAGTCGTTTTCCTTTCAGGCATATGAGGCAGTGTTGAGTGATCCGGGGCAGCTGCGCTTCTTTTTCAATAGTTATCTCGTCGCGATTCTGGTGACGATTTGCACAGTCATCACCAGTATCCTGGCTGGTTACAGCTTAAGCCGCTACGACTTTCGATTCAAGAGAGTCCTTAGCTTGGTCATCATCGGCGTGCAGTCTGTGCCGCCGATCACGCTAATGATCCCTTATTTCGGTCTTATCGTTTGGCTGGGGATATACAATTCGTATGCGGCGCTCGTGCTTACTTATATGGTTTTCACGCTGTCCTACGCCATTATCATGATGACGGGTTATTTCAATACGCTTCCGCGCGATTTGGACGAGGCGGTCATGATTGATGGCGGCGGCAGCTTTGTAACGTTGTGGCGCATTTTGGTGCCGATATCACTGCCGGGGATTGTGGCTGTCGGTGTTTACACCTTCATGCTCGCCTGGAACGAGTTCCTCTTCGCCCTAACCTTGACGCGCACCAATGATATGCGCACGGTCCCCATCGGCATCCATTTGCTCATGGGACAGCATTCCTTTGAATGGAACCAAATGCTGGCGCTGAGCGTATTGGGCTCGCTGCCGGTCTTGATACTTTTCCTCCTGTTTCAGCGTTATTTCATCGCTGGTATGTCCGCAGGCTCAGTAAAGGGCTAAAATCCCCTCGGCGAAAACTGAACAATCAAAGGAATGCGGAAACCACTATGTTACTGAACATGAGGGATCTATTGACGGTTGCGCGCGCCAACCAATTTGCAGTGCCAGCCTATAACATCAGCAGCAATATGCTGCTGCGAGGCGCGATTGAAGCGGCGGAGGAGGCGGAGGCGCCGGTCATCATCGCTATCCATCCGGACGAATTGGCATTCGTCGGGGTGGCCTTCGTCGCGATGGCGCTGGAGATGGCGCATGAAGCTGCGGTGCCGGTGGTGATTCATCTGGATCATGGCTCATCGCTGGAGCAGGTCATGGGCGCTGTACGAGCCGGCTTTACATCGGTCATGATCGACAAATCCATGCTGCCGCTGGAAGACAATATCGCCGCTTGTAGACAAGTTACTGAGTTGGCGCATGCGGTGAATGTTTCCGTCGAAGGCGAATTGGGCACCATCGGCGAGCTGGATGAAGAGGCGGAGGCGGGCGCCGATGAGGTCGTGTTCGTTAACCCTGACGAGGTCAAGCAATTCGTCGATGCGACCAAGGTGGATACGCTGGCGGTGGCGATAGGCACATCGCACGGACTTTATCCGAAAGATATGAAACCGGAGATTCGCCTGGACTTGCTGCGGGACATAAGCGCGACGGTCGAAATCCCGCTGGTTTTGCACGGCGGTTCCGGTAACCCGGACGCAGAGATCGCGCAGGCGGTGGCTTTGGGCATCTGCAAGATCAACATCTCGGCTGATATGAAGAGCGCTTTTTATCTTAAAGCGCGCGAAGTCCTGCAGAATCCGATTCTGCGAGAGCCAAGCAGCATCTATCCCCCTTGCATCGACGCGATGAAGGTCGTTTGCCGCCAGAAGTTTGATCTGTTCAGCACCACCGGCAAAGCGGCGCTGTATTAGAAACACGTTTTCGAGAGACGAATGCGCCGGGATGTCCCTGTGTGTGAGAAGATCGCGCTGGGTTTCTGCAACAACATCGATTACGAGATTGTTTGGAGCCGTGAAGTAGTCGAAGCGCTTGTTCTCCACTACCGGATTCGCGCTGACGAAATTAGCAAGGGCGGCGCAATCGAGTGCGAGCGGGACCTGCTCTTGTCCATTTTGGGATTCATGAGCCGGGGTGAAGGGGGAGAGCGCTTCGTCAGCGACTCAGCGATCATTGAACGATTCGCCATGCGCTTTCGAAAGAAAGTAACGCTCGGGGGAACTTCGGTGCGCGCGGCGATCGCGATGCGGAAATTGGGTTATACCTCGGCGCTGCATCTGATCACGCAGAATGACCAGGTTCGCAAGCTCATTCCCGCGGATAGCCCGTATGTATGCAGCAATGCGCGGGACAGCTTGTATCCACATTTGATTGTGCAATTCGAAATGGGCGAGCGGGTGCACGCTGGTGACATTGATATCCGCGCGCGCCAGCCCAATCGGCTTATCTATCATTGCAACGCCGATAGAATCGCTATGAGGATAAACCCGGACTTCGCCGACTTGATAGGGGATGCGCAAGTTCTACTGGTCTCAGGATTCAACGCGATGCAAGACGAGCGACTGCTCATCAAGCGGCTTGAGACGGTATCGAAACTTCTGGAGCGGCTACCCGCCGATGCCAGGGTCTTTCTTGAAGACGGCGGCTATTTCGATTCGTCGTTTCGGCAGTTGATTTATCGCGTTTTGGGCCCGCGCATCAGCGTTTACAGCATGAATGAAGACGAACTGCAAGATCACCTCGGGCGTTCGGTAGCGCTGGGTGATGATGCCGAGGTTCGCGCCGCGGTCTCCGAATTGCAGTGGCGAATACCCGCCAGAGCGCTAGTCGTGCATACCCAATATTGGGCGCTAGCTTGTGGCGTAGGCGCGCGCCGCTACGAGGCTGCGCTGAAGGCGGGCGTAACTATGGCGACGACCCGCTTTCGTTATGGCGACGATTTTACGCTTGAGCAGTACGGGGAAATTGAAAGCGCCGCGCCTGGCGATCAATTTGCTTCCTTCGCTGAATCCATCAATTCCGTGGGCGGCGACAATCTATTTTGCGTACCAGTTGCCGCAGTTGACCAGCGGCATGCGACCACCATTGGCTTGGGAGATGCCTTCGTCGGCGGGTTCTTGCCGGCGCTCCTCGAGTGATCGGCCGATGATTTAGAGGTTGCGCCCGCGCTTTCGCACATCGCCGACGCGCTGGGTAATGCCGAGGGAGTCTAGATGTTCCAGCACGGCGATGGCGTATTTGCGTGAAGTGCCGAACTTGTCGCGCAGGGTCTTGGCGTCGATTTCGCCGAATTCGCTGATGTGGTGTCGGATTTCGCTTACGAGTTGATCGTAGCTGTCAGCGGCGAAAGCGATACTGTCATTGACGTTGACGATCTGACGCAAGTCAGCGAGGGCGCGCACCACGTCTTCGCCGGCGATGTGATTGAGTTCGACGATTGCGGGTGGCGTATAGGCTTCCTCCTTCAGGAGTTGAAGTACGCGCTTCGCCCGCTCGTCTTGGTCCGACGAGAATCGGATCGCGTGATCAGTTAATCGAACGAAGTTGGTCTCCAATGTCAGAAGGTCTTCGCTGTCGACAATGCTGTCTATAAGGTTCAACTTGACGTTCAATCGGCTTCGCAGTTCGGGGCGCGGCATACCCAGGCGCAAGGGATTCTTCTCGTGGAATTTGCACAATGCGGTCACAATGGTATCGAGCAGCAGTTGCCGCGATTCGGCTGCCCAATACTGCTGCTCTCCGACTTTTCTAATCAGCCCGCCGCCAAGGGCTTCGTTCAGCGCGGCATTCAATTCGTCATCGCTATAGCCGAGTTTCTTCTGCAGGTCGCTGAGCTTTTGCGGCGCTCCTCCTTTGGCGGCGAGCGCCAGCCGTTCGCCTGGAGAACCTCGCAAGCTCAGCGCGAGATCCTCAATTATCTGCGGCTGAAATCGCTTGTGCCTGCGCCCCGGATGCGGATTGACGATGAGGCCGCCGCCGATCGTCTCCGCAGGCGACGGATAGCGCATGATGAAGCGGTCGCCACGCGAAAGAGGCAAGGGATCTCGCAGGCGTATTTGCAGCCAGCCCTTGGCGCCGGGCGATAGGGTATCGTCATTGAGAATGCGAACATTGGCGATGGCTTCTGCGGCGCCGCAGAAAATCTTGACTTGAGCGTTATGCGCAAGCGGACGCGCGATATCGGCAAGTTGCGTGAAATAGGCATCAGCCAGTAGCGTGGGGCGAATCTGCCCAGGTTGGGCGAGCACATCGCCCCGCTGAATCTCGGCGCTGTTGACGCCCGAAATGTTCACGGCAACGCGGCTGCCGGGAAGGGCGGTTTCGACGTCGCGCCGGTAACTCTGCAATCCGCGTATGCGTCCGGCTTTGCCCGATGGCTGCAACTCGATGGCGTCGCCCACCGAGAGGGTCCCGCCGGATAGCGTACCGGTGACGACGGCGCCAAATCCGCTGACGGCGAAGACGCGGTCCACGGGCAAACGCGGCTGATGAAAATCGACGCGTTGGGGGAGCTCCGCATGCAAATGCCTAAGCGTCTCAACGAGTTGATTAATGCCGGCGCCGGTATGCGCGGATACGGTGATCAGGGGAAGGGCGCCAAATCCCCACTGGGTCAGCAAGTCTTCGACTTCGAGTTCGACCAATTCAATCCATTCAGGATCGTCGATCAAATCAATTTTGCTGATTACGATGACGATATCGCGGATATCCAGCAGTTGGAGGATGGCGAGATGTTCGCGCGTTTGCGGCATGATGCCTTCGTCGGCCGCGATAACGAGCAGGGCAGCGTCAATGCCGCCGACGCCAGCGAGCATATTCTCGATGAAGTCTCGGTGGCCCGGCACATCCACGATGCCGACAGTTTCGCCGTTTGGAAGTTCAAGCCAAGCGAAGCCCAGGTCAATGGTCATCTGACGGCTCTGCTCTTCGGCGAGCCGGTCCGGATTGATGCCGCTCAGCTTTTCGACCAGTGTGGATTTCCCGTGGTCAACATGCCCGGCGGTTCCGATGACGCGCATAAACTAGGGGTTTCCGAGCCGATCCGCAACGACCCGACTACTGAAATTAGCGCCGTCTCCCGTCTCGCTTACATCATATTCATGGAGCATGGCTTGATAGCGGTCGCGATAGAGTTCGGCGCGGGCGCGCTCCAGGCGCCAGAGCCGCTCGATATTGCTGCGCAGGCTGGGGATCGCGACTTCGACCTCGTCGATGCGCTTGATGAAGTTGCCGAATTCGCGGTCGTGGTTGCGCCAGACTTCGTCATTTGATAGTGTCAGTTGCTTCCAGCGCTTCTGGTCTTCGTCTCGCCAGTCATTCCATTCTTCGCGAAAACGCTCTTCACTTAGGCGCTGCATTTCCGAGGCTTCGCTTATGCGCCGCTCGAGACGGTCGCCAATTCGATTGAAGTCATCGACGATGCGTTTCATCTCACGGTAGGCTTGCGCCCAGACTTCAAACCGTTCGATATTCTTCTGCAGCTCCTCATCATGAATGCCGAAGCGCTTGGTCAGGTCGGCGAGCTGCTGATCACGCTGCTGCACGATCAGTTGCTGCTGATCGATGAATTGCTGAATTTGGTCGCGGCGTTCGCGGTCCACATTGTTGAAGTCCTGGATGCGACGTTCGTTACGGACAGACATATCTTCAAGCAGCGAAAACTTCGGCTGCAAGCCATCTACTGACTTCTTGTACTCCGGCAGTTCCGACTCGATCTCGGCGAGCCGTCTGGAGTCGGTGCGCCGTTGTTCTTCCAGAAAACTCAGGCGCCGGTCGGGACCCTCCAGCTTCTTCGTCAGGTCATCGACCTCCTGGTTGAGCAGACGCATGGCGCTGGTCAAGCGATCTCCTTCCGATTGCAGATCGCTTATATTCGCCAGCTGTCGCTCGAGGCGGTCGGCTTTCTCGCTCAGCTCGGCCACAGCCCGCTGGATGTTTTCGCGCTGCAATTGCAGGCGGCGCTCGGCTTCGCGCTCGGCAGTGAGACGACGCGCCTCAGCGTTTTCGAGCATTTGCTCCATGTCCTGGCGAACCTGTTCGATGATGTCGTGTTCCTTGTTCGCCGGCAGCGCTTCCTGCTTGATCATCGCTTGGTCGGACTCGACAGTATTGACACGGCGCTGCATCGTGATGACTGAATCGGACTGTTGCGCCAAGCGCTCTTCGAGCGTGGCGATTAGCGCCTTGTCGCGGCGGCGCTCTTCATCCAGCCATTCAATCATGCTGGCAAGTTGATTAATCTCCATTGCCCATTCTCCGATCGCCACAGAGCGGTGGCAAAGCTTTCGGATTGGAGCGATTATACCATTTATAACGTTCCGCTTCAATTAGGACGCTTAACCCGCGCTTAAGTACTGTATTGACAGTCTTGAGATGCAAGCTTATACTGAGCGCCAGACTAGATGAGGCGCGCCGGATGAATACCGTGGGTCTGCATCGCCATCACAGCTTCGACCTTGCCCGAGCGATGCGCGGCGCTTGACCTTCACGTCACCACATTTGCCGTAATGCCTCGCTTTGACGCGAGGTTTTTTTGTGTAAGGGGATATCTATGCTCGCGGTGATTGACTATGGCGCGGGAAACTTGCGCAGCGTCTTGCACGCCTTGAAGCATTTGCGCGCCACCGACATGCGCTTGGCGCGGCAGCCTCATGAACTGGAAGGGGCGGAAAAGATTATCCTGCCCGGCGTCGGCGCGTTTGGCGCGTGCATGGAGCAGATGCGAGAGCAGGACCTGGTCGAACCGCTGAAGGACGCGCTGGCGGCCGGCGTTCCCTATTTGGGCATTTGTGTCGGCATGCAAATGCTGTATGAGGTCGGCGAAGAGATGGGCGAGCACGCTGGGCTGGAGATTCTTGGCGGACGCGTAGTTCGGTTTCCCCGATCTGTCGATCGCAAAGTGCCGCACATGGGTTGGAATCAACTGAACGTTCGCCGGGAGTCCGATCTATTGGAGGGCTTGGATAAGGAGAACTATGTTTACTTTGTCCACAGCTATTATTGCTCGCCGACTGATGCCGATACCGTGGTTGCTTCTGTGGACTATGGTTTGGAGTTTGCCGCCTTTGTGCAGCAAGGCAATATCTATGGGGTACAGTTTCATCCGGAGAAGAGCCAGCAGGTGGGGCTGCGGATTTTGGCCAATTTCCTGCGCATCTAGGAGGACCCTGTGATCATCTATCCGGCAATTGATCTGCGCGGCGGTAAGGTCGTCCGTTTGCGCGAAGGAGACCCGAAGCGGCAGACTATTTTCAGTGACGATCCGGTAGCGACGGCGCAGTCCTGGATCGATCAGGACGCGCGTTGGCTGCACATGGTGAATTTGGATGGCGCATTTGATCGTGAAAGCGAGAATTTGAAGATTCTGGAAAGAGTGGCGAAGCTGGACGTGCGAGTGCAATACACCGGCGGCTTACGTGATATGGTTGCCCTACGCCAAGCCTGGGAGACGGGCGCGAGCAGAATTGTCATCGGCACGATGGCTGTGCGCGAGCCGGAATCGGTTGCGAAGGCGGTGGCGCGATACGGCGCTGAAGCGATCTGCGTGGCGCTGGATGCCCGGGACGGCAAGGTTGTCACCCATGGCTGGACCGAGTCGTCGGCGCATACGCCTGCTGCACTGGGCGCGCGGCTTTATGGGCTAGGGGCAAGGCATGCCCTTTATACCGATGTGCAACGTGATGGCGGCATGCGAGGAGTCAACATCGCTGGAACGGTCGCTTTGGCGCAGGAAACTGGATTGCAGGTCATTGCGTCCGGCGGCGTCAGCCATATTTCGGAGATTCAGCAGCTGGCAAAGAGCGGTAAGGTTGCCGGCGCCATCATCGGTATGGCTTTATATCAGAAGCGGTTTACATTGGCGGAAGCGCTGGACGCGGCGAGGCGAGATTAAGATGCTGGCAAAAAGAATCATACCCTGTCTGGATGTTTTGAACGGGCGCGTGGTAAAGGGCGTGAATTTCGTGAATTTGCGCGATGCGGGCGATCCGGTTGAGCAAGCGATGATCTATGATCGGGAAGGAGCGGATGAGCTGGTTTTCCTCGATATCACTGCATCGCATGAGGCGAGAGCGACCGTGCTGGAAATGGTGAGGCGCGTGGCAGACAGCATCTTTATCCCTTATTGTGTTGGCGGCGGCATCCGTACGATCCACGATATTCGCGACACCTTGCTCGCGGGCGCCGACAAAGTCTCGATCAATAGCGCAGCAGTGCGTAATCCGGAGCTCATCAGCGCGGGCGCCTATGGCTTTGGCAGCCAGTGCATCGTCGTGGCTATCGATCCACGCCGGGTTGAGGGCAAATGGGTGGTGCATATCAACGGCGGGCGAATTCCGACCGATAAGATGGCGGTATCCTGGGCGAAAGAGGTGGAAGACCGGGGCGCTGGCGAGATCTTGCTGACGAGCATGGACAAGGATGGCACAAAATCCGGCTACGATATTGAAATGACTCAGGCGGTCGCCGATGCGGTGTCGATTCCGGTGATCGCCTCAGGCGGCGCTGGCAATAAGGAACATTTTCGCGAGGCGCTGCAAGAAGGCGGAGCCGATGCTGCGCTCGCCGCCAGCCTGTTTCATTTCAACGAATTGCGCGTCGGTGATCTCAAGAGACATTTGCACGACCGTGGTGTGCCAGTGCGGCTGAGCGGATGGGAGAGTTTGGATGGCGCTTGACCCGGCGGCGATGGCAACCATAAAGTGGAACGAGCAGGGACTGATTCCCGCAATCGTGCAAGATGCGCAGACTCGGGAAGTACTGATGCTGGCATTTATGAATGCGGACGCCCTTAATCGAACGCTGGAATTGGGGCAGGCGGTGTTTTGGAGCCGCAGCCGTGGCCAACTTTGGCGGAAGGGCGAAACTTCCGGCAATACTCTCCGTGTTCAGGACATTCGCATTGACTGCGACGCCGACACACTTTTGCTGCTGGCCGAGCCGGCAGGACCCACCTGCCATACCGAGGCGGTCAGTTGTTTCTTCCGCGATCTGAACGAATTCATCGCCGAGCCAAAGCGATACTGAGAGGATGATAGCAGTGGACGATATGCTGGAACGGCTGGAAGCGATCATTCGCGATCGGCGGGGCAATCCGGTCTCGGGCAGCTACACGAACCGACTGTTTGAAGACGGGCGGGAGAAGATCGCGCAAAAGGTCGGCGAAGAGGCAGTGGAAGTCCTGATCGCGGCTTTGGGTCAAAGTAGAGAAGAGCAAATAGACGAACTGGCTGATCTGTTTTATCACACCTTGGTGCTAATGGCAGAATTGGATTTATCGCTTGACGATATCAAGCAGCGGCTGCGCGAACGCCATCAAGCGCGCTGACAAGATTCATGTGCCATCTACGCGTCATCCTTCAGTGTATTCTTGATACGAGACATAGCCCTTCCATGGGCTGAATGCTCCACTTTCCAGCGCATCAGTCATATCAAGTTCGGTCAGGTAGTAGGCGGCGACCAGCGGCGAGCGGGCATCCAGATTGCCTTCAACACCCGGAACAATGACCTGAATCATAGTGAATCGATCAGGATAGTAAAACCACAAGATCGCCTCGGTATCCGTGTAGGCTTGGCCACGGAAGAAAAGCGGCTCGCCATGCTTTTCAAGCGCTTCGCCAATTGTCATCTCGGGCGCAAACTGGAGAATGATAGCCGACACAAGTTGATTCTCGTCGGCTGAAATCTGGCAGCATGGCGGACCATCAATGTTACCAAACTGAAAGGCGCCCTCGGCTTGCTGCATCACCACGATTCCGTCCATGACATTTACCAGGTCTAGGGAGTCAGCAAGCGTCGATCGTCCGGGAACGATACCCTGCCAGCAGGGAGCTGCGCAGGGATCGCCGGTCAGAAGGCTCGTATCGGCGAGGAAGCGATCGTTAATTAGCGATGGCTGCGGCGGTCCAATCGTGACGTCACCCGAACCCTCCATCAGCGTACGCAGTTGAAAGATCGTTGGCGCGCCACGGTCAATCGGACGCTCTCCGAGATAGATGAGATCGAGCGCGCCGCCATTTCTTCTGGCGCGGACCGCCGGCGTGCCGGAAACGAAAGCCAGTTGCCCAAGCTGGGTGTCAATGAGAAACTGAATGGAGCGATCAATGCAGGCTGAAAGCGAGTCTTTGTCCAGATCGAGGAAGTCGGCTGTTCTGCCCGATACATTGTCCAGCGTCCCGCGGCGCGCGTATTCAAAGAGCAGATCGTGAGCATCCCAGAAGTGAGTCAGGTCCTGCGCGGCGACGCATTCCGCGGTTTTCGCAAATGTGGTCGAGTACTGCGGATTGACCAGGGGATAGAGCCGGAATTCAAATTGCGCCGCGCCCGTTCGCACATACTCCTCGACAAAGCTATCCACGTTAGCCTGATAATTCTGACAGTGCGGGCAGAGGAAGTCTTCGAAAGTGACGATGGTGATTGGCGCATCGGGCGAGCCCAGCACGAAGCCGCCGTCAGCGCGCCGAAATGTTTCGAGACCGGCATAGCGTCCGTGCATGATTTGAACCGGATCGGTCGAACTGGGCCGTATAGCGTTTACGATGGCGAAGTGGTGTTCCGGCAGCGCCAACGCGATGGCTGTTGGCGCGGAATCGCCGTATGTGACGAATAGCGATGGCGTTGCGCTCGCGCCCAGTGACAAGCCGTACCTAGCGTCAATTTCATGCTGGACCGCGCTGTCCACGCATTGGGATAACGCAGCGGCTTCAAGCTGGAGTTCAGTGGCGAAGTCGGCTATGGACTCGTCGGTGTATCCTTGCGTCGACACCAGCTCGAACATCAGATCGTGCGCTCGCCAAAACTGACCCGGGCGCAATTTATCAGCGCATTCCACCTGGCTCGCGCTGCGGACCGAGAGTATGGGATCAATCACTGGATAGATGCGGTATTCAAACCGGGCTTGCCCGCTTTCGACAAATTCGCGAATGAAGGAATCTACGATTGGCTTGTAGTTCTGACAGCTGGTACAAAGAAAGTCCGAGAATTCAATAAGTTTGACGCTGGCTTCCGGATCGCCGAGAACGAAGGCGCCGTCTTCAGCGCGGGATTTTGGTATACCGGCATAGGGATCGGCGCTGGGTTGCGAATGCACAAGGGCGGCGCTCACCAAGGAGAGCAGCGCGATTACAATAGTCTTTGTTGCTCGGGACATGTTTAGCCCTTTATTTTTCGTCACCGCGTCTAGTTTTGCACATTTGCATCAGGATACAATGCTGGAGTCGAGAGCCGTTCGGGCGATTGATGGCAGCCCGCCGCGCAAGAGAGGTCTGTCGGCCATGTCGAGCGATCGCTTCATCAGCGAAACTACATTTCATGTGCGCTATGCCGAAACCGATAGCATGGGCGTCGTGCACCACGCGGTGTATCTGGTCTGGTTTGAAGAAGGGCGCAGCGCCTATATACGCGAGCATGGTTCCAGTTATGCCGAAATTGAGAAGTCTGGATACTTCCTGGCTGCGGCCGAACTCAAAGCCAAATACCGGCGGGCGGCTCGCTATGATCAACTGGTGACGGTTAAGACATGGGTTCAAGACTTCAAGAGCCGCACGCTGACATTCGGATGCGTGATCGTCGACGGGCAGAGCGAAGAGGTCATGTTTGAGGCTACGCTCAAGCTCATTTGCTTGAATGCGATGGGCGAAGTGACGAGGATTCCTGAAGCCTGGCTATCTTGGCTAAATCCACAGTCGTAAGGCTCACACAGGCAGCCCTCCAGATTATTCTTGCCATTATCATTAGCGTATGGACATGACTAATTGGCAGCCCGATTGGCGACGCTACGCATTTACACAATCTCGCTACGTTTCCGCCCAGCTTGACATTTCGAGCAGCCGCTGCCTGATGTCCACGACTTAAGTATGGCAATATCGCGAAATGTTTCGTATCGTCTAAGAAACAAGTTATACTTAATGAAAGGGCGATGAAGCCCAAGTTGTGGGAGCATTTGCTTATGGTGAGTTACGCTGAAAGACCGTGGACCAAGAGTTACGATGTGGGCATGCCGACTTCAGTCGAGATTCCGGAAATCCCGCTTCATCAGTTCCTGAAAGACACCCGCGTTCGTATTCCCCATAATACCGCTTTCATCACCCCGGCGGATCTGCCATTGATTGGACGGATCAGTCGGTCAATCACTTATGAAGAGCTGGACCGGGCATCTGACGCGCTCGCCGCGGCATTAGTCGAATTGGGGCTGAAAAAGAGTGATCGCGTCGCGATCGTGATGCCCAACTCGGTCGCGTTTGTCATTAGCTTTTACGGCATTCTCAAAGCCGGCGGAGTTGTGGCGGCGACCAATCCGACGTATCCCGCTGAAAGGATGGCGCATCAGATTAACGACTGCGGTGCGGAATTCGTCTTGGCGATGACCTTGTTTTACGATTTGGTAAAGGAGATTCAGCCACGGACCAAGGTCAAGACTGTAATTGTTGCCAATATCAAAGAATATCTGCCGCCGCTGGCGAAGCTTTTGTTCACGATAGCCAGAGAAAAGAAAGACGGCCATTACCTGGAGGATGTGCAGGCAGGCGACCATTGGTTTCAAGAATTGCTGAACCAATACGATGGCAAGCAGGCTAACGTTCAGGTTCAGCCGGACGACTTGGCGATATTCCAGTACACCGGCGGAACGACCGGCGTTTCAAAGGCGGCGATGTCCAAACATCGCGCGCTTGTGGCGAATATGATGCAGACTGAAGGCTTTCTGGATCTGTTGGAGATGTCGGCCGAAGAGCACGTCTTCCTGGGGGCGGTTCCCTTTTTCCATGTTTATGGATTAGTCGTCGTTGTCAGCACCAGCGTTTACCGCGGCTGCAAGGTCGTTCTGGTGCCGAATCCGCGCGATATAGATGACGTGCTCGGCAATATCGAGGTATTCCGAACGACGCTCTTCCCCGGCGTGCCCGCTCTTTATAACGCGATCAACAATCACCCCAAGGTGCAGAGTGGTGAGATCGACTTGAGTTCCTTGCAACTCTGTCTGAGCGGCTCGGCGCCATTGCCCGAGGCGACAAAAGCCGAATTCGAGCGCCTTTCCGGCGGATCAGTGCGCGAAGGCTTTGGCATGAGCGAAGCGCCGACAGCGACCCATGTCAATCCGGTTTACAAGGAGAATCGGCGCGCGTCTATTGGCTTGCCGCTGCCGGACATGGATATGCGCATCGTCAGCCTGGAGGACGGCGAAACGGATGTCGCGGTCGGCGAAGTGGGCGAATTGCTGATGGCGGGACCGAACATCATGGCTGGCTATCATGGCATGCTGGAAGAAACCCGGGATGCGCTGCGAGAGAAGGATGGCAAACGGTGGTTGTACACAGGCGATATCGCGCGCATGGATGAAGACGGTTACTTTTACATTGTCGATAGAAAAAAGGACATGGCGCTGATTGGGGGATATAACGTGTATCCGACCACGGTTGAAAACGCCATTTCTTCTCATCCGGCAGTTCTGGAAGTTGGGGTGGCGGCGATCCCGCATCCGGAGCGTCAAGGACAGGAGGCGCTGAAAGCCTGGATCGTATTGAAACCGGCCGAGACACTTACGGCGGAAGCGGTAATTGCATTTTTGGAGGACAAGCTTGCGCCATATGAGATTCCGCGACGAATCGAATTCATTGCCGAACTGCCGAAAACGGCTATCGGAAAGACGCTAAGGCGAGAGCTGGTTCGGATGGACGCCGAGAGCGTATGAGAATTGGTCAGGCGCCGCAATCCTTGCAGAAGTTTTAGCTTGACCGGTCGGACTTTTGATCTTCAATTCCGGAGATTGAAATCGATTCGAAGGGATCATCCAAGCCTATGTTGGCTGAATTGCTGAAACGCTCGCGCGTTGCCAGAAGGAATTGTTAAGAAGATACTGATGGGTATTGGTGAGCAGACTCAGTCCGCATATGCGGATTTCCTTCGCGTCGCTGGCGATGCCAAGATTACTTTGTTTCATCCGCAGAGCCCTTTGCGTTCATTGATAATGGCCAAATTGCTGGGAGACGAAAATGTATCCGCGATTTATTATGCGCTGGATATAGACGACATTAACCTGCGCAATTTTCTGACTGGAATTACCGGCAGTTTGTCGCGCCAGCATGCAACTTTTGGTCGACAAATGAACTTGCTGCCTAAGCGAGTGTTAGATGAACCGTTTCGACACATGGAGTCGATTCTTCGTACTTTCATCGCTGAACTGATGGAAGTCGCGGAAGGCGAGTTTTGGCTGGTGCTGGATGAGTTTGATCGCGCCGATTTGGCCGACGATGTGCTGCAGTTTGTAGAGCGCTTGTCCCATTATGCTCCCGAGCGCTGCAAGATCGTGTTAAATGGACGCACTCTTCCACGTATGCCGTGGCTCGCGATGATTGCCAAGGGTCACGCAGTGATATTGCAGGACGAGCGGATCGTGCGAGAGAATCTATACGGATTGCGCAACGCTAGTGACGCCAGCCTAAAAGTACTTTCGCTGGGTCCCGGATATGTTTTTCGAGACGACTATCTCGTCGATCATTGGGAAGGACATCTGCCGCGTCTATTACTGTTCTTCGCGATGGATCGCCCGGAGATTACGCGCAACCAAATCTGCCTGACATTCTGGCCAAAACTGGATACCGATCAGGCGGTAAACGTCTTTCATGTTACGAAGCGACGTCTTCATAAAGCGATAGGCGCCGATGTATTGGCGCATGATGGCAAGTATTACCGTGTTGCCGCGGACACACCCCTTTATTTCGATGCCTTTGAGTTTGTCGAACTGCTGCTGGAGGGACGGCACGGAGATCCGGACGATCCATTTGAGCTCTGGCAGCAGGTTGCCAAACTGTACCGCGGTCCTTTCCTTCAAGGTCACAATGAGCCATGGATTCAGGAACGGCGCGACGCCTACCAATTCGCTTATGTGGAAGCGCTGGAGAATATCGCCAAGATCTGGGAAGAGCGCGACAGTTACGAATTGTCGCTGCACATGTTGACGCGCGCCATCGATACCGATTACACCCGTCAGGAGATTCATCTTAAGCTGCTGCGCCTGTATGTACGTTTGGGCCGCCGCGCCGAGGCGGTAGCCCATTTTCGCCAACTGGAGCGCTGGGCAAAGTCAAATCGAAGGGCATTGAGCCCCCAAATCCGTCAGCTTTTTGGCGATATTACGGCGTAGCGATTGCGCGATTCGGGAGCGTTCAAACGTAGGCGCCCCTGGCAGGACTCGAACCTGCGACCAACGGTTTAGAAGACCGGTGCTCTGTCCGCTGAGCTACAGAGGCAACGGCTCTGATTCTATGTTTGCGCGCCTCCGAAGTCAATGGCGTCACCCCCCATTTGCCGCTGCTTCGGATTGTTTGAAAGCCAACGCTGCTGTATAATTTACATAGGTTCAAACGCCAAACGGAACTGTCAAAAGCAGCGCTTTTTAGCAGCGTAAATGTTGTGAAATCGTCGTGGACAATCGCTGGCAAGAGACGGGGACGTCAGGAGAAAAAATGGCCAAAGATCGGGATCTCGTCGCGCAACAGGAGCGTGAGTACGACGCGAGCAACATCCAGAAGCTGGACCCGCGCGAACACATTCGACGTCGCCCCGGAATGTACGTTGGCGGCACAGACGCGCCAGCTTTGCACCATTTGATCTATGAGGTCGTGGATAATTCAGTTGACGAGGCGCTCGCTGGCCGTTGTGACTTTGTTTCCGTGACGCTCCACGAAAACGGCTCGGCAACAATCAGGGACAATGGCGTCGGGATTCCGGTTGACCAACACGAAAGCGGAAAATCGGCGCTTGAAGTGGTGATGACAGAAGTTGGCTCGGGGGGCAAGTTCGATAACGAAGCTTACAAGGTTAGCGGTGGGTTGCACGGCGTCGGCGTTTCGGCGGTTAACGCGCTTTCGGCGTCCTTGACGGCGACCATTCGCCGTGACGGTCATGTTTGGCGGCAGTCTTATGAGGCGGGAATCCCCACCACTGGCGTGCGAAAAGGCAGAAAGCTCAAAGACGGCGAGGAGACCGGCACAGAAATTACCTTCGTGCCCGACTTCACTATCCTTGAGGAAAACGAATTCAGCTTTGGCACATTGATGACGCGCTTCCGCGAGATGGCTTTCGTGACGCGCCAGGTGACGATCAGCCTGCGGGATGAGCGCGCGAAGCCCATCGCCCACGAGGCGACCTTCTATTTTGATGGCGGCTTGCGTTCATTTGTGCGCTATTTGAATCGAAACCGGAAAGCCATTCACAACATCATCCATGTGGAGCGCGAAGTAGAGTTTGTTGACCGCAACGACAATCCTTACAAGATCGGTGTTGAGGTTGCGTTCCAGTATTCTGATGTGGCAACCACCACGGAACTGGCCTTCACCAACACGATCAACACTCCGGATGGCGGCACGCACATTACCGGGTTGCGTTCATCCATCACTGGCGTAATCAATCGATACGCTCGGAAAGCGGGGCTGATAAAGGACAAGGATGGCAACTTCTCCGGCAATGATACGCTGGAAGGATTGACGGCGATCGTCAGCATTAAGCATCCTGATCCGCAATTCGAGAGCCAGACCAAGGTCAAGCTGCTCAACCCGGAGGTGCAGGGCGCCGTGTCGCAAGTGGTAACGGAGGCATTCAACGAGTTTCTCGAAATGAATACGCGGGAGGCGCGGCGAATCGTCGACAAGTGTTTGACGAGCAAACGGGCGCGCGAAGCGGCAAAGAAAGCGCGCGATCTCGTGCGCAGCGGACCGAGCTTGCTCGAAAGCAGCACCTTGCCCGGCAAGCTGGCTGATTGCTCGGAACGGGGCGCCGATGCCGAGATTTACATCGTTGAGGGAGATTCGGCCGGCGGCAGCGCCAAGCAAGGACGCGATCGGCATTATCAGGCGATCTTGCCTTTGCGCGGCAAGATCCTGAACACGGAGCGGGCGCGCATCGACAAGATCCTCGACAACAACGAAATAAAGGCACTGATATCGGCGCTGGGCACAGGTATCCATGAGGAGATGACGGTTGAGCGCCTGCGTTATGGCAAGGTCATTATCATGACTGACGCCGATGTGGATGGCAGCCACATTCGCACTTTGCTGCTGACGTTCTTCTTCCGGCACATGCCGGATCTTGTGCAGGAGGGACATCTGTATATTGCGCAGCCACCGATCTTTTCCTTGAAGAATGGCAAGCAAATGGAGTGGGTTTATCCGCGTGGCGGCGTTGCCGACGAAGAGTTGCTAGAGCAGTCGATGCAAAACTTCAAGAATCGTGACAAGGTCACAATTCAACGCTACAAAGGCTTGGGCGAGATGAATCCGGATCAACTGTGGGAAACGACGATGGATCCAGAATCCCGCACGCTGCTGCAGGTGACGATTGAGGATGCCGCCGACGCGGACAAGGTGTTCGACATGCTGATGGGCGCCAGCGTGCCGCCGCGCCGCCGCTTCATCCAGACCCACGCGAAGCAAGTCCGCAACCTGGACATTTAGCGCTTCAGACTGAAAGTCATAAGCCCGAGGTTTTGGCGTCTTGCTCGGTCCAGCCGCGCGCCTCGCTGGCAGCCGCTTCTCGTTCCGCGCGCCGCAAGGGAGCGCGTTCAACAATCGCATGCAGCAAGGCGAAGGCAAAACTGCCCAGTCCCAGAGACAAAACGATAAAGAGTATGGGATGCCAGGTGATTCCGGCGAAGCTCACGGCTTCGGGATGGAGTATCAGTACGCTAAGGCATACCGTGGGCAAGATCGCAACGAAGCAAAGTCCCGAGAACAAGTTCAGCGCTTGAGATAGCGCGCCGCCATGGATCGGCTTGTCCGCGCCCGACCGCCGATGCACCAGGAGTCCCAGGCGCAAGACAATGACAGCCAGGGCTATCAATGTAAGTAGCTTGATGAGAGACGGGTCCATTGCTGTCCAACCACCAGCGCGCAATGACTAAAACAGCGTATAGATGAAGGGACTGATTGGACTGGATCCGCCAAGAATGATCAGCAGCGCAAAGACCAGCAAGGTAATCACCATCGGCAGCATCCAATAAAGTTTGCGCTTCCAGAGGAATGCCAGCAGCTCGCCAAGTACCCCCAAGCGCATAAAGAAATCCTCCACGGCGCCTGGCGCGTCACCGTCATGTTTTTCCTTAGTCGTCATGATGTCTCCTCGTTTGGCGCAGTGGCCTCAGGTGGCTTTGCGAACGATGTGCCGGCCGAGCACGAGCATGTCAATGTCGCTATTGCGGAAGGTATTGTAGGCTTCGCGCGGGGTGTTGACAATGGGCTCGCCCCGCAGATTGAATGAAGTATTGAGCACGATTGGAACGCCGGTCGCTTCGCCGAATTGCTCAACGATGTCGTAGTAGCGGGAATTGGTCTGGCGATCGATGGATTGCAGGCGCCCGGTGCCTTCGTGATTAACGGCATGGATCTCGGCCTGTTTCTCTTCTTTGATTGGCGCCACCATCAGCATGTATCGCGGCGAGTCGTGCTCGGCCACTTGCGGATAATCGAAATATTCGGGCGCGCGTTCGCGTAAAACGACGGGCGCGAAGGGCCGAAAGGGTTCGCGAAATTTGATCTTCGTATTGACGACTTCTTTCATGTCGGCGCCGCGCGGATCGGCGAGGATGCTCCGGTTACCCAAGGCGCGGGGACCCCATTCGAAACGGCCCTGATGGAAGCCGATTACTTGTTGGCAGGTTAGCGCATCGACGATGGTCTCGGTTAGCTTGCTCTCATCGCTGAAGGTTTCGTACTTGAGAGTCTCCTCATCCAGAAAAGCGCGACATTCGTCGTCACTGTAACAGCGGCCGAAGTAGGCATGTTCTTGCGCCCATCGTCGGGGTTTGCCCAAGAGCGTATGCCAAGCCCAAAGAGCCGCCCCGAGCGCGCCGCCATCGTCGCCGGCCGCGGGCTGGATCCACAGTTCGTCAAAGGGCGTTTCGTTCAGGACGCGCCAGTTCGCCTTGGTATTCAATGCGACGCCGCCCGCCATCACCAGCTTGCGCATGCCGGTGCGCCGGTGCAAATGGTTTGCGATTTTGATCAGGGTATCTTCGGTGAATTGCTGAATGCTGGACGCGACATCGGCATAATACTGATTCGCCTCCATCGCGCTGCGTTCGGCCGAGCGCTCCGGATTGGTGCGCATAGTGAAGAATTCGGATTCGTCGTTGCGTTTCTCGCCGAATAGCTCAAGGAATTTATTGCTATAGCTCTGCGTTGTAGAACGATGGAAGTCGAAATAATCCATATCGAGCCTGAAAGCGCCAGACGCGTCGTCGGCAGAGGCGACTTTATGAATTTTGTCCAGGTAACGCGGCGCGCCATACGGGCTCATACCCATCACTTTGTATTCGCCGTTGTTGACGCGGAAGCCGAGCCAGGCGGTGAAAGTGGAATAGAGCAGCCCCAACGAATGCGGAAAGCGCTGCTCTTCAAATAGCTCGATCGAGGGCGGCTCGTCTGAATCTTCGCCTAGCGAACTCTTGCCGACGCCCAGCGTTGTCGTGGTCCATTCGCCGACGCCGTCGACGGTCAAGATGGCGGCGTCCTTGAAAGGACAGGCATAGAACGCGCTGGCGGCGTGGCTCATGTGGTGGTCGCAGAATAGGATCTTGTCGTAGGGAACGCGAAGTCCGCGGGCGATATGACTGCGCACCCAGAGCTTATCGCTCAGCCAGGTCATCATCGATTCGCGCCAAAGACCCGATGAGCGTGGGAATGTATTGAGCGTCGTTTGCAAAATGCGCTCGAACTTCTGCAATGGCTTTTCATAAAAGACCACGTATTCCAGCTCTCTTGCCGTGATGCCAGCTTGTTGCAGGCAGAATTGTGCGGCCAGTTGCGGAAAGCCATTGTCATGTTTGACGCGCGAGAACCGTTCTTCCATGGCAGCGGCAATCAACTCGCCATCGTGGAGCAAGGCGGCGGCGGAATCATGATAAAAAGCCGATATGCCAAGAATATACATCGTTAGCCTTGTTCTCTCGCGGAGCCAATATCTGTCGGCACTGGCTCGCGTTTCGACCAGCTTGCGGCGTCAGTTTTTCTGCGAAGCGGATCCATGAAGATTGCCGACAGCAAGCCAAAGGGTACCATAATCGTAAAGTAGAAAGCGGTGGCGATGAATCGCCCATTGAGATCGGCGACAATGGCGGAATTCACACTGAATCGGTCCCAGGCGATCTTGATGAGTTGCTTCAAGCCTTTGCTCCTTACCAATGGCGAGAGTGGTACGGATAGAATATAAACCGAGAGTCGCGGAACCGCTCAGATTATTCGTTTAGATTAGACCGATTCAAAAAGTCGAGCAAGGCGTTTCGGGCGATATCATGACCGAGTTGGTTCCAATGGGTGTCAGCAAAAAAATAGGGCGATTGCCCGGCGCGAATTGCTTGCGCGAGTGGCGGAGTCAGGTCGAGGAAGGCGATATCGATCTCTTCCGCCAGATCGCGCAACACATCGCGTTGGGCTGACAGATTCGCGTCGATGTTCTGGAGTGCGGATAGCTGGCGATCGCTCAATTCCATGACGATAATCGTTTGTTTGCTCTCGGCGTCCAGGTAATTCCAGTAGAGTTCGGCTTTCTGCGGAATGTACATCAGAACGAGTTCGGCGCCGGTCAATTTGAGCGCAGCCGCCATTTCGCTGACGCTCGTTTTAGTCCGCTGAAACTCCGCGCTGCTTCGTAAGGTTTGCTCGTCCGTGCCAAGTAAAGGGAGAAATTCTCTATAGAATGCTACCGGCGTGGGTGGCTCGGTGCGCGCCAACATCGGGTAATGGCAACTCGCTTCCGGGCTGGCTGTCGTCGTCTCGCTGAGGAATTGGACGAGGCGAAACACGACGGAATAATCCAGCGGACTCTTGCCGCTGTGCGCCAGGTCATGCCGGCTCATACCGGCGCGCAGCATTTCGGCGAACTTAGCGGTGTCTTTCAAGTCATTGCCAGCAAAATAGGCAAGAATCACTCGTTCCGGTTGGCGCGGCAAGGCGAAGGCCTCAAAGATTCGTTGCTGCTCAAGAGTGCCGGATCCTGGCAAGCCGAGGCTCAGCATTGATTCCGAAACGCCACCCCAAAATGGACGCTGAATCAATTCTGCCGCGGTGAAAGAATCGCCGATGACGACCAGGTCCAAATCGTCGGGCCATGGCTCGTCATTGCGGAAGCCATGCTGATCACGAGTAAAGGTCACATGATATGGCTCAAACGGTTGGGCATCCTTTGGACCAATGCAAGTTAGATCGTAGAGATCGCCGCTGAGTGGGGTAACTTCGTATGCGACAGTTTGTCCAGCGGGAAACTCGCGCGCGCCATGCTCAGTTAGGAGCCGATGGCCAAGACGTTCCTGATACTGCGGCATATATTTGATAACAGCGGGCGGCAAATGCGGAAAAGCCAACTGCAAAGCCAATTCCAGCAGGAGTGCTGTGAATAGCAAGAGCAGCATTGCCTTCAGCGATATGCCTAGAGCGTCTCTCAAGGCTTTTACCTCGGCGCTGTATTTGTAGGATGCGGCTCAGACGGCCGTACCTGGCCGCAGTGTACATGGTAACACGCGAAGAGTAGGTTGTTCAGCCCGCCTCAGTTGCTAGAGAAGGGACCGATATTGAAGTCTTGGTCCGGTGGCGACAGCCGTACCGCCAGCAATTGCGTTTCCAATTGGTAAATGTCGACAAGGGTGAGTAGAAGCCGAGACAGACTTTGCATCGCGAGAAGTTCTTGCTTCTGCGTATTGTCCGCTTGCAAGAGAATTGAGGCAATCTGCGCGATTGACCGCGGCCGATGCGGGATTTGCTCCGGGTCAAAGCTGGCGCCTTCCTTAGATGTCAGCACTTCCAAATAACGAATAACAAGCGGGCGCAGGATGCCACAGTAGCGCTTGATCAGTTCGGGCTGGTCATCAGCTGGCAAGAAAAATTCGACATTGCCACGCAAATAGGGCTTGCTGCGGTCGATTCCTTTGATATGAAACCGTCTTTGACCGACTGCCGTAATGTTCATCCTGCCAAGTGGCAGGCGTTGCACATCGTTTATTGCCGCGGCGCAACCGACGGCGCAAGGAGTCGCTGTCGGGCCAAACGCTTCGCTTCCCTGTTTGATCAGCACCACGCCAAAAGGTTCGTTGGATTCGATGCAACTGTTGATCATGAGCTTGTAGCGCTCTTCAAAAATATGCAGTTTAAGCTGCATGCCGGGAAACAGCACGGTATTAAGCGGGAAGAGCGGCAGGGTCGCCATTGATTTAGGTCACTGTCATGTGATTCGTTGGAAAATCTAGGCTCTGTGGAAGCACCAAGCTCAATTATAGCGCAGAGTCACAGAACAGGACGGGGAATCTTTCGCGCTTGTCTTGGCGCTTAACGGATGCGATCGTCTTCTTCATGAAGAACGCGACGCAGTACTTTGCCGATGAAGGAGCGCGGCAGCGAATCACGGAACTCGATTTCCCAGGGCACAGCGTATTCTTCGAGGCGTCGTTTGCACAGATCTAGCAATTCCTCCTTGGATAAACCGCTGTTCGGTCGGGGGACAACAAATGCCTTAATCTTCTGATAGCCGGCTTCACGTCCAACGCCTACCACCGCCGCTTCCAACACCTTATTGTGTTCGTAGAGCACTTCTTCGACATCGCGCGGGTAAACACTGTAATCGCCGGTGAAGATCGTGTCCCGCCGGCGGCTGATGATTTTGAAGTAGCCCTCGTCGTCCATCACGGCGACGTCGCCAGTGTGAAGCCAGCCGTCGCGCACGACAGATTCGTCATCGGCTTGAGCGCGCCAATAGCCGCTCATGACCTGGGGACCTTTGACTACCATCTCGCCGATTTGCCCACTGAGCACATCTTCTCCCGTGAACAGATCGACGATTTTCGCATCGGTATTGGGCAGTGGCACACCGATTGAACCTACTTTGCGCTGACCGTAAAGCGGATTGGAATGGGTAACAGGACCCGCTTCGGTTAAGCCATAGCCTTCCACAAGGCGTCCCCTCGTCAATTTTTCAAAGGCTTCCTGCACCTCGACCGGCAAGGGCGCGGCGCCACTGATGCAGGCTTTGATTGAGTCCAAGCCATAATGGCGCACATTTTTGGCGTGATTGATTAGCGTGAACATTGATGGTACGCCGGGAAACAGTGTCGGCTTGTAGCGGCGGATCTGCTGCAGCACTTGCTGCAACTCAAAAACGGAGATAATCACGATCTTTGCCGCGATCAGGATTGGCAGATTCATCGCCGCTGTCATCCCGTAGCTGTGCTCAAAGGGAACGACCGCCATCACAATTTCATTGCCGTATTCGATTTCGGGCATCCAATGGCGTGTTTGCAGCGCATTGGCCACCAGATTGCGATGAGTCAGGCAAACGCCTCTTGGCTTGCCGGTAGTTCCGCTGGTATAAGAAATAACCGCCAGATCCGTGTGCGCGACATCAATCGCAGGAGGTTTTGTGTTTTGACCGGTCATGATGTCGGACATGAAACGCCCAATACGCCGGGCAAGTGCTTCGTCTTCGGAGTTAGCGCGCTTGTGACGCCCGAACCCAGTATCTCGGCTCGTGGCGACGTGCTTGCCAACACTGGTGAAGATTACGGTTTCGGCATCGGTTTGGCCTTGGATCAACTGCGCAAGCCGGCTGAATGCGCTCAGCGTGATCAAAACGTTCGCGCCCGTTTCACGCACATGACTGACAATCAAATCCGCATCCGCGTCTGGATTTGACAAGACGACAATTGCGCCAATCTTCAGGATGGCGTAGTAGGCGATGATGAACTGCGGCGTATTCGGCAAGACGATTTGCACGCGATCACCGGGCTGAACGCCGAGTTCGCGCAATCCATGCGCAAACTGGTTGACTTTACCTTCTAATTCGCGATAGCTTAGGGTCTTGCCATAAAAGACGGTGGCTGCGCGCCTCGGCGCCCAATCGGCCGCGCTTTCCAAGAAGCGAAACAGCGGCTGATGGGGAATGGGTATCGTGTGGGGGATGTCCTTGTCGTAGTGTCCCAGCCAGGGGCGCCCCTTTGCGAGCGTGTCAGACGCCGACAGCGAGCGCCAACTGCTGCGCCGTGACGCCTCGACAAATCGCTCGATCGCCCGGTTTACCGCTTCGTGGCGCTCCAACTGCACTTTGTGTTTGGCGGAGCCGATATCGTGCACCTCGGCGCCGGGTATCAGCTTCGCCACATCGTCATAGACGTAGCGCGGAAAGTAGTTGTCGCGCTCGCCCGTAATGACTAAGGTCTCGCTTTTAATATCTCGCAGTTGAGACCAAGCTTGCCAACCGTGCAGGTTGTTGTGAAACATTGACTTAAGCACGTGATATTCGGCATCCCAGCGGCGGCGGTAGCGCCAAAACGGAAGCGCGACATGCACGGGGATGCGAAACAGCGCGGAAGCGATCTTCGGCAGCGGATACTCGCCTGCGCTCGCCACCAGAACCAGCTTGGCGATTCGCTCGGGATAGGCATTTGCGAATTCGATACAAATAGCGCCGCCGAAGGAATGACCCACCAACACAAATCGTTCGGGCAGGTTAAGCGCCTCGACGATATCATGCATGTCCTGAATCAGCTCCGGCATCGAGTATTCGCTGTGGGGCGCGTCGCTTTGGCCATGTCCGCGCAGATCCGGAGCGATGACCCGATACTGATTGGCGAAATGCGCCAACTGCCATTCCCAAGATTCGGCGACGCCAGCGAAGCCATGCTGGAAGAAAATGGTCTTATCGACATCTTGCGGCCAGAGATCAATCACGCTGAGGCGGGCGCCCGGGTAATCCCTAATCGGCACTTTGACGCGATACAGATCGAAATCCAACTGAAATACGGCGCGCTTCAGCCCTCGAATTCGCTTCTTCATCTGATTCCGATCTGTTTACTTCGTTTAAGTATAGCGAAATCGATGGGCGAGGGAAATCATTCGGAACTCGCCGCCGAAAGTGATCAAGGGTAAAATCAATTAGGTTGGCTTCGTATGCGCGAAAGGAGCAAAGCGTGAATTCGCCATTGGTCACTACTGCCTGGCTCGAGCGGCATCTGGGCGAAAGAGATATCCGCATCGTCGAATTGCGTGGCGCCGTGCTGCCTCCAACCGAGCCGCCGCCGCATTATTTAACCGATCGCGCCGGTTATGAAAAGGCGCATATTCCCAATGCCGTATTCGTCGATTGGCAAGTTGATATCGTGGAGCCCGGCTCGCCATCCAATGATGTCGCCGCGCCCGGTCGCTTCGCCGCGCTGATGGGCGCGCTCGGCATTGGCAATGATACGACAGTGATCATCTATGACAATGCCGCGAGCATGTTCGCTTGCCGGCTGCGTTGGGCATTGCGCTATTATGGACATGAAAAGGTCTTCATACTCGATGGCGGCTGGGACAAGTGGCTTGCTGAAGAGCGGCCCGTCAGCGCTGACAAGCCGCAGGTGGATACAGCGGAGTTCGTGCCGCGTGTAAACGCCCGACTCAAAGCCACAGCGAAAGAGATTATGACCGGCATTGAAGCGGGAAACATGCAACTGATTGACGTGCGCTCGCCGGCGGAGTATGCTGGCGCCGCTTCGCGGGCGCGCTTTGGCGGTCACATTCCGACGGCAATAAGTATTCCGCGCAGTATGATGGTAGCCCACGACCAGACCTTAGAAACCGTGCAGAACCTTCGGAAGCGCTTCACCGAAAAAGGCGCCGCGCTTGATGCAAGCGAGACCGTGATCTACTGCAATTCGGGAATCTCGGCTTCATTTGGCATGTTGGCTCTGGAGTTGGCGGGGGCGCGCAATCTGCGCGTATATGATGGGTCCTGGAAAGAATGGGGAAATGACGCGGCGACGCCCAAAGAGACCGGAAACTAGGTTCACCCGCATGGGCGGCGGCTATGCGCGCATACGTAAGAATTGAGGCTTCGTGCTTGTCTCACAAAGGATATACGAAGAGTAGTCACAGAATAAGGAGTGTAAGCTTCGAGTGGAAATTACCGCTTATCGCGACGACACCGCGTTTGCAGAATTAAAATCTGAATGGAACGGCTTGCTCGGGCGCGCGCCGATGAATCGCGTGTTCTACACTTGGGAATGGCAAAGTACCTGGTGGGAGGCCTACAAGCCGGGCACGGTCTGGATATTGGTTTGTCGTGACAAGGGCGTGACCAAGGGTATCGCGCCGTTGTTTATCGCCGAGTCCGAACGCGGTCGTTCGGTCCAGATCATTGGCTGCGTCGATGTCACCGATTACTTGGATTTTATCGTTGATCGCACTCAGCTTGAAGAGGTATATGGCGCGTTAGCCGATTACTTGAAAGCCAATCGTGACCATTACGATATTCTTGATTTCTGCAACATACCTAAGGATTCGCCAACGCAAGCAATGCTGCCAGCGGCGCTCGAAAGTCGTGGCTTTCGTACGGCGGTTGAACAGCAGGAAGTATGCCCGGTCATCGAATTGCCCGAAGACTGGAGCAGCTACCTGCGCTTGTTGGACAAGAAGCAGCGGCACGAGGTGCGGAGGAAAATACGGCGCATTCAAGGCAGCGAGCAGTCGATTGACTGGTATATCGTAAATGGCCTCCATGATTTGAACGATGAAGTGACGCAGTTCGTGAGGCTTATGGCAGCCAGTGATCCGGAGAAAGATCGCTTTCTTCAGGACGAAAGCAATCTTCTCTTCTTTCAGACGATAGTGCCGCTATTGCAGGAGCGTGGCTGGCTTCAGTTGAACTTTTTGACGGTCGACGATGAACGCGCCGCCGCCTACATTAATTTTGTGTACGGCAACCGCGTGATGGTGTACAACTCCGGTCACGCGCATGAAGACTTTGGCGACTTAAGCCCCGGAATCGTTCTGCTCGCCTACAACATCCGGCATGCCATTGAACAAGGTTACGCCTATTATGATTTCTTGCGCGGCGACGAGCCCTACAAATACCGCATGGGCGGCCGCGACACCGCGGTGATGAACATCCGGGCCTCGTAGGCGCGGCCGCTTTCGTAGCGGAGTGAGTATGCCAATCCGACGCATTGCGGTATTAAGCGTGCATACAAGCCCGCTGGCGCCCATGGGTGGAGTCAAGACCGGCGGCATGAATGTGTACGTTCGCGAGCTCTCGCGCGAACTGGGCGAGAAAGGTCTCTTCGTCGATATCTTTACACGGCGCTCGTCGCCAATGGAATCCGCGGTCGACGAGTCAATTGGCAAGAATGTTCGTGTCATCCATCTTGATGCCGGTCCGCCGCGGCAATTATCGCCAGACGACCAATTCGAGCACTTATCGGAATTCACCGCCAACCTGATGGCTTTTTCCGCCTTGCACAATTTGCGTTTCGACATCGTCTATAGCCACTATTGGCTCAGCGGTTGGGTAGCGGCGAAACTCAAAGAAGCCTGGGGCATTCGTTTCGTGCATATGTTTCACACGCTCGGGCACATGAAGAAACGCATTGAAGCCAACACGTATTACCAGCCTGACCGCCGCATTATGACGGAGATGAACATTTTGCGGTCGGCTGACCGTGTAGTTGCCGCTACGCCAGCTGATCAGGCGCAGTTGCGCTGGCTTTACCGCGCGGGCCGCCGGCAAATCGTTGTGATTCCGCCCGGCGTCAATACCGAGCGTTTCAAGAAACTGATTTCGCGCGAGCAGGCGCGTGAAACGCTAGGAATCAATCCCGGCGGCAACTTGCTACTCTTCGTCGGACGGATAGAGCCGCTAAAGGCAATCGACACGATATTGGAGGCGCTTCACGTGTTGCGAGATCGGGCGCCTTTGCTGCTGCGAAAGCTGCACTTCATGATTGTGGGTGGCGACCCGAAGAGCATCCACGATATCGAAATGAGTAGACTTCAAAAGCTAAGCGTCGAGTTGGGCATCGATCAGCTGGTCAGCTTTGTCGGCGCGAAAGAGCAGGGGGAGCTGCCAATGTACTACGCGGCGGCGACAGCGGTGATCATGCCTTCGGATTATGAATCGTTTGGCATGGTCGCGCTGGAAGCGATGTCTTCCGGCACGCCTGTCATTGCTTCGCAAGTGGGTGGCTTGCAGTTTCTGGTGCGGGACCAAGAGACCGGTTTCCACATTCCGGCGCGCGAATCAATTTCGTTGGCGGAATGCATCACTGAGTTGCTCGCCGAGCCGTCGAGGACAGCGGACATGGGAGCGGCCGCGTCGCGCATTGCGCGCGAATACGCCTGGTCGCGCATAGCCGAGCGCTTGCTGGAAGTTTTTGAAGAAGTCGCCTGCGAAAAGTTGAGGCGGGCCTAGCCCCCGTAAGCATTGGGAATGTCATCGACAACGGCTTCAATGTACGGGCTAGCGAGCATATAGTCCAGGGCATCGTCTTCGGCAAGAGCAATCTGGCCCAGGTGATATAGGGTATTGTTGAAGCCGTCATAACGGTAGCGCCGATTCACCCAGCCGTGCAAGTTATGCTGAAATAGCACGTGAAACTGCACCGACTCTTCTTCAGCCATGATATCTTCGCTTAGCATCCAAACAGGCGCGTATTGCTCCAGATGAGGGCGCGCCTTGCCATCGCGCATTTCTTTCAGCTTGTCAACCGTCGTCATCGATAGTCCCGTTCCCCGCCCGTTAGCATCGCAACGCGCTCATTGTAGCGTCGGCTGCATTTTGCGGCAAGCGGCGATCAAGCCCGCCCAGCTTAAGCATCCACTTCCAAAAGGTGAAAGTTTGATTACACTAGACGCGCAAGGCTGGATAATGTGGTGGAGACGCGCGATGGCAAGTTCTGATGTGAAGAAAGTGGTGCTGGCTTACAGTGGCGGGCTGGATACATCGGTGATCGTTCCCTGGCTCAAGCACAATTACGGCTGCGAGGTCGTGTGCTTTTGCGCCGACCTGGGCCAGGAAGAGGAGTTGGATGGACTGGAAGATAAGGCGCTGGCGTCAGGCGCGTCAAAGCTTTATGTCCGCGACTTGCGCGAGGAATTCCTGACTGATTTTGTCTTCCCGACCCTGCGAGCAGGCGCTGTCTATGAGCGGGAGTATCTGCTGGGCACCTCCTTCGCGCGCCCCTTGATCGCCAAGCATTTGGTCGAGATCGCCGAGATAGAAGACGCGGATGCGGTCGCGCACGGATGTACCGGCAAGGGAAACGATCAAGTGCGCTTCGAAGTCTCAACGATGGCGCTCAATCCCAAATTGAAGACGATCGCTCCCTGGCGCGAATGGGATATCCGCAGCCGCGAAGACGCCCTGGCTTACGCGGAGGAGTTCCGCGTGCCGGTATCGCATACGGAAAAGGACATCTATAGCCGCGACCGCAACATTTTCCATTTGTCGCACGAAGGCGGTCTGCTGGAGAACCCGTGGAACGAGCCCGAAAGCCCAATGTACCAACTGACCAACGAACCTGAATGCGCGCCCGATGAAGCGGAATACATCGAGATCGGCTTTCTGCAAGGCAGTCCTATCAAGGTCAACGGCGAAGAAATGGACGCGGTGGAGTTGTTTACAAAGCTGAATCGCATTGGCGGAAAGCATGGCATCGGCAGAACCGACATCGTGGAAAACCGCCTGGTGGGGATGAAGAGCCGTGGCGTCTACGAAACACCGGCCGGCGCTATTGTGCATCGCGCGCATCAGTTGCTGGAGAGCATCTGCCTTGATAAGCACACAATGCAATACAAGGACATCATCGCCACCAAGTATGCTGAGTTGGTATACAATGGCATGTGGTATAGCAAGCTGCGTGAAGCGCTCGACGGCTTTGTTACGGTTACGCAAGAGACCGTCACCGGAACCGTGCGCTTGAAGCTGTACAAGGGCAATATTATCGTTGCCGGGCGCAAAAGCCCCAACAGCCTGTACCGTGAAGATTACGCCTCCTTCGGCGAAGAAGATGTCTACAATCAGGGTGATGCCCACGGATTCATTCAGCTCTTTGGCTTGCCGATAAAAGTCGAGGCGATGCTGCAAACCGAGGGCGGCGGAATGACCGATTATATGCGTCCAGATTACAGCAAGTTCAAGCGCGACTGAGCCGGACGCGCGGAAAGGCGATTCTGTTGAGCCTTTGGGGCGGACGGTTCAGCGAGCCGAGTGACGAAGACCTGCGCCGTCTGAATGACAGCATTGATTTCGATCAGGCGCTGTACGCGGAAGACATTGAAGGCAGCATAGTTTACGCGCGGGCGCTGGCTCAGGCTGGCGTGATTAGGGATGCCGAGTCGGAGCGCATCATCGCTGGCTTGCAGAAAGTGATGCGGGAATTCGACTCCGATAGCTTTGAAGTGGCGGAGAACGATGAAGATATTCATACGGCTGTTGAGCGACGGCTGATCGAAATCGTGGGTGAAGTCGGCGGCAAACTGCATACCGGCCGCAGCCGCAACGATCAAGTCGCAACCGACTTCCGCCTGTGGACGATGCGCGCAGCCGATCAATTGCATCAGGAGCTCCGGCTGTTACAGACGGCAATTATTTCCGCCGCGGAATCACATAGCGAGACGGTAATGCCTGGATACACGCACCTGCAGCCAGCCCAGCCCATCACCGCGGCGCATTGGTTGATGAGCTTCTTCTGGATGCTGGAGCGTGATCAAGAACGGCTGCGGGCGGCGAAAAAGTCGATGGCAGTTTGCCCCTTGGGTTCGGGCGCCTTGGCCGGCACGCCCTTCGCTATCGATCGCGAGCGGATCGCCGCGGACCTCGGATTCGATAAGCCCAGCGAAAACAGCCTTGATGCAGTAAGCGATCGAGACTTTGTAGCCGACATGCTATATGTGATCTCAATTTGCGCCGTGCATTTGAGTCGGCTAGCCGAGGACATCCTGATTTACTCCAATGCCGCATTCGGTTTCATCACGCTTGATGATCGTTATAGCACCGGCTCCAGCCTGATGCCGCAGAAGCGCAATGCCGATCCGATGGAATTGATGCGCGGCAAGACCGGGCGTCTCATCGGCAATCTGGCGGGATTCCTTACTACGCTGAAGGGTTTGCCGAGCGGATACAACAAGGACTTGCAGGAGGACAAGGAAGCGCTATTTGATTCCTTGGAGACAATGCATCAGCTATTGCCGGTGGTCACGGCGACCGTGAGCAGCCTACAGATCAACGCCGTGGCGATGACGACGGCGCTGACGGAAGACCTGCTGGCGACTGATCTGGCCGATTATCTGGTGGGCAAAGGGGTCCCGTTTCGGCAGTCGCACCATATCGTGGGTCAAGTTGTGCGAATGGCAGCCGAACGCGGAGTGAGCTTGTCTCAGCTGCCTTTGAGCGCGCTACAAGACATATCAGGATATTTCGGCGGAGATATCGGGCAAGTATTCGATTTCAGGCGTTCGGTGGCGCAGCGGAACAGTTACGGCGGTACCGCGCCTGCGGCGGTTCAAGCGCAAATCGCGCGGGCGAAAGCGCGGATAAATGCGTAGTTGTGCAGAATGAAAGAGGCCTCGGAACTAATCTGCACGAATATTCACCGCTAGATCTGATGTTTTGTATGAATTCCTTGACAAGGCTCATGTCTTTCGCTAAAGTATGGGCTTATAGTACCATTTCAAGAGGAAACGAATGCGAAACGCGTCCGTCAAGAAGTCTGGCATTATTCTGACCCTAGTCCTTGTCCTCGTGATTATCAGTGGACTGTAACGGCTTGGGCGGGTTTCGCGCAAAAGGCAATGCAAACAAGAGCCTCCCAAGCCACGGGGGGCTTTTTAGTTGGATGCGGGCGACGGAAGTTGAATGTGGTGACAGGCACTTCGATAGGACAGCAGCGTTATTGCGAAGCAGCAACGCGAGGCAGAGGAAGGTTGCATGACGGCTGAATGGATTTGGCGAGACGGCGAATTTGTAAAGTGGGATGAGGCGACGGTCCACGTAAGCGCCCATGCCTTGCATTATGGATCGAGCGTATTCGAAGGCATTCGCGCTTATGATACGCCGCAGGGACCAGCGATTTTCCGACTGCGTGAGCATAGCGAACGGCTGCTGCAGGGCGCGCGCGTGATGCGGATTGAGCACGACAATGATGTCGAAACGCTTGACAAAGCCATTATCGAAACCGTCCGAAAGAACGGGCACAATTCTTGCTATATTCGCCCGATCATTTTCCGCGGCGCCGGCGCCTTGGGCTTGGAAGGGCGCAATCGCACCGAAGTTGAAACGGTCATCTTCACGATGGAATGGGGTCGGTACCTCGGCGCTGAGGCGATCGAAAACGGCGTCGATGTGCAGATTAGCTCCTTCCGGCGGATGGCGCCAGATACGCATATGGCGCTGGTCAAGGCGGGTGGCAATTACGTGAACAGCCAGCTCGTCAGCATGGAAGCGCATGACAACGGCTTCCAGGAAGGGATTGCGCTCGATATCAACGGATATGTGAGCGAAGGCGCGGGCGAGAATATTTTTGTCATTATGGATGGCGTGGTGTATACGCCCGGCGCCTGGTCGTCGATATTGATGGGGATAACCCGAGAAAGCGCCCTGACTATCCTGGCGGATCTGGACATCGAGGTGCGCTTCCAGCCGGTGGCGCGCGAAATGCTTTACATGGCGGACGAAATCTTCTTCACCGGTACAGCGGCGGAAGTAACGCCGGTGAAATCGGTGGACCGCATATCAATCGGCTGTGGCGGGCGCGGACCAATTACCGAAGCGGTGCAACGGGAGTTTTTCGCCATCACCGCTGGTGAAGCGCTGGATAGGTATGGCTGGCTGACCCACGTCAATAAGTCCTGAAGGTTTTGATTTGCAGTTGAATGAATGGGACGGGAGGCGATGATGAAACTCAAGGGCGCCGAAATAATCATGGAAAGCCTTTTGTGCGAAGGCGTAGACGTTATGTTTGGCTATCCGGGCGGGGCGATCTTGCCGACATACGACGCCATGTCCCTGTATGAAGACCGGCTGCATCATGTCCTTGTGCGCCATGAACAAGGCGCTTCGCATATGGCCGACGGTTACGCCCGTGCTACCGGAAAAGTCGGCGTTTGCATCGCCACCAGCGGACCCGGCGCCACCAATTTAGTGACCGGGCTGGCGACGGCAATGATGGATTCCTCAGCGATTGTGGCGATTACGGGCCAGGTTCCGATTCCCGCGATTGGTTCAGATGCTTTTCAAGAGACGGATGTCACCGGCGTGACCTTGCCGATTACCAAACACAACTACCTGGTAACCGACGTTCGTGAATTGGCATACACGATCAAAGAAGCCTTTCACATCGCGCGCACCGGGCGTCCTGGTCCGGTGCTGGTCGATGTGCCGAAGGACGTTCAAAACGCGGAGACAGAGTTCATTTGGCCCGAAGATGACATTGTTCTGCCCGGTTACGATCCACCATGGGCGGCGAAAGACCATGAAATCGACGCGGCGCTGGGTTTGATTGCCGAGGCCGAGCGTCCAATCATCCTCGCCGGGCATGGCATCATTATGTCTGGCGCGATGAGCGAAGTGCGCGAATTGGCGGAGCGGGCGCAGATTCCGGTATCGCTAACCTTGTTGGGCAAAGGCGCCATGCCGGAAGATCATCCGCTGGTCATTGGCATGATGGGCATGCACGGCGAAGCGTCATCGAACCTGGCCATTCAGGAGGCCGATCTGCTACTCGCGCTAGGGATGCGCTTTGACGATCGCGTCACCGGCAACCTCAAGACCTATGCTCAGAATGCCAAGAAGATCCACATCGACATCGACCGTTCCGAGATAAACAAGAATGTCAAAGCCGATGTCGGCATTGCTGGCGACTTGAAGACGGTATTGACGCAGCTTTTGCCCAGGTTGGAGGGAAAGTCGCATCCCGCCTGGATTGGGCGGATTCGCGATTGGCTTGAGGATTCGAGCGAGCGCGATATCCTGAATTACGAAACGCCGGGCATTTTGCTTACGGCGCAAGTGGTCAACGACATTTGGAAGCTGACCGGCGGCGATGCCATAACGGTTACTGACGTGGGGCAGCATCAGATGCTGGAAGCGCAGTATTACCCGCATCAACGGCCGGCGACTTTGCTGACAAGCGGCGGCTTGGGCACGATGGGCTTCGGATTCCCGGCGGCGATCGGCGCCAAGTTTGGCGTACCCGACGAAGAGATTTGGGCGATCGTTGGCGATGGCGGCTTTCAGATGACGCTTTGCGAGATGGCAACGGCGGTGCAAGAAAACGTGAACGTCAACATCGCTATCATCAATAACAATTTCCTGGGCATGGTGCGGCAATGGCAAGAGCTCTTCTTCGAGAAGCGCTATCAAGCGACGCCGATGGTCAATCCGGACTTTTGCAAACTGGCGGACGCGTACGGCATCCCCAATCGCTGCGTCACGAAGCGGGAAGAAATCGAAGATGCGGTGCGCTTCGCGCAGAGCATTGACGGGCCCACCTTGATCGAGTTCGTCGTCGAAAAGGAAGAGATGGTTTATCCGATGGTGCCGGCGGGCGCCGACTTGCACGATATGAAGCGCAGACCGAAGCCAGGAGAAGTATGATGACGGCAGCAACAACTCAAAACAAAGTCACCGTCGTCGCGTTGGTTGAAAACGAGCCGGGCGTATTAAATCGAATCGCCAGTTTGTTTCGGCGGCGCGCCTTTAATATCGACAGCCTCACCGTCGGGCGCACGCACAAGCCGCATATTTCGCGAATGACCATTCGCGTCGACGCCGGTCCCGAATACGCAAGAAAGATCGCGACAAATCTGCAGAAACTGGTGAACGTGATTGACGTGCGAATCATTGATAACGAGCCGCATGTCGAGCGTGATTTGGCATTGATTAAAGTGCGAAACGATGATGCCGATTCGCGCAATACCATCACCGAAATCTGCGACCGCTATCCCGCCCGCATTGTCGATGTGGGTCCAAAAGTGGCGATTATTGAGATCGTCGGCACCGAGTCCATTATTGAAGAATTCATCGAACAGGTCCAGCCAACCGGCATCGTCGAGATGATTCGCACCGGCGTCGTATCCATGGGACGCGGCACGCGCATCCACGATACAAATTTCATCAATCGAAGGACTCTGCTTGAGGCGGCTTCGAAAGCGCGGAACGACAACGGTCGCATCGTTTGAGGCAGTGCAGTGGTAGCTTCTCGCGTGAAGCCTTGTTCGAATTTGCTCACATTCAGTCCAGGAGAAAATCTCTAGATGGCAACACTCTATTACGACAGCGACGCAGACCTATCCTTGCTGGAAGGCAAGACTATCGCCGTCATCGGATACGGCAGTCAGGGACACGCTCACGCGCTTAACGCTCGCGATAACGGGCAGCATGTCATCATCGGTTTGCATGAAGGCAGCCGGAGCAAAGCCAAAGCGGAAGCGGATGGCTTGCAAGTGTTCAATGTCGCCGAGGCGACCAAGCGCGCCGATATCGTTATGGTGCTGATTCCCGATACGCTTCAAGGCAGCGTTTATGAAGAGCATATCGCGCCAAACCTGAAAGAGGGCGCCATGTTGATGTTCGCTCATGGCTTTAACATCCATTTTAAGGAGATTGTGCCGCCCGCTTCAGTGGATGTCGCCATGGTCGCGCCCAAGGCGCCTGGACATCGCGTGCGCGAGGTATTCACTGAAGGCGCTGGCACGCCCGGTCTCATTGCTATCGAGCAAGACGCTTCTGGAAATGCCTTAGCTGTTGGATTGGCTTATGCCAAAGCCATTGGCTGCACGCGCGCTGGCGTCATTGAGACGACCTTCAAGGAAGAAACCGAGACCGATCTCTTCGGCGAGCAGGTTGTGCTCTGTGGCGGCGTCACCGCGTTGATACGCGCCAGTTTCGAGACCCTGGTCAAAGCCGGCTATCAGCCGGAAGTGGCTTACTTCGAATGCCTGCACGAGTTGAAGCTCATCGTCGATCTGCTCTATGAAGGCGGGCTGAGCTATATGTGGTACAGCGTCAGCAATACGGCGGAGCACGGCGGTTATGTCATCGGCGATCAGTTTGAGGAGTCGATCAAGGAAGAGATGGCTGGCGTTTTGCAGAATGTCCAGAACGGCGAATTCGCCCGCAAATGGATAGAAGAGAATCGGCAGGGGCGCCCGAACTTCAACGCGCGCCGCCAACGCGAGCACGATTTGCTGATCGAGAAGGTCGGCGCCGATCTGCGCCAGATGATGCCCTTCCTCGATGCCAAGAACATCAAGCAACAGGACTGATCCGAATGGAAACTGCTGTACAGCAGCAATCTGATTTTGCGAAAGGAGGCGCCTAAATGTCGGAAGATGGTCTTGCTGGCCTTAGCCAGATGATGTGCATGTACGACCGGATTCGATTCATGAAAGGAAGACCTCCAAATGGCAGAGCGAATTTACGACGATAACACCGTCATTATCTTTGACACGACGCTGCGCGACGGTGAGCAGAGCCCAGGCGCGACCCTGTCCAGCGCGGAGAAACTGGAGATTGCGCGGCAGCTTTCGCGGCTGGGCGTCGATGTGATTGAGGCGGGCTTCCCGGCTTCATCGCCCGACGATCTGAAAGCGGTGCAGCGCATTGCGCGTGAAGTAGGCACGGCTGACGGACCGTCTGTCGCCGGCTTGTCGCGCGCGCTGGAAAGCGATATTCGAACCGCGTGGGAAGGCGTCAAGTACGCAGCCAAGCCGCGCATCCATACCTTTTTGGGAACATCACCCAGCCACCTGGCGATGTTGCGCATCGACAAAGAAGAGGGCTTGGAGCGGATCCGCAGCGCGGTGACCTTGGCGAAGAGCCTCTGTGATGATGTCGAATTCAGCCCGATGGACGCTGGCAGAACGGACACCGAATATCTGATTCGAGCCTGCGCGGTGGCTGTGGAATGCGGCGCGACCACGCTGAATATCCCGGATACGGTCGGTTACGTCATGCCGGCCGAGTGGGCTGATACCTTGGAAATGCTCATCACCGAAACGCCAGGCGCCGGACCGGGCAGCGGCGTGATTTGGTCGGTCCATTGCCATAATGATTTGGGTTTGGCGACCGCCAATACGCTGGCTGGTTTAACGCGCGGCGTACGACAGGTCGAGGTGACGATCAATGGGATCGGCGAGCGCGCTGGCAATACCAGCATGGAAGAAGTCGTCATGGCGATCCATACGCGCAAGAGCTTCTATAACTTGCGCACAAATATTGACACCACGCAGATCATGAAGACCAGCCGCATGGTGCGCAATTATATGGGCATGCCGGTGCAGCCTAACAAGGCGATTGTTGGCGCAAACGCCTTCGCGCACGAATCGGGAATCCATCAGGATGGCGTGCTGAAAAACGCCGAGACATTCGAGATCATGATGCCGGAAGATGTTGGCTTGACGCAAAGCAAGCTGGTGCTGGGCAAGCTCAGCGGGCGGCACGCCTTGCGCGTCCGACTGCAGGAACTCGGATACGAAGTCGACGGCGATGAATTGATGGATGTTTTCCGGCGCTTCAAAGAGTTGGCCGATATGAAGAAGACGGTCACTGACGCCGATTTGGAAGCACTTGTCGCCGATGAAGCGGCGCAGAAGCCGGAAGATCATTACCGGCTGGTGGATATCCAGGTCGTCTGCGGCACGATGGGCATGCCCACAGCAACGGTCAAGATGTTGGATCAAGATGGCGTGGAACTGGTGGTGTCGGCTGTGGGCACAGGTCCCGTCGACGCTTCATATCGCGCGATTGACGCGATTGTCAAAGCGCCGAATGAACTGCTTGAATTCAATGTGCATAGCGTCACCGAGGGCATTGACGCGCTGGGTGAAGTGACGGT
Source organism: Phototrophicaceae bacterium (assembly GCA_965261855.1). Lineage (GTDB taxonomy): Bacteria > Chloroflexota > Anaerolineae > Aggregatilineales > Phototrophicaceae > UBA6055. Next base: position 2,262,560 of record OZ253488.1, read on the forward strand.
GCGGATAACGCCGACAAACAGCAATCGTACTTTTGGCGGTTACGGCGCCGATAGCGATATTGTCGTTTCGAGCGTGAAAGCGTATGTCGCCGCGCTCAATCGGATGATTTCGAGCTTGGGTTTGGGCGATGTGCTGCCGGAGGGCGATGTAGCGACGGTTAACTTGGCTTCGTCTTAGCGGTCGTCAGCAAGTACGGGATAACAGGAGAGTCAGATGAGGGAAAACGGAAAGCCGCGCACACTTTTCGAAAAGGTCTGGAATGCTCACACCGTGCGCGAGCAAAGCGATGAATCGCCAGCGGTGCTTTATATCGATCTGCATCTCGTGCATGAGGTGACATCGCCGCAGGCATTCTCGATGCTGCGCGAGCGCGGACTGAAGGTGCGGCGGCCCGATCAGACGATCGGCACGATGGATCACAGTACGCCGACCACGCCGCGCAACGAGCTGGGCATTATTCCGGTGGCTGATGCGATGGCGGCAAAGCAGCTAGATGTCTTCAGCCGGAACTGCAGCGACTTCAGCATTCCGATGTACGCGCTGGGCGACGAGCATCAAGGCATCGTTCACGTGATTGGACCGGAGAAGGGCTTGACGCAGCCGGGCATGACTATCGTTTGCGGCGATAGCCATACGAGTACGCACGGCGCATTTGGCGCGCTCGCCTTTGGCATCGGCACGAGCGAGGTGGGGCATGTGCTTGCGACGCAGACGCTTTTGCAGAACAAGCCGCAGACGATGGCGGTCAATGTCGAAGGCCGGCTCGGCGATGGCGTTACAGCGAAGGACATTATTCTGGCAATTATTGCCAAGATTGGCATCGGCGGCGGTACGGGTTACGTATTTGAGTACCGCGGCGAGGCGATCCGCAGCTTGAGCATGGAAGGGCGGATGACGGTTTGCAATATGTCCATTGAAGGTGGCGCGCGCGCCGGCATGGTTGCGCCGGACGATACGACATTCGAATATATTCAGGGGCGCAAGCACGCGCCGAGCGGCGCCAATTGGGATGCCGCTGTCGCGCGTTGGCGCCAATTGCCCACCGATGACGGTGCAAAATTCGATCGGGAAATCACGATCCGCGCTGATGAATTGACTCCGATGATCACCTACGGCACCAATCCGGGTATGGGCATGTCGATCACTGCGGCAGTGCCCAAGCCCGAGGACGAGACGGATGTCAACAAGAAAATCGCGCTTGATAAGGCGCTGAGCTATATGGACCTCGCGCCGGGGCAGCAATTGCTTGGCAAGGCGATTGACGTCGTTTTCATCGGCAGTTGCACCAATTCGCGGATTACCGATCTGCGACTGGCGGCAGACTTCGTCAAAGGACGCAAGGTCGCCGACAAGGTACGCATGATGGTGGTGCCGGGGTCGCAGCAGGTCAAGCAGCAGGCCGAAAGCGAAGGGCTGGATGAAATCTTCCGTCTAGCGGGCGCGGAATGGCGCGAAGCCGGCTGTTCCATGTGTATCGCGATGAATGGCGATCAACTGCAGCCGGGTCAATACGCCGTGTCAACCAGCAATCGCAATTTTGAAGGGCGTCAAGGCAAGGGTGGACGAACATTCTTGGCCAGCCCATTGACCGCAGCCGCGTCGGCGATCGCCGGCGCCGTCACCGATCCGCGCACGATGATGTCGACGCAATAGCGGGGAGATTACGATGGAAAAACTTTCGCATATTCAGGGCAGCATTGTCTCCATTCCAGTAAACGATATCGATACCGATCAGATTATTCCAGCCCGCTTCCTAAAGGTGACCGACAAAGCTGGTTTGGGCAAGGCGGCATTCTGCGATTGGCGTTACCTGGAAGACGGCGAGACGCCCAATCCCGATTTTATCTTGAATAATCCGGATTATGCCGGGGCGTCGGTGCTGGTGGCCGGCGACAACTTCGGCTGTGGCAGCTCGCGCGAGCACGCGCCCTGGGCGCTGCTGGGCGCTGGCTTCAAAGCGGTGATTAGCACCGATTTCGCCGATATTTTCCGCAACAACGCGCTGAAGAACGGTTTGCTGCCGGTCGTTGTTGATGCTGATACGCAGCAGCAGCTTTTCAGCCTGGCTGAGGAAGATCCGAGCACAAGGGTCAGCGTCGATGTTGAAGCGCAGACCTTGACCCTGCCCGATGGCCGCGCCGTGAGTTTTCCGTTGGATGGCTTCTCCAAATATTGCCTGCTTAATGGCGTTGACCAGTTGGGTTATCTGCTGGCTTTGGACGAAGAAGTTCAGGAATTTGAAGCGAACAATCGCCAGCGCGTAATCACTACGGCATAGAATCTGAATGTGAATGCGACGTATCGAAACGGAGCGGTGAATTGAAACAAAAGGTCGCGATCTACGACACCACATTGCGCGATGGCAGCCAGCGGGAAGGCATATCTTTCTCGGTAGCGGACAAGATTCACATTACCAGGCTGCTGGATGAGTTGGGCGTCGATTATATTGAAGGCGGCTGGCCCGGCTCCAATCCCAAAGACGCGACTTATTTTGAACAGGTACGAGAGATTGAGCTGAGGCACTCGAAAGTCGCAGCCTTTGGTTCCACGCGCCGCAAAGGCATCAGCCCGGCTGATGACGCCAATATTCGTGCGCTGATTGAGGCAAATACCCCGGTCGTTACGGTTGTTGGCAAAACGTCCATGCTCCATGTTACCGATGTGTTGCAGACGACGGCGGATGAAAACCTCAAGATGATCGAGGACAGCCTTGCTTGTCTGAAGGCGGAAGGCAAGGAAGTCATTTACGATGCCGAGCATTTCTTTGATGGCGCGAAGCTTGATATGGAATACGGGTTTGATACGCTGGCGGCTGCGGCGGCCGGCGGCGCCGATGTCATCGTGCTCTGTGATACCAACGGCGGCTCCATGCCTTGGGAAGTGGCCGAATTTGTCTACAAGGCGCTGGAACTTTTTCCCGACAAGCAATTTGGCATCCACACGCATAATGACAGCGAAGTGGCGGTAGCCAACTCCCTGGCGGCGGTGCGCGCCGGCGCCGCCCACGTTCAGGGCACGATAAATGGATATGGCGAGCGCTGCGGCAACGCCAATCTTTGCAGCATCATCCCCGATCTCATTATCAAGATGGGGATGCCTTGCCTGGCGCAAGATGGAAATCTGGCGGCGCTGACGCATCTTTCGCGCGCCGTTGCGGAAATCGCCAATCTGGCGCCAGACACTCATTTGCCTTATGTGGGAAAGAGCGCATTTGCGCACAAAGGTGGCATACACGTAGCGGCGATAAGACGCAATGTGGACAGTTATCAGCATATCGAGCCGAATCAGGTTGGCAATGAGACGCGCGTTTTGGTGTCGGATCTTTCCGGTCGCGGTAATTTGCTCAGCAAGGCGGAAGAGTTGGGACTGGACGTATCGAAAGACGAGGCGGTCAAAGTTCTGAATGACATAAAGGAACTGGAAAATACCGGCTTCTCATTTGAAGGAGCGGAGGCATCTGTCGCAGTCCGCCTGCGCCGCGCCGCGCCCGATTACAGCCCGCTCTTTAATCTGCTTGATTTCACCGTCATCGTTGAGGACAGGCGAGGCCGTGGGCAGCTGGCCGAAGCGATGGTGAAACTGGATGTGGATGGCGATGTCGTGCATACAGCCGCCGAGGGAAACGGACCGGTAAACGCGCTTGATTTGGCGCTGCGCAAAGCCTTGCTGCCCAATTATCCGGCGCTGCGCGATATTCAACTGGTCGATTACAAGGTGCGCATCCTCGATAGCGAAAACGCGACCGGGGCGGTTACACGCGTATTGATCGATTCTTACAACGGCAGGGAGCGCTGGAGCACGGTCGGCGCCGGGACTGATATCATCTGCGCGAGCTGGTTGGCGTTGGTCGACAGCGTTGAATATGGTTTGTCAGTCGCCGAAGCTGAGGCGGTATCGACGCGGATGACAGTGAGCGAATAAGAGCAGTATGTAGTCGGACGTAGGTGGCATGTCTTCGGCATGCCTTTTTTCTTGAAGACGGAGACAGCGATCGATGAAAGCGACAATTGCAGTATTGCCGGGAGACGGCATTGGACCGGAGGTAGTAGGGCAGGCGACTGATCTGCTAGCGGCCATTGCGGGAAAGTACGGGCACGATTTCACCTTTATAGAAGGGATTATCGGCGGCATCGCCATCGACGAAAGTGGTCATCCGCTGCCGCCGGAGACGGTGGCAATATGTGAAGCGGCTGATGCCATTCTGCTTGGCGCAGTGGGTGGACCGAAATGGTCGGATCCAACGGCGAGCGTGCAACCAGAACGCGGCCTGTTGGAGCTTCGTCAGCATTTTGGACTCTTCGCCAACCTGCGCCCGGTGAAGACATATCCGGCTTTGGTTGAGCACGCGCCGCTGCGCGCCGAGCTGCTGGAAGATGTCGACATACTTTTTGTGCGCGAGTTGGTCAGCGGCATTTATTTCGGCGAGCGGCAAGAGCAGGGCGATGGGGACGCGTCGCACGATACGATGCGCTATAGCCGCGACGAAGTCGAGCAAGTGGCCAATGTCGCTTTTCGCGCGGCACAAGGGCGGCGCGGGAAACTGTGCTCGGTGGACAAAGCCAACGTGTTGGCCTCAATGCGGCTTTGGCGGCGGACGGTCGTTGAGGTACACGAAGAATACGAAGATGTCGACCTGGAGCATCTGCTGGTGGATGCGGCAACGATGCATTTGCTAACGCGCCCGGGCAGTTTTGATGTGATCGTGGCAGGCAATATGTTTGGCGACATCCTGAGTGATGAAGCGTCGGTATTGGCGGGCAGCCTGGGCATGTTGCCGTCAGCATCGCTGCGCGCTGACAGTTTTGGCTTGTATGAGCCGGTGCATGGATCGGCGCCCGACATTGCCGGGCAAGGCAAGGCGAATCCAATCGGCATGTTTCTCAGCGCGGCTATGCTATTGCGTTACAGCCTGCAGCTGGAAAAAGAAGCTACGGCGATTGAATCGGCGATCGACGCCGCGCTTGACGCTGGATTGCGTACCGCGGATATTGCCGGAGTCAACGAGGATGCGGTTTCAACTGCTGAATTCGCTTCGGCGGTGAAAAGAAGGCTATAGATGGAACCGCAATCTGAACGGCGGAGGCCGTGGTGCGGCTATAGAGCCGGGAGCCGTGTCAACTCAGTATGAATGCGACTAACATCGGCGCCTAGCTGGGCCAGTCGACTTTCGATCGACTCATAACCGCGATCGATCTGATAGACATTGTCGATGATGCTTTCGCCGTCGGTCGCGAGGGAGGCCAATAACACGGTCGCGCCGGAACGGATATTGTCGGCGGATATGCGTGCCGGGCGCAAGTGACTGACACCATGGATGATGCAAACATCATTTTGACTGATTAAAATGTCGGCGCCCATTTGCAGCAGCGCATCGACATAATCATATCGACTTTCAAATATGCGTTCGCGTATATAGCTGGTGCCGTCAGCCAAAGACGAAAGCGCAGCCATGCATGGCTGCAGATCGGTTGGGAAGCCGGGGTAGGGGTGCGTCTGAATATTGATTGGATTCAGCCGCTGATATCGTGAGCGCCTGACGCGAATTGACGCGCCGTTAACAATGATGTCGACACCCATTTGCTCAAGCTTGGCGATAACAATGCGCAAGTGAGACGGCTCGACATCGCGAATCGTGACATCGCCGCCGCTGATCGCCGCCGCCATCATCATAGTGCCAGTCACCAGTCGATCAGGCATCGGCGTGTATTCGATAGCATGGAGTCGGTCCACGCCATTGATGAATAAGGTATTGGTACCAAGTCCGCGTATATTGGCGCCCATCGCATTGAGGAAATTGCCGAAATCAACCACCTCCGGCTCAACTGACGCGTTTTCGAGAATCGTCTGGCCATCGGCCAATGCGGCCGCCAGCATGAGGTTTTCCGTGCCGGTATGGCTAGGATAATCCAGATACAGCAAGGTACCGCGGAAGCGACGCCCGTCAAGATCGATCGTGGTGCGCCCATCCTCAAAATATTGAACCCTTGCCCCCAGGCGCGCGAAACCACGATGATGAAAATCTATTTTGCGTGTGCCTATGTCACAGCCGCCGCTGCCCGGCAGCTCGACATACCCCAGGCGGATTTGCAGGGGCGCCAAGAAAAGAACGGATCCTCGAAACTGTGATGTTATGTCTTCGGGCAGCAAGCCACTGGTGATATTTGTCGCATCAATACGTACCGTCTGGGTCAGTTTGTCGTGCTCGACCCGGGCGCCGACGGCGCGCAGCAACTCAAAAGCGCGCTCTACGTCCTCAATGTCCGGCACCTGTCGAAGAACTGTTTCACCTTGGTCGACTACGATAGAAGCGGCGATCATCGCGAGTATGGCGTTCTTGGCGCGCTGAACATGAATTTCGCCGTACAGGGGCTTTCCGCCAATGACTCGAAGGGCCGTTTCAGCCATGGGGCGATCTTTCTTCTCATCGTCCATAATAAGCATGAGTAGAATAGCACAGAATCGGAAACCAGGATAACGCTCCCCGGCGAATTTGCATACTGACCCCTTATGTGCTAGAGTACCTGGCGATTAACAATCGAACAGTAAGTTTACGCTTATCCAGAGGTGGTGGAGAGACCGACTCGGTGAAGCCACAGCAACCCCCAAATGGCAATGGGAAGGTGCTAACTTCGGCAGATAATTCTGGAAGATGAGGGTAAACACTTGGGTGCTTTGTGCGGCGCGATGTCGCGGTAGAGCGTTCAGGTTATTCCGTTGACTGTGCCTCAGTCACTTTTTCATGAAAGTCACGGAAGCCCAAGCTGGCGTATGCGCTATGGTTTGGGCTTTTTCTATTCTAAGGACCAGACGATGAAAACTACAAAGCCACATTCAAATGAACCCTGTACGGGAGCGAGTACCAGAGCCGTGCATGGCGGCGCCGTCCGCGAAAAGGGATTCCATTCGATGACGACGCCGATTGTGCAGAGCGCAACTTACACCTTCGAGAATACAGCCAAGGTGATCGAGTTTTTGGAGAAGAAAGTATACGGCGGCGAGCTCGACCGCGAAGAATACGCCCGATATGGCAATCCCTCCGTGTGGTCACTTGAGCGGCGCATCGCCAATCTAGAAGGCGCCGAAGACGCCGTTGTTTATCCTTCGGGCATGTCGGCGGTGACATCGTTATTCCTTACGGTGCTGCGCCCGGGCGCCCATATAGTTATGACTGACGACTGTTATCGGCGCACCAGGCAATTCTGCGAAACAACGCTGCTTAAGTTCGGCGTCGAAACCAGCATCGTACCGATGGGCGATAGCGAGGCGCTGGAAGCGGCAATTGTGCCCAGGAAGACGCGCTTTATCTTCACGGAGACACCCACCAATCCATATCTGCGCGTAGCGGATCTGAAGCGCCTGGCGGAGCTGGGCAAGCGGCATCGCGCCATGACCTTGCTGGATACCACCTTCGCCACACCGGTGAACTTGCGTCCGCTGGATTATGGCATCGACTTTGTCATGCACAGCGCGACCAAGTATTTCGCGGGTCATAATGATGTATTGGCGGGTGTCATCACTGGCGCCGCCGGTCGGATAAGGGCGCTCAAGGACGCGCGCGGGATTTTCGGCAACGTCATCGATCCGCATCAGGCATTTTTGGTCGAACGCGGCCTAAAGACACTGGCGCTGCGGGTGCGCCATCAGAACCAGACGGCGCTGCGCGTAGCCGAGTACCTCGAGCGTCATCCCAAGATTGAGCGCGTCTATTATCCGGGATTGGCGTCGCACCCGGATCACGAAGTGGCTTGCGCGCAGATGAGCGGATTCGGCGGCGTAGTCAGCTTTGAGGTGGCGGGCGACATCAAGGCGACGAGCGACTTCATTGATCGCCTGCGTATTCCCTACATCGCGCCGAGCCTTGGTGGCACGGAGAGCCTGATTGAGCAGCCGGCTTACTTCAGCTATTATGATTTGAGCAGCGAAGAGCGCCTTGCCGTCGGCATCAAGGACAACCTGGTGCGGTTCGCGCTTGGCATAGAAGACGCCGAGGACATTATTGAGGATCTCGATGCGTCGCTTGAGCAAGTTCCAGCGCTCGCTGCTCTCAACACAGCGTAATGGCTATGTGAAGCCTATGGCGCGCGATCGCCTAAGATCGTGAGAATCTTATCCAGGTCGTCTTCGACTTGCAGCATAGCGTTTCGGTATTGCGGTGAAAGCCCCGGCAGCTGATTTGCATGGTAGCCGATGGTTGCTTCCGGGTCTTTCAAAACGTGGCCCGTCAGTACGCCAAGCACTGTGTCACCGCGCCTGATGATTCCGCGCTCGGCCAGCTTCTTGGCGCCCGCGACCGAGCAGGCGGAGGCCGGTTCACAGCCGATGCCTACGCCATCGATGATTGCTTTCGCGTCCATGATCTGCTGATCGCTGACCTCTTCCACCACGCCATTCGTCCACTCCAAAGCGCGGATCGCCTTCTGCAAATTCACCGGGTTTCCGATCTTGATGGCGGTGGCAATGGTTTCGGCGTTGACCGCTTCAAACTGGCGGAAACCATCGCGAAAGTGGCGATACAGGGGATTGGCGCCTTCCGCCTGGATGATCGCCAGGCGCGGCAGCCGGTCGATCAATCCGACTTGGAGCATCTCCAGCAGCCCCTTGCCGAAGGCGGAGCTGTTGCCCAGATTGCCGCCGGGCACAACAATCCAGTCCGGCACAGTCCAACGCAACTGTTGCAGCGCCTCAAACATGATTGATTTCTGACCCTCGAGGCGGAAGGGGTTGATCGAGTTTAGCAGATAGATGCCTAGCCGCTCTGACACCTGGCGTACCAGTTCCATATTTCGGTCAAAGTCGGCGTTGATTTGCAGGCAAGTCGCGCCGAAGGCGATGCCTTGCGCCAGCTTGCCCAAGGCGATCTGTTGATTCTGCAAGAAGATTATGCCTTGCATGTCAGCGCGTGCCGCGTATGAAGCCATGGAAGCCGAGGTATTGCCGGTAGACGCGCAAGCAACTCGCTCCATCCCCAAGATACGCGCTTGCGTGACGCCAGTAGTCATACCGCGATCTTTGAAGGAACCAGTCGGGTTTTCGCCTTCATGTTTGAGAAAGAGCGAGTCGACGCCGGCGTAATTCGCTACGCGCGGAAGTTCGTATAGATTTGTATTTCCTTCCATTCGGCTAACGATGGCGCTGTCGTCGACGCCCGGGTAAACCAACTCCTTAAAGCGCCAGACGCCGCTGTTGTATGGCGCGGAAAATGCGCCAAGCCTTCCGTCAAACAGGTTTGGACTTATCGCGCTGGTTCGGTCGCCGAAATCATGGCGGACGTCAAGCAACCCTCCGCAAGCTTCGCAGGAGTAAATCACGCGTTGAATTGGGTATTGTTGCGCGCAATCAATACATTGTAGACTGCTTGCCATTCTCTTACCCCCGCGTCGCCTACACCGCGGCAAGGATAGCGAGCATAGATGGCATTTTCCAGAGCAGAAGCCTTCGCCCCGGCGACTGTCGCCAACTTGGGCGTTGGCTTCGACATCCTGGGCCTCGCGCTGGAGGGTTTTGGGGATCGCGCCATTGTCGAATTTCGAGATGATCCCGGCATAGCAATCAGCGATATTCATGGTGATGGCGGCAAGCTGCCGCGGGATTCGGAACAGAATGTTGCCTCGGTCTCGGCGCGCGCATTTCTCGATCATATTGGCGAGAAACGGGGAATAGACATCCGGCTCTTCAAGGGCATGCCATTGGCGAGCGGTTTGGGAAGCAGCGCCGCCAGCGCGGTTGTGGCGGTGATAGCGCTGAACAAGCTGGTCGGCGAGCCATTCAGCCGGGAAGAACTCTTGCCTTTTTGCCTGGAAGGGGAAGCACTCGTCAGCGGATACCATGCCGACAATGTCGCGCCATGTCTGCTCGGCGGCATCGTTCTCGTCGCCGGGATCACGGTCGACGACATTCGTCCGCTGCCCGTTCCCGCTGGTTTTCACCTGGCGCTGGCAACACCCGATTACCCGGTGCCGACCAATGACGCGCGCGCGATTCTGCCTGCTGAAGTGCCGCTTAAGAAGATGATTCACCAAACCGGCAAGGTTGCGCAGTTGGTTGACGCGCTTCACCGATCCGATTTGGAAGCGCTGGGCGCAGCCATGGAAGACGATCATGTAATTGAACCGGCTCGTGTCTGTCTGGTGCCCATGCTGGCGGAGGTGCGCGAGGCGGCGAAACGGGCGGGCGCTGTTTCCGTGTTCATCGGTGGCGCCGGTCCGACACTTTGCGCGCTCTGCGACAATGCCGCGACGGCTGAACGCGTCGCCGCCCAAATGCAGCAGGTTTACAGCGAAGCCAGGATGGACAGCATCGCCAGGCGTACGCAGGTGGATCTGCGCGGCGCGACGGTGATCAACGTCGTATGAGAAGGCAGCAATCGCGATTGTGAAATTCTTGACAATCTCCAGGCGCGATCCTATACTAACAGCATTGTGAGGTGTCGACGACGCGCGCTTGTTTATCCATGGAGCGCAAAGGGACTGGGTTTACGATTGGAATGCGCGGCAGGCTAAGCCGCCTACGTGCAGTTATGACAGAAAGCTTGTACTGGGATTCGAGTTACGAGATCGTGTTGGCGCTGATGGAAGCATATCCAAATGCGGAGTTGGAGAGCTTGCGTCTGGACGATTTGAATCAGCGGATCATCCAACTGCCCAACTTCGCTGATGATCCGGGCTTGGTGAATGATGCTATACTCAAGGGAATCTTGCGAGATTGGTATGAGGAGATCGGCGCCTAGATGGAAGTGAATCTGCAAGAATTGAACAAGACCGAATTTCCCGTCCCGGCTGAACTTGAAAGCAATATCGCCATCACCAGCCTCAGCGAACTTTATAATTGGGGACGGCGTAATTCCTTATGGCCGATGCTATTTGGGCTGGCATGCTGCGCGATTGAAATGATCGCCACGGCCGCGTCGCGCTTCGATTTCTCGCGTTTTGGCTTTGAGGTCATGCGCGCCACGCCGCGCCAAGCCGATCTGATGATCGTATCGGGTACGGTGACCAAAAAGATGGTCGTTCCGATTGTGCGCTTGTACAACCAGATGCCCGAGCCAAAATATGTAATGGCGATGGGCGCCTGCGCTAGCGGCGGCGGACCGTTTAAAGAAGGGTATAATGTCGTTTCGGGCATGGACAAGTATCTCCCTGTCGATGTCTATGTGCCCGGTTGCCCGCCAACCCCGCAGGCGCTGCTTCACGGCATGATCGCCTTGCAGCGCAAGATAGACGGCCAGAGTATCGCCAATGGCGACGATGTGCCATGGTACGGTGTTGGCACGGCTGAACCGACTCCGGTTCCGGTCTTGGGTCCGGATATCATTGATCCGCGCCAAATGGACATGATTCGGCGTCAAGCCGAAATGGCGGCGACCGACATCGCTAGCATCGGCCTGCGTGAATTGCCAGCGGCGACGCAAATGGTTACCGCCCGGGTCACGGCGGATGCTGCGGTTGAAGCCGAAGCGCCCCCCGTGTCGCAAGACGCGCTAAGTTTCGTATTGCCTACCGGCGGGGCTCCTTGGGCGGAAGCGGAAGACATCCGCGAGAAAAGAAAGCAGCGAGCATTGGCGCGCAAAGCCTTGCGGGCGACGCGGCGGGCAGCAGCGTCGGAAGAGGAATAGACCCTGATGGACAACCCGGCACTGGCGCCTGAAAAACCGCTTGAGACGACAACACGCGAAGAAGCCATCGCCTTTCTACTCTCGGAATACGCGTACGCGGTGACTTTGGACGACCGCGAAGGCTATCAAGGGGTAATTGTCGATAGCCGGCGGCTGGTGGGCATTGCGCGCGTCATACGCGACGACTTGGGCTTCGATTACTTATCCAGCGCGACTGCAGTTGATTACTTGGGCGCCGGCGATCATATGGAAATGGTCTACCACGCCTACCGCACCAGCGGCGGGGGAGCGCTTGTCTTTAAGACGCAGACTGACCGCGAGAAGGCTGAGATTCCTTCGCTGACGTCGATTTGGCGCGGCGCCGATTTCCAGGAGCGCGAAGCATGGGACTTGATGGGGATCCGCTTTCCCGGTCATCCCAATCTCAAACGGATCTTGATGTGGGAGGGCTTTCACGGTCATCCCCTGCGCAAAGATTGGCGCGAAGCCTATTACGAGGAAGATCAGAAACCTTTTGACAGCCGCTGGCCCGGCGGGCACGTCCACCGCGCGGAAGAAAAGAATGTCTTCGGCAAGAACGTAACCTATCCGCCGGATATTGATCTGGGCCGGCTAATGGACAGTTCCGAGACAGCAGTTTACCAGTCACTTGGATTGGGCGTCGATGTCGAGCGCATCATGGATAAAGACGGCTTTGAGACCAACGAGTTGGTCGTCAACATGGGTCCGCATCATCCCAGCACGCATGGGGTATTTCGCATGGTGCTAACCGTCGATGGCGAGACGGTGACTTCGCTTGAGCCGGTGATGGGATATCTTCATCGCAATCACGAAAAGATCGGCGAGCGTAATACCTATCTCCACAATATCCCCTTCACCGACCGCTTGGATTACATTTCCAGCATGGGCAACAACCATGGCTACGTTTTGGCGGTCGAGCAGTTGATGAGCTTGGGAAGAAAGTACAATTCGCCGACCTACCGCTGCGAGGCGCTGCGCGTCCTGATGGTGGAGCTGAGCCGGATTGTGAATCATCTTTGGGCAATTGGCTTCTGGCTGAATGACATAGGCGCTTTTTTCACGCCGGTGCTTTATTTTGTGCAAGAGCGCGAGCGCATCCTTGACTTCTTTGAAGCAGTCGCTGGCAGCCGCATGATGTGCAATTATATGCGATTCGGCGGCTTGTTTGGCGATCTGCCCGAGCGCTTGAAGAGCGTGAGCAACCTCACTAATGATCGCGTTCGTGATTACAATACGATGCAGTTCCTCACTGAGATGATCAACGAGCGCATCCCGCGCACGATCGATGACTTGGAACGATTACTGACACAAAACGAGATTCTCATCGAGCGTTCGGTCGGCGTTGGCGTACTCTCGCGCGAGGACGCCATCAATTACAGCGCGGCAGGACCGCTGCTGCGTGGAAGTGGGGTAGACTACGACATTCGGCGCGCCGATCCCTACAGCATATATCCGGAGTTGGACTTTGATGTGGCGGTCGAAGACGAAGGTGATATGTACGCCCGTTATCGCGTTCGGGTGACCGAGCTGCGTGAAAGCGTACGAATCTTGAAGCAGATCCTGCCGCGGCTGGAAGCAACGGCCGGCGAGTCAATCTGGGCTGATGGCAAGCCGGGCGCCTACGCTCCGCGCGTGCCACACGGCGAAGCTTATGGCCGTGTGGAAAACGGCAAGGGCGAGTTGGGCTATTATGTCGTGTCCGCTGGCGGCAGGGGCGGCTCAGCGAATCCTTGGCGCTATCATGTGCGCGCGCCCAGCTTCATCAATCTAACGCCAATGGGCATTATGAGCCGGGGCTACAAGGTGGCTGATATCGTCGGCATCCTCGGCAGCATCGACATCGTTTTGGGCGAGACCGACCGCTAAGGAACTGGGCAACGGATGCGCGCTTCGGCTCGGCGCAATCCATTCAGGAGACGACATGTACGGAACGGGTTTGGCAAAGGGTTTACTGCTGACTATGCGGCATTTTGTCGAGTCTTATGTGGACGATATTCGTTATGGTTTCCGCAAATACCACCACGCGACTGATAATTTTGGCATCCGCCAGGGCACCAAGACTAAAGGCGTTATCACCGTTCAGTATCCTGATGAGAAGGTGGCAGTACCGGAGCGCTTTCGATTTGTTCCGTTTCTGATCGTCGAAGATGAAGATCATCCGACGCGCGCCGGCAAGGATTGGTGCACCAGTTGCGGGATCTGCGCCAAAGTCTGCCCACCGCAGTGCATCTGGATTGTCCGCGGCAGTGACCCGAATACGGGGCGACCTGTACCGGATCCAGAGGCGTTCTTCATCGACATCGATATTTGCATGAATTGCGGATATTGCGCTGAGTACTGTCCTTTTGATGCGATCAAGATGGATCACGATTACGAACTGGCAAGCTACGACCGCACGACTCATCACATCCACGACAAAGAGCGACTGTCCAAACCCAATTCATACTGGCGCAGCATCGCGCCGACGCGCGCCTATGAAGAGATGCTCGCGCGCGGAACTTGGGAACACAAGGACGCGGCCAAAGAAGCGCGGCGGGGGGCCGCCAGCCCGCGGCGAAGCGCGCCACGTCCGGTGGCCGAACAGCCGGCAGCGGCCGTGCCAGCGACAAGCGACGCTTCCGAGCCGACTGAGGCGAGCGCGGCGCCAGCTCCGGCAGCGGAAGGCGCCACACCTTGGAGCGAAGACGAAGCCAAGCGCGAGGAGCGTCGGCGCAAGGCGCTGGAGCGCAAAGCCAGACGCGCCGCCCAACGCGGTTAATAAGTAGAATCAGTTCCCCGCTACCTGCGCTCGGCGGTATCCGTCGGGCGCTTTCTGTTGTGGACGCTGCCGTAGCTTCGTGAATGAACATATGTGGCAATCGGCGTTCGTATCAAGGCGAACAATGGTATAGTTGTATTGCTTTCCTCAAACTGACAGAGGCGGGAAATGACGAAAATTCAAGATCAAGCAATGGCGGCGTTAAGCACGGTAATCGAGCCGGAGCTAAATCGCGATATCGTCTCGCTGAATATGGTGCGCGACCTTCAGGTGGAGAAAGGCGTCGCTCAATTCACCATCGTGCTGACGACTCCCGCATGTCCCCTGAAGGATGTTTTCATCGAGCGATGCAACGATGCGCTTCTGGGTAAGGTTTCTGGCATTAGTGCAATCCGGATCAACTGGGACGCGCAGGTGCCGACCGACAGGCGAATCCATGGCCGGCTAGATGTGCCGATGAAAAGCATCGTGGCGATCGCCAGTGGTAAAGGCGGCGTGGGCAAGAGCACCGTGGCGACGAATCTGGCAGTCTGCCTCGCCGAAGCCGGCGCGCGAGTCGGGCTAATTGACGCTGACATCCTCAATCCAAATATTCCGCAGATGTTCGGCTTGGGCAGCGGCCGTCCGCCGGTGGCAAATAACAAGATGCAGCCGCTTGAAGTCTACGGCGTTCAGCTGATCAGCACGGGTTTCCTGACGACGCCGGATAAGCCCATGATCATGCGCGGACCGATGCTGCATAGCGCGATTCGACAATTCTTCACCGATGTGGAATGGGGAAACCTAGATTACATGATCGTCGATCTGCCGCCGGGCACTGGTGACGCGCCTCTGTCGCTAGCGCAATCATTTCCCTTGACGGGCAGTATCATCGTCACGCAGCCGCAAGCGGTCGCCGTCGCCGATGCGATTCGCGCGACTGCAATGTTCGAGCAGCTGAAAGTACCTGTGCTCGGTGTAATCGAGAATATGTCGGGAGAATCATTCGGCAGCGGCGGCGGTGAGAAGTTCTCCGAAAGCCGTGGCATCCCCTTCCTTGGCCGAATACCCTTGTCCGCAGCAGTGCGCGAGGGCGGCGATTACGGACGTCCTATTTCCATTGCTAGCGCGGATTCGGAGGCGGGCCGCGCCTTCCGAAAACTGTCTGAAGACGTGGCGGCGAGGATCAGCGTAGCGTTGCTGCAAGGCGCTGATGTCATTCCGATCAACATAGTCGGATGATTCGCCGGGGCGGTCAGTCGTCCATGCCCATGACGCGAATCTCGTCTTTGGCTTCGACTGGATTGTAGCGGCCGATTAGCAGCCAAAAGGCGCCTCCGAGTATTATGGCGACGAGGCAAGCCAGCAGGGTCTCCTCATGCAAATCGCCTTTGAGGAATGCATTGTGACGAATAATAACCAGGCAAAGAAGGAGGAAGGCGATGGACGAACGCCGTCGTTTGGGATCCCTCCGTTGAACCAATAGAATCAGCAAGGTCACGATAATGGTGATAAACCCAAGGTAGTTCCAATCCATGTACGACTCGCCTCCAGTGGGAAGCTCGCTAAAAGCTGCGACAATTGTACCAGCTGCAATGTATTCTGCGCGCGAGTTTAGCGCAATTGTATCATGACTGCTCGAGAGGGAGAAAATAGATGCGGATAGAGCGATCCAGCCATGGCAGTATCTTGGTCATTGAAGCGGGAGGGCGCGTCGACCGGCTGAGCGCGGAACAGTTGGGATCGTTTCTGTCGTATGAGATCGATGCCGGCGGGAGAAAACTGGTGCTCGATTTGCAGCGTGTCGACAGCATGGGTCAAGATGGTCTTTGGGAAATGATGAGCGCGTTGAAGCGGGTGAGGCGCGCGGACGGCGATTTGCGCCTGGCTCAGCCATCGGATCGGGTGCGAGAAGCCTTGGAGATGTCTGGACTCGATGAGGTATTTCGCATATATGAATCGCAGGCTGACGCGGTCGCGAGCTATTGACGCGCCGGGATAATCGGGCGCTGTCGATCGTTAGCTGCCCGGCGCACTCAATTCCGCTTCCAACTATTGATATCGTTGAGATTGACGAATTCTGGTCCCGGCGGAAGATAGTTTCCTTCGCATTCCAAGGCAGTAGGCGGTAAATCCCTGCGAGGTTGCAACAGTGCATTTTCTGGATTGAAGAAATTCCAGGCGGCGCGCGATATCTCTTCGACAAGCGGCCAGAGCTTCTCATAATCCTGGAATTCGGTTCTTTCCCAAAGAAAGACGGAAATCACATAATGGCGTCCATTGGGTGAATAGACGATGCCGGCATCGCCGACCGTATCGAAAATCCAGCCATTCTTGTGCGATATTCGCGCATCGGGTGGAATACCCCCTTGCAGCAGCCGTTCCAGATCGTTGGCGCTGGCAATCTCGAGCATTTGACGGCACTCGTCTTGCGTGATCCGGCCCGCCGGCAAGGCATAGGTCAAACCTGAGTTAAATTCTGCGCAATCGTAGATCAAGCTGAACAGTGTGCCCATATCTTCGGCAGTGGTCTGATTGAAGGGATCAGGTTCAGTGTTAAATGTGGAATTGGGCGAAGTAGCGGGCGGTTGGATCGAGCCGAGCCGCTGCCCTTCGACACCGAGATAAAAGGGCGCTGAGATGTAGGTGTTTCCTATGCCCGCCGCCTGGATCGTGTCGACGACACTACGTATTCCCAAAAAAATATCGCCTCCGCCGATGATCTCCATAATCAGGTTGGAAGACGCATTATTGCTACACAGCATCGAATTGGCCATTAGCCAGGCTTCATCAGCGGTGGGTTCCTCCGCTAGATAGCGGTAGTAATCCAGCATGATGGAAAGCTTGACGGTGCTGGCGCCGGAGAAAGCCACATCACCCAGAATGTTAATCTCGTCACCGGTCAGAAGATCTTGAACATACACAGACGCGATGGTGCTCAACCCGTCATAGATGAATCCCTGACTGTCAAGGAAATCAACGATTAGGTCTTTCAGCGCGCGCAGATCCGGTCTCGTATTGCCCTCAACCACGACCGGCAAGGTGAATTTGCGCTCGGCAGCTGCGCGCAAAGCGGCGTCCGCTGCGGACATGGCCGAGGGAAGATCCAGCGCGTAGCCACTGGCGCCAGCGTGTACCGAGAGCGTTTGAAGGTCGTAGGTGGCTCTGCCCGGCGGTTGATCGTAGCGCGCCGCGATGTCGAATAGAATACTTTCCAGGGCATTCTCTTGATAGTCCGCTACCAGCGGTATATCACGCGCGACAGTTTGTTCTATTCCCAAAAGGAAGTCGAGAAAGCGTCGCCAGAACCCGCCGTCTTGTTCGCCAGAAGCCAGCGCGGCAGCCAGCATCGGTTCGCTGCTGATTCGCCAGCCCACTTGGTCTGGATGCAACTGGATCGGGTGAGCGGAATCGCCGTCGTCATAGAGCATGATGATCGGCTCCGCATAGGCGCGTTCCCAGCGCGCCACGGCGTCGCGTTCGCTAAGTCCCCCCACATTAATGCCAGCCACGCTAACGCCGGCCGGCAACTGTTGCTCGCGCCTGCTGAAGGCCACAAGTTCATATACGAGCAACGCGCCCGCCATCACCAGGAGAAGTGTGGACAATGAACCGAGCAAGGGAAAGCCGGATCGACGGCGGCGCGAGCTCAGACTTGATCCCATTCTTCTCTCCCCCGCATGCATCCAGCGACGGCTTCAATTGAACGGCGATGAAACACTTTGATATCGGGCAGTTGATCAAGCGCGAACCATCGGTAGTCGAGCAATTCGTGATTCAATTCTCCAACCTGGCTTAACGCTTCGCATTGAAAGGCGAGGTCAATATGGTTTGGCACAGTCTTAGCGGCATAAACGACACGAATCACTCGCGCCTGCAGTTGCAGCTCCTCCCTCAGTTCGCGCGCGATTGCGGCTGCGGGCTCTTCATCGCTATCGAGCCATCCACCGGGCAAGCCCCAGGGAAGGCGCGGATGATAAGCGTGTTCGACCAGCAATACACGTCCATCGTCGTTGAGGATGACGGCGGCGACGCCGACCGAATAACGTGCCTGCGCCCGGCTGATTACACGATAGGCTAAGCGCATTATGACTGGGAACGTACGAAGCAAATGAGAAATCGGTCGCGTCACTGGTTTATCGTCGTCGGCTTGCGAATCGCCTTGAGTTTAGATTGACGATGCAGGAAGGTCAACCGCCTTTGAACGAGTGTGCCGACCCGTACGCGCCAGCGAAATGACCTCGCATTTTCGACAGTACACAGAAGCCCATTATGCTATACTGCCTTCTCAGTAATAGCGCCTCTGAGTTCATCTCGGTACGTGCGGGATTAAGAGTTGAAATGCGCACAACAGAAGCCCAGCAGCGCTTTCTGTGTGTTGACGATAGGCGGAAACCCATCAGGCGCGCTGGCATAATGAAAATTGTAGGCTGTCGATGACCACGCCGGATATCCTGAACGTATTCGTCGAGTTTCCAGGCAGTTTGCTGTTCTTTCTCCTGGTGATCGCTTTGAGCCAAGGCTCGCTTTTTTTGGCTTTTGGCCATCGTTCTCGCTTCCCCTATGAACAGGCAACTAGACGTTACGCAATTGCGGCCGCTGGGTTGGTAATCCTCTGGTTGATTGTGCTAGGGATGGCATTGCTAACGCAGTTTTCCGCTCTTGACGCAAGCGCATATATGCCGCCATTGGAACGCCTGGTCTACGCGATAACGCTTCTGATCATGGCGTGGTGCTTCCTTAGCGCAGACTTTCATCGCTGGCAGAATCGCTCGAATTTGTTGGTATTCGGCGCCGCGTTCGTCCTCGTGCTGCTCTACATCAATAGCGCGCGCGGGTGGCTTGCCGTTTACGCTGAAGGAATGGCATTCAATGCTACGGATGCCGCTACGCAGTGGTCTGGCATAACGGCGGCGCTGGCTGGCTTTTGCGCGCTGCTCGCGATCTTGAATATTAGGCATATCGTCGATGCACCGCTTAAGGCGCTCTTCTTTTTCTTGTTCATAATCGGAAATGGCTGGGACTTCTTTCAACTTTCAAATGGCGAGACCGCGGGCAATTACCTTGGCGCAGCGCGCCTTGCATACCTCGCGGGTTTGATTCTACTGCCAGTCATCATCTATCGACTGTCTATTGCTTTATTGGAGCATAGTCTGGTCGAAGTGGTGTTGGCGGCTTCGCAGCCCAGCCCAGCAGTTGCTCAGTCGCCGCCGTCCGCGCAGGCGCCCGCCAAAGACGAGGTCGACGCGCTGCTGGCGGCGCCTTCTTCCTGGAATTTCAGCGCGTCTCCCATTCCAAGCGATCGGCGACACCTATTGAATGCCATCGGCATCATGCTGGAGACGGGCGAGGGTGCTAGTGTACCAGATAAGATCGTGCAGGCGGCGCTGGAAACGCTTCAAGTCGAGATATGCGCCTTGTTGCACTTCCAAGAGAACAGTTACGCGGACGTAATCGCAGGCTATGACCGGGTCGCGGAACAATCGCTTTCAGGCGTTTCTTTGAATCTTAATGAGCAGCCGACCCTTCGGGAAGCAGCGGCGCGGCGAGAACAGACAATACTCTTTCCCGAATACCACGCTGAAGAACTCCAGGACTTGTATCGGCGCTTGAGCATCCCGGCCAGCAGCGGAGTTTACGCACAGCCGCTCACTGTCGAGGGCGAACTGGTCGCTCTCATGTTGGTGGCAATGCCCTACCGCCAGGCGGATCTTTCACCGGAAGAGCTTGAATCGCTACGGGAGATTGGTTACGTCGCCGCAAATTTGCTCGCATGGAGTTACGATGCAGCTTCTTCCAGGGCGATTACGGAAGAAGGCATGATTGACCAAATCGCTTCGAAGGAAAATGCGACAGCGATTGATCAAGAAGCCCTTAAGCCTTATAGACTAGAGTTAGAAACCAGCCTGGAAAGCGTAAGAGATCGATGTAGCAGGATGGCGCGTCAAATTGTTGAGCTCAAGCAACAGCGGGAAGAGCAGTATCTCCGCTTGCTTGATGCCATTTCCGAGGGCGACAACGGACATGATTCGGCGCAACGCCTGAACGCTACGTTTGACGAGCAATCGCGCTTGCATGAAGGTTTCGCAGCCAGCGCGCGCGCGTTGCTGGATGCGGAAACGCTCTTGCGGGTCCTAAATGCCGAAGACGCGGAGGCGCTGGCGCAAGTCATCCGCGAGTACATGCATAAAGAATACAATCTGCTCCTCACCGCCCGAGACCGATTACGGCGGCAGATTAACGCTCTCCTGGTGATGAGCCGCTCGACGGCGACGGATGGATATGGCGGCATCTTGCAGACATTGGCGGATGAATCAGCGCAACTCGAGCTTGAGCGCGAACAGCAACAACGCCGCTTGGATTCGATCGTAGACCGATTGGCATCCATCGGTCTTGATGCAAACGCGTCGCACTTAACTCATTTGCTGATTCAACTCTATGCGGAGCGGACGGCGTTTGCGCGCCAGCTTTCCGATGTCTATATGGATCTAGACACCTTGCTCGCTGAGCGCCGGCAATTTTCGGACACGAGCCGCGTTGACAGCGAAGAATTAAAACGCCAACTCAGAAATTTGAGCGCCGACCACGAGCAGCTGCTGGATTCGCGCGAGGAATTGCGGCGAGAGAAGCAAGACCTTCTGGCGCAGCTTGATGAAGCGCGCGCGGAGACCGCCAGTATACAAGTGACGGCTGAGCAACTGGCAGCTGAGCTCGCCGCGCAAAACGAAAGGCAGAGGGAGATTGGCCGACGGCTGGATGATCTGGCTGAAGAGCGGGACAACCTGCTCAAACTGCGGGATCAACTCACTGCGAAGGTCAACGAGACGCTGGCTGACGACGCGGATCATGAGGGCCGAGTGGACCTGGACGGGGAAGTCGCCGAGTTGAGCGCTTCGGTTCAGCGCTTGACTGCGCAACGGGAACAGCTTGCGCTAGAACTAAGTGATGCGCGCATGGAATTGTCGGTGGCGCAAGCAAAGCTGTTGGGGCAAGATGCAGACTATATGAAAGACACGGGCGAGCATAGACTGAATGTCCCGGCGCTGTTCAGCGGCATGCTTGACGACCTGCGTACGCCGATGACTTCAATTTCCGATTACACAGATCTGCTGTTGGCGGAGAGCATTGGAATTCTTGGCGCCGCACAGCAGCAAGTGCTCGCGATGATCGCTTCGGACATCAGTCGAGTGGCGGAATTGATCTCGGAAATGCAGAAAGTCGCCCAACTCGACGGCTCCCGATTCGCACTCGAGTACAGGAATATAGATTTGATTTCCATAATTGAAGATGTGATCGAGGAAGAATCCGACAACTTTGCTGAAAAGGGTCACATCGTGGAGTTGGCGTTTGGCGATCAGCTGCCGCCGGTCGCTGCGGATAGCGCCAGCCTGAAACATATCGTCGCCCAATTCATCGCGAACGCCGGCGCCGTCTCACCGGCGGGTTCAAAAATCACGGTTTCAGCCGATTTCGGTCGGTTCCAATTGCCCGACAGCAGCGAGATCGTTGAGGCCATAGAGATCAGAGTGGCAGACAGAGGCGGCGGGATCGCGGTCGATGATATTCAGCAAGTTTTCGCCAGGAAGTACCGGACGGACAATCGGGAGATCCCCGGTTTTGGCGATATCGGCGTGGGCATGACAGTCGCCAGAGCCTATGCGCGCGCGCAAAATGGCGACCTTTGGATCTCTACTGAAGCGGGCGATGGATCAGTCTTCCACCTCGCCTTGCCCATGCAAGCGGACGCGTCAATTGAGGAATAGCCCATGCGGCGCAACATAAGCAGCGAGCTCATCGTAGCTCTGCTTGCGGCGGTATCGTTCCTGTTTGCCGCCGTTTTTGCTGTTTTGCTTTCGACCTCTACATCTCAGAGACCGACCATACAACAGACAGCGGCTGCTGTACCGACTACGACGTCGAGTGTTTCCGAAGTATCGCTGCGGCCAGCGGCTGCGACCGAGACCCCAATGCCCGAAGACGTCACCCGAGAACCAATTGTGAGCGAAACACCCGTGCCCCAGCCGATTACTGCGACGGGTACGGCGCCTGCAATAAATGCGACAAGCGATCTGTCGCTTTCATGGACGCCAACCATGGCAACCGTCACGCAGCTACCGGTCGCGACCCAGACTTCAATTACTCGAATTGAAATCGCGCCAGCCAATCTGACTTTGACCGCGATCCGCGAAACGGCGGCCGTCCTGGCGGAGCGCTCCACGGCGCGCGCGGCGGCGACTTTGGAATCGACGCCTGTCGATACGGCTGACCGTTCGATTGTAGCGGAGACTTTGCCAGCGCTCGCGACACAAACTCCGGAGCGCGCGCCGACGGTTGTCCTACCTACTGCGACAATTGAAGCGGCTGTACGTATCGCTCCAGCCAATCTGACTTTGACGGCGATCCGCGAAACGGCGCTCGTCCTGGCGGAGCGCTCCACGGCGCGCGCGGCGGCGACTTTGGAAACGACGCCTGTCGATACGGCTGAAGCTCCACTGGCAACGGAGATCGTGCCAGCTGTGGCGACGCAAACTCCAGCGCCCGCGCCGACGGTTGTCCTGCCGACACCGACAATAGAGGCGGCTACACGCATCGCGCCAGCCAATCTGACTTTGACGGCGATCCGCGAAACGGCGCTCGTCCTGGCGGAGCGCTCCACGGCGCGCGCGGCGGCGACTTTAGAAGCGACACCTGTCGATACGACTGAAGCGCCAATTGCAACGGAGATAGTGCCAGCGGCTGCAACGGAAACTCCGGGGCCTGCATCGACGGAAATCCGGCCGACAGCGACAATTGAAGCGGCTACACGCATCGCGCCAGCCAATTTGACTTTGACGGCCATCCGCGAAACGGTTGCTGCGCTGGCGGAGCGCTCGACGGCGCGCGCGGACGCAACTACGGCGGCGACACCCGTGGATACGGCTGAAGCTCCACTTGTAGCGGAGACCGTGCCAGCGGTCGCGACGCAAACTCAGGAGCCTGCACCGACGGTTGTCCTGCCGACTGCGACAATTGAAGCGGCAACACGACTCGCGCCTGCCAATCTGACTTTGACGGCAATCCGCGAAACAGTATCTGCGATGGCGGAGCGCTCAACTGAACGAGCGGCGGCGACAATGGAAGCGATACCCGTCGATACGACTGAAGATCCGCTTACAACGGAGATTTCGCCAGCGGCCGCTACGCAAACTCAGGAGCCCGCGCCGACGGTTGTACCGCCGACTGAGACGATCGAGTCGGCTACACGCATCGCGGCAGCCAATCTGACTTTGACGGTCATCCGCGAAACGGCGCTCGTCCTGGCGGAGCGCTCGACTGCGCGCGCGGCGGCGACAATGGAAGCGACACCCGTTGATACGACTGAAACGCCGCTTGCAACGGCGACTGATCCGACGGTCGGCACGGATACTCCGGCGCCTTCGCCGGTGGAAGTCCTGCCTACCGCAACGCTGGAACAAGTCGTACCTGACATCGCGCCAGCCAATCTGACTTTAACGGCAATCCGTGAAACGGTTGCTGCGCTGGCGGAGCGCTCAACTGAACGAGCGGAGACAATGGAAGCGACACCGGTTGATGCGACTGAAACGCCGCTGGCAACGGAGATTTTGCCAGCGGCCGCTACGCAAACTCAGGAGCCCGCACCGACGGTTGACCTGCCGACAGCGACAATTGAAGCGGAAACACGACTCGCGCCAGCCAATTTGACTTTGACGGCGATCCGCGAAACGGTTGCTGCGCTGGCGGAGCAATCAACTGAACGAGCGGCGACAATGGAAGCGATACCCGTCGATACGACTGAAGATCCGCTTACAACGGAGATTTCGCCAGCGGCCGCTACGCAAATTCAGGAGCCCGCGCCGACGGTTGTCCAACCTACTGCGACGATTGAGGCGGAAACACGACTCGCGCCAGCCAATCTGACTTTGACGGCAATCCGCGAAACGGTTGCTGCGCTGGCGGAGCGCTCAACTGAACGAGCGGAGACAATGGAAGCGATACCCGGTGATACGACCGATGCTCCGCTGGCAACGGAGATTTTGCCAGCGGTGGTGACGGAAACTACGGCGCCTGCACCGACGGTTGTGCCGCCGACTGAGACGATTGAGGCGGAAACACGACTCGCGCCAGCCAATCTGACTTTGACGGCCATCCGCGAAACGGTCGCTGCGATGGCGGAGCGCTCGACGGCGCGAGCAGCGGCGACTTTGGAAGCGACACACGTCGATACGACTGAAGATCCGCTTGCAACGGTTGCGGAGCCGACGCTCACAATGGAAACTACGGCGCGCGCGCCGACGCTTGTGCCGCCGACAGCGACAATTGAAGCGGAAACACGACTCGCGCCAGCCAATCTGACTTTGACGGCAATCCGCGAAACAGTTTCTGCGCTGCCGGAGCGCTCAACTGAACGAGCGGCGACAATGGAAGCGACACCTGTTGATACGACTGAAACGCCGCTTGCATCGGTTGCGGAGCCGACGCTCACAATGGAAACTTTGGAGCCTGCGCCGACGGTTGACCTGCCGACAGCGACAATTGAAGCGGCCACACGCATCGCGCCAGCCAATCTGACTTTGACGGCAATCCGCGAAACGGTGGTCGCGCTTTCGGAGCGCTCGACGGCGCGCGCGGCGGCGACAATGGAAGCGACACCCGTTGATACGACTGAAACACCGCTTGCATCGGTTGCGGAGCCGACGCTCACAACGGAAACTCCGGAGCCCGCGCCGACGGTTGTCCGGCCGACAGCGACAATTGAAGCGGCAACACGACTCGCGCCTGCCAATCTGACCTTGACGGCAATCCGCGAAACAGTATCTGCGATGGCGGAGCAATCAACTGAGCGAGCGGCGACAATGGAAGCGATACCCGTCGATACGACTGAAGATCCGCTTACAACGGAGATTTCGCCAGCGGCCGCTACGCAAACTCAGGAGCCCGCGCCGACGGTTGTACCGCCGACTGCGACAATTGAAGCGGCAACACGACTCGCGCCTGCCAATCTGACCTTGACGGCAATCCGCGAAACAGTATCTGCGATGGCGGAGCAATCAACTGAGCGAGCGGCGACAATGGAAGCGATACCCGTCGATACGACTGAAGATCCGCTTACAACGGAGATTTCGCCAGCGGCCGCTACGCAAACTCAGGAGCCCGCGCCGACGGTTGTACCGCCGACTGAGACGATCGAGTCGGCTACACGCATCGCGCCAGCCAATTTGACTTTGACGGTCATCCGCGAAACGGCGGTTGTCCTGGCGGAGCGCTCGACAGAGCGCGCGGACGCAACTACGGCGGCGACACCCGTGGATACGGCTGAAGCTCCACTTGTAGCGGACACCGTGCCAGCGCTCGCGACACAAACTCCGGAGCGCGCGCCGACGGTTGTCCTACCTACTGCGACGATTGAGGCGGAAACACGACTCGCGCCAGCCAATCTGACTTTGACGGCCATCCGCGAAACGGCGCTCGTCCTGGCGGAGCGCTCCACGGCGCGCGCGGCGGCGACTTTAGAAGCGACACCTGTCGATACGACTGAAGCGCCAATTGCAGCGGAGATAGTGCCAGCGGCGGTGACGGAAACTACGGCGCCCACACCGACGGTTGTCCGGCCGACACCGACAATTGAGGCGGCTAGGCGCATCGCGCCAGCCAATCTGACTTTGACGGCGATCCGAGAAGCGGTTGCTGCGCTGGCGGAGCGCTCAACTGAACGAGCGGCGACAATGGAAGCGACTCCCGTTGATACGACTGAAACGCCGCTTGCATCGGATGCGGAGCCGACGCTCACAATGGAAACTCGGGAGCCCGCACCGACGGTTGACCTGCCGACAGCGACGATTGAGGCGGTTACACGCATCGCGCCAGCCAATCTGACGTTGACGGTCATCCGCGAAACAGTATCTGCGATGGCGGAGCACTCGACAGCCCGCGCGGCGGCGACTTTGGAAACGGCGCCCGTCGATACGGCTGAAGCTCCACTGGCAACGGAGATCGTGCCAGCGGTGGCGACGGAAACTACGGCGCCTGCACAGACGGTTGTCCTGCCGACCGCGACAATTGAGGCGGAAACACGACTCGCGCCAGCCAATCTGACTTTGGCGGCAATCCGCGAAACGGCGGTTGTCCTGGCGGAGCGCTCGACAGAGCGCGCGGACGCAACTACGGCGGCGACACCCGTGGATACGGCTGAAGCTCCACTTGTAGCGGAGACCGTGCCAGCGCTCGCGACACAAACTCCGGAGCGCGCGCCGACGGTTGTCCGGCCGACGGCGCCAATGGAAGCGACACCCGTTGATACGACTGAAACGCCGCTTGCATCGGTTGCGGAGCCGACGCTCACAATGGAAACTTTGGAGCCTGCGCCGACGGTTGACCTGCCGACAGCGACAATTGAAGCGGCTACACGCATCGCGCCGGCCAATCTGACTTTGACGGTCATTCGCGAAACGGCGGTTGTCCTGGCGGAGCGCTCAACTGAACGAGCGGCGACAATGGAAGCGACACCCGTTGATACGACTGAAACGCCGCTTGCATCGGTTGCGGAGCCGACCCTAACAATGGAAACTCTGGAGCCCGCACCGACGGTTGACCTGCCGACAGCGACAATTGAAGCGGCAACACGACTCGCGCCTGCCAATCTGACCTTGACGGCAATCCGCGAAACAGTATCTGCGATGGCGGAGCAATCAACGGAGCGAGCGGCGACAATGGAAGCGAAACCCGTCGATACGACTGAAGATCCGCTTACAACGGAGATTTCGCCAGCGGCCGCTACGCAAACTCAGGAGCCCGCGCCGACGGTTGTCCGGCCGACAGCGACAATTGAAGCGGCTACACGCATCGCGCCAGCCAATTTGACTTTGACGGCCATCCGCGAAACGGTCGCTGCGATGGCGGAGCGCTCGACGGCGCGCGCGGACGCAACTACGGCGGCGACACCCGTGGATACGGCTGAAGCTCCACTTGTAGCGGAAACCGTGCCAGCAGTCGCGACGGAAACTACGGCGCCTGCACCGACGGTTGTCCGGCCGACCGCGACAATTGAGGCGGAAACACGCATCGCGCCGGCCAATCTGACTTTGACCGCAATCCGCGAAACGGTTGCTGCGCTGGCGGAGCGCTCAACTGAGCAAGCGGCGGCGACTTTGGAAACGACGCCCGTCGATACGACTGAGGCGCCAATTGCAACGGAGATAGTGCCAGCGGCTGCAACGGAAACTCCGGGGCCTGCATCGACGGAAATCCGGCCGACAGCGACAATTGAAGCAGCTACACGCATCGCGCCGGCCAATCTGACTTTGGCGGTCATCCGCGAAACAGAATCTGCGATGGCGGAGCACTCGACAGCGCCAGCGGCGGCGACTTTGGAAACGACGCCTGTCGATACGACTGAAGCGCCAATTGCAACGGAGATTTCGCCAGCGGCTGCAACGGAAACTCCGGAGCCTGCACCGACGGTTGTCCTGCCGACTGCGACAATTGAAGCGGCAACACGACTCGCGCCTGCCAATCTGACCTTGACGGCAATCCGCGAAACAGTATCTGCGATGGCGGAGCAATCAACTGAGCGAGCGGCGACAATGGAAGCGACACCCGTTGATACGACTGAATCGCCGCTTGCATCGGATGCGGAGCCGACCCTAACAATGGAAACTCTGGAGCCCGCACCGACGCTTGTGCCGCCGACAGCGACAATTGAAGCGGAAACACGACTCGCGCCAGCCAATCTGACTTTGACGGCAATCCGCGAAACGGCGCTCGTCCTGGCGGAGCGCTCGACTGCGCGAGCAGCGGCGACTATTGAAGCGACACCGGTTGATGCGACTGAAACGCCGCTTGCATCGGTTGCGGAGCCGACGCTCACAATGGAAACTCTGGAGCCTGCACCGACGGATGTCCGGCCGACCGCGACGCAGGAAGAAGCGGCAACACGACTCACGCCAGCCAATTTGACTTTGACGGCAATCCGCGAAACAGTATCTGCGCTGGCGGAGCGCTCAACTGAACGAGCGGCGACAATGGAAGCGACACCCGTTGATACGACTGAAACGCCGCTTGCATCGGATGCGGAGCCGACGCTCACAATGGAAACTCGGGAGCCCGCACCGACGGAAATCCGGCCGACAGCGACAATTGAAGCAGCTACACGCATCGCGCCGGCCAATCTGACTTTGACGGCGATCCGCGAAACGGCGCTCGTCCTGGCGGAGCGCTCCACGGCGCGCGCGGCGGCGACTTTAGAAGCGACACCCGTCGATACGACTGAAGCGCCAATTGCAACGGAGATAGTGCCAGCGGCTGCAACGGAAACTCCGGGGCCTGCATCGACGGAAATCCGGCCGACAGCGACGTTGGAAGACGTCGGTCCCGATATCGCCACAGCCAATCTGACTTTGACGGCAATCCGCGAAACGGCGCTCGTCCTGGCGGAGCGCTCGACTGCGCGCGCGGCGGCGACAATGGAAGCGACACCCGTTGATACGACTGAAACGCCGCTTGCATCGGTTGCGGAGCCGACGCTCACAATGGAAACTCTGGAGCCCGCACCGACGGTTGACCTGCCGACCGCGACGCAGGAAGAAGCGGCAACACGAATTGCGCCAGCCAATCTGACTTTGACGGCAATCCGCGAAACGGTGGTCGCGCTTTCGGAGCGCTCGACGGCGCGCGCGGCGGCGACAATGGAAGCGACACCCGTTGATACGACCGATGCTCCGATTGCAACGGCGACCGTGCCGGCTGTCCCGACGGAAACTCCGGAGCCCGCGCCGACGGTTGTCCGGCCGACGGCGCCAATGGAAGCGACACCCGTTGATACGACTGAAACGCCGCTTGCATCGGTTGCGGAGCCGACGCTCACAATGGAAACTTTGGAGCCTGCGCCGACGGTTGACCTGCCGACAGCGACAATTGAAGCGGCCACACGCATCGCGCCGGCCAATCTGACTTTGACGGTCATTCGCGAAACGGTTGCTGCGCTGGCGGAGCGCTCAACTGAACGAGCGGCGGCGACTTTGGAAACGGCGCCCGTCGATACGGCTGAAGCTCCACTGTCAACGGAGATTTCGCCAGCGGCCGCTACGCAAACTCAGGAGCCCGCGCCGACGGTTGTCCGGCCGCCAGCGACAATTGAAGCGGCAATACGACTCGCGCCAGCCAATTTGACTTTGACGGCAATCCGCGAAACGGCGGTTGTCCTGGCGGAGCGCTCGACAGAGCGCGCGGACGCAACTACGGCGGCGACACTCGTGGATACGGCTGAAGCTCCACTTGTAGCGCAGACCGTTCCAGCGGTGGCGACACAAACTCCGGAGCGCACGCCGACGGTTGTCCGGCCGACAGCGACGTTGGAAGACGTCGGTTCCGATATCGCGCCAGCCAATTTGACTTTGACGGCCATCCGCGAAACGATGGTCGCGCTTTCGGAGCGCTCGACGGCGCGCGCGGCGGCGACAATGGAAGCGACACCAGTTGATACGACCGATGCTCCGATTGCAACGGCGACCGTGCCGGCTGTCCCGACGGAATCTCCGGAGCCCGCGCCGACGGTTGTGCCGCCGACTGAGACGATTGAGGCGGCTACACGCATCGCGCCGGCCAATCTGACTTTGACGGCAATCCGCGAAACCGTGGTCGCGTTGGCGGAGCTCTCCCCAGCGGGCAAGGACGGGACAGCAGAGTCAGCGGTTACCGAAGCGGCTCAGACGCCACGCGCAACGATAGCTGCGCCGCCAGAATCGACAGCAATCCCGGCGCCCATATCAACGGATGCCGCAATTTCTGAAACCGATACCCCGGACTCTCAGATGACGGCTGCTCTTAGGGCGAGCGCCACTTCAACGCGGTCTGCAACTACATCATCCACAGTATTCCGCACACCAACGGTTACCCCATTGCCGTTCCATTTCGCCCAACTCATTCCGACGCCAACTGAGGTCGGATCTATCGCGGGCCAGGAGCTGTCCGAATGTGAAATTCCACGAGGCTGGCACTCCTATGAAGTGCGAGTGGGCGACACGCTGCTATCACTGGCATTGGCGACAGACAGCAGCCTGATCGAGTTGCGAGATGGCAATTGTTTTGAGTTGATTCGCGGCATATTCGCCGGGCAGCGTCTTTTCGTTCCGCGGCTGCCAGCTGAACACATAATAAGGCCTTCGCCAGTGTATCCACCGGTCGACGCAGCGGCGATCGCGACCGGTTGCGATCAGCCGATCGCTCAGATTTCAGCGCCAAAGCCACTCGATAACCTCAAAGGAATATTCGCGATTCGGGGTTCTGTGCAGTTTCCAGAAGGGGGCGACTATCAAATTGCGCTCAGGCCGGCTTGGGCTGAAAATTATTTTCTGTATCTAAGCTCTAACGAAGCTATCGGTAACGATGTGATAGCCTTAATCAATACCGAGATATTTGGCGCCGGCTTGCATCAAATTCGGCTGACGATCACGGGTAGCCATGGCGAGACAATTGAAGGCGGTCAATGTGAATTGCCCGTTGTATTTGGCACGCCTTAGAATCGCCTGAAGCTATTGAGCAGATTTGAAGTAGAACTACAATGATGAAGTCATGGGGCGGAGTGGACAATTCATGCGGTTGATCGCTCGCGGATCAGGTTGCGCGTTTACGGCCATTTTGATCGCCTTGCTACTTGCATTGGCAGCAGCGCTGCTATGGACCGGCTATCATATAGTCGTTGTAAACTCGCGAGACAGCGCGCTCGCCAGCACCACCGAGGCCAGACGAGCGGCTTACCGCGCTACGGCTACCGCGATCAACGTGTATCGCGACCGGACAAGTTTGCAAGCCGACACGTCCATTGTTCTCTTGCAGCAGAAGACCGAGAACATGACGCCTGAGCCTTCAAGCCCCGAGGCTGCTGCCGCAGAGCAATTGCCGGTCCATACGCCAGCGCCGGAGGACATCAGCTTGCCCAAGCTGCTGGTTCCTCGTGACCCGGCAGAAGGAAAGTGGCTGATGGGAACCAAGGTCCCCAGCCGGGCGCCCGAAGCGTTTCGCGCGCATAGACTCATTAATATCATCTTGCTGGGCAGTGACGAGGAATACAGCGAGGATAACTTTATCCGTACCGACACAATGATCGTTGTGTCAATAAATGTTGAAACCGGCACGGTAGCCATGTTGAGCCTGCCGCGCGACCTTTTTGTATACATTCCGCATGGCAATATGGGCCGACTCAATACCGCATTTGGCATCGGCGAGAACTTGCAATGGGAACCTGGGCGCGGTTTCGGATTGCTGCGCCAAACAATCTTTTACAACTTCGGCATCAATGTACATTACTACGCGCGGGTCGATTTCTCCGGATTTGAGTCGGTTATCGATCGGCTGGGCGGTGTCGACATTGCGGTGGATTGCGCCTATCGCGACTATTATCCGATTGGCACGGGTGACGAGCGCAAGACAGGCGCGAAGGGATACCGTTGGCGTACGCTTCCGGTCGGATATTATACGTTTGATGGCTTTGATGCCCTGTGGTACGCGCGTACGCGAAAGTATACCGACGACTTTGATCGCGGCCGGCGCCATCAACTACTCGTCCGTGCGATCTGGCGTAAAGCCAAAAGCATGGGTTTGGCGACCACATTGCCGCAGCTTTGGTCGGAACTGACCGAAACGGTCGAGACCGACATACCCTTTGATCAAATGCTGCGCCTTCTTCCCTTGGCCATCAATCTAGATCTTGACGATGTTGAGAATTACACCTTCAAGAAGAATCACCATACGACACTGTGGACGACACCTGACGGCTGGTCGGTGCTATTGCCGAATCGGGAAGAAGTCACGCGGTTGATGCAGGCGCTTTATACACCGCCTTCAAAGCACCAGTTAAGTCTAGCGGGACCGAGCATTGCTGTTTACAACGCATCAAACCAGGAAAACTGGGACATCGTCGCCAGCGAGCGCTTGCGCTGGGAAGGGTATAACGCGATTGCGCTGGGGCCGCAAACGGGCGGCGATGTTTACAGAAGCAATCAATTGACAGATTATGTGGCGGCAGAAAAGGGCAGCCTCGTCCCGGGAATTTTGCGCGCCTTGAACATGACAGAAGAGCAGGTAATGCGGACGGCGCGCGCCGACCGCGAATTTGATTATGAAGTGATCATTGGGGACGATTATGAGTCTTGTACATTTGGCGTTCTTCCGCTCGATGCCTAAGCTAGACATTCAGCTCACGAATGTCGTTTTGTTACCCTGCTAGTGGCAAAGTGGCGAAACTATGTTATCATGTTGGTTATGCGGGGTATGGCGCAGTCCGGCTAGCGCGCTTGCATGGGGTGTAAGAGGTCCCCGGTTCGAATCCGGGTACCCCGACAGAAGATAAACGGGCTCACCCTTCGGTGGGCTTTTTCGTTGGAAAGGGAATCCAAATGCAACAACTTGAGATCAAACTTACCTCGCTGGCAAGTTGCGCAGGTTGAGCCTCCAAGCTCAGCCCGAGCGAGTTGACGCAGGTCTTGCGTCCCCTAAGTGAGATTTACAGTCAAGACGCCTTTCCGCGCGTGCTGGTCGGCTTGTCGGAGCCAGACGATGCCGCCGTATATCAACTGGATTCTGCACGAGCGATCATATCCACGACGGATTTCTTTCCGCCAGTTGTTGATGATCCCTATGATTTCGGCGCGATAGCGGCTGCCAACGCGTTAAGCGATGTGTACGCCATGGGCGGCCGTCCGCTGATGGCGATCAATCTCGTTGCTTTCCCAGAAGACTTGGACAAGCGGATCTTGTCCGAAATCTTGCGGGGAGGGGCGGAGAAAGTCAAGGAGGCAGGCGCTGCAATTGCCGGCGGGCATTCAATCACCGATGCCGAACCAAAATACGGCCTGTCTGTGACCGGCGAAGTGAAGATCGAGAATATCATCCGCAAGTCGGGCGCGCAGCCAGGAGACGCGCTAATTCTAAGCAAGCGGCTGGGCACTGGCGTCGTCACGACCGCGCTCAAACGGGACCTTGTAGCCGCGGACCACCTGGATGCCGCCGTGGAATCCATGTCGCGTCTCAATCGCGCTGCTGCCGAACTGGCGCAGCGGCACAACGTACAAGCGATGACCGACATCACAGGTTTCGGTTTGGTGGGTCACGCGCTGGAAATGGCCAAGCTTAGCGGCGCAACGTTCCGGCTGAATATGAGCGATATCGCGCTACTCCCTGGGACAGCCCAATACGCGCGGAATGGCGTATTCCCCGGCGGCATGGAGCGCAATCGGGAGTACTACAGCGCATGGCTATCGATAGATGGGCAACTTGCGGAATACGAGCGCGGATTGCTCTTTGATCCACAAACATCGGGTGGTCTGTTGATGTCTGTGCAGGCGGAGCGGGCGGACAAACTGCTCTCGGATCTGCAATCCCAAGGCGAGGCAGCATTCGTCTTGGGCGACGTTGTTTCCGGACCGGGCAATATCGTCGTGACTAAATCCAGCTAGCGTCCTGGATCCAGTCGATTACGGTCTACAATGATCCACTAGTTAGGGCTAGGCGCCGGAATCAGATCGAGGTTTCGCCCGACTCTTTCAAAAGCGATCAAGGCGCGGTCCAGGTGTTCTTTACGATGCGTGGCGATGTAGCTGGTGCGCAGCAGCGCCTGGTTTGGCGGCGTCGCTGGCGGCACCACTGGATTTGTGTAAACACCTTCCTCGATCAATGCGGCCCAGGTTAAGCCAGTACGAAACTGCTCCCCGATCTTGACCGGAATTATAGGTGTTTGGCTGTTAAAAGTGTCGTAGCCCAGTTCCTTCAGCCCTTTGCGCATGTATTCTGCGTTCTTCCAAACCCGCTGAACGTGCTCCGGCTCGGTTTCGATTATGTCCAACGCAGCCAGCACGGCGGCAAGATTAGGCGCAGGCAGGGCCGCCGAAAAGATCAACGAACGGGCGTGGTGCTGCACATAGTGGATGACATCGGCTGTTCCGGCGATAAAGCCGCCGATGGAAGCAAAGCTCTTGCTGAAGGTGCCCATGATCAGATCGACCTGGTCGGTCAAGCCGAAGTGAGCGGAAGTTCCACGTCCCCCGCCGGCCACGCCGATTCCGTGCGCATCATCGACCAGCAGCCTGGCGCCATATTGCTGGCAGACTTCCACGATTTTTGGCAGCGGCGCAAAATCTCCACCCATGCTGTACACGCCATCGACGATGACCAGCTTGCCCGCTTCATCTGGCACGCGGCTCAGCACACGCTCGAGATCGTCGATATCGTTGTGCTTGAACCGTTTCATCGTACCGCGGGACATTTGAACGCCATCGACTAGACAGGCGTGCGCGTCCTTGTCGAGAATAGCGACATCATTCTTCCCCAGCAGGGCGGAGACGGTGCCCAGATTTGTTTGATAGCCGGTGGCGAACACCAGCGCCGCCTCTTTGCCGACGAATTGAGCC
This sequence comes from Phototrophicaceae bacterium, assembly GCA_965261855.1. GTDB lineage: Bacteria > Chloroflexota > Anaerolineae > Aggregatilineales > Phototrophicaceae > UBA6055. The sequence goes on from OZ253488.1 coordinate 2,297,329, forward strand.
AGCCGGCGGTCCGCTTCCAGATGAAGTTCCAGCGTGCCATTTAGAAAGCGCGAACCGGTGACGCTGGTGCCATAGCGCCGCGTCGCTTCTATTGCCGCATTGCGCACGCGAGAATCTGTCGTCAAGCCAAGATAATTGTTTGATCCGAGCATCACAACATTCTTGTCTTCAAAGGTAGCCGTGGTTCCCTCGGAGTCGCTAAGCGCGCGAAAGAAAGGGTAGATACCCATCTCCATTGCTTCTTTGGCGAGGGTAAACTCGGATAATTTGTCAAATAAGTCCGCCACGGTATTCTCCTGAACAGCCCTCTGCTCGGACGGCTCAAGGGCTCTTGCAATGGCTTGAAGGTTACTATGGGAGTGGTTGCCCGTCTCAAAGGCGCGAGCGCTCTGGATACAGTTAACGCGCAGAATCGCCAAATGAGACGGCACTCGTCGTGCCTTGCAAAGTCTATCAGCAGGCAAAGTCTTACACAATGACCATTTGTGCGAACTGCAGGGCGATCGTGAAAAAACTCACTTGCGCAGCTTCGCCCGCGGGTTGTATAATCTCAACATTGGACGTGGCGAATTTCGGAGCAAGAAATGTCCAGTTTGACTGTACGGCGTTTGATAGTCTGGGTCGTATCGATGATCTTGGGGCTAGTGGTCGGTTATGGCATCATCACCGTCGGCTTTGATATGTTGCCCTTGTTGCACCAGATTCCGATAATTGGCGGGCTAATATTTGGCGGTATCAAGAATCCTCAGGGAGTCTCACTTCAGGAGTACGGGACACTCTATTACTTGTTCACCTCAATTCCAATCGGGCTGGTTTTCGTAGTTTGGCTTGATGCGTTTATGGATACGCGGATCTTGCCCGACTAGGCTTAACTGATAGCGAATAATTTGGAATCCACCGAAAGGTGGATTCTTTTGTTTTGGGGTATGCGCTCCGCGCGCTGCAAATGGCGAGCAAATGAGAGTTGTTAGCTGCCCGCTGATAGGAATTGAAAGCTGGGCGCTGCTAGATTTGGTTAATGGATGCAGCACATGAATCTGCGATACCGGGATTTTACAGCAAGTCCTTGGCCGAGCGGCAAGCAATCGCCAAAGGGACGGCGGGGCTTGCTGAAGCCGATATGAAGAGCTTGGCCGATTCGGGTTTGTCGACTGCCGAGGCTGACCTCCTGATCGAAAACGTGATTGGTCGCTACAGTCTGCCATTCGCGGTTGCAACCAATTTTCGAATCAACGGACGCGACACGCTTGTACCGATGGTCGTCGAAGAAGCGTCGGTAGTCGCTGGCTGCAGCAATGCCGCGAAGCTGTTTCGTAAAGGCGGCGGTTTCAGCGCCAGCGCGGACGACTCAATCATGATTGGTCAAATTCAGCTGCTTGATCTGCCGGATACGGAACATGCCGTTGAGACAATCATGTCTCGGAAGCGTGAGATTCTCCAGCGGGCAAACGAAAGTGGTGGAACCGTCATCGCGCGAGGCGGCGGCGCGTTGGATCTGGAAGCCCGGCCGATTCGGAATACTGCTGTTGGCGACATGCTTATCCTGCACTTGCACTATGACGTTTGCGATGCAATGGGCGCTAACGTCATCAACACGGCGGTTGAGCAGATTGCCCCACTCATCGAGAGGCTAAGCGGCGGGCGCGTAAACCTGCGCATTCTTAGCAATCTATGCGACAGACGCTTGGCGCGCGCGGCCGGCATGATTCCCCGCGAATCGCTCGCCACCGCTGCCGCTAGTGGCGCCGAAGCGGTCAAGTGGATTCTTGAAGCTGCTGCCTTGGCAGAAGTCGATCCCTACCGGGCGGCCACCCACAACAAAGGCGTGATGAACGGAATCGACGCGCTTATGCTGGCAACAGGCAACGATTGGCGCGCCATAGAAGCGGGCGCCCACGCCTACGCCGCCAAAAGCGGGCGCTATACGAGCCTGACAAAATGGCGGATGGACGACGAAGGCAACCTTCGCGGCGAAATAGAACTGCCTATGGCAGTGGGAATCGTTGGCGGCGCCACCCGCGCGCATCGTGGCGCGCAGACGGCTTTGAAACTGTTGAGCGTGAACTCGGCTCAAGATCTGGCGCAGATCGCGGCTGCGGTTGGGTTGGCGCAGAATCTAGGCGCGATTCGGGCGTTGGCCACCGATGGCATTCAGCAGGGGCATATGCGCATGCACGCTAGGCAATTGGCGCTTGCAGCGGGCGCTGAGTCGGGGCGCGCGCGCTCTGTGGCGCAGCAACTGATCGACGAAGACAATATCCGTATGGAGCGGGCGCTGGAGATCATGCGAGAAAGGAAAACGCAGTCATGACATCAGATCCGAATTTCCTAATGCAAACCGATCGCGCGGTGGGCATTGTCGGTTATGGCTCGTATATTCCGCGATATCGCCTGCCGGGGTCGGAGATCGCGCGCGTCTGGACCGGCGGACTGGCAGCGGCGCCGGTGCAAGCGAAAGCAGTTGCGGCTATTGACGAAGACGTGGTCACCATGGCTATCGAGGCGGCGCGGAATGCGATCGTCTGCGCGGGCATAAATCCGCTTCAGATTCGGGCGGTGTGGGTAGGCAGCGAAAGCCATCCCTATGCGGTGAAACCAACCAGCACGATCGTCGCCGAAAGCATCGGCGCCGCGCCAAATGTGCTGGCGGCCGATTGGGAGTTCGCCTGCAAAGCCGGGACCGAGGCGGTGCAGGCTTCTTTGGGTTTGGTCGGCAGCGGTATGGCGCAATACGTCTTGAGCATCGGGATGGACACCGCGCAGGGACGGCCCGGCGACGCGCTTGAGTACACTGCTGGCTCCGGCGGCGCAGCCTTTATATTGGGTCCGGCTGAGGAGAGCTATGCCGTTTACCAGGGGAGCTATAGCTACGTCACTGACACGCCTGACTTTTGGCGGCGCGCAGGCGAGGTTTATCCCAGTCATGGCGATCGCTTCACCGGCGAGCCGGCTTATTTCGCTCATACGATTGAGGCGGCTTCGACTTTGATGGAAATGATGAAGACTAGGGCGACTGATTACGATTTCGCCGTTTTTCATCAGCCAAACGTTAAGTTTCCGGCACGCGCCGCCAAGATTCTCGGTTTTGCGCCAGATCAGATAAGCGCCGGTCTGCTAGCGAACGATATCGGCAATGTGTATTCGGGATCGTGCATGATTGGCTTGACCGCGATTCTGGATATCGCTGAACCGGGAGACCGCATACTGATGGTCAGTTATGGCAGTGGCGCTGGCTCCGATGCCTTCGACTTGCGTGTGACCAAACGCATCAAAGATCGTCCGGACGCGCGGAATACCACAGCGGATTTCATCGCCCGGCGCAGCGAAATCGACTACGGGACTTATGTGCGCTACCGCGACAAACTCAAGGATTAAGTGATATGGGTGTATCCATCATAGGCGCGGGAATGATTCCCGTTCGTGAGCACTGGTCAAAAGGGCTCGCCGAGCTGGCGGCGGAAGCGGGTGAAATCGCGCTAAGAGAAGCTGATCTATCGGGGGTTGATGCCCTTTACGTGGGCAATGCTTATGGCGCCAGCTTCAACCGTCAGACGCAGCTCGGCAGTTTACTGGCGGGCGCTCTCGGGCTCCAGGGCGCTGAAGCCTTTACCTGTGAAGCTGGCGATGCCTCTGGCGGCGTCGCTTTGCGGACGGGATACTTGGCGGTTGCGTCAGGCGCTGTGCGATCGGCGATGGTATTGGGCGTCGAGAAGGCAACCGATATCGTCGGGGCAGCGAGGCTTTCGGCGCGCAATGTCGGCCTCGATGCCGATTATGAGTCAATCAATGGCGCCACCTTGACAGCAATGGCAGGGTTGCTGATGCGCCGATACATGCACGAATTCGGCGTAGATCTGGCGCAGTTTGAAGGTTTCAGCATCAACGCGCACAATAACGGTTCGCAGAATAAACTCGCGATGTATCGAAATCAATTGCGCTCGGGCGCGTTTATGCGGGCGCCAATGATCGCTGACCCGGTCAGCTTGTTTGACATGGCGCCCGATGGTGATGGCGCGGCCGCCCTTGTACTTGTCAATTCGGAATATGCGGCAGATTTGGCGCCGACCCCGGTTGCAATTGCAGGCAGCGCGATCGCCACGGACAGCTTGACGCTGCAGGATCGCGCGGACCCGCTCTATCTGAAGGCGGTGGCAGATTCGACTAAGCAGTGTCTGCGGCAGGCTGGCCTTGGTCTTTATGACCTTGACGCCCTGGAATTGCATGACGCCTTCACGATATTGACAGCGCTCTCACTGGAATCGATGGGTTTCTGCGAACGTGGGCGTGGCTGGGCATGGTCGAGCGAGGCGGGAGCGCGAATCGCGCCGGATGGCGAGCTGCCGATTGGCACGTTTGGCGGGCTGAAGAGCCGCGGAAACCCAGGAGGAGCCTCAGGCATATACCAAGCGGTTGAAGCCGTGCGGCAACTGACTGGGCGGGCGGGAGACAACCAGGTGCGGGCCGCCCGCCACATACTGACGCAAAGTATCGGCGGGCTGGGAGCTACCGTTGCCACTCATATTTTCAGCGCGCCAGCGGACTGAGCTGATAGGCTCTGACAGTGAAAGAGACTATCAGGATAGTTTCTGATAGACCGCTTTCCCTAGACTGAGAATCGTCAAGACCGCGAATTGGGGTGAGGAGCGGACCGATGCATGTAGCGATGTACTGGCGTAATAGGAAGCTGCGCTATCGAATGATCAGAGCAATCGAACATCAATCCAGCGACAGAGAAACAGCAAAAGCGAAGACGCTAGGTTTTCCTCGCGCTATCGAAAAACGTGAAAGGCGGGTCAGAGCGGTCTCATGAGCGGCGACGTCACAAAATGGGCCGCCGCGGCCAATCCGGTATTAGACGGCAGCCAGGTTGCCCGTGGCAGCGTGTACAGCTATACACTGGTTCAAGAGCCAGCCCTTGGATTCGAGGCGCAGGCGCCTTACCATTTGGCTCTGGTGGTACTGGATCAGGGTGGACTTATCACTGCCCAGCTTACCGATATCGATGGTGAAGTAGCGATTGGCGACCGAGTGGAAATGGTTACGCGGAAGCTGACTACGGATGGCGACCGCGGTATGATCATCTACGGATACAAGTTTCGCCCGGCGATGAAGTGAGCAGAATTGACAGATAAACGAAAAGGAGCCACCGTTTGGCGGCTCTTTTTTGTTCATGTATTTCAGTTGCACGAGCTTCAGATAGCCGCTTTGGCTTTGGCCTCGTAGCTCAGCGACATCTCCGTGTTGGTATCGAAGAGATGCATGTTGTCCAGATTGAAGGTGATGTCCATCGCCTCGCCGACGGTGGCATCGGTCCGCGGGTCGGTGCGGGCGATGAAGTTCTTACCGGCGTTTTCCAGATAGATGATCACCTCGTTGCCCATCTGCTCGACCACTTCCACGTTGCAGACCATGTTGGCCGGGATGATGCCCTGAGGCAGGTAGTTGCTGTCGTCGATGTCTTCCGGACGAATGCCGCATACGACTTCCATACCGACATGAGTACGGAAATTGTCCGCTTTGCTGGCGGGAACCGGCAGCGTAAAGGCGCCAACATCGACAACCAGGTTATCGCCGTCTTCCTTGAGCGTCGCGTCAAAGAAGTTCATTGACGGGCTGCCAATGAAGCCGGCTACAAAAATGTTGTGCGGGTTGTGATACAGATTGAAGGGCGAATCGATTTGCTGCAACTTGCCTTCGTTGAGAACGCAGATCCGCGTACCCATCGTCATCGCCTCGACTTGATCGTGCGTCACGTAGATGAAGGTCGTCTCCAGCCGCTGGTGCAAGCGGCTGATGAAAGAACGCGCCTCCACCCGTAGCTTGGCGTCCAGGTTGGAGAGCGGCTCGTCCATCAAGAAGACGGCCGGCTCGCGTACGATCGCGCGACCAACGGCCACGCGCTGGCGCTGACCACCGGAAAGCTGCCGCGGACGGCGATCAAGCAAGTGACCAATACCGAGCTCGTTTGCCGCCTCGGTCACGCGCTCGTCAATGATCTTCTTCGGCGTCTTCCGCAGCTTCAATCCGAAAGCCATATTGTCATAAACGGTCATATGCGGATACAATGCGTAGCTCTGGAATACCATTGCGACATCGCGGTCTTTCGGCGCGACATTGTTGACCACACGATCCCCAATGAGAATCTCGCCCTCGGTAATCTCTTCCAAGCCAGCGAGCATCCGCAAACTGGTCGACTTTCCGCAGCCGGAAGGACCAACAAATACCAAGAACTCCTTGTCCTGAACATCGATGGTCAAGTCGGTAACTACCCGCTGATCACCGAAGTCCTTTGAAACATGATTGAAAGTGACACCAGCCACAGCAACCTCCGTTCAAATAAGCAGTTGGACGAAAATACTGGTAAAACTGCACAAATATCTTACTTGACAGTAAGATAGATTTATAGTGGCAATTATATCGCGCTTTTTCAAATTTGCAAAGATTTGCTTTAAATGATGTAAAATCGGTCAGAGACCATTCACTGGCGGGAGTGCGCATGCCGGACAGCCCAAATGCGGAAATTGTTGCGGTCGGTACTGAAATCCTACTTGGCGAGATTACAGATACCAATTCGGTCTATTTGGCGCGGCAATTGCGCGATATCGGTGTCAACGTTTTCTTCATGACGACCGTTGGCGACAATCTCGGGCGTATTACCGGCGCCATCTCCGCCGCTCTCGATCGCGCCGAAATCGTCATTACGACCGGCGGATTGGGACCGACAGTTGATGACATGACACGCCAGGCAGTGGCTGACGTATTCGATAAGCCCTTGGAATTCCATGCCTCTTTGTACCATTCGATTGAAGATCGATTTCGCGGATTTGGCGTAGCGATGACAGCCAACAATCGCCAACAAGCCTACCTGCCACAATGCGCCGCCTTGATCGAAAATCCGGTGGGAACGGCGCCGGCTTTTCTTGTCGAGTCGGATCGCGGCATGGTCATTAGCTTGCCGGGCGTACCGCGCGAGATGAAGTATCTGATGACCGAATCAGTCGTGCCGAGTCTCTTGCAGCGGTACGATCTGGGCGTCATAGTCGCGCGTACCCTGCGCACCGCCGGTATCGGCGAAAGCTCGCTCGATGACAAGATCGGCAGGGAAATTCTGAATGAACGGAACCCCAGCGTCGGGCTGGCGGCGCACCACGGCGCTGTCGATGTGCGGATCACCGCAAAAGCCGAGAACCGGGCGCGCGCTGTTGAGCTGCTGGACGCGATGCAGGCGCGGCTTGAAGAGCAAATTGGCGATGATATCTTCGGCGTCGATGACGACTCATTAGAAAGTGTCGTGTGGAATCACTTGCGGGAAAGCAACTCTACTATCTATGTGATTGAAGCAGGTCTTCCCGGCGTGATTAGCGACGCCTGGAATGCCGATTCCGACCGCGTTCGGAGGCGATATTATGACGACCCGTCGCGAATCTTCGACCACTTTGGTGTCAAACCGGCGGATGTATCGCTGACGGAATTCGCTGCCGATGTTGCGGCGCGCGTCCGGAAACGTGAGGGCGTTGACGCGAGCATTGTTGTGCTCAGCTATCCCAACCGCGATGAGAACGCCGATGTGGAGCAGGGCAGCGCCGTCGCGATTTCTACCGCGAGTCATACGCGTTTCCGCGGCTACGGCTTTGGCTCGCGCTCGAACCTCGCCCGCGAGTGGATATCGCGCTGGGGACTGGCCAGTCTGTGGCGAATGTTGAAGGAGGACCTTGGCTGAGGCTTGGTCGGTTATACCGTCGCTGTCACTCGTCTAAGCTCAGCAGCGCCATGAAGGCTTCCTGCGGAACTTCTACCGAGCCGATCATTTTCATGCGCTTCTTGCCTTTTTTCTGTTTTTCCAACAGCTTTCTCTTGCGCGTGACATCGCCACCGTAACACTTGGCCAAGACATCCTTGCGCAAGGCTCTCACGTTGGCGCGGGAAATGACTCGCTTGCCGATCGCAGCCTGCACGGGCACGGTGAACATCTGGCGCGGAATCAGCGCCTTTAGGCGGCTCACCAGCCGCTGTCCCCGATGATAGGCGTCATCGCGGTGGCAGATCATCGCCAGCGCATCCACCGGATCTTCGTTAACCAAGACTTCCACTTTGACCAGGTCGCCCGTTCGATATTCGTGAAACTGATAATCCAGGCTGGCGTAGCCTTGCGTTACGCTTTTCAGTTTGTCATAAAAGTCGATGATGATTTCCGAAAGCGGTATCTCATAATTCAAGATTACACGGCTGGCATCGAGGTATTCTGTCGTTTCGTAAATGCCGCGCTTCTTGATCACCAAATCCATGACCGAACCAATGTAGGACTGAGGCACATAAATCTGGATTTTCATCCACGGTTCCTGAATCTCATCGATGATGTTCTCATCGGGCAGAAGCGCGGGACTGTCAATGGATATCGTCTCTCCGTCGTTTTGCAACACGCGGAATTCCACACTGGGGGCGGTCGCCAATATGTCCAGATCGTATTCACGTTCCAAACGTTCCTGGATGATTTCCATGTGAAACAGCCCAAGAAAGCCGGCGCGAAAGCCAAAGTTCAGCGCCTGCGAGGTCTCAGGCTGATAGACCAGCGAAGCGTCGTTGAGTTGCAGCTTTTCCAGGGCATCGCGCAGATTAGCGTACTCTTCGTTGTGAGTCGGATAGATGCCGGCAAAGACCATCGGCTTTACTTGCCTATAGCCGGGCAAGGCGCGCTCGGCGCCACGTTTCGCCAAGGTGATGGTATCGCCCACACGGCATTGCTGCACCGATTTCAATCCCGTCGCAACGTAACCCACTTCGCCCGCCGTCAGCACACCAGTGGCGCGTAGAACCGGGTCAAAAACGCCGATTTCAATCGGTTCGAAGCGGGCGCCGGTGGCGAAGAGTTTGAGCGCGCCGCGTGATCCGACGGTTCCATCCACAACGCGTACGTAAGCGATGACACCCTTGTAGGCATCGTAGTGCGAATCAAAAACGAGCGCCCGCAGCGGCTCAGACTCGTCTGTCCTCGGTGACGGCACGTCCGTAATGACTCTTTCTAGCACTTCCCGTATGCCCAAGCCGCTCTTTGCCGAAATACGCGGCATTTCAAAAACGCTAGCGCCCAGAAGTTCTTCGACCTCTCGCGCCACTTCGTCAGGCTGCGCAGCTGGCAAATCAATCTTGTTGATGACCGGAATGATCTCGAGATCCTGCTCAAGCGCCAGGTAAACGTTGGAAAGTGTCTGCGCTTCGATACCCTGGCTGGCGTCAACCACCAGAATGGCGCCCTCACAAGCCTGCAAGGCGCGGCTCACTTCATAGGTGAAATCGACGTGACCTGGTGTATCGATCAAGTTTATGATGTAGGTCTCGCCATCACGCGCTTCATAGCGCATACGCACCGCTGATGCCTTGATCGTGACGCCACGTTCGCGCTCAAGCGCCATGCTATCGAGCAATTGCTCCTGCATATCGCGTTCGCTGACGGTATTTGTCAGTTCCAGCAGGCGGTCGGCCAACGTGCTCTTTCCATGATCGACATGCGCAATAATGCAAAAGTTGCGAATATGTTTGATATTCATCAATCAACAGCATTCGGAATCTGGTAGTCCAATTATGAAGCATCAGGGGATTTTGGAGTAGGGCAGGCTAGTCGTCGGCGGAAGTCAAGCCATCAATCTTGATTTCGACATTGCGCGCCATTTCCGAGGCAATGCCTGGCTGCAGCCAGAGCAAATACTCGATATTGCCCTTTGCGCCGGTTATGGGCGATCTCATCACGTCCCACGGCGCGAATCCAAGCGCTTGCGCGCCGCTGACAGCTTCTTTCAGCACGCGCCGATGAATGGCAAGGTCGCGAACGATGCCGCCCTTGCCAACTTCTGATCGCCCGGCTTCAAACTGCGGCTTCACCAAGGCGACTACGTCCGCAGTTGTCGAAACAACTCGAGCCACGGCCGGCAGGATCAGTCGCAGCGAAATAAAGGAGACATCCACGACCGCCAATTCGACTCGTTCGCCCAGCGTCTCCAGATAGCGCGCGTTTGTGTTCTCCATCAAGATGACGCGACTGTCGTGTCGCAATCGATAATCCATTATGCCCCTTCCCACATCAATCGCATACACCTTGGCCGCGCCATGCTGGAGCAGGCAATCGGTAAAGCCTCCCGTGCTAGCGCCGATATCGACACAGACTTTGCCTGTGGGTTCAATGCCGAAGACCTTTAAAGCCGCCTCCAGCTTAAGACCGCCGCGGCTGACATATCGAGGTTTGTCTTTCAAAGAGATTTCCGCGTCCGCGGCGACGAAAGTACCTGGCTTGTCCACGACGATCGCATGGACGATCACGTCGCCAGCCATGATCATCGCCGCAGCTTTACTGCGAGTTGGCGCGAGCTGTCTGGATACGAGCAAGACATCTAGGCGTGTCTTACGCTTGGCATTCAACCGCGCACCATCGCAATCTCTATGTCCGCATAAGGCTGATCGCTTGTGAATCTGAAGCGATCGGCGGCATGGGGGATATAACCGTCGGCTTCGATGACGATGCTGTAGAAGGTGTCGAAGGCAAGGGGCCGCGCGAACTGAAAGTTGCCATTGCGGTCAGTGGTGGCGAGAGCGAATAATTGATCTTCCCGCCACTCGAACTCACTCGCCGCGTACAGCTCGCCAATTAGCGCGATCGTCACGCTGGGAATCCCTCGCCGAGTGGCCGCGTCAATCACCGTTCCCGACAGAATTGCCCCCTCATACTGAGCGAGCCGATCGATCGGCAACTGGCCAATGCCAACTATCGCCTCCTGCTCCGCGAGTTTCAAGTTGTTCAAAAGAAGCTGAAGTTTGTAGCTGCCGTCGGGTGGATTGGGCAATGATACGGTGAAATCCGAACCCGATTCAACCGTAAGCCAGGGATTGGTCGCTTGAAAGAATATCTGATCGTCCACGAGCCAGCGCAGCGTCCATGGTGTGCCAGCCGCGATCTGGCGCCAGTCAAATTGGGCATAGAGCGCCGGGATTGCGCTGGGAAATGTTGAGGACGCTGGCGCCAAACGCGCCGCCGAAAGCGAATCGGCGGCCGTATGTCGAATATTGCCAAAGATCTCAGGGAGCGGTCCAGATTGCCTTCCGGCAACGATGAAATCCGAAGTCGCCGATAGCGCTCCTTCTATGTATAGCTCCATGCGATACAGGCCTGGAAGAAGACCGCCATTCGGCGCGACTCGGATCACCTTTGCGCCGTGGCTGCCGTCTGACCAGATATCGGTAGTTCGCGCGACTTCAACGCCGCGGTAATACCAGATGGCGGACCACGGAAGTCCGTCGCGCATATTGGCATATAGAAAGCGCGCGGACGCAATATCGCCCAAGGGCAAAATGGATCCGTTGCCGACCAAAGCGCCGCCTTGATCCAGCGTGCCGAAAACGATGTCGCTAAATTGGGGCTGATTCTCGACCGCGCCACCGACGATGATTCGCTGGCTGCCGACCGACGTCCCGTTTACCAGAAGCGTGAATTCGTAAGCGCCATTCGCCCAAGATTGCTCGCGGCTGCCGACATACCAGAGCCCGCTTTCGCCCCCGCTCCAGCGCACAGGCGGCAGGCTAAATGTCGTTTCAGGAATGCCGTCCCGCGTCACGCGCAACTCGTATACGGTGTCGGCTGTCATATTGTCGTAATCAAAAAAGAGGTAAAGGCTCTTCGTATTATTAGGCATGGAGCCCACAACAGTTGATGGCGCGCCATCGGCGACAGAGGGCGCGAACAGAAAACGGGATGCCTGGGGTGGATTCAGCGGCGGCGCGATATCGACCGGGCTGCTGACGATATCCACCTTGAGATTGTGGCGCGCGCCGCGAATCAAACTTAGCGAGTGGTCAATTGGCCGCACGGTACTGATAAAATCACCCGTGGGAACGCAGACATCGCTGCTATTGACCAAACCGTCATCGTTCGTATCGGCTATGAAGCGGCAGCTTGCGCTGGCAACCAAGCCGCCCAATGGAGCGTTTGTCGGAATGCCGATGAGCCGACCAGCGCTACTGTATGCGCCGCCGCCGGACATTGTGCCGGGAATCTCGGCGCGAGTCTTAAACCAAGAAGGACCGCGGCCAATTGGTTCCGCGATAAAAGCGGTTACTGTGCCACGAGTGATCGCCACGGGGCGATTCCCAAAATCGGGATAACCGGCCAGGATCAGGTTGTCATCAATGGAGACTTCGCTTGAATTGCCGACTTCCACAAATGGCAGAAGCGGCAGTTCGCCAGCGGCGATTAATCTTCCATCCAGCTCGCGCGCGATTCGCAAGACAGCGATGTCAAGTCCCTCATCTGCTAAGAAGACCTCAGCCCGGTACTTTGGAATCGGCTGTTCCGAGAGATCGACATTAAGGGAGACGATGATCTGGTCGCCGTCACATTGGCGGCTGGGCAGTACGCTGTGCGCATTGGTGATGATCAATCCGTCAGCGCTTATCAAGGTACCGCTGCTTACGCATTTGACGACCAAATCATTATTGACGCTCTTCGTGAAATAGATGAATACGGTTGCCCGTTTGATCCGATCAATGTCTATGCCTTCCGAACCCTGAGCCAAGACGAGGCAAGGCAACAGAAGAAACGTGATCGCGCACATACGAAGATTAGTCATTACGGCTCCGGCGCCGACTCAAAACTCCAGATGCTGAACAAACCATCGCAAGGTTTCCAACTCAGCCCGGTAAATGCTTTCATCGGCGCGGAAGGATATGATTAAGGCTTGGCCCCGCCGAATTGTCAGAATATCCAGCGCATTGACAATCGACGATACGCCCTCGAGGAAAGGGCTCGCATCACGCGAAACAAAAGAGTACGACATTGATACAGCCGCGCTACCGTCAGCCAGCAGATAAGTGTCATAGCCGAGTACCGTGTAATCGGTAAGCACTTGAGAGCGCTGCAAACTCAGTTGATCGAGTATGTTTCGTTCTGTAGTGTCCGGTCCGACCGGGGAAGTGCTGACTTCGATGACGGTCTTGAAGCCGAGATGCGCCATGTCTCGCACGCGAAACACGTAGGATCCTGATTCTTCGAGAAGCCAGCGCGCGGGATAACGCGCGGAAAGACCAGCCTCGAGATTGCTGTATATACTGGCTTGATTCAGCGCGCTTTCACGCTGGTTGACGCCAAGGGCGAATCCGCAAACCATTACAATATAAGTGATGGCAATGGACCATCGTTGCCGCGGCGTAATCTGAATAGCTGGCGAACGACCGGTATCAAATTCCATCTGAATCCCACTGCCTGCCAAAAGCCTCGCGTTCGCGGCGTTCAGCATTGCTATAGAGGAAATAGACGATGCCAAGAATTGCGATCAAAGATCCAACCAGCAAGGCAAAGGCGAAAAGCGGCCGGTCCGTGTTGCCCGCAGTGCTCAGCGGACCGCTCAGAAAGCCGCCAATCAGGGCGGAAATGATTCCGGTCGTCATTGCCGCAACGAGGAAGTTCACAGGCAGAACAAGCGGGTAAGCATCGGCGAAATACGATTCAATAATGCCCAGGGCGAGGAATAGCCCGGAGGCAAGCTGAACCGCCATGTTCGACAACAGGTAAATTGCCGCAATATCCCAGGTCGGTTCAAGCCGCCATATTAGCGACAAATTCAAGAAAGCGCTGTAGCCGATCGAGCTGGCAAAGGCATAGGCGACCGCATCGCTACGCACACGCAGTCCTTGCGGGAGAATGAGATAGCGAAGGACGAGAAACTTTAGACCGGCATCGACAATGCCCGCAGTTAGGGTGTAGCCGAGAATGCGAGCAAATACCGACTGCAAAGGAAGCCACCGTTGGATGGCGAAGAAGTCATTTACAAGTGGCAAGCCGATAGCGGCAGCGGTCAAAGCAGATACGACGGCGACGCCTATCAGTCGCCTCCGCGGACGGGAAACGCGATATTCTGGCAAAACTGAGACGCCCAGCCAGAGAATGACAGGAAAAGGGACCAGGCCAAGTGATAGGAGGCGTTCAAGCTGCGCGTGGAATCTTGGTCGAAGCAATTCGCCAATCAGGACGATGGCGAGCAGGGCTGCCACAGTTATGACGATCTGCCCGTTCAATCTGCGCCATACCGGCAGAAATGAGTAAGTGTCCGCCCGCTCCGAGTCGGCTTGGAATCGCGTGTCCATCAGCAGTTGCTGCGCGCTTTTCTTCCTCTCCCATTAACGTAGGTCTATAATCTAACCTACGTAATGAGAACACGAAAGTAAAGTGGCATTGCCCGTTATCCATTCTAGCATTATGGATACTCGTCCCCACGGCGATTCCGAGAATTTAATACTGAGCGACGGGGGGACTCGCTCGAGTAACGCATGCGCTGACGCAGGCGGAGGCTGGGCTCGGCGGCGCGCGAAGCGATTTTCAGGCTGGGCAATCGCTTGTCTATTGCTTTTCGGCTGCGGCGTTGCCGAGCAATCAATTCCTTGTGAAGACGATCGTCGATGCTTGCGCTATGCGCTATCGGCCGATATTCCATTGCTTGACCCTCACTTCAGCAAATTGCCGGAAGCCGGCATGGTTTTCCGTCAGATCTATGACACTTTGATTTATCGAGACATTGAAAGCGGCGATTTTGCTCCGGGCTTGGCAGTGGATTGGGAAATTTCGGAAAATGGCCTTGTTTACACCTTTCGTTTGCGCCGCGATGTGTTCTTCCATGATGGAAGCGAGTTTTCCGCCGCGGCGGTCGCCAAAAACATTGAGCGCATATTTCGTCCCGAGTCAGAGCAGTCATTAGCGAGGAAGCTGCTCGCGCCATTGCGGCATTATGAAGTCCTTGACGAGCACACAATTCGCCTGCAACTATTCGAGCCGCATGCTGCGCTGCTGGACAGTCTCGCGCAGCCCTTTCTCGGCATAGCCAGCCCCAAGGCTCTGAATGAGAGCGACGGTTTGCGTTACCAGTATCATCAGTCTGGCACTGGACCATTTGCGCTGGCGAGCTATTTGCCGGGCGAGTTGATTGTCTTGCGTCGTTTCGAAGGTTATGCGGACGTCTCAACAACTGTGCTGCCATTGACCGGCGACGAAATCAATCGCGTAGAATTCTCGATCATTACCGATTTGGAAGCGGATTTGCATGCGCTGCTCGGCGATTCCCAGGATGTGGTTGACAATGTCTCGCCAGCTGCTGCGCAAAATCTGGCGAATAACAGCCGGGTTGTCCTGATGCCGATTCGCATCCCAGGTCAGACGGTCCAGTTTCTCTTCAATACGAATAGGAGCCATTTGAAAGAACGTGAAGTTCGCCTCGCCTTGCTGCTGGCGACGAATCGAATTGGCATCAGTGATCAGATATTCTACAATGCGTCGCCGGTGGCTTGGGCGCCGCTCGCCGAGAGTACCGGTTATGCGCATACGGGCTTCATCAACGAGTTTGAATTTGATCTCGACAAAGCGCGGGCTTTGCTTGGAGCCGCAGGCTACGCCGACAGCGACGGCGATGGCATTGTGGAAAAGTCTGCTAATCAACTGGATTTGACTGTGCTGGCGCCACCATGGGGTCAATTGCCAGAAGTTTCGGGCTTTCTCAAAGACCAATGGCGACTGATTGGTATAAATCTGGTGGTGGAACCCGTGCCAGGCGCCACTCAGCTCAACCGATTAATTCGATCGGGCGAATTCGACTTGTTGCCGGTAGACAATTACGGCGTGGACCCGGGCATACTCAGCGACGTATTTCTGGACAGTTCGTTCTATTCATCGTCGCGCGCGCCTCACCGGCGACTTAACGAAATACTAATCCGCGCGGCGCTCGAACAAGATCACGCGTCTCGCCGGAACCAGTACTTCGAGGTTCAGTCAATTCTGATGAACGAGGTATTGCTCTTGCCGATACGGGAGAATGTGCGGCTGCGAGCCTTTAGCGCGAGTGTCGAGAGCCTCCGGTACGACGCTTACGGCTTTTACCCGCTGTTGACCAATGTGATAATCACCGATCTCGAAGGCTGAGGTCTCCACATATACGCGTCCCGATTCGACGACGATTTACGAGCAGATCGAGAAGGATGCCCTTGCGTCTTCCGTCGGCGATAGCCACCTCGACTGCAGGGTGCTCGCGCACGATCTCAATCATGGTTTCGACCTTTTGCCGCATGCCGCCGGTAACATCTACGCCATCCGATCCCGCAAGCGCCAAATGGCCGTCGTCAAACGAACTCGGCGTTATGGTTGGGATAAGCCCGCCTCTTCCGTCATATACGCCCTCCACCTCTCCTAGCAGAATAATCCGCCTTATTTGCAGCGGACGCGCCAGGTGCGAAAACATCGCTTCGGTCGAGACGATTGTGCCGTTTGTCGCTTCGTCCAGCGCGATGTCGCCATGAATTAAAGGAATGAGACGCTTGTCAAGCGCTAGCGCCAGGGCGCGACTGTCAAATGATGCGATCTCCCGTCTTTTCGCGATCAAGATTGACGACGGCTGGAAACGCATCGCCGGCAAGCCAGCCGCTATCAGCTCATTGAGAACTAGCATGCTAAGTTCGGCCGCGACGGCGCCGACCTGCGCAAAGCCCAGGCGCTCCTGTTCAGTGTGAACACCTTCCGCGGTTCCGTGCTTACGCGCTTCAAAATGGCCGAAAGAGCCGCTTCCATGGCCGATGACAATACGCCGTTGCGCATCGGTGTTGCGAATGCACGCAATCTGCCGCGCGACTTGGCGAACAGTACCCGGTCGAAAGGACTTCTCAAGAGATTTGTCCGTAATGAGTGAACCGCCGAGTTTTATCAGTGTCGTCATGGTTGATGCGTCCTCAGCCAGCAGTCGTCTCCAGCAGGCTTTTGGCGCCGGCTTCAAGCAGCGCATCCTTAACGCTGTTCGCCGTTCGGTCATTCACCAAAGCGATAATGTTTCCGCCGCGTCCGCCGCCCGACATCTTTGCGCCAAGCGCCCCTGCGATAAGCGCGGCATCAACCAGCTTGTCCAATTCGGCGGAAGATACGCTTAGACGGCGCAGAAAATGATGATTGGCTGTCATCAACTCGCCCAAACGGGCGGTCGCGCCCGTCTCGATGCAGGCTCTGGCCTCATGGGCGATGGCGCCAATTGCCTCAAATTGCTTCGCCGTCCTGATTGGATCGCGTTCATACAGCGATCGCACATCGGCGACCGCGTCTCGCGTCAGCGAAGCGATGCCCGTATCTCCCAGTATGATATGCAGCGGCTCGCCGAAACGAATAAACTCAATTTCCTCGTCCTTTACAAAGTATACCGGCTTTTCGTGAACGACTACGGTATTGTCGATACCGCTAGGCCTGCCGTGATGCAGCTTCTCGACTTCAAAGACAATCCTGCTCAACTCGCGATTAGAAATGTCGGTATTCCGCATCAGGGCGATGGCGCGTCCAAGCGCTGCCGAAACCGCTGCGCCGCTGCCAAGCCCGCTGGCAATAGGAATATCGGATCTAATCCTTATCTCCCCGGTGAGATTCCCCGTATTGAGATGCCCCATCGTTAACGCAGCCATCAGCGACAGCGGGTCGGAACGGTCGAACTTCTCGGCTACTTTCGTATTTCCCGGGCGCGGCAGATCTTCGGCAATGATCGTTAAGGGTTGCGCTGTGTCTTTACAGCATGCGCGGGCGCGGATGCTTGACAAAGGTACGGCGATCGCCGGTATGCCGTACACAACCGCGTGCTCGCCAAATAGTATGGCTTTGCCGGGGGCGCTCGTTTGCCTATTCATACGCGGCTAGAGTAGGTACAGAATCACAAAATAGACGAGAGCCGCCAGCAGCAGCGTAACTTGTAGCGGACGATCCCCGAGCAGGACTTCGTCCGGTGCGCCGCCGCGTTCTTCGACGTGAATCAAATAGAGATAACGGAATAAACCGTAAATGACGATTGGCGCCGTAAGCAGGCCCACGTGCTCGCCATTACGAACCATCGTGGGCGATTCCACGGTATAAAGGATGTAGGTTATCGTGGTCGCTGAAGTCACGATGCGCAGCAGATCATCCAGCAATTGAAGATTGTAATGGGCAAATATTGGCCGTGAAATCGCAGCGTTTTCGCCGAGCGACGCCAGCTCCTGGCGCCGCTTGCCGATAACGAGAAACAGTGCCAACAACCCCGCCGATGCGTAAAGCCAGGGCGATAGGCTGACATCGATAACGATACCGCCGGCGAGCAAACGAAGGACAAATCCAGCTGCAACCGCCAAAATATCCAGTATCACGATATGTTTGACATACAGCGAGTATGCGATCTGCAAAGTGAGGTAAACGAGGATAAGAACTGCCAATCGCTCGTCAAACAAGTATGCGGCCGCCAGCACGATTAGGCAAAGGACTACTGCTGCTGACTTCGCCGCTGCAACGGACAGCTCGCCGGCGGCAATCGGCCGAAGACGCTTGACCGGATGCGCGCGGTCGGCATCCAAATCAGTTACATCATTAATGATGTATACGCAGCCCGAACTTAGGATGAGAAGAATGCAGCAGACGATTACGCGGGCAAGCAGATCCAGTTCAAATAGTTGTTCGCTGAACACGATTGGCGGCAGGACGAATAGCACGTTCTTCGTCCACTGTTTCGGACGCATCGTCGCTATCAGTGCAGCAAGGGCGCCCAATACGACCTCCGTTCAGTCAACTGTGGACAGCCATTATAGTCTAGTGATATTGTTTGACAATTCCAGTAGAACTTCACTTGCGAATTCTGGCAGGCAATAATCGATGGCAGACATCGCAGCTTCAGCCACAGCAAGAGCGCATTCCAATATCGCCTTTGTCAAATATTGGGGCAACCGTGATCAAGGTCTGCGGCTGCCGGCGAACTCCTCCATCAGCATGAATCTTGCCGATCTTCAAACGACGACGACCGTTGAGTGGAATAGAGAATTGCGCACGGACAAGCTAACGATCAATGGGGCTATCGCCAAATCAACTGCGAGGAAGCGCGTGGAAAAACATCTGGATGCGCTGCGAGCGCGTTTCGAGACCGATCGATTCGCGCGAGTTGATTCAACAAATAACTTTCCCATGGGTACTGGAATCGCGTCGTCGGCGTCGGCTTTCGCAGCCTTGACCGTTGCCGCTTGCGCCGCCCTTGGCGCAAAGATATCTGAACGTGAGCTCAGCACGCTCTCGCGTTTAGGTTCCGGTTCGGCTGCGCGCTCGATTCCGGCGGGTTTCGTTGAATGGCAGGCCGGCGACAGCCACGAAACATCGTTCGCGAAATCTTTCGCGCCGGCTGACCATTGGCAACTGGTCGATCTAATCGCGATTGTCAGCCAAGAACACAAACGGATCGGATCAAGCGCGGGTCATGAGACGGCCGCCAGCAGCATTTTTCAGCCTGCAAGAGTGGCTTCGGCAGCGGAGCGGATCGCTTCACTTAAGACTGCGATTCTGCGAAGAGACTTTGAAAGATTCGCCGATGTGGTGGAAGAGGACAGCAACCTGATGCATGCGGTGATGATGACGAGTAGGCCACCGCTCTTTTATTGGGAACCGCTCTCGCTGGCGGTTATGGAAGGCGTGCGCCGCTGGCGGCAGGACGAAAACTTGATGGTCTGTTACACCTTAGATGCCGGTCCCAATGTACATTGTATCTGCGGAGAAGGCGACGCCGTTGCCGTGACCACGCGATTGCGCGAGCTATGCGGCGATATGGAGATACTCCGCTCCGGTGTCGGTTGCGGAGCCTACGTTTTGCCTGTCGATTGCGGGAAGGCTGAGCCTTTATTGCGCTAGAGCCCCAGTTGTGCGTATAATTGTGAGGTATGGAATCGTATTTGAGGGAAATCGAAGATGCTGCTGTCCGCCGCTGCAAATGACATTCTGCTTGCTTTGGCCGCCTTCGCGTTGGTGTTGATTCCAGCCGTTATCATTCATGAACTGGGTCACTTCCTCGCGGCCCGGCTCGTGGGGATCAATGTGCTTGAATTTGGTATCGGCTTTCCGCCCCGCCTCGGTCGCTTGTTCATGCTCGGCGAAACCGAATTCACGATCAATTGGCTGCCCTTGGGCGGTTTTGTACGGCCCTTGGGCGAGGACATGATCGGTCCGGCCAGCGAAGATAAAGTCAAGCGTGATCGCGTGGTCTTGGAGCGGCGGCGATCCGGCTTGGTTCGCCTCGTTTCCGAGCGCGAGATGCTGCGACTGCGAGGTGTTGACGAGCAGAAGATGATGTCGGTAAATGAAGCGCCGGCGCTTGGCCGTATTATCTTTATGGCCGCTGGCGCCATCGCAAATTTCATCATGGCGCTGATCTTGTTCTTCCTGGTGGCGCTGATCGGACTTTCTATGCCCGTAGGCGGGCTAAGTCAAATTGCCGCAATTCCGCCCGGATCCCTCTTTGATGGGACGGAAGTCGAAGTTGGCGATGCCATCGAGAAGATCAATGGCGAACGCTTCGCAGACTTCATTGAATTCCATGAGCGGCTCAAAAGCTACAGCGGCGACATGATCACGTTTTCGCTGATCCGGCATGAGACCGGCGACGAATACGAACTGACGATTACGCATGATTTCAGCGAGCGCTCCGGACTGGTTCAAGTCATGCAGGTGCTGGAAGAATCTCCGGCACACCGCGCCGGCATTCAGGCGGGCGACATCATCGGCCAAATCAACCATACGCCAATTGCGCCATCGGGCGATCCGGTTAAAACGCTGAACAATGCATCACGGGCTTTCGAGGGACGGGCGCTGCCACTGACGCTTAGTCGCGAGCGCGACGACGGTTCGGTCGACAATATTGTGGTGATCGTTACGCCGCGCGTCAATCCGCCGGAAGGGGAAGGGCGCCTCGGCATCGGGATTCGTTCGCAGCTGGGCTTGCGCGACCGGACCCGTTTCGCCAACGCCGGTTACAAACGAGAGTTGATCCCGCAAAGCATTCCGGATGCCATCGCGCACAGCCTTCGCACAACCGCCACGACCTTCAAGCTGATCGCGTCGATTCCAGGGCGCTTGCTGGACGGCTCGCTAAGCGGCCGCGACGCAAGGCCCATAAGCATCATCGGCATAAGCAAGATAGGCGGAGAGTTTCTGCAGCGCAGCCTGAACGAAGGTCCGGGGCTGATGCTGAACTTCATAGCCCTGATCAGCATATTCTTGGGCATTAGCAATCTTCTGCCAATTCCGGCGCTTGACGGCGGAAGGATCGTCTTTGTCATCATCGAGATGCTGCGTGGAAAGCCGGTCAAAGCCAAGACGGAAGCCCGCATTCATCAAATCGGCATCATGTTGCTGCTGGCGCTTGGCGCTGTTGTCATGATCTACGACCTAATCAACCCTCCATCCATCTCCTAATGGACACAAACGAGCAGTTGTCGGAATTTGATGAGGACTTGCCCGAGTTTTCGTTCCGCAAGCCCGCAATTGCCGAACTTACCCAAGCCTTAGCCAGCCCGCAGACTTTTGAAAGCGCAGTCGTTCCATCGACCCTTGTCTACGGGCTTAGCGAACTGACTGGAGACGGGTTGAAGGCGGTCTCTCCAGTTTGGCGCCGCCTGTCCGCGGTTGCCAAGCACCGGGTATTGAGCGCGCTCAATGAAGCCAGCGAAGCCATGTTTGAGTTGAGTTTTCGTGAGATTGCCATGCTCAGCCTGGGGGATGAGAACAGTCTCGTCCGCGCGAAAGCGATCGAGTTGCTCTGGACGGACGAGTCCGCCGAGATCATGCAAGAGTTGATGAGGTTGGCTGAGTTCGACCCCGATGTGAAGATTAGGAGCCGCTCGCTTGAAAGCTTGGGGCGCTTCCTGCTATTGGGCGAATATGGCGACATTCCTGCGGATCTTGCCGCCCAAGCGCAAGCTTTGACATACGCGATTCACAAGAATAAGTTGGAACCGGTGGAGATTCGCCGCCGAGCGCTGGAAGCGCTCGCCAACTCCAGCCATGGGGCAGTGGAGCAACTGATCCTGGCTGCCTACGCCGACGGCAATGTCGAGCTTAGAATTGGCGCGCTTTTCGCGATGGGACGAACCTGCAATCGAATTTGGCGAGACCAGCTTCTGGAAGAGTTGGAGAGCGACAATAACGAATATGTATACGAGGCCATTAGAGCTTGCGGTCATATTCAAATTGCGGATTCTGTGCAGCGAATCGGCGAATTAGCACTGAGCGAAGACCAGGATATTCAGATGATGGCGATATGGTCGCTCGGGGAAATCGGCGGAAGACAAGCCTTTGAGATTCTCGCGCGCCTGCATGAAAACGCGGCCGACGAAGAATCGGCCTCAGCAATCGACGAAGCAATGGATGCCGCTGGCTTCAGCTTGAATTCCGCCGCGCTTCGCTTGGAACTTGACGATGAGTTTTAAGCCGTCATCCTTGACTATTGCGCGAACATCGTCTGCATCTTCATCGCCAGACCCATATCACCGAGGATCTTGAGTTTTCCCGTCATGAATGCTTGCATCGCATTCATTTGTCCTGTCGCCACTGCGAACCAATCATCGGCGCTCGCCTTGACGGTCATGGCTGCGTCGGGCACGTCGCCTTCGCCCGCGGTCGCCGCGCCATCGGCAATCTTCAGCCAATACAATCCACCGTTGTCGCCGCTCAGATCGAAGAGAATCGTAGTGTTTACACCAGCGGCTCTTTCCGGAATTAGGCGTTCCGCCATCGCCGGAAACAATCCCTTTACCTCATCCGAGCTAGCCATAAGTCACTCCTCAAGTTGATTTCGCGTTCCGCAATCCTGAATTAGTATACAGATGTTCAAAGGTACACCCAAGTGCAGTTTGCCGCTATCCTAAAGACCTGCGAATCAGGCGCCGCGCTACCACGAATCGTGGCGATTTTCATGTTCTTTGTCGCCGTACTGGCCGGCTGTACAATGGCTTGGGATAAGTCGAGCGAAGTTGTCGGGGACAGGGGAGTGTCGGCGGTCACAGGGCTTTCGTTGGATGGTGAGTCGGCAATGTCGGCGCCGACGACCAGCCCGCCACCCGATATTGGCGCCAAAGACGTAAGCGCCCCAGTGCCCACAATCGATGCATTAGCGAATCGGCTAGAATCTCAGAATTCAGAATCGTCCGAAACAGCGGATTCCCCGGCGGCCGCGAGCGGCGGTGAAAACATCGAAGCTAGTTCACACACTGTCCAGGCGGGCGAAACGCTTACGAAAATCGCCGAACGTTATGACGTTTCGATTCGCGCGCTGCTGAACGCCAATGATCTGCCGAATCCCGATTTTCTCCGCGTGGGGCAGGTGCTGAAATTGCCCGAGCCGCCCGCCGATTTTACGTCCGCGAATCGCATCCTGCCGGACTCGCGGCTGGTGCGCTCAATTGGCGCGTCGACGTTTGATATCGATAGCTACGTGGAGTCTCAGCCCGGTGCGCTCCGCGAGATGACGGTATTGATGCCGACACGCCAAGCCAACGGAACAACGCGAAGCGAGCAGATGACTGGAAGCGAAATCATCGACCGGGTTTCACGCGAGTACAGCGTGGATGCTCGTATTCTCCTCACATTTCTCGAATACTATGCCGGGCTCGTTAGCGTTCCGACAGCCGACGGCGATGCGCAACTCTATCCCTTGCTGGCTGCGGAACCGGAGTACGGCAAAGCGCGTCAAGGGTTGTACAACCAACTTAGCTGGCTGGCCGATCAACTCAATAAGGGTTATTACGACTGGAAATACCGTGGCAAGACGATTCTAGACGCCCCTGATGGCAGCCGGCTCTTTTACCATCCGAGCTTGAACGCCGGCTCCATCGCCGTGCAATTTGCTGTAGCGCAGTTTCGAAACGCGACGCAGTGGGAGACGGATGTCAGCGCCGATGGCTTGCGCGAAACTTATCAACAACTGTTTGGCGATCCATTCAAGGATGAACACGAAACCGTGCCCGCGGATCTTCGCCAGCCAGAATTGACGCTGCCCTTTCCACGTGGCGACGTATGGCGTTACACGGGCGGATTTCATGGGGGCTGGGGCAATGGCAGCGCCTGGTCCGCGGTCGACTTTGCGCCGCCTGATAAAGCGACGGCTGGCTGGTGTTATACTTCAGAATACCCAGTTACTGCGGCGGCCGGCGGTGTGATCGCGCGAATGGGTGAGGGCGTCGTGATTCTCGACCTTGACGGGGACGGTGATGAAGGCAGCGGATGGACCTTGCTCTATCTGCACATTAGCCGGCATGACGCGCTCGAAGAAGGGCAGGCGGTTGAGGCGGGCAACATCCTGGGCTACGCCTCTTGTCTCGGCGGTTACAGCACCGCAACGCATTTGCATTTTGCCAGGCTGTACAACGGCGAATGGCTACCCGCCGACTGCAATCGCTGCCCTGCGGATACCACTGTTCCACCGTTTGTCATGAGCGACTGGAAAGTGGTTGGTCTCGTCAGCCAGCTGTATCAAGGCTTTCTGGTCAATACGCTAGATAACCGCAGCGTCGTTGCCGAGCAAGGCAGGTTTACTAATGTCAATGCCATTTCCTGGTAGAGGTCGCGGGCATGACAACAAGTGTAACCGCCGAGCAAGGCATGTAGGTTTAGCGATTCTCCTCGTCATCAGCGCGCTTCTGCATTCGAAGCCAGTATTGGCGCAGGCTAGAGCCGAAGCCACGCCGGTTCGCGCCAATCTGGTAACGCCCACGCCGCAAGCCCCACAAGCCGCCGCTCCGACAATCACGCCAAGTTTCACGCCAACACCCTTGCCAGCCGTTCGCCTGCAAGCCTTGGAGTCGGCTGGCAATGTGAATGTTCGCGCACTGCCCGATATCGAGAGCGAACTGCTGGGCACGATCGCCCATGGAACCGTCTATCCGGTACTGCGCAACTATTATAGATGGTATGAACTGCGCTTTGATCGGTCTCCCAGTGGTCGAGCCTGGGTATACGGCGACCTGGTGACTATCGAAGGCGACCCGTCTCAGATTGATAGAATCGACAATCTTGACGCCGTTCAATTGGCGAGGGGACTTGCCGATTCGCCGTCAAACGGTGAACAAGCAGGCGCTAGCCCGAGGACGATCGAGATCGCGACAGTTGAGGCTGGCGGCGCAAGAGCGGTGGAAGTTGTGGACGCCACGCCGTTGCCTACTTTTACGCCGCCAGCGACACAGCCGCCCTTTGTTGATCAATTGGAAATTGCGCAAGCGGAAGAGCGCCGCTGGCTGGATCTGCCACCGCTGGCTCCGATTCTACTCCTGGCCGGACTAGGCTTTGGCGGTCTGTTGATTAGTCTCTTGCGGAGATGAAACAAAAAAAGGGACGGCGCAAACCAACTGCCGCCCTATTCAATAAGAATCGCAATTTGCTTAGTAGCTGCCGCAGGTGCCGCAACCTTGGCTTTCGCCAGCTGCCTCTTGATCCGAGCCCTTAAAGGAGTGCCCGCAGCCACAACTGGAGGCGGCGTTGGGATTGTCAATGCGAAAGCCGCCGCCGATCAGGCTGTCGACATAATCAATAGTTGCACCCTGCAAGTACATCATGCTAGTCGGGTCGACAAGGAGACGCACGTCATCACAAG
Source organism: Phototrophicaceae bacterium (assembly GCA_965261855.1). Classification (GTDB taxonomy): domain Bacteria; phylum Chloroflexota; class Anaerolineae; order Aggregatilineales; family Phototrophicaceae; genus UBA6055. Next base: position 2,322,750 of record OZ253488.1, read on the forward strand.
CCACAACCGTATCGCCGGCTTCCGGTTCTTCCTGAAAAGCCATGCCGTACTGCAAGCCGGAACAGCCACCGCCGGTCACGAATACGCGCAATGCGTGATCGGGGATTTCCCGCTGTTCTAATAGATTCTTGATGATTGATACTGCGGCCGGCGTCACGCTCAAAACTGCGCTGTCCGTCATCACGCCGACTGGCTGCTGTTCCGCTAAAGCCATCTCATGTCCCTTCGCCCGATACGATCTGCCGCAATGTTAACACAGCAGGTTGAACCTGTCAATTTTCCCGCAAAGGTTTTGCGAAATCAAACTAGTAGTAATGCAAACGATTAAGTTTCACTAGTTTGCGCGATATTGTAATCCGGCATGATTGGAATCTCAGACTTTATGGTCATTGAGCTTTGAAATTGCCAGCGATTTGGTTTGCTCGTTGTCTAGCCGACCACTATACTGACCTTCGTACTGACGGTCAATTAGTATGCCATAAGGTCGTTCGGGGGATTACAGAATGGTTAAGCACTCCAATATTCGGATATGGGGCATTTTTCTGACGGCATTGACTTTACTTGCTCTCGCGCCGACGGCTGCTTTAGCGCAGTTGGCGACGCCAATCGTAGTTGTCAACACCTATCGCTTAAACGTGAGAAGCGGTCCTAGCGCGGGGCACGACATTCTCACAACCGTAGCAGGCGGAACCGAATTGCCGGTCACGATGCTTTCAAGCGATCGCAAATGGTATCAAGTAACGAGTTCCGTAGGTCCAGGCTGGCTTCATTCAGCCTATGCCGTGCCAAGGGGAGATTTCTCCCGCGTTCCACGGCAGGGCTTGCCCACCAATTTGGCTAGCGGAACCAATATACCAGCGGGCGCTCCGCACGTTGTCGTGAATACCGCTTATCTGAACATACGAACTGGTCCCGGCGTCGGGCACAGCATCCTTACCATCGTAAAAGGCGGAACTGAGCTGGCAGTCACGGCGATCGACAGCGGTGGCGTCTGGTATCAAGTGGAGACTTCCGCCGGTACCGGCTGGCTTAACCGGACATATACGGCGGAGCGCGGCAACTTTTCCCGCGTGCCGCGCACTGGCGGACCAGCGGTCAGCGATGCTCCGGCGGTCGAGATTCCGGCTGGCGCGCCGCACTTGGTTGTCAATACGGCTTACCTAAATGTTCGCACGGGTCCCGGCGCTGGGCACAACATTTTGACCACGGTACGGGGCGGCACCGAGATGCCGGTGCTCATGATCGCCAGCGGGAACGTATGGTACCAGGTACAGAGCCCGGCTGGAGTCGGTTGGGTAAATCGCACCTATACCGTAACTCGCGGCAACTTTTCCGGCGTACCCAGACAGGGTATTCCGGGCCCAGCCAATCTCAGCAGCGGGACAGATATCCCAGCGAACGCGCCGCACCTGGTCGTAAACACGGCATTTTTGAATGTCAGGAGTGGTCCAGGCGCCGGCCACAGCATTGTGACTGTGGTCAAGGGTGGCACAAACCTGCTTGTGACTGAAATTGATAGCGGCGGTGTCTGGTATAAGGTCGAGACGTCCGCGGGTCCTGGATGGGTAAACTCCAACTATGCCGTTGGACGGGGCAACTTCTCCAGTGTTTCGCGTTCCGGCGTTACGACTCCGGGACCACGGGAAGGCGCTCACCTGTCTGGCCCCACACCGCGCGCTGTCGTTAACACGGCGCACCTCAATATTCGTACCGGTCCTGGCGTTGCGTACGCCGTAATCACCGATGTTCCGGGTGGCACAACGCTTGAAGTGCTGGGCATGTCGGCCGGTCGCAACTGGTACAAGGTTCAAGGCAGCTTCGGTCAAGGCTGGCTGAACAACAACTATGTCGTATTCCGCGGCGACTTCAGTCGAGTCAGGGTCGTAAGCTAGCCGAGCCTGCTATTCAAACCACTGAGCGAGATATACAATTCACCCTGTCGCAAAGGCAGGGTGTTTTGATTGGAGCGGGGCAAATGCTAAACGCGGCCGGAAAAATGAAGTCGCTTGGTCGCCAGCCCAGCAATACCGGCGCGCCGACATCCATCTTTGGCAGCGCCCTCGGCTTGGCGGAAGCCGTTCAAACGGATGAACAATACCGAATAGGGATATATCCGATCCTGTGCCAGGAAATGCCGGAAGTCGCCTTGGGGCTGGCTTCTTGCCTCGGCTACCTGCTGGAGCAGTATGATGACACGCGCGTCTATCGCTGCTTTGCGCGTATCGACGAGGCGAATGACAACAGCGAGATCACCGCATCAGACTATCAGTTCACGGTCGCAGATTGGGAAATGGATGGCCTGGCTGACAACGTCATTCTTGACGGGGCGCTACGGCGCAATTCAGGGCGATTTGAGCTGCAAATCGGATTTGATATAAGCCTGTCGATGACCGAGGACGACAGCGATTCGCTGGAATACGAGTTCGATTCACTGGCGGCCCTTGTGACTGCACTGCCCATGGTCGCCGCGGAAGTCTACCGCGGGCTGGCGGGGAGCCAAAACACGGCCCCGGTCATCGAGTTCGCATCGGTCACGATGGAGACAGATGAATTGGAAAGACTGCTGGGGTGTGTCTTCGGCTGGAACCTTGATGTATATCTCTATTTTTGGGATGTCGAATGGGAAGAGGACGCGATACGAGAGCAGTTCCAAGAAGTGGCTGATGCATGCAAAAGGAGTCCCAGTGAATTTGCGTATTGGTCTCTGGGTATGCTGGCCAAACAGGTGATGCAGCCCGGAATCAGCGAATTAGGCGAGATTATTGCCCCGCTTGTCCGCAGCGCGTTTTCGGATGACATCGTAGCCGCTGCCGGCGCATCTGCAGCTGCCTTGGGCATGTCAAGACTGGGTCACGCACAAAGCGCGATCGCCTTCCTGCGGCCCTTTCTGCGAAGGGATGCTACGGCATCCGTCTGGTGCGCTATGAGCGAGATTTTGCTAGAGTCCGGTCAATTCGACGAGGCGATCGATAACGCGCAACTTGCATTGGAAAGCGGCCTGACGCATCCTGCACTGTATTGGCAATACGCACAGCTTCTGATGACGGCCGAGGTCAACAATTGGAGTGTGCAGGATGTATTGCTGATCGATCCCGATGAATACGATGAAGTGGAACATATCACAGTTGAAATCGCGAACGCGCTGAAACTTTACATTAATGAGACTCGCGAAGACTTGGTCGCGCTGCAGCTGGCGCTTACCTACATGATAGACGCGAGCGATGACGAGCTATGGATATACTTTGAGCGACTGTCGCAACAAGATGATGACGGTACGCTTACCGGCGATATCATCGACCGATTGATTGAGCTTGAGGACTACGATCGCGCCTACGATATTCTGGAACGACAGTTGGATTCCAACCCTTTCGCGTACGCGCATCTGGCGCAGCTGGCTGTGGCAGACGAGGATTCGGCATTCGCGCTTGAAATGATCGAGGCCTGCCAGGCAAAGTTTGCCGAGATCGACGAAAACCTGGAGTTGGAACTGCAACGAGTTAAGTTGCAGGCAACACTGCCGTCTTTCGGCGCGCGCTATGCGGAGATAAAGGTCGTATTGAGCGCAAATCGACCGGTGTCGGAAGATCAGGTGGATTTGTTGGAACAGGCGATCGAGCATGCGCCTAAGCTGGTAGATCTGCATCTGCTGCTGTCTCAGTGCTATCGGAGTTGGCAGGATGTCGATAGCGCGCTTGAAGTGCTGCGCGAAGCAGAACACTTGGCGGGGTCCGATCCGAAAATCGACTCGGGTGTCGCACAGATCCTATGGGAACGCAACGAACGCGCCGAAGCGGTAAGCAAGCTCAACGCCGCTTTGGAACGTTTTCCGCGGGACGTTTACCTTTTGGCGCAAATGGCGAATTGTCTGATCGAGAACAACCAATATGAAGATGCGCGTGAATATATCGCTCGCGCCGAGAGCATCGCGCCGTCACACCGCGCAATTTGGCAGGTCAGGCAGCTAATAGCGCGGAAAATGGCGGAATAAGGTCAGTCCAGATTCACCGGAAGAACGGCGCCAGCTGTTCTCTCTCGCAATTCATTTGCGAAGCCATCCAAATCATTGGTCACAAATCGGGCGATCACCAGGATCTCAGCGCCAAACTGCTCATCTTCAATCGTCCCCTTATGCGCCTCAATCAGGCGTCTGATGATGTTGTACAGTGAGTAGGGCATTTCGAGCCCCACCGTAGTCTTCTCCACCTTGCGCTCAGTTTTCAGCTCTCGCAGCGCCTCTTGAGCGGACTCGGAATATGCGCGCACCAATCCGCCAGTGCCAAGCTTGGTTCCGCCGAAGAAACGCGCGGTGACGAGCAGGATATCGCCAATGCCGGAACCGCGCAGTACCGCCAGAGTAGGCGGTCCGGAAGTACCGGTCGGTTCGCCGTCATCGCTCATCCCTTCGGTGACCGAATTGCCGAAGCCGACGCGAAACGCGTACACATGGTGGTTTGCGTCGGGCATTTCAGCGCGCAGCGCAGCCAGGCGACTTCGCGCTTCCGCCACCGTCGGCGCCAACTGTATGGTGGTCAGGAAACGAGATTTTCTGATGACAATTTCAGTTTGAACTGTTTCCGCGGGTATCAGATAACCGTCTGACATGGCGCATTTTCACAAGCGTACCGGAGTAAGCGCAGCCTGCTGCTAGCATACCTCTCTCGACTTCAAAAGAAGCGCACTCAAGCTGATGATGAATTTAACTCGTTATACATCAGTTTCTATAGGATTATAAATTGTCGCCCATTTAGCTTAGGCGCAAAGCGGGTCCAAGTTGTCCCAGCGGTTGCTCTTTATCTCCGATATATCCGCCAGTTGTGCGCGAGCCTCATGCCAAAGCCTTTCCCATTCGCGATAATCGTCAAGCGCCGATCCGGGATCTAGGCGGCTCTGCGCGACAAAGCCGGGGAAATGCGGCCGCCCGGTCGCTTGACCAATGGGGTTATAGCGCAGATCAAAGCTCCAGCGGAAGGCGTCGCTCTGATTTTCAAGCGAGCCGTGCTTGCACATCGGGTGGAAGAAAAGGACGCCGCCCGGCTTCAGCGGCACCGGTCGGGCTTGCTCCTGCTCAATCAATACATCGGGGATTCCCAGTTGATTGCTGATCGTGCAATGCAGAGTGATGCCTTCACGGTGGCTCTTCGGCACTACTTGAAGGCATCCGTTCTCCGGCGTCGCTTCGCTTACCGCCACCCAACAGGTCAGCATTTTTGTCTCGTCGGCTTCGGGCAAGGCAACGCCATTGTCTTGATGCCAGCGGGTCGCGCCAACCAGGGCGTTATCCACGTCTTCCGTTTCTACGACCCTCGCCGGCGGCTTTATGCGCACGTGCTGGATCGGATTGCTGTAGATTTCGCCGCCGATAAGGGACTCAACAGCCGATAGCAGCCTTGGGCTGCGCAACAAATCAAATACGGCTGGTCCACAATGAATTGGGGTATCGGCGCGAATGTTGCCGTTTGGCAGCGCGATGTCAAAAGCCTGATAATAATCACAGCCGGCGCGATAAACTTCGACCAATCGCTTTTCAAATGGTAGATCGCTATAAGTATCGTCGAGGCGCCCTTCGGCAACCCACTGCGCGCACAAGTCGTCCAGCAAGCGCTGGTACTCGTCAATTACCGGTTTGATATCCAGATCGTAATCCAGCAGTCGATCGACCGCCAGGTAGCCGTCTTCGTGGAATCGCTCAATTTGCTCGCTGGTTAACATTTTCAAAACCTCATTTTCTCCGACGGCGTTTCTATAAGGGCGCACATCAGCTTTCGCGCCCGCGGACCGTCCATCTCAAACAGCAGTATACTTTGCCCGTCGCCTAAGAGCAACTTGCCGTTGACCACTGGTATCGTCAATGATGAGCCAGTCAGCGAACTAATACTCCGCGACTCGGACTATGTCCTCAGGCCGATCTGTCGCGTCCTCGCATACAATTAGCGCCGTGGTCGTATGCATCGCATTGTATATGACGATTCCATTCCCGGCGCCACCGACCATGGAATGACAAGTTGCGGAAATTTCAAGAACCTGTGTTTTCAATCAGTGGTTATCGAAAGCTCAATTGGCATGGATATTCCGCGTGTCCTATCTAGCTGCGCCTAAGAAAAAACCTCGGCGCTGAATCCGAGGTTTGATTGCCCCATAGGAGACTCGAACTCCTGTTTTGGCCTTGAGAGGGCCACGTCCTAGGCCGCTAGACGAATGGGGCTCGCCGATGATTCTAGTCAATTTTGCGGCGCTGGTCAAGATGGCGCCAGAAAGCCCATATTGTTCTGCGCCCTCTTCAGCGTCGCTTCCGCGATCGCGCCCGCTTTTTCCCGACCCAGCTTCAACACGGAATCCAGATAGCCTTTCTCGTTCATCAGTTCGTAATAGCGCGCTTGCAGGGGTTCCAGCGTTGAGACCACGCAATCGGCCACCGCTCGCTTCAGGTCGCCGTAGCCCTTGTCGGCGAAATACGCTTCGATATCGGCGCTGGATTCGTCCGTGATCGCCTGATAGATGATGAGCAGATTGTTGACGCCGGCGCGCTCCCGCTCCTTGCTGAAGCGAATCTCCCGCTGCGAGTCGGTGACGGCGCGCATGATTTTCCGGCGAGCCGCTGCCAGGTCGTCCAGCAGGAAGACGGCGTGGTTTTCGGAGTCTTCGCTCTTGGACATCTTGGCGGTCGGGTTATCCAAGCCCATGATGCGCGCGCCCGCTTCCGGATTCATCACCGATGGCAGGGTGAAGGTTTCGCCGTAGGCATGGTTAAAGCGCTGCGCCAGGTCGCGGGTGAATTCCAGATGCTGATTCTGATCATCGCCGACCGGCACCAAATCCGCATGATATAGCAGGATGTCAGCCGCCATTAAACTGGGATAATTCAGCAATCCAGCGCCAATGGATTCTTGCGACTGCTTGGCTGATTTATCTTTGAATTGCGTCATGCGGTTGAGCCAGCCCAGGGGCGCCATGCAGGTAAGCATCCAAGCCAGCTCCGAATGCGCCGCAATATGCGATTGCACGAAGATCGTAGAGACTTCCGGGTCTAAGCCGGCCGCGATGTACATAGCGGCGCTCTCGCGCGTCTTCTGGCGCAGTTCATTTGGATCTTGCGCCGTGGTAATCGCATGCAAGTCGACAACACAATAAAAGCAGTCGTAATCGTGCTGCACTTCCACCCACTGCTTTAGGGCGCCCAGGTAGTTGCCAATCGTCAGATCGCCCGACGGCTGGATGCCAGACAATACACGCGGTTTATTGCCGGAATTCGACACCATGTCACTTTCTGCGCTCGGTTTTCCATGATGCAACGCGAGGATTCTAGCACTACGCTGAGAGCCTGACAACCACAAACGATTGCCTTATCGATCCTTTAAGGCGCGCTCAATTTGCCGGTTCGCATCGCGTTTCGCGAGGTCAGCCCGTTTGTCGTAACGCTTCTTGCCTTGCGCCACCCCAATTTCCACTTTGGCGCGGCCCCGTTCCAGGTAGACTTGCAGCGGAATCGCGGTCATGCCGTTTTGTCGAATCTTTGTGATGATCCGATTGATCTCGCGCCGGTGCAGCAAAAGCTTGCGGGGGCGCCGCGGATCGCTATGCCCGAAAATATTCGCCTCTTTATAACGCGCGATATGCGTGTTCAGTAGCCACAATTCGCCCGCCTGTTCCTGGACGTAGCCATCGCCGATATTGATATTGTGATTGCGAATCGACTTGATTTCCGAGCCTAATAGAACAAGTCCAGCATCATATCTGTCCTTTACCAGATAATCGCGCTGAGCTTTTCGATTTTTGGTGATGACTTTTCTGCCAGCGCTCATTGCCGATAACAATCGGCGCGACGACACGCCGACATGAAGTTGAGTAATTCTACTAGGATACTGTTGTCAGGCGCCAGGTTCAAGACAAGGGCTGCCAGGCGCGCTGGAAGTCTTTCGCTTTAATCTTCTCGTTGGCGTAGTCGATAATCGTGCGACGCGGCACGCCGATGATGCGCAGTTTCGCTTCCGGATCGTCACAATGCAAGAGGCCCGCGCCAACAGCCTGGATCCCGGCAGGCATGTCGTCCGCAAGAGCGACAGCAGCGTTCATCAACAGGTTGAGCCGGTCGTTAAACTCGGGGCCAGGTACAGCGCAAAACCGAATCACGAGTGTATTGCCCAAGCTTAAATACTGCAGGCCGCTGCGCCTCACGTCAACTTCAAAATCGGCGATGGCTTCCGCGATTCCGCTGACGTACGCAGTCAATTCCTCCGAAGAGACAACTGGCGGGTCTACATAAATTTCGCCGAGCGCCGCCGGTGAGGGATCGGCGACCGGCTGTTGGTCTTCCTGATCCGTCGTGGCGTCTGCGCTGGATTCCAACGAAACCACGGTCGTTCGATCAGCGCTCTCAGGCATTGAGGTGGCCGCTGCCCCCGCCGCCAGTTCCTCGTCATCGACACCGTTTGCGTCAGGCTCGTCAGAAGTTGCAGCTACGCCTTCTGATAATGCTCCAGACTGGTTAGCAGTCGATTCGGCGACGGATTGGGTATCGGCAATTTCCGGCGCTTTCGTTGCGTCAGACACGACGATCACCTGCGGCTCCGGCGATGGCAGGAGCCCGGAAAGCAACTCTTCAAGATCTACGGCGCCGGAAATCACGAAGGCGCCTCCAGCGGCGATGATCAAGACGACCGCTAACAAGGCTAACCGACCGCGCGATGATGATTCGGCTGGATCAGTCTCGGCGCTGGATGGCAGGGCTTCCCATTCGTCGACATCAATTCCGGCGCCAGTGAATTGAGTATAGGTTTCGCTCGCTCCTAGCGCGACAAGGTCGGGATCTTTTGACTGCGCCTCAAGGACATCCGCCTTCAGTTCTCGGGCGCCCGGATACTTGGGATCCAGTGCCAATACTCGTTCGAGCGCCGCCTGCCCTATAGCCGTATCGCGCGCAGCATGCGTATATACCCACCACAGGTGCGCATTGTTGGCGTCGTCTTCCAAAAGAGGCGCCAGAATCTCCTGCGCTCTATCGTGTTCATCGTTCTCAATCAGGGTATACGCTTGGCGCAACCGCGCATTCGTTGTGTCGCTCATGTCATGCCTTTAATCGACGGTTCGGCGCGCTCTGCGTCGAGATACACCAATTCCGCAGCCGCGACTGCTGTAAGCGCAAACCGTCACTGATTCCGCCCACTTCACTAGCAGTCTACATCTGCCCAATATTCGGCGCAACGAAAAAGCCCACCAACACTGGTGAGCTCTCGCTGAATGCCCTGAAGAGGACTCGAACCTCCACCCTGTTAAGGACACGGCCCTCAACCGTGCGCGTCTGCCAGTTCCGCCATCAGGGCAAGGAATGCGATTAAGTATAGGCTCTTCCCAGCAAATGTCAATGCTGCGCGCGCCTCGCACCGGTTCGTTACTTCATCTTGAGCGCGCGCGCTTCCTAGCGTATTATACAGCGCCAGTCTCGGGTTGATTTTGTACGGAAGGCCTCCCTAAATGCGCATTGCGCTTGACGCGATGGGAACGGATAATCGTCCGCTCAGCGATATCGCCGGCGGCGTGCTGGCGGCGAAAGAATTTGGCGATACCATCGTGCTGGTTGGCAACAAGCCACTGATTCAAGCTGAACTAGAGAATCACAATATTGAGGATGCCAAAGTCGAGATTCTGCACGCGCCAGACGACATTGCGATGGACGAGAAACCCACTGACGTGCTCAAGCTGCACGCCTCGTCATCCATTCATGTCGCGCTGAACGCGGTAAAAGAAGGCGAGGTCGACGCCTTCGTAACCATGGGCAATACCGGCGCCGTTCACGCGCTAGCGACGCTGAAGACGCTGCGGCGCATCCCCGGCGTCAAGCGTCCCGTTCTTTCTGCCCTGTTCTCGGTAAACGATCACCGCATGATTTTTCTTGATGTCGGCGCCAATACCGATGTCAAGCCAGAATGGGTGCCGCAGTTCGCGCTCATGGGCGAAATATACGCTGAACGGGTATTGAGTTGTTCGCAACCGCGCATCGCCCTGCTGTCGAACGGCGCCGAAGAGATTAAGGGCAATTTGCTTATTCGTGAAGCAGCCGACATTCTGCGGCGAAGCAAAATGAATTTTGTCGGCAATGTCGAACCGGTGCAGTTGATGACCTCGGTCGCAGATGTAATCGTCATGGATGGATTTGTGGGCAATATCGTGTTGAAGATGTTTGAGGCTACTACCCACTACGTCGCTACCCTGATTCGTCAGGAGTTTCGCAACGATGCCATATCCATGTTGGGCGGCGCTCTGGCCCGCCCGGCCTTCAATCGCATCAGGCGGCGCGTGGACACATCGGAAATCGGCGGCGCGCCGCTTCTCGGCGTCAACGGGGTTGTCATTATTGGACACGGAGGCAACTCCGCCATCGGCATCAAGAACGCGATTCAGCAAGCGCGCAAAGCGGTGCAGGAAAATGTCATTGGCGCCATTCGCAGCGGAATCGCGCAGGAGACCGCCTAATCCGGAGCAATTCAGCATGGAATTGATGCGAAACGGTCGCAAACGGGTGGTCATCACCGGTTTGGGCGTCGTCTCGCCCTTGGGCAATAAAGACGAGTTTTGGGATGCCATCACGGCCGGAAGGTCCGGCATCCGCAAACTGCAGAACATCGAAACGGATCACCTGAATGTAAGAATCGGCGCCGAAGTCCTGGGATTTGACTCTTCACGTTACATACCCCCGAAACAAGCCCGGCGAATGGGCAGAGCGTCCCAGTTCGCCATTGTCGCCGCGGTTATGGCGGTTGAAGATGCCGGACTGACGATCGACAAAATGAACGATATTGGCGACCGCGTCGCCACTATCATCGGCAGCACGCTCGGCAGTTACGAGGTAGGCGAATCAGGAATCAAAGTCTGGCGAGATTCGGGCTATAAGCGCGCCAATCCTATGAGTATCGTCAACGCGCTGCCAAATATGCCCGCACATTATGTTAGCAAAATGATGAAGGCAGTTGGTCCTTTGGTCTCGCCGTCAGTAGCCTGCGCAACGGGCATTCAAGCGGTTGGCGAGGCGAGCGACCTGATTCAGTTGGGCAAATGCGATATGGCTATCGCAGGCGCGGTTGATGCCGTCATGTTCGATTATATTCTGGCCGGTTTCAGCGCCACACGCGCGCTGACCCGTGATTATAATGACGCGCCCGAACAAGCCAGCCGACCCTTTGACGCCGATCGCTCCGGATTTGTTCTGGGTGAAGGGGGCGCCGTCTTCATCGTGGAGAGCCTGGACAGCGCCACTTCGCGTGATGCGGCGATTTACGCGGAGATTTTGGGTTATGCGGCGTCGTCCGATGCCTACCATGTGGCGGCGCCAGATCCTGAAGGGGGCGGCGCAAAACGGTCTATGCAATGGGCGCTGGATGACGCAAAAGTAGCAGCCAGCGAGATCGAATACATCAATGCGCACGGATCATCGACACAAGCCAATGACGCTATTGAGACCGCTGCCGTAAAGCAGGTATTCGGCGAAAACGCCTACAGCATTCCGGTCACGTCAACCAAGAGCATGATCGGGCACGCGATGGCTGGTTGTGGCTCGTTGGAGCTTGCGGCTTGCCTGATGACTTTCGAGCGCGAGATCTTGCATCCGACCGTCAATTATGAAACGCCCGACCCTGCCTGCGACCTGGATTATGTGCCGAACGTGGCGCGGGAAGTTCCCGGCATACGAACTTTGATGTCAAACAGTTTCGGCTTGGGCGGGCAGAACGCCTCAGTCGTATTGCAACGTATCTAGGGTTTAAGGAAAAGGATGCCACAAAATATTGTCGTCATCGGCGGCGGATTAGCCGGGAGCGAAGCGGCTTGGCAATTGGCGGAACGCGGCCATTCTGTGCGTCTTTACGAGATGCGCCCGGTCAAAACGACAGGCGCGCACGTCAGTCATCAGTTGGCGGAACTGGTTTGCAGCAATTCACTGGGTTCGAAGCTGCCCGATCGCGCGACCGGGATTCTGCAGAATGAAACGCGGCTCTTGGGTTCGCTGCTTATGCGCTGCGCCGAATATGCGGCTGTGCCGGCTGGCGGCGCCCTGGCGGTCGATCGCCGGCGCTTCGCCGCGAGCGTGACGCGCCACATCAATGACCATCCAAATATTAAGTTGGTGCGAGATGAAGTGCGGGAGATTCCCCTTGATCAGCCGGTCATTGTCGCCACTGGTCCATTGACCTCGCCAGCGCTGGCGGAGGACATCGGCCGATTGACCGGCGAGGACTATCTCTACTTCTATGATGCGATCTCGCCGATCGTTCGCGCAAACAGCATTGATATGAGCCGCGCCTTTCAAGCGAATCGATACGGACGCGGGCAGGACACGAGCGGGGACTATATCAACTGTCCAATGGAGAAAGACGAGTACTTCCGTTTTGTCGAAGCCCTAAAGACGGCCGAAACGATTGTGCTCCGCGATTTCGAGCGGGAAGACCCAAACTTTTTTGAGGGCTGTGTACCGATTGAGCAGTTGGCGAAACGGGGTGATAATAGCTTGGCTTTCGGTCCGATGCGACCGGTCGGCTTGACGAATCCGCATAGCGCTCAGCGTCCCTACGCCGTCGTGCAGCTGCGGCAAGATGACCTGGCTGGCGATCTCTACAATATCGTTGGCTTCCAGACGAACATCCGCTGGAAGCAGCAGAAAGAGATTCTGCGCCTGATCCCCGGGCTGGAGTGCGCCGAATTCATCCGCATGGGTCAGATGCACCGCAATACCTTTTTGAACGCGCCCGCCCTGCTCCATCCGACAATGCGATTTCGGCGACAGGACCAGTTGTATTTTGCGGGCCAAATCACTGGCGTTGAAGGATACGTGGGCAATATCGCGACCGGCTTGCTAGCTGCACTGAATCTCTCGCGGCAGCTCAACGGGCATTCGGAATGGGTACCGGCAGCAGATACGATGCTGGGCGCGCTTTGCCACTATGTGACGCATGCGGATCCCAAGCGCTTCCAGCCGATGAAAGCGAACCTGGGTATTTTGCCGCCATTTGCCAACAGAATCAAAAACAAAGCCGAGCGAAAACGCGCCTATGCCGAAAGAGCGAAAGCGTCTATGCTGGCTTCGCTGCGCGAATTGCGCGATGACTTGATAACGACGCAGGCTAGCCTGGCACAGGCCGAAACCACATGACAGAATTGCATTTCCCCAACGAGACAGAGGCCGAGCGTGCTTTCCTGGTGGGCATCGCCTTTCAGTCGGAGCGCGCTCTGCTATCGATCGAGGATTCCCTAAGTGAACTCGCCCTATTGGCTGAGACCGCCGGAATAACTGTGGTCGGGCGGACCTGGCAGCGACTGCGACAGGTAAGTCCCAAGACCTTGATCGGCGCCGGCAAACTGCAAGAGATTGTCGACGAGGTAGATTTGTGTGAAGCCAGCGTCGTCATTTTTGATGAGGAGCTTTCGCCACGCCATCAGCGAGAACTGGAAAAGCACTTCAAAGAATCTGTGCGGCTTCTCGATCGCTCGGCGCTGATTCTCGATATTTTCGCCCAGCATGCCCGCACCAGCGAGGGCGCGCTTCAAGTAGAACTGGCGCAGTATGAGTACCTGTTGCCACGACTGACGCGGCAATGGACGCACTTGGCGCGACAAGCGGGCGGTGGCGGTGCGCGCGGCGGTTCCGGCGGCGTTGGTCTGCGCGGACCGGGCGAGACTCAATTGGAAGTGGACCGCAGAGAAATCACGCGGAAGATTACCAAACTGAAAATCGACCTTGAAAATGTGCGCGCGCATCGCAGTCTGCATCGGCGGAGGCGGCGCAGTTCCGGTCTGCCGCTGGCGGCGCTGGTCGGTTACACCAACGCGGGCAAATCGACGCTGATTAACGCCTTGACCGAAGCCAAGGTCTATGCCGCTGATCAGCTCTTCGCCACATTGGATCCAACGACGCGCCGCGTGCAACTGCCGGACCGCCGTGAGGTATTGCTCACAGACACGGTCGGATTCATTCAGAAGCTGCCAACGACGCTGATAGCGGCTTTCCGCGCCACACTGGAAGAAGTGGTTGAGGCTGATCTATTGCTCCACGTGGTCGATGTGAGCCATCCCAATGCGGCCCAGCATATCGAGGCGGTGGAAGACACGCTGGCGGAAATCGACGCCTCGAGCATGCCGCGCATCCTCGTGTTGAACAAGACTGATCGCCTAAAAGGCGCGCTACCCGCATTCGATCTCATTGATACTTATGTCGGTACGGTGGCGATTTCTGCGCGGGAGCGCGAGTTCCTTGACGAGCTTTTGGAATTGATGCGCGCCGCCTTGTCAGCGCAGATGGCTTCGCTAGACGTTGTGATTCCGTATCAGACGGGCCAAGTGTATTCCGACTTGTATGACAAGGGCTATATCGAGTCTGAACGAACCGGCAGTGAGGGTTGGCAGCTAAGGCTGCGCCTGCCCAAATCGCATTGCGAGCATTATCGCCAGTTCGCCGTCATCGACGTGGAGTGAGTTTGACTTCGGGTGGCATGACAATCATCTAAGCGGGCAGCTGTACCCAGTAAATCTCCGGCTTGAAGCGGCTATGCAAAAACAGGCGCAAGTCGTCAGACAGCGTTATGGCAAGCGGCGCGGGAATATCGGAAAAGACAACCATTTCCACATCCTGATTGCTGCAGCCCGATTCCAGGCAATTGGGCGGGTAAATCCGGCCAATGACCCCTCTTGTGCCCAGCGCGTAGGAAAAATAGAGATATCCGTCCGCGCCCATGATGATATTGGTCGTATTCTGTAGGCCTGAAACCAGTGGCTGAACTTCGGAGAATGATCCATCATCGGCATATTCGAAGAACTCGATGCCACGCCTTGCGCTGCCGCCGTTGGCGAAATAGACTTTGTTTTCGTCGCGTACAATTCCGGTAGGCGCGCGCAGTTCGCTTTGCGCTGTGGTGGGCGCGCCATTGATCGGCACAAGCATGATGGAATTCGACCGCGTATCCGTGATCAAGAATCGATCTTCATCCAGCCGCGCGATTCCCCATGGCGCCGCTAAATCCGAGTGGATGCTTTCCGGCGCGGCGCGGCGTTCATCGACTTTCCACAGGGCGCCGGAATCGGGATCGGGCACCCAGAGATCAAAACCTTCATCGGTAGCTTCGGCAATGATGCTGTTGCCGTTGCGGACGCCGAATACATAAGTGATGGTATCGCCAGTTCGGTCATCAATTTTGTATATCGTCCAGTCGCCATTGCAAACGGTATAAATGGTATCTTCAAACCAGACGATGCCGTTGGGACGCTGCACGTTGCCGACAATCAGCTCAAGATCACTTTGAAGGAAGGGACTCTCCAGAACCGTCAACAGCGGCTCCGCTGCGTTTGCCGCGTCTGAATCGGCGGCGGCGGAATCAGTTTGATCTTCGGTCTCTGACGGCGACGTGTCCTGCGCATAACCGTGCGCTGACAGCAGAAAAATGACCAATAGAGCGATGACTCTCACAGAATGAGCCTTTAGCCGTTATGGTTGGCCGGGTCGCGCCCAATGCGGCGAGTGCGAATTTTACAACACGCGCGGAATTTCCTCTAGCGCCAGAGCTCTAGCGCAACAGCAAGACCCGGACAGGGAATTCAGCGCTTGGATAAAATGAGTATAATCGGAAGTCGACCATTTGTTACCGAGGTTTCCGTTGACAAGACAAAGCCGTATGCAACGAGTTCTGGTAATTCTGGTCTTCAGTTCGGTTATATCCCTGCTTGGAGCCTGCAATCTGGGCAAGCAGCGCTTATCTTCCGGGCGGGTCGAAATTACGCGCATTCAAGAAGTTGCACAAAGCATCCCCAGCCCAACGGCGCAACCGACTCAGGAATTGGCCACAGTCGCTCCGCAGCCTACCAGGCGACCCGAGGTATCCTCACCAATATACATCCCGCCCACTGCGATTCTCCTGGCTAGCAGCACACCTTTGCCCGCAATCGTGACCATCAATGAGCCACTCCCTAACCAAATTGTACAAGGCAGCATAGCGGTAATTGGTTCAGCGATTCATCCTGGTTTCTCGAATTATCGCCTTGAATTCGCCAGCCAGCCGAACCCGCGAAACCTCTGGCACGCGATCACTGGAGCGGTGTACACTCCAGTTCACAACAGCGTCTTGGGTATCTGGGATACTCATGCGGAAAACATACCTGACGGCTTGTATCAGCTGCGATTGAGCGTCATTCTGCGCAATGGCGGGGTGCAGACGGCGCAAGTGACAGACATCCGAGTGCGGAATCAACCAGCGGCGGCGACCGTGAGCGAGACCCTCCCTAGCGCCAAATTCACGATGGAAGTCGATTCCGAATTTGCGCCGGTTACCGTGAGATTCAGCGGTCCGCCAGACCCGAAAATCACATATTACAGCTGGAACTTCGGCGACGGCAACACATCTGCTGAAAAGGATCCAGTGCACGCTTATCGGATGGCGGGCGATTACGGGATCTCGCTTACAGTCGGTGGTCCAACGGGCAGCAGCAGTTTTGGGCGGAAACTGTCGGTTCGCCAAAGATCGGCGCCTGTCGCCCGCTTCGAAACTTCACCCACATCAGGCGAAGCCCCACTTCAAGTCCAGTTCAACAACAACACAAGCGGGGAGGTTTCCGCATATCGCTGGAGTTTCGGCGACGGAAAAAGCAGCACCGAGCGTGAGCCAGTGCATACCTATATCGACGCCGGCGACTTTGACGTCGAACTCGTCGCCGACGGACCTGGCGGCCAGTCGCGATACGCGCGTCAGATTATCGTTTCTGAAGCGCAGCCGCAACCTACAGCGACTGATCAAGCAATTGCTGTAGTAGAAGATCCGCCGGCGCCCGTCGCCAGCTTCAAAGCCGAGCCACAGTCAGGCGCAGCGCCATTAGAAGTAAGCTTCAGCAACACCTCTAACCATGCCGATATCGCAGCTGATTGGGACTTCGACAGCGATGGTCAAATCGACAGTACGGAGCGCAATCCGACGACAGTATTCGATTTGCCCGGCACATACACCGTGCGCCTGCAGGCAACTGGTAAAGGCGGATCTGATTCCGCCAGCGCGGAGATCATCGTCTATTCGTCCCCGCCGACAGCAGCGTTCAGCGTCAGCGCAACAAGCGGGGTAGCGCCATTTGCGGTTCGTTTCACAAATGAGACCATTGGCGAAGTCGCATCCTACGAATGGGATTTCCAAGGCGACGGCTTGGTTGACTCGAGTGAAGATTCCCCTTTGTATACCTATGAAACCGCCGGTACTTACCTGGCGCAATTGAGGGCGATTGGACCTATTGCCATTAGCGAAGCAACCATAGAGATCACGGTATTTGAGCAGATCGCGGCGCCGACCGCGCACTTCATCGTTTCGGTAAATGATCTCGATGTAGTTTTCATGTCTGCCGCAATCGGCGAAGACCTTGAATACAGCTGGGATTTCGGCGACGGAAACACATCAACTGCGAAGGATCCGGCGCATTCCTATTTTGCGGAAGGAAGTTACACCGTTGTCCACAGCGTGTCTAATGAAGGCGGCGACGCAAGCTATCAAGAACTGGTCACGGTGAGCGAGGCATATCAGCCCGTGGCGGCGGCCGACGAGAAGATCGCCTTCACAAGCGACCGCGATGGCAACAATGAAATCTACTTGATGGACTCCGATGGCGCGAACGCTGTCAATCTGACCAATCACCCTTCCAGCGACCGGCATCCCGCCTGGTCGCCCGATGGCCACTTGATCGCCTTTGCATCCCGGCGAGACGACAATGTTTTCGACATCTACCTTCTGAATGTTGAGACCCGCGCCGTAACCCGTCTCACAAATCAAGGCTCGAACACCCGTCCCGCCTGGTCGCCCGACGGCGCGCGCATCGCCTTTGTATCCGACCGCTACGGCGACAAAGACGTCATGGTGATGAACGCTGACGGCAGCCGCCAGATTCAACTCACCTTCGATGTGCACGTCGATGACCAGCCAAGCTGGTCACCCGACGGCAGCGCCATTGCATTTGTGTCAGATATTGAAGGAAAGCGGAATATCTACGTGATAAGTTCAGCCGACGGCTCAGAGATGATGACGCTGACCGGAGACGGGTCAGATAATTTTCAGCCGAGCTGGCTGGACAGTTCGACGCATAATCTATTGCTCTTCACATCCACGCGAAATGGAAACCAAGACATTTTCCTCATTGACCCTATCACGGGTGAGAATCTCCGCCAGATTACGGGAGATCCCTCGCATGAACGTCAGCCGACTTGGGCTGCCGGCGGCGCGCCAATCATCTTCGTATCAGACCGTGAAAATGACGGCGAACGCAACATTTACACCATGAACATCGATGGTGCCAATGTTCAGCGATTAACGCCGCTGGGCAGCAACGATCGCGAGCCGAAGTGGAGATGAACGTCGATGTCGGGCAGACACACGCGACGCCCGAATTTGAGGCTGAAGTAATCCCCGGTTTGGAAGCGTATGCGCATGACGAGTTGCTCAACAGATTTGGCACAAAAGCTACTCAGATCCGTAGCGGGAGAGCAGGTTTTCTTCGCTTTCGATTCAGCGGCAGTCCGTTAGAGTTGCGCGCGCTGCGTTCAGTCGTCGCCGTTTACCAAATCCATCAATTTGCGATTCCCCGCCCAAAAGCGCTGCTTGGGCACCAGCACTTCGCGCGACTAACGATGATTCTGACCGGAGCAACGCGATTATTTGCGCAACCCGCCCGGACGCTGGGCATCGGCGCCGCCGGCTCGGAATCGTCAGTTATGCGGCGTCTTCATAATGAGTTGGCCGGAGCGCTGCGCTTGGACGTGGCCGCAGACGACAAAGGCGAGTTGTTCATCAGGATCATGCCAGACCGGCGAGCAGGCGGTTGGGAAGTCTTGGTTCGCACAACGCGGCGTCCGCTTTCGGCGCGGGAATATCGCCGAGAAAATATGCCGGGCTCGCTCAACGCGACGGTCGCCTATGTGATGACGAAAGTCGGTCCTCTGCCTCGCGGTTCCGCGGCAATCAATCTTTGCAGCGGCGCCTCCACCATCGCAATTGAACATGCGCTGGCGCGTTCGGCAGATCTGCTGCTGGCGCTCGATAGCAGCGATACCGCGCTCGAAACTGGGCGACGCAACGCCCGAGCAAGCGGCGTCGAAGGCAGGATCTGCCACCTGCTCGCGGACGGTACAACTGCGCCACTGGCATCTGGCAGCGCTGATCGACTTTACGCCGACATGCCCTTCGGTCACCTTATCGGTTCGCATGACGAAAACAAGCGCTTATATCCTGCCATATTGCGCGAGGCGGCTCGATTGGCGCGCCCGAATGCGGCATTCATCGTGCTAACCCAAGAAGTACGGCTGATGCGCCGCAGCCTGGATACCTCCCTCTGGAGAGCTGATCGGGAAATCAGAATTAACCTGCGGGGCCTCTATCCGCGCTTATTTGTGCTCAGGCGAAACTCCGCTACGATATAGAGTGAAATTGGCGCAATACGACAAAGGAAGCGAATGCTGTCACGGGTGTTTTTCTGCTTCTTGATCGCGTCGTCCATAATCGGCTGCCGTTCAGCGCAAGAAGAAAAGTCCATCAACGTCAGCGTCGCTGTAGACGGGCGCGAATCCAACTTCAGCTTCTCGCAAGATCTGACCATCGACCAGGTTTTGGCGGGCGCGCATATCCAACTGGGTCCGCGCGACCGAATCAGCCATCCCATTGTTTCGCCGATTGTCGATGGAATGCGTATAACGATCAGACGCGTTGCTGAACGGGAAGTATGCGAACAGGACGAGATTGCCTTTCAGCAGTTGCTGCAACCAAAAGAAGGCATACCGGCAGGCGAGCGACAAAGGGGCAATGAAGGTGTAGCGGGCATTCGCGAGGTTTGTTATCGCATCGTATTTGAAGACGATACCGAAGTGGAGCGCGAACAGCTCGGTCTGCCAACGGTCATACGGCAGCCTGTTGACGAAGTCATCTTCGTCGGTACCAGCAATATCGTCCAGCCCATCCCTATTGCAGGTCGACTAAGCTATATCAACCATGGGAACGCCTGGACGATAACTGCCAATGCCGCAAACAAACGTCAGTTGACCGCGGATCACAATCTTGACGCTCTGGTATTTCATCAAAGTCAAGACGGCAGTGGTATCATTTTCACGAGCGAGACGGATGCGACCGACGAATTCTTCAACGAGCTGTGGCTCGTCAACATTGCCGGGGATGCGCAGCCAATTCGTATGGCGCCAACCGATGTTCTCTTTGCCGGGTGGCGACCGCAAAAGAGCAATGAAATCGCCTATGCTTCGGGCGAGCGCAGCGCCGGAACGGTCAGCTGGAAGGCGCTGAACAATCTTTGGCTTATGACCATTGATTTGGAGAGTGGTCGAACGCTGGGCATAGAGGAGGTCCTGCCCGAATCGAAGGGCGGGCTTTATGGTTGGTGGGGCATGAATTTCGCCTGGTCGCCAAAGGGAGACAAACTGGCTTGGGTGAACGCGGATGGTTTCGGCTTCGTTGAATTGGCAGAAAAGCGGCTGATCCCACTCGCCCAATATGCGGTATTTTACAGCGCCACCGATTGGATCTGGTTGTCGCGGCTGTCATGGTCATTCGACGGTCAACTGCTCGCGGGAGTTGTGCACGGCGCGCCGCTCGGTAACGAACCGGCCGAAACCAGCCCGATTTTTGATTTGGTCATTTCCAGCGTTGACGGCAGATTTGCGGCGCTGCTGCGTTCATCCGCTGGCATGTGGGCGGCACCCGCATTCTCGCCCAATTACGCCGCGCGAGGCGCCGAATACAGCGCCGGGTATCTCGCTTGGCTGCAGGCTCGTGAGCCGCAGAACAGCATGAATGGCGACTACGATCTTATCGTGGCTGATCGCGATGGCAGCAATCAGCGTCGGCTTTTCCCGCAGGAAGATGAGCCGGGCATTCGCAAGCGTGACTTTACGACGCGGTCTCGCGATTTTGTCTGGAGCCCCGATGCGCAATTCATCGCGCTGATATACCAGGGCAACTTATGGCTGATTGATGTCGACTCGGCAGAACGCTTTCAGATCACCTTTGACGGCGCAACATCGAACCCCGTCTGGACAGGATAATGCGCAGACTTCTGCTGCTGATCGTCGGTCTGCTCCTGGTATGCGGGAGCCTCGCCGCAACATTCGGAACCCTCCGATTGCGCGACTTCGAGTTGCGCGGATATGTCGATCCAACCAAAGATCAAAATCTTCCATTTGCCGTGGAACGTCCCGGCGTCAACGTTGAGTTGATGCAGTATAGTGAATCGGACCTCATCAGTACGCTGGAGCGCATCCGCTCCGCACACTTCCGCTGGATTCGGCAGTTTGCCTATTGGGATGAAATAGAAGCGCGGCCGGGGCAATACGATTGGTCGGGCTGGGACCGAGTCGCGGGAGCGCTGCGCGAAATCGAAGCGCTCGAACCGGTTGTCGTCATCATGAATTCGCCGCGCTGGGCGCAGGGTGACGGCGGAGATACGGGCTCCTCGCGCAGCGCCCCACCCCGTTCGCTTGCGGATTTCGCTGCCTTTTGTCGAGCATTCGCCGCACGTTACGGTGACCTGTTCGATTACTACCAGATCTGGGACGAGCCAAACCTCGGCGATGCCTGGGGCGGTCGTGATCCGCGGCCGGCGGAATACGTGGCTATGTTGGCATCGGCGCGCGAGGCGATATTGGGAGCTGATCCATCGGCAGTAATCGTCGCCGCTGGTTTGGCGCCCACGGTGGAGACCGGCGGGCGCAATATCAGCGACATCCGCTTCTTGGAGGCAATATATGCGCAGGGCGCGCGCGATTTGATGGATGTGGTCGCCGGCAAGCCATACGGACAGTTCTCTTCTCCTCTCGACCGGGCAATTGACGAAAATACGCTTAACTTCTCTCGAATTGTGGCTTTGCGCGAAGTGATGCTCGCCAACAACGACGGCAGGAAACCGCTTTGGGCGAGCGACTACGGCTGGAATGCCTTGCCGCTTGACTGGCCGGGCGATGCCTCAATCTGGGGCGAAGTAAGCGTGGAAGAACAAACGCAATACACGCTGCAAACGCTCGATCGCGTACACCGGGAAATGCCCTGGCTGGGACCGCTATTCTTGCAGCACTGGCAACCCGCGACGGACTCGGACAGCGCACGGTGGGGATTTGCCCTGGTGAAACAAGATGGCAGCGAATCGACCCTCTTGCGGGCGCTGCAAACTTACCAATATCCGAGCCTCGCCCAAAATGGCTTGTATCACGCGCGCAACGCCCACGCGACCTACAGCGGCCTCTGGCAGTTCAGCGAACTGGGTGCGGATATCGGCAATCAGCCAATTACCGACAGCCAGCTCTCATTCGAATTCTTTGGCGCCGACATCGCCTTGCTGTTGCGGGAAGACGATTATTTCGCATTCTTGTACCCCACGGTAGATGGGCAGGCGCCCAAGGCCCTGCAGAAAGACGCCAATGGAAGAGCGTACATTTTCCTCCGCAGCAATTCGCGCGCGCCCGAAGTTAATCTCGTGCCAATTGCCACAAATCTGGCTCTGGGCGGCCACAATCTGCACGCCAGCGCTGACCAAGGCTGGGATCGCTGGGCAATCGCCGGATACGCCGTAAGCTCCGGCGATTTGTCCGCTTCCTACAATCTTCAGATAAAGCTTGGCCTCGTCGCTACCGCTTTATCCCTGAGCCTGCTTGCTCTGTTGATCGCAACCTCACCCTGGGGCGATTGGCTGCCTGGACTTAGCAATCTCTTCTCGGGTCTCGGCGCCACGACCCACCTGCTGTTCACCGGCGTCACCTCAATCTTGATGATGTTAGCCATGCTCTGGACCTGGGACTCCCCCAGGGCGTCAGTCCTGGCGCGAGATGAAGTGAATATCGTACTTGCGATTCTCACTGGCGGCGCGCTGTACATATCGGAAAGTTTTCTTATTTCGCTCCTTATAGGTCTGCTGCTTTTTGTACAGATC
Organism: Phototrophicaceae bacterium; assembly: GCA_965261855.1. Lineage (GTDB taxonomy): Bacteria > Chloroflexota > Anaerolineae > Aggregatilineales > Phototrophicaceae > UBA6055. The sequence continues at coordinate 2,345,673 of OZ253488.1, forward strand.
TACCATCGACTTGAGAACGGTTTGATCCTCACGCTCTTGTGGGCGCCATTCTTTCTATTCCCGGTTGAACTCCACATTTATTCGTTTCCTATGGTCGAAATCCTCATGCTGATTTCAGCCGCTGCCGGACTTGTCAGATTCTTGGTGATTGTTGGCAAAGGGCTGCAGATGGAAAACGCCGCATTTCCCGCCCTATCCCGATTGGCGCTGCCGCGAATCACGGCGCTGGATCTAGCGGTCGGCTGCCTGGTTCTGCTGGCATTGATTTCGCTTTTATGGGCGGTTCATCGTGACCAAGCGCTAACTGAATTGCGGACGCTGATTCTCGAGCCAGCCATATTCTTTCTGCTGCTTCGATTTGCCGGTCTCGACAGGCGATTGCTTTTCCGATTGTTCGCCGCGCTGCTCTTCGCTGGCGTCGCCGTTTCTCTGTACGGTTTATATGACGTCCTCCTCGCTCAAGGACCTTGGCCGCTCAGGAGTGTGTACGGCTCGCCAAACAATGTCGGCTTGCTGCTGGGTAGAACGATTCCGTTCGCGCTAGCGTTTATGGTCGTGAACCTTGAATGGCGATTGCGCTGGATCGCAGCGGGCAGCCTAGCGGTCATGATACCGACGCTGATGCTGACTCAAAGCGTTGGCGCAATCTTCCTGGGCGTGCCCGCGGGCCTGGTCACCGTATTCGTCGGTCGGTACGGGCGGCGGGCGCTGGTGGCGATTGTCGCCGTAGGCGCTGTCGGCTTGGCAGCTGTTTTCCTTCTGCCGCAGCTCTCTGACAGATTTGTCAGTCTCTTCGATTTCACCAGTGGCACAAACTTCGTGCGCTTGCGACTGTGGGAAAGCAGCGTATCGATCCTTCGCGATAATCCAATAACCGGCATCGGATTGGATCAGTTTCTCTATTATTTCGGCGGCGAGTATCTGAAACCAGACGCGATATGGGATCCAGATCTGTCGCATCCACACAACTTCATCTTGGACTTTTGGACGCGGCTTAGCGTCTTTGGGGTGGTGACGTTTGCTTTGATCCAGCTTGAGTTCTGGCGGCGGGCGCACATTGTGGCATGTAAGGTTCGACAACGCGACCCCTTGCTCTTATCGATGACATTGGGCCTCTGCGGCAGCATGGCGGCGCTGCTGACGCACGGCTTGGTGGACAATAGCGTCTTTGTAATCGATTTGGCTTTCATGTTCATGTTCCAACTGGCCGCGATGTTGAGATTATGGCAACTTGCCGAACAGCTAGAAACCTGACACCGTCGGCGCCCGTTGCTTGAATTCATACGACGGAGCGAGCATGTATGGTAAGATTGCAGCCATGCAAAAGTCGGGAGGCGAGGTCAAATGCGCGTCGTGATCACCGGTGGCGCCGGTTTCATCGGCTCACATCTCTGTGACCGTTTTCTGCGCGACAGCCATCGCGTGGTGGCGCTGGACAATCTCATCACCGGGTCGCAAGATAATATCGCGCACCTCGCTGGAAACCGGAACTTCGAATTCATCTATCATGATGTCAGCAATTTCATCCATGTGCCCGGCACTGTAGACGCGGTGTTGCACTTTGCCTCGCCAGCAAGCCCAATTGATTACCTCAAGTATCCCATACAAACATTGAAAGTGGGCGCGCTTGGCACCCATAACGCGCTCGGGATGGCTTTGGCGAAAGGCGCGCGCTTCCTGCTCGCTTCCACATCCGAGGTTTATGGCGACCCACTAGAGCATCCGCAGAAAGAATCCTACGCGGGCAACGTCGATCCAGTTGGACCGCGTGGCGTTTATGATGAAGCCAAGCGTTACGCCGAAGCGCTTGTTATGGCTTATCACCGCCAACATCAGATGGATACGCGGATTGTCCGCATCTTCAATACCTATGGTCCGCGAATGCGACTCGACGATGGGCGCGTCGTACCCAACTTCATCGGGCAGGCGGTTCGCGGTGAGGCGCTGAGTGTATTTGGCGACGGCTCGCAGACGCGCAGTTTCCAGTATATTGACGACCTGGTCGAGGGCGTCGTCCGTCTTTTGGTCAGCGATTTCGTTGAGCCGGTCAATATTGGTACGACGCGGGAAATCAGCATTCTGGAATTTGCCAAGATCGTGAACCGAGTTGCGGTCAATCGAGCCGGGATTGTATTCGCCGAAGGTTCACGCATTAATGGCGATCCGCAGACGCGCAAACCCGATACCTCGCGAGCGAGAGAAGTCTTGAATTGGCGACCAAAAGTCGAACTCGAACATGGACTGGAATGGACACTTGAGTATTTCCGATCGGTCCTTTCCACAGTCAGCTAGGTTAAGCTGGTCGCCAAACCGGAGTCTTGTCTCGTTGCTCTCGGCAGCGGCGGCGCTGATAGCGGGCATGGCGCTCAATATTGTTCCTCTGCCGTTCTTTCTTCTAATGGTATTGAGCGTCGTCTGTATCGTGTTGATTCCTCAGACGCCCTTGACCATGCTGGTCATCCTGCTCGTGCTTTCGCCGCTGCGCACATTGATCGCGACCGAGTCGGGCTGGGCGCTACCGCTCGATATCGGCCAGATTCTACTCGCGCTCTTCATCGCTGTTTGGTTTGCACACGGAATCGTACGACGTCGCCCGCTGCCAAAGTTGCCGGCTGAACCGGTGTTCTTGTCTGCGGTCGGCCTCTGTCTTGTGCTTGCAGTCGGAGTTTGGACCAGCGAAAGCATCGGTAATTGGCTTACCGAGTGGCTGAAGTGGGTGGTGATCGCGCTCCTAATCTGGATACTGTCGCAAACGTCGCGCGCTAACTGGACCTGGCTGGTCGCCGCCGTAATTGTCAGCGCGGCCGCAAATGCGATTGTTGGATTATATATTTTCTTTGGTGGCAGCGGCGCCGATCATTTGGTGATTCTGGGGCGCTACTTTCGCGCATTCGGCACTTTCGGCCAGCCCAATCCCTTCGGGGGTTTTATGGGGATCGCCTTGCCGATTGTCCTGATGTGCGCTGCGCTCAAGTGCTTTCAGATTGCGCTAGGCTATCGCGCGTCTCGCCGACTAGCGCCACGCCTCGTCGCTGAGCTGGCGGCGATTACCCTCATCCTCGTTATCCTGCTTGCGGCATTGCTCGCATCGTGGAGCCGCGGCGCCTGGCTGGGGTTCTCAGCCTCCCTGGCAGTCATGCTTGTCGCCTTGCCAAGGAGACTGATTACGGGAATCTCGTATGCAATAGTCTTGGCGGTCCTGTTTCTTTCAATGTGGTATGTCGGCTTGTTGCCGCGATCGGTTGTGAGTCGTCTTACCACTGCGGCCACCGACTTAATCACCGTTTCCGATGTGCGCGGAATCGAATTCTATCCCTGGAATTACGCGGTTGTCGAGCGGATAGCCCATTGGCAGGCCGCCGTCAGCATGGCGCAAGCCCATCCGATTTTTGGTGTGGGCTTGGGAAATTACGCCGCAGCCTATGAGGAGCATCGACTGATCAATTGGGAGGAACCGCTTGGTCACGCGCACAATTTGTATTTGAATTTCCTGGCTGAAACCGGTGTGGTTGGCTTGGTCGCTTATCTTGCGTTCTGGCTCATCATTTTTAGGGTCACCTGGACCGTGCGCAGTCACCCTGACGGGAATGCGCGCGCCCTTGCCGTGGGCTTGCTGGGCTGCTGGACATATATTGTGGTACACAGTATCTTTGACAATCTATTTGTAAACAACCTATTTTTGCATGTCGGTGTATTATTAAGTGTGTTGGCGATATTGTATCGCCAAGTCAGCCATTCACTGAAAGTGGAGTGAAAAGGTCTCAAGCTGTGGCGTCGGATGTCACTAACGGAACGCAGCCATACCAACGTGTGGCCACGCCGATCGACAATCGCATCATCGCCCTTTCACAGAAGATCGGGCGCGGGCAAGCGAGGGAAGTTGAGCGCTTCATTAAGTTTGCCTTTGTCGGGACCCTCGGATTCATCATCGACGTCGGCACATTGATCCTCCTGCAGAATACAATTCTGCCGCCAGAGAGCGACTCCAACGTGCTAACTGCCAATAGCATTGCCTTTGTGCTGGCTGTCTGCAGCAATTTCATCTGGAACCGATTCTGGACTTATCCCGATTCGCGCAGCTACTCGATACGTCGGCAATTGACGCAGTTCGGCATTGTTAGCGTTATCGGATTGGTCATCCGCAACCTATGGATGAGCGGCGCCTATGAAGCGCTAGGTCAGCTGTCGACTGCTGCGCTGCAAGGATTGCGGTCGGATTATGCGCCAAACTTGATTGACCAGAACAAGCTGGGCACCACCATCGCGCTGATATTCGGCGTACTGATTGTGATGATTTGGAATTTCGCGGCGAATCGCCTTTGGACATACAACGACGTCGAATAGCGTGAATCGAATCGCGCTGGATTATACGCCCGCATTTGAGCAGACTGGCGGAATCGGACGCTATGTTCGCGAGCTCACGTCCGCGCTGGCGGCGATTGACTCGTCCAACGAATTTCGCCTTTTTGTCGCCGGCGCCGCGAAGTCTCAGTTGCCACAGCCACCCGCTGGGAATTTCGCCTGGAAGCCGACTCGAATCAGCGCAAAGTGGCTGACGCGTCTCTGGCATCGAGTTGGTCTGCCTGTACCGGTAGAGGCATTCACTGGTCCGGTCGACTTGTATCATGCGACTGACTTTGTGCTGCCGCCGACTCGAACAGGTACACGAACTTTGCTAACCGTGCACGACCTTAGCTTCATTCGCGTTCCCAGCGCTGCGAGCCCGGCGTTGAAGGCATATTTGGATGCGGTGGTTCCGCGTTCGGTCGAGGCGGCCGACCATATCCTGGCCGATTCCGCGGCGACCAAATCCGACCTCATAGACCTTTATCGGACGCGGGCAGACAAAATCACCGTTCTCTACAGCGGTGTTGATTGCAGGTTCAGCCAAGTTTCTGACCCAATGGAGCTGGAAACAGCGCGCTCAAAGCACGGCTTGGAGCAGGTCAGCTATCTGCTTTCGGTGGGTACGGTACAGCCGCGCAAGAATTACAGCCGCGTGATCGAAGCATTGTCAGAGGTACGCCGAATGGGGCATGATCTTCACTATGTTATTGCCGGCGGCGGCGGTTGGCTCGAAGATGAAATGCGGCTGACGATCGAACAAACGGCTATGGAAGACTATGTGCATTTGCTTGGCTTGGTCGAGGATCGAGATCTGCCTGCGCTGTACAGTGGCGCGAAAATGCTGGCCATGGTCTCGCTTTACGAAGGGTTTGGATTGCCGGTGCTCGAAGCGATGGCTTGCGGCACGCCGGTCATCACCAGCAATGTTTCATCACTGCCGGAAGTCGCCGGGGACGCGGCTCTGCTCGTTGATCCCTACGATACAGGCGCCATTCGTGAAGCAATCCTTGAGCTTGACACGGACGATGTCACAAGTGCGCGGCTGATTGAAGCGGGCTTTTTGCAGGCTAAGCGTTTCTCCTGGATTCAAGCGGCGGGGCAGCTGCGTTCAATATACGATGAGATGCTGAGCGCGTGAAAGCACGCCGGTGAGTGACGATATATCCAGCCTGAAGATCGAGCGCGGAGAATCCAAACGTTGAACCAGCAAAACGGTTCTAGCCTTAGTTCACATTTGGCGGTAGTGATGGTGTTGGCTGGTCTTGTGGGCTACTTGCAGCCATGGATTGTGGCGCCGACGGGATCCATGACACTCAGCGCCTTTGATCTAGCTGAATGGGCCAGCCTGATTCCGGCTCAGCGCGTAACATCTCCGCCGCTGCTGGCGTCGCTTCTCCTTCGGCTGCAGCCGGTAATTATATGCCTACTTCTTGGGGCAGTCGCCGATAGCCGAGCGAAGATCGCGCTTTCGGCGGTTGCGATCCTTTTGCTCGCGACAGCCCAGCTTCCGCCCTTCGAATATGTTTACGATCTCAACAACTTGAATTACCGCCAGCAATTCTTCTTGGCATTCGCCAGTCTCGTCGGTGGTTTTGCCGCGATGCTGTTGCGCGGCCGAATGCTGGCCTCGCTGGCGACCATCGTCTTGCCAATCGTGGGCTTGGTGACATCGGTCATGGGTCTGGCGCGGGCTGAGGCGCTCTTAGCACACTTTCAGTTGGACGCTAGCAGCGGCGCTGGCATCGTGATTTTGAGCGCGACCTATTTTGCGCTGCTGGCGCTCTCCGCTCGTGGCATAATTTCGCGGCGTCAGGCGGTTTCATTGACCTAGATACTTGGCGCGCTTGCCGAGCAGCTCTGCGATTATCGTCAACTGCCCGACGTGGTAGGTTTCGTGAAAGTAAAAGTAGAGCAGGCTGTCTAGCACAGTGTTTTGCGCATACCCAGAAGACTCAATCAGGCGATCACCGGTCATTTCGTCCAGACCAACGAGTATGCGAGTTTGGGAAACTTCAAATAAGCAAATCAGTCTGTCGATTGGCAGCACATCGGGCGCCGCCGCGCCAATCGGCTCGCTGCCATCGCCATAACGCGCCCGTGTCTCTTCTTCCCACAACTGTGCCTGATTCAACAGTTTCAGCGGAGTAGACCGGGATGAGACAATATGACCCAGGAGCCAATTGACGCTATGGCTCCCCGCCATGGGTTGAATCTGGCTCTCGCGCGGACTAATCTCGGAAACTTGCTTTCGAATGATTTCAGCCGTATATTCAAAGCCCTTTGCCAGAAACGCGCCAGACATGAAGTCAGATGTCATTTTGTGCGAGATCGGCAAAGCGAGTACAGCGTCCGGCGCCGGCCGAGTTCTTGAGAATCCTGCGCCCGCGCATCGGGGAAAATGCCGAAGCCGAGCGCGCCGCCGAAATGAAAAAGGCAGCGCGCGCTACCTTTCCAAAATTTCGTGACCAATGCGTAAGACAATTCATTCCATATTTGACTTGATATACTCAACGGCTTGCCCAACGGTCTCGATTCGCTGCGCATCCTCGTCGCTGATTTCGCCGCCGAATTCCTCTTCAAATGCCATGATCAATTCAACTAGGTCAAGCGAGTCCGCTTCTAGGTCTTCCCGAAAGCTGGCGCCCTCTACTACGCGGTCGTCTTCCACGCCCAAGAGCTCTACCACGATTCCCTTCACACGTTCCTCAATTGTCGCCATGTTAGCCCTACCTCCCGGATGGAATCTGATTCGTCAATTCATGACCATTCATTATACTGATTTTCCTTCACCTTGCTAGCCGATTCGCAGAATGCGCAATGATTGACACGCAGCCTTAACATCAGTACGATTGCCACGCATTAGCGCTAGCCTTGACGCTCTGACAAAAGGAACACCGATACATGTCGAAAGTGACGGAGCAAACCACCACCGAGCGCCGGAAGGTGGACCATATCCGAATAAACCTCGAGAACGATGTTCAGTTTCCGCGCTTAACCACAGGATTGGAACGCTATCGCTTCTTGCACCAGGCGCTGCCGGAGCTAAGCCTTAATGACATTGACACAACAACAAGGCTGTTCGGCAAGCGGCTTTCGGCGCCGCTGCTGATATCGTCCATGACCGGCGGCACAGCGATTGCGCAAGCCATCAACCGCAATCTCGCGCGGGCGGCGGCGAAACATGAGATCGCAATGGGTCTGGGCTCGCAACGGGCTGCTATTGAAGACAGGGCGTTGGCGGGCAGCTTTTGTATCCGTGATATCGCGCCCGAGATTCTGCTCTTCGCCAATATTGGCGCCGTGCAGTTGAATTATGGCTACGGCGTCGAGCATTGCCTCAAAGCGATCGACATGGTGAGCGCCGATGGGCTGATCTTGCATTTCAACGTATTACAGGAAGCGGTTCAGCCGGAAGGCGATATCAACTTTTCCGGTCTCCTGCGCAAAGTGGAATCAATCTGCGCCCGCGTTTCTGTTCCGGTGATTGCGAAGGAAGTCGGCTGGGGCTTTTCGGAAGCGGCTGTTCGAGACCTTGCTGGCGCTGGCGTGTCCGCAATTGACGTCGCCGGTTCAGGCGGCACTTCCTGGAGCGAAGTGGAATACCATCGCGCGCCAACCTCTTTTCATGCCAAGGTTGCGCGGAGTTTTGCCGATTGGGGCATACCTACCGCGGATGCCATCCAATACGCGCGACGTTCCGCGCCAGACTTGCCAGTCATCGCGAGTGGCGGCTTACGCGATGGCATCGAGGTGGCCAAGTGTTTGGCGCTTGGCGCAGATGTGGCGGGCCTCGCCAGCCCGTTCTTGCGGGCGGCCAGCAATTCGTTCGCTGCAGTCGATGAATTGATCCACGAACTCAAAGCCCAATTGCGAATCGCGATGCTGTGCAGCGCATCGCGCAATATCGCCTCGCTGCAGCAAGCCGAACTCCTGTTCACAGCGTAATCTCGTCTACAAATGCGCGAATCACGCCATTGCTGAGCAGCCGTCCTTCTTGGCTCAGACGTATGCTCTCAGTTGTTACGTCGAGCAGTCCGGCGGCGCTCATCCTTTCGGCCGGTTCAGGGAATAGCTCAAGGATGTCGCGACCGAATCGCTGGCGGAAACGCGCGCGATTGATTCCTTGTTTCGTCAAACGCAATCCCATCATGATCGTATCGTATAAATCATCGGCTTCGCTAACTAGCGCAGTCTTCGCCGCGGCCGGCGTCGGAACATGGGGAGTGACGCAAGCGGACCGATCCTGCAATGCGGCGATATATCGCTGCGGCGATGCAATCGTGGAATAGCGGTAGCCGCCGCTGAAGCCATGCGCGCCTGCGCCTACACCAAGGTATTCCAGATTCCGCCAATATTGCAGGTTATGTCGACACTCATTCCCTGGGAGACACCAATTGCTGATTTCGTACTGTACATAACCGGCCGCCTGCAAGGTCGTCGCCGCCAATTCATACATTTCGGCGAAAAGGTCGTCATCCGGTTGAGGCAGATCGCCAGCATCGACCAGTTCTCGCAGGCGCGTACCCCCTTTTAGTTCCAAGCCGTACATCGATACATGATCCGGCGAAAAGCGCAGCATCGCTTCGACTGTGCCTTTCCAGTCAGCCAAAGTCTCGCCGGGCGAGCCGAAGATCACGTCGAGATTGATGTTGTCAAAGTCTGCGCGCCTGGCGTGGTCAACGGCCGCCGCCACCGCCCGCAGATCGTGCCGGCGATCAAACATCTGCAGTATCGCCGCATTGGCCGATTGCATCCCGATGCTCAAGCGATTGAAGCCGAGCCGGCGCAAGTCGCGCAGGTATGCTTCGTTCAAGTCATCGGGATTGGCTTCGAGCGAAGTCTCCACATCGTCAATGATACGGAAATGTCTCGCTAGCTGCAGCAATACCTGCTCAAATTGGCTCGGGTTCAAAAGCGACGGAGTGCCTCCGCCGAAGTAGATTGTATGGACGGACTTGTTGGCGCAATGGCGGGCCGCGAAAGCCAATTCGCGGCAGAGCGCGTCCACATACGACGGAATGAGATGCCCGAGATCCGTGTAGGTATTGAAGGCGCAATAGCTGCATTTGACGCTGCAAAAAGGAATATGAAGATAGATTGACAGTCCGGTATCGAGACTCGACATGGCTTCTGCCCGCCCAAAGCCAATGATTGCGTCATTTTCATTGGTAAAATATAATTGTGCAAGTTGTCATTCCCTGAAGGCGTCATCACAGGTTGAGATTGGCTGAACCTAAGCAGGACGGGCGGAGGAACGTGCAACCGCGAGGTTCTTGCGCGCCGTCTTTTAGGCATTTGCGATGAATTTCCTTCGAAGATTGATTGGTAAGTCGTCCCCGGATTCGAGGCGTGGCCGCGCCAACCGCCGCGCAATGCATGTTACGCCGAGTCGTACCCAGCGTGTAAACATGCCAATCAGGGAGGAAGCGCCGCCGACTGCGCAAGAAGCCGCAACCGACACGGATCAAGAAATTGGGGAAACGATCACGCCCAAGACTGGCGCTGTGGCTGCGGAGCCTGGGCCCACGGCAGAGAACCAGGCAGACGAGCTAGAATCGGCAGCCAATGAGACAGTAGCTGAGATTGAGCCTTTTGCGGCTGTTGAAGCGCCGGCGGAAGGCGAGACCGCAGCGCCCGCCCAACTCCCGCTACAATCGAGAATCCCGGCGCCAAAGCCCGTTTTAAGTCGACAACGACAGACCTTAACTTACGGCATCGCAAGCGATGTTGGGGCAATGCGCAATAACAACGAAGACGCCTGCTTTGGCATGCAGTGGCATTCGATAACGGTGGATGATCGGCCCGACTTCGGCTTATTCGTCATCGCCGATGGAATGGGTGGGCACCTCGATGGTGAGCGCGCCTCTGGCGTGGCTGTGCAGACCCTTGCAGCGGAAATGCTCGATCGCATGTATGTGCCGATGCTCAAGGACTTTAGCGCCGGCAGCAGTCCAACAATATTGGAGGCGCTGGTAAAGGCATCGGAAAAGGCGAATCAGGCGGTCATCAAACGCGTGCCTGGCGGCGGCACCACGCTTTCCGCGGTCGCGGTCGTCGGCAATCTGGCGTATCTGGTCCATGTTGGGGACAGCCGCGCCTATTTGCTGCATGAGGATAAGATTGAACAGTTGACAACCGACCATACCCTGGTGCAGCGGCTTATCGAGATGAATGAACTGACCTTGGAAGAGGCGGAACAATACCCGCAGAAAAACGTTTTGTACCGCGCAATCGGGCAAAAAGAGCAATTGAAGATGGAGCGCTTGGTCCGTACATTGCCCCCCGCCTCCAAAGTGCTGATCTGTACCGATGGCTTATGGGATGTTGTGGAGGACGAGACCATTCATGCGGTTGCCGCTGAAGCTAAAACGCCGCAGGAGGCTTGTGACAAGCTGGTGCGGCTTGCCAATGACCGAGGGGGCGCCGACAATATTACCGTCATCATGTTTAGAGTGCCGCGCGAATAAGACGCATCCTGAAACGGTTGCGGCAATATGGTCGCGCCCTCATTGGAAGACAATTTCAGCGCTTTGCCTGTCAACCCCTTCGCTGATTGGAGACAAATATGAATCCTAGTCTGGCAATGCATCCGAAGCCAAAGGGCAAGCGCATATTGGTTGTCGATGATGAGCCAAGAATGATCGGCTTCATACGCATGAACCTGGAGTTGGAAGACCACCTGGTGATTGAAGCGCACAGCGGCTTGGATGCCCTTGACGCGATCCGTACGCAGTTGCCCGATCTCGTGTTGCTGGATGTGATGATGCCGGAGTTGGACGGATTCGAGACGCTGAGAATGTTGCGAGAATTTTCCGATATTCCCGTGATCATGCTTACGGCGAAGGGCGACGAGAACGACAAAGTTCAAGGTCTGGAGTTGGGCGCCGACGACTACATCACCAAACCTTTTGGCCCGCGCGAATTGTCAAGCCGCATCAAGGCGATCTTCCGCCGACTGGAAAAGCCATCCACCGACGAAGCGATTTTGGCAATCGACGATCGCTTGAGCGTCGACTTCAACCGCCGCGAGGTCATCGTCGCCGGTGAGCGCGTCAAGCTGCGGCCGACCGAATATCGGCTTCTCTATCACCTGATTCGCAACGCCGGCTGGACGGTGCCGCATGACCAGTTGCTGCAGAAAGTATGGGGATATGAATATCGGGACGAAGCGCATTACGTGCGATTATACGTAAACTACTTGCGCGACAAGATTGAAGCAGATCCTTCCGATCCGCAGTATATCATCACCGAGCGCGGCGTCGGTTACCGCTTTGCCGATTTTCGCAAGTGAAGGTCATTTGCATGCCGCTAATAGACGAGAAAACCAAAATCGAGGTAGAGGCAGGTACGCGCTGCTGAAGCCTTCCCATGCGCGCCGCAGTCTATTGCACCGTATTGGCGGAAAACAAAAATGGACCGGTCGCGCCGCTTCAATCGTTTCTTGAGTGAATTCCATTGTGATTTGCTAGGAAGCCGGGCCCCCTCAGCCAATTGAAACTGTTTGAGCTCGAAAATGACGCGGAAGTGATGGTCGTCAAACTCAATCAATTGAAGCAACGACGAGCCGCGGGGTCCGGAAAGCGCGCCGTGAACTAGTGCGGCGGCATAGCTGCGCTGCACTTTCCTAAACGCTGGCAACTCGCCTGACACAACATCTTCTCCCCGGAAAACCGCTGGCGGTTTCCAGCAAATGCGCCAGCCATTCGGCGCCATAAGTCGACATTCCTGGCTGACATATTCTACCATTACGATTATACTCACGCCGTTGATGTAGGAGGCGCCATGAGCGAAGTTGACGGGCAGAGTTTCAAGAACATTCTCGCTTGCTGGACCGCGGGCATCACCGTTGCCAGCGTAAACTCGAATGACGACTGGCAGGCGATCACGGTGAATTCGTTCGCCAGCGTCAGCATGACGCCGCCGCTCGTCTGCCTTAATGTCGCCAATCGGCTTGATATCCGCCGCTTTATGGCGGATGAAGGACATTTTGCCATCAGCATCCTTTCCGATCAGCAATTGGATCTCGGCAAGCGATTCGCCGGTTATTTTGACGCCCAACTGGAAAATCGCTTCGACGGGCTTCCATGTGAGACGACCGCGCTTGGCGATCCCGTCATGCCGAACGCGATGGCGTGGCTGTCATGCACGGTGGAAAAGCAAATCAATTTCGGCGAAAACACGATGTTTGTAGGCAAGGTGCGAGAAGGCGCCTGGACCGACGACAAGACTCCCCTGCTCTACCACAACCGCCTCTGGGGCATCTTCCAAGCTACCGAAGAGAAATAACCGCGCGAGCTTAGTTGTTCACATCAATTCGGCCGCCGCGACCGCCGCGCCAACGATGCCGGCTCGGTTTCGCAACTGCGCCGGCACGATTTCCGTCTTGCACTGGATATAGGGGAAGAACTTTCGATAACGCTTGCTGACCCCGCCACCGATAATGAAAAGATCTGGCCATATCAAGGACTCAAGATATTCGAGGTACTCCGACACGCGCTTGCCCCACTGCTTCCAACTGTAGCTCTTCTCTTGTCGGGCGCGGTCGGTTGCCCTGTCCTCGGCGTCTTTGCCACGAATGATCAGATGACCCAACTCCGTATTGGGAATCAGACACCCGTCCATGAAAAGCGAGCTTCCGATGCCGGTGCCAAGCGTAAGTATGGCGACCAATCCGTCACAGTCGCGGCCCGCGCCAAACTTCATCTCCGCTATTCCAGCAGCGTCGGCATCGTTGAGCGCGATAACGAGATTTCCCGTCTCTTTTTTCAGCAGACATTCGGCGTCGGTACCTGTCCAAGCGTCATCAATGTTCGCCGCGGTCATAGTTACGCCGCGTTGCACCACCGCCGGAACCGTGCAGCCGATTGGCGCGCGCCAATTGAAATGAGCCGAGATCTCGCCGACTACGGCGGCGACAGCGGCAGGCTTGGATGGTTGCGGCGTTTCAATGCGTAGCCGCTCGCTGACGAACTTGCCGCTGGCGGTATCGACCACTGCGCCCTTGATGCCCGATCCCCCGATGTCGACGCCCAGGATTTCCATGTCCTTTGCCTCCCGTTCAATGCTCACCCGCGACGATTCTACCATAGCCAGGATGTAACAGGCTGCCTCTCAATCTAATTCTCAAGGCTTGCTTAATCGCGCTACTTTCGCTTGCGTTCGCGGACGCGCTGTCCGCCGCTACCCTATGGTTTGCATACGCCGGACTTACTGTGACCGGCTGCTGTTTGAATTTACGGCGATTTTGCGCTTTAATATTGTTGTAACGAGCATGATTGGGAGTACTGATGCGTTCATTTGGTCTTCTGATAATAGTCACTTTATTTGCGCTGGCGACCCCGCAAGCGCTGGCTCAATCCCTGTGCTCGCCGGATGGATGCGGCGCATCCGCCGACGCGATTGCAGCAAATCGCTGGCCCAATGTGCAACCGCTGCAAATCGATGAAGAGCTACTATACGACCGCGACTACCGACAAATTGAAGGCCCGTTTAGTTTACATTCGTCACCGAATAGCCTGGAGAGCCAGACATTCGGAGACGGCTATACCTTTGTTACAGTCTTTGAGCAAAGCGGCCAATGGTCGCGGGTCGGCGAGAATCAGTGGGTGAAGTCGGAGATTCTGAGCGAATCCATGGGTCCATCTCGCTTTGCCGGTGTTGTGCTTCCGCTCGAACAGGAACTGCCTTATACCGTCGCCTGGACACTTTGGCACCTGCGCGGTTCAAAGACGCCCGGTGGTCCAGAAGCGGCTGACAACCCGTTCCTGTACCGTTATACGCGCGTCAATATCTACGCGACCGTCGAAGTCAACGGCTATTCTTGGTATCAGATAGGACCCAGTCAATGGGTGCATCAATTCAAAGTTGCCAAGCTGCTTCCGGTGGCAAAGCCCTTTGGAGTCGACACGCAGAAGTGGGTAAGCGTTGACCTGTATGAGCAAGTCGCGATAGCGTACGAAGGCGACCGCCCGGTGTTCGCCACGCTCGTATCCTCAGGCTTGGAAGAATGGCCCACCAACGAGGGCGTCTTTCACGTTTATGTGCGCTTCACGCGAACCTTGATGAGCGGCGCCTATGCCCAGCCTGACTTCTATTACTTACAGGAAGTGCCCTGGACGATGTATTTCGACGATCAGATCGCGCTGCATGGCGCCTATTGGCACGATGGATTTGGTTTCCGCCGGAGCCACGGCTGCGTCAATCTATCTGTTACAGACGCGCACTGGCTCTTCCATTGGGCGGAAAGCGAATATGACTACCAGAACGGCGACCTGGTCGGTCCGGCGGTATATGTCTATTCAAGCGGTGAATACGACTGAGTTTGCCGCGCCAGTCTAGGTCGCCCGAGCGGCTTCCCTTACGCGAAACCCCTCGATATATCCCAGAGCAGCCAAGAGCTCGGCGTTTATGATGCTGCAGCCGGCCGCGCCACGCACCGTATTGTGTGAAAGCGCGGCGAACTTGTAACCGAGAATCGGGCATTCGCGCAATCGACCAATGCTGGTCATCATGCCGCCACCCGCGTCTCGATCCCGACGTGGCTGTGGTCGGTCAATTTGGTCCAGGTATTGCAAGGGATAGCCGGGCGCGCTGGGCAAGCGCGAAACGGGATCCGCAGCTTGCCATGTCGTCCAGTCGTCGACAATCGACGAAAGCGCCGGTCCCTCTTCCAGTTCAACCGATATATTGACCAGATGGCCATCAATGACGGGAACTCGCGTACACGTGGCGCTCACAACAACGTCCAGCATGTCAATGCCCTTGCCATTTAAGTCACCGAGCATCTTGCGTGATTCGGTCTCCATCTTTTGCTCGTCGCCCGGCACGTAGGGAATGATATTGTCAATCATGTCCATGGAAGACATACCCGGATAGCCGGCGCCGCTGACCGCCTGCTCGCTAACCAAATGCAGCCGGCGGACGCCATACTTAAGTAACGGCTTCAGCGCCATCACAACCGGCATAACGGTGCAGTTTGAATTCGCGATCAAAGCGCCGCTGGTCCAACCTCGTTGCCGGCGCTGTATATCGATCAGTCCTATATGGTCGGCATTGACCTCGGGCAGCAGCAGCGGAACATCCCCCAGCATACGATTGGCTGAGGCGTTGCTGCAGACGACATGCCCGGCTGCAGCCAATTCCAGTTCGCGCGCCAGAGCCGCTTCTCTTGGCAGCGCAGAGAACAGAAGCGGCGAATCAAAGTCGTCGTCCAGCCCTTTCACTTTTAGCCCGGCGACACGATCAGGTGGATTGCCGTTCAGGATCCAGTGGGCTGCGTCTACATATTGCTTACCGGCGCTCCGATGCGAGCCGACGACTTCGCTGACGCGAAACCAGGGATGATCTTCCAACAACTGGATGAACCGCTGGCCTACCGCGCCAGTCGCGCCTAGAACCGCTACGTCAAGTTTCCGCATTCCCCTCTCCCGCTTTACATGCCTACCGCGCCGGATCGAACAGCCGGATATGAACCCAACATCTTCACAAAGGAAGTCAACTGCAGCAACTGAGTCAGCAGCTCTTGGCATCGCTGTTCCTGCCAATGCCCTTCGAAGTCCAAATAGAATAACGGCTCCCAGGGGCGGTTCCGCCGCGGTCGCGATTCAAGCTTGGTCAAGTTGAGATCGCGTTTGGCAAATTCTCCCAAACAATGGTAAAGCGCCGCGGGACGATTGCGCGTAGCGAATACGATAGATGTCTTGTTGTATTCCGATGGTTGCGGATCCCCATGCCCCATCAACAGGAAACGGGTGTAATTGTACTGTTCGTCCTCAATTTCGTTCGCTACCAGGTCTAATTCATATAACTCGCCAGCCAGCGTCGATGCGATGACGCCAACGCCCGGCTCCGGATTCTGCGACAGATCATGCGCGGCGCCAGCGGTATCGAACCAACCCACCGGCTCAAAATTGTTGCGCTTCAAGAAACGTTCACATTGCATCAGCGCCTGCGGATGCGACCTCACCTCTTTGATATCTTTTAGGGTCGCGCCTCGATTGGCGAGCAAGGCGTGATGCACATGCAGGATCACCTCGGCTTGTATGCGCAGGTCATGGTCAAGCAGCAGCTCGTAGGCGCCGCTGACCGAACCGGAGAAGGCATTCTCGACAGGCAACAAACTAAAGTCCACGGCGTCTGTCTGGAGCGCATTAAAGAGATGATTGAAATCCCGACAGGGCAGCGCCTCGACATCATCGCCAAAATGCTGTCTGACTGCGATTTCGGAGTTGGCGCCCGGAATACCCTGATACGCAACTTTTGGCATGCGACTTGCGCCCTCGACAATTGATGTCAGCAAATCTTAAACAACGAGCGCAGATAATTGAAGTCCTTACTTTCCTGCCACGATGCGCGAAATAGAGTCACTTTCGATCCACCCTGCGCCGCGCGAGGTACCCGGGGCCGTTTCACTTGCGACAAAACATCGCATCATCCGTATAATTGATAGAAAGACTCTGCACGTGAGGAGAACCCATGACGAACGAACCGCGTTTCGACCCGATGAAAGAAATCCAAAATGTGGGCGAACAGATTTCCAAAGAAGTGGAGAAACGCATCCGCGCCCTAACAAGCGGTCAAGACGGTCTGCAGCTCGATGTCTACGAGGCTGATGGCGACTTGCACATCATTTCACAGCCGATTGATGGCTTGGTCAAAGACAGTATCGAAATCAGTCTTGAATCCAATATTCTGACGATCTCCGCGCGGTCTGAGCCTGAAGCAACGCCGACTGCGGCCCGCTATCATCTGCAGGAGCGCCGCTTTGGCCCGATAACAAGAGACGTGGAATTGTCGATCCCGGTCAAGGGACAGGAATCGCGCGCCAAGGTAGACGGCGGCAACCGGCTTCTGATCACCTTGCCCCTTGACGACAGCGTTTACGGAAATATCACGGTCACGCCGGTTGACTAACTCAACGGCGCATCATTGAAAGCGCTCATTTGCTAGTGGAGCGCGCGTCTAGCCGCCTCCGAGGAATCGGGCTTTAGCCGTCTTCAATTCGAAATCGAAGCTGCGGAGCATGTTTTCTTTCCGCTCGTCGTCCATTAGGCTTAGCTCAATCGCGCGGCGCGCCAACGCAACCACCGCATCACTGACGATTCCGCATTCTTCATGCGCCAAAACGTACTCGTCTACCAACGTTCGCTGGTAGAGCGAGGGTTGATCACAGGATAGAACCACGTCAACCTTGCATTCGAGCAGTTGCGATAAATGGGTATGGGGCGCAGCCTTCTTCTGCCCGCTTGCCAAGGACCGTGAAATGGACACCACCAACGGATTGCCGCTTTGAGCCAACTGACTTAACACGCTCTCGTCTTCGGCGACGCGCCATGAGTTGATTAATCGATTGGGCTGGAGCTCCATGAGCGCTTCGCCGATCCCGCCGGCGCCTAGATATTCGCCGGCATCCACGATCGTGTACAAATTCTTCTTGCGCGCGGTGGCGAAGGCGCGCCGAAATTGCCCTACTGGTTGGAGTTCCTCGTCGCCGGAGAGACCGAATGCAACTACATTGCCGGTACGGGCGGCGCTGCCACTAGCCCAACGAGCAACATCATCGCTTGCCCTCGGATTGTCGCGCGGTACGCATAAGACCCAAGACATTTCGACGTTCCAAGCGCGCAACGCCCGATCGCGCCCGTCGTTAAGCGCATCGAGGAAAGTGTCAAAGTTCATTTGCGCGCTGCCGACAAAACTCGATGGCGCTACCGCGACTTCCGCGTATCGCACGTTCTGCTTCGATAAAGCCACGCCGATGTCGTAGACCGCAAGGGCGACGTCCTCCGGATACATAAGCCAACTGCCAATCACGCTCGCCATCTCGGTGAATCGCGCCGGGTCCGGTTTGTCGAGTAAATCCACCCAACGCCCGAAATCATCCATCTGATTCGGAACGCCATTCTGATTCGCAATAAGCAGCAGGCTTTCCTTACGCAGCGCGCCGGTCAAATGCAAATTCAGATCAACTTTCGGCAGCGCTTCAATGAAATTACGAAATGTCATGATTCATTCCATCTGTGATAACATAATAGGAGGACCACCAAACTAGATTTGCCGGATAGCCCGTCACTTTCACTGCGCTCGCCGCGATAAACCAGTTCAGCTTCGGTCCATATCAAGAGAAGACTGCGCACGTAAGCGACCAAGCGCATCGCGGTATTCAACTGAGGCCTGAATCAAGGCGGAAAACAGCGGGTGCGGCCGATTAGGCCGGCTCAAAAACTCAGGATGAAACTGGCAGCCCAGCATGAATGGATGATCTTGCAGCTCCATCATCTCCACCAGGATTCCATCCGGACTCATGCCACTGAAACAGACTCCATTGGCGGCAAATAATCCACGATAATCGTTGTTGAATTCAAAGCGATGACGATGGCGCTCAAGGATTTCGCCCTTGCCATAAGCTTGCGAGGCCAGCGAATTTGGCGACAGTATACAGGGATACTCGCCAAGCCTCATGGTCCCGCCCAAGTCCTCTATCGCGCGCTGCTCCAACATTAGGTCAATCACCGGATGCGGCGTACTCACATCAAACTCGGTACTATTGGCATCGTCTAATCCAAGCGCATTGCGTGCGTATTCGATGCACATCACTTGCATGCCCAAGCAAAGCCCCAGATAAGGAACCTTGTTCTCACGCGCGTATCTGGCGGCGATAATCTTTCCTTCGATACCGCGATAACCGAATCCGCTCCCAACGATCATCCCGTCAAGTTCTTCGAGCTCGTCGATTCGCTTGCCCTTCTCGAGTTCGCCGGAATGAATCCAGCGGATTTCTACGTCCTGGTTGTGCTGAATAGCGGCATGCACGATCGCTTCCTTCACTGACATATAGGCATCGTGCAACTCAACATATTTGCCAACGATAGCGATGCGGAGTCTGTCGTCGGCCGAACGGCGCCTGCTAACGATCTGCCGCCACTCGGCGAGATCCGGCGGGTCCGCTTCCAGCTTGAGACGTTCCAGAATAAACTCGCCCAAACCCGTTGCTTCAATCATCAGCGGAACGGCATAGATGTTGTCGGCTGTTTCCAGTGGGATAACCGCGTCTTCGTCAACATCGCAAAAGAGCGCGATCTTGCGGATGATGTCGTCATTCACCGGGTGATCAGTGCGCGCGATGATGACGTTCGGCTGGATGCCGATGCCGCGCAGTTCACGTACGCTGTGTTGCGTTGGTTTGGTCTTTAACTCGTCGGTGGCGCCGATATGCGGCAAGAAAGTGACATGAACGTACAAGGAATCGCGCCGCTTCAACTCCGCGCGCAACTGACGGAGCGCTTCAAGGAATGGCAAGCTTTCGATATCACCGGCGGTTCCGCCTACTTCGACAATGACCACATCGGCGCCGGTTTGTTTGCCAACGACCTTGATGCAACGCTTAATCTCGTTGGTGATATGCGGGACAACTTGAATGGTGCCGCCGAGATAATCGCCCTTTCGTTCTTTCTCGATTACCGTCTGGTATACCTGCCCGGCGGTGACATTGGAGAGACGGCTTACATTCTCGTCGACGAATCGCTCATAATGGCCCAAGTCCAGGTCGGTTTCGGCGCCATCCGAGGTGACAAAGACCTCGCCATGTTGATACGGGCTCATCGTGCCCGGATCAACATTTAGATATGGATCTAGCTTCTGAATAGCAACCTTAAGACCGCGCGCCTTCAATATTCGCCCGATCGCGGCCACCGTCAGCCCTTTGCCTACGGAGCTAACTACTCCGCCGGTGCAAAAGATATATTTGGGTGTCGAATTCATGTCTTCAACCGATCTGCACAGCATTCATCCGCTGCCTAGCAATCACGCCGGGTGACCCACCACTCAAACACAATTCCGTATCAAAGCAACTGCCGTAAATCGGAGACTGCCTCTTGCATGTCCAACAAGACAAGCCCAAGCTTTGCCTCGTCGCTTGCCAGCGTAGCTAGCACCGCTCGTTCATCCACAGACATCAGCAAGACGTAGCCATCGTCTCCCTTGATATACACCTGCTTCAGACCGCCCCGGTCAAGCTCTTTCGCGATTCGCTCGCCCAGCGCCAGCATCGCGGCTGACATCGCCGCCATTCGATCTTCAGCAACTGATTCAGGCAGCGAGGATGCGATCATCAACCCTTCGACACTGATGACGGCGGCTGCTTCCAACTCAGGCGTCAGCGACTGCAAGGCGCCGAGTCGCGCCCTAATTCGCTCAGCTTTCGACGGACTCATGACCGAGCGCGGCTGAGACGGCAACATATATTACAAACAAATGCCAACATTGTATGACCACAGACTCATGATACTATCTGGTGGCGGCGGAATTACCCGTAGATTGCAGGTCAAAAGCCTAGGATGCGCCAAGTTGCCATTTGGCAACTCACTGCATCCATTATACTTGCAATGCGTCCGACGGCAAGCTGTGGGCGTAGCAAATGTCAGACGACGACGATACGCCCCATGTTTACATTCGTGAATCGACTATACTAGAATCAATCAATTTGCATGACTTGGAATCGGGTGGATGAGCGAGCAGATAAGAACGACAAATCAAGCCAACCAGGTACGGCAGCCGGCCGCGCCGGTTAAAGAAGTATCCGAGCGGATCGCAAATAGCGTTGGGCAGGTCATCTTAGGCAAGAGCAACGAAGTTCGCCTGGCGATCTTGGGAATGCTCTGCCGCGGTCATATCCTGCTGGAAGACATTCCAGGCGTTGGCAAAACGATGATGGCCAAGTCGCTTGCGCGCGCTGTCGGCTGTACATTCAATCGCATCCAATTCACACCGGATATGCTGCCGTCGGATATCACCGGAGTGTCTATTTTCAATCCGAAAACACGCGAATTCGAGTTTCGTCCGGGTCCTATCATGGCGCAGACGGTGCTCGCAGATGAGATTAATCGCGCGACGCCCAAGACCCAATCGGCTTTGCTGGAGGCGATGGAAGAAGGGCAAATGACGGTTGATGGCGTCACCTACCGCCTAAGCAATCCCTTTCTAATCATGGCGACGCAGAACCCAATCGAATATGAAGGCACTTTTCCGCTGCCCGAAGCGCAATTGGATCGCTTTCTGATTCGCATCCAAATGGGATACCCGCAGCCGGAGGACGAACTCAGTATTCTCGTCTCGCAGCAGTATCAGCATCCGATACAAAATCAGCAGCAAGTCGTCACCTTGAAAGAGCTGCTCGCGGTACAGCAGCTCATCAAAGATGTCTATGTCGCCAAAGAAGTGCAGCAGTACATCATCAATCTGATCACGGCATCGAGGCGTCACGGCGATGTCTACCTTGGCAGCAGCCCGCGCGGGTCGCTGGCGCTCTTCCGCACGGCGCAGGCGCGCGCGGCGATGAGCGGCCGCGATTTCGTAATCCCCGACGATGTCAAAGCGCTTGCGGAAGTTACGCTGGCGCATCGTATCATTGTGGGTCCGGCGGCGCGCCTGAAGAATATTACTTCGCGCGCCATCGTGCAGGATATCCTGCAATCGACGCCGGTGCCCGGTTCATCCGTGCGATAAGGACCCATGCCCCACCGCCGCAACGCGCTTTACATCCTGGCGATATTCAGCCTGCTCATCGCGCTGTTCACTGGTCGCTCAGATCTGTTCAACATCGCGTATCTTGTAGCGGCGGTTATGGTCCTGTCCTTGGTCTGGACTTGGGTCTCCTTACGCGGCATTGCTCTGCGCCGAACGACACGGACGCGGAGGTCGCAAGTCGGCCGCGTCTTTCACGAATCCTTTGGCATTCGCAAGACTGGCATTTTGCCTAAGCTCTGGCTCGAGATACGGGATCATTCGAATCTTCCGGGTCATCATGCCAGCCATGTCGTGCCGACTCTGGTAGGCAATCGCGAATACCGTTGGGAAGTGGAGACCGTTTGCGCGGTACGCGGTGAGTTCCAGTTGGGACCTATGACCGTGGTGAGCGGCGATCCCTTTGGCCTTTTCCATTCGCCGCGGCGGGTCGGCGCTACCGACCGGCTGATCGTGTATCCGATGACTGTCGAGATCAACCGGGTGATATTGCCCGTCGGCTTCCTTTCGGGCGGTGATGCCCAGCGGCAGTTGACGCACCAGATCACCACCAACGCCAGCAGCATTCGCGATTACGTATCCGGCGACAGCATGAATCGGATCCACTGGCGTTCGACAGCCCGCACCGGCAACATCATGGTAAAGGAATTCGAATTGGATCCGCTGGTGGATATATGGCTCTTCAACGATTTCTCCGCCAAGTCGCTCTGTGAAGACCCGAGCTTGCGCCGCTTTGACGGGGGTGGGCATATCATCCCCAACAGCGCTCGCATCCCTCCTTCGACTGAAGAATATGGCGTCGTAATAGCCGCGTCGCTGGCGAAGCACTTCCTGGACGATGAGCGGGTGGTCGGCTACGCCGCCTATACCCCTTATCGACAGGTGTACCAGCCGGAGCGCGGCAATCGACAGTTGACTAGAATCCTGGAAACGCTGGCTTCGGCGCGCAGCACTTCGTCTCACTCGCTGCAAGATGTCCTTTCACTGGAGACTCACCTGTTCACGCGTGGCGCAACCCTGATGATTATCACCTCGTCCGTCGATCAGGATTGGATCAACGAAGCGCAAGTGCTGCAGCGGCGCGGCATTCGCTTGATATGCGTCTACATAAATCCGCAGACTTTCAGCGCCGAACGTGACTCAAACGCCGTACACGGCCTGTTGCAGCTGGCAAAGATCCCGACAATCACGATTAGCAAAGACGATGATCTCTCGGTGGCGCTCGAGCAGCGGCCAGCGTGAGCGATAATTGGGGAAAGATTGATCAATGACGAATGATTTCGACGCAATTGTTATAGGCGCTGGCGCGATGGGCAGCGCCGCCGCCTATTACTTGTCCAAGCGAGGACGGCGCGTTCTCCTGCTGGAGCAATTTGAATTGGATCATCGCAAGGGCAGTTCCTATGGCTACTCGCGCATAATCCGTTATTCCTATGACTATCCTGAATATGTCGAACTAATGAAGGATACCTTTCCGCTTTGGTTCGCGCTCGAAGCTGAACTCGGCGAAAAGCTATATTACAAAACGGGCGGCATCGATTTTGGTCCGCCCGATGACGAAAGGCTGCAAGCGACCATCAATGCCGTGCGGTCGAGTGGCATTAGCCACGAACTCCTTGACGCAGACGAGGCTACGCGACGTTTTCCTCAATTTCGATTTGGCGAGAGATTCAAGATTCTTTATCAGCCGGATAGTGGCTTCATCGCGGCTTCCAAAGCAGTGCGCGGACACCTCACGCTGGCGCGAAAGCTTGGCGCATTGATCGCGGAAAACACCGCGGTAACGGACATCAAGATTCATGCCGACAGCGTTGAAGTTGCAGTTGAGCACGAACGCTACTCCGCCGCTAATCTGATTATCACGGCCGGATCTTGGGCGCAGTCTCTCTTGCGCGAGACCGGTCTTCAACTCCCGCTGACAGTCTTGCGCTGTCAACTTAATTTCTTGGCGCCGGCGGATATGAATCGATACGAATCGGATCGTTGCCCGGTTTGGATCGCCCACGTGGGCAATCGCTTTCCGGAGAACCCTTACGGCATTCCGTCCCACGACGGCTCTGGCTTTAAAGCCGCCTTTCACGGTGGAGCGCAAGTGCGGCGCCCCAATGAAGTCGACTACTCGCCCGACGCAAGTAACATTGAGGCGCTGAGGCCATTCCTGCAAGCGCATATTCCCGGCCTCGCCACGGCGCCAGCGTGCGAAAGCAGAATTTGCCTTTATACGCAGACGCCGGACGAGCACTTCATCATTGATGCTCATCCCGAACACAAGCATGTGGCGATTGGGGCAGGGTTCAGTGGACATGGTTTCAAATTCAGCACCATGGTGGGCAAGATGCTCACCGATATCGCGCTGGACGGCGCCACAAAGCATAACGACCGGCTGTTTAAGATCAGCCGCTTCTTGAATTGATCGTCCACCAGTCATATTCGCCGACATTCTCGAATGAATTCCGGCGCAGCAATTCAATCGCAAGCGTCGCATCGCTTGGTATCACTGCGCCGATTGTGGACATGTTACTTTGCGCAGCCTGGCTCAGCGCAACATTGATTGCCGCCTGGCTCAGCTCGCCCTCCAGCCAGATTCCGCTGTAATTCAGCGTCTCTACTGGTATCAAAAGAGCCTGATGCTTCTGCGTTTTCCTGACGACTGAGCGCGGGACCGCGACGAACAACTGGTATTTTCGCGGTAACACGGCAAAACCATGACGACGGCACAGGCGCTGCATCGACCGGTTGTCGCTGCGCACGAGCGCGCGGATGAGCTGTGGCTTGCTGTCTCCGGCGGCAATCAGATTTGCCTCAACCAGGCGGCCGCCGATCCCGCGCCCCCGCGCGTCCAGAGCGACCGCCAAGAGGTCAAGCTCATAGCGGCGGCTACCATGCCGATCAAGAGTGTAAAAGCCGCTGGCGAAGCCAACGATCGCCTCGTTATGCGTCGCTACAAACGTAAGTCCTGCATTCAAGATCTTGTGTACTCGCGGCGAATCCGCATCAATTTGCGTCTCCATCGCATCCGCTGCCAGTGATGCGATCACGCCTGCGTCATCGGTCGTCGCGCGGCGTATCATTACCTTCATTGATTTTTCTCTTTCGACGACACATAATGAATCGCTGATTCCGGCCAGAAAATCTAGCATTCGAGAGGCTGAATTTGTCAATTGCAGGCGCCGCCAACCCCTCCGTAAGGCTAAGTAAGCGATACCTATATTTGATCGCATTCGTCAGTGGCATGACTACCTTGGCGATAGAATTGTCAGCCTCTCGCTTGCTCGGCAGCGTCTTTGGCAATAGCAATCTGGTCTGGGCGAACGTCATCGGACTGATGCTGCTCTATCTGACCGCCGGTTACTTCCTTGGCGGCCGGTTGGCTGACCGCTTCCCGCGCGAAGGGCTGCTGCTCAAGCTCATCATGTGGGCGGCTTTCTTGAGCGGGCTGATTCCTCTCATCGCTCGTCCCATCATATCACGAGCGGCACAAGCCGTATTCGGCGCCGAAGCCGCAGTGGCTTTGGGGTCGTTCATCGTCATCCTGGTCCTGTTTTCTGTGCCGGTGACGCTGCTGGGAACAGTGTCGCCATTTGTGATCCGGCTCGCGGTTACGGACATCGCCTTTAGCGGCCGGGTCGCGGGTCAAGTCTACGCAGTCAGCACCCTTGGCAGCATACTGGGCGCCTTCCTGCCGGTGCTTGTAACCATCCCACAGATTGGCACGACGCGCACATTCTTGCTTTTCGCCGGAATCCTGTTCGCTATCGCCTTTGTGGCGCAATTGAGAAGCAATATGCGCGCAGCCTTGCCCTATGCCGGCATGCCACTGATGTTGGGCTTGCTCGTAGGAACGGCATCTGGCAGTCCATTGCGCCAGGCGGCGCCGGACGCCAGCCTGATATACGAAGGCGAAAGCGCTTACAACTACATCCAGGTGCAAGAAGATTCGGCGGGATTCCGGTATCTTTACCTCAACGAGGGTCAGGGCGTTCACAGCCAGTGGCACGAAAACGTCGTCTTCTACGGCGCGACTTGGGATTACTTCTTGGCCGCCCCGTATTTCAACGAAGCGCCTTATCGCGCCGACCGGGTGGAGTCCATGCTGCTGATTGGCTTGGCAGCCGGCACCATTCCTCGACAGCACGCGTCAATCTATGACGATATTCATATCGACGGCATCGAACTAGATCCGCAAATCGTCGAGGTGGGCGCGCGGTACTTCGACATGAATGCCAACGCAATGCCGCAGCTCACAGCGCATATCGGCGATGGACGGTTTCTGCTCAAACAAATTGCGCGTGATTACACGGTAATCGCCGTCGATGCCTATAGACCACCGTATATCCCCTGGCATCTCACCACCTTTGAGTTTTTCGCCGAAGTGAAAGACCATCTTCGTGATGATGGAGTTGTCGCCATCAATGTGGGGCGGACGGATACTGACCGCCGGCTGGTGGACGCGCTCTCGCAGACCCTTCTTGCAGTATTTCCCAGCGTCCACGCGATCGATGTGCCACAGTCCTTCAATACAATCCTTGTCGCGACGGTTCGGCCAACATCGGCGGACAACCTGCGCGCAAACCTTGGCTACCCGATTGACTCCGTGGATCCGATTCTTTACGAGATCTTGGCAATGGCGGCAGACAATCTGGTGCCGCTTGCTGAAGGCGATATCGTCTTTACCGATGACCGCGCGCCGGTCGAAATGCTGGTCGATGCCATCGTGCTGGACTTTTTGCTGGCTGGACGGGCGGAGGAATTTCGGCTAGATAATGGCTGACCCGCGACTGCTTCGTTTCATTGTTCGCTGGTATTTTGCGCTTGTTTTGCCCTTTCTCCTGGCTAGCCTTGGCGCGCGTCTGCTACTAAGCGAGCAGTTTCTGCAGCTCGCCTATCAGCGTCCGGGCTTTCCCAGTGACATCTACGGTTTTACCCAGCAGGATCGCCTTCAATATGGGCCCTTGGCCATCGAGTACCTGTTTAACGGCGAGTCCATTGACTTCCTGGCGGCCATGCGCCTGCCCGCCGCCAAATGCTGGAATGCCGACTCCGGCGGGTCCGATTGCGCGCTATTCAGCGAACGCGAATTGAGTCACATGGATGACGTAAAGCAAATGACGACGGTGATATTTGCGTCAGCGGCAATCTTTCTATTTTTCAGCGCGATGATTGCGATTGCGAGCCTATACAACGCGCGCTTGCAATCCGATATTCGTGTTGGCTTGCGGCGAGGCTGCTTGACCACGATGTTTTCCCTGCTAGGCTTGGCGCTTCTATCAGCGACTTCCTGGGATCGGGCATTTGATATCTTTCACGAGCTTTTCTTTGCCGAGGGAACTTGGCGCTTTCCCTTTTCGGACAGCCTGATTCGCCTGTACCCGGAGCAGCTCTTCGCTGAAGCCGCATTCGCCCTCGCGGCGTTTATACTTTTCTCCGCGGGTCTGATCCTCATGCTGCTGGCAGTTTTCGAAAGGCGGTATCGGCAACAAATCTGAAGCGCTCCGCTTGTCGCTCCTGGATCGTCACGCGCTTTATGCGACAATGGCGCGCTTTTTGTTGTGATTGAACCGCGGATGTGTTACTTTTATGCGATTGCGAGGTTTGAATGGCGAGCGCTATGGATCTACAGCAATTGGTCGTCGATTTGCTAGTTCCGCCAGCTGCCTTAGACCGTATTGGAAATCTGACTGCTGATACCCTCCACTTCAATGTATATAGCTGAGAGGTTACGCTTGCCTATCCTCAGATCGGAATCAACTTCACGTATATCGCGGCGCCAGTTCTTAAAATGGGGAGCAGGCGCGACTTTGGCGACCTTTCTCGGCGCGCCAGCGCTTTCGTCCGACGGCAGCGCCGCCCGAATTATCCGGCATGTGTACACCAACTCGCGCAAAGTCAGCCTCACCTACGATGACCTGTGGAGCGAATTCTATGCGCTGCGCATCGGGCGCGAATACCAACGGCGAAGTATTCGCCTAACCCTGTTTCCCGCTGGGCGCGCCGTACTGAACAATTTAGAGCGACCGAACCCCGGCTACGAAAACCTTTATCCGCGTTTACGCGACATGGGTCACGAATTCGGCTGTCACCTCTTCACTCATCGCGTCATCACAGACATGAGCCTCCAGCAGCTGATCGATGAAGAGATGGAACCAACGCTGCATGTGATGCGGCGAGCGCTCGGATCCAGTTTTCGGCCAGTCGGCATCCGCCCGCCATACGGGCACGTCACCGATGCGGTGAAGGAACTCGCGGCATACTACAACATGCCGTTGATTCTTTGGGGCTTGGATTCGCAGGACGCAATTTGCGCCAAGCGAAACGAAGAGGAAACCTGCGAATGCAGGTCGCAGGCGAGTTACGATTCATATGCGCGCATCTGGGGTCCACAGTTGCAGAATGGCGTTTGCGCCGAGCAGCAATGTCCCGAAATCTGCGTAGACGCTATTCTGGAAAACTACCGGAGTTACCTGCGCCCTGGAACCATTATTCTTCATCACACAATTAAGACTGCCTTCCTCGCGATTGAGCCTGGTCTTGACTTGCTGCGCAACTGGAATATGCAGCCGATTCCGCTGTCTGAATTATTGTCTTTCTCGAGTTGAAAACCTGCCCGCTTTGCAAATGTGAGAATTAGAATACTGCTGTCGCCGCCCATTTCGCTGGCTGCGCGCATATCCTGATTGCGCGCCCAAGAACCGGGCGGCCAGCGCACGCCTGCGAGCGCTGTCTTATTGGCGCGCTCCGGCAAGAGGCTCGCGGTCGCTATTCAGCATTCTATTCTTGCGCACTCTGTACTAAGCTTTCAGCGAAACTGGCAGTTCCGATCGCATGGCGATGAAGGAGAGGAAGAAATGGCAATTCGAGTCGGCATCAACGGATTTGGACGCATCGGCCGACAGGTTCTTAAAGCGATCCGCGAATACTACGCCGACGATATTGATGTGATCGCCTTCAACGATCTTGGCGACTTGAATACGATGGCGCATCTCTTCCGTTATGACTCCAATTACGGCGTATACCCGGGCACGGTTGAGGCGACTGACGGCGCATTAGTCGTGGACGGAGACGA
Source organism: Phototrophicaceae bacterium (assembly GCA_965261855.1). Taxonomy (GTDB): domain Bacteria; phylum Chloroflexota; class Anaerolineae; order Aggregatilineales; family Phototrophicaceae; genus UBA6055. The sequence goes on from OZ253488.1 coordinate 2,374,603, forward strand.
AATCAAAGCCCTGTCGGAGCGCGACCCGGCCCAATTGCCCTGGGGCAAATTGGGAATTGATGTCGTTATCGAAAGCACCGGCATATTTACCGACAAAGCCAGCGCCTCTAAACATATTGACGCTGGCGCCAAAAAGGTAATCATCTCCGCGCCAGCAAAAGGCGAAGATATCACGATCGTGCTCGGTGTCAACCAAGACTGGTATGATTCCAATTCTCATCATGTGTTGTCGAATGCGTCTTGCACGACCAATTGTCTGGCGCCGGCCGCCAAGGTCGTCAATGACGCTTTTGGCATTCAGCAAGGATTCATGACCACAATCCACAGTTATACCAATGACCAGCAGATTCTGGACTTGCCGCATAGCGACCTGCGTCGAGCGCGAGCGGCCGCCGTCAACATGATCCCAACGACTACAGGCGCGGCGCAAGCGGTCGCTCTAGTTGTGCCAGAATTAAAGGGTAAGTTCGACGGCATGGCGGTGCGCGTGCCGACGCCGACTGGTTCACTGGTGGATTTCGTCGCTTCAGTGGAGAGCACACCGGCTAAGTCTGAACTGATAGACGCCTTTGAAGAAGCGGCCGCTGGTCCCATGCGCGGATACCTCGATGTGTCGCACGAGCCGCTTGTATCGACTGATTATATCGGCAATCCGCATTCCAGCGTCATTGATGCCCTGGCAACGGATGTGGCCGGCAATCTGGTGAAAGTCATCACCTGGTACGACAATGAGTGGGGTTACTCATGTCGCACGGCCGATCTGACGAAGTTCGTTGGCGACCGGCTGTAGCCAATTTCAGCAAGTCTTGCCAAAGGCGGGGGCGCCTCGCCTTTTTGCATTGAGGAGAGCGCGCCGATGGAAAAGCTGACCGTTCGCGATGTCGACCTTTGTGGAAAGCGCGTGCTGGTACGCGTCGATTTCAACGTGCCGCTCGACGGCGTCACCATCACCGACACGACGCGCATCCGCGCCGCGCTGCCGACGCTGCGGCACATTCTTGGCTGCAAACCGAATGCGCTTATCCTGATGTCGCATCTGGGTCGCCCGAAGGGCGAGCGCGTACCAGCCATGTCTTTGGCGCCGGTCGCGCCAGCGCTCGCTCAGTTGCTTGGACACGATGTCGCCTTCTGCCATGATTGCATTGGAACTGACGCCGAAAGCGCCGTCAATGCCCTGCCAACTGGCGGCGTGATCTTGCTGGAGAATACGCGGTTTCATAAGGGAGAAACCAGGAACGACCCGCAGTTCGCCGCGGAGTTGGCGCGACAAGGTGACATCTTCATCAATGACGCCTTTGGCACGGCGCATCGCGCCCATGCGTCCAACGTCGGGGTGGCGGCGCATTTGCCTGCCGTCGCGGGTTTGCTGCTGGAAAACGAAATCAACTACCTTGCCACCGCGCTCGAGGACCCGAAGCGGCCGTTCGTAGCGATATTGGGCGGCGCGAAAGTCTCGGGCAAAATCGACGTCATCAGCGCGCTTTTGGGCAAGGTCGATAAACTGCTCGTCGGCGGTGGCATGGCGAATACCTTCTTCGCTGCGCAGGGCCGCGAAATGGCCGATTCGCTGGTGGAAACGGACGCGCTGGATATCGCGCGCGGCATACTGGATGCGGCCGGCGCCAAGCTTGTCTTGCCGGTGGATCAACGTATAGCCGACTCGTTCCGCAATGATGCCGCTCAACAGTTGCTGCCAGCCTCGTCCGATGTGCCGGCCGGTTGGCAATCGCTAGATATCGGTCCCCGTACGATTGCCAAGTTTGCCCATGAGATCGCCGGCGCAAAGACCGTTGTCTGGAATGGACCGATGGGCGTTTTTGAATTGCCAAGTTTCGCCTTGGGCACTGTTGGGGTGGCGCGGGCGCTCGCCGACATAACGGCGCTAGACGCAACTACCATCATTGGCGGCGGCGATTCGGCGGCGGCGGTCGAACAAGCCGGATTGGCTACACAGATGTCGCATATATCGACCGGTGGCGGCGCCAGCCTGGAACTGCTTGAAGGCAAGGCTTTACCAGGTATTGAAGCGCTGCGGGAGCGTTAGCGAAGCGAGCCGCTCATCGGACGAGGACGCCACAACGCGGTGGCGCATAAATCGCTTGCGTTGTACAAATGAAGTGTAGGTTTCAATTCATCCAAGGAATTAATGATGGCGAGAATTCCGGTAATCGCGGGAAACTGGAAGATGAACAAGACACCGGATGAAGCGGTCGCCTTCGTCCGCGAATTGACGCCGATGATCGGCGAATTCGATACTGTTGAGCGGGTTGTCGCGCCTACGTTCCTCGCGCTTGCAGCGGTTGCTGCGGAGCTGCGCGGTTCGCCTGTCAAAGTGGCATCGCAGGATGCACATTGGGAAACGAGCGGCGCATACACGTCGCAGGTATCCGCTTCGATGCTGGCGCCTCATGTGGATTACGCGATCATTGGCCATTCGGAGTGTCGTGCCTTTCTCAACGAAACTGATGAGAATGTGAACCGGAAAGCAAAGGCGCTTCTGGCTGCCGGCTTGAAACCAATCGTCGCCGTTGGCGAGAGTCTGGAGCAAAACGAAGCGGGCGAAACCGTGCCCTTCGTTCGCTCCCAAGTAAGAGCGGCGCTGGATGGTCTTGCGCCGGACGACATGTCAAGAGTGGTAATCGCCTATGAGCCGATTTGGGCGATCGGCACCGGCAGAAGCGCAAGCGGAGAAATCGCGGACGACATCATCAAGACCGCCGTGCGAGATACCGTAAGCGAGCTTTTCGGAATGGACGCCGCAGAAACGCTTCGCATTCAATACGGCGGCAGCGTCAAACCGGACAATATGGAAGAGTTCATGGCGCAGCCGAATATCGACGGCGCCTTGGTTGGCGGGGCGTCGCTCGCCGCCAGTGACTTTGCCGCCTTGGTCGAAATCGCATCACTTGTGAAAGGACGCTGATCTGCGAGCGCTTGATTTTCTCGCCTTGGTCTGCGCGCTTGGGCTTCTGCTCGCATTCTTCCGCCAGATTGAGCGCTGGCTGCATCAGCATATATTCAGAGTCGGCTGGTTGCTCACGAACAGCTTTCAGACAACCACGATTCTCTACTACATCCTTTTCCTGCCAGGAATTCTGCTGCACGAATTTACTGTATGGGTGGTCGCTTGGCTGTTACGGGCGCGCGCCGAATGTGCCATTGGCTTCCCCGAGCAGCAGAAAATCGGCGAATTGCGGCTGGATTTCATCCGCGTATCGCCGCTAGCGGGAGCAGTTCGATATGCGCTGATAAGGTACGCGCCGCTGTTCAGCGGTGTGCTCTGCCTTTGGGCGATTGCCGCGCATATCTTTCGCCTGCAAGCGGCCCTTCTCTTGCAGCCGGGTTCCGTTGATGAGCTGGCGCGCGCCGTCATAAGCCTCACAAGAACTGCCGACTTCTGGCTCTGGTTCTACCTGGCGTTCACAGTAGCCAACACGATGTTTCCCAGCCGGAACACCCGGCTAAGCGTGCGGCGCAAGAGCGTCGTTTTTTTGTCACTGACCGCCTCTCTCTTCTTCGCCTGGCGCGTCGGCGGCGCAATTGAATCTTCCATCGCGCAAGGTATCGAGCATTTGGTCAGCAGCCTCATCCTGGTTGTGCTGCAGGTTATCACTATTAATATCGTTGTCGTATTTGGATTGGGCGCGCTGGAGGCATTGATTGAGCGGGTCAGCGGCAAGAGCGCCGCATTCACCGACGGCAAAATGATCACGATGTCGCGTCAGGAAGCGCAAGAACACAAGCGTATACAAACGAGGAAGAGGATGGCGTCTCGTCAGCGGCAGCAGGTCAGCAAGCGCGCCGAAATCATCCGCTCAGTCTACGACTTGAAGCTGCCGATTCCGGGACCGCCCGGCAGAGAACCGGTCAGCCACAGCGTCGTGTCGGTAGTGACAGCGTCAGAAAGCACGGCGAATGCTTTTTCACGCGCCGAATCCATCGCGGACGCGCCGATCGCGCCACCGAGCGCTACCATTTCGCTTGATCGGGCGACGCCGCTTAAACCTGAGCGCAGCGAACGTCAGACTTCCGGTATAGCAACGGCGAAGAAGCACAATTCTTCCGCATCGGCGCGTCCGCCAGTTTCCGCAAGTGACCGACCATTGGATGTGCTGAACGATGACATCGCGCCGTTCAGCCGCCCATTCGCCGGGGAGTCGTCTGGTCGACACGATAAAGATGACCAGATTGACAAAGGCGACGAGGCTGCCAGCGGCGAGTTTTTCCCACGACCCTTCTCGATGAATACGCGCTCGCACAACACACTAGAACCTGCGGATACCTCGCCAGCGAATTCAAATCATGCATCGCTTGGTGATAGCAGAGGCGAATCTCGACCCAATCAGCCACGTGTTCGTGCGAGGAGTACCCGCCCGGCGCCCAAGCCATCCATGCGCGGCACGAAAAAAGGTAGCCCATCGACACTGTCCGGGGATGGCGAACTCAGCTATGAGCCGCTTGATGATGAAGACGTCTTTGCCGATGCGGAAGACAATTTCGACGATAGTCCGCCGTCATCTTGAAGCGCCGAGATCCGTCCGACCGCGACGAAGCCTATCGCGATGCATATCAGCATGAAGGCAAAGGCGATGAACTTGAACATCTGACTGGTGGTCACCAGCGTAAGAAAGCCAAAAAACGCGCAAATCGAATAGTAGGCAAGCGCGATTTGCCTTGGCGTGAAGATTCCGTTGTCGAGCAGACGGAAGTGCAGATGACCGCGGTCGCCGCGAAAAGGATTATTGCCATGACGAATGCGGTTGACAATCTGCCAGCCCAAGTCCATCAGCGGCAAACCCATTACCAATAAGATCGTCGCCATCTTCGCGCCGCCAATGATGCTCAATGTGCCGAGCAGATAACCCAGAAACCAGGCGCTGCCGCCCATGTATACGCGAGCCGGATAAAAGTTATGCAGCAGAAAGCCAACCAGCGCGCCACTCAGCGCCAAGGGCAACAGACTAATGCTCGTTTGAGGCGGTTCTTGCCGAAACGCGCTGTTGAGAAAAAGGACGAGCGCGGCAATCAGCGCGACGCCGCCAGCCAGTCCATCCGAACCGTCGACTAGATTGACCGTATTCATCATCAGCACCAGCCAGAACATCGTCAGCGCGACGGTCACGATCGGCGACCATTCGCCAGTCTGCAGGCCCGTCAATGGATTGTTGAAGAAGGCGATAAAGATTTGAAAGATGATGGCGATCGCCGAAGTCAGTATTTGTCCAAGAAAGATCTGAAACCAATTCAAGCCGAAAATATCATCGACTACACCAAGGACAAAAATCACCGTGCCGCCGAGGATCAACCCGCTGAGACGGACGATTTCAAAGGGATCGCCCCGTTCAATCGGGATGAACTGCGCCAGGATGATGGCGACAGTGAAACCGACAAATATCGCAAAGCCTCCTAGCTTCGGCATAGCGATGCGCTCCTGTCGGCGGCCGCCAGGCACAGATGTGACGCCAAAACGGAAGCTAAGATAGCGCGCTAGCGGAACGGCTAGCAGAGCGGTTGCCAAAGCCACATTGAATACGATCACAAAGGCGTAAAGGCGCAACATCAGGTGCCAAACATGCGATCACCGGCATCGCCCAGGCCCGGAACGATAAATCCGATTTCGTTAAGCCGTTCGTCCAATTCCGCAACATGTATTGGCACATTAGGATGGGCGGTGGAGAGCGCTTCGACACCCTCGGGCGCAGCCAATATGCCCAAAAACTTAATGCGCTGAGCTCCCCAGCGCTTCAGGATATCGACCGCCGCAATTGCGGAGCCGCCGGTAGCCAGCATCGGGTCCAACACCAGGCAGACTTGCACCGTGGGCGCAGCTGGCAGCTTGTTGTAATACTCGACGGGCCGCAAAGTCTCTTCATCGCGATACAAGCCAATGTGCCAAACTTGCACCGTCGGCAGCAATTCCTGGATGCCGTCCACCAGCCCTAAACCAGCGCGCATGATTGGCACCAGACCGATGATTTCACTCGCCTCCCAGCCCTTCGCCTCGCCCATTGGCGTATTGACCGTCGTGGGCTTCAACTGTAGGTCCTGCGTCGCTTCGTAACAGAGCAGCAGCGCCAACTCGCGCACAAGTTCGCGAAACTTGCGATGGTCGGTGGCGGTGTCCCGTAGCAAGGTTAGCTTATGTCTTACGAGCGGGTGAGAGGAAACATGTAACTGCATGAGCGTCCTGTCTGATTAGCGCAGTCTTGGATGGCGCATATCGTGCTCCTGATTCTATAAAGCAAGCATTGAATCCGCAAACCCCTCGTCTATACTCAACTGCAATCGTAGCGGAAACGACAGCGAGTTTTATGAGCGAAGACGGGCGTTTCGTCAGCGGCCGACCGAGGAAATCTGATCGAGACAATATTGCGCTGCGTCCGGAGCGCTTGGCCGACATGTGTGGCCAAGACCGCGTCCGCGAGAATCTGAGCATTATCATTGAGGCCGCCGCCGCCCGCAACGAACCCATCGATCACGTATTGTTTTATGGACCGCCGGGCTTGGGCAAGACATCACTCGCCTATGTAATCGCCAACGAAGTAAGAGCCAATATCCGCGTTACGGCGGGACCAGCGATAGAACGCGCCGGCGACCTCGCTGCCATCCTCACGCATCTGAAAAAGGGCGATGTCTTGTTTATAGACGAAGTCCATCGACTGGGCAAAGCGGTCGAAGAGATCCTCTACCCGGCGATGGAAGACTTTGTGCTCGATATCGTCATCGGCAAAGGACCGGCGGCGAAGACTCTGCGGCTCAACCTGCCCCGATTCACCGTAATTGGCGCCACCACCCGATTGGCGCTGCTGGCTTCGCCCTTGCGCGATCGCTTCGGCGCTCGCTTTCGGCTCGATTTCTATGACCCGGCCGCCATAGAGCGCATCGTCACGCGGGCGGCGCTGATGCTCAATGTCGAGATCAGACCGGAAGCGGCGGCCGAGATCGCCCGTCGGGCGCGCGGCACGCCTCGCGTCGGCTTGCGGCTTTTGCGCCGCGTGCGCGATTTCGCCGAAGCGCGGGCTGACGGAGTGATTACCGTGCCAGTCACAAAAGAAGCGCTCGACTTGATGGAGATCGATCATCTTGGCCTCGATGATGTGGACCGGCGCATCCTTTCGACGATTATCGAGAAATTCGGCGGCGGACCTGTCGGGCTCGACACCATAGGCGCCGCTATCAGCGAAGACAGCGCAACAATCATGGATGTCTACGAACCCTACTTGATTCAGCTCGGTTTCATCGATCGAACGCCGCGCGGACGCGCCTGCACCGAACACGCTTACAAGCACCTCGGCATCGACTTCCCCGAAGTACCATCCGCCGGGCAGCAGCGCCTGATATGAAAGTCGCCGACTTCGATTACGATTTGCCGGCGCGCTACATTGCGCAGACGCCAGCTTGCCCTCGGGACTCAGCCAAACTCATGCGATTCGATCGCGACTCCGGCGCGATCACACACCACGTATTCTCCGACATAGCCGACTTGCTTGCTGCCGATGATGTACTCGTACTTAACAAAACGCGTGTGATACCGGCACGGCTGCGCGCCGTTAAAGCGGAGACCGGCGGCAAAGTCGAAATCCTCCTTTTGAAGCAGCTGACCGAACGGCGTTGGGAGGCGCTGGTGGGCGGCAGAAACCTGCGAGTCGGTATGCGACTGACGATTCCGGACTCAGAGATCGAGTGCGTAGTGGTCAAGCAGATGGAGCTTTCCAAGCGCATCATCGAGTTCAGCAAGCCCGTCTGCAAGTTCCTTGGCCAACGCGGCGAAATGCCTCTACCACCGTATATACGTACGGCGCTATCAGACCGCGAACGCTACCAGACCGTTTACAGTGAAATCGAAGGCTCGGCTGCCGCGCCAACAGCGGGGCTGCACTTTACGCCGGAGCTGCTAGACAGGCTGAAGCGCCGAGGCCTAAGGCTGGCAACCTGCGTCTTGCATATCGGCTTGGATACCTTTCAGCCGGTCACGGTCGAGCGGGTTCGCGACCACAAAATCCACAGCGAATATGCGCTTCTGGATCAATGCAACGCCAGCGTCATCAATGCGGCCAAGCAGGCAGGCGGGCGTATCGTCGCCGTCGGCACGACCTCCGCGCGCACTTTGGAGACCGCCGCTATTTTGAGCGCCGGCGGCAACCCACGCCATCCCCGCGCGGGTGACGACATCGACAGCGATGGACCAGTGGCGGCATTTGAAGCTGCGACAAGCCTATTCATCTATCCGGGCTATAAATGGCGCGCTGTCGACGCCATGATTACCAATTTTCATTTGCCGCGTTCAACGCTGCTGATGATGCTCAGCTCCTTTGTCGGGCGAGAGCGCCTGCTTGAAACTTACGAAAGGGCAAAGCAAATGAATTACCGATTCTACTCGTTCGGCGATGCGATGTTCATCACCTGATATCGGCGCTGGCGATCAAGCCTAAACTCCCGCTTGACGAAAGACAGACAAATGGTCTACACTTGTTGACGCCCTGCGGGATTGAGTGGGGTATTTTACTGTAATCCAATTTTCCCCGTTGACGGAGCCGCTGTCGGCGTCCGCTGCGGAGAACCGAAGCGAAAGTTGGGGTAACGAATCATGTATGCGATCATCCGAAGCGGCGGCAAACAGTATCGTGCGGAGGTCGGCGCGACTGTCGATGTAGACCGTTTGCCGCAGGAAGTCGGCGAAACGCTGGAAATCTCAGATGTGCTCTTAGTCGCTGACGGTGACGATACCCGCATCGGTCGGCCGACGGTCGAAGGCGCCGCGGTCACGGCGACCGTCGTGGATCAGTTCCGCGGCAAGAAGATCATCGTTTACAAATACCGTCAGCGCACCAATTATCGCCGCAAGCAGGGCCACCGGCAGTATTGTACGCGGCTACGGATCGAGGATATCAGGGTCTAAGCTCGGCTTCAGGAGGCATTTCGCAATGGCACACAAAAAGGGCGGCGGCTCGTCCAGCAACGGGCGCGACAGCAATTCAAAACGACTCGGCGTTAAGAATTACGGCGGCGAATATGTAATCCCAGGTAATATCATCGTGCGCCAGCGGGGAAGCAAGTTTCATCCGGGCGAAGGCGTTGGAATGGGCAAGGATTACACCATCTTCGCCACGCGGCCCGGATTCGTAACCTTCGAAAAGATGCGCGGTCGCCGCGGTCAAAAGCGGATTTCGGTTCACGATTCGCATGAAAAGACCGGTCAATCGCTCAATTGAATTTGCGGTATAAGTCATTTGCGCAACTCAGGTGAGCCGCAAATGCGCGGAGGCAAAGATGAAAGAAGGAATCCACCCGGTTTGGCATGAGACGCCAGTGCGCTGCATGACTTGCGGCACAACCTGGACGACCGGCTCCACAGTCGCATCACTGACGGTTGAGATTTGCTCGAACTGCCATCCTTTCTACACCGGCGAACAGCGAATCGTCGATACTGAAGGGCGCGTCGACAAGTTTATGAAGCGTTTGCAGCAGCGTGACCAGATTCGTACTGCGCTCGAAGACGCGGCCGCCGAACGTACACCTCTCGATATGCCAATCACCGAACTTGATATTGGTGCTCGTTACAGCAATATCCTGGAAGAGAACGGCATCGAGATCGTCTCCGATGTGCTTGATCGTCTGGGTGATGAGGAAGACGAGAACAGCATTTTGGCGATCCAGGGAATCGGACGCAAAGTCGTCAGCGACTTGAAGAAGAACTTGCGCGCGCGCGGCTATCAACTCAGCAATTGACCAAAACCCAGCTAAGCCGAGAGCAGCCAGCTGTCCATCGCTGCTGCTCAGTCTTTCGTTTGCAATTCGCTATGGCATTGCTTCAATGCCCAATCATCCGTATCGACACCGGCTCTTGAATCGATGAAACACCACGTCGGGCGCATAGAAGTGATCTGCGGCAGCATGTTCTGCGGCAAAACCGAGGAACTCATCCGCCGCGTGCGCCGCGCCATCATCGCGCGGCAAAAGGTCAAGGTCTTTAAGCCCGAAATAGATTACCGTTATGGTATCCAGCGCATAACCAGCCACACCGGGCAATCGGTAGAAGCCATTCCGGTGAAGGCTGCCAGCGAAATCCTTGAATTGGCGAACAGCGAAACAACCGTGGTCGCCATCGACGAAGCCCAGTTTTTCGATGAAAGCCTTGTCGACGCAGTGCAGCGCTTGGCAGACGAATGCAATATTCGGGTGATCATCGCCGGGCTGGATACAGACTTCCGCGGCAAGCCCTTTGGCGCCATGCCCCACCTATTGAGCATCGCGGAAGAAGTAATCAAGCTGCAAGCGATATGCGTGGTCTGCGGCGAATCCGCCAGCCGAACGCAACGCCTGGTGAACGGACGACCGGCTGCGATGGATGATCCGATCATTCTGGTGGGCGCGCAGGAATCTTACGAGGCGCGTTGTCGTCAGCATCACCAAGTATTGCCCGCGAATCGATAAAACGTCCGCCCAAGGCTACTCACTACCACATGCGGACTTCGAGTCTTTGGGCTACGCTTGCGCTGGCTTCAGGCTAACAAGCCGGGAATCTCTTCTGGATTGGCTGCAACTCGCGCCCCGGCCGCTTCAAGCGCCAAAATCTTCTCTTCGGCCGAGCCCTCGCCACCGTCAACAATTGCGCCGGCATGCCCCATTCGCTTGCCCGGTGGCGCGCTGCGACCGGCGATGAACGCGGCGACCGGCTTGGTCATCGCGTTCTTAATGTAATCGGCGGCGACGATTTCCGCGCTGCCGCCAATCTCCCCGAGCAGGGCGACCTTTTCCGTCTCCGGGTCATTCTCAAACATTTCCAGCACGTCGACGAATGTTGTACCGATGACCGGATCACCGCCGATGCCAACCACAGTTGATATGCCGATGCCATGATTCTTCATGGCGAAACCCACTTCGTAAGTCAGGGTGCCGCTCTTAGAAACGACGCCGACGTTGCCAGGCGTCGCGACCATCGCCGGAATAATGCCTACCTTTGCTTGTCCAGGCGTCATTACTCCCGGGCAATTCGGGCCGATTAGACGCGCACCGCGCCGCTTACAGAAAGCGACAACCTTCATCATGTCCGAGACCGGAATATGCTCAGTCAAACAAATCACCAGCTTGATGCCGGCATCAGCCGCTTCCATGATCGCATCGGCGGCGAAACGCGCCGGAACTGTAACGAGGCTGACATCAGCATTGGTTGTTGCGACCGCCACGCGCATGGTATCGAAGACCGGCTTGCCTTCGAACCACTCGCCGCCCTTGCCTGGCGTAACGCCTCCAACCACATCGGTGCCATATTCCATCATTAGCTTTGCGTGAAAGCCGCCTTGCCGTCCGGTAATGCCCTGAACTAGGACACGCGCAGTCCTGTCGATAAGAATTGACATGTCAGCTCCGCTCCTTCACCGCGGCCACCGCCCGCTGAGCCGCCTCGGTCAGCGTTTCGGCGCTAATGATATGGGGAATCTGCGCTTCACTGATGATTTTGTTCCCGGCGGCCGCATTGGTTCCTTGCAGCCGTATAACCATGGGCACGTCGGGATTGACTTCGTTGTAGGCGGTTAATATGCCGTGCGCGACCTCGTCGCAGCGGGTGATGCCACCAAAAATGTTGAATAGTACGCATTTGACATTTTCGTCCGACAGAATGATGCGCATGGCAGCCGCCACCTGCTCTGGCGAAGCCCCGCCGCCAATATCCAGGAAATTCGCCGGTCCTATGCCGTCCGCATCTCCATAGAGTTTGGTCATGTCCATCGTGGTCATGGCCAAGCCCGCGCCGTTCACCATGCAGCCAATTTGGCCGTCCAGCTTGATATAGGTGATGCCGGCGTCGCGCGCTTGCCTTTCAGAGTCCGGCTCACCGCTGGTATCGCGCTGCTCCGTCAATGCCGGCTGCCGAAAGAGCGCATTATCATCAATGATCACCTTACCATCTAGGGCAAGCAACTCGCCGTCATCGGTGATTACGAGAGGATTGATTTCAGCCAGCTCGGCATCGTTCGCGCTGTAGCACTCGTACAGGCCGCTCAGGATTTTGCCAAAGCTGCGCCAATGCGCGCGCGGCATGCCCATTGCGCTGGCGATATAGGTCATCTGATAATCGTGCAAACCCATGATGGGATCAATGTGCTCGCGAACGATGGCATCCGGGCGTTCGCGATTCAGTTCCTCAATATCCATGCCGCCTTCCATAGAAGTCATAATTAGCGGCTTGCCGGCGCCACGATCATTGGTTATCGCCAAATAGATCTCTTGCTGAATATCGGCGCCGGGATCGACAAGCACTCGCTCAACCGTGAGTCCCTTAATGTCCATCCCGAGTATGCTGGCGGCATGCCGTTTCGCCTCTTCCTCGTCTTTCGCCACCTTTACGCCACCGGCTTTGCCGCGACCGCCGACATGCACCTGCGCCTTCACCACTACAACTCCGCCCAACTCTTGCGCAATGTCGTAGGCTTCATTCGGGTTTGTAGCAACTTTGCCTTGCGGAATGGGAATGCCGAAATCCCTGAACAAGAACTTCGACTGGAATTCATGCAGCTTCAAGAGTTTTGGCCTCCATCAACTCGAACACAGGTCCTCTGGACGATCTGCGCTTGTTGCTAGCTAGCGACACAATGCGGCAGACTAAACTTTCAACTTAATCCCGGCTTATCCGCTGCAGTCAGTGGTACACCAACTGCTATACGTGTTTGGACTCTCCGTTATGCAAGACAGTACCAGCATTCAAACGTGATGGTACGCCGGCTTGCCCTGTCATCCAACCGCAAAAGGAATTCGCTTTAAAGCGATTACAAATTCAACGCTAGATTACGGTATCCTGTAAGCATTCACAAGTGAGAATCCTAAGGCGCGGAATGCTGGTATATTGCTTTGTGCGCTGAATAAGAACTGAGTAGACTATATTGAAGCGCCAAAGCCATTGAGCCATGCCCCACAGCAGCGGGAGAAGACAATGAGGAAACAGCTGGCGATCTTCGTCATCACCTTACTGTTATTGTTCATCGCACTTTCATTCGGACAAGAGAATACGGTCGCCAACTTGCTGGAAAACGGCGATTTTGAAGGGGACTTCGTAGAACTGGATGGTCCTGACCCGCGCAAGGTTGCGGCATCCTGGGCGCCGTGGCATGTTCCGGCCGATGACACAAGCCCGTCCTTCGCAAATCACAGTCCGAATTATGACGAAGAAAGGGACAGAATTCGCTTGGATGAAGCGGGCAAAGCGCAGAAATACTTCACGCTTTTCGCCACGCATCAAGGCGGCATCTACCAAGAAGTAGATTCGCTGACCAGTGGCTCTACCTATCGCTTCAGCGTTTATGCCTACGTCTGGTCGTCCAGCTTTGAGGATACCGAATTCAGCGAAGATCCGGGCGATGTTGTATTGCGCGTCGGAATTGACCCGAATGGTGGAACCGATGGCACGAGCGACGAAATCATCTGGTCGACCGCAGCGACCTTCTTTTACGATGCCTATCGCCAGTACGCGGTGATTGCGACCGCCGATAGCTCAAGCATAACCGTCTTTATCGAATCCACCGTAGGCGAGCCGCGAGCGAATAACTACATTTATCTCGATGATGCGGTATTGGAACTGGCGAGCGAGACCGTCGTGGTTGTTGATGACACGCCTACGCAGGAGACGGACGCAAGCCTTGATGCAGGCGCGACTTCAGAAACACCTTCGCAGAATCAATCGCAATCGCTTACGCAGACGGCTACCACAGCGATTGCGACCGATGCCGATGCGCCAGCGCCGGAAGAGAGCACAGTCACGCCGACGCCCACCGAGACTCCGGACGAAGTCACCCATGAAGTAGAAGCGGGGGAAACCGTCGGCGGGCTCGCAGAGGAGTATGGCACCACCGTCCAAGCGATCAGAGAAGCCAACAATTTGAATGCGGCAAGCGCCATCTTTATCGGACAGCTTCTCATCATTCCGATCAATGTAAGCGAAGTCGGCGGAGCGAGCGCATTTGCCGCGTTAGAGGAGCAACAAGCCCCCTCCCCAACACCCTCCCCATCGCCATCTGCAACACCCACCGAGACCGCCACGGCAACGTCCACCCCCACTCCCACGTTCACCAGTACGCCCACGCCAACCGCAACGCATGTGACGCACCAGGTGCTGCCAGGCGACACGCTGGTCAACATCGCGAGACGTTATAGCACCACGGTTGAATTGCTCGCTCAGCAGAACAGCATCCTCAATGTCCATCAGATTGATGTCGGTCAGATTCTTGTGATTCCGACGCCAATTCCGCCAAGCCCAACGCCGACGTCAACTTTGACGCCTACTGCCGAAGCGATTGCTGGCGCGTATATCGTCTACATCGTGCAAATTGGCGATACGCTCGACGAGATCGCGCGCGATCATGGTACGACCATTCAGGCGATTGTGGATCTAAATGAACTCGTGAATCCGCGCTGGATACAACCCGGCCAGGAATTGCAAATCCCTTCGGCCAGCGGAACGCCGTCGGGTCAATCTCCCGAGACGACAACGAGCGCATCCCGGCCGACGCCGACGCCACCGCCAACATCAATTCCGGTGACCTATACGGTTCGGCCCGGCGATACGCTTTCCACGATCGCTGCGCTCTATGGCGTGAGCGTCGTCGAATTGGCGCAGCTCAACGGTATTGCCAATGCAGACGCATTGAGCATTGGCCAAGTGTTGACTATACCCGGATAATTCGGCGCAGATAAGACTTGTAGTTGCAGCGTTGACTAAGCAGCGCAAGTTTATGACCAACACAGCGGGGATCATACCGAGGTCAGCGCCATGGCAGCAATCATCATGCGCCTGCGGGTTAGAGACGTCCTGGATGATACGAGGGCAATGCCATATCGTATCGCCTGAAACGGCTCGGATGTTCCATTGCATCAAAGCAGTGCGCCTGCGTTCATCAAAGTCTGCTGCATCCTGATTTCCGCCCATGAACATTCGACTGCGACGCTGTAAGATTGGCAATATTAGTTGTGCTGATTCCAGCCAAGTTTAGCGACAAACACGACACAAACGAGGCTGTCATTTGAGCAAGCATTTGATTGAGTTGCTGACCCTGCTCGCGGCCGCGCTGCTCTTTTGCGGCGCGTCGATTCTGGCGCAAGAGTCCAGCGATACGAAGTTTACTGTACACGTTGTGCAGCGTGGCGAAAACCTCTTTCGCATCGCGTTGAAATACAATCGCTTCGCCGAAGAAATCGCCGAAGCCAACGGCATCACCGATAACGATTCGATTGCCGTCGGCCAGCGCCTGATCATCCCCCTTCCCGCTGGCTCGCCTCAGGAGCAGATCACGCATGTGGTTTCGGCTGGCGAGACGCTGGCAAACATCGCAACAGCCTATGACAAGACCATTTCCCAATTGATGGCATTGAACAGTTTGGCAACGGCGGACCTGATCTATGTCGGTCAGGAACTAACCATCGCAGACGGAAACAGCGGGGCTGGCGTCGTGACTCCGGACTCAAGCCAGCCCAGCACATCCACTCTAGGCGAGGAAACTCCCATTCCAACAGTCGTGCCCGGCGCTGGCATTCGCCACTCCTTTTCGCGAACCGGCGATCCCTCAGAAGTCTTTATCCACACTGTGCAATCGGGCGAGACATTGTCCGAGATCGGGTTGCGTTACAACCAGACAATTGACGCCCTTGCACGCGCCAACAATTTGGCCGATCCTGGATTGCTCAGCGTCGGCCAGAGGCTAGTTGTTCCGGGCATTCGGCTGCCACAATTGACGCGCGAACTGCCGGAATCCGTTCTGGCCTTCACTATTGATCCGCTGGTATTTTCCGCCGGGCGCAGCGGCCGAGTTGAATTGCTGACCACCGAGCCGATAACGATCAGCGGAGAGTTTCTGGGCCGCGAATTGCGCGTCATCACGCGCGAGGACGGCAAGCGGCATAATATCCTCATTGGCATCCCAATGTTCACTGAGTTGAATGTTTATCCGATGACGCTGGAACTGCAGGATGAGTTTGGACAGTCCACTTCGATTGGCGCCAACGTGCAAGTAATCGCCGGCGGCTACGGACGTCAAACCATTCGGATCAGCGACAGCGAGCTCCTGGCGCCGGCGGTGGAAGCGGAAGAAAGGGCCTTGCTTGTCCACGCGACAGACCGTTTCACAGATGAGCGATACTGGATCAATTCTTTGAGCTTGCCGGCCGCCGCGCCGATAAATGCTGTATTCGGTACGTTGCGCTCGTACAACGGCAGTCCCTTTGATCGTTATCATGGCGGTGTCGATTTCGCTGGCGCGCCCGGCACATCGATTTTGGCCGCCGCTGACGGCACAGTGGTCATGGCGGACCGCCTTCATATACGAGGCAATACGACCTTGATTGACCATGGTTGGGGTTTGTACACCCTATACGCCCATCAAGACGAAACGCTGGTCCATTTGGGAGAGTTCGTCGCTACAGGCCAGGTGATCGGTACCGTAGGTTCAACTGGCCGCAGCACCGGTCCGCATTTGCATTGGGAGGTCTGGTTGAACAGCGTGAACATCGACCCAATGCAATGGGTGCAAGAGGTGTTTCCTTAGCCGCCATGCTGGCGCGCTCAATGCGGGCTATCCGGCGTAAGCGCCGTCAAGCGCTTCGAAATCCGTGAACAGAAAATGATCGTGGTAATAGTGAATCCACAAGAATGACAGAATCGCCGTGTAATAGGCAATGTCAAAGTGGCTGTTGCCGTCAATACCGGGGCGCACAACTGCAGCCAGCAGGTAAACCAGCACAAAGATCACCGCGGAACCCGCTAGCAATGCGGCGCTGAAACCGTAGAGGGCGCGGGCGTCGCTAGTGCGGCGGCTGAATCGCGCGACCAGCGGCGCATTCGCATCCAGATCGCCGGCCATCTGCCGAATCTTGATGATGTAAAAGGTGATAGCCAGATACTGGAATGAGTGCCAGGTGTTCAGTCCCTGGAAGGCGGTATCAAGATTTGGCAAGAGCGGAGTGAAAAACGCCACCAGCACCGTCAAGGAAATGAAGACGAATTTCGGCATGTTGAGCACGCCGTGAATGTACTCGAAAATGCTCTTGGCAATATAAGACAGAAGCGCTGCGCCAAACACAATGGAAACCAAAATGAAGAACCAGGGATTATCCGGCTGCTGAAACAGATCGGGTATCGCTTCGCCCAAATCGTTCTGCCCGATTTCAAAGGCGCCTTGGCTGATCTTCCACATTGCAATGGGAAAGAGGCTTGTCAGCACAATCGCGTAATCAATCAGCCGCGAAACTGGACTCAAGGCACTCCGACGTACAAACTTCGATTCCTTATGATTGTATAGCTCGATGATGTAGGTCACTTGATGCAATACATGCAGTGACGCCCAAAAGAAAAAGAATGTAAGCATTAAGCTCAGGTTTAGAAACGCGAGCGAGATTACAAGCACCGGAATGATTATGGACGAGCGGACCAAAGTGGGGTAACGCTCCTTGAAGCGATCATCCAAGCCCGTGCGCAAAAATGTGGACATCATGTGCGGACCGCCGATAGCAACCGCCACAAAGGTATTCACTAGATTGCGACTGATATCATCTGCAAGCCCAAAATGGACGCCCAGCAGATACATGAGATAAGGCAAGGGTACGACTACTACACTCAGCGTGATGAAAAATAAATCCCAGCGCCGGTTGCGCAGCCAGTAGTTTCGCTTGTCAATGTCTGCGGCGCGCACTTCGGTGTTTGACAGCGTGACAACTGTGGTAGCCATAACCAGTCTCCAGCGAGTTCTGCTACTCTCAAGTATACAGGAATTTATTTAGCTACACAAAGTAATTAATCAAGCGAGCGTTTTGAATTGGGGAAACCGCAGTCGCAATTACGGAAGAAAACCGAACCACTGACAGAAATACGTTGGATGCGCCGCGCAGGTTGCGGGCGCCTGCAAATACAGATAGGTGAACCCGGCGCAGACAATCAGCCCTACCATGAGCAGCGCGCAACCGCACCAAGCGACCGGACCGCCCTGCATGATTTCAACTACAACTTCAATTAAGCCAGTGATCACCTCGAATATGCCGCTTACTGCCTGCAACAAAAATCCAACGATGACCGCGGCAACGCAGAGCAATGCACAGCCGACCGCGACAAGCGGCAAGTGCGCTGTATCAATATTCTGCAGCAGCTCCATCAGATCTTCCCGCCGCCCAAGGCGCCTAGTTTATGCAATTGCTCAGCAAGCGCCGGACCAAGTCCCATCCAGTTCCCATTCAGCCTCTGATCCTTCACGCCGATAGCAATCGCAATAGCTTACATCCTGATTGCCACCACTGTACTCCCAAAGGAGGAAACGCACTGCTGTTTCGACGCAGAGCATCCCTTCACTTGATTGAGCTTGATCGATCCTTGATGTCTCGAATCGCAAGCCGCGATCTTCGGCCTCGCTCACCAGTGAGACCAGTAACAATGGATGCGCATGCGGCTGCGGAATGTCTCGATGACCGAACCGTATTTCGCCATTGGCGGCCAGATAGAATAACGCGCAAGGCGTCAAAAGAAGCGTGAACCAGATCAGCAACGCAATAGCGCAACCCAGCCGGCGCGCCTTGCTGCGTTGAGGCGGCGACCCATTATCGCCTGTCCCTTGGGTTTCCGCATCTAAAGGCTGCGGTTCAGTTTGACTCCTTGTCATTGATAACCCCGGCCATTCTCAAAAACCTGACGCAAAGTCTGATTTATCAGGAGAAAGGAACGCGCGATCATTTTCACTTTTTTTGAGGCAGCCCACAGCATAGGCCTGAATGCGCAAGCGCCCGCCTGTCAATCACTACGCCGCCAAAGCCGACTAAGTTGCTTGTGACAAGATGAAACTGCGCGACCCAATCCAACGGCTGACAAATACCAAATGGCGGACAGGATCCGGCTTCCGCGGTATCTCGGCGTTGCTGATAATATCGGTCAATCATCCTCATCGTCTCGAAAGCGCAGAAGAATCCGGTCGCTGTCATCGTAACTGACGTGGGCATAGGCAGGCGGTTGGTCATCGCCCATCGCGAAGATGCGAACGAGCAGCTCGGGCAAGTCTTCAACCAGGTCCAAGTCCAAAACACGGTCCTTTGGAATCCATTCCAGCTTGCCTTCAGCGCAGTCTTTCCGAATCGTCCATGTATCGCTAACGGCGGTAAACACAAAAAGCAGGATTCCCGTGGCGCCGCCGGCGTCGATATTGTGGATGCTGCGCAGTTTCAGTGAATGCACAGCCAAGCCGCTTTCTTCTTCAATCTCGCGCAAGGCGCTGCTGGTTATGTCTTCGTCACGCTCAACATGGCCGCCCAAACCATTATACTGATTGGGGAAAACGCGTTTATGCGCGGCGCGTTTCATTAGCAGCACGGCGTCGCCGTTCATCACGAACGACAGCGTACGCGGCATCGTCAGCCATCGTCCATCGCTTACATCGGCGCCCTGCTGCGCTGCTCCCACCGTGCCGCTCCCTATCGACTGCGCTGTATTCAGCGCAATTGCCCTGCCGCCCCGTTCATGCTAGGCTATGCCCCAATATCGTGCAATTCTACTAGGTTTCGTGATGATTTCGAATCCGGTTAGCGTGCCGCCGCCAAAACTGCGCATCGTCCCGGTTGAAAAGGTGCTGCCGCACGAAAAGGGCGATATTCAGCGGTCGCAGCCCTTGATGGAACGGCTGAAGCGGGCTGAATTCTTCACCAATCCACCAGTCGTTGCCGAGTTCGCAGATGACCAGTATGTACTAATGGACGGCTCAAACCGCCACATCTCGTTAAAGACCTTGGGCTATCGGCATATATTGGTACAGATCGCCGATTACGAAACGGATTGGGTTGATCTCGGCGTATGGCAGCACATTGTCGCCGACTGGGATGCGCAGCGTTTCCTGCGCACTTTGGATGATATCGATCATATTGATGTGAGAGACGGTTGGGACTCGAAGGCTGTAGCGCAGATCTTGCTGCGCGATGGACCAGTCTATAGCATCAGCGCTGTCGTCGACAGCCTGGTGGAGCGCAACGCCACTCTAAGGCAGGTGGTCGAGTCGTATCATAGCAATGCGACGCTGTATCGCACGCCCCTGACCGATCCGGGTCTAATTTGGTCCCTGTTCCCCAGCGCTGTTGCGTTGGTGATGTTTCCTCATTATGAGCCGCAGGATATCATTGACGCCGCTGTCCAGAAGGCTTATCTGCCCCCAGGCGTGAGCCGCCACATTATTCATGGCCGCGCGCTCAATCTTAATTATCCCATGGCGGACTTGCGCTCGACTTTGCGCCTCGAGCGAAAGAACCAACAATTCGAAGATTGGCTGCTGAAGCAATACGCCCAGCGCAGCGTACGCTTTTATGCCGAGGCGACTTACCAATTCGATGAGTAGCATTCAATGATGCAAACTGTCGACGATGTATTGCGCAGCGCAAACCTGTACAGCGACGGGCGCCTTTATCGCCTGCTGAAACTGCCGCCCAGCGCCATCACGCTTGCCGCGGGCATCGTTGCCGAAATCGGGAAACCCTACTGCTCTATGATTGTCGACAAGGACGAAATCACGCTGCTATTGCCGGACACGGCGCGAGCGGATTTCCGCGCGCGTCTGCGGCAAGCG
Organism: Phototrophicaceae bacterium; assembly: GCA_965261855.1. Lineage (GTDB taxonomy): Bacteria > Chloroflexota > Anaerolineae > Aggregatilineales > Phototrophicaceae > UBA6055. The sequence continues at coordinate 2,395,176 of OZ253488.1, forward strand.
CAGGCAAGCGAGCAGGCCTACCGTCTTATCACGCTCGACGTGCCGCTGGAGCCAGACCTTGTTGGCTTGATCGCGCGGCTTGCGGCGGCGCTGGCGGCGGTCGATATCCCGATCTTGGCTTTCGCTGCTTATTCTCGCGATCATTTGCTCGTCCCGGCGGAAGATTTCGACAAGGCGAAACGCGCGCTTAGCGACTTACAGGCGGAAGGCAAATAGCCGTGGAAATCAACATGTTCAACGACTCCAGCCTCGTGCCGCAACCGAAACACAAGGTCAAGATCGAAGACTTCCGCGTGACGCCCTACCCTGATCGATTTCGGGTCAAAGTCAATCTCAAACTGACGCCCTTTCTGGAGCGACCCAATTTGGCGATCACAGCGCATCGCTCTGATGGAATGCAAGTGAGTGACCTGGATGTCATCGCCACGATGCACTACGACAATGAATACACCATGCATATCCGCGGCGTCGATAATCCCGCCGGCGACTATACGCTGACCGCTGAACTTTACTATGAGACGCGCAATCCAGCGCAGGATACGTGTCAGATTGATTTCGAGATTCCGGGCGACGACCATTGACAATGGCATTTACCATTCCAAATCCGGTCGCGCGCCAGATCGCCGACCACGCGCTTGCTGAGAGCCCGCTGGAAGCTTGCGGCTTGCTCGCTGGAACTGGCGACCACATTGCCGCCGCCTTTCCCATGCGTAATGTAGCAGCAGCGGCAAGGTCCAGTTTCCAGGTCAATCCAAATGAGCAGCTGCAGACGCTGAAGGCGATCGACGGCGCGCAACTCGATTGGATCGGCGTTTACCATTCACACCCGCAAAGCGCGCCGATACCGTCACCTGATGATGTCAACGAATGGGTAGACCATGGTCTGCTGCAGCTAATCGTTTCGCTCGAGCAAAGCGCGCCGCAGCTGAAGCTCTGGCGCTTGGGCGAAACGTCGGTAAGCCCGGTCGATCTGATTTATGATACGGCCAAAGAGCCGGAGCATGAACCCGCCCTCACGCGCTCCCAGCAAACCGCCCTGCTCTTGGTCATCTTCGCTGCTGTGCTCATTCTGCTGATCATCTCGTTTTCGCTGCTGCCGGCCGCCCCCGAAATCACTCCAGCGCCGCGCTAAGGGTTGGCGCAAATGGACCGGCTGTTGGTGGTGCTAATCGGTCTGCTGATTGGCGGAGTCGTCAATGTATTGGCGGATGACCTGCCCGCCGGGCGTAAGCCTGGTTTGCCGACGTATCCTAACGGGAGCCGCCGTCCGCTGGCGGCCTGGCTAGGTGTAACCGCATTTGCATTCCAATTGCGTCAGGCGCCTGATAAGCGCTCCGCTGAATCGGGACCGCATTGCGCAGCGCGAGGTACGCTCTCTTGGCGTTATCCATTGGTGGAAATCGCCTTAGCCGCCCTTATGCCGCTGACGCAGGCAGCGGCTATCGATATTCGTCCTTTGTCGGTCCTGGAGGCGCTGATCTGGCAGACAATGGTAGTTTTGTTTCTATTGATTGCCATCATTGATCTGGAACACCGCCAGATACCGATGGCGCCCTTGCTGGCGACCGGCGCGCTAGCGATCGTTCGCGCTTTCGCCATTCCGCTTTCATCTTCGACGACAGCCGCGATGCTCGGTGGCGCGCTCTGCGGCGGGCTCTCTTTTTCACTTGTGTATTTGGGCGGGCGACTGTTCGCGCGACTGGCATCCAGAAAATGGAATATGCCGCGGTGCGTCACCGCCTTTGGGAAGGGCGATGTCTATTTGATGACCGTAGGGGGTCTCATCGCAGGGTATCCCGATGTCCTGATCGCGATGTCGCTGGCTATTCTGCTGGGCGGTATAGGCGCACTATTCTACGTAGCGGCAAAACACGCACAGGGCGGCTACCAGCCATTTTCCGCCTTACCCTACGGTCCGTACATCCTGATTTCGATATACGTTGTGATGCTGCTACCAGGCGAGGTCAGTAGCTTTGTCGCTAGCTTGTAATTCGTCTTGCTCATCTTCGAACTTGACGATCACACCGCCGCCGAGGCAAACATCACCATGATAGACGACCGCCGCTTGACCGGGCGTGATGTCTCGCTGCGGCTCATCAAAGACAATCCGTACCCGCTCGTTGGAAAGACAGTGAAACTTCGCCGATTGAGGTTGAGATCGGTAACGAATCTTGACCTCAGCGCGGAAAGCTTCGTCCGGTGGCGCGCCGCTCACCCAGTTGAAGTTCGCCGCTTCCAGCCGGTCTCGCCCGAGCTCGGCGCGCGTGCCGACGACCAGCGCATTCCTATACGGATTCATCGCCAATACATAAAGCGGCTCGCGGTGAGAGAGGCCTAAGCCTTTGCGCTGTCCTATTGTGTAGTTGGACAATCCTCGGTGTTCACCCAGCGCCTCGCCCGAGCTCGTCACAATCGGACCTTTGACCATCACCTCAGGAGCGTAGACCTGCAGAAAATCGCGGTAGTCCTTGTTACCGAGGAAACAGAGATCCTGACTGTCTTTCCTGTCGGCGGCATCCAAGCCCAACTCGCCGGCCATGCGGCGCACCTCCGTTTTCGGGTACTCGCCCACCGGGAATAGCGTCTTGGAAAGCTGCTCTTGCCCCATAACGCTCAAGACGTAGCTTTGATCCTTGACCGCGTCGAGTCCTTTCCTCAGCAGCCAACCGCCCTGCTCACTCTTCGAAACGCGGGCGTAATGACCCGTCGCCAGGTAATCCGCATCCAATGCCAACGCATGGCGCAGCAGCCAGTCAAAGCGAATGCGTCGATTACATTCGAGACAGGGATTGGGCGTATAACCTTCGCGGTGCTGGTCGATGAAATACTGAACGACGCTGTCGCGAAACACGTCCTTGGTATCCAGCACATAAAAGGGTATGCCGAGCCGGTGCGCCATACGCCGCGCGCTTTGCATCTGATCGGGCGTACAACAGCGATTATGTTCGGCGCCGCCAGCTGCCTCATCCGACCACAGACGCATCATCATGCCGACGACATCGTAGCCCTCTTGCACCAGCAGCGCCGCCGCAACCGAGCTATCGACACCGCCGCTCATCGCGACAACGACGCGAGTATCCTTCTTGCTCACGCGACAAATTCCCGTTTCATGGCGCGTAGCCTGCTGACCGAATCGGTCAAGACTTCCAGGGCGTAATCGACATCCGCTTCGGTCGTCTGCGTGCCAACCGACAGACGAAGACCGCACTTTGCCTCATCCGGCGTGTAGCCCATAGCCAACAGTACATCGGAGGGTTCCGGATTGCCGGTCTTGCAAGCGGATCCACTGCTGGCGGCGATACCTTTCATATCGAGGTGCATCAATAGCGCGTTGACGTCAATGCCCGGCAACATAAAGCTGGCATGCGATGGCAGGCGCTGCCTTGGATGTCCGCTAAGCATGGCGCCGTCAATCCGCGACAAGATTCCGGTGATCAGTCGATCACGCATACGTCGAAAATGAGCAAGCCGCTCTGCCGACTCAGCAAACGCCAGTTCCAATGCCGTCGCCAATCCGACGATGAAGGCGGTATTATGCGTACCAGCGCGGCGTTCGCCTTCATGCCCGCCGCCGGTCATCACGCTTGGCAAGTCAATGCCGTCCCGGATGTACAAGAGACCGACGCCCTTTGGACCATAAAACTTATGCGCTGACAAGCTCAGCATATCGACGCCGAGCTCATCGACGTCAAGCGTCAATTGACCGCCTGCCTGTACGGCGTCAGTGTGGAAAAGCAGGCCATATTCATGCGCGATCGCCGCCAGCTCCTTGAGATCATTGACGCTGCCCACTTCGTTGTTGGCGTAGATAATGCTGGCGATAGCTGCGCCGCCCTTGCAGGCATCAGCAAATTGATCGAGCCTGGTTACGCCGTATCGATCCACCGGTACGATGACCATCTCCGCATCCATCAGACGGACAAGCTGATTGACAGTATTGATGACGGCGCTATGTTCAACCGGCGAAGATATAAGGCGCGATTGCCTTCCTTGTTGGCGCGCCCGCCAGGCGGCGCCACGAATTGCCAGATTATCGCTTTCCGAGCCACAGCTGGTGAAAACAATTTCTGAAGGCGCGCAGTTCAGGACCCGTGCCACCTGCGAGCGAGCGTTCTCAACCGCGTTTTCGCCCTGTCGGCCTTGGCGGTGGCTCGATGTTGAATTGCCGTATATCTCGCTGAAATACGGCATCATCGCGTCAATCACACGGGCATCGACCGGCGTCGATGCCGAATAATCAAGGTACACTTCTCGCTGGCGCTTCATCTCCGGCGTCCACTCATTCATTAGTCCACACGCGCTGATTATCGTACGGGACACCGACCAACTAGGTCGGTACGAAAGCGGCCGATCGGCGTAATTTTAACGTTCCGCCTATATTGTAGTCCAGACTCGCTACATCCTACAATGACCGAGCCGCCAGCTGGCGACCACCAGTCATTCCATATATGGTTATTCAAGGTGTAATTGGACATTGTGATGTACTATCATAGCAGCTTAGATTCTCTCCGCGCTGTAATGTATTCTGCTTCAGCGCCGCTAGAATGGAGGCTCGCTCATAATGTCCAGGATTTGCAAAGTGCTTGGTCGCGAAGTTCTCGATTCGCGCGGCAACCCCACGGTAGAAGTAGATCTGCGCTTGACAGACGGCACGCTCGGAAGAGCGATTGTGCCGAGTGGCGCGTCAACCGGCGCGCACGAAGCGTTGGAAATGCGCGATGGGGATAAAGCGCGCTATTTGGGCAAAGGCGTCTTGACGGCGATCGCAACCGTGAACGATGTAATTGCGCCGGAACTGCTCGGTCTGGCGCCATACGACCAGAAAGCGCTGGACGAACGGATGCTGGCGCTTGATGGCACGCCGACCAAGAGCAAACTGGGCGCCAACGCAATCCTCGGCGTTTCGATGGCTGCGGCGCGTGCGGCGGCCAACAGCCTGGGGATGCCACTTTATGCATATCTCGGCGGCATTCACGCGCACGTCTTGCCCACGCCGATGATGAATATCATGAACGGCGGCAAACACGCGCTTGGAAGCACCGACTTTCAGGAATTCATGGTGATGCCGGTCGGCGCGCCAACCTTTGCTGAGGCGCTGCGCTGGGGTACGGAGATATACCATCAGCTGAAAAACGTATTGCACGATCGCGGTTATCAGACCGCGGTTGGAGATGAAGGCGGCTTTGCCCCGAGTTTGGGCAGCAATCAAGCCGCTCTCGATGTGATCATGGAAGCGATTGAAAAGGCTGGCTATCACGCAGGCGACGAAGTATTCATCGCGCTTGATCCGGCGACATCGGAATTCTATGAGGATGGTGTCTACAATTTGGAAATCGAAGGTCGCCGGCTCAGTGGCGAAGAGTTGGTAGAACTCTGGAGCGAATGGTGCGAGCGCTATCCCATCATCTCAATTGAAGACGGATTGGACGAGAATGACTGGGAGAATTGGTCGCGAATGGTTGCCAAAATCGGCGATCGTGTGCAAATCGTTGGCGATGACTTGCTGGTGACCAATGTGGAAAAAGTCAAACGGGCGATCAAGGAAAAGGCGGTGAACGCCCTGCTCTTGAAGGTCAATCAGATTGGAACCCTTACGGAAGCCTTTGCGGCGGCACAACTGGCGCAGCGGCACAATATGACAGTCGTGACAAGTCACCGAAGTGGCGAAACAGAAGACAATACCATCGCGGACATCGCCGTCGCCATGAACAGCGGACAGATTAAGACTGGCGCGCCGGCGCGCACAGACCGAATCGCGAAGTATAATCAGTTGCTGCGCATTGAGGAGCGGCTTGGTAGCGCCGCCCGCTACGCCGGCATTACGGCATTTACCAACCTCAATCGCGATGTAGAATAGTGTGCGGCGCCGCGAATCCGACTTGAAGCGACGGGCGCGGCAGAGTCACAATCAAGAGGGAACGCGTGCGACTCAGATTGGACAACAAGCACACCAAAATCGTAGCCACTATCGGTCCGGCTTCCCGACAACCCGAAACCCTGCGCGCTATGATTCGCGGCGGAATGAATGTCGCCCGAATAAACTTCTCACATGGCGACCATCAGACGCATGGCGAGACAATCGACAATATTCGCCGCCTCGCTGCCGAAGAGGGCACAGTAGTCGCCATCCTTTGCGACATCCAGGGTCCCAAGATTCGCATCGGCGATTTGCGGCAGGATCCGATGATGCTCGGGATCGGCGACAATATCACGCTGACCCTGGACGATGTCATCGGCGGCAAGGGAATCGTTTCGCTCCCGCATCCGGAATTCCTGCGCGACATCGAGGCGGGAACGACGCTCTTGCTTGACGACGGCAATTTGCAGTTTCATGTGCTCGAAGCCGACGGCCGCAATCTCTTATGCGATGTCCTGGTGGGCGGTCCTTTGAAATCGCGAAAAGGTGTTTCCGCTCCCAATGCCCGCCTAACGCTGTCTGCCATTACCGACAAGGATCGCGAAGATATCAAATTTGCCCTGGCGAAAGACTGCGATTACATGGCGATGTCGTTTGTCCGCTCGGCCGCGGACATTCGCGAGCTGAAGGAACTAATGCGGCAACTGGGCCAGCAGGCTGCGGTCATCGCCAAGATTGAAATGGGGGAAGCGCTGGAAAACATTGAAGAGATAATCGCCGTTTGCGATGGCATCATGGTGGCGCGCGGCGACCTCGGCATCGAAACGCCGGCGGAGGAAGTGCCCTTTCATCAGAAGCGAATCATTAAACTCTGCAATTTGGCGGCAAAGCCTGTCATTACCGCTACGCAAATGCTCGAGTCCATGACAGAGAATCCCCGGCCAACGCGTGCCGAGGCGAGCGATGTATACAACGCGATCCTGGACGGCACTGACGCGATCATGCTTAGCGCGGAAAGCGCAAGCGGCAGCTATCCGGTGCGCGCGGTCGAAGTCATGAGCGAGATCGCTTCAATTGCCGAACAGAACCTCGGATATCAACGGGCGACTTCAGTTGACAAAAGAGCGGTAGGCGAGGCGGGAGAAGACATATCAGACGCGATTTGCCGGACGACAACCGAGATTTCGCAAGCTATCAAACCGCGAGCGATCGTAACCACAAGCATGTCTGGCTATACCACGCGGCGCGTAGCGAAAGAGCGCCCCAACACGCCAATCCTCTGCATGACCCCCAATGCGACGACGCAGCGGCGCATGGCGCTTGTCTGGGGTGTCACTTCCCTGCAAGTTCAAGAATTCACTACGATCGACGAAATGATCAGCCTCATCGTGCGGACGGCGCATGAAAAGCGGCTGGTTGAGCGCGGTGACCGACTTGTCATCATTGCCGGTGTGCCTTTTGGCATCGACGGCCAAACGAATCTGGTGAAGATTCACACTGTCGGCGAGGAAGGCGAAATCTAGGGCTTGCCATGGCTGCGCAATTCACAGCGCAGTAATGGTCCAAAAGCTTGCCAGGCAGTCGCTATTCGACTTGCTGAGACGCAACCCACTTGGCGTCAATTGGCGCCGGCTCGGACGGTTTGACGTGGCGGGAGTTTGTTGCGATTGTGCCGTCTGAAGTATAGTTCACTTGACTGGTGGTGCAGCGCGGACAGATATTCCAGGGCAGCTCGAGCAAATAGTCGCAGTTGACGCAGGCTTTTTTCAGCCGATGATGACAGTGCGGGCAAGCCTGCCAATCATGCTCGACACGCTGACTGCAACCGGGACAGGTCGGCCGCTCTTCGATTTCTTGCAGCAGCGCTTCCTCTTCCAACGAGCGCTCGTACGATTCCGCAAGCGTCGCGCGCGGCCGCAGCAAAATGTAAATGAACAGACCCGGTACATTTAGCAGGAACACGATGATGGCAACTAGCCATTGCGCTAAAGGATCGCGTGAACGCGCGCGCATGTCTCGGTACGCCCAGATGACTATTGCCAGCCAGAAAGCGGCAAGCGTAACCACCACAAATATCGTTATAAGCAGCAGAAAATTGTCGAAGCCTTCGGGCATCTGTCAATCTCCCACATTACCCTCGCTTGAGCCGCGGTAAAACTCAACTAAGCGCCCGCGCCCGCCTGAGACGAGTCGACCGCCAGCAACATCAATTCGCTGACGACCGTGTCGAATTGATGCCCCGAAGCATAAAACCGTATCGCATTGATAAATGCGGGCTGACGATCTTCCGCGATCAGATTCAGGAGGTTGCCCGAGTCAAAGGTATACCAAACCGATGGATTTGTATCGACATGCTCCTGCAGGCAGCTGGAGCAGATTTTCTTATGCGTCCCGGTTGCTTGGCCCTCATAATAGAAACCGCGAAACCAATTGCCTTGTACATCAAGACGCGAATCGTCCATCGTATACGTAATGTGCACCATCAGCGGACATTCGCTTCCTTCTTTGCCACACAAACTCAACGACTGATAATTGAGTTTGAATGTAGCCAGGACACTCAAGGAATCATAGCTTCTGACGTCCAAGCCTTCACCCTCGAACTCCTGAACACAAGAAATCTCACCATGCGTTGTGGCATTGTTGTAACGCCGCAGACTCACGCCGACGCGACCATCAATCTCAAGCAAGGAGTACAAGCCCGGGGGATCCTGTTCGGGCAGTCCGCCGCAATTCCAATTCAATGGCTCTCCGGGCGAATAAAGCTGACCAATGCTTCGGCTCTGCAAGCTGAAGTCGCCGTCTTTCAACACATTAGCCATATTTTCGTAGGTGCTAATGCTACGGTTGCCGATCCTCGCCACTAGCTCCCCACCCGGCTTAACGGAACTGCGCAGGTCCGGATCATCGCCAAAAAACGCGCTAACTTCTCCGGTCAAGTTTAATAGGCGCACTTCGTCTTCCGAAACGCTCAGGCGATATCGTCCGTTGGTAACCGACTGGATGTGCACGCCCTTGTCGGTGTTGAGATCATCCGTGTAGATATCCATCAGGAAAGGTTGAGCGCCGACACCGGTGACAATTACATCAAGCTGACCTTTTAGTCGCGAAAGCTGCACGCGCTGAGGATCCTGGCTCCAGTCAAAGCGGGGTCGAGTCGCATGGTTGAACGTCACGAAGGTATTTCCCTGAAGCGTGACGGCAGCCAGCAGCGCGGCCGCTTCGCTTTCTGTGTCGTCATTTTCGCGAAACTGTATCGTAGCCTGCGAAAGCGAATCGGTACTGATGCTGGTCACCGTATTTGTTAGTTCTTCGCTGCTGCGCTCAACCGTCTCTCGCAAGTCAGCGCCGGTGATGCCAATCGTACCCTTCGACACTTGCAGCACAGCCGGCATTGGCACGGTCGAACGAAACAGGTAGTGATAAACACCAAAAGCGGAACTGAGCGTCAATGTGCAAAACAGAGCGAAGGCGCCAACCAGGACAATCCAAGCAGTGCGCTCAGGAGAATAGGCGCCGCCAAATTCATACGCCGAGTCCTCATTTGCCGCGGCTTCAATGATCCGCTCTGCCTGTTGTGTAATATCCAATTTTGTAAATCCGAACTGAAGACCGCCTTACTTGCTGCCAACCTAGTATAACATTCACCTAGTGTTTTGTCGCCGCGATATTGCGCTATAATTCAGTCATGGCAACCGGCGGCGGTAGATCGGAGGATGCGCCAATATGTCCGGTCATAGCAAATGGTCGACGATCAAGCGCAAGAAAGGCGCCGAAGATGCGAAGCGCGCGAAAATCTTCACGCGCTTGGGGCGAGATATCATGGTGGCCGCGCGCGAAGGCGGCGGCGACGAAAGCGCCAACCCGCGGCTTAAATTAGCGATCGCCAAAGCGCGAGCGGCCAATATGCCGAAGGAAAATATCGAGCGCGCAACAAAAAAAGGTACCGGTGAAATCGCTGGCGGCGAAGTGGTCGAAATTCTGTACGAAGGTTATGGTCCGGAGGGCGTCGCGTACATCGTCGAGATTATGACAGACAACAAGAATCGCGCCCTTGCCGAGATCAAGCACGCCTTCAGCAAGCACGCCGGCAGCCTGGCCACCAACGGCGCTGTGATGTGGCAATTCGATCAGAAAGGTTACCTCACTATTAGAGACGGCGCCGATTTCGATGAAGTATTCATGGAAGCGGCGGAGGCCGGCGCCGAAGACGTCGTGGATGAAGATGGCGTGATTGCCGTGTACACGGCTCGTGATGACTTCGGCGCTGTCGAGCAGGCTTTGACCGAAGCCGGTTACGAGCTTGAGGACTGTGAACTTCGCTGGTTCCCGCAGAACGAGGTGGAAGTGCCGACTGGCAAAGCACTCCAGAATATGCGCCTCATGGAACAGTTGGAAGAAGCGGACGACGTACAGACTGTTTCCACCAATCTCAACATTACCGACGAAGTCTTGGCCGCCTTCGGGACATAATATGCTCACTCTTGGCATTGATCCGGGCACGGCGTCGCTCGGTTATGGCTTCGTGCGCGAGCGCGATGACGGATCTTTGGAGTGCATCGCTTACGACGTGATCCGCACCAAGCCGGACAAGCCTATGCCGCACAGGCTTCAGCAGATCTATCGCGAGCTAGGCTCCTTATTGAAGCGCTATCAGCCGGACAGAGCCGCCGTGGAGGAGCTGTTCTTCGCGCGCAACGTAACAACGGCGATGACGGTGGCGCAGGCGCGGGGCGTGGTCCTGCTTGCGCTGCAAAACGCCGATTTGCCGATCGCGGAGTATAAGCCCAATGCGATCAAACTTTCCATCACCGGCTATGGCGGCGCGGACAAAACACAGATGCAGGAGATGGTGCGCATTCTATTGGCGCTTGAGCAAAAGCCCCGCCCCGATGATGCCGCGGACGCGCTGGCAGTCGCAATCGCAGATCTTCATAGCTATCGTCTCGCCAGCGTAAACTCCATGTAGAGAAAGCTGCCGATCATGATTTCCACACTTGAGGGTTATCTCGCCAGCAAAGCGACCGACCATGTGATCGTTTCCATCAGCGGCATTGGGATCGAAGTTTGCGCGCCCTTCAGCACGATTGACAAATTGGAGTCCGATCGCGTCTTTTTGCATACGCGGCTTGTCGTGCGCGAAGATTCGCTAACGCTGTACGGCTTTGCGACCACCGGCGAACTCGATCTATTTGACGCTTTCCTCAAAATCAGCGGGATCGGTCCCAAATTGGCGGTCACAATCTTGAGTACGCTCAGCGTGGAAAACATTCGCAGCGCCGTGCAAAATGAACGCGCGGAGATCATTAGTCGAGTTCCCGGCATCGGCAAGAAGACGGCGCAGAAGATCATACTGGAATTGCAAGACAAGATCCCCTCAGCGCTGGAAACGGTACCGCTCAGCGCCGATGACGATACGAGCGCGGATGTGATGGACGCGCTCACCGCGCTCGGATACAGCGTTGTAGAAGCGCAAATGGCGATCCAGTCGATCCCGCTTGATGCGCCGGAAAGCGCCGAAGAGCGGGTCTTGATCGCCCTGCAAAGTCTCGGCGGTTGAGGCAAACTTCTTTGAGCGACGATCCACATCGGGCGGAATCGCTTTGGCATTGGGAGAACACATGGCGGAAACGCTAATCGGCAAGCGCGTAGATGTTCTCGACAAAGGCTGGATCGAGCTAATTGATCTGATGCCGCATCCGGATTCGGAAGTCGATGGCGATTTGGCTATTGTCAACGCGGCGCGGGTCAGCTTCCTTGGCGAGAGCAAAGGTCCTGAGCGCGACAAAAGGCTGCTGTTCTACCTGCTCCGTCACCGTCATACCTCGCCCTTTGAGATGGTGGAATTCAAGTTTCGCGTCCGCGCGCCGCTGGTGACCTGGTGGCAATGGGTGCGGCATCGCACCTGGAATATGAACGCTCAGTCCGGTCGCTATACACCCTTTCATGAGAACGACTTTTATGTGCCCGATCCCTGGCGAAGGCAGAGCCCGGACAACAAGCAAGCCAGCGAGGGCGCGCTGGAGAAAAATGAAAGCGAAGAAATGACGCGAAAGCTGCTGGCGCATTATGAGCAAGGATTCAGTCTGTATTCGGAGGCGCTAGATAAGGGCGTATCGAAGGAAATGGCGCGCCTGTTTTTGCCCGGATTCAGCGTCTATTACACTTGGGTGACAAAGGTTGACGCGCATAACTTGATGCACTTCCTCCGTCTGCGGATGGCGAGCGACGCTCAATACGAGATCCGCGTATATGCCCGCGCCATTTATGAGCACTTCTTCAAACAGGCGCTGCCCTGGACGGCCGAAGCCTTTCGCAAATTCATTCTTGAGATTGAAAACTGAAAGCGAGGATCAGTCGCTAACTTCGAGCTCGTCCGGTCGATTGATGAGAAAGGCGGAAGATCGCTCGAAGTAATCGCGCATCATGGAACGGGCTGGTTCATCAATGTTCGTCTCGTCTATCGCGCCCCACATGTGCTTGAGCCAATGATCGCGCGCTTGACGGTTGATAGCGAAGGGAAAATGCCGCATGCGCAGACGAGGATGACCGCGCTCGTCACTGTAGCGCGACGGCCCGCCGAAGAATTGAACCAGAAAAAGGTACAGGCGGCGCTTCGACTCCTCCAGGTCGGGCGGATACATCGGGCGAAGGATCGAGTCCGTATTGACCTTGTCATAGAACGAATCCACCAGCAATCGAAGCGGTTCTTCTCCGCCAATCAATTCATATACCGTCTGTGGTTTGAAATCCATCCGCGCCGCTCTCGTGCTTCATACCGTGCGTGAAGCGCCGGTCAATTGCCTACGTCGCTTCATTGTATCCACAGTCTCGGCTCCAACACAGTGAGAAAGTCTGACTTTACATTCGTTGCGCCGACTGTACAATCCATGCGTTACCTGAACCGACTAGCAAGGAAACCGCTTTATATGCGATACATCCTAAGATTGGCGGCTCTTCTTTCGCTGCTGCTTTTGACGACCAGTCCCATTGTCGCCCAAAGTTCCGAGTCGATAAGCGTAATCGGCTCGGGAATTGTCAATCGCCTGGTTGATGCCCTCTTTGATTTCCCCTCGCAAGCACAGATGAGCGTCAAGACCGTCGGCACAGCAACCGGCATCGACAGATTCTGCAATGGTGATACCGATATAGCGACAGCGGCTCGGCCGATGTCATCGGCGGAAAAGGCAATTTGCAGCGCGAACGAGGTCGTGCATAGCGAGTTCCTTGTGGGTCATCATATCGTCGCCTTGATCGCGCATCCGGAAGCGCCCAGTCAATGTCTGAGCCATTCGCAGCTGGAAGCCGTTCTCAAGCCGTCGGCGAGCAACATCGTGCGGGATTGGTCATTTTACGACCCGGAATCCGCCGACCTGCCGTTGACACTCGTGATCCCGCAAGATGATCGCATTGATTACCTGATCCTCGACTCGCTGATCGCGGGCGATGGCTTGCGCGCGGATGTCACCGAATATGATGAAGCCCAAACAGCGATCGCAGCGGTCAGCGCCACAGCGGGCGCGCTTGGCTTTGTCGCCTGGAATCAAGATTTGCCGAGCGACGAATCGATCGCCCTGCTTGATATTGACGGCGAGGACAACGGCGCTTGCTTCAGCCCCTCAGCCGAAAATGTTGAAGGCGGCAATTACAATGCGGCGCTGCCCATGGTTCTTATTGTAAATCGCGCGCGTCTAGCCGAGAACGAGACCTTGGCGGATTTCATGCGCTACATCGTTGACGAGACGAATGCCTCAGCAATCGCCTCCGCCGGCGTAACACCACCGAGCGAAGCCACCTATGCTTTGAACGAGCAAATGCTGCTTGATGAAGAGGCAGCTGGCAACCTTAGCGTTTACTTTCAGGCGCCGCCAATTCTTTCCGGCAGTTTGACGATTGTCGGCGCGGCCAATGCGTTTGATGCGCTCGAACGCGTCGCGGGCGCGCTCAGCCAGGAAAGCGCCGCATTCGAGATAGACCTCAAGCTCACTGGGCGATCAAAGGGCATCGAGTCGCTCTGCGCGGGTGAGGCAGATATCGCCTTGCTTGATGCCGACTTGTCAGAAGCCGTTTTGGACTCGTGCGTCGAAAGCGATATCCCGACGACTTCCAAAAGACTGGGCGCGCAAGCCACCATTCTGCTCGGTCATGCCGCCGATGAATACACTCGGTGCTTGACCAGCGAGCAAATCAATACCGTTTGGCGCGCGGAATCCACGGAGACAGTGACAAGCTGGACTAGCGTTGATCCGTCCTTTCCGGATCTTGACATGACCCTGTTCGGCCTGAGTCTGCTTGACCAAGCTAGCGATATATTGCTGCAAACCGCCGCGCCGCCTATCCCGCCGATTCGCCGCGATACTGAGAAGGACTTCAATCCCTTGTATCGAGCGGCGGCGGTGGGCAATGTCCCGGGCGCCGTAACCTATATGAATTGGCACGACTATCAGCGTGTCGTCGACAACGAGCAAGCGAATATCCATCTGGTCGCAGTTGACGCCGGCGCCGGCTGCGTAGCGCCTTCACCAGCCACAATTGAAGATGGCAGTTATGCGCTTTCGCGGCCCGCCATCCTGCTGATTCGTCAGCAATCCTTGAGCAGCGTCAATACACAAACCTTTCTCTGGACGCTCTTCACTGAGGACAATTGGGAAAATGTAGTCCGGGAGGGCATTGTCGGTCCCTCAGCCCTTGAATTGCCCGGAATCCAACGAGAATTACTGCGAGCTTTCGCCGAGGCGGAAGCCATTTTTCCCGCTGCTAATGAATCCGAAGCGGCGGATGACGATGGCGATACACCGGAAGAATAAGCGTTTGGCGCTGACTCCGGCTGATTAATCGGCATCTTTTAGCCCAGCGATACCGCGAGTATGTCAATCCATTCCGGCGCGTATTCCGTCGAGCCGCGCGATTGCAAGCTATGCTATACTTCCTGCCATTCGCGCCTCGTCCAGATTGGAGAATCCGATGCACGGCGGATACATCGCCTTCGACCTTGAAACGACTGGCTTGGACGCGAGCTCAGATGAAATTATCGAGATCGGCGCCGCCCGCTTTGTTGACGGCAAACTCGTCGAGCAGTATCAGTCGCTCGTTAAACCATCGATACCCATACCCCCTGAAATCACGCAACTGACGGGCATTGATGATGAAGACGTCGAGGACCAACCACGTATACAGGAAATCGTAGCGGATATCGCCAGCTTTCTTGGCGACTCGCCTGTCGTCGCTCATAATGCCCAGTTTGATGTCTCGTTTCTGTCCAAGCATCATTCGCTTGACAGGAATCTTGCGATCGATACGATTGAACTTGCCTCGATCATATTGCCCTCGTCGCCGCGATACAATCTCAGCACCCTGGCGACCGCGATGGGCATAGAGTTGAAACACGCTCACCGCGCCTTCGACGACGCGCTCGCGACGGGCTTTCTCTACTGGCAACTCTGGCAGAGAGCCTGCCAACTGCCGGCGAACCTTTTGCGCGAGATTATTCAGGCTAGCGGCAGCCAAGGCTGGGAGTTGCGCGAAGTCTTTCAAGCGGCGCTGAAAGATGGACTGAGCAAAGACGGAGCACGGCAGGCGCGCAATGCTTTTATTCCTGAGCCGATCGACGCGCAACCGCTCGATATCGCGCGCGCTAAACACAAACCACTCGATGGGTCCGCTATTGACCATGAATTTGGTGAACATGGCAAATTGGCGCAAAGCCACGGCGCCTTCGAAAAGCGCGACCAGCAGCTGCAAATGGCGCGCGAGGTCACGCGGGCCTTCAATCATGGCGAGCATCTAATGATTGAGGCGGGAACCGGTACCGGCAAATCCATCGCTTATCTGGCGCCCGCTGCGCTCTGGGCGCTTTCCAATCGACAGCGCGTCACCGTCTCAACCTATACGATCAATCTTCAAGAGCAGTTGCTGAAGAACGACATACCCTTGATTCGCGCCATCGCCGGCGACGAATTGCGCGCAGCCTTGATGAAAGGGCGCGGCAACTATCTTTGTCCGCGGCGGCTGGCAACATTGCGCAGGCGGAAACCTGCAAACGTTGAAGAACTGCGGACCTTGGCCAAGATTCTTGTCTGGCTTGAAAACAGTTCCTCGGGCGACCGCGGGGAAATCAATCTGCGCAAAGGCGAGTGGTCGGTATGGAAGCGCCTGAGCGCCGAAGATGAAGACTGCACAACCTATGTATGCGCCAATCAAATGCAAGGAGTTTGCCCCTATTTCAAGGCGCGAACAAAAGCGGAAGCGGCTCATATCGTGATTACGAATCACGCCTTATTGATCGCCGACGCCAGAATCGATAATCGCGTGCTGCCGGACTACCACCTTCTGATCGTCGACGAGGCGCATCATTTGGAAGAAGCAATCACCAATGGTACGAGCCGCCGCATAGATCAGCAGCAAATTCTGACGCGCTTGCGTGAGCTGGGAAACGCCAATCGCGGCGCATTTGGCGCCTTTCTGTCCGCGGCGCGCGGAAGGATTCCTAGTGATGACGCTGACCGGCTTGCGAATTTCATCACCAACATCGGGACGGCTTTCGACGAGATGAAAGCGGAGGTTCGTCGTTACTTTCGAGCGCTTCATGAATTCAGCAAGAATAGCGGCGGCGACAGACGTTACGCCAGACGGCTGCTGGATTCGCAGAGAGACTCGGGCAACTTTGCAGGCGTGCGGTCAGCCTGGCTTCGCCTGGCTCAGTACTTTCTGGATGTGACCGATGCGATGGAACATCTTTGCCAAGCATTACCCCGATATGCGCGATATGAATTGCCCGAATTTGACGACCACAGCAGCGAAATCCGCGCGCACTTTCGATTCTTGTGCGACATGCACGAGCAGTTGGAGCGCTTCACAAATGATCCGGACGCGAATGCCATTTACGGTGTCACCGCCGGCGATAGCCCGGACCGTCTGCAAATCCAGGTTTCGCCGCTGCATGTAGGTCCCTTGATGGATCAAAATCTGCATCAGCGCTTGGAAAGCATCATCCTCACAAGCGCGACGCTAACGACGCAGGGCAACTTCGACCATATTACCAAGCGACTCTACGCCGAAGATTACCGCAAAATTGCGCTAGATTCGCCATTCAACTTTGAAGAATCAGCCATGCTTTATGTGCCTACCGACATGCCTGAGCCAAGCCAGCGCCGCGACTACCAGCGAATGTTAGAACGCGGCATCATCGAATTGGCGGCGGAGCTAGAGGGCCGGCTGATGGTATTATTCACCAGCTACGCCCAATTGCGCGAAACATCCCGCGCCGTGACGCCGCGCCTGAACCTGGGAAATATCGAGGTCTACGATCAGAGCTTTAGCGGCAGCCGAGACGCGCTTCTCGAAAGCTTCAAGAATGCGGACAAAGCTGTGCTGATGGGCACGCGCAGCTTTTGGGAGGGCGTGGACATTCCGGGCGATGACCTGAGCGCCTTGATCATTGCGCGGCTGCCATTTGCCGTCCCATCCGATCCTGTTTTCGCCGCCCGCTCGGAAGCTTACAGCAATGCCTTTCAAGATTATGCGGTGCCAGAAGCCATATTGCGACTTCGCCAGGGATTCGGCCGTCTGATACGCAGACGCAGCGATCGCGGCGTCGTCGCCATCTTTGACAGCCGCCTTATCAACAAGCGCTACGGCGGCGATTTCCTCGAATCGCTTCCTGAATGCACCGTACAATACGGCGCGCTAGAGAAGCTTCCGCAGGTGGCTTCCGCCTGGATAGATGGAGGCTGAGGACGCCGTATGATCACTCCCGCCGGCCGCGAATGCCCCCATTATTATGCGGATCACAATCGCCACACGCGCGACATTGAAGAGTGCCGCCTGGCGCAGAGCAATCCTGACTCAGAACGCTGGCATCCAAAAGATTGCGTCAAATGCCCCGTCCCCGACATCGTGCTGGCAAACGCCAGCCCCGATATACAACTCATCCTCACGATCAAGGCGAGCTTTCTCGGCTTTTTCCGCCGCGTTGAAGTGGAGGCGATTTGCCTGAAAAATGGCGAATCTGTGGACCCCTACGTCGGTTGTCCGGATGATCATCCTGGCTTAGCTATCTTTCGTCAGGCTTTGGAAGGCGGCGATGATTAAAGCCGTTCTGCTCGACCTGGACAATACACTGTTGCACAATCCCGATCGAGAGTGGGTCGCGACCTTTCGTCAACACTGGGACGGGCACTTTGATGATCGCTACGGCATCAAAAACGCTTCGAGCGCCCTTCGTAACGCCATCGGCGCCCTGAACAGCGAGCGCCCATCGTACCTTACCAACGCCGAAGAGATGCTTTCATCGCTTGCCGCCGAGATGCCGCTGACGCAAGAGCAGCTTTTCGCCGCAGTCTCCAGCTTTTATGCGGAAAGCTATCTCCGGCTACAATCCATCACATCGCCGGTCGCATTGGCGGCCGAGTTGGTGGAGACATTGTTGGCTCAGAATCTGCTTGTTGCCATCGCCACAAATCCCTTGTTTCCGGAAGCGGCTACACGCGATCGAATCGGTTGGGCGGGCTTGGGCGAATACCTCGCAGAGTTCGCCTTCATCACCAACAGCGAGAACATGCGCTTTGCCAAGCCGAGCCCCGCCTATTACGCCGAGACGGTGGCGCGCGTCGGCGTCGAGCCGGACGAGACCTTGATAATCGGCGATAGCGAAGGTAACGACATCAATCCCGCCCGCGCCATCGGCATTCACACCTGGCAGGTAAGTGTTACGGATGGGCTGCGCTCGATTTACAAGCGCGTTCTCGAACCTAGCTGGGAGCAAGACTTTCTTCCACAGCCGCTGCGGCCGAACGCGCTTTTACCGCAGTTTAGCGGCAACATAGCCGCCCTCTACGGTCTGGTGGCGGAAGTCAAGCCTCGTCAATGGCTCCAACGCCCGGACCCAGATGAATGGTCAATCATGCAGATTCTCTGCCACTTATGGCAAACTGAGGAGCGTGTACATCGAGCGCGATTGCAGACGATCCTCCGGCATGATAATCCCTTTATCGCGGCGCCGCCGCCGCCAGGACCAGACATTCCGCCTTGCCACGAGGACGGAAATGAAGTCTTGCATTGCTTTCAGCAGGAGCGCGAAAGGACCATTGACTTGTTATCGTCATTGAAGCCCGCGCATTGGGGGCGCCCGGCAAGGCACAGCATATTTGGATTGACTGATCTGCTGGAAATGGCGCATTTTACCGCGCAACACGACCGCCTCCATATCACGCAACTATGCCAAACTCTAGGTAAATGCGCCGAATGACCGCCATCATAAGGCGCCGGCTGAGAACCCGGATTGCGTAATGACATTGAACGACGACACGCAAAGCCAGATACTGAGCCAAACTGCGTTGACATATCATGTATTTGTTGTACAATACGTTTAGATAGTTCTGAACTTCACAATTTTTGAGTTGGAGTCCGACATGATTGGCGCAACACACGATGCGGTGAAGCTGAATTCTCTCGTTGAAGACGGGATGGCGGCTGTGGAGCGCGCGATGATCGAGGCGACGGACAGCGATGTCGATGTCCTTCGTGAAGCCAGCCTTCATATCCTTGGCGCCGGCGGCAAACGCCTCCGTCCACGGCTGCTCTTGCTTTCTTATCTGGCTCTCGGCGGTCGCGATGTACATTTTGTCGCCGACCCCGCCGCCGCTATAGAGCTGATGCATACGGCGAGTGTCGTGCATGATGACATTAACGATCACGGAATCCTGCGCCGTGGCCGGCCATCGGTCAATGCGATCTGGGGTCGAACTTTCGCGCTGCTTACCGGCGACTTTCTGTTCACCGCCGTATACAAACTGATGGCGCCCTATAATGAGCTCAACATCGATCTAGCGAAAGCCGCCACCGGGCTGGTGGAAGGCGAAACCCTGCAGGCGAGCGCCGTTAAGAGCAATACCTTTACGCGCGAAGCATACATGAAGATCATTGCGCGGAAGACGGCAGCGCTTTTCCGCGCTGCCAGCACGATCGGCGCCAAACTTGCCGGCGCGCATACTGATGAAATCCGCGTTCTGTCAGAATTCGGTTACAATCTTGGCATTGCCTTTCAAATTGTGGATGACATCCTGGATCTGGTTTCGGACCAGGACAAGTTGGGCAAAACAAGCGGAATTGACATCCTTCAGGGTCGCGGTGTTGCCGTCGCCATGAGCGATGCCAACGGCAATTGTAGAGCGCAAGCAAAGGATCCGCTCGTTGAAATCCGACGCAAGCTGATGGAAGGCGACACCATAAAGACGGCCCGTCAACAGGCAAGCTACTTGATCGACAGCTCCATTGCGAGCTTGGCGATCCTGGACGAATCGCCCGCCAAGTTGGAACTGATGAGTCTGGCGCGCCAGGTCATCGAGCGCGACAGCTGATCGCGAATTCGCTACATGCTTTCGAGGCGGGTATCATGATGATACGCGCCTTTTTTGTCGTTTTGTCATCGAGGGTCTTGATGAAGGTAGCAAGCACTCGCGAAGTGCGGGAAATCGAGGCAGCCGCCGACCGTAGCGGCACGAGCTACGAACACATGATGCTCAACGCGGGCGCCGCCGCCAGTCGCTCTTTGGAGCAGCGCTTGAAGATTGACGCGACGACCAGGATCGTCTTCTTGATTGGCAAGGGAAACAATGGTGGAGACGGCCTGGTAATGGCGCATTGCCTGTCGCTATCCACGGAAGCGCAAATCAGCCTGTACCTGCTTGAGCCGCGAAGTACAGCCGATGCGCCTTACCGAGCCGTAGTTGACGCTGGCTTGCCGCTGGCGCTGGCGACCGACGATGCCGATCGCCAAGGACTGAAAGATTCGCTACTTCACGCGGACATCATCGTGGATGCCGTCTTGGGGATCGGCGCGCGTCTTCCTCTGCGCGGAGTGGCGGCAGAGGTCCTGGCTGCGGCCAAGAATTGTTTGAGCGAGCGCAAAACTCAGGCGGCTGAGCGCGACCAGCATTTGCCGCATGACCCTGGCTTGACGCCCTTATCCGAGCGCCCCTTCGTAATCGCGATCGACTGCCCTAGCGGTGTCGATTGTGATACCGGCGAAGCAGATAACAATGTTGTCGCTGCGGACTTGACCATTACATTCATCGCCGGCAAGCCTGGGCTCTACACCTTTCCAGCCGCTGCACTCGCTGGCGCTGTTGAGGTATCGCAGATTGGCATCCCCAAAGGCTTGCCCGCGTTGCAGGGGATCACGGCGGAAGTTATGGATAGAAAGCTGGTCGCGTCTTTATTGCCTCCGCGACCGCTAGACAGCCACAAAGGGACCTACGGCAAAGCGATGATCGTTGCCGGTTCGCCGAATTATATCGGCGCCATCAGCCTTGCGGGCGAAGCAGCCTATCGCGCCGGAGCCGGTCTCGTGACGATCGCCACCGCCGCTACACTGATCGAGATTGTCGCCGGCTCTCTTCGCGAACCAACCTGGTTGCCGCTCCCGAACACGGATGGCGCAATTTCCGAGGCCGCTTGCGAGACGATTTCCAAGCAAGTTGCAGGCTATGACTCACTGCTGATCGGCTGTGGACTAGGCTTGCGCCAAAGTACAGGCGCCTTCATTTTGCGACTGCTTGCGAGCGGATCGCTGCCGCCGCTAATCCTGGACGCGGACGCCTTAAACTTCCTGAGCCGAAAGCCGCGCTGGTGGAAACAGTTGCCTCAAGAAACGGTGCTCACGCCCCATCCAGGCGAGATGGCGCGCCTGACAGGAAAGAGCGCGAAAATAATCAATGCGAACCGCTGGGAAATTGCGCGAGAGTATTCCGCAGCCTGGAACGTAGCGCTTTTGCTCAAAGGCGCGCATACTCTCATCGCGGCTCCAGACGGTCGAATCAGCGTCATTCCGTTCAAAACCGATGCCTTGAGCAAAGCCGGCACGGGCGATGTGCTGGCCGGGCTAATCGCTGGAATGCGCGCCCAGGGACTCAGTGCCTATAACAGCGCGCGTGTGGGCGCCTATCTGCACGCTTCGGCGGGGACAATCGCAGCGGCAACTGTCGGTAGCGGCCGGAGCGTTGTCGCTGGGGATGTATTGACGGCTGTCGGCAGCGCCTTTGCTGCGTTGGAAACATCCTAAATTCGCTGATCCAAACGCGCTTTCGCCGATTGCTTCGCCTGCTGCAGGCTCGCCTCCATTTCAATTTCCGCCGTGCCTGCGCCAAACTGCGTCAAATCCTTGCGCCGGACTGAACCCTTCCGTTTGATGTGGAAGAGCGAGTATAGCGCGCCAATTATCATGCCAAGGACGATTCCAACAAAGGTGGCGCCATCGTCCAAGTCAGGGCGTCTGCCGCTCATCATACTGTTCCACGCGCGGCTCTTCTGAAGCCACGAGATTGCGTATCCGAATCAGCTCGCGCAAGAATGCAAGCAAGCCAGAAAGAAAACTCCTAATTTGAATCAAGGGATCAACGGCGTTGCTGCTGATGAATTGCGCTGTTGCTTTGCTCAGGCGCGTTGTCTCGCGCGCGTTATCCAGAATGGGCTTGACCTCCGTTTTCAGCATGATCAGAAATCCCGCCGCTTGCAGCATCAGAATAGCAAGAGCGGCGATCACTAGGATTGACTCCATTAGCAAGATCATCAGCAGGACATCGCGGAGAATCTGAATGAAGGGCGCCCAGGTTTCAGCGGCTGTCAGCGCGGCAGCCAGCGAGGCGCCCAGCAAAATCAAGATAATCAGAATTCCAACGGCTGCGAACGTCTTTATGAAGCGCGCGATTTTCGGACCGGAGCCGGCAGCTGTGTCGCCCGCAGCCGGCCCGCGCGGACTGACTTCATTCTCCGGCATGGTCAACGCCGCGACACGGGAGTCGTAGGATCCGCCGTTAGCGCATGCGCGAATATCAGCAATCCGACAGCCGTGGCTGATGCGGGCAATAGATGAATGACGCCGATACGCAACAAGGTGATATCGAGGAAGCCGCCGACATACTGACCCAGCAGGAACCCAACCCAACTCGTGACGATGAAGAGCACCATGCGGCGGGCGTTACCGCCCAAGACAACATGGAATCCCAAGCCATACATCGTTGCGACTACAAAGGCGAATGCGAATACAGGATTCGGCATGGTTGTTGCGATTCAATTATCCGGTGGTAAAATCTTATGTTAGTGTAGCATAAAACACACGTCCAGTCACATCTTCGCGGCGCATCACATGAACGTCATAGATCTCGAAATACTGATTCCAGCGTCACCGGAATTCATTTGGCGTTTCATGGGAGACTTGTCCGCGATTCCCCGATGGTATGAAGATGTCGTATCGGTATCGTTTCTTTCGACGCAGCGCGAGGGACGCGGTACGCGCTGGCGCCATTCTACCGTCAAGGGGAATGATGTCATCGTAGAAATCAACGCCTGGTACGATACTCTCGGATACGAGTATCGTGTGGTGGATGGGACAACCTTCAACGACAATCAGGGCCGGATTCGCCTGCAGGAGGTCTCGGATGGAACCCTGGTTCGTTGGACCTACCAATATGCGTTGGGCGGCGTCCTAGGTGGCATACGCAACGCGATGCGCCTAAAACGAAACACAACTAATCAGATTCAGGACAGCCTCAGAAACCTGCATCAGCTGATCGTAGAGGAGTCGGGCGGCATCTCTACGCATGAGGCAAGGGCGAGCATGCGGGACGCCCCCGATGTATACGAGCGTTTGAGCTATGAGCCGCGTCACCCGCCCGCCTTCCATGAGGCTAGCGCGGATGATGCCGCAATCGATGAAGACACCACTCTCTCGGAACATTTTCCGCTGCCTTACGACTTGGAATTAGACGCTGAACCGCTGCCGGCGGTGGTCGAATCCGACACCAAACCCAACCCGGTCGCCTTGGGCGCAGCCGAGGGTCTGATTCCTGATGCCCTGCCCGAACCCGCGCTGGATGATACCAGGCCAGTGGAAGTCGAAGCCTTGCTGGCCGAGGTTCCGCCGCCTACGCTTGACATTCCTGAGATCGAGCCAGAATCAGTTGCTGTCGAGCAAAAGGCGAGCGACGTCGCCGACGAACCAGAGCCCTTACCAGTGGAAACACTTCGTCCGACAGACGATGACTCGTCTCGACTGAGCGTATTCGAGATTTTCGGCTTGCAGAAGCCCAGTGAAGCAAGTGCGAAAGCGGAAGCCATCAGCGAACCGACGGGCGAACATCCAAGGTTGAGCCAAGGGATTGACCGGTCGCTTTCCCCGCCGGCGGAAGCCCTGTCATCAGGTTTGGAAGACGGATCAGGGTTCGGCGAAAATCAGACAATGCCGGAAGTTCACGATGCTAGCAAGCAAGCGATTACCGGCTGGCGGCGCAACGCCCGCCGAAGGAAAGCGCTGCTCAGGTCGCATACTTAAGATTCTGCGTTGCAGCGCGCCTACCACAGAGAATCCAACCGAGTCAAGTGCATCAGAAACAGAACGCCCGCTCTTAGCGGACGATTGATTCCTCGCCTGGTGGGTGGATGAAGGGGCTCGAACCCTCAACCGCCTGAACCACAATCAGGTGCTCTGCCATTGAGCTACATCCACCACAACTGCCATGCAATATATCACGATTCGCGAGCCAATTCTAGGCTTATGTCATGACGCAATTGGTTTTCGTCAAGCGTTTTGCGCAGAATGACCACTTGCGCCAGGCTATCGCCCAAATGTATGCTATGCGCCTCCGCAGTCAATCCGGGCGCGCGAAACCGACGGCGGATCTCGCTGTCGGAGATTCTGCTGTACCTTTGACCGGTCAGCTCGTGCAGAATGCGGATGGCTCCAGTGAGCAAGCCGCGTCGCGTCAGCAGCGCCGACAACACAATGACGGCGCGTCCCTCTGGCTTCAACACGCGCTCGATTTCGGATTGTGTCTGAACGCAAAAGATGAACGCGGTAGGAAATGTGGCGACCAGCGCCGCTATCGAATTTGACCGAAGCGGCAGGCGAGTAGCTTCCGCTCGTAGGAGAGCTGCGCCAATTCCGTGAATCCTCATTTTTCGCCAAGCTAATCGTCCCATAGCGCGCGACCGGTCCATACCAACCGCGTGATAGCCGGCCTTCTCCAGATCGATCAGCAGATCGCCAGTGCCATGCGCCAGTTCAAGTACCACCCCGGCATTAGGCTCAGGTAAGAATTGCGTTACACAGCGCTGCCAACACCGCCAACGCCCGAGCGAAACCGCGCGGCTGACCGCGTCGTAGGCGAATGCGCATTCGTTGTAGAGGAGGTGAAAGCCAAATTGCTGGATTCTATTCAGCATGGGCGGAGGGCGGAAACGATCGCAGCCGGATCATCCGTCATAACTGTGTTTACGCCAAGCCGCTTCAGTTCTAGCGCGCGCTGAGGGTCGTTGACTGTCCAAACATTGACAAAGTATCCCTGTGCCCGCGCCCATTTCATATAGCCCTCGTCGACCATTTCATGTCGCGGATGGCGCGCTTCGAGCCGAAATTCATTCAACGGGGAAAAATGCGCTGCCGGCATATCCGGCACATAAAGGAAGCCCATCAACACCATGGGCATCAGTTGCTTTACGCGTCGCAAGGTTACTGGATCGAAACAGGAGACAATGATCCGCTCGCGCATATTGTAGCGCCGCACACAATCGGCGAGCGCTTTCTCAAGGCGGTCCACCGTCTCACGCGAAGATTTGATTTCGACATTGATGAACAAGCCATCGCCGAAAGCGTCGAAGACTTCGACAAGGGTGGGAATCCGTTGGCCGGCAAACTCGTCCGAAAACCAGGCGCCCGCGTCTAGGCGTTTCAACTGCTCCAACGTCAGATCGGCGACTTTGCCCTGTCCGTCAGTCGTCCCGTTTACGGTAGCATCATGAATGACGACCAGTTTACCATCGCGCGAGAGATGAACATCAAGCTCAATACCATCTGCGCCTTGCGACTTAGCAAGCTCAAATGAAGCCATCGTATTCATGGGCGCATGCGCCATCGCGCCGCGATGACCGAATATCAGCGTTTCTCCTGCGTTCAATGCGTCTTGCAAGGTTTGGTATGGCATTGCTAAAGGGGACTCCGGACTATATGAATATCTGCAAATCATCACCCTGGATACGCACTTCGTACCAAGGCAGGTCTATTTCCGCCGGGCTGCGCGTCGCCTTTCCCGTACGCAAGTCAAAGCGACCGCCATGTCGCGGGCATTCGATCTCATGGTCGATTAACTTGCTGGGCCGATCTTGCAGATCATAAGCCAGCACGTTGCCGTCATGTGTGCACAGATCTTCAATCGCATAGACTTTGCCGCTGACATTGAATACGGCGATCCATTTGCCCTTCACGCCGAATACTTCTCGCTGTCCCGGCGGCAGTTCGCTCACTGAACACAAGGTCACCCATTCCGCCATCATGCATCCTCGATATACATCCATTCTTCGACACCGCGCGCTCCGTGAGCGCCAACCACAAGCACCTTCAACGGTAGCAGCGCGCATTTTACTCGATTGATGCTCAAGCGTAAGCCAATGTTATCGAGAAGCTGCTGCTTGTCGATCTTACGCGCCTCGGCGAGCGTCATGCCGATTAGCTCCTCGCCAAACATAGAGGCTGAAGCCTGGCTGATGGCGCAGCCTTCGCCGTCCCAGCCAACCTCTTTGATGACGCCGTGCTCATCCAAACGCAATGTCAGGCGCAGAATATCGCCACAGAGCGGATTGGACTCTTCGTGGTCGAAGTCATTTGGCTCAAGCAATCCCCAATTGCGCTGGTTGCGCGCATGATCGAGGATTAACTCCCGAAACATGTCTTCCATGAGAGGCAGATCTCACACCCTTAGTCGCGCGTCAAAACAATGCGCTTTGGATTATATCGCTTCTGCCAGAGAGGACTAGCGTTCAAACTTGCTATTGGACATCGGAATACATGTTCGTCCTGCCCTTGGGACGAAGGCGGAACCGAACTAGCCGATGATTTTTGCCTCGATTTCGTCCATCAGACGCTGGCGGACGCGCTCGAAAGGGATCCGCTGCAGCAATTCATCAAAGAACCCTTCAATGATCATCAGTTGGGCTTGCGGGCGCGTGATGCCGCGGCTCATCAGATAGTAGATCGGCTCTTCCTCAAGCGTACCGAAAGTCGCCGCGTGTGAGCAAGCGACATCGTCCGCTTCGATCTCGAGCCCGGGAACGCTATCCATACGCGCATCGTTGCTGAGGAGCAGATTGCGGCAGACCTGATAGCCATCGATCCGTTGCATCTGCGGCAACGACTTGATCATGCCTTGCCAGAGCGTACGCGCGGTATCGCGGGCGGCGCCTTTGAACAAGAGATCGGTGTTGGTCAGCGGCGCGTTGTGGTTCTGCTGCGTGTCGAGATCGAAGAACTGATCGCGATCAGCGAAGAAGAATCCGCTTACGCGCGCGTTGGCGCCGGGTCCAACCGCGTCCACTTCAATAAAAGCTTTGGTTAGCCGGCTGCCCATCACGCCATTGACCCAATCCAGTTGGGCGTCGCGACCGACGACGCCGCGCTGATGGCTGAATTCAAAAGTCTCGCGATTCCAATCCTGCAGCGAGACATAGCGTAAGCTGCCGGCGTCGCCGACGATTAGCTCCGTCGCCCCGATATACGTTGACTGCCGGCTCGATTCGGTAGACGCGTATTCCACCTGCATAGTCGCCTGCGCGTTGTCTTCGATTACAACCAACACATGACCGATGGCGGCGCCAGCCGAAGTGTTATAGCAGACCACATGCAGCGGCAACTCAGCGACCGTGTTGCGCGGCACATAGACAAATACGCCGAAATCCCAGAGCGCGGCATGGAGCGCGGCGAATTTGCCATCGGTTGCCTTCACCGCTTTTGTCATCAGGTGCCGTTCCACCAGCAATTCGTGATCTCGCAGCGCCGACCGCAAGTCAGTGAAGATCACACCTTGCCTGATAAGCCAATCCGCGAGTTCCGTTTGGATCACCTGGCCATCGACAATGACCAGCAAACCGCCCTGCTCATCTCCGGTCAATGGTTCCAGATTCTTGTCCGGCACAGCAGCCGCGGTGGCGCCGTTCGCCTGAACTAGCCCTCCCGCCTCATCCCAACGGAGATGGCGATAATCGGTGCGCCGCCACTCTTCTTCCTGATACGGCATCGCCGTGTTCTGATACACATCCCAGGCTTCGAACCGTCTTGCCCGCAGCCATTCCGGTTCATTATGGGCGTCGCAAATTGCCTGAACATCCGCCATGCTGTAACTAGGCGCTTGCGGAAGCGCGGATCGCCTGCGTATTACTGCCACGTTTGTCTTCTCCTGAAAATGCGCATGCAAAGCGCCCACCAGATGGCGGGACCTTTGCGTTCTTTTTGCTATGGGATTAGCCGATGGAGCCTTCCAACTGAATCTGAATCAGCCGATTCAATTCCAGCGCGTATTCCATCGGCAGTTCTTTCACCAGCGGCTCGAGGAAACCATTCACGATCATCGCGTTGGCTTCGTCCTCATTGATGCCGCGGCTCATCAGATAGAAGAGCTGATCTTCCCCGACTTTGCTGACCGATGCCTCATGCCCCATCGTTACATCCTTGGCGTCGATTTCGATGGTGGGATAAGTGTCGGAGCGGCTGTCATCATCCAGCAGCAGCGCGTCACAGACGACATTGCTCTTGCTGTTATGCGCGGCTTTGTCGATCTTCAGCAGTCCGCGATAGCTTGCGCGGCCGCCATCTTTGCTGATCGACTTGCTGATGATCTGGCTGGTGGTATTGGGCGCCAAATGAGTGATCTTGGCGCCGGCATCCTGATGCTGGCCATCGCCTGCGAATGCGATCGAAAGCACTTCGCCATGAGCGCCTTCGCCGCGCAAGATGACCGCCGGATACTTCATCGTCAGTCGGCTGCCCAAGTTGCCATCGACCCATTCCATGGTCGCGCCTTTTTCAGCGACGGCGCGTTTGGTGACCAGGTTGTACACATTGTTGGACCAATTCTGAATCGTCGTGTAACGGCAGCGGCCGCCTTTCTTGACGATGATCTCGACCACCGCGCTGTGCAGACTGTCCGAGCTATAGATCGGCGCGGTGCAGCCTTCGACATAATGCACGTAGGCGCCTTCATCGACGATGATCAAGGTGCGCTCAAACTGCCCCATGTTCTGCGTATTAATGCGGAAATAGGCTTGCAGCGGCATTTCGACATGCACGCCCGGCGGTACATAAATGAAGCTGCCGCCGGACCAGACAGCGGTGTTCAGGGCGGCAAACTTGTTGTCGTTTGATGGAATCACCGTTCCGAAATATTCCTCAATGATTTCGGGATGCTCGCGCAAGCCCGAATCCATATCGAGGAAGATTACGCCCTGCTCTTCCAGGTTCTCCTGAATCTTGTGATAGACCGACTCGCTGTCGTACTGCGCCGACACGCCGTGCAAAAACTTCTGCTCCGCCTCGGGGATTCCCAACTTGTCGAAGGTGTCTTTGATTTCTTGCGGCACCTCCTCCCAGTCATCCTCGGTTCTGTCGGTCGCCCGCACGTAGTAGTAGATGTCATCATAATCAATGCGGTTGAGATCGCCGCCCCACTGCGGCGTCGGCTTGTCCATGAAGATATGGTAAGCCTCGACGCGCCGGTCGGTCATCCACTGCGGCTCGTCCTTCATCGCGCTAATCTGGCGCACGATGTCTTCGTTGACGCCCTTCTGGCTCTTGAAGGTGTAGTCCACGTCGGCATCGTGGAAGCCATACTTCTCGGCGTAGCTCAAGCCGACATCCTTCAGCGCCGCTTCTTCGTTGGTGAGCTGCTTTTCGCTCAGAATCACGTCTGCCATGTCAGTGTCCCCCACAATAAACTTGCTACTGATTCAAATGGACAACCAAGGCGGCCAACGCCAGTTGAGTGCTGAGCAGGAAACCTATTACCGCAAGTTGGGTGGCTATCAGCCACTTGATCATCCGCGTTTCCAACCCCGACATGTCAGCCTTGGTACCAAGATGCTTACGCTCCGTTTCGATGGTCGATATGCGTGTTTCGAGCGCCACAGCAACTTAACTTTCAATGTTTGCTTCGCTTGCCATGATTGCGTTCTCGTCTTTCATCCCTTTGGCTAGGCTTGCGCGAGCGCCTCGTGTCGCTCACGTATCCACTCGTAGCCCTTGTCCTCCAACTCATGCGCCAACTCCGGTCCGCCGCTTTCGACTATCCGCCCGCCGTAAAGAACATGTACGAAATCCGGCTTGATGTAATTCAGCATTCGCTGGTAGTGAGTTATTACAAGCGCCCCCATATTGGGACCGGTCAAAGCATTGACGCCATCGGCGACGATGCGCAGCGCGTCGATATCCAAGCCCGAATCGGTCTCGTCCAGCACGGCGATCTCCGGTTCGAGCACCGCCATTTGCAGTACTTCGGCGCGTTTCTTTTCGCCGCCGCTAAATCCTTCATTGAGATAACGACCGGCAAATGAATGATCGATATGGAGTTGCGTCATTTTCTCCCGCATTAAACGGGCGAATTTGGGGATTGGAATGCCTTTGCTGTCGGGATCTTCCGCTTTCATACGCGCATTGATAGCATGGCGCAAAAAGTTCGCAAGCGTCACGCCGGGAATCGCAACCGGATACTGAAACGCCAGGAATAAGCCGGCGCGGCTGCGCTCATCCGGTTCAAGTTCAAGGACATTTTCGCCGTCAAGAAGCACTTCGCCTTCATGGACTTCGTAAGCGGGATTTCCCATCAGCACGTTAGCCAATGTACTCTTGCCTGAAGCATTGGGTCCCATTAGCGCGTGAATCTCGCCCTGTTTCACCCTTAGGTTTACACCGCGCAGAATCATGTCATCGTCGCCATCCACACTCGCGTGTAGATTCCGAATCTCCAGTGTTGTGACCATTCGCGGCCGATCTCCTCTCACCTCGATTTAATCTCGGTTAACTTTACTTTGTAACCGCCTCGAATTCACTGGCAGTATAGCAGTCCGCTAAAAGCGTGTCAACAGGCGCGGCGGGCAATCAATTTCCCCGTGACCGAATCATGCATTATGCCGTATTCCTCAAGAAAAGCATAGCATCGAAAGAATAGAGTCTCGTCAGAATGCGCTGAGAGCGCACAAATTGACAGAGGATAAACGCTGTACTATGCTTAAGTCGCTGCCTTGATTCGCTCAGGGCAATTGCAAGCGGTGGAACCGACCGGCGCGCGAGCTTGAGCCAAGCGTCCGAATGGTTGCCCTAGGTCAATTGCAGTCCAAAGGATGGGGACATGGATGAGAAACTAGCCGGCTTGTATGAAGCGCTGCGGGCCGTCATAGATCCCGAAATCGGCATGAACATCATTGAGCTTGGTTTGGTGCGCGGCGCGGAAATCGGCGAGGACAGCGCCCACGTCAATATGATCATGACGACGCCGTTTTGCCCCTACGCGCCGCAGCTTTTGGAGCAGACACGACGCACCGCGCAAGACTTCCTCGGCGTGCCGACAACCATCGAAATGGGCATGGAGATGTGGGACCCTAGCATGATGGAAGAGGGCGCCGCCAGTGATTGGGGGTTGTTCTAACGGGCGCGCCGCCTACGGCACAGTCAAGGGCGATGCCTGGCGATCCAGTCTCGCGGGTCGATATAATTCTTCACCAGCAAATTGTAATTCAGCTTGGGCCAGTTGCCCGGGCGGGTTTCCAAGAGCGTCGTCGCGCTAAGATCGAAGTGAAGATGCGGCACATAGCGCCCGAAGGCATCGCTGATTTCGCAGATTCGCTGCCCGCGCGCGACCCGATCGCCAACGTCAACCCGCATATTTTGCACGTGGGCGTAACGGCTGTAGATCACCTGCCCGGAAGGCTCATACAAAGGGTCGTGTCGAATGACAACCAGATTGCCCCAGGCGCCCATCCGCGCAGCGAAGGTAACCACGCCGCTGGCGCAGGCATAACAAGCCATGCCTTTATCTTCATAAGGTCGGCCGAAGTTCAAGTCGGCGCCGGTGTGGTAGGCTTCGCTCGGCGTGCCGATGAAGTAGAGCTTGCCAAAAGGCGTCACATCCAGCCAACCCTTCGGCCACAGGCGCTCTGCGCGGCGCTGTTCGCTGGTGCCGACCGGTGAGTCGTAGCCGTCCGCCACATTGAAGCCTCTGATGACAGTTGGACGCCGCTCCGCCTCTGGATCGGGCGCGGGAGAATAGCCTTCCGGCGTCGTCACGATGCGGCGGAAACGTACCGCGTCGAAGGCGATCTCCTTGTCGGCCTCGCCGGTAACATCATTGAGGAAAACACGACCGGCGCTTTCCACGTTCTTATCAAGATCAAAGATACCGAGCGCTACCCAGGCGTTGCGGCGCCGGTGCTGGTTGATGTCCAGCACTACCTCGGCTGTCGTGCCAACGATGCCATGCACTTTGTAGCGAGCGCGGGTTGTGGTGGCGTGGCGATTGGGGATGAACACCGAAATCTCGTAGAGACCGCTCTGTGGCAATTCTTCGCGCCATTCCGCCCAAACCTTGCTCGTTCGCTCTTCGGTGGAAACATAAAGATAATCCCAGCCCCAGGTGTTTTGGCGCGCGTTGAACTCAGGCTTGCCGGTGTAGGTCCCGCTGCGAAAGCCGGCTTTCGTCGGCAGAATCACCACTTCGTCGGCGAAGTTTTGCAGGCTCTCTTCTTCGTCAGCGGGCGTGGATGTCAGTTCGATCGCCTTGTTCACGCCAGTCCATTGGGAGATAACGCCGTAGCGCCACCAGCTTAGACCTTTGGCGCCATGTACTTGCGTAGCCAAGGTATGCGCTTCGCTTTGCTCTACAGACGGCGTATCGGCTTGCAAGACGGGAATGATCGGTTTATTGTAGCCGCCCCAGACCGTCCACACCGACGACAGCGCCTCCTCCGGCGTCGTCCGGAATATTTCCCAGTAAGTCTGCGGGTGGATGCTGTCGACGAATGGGCTCCATTCACCGGGGAAAACAGTGTGATAGTGCTGACGGCGAGGATCCACGCTCATGCCGATATGAAAACGCGTGCCTAATCCGCGGCGAAGCTCCAGCATGAAGGGACGAACCGCCTGAGGCCCGCCCTGCCAATAATCAGCGTAGGGCTCGATATCCAGAATCAGCGATTGCACGCCGGGTCGCGAGCAAGCTTCCACAATGATTGCCGCCTCCGCCTGCACATTCAGCCCCTTGGGCACGCACCAGGCGTGGAACTCCAAGCCCGCAGCCTGGCAGGCGCTCACCCATACATCGACGCTGCCGGCATCGCTGATCGCCATATCACTGGTGTCATACTCGCTCATCCAGTACGTGCCGTTGGTGATCTTGACCCAGACCTGGCTAACATTCGGCGCGTTCGCCTTGATGTCAGTAAGCACCTGGCTGATCGTGTTCTGCGGTACAGCGGATCCTTTCCAATGCCAGACCGCCACTTTGCCATCATAGGGCGTCGGCTTATGTGGCGATGGCGCGGCGCCAATCGCATGAATAAATTCGATATAGCCGGCGTAGACCCAGCCCTGCAAGCCGCCCTTCTCGATCCAGACCCAATTGCTGACCGTTTTGGTATCCGGGTAGTATACAACCAGGGCATTGTCCCGAAGGTCGCCGATGTCCTGATAATTCGTACCAGGACCGCGCCGGATATTGCTCAGCGCCGACTGTGTGTTGGCGACGGCGATCACACCGCTGCCGGCGTCATCAGGTTTGGGCAAAAATGACGAACTGGACATGCATGGCGCCTCTCGCGACTCGGATTACAGGCATACTAGTGCAATTGCAAGATTTCGGCAAAGCTATTAGGCCCTTTGCAAATCCTTAAACAGAAAAGTCGCCCGTGGGCGACTATATGTTTTCGTGTAGATCTCGGGACAAACTGCCAAGGCGCCGACGGCACGTGGCAGCGCGCATTTTCGATTAGACGACGAATTGTCCGTTGCGATAAAATAGCTCGTCATCGACTAGAATCTCGCTGTCGTTGCGCATATCGCAGATCATGTCCCAGTGCACGGCGCTTTTGTTCAGGCTGCCAGTCTCGGGATAGCCCATGCCAATTGCCATGTGGATGGTGCCGCCGATCTTCTCGTCATAGAGGATCATGCCAGTGAAGCGATCGATGCCGAAGTTGGTGCCGATGGCGAATTCTCCAAGGTAACGCGCGCCGGCGTCGGTATCCAATTGCGCATGCAACAAATCTTCGTTCATTTCAGCTGACGCATCGCTAACTTTGCCATCGACAAATTTCAGTTCTATGCCGCTGACCGCGCGCCCGCCGACAATCGCCGGATAGCTGAAGCGCACCCAGCCATTTACGCTGTCTTCGACCGGACCGGTAAAGATCTCGCCGCTTGGCATATTGCGTCTGCCATCGCTGTTAACGAATGTGCGGTCGGCGATGCTCAGCTCGAGATTGATATTCGGTCCGCGCAATTTGATATGGCGCTTGCCCGCCAGGTAATCGACCTTTTGCTGCTGCATTGCGCTGAGCTTGCGCCACTCGCCGGCCGGATCATCAGCATCACAGAAGCAGGCGCCATAAACAAAATCCTCATAATCTTCGAGGCTCATATTGGCTTCCTGGGCGCTCGCCTGGGTCGGATAGAGCGCGCCCACCCAGCGGAATTCGCCGCGCGCCGAGCGTTCCAGGCGCGTCTGCAGAATCTCGCTCTGCGCCGCCCGCCACGCTTGCATCCGGTCCGCGCTGATATTGCTCATGGCGCGCGTGTTTTCCGGCGCGCCGATGCGGATGTAGACATCGCCTTCGCCCGTGAATAGCTTCAGACCAGGGTCAATCCATTTCATCTGCTCGTCGGTCGCCTTGCGCAGGAAGCAGCGCTGCATCTGATCATCGCCGATAAGCAAGCTTGGGTGACCGCCGGCAGCAAGCACGGCTTCGTACACATCGCGCAAGATCGGCAGCGAGCTAAACTCGCCCAGGATCCCAACCCAATCGCCCGGTTGCACTTGGGTCGAGTAGTTGACCAGCAGGTTCGCCAGTCTGCGCCGTCGTTGATCGCTCATGCCTGCCCTTTCAAACGTTCCGCCACGCTAAGCCAGCTCCTTTGCTTTGGCCAGCGCGGCGTCGTAATCCACCTCGTTCCCGATGATCGGCACGTATTCGGCATGACGTACGATGTTGTCGCGATCGAGCACAAAGACGGCTCGCTGGCAAATTCGCCATTCGGTATCGTGCACGCCATAATCATCGGCAAAAGCCATGTCGCGCTGTGTGGATAATGTCTCCGTGTTGTCGATGCCTTCAGCGCCGCAGAACCGGCCCAAAGCAAATGGCATATCGGCGCTTACCGTCAGGACCACCGTATTGTCAAGGCTGGCCGCCTCAGCGTTGAATCTGCGCGTCTGATCGGCACAAACGCCGGTGTCAATAGAGGGGATCACGCTAATCACCTTGACTTTGCCCGCGAAATCAGCCAGCGACTTGCTGCTTAAGTCATTGGCAATTAAGGCGAAATCGGGCGCCTTCGAACCCACCGCCAACATATCGTTTTGCACAGGATGTTCACTGTCGCCGACCATCAAACCTTTGCGCGTCATTTTCCAATCTCCTTCGTCGCTCTAATGCAACTCTTGGTTTACATCCATTATCATTAGAATTATAGACGCATCAATATCGCTATCAAGGTGATAAACTGAAGACAGAAACGTCCGATTTGAATGAGAGGGAAACCGTACGATGCGTAAGCTAGCCATCATTGTCGTAGTAGTCGCGGTCGTGGCTGTGGCTTTGGCAGTAACCAAGCCCTGGCTTTATTTCGTTAATCGCGAAGTGAACGAAGCCTTCCCCGGGCTGACAGATGAGCAGCGCCAAGCGGTCGCCGACATGCCTGAAGAAGAGAAACAGGCGCTGATCGACATGGCGAATTCAACCCGCAAAATGGTGGAAGACACCGCAATTGCCCAGAGCGGCGCCGACAATGTCGTGCCTGCAGCCGATCAGGCAATGCCGCCCGATATGCCCGATGAACCAACCGTGCTCGTGATGGGTTCGTTCATCGATATTGACCCGATCCATGGCGCCGAAGGCAGCGCGACGATCTATGAGCTTCCCGATGGGGAGCGCATTCTGCGCTTTGAAGATTTCCGCTCGAAGAATGGACCAGACCTGCATGTCTATTTGTCGACGGAAGCGCCGACCAGCACCTTCGCCGGTCTCGGCGCGGACGAAATCCATCTCGGCGCATTAAAGGGCAATGTCGGCAATCAGAATTACGATGTGCCGGCAGATCTCGACCTGAGCAAGTATCGCAGCGTCGTCATTTACTGTGTGCCATTCCGCGTGGTCTTCAGCACCGCTGCGTTTGGTTAAGTCCGGCTTGAAATCTGCCTAGTCGAAATTGCGGAAGCGCCACTCGCCACCGACCATCGTACCCAATACCTTGAGCTCGAGAATTTCCTCGGGCTCAACCTGGTAGATATCGCGATCAAGCACGACTAGGTCGGCGAGAAACCCTTCGTCCAGTTTGCCCAAGCGGTCTTCCATACCTGCGGCGTAGGCTGGACCCTGTGTGAAGCCTAGCAAGGACTCGTGCAGATTGATTCGCGCCGCCGGATTCCAACCGCCCGCCGGTTCACCATTTCGCTGGCGTGTAACCGCGGCATGGATACCGAGAAACGGGTTGAGCGGCTCCACCGGCGCATCCGATCCGAATGCCAGGCGCGCCCCCTGATCCAATTGCAGTCGTGGATTGTAGGCGTAGACTGCACGTGCTCCCCAATAGCGATCGGCCGTGATCATGTCTGATGTAGCGTGAATCGGCTGCATGGACGCGATCACATCCAGTTCCGCCAGACGGCTGGCGTCTTGCGGATGGATGATCTGAACATGCTCGATGCGGTGGCGGCGATCAGCGGGTCCTTCGCCACGCCGCGCTTCTTCTCGGCGCACGCTTTCAAAGACATCCAGCGCGTCATGCACGGCTTTGTCGCCTATAGCGTGGATGCTCGAAGGCACGCCGAATGCGCTGGCTCGGCTGACGTATTCGATCATTTCTTCCTTGTCGACGACCGCCATGCCATAGTTTTCCGGTTCGCCCTGGTACGGTTCGAACATGAGTGCGGTTTTAGGTCCCAGGGCGCCATCAGCGAAGAGCTTGAGCGCGCCGATGCGGATCCAGTCATCGCCGAAACCCCCGCGTAAGCCTGAATCAAGAGCGGCGTCCAGCCATCGCTGATTGATTTGCTTCAAGACACGCAACGCGAGCGCGCCGCGTTCGCGCAGGATTTGCAGCGCGACCAGGCAGGACGGCTCGTCGAAATCATGAATCATGGTGATGCCGCAGCGCAAAGCATGTTCCTGCGCTTCCAGCATCATATCTGCCAGCTGATCGCTCGTCGGATTCGGAATGCGTTCGCTGACCAGATCCATCGCAGTCTCAAGCAGAATGCCGGTCGGCGCGCCATCCGAATCGCGTACAATCTGCCCGCCTTCGGGATCGCCTGTGCCGCCTGAGAAGCCGGCGCGCTGCAATGCGGCTGAATTGACCCAAGCGGCATGGCCGCTCTTGGCGCTCAGATAAACGGGATGATTCGGCGAAACCGCGTCCAGATCGGCTTTGCTCGGGAAGGCGCGATCATGCCATAGGTCTTGCGCCCAGCCTTGTCCCTGTATCCATTCGCCGGTCGGTGTTTCGTTGACGCGCTCCCGAACCCTTTCAACTGCGATGGCTTTGTCCGGTACCTCGAAGACATTGACGGATCGCATTGCCCTCGCCTGCGCTTCCCAATGCAAGTGCGCGTCGGTCAAGCCGGGAATGACTGTCTTGCCATCCAGATTGACCGCCGCCGTATTCGCAGTTGCAAGTCGCCGAATCTCGGCATCGGTCCCACGGGCGACCACTCGGCCGAAACCAATTGCCAGCGCGCTGACGCGGGGCGCCGCTTTGTTAAGCGTGATGATGTTCCCATTAAGAAGTATCGTATGAATCATCAGTCAATCCTTATGAAAGCGGCGCAATTCCAACGCGATTTCGGCCGCCGTTGGCGCGCTCTCCAGCCCCGCGCGCGTCACCGAATAGGCGGCCAGTTTGCCCGCAATACGCGCTGCTATTTCGATTCTGTTGCCGACTGCCGGCAGCGAGCTCAAGAGCGAAGCGGCAAAGACATCGCCCGCGCCCGTTAAGTCGCGTGGCTCTACCGATATGCTGTCATAGTGTTTGGCTTCGCCCGCGTGATAATATGTGCCGCCTTTACGTCCATTGGTGACTAAAACGTGCTTGCATATTCGGCGGATTTCCTCGGTCAACTGCGGAAACTGATGTACGTCCTCCTCACTGTACACGACGATACTGATGAGGCGCAGCGCTTCTTCATCGAACCAGCGCCGAAATTGGACCAATCCGTCGGCGTCCCAGCGGCGCAGCATGCCTTGCAAGGTCAACATGATCATCGAATCGGGAAATCCTCGCGCCATTTCCGCCGGGTCGATCTCCCCCGCCAGCGGACCAAGATGAATGTAGGGCGCGGACTTCCAACCAGCGGGCACGTCATCAAAGGTTATGGGGCTGGCTGTTGCCCGCACGAACTGCTGCCGACCGCATTCACTATACACATTTTCATAGGTCAGCGAACGCTCGCTTGGCAGCGTGACCACTTCGCCATGCGCCCGCAAATGATCCACAAGCGGCTCATCAGGCGCCGCGCTGGTCAGTATGCCCACTCGGCGCCCAAAGGCAGCGTAGGTTGGCGCGGCGTACGACACAGTTCCGCCCAGCATGCGCCCTTCGGCAACCAGGTCAACTGTCATGTGACCAATCAGCAATACGTCAATGTCTGATTTCAAGTCGGTTGCTCACCCAGGGGCTGCAGGCAAGGACAACGCGGCGCATGATATCGCCGTCTGCCTGTTGCCGCTTCAAGAAGGGGCGCTTATTTGGGAACGATGGTGACTTTCCGTGTCCGGCCTTCGCCGACGCTGCGCGTCAATACATCTTGCCTTCCGCGCAGCGTGAGATGGATAATGCGCCGTTCGTTGGCATGCATGGGCTCGAGGGTTATCGTGCGTCCCTGCTGCACCGCCTGCTTGGCCATGCGCTGCGCCAAGCCACGCAGCCGTTTCGATCTGCCGGTCTTATAACCGGCCACATCGACGATGACATTGGCCCGCCGTTCCAGGCGACGGCTACAGATTAAGCGCACGACATGCTGCAAACATGCAAGAGTTTCACCGCGGCGTCCGATCAAGCGGTTGATGCGCTTGCCGGTAACATTGAGCATCCAGTGCGGGTCTTCGTCGTCATCGTCATCGGTGCGATGCACATTCACCTGGCTCTCAATCCGCATTTTCTCCAGGAGTTCGACCAACACCTGCCGGCCCACGATGGCGTCTTCATCCAATTCGTCTTCGGAAACTTCAGCCAAGGGGAATCTTTCTTGCTCATCGGGCTCGATTCGCGTCTCCTCCACGATTTCTTCGCGTTCCTCGCCCTTTCGCCGGCCGATCAATACGATTCGGACGCGCGCCTCTCGCGCTCCAAAGCCGAACAAACCAGTGTTCGGTTCCTCGAGCACTTCGATCATGACATCGCCAGGCGTCGCTTTGAGTTCCGCCAATCCCTTGCTGATCGCCGCATCGACAGAATTGGCGGTTACTTCAATCATTTCCATGGTTCAGGTCCTATGTTTGTGATGCAACGGTGGCAATAGGTCATCTTTTGCGTGGTTTCTTTTTTCTGCGCTTACGAATCTTTTTCGCCGGCACATCATCGTCGAGCTCGATCTCCACAGGCGCTTCATCTGTCTTTTTGCTGCGAAACAGTTTGTCCAAGACGTTTCGACCCTGCGGGCTATATTGCACGATGCCTATCAGGTTTGAGGTTACAAAATATACCGACAGCCCCACCGAGAATGTCATGGAGAAAAAGCCAAACATTATGGGCATGATTGTCGTCATGCTTTGCATCATCTGCGCCTGCCCGCCACGAGGCTTTTCGTCTTCCTCATCGTCATCGTCTTTGCTTGACTTCTGCTTGGTGGTCATCATCGTCAGCTTCTGCTGC
This sequence comes from Phototrophicaceae bacterium, assembly GCA_965261855.1. GTDB lineage: Bacteria > Chloroflexota > Anaerolineae > Aggregatilineales > Phototrophicaceae > UBA6055. The sequence continues at coordinate 2,434,922 of OZ253488.1, forward strand.
GCCCAGGTTGTGATCAACACCAGTAGCGGAAGAATCAGCGAATAATGTGGATTCTCTGTCGGCGCCAGCGTCAGGTCCAGCTCGGGCAGAATTGAGGCCAACTGTGGAATAGGCGTCCACATTCTCTGCAGCGGGATAAGTGAATCCAAACCCGGTATCAGCAGGCGTTCAGACAGGTCGACTAACTGAAACGGCGTAGCAGCCAATGCAAAGAAAATCGCCTGATACAGACCAATCAGTATGGGAAACTGAATCACCATCGGGAAGCAGCCGCCAACGGGATTGACCTTGTTCTCGCGGTAAAGCTTCATCTGCGCCTGCGACATTTTTTCTTTGTCGTTCTTGTACTTCTCCTGAAGTTTCTTCAGTTGCGGTTGAAGCTGCTGCATTCTGCGCGAAGATTCTTGCTGCTTTGCCAGCAGCGGATAGGTCAGGAAACGAATGATCACGGTAAGTACGACTATCGCCAGGACGATATCCTGGTTCAAGGCGGCATAAAGCCAGGCCAAGATGGTCACAAATGGATTTAGGATTAAGTCCCACATTCGATCATGCCCCCGTCGGCGGATTACCGCGGATAAACCCAGGCTTGCCGCCCATCGACCTCAAAGGCGATCAGCAATCGGCCTTCATCGACCGATGCGGCGATCAGCAGCGGCACATCAATGTTCAAGGTTTCGCTTGGCTCCAGCAAGAGCATATCGCCTAGCAATTCCGGACGGTTGTCAATTTCCCTTGAGTTGATAAGCACGCCGTCTCGCCGGTCCAACCAGTAGACCCGTCCATCGCGCGACGCCGCGATAACCCGGTCCAAATACACAATAGGTCCCGCACGTATTCCCCGCTCCGCGACCTGATTAGACCAAATCTCCGAGAGATTCCTCTCCGAATCAAGCGCGTGCACGTAACCGCTGAGGTCGGCTACATAGACGACGCCTCTCTCGTCAATGGCCGGCTTGCCCCATACCCAGTTCTGGGTTTCATATCGGCTTAGAATCTCGCCTTCAAGCGAAATCTCAAAAAAGCTCTTGTTGAAGCTGCCGATATACAGTCGATTGTTCGCCAAGAGTGGCGTCGACGCGACGCTCCCGCCCAGATCGACCGACCAGATAAGGCGCCCAGTATCGCGGTCGAGCGCATACAAATGATGATCAATCGACGATGCGATAACCAATTCACCCGCCAGCAGCGGAGTCGCCCAGATGCCTTCCTCAGTATGGAAGCGCCAGATTTCTCGATAATCCTCCATTGAACGAGCGCTGAGCCCACCGTTCTGGTATGGAATGTAGAGTATTCCATCGGCTTCGACCGTATTGGCGACGACCTTGTCCGCCAGTTCGATGGACTGGGTTACCTCCAGCAGGACCGAATCCAGTTTGAGCAATCTCCCATTGTTAGCGGCGACCAGCATCGTCTCGTCATCCACAACGACGGGAAGGCTATAGAATTGCGCTCCTTCGTTATTGGACCCTTGCAGAATCCAACTGCGGGGATTGTTTTCACTATCGAGCATGGCTCGTCCGCTTATCGGATTGATCAAACGAAGCGGCGCGCCATTAGCTGGGTTAAGAATGGCGACATTATTGTTGTAAGCCAGGGCAATATTCTCTTCGCCGTTTACGCTGATTACACCAACCGAGGGCCAGCTCACGCCCATGCGCGCGCCAACGCATCCAGTTGCGAGCAATGACGCAAAAGCCAGAAGCGCAACAAGGGCGGCGCGCGTACGTCTCAGATTTGGCAAGAATCACTCCTTCGGTGGGACCGGATCATAGCCCCCTGGATGTAGCGGATGACAACGCAAGATCCGCCGAAACCCCATCCAGGTCCCTTGCAAGGGACCGTAGGCTTCGATGGCTTCATAGGCATACACCGAACAGGTCGGCGTGAAGCGGCAGGCGCTCGGGAGCAGCGGCGATAGAAATCGCTTATAGAACCGAATCAACTTTAGCAGCGCCCACGTTAGCATTTTAGCAGTTCCCGATGAGCCGCGCTTGAAGCAGCAACCCTTCCAATATACGTTGCAGATTGCTGAACGGTTGCTCAATGATTGCCGGCCGGGCGATTACTACCACGTCGAACCCCTGCGACGAACGGCAATGCAGCTGCGAAAGCATCGAACGCAAACGGCGCCGCCATTTATTGCGCACTACCGCCTTGCCGAGCCGCCTGGACGTCACGATGCCGTAACGATTATGCGATAGCTCATTCCTGCAAACGCTGATTGACACCGCGCGATGCCGGTAGACGGCGCCAAATCGCCCAGCCCGCGCGAAGTCGGCGGAGCGGCGCAACCTCAGTGCGGGTTTCATCGATTAGCTGGCGTTCCAGTTGGTCTTCTTAACATGGTTAGGCGTTACAGTGAGTCGGTGACGTCCGCGAAGGCGGCGGGCTTTCAACACGCGCCGGCCGCCCCGCGTGCTCATGCGTTTGCGAAATCCATGCACACGTTTACGCCGGCGAACCTTTGGCTGCCAGGTGCGTTTGGTCGACATTGATTGTGCCTCTATCTAGCGCTATCTTGCATCACAAGCCGCTAGTATAGTCCAGCAATTCCGGTCGGTCAACCTCGTCTTGAACAAGCGCCCGATGAGGCAATCAGACCGTCGGGCAGCGCGTACCAGTTATTCGGCATCATATCGGGGATTCGGCATCAGTTTGCATGGTAGAAGTTTCGCGCAAGTAGCGCTTGACTGAATGCGTGCGCATACAGTAGGATTGCTGCGTCGCAAGCGCTGACAAACGGTTGATATCGCTGGTACCGACATTCCGCATAATTCGAGCTATTCAGGGAGGCGCCTCGCCTTGCTCCCGGCACAACATTGGGCATATAGTTTTTCAATCGGCGCTGAAGACATTGATGGCATCACTAACCTCTTGCTGGAAAAAGAAACGCCCCTCTCGGCAGAACAACTCGCAAAAGAAATCATCAATACTCGTGAAAGCGAACTGCGCCTGCAATTGCAGGAACAATACGAAGGCGCCAAAGTTTACCGACCGTGCGAGACTTATGCAGTTGGAGATCGCCTCACGTTCTCGCATCTGGATTATGCTACGGCTACCGTAGTCAGCCTGCGCACCGGGCAGGGGACCGATCGTAATCCCATCAGAATTGCCGCCGTTGAATTTGATTATGCGAGCCGCCAGACCACCAACGGACTGCGAGAATTTGTCGTGGAGTACGAGGCTAAACACCCGCTCAATGACCACAATTTGAATCGGCACCCGAGCCAAGTGGACACAGATTACACCATCGACGATATTCTCAGCGATCCGGCAACAAATATCATCGAGCAAGTAAATGACGCCTTGGAGCGCAATCCCGATCTTGTTCGCATCGCCGGTACCTGGTTCGTGCGCGAGTTGATGGTCGAAGTGGACATCGGTCATCTGCATTTGGCTGAAGCCGTGCTCGATATGCATGAGGGCGGCCCCTTGCCGACGGCGCAGATATTAAAAGAGATCGGCGGACTGGGAGACACGCTCCAGGCGCTGCAAGTTTTTTCTCTCAATTACGCCATGAATGAGGACGAGCGCTTTGACGAAGTAGGACCTGCGGGCCAAGTCTTATGGCATCTGAAGCGTCTATTGCCCCGTATGGCGCGGCAGGTGCCGTCCATTCTGCAGTACCAGCCAATTGAATACGATCGCAGCCTCTTGACGCGCGAATTGCGCCAGTTGGAATACGACCTGGATGACGAGCATTCCCCTATTGCATCGCCGCCGCCGGAGGACGAAGTTAGCTTGACCTTGACCTATCCACATCGACGCGTCGGCACTTTGCCAATAAACTCCGAAACGCGGTATATATTCCCGGATGCGAAGACGCCCCGCATTGCCATCACGATCGTGGATGCGATGGACAAGCAGGAGTATCCCTGCTGGGTAGTTCATGAATTCAAATACGTTTTTGGTTTGGCGCCAATCTTCCAGAAACATCATTTGCCCGTTGGCGCATACGTGTATTTGAACCGAACGAAGAGCCGCAGTCGGATTGAAATCGAATTCGATGATTATCGGCCGCGTACTGAATACATACCGCTGGTAGAGCGTGCGGAAAACAACCGGCTTCGTTTCCAGACCGCCAAACGCGCAATCGGCGCCGATTATGACGACCTGATTATTGTTGGCGTCAACAATCTGCCCGAGGTCGATAAGCTTGGCAAAGAGATTCAGACGAAGAAGGTGACGCTGTCTGAATTGCTGCGCAATCTGGTGGCGGAGTTGAGCCGCCAGAATCCACAGGGAACGGTGCATTCCAAATTCTTGTACAGCACATTGAATATACTGCGGCGCTGCCCGCCAGGACCGATCTTCGCCACGCTGATCTCGAATCCGGACTTTGAATACGTGGGCGACAACTACTGGAAGCTCAGTAGCTAGCCAAAGAGCAATCGAATGACGCTGAATTATCTGATCAAGCCCAATGTCGAGACCAAGTTCTATATCGATTTTGATTGGTGGGAGCAGAGCCGCGACGATCTCCAAATCTACTTGCTCACTCATTTGACCCCCGAACAGCAGCAAACACTTGAGGATAGAAATCTCGATGAAGTGTTTGATTATGTCGATCCAGAGACGGGTGAAGTCTTCCAAGTAGATACACTTCGCTTGGCGATTCGTGAGTCCGCCAAACGCGAGGACTTCATCAGCGCGCATATTGGCTTGATCGACAGCGTTTTTCGCGCCCTGTTGGTCAACGGCAATAAGCCGCTCAGCGCAATTGAACTGGCGGAAGTGACCAGGCGCAATGCAGCAACGATCCTCAAGACCATCGGCGGTGTTCGCATTTATCGCGGCATTCGCCCGCATCATTCGAGTGATGTCGTTAAAGGCTAAGCCGTGGCTCGTGTAATCAATACCAATAGTCCAGGCAAGCGTCGCAAGGCGCACATGCGAACCATTGCCGAGATACTGCGCCTTCTCAGCCAGCAGCGTGAAGTCGATCAGCAGACGCATGACATGGTTGCCATGCTCGTGTATTGCCTGCGAGGCATCGACGACACCGTAGAAGAATCGGTTCGCGCCTGGGAAAAGCGCGGATACTGGAAAAAAGCCGACGACTTCCAGCAAAAGTGGTGGTGGTCTACGCTTATGGCGAATGCCATCGAAGAACTGCTGCGGAACAAACGTTGGGACGATCTGCCGGAGACGATGATTAAACTCTACCCGCATTTCGCCGATATCCAGATTAACAGAATGACGCGCGATCCAGCAGACTGGGCAGGCGCGTATCACCGGATACTGGGAAACAGAGACGACTGAAACGATCTGCGGCATTCCGCGCGTTCATTTTTTTCGCTTCGCACCCTTGGCTGCCGCAAGAGCTGTCGCATTTTCGGCACGTAAGCCGCGCGTCCCACTCCGCGCATTCTGGGCAATGTGCATAAGACCTTATATAATATGTCCACAGAGCTATTCCTACGTTCAGCAACGGCGCTGAATACATTGGTCCCGGCGATGCTGCCATGGCTCAAAGCAGACTTAGGCGCGATTGCCAGCCATCGCTCTCCTTGGCGCTTCAGGTCGACATCACCGCAATCATCATTATTGGCGCGGGTAACGTTGCCCATGACTCCTAGGCTGGAACTCCAACTCCGATGGCAGGGGAACGCGAAATGAGCATCACGCGAACGCAAGAAATAACGGTGGAAGAAATACGCAAGCTTGCCCTGCCCTTAAGTACGCATATTCTTTCGGGCGAGGGCTTGCTTGATCAACCCATCTCCTGGACAACGGTCATTCATCCGGAAGATGACATTGCTTCTAAAGCCGTCCAGGCGCGCGAACTGATCCTTGTCGCTCCCATCAGCAATCCGCCGCGGGCGCACAACGACACCGAAGTGATTCAGTGGGCGACCGGCGCCGGCGCCTCCGCGGTTGTCTTTTGCGGCCCCGTGAGTACAACCGCGCTGGCCGAATCGAAGTCACGTGGCATGCCTGTTCTCACGCTGTCCGACGATATCCGCATCCGCGAGGTCGAGAAGACGATCATAAGCTTGCTGGTAAACCGTAAAGGCCAGATAGAAAGGCGGGGCACCCAGATTTATCGACAGCTTACGCAGATCTCTTCGCGCAACGAGGGCATGGACGGTCTGCTTGGCGCCATGGCGCGTCTGACCAAGAAGACGGTCATCGTTCATGACAAGCGGCTCCATGCCCTTTCGCACAAATTGCAGCCGGAATTCGTCGGCATCTGGGACGACATCGAGTTTTTCTTGAAAAAGCAGGACAATTTGCCGGTAGAACTGCACGATCGTCATCGCGTTGTGGAAGTTGACCCGCCGGTACTTATGCAGGCGCTTCCCGTGTCCGGCGTTGCCCGGCTGGTGGCGCCAATTATCGCCAAGAGTCTGGGGAGGGGCTACCTTTCCATCATTGGGCGCGAGAGCGATCTCGACGAGATTGATCAGCTCGTTTGCGAACATGGCGCCGCGGCTTGCGCGCTGGAAATGGCCAAGCAAAAGGCAGTCAACGAGACGGAAAAGCGCCTGCGCGGCACCTTTCTGGATCGGCTTCTGCTTGGCGATGTCAGCCAGCAAGAGGCTGTCCGCCAGGGCGAGCGCTTCAATCACGATATGACGCAGACGCACGTGGCATTTGCGCTGTCCTGGCGCGGGAGCGGCAATCCATCGCTTAGGCGACTTGAGACCATCGTCAACGCCATAATCGTTAGGGAGCAGGCGGCGGCGCTGGTATGGATACGAGAGCGAGAGGGAGAAGTAGTTGTCTTTCACGCCACCGACTTTGACGACCCAATTGATCACAGCCTGCGCCTCTCGAACGCCATCAGCCAGGAGATAAACCGCCAATTCCCGCTCAAACGGGTGGCGATAGGGCTGGGACAGGTAGCACGAGAAGTGAACGTCTGGCGATCCAGTTATCGCGACGCGGTACAGGCGAAAGAACTGGCGGAACGGCTACAAACCGATATTCCATTGTTTATCGGCGATCTGGGCGTGTATCAGTTGATCCTCAGCTTGTCCGATCGAGAAAAGCTGGCGCATTTCTGCGAACATACGCTGGGGACGCTCACCGAATATGACATGCGCCAGAACGCGGACCTGATCAAAACGCTCGAAGCTTACTTCAATTGTCACGGCAATCTTTCGCAGACCGCGGAGTCCCTGATTGTTCATCGCAATACTTTGCTCTATCGAATGAATCGCATCAATGAAATCGCTGGCATTGATCTCAATCGTCCCGAGACGCGGCTGGCTTTGCACTTGGCGTTGACGATACGCCGATTATTGTCCCTCGGTTAGCCTACGCCGCGGCAGCATCGAATGACGGCGGCGAGCCGCTCGCGCTGTCTGACGGCGCCGATGTGGACAACTGATAAAGGAAGACTGGCCGCCTTTGTACACTATGCACAGTTGCTTGGTCATCTTATCCATGACATCTATCAATGTCAGGACGCGGCCAGCTTGGTAGAATAGTTTAAGGAAATAGGGTAACATCATTTGGAATCTGCGGCGTGAAGGCGGCAAGGTGCTGCAAGAGCGCGCGCAATTTAGATTATTACCGAGACCGGCTCAGCTTTTTGAAGGATGAGATATGTCTCATGTACGCAGTTCTTCCAGCAACGATCCCTTCGCGGACCTTCATCCGCTTGATCGCGACCATCGCGATGCCTGCGCCCTGATTTGTTCCGTACGCAAAGGCGGCCAAGCGACGCATGGCAATGTCAAGCGAACAATTGAAGCGCTCACCCGTATGGGCCATCGCACCGGCTACATCAATGGCGAAGGCGACGGTGTTGGCGTATTGACCGATATTCCGCGACAGCTCTGGACGAAAAGGCTGGCGGAAGCCGGATTGCGCTCTTCACTGGCGACCGATCGCAGCTTCTGGGTCGCGCATGTGATGATCCCGGCGCCAGATCGGGCGCGCGCGCAGTATATCGTCGATCAGATTTGCCGGCAGATCAGCGAAGTCGGCTTGCATATTCTGCTCGACCGCGCTGGAAGAGTGAATCCACAGGTGCTGGGTCCGAACGCAGAAGCGAACGAACCCGTCTTTTGGCAGATTGCTGGCATAAATGGGCAAGTCTTGGCCGACGACCTCGATCGTACGCTTTTTGAATTGCAGGCGCAATTGGAGAGCGAGCTTGAAGTGCACTTTCCCTCGTTCTCGGCGCATAGCGTCGTTTACAAGGTGCAGGGTACGATTGAGATTCTTCGCCGCTATTACCCAGAGTTGCGCGATCCGGATTATGCGTCATCCATCACTATGGGGCACGCGCGATACAGCACCAATACTAATCCGATATTTGAGCGGGCGCAGCCCTTCAATCTCATTGAGCACAATGGCGAGTTCAACACCATCTCTCGCTTCCGCCTGGAGTCGGAGATGCTCGATATTCCAATGGTGGAAAACGGCTCTGATTCGCAGGATGTGGATCGCGCGATCTATGCGTTATGCATGCGGCACGGGCTTGATCTGATTGAGGCGATGGAGCATATCTTTCCGCCATTTGAGCATGACTTGATGCAGAACGCGCCCGAAATCCATGATATGTACGCCGAAATGCGGCAATCATTCGGTCCCTTCGCGCAGGGTCCGGCGGCGGTAGTGGCGCGACTGGGCAATGAAGTGGTCTTCAGCGTCGATGCCTTGGGCTTGCGTCCGCTTTGGTATGGGGAGACGGAGAAAGAGTACTTTGTCACCTCCGAACGCGGTGTCTACGCGCTGGACTCGATGTCGGTCAGCCCCAAGCCGATGGCGCCGGGCGAGAAGATTGCGATGACGGTGAATACCGGGCAGCCGATAAAGGTGATGGACTATCCAGCGATCCAACGATATGTCTACGGCAGATATCGTGACCGCCAATCGTACCGCTCTTTACCGGGCGGTTTATGGCAATCCGGCGTCCACGAGACTGCGACCTCCCCCGCCGGGCATTACCCGATCCAGCCAACCGTGAATGGCGGCGGCCGCCAACTGCAGGCGCAGGCAGCTCCGGTTGCTGTGTTGGAGCCTACAACCGAAACACAACAGACGGCAGCCCGACTGCCCTGGGCCGATTCGCCAGTCAAGGTTAACGCAGCGGTCATGTCCGGCTTTGGCTGGGAACGCTACCACGTGGAAATTGTGAAGTCGCTTTCCGAGAGCGGCAAAGAGCAGATGGGGTCGCTGGGCTGGGATGGTCCGCTAGCGGCGATCAGCAATACGCGCGCCAATCTGGCGGATTTCTTCAAAGAGACGATAGCCGTGGTGACCAACCCCTCAATCGACCGCGAGCGCGAGCAGGCGCAGTTTTCGTCGCAGGTGTTGATCGGTTGTCGACCCGAAATAGCGGCCGGGCGTGAAGAAGACGCCACTTTGATCCGGCTGGAAATCCCCCTCTTGCTTGATGCCTTTCCCGAATTTGACGATGATTCATTCATCCGCGATATCGCCACCAAGCATGGCACTATGCTCTTGCAAGATTTGGCGAACATTTTTGAAGGCAAAGTCGCCTTCTTTTCCATGGGCTGCCCGATGGATGTGACCGTTGACCGCGCGGTGGAATCGCTGCAAAAGCGCGCGGTCGAGGCGGTGTTGAACGGCGCGCAGTGTGTCATCCTCGACGACAATGCCATTGCCTCGGGCGAGGAACTGTACATAGATCCGCTTCTGGCGATTGCCGCAGTGGATAAGGCGCTGCGCCTGGCGGACTTCACACCGAATCTGCGCCGTAAAGTTGGCTTGGTCATTCGCACCGGAGCGCTGCGCGATTTACATGATCTGGCGATTTGCTTGAGCCTGGGCGCCAATGCGATCGTGCCCTATGCCATGTACGCCGTCGGCTTGGGCACGGCGCCGCGCGGCAGCAGAAAACCGCTGGTCGCCGAGCAGGTTGAGATATCGCTGGGCAATACCTTAAAGGCTATTCACGCTGGCTTGCAGAAAATTACATCGACGGTCGGCTGTCACGAATTGCGAGGATACGGGCACAGCTTCAGTTCAATCGGCTTGTCACGCAATCTCGCCAACTTGCTGGGCACACCCAACTACTTTGGATCCACCGGTCGCGGTCTCACCTGGACTTCCCTGTATGACGATGCGCAGGAGCGCGCGCAAGAATTCCGCGGTGAGACGCGCGCGCGATTAAAGAACCCGGACCGCTTTTACCCCAAGATGTGGAAAAAAGCCGAGGCAGTCGCTCACGGCGAGTTGGAATTCGACGACTATACCGAGACTTTGCTAAACCTCGAAGAAAAGATGCCCGTCTCCTTGCGACACGTCATGGGGCTTAAGGAAAGCAACTCCCCAACAGAGCCAGACGATGTGGACATCAGCGTCAAAGGCTATGATATGCCTGTCATTATCAGCGCGATGTCCTTCGGATCGCAAGGCGAGCTTGCCTACCGGTCCTACGCGGAAGCCGCCCACCTGCTAAACATCATCTGCATGAACGGCGAAGGCGGCGAGATTCACGACCTGCTCGGCCGGCACCCGCGCAATCGCGGGCAGCAGGTGGCTTCGGGACGATTTGGCGTCAATATCGCCTTTTTGAACGCGGCCGACTATATCGAAATCAAGATCGGCCAAGGCGCGAAACCCGGCGAAGGCGGGCATCTACCCGGTTACAAGGTCACCGAGCAGATCGCGGCTGTGCGCAGTACGACGCCGGGCGTCGGCTTGATCTCTCCAAGTAACAATCACGATCTTTATTCGATTGAAGATCTTGCCCAGTTGATAGACGAACTCAAGACGGCTAATCCACACGCCAAGGTATCGGTCAAGCTGCCAGTCGTTCCGGGCATTGGCATCATCGCCGTCGGAGTAGCCAAGGCGGGCGCCGATATCATCACGATAACCGGTTATACCGGAGGCACCGGCGCCGCGCGCGCGCATGCCTTGCGGCACGTTGGCTTGCCAGCGGAGATCGGCGTATGGCTCGCCCATCGCCATTTGACCGAGAGCGGCTTGAGAGACGATGTCGAAATCTGGGCTGATGGCGGCATGAAGAGCGGACGCGATGTCATTAAGATGGTCTGCCTGGGCGCCAATCGCGTCGGTTTCGCCACCTTGGCGATGGTCGCCCTGGGCTGCACGATCTGTCGCGGCTGCCAGGATGGCACTTGCCACGTCGGCATCACAACGCATGTGAAGACCAAAGAAGAAGCGGAAAAGCGCGCTTTCAAGGCTTTTCGTCCATTTGAAGAGCGCGGCTCACCACATAGCATCGTCACGATGTTTGACGCCTTGGCTGACGATATTCGCAAATGGGCGGGCAAGATGGGCGTTCGCAACCTGCAAGACTTAGTCGGACGCGCCGATTTGCTTTATCAGCGCTCGCATTATGATCGCATTGACCTGAGCCACCTGCTGAATCCGGTCCCGCGCGCGCAATTGACGCCGGCGCAACCGGGCGGGCGGCGCATCTCTCGACCACGAAACACCGTGAGCAAGCAGATCACCGACATCGTCACCGAGTACGTTAGCAAGGGTGAATACGAGCTCACCTACGATGATGAGCAAGTCATGGCGATGGATCGGGCACTGGGCACACATTTGGCCGGCGCCATCAAACGGCAGGCGCTTCCGCAGGCGAATCGCATACGCGCAATCAATCTGTCCTTCAGCAACTCAGCCATTCCCGGCAATGGCTTAGCCGCTTTCATTGATGATCCGGTAAATGTGCTGGTTGAAGGTGGGGCGCAGGATGGCGTCGGCAAGTGCGCGGCCGGCAGCAAGGTGGCGATCCTGAAGGGACTTAATCATAAAGGCCGCCGGCTTGACGGTTCCGTCGGCAAGAGCTTCGCGTATGGCGCTCAAGGTGGTCTCTTCCTCGTGCAGGGCGATGCCGACACGCGCGCATGCATCCGCATGAGCGGCGCCGATGTCGTCTTCGGTGGCGAAATCGTCGAGCCATTGGACGACAGTCTCGGCGGCATGGGCGCTCGCGCCAATCTCAAAGGATACGCCTTTGAGTATATGACCTCGGGGCGCGCAATCGTTCTGGGCGACCCCGGACCCTGGATGTGCGCCGGTATGACCGGAGGCGTCGTTTACCAGCGGATTCAGCCGGAAATGGGCTTGACCATTGATGCTGTTCGCCATCGTATCGCGGCAGGCTCCGTTGTTGAGATTCAGCCGCTGGATGACGAAGGGCACAATGACGTACGCGAGCTACTGAACGAGTACATTCGCACGCTTGAGGAAAACCACCAGTCACAAGCGGCGGTGCCACTGTATCCGCTGCTGAAACGACCGAGCGACCACTTCATCAAGATCGCTCCGCCGGTAGCGCGCAAGATTGTCAACGAGAGTTAAATGCCAAGCCGCGTTACCGTAAGCGGACGGCAGGTCTTCTAGGCCAACGCGACGGCCGCTTGAACGAGATTCAGGCGGTTGCGCCTTCCCCCGGGATAGTCGCCAGGACGCGCTGCGTTTTCAGCGCCAAGTGCAAGATCAGGCGGTTGTCCGAGTCATCGAGGTCGAGTTCTGTCAATTCGGCGATGCGCTCAAGGCGATAGACCAGCGTGTTTCGATGCACATCTAATTCTTGCGCCGCCTTTGCCAGATTGCCATTGGCGGCAAAGAAGCCGTTTAAGGTGCGGACGAGATCGCTCTGTTTGCGACTGTCATGCTCGATCAAGGGACCGAGCGCGTCACGGCAAAAGTGATGCAAATGCTCCAAATTGCGCTCTTTCAGCGCCAGCAGCAATTGATATAGTTTTAGGTCGCCATAGAATGTGGTCATATTGTGATCGTTCAATTCATAGGCGATGCCGATGGCGTCCTTTGCCTCTCGATAGGCATCGCGCAAATTTGACAGTCCGGTCGCCGGCCGGCTGATGCCTGCCGATACGAAGCCTTCTGGCGCGCGCACCGCCAATTGCGATCGAACATCCTCAATCAAGGAGCGAGAACGGCTCATCGCGACCGCGTCGTCGTCGTCCAGCGGATATAGGGCGACGATGACATCCACGTATTGACCGACCGCGCCATTGACTCCCCGACGAGACATATCATCGCGAACCAATGAAATCAACGATTCCAAAGGTACCGATTGTCCCGCGTCGTCGGTCGCCCGATAGACAGTTACAGCGTAACGTGAACCGGGCTCAAATCCGGCGCGCTGAGCGCGGGTACGCAAGAGGTCGTCGTCGGCCGGTGTGCCGCTAAGCCACATTTGAATCCAGTCGCCGCGCGTCTGTTCCACCGCCGACGCGATCGCGCGATTCTTCGCCATCTCAATTGCGCAAACATCGGCGCCATAGGTCAGCACCAGACGGTCGAATTCGGTGAGGCTGTCGGCGCTGTCGATCACTGATAAATAACCGGCGACGCGCTTTTCGACCTTGAGCACGGTCGTGCAACCGAGTGGGCTGGCGCTGATCATACCGAGCAACGAAGGCGCATGATCACGAAGCCATTGCTTAAACTCGTCGTGACGCGCCGGAATGCCCCCGCCACGGCCGTTCAGACCGCGCCGCCCGAGATAGGGCATAATTTGGGTGATCAAGGCGCCAGCCTCATCGTGAATCGCAATTGGCTTGCCAGTGGACCGGGACATAACCTGCAGCAGACTGTTTAGATCGCGATTCTCTGCGGAAAGGCGCGTCAACTGCCGCTGAATCTCAATCGCGCGCTCGGTCAGCCGCGCGGAGTGATTGAGTATCAGTGAGTTTACCGCGCGTTCAACGGTGGTAAGGCTGGTATCTTCCGGGACGGACAGCAGCGCGACGCCACAATCGTTGGCCGCCTCGACCGCATCGTGCCCGATCGAGCCAGTAGCCAAGACGCCATTGACGCCGAATTCCGCCAACTGGCGCAATACACTGGAAAGCGTCAAACGACTATCGAAGCTGCGCAATACGTCCATGGAAACCAGCGCCAACTCCCCGCCGTAGATGTCGGGAAAGACGGGCGGCTGCGCCCGGATGGTTATAGACCAATTCACCTGCGTATCCGGGTCGCCGGCGACGATGCTGGCGCCCAATGGCAAAGAGTAACGAAGCAATGATTGAATCGAAGCTGCGTTTTTATCTGACATAACCAGTTTCCAGTCTTAATATTCGAAACACAGGCGCTGCATTACTGGCAAGACTCAAGACAATTAACAAGAAACAATCAGCCATTTGTCTGTTCTCACCAATTATAGCAACTGATAGACGAAAAAAAACAGGGCGAATCCATTTCTGTGATTCGCCCTGAAAGCTGCGTTGGTGAACTTTACCAAGTCACTGCTTGCGTTTTACACCGATCGTCAATGACTCCCCGCGTATCTCGACCGTCTCTTGTACGTATTCGTCCGACAGTGCGCCGGGCGCCAAGCTATCCGCCAGCGTCTCAGCGCAAATATAGCCACTGTAAAGCTGCATCACGGCGTCATTGGTGTTGGAGGCGTCGCGGTACACAATCTCGATACGGTCGTCCAGCGCGAAATCCGCCTGCTTTCGCAGATTCTGAATGCGGCGAATGAACTCGCGAGCCAGCCCTTCCTGGAGCAATTCCGATGTCAGGCTTGTATTCAGCACCGCTACGTAGCCGCCATCTTCGACTGCCCCTTCTGGCGTCTGCACGCTGACTTTGACCTCGCATTCTTCGTTTAAGATCTCGAAGTTCGCTCCATTTAGCTCGATGGTGATGTCTCCGCCGGCCAGCAGTTTTTCAGCGAGCGGTCGCACAAAGTCTTGTTCGCCATCACGCAGAGCTGCTTGAATCGCCTTGAAGTCCTTGCCGAATTTGCGCCCAAGATATCGCGGAAGGGGGTTGAGACTGTACACTGTAGCAGACTCGAAGGCGCTCGCTTCTTCGGCGCCCATCACGTTAAGAGACTTGACATTCAATTCGCTCTTCAGCAAATGGGCGTAGCGCTCGACAATTGGCGCCTCTGAAACATCGCGCAAGGCGAATTGCACATCGGCTAAGGGTTGTCGCACGCCGATCTGGGCAGCGTTGCGGGCGGCCAGTCCCAGGCTGACCAAGCGACGCACCAGCGCCATCTCGCTTATTAGGCGCTCGTCAATCAGCGATTCGTCGCGGCTGGGCCAGCGTGACAAATGCACACTGTCCGCATAAGCGCCATCCTGTTCCGCCACGAGATTCCGAAAGATCTCTTCGCTCAGAAACGGCATGGTCGGCGCCAATAGCTGCGCGACAGTGGTCAGTGTCTCATAAAGCGTCGCGTAGGCGCTGAGTTTGTCCTCATCGACTTCACTCTTCCAAAAGCGATCGCGGCTCAAGCGCACATACCAGTTGCTCAAACGTTCGACGAATTCTTCAATCGGACGCGTGGCATTGACCGCGTCGTACTGCTCGAAAGCATCGGTCACCGTCCCAATCAGACTGTGCAGTTCCGCCAACAGCCATTGATCCAGCGCTTCGCGCTCAGCTGGCTCAGGAGCGGATTGAGATGGCGCCCAACCATCAATATTGGCGTAGGTGACGAAGAAACTGTAGGTATTCCACAAGGTGGACCAGAACTTCTTGATTACGTCGTTGACCAGATTGATCGAGAAACGGCGCGACTCGCCCGGCGGTCCCGATGTGTACATATACCAGCGGAAGGCATCGGCGCCCGCCTGCTCCAGCACCATCCAGGGGTCAACGGCGTTGCCGAGGCTCTTGGACATCTTCTGTCCGTTTTCGTCCAGGATATGCCCGAGGCAGATGACGTTTTTGAAAGAGACCGTTTCGAAGAGCATGGCCGCGATCGCGTGAAGGCTGTAGAACCAGCCTCTC
Source organism: Phototrophicaceae bacterium (assembly GCA_965261855.1). GTDB lineage: Bacteria > Chloroflexota > Anaerolineae > Aggregatilineales > Phototrophicaceae > UBA6055. The sequence continues at coordinate 2,450,603 of OZ253488.1, forward strand.
GTCTGATCCACCGCCTCGCAAATGTAATCGGCAGGATGCTGCTCTTCAAAGATGTCGCTGTTGCGCTTCGGATAAGCCCATTGCGCCACCTGCATGGCGCCGCTGTCGAACCATACGTCTATGACTTCCGGCACACGGCGCATCGTGCCGCCGTCGCCATTTGGGTTTTCGAAAGTGATATCATCGACGTAGGGACGGTGCAAATCAAGTTCGCTCAGATCGCCCCCGGCGAGTTCGCTCAACTCAGCAACGCTGCCGACACAGATCATCTCGCCAGTTTGATCATCCATCCAAACCGGCAGAGGCGTGCCCCAATAGCGTTCCCTGCCCAGCGACCATTCCTTGAGATCATCCAGCCAATTGCCGAAGCGACCATCCCTGATGTGCTTGGGAACCCAATTCACGGTCTTGTTCAGGTCGATCATCTTCTGCTTGTATTTGATGGTGTCGATGAACCAGGTCTCGCGGGCGAAATACATCAGCGGCGAGCCGTCGCGCCAGTTGTGCGGGTAGGTATGTTCGTAGGTTTCGTGACGATACATCAAGCCGCGCTCGACCAAATCGCTAATGATATGGCGGTCAGCGTCCTTGAACCACATGCCGCGAAAGCTCGATACCGTATCGATAAAGCAGCCGGTTTCGTCCACCGTGATCAAGACGGGCAGATCATGCTTTTGCCCCGTCGCCAAATCGTCGACGCCGTAGGCGGGCGCCGTATGCACGATGCCGGTGCCATCTTCGGTACTGACGTAATCGGCGGCGACGATATAAGCGTAATCTTGCTCCACCGGGACAAAGGTGTAGAGCGGTTGGTAACGCCAGCCGACAAGATCGCTGCCCTTCAGGCGTTCCACCACTTTGTAGTCGTCGGCCTTCGTGAGCACCTTCTCCATCAGCGCCTCGGCCAGAATCAACTGCTCGACGCCGTCGCCATCAGTGGCTGGACCTTCCACCATGACGTAGTTGACATCGGCGCCGACCGCCAACGCGGCGTTAGCTGGCAGCGTCCACGGGGTCGTCGTCCAAGCGAGCAGATAGACGCCGGGCTTGTCTTGTACCGGGAAACGCACGTAGACGCTGGGATCGACAATTGTCTTGTATCCCTGCGCTACTTCGTGCGTGCTCAAGGGCGTTCCAGACGACGGGCTGTAGGGCACGACCTTGTAACCGCGGTAGAGCAGTCCCTTGTCCCAGAACTGCTTTAGTATCCACCAGACGCTTTCGATATAATCGTTGGAGAATGTGACGTAGGCGTCGTCCAAATTGACCCAGAAAGCGGTGCGTTCTGTCAGTTTCTCCCACTCGTTGATATGCTGGAAGACGTTTGCGCGGCATTTGGCGTTGAACTCGGCAACGCCAAATTCTTCAATCTCAGCTTTGCTTTCGAAGCCGAGTTCCTTTTCCACCTCGATTTCAACCGGTAAACCATGAGTGTCCCATCCGCCGCGGCGCAGGCAATAGAATCCCTGCATCACCTTGTAACGCGGGAACATGTCCTTGAAAGCCCGCGACAGGACGTGGTGGCTGCCGGGCGTTCCGTTGGCTGTTGGCGGTCCCTCATAGAAGACATAGCGGGGCGCATTTTCGCGTCCCTCGGTGGTGCGCTCAAAAACGCGGTTGAAGCGCCAATAGTCAAGCTGCTGCTGCTCCAACCGGTTGATGACATCGCTGTTGACTCGCGGGTTTACTGCTCTAAACATGAGTGACGGTATCTCCCTTGGACTGATACGAATGCTTAAACGTGAAGTAACGCGCCCAGGCGCGAGATTCGTATCAACAGGCAATGACCCGCGGTGTTTGCGCATCTCGATGCGACACCACGTAAGCACCTCCTTGCTTTGGCGCATCCCCTGTGGGAGCGAATATGAGCAGGGATTATGGCGTAAATTGAAAGGAGGTAAAAGGGTTAAGTCTGCCGGATACCGTGCCTCAAGCCTTGATGTGGTTCAGCCCTCCGCCTTCTTCGATCTCTGCGCCAAGATCGGCGATTATCTCGGCCAAGTGAGCTCCATAAGGAGTCTCCGAGTACTTCAATTCCTCACCCCGCCAAAACTGAAGGTTCTCTCGAATGAAGTCGCTTGAGGGCAGATCTCCCACACTCATAGTGCGCAGGTAGTAATGGAGCAATAGCAATTGAGCCTGATCATCAGCCAGGGCGAGCCGCGCCTGACTTAGATAACGTCTCGCCTCATCGCGATCGCCGAGCAAGAGATGCGCCTGCCCCAATTCAAATCGGACGAATGCGGGCGCGCCGGCTTGAATGGCGCGCTCGAAGCACTCGGAGGCTCCAAGGAAATCGCCTTGCACAAGACGGAGCTTCCCGACGCTGAAGAGCGCCAGGTGATGCCGCGGATTCAAATCTAGCGCACAATCCAGCGCCGCTTGCGCCGAGCTGAATGCGCCCAGATTGCGGTAGGTATTGCCAAGCAGGACCAGCGCGTCGGCCGAGCCGCGTCCGCGTTCGGGGATCGCCTCCAGCAAATCGCGCGCAGCTTGATACTCCCCGGCGATGAAATGCTGCTGCGCCTGATGATAGGGCGAGGCACCGCGCCGATTGCTCCATAAGAAAAGCAACTGTATCGTAATCAACAGGCCGAACGCGCCCAGCCTCGCCGGCAATTGAATCGACTCCGGCCCAAAGAATCCAAAGCCCAACAGCATTATTAGCAGCGGAAGGGCAATCGCGAGCGACACTTTGGCGGGCGCTTCCCATTCCGGCAGCCGACGCGTCAGATCACGCGTGACTTGCCAAAGCATCATCCAGTATTTTTCCTCTTGCCTTGCGTCTCGGCGATCGCTTCTTCAATCTTCTCGATTTCGTAATGGAGCAAGCTGCCGTAAGCCGTGCCCTCGAGGGCGCGCAATGTCGACTTCCAGGCTTGCAGCCCGTGCTCGGTTGCGACCATGCGGTCGGTGGCGCGCTGGGCATTCTCGCTTTCGCCCTGCTTCCGATAATGTCGCGACAAATAATAGTGGACACGCACAGCGTACATGGACGGCATTGAATACAGCGCGGCATGCTTGAACGACTCCATCGCCGAATCGTGCTCGCCAGCCAATTGCTGCACAAATCCCAATTCCGCCCAGATGATGGGTTGCGCCGGGGAGAGCTGAGCGGCAGTCTGAAGGGCGATGGCTGCTTCGCCATAGCTCGCTTGCATACGGTAGCCGTTCGCCAAAGTCATGTAAGCGCCCGCATCACTTGGAAACATTCGCACGGCGCGATCGGCGGTCGCCTGCGCTTTTGCCAATTGACCATTGTAGGCGTAGGCGCTGGTCAACAGCATCAACAGATCAGGCGTGATCTTGCCGCCGGCAAGCACCCGTTCCAATAACTGAATCGCTTCCGGGAACTTGAGCTTTTGCATCAGGCGGTAGGCTTCGCCATAGCCAGCGCCATATTGCCGTGACTGCCGCGCCAGCAAAACGCCAACCAGCAAAAAGCCAAGCAAGATCATGCTCGCCGAAAGGCAGAGGCCCGCGAGTGACATTTGCGCCACCGGAGAAATATAGGGGTCAAGCGGTTCGGTGATGCCGTCGGCCAGTTCAATCAGTACGCCGAGGACAAAGACGATAAAGCCCAAGGCCGCCAGCGCGACCGAGACGAGCACCGCAATCCAGCCGATCAAGCGGCGGAAGGACATGTCTGCTCTCCAATTACTGCGGTACACGGTCTTCCTCGTCCCTTATCAGGCGGCCCGCCTCTTCAATATCTCCGCTCAAAACATCACGCAGCGCATGGGCTTCGTCCGCGCTCATGATCACCTGCCATTCTTCCAGTCCCGCTTTTTCCCGTTTGAGCGCGGTCAGGGCTTCGCGCGCCAACTCACTATCAGCCCGGCGATGGTGAATACGCCATAAGTATAAGTGTACCAGCAATCGGTGTCGAGAATCCGGTATCTCCATGTCAAGCGCATCACTCAGGTGCCCAAGCGCAGACTCGTCGAGCCCCAGACGCTCTTCTATCATGCCCAGATTATAAGCCGCGACCCATTCCTTCGGCGCCAGTTTAAGCGCCTGCAAGGCGGCAGGCCGCGCATTTTGCAACTGACCCGCTTGCAATTCGACCTCAGCCAATCCGTTGAACGCTACCGCCGACTTCTCATCAAGTTCGGTCATGCGTCGATAATCGGCCCGCGCCGACTTGAGATCGCCCGCCAGCCGATGGAGCTCGGCGCGAAATCGATAATGTTCGCCTCCCCTCGGATTATCGCGAATCTCCGCGGTCATGCTGGCGATCGCCGATGGGTAATCGCCTTTGCGCATGGCTTTGACCGCCGCCCGATAATTCTGCGGTCCCCGGACATCACCGAATATGAAAATACAGGCGACGATCCAGCCAAGCCCAGCGCCAACGAATAATCCGGTGAGATGGGGAAGGATGAGCGAACCGATGACGATTCCCAAGACCGACGGCACGATGATAGCCAGCCAGCGCAGGCGTTCTTCCGCCGGCAGGCGACCCAGGATCAGTACCGACGCTCCCAGCAGGAAAATCAGCATGAGCAGGGATTGCAGCGCAGTGGCGATCTGCGTGCCCTGATCAAGCGCATCCAATGCCAGGCTGGCGAAACCGGTCGTCGCCAGCAACGCCACAAAGGCGCGGAATCGGCGTGGACCAAAGAAGATCTGAAGGCGCTTGATCATCGTGCCGAATCTAGTACAGCGAATGCCGCACTGCTTTGAACTACAGGCGACTCCTCCGCCTTATAAGTTTGGCGAGGCGTAATTACTGATCTCAACGCGCATCTCCCGCTGCTTGAAACTGTTCACCCGTTTGATGATAAAGCCGTGGCTGTCGATCCAGTACGACGCGGCTTTATCGCTATAACGGTAGCGCCGCGTCGGAATCATGCGCTTTCCTACAAATACCTCGTCCTCGCCAAGGTATTCGATGGTCGAGGCCGCGTTTTGATGGACGCCAGGGAACAACTGCGCATGCTCAAACATTGGCACGTAGACGGCATTCCCGTCTTTGCAGCGCCTAGCCAATCTCGTGATCGCGCGTCCGCGAAATACCAGCAGTGGAATATCAATCAATGCCCCTTGTGGGATAGAGATCTCGATGTAATTTCGCTCGTCTCCGTTCATGCTATAACCAACCTGCATCCCATCGTCCGCCAACTGATATGTCGCCCGGAGATGCCTTATGCCACCTTCAAAGCGGGCGTTTTCATAACGAATATCAAACCTCACCAAGGAATCGTTGCTGTTGAGCAGCGCTTCAGCGAGAATCGACTTGCCCTCCTCTTCTCGCGCATCCATATCGACGCGAACAAACTTATCGCCATCCGGATGTGAATGAATCGCCCACGATTCGGTCTTTCGCAGCCGCGCGCCATCTTTGAAAAAGCGATAGCGTCCGCTCGCCAGGAATCGCGCATGCGACTGTACCGGATGCAAATAGCGCATCAATCCTCGAGCTCCACATACAGCCGCTTGTTGATGCCGCCCTTGCTTTTGTACTTTGCGATCTTGATTGCGCCGACTTCGCGTGTATTGGCGACATGGGTTCCGCCATCCGCTTGCAAATCCAGCCCGACAATTTCGACCGTCCGCACTTCCTGTATGCTTGCGGGCAAGAGATTGATTTTCGTGCGAATCAGATCGGGAATCTGAAAGGCGGCCTCACGCGGCAGTATCTCAATCCGGACGGCGCGCGCCGCTTCGACTTCGATATTGACCTTCTTTTCAATCTCGACTACGACTTCCGGCGCCAGCCTTTCAAATTCGAAATCCATTCGCCCGCTTAGCACATCCATATTGCCGCCGGTTACGCTCGCCTGATAATCGCGCCAAATCACACCGCATAAGATGTGCATCGCTGTATGCGTCCGCATGATCTTGTAACGCCGCTCCCAGTCGAGCGCGCCGCGAACCCGTACGCCGACGGGCGGCAACTCGCCCTCGATGATGTGCGCATTTCCCCGCTTTACTCCGCTGACGCGATAGCTCGCTTCGCCAAAGCATAACGTACCGGTATCGGGCAACTGCCCGCCGCCACCCGGATAGAATGCGCTCTGGTCAAGCAGGACGCCATTCCGATCTAGGTCATGAGCGGTCACCATCGCCTCAAACTCACACAGATAGCTATCGTGCAAATACAACAGCTTCGTCATTAAAGCTCCTCCGGGATTGCTGCGCGCATCCGCAACATCGTGGTCTCGCCGCCGATCGAATTCCAGAAAGCCAGCGCCTCGCGATTCCTGACGCTAACATGCCATTCAAAACTGAAGACACCCTGCAAGCGGAACCACAAAGCCAGGCGCTCAACCAATTGCCGTCCGAAGCCTTGCCGGCGACAGCCCTCTTTAATATAAATATCGGATAGCAGACCGCAACGCAGCGGCATGAACAATTCCGTGGTGATATCCGCGATGACGCCATTCACAAAGCCGACGACTTCGCCCTTGCTCTCCACGACCAGCACTCGCGCGTCTGCATCGTTGAGGCGGGAAAGGATGCCCCCCGCGTACAGCTCGGCGCCAGCTTCCGCCGGACGAAATGTTTGCGCATCCAACTCCGCATGGTAGGCTACCATCTCCGCCCAAAGTTCGCCTATGCGTTCGGCATCGGCCGCTTTCGCCAGCCGTATCATATTCTCAGCCAACGCCTCTCGAATCGCAGCCTGGCGCCCTGCGCCCGCCAAAATGCTGTTTCCACTGGATAGCGCGCGGGCACATCGATCTCCAACTGTGTAACATTCTTAGCGGAAAGCCAGCGTTTTGCCTGGTCCAGCAATTGCTCACTTAAGCCACGGTGCGTTGCATGAAGATCGACAGCCATATCTAGAAGCACTGCTTTACGTTTCGGATACAAGCCGGGCATTCCGTCCATCACGCGCACCGCGATCAAACCAATCAACTCCTCGTCGTTTTCCGCAACCAGAAAGCGAACCTGATCGTCAGCAATCCAACCGCTGGCTTCTGTCCGCCAGTCCTCTACGGCATCGGGCCTGAGCTTAAAGTGCCAATCGGTCTGCTGCAGCAAGTTGATTCGCTCGAACCATAACTGGGACGCGGACTCCAGGTCAGATGATACCGCCGGTCGAATTTCCATGCACCGTTTTCGACTGCCGCGTTTTCGGGCAAGAATATCACCGCGCATTATGACCAACAAGGCGAGAATACGACGCCTGCGAAAGTCTTCGATTGCCATACGCTTGCGTTCAAACGGTAGCGGCGTGTTATCTTTTCGGTAAAATAGAGTCGAAATCCTGACAGCGGCGCCTTTATCCGCTTGCGGCTTCGGAAAGCCTTTAGTGGATTCCGAAAGGAGAACCCATGTCCACCTTACCCTCGGCAGAAAAAATCGGCAGAGCATGGCGCATGCACCGCGAAGGCGACAACCGCGGCGCAATTGCCGCCTTTGAAGACGTGATCGCCGTCAGCCCGGACAGTGTCGACGCCCACTATGGCATGGGATTGGCGCTGAAAGCCAGCGGCGAATTGGAAGCCGCCGTCGATTCCTTTAGCCGTGCGCTGTCCATCACCGAGCAAGCGCTTTCGGCGGTTCAGGTTGAATCCCAAGCTGAAGGGCAGCATGGCGCCAACGACCTCGAAACCAACTACGATGATCGCTACATGATGTTGACGCGAATGCTGCAACAGCGTATCGAGGATCTTAGCGGCGCCGCGTCTTAAGTTTGCAAATGCAGAAGCGCGAACGACTGGAGCGCGCGATCGCGGGCGAAGCGGTGGATCGTGTGCCGGTTTCGCTCTGGCGACATTGGCCAGGTGATGATCAACGTTTTACTGACCTGGCGCGTTCGACGATCGATTTTCAGCATGACTATAATTGGGACTTTGTCCGTGTCATGCCGTCGCGCAACTTTCTGGTGATTGATTATGGCGTTCAGGACGAATGGTGTGGCGATCCCTCCGGCATTCGCGCGATTAAGAAACGCGTCATCAGGCGGTCGCTGGATTGGACCGAGCTCCGCCCGCTGACGCCGGCGCGCGGCGCGCTTTCCCAGCAAGTCGAATGCCTCCGCTTGATCTGCGGCGCGCTGAAATCGGATAATGTACCGGTGTTGCAAACCATTTACAGCCCGCTCGCGCAAGCGGCGCAATTGGCCGGGTCTCAAAGAGTATTGCGCGACATGCGTTTGCGCCCCGACCGGCTGCGCAGCGGATTGAATCAGGTAACGGAGAGCACGTTGCGGTTTTTGGATTCACTCCGGAAACAGCCCGGTCTCGCTGGCGTCTTCATCGTGACCGAATTCGCCAGCCATGACGTCATGTCTGAAGCGGAATACGCGGCATTCGGTCTGCCACAGCTGGAGACCATTCGCTCGAATTTGCCCGAGAATTGGTGGTTGAACATCGTGCAAGTGGCTGGATCCTCGCCAATGCTAAAACTCGTCGGCGACTTACAGATTCAGGCATACAATTGGGATCTTGGCGCAGGATCAATCGAGCTGCCCGAAGCCATGAGTCTCCATGGCGGCGCCACCTGCGGCGGACTAAACGATCATCAAGATTTGCTTCTTGGAACTCCCACATTGCTGCAAGCATCTTTGCGGGACGCGCTTGAGCTGAGCGATCAGCGCCGCCTCATTCTTTCTGGCAGCGGCGAGGGTCAGGTGACGACGCCGATTTCCAATATCCGTGCCATCCGCAGCGCTGTAGAGCGCTCGGCATAGCCGTGTCTCTGCGCGTCATCGCCGGCGCCGCGCGCGGCATGCAGCTAAAGCCCGTACCTGGGTCCAGCACTCGTCCAATCATGGATCGGGTGAAAGAAGCGCTTTTCAACATTATCGGCAGCGACATTCGCGATGCGAACTTTCTCGACCTCTTCGCCGGGACGGGCAGCGTCGGCATTGAGGCGCTCAGTCGTGGCGCCGCATACGCGCATTTCAACGAACTGGACCGAGTGGCGATCAGAACGATACATGACAATCTCGCCCACACCGGTCTCAAGTCCTTAGCTCGCGTCACCAGACGGGACGCTTTCGATCTAATCTCACGCAGCCCCGAGCGCAATTATCGTTTCATTTATGTCGCGCCGCCGCAATACAAAGGCGTTTGGCTGAAGACACTCGCGGCTTTTGACGCGAACCAGCAGTGGTATAATCCCGACCGCCAAATCATCGTTCAGATTGACCCGCGCGAATACGATGCCAGCCAGCCCTTCGAGCGACTGACGGTCAACGATCAACGCAAATACGGACGGACGATGTTGCTCTTCTACCGGTTTGACCGCGCCGCAAATGGGCTGTAGTCATAGCAGTTCAGCAGATGGCAGATCGACTCAAGCTCGCGAACCGCAGCGCAAAACAAATGAGCGCGCTTCGTCTACAGAGATGACTTCTCGCTTGACTTGCGCCTCCCGCAGCGCCGTCAGGATGCGCCCAACCTCAGGACTGGGCGCAATATCTAGCAGTGCCTGCACATCGTTGCCATCCAGAAGAATGTCAGGTCTGACGATTTCGTCGAACCGGTTGAAGTACACATCCAACAGGTTAGTCGCCCGTTCGACAAAGGCCAGCCATTCATTTTGCTTTAACGCCCTGCCCTGCTTCGCCATTTGAATTGCCGCGCCGAGCAAGATCCCGTCAATGCCGCTTCTGCTCAGACTATGCCAGTAGCGGTGCTGATCCAGTCTCGTCCAGTTTTCCTGTTCGAGGATCGCCCGGCAGTTGACGATGGCCGCCGCCAACATTCGCTCTTCCTCCCGCGTCAAACGCAGCGACTGCGCACTGTCCTTTGCATCGGCGGCGGCACTCGAACTGTCTCCTTGCGAATTCGTTTCACCCAAATGATGCAGCAGCGCAGCCAGCATCAACAACTCTTCGTGCCTTCGGCCGTTGCCGTACACGCTGCTGAGATGCTTTTGAAGCGAAGCGCGAAAACGATCCAACTGTATGACCAGCATGCCGAGATCGAATGCGGCCGCCGTATTATCGGTTCGCTTGCTACTGATCGCGGCGAGGATTGACGCCATACGTTCAGCCACCGCCAGCGAAAAACTGGCGGAAGCCGCGCCCAGGGGCAGCAGCCGCTCCAAAGCGCCGATGCGCGCGAGAACGCGCAATCCACGCGCCGCTTTCGGGATGCCCAGCAGCTTGAAGAATTCATCGCGTACGCGCTCCGGAGACGAGTGGCTCAGTTCGCCGGCATGACGTCGGATATCGATCACGGTATCCGGATGAATCTTCAGATCAAACTGCGCGCTAAGCCGAGCCGCTCGCAGCACTCTTATTGGGTCGGCGGCGATTGATTGCGGCGAGCAACGGCGCAACACCTTCATTCTCAGGTCGGTCACGCCATTTAGCGGATCAATCAGCGCGGATGGGTCTCCTAGCAGATCAGCCGCCATCGCGTTCATGGTGAAGTCGCGGTCGCGCAAGTCTTCTTCCAGCGTATCGCCACGGAAGCTGGCGAAGTCGATCGTCTTTGCGCTGCCGCCATAACTGACGAATACGCGCGCGACTCTGCGCTCCTGGTCCATGACGTAAATGTCAGCGTTCAAAGCGTCAGTGACGGAGCGCGCGACCGCGATCGCATCGCCATCGACCGCGACATCAATATCGTCAATCGCGCCGCGCAAATAGGCATTGCGCACGGCGCCGCCAACAAGGTAGAGCGGCGGCGCGTTCGGAATCGTGAGGATCAACTCCGATAACTCGATGACGAAATCCGACCAATATAACCGGACGGCGTCCTTATTCATCGGCTATGTTTTCCGTCCGCGCGACGCCGACGAAGCGAAGATTGCGGTAGCGCTCATCCAGGTCTAATCCGTAACCGAAAACAAATTTGTTTTCGATGTCGAATCCGATGTAATCCACTTCGATATCCACTTCTCGGCGCGACCGCTTGTTGAGAAGCGCGCAGAGCTTGAGGCTAGCGGGCTCGCGATTGCGCAAAGTCTTCAAGACGAAGGCGAGGGTGTAGCCGCTGTCGATTATGTCCTCAACCACCAGCACATGCTTGTTCTTCACATCGAGACGCATGTCCATATCAATGCGAACGGAGCCGGAAGATTGCCGCGCGCCCGCGCCATAGCTGCTGGCTGCCATGAAGTCGATCATGTGCGGCACAGTAATATGGCGGGACAAGTCCGACAAGAACATCACGCCGCCTTTCAAAACGCAGAGCAGCAGCAAATCGCTGCATCCGGCATAGTCCCGGTTTATCTGCGCGCCAAGCTGGGCGATACGGCTCTGCAATGTGGCTTCATCAATGAGTACTTCCTGTAGGAATTCTTCGTATGCCTGTGCCATTCGCTCAACCTCGATTAGGCGTTCTTAGGTAACTGCCTGGTAGTGCGATTGCAAACTGCGCACGCTAAGTGGTTTCTCCCGCATGCGCTTGATACCTTGTACTGCGGCGGCGGCCGCGCTCATTGTCGTGATGATGGGGATACCCAGCGCGTAGGCTTGACTGCGGATGGCGATGCCATCTTCATGCGCTTGACTGCCACGGGGCGTATTAATGATGAGGTCCACTTGTCGCGCCTGCATGGCATCCAGGATATGCGGGCGGCCCTCGGAGAGCTTGTTGACGCGGCACGCGTCAATGCCCATTTGGTTGAGCCAGCGCGCCGTGCCCTCGGTGGCGATTATGTCAAAGTTTAGCTTGGCTAAATCGCGCGCAATTTTCGCCACGACCGGTTTGTCAAAATCATTGACGCTGACAAACACGGCGCCGCGCTCGGGCAAAGACAAACCCGCTGAGGCTTGCGACTTGATGAAGGCGTGACCGAAGCTGGAAGCGTGACCCATCACTTCGCCAGTTGAGCGCATCTCGGGACCCAGGCGCGTATCAACGCCGGGAAACTTCTGAAAGGGAAACACCGCCTCTTTGACGAAGAAACCGTTAACCGCTGGCTCTTCCAAAAAGCCAAGCTCTGCCAGCGTCGCGCCGGCCGCGATTTGCGCCGCATACCGCGCCAGGGGATGACCGGTCGCCTTGCTGATGAAGGGCACTGTCCGACTCGCGCGCGGATTGACTTCCAGCACATAAACCTCGTCATCCTTGACGGCGAACTGAATATTGAACAGTCCCTTGACGCCAAGCGCCAGCCCGATCCGCCGCGTATGATCACGGATGATATCGAGGTGAAAATAACTGATCTTGTAGGGGGGCACGACGCAGGCCGAATCGCCACTGTGGACGCCCGCCTCTTCAATATGCTGCATAATGCCGCCAATAGTCACGGTTTCGCCATCGCAAAGGGCATCAACATCTACTTCGTATGCATCATCCAGAAATTGATCAACCAACACCGGATGCCCGCTCCATTCGACGTTTGCATCCAGCCACTCCAGCAACTGCGCTTCATCAAAAACGATCGCCATTCCGCGGCCGCCCAAGACGTAGCTTGGACGCACTAGCACGGGATAACCAATATCCGCGGCTGCCCCAGCTGCCTGGTCACGGCTGGTAATGGTTGCGCCCGCGGGCTGCGCGACATTTAGTTGCCGCATCAAGGCATTGAAGCGCTCGCGGTCTTCCGCGAGATCAATGGCATTGACTGATGTGCCCCAAATCGGCGCGCCCATTAATTCCAGATCGCGAGCGATGTTCAGCGGAGTCTGCCCGCCGAATTGCACTAATACGCCGTCCGGCTTTTCGCGGTCTACTATATTCATGACATCTTCAGCGGTCAGCGGCTCGAAGTACAAGCGATCGGCGGTGTCGTAATCGGTGCTGACCGTCTCCGGATTGCAATTGACCATGATGGTCTCGAAGCCGGCCTCCTTCAGCGCGAAACAGGCATGAACACAGCAATAGTCAAACTCAATGCCTTGGCCGATTCGGTTCGGTCCGCCGCCGAGGATCATCACCTTGCGCGAATCGCTGGGCGCGGCCTCATCTTCCGCTTCGTAGGTCGAATAAAGATATGGTGTCATCGCCTCAAATTCGGCCGCGCAGGTATCAACGCGATAGAAATTGGCGCTGACGCCAAGCGCCTTGCGATAATCGCGAACGGCGAATCGATCCTCGCTCATCAAGTCGGCGATATAAGCGTCACTGAAACCATTTTGCTTGAGTTTGCACAGGTCGGTCGCATTCAAATCGCGCAGCCGCAACGACTTGTCCACGACCGATTCGTGGATTTTCATCAGATCGCCCATCTGCTGTACAAACCAGGGATCGAAATGCGTCTGCTGGACAATCTCATCAAATGGTACGCCGCTCGCAATCAGGCTAGCCACTTGAAACAGGCGCTGCGCCGTGGGCACGCTAAGCGAATCCGGCGTCAAATCGTGATCAACCTGACTGCCAAATCCATCCATGCCGATATCCAACGAACGCACTCCCTTTTGCAGCGCCTCGGGAAAGGTGCGGCCGATTGCCATCACTTCGCCAACGGCTTTCATCTGTGGACCCAGGACTGGATCCGCCCCAGCAAACTTCTTGAAATCCCAACGCGGAACCTTCACGACAATATAATCCAGCGACGGTTCAAAGCTGGCCGGCGTCTTCAAGGTGATATCATTCGCAATCTCATCGAGCGTGAAGCCGACAGCGACCAGCGCCGCAATCTTGGCGATGGGAAAGCCGGTCGCCTTGCTCGCCAAAGCGGAAGAGCGCGAAACACGCGGATTCATTTCGATCACGTACACTTCGCCATCGTCAGGATTAATAGCAAACTGAACGTTTGCGCCGCCTGTCGTGATGCCGACACGATCGAATATCTTCCGCGACATGTTGCGCAAGCGCTGGAGCTCCTTGTCAGTCAAGGTCTGCGCCGGCGCAATGGTGATGCTGTCGCCGGTGTGCACACCCATCGGATCCAGATTTTCGATCGAGCAGACGACGACGAAATTGCCCTTGGCGTCCCGCATTAATTCGAGTTCGTATTCCTTCCAGCCGAGCAAGCTCTTGTCAACGAGGACCTCGCCGACCGGGCTCTGGCGGATGCCATTGGCGGCAACCCGGCGCAAGTCATCACTATCGTAGGCGACGCCGCCGCCAGCGCCACCCATGGTAAACGATGGCCGAATCAATATCGGATAGCCGATCTCATCCGCGAAGGCGAGCGCGTCATCGACCGCGGCAACAACCTTGCTGTCCGGCACCTTCAAGCCAATTTCGCGCATCGTGTCATTGAATAGCTGGCGATCTTCCGCTAATTGGATGCTGGTCAAGGTGGCGCCGATCAGCTCGACACCATAGCGATTAACCACACCCGACTCCTGCAGTTGCACCGCCAGGTTGAGCGCTGTCTGACCGCCGACGGTGGGCAGCAAGGCATCGGGCTTCTCCCGGGCGATAATCTTCTCGCAGATTTCCAGCGTCAGCGGCTCAATGTACGTCGCATCGGCGAACTGCGGGTCGGTCATGATTGTCGCCGGATTGGAGTTCACAAGGATTACGCGATATCCCTGCGCCTTTAGCGCTTTGCAGGCTTGCACACCGCTGTAATCAAACTCGCAGGCTTGTCCGATAACGATCGGACCCGAGCCGATGATCATGATGCTACGGATGTCTGTGCGCTTGGGCATAACTGTCCCTTGCGGTCGCGCCGTATTGACAGTCGGGAATATCAGCCACCGCGAACTGCGTCGACAAATTCATCAAAGAGATAGAAGGAATCGTGCGGTCCCGGCGATGCTTCCGGATGGTACTGTACGCTAAAAGCGCGCAGCTCGCGATGGCGCAAGCCGGCGACCGTATTGTCGTTTAGATTCAGGTGTGTAATTTCACCGCCGTTCAAGCTGCTCTCCGCCGAGACCGCGAATCCGTGGTTGTGCGCCGCGATTTCGACTTCGCCGCTGGCGAGATGCTTCACCGGCTGATTGCCGCCACGGTGGCCGAAGCGCATTTTCTCAGTCTCGCCGCCAAGTGCCAGCGCGAGTATTTGATGCCCGAGGCAAATGCCGAATATCGGCGCCTTGCCCAGTAATGCCTGAACGTTGGTTATTGCATAATCGACGGCTGCGGGATCACCGGGACCGTTGCTCAGGAAGACGCCAGAAGGCTTCATCGCAAGAACTTCCGCTGGCGGCATCCAAGCCGGCACGACTCTGACGCGCAAGCCGCGGTCGGTCATCATGCGCAATATGTTTCGCTTGATGCCGAAATCATAGGCTACGATGAGCGGTCCGTCCGCTTGCAAGCTATGGTCGCCATACCATTGCGCGTCACTCTCTTCACGCCAGTCGAAAGGCGCCCTGACCGTAACATCATCCACCAGATTCGCGCCCGACATATCGAGCGAAGAGCGCGCGATATCGACCAGCGTGTCAATGTCCTCAGCTACACGCCCGTGAGCAACGGCGGCGCGCATGACACCGATGTCGCGGATATGACGCACGAGCGCGCGCGTCGCCACCGAAGAAACGCCAATGACGCCACTGTCTTTCAAATATGAGCCAAGATCGCCGCGGTTCCGCCAATTGCTAACTATCGGGCTAAGCGAGCGGACGACAAAGCCGGCAACCCAGACTTTTTCCGATTCCGGATCTTCCAGGTTTACGCCAGTGTTGCCTACGTGGGGCACGGTCATGGCGACGATTTGTCGATGATAGGACGGGTCAGTGAGTATCTCCTGATAACCCGTCATCGAAGTATTGAAGACGATCTCACCGGTGGAAACGCCTTCCGCGCCAAAGCCTTCGCCCGGGAAGACGCGCCCATCCTCCAGAACCAATACAGCTTTCATGCAACACGCCTCGTCTACGAGCGATAGTCCCCGTTGATCGAGATATATTCGTGGCTGATGTCGCAGGTCCAAATGGTCGCCGCGCCTTCGCCGATCCCGCAATCCAGCGTAAAGGTGATCGAAGGCTCCGCCATGATCGCCGCCGCTTCTTCCTCACGGTAATCAGTGGGCATGCCGCCGCTGAAGATCTCCAAACCGGGCGCATCGCTTAACACTGTTTCTCCCGCCGCCACCCTAAGCGATGAGCGGTCGGGATCAAAAGCCGTATTGGCTCGGCCTGCGGCCGCCATGATTCGTCCCCAATTGGCGTCGCTGCCGTAGAACGCCGATTTGGTCAGCACGGAGGCGCCAATCGTCTGCCCGATTCGCTCGGCGTCCGCTTCCGACTTAGCATTGACAATGTTGAGAGTGATGAACTTGGTCACCCCTTCGCCGTCGCGCACTACTTCCTGCGCCAGAAACCGAGTAAGCGCGTTCAAGGCGGATTGGAAAGCCTCCAACTCAGCCTCGCTAGCGGCTGAAACACCGCTCATGCCATTGGCCAGCAGCAATACCGTATCATTCGTACTGGTATCGCCGTCAATCGTGATCCGGTTGTAGCTTTGCTGCGCAGCAGCTGAAAGCGCCGATTGCAGATCGGGCAATTGCAATTCGGCATCGGTGACAACGACGCTCAGCATTGTCGCCATATTGGGCGCAATCATGCCAGCGCCCTTGACGATTCCGGCGATCGTATAGCTTCCGGAGTCCGTATCGACCTTGATTGAGCCCAGCTTGGGACGAGTATCCGTTGTCATTATACCGGCCGCGGTCGCGCGCCAATCCGAGCCCAGATTGTCGCTGGCCAATTCGACGCCGCGGCCGATTTTGTCCATCGGCAGGTGCGTGCCAATAACACCGGTCGACATCACCAGCACCTGCTCGGCGACAAACGAGAGCGCATCCGCCACCAGATTGGCCGTCGCCCGAGCGTTCTTCAAGCCGATGGCGCCCGTGCATGCATTGGCGCTGATCGTGTTGGTTGCCACCGCCCGAATCGACTTCGGGTTTTCTTCCAGCCGCTGCATATCCAACAGCACCGGCGCCGCCTTCACCTTGTTCCGAGTGAACACGCCGGCGGCGACACAATCGACCTCGCTGACAATGAGGGAGAAGTCCAGCGCGCCGTCCTTCTTTAGCCCTGCATGCACTCCGGCGACCTGAAAGCCGCGTACCGAATCAATCGATGGATTAACCTTCCCCATCAATGCCCTCCAGTATCTTCGTCAATATGTCAATAAGCTCATCGACGTGGCTTTTCTCGATGATCAAAGGAGGAATGAAACGGATAGCGCTAGGACCCGAATTAACCAGCAGCAAGCCGTGTTCATAACCTTGCGACACAATGTCGGCCGGCGGGACCGTCAACTCAATGGCGGCCATCAATCCGCGTCCGCGAACATCTACAATATGCGGGCTGTTGATTTCCGCCAGACGATCCATCAGATAGTCGCCCACTTCCTTGACGTGCTCCAAGAATCCGGCGCTGAGCACGCGCTTCACGACCATTTCGCCCGCCCGCATGACGACGGCGCCGCCCGAAAAGGTCGATCCGTGGTCGCCCGGCTGCATCGCGCCAGCTACTCTGTCCGTGACCAATATGGCGCCGATCGGCAATCCGCCTGCCAGTGGTTTTGCCAAGGTCATGATATCGGGTGTCACGCCGCTAAAAGTATGCGCCCAGAGCTCGCCGGTTCGCCCCAATCCACACTGAATCTCGTCGAAAATCAGCACGGCTTCGTTCTCATCGCAAAGCCGGCGCAAAGCCTGAAGAAACTCGGCGCTCGCCATGTTGATGCCGCCCTCGCCCTGAATGGGCTCCACAATTACCGCAACGGTATCTTCATCAATGACTTTCTTTGCGCTTTCGATGCTGTCGAATTCACCGACAAGGGCGCCAGGAACCATCGGTTTGAAGGGTGTCTGGTATTTTTCTGTGGGTGTGACCGATAGCGCGCCCAGCGTTCGACCATGGAAGGCTTTTGAGAAGCTGACGACCTTGGTCTTGTTCTTCTGCTCATTGACGTATGCGAGCTTGCGCGCGAATTTCAAGGCGCCTTCGTTGGCTTCGGCGCCGCTGTTGCAGAAGTACGCTTTGTCCGCAAAGGAGTTTTCGCAGAGCAGCTCGGCGAGGTCGGCCAGCGCCTTGGTGTGGTATAAGCCACTGACGTGTATCAGACCGGTCTGCATCTGCTTGGCGACAACGTCCATTAGCTCTCGGTCACCATACCCAAGCGAGTTGACGGCGATGCCCGCGACCCAGTCGGTATAGGCTTTTCCGTCTTCGTCGTATACGGTGGCGCCTTCACCACGCGCCAATACGAACTCGGGCCTGCCGGCCACCGGCACGCTAAACTGTTGATCCTTTTGAATGACATCCGCTGTTATTGACATAGTCCCTCTCTATCTCTAGATTCCGCTTTCGACCCGACAAAGGTTGTGCCCCCGCGCGCCGCCCAACCAGCCAAGTCAGTGATTACCGCCTGTGGCACGCCTGATAATAGCACATCCAAGGCGCTCTCGACTTTGGGAATCATGCCTCCTTGAATCACACCGCTTTCGATCAACTCAAGCGCCCGCTTCCGCGTCAACTTGGCTAGTCGCCTACCGTCAGCCATTACGCCGGCGACATTCGAAATAAACACGACTTCATCAGCGCCAATGGCGGCGGCAATTGCGCCCGCAACGGGATCGGCATTGAGATTAAGATTGCTGCCCTCGCCGACGCTGACCGGCGCCACGACCGGCGTCACACCAAGAGCGAGCAAATCAGTAATCACATCGCCGCGAACCGAAACAACTTCTCCCGTGTAACCCATGTCGAGCGATTTATGCTGCATTTGCCGCGCCCGCACCAAGCCCCGATCCACACCCGAAAGCCCTTGCGCGTCGACGCCGGCCGCCAGCAAGTATCGCACAAGCCGCTTGTTGACGCTTCCACACAAGACCATCTCCACCAGTGCCAGCGAATCCGCATCGGTAATGCGCAAACCATCAATGTATTTCGGCTCGATTTCCAACTTCCGCTGCAGCTGCGAGATCTCTACGCCGCCGCCGTGAACAATGACCAATCGGTCGTCTGACCGCGCCACGATTCGCGCGAATTCCTTGATTAAGTCGCTGACATCCAGGCAATGACCGGAGACTTTGACAACGCTGATCCGTCCAGCCACTAGATCAACCCCATGGTCTCGTCAAATCCAAACATCAGGTTCATATTCTGGACCGCTTGGCTTGCCGCGCCCTTGCGCAGGTTATCGGTCACGCTGGTGATGTGCGCGTGGCGCGGCAAGACCGGCGTAATGCTGATGACGCATTTGTTCGTCTTGACCGCGTGCTTGAGGGTCGCCTGTTCGCCGGCTGGCAATATGTCCACCAGAGCCTCGCCGTCATAGACTTCAGCATAGAGATCGTGCAGTTGATCGCTTTCCATGGCGCCGTTTAGCGTGACGTAAATGCTCGACATTAATCCACGGTCCACCGGCAAGAGATGCGGGCAAAATATGATAGCTCCGAAACGCTCGTTGAGCTTATGCGCCTCCTGCTCCATTTCGCCGATGTGCCGGTGAGAGCGCCCGGTTTTGTAGGGAATCAGGTTGCCGTAGACCTCGGCAAAATGCGTAGTGAGGGACGGCTTGCGCCCCGCGCCGGTGACCCCCGACTTTGCGTCGACGATGATAGGCGTTTCTTCGCAAAGCACATCGAAACGGAGCAGCGGATAAATGCCCAACAAGGTGGTCGTCGGGTAACAGCCGGGCGTCGCCACCACATCGGCGCCCACGATGTTTGCGCGATTGATTTCCGGCAATCCGTAAGGCGTCGGAAGCAATTCCGGATGGGGGTGCGGCGTTTGATACGATCGTTCGTACGCTTCCGGCGTATCGATGCGCAAGTCCGCCGATAGGTCAACAACTTTCGCGCCTGCCTCAATGCCTCTCTTTGCCATTGCAGCGGAAGCCTTGTGCGGCAGGGCAAGAAAGATGACATCGACTTGCTCCAGCGACACCGTGTCAGCAGGCGAATATCTCAGATTCGTGCCCGGCACATTATCACCGGCATAGGTATTTGATGTGGCGAATGCTAGATCAATCCGTGGATGACCGCTCAGAATCTCCACCAAATCGAGGCCCGCGTAGCCCGAACCGCCAAATACACCCGCGCAAACTTTGCTTTCCATCGCTGACTCCCACAAAAAAGAAAACGCCCTGACCGACATTTCAAGATCAGGGCGCGATTTGCATTTCAATCCGACATCTGTCAAAAACACAAACCATTCGCGCTGAACTTGATCCCTGCGCGACGGCGACGCCTTTCTGTTTGCACTACGCCAATTGCTTGCGGCATGACAGACCTGTAAACTCAATACGTGCTGAATTGTAGAATCATAGAAAGGAATAGTCAACTGACCGCCTAATCTCTATGCAGAATTTCGCATACCTTGTGCAATCTGCACGAGGATCGCGATTTAACGCGCGGAAAACACTTCATGGGAAAACGCAACTGGCCTGTACGCTGGCTCTGTCCGTATACTGCTGGACTGAGCCATGCGTACATTCGACTTTACCAGCAGTGCTTTGCGGATAGTCGAAGAAATGACGTAGCTAATCCAAGCAAAGTCCCAGCGCTCCAATTTGATTTGTGAAAAACTTGACAAGTAATTGAATACGCGTTAAATTGTGCTGGAATAGACAATGAGTAGTCGATTTATTGTTTCTGTCAGTCGAAAAGACTGAA
The DNA here is from genome assembly GCA_965261855.1 of Phototrophicaceae bacterium. Lineage (GTDB taxonomy): Bacteria > Chloroflexota > Anaerolineae > Aggregatilineales > Phototrophicaceae > UBA6055. The sequence continues at coordinate 2,470,994 of OZ253488.1, forward strand.
AACGATAATGGACTGCAAGCAAGACCTTCGCCGCCACCTGCTGTATACCAATGTGAATAGTGGCGCATGGACAATCAAGCGATCGGCGCGCGGTCTCATTTGCCTAATAATGGGATCAAGCTAAGATTGCGTGTGATTTGCGACGAGCAAGCGGGAATCCCTCATTAGAAAGGCATGTCTGTGGTAGCGGTATTGGAAAACGTCAGCAATCTGACGCAGCGCGAAGAGTTGCAGAAACAACTCATCGAAAAGTCAAACAAACAAGGCTTTGTCACCTACAGCGATATCCTTGAATTGATGCCGGACGTCGAAGGCGATGTGGCTTTGCTCGACGACCTCATGGATAGCTTGCTCGAGGCCGGAATCGAAGTGCTTCCGGGACCGGCAAAAGCTGTAGAAGACGCCGCCGATGATGCGAAAGAGGTAAAACCGCATTCCGATGCCCTTGTCACCGACGCCGACGAGGAAGAAGAAGATCGCGACGCCCTGCTGAAGGTCTTGAAGCATGACCTGACCGCAGATGCCGGCTATCAAGCGGCTCTCGATACCGACGATGTCGTCGGTCTATACTTGAAGGAAGCCGGGCGTGTTCCATTGTTGACCGCCGAAGAAGAAGTGATGCTCGCCAAGCGCATGGAAGCGGCCGAGTTCGCCCGTGTTCGCTTGGAAGACTGTGACCTCGAGCCCATCATTGAGTTGAGCTGGAGCGAAGAGCAAGGACTGCGCGCGACGATGATGGACGGCGAAAAGGCGCAGGAACACCTCATTCGCGCCAATGCCCGGCTCGTCATCAGTGTAGCCAAGAAATACATCGGCCGCGGAGTGCCTTTCCTTGATCTGATTCAAGAGGGCAACATCGGGCTAATCCGTGCGACAAACAAGTTTGAATACCAGCGCGGTCACAAATTCAGCACCTACGCTACCTGGTGGATCCGCCAAGCCGTCAGCCGCGCTGTTGCCGATCAGGGGCGGACGATTCGCGTGCCCGTCCATATGGGCGATCAGTTGAACCGCATGCGCCGCGTTCAACTCCAACTGCTGCAGGAACTGGGACGCGAGCCCAAAATCGACGAATTGGCGCTCGGCATGGATACAACGCCGGACAAGGTGGAGAATCTGCTGGAGATCTCGCGGCGCCCGGTAAGCTTGGAAACGCCGATCGACGATGAGGGTGATTCCACCTTCGGCGACTTTGTTGAAGACAGCAACAGCCCGGCGCCTTCGGAAGAAGTAGCGACCCATCTGCTGCACGTACAGTTGCAGCAAGCCTTGGACAAGCTGCCCGCGCGTGAAGCCCAGATTCTGCGCTTGCGTTATGGTTTGGCTGATGGACGCGTATACACGCTGGAAGAAGTTGGTCAAACAATCGGTGTCACGCGGGAGCGCGTCCGCCAATTGGAAGCGCAGGCTTTGAATCGGCTGCGCCAATCCTCAGCGCACGTGATTCTCAAGGACTATCTGTACGAAGTGTAGAATCCCACGCGGGTCAGTCCACCGAACTTGGCAACAGATTCCCTAGAATGACCCCACTCGATTTGCGCGATTGGGGTCATAATGACGTGTGACCGCGTCGTTCGCTTAACGATTGCGATTGGACTGGGAGACTACTCGCGATGCAAAGTATGGGCTTCGACCCGTCTCAACTAATATTTCGTGACGGCATCGACAGCGACATCCCATATTGCCTCGCGCTGGAAAGCGACTTTCAAAGCGACCATGTGTGGCAAATGACCGTGCAGGAAGTCGGTGATGAAGTCCAAATCAGCTGCCGCAAACAGCGACTTCCACGCCAGCTCGATTCGCGTCATGTCACTGATCCGCAGCAGTTGGAATTGATGCTGCGGCGGAATTACTGCTTCGTTGTCGTTCAGGACAGGAGCACGAATCATATTCTCGGCTATGTATCCATGCGCGTTGATGAGACAAGTCAAGTCGCTTATCTGCAAGATCTTGTGATAGACAAGCCTTATAGACGCCGCAGTCTGGGTTCTCGCTTAGTTCATGTGGCGCGCGTTTGGGCTAGCGAATACGATTTGCGACAGATTCTCTTTGAGATTCCCACCACCAACTATCCATGCATCCTCTTTGCCAAAGCAATGGGCTTCAGCTTCTGCGGATTCAACGACCATCATTTCGCCAATCGCGAGATCGCCATCTTCTTCAGCCTGTCCATCTAGGCGCATCGCGCCTGCGGACATTTGCTAAACTAGTTGTATTAGCTGAAGCGCTAAGGGACTAGCGTTGAGCCTACTCACGACCTTGCTTTTAACCGTCAACGAAACATTGACCGCCGGCAACGCCATCATCGCGGTTTCGCTTTTGCTATTCAACCTCACGCGCAATTTGAACAACCGAGTAGCAAAGTCATCGGCGGTGGTGCTCGCCTGCGTCGCCGTCGCCTACGTGGCCGACGCCTTTATCTCGCTTGAGCCCGACAACTCAGCCCACGAGATCGCCTCGCGGCTGCAATGGATCGGTATCGCCTTTATTCCGGCCGCCATGGTTCACCTCTCCGATGCACTGCTCGCGACGACCGGCTTGCCGTCTCGCGGTCGTCGGAAACGCGGCATCCGCATCCTTTATTTGGTTGGCGCGGCGTTTCTGCTGTCTGCCGCCTTTAGCGACTCGCTAATCGCTGTTGTTGCCGCGCAGGACTCGGTGAGCATCCAGGCGGGCGCAGCCTTTCTGATATATCTGTTGTACTTCCTGCTCGCCAACGGATTCGCGTTTTACAACGTGCAGCGCGCGCGGAAACGCTGTCTCACGCGGTCTAGCGCCCGACGCATGGCTTACCTGCAGATCGCGTTTCTGACGCCAGCGCTTGGCATCTTTCCCTATTCCGTCTTGCTCAAGCCGGGCGACGAGTTTTCCTTGTTTGGTCTCCTTGTGATCAACACGGCGAACGTGATCATCATCCTGATGCTTTTTTTCCTGTCGTACCCGCTATACTTTTTTGGCTCGGACAGACCAGACCGCCTGGTCAAAAGGCAGTTGCTCGACTTTCTGTTGCGCGGTCCCGCCACTGGGCTTATCGCGCTGGCTGTGGTCAATTTCACGACACAGGCTTCACGCATTCTGAGCTTGCCCGGCGATGCCTTTACGCCGCCCGCCGTCGTCGCGGCTGTACTGCTATGGCAGTGGTTTGTATCGCTTGCGCTGCCATACTTCGAGAAGTTTTTCATTTATCGTGATGAAGACGACCAGCAGATCACACAATTGCAGACCCTGAGTGACCGCGTGCTGACACACAGCGACCTGTCTCAACTTATCAAGGCGACAACAGAAGCCGTCTGTGATTATCTGCGCATCGACAAGGCATTTGTGATCAACCTCGAAGACACCAAGGCCGAGCTTGTCAGCGTGGTTGGACTACTCGGCTTTGACGAAGACAAGCTCTTTAACGATTGCGACATGATACGGCGAATCTCTCAACTGCGCCTGAAACAGCCCGATGCAAGCCATGTGCAATGGGAAAGCTTCGCCTTGGTGCCGTTGAACAGCGGTCGCGCGCGTGGATATGGAACGGATGCCTTGACGATCGGTGTGCTGGGCTTGCTGAACACCGATGGGAAGCTTCTCGACGAATTGAACGCGCCCAGCGGATATCTGGAGGCTTATGTAAATCGACTCGAAACAAGCCTCGATGACATGCGCCTCCAGGCGGAAATGTACAATCTGCTCGAGGGACTGCTTCCGCAATTTCAGATGACTCGCACACGCGCGCTGCAAGTCGAATACCGGCAATCGAATGCGCTTCCGCCACGCGTCGACGCTTTGCCCGATCGCCACGAGTTGTTTGAGCAGGTACGCGCCGCCTTACGTCACTATTGGGGTGGATCCGGCATTACGCAAAGCAACATGATCATGCTGCGCTGCGTTCAGAGCAGAATGCGGGATGGCGATGATTCGCCAGTGAACGCGCTGCGCAACCTGCTTGAAGAGGCGATCGCTTCCTTAAAGCCGGCCGGCGAACGCAAGATGATGAGCCCGGAGTGGACCCTATATAATATTCTGCAGTTGAGGTTTCTGGAAAACCGCAAAGTCCGCGAAGTCGCGCGCCGACTCAGCATGAGCGAAGCGGACCTCTATCGCAAGCAGCGGATAGCCATTCTCGCTGTCACTGACTTGATTCTGAATCGGGAACAAGCGCTGCGCGATCAGCCAGCCGAGTTAGCTCGGTAGCACGGGAAAAAATGCGGTCGCGAGAATTGCTGCGCCAGCGCGCCAGCCGTCGTTTTGCATGGGAAATCCAACATTGACTTGCCTATGTTTGACTATACTGGGGTCAGCATTGATGAATCACTTTGGCGGTAACCATAGTGGAACAGCAGATACTCGAACCGGCAGCGCAGAGCGCAACCGAAATCCAGACTGAGCCCTCGGCGCAAGCCGCGCAAGATATCGTTCGCCCTTTGGAGGATCCGCCCGGCGAATTTGACTTTTGGGAAGACCTCAAGGAGAGTATGCCGCCTTGGATTAACGAGGTTGTCGGATTCGCGCTGATCATTTTCGGAATCTTGTCCTTTATCTCGCTTTATATCGCGTCCGACGCCTTGGTAGCGGTGACATGGGCAAACATGCTCACAGCGCTCTTCGGGGATGGCGCAATCTTTGTCGCAGGCGCACTGTTTGCCTTCGGTGTGATTCTCTGGCTGCCCAAAGTTGGCTTGCGTTTCCGGCTCAGTTCCGCGCGTATGCTGGCGCTCGAGATCATTTTTCTTTCCCTGTTGGCGATCCTCCATCTAGGCAACAGCGACAGCGAATTGCGCGCTTTGGCGCGTGCGGGCCAGGGCGGCGGTCTCATCGGATGGGGCTTGAGCTATCCTTTGTTCTGGGTTCTTGGTCGGCCCGCCGCTTTGGCATTCTTTTCCGTCCTCATCGGCATTTGCGCGGTTGCAGCCGTGGGATTGCGGCGCCGTCACTTGTCAACGCTCCTTGCGCGATTTGGCAGCACGCTGCAACTCTTCAGCGAAAGCTCGGCAAAATCAGCCGCGGCTATCCCGGAAGACAATAAGTCGCGAACGATTTACCAACGTTTAGCTGGTTCCCCCTCCTACCGGGCGAATATAATGCGGATCCGACCGAATCCCGCGAGCAAACCCGATGGTCCTAAACCGTTCCCTGACACTGTCAAGGCGAAAGCCCCCATTGTCACACGCATTCGTCCGAGCCAATCCGAGCAGCCCAATCAAATCGACCGCGGCGATTCCGGCTCTATAAGCGAATCACATCTATCGTCCGCCGCCAAAGCCGAGGGCGACAGAATCGAGAAGCGCAATATGAAATTGCCTTCGCCTCGCGTGGGACCGGCGTTGGCGGTTGAGCCCAAGCCCGCGTTGGCGAATCATCGACACGATTGGCTGGATGCATTGCCGCCGATGAACACTCTGACCGCATCCGACCTACTCATGCCGGACGAAGACGAAATCAACCACAACGCCACGTTGATCCAGAATACCTTGCTCGAATTCGATCTTGAAACGACCGTGATTGATGTACAAGTCGGCCCGACAGTAACGCGCTATGCCTTGCAACCGCATAAAGAAGATGGCAGCGATCGCATACGGATGAGTCGCATCGCGTCTTACGCGCGCGATCTTTCGCTGGCGCTCGCCGCCAAACGCCTGCGGATGGAGACACCAGTCCCGGGCACCAATTACATGGGTATCGAGGTGCCAAACAAAACACCTGGCATCGTGGCGCTGCGCAATGTGTTGGAGAGCGACGCGTACACAAGGGCAAAAGCGCAACGGCGGGCGCCGCTGCTCATCCCGCTGGGCCGGAATGTCACCGGCGAGCCGGTTTCGATTGATCTGGCGCAGATGCCGCACCTGTTGATCGCTGGCGCGACCGGCTCGGGCAAATCGATCTGCATGGGCGCGATCGCCACATCGCTGCTCATGCAATGTTCGCCCAACGAACTGCGACTGGTCATGCTGGACCCCAAGATGGTGGAGCTTTCGCGCTTCGATGGAATCCCACATCTGCTGGGACCGGTGGAAATCAAGCCAGAGCGCATTATCGGCGCGTTGCGCTGGTGCGCGCGAGAAATGGACCGCCGCTATAAGCTCCTTGAAAATGGCGGCGCCAGAAACATCGTGATGTACAACGAGGCGCAACTGGCAAAGGGACAGGCTGCGCAGCCGCTACCCTACATAGTCATTCTGATTGATGAAATCGGCGACCTGATGCTTCGCAATCCCGACGAGACCGAGCGGGCTTTGACGCGCTTGGCGCAGATGGCGCGCGCTGTTGGTATGCACATGGTGGTGGCCACACAGCGGCCCAGCGTCGATGTGATCACGGGCCTCATCAAGGCAAACTTCCCGTCGCGGATCGCCTTTTCCGTCGCTTCCGGCTCAGATTCGCGCGTCGTCATCGACCGAACGGGCGCGGAACACTTGCTCGGCGGCGGCGATATGCTCTTCTTGTCTGCCGACGCAGCCGAACCCCAGCGTATCCAGGGATGCTTCGTGTCCGAAGAAGACACCCGCGCTGTTGTTGAACATTGGCAGGCAAAGCAAGCGGCGCTGAACGAGGACAGCAGCGCGCCTGCAAGCGGGGCAGGTCCATGGGAACTCGATCTAATGCGCCGCCAATTCATCGCCGATACCGATCCGATGCTGAAGGATGTACTCATGCTAGCTGCGCGAAGCGGAGATGTATCAGCCTCCTTGATACAGCGGCGGCTGGGCTTGGGCTATCCGCGGGCGGCGCGAATTGTGGACTTGCTGGAAAAACTGGGCTTGGTTGGTGAAGAACCTGGGGGCGGGCGCAGCCGGAAACTCCTCATTCCGCCGGAGGTCGATCCGGTCGCATATGCCTTCGAGCGATACATGGAAGCTCATTCGCAGTCTTAACTCGACGCTACAACCATGACTGTATCCGCAAGCGAACACCACCGAACCGTAGCCCAAGTTAATCGCCTGATACGAAGCATCATTGAATCCGAGACTCTGGAGAATTACTTTTGGGTAGGCGGTCGAATCGACCGGTTCTACAAGTCAGATTTGGGTCATGTTTACTTTGATCTGGTCGATGAAAGCTCGCGGATTAGATGCATGATTCGGGAAGAGCGGGCGAGTCAACTCCCGATTGAACTTCGCAACCATCTCGATATCGATGTATACGGAGATATCCACTTCTACGAAGACCGCGCCGAAGCTCAAATCAGCGTAATGGACATGCGCGTTTCGGACGTCTCCGCTGACATTCGCCCGGCTATTGATCGTCTGCGCGCCACGGGACTTTATCCGCCAAGAAAGAAGCCGCCACCAGCAGCCATTCGGCGAATTGGCATTATCACGAGCCGGAGCAGCCGCGCCATTGGCGACTTCGAAAGCGCATATCAAAGCGCTGGCGAACGCGGGGTATTAGCGCCCGTTGTGTGGAAGTATGTCACGCTGGAAGGCGAGCGCGCCCTTCAGTCAATCGTCGACGCCATCGCGGCGCTGGACGAAGATCCAGCGATCGATGCGCTGGCGATCGTGCGCGGCGGCGGTCGTTCGGAAAACCTCGCCGTATTCGATACCTTTGATATTGCCCAAGCGATCATCCGGAGCAATACATATTGTGTCACCGGCATAGGGCGCCATCAAGACAGTACGCTAGCGGACGACGTGGCTGATCACGCTGCTTCTACGCCCACTGCGGTCGCGCATTTCCTGGCGGACCTCTGTCTCCGCTCTTTGGCAGACGCCCCGCTGACTTCCGGCCAATCGTCCGACACTAGCCGTGACGCGGAAAAAGGTTCGCAATCCCACGAAGGCGCGCGCGCCGCGACTTTACCGCCTCAAAACAGCGCGCGCCCAACGCGATTGCCAGTTGTTCTAGTTTGGCTCTTGGTTTTCTTGGCTATAGCGTCGGTGGTTGTATTGTTTGCGGTACTGCTCACTCACATGCAATAACGCGTCAAAACATATTCTGCTGGCTCAAGGATTCTATTGGCAGCACAAGTGTCGGGTTGTCGTTCGCCGGGCTATTGACCTGCGTTGAGACTTCGTGAAACTTGATCCGCTCCGACGCTGGTCCCGCCATCAGCGGCTGCCATTCCGGCGGCAGCAATTCGCGCGGAGACAGCCAAAGCTCGTAGTCTTTTGGTTCCAGTATGACCGTCATCCTATGATGAATCGGTCGCAGTTTTTCGTTGGCTTCGGTGGTCAGGATCGCGCAAGTTTGCAGCCAGTCTCCGTCTGGGTTCTTCCAGCTTTCCCATAAGCCGGCGAAGGCGAAGAGCGCGCGTTCAGCGTGTTGAATGTACATCGGAATCTTTTTCTTGCCCCGCTTCGTCCACTCATAATAACCGTCAGCCGGGATCAGGCAGCGCCGGCGCTTGAACGCCGTGCGAAACGACGGTTTCTCTGCCGCCGTCTCCGAACGAGCATTGATCATGCGATTCCCGATCTTGGGATCCTTTGCCCAGGATGGAATCAAACCCCATCGCATAAGAGATAGTGACTTAGGGTCTCGATCGGTAATGACAGCCACTTGCTGCGTCGGCGCGATATTGAATCGCGGCTCGGTCCAGCCGCCGACCTCGTCCAAATTGAATGCCAGTTGGATTGATTCGGCATCAGCCGTCAGTGTATAACGTCCGCACATCGGTCATTTCTTTCCGGGTTTGTCTTCTTTTCTTGGCTTGCCCAGTTCGGCGATTTGGCGCACCAGGCTCAGAATCGCCAGCAATACTCCAAGCGTCTGGCCCGTGGAAACCGTGCCGCGCCCGCCAGCCTCGGCGTTGCCAGCTTCATCAGCCGCGCGCGTATACAAATAGCTCGAGATCATGCCAATCAGGGCGCCCAGCGCCGCGCCAGCCACAATGATCTGCTTGTTGCGATCCTGCAAGTTCTCCGGCTTTTGGCCGCCATCCGTAACGCTCATTCGACTCCCTCTTCACTTGATTCGGCTGCCGGCGGGTCGAAGGTGGTTAGCAACTGTCGCAAGGGCGCAAGGCGCACTGCCCATTCCAATATGCGCTCATCCACCTTCCCTAGCCACTCCTCAACATTCTGCTCCATCAGCGCTGTCCAAGCTTCCAGACGCCGCAATGGCGACCTGGATTTCGGATGCCAACGATTAAGCAAGGTCACCAGACCGAGGCTCAAAATGACGAGCGGGAACATGCAGATCACGAGCGGGCAAAGCACCAGCACCGTCAGCAACGAATCAGACATCAGCGACACTTGAACCGGCGACCGCAACGACAGCACAGTTCCGATGGTAACTAGCGCGACGACCAACACAAGCAAGAACGGCAGCAGCACGCTAAGCCAAATCTTGCGCCGTTCAGCGCGCCGCGATGCAAGATGTCGCAGTTCGCGCGCGTATTCGCTCGGCTCGTTGGTTTGGCGCATTCACCTACCATCATCAAAGCCTTCCGCCTACAATATTGTAACCTAACCGCCGGTCAGAATCCAGACAGGTCTTGGAACAGATGAGCCATATTTCGCCGGTTGCCCAGCGCTTGCGCGTAACGTTTGGCAAAGCGGGACCCCTCGTTTATACGAGCAATTTGGACACCGCCAAGATCTGGGAACGCGTACTGCGGCGCGCCGACCTGCCTATTCTGTATACCAAGGGATTCAACACGCGTCCACGGATTTCGCTGGCGATGCCGCTCCCGCTCGGTATCTCCAGTGAATGTGAGATTCTTGAGATTTCACTTCGTCAATCCATCGACGTTTGCGAAGACAAGCTGCGGAAACGCCTGCTTGCGGTATCACCGCAGGGACTGACAATTGGCGCGATCGTCGAGGTGGACCGGCGCGCTTCAACCTTGCATTCGCTGGTCACTAGCGCTGAATATCGCATTCATTTTCTGGACGATGTGGAAAGACAAGATCTGCAGCGGAGGGTCGACGACCTGCTCGGCCGCGAATCAATCATCATCGACCGAATGCGCAGGCGCAAGCGAAGTGTAATGGACGTCCGTCCCTTGATCCTGGGTCTTGATGTCCACAGCGGTGATCACCTGATCGCCCACCTATCCGTTGGCGACCGCGGCAACCTGCGGCCCGATCAGCTGATGGAACTGCTTGAATTACAGCATTTGCATCACACTGTCCATCGTTTCAAGCTGCACTTTCTTGCGGAGTAGCTGCTGAAAAGGTAGGCTGTGATGGAATCGCAGCCGGACCGCACTACTGACGACGAATTCGAAAGAGCACGAAGAATCATGTCAATTCCTCTGACTATCAGCACTGACGTGAAAGCCGCGCTCGAAAGCGGACAACCGGTTGTCGCATTGGAATCGACGTTGATCACACATGGCCTGCCCTATCCGAAGAATGTAGCAACCGCGCTGGCGATGGAAGCAGCTGTCCGCGAATCCTCAGCCATACCGGCGACCATCGCCATTCTTAAGGGCAGGATCACCGTCGGCATTACTCCTGCCGATATCGAAGCGTTGGCGCGAATGCCGTCGCGCGAGGTGAGGAAATGCAGCCGACGCGACCTGGCGATCGCGACCGCACTGGGTTGCTATGGCGCGACGACGGTCGCCGGCACGATGATCATCGCGCAGATGGCGGGCATCAAGGTATTCGCGACCGGTGGCATCGGCGGAGTGCATCGGGGCCAGCCACATGATGTCTCGGCGGATTTATCCGAATTTGGCCGCACGCCGGTGACGGTAGTCTCATCGGGCGCGAAGTCGATTCTCGACCTGCCGCTTACGCTAGAGGCGCTGGAAACGAATGGGGTACCCATTCTCGGTTTCCAGACCGATGTATTGCCCGCGTTTTATTCGGCGAGGACCGACCTGCCAATCGACCAGCACATCGAGTCGGCTGCCGAAGCCGCTGCCATCATTCGCGCTTCAGACGATCTTGGCGCTCAGAATGGAATTCTGGTTGCCGTGCCGGTTCCCCTAGACAAAGAACTTGATGCCGTCTCCGCCGAAATGGCGATTGCGCAAGCCACCCAAGAAGCCGAAGCGGCTGGCGTCGGCGGCAAAGACATCACGCCCTTTGTGCTCAGTCGCGTCAGCGAGCTTACCAACGGCGCGTCGATGGCGGCGAACATCGCTTTGCTCGTTAATAATGCGCGCGTTGCTGGCGAAATCGCCTTGGAACTTAGCCGCCTGTAGGTCACTGCCCGTCGTCCGCCCACCAGTGAAGAATCAGATCCTGCTCGATGGTCTGCGCGCCCAATTCATGAAGCCGCGCCAATACCTGCGCCCGGTGATCGGTACCGTGGTTGACCATGTGCAGCAAGATTTCCCAGCGCCGGAAACGCCGCGCTTCCAGATTACGCCCCTCCAGCACGACGGGCACAGTCTCGTTCAGGTCAGGCTCGGTCAAGCCGTCCACGTAAGCGAAGACGCGCTGACGAACCTGCTCCCAACGATCGCGAAGCGCGTCCTGATCGGGATAGTCGGTTGGGTCCAAGCGCAGTGGAGGCGCGCCGCCTTTCAATCGCGCAAGCCAGCGCGCGTCCACATTCATGCAATGCACGAAATGGTTGCGAACCGAGCCAAGTGAATAATCGGACTCGGCCACAAATTGGTCCCTAGTCAACGCATGAGCGCATTCCCAGACTCGCTCAGACATGCCGTAATGATATTGCATCAGTCTCCGTAAAGCGCTGGCATCCATAACTCTTTCTTCTCCTTCTCCGGTAATCCGCCAGATATCCACGCCGATTACGCAAACGCAGGTTAACGCCGACTGTAAACCCTTCTGTATCAGCCAAGCTGTTCAGCATTGTGACCAACCTCGCCATCTTGCCTCTTCGCTAGTAAGGCAGCCCTGCTTCCGCTATAATCATGTTGTCTCGCCGCATGGGTCGCAGACGGAGCACGCTTCATGCAAACGCAGTCAATCGAGCGTAAGTTGGAACGCCACCTGCTTCAAGTGGAAAAACCCGGCCGCTATGTCGGCGGCGAATACAACAGTATTGTCAAAGACTGGGCGAGCACCGACATCAAGGTCGCCCTGGCCTTCCCCGATATCTACGATCTTGGCATGTCCAATTTGGGCATCATGAACCTCTATCATCAAGTGAACCTTCAGCCCAATATGTTGGCGGAACGCTTCTTCTCGCCCTGGCTTGATATGGACGCACTGATGCGCAAACAGAGCATTCCTTTGTACTCGCTGGAGACCAAGCATCCTCTTCGCGAATTCGATTTGCTGGGGATTAGCTTGCCCTACGAGCAGCTCTATACCAACGCGCTCAATCTGCTCGACTTGGGCGATATGCCAGTTCTGAGCCGCGAACGAGACGAGCGTTTTCCCTTGGTCATCGCTGGCGGTCACGCCTGCTTCAATCCCGAGCCGATGGCCGACTTCATTGACGCCTTTGTCATCGGCGAGGGCGAAGAAATCATTGTCGAAATCGCCAAGGCTGTCGGCGAACTGCGCGGCGAGTCCCGTTTTGAGCAATTGCGCGCCATCGCCAAGATACAAGGCATGTATGTGCCGCGCTTCTACGATGTCGAGTATCACGATGACGGTACAGTTCGCTCGATTGTGCCGAATGAGCCGGGCATACCTGATCGTGTATTGAAACGCATCGTTATCACCTTGCCGAAGCCTTTCACCAAATTTATTGTGCCTAATATCGACACCGTGCATAATCGCGCGCCGATCGAGATAATGCGCGGCTGCACGCGCGGCTGCCGCTTCTGCCACGCCGGCATGGTGACGCGCCCGGTGCGCGAACGGCCCGTGCAAGAAATCATGGCAGCCATTGAAGAAATCGTTCAGCACACCGGCTTCGAAGAGATCAGCCTGCTCAGCCTTTCGTCTTCGGATTATGTTTGGGTTGAGGAGCTGGCCGAAGAAGTGAATCGCGTTTACAAAGACGCGGGCCTCAGCCTCAGCCTGCCCAGCCTGCGCATCGAAAGCGCCAGCGCCGATCTGCTGGAAAAAATCGGCGGCACGCGCCGTAGCGGCTTCACCTTCGCGCCAGAAGCCGCAACCGAGAAAATGCGCGATATGATCAACAAATATGTGCCCGATGAGCAGGTGCTGCAAACCGCCAGAGACGTCTACTCGCGGGGTTGGCGCACGATAAAATTCTATTTCATGATTGGTCACCCTGAGGAGTCGCTGGAAGACGTGCAAGCGATTGTCGACTTGTGCATGAAAACGCTGCAAGAAGGTACGCGAATTCTGGGCAAGAAGGCGACGCTCAATGTAGGGGTGAGCACTTTCATTCCCAAGCCGCATACGCCCTTCCAATGGGCGCCGCAAGATTCTTTTGAAAGCGTCGACCGCAAACAGCGCCTGCTAAAACAGCAGATGCGCCGCGGCGGCATGCACCTGCGCTGGAACAATTACGAGGACAGCGAGTTCGAGGGCTGGCTGAGCCGCGGCGACCGCCGCCTCGGAAGGGTGATTTGGCGCGCCTGGAAGCTCGGCTGCAAGTTCGATGCCTGGCAGGATCAGCACAAGCACCGCGAATGGCTGCGAGCTTTTGAAGAATCCGGAATTGACCCAAACTTCTATAACTTCCGCGAACGTGATCTGGATGAAGTATTTCCCTGGGATCATATTGATGTCGGGATACACAAGAAATTCCTGCGCGAAGATTACCTGATGAGCATCAGGCGCGAAACGCGGGTCGATTGTCGCGATAAATGCTTCGCCTGCGGGATTTTGCCCAAATTCGCCAAGGAGCGCTCGACAACCGACGACATGGCTTGGGAGTGCCCGCCGGTGACGCCGATCAGCGAACGGCAGCGCGCCCGTCATGCTGAAATCCCCTTGAGCGCAATCGGCTAGCGATCTGTGGTTCCAGGCGCCAAAGTCGAAATCAACGGCATCACAATCAGAGAATCCGTCATCGGCGACGGGGCGCCTGTGCTCATGATCCACGGTTGGGGCGCCAGCATTGAGCTTTTGGCGCCACTTGCCATTCGCCTTCAACGCCTAGGGTATTCCTGCTACGCTCTTGATCTGCCTGGTTTCGGCGAAAGCGACGAGCCGCGCGAGCCCTTTACCATATTTGACTACGCCGCCTTCTGCCTAGCTTACCTGGATCACCATCAGTTGGGCGAAATCAACTACTTCGGTCATTCTCTTGGTGGGCGCATAGGCTTGATTCTTGGATCGGATCATAGCGACCGAATCCGCAAGCTTGCGCTTTCCAATAGCGCCGGCCTCAAGACCAAAGCGCCGCTCGGCGCCCGTTTACGATTGCGCGCCTATCAGGTTGCGCGCCGAAATCTCGCACGCTTCGGCGCCAAATCCGCATCCGAAAGTCTTCGCGAAAAATACAGCCGGCGCTTTGGATCTGACGATTACCGGAATGCCTCGCCAATCATGCGCCAGACGCTGATCAACGTGGTCAATGAGGACCTGCAGAAGTACGCGAACCGCGTGGCCGTCCCGACTATTCTGCTATGGGGCGATGAAGACGAGGAGACGCCGCTTTGGATGGGGCGGAAGCTGGAGCTAGCGATTCCCGACGCCGCGCTGATCGTACATCCAGGCGCCGGGCACTTTGCTTATCTCGACTTCCCTGAAAAAACCGTCAGCATCATGGACGCGTTATATCGCAGCAAGTAGACCGTAGCGCTGGCGCCTGATCGCCGCTCTTGTTTCCCGCACGTCGATTACACTCTATAATGCTGGTGAACTGAACGAGCAGGATGTCAAATGGCGGAGATTCTGCTGGCTCTATTGGCTGCAATCTGGCTGCTAGGCGCTTGGCATCGCGTCTTCCAACAGGCGCGCTTCTACCAGATCGAAGAATATATGAGCCGGCGCTTTTTGCGCTGGTTCCGGCTGGACCACACGCGGCTGCTGCCAGCCCGTCCAATCGCAGCCTGGATTCTTGGTTCAGCAATAGGCGGGCTCCTGGCGGAGGCGCCGGGCAGCGCCATGCCAACTATCGTCGCCGTATTCGCCGCCATTGTAGCGGTATTGCCGCAACGACAGCGTGAAATGAAGAAACCGATTGTCGCTACCGCGCGACTGAAACGCCTGCTTGCCAGCGCCTGGATAGCAAGCGTAATTGCTTTCGTACCAGCCATCGCCCTTTTAAGCATGCGTCTGCCCCCGGATGTAAGCGTCTTGCGCGCAATTACGACCAGCGCGATCGGCTTGGCAACCCACTTGCTGGCGCCGATATGGCTGGTCGCGGGCAATCTGATGTTGCTGCCGCTGGAAGCCGCCCTGCGCCGCCGATTCCTGCGTCAAGCGGCCAACACGCTGGACAAAATCCAACCAAAAGTGATCGGCATCACTGGCAGCTATGGCAAGACGACGACCAAGGGTTTCTTGCGCGAAATTCTCAGCGCGCGCTATAGCGCCTACGCTACGCCGAAAAGCTACAATACTTTGATGGGGATTTCGCTGGCGATAAATCGCGACCTGGCTGACGACTACCGGACCGAGTACTTCATCAGCGAAATGGGCGCTTATGTCGAAGGCGAAATCGACCGCATCTGCCAGTTGACGCCGCCCGATATCGCTGTCGTCACCGAAGTCGGACCGCAGCACCTGGAGCGCTTTGGTTCGCTGGATAACGTGCGCAAGGCAAAATATGAGTTGGTCAAGAATCTGCCAGCGGATGGCGTCGCCGTCTTAAACTGGGACAATCCCTACATCCGCGAGATGGCCGCAAAAGGCTATCCGAGCAAAATCTTGACCGTTAGCCGCGAACTCTCTCTGGAGGCGGCGCAAGAGCAAAACGTCTCTTGGGTCGCAAGCGAAATCTCTGAGACGCTTGAAGGCCTGCAGTTTACCGTTTGGCGCGTGGAGACCGGCGAAAGAGCGCAGATCACGACCTGCGTCATCGGCGAGCACAACGTGACCAACCTACTCCTCTGCATCGCCGTCGCCTGTCATGAAGGCATCGCCTTGCGCGATGTCGCCATACGCATCCGCAGTTTGCAACCAGCCGAAAGCCGCTTGGTACGGCAAACAACCGCAGCCGGAATTACAATCATTAATGATGCCTATAGCGCCAATCCAAAAGGCATCGTCAGCGCTTTGAAGATTCTGAGCATGCACAAAACGGGGGCGCGCCTGCTCATCACACCGGGTATGATTGAGCTCGGCGCGTTGCAAGATGATGAAAACCGAAAGCTAGGTCTTCTCGCCGCCCAACACGCGACCGATATCATCTTGATTGGCAAATCACAGACGCAGCCAATCGCCGAAGCCATTCAAACGACCTCATTTGACCGATCGCGGCTGCGCATCGTTGATGCGCTGAATGAAGCGGTTGAATGGTATCAGCATAATCTGGACGCGGGCGATACCGTACTATTCCTGAATGACTTGCCCGATACGTATTGACGATGAACCGTACACAGAGGAAGGCAATATGAGCAGTCGGCGCCGCACAAAGGTAGCGGTAATATTTGGGGGCCGCAGTGTTGAGCACGACGTCTCCATCGTCACCGGGCATCAGATCATGAGTGCTTTTCCTCGCGAGCGCTACGAAGTCGTCCCCGTTTATATTTCGCGCGACGGGCACTGGTTCACTGGCGAGGCGCTCGCCCAGCTCGACAGCTTCCAAGACGAAAGTCTTTTGAGCCGCAATGACATAAGCGCCTGCTTGCTATCACCGGATACGCGCCATCACGGCTTGATCATCGAACCGCTGGCGGGCCGTTTCCGCAAGAGCGAGGTTCGGCGCATTGATGTCGCTTTTCCCGCCCTGCACGGCAGCCATGGCGAGGATGGCAGCGTACAAGGGCTTTTCGAACTGGCGGATATTCCATACGTTGGCTGCGCAACCCTTGGTTCCGCCTTGACCAACGACAAGATCATGACCAAGCAGGTACTACGGCAGGCTCATATTCCGGTCTTGGACGATCGCTGGATAACCCGCGACCAGTGGCTTGACGACCCGGATACTGTCATTGATGAACTGCTAAAGACATTCGACTTTCCACTCTTCATCAAGCCGGCGACATTGGGGTCCAGCATCGGCATTGGGCGCGCCGATTCGGAAGCGCTGCTGCGAGCGAGCATCGATATCGCCGCCAACTTCGACCGCCGCATCTTCATTGAACCCGCGCTGACGGAGGGTATCGAAATCAACTGCTCGATCATCGGTTTTGGTGAAGACTTCGAAGCGTCCACGCTGGAACAGCCGGTCTCCTGGGATGAATTTCTTTCTTACGAAGACAAATACCTGCGCGGCGGCGAAGGCATGAAGAGCGCGGAGCGGCTAGTTCCTGCCCCAATTGGCCCAGAACTTACCGAACGCATTAAGCAGACGAGCATCGCAGCTTTCAAGGCGGTTGAAGGTCGCGGCATCGCGCGCATTGACTACCTCGCGCGCCCGAAAGAACACGCATTTTATCTGAACGAAATCAATACCATGCCCGGTTCGCTCGCATTCTATCTGTGGCGTGAAGATGGCTATAATTCGTCGGACCTGGTGCAAAAGCTGGTGCAGCTAGCGCGTGACGCGCACGCGGAAAAACGGCGAAATATCTACGATTACGAAACGAACTTAGTGAATGTCGCAAGCCAGCGGGGCATCAAAAGTAGTAAAGGCTTGAAGTGAACGCGCGGGCAACCGGTCCGCTCTCTCGCCTTCCTCCTCGTCTACGCGGCTTGTGACCAGTCGCGGCTATGTTATGATAACGGCGAATAGGGCTTGCCCAAGGCGTTGAAGGCTCGACCGTTTTTTGACATTCATTTCTTGGAATGCTTCATTGAGTTCGGGCTTTCTCCTCGTCCTAAGGGCTTTCCTTTCAGCGTTCGTGTACGTCTGTCGCCCAGGGTTCTTGTGCGCTATTCTTCGAATAACCCGCGTCCGCCTCGCCCGTCTGATGTAGGCCGCTCCCTCTGGGGTGGCGCGCCACTGCCGCCAATTCCCGAGCGCGTTCTGGATGGCATCCCAGGATTTATTGCATGGCTCGCGCTTTTGGTTTCCATCGCCAGCGCAGTGGCTTTTCCACTCACGCTAATGCTGACGGCGGCGCTTGTAGCTACTTACACGGCATTCCGCTTCTTTCTCGCGGGAATCGCCAACGCCATGGGCATTCGCCGGATCAAGGAATGGGAAGCGACCGACTGGTATCGCAAGTATCTTCAAGACAAGCGACCTAATTCACTCGACTGGAACAGCGTGCACCACCTGGTCATCATCCCCATTTACAACGAATCAATGAAGATTCTGATTCGCACGCTCGACCAACTGAGCCTGCAAGAAAACGCAACGACGCAAATATCGGTGTTGCTCGCAATGGAAGCGGCCGAGCCCGACAGTTACCAGAAGGCGCAGAGCCTGCACCGTCAGTTTGCCGGTCAATTCGCCAATATGTACTTCACGGTGCATCCGCGAGGTTTGATCGGCGAAATGCAATGCAAGTCGGCGAATCTCGCCTGGGCGATCAATCGCTTCTTCGAGAATATCGTTGACGAAGAAGGCCTGGATGTCGATAACTACGTGCTAACCACGATGGACGCGGACACGCGCTGGCACGAGAAACATTTCGCCGCCCTGACTTATCACTTTGCCATCAACGAGAATCGGCATCGCACATTTTGGCAAGCGCCGATTCGCTATCATGGAAACATCTGGCAAGTCAATCCCCTTATGCGCATCATCAACACCTACGCCACCGCCTTTGAGTTGGCCTATCTGGCGGCGCCCTGGTGGATGGCGATGCCGATGTCGTCATACTCGTTAAGCCTGAAACTGCTGGAGCGAAGCGGCAATTGGGATACCGATGTCATCGCCGATGAGTGGCACATGCTTATCAAAGCCTATTTCGCCACTGAAGGACAAGTGAAGCTGGAGCACATTTACCTGCCCTTCCTGGCCGATTCGACAACTGGATCGAATATCTTCGAGTCGATCAGGAATCGCTACAGTCAGACGCTTCGTCACGCCTGGGGCAGCAAAGAAGTCGGCTATATGCTTGCCAAGCTGATCGAAAACCCGCAGGTCGTCTCCTTCAACTCCTTTAAGCTGCTCTTGCGCATCGCCCATGATATTTTGCTAGCGGGCGCGGGCTGGATCATCCTGACCGTGGGTTCGCAGCTTCCGGTCTTCTTCCATCCAAAGATTGCCCCGATCAAGGTCGACGGGCTGTTTTCCGCCGGTGACAAGCTGACCTACGTGGCGGAAGGGTTCGCCACGAGCCATCCCGCCTGGGTTCTGCTAGCGGTGTCCGGCATCGTCATGCTCGTTCTCGTCGTTGTGTTTCAGGTGCAAGATTATCGCATCCGTCCGCCGCGCGTTTCGCCTTATACGTTTGGCGAGTCGCTGCTGGAGCTGTTGAGCATTCCCTTCATGCTGCTCCTGACTTTGTTTGTGGTCGCCCTGCCTACCTTGGTAGCCCAGACGCGACTGCTTCTGGGAATCCCCTTGCAGTTCATCGTCACTGAAAAATCCATCGAAAAGTGAGCGGCCAGCGGCGGCGCCAAAAGGGAGCGCGCGTCGCGCCGCGAAACCTCCCTAGCGCGACGCATCAGCCTTCCCTATCATTACGCTTGGAGCGCGTCGCGATGACGCGGGAGAAAGGACGAACCGTGCCAAGGCAGCGCGTCCACAAGATCATGGCGCAGGCGGATATCGGCTCACGGCGGAAATGCGAGGCGATCATCCGCGCCGGTAGGGTGCGGGTCAATGGCAAGGTCATTGAACTGGGCGCCAGCGCCGACCCAAAGAAGGATGTAATCCTTGTCGATGGCGAGCGGCTCACGGACGCGTTCGAGCCGCTCTACATCGTCGTCAACAAACCGAAAGGCGTGCTCAGCACAAATAAGGCGGAGAAAGGCGACGAGCGCCCGACGATCCGCGAACTGGTTGATGTGCCGGGTCATCTTTTCACCATCGGCCGACTGGACGCCGACAGCGAAGGACTGATGATCTTAACCAACGATGGCGCGCTTGCCAACAGAGTCTCGCATCCGCGTTACGAACATACCAAGACCTACAAAGTGACCGTCAAGGGCAAGGTGTCCAAAGCTACGGTCGAGACCTGGGAGAGCGGCATCTGGCTTGACGACAGCCGCACCGCCGCTTGCTCCGTCGCTTTGCTGCAATCGTCCAAACGCTCGACCGTCCTGCGCCTGGTAATGACCGAAGGCCGAAAGCGTCAGATCAAGCGCGTCGCCGCGACGCTAGGCCATCCGGTGATTCGCCTCGTCCGCACGCATATCGGTCAACTCGGCTTGGGGACGCTGCGCAAAGGCGCCTGGTATCAGCTCGATGAAGACGAAGTCAGCGCCATGCTGCGGCCCGCTGCCGAACTGAGCGCGATCCGAAGCAAGCGGCGCGAACGAAAGCGCAAATCGCGCCGGTGAAACCTTACAATCAATCCCATGTCTCATGAATTGAGCATTGAAGAATATATCGCGCGGCAGCCCGAATATGATAAGGCGCGGCGTATCATGCATCCGCTGCTGCGGGCTCTGGCGCCGACATTCTGCAAGGTCGATATCTGTGGGCTGGAAAATGTTCCGCGGCGGGGACCAACCTGCCTGATGATCAACCATGTCTCCTATCTCGACCCAATTGTCGTGACGGTCGGCATCCCCTTTCGCTATACCATCTCGCTGTCCAAGGTGGAAAACTTCAGCATTCCGGTGGCTGGCTGGTTCCTGCGGAAATGGGGGCATTATCCGATTCACCGCGGCGAATACGATCGGCGCGCGCTCAGGCAGACCATTGCGCTGCTGAAGAGCGGGCAGATGGTGCTGATGGCGCCGGAGGGCACGCGCCATCCGGCGGGTATGCAGCAGGCGAAGGAGGGTTTGGCTTACATCGCCACCAAAGCCGATGCCGTCATCGTGCCGTCGGCGATCTGCGGCGCGGAAGACTGGCGGCGGCGTTTGAAGCGCTTTCGCCGCGCTTACGCCAAGGTCGTATTTGGAAAGCCCTTCCGCTTCCGCACAGACGGAACCAGACGCGTACGACGGGCAGAACTTGCGACTATGATCACGCAAGCCATGCATCAACTTGCGTTGACCATCCCCGATGAATACGCCCATCTGCGCGGCTATTACAGCGATATCGAAAACGCCGCCACCGATAGCCTTGAATTCGTCGCGCCCGGCGGCTGAGGTCAATCAGGGTGGCTTTCCATCAGATCCAGCGCCCATGCCACCAGTCCGTTGACGGCATCGCCAAGCGCGGCAAAACGCTGGTCTTGGGTGAATCCCTGTAGGTAGCGAATATAGATTTGCTGTAGGATAACCAGCAGGCGGAAAATACCCAGAAGATGATAAAACTGCATGTGCGACAGGTCGCGTCCGCTCTGTTCCGCGTAACGATCCATGAGTTGCTCACGGCTGTAGAACGGAAAATCGCCAGCGGGCATAGTGCCGATCGCCCTTACGGCTTCTGGGTCGCTTGGCTGCGTCCAGTAGGTCAATAAGGCGCCGACATCGGAGAGCGGATCGCCAAGCGTACACATATCCCAGTCGAGGATGGCGACGACGCGGGCAGGATCATCCGCGACGAACATGGTGTTGTCCAGTTTGAAATCGTTATGCACCAGCGAGTGATAGCTGGATTCCGGCAAGCGATCATTGAGCCAGCAGTAGATCTTGTTGACGCGCGGGTTCTCTTCCGGCGCCGCCGCCTTCCAACGCCGCCACCAGCCTTCCACTTGCCGCTTGATGAAGCCGTCGGGTCGACCTAACCGCGATAAGCCGAGCGCCTCATAATCGACCGCGTGGAAAGCAGCCAGCGTATCGACCAGCGCCCGGCTAAGCAACTGTGGCGCCTTCGGGTTCGTGGCGTATTGGTCGGGCATCGTACCGCGGATTACCAGGCCATGGCAGCGCTGCATGATGACGAAGGGAGCGCCGATTACCGCTTCATCCTCGCAATAATGGTAAACCCGCGGCGCGTAGGGAAAGGCGTCGGGCAATACGGACAGCACGCGGTTTTCCCGCCCCATATCGTGAGCCGATGGCGCGTAGCTTCCCAGCGGCGGACGGCGCAAGACATACTCCATTGACTCGCCAAATTCCAGCAAATAGGTCAGATTGGCTTTGCCGCCAGCAAACTGCCGCACGGTCATCGCATTCTCGGCGCCCGACAGCTTACCGTGCAGATAGCGCTGAAGCCCCGCTTCATCAAATCGTTCGTCGCTGCGGACGTTAATCAGGTCATGCTCGTGTGAAGGTGTCATGCTGCGTCTTCTGCCAGTTGTGTACCATCGGAAGCTAGCCTAAGTTAACCACAAAGCAGTAAAGCGTACAAAGACCTGCGCAAACTTGCGACAGCAATTGGTTACTATAGCGCTGCATTTGCCTCGAAGCATGCAAGCCTGACCAAATGGCGATCGGATTGGCGCGTGACTGAGCGCTATACCAACCGGGAAACGAGCGACGAAACCATTGCGCGACCGTTCGGACAAAGTATGATAGATTGCACTGTTTTAAGCGAAGCGAGCTCAATTGAACTTCAAGAAGACCTTCCCCATCCTGGTCGCCTACCTGATCTTTATCGTGATTGGCGTTGCCTCGGGATTGCTGAATATCTCCTGGACCTACATGCAAGAAACCTTTAATGTCTCGCATGATTCGCTGGCTGCTTTGGCGCCGGCGGCAATGCTGGGCGGCTTGTTCGCTGCTTTTCTCAGCGGCTCGATCATCAGCCGGTATTCGATTGGACCCGTGCTCGTCGGCGGCATGGCTTTCGCGGGAATGGGCATGCTCGGTTACGCCATTGCACCAGCCTGGATCGTGCTGCTCGGCGTCGCATTCATCGCCAGCATCGGCAAAGGCACGATGGATGCCGGCTTGAACAATTTCGCCTCGGCGAATTATGGCGCCAGTGAGATGAACTGGCTGCACGCTTGCTGGGGCATCGGCTTGACTATCGCGCCGGCAGTGGTCACGCATTTCGTGATTTACGAAGGCAGCGGCTGGCAATCCAGTTATGTGCGGGTTGGTATCGTCTTGCTTCTGATTGGTCTGGTCATTCTGCTTAGCTTGCCGCTCTGGAGAGTCAGGTCCGCGAGCAATATTCCAGCGCATGAGCGGGCGCGTCCTTCGGCGAGATATACATTGCGCCGGCCCATCGTGATCCTCGGATTGGTGTTTTTCTTTCTTTATGGCGGCGTTGAGCTTGGCACCGGGCAGCTGGCCAATACGCTGTTGATTGAAGCGCGCAGCCTGCCGCAGGAGATCGCCAGCAGCTGGGTGAGCGCGTACTGGGCCAGTTTCACGGTGGGGCGCATTACGATGGGGCTGCTCGCCATGCGCCTGGGCGACCGAACGCTGCTGAATATCTGCTTCGGTTTCACCGTCATTGGCGCGCTGCTGCTATTCCTGAATATGAATGATGCGCTCAGCCTGCTTGGTCTGATAGGGATTGGATTCGGTCTGGCGGCGGTATTCCCGATATTGATTTTGCAAACCAATGACCGCGTCGGGCGCGACCATGCAGCAAACGCAATTGGCTTTCAGGTTGGCTGCGCCGGTTTGGGCGGCGCGGCGCTGTCGGGAATGGGCGGCGTATTCGCAGAATATGTCGGCCCGGAGTCGATCAGCTTTTTCATTTTTGTGGGAGCGCTGCTAATGGTGGCGCTATATGAATTCATGATCCGCTGGGAAGTCAAGAAAGTAATCTCCATTACGCGATAGGGTCGCTCCATGGATTCGCTTGCTGAAAAGATCGGGCAGCTGATGATGGTGGGCTTTGAAGGAGTGAAGCCGCCACGGCATATCTTGCATTGGCTCGCGAGCGGGCGCATTGGCGGGGTCTATCTCTTCGCGCGGAACATTGCTTCTCCAGCCCAGGTTAAGCGGCTGACCGCGGATTGCTGGGCAGCGGCGAAACAGCCAATCTTGGTTGGCATCGATCAAGAAGGGGGCGCAGTCGCCCGTTTACGCGAAGGCTTCACGGAAAGCCCAGGAGCGATGGCGCTTGGCGCGGGCAGCGATCGGCAGTTGACGGAAGATATCGCTTATATGATGGGACGGGAGCTGGCGGCGCTGGGCATCAATTGGAATTTCGCGCCGGTCGCCGATATCGCGCATCAGCGAGACAACCCGTCAATTGGCACACGCTCATTTGGGCGTGATCCGCGCTTGGTCAGCGAACTGGTCAAAGCGCAAATACAGGGCTTTCAACGCGCTGGCGTGGCGGCCACGGCGAAGCACTTCCCCGGATTGGGCAACACTGTAATCGACACACATGATGCGCCGGTCAGAGCAGCAGGCTCGCTTAACGACCTGCACAAAGAAGATCTCAGGCCCTTTCGCGCGGCAATCGCCGCCGATGTCGGTTGTATTATGCTGACGCACGTCATATACAACAAGCTGGACGAAGAACGGCCGGCGACGCTCTCGCCCCGGTTCGCAGGTGGATTGCTGCGGGATGAATTAGGCTATGATGGCGTGGTTTGTACCGACTGTATGGAAATGAAGGCGATCACCGAAGATTTCGGCACGGGCGAATCAGCTGCGCTCGCGATTGAGGCGGGTGTTGATATGGCGCTATTTTCTCATACGCGCGCGGCACAAGAAGCGGCTTACGAAGCGGTCTTGGAAGCAGCGATTGACGGCCGTCTATCTAAGGAGCGAATTGATCAGTCTGTTAGGCGGATCTGGAAGCTCAAGCGGCGCTTCCCGCTTGACTACGGGCCGTCCATCGAGATTGTCGGCAGCGATGCGCATCGTTCGTTGGCGGCAAAAGCCGCTCGCGCCGGTATTGTGCTGCTAAAAAGTGGCGAGGCGATGCCTCTTGACGCTGACGAGGCGCGAGTTGGTTTGATTGAATTCTCTTCAGCGCATACTGGCGACGGTGCTCCTAGCCAATTCGCTGCCTACCTGTCGCAGCGGCTTCTCAGCGTCAAATGCTTCACCATCAATCCGTCATTGGAATCGGAAGTCCAGGACGAATGCTTCGGCAGCATGGCAATGGAAGCGGACAAGATCATCCTGGTTACGCGCAACGCTCATATGCTGCCGGCGCAATTGCAACTGGCGCGGTACATTTGCGAACGCGCCCGCAAGGTGATCCTGGTCTGCGCGCGCAATCCATACGACGCGGGTTTGATCGCCCGCGCCGATACGATCATCTGCACAAACGGCGACAGCAAACCATCGCTACTGGCGGCAATAGACGCGATCTGCGGCGACTTTATCCCAACTGGCAGATTAACTGTGGAGATCTGTTGACTCGATTCGCAAATCATCCGTCCTTTAAGGGACTGATGCGGCGTCACATGCCGGGGACCTTTCCCACGCTGAGCATCTGCGTCATTCATCACGGTGAGACGGTCTGGCAGGCGGTTCGGGGCTTTATTGATCCAGATGAACATACCGTGCCGGTCACCATCGATACGCTCTTTGATCTCGCTTCGGTGACCAAGCTCATCGTGGAGACAAGCTTTCTGGCGCTGGTGGAGGCGGGCGCCATCGGCTTGGAGAGCCGCCTGGCAGACATCGTTCCCGAATTCAGTCGTCTGAATCCGCGCGAAGTCGCCGGCGGTCAAGATCCGCATACGCGCGCCCGGCTGCCGATTGAAGCGAAGTATCGCGGCATGTCGGTCGATCCTGGCGATGTCACCTTCAAGCATCTGCTCACACACAGCTCGGGTCTGCCGCCCTGGCGTTCCGTATACTTGTTTGCGGCTGACCGCCCGCCGCCGCCGCCCACCCATGTTCGGCATTACGATGAGGCGCGCTGGCGACGCGGCTTAAGCGCCATGGTTGATTTCCCATTCGCTGGAACAATAGGGGACCGGATTCGTTATACCGACATCGGCATCATGCTGCTTGGCGAAGCGGTTGCGCGCTTGCATGAAAGCCGGCTGGATACGGCGGTCAGCGACTTGGTTTTGCAACCTCTGGGGCTGGATTCATTCACTTACGGTCCGATGCTAAATGGCGCAGCCCGCGCCCAAATCGCTCCGACGGAAATGGACAATCATTGGCGGCAGCGGCGCGCCTGGGGCGAGGTTCACGACGAAAACGCTTGTGGCGTCGGCGGCATCGCCGGGCATGCCGGTCTCTTCGCGACGGCGCAGGATGTCGCTCGATTTGGTCAAGCCTGGCTCGCTGGCGACGAGCGCCTCGGAATCGGCGCCGATCTGCGTGCTGAAGCAACCCGCCTACAGCTTGCAGGGCAGTATCGAATGGGCTTGGGCTGGATGCTTAAAGCGGACAGCGACTCTTCAGCCGGTGACCTTTATGGCGAAAGCTCTTTCGGGCACACGGGATTCACTGGCACATCGCTTTGGATTGATCCTGAACGTGAGCTGGTCAGCGCGGTATTGACGAATCGCGTCTATTGCGGGCGACACGACGAGCGCATTCACGCGTTTCGGCGGGCGATCCATGATCTCATTGTCGAAAGCGTTGACGGGCGATGAACGAGCCGCTCTTCATGGGCATTGATGGTGGCGGAAGCACGCTGAGAATCGCTATCGTCAATGCCAAGCTGGATGAGTTGTCGTCGCTGAAGGCTGGCGCCGTCAATCCAAGCGTGGTCGGGCATGCCGAAGCGCGAGCGCGTATCCAGGGTGGTATAGGCGCTGTCTTGGGCGAGGCGAGCATGCAGCCGGAGCGCATAAGCGCCATCGGCATTGGCATCGCTGGCACGTCGAATCTGCGCAGCGAGCGATGGCTGCTCGACACGCTGAAGCCGGTCTTGCCCGCGAGTCATCATGTGCCCAGTTCAGACCTCGAGATTGCGTTGGTAGGCGCTTTGGCAGAGCGTCACGGCATCTTGCTTTTGGCCGGCACGGGCAGCGGCGCCTACGGTTATAAACCCGGGGGCGCTCGCTTGCAAGTAGGCGGCTGGGGATACCTGCTTGGCGACGAAGGCGGCAGCTACTGGATCGGGCGCGAGTTGCTGAGGCTGGCTATGCGAGAATATGATTTGGGATTGGAATCAAACGAAGACCCCCTAGTTCGCGCCTGCCTAGACGAGCTTGGACTAACGCAAGCGACGGACCTGGTGGCATGGGTGTACCAATCGGATGCGGCGCCAGTGGCGAGAATTGGGCGTTTGGCGCCATTGGTTCTGGCGCGGGCGGCCGATGGCGATGAGCAGGCGATGCGCATTCTGCGACGCGCATCGGAATATCTGGCCGATTATGTGCTGACGCTGCGGCAGCGGCTGGATTATGCGGAGGCGCCGATCGCCTTTGCCG
The DNA here is from genome assembly GCA_965261855.1 of Phototrophicaceae bacterium. Taxonomy (GTDB): domain Bacteria; phylum Chloroflexota; class Anaerolineae; order Aggregatilineales; family Phototrophicaceae; genus UBA6055. Next base: position 2,498,031 of record OZ253488.1, read on the forward strand.
GTGGACTGCTCGACAACGACAACTGGATATCATACGAAGTCGCACGGCGGCTGGCTCTGGCGAAACGTCCGGATGCCAAGCACCCGCCGGTGATCGGCGCCGCTTTGCTGGCGAAAATGGAATGGAGCGCGGCAAAGAAATGACGCATTTGACGACCGAGCAAGCGAATCCTGAAAGCGCGACAATCGACCAGATGACTTCCTTCGAAGTTGTTAGCGTGATCAGCGGCGAAGACGCCAAAGTCGCCGCTGCTGTGCGAAGGGCGTTGCCGGAAATCGCCAATGCAGTCGATGTCGTTGCCGAGGCGATAGCGGGCGGCGGGCGCTTGTTTTACCTCGGCGCCGGCACCAGCGGCCGCCTGGGCATTTTGGACGCGGTGGAATGCGTCCCGACATTTAGCGTGCCGCCGGACCTTGTGCAAGGCGTCATTGCCGGCGGCGAGCCAGCGGTTACGCGTTCGATTGAAGGGGCGGAAGATCAGCCCGAACTTGCACGGGAAGAGCTTGAGGTACGTGGGCTTTCACAGGCGGATGTGGTTTGCGGAATCGCCGCCAGCGGTCGTACGCCCTACGTCATCGGCGGCTTGCAATACGCCAAATCCCTGGGCGCCAAGACGATCGCCATCGCTTGCAATATGGACTCTCCCATTGGAGCGCAGGCGGAAATCTCGATCAATGTCGATGTCGGGCCGGAGGCCATCGCCGGCTCGACGCGTATGAAGGCGGGCACGGCGCAAAAGATGATCCTGAATATGCTCAGCAGCGGCGCGATGATCCGTCTGGGCAAAGTCTATGGCAATCTGATGGTTGATGTGAAGGTATCCAATCAGAAGCTGGCTGAGCGCGCCTGCCGGCTGGTCATGCGTCTCACGGGCGCAGATGAGGAGTATGCGCGGGAGATGCTGGCGCGGGCGAATAACGAGGTAAAGGCGGCGGTTGTGATGGCGCGATTGAGCGTCGACTATGTGGAAGCGAGCCAAATGCTGGTGGCCGCCCACGGGAATCTGCGCGCAGTCATCGGCGATGTCACCAAATAGCGGGTCTACTTGCCCTCCCAGTCTATCGGGTAGGTCTTGTCCATCATTGCTCGTATGGCATTTTGAAAGTCCTTCGTGCGGAAAAGCTGTGCCTGCGCCCAAGCTTCAAGCTGCAAGCCAGCCGCATTGTCCATGATATCGTTGACGACCCGCTTGCCATAACTGACCGCCAGCGGCGCCGAAGCGACAAGCGCCTCGACGAATTCATCGACTCCTTGCTCCAGATCCGCCTTGGGAAGAACGGCGTTCACCAATCCCCAATCCAGCGCCTGCGACAAGTCGATGGCGCGTCCGGTCAGAATCAGATCTTTGGCGCGGGAGGGGCCGACGAGCTTGATCAGGCGCACCGTGCCACCGACATCGGGAATGATACCCAGGCGCGCTTCCGGCAGCCCCAGCTTCGTGCGTTCAGCCGCAATGCGAAAATCGCAAGCGAGCGCCAGCTCCAGCGCCAGCCCGAGGCAATATCCCTGCAGTACGCAGATGACCGGCAGCGAACAGCGTTCAATCTTGTTGAGAATCGCTTGATAGCGGGCGGTAAAAGGGAAGAGGTTGCTGCGGAGGTCCTCATCCAGCGTCAGGAATTGACTGAGGTCTATGCCCGAAGAAAAAGCGCGCCCGGCGCCGCGCAAGAGCACAACGCGCGCCCCGTCATGGAACTCGCGCTCGGCTCGGTCGAAGGCATCCGCAAGCGCATTCATCATTTCGTCACTGATGGCGTTGCGCTCTTGCGGACGATTAAGCGTAACTTCAAAGACCAAGCCTTCGCGTCGGACAAGAATCTGCTCAGCCACCGTCTTTGCCTCCAACCGTCTGAAAGCTCACGCGAGGGACTCCATAAGGGCGTCAAGCGCCTCTACCGTATTGAGACTGACGCGCTTTTTCGACCGATCAATGCGGCGCATCAAACCGGTGAGCACGTTTCCGGAGCCGATCTCGATGAAGGTATCGGCGCCCTTATCGATTAGCGCGCGCATCGACTCGGTCCAGCGGACGGATTGCGTCAACTGTTGATCCAACTCCGTCCTGATTTCGGCCACAGTTTCAAGCGGCTGCGCCTGAACGTTGCCAATTACTGGTACCTTCGGAGGCGAGAATTCTGTGCTGTGCACTATCGCTTGAAAGTCAGCCGATGCTGCCACCATCAAGGGCGAGTGCGCCGCCACGCTGACCGCCAGCTTGACCGCCCTTCTGGCGCCGGCGGCGGTCGCGCGCTCGATTAGACGCTCAACTGCATCGGTGTCGCCGGATACGACCGCCTGGCCCGGGCAATTGTCATTGGCGAGCACGACGATTCCCTGGGAGGCCGCTGAAACTTCGGCGCAAAGCGACGAAACCTGCGTGATATCAAGCGCCAAGATCGCCGCCATTGCGCCCGGGTTCATTTCGCCCGCCCGTTGCATCAAGCGGCCGCGGGCACGCACCAGCCGCAAACCGTCATCGAAGCGTAAGGCGCCAGCAGCGGTCAAGGCGGAGAACTCGCCCAGGCTATGACCAGCCATCCATGCTGGCCGCGCAACGGGCAGAAGCTGCTGCAACGTGCGCCAAATGGCGATGCTGCAAACATAAAGCGCCGGCTGTGTAAACTTGGTCTGATCCAGTTGGTCGCGGGGTCCGTTGAAGCAGATTCGCGAAAGGCCGAAGCCGAGGATCTCATCAGCCTGCCCAAAGGTTTCGCGCGCGATTGCGTATTCACGCGCGAAGTCCGCGCCCATGCCCACGATTTGCGAGCCTTGACCGGGGAATAAGGCGGCGCATCTCTTCCAATCCATTATTTCGCAGCTTGGATCATCATCTATCGGTCACCTTTATGCATTAGGGCGCCCCAGTTAGCGAGGCGCGGAGGCGCAAAAAAACCGCGCTGCAACGGCACGGTCCTTGGTCATTGCATCGATATTTGACGCCACGCTAATCGTTCTCTACCTCGACGATTTGTTCGCCGCGATACGAGCCGCATTTGGGGCAGACGCGATGCGCTATACGGTACTCGCCACAGCTCTCGCACTCCACCAAATGCTTGAGCGTCAAAGCGTCGTGCGCGCGCCGGCGGTCTCGCCGAGATTTCGAGACTTTACGCTTTGGAAGCGGACCCATATCTTTACTCCTGAATGTTATCAAGCATAATCGGCGCATTGTACCGGTTGGCAGGCTTCGCTGTCAAGCCGAATGTGATGGAAGAGAATAGATGGACGGCATCATCAATAGGGCGAATCAGCAAAAGATTGAGCGGGCGCTTCAGCGCCGCATTCGGACTTGGCAGCCTCTCGCCGGCGGCATGATCAGCCAGGTGATGCGCGTCGATCTGCACTCTGGCGAATCAGTCGTGGCCAAAATCGGCGATGGCGGCCACGATCTTGGCATCGAAGCCTATATGCTCCGCTATTTGCGCGCGCATTCAGGACTGCCCGTTCCCGAAGTTTTGCATGACGAGGCGAACCTGCTGCTCATGGAATTCGTGGAGGGGCGAAGCGAATGGGAAGGCGAAAGCCTGCGCCATCTCGGCGAATTGCTCGCCCGCTGCCATCAGGTGACGAGCTCAAGCTACGGCCATGAACGGGATACATTGATCGGTCCGCTTCATCAGCCCAACGGGCAGATGGATTCTTGGATCGAGTTTTTCCGTGAGCGGCGGCTGCTATACATGACCGGTTTGGCGCGGGCGTCGGGTGAACTTCCTGTCGAGTTTGAGCGGCGGATTTATGGAATAGCCGATCGCTTGGATCAGTTTCTCGCTGAACCGTCGGCGCCGGTACTGATCCATGGCGATATGTGGAAGACGAATGTGATCTCCCGCGCTGGCCTGGTTGTCGGCATACTCGATCCAGCCCTCTACTATGCGCACAACGAAATGGAGCTGGCTTATATGACCCTGTTCAGCGGCACGGGCGATGAGTTCTTCCGCGCCTACGCTGAACGGATCCCGATAGACGATGACTTCTATACGACCAGACGCCACCTCTACAATCTGTATCCCCTGCTCATACATCTGATCATATTTGGCGCAAAATACCTGCCTCCCCTGCATGAGACAATAGCGAAATTCGAATAAAAGTTGGAATGCCGTATGTAGTGTTGTTTTTTTCGTACAAAGTGATTATAGTGGAATCGCGTTACAGGCGATAAAGTTAGCGCTTGGATCGACTCGGAGATTTGTGGCAAGTAAAGATGAGCGCGATCGGCAGTGCATACGGCAGCAAGAAGGTGAAGAAGACCCGCACCCGCTAAGTATGGGCTTGTTTGCGCTGGATGTAAAACTCGAACACGCGCCCGCCCATACGGCGGGTTTTTTGTTGTGAGCTTTGGTTACAGGAGAATCCGTAATGATCAGTGAAACGCCACTCTGCCCGGAATGCGATGGCGAAGTCGATATCCCGTCTGACGCCATGGAGAACGAGTTGGTATCTTGCGCCGAATGCGGCACTGAGCTCGAGATCATGAGCCTGGAGCCAATTGAATTAGAGTTGGCGCCCGAGGTGGAAGAGGACTGGGGAGAATAGGTCTTATGCGCGTCGCCTTGCTCGTCACCCATATTCGCGCGGAAGAAAAGCTGATCCTGGCTGCGTTCAACAAGCGTGACATCAGCCCTGACATTATTCTCGATCGCGAATTGAATTACGATATCACCTGTGGCGCCGACCAGTTGGCGCCTTCAGGCATCGCCTGGCGCGCATACGATCTTGTCTTTGAGCGCTGCGTCAGCACATCGCGCGGCATGTACGCGCTGGCGATACTCAACAGTTGGGGCTTGCGCACTTTCAACACTTATGAGACTGCGGCGACATGCAGCGACAAACTGCGGACGAGCATCGCCTTCATGAAGCACGGTATCCCGCAGCCGCATACGCGCGTCGCCTTCACGCCAGAGAGCGCGATGCAGGCGATCGAAGACGTCAAGTATCCGGCCGTGCTGAAACCGGTGACCGGCTCCTGGGGCCGGCTGTTGGCGCGCGTCCACAATCGGGACAGCGCCGAGGCGATATTGGAACATCGGCAGACCTTGGGCGATTACAATCATCACACCTATTACGTGCAAGAATATGTTGACAAACCGGGGCGGGATATCCGCGCCTTCGTGGTCGGCGATCGCACCATCGCCGCGATCTACCGAGAATCCAATCACTGGATCACCAATACCGCGCGAGGCGGACTGGCGACGAATTGCCCGGTAACCGACGAGCTTGATGACATCTGCGTGCGCGCGGCTGACGCGGTCGGCGGCGGCATTTTGGCGGTTGATTTGCTGGAAGACGCGCGAGGCAATTTTGTCGTCAACGAGATCAACCATACGATGGAATTTCGCAACAGCAGCCAACCCACCGGCGTCGACATCGCGCAAGAGGTCATTGATTTCGTCATCGGGCAAATCGGAGTGGTGGCGTGATACGCGCCGGCATCCTTGGCGCTAGTGGCTATACCGGCGGCGAATTGCTGCGGCTGCTGCGCTTTCATCCGCAAGTCGAGGTGACGCAGATCACCAGCCGCGAGCACGCCGGGCGCTATGCGCACACGGTACATCCCAATCTGCGCGGCGTCACTCGACTGAAATTCATTCATCCCGATGCTTTGGAAGCCTGCGATTTACTGTTTCTGGCGCTGCCGCATGGCACGGTCGCGCGGCAAATTGAGCGTTACGCAAATATGGCGGACAAGCTGATCGACCTGTCGGCCGACTTCCGCCTCGATTGCGCCGCCACCTACGAGCGCTTCTATGGCCAGCCGCATCCGGCGCCACGCTGGCTCTACCGCTTCGTCTACGGTTTGCCCGAAGTCAATCGCGATTCCCTGCGCGGCGCGAAGTACGTCAGCGGGGTTGGCTGCAATGCGACAGCGGTCAATCTCGCGCTGCTGCCCTTGGCGCGGGACGGCATCCTCGAGCGCGCCGCTATTGAAATCAAGGTCGGTTCATCAGAGGGCGGCAATAAGAGCAATCCCGGATCACATCATCCGATCCGCAGCGGCGCCGTCCGCAGCTACAAAGCCACCGGCCACCGGCACATGGCGGAAGTACAACTGATTTTGGGTGAGGATATTCCGATTCATTTCTCCGTCACTGCGATTGAGATGGTGCGCGGCGTGCATCTGCTGGCGCATTGCTTTTTGAAGGAAGCCAAAGTCGAGCGCGATATCTGGCGCCTCTACCGCGGGCAATACCGCGATGAGCCATTCCTGCGCCTGGTGAGCGGCAAAGCGGGCTTGCATCGCTTGCCGGAGCCACGCATTGTAGCGGGGACAAATTTCTGTGACATCGGTTTCGAGCTAGACGGCGATGGGAAGCACCTGGTCGTCATCGCAGCGCTGGACAATTTGGGCAAGGGCGCGGCCGGCAGCGCCGTGCAATCAATGAACCTCATGTACGAGCTGGAAGAAACTGCCGGGCTAGAGTTTCCCGGCATTTATCCATAGAAGGCGGCGCAGCCATGTCGGGACGAGAACTGCTGGTTGTGAAGTTGGGTGGCGGCGAAGGCTTGGATCTACATGCCGCTTGCGATGATTTGGCGGCAATAGGGAAGCGGCGTCCTATTGTGGTCGTCCATGGCGTCAGCGCGATCATGAATCGACTTTGCCTCGAAAGTGGCGTCGAGGTGCAATCGCTGACGTCGCCTTCCGGTCACAGCTCGCGTTATACACCGCCGGCAGTACGCGACATCTACATCCGCGCTGCGGAATTGGCGAACGGGCAGGTGGAAACCGCCTTGCAAGAGCGCGGGACAGCTGCGATCGGATTCGTCGGCGAAGATGTGGCGCTGCGCGCCAAGCGCAAAAGCGCCATACGCGCGGTCGTGAAGGGGCGGGTGCGCGTGGTCCGCGATGATCACAGCGGTTCCATCACCGATGTCGACGCGGCCTTGCTGCGAAGGGCGCTCGACAGGGCGCAGGCGCCGGTGCTGCCGCCGATGGCGCAGAGCAGCGACGGCTTGCTCAATGTCGATGGCGATCGCGCCGCCGCCGCCGTGGCTGGCGCTCTAGCAGCCGATACGCTCGTCATCTTGAGCAATGTCGGCGGGCTGTACCGCCGCTTCCCGGACGAATCGTCCCTGGTCGCCGAAGTGCCCTTGACGCGGATTAGTAGCGCCTTGGATTGGGCGCAGGGTCGCATGAAACGAAAAGTACTCGCTGCGCAGGAGGCGCTCAACCAGGGCGTCGGGCGCGTCATCATCGCCGATGGACGGGTTAGCGTTCCGGTGTCGCGGGCGCTCGCTGGAGCTGGCACGAGGTTTAGCGCATGAATGAAACGGCAACGCTCTTCGAAATCGAAGATCAATACGGTTCCGGCGCCTACGGCAAACGGCCGACAGCGCTGGTCCGTGGCGAAGGGGTTTACGCATTCGACCACCTGGGCAATCGCTATCTGGACGCCACCAGCGGCCAAGGCGTGGCGGCGCTGGGGCATTGCCATCCGGCCGTGGTCGCGGCGATCAGTGAGCAGGGGGCCAGGCTGATTACCAGTCACGAATCCTTCTACAACGACCGGCGGGCGGAGCTCTACTCTTTGCTCGCCAGTGTCACGCCAGCGGATCTCAACCGGTTTTTCTTATGCAATAGTGGCGCCGAAGCGATAGAAGGCGCGCTGAAAGTGGCGAAACTGTTGACGGGACGCGATGGCATTGTTGCCGCCAAGCGCTCATTTCATGGACGCACGACCGGGGCGCTTTCGTTGACCTGGACGCAGAAATATCGCAAGCCCTTTCAAAACTGGCTGCCAGCCGTCGAATATGTCGCGTACAACGATATCGACGCGGCGCGCGGCGCCATCACCGAATTGACAGCGGCCGTAGTCGTTGAGCCGATTCAGGGCGAAGGCGGCGTGCATCCTGCTGCTGACGGTTATTTGCAGGCGCTGCGCGAACGCTGTGACCAGACCGGCGCCATGTTGATTATCGACGAGATTCAAACAGGGTTGGGGCGCACCGGCAAGTGGTTCGGTCTTGAGCACGCGGGCATCGTGCCCGACATCATAGCGGTCGGTAAAGCGATCGCCGGCGGCCTGCCGATGGGCGCGGTTTGCTGGCGTGAGGCTCATGGTCCTATCGGTCGCGCCACCCATGGCAGCACTTTTGGCGGCAATCCGCTCGCATGCGCCGCCGCGGTCGCCGCGCTCTCGGCGATTCGCGGTGAAGGTCTGGTGGACAAGACGCGACTGAATGGCGAGTGGTTCTTCAAGCAGCTGGCCGACCTCGAATTGCGCGCCCTGCGCCAGGTGCGCGGACGTGGCTTGATGGTGGGCTTGGAGCTGAGAGGGCGCGTGACACCCGTTTTGAAGGCGCTGCAGGAAGAAGGCGTGCTTGCCCTGCCCGCTGGACTCAATACCTTGCGCCTGCTGCCGCCGCTAATCATCAGTCGGCAGCAACTTTCGGTTATTGTGGCAGCCATTGAAGCGGTATTGGGATAAACCATGAGCGGAGTTACTGACCGCAGCGCCGAAGAACTGCTGCGCGAATTGGTTGCCATTCCCAGTCCGTCATGTCGTGAGGCGGAAGCGGCCGAATTCCTTACGGCATGGATGGCGACAAATGCCTATGACGAGAGTTTCGTAGATGGGGCCGGCAACGCTGTCGGCGTCATGGGCTCGGGCGCGCGGCAAATCGTTCTGCTCGGGCATATCGATACCTTCGCCGGTTTCCCGCCGGTTCGGCTGGAGGGGCGGCTGCTGTACGGCCGCGGCGCGGTCGACGCCAAGGGTCCGCTATGCGCCTTCGCAGTAGCGGCGAGCCGAGCCAAGCTGCCTGACGATTTTCAAGTCATCGTCATTGGCGCGGTGGAAGAAGAGGCGGCCACCAGCCGAGGCGCGCATTACGCACTAAGCCAGTACCAGCCGGACTTCTGTGTCATCGGCGAGCCGTCGCAATGGGACCGCATCACCTTGGGTTACAAGGGACGGCTGCTGCTCGACTGGCGTTGGGAGGGCGGTTTGTCGCATAGCGCCGGCGAAGCGCCCAGCCCGGCCGAACGCGCGCTGCGTTATTGGCGGGGCATTGAGTCATACTGTGACGAATTCAATGAAGGCATCATGTCGCTATTTGCGCGCCTTGACGCGTCGATCCGCGATATCAATACCTGGCAAGAGGGTGTCAATGGCATCGCCGAGATGACGGTCGGCTTTCGCCTGCCGCCGAATGTAGCGGCGGCTCAGATCGCGAGCGAATTTCCCGCTGGCGGCGGCGCGACGGTTGCGGCGCGGGGCGCGGAATGCGCATTTCGCGGAGACAAGAACAGCGCCCTGAGCCGGCAGTTTCGGCGCGCTATTCGCGCAACCGGTGGTACTCCGCGCTTTGTCTACAAGACCGGCACCTCCGATATGAACATCGTTGGACCACGCTGGGACTGCCCGATTGTGGCGTATGGACCGGGCGATTCGGCGCTGGATCATACGCCCGATGAACATATTGACCTCGACGATTACTTGCGAGCGATTGAGGTATTGACATCGGTCCTTGAGACCATCTGATTGAAACCAGGTTAGCTTATGCGCAGTCGAAACAGCTCGATTCACGAATTCAACTTCATTGATTCCACCTTGCGCGAAGGCGAACAATTTCGCGGGGCGCATTTCAGTATTGATGACAAGCGCGAAATCGCGGCGCTGTTGGATCAATTCGGTGTGGAGTATATGGAGTTTTCGACGCCGGTGGCCAGTCCGCAAAGCGCTGACGCGATCCGCGCGCTGGCCGATACGCGGCGCAGCTACAAGCTGCTCACGCATATCCGCGCGAATATGGACGACGCCAAGCTGGCGGTAGACTGCGGCATTGATGGCGCGGACGTATATATAGGAACGTCTGAATACATGCGCGAATATAGCCACGGCAAGAGCCTGGAGCAGGTCATCGAGATCGGGCGGGAGGTGATCGGATACCTCAAAGAAGCGGGCATTGAAACGCGTTTCAGCACAGAGGACACCTTTCGCAGCAATTTCGCCGATGTGATGACGGTATACCGCGCGATGGATCTGGCAGGCGTTGACCGCGTCGGCGTCGCCGATACGGTGGGCATCGCCGACCCGATGCAAACCTACAATCTCATCTCAAACCTGCGCGATGTGGTCAGCTGTGACATTGAGTTTCACGGCCATAATGACAGCAGCTGCGCGGTAGCCAACGCCTTCTGCGCGCTGCAGGCGGGGGCGACACACATCGACACCACCGTGCTGGGCATCGGCGAACGCAATGGCATTACCCCGATGGGCGCGCTGGTGGGCCGTCTGTATACCTGCGATAAGGCGCTGGTGGACAAGTATGATCTTCGTCTGCTGCCCAAGATCGAAAGGTTCGTCGCCGAAAAGCTGGGCATCGAGATCCCTTACAATACGCCGATCACCGGCGAGGTCGCCTTTCACCACAAAGCTGGCGTGCATACCAATGCCGTTTTGAAGAACCCGATGACGTATGAGGCGATCAAGCCGGAGGACTTCGGCATGTCGCGTGTGATTGACGTGGCGCATCGGCTGGTGGGCCGTAACGCCATCCGCGAATACGCCGCCCGCCGCGGCCTTAAACTACCGGAGAACATACTCAACCTGGCAACGGCGCAGGTAAAGCTGATGGCGGACGAGGGACCGATTACGCTGGATGATGTGGACAAAATCCTCAGGAAAATGATGCTCGCGCTGGACGACTAATCAGCGGTGGCGACATTCCGCTTCCCGATACCGGTCACATTCTGCGGGTCATCCATAAGGATCAGGTAGACCAAGATCGACAGTATTCCCGCCAGCGCGAAGATGCCGAAGGTCAACTCAAAGTTGACCGCATCCACCAGCCAGCCGCCAATGATGGGCGCGAATATCGTCACCGGCGCGATGAAGGTATTCGCCATGCCGATATAGTAGGGGCGCTCCGCGACTGAACCGAATTGCACCGTTATCGTCATAATCGTCGACCACTGCGCCGAATTGACCACGCCGGTCAGGGCGAAGACGGCGAAAAACCAACTAACTTCCGTTGCAGACAAGGCAATGGTGATCGCCAGCACGGTCAGCACATTGGCGGCGATCAAGACCCGTCGATGCCCCCATCGGTCGCCAATCCAGCCGATGACCGAGCTGCTGATCGTATTCGACACCAACAGGACGCTGGTCAATATGCCGACGAATTCTGGCGACATGTCAAAGCGTCGAATGCCGAAGATGGTGTAAAAGGAAATGGCGGTCAAGCTGACCGCGGTGAGCGCGCGCGCGATAAGGAACCAGCGGAAGTTGTCGTCGCCGCGCAGGATTTGCCGCAGCCTTCCGCCGAATTGGCGCCACCTGACCGGCTCGGCGACATTTTGCGGTGGGCTGGGAGGCTCGTAGGTCAGTGCCAAGCCGACGAAAGAGACCAGCAGGCTTATGCCGGCAAGAGTGAACAAGAGCGAGAAACTTTCGGGGAAGTCCAGCCTTTCCAGAATGAAGCTTGCGAGCAAGGCGCCGCCGGCGCCAAAGAGATTAACGCAGGCGGATTGAATGCCGAAAAAGGATCCAAGACGGTACGGCGGCATGATTTTGCTGATCATGCTTTGCCAGGCGGTACCAGTGAAGCCACCAGCGAGAGATTGCAGGGTCAGCAAAATCAGCGCCAAGACCAGCGCAACATCGACGCCGATGGTGGGAATCGCTAGCGCAAGCAGCGCCAAACCAAAGTATGGCACGCGCTCTCCCAGGGTCGCGACAAGCACCATTGGCTTGTAACGCTGCATGCTGGCGACATAGCTGGATGTGAGCAATTGCGGCACTTGCCAGCCGATGTGAAAGAGCGTGGCGACGAAGCCGATGAGCGCGGTCGATTCGGTGAGGAAGGACAGAAAGAGCGGGATTATGGTAACATAGGACGCTAAGCCACTAACGCCGAAGCCGAACAAGCTGCCGTCCCAGAGATTGACAAAGGTGTTGTAACGAAGTTTGTCGCGAAGATCTTGCGCCAACATGAAGAAAGCCACACAGGCTTGTTTCTTGCCAAGCGGCAATTGTAGCAGACAGTTGCCAACGGAGTACCGAGAAAGTGAAGAGCATTTATTTGATTCTCGAGGACATCGCCGCGTTAGAGTATTGGCATGGACGCTAGAGCAAATGAGGCAGCCTTGGGCGCGCAAACGCTGACGGAAAAACTGCTGGCGCGCGCCGGCGGACGTAGCACGGTCGAACCTGGCGAGATCGTCGTCATTGAGCCGGATGTCGTGCTGAGCCACGACAACACAGCCGCCATCGCCGAGATATTTGAGCGGCTTCCGCATAAACGTGTCAAGTTTCCGGATCGTCTGGCGATTACGCTTGACCACGCCGTTCCGCCGCCCAGCGCCAAGCACGCGCAAAATCACGCGCGCGTCCGAGCTTTCGCGCGTGAGCAGGGCGTTCGGAATTTCTTTGAAGTCGGGCGCGGCATCTGCCACCAGGTGCTTTGCGAAGAAGGCGTCGTCGGACCGGGCTTGACGCTGCTGGGCGCGGACAGCCACAGCACGCATTACGGCTGGCTGGGCGCCTTTAGCGCCGGCATCGGGCGAAGCGAGGTGGCCGCTCTGTGGGCGACCGGTCAGTTGTGGCTTCGTGTGCCCGAGACAATGCGCATCACGCTTGAAGGCAAGCTTAAGTCCGGAGTCACGGCAAAAGATCTGACGATTAGCCTAATCGGCCAATTGTCGTCCGATGGCGCGACATATATGGCGGTCGAGTTTGACGGCGACGGCATCGCCGCTTTGTCGCCGGATTCGCGCGCTGTATTGACCAATATGATGGCGGAGATGGGCGCCAAAAACGCCTGCATCGCGCCAGACGAAACGACCTGGCAGTGGTTGAGCAAGACCTTGATCCTGACGCGTCCCCAGGACCAGGAGGAGCGCCTTGCGACCTTTCGCGAGCGAGCGCTGTATCCCGATCAAGGAGCCCAATATGCCGCGCATCACCAAATCATTCTGAGCGAAATTGAACCGATGATCTCCTGCCCGCATGCTGTCGATAATGTTCGCCCGCTGTCAGATGTGGCGCGTACTCGGGTAGATGTCGGTTTCATTGGCACCTGCACCAATGGCCGCTTGGAAGATATTGCCGCCGCGGCCGATGTATTGCGCGGGAGGCGATTGCAGGCGCGGTTGATCGTTATTCCGGCATCGTCGATGGTGTTGCGCGATGCGGCTGAGGCCGGCTATATCGCCGACCTGGTTGGAGCAGGCGCGACTATCGGCACTCCCGGCTGCGGACCCTGCATGGGCGTGCATATGGGCGTTTTAGCGCCGGACGAAGTCTGCGTCAGCAGCGCCAATCGGAACTTCCGCGGGCGAATGGGCGAGCCGAATGCCGAAATCTATTTGGCGAATCCGGCCGTGGTGGCGGCAAGTTGCGCGGCGGGTCGCCTGATTCACCCGGCTGACTTTGCTGAATGAAACAAGCTCAAACCATAAGCGCGGCAGTACGGGCGAAGGTTGAGAAATGAGCCGCACCAAGCATCGCGTCTGGAAATACGGCGACAATGTCAACACCGATGTGATCTTCCCGGGCAAATACACCTACACCGTCAATCACGATCCGACCGAATTGGCGCGCCACGCGCTAGAAGACCTCGATCCAAGTTTCGCCGAAGGCGCGCGGCCTGGCGATGTCATCGTCGCCGGGCGCAACTGGGGCAATGGCAGCAGCCGCGAACAAGCGGTAACCTGTTTGGTCGCCGCCGGCGTCCACGCGGTCATCGCAAAGAGTTTCGCCCGCATCTATTATCGTAACGCGATCAACAATGGCTTGCTGGTGATGGAATGTCCGCAAATTGTCGACAGCGTTGAGAGCGGCGATCGGTTGGAAATTGATATCGAGGCGGCGCAGATACATTTGAATGGTGGTACCTTTTCCTTCGCTTCCCTGCCCGAGCAAGTTCGGCGGATACTCGACGCGGGCGGGATTATCCCCTTCTTGCAAAGCCAAAGCTGAGCCAGTTTTCGCCAATCTTTGCCGGTGATTTTCGAAACATTCGCCTGTAGTATTGTTTCGCAATCAATCTGAGTTGAGGAGCGCTTATGCTAGCGATCGTCAACACCTGCGCCGTCATCGGATTGGACGGGCATATCGTCGAAGTGCAGACGGACTTCAATCCGCGGGCGGCGCTTCCCAGTTTCAACCTGGTTGGTTTGCCGGGCGCCGCCGTCCGCGAAAGCAAGGACCGCGCCCGCTCGGCGATTCGCAACAGCGGTTTGCGCTTCCCCAACAAAGCCTATGTGGTCAATCTTTCGCCGGCCGATATTCACAAGCATGGTCCTTCGTACGACCTGGCAATCGCCATCGGCGTGTTGGGCGCAACCGACCAGATCCCGCTTCATGTGCTAGATAATGCGATGTTCATCGGCGAACTGTCGCTGGATGGCAGCATCCGCCACGTGCAAGGCGTACTGCCGATGGTCTACACCGCCATGCAGCATGGTCTGGATACGGTATACGTGCCGGAGGCGGACGCAGCCGAAGCCGCACTGATTCAAGACATCACGATTATCCCGGTGCAATCGGTTGGTCAGCTGGTCGAACATCTTTATCAGTTAAATCCGATTGAGCCCTACCATTCCGATCTTGAGGAAGGAGAGGCTGGGCCCATACTGGCCGATGGCATTGAAGATTTTGCAGACATCCGCGGTCAGGAGCATGTCAAGCGCGCCTTGGAAGTGGCGGCCGCCGGCAATCACAATATCTTGATGTCGGGACCGCCAGGCGCTGGCAAGAGCTTGCAAGCGCGGGCGCTGGCGGGCATTCTCCCGAAGTTGACGATGCAGGAAGCGCTTGAGGTGACGCGAATCTATTCCATCGTGGACATGCTAACGCGGGATGAGCCCCTAGTGCGCCAGCGGCCCTTCCGCGCGCCTCATCACACGATCTCGCAAGTTGGGCTGGTCGGAGGCGGCACGATACCGAAACCGGGTGAGATCAGCCTGGCGCATCGCGGCGTTCTTTTTCTCGATGAGATCAACGAGCATTCGAGCAAAGTGCTGGAGGTGCTGCGCCAGCCGATTGAGGACAAGATCGTTACCATCAGCCGAGCCAAGGGCAGCATAACCTTTCCGGCGAACTTCCTGCTGGTGGGCGCGCGCAACCCCTGTCCCTGCGGCTTTTATGGCGATCCGCTGCAAACCTGCATTTGCACGCCGCACCAGATTCAGCGGTATCAGTCGCGGATTTCCGGTCCAATCCTTGACCGAATCGATATTCATGTCGATGTGCCGCGCGTGGACTTTGACAAACTGCTGGGAGACGCCAAAGCGGAAAGCTCAGGCGATATAAGGCAACGGGTGGAGGAGGCGCGCCGCCGTCAGATTAGTCGTTTTGAAGACCATAGCGGTCTCTTCGCCAACGCCGATATGCGCGTCAGTGAAATCGATCAGTTTTGCCCGCTGAACGATGAAGCGCGACAGATCTTGACCTTATCGGTGAGGAAGCTCCAACTGAGCGCGCGCAGCTATCATCGTGTACTCAAGCTCAGCCGCACGATCGCCGACCTCGATGGCGCAGCCGATATCCAGGTGTCGCATATCGCCGAGGCGCTGCAATATCGGCCGCCGGTGGAGTGACCAGGGGTATGTTCGCGGCTGATTACGTTTCTAAAGGCTGGACGTATCCGTTGCGCCGGTCGTATTCGATTAGCGCCGGGTCGCGTTCGGCGGGGTCGCCCCAGCCGCCGCCGCCAGCCGATATCTGCGTGACGATATCGCCCCGATTGAAGGGTCCATAGAAGTAGACGCGCTTCGTGATTACTTCTTCGCGCTCGCTGCCCGCCCAGGCAATCGCCCTGCTTACGCCGGCGTCGCCGCCGCCGTGCAGTCCCCAGGGCGTGTTGATCGTGTTTTCGTTCATGGTCTGAATTAAGATATTGTCTTCGAGCATTTCATATTCGCGGATGACACCGAAGCCGCCGCGAAACTTGCCAGCGCCCGCGCCCGCCAGATTGAAGGTATGCCGCGTCACGCGCAAGGGATAGCGGCCTTCGATCACCTCGGTCGGCGTATTGGGGGCATCGCCATTGCCGACGAATACCAATCCGCTGGGTCCATCGGCGTGCGGGAAGGCGCCGCCGCCGCCATCGAGTGGCTCTATGAAGATAAAGGGCTCGCCGTGCAGCGGATCCATACGATAAAAGACGCAGCCGAACATCTGATACGATGCCGCCGGACAGCGCTCGGGAATCGCGTCGGATAGCGCTTTGACAATCAGATGCACGACCATTTCCGCGACATAGCCATATGAATCGGTCGGCGCTGGATAGAGCGGGCTGACCGCCGTATTGTCGGGCGCAGTCACCGTCAGCGGGCGCGTATGCCCGTGATTCATCGGATCGAAGGGCATGGTCAGCGATTTCAAGACGCATTCCGACATGGCGACCGTTCCGATAAAGGGGTGATTGGTGGGTCCGGTAACGGTGGGATCGGTGCCGGTCCAGTCGATGCGCATTTCGTCATCGTCGACTTCGACAGTGACGGCGATCTTGTAGGGCTTGTCCAGCTCAACGCCATCGTGATCCATGTAAACACTGGCGGAGTAGGCGCCATCGGCGATCTCGCGGATCTTGGCGCGCATCATCGCTTCCGACTGGTCGAAGACCTGATCCATGGCGCGCCGGATCGTTTCAGCGCTGTATCGTTCGCAAAGAGCGATGTAGCGTCTGGCGCCGGTGCGGCAAGCGGCAATCATGGCGTTCAGATCGCCGTGCACCAAATCGGGGAAGCGCACATTATTCAGGATGAAGCGCATGAGCGTCCGGTTGAGCGCGCCCGCTTCCGCCAGTTTATCGTGAAAGAAAATCAAGCCTTCCTGATGAACATCGGTGGTATCGGGACACCAGCCGCCGGGTGTTTTGCCGCCGATATCAGCCCAATGCGCCATCAGCGCCGTAAACGCGACCAGCTTGCCCTCATAGAGAATCGGCATATAGACGGCGGTATCGCTGATATGGGTGCCGGTTTCATACGGATCGTTCGCCAGCAAGATGTCGCCTTCGCTGAAACCATCGCTTCCCAGTTCGCGGATGCCGCTACGCACGGTCGGTCCCAGGCAGCCCATGAAGCCAGGCAAGCCCGAACCTTCAGCCAGCATCTCGCCGCGATGATTGGTGATCGCCAATCCGAAATCCTGGACTTCGTAGATAAGGGGATTGTGCGCCGTCTTGATCAGGCTGATCATCATTTCATCGGCGGCCGCCTTCAGCGCGTTACGTATCACCTGCGTGGTAATCGGATCAACTCTTTTCATGTTTCCGCTCGCTTGATAATCAGATTGCCAAATTCATCAACTGTAGCCAATTGATCGGGCAGGATGAGGGTCGTGGAGGTCCATTCTTCGATGATGGCGGGACCGTCAATGGTGGCTCCGGCAGCAAGCTTTTCGCGATCGTATACCTCCGCGGGCATATCGGCGCCGTGCCCGCGGATCGTGACCGGGCGCTCGCCCTTAAGCGGATTGCAGTTAGCCTCGGCGTCAATTCGCTTCATAACCGGCTTGCTGGAGATTCCCAGAATTGACACCTGCAGGTTGACAATTTCGGTCGCTGATTCCGGCAGCTTAAGCGAATACGCGCGCTCGTGCGCCTCATCGAATCGCCGGCGCAGCCGAACGAGATCCTGGCGAAGATCGCCGCGCAAGATCGGAACCTTGACCGTATGCTCTTGACCCTGATAGCGCATCGCCGCATGAAACGAGACGACCGTTTGCGCAGGTTCAATGCCGTTCACCGCGAAGCGATCGCGAACTTCAGCTTCCAAAGCCGCGAGTTCCGATTTCAGCGCAACTGCAGACAGCTGCGCAAAGGGCAGCAAGAACGTGCGCAGGGAATCTTCGCGGTAATCGGCGTTGAGCAAGCCCCAGGCGGAGAAGGTCGCTGGATTATTTGGAATGATCGCGCGGGCGGCGCCCAGTTCGTTAAGCAGAAAGCCGGCAAAGAGGCCGCCCCCGCCGCCGTAACAAACAAGCGTAAACTCACGCGGATCATTACCGCGCTCTATGGTGATATTTCGGATGGCATACGCCATATTCATATTGGCCAGGTGTACAATGCCAGCGGCGGCCTCAATCAAAGTCATATCGAGCTTGTCCGCCACTTGCTCTTGGACAACCTGCTCGGCGCGGTTACGGTTCAGGCTCATCCGCTCACCCAGATAATAGTCGGGATCCAGATAGCCGAGCAGCAGTTGGGCATCGGTGACCGTCGCCAACTGGCCGCCCAAATCGAGACAGGCTGGTCCTGGATCGGCTTCCACGCTTTGCGGTCCGATCTGCAATCCGCCAGAATTGTCCAGCCAGGCAATGCTGCCGCCGCCGGCGCCGATCGAGACGATGTCGATAGTCGGCTGCAAAACCGGTCGCCGATTGATGCGGTGTTCCGTTTGTTCCAGAGGCTTGCCGTCGGTGATGAGCGCTACATCAAATGTAGTGCCGCCGACATCAGCCGCGACCAGATTGCTTTCGCCCAGCTCGCGCCCAAGCGCGGCCACGCCGATCACACCGCCAGCCGGTCCCGAAACGATTGTGCGCACCGGACCTTCGCTTGCCGCTCGCAGCGAAGTGATGCCGCCTGATGACTGCATGACGTTGAGCGTTCCGGCGAATCGGCGGCGGTCCAACTGACGCTTCAGCCCCGACAGATAGCTCGCAAGCTTGGGCTTTGTGTAGGCATTGAGCACAGTGGTTGACGTACGTTCGAATTCGCGCCACTCGCGGCATATTTCAGAGGAGACCGTCACTTCCAGTTCGGGGGCTTCTTCCTTGACAAGCTCGCGCATCCTTTCTTCGTGCGCGGGATTCAAGTACGAATGCAGAAAAATAACTGCGATGCCTTCGACGTTTTCCGCCTGCAGCTGGCGAATGGCGGCGCGCGCTTCGATTTCATCCAGCGGCTTTACCACTTCTCCCCTTGCGTCGAGACGCTCGCAGACTTCTAGCCGCAGGTAGCGCTCGACCAATGGCGCTGGCGGGCGATAGAATAAGTTGTAGATTTCCTCGCGGTTGCCGCGGCCGAGTTCCAGCACATCTCGGAAGCCCTTGGTCGTGATTAGACCGACGCGCGCGCCCTTCTCTTGCACAATCGTATTAATCACGAGAGTTGATCCGTGAATGATCGTCGATAGCGCCTCCAGGTCGAGGGCAAGATTGTCGATGCCTTCGAAAAAGCGCAGTTCCAGTGAGCCGAGCGAAGGCGATTTTTCGATCATCACATCGCCCGTTTCTTCCTCCAGCGCGACGAAATCAACGAATGTTCCGCCCACATCAATTGCCAGCCGCTGGCGCGTCATAGTTGTCGAACTCTCTTCGGATTCGTGATCATGAAATACATCCTCCGCTATTGGACAGCTTCGTACAGATGGCAACTGACTGGATGATCCGGCGCAGTAAGTCTTGGCGCGGGCAGCGCAGTACGGCATTGCGCCATCACCTGTGGGCAGCGCGGATGAAAGGCGCAGCCGGCCGGCGGATTGGCGGCGCTTGGCACCGTGCCCGGCAAGATAATTCGCTGCCTGCCGCTCGCTGGGTCGGGCACGGGCGTCGACGAAAGCAGCGCCTTCGTGTAGGGATGTTGCGGATTGGCGAAGATTTCCTCGCTCGTTGTTTCCTCGACGATCCTTCCCAAGTACATGACCGCGATTCGGTCACTGATATGCTGTATCACGCCGAGGTCATGGGTGATGAACAAATAGGCCAGACCGCGCTGACGTTGCAAGCGACCGAGCAGATTGATTATCTGCGCCTGCACGGAAACATCCAGGGCTGAGGTAGGCTCGTCCAGGATGAGGAATGCCGGGTTAGGCGCAAAAGCGCGCGCCAAGGCGACTCGCTGCGCCTGCCCGCCGCTTAGCTGGTGCGGATGCCGGCTCATGAACTCGCTGGACAATCCGACCTCGGCCAGCAGCGATGCGACTCGGTCGGTCATCTCTTTCCCCGATAAATTCATGTGCGTACGCAGCGGCTCGGCGATTAAGTCAAAGCCGTTCAAACGCGGATTCAGCGAAGAAAAGGGGTTTTGCAAGACTATTTGCAACCGTTGACGCATTCGCCGCATGTCTTCATCGCCCAAAGCGAGAAGATCAACGCCGTTAAAGAATACGCTGCCGCCGGTGGGTCGCAGCAGGCGAAGCAGGCAGCGCGCCAAGGTGCTCTTGCCGCAGCCGGATTCGCCGACGATGCCGAGGGTTTCGCCCGCTTCAATAGTGAAACTCACTTGGTTCAGAGCCTGGATCTGCTGCGCGCTCCGACCGAATAGACCGGACCGGCGCTGAAAGGTCATCGTCAGATCGCGCACTCTCAGGAGGGGATCAGCCATATTCGTCGCCCCCATGCAAGAAGCAGGCTGACTGATGCGCTGTCCCGACTTCGGACAGCACCGGCTGACGCCCCCGGCAGCGGCCCATCACATGCTCGCAGCGCGGGGCGAAAGCGCAGCCCACGATAGCTTCCAATCCGCTGGGTACGCTGCCAGGGATGACTTTCAGGTCAGCGCCGCGGCTGCCGGGTCGCGGCAGCGCCGCCAGCAGTCCTTGGGTGTAAGGGTGCTGCGGAGCGGCGAAAATCGCGGCGACGGATCCCTGTTCTGCCACGCGGCCCGCATAGAGCACGACGACATGCTGACAGGTCTCGGCGACGATGCCCAGATCGTGGGTGATGAGGATGACGCTAATCGCGCGCTCCTGCTGCAGTCTTCGGAGCAAGTCAAGGATTTGGGCTTGAATCGTCACATCAAGCGCGGTTGTCGGTTCGTCGGCGATAATCACATCGGGTTCCGCCGCCAGGCTTTGCGCGATCATGGCGCGCTGCTGCTGGCCGCCCGAAAGCTGATGCGGATACACGTCAACCATTTGCTCGGGATCAGGCAATCCCACGCTCGCAAGCAATTCAACGATGTGCTTCCTGCGATGCGCGCGCGCCGCTGATGCGTGAGCGCGCAGCACATCGCTGATCTGTTGGCCGATCGTAAAGAGCGGATTCAAGGCGGCTGCGGGATCCTGAAAAATCATGGCGATCCGGTTGCCACGAATGCGGCGCATTCCCGCATCGTCCATTTGAAGCAGATCCTCGTCTTCGAAAATGATTCGGCCGTGGGTGACCTGCGCGTTTTCATCCAACAGCCGCATAATGCTGCGGCCCGTCACTGATTTTCCGCAGCCGGTCTCGCCAACCAGTCCCAGGGTTTGGCCTTTTTCCAGTTGGAAGTCAATCCCGCGTAAGGCATAGACCGCGCCAAAGGGCGTCTTGAACTGAACGCGCAGATTCTCTACGGTCAGAATCGCCATTAGAGCAGCCTTCGCAAGCGCGGATCAGCGGCGACACGTACGCCGTCACCGAGGAAATTGAAAGCCATCGCGGTGAGGAAAATTGCCAATCCGGGAAAAGTCGACAGCCACCAGCGACCCGAAAGAAAGAACAGCCGTCCATCGCTGATCATCACGCCCCAGTCGGCAAAGGGCGCTTGTGTGCCCAGACCAATGAAGCTCAATCCGGCGGCGACCAGGATGGCGGTGCCGACATCCAATGTGCCTTGCACGATAATCGGCGTCATGATATTGGGCAAGATATGCCGCCCGATGATGACACGGTCGCGAACGCCAATGCTATACGCCGCCTCAATGTAGGCGCGCTCCCGGATGCTAAGCGTTTGCGCGCGCGCCAGGCGCGCGTACCAGGGCCACCAGGTGACCGCGATCGCCATCACCGCGTTGATGTAGCTGGCGCCCAAGGCGGCAGCGATTGCGATCGCCAGAAGCAGCGGCGGGAAAGCCAGAAAAATATCGGTGACGCGCATGATCGCTTCGTCGATCCAGCCGCCAAGGTAACCAGCGATCATGCCAAGCGGCGCGCCAATTGCGATTGCGATCAGCACGACGAGCAGACCCATTGAAAGCGATCGGCGCGCGCCGAACATCAAGCGGGCGAGCTGGTCGCGGCCGAGGCCATCGGTGCCGAAGGGATGCTCAATGCTGGGCGGCTTGAATTTGGCGCTCAAATCTGGGTCGCCCATTCCCTGGCTGGCGTAAGGCGTCAAGAATGGCGCAAAAATCGCCGAAACGGCAAGCAGGATGAGAAAAGCCATGCTGACTTGGGCAGCCCGATCCCGAATGAGAAACCAGAGGCTTGAGCCAACTTCGATGCGCGCCAAGGCTCGTCCCTTCAAACCAGGCGCACGCGCGGATCAAGCAGCGCCTGAATCAGGTCCACCGCCAGGTTGACGCCAATGTAGAAGACGGTCACGACTAACGTAACGGCGATGATCACCGGAAAGTCAACATTGAGTACCGCTTCGGTGACGTATTTGCCTACGCCGGGCCAGGAAAATATGACCTCCACCAAGAATGCGCCAGTGATCGAATAAGCGAAAGACAAACCCACAACAGTGAGCGCAGGCATGATGGCGTTCTTCAGAGCGAGCTTGAAGAGGATAACACGGCGCGATAAGCCGGCCGCGCGCGCAGCGGTGATATAGGTTTCGGAAAGCGCCTCCAGCATCGACGCCTGCGTCATACGAATGGTGACGCCCAAGGGATAGGCGGATAATACCAGCGCTGGCAAAATTAAATGATGCAAGACATCGAAAAAGGCTTTCCAATTGCCGCTGACGGCGGCGTCTATCAGATAGAAACCGGTCTGCGCGGCGATGGGATAAAAGAGGGTGGCGTCGCGGCTGATGCGGCTGCCCAGCGGCAGCCAACCGAGCTGGCTGAAGAATACCGATTGGGCGATCAGCGCCAGCCAAAACGAGGGCACGGATACGCCGGCGATCGCCACGAAGCGCGTAGCATAGTCCAAAGGGCTGCGCGGATGGGCGCCCGCGAGCACTCCAATGGGAATGCCGAAGACGAGAGCGATGACGACCGCTGCGATGACCAGTTCCAGCGTGGCCGGCAAGAAAATGCTCAAATCCGTATTGATGGAGCGCCGCGAGTGATAAGACTCGCCGAGGTCGCCGTCAAGCAAATCAGCGAGGTAGACGCGGAACTGCTCAGTTAGCGACTTGTCCAAGCCGAGCTTCTTTTCGATCTCCTCAACTTGCTCCGGACGGGGCCGGGCGCCGGCATAGAGCGCTGCCGGGTTGCTTGGAATAACGCGCGAAACGATGAAGGTCAGAATCAGAACGCCGACGAGGACCAGTACTGAAAGTCCCAGGCGGCGTAGGAGAAAGCTGAGAAAAACCATATCCGCTGATTGCTCGCGGAGGCGGGTCCGGAGTAGCGCCCCCTGCCCCGGACCCAAGCATCGGGTTTACCGCGTCAGGTCGTAGAAGAATACGACATGCGGATAACCAGGATTGTTGACGTATCCGCTGACGTCATCGCGGACCACGTGAATATCGGGCAGGTCTACGACGTAGATGGCAGCGGCGTCCTCCAGCAGCAGTTCCTGCGCCGCCACGTACATTGCCTCGGCGGCGACGCGATCGGTACCGCTCATGGCTGATGCGCCAGCTACCAGATTATCAAAGTCCGCGTTGCTGTAGTAGCTGAGGTTGAAGAAGGGCTCATCTTCACTCACGAACATGCCAGTCAGCCAGGAGTTCGGTGTGATGTAATCGGGCCACCAGTAGAAGCCAAATGCTTCCTGCGCGCTGGAGGGATCGTTGATCGCCAGGTCCCACTGCGCTTCCCAGGCCAGGCCCCGGATCTCCAAATCGACGCCGATCTCAGCAAGGCTGGCGCGCCACAATTCACCGACTTGCTGCTCATCCAGATCGCTGGCCACATGGGTATAGACGAGGGAGAATCCACCATCGGGATAACCGGCTTCGGCAAGCAGCTCACGCGCTTTGTCAAGATCGTGACTGTATTGTAGTAGGGCGGCGCCGTGCCCCCACATATTTGCCGGTATCGGTCCGCGAGCCTGGGTGCCCATGCCAGCGTATAGATTGTTTACCACATCAGCGTAGGGGAAACTATACGAAAGCGCCTGCCGGACAAGTTTGTTGCTGGTCGGTTCTTTGACCGTGTTCAGCAGAATCAGCAGATTCTGGAATGACGGCGTCACGACCACGGATACGCCGGAAGCATCAGCCAGGGGACCGTAATTGTCGAAGGGCAAGCTATAGGTGAAATCGGCATCGCCAGAGCGAATCATCTGCTCAAGCACGGTGGGATCTTCCACGATCTCGAAGACGATGGTGTCGAACTGTCCTTCAGACCAACCGCCCCAGTAGTCGGGATATGCCTCCAAGACCATGCGCTGGCCCGGCTCGTTGCTTACGATTTGATAGGGACCGGTGCCAGCGGCATTGCCATCGTTGAACCAGGCGTTGTCCTGGTCGGCCGCGTTCGGGCTCATGATCCAGGCGGCATAACCAGCCGAAAGGACAAGATCAAGCGGCGCCGGCGTATTCAAGTTGAATTGCACGACAAGTTCGTCGGCAGCTTCAATCGAGTCGATCATCCAGAAAATCCAGGCGGAGCCTTCGCCGATGGAAATGGTGCGGTCTAACGCTTTCTTGACCGCCTCGGCATTCAGGGCGGCGCCGTCATGGAAGGTGACGCCTTCGCGCAAATTGAAGGTCCAGGTCAGCGAGTCTTCCGACGCCTCCCAAGAAACCGCCAACTTGGGGCTGAGAATCTGGTCGCTGCCCGGCGCATTGTAAAAAGTGAGCGTCTCATAAACGTTGCCCATCACGACATTTTCATTGGAATTGCCCGAGCTGGGATCGAGATTGGGAAAAGCGACGGGATGCCCGTAGACGAATACATTGCGGTCTTGCGCAACCGATACATACAGAGGCATCACCAGCAGTGAAAGCGCGATGCAGAACAACAGTAGCCGTTTCATTTGCGTCATCCTTTGTCGATTCTTTTGCTCTAACCAATTTGCCAAAGTGCCAATAGAGATTTGTATTATATCCTAGCTGTTTGCCGCTCACAAACGGCGCGCCGATCAGCGCGTCTCAGTCCAGTCCGCCCAAGTGGAATTCCAGCAGCCGCTCCAGGCCGAAGTTGGCGATCTTAAGCTGTGATGCGGACGCGCCCGCGAGCGCATCCCGCGGAATCAAGCCGATGATCTCCGAGCAATGGATTGCGACATTGAAGCGGTCGGCTTCATGGCGTATCCGCTCGACAACATCGCGCATCGAGGTCACGCGGTAATTGGTCAGGTTCATCGAAACTTGCGCTCTGCCTTTGACGAAGAAGCCGAGCGCCTGCACATGACGCAGCCCGCCGGAAGACTCGCGAATCGCGCGCGCGATGGCTTGTGCGATGGCAAGATCGCTCGTGGTCAAATTGACGTTGAAGGCGATAAGGATTCCCCGCGCCCCGATTGCGCAGCCGCCAGCGCTGCCCAGCTTCCGCGATCCGAAATCGGGCTGCGGCGCCCTCCCCGTTTCAATCGTGTCACGCAAGCGCTCGAAACCGCCGCGCCGAATCGCCGCGAGTTTTCGCTTGCTTTCTCGCCGGGCGGCATCGGCGTATAGAAAGACCGGCAACTTTAGTTCCGCTCCGACGCGCTCGCCGAGCGATCGCGCCAATGCGATGCATTCGTCCATGGTCACGTTGCGCAGAGGCACAAAGGGTATGACATCGGCGGCGCCAACGCGCGGATGCTGTCCCCTATGGCGCGTCATGTCGATGAGTTCAGCCGCAACGCGGATTCCAGCGAAGGCAGCTGCGGATACGGCTTGCGGCGCGCCAACAAAGGTCACGACGGAGCGATGGTGATCAAAGTCGCTCTCGGCGCCGAGCACACTTACGCCAGCTTGCGCGGAAATCGCGCCCACGATTTCGTCGACGACATGCGCGCGCCGTCCCTCAGAAAAGTTGGCGACGCACTCGACTATCTTCTCCATTGAACAGTTCATCTCCGGCCATTAATTGGTGGCGGCGAATGTATGCGCGAAACAGGTCGGGCATGTCCTTCAAACATCTGCTACTGGAATAGGATTCTAAGTTGCACTATAGTGCGAAGCGAGTTGCAACCTAATGTTAGCGAATGATTTTCGCTGACGGGAGCGCGAGACTGGATGACGAATAATTCATCCCTGAGCGAGGATATCCGCACGCTTGGCAAGTGGCTTGGCGTCATCATCCAAGAACAGAATGGAACGGATGCTTATGAGTTGGTCGAGGAGATCCGCGCGATGTCCAAAGCGCGTCGCAGCGGCGACTCTGCAGCCGCCTTCCAGCTGGCGCGACGCCTGGAGAATCTGCCGCTGGATTCAAAGAACGTCCTCATCAAAGCCTTCTCCAATTATTTTCAACTAATCAACATCGCCGAAGATTTGCAGCGCATCCGCGTCATCCGGCAGCGCGAAGCCAGAAGCACGCTGCGCGAATCCATCGCTAATGCGGTTGGCAGCTTGCGCGATAGCGGTAAAACGGCGGACAACATACGTTCGCTGCTGGAACAGGCGCGGCTGCGGCTAGTCCTGACGGCGCATCCATCAGAAGCCAAGCGACAAGAGATTCTGGTCATTTTGCGGCAGATCGCCCAGATGATGGAGATGCGAGACCGGCACAATCTGCTGCCGCGTGAGCTGCGCAAGCTGGAGAGCAATCTGGCTGAGGAGGTAGAAGAGCTCTGGCAGACGCGGCAAGTGCGCGCGTCGAAGAAACAGGTCTCGGACGAGGTCGACTTCGGCATTTATTTCATTCGATCAGTCATTATTGATGTTGTTATTGACATCTACGAAGACCTGCAATTGGCACTGGAACGGTACTATCCGAATGAGGATTGGTCGGAGTTGCCACCGGTATTGCGTTACGCGTCGTGGATCGGCGGCGACCGCGATGGCAACCCCAATGTGACCACCGATGTTACGCTGCAGACGCTCGCGACCTTGCGCAATACCGCGCAAGAGATCTATCTGGAAGAGATCGAAGCGCTGACGCAAAACCTGACACAAGACACCAGACAATTTGGCGTAACGGAGGAATTGCAAGCGGCAATATCGGCGGCCCGACCATACAGGAAGCAATACCCGGGCGAAGCCTACCGCCAGATGCTGGCGATCATCCGCGCCAAGCTTGAAGCGGATCAATATCGATCCAGCCGCGAATTGCTGAGCGATCTGCTGCTGATTCAGGATAGCCTCAAAGCGCATTGCGGAAGGCGCGCCGCCATGGGCGCGGTGCAGCGACTGGTGCGCAAGGTACGGCTGTTCGGCTTGCATCTGGTTCCGCTTGAAGTACGCGAAGACGCCAACCTGCATATTGCCGCTCTCGACGAGCTTTTCAGTCACTACGGCATTGTGCGGAAATACAGCAACTTGCCCGAGGAAGAAAAGCAAGAGTTGCTGACCACTGAAATTCGCAGCAAGCGCCCGCTCTTCCCCAATGACATCAGCGTTTTCACCGAGACAACGCAACAAATCATTCGTACCTGGCTCATGATTGCGGAAGCGCATGCCAAATATGATTCCATTGTGATCGACACCGTCATCGCGAGTATGACACGGCAGCCGAGCGATGTGCTGGCGATGCTCCTGTTCGCGCGCGAAGTCGGCATCGACAATGATGTGTATATCGTGCCCCTATTCGAAACGATCGACGACCTCTATCGGTCATCCGCGATTATGGAGACAATCTTCGACAACGCTGAGTATCGCAAGCATTTGGTGGCGCGCGCTGGCAAGCGCGGGCTGCGACAGCAGATCATGATCGGATATTCCGACAGCAGCAAAGACGGCGGCTACCTGGCGTCAAATTGGAATCTGTACAATGCGCAGCGCATTCTCACGCAGAAGTGCGTAGATAAAGGCGTATCGCTCGAGTTATTTCATGGGCGCGGCGGCAGCATCGGCCGCGGCGGCGGACCAACCAACCGCGCGATACTCTCGCAACCGCCTGAATCCTTGCATGGCGGCGTCAAGATTACCGAACAAGGCGAAGTGATCGCGTATCGTTACAGCAATCGGGGAATTGGGCACCGCCATCTAAATCAAGTACTGAACGCGGTGCTGATGGGCATGGGCATGCAAGAGCGGCATCATGTGCCATCCGACTACTACGATGTGATGGCGCGGCTGTCGGAGATCAGCCAAGATTGCTATCGCAAGTTTGTATACGAGAGCGACGGATTTCTGGATTATTGGCAGCAAGCGACGCCAATCAACGAGTTGGCGCGGATGCAGATTAGTTCGCGGCCCGCCAAGCGCAAGGCGGCCGGCGGTTTCTCTGCCATGCGCGCGATTCCCTGGATGTTCAGCTGGATGCAAAGTCGCGCGATTGTGCCGAGTTGGTTCGGGCTGGGGACGGCTTTTGAGCGATACGCCGACGAGGACCCGAGGGGAATGCGGATGCTGCGGGAGATGTATGGCAACTGGTCATTTTTTAATGCGCTGATTGACAATGCCCAACTCGATGTCGCCAAAGCCGATATGGGGATCGCCGAACTATACGCGTCGCTGGTCGAGCCAATCGAACTGCGCGAGCGATTCTTCAATTGGATCAAAGATGAGCACCGCCTAAGCAGCGAGATGATCATGCTTGTAACCGAGCAAGACGGCTTGCTGGCGAATATGTCCGCCATCAAGACTTCGATTGAGCGGCGCAACCCTTATGTCGATCCGCTGAATTTCATGCAAGTCGCCTTATTGCGCGAGTTGCGACTACTGGAAGAAGGCGATGATAACTGGCGGCCTGTATTAGACGCCACGCTGGCTACTATCAATGGCATCGCCGCCGGCATGAAGACAACAGGCTAGGCGCCGCTCAGGTTTGGTCCCAGCCCTCGCGGTCAAATCGCTGAATCTCAATGAGATAACCTGACGGGTCCCGCAGAAAGAAGTGGGTTATGCCGTAAGTCGCGTTGTGGCGTGGTGGATGCTCGCAATCCCATCCGCGCGCGACGATCCGCTCGTGCCAACCTTCCACATCATCCGTGACCAAGGTAAAGATCAGCCCTGATCCGTCCTCCGGCGCGTCATCGCGCTGGCAAATTCCCAGAAAAGCGCTGCGCTCCTTGACGCGATAAATGCGACACGAACCCTGGTCGACCGCGAGCTCGAAGCCAAGCACATGCTCATAGAAACGAGCCGAGCGGCTCAGATTGCGCGTATAGAGAAAAGTGATCTGGGCATCAAGCGGGGCTGTGTTCACGGCGAATCCTCCTGTACGGCGGGCGCTGTCGTTGTGAATTCGCTTTGAGCTTCGGCAAATAGCGCGTCATCGCCCGCGTCGCGTAAGTACTCGCTTCGCGTCGCCTGTGTCAAAGCGCGATGCTCGGGCGGGAGCTGGCGCCAGAAAAGCGCCGGATCAGCGATCTTGCCGTCGCCGGCGGCGAGATATCCACGCAGCAGATTAAAGAATTGCTCATCGCCGATGTCGACACGCAGGTTATGCAGCATCTGTACGCCGCGCAAGTAAACGGCGTTGATATAAGCGCGCGCAGTGGTGAACTCGTAGACGTTGCTATCTACCTTGCCTTGCGGGAAAAAGCCAGCGACGCGGAAGGTCCACCACCAATTCTTGTCCGCCGGATAATATGCTTCAATGAAGAGATATTCGCTGTAGGTCGCCAAAGCTTCATCCAGCCAGGGATTGAGCGCTGAATCGTTCCCGACCCGTGCATACCACCATTGATGGGCGATTTCGTGTACGGATATCAGCGTGAGGTAATTCCGGTTCCCGCCGCCAAAGTTCGTGAACCAGGCGCCGCCGACAAAAACGAGACCGGTGAACTCCATGCCATCGGGAAAGTCTCCCTGGACGATGACAAAACGCTCGCGGGCATAAGGTCCAAATTGCCCTTCATACAGGTTCAGCGCCTTTTCCGCCTCCCGCAGTACATGATCGGCGCCATCCAGACGAAGGCCATTGGCGATGATCTGCGCATCGGCGAAGGAATACACCTCTACCGTCAGGCTTTCGCTGACTTGCAGTTCGGAAGCAATTGTCTGCTCGCTCAAGCTAATGGCGAAATCGCGCGAGTTGATCAGCGCGATCTCCCATGCGTTCGAGCCAAGCGCGGTGACGGTTCCCGGGGCGGCAAGGACGAGTGCTTCTTCGGTATTTTCGACGGACAAGGCGACATGCCAATCGGCCACCGCATAGACCACCTGCTCGCCGATGCCGATGGGCTCGTGAATCCGCCAGTCGCCATCCAATCGCGCCGCTATGGTTGGCAGGAAATGCCCCAGGTTGAGTTGGCGCGGGCTGTAGCCGAAGAAGCCGCGGTACGAACGCAAACCATCGCGGATCGCCGCTGGTTGCAGGCGGAATGACAGACCGATCTCAAGCCAGCAGCCGCTTTTCAAGGGCTCGTCCAGCGGCACCTGCAGTCGATTCAGGTCAAGCTCATAAGCAGCTGGCTCATGGTTGACGGTCAAGTCCATCAGCGCGAAACCGTCCTCCCATTGGTTGGCTTGAACATCCAGGATGATCTCAGCGAGAGAGTCGTTTTCGCGATTGTGAAATACGGTCGATTGCACAACTTCAGCGGATTTGGTTTCGTAATCGATACGGATATCGGCTTGGACGCGTCTGGCCGGCTTGGCTGATGCCACATCAGAACAGCGCGCCGGACCGGCGGGGGCCTGCGTCGCTTTGGCGCTCCCAGCGTCAATCGTGTCTCTCGCGAGAGCGCCCAGGGATACTGTTGGCGATAGTGGGCTCGCCTGCAAGCGGATATGCCTGTTGCCCGACTCGACCGTGGCAATAGGCGCCGAATCCTTGGCGAGATTGCAGCCAGCCAGCGCCACTAAGCCGGCAATACAAAGCGAGAATAGACGGAAGGCATTAGACATCATATAGTGCTCTATTCTCGTAGATTATTCTGCGTTCGCAAGCGCGGCGTAACATGCTCGCCTCGTCTTATGCTATGCTTAGCCGATTGTGTCGACCGATCATGCTGAAGCCGTCGGATCAAATGCTGTGAGTACAGTTGCAACGAAAAGAACGAGCAAGCTTGTCGCGGTAATCCGCTTGTCGCGCTGGCGCGAGCACGTGCCCTTTACGATTCCCCTGACCATCTTCGGCGGTCTGTTGGCGCTTGAGCCGGAAGCGGCAACTGCCGACTGGCGCCTGTTCGCCGTCTTGGCTGGCAACATACTTGCGATGTCTTTCGCCTTCATGCTGAACAATATTGAAGACGCGCGTGATGATGCCTTGGATCCGCAGAAAAAGCGGCGGAACGTCATCAGCAGCGGTCTGTTGAGCCGCCGCGAAGGTATCGCGTTTACATTTATTGCCTTCGTCATTGCAATGGGACTGTATAGCGCGAGCGGAGTTTTGACGCTCGTCATCGGCGGACTTACGCTCGCGCTCTGTTACCTGTATTCGGCGCATCCATTTCGCTTTAAGGCGCGTCCACTCACTGATGTAGTATCGCACGCGCTGATGCTGAGTGGTTTGTTGGTCGCGGTCGGTTATTTCACTTATGGCGCTGATCCGGGCGAAGTTTGGCTGGTGATCGCCGCAGCCAGCCTGTTTTCCGCCTACGGGCAATTCTACAATCAAGTGGTCGATTACGAAGTGGACAAAGAGGCAGGATTGAAGAATACCGCCGTTCTCATGGGGCGGGGACCAACGTCTTTCCTGGGGCATCTGTCCATAGCGGTCGCGCTGCTCTGTATGCTCGCCGCCATCTTGCAAGGGCTCTTTCCTGTGTGGCTCGGCACGATATTGGTCATTGGCGTAATCATCACATTACTCTTCCCTTGGGAGTTTGATATGCGCGGCAATCTGGCGCGCGATGGCGGCAATGTTCAGCGGCCGGGTTTGATCGTCGCCAACTTAATGGCGCTGGTTTGGCTGGCCTCCAATATGGGTCTGATCACGATCCTTTAAGCGGCACAGCAGCGCGATGTGCTAGAATGGTTTTGTAATCGATAAACCAGAGTGGCGGCAAATGGCGGAAGTTCATCAAATTCTCTTTAATATGCTTATCCTGTATTCGCTGGCTTTGGGGATCTGGGCGGCATATATCGCTGCCCGGCAATCGGCGATCTCGGGGCATTATATTGGAGCGGTGGCTACTTATGCGCTGCTGGCAGTTGTGACGCTTGCCCTTGGCGCCGCGCTGCTTCTTTCCGGATTGCAGCCGCGCTCCGGACGCGTGGTCGTTTACGTCCTTTATATGTTGTGGCTGGCGATTATCATGCCGGGCTTGTTCAGCCTGATGAGCGGTCGCGACGACCAGCGCGCTGCGCTCTCTTATGCCTTGCTGGCTTTCTTCAATTTCTCGACCTCGCTCAGCATGATGGAGAGAGAGCTCGTCGGACCGTGGGTAGCGCCAGCGTAAATCCGATTCTGGCTTTTGCCATGCCCAATCCGAGTGGCGCCGACAGCGCGCCAAGATTTCCACTTAGCCAGATCAAGCGCATTCTTGGTGAACAAGCTGCCTCCTTGATCAATTATGTCGCTCAGCGAGCCCAGGAGCGCGAGTTGTCCCTGTACCTGGCTGGGGGCATAGTGCGCGACTTGCTGCTGGCTAAGCGAAACCTCGATATCGATTTTGTCGTCGAGGGCGACGCAACTGCCTTTGCCAAGTCGCTCGCGATCGACCGTGGCGGTTCAATACTAGAATATAAGCCATTCGGTACAGCCACTTGGACGTTGGATGCGACTGCCGGCGAAACGCAAACGAAGGCAGCCGGCGAGACGCCAGCTCATGTTGACTTCGTCACGGCGCGCTGCGAGACCTACGCGCATCCGGCCGCCCTGCCCGCGGTGTCCTCAAGTGACATTCTGCGCGACCTGTTGCGGCGCGACTTCAGCATCAACGCGCTGGCGATCCAAATGAGCCCGGCGGAACGCTCGGGTATCTTGCTTGACGCATGCGGCGGGGCCGATGACCTCAGGCTGAAGCTGATTCGCGCTTTGCATCCGAACAGTTTCGTAGACGATCCCACAAGGATTCTGCGGGCGGCGCGCTACGCTTCGCGGCTTCAATTCCAAATTGAAGCGAATACTGACCGATGGATGCGAGCGGCGCTTCCGCTGCTTCGGCGGGTAAGCGGTCAGCGACTTCGCAACGAAATCGACCTCATCTTGCGCGAAGGGCGCGCTGGCGAAGTGATGCTGTGGCTGCAGAATATGGACGCTTTGGCAGAGATTCATCCTGCGTTTCGCGTGAAAATGCAGTTGCCTGAATTGATCGAGCGCTGCAACCAACTCACGCCGCCATGGCCATCCGCCGACCTAGACCGTCAAACGCTGCGCTGGATCACGATCTTTGCCGACAGAAGCGCTGATGACTCGCAACTCGTCTGCAAGCGCCTGGCGCTGACCAAGTCGCTCACGCAATCGATTGCGGCGAGTGCAAGACTGTCAGCGCAAATCAACCGCCTCGAGGATCCTGCGCTTCGACCGAGCCAGATTACATCAATTCTCGATGCGTATCCGGAAGCGGCGTTGCAGGCGGCTTGGCTGCTTGCCATGGACAAGCCGCACATGCAAGAGCGGATAGCCCGGTATTCAAGCGAGTGGCGCCAGCGGCTTCGCGCGACTACTGGCAACGATCTCAAGGCGATGGGCGTCGCGCCGGGACCGCGATACCGCCGCATCCTGGACCGGCTGCGCTTCGCCTGGATTGATGGCGATGTGCGTTCGGTGGAAGAAGAGCGGCAATTGCTGGAAGAGATCCTGAATGCAGATGACTGAATTCCGCTAGGTGACTGGCTGCGATGGCTTCCCAAGACGCCTACCCGCAATCATAAGATAGAACGGTGTGGATTCGCGCGACGTTGGCAGGACGATAAGGAATCATTTAGGCTTAAGCAAGGCTCTCGTAATCAGTTGGCGTCATACTGGCTGATATCGAAACCGAGCAACGAGGCCTCTCAGGCGTCTCGAAAGGGCGGAGGGTTGAAACATGGACAATGTCACAATTAGTTTGGCGCTGGTGGCCGGCATTCTGTCTTTCATTTCTCCCTGTGTACTGCCACTGGTGCCGGCTTATATCGGATATATGGGCGGGCGCCTGACGCATAATGTCAGTCGACAGACCGCCGCAGGAACAGCCTCCAACGTCAGCCTCGTCCTGCGGCTGCAAATGCTGCTGCACGGTATTGCTTTCGTCCTCGGCTTCACCATCGTCTTTGTATTGATCGGCCTTTTCACAACTGCCCTTTCCAGCCTTGCGGGCCAACACGTCAGCACGTTCACCGAGATTCTCGGGCGCGTTGGCGGTCTGGTGATCATCTTCTTCGGCTTTCAATTCATGGGAGTTTTGCCCCGCTTCTTCGCCTGGCTGCGCAAGAAAGGGCAAGCGAGTATCCTGGACAATATCCTCTTCAGTATCGGATTCTCCATTCTCGCCAGCGCTCTGATCTACTGGAGCCTGCTCGAACAGGCCACGATCGCGCTGCCTTTGATCGCGATATTGCTCGCTTCTCTATTCTTCAAAGGCGCTTTCAGCGAGCCGGCAACGTTCTGGCACGGCGCGTTGGAACGGCTCGAATCCATGCTCTATTCGGATACGCGCGCCGACATCGGCGGCGGCGGACGCGGAGGCTTGCTTGGCTCCAGTTTCATGGGCATGGTATTTTCCGCCGGCTGGACGCCCTGCATCGGTCCATTGCTGGGCACAATACTGACAGTGGCGGCGGCGAGCGGCGCCACCAGCGGCGACATCGCCCAGGGCATGCTGCTTTTGGCCGCCTATTCCATCGGGCTGGGCATCCCCTTTGTGATCACTGCCTTGCTCATGAATAGCGCCCAGGGCCTGCTCCGCCGCTTGCAGCGCCATATGCACAAGATTGAGCTTATCAGCGGCTCGCTCTTGATCGCCATTGGCCTGCTGGTCGCTAGCGGACAGCTGCAAAGCCTGAGCCAAACCTTCTCACAGGGCGAGTTCGCCGATTTCACCTTTCGCGTCGAGGAGTGCGGAGTCGGCTTTTTCGACGGCGAATTGGCTTTGAGTCATGTCGGCGCCTGCTTGAGCGGCTCGCTGGTACCGGTGGCGATCAACCAGAGCGCCAGCGGTCTCTTCGCGCCCGATATGCTTGAGCTCCAGTACCTCTTTCATGGGGAAGGTGGGCGCGTCATTGATATTGAAGTCCGCAGCATAAACGAGGAAGTGCCGGAATTCGAGCTGATCCTCTTCGGTCCCGCTGACGAAGAGCTCGCGCGCGCGAACAAAGCTGGCAGCCTGGAGTACGATGGTCGGTATTATCCGCTGACCGGATTCGAGCTTGCCAGCGATGGCAGGTACCGCCTTGTGCTGCGGGATTCGGGGACCGGCGAGTCCTCGCGCTTCCGCGTCAAGGCGCGCGATGCCGAGCCCTTTGAGACGCCATCCGAGGCTCCGCCCCCAAGCCAGCCAGACACGCCCGATTCCCGATCCGCAGCCTCTGTTGATACGATGACCAGCTTTGCCGATATCGCCAATGATCTGGAGCCGGCGATTGGATTGGCGGAGGGCAATCGCGCGCCCGCGTTCACCATTGAAACGCTCGCGGATGAGCTTGTCTCGCTCTCCATTCTGCGCGATCATGTCGTCCTGCTGAACTTCTGGGGAACCTGGTGCGGACCCTGCCGGCGCGAGATGCCCGAATTCCAAAAAGCCTATGAGGAATGGAACCAGCACGGCTTTGAGATCCTCGCCATCGCTTACAATGACACTGAGGCGGCGATGGAGTCGTTTCGCGATGAATTCGGTTTGAGCTTTTCGCTGGCGCTGGATGACAGCGGCGAAATCAACGACGCCTATGGAATCCAAACGCGCCCTAGTTCCTACTTGCTGGACGAAAACGGTGTCATCCTGGCGCGGCACTTTGGTATCATGACCGAATCGCAACTGAGTGAATTGCTGCATGAGGCTTTCGGGCAACCGTGATTCCCTAGCATGTCCAAGCTGTATCAGGTCCTGCATTTGCTTGCCGCGTTCTTTTTCCTGGGCGCGGCACTGGCTGTTTTGATCCATGCGGAATTGCCCAACCGCGCCGACTATTCAGGATTCCGAGATGGCAGGCGGCGTGCTGTCGCGCCTGAGGCTGGTTGGCGCGCACCGCCCTTCACGCTTTTGTCCGCATCGTCGCGACCGTTTGCCCTAGAAGAGGCGCGTGGCACGGTCACGATAGTCAACTTCTGGGCGACCTGGTGCAAGCCCTGCCAACGCGAAATGCGTGAGCTGCAGGCGCTTTACGAGGTTTATCCCGACGACATGCGGATCCTGGCGGTGAATGTCGGTGAAAGCGCGCGAGCCGTTCGCGACTGGGTCGCTCAATATGGGCTGACTTTTGATATATTGCTGGACTCTCGCGGAGACGTGTCCACGCTTTATCAGGTTCGCGGACTGCCCATGACCTTTCTGCTGGATGAGGACCTGGTCATTCGGCGCGCGCATTATGGACCAATTCACGTGGAATCGCTGATGCGCGAACTCGCCCTTTTCGGCAGGAAGGCTTGAGCGATTTCCAAATTGCGAAGATCCTTGGAGACAGCCGAAGTTCATAGCAAGCGCGCAACGCTGGGTTTCGCGCGCAACTGGCTGCGATTCGCCTTGGTGGCGCTGGCGCTTTACATCAGCTTGCCCTGGGTGGCGCCGACGCTGGCGAAGCTCGGATTGAATGCGCCAGCTAATTTCATCTACACGCTCTATAGTCCCTTCTGTCACCAATTTGCCTTTCGGTCGCCATTTTTGTTCGGCGAGCAAGGCTTTTATCCGCGCGGCGCCGCAGGAACCGGCTACCAATCTTTTGAAGCCTACGCCAGCCAATCGGAAGAATTTCTGCAGCAGTATCGTTATTGGTCCGGCTTGTATGAGGGGCGAGCGCCAGCGCCACCCGCAACCGTTGATGGACTTGGCGACTTCAGCATCGCCCAGCAGTTCGCCGCGCGGCACTTCATCGGCGACCAGTCCTTTGGTTATAAGACGAGCCTTTGCGCGCGCGACCTCGCCATTTACACGATGATTTTCGCTGGCGGCTTGATCTATCGCCGATATCGTTGGCGCGTTCGCCCGCTGCCATTTTGGCTGTATGTATGTGTTGGCTTGGGTCCGGTGGGTTTGGACGGCTTCAGCCAGCTCCTGAGCTACCCGCCCTTCGAGTTCTGGCCGGTTCGCGAGACGGCGCCAATATTTCGCATTGTCACGGGCGGATTATTTGGTTTGATGAGCGCCTGGCTGGGCTTCCCCCACATCGAGCGTTCGATGCAAAATCTGATCGATACGCTGGATGCCGAGCGCCAAAGAAGAGGCTGGCGCTGACGGCTATTCGTCTTCAGGCGGTTTGCTGAGGCGAGACAAGCGCGCGTTCATATCGGGCTCGTCTTTTTTGCGCGGCTTGGGCTGCCGCGGATCAGGTTCTTCGTCGACGATTTCGAATCGTTGAGCGACGCCTCGAGGCGCCGGACGTTCAGAGACTGGCGAATTATTCAGTAAGCCTTCGATGTTCGCTCGCGTTTCTTCAAACTTCTCGGTCATGGTTTCCAGAATCGACCTTTCGCCGCTTCCGCCTGGTTTGCCAGACGATGCGACGCCGTCAATCGGGATGCGCGTCCGCCCGCCAGAGGACGAAGCGCCCCCGCCTCGACCTTGCTGGCGCCTTTGCTGGCTGTCCAGCGCCAGCTCGAGCGCGCCCAGTTCCTGCATAAGATGCTGCGTCATTAAGCGATGGTCACGGAGCTCCGATTCAGCGATTGTCAGCTGCTGTTGTTTCATATTAAGCTGCCCCTGCAGGCGTTGCGCCGAGTATTCGTCGCCGCTGCCCAGCATTTCATCCACCAGCTTGTCGAGTTCCACTACCTCACGCATGCGCTGGTCGATTCTTGCTTGCAGTTCGTCCTCGTAGTCGATCGCCTCATCGAGCCGCTGACGCAAACTTCGCGCCGACCGCTGCGGATTCTCTTCCGCTTCGTCCGCGTCCAGCCGGATGCGCGCCAGTGGCGAGCGCGGGTTCTTGCCCAAAAAGTCATTGAGCTGCGCGTTAATCAGGGTAGAGATCTTGTCAAACAGATCAGACATGCAATCATCTCGCGAATCGCTGTTTTGCGCCCGCACCTATTATAGTGCAGATTGTCGCCCCGTCATAAGATCGCGCACGGCGATACGAATTCTCTTACCTATTCCTATCGATAGCCCGCTACCATTGCTGGGAGGGCTGCCCTGCGAATTCACGAGCTATACATAGAAGCTCCATCCCGGCGGCAAGCGTGAAGAATAGCATGCTGCGCAGTTGAAGGCTTGCGTCACGCCGACAGGCGCTGCGCATGCTTGATGAGGGCATTTGCGCTCTTCGCCAGACGCGCTTCGGTCGAGCGCGACCAGCGCCCTAAAACCTGCAGTGAACCGGGGCAATTGAGCAATTCAATCGCGCCACCTGCCAAAGCTTCGTCCGACTCCAGCCAAAGCAGCAGCGCCCGACACAATTGAAAAGCCGCTTCCTCGTTTAGCTGCTCGCCCAATTCGGTGATCGCCGAGGCGACGGTGGCGAAGCCGACATGCGCGGAGACTTCGTTCAGCGCCCAGAATGCCGAGGCGCGGCTTTCGGCGTAATTCGCGAGCATTCGCTCGAGATGACTAACGATGCGCTCCTGATCCGCTGGCGACAAGCGCATGCGCAGCAGCTCTCGCGGCAGATCTTGGCTGCCGAAATCCGTCCAGTCAGCCGATGGTGTCGCCTTGCGCGAGCGTCGCAGCATCAACGCGAGCTGGAACAGCGCATTTTCGCGCACATCAAAATCGGCGCTTTCAAGATTCGCGCACAGACGATTGAAGGCTTGTTCGCGATAAGCGCGCTTCATTGATCTGACCTCACATACAGGCTGGCAAGATTATCGCCGTATTCGCGCCGCCAGTCGACGGCCGCCTCAAGTTGCATTGCCAAATGACTAGCTGTTTCAATCAAGGCGATGCGGACATCCCACTGGGTGAAGAGGCGCAGCCAGGCATCGTCGCTGAGGCCTGCGACGAAATCATCGAGAAAGTCGCGATAGAGATCGGTCCTGCCGTCAATGAATACCGGATGCTGCGGCGCCATGAATATGAGATAACCGCCCCAGTTGTAGCTGTTGAAGAGCTTGCCTTCGAGCTTGGAGGCTTTCAAATGGCGAACCGCGTCCACAGGAAAGTTCAGCAACAACGCCCTATTGACAGTTCTTTCGTTTGTGACGTATTCCACATGAAGAATCGTGCCAATTGCAACCAGCGCAATCAAGGCGAGATTGATAGCGCCGCGGCGCGGCGATTCGCGTGTTCGGCGCGGGAACAGCCAGCGCTTGCGCGAAAACGCTGCATGGATGTGAATGGACGCAAGAGGTGTGGCGACGACCGCAAAAAGAGACAGGTTACGCCCTGACAGCAGCGCCAGGCAGAGGGTCCCGATGACCAGGATGGACTCGGTCGCATCCAAACGACGCCGACTCGCCACCATGGCGCCGATGAGCGCTGCCAAAAGCAGAATCAAGCCCCATGTTTGCGCCTGGCTGAAGTCGGGCGATTGCCATTCTTGAATATAAGCGCGCAGTCCGCCGATGCCGATGGTGTCAAAGGGAACGGCGAATACCTGGAGCCCCAGCGGATTGAGCGGCATCAGCGCCAGCGAGAGCAAGGT
Organism: Phototrophicaceae bacterium; assembly: GCA_965261855.1. Lineage (GTDB taxonomy): Bacteria > Chloroflexota > Anaerolineae > Aggregatilineales > Phototrophicaceae > UBA6055. The sequence continues at coordinate 2,537,445 of OZ253488.1, forward strand.
GATCCAAAGCAGATTTGGAATCATGCGCGGCGCGACTCGGGATTGGCCTAAGCCGAAGCGGCTATTGATCCACTCACCGAGGGCAAAGGCGGCGATTAAGATGAACCCGATGATGAAACCGCCGTGGAAATTGCCCCAAATCCAAAGCAGCGGCGGCAGCAACCAGAGGCGGACCTGCCCTTTACGTTTTAGCGCGAACAAGAGGCAGACCAAGACGGCGCTAAAGAAAAAGGTGAACATCTGCGGACGCGGAGACCAGAAGGCGGCCGCGCAGGCAGCGCCGATGACCAGCACAAAGCCTTGCAAATAGATCGCTCCCGCCCCGGCGCGATACAAAAGCATCATGCCGCCAGTGGCCAGCAGCGATACGAAGAGCGTCAAGCCCAGGTGTCCAGCCAGGCGCCAGGCAGCTACCATGACCACCTGCGCCAGCCAGCTATGATTTCGGTGAACCGTGCCCGCATGCGTATGCGAAAACATGTCCGTATACACTGGCTGCCCCGTTTCAAGGATGTACTCTCCCAGACGGAGATGCCACCACATATCGGGGTCGACCGACACACGACTCGCCATAGCGAAAAGGAGCATGCAGGCGATCGCTATTGCCGCGCGCTCGGTGCTTAGTCGCAGCAAGAAAGACATGCGCGCCTCGCGCATCGCATAAGCCGACGGAATCTGTCAGACATGTCGTCGTTAGCTAACGAATCCAGCTGCGTTGAAGCAGATATTGGATGCGAATCGACATTCCATTCATCGACTGGAAAAAACATGCGTTATTATATACCTTGATGGACACAGTAGATCTCTTGCGAGGTGCCAAGCCATGTCAGATGTAGTCGCCCTTTATCGTCTTCAACAGCTTGAGCTCGACATTATCGAACGCGCGAAAAGAATCAAGGCGATTAACGCAGAGTTGGAGGACGATGAAGCGCTGCGCGAGTCGGCTGCCGAGAACGAGGCGGCGCAAGAATTGTATCAGGCGGCGGAGGCGCGCGTTCGTGACATGGCGTTGGAAATCGCCTCGTCGGACGAAAAGCGGCAAATCGCTGAAGCTCGTTTGTACAGCGGCGAGGTGACAAACCCCAAAGAACTCCAGGATATGCAAATGGAAGTGGAATCGCTGACACGGCGCAAATCCGTGCTGGATGATGAGTTGCAGAAGCTCAGCGCTGAGCGGGACGAGCTGCGCGGCAAGGCAGAAGAATCGGAAGCGCGCTGCAACGAGGCGCAGGCGCAACACGAGGCGGAAAGCAAGGAGCTTTTGCAGGAAAAGGACACCCTAACCGAGGCGGTGAATCAGATGCTGGCGCGGCGCAAGACCTCGGTAGCGGCGATTCCGGAGGAATCTTTCAAGACCTACAATCGCATGAGGACGGCGAAGTCAAATCGACCAGTTGCCGTGCTGCGCGAAAAAGCCTGCACCGTCTGCGGTATCGAACAGAATAGCATGGTAATTACCGCCATCAACCGTGGCGAAGGCATGGTCAACTGCCAGAATTGCGGGCGCATCCTGATCCGGCTCTAGCAAGACGCTGCCGGCCGATCCACTTGCGCTTAAGCGCCGATTCAGCGAATCAAACCACCAACTGCGTCAAGATGAATATGCCCAGGAAGACTACCAAGGGGCTCAGGTCAAGGCCGCCCACTGGCGGCAGCGCGCTGCGAATCGGCGCAAGCACAGGCTCGGTCAATTGATATAGAACGCGAGCGATAGGATTGTTTGGATCGAGGTTGGGTATCCAACTCATCAAGACCCGCGCAATCACGATAAACTGATAAACCTGCAGCAACCAATACAATAGGGCAAAAAGGGGATTCATCGCTTTGTGGACCTTTCTTCTGACTTCGTTATCAAATTCGTTCGCCAAAAATCGCGCGTCCAATGCGAACGATTGTGGCGCCTTCTTCAATCGCAAATGGATAGTCGTTTGTCATTCCCATGCTTAATTCAGGCAGCCGCAGCTTCATCTCATCAGCGATGGCGTCTCGCAAGGCGCGCAAATCAGCAAACACGCGCCGGGCGAACCTTTCGTCCGCGTCATACGGCGCCATGGTCATCAGACCCGATACTTCCAGATGAGGCAATGCCGCAATCTCGCCGACCTCTCGCCACAAGCTATTCCGAACTGAACGGTCATCATACCAATTGTAACCCGCAAGTCCGTATTTCGATGCTTCGCCGGAAACATTGATCTCCAAAAGAATTTCGAGCCGGCGCTCTCTTTCGCCCGCCAGCCGAGAGAATCGCCTGGCCAGCTTCAAGCTGTCCACAGACTGTACCATATCAAATTGCTGAACTACATGTTTGGCTTTTCTGCTCTGCACATGCCCGACCATGTGCCATGTCAGTTTGCCGTTTGCCACGTCGTTGACTTGCGGAATCTTTGCCGCACCTTCTTCTACGCGGTTTTCGCCCAAGTGTTGCAAACCAGCGTCGACGGCTTCGAGGATTTGAGTCACGGTCTTCTGCTTGGTGACCGCGACCAGCGTAATATCTGCCGGATCGCGCTGCGCATTGGCGCAGGCATCGGCAATGCGATCTTCAACATGCTTGATATTATCGCTGATGCTCACAGTGACATCACCACAGCAAATCGACCCGTCAAGCCCTTATCACGGCGATGCGAATAAAAGTCGCCGGTGTTTTCGTAGGTGCATATTTCAAGCAATTGAATGTTCGTAACACCGCTTCGTTCCAGATCTAGGCGATTGGCGCGCCAGAGGTCCAAATGCGCCGCGCCGCCGGCTGGATCGCGCCAGATTACGTCGGCGTCAGCGCCAAAATAGGCTTCTGCTTGACGGGCTACTTCTTCTCCTACTGCGTAATTTCGCCGTGATATTGCGGGACCGATGACAACCTCTACTTCCGCCGCATTGCTTCCGTAAGTCTTTTGCATCATGCGAACGATGCTGGCCGCCATGCCTCGTACGGTCCCGCGCCAGCCGGCGTGTCCCAGCGCTATCGCCCGCTTTGCTCTATCGTAGAACAGCAGCGGGACGCAATCGGCAAAACGCATCACGAGCGGCGTATCGCGCTGATCAGTTATAATGGCGTCGGCTTTTTGCAGGCTCCCATTTAGCCGGAAGTCCTCGGTCACCACAAGCGTGTCGACGCTGTGCACCAGCCAGCAGCTTGCGGCGCGTTCCCCATTGACGTCAAGCGCTCGGTAAACGCGCGAATGATTTTCTCTTACCGCCTCCGGGGCATCGCCGTTGGAAGCGCCCATATTCAGCGAGCGCCATGGCGAATGACTGACGCCGCCATGGCGGGTAAAAATGCCGTGACGTAGCTCAGGCCAGGCTCGGTTACGAAAATACGTCAATCCTCCGCAAGCGATTCTCTCCAATTGGCAAGCCCTCCTCCGCATGCCTCATTTGGCTGTCGGCGCACATTCTAACTATATCACGATTTGGGTATCAAAGTCTTAAAGCTTGCATGGACGCAGGATTCTGCAGCATCGCTCACTGCGTGTCGCTTCGCGCAGTCGTCGGGTGAAACTAGGCGCTGCCGATTAAGCGAATCCCGAGGCGTCTGTGCTACAATCGTTTTCAACCAGCCGCGGCAGATTGTGTGAGACGTGAAGCTAGCGCAGCCTGAATCCACAACTTATGAAAGCATTGGCCAGCGCCTAGATCAAAGCGTGGCCGGCGCCATTTCTTGGCTGCAAGATCTCGTCTTTCCGCCGTCTTGCGGCAATTGCGGCCGCGTTGATTTTCGTTTCTGCGCTGGCTGCTGGCGCGAACTTGATCTATTGCCGATCGAGCGCCATTCAGAAGCGCTCGAAAACTTGGACGCCGTATTCGCGACGGGCAAGCATCGCCAGATCCTGCGAAACGCGGTGCGAACATTCAAATACGATGGCGCGACGGAACTCGCAGCGCCGCTGGCTGCGAGACTCGCCATTGCGCTGCGCCAATTGAATCGCCAAATCGACGTAATCGTGCCCGTCCCCCTTTTTGCTGACCGTGAAGCGGAAAGAGGCTATAATCAGGCGGCGCTTCTGGCCCAGCATCTGTCAGCCGCGCTGGGTGTATTTTACAGCGCTGACTTCCTCAAGCGCGTCCGCGAGACGGACCAACAAGCGCTGCTGACACAAGAGGAGCGGCAATCAAATGTAAGGGATGCGTTTGAGGCGAGCGAAGCCGTGAAGGGGCGCGTAGTATTGCTGGTGGATGACGTGGTGACAACCGGTTCGACGCTCCGTGAAAGCGCCAGCGCGCTCAAGGACAAAGGGGCTGGCGCCGTCTACGGAATCGCCGTAAGCCACGCTTAACCACCCGGTGAATTCGCCAGGAGGAAGATAATGAATATCAGTATACACGGAGACGGGATCAAGATCTCGGAGGCGCTCGATAGTTATATCCGCGCGAAAGTCGACAAGCTTGACCGTTACCTGCCCAATATCGCTCAGGTGGGCGTTGAATTATCGATTATCCGCACGCACCGAGGCGCTGACCTCGCGATCGCGCAGATCACCGTTCAACATGCTCGCGGCGCCATCTTGCGCGCGGAAGAAAAGATGAATATCGAGAATCGCGATACGATTCGCTTCGCCGTCAACAAGGCGGTGGACAAACTGCATCGCCAGATTGATCGCTTCAAAAGCAAACGCAAATCGAAAAACCAGAAAGTGCGCGACCGCTACCGGGCGACGGTCGCCGAGCTTGATTTGGCGGAGGATGTACCGGATTACTCGCTGGGCGACGCGGAAGAATCCGACGCCGCTACCGAAATCTTTCGGCGCAAGCAGATTGAAATGATGCCGATGAACGAAGCGGAAGCGATCGAGCAACTGGAGTTGCTCGACCACAATTTCTATATGTTCATGAATGCCGAAAGCGCGCAGGTCAATGTGCTTTATCGGCGCGAAAGCGGCGGCTACGGCATTTTGGTCCCGCTATAGCGCGCGCGCTGGCGGCGCCGAACCTGCGCGATACCGCGCCTACCTTTGCCACAAGCCAGCAAGTTCCTGGTATTTGCGATATTCGTACCAAGCCATCAGAAGAGACAGTCTTAGACCGTGCCAGCGATCTCGGTAGCCGCCGAGCGTCACGTATCGCCAGTAGAACTGCCTTAGCGGCTGCAGGACGAAGTTGCGCGGCTTGGGTCGAACGCCTTGCGAATAAAGGCTCTGGGCGTCAAAGCGGGCGTAATGCTCCTGTTTGGTTTTGAATTGCGTCATATCCCGATAGTTGTAGTGAAGCAGCGGATGTCTGATCGTGCCTTCGGCGCCAAATAGCTTCACCACTTCGTGCACTTTCCGCCGATTATCGTAGTACGCCTGCCCCACCCGCAGCAAGCGCGTTTGATAATCGGGATACCAGCCCGCCCCTTTGGTCAAGATGCCGAAGATGTAATTGTGTCGCGGTATCCGCCAGCCGGCGTAATCTGGCAGCCGGATCTTGTTGCGGATCTCCTCCGCCAGCGCATCAGTAACTCGTTCATCCGCATCGACGAAAAGCACCCAGTCCGTCATCTCGTCAGCGGCATCGAGCGCGGCATTCCGCTGTTCGCTGTAATCAGCAAACTCGTGCTGGAATATATCGGCGCCGGAACGCTGGGCGATCGCTATCGTGTCATCGGTGCTGTACGAGTCGAAGATGATGACGCGGTCGGCAAACCGCAGCGTCCGTATGCAATCGGCTATCTGCTCCGACTCATTGTGAGTCAATACGATGGCAGTGAGATGCGTCATGCTTTCGCCAACTCAATGACAGTCCGGCAGGCGGCCGCTAACTCGGCGTCAGCGGCGCTTAACCTTCGCATTTTCCGCCGCATGCCCCAGATCACCAGTTGGCGCGCCAGTCGGCTTTTCCAGTTCGAATAATGTTTGTCATACAATAATAGCCTACTTTTCCACAATTGGATTAGGCTGCTCGGGCGGGCTTGCGATGTGCTGCCGCCGCCGATGTGCGTGACACGCGCCGTCGGCACGCAGAAGATGCGCCAGCCCAATTTCTTGATGCGCCAAGCCCAATCGACTTCTTCGCAATAGAGGAAGAACCCTTCGTCAAACAAGCCCGACTGCTCAATGACTTCGCGCTTGAGCATCATGGTGGCGCCGAGCGTGAAGTCTACCTCAAACGCTTGCTCGCTGGCGTAGCGGTAACGCGGATAGCGCCCGTTGAACGACCCCTCCAGCAGGCGACCGGCGGTCGGGAAAAGCTCAGCCCAAATCTGCCGCAGACCGGGAAAGCGAAAGGCGCTGTGTTGAAATCCGCCATCGGCAAAGCTTAGCCGGGCGCCGACCACGCCCGTATCTGAATGGGATACCAGCTCATCGTACAGCCGTTTTGTCGCGCCGCGATGCGTGATCGTGTCCGGGTTCAGCAAGAATACGGCTGTGGGCAACTCCCGCTCCGGCAGAGAATCGCCGAAGCCCAGCCGCCTCAGCGCCACATTGTTGGCCGCGGCGAAGCCAATGTTCATGTCGCTTTCAATCAGCTTTATCGCCGGAAAGTCGCGGCGCGCGATTTCCACGGTTTGGTCATCGGAAGCGGAATCAACCACCCAAACTTCGTACCGCAATCCGCTTTCTTTTAAGTCATCGTACAAGCTGCCCAGCGCCTCGCCAATGACAGTGGCGTTGTTCCAGGCGACGATGACAACTGCCAGATCAATCTTCGAGAGCTTGTCCGCGCTCAACTTGCGGAGCCGCCTTCCGGATCAACGACCATGATTGAACGCATGCCGACATGATTGTTACGCAGGCTAATGGCAACGTCCTCATGGATCAGGCCAGCCCAGCAATTCTGCGGATTGCGCGCCTTGACCTCGGTCATGCGGATCGCGCCCCAGACCACAGCGCGCGCTCCCGGCGCCAGGTAGCGGTACGTATTCTCGCTCGCCTCATCGTAAACTTCTTGCAGCAAATCATCACGCGCCACCGCCCAGCGATAGGGAAAGCTGGAAATGGACGTCTCGCACTGAATGCCAACGCGCCAAGCCCCCGACTCATCGAAGAATCCCAAGGTTCCCGCCAACTGCTCCTGCTGATATACGGCGCCGGGCGCTGGACCGCTGGTGCGTATCGGCACTGGACCGTAATTCTCTACCGTCAAGCGAAAGACGAGCATATCACCCAGGGGCACGGTAATCTGCTGCGAATAAGCCAGCGACCGCGCATCGTCGGGCTGCGGGAGCAAGTCGCCCAGATCGCCAGCGTTCGAATACCATTTTTCGTCATAAGGCTGCACAGCGAAGGCGACATCGACTCCGGGCGCTTGCGGCTTAATCTCGGCGAAGGGCTTGCCGCCGGTCGTAATGGTGAGCTCGCCCTCCATTCTTATGCGCTGGCCGACTTTATCTTGCGCCAGCGCGACAACTGTATAGGCGCCGTCGGGCGGCGGATCGACGCCGAGGTCAATGCCGCCTTCATAATCGAAGAGGTGCCGCCCCGCTTCTCCGTATTGACGCTCTTCGACGCGAGCGGAAATGGGAATTCGCAAGCCGTCCGCTCCAAGAAGGAACACATCAAGACGTTCCACATCCTTTTCGAGATAGACGTTAATGCTGACGCGATCGGCGATGCCATCCTGATTTGGCGAAAATACGGCCGGCGAAATGGCGAATTCCGACATAATTGGCAGGGGCGTATCACCATCTTGCACCATCAGTGAGCCGCGCTCGCTCATCAATACGCCGTCATTGGTCTGCGCCTCCAGCTGCCAACTGTAGTTTCCATTGGGTATCAGACGCCGCTCGATTTCCCCGAAGACGATTTCGCCGTCGTTTTGAAAGCCGTCCACAATGCCGCTGAAGAGCACGCTGTAATCGCCATCATCGCGCGCTTGACGCTGTCGGAAATAAAACTGCCTCCCTTGCTGCGAAGTCAAAGACAGGCTGACCGATGCCGGACGCGACAGACTGTATTTGAATACGGCGATGTCGTCCTCCCCATCGGCATTGGGGCTAATTGATGGCCGGTCGAATCCCGCTTCGATTATCAAGGGCAAAGGCGGTCTGAGAAGCAGGCTGCCGACTGCGAACACGATCACCGCGCCGAGGGCGGCGGCAAGCAGCGTGACCAAGCGAGGCAAACGCATGTGCGGGATTCCCGTCAACTGCAAGCACAGTGTAAGTCTACTGATGGGCTTCGTTGCGAGCAAGTCTATATCGAATTTGCGGCGCGCGCCGCCTTGCAGGCTTTATGTTCTCCACACATATACACGAGTTCCGGCGCCGATAGCCAGCAGGCTAGCCGGACTTACTTTTGGCTTGGAATTCAGCTACACTTGCCAGCCCAAGGTTTCGAATCGCGTGATAGGCGAAAGATTAAGTCTTGGCATCAGAAGCGGTATTGGACTTCAACCATATTGACAACGCCGAACCGCAAAACGACGGCGTATTTGAGCTTCCCTTGTTGCCGCTGGACGCCCAAGTGCTCTTTCCGCGAGTATTGAGCCTGATCCCGCTAAAGACAAAGGCGCAGATCAACGCGGCCAGTTTCTCGCGCGAGCAAAAGCGTACCTTAATCGCCTGCAAGCTCAAGCACGACCAAGAAGGCAAAGGGCTGATCAACCAGATACATACGGTTGGCACGGAAGTCGCGCCCGGCAAATCCAGGGCGATGGCCGATGAAACCACCCAACTGCTGGCGCAAGGAAGACGGCGTGTGCGCATTCTCGAGGTTCGGCAAGCGGGCGCCTACCCGGTGGCGAGAGCCAGCGTGATAGCTGAAGAAACCGTTGAGCCGCAGAAGCTGACGTCTTTGTCGAACGCGCTGAAAGAAGTATTCAAACACAGCAGCCAGTACAACGAGGCTTTGCCCGAAAGCATCATCAAACACGTTTTGTCGCTGGAGGATCCGGGGCAATTCTGCGACTCGCTCTCGTCGATTCTGCCGCTTCCGGCGGATGATCTGCAACAGCTGCTCGAACTGGAAGATGTCGCGAAGCGGCTTGAATTGCTGGCGGTGCTGCTGACGACTGATTTGCATGACAACGAAATCCACGACGAAGTTCATACGCGCCTGCAGGATGAGATTGCCGCCAACCAGCGCGAGATGTACCTGCGAGAGCAAGTCCGCATCATTCAGCAGGAACTGGGTGATGGCGATATCTTCCAGCAAGAGATGCGTGAGCTCTCCGAAAGAGTACGCGCCGCGAATTTGCCGACCGAGGTGGAAGAAAAGGCGATGAAGGAAATGTCGCGCTTGAGCGTCGTTCCGCCGATGTCGCCCGAGTCCGGCGTGATTCATACATATCTTGATCGGCTGCTGACCCTGCCCTGGAATGTTATCAGCGATGAGAATCTCAACTTGCAAAATGCAGAGGATATCCTCGATCGCGCCCACTACGGTTTGTCCAAGGTCAAGGCGCGGATTATCGAGCATATTGCCGTGCGCAAGCTCGCGAAAGACAAAATGAAGAACCCGATACTTTGCTTTGTGGGACCGCCAGGCGTCGGCAAGACATCCCTGGGCAAAAGCATATCTGATGCGCTCGGCTGCAAATTCCTGCGCATCAGCTTGGGCGGCGTTCGCGATGAAGCGGAAATACGCGGTCACCGCCGCACTTACATCGGCTCAATGCCGGGGCGAATCCTGCAGCAAATGGAACGCGCGGAGACCGTGAACCCCGTCTTTATGCTCGACGAGATCGACAAGATGAGTTCCGACTTTCGCGGCGATCCGGCATCGGCGCTGCTCGAAGTGCTCGACCCGGAGCAGAACGTCAATTTCGTCGATCACTATCTTGAAGTGCCTTATGACCTGTCCAAGGTGACCTTTATCACCACCGCCAATGATTTGTTTTCGATTCCGGAAGCTTTGGAAGATCGCCTTGAGGTCATCGAATTCAAAGGCTATTCCGAGGAAGAAAAGATCGAAATCGCGCGCCGCTTCTTGATCCCAAAGCAGCTTGAAGCGAATGGCATCGCCGATGCGCGGATCCGCTTTTCGACGCCCGCGCTGCAACATATCATTCGTCACTATACATACGAAAGCGGCGTCAGGAATTTCGAACGCGAGATCGCCAGAATGTGTCGCAGAATCGCGCGGAAAGTCGCTTCCGAGCGCGGATTCCCGCGGCGCATCACGCCGGCAATTATCGAGAAGCATCTCGGCCCGCCGCAGATGCTCGACTCGCGAGTCAATCGCAGCGACGCGATTGGCATCGTAAGCGGCTTGGTCTGGACGCCCAACGGCGGCGATATCCAGACCGTTGAAGTTTCGCTGGTGCCGGGCAAAGGAAACCTGATGCTGACCGGCCAGCTTGGCGATGTACTGCAGGAATCGGCTCACATTGCCTTGAGCTACCTTCGGGCGCGGGCGAACGAGTTTGGCTTGCCCGCCGATGATTTCGACAACTATGATCTTCACATACACATGCCAGAAGGCGCGGTGCCCAAAGATGGACCCTCGGCCGGCATCACGCTTGCTACCGCGCTGATCTCGGCTTTCACCGAACGTCCGGCGAACGCAAACTACGCAATGACGGGCGAGATTACGTTGAGAGGTCATATTCTGCCCGTCGGCGGCGTCGTTGAAAAGATTCTGGCCGCCCGCCGCCGCGGCATACCGCGAATGATCCTGCCGAAAGACAACCAGAAGGACCTGCATGATCTGCCCCGGGCGGCGCAGCGCGACGTCTCAATTACATTCGTCGAAGATATGAGCGAGGTTTTGGATTTGGTGCTGCTTGAGCCGCCGGCAATCCGAAGCCGCGATATTGACGCCGATAAGCGACGCCCGGCGCATGATGAGCGCGACGGCGACGAAGATTAGATGTGACGCCGGCATTCCCTGAAGGTAGGCTGAGATGACTGCGATTTTCTTCGTTAAGCCATGCCGAAGATTTTGTGCAGTGGTCGTCAACAAGTGAACTATTCAGCTTTCGACTTTTCTTTCTATCTCAGCGCTCTTCGGCGGCTCATGCCGATTCCCGTGATCCTATTGACGGCTTGCAGCGCTTTGAGCCAACCCACCGCGACGCCCCGCCTTACGGCAACCCTGGCGCCTACAAACACATCTGTTCCGTCGCCGCTGCCAAGCCAGACGCCGACCGATACCGCGACGCCGGCGCCTAGCGCAACTCCTACCTTGACGCCCAGCGCAACAGCCAGCCCCACCGCCACATTGAGCGCCACGCCGACGGCGTCGCCGTCGCCGACTCTGACGCCGACGATCACAGCGCTTCCTGTTCTTGGCTTCGTCTTTGACAATTGGGATGTGGCTGAGATCCCGGCGCCGATCGCCGACGGGGTTTCCAGCCCGATGATCGCCTTCACCAGCGCCAACAATCGCCAAAACATCGCCAACATCGCGACGGCTCAGCCTTTCACCGGCGTACAGACCGTGTACTTCGTGTCGCCAACCGGGGCGAGGCGGCGCATTCCCGTGCTGGAATTGATCTCGACCAGGAGCCTGGAGGTCTACCTGGCGCGCCCGGGCAATGCGCTGGCTTATGTCAAGTCGGGCGACGATCCCCGCACGAGCGGTCTCTACATCCTGGATTTGAAAAACGGATTCAGCGCGAGAGTGCTGCCGGGCGAAAATCCGCTGGTGCAGCGGGGCTTCTACTTGCCGCCCGACTGGTCGCCCGATGGCAGCCGAATGGCGATTGCCGTCGCCACCGGTTATGACATCGACATCTATCTGGCCGCCACTGATGGCTCTTCGCCGAAGAATATCAGCGACATTGGCTCGTTCGACTTGTGGCCCCGCTGGTCGCCGGATGGAAGACACATCGCCTTTGTCTCCGACCGCGCCACTTGTCCCAGTTGGATACCGGGTGAGGCAAACTTCTGCGACGCCATGACGATGCCGCCCCCAGCTGGCGGTCACGTCTATTTGTACGAAGTCGTAAGCGGACGGAGCTGGCAACTGTCTGACGTAGTAGTTTCCGAGGCGCCCACTTGGATAAGCGCTTCACTGCTGGCTTTCGCCAGCGGCAGCCCTTTTGATCTGCAGAATCCGCAACGTCGAATCTGGCGCGCCAATATCGAGACGGGCGCAGTCCGCGAAGTCCGCGCTGCGGGAACTTCCGCAAGGGCAAGCTACCTGTCCGATTCATGGTCGCCCGACGGGAATCGCGTGGTAATCCAAGTCGCCGACAGCACTAATGAAATTGTCCTGCTTAATTGGAGCGGACTGGTGCTCGGCCGAGACAGAGAGTTGGATCTGCCGCGATATGGCATGGTCGCAAGCTGGTCACCCGATGGAGAACGCATCGCCATTGGCGGTACCGCGGGCCAATGCCCATTTGGCATCCGCGTCAAGAATCTCGGTTTCGGAAATGTCGCAAGCGGAGGTCCGCCGCCAACCATGTGTGACCCGCAGTTTGCGCCCGATGGGCAGTTTATTGCGTTTTCAGGCGTCAATCCGTCGGTTGATGGAAGAAATGATATTTACATCGCCAGCAATAACGGCTTTGGCGCGACTAGCCTGACGCGCGATCTGCGCGGGCAAGTCAAGTTGATCGGCTGGGTCGGCGGCGGACCATAGCGCTATAGACTGGCTGGCAGTATATTGACGGCATGAACCAACCACCGAGCAGGAGATAAAGTATGTCCTATCTCAAAGGTCAGATCGCGCTTGTCACCGGCGGCGGGCGGGGCATCGGTCGCGCGATCTGCCTGGAATTGGCGGCGCGCGGCGCGACCGTCTTTGTGAATTACAACCGAAGCGGCGCTGCCGCCGCGGAAGTCGTCGCACAGATCGAAACAACCGGCGGCAAGGCGCACAGTATGCAGGCAGATGTCAGCGATGCGGAGCAGGTGACCGCGATGTTCAAAACGATTGTTTCCGACTTCGGCACAATCGACATTCTGGTCAATAACGCCGGCATGACGCGCGACAATGTCATCATGCTGATGAAACCGGACGATTTCGACGCCGTGATTGAAACGAACTTGCGCAGCTGCTGGCTCTGCTGCAAAACGGCGACGCGCACCATGATGCGCAAGCGCAGCGGAAGCATCATCAACATCACCAGCGTAGTCGGCATTGCGGGCAACGGCGGGCAGACGAATTACGCCGCCAGCAAAGCGGGCATCATCGGGCTGACCAAATCGCTGGCGAAGGAAGTTGCCGCGCGCGGCATCCGCGTCAACGCGGTTGCGCCCGGCTTTGTCGAGACCGATATGACGGCCGACTTATCCGACGACATCCGAGAAAAGGCGATTGAAGCGATCCCGCTTGGCCGGATGGGCGCGACGCAGGATATCGCCAAGGCGGTTGCGTTTCTGGCATCGGATGAGGCCGATTATATCACCGGGCAGACGATGGTCGTTGATGGCGGCATGGTCATGTAGTTTGCGCCAGCGCATTAGATTGGAGAGCAAAAGTGAGCACGATATTTTCCAAGATCATCGCCAAGGAAATCCCGGCTGATATCGTCTACGAAGACGATCTTGTGCTGGCTTTTCGCGATATCGCCCCGCAGGCGCCGGTCCATATCCTGATCATCCCTAAGAAGGAGATCCCCACCGCCAACGATGTCGAGGCGGCTGACGAAGCGGTTTTGGGACGTCTGTTTACCGTTGCCGCCCGGATCGCGAGTGATGAAGGCATTGCGCAGAATGGCTACCGGCTGATCGTCAACTGCAACGAAGACGGCGGGCAGGAGGTCTTCCACTTGCACATGCACTTATTGGGCGGACGCAGCCTGGGACCGATGCTGGCGAAGAAGTGAATTCGCCAAGCGCAGCAGGATCCCGCACTTAAGTTATTGGGTTGCCGTAGCTTCGGGGGAAATCGTCGAGTCTGCCTGCTCGGCGGTCGCCGCCGATTCAAGCGTCTGCTCGGCGGTTGCAGTTGGCTGTTCATCGTCTGTCGCATCGGCAGCATCGGCCGCTGTCGCGCCGACAGTTGGTACGGCAGTATCGGTGGGCAGCGCAGTTTCGGTCGGCGCGCTCGACTGCCCCCAGTCAGCCGGCGTGGCATCATCGATAGCTTGCAGGATTGTGGCTGCCGACGGGATCGCCCCCGCCTGGCTTGACTCCACGGTTACGCCATTCACCCGAAGCGTCGGCGTCGTAGATACCCCTTCATTGGCGGCGGCTTCAAGCGTGCGGCTGATTCCCGCCGAATTGAAGCAGGCAGTGAAAGCGTCGCTGTTTAATCCCAGTTGCTCAACGCCGGTCAGCAGGCGGTTCTGGGAGAAAGCCGTATTTCCGTAGCGCGTCTGCCAGTCGAAGAGCACATCGTGCATTTCCCAAAACATGCCCTGCTGCCCGACACAAAGGGCGGCGCGCGATGCGCCGGGCGCATTGGGTATCGAGCCGGTATTGAGCGGCACGTAGGTGAAGAGAACCTGCTCGTCCCTTACACGCTCAAGCACGGCGTCCAAGCTGTCACTGTGAAATGACTCGCAGCCGGGACAGGCGAAACTGGCGTATTCTTCCATCGTCACCGGCGCGTCCGGGTTTCCCAGCCGCGGATAGCCTTCCGGCGTATTGCTGCGCTCAAGTCCCTCGTAGCGGGATGACAGATCGTCCAGTATGTGAGCGTCGACCGGCTGGTTGGAAACGACCACTACGGCGATACCGACGACTGCCAGCGCAACCACCAAGACGAGAACGAGCAGCCGTTTATTCTGGCGGCGCTGCTTTTGCCGGCGCTGCCGAGCTTCGCGCGTGCGGCTTCGTTTTGCCATAGATTCACAACCTGTTGAACTGCGTCAATACTTGTTGTCAGCAATCGCGGCAAGTCTACTTGACGGCTTTGAATTTGTAAAATGACAAGTTGCAGCTGGTGACTGTGTTACTGCTGACATGGCAGACGCGCGCTGCGGGCGGAGCCCAATTCTTGCTCGGAGAAAAAGTCTTTCTCGGCATAATAATCCACTATGGACCGATAACCGTCATACTCCGCAACAACTTCATAAGTGATAGCGTTCCAAATGATAATTCGCCCGTCATTGCTGATCGCCGCCAGCCTTATTCCATCAGGACTCCATGAAATTACCTTACCGTCCTTGTCTACATAATCCCAATAGACCAGAACGCAGGGTAAGTGTCTGACTGAATCCGTTGCAATATCCCAAATAGCCGCACGAGTCCGAGATCCTTCGACAATAGCGGAATCGGCTGAAATGTCAATGAACGCAAGTTTTTCCGAATCCGGATGCCAGCTTAAGCCTACGAATCGACCATCTAGAACGTACACAAGATCACCGATAAACTCGTCAATCATTCGATGATGAATCTCAGGATGAATCTCCCAAATCTTGATAAGATCGCGTCCCGCGGCAAGCATTGTTCCATCGGGACTCCATTTCGTAGGACGGGAACCGCTCTTATTCCACCTAAAATCTTGAAACCTATATGCCGAATCAAAGATAGCGAGTCCCCGCGAAATTGATCCGGTCGCGAGATACCGTCCATCAGGACTCCACTCAACGTGGCCATAATCGAGGTTTGAAAACAGCGATAATGGAATGATTTCTACCAGCGCTCGCGATTCGGCGTTCCAAATGTAGATTTCGGGCCAAAGCAGATGTCCGGCGGCTATGCGTGCGCCTCCGGGCGACCATTCAATGCTTGTGATTCCGGCAGTGCCCGGCGCGTCCAAGGTGAGGCGCTGTTCTGTTTCCAGGTCCCAGACGATTATGCCATTACGGTACTCACTGTCATAAGCAATCTTTAGGCCCTCGGTGCTCCAGTCGAGTGTAGTAACTACCGTGGACTCATCCAGCACACTGACAAGCGACAAGTCATCACTATTGTGGATGCGGACGCCCTGACTTGTGGCCACGGCAATATACTGTCCGTCCGCACTCCAGCCTAAACCACCGTAAAGCCATGGGAGTTCTTCATCGTGAGCTGAGACCATGCATGCCATCAATACAACGATGAGTGCCGTTACGGTATTCCTGGCTCTGTCACGAAATACCATGTCACTTCACCTTTGGACGTCGCCTGGAAGAATTCCCTATTGCAGTAGTCTCGTGAAAGTTCAGTAGCCAGATGACCGGGTCGACAATATGTCTGACTATTCGTTGCCGCTGTAACAGCAGGCTCGAATCTCTGATAGAATACAGCTTCAATATCGTTCTGTCCGCTGGGCTAATTCCATGAGCGATAGTCATCAAGTATAGCCCTGCGCGCTCGGAGAGAAGGAACCGTATATGAATCGTAGTTTTGGAACGCGCGGCACAATCGACAGTGGAGGAACGCGAGCCGGCATCTACCGACTGAGCAGACTGGCGCAGGACGGCATCGGCAATATCGACCGGCTGCCATTTAGCATCAAGATTCTGCTGGAAAATGCCTTACGCAACGAAGATGGGCGGCTCTTCCAAGCCGAAGATGTGGTCAATCTGGCATCGTGGGATGCGGACGACTACCAAGCGGTGGAGATCCCCTTCAGTCCGGCGCGCGTGATCTTGCAGGATTTCACCGGTGTGCCCTCGCTGGTTGATTTGGCGGCGCTGCGCAGCGCGATGGCGCGCATGGGCGGCGATCCGCAGAAGATCAACCCCAAAGTGCCGGTCGATTTGGTCATTGACCACTCGGTGCAAGTGGATGTGTACGGAACCGCCGATGCGATCACGCGCAACGCCGAGATGGAGTTCGTGCGCAATCGCGAGCGCTATGAATTTCTGCATTGGGGACAGAAAGCCTTCGAGAACCTCAAAGTGGTTCCGCCCGCCACCGGCATCGTGCACCAAGTCAATCTGGAATATCTAGCGAAAGTCGTGCAACTTTACGATGATCCGCAAGGTGATGGCAAGGTTGCCCTGCCGGATACGCTGGTGGGGACGGACAGCCATACCACGATGATCAATGGCTTGGGCGTGCTCGGCTGGGGCGTAGGCGGCATTGAGGCGGAAGCGGCGATGCTGGGTCAGCCAATCTATATGCTGATGCCAGAAGTCGTTGGCTTCAAGCTGATGGGGCAGCTGCCCGAGGGCGCGACCGCTACCGATCTCGTGCTCGTCGTTACACAGATGCTGCGCGAAAAAGGCGTAGTCGGCAAGTTCGTCGAGTTTTATGGCGGCGGGCTGAGTAGCATGACGTTGCCCGACCGCGCCACCATCGCCAATATGGCGCCGGAGTATGGCGCGACGATGGGTTTCTTCCCGGTCGATGAAGAGGTGCTCAGTTATCTCCGCCGCACCGGTCGCGATGAAGAACTCGTTAAACTGGTGGAGGCATATTGCAAGGAACAAGGACTTTTCCGCAGCGATGACAGCGATGATCCGGAGTTCAACGATGTGCTCGAACTGGATCTGAGCACCGTCGAGCCGAGCGTCGCCGGTCCCTTGCGGCCGCAAGACCGCATCTTGGTGCGCGAGCTCAAGCCGACCTTCAACCGCGTGTTGAGGGCGCCCTTGGGTCCGCAGGGTTTCGCCCTTGCAGGTGACCAGCTTGAAGCCAGCGGCAATGTCCGCGCCAACGGCGACAGCGCGACGCTCAAGCATGGATCGGTGGTCATCGCCGCTATCACTTCCTGCACCAATACGAGCAATCCCTCGGTCATGGTCGCGGCCGGGCTGCTGGCGAAGAAAGCCAGCGAGCGCGGATTGGCGCGCAAACCCTACGTGAAGACGAGCTTGGCCCCCGGCTCCAAGGTGGTGACGGAATACCTCGACCGCGCGGGACTGACGCCGCATCTGGAAGCGCTAGGCTTTCACACGGTCGGTTACGGTTGCACGACTTGCATCGGCAATAGCGGTCCCCTGCCCGAGCCGGTGCGTGATGCCATCCACGAAGCCGATATCGTCGCCGCCTCGGTGCTGAGCGGCAACCGCAATTTCGGCGGACGGATTGGACCCGATGTGCGCGCCAACTTCCTGGCTTCGCCGCCCTTGGTGGTTGCCTATGCGCTGGCAGGCACGGTCGATATCGACTTGGAGCGCGAGCCAATCGCGACTGACCGGGACGGCGCCGCGGTCTACCTGCGAGACATCTGGCCCAGCCAGGACGAGATTGTGCAAACGGTGCAGAACAGCCTAGATGCGGGCATGTATCTTGAACAATATGGCAACGTCTACGATGGCAACGAGCAATGGAACGAGATCCCCAGCACAGACGAGCCGGTTTATGAGTGGAGCGCAGAGAGCACCTATATTCAAGAGCCGCCCTTCTTCATCGACTTGCCGCAAGCCGCCCCGCCGATTGAGCCAATAACTGGCGCGCGCGTTATGGTCAAAGGCGGCGATTCGGTGACGACCGACCATATTTCGCCGGCGGGCGCCATCGCGATCAATGGTCCGGCCGGTCAATACCTGCTGGAGCGCGACGTCAGCCCACAATACTTCAACAGCTTCGGTTCGCGCCGCGGCAACGACCGTGTGATGACGCGCGGCACCTTCGCCAATGTGCGGCTCCGTAACTTGCTTGTGCCGGGCAGCGAAGGGGGCCTCACCTATTATTTGCCGACGATGGAAGAGATGCCGATCTACGATGCGGCGCTGAAATACCAGGAGGACGGCACGCCGCTCATCGTGCTTGCCGGTAAGGATTACGGCATGGGCTCGTCGCGCGATTGGGCGGCGAAGGGTACGCTGCTTCTGGGGATCAAGGCGGTTATCGCGGAGAGCATCGAGCGGATTCATCGCAGCAACCTGGTGATGATGGGGGTGCTGCCGCTGACCTTCGCTGAAGGCGAATCGTATAAGTCGCTCGGGCTGAGCGGACATGAAAAATACGATATTCCCGTTGGCGATGCGATCCAGCCGATGGACACGCTGACCGTAACGGCGACCGATGAGAACGGCGCAGCAACTCGCTTTGATGTAACCGTGCGCCTGGATACGCCGGTCGAGGTCGACTACTATCGCAACGGTGGCATCCTGCATACGGTATTGCGCAATTTCCTGGCGGAATGAGGGAATTGCAGGTGGAAAACTCTTGGCGCGTCCAGCGGGGCGCGCCTAGTCAATTGCGCTAAAATGACGAATTGATCCCGGTTAAGCTCGATTCGGAGCAAGTCCATTGCATTCGTTGCGCGTCAGCCATCGCCTCCTTATCACCATGTTCGTCGCCCAAAGTCTTTTCTCGGCGGCGCAGATATCGATCATCACCCTGCATTCAATTGCCGCCGGCATCTTGGGCGGTTCCGATGCGGCGGCCGGATTGCCCACGACCATGGTCACCTTCGCCCATTCGATCATGGCTTATTTCATGGGCATCATCATGGGGAATTACGGGCGGCGGATCGGATTGTGCACCGCCTACGCTTTGGGCTTCGCTGGCGCCGTCCTCGGCTTGATCTCCGTCCTTCAGGGCATCTTTCCCCTCCTTCTGATCAGCTCGGCTTGCATGGGCATGGCGCGCGCCGGTACGCAAATGAGCCGCTTCGTGGTCGGCGAAATCTTCCCTATCGACAAACGCGCGCAAATGATCGGGCGCATCGTTTTTGCCGGCACCATTGGCGCGATTTTTGGTCCCGCGCTCGTTGAGCCGAGCAGCCAATTGGCGAAATTCCTGTCGCTGGAACTGGTGACCGGTCCGCCGCTCCTGGGCGCGCCGCTGGCAAATCTGCTGCTGCCATACGGCGGCATAACGCAAGAATTGACCACTGGACCTTGGGTCGTCGCCCTATTCCTGTCCGGCATATCTTTCCTGATCACCTTCGCCCTGCTCCGCCCCGAGCCAGCCATCGTCGCGCAGCAATACTCGGAGCCTCACATTGAAGACGCCAAACCCGGCGCCAGCCATCGTTTGGGCGAATTGCTGCGCCTGCCAAATGTGCAATTGGCGATCCTATCGATGGTGATTTGCCAGTCGGTCATGAGCACATTAATGACGATAACCCCATGGCATATGCACCTGGAGGATCATTCCAACGCGATGGTCTCGCTGGTGATCGGCGCGCATGTATTGGGCATGTTCGGCTTGTCGCCGCTGACCGGCTACCTGATCGACCGCTACGGGCGCGTCACCATGATGGTCATCGCCGCGCTTGTGCTGATTGCGTCGACGATTATTTCGCCGCTATCGACACAACTGCCCTATTTGTTGTCGGGTTTATTCTTGCTTGGATTGGGCTGGAACTTCGGTTATGTCGCCGGCTCGTCTATGCTGGCGGACGCTTTGAGCGGCGCCGAGCGAACGCGCGTGGCTGGCTTCAATGATATGCTGGTCGCATTCTGCGCCGGGCTTGGCACCCTGAGTTCTGGCGTGCTATTTGGACTGGGCGGTTTCGTCTTCGTCAGCGCGGGCGGCGGCGCCATGGCGCTGCTGTTGCTGGCGCTGATTCGAACGCTTACCTTGAGGCAGTTAGCGATGAAGCCGGCTTAGGTTTCATCGGCGCTTTGCGCGAAATAGCTCTGTTCCACGATTGCCAGCCAGGCGAGACCGATGATAAAGGTTGAGCTGCCGAAGGCGATGCCGGTGATGATCGAATTGGCGATCGGTATCTGCTCCAGAATCTCGCTCAACAGCGCCTGCGCCAGGCGGATGCCAACATATCCCGCCAATCCTCCGCCTAGAATGACGATGCCGGTAGCTTGCAGCATATTGGATAATTCGCGCTTTGAAAGATCCTTGCCGAAATAAGTCTTGTAAATGTCGAAACACATCCAGGCGTCAGCGATGGAAATGCCCAACTGCTTGGCGAGTTCCAGCGTTGGCGTCGGCACCGCGCCGCTGAGCGCCGCCCCGCCCATCGTACGCGTGATCTTCAGCAGCGAATCGTAACGCATCTTTTCCAGATTGTGTTCGTCATTCATGAGGCGCCATCCTCATTCAGCAGACCTGACCCCGTCTTCAGCGACATGGCAGAAAGCGTGCCGGGCGACGGCTCGCCATGATTACTGTTACGCACAATGCGACATAATCGTTGCGCAACTGTGCTAGAATGCCAGCCAATCATAGGCGATGAGACGGTCACAATGCAAATCACGATTTACACCGATGGCGCCTGCGATATCCACGCTGACAATCAACCCGGCGGTTGGGCGGCGATTCTGCAAGCGACGGATAGCGACGGCGAGATCGTGAAAGAGAAAGTAATCAGCGGTGGCGCCGAGAACACGACCAATAATCAGATGGAGCTGACAGCTGTAATTGAGGGATTGAAAGCGCTGACACGTCCTACGACGGTCAGAATCTTCACCGACTCGCTGTATGTCAAGGACATCGCAACCGGCGCGAAAAAAGTAACCCGAAACAAGGATCTTTGGCAAAAATACTTTCGATGTGCGGATAGACATGTGCTCGACTGGAAATATGTTGCGGGGCATTCTGGCGATAAGCTGAATGAGCGCTGCGATCGGCTGGCTGTAAAAGAAAAGCGCGCGCGAACCAAGTCGCAGTCCGAAAGCGCCGATGTTGCTGATTCAACTCCCAAGACTGAGGTCTCCGTCTACATCTCAACGGCACTGGATGCGAAGAAGAGTGCATGCGCTTACGCCGCTCAAGTCATTTACAAGGACAGAGCCAGAGAAATCAGCGAATTCCTGTATGGGAAAACCGAGCCGGAATCAACTTTGATCGGCGCAATAAAAGCCTTGGAGAGCGTCCGACCGAAGGAAACTGTTACTGTCTACACCGCGCAAGAGTATTTGGCGAAGGGCATGAACTCGTGGGTGAACGCCTGGAACAGGAATGACTGGAAAACCAAGGACGGCAGTCCGGTCAAGTATAAGCGTCATTGGCAGCGGCTGCGGGAACTGTCAACTGGACGCACAGTGCAATTCCAGTTTGTTAAGGCACGTCAGAAGATCCCCTTTTTTCAAAGGGGCAAGGAAATCGCGACAGACCTTCTAATCCGCGACTGATTGTAGTGCCTGTGTTATAGTTGTCCGATGATTGGCAAACCGAGACCAGGAAAGCATTTATGCCAACCTACGCACAGCGTGTAGCGCCATTTGGCACGACCATCTTCACCGAGATCAATCAGTTGGCGGCGCGGCACAATGCCGTCAATCTCGGGCAGGGTCGTCCCGATTTTGACGGACCGCAAGAGATAGTCGACGCCGCGATTGACGCCCTTAAGAGCGATGGCGCCAACCAGTACGCGCCCAGCCCCGGGCTGCCCAGTTTACGCGAGGGCGTCGCCCGGCACGCCGGCATATTCTATGGCATCGATGTTGACCCGGAAGCCGGTGTCATCGTCACCGCTGGCGCGACCCAAGGCGTTTACAGCGCCATCATGGGATTGGTCGATCCCGGCGATGAGGTCATCATCATCGAACCCTACTACGACAGCTATGTGCCCGGCGTACAGATGGCGGGCGGCAAACCGGTTTATGTGCCGATGCACCCGCCCAACTGGACATTCGACGAGAGAGAGCTGCGCGCCGCCTTCAGCGACAATACGCGCGCTGTGCTCCTCAACACGCCGAACAATCCTTCGGGACGCGTTTACACACGGGCGGAATTGCAGCTTTTCGCTGATCTTTGCATAGAGCACGATGTCATCGTCATCTCCGATGAAGTGTATGAACATCTCTTTTTTGAAGGTCATCAGCATGTCGCGATTGCGTCGCTCGATGGCATGTTTGAGCGTACGGTCACCATTGGCAGCGCTGGCAAGACCTTCGGCATGACCGGCTGGAAAATCGGCTGGGTCTACGGTCCGCCGGAATTGATCACCGGAGTCTGGCGCTCGCATCAGTTCATCACCTTCGCCACCAACCACCCCACGCAAGTGGCGACCGCTTACGCCTTCAGCCTCGGCAGCAGCTACTATGAAGAATATCAGGCGCTTTATTCGCATAAGCGCGATCTGGTGATGCAGGTGATTGAGGCTGCTGGCATGACGGCGATGCAGCCCGAAGGCACCTATTTCATCATGGGCGATTTTTCCCAGGTTTTCGACGGAAACGATGTCGAGTTCTGCAAATTCCTGATCGAAGACATAGGCGTGGCGACGATTCCGCCGTCGGCTTTCTTCAGCGACAAACATCGGCATCACGCGGAAAATCACGTTCGCTTCGCCTTCTGCAAGAGTGATGAAACCCTCGAACGGGCGGCTGAACGAATGAGAGAGCTGCGCGCATAAGCGTTCTTCCGCCTATTGATCACTCCGTTTGCAATTTCAAACGATCTCTTAAGAATTCAAGCTGTCGGATCTGTAGACAAGCAGCTTCTTTAATGATAGAATTGATAGTATCAGTTGATTGATGGCATTCATCTGACGAATCATGGATATCAATCTCGGCTCGGACTTCCTCAACTACATCATCAGGCAGGGTTATCAGCCCGGTGATCGCCTGCCGTCGATTCAGGACTTGACTGCTGACACGCGTTTGGATATGAGCGCCAACAAGGTGCGCGAACAGCTTGAGGTGGCGAGGCAAATGGGCTGGGTGGAAGTGCGCTCCAAGCGCGGCACCAGGGTGAAAGACTACGCCTTTACGCCCGCGGTGCGCTTGAGCGCGCTCTACGCGATGGCTTGCGGCGAGCGTTTTGAAGATTTCGCTTCGCTGCGCAATCATGTTGAATCGGCTTATTGGAATGAAGCTTGCGCGCTGCTCACCGAAGCCGATCTCAACGCCATGCAGGGCTGCATCGACAGCGCCAATCAGAAGCTGGATTCGCCGCCGATTCATATTCCGAACCCGGAACATCGACTCTTCCACCTGACGGTGTTTAAGAACCTGGACAACACTTTTGTGCTGGGAATCCTCGAGGCTTATTGGGACCTGTATGAGGAAGTCGGTGTCAATCGCTATATGGATTACAGCTATCTGCGTCAAGTTTGGGACTATCATTCCCGCATATTGGAATTGATCCGCGCCGGTAGATTCGAAGAGGCGCAGCAAGCCTTTGTAGAGCATACGCGGCTGCTGCGTCACGAGCCGAACAACGCCTCCTGGGAATCGGAGCGGGGCTAGATCACGATTATGCGAGCAGGAAATTGAATCACGAATTGTGAAAGGAGTGATACGCAAAACATTGCGTACTATCTCATGGCAATCAATGCGCAAACACAACCCAAGCTAGAAACCCGCGAGCCGGTCATCAATGACTTTGCCTTCTCGGTGGCGACCAAGAACGGCTCCGGCAGTCAAACATCCAATAATGTGCTGGTGATGTCGCTGTTTCAGATGGGCATTCCGGTCAATGGCAAGAATCTCTTTCCGTCGAATATCAAAGGGCTGCCCACCTGGTACACAATCCGTGCCAGCAAAGACGGCTATACGGCGCGCAAGGCGCTGACCGAAATCGTTGTCGCCTACAACGATGGCACCGCCACCGAAGATGTCGCCAATCTGCCGCCGGGCGGCGTCTGCATCACCACCGACAAAATCGCCAGGGTGATCCGGCAGCGAGACGATATCTCGTACTATCAGATTCCCGTCGCCAAACTGATGCGGCAGACCGAAGTGCCATCCGCCTTTCGCAAGCAAGTGGAAAACATGACCTATGTCGGCGCGGTCGCCCAGCTATTCGATATTCCATTGGACCTCATCTACGATGTCTTGCTCACCAATTTCAAGGGCAAGGTCAAGGTGGCGGCGATGAATCACAATGTCGTCAAGCTGGCTTATGACTGGACCGCCGACAATGTCGTCAAGACCGATCCCTATCGTTTTGAGTACATGGACGGTACGCAGGGGAAAATCATGATGACCGGCAACGACGCCGGCGCGCTGGGCGCGGTATTCGGCGGCGTTAACGTAGTCGCCTGGTATCCGATTACACCGTCCACCAGTTTTGTCGATGGCGTGATCGGCTTCCGCGGCTTACGCCAGAATGACAGCCAGGAGAACACAATCGCCATCGTGCAGGCGGAAGATGAGCTGGCGGCCGCTGGCATCGTGGTCGGGGCTGGCTGGGCGGGCGGGCGCTCGCTGACATCTACTAGCGGTCCGGGCATCAGCCTGATGGCGGAATTCGCCGGGCTCGCTTACTTTGCCGAGATTCCGGCCGTATTTTGGAATATCACCCGAATGGGACCAAGCACCGGTCTGCCGACGCGCACCAGCCAGGGCGACCTGCTATTCACTCACTTCCTCGGTCATGGTGATAGCCGCCAGATCTGCCTGTTGCCCGGCAATTTGAAAGAGGCTTTCGAATTTGGCTGGAAGTCCTTCGATATCTCGGAAGACTTGCAGACACCAGTATTCGTCGTCAGCGACCTCGACTTGGGCATGAACAACTGGCTGTCTGATCCCTTCGATTATCCCGACAAGCCAATTAGCCGCGGCAAAGTTCTGGACGCCAGTTCGCTGCAGGAATTCATCGATGAACACGGCAAGTGGGGTCGATACATGGATGTCGATGGCGACGGTATCGCCTATCGCACCCTGCCCGGCACCGATCATCGCTTCGCCGCCTACTTCACGCGCGGCACCGGTCACGATGAGATGGCGGTCTACAGCGAACGCAGCGATGATTGGGTCGAGAATATGACGCGCCTGCGCCTGAAGATGGATACAGCGCGGGATATGCTGCCGCAGCCGATTGTCGAAAACGGCAGCGGCGCCGATATCGGCGTCATCACCTTTGGAACCAACGAAGACGCCATTCGCGAAGCCCGCGATTGGCTGGCGAATGACGGCATTAAGACCAACTATTTGCGCGTGCGCGCGCTGCCGCTGGCGTCATCGGTCAGCGATTTCATTGACGCGCACAAGAGCGTATTTGTCATCGAGAACAACTTCGATGGTCAGCTGACGCAATTGATCCGGCTGGAACATCCGGAAAACGTCTCCCACGTCAGACCGCTTGCGCTCGGCGACGGCTTGCCGATGACGCCAGACTGGATTTACGACAGCCTGAAAGAACAGGAAGGATAATCATGCCACCACGTACAAATCATCTCGGCTTGGCGCGCAACGAATACAAGGGGCGACCGAGCACGCTCTGCCCTGGCTGCGGACATGATTCGATCTCCAACCAACTCATCAGCATGTCTTACGAATTGGGTTTGGAGCAGCACAAAATCATCAAGATGAGCGGCATCGGCTGCTCAAGCAAGACGCCGGCCTATTTCCTCGGCGGCTCGCACGGATTTAATGCCTTGCATGGACGCATGCCCTCGGTGGCGACCGGCGCCCTGCTGGCGAACACAGAGCTCTCCTGCATCGCCGTGAGCGGTGATGGCGATACTGGCTCGATCGGCATGGGGCAATTCAAGCATGTCATCCGCCGTAATGTGCCTTTCGTGTACATCATCGAAAACAACGGCGTTTACGGTTTGACCAAAGGGCAATTCTCGGCGACAGCCGACGAGGGCCAATTCTTGAAGTACTATGGCACCAATCACATGCCGCCGATTGACCTGGCGCTGGAAGCGGTGATCGCCGGCTGCACCTTCGTCGCGCGCAGCTTCAGCGGCGATGCCAAGCAAGTGCAAGCGCTGCTGCAAGCGGCTGTTCGCCATCCGGGCACTTCCGTGCTCGATATCATCAGTCCCTGCGTCACCTTTAACAATGCCGCGACTTCGACCAAAAGCTATCCCTACGGCAAAGATCACGAAATTCCGCTGCACGAAATTCAGATCCTGGCGCCTGACTATGTCGAGGAGCGCGAAGAGATCACCATCGAGGATTACGACCAAGGCGACATCATCGACGTCGAGATGCACGACGGCAGCTTCATCCGCTTGAAGAAGCTCGACAACGACCACGACCCGCGCAACCGGCGCATGGCGATGGATGTGCTGGAGCGGTCGATGCGCGAGCAGATCTTTTCGACCGGTCTGATCTACTATGAAGAGCCACGACCGACGCTGGCTGATACGGAAGAGCTGGTCGATAGGCCGCTTGCGCTGCTGGAACAGGCCGACTTGCGTCCGCCGAAAGAGGCGCTCGACAAGGTCATGCAGAGTTTGATGGTGGGATAGAGACCAGCAAAACCGGAAAACAGAAGACCGCCTCGTGATGAGTCGGTCTATCTTATTGTAGCGCTATGCGTCGGTTAGTATTTCGGCATCGCGGGATCAATCTCATCGGCCCATGCCAGGATGCCGCCTTCAACGTTATACATCCGGTCGAGGTCGTAGCCGACTTCCGACAAGAAGGCAATGCTATCGGCGCTTCGCACGCCTGAGCGGCAGTGTAAGTACAGGGTCTTGTCCTTGGGGATGTCCTTCAAGACCGTCTCTTCCCAAAGCCGGCGGCCGCCCTGGATCCCATTCTTCGCCAACTGAATGTCCGGCTTGGGGATTTTCATGGTGCCGTCGATGACGCTGATATCCCACTCATGTGGATCGCGCACATCAATCACGACCACATCTTCGCCGTTTTCCAGCGCCGCTTTTACATCGTGCACGGTAACGGTCTTGATATCGAGATTCTCGGTCTCATCCACCGAGCTGAATTCGCTGTGATCGTGCGCCGGCATGCCGCAGAATTGTTCGTAATCGATCAACTCGATATCTCCGGCGGCGATGCCACAAACGGGACAATTGGGATCCTTGCGCACTTTGATTGTTTGGAAGCTCATCTCCAGCGCATCGTAGAGCATCATGCGTCCGATCATGGGATCGCCGATGCCAAGGAGCAGCTTGATCGCTTCGGTCGCTTGCATTGTGCCGATAGTGCCCGGCAAGATGCCCAGCACACCCCCTTCGGCGCAACTGGGAACCAAGCCCGGCGGCGGCGGCTCAGGGAACATGCAGCGATAGCAGGGACCTTCGTCGGCGTAAAACACGCTGAGTTGCCCTTCAAAACGGAAGATGCTGCCGTAGACATTGGGAATCCCAAGTTTGACGCAGGCATCATTGACGAGGTAGCGCGTCGGGAAGTTGTCCGTGCCGTCGATGACGATGTCCCAGTCTTCGCTGAAAATCCGCTCGGCGTTTTCCGATGTCAATGGCTCATTGTATTTGACAACCGCAATATCGGGATTCAGATCCAGCATTCGGGCTTCGGCGCTTTCCAGCTTGGAGGCGCCAACCGTGCTGACCCCATGGATGACCTGGCGCTGCAGGTTGGTGAAGTCGACGACATCGTAATCGACCAAGCCGATGCGCCCGATGCCGGCGGCCGCCAAATATAGCGCGAGCGGGCTGCCCAAACCGCCGGTGCCGATGAGCAAGACGCTGGATGCTTTCAAGCGGCGCTGCCCTTCCATGCCGACCTCTGGCATGATCACGTGCCGGCTGTAGCGTTTTACCTCGTCGTTGGTTAAGTCAGCGAATCGCTGATGTAAAACTGTCATCAATGCGCCTCCTGGCCTGCGGAACACATCCCCCCAAAGCATTGGGGGGACCGAGAGGGGTTGCCGCCGGCGATGCTTGGTATGATGCGCAGGCTATCGTCGGCATCAATTTCGGTATCCAAGCCTTGCATGAAGCGGATATCTTCGTCACCAATAAAAATGTTCACGAAGCTGCGCAGCTCATCGTCCTGGAATAAGTGCGCGCGCAAGTCCGGATGCTGATCTACCAGATTGCTTAAGGCTTCGCCAACCGTACCCCCGCTGACATCAATATCCGACGCGCCGTCGGTGTAGGCGCGCAGCGGCGTCGGAATCCGTATTTTCGCCATGTCTGATTCTCCCCTTCCCTGCCCTCAGTATTGATAATATGAACGAGTTGCCGCGCCCTATTCTTACTCGCAAACGGAATTTCAGTCCTGCCGTCAACGCCGACGAACGGACGAATCAGGTGATGGATAGCGTCCCACCATCAAATGCGCTGCGATCAGGCCGCAAGCGCCAGACGCGCATATCGGTCGCCTTCGCCATCATAACGGAGGTGATGACGTAGATGAAGTTCGGCAAGGCATGCTCACGATCATATTCCGATGGGATCGCCGGCGAATCCGGATGACTGTGATAATAACCGATAAGGCTGAGTCCGCGTTCATCGGCTTCGTCTTCCAGCCGCATCCAATCTTGCGGCCTCATCGCGTATCGATGATATTGCTCCTCTTCGGCGAAACTGTTCTCCACTTGCATGATTTCGTGAACTGTGACTGCGCCATCCTGCACACGTCCCAGCAGAAAACCACCGCCCTCATTCGGATATGCAGCTTCCATTTGCTTAAAGATTTCGCGTTGCAGCGTACCGCTGAGATTCACATGCATGGAGACGTTCCTGCGTATTCATCCGTAATCAAAAGAACCAACCGCTTGGGCTGGCTCTTGTCTCAATCCACTTCGCCTTTCGGGCGCGGGCTTCAAGCAGCGCTGATCCCGATGCGGTCCCTTGCCGTATCGTCCTCAAAACTGCAACAACAGCTATCGCAATTCATAATCAAATTTGCGCCCATACCCGACACGATCAGCAGATTAGCACATGGGCGAATTTCACGCAACGGCAACTTTGCTGCTCGCAGGGATCGCCTCCGGCCGCACTTCCGCAGTCTTTCGGGCCCGTCGCGATTTATCTACATTGAAGCGAGAGGTAGCGAGTGCTATACTAGCGCCCGTTACCACTTGATGGGAATGGTTACCGTGTCGCGAGGTTGCTGCCTGGCGTAGGCAATTGCAGCGTCTAGTGGCGGCGCTCGCAGTCTTCAAAAAGGAGTAGGACTTTATGGCGGAAAAGGGTGGGCTCGAGGAGGCTGTAGTTGCCGATATCAGCACTAGCTACATCGACGGCAGTATCGGCGAATTGATCTACTGCGGCTACGCCATAGAAGACCTGGCCGAAAACGCCACCTTTGAAGAAGTATTGTTTCTGCTCTTCAACTCTCGCCTGCCCAATCGCGCCGAATACGAAGACCTGCGCGGCACGATTGCCCAAAACGCCGCGATTCCGGATGAAGTAATCCAAATGCTCAAGTCGCTGCCCAAGGACACGGCGGCGATGGCGGCGCTGCGGACGGCTGTATCCATGCTCTCCGCTTTTGACGGCGACTCCGAGAACCTCACGGACAAAGATGCGGCCAAAGCAAAAGCCATTCGCTTGACCGGACAAATCACAACGATTTGCGCCGCTTGGATGCGCATCGTTAAAGGCGAGGAGCCGGTCGAGCCGAGAGCTGACTTCAGCGTGGCGGAGAACTTCGTCTACATGATATCCGGCGAAGAACCGGACGCGACCGCCTGCGCCGCGCTAAATGTCTATCTGGTGCTGCTGGCCGAGCACGGCATGAATGCCAGCACCTTCACCACGCGTGTTGTTACTGCGACCGGCTCAGATATGCACAGCGCCATCGTCGCCGGCATCGGCGCCTTAAAGGGACCATCGCACGGCGGCGCCAATTCTGCGGCGATGAACATGTTCCTGGAAATTGGCGAACTTGACATGGTCGTGCCCTGGTTCGAGAAGTACATCAAGTCGGGGCAGCGGCGCATCATGGGCATCGGCCACCGCGTTTACAAGTCGAATGATCCGCGCGCGGGCATTTTGCGCCGCCACGCCGAGGCGCTTGCCGATAGCGCGGGCAAGCGAAAGTGGTATGAGATCGCCGTGAAGCTGGCGGAGACGGCGCGCGCTGACGAGTACTTCATTAAACGCAATCTATATCCGAATGTCGATTACTACAGCGCGATCGTCTTGTACACGCTGGACCTCGATGTCGATATGTTCACACCACTTTTTGCCATGTCTCGGATCGCCGGCTGGTCGGCCCATGTTATCGCGCAGATGGGCGGCCGCTTGATTCGGCCCAAGGCGAATTATGTCGGTCCGCGCGATTGCAAGTGGGTTTCGCTCGACGAACGCTAGGTTGTTAGCATCCCCTTTCGCAGGCGCGGGCTGAAATGCGGGCGCTGTAGCTTACCCAGGCAGGCGTTTGCTTTTCGACCAAAGCTTGTGCTAATCTGAGCGAGGAGACTGGCTCGGAACTCGCAGCGTGATCCCCTATAAGATCGTTGGCACATCGAATTACCGGCCCTATATTGCCTTCTTTGTAACGGTCGCCAATGTGCTGGCTTTTGTCTACATCGTCACGTACGCCTTCCTTGGCGGTCTTTCGCTTGAAGAAGTTTATCGACAGTACGCTCTTGATGTATGCGCGGTGCACGGGCAGCCGCTGAGCGAAACACTGGCAGACGGCGTCCGCAGTATCTTCCTGCACATGAGCTTCGTGCACTTAACCTCAAACATCATCATCTTTTATGTATTCGGCGCGCGGATAGAAGAGCATCTAGGGCATCTGCGCTTCCTCGCCTTCTATCTGCTAGTCGGCTTCGGCGGTCATCTGGGACATTTACTCTTTGATGGCGCGCTTTGCAACGAGCCGCAATACATGATCGGGTCCAGCGGCGCCATCTCCGGCATCATCGGCGCTTTCCTGTTCCTTTTCCCGACGGCGCGCATCAAATCGAAGATCGTCATCCTGAAAGTCTTCGGCTACGATGTGAATGTGCCGGCCTGGGTCTACCTTATCTATTGGTTCTTCTTACAGTTTTTCAATCAAGTGGGTTCGGTCGCGCCACGAATCAA
Organism: Phototrophicaceae bacterium; assembly: GCA_965261855.1. Lineage (GTDB taxonomy): Bacteria > Chloroflexota > Anaerolineae > Aggregatilineales > Phototrophicaceae > UBA6055. The sequence goes on from OZ253488.1 coordinate 2,568,632, forward strand.
TGTGCATTGGGGTCATGTCGGCGGCTTCATCACCGGGCTGGCGCTGATATTTCTCTTCTCATTCTTCATCAAGCCGCCCCGGGTGTCGTGAAGGGAGCGCAGCCGCCGGGCGCGCGAACTTGCGCGAAACCGATTCCTCGTGCTACCGTATTAGTGGTGAGTTAGGTTGAGGGACGCGCAATGTTTCCATTGACGGTAATTGGACGAGACAAGAAGATTCCCAAGGCGGCAGTCGTCATCATTGCCATAAACCTGTTGGTGTTCCTCTGGGAGCTTTCAGTTGACGCCAAGGGCGAGGGATTCTTAAAGGCGGCGCTGCAGAATTACGGCTTGGAGGTATGCAAGATTGGCGAGCAATCCATCGCCACGACTGGGTTGGATTCTTTCCGAAGCATGTTCTTGCACGCCAGCGTCGCCCAACTATTGGGCAATATGTGGTTCCTCTTCCTTTTCGGCGGTCTGGTCGAGCGCTACCTCGGCAGCGTAAAGTTCGCGCTCGCCTACCTGAGTTTTGGCGCGCTGGCGACCATGGCGCATGTCGCATTTGGCAACACCGTCTGCACGGTGACGGATACCGGAGTGGTCATCGGCGCGAGCGGCGCCATCGCCGGAGTGATGGGCGGCTTCCTAGTTCTGCGGCCCAATGCGAAGGTCAAGACGATGCTCGGCTTCTTTCGTCCATTCGTCTGGACGATCAAGGCGCCGGCCTTCCTATTCCTCGGTTATTGGCTGCTGATGGATGTGCTGCAGCAGGTGGGCTGGATCGGTGTGGAGACCGATGTGGCGCATTGGGCGCATATCGGCGGTTTCTTGTCCGGTCTGCTGCTTATCTTCTTCGCCGGTTTCGTCAAACCGCTGCCCAAGCCGGATCCCTTGGAGCATCTGGCGGATTAGCCAATATCTGCTCGCGCAAATGCATACAAGCCGCGGCCGGACTCGTCGCGGCTTTTGCATTGGTAGCGCTCCACTCCTTTTGCCTTAGAGCGACGGAATATAGAGGATGATGAGGTTGGTTACGATTTGGCAAATCCAAGCCGATGCCAGCCCATTGCGCTCGCGCACATACACATAGAGCAAATTCGTCATCAGCAGCAGCAAGACAATTACCACCGCTACCGCCTGATGATCGGTAATCGATTGCCACATCACAGGAAAGAAAAGCACGATGTTCCATAAGGTCGCCAGAAAGCCGACGATCCAGGAAATCAGCGGTCCTTGCAGCAGCCCGCGGAAGAACAGCGTCTCGGCCAGCGGCATGACGAATACTAGATAAGCGAGCAGGCTGCCGGCAGACATGCCGGGAAATAGGCGGTCTGTGGTTGGGGCCAGAATCTGCTCGCTGAGAAATACCAGAAATGGAATGCCCAAGAGCACGCCATAGAGCAAGCCCCAGCCCAGATTTTCCGGGCGTTCCTGATCTATGCGCTCCATGTTCCCGAACAGCCAGGACAAGACGCTTACACCGGCCAAAGCGCCCCATGCCAGCGTATAGCGCAACTCGACGCTATCTGGCAGCAGCGGCGTAAGGCCAATGCTCAAGGCGGCGGCGATGATGAAACCGAAGAGCGGATCGCTGGCGCCGCGATACGAGACGCGCGTCGCGCCCCCTGTCCTTTCGTACCGCGAGCGGGGAGCGTCCGCTTCTACGGCGGATTTGCTTTCGCCGTCCGCCTGATCAGTCGAATCGGCCAAGGGATCAAATGGCGCATCTGGCATCATGAGAGTACTGCGCTCACCGCCGATACGACTTTCGCGATCGCTGATTGGTCAATCCAATAATGGGTACGCAGGCGAATTACACCCTTTTCCCCGCTGTAAGGCGACATACGAATATTATATTCTTCCCACAATGCGCGGACAAACTCATCAAGGGTCAACCGATTGTCGGGCGCGAGCGAGAAAAAAACGAAATTCGTGTGCTGACCCTGCATATGCAAGCCCGGAATCTCGCTCAAACCTTCTGCCAGCATCTGCGCGTTCTGGTGATCCTCGATCAGGCGATCGGTCATTTCGTGAAGCGCGATCAATCCAGCAGCCGCCAATACACCAGCCTGACGCAAACTGCCGCCCAGGGCTTTCCGCGCCCGGCGCGCCCGCCATATGAATGCGTGGCTGCCGACCAGCACCGAGCCAACCGGCGCGCATAGCCCCTTGGACAGGCAGAACGTCACCGAGTCCGCGCCCGCAACCAATTCCTTGACATCGACGGCGTAAGCCGCGGCCGCGTTAAAAATTCGCGCGCCGTCAATATGCAGGATCAACCCGCGGCTGCGAGCGAATTCGGCAACTTCTGCTGTGTACTCCGCAGATATCGGCACGCCGCCGGCCATATTGTGCGTGTTCTCAAGCGCGACCAGACGTGTAATCGGCTTGTGCTCGTCATCCGGGTTGATTGCGCCTTCGAGGTCATCCAGACGGATTGTGGCATCGGCTTGTACCGGAACCGTATGCGGAATTAATCCGCCTAACTGCGCCATGCCTCCTTGCTCATTGCAGAAGATATGCGAGCTGTCACCGACGATGATGGAATCGCCTCGTTGGCAGTGCGCGAGCAAGGCGCAGAGATTTCCCTGAGTGCCGCTGGTCACGAAGACGGCCGCGTCTTTTCCCAGCATCTTGGCGGCGTCCGCCTCCAATTGGTTCACCGTCGGGTCATCGTGATAGACGTCATCACCCACCGCCGCCTTCGCCATCGCCTCGCGCATGGCTTGTGTCGGATGGGAGACGGTATCGCTGCGCAAATCAATATAATTCATCGTTGTGGAATCATTCCGTGACAGTTATCTGAATGCCTGGATACTAGACAGGAAAGATGTGATGCGCAATGGCGAAAGAATTTAGCCAAACGGCGGGAAGACAAGCCGGCGCCGATTACACGGCAGCATTAATGCGAACGACGGTTTTGCGGTACAATGCAGCGAGAATTGCGGGAGCAGTGCTGACGGAATCCGTCCACATTGTCAGCGCAGTCAACGCCAAGGCACGGCATGCGGCGCCGGACGGAAATCGCATCCCGATGTGAGGAGCGATTATGGCTGAAGCCTATCGCCAAGATGTAGCCACAATCTTGTCCGAGTTCGAGGTCGACAAAACCTTGGGCTTGGATGATGCCGAGATTCTGTCGCGCCAAGAGGAATTCGGCCTTAACACTCTGCCGACCGACTCCGGGGTCAACTGGGCTCAACTCATCCTGGGGCAATTCACCGATGTCATGGTCATCATCCTCATCGTGGCCGCCTTCATTTCCGCGCTGCTCGGCGAAGCAACCGATGTCATCGTCATTCTGGCAATCGTCGCGCTGAACGCGATGCTCGGCATTTATCAGGAGTACCAAGCGGAGCAAGCGCTCGCCGCCTTGAGCCGGCTGCAAGTGCCGCAGGTGCGGGTACGGCGTGGCGGAAAAATTCACGAAATCAGCGCGGAGGAGCTCGTCCCCGGCGATATCGTTCTGATCGGCGAGGGCGATCGCATCCCCGCCGATGGGCGCTTGGTAGAGACAATCAACCTGCAAGTGGAGGAAGCCGCCCTAACTGGTGAATCGGTGCCGGTGGAGAAAGACATCGATGCTATCGACTCGCAACCGGCGATCCCCTTGGGCGACCGCGTCAACATGGCTTATATGGGCACGACGGTCAATTACGGCCGCGGCGAGATGGTGGTGATCAGCACCGGGCTGAACACCGAAATTGGCAATATCGCCACCATGCTGATGCAAGTGGAGGAAGGAACGACACCCCTGCAGCGACGCCTCAATCACCTCGGTCGCATCTTGGCGACCGCCGCCTTGATCGTCGTGGCAATCGTATTCGTAGTTGGTTTCTGGGTGCAGGGCATACCAGCCGAGCAAATGTTCCTCATCGCCATCAGTCTGGCGGTCGCTGCAGTGCCGGAAGGGCTGCCGGCGCTGGTCACGATCGGCTTATCCCTGGGCGCCAACCGGATGGTAAAGCGCAACGCGCTGATTCGCCGCCTGCCGGCGGTTGAGACGCTCGGCTCGGTCAACGTCATCTGCTCCGACAAGACCGGCACCTTGACCAAAAATGAAATGACGGCCACCTATCTGGTGCTGCCGGGCCACGATGACATCAAGGTCGAAGGCACAGGATACGTTCCCGAAGGCAATCTTGTCTCGCTTGGCACGCACAATCCGGCCAATATGGGCAGACCGGTGGACACCGAGAACGATGATGCGGCGCAGCGCATGTTGAAGGCGATGGCGCTCTCCACGAACGTTTACCTCGAGACTATCGATGCCACCGACCAGGTCAAGGTAGTCGGAGACAGCACTGAAGCCGCGCTTCTGGTCGCCGCCCAGAAGATCGGCTTCACCCGCGAAAGCCTGGAAGAGGACATGCCGCGAGTGGCGGAGTTGCCGTTCAGCAGCGAGCGCAAGGCGATGACGACGGTGCACCAAGTTGTTGGCGAAACAGCGAAGCGCCTGTTTCCCAATGCGGAGTATGTCGCCATCACCAAGGGCGCGCCCGACCGCTTGATCGAGTGGTCGGCGAGCGAGCAGAGGCCCGCGGATGTCGTCGATCTGAGCGAGAGCCGGCGCATTGACTGGCAGCAGCGCGTCGATACCATGGCAAATGATGGTTTGCGCGTGCTGGGCATCGCCTGGCGCCCGCTGGAAGATTTGCCGGAACAGATCACGCCAGCGATCGAGCGCGAACTGGAGCTGATTGGGCTGATCGGCATACTCGATCCGGCTCGTCCCGAAGCGAAGGTGGCGGTACAGCGCGCGCGTGAAGCCGGCATCCGCACGATTATGATCACGGGAGATCATGTCTTGACGGCGGAAGCGATCGCCCGCGACCTTGGCATCATTGGCGGCGAGGAACGTGCCATCACCGGCAGCGAGTTGGATGAATTGGACGACGAAGCGCTGGAGAGGTCCGCGCGGCGGACATCCTGCTTTGCGCGCGTCTCGCCGGCGCATAAGCTGCGGCTGGTGCAAATATTGCAGGGGCAGAACAACATTGTGGCGATGACCGGCGACGGCGTCAACGATGCGCCAGCGCTAAAACAGGCTGATATCGGCGTGGCGATGGGCATCACCGGCGCCGATGTGAGCAAAGGCGCCGCCGAAATGATCCTGACGGACGACAATTTCCGCTCGATTGTCGCGGCGATTGAAGAAGGCCGCGCCATCTACGACAACATCAAGAAATTCATCAAATACATGCTGAGTTCCAATGTCGGCGAGATTCTGGTGATGTTTGTCGCGCTCCTGATCAACTTGCCAATACCCTTGCTCGCGATCCAGATTCTGTGGATCAACCTGGTGACCGATGGCTTGCCCGCCATTGCGCTGGGCTTTGAACCGGCGGAAGAAGGCGTGATGCGCCGGCGTCCGCGGCCGACGAACGAAAGCATTTTCGCCGGTGGCGCCGGCATTCACATTGTGCTGGTCGGCATATTAATCGCAATCTTGACCTTGATCAGCTATGTCTGGGGATACAGCACGATCGGACTAGACGCCTCGCTGCCAACGCTGGGTTTGGAGCAGTTGGACCGTGCAGCGATAGTCGCCTTGGCCGGTGAAGAAGCGACGCCGGAAGCCTGGAGCGAATGGAGCGCGGAGGAGCGAGTGGCTTTTCTTGGTGTAACCGATTCCGAAGCGGGCGCCGGATTCCTAGAAGACCACGGGGAAGGCAAAGATCCCGGGCGACACTTGCTGGATCAGGTCGAACGTATTCCGCGCACCATCGCTTTCACCGTGCTGGCATTCACTCAAATGTTTCAGGTGATGGCGATCCACGCCGGCGACCGCGTAACCTTCTGGCAAGCCGGATTCAAGGGCAACACGCTCCTATTCTGGGCGGTGCTTTCCACATTCTTGCTGCAGCTGATAGTCGTCTACATCCCCTTCTTTCAGGGGCTCTTTGACACGGCTTCGCCGGACATGACCCACGTTGTCGTCAGCGTCGTGGCTGGCATTTTCGTACTGCTATTTGTAGAAGTCGAAAAGTGGGTATTCCGGCGTGTCTTACGGCTGGAATCGACACCAACCGTGGCCGCGGCGAGCTAGGTGAATAGCGTCGCCCAGCGGCGCCTTCAGTCGGGGCGAACGAATCCCAGTTCAATCAGCTGCTGGACGACTTGGCGCGCATTGTCTTCGGCGCGCGTGTTTTCAGCGGTCAAGGTAAAGTCGGGATGCAGCGGCGGCTCGTAAGGATCGTCAATGCCGGTGAAGTCTTTGATTTCTCCGCGGCGCGCCTTGGCGTAAAGTCCCTTGATATCGCGCGCTTCGACGTATTCCAGCGGCGTCGCCATGTGGATTTCAAAAAAGCCCTCGCCGACCAAATTGCGCACATCCTCTCGTGTCGCGCGATAGGGACTGATGGCGGCACAGATCACCGCGCCGCCGTGACGTACAATCTCGCTGGCGACATAACCGATCCGGCGAATATTGGTATCGCGATCTTCCTTGCTGAATCCGAGCCCTCTCGACAGATGCGTCCGCACCACATCGCCATCAAGCACGGTAACGTTGCGGCCCTTTTCCAGCAAAAGGTTGACGATATGCTCGGCGGTGGTGGATTTGCCCGAGCCGCTTAAGCCGGTGAACCACAAACAGACGCCCCGGCGGTGGCGCGGCGGATAACTCTCCGCCAGGATCTCCGCTACCGCTGGGCGCGAGAACCAGGGCGGCAGCGATACGCCCTTGCCCAAGTAATCTTCGCGCACTTGCGTGCCAGAGATTTTGCGCACCTTGGCGCCGTTCGGCAGCTTCGCGTTTTCTTCATAGCGATCCTCGTCTTCGAGATAAACCATTTCGGTGAATGGCACCGGCTTGACGCCAAGTTCATCGGCATATTGAATGATCATATCCTGGGCGTCGTAAGGTCCGTAGAAGGGCTCGCCGCGCGAGTCGGGGCCGGGACCGGCATGATCGCGCCCGACGATCAGATGATTGGCGCCGTAATTGCGCCTGATAATCGCATGCCAGACCGCCTCGCGCGGACCAGCCATACGCATCGCGAGCGGCAAGAGCGATAAAAGGCTGCGGTCCTCTTCGTAATAGTTGTCGATCAAGGTCTTGTAGACGCGCACGCGCGTATAGTGGTCGACATCGCCGGGCTGGGTCATGCCCACCACCGGATGCAGCAGCAGCACGCCGTCGATATTGGCGGCGGCGCGTTTCGTCAGCGCTTCGTGCACGCGATGCAAGGGATTGCGCGTCTGAAAGGCGACGACATTGGGGTGGCCGTAACCGGCCAGCACGGCGCGCGTCTCAGCCGGCGTTCGGCGCAATTCAGCAAAGTCCAGATGAGGCGGCAGCCGCAGCACGCGCAGCTTTCCGGCGACATTTGTTTTGCCCCAACGGTGCATCTCGGCGATGATTGGATGACGGGTATCGTATTTGCCAAAGACTTTGGCCGCCGTCTCTTCCAGGTCCCATTGGTAGATCTCTTCAATGGTCATTATGGCAAGAATGTTGTTTTTCCGATCGCGCAAGGCGATATCGACGCCGAGTTCCATGCCCGCGCCAAGTTCGATCGGCAAGGTAATCGGAATCGGGAAGAGCGTGCCATCGGCGAGGCGCATCGTATCCAGCACGCTCTGAAAATCGGCGCGATTCATGAAGCCGGTTAAGGGAGAGAAGGCGCCGACCGCCAGCAGTTCGAGATCGCATTCGACGCGGCTACTGATTTGCACATAAGGCAAGGTTCTGGCGTAGGCGGTTTGCTCAACGAGCTGCTTTCTTGGCACAAGCAGGTCTACCAATTCGCCGCCGTAGGGCGCGACTAAGCGCGTTTTTTCAGCAATCATTCATCTCTCCGCAAGGTAACAGGACGGCATGCCAAGTCCGGCAAAACGCGGATATTCTAGCACAGTCATCAACGATGCGTCAGTAGAACCTCAGTCGTTCTTGTCAATCCCGGACATCTTGCGCCCGAAATATACCAGCACGATGCTCAGCGCATAGAGCGTCAGCAGCGGCGCCATGACCAGGAACATATTCACCGGGTCGATCGTAGGGGTAATCAGCGCGGCGGCTATCGAAGCGCCCACCACTGCGATGCGCCATTGCCGCACCAGCGTGCGCGCGCTTACCAAGCCCATCAGCGATATGATAAAGAAGATCAACGGCGTCTGAAAAGCGACGCCCATCCAAAACAGCAGCGATGTGACAAAGCTGATATAACCGTCGGCGGTCCATTCCGGTTCGAAGATGTCGGCTTGGAATCCATGCAGAAAGCCGAGCGCCGGCGGCATCAGGATCTTCCAGGCGAAGAATACGCCGACAATGAACAGCGCGGTCGTCGCCGGTATCGAGAGCAAAACGTAGCGCTTTTCCTTGCGCGTCAAGCCGGGCAAGATGAACATCAGCATTTGGTAAGTGACCAAGGGAATCGACAGGATGCCGCCCACCATCAAAGCGACCTTGAAATAGATCAGGATATTGCCGGTTGGGTCGAGGATGACCAGTTCGCAGTCGGATACAATGGCGCAGTAAGGTTCCAGCAGCAATACCAAAACTTGCGTAGCGACGAAGACGCCGACCGCCGTGCCGACGACCAGCGAAAAGACCGCCTTGGTCAGTCGCTGGCGCAGTTCATCGAGATGCTCAAAGAACCCCATCCGGAGTTCATGACCATCTTCGAATTCCTCGTGCTCAGCGAGTTCAGCCATCTGTCACCCTAATCGTCCGCAGCCGCTTTCGACCAGGTACCGAGATCGACAGTACTGCCATTGTCGCTGGTATTCGCCGGCGAATCGCCGCTCCAGGTTCCGAGCTTGACTGCCTCCACAGGCGCGCCGGCCATCTGCGGTTTGGGCTTGGCCGGCTTCGCTGGCGTCTTCACCGCAGGCGAAGTCGATGGCGCTTTCGGCGTAGCGGCGGAACTTGACTTTGGCTTCTTTTCGTTCAACTCATCGCTGACTTCCTGCAAGACATTCATATCGGACTTGACTTCGTCCAGCGAATCTTGCACCGGTTTGGTCATTGGCTTTACCGCTTCGGTCAGCGAACGGTTGAGATTCCCGCGCGTCGGCGGCTCTTTGGGCAGCTTGATATCGACGCCGGCGTCGTCAAATTCCTTTTGCACCAAGTCGACCGTCTCCGACCAGATCTTACGGAATTTCGATACATGCTGGCCCAAAACATAAGACCAGTGAATCATGCGCTTGGGACCGGCGAACACCAGCATAATCAGCAATATCGCCACCAACTCCCAGGCGCCGACGCCAAATACATTCATGCGCCATCCACCTCTTCGACCGAAATTTCAAAGTTGTGCTTGGCTTCCGCTGTGATCGCGCCCAAGACGCCGTGAACAAAGCTGTGTGAATGATCGGCGCCAAATAGCTGCGCCAGCCGCACCGCTTCATTGATGATCACCGGAATCGGCGTTTCCCGCGTTTGCAGCAAGTGTTCAAACACCGCCATACGCAAGATATTGCGGTCGACAACGGCGACCTGATCAATGGGAAACTCCGGCGCGTATTCTTGCAGAATCGCGTCTATCGCCTCTCGGTGGTTGATCACGCCGCCAACGAGCCGGCGTATGACCTGGCGCACTGCGTAAGCCTCCGGGCGTTCGGCAAAGTGTACTTCAAGAACGGACGCTGCGTCATGATCGGTCGTATCCAATTCGTACAGTATCTGCAGGCTGGCGCGGCGCGCAATCGAGCGGTCAGCAGCGGCAATTTCAAGCTCGACCACCTCGGAGGTGATCAAATCTTCTTCCGGATTGAAGTCTTCCAACTCAAAGGGAAAGCCGTCCAGTACGTCCAATTGGCTAATGCCTCACTATCCGCCGCGCGCCGTCAGCAGCCGCTAGTGTATCGCAAGCGAACTATTTTATCCATGTAGATTGACTGATCTGCCCTAACCCCGCGCGCCTGCCTCAATCAAAGACGCCCGTCCTGGCTCTTGCGCCGGCTGCTTTTTCCGGCAGGCTTACCTGAATCTGCCCCTCGCGGATGGCTATGCTGACCGAACGGTTGGCTTCGGGCGCAGGCGAGCCTTGCCGCTCAATCCATTCGTTCAGGCGAGCGCAAAGTTCGGCGCTGAACAGAAATATCGCGGCAATCAGATTCGCCCAAAACAAAAAGACGATGACGGTCGCGATACCGCCGTAGATGAACTGGAAGCCGGCAACCGTGCCCAGGAACAAGGCAAACGCCATCTTTGCTACCTCCCAGCCGATTGCGCCGAAGATGGCGGCCGGCAGCACTGCGTCCCAATGTACGTAACGCGCCGGCACAAAGCGAAACATCAGGCAGAAGATGACCACGTCAAGCCCAAAAGGAAGAAAGCGAATGCCGATCAGCAGCCAGAGGCTCGGCTGATCCAGCAGCAGCACCGAAAGCAAGCGCAATACGCCCGAAGTGAGGAAGGACGCGATCACCAAAAACACCATCACCAAACCAATGCCGACCGCCTGGATGCGCAGCTTCCAGATGTTGCGACCATTTGGCACATCAAAAATCTCGTCCAGCGACGCGGTCAGGTTTGAAAAAAGACTTAGTGACGACCAAATGATCGCCAATATCGCGACGAAACCAAATGAACGCGACTGCTCCAGCGATTCGCCCAGAATATCGCGGACGAAAGCGACGGTGGCTTCGTCCTCCGGTAAGAAGAAACGGATGCCATTGGAAACCTGCTCCTGCGCCGCCTCCGGCTCGAGCAAGCCACCGATCAGTACCGCCAGCATCAGCGTCAAGGGAAACATCGAGAACAGGGCGTAGAAAGCAAGCGCCGCCGATTCGCGCGAACTGTAGCGGCTGAAATTGTGAAAAGCCGATCGCAATACACCAGGCAGTTCACGCGTCGCCGGGCTGCGAGTCGACCACCAGCGGCGGATCAATTCGATTGCTTTCGATAAAGTGGCGCGCATTCAAGCGTCCTCAGCCTTGTGCGATTAACAGCGCATTAATTCCCAGCATATCATGAGATTTGGGCAAGTGATGAGAATCACACTACCGAGAATGGCGCTAGAGCCAAGTGCGGCGCAGTAGTTCCACGTAATTCAATCCGGGGGTGATCGATCCGAGAATGGAAGCGCGGCGCGCGCCGGTCAATGCGGGCAGGGCTGCCGGACGTCCGTGCCAGGTCTCGTAAGCCAGCAGCGCGAAAACCAGCGCTTCCTTAAAGTCGCTATCCATACCAAGGTCTTCGTGCGTCAAAACTGCCGCCGGCGCCAGCAACTGGCGTAGCATGCCAACCATGACCGCGTTGTGCCGCCCGCCTCCGCCTAGAATCACTTCGCGGATGCTCGCCGGGGCAAAGCGGCGGTAGGCGTCGGCGATATTGGTCGCGGTCAGCGCCGTCAGCGTGGCAATGATCTCAGCCGCTTCCAAGCCGCGATCTTGCGCTTCAGCCACCAGCTTTAGCGCCGCCGCCGTGCCGAATGTTTCGCGTCCGGTCGTCTTGGGATAATCGCGCGCGTAATAGGGATGACGCAGCAGCTCATCGAGCCATTCTTCGTTCACCCTGCCCTGCTTTGCGTAATCCCCGTCGCGGTCGTATCGCATTTCACCGCCGGAGTAATGCGACACTGCACTATCCAAGAGCGCGTTCCCTGGACCGGTGTCAAAGGCGACCGGTTCCGACGTCTCGTCGGCGAGCGGTGGAAGAAAGGTCACATTGCCCATGCCGCCGATATTCTGGACGGCGCGCCAATGCGTCGGATGCCGCAGCAGCAGCCAATCGACATAACTGGTCAGTGGCGCTCCCTGCCCGCCGGCGGCGATATCGCGGGCGCGAAAGTTGCTGATGGTCGTGATGCCGGTGCGCTCAGCGAGCACAGCCGCCTCAACGATCTGGAATGACACATTCACATTCCCGCTCGGCAAGACGTTATGCCAGATCGTCTGTCCATGCGAGCCGATCAAATCTGTCTTGTCTGGTCTCAGATTTGCGCTCTGAATCGCCGCCAGCGCGCGGTCGGCGAAGATTTCGGCGAGGTCAACGTGGAGCGCAGCGATTTCATGCACGCAGCTCTGGTTGGGGTCGCAGCAGGCGAGGATGCGCTGCCGCATTTCGGCAGAGTATTCGTAAGTCTCGCCGTGAAGCAGGTCGACGCTTAAATCGCCGGGACGACCGCGGATATCGCAGATTGCGACATCGACGCCATCGGCCGAGGTGCCGGACATCAAGCCGACTACAAACATCGCAGGAACGCTCGGCCGCTCCAAGTCGCCTCAAGCGGAGCGCTTGGCAGGAACATGATGCGCGCGGTCGTCACGCTTTACCTTGGCGCTGCGAATGTCGCGACTTATACGCAGCATCGCGATGCCGCTGAAGAGGGCGGCGATCGGCGCGGCGCCAAGCAAAAGGAAACGGGGACCGGGCACGTAGGACCAGTTCTGCGCCTGGGCGTGGTCGGCAAGCTGAATGAGAGCCAGTAGCCCAATAGCAGTTGTGGGAGCGAGAAGCCAACGCCAAGCGTCATTTATTCGCCGACGCAAAACCAGCGCCTGAACGCTGGCAAATACACCGAGCCCGAGCATTATCGGCAAGGCGATATCCAATGTCACGCTAATATGTGGTGGAGTTCGCATGGTTAGCCAAAGCTCCTGGAAGTAGGCGAAGCTGGCCACAGACCAGGCAACAGTCGCCCCAAGTACGCCCCCAAGAGCCGAGAACATTCGCCAGCCTGGCAAGCCTAGCCTCAGGCAGCGTTTGACGAGAAAAAACTGCAACTGCCCGATTGCGAATCCAGCCAGGAGACCAAATATCGCCGAACCGAGAAGACCATAGAGTCCCTCAAGGTCGCGCGGCATATCGCCAGGAATGAACAGATCCAATACAAGAGCCGCTACAGCCATGAGCGCAACCAAGAGCGGGATCAATAGCGCGCCCGCAATGAGACAGAGAAACAGAAATGTTCCCCTTTTGACCTTGGGATTCATATTGGCCGTACGGGTTATCCCGCCTAATCCTCTGGCTCGATGATTTCTCGCGCTGACGAGGGCTCGGGCGAAGCAGGGTGGTAAGCCCATTCGTCGTGCCTGCCTTTGTCTGCACGTCGGGGCGGCGCCAGCATGCGCAGCATCACCAAGCCGGTGGCCAACGTGACAAACAGCACATATAGCGCCAAAGTATGCATTGCGTCGTCAAAGGCGGGGCCTGTCTTGACCAGCGCGTTCATCGAAACCAGCACAGCAAGAAACAGCGACCCGAGGTGCGCCGCGACCCAGCGCCAGCGCCCGCTGGCAATTCGGTGTAAAGCGAGACATTGCACAAGAGATAATGAGGTCAGATAAATGGCAACAATGACCGGATACTCGATGTGCATATAAGGACCGGGAGTGAAAACGCCGTCATAGAATTGAGTCAGAAAGCAACCATCTTCCAGGCAGGGATAAGCGATGATGCCCGCGAGCAATGCGCCAAGCGTCGAGAACACCTGCCAGCTTCCGAGATCGACGCGCAGGTACCGCTTTACAATGGCTTTTTGCAGACATCCCATACAGAATCCGTTGATTGCCCAGAAGAGCGCCTGGGCGAACAAAAGATCGTCGACTATTAACCATGGCGCAGCGTCATTGAGGCCATGAATTAGTCCACTAAACGCCATCATTGCAGCGAACCACAGCGCCGCCGAGAGCGGCAAAACAGCGATTCCAGCGACGAACCATGCCAGAATGAATCGACCGCGTCTGATTGGACTGTTCATTGGCTCTGCCTCCCTGCTGATACTCCTGATAAATAATGACGCTACGCAATTATACATTTGATCGCCGATATTCATCAAAAGTCGTTCTTTGGCGCAGGGATGCCGCAACTGCGGAACCGATCGCTGGCGCGAAGGCGCGAACGTTTTCTCGCTTCGGTCTTACGCTTCGGTCCAATTCAGATTTGGGCGGACTCAGCGTATCGCTTGAAGTTGTCAAGAATCGCCTGCCAGCCCATTCTTTGCATTTCCGCCGGATTTTCGCCATCGGGGTCAAACATCGTCGTGACTTGGGTCTTGTCCCCTTGGTCTTCAAAAATTGTTTCCGCTTTTCGCCCATCCGTCATCGTGTAAGCGACTTTAGCTTCGTGAATAACTTCGTCATAAATCGCTTCGAAATCAAAGCCGAAACTGCCGTCTCTGGCTTCCATGCGATTGCAAAGTTTGCCGCCTGCCCTCAGATCATTTTCCGCGCGCGGGCAACACCAGTCGTCTGAGGCGAAATTCCAATTCGTGATATGCTCAGGCTCGTTCCAGAGCGTCCAGACTGCGCCTCGATCACGGTTGACCACGGCTTCCACTGTAATTCTTTCGCTCATTCACCGTCTCCTAGTCCAGCAACAAAAGCGCGCCCGCAGCGGCAGGCCGCGCAATGCAGTCAAGATGCATAGGGAGGGATCGCCGAAGGTATTGCCACCGCCGTGGCGAATTAACAAACTATGAGACATTGACTTAATGGCGGAGAGGACAGGATTCGAACCTGCGGTACCCTTAACAGGTACAACCGCTTAGCAGGCGGCCCCAATCAACCACTCTGGCACCTCTCCATTATCGGTATTCTACTGTTAAAGCGGTTCAGGCGGAGAGGACAGGATTCGAACCTGCGGTACGGAGAACCGTACAATGGTTTTCAAGACCATCGCCTTAAACCACTCGGCCACCTCTCCAACAATTTCCAAGTTGCGATGTGGCGGCAGTCATCCTAACATAGCGGCCATCGGCTGTCAACAGCATGCCTCTCTCCTAGTTCGTATCCGGGCTGGGCGGGCAGCACAGTTGACGCCCGTCACGCGAGATGGAAGGATATCGCATGGGCGAATTGCTGCTTATCGCCGCTTACGTCTTACCCCTTATCATGATTGCCAATCTCGCCGTAAGCCACAAGCGTCTTTCCCCGCTATTGGCGCTGCTAACTATCGGATTCGTGAAATTCAGAGGACTTTGCCAATTATGCGAGGCTGCTGTGAAGCGCTTGAGCTTCGCCGAGGCGTCGGCTTTTGACCCCAAATCGCCTGTCCATAAGACGGCCGCCTTCCTGATGATTCTGGGATTTCTACTATTGGTCGGCATCACCGCAACCGATGAGCTGGCCAGCGAAGACGCGGCTTCCGCCATTAATCTGCCTGAAGCGCTTCTTGAATTGGCAGGTACCGGCGCGCTGCATCTGGCGGCTGCTTTACTGGGCGTCGGTTGGCTCATCCGCCGACGCTTTCCCGATGTGCTGCGCCGTCTCTGCTTGCGCAAGCCAACGCTGCGGGAGCTTGGCATCAGCATTGCCGCCGGCATCGGACTATGGCTGCTGTCAACAGCGGCGGTGGCGATTTGGGAGCAAGCGTTACCAGCCGACATCTTCCAACAGCAGACCGAGGCGCCGCGCTTGTACTTTCAAGCCTTTTCAGGATCGGCCATCACGGCTCTGCTGCTGGCGCTTATTCCCGCAATGTCCGAGGAGATCTTCTATCGCGGCGCGCTGCAACCAGTCTTCGGTGTGTTGTTAAGCTCGCTCTTTTTCACAGCGACCCATTTGCAATATGCCTTTACGCCGGCCGTGCTCATCTTGTTCGCCGTGTCGCTTGGTTTTGCCTGGCTGCGGACGCGCTTTCACACCAGCGCCGCCATTTTCGCGCACGCGCTATACAATTTTTTGCCCTTTCTGTTTGGATAAAAAAGCCTGCCGGCGGCGCAATTGCATGATCAACATCTACGACTTGACTTATGCGGAACTAGCCGACCTGCTGACGGAGCTGGGCGAGGCTCGCTACCGAGCGCAGCAAATCTGGAATTGGATCTATGAGAAGCGGGTCGATCGCTTTGAGGCGATGACTAACCTGCCCCGCGCGACCATTGCCAATTTGAGGACAAACGCAGCGTTAGGCAGCCTCGAATTGGTTGCGCGGCAACAGAGCCGCGATGCCAGCGAAAAGCGACTCTTCCGCCTTCAGGACGGCCAGCTAATTGAGTCGGTACTGATGCCATACAACGATGCGCGCATGACCGCTTGTATCTCATCGCAGGCGGGCTGCGCTATGGGCTGCGTGTTTTGCGCGACTGGGCAGATGGGCTTCGGTCGCAACCTGACAGCCAGCGAAATCTTCGAACAGGCGATGATCTTCGCGCGCGAACTGACTGCGCGCGGAGAGCGCTTGAGCAATGTCGTATTTATGGGCATGGGCGAGCCCTTCCACAATTACGATGCTACGCTGGACGCAGTCCGACTGCTGATGACACGACTGGGGATCGGCGCGCGGCACATCACAGTCAGCACCGTTGGCTTGGCGCCGCAGATCCGCCGTTTTTCCGACGAGGGTTTGCAGGTCAATTTGGCTGTCAGCCTGCACCAATCGGACGACGCCCGGCGTTCAGCCTTGATGCCGGTCAACAGGCGCTGGGCGATCGACGAGCTTATCGACGCCTGCCGCCATTACATCGAGCGGACCAATCGTCGGATTACCTTCGAATGGGCGGCCATCGCCGGCCAAAACGACACAGCCGAGGAGGCGCATCGGCTGGGACGACTGCTCACGGGGCTGCTCTGCCATGTCAATATCATCCCCTTGAATCCGACCGGAAAATTTGGTGGCCTCCCGGCACAAGCGGCCAGCATTGAAAGCTTTTCGCGTGTATTGCAAGGATACGGTGTCAGCAGCACCGTCCGGGTCCGCCGCGGCATCGATATCGACGCCGGCTGCGGGCAGCTGATCACAGCGGTGTCGAAGGGCGCGCCGCGCTCTTGACTAGGTCCGCGGCGACGGAGCGCAAGCGGTTTGGCGCTTCCGCCATGTTGCTATCGCGAGGCGTAAACTGTATGATGATAGGCGTGACTCTTTGGGATATCCGCGAAAATAGAGGACGAGCGAAGTGATAAAGATCGCTCCGTCGATTTTGGCCGCTGATTTCGCGCGCTTGGGCGAGCAGGTGACGCAGGCGCAAGATGCAGGGGCTGATCTCATCCACATCGACATTATGGACGGGCGCTTCGTTCCCAACATTACGATGGGTCCGGCAATTGTCGAAGCCCTGGCGAAGCTGGCGTCTATACCGCTGGATGTTCATTTGATGATCGTCGAGCCGGACAGATTCGTGCAACGATTCGCCGACAGCGGCGCGGATTCGATCTCGGTTCATGCGGAAGCCTGCGCCCATTTGCATCGCGTTCTCGGTCAAATTAGCGATGTCGGCTGTCGTCCTGGCGTGGCGCTGAATCCACATACCCCTGCATCGGCGCTGCGCGAGGTGCTTGCGATGGTTCAAATCGTCAATGTGATGACCGTAAACCCCGGCTTTGGCGGGCAGCGCTTCATTAGCAGTATGATCGGGAAAATCCGCCAACTGCGCGCTATGGCGGATAGCTGCGGCGGCGAACTCGAGATTGAGGTCGACGGCGGCATCAATGCGGAGACGATATCAATCGCGGAGGCGGCGGGCGCCACTATTGCGATTGCCGGCACTTGCGTGTTTCAGCACCGTAAGGGAATTGCCGCCGGCATTGAGGAATTGCGCCAGGCAGGGGCGCTGGCAAGAACTAATGCCCGCCCCTAGCATTGGCGGTCAAGCGCTCAAACGATTGTTCCGCGGGGGCTTGGACAGCCTATCCCAAGACGTCGAACTGATCAACAGCCACAACGTGTTTCCGGTGCCCGATGGCGATACGGGCATTAATATGTTCCACACGCTTAACCGCGCCTACCAGGAAATTGAACTGCTGGATAGCGATGACGTCAGCGTGATCGCTCAACGCTTCGCCGCTGGGGCGCTGATGGGCGCGCGCGGCAATAGCGGGACTATCCTTTCGCAATTGCTTAGAGGCTTCGCCGATGGACTTGGCGCGTCGCCGATTCTGACGCCAACCCTGCTGAAAGAATGCTGCAGAGCCGCAGTGCGACAAGGTTACGCGTCGGTTTCACAACCGACTGAAGGCACCATCCTTACGGTCGCGCGCGAGGCAAGCGAAAGTTTGCGTTCGTTCCAAGCAGAAGATGCTTCCCTCCGTTTGATGCTAAAATGGTTAACCAGCGCAGCCCAAGCTTCCCTCGAAAACACGCCGAATCTGCTTCCTACCTTGAAAGACGCGGGCGTCGTTGATGCCGGCGGGATGGGGCTGGTCAGCTTCTTGCGCGGCATTCCCGGCGGTCGGGCGCGGCCGCGGACCGATACGCCGCAAACGCGTAGCGGCATTCCGGCGCTTGTCGCTGCGGCTGAATCCTTCGGCTATGACGTGCAGTTTCTTATGATTGGCGAAGGACTTGATGTCGCGCGAACGCGCCGTGATCTGGAAAGAATAGGCTGGTCGGTTATTGTGGTGGGGGACCAAGAAACGATTAAGGTGCATATTCACACGGACAATCCGGCAGTTCCGCTCGATTACGCCGTTAAGACCGGCGCGGCGCTCGACGACGTGGTCGTTGAAAATATGGAACTTCAGCATCAACGGCATTTGTCCATCAATTTGAACCGACAAGCGCATACGGACACCGTTTCGCTAGACATAGCGGTAATTGCGGTCGCGGAAGGCGATGGCTTGCACGCGGTTTTCCGCGGCTTGAATTGCGCGAAAATTATCAGCGGCGGCGCGGGCCGTAATCCGGCGACGGAAGAGTTTATTGCTGCAATCAATAGACTACCGGCGCAACATTTCATCATCCTGCCTAACCATCGCAATATCGCATTGGCGGCGCAGCAAGCGGCGGAGCTGGCAGCGGAACGGCAGGTGAAAGTCATTGCGACGACGACCGTCCTGCAAGGCATCAGCGCCATGCTCGCATTCGGTGACGCGACCGATAGCGGCGCCGATCTCGAGGCCACCGTCAAGCAAATGAGCGCAGCGCGCGCTGAAATCCGCTCGATCGAGATCACCCAAGCCATTCGCAAGAGCAAGTTTCGCGACTTGTCAATCAACCGTAGCGACTACATCGCAATAGTCGACGGCAAAATCTGCGCCGCTTCGACATCAATCGAGACAACCGTCATGGACGCGTTTTCCAGTTTTAGCTTAGAGGATTCTGAACTGGTTACAGTCTATTACGGAGCTGGCATATCTGCGGTAGAATCGGAGAGATTGATAGAGCGTATTAGAACGGCTGCTTCGGGATTAGAATGTGAATCCATCTATGGCGGCCAGCCGCTGTACCCGTACCTGATAAGCGTCGAATAATGCCACGAATTCACATCGTTACCGACAGTGGAGCGCGTTTTTCAAACCCGCGCCTCGTCCGACATTTTCCGGTGACTATCCTGCCGAATACCATTGAAATTGCGGGCGCGCGATATCTCGAAGGCGTCGACCTTGACGTCGACCAGGCATTCGAGTTGATATCCAATCACGGACAACCGCCGATTGTCGAACCGCCTTCGGAAAACGATTACGCCGAACTATACGCGCGACTTTCGCATTTCTGCGACGCGATTATCTCGGTACATCCATCGCGCGAACTCTCGCGCAGTTGGAGCAACGGTCGGCTGGCGGCGCAGCAGGTGAGCAGCAGTTGCGAGATCGCGGTGGTCGATTCGCAGAGCCTTTGCGCCGGGCAGGGAATGCTGATCCGCGTTGCGGCGCGCGCGGCGCATGAACAGGAATCGGCCGAAGATGTCATCCAGACCGTTAGACAGGCGGTCAATCGAATTTATTCCGTTTACTGCGTCCGCAATGTAGACTTTTTGCGCGCGAACGGCTTCATGAAGCCATCGCATGCGGTGCTATCGACGCAACTCGGCATCAAGCCCTTCGTCAGCCTGGAAGACGGCAATCTAATCGTTATTGAAAAAGTGCGCACTGGCGGCGAAATTATCGAACGCTTGGTTGAATTCCTGGTGGAATTCACCGGATTGGAAGACGCGGTTGTGCTGCAGGATCAGAAACATATAACGGAAGAAACACGGGTGATGCAAGACCGCTTGGCTCTTGAGTTCCCGGGTCAGCATTTTCCGTTTACGATGTACAGCGCCACGATGGCCAGTTATTTGGGTACGGAAGCGACAGGGGTCGCCGTGCTCGAAAACGCAGTAGACGATTTCGACTATGACTTCTAGCCGGGTTCGCATTGCTGCCGACAGCGTCTGCGATCTGCCGGCTGATATCGTTGACACGCTTAAGGTTCACATCATCCCGACCTATGTGAACATCGGAGGCGAAAGTATCCCGGATGATGGCAAGTCGTTGGACCGCGAGCGATTCTACCGCGAGTTGCCGACAATGCAAAACCTTCCTACAACAGCGGCGCCCTCTCCGGGAGACGCCGAAGCGTTTTATCGGAAGATATTGGATGATGGCGCCGAGCACGTCATTTCGATTCACGTGCCGGAAAAGCTGAGCGGAACGCTCAATGCGATGCGGCTTGGCGCCGAAGCGGTCGGCGTGAACCGAGTAACCTTGGTGGACAGCCTGCAATTGACATTCGGCATTGGCTATCAAGTTTGGGCGGCGGCGGACCTCGCTTCGCAGGGCGCGGAGTTGGCTGTCATACTTGATGCGATCGATGGCGTTCGCCGGCGTACAAGGGTCTATGCGATAATCGACACCATGGCATACCTGCGCCGCAGCGGACGCGTCAATGCGCTGGTGGCGAGCGTCGGTGGTTTGCTCAAGATCAAGCCGATAGTGGAAGTGAGCGACGGCGAAGTTACGTCTATCGCGCGGCTGCGAACCTGGTCGCGCGCTGAGCAACGGCTGCAATTGCTGGCTCGGGAGCAAAGTCCGCTCGAAGGTCTGGCTGTATTGCACGTCGCGAATCGAGCGGGCGCCGAAAAATTCCTCAATAGCGTTCGGGATATTGCGCCATCTGATACACTGGTCATCGAAACGACGCCGACCTTGGGAACCCACATTGGGCCCGGCTCAATCGGTGTGGCGACATTAAGCAGGGACTGGAGACGATAATCCATGCCATCCGCGCTGGAAACGATGGTGAAAATATTAAAGCTGGAAGTGGAACTGGGCGGCAAGAATTCGGCCGTGGTCGGCGGGCTGGGCGGCTTTCTGTCCAAGTGGCAGCCACAGGCGCGTGAGCAAGCGCGCCGCGCCGAGCAGCATATATTGATCGACGAAATCGTTGACGTGCTTAAAGCATACGAATCGCTCGAAGATGAAAGCGAGCGCATATACAAGATTAACTACTTGCTGGATCGGGCGACGAATCGCGCGCCCGCGCCCAAGTCCTATCGAGACCGCATTCCTTCCTGGCAAGACAAGTTAATGCAGCGCCCAGACGCGCCATCCAGCACTGTCCGGCGTCGCCCGCGGACGGAGCATTCCGACCGGCGACGGGCGAACCCGCCACGCTCGGGCGGGCACAAGCGCTCATACGCCTATGACAGCGCTACCTATGACGAAGACTATACCGGCGGACCCAACACGACCCGGCTGGATCTGCCGCCAATGCCAGCGTTAACAAGCCCGCCGCGGCTGCCGCGTCCACAATACACCTATGAAGAGTTGCAGACTATGCAAAGGTTCTTGGGTGCGCCAACGACTGACGTGAAGGGCATCGGAAACAAATTCGCTGAGCTGCTGCGACAACTGGAAATCGAAACAGTTCGCGACCTCTTGTTCAACTTGCCTCGTCACTATCGGGATTATACCGCCCTGCTAGCGATCAAGGATGTCGCCGCTGATGAAGAAGCGACTGTGATCGCCACTATCACTGGGACGAGAGTCGTATCCACCGGCAAGGGCGGCAAGGACCTTGTCGTAAGAGTCTCTGATGGCACGGGCATCATATCGGTGCGATTCTTCCGGCAAGACTACCTGGCGGCGAAACTGCAACGGGGAATGCAGATCGTCCTTAACGGCAAAGTCACATATTTTCGCGATGTGAAGCAAATGGCCAATCCCGAATGGGAGGAGCTCGACAACGAGAACCTGCATTCGATTGGCATCGTGCCGGTCTATCGCATGACGAAAGGGCTGCGCCCGCGTCTGTTCCGGCGCATTATCAAGTCGCTTGTCGAAGAATGGTCGCCGAAGATTCCGGATCCGTTGCCACAGGCGCTGCTGGAACGGGCGGAATTGGCTGATTTGGGCTGGGCGCTGCGCCAGGCGCATTTTCCCGAAGGCTGGGATCATCGCGATCATGCGCACAGGCGGCTTGCCTTTGATAGACTGCTCACCTTGCAGCTCGGGCTGCTGGCCAATCGGCGCGAATGGCAGACGGCGCCGGGACCGCGTCTAAACATTGACGACGACAATCTGAAACAATTCGCCGCCGATGTTTTTCCTTATCAGCTAACTGCCGCACAACAAGCGGCCATCGCCGATATTCTTGGCGATGTGTCCAGCGCGATTCCGATGAACCGACTGCTGCAGGGCGATGTCGGCTGTGGCAAGACAGCTGTGGCCATAGTCGCGCTGGCGATGGCGCTGCACAATGGCAAGCAAGCGGCGATGATGGCGCCGACCAGCATCCTGGCGGAACAGCATTATCGCGCCGTAAGCGAAGCATTCAGCCGCGTGACCACCTACGAAAGGCCGGTTGTAGCGCTGTTGACGAGCGCCTTAAGCGCGGCCGAGCGTGAGTCAATCTGTCGGGGCATCGCCGATGGCTCTATTGACATCGTAGTCGGCACGCACGCGGTCATCCAGGAAGGAGTGGCATTCCACGATTTGTCAATCGCGGTGATAGACGAACAGCAGCGTTTCGGCGTCGATCAACGGGCGGCTTTGCGCGGCAAGGGTGTGAATCCGCATTTGCTTTTCATGAGCGCAACTCCTTTCCCGCGAACGCTTGCGTTGACGCTGTACGCCGATCTGGATATTACGTTGATTGACGAGAAACCAGCCGGACGCCAGGAAATCGTAACCAAGATCATGGAGCCGGTCGCGCGTGAACGACTGTACGGATTCATTACATCGCAGTTGGAGAAGGGGCGCCAAGCCTTTTTCATTCATCCGCTGGTTGAAGAATCGGAGTCATTGGAAACGGCCGATGCCATCGGAGCGTACGAGCGCCTCTCACAGGTCTTCTTTCGATTCCGCGTCTGCCTGCTGCACGGCCGCATGAGCGCGGCGGAAAAGGATGCGCTGATGAGCGAATTTGCGGAAGGCGACTATGATGTAATGGTCACCACATCGGTGGCAGAGGTGGGCGTAGATATTCCGAACGCGAATGTCATGGTCATTGAAGGCGCGAACCGCTTTGGCTTGGCGCAGTTGCATCAATTCCGCGGACGCGTTGGCCGCGGCGAAACGCAGTCTTACTGCTTCCTGATTCCAGATGATACCGAGGACATAAGCATTGATCGTATTCGTGACCATCAGGCTGGGCGAATCGGCAGCGAAGATCTCAGCACTGCCGAAAAGCGCCTGGCGGCGATAGAAGAATCAAGTGATGGCTTTTATTTGGCGGAGGTCGATCTCCATTTGCGCGGGATTGGAGATTTGCTCGGCCGGCGTCAGAGCGGCCACAGCCATCTGCATTTGCTGGGAGAGCAATATGCGGACTTGGCCGAACTATCGCAGCGGGAGGCGCGCACACTTCTTGAAGAAGATCCCTTGCTGGCGCGGCCGGAGCATTACCTCTTATCCCAAGTCGTAAGCAACATCAGGGCTCACCCCGGCGACATCAGCTGAGTGGCCGCGCTATGTCTTAAGGATTGGCGGCTCGCCACCTTGCGCCCTGCTAAGCGCGGTGCAACCAGCGCGCGCCTTCCCGCACAAACTGCTGTTACGCCACCCCTCCTGGGATGCCCGCGCCCATAGGTCTAGACCCTTTCTCCTCGCTTTACGAATCTGCTAACAAATTCATTGGCGCTATTTGGCAGGCGCTATTAGAATGCCCTCGTAACGTGGGAGAGACAAGATGGCAGGAAAGGGAATCGCGCTTTATCCGGCATCGCTTGACCCCATACATTACGGCCATATAGATGTTGCGATTCGAGCGTCCCGATTGTTTGATGAGCTTGTCGTCGCTATTTATGCTAACCCTAACAAGAAGCGCGTGCTGTTTGAAGTAGATGAACGGGTCAAACTGGCCAGGGACATATTTCAGAATTACACCGCAATATCAGTTGCGAAATACAATATTCTCACAGTAGAATATGCGCAATCGGTGGGCGCCATTGCCTTAATAAGAGGGTTACGAGTGTTTGGAGATTTCGAGTTTGAATTTCGCATGGGCATGGCAAACAAGAAGCTGGCGCCGGAGTTGGAAACGATCGCGATCTTGTCCGATGAGCAGTACATGCACATTAGTTCAAGCACGATTCGCGAGATCGCAGAACTAGGCGGCGACGTCAGTTCGATGGTCCCGCCGATTATCTCGGAAGCGTTGCGCAAAAAGTTCGGCTCTTGAGTTCGTTAGCAATTGCAGGATCTTGCACTGGGAGGGTTTCAATGGATATTCAACATCTCGTGGATCGCTTGGAAGATTTGATAGATGAGGGCCGGCATCTCTTCGGCACCAAGTACACGATGGTGGACGAGGAACGCGCCTTGGAAATCATCGATCAGATGCGGATTTCGGTGCCGGAAGAGATCGAAAGCGCCGTCCGAACGATTCAGCAGCGTGACCGCGTCCTGGCGGAAGCGAATGAAGAAGCCGCGCGGATCGTGCAGCAAGCTCGGCAACACAGCGAAGACTTAATTGATGATCAGGAAATGGTGAAGCAAGCCAAAGTGCGTGCCGAATACGTGATCGAGCAAGCCAAGATCGAGGCTGAGAAGATCACGAGCGAAGCTGACGAGTATGTCATGCTGCAACTCAGCCAGCTAGAGCAACAGTTTGCCCACACGCTGGATGAAATCCGCAACGGCATCCAGGTCATGCAATATCAAGAGCCGGCAGCGGTCGAAGTTGAACTTGAGCAGCCGTCAGTTGAGGTCCAGCCCAATGCGGTCAATCCCGAGCCCATTAACTTTGACCGGCCTGCGCAAGCGCCGGCGGGTAGCCGCGTTTAAAGTCATTCTGTCTCTAAAACACAAGCACGAAACGGGCATCACGGTGGTGATGTCTGTTTTGGTTGCCCGGGCGCCGCTCACTGACATGATTCGGTATCCAGTTATTTCCTAACTTTTCTGCACTTATGCGGCTTATTGTTTTCGCCTGCGCTTGGGCTGCCGGCATCAGCATTTCCCGCATGCTTCCGGCAACGCCGCCCTTCATTTGGTTCTCCTTTTTTGCGCTATCATGTTGTGGCTGGTTAGGCCTGCGGCGGCGCGTCGCCTGGTGGATTCTCGCCAGCCTGATCGCGTTTTTCGCTGGCGGCTTCCGTCAATCGCTGGCCCCTACCAGCAGCGAAATCACCGCATACAACGGCCAAAGCGGTACAATAACTGGCTTGGTCGTCTCCCAGCCACGATTGCGTGGAGACCGAATTCGGCTGCGTCTTGACAGCGAAGAGATCTTCGTCAACAGCGAGTTGATCAGCACAAACGGCTTGGTACTGATTGAAGCCGATCGGGGCGCTGAAGTCCAATATGGCGACCGCATTCGCGCCACCGGCAAATTGGCTCTTCCCGCTACCTGGGATACGTTTTCCTATGCCGATTATCTTGGTCGGCACGGCGTCTTCAGCATAATGCAAAACGCCGGTCTGGAAGTCGTCGATTCTGGTCACGGCAGCCGTCTGACTGCTGCTCTTCTCCGACTCAAATTGACTGCCCAGCAAAACATTGCGTCCGCGATTCCCGAGCCGCAAGCGGGCTTGCTGACCGGGATTCTGCTCGGCGACGAAGATGGTATCTCGCCCGAATTGAAGGACGACTTCGCGCGCGTCGGCGCCTCGCACGTGGTTGCGATTAGCGGCTTCAACATGGTAATTGTCAGCGGAATCGTAGTGCGCGTCCTATCGAGCCTGTTTCGCCGCAACCGGGCTGTTGTCACCTTGAACGCGCTCTCAGTGATTGCCGTATATGCGCTCTTCGTCGGCGCCAGTCCGGGAATCCTGCGCGCCGCGCTGATGAGCGGGCTGCTGGTCGTCGGAAGTCAGCTCAATCGAAAGACTTTCGTGCCGACATCGCTGGCGTTCGCGACCTTGCTGCTTTCCCTTGTTCATCCCAGCGTACTGAGGGATATTGGTTTCCAACTCAGTTTCCTCGCGGTGCTGGGTCTCAGCCTTTTCGCCGATCCGCTTTCTACGAGATTCCGTCAGCTGCTGGACAGTTTCCTGCCGGGGCGCGCCGCTGCCGCGCTTCACAGCTTTCTCAACGAGCCGCTGATTGTATCAATCGCGGCGCAGATCACTACCCTTCCGCTCATTATCCTGTATTTCGGGCGGCTGTCGTTGGTGGCTGTGCCGGTCAACGTGCTCATCGTACCGGTACAGGCGGCGGTGCTGCTGCTGGGCATGACAGCAGCAGTCGTCTACGCGTTCATTCCGCTAATCGGCACGCTCATTTATTGGGCGGACATGGTCTTCGTTTCCTGGACAATTTCGGTCGTGCGCGCGTTCGCCAACCTGGAATTCGCTGAGATAATGGCGGATCTTGACGGAAGACTGATTCAAGCCTTTTATCTATTGCTGATCGGAGGCGCCATGGGATTTGCCGCTCGACCGCCAATCTTCAATCGCATTCAAGAGTACGTCAGACGACATACCGTAATCCTCTCAATGAGCGCGATTTCGGCATCAACGCTGATGCTGATGGGCGCCATGTCCATGAGCCGAGCCGACGGCCGGCTGCACGTCTGGCTGCTGGATGTTGGTCATAGCAATGCCGTGCTCGCGCAGACGCCAGGCGGCGCGCAGATTCTCGTCGACGGCGGACGCTTTCCGGCGCGCCTGCTGACCGCCATTGGCGATCGCCTGCCCTTCCATGACCGCGAAATTGAAATTCTGGTCATCACTCATCCCGACGCCTGGGATATCGCCGCCCTCAACAGCGTGCTGAATCGCTACACCGTTGGCGCGGTCCTCTATCACGGACAGCCGAATCGCGATCCGACTGTGGAAAGCATCTTCGAACGGATTCGACAAGCCGACATTCCAGTTGTCGCGGTAATAGCCGGATACAAGGTTGAGTTCGGCGATGGCGCCGCGCTCCAGGTATTGCATCCGCAGACGCAGCCCAAGATCACCGACCGATTGAACGATAATGCGCTTGTGCTGCGCTTGAGTTACGGCGACGCTTCATTTCTCTTGACTGCTGATCTAAGCGCCGAGGGTCAGCAAGAGATGATCGCCAAGGGCGCCGAAAGGCACGCAAGCGTAATACAGATACCGCAGCATGGTACGGCTCGCTCTCTCGACGATGACTTCCTCGCCGCGGTTCAGCCGCAGATTGTGCTGCTGCAAATCGATATCGCCAATCGTCGAGGTGACCCCGATCCCGACACGCTGGCGAAACTTGGTGGCGTAGACCTTTTTCGTACGGATGAAGTCGGCGCGATTCATTTGAGCACGGACGGCAAGACCATCCAAGTATTGCAGTGACACCAATGCCGCCATAATGGTAAAGGGGAGGCGCGTTCGCCCTCCCCTTTTTGCTGTTTCGCTTTGTTCGACCGTCTAGTAGCGAATATCGACGTGGCTGCCGGAGCCGGCGGATTCCATGATCGCGTCGCAGATGACGGCGTTGCGATAGCCATCGACGAAGTCGGCGCCGTAGGGAGCGACATCGTTGTTGTTCACGATCGCGTCAAAGAAGTGGTGGAATTCGTGCACGAAGCTGTGTTCCCAACCGATGATATGGCCGTGGGGCCACCAGTTCTCCCAGTAGGGATGATGCGCTTCGGTTACCAGCACGTTGTGAAAACCTTGGGTGGTATCGGGGCTGTCATGCTGCCAAAATACATTGAGCTCGTTCATTCGTTCGAGATTGAATTGGATCGACCCGTTCTCGGCATTGATCTCGAAACAATTGAAGTTCTTGCGTCCGCGGCCGAAGCGAGTCGCCTCGACCGTGCCCAGGGCGCCGTTTTCAAAGTCCAGCAGCGCGACGAAACCGTCATCGACATCGGATTTGATCATGCCGCCCGAGCCGTCCGGACGTTCCGTGATCCAGGTTTGCGCCAAGCCCGAAACCGCTTTCGGCTCGCCGACCAGAAAGCGCGCCAAATCGATGATGTGAGCGCCGAGGTCGCCTAGCGCGCCGCTGCCGCAGATATCCTTTTGGAACCGCCAGGTAGATTCCATCTCGCGGTCCATGCCCCACTCCTGCAAGTAGACCGCGCGCCAGTGATAAATCTGACCGAGCGCGCCGCTTTCGACGATCTTCTTCGCCTGCTGGATAGCGGGCACAAAGCGATAGTTGAAGGCGACCATATGCTTGACGCCGGCGCTTTCAACCGCGTCCAGCATGGACTTCGCTTCTTCAGCGGTGCGCGCCAGCGGTTTCTCGCAGAAAACATGCAAGCCGGCCGCCGCCGCCGCGTTGCAAGGTTCGGCATGGGCGTCATTGGGTCCGCCATTGTCGAAGATGTCGATATCATCGTTGGCGATCATATCGCGCCAATCGGTGTAGGCATTCTCGTAGCCGTAGCGCTGCGCTGCCGCGTTCACCGCCGCTTCGTTACGGCCCGCGATCCCAACCAGGCGCGGAATCGCCACCGGCGGATACATCATGTAGGGAATTTTCTTGAAGGCGTTGCTATGCGCCTTGCCCATAAAGGCATAACCCAGCATGCCAATACCTAGTTCGGGCGCATCGGCGTCCGTTTCTTCGGTCGCCATGCTGGTAAAGGTGCTGCTCACTTGCTTTTCGTCAGCCATCGTTTATCTCCTGATTGGTGTCCGGTCTTGGATTTATTCTTCGGCAAAGGCGGCATCGAATGCGCGGCCGGAAGCCTCGAAGTCGTTCTGCTTCACCCAGGCAGCTGATTCGGTCGCGCCGAATTCGCGATCCATGCCGCTGTCTTCCCATTCGACGGAGAGCGGACCTTGATAACCGGCTCGATTCAAGGCGCGGATCATCGCGTCGATATCCAGATCGCCATGCCCGGGCGAAACGAAATCCCAGCCGCGGCGGGCGTCGCCGAAGTTGAGATGCGAGCAAAGAATGCTGGTGACATTGTCGAGCGTGACCTTGGAGTCTTTTACGTGGACGTGGAAGATGCGGTCGGCGAAGCGATCGATGAACTTCACCGGGTCGAAGAGTTGATGGATGAAGTGGCTGGGATCAAAATTGAAGCCGAACGAGGGGTGATGATCCAGCGCTTCCAGCGTCTTTTCCGCTGTGTAGATATCGTAAGCGATCTCGCTCGGATGTGCCTCCAGGGCGAATTTAACGCCTTCAGCGGCGAAGACATCGAGCACGGGCTTCCAGCGATCGGCGAATTCACGATAACCGGCCTCAATCATCTCATCGGATGTCGGCGGAAAGCGATAAATCATATGCCAGACCGGGCTGCCGGTAAAGCCGTTGACGACATCAACGCCAAAAGCCTTGGCGGCGCGCGCCGTATCCTTCATCTCTTCGGCGCAGCGCTCACGTACGCCATCGGTATCGCCATCGCCCCAGAGGCGATCGGGCAAGATGTCACGATGCCGCGCGTCGATCGTGGCTTCGGCAACGCACTGTCCAACCAGATGATTGCTGATCGAGTAATATGCCAAGTCGTGCTCTTCAAGCACGTCCTTTCGAGACTGAATGTAGCCATCCTCGGACAGCGCGCGGTCCACCTCGAAATGATCACCCCAGCAAGCCAGCTCCACACCGTCGTAGCCGAAGCTTTTGGCTTTCTCCGCTATGGTCTCGAAGGGCAGATCAGCCCACTGACCGGTAAATAAAGTGACTGGTCTAGCCATATGACATCTCCTTTACGAGTTCTTTCAAGCGCAGCTTAGGCAATGGCTACAAGTATAGCTAGCAAATCGCCAACCACCAATAGCGCGCGCTTGCTATCGCAGGCTGAGACGTTTTGGTTCCTCCAAAATTCCTTATGGCGCGAATTACACGTTTGGGATTTCATCACGGCATAGGCTATCATCGGTGCGGCATTGGGCGGCAAGTATAGCCATGCAATTTTGACCAGAAAGGACGGCAATGATGTACAACGGCTTGGAGATCATCGACTTCCATGTTCACTTTCCAACGCAGGCGCATTGGATCATTGAGCGCGGTCCCAATTGGCGCCAGCGATATGTAGAGCGCCTGGGCGAAAGACGCGCCATGGTCGCGCGCGAGCTAGCGATGGACTACAACCGCCAATGGCGGGCGACCTGGGGCTTTGACCCGCCGGAGCGGAATACCTTCACCGACGAGGAGCAAGCCGATCGCTGGGCAGCCGAGATCGAAAAGTACGGCTTGCGCGCGGTGGGATTTGTAACCGGCGGCGGCAATGTGAATCTGGCGAATATCGTAAGTCGTCACCCGGACAAGTTCATCGGATTCGCGCATCACTATCTTTTCAGCGAAGGCGCCGCCGATGAGCTGCGCCGCGCGGTCAAGGAAGACGGTTTGAAAGCCTACAAGCTGCTGGCGCCGGCTTTGGATCGGCCGGTCGAGGATGAAGAAGCCTATCCGGTCTGGGAAGCCTGCGCCGAGCTGGATATCCCGGTGCTGATTCATTTCGGCATTCAGGGCAGCGGCGGCGGCATCGCCTGGCACGAGAACATCAACCCGCTGAAGCTGCACGATGTCGCCAAGGATTTCCCTGATGTCACCTTCGTCGTGCCGCACTTCGGCTGCGCCTGGATACGCGAGACGCTGCAACTCTGCTGGGCTTGCGGCAACGTGTCGATTGACACCAGCGGGTCGAATCAATGGGTGAAATGGGTGGATGGCGATTGGGATACCAAGAAACTATTCCGCAAATATATGGAGACGATCGGACCTGAGCGCATCATCTTCGGCACCGATTCGAGTTACTTCCCGCGCGGTTTCGCCCAAGCTTATCTGGACCAGCAGATCCGTGACGTGCGCGAGCTCAATTACCGCGAGGAGGACATTCAGCTGATATTCGCGGGCAACGCGGCGCGTATCCTGAAGATCGAATTGTAGACTGTCCACAAAGTTTGCAGCGAAATTTTGTCGCACTGTTTGCGGCTTGGCGCAAAATGCGTTACGCTGAATCTGTCGGTACAATATTGAAGATGCATAAGGAGTAGAAAATGCTACGGTCACGAATAGTTGCAATTCTTGCCCTTCTGATCCTCTTGCTGTCGCTCGGCTCTCTGGTCGGCGCGCAGGATGATATGGTCGAAATCGAATACTGGCAGTACAACTTCGGCGCCCGCGTTGACGCGATGAACATGCTGATTGAGCAGTTTGAAGCGGAAAACCCGGGTATCAAAGTCGTTCACAACAGCGATATCCCCTACGCGGACTTCCGCACCGAGCTCGCGGCGTCGGCGCCGGCCGGTGTCGGTCCCGATGTGGTGACACTTTTCTACGGCTGGATCCCAGCTTTCGTGGACGCCGGTTATCTCGTCCCCCTGCCGGAAGATCCCTTCAGCGAAGAGTTCATCCTCGAGACCTTCTCGCCGATGGTCGCCAATTCGAAGTTCGAGGGCAGCTACTGGGCGATTCCAACAGCGGTGCGTTCGCTAGCGCTGTTCTGGAACAAGGATATCTTCGCCGACGCGGGCCTGGATCCGGAAAGCCCGCCGGCTACGCTTGACGAGTTGGTAGAAGCCGCTATCGCCACGACGCAATACGACGGCGACATGAGCGACATTCTCAGCATCACGCGCATGGGCCATGCGCCGGCGCTCGCCGCGCAAGATCACCACTGGTTCCGCGAAGTGCTGATTCGCCAATATGGCGGCGCGCCTTACAGCGATGACGGGCGCACCGTGACCTACAATAGCGAAGAAGGCTGCGCAGCCTTCGCCTGGCTGGCTGCCTTTGAAACCGAGCATGTCACCGGCAGCAACGATATCCTCGATGGCGCCACCAATGCCTTCGTCAACGGCGAATCCGCGATCCATGTCGATGGCTCCTTCCGCCTCGGCACGATCGCCCGCAACAATCCCGATTTGAATTATGGCGTGGCCGAGCTGCCGGTCGGTCCCAACGGCGAGCGGCACACATTTGGCTCCTACTGGACGCACGGCATCACCCGCCGCGCCAATGACGATCCGGCGCGTTTGGAAGCCGCTGTCAAGTTCCTGCAATTCATCACCACGCCAGAAGCGGGCACGTTATGGGTGAACAACGTGGGCGAACTGCCAGCTCAAGCTACAGCAGCCGCCGACGAGATGATTCTGGCTCATCCGGATCTCGGGCCGTTTTCCGCCGGCTTGGCGTATTCGCACGCGACCTTCTTCGTTGATGAAAGCGCGCAGCGTCAGGTGCTGATTGACGCCTTTGACAATATCCGCATGGGCGGCATGGACGCCTGTGACGCGCTCGATGAAGCAGCCGCAGCCGAGCAAGAGTTGATCGACAACTTCTGGGCTGATCGGGAAATGTAGCGCCCCCACCCCCAAACCCCCTCCCCCATACAGAGGGAGGGGGCTTAAACGAAACTCGCCTACGCATTAGGCAGAATGGGACACAGACATGCCGCAGGGCAACTCCGTTTACGGCAAAGGATATTACGATGGGCAGCAGGATGCGAAGCCCGGCAGGGTCGCTGGTTGTATAAGAAGAATCCTGATGCTGATCGGCGCAATAGTGGTGATATTCGTTTGCCTGGCAATTACAGGCGTGGGCGGATAGCCGCCGCGCAAGACATCTGCAGCTCACAGACTGCGTCAGGCGTTTGTACGTCTGGCGTAGTTTGTTGTAGTAGCGCAGCCCCACCAGGAAGCATTGTTTCAGTTTAGCGCATACTGGTCCGGCCGCGTTAGGACTTTGCGAATGACGCTCGCGCGCAAGAAAGTCATTTGGGCTTATATTTTCTTGGCGATTCCGATCGTCTTTTTCGCTTACATCCGCGTGTATCCAGCGCTTTTCGCCTTCCAGATGAGCCTTCACGATTACAATCCGCTGGCGGCCGAACAGCCCTACGTTGGCTTGGAGAATTACGAGAGACTATTTGAACAATTGGGCAAGCGGAAATCCCAAACCAAATCCGCATTTCAGAATACGATCAATTACGTCCTGCTTGGCGTGCCGATTCAACTCTGCCTGGCGCTGGCGATCTCGCTGATGCTCAACGAAATCCGCTTCATGAGTACGCTCTACCGCGTCCTGTTTTTCTTGCCATTTGTTACGTCAACAATCGCCATCGCCTGGGTCTTTCGAATGCTGTATCAGCCGCGTTTCGGGCTCTTTAATTTGATTCTGCAACTCCTGTCACTTCCCCAGCAGCGTTTTCTTGGGAGCACGCAGCAGGCGCTGCCGTCGGTGCTGGCGCTGGTAATCTGGCAGGGCATGGGCTTTGCCATCATCATTTTTTTGGCGGGCTTGAAACAGATCCCGCGCACCTATTACGAAGCAGCCGAGGTGGATGGCGCCAGCCGCTGGCACACCTTTCGCTATATCACTTTTCCCTTGCTGAATCCGAGCATCGTCTACTTGCTTGTCTTGCAGACAATCTCTTTCTTGCGCATGTTCGCGCCGGTGATCGCGATGACCGAGCAAGGAAGAGGCGGACCCTTGGACGCCACGGTGACGGTTGTGCTGCAAACCTATCGCGAGGCTTTTCAAAGTTTCAATATGGGTTACGCGTCATCGCTTACTGTGGTGCTGTTCGCGCTGATACTTGGCATAACCATCATTCAACTGTCGGTCACATCGCGGCGGATCAACTGAGGCAAGCATGGCGGAATCAATCGCTCCTTCAAACATCTTCAAAGACCGGGGTCAGGTAACTACAGTCGGCAGAGCCAGCGACGATTGGAAGTACAAGTTCTTCTCCTACCTGCTGCTGACGATGATCGCGCTCACCATGGTCGTGCCCTTCATGTGGATGATCTCGACGTCGTTCAAGCCGGAGAAAGAGATCCTGCGGCGCAACGTCTTTCCGGTCAAGCCGACGCTGGACAATTACAGCGATGTCATCAACAAGACCGACTTGCCTCTTTGGTACAAGAATTCCTTCATCGTGGCGGTGATGAGTACGGTCAGCGTGGCTTTCTTTGATTCGCTGGCCGGTTTCGTCTTCGCCAAATACAACTTTCCCGGCAAGCGCCCGATTTTCATCATCTTCTTGACCTCATTGATGGTACCGACTGAGATGTTGCTCATACCCTGGTTCATCATGTCGTCGAATCCGCCGATCGGCGCCACCTGGGTTGACACCTATTGGGGCATCGCCTTCCCCGGCGTGATCACCGCATCCGGCATTTTTCTAATGCGTCAGTTCATGCAGGGTGTGCCCGATGAGTTGCTGGACGCCGGGCGCATCGACGGCGTCAGCGAATTTGGCTTGTATTGGCGCGTCGCCGTGCCCTTGAGCCTGCCGGCGATCGGCGCGCTCTGCATATTCAATTTCCTCGGCAATTGGAACGCCTTCATCTGGCCCCTGATCGCCACCACGCGGAGCGAGATGTTTACGCTGCCCGTCGGTATCCAGCAATTCTCATCGGAAGCCGATACGCCTTGGAACCTGATCATGACAGGCGCCTCGCTGTCCGTCGTACCCTTATTGATCGTGGTCATCATCTTTCAGCGCTACATAATCGAAGGGATCGCGCTTACTGGTCTCAAAGGTTAGATCATGTCGCGCAACGATTCTGCTTTCCCCCACCCGCTGTACGACAAGTACGTGCTGCAGCCATTCTACGAGGCGGCCAAGACACACTATTATGTGCCGATGCTGGCGGCAAATCGCGCCCATGTCGTCATGCTCTGCCGCTGCAAGATCATTTCGGAAGCAAACGCCAAGGCGCTGCTAGATGCGCTGCAAGAAGTAGAGGAACTCGGCGCGGATAATCTGACGCTCGGCGGCGATGTGGAAGACCTGTTCTTCGCTATGGAAAACCAGCTCATCGAATCGGCGGGCGCATCCTACGGCGGCAATTTGCAGCTTGCGCGCAGCCGCAACGACCTCGGCTATGCGCTGACGCGGCTCGCCTTGCGCCCGCTAATTTTGGCGGCCATTGATGATCTGCTAAGTCTGCAACAGGTGCTGCTGGATTTTGCGCAAACGCATCTGCAAACGCTGATGCCCGGTTATACCCACACGCAGCCAGCGCAGCCAACGACGATGGCGCATTATGTCGCAGGTGTGCTGGCTGGCTTGGGGCGTGATTTTGCCCGCCTGCGGTTGGCCTATGAGACCAACAATCAGAGCCCGCTGGGCGCGGCGGCGCTGACCGGAACGGCTTTCCCAATCGATCGCCAGCTCAGCGCGCATTTGCTGGGCTTCGACGATATACAATTGAGCACCTACGACAGCATCGGCGCGTCCGACAATCTCACTGATGTGGCGGGCGCGCTATCCACCTTGGGTATCAACTTGTCCCGCTTCACGCACGATATGCTGTTTTGGGCGACGCAGGAGAGCGGCGCGATCCGCATCCATGACAGTTTCATCCAGATCAGCTCAATCATGCCGCAAAAGCGCAATCCGGTCGTCCTGGAGCATCTGCGCGCGAAAATTAGCCGCATGCTGGCGCAGTCCCAGGGCGTTATGATTCAGTGCCATAACATTCCCTCCGGTGACACACAAGACATTGAAGACGAGATTATTCCTCCCCTCTTTGGTTCGCTGGAGATCGCTAGGGAGATCCTGCAGCTTTATGCCGCTGTTATCGAAACGCTTGAAGTCCAGGTTGAGCACTTGCGCGCGCGGGCGATATCGGGATTCACTACGGTTACCGAATTGGCGGATACACTGGTGCGGGAGTGCGGCCTTCCCTTCCGGCAGGCGCACAGCGTTGTTTCGGCGCTTGTGAGCTTTGCGCAGGAGGCAAACCTGCAACCGCATGAACTCACGGCGGATATGTTAAGGCGGGTCACGTCCGACCAAGCCGGGATTGAGGTCGCGCTGAGCGACGAGGCATTCAAGCATGCGCTGGATCCGCAGGCATTCGTCGAAGGGCGGACGCTGCCCGGCGGCGCCGACCCAAGCGCAACGGCCAAGGTGCTGCAAGTTCAGGACGAAGCACTACAGGAAGATCGGCGCTGGCTGGACACCGCGCGGGCGTCGCTGTCTGCGGCGGAAGGTGAATTGCAGGCGGCGGTCGACGCTCTCAGAAATTCGTAGACGGTTTGATCGGCGTCAAGTCAGTTTCTATGACTGACGAGCCGACCGCTTAGTCAGACGCTCCCGCCGCTGGAACTGGGTCCGGATCGTCTATATCGGAGCGCCCTTCCAGCGTCATCAAGTAGGCGACGATATCAAATATCTCCAGGTCACTGTATATCTCCGCCCAGTTCTGCGGCATGAGGTCGGGATCAAAACCCTCGACCGTGTAAGCTTTGGAATCGACAATGGACTGGTAAATGTATTCGGCAGCGGTCATGCCCTCGATGCGGGTCGCGGCGCGATCCCTTATATTCAGGAGACCTGGTCCGAGGTTTTCCTTTTCGCTGTCCGAAAGATGGCAGTTGGAGCAGGAATAGTTTGCGGCATCTTGAAATGTGCCGAAGAGCATGGCGCCGTTCATGGCGTCGCGCACGGCGACCAGACGATCAATGGGCGACAGCACGGGCGCCTTCGTTGGCTCGGTCGTCGGCGTGGGCTCCGTCGTGGGCATCTTTGAAGGCTGGGACGTTGAGGTCTGAGTTGGTGGCAGCGGGGTTTGCGTAGGCGGAGTTGTGGCTGTCGGCTCATCGTCTGATACAAGCTCCGCCACTGAAGTCGCCGGCGCCGCCTGCATGACCGGTGAAACCGCAGTTCCACAACCAGCCAGTAACAGGACGGCAAGCATGAAGCCTCCACCTCTTGCGCCTTGAAGAATCGCGAGCAGTTGCGACCGCCAATTGGTCATTATCGCCTTCCCGATCTCTTTGAGAAATCCGTCACAAATGAGAACTCCAGCGTATTATCGCAAATCGACTGACGATATTGTAGGGGTAGCAGAAGGATGTGACAGCAAGTTTATTATGCGAAAACCGATAACGAAGCTCTGGCATGTGTGGGCGAGCCACAGGCTCGCCCGTACAGACCCTAGAACGATTTGGCAATTGCACTCATATAGCATTTGTCGCACTAACTTTTTGGTTTGACCGAGGATTGGCGCCGTGATGAATCTCTTGCTCGTCACCAAGTGAAGACGCGGACCGCGAAAAGCATCTACCGACAGTTGATGCGGTTGTATTGAGTCCACACGGGGGCAGTGTATCTTTTTCGATTGAAAGAAAATCTTTACCACCGAGGGGCGCGTAGACACTGCCCGCCGACACCGAGAAAAGCGAGAGCGCCGAGGCGCGAGCCACCGGCTCGCCCGTACAGATCACTGAGTTGGCGGGAGAGGCGGTAAATCCTTTGCGCCCTTGTGGTGACGTTGGATTTGGCTCATTTGAATTCCAATCGAAATGGATACACTTCCTCACATAGGCGCGTTAGGTCAGGTTACCTTATTGTGATAGACTAAATTGAATGAATCACTCTGTACAAAGAAATAAAATATCGCAAATGAAAGGACGGTGAGTCTGATGAAGAAGTTACTACCGCTCATGTTGCTCGTGTCGTTCTGTGTTGCCCTTCCCCTAAGCGCTCAGGACGCGGACGCAGCGCCTGGTCCCGGCTTGGGCGGCACTATTATCGACGGCAGCACCGCCGGGGATCCAGCCACTTTCAATCCGCTTATCGGCAGTGACACGGCTTCTAGTGCCGTTTACGGTCTGTTATATCCTTCGATCATCGGCGTCAGTCCTTTCACGGGATTGGAAGAGCCCAATCTGGCGGGCGCGATGGCTTCCGGCTGGGAGTATGACGAAAGCGGCACCGTTCTTACCGTACACCTGAGAGAAGACATCGCCTGGAATGACGGCACGCCGATCACCTCGGCCGATTATATGTGGTCGGTCAACGCCACCCGCAGCGGCCAGATCGACAGTCCACGCGCGGGCATATTTGAGACGATGGCTGATGGTACGCCGGCTGGCGGCAAGATCGTCAGCATCGAAGCGCCCGATGACTATACAGTTGTAGTGACCTTCAACGAAGCGGATTGCATCTCGTTTAGCGATGTGAACGATGTGACGCCGGTGCCGGCTCATGTTTTCTCCGAGCTGTACGGGGACGATTACGCCGCCATGATGGACGAGCCGCGGCGCATTCCTACGGTTTCCTTCGGTCCCTTCAAAGATGTGGAATTTGCCGCTGGCGAGCGTATCAGCTTGCTCGCGGATCAGTCCTATCCCGATTCTCTTCTGGGTTTCATCAGTCCGGCAGAATCGGTGACATTGCAGGTCGCGGATGAGAATGTGGCTACGGAACGCTTCATCGGCGGCGAATTCAGCATTCTGGGCGTACCGGCGACGCGTCAGGAAGAGTTCCGCACGGATCCGGATTTGCGGGAGTACCCGCGTTACGAATTCACCGGCAACGGCTTCACATTCTTCGGCATGAATCACGCCAATCCGGACAATCCGCAACCGGGATTCGATGAAGATGGCAATCTCGTGCCACAAGAGCCACATCCGGTTTTGGGCGATGTGCTGGTGCGGCAGGCAATCTCCCACGCGGTAGATATGGATGCGCTAATAGAGGGCATCCGCGATGGCAATGGCTTCAAGGTGGCCACGCACACGATTCCCACTTCATGGGTATACAACCCTGAACTTCAGTACGAATACAACCCGGACCTGGCGATGGAGAAGCTGACACGAGCCGGCTGGATAGACCACGACGACGATCCGGACACGGCGAGAATCTGCGATGATTGCCTGTTCGCGCGCGCGGTGGACGCCGAATACAACGGCAGCGAATTGACGCTCGACTTGCATGTGCCAGCCGGTTCGGATATCGGCGAGCAGATGGGGCTGTTCTTCCAAGCGGAGATGAACAAGGTCGGCTTTAACGCTATATTTGAAGCGATAGA
This sequence comes from Phototrophicaceae bacterium, assembly GCA_965261855.1. Classification (GTDB taxonomy): domain Bacteria; phylum Chloroflexota; class Anaerolineae; order Aggregatilineales; family Phototrophicaceae; genus UBA6055. Next base: position 2,607,298 of record OZ253488.1, read on the forward strand.
TTGGGGCAGCGCCTTCTTGCCTGAGTTGGTCGGTCAGACTTTTGACATGAATATGTTGGGCTGGAGCCTCGGCCTGCCGGTCGATCCGGATATCTCGGCATTCTATTATCCCGAAGTAGACGTGCCGGGATCGGGCTTCAATTTCGGTTCGTATTACAGCGCTGAATTGATCGAGCTGAACGATCAGGCGCGGGTCGTGCCGGGCTGCGACACGGAAACGCGCGCCGCGCTTTACGAGCGCGTTCAGGAGATCCTGTTCAACGACATGCCCTACTTCTACATGTACGTCTCCGAGTCGATGACGGCGGTGCTGCCGGGAACCCAGAATTGGAATCCCACTCCCTTCTCGCGCACCTACTCGCAAGACGCCTGGGTATCGCCGGCGGTGGCTTTGCCGTAGCGGATAGCGCCAAATTGCTGTCGGGGAGCTTCGGCTCTCTGGCAGCGCTTGCCCTGCTGTTCCGTTAGGTCAGCGCCCATGCACCGGTACATCATCCGCCGCACGCTGCAAGCCATCCCGACTTTGTTCGGAATCACGCTTATTTCCTACATCTTAATCTTGCTGGCGCCCGGCGATCCGGTTGCGCTGCTAGCTTTTGACCCCAAGATTCGGCCAGATGAGCGTGATCGCTTGGCCCAGCAGCTGGGAGTCAACGATCCATTCTATATTCAGTATCTGCGCTGGCTGATCGGCGACGATTGGATGATGGTTGATACCAATCTCGATGGCGAAGTAGATGCTTGGGGAGACAATTACGGAATTTTGCGCGGCGACTTCGGCACGTCATTCAAGTTTCGCGGCTCGAATCCGCTCACGCTCATCGCTGAACGAGTAGGCGCCACGGTCGAACTTAGCATTCTTGTGCTGATATTTGGCGTGACGATTGGGCTTGTGATCGGTGTGCTCGCCGCAGTTTACCGTGGACGACTATTCGATCGCTTCACGCGGGTGTTTGCCGTCTTGGGCGTATCAATTCCGGTATTCTTTCTCGGGCTACTGGTGATTATTTTTTTCGGCATTGAGCTTCCACGATTCCTGGAAGGATTCGGCATCGGAGACGGCCGTCCAATCTTGCCGATGGGCGGGCGCTGTCCGCCGGTTCGGGGCGGCTGCCCGCCAATTTATGATCGATTTCAATACCTGATTTTGCCAGTGGGCGTTAGCGCCTTGGGTGGCATCGCCGGCTGGTCGCGCTTCATGCGCGCATCAATGCTGGACACAATCAATAGCGATTTCATGCGCACAGCGCGCGCCAAGGGCTTGAGCAGCCGCCGCGTCTGGTATCACCATGGATTTCGCAACGCGATTCTTCCGCTAACGGTGTTTCTCGGTCCGGCGGCGGTGAGCCTAATCGGCGGTTCCGTAATCATCGAAAGGATTTTTACCTGGCCTGGCATGGGTTTGTTCCTGTACGACGCTGTTCTAAGCCGAGACTATCCGGTCATTATGGCATCGGTCGTTATCGGCTCAGTATTAACGATCATCGGCTACCTGCTGTCCGACATACTTTACGCCCTTCTTGACCCGCGCATTCGCTTTTCGGCGGAGAGAGTCGAGCTATGACACGCAAGCGATTGAGGACGACGGTTGCCGAACTGGATCAGCAGCTTGCCGAAGACTTCGCGCCATCGCTCAATATGTGGCAGCGGGCGCTTCGTCATATTCGGCGCGATGGGGCAACCAAGGGAGCGATATTAGTCATCATCCTGCTGGCTGTATTGTCATTTCTAGCGCCGGCTGTAAGCGATGTCTTAGGCGTCGATCGGGACGCCCAGAATCTGCGCAACAATTACGCGCCGATGTTTTCGGGGCGCCACATCCTTGGCACGGACGAACTTGGTCGGGATCACCTGAGCCGGCTTTTGTACGGGGGACAAGTATCGCTGAGCATCGCATTTGCCGCCGCTTTTCTTGCACTGGGAATCGGTGTCGCAGTTGGCGCCTTTGCTGGATACTATGGCGGCCTTTTTGATGACCTCATCATGTGGTTTGTAACCACCTGGACTTCAATACCATCTTTCTTTCTGTTGATCCTCATCACAGCGCTGTTGGGAGCGACGCCGCTGTCCCTGATATTCATCTTGGGCATCACAGGCTGGACAGGAACGACCCGGCTGGTGCGCGCCGAGACCTATGCTATCAAGGAGCGCGATTACGTGATTGCCGCGCGCGCGGTAGGCGCTTCCAATCTGCGCATCATGTTTTTGCATATTGTGCCGAATATTCTGTCGCTGATCATAGTCGATTTGTCGCTGACGCTAGGTACATTGATTCTCGTTGAATCGGCGTTGAGCTTCCTCGGCTTTGGCATTCGCGCGCCGATTCCAACCTGGGGCAATATGCTAAACGGCGGGCTGGATTATGCGCGCCGGGCTCAGCATCTGGTATTCATACCAGGCTTCTTGATCACGACGACTGTGTTCTGCTTCTTTCTGCTGGGCGATGGACTGCGTGACGCTTTCGATCCGAAGATCGCCGATTAGGTCAAATCGGCTGCATTCAGCGCCACATCCGCAGTCCCGCAATGCGCCATAGACAGCGCCGCGACTGCGTGATAACATTAGCTGCTGGATTCCTAAGAATTCGGGCGCCCGGCGCTCACTCGACATTTGGAAAGGAGCGACAGGAAGCCCAGCTTCCTCGCAACCCGGAACATGGCAAATCATAAATCAGCGATAAAGCGCATCCGCCAGAACGAGAAACGGCGCCTTCACAACCGCACCTACCGGAATCGCTCGCGTACACTAGTCAAGAAAGCGCGTACGGCAATCGAAAGCGGCGACCTTGAAGAAGCGCGCGCCGCGACCAAGATCGCCGTGCGTGACCTGGACAAGCTGGCGAGCCGAGGCGTAGTCCACAAGCGAAACGCAGCCCGGCGCAAGAGCCGGCTGATGAAACAGTTGGCCAAACTTGAGACGTAGGGCTTCGTAATCCGGCTTTTGGCTGAATGAAGTTAAGACCTGCGGGCGGGCGCTAACATTTTTCCGGCGCGACCTCCAGGCGATAGCCTTTCCCGCGAACCGTCTTCAGATAAGTCGGCTTCATCGGATCGTTCTCCAAGTGCATGCGCGCATGTCGGATGTGAACATCCAAGGTGCGTGTATCATCCAAGTAGGCGGTTTTCCACACCAAGCGCATAATATCGCCGCGCGGCAAGGTCTCGTTTGGTCGGGACATGAAGAGATTGATTAAGCCTGCGAGCTTTGGACTAAGCGGCGCGCTTTTGCCATGCGCTTGCAGAACCCGCGCCGTGCGATTCAGCGTAAAGGGTCCACAGCGGATGACATCGTGGGGATCGGCGGCGAGCAAACGCGATACGGCAGCCGTCAAGGCGCGCGCGGTTATTGGGGCGCTCAAAGCAATGTCAGCGGCCGTTGCGCTATTGGCATTTGCCGAAGCAGAGATTAGTAAAAGCGTCGACTCAGGGAAGCGCGCCTTCAAATCGCGACAGACGCGTATGCCCGAAATATACATTGAAGCGGCATCTACAATAATGAGACTGAAGCGCTGCCCGGCATAGACTCTCGCTTGAACACCGCTGGGCGCATGCGCCACTTCATAGCTGCGCCGCAGGGCGGCAAGCAAGCGCGCTGTGCCAACGAGAAGAATTCGGCTCGCCAAATCAAAACCTCTAGCGGCGTCAGAGCAGGTCCAGCAAGTTCAGCAATCTGTTGATTTCGTCAATCGTATTGTATTGGCCGATGCCAATGCGAACCATGCCGTCTGGGCGATTCAGCCGCTGCATGATCTCCAGCGCGTAATAGTTGCCGCTCCAAACATAAATGTGATTATCAGCCAGGTAGAGCGCGATTTCTTCAGGCGCATGCCCTTGTTTGACAATCGACACCGTAGGGACGCGCTGATTAAAGCGCGCGCTGTCGGTGATGCCGGCAATCGATATACCCGGTATCGCGCGGAGCCCGTCAATAAGCGCGGAAACGAGCTGGCGTTCATAATCCCGTACGGCGACCATCCCGCGCTTCATATTTGAGCGACGCGCGCCCTCATCGCATTGCGGCGAAACGGCATCGCCGTATTCCGCGCCGATGCTCTCCCAGTATTCGAGGCAGGCGAGCAGACCATTCCAAGTCTCGTAACTGGGCGTGCCGTTTTCCCAGCGGTAGGGCGCCGCGTCCTTGGCCGGGCGCACCTTGTAGGCGGGCAACGAATCAAGCAGTTCCTGGCGCCCCCACATGATGCCGATGTGCGGTCCGTAGAATTTATAGGACGAACAGAGCAGAAAATCGCAGCCTATCTCTTGCACGTTGATTGGCAAATGAGGCGCGCTCTGCACGGCGTCAACGACATGCAATGCGCCGACAGCGCGCGCCATTCCGGCGATCTGTTGGACGGGATTAACAGTGCCAACTGAGTTTGAGGCATGCACTGTCGCCACGACTTTCGTGCGCTCGCCCAGCGCCTCCTCCAGCGAGTCCATATCCAGCGTGCAATCGGCGGTATTGATATCGACCCATTGCACCTGTAAGTCGTTCTCGCGCGCAATGAGCAGCCAAGGCGCGATGTTGGCATCGTGATCCATGCGCGTGAGTACAATTTCATCGCCGGGCGCCAGCGTCCGCGCGATTGATCGACTCAGACTAAAGCTGAGACTGGTCATGTTGGGACCGATGACGATTTCAGAAGCGCTTGCCGCATTGAGAAAGTCAGCCATGGCTTCGCGCGTCCGCCCAACCATCTCGTCGTTTCGGCGGCTGGTGGCGTAGACGCCGCCTGAATTGGCGTTCATCGTCCGGTAATAGTGGGTCACCGCTTGCATAACGGCTAGCGGGACTTGTGTTCCGGCTGGGTTGTCCAGAAATATGGGCAAGGACCCGTCGTCCGCGGGCACGTTCAAAGACGGAAAATGCTGGCGTATCGCTTCTGCCTGAAAACTCATATATCGACCTTAGGCACGAGGGTTCGGTTTCGCGTAGTAACGGAACGTACTATAGACCAAGTGTCAGCGTATTGGTATTTCGACTTCGGACTTGTCGCTCAGGCTATTTCGCTTTCGAATATATTGCCGGACATGTACTGCGTTAAGTTTCGCGCCAAAGCCGAATCAAGCCGGTAAGTCTTCAATGCTGTCGCGAACCTGCTTCATCAGTTGTAGGAACTGCCGCTCAAATATCATCGCTGGCGAGCGCGGCCGCGGCAGATCGATCGCAATATCGGCGACCAGGCGGCCCGGGCGCCGCGACAAGACAATTACCCGATCGGCCAGAAAGACCGCCTCGCTGATATCGTGGGTCACCATGATGATCGTCTGCACGAAACGTTGGCGCAGTCGCAGCAGTTCCAGACTAAGCCGCTCCCGCGTCAAGGCATCGAGCGCGCCAAAGGGTTCATCCAGCAGCAGGACGCGCGGCTGCTGCACGATCACGCGCCCGAGAGCCACGCGCTGCGCCATGCCACCTGATAGCTCGGACGGATACGCTAATTCGAAGCCCTCCAAATGAAGCTGAGATAGCAGCGACCGGACTTCTTCATGGCGACGGTCGCGCGGAAAGCCTGCAATTTCCAAGGGCAAGGCGATGTTGTCAAGGACGGTTCGCCAGGGCATCAGGTTCGCATCCTGAAACATGATTGCAAGACGCTCCATTGGGCCATCGATGGATTCATCTCCGTATAGAGCGGAACCGGAGGCCGGGGGCAGCAAGCCGGCCAGCACGCGAATCAAGCTGCTCTTGCCGCAGCCTGTTGGACCGACTACACAGACGAATTCTTCCGCCGCTACGTCAAATGAGATCGGACCCAATACCGGAAACAGATCGCCGGCAGGATCAGGAAAGGAAACGGATAGCTCGCGCAGGCACAGCCTCACGCTTCATTCCCTGCGACAAACCTGTTAGTGAAGGCGTCTCCCAGATCGCCAGCATCTTCCTCGAGGAAGCCCGTCGCCGACAGCGTGTCCCTCATCGCCTGCCACGACTCCAGGTCGCTGTAGCCCAGGCGTGCGGCATCCCACAAGTCGATGGTTTTCAGCAGCACATTGAGCTGCGTCAAGGCGGCGTGGTCGAAACGCTCGGACAAGTCCGCCGCCAACTGAAGACGAGACCGAGCGATCGCCTCCCGATCAGGGTTAGACGCTAGGAATTCCGCTTGCTTGCTCGCCGCCAGTTCCAGCTCGCGCATCAGCGACGATTCAGCGGATAATCCATCGACATAGTTGACGCTGACCAGATAAGCCGCGGCTGGATTATCGATAACGGCAATCAACGCTCGTCTTAAGCCGCTTACCATGCGAGCGACTGCATCGGGCTCGTCTTCCAAATGCGCGCTGCTGACGATTAAGCCGTTGGAAACCAAATCGACCTGCGACGAGACTGAAATCACTTCAACTTTGGCGACATCGCCGCAATCGGCGTTGGACGCGAGATTCTGAATTTGCAGCGGTTCGTTGTTTACATATACGATGGCGGCATCGACGACGCCCAGGCAAAACACTTCGGGCGCATTGAAGCCGATTTCGCGCAAGTCGATGTCGGATTCGGCAAGGCCGGCGCTGCCCAGCAGCGTCGTCAGCCCGCTATAGCTGGCGCCAAAACGTCCCGGGATACCCACAGCCATGCCTTGCAGATTTCTCAAATGGCTCAAGTCCAAATCGGCGCTGTAGACCAATCCGACCGGATACCGCTGGAACCATTCAAAGACATAGATCACATCGCGGCCGCGTGAACGCGCCAGAATCACTTGTTCGCCACTGACTATGCCGTAGTTCGCTTGGCCGACGGCGACCAAATCCAGGACTTCGGGCTCTTGCAGATGCTCCAGCGTCACGTCATAGCCGGCGTCGGCGAAGTATCCCTCTTCAATACCGAGGTAAAAGGGAGCGAATTGAACATTCGGGATGAAGGTGAGCAATATGCGTTCATGGACAAGTTCGTCCTGAGCGCTGGTCAGCAGTGCGAGAGGAAATACTGCAAGAACAAGCCAACGAATGAGATTCAACATGATGAGCAACTCTCCACAGAAAACCAGTTCACGGGTTTGAACGGCGCTGCCAGACGAGAAAACGCCATTCGACACAGGCGACAAGCCCATAAAGTGACAGCGAGATCGCAGTCATAGTAAGCACTGCCACCACCACAAGCGGCGTGTCATACATATTGCGCGCCGACGTAACGAGGAAACCCAAGCCGCTGCCCTGGCTGACAAATTCGCCGACTACAGCGCCTATCACTGCCAGGGTCGCGCTTGTTTTCAGACCAGCCAAAACCACTGGCAGCGCGCTCGGAACTTCAAGATGGCGAAAGGTCTGCCATGGTCCCGCCTTTAGCGAGCGCAGCAAATCGCGCAGCATCGGCGATACGCTGCGAATGCCGACAATCGTATTGACCAGCATTGGGAAGAAGACGATTACCGCGGTGGTCACAATTTTGCTGGCGAGACCCGAACCGAACCAAATCACCAGTAGCGGCGCGTAGGCCACAATGGGCGTCGATTGAAAGCCGACAATGACCGGCGAAAGGATATTCTCCAGCAAGGGCGCCTTGGCTATCGCGTAACCGAAGACCAGGCCAATTCCCACTCCGATAATCAAGCCGTACAGCATCTCTTCCAGCGTCACAAGCGCGTGCTTGGGCAATGTGCCATCGGCGATAGCGTCGAGAAAAGCCTGAAAGACTTCGACCGGTGGAGGAACCAGGATATGCGAAATGATCTCTCGCGCGCTAACCCACTGCCAAAGAAGCAGCAAGACGCAAACAGTAATGAATGGCGACGCGCGGCGAAGCATGATTGCCACTCGGTTCGCGGCATTCTTGCCTTGATTTCCAGCGCTATGTTTGACTTGCTTCTGCATGCCGCCCTTCCACGGTGAACTGCGATTTGGAAGGGCGATACAAGAGAGCGGATCGCAACATCGGCGACCGCCAAGGTTCTCGCATATCAAACCACGCAGGCCGATGCTGACAGCCTGCTCGCCCTTCTCCCATCCGGACTATCACCGTCGGCTCCGGAATCACACCGGAATCCACCTGCACAACATAGCGCTGTGGCGCATCGCCAAAATAGCGACTATGACCAGGGTCACGGGCTTGGCATGCCGCAGCACGCATCACCGCCGGTAGGGACTTCCACCCTGCCCCGAAGGTTGGTTGAGATTATCTTCGGCTTAAGTATAGTGACAATCGAGGAGAATTCAATCTAAAGTGGAGCGGGAGGCGCATCGTTTTCGATTGAAACAAAAAGACTTTAGCACCGAGTTAACCGAGTTATGTTGAGTTCACCGAGAATCGCTTGCAAAATACGCCGCTTACTTTGTGTCCTTGGCAACTTAGTAGCACCAAGTTAATCGTGAGAAAACTGATAGGGAACATACGGCAAATGTGGGCGAGCCACCGGCTCGCCCCTACAGCATTTCGAATATGTTGACACTGTCGTTCGTAGGGCAGTCCTTCTCATTACTTTGTTGGAACTACTGTGACCGTCAGTGATTACGTGACTTGCGCTGAAAGCGAATCTGGGTCAAATAAATCTCAATCGAAGGGGATACACTACCGTGGAGCGGCGGATTCAGAGACGGCTGCTTGCGGCTGGTTCATCTCCGCAGTTGGCGCGTCAACCCCGAAGCTGGCATCAGCCTTCAGCACGGTGAAGAGAAAATGACCGCCCTTGCTCTGGCTGTTGCCTTCAGCCCAGATGCGCCCGCCATGCGCTTCGATGATATGCTTGCAGATCGCCAGTCCCAAGCCCGTGCCCTGATCACCCGAGTGCGATACATCCGCTTGATAAAAGCGCTCAAAGACTCGACTGCGCAAATCATCAGGCACGCCCGGTCCATTGTCGAAAATCGATACGGTAATCTCATCGTCTTGCTCGGATGCGGTAATGGTGATCGCCTCGCCCGGCGGAGACCACTTGATCGCGTTGTGAATCAGATTGCCCAATGCGCGCTTCAACTGGTCGGCATCGCAAAGGATGTCAAAATTGTGCGGCACTTGGCGTACAATGATGAGGTCTTTCATCATGGCTTGCGACTCGAGACGCTCGATCGCGTCATCCACGATCTGTTTCAATGGCGTTTTGACCAGCCGCAGAATCGCTTCGCCCGATTCGATCATCGAAAGATCGAGGAGCTCCTGCGCCAGCCAGAGCAGCGCATCCGTCTCCATCGCAATCTCCTTTAGCGATTGGATGCTCGCCTTGCGTTTGGGCTTGTCCGCGTCGTGGAATAAACCCTCGATAATCAGGCGGATACGGGTGATCGGCGTGCGCAATTCATGCGAGATATTGGCGACCAGGTCCCGGCGGGCGCGATTTAGATTGACTAATTCGGTGATGTCTTGCAAGCCAATGCCAATGTAGCGGTCTCCTCGCCCCGGCGCAATCACCAGCGAGCGAGCGCGATAATTGGCAGCGCCGATGACAAACTGCTCTTCAATGCTCTCGTCTTCTCGCAAGGCAACTTGCGCCAGATTGTACAACTCTGGCGAGTCGACCAGATCGGTCAGGCATTTGCCGATTGAGTCGCCTCCTCCAAAAAGCTGCATGGCCCCGCGATTGGCCATAACGACTTTCAGATCTTCATCAAGCAAGACTATTGTGCCAAAGGCGACATCAGAGGCGGTCGAGGCGAGAATCTCGCTCTCCATCTTGTTGCGCTCCAGCGCATCCACTTCCGAACGAAGCCGACCGATGACCAGATCACGATTTTTAATGGCATGGTTAATCTCCTGCAGCGCGCGGCGCTGGCGGTATGCGAGATATGCCAGGCCAAAAGAACACGCGACCGCAGCGGCAAGCAACAGTTCCATGCTCAGCCCTCGAAGCGGTATCCAACGCCGCGAACGGTGCTGATGCGCAGCGGACTGGAGGGATTGTCTTCGATCTTCTCGCGCAACCAGCGAATGTGTACATCAACTGTGCGCATTTCTTTTTTGGTGCTGCTGATCACAAAATCCTCGCCCCAGATGTTTTTCAGAATCCAGTCACGAGACAATACCGCCTTCTGATTTCGCATAAACAGGGTCAAAAGATCAAATTCCTTATTGCTGAGTTTGATTTCCTCATCGTCCTTGAACGCGCGTCGACCAGTGAAATCCAGACGCAGATTACCCGAAGTCAGCTCAACTTGATTCATTCGGTGGAATGAAGTTGTTCGCCGTAATTGAGCCCGTATACGAGCGAGTAACTCTCCCAGAGCGAAGGGCTTTACAATGTAATCATCTGCTCCGCTATCCAAGCCCGCGATCCGGTCGCCTTCGGTGCCGCGCGCTGTAAGCATGATAATGGGAACGTGAGATGTCAGGCTATCGTTGCGAATCATTCGACATAGGACCCTGCCTTCCAGCTTCGGCAACATTAGGTCCAAAACGATCAAGTCATAGTTGTTGCTGCGCACAAGGTCGCGTCCGGTTTCGCCATCTAGCGCGGTAGATACTTCGTAACCGACCGCGGCGAGCTTGTCCGCGAGATCCGTTATTACCTTTTCGTCGTCTTCGACTAGCAGAATCCTTTTAGCGTCCATATTGATCCATTATGCAGTCGACAATGCGCTCCGCATACTCGCAGTCCACTAAATCTATGTTAAGTCATTCGCCGCGCATTTTAAACATCACGGCCTGGCGAGCTATTGAGAAGCCTGCCTTGACTCGACGCCGCGCAAAGGGCTGGAGAAAAGCATCGGGGCGGCACTCGGCGTGAATGTCCATGATCGGACTTTGTGAAAGTGAACCTCAAGCGGAGTCTTGCTGGCAACTTGAGACTACGACCCGGAGGATGCGCGAACGCCACCCAACGATGTCGCGGCGCGTACGGCGCGGCGGATCGCAAGCGCCACCATCTCCGAGGAATAAGCCCCGACAATGGTCGGGTCGGCGGCCACCTGGCCGGTCGCCAGCGCGAAGATGGTATCGCCGTCAAACATGGTATGCGCCGGATTCACCGCGCGCGCGACGCCGTCCTGCGCCATCTGCGCCACCTTCGTGGCTTGGGCTTTGTTGAGCGCGCCGTTTGAAGCGACCACGCCGATGACTGTGTTTTCGCCGGAGGATACCGAGGATGAGTCGTTCATGAGCTCGACCATCGCGTCCAATACAGAGACGAAACCAGGCTCATCCGTCGCTCGCAGGCCGGCGATTACCTGACCCTTATCATCAATCACATTGCCGACCGCGTTCACAGCCATCAAGGCGGCGACAACCAAGCCATTAGGCAATGCGATTGCCGCCGATCCGATGCCGCCTTTGCTCGCGCGCCGATTGCCTCTTATGGCGGCCACTCGCGCTCCAGCGCCAGCGCCGACGCTGCCCATCGGCACGGGTTCGGAAGTAGCGGCCTCGCAGGCGGCATAGCCAGCCTCGGGACCGGGGCGGACGTCTGCCTTGCCGATTGTCAAGTCGAAAAGGATTGCCGCGGGCACGATGGGTACTACGACGCCGCTTCTTGATTGATAGCCCAGTCCCCGTTCGACATGCCAGCGCATGACGCCGTCAGCGGTTGCCAATCCAAAGGCGCTTCCACCGGAGAGCGCAACCGCAGTCACTTCCTCGACGATATTATGCGCCTGCAATAGATCTGTTTCGCGCGTGCCGGGCGCTCCGCCACGCACATCGACGGCGCCTACGGTCTTCGGCGGACACCGAACTACTGTGCAGCCGGTAATAGCGTCGAGGTCAGTATAGTGCCCGACTTTGATGCCCGGGACAGCCGTCAAAGTATCATTCACGGTTGTCATCAGATTCTTGGTCGCCGCTATCGCCATCATCCGGCCAAATCAACTGAATCTTATCATAGTTGGCTTCAATCGGTTCATTCTCCGCAGGAAAGAGAAGATTGGCGGCGCGCTCATAGTCTTTTGGCGAAACAAGGACTTTGATCTCGCCAAGATTGCCAAGCGTGATGCCGATTGCCGCCGCGCCAGCCTCCTGGTGAATCATAGCGGGAATATCATAAGCGCGCAGCTTGCCGACGATGATGTGCGCCTCCTGCAGGTTGTGTGTGATATAGACGGCGATCCAGTCGGGACCTTTTGCGCCGGATTCGCGTTTCTTCAAGCTCATCAGCGTCTGCCTTTTCCAATACCTTCGGCCAAGATATGCGATGTTGTGCGAGCGCTCAATGGGCAATGCGACGTTGTGCACCCATGAGATGGCATTAGGGCGCCCGTATCGTTGCTTCCTGAGCGAACTGCCGCGTAGGCAGCCTATAGACGGCAGCAGTTAGTCGCCGACCGTGAAGCCGGCGATCTGCACGGCGCGCTCAAACCGCTGCTGACTTTCGACGATCTCGCCACTATAGCTTACCTTGGAGGCGAAGTCGTAAACAATCAGGTTCACTACGTATTCGCCTGCCGGCAGAGTAGTGATGTCAAACGCAAGGATATCTATGGGTTCGCGGCTGATAACCGCGTCCAGTTGGTCGACTTTGTTTGCTTGGTCATCAAAGACTTGCAGTGAAACTGAAGCCATGCCACTAAGCGAATGTCGCCACCAAAGGTAAATCTTCAGCTCGCCAGCGACCCTTTCATGTTTCACGTTTCCCAACCAAGTTCCGTTTTCGTACTTAATCGAAAATGGCCGCTCGTCAGTTATTAGTTGGCAGGGTATGGCGCGCTTTACATAATAATCAATTATAGATTCGGCTTTCTCGATATATCGCCGGCACAAATTGTACTCGTTTGTCAACCAGCCAGTGTAGACATCTGTGGATTCGAGATTTGTCCGCAGCGGATTGTGTATCACCCATATAGCATTGGTATTGGCGGCAATGTTCTCCGGCGAGTTATAGGTCGTCAGATTGCTCAGAATCTCTACCTCTCCGTCTTCCTTTTGCCAGACAACAATCAAGTGCAGCCAATCCTTGAGGATCGACTGGTAATAGCGCCGGACTTTAGATACAGCGCCCGTTTCGATCGGGTAATACGCAAGAATCAGTTCGTTGTGCCCGGGCAAACGCTCAGCTTCGTATACAAAATCCTGCCAATGCAATGAGTTCACACGATTCTGAATATCTTTTCCGGTATAGGCGCCATAGGTCTCCGAGCCGATAAAGGCTAAGCAAGCCCCTATCCAAAGGACGACCAGCAGGTACCGCAAAACTCGCCAGCCCTTGACATACTTGAAAGCAACAGCGGTAGCGCACAATATAGGCAGCGCCAGCCCATTCACGTATCGCAACCTGTCTTCTACCAGAAAAGCGACGAGATGATTGGTCACAATGATCAAAGCCACTGCCAAGACCGCGATCGTGACAATGTACTTTTCAGACTGGCTCATGCGCTTGCGCTGGTAAAACGCAAATGCGCCGGCTACAAAGGGCGGCAAGAGCAGTCCGTTCGTAAACGCCACTGCGATCGCGTGGAGCGATGCCACAAGCGAGAGATTCACATCGGACAAATCGTGTCGGGGATTGATGAGCGCAGGCAAGGCGACAGGCAGCCAAGGAGCGAAGGAAAGGCCTGCCATAATCAGGACCATCGTTATACGCCACCAATTTGCGCGCTTTCGCGCCAGCAGCAAATGATAAATCCCGATGGCGGCCAAGGTAAACGCGGCGAAGTAATGCACATAGAGCAACAGCGCGGCAGACAAGTAGAGAGCCAGGTACCTCCGCCTTGCCACCCGGCTTGACTGGTTCAAGACCCGCCAATACGCCAAGATGACCCAGCCGGACATGGTCGCATGAAGCGCGTATGGTCTTATCTCGAGCATGAAATACAGATAGAAAGCGGTGAATGAAGCCAGTATCATGGCCGTTTGACCGAGGCTGCGATCACACGTCAGCAGGGCGACCCGATAGGCGACGGCGATGCCAATTGCGCCAATGTACACCGAAAAAAGGCGCAATACGAATAAATCGCTGCCTGCTATCGCGTTCCAAATGTTGACGAGCGCATAGTAAACAGGTCCGTGCTCTGGACTGCCCTTGGCCAAGCTGGCGACAGTCTCAGTCACGGTACGCTGTTGATCCAAGGTATGGGCGAAGAGATGGAATGCGGTGTTGACCTCATCCCAGCCAATCGGCGTTGACTTCAGCGACGCGACGCCCCAAGCGAAAACAAACAGCAGGCAGGCGACTGCTATAGCCAGGTTATGGCGCGCATCGACTCGTTGCAGTAGCGATAGCATGCGCTAGGCGCTCAGTTTGACTGGTTTGTCAAAGACAGACCTTGCGAAGGCAACTCGCGTATGATGAAATCCCCGATGAGCTGCGCGCGCACGCGATTGCCCTCAGCAGTCATGTGCAGCCCGTCCGTCAACAGGTCCGTGTCGCCAGGGAATACCGTCGCCATATCGAATAGCGGCGTCTCAGTGATTTCAGCGATTCGGCGCGTAACGTCATTGTGTTGCGCCATAGCCGTTTGAAATACCGCATGGGAGTAAAACTTGCTTCTGGCGGACCCCGTTCTCGCATGAAAATCGCTGGAAAGCACCATGGTTACGAGCAGCACATCAACGCTGTGGCTTTCGGCAATGCCCAACATGGTAACAAGATTCCGCTGAAAGTGAACTGGAGGATTGTCGGCCAGCATTTTTTCCGCCGATACTTCTTCGAATTTGCCAGCGGGGTAAGTCCCTCTATTGACCTGGCGCTTAAATTCCACGGAATAATTGCTCTGCGCCAGTCGATTCGCATGCAAGTCGAACTCGCCGTGCGACTGAATAAAGCCGGCGCGGATCCCCAGAATGCGGAGGTACGTACTGTATTCCCAGATTCTCGGCATGACCCGGTCCGAGATGTTAGGCGCTTCCGCGCCTGAATTATCACCCAAATATCGCACGCTTGGGTATACGAAGCGCTTGTCGATGTCGTTAATCCCTTGATATAAGATTATCAAATCGGGTTCAAGCGGAAGAACGCGGAAGGAGATGTTGATCAGATTGTCATAGCTGGAATATCCGGCGACACCAGCATTGATGACTTCAACCGATTCGAATCCAGCTTTATGCAAATAGTCGTTGAGCACGTCAGGATAGGTTTCGCGATAATCTTCCACGTGAACCGAATAAGTCGTCGACCCTCCGACCGCGACGATTCGGTAGGTATCCGCTGGCTTATCTGCGAAAAAATCGTCTCCACGAAACCCGAGGCGATTATGTTTGTTGACGCCGCGCTGGAAATTTGGCGCCGGTATGTATCCCAAATAGTGGTGGGGCGAGTGGCTTCGGATATCACCGCCAAAGTCAACTACAGAGATATCGTCTCCATATCGCGATCCAATCTGGTTGACAGAAGCGTATGCGTTGAAATCGTCGACCGTCGCGATATTCCAGAGCCAATAATTGGCGGCAGCCTCGATTAGGATGAAGACGATGAAAACACTGACGACGACCAATGTCAGTCTTGAGACAAAAGGTTCAATTCTACTCACTCTTTGTCGTCCTCGCTAATAGCAGCGAACGCATTCTTATACACTATCATTGTGTCTTCGTAAATATGCTTTAAATGACGAAAGGCGCCAGCGGAGAGGGGAATTGCTTGTCCAGTGGTCAGGTACTCCGCGAGTCAATATACCAGAGCTTGCATTATAGTCTAGTCGGGCACGCAAAGTGTGTCTTGGGAGGAAGAGTTCCAGCCGTCAAAAGCTGCGGACGGCTTTCATCTCCCGGAGCTTGGAAGGTCTTCCGCCTTCGGAAGCAATCCGGAAGCGTCGAGAAAGGCCGCATAGCGACTCGCTTGCTCGTATGTGCCAGCTGCCACAAGATGAACGCCGTCGAGTTCCCAATAGCTGCTGTCGACGGGAAACTCGGCTGCCAGATCAATGTTAGGAATGTCCATTTCGGTAGCGACTAGGCGCATGACTGCATTATGCTGCGCTATGGACTGTCGCCACAATTGCGGACGATCGGCTTCAACATTGTAGACCCAAGACGAGATTACAGGCTGCACATTATTTGCCAGCGCCAGTGTCATCAGATTGCGTAGATTTCGTTCAAAGTAGATTGGCGCATTCGCGACCAGGCGCATTTCCAGCGTAGTATCGCCGGGATCGCGCTCGCAGTGCACCCGCGACGGTTCAAAGGAAGAATCCAGCGCCCAGGGATTGCTCATCCAGTCCAGTGAAATCGCGACAAAGCGATAAAGGGTCGAGGCTGGCAGTTCCGCACTGCGTTCAACGAATAAGCCTCGCTGTCCATTTAAACCCCGTTGTGGATTGAGACCGCGATAGCAATCGCTACTGAGCCATTCACGCACAGTAAGGTCGTTGAGGGCGCCATAATAGATCAGCATGTCCGGCTCAAGCTCCAACACGCGAAAGGCAAAACTGGAGAGTACCTCCCACGAGGTATAACCACTTACGCCAGCATTGATGACTTCTATGTCTCTGTAGCCGTATTCATCGCGCAGGATCGACTGCAGGAAGGCTGGGTAAGATTCTTCTTCTGTGGTGCCAGTGCTATACGTGGTCGAGCCGCCCATCGAGACAATGCGGTAGGTTCCCGGCGGCTTGGGAATCGCAATCTCTGCTCCCCGATAGCCAAGGTCGTTATGCCCCGGGTAGGCTGGATCGGGCACATAGCTGATGTATGGCACCGGGATAAGATTGCTTTGCAGCGCGCGAATTTCCGCCAAGGTATAGAGATACATGATTTTCTGTTCGCGACTGCCAGCGGCGCTCAGATAAGCTCGCAACAGGATCTCAATAATCAGAAGCGCTATGCCGATGCTAATCAAGATCCAAGAAGCAATTCGCGCAATCGAGCGGACGGCCTCAATCTTCCCCACATGAAGATGCGCGCGCAAGAGCAATCCCGCTATCCCCAGTACGAAAAGCGCAAATGTGAGGAGAGCAGCAATCAAGAAAATAGGATTCTTCGGCAAAAAGTTCACCGGCTGCGTGATCAAGACCTCGCTGCCGTCCATGAGCATAACTTGAAGCGCCGGCTGTGTCGCAGCATTGATGCACAGTGTTTTCTCGCCCGAGGCGGGCAAGAGCTCATCGTTGAACAGTATGCGCTGCGCGTAGGCGACATCCCACTGCATGACGAGGCATTCACCGGGGAAGAGAATCTCGCTTCGACTGATCGTCAGATCAATGGTGGTTTCCGCGTGGGCAACATTCTTTACGATCGGCATAGGCGCGCTATACCATACGATGAACCCGACTGTTAGTAGCATTGCGAGAAGCAGACAGAGAAGCCACCAACGGGTTGAATGACGAAGCATCAGTGTTCTTTCAAGAATTCTGTTCAAGTCAAATCGGTCAAAATCGATGCAAGTTGGGTTACCGACTTAACGGCTATAATCATCATACTCGCAATTCCGCGCGGCGCTAACAAGCAAAAAGAGCCTCAGCAGGGTAGAGAAGTGTTGGCGACGGCATACTCTCCCACATCGTCTCCAATGCAGTACCATCTGCGCTCGCGGGCTTAACTTCCGGGTTCGGGATGATGCCGGTTAGTCGCTAAAGACTGCTGGTCTCAGCCATAGTGCTTCAGCATACGCGACGCAACAATGAGTCGTAAACCTTAGCCTGCAGATTGCGCTTGCAGGAAAGCAATTGCTGCCTCCGCGCGCAAGCTAACATGCGCGATCAATTCGTCAGTCGCAGCGCGCAAAAGTGCCAGCGCGTTTTCATCGCCTGACTCCGCCAGATGTTCCGCCAGCAGCGCGTAATTCGCCTCATATACAGGTATCATTCGCTCAGGCGTGAATACTTGTTGGCTGATTCTCTCGACCTCATCAATATAGAGCTCGCGGTATTCGGGCCGATCCAGCAGGTATCCGATGAGGGGCCAGCGCCCTGGATTGATGTCGAGGTCGAGCGTCAGCGCCGTGCCGAAGTTTGGCACCATCTGGCGCATGGCGCGGATGTCGTCATTCATCTGGATGGAGGGCAGCAGCGCCATATTGTTGTCCCAAGGAATCCAGACCAGCTTCCCAGTGGTCTTGTCGGCGTAGAGATAAAAGTTGTGGGCGAGAATGCCGTAGCTGTCGAAGTTTTGCAGCAGCGTATTGGCTGCCAGCCAGCGCAGAAACCCGGCGGCATCAAAGACCGACTCGAGACCGGCGCGCCAGGCATCGGGATCGCTTAACCGCGTCTCGGCGTGCAGGGCGTCGAAGACCGCCAGGATGTCTGAATAGTCGCTGCCGCGATTGGTCTCTTTATCGAAGCTGGCTTCGTCGAAGCTGCCGCGTGCGAAAGAGGCGCCACGCCCGCCGGGTTTGTACATGTTGCCGTTATCGTCGGCGAATTGCGTTTCAATGAGCGTGTCGTCGGGCAGCTCAATTGCTGTGTAGAGTCCCCAATATTGCGCGCCTTTGCCGTCGCCTCTGTCAACATAAACCGCGTAGAAGGCTGTGTGTGGCGCGGGTACGCCAGCTTTGCGGAAAATATCGGCAGTGACCTTCTCGCGCTGGAGAGATGGATCAAAGTCGTTGTTGCTAAAGCTGAGCTGTTTGAAGCCGAAGAAGCGCTGGTTATCCAGGTGGGGATGCTCGTCCTCGAATTCATCGAAATCCAGCTTGAAGGGCAGCGCGTCTTTCCCGCTCGCCCAACCTATGGAAAGCGTAGAGTTGCCTTTGTAGCGAAAACCGACCTGCCACCAGGTTTCGCCCGCGAAGGATACAGTGACCGGCGCCCAAATGGGGTTGCGGGCGGCAAGCTGCATGCGTTCCATGTCGGGGTTTCTTCCCGGCGCCAAGAAAGAGATGCCGGCGGGAGCGCGGTCGGCCGGAGGACGCGTGCCTGGCGGCAATCCAAGCGCTTGGAAAAGCTCGTCGCTTTTGAAGTCGAGGGCAGCGGCGATGGCGTTAATGTCTGGGAAGTAGGCGAAGGCCGCTCTCACGGCGCTTTCCGCGCGATCAAGCTGGGCGGCAAGCTGGGCGAAATCCGGTCTGCGGCCAAGCGCCATGCCGCGAGATCGGCCGCTTCCGCCGCGCTCGCCATAAAGATTGATCATGTCCGCTTCCTCATCCGCCCAGGCTTCGGGCGTGAAGGTGATGTAGATTTCGTTGATGCGGTCGTCGGGCAAGACAAGGTCGTAATTGGCGGGGACGCGGTTGCCGTGCGATTCGTCGGTCCAGCCGGACGGGCGTTCCGCAGTCTGCGCCGAAGACGGCAGCACCGTGGCAAGTAGCAGGAGCCAGGCCACTTGCGCGGCGATGAATTCTCTCAATGTCATTCCGGCGCGATGGTTCGGCATATTATTCGTCCTTGTGCTTGTACCAGACGCGCCAGCGGAGGGCGCAGAATTCTCATTGCCGTCCGCCGTGAGCCGCTTTACTGCGGCGCCGCACTAATCCGCTTCAGTAGATATTGAAACTAGATAAGTCTGCGCCGCTTCAGCCCGTTCTCGAGCGTGCGCCACCAACGCGTCGGTGGCCGTGCGCAGCGATGCAAGGTCGTCCGCGCCTTCATGTTCTTCAATGTAGGCGGCCAACATCCGATGATTTTCTTCGTAGATCGAAGTCATGATTTCGGGCGTAAAGATCCGTTGGCTAACCTCATGCACGAGTTCGGCATAACGCGCGCCATAAAGCGGGTCCTCGATCAGGAAGCCGATGAGGGGCCAGACTTCGGCGCTGATTTCGTCCAGCGAAAAAGTCCAGTTAGCTTCGCCATCCTGCCCGGGTCCAGGTCCGGGACCGAGGCTGCCATCGTCCATCGCTTCATTATTGTCCCAAGGGATCCAGACCAGTTGCCCGCTGGCGCTGTCGGCGTAGAGGTAAAAGTCTTTGGCCATCGTGCCGTAGGTGTCGCGTTTCTGCACGAAGCGATTTGTCGCCAGCCAACGCAGAAAGCGCTCCACGTCGAATATAGCCTCCAGATTATCGCGCCATTCGCCAAGATTGCTGAGGCGCGTTTCATCATGCAGAGCAGCGAAGAGCGCTAGCACATCGGCGAAATCGGAATCGCGGTTAGTGCGCTTGGGAAAACTCGCTTCGGTAAAGCTGCCTGCGGCAAAGGTTGCGCCGCCGCCGGCCGGTTTGTACATATTGCCATCGTCGTCCGCAAATTGCGTTTCTATCAGCGTGTCGTCCGGGAGTTCAACCGCCGTATAGATGCCCCAAAGTTGGAAGCCATCGCCATTGCCTATATCGACATAGACCGAGTAGAAAGCGGTCTGCGCCGCTGGAACGCCGGCAGCGCGAAAGACATCGGCTGCTACCTTCTCTCGCTGGAGCGAGGGGTCGCCAAAGTTGTTGCTGAATCCCAGTTGCTTAAAGCCATAGAAGCGCTGATTATCAAGCTCGGGATAGTCGTCCTCAAATTCGTCGAAGTCCAACTTGAAGGGCAAGGCAGTCGCATTATCTGCCCAGCTCATGCTGAGCGCCGTATTACCCTTATAGCGGAAGCCGACTTGCTGCCAGGTTTGGCCGTCAAATTCGACGGTGACCGGTACCCAAATGGGGTTGCGAACGGAAGGCATTGCCCCGCCTGGACGGCCGGGCCCCGCGCCAGAACCACCAAATCCGACAGGCGGTACAAAGCCTTCAAGCAAGCCGAGAGCCGAGACGAGATCGTCAATGTCCAAGGCCAGGGCTGCCGCGACAGCCGCAAGATCGGGTAGGTAAGCCATTGCCGCGCTCACTTGGGCTTGGCTGCGGTTAAGCTGGGCGGCGAGATCTGCTGCGTTCGGGCGATTGCGAGGACCTAAGCCCGCGCCCCGACCAGGGCGGCCGCCGCCACTGCCGCGCTCTCCGTAGATCTCGACCATGTCCGCTTCTTCAGCGGCCCAAGCTTCGGGCGTGAAGGTGATGTAGATTTCGATGATGCGGTCGTCGGGCAAGACGACTTCATAATTGGCGGGGACGCGGTTGCCGTGCGATTCGTCCGTCCAGCCTGTAGGGCGCTCCACAGTCTGCGCTGATGAGGGCAGTGCCGCGGCGATTAGCAGGAGCCATGCCACAAGGGCGGCGACAAACGCTTTCGGGGAAAGTCCAGTACGATTGCACGTCATGTTATTCATCCTCTTCTATATGCCAGACGCGCAGGCGGGCTGTCTGGCTCTTGATGCTCATTCGACTTATGGATACGCGCACCGGCTCAATTCCAGTGCGCTTCGCGATATCGGCGAAAAGCTCGGCTCGTCTGTTGGGGTGAAGCAGATCTAGGTTGTCGTAGGACAAGTTGAAATTGGCGCGATTTCGCATTAGGCGGCTGTATTCCAGCACAGTCAGGGTGGCCAGGATCGCCAGGTTGACGGCGGCGACCTCTTCCCAAGTGCCGAAGGTCATCAACATGGCGTTGACCAAGGACAGGGTAATGGTGGCGAAGAGGTAAGTCATATCGCGCAGTGAGATTGCTACCGTGCGAAAACGCAGCAAAGAGAAAACGGCAAAGATGCCAAAGCCGACGCCCAAGCCAATCTCGAATTGCACCAGCAGGCGAATCACCGCGTAGACCAGGGCGCCGCCAACGATCATCGCTAGCGCGTAGTTCCGGTTGGGTTTGCGTCGCCAGTAGAGCGCAGCGATTAGCAGGCTGATGATGGCCAGGTTGATGCCAAAGCGAAGCCAATAGTCTAAGATCACTTCCATGCCGTCTCCTATCCATGCGTGTTCCGAAAACGCAATGGGCTGAGTCTAATGGCAAATTGTTTAGGGGCTATGGTGTTGCTGTAAACTATCTGTAAATCATCGAATGTGCGGCGGGCGCAGAATGTGGCGGCGGGCGTGTCCTAGGGAAGCGGGAGATTCCTGAACTCTGTGGCGACATCCGTCCAATACGAATTGGTCTTATCAAGCGAAAAGGGCTTCAGCAGGGTAGAGAAGTGTTGGCGACGGCATACTCTCCCACATCGTCTCCAATGCAGTACCATCTGCGCTCGCGGGCTTAACTTCCGGGTTCGGGATGATTCCGGGTGTACCCCCGCGGCTCTAGCCACCAACACTCCACTCGCCTGCTAAAGCCCTCGCACGCGCGTCTCGTGTCCGCTCATAATCAACGCCATGGCTACCCTGCTGCGCTTGCCAATAGTCCCGGACACCCCGCACCATAGGACGGAAAGCCCTCGACCATTAGTACGGGTCAGCTGCACGCATTACTGCGCTTACACCCCCCGCCTATCTAACTGGTAGTCTCCCAGCGGTCTTACTTGGTTATTCCAATGGGGAATCTCTTCTTGAGGCTGGCTTCCCACTTAGATGCTTTCAGCGGTTATCCAATCCGAAGGTCGCTACTCAGCTATGCCGCCGGCGCGACAACTGATTCACGAGCGCTTCGTCCACCCCGGTCCTCTCGTACTAGGGGCAACTCCTCGCAAATTCCCAACGCCCACAGCGGATAGAGACCGACCTGTCTCACGACGGTCTGAACCCAGCTCACGTACCGCTTTAATGGGCGAACAGCCCAACCCTTGGGACACGATTCTGCCCCAGGATGCGATGAGCCGACATCGAGGTGCCGAGCCTTGCCGTCGATTTGAACTCTTGGGCAAGACTAGCCTGTTATCCCCGGGGTAGCTTTTATCCGGTAAGCTACGGCCATTCCACTCTGGACCGTAGGATCACTAAGCCCGACTTTCGTCTCTGCTCGACTTGTCTGTCTCGCAGTCAAGCTGGCTTCTGCCTTTACACTCTTCGATGGGTTTCCATTCCATCTGAGCCAACCTTTGGGCGCCTCCGTTACCCTTTCGGAGGCGACCGCCCCAGTCAAACTGCCCACCTGCCACTGTCCCTGATGCTACTCGCACCCAGGTTAGGGCCAAAGCCTTAACAGGCTGGTATCTCAACAATGGCTCCACACACGCTGACGCGCACGCTTCAATGCCTCCCAGCTATCCTGCACAACTAACGCCCTAACGCAATGGCAAGTTACAGTAAAGCTCCACGGGGTCTTTTTGTCCTGCTGCGGGTAATACGCATTTTTACGCATACTTCAATTTCGCCGGGCCCCCTGCTGAGACAGTGCTCCACTCGTTACGCCTTTCGTGCGGGTCGGAACTTACCCGACAAGGAATTTCGCTACCTTAGGACCGTTATAGTTACGGCCGCCGTTCACCGGGGCTTCATCTCGCTGCTTGCACAACTCCACTTAACCTTCCGGCACTGGGCAGGCGTCAGCCCCTATACTTCAGCTTGCGCTTTCGCAGAGACCTGTGTTTTTGATAAACAGTCGGCAGAGCCTTTTCACTGCAACCTGATATCCCTACCAGGCGATCCTTCTCCCGAAGTTACGGATCCATTTTGCCTAGTTCCTTAGCAGAGGTTCTCCCGTTCGCCTTCGTATTCTCTACTCGTCTACCTGTGTCGGTTTGCGGTACGGACGGCATGCTTCTACAAACTCGCAGCTTTTCTCGTCCCATGGTGCACGTCACTTCCTGCCCTACGGGCACGGCTTCACGGGCTCGCCCCGCTTGCCACCTCAATCCACTCAGAGGCTGACGCTCCCACAAGCTCCTGCAATCTCTCCACATACCGGTACGGGAATTTTAACCCGTTGTCCATCGCCTACGCTTCTCAGCCTCGGCTTAGGTCCGACTAACCCGACGCGGACTGACCTTCCGTCGGAAACCTTAGACTTTCGGCGAATAGGGTTCTCACCTATTTCTCGCTACTCATGCCAGCATTCGCACTCCTATTCGCTCCAATGACTCTCCCAAATCACCTTCTCCGCAAATAGAACGCTCCCCTACCATAACTTCCGCTCTCGCTTCCACTATCCCTGTCTTCGGTCGTATGCTTTAGACCCGTTACATTATCCGCGCAAATGCGTTTGACTAGGGAGCTGTTACGCACTCTTTAAAGGATGGCTGCTTCTAAGCCAACCTACTAGCTGTCTCAACACACTCACCTCGTTTCACACTTAGCATACACTTCGGGACCTTAGACGAGGGTCTGGGTTCTTTCCCTCTTGACTACTTAACTCATCTCAAGCAGTCCAACTGCTGTGATCGGCATACCGGCATTCGGAGTTTGTTTGGGTTCAGTAAGCTTGACGCCCCCTAGCCCATACAGTGCTCTACCTCCGATACCCAACTCACAACGCTAGCCCTAAAGCTATTTCGGGGAGAACAAGCTATCTCCAGGCTCGTTTGGCATTTCACCTCTAACCACAACTCCTCCCCCGATTTTGTAACATCGGTGGGTCCGGACTTCCATTACGTGTTACCGTAACTTCATCCTGGCCATGGTTAGCTCGCCTGGTTTCGTGTCTAATATGCGCCACTACATCGCCCTCTTCAGACTCGGTTTCCCTGCGCCTGCGGCTATCAATGCCTTAAGCTCGCCACACATATTAACTCGCTGGCTCATTCTCCTAAAGGCACGCCGTCAGGATTATCGCTAACCCCTCCGACCGGTTGTAAGTACACAGTTTCAGATTCTCTTTCACTCCCCTCGCCGGGGTTCTTTTCACCTTTCCCTCACGGTACTATTGCGCTATCGGTCATCTCGTGTATTTAGCCTTGGATGGTGGACCAACCAGCTTCACACAATGTTAGCGTGTATCGTGCTACTCAGGATCCTCGCTATCACGAAACTCTTACGCCTACGGGACTCTCACCCTCTACAGCCGACCTTCCCAGATCGTTCGGCTTCAAATCTCCGCAACTCTCGCAAGTCCTGCAACCCCAGACACCGTAGCATCTGGTTTGGGCTTCTCCGCTTTCGCTCGCCACTACTCGCAGAATCTTCTCTTCTCCTCGTCCTACTTAGATGTTTCAGTTCGGACGGTTCCCCTCCCTCTCTCGAAGGATGACGGCGCTTGAACACCGCCGGGTTTCCCCATTCGGATACCTTCGACTCTTACGGTCTTATACACCTCATCGAAGATTTTCGCAGTATAACACGTCCTTCATCGGCACGAGACGCCTAGGCATCCACTGTGTACCCTTACTCGCTTTCCGTACTATCGTACGGAGTCTCCGGCTCTCTTGGCACGCGCTTCTAGGTATTACCTTCGCGTTGATTATTCGGTTCTTAAGACGCACTCGCTGTTCACTTCCAACAGCATCCGCTACTTTACACCTTCTCACCATCGGAATCAAGACCAAATTGGCCAGACATTCGATGAATTTTGCATGTATGCCCGCCGCGCTTGCATACGCAGAACCATGATAAGACCTAATGATCATGCTCCATCGACGAGCTTACGCCAAAATGGAGTAAAATGGCTTTTATTCATCGTCTTTTCCGGTCGGGCTAGCTACCAAGCGCATTAGGTGCAAAATACAGTGTCAGCATTTCGCAATTTACCGTTCTACCCTTGGCTTTTGGGTGTCTATCCGATTCTTTACTTATACGTCGAGAACCTTGGCCTGGTGGTCGATTCGGAGGCAATTTTCAGCATACTGTTGATGCTGGTAGGCACGACAATAGTATTCCTTTTACTTCGCATTCATTTTCGCAACATTCAACTGGCTGCCTTTGCCACTGCCCTTTGCAGTGTCGCATTCTCGCTTAGCGGGCACATTTATGTTCTGCTGTTTCTTCCGAGATCGCTGGGAATCTGGACAATGATGGTTCTGCTGGTTCTTGCGTCCCTCTTGTTTGCGCTACGCAAAATCCGTTCGCAGGCATTCTTCGCCC
The DNA here is from genome assembly GCA_965261855.1 of Phototrophicaceae bacterium. Classification (GTDB taxonomy): domain Bacteria; phylum Chloroflexota; class Anaerolineae; order Aggregatilineales; family Phototrophicaceae; genus UBA6055. The sequence goes on from OZ253488.1 coordinate 2,632,718, forward strand.
GTTCAACCGCCCCTTTCAACTTAGTCGCGCTGGTCCTATTTGCCATCCAATGCTTTGGCCTAGCCGTTGGACTGGGAAAGATGTCGCGTTACGCTACGCTGTTTGCCGAAATCTCTCCCGATATCGCCACTCGGCAAGCTACCCCGAAAGCGTTGGACTCGGCTACAAAGCCAGATATCTATTACATCATCCCCGATGGCTACCCGAGCGACCGCTGGCTGGAGTCGAGAATGGAATACGACAACTCTGCGTTCAGCAGCGCATTGGAACTTCGAGGATTTACAGTAGTCGAACATGCGCAGAGCAACTACGGGATTACGCTACTGGCTATGGCTTCCGTCTTGAATATGCAATTCTATGACTCCAACCCATCGCCCTACGGCGATTTGGATTACATTCGACTTGAAATCGCGAACAGCAGAGTTGCGCGCAATCTAGTGGAAATGGGATACAGCTATGTCCAACTGCTTTCAGGTTTTCTCATTCCGAGCACGATGGCTGATATCAACCGGGAATTCACACCACTGGGCCCAATTGACATTGAAGTAGATATTCATGCCTTATCCGGCGGAATCTTCGACAAATCCGAATCTCGACATTTACAGTCTCTATCGGCGGACCACATATTGAGACAATCATTCTTCCGCTTGTATGTCGATACAACCCTACTGCGGCTTGCTCGATCGCAGCTTGACAAGATTCTTCAGAGAGCAATGCATGCGCCTTACGACAGCAACGCGCCCGAGCGTTTTCTGGCGGCAACGGCAGAAGTCGAGAAGATCGCTTCTATGCCCGAGGCGACCTTTACCATCATCCATCTACTGAAACCGCATAATCCGGTGGTGTTTAACGAGCGCGGGGACATACTACACCCGCGGTTCAAGCCAACTAGGGACGAATTCATTTCAGAGTTCGGCTTTACGAATTCACGATTCCTGCAAATGATTGACTCGATTCTGGCAGCTTCTGAGAATCCCCCCATTATAATCCTTCAAGCAGACCACGGCAGCCTACTGGGCCAGGGCAATGCGGCGGACGGGCGTTCAACTCTTTTTGACATATATGCCGTCTACCTCATTCCGCCGGTATACGCTATTGACTTTCCATCACCATTCACCACCATTAATGTTTTTCCCGTCATCTTGAATGGCGTCTTCGGAACCGCGTACGAGCTTGAAGCTGACAAATTGTTTGAGCTAACGAAGAAATATGAGGCGCCTTTTGCGCAAGTGGAGGTAACACGCGACTTCTTAAATGGCTAGCGCAATGAGGTTACGTTGGTATGAACTCGTTGCACTGCCGATGCTGGAATATGAAATACTTCATTCGGGCCGGTTAGAGGCAAAACCATTTGTGAAAGCCGACGGCTATCCCGCAGTTGGGATGCGCAGCAAGTTGTAGCAACAGGCGCCGTTTCTCCCGTGAAAGCTGCACAACCACATGCCGGGAGGCGCAAGGCATGCGTTCATGATCCAGCATTGTCGGCGTGTAGACGAGAAACATCCGTAGTATTCTAGAGTACTTAATGCAGAATAATTCACTCAATCGCGCGTCAACGATCCGACCATGAGCAAATCGCCTAAGGTTATCCTACGACTACCCGCTCATCCGTGGCTGATCAGCGCTGTCCCGATTCTATTCTTATATTCCCAGAATTTCGGTCTGGTAATCGATAATGAAGTTCCCGCGCTCGTGTTCTGGATGTTGGCGCTCACGACTATCGGCTTTGTCGCGGCTCTTGCCATATCGCACAATGTTCACAAAGCCGCGCTGATCACCTCTAGCGTGAGCGTCATGTTTTCGCTGAGCGGCCACATACACAGCCTCCTGGCGAAAAGCGAACCGCTCATCGTGTGGACAGCCTTGGTTCTGATTACAATGGCAATCGCAGTTGCCGAATTGCGATCGATTCGTTCTGAACGTTTCTTTGAGCAGGTTACGCTGCCGCTGAATCTTGTTTCATTGACAATGATTCTGATGCAGATTGCGGCACTCTATCCAAACTTTGCCGGACCAACTTACAGCCAGCGAACAATCCCGGGTGGCGAATCGGAATCCGCCGTCGCAGAGGCCGGACCCAAGATTCAAGATTCGCGCGAACGACCCGATATCTACTATATCATCCCAGACGCATACACGAGCGACGCGATCATTCAGCAAGGTATGGGCTATGCGAACTCAGAGTTCAGCGAAGCGCTTGTGGCTCGCGGGTTTGTGGTGGTTCCTCACGCCCAGGCCAATTACGCCCACACATTGGCATCGCTGGCATCGACGCTGAACATGCGATATTTCAGCACAAACCCTACTGCGCTAAATGATGTCGACTATTTGAGGCACTCAATTGCGTACAATGAAGTTGCGCGACATTTATCACAGCTCGGTTATACTTATGTTCAGTTGCTGTCCGGCTACTTGTTTCCGAGCGCGATTGCCGATATTAATCGCGACTTTACACCGAGCGGCCCCGTTGATATAGATGTCGACGAGAATGATATCGCTACCATTCTTTGGGATTCCACCCGGAATCCCCAAACAGAAACCGACTTGAGACGCTTTTACCACCAATCTCTCGTGCCGGTCTACTTTGATACGACACTGCTCAAGCCAATCGCTCACGAATTTTACGGGCGATTACCGAGAGATCCGCACGCTTCGTACGACTTACTCGCGCCTGAACGCTTCCTCGACACAATTGCAGAAATTGAGTCTATCGTCGCTTTGCCCGAAGCGACATTCACGCTAGTTCATCTGCTGAAGCCGCATCGTCCAGTTGTGTTTGATAAGCAAGGCAATATCATCACGAGGATTCAGTACCCCAATCGGCGAGAATTCCTGAATGAATTGGAGTTTGTGAACAGCAAATTCATTGAAATGGTAGATATCATCCTCGAAGGATCTCTTCATCATCCCGTAATCATCTTCCAGGCCGATCATGGTATGAGATATGGCGAGCTGCGGTCAGCGGATGGGATAAGAGGCAGAACATACTACGACATTTACTCCGCGCATCTGCTGCCGGACTCGTATTCGCTGGTTGTGCCACGCCCGTATACAAGCGTAAATACCTTCCCGCTTATACTGAATGCGATGTTTGACACTGATTTCAAGATGCAGGATAACCGCCTGTATGCGGTGAGGCCTGTTGATGGGTACTTCACATCACAACAGGATGTGACTGAGTTATACGCGCTCAAATAGAATCATCATGCAATAATGTGTGTGAAAGTGCCTGCGCCCGAACACGCAAAAGAAGCAGATGCGCGACAAGCAGAAAAAGCGAGGAACGAAAATGAAGCGCTTGCGATATGTATTCAAGGTGGGAGTTTTTCTGGCCGGTTGCAAGACACTGGCGGCTTATCTGGATCCCGGTTCAGGCAGCCTTATCGTGCAGATTCTGGTAGCCATCATCGTTGGCGCCTTGGCAACGTTTCGCTTTTGGAAAGCGCGCCTGCTGTCGCTGCTTGGAATAAGGCAAGACACTGAAGACGATGATGAAAGTGAAGATACCGAAAACAGCGATGCAAAACAGCCATGAGAGACGCAAAGCAAGTCGACGGATCGTTCCGCGATCCCAGCGGTTTAGTATTCATTGAAGAGGGAATTATCTATCGTCAAGTCAATCGGAGATACCAACAGCATTACGACCGGCTGATAAGCAGCGGATTGTTCGACCGGCTGACCAGCCTGGGTCGCCTAGTGCCGCACACTGAAGTCGACCAGCCGACCGTGCGTACCTACGACTCAGATAATGCATGGTTTGTCGCTGACATACTGACGCTGACGGACGGACCATTGAAGGAGCTCTGCCAGCCTCAAGGCACACTCGCCGAAAGCCCAATCCGGCGCATACTTCGCCCGGTCAGACAGGTAGGTGAATGTTACTGTTCCTTAAGCTTGATGGTCCCCGGTCGTGGTCCGAATCTTGAACAATGCATCGAATCTCCTGTGAACGCAGCGCAGCCATTTTCCGAGAGGCGTCAGACCCGTATTCGATTCGCGGATCTTCTGACGTGAATTCGGTCAACAGCGGCATCGTGCTAGACTCTGTGATACCGGCTTATCCATACCGCCTCTTATTGACGAATCCGCAATGACCGTATCGCCTATGACGATCCTGAGGTATCCCGCCCATCCTTGGCTTTTTGGCGCCGTCCCTATTGTCTTCTTGTATTCCCAGAACTTCGGTCTGGTAATCGAAGACGAAGTACCCGCGCTCGTGATTTGGATGCTGGTGGTCACGACTATCGGCTATGTCGCAGCTTATGGCATAGCGCGCAATAGTCACAAAGCCGCGCTGATCGTCTCAAGCGTCAGTGTCATATTTTCGCTAAGCGGCCACGCGCACAATCTTGTGGCGGAAAGCGAACCGCTCATCGTTTGGACGCCTTTGGCGCTGATCGCTACGGCGATTATGGTTTCAGAATTGCAATTGATTCGCTCTGCAAGATTCTTTGAGCAGCTGACCGTGCCTTTGAATCTTGGTTCGTTCTCCATGGTCCTGGTTCAGCTTGCGGCGCTCTTTTCGCAGTTTCCCGACTTGACCGCCAATCCCGTATCCGAGTCCATGCACAATTCCATGTCTACTCCAGTCGAGTTCAGTCCGAGACTTAGCGATTCCATCATTCTGCCTGATATCTATTTCATAATCCCCGACGCATACCCAAGCGATGCCTGGATGTTAAGCGCCATGGATTATGACAACTCAGCTTTCAGCGAAGCGCTGAAGGCTCGCGGTTTCGTCATCGCCTCTCACGCGCAAAGCAACTACGGATCCACCTTGCCGTCCTTGGCATCGATACTCAATATGCGCCACTTCAACGTCAACCCGACCGATCTAGACGATGTCGACTATTTGCGCTACGCAATATCAACCAACGAGGTAGCGCGGTTTCTCAGGCTACAAGGCTATACATATATTCAGTTGTTGTCGGGCCACTTGTTTCCAAGCCCGCTCGCCGATATTAACCGAGATTTCACACCCGGCGGTCCAGTCGACGTTTCCATCGAGGAGAGCGAACTCGACGCGGCGCTTTGGGATACAGCGATTCCCGCGAAAACAGCGACAAATCCTCGCCGCTTTTACCAACAATCCTTCCTCACTTTGTACATCGAAACGACGTTGCTCAAGGTCTTAGCCAATCAAGGGCAGCTTCAATTGCACGGGAATCAAAGTGGGTTCTACGCCGCAACTTCGCCTCACAGATTCCTCGACACAGTCGAGGGAATCGACTCAATCGTTGCGATGCCTGAAGCGACCTTTGCCATTATTCATTTAATGAAGCCACATCGTCCGGTCACATTTGACGCCTATGGAAACATTATTGAAACGATCAAAACGCCTAATAGGAACGAGCATCTAGCGGAACTCCAATTCATCAACACCAAATTCATTGAGATGATTGACACGATTTTGGCGGGATCGCGGCATCAGCCAGTAATCATTTTTCAGGCGGACCACGGTTCCACAAATGGCAAGGTAAGGGGTGCTGGCTACCGACTGATTCATTTTAACGTCTACTCCGCATTTTACCTGCCCGACGGGCATTTGCTGAAGTTACCGCAGCCCTATACGACAGTTAATACGTTTCCGCTAATACTGAACACCCTGTTTGATGCCGGTTTTGAGTTGCGTGACAATCGCATCTTCGAGCTAACGTCGAAAAGCAGTCGCATACCGCTTGAACTAAAGGAGGTAACGGAAAGCTTTGCGAATTGGTTGAATTAAAGCGAACTGTTGAAATCTGGCATATATTCCATCAACATGGTGAATGCGCAATGAGTTCTTCCGCAAACTGAAAGGATGTAGCCGGTGCAATGGTTAAATTTAGTAATCAAGGTGGGGCTAGTCGTTGCCGCGCGCAACGCTCTGTCCGCATATCTGGATCCTGGTTCAGGCAGCCTTATCGTGCAGATTCTGGTAGCCATCATCGTTGGCGCCTTGGCAACGTTTCGCTTTTGGAAAGCGCGCCTGCTGTCGCTGCTTGGAATAAGGCAAGACACTGAAGACGATGATGAAAGTGAAGATACCGAAAACAGCGATGCAAAACAGCCATGAGAGACGCTAAGCAAGTCGACGGATCGTTCCGCGATCCCAGCGGTTTCGTATTCATTGAAGAGGGAATTATCTATCGTCAAGTCAATCGGAGATACCAACAGCATTACGACCGGCTGATAAGCAGCGGATTGTTCGACCGGCTGACCAGCCTGGGTCGCCTAGTGCCGCACACTGAAGTCGACCATCCGCCCTTGCGCAAGGATGACGCATACAAGATTCTGCGACCGCAGCAGATCCCATTTATTTCTTATCCCTTCGAATGGTCATTCAGCCAAGTCAAAGATGCCGCCCTGGTGACGCTTTCCGTCTTGAAGCGCTCCCTCGCGCACGATCTCATCTTGAAGGACGCAAGCGCATACAATATACAGTTTCTCGCCGGCAAGCCTGTTCTCATTGATACACTTTCGTTTGAGATTTACGATGAAGGGCAGCCTTGGCAAGGTTATCGGCAATTCTGTCAGCATTTTCTGGCGCCGCTGGCGTTGATGAGCTGCACGGACATACGCCTTAGCCGGCTTCTGCGCGAGTATATAGACGGGATCCCGCTGGATCTGGCTGTTTCGCTCTTACCGCGGCGGAGCTTTCTTAATGTAGGCTTATTGACGCATCTGCATCTACATTCCCGCGCTCAGCGGCGATACGCGGGCAAGCCGGCGCCAGTTGCATCCAGCGGCAACTCACGCTTGGGCAAACGATCGCTGATGAACATAGCGGACAATCTTCAATCGACCATTGAGCGTCTTCAGTGGGACGCGGGGAAGACTTCCTGGGCCGACTATTATGCTGGGGACAGTTATCAGGAAACTGGATTCGACAGCAAAGTTAAGACCGTGGCGAGCTACATTCGCATGGTAAACCCGAAACGCGTTTGGGATTTGGGCGCCAATACAGGTGTGTTCAGCCGCGTAGCGAGCCAGAGCGGGATATACACCGTTTCTATCGACAGCGATCCGGGAGCGGTTGAGGCAAATTATCTGTTTAGCAAGCAGCAGCAAGAGGAGAATCTGCATCCGCTGCTTGTAGACTTGACGAATCCGTCGGCCGCGTCTGGCTGGGCGAATAGTGAACGGGAATCGCTGGTACAGCGATCGCGCGCGGATTGTATCCTGGCGCTCGCGCTTATTCATCATCTAGCAATTGCAAACAACGTACCCCTGGGCAAAATTGCCCGATTCTTTGCTTCGCTAGCTGAGTGGGCGATTGTGGAATTCGTGCCAAAGAGCGACAAAAAAGTGCGGCAGTTATTGGTTGCGCGAGACGATATTTTTGTCGACTACTCGAGGTCGGGCTTTGAAGTAGCGTTCGGATCAGTCTACGAATTGGTGACGTCAACGCCAATTGAAGAGTCTCAGCGACTAATCTACTTATTGCGCCGCAGGCAAGCCGCGTGAGCCAGGACTTGGTGGGGCAGGTACTTTTCGCGATATGGGGAAAGGGCGCTTACCTGCCTCGGCGCCAACGAGGCGCTCTCCCAACTGAGCTATGTCCCCATTCTCGTGGGGCTGGCAAGACTTGAACTTGCGACCTCACGCTTATCAGGCGTGCGCTCTAACCAGCTGAGCTACAGCCCCAAATCCAACTCTCTTACGATTAACAGCACAATAGCAGGCTAACACTTCGCGAACTCATCCCCTCTTTATGGGCGCGGGCGACATTCTATGTCGCCCCTACAGTGGCGCCCTTTTGTCACACTCTTTGGCGGGCGATTCACCGAATCGCACCTACAAGGTTCTTGCGTCTATAGACGCTCCCTTAGAAAGGAGGTGATCCAGCCGCAGCTTCCGCTACAGCTACCTTGTTACGACTTCGTCCCAGTCATCGATCCTGCCCTAGGCAGTAGCCCCCCGAAGGTTGGCTTCCCGACTTCAGGCTCGACCAACTCCCATGACGTGACGGGCGGTGTGTACAAGGCCCGGGAACGTATTCACCGCAACGTGCTGATTCGCGGTTACTAGCAACTCCGACTTCATGCAGGCGAGTTGCAGCCTGCAATCCGAACTGAGATCGGCTTTGAAGGATTGGCTCCGTATCGCTACTTCGCTACCCATTGTACCGACCATTGTAGCGTGTGTGTCGCCCTGGATATTAAGGCCATGCTGATTTGACGTCATCCCCACCTTCCTCCCATTTGTCATGGGCAGTCATGCTAGACACGTATAACTAGCACCGAGGGTTGCGCTCGTTTGCGGACTTAACCGAACACCTCACGGCACGAGCTGACGACAACCATGCAGCACCTGCAATGGCTCCCCGAAGGGTCCTTCCGCTTTCGCTTCCGTACTACCACCATGTCAAACCCAGGTAAGGTTCTTCGCGTAGCCTCGAATTAAACCACACGCTCCGCTGCTTGTGCGGGCCCCCGTCAATTCCTTTGAGTTTTAGCCTTGCGACCGTACTCCCCAGGCGGTACATTTATCGCGTTTGCTGCAACACTCAACTACCATCGTAGCCGAACGCTTAATGTACATCGTTTACGGCGTGGACTACCGGGGTTTCTAATCCCGTTCGCTACCCACGCTTTCGCGCCTCAGCGTCAGTGGAAATCCAGGAAGCCGCCTTCGCCACCGGTATTCCTCCGGATATCTACGCATTTCACCACTACACCCGGAATTCTACTTCCCTCTATTTCTCTCTAGTCATCCAGTTTCACCTAACCATTACCAGTTTAGCCGATAACTTTCATAGGTAACTTGAACAACCGCCTGCGCGCGCTTTACGCCCAGTAACTCCGGATAACGTTCGTGTCCTACGTTTTACCGCGGCTGCTGGCACGTAGTTAGCCGACACTTATTCCTATGCTACCGTCCTCTCTCGTCACATAGAAAAGGGCTTTACGATCCGAAAACCTTCTTCACCCACGCGGCGTCGCTGCATCAGACTTCCGTCCATTGTGCAATATCCCTTACTGCTGCCTCCCGTAGGAGTCTGGGCCGTGTCTCAGTCCCAGTGTGGGGGGCCACCCTCTCAGATCCCCTAGCCGTCATCGCCTTGGTAAGCCTTTACCTCACCAACTAGCTGATGGCTCGCAACCTCATCCCATAGCACTCATTCGCTTTTCCTCACGGCTCTCTAACTACCGCAAGCTCATCCGGTATTAGCCTCTGTTTCCAAAGGTTATCCCAGTCTACAGGGCAGATCAGTTACGTGTTACTCACCCGTTCGCCACTCTCCAACCGTATATACGGCCTTCCCGTTCGACTTGCATGTATTAGGCACGCCGCCAACGTTCATCCTGAGCCAGGATCAAACTCTCCGTATTCACAGGGTTTGATTCCCTCTGTCTTAACCTGCTATTCTGCTGTTAATCCGCACTCGCCCCAATTCGGGACAAAAAAGCGAGAGAATTCCTCTCACCGTTGGTCTCAATACTTTACCCTCAAAAGACGCGGCTGTCAAGGCAACACGATCATGAAAGACCGTCAACATCCTCGGTACCGCCCAGTCGTGAGACCAACGCGCATTGTACGCCTTAGCGCGTTTCTGTCAAGACTTGTTTCGAAACCATTCGCTTTTCGTCACGGACGGACGGATTTATGAAGGCTCCGGCGCGAAAGCTTCTTGCGGCGCTTCAGGCGCCACAAGGTCATCGGATTGCTTGTGTTTCGCCGGCTCGCGATCGCCAAGGACGTCTTTCACGTACATTTCATCGACAATCACTGCGACACAGGCGCTCAGGGGCACGGCAAGCATCAAGCCCAGAAATCCAAAGAAAAAGCCAAAGATTATCTGGCCTAACAGTATCAGAATTGCGGGCATGTTCATCCGTTCACTCGCCAATACCGGACTGATCACCTGGCTCTGAAAGAAGGACACCCCATAAATGATGAGCACCACCCAGATTACGTTGTCCGGCGCTTCAACAATAGCTACTGCCACGGACGGGATCAGGGCAACCACCGGACCAAAGTTGGGAATGAATGACAGAATCCCCGCAAGTACGCCAAGAGCGAAAGCCTCTTCTTTGATCCCAACCAGCCACAGTCCGAAACCGGTAAGAACCGCAACCGCTACCATCGATACCGCCGTCACTTTCAGCCAGGCGCGCAATGTGCTATCGAGCCGCCACAAAATACTGCGCATGCGCTCGCGATACCAGATCGGCGTAAGCTTAATGATGCCGCTGACATATAGCTCAGGTTCAGCTAACAGGTACATGCTCAAGAAGAATATGATGAGCGCGCTCAAAATCGTGTTCGCCACGCCGCCGACAACTGGCAAGACAGTACCGCCAAGCCGGCCTATGGCGTCCGTTACCTGCGAGATCGCCTGGCTGACAAGATCATCCGCCGTTTGAGCATTCCCGCCTCCAGTAAGCAAACCGTCGATTATTGGAACAACGTCTTTGAGTATGGAGTTTTGCTCCAACAACGCTTCACGGGTCAGCGACTCGCGCACCTGTTCAAAGCCGCTTTCTACACGCGTCTTTAGCGGTTCGTATTGATCGCCGATTGCGCGAAGAATCGGAATGCCGATCAACACCAGAATGACAAAGAAACCGATGACGCTGACAAGGATGGCAACCAGCCGGTGTATCCGCAAGCGGTTGACCAACAGGCGCACGGGCATGGTAAACAGCACGACCAGAATCACCGCGGCGAAGGTCAACATCAAGGTGCCGCGGATCTGCCAAACAAATACCAAGCCCAGCCCGATTAAGATCGTCAGCACGACATTCCGCAAGCCGATATTGATTGATCTTGAGCTTCGCAGGCTCGTTGGTCCGTCTACCATTCGATTCAACCATTCACGATGTCGTGTCCAATGGCGCGAGAGGAGATCGCACGAATCGTACTATTTGCGAACAATTGTATCATCTAAAACACGCCAGCGCTATTTCAGTTGCGCTGTCGCCGCCACGCCCCAGCGGGGTTACAATGAACGTGTCTACAGCGGCAGAGTTTGCAGGATTGCCCGGTGAAATTCGATGTAACCGTCTTTGCCGACGACCTGAATCGGGCCGGTTCCATGGGGCAAGCGGTTGAAGATTACGGATTTGATGGCTTATGGGTGGCGGAAGCCGCGCACAACCCTTTTCTTCCGCTATCGCACGCATCGCTCGCCACCGAGCGCATTTCGCTGGGCACAGCGATCGCGGTGGCTTTCCCGCGAAGCCCAATGATTATGGCGCAGACGGCTTGGGATCTGGCGGTGCTATCGCGGGGTCGCTTTATTTTAGGCTTGGGCACGCAGATTAAGCCACATATCACGAAGCGCTTCAGCGCCACCTGGGGCAAGCCCCTAAAGCAACTGCGCGAATACATCGAGGCGCTGCGCGCGATATGGCGAAGTTTTCAGACCGGCGACGATCTATACTACCAAGGCGATTACTATCGCTTCGCACACCTGACGCCCTTGGCTTCGCCAGCGCCAATGCCCTACCATCAGATACCGATCTACAGCGCCGGAGTCAATACAGGCTTGGCCAAACTCGCCGGCGAGCTACTCGATGGATTTCACGTCCATTCGTTTCACACACCAGAATACCTGCGTGAGATCCTGCTTCCCGCATTTAGAGAAGGGCGCGACGCCGCCGGCCGTAGCGACCCGCTGACGCTATCCTGCGCTGTCTTTGTGGTGACAGGCGAAGATGACGAAGCGGTTGAAGCAAGCAGGCGGCTGACCAAATCACAGATCGCCTTCTACGCCAGCACACCCAGCTACAGCAAGGTACTCGAATTACACGGTTGGACGGATCTCATCCCGCAGTTAAATGCCCTGCTGCGCCGGAACCGCTGGAACGAAATGCACTCTTTGATCGGTGACGACATGTTGGCGACATTCGCCGTAATCGCGCCGCCGGATGAATTGCCCTACGCCCTTCGGGAACGATACCGCGGCTTGCTGGATCGCGTCGGTTATTATTTTGCCTTCGAGCCGGATGACGGTACGAAGCAAGCGATCTGGCAACATGCGGCAAAGGCGATGCGACACTGATGCCAATCCTTGATCTAAACGGGCAATCTATCGCGTACCGCCTTCGGACCAGCAAGCGCGCTAAACGCATCAGCCTTCGCTACAGCTTGCAGAAGGGGCTGGAAGTAGTTTATCCATCGGGGATGCAGCAGCCAACTCCAGAGGAGCTTCTGCTTGAGCAATCAGACTGGATTCTATCAGCCGTTGAAAAGTTCAGCGATGCGCAGGCGCTTTTGCCACGGCGCGAATATCGCGAAGGCGAAGTTTTCTTCTTTCGCGGCGTCAGTCACAAACTACAGCTGGAAAGGTCGCCCGCGCAATCCAAAATCTGTATTCGGCTGGTTGACGGCTTTCTTACAGTCGCAGTCCCTAATCCGCCGCAGACCGCGGAGAACGAGGACATCCGCGAAGCCGTGAAAGGCTATTACCGGCGGGAGGCGCAGCGATATCTTCCCCAACGCGTACGCGAACTGGCGGAGACACACGGATTCAAATACGAAAGGGTTCGCATCAAGAATCAGAAGACGCGCTGGGGGAGTTGTTCGTCAAAACACAATATCAATCTCAACTTGCGGCTTATGATGGCGCCGGACGCGGCGATTGATTACGTTATCATCCATGAGCTTTGTCACTTGCGCGAACTGAATCATACTCCGGCGTTTTGGGCTTTGGTAGCAGCGCACTGTCCTGACTACCGCCTTTGGAAAAACTGGTTCAAGCAACATGGTCCTAGCCTCATTCTGTAAGGTGATGCTGCAAAGTCGCAAAATATGAAGCTTGATGTAACCATCACGCCCACCGGCAATTTGCGCCACGATTTGGAGGCGGTAAATCGCGCCGAGCGGCTCGGATTCGGCGCCGTCTGGGTTACCGAAGCCGCGCACAATCCGTTCTTTTCACTCACCCTCGCCGCTGCGAAGACAAGCAGGATCGTTCTGGGTACACAGGGCGCGCGCGCTTTTCCCCGTAGCCCGATGGTGACCGCTCAAATCGCATGGGATCTCGCGCGTCAATCGGAGGGCAAATTCGTTCTAGGTTTGGGCACGGCGGCTCAGACCTATTTTGAAGAGGAAGGCTTCGAAGAATCAGAACACTCCCTCGGGAAAGCGCGCGAGTATATTGAAAGCCTGCGCGCCATCTGGAATACATTTCAGACCAATGCGCGCCTTCGATATCGTGGCCACCATTATCAGTTCCGCCTGATGGCGCCCTTCTTCAATCCGGGACCGATACCCCATCCGGCGATTCCAGTTTACCTAGATGGCTGGAATCCAGCCCGGTGCCGGCTCGCGGGCGAGACTTGCCAAGGGTTGCATGCGCCCGCCTTTCATACGGTCTCGTATCTTCGCGACGTCGTACTATCGGCCATCGAAGCAGGACTTCGAGAATCGGACCGCGACCGGAGCGAATTTTCTTTGGTCGTGCCTATCTTCGTCATCAGTGGTTTGAGCGAGGTTGAACGGCGCCGCGCCGCGCGAACCGTCAGAAGAGGCTTGGCAATTTGCGCCGCAATACCGGCTTATCGCCGAATCATACACGCTCAAGGTCGGGAGCGCATGGCCAGCGACCTCGGAAATTTGGCGCGCCAAAACAGGTGGGATGAGATGCCCAATGCGATTGCAGACGACTATCTTGAAGAGATCGCCATCATCGCTAAACCCGGAGAGGTCATTTCTCGAATACTGGAGACGTATGAAGGTGTAGCTGACCGCGCCAGCCTTCTGCTGCCTGCCGACAGCATGGAGCTTTGTGAGGCGATCGCCGCGGGAAGCGATTTTTCATGAAGGCCGAACTTCAAGCATAAAGCTCGGGCATCGGTTCCTCTACAACATCGTAAATGCGAAAACCGCGCTTCTGATAATTGGAGAGCGCGTGCGGTCCGTCCAAATTACAGGTATGCAGCCAGACGCGTTTCGCCCCCATATCCCAGGCGCGCGCTACGCCATAGCTCAAGAGATGTTTGCCCAGCCCCCGCCCCATATAGCTGCGGCGCAACCCAAAATAGGCGACTTCAACCGAGCCGTCATCATGCCGGTACAATTCCACATATCCTGCGGGCGAACCGCTGACGTACATGACCTGCACTTGCGTATTCGGCGACGCCAAAATGCCGCGCAATTCGCTATTGGACATTTGCAGCCGGTCGCGCCACGCCCACTCCTCGCCAACAGACTGATAGAGAAACTTGTAGAAGCCAAGATCCGGCATCTCCATCGGGACGATCTCAATGTCGGGAGCCCGAATGAAAGCGGGCGCAAAGTCCTCTTTGCTCACCATTTCCAGGTAAGTCGTGATCAGCGTATTCGCCTTTTTTGCCGCCAAAACCATCGACAACCGCCCTTGTATGAAGTCTCCGCGGTCCGATTAACCTTTACCATAGCGAATCAAAAGGGACGACCGAATAGCACAATCAGACAAAAAACGCTATCGCGTCCTAAACATTCTCACTAATACGTTGCAATATGCCGCCTGCCGCAGGAATGCGTGAGAACGCGCCTTGTGCTGGTTTAGCTCGCTCGTTACTATCAGCGAGTTGGCGGTCTCGCCAGGGTAGAGATTATGCAACTGATCGATCAGGTTCAGCGCAATATCGGGAAGCGCTGGTACACCATGATGCGCACGGAAAAGCTTGTCGCGCTTGTCGGCAATGCGGAAAACGCCAGGAGCGCTAGCGTGCTGATTGAGACGTTGAAGGAACGCCTGGCGCATCAAGATGGTAGCCTCGATCATGCAGACTGGTCATCGGCGGCGCTGACGAACGCGCTGCTTTCCTCCTGTCGAATGCGGCATGCGCGGTTTTGCCATGGGCAACTGCGCGGCGCCTACTTCGGATACTCTGATCTACGAGGGGCTAATTTCCAGCAGGCGGATCTGCGCGAAGCCCATTTTCGCGAAGCCCGCTTGACTCAGTCCAATTTCGACCGCGCCAAACTTAAGGGCGCCAATTTCGCCCTATCTGAACTCGCGAGGGCTTCATTTGAAGAGGCGAGCTTGACCGATGCCAACTTTTGGCGCGCAGATATTCGCGGCGCGAACTTTACCGGCGCCTCCGTCGCCAATTGCAACTTCACCGACGTTAACGTCGACGAATCAACGATCATGCCCAATGGTGAGCCATACTCCCAAATTATACGCTGGGATCGCTTCACCTCCGCCAAGAATCCCAGACGGGCTTAGGCAATTCAAATATACTGTGTACAATAGCGTGCGGATTCGCATTTACGGGACCAGTCTCGGAGGACAATCGCAGTGCATGTTGTGACGTTCACGCGGAGCACGCCCGATACTGCAGCGCAAGTCTGGGTCAACGAAGAAGGCTCGATTACCTGGGGTGATGTCGCCACGGTGGTCAATCCCTGGGACGAGTACTCGCTCGAAGAGACAATCGCGCAAGCCAAACAGTTCGGCGGAGAGTCCACTGTAATCGCTATCGGCCCCGAACTACACGATGACGCCCTGAAACACAGCATGGCTATGGGCATCAAGAACGTATTGCGTATTAACGAAACGGGCTTGGACATGGACGACAGCCTGGTCTGGTCGGCTCTGGCGGCCGGCGCCATCCGCAAATTGGACGATGTCGATCTGATTATATTTGGCAAAGAGAGCGTCGATGTCGGAACCGACCAACATACTTATCAACTGGCGCGGCGCCTGGGATGGACGATGCTCAGTTATGTATCCGCGATCATCGAATCGGACTACTCGGCGAGAACGATCAAAGTGGAAAAGATGTTAGAACAGGGCAAGCAAGTCGTATCGGCAAAACTGCCCGCCGTAATCTCGGTCATGAAAGGCATCAATGAACCGCGATATCCCAATTTTCTCGGCATTCGCAAAGCAGCGAAGGCGCAGATTCCCGTCTGGTCGGCCGCGGACCTGAACATAGACCCGCCGGCGACCGCAACCAGGGCGCTGCGCTACATGAATCCGCCAGCCCGCGACATCAGCACGGAGATCATCGCCGGCGCCGACCTTGGAGAAAAAGCCGCGGTACTGGTCGATCGCCTTTTCGAGGAGAAAGTCCTTTGAGCGTCTTCGTCTGGATCGAGACTTTCGACGGCGCCGTCGTACCCAGTAGTTGGGAGGCGCTAGGCGCCGCGCATTGCATCGCAGATGCGCTGAACACCGAGACTGTGGCAATCGTCTTTGGCGAAAATTGTGCAACCATTGCCGCCGATGCGGGACGATTTCGCGCCGCTCGTGCGCTGACCTGCGACGACGAGTCGCTGCGCGAGTATCGTCTTGAATCTTATGCCGCGCTATTGAGTAAGGTGGTCGCGGAACATAAGCCGGTCGCGGTCGTCTCGGTGGCGACAAGCCGCGGGCGAGAGCTGCTGGCGAGCGCCGCCGCTGACAGCGAGAGCGGACTCATATCCGATGTGATCAGTCTGCGTGTTGAAGAAGGAGCCATCATCGGCATGCGCCCTGCCTACGCCGGCAAAGTATTGATGGAGATGACATCCGTTACGCAGACGACATATGTCACCGTCCGCGGACGGGCATTTCCCGCGCCGTCACCCGATGCCACCGCCCAGCCAACGATTGAGTCGGTCGCGCCGGAAGCGGTCGCGGCTCCGCTTCAGACGACCGTCGAAGAGCTGGTGGCTGAACTAGGCAGCGTCAATCTGGCGGATGCGGCGATCATTGTAAGCGGCGGACGAGGAATGGCGAACAACCCTCTGAGCGCGCCCGACGGCATCAGCGGTGAAGAGGCAAATATATGGAAAGCAAAGGACGGCTTCGCCAATACCTTGCGCCCATTGGCAGACGTTTTGGGCGCGGCCATTGGCGCCAGCCGCGCTGCAGTAGACGCCGGATACATCCCCTATGAACATCAGGTGGGTCAAACTGGCAAAGTAGTGACGCCGGATCTGTACATCGCCTGTGGCATTAGCGGCGCGATTCAGCATCAGGCCGGTATGCGCGGAAGCAAAATCATCGTAGCGGTCAACAAAGACGCGGCGGCGCCTATTTTCAAATTGGCGCGCTACGGCATCGTTGGCGATTTGTACGAGGTCGTGCCGGCCTTAACTGAAGCGCTGCGCAAGAAGCTGTCGTGATGGTCTCAAGGTTTGGGCGAAGGAAACGCCAAAGCTTGTTCCATTGCAACAGAATCGAATCCCTTCGACTTATGGAAATTGACCATTTGATTTGGCGCGTTTGCGGCTAGCCTTGCGTGAGCTTCGCGATCAACCGCTCATAGCGCTAGTTCTCACAATCGAGCCAGGAGAAGTCTGACACAACCACATCATGGAACTAGCAATCATCACTGGCGTCCCCTTCTGTCTTGCGCTGCTGTTGGCGACACCCATCGCGAATTCTTCGTTCAGCAAATTGGCACAGACGCTTATATCTTCTGTAGTCATGGCGGTTCTTTTCGCCTGGCTGTTCAGCGCGTTGCCCCGCCTGCAAGACGAAGAAGTCATCACGCAGACGTTGACGTGGATACCATCGTTGGGCATTAGCCTGTCGTTCTACTTGGACGGCTTATCGCTCCTCTTCGGTCTGATCATAACCGGCATCGGCGCGCTGATCTTCTTCTATGCCGGCTACTATTTTGAGGACGCGCGCGAACACAATCGATTTATTGTCTGGCTTTCAGCGTTTGCTGGCGCGATGCTGGCACTCGTGCTTTCCGGCAACGTGCTGATGATGTTCATTGCCTGGGAGCTGACGAGCATCACTTCATTCGTACTCATTGGCTTCAAAGGCGCGACCGACGCGGCAGCTCGCGAGGGCGCATTCAAAGCGCTTTTTGTCACCGGCGCCGGCGCCTTAGCCTTGATCATCGGCTTGGTCATGCTAAGCGCTGCGGTGGGCCATGACCTAGATCCCGCTGGAGACATGCGTTTCGTCGGCGATTTCGCTTCAATTCTGCAGTCGCAGACGCTTTACAAGCATGAGTGGTTTACCTTATTCGCGCTCCTGATCCTGTTGGGCGGCTTTACCAAGAGCGCCCAGCTTCCCTTCCATTTCTGGCTGCCGGGCGCGATGAGCGCGCCGACGCCGGCCAGCGCCTACCTGCACAGCGCGACAATGGTCAAAGCCGGCATTTATCTCTTCGCTCGCCTTTCCCCCGTGATGTATAAGAATGAATTGTGGACCAGTTCCCTGCTCACGATTGGCTTGCTGACGATGTTGGTGGGCGCCTATTTCGCCGTAAAACAAAAGGACCTTAAAGGATTGCTGGCATATTCAACGGTCAGCAAACTCGGCGCCATAGTCGCATTGATCGGGTTGCCGCAGCAAAGCGGCTTAAAGGCGGCTTTCGTCGCCATTATCGCCCACGCCTTCTACAAGTCGGCTCTGTTCCTGGTCGCCGGGACCATCGATCACGCGACGGGCACACGCGCTATTGACCGGCTCGGGGGCCTGCGAAGCAAATTGCCGACCATGTTCTGGGTAACAGTGGTGTCCGCGTTGTCGATGGCGGGCTTGCCCTTTCTGCTTGGATTCGTGGCGAAAGAAACGCTGCTGGAGGCTATGCTCCACTTTGATGGTCCGCGGCCACAGTTTGCCATGGTCATGGTCGTGGTTGTCGTCAGTACCGTCTTTACAGCCATGGCTGCATACATGCTTATCTATGATGTGTTTCTAAAACGTCCGGCTCAGCCCCTTCACTTCCATCAGCCGGAGGCATGGATCGGGCTCGGTCCCGCGCTGCTTGCGCTGGGCTCCTTAACGCTGGGTTTCTTGCTCGAGCCCGTGATCATACCGTTTCTGGAATTGGCCGTGCCCAAAGCCTTTGAATTGCGCCTTTTCGCCGGCTTCAACGAAGTCTTCTTTTTGAGCCTGGCGATTCTCCTCGCCGGATTGCTCCTCTTCCTGTTGCGGAAACCGCTGATCAGACTGATCACTTTTCCCTTCTCCGGCGACGACGTATATCGCGAGTTCATCGCTTATCTGGAATGGGCTGGTACCGCCATTTTGCATACACAGTCCGGTTTCGTGCGCTATTACCTCTTCATCATCCTCGGGGCAGTCGCCGCTGTGCTGATCTTTTCCGGCAAGCTTCACGAAGTCATCGCCGGGCAACACTTCTTCCCTTCCGATCTTTCTGTGACCATAACGGACCTGGCAAAAATCTTCATGCTCGTCCTTACGGTTACCGCCGGCGTGCTGACGGTTCTTGTGCGCGAACATGTCAAAGCGGCGATCGCCTACGGCGTAATCGGCTACGCCATCGGCGTGATCTTTCTGATTGAACACGCGCCTGATGTAGCGCTGGTGCAGCTGCTGGTCGAGACAATGGCCACGGTGTTGATCATTATTATGCTTGGACGCATCCGCGCTGGCACACGCCTTAGGGTGATCAACAGTTTGTGGACGGGCCGTCATGGCCACAACTTTGGATTGCTGCGCGATCTCGGCATATCGATTGTGATTGGCTTGACAGTTTTCGTTTTTTCTTTGATCTCGCTGCAGAATCGCCCGCAGCGTCACAGCATTGCCGAGTGGCACTTAACGCATACAAAGGCGGTGAACACTGACGATGTAGTGGGCGCGATCGTTGCCGATTTTAGAGGCACGGATACACTTCTTGAAATTGCCGTGTTCACGACGGCGGCGCTGGGGGTTTTGACCCTGCTCGCTCGCGGACGGAGGCGCGGCGGCTCCTTGACTCCGCGGCAAGCGCAGGTTAGCGCCTTGCCTGAGTTTGACGCGGATGTTGTCGACGAGATACAGGACGCGACAAGCCTGTCTACGCCTTTTACGCGCTCGGTGTCATTCATCGTGCTGCCGATAGCGATCTTGATCGGCGCCGCGCAGATTCTATATGGGGGAAATGGACCCGGCGACGGCTTCACGGCAGGAGTTACCATCGGCCTGGCGGTGTCGCTCTGGTACGTCGTATTGGGCTATAACGAGGCTAAAGACTTGCTGCCGTGGTTCCGGCCCGCGTGGATCGTGCGCCTTGGCTTGATAATCGCGATTGCCAATGCGCTCTTTCCCGCCTTTATCGGCCTGGGTTTCATGGGGCATGTCGAATTTGACCAGGCGCTCGGCATTTATGACCTCGTTGGCTCCTTTGGCTTGCATATTACGTCGTCGCTGATCTTTGAAATCGCAATTGCAATCACAGTTATGGGCGGATTAGGCATCATTATCGAGGCGATCGCTTATCCGACTGATCGCCGACACGACATGGTCGAATCACAGGACTCAAGCATGAGTTAGAGACAGAAATTGAAGGCAGACGACGTGCTACAATTCCGGGCGCAGATTGGCGTCTTTTGGCGCAAGGACAAGTCTAATGATTGATTTTGTATTCGCTCTATCGATCGGAATACTCTTCGGCATCGGCGTATTTCAATTGCTGCGCCGCGATCTGGTTAAGGCGGCAATCGGTTTCGCCATCCTGTTTTCGGCGATCAATCTTTATTTCGTTGCTGCGGGCGCATTTGAAGGTGAATTCGCGCCCTATGTCAGCAACGTGGAGGCCGGTCGCCAAACGAGCGATCCGCTGATTCAGGCGCTGATTCTCACGGCGATTGTCGTCAGTTTCGGCAGCTTTTCGCTAGTGCTGGGATTCGTCAACATTATCTCGCGCCGCTACGACACGGTGGATTCTAACGATATCAACAAGCTGAAACACTGATGATTCCGCGACCTTGCGCGAAGAAGACCGTTTAGGACGGCAAGAGCAGCAAGCATGGAACAGAACTATTTCCTGCTAGGCACGCTGGTTACGCCCTTGATCGGCGCGATACTGGCGCTGATATTCGCGTCCTCCAATCGCCTTCAGCGTTCAATTGCCGTATTGGCTGGCTTGATTGCCTGGGTTTTCTGCATTGCGCTGCTGACGCAGGTGCATGACAGCGGCGTTCAGACCTATGCGCTGGGCAACTGGAATCCCCCGTACGGCATTGTGTTGGTTGCCGATGCCTTGGGCGGTCTCTTCGCATTTATGGTGACCACCATCATGATCGGCGGACTCCTTTATACCTTTCATTGTCACGACAAATGCATGACCTACCCCGCCTTTATTCCCCTGTTCCTGCTGATGGAAGTTGGGCTGATTGGCGCAATGCTGACCGGTGATTTGTTCACCCTCTTCGTATTCATGGAACTGATGGTCCTGGCGTCGGTTTCGCTTACGGCGATTTCCGACGACCGGTACGGTTTGGAAGCGGCGCTCAAATACATCTTGATCAGTTCCATGGGCACGCTGTTTCTGCTCCTGGGCATCGGCGCGCTTTACGCCACATTCGGTACCTTGAACATGGCGGAAATCGCGCAATCCTTGTCGACTGGCGTTCGTCCCATCTTGGCGCCGGCCGCGGCGATCATGCTGCTATGCGCTTTCCTGCTCAAAAGCGCGGTATTCCCCTTCCATTTTTGGCAGCCTGACTTCCATACAACGGCGCCGACGCCGGTCAGCGCCATGCTTTCTTCCATCGTGGTTAAGGTAGGCGTTTACGGCATCATTCGGCTGGTCACGCTCCTGTTCATTGAAGAAGCGCCTTTGCTCGAGCGCTGGCTATCCACGCTGGGCATCATTGGAATACTGTTCGGCAGCCTCGGCGCCCTGCGCACCTATAATGCCAAACGCATGCTGGCTTATTCGACCTTTGCCCAAATCGGCTTCATCTTGGTCGGCATCGGTTGGGGAACGCCGCTGGCGCTGATCGGCGCTATCGTTTATGCCTTCAATCATGCCTTCATCAAGTCGTCCCTGCTGATGTTGATGGGCGTAGCCGCCAGCTTCACCAAGACCAAGACTGCCAACTTCGCCGATATCAGCGGACTTGGCAGCAAGCTGCCGCCGGCGCTCGGCTGGCTGGTGCTGATCGGCGGTCTTTCCTTGGCCGGCATACCCCCGCTGAACGGATTCATCAGCAAATTGACGCTGATTCAGGGCGGCGTGGATCGCGCTGACTGGGCAAATCTAATCATCATGGTCGCGGCCGGAATCCTGTCGGTAATGTACATGGTTCGCGCGTGGCAGCGCATTTTCCAGCAGGATCCACTCCCGGATACAGTTGATACCAAAGACGAGGGCGACAGTCTGTTTGCGCCGCTGCTGCTGATTATCGCCTGCCTGCTCTTGGGCACGGTGCTGGCGGAGCCGATGATACAATTGATAAGCGAAACGGTGCGGCAGTTGGGCGACGCGCAGATCTATATTTCGGCGGTTAACCTGCCGCCGGGAGCATAGCGTCGAGGCGCAGTTGGAACAGACGGCGCCTTTTGGCAACGTGCCGCCATTTCGTGGCTTTGGGGAGGATTGAATTTGAATACCCGTTTGGGCGCATCTGTCAGGTTTATGGTCATGGCGCTACCTTTGGCGATTGGCTGGACAATTTACACGGCGCAGCCGACGCCGGGCAACTTCCTGCTGGGGTATGTATTCAGCGTTTCGGTGATGGTAGCAACCGGATTGCGCGGTGAAAACTTGCAAATGCGGAACGCGCCGCGACAGCTTTACAACCTTGTCGCCTATATTGTTTATCTGGCTGCCGAAGCCTTGTTGGCTGGCGTCAAGGTCGCCCGCGTGATCTTGACCCCGAGCCTGCCAATCAATCCCGGCATTTCGACGGTGAATACGCAGGACAAGACCAGAAGCGAGTTGATATCCGCCATCAGCGCGCATGGCATTACGATAACGCCCGGTGAGCTGGTGGTGGATTTCGAGGAGACCAGCGACGACGGTGTCCGCATGATCGTACACAGCTTGAACATCGATTCAACGGGTCAGAGCCTGGATGACGATCAAGGCAAACGGCTCGCGCGAATTAAAGGCATTTTGGGTCATGTTTGAAAGCGACTTTGCTCAAGCCGCGATTCAAATCATTCTGCTCGCGCTGGTCAGCCTGCTGATTCCGGCCTCTTATCGCGTCATTGTCGGTCCGACCTTGCCTGATCGCTTGCAGGCGGTTGACCTGATCACCACGCTGTTGATCGGCATCATCGTGATGCTTGCGCTGGTTGAGAGAACGGAGAATTTTGTCGATATGGCCATCGCCTTGGCGGCCTTCGCCTTCATCGGCACGATCAGCATCGCCCGCTACATCTCGGAAGGCAGGGTCTTCTAAGTGCTGCCTGAGCTTCTTGGCGTCGCCGCGCTAATTTTCGGCCTCTTCTTCTGCGCTGTTGGCGTACTGGGCGTCATGCGGTTGCCCGACAGCTTGACGCGCTTGCACGCCTCGGGCAAAGTCGCCACGCTGGGATTGTTCGGCTTGCTATTGGGCGCTGCCTTGCTGATGCCGTCCGCCTGGCTTCGACTGCTTGTGCTCGGACTATTTGTCTTGCTTACCAGCCCGGTCGCCACCCACGCGATCGCCGCGTCGGTTCATCGCCGGCGCGAAATCGCCGCGTCGGTGCATCGCCAGCGCGAAGGCGCCGAAGAGCTGGCGGAAATGGAAACGCCCGCGGAGAAAGCTGATGAAACGGCAATCGACGTCACCGCAGTGCTGTCGCGTTCGCGAATACAAGACATCATTGAGGCGCAGGAGCGCGCCCTCCGCCAAAACCGACCGGAAGCAAAGACCAAACGCGACCCCTAAGATCCGCCCTTGGGTTGCTTGTAGACCTACTTGCGAAGCAGCCTGAAGATCGGATTTGCTTTGGACTGCGTGTGGTCCAGCAGATTCACCAGCAGAAATCCAAGGATCAGCAGCGCCACTGCGATCGCAAAGGATTCCGAATTCACGTCGGGCGCGATATTTTGCTCCAGCAGACAGCGGAAATCGCCGTGACGGTCAAGGTCGCTTTCGAGACATTGTTTCCAAGGGTAAATCTTCCAGAGCGAACCAGCCATGAAGCCAACCAGCAGCGCCACGGTTAAATTGTAATAGCGCGCCAGCAAATAGCTCAGCACACGCGAAAAGGCGAGGATGCCTACAACCGCGCCCAAGCCGACGACTATGATCGGCGGCAGGTCGCGATTGCTCACTGCCGTCAGCACAAAGTCGTATTGTCCCAGAATCAAGAGCATGAACGATCCGGAGATCCCGGGCAGGATCATCGCGGTAATCGCAATCATGCCGCTGACAAAAAGAGAAGCGTATGAATGGTCGGCTTCGGCGGGAACGATGTTTACGATGACGAAGGCTGCTGCCGCGCCGGCGACGAAGATAAGGGCTGACGATGAATTCCAATGTACCTTGACTCCGATCGTCAGAATCGACGCCAGCACCAATCCGAAGAAAAACGCGAAGAGCAGAATGCGTCCATTTGGATCGTCCATGGTTGCGCTAAGAAAGCTCGACAGCAGAAGAATCGCCGACAGCAATCCCAAACCCAGCGCCACCAGAAAGCGGAATGATACTTGATCCATTAGCGCCTTGAAGCGAAGACCGAGCAGCAAGCGTATCGCATCCAGGTTGAAAGACTTAATCGCATCGATCAGGTTCTCGTAGACGCCAAGTATGAAAGCCATCGTGCCTCCGCTAACGCCGGGCACTATATCCGCGGCGCCCATGGCGAAGCCAGTCAGTAGAAGGCGCAAGTACTGGCTCGGCGTGCGAGGCTGAGACAGATCATCCGATTTCGGCTTCATCTTCATTGATGTTCTCCTGATCCTTGTTCAAGCGCCGCGAGCGAATGCGGAGTATTGCCAGCGCCTGTAAGTCCGCCGATGGCAATGGAGAAGCGCCCGGAATCCGATTCGCACACTCTAGTATACTTGCCTCGCTGGCAAACGCCGCTCATGCGCATCCCAACCTGCCGCAATTCGCAACCTGGACAAAATGGCCGGCGCCACGGAACTTGCGAGCGCGATGGGAAGCGAACATAATCTAAGTTGCTGGCGTAGTCGCAGAATAAGCGCGTCGGCGCTTGCACTACGCTCCAACGAACAGCAACAATTGAGGCGGCTGATTATGGCGAATGCGGACGACAGGCATAAGATCTGGATCGGAAACGATCACGGCGGCTACGAACTAAAGCGGAAGATCGTCGCCCTGTTCGACGAGCGAGGAATCCCGGTCGAGGATGTCGGCTCGCATTCGGGCGACATCGCACGCTATCCACATTACGCGGTTCGCGTTGCCAAGGCAGTCTCGGACGGTGAAGCCAGGCGGGGCATTTTGATCTGCTCGACGGGAATCGGCATGAGCATTATCGCCAACAAATTCGAGCGGGTTCGCGCCGCCCTCTGCACCAGCACCTATATGGGACGCCTGACACGCGCGCATAACGACTCCAATATCCTCTGCCTGGGCGGGAAGATCACCGGCGAGCTCGAAGCGCTAGATATCCTGGAGGCTTGGCTGGCGACCGATTATGACGGCGGTCGGCACGATATCTCGCTCGGGCTGATCGCGGAAGCCGAAGAAAATCTGAGCGATGACAGCGGTTGGGAACCGGCGCCGGATTTCTTTCGAGATTGATGATATCGGACGGTCGGCGGCGAATTGACGCAGGTCTTTCAGAATTGAGATTTAGTAATCGCAAAGGAGAGTGTTTCAATGCCAGGATTTGCCAATTGGGAGCAGCTTTTTGCCATGGAGTACCTTCAACTGTATGAAGAAGGTTATCCCGTAGGCGAAACAATTGAACCAGATTACTCAGCGGCTTATCTGCCAGACTCTGTTCGCGACGCCAGCGACAAGTCGGCGCTGACGGAAGCGGACTGGGAACAAGCCTATTCCGCTATCTGGGCAATTCGCGACAAGGGCATCCGTCCGGGATTCCCGTTTGACGAGCCCGATGATTTCAATTCGATAATCGCCGATTCTCCCGATCCGCCACAGCTTGAGCAATTAAGCGATGATGAATATGCCGAGCGGATCAAGGGCGCCTGGTACGGCAGAATCGGCGGCGTTGTTCTTGGCAAGCCCTTCGAAATGCGCATAGACAGGAAGTTTATCAAGCGCTACCTGGAGAGCGTAGACGCCTATCCGCTGAATGACTGGGCGCCTTATGAATCGCCCGAGCTGGGAATCACCTTGCGCTGCAAACCATCCACACTTGGAAATGTAGAATACGCCGAACCGGATGATGACATTCACTATACGATCCTGGGCCTGCAACTGCTTGAAGAGCACGGGTTCAACTTCAGCAAGCTCGACGTCGCCAATAATCACTTGCGCAACATTCCCTATCACTGGCTTTGGTCTTGTGCCCGCCAATCTTACTACCACATGGTCAATCTGACGGATGACCGCCCGGTTGAAGAACAGATTGATGAATTCCCGACCAAGATCAATCCCTTGCGCGAAGGTATCAATACAGCAATACGAGCGGATTTCTGGGGTTATATCGCGCCGGGCGATCCGCGACGAGCGGCGCGCATCGCCTATCGAGAAGTTACCTTGAACGCGGTCAAGAATGGCGTTTACAGCTCGATGTTCGTCGCTGGAGCGCTGAGCGCCGCGCTAAGCCGCAACCCGACCGTCAACTCAATTCTCGAGGGCGGTCTGTCAGTTATCCCCAAGCGCTCGCGTCTGGCTCATATCGTTCATAAGGTGATCGAATGGTATGAAATAGACAATGACTGGGTCAAGGTTTGCGATCGAGTCTATGACATATATGGTCATTTGCCATTCAACCATTCGCTGCATAATATGGCTTTTGTCGTTCTGTCGCTGGTACACGGACAGCTCGACTACAGCAAGACGATTACCACGGCTGTCATGTGCGGGATGGACACCGACTGCACCTCCGGCACCGCCGCCAGCATCGTTGGCGCGGCGGTCGGCTATGAGGGCTTGGACAAGCGCTGGATTGATCCCTTCAACGACCATGTCAAGACGGTCGTCGCCGGTTTTGGGCATGGCTCTGTTTCGGGTCTGGTACAGCGAAATATCGATCTCTGGCACAAATTGCGGGATGAGCCCGTTCCCTGAGACCCGGCGCTTCTATCGCTTCAGCGGCTGGCGGAAGTCGTATACGCCCTCGTGAATTCCCCAATGGATGCCATTGTCGCTCACCAAAGTATCGCCGTCTCCGCGCAAATGCGAGTTCGACAAAGGACAGCGCAGAATCTCGAGCGGATCGCCTGAAATCGACGGAAGACTGTCGCCTACATTGCCCGTCAGTCGCAGGTCAAGGAAAATGCTGGGCGCGATGGACCAGCCGCTGCGTTGCAAGAGCGAATCCAGCCCGGCAAGCAAAGGCGTTGGCAACGCGCTTTTCAACAGTCCTAGGCGGAACCAAGAAACTGGCACAACTCGCCGCATGTCGAAATCGAGTTTGGCAACCTGCCGCTGCATGTATTCAGGATGGAAGTTGAAGTTCAGCTCGACGAATTCAATAGGATCCAGCGTATATGGATTCCAGGCGTTCATGCTGAAAAGATGGCGTAGCATCGCCTTCAGATTGCGCTTATTGGCGTATTCGAGGATGAAAGAGCCATCGTCGCGCAAAACCTCGCGGATCTGACCGAGAACGGCCGGCACGTTTTCAAAGTGGTGAATGACGCGGATCATAGTCGCCGCGTCGAATACGCCCGCCTGAAAGGGCATCTGATAGGCATTCGCTGCAACGTATAGATAGCCATCGTCGCCGTAGCGGCGGCGCGCGTATTGCAGCTGCTCAAGCGAATAATCAAGCAGTACAACTTGGCGAAACATTTTGTATTCATCAGTGATTCGCCCGAAGCCAGCGCCAACTTCCAGCAGTCGGGCGCCCGCCGAAGGCAAGAGTTTTCTCAGGACGCGGCGTTCCACAGCGTCTTCGTAGTCGCGACCCCGCCCTTCCCAAAAGTCTTGTCGATAGGTCGAATCGCCATAGTCGCAGATGCGCGGTCCGTCGGTCATACAGAGGCTCCGGCGGAAGGCGGCAACGTCATGCCAAGCCCGCGTCGAATCGGAGCGCCGCGGCTTTGTCGGTCTTTTCCCAAGGCACGTCCACATCTTCCCGCCCGAAATGTCCGTATGCCGCCACCTGCTTGAAAATCGGCCGGCGCAGCCCCAAATCGCGTATGATGGCTGCCGGGCGCATGTCGAAGCGCTCCTCTATCAGCGCGCTTATCTTCTCGTCGCATAATTTGCCCGTACCGAAAGTCTCGACGGACAACGATGTTGGCTCCGCCTTGCCGATAGCGTACGAGACCTGCAGCTCGAAGCGCTCGGCGAGGCCGGCTTTGACCACATTCTTGGCGACATAGCGCGCCATATAGGCTGCGCTGCGGTCAACTTTGGTACCGTCTTTGCCCGAGAAGGCGCCGCCGCCGTGACGGGCAACGCCGCCATAGGTATCCACCATGATTTTGCGTCCGGTCAAGCCAGCGTCGCCCAAGGGACCGCCGGTGACAAAACGCCCGGATGGATTGATATGATATCTGGTGCCTTCATCTATCCATTTCTGGCACTCGGCGTCGCGCTTGATAAATTCGATGATCTGGCAGCGGATCTCCTCTTGCGAGATTTCGGGGGCATGCTGTGTCGACAGCACAATCGTGTCGATTCGTCTTGGCTTGCCAAGGGCATATTCGACCGTTACCTGACATTTGGCATCGGGCCGCAGCCAAGCCATTTCGCCACGTTTGCGCGCGCCAGTCAAACGGCGCATGAGACCATGCGAGAGCGAAACGGTGAGCGGCATTAATTCTTCGGTTTCATCGCAGGCGAATCCGATCATCATCCCTTGGTCGCCAGCGCCCGTCGCTTCGATATCCGACTCCGACATGCTGCCCTCGCGCGCTTCAAGCGCCGTGTCGACGCCTTGCTTGATGTCGTCGGACTGCTCTTTGATTGAAATTAGCACGCCGCACGTCTCGGCGTCGAAGCCATAATCCGACCGTGTATAGCCGATATCGCGAATGGTGTCTCGTACAATCGTATCAATATCCACATAGGCTTTTGTTGTAATCTCGCCCATGACGACCACCAAACCCGTTGTGGTGGCGACTTCGCAAGCGACCCGCGCCATTCGGTCTTCCGCCAGAATCGCGTCCAGCACGGCGTCGCTTATCTGGTCACACATTTTGTCGGGATGGCCCTCCGAAACAGATTCCGAAGTAAACAGATACCTGGGGGAGGTCATGAATGTGGTTGACATGTTCGTCCTTTCTCGAGCAACAAAAAACGCCTTGCGTGGCAGCGGGCGTCGAAGGTTCGCTTTCGAATGCGCTCATCTGCCAGAGTCTGCACCCTGCCGGACTTAGCACCGTCCCGAATGCCGGGGGTTGCCGCGAGTTCGCTGAGCCGGTTCTCTCACTCGCTCTCGATGAGTGCCGCAGGAGAATCTCACCGCAGCATACATGATTATAGCACAGGGCAGCGACGCCGCAAACCAATGGCGCAGCGTACGAAGAACATCGGGCTTATTGCCTAATTTGAAAATACCAGAAGATTGACCCTACTGGACTTTGGCTCGCTGTACGTGCATGAGGAATTCATTGCGCGTATCATGATTCGCGCGGAAGTCGCCAAGCATAGCGCTTGTCGTCATATTGGCGTCGTGTTTCATTACGCCGCGAATCATTGAGCACATATGCCGCGCCGTCATGACCACAGCAACTCCACGCGGATCCAGCACTTCGACGAGGAAATCCGCAATCTGCCGGGTAAGGCGCTCCTGGACTTGCAGCCGGCGCGAAAACATATCGACGATGCGCGGAATCTTGCTGAGCCCGACCACTTTGTCTTTGGGCAGGTAGCCAACGTGCGCGTGACCGACAAACGGCAGCATATGATGCTCGCAAAGGCTGTAATATTCGATATTGCTGACCACGACCATGTCATCGTAAGCGATATCAAAGATTGCGTTGTTGAGCAATTCAACCGGATCGGTCGTGTAGCCGCTGACCAATTCCCGATAGGCTTTGGCCACGCGCCTGGGCGTGTCAACCAATCCCTGGCGCTCCGGATTTTCTCCGATGGCGTAAAGCATTTGCAATACAGCATCCTTTACCGCTGGCTCGTCAACGGGCTTGGCATCCAGTCCGTATCGGCTCAATAGCGAATCCGACTCTAGCTTTAGCGTAATGTCAGCCTTTAATTCGGCTACAATCTGCGATTCATTGCTGTCCATAGTCAGCCAACCTGTTTTCACACTTCGACAAGCGCTTGCTCCTAAACGCGCCAGCATAGCATACTATTTGTCAAATTGCTTACTTAACCAACATTATAGATATGTTCGGCTGCGAAACTCAAGTTGCATTTGAAAGAGTCGACATAATTACAAGGTGCAGCCAATGAATTGGCTACAAGGCTCGCCATGTGCATTCGTAAAATGAGCCTGGATATCACGATCCATGCTAAACTGCCAGCGTACAGGAACAGATCAGCGCCGTCATGGACGAAATCGAAATTCGAAACCTGCGTCTGCGCGCCGTCATCGGCTTCAGCGAGCATGAGCTCGACCAGCCGCAAGATATCGTGGTCAGCCTGCGCGTTGGACTGGACAATCGGCTCGCGGGCGAGTCGGACGACCCCGCCGATACCTTCAACTACAGAACGGTCACCAAGGCGATCATTCAATTCGTAGAAGGGTCCCGCTTTTCCTTGGTGGAGAAGCTGGCTGAGGAAATCGCCCGCCTGGCAGTAATCAATTTCGGCGCGCCCAATGTCGAAGTCACAGTATATAAACCGGGCGCGCTGCGACGGTCCGATTCTGTCGGCATCCGCATAGCCCGGCGCCCTGATGACTACGCGCAGAACATCGTTTTAGTGTCGATTGGATCCAACATCAAGCCGGCGGAGAATATCGTCGCGGCGATTGCCTTGCTGCGGCGCTATACGACGGTGCTAGGCATATCACCGATATACCAATCGGCGCCGCAGGGATTTTCCGATCAGGAGCCCTTCCTGAATATGGCGGTTAAGGCACGCACCTTGCGATCGCCAGCGCGGTTCAAAACCGATGTCATTGACCGCATTGAAGCTGATCTCAAGCGGGTTCGCGATCCTGAAAACAGAAATGCGCCGCGCACCATCGATCTGGATTTGTCGCTATGGAACGAAGACGTCTTGCAATATGGCGCCAAACCGTGGACAGTCCCCGATGCTGACATCGCTCGTTTCGCCCACGTGGCAGTTCCCTTGGCTGATCTGGCGCCGGATTATATCCATCCAGTGCTGCATAAACCGCTGCATATCATCGCCTCATCACTTGACGCTAATGTACTGAAGCGGGTGAATCTGGACTTTGGCATTCTTTCGTTTTGAGGGAATCAACCTGCGCTGATGTAGCTAAAATGACCAGGTCTATGAAACCTGAGCAGAATCCGCCCGCTGGGTTAGAATAAACGAGACCTGACCTAACTACCGTCATAGGAACGGCCATGGAGACTGCAAACCTCGTTACCCTATCGCAACCGCGTTCCGCGGCGTCCGAGGCGTATCGCAGCTTGCGAACCAACTTGATGTTCAGCAGCGTTGAACGTCCCATAGAAACGCTGCTCGTAACCTCGGCCGCGCGCGAAGACCAGAAGAGCGTGACCTTGGCCAACCTGGCTGTCACCTTCGCCCAAAGCGGCAACCGGACCGTTTTGGTTGATGCCGACCTGCGGCAGCCCAAACAGCATGAAATCTGGAATTTGGCAAGCAATCGGGGTCTTAGCAGCATGATGGTGGACGACAGCTCAATCAGCGACCCGCCCCTGCAGGCGACGGAGGTTGATGATCTGGAAGTTATCTGCGCCGGCGAGCTGCCGCCAAACCCGGCCGATCTGCTTGGCGGCCAGCGCATGAACGAAATTATCGCAGCGCTGAAGCAGCGCGCTGATTACGTCCTTTTTGACAGCCCGCCGGTGCTCGCGGCTACCGACGCCGCCCTGTTGGGCATAAAACTAGATGGCGCGCTGCTGGCAATCCGCGCGGGTGAGACGCGCCGCGATCATACCGCGCAAGCGCGACAAGCGCTCGAACGCGTCCACGTGCGCGTGGTTGGCGCCGTGCTGACTGACGCGCCGCGCGACACTCGATTCGCCTACTGAATGTAACGCATGATTATGCGCCTTGACGCGAGCTTCTCGATGGACGATTCGCCTTTCAGCGGCTTCGGAGTTTGACGCGATGATGAAGGGACTTATCCTCAGCGGCGGCAAAGGCACCCGCCTATATCCGCTAACCTACACTCGCGCCAAACAGTTGATTCCGGTCGCCAACAAGCCGGTTTTGGTGCGCGTAATTGAAGCGATCCGCGATGCGGGCGTAGGCGAGATCGGCATGGTGGTGGGCCATACCGCGCCCGAAATCCAGGATGCCCTCGGCGATGGCTCGCGCTGGGGCGTATCGCTTTCGTATATTCGTCAGGATAGCCCGGACGGGCTGGCGCATGCGGTCAAGATTTCGCGCGATTTCCTGGCGGATGATCCCTTCGTGATGTTCCTCGGCGACAACGTGATTCAAGGCGGCATCAGCCAACTGATACACGATTTCGCCGACAACGACTGGAACAGCCAGATCGTGCTCAAAGAAGTCGAAAACCCTTCGGCCTACGGCGTCGCCCAATTGCGCCCGGACGGTAGCATCGAGCGACTGATCGAAAAGCCGGAAGTCCCGCCGAGCAATCTCGCGCTCGTTGGCATATATATGTTTGATCGCCATGTCTTTCACGCCGTCGACGCGATTAAACCTTCAGCGCGCGGCGAATATGAAATCACTGACGCGATTCAGTGGCTGATCGACCACGGTCATACCGTTTTCCCCCATATTCATCGCGGCTGGTGGATTGACACGGGCAAACCTACCGATATGCTGGAAGCAAACAGCCATGTGCTGGAAGAGATCGTGCCTTGCGTCGCCGCCTGCGCCGAGATTGACGAGCGTTCGACGGTGGATTCCCGTGTGAGTGTGCAAGAGGGCGCCCGCATCATAAACAGCATCTTGCGCGGACCGACCGTCATTGGTCAAAACACGCTGATCGAGAATAGTTACATTGGTCCATTCACGAGCATTTACCATAGTTGCCAGATAAGAAACTGTGAGATCGAGCGCAGCATAATCCTGGAGAACAGCCGCGTTATCGACATTGATCGCACACTGCGCGACAGCCTCATCGGCAGAAACGCATCGGTAAAGCGGAGCGCAGCAAAACCAAGCGGCATCAAGATGAACCTCGGTGATCACAGCACCCTTTGGGTCTAAGCTGATCACTGGAATAGTGGGCGGGAGCGCAATGAAAAACATCCTGGTTACCGGCGGGGCTGGCTTTATAGGAAGCGCTTTCATCCGCCACATGGTCGGGACCTACCCCGAATACAACATCATTTGCTACGACAAACTAACCTACGCCGGCAATGTCGATAATCTGTTGCCGGTGAGCGATGAAGAGAATTACCGTTTCGAGCGCGGCGATGTGGCTGATCGCCCCGCTGTTCAGCGCGTCTTGAAGCGCCATGCAATCGACACAATTGTCAACTTCGCCGCCGAAAGCCATGTCGACCGCAGCATCCTTGATCCCGACGCCTTCATTCACACCGATGTCGTGGGCGCGTATATCTTGCTGGACGAAGGCAAAAAACACGGCATCGGGCGATTCTGTCAAGTGTCGACCGATGAAGTCTACGGCGATATCGACGACGGCGTGTCAGCCGAGAATGACCGATTCCTGCCCAACAGCCCCTACGCCGCGAGCAAAGCCGGCGGCGAACTGATCGTGCGCGCCTATGCTGTCACCTACGGTATGGACACGGTAATTACTCGCGGAAGCAATACCTACGGACCTTATCAATATCCGGAAAAGTTGATCCCGTTTTTCACCACAGAAGCGATTGATGACCGGCCGCTGCCG
This sequence comes from Phototrophicaceae bacterium, assembly GCA_965261855.1. Lineage (GTDB taxonomy): Bacteria > Chloroflexota > Anaerolineae > Aggregatilineales > Phototrophicaceae > UBA6055. The sequence goes on from OZ253488.1 coordinate 2,666,316, forward strand.
CTATACGGCGATGGCAAGCAGATTCGCGATTGGCTCTATGTTGACGATCACGCCCGAGGCGTTGATCGCGTATTGCACATCGGCAAGTCAGGCGAAGCTTACAACCTGGCGGGGGAGAATCAGCGCCACAACCTGGATATCACCCGACGGATCTTGAAGATTCTGGGCAAGCCCGAATCGTTGATCAGGCTCGTGCCCGACCGCGAAGGGCATGATCGGCGCTACGCGATGACGGCGGCGAAAGCGCGCGCGCTCGGATGGAAGCCGCAAGTTGACTTCGACAGTGGCTTGGAAGCGACTGTCAACTGGTACCGGGAAAACGAATGGTGGTGGCGAAAGATCAAGACTGGCGAATACCTAGGCTTTTACCAGCGACAATATGGCGAGCGGCTGGCGGCCTCCGAGTCATGACCTTTTCCCGCGCCGCCAAACCCACTGCCGGTCCTCGGCGGAGCCTAATCATATCGAGTAGGTTGACAGTCTCGCCTGAGGCGAAAGCCGCATGAAGATACTGATTACGGGCGCCGCAGGCCGGTTGGGCGGTCAGCTCGTTTCGCTGCTTCAGACGAAGCACCAGGTGGAAGACGCAGACATAATCGGCGAAGTCAGCCATACGCTAGATGTAGCCGATTACCATGCTTGTCGCGAACTGTTCGCTAATTTGCGCCCGGATATAGTCCTTCACCCGGCTGCCTGGACAGATGTCAATGCTTGCGCGCTGGACCCGGAAAAGGCTCTGCGCGTCAACGGCATCGGCACGGGGAATTTGGCGGCGATCACGGCGCAGCGCGGTATTCCCATTCTCTACGTCAGCACCAATGAAGTCTTTGACGGGGAGCTGGATCGCGCTTACACCGAATACGATCCCGCCAATCCAATCAACGCATACGGTTACAGCAAATGGTACGGCGAGCGCGCGGTAATGCAGGTGAATCCGCGCCACTACATTGTTCGCTCCGCCTGGCTTTTCGCGCATGGCGGACGCAACTTTATCCATGCGATCCTCGGCGCGGCGCGCGAAGGCAAGAGGCTCCGCGTCGTGACCAACGAAGTGGCGAACCCGACTTATACGAACGATCTGGCTAGGGCAATTGCGCGCCTGCTGGAAACCGAACGTTACGGCATCTATCACTTTGTCAACGAAGGCGCCGTCAGCCGCTGGGGCTTTGCCCGCTATCTACTTGATCAAGCCGGCTTCGCCGATACGCCGATTGAGCGCATCAGTCGCCAGGAATGGCTTCGACCGTCGCTGCCGCCCGAATACACCGCCCTGGCAAATGTCGCCGGCGCCAACATCGGTATTCGCTTACGGACTTGGCAGGAAGCCGTTCGCGCTTATCTGGACGCCGAGGCGGCTGATAGATGACGCGTCGGTTTTCCGTCGTCATTCCAAACTGGAATGGAAAGAACTTTCTCGCTGCTTGTCTCGATTCGCTTCGCGATCAAACATTCGACGATATCGAGGTGATTTTGGTCGACAATGCCTCCGCCGATGGTTCGCAGGACTTCGTCCGCGCGCTGTACCCGGAAGTCCGCCTGATCGAACTTGAGTCGAATCGCGGCTTCACCGGCGCCTGCAATATCGGCATGGACGTGGCGACGGGCGCTTATATCGCGCTGCTCAACAACGATACGGAAGCGGAAAGTGATTGGGCCGAGCAGGTTGCCAAAGCCTTCGAGGCTCATCCGCAGGCAGGCATCGTCGCCAGCAAGATGCTGCTATTCGATCAGCGCGATCGCATCCATACCGCGGGCGACTTCTTCACCACCGATGGTCGGGCGGGCAATCGAGGCGCTTGGGAATGGGACCGAGGGCAATATGATCAGGGCGAGTATGTCTTCTCCGCATGCGGCGGCTCCGCGGCCTATCGTCGATCCTTGCTCAGCGATATTGGCACGCTCGATGACGATTTCTTCTTCTTGCTTGAAGATGTGGACATGGCTTGGCGCGCGCAACTGGCTGGCTACAAGGTCTGGTACGAACCGAGCGCGGTCGTCTATCACTATCTGTCCGCGACTGGCGGCGGCGTCACCGCCAGCTACCACGATGGCCGCAACGGCATTTGGCTAGTGGCAAAAAACATGCCCGCTGGCTTGATTCGAAAATATGCGCGCCCGATCCTAGCCAGACAACTCGCGCTGATGTGGGAATCCGCGAAGGCTTGGCGCGGTCAAGAAGCGCGGGCGCGGCTGCGAGGCATGGCGGCGGGCGTGTTAACCATCGGCGGCGCGCTGGCCAAACGGAAAAGAATCCAGGCCGCAAGACGCGTCCCCGACCAATACATCGACAGTATACTTACGCAAGCCTGAACAGAGCCCTACGCGATAGCTGCTGGCGCTGTTCTTGCCCTCACATATGTACAAATGTCATTTCTGGCGTATGATGATGCGTGATTCGTGAGACAAATCCTAATGCCTCACAGGAGGCTCGGGCTTGAGCAATCCCTTCCTCAGCATCGTCATACCGGCTCACAATGAGGAGAGTCGGCTGCCGCCGAGTCTGGCGCAAATTGACCGCTTTTTGCAGCAGCAGCCCTACAGCGCAGAGGTCATCGTTGTTGAAAATGGAAGCCGAGACCGCACCTATGAAGTCGCGCTCGACTGCGCTGGCGAATACCCGTACCTGCGCGTCCTGCAATCGCCTAACAATTTGCGCGGCAAAGGATTGGCGGTCAAGCAAGGGATGCAGGCGGCGCAAGGGGATTGGCGCTTCATCTGCGACACGGATCTTTCCATGCGCATTGATGAGCTCGTGAAGTTTCTGCCGCCAGAATCGGACGGATATGACATCTTGATTGCCAGCCGCGAAGCGCCGGGCGCCGTGCGAGTCGACGAGCCCGAGTATCGACATATCATGGGGCGCATCGCAACCTATATTATCAAAGCGGCTGCCATCAGCGATTATGAAGACACCCAATGCGGCTTCAAGATGTTCCGCGGAGAAGTCGCCGACGATTTATTCGCCGTGCAGCGCATGAATGGCATTGGCTTTGACGTCGAACTTTTATTTGTCGCCAAGCGACGCGGGTATAAAGTCAAGGAAGTGCCGATCACGTGGTATTTCGATACCTACTCGACCATGCGGCTTTGGGACGATTCGGTGAGACTGCTGCGCGAGATTTGGGAAATCCGGCGTAATTGGCGCCGGGGCCTGTATGGCTAAGCGCGAGGCGAAAGCCAAAACCGCGAGCCTGCGACACGAACGACATTATTGCCGCGCCGGTTTCTCTTTCATCCTTGGCATGGATGAAGCCGGTCGAGGTCCGCTTGCCGGACCGGTAGCAGCAGCAGCCGTCGCCCTGCCCCTTGAAGAAATGAAGCTGGCGAGCGCCTTGCGCGGCGTTCGCGACAGCAAACAGATGACCGCATCCCAGCGTGAGCGGCTATGCGATGTCATTAAAGATGTCGCGTCTCGCTGGGGAATCGGGCATAGCAGCGTCTTGGAGATCGATGCGCTGGGCATTGTGGATGCCACCAAAGCGGCTATGCAGCGCGCTCTTGATCACGCGCTTGACGGATCCTGCCTTCTTCCCGATTGCCTTTTCCTGGATTACCAGTTGTGGCCCGAGCGATCAGACATCCCGCAGGTGAGCATCGTCGATGGCGACAAGCATTCGCTGACGATCGCCTGCGCAAGCGTACTGGCTAAAGTCTGGCGCGATCGCTATATGATGGACCTTGACGCCGAGTTTAGCGAATACGGCTTCGCGCAGCACAAAGGCTATGGCACAGCGGCGCACCTCCGCGCCTTGCGGATGCATGGTCCCTGTAAGGAGCATCGCCGGTCATTTTTGCCTGTCAGGGAGTTGAACGGACCGGAAACCCGGTAAGGGCTTCCGCCTTCCGGAAGGATGCCGCGCGCTTGCTTTATGGTCGGAATGATCATGATGGGAGACCCATTTGAAGATCGCGCTGGTTCATGACTGGTTGAATCAAATAGGCGGCGCGGAAGATGTTTTGGAGGCGCTCAAGCGCATTTATCCCGCCTGCCCCCTTTACACCGGCATCTTCGCCAAATCGCTGATGCCCGCTCACTATCAGGATTGGGACATTCGCCGGCTCTGGATAGACAGACTGCCCGGAATACATCAGCGCCATCAAACCTTTTTGCCCCTCTATCCCTTCGCCTGGAATCAGCTTCACCTAAACGGCTTTGACGTGATCCTCAGCAACAAGAGTGGCTTCTGTCATGGTTTGCGTTTCAGCCCCCAGAGCTTGCACATCTGCTATTGCTTGACGCCCACGCGTTATGTTTGGCAGCTCGATTCATACCTCGAAGGCGAAAATATTGGCGCAACCACGACGATGCTCCTGCGTCCGCTCATCGCTCGTCTACGGCGATGGGATTACGCGGCCGCCCAGCGCGTTTCCCATTTCATTGCAATCAGCACAGCCGTGCAAGAGCGCATAAGACGTTTCTATAACCGAGAGTCTACGATTGTGTTTCCGCCGGTGGAGACAGAGAGGTTTGCGGCGGCGGCTACGAACGACACAGGCGACTATTTTCTCATTGTGTCGCGCTTGATTCCCTATAAGCGCATTGATCTGGCTGTTCAAGCGGCGACGGAACTGGGCTTGAAACTGAAGATTGCCGGCGCCGGACGCGACCTGCATCGGCTGCGCGCGCTCGCTGGCGACGGCGTCGAGTTTCTCGGCTATGTGCCGGACGCCGAATTGCCCGACATGATGGCGCGTTGCCGAGCGCTGATCTTCCCGGGCTTGGAAGACTTTGGAATTGCGCCCGTGCAAGCGCAAGCGGCGGGCCGCCCGGTGATTGCATACGGCGGCGGCGGCGCGCTGGATACGGTCAAGCCTGGGGTAACTGGTGAGCGCTTTGCGGAAATGAGCGCCGACAGTCTTAAAGAAGTCTGGCGCGAGTTCAACCATCGCGCGTACAATCCGCGAGAGATACAGCGGCAAGCCAGGAAATTCGATGAGAGCGTATTTGCCAAACGTATTGATGCCTTTGTCCAGCAAGCCTGGCATGCGCGCGAATCCAACCAGTTGTTTCATTTCCGCGACCCCGTTATAGCCTGAATGGGATGCTTCTTATGGAATACAGAGAGCTCATCCGGATCATCTTTCGTCGCTGGTGGCTGATCGTCCTGCCCGTCGTCTTGAGCGCGGTAAGCGCCATTCCCGATCTGATAGGCGATTCAACCGGCGCCGCTGGCGGGTTCACAACGCAAATTCGGTATAGCGCCGCTCAAAGACAAAATATGCCCGATCGCGATGGCGATTACCAAGACGTTTGGCTGGCTTCGCAATATACCGTTGATGCCTTGACCGATTGGGTGCGCACCGCGAGTTTCCGCGTTGAGATTCAGGACGCGCTTGGCGAGGCGCCGATTGCGCTTGACAGCCTGCAGATCGCGGCGGATAACGCCCGGAGCGTCGGCGTCGTTTATATGAGCCATTCGAACCATGAAGCCTTAGTCGCAATCGCAGACGCGGCCATGCTTGTGCTGAGCGACAGGAGCCAGCGCTATTTTCCGCAGCTCGGTGGAGAAGCGGCGCAGGTCACGATATTGGAACCACCGGCGCTTTCCGCGGCGCCGCCAGCTTTGACATCGCGCCTCGCGCCCTTGGTTCGTCTTGGTGTGGCGCTCCTGATCGGGCTCGCGCTCGCCGGCTTCGCCGAATTCGTTGATCCCACCGTCTATCACGCGGACGATCTGCGCCGGATGGGTATGCCCTTGCTGGGCAGCATTCCAAAAGAGCGCGCTTGACATAAGCGCCGGCATGTCCTTCAAAAGCGGAGGCCAATGCGAAACGGCAACAGGAGTGGCGGCATGGCCGAGAATTTCGATCTGACCGGACGAGTGGCAATCGTTACGGGCGCGTCGCGCGGGATTGGCAAGGCGATTGCGGAGGCATACGCCCGCGCCGGCGCCAAAGTCGTGCTAGCAAGCCGCAAGCAAAACGCGCTAGACGAAGCGGCGGAGGCAATCCGCGCAGCTGGTGGCGAAGCTATCGGCATCGTGGCGCACAATGGCGACAAGGATGCGCTATATGCCTTGGTGGAGCGAACGGTAGCGCATTACGGCGGGCTCGACATTCTGGTCAATAACGCTGCGACCAATCCGCATTTTGGCTCTCTACTTGAAGCGGCGGACAGCTATTGGCAAAAGACCATTGAAGTGAATCTAATGGGCAATGTATGGCTGTCTCAGGCGGCGGTCAAGGCGATGCGCGCCAAGGGCGGCGGCAAAATCATCAACGTAGCCTCTATCGTGGGATTAACTCCTGGTCGCTACCAAGGCATCTATAGTATTACAAAGGCAGCCGTAATCAGCCTGACCAAGACGCTCGCAGTCGAGCTGGGCGCGGACAATATTCAGGTCAACGCAATCGCTCCCGGTTTGGTACAGACGAAATTCGCGCAGGCGCTTTGGGGAAATCCGGAATTGCTGGATCAGGTCTTGGCGCGGACGCCGGCGGGGCGCATCGGCCAGCCAAGGGATATCACCGGCGCAGCGCTATACTTGGCCTCAGCCGCATCGGACTTCACGACAGGCGCAGTGTTTGTGCTCGACGGCGGAGTAACAGCCCAATCCATTTGATCCCCGAATAGAACTGGAATAGAACCTCACCTGAATGCAGGCGCCGCCATCGTTGTTCAGCGTTCGTCTTCTTCAACCGGCTCACCCGCCGCCTGTTCGTCAACCGCCCCATTCTCCGTCACCAGCTCAGCCTCGATCACTGCGTCAGTTTCATCCGCATCCGTCATCGAATCGAGAATCGCCTCGTGCTCGGCACGTTCGGCATCGGTCGGCGGCCGCGTCGCCGAATGACCAACCATCGTAATTTTGCCGTCAATAAATGCGCCTTCTTCCGTGGTCAACGCCGAAGCGTTGATATCGCCCCAAATGCGTCCGGTCCGCAGAAGCTGCACCTTGCTGCCAGTGATGTTGCCGCGAACCGTACCAGCGATAGAGATGTTGCGCGCATTGATATCGGCGTGAATGTCGGCTGATTCGCCCACAAGGATATTGCCGCTAATTTCGAGAGAGCCCGCGAACTGGCCATCCATGCGCACATTGCCCGAACTGACAAAGCTGCCTTCAAAGCTGGTATTGGAGCCAATTACTGTATCAAAACCGACTGGCCGACCGGTTGGAACTTCACGCACGGGCTCTTGCGCATCCACGTCCGCCTGCCCGCGCCTATTGGTGAAAAACGCGCTCATATCCTTCCCTCGTTTGCTCGGCTCACTTGCAACTCAATTAGGTACTGTTTGCCTTATCGTCAATCATAGCTCCTGGGCGGGAGATTCGTTCTCCTTTAGCTGGTCCGCGCGGTGTGAAGGCGAAAATGATCCAATCGCGAAAGCTCCCGCACTTGCTCGGCCGCCCGATAACTGCTGCGCACCAGGGGACCACTTTCCACCCACTTGAATCCCATTTGCAATCCAATATCGCGCATATCAGCGAACTCAGCCGGCGTATAGTAACGCTCGATCGGCAGATGGCTTTTGCTCGGCTGCAAATATTGACCCAAAGTCAATATGTCGACACCGATCGACACTAAATCGGCCATCGTCGATTGGACTTCGTCAAGCGTTTCGCCAAGCCCGAGCATAATCCCGCTTTTGGTCAGGACTTGCGGGTCCATCCGCTTGGCATTCTCCAGCGTCGCCAGCGCCCAATCATAACGGTCTTGCGGCTGCACTCTTTTGAACAGGCGCGGCACTGTTTCGACATTATGATTCAAAATCTCAGGCTGAGCATCCATGACGATTTTCAACGCCAGTTCACTGCCTTTGAAGTCGGGAGTTAATACCTCGACGGAACAGCCGGGCTGCAATTGACGAATCCGCCGAATCACCATCGCGAATAGCGGCGCGCCGCCGTCCGGGCGATCGTCGCGATTCACACTGGTAATCACCACGTGCTGCAATCCCATCGCCCGCACGCTTTCGGCGATTCGGTTCGGCTCGGCCCAGTCGAGCGGATTGGGCATACCAGTCTTGATGTCGCAAAAGCCACAGCTGCGCGTGCAGGTATCACCCATCATCAAAAACGTCGCGGTGCCTTTGCCCCAGCATTCGCCCAAGTTGGGGCATTGCGCCTCTTCGCAGACCGTGTGCAAGGTTTTGCTTCGCATCAGGTCGCGGACCTGCTCGTAAGTCGCTCCGCTCGGCGCCCGTACGCGTATCCACGGCGGCCGGCGGCGCGGTGTCTTGGGGTCCGGCTGCCAATCAGTTGATGTGGCGACCGGTATCAGATCTGGCTGGATTGAATTGGGCAATGCAATTCTCCGAGCGAACCTAGAGCGATGTCAAGCCTTCGCATACGATTCATTATATATCAATCGGAAAAGGCATTGCTATAGCGGACGACCTCACAGGCAAGTGAAATCGGCGCATGGAGGCCCATGTGTTATCCTAAGGGTATTGATTTATGGCTCCCGCAAGCGATGAGAACGATTACCCTAAAAGACGTAAGCAAGACTTTCTACGACAGAAGCCGAAAACTCACGCCGGTCTTGGCGATAAAGGACTTCAACCTGCGCGTCGAAGATGGCGAGGCGGTCGTTCTCCTGGGTCCGAGCGGCTGCGGCAAGACCACACTCTTGCGCCTGATCGCTGGACTCGAACAGCCCGACAACGGAGTGATTTTCTACAACGATGTGCCGCTGGACGAGATACCGATTGAAGAGCGAGGCATTGGCATGGTCTTTCAGAACTACGTGCTGATCCCGCACTGGGAAAGCCGCAAGACGGTCGGTTTCTTCCTCCGGCTGCGAGATCGCGAAGAAGAGGTTCCGGCCCATGTCAATACAGTCGCCAACATCACCGGCGTCGATATCGAAAACTTGATGGGACGGTTCCCGCGGCACCTTTCCGGCGGCGAAAAGCAGCGGGTTTCCATCGCGCGCGCCTTTGCCCGCGATCTGGAGTTGCTTCTTTTCGATGAGCCTTTCGCCAATCTGGATGCCAAATTTCGGGCGCAAGCCCGCGTCGAATTGAAACGACTCATCCAAGAATTCAAGGTCACGCTGATTTATGTGACCCACGATCAGGTGGAGGCGATGAGCGTCGCCGATCGCATCGTTGTTATCAATGCGGGTCGCATCATACAGTCGGGTCCCTACCATAAGCTGCACGACGATCCAGACAGCCTTTTTGTCGCCGAATTCCTGGGTACGCCCACTATCAATGCCTTTTGGGGGCGGGTAAGCGATGGCGAATGGGATGGCAGCTATTTGGGGCGCGCCGCATTACCCCGATACCGACCCAACGGCAGCGAGGTAATCGTCGGCATCCGCCCGGAACATATCGCGGTCTGTGGCGCAGATGGCGGCATACCGGCTACGATAGATCGCGTGATTCCATTTTACGCCGAGAAGTACACCTTGCTTGAAGTATGGCTGCGCAAGCGCCGCTGGCGAATCCAGGTACCACTTCAAGAGCGTTTTCAGACAGGCGAAACCGTACATTGCCAACTAGATTGGTCGCGCGCGCTTTTCTTCGACGCAGGGTCGGGCGATCGAATCCGCTAGTCAAACGCTATCAGGTCTTCGAGCGCTTCCAGCGTTGATGGACCGATCCCCGATACCTGATCCAGATCAGCCAGTGTGGAAAAGGGACCCACCTGCTCGCGGTACTCGATTATGCGCTGAGCCATTGTTGGACCCACGCGCGGCAGGGTTTCCAGTTCCCGCTGCGAGGCGGAATTGATCCTTACGACCGCTCCACCTGATGGCGTCGGCAAGGCGCCATTTGTAGTCTCCGTCCCGATTGCAGGAACGTGGACCTGGTCGCCATCACGAAGGACGCCAGCTAGATTAACGCGTTCTTTGTTCGCCAATGTAGTGAAGCCGCCTGCGGCCGCCACCGCATCGGCGACACGGCTGCCGTAAGGCAAGAAATGTTGCGTGCCTCTATGCGCTACTTCGCCGGTCACGTAAACCAGGATTGGCAGCGGAGTTGGCGAAGCTTCTGGCTTTGCCCTTGGCGGCGGAGGCTTGATCGTGATGGATATCGGCTCCGGACGCGAGAGCAGCAGCAGCGCGCCGCTAAGCGAGATGAGTACGACGAGAACCAGAAAAACGATCAATGACGCGCGCGCTGACGACAAACTGAGATGATTCCGACTATCGAGACATAATAGCCAGAAATTGTATCATCATTGCGGCAATACGCTAAGTTTGATCTTCCACCCAAACTGGCAAGTGACCCAAGGCGACAATGTCGTACCATTGCGCGCGATCGCCCTCGGTGAAAATCGCCGCTTCCGCGACAACATTCGCGCCCGCTTTGTCCATGATCAGGCGCATGCCCTGCAGCGTGCTACCGGTCGAAATCACATCATCGACGATGGCAACCCGCCGGCCCGCGACCAGCTTGCGGTCCTTCGCATCGAGGAATAGCGTCTGCGGCTGCCCGGTAGTGATGCTCAAGGTTTCGCTCTGCAGCGCGTCTCCCATATAGGGTTTGTGCGTCTTGCGCAGGACGACATAGGGCAAGCGCATTTCCGAACTGACTGCGTGCGCCAGCGGGATGGACTTGGCTTCGGCAGTGACCAGCACATCAATGTCGCGGTCCGCCAGCAGCTGCGCCAATTCGGCGCTGGCGGCATTGACGAACTCGTAGTCGCCCAGGATGTTAAGGATGGCGATTTTGACACCCGGCTTAATTTCCATGAGCGGAAGTTCGCGTTTGACGCCGGCAACCTTTACTGAGTGAAATTCGTGGACCATAAGATTACCTCGCAGACGATTGGATGCTCGCGCAATCCATTATATCGTGTCTGTTCGACCCGCAAACCACTAGTGGCTGGCCAGGCTTAAGCAAGCGGCATCGGAGCGCGCTTCGCCCTCAATGCCTAGATCGTCCACGATGCCATTTGTTATGCGGCCGTCGATCAATGTGAGTACACGATCCATTTGCGCTGCGAGCGATTGATCATGCGTCACCATCACGACTGTCGTCCCGTTCTCAGCGCGTATCGTCTTCAACGCTGCCAGTACCGTCTCGCCGGAATGCGAATCCAGATTGCCCGTCGGCTCGTCAGCGAGCAAAATTGGCGGGTCGTTCGCCAGCGCGCGCGCAATGGCGACTCGCTGCTGCTGGCCGCCGCTTAATTCGTTTGGTCGGTGATGAAAACGTCCGCCCAGTCCCAGCATGTCAAGCAACTCTTTGGCGCGACTGAAGGGTTTATGTCGGCGTACCTGAGCAAACTCGATCGGGAGCGCGACGTTTTCCAGCGCCGTCAAGGTCGGAATGAGGTTGAAGAACTGAAAGACAAAACCGATCTTCTGGTTGCGAATGTCTGTGAGCTGCCCTTCGTTCATATTGCTGATGTCGATGCCATCAATTTCAATTGTGCCGTCGGTTGGGCTGTCCAAACCGCCAATGATCCCAAGCAGGGTGCTCTTCCCGCTGCCCGATGGACCGATTATGCCAACCATTTCGTTTTCGCAGATTGCCAGATCGACGCCGCGCAACGCGTGCACGATATGGGCGCCGAGCTTAAGATTCCGCGTGACGCGGGTCGCCCGAATGACCGTTTTGCGCATCTGTCGTTATTCCTTTGATTAAGGATTCGCTAAATCCGGCCGGCGCCTTGCGGCATCGCGCGCCGAATTGTCTCTTGCAAGCATTGGCTTTAGCGGCGCCGCGCTTTTCGGCTAAACCTCATTGACAATGCTGAAGATCATCGGGCGGCGCTTGGTTTCATTGTAGATCAGCTTGCCCAGGCTCTCTTCTACCAAGGTCCGACGATTGCCATTGAGGTTGCGGCTGCGTTTAACCACATCGGTGATATTGTCTCTTATCTGATCGAGGAAGTCTTCCGCGCCTTTCAAGTAGACAAAGCCGCGCGAAACAATCCGCGGTTCATCAATCAGCTTGCCGCTGCGCTGGTCTACGTTAACGCTGACCAGGACGAAACCATCTTGCGCCAAGATTTCGCGATCGCGGATCACCGCTCTTCCCACATCGCCGACGCCGCTTCCATCGACAAATACGTAACCGCCTGGTTGGCGTTCTCCAACGCTAATCCCGCGTGAATCCAGCTCGACCGTGGCGCCGTTCTCGACCATGACCACATTCTCAGCCGGTAAGCCATTGTCCGCCGCCAGCTTGGCGTGCAAGTGCAAATGCCTGGTTTCTCCGTGAACTGGCATCAAATATTTGGGCTGCGTCAGATTGAGCATCAAGCGCATCTCTTCCTGGCAGGCGTGCCCGGAAACATGCACCGCTTCGATCGGATCGTAGACGACATCAGCGCCGCGCTCAATAAGCCGATTGATCGTGCGGTAAACCATTTCTTCGTTCCCCGGTATCGGATGCGACGACAGGATTATCGTATCGCCGTCGCGCACATCCAACTGGCGATGACGTCCCGCCGCCAGCTTGCCCAGCACCGCCGATGGCTCCCCCTGTGAACCGGTGACCATGAAAACGACCTTGTGTGGCGGTAGCGCCTGCGCCTGCCCGATGCTGACCAGCATGTCGTCATCGACATCAAGGTAACCGAGCTTGCGCGCGATCTTCGCGTATTCGGACATCGTGTAGCCTGTTATGCAGACCTTGCGTTTGTGGCTGCGCGCCGCGTTGACCACCTGCTGCACACGCGACACGAGCGATGCGAAAGTGGCGACCATGATCCGCCCTTTTGCCGCGCGAAACACCTTGTCCAGCGCGCCATCAATGACGGCTTCGGATTGCGTCCAACCGGCGCGGTCGGCGTTTGTGCTATCAGCCATTAGCAATACCACACCGCGCTGCGCGAAACCGGCCAGTTTGGCGTAATCTGTCTTGCGACCATGTACCGGCGTATTGTCAAATTTGTAGTCGCCGGTATGAACAATCATGCCGTATGGCGTCTCAATGCCGTAGCCGACACAATTGGGGATGCTATGGCAAACATGAAAGCTCTCCAGCTTGAAGGGTCCAATCTTGATGGTGTCGCCGGCATCGAAAGTATGAAGCTTGGTAGACTTCAGTAGCCGCGCGTTCTTCAATTTGACTTGCAGCAAGCCTGCCGTCAGCGGCGTCGCATATAAGGGAATGCCGGGAAATGACTTGATGACGTGCTGCACGGCGCCGATGTGGTCCTCATGTCCATGCGTGAAGGCAACGCCGTGAAGCCGAATGTCATCCCGTTCTTCCAGCCAGCGATAATCGGGAATGATGTAGTCGACGCCGTGCATGTCGTTGGCCGGGAACATGATGCCGCAATCGATCAGGAAGCCTTCCCCGTTCCTTTCGAACAGGGTCATGTTCTTGCCGATCTCGCCCAAGCCGCCGATCGGCGTGATCTTGAATTTGGGTTTTCTTGCCATTTGCTGTGAACTCCAATGCTAAACGACCCGTCAGCGATTGCCGAGACGGGCTGCGGAAACTTGAATGATGTATTGTGGGGTCTTGCGAATGAAGCAACTCCCTAACTAAACGATATGTGCCGAATCAATCGCGCCTTGACCCAGCGCGTTATGTGCTCTTCGCCATGAAATCGTAGGTCGCGTATCGTTTCAGTATAGCATAGGCGCCGCCAGAAACTATTGCCATTCTGTGAAGGCTAGCAGAGCTTCAATTACTTCATCCTGATCGCCGAGCGAGAATGAATAGTAGAAGGGTAGCCTCAAGAGCCTGTCCGCGATGTCTTCTGAGACCGGGCAGTCGCCGCTTTTGCCGCCAAAGCCTTGCCCCATGGTCGAAAGGTGCAATGGTTGATAGTGAAATACGCTCAGGATGCCGCGGTCTTTGAGATGTTGAATTAACGCGCCGCGAACATTAGCGGATGGAAGTATCAGATAATACATGTGAAATGATTGTTCCACATTGTCCGGAACGGTAGGCAACTGAACTTGATTGATGGCTGCCCAATCGCGCAGGTTCACGTCATAGCGATGCCATACTTCCGCTCGGCGCGCCTGAATCTCACTCGCGTATTCAAACTGCGCCAGCAGGAAAGCCGCCAGCATATCCGACGGCAAGTAGCTGGACCCAAGGTCGACCCAGGTATATTTGTCGACTTGGCCGCGGAAGAATCGGCTGCGGTTAGTGCCCTTTTCGCGGATGATTTCGGCGCGTTCCGTTAAGCTGCGGTCGTTGATAAGCAGGGCGCCGCCTTCGCCACAAGTAAAGTTCTTGGTCTCGTGAAAACTAAGGGTCGCGAGTTCGCCAAATGTGCCTAGATAGCGACCGCAGTAGCGCGAAAACAAGCCATGCGCATTGTCCTCAATCACAGCGATGTTGCGCTCGCGCGCGATAGACATGATGGCATCCATTTCGCAAGCCACGCCCGCGTAGTGAACCAACACAATCGCGCGAGTTCTGTTTGTTATCAACTGAGGCAACTGGCGTTCATCGAGGTTGAGCGTGTCCGGGCGGATATCGGCGAATACCGGCTTGGCGCCGCGAAGAACAAAGGCGTTCACGCTTGAAACAAAGGTGAACGAGGGCACGATAACTTCGTCACCGGCTTGAATCTCGAGAAGCAAGGCGGCCATCTCCAGCGCATGCGTGCATGATGTTGTTAGCAGCGCTTTGCCCACCCCAAGCGAGTCTTCCAGAAATGCATGGCAGCGCTTGCTGAAGTCGCCATCACCCGATATCCGCTCGCGGCATAGACTGTCGTTTATATAGTCAATTTCATGTCCTAGGCGGGTCGGCTTGTTAAATGGAATGCGGTATTGGCTCATCGTCCCTTGCTCCTTAGAGAAGGCAGTTTTCGGTCTTCAGCTAGTTTGCTGAAACCACTTGTGAAACCACAGCTCGACCGATCGCGTAAGCATGCCACTGCGTTGGTAAAGACGCTGCGCCGAAATGTTCCTCCCTTGCGTGACGACATTGAGACTTTTTATGCCTCGGCCAGACAGCCAATCCGCGGCGTAGCCGAGCATGCCGCTAGCGCAGCCCATTCCGCGCGCGGAATCGGCCACACCGACCAAACCGATGTTGGCTTCGCCCGCCATTCGTATATCACAGGTCACGAATCCAACGGCTCGTCCGGCCATCTCGGCGACAACAACGGCAGCGGCACGGTCAGTTAAAAGGCTATTCTCCAACCAGATCTGGTACATGAGAGAAGCCTTGGCGCTTCCAAAACGGCGATCCACAAAAAAACGAGACTGAGCAAAACTGTTCGCCGCAATTGGCAGCAATGCCTCTAGGTCAAGTTCTTTGCCAATCCGATAACGGACATCGTCCGCTGGCGCAATCCTCGGCACATCGCTGCTATGCCCGGAGAAAGTGATGCGAATATCGATAAAGTCGTAGCCGCCAGCAAGCAGTATATCTATGGTGGATTGGTCAGCGGCGTCTGCGAGAAAATACAGGCACTCGACGTCTCGATCGCGGCAGGCCGCCTCCATCTCCCGATATGCGTCAATGTCAAGACGACTTGTTTTGGCTCTGGCAATTTGATAACCGAAATGAGACGAATCCCAAGGAAGGCATTCTATCAGGGCGCTGGTCATTCCGCTACATCATCTGCTTCGTCGGTTCGCTGTCGCACCACGTAAACTGGTCGGTCCATAATCCTCAAGTGCATCCGAGCGATGTACTCGCCAATAATGCCCAGAGCGAAGAGTTGGGCGCCAGCAAAGATCGCGATAAGCGATGCGATAAACGTGAAGCCCGGCACTTCAAATCGGAAGGCAAACAATTGGCTCAGCACAATATATACCAGAATCACGGAGCCGAAGGCAGTCAAAAGCAAGCCGAGCAGGTTTGCAAAACGCAAAGGCAATGTGCTGAAGCCGGTGATCATATTAAAAGCGTGTGTAACTAACTTGCCAACAGTATAGGTCGATTTGCCGATCGTTCTCGGTCGATGGTCAATTGGGATCGCAACAAATCTGGTTGTACCCCAGGTCAATAGAACGTCAATATTGACAAGCGGTCCGCGATAGTCGGAAAACGATTCGCGCAGGCTGGTTCGAAATGCCCGAAACGCGCTTACGCGGCGGGCTGTTTGAGCGCCCATCGCGCCTTGCAATACAAGCTTCGTCGATACCGAAGCGATATTGCGCAGGATACCATGCCGCTCATTGGTCGGCGAGCCATACACGACGTCGTAGCCTTCGGCGAGTTTATCCAGCAGATCTTTGATACGCGCGCTGGGATGCTGCAAATCATCGTCCATCGTTACGATGCAATCGTACCGCGCGGCGCGGATACCGCAAAGCAGCGCATTGTGCTGACCAAAGTTTCTTGTCAGTTTGTATCCATGAACAAAGCCGTGTTCAATAGACAGCTCCTGAATCACCGTCCAGCTCTTATCGCCGCCGTCGTCTTCAACCAGGATGACCTCAAACGAATCGCCGATTTTAGGCAGTTCCTGCGCCAACTCCTCCACGAGCAAGCCGACGCTGTTTTCGCTGCGGTATACGGGAATAACGACGGAGATCGACAGCATCAGTGGCACGCGCGGCGAAACATAAATGGCGGCAGTAAGCAGAGAAGACTTCGCTTATCAAGAATAGCCAGCCTCTTTCGTGCGGAAAGCCGTCGATACCCGCTATAGCGATGCGAATATGTCACGGCGTTGCAATTCACTGAGATAACAAGAAGAAACATTGCTGCGACTTTTAGTCGATTCCCAAAGCAAACGCTTTCGCGCGCCGCATAACTTGGCATCGCCGTTTTCATGACGTTTCGACAGCTTATTCGATTATGCTTGCTGCTGGCGGAATATGCAAAGGCTGATATATCTGCGCTGCGCAGCCAGCAAGACCATCCGGTACACCCGTCAGAAAACCGGTTTATCTGGAATGCTTATGTGCTATAATCCCGCCGATTAGATAAGTGAGCCAATGAACAGGGGGCCAGTTCGGAATGGCATACGACAAGATCACGGCGCCAAGCTCGGGAGAAACAATCAGCTTCAGCAATGGCAAGATGCAGGTGCCGGACAAACCAATCCTTCTTTTCATCGAAGGCGATGGCATCGGCTTCGATATCATGACCGCCAGCAAACGAATCTGGGACGCGGCGGTGGAAAAGGCATTTGGCGGAAAGCGACAAATCTCCTGGGTGGAAGTGTACGCCGGTGAGAAAGCGGCGGGCATTTATGACGGAAACTACATGCCAGAGGAGACTTTTGACGCCTTTCGCGAATACAAAGTCGGCATCAAGGGACCCTTGACCACGCCGGTCGGCGGAGGCTTTCGCAGTTTGAATGTTACCTTGCGCCAGGTGCTTGATTTGTATAGCTGTGTGAGACCCGTGCGCTGGTACGATGGCGTGCCCAGTCCGCTAAAACATCCCGAAGATGTGGATGTTGTCATCTTCCGTGAAAACACCGAAGACACCTACGCCGGCATTGAATTCGAATCGGGAACGGCGGAGAACAAGAAGCTGGCAGAATTCCTAAAAGGCGAATTGGGCGCCACCAATTTCTTTCCCGATGCCGGACTCGGGATAAAGCCGATCAGCCCCTTTGGCAGCAAACGCCTGATCCGCGCCGCAATCCAATACGCGATTGACCGTGGGCGCAGCAGCGTCACACTGGTGCACAAGGGCAATATCCAGAAATTCACCGAAGGCGCTTTCCAGAAATGGGGTTACGAATTGGCGCGCGAGGAATTTCCCGATCAAACGATTTCCTGGGACGACGTCGCCGCCAATCACAACGGCAGCGTGCCCAATGGCAAGATTCTGATTCAGGATACAATTGCCGATATCATGTTCCAAAAGATGCTGCTCCGGCCGCGCGAGCATGATGTCATCGCCACTACCAATCTGAATGGCGATTATCTGAGCGATGCGCTTGCGGCCGAAGTCGGCGGCGTCGGCATCGCGCCCGGCGCCAACATCGGCGACGAGATCGCGCTCTTCGAGGCGACACACGGTACAGCGCCCAAATACACCAATAAGGACATGGTAAACCCGGGTTCGCTTCTATTCAGTGGCGTCATGATGCTCGAGCATTTGAATTGGTTCGAAGCGGCGGAGCTAATCACCAGCGCCTACGAAAAGACAATCGATCAGCGCTACGTTACGTATGATTTCGCGCGACAGATGGAGAACGCGACCAAAGTCCCGACCAGCGAGTTCGCCACTCGCATCATCGAGAATATGGACTCCATTTGAATTAGTCTGCTCGGAAGCCTGGCAGGTCGAATCTTGTTGCCTAGCAGGCCAATAGCTTCTTGCAGGGGATTGGCTCTAAACAGTCGCCTTTGCTGAATTAGGCATGGTCAGGCTGCTGAGGGTAGCGGGCGGCATTTGTCAAAATCGCGCTTTGCACTAAGATTGACAATGCAGGCCAGCGAATAGAATTTAGATGCAGGGTCACGAAGCGGCTCAAGCGCCGGCAATCGAAGGATATTTCAGTCGCACGCAGGCTAAGCGCGCCAGACACTATTCGCGGCCTTTGTTGCTCCTTTTGACCATAACCTTGTCAGGCGCTCTCGTTTGGCAAAATACGGAATTGCTAGCCGCCGCGATCGCCGTCGGCGCTGTGTGGATGCTATCAATGCCGCGCAAGGGTATCGTCAAGCGGGTAAGAATTCGCCTTGCCGGTTCGGTGCTCACTGTTGATGGTGACGGCTACGACCTGCGCATTGAGGCGCCATTCCGATTCAAGACCGGCGTTCAACGAATCCCGGCGAGCGAAAAGGACGATGAGACTTGTTTCGTGCGCATGGTGATTGATGTACAGGGCATGCCACTCGTGTTGGAGGAGCAAGTGCAGGCTGGTTATTTTCCGCCGCAACTGGACGAAATCGTAGGTATCGCTGGCGCGCTAGGCATCGCCCAACTGACAAGCCTCACCCCCTATCCCGGTACGCTTTGGTCCCTTATCGAAGGATTGGAAGCGCTTACGCAAGCCAGGCCGGCAGCGCAACTCGAGGACAGTGTAGAAAGCCTTTACCGGATCGGCAAACAGCAACTGGATGAGCATAATTACGTGGAAGCGATAGAGACGTTCAGCGCGCTCTTGCGGCAGCGCCCCGATTCCGCGCCGGCATACTACAGCCGTGGCGCCGCCCGCTATCACGCGCGAATCGATTTGGACAAGGCGGTCAACGATCTGACAACCGCCCTGCGCCTCGAACCCAATCAGCACGAAGCCTATCGGATGCGCGGTCTGGCGCGGGCGAAGCAAGGCGATTGGGCTGGCTTGCGCGACGACTGCTCGCTGGCGCTGCAATTTCATCCAACCAGCGCCGAACTTCATAATCTGCGCGGAACAGCCTGTTACCGTCTGAAAGATTATGACGGAGCGCTGTCCAACTTCAATGATGCGGTGCGCCTAGACGCCAGCCGGCACGAGGCATTCTATAATCGTGGCTTGGCCAGGCATCGTCAAGGCAACTTGACCGGAGCGCTTGAAGATTTTAAGCAAGCGATAATACTTAGTCCAGAATTTACCGAGGCGCAGCGAAATATGCAGACCGTACGACAGCAACTCGCGCGCAGCCAGCCGAGACCAAAGTCCTGAGCTACTCGTCGAGCTATTCCTCCGCTCCATCGCCCACGGATATGAACGATTCCACCCTCGCGTTTTCGTCACCCTCGACAGCCGCAGGAAAAGGGAAACTCCAATGAATGCGCTTCGCGCGCCCAGGAATCACGGGGCAGCTTTCGGCGACGTTGTAGCAGGCGGTGATCGCAAAATCAAACTTACGATACAGGTATTGGCTCCGAAGATCAGAAACGTGACCGGACATATCTATGCCGCGCTCTTGCAGCGCTTCAATCGCAAGCAGCTTCACGCTAGTCGGATCGCGTCCGGCGTTGACGACATCAACTCGGTTGCCAGCTGGATGGCGCAGCAATCGCTCGCCCTTCTGTGACCGCGCGTAATTTGCAGTGCATAGGATGAGAACTTGTAACTTTTCGGGCAACTTATTCCACTCCTTAGCCCAAGTTTGTGCGCCGACGAACCTGCAATCAGATCACGTCATTTTGTCTTGCGCGCGCGCCAGCCACTGCGACAATGACAGCGCGATCAAGGCGAGCACAATTAAAATCAGCCCGGTCCAAATGGCGGCGTTGATATCCCGCTCGAAAATGCTATAAACCAGCAGCGGCATCGTCTGCGTCTTTCCTTGTAGATTGCCCGCGAAGAGTATGGTCGCCCCGAACTCACCGAGCGCGCGCGCCCAGCTGAGAATCATGCCGGAAATCAACGCGCGCCAGGCGATCGGCAGCGTAATATACCAGAACATCAGCCAGCCATGCGCGCCATCTACGCGGGCGGCGTCCTCGATTTCTGACGCTATGCTGGAAAAGCCCACTTGCGCCGAACGGATATAAAATGGCGCCGAGATGAAGAATTGGGCGAGAATAACCGCCACAATCGAAAACGGAATAATGATGCCAGCATCCGCCAGCAATGAGCCGATCGCGCCTCGCCGGCCAAATGTGAGCAGCAGCGCCAAGCCGGCGACGGCGGGCGGCATTACGATTGGCAATTCAATGAAAAGGCTGATCAGGCGCTTTCCCCGGAATTCATAGCGGGAGAGTACCAACGCGAGCGGCGTTCCCAAAACAGCAGCCAAACAAACAACCGCGAAGGTCGACGCGAAACTCAGCAGAGCGGCGGAAAGAATCGTCGCCGAATCGGGCAAGCCATCCCAGGCGCGCGAATTGACGCCATTGATCAGAAGCACAAAGACGGGGGCCGCCAGTAGCAGAAACGCAAAGGCGCTTACGGAAAAAACAAGGAGCTTATCCGCCCTCAATTGTCTCTGCTTCACACTCGACCTCGGGCGCGTCGTCCTCGTCCGTGGATTTTGCAGCCGGCTTTCCAGGAGCTGCCGTTGCCTCAGCGTCGTCTAGTATAGCAGGCCAACAGAAGCCGTGGGCCGCTAGAATAACCCGCGCCTCTTCCGACTGGACAAAGCGCAAAAATGACGCAGCCAGATCTGGATTAGCGGCGTCGATAAGTGGCGCAATCGGATACGATGCCAATTGATTATGCCGCTCGGCAATAGGAATCGCGATGAGTTGATCCGCGATGTCGCCAAGCGCATCGGACTGATAGACAATACCGGCATCAGCCTCGCCCAAAGCGACACGGGCAACCACTTGGCGTACGTTGCTCTCTTCGGACGCGAGATTGGCCATGACACGCGCGCGAAAGTCTTCGCCCTTTTCCACCTCATATGACGACAACATCGCATCGGTATAAGCGCGAATGGGCGTCCCTTGCGCCGCCAGAACCAGCAGGATGCTTACATCCGCTAGCTGCTCAATTGATTCGACATCTGCCGGGTTATCTGCGGGAACGATCAGCGCGAGCCGGTTGTGGGCGAAAGTCTCCACATCTTCTTCGTTGACTCTTCCTGCGTCGACAACATTATCCATCTGCAGTTCATTGGCGCTGGCGAAGATATCGGCCGGCGCGCCGGCTTCTAGCTGCGCCGCCAAGGTTGACGAGCTGGCGAAGTTCAGCAAGACCTCGACATCGGGATTCGCCTTAGCGAAGGCGTCCCGAATCTCTTCAAACACATCAGTTAGCGAGGTCGCCGCGTAGATTGTCAGGCTCAAGTGAGGTTGATCTTGGGCGCAGACTGTCCACGCGCCGAGGCTTAAGGTCACTAAGACCATCAGCCTTGCGCGAATACCCATCTAATTCTCCTCTATGCGACATCAAATGTTATGCCAAGTCGACAATTATGCAAGCGCCCGCGCAATCCCGCGTAACGCTAAGCGAGAAACAGGTAGGACATGGCGCCCCAAACACATGGCTGGCATACGCTAATCCAACGCTTGCCTTACGATGGCTTGCCCTTCAAAGATTATCCATTATCGTAACTGGCAAATGGCAAATTGAGGATCTCATGCGTTACGGCGGCCGGTCGGGACCACCATCATGGTTTGTCATTTTGCTTGGCATAGCCATCGTTTTTGGACTCTACTACCTTTGGGCTGGCTTACGAAACTTTATGTCCACCGGCGTCACCGTCGTTGAATCAACTCAGCAGGCGATCGAGCGTCATACCGCCACAGCGGTTCGGATACAGGAAATCGCCGTTAACGCGCCGACGCCGCTCCCCACTTTCACTCCGATTCCGCCCTGCCAAGATTTCGCCGTGAGCGTGCGCGAGGCGATCGTGCGCGAAGCGCCAGACACCGGCAGCCGAATACTCGGCGCGCTGAAACAGGGCGCAACCGTCTGTGTGATCGCCGCGCTTCCAAACACCGAATGGTATCTGATTGACGACAATCCTCTGACCCGTCGAATCGACAAAGTGTACATGCACCGGGACATCATATTTGCGCTCCACCCGACGCCCACGCCGACAATCACGCCGACTGCAACAGCGACTGCTACGGCGACGCTTACCTTCACGCCAAGAGCGCGACCGACCGACGCCCTGTCAACCGCAACCAGCCGCCGAGTTTTGCCATCCTTCACCCCGACATTCGTCAAGACTCTTACGCCGCCAAGCATCAGCCTTTAACTTGCGGCAAAGACCGCTTCGATTATACTGACTTCAATTGTCCACCGTCTCGCGGTCGCCTGCGCGAACAGCGAAGGGGAGTGCCTTTGGCCGCCATAGTCCAGGTTTCAGTTGGCGTCATCTTCGTGTTCATCCTTTTGAGCATTGTCGTCACTGAGGTCAACTCACTGATCGCCAGAGCGACCAAACTGCGCGCGAAAACTCTCCGCGGAACGATAAACACCGTTATTGAAGACCCGGTGATTCGGGCGAAAGTGTACACGCACCCGCTGATTCAACTTGTCAAAGCGGATCCGGTAGCGCCAACCCAACGCATCTCCCGCGACGAAGCGGAGTCCATCGCCAATAGCGCCATCGGCTCGGTCGACTACATTGATCCGCATACCTTCGTCGACGTGGTCTTGAACACGATCAAAGCCGAATCCGACCAACAGCTCTTCGGCGCGCTTCTAAACGTCATTGACGGCATGCCCGCCGGCGCCGAAAGACGCGGCCTGCGCGTTATGGTCAATCGCATCGTCACCAGCGGCCAAGGCATGACCGAACTGCGCAATTCGCTGCGCTACGTGGAAGATCGCCGTTATCGCAGCGCGCTGACCGAGATTGTCAATCAGATAGATGAAGAAGTCAGCCTCCTGGGGCTGGAACCGACAACGAATGTTTCGCTAATGGCGGGCATACACCAAATTTCGAATCCCAATCTGCGCAATGCGCTTTCCACGGTGATGGCAAGCGCCGAAAGCATGGATGTCGCCCGCGGCAACCTGGAAACCTGGTTCAATAATTCGATGCAACGCGCCAGCGCGTCCTACGCCGGAAAGATGAAAAATCTGTCAATAGTCGTGGCGCTGGTTTTCGCGCTCACGCTTAATATTGACACGCTGCACATCGCGCGGACGCTCTGGGAAGATCCGGCGCGAAGAGAGCAGATCAGCAGCGAAGCCAGCTACACGGTGCAGAGCGGCGAATTGCAGACGCAATTGGATGGCGGCGAAACTGCCGATGAATATCGAGCAGCGCAAGTGGCGAGCGATGGCGCGCTGGAAGATGCGATCGAAACCGGCGCCGCCGTCGCGTACCAGTTGCAAGACATTCAAGACCTGAGCCTGCCGATCGGCTGGTCTTTTCAGGCAATCCCTAATCTCCCCGAAGACAATTTCGCGCTTAGCGATCCAAATAATCTCTGGAATTATTTCCCGCAGAACAATCCTATGGGCTGGTTGGGGCTTCTTGCCGCCAAGATAGTCGGCATTGCCGCCACCGTGATCGCGGCTGCGCAAGGGGCGCCGTTTTGGTTTGGCATCGTTAACAGAATCCTTCGTCGATAATCTTCCCGCGCTGCTTAGAAATATCTCAGGAGCAGCGGAGCTTTACTTACCGAGCGCGTTCGCAATGCGCCTGAGCGTGTAAGTCGATTCGATGCAGGCGTTTGGAATTGGAAATCGGGAATCCGGACGTGCTGCAGCGCCACCAGATTTGGCGCAAACACAGGCCCCAATTCGGCGCATTATTGGTAGATTTTGTCAGTTGACATTTGCCTACGTGTTCGCTCAAAATAGATTCACCAAATACCATTTGCTTCTCAGCGCAAAATAAGAATTAAGCTTATTCACCGAACAAGTAGAGGTCTAAAAGTGATCCAGACACTTGTAGAGCTTGCTGAAAAACGTGGTTATGTAACATTTGAACAAATCGTAGAAGCACTCGATGATGACGGCGAAGACCGGGTCGCCTTGCGAAACCTCCTGTTTGAACTGGAAGAACTCGGGATTGAGCTCCGAAAGGAGCCTGAATCCGCCCAGGCAAAGGACGTCACCGATTTCATTGAGCAGGAATACGAGAATCGAGACCTCCTGCAAAACCGCTCCGTAGCTGACATCAGCGCCATATCGTCCGACGATCCCGTCGGACTTTATTTTCGGCAGATGGCGCAAGAGCCGCTCTTGACCGCCGCCGACGAGATTGACCTGGCCAAACGCATCGAGCGCGGTTTCAAAGCCCGCATGCGCTTGGATAATCCCGACGTAATGCAGAAGAGCGATCGTTGGCGCCGCCATTTGCGCCGGCTCGTCTTTGACGGCCAATGCGCACGCGAGCACCTCGGACGGGCCAATACCCGCCTCGTCGTCAGCATCGCCAAGCGCTATATGGGGCAAGGCTTGCCCTTCCCGGACCTCATCCAGGAAGGCAATGTCGGACTGATGCGCGCGGTCGACAAATACGATTATTCGCGCGGCAACCGTTTCAGCACCTACGCAACCTGGTGGATAAGGCAAGCGATTACGCGTGCGCTGGCGCAGAAGACGCGAACCATCCGCATTCCGCTGCACATGACCGAGCGCATTAGGCAGATGTACCGCGCCGCGCAAGACCTCGAACAAACGCTAGGTCGCCGACCAACCGCGGAAGAGATCGCCTCGGCAATGGAGGTGGCGGCCGATGCCGTTCGCGCGATGATGGATGCCAGCCAGCACGCGATCGCGCTGGAGCGCCCGGTAGGCGACGATGGCGACAGTGAATTCGGCGACTTCATCGAAGATCAGGAGACAATCAGCCCGGTCGATTCGGCCACGCAGAACCTGCTGGAAGAGACGATTGAAGAGGTGCTCGCCGAGCTGACGCCGAGGCAGAGTCATATATTGCGGCTGCGCTTTGGGCTGGGCGGCGGCGAGCCGCATACTCTCGAAGAGATCGCCAACAAGTTTGGACTGAGCCGCGAGCGTATTCGGCAGTTGGAGAAGGAAGCGCTGCGGCGGCTGCGTCATCCACAGTTGGCGCACAATTTGCGCGATTACCTGGCGTAGTCTACAATCGGTTGCACATTGTACACAGGCGGACCAAGCCATGAGGCTGGTCGGCTTTTTTCATATAGGGTGACAGCGCCGTGACACAACCATTCCATGATAAGCTCAGCCAACGCACGCATAGCATGCGCCGTAATCAGATTCGCGAAATACTGAAAGTCGTATCGCAACCAGGCATGATTTCGCTGGCGGGCGGCATCCCGGCGCCGGAAACCTTCCCGATTGAAGAACTCTATCGCCTCAATGAAACCGTGCTTGATCGCTATGGCGCGTCCGCGCTGCAATATGACAGGACCGAGGGCTTCACACCATTTCGCGAAGCGCTCGTCGGTTATCTGAAAAAGAAAGAGATCGCGGTCAGCGCCGACGAGATACTGGTTTTCAATGGATCGCAGAGCGTGCTCGATACGCTGGGAAAGGTGCTCCTCACGCCGGGGGATACCATCGCCCTGGAATCGCCCAGCTACCTCGGCGCAATTTCCGCTTTCAGCGCTTACGAACCGGAATACGTCAGCATCGCCACCGATGACGAAGGCATCCTCCCCGAGTCGCTGGAAGCAGTGCTCGGCAGTCAAAAGATCAAATTCATCTACCTGGTGACGACCTTCCAAAACCCGACCGGGCGCACGCTTAGCGCATCGCGCCGGCTGCAGGTCGCCGAGATCGTCCAACGGCATGGCGCGCTGGTCATTGAAGACGACCCCTACAGCGATCTGCGCTATCGTGGCGACGCAGTCCCGCCGTTTTATGCATACGCGCCGGAAAACACGGTATACGTGAGCACGGTTTCCAAAGTGTTCGCGCCCGGATTGCGTCTCGGCTTTTGCCTCGCGCCAGCGGTAATATATGAATGGCTGTACACCGCGAAACAAGGCGCCGATCTGCACAGCAACACTTATGCCCAGGCGCTCGCTACCGAATACATCTGCAGCGGAATCATATACGAACAGGTGCCGAAAATCATCGAGCTCTACGGTCCCCGGCTGGAGGCGATGCTTGATGCAATGGATCGACATATACCGGCCGATTATCGCTGGACGCAACCTGACGGCGGCATGTTCGTCTGGGTAGAGGGACCCGAAGGCGTAGATGCCGAAGAAATCTATTGGCGTGCGGTCGAGCAGAAGGTCGCCTTTGTGCCGGGCAAGTACTTCTATATCAACCCGGAAGAAGGACTGGCGACCATGCGTCTGAATTTTACGCGATCGGACGAAAGGGCGATACAAAAGGCGATCGCCACTTTGGGCGCTGTCATTCGCGACTTCAAACCCGTTTAACGGCTTTATTTTCAAGCAGTTGCCGCTACACTTGCACAATGCCATCGCGTAATGCATCAAAAGCCAGTAGCACGGCGCCATCGCGAGGATTGCGCGCGCTGATCCTTTCGTTTTATTTGCCCGCACTCATGGTCACGCTGGGGCAGGGTCTGCTGGTGCCGATCTTGCCGCTTTACGCGGTCGACTTCAACATCAGTTACGGCTTGATCGGCTTGGTGCTGGCGGGCGAAGGCATCGGCACATTGATCGCCGATGTGCCCACCGGCATGCTGCAGCGCCGCTTCGGCAACAAGCAGGTGATGATGTTGGGCATCCTGGTGAAGGCGCTGTCGATTCTTCTGCTTTTCTTCGCGCCGTCCGTCTGGATTGTGCTGGTTCTGCGCCTCTTTGCCGGTTTCGGCCGCGCCATGTACACGGTTTCCGCTCACGTTTATGTGACGGATCAGGTGGGGCTCGACCAGCGCGGCAAAGCGATTTCGATGTTTGGCGGCACGCATCGCCTCGGCGGATTCATCGGTCCGGCGATCGGCGGTATCATCGCCGGCATGTTGGGGCTGCGCGCGGTATTCATCTGCGTCGGTTTGGTCACCGCCGTCGGCTTGATCCTGGTCGCCTTGTTCACGCTTAATGGCAAGCGGGAAAAACGGAAGAGCGGCGCCGATGACGGGCATGATTTGCATATTCGGTCGGTTGTGACAGCCAATTATCGCATCCTCGCGTCAGCGGGCACGGCGCAGATCTTCGGGCAGATGATACGCGCCGGGCGGACGATCGTCATTCCGCTCTTCGCCGCCGAGGTTCTCGGGCTGGCGGTGGACCAAATCGGGCTGATCGTCAGCATCTCGGTCGCGGTCGATTTCAGCTTGTTTGTGGTCGCCGGCTGGATAATGGATCGCGTCGGGCGCAAATTCGCCATCGTGCCTTGCTTTGGCATACAGGCGCTGGGCATGGCGCTGGTTCCATTCGCCACCAGTTATACCAGCTTGCTCTTGGCCGCGGTTTTGATCGGCATCGGCAATGGGCTCGGCGCCGGCACGATGATGACCTTGGGCGCGGACCTCTCGCCATCGCGTTCGCGGGGCGAATTCCTGGGCCTCTGGCGATTGATCGGCGATATGGGGCATACGGGCGCGCCGCTGGTGGTAGGCGTGGTGGCCGACTTGCTCGTGCTTAGCTCGGCCATTTGGGTGATCGCCGGCTCGGGACTGGCGGCCGCCAGCATCTTTCTTTTCTTCGTGCCGGAGACGCTGAGACAGAAGTCTACCCCTCCCCCAACCCCCTCCCCAGCTAGCTAGGGAGGGGACTGAATTTCAACCCCACCCCCAGCCCCCCACCCGCCATCTCTATGGCGGGCATCCAATGAATTAGGGAGGGGAGAATTGAAAAGAGAACTGAAATTGACTGCGTTGAGCAAGCTCAACATTCTCATGCTCGATTGGCCGCTGCGGCAGGAGCGGATTTTTCCGCGCGCGCAGCCGCTGATCGTCGAGATCGGCTTCGGCAACGGCGATTTTCTGATCCACTTGGCGCAGACGCAGCCCGACTGCAACATCATCGGCTTGGAGATCTCGAGCCAATCGATGGACAAAGCGGAGGCAAAGATCGAGACGCTCGGCTTGGAGAACGCGCGTCCGATCCATGCGCGCGGCGAGACGGCTTTGGCGCACCTTTTTGCGCCGGAGACGATACGCGAGTTTCACATCAATTATCCCGATCCCTGGTTCAAGAAGAAACATCATCGCCGCCGCTTCATCAAGCGCGAAACGGTCGACTTGCTGACGAGCCGGCTGCGCGCGGGCGGTCGCTTGTTCCTGGCCACCGATATTCGCGAATACGCCGAGATGGCGGGGGCGATCTTGGCTGATACGCCCGGGCTGAGCAATCAGTTCGGTACGCCTTGGGCGAATCGCCGGGAAGACGGTTTTCGTACAAAATATGAGCGCAAGGGCGATCGCGAAGGGCGGCGCGGGCATTTCTTCGTTTATCATCGGAATGAAGTCCCGGTCGCGCATCCGCCGCTGATTGAGGAAATGGACATGCCGCATCTTTTCTTGTACTCGCCGCTTACAGCCGCCGAGATTGTCGATCGCTTTGAAGCCAGCCGGCGGAAGCTGGGCGAGGCGCATGTCGCCATTCTGCATGCTTTCGCCGATCGCAAGCGGAATGTCGCCGTGTTTGAGGTGGTGGTGGAGGAGCCGAGCATTGAGCAGCATACGATGATCATGCTGGCGCCGCGGGAAGAGGCGGGGGAGTACATCGTGCGGATGACGAGCCTGGGTCATGCGCGGGCGACCTTGGGGATGCATCGGGCGGTGGCGGCGGTTGGCGAGTGGGTGGCGGGTTTGGATGAGCGGGGGATGGTGCTGGCGCGGAAGGTAAGGGGGTGATTTTGCTACATTTTTTTTACCACCGAGGACACCGAGGATTTGGAGAGCACCGAGCGATTAACGGTCTTTGGGCTTGGGCAAGAGCAATCAGATCGAGGAAATGGCTTATTCGTAAGTAAAGCTCCATTCGTCGTCGTTTAAGCCACAGTGTTTCGCCAGCATACCGCAGAATCTTACTATAGTCTCAGCATTTAGATTCACATATATCCACCAGCCAGCGGAAGACTGTCGGTAGTATTTCGGTGAATTTTCCTTATCCCTTTCAATCCACCATTTGAATTCGCCAGTGGCGTCGTCGAAGTCCGACAGTAATTCTAGTTCGTGTAGACAATTGACCATTTGCATTAGCATACCGCGCCAACCGTAGAAGCGTTCCAATTCGAAACGATTTTCACGAATGGTAAATGTCAATGGAGTCTTGCCCTTTACACTTAGCGATCTTGTCGGCTTCCCAAGAGCGGGCCAAACTTCAAGGATGCGGTCAGTCAACCAGTTGGTGCGAGCTCTAATGGTGTCCTCGTCCCATCGAGATATCTGGTGGGAAAAGTAACTTCTGTTTATCAACAGAGCGTGTGTTGCCAGAATGTCCCGTTTAGCTTCAAAAGCTCCATCAGACAATTCGCTATTCTTGCCCTGCGTGACCAACGTCAAGTTGCCAATCGTGTTCAAGAAATCGCGATGAATGGAATCGGCGGAAGGACCCAAATGATTGCGCCATTCATCATTTAGGCTTTGAGGCATAATGTGTTCTATTGTCGCCTCGTCTTGCAACACGGTATAGCCGTCTGTTCCGTGAGACAGATGTCGATTGAGCACATCCATAACGTAGACTAATCTGGCCCGACGATTGCCATCGTATAGCGCGTTCGTGAGCAGGTTTTGACGAATGCGATTGTCCGAGGGATAGAGCCGCTTACTCGCCATCGCGGTCTTTAGCGATTGCAATATGTTGGACGAATCAAGCTCCGCAATTAGAGACGGAAACAGTCGATTTAATCCAGTAGTTGAGCCGCCATTTAAGAAAACTCGAATGATGAAATTCTCAACGAGAGCCAGTGCCTCGACGAATTCCGGCGTCTTGATGGTCTGCTGACTATGCAATTGATAAAGATGCATCGTCAACGGAAATGCGGTAACCGATTCCGCATTCTGCAGGCGAGTCAAGCTATCCCGAATAGCTGTATCAGGCTCATTCTCTGGTCGCAAGAGCCTATCATAATGCCTGGAATTCCTGTGCAATTCCCTGATTTCGCCAATGAAGTCGTCGCGTGAATTGAATTTTTCGATGATTCTGCTTCGGAACGTTTCATAGACTCGATTCATGTTCGGCACGCTTTTGGTCTTCATCGAGAGATAATGACGAATATACGCTGTCAATTCCCCAGGACCTCTCCGACCTGTGCTGCGGTTTTCATGCAACTGTCTTTCGATTGGCAGCCAATGATTGTTGAAAACCTTCTCCTGGCTGCGCGTAGGCAATCGCATCGCAATGTAGTTTCGCACTAGGTCGGCCTGCGTTAGTGGCTTGCCCTTGGCATTAAGGCTCTCGAAGATCTTGTACGGAGATTCGCCCTTGTTCAGATCTACGTATACTATTTCCATACAACTTACGACGCAGTTGACCATTCGCTCGACATTTAGTGGATTACGCATTTCTGCGTTACTTACAAGAGTTACGAAACGCTCGAATGCACTAGGGATCTGCGACTCCGTCTTTGCGCCGTTGGCTTTGCCGCGAACGATCGCCGAGTATGCCTGACGGTCACCGCGCATCAACGACGGTAACACCTTGAAATTAAAATCGTCATCCTGTCCATCATTTACCAAGAATCCGTTGATCTCTTGGTATAGACTAGAATTCGCATCCACGTTGTCTCGAAGCGCGCATAGCAACAGCGATGCCGTAACCAAACGCTGCTGTCCATCTACAAGTTTGTAATAGTTAAGCGTTAGCCCCTGCTTTCCCTCGTACTGCACAACTATAGTTCCTAGAAAGTGCTTTGGCGCATCATCCAGGTTTTCCCATTTCGCATTGTACAGAGTGATGACGTCAGCAAAGAACATGTCCCAGTTGCGCTTCTCCCATGCATATTCCCGTTGAAAATGGGGCAATCTGTACTGGATTTTCCCGCCGCTACTGAAAGCATTTAGGATTGTCGAGTCTTGGACTTCCACGTTCAAACCTCGTATTTTGGACTAGCAATTGCCTTACTCGCCGCACAATCGTATCATTGCGCAATTGACAAATCAAGCGACTAGCCCAACCATGCCCAACCTCACCCACCACACCCTCCCCAACGGACTCACCATCCTCCTGCGCGAAGCCCATAGCGCGCCGGTCATCAGCTGGTGGCTGGCTTACCGCGTGGGCAGCCGCAACGAGCCGACGGGCTTGACCGGCATCTCCCATTGGGTCGAGCACATGATGTTCAAGGGCACCGAGCGCTTCCCCGCCGGCATGCTCGACCGCGAAATTGACCGCGCCGGCGGCCAGTGGAACGCCTTCACCTCGATGGACGCGACCAAATACTTCGAGACCTTGCCCGCGGGCAAGATCGATATCGCGATGGAGGCGGAAGCCGACCGCATGACCAATGCACTCTTCGACTCCGACGAAACCGAGTCCGAACGGACGGTCATCATCTCCGAGCGGCAGGGGGCGGAAAATCAGCCGACGTTCTGGCTGCAGGAAGAGGTGCGCGGCGCCGCCTTTCGCGTACATGGCTATCATCACGAAATCATCGGCGACGAGACCGATTTGCGCCGGATGACGCGCGATGATCTTTACCATCACTATCGCCGGCATTACAGTCCGGCGAACGCAGCCGCCATCGCCGTTGGCGCCTTTGACAGCGATGAGATGCTCGCCAAGATCGAGCGGCTGTTTGCTTCGATAGAGGCGAGCGCGGCGCCCGATCTCTTTTCGCGCGCGGAGCCAGCCCAAAGTGGCGAACGCCGCGTCGTAGTCGAACGTCCGGGCAAGACCGCTTTCTATGAGCTATGCCACCGCGCCCCGGCCGCGGATCACGAAGACTGGTTCAAGCTGCAAATCATGAACGCGATCCTCAGCGGCTCGAGCGGCGCATCGGACAACAAGACGAGCCGTCTCTACCGGGCGCTGGTCAAGACTGAGATCGTGGCCGGCGTCGGCGCCTGGCTTACGCCGACGGTTGATCCTTACTTGTACAGCATCATTGTCACGCTGCGCGATGACCGCCAACCGGAAGAAGCGGAAGCGGTTCTGCTTGACGAAATCGCCCGCTTGCAAGCCGACGGCGTCAGCGAAGCCGAACTGGAAAAAGCGCGGAAGCAGACGCGCGCCGCCTTCGCCTACAGCGCGGAAAGCGTCACTGAGCAAGCCTATGGGCTGGCGCAATCGTTCATTCTGGGCGATGTTCATTGGTTCGACCGTTATTCGGAGCGGCTGATGGCGGTGTCGGCGGAGGACGTGCTTGCGGTCGCCAATCGCTACCTCGTGCCGCGGAAGCGCGTGGTCGGCATACTCAATCCGACCGATCCGGAAGAGGAGGCGGCGCCGGCATGACCGATCGAGGGGCGAGCATCCTCAATTCCAGCAATATCGCGCGGGCTGAACTTGACAACGGAATCACGCTGCTGGTATATGAGAATCCGGCGGTGCAGTCGGTTAATCTGATGGGTTCGTTTCACGCTGGCAGCATTTATGAAACGCCGGAGAAAAGCGGACTGGCTTCGTTGGCGGCGGGCGCGCTGATGACGGGCACGACCGCGCGCGACTTTGACGCGATCCACGGCTCGCTGGAAGATATTGGCGCCGACCTGGGCTTTCGCGGGCATATTCACAAGGCCGGCTTGTCGGGCAAGGCGCTGGCGGAAGACTTGAGCCTGCTGCTGGAGGTGGCGGCTGAGACGCTGCGTCAGCCGGTCTTCCCAGTTGAGCATGTGGAACGCTTGCGCGGCGAACGGCTGACCTGGCTGCAGTACAGCAGCTTCGACACCCGTTATCGGGCGGCGAAGGCGATGCGGGAGGCGCTGTATCCGGCGGCGCATCCTTATCACTATGGCACTTATGGCGACGAAGAGTCCATCTCCAGGATCAGCGTCGAAGACTTACAAGCGTTTCACGAACGGCATTTCGGTCCGCGCGGCATGATTCTAGTGATCGTGGGCGCGATTGCAGCGGCTGATGCGATCAAGCTGGCGACCGATGCGTTTGGCGACTGGCGCAATCCCGCGCAGCCGGCTGTGCGTCGGGCGACAGCGTTGGAAACTTGCTCGGACAATCGGCGTCCAACGGTATTCGTGCCCGGCAAGACCCAGTCTGATATCAGTATGGGCGTCATCGGACCAGCGCGCAAAGCCGACGACTACCTGGCGGCTCAGCTAGCCAACAGCGTCTTGGGCGAATTCGGCATGATGGGACGGATCGGCAAGAGCGTGCGCGAGCAGAAGGGCTTGGCTTATTACGCCTTCAGTCGGCTTGGCGGCGGTCATGGACCCGATCCCTGGACGGTTAGCGCCGGCGTCAATCCGGAAAATGTCGAATTGGCGATCGCGTCGGTCATGCAAGAAATCGAGCGGCTGACCACAGAAGCGGTCTCCGACGAAGATTTGGCGGATAATCAAAGTTATTTCACCGGTCGCATGCCTTTGCGGCTGGAGAGCAATGAAGGCATCGCCTCTCATATCCACAGCATGGAAAGCTTCAAGCTGGGGTTGGATTACCTTGCAAATTACGACGAGCTGATTTACGGCATCACGAAAGACGATGTTCTGCGCGCCGCTCAGCGCTACCTGGTTCCCGAAGAGATGGTGGTCGCTGTTGCCGGACCCGAGCGCGACAATTCCGACGCCGCTGATTAACGGATACGTCTTTGAGCAGTACAGTGGCTCCGAGCAGGCGCGACGAACTGACGAAGTTGAAGAATATCGGACCGAAATCGGCGGTCAGGCTGCGTGAAGCTGGCATTGAGTCGCGTGAGCAGATTGCAGACTTGGGCGCGGTCGAGGTATTTCGACGATTGCGCCAGCATTATCCAGCCAGCTTGACGATGCTGTGGGCGCTGCAGGGCGCGCTGATGGATCTGCCCTATTATCAGATTCCGTCCGAAATCAAGGCGGCGCTGCTTGATGAACTCGCGCGGGGCGAGCGCCAATTGCCGAATACGCAGATGAAAAGTAGGGGCAATCCATATTATAATCTTGTAAAGTAGTCGTCGACTTCCTGGGCAATGCTTGGCAGCCAGAGAAAGTGCGTAGATGGCGGGAAAGCGAATCGTAATCACCGGCATGGGCTTGGTCAGCCCGGTCGGCAATAACGTAGACGAATCCTGGGCGAATATCCGCGCGGGCAATTCGGGCATTGACTGGATCAGTTTATTTGACGCCGACCTGGTCGAGAATCGGGTCGCGGGCGAGGTCAAGGATATTGACCTGGTGGGCCGCTTTGGCCGACGCGAGATGCGGCGGATGGATCGCGCGCAGATGCTGGCTTTGGTCGCCGCCGAAGAAGCTTTGAATGATGCCGGCATCGAAATTACCGATGAAAACAAATACGATGTGGGCGTGGTCGTCGGCTCCGGCATTGGCGGAATCGTCACGGTCGTGCAGGCGCTGAAAGGCTTTGAGGCGAAAGGACATCGCGGCGTCAGCCCGGTGATTGTGCCCGCGCTGCTGCATGATGGCATTAGCTCGCGCGTATCGATGCACTTCGGGCTAAAAGGTCCCAATTACAATATCACCGCCGCCTGCGCGACCAGCAACAATTCCCTGGGCGATGCCGCCGATCTCATCCGCATGGGGCGCGCCAATGTCATGGTCGCTGGCGGCAGTGAAGCCTGCATCATGCCGATGGTCATCAGCGGCTTCAATAACATGAAGGTGCTGACCAACACTGAAGATATCCCGGAAAAAGCTTCGCGACCCTTTGACGCCAGTCGTGATGGCTTCGTCGCCGCCGAGGGCGCCGCCCTGCTCATCCTGGAAGATCTCGATCATGCGCTGGCGCGGGGCGCGCCAATCCATGCCGAGCTAACTGGCTACGGTCATACATCCGATGCCTTTCATGTAACGGCGCCCAATCCAGATGGCGTCGATGCAGCCGAGGCGATGCGGCGCGCCCTGCGCGAGGCGAAGATCAGCGCCTGCGAAATCAGTTATATCAATGCGCATGGAACGGCAACCCAACTCAACGACAAGAGCGAAACCCTCGCCATCAAACAGGCGCTGGCGGAAGAAGCCTACAATATTCCGATTAGCTCAACGAAGTCGATGACCGGTCATATCCTGGGCGCGACGGCGGCGGCGGAAGCGGTGTTTTCGGTGAAGGCGCTGCAAGACAATTTCATCCCGCCGACGATCAACCTGGAAACGCCCGATCCCGATTGCGACCTCGACTATACGCCCAACACCGGCGTAGCCAAAGAGATCGACCACGTACTCAGCAATTCCTTTGGCTTCGGCGGGCATAACACCGCCGTCGTCATCAGCCGCTATAACTAGCCGATTGCCCTAGGGCGCCACGATCTGCGACAGAATCTCCTCAAAGGCGGCATCAGCCAGCGCGCGGATTTCAGCATCGGTGCGGTCTTGAATCGGATGCGGCACATAGCAGGCGGCTGGGTCGAAGCCCAAAGATTTTCCTTGCGCCGCGGCCGCTTCGACAAATTCGTCTGAGGCGACGAACATTGCGGGAATCCCGCGGGATTCAAGGTCAGTGATGTCGTGCACACTGCACGACGTGCATGACCCTCAATCGGCGAGCGCCTCAATCACGACATCGCACTCGCTGACGATCTGATGCTTGAGGTCAACCGGCGCCACCCGCGTGAAGGTAGGCTTGCTATAGCGTCGCGAGTCGACGCCCATTTCTCCCAGCCGCGCCTCCAGATGATCGAGGAATACATCGCCGCGCGGTTTCGATATGTCGAGCAAGGCGACGCGCTTTTCGTTCAAGGAACGGGGTCGCGGCAATGATTCCCGCGTCACTGGCTGCAATTCGCTTGTTGGATCTAAAAGTGAAGACATGATTTGCTCCTTTTACCCGTTCGGATCAAGTTGTTCGCACGATCTATATGCTTCATTCTGCGTTCAAGCGGGCGAGACAAGTCTCGCCCCTACAGCCGTCCACTTTTACGATTTGATCGCGACGGTTACCGGGACGCTGCCTTTGGGTCCGCTGCCCGCCCAGCCGGTGATGACCGCCGACCACATGCCCGCGCCGCCGCCGGCATGTACGATTAGCAAGCCTCCCGGACGAAACTTGGACAAGCGTTTCTGCGCCATGTGGTCCGGCATGCCCTCGTCGACGCCGTCAGCGCCGGCAATCACATCGCGCCCTTCAACCGTCAGCGCCGCGTCTAGCGCCTGGCGAAAGCGCGCTTTGGACCAACCGGCATCGCGAAAGACGCGCATATTCTCGGGCGAGACGACGAGCAATGCATCAGTGGAGCCGTAAATTTTACCGTGGCGGACCGTTCGCAGGGTCATCGCCAAGCTGCGCGTCAGCGACTCGGGCCTTCGTGATTTCTGATCGCCGGAGGGGTGAACGCCGCCGCCGGCGAAAAGCGTCACCGTGGACTCATCTGCGCTGAATCCGCGTTCGACAGCCAAGGATTCCCAGTACGAATCGCACTCGCGCTCGGCGAAGCAGAAGCCGACTTTGCCCGGCTGCCCCAGCGTGGCACGGTCGACGCCGCCTGGTCGGCCGCCGCCCACGTTGCGGATCACCAATTGCAGGGCGCGACCGATGGTGGAATTGGCGCGGTTGCCTTGCCCCAGGACGTTATGTCCCCAATTCATGCCGATCTGCTCGGCGATGGGTCCATTGACGATGACGATAGGACCAGAAAAATAGGTGGTCGCCAGCACACCGTGCATGCAGAATTCATCGAGGCAAGCCGCTTCCACGGCCGCCAGCACAACCGGCAGATACTCCGGCTTGCAGCCAGCCATCACCGCGTTAATCGCCACCTTCTCAACGGTGCAGGGCACATTGTCTGGCGGGACGACGCCGATGATTTCGTAGGACGATCTTGTCGTTCCCGCAAGCATATTCAGCACGCGCTCCTCTGTCGGCGGCACGAGCGGCAAACCATCGGACCAGCCGCGTTCATGCATCAGCTTATGCTCGTCTTGCTGCGAGGCGACGTCTACCCGCCGCGCCTGAAGCAGCGTGTCGCCAAATTTGTATGCCATTTTCTCCGGCATGCCCGGTTCAACCGATTTTGATCCGCATCCTGGGCTGAATTCCGGCAAGTTGGCGCCGAGCGTGGGCATTTTGGTCAGTCGGCGCCATTCATCGCGTTGCCAACCGATCAGCCGTGTCGTCTCTTTCCCCTCTTGAACACGGATCAAGGTGGGCACGACTTCGATGTCGTGGCGATAGGACAATTCAAGTTCGCGCTCGTCGATGACCTCGGCAATGCTTTCGGGGAATGTGGGATCATCCTGCGAGTGAACTTGCAACTGAGTCGCGCGCGTTAATTCGAGGATGGCGGGCTCAATCAGCCGGCAAGTGGCGCAATCGCGCTTCAAGACCGCGATGAATCCATTGAAATCTTTCGGAATGACGGACATGTTTCACTTGCCCTTACGTTTGCTGATCATGGTTGTTTCTTGGCTGCCGTTTCGCAGCATGTTGAACCAGCGAACGAATCGGACTATGCTACTGGTATAACATATCGGAATCACATTCGCAGGTTTTTCGCTTGAAACTATCCGATATATTCCGCGAGGGCTCCGAAGCCCGCAAGTTATTCGCCAAGTTTTACGCGGTCGTCGCAATCGGCATCATACTGACCGTGCTCGTACTGCTCGCCCTGGCTACGCGTGGCGGCTAAGGCCTGTCGTAGTCCTCTTTTCCCTCCGCCCAATAGCTTTCCAGCGAGACGCCCAAGCCGTCGGCGATCCGATTGACGTAGGCATAATAGGCGACTACCTGCGCGATATCCAGAATCGCCCGATCGCTAAAGCCGCAGGCGCGCAGCTGGCGCACATCATCTTCGACCATGTCCCAAGGCTTGCGCGTCAGCTTGGCGGAATAATCCAGCATCGCTCTGTCGGCCACCGCCAGCTCGGCGCCGCGGTAATCAGTCTCAATAATCTGAGTGAATTCCCGATCTCCAGTCAACTGACGGAGGTTGCGCGCATGATGCTTCAGTCAGTATTCGCAGCGATTGATGGCCGATACCACGACGCCGATCATCTCGCGCTGTATCCGGGTCAAGGGCGAGTCGCCGTACATCAAGGTCTTGTAGAGATGCATGTGATCGATGAGCGATGCCGGATGAAGACTATGGATTTTCATGATGTGATCGACTTGGCCGCTCTTGGCGTCAGCAGCGCGCCCATAGGCTCGCCTAAGCTCACCGGTCGCCTCGGCTTCGGGCACGGTATCAATCCAGGCTACCTTTCTGCGCATCGTATTCATCGCGGTGGTCTTTTCCTCCAATCAGGCATCCACAAAGAGCGAGACGTTTAGCTTCCAGGCGAGATACAAGGCGCGGAAAAACAGGAGCAATTCTTGTATGCAACTGTCGGCATCTGAGCCGGCCGCCATTTCGAAAGCGAAACGATCGCGTGTTGAGTCGTCAAAAGACGAAATACCCTGAATCTCTTGCGCCTCCAGGTCACGATCAACGGCGCCGAAAAACAGCAGCAGAATGCCCGCGTGATTCGGTATGATTCGCTCGCCAACGCCGAAGATCATTTCGAGCGCCTGATCGCCGTATACGCGCAGCTCGCCGAGGCGGCGCTTGGGCGCGATCGGCAATTCGAAGTAGGCGCGTTCGGAGGCGTCGATACCGCCGTCGGCTTCTCGCAGCTCCCTGACTGACGCGCCGTCATAGCCCAGCCGCTGGATACCCTGCTTCAGCAAGAGCCAGACCAATGGCTCATCCGGCACCGGCAGCCGCTCAAGCAACCAGGTCTCAGCCCGCGCCGTAATCGGATACTGAATAAAGCCCATGCAGCCAAAAGGCTCGCCACTGCGATTCGCCGGGCAAGACGCGCAATGCTCCGCGTAGTCGTCAAGCACCGAGGCGTGATCAAGCAAATCTTGCACGACGATCAGCTGTTTGTCGCCCGGCTCGCTTGGCGTACTGTGGCTGAATTCAAAGCCCATTTTTGCGGGCTCGCGCATATCGCCGGCAGCGCGAAACCATTGAATTACCTCTTGGGCGCGCGCGCGTTCCTTCAAGCGCTCGCGAATGCCGTCGGCGGTCAATTCGCGTTTGGGAATGCAATCCAACTCGATGATGTAATCTATTGCCATCGCGCCTTTCCCATCTGGTCGCGCAATTACACGGCGCGAGTATACCACAGGGCAACAAGAGATTTACGATTCGCAGCGCGGTCAACTCCAGCGGCCATATCGCTTCAATGCCAGCAAGACATTGATGGTCGTCATCGGATACCATTGCGGGAGATTATGCTGATCCAGCCAATGTCCCTCGTCTTGCTGCGCGTGTGCTAGCGAATCGAGACAGCGATCCAGCAGGCCAGCCGGCAGCGCGCGCGCAATCATCGAATCGGGCGCCGGCGCGAAGGTGAAGAGCGAATCATATTGATTTTCCGGCGCGGCGATCGCGCAAGCCACAATATTGTCCACGGTCGCCTGTTGGAAGTCGGCGAGCTTGGGCAAGTCATCAACGGAGAAGAAGTAGTCGAACGCGTGATAAGCCATGAAGAGCCATTGGTTTTCCCTGACTTTTTGCGGCGTATAATTTTTGAGTACCCAAGCCTTGGTCTTTTCGATCAATGTCGGCGTCGCGCAGCCGAATCGCATGAGGTTGCCGACGATGGAATCGGGCATTGTCTGGCCGCCCTGCTCCTGCCACCAGGGCGCGAGCGGATAATCGCGGGTTTCGGGCGGGTTGCGCAGGTCACCGCGTTCATCCATCTGCGCTTCCACCCAATCGGCTGCGCCATCAAGAATCGAGCCGGCTGGCATTCCGGTATGCTTCATCACGCCAAGCAGGTATTCCAGCGCCAGCGGATTCGATTGCGGCGCCTTCAAGTCGTGTTCCAATCCATGGCCAAATCCGCCGTCCGGGTTCTTGTAACAGAGGATGATCCGCTGCAAGCGCTCCAGGCAGCCGTCGTCAAAGAGCCAGGCGAATAAGGCGCGCTCCAAGAGCGTGCCGTTCCGATGCACATAATCACGAGCTTTATACAGGTCAAATGCCATCAGCCAACCTTTCTACGAACATATATTCTATGCTAGCGAGAGAGGCGAGATGTCGCAAGGGGCTAAATGTAGCTCTTCACAATGTCTATCAATTCGCGAGCGCGATGGCGGAAGGTGTGCTGTTTTAAGACACGCTGCCGGGCGGCTCGCCCAATTGCCAGACGTTCCTTGTCGTTATCGAGCAGATACTGATATCGCACGATCGCCTCCTCGGCCGAATTTACCACGATCAGCTCCGCCTCGGGCTCGAACCATTCTTCGATCCCTAGATAAGGATTGGCGACGATGCAGGCGCCCAGCGCGCCCAGCTCAAAGGGACGGGATGACGAGGAGGCATGGACGCTCGCATGCGCGCCGCGGGTGATGCACAAATTGATCTTGCTGCGACAGACATATTCGCGCAGCTTGCTGAAACTGAGGTAAGGCAATTGCTCGGCTTTGCCCAGGTCGCCCAGATTCGCGCCGCGAACGGCAAAACGTGAACTCGACAAGTTCTTTGATGGCTCGGTGATCATCCGGTCGATCCAGTCAGCACGGTACTCGCGTCCATGACCATAGAACAGCACATCAATATCCTGGGCCGGTACGGATACGGGAGCGAATACATCCGGGTCGGCGCCGTACCAAAGCGTATGCACACTCTTGGCGCCGAGTTGCTTAAGCAGCGCGCCCCCGCTGCTGTTGCTGATGAAGGCGGTGTATTCGCTTAGGTCAGCGCCCTGATAAATGCGAAAGCCAGATGCGAATCCCCGCATATTGGGCAGGCTGGCGGGCACATCGCCGTCAAAATAGAAGATCGGAATATCGAACTTACGCGAAATATAACTGGGCAAACCTCGCAGGTGGTTGAGCGGCACGGTGAGGACGAGAATGGCATCCACATCCGATTCACGGAGCAGAATCTTTTCTAGATGGCGCCGCCACAATGGCGCGATAATGGTGTTCGCCACCCGCCGTACTGCCTTGTCAGAGAAGGATTCGTTCGCGCTTTCGCTTGCGCTGTCTGCCCTTCGCACGGGGAGCAGAGCTCGCGTTAGACCGCGAAGCGACTTAAAGGCATCACCTTGCCAGCGAGCCGGATTCGCTTCAGCGCGCCACCACAAACTCTCTATCGGCGCTCCCTGATATGGCGTCGCTATGACTTCCACGCCCAGTTCATATAGCCCCTTGAGCAGTTGCCACCAAGCCGGGGTGGCGCTGAAGGGTTGACGCAAATCGAGCGATGAAACAAGCACAAGCAACTTCATGCCATGATGCATCCGATTGGTCGACAGCGAGGAATCCATTCTTCCGCAGGAGAGATTGTACATGACGGACGGCATTATCGCAGAAGGCTTCGCGATGGCGCGCAGGTCAATATACCGTCGTCGAATGTGGCGACAAATCCGATTGCCTGAAATCGCGCTGTAGCGCAACGGACTGACGTAAGAGGGAACCAACTCTCCATTGGGCATTGAATGAAGAGCGGGATATTGTCACTACACATTCATCATGTTTGCCCTAGCGCCATAGCCTGGCGCAGGGGAAATTATACAAAAGGGGAAAATCCGGTTATAATTGTATCAATCGCGCCGCAAGCGCGATACCGTCTAATTGAAGGGAGACAAAGAACAATGAAACGGTTATTCCTTGTACTCACTGTCTTGTGCATGCTGCTTGGCTTAGGCGTCCCCGCATTTGCCGATGGGCATTGCATGGACGAGCTGGGCTGTGTGGAGGTGGCGCCCGATGATCCGATCGTTATCGCCTCCATACTCGCCATGTCGGGTCCCGCGTCCTTTTACGGCGCGGATACGCTCGGTGGCATAGAACTCGCTATTCTTGGGCGGGACGGCATGCTGCTCGGCAGGGATATTGAATTGGTAGAAGAGGACAGCTATTGCGCGGCCGAAGGCGGTCAGGCGGCAGCTCAGCGCGTCGCCGCCGACGAATCTATCGTAGGCGTCATCGGCACGACCTGCTCCGGCGCGGCGCAAGGCGCTATGCCGATCATCAGCGAAGCGGGCATGCTCATGATCTCCTCCTCCAATACGTCGCCAAGTTTGACCAATGACGACGCCGATGCGGGCGGGACCTATTATCCTGGCTACTTCCGCACCGCTCACAACGACCTGTTCCAGGGCGCGATGGGCGCGAAATTCGCTGTTGAGGTGCTCATGGCTGGCGCCGTCGCAACTATCCACGACGGCGACCCCTACACTGAGGGTCTCGCTGTGGTTATGGCAAACGAATTTGCCGGGCTCAACGGCGATGTTGTCTTCCAGGGCGCGGTCAGCAAGGGCGATACCGATATGAGCGCGATTCTCACCGAGATCGCCGCCAGCGGTCCCGACTTGGTCTATCTGCCAGTGTTCACGCCCGAGTCCGAATTTTTGGTTTCGCAAGCCGCCAACACGCCGGGCTTGGAAAACGTGCGGATGATGACCGCCGATGGCAGCTTTAACGCCGACTTCGCCCCGAACATCGGGCAAGCAGCCGTAGGCGTCTTGATGACCGGACCGCATGTTGCCGGTGATGCCTATCAAGAATTTCTCACATTGTGGGCGGAGGAACAGCCTGGCGGCACCGACTCGCCACCCAGCGGTTTCCACGCCCATGCCTACGATGGGACGAATCTGCTCTTGGACGCCATTGAAGCCGTCGCTGATGAAATGGACGATGGCACGCTGATCATCGGCCGTCAAGCATTGCGCGATGCGATGGCCGCCGTCGAAGACTACGCTGGCTTGACCGGCACCCTCACCTGCCAAGAGGCGCCGCTATACATGGGTGATTGCGCGACTGGCACCGCCCTGGCTGTATTTGAACTAGGCGAAGCTCAAGTCAGCGAAGGCGCATGGCCGCCGCCAATCGTCTGGGATCTCTCGATGGGCGCGGACGATATGTAAGAACCGAATCCTGATTTATCGGGATAGTGTGAGGACGAGCCAGAGGGCGCTAGACTCTGGCTTGTCCTGTTTTGTGTGGCGGGTCGCTTTGCCTGCGGCCAAAATCAGTAACGCAATTGAATAATATAACGTTTTCTGGCACTATTCGCGCACTGAATTAGCATACATTCACGCAAACAGGAAAGTGATTACGTGTTCAGATTGATAGCTAGTTTCCTTTGCGCGGCTTGCCTTTCTTCTATAATGCTCTTTCCGGTGTACGCGGCAACGTCCTGCGACGATCCCCTGGGCTGTGTCGAGGTTGAGCCCGATGATCCTATCGTGGTGGGCGCGATGCTGGTGGTATCCGGCGCCATCAACTACCTGGGTGAGGATACCTTGGGTGGCGTTGAGCTCGCCCTGCTCGCGCGCGATTATACGCTGCTGGATCACGAGATTGAATTGGTGGTGGAAGACAGCCTGTGCACGGCCGAAGGCGGACAAGTCGCGGCTCAGCGATTGGCGGCTGATCCGACGGTCGTCGGCGCTATCGGCACGAATTGTTCCAGCGCCGCCCAAGGCGCGATACCTATCATCAGTGAATCGGGGCTGGTGATGATTGCGCCGTCAAATACATCGCCCAGCTTGACCAATAGCGATATTGCGGCGGGCGGCTCGCATTTGCCGGGTTATTTCCGCACCAGCCAGAATGGGCTGATTGAAGGGATGCGTCTCGCTCAATTCGCGGTCTACGCGCTAGAGGCGAAAACTTTGGCGACGGTTCACGATGGCGACCCCTACACGGAAGGGCTGTCGCGAGCGGTCGCCGATACCTTTGCCGAGCTCGGAGGCGATGTCGTATTCGAGGGCGCCGTCAACAAAGGCGACACCGATATGTCGTCGATTCTTACGGAAATCGCTGTACTTCAGCCCGATGTGATATATGTGCCTTTGTTCGAACCGGAGTCCAACTTCTTCGCCGCCCAGATGACGCATATAGTCGGTCTGGAAGACACGACAATTATTGGCGGCGCCGCTAGTTTCTCGTCCAGTTATCCTGAGAATACCGGTGAAGCGGCTGTGGGCATTTATGTATCGGGACCCCTGGTCAGTGGCGAAGCCTA
The DNA here is from genome assembly GCA_965261855.1 of Phototrophicaceae bacterium. Taxonomy (GTDB): domain Bacteria; phylum Chloroflexota; class Anaerolineae; order Aggregatilineales; family Phototrophicaceae; genus UBA6055. The sequence continues at coordinate 2,710,316 of OZ253488.1, forward strand.
TGAGCAGGTGCTCGAACAATGGTACGAAGAATATGGCAGCGACCCGCCGAGCGGCTACCATGCCCACGCCTACGACGCCACCAACCTGCTCCTGGAAGCCTTGGAGGCGGTCGCAATTATCCACGATGACGGCGGTCTCACATTCGGCCGGCAAGCGATACGCGATGCTGTTGCCGCGACAGAAGAATTTCCGGGCTTGACCGGTCGTTTGACATGTCGCGAAGACTCGCCCTTCGCCGGCGATTGTTCGCCCGGCACCGCGCTCGCAGTCTTTGTCATCACCGAAGCGGAAGTTTTCGATGACAACTGGCCGCCGCCGCTCGCCTGGAATTTCGCGGTGGACACATTTGATTAGCCGAACATTCACGAAGGGCCGGCTTGGAAAACTCCGCGAAAGATGATGCTTCTGACGAGTTAACGTAACGGCTGCGCTTATGTTCAAGTGGAAAACTGACGAATTCTCCTGGGTTGATTTCACCATTGATGTGCTGCGCGTCCTGATCGTGCTTGCGGTAGTGATCGGCGCCTGGAACACGTTGTCGTCCGGGCGCATATCGCTTGCGCAGTGGGTCAATCTCTTTGCGGCTGGCTTGTCGCAGGGCAGCATTTACGCCCTGATCGCCCTCGGCTACACACTTGTATATGGCATCCTGCTCATGATCAACTTCGCGCATGGCGAAGTTTTCATGGCTGGGGCTTTTACCACGGTATTTTTAGCCGAAGCATTGAATCGCACCGGCTTTCTCAATGCCCAGCCTTTGCTGTCGATTTTGCTGATGATCATCTTTGCGGGCTTGGTATCGATGACAGTGGCGATCCTGCTGGAACGCGTCGCCTATCGCCCGCTTCGTGGCAGCCCCCGGTTGGTGCCGCTGATCACCGCTATCGGCGCCTCGTTCTTCCTGCAATATACCTTTCGCGGACTCTATGGCTCGGGCTTTAAAGCCTATCCGCAAGTGCAGGTTTTACAGGGCGTCATATCGGTCGGCGGCATTAACATTCCCGTCGTCCAGATATTCGTTTTCTGTTCGGCGCTGGTGCTTATGCTCGGTTTGTATTGGCTGGTGGAGCGCACGCGCATCGGCAAGGCGATGCGGGCCGTCTCGGAGAACAAAGAAGTTGCGCGCTTGATGGGCATCGACATCGATTGGGTCATCATGTTCACCTTTGGCGTCGGCGGTTTTCTGGCCGGATCGGCCGGTGTAATCAACGGCATGTTCCGGCCGCAAGGCGTCAATTTCTTCATGGGATTCATCCCGGGCATCAAAGCTTTCACGGCCGCGGTGCTCGGTGGCATCGGCAACATCCCGGGCGCGATGCTCGGCGGTCTCTTCCTCGGCGTGATTGAAGCCATCGGACCGAACCTGGTGCTGGCTGGGCTGGGCATCCCGGGCGCGAACCAACTCAAAGACGTCATCGCCTTCACCATGCTGGTGCTCGTGCTGATCTTCCGCCCGCAAGGCATCCTCGGCGAACGCCTGGCTGAGAAGAAAGCCTAGGAGGCGCGAATGGACCTGTTGCGATCGCAGACCTCCAAGACAGTTCTGGTTTTGGGATCCCTTTCGGGCGCCTTTATCTTGTTCACGGGCGCTGTCGGCATGATCGCCGCCTTCCACGAACGCGAAGTCGTCGACCGGTTCATCAGCCTGGGGCAACTGCTGCTGATGATCGCGCCCTTTGTCACCGGCTATTATGCCGCGGGCAAGCTGCGAGCTTTGGGGGAAGAAAGGCCTGTCCTGCTGAGCGGCGGCGTCGCGATCGGCTGTTTGACAGCGATACCGACAATTGTTCTGCTCCTGTTCAACTCGGATGAGTTTCGCTTTCTGCTTGATCTGACCTTGCGGCTCATTCCGTTTGTGGCGGCGTCGATGGTCGCCTGGCGTATGCGGCGCGTTGGCAACGAAACCCAGACGGTGATCGGCGTCTGGCTGGCTGTCGCCCTCCTCATCGGTATCGTCACCTTTTCCTTCGCACTGATATTTGAGATCAAGGGCGACCTGCGTTCGGTGCTGGTGAACATCAACCGCGACTGGGTGGATGTTGTCACCTTCGACAATCGAAGGGATTTGGCGCGGGGCATTGGCGCATTTGGGCTTATTTCAGTCGTAGCCGGTTTCGCTGGAACGATCTTGTATCTGATGCCGACCGTGCCCCGCCGCGCGCTTATCTATGGTTTGGGCGTGACTGTGCTGATCGGCGCTTTTGGGGAGACTGCGCGTCTCATCTTGCAGGAAAATGTCGAACGCGACACGCTGAGAGAGATTTTCCGCCGCGATACCTTGCGTCAGAATGCGGCGCTCGCTCTGTTCATCATCAGTACATTCGCCGGCTTCCTGTGGGCGATGTTTGGCCGCCAAGCGCGCGAAAGCTTCAGCAATATCAATGTGTCGCAGCGACGCTCGCTGAATATCATCGGGCTGGCAGTTTTCGTCGTCTTCATGCTCGCCCTGCCCTGGCTGATCGGGCGGACGCTCAGCGATGTAGCGGTAACCATCGGCATCTTCGTCTTGATGGGCTTGGGCTTGAATATCGCCATTGGGCTGGCGGGCTTGCTTGATCTTGGATATGTGACCAACTACGCGGTGGGCGCATACATTTTGGCGGTATTGACTTCCATCGGTCCGCTGGGCTTGTTCAAGGGGACATTTACCTTTTGGATGGTCATCCCGCTCGCCCTGCTGGCGGCTATGTTTGCCGGGTTTATCTTCGCCGTGCCCGTGCTGCGAATGCGCGGCGATTACCTCGCGATCGCCACGCTCGGCTTTGGTGAGATCATCGGCAAGTTGGCGATTTCCGACTGGCTAAAGCCTTTGATCGGCGGCGCGCAAGGCGTGCAGGCGATCCCGAAACCGATCTTCCTCGGCGCCGAACTCAAGAATCCGGAAGAGCTTTATTATATTGTCCTGGTGGCGAGCCTGGTTTGTCTCTTTGTATCCATACGTTTGAACAACTCCCGAACGGGCCGGCAATGGATGGCCATTCGCGAAGACGAAGATGTAGCGACCGCCATGGGCATCGATACGGCGCGCGCCAAGCTGCTCGCCTTTACGCTGAGCGCGGCGACCGGCGGAGTGGCCGGCGCCATCTTCGCCGCAAAGGTGGGGACCGTTTTCCCCAACAGTTTCACCGTCTTTATCTCAATTAACGTATTGAGCTTGATTATTGTCGGCGGCATCGCCAGCAATCCGGGCATCGTTGTCGGCGCGATTGTGCTGATCGGTTTACCAGAACTGCTGCGCGAATTCTCCGAATTTCGCTTCCTGCTGTACGGCGCCTTGCTCATCCTCATGATGATCAAGCGCCCACAGGGTCTGGTTCCGTCGAGAATCGCGACACACGAAATTAGAACGGGCGTCAAACCGAAGCTGGCGGGGGCAGAATAAGGCGAGAGGACAAACGCGCATATGGCGGAAAAGGGCAAGTCGGGTCAGCACAGAATTCTGGAAGCGAAGGGCATGACCAAGCGCTTCGAGGGTTTGGTCGCCGTCGACAGCTTGGATTTCTATATTCCTGCGGGCGCTATCGCCAGCATCATCGGTCCCAACGGCGCTGGCAAAACCACCTTCTTCAATTGCATCACCGGCTTCTATGAAATTGACGAAGGCGAAATCATGTTTGACGGCGGGCAAATCAATGGACGCTCGCCTGATCAGATCGCGCGAGCGGGCATCTCGCGCACCTATCAGAATATCCGTCTGTTCAATAATATGTCAGCGATCGAGAATATAATGGTGGGTCAGGAGCCGCATCTGCAGTCAACCTGGATCGGCGCCATACTTGGCTTGCCATCGACGCGGCAGGAAGATGAACTCACCGAAGACCGAGCGCGGGAGTTGCTGCATTTTGTCGGGCTGGAGGGCAAGGGCGATATGCTCGCCATGAATTTGTCTTACGGCGACCAACGACGGCTGGAAATCGGCCGCGCGCTCGCCAGCCAACCGAAGCTCATCCTGCTTGATGAACCGACCGCCGGCATGAATCCGCGGGAGACGATAGAAACCACCGACTTTATCCGCCGCCTCCGCGACGAAATCGGCATCACCATTGTGCTCATCGAGCATGATATGCGGGTCGTCATGGATATCTCGGAACATATCACCGTTCTGGATTACGGCCGCAAGATAGCCGAGGGCTTGCCGGCTGAAATTCAAACCAATAGCGATGTGATTGAAGCTTATCTGGGACGGGGCGCGGCGGCGGCGACCCTGGAAAACTAGGCGGGCGCGGAAAAAGCAAATGGCGCTGCTGGAAGTCAACGATATTCATACCTATTACGGCAACATCCATGCGCTTAAGGGTGTTTCATTTGAGGTCGATAGCGGCGAAATCATCGCCCTGATCGGCTCCAACGGCGCCGGCAAAACGACAACGCTGCGCACAATCTGTGGCTTGATGGCGCCGCGTGAAGGGTCGGTTTCTTATGATGGAGAAGACATCTCGTCGACGAGGGCTGATCTGCTGGTATCCAAGGGCATCTCGATGGTGCCCGAGGGCCGCGGAGTTTTCGCCAAACTGACTGTCGAAGAGAATCTCGACATGGGCGCCTACATCCGGCGCGACGGCGAAATCAAGGAAGATCTGAATAACGCGTATTCGCTTTTCCCCCGCCTGGAAGAGCGCAAGAAACAGTTCGCGGGCACCTTAAGCGGGGGCGAACAGCAGATGCTGGCGATTGCGCGCGCTTTGATGTCGAAGCCGCGCCTGCTCCTTCTCGATGAACCATCCATGGGCTTGGCGCCGGTGCTGGTGGATGGCGTCTTCGAAACGGTTCAGCGCATCGCTAGCGAAGGCGTCACCATTTTGCTGGTCGAGCAGAACGCGCATATGGCGCTGCAGATCGCCGATCGCGGCTACGTATTGCAGAGCGGCGAAGTTGCCATCAGCGATACAGCGGCCAACTTGCAGCAGAACGAAACGGTGCAAAAGACCTATCTCGGCATTGATTAGCCCTCGTGTCGACAACTTCTGAACACATCAATACCTTACAGACGCTGGCGTCTCTCACTGCATCCCGCATGGCAGATCTTGCGCGCATCGCCGCCGGCGACGACGTGGCAGTCTCGTCTTGGGAAGTTGAGCCGGTTTATGGCGGTTTCGGCAGCGCCGTCGGCGGTACCTCGCTCTACCGGTTCAAGATTCTCACCACTTCGAGCAAGACGGTTTCACTCATCCTCAAGATCCTCTATGAGCGTAAAGGAGAGGAGGCGCGCTCGCCCTATTACTGGAAGCGCGAATACGAGGTCTACCGATCAGGCATCCTGGCTGACCTGCCCGCGGATACTTTTTCGACGCCGCGCATCTTCGACCTGCAAGATTTCGGAGACGCCTGTTGGATCTGGATGGAGGATATCGAAGACCTCAAGGGAGATTGGACGCTCGCCGACTACCGCGACATCGCCCAGCGTCTCGGTCGCTTCAACGGCGCCTGGCTCACGGCTAAGTCGCTGCCTGAATTTGACTGGCTAACAACGAATTGGCATTGCGCGATCGTACCGGCGCTAGCGCCTGCATTTGATGACTTGGATCGCCTTCTGGAAAGTCCCTTGGCGTGGGCGGCGCTGCCGTACGAGGCATTAGATGAGATCGCAGGGATTTGGAATGATCGGCTGCTGTTCATAGACGCATTGTCCCAACTGCCGCGCGCGCTCTGCCACACCGATGCCTTTCCGAGGAACATTCTGCGCCGCGATGACGAAGTCGTGCTGATTGATTGGGCGCTCGCGTCCATTGGCGGGATTGGCGAGGAGCTGGTATGCCTGGTAGCGGTCAGCCTATATTATGAAGGCTTCTCGGCCGATTACGCTGAACAACTGGATAAGACTGTATTCGCCGCATACATTGAAGGTCTGCGTCAAGCCGGCTGGGTAGGCGATTCGAAACTGGCGCGGATCGGTTATACCTGCGGCATGGTCTTGCGCGGGCTGGCCGGCGTCAAGCAAGATCTCGAACTGCTGGAGGACCAGAGCCACCACGAGCTACTACTTCAAACGCATTGTACGACTGATCTACAGGAAATCGCCCGACTGTTCGCCGACGTCCGCTGCTTTCGGCTATTGACGATGGCGCGCGAAGCTAGGCGCCTGCTTTCTGCTTGACGGGCGCATCTAGCGGCGCCTGGAATAGCGAGAGCAGCACCGCTGCCGCGATAAGGGCGCCGCCCATCCACAGCGCAAGTGTCATCTCCTGGTTTAACAAGAGCGCGGCAAAGATGGCGCCGGAAAGCGGCTGAGCGAAGAAAAACAGCGAAGCCATCGTAGCGGGAACGAGCGCGAAGGCGCGATTCCACAGCAGCAGCGCGAAGGCAGTTGAAGCCAAGCCCAGATAGAGAACGCCAAAGACGACGCCGGCATCAATCTCGCCTATCGGGCGCTGCGTTAATTCGAACGCGCTGGCGGGAATGGAAAGCAGCAGTCCGCCCATCAAAGCGTAGACGGTCACGGTCAGCGTCGGCTGCGAATGACGAATGGTTACGCGCCGCACCAATACTGAATACAGACCCCAGGTAAGAGCGGAGATGGCGAGGAAAATATCGCCAAGAAAGGTATCCGAGCCGAAATCACCGGCGGCCGGATTCAGAATTATCAGTACGCCTAGGCTTGCCAGGACGATGCTCAACAGTCGCAATAGCGTCAGCCTTTCGCGCAGCAGGACCAGGGCGAATAGCACGACAAAGGCTGGCGAAGCACTGGTCACCAAAGCGCCGTTGATCGCCGTCGACAGGTCAGTGCCGACAAACTGTGTGCCAAGACTTACACCCAAGCCGACGGCGCCGACGCCGAGCAAGGTCGCTTTCGTCCCCTTCGGCGGAGCGCCATGAGCGTGCGCCCGTTCGAGCGGATATAGTACGATCAGCGCCAAGACGATACGCAGCGTCAGCAGCGTGAAGGGCGGCACCACCACGAGCGTCACATCGGAAACAACATACATGCCGCCCCAGATGACCGCTGCCGTAATGCCATAGATGGCGCCGCGCAGAACCGCCGTATTTGACATTTTCGCATTGCCAGATCGCTGTATTCCGGATACGCATCTTAGCCGATGCCGATTGTCTTCGACAGCCTTCGCTGCCGCTGGCCGAACCAGATTGGCAGTCATATTCGATATCTCGCCATCGACCCAAGAGTATAATTGTGTTTGCACATCATGATGTCTGTCGCCACGAGGTTCTTTCATCAACGAGAGCTTGATTTATCTTTCCTATCACAATATCGATTGCGCCTACGCCTTTCAGTTGGCGAACCTGTTGATTCGCTACTATCGCAATGTCTCTTTCGATCGTTTCGAGATCAATCTGAATGAAGACTGGAACGCAATGATTCGCCAGGCGCGGTCGCGAGCGACCGGCGTCATTGCTATCGTGACCGATGACTACCTGGCGTCGCCTTATTGTCGTGCTGAATTCGAGCATTTTCGGGGGCGCGACCTAGCCATTACCGCGGTCATTCCGCGTGATTTCTCCACCGAGATGATCGCCGAATTCACCTTTGGCGACTGGATTGATTTCCGCCGCTGGTTTGACGACCCCAACGACCTTAGCGTGGAGAATCTTTTGAGCCAGGTCCCGCAGTCCGAAGCGGTGGCGGAGACGGGTGAACGGCTCGATTATTTGCGCGGGCTCATACAAGACATTGAGCTAGCGCTGGCAAAGATGCCTACTTCCTGGGCATCGCTGCGCAATTCCGACAGGCAAAAGGCCGCCGATTTTCGTCCGCGGATGTTTGAGCCAAATATACTTACGGACTGGGAGTTTATCGGCAAAAAAGCGGGCAATGAATTGCCGGTTGAGAATCTCCTCGAATGGTCGCAATTGGAACCGCAATTTATTGTTCAAGGCGAGACCGGCAGCGGCAAAACAACTTTCGCGCGGCTGCTCGCGTTGCATCAGGCGCACAATGCTCTGCGCGATGAAGACGCCGCCGTACCAGTCTGGCTGGACCTGGCGCAGTGGACCAGCGAACATCGCACGCTTGATGCATTTGTGGAATCGCAATGGCCCCTGCTCACTTACTGGCAGCATTGGCTGGACCAGCGCGAGACACTACTAGCGCTGGACAACTGGAGCGATCTTGCGCGCAGCCAACCTGCGCGGGTCGCTGAACTGCGCCAGTGGATTGACGCCAGTCCTGGTCAGCGCTTCATCGTCTTGACAGCCGGCGACAGAGGCGCGGCGCCCGAATTGCCGATTGTTCAGCTAAACGGCATCAGCGCGGGACGGGCGCAGAGCTTCGTCGGCAGTTGGCTAACGCTGGAACAGCAGAATAGCTTCCGGCAGATTCTGAAACAGAAACATGCGCTCATCGCCGACTGCCTCATGGACAACCTGTCTATTGGAGTGGAATTGCTTTCAGCCGACCGGGCGCTGGCTTTCAATCAGTGGCAAGCGAACCCGATGGCAGCCATGATTGCCTTGCGGAGCCAACAGTTGCCACAGGCCGCGGGCGGACTCGACGCCAAGCAACTGCTGGCGGGCCTGCAGCAGCTAGCTTGGTCGATGATGCTGCAGGACAATCACCGTTTTCTCCTTAGGGAGTCCGCCATCAACCATTCAGTTGATCCGCGCGTCCTCGACCGCGCCCTGGAACTTGGGGTCCTGGACGAAACGGGCGCGCTCCTGCGATTCCACTGCGAAAGGTTTCAATGGTATCTGGCCGCCGAGCGCCTTAAGCAAGACGGATTGAGCAAATATCTGACCCGTCCCGAGTTCGCCGAGGGACGAGGGCGAATCCCGAAGAAATGGGACAATCTGGCGCTGGCATTGGTACAAGGGCTTCCCGAAGTTAGCCGTCCGGGCGTAGTTGAGCAGATCGCCGAAATCGATCCCTTCATCGCAGCAATGTGCTTGAAGAGCTTCCCTGATCTAAGTCAGGGCTTAGATGAATCATTAATTGCCAAACTGGTAGAACTGTGCGCGCAGAACGCGGCCGCGAAGAGCGCGTTTCGCAGCGCGATTGCCGAATTGCCTGAGGCCCCGCGAACAGCGGAACTGTTGCTTGGTCAATTGAGCCGATTCAACAACGCGCAGCAGCTCTGGCTCTGGCTGGAAGTCCGCGCATTGCCGCTTGAACTGCCGATTGATTTCATAGGACTGGTCGCAGGAATCGACCGCGAACAAACGGTCCTGGTCAGCGAGCTTCTGCAACCTTATAGATTGCCATTGTCGCTCGCTTATCTGGTGAAACTGTCCCTTCATCAAGACGAGACGCTGCGCAAGAACGCGATCTGGATGCTTGGTGAGATCAAGTATCTGCCGACTGCCATTCTCTTGCTGCATTACCTCGACGACAGCGAGCGCAGCGACCATGACGAGATCGTAAAGGCATTGATGAAATACGCCTACGCTGAAATCTTGGCGCGGGTGCTGCGCTGGTCGCAGGATCGGCCGCAGCAGCGAAACACCGTCATCAAGGCGCTCGCCGAGGGCAAACGCCTGGTCACCAGCCGCTTGCTTGCCATGTCCGCCAGAAGGCAGCTAACGCTGACTCCGGAATTCTACGATTTTGTCGCCAACATGAACGAAACGGACATCGCCATCGGCTTGGCGCAAATCGCGGAAGGCTCCTTGGACTTGCCCGAATCACTGACTGGGACAATTCTCGCCCAAGGCAATGCGGCTGAACTGCGCGCCCGGATCGCCAGCGTCATCAAGCATCCGCCTAATCGAGACGGCTTCGAGCAGCTTCTCGCGGATATCAGCCAGGTACTTGACGATCCGCCCGAACCGACGATAGCGGTCGGCAGCAACATTGAAGCGCTGCTATACGGTCAGCCGCTCTTCGACGATGTCAGGGCTCAGGCAGAGGCAGACCCGGCTGACGCGCTTCCGGCTGATCTAAGGCAACAATTGCGCCACCGGGCGCCGGAGCAGCGCCGCCTCGCGCTGGAGCGTCTGGCTGATTATCCGCCCGCCAGCGCCCTGCCCGCGTTATTGGAAGCAGCGCACGATGAAGAGAATCTTGTGCGGCTGGCGGCTTACGGAATCTTGGCCCGATACGAGCGAGACATAGCGGCGCGGAAAGCGATCATCGCCGCCCTTACCGACTCAGACAGTTCGATTGTGGATGCTGTGACCGAGCTGCTCAAGGGCCAGTCAGAGGCGGACGGCGACGCGCTAATCGACTTGCTCGACAGCGCCAATCCGCTGACCGTAGCGGCGGCGATCGATCTGCTCGGGCATCTCCGCCATCGGCCGGCTGCCGCTGCGCTGGGTCAACTGCTGAGCGATGAACGAATGCTGGCGAATCACACCGCGACGATTGGGCAACGGGCGCGGCAGGCGCTAAATGAAATTGAATCATCGGTGATGGATGGCGACAGCGCGAAATCAATGCCGGGCACAACTTCCGCACTGCGAAGCGACGGCGCCGCGCCCGGATTCAGCGATGAAGAAAAAATCATCCGAACGCTGAAGGTGCTGCGCGATGACGATTGGGGGCGCACCCAAAAAGCGGCAAAGTTTCTGCGCAAATTCGCCCGACACCTGCGCGGCACGGATAATCCCCAAGTCGCGCGCTTGCTCTGTGACGCGCTGAATGACCACAACTGGAGCGTGCGCTGGGCGGCGGCCGAGGCGCTGGCGATGCTCCATGATCAAGCGGCGATTGCGCCTTTGAGCGGACGCCTCGACGATCCGAGTTGGATCGTGCAGGTCGCGGCTATACGCGCGCTGGCTGAGCTAGACGCGTCCGCGCTGGCTGCCAGATTGACGCCGCTGTTGCGAAGCTCGCGCAAGGCGGTCCGCCAGGCAGCGGCGGAAGCCCTGGGAGAGATGGGCGATCCGAAGGCGATGCCGGCGCTCGCCGATACCCTGAAGCGCGATGACGACGAGTTTGTTCGCTTCGCCGCTCTGAATGCCATCCTTCAACTCGGCACAGAAAGCGCGCGCCCCTATCTTGAACTTGCGCTCAGCGATAGCAGCGTCCATTTGCGCCACCTTGCCATGGAGCGTCTGGCGCCACAAATGAACGAGACTGACCTGCCGATTTTGAAGCAACTGCTAAATGACCACGACAAACCGTCATGGGAAGACGCGTCACTGCACGACCTTGCCGTAGCGACCTTGAGGCGAATCGGCAGCGATGCATGCCTCGCGCTTCTCGATTCCTTCACGCATGAGGCAAATCGGACAGGCGCATGAAGATCTTCGTCAGTTACGCCCGCGTCGACAAACCCTATTGCATCCGCATTATCGAGACCTTGCACGCGCACGATGTCTGGTATGACCAGCGCCTTTACGCTGGGCAAGATTGGTGGAAGGAGATATTGCGCCGTCTGGACTGGTGCGAGGTATTCGTCTATCTGCTCTCGCCCGATTCTGTCGCCTCGATTTACTGCCGCCGTGAATTGGAGATCGCCCTGCGGCTGAAGCGCGATGTCATTCCGGTGCTGATCAATCGCGAGACGGTGCTGCCCGCGAGTATGCAAGAATGGCAGTACGTCGACCTCTGCGACAATTTGACCGTGGAAAACATCGCGCAGCTGCTGAATGCGATTCTGCTGGTGGAGCGGCAGCGCAATGCCAAGGCGCCGACGCTTTCGGTCACGAAGGAGGCCGCGGAAAGCAGCCCCGCCTCAATCGCCAACCCGGCTGAATTGATCAGCAATGCCGTGCGCGCGCTGGAAAAAGGCGATTACGACAAGGCAATCCTGCTGCTGAAACAAGCGAAAGCCAGCGGTTATCAGTCGCGATTTGTGCCGTTGGACAAGCTGCTGCGAATTGCCGAAAGCGCCGTGGCTGAGCGCAGCGACAACAGGGAAGCGCAGCGCGAATACCAACATATCGTAGCGCTCTTCTCGTTTGAAAGCACACGCGACCTGGCTTGCGAGGCGCTGGCCGAGTTTAGGCAAGAATTCGGCGATTATGATCCCCAAGGCTTGCACCGATTATGCAGGTCGGATCAGCCGGTTGCCGGATCGGATGGAATGGGCAAGCGAAGCGTCGTCAAGAGACCAAACGAAAGTCGACTGCCAGCCGCGCAAGGCGTCGGCGCCTCGCCACCGTTAGTCAGCCAGCCAAGCGCGAATAGGGCGCGCAGCCAAGCCATTGCCAGGCCGCAAGCGCAGCAAATATCCCCGTCAACGGTTCCGCCGCAAGTCGCCCACGCGGATGCGGGCGAGAATGGCAACCGAGTTGGGAGCGCTGAGGCATCGCTGAGCCATAGCGAAGTGCTGCCCATGCTACAATGGTGTGATATTCCCCACGGAACCGTCACCATTTCCAGCATCGTGGGCGCCGATGAAGATTTCGGCGAAGTTACCGATCAGGTCGACAATTTTGTGATGAGCAAATATCTGGTGACTAATGCGCAGTTCGCCATTTTTGCGCGCGCTGCCGATGGCTACCGCAATCCACGCTGGTGGGATTTCTCTGATGACGCGCGGCGTTGGTTTAACCTGAGGAAGGGAACGGCGGAATCTGGCTTCAGCGGCGACGCCCGACCACGAGAAAACGTAAACTGGTATGAGGCGATGGCTTTTGCCAATTGGTTGGCCAACCTGCTGGGGATGAAAGTCACTCTGCCTACCATTGCTCAATGGCAGCGCGCGGCAAAGGGCGATGACGACCGCTATTTCCCTTGGGGCAACGAATACAATGAAGAGAATTGCAACACGCTAGAGACCGGACTCAAGACGACTACGCCAGTGGATCGCTATCAGAAGGGAGCAAGCCCCTACGGCGTATATGATATGGCGGGCAATGTATGGGAATGGACGCTGAATACCGCCGCAGCAGCCGAAAGGGGCCGCGACTTTCGCCGCGCCGTCGCAGGCGGCAGCTATGTCAGCCCCTGTGACCGCGCGCAGACGTCCTTCCGATATTATCTTGATCCGCGTGTGCGTTATTCATCAATCGGCATAAGGCTGGTCGGACTGACTTAAAGGGCGTCGTTAACACAGCAGCGCATTGCAGCCAAGGTTAAGAAGGGATAAGAATGATGGAAACGAGCGGAAACAGCCGTAATCACAATATGGCGAAGCCAGCCGATATCAACATTGACATTGATCACTTGTCGGTGACCGGTCACGTAGTTTTCGCGGGCCGCGATGGCCAGGTGAAAGTACAGACGGGCGGCGATGTCGCGCAGCACACGAACCAAACCGTCACTGTCGGCGGTGTGGAAACGACGCCGCAAGAATTCGACATGATGCTGCAGTGCATTCGCAATGTCGAAGACACCATCCAAAAAGAAAAGATGGCGACGGAAAACCAGGAAGCAGCCATGCACGACCTGCAAACGGTCGAGGCGCAGCTCACATCGAGCAAGAAACCGAATCCGCGGATCCTGATGCGGGCGGCGAAGTCCTTGCTGCGTTTTTCGCCCGCCTTGACCGCAGCCGCGCTTACGCTGTTTGATCAGCCGCTCGTTGGCGCCATACTCGCCAGCGTCGGGGAAGTCGCCATCAACTTCCAGGAGGCGCTTTCCGGTCAACGAGCAGCAAAGAAAATCTGACCGCCGATATGTCGAAATCGCCCAATGATGGGCTGCCCGGCTTCGCCCGATCGGCGCGCAATCATTCGTCGCCGCGCATCTGTATGTGCGAGACGTTACGACAACTGGTCTTAAGCAGGCATAGATCTTGAATCGTCAAATACAGCCATCCCCAGCCAAGGCGCTCACCGTAAATGCGCGAGCGGCGCCAAGCCAAATGATGATCACATCGCCCGCCGCCTGGCGCAGCTTCGTACAGTCAAACTGGGCGCGCTTGAAGCAGCAGGCTGATGAAGCCGCGCTGGAATCGCCGTATCAGAAACTGGTCATGATGGTTTTCGCCCCAGTTGTGCCGAATCAGACGACCAAGCTGACGCTGCTGCGGCGCCTGCTCAAGAAGTTTCGCTATTGCGAAGCGTTGAGCAAGCGCATGACCGAAATATACCGCGACCGAAATTACACGCGCAGCGCGGAAGAGCTGGCGAGAAACGACCTCGTTCCAGACAAGCTCAACAATGAAGAATTGATCGGCTTGGACTGGCTGATCGTGGCCACCGGCGGCTTAGACGGATCAGCCAATCAAGGGCGGCAGGCGATCCAATTTGCGCGCAATCTGCTGAAGACAATGCGCGAGCAGCGCGATTATCCATCGGCGGTGCGCGTCCAGGCTGGCAGCATATCCGCCGGCGGCCATGTGATCTTCGCCGGGCAGGATGTCAATATCGTCGCCGAGCACTACCACGGCAACAAGTCGGCGCTAAAAGCCTACCTGGCGGCGGTGCGCTCCGAGTGGAACATCCCGACGACAACGATACACCCAGCCTCGCAACATCATACGCCGGCCATGTTGCATCAACTCTATACGCCGGTCGACATTTGGACTGACCAGCGCCAATTCCATACCGTCAGCGTCGAAGAGTTGAATGCGCGGCGTTTCCAGGCGATTGAACGGGACATGGGATTTGTGCGCGAATCCGTCCTTGAAGTCATCTCGGCGCATCCGCTGATCGTCATCACCGGCGCCGCTGGCACAGGCAAGAGCTCTCTCTGCCGCTTCATCGTCAGCGCCCTCGCTTACGCCTGTGATCCGCGCGCGGAACGGCAAGACAAGGTCAAAGGATTGGAGATGCTGGGCGCGTCCTGGATCCACGGACCAATCCTGCCGATCTACGTCAGCCTGCGCGATTTCGCCAATTCGCCGGAACTGTTTCCCAAGTCGCTTGACGCCGCTACTTCCGAATCCTTGCTGAATTACGTGCAGTCCGCCACCGGTAATCTGGCGCCGCATCTGGAAGCCTATCTGACCCAGACCGATGTGCCAACGCACGGCAGTTTAATCGTGCTTGATGGACTGGACGAAGTCTACGAAGAGCGCGATCGCGTCATCCTGCAGCGGATCATTGAAAACTGGGTAGACCGATTTCCCAATTGCCGCGTGATCGTCACCAGCCGCACCTACGCCTACCGTCATGACTCGCGCTGGCGGCTATCCGAACGATTCGCCTCAGCCGAACTGGCGCCGTTCACCTGGCAGCAAGTGAAGACGTATATCGAACGCTGGTACGCCAATGTCGCCGAGACCCGCCCCAGCGTCCTCGGTGGCCGCGCCGTCGCCGCCAAACAGGGCGCGCTAATGGCGGCCGATCTCAACAAAGCCATCCGCGAAAACCGGGCGCTCTGGCCTCTCGCGCGCCAGCCGCTGATGCTGGCATTGCTGACGCTGATCCATGAAGATTACAAGCAGCTGCCGGACAAGCGCGCCGAACTTTATGAGCATACGGTGGAGTTGCTGGATCGCTGGAATATCCCGTCGCCGGCCGACAAGCTGCATGAAAAGCTGGCCAATATCGATCTGGATCGGATGCGAGCGGCGCTGAAGCTTATCGCCTTTGAATTGCATTCGGAGCAGCAAACTTATCAGCGCTATCCCACCATCATCCAGCGCGCGCGCCTGCTCGACAAGCTGATTGAGCAGCAGTCGCTCGGCAGCGGTCTGGGCGCGGGCATTGAAGACGTCCTCGAATATCTGGCGACGCGCAACGGCATCCTGGTATCGGACGCGCCCGATTTGTACCGCTTTCCCCATCTTACGATTCAGGAGTATCTGGCTGCCAGCGCCCTGATCGAGTTTTATGACGAATGCCGGATGCCGCACGAGCTGCGCGCTCCCAGTACAGAAGGCTGGACATTTCCCGAAAACATCGTCGCCCTGCTCTGCCATGATTACGCCCGCTGGCGCAATGTCGCGCTCTTCGCCGGGGCGATCATCGCGGCCGGCAAGTGGCAAGATATGCGCTGGCAACTCATCGACGAGTTGCTGCCGACGCGGCTCAATGGTCCGCTGGCGGAACAGGTCTTGCATTGCATCAGTGTGGCGGCTGAGATTTGGGGTGAAAGCTGGTTGAAGTCGCGCACGCGCAGCCAACTCATCATCGAGACGCATCTGGTGCGCTGCCTGCGTCATATTCATGGCGACGAGCGTATCGACGCGCCGGAACGCGCCAATAACTACGCCGTGCTGTCGCTGATCACGCGCAGCCAAGCGTCTCGCGCGTGACGTTTGGTATTCGGCATAAGGAGGAGCAGTGAAAGCAATACGCATCGCTCTCTTGATAATGGTCGCCATCCCTGTTGCGCTGGCGCAGGCGCAAGAAGAGACGCCGGACAGCATCATTTCGCGCGACCGTGGTCCCGACCCCGCCGCTTTCAAACTGACGCAGGTTGCAACTGGCTTTACGCGGCCGCTGTATGTGACGCATGCCGCCGATGGTTCGAATCGACTTTTCCTGGTTGAGCAAGTCGGTCTCATCTGGATCCTCAAGGACGGCGCGCGGACAACAGTACCATTCCTCGACATTTCGTCATTGATCTCGCCCGGAGCGATTACAAATCGCTTCACCGAACAGGGCTTGCTTGGTCTCGCCTTTCATCCGGAATTCCTAATCAACGGCGCCTTCTTCGTAAATTACACGGACCTGCAAGGCAGTACCGTCGTCGCGCGATACCATGTTGTTGCCGAGAATCCGGATATCGCTGACGCCTCCAGCGGCGAAATCTTGTTTCGGCTTTCGCAGCCATACGCCAACCATAACGGCGGCCACATTGAATTCGGTCCCGATGGTTATCTCTATATCGCGCTCGGCGACGGCGGTTCAGCGAACGACCCGTTGGGTGCGGGACAGAATCGGCAACTGCTCTTGGGATCGATATTGCGCATTGATGTCGACAGCGCTGCGCCCTACGCCATCCCGCTGGACAATCCCTTCGTCGGCGACCCGTCGGCGCGTGATGAGATTTGGGCTTATGGCTTGCGCAACGTCTGGCGCTTCACCTTTGATCGCGCGACCGGCGACATGTATATGGCTGATGTCGGGCAGAACCAATGGGAAGAAATCAACTTTCAACCGGCCGATAGCGCCGGCGGCGAAAACTACGGCTGGAATGTATGGGAGGGCAAGCACATCTTCGCCGGCGGCAGCGCGCCGAACCATGTCCCGCCGATCTACGAATACAGTCATTCCTTCGGCTGCTCGGTCACCGGAGGCAATGTTTACCGCGGTGAAGCCATTGCCGAGTTGGAGGCGGTCTATCTCTTCGGCGATTGGTGCAGCGGCAGAATCTGGGGCGCCTGGCGCGATCATGAATTGGCTTGGCATGCCGACGAACTGGTGAAGACGGGCTTACCCATCAGCAGCTTTGGCGCAGACGAAGCGGGCGAAGTCTATGTCATCGATTATGGCGGCGCGCTTTATCGCTTCGATCCGGCCGATGCTTAAGCCACCGCCGACGAATCTTGCGTGCTGGTAATGCCAGCGCGGGTGCGCTTATACTGCGCGATCAGCGTCTTGATTTGCAGTTCGATCGGATGATAGCGCTTCATCACCTGCTTGCCTTCGGTCTGCAATTGCAGCATGCGCGACTCGATCTGGCGCAGCGTTGATTCAAGCTTGTAATCGCGATTCTTCCAGTCAATGTAGGCCAGCGGCACCAATAGAATGCAGAAAGCGCCCAAGCCGTACATGACCGAACCATAATCCAGCTCGCCAGTGTATTGGAGGTAAAATCCGACCGCGCCGCTCGCCAATACCAGCATGACATGCAGAATCATCCGCCGCGCCAAAGCCCCGCGCTTTTGCCGTTTTCCCAGTTTCCGCAGCAATTTGTCACGTTGCTGGCGCAGTTCATCCAATTCCGCGCGTATGCTCTCCACCCGTTCCCGCAGCGGCTGCCCCTCTTCAATGAAGTCATCGAGACGATTCTTTACCAGCCGCGCCGCCTCCCAGGTGTCCATCATTCGGTTGTAGTGGACTTCCAGCGCCTTGACCTGCAACTCAAGAGGTTGATAACTCTGACGATGCTGAATTCCTTCCTGCTTGAGTTCAAGGATCTGCTCGGCCAGCTTGCGCTGTTTGCGCGCGGTGCGGGTGCGCGGATCTTTCCAATTGGCGATGACGATGGGTATCAGCAGCGCGCAGACGGCGGTCAGTCCCAGGGCAACCAGGCTGAAATCTCGCTGCGTGTTCCAATAATACAAACCGACAGTTCCGCTTGCGGCGAGCAATACCACCAGCATCGCGATGCGCCGCAAAACAAAAACGCGCTTCTTGCGGCTGTCGATCTTCGATTGGGTTTTCTCATGCTTGGCTGTAAGCGCTTCCAGCTCGCTGCGAATACCGCTCAACTGCTCGCGCGCTGGCTGGCCCTTGAGTCGCAAGGCGTCCAGCCGCCGCTTAAACTGCTGAATCCGCAGCCAGTCATCATATTGCTCCTGCCCCCCCACAAACCAGGCCCCGGTTTCCTCGTCGCCAAAAATGACACGTCCAAAGTCAAAGCTGTAGGGCATCGGTTTGCCCGAGCTGAGGCTCCGCTCCAGATCGCCAACCTCTTCCACCAATTGCTCATGCAGCAGCAGCAAGAGGTTGAAGGGCGCGGCGCGGCGCCTGACTTCCTCGGTACTACGGGCCTCTCCGCTCTCGTTCAGTGAATCTCGATGGAGCGTCAACTCAGTTCGCATGCGACCGAGTTCCTGCCGCACCCGTCGCAGGCCGGCAGCGCGGTCGCGTGTCGTTAGATGTGGCTGAAACAACTGCGTAACACCAATTGCGTGCAAATCATCCAGATAATCTTGTGGCGTCGGCTTTTCGATCATTAAGACATCTCGATGATGCAAATCAGAAACAATACAAAAACATCTGACAACAACCGGCGTTGAGTCACGGTCATTATATCATATCCACTTAATGACATATAATAATTGGAAGCGTCGCGATTTAGAGCCCTTTATGGAGCGCTATCTTGTCTACAAACTCGCTCTATCCGCTGAAGTTAAGCCCGGCTCTTCATGCCAAGATATGGGGCGGCCGGCGATTGAAAACCATGATGCAAAAGCGCTTGCCGACGGCCGAACCGTATGGCGAATCCTGGGAGTTGCACGGCTCGGCAACCGTCGACAATGGCAGGCTGCGCGGTAAGCAGCTAGGCGATTTGGCGCGGGAATACGGCGCGGAGCTTCTCGGCAGCGGCAATAATCCGAACGATGGCTTTCCTTTGCTCGCGAAGCTGATAGACGCGACCGAGTGGCTATCGATTCAGGTGCATCCCAACGACGAACAGGCGCGCAGTCTTGAAGGCGATCCGCGCGGGAAATCGGAAGCCTGGGTTGTGCTGCATGCTGAAGAAGGCGCGCAATTGGTCGCGGGCTTGCGGCGGGGGACGACCCGAGAACGTATGTCGGAGGCGATCCGCCGCGAGCGGCTGAAAGAGCTTCTGGTCTACATCGAAGTCAAAGCGCGCGATGTACTGTTCATCCCGGCGAATACCATTCACGCGCTAGGACCTGGCTTATTGATTTACGAGATTCAGCAAGCGAGCGATGTCACCTATCGTCTTTATGATTGGGGCCGGTTGGGGCTGGATGGGCAGCCGCGCGAGCTGCATAACGACAAGGGCCGTGAGGTGGCCAATCTCGATTCGCGTCCGCGCGCGCTGCAGCCGACGACCGATCTGCTTGTCGATTGCGACTACTTCCGCGTCTGGCGCCATGTTCTCACCGAGCAAGGGCGGGCTATCGAGACGGGCGGGCGCTTTCAAGCGCTGACGTGCATTGATGGAACGTGCACGGCGGAGGCGCCTGGATTTAAAGCGATTCAGCTTGCCTTGGGCGAGACTGGCTTGATACCCGCTTGCTTCGACACTTTCCATATAGGCGGCGCGGGGACGATACTGCGCTCCAGCCAGCGATAATTCGCTGCCCCAGACGGACGATTACACAGCTTTTACAGATTTCTGACACTCTTCTGACATGGCTGGCGGACAATGATGCTGTCAAGTTGGCCATCAGGGGGACCTATGGATTTCAGCCGTTACACCAACAAGGCGCAGAACGCCGTCCTTAAGGCGCAGAGCCTGGCCGGCGAGCGCCATCACTCAACGATTGAGCCGTTCCATGTTTTCCTGGCGCTTCTGGAACAAGACGAAGGCTTGGTTCCGCGCATCATCCAGAAGATCGGCGCGCAACCGGCCGTCATTGGCGCGGAGTTGACGAGACTGCTGGACAATCTGCCGCGCGCCAGTCAGCCTGCCTCATCAATTGGCCTTGGGCGCTCGGCGGTGCAGGTCTTCAGCACAGCGGAAAACGTAGCCAAGAAAATGCGCGATGAGTACACCAGCACCGAGCATTTGCTGCTGGCGCTGGCAAAGAGCGGGGAAACGAGCGGCATCTTGCAGCGCGACGGAATAGAATATGATGATATCCTGCGGGCGCTGCAATCGATCCGTGGCAGCCAGCGCGTCACCAGCCAGGACCCGGAATCAACCTACGAAAGTCTTGCCAAGTTCGGACGCGACCTGACGGCGGATGCGCGTCAGGGGCGGCTTGATCCGGTTATCGGACGCGACGAAGAGATCCGGCGCGTGATCCACGTCATCAGTCGCCGCACGAAGAACAATCCGGTGCTGATCGGCGAAGCCGGCGTCGGCAAAACTGCGATCGCGGAAGGGCTGGCGCAGCGTCTCGTCAACGGCGATGTGCCCGATGGCTTAAAAGACAAGACCATAATCGCGCTGGATATGGCTGCCCTGGTCGCTGGCAGCAAATTCCGCGGCGAATTTGAAGAGCGCCTGCAAGCCGTGCTGAAAGAAATCGCCGACAGTGAGGGCGATATCATCTTGTTCATTGACGAGCTGCACAATATCGTTGGCGCCGGACGCGCGGAAGGTTCGATGGACGCGGGCAACATGCTCAAACCAATGCTGGCGCGTGGCGAGCTGCGCATGATCGGCGCGACGACCCTGGATGAATATCGCCAGCATATTGAAAAAGACGCCGCCCTCGAACGGCGCTTCCAGCCAATCTTCGTCGATGAACCATCGGTCGAAGATACGATCAGTATCCTGCGCGGACTGAAAGAGCGTTATGAGCTTCATCACGGCGTCCGGATTCAAGATGGCGCGGTCATCGCCGCCGCCGCGCTCAGCCATCGTTACTTGCCCGATCGGCAGCTGCCGGACAAAGCCATCGACTTGATCGACGAGGCGGCCGCTCATCTCAAAATGGAAATTGACAGCAAGCCGATGGAATTGGACAAGCGCGAACGGCAGATCATGCAGCTGGAGATCGAACGCGCCGCGCTCAACAAGGAAAAAGATGATGCTTCCAAGAGCCGCCTGAATGACCTGGAGCTGGAACTGGCGGACGCGCAGGAAGAGCTCAACAGCTTGCTGGCAGTCTGGCAGCATGAAAAGGACGCGATTCAAGCGATGTCGGGCATAAAGGCGGAGTTGGATGACGCGCGCGTTCAGTTGGATCGCGCCGAGCGCGACGGCAACCTGGAAGAGGCGGCGCGCCTGCGCTACGGTGTCTTGCCGGTGTTGGAAAAAGAGCTGAACGCTCGTGAGGCGACCATGGATGAAATGCGCCGAAGCGGTTCGCTGATGCTCAAAGAAGAGGTGGATGCGGATGAAGTCGCCGCCATCGTCAGCCGTTGGACGGGCATTCCGGTAGCGCGCATGCTGGAAGGCGAAATCGAAAAGCTGCTGCACATGGAGGCGCGCTTGCATGAGCGCGTCGTCGGACAGGATGAAGCGGTTAGAGCAGTTGCCGCCGCCGTCCGCCGCAGCCGAGCTGGCTTGCAAGATCCAAATCGACCAGTGGGGACCTTTCTCTTTCTGGGACCGACCGGCGTCGGCAAGACTGAGATGGCGCGCTCGCTGGCGCAATTTCTCTTCAATGACGAGGGCGCGATGGTCCGCATCGATATGAGCGAATATGGCGAAAAGCACAGCATCGCCCGCTTGATTGGCGCGCCGCCGGGCTACGTGGGCTACGAAGAAGGCGGTCAGTTGACGGAAGCTGTTCGTCGGCGCCCTTACAGCGTGCTGCTCTTCGACGAAATCGAAAAGGCGCATCCCGATGTATTCAATATCTTTCTGCAGGTCTTTGACGAGGGCCGCCTGACCGATGGGCAGGGGCGCACGGTCAATTTCAGCAATTGCGTTATCATCATGACGAGCAATATTGGCAGCGTACTGATCAAGCAGATGGGCGGAGAGATCAATCGCGACGCGCAGCGCGCAGCGGTCATGAGCGAATTGGATCGCCACTTCCGTCCTGAGTTTCTCAATCGCCTGGACGAAATCATCATCTTCCACAGCCTCACGCGCGAGCATATTGTGCGCATCGTAGATCTGCAACTCGAAGGGCTGGGAGAAATCCTCGCTAAGCGGCGGATCACAATTGATTTGAGCGCCGCGGCCAAGGCTTTGCTGGCTGATTCCGGTTGGGATCCGGTATTTGGCGCCCGGCCGCTAAAGCGCGCGATTCAACGCGATTTGCAAGATCCGCTGGCAATGGCGATACTCGAGGGTGGGATTCACGAGGGCGATCAAATCTGGGTTGATGTAGATGCGGGCGGCAGCCAGCTGTCGTTTCGCTCACAGCAGTTTGAGCCGGCTGTCGCCTAGACGGGGAAACTGAGGTAGCGCAAGAGGGGCGTTAACGCGCCCCTGATTTATTGTTCGGGCGGGGGGATGGGCAAGTCATCCTCAGAGGTATCCTTCCACTTCTCGCCCTCATCGACCAGCATAACGGGTATTCCATCGCGTATGGGGTATTTGTAGCCGCTGTCATCACAAACGAGCCAACTGTCCCGCACCAGCCGCAGACGTCCGGGATCATCGCCATGATCCTTGTAATGCACCGCCACCGGGCAGCGAAGGATCTCCATCAATTCGTCGGATACGACGGCCATTTCGCTACCCTCTCGCTTGCTGTCAAAGCTCAAGATTCAGTATAGCTTCGGTGTATGGACGCGTCAATCTAAAGGTCATTGACGCTGTAGGATTCGCCCCTCAAGATTATAATCGGTACGAAGTTTGGGAACTGGTCTTTGGATGTGAATGTCCCCATTAGATTAAGCCGGCATGAATCTGCAGAGCCGCCGCATGGCGTCGACAACGCTCGAGCGCCTATGTCCAGACGCCGCGCCGTCGCCATGCTGCTTGTCTTGGTCTTGCTAGCGCTCTTCGGCCATCTTTCAAGCGCCCAAGTGCCAGTTGTGCCCACGACAGCGCCGGGCGGGCTAATCAATCCCGATGATTATATCCTGGCCGATCGGCTGGGCATCACATTCGTCGGCTTCGTCGACAACAACATGGGTGCGGAACGCTACCGCAATGCCTTGATCCTCGGCGCCGGCTGGACACGCTGGCCCCTGTATTGGGATCGCGTCGAGACGCAGCCGGGGCGGTATGACTGGTCAGCCTATGACAGGCTGCTCGCGACTGATATTCGCCACGGCCTGCGGACCAACGCCATTCTCTTGGGCCGGCCCGGCTTCTGGCAAGATGGGCAAAGCATCGCTAACTTGTTCCAGCCGATATTCGCAAACGGCTCGGATGAGGGCGGACCAGATACGCCGATCAATTTGGACAATCCTTGGGCGCAGTTCGTGCATTATGCGGTAATGCGCTATATGCCAGGCGGCGTACTGGCACAGCACAATGATTTCGGCACGGAGGCCGGCATCCGCGCCTGGGAAGTCTGGAACGAACCCGACCTCGACCAATTCTGGAGCGCAGGCAGCGAGGCTTACGCGCGGCTGCTCAAGGTCGCGGCGATTGTGATCAAGACTGTCGATCCGGAAGCGAGAGTCATTTTCGGTGGTTTGCTTTATGCAAACGACCAAGGCTTCCTACGACGGGTGCTGCGCCAGATTCAAATTGATCCGCTGAAAGACCGCTACAATTGGTTCTTTGATGTCGTAGCCATTCACAGTTATGACGATCCCTGGCGCAGCGGCTGGCTGGCGAAAGTAGTAGAGGACACGCTGAAAGCGTACCGCTTGACACGCCCGGTTTGGGTGAATGAAACCGGCGTATCCGTCTGGGATGATTATCCGGGACCGGTCTGGGCATTCAGCCCCGAACAGCGCAACCGACTGGCGACCGCGCAGCAGCAAGCGCATTTTCTTATCATGAGCGCTACATACGCCTGGTCCAAAGGCGTTGAAGTCGTCCTTTATCATCAACTATACGACGACTGCGGCAATTATCCGGCCGGCACCGACTTCCAGCCCAATAACGGCGAGCTTTGCGCCAACGGAGCCTGCTTCGGCGACGCCTTCGGCATCTACCGCAATCAGCGCGGTTCACATTGTTTCAGCCAGCATCCTCATGCCAATACGCCGCGCCCGGTTGCGCAGGCTTTTCGTTTATTGTCCGAGGTGTTTGGAAGGCAGCCCTTCGCGCCGGTTAGCTTGCACGGTCTCAACGAAGCCGTCACCGCCGCCGTTTTCCAGCGGACCAGTGGCGAACGCATCGTCGTGCTCTGGAATAATACGAGAGAAGCGCAATCGTATACGCTAAAAGCCAAGAGCGAATCCGCAGTTTTGCATTTCATGAATGGTGAAACAATGACAATACTCGCCGCCAATGGCGGGTATGCGCTTGCGCTCAAGCCAGCGACCGACTACAGCTTTCCCGACCTCGAGAGCAACCGCAGCAGCGCGATTGGCGGCGAACCAATTATTCTTATCGAGGCGGCCTAGTTCTTGAACGAAGCGCAGATCTTTGGAATTTGGCGATGGCGCTGCGGCTTACCCAGAGGCGATGAGGTCAGCTAATCCATGACTGCGAAGAGAATTCTGGTGATTCTCGCCAGCATTGTCGCCAGTGCGATATCTCTCGCCCTTGTTATAAGAGCGGTACCGATAAGCGACGTGGTCGACAGTTTGAGCAAGGCGGATCCCGCCTATCTGCTCATGACGTTGATGTTTGCTACGTTGGCATTGCTAACGCGCGGCATCCGCTGGTGGCTGCTTTTGGACCGACGTATTTCCGTTGCGGAATCTTTCCACATGGTAAACATAATGTTCCTCGGCAATCAACTGCCGTTTCGGCTTGGCGAGCTCGCGCGTACCGTCTTGGCCGCGCGACGAGGCGTCCCCCTGGTTACGGCTGGCGCCAGCGTCATTGTAGAACGCCTGATCGACATGCTGGTTGTAGTACTGGTCATCGCGTTCACGGTGAGCCGATTGCCAGCTGTCCCGGCCGATATTACGGACAAAGTTGCCTTGTTCGGCGCTCTCGCTCTGGTCGGATTTCTTGTCCTGCTCACATTCGCGCACGCGCCCGGCCCGGCGCATCGTCTGCTAAACACCATTCTAAAAGCCGCTCCACCGCTCAAGCGGCTTCCGCTCCGAACGATGCTCGAGCACTTGCTTGAAGCATTGCGGCCGCTCACCGACCTGCGCACGCTGGGAAACACCGCGGTGTGGACGGCGCTCGCCTGGGGTACTGCGCTGGCCGCCTTTTACTTCGCGCACTTGGCGCTGGGCATAGACGTGGACTACCTGACGAGCGTTACCTTGGGCATCTCATTGACGGCGCTTAGCATTGCCTTTCCCTTCAGCGTTGCCGCGCTCGGACCCTTTGAACTCGCAATTCTGGCAACCGGACAACTGGTTGGCATGAGCGATGCCGATGCGCTCGCGCTCGGATTTCTGCTGCACGGAATCAACGTCTTCTGTTACGCGGTTTGGGGCACGATCGGGCTCTTGGCGCTGGGGGCATCGCCAGCCAAGGCATTTTCCTCAAAAGAAGACCGCGCCCCGGAGCGCAATTAATCGCGCGTGAGATACTCATGGACCAAGCATTGAAAATGATGCACGCCGTTTTCGCGCAGCGCTGAAAAGCGCCCGCGATCGTAGGCTTTCGACCGCAATCCCCGCTGCACCCACTCGCATAATTCGATGTCCTCTTGCTGAATCTCATCGCTGAAGGCGATGATCTGCTGCATGCTTTCCCAGCCCGCCCCCGTTCCTGGCGCTTCGAAATACCATTCGAATATCGTAAGGGTCTTGTCGTGCCCCACGGGAATGATGATGTTGATCGAGGTGTTGTCCAGGTAAACGTTCAGCATTACGTTGGGGAAGACCCAATAATAGAGCGCGTCTTCTTCCGCTTCTCCGCTGCGTACGTAGCGTCGATCGCGGGCATCGCCCGGCGCCACATCGCGAATCGGCGCGTGCTGCTTGGAATAATGGCGATGTGTCTCCACCCGATACTGATCGTAATCCAGCTCGCGAAACAAGCCCGGATGAGCGACTGGCAAATGATAACCCTCCAGGTAATTGTCGACGTAAACCTTCCAATTGCATTCGATCAGGTAATCTCGACGCTCGATCAGGCGCATCCCGCTCAGGTTGAATCCGGCGGCGGCGATTTCCCGCGCGATGTCGCCGTAGGTCGCGGACAGCGATTCGGCAGACTCTTCGAGGTTGACGAATACCCAGGGTCCCCAAGCCTCAACGCGCACGGACTGCAAACAAACCTCATCCGCGCTCCAATTCTTCACGCCTTCAAACTCGGGCGCACGCAGGAGCTTGCCGTCCAGGTCGTAGGTCCAGCCATGATATTTGCATTGCAAGCTCCTGCGATTGCCGCGCCCATGCGCCACCACAGCCGCTCGATGCGGGCAGACATTATAAAAGGCGCGCAGCTCGTCCTCGTGATTCCGCACGATGACCAGCGGCTGGTCCAGCAGTTCACAGGCGTAATAGTCGCCGGTCCGCGCTACATCTTCCAAGCGCGCTACCGGCTGCCAAGTCTTGTAGAAAATCTTCTCCGCCTCCAAGGTCAAGAAGTCAGGATCAATGTACCAGCGAGCGGGCATGGTCGCCGCAGAGGCCAAATCGGCCGCTGGCAGGTAATCGCTTAGATCGAGGGCTGAATTCATATTTCCTCCAAAGGCGCCATTTTGGCGCCGGCGCGATTCCGAAACGCCAGCATTGGCAGGCGATGCTGCCGGAACCAAACTAGCAGCAGCCGCGTATCATCATTAACGCCAGTATACGCATCTGGATCGTCAGATTACAAACTTTTTACGAATGTATAGCCGTTTCCCAGCCGAATTCCGTATAATAAGAAGTGGAACAGTATGTGAGATCACTTTACCGTGATGAAGCAGACGCGATATAATCCAGAAAGATTTGGCATGATAGGTCGAGGAATCGCTTGTGAATAGAGTATCGCGCTTTTTCTGGGCACTGATTCTGGTATCGAGCATCGCTTGGATTGGGTTGGGATCATTCCTAACGTCCGAGCACTTCGACAGCGGCAATTTGGGAAGCGGGTTATCGAGCGAAATCCAATCGCTTGGCAGCGGCATCCAGGTTGACGCATTGGGCAATCTGCCGCTGCCGGTCTTTTTTCTCGCGACCGGCCTGCCATTTGCGCTGATTGCGCTATTCTTCCTCTGGCGTATCATGAGGCGTTACGGCGATTCGATACCGCTAGATCCAGAGACAATCGTGCGACGCCAAGGCCTGAAGGTCTCTTTTTTGGCGCTGATTTTCGCTCTTCTGATATGGAGTATATGGCAGTCGCCGCAGCAGAGCGCGCCACAAGCAGAGCCTAGTTTCTTGCAGGCGACCATATCGTCTTTGCTTTGGCCTGTCCGTCTCTTCGTCACCTTCGTGCATGAAGCCGGGCACGCGATAGCCACCCTCCTAACCGGAGGTATTGTCGAGGGATTCACCGTTTTACCCGATGGACAAGGATACGCGCAAATTGGCGGCGGGTATCGCGCGTTGAGCTTGCCAGCCGGCTATTTAGGCGCGGCGCTTTTTGGGTCAGCCTTATTCTTTATTACCAGCCGAATTCCCAGATGGACGCGCGGGCTATCGATCTTCCTGGGCTTGTCGATAATCGTATTGACTGTGCTCTTCGCCGAGCCAGATCAAAGCGGCAACCCCACTGCAAATATCATCGGCATCGGCTTCGGTGTGGCGATGGTCGCGCTGGGCTGGCTGGCGCCACGCGTCATTAATCTCTTCATTCTCAATACCTTGGCGATTCTGACTGGATTAAACGCGGTGATGGACTTAGCGCTATTGGTCAGGTTTGGGAACAACACAGCCACAAATGACGCCGCCCGTTTCGCCGCCGAGTTTACGCCGCTGCTGCCCGCCGCCGTGATCGCCATCATCTGGTCCGCGATCTCCATTTTTATGTTGGGCGCAGCCGTGTATTTCGGTTTGATCAAGCCGGCGCGAGTTGAGATAGGCGACGCGATGAGAGGAAGAGAACCAAGCGCTGCGTGAAGGTTGGTTTACGCGGCTGGACTCAAGTCGCAGAGTCCGTGAAGAGTAGTCCTTGGAAACAGGTGTTAGCAGGAGGCAAGCATGTTAAGGGAATTTGTAGAGCGGAAAGTACGCCGCGAGATCGTGCGCCGGAATTTCATCATCTCCGCGGTGGCATTCATCGGCATATTGGCGCTTTGGTATATCGACTCAGTGTCTGGGCTCGCTCACCCGTTCCGAATGCTCGTCAATAATATCCACGGCGGGCTCACCGCCTTTGCCATGCAAGTGACGGGCGGATCGGTTGAGAGTTTCACCCTCTCGCAGGTGGGCACCTATACGATCGAGTTTCGCGATGGCGCCGATATCGTGACCATGTCGGCCGGCTATTTGGGATCGGCTGCGCTCGGCGCTCTGATGTTTTTCCTGGTAAATCGAGCGCCGCATCTGATTCGACTGATCGCCGCTGTCACTGGCGTATTCACGGTCGGTTTTCTGGCGCTCTTCATCCGCCCGGCTGATGCTGGCGACTTGATCTCGATGATCATCTGCATGGGCTTCGGCGCGCTGCTGATTTTGCTCGGCTGGACCGGGCGCGGCGATATCAATCAACTGCGTTCGCGCAAATCCGTTACGCAGATTGTGCTAACTGTCATATCGCTGATGACAGGCTTACATATTCTTCTCGATTTGCCCTTGGTGCTATCGACGCCGGCTTATAGCGGTGACGTCATCACCAATCCGGTCGCCTACTTTGCCGAGAATGTGATCCCGGCCCTATCGGTGCAAGTGGTGGCGTTCAGTTGGGCGGCAATCGCCCTCGTTTTGATGGGCATCGCCTTCCATTTCAGCATCGTCAGACGGATGAAGCAGATCCCCAAGAACGACGATATCGTCTGAGCGTACTGCACGAATCCACCATCCAATTAGCCACAGAAGGCGCGCCAAAACGGCGCGTCTTTTTGCTTTTGCCACAAAGCTGCCCTTCGTTCCATGTTGCATTATTTGGATCGTAGCTAGGCATCGGGCGGAATTAGCCGATCCTGAAAACGGATATGACACTGGGTTGACAAAGTGATTAACCTATGTTAAAAATTATGTCATGCCATAGTACAATGTGGATTAAACAGGAGAATACCTTGGCCGCCGGGAGCGCAGCGACGCAAAACCAGGCAATTGCCGTTAACACAGACGCTGGTTGGCGCAGCGATACTTGGCTTGCGCCTCGTCTTGTCGCGCTGACGCTGGTTGCAATCGTGTTCAGCCTGCTGTCCGAAGGTTTCGGTTTCGCCCAATCGCTTGCGCTGGCGCTGAATATACTGGCTTATATCGCTGGCGGTTACTACGGCGCGAAATCGGCGCTGGAGAGCGTGCTAGTCGGCAAGATTGATGTCGATCTGCTGATGATTTTGGCCGCATTGGGCGCCGCAATCATTGGCCAATGGCACGAGGGCGCGATCCTGCTCTTTCTATTCTCGCTCAGCAATGTGCTGCAAGAACAGGCAATAGGGCGCAGCCGGCGGGCGATAAGAAAGCTCTTCGCCCACTATCCGGAATTGGCAAAGGTCAAGCGCGGCGACAAAGTTAGGGAAGTCCAGATTTCTGCAATTCGCATCGGCGACATCGTCCTGATCGAGCCGGGGGAGCGCATTCCAGTTGATGGCGAGGTCGTCGCTGGCGCCTCCGCCATCGATGAAAGCGCGATAACTGGCGAGTCCATTCCGGCGGACAAAACCGTTGGCGACCAGGTTTACGCCGGCACGCTGAACAAACATGGCATATTGGACGTTCGCGCCCTGCGCGCAGCCGAGAACACCGCCCTCTCGCGCATCATTCAACTGGTCGAGGAAGCGCAAGACAGCAAGGCGCCCACGCAACGATTCCTCGATCGCTTTGAACAGACTTACGCCAAGTTAATCATTTTCGGCGTCGTCCTATTCATCATATTGCCGCCCACGCTCGGCCTCAGCGACTTCCAGAGCAATTTCTACCGCGCTATGGTACTGATGACGGTCGCTTCTCCCTGCGCCTTGGTCATCAGTGTTCCATCGGCATTCATATCCGCCATTGCGGCCGCGGCGCGTGGCGGCGTATTGTTCAAAGGCGGCGCCAGCCTGGAAGAGCTGGCCGGCGTCAAAGCGGTCGCTTTCGACAAGACCGGCACGCTAACGCTGGGTCAGCCTCGTGTGACCGATGTAGTGGCGGCGCCGTCATTTTCGAAGGCTGATGTCATCAAAATCGCCGCCGCCGCGGAAGCGCGGTCGGAACATCCGCTGGCTCAGGCCATTGTTGATCACGCCAAGATAACGGCGACGCTGCCTGAGCCGCCCAAAGAGTTTGAAGCGATTCCCGGTCAGGGCGTCCGCGCTTTGCTCGGCGAGCATGTCGTCTTAGTCGGTCGCCCGGCGGCGCTTACGCTTGCGTCTGCCATGCCAATGACGCTAAAACAGCGCCAGACTGAATTGGAAGAACAAGGCAAGACGGTCGTCGCCGTAGCGCGGGATGAATCGTGGCTGGGTCTCATCGCCTTGGCGGACGAATGCCGCGCCGAAGCCGCCGAACTTATTGATTCGCTAACACAGCAAGGCATCACCGTCGTCATGCTGACCGGAGACAATGAGCGCGTCGCCCGCTCAATAGCGAGGAAGATCGGCATCAGCCGAGTTTATGCCGGACTCTTGCCTGACGAGAAAGCGCAGATCGTGGCGCAGTTGCGGCGCGAGCACGGATCCATCGCCATGGTCGGCGACGGCATCAATGACGCGCCGGCGCTGGCGCTGGCTGACATCGGCATCGCCATGGGCGGCGCCGGGACTGATGTCGCCTTGGAAGCAGCCGATGTGGCGCTAATGGGCGACCGATTGGAGCGCCTGCATGACGCGATCCGACTGAGCAAGCGCGCCAGGCAAGTTGTGCAGCAGAATATCGGATTCTCGCTCGCGGTCATCGCCCTGCTGATTCTCGGCGTGTTTGCGCTGGAATTGCCCTTGCCTCTTGGCGTCTTGGGTCATGAAGGCAGCACCGTCATCGTCGTCCTCAATGGCTTGATCAGTCTGCTCATCATACCGAGCCTGCGGCGAGCCCGAAGCCGAGGCGAGCCTATCGCCGAAACTGCGTATTCTCCCATTCGGCAAAGAGATCCTGTAGCTTGAGCCGCTGATACTTCCCCGTTGACGTCACTGGTATCTCGTCACCATAAACGACCGACTTGGGCGACTTTTCGAAGGGCATGACCTCGCGGCAACGCGCAAGTATGGTCTCTTCTGTGACCGTGGCGCCATTTTCAAGTACGACATAAGCGCCGATTTCCTCTCCGTAGTAATCGTTTTGGAAGCCGATCGCCAAACCAACTTTCACGCCATCAATGCCGAGCAGAACTTCTTCGATATCAAGCGGGCTATACTTCACGCCGCCGCGGTTGATCAACTCTTTGATTCGTCCGGTGATAAAGAAGAATTGGCGACCATTCTCATCGCGCAGGAAATAACCTTCATCGCCGCTGCGGAACCACTGAAACTTAAAGGTTTCGGCATTGGCGTCGGACCGCTTGAAATAGCCCTGCATGATATTGTGGCCCCGAATGCAGATCTCTCCCCGCTCGCCTTCTCCCAATTGTATTCCGCTGCCATCGGCGGCGAATATCGCCATCTCGTTCGGCTCAATCGGGCAGCCAATGCTTGGATAGCCATAGTCGAGAAGCCAGCGCTGATTGGATTCCCACGACAGGTTGATCGGCAGAAAGCAGGAGTAACAGGTCGATTCACTCAAGCCATAGCCGTGCACGAGGGTGATTCCGAAGATCTCGCTGAATTGCCGCGCCAGCTTGACCGACAAGGTGCCGGCGCCACAAATGAAATGACGGAAATGCGTCAGGTCGCGGCGATTGATTGAGCCGCCGAATATCGTGTTGCCGGCCGCCAGTTCGCTCTGGCCATACTCGATGAGGAACTGCAGCAGCGTAGGTACAACGCTCACGACATTAACGCCTTCGCGAACGATGCGCTTCCAAAAGCGCGACACGCTGAAACTGCGGTTGAGCACAGTCGAGCCGCCAACGTAAAACGGAATCATGATCGTCACCACGATTCCATTGACGTGATGAATAGGCAGCACGCACATCATGCGCTGATTGCCCGTGATCGCCTGCCACTGGCTGATGCCTTGCGCGTCGACGAGCAAGTTATACTGGGACAAAATCACCCCTTTTGGCGTGCCGGTTGTGCCGCTGGTGTAAACGAGAAGCGCCTCGTCATCAAGCGTTGCTGTCGCCGCCGTGCCGTCACGCAAAGGTAAATCACCCGACTTGGCGCCGGAGTCATCACCGAGATAGGTGGTCGGGCGATTGGCCAGCGCCTGGTGAAAGTTGAGGCGGCCTCCGCTGGGCGCTCCGCCGACTTCAACAATCGCGCCAATGTTTGGCGCTCCCTCGCCATCTATGGCGCCGCCGATGATTGACTCGGCCCGCTCCAGATACTCTGTCCGCACGAAACACACTTTCGCCTCGCTGTTGCGGAGGATGAAGGCGATTCGGCGGTCGTCCTCGGCCACATTCTGCGGCGCCACCGCCGCCCCGATCACCCAGCAGGCGAAGTAGATCAAGACCGTGTCGATGTGGTTATAGGCGATGGTGGCGACGCGGTCGCCACGGCGGACGCCAAGATCTTCAACCATGAAGTTTGCCGACTGATGCGCGCGCGCAGTGAACTCGGCGTAGGTCAGCGCTTGCCTTTCGCCGTCCGCGTCATAGAAAATGAGAAAAGTCTTGCCGCCCGATGTCTTGCTATGCAGCGACAGCAGATCGCGGATATTGCGAAAGGGAACTTTGTGTTTCTCCGGCGGTACGCCATCCTTGATGTGCGCCTGGTACAAATTGGCTTCCGTCTGTGGATCCATTGCTCGCGTCATCACGCTTGCCTTCGCCCGTCTCTGGATTATCGCCAAATCAGTATATCAATTGCGGGCGAGTTTTGTAAAAGCAGATCGGCGGGAATATCGCAGCCGTGTTAGCGCAATCTGGTGTACGATGGCAAACGAGCCTCGGGCTGATGCCGCTGGGCGGTCTGGTAAACTGTCGCTGCGAGAAGTTCCGCCGGCGCCCGTGTATATGCTGGCAGCGTCCGGAGCAAATCCGTGAAGAATCGAGGGCGAAACCTATATGAGTGAACTCTGTGTGGTTGGGAGCGGTTACGTCGGTTTGGTCACCGGCGCCTGCTTCGCCGATTTGGGCAATAATGTCGCTCTGGTTGACATTGACGAACGCAAGATTACGATGCTGCAAGACGGCAAAATGCCCATTTATGAACCCGGCTTGGCGGAAATGGTGCAGCGAAATTCGGTCGCGGGCCGCATGCGATTCACGACGTCGTATAGCGAGGGGCTCAAGGGTGCCGAATTTGTCTTCATTTGCGTCGGCACGCCTTCCGGCGTCGATGGCGAGGCCGACCTGCAATATGTGCGCAGCGCCGCGAAAACCATCGCTGAATCAATGGAGCATCCGCTGGTCGTCATCAACAAGTCGACCGTGCCCGTCGGCACGGGCGACTGGACCAGGGAAATCATCGAGCGCAATCAACCGAAGCCGATCGAATTCGCCGTCGTCTCCTGTCCCGAGTTCCTTCGCGAGGGCTCCGCCCTGGCAGATTTCATGCAGCCTGACCGCACTGTGCTCGGCTCGACTGACGGGTCCGCCGCCGAGACCGTAGCTGAACTGTACGCGCCGCTCAGCGCCCCCATCGTCATCACTGATATTCGCACCGCCGAGATGATCAAATACGCCTCCAACGCCTTCTTGGCCACCCGCATCAGCTTCATCAACGAAATCAGCATCATCTGCGAGCGGCTAGGCGCCGATGTGGAAGAAGTGGCGCGCGGCATGGGTTACGACCAGCGCATAGGACCGCACTTCCTGCAGGCCGGGGTTGGCTTCGGCGGCTCCTGCTTTCCCAAAGATGTCAAGGCGCTGGCGAATATGGCGCAGACCCATGGCATGCATCCGCAGTTGCTGAACGCGGTCATGGAGATCAACGCCTTTCAACGGCGGCAGATTACGCTGAAGGCGCGCGAAATGCTGGGCGGCAACCTCAATGGCAAAACCGTCGCCCTTCTGGGCTTGGCTTTCAAACAGAATACGGACGACACTCGTGAATCACCGGCGATCGCAGTGGCGCGATCGCTGCTAAATCAGGGCGCGGTCGTCAAAGCCTACGATCCGGTCGCCATGGATAACGCCTGCAGCGAGGCGCCGGATTTAATCCCCTGTGAAAATCCGTACGCCGCTGCCGAAAATGCAGAGGCATTGCTCGTCCTGACGCCGTGGAACGAGTTCAAGCAACTCGATATGCGGCGGATACGCAAATTGATGAAGCGCGCGATCATCATTGATGGCCGCAATATGTACAATCCGGATGAACTACGCCTGCTCGGCTTCAAATATCGCGGCGTCGGCCGTGGCTACAATGGCGAGGGCTTGCAAATAGCCAACAGCGACCAGCCCACTTGAGCAAGTCTCATCTCATTTCAGAAGCGCGGGCTGCAGCGCGGCGATGTCCGATTGATTCGGCTGCCCGGCAATCCCGCCCACATTGCCGGCCACGCCACGTCCGCAATCGCATGCGATCTCCAGGCAACTCGCCAGCGGCAACTCGTTAAGCCAGCCGGCCAGAAATCCAGCGTCAAAACTGTCACCGGCGCCGATTCCGTCACCGCCTTCGTTGGCTTCAAAGACGGATTGCGCAAACTCCTGATCTCCCTGCCAGGCAACAGCGCCCGCTATATCCCGCTTCACCACAAGCAATGGCACGCGCCGGCGTAAGTTGGCGATGGCCTCGCCATAAGATGCCTCACCGCTGAGGTACATCGCCTCCTGCTCATTGGGCAGCAGCACATCAATAAAAGGATAGGCGCTTTCAAGGTCGTGGTCCCAGCGCTCGTCAGGATCCCAGTTTGTGTCCAGCGAAACGCTCAACCCCAGGCGCTTCGCCCGTTCCAGAATTTCAATCCAATGCGGCAAGAGCCCAGTGTGCAGGTAGAGGCTGCCATAATGCAGGTGCCGGGCACATGCCAGCAATTCGTCGCTGACGTCATCCACCTGTAGCGTATTCATGGCGCCCATGTGCGTTAACATGGCGCGGTCATCGCCTTGGACGAGATGAACCGTGACGCCGGTGCGCAAGTTGTCATCCACAGCGATATAGCGCGCATCAACACCGGCCTCAGCCAGGGTATCGACGATCAGCTTGCCAAAATAATCGGCGCCAACGCGGCCCAATATGGCGACGCGCAAGCCAAGCTTCGCCGCCTGCGTCGCAAATATGCAGCAGGAGCCGCCCATCACCAAGTCGTAACCAGCCACCGTTTTCTCGACCTGCCCAAAATGCGGCGCCACGTCGTCATCGCGCAGGATCAGGTCTACGCAGGTGTCTCCGAAAACGATGATGTCATAGCTAAGGCTCGAAGCGCCATTCTGCATTTTGCATCGCCTTTCCGTACTCAATACGTCCTTACCAATAAAAGCGCTGTCCCTGGCGCCCTTCTTCGCGCTCGTCCACCAGCGCTTTTGTGTCGTCATCATCCGTGACTTCGGCGCCGAAGACATCCCACCAAATGCCCGAGCGCGGCAGACGGCTGTTGCGCTCGATCTGCGCCACGATCATGCAGGAGCGGTTTTCCTCTCGCGCCTCTTCCAGCGCAGACTTGAGCTGGTCTTCATCCGCGACATTCCAGGCGCGTAGACCAATGCTCTCGGCGTTTTTGGCGTAATCGATCTCGACAAACTCGCCGTCGTCCAGCTTTCCCGTTTCTTGATTGCGCAGGCGGAATTCATTACCCAGGCTGTGCCCAACCAGAACTTTCTGATGCCCGTGAATCGACTGGAATCCGTCGTTCTGCAGCAGGATGACGGTAAGTTTGACGCCCTCTTGCACCGCAGTCTTCAGTTCCATTGGATGCAAGAGGTAGTTCCCATCGCCCAGGAAGACGTAAACTTCGCCATCATCGTCGGGGCGCGCCAGCCGAACGCCAATCGCGCCCGGAATATCATAGCCCATGCAGGAGTTGCCGAATTCCAGGTGCAAGATGCGCCCAGCAGTCGCCTCAAACAGTTGGTGCAAATCGCCCGGCGCCGTCCCAGCCGCGCAGACAAGCGTATCGCCGGCCGCCATGAAGTCGTTGAGCGCGCCAATCACCTGCGCCTGGCTCATGCGCTCGTTCGGGTATTGTACGTAGACCGATTCGCGCTTCTGCCGCAGCCAGCTTTGCCGATCGACGGCGACTGATTCGACATAACCGGCGTTGGGTTTGATGCCCGCCTCCCCTCCGGCCGCGATGAGCGCGCGCAAGCTCTCACGCGCATCGGCGACGATCGGCAAGGCGCCCAGCTTGTGCGCATGGGCGCCGCTGACATTGATGCTGACGAAGTTGACATCCGGGTGCTGCCAAGCCGAATAAGAGCCGGTGGCGAAATCAGCCAAGCGCGTGCCGATAAGAAATACGAGATCGGCATCGGCAGCGTATTTGCCAGAAAGTGGCGTGCCGGTATGGCCGCTGCCACCGATCAAGAGCGGCGA
Source organism: Phototrophicaceae bacterium (assembly GCA_965261855.1). GTDB lineage: Bacteria > Chloroflexota > Anaerolineae > Aggregatilineales > Phototrophicaceae > UBA6055. Next base: position 2,746,886 of record OZ253488.1, read on the forward strand.
TTCTTCCTTGAGCGCGCCGCGGCCCGAATGCGTTTCGCCGACTGGAATGCCGAATCGGTCGGAAAACTCGCGAAGCTCTGCCCAGGCTTTGGCATAATGCACGCCGCCGCCCGCCAGGATGTAAGGCGTCTCGGCCTTTTTCAGCAAGGCGATCGCTTCCCCAATCCGCCGCGCATCGGGTTGACGCCGTTCAATGCGCCAGATTTTCTTGCGGAAGAAATTCGTCGGGCAGTCGAAGGCGACGCTCTGAATATCCTGCGGCAAGGCGATCGTCGCCGGTCCAGCATCGACCGGATCGGTCATCACACGCATCGCTTCCGGCGCCGCATACAGGATTTGCTCGGGACGGGTGATGCGGTCGAAAAACTGGCTGACGACGCGGAAGCAATCGGTCACGCTCATATCCAGCGATATCGGATGTTCAATATCTTGCAAGACCTGACCCTGAAAGCGCGTCGCGTAATAATCCGACGGCAGCAGCAGCACCGGCAAGCGGTTGATATGCGCGGTTGCCGCGCCCGTGATCATATTGGTCGCGCCGGGGCCGATCGATGTGGTGCAGGCGAAAGTTTGCGTGCGCAGGCGCGTCCGCGCGAAGCCGGAAGCCGCATGCACCATCGACTGTTCGTTGGTCGGTTGATAATAGGGCAAGTCAGCGCCGTATTCCCATAGCGCCTGGCTCAAGCCGCTGACATTGCCGTGACCGAAGATCCCCCAAATGGCGGGAATGAAGCGCTGAATCTCGCCGTCATTCTCGGTGTATTGCATTTGCAGGAATTTGATAAGCGCCTGCCCCATCGTTAGCCGTACCGTCTCTTGCCGGCCAAATGGCTGAAACATGGCTGAAAGTCCTTTCATGCCTGGATCCCTCGTAAAGCAGGTGAAATCGTACCTCGACGCAGCCTATTGGCCGTCCGCGCCCTCTAGAGCCAGTTCCGCGGCGCGGCCGATGTAGGCACCGGGCTTCAGCTGCAAGAGCATTTGCTTGTCTTCATTCGGGATGTCAAGCGAGCCGATAAAGTCATGCAGGTCCGCGCGACTGACCGATTGGCCGCGGGTCAGCGCCTTTAGCTGTTCGTAAGCGCCGGGCAAGTGATGCTTGCGCATCACCGTCTGCACCGCCTCCGCCAGCACCGGCCAGGCTTCTTCCAGGTCCGCCGACAACGCTTCCCGATCGACAGCCAGTTTCGAGATTCCGCGCTCGGCCGATTGCATTGCGAGATAACTGTGCGCGATGGCGACGCCAAAGTTTCTCATCGCCGAAGAATCGCTCAAGTCGCGTTGCAAACGAGACAAGGGCAGCTTGTTCGCCAAGTGCGCGAAGCCGGCGCTGCTGATGCCCAAATTGGCTTCCGCGTTTTCAAAGTCGATTGGATTCACCTTATGCGGCATGGTCGATGAGCCGACCTGTTGTCGCCGAACGCGCTGACGAAAGTAACCGAGCGAAATATAGTGCCATATGTCACGGCAACAGTCGAGCAGCACCGTGTTGAAGCGCACCAATCCCTGCGCCAATTCCGCCAAATAGTCGTGCGGCTCAATTTGCGTCGTCAAGGGATTGTATGCCAAGCCCAGTCCCTCGACAAATTCTTGCGCAATCGCCTGCCAGTTTAATTCCGGATAGGCGATATGATGCGCATTAAAGGCGCCAACCGCGCCATTAAACTTGCCAAGATATTCTTGCGACTCTATACCATTTAGTTGGCGGCGCAACCTTTGCGCAAACACAGCCAATTCCTTGCCCAATGTCGTGGGCGTGGCCGGCTGTCCATGCGTCCGCGAAAGCATCGGGGCATCGGCGTTTGATCGCGCCAATAGAGCGAGACAGCCGATCAGCGAACGCGCCCGGGGCGACCAGACATCACGGACGACATCGCGAAACATCATCGCATAAGCCAGATTGTTGATATCGTCGGATGTGCAGGCGAAATGGACCGACTCCTTTACATCACGCAAACTGGTTTCTGCCAGGCGCTCGCGCAGGTAATACTCGACCGCCTTGACATCATGATTGGTCTCGCCTTCAAGGGCTTTGACGCAGTCCGCTTCCGCCTCGTCAAACGCGCGCGAGAGTGAGTGCAAGTACTCCGTTTCCGCTTCGGTGAAGGGGCGCACATGCGCGATACCGGCATGTCGCGACATCGTGATGAGCCAGCGCGCTTCCACCCGGATCCGATACTTCATCAGCGCCCATTCCGAAAGAAAGTCTCGCAGTGGCGAAACTTTCTCGGCATAGCGCCCGTCAATTGGCGAAATCGCACGTATACTCATCGCGCCCTTTGGTTAATCTATACCTTCGCCGGCGACCGTATTGTACTATGAACAGTCGTAGATTTCCCTAGCGCCGCCAAACTCGACCTGCCGTTGCCCGGCTGAAAGCGGCATAATATCGAGCCTGCCTCATGCCGCATGGGAGCCAGCAACATGCCCAGCCTGATCAATTCCACACCGAAAGCGGATGGCTACCGTATGCCCGCCGAATGGGAGAGGCATTCCGGCTGCTGGATGCTTTGGCCGCAGCGACCCGATACCTGGCGCAATGGCGGCAAGCCGGCGCAGCGCGCCTTCGCGCACGTGGCGCGCGCGATCGCCCGCTTCGAGCGGGTGACCATGGGCGTCAGTAGCGAGCAATTCGAAAACGCCCGCGCGCTGCTGCCGCCGGCGGTTCGCGTGATTGAGCTATCCAACAATGACGCCTGGATACGCGATTGCGGCGCGACATTCGTCGTCAACGACAGCGGCGATCTGCGAGGGATTGACTGGGCATTCAACGCTTGGGGCGGCTTGCAAAAGATGATGTATTTCCCTTGGGACAAAGACGAGCTCGTCGCTACAAAGATGCTGGAGGTTGAGTGCTTGGAACGCTACAAGGCGCCGCTGGTGATGGAGGGCGGCTCGATCCATGTCGATGGGCAAGGCACGCTGCTCACAACCGAGCAATGCCTGCTGCATCCCAATCGCAATCCGCAACTCTCGCGCGGAGAAATCGAAGGGCATCTGGCCGCCTACCTGAATATCGACAAGATCATCTGGCTGCCGCGCGGCGTCTATGAAGACGAGACCGACGGTCATGTCGACAATCTCTGCTGTTTCGCCCGCCCCGGCGTTGTCGCCTTGACCTGGACGGACGACAAGGCGGATCCGCAGTATGAACGCTCCGCCGAAGCCTACGACGCCCTGATGACGGCGAGGGACGCGCGCGGCCGCTCGCTCGAAGTCCACAAGATTCATCAGCCGGATCCGATGACGATGACGCGGGAAGAAGCCGATGGACTTGACGTTGTCGATTCCGCTTTCTTGCGCCCGGCGGGCGAAAGGCTTGCCGGCTCCTACATCAACTTCTCCATCGCAAATGGAGGCATTATCTTGCCGCAATTCAACGATCGCCATGACGAGGCGGCGCGGCGACAGGTGGCTGAGCTGTTCCCGAAACATGAAGTAGTCGGCGTATATTCACGTGAGATCCTGCTGGGTGGCGGCAATATCCATTGCATCACGCAGCAGCAACCGGCGGGCTAACCGCTATGGGTGAATCGAGGAGCGGGCATGTCGGAGTATGTCACGGTGGAGGTGGAGTTCAGCGCTGACCCCAATGTTGCCGAGCTGTATATCAACCAGACGCTTACGGATAGTGAGCGAGAACGCTACGCAAATCCGGCTGAAGGCGACCTCGGCTCGCCGATCGCACAACTTTTATTCAACGCGGTCGACGGCATTCAGGCTTTGATAATTGAGCGGGACCGGCTCACCATTACGCGCGCTAATGACCATTCATGGGAAGCCATCATTGACGAGACACGCGACGCCCTTCGTGACTGGTTCTTGTAGCCTTAATTTGCGTCCGCTTCATCAGCTGATCGCTGGCCAGACGCGGCCGCGCTATCGGCGCTTTGGCTACCAACCACCTGATTGAACATCTCGTCGACCTGACTGCTCTCGCCAGACTCCAAGACCGAGAGCATCTCCCGAGAAGACATGCCGCGGAAGTCACGCTTGGATTTCGGTATCGCCACTCGCGAGATCAAGCGACTCAATTCATTGGATTTACATTGCGGGCAAAACGCATTTGCGGAATCGAAGAGCGCATAAGTCTTGTATTTGACGCTGAAGCGATGGGCGCACTTTTCGCAGCGGAAGTCGTATTCGGGCATATTCTCCTACGCCTGCTCTATCAGCCGCTCAATGATGCGCCTGCCCTATTGCGGAGCGCGGCGCTGAATCGCCTCAGTGTGGCTCATGTCTGGATTCCACTCATCGGGGAAGGCATCCTTTTGCCGCGTGGCGATCCAGCCGCCAAGATCACGCGCAATACGCTCGAGCATTTTTGGTTGCGCCCAAGTCGCCGTATCCACTTGCACGGCTACGGCGCCCGCCTCCATATAATCACGCGCGTCCTGCGGCGAATGAATGCCGCCAGAGGCGATGATTGGCAGGTCGGCGGGAACTTCACGGCGCAGCCGGCCAACCAGCCGCAGGATCATCGGCTTGATCAGCGGTCCATATACCCGCCCGCTCACCAAACGTCCCGTGTGTCGGTCTCGGGCGGTGCCGCGCGGCGCCGCCGTCATCACCAGCGCGTCTGCGCCGGCCTCGGCGACCGGCAATGCCAATCCTCGACACTCATAAAATGGCAAGCGCACAAGCAAGGGCTTTTCGATGCGAGAGGCTTCACGCACCAGGTTGACGGCATCCTTTTCTTCGATATCATCGCCCAAGCCCAGTTCAACTGCGGCGATCTCGTCGACCTCATCGACTATCTCAACCGCCCGCTTCATTTTCGCCGCCGATGCGCCAACCAGATGCACAATGACTGGAATCGGCAAGGCAGCCCAATCGCGGCGGTTCTGGCTGATCACTTTAGAGAGCCCGGGATTGGGCAAACCGGTATGGACCAAGACGCCTGCATCCAAAGGCACGATTCGCGTACCCGACGCCGGACGCCAAGGCGCAACCGTCACCGGGTTGGTCACGACGGCGCCGAGCTTTTCGTAATCCAGCAGCGCCTTGTAGCGGTCGCCGAAGCCGACCGTGCCGGCGGCCGGCATCACCGGTGTGGCAACGATGAGGCTTTGCTTCCCAGGCCGCGCAATTTCAATCGCCATCGGTTTTCCCGAAGCCTTAGTACAACTGCAACTCGGTTAGATCAAATGCGGGTCCCTCAATGCATGGTAGCTTCAACGAGCCTCGCAGTCTAAGCATACAGGCATGGCAGGCGCCAACGCCGCAGGGCAACGCGCGCTGCAAGACGCCAAACACGTAATTTGCCGGAATGTCGCTGCGCCGTTCCCGCATCAATTGCAGGATTTCGTTGAAGTAAGACAATTCTTCTCCGGGACCCACCAGCACAAAAGCTTGATCCGCCCAGCCGAGGGTCATGACCATATCGGGCCAGCTTAAATTATCTTCCGCCAGAATAACCTCTATTTCTTCCGGCAAGTGATTCGTTTCGTACTCTCTTGCCGAACCCATGAGGACAAGCGTTATGCTAACCTGCTTCGCCAAGAGGGGCGGCAACATGAGCAGCAGCGCCGCCGGCGTTGTATGATAAGCAACAAGTAAAATATTGCGCAGCTTCTGGCGAAATCGAAAGGGTCGCCCAACGGGGCCGATTATGCTAAACAGTTGGCCCGGGATATATTGTGTGCGGGCGGGGCGCTCAACGACGACGATATTGCTCGCGGGAATCTCAACGGGATACCAAAGTTCGCGCAGGTAAGGCTCCCAATGCTCCGCATCATAGTCTTTGTCAATTCGGCGCACCAGCATCGCCTGCCCGGCCAATATAGTCGAGAGCGAACTGTCGACCGCTAGTTCCAGCCGTTGATGCCCGCGATTGACTCGCTTGATCCGCTCAATGTAGGCTTGCGTCTCTTTCATATTCCCCCTCGGTCAATTATAGTCGCAGTGAAGAGTGATGACAGAACAAATGGTGATGGATAAGCATTGTCCTGCATGTAAACTAGAATCTGTGGCTAATTCGCGCTTCCTGTCGAAGCTAAATTGCGCTGAGAAGGGCGGTATACAGATGCGAAACATTCGTCCTTCAAGAGGCGCCAGTTGGAGCCCGGATGACACAGTCGAGTGTTGAAGCGCGTCACACCTGGCTGCTTGCGCTGATTCTGCTTATCGGCATGGTTCTGCGGGTCGCCTACGCGATGGATCAGCCGACTCTGGTTCTGTTTACCGGCGCAGACGGCGGTGACAGCGCTGGATATCTCGCCAACGGCGCCGGCTTCTTCAGCGGCAAGGAACACGGCTGGATCCGCGGTTTTCCCTTCTATAACTCCAATCTAAAACCTGCGCCGCTCTATATCATCTTTGTCGGGGCATTCCAGGTGATTCTGCCCGATCACGAGGCGATCATCGCTATCCGTCTGGCGCAGTGCTTGGCTTCAATTGCGACTGTATATCTCGCATATCGCATGACGGCAACAATCTCCCGCAGAGCGTCCACCGGCCTGGTAGCGGCCACGCTGATGGCTTTCCATCCGGCACTGGTCACCGAGCCGGCGAATATCGCTACCGAGACGCTGTATATATTCTTCATCTCGGCGGGTCTCTGGCTCTACCTCAAGTTCGTCGGCGGACAAGCCCGCTTTCCGCGCTTGCCCTGGCTCAACCCGGTTGGCGCGCTGGCTCTCTCGGCAATGATGTTGGGCTTGGCGACCTTGACACGGGGGGTTTCCGCCCTTTTCCCTGTCGTCCTTGCGCTGCATCTCATGTGGCTGAGCCGCCGCCAAATTCTTCAATGCTGGCGAAAACACAGCCTGCTGCTGCTCGTGGTTTACGCGGCTATTGTATCAACCTGGACCCTTCACAATCTTTTGAATTGGAACCGAATTGTCATTGTCAGCGATCAGATGATGGCGGCGCTTTGGCGCGGCGCGGAGCGCAATGATGGCTCGCCGGAGCAAAACGACAAATTGCTATTGGAAGGCGTCGAAGTCACGACGCCGGCGGATTGCGTCGTGGATTGCAAATTTGACCATGCAACCCAAACCTATGTCAGCAAGATAAGCGATATCGTCAGGTCCGATCCAGCAGGCTATCTGACCCTGCGCTTTAATGAACTCGCTTATGCGATTTTGCAGCCATACGGAACGACGCCTTTCGGTGATGCCAGCGTCAAGGAAGCGAGCCGCAAGTGGATATTGGAAGACGGTTCACTCGACGGCTTCATAAATGTGCTGCGAATGGAAGGCTTTGCGATCAAGCTGGCTACCTGGGTCTTCCATTATGTCGGGATCGGATTCGGCCTCCTAGGTACACTGTGGATGCGTAAACGCTGGATTACCGCCGCGCCGCTGGCAGGTTTCGCCCTGTACACCATTTCAGCGCATTTTTTCTTGCTTGCGCTGCCGCGTTACCTCTTTCCCATTGAGATCGTCTGGCTGGTATTCGCGGGCATTGCGCTGGCGGAGTTGCCTGAGCGCTGGAGAAGACGCCGATACGCTGGATCCAGGGACTGATGGTAATCAGCGCTATGCTGCGCCTACCGAGGTTCAGGAAGGTTTGAACCGCTACAAAGGACAGCCATGAAGATTTACACCAAGACAGGCGACACGGGCGAGACTTCCCTTTTTGGCGGCGGTCGCGTAGCCAAGCATCATTTGCGCGTCGAGGCTTACGGTACGATAGACGAAGTCAATTCGCTGCTGGGCTTGGCGCGTGCGGCGGGGCCGAGCCGGCAAGGCGATCTTTGGCTGGAAAGGGCGCAAAACCAACTATTTCATCTCGGATCGGATCTGGCGACGCCTCTCGATGCCAAGACGGATTGGATCACGCGCGTTTCCGCGCAAGACACCGCCTGGCTGGAAAGCACTATCGACCGCATGAGCGGCGAACTGGCGCCGCTCAACAACTTCATCCTCCCTGGCGGGGCGCCAGCGGCGGCGCATCTTCAGGTAGCGCGCGCCGTCTGCCGCCGCGCTGAACGCCTAATCGCAGCGCTCGGCGAAAGCGAAGACATCAACGAATATGTCATGCCTTACGTCAATCGTTTATCGGATTGGCTCTTTACGTTGGCGCGCCACGAAAACATGAGGGCAGGAGTTGCCGAGTCAAAGTGGCGCCTTCGCTGATAAATCACTTGTTGCGGATTAGGCGCCAAGGAAAGGTGCCGGAGGTGGGAGTCGAACCCACACACCCGAAGGTACACGAGTTTGAGTCGTGCGCGTCTGCCAATTCCGCCACTCCGGCGCGCGGACAAGCAGTGTAAGCTGGCGAATACGGAATGTCAATAGTAGCGCGCCCGCCCAGGAGCTGAAATGACGCGAATCGCTAATTACTGCGCAGTCTGCGCTGGTCCCTTGGTGAGCCGCTGTATCTCGGGGCGCATGAGGCCCCATTGCCCTAACTGCGACCGCACGGTGTATTTCGATCCCAAAGTCGCCGTGGTCGTATTTGTCGAACACGATGATCAGGTATTGCTGATTCAACGAGCGGTTGATCCCGGCAAGGGCAAATGGGCGTTGCCGGCCGGATTCGTCGATCACGACGAAGCGCCGGAAGCAGCCGCCGTGCGCGAAACGCTTGAGGAAACCGCACTACAGATTCGCATCGACAAGCTGCTGGATGTCTTCCCCAAGCGAGACCACGGGCTGGCTGATATCATCATCGCTTATAGCGGAGTAGTGCTCGCTGGCGAAGCGCGGGCTGGCGATGACGCCGCTGCCGTGGGCTGGTTTGCGCGGGGCGACCTGCCGCCGCTGGTCTTTTATCCGTCGATTACGCTGACAGCGCGCTGGTCCAGGGGCGAACTCGAGCTCTGAGCCAAGGCTCAACCGAAGCGCTCACTTGCCTTTAGGCTGCATCCCCATGAGTTTCATGATGCGCGAGGCAAATGCGAGAAGATAACTGTAAAACAGCGAAGCGCTGACACGCGTGGCGTTGCGGCCGTCATCAAGCGATCGGTAAATCGACCGCGCCAACACGTACTGGCGGCGCGCTTCATCAAAGTCCCACAGTGACTGATAGACGGCGCCGAGCGCGTAAAGATAACGCGCCTCATAAGCCGGAATGCCTACAGCGCGCGCCGCGTCTGCCGCCCGGCCGAAGTAGGCGATCGCGATATCCGGCTTGCCCTTGAGCTCGTGCCATTGCGCGAGCATGCCCAAGGTGTACATCTCGTAGGGCTTGTGCCCGACATCTTGCGAAAGAGCCAGCATTTGGTCGAAGTAATTCCGCGCTTCGTGAAAGTCATCGGCCGCCAGCATCGTCATCGCCAAGGTGTACAGGCGCATAAACTCGTGAAATATCGCTTGCATCCCGCGGGCGACTTCCAACGCGGTCAACTGTTGCTCGATTCCACGAGGAAAGGTGTCGCTATCCTGAGCCAAGACCAAGCCCTGCTGCCCAATGATAACGCTTTCGAGCAGACGGTCGCTGGTCGCCTGCGCCTTTCTCAAAGCCACCAACAAGCCATCGCTCGCTTTGCTGAAGTCCTTCTGGCGGATGAAGGCGTTCGACAATAGGAGAATCGCCCTCGCCTCCAGTTGACCGTCGCCAACTTCACGCGCGATATCGATCACGCGCCAGGCGTGTTTATTGGAATCCGCCGGATTAGCGGCAATTTCGCCCATGCCCAATAGAGATTGGGCATAGCGGAGCATATCACCGGCTTCGAAGGAGAGATCTACCGCGCTGCGATAATCTTCAAAAGCCTCGCTGGTTTGAAAAAAGCCCTCGCGCGCAATGCGAGCGCGAAGGTTTAAGGCATCGACCGTCAGGCTTGTGGAGCGGATTTCCCGCGCGCGATCCAGCGACTGATCAACATAATCGCGCGCGAATCCGAAATGTCCAAGCGAAGTTTGCGCCTCCGCCAAGCCAAGCAAGGCGATGACTTCCACACTTCCGCGTTTCTCGCGCCGCGCCAAGGTCAACTCCACGTGGCAGCGATCCACGATTTCATTGAAAGCGCCCGACTTCATCAGTTCTTTGATATCGTAACGCAAGCTGTCCGTCTTTGTCGGCATTCCGCACACACCGTGGCAAGGCTTCGTCCTCATCCATTATACGTCAGCAAATCGTAAATGGTTCGTCTTGCCCGCCATTTGCCGGATATCAGCGGTTTGCAGGCGCCGGTACTCCGGCTAATTTCCGCAGGCGGCGCACAATACGCAGCGTCAAATCCAGCGAAATGGGCGGCAGAAAGCGCGTGTAGAAGGCGTATAAGCGGCGCTGCTTCGCTAGCGGCGGATAAACTTTGGCGGCTTTGAGAAAGTGCTGCCGGGCAGCCGTCCGGCGTCCTGCCTTCCATAGATAGAGAGCGTAAACATGATGCCGCGCCGCTTCAAGCCGGTCGAATTCCGCAGATGTCATGCAGGTTTCCCAGCCATAATTTCGTGCGTTCTGCACGGTTTTAAGACGACCGTAGGCGCCGGCAAGCTTGTCGCCCGAGATCATGCTATCGTGCACGCGCCGGTAGACCAGTTTCTCGCTGATGCCGTGAAAGCGGTATCGCAGCGCCAGTCGCAGGAAGAGATCCCAGTCTTCGGCGCTGCGGAATTCCACATCGTCAGCGAAGCCGCCGACAGCGCGCAGGGCGGCGCTGCAAAACATACTGGAACTGGTCAAGATGCGGCAACCGGTCTGCCGCAGCAACTCACAATAGACGTCATCCGAATATCCTTCAAATGGTCCCGTCTCTACCGGTGTCAGGCCGTCGCTCGCCACCTGCTGATAATGGGTATAGATCACGGACACTTCCGGATGCTGACGAAATGCTGCCAAACCGATCGCTATTTTTTCCGCATGCAGTTGATCATCAGCGTCAAGGAAGTGAATGAATTGACCATTCGCCGCCGCGATGCCCCGATTGCGGGCGATGCCGGGTCCTTGATTCTCTTGTTTGATATAGCGTATCCACTCCCCGTAGCGCTCCTTCAGGGAATGGCCGGTGCCATCGCTGCTGCCATCGTCAATCACGATGATTTCACAATTGCGATAAGTCTGCGCCAAACAGCTGTCGATCGCGTCGGCGACGTATTCCCGTCGATTGAAGGTCGGTATGACGATGCTGACTAGCGCTTCGCTCGGCACGAGATTGTCCTTGGATTCCAAGGCTGACAGAAGATGCTACGGCGCAGTTCGCCAAGTGACAAGAGCGGCTGATCCTCAAATCCGCTGGACAGTGGGCTGCCCGTCGATCTTGGCGGCGATCCAACCAACGATGTCGCTCGCTGTTTGGATGCGCCACCACTCGTAGCGGCTTTCGCGGTGCGGTCCGGCGAGGATCGCTACGTAGTCGCCGGGGTCCAAAGTACCGACAACTGGACTGCCGGTCGTAGCCTCTTGGCGAATGTTCAGGTCGCGCAGCATCCGCAGGTTTTGCCCGGGCGCGAATTCTGAACCTTGCACAACGCCCGATGGTATCGTGGAAGAACCAAAGCCGCTGGCGCTGAATTGCGGATTGCTGAGGCGCTCGGTGGCGTCAACGATGCTGCCTCCCGCCACCTGAACCGTATACTGCCGACCTTGTACCGATACCACCACCAGGCTGCGATTGGGATACCAGCGAACGTCCTCCGGCGCCGCATCGCCGATGAATCCGGTCAATTGTCTTCCGTTGCTATCGAAAAGCGCGACGGGCCCGCCATCTCTAGGCGTGCCGAGACGACCCAAGGCTACAATCTCACCGTTCGGCCGGCGCACAGCATCGCGTACCCATAAGCCTTGCGCCGACGCATCGAGAATTATGCGCTCGCCAGACAAGTCGTTATTGACTTCGCCGATGATCACGCGACCATCCGGGCGGCGACCGCTGACGATGATGCCCTGCCCATTCGGGTTCCAGTAGCCGTAGTCATAACGGACGAAGTTGGGTTGTCGTTGGGCGTAATTGGGATCTCGTACCGATTGCAAAACCGCCAGCGCGTTTCGCCCTTCATCCGGCAGCCGAACCCGCGCCAATACCGCATTGCTGCCGCGTATCGGCGACCACTCTACGCCTCTCGTCTTCCAATGCCAAGGCGGTCCCCTTCGCTGAACCAGTTGGCAGGAACCGTAGTGCTCCGCCGGACAATCGCGGATGAGCATATAGTTATACGTATTCAAAGGTCCTAATTCCGGCTGCCAGAACCAGACGCCGATATCGTTATGGCTTTCCGGGCTGCGTGTTGGATCAATCCGGAAGCTGAATTGCTGTCCGTCCGCCGACCAATCCAGTTCAACGATGCGGTTTTTGTTCTCCTCGAAGCTGCTCGCGGAGAAACCGGCGAAAAAGGGCGAAACGCTCATAACGCCCTCTTGCGCTACGCCAATGGGCTTGTAACGCAGAATCCCATAATGATCGGTTCGAATCCAGCTGTTGGCATCGACCGGGTTGGGCAGGAACAAACGTACGCCACCACCCAATTGGATATTCTGAAAAGTGAAATTCTGACCCGGACCCACACTGTATTGGTACGCGGTCACGCCGCCAGTGCTGAAGGTCTGCGCAATCGATATCGGCGACAGCGTCGGCGGCAAGAATTCAGGCCTGACCGCGACCGTCGGCTGTAAGACCAACGCCGTCGGCGACGGCGGCAGATCAAGGACGCCAACTTCCGCAGGCGGCGTCGCATCGCTCGGCGTCGGGTTGAAGATGAAGCCGGCATCCTGCGTCGGCGGCTCATCCGGCGCGGCAGCAGTATCCCGACCAAACACCACTTCGTCCCGTGGCACTGTCGGCGCTGGAGTCCAGGTTACCGGCTCGGTCGGGCGAGGAGGCGGCGTAGCTAGCAACTCCGCTATCTCGGTTTCGTCGGCAGTGGGCGGAATTAGCGGAGTGGGAATCTCGGTATCGTCGGCAGTGGGCGGAGTAAGCGGAGTGGGAATCACGGTTTCGTCGGCGGTGGGCGGAATTAGCGGAGTCGGTATCGTCGCGCGCAAAACGATCACATCCGGTTCGCTCGTGGTAGTGGGAATATCCTCTTCCACCAGTTGGGGAAGGCTGGGCAGCGGAGGCTCGATTGGCGCCGGGGTTGGCGTCTGCGTCGGCGTTTCAGTGGTCGGCAGAATCGGCGTCGGCGTCGGTTCAACGGTTGCGGTGGCTGTCAGGGAAGGCAATGGCGTAAGCGTTGACGTGAGCGCTGGCGCCGCAGTATCGGTGGACGTCGGCAGCGCCGTTGCTGTTGGCTGAGAGGTAACGGTGGCTTCTTCGGTGCTGGTAGCGCTCGGCGGACTCGTCACCGTTGGCGCAGGAGTATCGGTGCTCGTCGGCAGCGAAGTCGCAGTGGGTTCTAGCGTTGCGGTCGACGTAGGCGGATCTGTTGCCGTAGGCGGATCGGTCGCTGTAGGCGCCGCCGTATTCGTTGCCGTGGGCGGGCTCGTTTCCGTTGCTTCGACCGTAGCGGTGAGCGTCGCCGTATTGGTAGACGTTGGCAGGTCGGTGTCAGTCGCCGTCAGTGTTTCGGTCGCCGTTGGCGGCTGAGTTTCGGTGGCCGTTGGAAGATCCGTATTCGTCGCGGTCGGATTAGCCGTCTCCGTTGGCATTTCAGTAACCGTTGCCGTCGGCGTGCTCGTTTCGGTGGGCAAATCCGTCTCGGTCGAGGTTGGCGTTTCCGTCGGGGCCGGCGTGCTCGTATCGGTAGGCAGATCGGTATTCGTTGCCGTCGGCGTAACCGTGACGGTGGGCGTTTCAGTCGTCGTCGGTGTCGCCGTTGGCGTGCTTGTATCGGTAGGCAGATCGGTATTCGTTGCCGTCGGCGTGTCCGTCACGGTCGGAGTTTCGGTCGTTGTCGGCGTATCGGTCGGCGTTGGCGTGCTCGTATCAGTGGGCACAGCGGTATCGGTCGCCGTCGGCGTGTTTGTCGCTGTCGGCGTTTCGGTCGTTGTCGCCGTGTCCGTCGGTGTTGGCGTGTTGGTATCGGTGGGCACATCGGTATCGGTCGCCGTCGGCGTGTTTGTCGCTGTCGGCGTTTCGGTCGTTGTCGGCGTATTCGTTGGCGTTGGCGTGCTGGTTTCGGTGGGCACAGCGGTATCGGTCGCCGTCGGCGTGTTTGTCGCTGTCGGCGTTTCGGTCGTTGTCGGCGTATTCGTTGGCGTTGGCGTGCTGGTATCGGTGGGCACAGCGGTATCGGTCGCCGTCGGCGTGTTTGTCGCTGTCGGCGTTTCGGCCGTTGTCGGCGTATTCGTCGGCGTTGGCGTGCTGGTATCGGTGGGCACATCGGTGTCGGTCGCTGTCGGTGTATCCGTCGGCGTTGGGGTGACCGTAGGAGTACGAGTAGCCGTCGGAGTCGGCGTGCTGGTATCGGTGGGCACATCGGTATTGGTCGCTGTCGGTGTATCCGTCGGCGTCGGACTGTCTGTCGGCGTCGGCGTATCCGTCGGCGTTGGCGTATCTGTCGGCGTTGGCGTGCTCGTATCAGTGGGCACAGCGGTATCGGTCGCCGTCGGCGTGTTTGTCGCTGTCGGCGTTTCGGTCGTTGTCGGCGTATTCGTCGGCGTTGGCGTGCTGGTATCGGTGGGCACATCGGTATTGGTCGCTGTCGGTGTATCCGTCGGCGTCGGACTGTCTGTCGGCGTCGGCGTATCTGTCGATGTCGGCGTGTCCGTCGGCGTTGGGGTGCTGGTATCGGTGGGCACATCGGTATTGGTCGCTGTCGGTGTATCCGTCGGCGTCGGACTGTCTGTCGGCGTCGGCGTATCTGTCGATGTCGGCGTGTCCGTCGGCGTTGGGGTGCTCGTTTCGGTGGGCACATCGGTATTGGTTGCTGTCGGTGTATCCGTCGGCGTCGGCGTATCCGTCGGCGTTGGCGTATCTGTCGGCGTTGGCGTGCTCGTATCAGTGGGCACATCGGTATCGGTCGCTGTCGGCGTATTCGTCGGCGTTGGCGTATCAGTCGGAGTCGGCGTGCTGGTATCGGTGGGCACATCGGTGTCGGTCGCTGTCGGCGTATCCGTCGGAGTCGGCGTGTCTGTAGGAGTCGGAGTATCCGTCGGCGTTGGCGTGCTCGTATCAGTGGGCACAGCGGTATCGGTCGCTGTCGGCGTATTCGTCGGCGTTGGGGTGCTCGTATCGGTGGGCACATCGGTATTGGTCGCTGTCGGTGTATCCGTCGGCGTCGGACTGTCTGTCGGCGTCGGCGTATCCGTCGGCGTTGGCGTATCTGTCGGCGTTGGCGTGCTCGTATCAGTGGGCACAGCGGTATCGGTCGCTGTCGGCGTGTCGGTCAGCGTTGGCGTGTCCGTCGGCGTTGGGGTGTCCGTCGGCGTTGGCGTATCCGTCGCTGTCGGCGTGTCCGTCGGCGTTGGGGTGCTCGTATCGGTGGGCACATCGGTGTCGGTCGCTGTCGGTGTATCCGTCGGCGTCGGCGTGTCGGTCGGCGTTGGGGTGTCCGTCGGAGTCGGCGTGTCAGTCGGCGTTGGCGTATCCGTCGGCGTCGGCGTAGCAGTAGGAGTCGGAGTATCCGTCGGAGTCGGCGTGCTGGTATCGGTGGGCACATCGGTATTGGTTGCTGTCGGTGTATCCGTCGGCGTTGGCGTGTCCGTCGGCGTTGGGGTGTCCGTCGGAGTCGGCGTGTCAGTCGGCGTTGGCGTATCCGTCGGCGTTGGCGTAGCAGTAGGAGTCGGAGTATCCGTCGGCGTTGGCGTGCTGGTGTCGGTGGGCACATCGGTATTGGTTGCTGTCGGTGTATCCGTCGGCGTTGGCGTGTCCGTCGGCGTTGGTGTGTCTGTCGGAGTCGGCGTGTCAGTCGGCGTTGGCGTATCTGTAGGAGTCGGCGTGTCCGTTGGCGTTGGCGTGCTGGTGTCGGTGGGCACATCGGTATCGGTCGCTGTCGGTGTATCCGTCGGCGTTGGCGTATCTGTCGATGTCGGCGTGTCAGTCGGCGTTGAGGTGTCCGTAGGCGTCGGAGTATCCGTTGGCGTTGGCGTGCTGGTGTCGGTGGGCACATCGGTATTGGTTGCTGTCGGTGTATCCGTCGGCGTCGGTGTATCCGTCGGAGTCGGCGTATCCGTCGGAGTCGGCGTGTCTGTAGGAGTCGGAGTATCCGTCGGCGTTGGCGTGCTGGTATCTGTGGGCACATCAGTATTGGTTGCTGTCGGTGTATCCGTCGGCGTCGGCGTGTCTGTTGGCGATGGTGTGTCAGTCGCTGTCGGCGTATCCGTCGGGGTGGCGGTGTCGGTCGCCGTCGGAGTATTGGTGGCGGTAGGTTCGTCGGTATCAGTTGCGGTGGGCGTCGCCGACTCAGTTGTTGTCGCCGAAGAGGTAGGCGATGATGTAATCGTAGCGGTCACGGTCTGCGTGACAGTCGGCAACTCCGTTTCTTCTGTCGCTACCGGTGTATCTGTTTCGATCGGCGCCAGCGTCAACGTAACTTCCGGGCGACGCAAATTGCACGCGCTAAGGACCAATGCTACGAGGAGCAACGCAAAACCGCCTCGAACGCGCAATTACGACTCCAGCACTCTAGGTTTCAATCTGTATCAAATCAGAAGTGATTATAGCAGGCTCATGCGCACACGAAGCCGCTCGCCTTCCGCGAGAGACTGCGCAGGCTTTAGGGGGATTTTAGGCCATGCTTTTAGGAAGCCGTGAAAAGGAGCGGAGAAGGGTCTCCGCCCCCGCATTTAGCTCTGCAGCAGGCGATCCAACTCTGACCTGACATTTCCGTCGTTGAGAATGCCAAACCAACGGCTTACGATTTCGCCGTCGGAATTGACCAAAAAGTACTGCGCTTGCGCGGTTGAGCCCAACTCGGCTCGCTTGGCATCGTGGTTCGAGTTATCCACGTCAAGCACAACAAAGTCGATCCGCCCGGCATACGATTCTTGCAGTCCACTCACGGTGGGCTGATTGCGTCTGCAAGTCGGTCACCAGGAAGCCCAGGACTCGTAAAACGTGAATTGTGGCGCGCTAGGCTCGGCAACCGCTTCAGGAGCTGCTGAATCGGCCTTTCCCGAATCGCCGGCCAGCAGCGACCGAACCGCCGAGCAGCCGCTGACGGCAAACACGCCAAGCAGCAGCAGCAGCGCCAATCTGATCGTTGAACGCATATACGCTCCTTCCCTTCTTAGTCTGCCGACAATTCTACGCCGTAGTGATAACGAAATCGTTACAGCCTGCCGCCGATGGCTAACGGCTCAAATGTATCCTGTCTTGCTCACTATCCGCTATGTGGGCGAGTTGCGCAGCCATGCCGTCGCGCGCACGGGCATCCAAGGATTTCAGGTATCTGAATGCGCAGCCTGACTTTCCGCAAAGTTCAATTCAGCCTGGCGGCGGCGGTAAGTAAGCGGCGGCGCGATGGAGTGCGTGTCGAAATAGGCGACAATCTCTCGCAGGTATTCAGGCAGCGGCGTATAGCTGAAGCCGAGTTCCGCTTTGCTGCGGCTGTTGTCAAGGTCGCTCATCCAGCGCTCACTGAAGGGCGAGCAATCGGGCATGAAACCGCCGACAATCAGTTCGCTGCGTTTGGCGATGTGGCTACGCGCTTCGGTTCCCATGATCTCCGCCAGGATCTGCAAAAACTCAGCATGGCTGACCCGCTCGTCTTGGGCGATATTGAACGCGCGCCCTTTTCCTTGCCCCGTTTCAATCAGTTGCTCGATAATATCGATCACATCCAGCGCATATACGTGGTTCAGCGCGTAGTTGGGCTTCTCCGGCACCAGAATCGCGCCGCCATCGCGAAGCCTTAGATAATAATTGAAGAGCCGGCTGTAGGGATCGCGCGCGCTGTTGACCATCGGCAGGCGCAAACTTGTGCTAGGGAAGCGCCACTGCTCCCACGCGGCTATCAGCTGATCTTCCGCGTCGCGCTTGTCTACGCCGTAGCGCCACTCCTCGTAAGCGTAGGAATTTTGCTTGGGCGCCGGCATGGTCCGCCCATCGTAGTCGTTCTCGCGGAAGGGCCGCTGCAAACCCTCTCGCACCAGATAAACCTGGCCCGTGCTAAGAAAAATATAATGCTCAATGTTGTCGCGAAACAGCTCCACGACAGTCCGCGCCTCATCGCCGCGGTACAAGACAAAGTCAATGACCACATCAAATGATTTCGCCAAGAGCGCGCGCCGCATCTGTTTGTGATCGCTGCGATCGGCGTGCAGGCGGTGGATTGACTTCGGCAATTCGTCTTTGGTGATCCCGCGGTTCAGCAGCGTCAAATCAATGCCGGCTTCCGCCAAACGCTGAGACAAATAAAAGCCCATATTGCGAGTGCCACCGATGATCAGTACACGTTTCGCCATCGTATGCCTTCTATGTATCTATCCGTTTCCTGGGTTAAGCCTTTTACTGCTATAGGCGCAATGATAAGCGGTCGGCGCTCTCCATCGCGTCAATCAGCGAGACTGCGGCGCATTCCGTCGGACGGTAACGATTTGAGTCATCTATTCTCATTGTAACCGCGTAACTGAACTGACGAAGCATATCCCCAGCGAATATGTACACATCGCATAAGGGCATTGGGCGAGCGCAGCGCGATTCTGCCCTTGCCCAAGCCACAGGCGGGATACTATAATTTCTGTTCGCAGGCGGAATACTGAAGGGGCCCTGTAGCTCAATTTGGCAGAGCAAGCGACTCTTAATCGTTAGGTTGAAGGTTCGAGTCCTTCCAGGGTCACAACGCAGTTCGCGGGCGACTTTCGCCCGGCGCTCGTTGTTGTCCACACGCCGACAGTCAGCCGATCGCCCGCTTCAAGGCATCGCGATAGCCGAGCCGCATTCGCGAGCTGATGGCGGCATCAGGCAAGGACATTTCGGCGCCGTGGTACATCCCGGCATATACCTGCAATTCTGTGGCGACACCGGCTGCCATCAAACGCTGCGCATACTCGATATCTTCGTCGCGGAACAAGTCCATCGTACCCACGGTGACCAGGGCCGATGGCAAGCCGCGCAGGTCTTTGGCGCGCGCCGCTGCCGCATAAGGCGACACCGCATCCGTCCCGTATTCATCGCCGAGATACATCTTCCAGGCTTTGAACGACAGGTCACGGTTCCATACCGTGGGATGCGTAATGGCGCGGCCCGAAGGACTGTCATGGGTATCGTCAAGCATAGGATAAATCAAAAGTTGAAAGGCGACATCGTGCCCGACATGATCGCGATTGTAGAGCGATACGCCCGCGGTTAAACCGCCGCCCGCGCTCGCCCCGCCAATGGCGATTCGCTTGGGATCGACTCCCAGTTCGTCCGCGCTCTCGAAAAGCCAATTCAGCGCGCCAACACAATCGCTGAGGGCTTCCCGATAGCTGTGCTCAGGGGCGAGGCGATAATCCACCGAGACGACTGTGCAGCCGACATGCTCGGAAAAACCGATGCCGTGCGGATCGTTGCGTCCCGAGCCAATGATGAAGCCGCCGCCATGAATCCAAAGCAGAGCGCCACGAGGCGCCGGCGTCGGCGGCTGATAAACGACGACCGGGATCTCGCCATCAGGACCCGGTATCGCGCGCTCTTCAATGGCGACATCCGATGGCTGCAGGTCGTCAGCGAGGGCATCCCAAATCGGCTGGTACATCGCGCGCGCTTTCGGCGGATCATCGCCGACCGCATTCATCAATTCGACCGGGAAAAAGTCCAGTCCGTGCACGATTTCGGGTTCGACTTGGTCGACGAAGGACATGCTATCGCTCCTGCTCCCTTGGCCCGCGGCAAACCCCATCCCCCGGCCCCTCTCCTGCCATCTCTATGGCGGGCATCCAGCAAGCTAGGGAAGGGGAGCTAGACCATGCGCGCACGTTGATAATACAGTTTCTTGGACGCAACGAGTCGCTAACACGTTTGTGCAGGCGGTGGATTCACTGCGCATGCGTCAGCTAACTTAGTTTACGCGGCGCGTTTCTGCGCCAAGCGCCTGGTCGATGCAGCCGGCTCAGCCGATGGCGCGTTTCACCGCGTCGCGATATTCGGTTCTCATCCTCCTGCTGACCGCCGCTTCCGGCGCAGACATTTCGGCGCCATGAATCATTCCCGGATAAACCTGCAAGTCCGTCGGCAAACCAGCCGCCATCAATCGCTGCGCATAATCAATGTTCTCGTCGCGAAACAGGTCAAGCGCGCCTACCGTGACGAAGGCGGGCGGCAAATTGCTGAAATCCTTGGCGCGCGCCGCCGCCGCATAAGGCGATACATTGTCCGTGCCATATTCATCGCCCAGATACATCTTCCAAGCGGCCAAGGACACCTTTCGATGCCAGACGGTGGGATACGTAATCTCATGACCCGATGGCGTCTCATGCGTATCGTCAATCATCGGATATAGCATCAGTTGCAGCTTAAGCGCCGGACCGCCCTGGTCGCGATTGTAATGCGCCAGCCCGGCGGTCAATCCGCCGCCCGCGCTGCCCCCGCCAATTGCGACGCGTTCCCGGTCGATTCCCAGTTCGCCCGCATTATCCACCATCCAGTTCAGCGCCGCGAAACAATCAGCGATGCTATCTTTGTAGGTCGACTCGGGCGCCAGGCGGTAATCCACTGACACGACCGTGCAACCCACGTGCTCGGCGAATCCAACACCGTGATAATCAGCGCGCGCCGTGCCCACGATATAGCCGCCGCCATGGATCCACAGCAATCCCCCGCGCGGCGCCGGCGTCGGCGGCTGATAAATGACGACGGGAATCTCGCAGTCCGGACCGGCAAACGATGTCTCTTCAATCGTCACCTCAGTTTGTGGCAGCGTGTCCCGCAATTTACTTTGGTACTCTTCCGTCAACTGTCGCGCTCTTGGCGGGTCTTCCCAGATGGCGATAAAGCGCTCAGCCGGCATAATGTCAACTACGCCGACGAGTTCGGGGTCGATTTGGTCGATGAAGGACATGAGTCTGCTCCCTAAGTTTCAGGCCAGAAAATCGGACCGATATCGCGACAGCCTGTTCGGTCCGCAGCGGTCAGCCGATCGCGCGCTTCAAGGGTTCGAGGAAGCCCCGGCGCATGCGCTTGCTGACATCGGCATCCGGCGCCTTGCTTTCCGCGCCGTGATACACCCTCGCGTAAACTTGCAAGTCGGTCGGCACACCGGCCGCCATCAGGCGCTGGGCGTAATCGATATTCTCATCGCGGAACAAGTCCAGCGTACCGACGGTGACCAATGCCGGCGGCAAAGCGCTGAGGTCTTTTGCGCGCGTCGGCGCCGCGTAAGGCGAGACATTGTCTGCGCCGTATTCGTCACCCAAGTACATCTTCCAGGCTTTCAAGGACACATCCCGATTCCAAACAGCCGGATAGGTAATCTCCTGACTGGAGGGCGTCTCATGGCTGTCGTCTAGCATCGGGTAGATCAGCAATTGGAAGACCAAATCAGGACCATTGTTGTCGCGGTTGTAAAGCGCCAAGCCGGCCGATAATCCGCCACCGGCGCTGCGCCCGCCAATAGCGACGCGGCGCCTGTCGATGCCGAGCTCGGCAGCCTGGTCCACCGTCCAGTTGAGCGCTGCAAAGCTATCGGAGATGATCTCCCTGTATGTCGCTTCGGGCGCAAGACGATAACCCACCGAAACGACCGTGCAGCCGACATACTCGGCGATTTCAATGCAGTGCGTATCATCGCGCTCGTCGCCAACGATGTAGCCGCCGCCGTGAAACCAGAGCAGCCCTCCGCGCGGACCGGGACCGGGCGGCTGATAGATGGCCAGCGGGATATCGCTATCCGGACCTGGAATCGTCAATTCATTTATTTCGACCTCCGTCGGCGGGAGGCTGGCGCGCGCTTCAAGGTTGACCGCGTCGGTCATCTCGCGCCCTTTGGGCGGATCGTCGCCGATGGCGCGGTAGCGGTCGGCTTGGTAGGCATCAAGGGCGCCGGCGATTTCGGGGTCAACTTGGTTGAGGAAGGACATGGGCTTGGCTCCTGACTGCCGGTAAGCCAAAATGGACTCAGATTCAAATTATAGCGTATTCAAACTGGTGTTTGCGCAAATAGACGAGGCGATCGCTCTTATCGAGGCCGCTACCGACCCCCAAACCCAGTCGCCATGACCGCGCGCGTAATCTGCCGCTGGAAGATGACATAAACGATCAGCACCGGCGCCGAACTCACCACCGCGCCCGCCATCACGATGCCCTGATAACTCCAATACTCGCCTAAGAAGATCACCAAGCCGACGGGCAAGGTGCGCATTTCGTCAGAATTGAGCACAACCAGGGGCCAGGTGAAGTCGTTCCAGATGAAGAGGAAGGTGAAAATGCCCAGCGTCGCCACCGCCGGGCGCGAGAGCGGCAGAAAGACGCGCCGGTAGATGCCGAAGGCGCTGGCGCCATCAATGACAGCCGCCTCCGCCAGCTCGCTTGGGATAGCGAGGAAGAATTGGCGCATGAAAAAGACGCCGAAGAAGCCGGCCAGCGGCGGCCAAATCAGCGCATGGTGCGTGTCGATCCAGCCCAGGGCGCGCATGAGCATAAAGCTGGGAATCAGCAGCATGACGCCAGGCACGAGGAAGGACGCGCCCAAGCCGAAAAAGAGCAGCTGCTTTCCCGGGAAGCGCAGGCGCGCGAAGGCATAACCCGCCATCGACGTCACCAGCAAAACGCCGACTGTGCTGATGGACGTCACATAGAGGCTGTTGAAAAGCCAGCGAAATAAGGACAGCTCTTGCCGGCCCAACTGTGTGGAAAATATCTCACTATAATTGTCTAGCGTGGGTTCGGAGGGGATGATCTGAACGGGCCACTTCAGTATCTGTTCCTCTGGCATGAAGGATTGACCCACAATCCATATAGTCGGGAAAAGCACGATCAGCAGCAGTACTGTCAAGAAAGCGTAGGTGGCTAGCTTGCTCAGGCCTTTGTTGAGGATGTTACGGCTGTCACTTTGCATAAAGAATCGCTAATACTCGGTATAGCGCCCCAGCAGCCGGAACTGCACCAGTGCGAAGATAAACATCACCACCCCAAGCGTCAAAGCCATCGCGCCCGCATAACCCATATGATAATAACTGAAAGCGTTGCGATAGATATGCAGGACGATGGTATAGGATGAGTAACCGGGACCGCCGCCGTTCGTCATGATATATGCCTGGCCGAAGACTTGAATATGAGCGATGAACTGCGTGACGATGATGAAGAGCAGCGCCGGTCGGATCAGCGGCAATGTCACCTGCCATAGAATCTGCCGTCGTCCAGCGCCGTCGATGCGCGCCGCTTCATAAAGAACCTCCGGCACGGCATAGAGCGCGGCAAGGAATATCAGCATGGGGAAGCCAAAGCCCCACCAAATCGTCGTCAGCGCGAGCGATGGCAGCACCAGATTGGGGTCAGCCAAATAATCGAAACCGTTATGCCCGAAAAGCTCAAAGATACCGTTCAGCAAACCGAAGGGCGCCAGCAAGCGCTTGAAGATGATGCCGATGACCGAAATCGAAAGCACGACTGGCGCGTACATCACGACTCGAAACAGCGTATGACCCAGTTGGATGCTCTTCAGCGCCAGCGCCGCGCACAACGCTACAATCACATTGCCGACTGTCGTCAAAATGGCGAAGCCTAACGAATTGCGCATGGCGGTCCAAAACAAATCGTCTTCCATTATCAACTGGAAGTTCTCCAAGCCGATGAAGCGGTAGGTGCCGCGAAGCAGCTCCCATTCGACGAAGGCGGTAACAAAAGCGGAGATGACCGGTCCCGCGAGGAAAACGAGGAAAAAGAACAAATATGGCGCAAGGAATAGGTAGCCCGCTATCGCCTCGCGCCGTTTATTGGTCAGCGTCCAGCTAGTGTTGGCTGCTTTGCGTTTCATGCTCAAACTTGTAAGTCATCAGTTTAGCTAAACGTGCATTGACACACGCGCGACAGTGCCACCACCCACGCAAGATTCCTTGCACCCCGCCATGTTAGCTCCTCCTCCGAAGGTCAGTGTCTACGCGACCCTGATGCTACGGGGAGGGGGCCGGGGGGAGGGGTTGGCTGCCCGTAGCGCATGACTCTGGGCGAGCCAACTACACCTGCTCGCGCGCCGCAGGAATACGCGGGCTTGCCAAGGCAAGCCCCTACACAAACTGTTTAGCGCAGCGCGCGCCGGATGCGCTCGGCGACATCGTCCAGCCCCTCTTCCACCGTCTGCTGACCGGTGAAAATCGAGGAGTAGGCCGCCCCCATCGCATTCTCGACTTCTGTAAAGCGTTCGGATTGATATTCGGGAACGCCCTCAGCCGCCATTTGCGTCGTCAAGGTTTCGAATGTCCAGATCAAATCGGCCAATTCCGCATCGCGCAGCGACAGCCGGGCGGAGGGCATGCCCGTCTTGATGCTGTGTTCGCGCGAATTGTCGGACAAGTATTGAATCAGCCGCATCGTCGCGTCAAGCACATCCGGTTCAACATTGGAGGTGACCGCCAGCGTATGCGCCCACATGATGGTGGAACCGCGTTCGGGACCCAAGCGCGGGTAGGGCCAGAAGGCAATCTGCCCCTCTTCCATGTTGGTGTTATAGAAGTTGTAGGTCCAGGCGCCGTCAATGTACATCGCTAAGCCGTCATTCAGCATCAGCTCGCCACTCCAGTTGACGCCCGGTAGCGCATGGTGCTCAAAGACCAAATCATGGAAGTATTGCACGGCGGCTTTGGCTTCCTCGCTATCGACCAGCACTTCCGCCTCCGGCGCCGGCGTCACAACATCGGTGCCCCATTGATACAGCGCCGGCGTCACCGTGACCCGATGCCAGCCAATGGACAGGGGCCAGACGGCGATGTTCTCGGCGTCAAAACCGTCGTCGTTGGGCGTGTTGCCGTTTTCGTCCCAGGTCAAGCGCCGCATATACTCGATGAATTCTTCGCCGTTTTCCGGCGGGTCATCAAGCGAGATGCCGGCGCGCTCCAACAGACGCGTGTTGACATATAGGCCCGAACCATAATTGTCAAAGGGCATCGGATAGACCTCGCCATCAAAGGTGACCGAGTCCAAGAGCGCCGGGCTAAAGTCGTCTTTATCCACCATGCCAAGGTCAAACATTTGCTCGGCGACCGGAATGATGTGCCCGGTCAAGGCGTATTGCGGCACGACCGAATGCCACAGCGTCAAAAGGTCCGGTCCGCCGCTGCCGGCGACTATCGCTGCCGAGAGCTTGTCGAAGAAGGTGCCCCAACCTAGAATCTGATAATTGATTGTGACGTCCGGGTTTTCTTCGACGAAACGCGTGACCAGGTCGGTCATGGATTGGCCGTCGGGTCCGCCCAAACCGCTCCAAAAGTTGATCTCGATCTCGCCCGTGCCCAGCTCTTGCACTTCTCCATCGTCTTGCGCCGCGAGCGGCAATGCGCCGACCAAAAGCACAATCACTACAGCGAACAATACACGTCTGACTAATGTCGTGTGCATAGCGAACTCCCTCTAAACAGCATTTAAGATTACGGAATTGGGAAGCGGTACCCGAATGGTTTGTAACACAGCGCCGTGCATCTGTCAAAGTTGAGATGGGCGTTTCAGACGCAGTTGTTGACAAAGGCTCAGCGCCGATTTATCGTCATAGCCACTGAGAAGCGCATTCCGATTGGCGAGAGACCTGATGGGTAAACGTTTGAAGGGCAAGTCCGCATTCGTGACCGGCGCCGGTCAAGGCATCGGGCGCGGCATCGCCGAGCAATTGGCGGCAAACGGCGCAGGCTTGACCATCGCCGAGATCAACGAGGCAACGGGGCAGTCAACCGCCGATGAGCTATGTCACGCTGGCTACGAGGCGCAATTCGCGCAAGTCGATATTCGCTCCGAAGACGACATCATGGCGGGCATCGCGGCGCACATGAAACGATTCGACGGACTCGATATCCTCGTCAACAACGCGGGGCAAAACCAGCATTTCGACGCCTCGCAGATGAGCGTGGACGAATGGGAGAAGTCCATGAGCCTGAACCTGCGCGGCGCTTGGCTCTGCGCCAAACATGCCCTGCCGATCATGGCGGCGCAAGAAGCCGGTGTCATCATCAATATCGCCAGCGTACACGCGACCATGACCGCCTACAACTTCTTCCCCTATAATGTCGCCAAGTCGGGCATACTCGGGCTGACGCGCAGCCTGGCGCTGGATTGGGGAAAGCACAACATCCGCGCCATCGCGGTCAGCCCGGGTTGGGTGCGGACGCAGCCGGCGATAGATTTTCTTGAAGCGGCCGAGGACCCGGCGGCCGAGGAACAAAGAGTCAAAGATTTGCATCCATTGAAGCGCATCGGCAAGCCAAGCGACATCGGCGCGCTGGTCGCTTTTCTGGCCAGCGATGAGGCCAGCTATATCACCGGCACGGAAATCGTCATCGATGGCGGCATCACGGCGCGCCACGCGGACTAGTTTTGAGCGTGGGCGACTCAGGCCGTTCAACCAACCCCTCCCCCGGCCCCCTCGCCGAGGCATCAGGGAGGGGGAGCGCTGTAAAGTGGAGAGGAATTTGGGCGGAAGGCGCGTGGCGCAGAGGGGGATAATCCGCCAGTTCTCGTTATGACATTTGCGATGTTTGCACTCTAGGTCGCTTTACGAAACTGATAGATGATTCGACAGACCTTTCGATTGCCTGCCGCGGCAAGGAGTATGACAGAGAATGAAAATCGAGCGCATCGCCGCTTATCAAGTTGATCTGCCGCTACATGAAGGCAGCTACAGATGGTCGGGCGGAAAATCGGTCGAAGTCTTCGACAGCACCATCGTGCGCGTCGACACCGACAGCGGCATATCGGGCTACGGCGAAGTCTGTCCGCTCGGTCCCTTTTACTTGCCGGCTTACGCAGACGGCGTCCGCGCTGGGATTAGGGAGCTTGCGCCGCATTTGCTGGGCTGCGATCCGATGCAGCTCGCCCCCTTGAATCGGCGTATGGAAGCGGCGCTAAAAGGGCATCCCTACGTCAAGACGGGCATCGACATGGCATGCTGGGACATCTTGGGGCAAGCGACCGGGCAGCCGGTCTGCACCCTGCTCGGCGGACGTTACGGCGATGACTTTGTGCTTTACCGCGCGATATCACAAGGAACGCCAGAGAAAATGGCGGAGAATGTCGCCGGCTATCGCGCCGAGGGCTACCGACGCTTTCAGCTCAAAGTCGGCGCCAATCCGGAAGAAGACATTGAACGAATCCGTCAAGTCGCCGAGCTGGTGGAACCGAGTGACAAGTTGATCGCCGATGCCAACACCGGCTGGCTGATGCACGAAGCGGCGCGCGTCGTTCGCGGCGTCGAGGATGTCGATGTTTATATCGAGCAGCCTTGCCTGACTTATGAAGAATGCCTCTCGATCCGCCGCCGTACGACCCATCCCTTTGTGCTCGATGAAAACGTGGACGGCATCGACATGCTTTTGCGCGGTCACGCCGATCAGGCGATGGATGTGGTTAATATCAAAATCAGCAAATTCGGCGGCTTGACCAATGCGGGGCTGGCGCGCGACCTCTGTGTGTCGATGGGCGTGGCGATGACGATTGAAGACAGTTGGGGCGGCGATATCACCACAGCGGCCATCGCCCACTTGGCGCATAGCACGCCGACCGAATTCCTCTTCACCGCCACCGACTTCAACAGTTACGTCACGGTAAGCACAGCTGAAGGCGCGCCCCAGCGAACCCAGGGACGCATGGCTGCGTCGACGGCGCCGGGCTTGGGCGTCGAGCCAAAATGGGATGTGCTTGGCGAGCCCGTCGTTGACGTTGTCTAACCCCTCCCCCGGCCCCTCCCCGAAGTATCAGAGAGGGGAGTTTTC
This sequence comes from Phototrophicaceae bacterium, assembly GCA_965261855.1. Lineage (GTDB taxonomy): Bacteria > Chloroflexota > Anaerolineae > Aggregatilineales > Phototrophicaceae > UBA6055. The sequence goes on from OZ253488.1 coordinate 2,774,483, forward strand.
CTAGCGAAGAGATTCTTTGCAAAACGAGCATGGAGCTACTTGGCTGCTGAAAAATGAGCGATACCGGCCGCATCAATGTTGAAGAGCCTTCTCACCTTCTCTTATACTTGCGTGAACGCGGACTGATCGACGATGGCGAAGAACCCGCTTTTCAAGCGCTTACTGGCGGCGTATCCAACCGCGCCATCTTGGTGGAGCGCGAAGGGCGCGAAAGTTGGGTGATCAAGCAGGCGTTGAATAAACTGCGGGTCGAAGCTGACTGGTACAGTTCACCTGAGCGCATACAACGAGAAGCGGCCGGTTTGCGCCGGCTCGCGAAGATCATACCCGGGCATGTGCCCAATCTAATCTTTGAAGACACTGAGAATCACATCCTGGCGATGTCCGCCGTCCCGCAGCCGCACGTGAACTGGAAGACTCTCCTGCTGAATGGCTGTATCGACAATGATTTCGCGCAGTCATTTGGCTCGCTGCTGGCGAAGATCCACAACGCCATAGAGCGCCATCCCGCGCTTGCGGACGAATTCGCCGAGCGCCGATTTTTTGAAGAGCTGCGTCTGGAACCGTATTATGGCTACACGGCAACGCAGGCGGCGCAGGCGGCGACATTTCTGCATCAGTTGATAGAGGACACGCGCGACCGACAATTCGCGCTGGTGCACGGCGATTACAGCCCGAAAAACGTCCTCATTCATCGGGGAAGCCTCATCATCCTGGATTACGAAGTTAGCCACTTTGGCGACCCCGCCTTTGATGTTGGCTTCTCGCTGACGCATTTCTTGAGCAAGGCGCATCATCTGCCGGCGCATCGCGAGGCTTTTCTCGATTTAGCGCGCCGATACTGGCAAACGTATCAAAGCGAATTGCCAGCGCATTTCCGCGAATCGGTAAGGCAGTACGCCGTGAAGCATACTTTGGCTTGCCTGTTGGCGCGGGTCGCCGGTCGCTCGCCACTGGAATACCTCGATGAACGGGAGCGTGAAAACCAGAAGCGCCTCGTGCTTGATGTCATGAAGCAAGACTTAAGCGAAATACCTGCCTTGATCGACGCGGTCGGCGCAAGACTGGGGCAGTTCCGTGAGTGAAATAAGATCCCTATTCGCGGTCGAGATTCTTGACAGTCGCGGGCGCCCTACTCTGCTCGCGACTTGCCAACTGGCCGACGGCTCTCTGGGGCAGGCGTCGGTTCCATCAGGCGCATCCACCGGCGCCGCCGAAGCCTGGGAGCTGCGCGACGGCGATAGTCAGCGATATGGCGGTCTCGGCTGTTTGAAGGCTGTGTCAATCATCAGGCGTGAAATCAACGACGAGGTGGTCGAGCGCAGTTTCGAATCACAGACCGAATTGGACCACTTCCTGATTGAGCTTGACGGAACAAGCAATAAGTCGCGCCTCGGCGCTAATGCGATACTTGGCGTTTCCCTGGCATTCTGCCGCGCGCAAGCGGCGCAGCGTCAACAGCCGCTCTATGTCCACCTGGCGCAGAAGGCTGATACCCAGCCCTTCCTGCCGAGACCGATGATCAATCTCTTCAGCGGCGGCGCCCACGCCGGCGGGCAAGTCGCGATACAAGATGTTCAGCTTGTCGTGCCTGCCGCGCGGTCCATTCGCGGCGTGCTGGAAGTGACATCGGATGTGTTTCGCGCGGCCGCGAACCTGACGCTGGAGCGCTATGGCATGCGCTTGTTGACCGCCGATGAAGGCGGGCTGGCGCCGCCATTTCAATCTTCGGAAGCGATGCTGCGGTCCGCAGTTGAGGCGATCGAAATCGCCGGCTACCAGCCCGGCGAGGATGTCGCCCTGACCGTCGATGTCGCCGCGTCGCAATTCCACGCCGACGGAGTTTATCACCTGGATGGCGCCGATTTAGAAAGCGCTCAAATGGTCGAAAGAATTGAAAGCTGGACGGAGCGCTTTCCCATCATCAGCGTTGAAGATGGCTTGGACGAAGCAGACTGGGCGGGCTGGCGAAGGCTCTACGAGCGCCTCGGCAAATCGCAGATGATCTTGGGCGATGACCTGCTCTGCACCAATCCCTCGCGGATCGAGCGCGCCATCTCATGCGAAGCGGCCAATAGCCTGCTGCTGAAGGTCAATCAGATCGGCACATTGACAGAGGCGCTAGAGGCTCTGCGCCTGGCGCGCAAAGCCGGCTGGAAGATCGTCGTCAGCGCCCGCAGCGGCGAAACTGAGGACGACTGGCTGGCAGATTTAGCAGTTGGCTGGGCGGGCGATTACATTAAAGTTGGCTCAATCACGCAATCCGAGCGGCTGGCGAAATACAACCGCCTGCTTTATCTCGAGCAGATGGATGGGCTGCGTCTGCGAAGTTGACTGCCGGAGCTAGAGCAGAGACGACAGCAAGCCGCCATCAATGCGATAGAAGGCGCCGGTGATGAATGAAGCCTCGTCACTGGCCAGAAATAACACCAACTTCGCCACTTCATCGGTACGCCCCACCCGTCCAATTGGATGCTGCTCTCCCCAGCCGCGGATCGCCGCTTCTGGATCATCCGGACCGAATAGATTGGCGGCATCATCCAGCATCGGCGTATGAATCGAGCCGGGCGCGATGCAATTGCAACGGATATTCTCGCGCGCATGATCCAGCGCGACGGTGGTGGTGAAGCTCGCAACGGCGCCCTTGGAAGCTGCATAGGCTGCGACCGTCCGCTGCGACGCCACCGCCTGCGCCGACGATGTATTGACGATGGCGCCACCGCCACGCTTTTGCATCTCGGGTATGCAATATTTGCAAGTTAGAAAGGTCGCGCGCAGGTTGATGTTGATCTGGAAATCCCAATCTTCGACCGACTGTTCCACCACCGTGCCATAGCGGACAACGCCCGCATTGTTGTGCAGAATATCGACTCCGCCAAAATGCTTCACTGCCGCGCCGACCAGATGCTTGACATAGGCTTCGTCAGCGATATCGCCTTGCACAGACAGCGCCTTCCCTCCCGTGTCGTCTATCACCTGCTTGGCGCTTTCACCGGCGTCGCGGTCGATATCAGCGATGACTACGCTCGCTCCTTCTTCGGCGAATGCGATCGCGCAAGCGCGTCCGATGCCCTTGCCCGCGCCAGTTACAATGACGACCTTGTTTTCGAATCGCCGCCGCATGTTTTGCGTGCCGTTGCTCATTTCAGCCTGACGTTTCCAGCCTCATCAATATGCTCAACGCCGGTCACGGACTCGTAGAATGCGACATTCATCTCGACTTCGCGCGATTCGCCCGGCTGCAAGGTAAGATGCGTACCGGTCTTACTCATCACCGCCGTCAAGCCATGCCCGGGAATCGACGAGGACGGCTCAATGGCGATGACGTAGGAACACTTATAAAAGGGGAAGCCGGGCGAAGAATTTAGCTCTTGCCAGAACCAGGCATACGGAAAGACATCTATGTCCCAACTGAATCCGATGCCGAAGCCAAGCTGCCGGTTGGTGATGCTGTACCAGCCCGTTTCGAAATCTTTCAGATAGCCCAACAAGTCGCGCGGCTGCTCGGGCGCGGGAATCGTCGACAAATCGATCCCGTCCGCCAGCGGCCATTGGTACTCGACACCTTGCCCTAGCGGGTTATTGTCGCCCAGGTAACCGTCATCCGCTAACAGACTTCGCGCGTCCGTATCTATGACGCAATGCTCGCTGAGGAAGGGTGCGCCGTAAGCCGGATGATGGCTCCACATGCAATCCATCGCTTCGCCGGCGTGATTAGTGATGCGCTCGCGAATATGCAGTATCGGGTTGCCGTCCTCCAGCCGCATCCAGCGCTCCAGCGAATATGGGCTGCGCGACAGGCGAACCGACAATTTCACTTCAAGCGATGCAGCACTGGCAAGCAATATCTCGTAATCCCATGCCTTCATGGAGGCTTCGCCGTGATACGCCAGTTCGACGCCCTTGTACTCGTTGGCGAATCCGCCATTCGGGAAGAGCACCTGCCAGCCGCCAGCATAAGCCTCCAGCCAAGCCGTCTGCGAGTCGGCGGCGGAATCAAAGCCGCGAGCCGCTTCTTTCAAGCCCCAGGGTGATTTCCATAGCACATCGGTGTCTTTTGGCTTGTAGACAAGGCGATAGATGTCCGCGCCCTTGTCCAGCAGCAAGGTGCAAGAAAATAGATCGTTTTCGATTTCGAGCGCGCGCATCGTTCTGCCCAGGAGAACTTCTTTCGCTTGGCATGCCATTAGTCGTTTTCCAGTCTAGAGCTGAATCGTCAAGCCGCCATCAGCGACGATCGCGGCGCCGGTGATGAACGACGAGGCATCGCTGCAAAGGAAGAGCGCCACCTGCGCCATCTCTTCCGGCTGCCCAACCCGGCCCAGAACATGCAATCCGCCCCACTCTTTGATGGCGCCAGCAGGATCCTCCGGCTGCATTTGCTCAGCGGCGAAGCGCAGAAGCGGCGTTTCAATCGAGCCCGGACAAATGCTGTTGGCGCGAATATTGTCGCCGGCATGGTCGATTGCCATCGTGCGCGTCATCGCGATCACCGCGCCTTTGGAAGCGGCATAAGCGGCGACATTGGGCTGGCTGAACAATCCTTGCACCGAAGCGACGGTCACAATCGCACCGCCGCCGCGCTTGACCATCTCCGGTATGCAGTATTTCGCCGCCAGATAGACGCCTTTCGCATTCACGCTCAGTGTCCGATCCCAAGTATCCTCGTCAGTGCTGACGACGGTACCATAGGTTTGGATGCCGGCGCTCGCCACCAGATAATCGACGCCGCCAAACGCGGAAACCGCCTCCTCAGCCACCCTCTGCGCATCGCTCGGGCGCGATATATCAGCGACCACAGCAATGCAGCTGCCGCCGGCCTTGTTCAGCCGCTTCGCGCGTTCGACCAGGTCAGTTTCGTTCACATCGGTGAGGACCACACTGGCGCCTTCCGTGCTGAAGGCGTCGGCGGTGGCGCCCCCAATACCGGTAGCGGCGCCGGTTACAACTGCGATTTTGTCCTTGAATCGCATGAAATACTCCTTTATCTGTGGAAGGCGCAGTTGGAGCGAATTGTGGCATACCAGCAGCCAAATGTCGAATGCCGCCGGCGAAAAGGATGTCCGTAGACTCAAGCGCGCAGCCCAGCGACAGCCCACGCAAAAGCCCTTGCGTCCCACAGGTTTGACTCCCCTCCCTTACGCTTCGCTGAGGACAGGACAGTTTTTCGGCGGGCAAAATATCTCTGCAAATTCTGTATTTTCTTGGGCTTTTTCGGGCGAGCCAAGGCTCGCCCCTACAAATTTCGCCTAGTTCGATGCTTTTGAGTTTCGCAAGGTCGCATACATATCCCATCGTGTTGAACCTGTCCTGTCGTCAGTGACGCTTCGGGGAGGGGCCGGGGGTGGGGTTGGCTGCCGTTGCGGGCTTGCCGAGGCAAGCCCCTACAGGATTTCGCTTTCGAGCGAATCTGGCTAGAATCCATAGCATGGCAAAGTTCGAGCATGGCAGTGAAAACGCATTCAACATCACTAACCCGGGGCGGTATCGCTGCCAGGTATTTCATTACCATCGCAAGCTCTCGCGCTTATATCTCAGCGTGTATCAGGGAAATAGCCATGAGCCGGCTTTCTATCTGTTGTTTACCGATGTGGCTTATCTTGAAGCGCCGATGAGTTGGCAAGGCGCCAACTTTGACATCGCCGAGCGCGATGATTGCGTTTCGCTGATGCTAGCGCTCGGACTAGTCGGCGAAGCGATTCACCAATTCCCCGATGCCTACGCCTCAATCACCGATTACGCCCGTCTGTATCGCGCTCGCTCCATACATAGCGAGATCCGAGTCATCGCCAGCAGCGCCGCCATCCTGCGGACGATTCCAGGTGAGATCCAGTAGCGGCTTGCGCCTTTCCCGCCACTCACGAGTGAGCATCTGACATGCAGGCGATGTACAAGCTACCAGGCTCTTCAGCAGCCGCTGCAATGTCCGACCGGCGCGCTCATGATATAATCGCGAATGCAAACGGCGCTTCCATTTATCCAAAGGAATATTGAAGGATCGCCATGCGACACCCGCCATCCAATCCGCCCAATCCCAATGCGCCAAAACCCAGCTTCAGCGTGGTCATTCCCTGCTACAACGAGGTCAATACGGTCAAGGATTTGGTTACCCGCGTGCTGGCGGAAGACATCGTTGATGAGGTGATCATCGTTGACGACGGATCGACTGATGGCACGAGCCAGGCGCTAGCGGAGATCCAAGCCCAGGACGACAGCCGTGTCCGCGTGCTCTACCATGAACGCAATCGAGGCAAAGGCGCGGCGCTGGTGACCGGATTCCGCGAAACGACTGGTGAAGTCATCGTGATTCAAGATGCAGATTTTGAGTACGATCCGCGCGAATACAGGCTTCTGCTGCGGCCGATTCAGGAGGGCGTCGCCACTGTGGTGTATGGATCGCGATTTCTGGGCGGACCGCGCAAGGCGATGAACTTCTGGAATATGGTCGCCAACAAATCACTTACCTTGATTACAAATATTCTTTTCAATGCCATCCTCAGCGACATGGAAACATGCTATAAGTGCTTTCGCCGCGAGGTAGTGGAAGGCATGAAAATCAACGCGCGCGGTTTCGAATTCGAGCCGGAATTCACGGCGAAGGTGCTGCGTCAAGGCATTCGCATCGTCGAGGTGCCCATCTCGTATTACGGGCGCGAATACGACGAGGGAAAGAAGATCAAGTGGACTGACGCGCCGATCGCCGCCTGGACGCTACTGCGATATCGAATCTTCAAGTGATTCCGCATTCTCCACTACATACTTGCGCATCCTGCGGCTCTTACATGGGTCCGATTCGATCAAGCCCACGGTACTGCGTACACATTGTCGCGTCGTAGCTGCTTTGGAGCAATTCTGTTTTCAGTTCGACATGCGCCGCGCTGTCCCATAAGTCCTCGAACTCGCCCGGATCTGCCTCCAGGTCATAGAGTTCACCCAAACCGTGGTTGTGGTAGAGGATGAGCTTATAGCGCCCGTCGAAATACATGGTGGCGACGCTGGCATCGGGCAGATCCAGCGCGTCAATGAATTCGCAGCGTACAAAGTCGCGATGGCTGTCGCCCGTTTGATTGCCAGTCAGAATCGGCAACAGGGATTTCCCCGTCATGTAATTCGGTAGATACAATCCGCAGATCTCGAGCAGCGTCGGCGTTATATCGGTGAGTTCGACCAATGCCTGGCTGCGCAGCCCAGCGGCGAAAGTCCCGCGCCAAGACCAAATCAGCGGGACGCGCACCAGCCCCTCGTAGAAACGGCAGCCCTTGAGAATCAAGCCGTGGTCGCCAAGCGTCTCGCCGTGGTCGCTGGTAAAGATGATGACAGTGTCATCGCGCTGCTCACTGGAATCCAGCGCCGCCAGAATGCGTCCCACCTGGTCATCAATCAGCTTGATCATCGCATAATAGGCGGCGATCAGGGTTCGCGCATCGCGCGCGCCGCCGGTTTCCGCTTCCACGTAAGAAGCGGTTGGCGCTTGCGGCAGAATCGGGCTATTGATATCGAGTTCGTCGGGCCTGCGCGCCCGGGATTGAAAATCAATCGCGGACAGCTTCGCCTGCTGCGCCAGGTCGCTTTCGCGGAACAAGGGCGGCTTGACCTCGCTCGGGTCAAACTGATCGCGATAAGCTTGTGGCGGATTGAAAGGCGGATGCGGATCATAGATGTTGACGCTGGCAAACCAGGGGCGGTCGCGGTTCGCGTCAATGAATTCAATCGTCTTTTCGGCGCAAAAGGTCGTCTGATGCAGATCGGCTGGCACGCCCTCCATACTCTTGGTCAACTCGCCTAAGTCAGCGCCCTTGGAGCGCACCCAGTCGGCATAATCATGTCCGCGCTCCCAATCATCTCGAGGCGCGTGACTGTATTGCCAATAGCTGTAGCCATCATCGGTCCTCGTTTCAACTCGACCGTAGGCGCTGGTCAAGTGCAGCTTGCCGATCAAACCACAGGTGTAGCCGGCATCGGCGAGCCGCTTGCTGATCAGCGGCGGAAAGTCGGGGAAGGTCGGATTGCCGTTTCGGTTGACATGGAGTGAACTGGGATACATGCCGGTGAGAAAGCTGGCGCGGCTCGGCGTGCAGATCGGCGCCTGGCAGTAGGCGCGCTCAAAGGCGACGCCTTCCCTCACCAGTTGATCGAGGTTCGGCGTGGATACATGCGCATAGCCCAAGGCGGCGATGGTGTCATAGCGCTGCTGATCGGTGCAGATCCAAAGGATATTGGGTCGCTGGTCGGCTCGGTTCACGCCGCCCTCCTTATTGATTCCGGGTTAAGGATTCTGTTGCAATTCTAACCTCAGGTCGGCCAAAATATCGATACAATCTCAAATCGTCAACAGCGCAAACGGGGACCGACTCCGTCACCGGCGCGCAGAACCGGATAGGATTGGCATGTTTCGATAACTGCGACTGCGCATACGATCTCCTCCAGGACAGCGCAAACTTCAACCCTTCGCGACATTAATCCTGGGAGGAGACAACATGATCAAAATTCGTGAAATGCAAAGCTCAGACCGCGATGCGATGCTGCGTTTGCGTAAGGCCTGGCTCTCGACGATTGGCGAGGCGTCGGTAACTACTGAGCTAGAACGAGCTTGGTTCGCCCGCTATCCGGGCAGTGAGACGGCGCTGGCGCTCGTAGCCGAAGAAGGCGATCAACTCGTCGGATATCTGCTTTGCGCGCTTATGACGCATCCGACAGCGCGTGGCACAGCCGCGGAAATCGACGAAGTTTGCGTGGCGGAGTCGCATCGCCGTCAAGGCATTGGGCGACGCCTGGTGGAAGAACTGCGGCGACTTCTACGGTCAAGCGTCGACGATCTCACGACGATTCAGGCTCGAACAGCTCGTAAGAACGTTAGCGCGCAGGCATTTCTATACGCCGTTGGATTTCAGCACGATGTGCTTGAATTCACCGATTATCTGGAATAGGCGAGCGCCGCCGCAACGGACAATCTGAACACAACAACATGCCCCTCTCGGTCGGGAGGGGCATTCTGTGCCGGGTCGACGCTATAAGCCGCATTCTGTCCGTCGGTTACGGGGGAACCATCTATCTGGGGACGGCGTCGCCGCCGACCTCTAGCGGTGTACCCGGCGCTTTCTCCGGAACGGGCCGCTCCACTGCGCCTGTTTCACCTTGCTCCCGATGGGGTTTGCCTGGCCATCGACATTGCTGCCGATGCCGGTGCGCTCTTACCGCACCCTTTCACCCTCGCAGCGTCGCCGCCGCAATCTGCTCTCTGTTGCACTTGCCGTCAGGTTGCCCTGCCCGGCCGTTAACCGGCATCGTCGCCCTTTGGAGTGCGGACTTTCCTCGACAGGCGCAAGACCTGCCGCGATTCCCTTGGTCAACCCGGCCGCTCTATTGTACTGCAAAACTGAGAGGCGATTCCAGCTTGGGGCCGCGAGCCTTGGTCGACCGTGCTTGTCAGCCTTCTCAAATTGGCATAAGCTAGGCGAGAGGTTTGCTCAATCGGCCGAAATGAATGACATCCGCCATCAACCGCACTAGTAACCAACCGGGACGACGCCGCAGCCGATCGCGCTGGCGCAGCCCGATTTCCCTTGACGATGCTTCAGCGCTGATCGTCGTCGCTGTGCTGCTTCTCATGCCCTTGCTGACAATCGAAATCGCAGGCTGGCCCGTCGATCTGGATACGCTGCTCCCGATCACGCTCTTCGGTATTGGCTTCGGCTGGATTGTCGCGCGCAGCCGTTTCAGCGAAGTCTCGGCGCTGATAATCGGCTCGCTCTACGGGATTATCGCCGTCGTGCTGGTGGCCGCATTCAACCTGAATATGCCATTCAAGGACGCGATCGAGTCTGTCCTGTCCCGCGGCTACGCTTGGTCTGTAGACGCGGTCAGCGGCGGCATCAACACCGACGATCTGGTCATGACCATGCTGATGGCGATTCTCTTCTGGTTCCTGGCATTTAATGCCGATTGGCATATTTTCAGGCTGGATCGCGTCTGGCGCGTCATCTTGCCGCCTGGTCTGGTCCTGCTGGTAAATCTGATTTTCTTCAGCGGCGGAGAAGCGCTCGATATCTATCTGTTCAGCTTTTTGCTGATGGCGCTGGTTTTGATCGTACGCTCGAATCTGGATCGTCGCGAATGGGACTGGTATTTGCGCGGCGTGCGCGTCCCGAGGATGGTTCGGCGGCAATTCGCTGCGATTGGCATTTTTCTATCGCTGATCGCCCTGTCATTGGCTTGGAGCGTACCAAGCAGCGATTTGCAGGAGCGCCTGAACGCATTTCAGCGATTCCTCGCGTCCGAGCCGCTTCAGCAAATGGCGGAAGTCTGGAATCGGTTATTCTCGCCGATTGAAGGCGAGGGCTCGGCAACCACCGATTATTATGGCGCCGATCTGCTAGATCTCGGCGGCGCGATCCGCTTGGGCGATGATGTCGTATTCACTGTCGAGGCGCCTCCGTCGCCGCATCGATATTACTGGCGTTCGCGCGTGTTTGAGCGCTATTCCGATGGCCAGTGGTCGCCGTCGGCTGATCTGCGGGTTACCGATCGGACGGCGCCGGTTGAAGTGGCGATGAATAGCGAGGTCATTGGCGGAGGACGGCAATCTGTACTGCAGCGATTCACGGTGGGCACAGCCACCTCACGCATCTATTATACGGCGCCGCAGCCGCAGGTTATCGAAAGCACCGGGCGCATCGACCTGATCTACAGCGACAAGCCCGCCAACCGCTCCATGAATGTGTCCGTCATTCGTCCACTGAAGCTGCTGCGGAAAGGCGACGCGTACAGCGTTAGAAGTCTCGTTAGCACAGCGACCGCGCATGAACTGCGGCGCACATCGGCCGACTATCCGGACTGGGTTAGCGGACCAAACTTGTACGTCGGCGTCAGGAACCCCCGTGTATTAAATCTCGCGCTGCAAATTGTGAACGAGGCGGAAGCTACGCACCCTTACGATCGGGCGAAGGCGATCGAAAGCTGGCTGCGCGAAAACATCGCCTATAACGAATCTATCAGCGCGCCGCCGCCCGGCGTCGATACGGTAGAGTGGGTGCTCTTCAGCGCTCGCGAAGGCTACTGCACCTATTACGCCACTGCCATGATCGTCATGCTGCGCCACCTCGGCATTCCGTCCCGACTGGCCGCCGGATTCTCGCAGGGAACCTATGATGGCGACGAGGGTCACTACGTCGTGCGAGAGCGCGAGGCGCACACTTGGGTTGAAACCTATTTCCCCGGCCACGGCTGGATCGAGTTCGAGCCGACGTCCGCGGAAGCGCCGATTCAGCGCGAGGGCGACGAGTTGGCGGAAGAACAAGAGGCGCCGCTGCGACCGGATCAAACCGCCAGCCCAACGCCATCGCCTTCGCCTTCGCCCACGCCGACACCCACTTTTACGGCAACGCCGACGCCAGATGCCACGCTGACGGCGGAACCCAGCCTGGAAGCGCAAGAACAGGGCTTGGAGCAGCCGACGCCAACGCCAACGCCACGGCCACAGCCTTCGCCAACGCCAACGCCGATAATCCTGCCGACGGTTGAGCCGCCGATTTCGCAAGAAGATCCGCCGCCCTTGAGTCTGCTCCAGCCGATCATTCTGCTCGTGCTGATTGTTTTGCTCTCGCTGTTGATCCTGCTGATTATCGCGCTGCTTCTCTTCTGGTGGTGGGAGTGGCGCGGCTTCGGCGGTCTCAGCCCGGTCTCGCGGGCATACGCGCGTCTGGAGCGATACATCGGCTTGCTCGGCATCAACGTTGGCCGCACACAGACGACACTGGAAAGACGCCGCGACCTGCAGCAGCGCATCCCCGCCGCGCGCGAACCGATCGGCGCCATCAGCGACCTGTACACGCGCGAACGCTATGGCGCCTCCAACCAGGATCCAGGCGCGGACAAGGCATACGCCGAAACAGCCGAGAAAGCCTGGTATCGCACGCGCGGCAATATCTTGCGCCGCTGGCTGCGGCGGCGGCTGCCCTTCATTCGCGGCGATTAGCTATCGCTTTTCGATGACGACAAAATGGGATAGCGCCCAGGTATCCAAAACGGCGCCTTCCAGTCGATGCAGCGCATCCCGCAAGAGGACAGCCGGCGCGCCCAATCGCGCGATGATATTGTCGTATCCGCCATAGATCCGCGAACTATGCGTGATGTTCGCGCAGTCGAAATCCAGCAGGCGCTTCAATTCCGCCCTTGTATAGGCGCGCGCGTGCGGCGCCAGCTCGTCGCGCCAGCGCTTGGGCAAGTAATTGATTAGCGGCGTATTGCCAAAGTGATATTCACCGCGCCAATAATGACCGTGTGTCTCGAAGGGATACCAGCGATTGGGGCAGAATAGCAGAATACGCCCGCCGCTCCTGGTAACGCGCAGCATTTCACTCACGCACCGGCGGTCATCGCGCACATGCTCGATGACTTCGTGTGAAAGCGCGACATCAAAGCTTGAGTCGGCAAAAGGAATGTCTTCGCCAGCGGAAACGAGGGCGCCCGGAAGGCTTTCGCGGGCAACGCGAACGCGGTCGTATTCGATGTCAAAAGCGTCCACGCGTTTGGTAAAGCGCTTGCGTATTTGTTTGGCGTACATGCCAACGCCGCAGCCAGCGACCAGAACCCGCGCTCCCCCCATTGGCGCCCACCGCGCCATCATCGCCAGTCGCCGCTCTTGCCCCGCGCGCCAGACGTAGCTCGGCTCGCCCCGCAGCGACGCCAATTCAGAATGTGTCATACCGAGTAATTCTCGTATTTGTCCAACGCGAGACTATTCGCGAACGCGCCAATTCAGCTTCTATTCTACTGCAATGTATCGACGCCTTCGTCTACAGACTGCATGCCTCTTGCCCAATTCTGGACCCAAGCGGAAACGCGCTCGCCGAGCGAAGGTTTAACGACCCTTTTATACGGCCCCCAAAGCCGATACACTTCCTGCGATTCTGAACGACCATCAGACATCTATAGGGGTAAGCAATGCCGAATCCAACACAACTGGCGAAAAAGATCGCGAAATCGCCAACAATCGCGATGAATGACAAAGCGAAACAACTGGCGGCCGAGGGCCATTCCGTGATCGGTCTCGCTGGCGGCGAACCCGATTTTGATACGCCAGCGCATATTGTCGATGCCGCGCTAAAAGCGATAAGGGACGGCGAAACACGCTACGCCGCCCCCTCCAAGGGCATTCGACCGCTGTTGGAAGCCATCGCGGTCAAGACGGGGCGCGACAGCGGCGTTCGGCTAGATCCCATGAGCGATATCATCGTGACGCCCGGCGGCAAGCTGGCGCTCTTCCTGGCGCTAAAGGCGATGCTGGATCCGGGCGATGAAGTCTTGATTCCGGCGCCTTATTGGGTCAGTTATCCCTCGATTGCGACAATGGTGGGCGGCGTTCCGGTGACGGTCGAAACTGGCAGCGACGACAATTATCGCCTGCGCCTGGATCATCTGCGCGAACACGTGACGCCGCGAAGCAAAGTCCTCATCATCAACTCGCCTTGCAATCCTACCGGTCACATGCTTTCGGCGGAAGAGATTGAAGCGGTCGCCACGCTGGCGCTGGAAGAAGACCTTTACATCATCTCTGACGAGATTTACGAAAAGCTCAATTTCGATGGCCGACCCGCGGTGTCGCTCGCATCGATTCCCGATATCGCCGACCGCGTCATTATCATCAATGGCATGTCCAAAGCCTACGCGATGACGGGCTGGCGCCTCGGCTGGCTGGCTGGTCCCACCGACCTGATCGGCGTCGCCGGCAAGTTCAATTCGCAGACGGCGACCTCAGCCGCCACCTTCACCCAGCATGCAGCCGTCGCCGCGCTCAACGGTCCGCAAGACTGCGTGGAAATGATGCGGCAATCCTATGAAGAGCGGCGCGATTTCATGGTCAACTCCTTCAACAGCATTCCGAACATGTCCTGCCCAGATATCGAGGGCGCCTTTTACGCCTTCCCCAAGGTCGATGAAACGAGCAAGTCCAGCGAAGAAGTCGCCAACGTCATTCTTGACGAAGCGGTTGTCGTCGGCGTGCCCGGCAATGCCTTTGGCGTCAGTAAAGACGCGCATATCCGTTTCTCCTTCGCCGAAGACATGAACAAGCTCAGCGAGGCGGTCGATCGCATTCGGGCGATGGCGCACATGCTGGCTTAATCAATTTTTCCAGACAAGCGCCATCACATGCTGCGCCAGGTCGCTCTTTTTCGCCTGTCATTCCTCCTGATTGCGGCCTCGCTTTCAGTTGGCTGCAACCTGCCGAGACACCTGCTGCCAACCCTCACAGCCTTACCTGAAACGACTGAATCGTCCGCGTCCGGCTGGCTTGATCTTGCCGACGGGCTGCAGTGGCGCAAACTCCTGCCTGATGGCGATGAGCTAGCGCAGCTTATTGTGGTACGCATTAATCCGCAGGAGTATCAATTCCGCGCGATCTACCGGCCCGGTCAGCCCTTGAGCTTGTCCCGCTGGCGCGAGTTGGCGGGCGATGCCAGCGTCATTGTAAATGCCAACTTCTTTGATACGAATTACAAGGCGCTCGGCTTGGTGGTAAGCGACGGCGCGTCACATGGCAGCGCCTACAGAAACCGAGGCGGAACCTTTCTGACACGAAACGGCGAAGCCATGGTCATCGCCGGCCGTTCCGAAACCTTGCCGGCCATTGGGGAAATCGAGCAAGCGGCGCAGGGATTTCCGCTGCTGGTAGAGCAGGGTCGCCAAGCATATTTCGCGGCAACTGGCGGGGAAAGAACGCGCCGGACGCTGATCGGCATAGACAAACAAGGCAACGTCTTGATCATGGTGGCGCCCTTTCTGGGTTTGTCTCTCGCCGATCTCAGCGCTTACTTGCCGATGACGGATCTCGATATTGATACCGCCATTAATCTGGATGGCGGCGGCTCCACCATGATCGCGCTTCCGCGAGCGGATTACTCTCTGGCCTCGCTCGATCCCGTACCGACGATCCTGGCGGTTTATGCGCGCTGATCCGGTTGGCAACGATGAATCGGTCTATTCTCAATGCCTCATATCCGCTAATCTCTTCGTTCACCGTTAAACGACAGGCATAAAATGGCGAGGCTGGCACAAGTCGCAACGGCGCGGCAAGCGCAACTGCAGGATGGCCGCCGATTGGGATTCGCTCAATTTGGCGATGCGGATGGCGAGCCAATCATCTTCTTTCACGACCTCTGGGGCAACCGCAACCTGCGGCATCCGGACGATTCCATCCTCGCGCGTCTGGGCATTCGCCTGATTGGCGTGGATCGACCTGGCTACGGCATGTCAACCCGCAAGAGCGGCCGCAGCCTGATGGATGTCGTTGATGATGTCATGCTCCTGAGCAAAGCCATGAAGCTGGAACGGTTTTCCGTCCTGGGTTTCTCCGCCGGCGGACCCTATGCCCTGGCTTGCGCCTACCGCTTCCCGCAGATTGTGACGCGCTGCGCCGTCGTCGCGCCCTTGCCGCCAATGGATCATGCGCAGGGTTTCCGCGCAATACATCCCGTTTACGGGCGTCTGTTCCAACTGGCGGGCGGAAACGAATCCTTCTTCCGGCTGCTGATGCGCGGGTTTTTCTGGTTTGATAGCCAGCGAGGACCGGACCAGTTCGTTAAGGAGTTAGGTGGATTGATGACCGCAGCCGACCAAAAGGTGCTGAGCAATATCAACCTCTTCAACAGCCGGCGCGACATTTGGGGCGAGATTCGCAGCGGCGGCAGCGACCAGCTGGCCGACGAAATGGTTACGCTGACGAAGCCTTGGGGCTTCCGCTTGCAATCTGTCAGCGTTCCAGTGGACATCTGGTGGGGCGAAGCGGACGGTTTCTGCGCGCCCGGCGTCGGCGAGCGCATGGCGGGGATGATCCCAAATTCTCAATTCCGACTCGAACCGCAAGCGGGGCACTTCATGCTCTTCTCCCACTGGCAGGCGATTCTTCAGCAGCTTGTCGCAAGCTGATTTGTCTTATCAGTACGGGCTCGCCAAGCCGTTTACACGATCATTCTCGGCAGTCTCCAGCGCCAGGGTATGCAACTCGCCGACTGCCCGTTCGAGGTCCGCCTCGGCGACGATGAATGAAATGCTGCACTCGGACGATCCCTGCGCAATCGCTAAGACGTTGATTCGGTGATCGCCCAAGAGCGAAAAAACGCGCCCGGCAACGCCCGGCGTTCCGCGCATTCCCGCGCCGACAACGGTGATGATCACGATATCGCTTAGCACATCGACACTGTCGATATCGTTGTGGAGGATCTCCCGCCGCAGCTCTGCTTCAACCGCCTCTTTCACGTTTCGCGCCAAGTGATCAACAACGGTGAAGCAAAAGCTCTGTTCGGACGAAGCCTGCGAAATCATGAGAATGCTGGCGCCCGCCTCGGCTGTTGCCAGGAAGGTGCGGCCCGCGATGCCGGGCACACCCAGCATACCGGGTCCGCTGACCGTCAGCATGGAGACATCGCGAATGCCGGTGACCGCCTTGATAACGGTTTCACTGGCTTGCGGACGCGAACCGACCAAGGTGCCACTGTGCGCTGGGTTAAAGGTATTGCGAACGCGCAACGGAATATCGCGACTGATAATCGGCTGTACCGTCTTCGGATGCAGCACTTTGGCGCCATAAAAGGCGAGCTCGCCGATCTCCTGATACGATACATAAGGGAGCACGCGCGCGCGCTTGTCCAGCCGAGGATCGGTCGTCATTACGCCATCGACATCGGTCCAGATGACCAGCTCATCGCTGGCGAGACAAGCCGCGAAAATCGCCGCGCTGAAGTCGCTGCCGCCCCGACCCAAAGTCGTCAGCGTGCCATCGGGGGTGGCGCCGATGAAGCCGGTGATGATGGGCGTGCCGCCTTTTTCGACTTCGGGCAGCAGTCGATCCACAATGCGCGACTCGGTCTCCTCCCATAGGGGGTCGGCGTTCTGGAACACATTGTCTGTCACGACAAGTTCGCTGGAATCAACTTGGCGCGCCGGCAGCCCTTCATCCGCCAGAACAGCGGCGATTACGCGGCTGCTGAGGCGCTCGCCATAAGAAACGAGCGCGTCAGAGATCCGTGGCGTGGCTTCGCCCAAAATGCGAACCGCCTCACACAGTTCGAGTTGTGCCTTTAGCAATTCGTCCACGAGAGAATGTGTCGCCTCCCGCGCCGAATCCGCCGCGATCAGCGCGTCGATGACCGCGTGATGCTTCTCGGCAATTGCCGCATTGATCGCCAGGTACTGGTCGCGGCGCCCTCCGGCGGCAGCCTTCGCCGAGTCAAGAAGCATGTCGGTAACGCCCGACATCGCCGATACCACGATCGCCAGTTCATGTCCTTGCGCCCGATGATCGCTGATGATTGCCGCGACCTGCCGGATTGCCTCGGGCGATCCAACGGAGGTGCCGCCAAATTTCATCGTTAGCCTAGCCATCAATATCCCCCTGCCGTCATGGAAATAAAAAAGGCGCCTGGAGGTATTCCACGCGCCTGTTTGCTGCTCATTCATGTTCGCCTACAGCAAAAGGAATCCTCCACGTTGCGCGTCAGTGCGCATCGTAGTCATGGTCATGGCGGTAGTGGTGGCTTTCGCTTTGCCGGGCATAGTGATCATTCCATTGAAGCCTTTCTGCGATCGTACTCTATCGCCTTCCAGGCTCGCTGTCAAGTCCATTCGCAGCGCGCTGCGCATCTTGGCGGATGGCAGCGGACAATTTGGTTGTCCAGTTGAAATGTCCCGTTGGCAATGTCGTTTACGCCATATCCGCGCTGTGTTAATATTGCCGGGTAGACGTCGAATGTTTTGTGGTGGGCGGCGTGTCAGCATCTTCCAATCCACGGCTTCATTCTCGCGGCATGCTTCCAGGTCGCGGCAGCTTGCTCGCGATAGCTGCCCTGCTCGCTGGCGCTGTAATTGCCGCAAATTTAGTTTACGCGGCGCAATCGATAGAGAGTCATGTGCTGGAAGGCGCTCCGGGCGAGCTCCTATATGTTTCCGCGTTCGCCGGATTCACCGATGAGTGGGATTTGTATACGGGACAGCAGAGCGCGTCGGTGGTTGACGAGCAGCTTGAACTGCGGGTGACCTCTCCGCAAACGGCGACGTGGACGGCCGCCCGCCATCGCTTTCGCGACTTTGACATGAGTGTCAGCGCAGTTGCCCACGCGGGACCGATCGACAACGCCTACGGGGTCATATTTCATGCGCGCGACGCCACGGACGGCGCCTGCGATCTGCCGGCGGTCATCCTGTGCGGAATCGACGATCTGCTTCCCATTGCTGGCGCGGCGCTTCGTCAAGTCTTCGAGCCGGCTGAAAGCGGCGGATACTTCGCGTTCCTAATCAGCAGCGACGGATATTATTCACTTTGGAAGACCGAAGAGGACGAGGCGAAGCTGCTTAGCGCCTGGATCGCCTCTCCGCTAATCAATCAAGGAATCGGCGCAGTCAACACCATTCGGGTGACCGCCCGCGACTCAAGTTATCAATTCACCATCAACGGCGCACTGGCGCCCCTTTGTATTTCGAATGACCCCGCCGCGACAAGCACTTACGTCGGCGGCCAATGCATCGACGGCGCAATGCGCGACAGCTACCGCGACGCGCCTGGCATCAGCGGGCAGCTCGGCCTCATTGCGCAATCCACGGCCACCGGCGGCAGTGGCGTGGTCGTGCGATTCGACAATCTGCTCGTCTTCAGCCCGGCTGAATTCGGCGGCGAGGACGTCAACCTATGAAAGTCCACCTGCGTATGGTCGGCTGCCGCCTCAATCAAAGCGAGATTGACACGATGGCGCGGCAATTCAAATCACTTGGACACGAGATCGTCGATTCGCCCGCCAATGCCGATCATTCCATCATTAATTCCTGCGCCGTCACCAATGAGGCGACCAGAACCAGCCGCAAACTGATCCGCGATTTCCAGCGGGCGAATCCCGCAGGCGAGACTACCGTGACCGGCTGCTACGCTCAGATCGCGCCGCGCGACATCAGCCGCCTCCCCGGCGTGCGGACTGTCGTTGATAATGCCAGCAAGTCGCAATTGGTCTCCCAGATCACCGGCGAGCGGATTGACAACTTCGATAGCGAACCCCATGAACGTGAAGCCGCCTTAAGCCGGACCCGCGCCTTCGTCAAGGTCCAAGACGGCTGTGACAACGCTTGCACCTTTTGCGTAACTACCATTGCGCGGGGCGCAGGCGCCAGCCGTCCGATTGCGGAGGTCGTGCGCGAGGTCAATTATCTGAAGCGAGCGGGTTATCAGGAAGCGGTATTAACCGGCGTCCATCTGGGCAGTTATGGCTACGACCTGGGCGACCGACACGGCTTGACCCATCTAGTCAATGCGCTGCTCAACGATACGGACATGCCGCGCCTGCGCCTGTCATCGTTGGAACCCTGGGATCTGGCGCCGGAATTCTTCTCGCTCTGGACCGATCAGCGTCTGTGCCCTCACCTGCATTTGCCGTTGCAAAGCGGCTGTGACTCCACCCTGCGGCGGATGCGGCGTCATACCGATCAGCGCCAATTTCGATCGCTCGTCGAATCGGCCCGCGCCGCAATTCCGTCGCTGCGCATCACCACTGATGTCATCGTCGGCTTCCCGGGCGAAACAGACGACGAGTTCGAGCAGTCCGAACGTTTCATCGCTGAAATGGAATTCGGTGGACTGCATGTCTTCCGCTACAGCAGCCGGCCCGGCACGCCGGCCAGCCGCATGCGAGACCAGATCAGCAAGCGAATAAAGAAAGCTCGGAGCGCCAGGCTTCTGTCGCTGTCGCAGCAAATGGAGAAGCGATTTGCCCAGGCTCAATGCGGCCGGCGGAGCGAAGTGCTCTGGGAACAGGTCAGCGGCGCAACGCCCGAGGGCTATATAATCACTGGATACACGGATAACTACATGCGCGTGCGCGCGATTCATCCGCGCGATTTGACCAACATCATTACGGTGACTGAACTCGGCACATATACCGATGGCGCGATTCATGGTACAGTGAAGGAGATTGCGCCGATTTGAGCGACCCGGATATGGCGATATTCGGCGCCAATTCGCAGTCGAGTAAGTTGTTTGCAGCGCCGCCAATGGAGACGCGCGCATTTAGGAATTATTCGTGGAAGCCGGAAGATGCAAAATCTCAAGCAAGAATTGCAGACAGCGCTGAAAGACGCGATGAAGGCGAAAAACAGCGAGCGCCGGAACGCGATTCGCTTGTTGCAGAGCGCCATAAAACAAGCCGAGATCGACGGACGCGAAGAACTCGACGATGATGCCGTAATGGATATCTTGCGCAAGGAGGCGAAGAAGCGACGGGAAACGATCACCGAGCTCGAAGCCGCCGGGCGCAGCGATGAGGCCGCCGCCGAGCGCATCGAGTTGGCGCTGACCGAAGAATTCCTGCCGCAGCAACTAAGCGACGAGCAGCTGAAGCCGATCATACAGGATGCGATATCGGCGGTCGGCGCCACCTCAATGAAAGAGATGGGTCAAGTCATGCGGGTGGTCATGCCCAAGGTAAAGGGATTAGCTGATGGCAAGACGGTAAACGCGATCGTGAGAGAATTCCTGAGTTAGAGCTGTGGCGCCCCGGTTCTCCAACCTGCTCGACGAGCGCTTTAGTCTTGATCCGCGCAGGACGCAGTCGGTTTTGCTCTTCGCGTCGATCCTTGTCGCTGCCGCGGCCTTCGCGCTCTGCTCTACGCTGATTGTGGCTTTTGATGACATTTTTCTTGACTTCAACAGCGTCGCCAACCTGACTATCGGTTCGGTTCCGACGGAAGACATCATCGCGCGCGAAGAACGCTCATTCGTCAGCGAGATACTCACTGAGCAAGAACGCAGGAACGTCCTTAGCCAGGCGCCTACGGTCTTTTATCCGCCCGACCCCAATGTCGCGCGGCAGCAGCGCGAGTTAACCGAAACGATTCTCGCTTATATCGACAACGTGCGCGGCGATTCCTACGCCAGCCTGGAACGCCAAATCGCTGATATCAAGGCGATAACCTCATTGCAACTGAATGAAAATGAGGATGCCATTGTCGCCATCCTGCAATTGCCGGACGACAGCTGGATGCAAGTGCGCAGCGAGATTATTTCGGTTCTCGAGCGGGTCATGCGCGAGGAAATCCGCGCCGCCGACCTGAAAAAAGCGCGCGAGCAATTGCCGACCCAGGTCAGCCTGAGACTGACCCCGCAAGAGAGTCAAATCGTCACTCTGGTTACCGCTGATGTCATCCGCGCAAACACATTCGAAAACCCCGAGCAGACGGCGATCGACCGCGAGGAAGCGCTCAACCGCGTCGAATCCCAGCAGCGTCAATTCATCGCGGGTCAGATCGTAGCGCCAGCAAACCAACCGGTCGACAGCCTGTCCTTTGAAGCGCTGCAAGAATTAGGTTTGCTCGCGCAGACTGGCAATCGCGGCGCCCGTATTCTGCGAGCGCTGCTGGCGAGCGTCTTGGCGGTCGTGCTTTTCGGCTTGTACATCAGTCGATTTGAACAACACCTGATCTGGCAGAGCCGCAAAGACTTGTTGTTGATCGCAATCCTCTTTCTGGTTGCGCTGGCCGCCATGCGGATGTTCGGTATCGCGAATATATATTTGATGCCGGCGGCCGCTCTCGGCATCGTGTATGTGGCTATCAGTTCGCCAAACCTCGCCATCGTCGGCGCCGTGGGCTTCGCATTCCTGGGTGGTTTGCTGAGCCGGAGCCCCTCACTGGAAATCGCGAGCCTGATTGCCGCGGGAAATATCGCCGCCATCTTGACGCTGCGAAATGCCGGGCGCCTAAACAATTATTTTGTGGCTGGCTTATTTGTTGGCTTGGCAAACGCCGCGGTCGTCGCGATTTTCGCGCTGCAAGTTGGTTTCGACGGGCAAAATGCCACCAGCCTGCTACAAGCTTTCTTCAGCGGCGTGCTGATCGCGCCGACAACATCCTTCGGTGTGATGTACGCGCTCACGGTGCTCATGAATCTGCCGACGCCATTCAAGTTGATGGACTTGAGCCAGCCAAGCAAAGAGCTATTGCAGCGACTCCTGCGTGAGGCGCCGGGCAGCTATCAGCATTCGCTGCAAGTGGCGAATCTGGCGGAGCAAGCGGCGGACGCTATCGGCGCCGATGCGCAGATGACGCACGTCGCAGCGCTTTATCACGACATTGGCAAAATGAGCAATCCGTTTTTCTTCACCGAGAATCAGCAGCACATTCACAATCCTCATGACGCCTTGGATGATCCGTATCGCAGCGCTGATATTATTATCAACCACGTGATTGAAGGCGATCAAATCGCCAAGAAATACAACTTGCCCAGTCGCATAAGAGAGTTTATTCGCGAACATCATGGAACGACTCAGGTCTTCGTGTTTTACCAGCGCGCGCTCGCCGATGCCGGCGATGAAGACGGCGTCGATCCGGCCGACTTCTCGTATCCAGGTCCGATTCCGCAAAGTCGGGAAACCGCGATCCTGATGATGGCTGACAGCTGTGAATCGGCAATACGAGCGGTCAAGCCGCAAAGCAACCAGGACATCGCCGATCTCGTGCACGGTATCATTGAAGACAAACGCAACCGGGGCCAGCTTGACGCGTCCATGCTGACGCTCAATGACTTGCGCCAAATCGAAGCGACTTTCATCGAGATTTTTCGGGGACTGTTTCATCCGCGCATTGACTACAGCAAGGCAATTCAATCTCCAGGCGCGCCCAAGGCTGAACCAGCCAACGGCAATGGTACGCGCGGCAGGCGCATTGAGCGGGAACCCGCCGAAAAAACTGCCGCTCCTGAGGCAAAAAGAGAAAGCGCAGCTCCGACTGCAAAGCGCGCGCAAGATGGCGACGGGCTGCCGGTTGCCAATGCCACTGAGGCCAATGATGTGATAGCGCTAGAGAATGATTCAAAGCCGGCGGACAGCGACAGCGCGTCTCTGATTATGGAGGACGACGAGCCATTATTCGACGTTCCGCGTTTGCCAAAGCGCAACGGACACAAGGCGCCCCAGCGTGCCGAACGCGGCGAGCGCCCCGAAGAAGCGGATTCGTCCACTTGAACGACGGCGTCAAGCTGCAAAACCCCAACCGATATCCCATTGACCGGGAGCGCCTCATACAGGCGGCGCGCGCCATTTTGGCGTCCTGCTGCCATAAGCGCGATGCCAGCCTTTGCATTGCCCTCACTGATGCTGGCGCGATCAAGGCGCTGAACTTGAAGTATGCCCGCGTCAACGCCCCTACCGATGTACTCTCGTTTCCAGCTAGCTATATGACATCCGAGCCTGGCGAGACGGGAAAATACCTCGGCGACATTGTCATCGCTCATGACTATGTCTCGGCGCAAGCCGACGCGTCCGGCGCCGCCTTGGAGGATATCCTGTGCTTGCTGGTGATACATGGGACGCTGCATCTCCTGGGTTACGGGCACGATACGGCAGCGGCAAGAGACCGAATGTGGGCGGCGCAAGCGGCAGCCCTGCGCTCGCTGAATATTGACCCGGCGATTGTAGAATCGTACGGGAATATCGAAGATGACTAAGCGCATGTGGCAAAGAATTCACGCCGCCGCCAATACCGACCCGGGCCGCTATAGCCCAGCCACCAGCGCAAATCGCGCGCGCAGTCTGGCTTACGCCGCAGCCGGCTGCGCCTATATGCTGCGTCAACAGAAAAATGTCAGAATCATGATTCTTGCCACCATTGCCGTGGTTGTCCTGGCAGGCTGGCTTGGCATCGGTACCGACCAATGGGCGATCTTGATCCTCGCTATCGGCAGCGTTTGGGTTGCCGAGTTTTTCAACGCGGCAATTGAGGCTGCGGTTAACCTCGCGGCTGATGACTTTCATCCGCTGGCGAAGGTCGCCAAGGATGTGGCTTCGGCCGCCGTTTTGATCGCGGCAATTGGCGCCTTCGCAATTGGCTGTTTTCTCTTGGGACCTCGCCTCATTGAACGGCTGCAAATCGGCGCAATAGCGGGCTGACGCGATGGCTGCGAATCCGTTATTCCGATAAATGACCTTGTGATAAGATAGAGATGCAGTAGGCGAAAAATTGTGGTTCGGATTTCCGTATGTCCTTCCCCCGCGATTCCGGCTTAGAGAATTCGACTTCCGGGCGAGGACTACGTTCAATATTGACCGGCATCACGACGCTCTTGTCCCGATTCCCAACAAGTCTTGGCGAGCAATCAAGAAGCACGGGAACGAGCGGGCATCTTGGCCGGCGCCGCGCAATTCGTCTATCAGCGCTCTTGGCGCCGCGCAACCGCCTGCGTGTCGCCGCCGCCACCGGGATCGTGCTTGCTGCTGGCGCCGTGCTCGGTTCACTGGCATTCCGCAGCCCGCAGACTGGACCCCTAGATAACGCCATTTGGCTGGACCGTACCTGGACCTATGGCGACCTCGACAGCGAGAGACTGCGCGCATTCACCAGCCAACTCGTGGACAACCAAGTCGGCGCCGCGTATGCCTACGTAAGTTCGCTGGGCATTGACAATCGTTGGACCGGCGGCATCCAGGGCAAAAGCAGCTTCATGGACTCAAGGCCCATCATCGACAGTTTCGTTCAGGCATTCAAGAGCCACAACGACAATCTTCGCGTTTTCGGCTGGATCGAGATCTGGACGCATCTGGACCCGGTCGATGGATACCGCCTGGACGACAGCAATCTCCACAGCAATATCGCCGACTTCTGCCGACTGTTGGTGACGCAGCTCGGCTTTGACGGTGTGCTGCTTGATGTCAAACCCATGTTCAGCGACAACAATGACCTCATTCGCCTGATTCGGCGCGTGCGTTCGGCGGTGGGTATGGAAGTCCCAATTGCGGTCGCTGTCACCGCGGATTTGACGCCGCACGATCTGCGACTGCAGAATATCGAATCCATCGCGCCGGGGACCATGTGGTCGGAAAGCTTTAAGAAGCGGGTAATGGTTTCCGCTGATGAGGTCATCCTGCTCATGTATCAAAGTTATCGCCAGGAACTGCTGGATTATGTCAATTGGGTGGCCTATCACGTCGAGACCTACATTGATGCAATGGAAACGCCGACAAAGGTTCTGGTCAGCATTCCCAATTACGGCGGCGCCAGCTCGGCGCACAATCCGGAGATTGAAACTATGGAAAAAGCCTTGGACGGCGTCACAGAAGGGCTGAGACGGCTGGATGAGGAGCAGCGTGCGCTATTGACCGGAATCGCAATCTATTCCGATGAACAGCTTAGTCAATCCGATTGGACGACCTTCCGTGAGTTGTGGCTGGAGCGGTAAGCGCAGCGGCGCAAAATGCCCGCCATAATCAGACGACTTACCGCGCAAGGACTCGTCGACCTTGATTTCAGCGCGGACAGTTTGCAGGAAGCGACCAAGCACGAACCGCTGCACGGCGTTTATACCGTAAGCAATACCTACGAGCGCACAAAGACCCTGCTGCTGGATAGACATTTGGATCGTCTGGAGGAGTCGGCGCGGCGTGAAGGCTTTCCCTTCAGATGCGACCGAAAGCGTCTACGGTCGGCGCTTCGCCGAATGATACTTGAATCGGCATTTGGCGACGCGCGATTTCGTATATCCGTTCCCGCGGATGCTCCGAGCGAAATGATCCTGTCTATCGAACCCTTCCAGGCGCCCAAGCCCGCGCTGATTGCCTCAGGCGCGCGCTGTACTACATCCGCCGCAGTACGTCATCATCCCGGGTCCAAGAGCAGCGAGTGGATGCATCGGCGTCAAGCGCTCGAATCGGAACAGCCGGCTGGCATTTATGAGACATTCTTGCTGGACAAAAATGGCTATCTGCTTGAAGGCGCCTCAAGCAATGTTTATGCAATCTTAAATGGCGAGCTTCTGACTGCGACAAGTGGCATGTTGGCGGGCGTCTCACGGATGATTGTCCTGGCGATCTGCCAGAATGTTATTCCGCTGCGGGGTGAAGCGCCGAATATTTGCGATATCGATCGTATCAACGAGGTTTTCTTGTCAAGCAGCAGCCGCGGCATCATCCCGGTGATCGAAATTGACGAAACGCCTATCGGCGATGGACGAGTGGGTCCGACGACCTTGGCGCTGCGCGAAGCCTATCAAGATTGGGTCGCTGAACATCTGGAAGAGCTGTGATGCGACTCTTGGACAATGCTTGGAAAGCGCTGAAACTTTTCGGCGCGGCGCGCGAATTGGCGGTCGAAACCCGCCGCTATCGCTGGGAAGCAGCGCCCGGCACAACCTTCTTCTTGCAGGCGGAATACGCCGATATCCGCCTGGTCACGCATCGGCGCCCTGAAGTCCTGGCGAAAATCGAGCTGCAAGCGGGGTTCGGCTGGCAGTTGCTTACCGAGCAAGACGAAGCCGGCGTCTACATTATCGCCCGGCGCAAACAGTTGATCGGCAGCCTCGGCCGAAGCCGATTTGACATCACGCTACCGGACGATATTCACATCTCTTTCAAGTTGGACCAATGTATGCTTTGCCTTGATGACCTTAATATTTCACTTGACCTGCCGCCTTTGGCATCAGAATCATGATAGACCCGTTCTCCCTGCTTGAAATCTCGCTTTGGCTGTGGTAGCGTAGTGCCATGCGTGAATCAATCGGTCCTAATCTGTACTCGGTCTGCTGTTGTTGTCGTTCCGACCTCTAGGCGGGTATGATTGGTTTGCCATGAATTCGGCATTTCGTCACCAACGAGTCAACCCGCACGGTTGGCTTTTTTGATTGTGTCAGCGGGGCGAATCGCCTTGAACGGAATAACAGCGGTCTAGCATACAAGGAGCAAAGCTAATGAGTGATATCAATAGCCGCGGGTACGCCAATCCCGATAAGCTGGTTGATACCGACTGGGTGGCGGAAAATCTTGCCGATAGCGGTGTCCGCGTCATCGAGTCGAATGAAGATCCACTGCTTTATCCCAGCGGTCACATTCCGGGCGCGGTCGAAGTCGACTGGGTGAAGGACCTAAACGACCCGCTGCGCCGCGATTATCTCGATAAATCGGGGTTCGAGGCGCTCGCCAGCCGGATCGGCATCAGTCCTGAGACAACGGTGGTCTTCTACGGCGACAAGAGCAATTGGTGGGCGACCTATGCGCTCTGGGTATTCGAGCTCTTCGGACATACGAATTCCAAGATCATGGACGGCGGCCGCTTGAAATGGACGCAAGAGGGACGTGAACTGACACGCGAAAAGCCTAGCATCAGTCCGACAAGCTATAGCGCGCCCGAACGCGACGACAGTCAGATACGCGCCTTCCGCGATGGCGTGCTGCAGCATATCGGCGAGAATGGTCAGTTGGTCGATGTACGCAGCCCTGGCGAGTTCGCGGGCGACTTGCTGCACATCCCCGGCTATCCGCAGGAAGGCGCGGTCCGAGGCGGGCACATCCCGGGCGCGAGCAGCTGCCCCTGGTCGCGGGCGGCCAACGAAGACGACACCTTCAAGGACGCGGCGCAACTGCGCGCCATCTACAACGACGAGTTGGGATTAGACTCGTCCGCCCCCACCATCGCCTATTGCCGCATCGGCGAGCGCAGCAGCCATACCTGGTTCGTCTTGACCAACCTGCTTGGCTTTAGCGATGTGCGCAACTATGACGGCTCCTGGACCGAGTGGGGCAACAGCGTCGGCTTGCCCATCGAGAAGTAGACGACAATACGCGAGGCGGGGACAGGACTTGCCCTTCCCCGCCCTGCCGTCCAACAGACTGACCTCAATGGCAGATTATCCCCCCAAACTGCAAGAATACCTCGACGACTTCGGATACATTTCTTCGCGCGAAGATCGAGTCGATTACCTCATCGACATCGCCGATGAATTCACGCCGGTACCAGCGTCCATCGCGACGCAGCCCTATGACGAGGCGAACCGGGTCATCGGCTGCGAGTCGGAAGCCTTCGTCTGGGCGATTGACCGCCCGGATGGCACGCTCGACTTCTACTTTGATGTGTTGAATCCGCAAGGACTTTCAGCCAAGGCTATGAGCGCGATCCTTGACCAGTCCTGTTCGGGCGCGCCGCTTGATCAAGTTGCCGCCGTCAACGGCGAAGTTGTATTCACCTTCTTTGGTCGGGACATTTCGATGGGCAAAGGACGCGGTCTAACCGAGCTCATCAACGCGGTTGTGTACCAGGCTAGTCAGCGCCTCCGTTCTGATTGATGGATTCCATGCCCAGAAACGAGTCGCTTGGCGCGCCATGCGCATATACCGCCTCGGTGCCCAACATCCCGCGGTAGGCGCGCGACGGCTCTGAATCCGGGATGACGGCTGCACCCACTTTTTCGTAGTAGCCGACAGGACCAGCGCCGCCAATGATCGCATACATATAGCCGGCGTCGCGCATGGCATGCAGGGTCGCTAGCAGAAGCGCGCTGCCGATGCCCTGCCCGCGCTCGGCCGCATCTACGCCCGTGGGACCGAAATAGCCCTTGAATGTGGTGTCGTAACAGGCGAATCCCAGCAACTGATCGCCGCGATGCGCCAGCATGACGGTTGTCGGATGCACCGAGAAGCCCGCATCCGCTTCGCTAACCCAGTATCTGCTGAAGTGTTCCCTAATCCAGCCGAGCACCAGGAACTTTTCTGGCGTCAAGCACCGGCGTATATTGACGCCCATGGCGCGCTGATTGCTGATCGCGGGGTCGAGCGCCGGCAGATCATATAACTTCACGAGCATATCTGGCATGGCTATCCCCTCCAGTCCCACTTCGCTGACTATTGCTGATCCATCTTTCAGCAATACGACTGCGCTTGTTTGCTATTTCATTTTACGCCGATTGCCCATACGCGCTAAGTTTTCTGGCGCGACTCTCAGCTTGGCATGGCAGCGCAGCGCGCGAACCAGTAATATTGGCTGCAATCGCCAATTAGCATGCGAGCAATGTTATGAGTCTTCGACCTGAGACACGAGCGGTGCACAGCGCCGATACCGACCCCGCCAGCGGCGCCATCGTGCCGCCAATCGTACTCAGCACGACATTCGAATACGAAACAACCGGGCTCGATCACGATGCCGATCAGTTGATTTATACACGCTGGCAAAACCCAAACCGCGCCGCGTTGGAAAGCACCATGGCGGAACTGGAAGGTGGCGCCATTGCACATGCGATTTCCAGCGGTTCAGCTGCGATGCTCACTATATTCCAGGCGCTGCGGCCCGGCGATCACATCGTCTCCAGCGACGATATGTATTTTGGCATTCGCGTGCAACTGAAGGAATTCTTCGCCCCCTGGGGATTGGACACATCGTTCGTCGATATGAGCGACCTTGACGCTGTGCGCGCCGCGATGCGGCCCGAAACCAAGCTCGTTATCCTCGAATCGCCGACCAACCCCATGATTCGCTTGGCCGATATTGCCGCAGTCGCGGATATCGCGCGCGCCCACGATGCATTGCTCCTGGTCGACAACACGGTGGCCACGCCGGTCGCCCAGAATCCGATTCAGCTTGGCGCTGACATCGTCGTGCTCTCGCTGACCAAATACATCGCGGGCCACCACGATGTGCTCGGCGGCGTCATCATTTTCGCCGAAGAAGACGCGCTGGCTGAGCGAGTCATGCGGCTCGTGCGGATTGGCGGCGGGGTGCTGTCTCCGATGAATTGCTGGCTGGCGGCGCGCGGATTGCAAAGCCTGTCCTATCGCGTGCGCGCCCATAGCGAAAGCGCGCTCGAGGTCGCTTGTTTCCTGGCGGAGCATCCCAAAATCGACCGCGTGCTTTACCCGCATCATCCCAGCCACCCGCAATACGAGCTGGCGCTGCGGCAGATGAAAGTGGGCAGTGGGCTGATGTCGATCCTGGTCGAAGGCGGGCGCGAGGCAGCAATCGACCTTGTGAATCGGCTGCAGCTATTCACCAGCGCCACCAGTTTCGGCGGCACGCATAGCTTGATTGAGCATCGCGAATCGATCGAGGAGGGTTCGTCCACGCCAGCGAATCTGCTGCGCGTCTCCATCGGATTGGAGCATCCAGCCGACCTGATCGCCGATTTGCAGCAGGCGCTAGCGTGATCTATCACATCACGACGCGCGAATGTTGGGATGAAGCGCGGACGCGATCGCATTACCGCGCTCCCTCACTTGACAGCGAGGGCTTCATCCATTGCTCGGCACGCGATCAAGTCTTAGGCGTAGCCAATGACTTTTATCGCGGTCAGACAGGCCTGTTGCTCCTCTGCATTGATGAAAATCTGCTTTACGCGCCTTTGGTCTGGGAAGCGCCCGCTCATCCGAATCCGAACCAGGCAAATCAGACTGCGGGCGAATTTCGGTTCCCGCACGTATATGGCGTCTTGAATCTCGATGCTGTCAAAGCTGTTTTTGACTTCCACGAAGCGCGGTCCGGTTTCCAGTTGCCGCCCGATTTGCCTTGAGATTCGCCTTTGTCGCTAACCGACGCCGGTCACCTCAGCGCTGTATTCCCAGAGTCTTTGTTGCTGCTCGCGGTCGTAGGAGCTTTTGCTCGAGCGCTTCTGCTGCTTTGCATTCCAATATTTGCCGCTGATGCCGCTGACATCGGGCGATGCCGCAAGATAGACTAGGGTTTCGGCGCCTTTTTCTGGCGAGTCCGCAAAGAGCTTCTGCAAGATTTTGCATATGGTGGAATATAGCCACCCGGTTTCGTGCCCGAAGCCGGTGTCAACCAAGCCGGGGTGGACCGCATTTACCGTTACGGTCGTGTCTGCCAGCCGACGCGCCAACTCATAGGTGAATTGCACATTCATCAGTTTGCTGGCGCCGTAACTATTCATGAAGTTAAAGCCACTTTTATCGCGCAGGTTTTCCAAGCGCACCGTGGCGCCTCTGTGGGCGCTTGACGAAACATTGATGATGCGCGCCTCGCCCTGCTCTTGCGAAGTCTCAATCAGAACGTCGAGAAGCAGATGCGTCAAGAGATAATAGCTGATGTGATTCAGCGCGAATGACATTTCGTAGCCATCAGCCGACAGTTGAAATTCGGAAAAGGCGGCGCCGGCATTGTTGAGCAAGACATCCAGCCGATCGTGCCGCGCGCGGAACTCAGCGGCGATGCGCCGAATCTCAGCCATCGACGAGAGATCGGCAATCAAATAGTCAATCTCTCCGCCGCCATTCAAAGCCTGCAATTCATTTTGCACCCGGCGCGTCTTCGCCTCATTGCGGCCGACGATTACAAGATCGGCGCCCATCGTCGCAAGTTCGAGCGCAGTCTGCTTGCCTATGCCATTGGTGGCGCCCGTTATCAAGACACGTTTGCCGTTCAAATCGTCCTCCGTAAAACACTCTGCGCTTCCAATAGCAGCGTACTCGAGCTATTCTTCTTCGTCGCCATAGCTGTGCCCACCGAAGATCGCCCTAATCTCCGCGGCGGAGCGAGCAGCCTGCAAGGCGCTCATCCGCGCGGCTTCTACTTTCTGTAAAGCGCGAACGTTCGTCAATACCGCCTCCAACTGATCCGCGGGGAATTTGCAGGCGCCGTTCTCGTCCATATGAATCAGTTCGCCGGGCGCCACATCCATGCCGCCTATTGAGACAGGCACGTTGACCGCTTGCACCGCCATGGCGCCATGACCCGCCGTCACGCCGCTAAGCATATATTGGAAGTCCATTTCGCGGATCTCGTCCAGGTCACGCGAAGGACCGTTCGACAGCAAGCCGACGCAGCCCAGCGCCTTCATCGCCGATACCATGTTGCCGCCAGCCAAGCCGACTTTACCTGCGAGCTCTTCCGGAAACTTCTGTTCGATCACCAGCGCCGTCGGTTGGGGCGAAGCCTCCATCGCTTCCAGCACATCCATAAAGCTGAGACGTGAATAGTTGGGGTCCGGCAAGCCATATACACAGGTCACAGCGTAGCCGACGCGGCGCCCCAATTCTGGGTACATACAGCGGATTGATGTATCGGTGTACCAGTTCTCGCTCCAGGGATTGTAGAGCCCCAGGCAGAGCGGCGACTCTGGATAGGTAGCAACCACATTTGTGATTGACGGTGTGTCGAAATTCTTCAGTTCTTCCAGCATCTGCCGTTGATTCATCTCATCCTCGCCTTTGCTTTCGGTCGCAGGCTTTCATTCTACCCGGCGTATCCAGCGCGGCAAGTATCCGCCCGCGCGCCTCGAACCGCTACTCGGGAGCAGTTTCCTGCGAAGGCTTTGCGCTTTGGGTCTGGCGAAACACTGGAATGATCGGCAGCAGCATAAGCGCCGAGAGCGTAATCGCCGCGCGCACAGACGATAGCAAGCCGACCGCGCCGACCACCGGTCCCCCGGCGATCTGCCCCAAGGCGTCCGCCTGCCCTTGAATTGAGAGGACCGTGGCGCGGACCTTCGATTCGGTGTGCTGATTGACCCAGGCCTCCATCAGCGGATTGCGAATCGCCCTCGCAGTCTGAGCCAGCCACAAGCCCAGCAACACGATGCCGAAACCTTCGCCCAGGCTGAACAAAAGTACACTGCAAATCAGCCCGGCGTACACCATGATCAAGGTCCATGCGACCCGTCGACTATCGGAAAAGTCGAGGCGGCGGCGGAGTAACTCAGTCGCAAGCAGCGTTACGGGCATCGAAACCGCGCTTATAAGGCCAAACCATACGATTTCATCCAACTGCCCCAGCGGCGGCAGACTGAAGTTCTCCAGCAGATGCGCCGTCCAGAGACGGTCGAATCCCTCGCTGAAGGCGCCGTGAATAACCGCCGCAAGCATAATAAGCATCAGAATTCGGCGGACGCGGATCAATGACATTCCTGCGCGAAAGGTCGCGAAAAGCGTGGGCCAGGTCTCGCGCTCGTCGGCGGGCGCCCGCCGGAATCCCGTTTCGGGCATGACGAGCAGCAGAATTGCCGACAGCAGAAGCAGTACGATTCCGCCGCAAATGATGGGCAGTTGCAGGCTGACGCTGGCCAAAGCGACGCTGACGAATATCGCCGAAAAACTTGCTGCCTGCGCGACTTGCGTTGCGCGCAAGAATGCCGCGCCCGCCCGCCGCTGGCCAATCTCGTCCACGATCCAGGCTGATGTCGCGCCGCTGAGAAAGGTGTAACCCAAGCCCATGATCACCTGCGACAAGAGCAAGGCTTCAAAGACGGGCAAACTGCCTTCGACGATGAAGCCGCAGCCCAACAGAATGAAACCCATAATTATGGAGAGTCGCCGGCTGTACACATCCGCTACCACCCCGGTCGGAATTTCCATTAGGAAAGCCGTCAGCTCAAGCGTCGTGCCCACCAGCACCAGCTGCAGCGGATTCAAGCCAACTTGCCTGACCTGATACACCAAGTTGATGGTAAATACTGTGGTCAGTGCGAAAGCCTGTACCGCCGAGAAAAACAGGAAGAGCCGATAGGCATCAGCCTTGCCTAAGGTCACTCGATTGGTCACGTTCTTCACGAACGTCTAATGCTTTCAAAGCGTAGGCGTGCTGCGCCGCAAGACACCAGTTTCAAGAAAAGCCTCCAACTCACGACAGCGCGCTGCGATAAGCGCAGGCGCCGCCTCGCCAATTTTTGGATCATGCAGATTCGCCAACAACCAGCGAATTGACGCGTATTGACGAGCGGCGATTACGGGCTCAAGCCATTCGCGATCGCTTTCGCAAGTCGGCCGGACAGATGTATAGCCAGTCCAGAATGCGTCTTCGAGCGCGGCATAATCCGAAGCGCGCTCACCCTTTAACTGCCATAGCAGCGGCGCCAAATCATAGAGGAAGAATCCCCAGCCGCAGAATTCAAAATCCAGCGCGGCGATCGTTGCCTCGCGGAAGACGATGTTCTTCGCTAGCAGGTCGGCATGGATCAAGCCGGAGGAGTCATCACGAGCAGCCAATTGGGACAGCGATCTCCGCAAGCGCGCCGCCAATTCATCCATGATTGCGCGCTGCTCTTCGCCTATCAAATCGCTTTCAGTCGGCACTGCGTAAGGCGAATCCTCAGCGAAAAGTCCCTCCCAATCCAATCGAGGTCGGTCGAAGTCGGCCCGCGGATTCAACTGCCCGATCGTATGCAGCTTGCCCAGGTATTCGCCGACACGAGAGATATCGACCGGGCGCAAGTCGCGCGCTGACTTCACATCTCCGGGTATGAATGCAAAAAGCGCGGCATACGCGATAGCAGGCGGTGGCAGCCGCGTGTGAAGCAACTCAACAAGCAATTCGTCGCCGCCTGCTACCGGCGTAGAAACGGGAGCGGGCGCCAGCAGGTCCGTTTCGCGCCGAATCATGGACAGCCAGGTCAACTCCGAGCGCAGCCACCGTACGTTCGCGCGATCCGGCAGATGTAGCCGCAGCACATAATCCGCGCCCGCCGCCCTTACGCGGATAACCGCCTTGCTGCTTTGTCCCAGCCATTGCATCTTATCAGCACGCAGGTCCCAGCGGCGCAAGGCAAGCTCGGCGACATCCAGCCAGCGTTGCCTGGGCAGAACGCAAGCTCGATTCTTAAGATCTGCCATTTGGATGTGCGCCCAGCAAGTATCGCTCAATCATACGTGGCGTGCATGCGCAACATACCGGCGCGCTCGCCCGATGGCAATCTCTGCTAAAATTGTGGCGGACGCAAGATTTTGAGCTGGAGCGACCAATGCGCAAATGGATCATACTCCTTTGCTCCCTTATTGTAACCGCGCTTGTCGACCAGGTGGCAAAGTCCTGGGTGCTGGTCAATCTGATCCCATACGAGAGCGTCCAGCCGATACCTGCGCTGGCGCCGCTCTTTCAGTTGACACGGAGCAGCAACACGGGCGCCGCTTTCGGGATCCTACCCATGGCCGGCGATGCCTTCCTGATCTTGGCGCTATGCATTATTGGCGGCATGTTGTGGTACTTTCGCGCATTAGCGCCCGATTCGCGCCTCGTTCCGCTCGCAATTGGGTTGATCATCGGCGGCGCGCTAGGCAATATCATTGATCGACTCAATTATGGTCACGTTGTCGATTTCATTCACTATCAGATCCCGGATCTGATATCCAACGTCTCCAATATGGCCGATCATGCCATCGTCTTGGGCGTATTGCTAATGATCGTGGAAAGCGTTTGGCGCGATCGTCGGCAATCTGATAGCCGACTGAACACAGCCACCGCTTTAGACCGATCGGGCGACCACAACTGAATTCGCTACATTACTTTTTCCAGCTCGATTTCGTCGCGAATCGTGATGCCGTTTAACCCGGTGATCGGGATCTGCGGTTTGATGCGGCGGGCGTCTGCGATCGCGTTGCGATGCACCGAGACCAATTCGTATCCGCGCTTCTGCCAGAACTTCAGCGCCTCAAGATTGTCATTGGTAGTAACCAGCCAGAGTCGCTCGATGCCCGCTTCCCGCGCCCAATTCTCAACCGCTTCCACCAGCGCCGAACCAACGCCCATCGACTCGTCCAGGCTGTCCAAGGTTGTGATCTCGCACTCTTTCTCGCCGATATGCACCGTGATCAAGCCGATGTTTTCAGCATTCGTGCCCTCTTCTGAAACGTCTTCTTCCACTTCAACGCCACCACGTTCCGCTATGAAACCCGGTAGCAAGTGGCCGTAAACCGCTTTTCCGCGCGAGACAATCTGCGTTGTTCCCCAGCGTTCATCCAAAAAATGCGCCACCCACTCGCGGTCGGAGCGCTCCAGCGGCCGAATGGTAAATGCGGTCATTGCCAAGACCTCTGACCTGTCTATCGTACACAGCAACAATTATATCCCGTCTTAACCAAGATGAAAAATCATTGTGAAATGCCGCACAAACCGGCCAAGGCGGCGGCGGTGTTTGATCGTCGTTCACATGGCATTTCACGATTGACAGTCTTCAGCCGGCGAACAAGACAGCCACACCAAGTATCGCGACGCAAGTGCCAATCACCGCGCGATAGCTTATCTTTTCGCCAAAGACAAGATAGCCAATTGGAAGCAGCACAATCGGCGTCGTGGCGGTCAAAGTCGACGATACGCCCACGCTGGTAAATTGAAGTGAAAGCAGAACGAAGGTTGTTCCCATTACCGGACCGGCGAGGGAAGCGCAAATCAGGAAGATCATCACTCGTGGTTCAGTGACCGCAGGCTTGAGCCGATTACTCCAAGAGCCGCGCAGGCCAATGAACAGGGCGAGGATCGCGACGCCTACAACCGTGCGTATCAGGCTGGCGCTAATGGCGTGGTAGCCGTCAGCTACGCCAGCCGACATAAGCGTGAACGACGCGCCCTGCGTAGCGGCGGCGCCCACTGCGGTCAACAAACCCTTCCGGTAGTTGGCGTTTTCCTCTATCAAAGTCTCGCCGGCATTTTCTGACACTACCCAAATGATGCCAGCAAGCACAAAGGTGATGCCGCCAGCCACATAAACGGGCAGCGCTTGTCCAAGGAAGAACCAGGATAGCAGGGAGGCGAAAACGGGACTGGCTGATCCGATCAGCATCGTGAGCCGCGGTCCAATGAATTGGAATGAGCGAAGCAGCAGCAGCGCCGAGACGACGTAACCCGCGACGCTGGACAAGCCGAGAATGAGCCAGCGGTCGAGCGTGGCGCCGATCGGAAAGAATTCGCCCCGCATTAGGTAGTGAATTGGCAGCAGGAAAATCAGCGAAATGACGAGAGTCAGCGCCATCGAAACGCTCGCGCCGATTCTGCGTCCAGCCAAGGTATACGAGGTCGATGCCAAACCAAAACAGACGGCGGCCGCTAACGCTGAAATCTCGCCAACGAAGGTTTCCAGATTCTTGACTCGCTTGCTGGCTTATACAGATTCGGAGATTCTAAAAGCTATGGCGTCTGTACGCAATCACCGAGCGGAGTCGCGCTGGCTACGTGGATCAGAATGTGGCGGCATAAGATATTGGGCACAATCCGTTCAGATAAGCCTGACGAATTCTTTTATCCAGGCTAGACAGTGGCGTTCGCGCTGGTCCTCACTTTCGCCGAAAGCCGCGGCCGCCGCTTGCATCCATTTCACCGCTTCCGAATTTTGGCCCAGCCGATGATTGACCATTGCCAGATAATATTGAGTTTCGGCGCGCGAAGGATCAGCAGCCAGCGCGTTGGTGAAACAGTCCGCCGCTTCTTGCCAGTTCTTGTTGCGATAGGCGATCATGCCCTGACCGTAATTCGCCAGCATCTCGTACGGGTGCAATTCAAGCGCGCGCGCGAATGCCTCTTTCGCCCCAATCGCGTCTCTGTCCTCCAGCAGAAAGTAACCCAGGGTCGCGTGATACTCGGCTTGCGTCGGCAGGCGATCAATTGCCAACTCGACTTCCGCCTTGGCTGCCTTTAGATTGCGTCCGCTGTAGGCGCTAAGGGCAGCGCGGAAGCGCTCATCCGCTTCATAGCGCGAAAGACCAAGGCGTCTTGCTAGCGTGCCCATTTTGCAACCGGTGGATTAGCTGTAGGCATCAAACAGCGATGTGGGACCGGCGCCGCGTAGGGTACAGCGCGCCTTTGCGCAGCGCGTCATTTCGTAATCTCGACAGTCCGGCGCTGACGATCATTGCGCACGACATAGGTTCGCGCCAGCCTGTCATGCCAGGTCTGGTTATTTTTATCCAGGAGCGCCCAAAGAAAGCCCACTCCAAAAAACAGCGCGCTGACATTGTATCCGATTGCGCGTATCACGGCGTCGGTGTCGCCAAGCGCCGAGCCATCGGCTTTGACTACACGGATGCCGAGCGCGAACTTACCCGGGCTTTGCCCGTCGCGCCGCGTCCAGAAATACCAGTGATAGGCGACTGGCACCGCCAATCCCACAAACTGCGCCATTCGATCTGACACATTGCCACCAGAAAGCGCCGCCACAAGCAGCATGACGATCGTCAACAGCAATAACAGCAAAAAGCCGTCGATTAGGTTTGCCGCCAGACGCTGAACGAAACCAGCCAACTCATATTCAACCGTACCCTGTGAATGGTCATTCTTGGGTTTCTCATCCATGGTGATATCGCTTATTCCTGTCTGTCAACCTGCTGGGAAAACACATTTGTGCCCGCGGTTGATTCAGCGGTATCGCTCATCAGCCTGCTGGCGGGCAGCGCCAAAACCCTGCGCAATAGTGGTCATTGAATTGCCGCGTCCTTCATCAAACGCGAATTCAATACCGGCAATATCCGGTCCGGATCGTCGCGCATTCGGATGAAATTCTAATTGTCAATCTGGCCTGTCTTGCGCGGGCTATGCGCTCACGACATAGGTGCCAGCCATTTTATCATGCCAGGTCTGGTTATTCCCGTCGAATATTGCCCAGATATAGCCCAGACCGAGGAAGAGCGAACTAACATGATAGCCAATCGCGCGGATAAACGCATCGGAATTAGAAAGCTCAGAGCCATCCGCCTTGACCACGCGAATACCGACCGCTGATTTGCCCGGCGTCTGCCCATCGCGGCGCGTCCAGAAAAACCAGTGATAGACAACTGGCAGCGCCAAGCCAAAAAACTGCGCCAGTACCGCGCTTGTGCTGGACAAGACCACCAACAAAAGGATAGCCACCAGGGCGAGCAAGATACCATCAATGATGCTGGCAACGAAACGCGACCCGATGCCAGCTAACTCAATAGGTTCGTAAGTAGCAAACTGCTCGTGCTTGGTCTTCTCGTACATGTGTAGCTCGCTCCCTGAACTTGACAGACTCTCAACTGGCTGCAGTCACATCAGAATCGCAGACTAACCTTAAGTTTACTATCAGGACTCGACCATAGTCAAATGCCTGTCTCCGTAAGCCATGGATCTCAATCATGCAATTCATATAGAATCGCCGGGTTCGGCTCCGCCTCGAATTCTTTCAGGTTTGCAATCGAAATATGGCCGTGTTGATACAGGTATTCGATATGCGCCCCCGCTTCTTCAATCGCCAGCAAGATGTGATAGCCCTCGACATCAGGATACATCGCCTTTGATATCTGGCTGATCGTCATCGGCGCGCCCTGATCGCGCATGATCTTGCGGATGCGATCGAGCTTGCGATTGTGGCTCGCCCGAATCGCGTGAATCCGCCCGTAGAGGTCGTGGATCGCATCTTCGTGCCCGCCCAGCGCCAGACGAATCCCCTCATAGCGCAGCAGCTTGCGCAGCGAATCGGCATAATGATCCAATCCCATATAATGGGTGATGCTCTCCGGCGATTGGTGCGGCGTCGTGCGCGAAAGGACGTGATCGGCGCTAAGCAAAACATCGCCCAGGCGAATGCAAACCTGCCCCGGGCAGTGTCCCGGCGTGTGAATGAACTCCATGCCATCAATGACGCCTTCGTCTTCGAGGCTGAAATCGACATCCACCGATGTAACATGTTTCTTGGCGAATCCATACATGTCGAAGAGCGTTTCGCGCATAGCAGGATTGATGCCCGCGCGCTCGAAATAAATCCCGAGCGCTTTCGTCGCTACAATCACGCGCTCTTCATAATTCGTCAGCACGCGCCGATCAAGCTCGTGTATGCCGACCGCCGCGTCGGCATGTTGCTTGACGAAAGCCAAGCCGCCAAAATGATCAATATGTCCATGGCTGATGATGATTCGTTCAATATCGCTCAAGGCCAATGGTCTGTCGAATCGCTCGCGGATCTGCCGAAAACCGTCCAGCAGATCGTCGTTGCTGCGCCCCATGCCGGAACCGGTATCGACAAGGGTCAAGGCGCCGACGCCTTCCAGAACGAAGGCATGACCGGTGAAGTTGTTGGGAAAGAGCACCATCGGCAGGCGGTAAATGTCGACGCCGCTGCTGCTTCTAAAGTGCTCGACTGGCGGTAGATTGTGCATCATTCTGTCTTCCGCGCTTTTCGTGAATGTTGCCACAGCATCGGCGCGACGGCGAGATTCATCGCTTCAGCCCGGCAGAGCATCCAGGCTTCCGCTCGCGATGCTGTAGATGATGAATGCGAGATACGCGCCCAAGAACAAAGCCGATTGCCGGCGTCCCAGCCGATGATGGCGCAAAAACGGTATCAGCAATACGGCAAAAGCGACCATGACGACGAACTCAAGCTGCACCTCGGAACGATTAACCGCAATTGGTTGCATAAATGCCGTTGCGCCAAGAACCAATAGCAAGTTTGCAATATTCGAACCGACGACATTCCCGATTGCCAGATCCGTTTCGCGGTGACGCGCGGCCGAAATCGAAGCGGCGAGCTCCGGCAGCGATGTGCCAAAAGCCACCAGCGTAACGGCAATCACCAGCTCGCTAACGCCAACCATCCGCGCCAGGTTGACCGCGCCCTCCACCATCATCCGCGAACCGAGCGCGAGCGCTAAAATGCCCAGCAGCAGCCAGCTGAATTCGCTTCCGCGGCTGCGATCGCTTTGAGGTGCTTCATCAAGGTCATTCAGGAGCCGATCGCGCTCGTTTCTTTCGCGCTTCGCCAATAGATACAGCATCACATTAAAGGCGACAAAGGCTAGCAGCAGGATCGCGCCATCCAGCCGATCGATGTCGCCATCCAAGGTAAGGGCAACGACAAAGATCGAGAACAGGATCATGATGGGAATCTCGCGCCGCAAGAGCACGGCTTTGACGCCCAGGGGTGTGATTAAGCCGGTGACCCCCAGTATCAGACCGATATTGGCGATGTTTGAGCCGATTACATTACCAATCGCCAAATCGCTCTTGCCAATAAGCGCGGCTTGCAAACTCACAAGAAGCTCCGGCATGGAAGTGCCGATAGCGACAAAAGTGAGGGCGATGACCAACATCGAAACGCCAAACGACATCGCCAGATTGGAGGCGCCCCGCACCAACCAATTGCCGCCATAAAATAGCGCGATCAATCCTGCGAGTAGCAGCGCAGCGTTGATGAGCATCAGCTATTGTTCCTCGCGCGTGCGCTGGAATGGCGGCGTAGGAAGGTTTCGTTCAAGCGTAAATGACATGCTGCAACAAAAACCGATCGATCTTTTCGTAATAGGTCTTAATCGTTTCTGGCATGCGCCAGCCGTGTCCCTCGCCCTGAAAGAGGTGATATTCGTGCGGGATGCCGCGCCGCTTCAGCGAAGCGACAATGCTGTCCGATTGATCTTGCGGCACGACAACATCATCCGTGCCTTGGAAGACAATAATCGGGTCGACAATTTTGTCCGCGTGAAAAACCGGCGAGCGCTCTCGATAAAGATCGGCCGCTTCGGGCAGCTCGCCAAGCAGCCAGAAGGTGTAGCGCTCTTCAAACTTGTGCGTATCCATCAGCAAGCCAAATTGATTCGACACGCCATACGAGCAGATGCCCGCCTTGTAGAATCCGGGGTGATCGACCAGGGACTGCAAGACGGTGAAGCCGCCGGCGCTGCCGCCCATGATGACAGCCTTCGTTGCGTCGATGAGCCCTTCATTCGCCAGATGCTTTACGCCCGATATCGAATCGATGACATCGTATATACCCCAGTTGCCGCGATGCATATCCATATACGCTTTGCCGTAGCCAGTGCTGCCGCGGTGATTGACCAGCAGGACAGCGTATCCGCGCGTGGTGAAGAATTGCACTTCGCTATAGTAGCCGGCGCTGCGCTGTGACGTGGGACCGCCATGCACATTGACGATTAGGGGAGGCCGCCCTGCCGGCATGTCGTCTTGGAGTATTGGCGGATAATACAGTCCGTGGACATCGTCGCCGTCATCGCCCTG
Source organism: Phototrophicaceae bacterium (assembly GCA_965261855.1). GTDB lineage: Bacteria > Chloroflexota > Anaerolineae > Aggregatilineales > Phototrophicaceae > UBA6055. The sequence continues at coordinate 2,815,949 of OZ253488.1, forward strand.
CCAACGTATTGCGCGCGCGACCGATAACTGATCTTCGCGCAGATTCTCCACGGCGCCACGCCGATGCACCGTGACATCGCCGCTTGCATTGAGGGAAATCACCCTGGGCGGTATCAGCGACGACGATGCAATCATGGCAAGCGCATCCTTGCCGCGAGACACGCTGATCTGCTCCATCTGCGTATATTCTTCCAGCCCGGCGACTTCTTCATTGCGAGCGGAATCCACATCAACCCGCCGCAAGCTGAAAAAGCCCTGGCAATTCTCGAAAGTGCAAATGGAACGGCTGTCGCCAGCCCATAAGTATGTGCGCAAGCCCTGCGCCCATGCCGGCGCGCCATGTTCCGCCTCATTGACAGTAAGCTGTGTATGCTTCTGCTCCGCGAGGTCGTACAAATAGAGCTGGCTCCAGCCGCTGGCATCGCTTATGTAAGACAGATAGCGCCCGTCGGGCGAGAATTCCGGCTGGATGATCGCCGTGTTTTGATCGCCCGCGACGGTCACAATATCGTTCGCGACTGGCTTTCCGGCGCCGTCGACAGCCAGCGAAATCAGGCGCAGTTCGCTCCCGTTCCAAGGCATCTGCGGGTGATTCCAGGCGATGAAGGCGATATGACTGCCGGCCGGATGCCAGCTCGGCTGCATAACAAAATCCGTGCCGTATGCCAGCTTGCGCGGGAAATCTTCGCCAGATGCGTCAACGATTGCCAGACCATCGACATGTTCGTAGCTGTGTACAAAGACGACCCATTCACCATCCGGTGAAACAGCGGGCGCGGCGAAACTGCCAAACGCGGGTGTGATCGCGCGCGCTTCGCCACCGGCCAGCGATTGGCGGAACAGTCTGCCATTGGCGGCGAAAAAGACATTCCCATCCCCAAGCGTAAATGCGCCGCCGCCATATCCGACGCGGCCTGCGACATTAAGCGTCGCGTCGGTCAAATCGCGCGGCGCCTCTGAATCCGTCTGCGCCAGCAGCACGCCGGTCTTGGCGCGGTTTTCCCACCAAACGAGCGTATCCCCCGCCCGATTCCACTGCGCATCACGCAGGCTAAGGCCGCTCGCGATTGACGAGCCGCTGATGGGGCTGGCCCAAGTGCCGAAAGGTTTGCTCACGATATTCGCCTTGCGCCCTTTTATCATTTGATTGGGATTTTACCTAATGCGGCACAAAACAAAATGCCCACTTGCGTGGGCACTTTGCGGCTAAATACAGTAGCATGAACTGAATCATTTGGGTACTGCACCAGCGATAACTAATGTAGCCAATCGCTTAATTCATGTCAAGGTTGCAGCCCTCCTGTTCCGTGTTGGAGTTTGGGCCCCTTCCTAGGCTTCGATTGGCCGATAGTTGGTATCGATGGTGCCGATATACTCCAAGGCATACCGCCCCAAATCGCTTTCGGGCGCAAATTCTTCGGAGACAATTTCAACAACTGTGCCAGTCTCCGCCCAGTCATAGAGTTCTTTCGCCCGGCTATTCAATGACATAATGCAGCCAAAAGTCGTCGGTTCGTAGGTATATCCGCCGCCAAGCAAGTTGCCGTTTGGCAGTCGCACGGCGCCATGGAAACCATTCATCAAACCGGGCACCACTTCGTAAATGCCCATGAACCAAAACATCTCCCATTGATTGCAATTGGTGCCCAAGTCGCTGCAAAGCGCGTAGCTGCTGCCGAATGATTTGGGATTGTGCGTCAATATCTGGAAAATGCCTGGATAAGTCGGCGCCGTTTCGCGGCCCGATGAAATCCCCCAGCTGAAGCGCACATCTCTGTCTTCAAAAGCAATCAGCCATTGCGATTGCAGGTCGACGATGATGCGCTTTTGCGGGACCGGGTCTTCCGGCAGCAGCACATCGCGCGACGGAATCTGAATCTCTTGCCCGACGACCAAGGCGCCCCAATTCACGGTCGGGTTCGCATCGCGAATCAGTTCGTAGGGTATGCCTTCTTTTCGCCCGATACGGAATCCGGTGTCCTTTCGCACGACGGAATAGGGCTCAGGCAAATAATTGAGCCGCAGAACGACATTTGGCGTACCGGTATTTAGGGCTTCCTGCAGTTTGCCAATCGCCTGCAGTTCATCAATATAGCGCCCGCCGTTGACCAACTTCAAGTTTTCGCTGTCGACAAAATCGCGAAAGGTGTTTTCACGCACCGACAATCCGTTTTCGCCCGCCGTTAGCCATTCCGCCACTTGCTGTTGACTTACGCTGAAGGAAATCATCTGATCCTTAAACGGATCGTAACCGCGCAGACGAACGCCATTTTGCAGGAAAAGGATCGCTTGATCGAGAAAGGGCGAACTATCCAATACCGTCGGATTCAGCGGAATGGTGGGCAATTCGAATCGCCGGTAATGGACCGTCGCATTGCTGTGCTCATTGAGCAGGCGCAAACTTTCCGTAATGTCAAGATGACGCCCGCGGCGGCCCGGCACTGTGATCAAGCGGCCTCCGGACCATTTGTAGCCAGCCTCGTACTGCGGCACGTATACCGCTTCGGTAAAATCCAGCAGCAGGGACTGTGCCCGGCTGTGGGATACAGAAATCTGTGGCTCAATATTGATGCCCATAGGGATGCCCGCTAGCCCCATTGCCTTGGCGCTCTCAGCCATTGATAAAGCATCGACCGATAAGCCGAGCTCGTCTGGCCGCACGACCTTAAGAATTTCGCCGTCAACAGTAATGTCGATTTGGAGGTCGTAATTCCAATGCTGGCGTATCGCCTCTTCCGCTTCTGCCGGTGTCAACTCGCCGACGGCAACGCCCATCGCGTATACATTGGGAAAGATTCGCCCAGCCATCAGAAAATTCGATACGAAGAAAACAATGACCACTGAGGTCACCAGGACGGTCAACTTTGCCACCGGCGATCGGCTGGAAAAAAGCCATGCGAGCGCGCGATGCGATGCTTTATCTTCGTTGTATGACGGAAAGTACCGGCGAAGAAATGTATGCTCGCTGCCGGCGGCTACTCGCCCTTCCATCATGGCTCGGCGCCGCTGCTGACGCTCGTAATTGCGGTCTCGCGCGCGCTTGGCTTTTCTTCTTCGCCTGCCGGAATCATCGTACATAAGTCCAATTGCCTGCACAGTCGACCAGTCGCTCTGAGAGTATTGTATTCAATCGCGCGAATGCGACATAGCCGATGCGGGGGAAATCAAAGAAGAGCGCGCGCCATGATGAAAACGCTAGTCTTAGAAAAGCATCATAATCCGAATGGCGACAGAACTCTGATACATTTATTATGCGTCTTTCGGTAAAGTAAGGTGGGCAAGTATTCGCGCCATTATGAGATAGTAGGCGGACCTGTCACGGCCAGCGAGCGCTTTTGCCTTGCCGAAAGTCACTGTCCCCCGGGCGCCAGTTACATCGCCGCGGCGCTCGATACGGCGGACGATGTCTTCGCAACCTGGGTCGTATGTAACCAATAGAAGAAGCTCCAATAACATAGTGAGAAAAACTGCCAATCAAATGCGAATTCCAGGAAATATCCAATTTGCGTACGGGCGAGCCGGTGGCTCGCCCAATCTTGCCATAATATTTCAATCCATTTTCGCATGACTAACTTGGAACAACTGAGGCGGATGCGCCGGTCAGTTCGACCGGGCTCGACCTTCGACCGCGTTAAAACCTATCGACGAGGAACTACTCCAATGACTTATTGGGAATTGCTGCTGAGCGAAACTGATGCGCCGCAGACCCAGATTGATATCGAGCTAAGTGAGGAGCTGGACGAGGAAGGCACGGCGATCGACCTGCCGGAAGAATTGCCCGTCCTTCCCCTGCGCGGCATGGTCGTTTATCCCCAAACCGCCATTCCGTTGACTGTCGGCCAAGAGCGGAGCATCCAACTGGTGGATGATGTAGTCGCTGGCAACCGCATGGTGGCTTTGGTCGCGTCAAAAGACCCGAGCCTGGGTGTACCCGGTCCCGATCAAGTGCACTCCATTGGCACGCTAGCCACCATTCACCGTCTATTCCGCACACCCGATGGCACAATCCGCCTGTTGATACAGGGCCTTCAACGCATCCGTATTGACGAATTCGTTGAGACGACCCCATACCTCAAAGCGCGCGTGACGCGGATACCGGAAGAAGAAGTCGTCTTCGCTGATGATATTGAAATGGAAGCGCTCGTCCGCAGCATAGTCGATCGCTTCACCAACCTGGCGGAGCTTGTGCCAAGTATTCCCCAGGAACTGGTGAATAACGCGCTGAATGTGGAAGACCCGCTTCAGTTGGTCTATTCGATCGCGACTTATGTGCGCATAGAGCTGGACGACGCGCAAGCGCTGCTGGTGATGGATCATGTCGGCGACAAAATACGCCATCTGCTAAAGCTGCTCACCAAAGAGTTCGAGGTGCTGTCGCTGGGCCGCAAGATCCAGGAAGACGCCCAGCACGAGATAGAGAAATCACAGCGTGACTATTACCTGCGCGAGCAAATGAAGGCGATTCAGCGCGAGCTCGAAGAAGACGAAGACCAGCAAGAGATCGAGAAGTTCCGTCAGCTGATTGAAGAAGCGAACATGCCGGAGGAAGCGCGCAAGGAAGCCGAACGGGAGTTAAACCGGCTATCCAAGCTTTCGGTGGCGGCGGCTGAGTACGGCGTGATACGAACTTATCTGGATTGGATTTGCAGCATGCCCTGGGACCTGCGCACCGAGGACAAACTCGATATCGCCCATGCCCGAAATATCCTCGATGAAGATCATTACGGCTTGACCGATGTGAAGCAGCGCATTCTGGAATTCCTGGCGGTGCGCAAACTGCGAGCCGAGCGTGAAGCGGACTTCGCCGAGCGCGACCGCTTCGACCCGGTGCGGCGCGATCGCTCGGGCGCGATCCTGCTTTTCGTGGGACCACCGGGTGTGGGCAAGACATCCCTGGGCGCGTCCATTGCGCGGGCGATGGGTCGCGAATTCATCCGCATGAGCCTGGGCGGCATTCGCGACGAGGCCGAAATCCGCGGTTTCCGCCGTACCTACATCGGCGCCATGCCCGGACGTATCATCCAGGCGATCCGCCGCGCCAAATCGCGCAATCCCCTCATCATGTTAGATGAGATTGACAAGCTGGGTCGCGACTTCCGCGGCGACCCCGGCTCGGCTCTGCTGGAGGTCCTAGACCCCGAACAAAACGCCGAGTTTCGCGATCACTACCTGGACGTCGCCTTCGACTTGAGCGATGTCATGTTTATCACCACCGCCAACTCGCTCGATACCATCCCCGGACCGTTGCGCGACCGCATGGAAGTCATCCAGCTGAGCGGTTATACCGAGCTGGAGAAGCGAGCGATCGCCGCTCAATACCTGGTGCCGCGTCAACGCCGCGAAAATGGGCTGCGCAGCGAAGAACTTGCATTCACCGATGCCGCCCTGTTAAAGATGATCCGCGACTACACGCGCGAAGCAGGTGTGCGTCACCTGGAAAGGGAGATCGGCAAAGCGGCGCGCAAAGTGGTTACGCAGATCGCCGAGGACGCGATTGAGTCGGTTACGGTCGACGAAGACGATGTCCTTGAGTTGCTAGGCAAAGCGCGCTTCGGCCATCGCAGCGAATTGCAGGACCGCACTGAATCGCCGGGCGTCGCTACGGGCCTCGCCTGGACGCCGACGGGCGGCGACGCTTTGTTCATTGAGGCAACGAAGATGAAAGGCGGCAAAGGCTTTCAATACACCGGTCAACTGGGCGATATCATGCAAGAGAGCGCCAAGATCGCTTATAGCTTTGCCCGTTCGCGGGCGGAGCAGCTTGGCGTCGATCCCGCCTTTTACGAGGAATACGATATCCATCTGCATGTGCCAGCCGGCGCCGTTCCCAAGGATGGACCGAGCGCCGGCGTAACCATGGCGACCGCACTGGCGTCCCTGCTGACCGGGCGCGCAGCCAAATGCAATATCGCCATGACCGGCGAGCTGACGCTTAGTGGGCAGGTACTGCCGGTTGGCGGCGTCAAAGATAAGGTGCTGGCGGCGCATCGCCTGGGCGCGGACACCGTAATCCTGCCGCGCAAAAACGAGAACGACCTCGACGATGTGCCAGACGATGTTCGCGGGGAACTGATTTTCATCCTCGTCGACCGTCTGGATGAAGTGCTGGATGTCGCCCTGATGGATGAATTCGCGCTTGCCAAAGGCGAACCACAAGTTGCCAATTAGCGCTGTTGACAGCATAGAAGTAGTTCCAACAAAGTAAAGAGAATGACTGCCGTACGAAAGAAAAACGCCAAAATAATCGAAAATCTGTAGGGGCGAGCCGGCGGCTCGCCCACTCCTGCCATATTTTTCCAGTCACTTTTCTCACGACTAACTTGGTAGCACTGAGAAAACGGCGAGAACGGCAGATGCCATTCATTAACTTGTCGACGGGCGCGTCGCTGCATTATGAAGACCTCGGTCCCGTGAGCGCACAAGCGCCCGTTATCCTGATCCACGGCATGCTGGGCACGGCGCGGATTCATTTGGGTCACGTCATGGATTGGCTCCATGATCAAGGTTTCCGCGCGGTCGGCTTGACCTTGCGCGGCTACGGCGAATCGCAGCCGAAACCGCGAGACTTCCCCGATAACTTCTACCGGCGGGACGCCGACGATTTGCTGGCGTTTCTCGATGCGCTGTCGCTCAAGCGCGCCCATCTGATCGGTTATTCGGACGGTGGCGAAGTGGCGCTGATTGCCGCGGCGAAGGCGCCTGGACGCATCGCTTCTTGCATCGCCATCGGCGCGATCGGCAACTTCAGCGCCGAGCTGCGGCCCCGATTCCAGCGAATGTATCCCGGTGAATGGATAACCGACGAAGAAAAGCGCATCCATGGCTTCAGCGACGCCGCCCGCTTCACCGGCGAATGGGTGCGCGCCATGACGCGGATGATTGACGCCGGCGGTGATGTCAGCCTGAGCCTGGCGCCGAATATCACTTGCCCGCTGATCATCATGCTCGGCGAGCAGGACAAGCTCAATCCGCAGAGAAACGGCGAGCTATACATTGAGTCGGTTCCCAATGGTCGCCTGGCCATGTTCGACTGTGGCCACGCCGTGCATGATGAGCAGCGCGACGCCTTCTACCGCATGACCTTGGATCACCTGCGTGCCGCTTCCCGCGATTGACTATCCTCGCGCGGACTCGATTCCCAACTGTTATTGGCAGTTTTCGCTGCTACACTGATTCGCGCCCGAACGATTACACGCGAAGCAGCAACCTATGACGCAAAACCAGCACGTTCCGCCCGAGGTCCAAAGCGAATCGCGAACCGGTTGGAAAGCCAATCCGATCATCTACGAAATCAACACTTGGGTATGGCTGAATCAACTGAGCCGCAAGTATGACCGCAATGTCACCTTGGCCAATGTGCCGGAGAACGAACTGGCGGAGCTGGCAGCCTGGCGATTCGACGCCGTCTGGTTGATGGGTGTATGGCATCGCGGTCCGGCCACCCGTATGAGCGCGCTCAAATATCTGCACGAGTATCGTCATGCCCTGCCCGATGTTTCCGAAGCTGACGTTCCGGGCTCCGCCTATGCCATCTGTGACTATCAGGTCGAGGAGCAACTGGGTGGACGCGAAGGTCTGGCGCTTTTCCGCGAACGCCTGCGCGCGCATGATCTCAAGCTGATTCTCGATTTCGTGCCCAATCATGTCGCGACCGATCATCGCTGGATAAACGAGCAACCTGAATACTTCGTCAGTGGCAATCCAGTCGACTTAAAAGAGATGCCCGAAAATTTCTTCTCCGTAGCGAAAGCGGACGGCAGCGAGCTGGTAATCGCACACGGACGCGACCCCTATTTTCCCGCCTGGATTGACACGGCGCAGCTCAACGCCTTTCATCCGGGCTTGCGGCGCGCCATTATTGATACGCTGATCGATATCGGATCCCAGTGCGATGGCTTGCGCTGCGACATGACGATGCTAACGACCAACGCCATATTCTCGAGGACTTGGGGCGATCGCGCGGGCGCCGCCCCGGCGCAAGATTTCTGGCGCCAAATTATTCCCGCCCTGCGCCAAGTTCATCCGCAATTGCTGTTCATTGCCGAAGTTTATTGGGATCTCGAACATGAACTGCAGCTGCAAGGTTTCGACTATACCTACGACAAGCGGCTATATGACCGGATCGTCGATGGCGATGTCGACGGGGTCAAATCGCGCCTGCGCGCCGAGCCAAAAACCATGCGTTCCAGCCTGCGCTTCATCGAAAATCATGATGAGCCGCGCGCCATGGAAACGCTTGGAGAGGATCGACAGCGCGCGGCGGCCGCCTTGATAAGCACGCTGCCGGGAGCAGCAATGCTGCATCAGGGTCAACTGGAGGGACAGCGCACCAAGCTCCCGGTGCAGATTAATCGGGCTGCTGATGAGCCGGCGCGTCCTATGCTCAAGCGCTTCTATCGGCGTTTGCTTCATGAGGTCAGCCGGTCAATATATCATGACGGAAGCTGGCGCTTGCTTGAAGCTCGACCATTACAATCCGCGGACTTCACTTATCAAAATCTGATCTTGTACACTTGGTCGTACGGCGAGGACACGCGGCTAGTCGTGATTAACCTCAGCGGTGAATGGTCGCGAGCCACGATTGAGCTCGATAATGGTCAGCGCTTGGCGGGTGGACAATGGTTGCTGGTCGACATCCTATCCGAGTCCTACACGCGTCACAGCGGAGACGAACAAACAGAGCGCGGCCTGCAATTGGAGGTCCCTCCTTTTGGCGCTCATATTTTCCGCTTCGATCATGACGCCGGCTGAGTAGGGAAGATGCGCGCGTGAAAGCGTCAGTCAATTGCAATCTTGCGCCCATTAAGACACTGCTATGAAACGCCAGTTCAAGGAAAAGTCAAATCGAAGCCGACACCTCCTGGTAGTCACCGGTGTCGCTGTATTGCTCTGGTCGGGTTTGGAAGACAACGACGCCATCGTCGTGACTGTACTTGGATCGTTACTGGCGACAGCTGGCTGCGCTATGCTTCTTGATTCGCGACCGATCGGCGCAACTCTACGCCGCCTGAGCTGGCCGAAACGAATGGCGCTAGCCGGCGCGTTTATCGGGGCGCTCGCCAGCATGACTACACCCTTGCTGATGCTCTTCAAGGACTTGCGCCACGCCCATATCTTCCCCGATTATCCGCCGGAAATGATGCTGGCGACCTTGGAGCGTATGCCCTTCTGGGCGCTGGCCGGCGGACTGGCCGGCTTTGGCATCGGTATTTTGCTCAAGCTGCGAAAAGAATGACTTCGAACGTACTGACAGCAAGGTCGCATCCGGCTGCGCTACAATAGGTTCAACGCATCGCCACCTGCTTCCCGGAGGCATAACCACCTATGGCACAATACATCCTAGCGCTTGACCAAGGGACGACCTCATCGCGCGCGATTTTATTCGATAGAAGGGGCAATATCGCGCGCAGCTCGCAGAAGGAATTCAGGCAGCACTATCCCCGTCCCGGTTGGGTGGAGCATGACGCAGGCGAGATCTGGGCATCGCAATTGGAGGTCGCGCGCGATGTCGTCGCCGATGCCGCGGACATCGCCGCCATCGGCATCAGCAATCAACGCGAAACCACCGTCATCTGGAACCGCGAAACCGGCGAGCCGATACACAATGCCATCGTCTGGCAAGACCGCCGCACCGCCGCACTCTGCGACGAGCTCAAGAGCGAAGGATTCGACGCGACGATTCTGCGTCACACCGGGCTCGTCACCGACGCGTACTTCTCGGGCACGAAAGTCGCCTGGCTCTTGGATCATGTTGACGGCGCGCGCGAACAATCGGAAGCGGGTCAACTAGCTTTCGGCACCATTGACAGCTACCTCGTCTGGAAACTCAGCAGCGGCCGACTCCATATCACCGATGTCAGCAATGCGGCACGCACCATGCTCTTTGACATTCATCGCGGCGAATGGGCGGACGCGATCCTGGAGCGTCTCAATATCCCGCGCGCGATTCTGCCCGATGTTCGTCCCTGCAGTCAGCTCTACGGCGAAAGCGATGTCGATATCTTAGGCAAGTCGATACCTATCGCCGGCATGGCGGGCGACCAACAGGCGGCGACATTTGGCCAGGCGGCTTATCAAGCCGGCATGGCGAAGAACACCTACGGCACCGGCTGTTTCCTGCTGATGAACACCGGCGATGCGCCGCAATCGTCCGCCAACAATCTGTTGACCACAATCGCCTGGCAAATCGGCGAGCAGCCGCGGCAATACGCCTTGGAAGGCAGCGTCTTCATGGCCGGCGCCGCGGTGCAGTGGCTGCGCGATGAGCTGAAACTCCTCACTGACGCCGCCGAATCTGAAGCCATCGCATCGGCTGTCGACAGCAGCGAGGGCGTCTACGTCGTGCCGGCCTTCGTTGGTCTCGGCGCGCCATATTGGGATCAATACGCGCGCGGCGCGATCGTCGGCTTGACCCGGGGCAGCGGCCGCGCCCAAATCGTCCGCGCTACACTGGAATCCATCGCATATCAGACACGCGATGTGGTGGATGCGATGAAAGCCGATTCGGGCTTGGAGCTGGAGGCGCTGCGCGTCGATGGCGGCGCCGTCGTCAACGATTTTCTCATGCAGTTTCAAGCCGATATTCTGGGCGTTCCCGTCCAACGTCCAACTGTCACCGAAACCACTGCCCTCGGCGCCGCCTACTTGGCGGGCTTGGCAATCGGCTTCTGGGAATCGCAAGCTGAAATTGCCCGGCAATGGCAATTGGAGCGCACCTTCGAGCCGGCGATGTCGGCCGATCAGCGGGAGTCGCTATACGGTGGCTGGCAGCGGGCGGTTGAACGCGCGCGCAATTGGGCTGAGGACTAAGCGCCCTTTCCGTCGACTCGCTGCGTTTCCGCTATACTAGATTCATCGCAGGCTGGCGGTAATACTCCATGCTCAAGTTCGTCATCAGACGTCTGGCTTATTCCATACCCGTATTGGTCGGGATCCTGCTCGTAACCTTCGTCTTGGCGCGGGCGATACCTGGCGATCCCTGCCTGGCTGTCCTCGGCGAGCGCGCCACCGAGGAAATCTGCGAGGCATTCTTCCGACGCAATGGCCTCGATCAGCCGATGCCGGTACAACTGCTCATTTACATGCGCAATTTCCTACAGGGCGACCTCGGCGATTCTCTGCGGTTTCATCGCCCGGTGATGGAGCTTCTCGTTGACCGGCTGCCGACTACCGTTGAACTGGGCTTCTTCGCGCTACTCTTCGCCATCAGCGTCGGCGTGCCCATCGGCGTATTAAGCGCCTACCGCCACAAATCGGCGCTTGATGTCGGCACCATGATCGGCGCCAATATCGGCGTATCCATGCCGGTCTTCTGGCTCGGTCTGATGCTGGCCTATCTTTTCGCCGTGCTGCTGAAGGATACGCCCTTGGCGCTGCCCCCATCCGGTCGCTTGACGCCCGGCGCAAATCCGGAACCCTTTTATCTCATTGCCGGTTGGTATGCCGAAGGGGAAGAGCCGCTCGGCATCCTCCGCTTCTTTTCGCGCATTCACACCTTGAATGCGATTCTCACGTTGAATGGCGAATTACTCGTCGATGCGCTGCGGCATTTGATCCTGCCAGCAGTCGCGGTCGGCACGATTCCGTTGGCGATCATCGCGCGCATGAGCCGCTCCAGCGTCCTGGAAGTGCTCAACCAGGATTATGTGCGGACGGCGCGGGCGAAAGGATTGCGCGAGCGTGTTGTCGTGGGCAAGCACGCCCTGAAGAACGCCATGCTGCCGGTCATCACCGTCATCGGACTGAACTTCGGTCTGGTCATCAGCGGCGCGGTCTTGACCGAAACGATATTCAGCTTGACCGGCGTCGGCCGCACCCTGGTCGATAGCATCACCTCGCGCGATTATACCCTGGTGCAGGGCTTCACCGTGGTGATCGCCGCCGGCTTTGTCATCATCAATATGGTGGTGGATATCCTCTACGGCTACCTGGACCCGCGCATCCGCTTCAATTAGCGGACGACTGAGGAAAACATTGCATGGCAAACCTTGAACCCGCCACACTCGCGCTATCGGAGGATTATCGATCGGCCAACCTGTGGCTGGAGGCGCTGCGCAATCTGCGACACAGTCCGTCGGCGCTGCTGGGTTCAGCGGTCATCGGCGCGCTTGTGATCATCGCGATCTTCGCGCCCGTCTTCGCCACGCACGATCCGATCCAGACGATGATCGGCGTGCCCGGCGAAACAGGAAGACTGCCTAGCAAGCCGCCCTGCATTCCCGTCCTGGGCTGCGACGAGCCGCAGCATATCCTGGGCTTGGATCTTAATGCGCGCGACCTCTACAGCCGCGTCATTTACGGTACGCGCACATCGCTTTCGGTCGGCGTCATCACCATCAGCCTGTCGATAATCGTTGGCACCGCCCTGGGAATCGCCGCCGGTTATATGGGCGGACGCGTCGACAATGTGATCATGCGCCTGATGGATGTGGTGCTGGCTTTTCCCGCCCTGCTGCTGGCGATATCGATTGTGACAATTCTGGGACCGGGACTGACCAACGCGCTGCTGGGCATCACTATCACCTTCATCCCGCAATACGCGCGACTTTCGCGCGCCAGCGTACTATCGATCAAAGAGCAGGAGTTCGTGGTGGCGGAGCGGGCGCTGGGCGCCAGTCCGCTGCGGATAGTGCTGGCGCATATTTTGCCGAATGCGATCACGCCGATCATCGTGCAGGGCACGCTCGGCGTGGGCACAGCCATCCTAGACGCGGCGGCGCTATCGTTCTTGGGTTTGGGCGCGCAGCCGCCGACACCGGAATGGGGGCAAATCCTCAGCGAATCGCGGAATTACCTCTTCACCTCGCCCCACCTGGTCTTCTTCCCCGGCATCGCCATTATGATCACCGTGCTGGGATTCAACTTGCTTGGCGATGGCATGCGCGACGCCCTGGATCCGCGTTTGAATCGGAATTAGGCAGTTGCTTCTATGCAGGAAAATCCAGGCGCGGTCAAGCGGTTCAATGCTACAGCCATGCCCTGGATGGTGAAACAGCATATCACCCCTTCCCTAGTTCATTGGGGAAGGGGCCGGGTTACGTAGACATAAACCTACGGGGATGGGGTTGAATCTAGAGGGCGACCCAATGGGTCGCCCCTGCAACTCGTCACCACAGCCGAGGCGTTGAAGCCCCTCTCCCTTTATGGGAGAGGGGTTTGGGGTGAGGGATGCCAGACTAACACTGATCGGCGTTGATGAATTGCTGGAAGATCGACAGGTAGATCGCAAAGCCTTCACCGCGCCCGGTGTGATTGGGGCTGGCGCAATCGGCTGAAGCGTGCCAAGTGGCAACCACATCGTTTGAATCCAGCGTCGAGCCGTCATGGAAAAGCACGCCTTCCCGCAAATGGAAGGTCCAGACAGTGCCGTCTTCTGACACATCCCAGCTTTCCGCCAAGCCCGGGATAACGGCGACGCCGCCCTTCTCAAAGTCTAGCAGCGACTCCTGCACCTGATGACAGGCGCGGAAGGTCTCGCCATCCCAGGTGTCGTTACAGTAGAGCGAAATCGGCTCGGCGTTTTGCATGTAGATGATATTGTCGTCGTCGGGGTCTTCGAGGCGGGAGAATTCTTCCGTGCCATCAAGGACGCCGGGATGGACGCCGACAATATCGGCTTGCCAGACGTCAGCGGAACCGGCGTGGCCGAAGGGCACCCAGGGCACCGCGGACGCCATGCCATCGGCGACCTGCTGGAAAAAAGCCATGCGCATGTCTGGGTCAAGCACCTGACCCGCCTGGATGAGCGGCTCGTAGACTTCCGGATAAGGATCGCCCATTTGATTCAAATTCGGACCGTGGCAGCAGGTCAAGAAATTAGAGGCGTCGGGGAAGTCCGCATGCCAGCCCAGGATATGCAGCGGCTCGTTGCCCGCCAGCGCCGAGGCGATAAATGCGCCCGATTCGACTACTTGGACATCAGCGATGACGCCGATCTCCGCCAGCTGCGCCTGGACATCGTTGGCGATGATGCCCGGATTGGGCAGGTAGCCGCGCACAACATCGCGCCAGGTCAGCGTCAGCGCGCGGGATTCGCCGGTGCGCCGGTCGACCACGGTATCAAGCGGCAGCGAAAAGCCGAGATCGGCGGCGGCTTCTTCCAACAGCGCCTTAGCCGCGTCCTGGTCAAAACCGGGGACGCCGCCCTCGCCAACATGACCAAAAACAGCCGGCGGCACGAAGTCGGGCGTCAATGGCGATCCCGGCGGGAAGAAGTTGTCAACGATGCGCTGACGGTCAACACCCATGGCGATGGCTGTACGCACGCGAACATCATCGAGCGGCTCGAAGAAATTGCTCATGGCGACATAAACGCCGGTCAAGGGCGGAATGTCAATGAGATTGAAGTTGGGATCGGCGCGGAAAACCGGGATGTCGTCGGGATTGGCGAATTTCATGCCATCAATAGTGCCGGCGCGCAACTCGGTGGCGCGGGCGGCCGCCTCGGAGTTCCAGCGCAAGATCACCGTATCCTCGATTGAAGGCTCGCCCCAGTAGTCATCGAAGCGCTCAAAGACGATCTCATTGCCTTGGTCCCAATTGACCAGGCGCAGCGGACCGGTGCCGATGGCGGTGGTTAGGATGTCGCCCGTGCCGCCGGTGGCATCCATCCATGCGCGCGGATGAATTGACAAGCCAAGGCTCGCCATCTCTTGATCGAAGATCGCATCGGGATTGCAAAGGGTGACGACAACGGTGAGTTCGTCTACCGCTTCAACAGATTTGAGATTGCCGCCGTAATCACAATCCGCGGCGGAAAAACTCAGCAGGTCGTCCTGACTGGCGGCGGGTAGCATCGTCAAGCCAAGCGCCAAAAGCAGCAACACAAGAATCGACAGTTTTCTGCGATGCGTATTCATAGCGGCTCCTCCATTTTTTCGTGGATGGTATTGCTCGTCCAATTGATATTGGAATGACGAGCAAACCCTAGTGTAACCCAGTTCGGCTAGTCTACAAACAACGGAAGGGCGTGGCAGCGCATCGATTTCCGCGGAAATTCATTTGGTCCAGATACAGTTTCATCGCGGTACGCGTAAACACCGACCGTCAAGTTGCAAAGCGCACTAAGAAAACGGCCTATCTTGCGAGCGATTCTCGCTGTACTCAATTTAACTCGGTGTTGAAGGGCTGGGTCGGCGGTCAGTGTCGGCGGTCAGTGTCTACGCGACCTACGCGACCCTCGGTGGCAATGTCTTTTGTTTCAACCGGATTCGATACAGTACCAAGGATGTCTAGAATTCGAACTCGTCGAAGTCGCGGCAGAGATAAACGGGACCGTCAAATGCTTCCGCCGCTTCATCCACCAGCAGCTCGGGATCTTGATTCCAGACCTGATAGTGGATCAGGCGCAGTTCTTTGGCGCGAGCCTGCGCCGCCGCTTCCCCCGCCATGCGCGCTGTGCTGTGGCCCGGCGGCGGACCGCCAGCTTCGTGAATGAAGATATCCGCGTCTCGACCAATTTTCAGCGCATTGGGGCAGGGTTCGGTATCGCAACTGTAAGCGAGGACATTGCCGTTATGCTTGTTGGTGATGCGCATGCCAATGGTGGGAATAAAATGCACAACGGGAAAGGAATGAATAGCGAAATCCTTGTTTTCAAAGAGAAGCGTATTATCGTGCAAGCCAATGCGGGAAAACGATACCGGGAAGAAATTGGGCCAATACTCCCAACCGTACATATCCATCGTATCTTCAATACGGTTGATGCAATGCGGAATGCCATAAAAGCGGATAGGCGCCTTGCGACCCATCTGCCACATGTGCATCAGCATATTGGGAACGCCAGCCACGTGATCGGAGTGAAAGTGCGTCAAAATGATGTCTTCTAGCTGGCCGTCGTCTATGCCGAGGTCCTTCATTTTGTCGAGCGGATTGGAGCCGGCGTCAACCAGAACCGGGCTGTCTTCTTCACCGATCAGCAAGAAATGCGTATAGTCATGTTGGGCGTTGTTTACTGCGCCGGCCGTACCCAGAATGATTACGCGCGCCATGTCATTGCCTTTGCCCGGCCGGATGTGAACGCCTACAGTATATCAAATCTCATGGCGCCCGTGTTCTTAGAAGGGACGATAACACAACTTCCGCCATAGTAACACGCTGTAATGAGCTTTGGATATAGCGCTGGTGTTTGGCGCAATGCCAAATCGCCTCTGTCATGCTGGAATCCTGGATCGGGCAGATGGGCAGCCGCATACGCGCGTCGATACGAGATCGCGACTTAGGCTGTGGTCGGCGGCTTAAGCTCTTTGCCTGCCGCTTCATCATCGGCCGCCTTTGCGCTAGCAAACGCGGAGGATCGATGACGATAGAGCAAAACAACAAGGGAAAAGACGAATCCAATCAACGTGATCGTCTGCGAACTGTTGATCCCGGTCTCGCCGATGACGGCGATCTCGACGCGCAGGAATTCGAGCAAGAAGCGCACGAACGAATACTGGGCGATGTATAGCAGCAGCAGGTCACCGCTTAAGAGGCGATCGCGATACTGATGATATACCCGCCACAGAACATAAAAGGCAATCAGGCTCCAGATCGCCTCGTAGGCCCAGATTGGATGGAAGAGCGTATCGATCGGGTATTCGACCAAGCTTTCGTATGGCGCGACGCGCGCCTCACGCGGTATCTGAATCCCCCAGGGCAGGTTGGTCGGGGCGCCGTAGAGCTCTTGATTGACGTAATTGGCAAAGCGCCCGATCGCCTGGCCCAGCGGGATCGACACCGCGGCGATATCCAGCCAGGGAGACATGCGCATGCCCTCATCGGGAAAGGCGCTCGCCGGGCGCTGATAACGGAACCGAGGCACGTCCTGGCTGCGGACGAGGCCAACAGCCTTATCGAAGAGCCAGTTGATCAGTTGAAGAATCCACAGTACCGGCGTGAGAACCGTGGTGAACAAACCGATTATTCGATTGTGCCAATGACTCAAATAGAGGTAGACACCTAGCGCCGCGCCGATCATGCCGCCAAAGATTCCCAAGCCGCCGGTCCAGATCGCGATCGCGCCGCTCTCGCGGTCGAAGAAGTTATCAATGAACCAGGCCGTGTCTTGGCAAACTCCGCCTTCCGTTCCGCAGCCAGCCACCAGCGATATCGGCGGAAAAAGGATGAACCAAAGGCGCGCGCCGATGATGCCGGGGATGATCGCCCAGGTCAAGCCGCCCCAGATATGGTCGGAATCGCGCCCGCTGCGCGCCGCCAACAGGGAAGCCACGTATGCGCCGGCCAGCAGCGCCACCACTATGATGATGCCGTAATAGCGGATTTGCAGATTGCCCAACACAAGATGAGTCTGCTCAAACTCCATTTAGTCACCTCGGTCTCTCAACGTGGCCTGTACATGTCGCAGCCGCTGCAACGCGGTAAAATTCGTGCCGATCGCCAGGATTACCAAGCCAAGTTCCAGCGGAACATCGCTCGATAGCCAGCCGGCAGCGAGCGTCATCAGCAACAGGACAGCGACCCTTTCCATTCGTGTGAACCAGCCGACGGTCGCGCTTACACTAACTTTGGCGTCATCGGCGCGGGCGCGGATATAGCTCACCAAATAGCTGCCAATCAGTGCCGCCAGCGCGATTGCCAACATATCCATCCGCCCGGATTCGGCAAAATAATAGCTTAAAGCAGCCAGAATGAAACCGTCAGCATAGCGGTCGAGCGTCGAATCGAGCACCATGCCGAAGACGCCGCTGCGCTTCATGGCGCGGGCGACAGCGCCATCAAGGGCGTCCAGCGGCAAGCTTAGCAAAAGTATCAGGCCGCCGGCGATAAACTCGCCGCGAGCCATAAACAACGCGGCGCACGCAACCATTAGCAGGCCCAATATGGTGATCCAATCCGGATGTATCCCCATACGAGCTGCTAGAACCGCGAAGCGATTCAGGGGCGCGCCTACCAGATTTCGCAGGCGATCCGTTAGCGTGGTCGGATGCTCGGTCATCGTTTCGCGCCTTGCCAGCCGCGGTCGTCTTCGCTACACTGTAGGCGCAATTGTCGGGGCGTGGCGCAGCCCGGTAGCGCGCACCGTTCGGGTCGGTGAGGTCGTGGGTTCAAATCCCGCCGCCCCGACAGCCACAGGCGAAACCTAAGGCCGAAACTCGAATCTTTCTCAATGCGTTAGCCCTTCCCTCTTTAAGGCTTTTAACTTAGACGGCTCCGCCATCCAGCGCCACAAAAACAGACCAGGCAAGACTGACAGGCAAGTCAATGCGCCGCTAGCCCAGTTCGGAACGGCGGGATCATGCGCAAACATGGACCCGGAAACAGCGGTGGAGATGATTACGCCCAAGCTCATCACGGAAGAGTTAATGCCCAGTATGCCTCCGCGAAAGCTGGGGGCGACAGTCTTGGTGGCCAGAGATTGCAGGGGCGGCAGCAGCAGCCCGTTGCCAACAGCAAAAAGCGCCACAGCAACAGTAGCAAAGCGGGGTTCTAGCGCCACAGCCAGGAGAAACATCGACAGCCCGCGCAGCGCGGCGCCCAGGATGACGATCGCCGGATCGCTAAAACGCTTTAATGCCGCCGGCAGCAACATTATCTGCGTGCCAAACTGCCCGATGCCCACAACCATCAGCATCAAACCAACTCCCAGCGACACCGTTCCGAAATCATAACCGGCGAATAAAACTTGCTCGGCAAAGAGGGCAAAGGTCGCGATAAGCAATCCGAACCCAAATTCCGAAATGAAGCTGACGCTCAGCACCGCCAATAGCGGCCCGTTGTTCAATTGCGCCAACGGGCTGAAGCGCGCACGCTTTCCAGCCAGTTTTCGCGCCCTGTCTTCCGGCTTCAGGGTTTCCTCCAGCATCATATAGGTGAGCAGCACGGTGACCGCGGCTGCGAAGGCGGCAAAGACGAAGGGCAGCTGGGGACCGAACTGGCTCGCCAAAACGCCGCCAACCGCCGGACCAACGATCATGCCCAAGCCGAAGGCGGCCATCACATAGCCGAGCGCCAGTGTACGCTTTTCTTCGGGCATAATGTCGGTAACGTAAGCCTGCGCCACGATAAAATTGCCGCCGGTGATGCCATCGAGAGCGCGCGCCAAAAAGAGAATCCAGGCTGACTGCGCGAATCCTATCATGAAGAAAGACACGGCGGTGCCGACCTGGCTGAGCAGCAGCACGGGTAGCCGGCCGCGCCGGTCCGACAGCCGACCGAGGAAGGGACCGGCGATTAATTGCGCCGCGAAAAAAACCGTCAACAGCAAGGTGATCACCTCGGCGTCCAGCGCAAACTCGGACAGCGCATAAAGCGGTAGGATGGGGTTCGCCATTGTCGCGCCCACCATCTGCACAAATACAATGAGCAAAATGGTCAGCAGACGCCCATCAATGAGCCCGCGTTCTGATTTCAAGAAGTTGAACCCCACGCGTGATCAGCCAAGCGCATCATGCAATCATATTCTAATGAAGATGCAAACGTTAGTGGCAAAGAGTAACTCAGTTCTCCGCCGTCAATTGTGTCTTTGCGATGTTAGAATGATGGGCAAACTTACCTAGGAGCCGGAATTGAAGTTTCTATGCCAATAACAACGCTCTACCTCATGCGGCACGGCCATGTGCGCAACCCAGCCAACATACTTTATGGTCGCCTGCCCGGTTTCCATTTGAGCGATCTCGGTATGCAGCAAGCGGAAGCGGCCGCCGCTTGGCTGTCGGACAAGCCAATCAAGGCGATCTACAGCAGTCCAATGGAGCGGGCGCAGCAAACCGCGGCAATCGTGGCGCAGCGGCACGAAACGCTTTGTCCGCGCGCCGATGAGCGGATTCTTGAAGTGCTTACGCCTTACGAGGGCCGCCCGACCCAAGAGTTGGCGGCGACGGGCTGGGATCTCTATACCGGCAATGAGCCACCCTTTGAGTCGCCGGCTATGGTGCTGGAGCGCGTGCTGGATTTCTTCGAGCACCTCATTATTGCGCACAGCGGCGAAACCGTCGTCGCGGTCGCGCATGGCGATATATTGGTCTTCCCTTGGCTGCATGCGCAAGGCGTTGAGCCGGAAGCGCTGATGAAGGACAAGCTGGTCGAATACGCGCTGCCGGTCGACTATCCGGCGACGGCGTCGATCATGACCTTCGAGCTGGCCGGCTCGCCGCGCGAGACCCTGCCGCGCGTGACCTACATTTGTCCCTATTAGGTAATAGCCAGCCTAGCGGCGCAAAGGAATTGTTCGCGCGCCAGCGAACTGTCCGCCCCCATACAGGCGGCTCAATCTTATCGCGCTCGAAGTGACGAGTCGTGGCTGAGAAATCGCCAAGCAAGGACACAGCAGGAAGCGGGCGCGAACGATTCCACCCTTCTCCGTGTTGCCGGTTGACAAGACACTAGATAAATTGCATAATGATCTTGCCGCTATCCCTGTAAGAACTGCCTAGGTGATAGCGTCAGATAGCTGAATTACCAAAGCGCAAAGAGGACAATCATGGAGAACTTGAGCATCATCGTCCCGAGCCTGCATAAGCAGCGCATGCACGAACTGATGGAAGAGGCGAGGATTGAACGCTTCCTGAACGAAAAGAAGAATCGCAAAGCCAGCGAATGGCTGCAACGGCGACTTCACCGCAACCGCAAAACCTTCTAGTCACATTTGAATCAGCCATTGGAGAGCCCCTCGAAAACGGGGCTCTTTTTGTTTCAACTCGCAGACCAAATTGCCCGCTCTACCAGTCGGCTCTATAATCGTTTTCAAATGCCGAACGAGACATTCCGAAAATGAGGACCTATCTCTCCATTTGCGTCCTGCTGGCGGCGGCGCTGTCAGTTCTTGGCCAAGATGTCGCGCGGCCCGGCTTGCAGCGGCATACTTGGGATGTATTCGCGCGGCGCAGCGCCGAGAACCCGACGCATACCGATTTGATCTTCATCAATCTGCTCAGCGGCGAACGGACGACGATCGGCGCCGTGGGCAAACAATTTACGCTGACAAGCAGTGGCGTCATTTATCTGGACCGGCAAGCGAACCAGGTGAAACTGGCGAAAGCCGACGGCATCGTTCGCGATCACCCCTACATCCATGTATCTTCGGATGCGCATCGCGCCGACTGGATCGTTTCCGAAGACGGGGACCAAATCGTTTGGACAATCAGCCAGATTGTCAGCGATGGTCAATTGACCACAGCGACTTGGCTGGCTGATATCGCTGGCGCCGAAATTCGCGAACTGCTGGTTTACGGTCCGCGCGACGGCATTCACTTGCTACCAATCGCATTCGGTGAGAACGATAGCGAAATCTACATGGAAGCGCATGTGGATGGCAGCGAGGGACTGAGCCCCTATGCGCGGCGAACCGGGCTCTTCGCGCTGGTGCTTTCAGCGGACGAGCTCCACACTCGCGCGTTGCCAGGGGATCCGCACTGCTTCTGCGCTGTTGGATTCGGCGCGAATCGGATGCTTAGGTTAGCGCCCAATAGGGAAACGGGCGGACTGGATGTCGTGGTTTATCCGCTCGACGGTGGCGAACGGCAAATTATACCGGCATTGTCGCGCGGCAATTACCGCCACGGCGGCAACATTCTTTTGAACGCGGAAGGCACGCAGGCGCTTTACGCCTTATCACAGGCGCCCGATTCAGCCGCGGAAAACGACGAAATCCGAACGGTACTGATTCATGTCGACATTTCGAATGGACGGCAGCGAATCGCCAGCAGCCCGATCCCCGACTTGGCGCGCCCCCTCGCGTTCACCGATGAGGATCGCGCCGTTCTGTACACAACGCGGCAAAGCAGCCTGACCTACAAGCTTGACCTGGAAAACGGTCATCAGGCGGAAGTCGCTGACGCCGTTTACCTGGGCCAGCTTGGCGATCATTAAGAAACGCGCGCGCGAGCGAACTTGGGGCGATTCGCCCAATCCCAAACCGCATCGGCGATTTCCCAAACCGCATCGGGGCGGGCAATTTTTCTGGCGTTTTCCGCGCGCTGCTGTAGCGAATCCGGACCTTCGGCGAGCCACTCGCGGATCCGCTCAGCCACTTTCTCCGGCTTGGGCAAATAAATGCCCGCGCGATTCTCAGTGACCAGCCGCACATTGCCCGTCTCCTGGCCCGGGATGCGATCGCTGATGATCATCGGCAAGCCCGCGATGGCGGCTTCGCTGATGGTGGACGGTCCCGCTTTGGTGACGATGACATCGGAAGCCGCCATAATCCGCGGCATTTCACGATGATTGGTCACGTAACCGAAAATGTGATGCTGATTCACCCAGGCGCGCTGTTCCAGCTTTGCCTTCAGCTCCTGGTTGCGGCCGCATACCACAATCAACTGCGCATCGAGCGGCTCGGCATCTAGCGCCGCCACCGTCTTGTGAATGGCGCCCATGCCTTCGCTGCCCGCGACCAGCAGCACGGCCGGCAGATCCGGATGGAAGCGGAATTCCGCGCGCGCCGCCTCTTTTGTCGTCATCGAATTGATGAAGTGCGGATTGACCGGCAAGCCCGTAATCTGCATCTGCGACGGCGACATGCCCAATCGCAAGCCGCGGCGATAAGCCGATTCTGTCGGCACGAAGCAATGATCGACGCGCGGGTCGTACCAGAAAGAAGGCGTCGTTACCAAATCAGTGACCACGGTCAAAAACGGCGGACGCTCATCCAGCGTGAGAAAGGCGCGAAAAGTCGGATTGCCAATCACGGAATGCGTGCAGACAGCGACATCAGCCGGATGCTCGGCGACGATTCGGCGCAAGATTCTGCGATTGTTACGATATATGAACTGCCGCGCCAGACGCGTGCGCCGCTTGCCGTCAAAACTGTGGTAAACCAGCGCCCACAAAAACTTCGATGTGTTGACAACGCGCGGATACAACTCCGGCTGTTTGTTGAGGGGCCACTTGCACTCGCGCAGGACATCCACCGCATCGAATTCGACCGCATCGCCGTAGCGAATCTTCATCGCGTCCTGGATCGCCTGAAAAGCGGAACGGTGACCGCCGCCGGTATCGGAGAACAGAAAAAGTACTTTCTTGGTCACAGGGCTGATACCCGCGCAAATCTAGTCAGCATTAGCCCGCCTTCTTGCACAGAGCCTTGCTGCAGCAACGCCAGGAATTGTCCGAGCGCCGAGCCTCACCATACTGTAACACCCTTTGGCGCCAATTGAACTGACAAGTAATGGACTGGACAAGCTTGCGAGCGCTATTGCGAAATCTCCATTAACATTTTCCAAAACCGAGCAAAATCGTGTATATTTGAAGCAATCTGCTTACTTGGCAGCGAGACTGACCAATTTTGCTCGACTTCAACCCAACTACCATCATCATCAATCTCATCGTCTTGGGCGTTGCGATGACCGTGCATGAGTTCGCGCATAACTTCGTCGCCTGGAAGATGGGTGACGAAGTGCCAAAACTGCAGGGCCGCCTGACGCTGAATCCCTTTGTGCACATCAATTGGGTGGGCTGGCTGATGTTTGCGATTATCGGCTTTGGCATTCTGGGAAGCGCGCCGATTTCAGCCAACCGCATGAAAGACCCGCGCCGCGGCTTCCTGGCGGCAGTGGCAGCCGGACCCTTTTCGAATTTGGCTTTGGCGCTGGTCTTCGCTTTGATGCTGCGCTTGAGCGGTCTCAGCGCCTATGGCTTCCTGGTTTACCGCGGGCTGGAGCCGTTGACCGACCCGCTAGGGATGCTGGCGGCGCTGCTTTACGCCATGGTCTTCTGGAATCTGCTGCTATTTGTCTTCAACTTGATTCCGCTCTTCCCGATCGATGGCTGGCACATCGCCCTTTGCTTGCTGCCGGGCAGTTGGCTGAATCAGATGCAAATTCCGGTTGTGGTGCAACGGAGCTTGCGCCCCTTGGCTGAATTTCTGATGCGCCCGGCCTTCAAATGGCGCGATTGGCAGATGGCGAGCTACTATGTATTCATCGTGCTAATCATTATATCCGTCTTGCCTCTTGGCGGAATCAGTCCTTTTGGTCTCTTCGTTGTGCAGCCGACAGGCGCCCTGCTCCGCCTTTTGCTTTTCTAACTTGATGAATGCGGCAATTCACCGTTTGTCGCAAGGCATAGGCGCCCTCTTTGCCTTCGCCCGCTCGCCGGATTTGGAGTTGGCGCGGCGGCATCTTTCTTCTTGCGAATATGACGCCTTCCGCTCCATGGCGCGCTCGGAACAGCTGCATAGCCAACAGGTGCTCAAGCGCGTGCTCGCGGCCGATCCCACCGCGCCAAAAGCGCTTATCGCCGCGGCGCTGCTGCACGATGTGGGCAAGTCAAGGTATCGGCTATCCCTCTGGCAAAGGACCCTCGCCGTGATCATCGAGGCGATTGCCCCGCGCTTGAGTTGTCGCTTGAGTGAAGGCGAAGCGCTCGGCTTCGCGCGGGCGCCATTTATTGTGCGGCGGCATCACCCGCAATGGGGCGGCGAGATACTGCGCAAATGCGGCTCCGACGCAGATGTGATTTGGCTGGTGGAACGACACCAGGATGACGCTGAGCGACACCGCGGCCGTCGAACCTTCGCCCTCTTGTCCAAGTTGCAGCGCGCCGACAGCGAAAGCTGAGCCCGATCGTTTGCAGTTGGCAAGCTGGATATAGAAAGATGAGCGCGCTCTGCGATATAGTTGGATGACACGCACGCGTTCCGATGGTTGAGGCGCCGACATGGCAAAACTGACAGTGGCAATTCTGGGATTGGACCGGCTCGGCGCATCCATTGCGCTGCGCTTGCGAACCTACGCTGAAAAAGGCGGACAGCACCGCTTTGACCTCATCGGCTACGATAGCCGCGATGACTACGAAAAGCCGGCGCGGAAACTCAAGGTATTCGACAAGGTCGAACGCCATGCGGATAGCGCCGTTGAATCCGCTGATCTAGTAATCATGAATCTGCCCTTTGAAGATCTGCGCGCTGGCTACGAAATCGTATCGTCATCATTGCGCGACGGCGTGGTCATTCTGGATACGGCTGTGCTGAAACAACCGTCATTTCGGTGGGCGAAGGAATTCCTCTCCGACGAGCATCACTTGATCGGCTTTACGCCAATCGTCAATGCCGACTATCTGCTGGAGCATCAACTGAGCCCGGAGCAAGCCGCCGACGACTATTTCCATCAGAGCACGATCTATCTTACGCCAGCGGTCGACAGCATTAAGGAAGCGATTGACCTTGCTGTTAACTTTGCGCTCATTCTGGATAGCAAGCCGCATTTTCTCGATCCGGCCGAGCACGACAGCCTGACGACTATCACGGAAGAGATACCGCAAGCGCTTAGTATCGCCGCCTATTCAGCCGCAATGAAACACCAAGCCTGGAAGGACGCCCAGCGCCTGACGAACCCGCCTTTTGCAGTGCTGACGCGCTACCTGCTGACCCATCACCCGGATGCGCTGCGCGACGAGTGGCTGGAAAACAGCGATTCGCTCGCGCGCGCCATCGACGAGCTTGTCGCTATCCTGAACGATCTGCGCGACCGGCTCGCGGAAAAAGACCAAGCCGCTATAGAAGCCTTCTTGATCGACGCTTCCGATGATTACCAGGAGTGGATCAACAAGCGCCATAAGGGGGACTGGGGCGAGCAGCCCGCTTCCCGCGCGCAAATGGACGGCTCAATTTCCGGCATGCTCTTTGGCAGCGCGATCAGCAGACGAATCTTTGGCGGCAGCAAGGACGGCGACAAATAGAGCACGCCAGCAGCGGATACCTTGTGTCTGCAAGAAACTGCAATCTGACTTGCTTTTCACTTTGAAATATGCGGGTGAGTTTCTGGCAATTGTTTGACCATGAGCGACAAATAGGATAAAGTATTCTGTAGCAATCTGTTTTCTGTGTACGCGAAACATGCGTACATACCTTGCGGATAGGTTTGTTGAAACGAAGGGGGCATCCCACAATGAAACGATTCATGAGCATTTTCATTCGCTCGCTCGTCCTTCTGGCGCTGATGTTGACGAGTATTGTCGCATTCGCGCAAGACGAGGCGCAAGCTGAAAGCGCGACTACTCCGCCGTTTATCGGCATCCGCTATTGGCACCACGATGAAGGCTTGTTTGTAACCGGCATTATTCCCAACACGCCGGCTGCCGCTGTCGACCTGGAGGCGGGTGATGTCGTCACCGCCGTCGATGGCGAAGCAATTCAGGTCGAATCGGTGCGTGATGTGGTCTGGAAACACGGCATCGGCACGACCGTGTCCCTGAGTGTCGACCGCGATGGATCGCAATTCGAGCAAGATCTGACCTTGGTCGCGCGTCCGGCGGATCTGTTTGAAAATCCGCTCTACGCGATGCCCCTGGACCTGGCGAGTGTTGGTCTCTTCGTCGGTCAATGCGATGACAAGCTGTTGGTACTCGGCGCGCTGGCGGATTCTGCGGTCGCGACAGCCGGCTTCCATGTCTACGACGAAATCATTGCGATTGATGGCGAAGAAGTCAGCACCATCGGCGAAGCCGACGCCGCTGTTTCACGCTTGAGCGAGGGCGATCAACTGCGCTTTGACATATTGCGCGGAGACCAGGAAATGACAATCAAGGTCATCGCGGAAGATCACCGCCGGCGCGATCCCCGGCGCCGCCACCCGCGTCGTCCGCATCCGCGCTTGGAGGTTGAGCGCGCCTATGTTTCCGATAATATCGAGTTGGGTTATGGCGATGGCTTCGTTGTCGTCAGCGTCCTCGACCCAACGCACGAGTTGTACGCCGCTGGGCTGCGCCAATTTGACCTCATTGTTGAAGCCAACGGCGCGCCGGTGGAAGAAGCCGCCGACCTGTACAACGGCGACGCGATTCAAGTGGCCGTCGAACGCATGAACAGCACCTTGCATTTCGACCTTCCAGCAGCGGCCGCGCCCTTGCTAATCTACGGAGATCTTGAACCGGTCGAGCAAGATAGCTCGCAGTGGCTGGGCTTGCATGAGAAGCAAGTTACCCTGGGTGTGCGCTACTGGCAATTGGAACCGGACAGCCCACACTTCGAAGGCAGCGAGATTAGAAACGGCGCCTTGGTTGCCGAGGTGATCGAAGGCCTTCCCGCAGAGATGGCTGGCGTTAAGGCCGGCGATATCATCGTGGCGGTGGCTGGCGAGCCCGTCACCCAAGAGATTGACCTGCGCAACCGCATCTACTTCCATGAGCCGGGCGAGCAGGTTACGCTCGACATCCTGCGCGGTGGCGAGCTGCTGCAAGTCGACGTGGTGCTGCGGGTGGCGAGCAAGTAACGCCTACAGTAGCAAGAGATTTCGGAAGCCCCTGTCATGTGACGGGGGCTTTTTGATTGGATTGCCGCTACCCAAATGCTTGAGGGAATGCTGGCTTCCCTTGAGATGAGACCGGTTTGCGGCTGATAGACTTTGGTCGGCAATCGGGACGGCACTGCGCCAATGCGGTTAATCCAGACGCTCTTACTTAAGGGGCGACTCACCGAGTAGCCCCCACAAGGCTTGTCCGCTAGCGGATCACATCAGATTACTTGCGGCGAATAGACGGCGCCACAGGAGCGAGCCGCCGGCTCGCCAGTACACACGCTAGATATGAGACCAAGTTCGCGGACGTTCTGCCGCCGCGTAAAAGCACAGCGAGTACAACGCGCCTTAATCTACGTATGTAATCCAACAGAGTTTCCCTCGGTACCCTCTGTGTTGCCTCATTTCCTCTGTGGTGAAGCCTTAGACTTCTACTGCATCACAGTGAGGCGGAAGCGAGCCAACGAGTAGCGGACAAACCGTACAACGTGCATATTGCTTGCGAGACAGTTGGTTCGCATTCACGCAACCGTGGGGTATGTTTTTTGGGTTTTGCTTGTAGGACGGTCTATAAGCGCTACTTCGCATACTCCACCCGCCGCGTCTCGCGGATGACGTGCACCTTAATCTGGCCCGGATACTGCATATCGTTCTCGATTTCCTTGGCGATATCGCGCGCCAACTGAATCGAGGCGAAATCGTCAACCACTTCCGGGCGCACGATGATGCGCACCTCGCGGCCCGCTTGCAAGGCATAGCTTTGCTCCACGCCTTCGAAACCGTTGGCGATCTCCTCCAACTGCTTGACGCGGCGGATATATGAATCGAGGCTCTCGCGCCGAGCGCCAGGGCGCGCGCCGGAAATGGCGTCGGCCGCCTCAACGATGAAGGCTTCGACGCATTCTTTCTCGACTTCGTGATGATGGGCGGCGATGCAATTGACGACAGCGTCTTTGCCGCCATAGCGCTTGACAAACTCAGCGCCGATTACCGCGTGCGTGCCCTCAACGCTATGGTCAATCGCTTTGCCAATATCGTGCAGCAAGCCGCCCGCTTTGGCGATGTTGACATCGGCGTTCAATTCCATCGCGATCATACCGGCGATATGCGCCGTCTCAATCGCGTGCGCGTGCTGATTTTGGCCGTAGCTCGTGCGGAACTTCAAGGTGCCCAGCAGTTTGAGCACTTCCGTATGCAAGCCGTGTATGCCCGTCTCGTAAGCCGCCCGTTCACCCTCTTCGCGCACGATCTGCTCGACTTCGGCGCGTGTGTCTTCGACCAGCTTTTCAATCCGCGCCGGATGAATGCGCCCGTCAACCACCAGCTTCGCCATTGTCCGTTTCGCCACTTCGCGCCGCACCGGATCGAAGCTGCTGATGGTTACCGATTCTGGCGAGTCATCCACAACGACATCCACGCCGGTGGCTAGTTCAAAAGAGCGAATATTGCGACCGTTGCGACCGATGATTCGCCCTTTCATATCGTCGCTGGGGAGGTGAACCACGCTTACCGATACCTCGCTCACCTGCTCCGACGCCAGTCGCTGAATCGCCATGGCGATCAGGCTGCGCGCCCGCTGATCGGCGGTTTCGCGCGCTTCCGCTTCCACTTGGCGGATGATCCGCGCCATGTCATTTCGCGCGTCCAGCTCAATCGAATCCAGCAACTGCTGGCGCGCTTCGTCAACGGTCATCTGCGCGATCACCTCGAGCTTGTCGATCATGGTCGCTTCCGACTTTTTGAGCTCGTTCTCTTTCCTGTCCAGCCGGCTCTGGCGCTTGTTCAATTGCTGGTCGCGCTGTTCAAGGCGCTCCATCCGATTGTCGAGATCTTTGCGGCGGCGCTGGATCCGTTCATCTTCTTCGTTGAGGTCGCGGCGACGGCGGGAGATCTTCCCATCCGCATCGCTGATGCGGCGGCGCGCCTCGCTTTCGGCCTCGGCAAGAACCGTCGCCTTCTCGGCCTCGGCATTGGTTAGAATCTGCTTGGCATCATCCGACGCCTTGAGCAGCGCGCTCTGTCCCTCTTCCTGCTGCCGCCTCAGCAGCGACTGCACCGCCCGGCGGCTGCCAACGACGTAACCCGCTCCAATCGCAACAATTGCGACGACAATTCCGACAACAACAGCGAGGACAATGCTTGATAGATGAAATTCCATAGCGGCTTGACGGTATCCCTTGGATACATTCGTCATGCTCCTTTCTTCACTTGATTCGGCTAGATTCCACCGACCCTAGTCATCATCGTTGCTGAGAAAATAGCCGGGATCACTCGATTCAAGCTGCGCTTGCAGCCGCAACGCGACATCGCTAATCGTGGATTCGCTGAAACCACGACGGCGAAGCAGCGCGCCCAACTTCTGCCTGAACACTAGGCGGGTGAATCCCCGGTACCGTGACACCCGCGCCGTAGCGGCACGATATGCCGATTCTTCTTCATCAACCTCCGCCAATAGGCTGTTGATGATTTCGTCATCGACGCCCTTTTGACGCAATTCGTAGCGCAGCGCGCGCGAACCCATAGGTTTGAAACGATCGCGATTAGCAACCCAATAGCGCGCAAACTCCAAATCGTCCACATAACCACGCTGCAGCAGCCGCTCGATCACGGCTGCAAGATGAGAATCCGGTACCTCTTTCTTGACTAGGTGACGGCGAATTTCTTCGACACTGCGCGGTCGGTTGGCCAGAAAACGAACAGCCCGATCGAAAGCCGCTTGCAGCGCGCCCACATCGGACAATTCGCTCACCTCTGCCGGCGTCAATTGCTGCCCCGGGCTCAGCCGCGCCGCCTGCATCAATGGCAGGTCAAGAGCGTATTCATCATCGAGGAAGAGCTTTATGCACTCTCTGTCTCGCTGATGGACTTCGAGGGCAGTGACCACCGGCATTAGGTCCATCCAATACAAACAGACGCAGTTTTCCTAAACTGCGGCTATACCAGCGACAAATTACAGATTGCGTCAAACCGCCAAGGAAGTCTTGCCAGTATTGAGAGAATCAGCCAGCAATGGCCCGTAGTTCACTTTCCGCATCTACGGTATTACTCATATTCACTCTTACTGATGAACTCTCGATCCGAAAGTCCATATTAGTCTATTCCAATCCCGCAGCGAGTCGAACGATCGCCTGTAAATTGCGCGGTATGATCCGCAGTCGCAAACCCGTCCACCTAAAGCCTGGGCCGAGCTCGCTTTGAATCTCGCCACCACAGCGCGCCGCCGCTACCTTCATCCGCGAGCCGCGACTCTATTCGGTGGTCTTGACTGTACTTCTTGGCAAGGCGACTATAACCCAATGAAGTCATTCGCCTATCAACATCTATTATACAGTAAATCGTACATTGACAAGCCTGGCCTTGGTAATCCATCGGCTGCCCGCATAAATTGCTTTCGGCGCGCGACGGCAGATATCGCATTTGATGTCAGAATTGTATGGTGAAAGAACTGATTGGAACGGTACATTTGAAGCGAGTCCATAACGAGCCCTTTGCTTGGGAACGCCCGCATGAAAAATATTTTGGCCGCTCCGGACACTGATGCTTGAGAGAACGAAAGAATGACGAGGCGCTCACGCGGCATCCTGGTTACTGGCGGCGGCACCTTTCTCGGTGACAATATAGCATCGGCGCTGCTGGCGGAGGGCGCCAGCGTCAGTCTGCTGGTTCGGTCCGGCGCCGAAGACCGGCTGGGTCCGCTGGCGCAGCACACCCGCTGGTCCACCGCTGATATCTGGAACCCGGCCAGCTTGAGGGGCAAGGCGCGCCTTCACTCGGCGGTCATTCACACCGTCGGCAGCTTAAGAGCCGATCCGACGCGCGGACTGTCATATCATCGGCTCAACTTTGTCTCAGCGCGCAACGTCGCCAATATGTGCGTCAGCGACGGCGTCGATCGCATGATACTCATCAGCGGCGCCTACGCGCCCTGGATCCGACGCGGCTACATCCAAGCCAAACGTGAGGCGGAAGAGTATATGCGGCGAATGGGATTGCGCGCGGCCATAATCCGGGCACCGCTTGTATATGCGCCGGGGCAGAGCCGTCCGCTCTTTTACCGTACAATGACCTTGCTCGGCGCGCTGCCCCCGTTGTCATGGCTGTATCTTGGCCGGATCGCACCCATGCCGGTCGATACGCTGGCGCGCGCCGTTGCGCGGATTGCCCTGTCCGCTGACGATGATCGCGAACGCTATTATGCGCGCGACCTGCGCCGGCTAATCCGACGCGGTTACCCGCCTCAGGCAAGCGCCGCCATGGAATCTTATATCCCCCGGGGAACTGAAGCCGTAAGCCCCTATGACGCGCTCGACGAAGACATGCCTTTTGGCTGGTCGCCCAGCGATGAGCCTTCCTAAGTTGCGCTTGAAAACAGAAGGCGGAGAAGTATAATATGTCTCGCCTGGGGCGACGTAGCCAAGTGGTAAGGCAGAGGTTTGCAAAACCTTCATTCGTGGGTTCGAATCCCACCGTCGCCTCTTCACGCTCATCATCTCACCATCCGGCAATGCCTGACCTAATTATCGACGCCAGCCCGGAGCGCGAAGAAACGCGCCACGCAGAGGAAATGATCTTCGCCGATGCTCCGCCGGCGCCGCTGCCGAATTACAGCTTAAGCACTGTTTGCCCCGCCTGCGAGAGCGAGACCATCAGGCTCGCTTGCAAGGTGCGCTGCCCAATTTGCGGCTTTATGTGGGATTGCAGCGAGCTATAGCGGCGGCTTTGCTCAGGTGGCAATTTTCCAAAAGCGCTCGACGAAGTTACCCGATTCCGCATCGGTGAAGGCGCGCCTGACATCGGCAGCCATCGCCCCCAGGTCCTGCCAGAATGTGCTGATCTGCGAATCGTAGCAAGCGATCGCCTTGATCTTCGCCTCCATTTCAGCCTCGCTCAGCACGACATCGACCGGCTCAAGTGGCAAGTCAATCGCTGACAGCGCCAGCTCGGTAGACTGGTCCGCCTTGGAATATGGAAACTCGACATAGAAGCGCAGCGCCGATTTGTCCGGCGCGTCGCGCATCTGCGTCAGCCCCCAATCGCGCGCGATCTGATGGTCGACGTGATGACCCACCCCTAATGGCAGACATACCTTAGCAGCCGTTTCCAGCTCTGGAATCTGAATGCCCTTGAGTAGACGAGGCGCGTAATCAGCCGGATGCACATCGCCGAATAGCGACTCCTCCGATGGGTAAAGCGGCTCATCGCCAGCCAAGCGGTAGACGCAATCGGGCAGCGGCACATGCATGAAATCTACGCCAAGAATCTTGGACGCGTTTTCATCTTCGATCTGTCGTTGGCGCAGCGGATCTTCGCCCGCCTGCCAGCGGCGGTGCAAGTCGGCCAGTATCGGCGTGTCTGGCAACTGACCCTGGTACAAGCCGCCCATCATGGTAATCACGAGCACAGAATGACCAGCCGCCGTCAATTGACGGGCTGTGCCACCGCAACTGAATACCCCATCATCAAAGTGCGGCGATATGATCACGTGCGGTTGAGAAGCAGTTTCCGCGGACAATTTCGCCTCGCTGTCTTTTGGTTTCGCCTCAAGCGGACGCGCGCGCTGCGCGGTAATAATCGCAGCTTTCGGTGATGCTGCAGCGCTCGCATGCGGGTTTGCGCGCGTGGCAAGTATCGCGCCCGTGCTGGATTAGCTGAATATGAAATTGATAGTAATCTTCAGGCGGGGCGATGGCTTCCATCACCGGGTGCGCGTCATCCGCCGAGAGCTTCTCCGGAATAAAACCGATGCGCTTGCTGACGCGATAGATGTGCGTGTCGACCGGGAATGCGGGCCGTCCGTACGCGAAGCACAGCACAATCGCTGCCGTCTTGGGTCCGATGCCTTTCAGCGAAACCAGCCAGGCTTTCGCCTCATCCATTGACATTTCATTCAAAAAGTCGATGCTATATTCGCCAGCCTTTTCGAAGATCACCGCCAGCGCCTCTTGTATCCGCGGCGCCTTCTGATTCGCCAAGCCAGCTGGCCGAACCGCGTCGATTAACTCTTCCAAATCGGCAAAGCGCACCGCTTCCCAATCGGCGAATCTCTCTTTGAGGCGGGCAAAAGCGCGGTCGCGGTTGCTGTCATTGGTGCTTTGGCTCAGGATGCAGCTGATCAGCTCATCCATGCCATCCTGATTCCGCGTCCAATCCAACTCGCCATAGACCTTGGTCAATGCCTCGGCGACAGGCGCATACTTCGCCTTGCGCGCGGACAAATTGTCGACTTTTTCAAGCGGATCTCGTTTGCGAGCCATGCGTCAATTGTACAGCGCCGGCGGGACTCTGCAAGCGATGGATTGTCCGGGCGCTGATCAAATCAGGCGACTTTAGCTTTTGCTAAGCTTTTGCGCGCCGGCTCAATCTGGTCTTGCGGCAGCAAGCAGCGCGCGATCAACGCAATCAGAGCGAAGACAAGGGCTGAAGCCAGGAAGGTCCCGCGCATGCCGAGCATCAGCGCCACGCCTGCGCCAAACAGCGGAGCAGCCGCTCGCGAGCCGGACATGACCGAGTTCTCGAGACCATAAATGGCGCCAGCACGCTCCGTTCCCGCATAACGCGAGAGCAAGGCGCTGGGCGCAGCCACCAGCCCGCCGGCGGCGAAACCGGCCAATGCCTGCAGCAAGAGCAGTTGCCAGATATCGACGACGAGCGCTTGCGGCACATAAAAGATGGCGGCCGCCGTCGAACAATAGAGCAGCACTTTCCGATGGCTGATGCGGTCGCCCAGGTTGCCCAGATATACAGCGCCAATCGTGGACGCAGCCGCCGACACCGCCATGAAGAGACCAGCGTAAGTATTGCTGCTGGCGGTTTCCCGCGCGATGAGCGCGACCACAAACAGCGGCGCGATCGGCACAATGATCATGCGGGCGAGGCCCGACAAAAAGCGAATGATCAGCGCCAAGCCAACGCCGGATGTGCCGAGGATATCCTTCCAGCCGCGACCGAGCGAAACCGGGTCAAACTTGACGGATTCCTTCGAATCGCTGAAGTTCTCGCTGACGCCGAAAAGCACAACCATGCCTCCAGCCGCAAGCAGTACGCCGGTCAGCAAGTAAGGAATGTTGTAACCAAAATGATCGGCGATGATGCCGCCCATCAGCGGACCAATCGCAACCCCAGCCCAAAGCCCCAATTGAAGCGTACCCATAGCGAAACCGACCCGGTGCCGCGGGGTAGCCGCCGCCACCAGCGCGTTATTGGCGGAAACAGTGCCGGTGACCAAGCCCTGCATGGCGCGGATCACGATCAATTGCTCGGCGGTTTGGGCGAAAGCCATCATCGCCATGGTGATGGCGCCGCCAAACATAGCGCGCATAATCATCTTCTTGCGGCCGTAGCGATCGGCAGCCACACCCCAAAACGGCGCCGTCACCATCATGGTGAGACCTTGCACCGATATGACCAAGCCCGCCGCCAATTCCGTGCTCAATCCGGTTGATGTGCCCAAGGTATCGATATGCAGCGGCAAAAAGGGAAACATCATCGAATAACCGACCGCCGAAAGCACCTGGGCGAAAAAGACGACGCTCAAGGTGAACTTCCAACCATGTGGGAAAGCGATTGCGCGCGAAAGCGAGTGGTAATTTGCCGAGAGAACTCTTGCCATTTATTTTTAGCCTGTTTGGTCTGTAAGTGAGCCTGATGCTGCGCTGGATCAGCTTCCCGCGGCGGCGCCGACGGAAAAGCGGAATATCTGCCGCTTTGATTTGGGCGAGAGCTGCGCGACGATCAGCAGGATCGCCAGATAATAGATCACTACCAGCGGCGGCGCGCCAATCACCGTGCCCGCTAACAATTCCGGGCTGATGAAGCAGGCGTCTCGAAGCGTCTGAATGGTTAAGTGCAAAAAGGGATAAACGAGGGAAATGCCGCCAGTGCCAAGCGCCTGCGCCAATGCGACGATGATCAGCGTCGCCAGCCAGCGATTGGGAGGCTGTGATTCCTCAGCGTCTTGCATGAACGCCCGCAGTCTGCAACTTTTTTTGCAAATTTGACTAGGTTACAGCAACCGGGCTTTATTACAAGCGCGAATTTCAACCGATTCAACGGAAGCGATTAAACCTGTATTTCCGCGCCAATCTATAATATTCTCGATGTGTTCAGTGCAGGGAAACATCATCGAGAGCGGGCGCCTACCCGCTTTCATTTTGTCGGTCAGCAAGCGACTGCGCCGTCGGCCGGCACTCAATTGACGGGGAATCGACCTTGGTATGTGGCAGCCAACGAAACTCGAACTGGAGCGGCTGGAAAAAGCCAAACTCCTCCAGAATAAAGGCGTCGAGCTTTATCCGGCGCGTATCAAGCGCAGCCATCGGATCGCCGACGCTGTTGATCTCTACCTTCAGGCGGAAGCCGCTTTGCAAGCGCTCGACAGCGAAGGATTAAACTCCGAATCCGTCAAAGTGACAGTGGTCGGGCGGATTCGGCGCCTGAATACCAAAGGCAAAATCTCCTTCGCCCATATTGAAGACGAAAGCGGCCGCGTACAGCTCTTCCTCCGCGTCAATGCCTTGGGAGAAGAGCGCTACGAATTGATCCGGCGCAAGCTGATTGATGTGGATGACTTCGTCGAGGCGAGCGGCGCGATGATGCGCACCCGCGCTGGCGAAGTCAGCGTCAATACCACCGATATCCGCCTGATAAGCAAAGCCTTGACGCCGCTGCCAGTGGTGAAGCAGCAGCGGCAGGCTGACGGCACGATAATCGAATACGGCGAATTCAAAGATACCGAGAGCCGCTACCGCCAACGCTACGCCGATTTGGCGGTGAACAAATCCGTCCGAGATATTTTCATCAAGCGCGCCCGCACGATCAAAGCGCTGCGCGAGTTTCTCGATGGCGAAGGCATGCTGGAGGTAGAAACGCCGGTCTTGCAGCCGCTCTATGGCGGTGCCGCCGCCCGTCCCTTCACCACGCATCACAATCAGCTTCACGAGGATCTATATCTGCGGATCAGCTTCGAACTCTACCTGAAACGGCTGCTGGTCGGCGGCTACGACGCGGTCTATGAAATCGGGCGCGACTTCCGCAACGAAGGCGTCAGCTACAAGCACAATACCGAATTCACCATGCTGGAATTCTACAAAGCCTACATTGACTACAACGGTGTCATGGACATCACCGAGCGGATGTTCGCTTACACCGCCGAGTGTGTGACCGGCTCGTCGGAAATCATGTATCAAGGCGAGCTTATCGACCTGGCGCCGCCCTGGAAGCGCGTCAGCATCCGCGAAGTGGCGCAAGAACTGCTCGGCTTCGATTATATGGACTACCCCACTGCCGAGGCGCTTTACGCGTACCTGGAATCGCGCGGCTTGGCTGAGGGGCTGGATCCAGCCGACTCCTGGGGACGCATGATCGTCGAGCATATCCTGGGCAATCACATCGAGCATCGCTTGCTTCAGCCGACGATCATCAAGGATTACCCGCGCGATATGTCCCCCTTCGCCAAACGAATTCAGGGAGACGATGCCCCAGCCGACGAAAAGGAACGGCGC
The DNA here is from genome assembly GCA_965261855.1 of Phototrophicaceae bacterium. Lineage (GTDB taxonomy): Bacteria > Chloroflexota > Anaerolineae > Aggregatilineales > Phototrophicaceae > UBA6055. Next base: position 2,852,619 of record OZ253488.1, read on the forward strand.
TACATCGAGAGCCACACCGAGCGCTTCGAATTCTTCATCGCCGGCATGGAAATGGGCAACGCCTTCACCGAACTGAACGATCCGCGCGACCAGCAAGAGCGTTTCGTCGAAATGAAGCGGCTCTACGCCGATGAAGCGGACGAGACCACGCCGCTGGACGAAGATTACCTGCGAGCCATGCGTTATGGCATGCCCCCGAATGGCGGATTCGGCAGCGGTGTCGACCGTATGGTGATGCTGCTCACCGACCAGACCAGCATACGCGATGTGCTGCTTTACCCGCACCTGCGCTCGCAGCAGCTGACCGAAGCCGATTTGCGCGGTCAATTCATGCTTGAGGCCGCCGTACGCGGCTTCGAATATCGGCTGGATCACCAGCTGGACGGGACGAAACGCAAGATCGCCCTGCTGCTGCCCGCGCCCAATGTCGGCATCGAGTTTCGCTTGGCCAATGCCCTGGCGGGTTCGCTGGCGCAGCTGCAAAATCTGCGCGCGGCTTTTGACGGCGATTTTTACGTGATGACCGAAGAAGCGCTCTACGCTGTCGGCGATGATCTGAACGAGGTCGCAGCTGCCGACTTTTGGCTGTCACTGAGTTAATTTGGCGCATTTCGCCAAACAAATTACAAGATACGGCGCGAATCGAAGAGGTTATGTACCTCGACTTCCTCACACCGGACGTATTCAATGCAATCATCATCATCAACATCGTCGTCGGTTTGCTGATCGCGGGTCGCCGTTTCCGCAGCGACATTGCTGCTCCGCTTCCAGACGACGCACCGCAATCGGCTCGCGACGCCTTCGACGCAGGGCAAACATCGCGCTCTCCCTCCGCTGACTAGAAGTCGCATCCATTGCGGCGCGAGGCGCGAACCACCATTGCCGACGGCGCTTGCCAACGGCAAAATACTTTCCATCCCGACAACTGACGAGAATCACCTGGAGAACGATATAGCATGCTCGATATTGCGCTGATTCGCGCGAAACCGGATTGGGTCAAGGAAAAACTCGCCAAGCTACACGAAGACGGCGCCCTGGAACGCATTGATTCCATCGTCGCCTTGGATGCGCAGCGGCGCGAGACGCGAACGCGCGTTGAAACGGCGCAGGCGGCGCGCAACAAACTCAACCGCGCCATGGGCAAATTGCGAGGCAACAAGACCATGTCCGAGGCTGAAAAAGCGAATCGAGCGGCAATGGCGGCGGCGGCGCTTGGCGGCGAAGATTTTGATCGCGCGAGCCGGCTGATGGACGGCGCCGAGCCAGCTGTTAATGAAGCGCCTGCCGATTTCAGCACAGCTTTCAACGAGCTCATCAGCCAACTTCGCAACATGGGCGACGGTATCGAGAATGGCTTCGATCAGATTGATACGATTGAAGCTGAACTGCAAGAGCACATGCTCTGGCTGCCCAATCTGCCGCATGCGAGCGTACCCGTCGCCGAAAGCGAAGAGGAAAACATCCCGGGTCCGATGCAGGGAACCTTGCGCGAATTCGACTTTGAGCCCAAGCCGCATTGGGAGCTGGGTCCAGCCCTCGACATCATCGACTTTGAGCGCGGCGTCAAACTGTCCGGCAGCCGATACTATACGCTCAAAGGTTGGGGCGCGCGCTTGCAGCGAGCCTTGATTAATTTCTTCCTCGATATGGCGCGTGAGAATGGTTACCGCGAGGTCTATGTTCCCTATATCGTGCACAGCGACATGTTGGTTGGCGCCGGGCAGTTTCCCAAGTTTCGGGATACGGTCTTCGGAATCGCCGATGAAGACAAGTATCTGCTGCCAACGGCCGAAGTCGCCATCACCAATTTGCATCGCGATGAAATCCTTGAAGAAGCGGACTTGCCCCTGCAATATGTGGCGCATTCGCCCTGTTTTCGCAGCGAGAAAACCAGCGCCGGGCGCGATGTGCGCGGCATCAAGCGCGTGCATCAATTCGAAAAAGTGGAAATGTTCAAATTCACGACGCCTGAAACAAGCTATGACGAGCTGGAGACGATAACAGCCCAAGCAGAAGCGATCTGCGCCGCCTTGGCGATCCCCTATCGCCGGCTGGAGATTGTGACCGGCGACCTCGGTTTCAGCGCAACCAAGAAATACGATATAGAGATGTGGTCGCCCGGCTGCGAAGAATGGCTCGAGGTCAGCTCCTGCAGCAATACGGAAGCATTCCAGGCGCGGCGGGCGATGCTGCGCTATTACCCGAGCGGCACACGCAAGACGCGCTACTTGCACACGCTCAACGGCAGCGGACTGGCCACTCCCCGCGTCATGATCGCCATCATGGAGAATTACCAACGGGCGGACGGCAGCATCGAGATTCCGCTGGCGCTGCGGCCCTATCTTGGCGGCGCAGAGGTGATAGAGGCTAATGACGGCTGAATCGTCTTTTGACGCGTCAGACTAGAGCAACCGCCACATCGCTCGACGCCGGTCGACGCGCATAAATTTTGGGGCGCGCGCTGGCGCTTCCGGTTCATCACCCCAATATAAGACCCCCAATAACTGGGGGTAGCCCGATTCTTCTTGACCAGGAATTTCAGCGCGCACTATAATCAGGATAGGTTGCCCGCGGGCATGGGACGCGCCAGCAGCCGCAAATTTCAACGAAAGGATAACCAAAATGGCGTCCGCTTCCATCATTGAAATGAGGGGGCTTTCGAAGACCTACGGTTCTGGTTCCAAACAGACCGCAGCGCTGAGCAATCTGAATCTCAGCGTCAACAGCGGCGAGATATTTGGCTATTTGGGACCGAACGGCGCCGGCAAGACGACCACCATTCGCCTGCTGCTTGATCTCATCCGCCCCAGCGCCGGCTCCGCCAGCATCTTCGGCATGGACATTCGCGCCGACAGCGTCGAGATTCACCGGCGGATTGGCTTTTTGCCCGGCGAACTCAGCTTGTGGGAGGGGCGCACGGGCGATCAGATCATTCATTATGTCGCCAGCGTGCGCGGCGATACGCGAGGCATCGCGAAACACGCCGATGAACTGGCGGAACGCCTCGATTTGGACAAGACCAAGCGTGTGCGCGATCTATCCTCCGGCAATAAACGCAAGCTTGGGCTGGTTATTGCGATGATGCATTCACCTGAACTGCTGATTCTCGATGAGCCGACCGGCGGACTTGACCCGCTGGTGCAGCAAACCTTCCACGAAATGATGGACGAATACCGCGCCAAGGGCAAGACAGTCTTTCTGTCCTCGCACGTGCTCAGTGAAGTACAGGCGATTTGCGATCGTGTTGGCATTCTGCGCGATGGCGAATTGAAAGCGGTAGAATCGGTGGAGAAGATCACCAATGTCGAATTCCACTGGATCGACGTGACTTTCCGCGATGCGGTGCCGGCCGGCTTGCAGCAGCGGTTGGATAATATGCCGTCAATCACCGATGTCAGCACCAACGGGACACGCGTTAGAATGCGCATGATCGGCGACTTTGATCCGCTGCTGCGTGTGATCAGCGGCGGTTATGTCGAAATGCTGCATGTGGAAGAGCCATCACTCGAGGAGATTTTCTTGGCTTTCTACAGCGGCGACGAGGAGAAGATTCAATGAGCGGCATTGTAATTGGGAACACGCTGCGTACATCTTGGAAGCAGATCCTCTATTGGGGATTGGGGCTTGGCGTACTGGGCTTGTACATAGACTTTATCGCCATGAGCCCGGATATCATCTCCGGCTACGCGGACCTCTTTAAAACGATGCCACCCGCCATGCTCCAGGCATTTGGCGCCAGCGATATTCAGCTTTTGACGACGGCGGAAGGCTGGATCGTCTCGATCTTTGTATCAGAGGCGGCGATATTCCTGTCCGTATTCGCGGTGATGGCTGGCTTGAACATCACCGCCAACGACGAGCAGTCCGGTGTGATGGATGTGATCCTTTCGCTGCCGATATCACGCGCGGCTTACCTGCTTGAACGTTGGATCGGTTACGCGCTGATCGGCTTAGGCATAGTTGTGCTTTGCGCGCTGATCACACTCGCAGGCATTATCGGGATGAATATCGATGCGCCGCATGACGTAATCTTCAAAAGCATTCTAAACTTGTATCCGGCCGCGCTGCTCGTGATGACTGTGACTTCTTTGCTGGCGACCATATTGCGCAGGCGTACAGTCGCGATAGCTGTTTCAGCCGCTTTCGTCGTGGTCAGCTACATATTCAACGTGATCGGCGCTGCCGCTGGCGGCGCATTCGCCGATCTAATGGAACGCGTATCGTACTTTAGCTATATAAATGGTGAAGCCTTCGTTGTTGGCACGTACGACCCGGCGGATTCCGTCATCGTGCTCGTCGCCGTGCTGGTCGGTTTCGCCCTATCCCTGAAAATGTTCGTCAGCCGCGATATTGGCGTTTAGGAGGCTCCGTGATGATCGGTTCCGTTTTCCTTGAGACCCTGAAGACGACCTGGAAGCAGATGGTCTATTGGGGCGTCGGCTTGGCCGCGATGGCGCTGCTTGTGGTCATCATGGTGCCGCTATTTAATATGCAAGATATGCGCAAGCTGCTGGAGAGCTTCCCGCCGGTGATCCTTGCCATGATCGGTGTCGGCAGCGAGCTGGAAATATTCGCCACCAATGAAGGCTTCGTCGCCATTGGCTTCTTCGGCAAATCAGCGCTGATCTTTGCCGTGTATCCGGTCGTCATGGGCATGCGCGTCACGGCAAATGAGGAAGACAGCGGCACGATGGATGTGCTGCTCAGCCTGCCCGTGGAGAGAGCGCGCGTCGTTATCGAGAAATTCCTCGCCTACGGAGTCAGTTGCATCGGCGTTGTCCTCCTGATTTACCTGAGCTTGCACCTTGGCGTCTTCCTCGGCGGCGTCGAATTGGACGTCCTGCGCTTGGCGGAAGTCACTTTCTACCTCATCCCGCTGATGGTATTCATCATGGCGGCAACGGTATTGATTGGCGTGCTGGTGCGGCGGCGGACGGTGGCGCTTGGCATTGTCACCGCCTTCGTCATCGTCAGCTATATGCTGCAAACGATCGGTTTAGCCGCCGAAGGGACTGTCGCCGAATCCATCGGCGTCGTCTCCTTCTTGACCTATTACAACGCCGGCGATATCCTGTCGCAGGGCTTCATCTGGCCCCATATCGCCGGATTCGTCATTGGTTCCGCGGCTCTGCTGGCCGCGTCGCTTTACCGCTACGAGCGGCGCGATATCGGCCTATAGGCGCTTGGCGCGTCTTTGCGCTTTCCCATATCGAACCTTAGGCTCGCCATAAAGACTGCGTTATGCCAGTCCCGTATGATATGATACGGCTTGCATCGTCTTGCTAACAACCGCATTCAACAATCAAGGAGAACTGAAATGAATCGTTCAGGTAAATCTTTGCTAGTACTAGTCGCGCTCGCGCTGCTATTGACCGGCGCAGTCACAGCGCAAGATGACATCGTCATCGATTTCTATTTCCCTTCCGCGACCGCGAATGACGCCGAAGGCATCTTCCAGCGCTACGCCGATACCTTTGAAGAGCGAAACGAAGGCATCAGCATCAACCCGGTCTTCACCGGCAGCTACACCGATACGCGCAATACGATTCTGACCGAGCTGCAAGGCGGCGGCGCCGGACCCGATGTCGCGGTGATGTTGTCGATAGATCTCTACAGCTTCGCCGAAGAAGGGTATATCGTGCCGGCGCAGGGCTTCATCGACGCGATGGACGACGGCGGCGCCTATATCAATGACTTCTTCCCGGCGTTGATGGCAAACGGCGTTGACGAGATGGGCAATGTCTGGTCGATCCCATTCCAGCGCAGCACGCCGATCCTCTACTACAATGCCGATCTGCTGGCGGAGGCTGGCTATGATTCGCCGCCGACCAACAATGCCGAATTGGTAGAGATCGCCCAGGCGCTTACGACGGACGATCGCGACGGCTTGCTGGTGCCGGTCGCCGGCGGCTTCCCCATCTGGATGTACCAGAGTTTCGCCATCGCCTACGGGCGCAATATCGTCAGCGACGACCCGACCGAAGTCTTCTTCAATACGCCGGAAGCGGTCGCTGCGGTCGAGTTCGTGCGTTCGCTAGGCACGGACTTGGGTGTTGGTCCGGCTGGCGGCGCCGCCTGGGGGGATACGCCCGTGGCATTCCTGGCTGGTCAAGCGGCGATGATTTATCACACCACCGGCAACCTGAGCCGCATACTCGATGGCGCCGATTTCGAAGTCGGCGTTTGGTATCTGCCGAGCGGTCCGGCTGGCGACGATGGCGCCGGTTATGGCTCGCCCACTGGCGGCGGCAACCTCTACATCTTTGATGACGGCAGCAAGTCGGATGCCGAACTGGATGCCATCTGGAAGTGGGTCATGTTCCTGTCTTCGCCCGAGATTCAAGCCGATTGGGGCGCGACGACCGGCTATATCGCCGCGAACGCGACCGCCTGGGAGACCGAGCCGCTGGCTTCACGCGCAATGGAATACCCGCAATATGGCGTCGCGCGCGATCAATTGCAGCATGCGGACAAGGAATTCTCGAGTTACGCCACCATCACCATTCAGGGCATCATCAACAAAACGCTGGAGAGCATCTTGACCGGCGAATCGGAAGATGCGCAAGCGGCGATGGACGAGGCGCAGGCGCAGATAGACGGCATCCTCGCCGAATACAAGTAGGCGGAACGCGCTCGCGCCGCAGTCTGAAAACCAACGAACTGTAGACGCCCGCGCAAATTACTTTGTGTCCCAGTGCGCAATGCTCCCCCTCTCCCCTTGTGGGAGAGGGGGCCGGGGGTGAGGGGTAGAATTGCGCCCTACGCGCCACACTACCGGACAAGCCCTACAAAAATCCATAATGGCGAAATTGCCGCGGAAGCCTTTCGTTTCATACCTGCAACCCTATCTACTCATCGCGCCGACGCTGATTCTGGTGCTGATGTTCAACGTCGTGCCAGCGATCAACACAGTCAGAGACAGCCTGTACAAACCGGCGCGCGGCCTCAGTGCAGCCGGCAAGCCGCCCGAATTTGTCGGCGCCCAGAACTTCCGCGACCTCTTTGACCAGAGCCATTACCTGGGCGCGCGTTTCCAGCGAACCTTTCGCAATACGATCGTCTTTGCCTTGGCGACAGTCATCATCGGTGTGCCGCTCGGCTTGCTCTTGGCGCTGCTGCTCAATCAGAAGCAGCCCCTGCTCGGTTTGTGGCGCTTCGCGGTATTCTACCCGTCGCTGCTTCCGCTCATTGGGGCGGCCAGCATTTGGTCCTTCGTCTTTTCCGACAGCATCGGCTTGGCCAACGCGGTGCTAAAGTCATTGGGCCACCCCGGCTTGAACTGGCTGGGCGACCGCAATCTGGTGCTGTTTTCGGTGATCGTCGTCAACATTTGGAAGCAGGCAGGATATTTCATGATCTTCTTCCTGGCCGGCTTGCAGAATATCCCGCGCGATATCTACGAATCGGCGTCACTGGATGGCGCCGACGCTGCCCAGCAATTCGTCTCGCTTACCTTGCCCCTGCTCCGCCGCACGTTTCTCTTCGTCATCGTTGTTGCCTTCATATTCGCCTTTCAGACGGTTGAACAATTGCAAGCGCTAGGCGAAGGCGGACCGAACGATTCGGCGAATCTGCTTCTCTACCTGATTTTTCAGAACATCTCGGAAAGGCGGAACTGGGGCTATGTCAACGCGATGACCATCGTGCTTATCGGCGTCGTCCTGACCTTCACGCTCAGCAACTTCCTGATATTTGAGCGGGACGAGAGTGAGCGATGAACAGGACGGGAGGCATCCTTCGGCGAATCGCGGCGGCGACAAAAACGGTCATCGCGATCTTCTTCTTGATTCCGCTTGTTTTCACCATTCTCGTCAGCTTCCGCCCCGAGGCCGAACCGGTCACCAAAGGCAATATATTCTTCGGCAGCGAAATCACAGTTGAGAACTTCGAACGCGCCCTAATGATCGCGCCTTGGAGCATGCACTACGTCAACAGCGTCATCTTCGTCGCCGGTGTCTTGCTGGTGCAGTTGCTGACGGTGACCTGCGCCGCCTACGCCTTCGCGCGCATGCAATTTTTCGGGCGTGATCTGCTGCTGCTAATGATACTCTTGCAACTGATGATCCCATCCGGCGTCTTGCTGGTGCAAAACTTTCGCATGATCAATACGCTGGGCTTGTTCGATACGCGGATCGCGCTGATGATTCCTTATTGGGGCTCGGCCTTTGGCGTTCTCCTTCTGCGTCAGACCTTTCGCGAAGTCCCCATCGAATTGGATGAGGCGGCGCGCATTGATGGCGCAAATCTCGCCCAGGTCATTCGCCACGTCTACGTAAGCAATGCGATTCCCGCTTACCTCGCCTTCGCGCTTGTCTCCGTCAGTTCACACTGGAACGAATTCCTCTGGCCCTTCATCATCACCCGATCAGCCGAAATTAGACCGCTGACGGTGGGACTCAACAAGCTGATCAAGACGACCGATCAAGGCGCCTTCTACGGACAGCTGATGGCGGGCACGCTGATAGTCATTGCGCCGCTCGTCATTTTGTTTCTGCTCTTCCAACGGCAGTTTGTCGAAAGCTTTGCCCGCAGCGGCATCCGCTGAAATCAGCCTATAGCGTGTATAATGAGCGTACTATAATCGCGCTTTGCTGCCGCTTTCACCTAGGACGGCTATGGGCTACAAGCAGGATTTGCTGCGTAAGATCGCCGACCGCAAGGCGAGGATCGGCCTTGTCGGTTTGGGCTACGTCGGGCTGCCGCTGGCGGTTGAATTCGCTGAAGCTGGTTTCCGCGTAACCGGCGTCGATGTTGATGCTGATAAAGTCTGGCGGATCAACTGCGGCCGCAGCTATATCGACGATATATCCGGCGAGCGCGTCCGCCGGCTGGTCCAATCTGGCAAGTTGACCGCGACATGCTGTTACGACGACTTGCGAGATGTAGATGCTATCAGCATTTGCGTGCCGACGCCGCTGCGAAAAACCCGCGACCCCGATATGTCCTACATCATTCAGGCGGCGCGGTCGATTGCGGCGATTCGGCGTCCAGGCATGCTGATTGTCCTCGAAAGCACCACCTATCCAGGCACGACTGAAGAAGTCATTCTGCCCGAAATGGTCGGAAGCGATCTCACTGTCGGCGAAGATATTTTCATCGCCTACTCGCCCGAACGCATTGACCCCGGCAACACCGAGTTTACCGTGCGCAATACGCCCAAGGTTGTCGGCGGGATTACCGCTGCCTGCGCCGAAACAGCGACCGCTCTGTATCGCGCGGCGACTGACCGCGTGATTGCGGTTTCATCGCCAACAGCCGCCGAAATGGTCAAGCTGCTGGAAAACACCTTTCGCGCCGTCAATATCGCCCTGGTTAACGAGATGGCGCTGATGTGCGACAAGCTAAATGTCGATGTCTGGGAAGTCATCCAGGCGGCCGCCACCAAGCCATTCGGCTATATGCCCTTCTATCCCGGACCCGGTCTCGGCGGGCATTGCATCCCGGTTGATCCCCACTATCTCAGTTGGAAACTGAAAACGCTCAATTACAACGCGCGTTTCATCGAATTGGCCAGCGAGATCAATACATCAATGCCCTTCTATGTGATCGACAAAATCACCGAAGCGCTGAATGAACGCGAGCGGGCGGTTCGCGCTTCGCGCATACTGGTTTTGGGCGTCGCCTACAAAGCAAACGTCGATGATGTGCGCGAGAGCCCGGCGCTGGACATCATCAGCCTCTTGCGTCAACGCGGCGCCGACGTCAGCTATTGCGATCCGCACGTGCCACAAATCCAGCTGGAGAGCGATGTGCGCCTGCATTCAAAGGACTTGAGCGCCCCGCTGCTGCAAGACGCTCATTGCGTGGTTGTCGTGACCGACCATTCCGTCTTCGACTGGGAAGAAATCGCCAAGCACAGCAGCATCATCGTCGATACTCGACATGTCTACCGCAACGATGCTCGCGGAAATATTATCAGCTTGTGACAGGCTTTCAGCTCGTGTGGAAGCAGCCGTCATGCCCTGCCAAAGTAACTGATGGCGCTCCACATCGCGATTGACGCCAGCCGCGCCACCAAGCGGCAACTCACCGGCACGGAATATTACGCGCGTCGTCTGATTCAGGCGCTGATCCAAGCTAACGATACTCGCGCCGAACCCTTCCGGCTTTCGCTCTATTTTCGCGATAAGCCGCGGGCAAATCTATTCGCCAAATCGCCGCATGTCCACGAGATTGTGATTCCCTTTTCGCGGCTGTGGACGCACCTTCGTTGGGCGGCGGCGCTCTGGCGCGCGCGACCTGATATCGCCTTTTCACCGGCGCACACCCTGCCATTTCTCTTCCCGGGCCCGGCTGCTGTCACCGTTCATGATCTGGGATACAAGCATTTCCCAGACGCTCACTGCGCCGCTCAGCGCGCCTATTTGGACCTCACCACGCGCTATAGCGCAGCGCGGGCTGGGCTGGTGCTGGCCGACAGCCAGGCGACCGCCCAAGATCTCAACCGCTTTTACGGCACAAGCGCGTCCAAGATTCGCGTAGTCTACCCTGGCGTCGACGGCGAAAGCTATTCTTCCGCGCAGAGTCATACTGCGGCAGTGCGCGCCAAGTATCAGCTGCCGGCGCGCTATTTCGCATTTATCGGCACACTGCAGCCGCGCAAAAACATCGAGCGGCTCATCCTCGCATTTCGTCGTTGGCAACAGGCGCATGTGGATTCTGATACTGCCCTGGTTTTGGCTGGCGCCAAAGGCTGGCTCTTTGATGACTCCTGGTTGGAGGGCGCGGATAAGGTCCGCATCACCGGCTATATTGACGAGGCGGACAAAGGCGGATTGCTGGCGGGGGCGATCGCGCTGGTCTTCCCCAGCCTCTACGAAGGTTTTGGCATTCCCGTCCTCGAAGCGATGCTCTGCGGCACACCCGTCATCACCAGCAACAGCTCCAGCCTGCCCGAACTGGTTGGCGATGCCGGTCTGCTGGTGGATCCGGAGCGTGTCGCCGATATCGCCGTAGCGATGAACCGCTGCAGCGATGATGCAGCGTTCAGGCAATCGCTGATCGAACGCGGTCGTATTCAGGCGAATCGCTTCACATGGGACAAGGCGGCAGCGGCTGTACTGAAGGCTTTCGACGAGTTGTTGCGGCTCTGACATCGGGCGGTCGGCAATCTGATAAAATGGCTAAGAACAAGCAGCGGCGAATCTTATGGCGAGCGAGCGCATTCTCCTGGTGCAATTGGCCGATATCGGCGATCTGGTTCTGACCACGCCGGCGATCGCCGCCTTGCGCGAGGCCCGTCCGCATGCGCAGATTGAATTGCTGGCTTCGGTCCACGCCCTGCCCCTGATTCCGACCGACCTCGTCGACCGCAAGCTTCCTTTCTGCCGAAGCGGAAAGAGCGCAAGCCGCGACTTCTTCTCCCTGCGAAACTTGCGCTTCCTCCCGCAATTGCTAGCGCAGCAATACGACGTTATCGTCTTCTTTCATCACTTCACATTTCGCGCCGGCCTATTCAAATTTTGGCTGTTGGCCAAAGCAAGCGGCGCGCGCCAGATCATCGGCTTGCGCAATCACAACATCGGCTTCCTCACCGACTTTGTTGATGATGAGGGATTCGGCGACCGGCATCAGGCGCAATATTGGCTGGATCTCGTCGCGCTTCTGGGCGCGAGCAATTGCGCCCGTCCCGCATTCGTAGCGCGAGAATCGCCGCCTAGCGAATCGACTCCCTCATCGGCCAAACCGATTGTTGTCATGCACTCGGGCAGCGGCGGCTACAGCGTGGCGCGCCGCTGGTCATTGGCCGGATTCGCCGAAATCGCAAATGGATTGCGCGCGCGATGTGGCGCGGAAATCATCTTGGTCGGACGTCCTGAAGACAACAGCGATTCAGTCCAGGATCTTCTGGTTCAGAAGCCAATCAATCTGGTGGGCAAGACAACGCTGCCACAATTAGCCGATGTCATCGCCCGCGCCGACCTCTTCATCGGCGCCGACAGCGGCGTGATGCACATCGCCGCCGCCACCGGTACGCCAGTCCTGAGCATTTTCGGTCCAAGCAATCCCGATGCCTGGAGCCCTTGGGCTGTTGGCAGTCGTGTGACTGTGCTGCGCAGCGGTGTGGAATGCAGCCCGTGCAGCTATGTCGGCCACGAGATTGGCGCACGAGACGGCTGCGCGGCGCGCACCTGTATGAAGCTGGTTCGCCCGAATCAAGTGCTGGAAGCGGCAGAGCAACTTCTATCCTCCGAGACGCTTACCGTCAAAGTCGCATCACAGCCAACGAACGCGCGACGCGCTGACAGTCCATTTTCGCGCCTGACGCTTCTCGGCGTGCCGGTAGACGCCATCAGCTACGGCGAATGGATGAGCCAGATCGGCAAGTGGGTTGAGGCTGACCTCGGCGCGCATCACGTCTGCACGGTGAATCCCGAATTCATCATCGTCGCGCGGCGCGATCCCATCTTTTTCTACATATTGAATCGCGCCGCCATCTGCGTGCCCGATGGCGTCGGACTGCTCTGGGCGAGCCGTCACTTGGGCGCGCCCTTGCCGGAACGCGTCACCGGCTCGGATGGCGTACCTTTGATCGCGCGCCACGCAGCCGACAAGGGCTGGAAGATCTTCTTTCTTGGCGCCGGAGAAGGCATCGCCCAGCGCGCAGCCCGCAATCTGAAAGAACAGCATCCGCCCTTAATCGTCAGCGGGACCTACAGCGGGAGCCCGGCCGAGCGCGAAGAAGACGACATTGTCGCGCTGATCAACGCGAGCGGCGCCGACATCCTGCTGGTGGCTTTCGGCGCGCCGCAACAAGACAAATGGATCGCGCGCAACTTGCCGCGCCTGAATGTGGCGATGGCGATGGGCGTCGGCGGCTCCTTCGATTTCATCGCCGGCGTCGTGCCGCGCGCCCCACAATGGATGCGCGATCGCGGATTGGAATGGCTATATCGCCTGCTGCGCCAACCTTGGCGGCTGCGGCGGATGCTCCGCCTGCCCCGTTTTGTATTCGCTGTCTTGCGGCAGAAGCACGCCCATTAACACAGAAGCAGAATCTCTGTCCAAATCTAGCCTGCGCTAAGGTAAGCTAACGACGCGGGAAAGGAATGGGGTCGTCTAAACTGCAATGTCAACCTTGCTGAAATCAAAGGTAGCCAGCTTGGCCAGCCGAAGCGTACTGGTGATCGGTGATGTAATGCTGGACGAATACATCACCGGCCGCGTAACGCGCGTCAGCCGCGAAGCGCCGATCCCGGTTCTCGAATTGGAGTCGAAACGGTACATCGCTGGCGGCGCCGCCAATCCAGCGGCCAATGTCGTCTCGCTGGGCGCAAGCGCGATTCAGCTCGGGGTAGTCGGCGAAGACGCGCCAGGCGAGCAGCTGAAGCAGATCCTCTCCGAACAGGGCATCGACGCGAGTGGCATCATCAGTTGCGTCGACAGACCGACAACGGTCAAGACGCGCATACTGGCGCAAATGGGCTTGCGTTTCCCGCAACAAGTTACGCGCATAGACACCGTGACGCGGCGTCCCATCGATGACGACACTGAGCGCCTGCTGCTTGATTTCGCCAATGAAAGGCTCGCTGATGTTGACGCCGTCTTGCTTTCGCATTACCACGGCGGCTTGCTGACGCCGACCTTTGTGCGCCGAATCCGCGACCTCTGCGCCGCATCCGGCATCCTGCTGACCGCCGATGTTCAGGGCAACTTCGATACATTCAGCCATCTGCACGTCATCAAATGCAACGCCGAAGATGCCCAGCGCTATCTCAAACGCGACCTGGCGACCGACGACGACTTTAGCCAGGCGGCGCTGCAGCTGCACGATCAGCTTGGCATTCGCCGCGCGACGATCATCACGCGCGGGGCTCGCGGCGCCACCTTGGCGGAAAATAGCGAAACACTCCATTGCCCAGCGCCATCGGTCAGCGATGTCTTTGATACAGTCGGCGCCGGTGATACCGCCATCGCGACGCTTACCCTGGCGCTGGTGGCGGATCTGGCGGCGAGCGAAGCGGTCACGCTCGCCAATTACGCCAGCGGCATTGTCGTGCGCTATGTCGGCAATTACGCGCCGACATCGGCCGAACTCATTAGCAGCATCGACGGAGAGTTATGAAAGGATCTCGACGAATTCGATGGTATTGCCATCGGGGTCCGCCAGGGAAGCGACTTTCGCCCCTTTGTATTCTTCAATGGGATTGATCTCACTCCCGTGGTTGGCTATGCCCTTTTCCATCACCGCCTCGATATCCCCCACTAGAAATCTAAGTTGTTGCCGATTCTGCTCGGCGATGACGCCCGCGATCGTGTTGGGGCAGAAGGTCACTTTCATTCCACAGAGCTTGCCAGCATAAAACTGTTCATCGCCGATATGCACCGTCGCTTTCAGCTGCGCGTCAAAAACGGCATTGTAGAATTCCACCATTTGCGTCATATTGACAGCAGCTACCGTCAGACCAACCAGTTGCATAAATTCTCTCCCGCGTATCATGGTTTCGCCATTACATTGTAGTGGACATGCCAGAATCTCAGTCGAAAACCGGGCGCCTTCATGTTCAATCCACCCAACGCCAAATCCTTCTTTGAAACAGTATGGGATATCGTGCGGCAGATTCCCGCTGGCAAAGTCAGCAGTTACGGCCAAATCGCCTCGATGATTCCGCCGGACGCCGATACCGAGCCAACTCGAATGAAGCGACTGGCGCCACGCTGGGTGGGCACGGCGCTTCGCAAGACCCCGCGCGGCCAGTCCATCCCTTGGCAGCGGGTCATCAACAGCGCCGGCGCGATCAGCTTCCCCGCCGGCAGCCCGCAAGCGGAAGAACAGCGGCGCCTGCTCGAGATTGAAGGCATCCGCTTTGACAAACGCGGCAAAGTTGATTTCGCCCAATACGCCTGGCAGGGACCGAATGAGGAATACTTGCGGCGCAAAAATCTGCTCCCGCCGCGCCTATTGAAATGAACCCCTAAAACTGGACGTAACTGTTTTCCGCCAACACAAAGCGATGCGCATCGGGCATATGCGTCGCCGATGTCACACGCGCATTGTCGGCGAGCAGGCTGCGGTCGATCCGCCCAAGAATGTTGCGAATCTCGCAATTCTTCATGACGATGCTGGCTTCGATTTCGCTGCCTTCCACCACCACATTGTCGCCGAGCGATGTATAAGGACCAACATAGCTGTTGCGGATGATTGTATTCTTGCCGATGATGACGGGTCCGCGCACCACGCTGTCAACAATGCGGCTGTTGCGACCGATCAAGACCCGGTGCGATACCTCGCTGTCCCCTTCGATCTGATCGCTATTCTCCGGCGCCGGCGTATAGGGCAGTTCTTCCAGCACCAACTGGTTCGCCATGATGATCGCGTTCGGCTTGCCCGCGTCAATCCACCAGCCGTTCAGCTCGTATGAAGCCACCGGATATCCATCGTTGATCAATACCTGGATGGCGTCGGTGATCTCCAACTCATTGCGCCCCGACGGTTTGATGCGTTTGATCGCGTCAAATATCGATGAGCGAAAGAGATAAACGCCGGCTATCGCCAAATTCGACGGCGGCTCCTGCGGCTTTTCCACCACGCGAACGATATTGCCATTATCGATTTCAGCGATGCCGAAACGCGTGGGATCAGGCACCTTGCCCAGTACCACGGCTGCTTCATTTGGCGAATGAGCGAATGAAGTAAGCAAGTCGGTCATCTTGTCCTGAAAGATATTATCGCCGAGGAAGACGGTGAAGGGATCATCGCCGACGAATTCGTGACAGAGCGCCGTCGCATGCGCCAGCCCAAGCTGCTCGTCCTGCACGATATATTCGATGTTTACGCCCAGAGGCTCGCCATTGCAGAGATTAGTGACGATGGGCGAATCCATGCTGTTGACGACGATTCCGATATCGATAAGCCCCGCTTTCTTCAGCGCGTCCAGCGCGTAATTGATCAGCCAGCGGTTTGCGACCGGCACGAGCGATTTTGGCATCGTTAGAGTAACCGGACGCAAGCGAGTGCCTTGCCCAGCGGCCAGAATGAGCGCCTTCATTGCATCTCCTCTTCCATGTCTGCGGTTCTAGAGATCTGTATGGCATACTAGCAGAAGTTGCTATTTCACGTCACGCAATCGACCCTGTCTTGGGTCATCAGCTATTACAGCGACGCTGGCGCATCGCCTCAAAACCGATGACGGAAGCCGCGCTGACTGACCCAAGCGCGCCAGCGAAATCGCGACCGTAGGGTATCCGCAGCTGCAGATCGGCTGCGCGCCGGAATGAACGCGTGACGCCGCGCCTCTCGCCGCCAACAAGCAGAAACAGCGGCGCGGTCAAATCCGCTTGATAAAGCGACTGCGCTGAATCAGATTGTGCCGTACAGGCAATAACTAGGCGCTGTCGGCGATAATACTCGGCCGCCTCAGCCGCGCTCTCAGCAACCGCTAGAGGCAGCCGCTCAATCGTCCCCGCGCTGGCCCGCCCCACGAGCGCCGTTGCGCTGGTCCAATTCCGTGGACGGACGACGGCGCCATGTGCGCCCGCGGCGTAGAGCGCCCGAATCGCCCCGGCGAAATTGTAGGGATCTTCAATGCCATCAAGCATGACGATGAAGGCGGCTTCGTCAACCGGAAGCAGGTCAGCCAATTGGCAAAAGCGCCGTTCGCCCACTTCGGCGATGACGCCGCCGTGCGATTCGCCCGATGCGCGTTCGTCGATGATCCCGCGAGGCGCAAAGCGGACCTCTACTCCGGCGCTTTCAGCTAAACGACTAAGATCAATCAGGCGCCGATCGAATCGTTTATTCTCATCAATCAGAATATGGTGTACGTCGCGAAAGCCTGCTTCGAGCGCCGCTTGAACCGAGAGCAATCCTTCCAGTTGCGCCGGCATCAATCGGTCAGGCGCTTGGCGTCTTGCCACCAGCCATCGAGCTCGTCCAGGCTGAAGGCGGCAATCGGTTTGCCCGCCTCTGCCGCCCGCTGCTCGACATAGCGAAAACGACGGTAGAATTTCGCATTGATCTCTCGTAGCAGGCTTTCTGGATCATCGACGCCGAGCCAGCGCAGCCAATTCACCAGCACAAATATCAGATCGCCAATTTCTTTCACCCGCTCAGCGTCGGAATTGGCTGACAGCGCTTCCGCCAGCTCTTCCTTGAACTTCTTTTCTACACCCGAAACATCATGCCAATCGAAGCCGGCTTTGGCTGCTCGCTGCGAATATTGATGCGCAACAAAAAGCGCAGGCGCCCCCCGCGGAATGCCATCCAGCATGGATACCGGTTCCTCCCCCTCGTCCGCCTTCTCCGCCCGC
The DNA here is from genome assembly GCA_965261855.1 of Phototrophicaceae bacterium. GTDB lineage: Bacteria > Chloroflexota > Anaerolineae > Aggregatilineales > Phototrophicaceae > UBA6055. The sequence continues at coordinate 2,869,869 of OZ253488.1, forward strand.
TTGACCTCATGCCAGATGCGCGACAGTTGCGCGAGATCGCCAGTCGCTTCCACATCGCCAAAGACGTGTGGATGCCGGCGGATCATCTTCTCGTTGAGGTGGCGCACCAGATCTGTCATTTTGAATTCGCCCAGGTCGGTGGCGATCTGCGTATGCAGCAGGATCTGCAAAAGCAGATCGCCCAATTCTTCATAAAGCGCCTGCGGATCGTCCGCATCCAGCGCTTCCAACACTTCGTGCGATTCTTCGATGAGGAAGGGACGCAGTGACTTGTGCGTCTGTTCGCGATCCCAGGGGCAGCCTTCGGGCGAACGCAAATGCGCGATAATGTTCTGCAGGGTTTCAAAACTGCTCGTCTCGTCCATCGCAGGCAGGTAAAGCGAAGTCAAAACATCAATCCGCGCGCTGCGGTCGATTTCAAAGAGCTTCAGGTCTTCGACAACAGCGTGGTCGGCGCCGGCGCCATGGATCAATTTGACCGGAAACTCATCGTCATACTGGTTCATCAGGCTCAGCTTGAGGCTCGAGGCGACCGACTGACTGTAGACCTGCGCCAACAGCGCCGGCAGCGCCGGATTGATTGGCGGATGATAGGCATCGGCAACAGTCAGGGCATCAAGCAACTGCAAGCCATCCAGCGCGTCAACGCCCAAGAGCGACAAGCATGGTTCGACAAAGCTGATGCCATTGATGATTTCTACTTCAATGGACTCTGCGCGCGCGAGCTCCAAGATGCGCGTTACCGTCGCCTCGCCCACGAGTGGATCGCCCGGCACGGCGTAGACTGTTTCGCCCGCATCCCGCGCAATTCTTAAGACCCGCGCCGCGATCTCCGCATAGACCTCATCAAAGCCCTGGCAACAGTCATAGACCTCATCAAAGCTGACGCAGTTGCAACTCGCTGAAAGCGCGTCAACACAAGGATGCCGAGCCGTGCGCAGATAAACCGTCTCGGCATCACGCAGTTTGTCCCAGGCGCGCAAAGACAGGTCGCGCTCGGATCCCGGTCCCAATCCCACAATGGTGATCATCGCTATTGCATTGCTCGGTTGCTAATTCGAGAAACCATGCCGCCCTAACAAAATCAGCCAGCTACCCTTGCGGAGTGCTGGCTGAGAGTGCCGCTCGAAAATGCCGTCTTTAACGCTTGGTGTATGTCGGCGCTTTGCGGGCGCGTTTTAGACCGGGCTTCTTGCGCTCCTTCACCCGCGCATCGCGCGAAAGGAAGCCCTCTCGCTTTAGCGTCCCGCGCAGATCCGGGTCGATCTTCTCCAGCGCCCGCGCGATGCCCAAGAGAATCGCGTCGCGTTGGCCCGTAATGCCGCCGCCATTGACATGCACCGAGACATCATAATGACGTTCCTGCCCGATATGCGTCAGCGGCGACATGCAAATCTCCATATCGCCCAGACGCGGCATAAATTCCATGCCCTCTTTGCCATTGATGACGAACCTGCCGGTGCCGCCTGGGAACAAACGCACACGGGCGGACGCCGATTTGCGGCGGCCGATTCCTTCATAATACTGTGCTGACATTCATTTTCTCCTCAACCTGTAGGCTTCGCCAAGGATTGACCGATCCTGTTTGCGCGGACCCCTTGTCAGTATTGCCGCCGCTTCAAAATTCCAGCATTTGCGGCTGCTGCGCCTGATGTGGATGATCAGCGCTCGCGTAAATCTTCAGCTTCTTAAACATGCGGCGGCCCAGCGGACCCTTGGGCAGCATGCCTTTAATCGCGTATCTGAGCGCGCGCGTGGGATACTTGTCCATCAACTCGCGCAAGGTCAGCGATTTTAAGCCGCCGGGATAGCCGCTATGGCGATAGTAAGTCTTCTGATCCATGCGTTTGCCAGTAACATGAATCTTGTCCGCATTGACGATGATGACATAATCGCCAGTATCAAGATGCGGCGTGAAGTAAGGTTTGTGCGTGCCTCGCAACAGTGGCGCCACTTTGGAAGCCACGCGCCCCAGAGTCTGGCCTTTCGCATCCACTACCCACCAGCGCCGCTGAATGACATCGGGCGTGGTCGCGTAGGTCTTTTGCACCATCTGTCTCATATCTTCCCCTCCGGCGCAGCCATCGCCAGCGATTCAACTGCGCGCGTTTGTGATTCCGTCTCTTGGCGGCGCCGGTAGCCGACGGCTTCCAGAATCAGCCCATGCGCCGGCGCCAGCGTTTTCGCCCTATTAATGTCGCGGCTCCGCAAGATCGCTTCGAACTCGCCCACGGTGATCAACCCTCTGCCGACCTGCGTCATCATGCCGGCCAACCGGCGCGCCATGTGGTAAAGAAAGGCGCTGCCGCGAATTCGATAGCAATATATCTCGCCAAACGCACCCGCTTCCACTTCCCAGCTGGACCGATAAACCTGTCTCACGCAGTTCCAACTGCCCTTTTGCGGCGGCCTGCCAAAGGCGGCGAAGTCCTGCTCGCCCAGGCAGAGCGCCGCTGCCTCATTCATTCGCGTCAGATCCAGCGATTCTCCAACAAGCTGCCATACGATTCGATTCATCAGCGGATGACGCGCAACCGGCGTCGAGACACGATAAACGTATTGCCGCCAAAGCGCATCGTAGCGCGGGTGAAAACCTTCCTGCCGCCAAACCTCCCGCGCCGCGATATCCAGCGGAAGCTGCGAATTGATCGCTCGCAGCAGCTCATCGTCGCCATGCTTCCAGTCAATGTCAAACGCGATTACTTGACCCGTTGCGTGCACACCTGTGTCGGTTCTTCCGGCACCGATCACAGGCGTTGTCTGCGCTGTCACCTGGCGAATCGCCTCTTCAACCGCGGACTGAATCGTCGGCGTCGGCGGCGGCTGACGTTGAAAGCCGAAATAGGCAGTTCCATCGTAAGCCAGGATCGCGCCATATCGAGTCTTCACATTCGGCCGGTCAATCCTCCACCTCATAATCGACCAACTCAATCAGCGCCATTTCGGCGTTGTCGCCTTTGCGCGGTCCCAGTTTGAGAATCCGCGTATAGCCGCCGGGCCGATCTTCGTACAGCGGAGCCAACTCATCAAACACCACGCCCACCAACTCGCGATCATTGTTCAAGCGGCGGGCGACCTGACGGCGCGCGTGCACCGCGATCAGTTCGTCGCCTTTTTCATCCGCCTTCGCCAAACCGCGTTTGGCAATCGTGATCAGTCGTTCGGCATGCCCTTGTACGAATTTGGCTTTGTGAAAGGTCGTTCTGATGCGTCCATGAACGAAGAGTTGACTCGCCAAATTCATGCGCAACGCTTTGCGATGGCTGCCGCTGCGATTCAGTTTCTTTCCGTGATGCCGATGTCGCATACCTGCGCCTCGCTTACTTGCTACTCAGGCTTCTCATGGGGCCAGTAATTCTTTTCCTCGAGCTTCTGTCGCAACTCATCCAGCGACTTCTCGCCAAAGTTGCGAATCGCCAGCATAGCATCGTCGCCGCGATTCAACATATCCAGCACATCGCCTACCGACGTGATACCGGTCCGCTTCAGCGAGTTGAATACGCGCACGCTCAAATCCAACTCTTCAATTGGCTTGTCGTAAAGCGGAGGATAAGTCGGCTCGTCCTCAATCTGCGGCGGAAGCTCTATCGCGTTGTACCAGTCATCATCGACGCCGGCTACGACTTTAAGGTGGTGCATCAGGATCTGCGCCGCCTGCGCCAAAGCCTCCTCCGGCCGGATCGTCCCATCCGTCCATAATTCAAGCACCAGCCGATCGTAGTTCGTCCGCTGGCCCACGCGGGCGCGCTCCACTTCAAAGTTCACGCGCCTGATCGGACTGAAGATCGCATCCACCGGCAATTCGCCAATTGGCAACCGACCGCGCTCTTCCGCCGGGCTGAAACCGCGCCCGGTCTGCACCTCAAACTCCAACTCGATATTGACATTGCGATCATCAACCGTGAAGAGGTAGAGGCTCGGGTTCTCGATTTGCACTTCCGCCGGCGCCCAGATGTCAGCAGCGGTCACTGTGCCTTCGGCCCCACGATGCTCCAGCCGCAAGCGCGAGCTTTCCACACCATGCAGCACCAAGCGCAACTGCTTGATCTGCAAGATCAACTGCGTCATGTCTTCGCGCACGTGGGGAATCTCGGAAAATTCGTGATGAACATCGGAGACGCGTATGCTCGTCACCGCCGCGCCCGGCAGCGATGACAGCAACACACGGCGCAGCGCGTTGCCCAAGGTCAAGCCGTAGCCGCTTTCCAATGGGCTGATGACAAATCGACCGTAATCCTTGGTGATATTCTGGCTCTCCACCTTATGCGGCAGAACCATATTTGCGGTCACCAAATTGGCGTCAATCGCGCCTGCCTCGACCGTTGCAGACTCTGTTGGATATACCATATTGCCAGGCTTCCTTTACAACTAAACGCGCCGGCGCTTTGGCGGGCGGACGCCATTATGCGGCACCGGAGTCACATCCGAAATTGAACGCACCTTCAAGCCGCTTTGCTGTATAGAACGAATCGCCGCTTCACGACCGGGTCCCGGACCCTTCACAAAGATATCGACCTCTTTCATGCCATGCTGCTGCGAGTTGGCCGCCGCTGTCTCCGCCGCCATTCGCGCCGCATAAGGCGTATTCTTGCGGCTGCCGGTGAAACCAGAGGTGCCCGCACTCGCCCAGGTGATCACATTGCCGGACTGGTCGGTCATCGAAACGATGGTGTTATTGAAGGTGGCATGAATATGCGCCTGACCATAAGGTATATTCTTGAAGACTCGTCTGGCGGTACCGCGCCCGCCCCTGCCTGTTCTCGCCATTCATTCACTCCGGATGAACTAGTACTTCCTGCTGACGCGCGCCGGCGCAACCTGCGTCGCGATCGGCCGCTCGCGCTCACTGCTCGTCAAAGTCAATACGCGCTCCGGGCTGTTTCTCGCTCGCCACTATTTCTTCGTGGCGCCACGACGGCGGCCGCGCCCGGCGACCGTCTGCTTCTTGCCGCGCCGCGTGCGCCCATTGGTGCGCGTCCGCTGCCCGCGAACCGGCAAACGTCGCCGATGCCGCAAGCCGCGATAAGAATTGATTTCCATCAAGCGTTTAATATTCAGTTGGGTTTGCCGGCGCAAGTCGCCTTCAATCGTCAAGCCGCTGATCAACTCCCGTATGCGCTGCAATTCGCTCTCGCTTAGATCACGAACGCGCGTGCTCTGGTCGATGCCAGCGCTGTCCAGCAGCTTCTCACTGGTGGATTTGCCAATGCCGTAAATATAAGTCAAGCCAATAACGACGCGCTTGTCCCGTGGCAGATCTACGCCTTCTATACGAGCCATACTCCCACTCCTCAATAAATGCGGACCAAGCTAACCTTGCCGCTGCTTGTGTTTGGGATTCTCACAGATAATCATTACCCGACGCTTGCGCTTGATGACCCGGCATTTGGGGCAGCGGCGCTTGACACTTGCTCCTACTTTCATGTCTACTTCCTTCAATGCCCTCACAAACTAAATGGCTCAACTCAACCAAACGCGCGCGCTGCTTGGGCATCTCTCGAATGACGCGCGACTGACCAAACATCAACTTAGCGATACTTCTGCCGCCCCGATGCGCAGCGCAAATGGCAGCAGCAAAGCATTGTATCATAAGCTGTATTTATGTAAATGGACAGTTCGGCATTTCAGCCCTCATCCATCCCTTGCTCCACAAACTGCGGCGGACCAAGCTCGAGAAAGCACACAGCGGCTGGTTCTTCCCTTGGCGAATCCAGAAATTCCCGCATCATCCGCGCCGCGCATTCTTCCGCTTCCAATACGCCGTGACCAAGGTTCGGGAATACGAAATTCCAGCTGGCGCTCAGCTGCGCCGCCGCGAAGTCAGCCCAATGCGCAGGCGTCGCCGGATCGTATGCGCCAGACAGCAACAGCGCCGGCACATCGCTCGCCACCGCGCGCGCGATGAGCGGCGGCGCCGGCGACACATCCCAAATCTCACATTGGCCCAGTAAACCTTGGACAACAGGCTCCAGCAAGCGGGCAATCTCTTCCGCGACCTCCCCTTCAATATCCGCAGCGCCTGGCATGCCAGCGAGTGTTTGGCTCTCGGAACAGCGAATGCCTAGCTCAACCCCCTCGCTTATGAAATCCCAGTCATGCCAGTGTGGCGCTTTTATGAAACCGTCAATCAACACAAACAAGCCATATGCGCCGGCGTCAAACATTCCGATGAGTGCAGGAAGAATCGGCGGCGCATCCTTGTGGCGCAGTACGCCGATGGTCCAAGCCAGGAACTGATCGCCGTTCAAGGTCCAGCCGGTGCTCTCCCCCAAATGGGTTAGCTCGGCTGGCTCGGCATTCATCTTCGCAACTACGCGATAGAACATCTCGCGCAGTTCTGGATTCAGCGAATGGCAAGCTGCATCCGCCTGGCAATCTTCAAACAGGCGCTCTAGCGATTGATTGGCGTTGAAAGCCAGTTCCGCCAGGTCATATCGCGGCGGCGGATACACGCCGTCCAGCGTCATCGACCGAATGCGCTCTGGCGCAATTGTCGCAAGCAGCAGCGCCAATCGGCTGCCATAAGAATTGCCATAAAGGTTGACCTGATCAAGTTCGAGCGCGACCAGCAGATCATGGATGTCCCAGACGATTGGCATGCTCTGATACTGCGACAAATCGATGCCCTGCTCGCTGAGGCGCTGGCGGCAATCGTGAATCCAATTCTCATCCTCGGCGCCGCTTTCCTCCGGGCAATCCAGCGACGGCAGCGACAGTCCCGTCCCCCGCTGATCAACCAGGATGATCTCGTAATTTTCCCCTAAAGACGATCCCAGCCAAAACGCCAGATCAGCTGACGAGGCATCGCCCGGTCCCCCCGCCAGATGCAGGATTGGCTCATTTCCAATGTATTCCGCCGGACGAATGCGCAGGACAAAGAGTTCTACGCGGCGGCTCTTTTCGCCCTCCTCATCACGATTCTCCGGCAACCAAGCCCGACCGCAGGCGATTCTGAATTGCTCGTCGCCAGCATCCAACTGAACTGAGGCCGGACACTCCACTTCACTGTAAACAACGCTGACGTTTTGAGCGCTGACCGCTGGAACCAAAAGGAGAAGCGACGAAACAATAAACACGTGAATAAGCGACGTCAATTGAAGGCGCTCCTTTTCATGGCAGCGTCAAAATGCGCGGACCCGCCTCTGTGATCGCAACCGTATGCTCGAAATGGGCTGTCAGCGAACCATCCTTCGTGACCACGGTCCAGCCATCGTCCAACTCCACCAAATCGGATCGGCCCGCAATCAACATCGGCTCAATGGCGTAGGTCATGCCCACCTGTAAATCGTAATCCTGCCACTTATGCCGGCTCTTTTTGCTGTGCCACCAGTTGGGGACTTGCGGCTCCTCGTGCATCGATTTGCCGACGCCGTGGCCCGTATATTCGCGCGCCACGCTATAACCTGATCTGCCCGCGTATTTCGCCGTCGCTTTGGCGACATCGCTGATCTTGTTGCCCAATACCGAAGCCGCGATCGCCGCATCCAGCGCCGCATTCGTTGCGTCCAACAGGCGTTTCGCCGAGCGCGAGATTCCTCCGACCGGATGGGTGAAAGCGGCATCGCCCACGTAGCCTCGATAAAAGCACGCGACATCTATGCCGATAACATCGCCCTCCGCGAGGGTGCGCCTCTCCGATGGGATGCCATGCACCAACTCCTGATTGATTGACGCCGTGATGGTAGCGGGAAAGGGCGGATGCTCACCGGGCGCATAACCGAGAAAGCAGGGCTCGGCGCCGTGGTCGCGCAGGACCGTCAGCGCGATCGTATCCAGCGCCTTGGTCGAGACGCCGGGCTCAATTGCGCGCCGCATCTCTTCATGCGCGATCGCCACAATGCGACCGGCTTCCCGCATGATCTCGAGCTCATCCGCTGTCTTCAATACCGGCGCCATAAGACTTGACCTGGCAGAATCTGACAGAACCTAAAGCGTCGCCAACGAGCGCCGGATAGCCGCCCAAACATCGTCGATGCTCTGGTCGGCTTTGATCTTGCGCACGATGCCTTTGGCTTCAAAATAGTTGATGAGCGGCTGCGTCGTTTCCAGAAAGGTGTCGATGCGCTTGATGATGGCGTCAGCGCTGGCGTCATCGGGCCGGCGCTTCAGCGCTTCTCCGGTCGCTGCCAGCCTTGCCTCCAAACGCGGCGGAAACTCGCTTCCTGCAGCCGCCCTCCAGTTGAAGTCGACGCCATCGGCGTTGTAATAGTAGTTATAACTGGCGCCATCAGCAGCCGATACGCGCCCGAATGCGCGTTTGAAAGCCACATAGAGATCAAGTTCCAGCAGCAGCACCGCGTTGACGCGCGCGTCTTTCTCCCGCAGATGGCGCTCGAGGAAAGCCGCTTGAATCTGATTGCGCGGGTAGCCATCGAGGATCACGCCCTTCTGCGCATCGGCTTGCGCCAGCCGATCGGCTACAATCGCATTGGTCGTATCATCATCAACAAGCTGACCCGAAACCATGATCTCTTGCACTTTTCGCGCGAGATCGTCTGTCCGTGTACGCATTTCCCGAAAGAGATCGCCGGTTGATACCTGCGGAATGCCGAAATGCTCTTCAATCAGCTTCGCTTGCAAACCCTTGCCGGCGCCTTGCACTCCCATCAAGATTACATACAACCTCATCCACCAACTCCCGCTGATTCGTCTCAGTAGTTCCAACAAAGTAGTGAGAATGACTGCCGTACGAAAGAAAATGCCAAAATAATCGAAAACCTGTTTGGGCGAGCCGGTGGCTCGCCCACTCCTGCCATATATTACCAATCACTTTTCTCACATCTAACTTGGTACCATTTCTATCCTGGAGCCCTGTACTTTCAGTCTGGAACGTGACAAAAAGAAAGCCGAGATTATGCAATCGCAATTCTCGGCTCGTTCCATTCGACTCGCAGACGCGATCTAGCGCATGAAGCCTTCGTAGTTCCTCATCACTAGCTGGGCCTCCAATTGGCGCATCGTATCAATGACGACCCCAACAACGATGATTAAGCCGGAACCGGAGATGACCAATCCCGCATTAATCACCGCGCCCGATGCCGAAGCTTCCAGTGGGAAGATGATCCGGTTCACCAGGTCAACGACGCCGGGGATGATGGCGATAACGCCAAGGAAAAAGGCGCCAACGAAGGTAATCCGGCGCGTCGTCGACTTGATGTAATCCTCAGTGCGCTTGCCCGGACGGATGCCCGGTATGAAGCCGCCGTTGCGCTGCAGCGTCTCCGCCAGGTTCTGATTGCCCACCATCACCTCAGCATAAAAGAAGGTGAAGCCGACCGTCATCAGGAAAAATGTACCCCAATAAAGCAGCCCCTGCTGATTGCCAAAGGTGGATTGAATCGTATTGCCCACCATACCCGGCGGGAACAGGCTGGCGATGATGGCTGGAAATGTGATGATCGACTGGGCGAAAATCAGCGGGATCATGCCGACCGGGTTGACGCGCAGCGGAATAAAGCTGTCCTGTTGCGCGAACTGGCGGTTGCCGCGCACACGGCGTCCGTATTGCACCGGTATCCGCCGTACGCCCTCTTGAATCACCACCACAGCCAGCACGCTCAGGACGGTGATGACGATGAATAGCGCCAGATTGTAGATGCTGCGATCAGGCTGCTGTGTCAGCAAGCGAATCAGATTCTGCGGCGCCTGCGCAACAATGCCGGCGAAGATGATGATCGAGATGCCGTTGCCGATGCCCTGCTCGGTGATGAGTTCACCCAGCCAGATGGCGAACATGGTGCCGGCGGTCATCGTCGTCAGCACGGATACCGTCAAGAGCAGGTTGCTGCCCAAGCCGAAGCCGAATCCAGGGATGATTTCAGCGCCAGTCCCCGTCGCCAGGTTGAAGATGCTGATCTGGCCCAGCGCCTGCAATACCGCCATCGGGATCGCCACATAATAGGTATAACGCTGGATCTTTTCTTGACCGCCCGGCTCCCGCTGAATGCGCTCAAGCGCCGGCACAATCGGCACCAGCAACTGGAAGATAATCGAAGCCGTGATGTACGGATACACGCCATTGGCGATGACGCTAAAGTTGGCGACCGCGCCGCCCGAGAGCAAGTTCATCACCTGAATCAAATTGCCGGCGCTGCTTCCGCTTTCGAACACCTGCCGCAATACGTTGCGATCGACGCCAACAACGGGCACATGCGCGGCAAACTGATAGACGATCAGAATGAAGACGGTGAATAGCAGCTTATTTCGCACATCCGGCAAACGCCAGGCGTTTTTCAGTGCTTGAATCATAAGACCAATTCCTCATCAATTATGCGAAGCGCGGGCGGCTTCATAATCCGCGCTGGCCGACTCCAGCGACGCCTAAAAGCTATACGCAAACAGTTGGCGCCGAGTTCTGCCTTAGGCGCTTCGCCTTCGGACGCGATTCAGTCCGCATCTCCATAGAGGCGCTCCATATCAACCTTGCGCAACCGCTTGACCGTTGCTCGCGCGCCGGTCACCTTCAGCGCATGGGCATTTACGCTTCCGCCGGCTTTCTCGATTTTTGCCGCCGCGCTCTTGCTGAATTTGTTGGCATGCACTTCCAGCTTCACCCCCAATTCGCCGCGACCCAGCACCTTGATCGGCTCATCAGCTTTCCGCACCAAGCCAGCCGCCACGAGCGATGCGCCGTTGACGACCGCGCCATCCTCAAAGCGCTCCTCAAGCATATCCACATTTACTTCTTGGTAGTGGATGGCGAATATGTTGGTGAAGCCGCGTTTGAATGGCAAACGCCGAACCAAAGGCAACTGACCGCCCTCAAAGTAGGGACCTTTACCGCCGCCGCTGCGTGCGCCCTGCCCTTTGTGGCCCCGTCCGGCCGTCTTGCCCTGCCCCGCCGCGATTCCCCGGCCCACGCGCTTGCGTTTGCGCTTGGATCCGGGGTCCGGCTTCAAGTCATGCAGTTTCATTTGCTTCGACCTCTTCAACTTCCACTAGATGGCTGACCTTGGCGATCATGCCGCGGATCTGCGGCGCGTCGCCGATCAGCACACTTTGGCTCATCCGCCGCAAACCGAGAGACTTGACCGTCTCCTTCTGCCGGCGGTTATAACCAATCGGGCTCTTCACCAAGGTGACCTTCAGCATCTTGCCGCCGCGCTCAGACATTATCGGCGCTCCGTTCCCGTCGGCGTTCCCAGAACGGCGCCACTTCCTGCGGACGCTTCCCGCGCATCTCCGCGAGCTGCTCGGCGCCGCGAAGCTGCTTCAAGGCATCCAGCGTCGCCATCGTCACATTCAGCAGATTGGCGCTGCCCTGGCTCTTGGTCAATACGTTGCGCACGCCGACCACTTCCAAGACCGCGCGCACGCCGCCGCCAGCGATGACACCGGTGCCGGGCGCAGCCGGCTTCAGCAACACCCGCGCGCCGCCATGTCGTCCGACTACGGTATACGGAATAGTCGTGCCCGATAACGATACACTCTCTATATTGCGCCGCGCGCGCTCAGCCGCTTTGCGGATGCTATCCGGCACCGCTCGCGCCTTGCCGATGCCGATGCCCACATTGCCGCGATTGTCGCCGACGACCACAACCGTGCGAAAAGCGAAGCGCCTCCCGCCCTTGATCACTTTGGCGACGCGGCGGATATCGACCACGCGCTCATCAAATTCATCGCGCTCTTCTTGATTGCGGCGCGAGTCTCGTCTCCTGCGTTCAGCCATTTTCAATCTCCACGCTTATAATTGCAGACCCGCTTCGCGCGCGCCTTCAGCAACAGCGGCCACGCGGCCCGTGAACATGAAACCGCCACGATCGAAGACGACGGTCTCGATGCCCGCATCTTTCGCCCGCGCCGCTACCGTTTGACCGACCTTCTTTGCCGCTTCGACCTTTTTCAATTCGGCCAGTTGCGGCGCCAATTCCTTGTCAATCGTCGAGCACGATACCAGCGTTCGCCCCTCGACATCGTCAATCACCTGCACGAAGAGGTGGCGGTTGCTGCGATATACATTCATCCGCGGTCGCGCCGCCGTGCCTGATAATTTCTTTCGCACGCGGCGATGCCGCCGTTTGCGCGCCTGATATTTCTTTCGACCAACGATATCAGCCATCTTCTCTTTCCTCTACCGAACTGACTCAGCGCTCAGGATGTACATGCTTCTAACGTTTGCCCGCCTTGCCAGCCTTGCGGCGCACATATTCGCCCAGGTAACGCACGCCTTTGCCCTTGTATGGTTCCGGCGGACGCCAGCCGCGGATATCGGCCGCCACCTGCCCGACCACCTGCTTGTCGATGCCATCCACGTGTATGATCGTGCCGCGCGATTCCTGCGGCACTTCAAATGTGATATTGGCCGGCGGCTCGACAATTACCTCATGCGAATGACCGAGCCGGAGCTGCAAGCTTTTGCCCTGCAACGACGCTTGATAACCGACGCCTTGTATCTCCAGGGTTTTGCGAAACCCCTCAGACACCCCCACCACCATATTTGAAACCAGGGCGCGAGTGAGCCCGTGAAGCGCCTTGTGATGACGCAGGTCCGTCGGGCGCTCCACAATCACTGAGCCGATTTCCTGACGCATAATCAAGTCCGGACTGAAATCCAGCCTCAGTTCACCTTTGGGTCCGGCGACCGTCACCGTGTTTCTATCGATTTCTACCGTCACCTTTTCCGGCAACGGAACGGGCTGCTGCCCTACGCGCGACATTTCTTGGCTCCTTTCGTTACCAGACGTAACAAAGGACTTCGCCGCCGACGCCATCGCGGCGCGCCTGCTGCGCCGTCATGACTCCCTTGGGAGTCGTCACGATTGCGATGCCCGTGCCGCTAAGCACAATCGGCAGCTCGCGGCGTTTGCGGTAGACGCGGCGTCCCGGTTTGCTTATGCGTTGCAGCTGCGTGATGACCGGCTGGCGGTCGCGCCGGGCGCCAAAGTATTTGAGTTGAACCTTTATTAGCGGCACCGGGCTCTCGTCCCCGATCGAATAATCGTCAATGTATCCTTCTTCTTTGAGGATGCGCGCGATCTCGATCTTGATCGAGCTCTTGGGCACAACCACCTCTGGCATGCCTCTTGTCAGTGCGTTGCGAATCCGCGTCAACATATCGGCAATTGGATCGTTTGTCACATTAGACACTTTGGCCGCCTCCTACCAGCTCGACTTTACAACACCGGGAATCTCGCCCTCGAGCGCCATCTCACGGAAACAAATCCGACACAAACCGAAGCGGCGGATGTATCCGCGCGGACGACCGCAGACCTTGCAGCGATGGCGCACACGCACCGCGTATTTGCGCCGCTCTTCCCGAAATTGCATACATTTCTTCGCCATAGACTCCCTCTAGTTTTCCTGGAAAGGCATGCCGAGCAGCGAAAGCAGCCGGCGCCCCTCTTCATCGGTTTTTGCCGTGGTGACAATCGTCACTTCCATGCCACGCACCTTGTCAATCTTATCGAAATCAATCTCTGGAAAGACGAGCTGTTCCCGCAAGCCAACTGTCAGATTGCCTCGCCCATCAAGCTTTGCCGTTACCCCGCGAAAATCGCGAATACGAGGCAAGGCAATATTCACCAGGCGATCATAAAGCGACCACATCCGCTCCTTGCGCAAGGTCACCTTCGCGCCGATTGCCCGCCCTTCACGTAATTTGTAGGTGGCGATGCTCTTCTTCGCTTTGGTGACCACCGGCTGCTGCCCGGTGATGACCTTCAAATCCTCAACCGCGCCATCCAGCGACCGAGGCTCGTCAATCGCCTCGCCGACGCCGATATTCAGTGTGATTTTGCTAATCGTCGGCACTTGCATCCGGTTCTTATAACCGAACTCGTCGGTCAGTGTCGGCACGACCTCTTCCAGATAGCGGGTGTACATTCTGTTTTCCACGTTTCGCCTCGCTCCGCTACTCGATTATGCTGCCGCTCTTTTTGCTGTAGCGCACCTTGCGCCCGTCATCGGTGAAGCGAAAGCCGACCCGCGTCCGCTCATCGGTGTCCGGGCAGACCAGCATCACATTCGAAAGGTGCAAAGGCGCCTCAAACTCGATGATCTGCGCCGGGATCTGCTGCCCGCCAGGCGCCGGCCGCGCTTTGCGGTGGCGCTTCATGATATTGACGCCGTTTACAATGACGCGATTCTGCTTCACCAAAACACGAACGACCTCGCCGCGCAGACCCTTGTCCTTGCCGGCGATCACTTCTACCAGGTCGCCTTGCTGCACTCTTTGCATTTCAGCACCTCACCTATAACGTCTCCGGCGCCAGCGACACGATCTTCATAAAACCCTTGTCGCGCAATTCACGCGCCACCGGTCCAAAGACGCGCGTCCCCCGCGGGTTCTCAAGATCCTCGGCCAGAACCACCGCCGCATTATCATCGAAGCGAATCGTCGAGCCGTCATTGCGCCGATATTCTTTATGCGTCCGCACGATGACCGCGCGTACGAGCTCGCCCTTTTTGACGCCGCCGCTCGTGCTAGCCGATTTCACTGAGCCCACAACGATATCGCCTACATAACCGTACTTCACCTTGGAGCCACCCAAGACGCGGATGACCAACAATTCCTGAGCGCCGCTGTTGTCGGCTATCTTCAGGCGCGATTCGGTTTGAATCATCGTTTTTCCTCTCCCATTTACAACCGGCGACTGCCGCGCTAGCTCAGGTCGCCAGCTGTTCCGCGCCTTCCAATACCGCTTCCACTACCCAGCGCTTGCGCTTGCTCAGTGGGCGGCTCTGCACGATGCGCACCACCGCGCCAATGCCGACGCCCGTCTCATCATGGGCCATGACTTTCCTGGTCGACGACACCACCTTGTGATACACCGGGTGCATCTTGCGGTTCTCAATCGCCACAACCACCGTCTTGTCCATTTTGTCACTTACGATCCTGCCCACCAGGCGTTTGCGATTATTCGGCATTCTCTCCCCCTTCTGCCACAAGTTCCGCCGCCAGCTCGCGCTCGCGCAGCGCCGTTTTCAACCGCGCGATATCACGCCGGGTCTTGCGAAACAGGGTTGTATCTTTCAGCTCTCCAGATTCCTTCTGGATGCGAAAGGTATACATTTCCACCTTTAGATCTTCGATCTTGTCCAGGATCTCGTCCGTGGACAGGGCGCGGATTTCATCGATATGCATCAGCTAACCTCCCGCCCGGATATCGGATCGAAGCGCTTGACGAACTTGGTCTTGATCGGCAGCTTATGCGAAGCCAGCCGCAGCGCTTCCCGCGCGTCATCTTCCGGCACGCCGCTCATCTCGAAGAGGATACGCCCCGGCTTCACAACGCAGACCCATTTCTCCACCGAGCCCTTGCCCTTGCCCATGCGCGTTTCGGCCGCCTTCTGCGTAACCGGCTTGTCGGGGAAGATGCGTATCCAAACCTTGCCGCGCCGGCGGATATAACGCACCATCGCCCGGCGGCAAGCTTCGATCTGTCGGCTGGTGACCCAGCTGGGCTCCAGCGCCTGCAAGCCGAAATCGCCGAACTGCACCACGGCGCCGCGGCGCGCTTTGCCCCGCATTCGTCCTCGCATCTGCTTGTTATATTTTCTACGTTTCGGCATTAACATGGCTGCTGCTCCTAAAGCCGCGAGGCTCTAATTCCGCCGTCTGCGGCGCCCGCCGTGCTCCGCGGGACGCTGCGCCGGGCTGCTGAAGGGATCTTCACCCGGCAGAATATCGCCTTTGTAAATCCAAACCTTGACGCCGATCTGCCCAAATGTCGTCAGCGCTTCGGCGAAGCCATAATCGATATCGGCGCGCAGCGTGTTTCGCGGCACGCGCCCGTCAAACATCCATTCGCGCCTCGCCATGTCGGAGCCGCCCAGCCGCCCGCTCACCTCGACGCGGATTCCGCCAGCGCCTTGACGCATCGCCTGCATGATCGCCCGCTTCATCGCGCGGCTGTGGCCAATCCGCCGCTTCAATTGCGAAGCCACATTCTCAGCAACCAAGGTCGCATCCAGGTCGGGTCTTTCTATTTCGCTGACCTCTACCTTCACCGTCTTGCCGGTCATCTCTTGCAACTGTTGCCGCAGTTCTTTAACCGCCTCGCCCTTGCGCCCGATGATCAAACCGGGTCGCACCGTGTTGATTGTAATAATCACTTGGTTCGGATGGCGCTCGATTTCGATGCGAGACACGCCCGCGCGAGTCGTCTTCGCTTTCAAGTACTTTCGTATCTTGCGATCTTCCATCAATAGATTGACATAGCGTTCGCCTTCGGCATACCAGCGCGCGTCCCACTCGCGGATGACCTTCAGACGGAAACCCTTTGGATGAACCTTGCGTCCCATTAGTCCTCTTCCTCTCGCTCAGCCAGTATCACCCAAAGGTGCGATTGTCGTTTCAGCCGCGGCTTGTAGCGGCCGCGAGCGCCCGCCTTAAAACGCTTCAATGTCGGCCCGTCGCCAGCGTAAATCCTCGACACATACATGTCGTCGGGGTTGAGGTCAAAGTTATTAGCTGCATTCGCCATCGCCGATGACAAGGTCTTGCTGACAAATTCGGAACCCTTCTGCGGCATATAATCCAGCACGATCAAGGCTTCCTGGGCATCCATCCCGCGCACCTTGTCGCAGACGAGGCGCAGTTTCCGTGGCGAGATCGGCAGATACCGGGTGATTGCGCGTACTTCCATCTCTGCTTCCCCTATCGTCTGCTATCCGTAATGTGACCGCGGAAGGTGCGCGTCGGCGCGAACTCGCCGAGCTTGTGCCCGACCATGTTTTCCGTGATATAGATCGGCACATGGCGGCGGCCATCATGCACCGCAATCGTGTGTCCAACCATTTGCGGGAAGATGGTGCTCGCCCGGCTCCAGGTGCGGATCACCACCTTCTTGTTCTGCTGGTTGAGTCGTTCGATCTTTTCCAGCAGTTTTGGGCTGACGAAATAACCCTTCTTCAGTGAACGTGACATGCAATTGTCTCCAGAATCTAACGGCGTTTGCCGCGGCGGCGTATGATGAAGCGACCGGTGCGCTTGTTGCGGCGCGTACGCACGCCTAACGCTTTCTTGCCCCAGGGCGTTTTTGGCGCCGCCATGCCGATGCCCGACTTACCTTCGCCACCACCGTGGGGATGGCTGGCCGGGTCCATCGCCGTGCCGCGAACCGTGGGCCGCCAACCTAGCCAACGCTTGCGGCCCGCCTTGCCCAGCTTTACATTTCCGTGCTCCGCATTCCCAACCTGACCGATTGTCGCGCGGCAGGCGCCCAAGATCATCCGCATTTCGCCGCTGGGCAGGCGCAATGTTACATACTTGCCCTCGCTTGCCAGTATCTGCGCCGACGTCCCGGCCGAACGCGCCAACTGCCCGCCTTTGCCCGGGCGCATCTCAATATTGTGCACCACCGTGCCCAGCGGGATGTCTTTCAGCGCGCGGCTATTCCCCGGGCGCAGCGTGCTCATGGCGCCGTTGCCGATCGTGTCGCCGACCGTCACGCCCATTGGCGCGATGATATAGCTCTTCTCGCCATCTTCGTATTGCAGCAAGGCGATGCGCGCCGACCGATTTGGATCATATTCGATCGCGACGACCTCGGCGCGGCAGTCTTCCTTATTGCGTTTGAAGTCGACAAGCCGGTAACGCCGCTTATGCCCGCCGCCACGATGCCGCACCGTGATGCGACCGGAATTGTTGCGGCCGCCCTTCTTGCGCAGCGCCCGCGTCAACGAACGCTCGGGCTTGCTCTTGGTGATCTCTTCAAATGAATAGCCGGTCATATCGCGGCGACCGGGCGATGTTGGCTTATAAACCTTGATGGGCATCGCTCACGCTCCCACTAAACGTTGAACAACTCGATCGTAACGCCCTCTTCCAGCGTGACGACCGCCTTCTTCCAAGCCCGCGATCGAACGTAAGTATTGCGTCCGCGGCGGCCACGCTTGGCTGGCATCATCATCGTATTCACTTTGACAACCTTGCCCTCCAACTCGAAGATCTCCTCGACCGCTTCCTTGATCTGGATCTTGTTGGCATTGCGCGCCACTTCAAATACGTACTTATTCTGCGCGTCCGCCATTTCTGTCGACTTTTCCGTGATCACCGGGCGGCGAATGACATCGTATAAATGAAGTTCCGCCATCTTACGCTCCCATCCCCCAAATACCCTTAACCACCTCAAGCGCATCAAGGGTGATGATTACCTTGTCGTATCTGAGCAGGTCGCGCACATTCAGGTAGTTCGCGATAATAGAATGCGCCCGTGGCAGGTTGCTCACGCTCTTGCGCACGATTTGCTGCTCGGCTGTGACCACAATTAGCGCCGACTGATCGCCAACCAGCGTCCCGATCAACTCGCGCATTACCCGCGTCTTCGGCGCATCCATCTCTAGCTTGTCCACGATGACCAATTGATCATCCCGCACCAATGCGCTCAAGGTGGATCGAATCGCGCCACGCCGCATCTTCTTCGGCATCTTCTTGCGATAATTGCGCGGCTTGGGTCCATGCGCCAAACCGCCGCCCACGAAAATCGGCGCGCTCTGGGCGCCATGGCGCGCTCGGCCCGTGCCTTTTTGCCGATACCACTTGCCGCCGGTCGCCCGAATCTCGCTGCGCGACAAAGTGCTGTGCGTTCCTTGACGAGCGTTGGCCATCTGCCGCACGAAAGCTTGATGCATCAAACCCACATTGATCTTCGCTTCGAAAACATCGGACGGCAGCTCAACCTGCGATACTTCCCGTCCGGCGCTGTCCATTACTGGAAACTGCATGGCGATACTCCTGTCGCTTGCGCCTTGGGCGCCCTAGGCGCGTTTTGCCGCCGGCTTGATCATCACGATGCTGCCCTTGGCGCCGGGCACCGAACCCTTGACCGCCAGCAAGTTCTTATCGGCATCCACCACCACCAGGGGAAGATTCTGCACCGTCACGCGGTCGTTGCCCATCCGCCCCGCCATCTTCTTGCCCTTCAGCGTGCGGCCAGGCGTGGCGCACATGCCGATTGAACCAGGCGAACGCATCCGGTCCGACTGACCGTGCGTCTTGGGCCCGCGCGCGAAACCGTGCCGCTTGATCGTGCCGGCAAAACCCCGTCCTTTGCTGGTGCCAATCACATCGACCAGTTCGCCCCGCTCGAAAACATCCACCTTGATCTCTTGCCCCTCTTCCACGCCCACATCAGCCGCTTCCGACAAGCGAAACTCGCGAAGATGGCGCAGCGCCGGCAGGTCCAATTTCTGCAAGTGACCCAACTGCCCCTTGCTCAACCTCTTGGGCTTGGTTTCGCCAAAACCGAGCTGCACGGATACGTAACCGTCCCGCTCTGCATTGCGGACCTGGGTCACATAGCAGGGTCCCGCCTGTATCACCGTGACCGGAACAACCGTTCCTTTCTCGTCGAATACCTGGGTCATCCCCACTTTTTTGCCAATCATGCCCTTCATGATTTCGTCTCCACTTAGGTGAACACGCCCTGAACGCTGTCGAAGTTCACCCCTCTGTCTCACCACCATGCTCGCGAATGGAAGCCAGGCACCCCGCCCGGATTCGCGGAATGATTACCCGCTCCGCCCTTCATTCGCGCGATCGCTATCGTATTGCCCCGCCGGCCATCCTAAATCTTGATTTCGATATCGACGCCAGCCGGCAGATTCAAGCGCATTAGCGTGTCGATGGTCTTGCTGTCAGGCTCCAGCACGTCAATCAAGCGCTTGTGCGTCCGTACTTCAAAATGCTCTTGCGAATCCTTGTCGATGAATGGCGAACGCCTGACCGTGAATCGTTCAATCCGAGTCGGCAAGGGCACAGGACCCACCACTCGCGAGCCGGTCCGCTCAGCCGTATCCACAATGCGCTGCGCCGATTGATCAAGCACGCGGTGGTCGTAAGCCTTCAGCCGGATACGAATCTTGTTTTTTGCCATTTCGCAACCTTTGTTTGCCCAGTCAATTCATCGGTGGCAATCGATAAGCCGATCCAATTGCCACCGACTCATCAGACTGAGTTACTCAAGAATCTCGGTGATGCGACCAGCGCCCACCGTAAGACCACCCTCGCGAATGGCGAAGGACGAACCGCGTTCCAGCGCGACCGGCGTGATCAATTCCACATCGAGATTCACATTATCGCCCGGCATGACCATTTCCACGCCATCGGGCAGCGTGATCGTGCCAGTGACGTCCATGGTGCGAATGTAAAACTGCGGGCGGTAGCCTGTGAAGAATGCCTTGTGGCGCCCGCCTTCATCGCGGCGCAGCACGTAGACCTCGCACTTGAATTTCTTGTGCGGCGTGATCGAGCCGACCTTGGCGATGACCATGCCGCGCTGAACCTCATCGCGACCAATGCCGCGAAGCAGAATGCCGGCGTTGTCGCCCGCCTGCGCCTGATCCAATTCCTTGTTGAACATTTCGATGCCGGTGACGACCGTCTTCTCGATTTCGTCGCGCAAGCCGACAATATCCACCTCGGTCCCCTTCAGCAAAGTTCCGCGCGCCACGCTGCCGGTGACAACGGTGCCGCGACCCTTGATGGAAAAGACATCTTCGATCGCCATCATAAAGGGCTTGTCCACATCGCGCATCGGCGTCGGAATCCACTCATCCACCGCATCCATCAACTCGACAATCGACGCATACTCGGGCGCCTCCGGGTCGTCGCTGTCGCATTCCTCCGCCGCCAGCGCCGAACCCTTAATGATCGGCGTATCCGGATCAAAGTCGTAACCCTCCAGCAATTCCGCCAATTCCATCTCGACCAATTCGATCAACTCTTCATCATCCATCTGATCGGTCTTGTTAAGATAGACGACCATCGCCGGCACTTCCACTTGCTTCGCCAGCAGCACATGCTCGCGCGTCTGCGGCATCGGCCCGTCAGGCGCGCTAACAACCAGGATCGCGCCGTCCATCTGCGCCGCGCCCGTGATCATGTTTTTGATGTAATCACGGTGACCCGGGCAATCCACGTGCGCGTAATGGCGAGCGTCGGTTTCATATTCGACGTGGCGAATATTGATGGTGATTCCGCGCGCGCGCTCTTCCGGCGCATTGTCGATATCACCATACTCGCGCTCCTGCGCTTGCCCCTTCAAAGCCAGCACTTTGGTGATGGCCGCCGTCAACGTGGTCTTGCCATGGTCAACGTGACCGATGGTTCCGATGTTTACGTGAGGCTTGGTACGCTCGAATTTCCCTTTAGACATCTTACAATCCCTCTGCTTAACTCCGTGATTTGAAATGAATTTCGCGAACGAGAACTGCTGACGGGAGCGTCCCGCCATCTTCTACCGCGCTCCGGATTTCACCGCCTCGGCGATTACTTCCGGCGCGACCGTATACGTATCAAACTCCATGCTAAAGTTGCCGCGGCCCTGCGTGTTGTTGCGCAGGTCATTGGCATAACCAAACATCTCGCCCAATGGCACTTGCGCCTTAATCACCGAGATGCCATCGCTGTGCGGCTCCATACCCTGTATGACACCGCGCCGCGCCGAAATATCGCCCACCACCGCGCCGGTATAACCATCAGGCACGACGATTTCCACACTCATCGACGGCTCCAAAATGACCGGACCGCCCTTCTGAATGCCTTCTTTCAGGCACATCGATCCGGCAATGGTGAAGGCGATTTCGCTGGAATCCACCTCGTGATAGGCCCCATCGATCAACGTCGCCTTGACATCCACCACCGGATAACCGGCGATGACGCCCCCCTGCATCGCTTGCCTGGCGCCTTTTCGCACCGCCGGGATAAACTCCTTGGGTATCGCCCCGCCGCGGATGGCGTCCACAAACAGAAACTCGCCATCAGCATCCTCGACTTCATCGGCCGGCAGCGGCTCAAAGCGCATCGTGCAGCGCGCGTACTGACCAGCGCCGCCCGTCTGTCGCCTGAAGGTCGTGTCGATTTCCACCATGCGTGTAATCGTTTCTCGGTAAGCCACTCGCGGTCGCCCTACGCGCGCATCGACGCCGTATTCGCGCATCAGACGGTCGACCAGCACTTCCAGGTGCAACTCGCCCATGCCCTTGATCTTGGTCTGACCCAATTGGTCGTCGACTTCCACCTGAAAAGTTGGATCTTCTTCCGCCAGCCGGCGCAAACCGATACCCATCTTGTCTTGGTCAGCTTTGGTGTTGGGTTCGATGGCGACTTCGACCACCGGCGCCGGAAAGCTGATATTCTCCAGCAAAACCGGGCTGTTCTGCGCGCTCAGCGTATCGCCGGTAAAGGTCTCCTTCATCCCAATGACGGCGGCGATATCGCCCGCGTGCACCTCTTTGACATCCTCGCGGCGGTCGGCGAACATACGCACAATCCGCCCAATCCGCTCACGACGCCCGTTGGCGGTATTCAGCACCATCGTGCCCGCTTTCAGTACGCCAGAGTAAACGCGTGTGAAAGCCAAACGGCCGTAGGGATCGGAGACGATCTTGAACACCAGCGCCGCCAGGGGCTCATCATCGCTGGCGCGCCGCACGAGGGCGCTGCCATCTTTGGGATGCTCGCCGGTGACCGGCGGGATATCCAGCGGCGACGGCAGCAGCGCCACCACCATATTCAACAGCGCTTGCACACCCTTGTTCTTCAAAGCCGCGCCGCAAAGCACTGGATGCAGTTCACCCGTTATCGTGCCGGAGCGCAGCGCCTCCACAATCTCCTCGTTGGTAATCCTCTCTTCTTCGAGAAACTTCATCATCAGATACTCGTCATGTTCGACGATCTTTTCGATCATCTCTTCACGACGGGTTTCCGCCATTTCCCGGTGGCTTTCCGGTATCGCATGGGTTCTGATATCGGTGCCTTCATCGTTGCCGTAAGTAATCAACTCCATCTTGAGCAAATCTATGATGCCTTCAAAGTTCTCGCCGCTGCCGTAGGGCACCTGAACCACGACCGGGTTGGCATTCAGCCGATCCACCATCATGTTGACGCAGCGGTCGAAATCCGCGCCGATTCGATCCATTTTGTTCACGAAGCATAGACGCGGCACATTGTATTCCGAGGCTTGCCGCCAAACCGTTTCCGATTGCGGCTCCACGCCGGCAACGCTGTCGAATACGGTGATGCCGCCGTCCAGCACGCGAAGGCTTCGCTGCACCTCGGCCGTAAAATCAACGTGACCGGGCGTATCGATGATGTTAATTTGGTGATCGTCCCAGCTGGCGGTCACCGCCGCCGATGTAATGGTGATGCCGCGCTCGCGCTCCTGTTCCATATAATCCGTCGTCGCCGAGCCTTCGTGCGTCTCGCCAATGCGGTGTACCATGCCCGTGTAATAGAGCACGCGCTCGGTGACGGTCGTCTTTCCGGCGTCAATATGGGCTATGATTCCGATATTTCGGACTTTGTTGAGATCAATGCCAGCGTTGGATTCAGCCATTATTCTTTCACTTCCCAAGCTCCGCGCTCGGGATCACACGCTCAGTCCGCTAACGAAAATGCGCGAAGGCGCGGTTCGCCTCCGCCATCCGATGTGTTTCATCCTTGCGGCGGATAGCGCTGCCCTGGCCGTTATACGCGTCAACCAATTCGTTGGTCAGCTTTTCCGCCATGCTTCGGCCATTTCGATCGCGCGCGAATTGAATCAGCCAGCGCATCGCCAAGGTGATGCCGCGTTCATGCGAAACATCAATCGGCACCTGATAAGTCGAGCCGCCAACGCGCTTCGGCTTGACTTCAACGGCAGGCGCCACATTGCGGATCGCCATCTCAAATACCTCTACCGGATCTTTCCTCGTGCGCTCGCCCATCGCCTCCAGGGCATCGTACATAATCCGCGTTGCCACACTCTTCTTGCCGCCACGCATCATGCGATTGATGAACATCGCCACATGAAGATTGCCGTATTTGACATCGGGCGGCGGTATCCGCTTGGGCGGGCGATTTCTTCTCGGCATCTTATGGCTCCTTCACACGCAACTCATCTGCTCACAGAGCCGCAGCTCCTGCTTGATACGATTGCCAGCGGAAAGCGATTGCGCCGACCTCTCACGATTACTTGGAACGCTTGGTTCCGTATTTGCTGCGTCCCTGCTCGCGGCCATCGACGCCGCTGGTATCCAAGGTGCCGCGAACGATGTGGTAGCGAACACCCGGCAGATCCTTGACGCGGCCGCCGCGCACGAGTACAACGCTGTGCTCCTGCAGGTTGTGACCCTCGCCACCGATATAGGCGGAGACCTCGATTCCATTGGTCAGGCGCACGCGCGCCACCTTGCGCAATGCCGAATTGGGTTTCTTCGGCGTCATTGTTTTGACTTGCGTACATACGCCTCGCTTCTGTGGCGCGCCTTTTTGCTGACGCGAGCGCCGCTGCTTTAAGGCATTAAAGGTATATTGCAGCGCTGGCGCTTTATTCTTCTTGCCCTTGGATTTGCGCCCTTTGCGCACCAACTGATTAATTGTGGGCATGGCTTTCTCCGAAATCCCCTACGAGCTGCGCTCCGCTTTCAGACATGCAAACAGGCGCACATGAGGACGCCCATTTTCTCTTTCGCTCATGGCGAGACACCCTACAGCCGTAAAGCACTTTCGCCATATCTGCTCAGTTCAGCCCGCAGCGCCTCCACGAAAGAGGTTGCTGGCTGCGAGTGCAACGGCGCATATTATCAACTGCCCATTAGATTGTCAAGACATTTCTCGCCGGATCGCCCAGATTCACCTTGCGCCTGAATGTTCGATTCGATTTACCTAACGGCGCCTTCGTCGAAAGTGTGGACACTCGCCCGTCTGTCTATACTTGTCGCCAAAATGCAGTCTGTAGGGACGAGACTTGTCTCGCCCTTCGCCGCGGCCAAACCCACCCCGACCGACAGTGTCGGCGGTCAGTGTCTACGCGTCCTAGGCGGCGCGGGCTACTGTAGTAAAACCCTCGCGTAGGAATTCTCGGCGTCCTCAATCAAACTCTGTGCTCTCAGTGGTAAAACATGTGGGTCAGCCGCCACGAAACAACTCCCGTACGATGATATTGCGCTGAATCTCGCTCGTTCCTTCATAAATCTGGAATATCTTCACATCGCGCAGCAGCTTCTCCACCGGATACTCTTTCATATAGCCGTAACCGCCAAAAACCTGCACCGCATCGACCGCCGCCTGCGTCGCCATGTCGGCTGCGAAAGCCTTCGCATAAGCGGGAATCCGCGGATTGAAGACGCCCGCGTCCACTTGCCAAGCCGCCTGCCAGGTCAAGAGCCTTGACGCTTCGTAATGGATCGCCATATCCGCGATCTTGTGCCCCACCGCCTGATGCTGATAAATCGGCAAGCCGAAGGCTTCGCGCTCGCCCGCGTACTTGACGCTCTCATCCAGGGCGCGCCGCTGCAAACCGCAAGCCGCCGCCGCCACACCCGGGCGACTGTGATCAAAAACTTTCATGGCGATGTAAAAGCCTTGCCCCACCTCGCCGACAACATTCTCTTCCGGCACCTCGACATTCTCGAAAACAATCTCGGCGGTGTCCGACGCCCGTTGACCCAGCTTGTCGAATTTCTTGCCCACGCTCAGGCCCGGCGTCTCCCGATCGACGATGAAACAGGTCATGCCGCGATGCCCGGCTTCGGGATCAGTCTTGGCGAATATCGTGTAGAAATTCGCATAGCTCGCATTGGTGATAAAAGTCTTGCTTCCATTGATAATGTAAGCTGCGCCCTTCTTATCGGCGCGCGTCTGAATGCCGGCCACATTCGAGCCCGCGTTCGCTTCGGTCACGCCATAAGAGCAAAATTGTCCGCCCTCGCCAGCGCGTTCGCCGAGCCAGTAGGCTTTCTGCCTGTCGCTGCCGGCGATCAAAATCGGCAGCATCGCCAGCGAATTGACGCCCAGGCTCGTACTGATGCCGGTGCAGCCGTAACCCAGTTCTTCCGATACAAGCGCTTCTTCAAAACATGAGGCGCCAACGCCGCCATATTCTTCCGGAATGAGCATGTTGACGATGCCCAATGCGCGCCCTTTGTGAAAGATTTCCTCGGGGAACTTCGCCTCTTCGTCATATTCCGCCGCGACCGGGATGATATTGTCAGCGACAAAGTCGCGCGTCATCCGCACCAGCATCTCTTGTTCTTCGCTCAATTTGAATTGCGGTCCCGCCATGGTCTCCAGCGCAAGTTCGCTCATCTCGATCACCTCAAGGCTCATAATTCACAACGTAATCTAACACGGATTAGATTCACCTTCCAGCGTCTTGCATAAGGCGCAATATCGCGGCAACTACGAGCGAATGCTGTTCCTCGCGGCTGATCCCAGCCGGCAAATCGCCCGACTGCTCACCGTACCAGCCGAACTGCGCATGATTCCCGCCTAAGATCTGAGTCACCTGAATATCGCCTGGCAATCGCTCCAGCGAACTTTCCACTTCGTCAACCGCCACCAGTCCATCGCGATCCCCAAAGATGGCAGCGACCGCCAAATCACTGCCGCTGAGATCGACATGGGCTTCGGCATAGGCCGCCAGCAGCGCCAAACCATCGACGCGTTCCCGGTTCTTATGGGCATAACGCGCCGCCATCACCCCGCCTAGCGAATGCCCGCCTATTACCCAGTTCTCAATGGATAGGAATGCGCTCATGACATCGCTGGCCGCGTCAGGATTTAGAATGGCGAGGTTCAGCGGCATGGGAACGATTACCGCCAGGCGTCCCGCCTCGGCCAGCGCCCGACCCAATGGCGCGTATGCTTCCGCCGCCACCCGCCCTCCAGGATAGAAAATGAATCCGCTCGTATAGCCGCCCTTGGTCGGCTCGAAAGTGATCCAGCGCTCGCGATTCACTTCTACGCGCTCATCGGATTGCAGCGCTCTTTCCGCTTCTGGCATGACCGCGCCGGTTGGGACGCTCAGCCAAATCAGCGCGCCTGAAGCAACAGCGCCGATTAGCAGCAATGCAAGCAATATCGCGCGACGCGGGTAGCGGCAAAGAAGTTTCAAGACGATGACGACAGCGCCTCAGCCATCGCCTCGCCCGCGGCGATGCCGGAGAGAAACGCCCCTTCCACCCGTCCACGCCCGCCGAAAGCGTCACCGGCAAAGACCAACGGCGGCAGATCCCGCGCCAGCAAACACTCTTGCGGATGAGTCGTCAAAGGCACCGAGTAGCGCCACTTCTTCACTTGCGTTTGCACGATCTGCGCGCCCGCCTTGAGGTAAGGCTGCACTGCCGATTCCAGCGCCCGAATGATATCCGCTTCGGAAGCGTCCCAATTCTGGCGGCTGAATTTGGCGTTGGCGTGGCTGGTGATGATCCTCGTCGCCGATATTCCCTTCGCCTGATTGTCCGCTACCCAGTACACATCGCTTTGGAAATTCTGCATGGCGCCCGGCGCTGGCAAATCAACATCGCCGTTGACCGCGTGGATGCCGCACAAGCAAGGACCGAAGCGTATTCGCCGTAACGCGGCATCATCGTCCGCATTGAGATGCACACCGCTAGCGCTGAGCAATGCCAGCGTCTCGGGCATCGGCGGCGTCATGATTAGCCCGTTTCCCGCGTAGACATTGCCGCCGCTATCGCTTAGCTCCCAACCGCCGCCTTGCTGGCGTATGTCGGAAACCAATTTGTCAATCGAAATACTGATGCCCGTCGCCAGCTGTTTGGCCAGCTTGTTCATCCCGCCGCGAACCGCATATCGCGGGTGCCCGTCGCTGATGGTGCGTTTCAGGCTGCCATCCGACCAGCCGCTTCCCCAGACATAAACCAAATCAAGCGCCCGCCAGCGATCGACATATCGCTGCAAGGTCGATGTCCGCACGGTAAAGAACTGTGCTCCATGATCGGCCAAGCCGCTTTCGCCAATCCGCCGCGTCGCCAGGCGGCCGCCAACGCTGCGTCCCCGTTCGATCACCTGTACCTCATGACCGCGCTCCAGCAAGGCATTCGCCGCCATCAACCCGGCTACGCCCGCGCCAACAATCACGACATCTACCGCCACATCATGCGCCTTTCCCCTAGCCGCCATGCGCATTCCAATCATACCGCATTCAGCCTATTATTTTAGGCGGACTCCCTCTCATTGCCTTTGCCGCCGAATCTAACGAAACTCTTTTACCAATTATCTTCACAGTCGCGTCGAAATGTGCTAGACTGTCGTTGCGTGGTGATAAAGGCTGATTGGGCAGCCCGCATCGCCAGTCATCATGGGGGCGAATCAGATTCGACGTTGGTGGCTGAAACCGCACTGCAAGCCGTGGCGCCAAAGCACGTTAAACTGGCAAAGCACATAGGTGCAAAACCCAATTTCCAACCCCTCCCAATGGTGGCTTAGCCCACCGGCGTGAGGGAGTAGAGGCTGATGATCCTCTACCGCTCCTGCAGACTCGTCTCCCTTCACGAACTGCAACGAGTGTCACAAAAAGCTAGGGTGCCCGTCGTCCACGCCGATAAGACGGCGCCAAGACCAATCGGCTAGCGCAACGTGAACCGCGCCCTCTGGGCTGCGTTGCGCGAAACTATTCAGAGAGCTAAGCTTGTAGAAGTGCGAGTCTCGAAACCAGCGGACCCGGGGGGCAGGTCCCCGGCGCTTCCACTCTCATTCGCCGCTTTGCGTCTCGCAGAGCGGCGTTTGCTTATTGCGTTATAATCGCTCCCACTATGGTCCACAACTTCCCGCGGTACGCGCGCCTTATCTTTTGCGCCATTGTGACCGCCGTCGCCTTCACGCTTAGCGCCTGCCGCTCCGGCGAGCCGCAGCAGACGGTGACCGCCGCTTACGCTGAAGCCCTTTCCAGCATCGAAATGCTGCGCATCACCGCTACCGTTGCTCGCGCCCGCATCCAAACCACGCTGGACTACGCCGGCACGCGCGTCGCCCAGGCTGACGCAGCCAGCGCCTTTCTCGCCTCCAACCTGATTAGCCTCGGCACCGAAAGCGCCTTCATTGAACAAAACCTTCAGGGCGTGGGCGAATTCAACTCCGCCATTTCGACAGCTCCGCCCGCGAATGAGCCCGTGATTTCGCTTGCCGCCCAAGCGCCGCGCGCTCAAACGCCCAGGGCGATCGTTACGCCACCCGCCCTTACGCCGCCGCCAACTTCGACTCAACGAGGACCGCGCCTGGAAAACATCAGCATGGCTTCCGGCGTCAATGAATTCGATTGCGCCATTGATGTCAATCCCCGTTTCACGCCGGCGTCGACAGCCATATACGTTGTTGGGCGCGCATTCGCCATACCCGCCGGCGCCACGATTTCATCCAGTTGGCGTCGCGCTGGAATAGAAGTGGTCAGCTTCAGCTTCCAGCGGGATCACGAGATTAACGACAACTGTATCTGGTTCTTCATCGATCAGACCGATACGCCATTCACCGTCGGTTTCTGGAGCGTCGAAATCAGCGTTAACGGACTGCCCGTGACCTCGCCCGTCGCCTTCCAAATCCTGGGAAACTGAGCCCCTTGAATCCGTGCTGACCAGTTGCCCTTCACCTGCGACCTTAAGATCATACTGGAATCAGCGGCAACTCCTGGCATAATTCTACGTATACCGATATGAATCTTGCGGCTAGCAACAGGACAGGCACGATGGCGATCGTCACCCGCTGGGACAACAAGAAAAAGACCGTTATCCTCCTCGAATTCGAGTCGGAATGGGATTGGGACGAACTCGAGCAAGCGGTGCAAAAAGCCGACCAACTGATCGGCAGCGTGGAGCACTATGTCGACTTGATCATCGACCTGGAAGGCACAACCATCCCGCGCGACATCCTGACCGCCGCTAAGACCTTGCTGGCATCGGGCGAAGCCCGCCCCAATGAAGGCGCCCGCGTCGTCGTCGGCGCCAACGGCGCTATCCGCACCATCTATCAGACAATACAGAAGACCTTCAACAACGCCGTCGAAGGACGTGAAGTCCTTTTCGCCCCTAACATGAACGACGCGCGCGCGATCGTGCGCGGCTTGGCGCTGGATCGCTAGCGCCAACCCGACCCATTTGGCTCAATCTGTAGAATCACTTCGCTCGCCTGACGAACCGATCCTTCGTGTGACGGTCGATGGGGTTTGCCGCTGCCATGAGCGTCGTGTCGCGGCGCCTGGCTTAAAGAGCAGTCCACCTAGACATTTTGACAGTCGCTTCAAAGCGGCTGAAGCAGCTATGCTATAGTCATTGTAGACTCCCGCGCGACTATATCGCCGCCCACGCAAAATACCTTGCAAACCACCGCGCGATGCTCCCCCTCTCCCCTTGTGGGAGAGGGGGCCGGGGGTGAGGGGTCTGCCGCTCGCAACGTAAACAGGAGGCGACACAAACCAATGGGAATGATAGGCGGCGGCTGGTACCGCCGTATGTGGCGGCACGAGACGAAGGCGAAGCCCAATGTCTCGGGACGCCTACTGCTCCGAGTGCTGCGATACGCCAAGCCCTACCGACTTCATATCGTCGGCATGCTGATCGCCATCGTGCTGACCACCAGCCTGGGATTGATCAATCCGCTGATCTTCCGTCAGATCATTGATGTCGCCCTTCCGGCCAAAGACATCGGTATGCTCAATGTGCTGGCGCTGGCGATGCTGGTTCTGCCGATAACCGTCTCTTGCGTCCGGATAGTGCAGCGCAAACTGAATGTCACCATCGCCGAAGGCGTCATCTACGACCTGCGCGTTTCGCTTTATCGTCACCTGCAGCAGATGTCGCTCCGTTTCTTCACCAATACCAAAACGGGCGAGTTGATGAGCCGCCTGAACAACGATGTCATCGGCGCGCAAAATGCCGTCAGCAACACCATCGTCGCCATTATCACCAATTTCTTCATGGTCATCGCCTCCCTTGCTATCATGCTGCATTTGGAATGGCGCTTGACCCTGATTAGCGTCACAGTCCTGCCCTTCTACCTCATCATCATGCGGCGGCTTGGCGCTCGCCTCGAGCAGATATCGCGCGAGCAGCGTGTGATCGACGCGCAGATGAACGCGATGATGAACGAAACACTCAATATAAGCGGCGCCTTGCTCGTTAAACTCTTCGGACGGCTGGAAGCGGAGGTGGATCATTTCGATCGCCGCGCTGCTGAAGTTCGCGATGCTGGCATCAAGCGCGCGGTTATGGGGATTCAATTCTCCACCGTCCTCGGTCTTTTGGATTATATCGGCACGGCGCTGATCTACTGGATCGGCGGCATGCTCGTCATCGGCGAGGCGCTCTCAATCGGCACCATTGTCGCCTTCGTCGTCTACGCCACGCGGCTGTATTTTCCTCTTGAAATGCTCGCCAACGCGCCGGTGGAATTCGCGCAATCCATCGTCAGCTTCGAGCGCGTGTTTGAGATCATCGACCTGCCGCTGGAAATCGCCGAGGCTGACGACGCCATTCAGTTGGAGGAAGTCGAAGGCAAGCTGGCTTTCGAGGATGTGAGCTTTCGTTACCGCATAGACGATGCGCAACTGCTTTCCGATGTCGAGCGAATCGGCCGCTTCGCCAGCGTCAACGCCACACGCTCGGGTGAAAGTGGGCGGCGGCGGAACGGCGCGCCCACGACCGGCCTGGTACACCAAGCGCGCGAGATGGCGCTGGTAAACATCTCATTCCGCATCGAGCCGGGCCAGCTTGTCGCCCTGGTCGGTCCCAGCGGCGCCGGCAAAACAACGCTGACCTACCTGATCCCGCGCCTATATGATCCTTCCGCCGGGCGGGTTACGCTCGATGGCTATGACCTGCGTCACCTGACCCTGAGCGCCATGGCGCGGAACATCGGCATGGTGACCCAAGAGACCTACCTCTTCCATGATACGATCCGCACCAACCTGCTCTACGCCAAGCCCGACGCTACGCAAGCCGAACTCGAAGCGGCGGCGAAAGCAGCCCATATCCATGATTTCGTGATGGGGCTGAGCGATGGCTACGACTCCATCGTCGGCGAGCGCGGCTACAGGCTCAGCGGCGGCGAAAAACAGCGGATCGCCATCGCCCGCGTCGTCTTGAAGGATCCGCGGATTCTCGTGCTGGACGAAGCCACCAGCCATCTCGACAGCCATTCGGAAGCGCTGATCCAGGACGCGCTCAGCCAAATCATGCGCGGACGCACCAGCATCGTCATCGCCCATCGGCTCAGCACGATCCTGGCCGCCGATGCCATTCTGGTGCTGGATCGCGGCGTCATCGTCGAGCAGGGCAGCCACGCCGAACTCCTGAATAAAGCCGGCCTCTACGCAAGCCTCTATGAGACACAATTCAGCGGACAGCGCGAACCGGCATGAAGGCGACGATCACCCAGCTTGACGCAAGCCAACTGCCAAGCGAATGGGAAGCGCTGCGAGCCCATGTCTCCCGCGAACGTTCCGATCTCGTGCTGCTGCCCGAGATCTGCTTCGCGCCCTGGTTCTGTACCGCGCCCAAATTCAACGAATCTGTCTGGCGCGCCGCCCTGTCCGCGCACGAGCGCTGGCTAACGCGCCTGCCGGAACTTGGCGCCGCGACGGTCATCGGCACGGCCCCACGTAACGAAGCCGGCAAACGATACAATGTCGCCTACGCCTGGAACGCCACGCGCGGACTGCAGTGGATCCGCCGCAAGACCTATCTCCCGAACGACGACGGCTATTGGGAAGCCAACTGGTATGATCGCGCCCCGATAGATTTCCAGCCGGTCCGCTTGGGCGAGCTTTCCATCGGGCTTAGCATCTGCACCGAAATCTGGTTCATGCAACACGCGCGCCAATACGGCAAGCGCGGCATTCACTTGCTGCTGAATCCGCGCAGCACACCCGCGTTCAGCAACGATAAGTGGTTGGCGGGCGGCCGCACGGCTGCCGTCGTAGCCGGCGCATTTTCCCTTTCGTCCAATCATGCTGGGCGCGCCGATCACATCCAGCTGGGCGGCGCTGGCTGGATCTGCGACCCAGATGGCGTCGTACTCGCGGTGACCGACGCCGGCACTCCCTTCATCACCCTGGATTTGGACCTCGACCAAGCCGAATCAGCCAAACTTTCCTACCCGCGCTACGTCGACGACAGCCCTCTGTAGACACCCGCGCGACAATCCCGCCGCCCACGCAAAATCCCTTGCGTCCCGCAGCGTCTAGCTCCCCTTCCCTAGCTTGCTGGGGAAGGGGCCGGGGGATGGGGTGTGCCGTACTCGCTGTACAATACGCCACCCTGTCTGCTACCATATCGACAGCAGGGCAAGCTGCGAGATCACTATGGCTGAAAAACGCCTGATTGTAGGGCTGGGGAACCCCGGCGCCAAATACGAAAAGACGCGCCACAATGTCGGCTGGCGCGTGATCGACGAGTTGATACGCCGCCATAATCTCGGCCGCGGACGCAGCGAACGCCGCGCCCAAACCTGGGACGGCGCCATCCGCGACATACCGGTGAAACTGGCGAAACCGTTGACCTATATGAACCGCAGCGGCGAATCGGTACGCGCGCTGATGGACTATTACGATGTCGTCAGCGATAACTTGCTCGTCATTCACGACGACCTCGATATCCCCTTCGGCAAACTGAGATTGCGGAAATCCGGCGGGCACGGCGGGCAGAAGGGTCTGCGCAGCATCATTGGGCGCCTCGGCGACAATGCCTTCGCCCGTCTTCGTTTCGGCATTGGCCGGCCCCCAGGGAAAATGCAGCCATTCGATTTCGTGCTGCAGCCGCTCAAAGGCGATGATGCGATCCTGGCGGATGAAGTAGCAGCGCGCGCCGCCGACGCCATCGAGCTCTGGCTCAGCGACGGCATCGAAGCCGCCATGTCTCAATTCAATGGCGATGCCCCCCGTCAGGCGAATTCGCGCTCCAAGTCGCAGCTGCAAGAGCAGCTGGTGATCTACCAACGCGCGCATGAACTGGCGCCTTCCGACACCAAGGCGCTGACCAAACTCATTTCGATCCAAAAGAAACTGGGACTGATCGATGAGGCGGTATCGGGGCATCTGCGCCTGGCTGAACTATACGAAAGCCAGGGCGAAAGCCGTCAGGCAAACACGGAGCGGATCAAAGCGGTGACGATTAAACCCGAACTGGTCGCTGTGCAGCGCGCCATTGCCGAATGGTTCTTGGCGCAGGGCACCGCGAAAAAAGCGGTTGCCCGCTATCTCACCTTGGCTGATCATCTGCGCACGCATGACCAAGGAGCGGCGGCGGCCGCCATCGAGCGCGCGCTCGCGATCAATCCGCAGCACCCGAAGGCGCTGGCATACCAGCGTCAATTGCAGGAACAACTCGCGGACTAGTGAAACGTAAATCAAAAGACAAGAGGGGCTTTTAAATGCAGATTGTAGCGCCCGAAGCGGTTGGCATTTCAGCCGAACGCTTGAACAATATTGGTTCTCGCCTGCAGCAATATGTCGACCAGGGCAAAGTCGCCGGCTTCGTCACGCTGGTTGCCCGCAATTCGGAAGTCGCGCATTTTGACGCCTGCGGCTTCCGCGATGCCGAAAACAAGCTGCCGATGAAACACGATACCATCTTCCGCATCTACAGCATGACCAAGCCCGTCACCTCCATCGCGCTGATGCAACTCTACGAGCGGGGCAAATTCCATCTCGCCCAACCAGTCAGCCGCTACATTCCGCAGTTTGGCAAGACCAAAGTCCTCAGCGCGCTCGGTTATCTCGGCCAGAAGCTCGAGCCGCAAAACCCGCCGATGACGATCCATCATCTGCTCACGCATACCGCCGGTCTGAGCTATGGCTTTTTCCTCGATACGCCAATTGACGAGATGTACCGCAATTCCATCTTCCGCAGCGAAACCGCGGCGCTCGAAGAGAAGATTAGCGGCATGGCTGAACTGCCGCTGCGCTTTCAACCGGGCAGCGCCTGGAATTACAGCATCGCCACCGATGTCTGCGCTTACCTGGTGCAGCTGCTGGCGGATATGCCTTTTGAGGACTATCTAGCATCCGAAATCTTTCAACCGCTCGGCATGATTGATACCGCCTTCCACGTTTCAGCCGACAAACTCGACCGTTTCGCCAAGCTTTATCAGCACCTGCCGCAAACCGGCGGATTCCGCGAATATAAGGGCGCGCCCGACATCCCCTTCCACGACTACACAAAACCGGCCAACGCGCCCTCCGGCGGTGGTGGCTTGGTCTCCACCACGGCCGATTATTGGCGCTTTGCCAAAATGCTCTTGAACCGGGGCGCATCGGACGATGTGCGGATCATCGGCCGCAAGACGCTCGAATTTATGACCCGCAACCACATTCGGCCAGAATTGCTGCCGCTCGCCATCGGCCCCTCCCCCATACCCGGACGGGGATTCGGCCTCGGTTTTGATATCGTCATGGACGCCGCCCAAACTGGCGTCCTGAATTCTGACGGAAACTACGGCTGGAGCGGCGCCGCGGCGACCAACTTCTGGGTCGATCCGCAAGAGCGCCTGGTCGGCATCATCATGACCCAACTGATGAACAATATGCTGTTCTTCCAGCACGACTTCCGCGCCCTGACCTACCAAGCGCTGGTCGATTAGGCGCCGTCGATCGCCGGGATGAGACTATCCCACAAGAACTGATACGACTCGGCTTCCTCCGCGTAATCGCGCTGATTGCCGCGGAAACTGTGCGTCGTCACCATCACCAGCTCCAGCTCGGGAATGACATGCAGAATCTGCCCGCCCGCGCCCAGCGCCGAATACATATCGTAGCCGCCGATGCGATTCAGCCACCAGTAATAGCCGTATCCAGCATAATTGTTGCCGATATCGATCTGCGGCGCCGTCGAAGCGGCCACCCACCAACCAGGCACGATCTGCTCCCCCTGCCAGCGCCCCTCGTCAAGAAACAGCTGACCAAAACGCGCCACTTCCCGCGCGGTCATGCTCACGCTGTGGCCCCCGCTGAAGTAGCCTGCCGGACCGACGCCCCAGAATTCGGCTTCAATGCCAAGCGGCTCAAACAAGAAGCGATGAGCGAATTCGCAAACGCTCATTCCGGTCGCCTCCCTCACAACAGCCGCCAAGACTTGCGATGCGCCCGTGCTGTAATGGAAAACCGTCCCCGGCTCTTTGCGCAACGGCAGGCGCAAGATATCGGCCACCCAATCTTCGCTGCGGTTCAGCATGCGCTCGCTATCGTTTTCTTCCCATGCCAGCCCATGCGTCATCGTCAGCATTTGGTGAAGCGTCAGTCCCCGCAGTTTCAAATCGGCAACAGCTTCGAAATACTCGGGCAGATAATCGGCGATTCGTTCATCGGTTGACTGGAAATATCCCTGCTCAATTGCGATGCCAACCAGCGCCGACAGCATGCTCTTGGAGACGCTGGCGATATTGTTGCTGTCCGCGGCATGGCTGCCGTTGAAATACTGTTCATAAACGACATAGCCATTGCGCATCAGGATGAGCGCTTGCCGCGTCCGCGACTCCGCCAACAGCGCCAAGCCCACATCTATAATGCTCCGATCAATGCCCTGCGCTTCCATTTCGGAATAGCGCCATAAATCGTCCTCCCTTTGATCATCCGGCGCGTATCCACGCTGATAAAAGCGGCTCTGCGGACGGCGATCGCTCGTATCGCAGGCGTACCAGGCCGTCTCCGCCGCCTGAGCCAAGACCGAGACCGCCTGAACAACGATAAAAGCTGTCAAGATCATTCGAATACGGCGTTTCATAACAGAAGATCCACCCAAGTCAGCCGTCTACACTTTACTTCTGCTGCATGTGGTTTCGCAAGCGTCGATTCGCGCGACGTCGCTCCTCCCAATTCATCGGTTATCGCGCCACGCTAGTGTATCGACTTCGGTGGAAACTTAACTTGTCATATTGAACCTCACCACAAAGGCATGAAGGACACAGAGATTAGAGCATATTTTGCTTACACTTCTCGGTGTCCTCATTTAACTCGGTGACCTCTTTTTTATGAAACCTGTCCAATTCCCAATTACATACCCGTCGAAAACCGTAGGGGCTTGCCTTGGCAAGCCCGCCCAAACACAACTTTGGGTGTCAAATTTTGTGTGAGCCATGTCGTGACTTGCGAGGGACTGTGGTAAATTCCTTGCGTTTCCACCGACTTCAATACACTGCCCCGCCCGACCGTCTCTAGTTCCATTATCGCGACGCTGATATACTAGCGCGTCGCAATCCTCCAGCATACAAAGGCAAACATGGCAACGCACCTCTCGGGACTCCTTGACATCTTGCGCGAATGCCGGGCTTATCAGACCCTGCTCGCCCAAATCGCCAGTGATAAGCGCAGCGATTCCTTTAATATCGTGCGTTCGGCGCGCCCATTCCTGCTGGCGGCGCTAGCGGCCGACTGGAACGGTCCCATAATTTACCTGACAGCCGCCGTACGCCGCGCCTACAATGTAAGCGAACAACTGCCGATTTGGCTCGCAGACAGCGCGCGCCTCTATCGCTTCGCCGAGCCCTCCGCCCTCTTCTACGATCGCGCGCCTTGGGACGCCAGCGTCATCCGCAACCGCATCGATACCCTTTCCGCCCTCGCTTTCGGCAGCGACCAATCGCGTCCAATTGTCATTGCCTCGGCCCGCGCCCTGATGCAGGCAACCCTGCCCCTGGATACATTCCGCGCTGCCACCATCGACATTGAGACGGGCCAGCAATTCCAAATGGAATCGCTAATTCTGCGCTGGATCGGCATCGGATACGAACCGGCGCCGGTCGTGATTGAACCCGGGACCTTCAGCCGGCGTGGCGGCATCCTCGATATCTTTCCCCTGGCCAGCGAATATCCGCTGCGCATTGAGTTCTTTGATGACGAGATTGAAAGCCTGCGCCTATTCGACCCGCGCGATCAACGCAGCGTCAAGCGCGTGGGTTCCGCGAGAATTGTGCCTGCGCGCGAAGCCTTGCCAAAACTGACGCGGGCGGTCGGCGCCAATCTTGCCAAGCAATCGCCGGCGAACGGGGAGAATGATGCGGACGCAACCAGCCTCAGCGCCGACATCGAGTCGCTGAGCCAAGGCAGCGCCTTCGCTCACCTGGAGCACTACCTGCCGCTCCTCTACAGCCAGCGCGCCAGCCTGCTGAATTATGCGCCGGCCAACGCGCTGGTGCTGGTGGAAGAGCCGCAATTCCTGGAAATGACAGCGCAAGAAATTGTCGAGACCGCCGAAGAAAACAGCGCCGACGCCATATCTGCTTCACAGATAAAGCCCGATCATCCAGCGCCCTATCTGCCCTGGCGCGCTTTGAAGTCCGAAGCTAAGCGCTTGACCTGTGTCTCGCTTGCCAACCAACCAGTGGGCGAAGCGCCCCGCGAATTTGCGCCGGGCGAGCGCTATGGCGGCCAACTCCGCCCCATGCTCAATCGCGTACGTCAACTGCGCAGTCGCGGCGACCGCGCCGTAATCATCACCGAACAAGTCGAACGCTTGGAGAATCTCTGGTACGAACAAGATGCGTCGGCATACATTCCCTCGCTGGAAGTGATAGACGAGCCGCCACCGCCGGGATCCCTGCGCTTCGTTCGCGGATCGGCGGCTGAAGGCTGGTCGTTGGCGACTGACATCGGCGCGCTGCATTTCATCACTGACGCCGAGATCTTCGGCTGGTCGCGCCCGGAACCGCGCCGCCGCAGCGAAGCCAAAGGCGCGCGCGCCAGGGTGGCGGCCGATACCTCCTATACCGATTGGGAAATCGGCACCCATGTTGTACATGTGGACTTCGGCATCGGCCGCTTTATGGGCATGCGCCAACGCACCGTACACGCGACCGAGCGCGAATACCTGCTCGTCGAATATCAAAACGCCGATACCATCTACGTGCCCATCCACCAAGCCGACCGACTCTCGCGCTATGTCGGCGCCGAAGAAACGCCGCCGAAGCTCAACCAACTGGGCAAGCCCGACCAATGGATTAAGGCGCGCGATAAAGCGCGGCGCAACGCCGAAGAAGAAGCCAAAGAGCTGCTGCAAATATACAGCCGGCGCGCGCAAGCCTCTGGCATCGCCTTCAGCCCCGACAGCGCCTGGCAGCACGAGATGGAAGCCGGCTTTCCTTTCGTCGAAACCGAAGACCAGTTGCGCGTCATTCAAGAAGTCAAAGCCGATATGGGCAGCCGCAAGCCGATGGATCGCTTGGTCTGCGGCGATGTCGGCTTCGGCAAAACCGAAGTCGCCTTGCGCGCCGCCTTTAAGGCGGTACAGGATGGCGCCCAAGTTGCCGTATTGGTGCCGACAACCGTGCTGGCGCAGCAGCACTATGACAATTTCATGGCGCGCTTGAAAGCCTTTCCCGTGGTGATCGAAATGCTCTCCCGCTTCCGCGGCAAGGCGCAGCAGAAAGAAATCCGCGATCGCCTTGCCAGCGGCGAAGTCGACATTGTCATCGGCACGCATCGCCTGCTTTCGCAAGACATAAGTTTCAAGCAGCTAGGCTTGATGATCATCGACGAAGAACAACGCTTTGGCGTAAAACACAAGGAGCACTTCAAGAAGCTGCGTTCGCGCATCGACATCTTGACGCTGACGGCAACGCCGATTCCGCGCACGCTCTATCTAAGTTTGAGCGGCATCCGCGATATCAGCATGATTCAGTCGCCGCCGGAAGAGCGCCTGCCCGTGATCACCCAAGTCGGCTCCTGGGACGACAATCTCGCTCGCCTTGCGATCATGCGCGAACTTGAGCGTGGCGGGCAAGTCTTCGTCGTGCATAACCGCGTCAAGTCGATTCATATTATCCGCAACCGAATTGAGCGCATCGTGCCAGAAGCCTCTCTCGCCATCGCCCATGGACAAATGGCCCCGCGCGCGCTGGAAAAAGTCATGTCCGAGTTCACCCGCGGCGAATACGACATCCTCATCTCAACTTCTATCATCGAGAATGGCATCGATATGCCGCGCGTCAATACCTTGCTTGTCGATCGCGCCGATTACTTTGGCGTCGCCCAGCTTTATCA
This sequence comes from Phototrophicaceae bacterium, assembly GCA_965261855.1. Lineage (GTDB taxonomy): Bacteria > Chloroflexota > Anaerolineae > Aggregatilineales > Phototrophicaceae > UBA6055. The sequence goes on from OZ253488.1 coordinate 2,909,555, forward strand.
ACTGCGCGGGCGGGTTGGGCGTTCGGCGCAGCAAGCCTACGCCTACTTCTTTTATGCGGCCAGCACACTCACGCAAGAAGCGCGCACTCGGCTGGAGACTCTGGCGGAAAACACGCAGTTGGGCGCCGGTTTTCAGATCGCCATACGCGACCTGGAAATGAGGGGCAGCGGCGACATCCTCAGCATGAGGCAGTCGGGGCATATCGCCAGCGTCGGCTTGCATCTCTACACCGAAATGCTGCAGCAGGCGGTTAAAGATCAGCGAGGCGCCACAGCCGCCGGCGTCCCCGCTGCTTCGCCGGCATCCGCCCGTGAGCGTCTCATTATCGACCTGCCCCTCCCAGCCTACTTCCCAACCGACTGGATCCCTGAAATGGCGCTGCGCCTGCAGCTTTATCGCCGCCTTGGCGGCATCCAAAGCATCGACGAAATCGAACGCATGCGCGCCGAACTGATCGACCGCTTTGGTCCGCTGCCCGCCGCCGTCGAAGGGCTGCTCTATCAGATTCGGGTCAAAGTCATGGCGCAGGCTCTTCGCGCCACCCACGTCTTGCTCCCGCGCGCTGAACTGCGTATCAAGCTGCCCTTCCTCGCCACCATCAACCGCGAACTGCTGTCCCTGACCCTTGGCGAAGACGTCGATGTCACACGCACCGATGTGCGCATGCCCGCCGAGGAAGGGCGCTGGCAAGAGCGATTGCTGGAAATTCTCGCGGCGCTGGAGGACAGCATCAAACTCGTCGGCGCCTTCAGCCCCTAGCGTAGGCGCTTTCGCTTACTGCCAATCAAGTCCTGGCCAGGTCGGCGAACGTGCCGCCCGTCACCTCTTCAAGTAGCGACAATTTTAATGGGAAGATCGCATTGGCGGCGCCACCCGCCGCGTAGACAATCTCGAATCGCTTTAATGTTTCATCCAGCAATATGGTGAGATCGTCCGACCGATGCGCCACCGGCGGGACGCCACCAGGCGCGTAGCCAAGCCAAGTGATACATTGCTCGCCTGTCATCATCCGTACTTTCTTGCGTCCTACCCCAAACAACGCGCCCAGCTTGCGCTCATCAATTGACTGATCACCGCTGGCCAAAATCAGCACGGGAGTTGTCTTCTTGATCATATAGCCGAGGCTCTTGACGATCTGCCCCAACTGGCAACCGACATTTTCCGCCGCCTGCTGAGAAGTCGCGGTCGAACCATCGTATGTGACAACTCGGATGCCGATCTGCATGCGATCCAGCGCCGCCTGCACCTGCTCCACGCCCATCACACGCAAGTCATCGCGCGAAAGCCCGTCCGCATTTCGCTGCGCGCCGCCGTTGGTCTCATTCCCCATACAGCCTGCCACCCGCATAGGTGAAGCTGTCGCTTGGCTCGGCGAAATCGGCTTGCGGATGATCGCGCGGCGTCATATTCAGCAAAATCCGCCTTCCCGCCGCCTCAACATAATAAACATGCAAAGACTGATCCGGCTTTATCTTGGTCTTGCGCGAAAGCCGGTGATCAAAGCGAAAGGCTTCGCCTGCTTTATCCGTCAGCTTCGTCTTGCGCCAGAACATCCAGCGCGCCGACAGCCGCTCGGCGAAGAGCACCCGATAGCAGAGCTTGACGCGCGAGAAGCGCAGCACACGCATGACTATAGTGAGCACGAAACCAGCCACCAGCGCCAGAACGAAAGCGCGTCCAGCGGGACCATAACGTCCCGCGATCAAGATCAGCGGCACCGACAGCAGCAATAGCGTCGCCAGCGGTTCGGTCACCAACTCAATGCGCTGCCGCGAAGACAGGCGTCCCTCTCGGTTTCGCTTCAGATCCGCCAACAATTCGCTCGGCAGCTTCTCCCGGTAAGACATCTCAATGCCCCTATCCCGCCTCGTGTGCGATACTGAGGTCGATCCGATTGCGCGGCCGCAACTGCAGCGCGATGACGCTGCCCACGATCAGCGCCGCGCCCAGCCACTGCATCGCGAAGATCATCTCGCCCAGGATCAGCATGGATACGACCATCGACAGTATTGGCTCTACCGTGCTGACCAGCGATGCCTGCGCCGCGCCAATCCGCTGGACCGCGATGTTCACGCCGAACACCGGCAAGACCGTGCCGAAGAATCCGATGCCAGCCAGCAAAAGAATCGTCTGCGGATTCTGCGGCAATTGCAACCCGCGAACGAGAATCAGCATCAGCATAACGACCAAGGTGCCCAGCATCATCACGGCGCTCGCCCGCGAAACATCGACCACGCCCTCAAGCGCCCGCCGCGTCAGAATATAGTATATCGCGATGATTGCCGCATTCAGCAGCGCCAATCCCACACCCAGCCCGTCAGCCTCAGTCGCCGTCGAGAAGTTTGGCACGGTCATGGCAACGCCGATCAGCGCCATGCCAAGCGCCAGCCAGGTCCGCGGCCGGATTTCATCGCCCAACAGCCGCGAAAGCAGCGCCACCATCGCCGGATAAGAATACAGCAGCACAATGTAAGTGCTCGCCTGCAAACGATCCAGAGCGAAGAACGCCGCCAGCACCGCAGCCGAAATGATCGCCCCGATGAAAAGCAACCTGGCAATAGGCAGGTTTTGTCCAAAGTCTTTTCGGGCGGACCTACCGTTGAGCAGCACCAACGCCCACATGATTGGCGCCGCCAGGACGAAGCGCCAAATGGCGATATCCATCGGCTCAAAGGTCGAATGCAGGTAGGTCAGCTTCACCATGGTCGGCATGACCGAGAAACCGGCCGCCGCCAAGAGTATCCAGAGAAGACCTTCGCGCTCTCTACGTGTCATGATCGTTCGTTTGTCAAACGCAAAGTCATGATACCGAAACTTTCCCTAAATGAAAACGAGGCGAGCCGCCGCTCAACCCCGTCAACACCGGTTGTCGTTTAGACGCTTCGCTCAAGCAATGCTCACCATTCCCACCAAGTTGGTCGCCAACGGATAGAAAATGCCGAAGATCATCGTGCCCGCCAGCGCAATATTGATCGCCCAGCGCACGTAAGGCGTTTCCAGCGCCGGCGCCGCATCAACCTCGCTGTCGCGCAGGTACATATTGACCACCACGCGCACATAATAAAATGCGCTGACGACGCTGGTCAGTACGCCGATCACCGCCAGTCCAAACAAGCCCGCCTGTATCGCCGAAGAAAATATCATGAACTTGCCGACGAAACCGGCCGTCAGCGGGATGCCGGTCAAGCTGAGCATGAAGATGGTCATCGCCATCGCCATCAGCGGCCGCGTCCTCGCCAGCCCGGTGATGTCATCGATATTGCCGCCGCTGCCATCCTCGCGCTCAATCGCCATGACCACTGCAAAGGCGCCGAGATTGGTGAACATATACGCCATCATATACACCAGCGCGCTCTGCGTCGCCGCGTCCGCGACCTCGGCTGCGCCGGCTGCTGCCACCGCAACCATGATATAACCGGCATGCGCGATGGATGAATACGCTAGCATGCGCTTCAGATTGCGCTGCGATATCGCCACAAAGTTGCCAAACACCAAGGTCAAAATAGCAATTATCGTCGTCGTCGATTGCCAGGCGGCTGCTTCGCCCTCGGCCATCACCAAAACCGACAGACCCGTAATCAGCACGCGCAGCAGCGCCGCGAAACCGCCCACCTTGGCGGTTACGCTCATGAAAGCGGTGACCGGCGTCGGCGCCCCTTCATAAACATCCGGCGTCCACATATGGAAAGGCACCACCGCCACTTTGAATCCCAAACCGACCACGAGCAGCGCCGCGCCAATCAGCAGATAGAAAGCTGCCGCCGATGTTCCGCCAACGATCCCGTCGGCCATGCTGAAGATCTGCGGAATATTCGTCGTGCCGGTCGCGCCGTACACCAGCGCCGCGCCGAAAACCAGAAAGGCGCTGGAAAAGGCGCCCAGGATGAAATACTTCATGCCGCTTTCTTCGGATTTCAGCGACAATTCGCTGCCATCGTTCTTTATCGAGCGGAAAGCCGCCAATATATACAGAGGGATGCTCAGCAGCTCGAGGGCGACGAAGATGATGATCAAGTCGTTGGCAGCAACCATGAACATGGCGCCAGCCGACGAGATCAACGCCAGAATATAGAACTCGCCGCGATGGATATCGGCGCGGTTGAGATAATCCCAACTCATCAACACCGCGATCAATGTGGCGACCAGAATCACCATATTCAGGAAACCGGTGAAGGCATCAGCGATGAACATGCCATAAAGCGCGATCTGTTCGCTTTCGGCTGGCGAGTACACAAATACATTCGCCACAAAACTGATGCCCAAGCCTATGCAAGCCGCAACCGGCGTCCAGTGCGCCCGCCCTTCCCCGGCGAAGAGATCAATCAGGACCAGAATCAGCGTCCAGGTCAACAGCAAAGTGCCAGGCAGCGTCGAGCCAAGGTTGGATTGCGCCAGGAATTCCGCAATTGTGGGCGATTCGAACATCTTCTCTCCTAGCGAACGAAAAGCGCGACGATGCTATCCACCGACACATCAAGCATATTGAAGAAAACGATCGGCTGTATGCCCATCCAGAAGATCATGATGATGATCGGAATGAAAGCCGCTTTCTCGCTCCAGCTGAGCTTGTAACCCTCTTCGCTGCTCAGGGGCTTCTTCAGCTCGCCCATGAATACATGCTGGAACATTTTCAGCAGATAAACCGCCGCCATGATAACGCCCAACGTGGCGAAGAGCGTAAAGGCGAAGCCCAAATAATCGCTGCCCAGCGAGCCGAGCAAAATCGTGAACTCGCCGATGAAGCCGTTTAATCCGGGCAAGCCCATGCTGCTGAGCGAAATCACCAAACTGATCGCGCCGAAGAGCGGCATCACCTTCCAAACGCCGCCGTACTCGGCCATTTCTTTTGTGTGCCAGCGTTCGTAGAGCATGCCTACAATCAAGAACAAGCCGCCGGTGCTGATGCCGTGATTGACCATTTGCAAGGTCGCGCCCTGCAAGCCCTGCGCATTCAGGGCAAATATGCCCACCACCACAAATCCAAGGTGGCTGACCGACGAATAAGCGACCAGCTTCTTGACGTTGTCCTGCGCATAACTGACCCAGGCGCCATAAATGATGCCGACAACGCCGAGGAAGGCGATGGTCGGCGCCCAGGCCACGGTCGCCTCGGGAAATAAATTCAGGTTGAAGCGCACGATGCCATAAGTGCCCATCTTTAGCAGCACACCGGCCAGGATCACTGAGCCGGCTGTCGGCGCCTGCACATGCGCGTCAGGCAGCCAGCTGTGGAAGGGGAAGATCGGAACCTTAATCGCGAAGGCAACCAGGAATCCCAGGAAGAGCCAGCTCTCCACCGAATTGAGCAGGAAGCCCGCCTCCTCGCCCTCCGCTTCCGGATCGGCCGCATCCCAATAGGTGCCTTCGCCTTCCCAGGTTTGCACGCGCTCAATCACGCCGATATCGCCGCCGGCGCTATAAGTGCTGAAGGTACCTGAGCGATTGCCGACATAAAGAATCGCAATCAGCATCAAGATGGAGCCGGCCATCGTATACAGGAAGAACTTGACCGCGGCGTATATGCGCTCTTCCGAACCCCAGATGCCAATCAGGAAATACATCGGCACCAGCGTAACTTCCCAGAAGACATAGAAAATGATCAGGTCATGTACGACGAAAACCCCGATCATCGACCATTCCAGCAGCATCAAGAAAATGTAATAGAGCTTTTCCCGTCCGCGCTCCTCAAAGATATGACTGCCGAATGAGCCCAAAATCGAGATCGGCATAATAAACGTTGTCAGCAGCACCAAGAGCATGCTGATGCCATCTACGCCGACAAAATAGCTAACATTGATCACCGACTCACCCAGCGAAACTTCCGCCCAGGTGTTTCGCTGCACCATTTGCAGCCCGGCGCTGCTCGGATCGAAATTGATCCACATCAACACGGAAGCGACAAAAGTGACGATGCTGGTCGCGAAGGCAACCCACTTTAGATTCGCCTTTTGCGTCTCGCCATTCATAAACAGCAAAATGGCGAGGCCAACCATGGGCAGGAACAAAGTGATCGTTGTGAGCGAGAGTCCAGTTACATCCATAGGACTGCGTTCTCCTTAAGAGCCGCCGGCGAGCAGCATCTGAACAAAGGGATAGATCATGAGCGTAATGACAGCCACGACGCCGATGAAGAGCACCACCGCATACATCCGCACGTAGCCCGTCTGCGAGCGCCGCATCCACTCGGCCGCCCGCTGCACAAACGCGCCAACGCCGTTGACCGCGCCATCGACGATACCAAGATCGAAAGGTCTGCCGAGCAATTCAGCAATCGTGTCGAAGCCGCGCTTGATTATGCTGTCGTGGAAATAATCGTGTAGGAAATCCTGGTCGATACGATCGGCAAGAAATTCCCCAAGACGATTAAACGGTTGCTCAATCAGGGCCGCATAAAATTCGTCCCAGTATAGTCGCGCGTTCGCCAATCGGAATATGGGACGGGAAGCGCCGCCCGCCTCCAGCAGATCGCGATTGCCGCTCGCCAGCCCCTTGCCCTTATAGACACGGTTGGCGACCAAAATCGATACGATGCCCAGCGCCAAAGCAATGCCAGCGATTGAGAGGTTGAAGTCCAGCACATGCCCGCGCGACACGCTGATCAGGCTGTGCTCCAAAAAATGCTTGAATTCGTAGGGGTGGTAAATCCCATCAAAGATCGGTGTCGCTTGCGGCACATTGATGAAACCAATGATGAGCGTGAATACCGCCAAAATCAGCAGCGGCAGCAGCATCGCCCCATTACTCTCCGGCGCTTGTTCAGCCGCTTCGCTGCGTGGCTGATCCAGGAAGACCAGCACAATCTGCCGCCACATATAAAATGCCGTGAACGCGGCCGCGACCAGCAATACGCCAAAGGCGAAGAAGCCGCTCAATTCATTTAGTTCGAAACCTTCGTACCAGGCATCGGCGAGAATCTCGTCCTTCGACCAGAATCCAGCGAAGGGGAAAATCCCAGCTAGCGCCAGCGTGCCAATCAAATAAGTGATATAGGTGATGGGCATCCGCTTGCGCAAGCCGCCCATATTGCGCATATCCTGCGCGTCAAATTCTTCACCATCTTCGTGCTGATGCTCATCGTCGTGGCTGTGCCCATGTTCATGCGCGTGATGATGACCGTGCTCAACACCGTGAATAACTGAGCCGCTGCCGAGGAAGAGCAGCGCCTTGAATACCGCGTGCGTGACCAGGTGGAACATCGCCGCGACATACGCGCCAATGCCGACCGCCGCCACCATGAATCCTAGCTGCGAAATCGTCGAATACGCCAGCACCCGCTTGATATCCCACTGGCCCAGCGCGATATAACCGGCCATCAACGCTGTGCCCGCCCCTACCAGCGTGATGACCAGCCCAATGACATAACCGCCGTGATTCAATTCCCATAAGAAAACGTTGGAGCGCACCAATATGAAGACGCCGGCGGTGACCATCGTCGCCGCGTGTATCAAAGCGCTGACCGGCGTCGGACCAGCCATCGCATCCGGCAGCCAGACAAATAGTGGAATCTGCGCTGACTTGCCAGTGACGCCGAGCAGAATGAACAAAGCGATCAACAAGATGACATCATCGAACGCCATCTGGAAGCTGCCGAAGTCGACCGTTTCGCCTGTTCCGAAGCGCTCGGTTGTCTGCCCGAACACGCCGAGGAGCGCGATATCAAAATGATCATTGTTGCAATAAATCGCGCGGATGTCGCCCGCCAGCGGATTCGGCGCGCCGTACTCGTCATCCGCATGCGCGTCCGCTGTTTCGTCGTCGCCTGCCGGGACACACTTGTACGCCTTTTCATGCCCATCGCCAGCGGCGTCCTTGTCCGTTTCTTCCTTATCTTCCAGCAGGTCGTTGTGCTCGCGCCAATGCACCAGGTATTTCGCCTCGGTATTGGGCAGCTCGCCCGCCCGGTGGAAATCCAGCGTGCCGAAGGTCCAGAAGATGAGAAACATCGCCATCAGCAAGCCGAAATCGCCGATGCGATTGACGATGAAAGCCTTGCGCGCCGCATTGCTATTCTTCCAGCCTTCGGGCGCTTTCTTGTCCCACCAGAATCCAATGAGCAAGAACGAACAAAGCCCGACGCCCTCCCAGCCGACGAAGAGCATCAGGAAATTATTGCCCGTCACCAAGATGAGCATGAAAGCCAGGAACATATTCAAATAGGCGAAGAAGCGCGGATACCATTTGTCGCCGTGCATATAGCCGCGGGCATATAGATGGATAAGCGAGCCGACGCCGGTCACCACTAGCATCATCGTCACGCTCAGCGAGTCGACGCGCTGCTGCCAGGAAATATCAAGTCCGATGGATTCAATCCGCAGCCAGCCATCGACAAAGGGCGGATTGACGACCGCCGCCGCGCCGTTGGTGCCCGTCACATAAGTCAAAAGAAGCAATGAAACAATGAAAGCAACGATAGAAGCGAAGCAGCCGATATAACCCGACCACTTCTCCTCGATTTTGGCGCCGAAGAAGAAGTTGATAAATGCGCCCAATGCCGGCACAAGTATCACAAGGGGAACCAGAAGCGGGAGGTTTTCCATTAGCTAGAGCCTCTTCCGACGGCCTACGCTCAGCCTTGCATCTGCTGCAAGTCGTCAATATTAATGCTCTGGCGCTCGCGGAATATATTCACGATCAGCGCCAAGCCCACTGCCACTTCCGCCGCGGCTACGGTCATCACAAAGAAAACAAAGACATGCCCATTCACCTGACCCCACTCGCGCGCAAAGGCAACCAGCGCCAGATTCGCCGAATTCAGCATCAGCTCCACCGACATGAAGACCAGGATGGCGTTCCGCCGCATGAGCACACCCAGCGCCCCCAGCAGAAAAAGCACCATACTCAAGACGATATAGGGCTCGGCGCCAATCGGATTCATCGTCTTTTACTCCCGCGGCTACTGGTCTGCGCCATCATCGGACCCGCCGGTAAGCTTCGCCATATATTCACCGCTTAAAACATCGGCGCCCGTCTGCTGCGAAATCACGCTGACCAACGGCCGGTTGACCCGGCGGCGGCGATTGATGCGGCGGCGCTCCGCCTGCGCCAGCGCATCAGGCCGCGCCAGCACGATCACGCCAATGAGCGCCACCAGCAGCAGCATGCCCACCAACATCACCGGCAGCACATATTCGATGAACAAGACCTGCCCCACCGATTCGGGACTGCCAAATGCGGGCGCGCCCAAAGCGGTAAAGACCGCGGCGCGATAACTCGGCTGGCTGCCCGGTACCCCCGGCTCGCGCGCCAGCACTCGCGTCTCAATCAGCCCGCGCTCGGCTTGGTAGTCGGCCAATGTACGCAAGATATTTTGCTCTTGATCGACGAAAGCCAGGTTGTATGTGCCTTCATCAAGGGCGATGCTGCTATGATCGCCCGCCGGCAACTGATCAATCAGCGGGCGATGCGGGATCAAACCGGTGCAGGCAGCGTCATCGCAAAGCGAGCGCCGCGCACTGTATTGCCCCACATTGACTAGCGACACCTGCCGGTCCGTCACCGCGTTGAAAAGCGTCAAGCGCATTGTGCCAACATCCGGCGCGCTGATGTCATCCTCCAGCACCGTCACATCAACCAATCCCTCTTCGTTTTCAAAGACAACCACAGAGTGAGCGGAATCCGGCGGCAAAACCAAATCTTTTGTGAAGACCGGTCCCGATACATAGCTGCCGTCATCGACGCCCACCACGACCGTATAGGCGCCCGCCTCAAGCTCGCTGTACCCGCCTGTCGCTTCGCGCGAGTCCCTGTAGACCACCGAATCGATTCGCCTGTCCGCCATCGACTCATCGACCGCGTCCAGTAAGACATTAGCGCTGACCGTGCCAACCAGCGGCATCGCAAAGCCCATTTCCATCACGGTGAACTCTTCCGCATCGCCGCCCGGAATCGCATTGATGACCCGCAACTGCGCCCGCGCATCCTGCGGCGCCGCCACATCGTCAGCCAACATATCCGATGCAATCGGGAAGGCGAAGATCAACAGCAGCAAGATCGCAACTGCCGAACCAGCCAGCCCCAGCCAGCGCATCCGCCCCGAGGTATCGGTCGTCGTTTCCGCGCCAAGCAGCATGATGACAAAGAGAAAGAGCACCATGATCGCGCCCGTGTAAACCGTCACCTGCACCATTGCCAAAAAGGGCGCGTCCAGCATCAGGTAAAGGAAAGCGACGCAGCCAAAGTTGACGATCAGGAAGAGCGCGCTGTGCACCGCGTTTTGCCGCGTAAGCATCATGCCGGCCGCCAGCACCGCCACAAAGCTAACAGCCAGGAACAACCATTCCATACAGTCTAATTCCCGCTAAGAATCAGATTGTGCATTTTAGCACAATGTTCATTTCGCTTCAATTTGCATTCGCCGCAATGTCCCGCCAGCCGCCGCTAGGCCGGGTCTTCCATATCCGGTATCGAGCGATCGAATGCGCCCGGCTTGACTTCCTGCGGTGTATCAGCCGCGCCTTCCTGCGGCGGATCGATCAGCATGTCTTTTGTATAAATCGCATCGCGCCGATCAGTGAACGACATCTGATGCTCGTGGCCCAGTTGAATCGCTTCGGTCGGGCAGGCATCTTCGCAATAGCCGCAAAAGATGCAGCGCAGCATGTTGATCTCGTAGGTCTTGGCATAGCGTTCGCCGGGGCTGTAGCGTTCTTCATCGGTGTTTTCCGCCGCCTCCACCCAGATGGCGTCGGCTGGGCAGGCAGCCGCGCAGAGCGAACAGCCGATGCACTTCTCCAGGCCGTTTTCATAGCGGCGCAGGTGATGCCGCCCTTTGTATCGATCATGGAATCTCTGCACCTGTTCCGGATACTGCACCGTTACCGCGTCATCCATGAGATGCTTCAAGGTAGTTTGGAAACCTTTGATGACGTTCATTATTCTTTCCTCATATCCATGTCTGCCGGACGGATAAGGTCGCCGTAAAGTCGGGCATTTCGCTATTCGCCGCCTGCCGTCTTGATGGCGGTCTCGCCGCTCTCCATGATGCGGTCTTCTTCCGGCGTCCGCCCGAAGCTCGCCATGCCTTCAAGCGCCCTCACTTGAAAGCGAATTTGCGCTAAGGGAATTGCAATCAACATGCCGACTACATGCACCAGCGCCCAGCCCAAGCCGCGCCGCTCGCCCGTATACGCCGGATCATCCTCCAGCGGAATCGCCTCTTCGCTATCCCGCTCACGACTCATCCGCCGCAGCGCCACCGCGCCAATCAACAGCGCGACGACGAAGACTGCGCCGGAAATGAAGGGATATGCCGTGCCGCCCAAGGCATCGCCAACCACAATCGCTACCGCCGTCCAAGCCACCGCCAGCAGCGCCAGCGGGATCATCACCTTCCAGCCGAATTGCATCAAGCGGTCATAGCGAATCCGCGGCAAGGTCGCTCGAATCCAAATCATGCCGCAAAGCACCAAGACCACCTTGATGATGAAGATCAGCGGCGCCAGTATCGGCAAACCATCCATCGGCCACAGATGATAGCCGCCGAAGAATACCGCCACCGCCACCAGGCTCACCGCGATCATCCCGAGATACTCCGCCATCATGAAGAGAGCGAATTTCATCCCGCTGTATTCGGTCATATAACCTTGCGTCAACTCCTGCTCGGCTTCCGTCAGGTCAAAGGGCGCGCGATTGGTCTCCGCCAGCAGCGCCAGGATCAAAACAGCCGCCGCCAAGGGATTTTGAAAGACAAACCAATCCCAAATATTGCGCTGCGCGTCAATGATATCGCCAACGGACATGCTGCCGACTATCATGACCGGAATCGCCAGCGTCAAGGCGAAACTGAGCTCATAACTGATCATCTGCGCCGAGGCGCGCAATGCCCCCAGCATGGCGTATTTGTTATCGCTCGACCAGCCGGCCAGCACAACGCCATAAGTGGCGATGCTGGTGATGGCAATCACCCACAGGATGCCCACATTGGAATCGACCAAGCCCTGCGGCACTTGGAACCAGACATCGCCCAGCGATGGCGCGAACCAAGGCAAGACCAGATCGGGTCCCATCGGGATCACCGCCGCGATCATCAGGATGGGCACAACCTTGATCATCGGCGCCAGTCGGAAGACCCATTTGTCGGCGCCAGCCGGGATCAAATCTTCTTTGAAAACCAGCTTCACGCCATCGGCCGCCGGCTGCAAGAAACCCTGCGGCCCAATGCGGTTGGGTCCCACCCGATGCTGCAGAAAAGCCAGCAAACGCCGCTCCAGCAAGGTGCAATATGCGAAGCCGGTAACGATGACAAAGGCGAAACCAGCGGCAAATATAATCGGCCATAGCGCCGAGCAGCCGGCATCGTCTTGGCACCACACCACATTCTGCACGCGCGCTTCCGGATTGAGCAGCATGCCGATTGCGCCCTGACGTCCGTCCAGGTTGAGCGTATCGTCAAATCCGATCCAGCTAGCGATCGCGCTAAAATTGGCGATGACGAGCGCCGCCGCTACTATCGTGGTAACCAGCCCCCCCAGGACGACGACAGCAATGGCGATCTTCAGATTACGGCTCATACCTTGTTTCCTTTGTCGTCAACTGCCAGCGGCGATCGCTGCCGCGACGGCACGGATACTGCCTGCCTTGACCGTCAGCGGGATCGCCTCATCCATCATATGGCGAGGAAGCGCCACCGTCCGCGCCGCGATTTCTTCGCTGACCGCCGCCCGCACCCGAACGATCGACTCGCCAGCGGCGATCTCTACCATTTCTCCCTCGCCGATACCCATCGCCGCCGCATCATCAGCGTTGACGACGGCAAAAGGCTCAAGGATTCGCGGCTCGAGAATCAGCGTCGGGCGGAAATTGCGCTGGCGGTTGTAAAGCCGCGTGATTGGCATGATTAGAACTTCATTTTCTTCCAGGCTCGGCTGCTCATAGGTCCCCAAGCGCCGCGGACGCCGCCCTTTGCGCTTGTCGGACGCAGATGGAATCTGAACCCCCAACCCGCCCGTATTGGTATAAGCCGTGCCGCCATAGTATTGATCACGCCCGCCTACATCGGGGAACTCGCGTTTCACCTTCGCCAACTCCTTGTAGCTGATGCCGCTGAAAGCATCCACATTGGCGCTCAATTCAAGCATGACGGCGGCCGCCGACGGCTTCAAATGCCCCGCTCCGATTTCCTGACGCAGGCCGCCGAAGAGCTTCCAGGCTGGCAGCGCCTGCCCAATCGGACCCTGCGCGGTGTAAAACCGCTGCACGCGCCGCTCGCCATTGACGAAGCTGCCATCGCGCTCGGCGAAGCTCTGAATCGGCAAGACGTACTCGGCCAACTCCGAAATGCCATCATCAAAGAAGTTGGCATAGATAACCGTTTCCACTTGGCTCAGCCAACTGCGCGCCGCCGGATCGTCATCAAGGGTTTCCGCCTGCGCCACGATCAGCGCTTTCGGCGGATTCTCCATGATGTCCAGCGTCGTCTCAGGCGCGAAACCAAGATAATGCAAGCCCATGCCATTTGCGCCCGGCAAAGGCAACAGCAAACCATTATTGCGCCGGCCGATATGCCCGCTTTCGATCAGGAAATTGGCTGCCGCCTGCGCCAGCGCCTGGCTGCCCGAGAGCGTCAGCCCCTCAGCGCCGGCGACAATCACCAGATTCTCCGCCCCGCTCAAGCGCTCGGCAATCGCCGGATGTTCGGCGCTGAGATTTTGCATCACGTCTACAGCGCTGCCGCCGCCGTAGCGAATCGCATCGCCTTCCACCACCTTGTCATAGCGCGCGCCCTGCACGGCGAAGTCTTCCAGCCGCGTATGACGCGCATTGGCGACAACCAGATAAGCGCCGCGGTCTTGCGCCTGCTTCAGCCGTAGATGCCAGATTGGTACCTCTTCTTCCAAATCAGAGGCGATCACCAGGATTGCGTCACCCCGGCCCAACTGCCCCAGATTCGTCCCGAAACCGACGCCGACCTCCGCGGCGATTTCCGCACCGCCCTGCGTCGGCATCCACGCGCCCATCCGAGAGCCGCCCAGCGCTTCTACCAGTTGGCGCAACTCCCATAGGTCCTCGTTCGACATACTGCTGCCGGCGATCGCCGCCACATCGCCATCGGCGGCTTTCAACGCGCTCGCCAGCGCCGGCAGCACGGCGCCCCAATTGGACTCGCGCATAGCGCCGCCAGTCCTCATCATCGGCTGCCGCAGCCGATCTTCGCTGCGCGTAAAATGATGACCGAAGCGTGTCTTGTCGCTGATCCAAATCTCATTAACGCGTTCGTTCTGCCGCGGCATTACGCGCTTGATTACCGCCTTGCCATCAAAGTCGCGGTCGAGCCGCATACTCAAGCTGATATTCTCGCCGGCCGCATCCCAAGGCGAGATACTCGGCACTTCGTTCAATTCCCAAGGACGCGCGCCAAAGCGAAAATCAGTCGTGGTCAACGCGCCCACCGGGCAAATGTCGGTCGTATTGCCGCTGAAGTAAGTATCGAATCCGGGATCGGAATTGGTAATAATCTGCAATCGGCGTCCGCGCTCGTGGAATGCCAGCACATCATCGCCCACGACCTCGTCCTGAAAACGGACGCAGCGCGCGCATTGAATGCAGCGCTCGCGGTCGAGGAAGATCAAATCCCCCAGCGGATAATGCTTTTCCGATAATTGCTTGTCTTCGAAATACATCCGCGAAGACTGCGGTCCATGTTGCATGGTCAGGTTCTGCAGCGGGCATTCGCCGCCCTTGTCGCAGATCGGGCAATCCAGCGGATGGCTCGACAGCAGAAATTCCAACACATCGTTGCGCGCGCCGATCACTTCCTGTGTATTCGTCTTGATATGCATGCCGTCGCTGACGGTCGTCGTGCACGCGGTTTGCAGCTTGGGGAAATACCGGATCTGCGGACTGCCGTCTTCGTTGCGCATCACTTCGCCGGTGGCGCGGTCGCGGGCCGGCGTCCCCAATTCAACCAGGCACATCCGGCACATGCCAACCGGTTCCATCTTGGGATGATAGCAAAATACCGGAATATCATTGCCCGCGTGCCACTTGGCGGCATCAACCAGATTCGACCCGGCTGCTACCTGGTAATCCTTACCATCGACATTGATTGTCACCGTGTCGGACATTCACGCCTCCACCATCAGAACGAGCTGCTTCTTCCGCAGCCGCTACAACTCGCGCTCCGCCAATTTCAATCCGTACAGCGCGCGATCGCGCATCACCTGTTCCATCAAAAGCCAGCCTTTGGCTTCGTCCAAATCGCGCGCCAATTCAAGCGCGCGTTCGAAATCCGTCTTCGCCCGCTCGTATTCTCCGCGTTCCAGGTTTAACTCTCCGCGCAAAACCAACACATTCATATTGTCGGGCGACTCTCCAATCAATCCGCTCAACTGGCGATACCGCCGATAAAAGTCGCGCTCCCGCTCCAAGGGCGTCTTGAATATGGCGCTAACCAGCCTTTCGCTGAGACGAGCCCTGCCCGGCTTAGCCACTTCAAGCAACTCCCCTGGGTAGCCTACGACTGCACATGCTGCGCGAAGTCATCGGGGAAATGGCGAATCGTATGAATGATCGGATTGGCGGCGAAATCCCCCAGCGCGCAGAGCGTCGTGCCCGCCATATTCTCCGCCACATCAGCAATGCGCTTGACATCGTCCGGCGATCCGCGCCCATCAAGAATCCGGTCAATCACCTTATCCAACCAATAAGTGCCCTCGCGGCAGGGCGTGCATTTGCCGCAGCTTTCATGCTTGAAAAACTTGGTCACTTTGGAAGCGACCCAGGTCATATCGACCGTTTCGTCCATGACGATGATTGAAGCCGAGCCGATGATCGTGCCGATATTGGCGCAATCTTCATAGCTCATCGGCGTATCCAGCACCTCATCGCTCAAAGGCACGATCGGTCCCGATCCGCCCGATGGCAACATCGCCTTGAATGCACGATCTTCATAAAGCGGTCCGCCAGCATGTTCATACAGCAATTCGCGGAAAGTTGTGCCCATCGGCAGCTCATAATTGCCCGGCTTCTTCACATGGCCGCTGACGCAGTAAACCTTGTTGCCCGTGCTCTGCTCAGTGCCGATCGCCTTAAAGGCATCCGCCCCCTCGCTCAATATGAAAGGCACATTGGCCAGCGTCTCCACATTATTGACCACCGTCGCTTCCTTATAGAGACCGCCGCCCTTTTGCGCTGGAAAGGGCGGACGTACGCGCGGCTGCCCCAGATAACCTTCGAGACTGTTGAGCAGCGCGCTTTCTTCGCCGCAGATATAGGCGCCGGCGCCGAGATGCGTATACACCTCACAGTCATAACCGGAACCCATGATATTCTTTCCGACGTAACCCTTCTCCCGCAGCGCTTCAATGCACTCATCCAATTGATCGCCAATATCCCAGAATTCGCCGCGCAAATATATATAAACCGCTTTCGCCTGAATGGCATAAGCGCAAATCAGCGAACCTTCGATCAACTGATAAGGATTTTCCTCCATGATCTCACGATCCTTGAAGGTGCCGGTTTCGCTTTCGTCGGCATTAACCGTGACGAATTTGACCGGCTCATGCTGCGGAATGAAGCTCCATTTGACACCCGTCGGAAAACCGGCGCCGCCCCGCCCGCGCAATCCGGACGCTTTGACCACATCAATCACTTCGGCCGGCTTCATCGCCAGCGCCTTCTTCATGCCCACGAAACCATCATGCTTCTCGTAGACAGCCAGCTCTTTGATGTTGTCGATATCGCGTCCGCGCAAGAGAATATGCATACTCGCTCTTGATTCCTTTTGCCCGCTAGCCCTGACTGCGCCCGTTCATCTCTGCCGCCGCTTCCGCGCGCCACTTCGCCAGCAATTCGCGCATCTTGTCCTGATCAAGACTTTCCACATAACGGAAGTTGCACTGCAGCATCGGCGCCTTATCACATGCCGCCAAACACATGACATGCTCTACCGTGAACATGCCGTCGGCTGAGGTGCCACCCTCTTCCACGCCCAACTCCTCTTTCAACCAGGCATGGAAATCATCGGCGCCCGCCAGCGCGCAGGGCAAATCGGTGCAGACTTGCAGCCAATACCTGCCCTTGGGCTTCTCCGAATACATCGTATAAAAGCCGGCAATCGACTTCACTTGCGTCGGATCAAGATTGAGAAGCTGCGCCACCTCGTTGATGCCGTCTTGATTGACCCAGCCGTACTCTTCTTGCGCGATATAGAGCAGCGGCATCACGGCGGAGCGCTTGGTTTCATATTTCGCAATATGCTGGTTGATGCGCTCTTCATATTTTGGATTGCCGATGATCGCCATCTACTGCTTTCCTTCGCAAACGGATTCCCGCCTATGCTTCGGGAACCCATTCATTTGTGTCTACACTTCTGCGTCGGCCAAGGTCCGACAGCGACTAGCGGTCGCAATCGCCGAGCACGATATCAACGCTGCCGATGATCGCCACCATATCAGCCAAGAGATAACCCTTCGCAACAACCGGCAGCGCGCTGATATGAATGAACGACGGCGTCTTGAAATGCACCCGCCGTGGTTTGTTGGCGCCTGTCCCGTGGATGTAACAGCCAATCTCGCCACGCGGGCTTTCGATGGCGTTATAAATCTCATCGTCCGGCGCGTCATAACCGTAAGTCCAAAGCTTGAAATGGTGAATCACCGCTTCCATGCTCTGCCCCAACTCGCTGCGCAGCGGCGGACAATACTTGTTGTTCTCCGAACGATAAGGTCCCTGAACCGTCTCCAGGCGCGCCACCGCCTGATTCAGTATCTTCATGCTCTCGCGAAATTCCTGGATCCGAATCAGATAGCGATCATAAACATCGCCATGCTCGCCTAGCGGCACATTGAAATCGTAGGTCTCGTAGCCGCTGTAGGGCTGCGCCTTGCGCAAATCCCAGTTGACGCCACTTCCGCGCAATGCCGGTCCGGTCATGCCGTAAGCGAGCGCGACATCCGGCTCGATCACTCCAACGCCCTGCGCGCGATCCTTCCAAATTGGATTCTTCGTGAGCAAAGCTTCGTAATCATCGACCTTCGCCGGGAAATCCAGGAGAAACTGCTTAATGGTCGGCAAGAAATCATCCGGCACATCGCGCCAGACGCCGCCCGGACGAATATAGCTGCTCATCATGCGCTGGCCCGAAAGCATCTCGAACATGCCCAGGATGCGCTCGCGCTCGCGAAACGCGTACAGCAGCACGCTCATCGCGCCCATATCGATGGCATGCGTGCCCAGCCATACCAAGTGACTGGCGCAGCGCGCCAATTCCAGGCAGACAACGCGGATGATCTGGCCCCGCTCCGGCACATCCAAATCCAGCAGCTTCTCCACCGCCGCAGAAAATGCCATGTTGTTGGACATCGGCGACAGATAATCCATGCGGTCCGTCAGCGGCACCGCCTTTTCGTAGCTCTTGTCCTCAATCGACTTTTCGATGCCGGTATGCAAGAATCCGATATCGGGCAGGCAACTAACGATCTGCTCGCCATCAAGTTCGAGCAATAACCGTAAAACGCCGTGCGTGCTGGGATGATGCGGTCCCATATTGAGCAGCATCGTCTCGCCGGTGATCGCGCGTTCCGATACCAGACCGCGCAACTGATCGAGATCGCCCTCCCAGCGGCGCTGCTCTTCAATCGATTCCGTATGCTCTGCAACTGCCATATCGACCTCGGACCTCAGTCCCTCGCGAAGGGTTTATGCTCGTGTATCTCATCGACATTAAAGGAAAAGGCCACCGTCTCTTTGCCCAGCGGATAATCGCGCCGATGCGGATGACCATACCAATCGTCCGGCATCAGCAGGCGCCGCTGATCGCTATGACCCTCAAAGACGATGCCCATCATGTCAGCGATCTCCCGCTCCAGCCAATTTGCCGCGGGCCACACCACCGTCGCCGTGGGCAGCCGCGGATCATCCTCAGCCGCGAAGGCTTTCACCCGCAGCCGCCGGTTGTAAAGCATCGACAATATATGATAAGAAACGCCAAATCGTTCAGGCCGATAATCGCTCTCATCCCCATCAAAATTCTCGCCATAATCGTTCGGGAAATAGTCGACGGCGCTGACATCGGAGAGCATGTTATAAACCAAGCCCGATGTTACCCGCAGAAAGTCCAGCGCTTCAGCCACGCGCAAAGCCTCGACGACAATCGTCGTCTCGCCGCGAAACTCTTTGACATGCAGCACCGCGTCGCCAAACGCCTCACGTACCGCGCCCACCGGGTCTCTTGCCGCCGGTATTTCCATCCGCTACTCGCTTTGCCTTCTCAATGTCGTCGCCAAGCTTAAATTACGCCCAATCGGCGATGCGCTCGCCGCGGACCTTTTCGTGCAGAGTCAAGATGCCGTGCAGCAATTGTTCCGGGCGCGGCGGGCAACCGGCGATATAAACATCCACGGGAATAATCTCATCCACGCCCTGCACGATCGCGTAATTGTTGTAGACACCCCCACAAGAAGCGCAATCGCCCATCGAAATGACCCATTTCGGCTCCGCCATCTGGTCGTAAAGCTGCCGCACCACCGGCGCCATCTTCCGCGTCAGCCGCCCCGATACAATCAGCAAATCCGCCTGCCGCGGCGTCGCCCGATTCAACTCCATGCCAAAACGCGACAAGTCATAACTCGACGCCTGCGAACTCATATACTCAATCGCGCAGCAAGCCAAGCCAAACAACAGCGGCCACATCGCGCCCGTGCGCGCCCAATTGACCGCCTGCTCAACAGTGGTGGTCACGACCCCGAGATTACCCAGTTTCGAGCTTACTCCCATTCCAAACCACCTTTCTTCCATTCGTACACGAAGCCGACGATCAGGATCACCGTGAAGATCGCCATCACCGCCAATCCATAAACACCCAGGTCACGCATGGACACCGCCCACGGCAAAAAGAAAATCACCTCGATATCGAAGATGATGAACAGGACGGCGACCAAATAAAACTTGACCGGCAGACGGCGCGTGGCGGGACCAATCGGCTTCATGCCGCTTTCATACGGAACTGATT
Organism: Phototrophicaceae bacterium; assembly: GCA_965261855.1. Taxonomy (GTDB): domain Bacteria; phylum Chloroflexota; class Anaerolineae; order Aggregatilineales; family Phototrophicaceae; genus UBA6055. The sequence continues at coordinate 2,929,504 of OZ253488.1, forward strand.
TGCGATAGGTCGGCCGATGCGGACCCATCAAGCGCGAGATGTTGGCGATAATCAATGCCAAGACGACCGATATAACCAGCAACGCGGTGACAGGACCAAATTCCAGGACGGTCGGCATCGGGCTCCAACCATTTGTGCTTTTTGGAACAAATCAGACAACAGTGAGATTAGCATACAACATTCGCAAAATCAAGCGAGGCTGAACTCGGTTTCGCGCCAATGTTAACCCTGGGCATAAAAGCGCATAAAAGGCAGTAAATGGCGAGCTGGGCTGGTTCGCCGTTCTATAAGCCAGAAACAATCGTCAAAAGGATTATTTTGGTCAAATGAAAAGGGATACATCAATTCGATGCATCCCCAATAGTGTTTCGAGATAAATTGACCCGCGCTACCCCGTCCCCAAGCCCAGCAAACCCGTCTCAGGCTGCGGCTTCCGCGACTGCTCGTCGTACTTGCCAAAGCGAATCACATCGCCCGAACCCGTGATCGCTTCCACCGACAAGCCCAGGCTCTGCAATTCTTTGACCAAGACGCGGAAACTCGTGGGGATGCCCGGCTCTTCAATCGGTTCGCCCTTGACGATGCTCTCGTAAGTCTTGACGCGCCCCTGCACATCATCGGACTTCACCGTCAGCATCTCCTGCAAGATATGCGCCGCGCCATAAGCCTCCAGCGCCCACACTTCCATCTCGCCGAAGCGCTGACCGCCGAACTGCGCCTTGCCGCCCAGCGGCTGCTGCGTGACCAGGCTGTACGGACCGGTCGAGCGCGCGTGCGCCTTATCCTCCACCAGGTGCGCCAGCTTGAGCATATGCACATAACCAACCGCCACATGGCGATCAAATGGCTCCCCGGTGCGGCCATCATACAGCGTATGCTTGCCATAATGCGGCACCGGATCGTTCGTTTCAAACATAACGCGATCGGCGATTGCAAACAGCTCGCGCACCGTCATTTCATCCGGCAGTTCAACGCCTTCCGCAGCGTGATGCTGTATCCACAAACGAATCGACGCGTCAATCGCTCTCGCATCGCGACTGTCGCGCTCTTCGCTGCTGAGTTCGCTGTTGTCATAAACCATCACCGCATCCGGATCATGCCCAAACTCGCGCAGCATCTCGGCAACAGCCACTCGCCTGACATAAATCTCATCGCGCTCCAAGATGATCGCTTCATTGTCGTACATGCCAGAAGCGCCCACACGATCGACCAAATAGGCACAGATAACATGCATGTCGTCATCGAAATCGTCCGCTTCAATCCCCGCGATTTCCGCCAATCGTTCTTGGCTTTCCCAAGCGCGCTCAGTCGTCAGCCTCCAAGCCCAGTCGATCATCCAGGCGCGTCCGAGCTCGGCTTGGATCTCCTGCTCCTTGACCCCATCAAAGACCGGCGTAATCGCGCGGAAACCAAGTCGATCTGCCGCCCAGCCCAGATGGAGCTCAAGAATCTGCCCGATGTTCATCCGGCTGGGAACGCCAAGCGGGTTCAGGATGATTTCTACCGGAATGCCGCCCTCGATATAAGGCATGTCCTCCACCGTCACAATCTTGGAGATGACCCCCTTATTGCCATGCCGCCCCGCCATCTTGTCGCCAACGGTCAACTTGCGCCGCTGCGCCACACTGACGCGCACCATCTTCTCGACACCGGCGGACAAATCCGGATGCTCTTCACGGGTGAAGACCTTGACATCAATCACCTTCCCGCGATCGCCATGCGGCAGCCGCAAGGAAGAATCCCGCACTTCACGCGCCTGCTCGCCAAAGATCGCGCGCAGCAGCTTCTCCTCGGGCGAAAGCTCTTTCTCGCCCTTCGGCGTAATCTTGCCGACCAGGATGTCATTTGGTCCCACCTCAGCGCCAATCCGCACAATCCCATGCTCATCCAAATCCTTCAGCGCGTCTTCGCCAACGTTGGGTATATCGTAGGTGATCTCCTCGGCGCCCAGCTTGGTGTCGCGTGCTTCAATCTCGTGCTTCTCAATATGGATGCTGGTGAACTTGTCATTGCGCAGCATATCCTCGCTGACCAGCAGCGCGTCCTCGTAATTGCCGCCATCCCAAGACAGAAAGCAGGTCAATACATCGTGACCCAGCGCCAGATGACCGTCGTATGTCGACGAACTGTCGGCCACGATGTCGCCCGGTTTGATCCAGTCGCCCTTATGCACAACCGGACGCTGGTCAATGCACGTCGACTGATTCGAGCGCTCGTATTTGCGCAACTGAAAAGTATGCTCCGCTCCATCCGCCGTCCGCACAATCACGCGGTGGCCCTGCACGCTGATGACCTCCGCTTCAATGTCGGACATCAATACTTGACCGCTGTCCGAAGCCGCCTGCCGTTCCATTCCGGTGCTGACGACCGACACATCCGGCGTGATAAGCGGCACCGCTTGCCGCTGCATATTCGAGCCCATCAAAGCGCGATTGGCCGCGTCATGCGACAGGAATGGTATCAGCGCGGCGCTGATGCCCACGATTTGACGCGGCGCGATATCCATATAATCGATACGCTGCGGCGCTACTGATACGAATCCCTGTTCATATCTCGCCGAAACACGATTGGAAATGAACTGATCCCGATCATCCAAGCGCGCGTTCGCCTGGGCGATGATGAACTTGTCTTCGTCATCGGCGGACAAATAGGTGATATCATGCGTCGCAAAGGGAACGACTGGCACTTCCTTTATCCTGGACCGCTTCAGCTTCGTGACCGTTTCTTTCTCGATCACGCCGCCCTCTTCGATGATAATATTGCCCCCTTTTGTCTCAATATCATCGCGCGCCAACCGGCCAATCAAATTCGGATCATCAACCGCCATCGCATTGACCACCTGACGGTAGGGCGTCTCGATAAAGCCAAGCTCGTTCACCCGCGCATAGCTCGCCAGCCGCCCGATCAAACCGATATTCGGTCCTTCCGGCGTCTCAATCGGGCAGATGCGCCCATAATGGCTGTGATGCACATCGCGCACATCAAAGCCGGCCCGTTCGCGGCGCAAGCCACCAGGTCCCAGCGCCGAGAGCGTCCGCTTATGCGTCAATTCCGACAGCGGATTCGTCTGCTCCATAAACTGGGACAACTGCGACGAGCCGAAGAATTCGCGCACCGCCGCTACAATCGGGCGGATATTCACCAGCGACACCGGCGTCAGCTGCTCCGCTTCTCGGATCGACATCCGCTCCTTGACCACCCGCTCCATCCGTCGCAAGCCGATGCGCAGCTTGTTCCCGATCAATTCGCCGACGGTCTTGACCCGGCGGTTGCCCAAGTGATCAATGTCGTCTTTGGCGCGCTTGCCATTGTTTATGCGAATCATATGCTCGACCAGCTTGACGATATCCGCTTTGATGATCGTTCGGTGATGCTCGATCTTCTCAAAATCTCGATTCGAGAAATGCTCCCGATGCGCCAGCCGCTGATTCAACTTGTAACGCCCCACCCGCTCCAGGTCGTAACGCCGCTGATCAAAGAGTTGCCCCTCCAGATATTCGCGCGCGCTCTCCAGCTTTTCGGGATCGCCCGGCCGCATCTTGTTGAAGAACTCGATCAGCGCCGCTTCCGAAACCTTCTTCGTCTTGTGCTTCTTCATTGCGGCTGTCCAGTCGGGTTCATTCTTCAAACAGCCTTGAATGAAAGCGTGCGTCTCGTCCGTATCGACATCGGCAAACAGCGCCAGAATCTCTTCATCTTCGCCCGTTTTGATTGGCGAGAGCTTCGCCGGCAGCCCATCGTCCACCGCCGCCAACGCGCGCAGCAGAACCGTAACCGGTATCGTCCGCTTGCGATTGAACTTGATCGTGATGTAATCGGTGCGCTTGGTCTCAAACTCCATCCAGGCGCCGCGATCGGGTATCATCTTAGCGTTCGACAGCAAACGCCCGGTCGTGCGCTCTTCCTCCACGTCAAAATAAACGCCCGGCGAACGAATCAACTGGCTGACGACCACCCGTTCCGTTCCATTGATGATGAAGGTGCCCTTCTCCGTCATCAGCGGAAACTCGCCCAGGAAGACATATTGGCGGATGATTTCATCGCCCTGCTCATGATTGACCAATGCCACCTGCACATAGAGCGGCGCCGCGTATGACATATCCCGCTCAATGCATTCTTCTTCATCGTATTTGGGCTCTTGCATATAAATCTGCAAGCCCTTTTTGGGCTTCTGCGTTTCATTCAGCAGCCGATATGGACGATGCTCCACCGGCGGCTCGCTGAAATCAAACTCCTGCGCCTCCGGATGGTTGCCCGGGAAGTACAGCGACAGGTTCTCGTTGAAACTCTGGATCGGATTGATCTCGTCGAAAAGTTCCTTCAGCCTGCCCCCATAGAAGAAATCTTCAAAAGACTTCTTCTGTACATCGATAAGCGACGGCAGTTCCTGAATTTCCGGAGTACGTGCGTAATTCTTGACATTATAATAGTGTTTCAAGACGCGGCTCCTTGGACAATTAGCTGACTCGGCTGAGGGTGAGAATCGACAACAGGAAAACGGCTACACTGCTTCTGCGCGGTGATGAAGGCGAATGACAAAGCGCAACCAACACAAACAGCGTATTTGACCAGTTTTCACGGTTCCAACAGATTGTGAAAGGAAGAGGATTGCAAACTAGCAGTGTAATCGAATAACGCCGGTCTTGTCAAGACAAACCTTCTAACTGGACCGTTATTCAAACTAGCATACCCAAAGTCTACCAGAACCATCAGAATATGCAAGCGCCTTTTTTGCCCCTGTTGAGGAGCTTTGTAGACACTCGCGCCACGATGCCGCCGCCCACGCAAAATTCCTTGCTCGCCGTCGATTGCCATCCGCAATCATGGCGAAATCCGTAGGGGCGAGACTTGTCTCGCCCTCCCTATTTTTGGGATGCCGCCGGTCGTGGCAGTGTCTACGCGCCACTATAGATTGTGCGAAAGGGGCCTGGGGGTGGGGGTTTGCCGCTCACAACGTAAACAGCGGCGAGCAAACCGCAGTGCCGGCGGTCAGTGTCTACGCGACCTATTAGGTCGCCCGCCATACCCAGCACAACAATCTATCCACCGTCTCAGACACGCCAGTACGTGTCGTAGGGGCGAGCCTTCGCTCGCCCTCTTGGTGTTCTAGCTGGCAAAGCTTTTGTGTTTCCACCGAAAAGGATACACTGCCTGTTAACAGGTACAAAAGGTAAGCGCCGCCACATGCCCAAACGACCGTCCCTAGATACCAAACAGCAGGTGCAGCAGCGATTCGCCGATGTCGCCGCCAACTATCGCACGAGCAAGGTCCATGCCGCCGGACCCGATCTGGACCGGATGCTCCAGCTAACACCCCTCCCCGAGGGCTCCCGCGTGCTCGACGCCGGCTGCGGCGCCGGCCATACCGCCCTGGCATTTGCCGCCCATGCCGATCTGGTCATCGCTTGCGACTTCACCCCGCCGATGCTGAACCAGGTCCGGCTGCTCGCGCGTGAACGAGGCGCGACCAACATACGCCCTCAGCTAGCCGACGTCGAGCGCCTGCCCTTCGCCGATGATAGCTTCGACTTGGTCGTGACCCGCTACAGCGCTCATCACTGGGGGCAGCCCGAGCGCGCGCTGTCCGAATTTCGGCGCCTGCTCAAAGCCGACGGCGCCCTGCTCATCAGCGATATCATGGCGCGCGAAGATTACGCCCAGGATACCTTCCTGCAAACGATTGAACTCCTGCGCGATCCGTCGCACATCCGCGATTACCGCATCTCCGAATGGCGCGCCATGTTGGCGGGCGCCGGCTTCGCTACCGAGGTCCTCATGACTTTCGACTTGACCCTGCATTTCGACACCTGGATTCGCCGCATGGGCGCCCCGCGACAGCATGCCGATATGATCAAAGCCGTCTTTGACGAAGCGCCGGCCGACATCAGGCGCGCCTTTCGCTTGCCCGCCAGCGTCACCAGCGACGACTTTGAATTCGTCATCCCCGGCGCCGTCATTCGCGCGACGATCGCCTAGCCTTAGCTCTCTTTAAGCCGACCCGTCGCCACCAGATACTCGGTGTAACCGCCGACATACTCCGTTAATTCGCCATCGCATATCTCGACCAACCGGTCGACCGTCTGATCGAGAAAATAGCGATCGTGCGACACGATTAGCACCGTGCCATTGAAATCATCCAGCGCGTCTTCGAGCACTTCCACTGACTGAATGTCAAGATTATTGGTCGGCTCATCAAGCAGCAGCAAATTCGGCTGCTGCAGCATAACCCGCGCCAACTGCAACCGGCTTCGTTCTCCCCCCGACAACGTCCGCACCGGTTGCCGAACCTGCTCATAACTGAATGCCATGCGCAATAAGAAATTCACCGCATTGGATTCGCTGCTGTTTTGCATGCTGCGGATCAAATCCAGCGGCGTCTTCGCTAGCCAGCCATCCAGCGTTTGATGCTCCTGAGAATAAAAGCCGATGCCAACACTGGGACCGACCACAATCTCGCCCGCCACCGGCCGCAACTCGCCCAGTATCAGCTTGAGCAGCACCGTCTTTCCCGCTCCATTGGGTCCAATCAAGCCGACGCGCTCGCCGTGTCGCAGCAGCAAGCTCGCATCCATGAACACGGGATCATCATCGAAAGCCATCGTGACCTGCTTCAGCTCCAGCGCCTTCTTGCTGCCGCGCCAGCCGTCCACTTGAAAGCCCATCAAGCGCTGGTCAACGACTCGCTCAATGATCTCGCCGCGCTCTTCCATCTTTTCCAACATGCGCCGCCGCTGACGAGCCGCCAGCATATGCTTCCGGCTGAGCACCTGTTTCGCCCAGCTCTCAAAGCGCTCGATCATCGCCTCTATCCGCGCGATCTCCTTCTGCTGTGTCACATACTGCTGCTCCTGGCGCAGCCGTCGCAATCTTCGTTCATTGACGTAATACGAATAATTGCCGTGATATACCGTAAGTTTCCCCTTATCCAGCTCGACCGTTTGCAACGCCACCTCATCTAACAGATAACGGTCATGCGAAATAATCACGACGCTGCCGCGGTAACTGAGGATGAATCGCTCCAGTTGACGCTTCCCCGCCATGTCGAGATGATTATCCGGCTCATCCAGCAGCAGGATATCGGGCGCCGCCACCGCCAGTTGCACCAGCGCCACCATCTTTTTCTGCCCGCCGGACAATGTTTCATTTGGTCTATCATAATCAGCGGCAGTGAAACCCAGCATCGCCAGCAGTTCCCGCACATGGCTTGCATGGCGTCCCCCGTTCATCCGCTCGAATTGAGCGAGCAGGGCTTCGTGCTGCTCCAGCGAATTAGCCAGCCGCGATCCATCGCCATATACGGCCGGATCCGCCAACTGCGCTTCGACCTTGCTCAGCTCTTCCTCGACCGCCTCCAACTCGGGCGGCTTTATCATCGCAGTGTCAATCAGCGACTCGCCTGGCGGCAAATTGACATCTTGCGGCAAGTGACCGATGCGTATACCGCGCTGGACCGAAACATGCCCGCGATCGGGTATGACCTCGCCCAGCATGACCTTGAGCAGCGTCGACTTGCCCGCGCCGTTCGGCCCAACCAGCGCGACGCGGTCGCGATCGCCGACTGCCCAGGACATATCGCGGAATACCTCGCGATCGGCATAACTTACCCTTACTTTGTTGACGCGCAAGATCTGCATGAACGAAGAACCAAAGCGACGGGATTTCTCAATCACGAACGAGCATAGCACAACTTACGCGCGCTGGAATGGTCCCCGCCGGCATAGCGCTTTTGACCTCGAATTCGTGTATCATCGTTAGCAGGACGCCAATGGACCAGGTCAGTCTGCATGATTGGCGGTATCGGGAGAACCTTCTTTCACATGCTCAAGATCGCTTTTAGTTTGACGCGCTCCCCTCCCTAATGCTTTGGGGAGGGGCTGGGGGTGGGGTTGGTCAGCTATGTTCATCGTCGATGCCCAGCAAAACATCGCCTTCAATGCCCAGCAGCTTGGCTTGGATTATACGCGCTGGGCTTGGAACCAGCGGGAGATGGACTCGCGGCACGACAAACCGCCCGCCGTCACCAGCTTGCGCGACAACCTGCTCGCGCGTGTAGCCATCGTTTTCGGCAGCTTGCAAGTCCTGTCGGAGTCGACGCCGGCGCTCGCCCCCTGGCAGCCTTACACCTACCGAACAGCTTCCGACGCCCAGCAATTGGCGCTATGGCAGTTGGATTACTACCGGCGCCTCGCCGACGAACATGACCAAATCCGACTAATCCTGACGCGGCAAGATCTCGATCAGGTCCGGCAAACCTGGACTGACGAGACCGAAATCGACCAACGTGTACAGGGCATCGTCGTCAAGCTGAAGGGAGCGGAACCCCTTTCCGAGCCGAAACAACTCGAAGAATGGCTGGAGTACGGCATCCGTATAGTCGCGCCCGCCTGGCATCCAACCCGTTACTCCGCCTCGGCCGGTGTCGATGGCGGCTTAACCTTGCTCGGATACGAACTGCTGGATGTCATGGCTGGCTTCAATGTCTTGCTTGATATTTCAGCCATGTCCGAACGTGCCGCCGCCGACGCGCTGGATGCCTATGAAGGCGCCATTATCGCCAGCCACAGTAATCCGCGCTACTTTCACGACAATCCACGCTGCCTCTCCGACGATCAAATCCGGCGCCTCGCCGAACGCGATGGGGTTATCGGCATTATGGTGTATAATCGATTTCTACGCAGAGACTGGCATCCGCGTGATCGCAAGCGCCAGGTCACAATATCGCATTGGGTCGACGCCGTCGATTACCTTTGCCAACTGACCGGCTCGGTCGCCCATGTGGGCTTGGGCAGCAACATCGACGGCGGCTATCCCTATCATGCGCTGCCAGCCGAGATTGACACTTCCAGCGATTTGTGGCTGCTGAAGCGGGCGCTGCGCCAGCGCGGATTCCGCCAAGCGGACGCCGCCGCGATCCTGGGCGGAAATATGTTGCGTAAATTGGAGGAGTCGCTGTCGGAAGGCTAAACATCCATGTGGCGCTTTGCACAGGTCGGCATCGCTTTGGGCGCGCTGGGCGCGATGATCTGCTTTATGGGTCTCTTTCCCGGCGTCACTGGCGCTGTGCCCACGGTCGGCATCGGCCTCGTTCAAGTCTCCATGATTCTCATCGGCTACACCCTGCTCATCCTCGGCGCCTTGACCTACCTCAAGTTCACCTTCTTCCTCAATGTTCCGGCAAATTTGCTGCAGCTGATCGGCACGCGGCTGGCGCTCTCCGGCATATTGTTTGCCGCCCTCGCCGGGCTGGCCGACATCTTGGGCTTCGGCACCCATATTCGTGATGACACAACCGAACTCTACTTCGGCCAACTCCAAATGATAGGCATCCTCGCCAGCTTCGGGCTCTCATCCTTGGGCGTGTTGGTTTATGTATTGGCGGGCGCCAATGTCGCCCGGCACGCGCCAGTCGAAGCGCTCAGCCAGACCATCGCCGGGGTCGACGACACCAGCGAAATCTTGCTGCCAGAAACCGACGACGCGCCCTGAACGGCATCGCGTCAATCCTCTAAAGCAGCTGTGACCCTCGATAATCCGTATCGCCTCCAAGGGAAGTCGGCGCCCGATAATGCGCCAATACTGCTCTACGTCGTCAACATTCCCCGTTTTTTTCTGTCGCATCGCTTGCCCCTGGCTCTGGCTGCGCGGGACGCCGGATTCGACGTGCACGTGGCTGCATCCGACGCCGATAGCGAGTCGACGCGGCTCATCGGCGAATACGGCCTCCACTTTCATCCCCTGAAGCTAGATCAGCACGGCTTGAATCCCCTGGCAGAGCTTCGCGCCTTCTGGTCGCTCTTTTTGCTATACCGCAGACTCCAACCCAACCTGCTGCACCACGTCAGTATCAAACCGGTGATCTACGGCGGCATCGCCGCCCGCTTGAGCCGCTGCGCTAATGTCGTCCATGCGCTGAGCGGCCTCGGATACATCTTCGTCGATCAGTCCGCCAAAGCGAAGCTGCTGCACAGGCTCAGCCGTCCCGCGCTCAAGCTGGCGCTCGCCGGCGGCAATACCCGCGTAATCTTTCAAAATCCCGATGACCGCCAAGTATTCATCGAGCGCGGATTGGTCGGTCAGCACAAGACGCGGATCATTCGCGGCTCCGGCGTCGACGAAACCGCCTTCCGACCGAGCCCTGAAAACCTGGCTGAGCAACCGGTCGTGCTTTTCGCCGGGCGCCTGCTTTGGCGCAAAGGCATCGGCGACTTTGCCGAATTGGCGCGGCGACTGCGTGGCAAAGCGCGCTTTCGCGTCGTCGGTTATGAAGAAGCCACCAGCCCGCTCAATGTCTCCGGCGACCAACTGGCCTCCTGGCAGGCGGAGGGCTTGATCGAATGGCTGGGGGCGCGCGCCGATATGCCCGCGGTTTACCGCGAGAGCAACATCGTCTGCTTGCCATCAACCTACGGTGAAGGGGTGCCCAAAGTCCTGATCGAAGCGGCATCCTGCGCCCGCGCCTGCGTCGCTACCGATACCCCAGGCTGTCGCGAAATAATCCGTCACCGCCGCAACGGCTTGCTCGTTCCCCCCAATGACCTTGACGCGCTCACTGACGCTGTGCTGCACCTGATCAACAACCCCGAAGAACGCGCCCAATTGGGAGCGGCAGGACCTCAAATCGTTCTCTCCGGCTTCACCGAGCGCCAGGTCAATCGCGATACCCTCGCGCTCTATGACGAACTGCTCGAGCGCGCTTCCCTGAAATGAGTCGACCAGACAATCTGCGTGCTGCGATGTCTCATCCGCTGCTCAAGCTGGCTTCTCTATGCGCCGCCCGTATCGGCTCCGGCAAGCGGTAGCGCCTTGTCAAGGACATTGTCAATCGCACCGCGCTCTCGAGGTTGATCAGGTGGCCCGCCGAGAGATACACCGGTTTGACCTTCGCTCTGCTGCGCAGCGCAACGCCGATTTGCTCGCCTCGATGCCAGATGGGGCTGCTGCTTCCTTTTGCTTCCGCCGGCGCCGAATACTCGCCGATATAATGTGACTTGCCGCAACCCACCGTCGGCCGCTTCAGCCATAATCCCAAATGCGCGGCAATGCCCATCCGCCGCGGATGAATCTGCCCCATGCCGTCAAAGACAAATACATCAGGTGAGCCGCGCAGCTTGCCCAGCGCCTCGAGGACCACCGGTCCCTCACGAAAAGCGAGCAAACCCGGTATATAAGGAAATGTAGTCTTCTGCTCGGCGCAGGCGATTTCGAGAACTTCAAGCTGCGGATAGCGCATGACAACCACCGCCGCCCGCGAGACTCCGCGCCGAACGCTGACATCAATGCCGGCGACGCGTTCAACCGCGTCCAGCGCCAAGGGTGAATCGCTGATCAGCCCGGACGCCAACTTTCGCTGCAGCGCAATCGCCGACTTGGGATCGAGATTCCAGTCGTGCAACGTTTGTATCTTCATTTGTTTGCGCGGAGCTTGGGTTTTGAGTTACATCCCGAGATAATCGCGTAATTCGCGCGACCGCGTCGGATGACGCATCTTGCGCAGCGCCTTCGCCTCTATTTGACGAATGCGTTCGCGCGTTACGCCGAAGAACTTGCCCACTTCTTCCAGCGTATTATCATGCCCATCGATCAAACCGAAGCGCATCTCCAGCACTTGACGTTCGCGCTCGCTCAGCACACCAAGGGCAGATCGTATCTGTTCCTTCAGCAGTTGCCGTCCAGCCGCGTCAACCGGTCCCAACATATTCTCGTCCGGAATAAAGTCGCCGAGCTGGCTGCTGTCTTCGAGCCCGACCGGCATATCAAGGCTCATCGGTTCCTGACTGATGCGCATGATTTTGCGCACCTTCTGCGAGGCGCGCCGCCATTTCCGATTCAGCGCCGGATCCAACACTGTGCCCTCGCTTTGGTGCTGCTTGATCGTGTTACGCTCCTCGTCACTTAGGAAGTCCATCTCCAGAGCGATCTGTTCCGTAACCGGGTCGGCGCCCAATTTCTGAATGAGTTCGCGCTGAACGCGCATCATACGGTTGATCGTCTCGACCATATGCACCGGTATCCGTATCGTCCGCGCTTGATCAGCGATCGCGCGGCTGATCGCCTGCCTTATCCACCAGGTCGCGTAGGTGCTGAACTTGTATCCCTTTGTGTGATCAAACTTGTTCACCGCGCGCAGGAGACCGATATTGCCCTCCTGAATCAAGTCCAGAAAGCTGATTCCACGCCCCATATATCGCTTGGCAACGCTGACAACCAGGCGCAAATTCGCCCGCGTAAGATCTTCCGATGCCTGCGCCGCGTGCTGCTCGACCTGCTCTTGCTGCTGTTTCGCCAGGCTGATGGGATCAATCGTATCTTCAATCCAACTGTCGAATTCATGCAATGTCGGCAACTCTTGCTCGCGCCGGAAATATCGCTGCATCTGCATCTGGTGCTCAAAGGGAAAAAGGAAAAGCGCGTGAAAGACCTGGAAAAACGCTTGCGCATGTTTCGTCCACTTGTCATCACGGCCCCAACTGCGCTGCGTCAAATACGCCCGAATATACGAATCGGCGTCGCGGTCCCAATTGTTAACCGTCTCCTGCGCCTCCGCCAGCACCATGATTAAATCCGGAATATCGACTTCTTGCTCAGCCGCGCTGGCGCCCAGCTTGCCCCAATCTTCCCGCAGCCGCCTATAAGCGAATCGCTCAACATCAAGATAATCCGGTTCCCGCGGCTCCGACGAACCGTTTCCCAGGCTCATCAACTCGTCTCGAAGACCTTCCAAATGTCGTTCAGCCGCGATCTGCGTACTCAACCACATCTCCCGATTGCTATCCAGCAGCGGCACCTGACCGATTTCTTTCAGGTACATCTTTACCGGATCATCGGTCGGCGGCAGATTGTCTATCACCTCCGATCGCGTATCCGCGCCATCCAGCTCATGGGCATCGTAGTCGGCGGAATCATCACTTTGGCGCCGGCGCTCATTGCGTTCCGTCATTTCAGCGCCGTCATCGCCATCGTAATCGATATACGCGCCGGCTCTTCTTTCGCTGTCCCTGTTCATCATGCTTGCTCCCGCTCAGGATATCGATGTCCGCTGCAATCGGAGTGAATCTTTGACCACCGCCCGGCTAATTCGCGCTTTCGCCCTTACGGAAAGCATGATCTTGGCATTGAGCCGATCCCCTTGGCTCGCGTCGCTGGCCTCGCCCGCCTGCGCTTCTTCCTGAAGATATTGCATTTCGACGCGTTCGTTCTCCAGGCGCTCCAGCCGCAACTGCAGCGCGCGGCCGATCAATTCGTCTTGCTCGCTATAACCCGCCCTTGCCAAGAATGAGCGCCTTCTAAATATATCGTTCAAATCGACCTGAAAGTTTCGTCTCATCGATCGGGAAACTGCCTCCGGCGCCTCAATGAGCAAGGCTTCAAACTCGCTCCGCAGATCCGCGTCCAAAGCCGACCCCAAATGCTCCAGGGGTTCCCGATCATCTTGCGCCATCGACTCCTGCAAATGCGCCATTAGCATCCGATACTGGCTCTGCGTGAAATCCTCAACCCCCAATTCACATAAGGGTCCGCGCAAGAGTTCGTCATCATCGCCCGCCAGTTCACGCAATTTCCGATTGACCATATACAGCAGATTGGGATTCTTCAGCAGCAGGCTGATGCAATAAGGCTCGATCGCCCGTGCCGAACGCGTTCCGCTCCCCGTCGCGGCGCTATTTGACCTCCCCTCGTATTCGCCCGCCTCAAACGCAATCGCGTCAAACTCATCCTCCCAATACTCAGGCTGCTGATCGACCGGCTGCTTTGGCCGCTCGGCAGGCGCGTTCGCCCGCGACCAGTACATTAAATCGCGCTCGCTTACGCGCAGCCGTCGCGACAGCTTCTGGATATTTTCATGTCTGTACAAATTATTCTCGGACGCCAACAACAGCGGCAGCACCCGCCGCGCCAGCGCCTCGCGCTCATGCAAGCTTGGCGCCTCCGGCAGCGCCGCCATTTCCCTATCCATAACGTAATCGGCAACGCCCTGCGCATTGGCGACCATATGGTCCCATTTTTCCGGCGATTGACGCAGCAAGTCATCCGGATCCTGGCCAACGGGCGCCTGCAGAATCCGCACGTCAACCGAAAACCGCCCCACATAATCGCGCAATACCTCTCGCGCCACCTCGAGGCTGCGGCGGGCCGCGCTTTGTCCCGCTTCGTCCGCATCAAGCGCCAAGACGATCTTGCTCGCATGGCGCGGCGCGATCAGCCTTATCTGGTGCTCAGTCATCGCCGTGCCCATCTGCGCCACCACATTGCGCTTGCCCGCCTGATGCGCCTGAATCACATCCATATAACCTTCGACGATGACGGCCGTGCCGCTCTCGCGTATAGCTCGTCTGCCGCTATCCAGCCCAAAAAGCAGACGGCTCTTGTCAAATAGCGCCGATTGCGGCGAATTGATATACTTCGCGCCCTCCTCCGCATCGAGCGCGCGTCCGCCAAAACCGACCACTCGTCCCCGCTCATCGCGGATCGGAATCATCAAGCGATTGCGGAATCGATCGTAAACGCGCCCCCTTTCGTTCCGAACCGCCAGCCCAACCTCAACGATGTCCTCATCGCCGTATCCGAGCCGGCGCAAAGAATTGAGCAGCCAATCCCAGCTTTGGGGCGCATACCCAAACTGAAACGCCCGGCTCGTCTCATCGCTTAACCCGCGCTCCTCGCCGATATACCGGCGGACCGCGGACGCATCCTCCAATTCGAGTCGCTTCTGAAAGAACTCAGCCGCTGTATTCACCAATCCGCGCAGCGCGTCCAACCGATCAGCTGCGGTCTTCTGGTCCGGCGTCTGCGGCCGCAATTGCACATCGGCCTCAACCGCCAATTCGCGCAGCGCCTCTTTGAAATCCCAACCGTGCATCTTCTGCGCAAATGTGAAGAGATCGCCGCCCTCCGAGCAGGCGCCGAAACAGTGCCAGCTTTGGCGCTCGGGATTGACCACGAAGGAAGGCGTCTTTTCGGCGTGAAAGGGACAGCAGGCTTTGTGATTGCGCCCCGCCTTTTTCAATGCGGGCACATGCCGTTGGATATAACTGACGATGTCGATGCGAGACTTGATCTCATCCGTCACAGACATAAGGGCGCTCCCTGATGAGATTAAGCATCAATTATAGAGACGTCCTGTCGCTCGCGCCACATTATTGCGGATAGCTCGGTTGACTCGTACAAAGGCGCTCAGTCCATATTGACTGTAACCCTTGTCGGCAGCGCCTGCAACGCAAAGCCTTCATCGCCAGTAATGAAAACTGAGGACATGGCAATATAAGGACCTGAACTGAAAATAACAGATCTAGACTCCCGCGCGACAGTACCGCCGCCCACGCAAAATACCTCGCGTCCCGCCAATTACTATCCGCCAAAATAGCGAAAACCGTAGGGGCGAGACTTGTCTCGCCCTCCCTCTTTACGGGGAATGGGCTTTGCCGCTCGCAACCTAAAGAGACTCCCGCGCGACAATGCCGCCACCCAGACAGAATTCCTTGCGTCCCGCCGCACTATGCTCCCCCTCTCGAACTGCTTTGTCTACGCGCAGCCCTTGTGGGAGAGGGGCTGGGGGGTGAGGGGGTCTTCCACTCGCCCGTCATCGCTCCACTCGAACAGAATCCGAACCCTTGCGCGCCCGCTAAAAGTTCTCAAGCTCGCTCAAATCCGCTTTGCCATTCTGCATCCCGGCGATTCGCTGCAATAGCGCAATCCGGTTGTTGCGCAAGGCAAGATCATCGGTATGAACCAGCACATTGTCGAAGAAAGCCGTCACCGCCGGCGCCATGCGCGCAAAGGCGCAGAGGAATCCCCCGACATTGGCGCCCTTGTCCATGCCCGCCGAGACCTCGACATACGCTTCGTAAAGCCCTTTCTCCTCCTCATCCGCAAACAGCGCCGGTTGCAACTGCTGCGCTCCTTCTTCACGTGTGATTCGTACGCAGCGGGCAAAGCTGTCGAGCAAGGCTTCCCAGCTGTCCTGCCCGCGCCAGGCCGCCAACTCCGCCACGCCGATTACCGCCCCCGCAGGATTTTGCGCTTGCTCGGCCAATACCGCTCTCGTCACATCCCGCGTCGCGGAAGCGTTTTCACTCAACCAGCTTTCCAGGCGGGTTTTGACAAAATCAAATACCCCCTGCTTCACATTCATGCTGACGGGAACCGGTTGGCTTTCCGATACCCGCTTGATTAATATACGCAGGTCAATGTGGATATCCGCCTCCACCAGGATCCGAATGATGCCGAGCGCCGAACGCCGCAGACCAAAGGGATCCGATGTCGACCTGGGCGCCAGCCCAACCGCGATCAGCCCGACCATGCTGTCCAGTTTGTCCGCCAGCGCCAACAGGCGTCCGGGCGCCGACTCCGGCAAAGCATCGTCCGCGCCAACCGGCAGCCAATGCTCGTAAATCGCCTGCGCCACCGCCGCGTCTATCCCTTCCCGCAGCGCATACTCGCGGCCCATGACGCCCTGCAACGACGTCATCTCCACCACCATGCTCGTCGCCAAATCGGCTTTGGCCAGCTCCGCCGCCGCCCGCGCTATGGCAATGTCAGCAGCATCAAAACCAAGCATTTGCCCCAGGTCTTCAATGCTCGCAGCAACGCGGTCATTCTTGTCGCGCATCGAGCCAAGCTTAGCCTGAAAGGTCAACGTCTCCAAGCGCGGCAGATATTCGCACAGCGGCTTCTTGCTATCCGCTTGATAAAAGAATTGCGCGTCAGAAAAACGCGCGCGGATCACTTGCTCATTACCGTGAACGACTTTGTCCAGATGCTTGTCATCGCCGTTTCGCACACCGATGAAATAGGGCAACAATCCGCCGCCTTTGTCTTCCACCGCGAAGTAGCGCTGGTGCTTGCGCATGACCGTCACCAGCACATCGCGCGGCAACGCAAGATAGTCCGCGTCAAATACCCCCCGAAACGCAGTCGGCGCCTCGACCAGGTTTGCCACTTCAGCGAGCAGTTCGGCATCGGCAAGCGCGCATCCACCGACATCCGAAGCCAAGGCATTGACCTGACGCAGAACATCCGCCTGTCTCTCTTCAACATCCAGCCTTATGCCCTGCTCGTCGCATACGCTACGGTAATGATCCGCTCCTAGAAGCGCATGCTCCTGCGACCCATAAGGACGCAGCCCACGCGTCACATTCCCGCTCGCGACGCCGGCGTATTCAAACGGTATGACCGTCTCGCCAAACAGCGCCACAATCCAGCGAATCGGACGGGAGAAGACCGCCCCCGCATCGTTCCAGCGCATCGACTTGCCAAACTTGATGTCAGCGATAAATTCCGGCAGCGCCTGCGCCAATACTTCGCTGGTAGCCCTTCCCTCATTCCGCACAACCGCCGTAACATAACGCCCGCCATCCAACTGCTGAATCTGCAAGTCGGCCACATCAACGCCCTTGCCGCGCGCGAATCCAATAGCCGCCCGCGTCGGCGCGCCATCGGCATCATAGGCGCGGTCAGCCGGCGGACCCTTCGCCACGAATTCCTCATCCGCCTGCCGCGTCGAGACTTCGCGCGCGATCACCACGATGCGCCGTGGCGTGGCATACACTTCAGTCCCAGCATGCTCTAGGCGCAATTCATCAAACAAAACCGGCGCCGCCTTCTCCGCCTGCTTCAGCGCCGCCGCCACATCATCCGCCGGCATCTCCTCCACGCCAATTTCCACTAATACATCAGCCGTTTCTGTCGGCGCCTCCGGCATCTCACCCGCCACTTGCGCCGACGCGCCCCGCCAGCGCTCGCTCATTTTCATCAGCGGAAAACCGAGCGCTTCCCGTTGCGCGACGTATTCTTTCGCAATCGTCCGCGTCATCTCGCGCATACGCCGGAAATAATTCGCCCGCTCGGTAACGCCTATCGCGCCCCGCGTATCCAGCACATTGAACAAGTGGCTGCACTTAAGCACATAATCATACGCGGCGATCAGCGCATCGCCTTCCAGCGCTTGAGCGTACTCCCGCTCATAGGTGTCGTAAACCGTCTTCAAAGCCTCAACATCGGCGACATCAAAGTAATAGCGACAATGCTCGACTTCATCGCTGAACATCACATCGCCATAATTGACGCCGTCCAGCCAGTCGATCTCCCAAGCCGATTCCTTTCCTTGCAGCGCCAGCGTAATCCGCTCGATTCCGTATGTGATCTCCACGCTCACCGGGTCCAGATTCATGCCGCCAGCCTGCTGAAAATAGGTGAACTGCGTGATCTCTTGCCCGTCCAGCCAGACCTCCCAGCCCAGCCCCCAGGCGCCCAACGCCGGCGACTCCCAGTTGTCTTCGACAAATCGAATATCATGCTCGCGCGGATTGATGCCCAGCGCCTCCAGCGACGCCAAATACAACTCCTGCGGATTGCCCGGATCCGGCTTCAGGATCACCTGGTATTGATAATACTTCTGCATCCGGTTCGGGTTCTCGCCGAAGCGACCGTCATCAGGCCGCACCGACGGCTCGACATACGCGACGCGCCAGGGTTCCGGTCCCAACACGCGCAAGGTCGTCGCCGGATTGCCCGTTCCTGCGCCCACCTGCACATTATATGGCGCCCAAATTAGGCAGCCCTGCGCCGCCCAATAATCATGCAGTTTCAATATGACCTGCTGAAACGTCAGCGGAAAATCCATTCCACTTCCCGATCCTTGCTTCAGTGGATAATCACGCGAACATTATACGAGCCTTAACCTCAAAAATTGTAGGGGCGACCGGCTTGGCGCCGCCCATCTCCCATACCAAAGCCCTAAAATCACCACTTTGTTCGCGGACCAAAGACGTCCGATAATGATGCCCGCCCGCGCTAATTCATCGGGGAGGGGCCGGGTGTGGGATTGTATTCCGCTTCGTCGTCCACTGCCTCCGCCGCCTTGACCAAGTCTTCCCGCCTGAGATCATTGAACGCGTTGAAAACCGTATCACGAACCAGCACATAATACTCCGCATCCGACGACTTCAGCACAACGCCATCTTCCAGCTCCGCGCCGAAAGTCAATCTATAGCTCGCTTCCCTATACTCAGGCTCGGCTTGCTCTATTTCGCCAGCGGACCTCTCTTCATCGCCTTCTTCCGCCTCGCTCCCAGCTGCTGACTCCGCCGGTTCTTCCACCACGACCAGTTCGCGATACCGCACCTCGACCGTTACTTGCGCTTCGTCCAGTCCGTATTCCTCTTGCGCTTCCAGCCGCAAGGGCGCCAGCATTCGAATCGACGCCGCATTGCGCAAGATGATCGGCAGCTTCGTATCATTGAACTCCTCGCCCTCCGCCAAGTCAGCGTAAGTCAAACCGTCGCCAGCGCGAACGAAGCGGAAACTGCCCGCGGCATTGGAGACCGAAATCTCCAGCACATCTTCTTGCGGCAGGAACACATAACTCGTATCTACCCAATTCGAGACCTGCGTGGACAGCTCCCAAGAGTTGAGTCCGACGCCGAGGTAAACATTGTCTTCGTCCGCGCGCCGCACATAGACGGTATCGGCGCCGCCGCTGCCGCCAAGATAAAGTTCGGACTTGCCATCAGCGCTCTCCAAGCTGATTCGTCGCCGGAAATCGACATCGCCAACCTCCAGCCGCGCGAAGTTCGCCCGATTGGTCGCGACCAGCCGCCGCGTATCCAGCCGCCCAATCTTATCGAGTACCTCTTCCACCTTGGCGCCATCGACCGGGAAGTCGTCTGCATCGGGCAATACCCAGTCCTCTTCGCGCCGCGCCAGCTTCACTTCATTGTCAAGGTCATCCGTGAAGCTCATGATTTCAATATCAGCGGCGCTGATTCCGGCGACGATCGGCTCAACCGGGCGCGCCTCCCTACCCGCTGACGTAACCACCGATATAGCCAGCAGAATTAGCTGAACGACCAAAAGCGCGATCAGCGTTAGGTTGCTGCGGCTCAACATCATTCCTCTCCTTTCATCAATTCCGCCTCAGTGGGCAGAACATCGTCAACCTCAGTTGACGCGTCGCCATGGGGCGGGATCAATTCCAGCGGTTTCTCCGTTCGTCGCTGCACCTGCCAGACGACCGCGATCAGAATCAAACCGACTATCGCCACCGCGTAGTTGATCAGCACCCAGCGACTCTGCGCCTCTTCACTGATGGGCGGCAGGATACGCGCCACGCTGCCCCGGCTGCGTATCGACGCCAGCGACACATCTTCCGTAAACCAGTCGATTGCGTTTGCGATCAATTGCAGGTTGCTGACAAAACGATCGCCGGCGAAATTAGCCGATATCTGATATACCGTGTCATTGACGAATTCCGAACTGCCCAGCACGATCATCCGTGTTCCATCGGGACTGCGCTCAATCAAGCCGATGGGCTCGCTCGGCGGCGTCTCGGCTTCTGCCGCCAATTCATCCTGCCCCGCTTCAAATGGCGATGGCTTGTCGCTGAAATAACTGCTGAATGACGACTCTACCGCAACGGCAAGCGGGAAAGACGACAGCTCATCGCTCAGGGCAAATCCAATTTCTGGATAAAGTTCCAGATTCGGCTGCGGGTCGGCGAGGGTCGTCTCCCAAGACGCCTCGCTTGAGCGGATCAAAGTCGTGACGCCAGCATCCGCCAGTACCGCTTCGTCGACCGTGACCGGCGATGCCCAACTCATCGTCGCCAGCGGCAAATTGTTGACCACCGGACTATCGGCATCCAAGCCATTGGGCCGCACGTCTATGAAGAATGGGTAATCGAGCGCCTGAATCTCGGTGACGATCATGTCGCCCACATCGCGCTGCGTTTGCATCGGGAAGGGCGCGTTCTGGTAATCCATCACCAGGCTGTCGCCGATGATGATTCCATAGCTCTCCAGCAGATCCTCGATGCCGCCGTCATTGGGGTCGAGCAGCAGCGTCCCCGCGTACGGGTCGACGCCCAACCGATAATGCCCGGCCGCTGCGACCAGCGAGCCGCCGCGCATGACATACTGATCTATCGCGTAACGCTGCGTATCGGTCAAACTGTGTGGCGACATCAATATAAGCACATCGATATCGGCTGCAACATGCCCCGCGTCCAGGGTCACTCGCCGCAGCTCGTATGAATCGCGCAGCGTCCTTTCCAGGATGCTGTACTGCTGCAAGCTCGGCATCGGCTGCCCAAACGGATCGCTCCCCTGCGCCGGCGGCGTCCACAAGCCAATCACCTTGAGGAAACCCGATGACGACCGCTTCAATGCCGCCTCGATGGCGCTGCGAATCTCCGCCTGGCTAAGATCGCCGCCGGGATAAATCACCTGAATCTCGCCGCCCGCTTCGACAACCAGATGCAGGAAGAAGGTCTCTGCCGAAAAGAAGCTCGTCGCCACTGGTTGAATCTGATAGCGGTCGAATAACTCTTGCTCGCTTATGCCGACATCCGGCGCCGACAAATCCAACACCGCGAAATCCACTTTTGCCGGATTGGCATCGGCGATTTCCTGCGTTACTTCTTGCATTATTTGGCTGGCTTCCAACATCATCTCGGGCATTGTCGCCGAAGACAAGTAAAGCCTAAGCTTCGCCGCTTCATCGAGCGACGCGAGCACCGCCTCCAAACTCTGGAAGCCATAAACCACGCGCTGAATATTGCTCGTCAAGTCATATTCCAGATTGCGCAGACGCACCTCCACACCAAGCGCTGTATCGACCACTTCAATCACATCGGAGAAATGCAGCGCCGCGCTCTGATCGCCATACGCGATCAGCACATCGAAATAAACATTCACCAGCGACGTGCCGCCGCGATCGTTGACCTGCAGCGGTGTCGGGCGTATGCCATGGATCTGGTTCGCTTCCCGTTCCAGCTCCGGGTTCCTTATCGGATCAACAAACTCCAATTCCAGCCTGCCCTTTGACGCCAATTCATACTCGCGCAGCGTGTCCTTGATGCGCGGAACCAAATGCGCCAGCAGCGGGTGACTCTCCTCACTGAAATAACCACGGACCAACAGCGGTTCATTTAAGCCTTCGAGCAGATTCCGGGTGACATCGGACAAGCTGTATTCTCGATGCTGCGTCAAGTCCAGCCGCGCCGCGCTTGCCGGCGCGATCAACAGGTTGAGTGCGAGCAGGTTCAGCCCAAGCAGCGCGATACCAACGCTGCCATTCAGCCGATGCGCGCGCAAATGAGCGCCCCGGCTCCAGCGTTTGCTATCCAGCGAAAGTATGTTGAGCCCCAGGAAAAAAACCGCCAATGACGCGTAGTAGACCAAATCGCGCAGGTCAATCACACCACGCTGGATACTCTCGAAGCGGCTCCCCGTGCCAAACTGGCGCAGCAAATCGCCAGCGGACCCGCCGAACAGATCAGTGACGACCGGCGAGCCAACCGCCTGCAGCGCGCCACAGATGAATGCCGTCCCGATCAGCGCCACCAACTGATTGTCCGTTCGTGACGATACAAATAACCCGATCGCGATATAACTGGAGGCCAGCAGTAGCGCCGCCAGATAACCGCCGATCACCGGTCCCCAATCCAGATTGCCCAGCGACTGCACCGTTAAGGGCAGGAATAGCGTCAGCGCCAGCGCCAGCGCCACCAGGGTCAGCGCCGACAGGAATTTGCCGGCGACCAATTCGCTCAGGCGCACCGGCATCGTTAGCAGCACCTGCAGATTCCCGCTGTCTTCCTCGCGGCTCCACTGATGCATCGTCAGCGCCGATACCAGCAGAATCATCAGCAGCGGCATCCATTCGAACAAGGCGCGCACATCAGCCACGCCGCGCGCGAAGAATGAATCCACCCAAAAGAAGACGAAAAGCGTCAGCACCAGAAAAACGCCGACGAAAATCAGCGCCATCGGCGAACCAAAGTACAGCTTCAACTCTTTGCCCGTGATCGAAAAGATCTTCTTCATGACCGTCTCCTAAGGAGAGTGATGAGTTATGGATATGGCAACCAATAATCTTGTCTCACAATAACCCAGATGTAGATTTCCGCGCGACAATGCCGCCGACCATGCAAGATGCCTTGCATCGCGCCCTGTTTGGCTCCCCCTCCGTAGGTCAGTGTCTACGCGACCGACGCGCCCCTCTGTGTTGCCTCGTTTCCTCTTTTTTATGAAACCCGTCCAATTCCCCATCACATACCCGTCGAAAACCGTAGGGGCTTGCCTTGGCAAGCCCGCCCAAACACAACTTTGGGCGCCAAATTTAGTGTGAACCATGTCGTGACTTGCGAGGGACTGTGGTAAAGCCCTAGAAATCAACCGCATTTCGTATTCACCACTCCTTCCTACGCCGTAGTCGCCAGCTGATTGAAAAAGCTTTCCAGCGTAACGGTATCGCGGCGCAACTCGCGCAATGGCCAATTCCTGTCGCGAGCGATCGCAAATATCCCCGGCGTAATATCGGCCGAACTGACGACGCGATAAGCAGGATAATCATCCGCCGACCGAATCGCCCGAATCCGCTCAATTCCTGGCAGCGCCGCCAGCGCCCTTTCGGCTTCGCTGACATCTTTCTCCAACACCAATGTCGCGTCATTGCTCATTCTCAGCTCGCTTAAACGCTGGTCGGCTTTTACTTCGCCATTAATGATGATGATCACGCGGTCGCAAATCGCCTCGACTTCGGACAAGATGTGAGATGAAAACAGAATCGTGCTTCCCTGCGCCAGCGACTTAATCAAAGCGCGGATCTCAATGATCTGCGTCGGATCCAATCCAACTGTGGGCTCGTCCAGGATGAGAAACTGCGGCTTGTGCAAGATCGCCTGCGCCAAGCCCACGCGCTGCCGCAGCCCCTTGCTCAGAGACGCGATCGGTCGCGTCAGATAGTCTTGCAGACCCGTGCCATACACCGCATCGGAAAGTAGTGAAATGAAATCGGATGCCTGAATATCGCGCAATTCCGCAATCATGGATAGATACGCCTGAACCGAGAGCTCGGGATAAAGCGGCGTATTCTCCGACAAGTATCCGATTTTCGCCTGAACTTCATGCATCTCGCTCAAGACCTTCGCCCCGTCAATCTCCACCTCGCCCGTATCCGGATGCAGGAAGCCGGTGATGATCTTGATCGCGGTCGACTTGCCGGCGCCATTGGGTCCCAAGAGCCCGACAATCTCGCCCGGCCGTATATCGAAGCTGACGCCATGCAGCGCCCTTATGCTGCCGTAGCTCTTGCTGATCTCCTGCACATGAATCACAAGCCAACTCCATTCTCCGCTTCGGCCGGCGCATTTAACCGCCATGATAGAAGTCAAGCGCGAAAAATCTATCCAATATTCTTAAACAATATGTAAATTCTGCCGCCGTCAGCCTTCCAAAATCTCAACGCGCGTATCCCGCAATACGCGCTGAAAATGCGCGAAGGGAAACTGCGCCCCGCCCGCGTATAAGGCATTCACCGTTCCCGCCGCCACGCCCCGTCGCAGCGCCTCGGCATAATCCTCGCCCTGGGCCAAAGCCGTCACGATGCCCGCATGAAGGCAATCGCCGCTTGCCACCGGATCCACCGGTTGAATGACCGGCGGCGTCGCCTTCGCCACCACATCTCGCCTTACCAGCAGCGCGCCTTGTGCGCCAAGCGAAACAACCACCACAGCGATACCATCTTCAATCAAGCGCTTGCACGCTGCGATGATTTCCCGCCTCTCGTCCAACGCAATCCCAAGCGCCTCCGCGATCTCCTCCCGATTGACCTTGATCGCGTAGGGCCGCGCCTCGATCGCGTTTTCCAGCGCCCTTTTGCTGCTATCGACCCAGACGCGCGCCCCCAAATCATTGAGCCTCGCGATCAATCGAACCGGCGCCTCCGCCGGCGCGCCCAATGGCAAGCTGCCGCAGAGACAAACCGCGTATACATCTTCGCGTTCAGCAGCGGCAGCGCAAATATCATCAGCCAGCGCCTTCCAATCCGCTGGTCTTATGCCACCGGACTCGTTGATCACGGTCGACACGCCCTCGGCGTTGGCGATGATCGTGCAAGTCCGCGTTTCGCCATCAAAATCGGTCCACCGGGCTCGGTAGCCGTCCTCATCCACCATCGCCGCCACTATCCGACCGGTATGCCCGCCGAGCAAACCCATCGCCAACGGCTGCCCGCCCAAAATCCGCACCGCCCGCATGACATTCAAACCCTTGCCGCCCGGCACGGCAACCGCGCCCCCAATCCGCGATATATGCCCGATGGCGAAATCCGGCACCACCATCGTGCGATCCAGCGCCGCATTCGGCGTAACGCAGATTATCGTCTCGCGCTTCATGCCAAGTACCCGCTTCATCACTTCAAAACGAAACCTACAACAGCCGCCTTTCCTCATCAAGACGACGCTTTCCCGACGCATCCGCCGCCGCCAAACGCCTCCGCCTATACCTGAAACCCGCGTCCGGCTACAATGTTGCACACCGCCCAATTGTATATACTAGCCCACCGACGAACGCCATGACGATCTTCGGCCGCCTTGACATACAATTTCCCGACGGTCGCAGCGAATCGCATCTGCTGCGCGCCGACGCCATTACCTTGGGCAGCGCCGCCGACAATTCCATTCCCATACGCGGCGCCGGTCTCTCCGAGCGCCATTTCCGCATCAGTCGCCAGGGCGACGCCGCCTACCTCACCAGCCTGGCTTCCCTCCCCCACATGGCTCTTGACGGTCTGCCCGTGCCCATCAATGAGCCGCAACTCCTCTCCGATTTCGCGCAGATTCAAATTGGCGCGTTGAGCATCACCTTCAATCGCAGCAGCGACAATTCTACCCTTGCCATGGACGCGCTATCCGATCGTACACAGCCAACCACGACCGGTTTCCGCGCCGAGCTCGAAAAAGTCAGCATCAATGTCTGGCCCGGCGCCAGCCTTACCGCAAAGCTCAGCATCACAAATCTCTCTGATGACATTTCGCAATTCAGCATCGACAAAGCTGGCTTGCCAGCCAATTGGACCACGCCCCGCCAATTGACCTTCTCCGTGTTTGGCGGCGACACGCTCGAGATAATGCACCATATCGCGCCCCCTCGACGCTCAGACCTTACGCCAGGCGAATACCCGCTTGCCATATCGGTAACGCAAATGGATGCCGACGAAAGTCCAGTCCAGCTCATTCAGCTTGTCCAGCTCGGCGGATTCGCTGGCTTGAGCATCGCGCTTGATCCGCCAGTATTGCAGCCAAAATCTCCCGTCAGCCTGCGCCTGCTCAATCTGGGAAACGAAGCATTGCGCCTGACGCTGCTTCCACACGCTGAGGACGGCTTGCTCGATATAAAGCTGGCGCAGACTGAAATTCGTCTCGCCGCCGGCGAGCGCGCCAGCATCAGCGGCATAACCGACATCAAGCGCCGGCCCCTTCTCGGCCGATCGCAACGAATACCATTTGCCCTCCTGGCGCAGGCGCAAGCGCCGCACAACTTCTTGGTCAGCCAACCGGCTACCGTCATTGTCGATCCAATTGTGCGCCGACGCGCCCTCTTTGGCGCCGCGCTCGCGCTCGCCATCGCGCTTCTGGCTCTTGCCGCGCTGGCCATCATGCGCCCCCAACCCGCAATCGCCCAATTCGCGCTCTCAGCCGACCAGGTCGCCCAAGGCGCCCCGCTGCATCTCACCTGGGACGCCGTCAATGCTGAGCGCTTCGTCATTGAAGTCGATCGCGCGCCGATCGCCGAATTGCCCGGCGACGCATCAAGCTTCAGCCTCGATACCAGCGCCTATATCGACCCGGTTGACATCGCCCTGATCGCGCTGAACGGCGATGCCGCCGACATAGAAACCCGCCGGCTGGATGTCTATCAGCCCGTGACCGTGACTCGCTACGAGGCGAACAAGTCGGCAATCCTGCGCAACATTCGCAGCGAGCTGACTATCAACTGGCGCGTGCAAGGCGCAATCAACGTCGACATTGCCCCGCCCCCCGGCTTTGAAGTGATTCGCGAGACAGTCGCTGGCGCCGCCGGCGAAATCACAATGCATGGCGAGCCAGCCGCCGACTTCCAAATCATCCTCAGCGCCCAAGACGAGATAGGCGGTACAACGACGCGCGCAATCCTTATAGCGGTCGCGGATCCCGAATGTTCTCCGATCCAGGATTCCCCGCTTTACATCGGTCCCGGCACAGCCTATGCGCGCGTCAACATGGCTTTGCAAAATCTGCCCGTTCTGGTCAACGGCATCAGCGCGGACCAGCTTTGGCTCCAAGTCGAACTGGCCAGCGGCGAACGCGGCTGGGGGTTCCGCTCCCATTTCCGCTGTCATGAATTCGACCCGGCGATCCTAAAAGTAATCAGCGAGATTCCGCAATTGCCGACGCCAACATTGACACCGACCGACACACGAACATTGGCGCCTGCGCCCGCCACCACGCCGAACGCGACCAGCGCCTCAAGCGCAAATCCTTTTCCGGAATCGTCCGCAACATCCACCACCAACGCCGAGCCATAATCGGCATACTAGGCGAATCTAACTGTCACCTAGCTGCCTCCGACTGCAACCGGGTAGCCCTCGCCCTCCCAATACTCTATGCCGCCGATCATTTCCTTGACCGCATATCCCAACTGCGCCAGCTTTAGCGCCGCTTTGGTCGATCCGTTGCAGCCAGGTCCCCAGCAATAAACCACAAACAACGTATCATCGCTAAAATCGCCCATCCGCCTTGCGGTGATCCGGCTGTGAGGCAGGCTTATCGCTCCCGGCACATGCTTCAGCCCGTAATCCGCCGCACTGCGAACATCCAGCAGGACAAAGTCCGCCACACCGTTTTCGAAGTCCGCATATACATCGGCCGGATCCGTTTCGCAGCGGAGTTTGTCCGCGAAAAATTCTATCGCGTGGCTGTCCGCCGCCGCCGGAACCTCTGATACTTGCGATTTGAATTTCAACTGCATGTCTGCCTTCTCCCCTGCGCTGGACTAGCCAGCCAGTGTAAGCCTGTCCTTCAAAAAAGAAAATGTCCAAGCTTTCAATGGCAGATTACCGCGTTTCCGCCGATCCTGTATCGCCTTGTCTAGCTCCCCTTCCCTAGCTTGCTGGATGCCCGCCATAGAGATGGCGGGAGAGGGGCCGGGGGATGGGGTGTCCCTCCCAAGCTCGCAATTGTCAGGCCATTCCCTCTGACCTATAATGACGCATTCAGTTGGAGCGAAGTCCAAGGACATCATCAGACCAATGAGCAATCGACCGCCCGTCTATCCTTTCACTGCCATCGTCGGCCAAGACATGATGAAGCTCGCGCTGATCCTCAACGCCATCGACATGCGCATCGGCGGCGTCTTGATCCGCGGCGAACGCGGCACCGGTAAATCGACCGCGGCCCGCGCCCTGGCCGCCCTCTTGCCCGAAATTGATGTCATTGCCGATTCGCCCTTCAATGACGACCCCTTCCGCCGCGAGTCCTGGTCCGATTTCGCCCGCGGCAAATACGAAGATTGTGACGACATCCCGCAGAAGCGCCGCCGCATCAGCTTCGTCGACCTGCCCGTAAGCGCCACCGAAGACCGCGTGGTCGGCACCCTCGATATCGAAAAGGCGATCCAATTCGGCGAGCGGCACTTCGACACCGGCGTCCTCGCCAACGCCAATCGCGGCATTCTCTACGTCGACGAAATCAACCTGCTTGATGACCATATCGTCGATCTTCTCCTCGACAGCGCCGCCATGGGCGTCAATATCGTCGAGCGCGAAGGCATCAGCTTCAGCCATCCGGCCCGCTTCATCCTGGTCGGCACCATGAACCCGGAAGAAGGCGACCTGCGCCCGCAGCTTCTCGACCGCTTCGCCCTCTCCGTCGATGTGACCGGCATCAAAGACGCCGCCGACCGCATCGAAATCCTCGAACGGCATATCGCTTACGAAAACGACCCGCTCGATTTCAAATCCGAATGGGATCCGGTCGACCTGCAGCTATCCCACCGCATCGCCGCCGCCCGCGAAATCATCGACGCCGTTACCCATACGACCCAAGACCTGCGCGTCATCGCCAGCATCACCAGCGACCTGCGCGTCGACGGCCACCGCGCCGACCTGGTCATCCTGAAAGCAGCGCGCGCCCATGCCGCTTATGAAGGTCGCACCGCCATCAACGACCGTGATATTACCTTGGCCATACGCTTGACCATCCCGCACCGCCTGAAGCGCGGTCCCTTCAACGACGCCCAAGCCGATCTCAACGCCGTGGAATCAGCTGTCGATGAGAAGCGCCAAGAATTCGGCGAGGGCGAAGAAACAGGCGAATTCAGCGAAAACAGCGACGAACAAGCGGCGCAGACTAAAAAAAAAGTGAGTCTGTAAGCGGCGAAGGCGAACCGCAAGATCAAGAACTCGGGCAGACCGAAGCCGCCCCGCAAGATGTCTTCCCCACCTCCGACGCCCGTTGGTGGGAAGGCGGCCAGCAGGTCCAATCCCAAGCCGAATTTGAAACGCGCAAACTCAATACCCAACTCGACCGCATGACCCGCCGTCAATCCGGGCGCCGCTCCACCACAAAAACCGATCGCAAACGCGGGCGTTACGTCCGCGCCCGCCAAGCGGGTGAGAAACCCCGCGATATCGCCTTTGACGCCACCCTGCGCGCCGCCGCCCCCTTCCAGGTTGAGCGCGACGAACAAAAGGCGGAAACCGGCATGGCTTATGCCCTGCGCAAAACCGACCTGCAAGAAAAAGTCCGCGTCCGCAAAGCCGCCAACCTCATCATGTTCACCGTCGACGCCTCCTGGAGCATGGCTGTCTCCGAACGCATGCAAGCAACCAAAGGCGCCATCATGTCGCTGCTGACCGATGCCTACCAACGCCGCGACCGCGTTGGCTTGGTCGTCTTTCAAAAGGACCGCGCCTCGCTCGTGCTGCCCCCGACCAACTCAGTTGTACTGGCGAAAGAAGCGATGGCCGATATCCCCGTCGGCGGCAAGACGCCCCTCTCAGCCGGTCTGCTGCTGACCTACGAAGCGGTCATGCGCGAGAAAAATCTGAATCCCGACGTCATGCCGATGATGATCCTGCTCACCGATGGCGCCGGCAATGTTTCGATCAGCGATTCGGTCTCGCCCCAAGACGAAGCCCATTCAATCGCGCGCAAAATCCACGAAGCCGAAATCCGCACCGTCACCATCAATATGGAGCATGTCGCCTTCGACCAAGGCTTGGCTCAGCGCCTCGCCGATCAACTGGGCGGTCCCTGCTATACCCTCGCCCAAATCCGCGCCGACAGCCTGCTCGACACCGTCCGCGCCGAAATGGACAAAATCTAGGCGCCTGCCCCATACCGCGCCCGCCCACAATCCCAACCCATAGGGGCGAGAGTACCGTAGTGTCGGCGGTCTGTGTCTACGCGACCTACGCTCGGCTTGTCTCGCCCCCCCCCCGCCTATACCATCCTCGCACACAACGTCACCCCTCTCGTCGAAAACCGTAGAAGGGCGACCCATTGGGTCGCCCTTCCGCCTACCCCAACCCGTAGGGGCGACCGACCTGCTGTGTCTACGCGCAGTATCATGTCGCCCTCGCGCCAATCCCAACCTGTAGGGGCGACATAACATGTCGCCCGCCCGCTCGCCTAAATTCCCTCGGCGCTCTCGGTTTCCTCGGTGTCCTCGGTGGTGATAATCCCTCTGTACCCTCTGTGTTTCCTCCCTTCCTCATGTGGTGAAAAAAATCTCCAGCCGCCCCCCACCTGTCCATACCCTATCCATACACTTGCCCAAAACGCTCAGGGCAATTGCGCTATAATGGTTCTACATGCAAACACTGGGAACAGCACATGAACCGAATCCGCCTAGTCAAACTCTCCGGCAGGCCTTACCAAATGGGCTATGCCCACGGAAAACGCTTCCACCACGAAATCCACCAGTTCACCGAGGAGCGCATGCGCCTCTGCTCATCGCCCGAATGGACCGGGCGCCAACTCTCGCGCGACGCTGTCATCGCCCTGGCACAAGCCTGCGTCGCCGAACACCAAGCCTACGCCCCCGACCTCATGGAAGAATTGCAAGGACTCGCCGACGCCACCGGCTTATCCCTCGCCGAACTGGTCATCAACAACGGCTTCACCGACTTCATCGACACCATCTACAACTTGGGTGACATCGCCCTTCCCGCCGCTGCGCCAACGCTGGTCGCCGACAATTGCACCGCCTTCATGGTGCCCGAAAGCCGCAGCGCTACCGGTCAAGCTTATTTCGGCCAAACCTGGGATATGCACGCCTCAGCTACGCCTTACGTCATTCTCATTCACGGCCAACCCGACGACGCGCCCAACTTCCTGACCTTCACCGTCACCGGCTGCATCGGCATGATCGGCATGAATAGCGCCGGCATCACCGTCGGCGTCAACAATCTGATGGCGACCGATGGCCAAATCGGCGTCACTTGGCCCTTCGTCGTGCGCAAGATCTTGCAGCAAGAGCACCTCGATGATGCGCTTGCCTGCCTGACCGGCGCCACACTTGCGGGAGCGCATAACTACATGCTGATGGACGGCGCCGGCAACGGTTACGAAGTCGAAGCGATGTCCACCACTCATTTCGTACATGAGCTCGCCGACGAGACCATCAGCCACACCAACCACTGTCTCATCCAAAAGAACCTCGATGTCGCCCGCGAACGACCGCCGGATTCACAAAACAGCTCAGAGAATCGCCTGCGCCGCGCCAATAAACTGCTGGCAAAAGACGATGTCACCATCGCCGATCTCATGGCGCTGACGCGTGACGAAGTGGCCATCTGCACCCGGCCGCAACCGCCGAATCACGTCGAGAGCTGCGGCGCCGCCATCATGCGCCCGGCAACCGGCGACTTCTGGTCGGTATCGGGTATCCCCGCCGACAACGAATACGAACATTTCGTCATTTGAGCCGCGCCCGTCGGTGCAGAACTAAACTGCCCTTATACTGAAATTAGGGACGGTGAAGGGACGGCGCCCATGTCCGAAGCGAAGCAAGTACGAATATTTGGCATCCCCATGGATTTGGGTCAAAGTCGACGCGGCGTAGATATGGGTCCAAGCGCGATTCGTTACGCTCAACTGCACGAGAAATTGCGCGCGCTGGGCTACCACACTGCGGACGAAGGCAATATTCATGTCGCCCAAGCCGAGCAGACGCCCGCTAATATGCGCGCCTACCCAAACGCGCATTTCTTGCCACAGGTCGCGAGCATTTGCCAGGCAACGTACGATGCCATCCGCGCCACTTGGCAAAGCGGCGAATTCGGCTTGTTCCTGGGAGGAGACCATAGCCTGAGCGTTGGCACGGTATCGGCGGCGGCGCGGCGCGGCAAGCTGGGCCTCCTTTGGGTTGACGCGCATACTGATATGAATACGCCCGCCAGCTCGCCTTCGGGCAATATCCACGGTATGGCGCTGGCTTGTCTGATGGGCGATGGGCCAGCGGAATTGGTGAACATCGGCTTTGACGGCGCCAAGCTTGCTCCTGAACAGATTATCGTCATCGGCGCGCACGACATTGACCGCGAGGAACGGATACGCGTAAAGCAAAGCGGCATTCGCGTCTACACGATGCGTGACGTTGACGAGCGCGGTATCCCGCAACTGGCGAACGAGATCCGGCAGCAATTCGCCGCCATGGACGCTATCCATGTCAGCCTCGATATGGACTCCTGCGATCCACAATTCGCCGTCGGCGTCGGTACGCCGGTTTCAGGCGGCTTGAGCTACCGGGAAGCGCACCTACTGATGAAACTGATTTCGGACACGGGCCAGGTCCGTTCGATGGACGTAGTCGAATGTAATCCCATCCTGGACGATCACAACCGTACCGGCATCCTGGCTGTCGATCTGATTATGAGTATGCTGGGCGACAAATTCTTGTAACGCGCCAGCCCCGCGCGCTGCTCCCAATAGAAGGCTTGCCCACGAGTTAGGCAGTCTGTACGAAAATGATGGCAAGTTTTCCTACATCGTGTACAATAATGCTAGAACACTGATGCAGGAGCCCTACCATGAACATTGGCATTCCCAAGGAAATCAAAGTAGCGGAACATCGCGTGTCGGTTCCGCCTTCGACTGTGCGCGAATCGGTAAATCGCGGGCATTCCGTCTTCGTCGAAAGTAATGCCGGCTTGAGCAGCGGCTTCAACGATGAAGAATACATCGGCGCTGGCGCAATCATCATGGATTCGGCCGAAGAAGTCTGGTCGAATGCCGACATGATCATCAAGGTCAAGGAGCCGCAACCGAGCGAATACCGCTTTCTCCGCCCCGATTTGATTCTCTTCACCTATCTCCACTTGGCTGCCGACCGCCAGCTGACCTACGCTATGCTGGACAGCGGCGTTACCGGCATCGCCTACGAAACCGTGCAAGATAGTCAGCGCCGGCTCCCCCTGCTGGAGCCGATGAGCGAAGTGGCCGGGCGCATGGCGGCACAGGTCGTTTCGCATTATCTGGAACGGCAGCAGGGCGGGCGCGGCGTCTTGATGGGCGGCGTTCCCGGTGTGGCCTCGGCGCACATCGTCATTCTGGGCGCCGGTACTGTCGGCGCCAACGCCGCGAAGATCGCCCTGGGAATGGGCGCCCGCGTCACCCTGCTTGACATCGACCTCGACCGGCTGCGCTACCTGGACGATGTCCTCCCTGGCAACCTGAACACGCTCTATTCCAATCACATCAACATCAGCCGGTCCATCGTCACCGCCGACGCCTTGATCGGCTCGGTGCTGATCACCGGGGCGCGCGCGCCGATGCTGGTCACGCGCGATATGCTTCCGTCCATGCCACACGGCAGCATCATCGTGGATGTCGCCGTCGATCAAGGCGGCTGCGTTGAAACAACGCGACCCACCACCCACAGCGATCCCACCTTCGTTATCGATGGCGTCTTGCATTACGGCGTGACCAACATGCCCGGCGCGGTGCCGCGCACATCAAGCCTGGCGCTGGCAAACGCGACCCTGCCCTACACGCTGAAAATCGCCGATCTTGGCGTAACAGGAGCCATGCGCGCCGATCCGGCCCTGCTTAAAGGTTTGAATACCGCGGCCGGGCGCTGCACCCATCCCGCTGTCGCCGAGACATTCGCGCTCGAATACGTCGACGGTTTGCAAGCGCTGGAATACCTGGCTCCGGATGCGCTCCTTCCTGTTTGATACCGCCGGGCGCTACCCGTTTCTCACGGAGTATTTGACCGCATACTGGGGAGCAACCGCCTATGTCCGATGCCTGAACTCTGCTACATTGGTACTGGTATTCAAGTGGCGACCACTACTCTGTGAATCAGGTTCGAAAACGTCTCGCTTTTGCCGCCGGCATGCTTTCCAGCGCCATCTTCCTGGCGCTGGCTTTTCGCGGTCTCCATCCAGACCAATTCTTCAGCAGCCTCTCACATATCAACCTGCCTTGGCTGCTGGTCGCCGTGCTGGTCTATTTCACTGCCGTCGGCCTCATCGCCCTGCGCTGGCAAATCTTGCTGCATTCGGTCAAACGGGTGCGTCTGGGCGCGCTAATCAAGCTCGTCGCCATCGGCTACATGGGCAACAATGTCTATCCCCTGCGCGCCGGCGATGGACTTCGCATAATGCTGCTGCGCCGGGAACATCAGGTAGCGCTGCTGCGCGCCACCACCGTCATCGCCGTCGAGCATCTCTATAATGGCACGACCATGATTGTGTTCATCCTGTTAGGCTTGGCGGCCATCGACTTACAATCGCCGACAGTGGAGGCAATCGTCGGGGTAACCATGCCGCTGGTCGGCGTAGCCATCGTGGCTGCGTTCTTCCTGGCCGCCAAACCGGCTTTGCTTCGCCGGCTGGTGCGCCGGGCGGTCACAATCTTGCCGCGAGCTTTAGGACAAGCGGCTCAGCGCCTGAGCGAGGATGTCATCGCGGGCCTGGAAGGCTTGCGCAGCCCCCGCCATTTTCTGGGCGCGTTGCTGGTCTCCTTCCTCACCTGGGGCGTCGAAGCCGGCACTTACTGGCTGGTCATGTTCGCATTTGGCTTGGAGCTCAACTACGCGGTGGCGCTGCTGCTGGTCGGCGCAGTAAATCTTGCCGGGCTGATACCCGCCTCACCCGGTCAAGTTGGCGTAAATGAATTTGTTGTGATCAGCATCTTGACCGCCCTGGGCATCGCCGCTCCGCTCGCCACCGCCTACGCCGTCGTCGTCCACTTGACGATCTGGCTGCCAGTCACCTTTGCCGGTTTCATTCTGCTGCTGAAACAGGGCTTGGGCTGGGCTGATATCGGCATGGCGAAAGAACTCGAAAGCGCGGAATCGTTTCGAGGAGAATCGAGTTAAACATCTATCGCGGTATCGAAATGTTTCAGCATCGGATCCAATTCGTCCCAAAGTTCGTCGGGGATTTCCAGCTCGGCCGCCGCCAGGCACGATTCCGCTTCCCCGGGAATCCGCGCTCCGGGGATCACCGAAGCGACTTGAGGATGGCGCGTGCACCATTGCAGGGCGACCGCGATCATCGGAATGTCAAAACGTCCGCAAAGCTGCTGAATCCTGCTGACATGATCGAGGCATTCTTGGGGAAATACGCGATTGAGATACTTCGTGTCTTCTCGCGGCCCAGTGACGAGCAGGCTGCGCTCAAGCGGGGTGGCGCCCACCAAGCCGACATCGTGTTTTGCCGCCTCTGCAAGAATCTCGCGCGCGGCGATATGATTAATCAGACTCCAGCAGTCGGCGATAACGGCGGCATCGAACTCGCCAGTCTTGATATACTCGAGATTGGTCGGCGGATTATTACATGCCGTGCCAATGTGCTTGACGACGCCCTGAACTTGCAAGTGCCGCAACGCGCCCAGCGCGCCGTCATCGGAAAGCACCTCTTTCATCGGCTGCCCCATCGCATCATGAATATAGACGATCGGCAAGCGGTCCAAGCCCATGCGTTCGAGGCTTTGTTCGACGCTGCGCAATATCGCGTCAAAGCTAAAGTCGTAGCCCGTATGCGAGCGGCCGGCTTTCGTCGTGACCGTGATCCCGTCCTTGGCTGAAGGTCGCACGCGCAGCGCTTCGCCGATCATCGATTCGCTCAGGCTGCGATTATAGAGCACCGCCGTATCAAAGAATGTACAGCCGGCATCGATCGCCGCCACCAGCGTCTTCACGCCGAGCTCTTCGTCAAGCCGGCGCTGCCCCTCGTCCACTTCTACGGCAGTTTCGTTTTGCGTTGGTATGCCAGTGAACGCAGTGCCGATCCCGACCACGGGCAGGCGCATATCGGTGCGACCCAGTCGCTTCGTTCGCATTAGATGGTTCGCTCCCTTACTAGGGAATAATCCACCGCGTCAGCGTCAAGCTGCTCATCAGTTTTGCCAAAGCGCCGCGTTCGATTTCCGTATTCGACCAAGGCATCGTAAAACGCGCTTCGTCCGAAATCGGGCCAATAGGTTTCCGTGGTGTAAATCTCGCTGTACGCGCCTTGCCAGATCAAGAAATTGCTCAGGCGGGATTCTCCGCTGGTGCGGATGATAAGGTCAGGATCGGGCAGATCACTGGTATACATGTAACTGTTGATCGTGGCTTCGGTGATGTCTCCCGGCGCGATACCGGCCCGCACGATGTTCTGCACCGCGTGCACGATCTCGTCGCGGCCGCCATAGTTAAAAGCGACATTGAGTATCAAGCGTTGATTGTCGCGCGTATACTCGCATGCTTCCGCCACTTTGCGCGCGAGCCGACCCTCTATACCGTCCAGCTCTCCAATGTGACGAATCTGTACGCCTTCTTCATGCAACTCCTGCAGCTCACGGTCGATCACCATTTCCAAAATGCGCATCAGCAGCATAACCTCGCGCCTTGGCCGTGACCAATTCTCGGTCGAGAAGGCGTAAATCGTCATGATCCGCACGCCGAACTCGACAGCAGCGCGCACGATGCGGCGCAAGTTTTCCGTGCCCTGACGATGCCCGGCTGAACGTGGAAGACCGCGCTGCTTCGCCCAGCGGCCGTTGCCATCCATAATGATTGCGACGTGTTCCGGCGCCTTTTCAAGACGCCGCTTGTGGACTGGCTCTCGCCTGGCTGCTCTTGTGACTATGGTCATATCGTATTCCCGCAAGGGCTGAATTGAAGCGCTGAATAGGCTGTCATATCGCGTGTACACCGAGCCGCGCTGTTCTCCTCATTCATCCTGCGCCAGTGCATGTTGCCATCGCCGAAAACACAAGCCAAGACTAAACCTCCATGATGTCTGTCTCTTTATCGGCGCCCAGCTCACCAATCCGTTCGACGTATTTGTCAGTCAGCTTTTGGACTTCCACCTCGCCACGTTTGCGATCATCTTCCGAGATTAGCTTTTCCTTTTCGAAGTCCTGCAGATCGCTATTCGCCGCACGTCTAATGTTGCGTATGGCCACGCGTGTATCCTCCATTCGCCGGTTAAGAAACTTCACCAACTCAAGGCGGCGCTCGCGGGTCAAGGCAGGCATATTTAGGCGGATATTCTCGCCGTCAACATTTGGATTTACACCAATATCGGACATCTGAATCGCCTTTTCGATGTTCCTTACGGCGGCTTTGTCATAAGGGCGGATCAGGATTTGCATCGCCTCCGGCGTCGAGATGTTGGCGATCTGCCGCAGCTCGGTGTCTTGGCCGTAGTAATCGACCATCATCCGATCAACGAGCGCGGTACTCGCGCGTCCGCTGCGCATCCGGCTAAGCTCATCGCGAAAAACAGAAAGGGTCGATTCCATCTTGCTCCTTGCCTCGTCCAAAATGTCTTCAATCATCGTGACCCTCCTTTTTCCCGCACTCGCCCTGGTGGAACATGAGGTCCGGCTACAAAAGCCCCAATCCTGTTCCGTATACTCTGCGACCATGCAGCGAATCGCGCCCTGCTTTTGCTCAAATAAACCACGCCGGTTTATCACTGCTCGTGCCGCCGAATATCCCTATTATATCGCCATTTGTGGTACGGCGTAAGCGCGATAGGGCGTCGCTCTTGCAGGCAACTGACAGCCGACGGTTCTCTGCGATCCTTACTCAGACGACGCATTAGAGACGAGTGGCTTTGAACGAAACGAATTGCGGTTTACGCGTCTGTGCTTCGAGGAATCCAGGAGGCGTACGCGCCGCCTGACACAGTAATCTGTTGGGCGCTGCCTCCTCGCGCATCCATAAGCAATAACTGATCCAAACCGCTTACGGTAGCCGTCAGCACGATGAAATTGCCATCCGGGCTGTAATTCGCCGACCAGACGCTTCCTGGACCCGTGTACAGGATTCTACGGTCTTCCCCCGCAAGGTTCATGCTCGCCAAAGCCCGCGCGCCGCCAATGGTAGTCACATACAGTATTCGCCGGCCATCCGGGCTGAAAGCCGGCGACGCGTCGCGCACATCATTGTCCGTCAACAATCGCGCCTCGCCGGATTCAAGGTCCAACAGGCGTATTTCCCAGGTGCTGGCATCTTGTACTGTAGGACCCGAGGTGAACACAATATATTTGCCATCGGGACTGAAGCGCGCATGACTGTTGCGCCAGCCGTCACTATAAATCGACTGCCCTTGGCCATCGATCGGATCAACCGAGTAAAGGTCGAGGGTTCCGTCGCCGCGCGTATCGGTGGAATGGATGATCGCGTCGCCTGCTGGCGACCAGGCAGCGAGTCGATCCAAAACGGAATTTCGCGTCAGCCGCCTGAGTTGACCGCCAAATCGGTTCATTGCATATAGTTCAAAGTCACCGTCGCGGTCCGACTGAAACGCGATCCAGCGTCCGTCCGGCGACGGCATGGGATAAGTGCTGCTGCCATCGTCAGCATTGAAACGACGTTTTTCCCAGGAAACCAAATCTAGGACCGCAATTTCAAATTGCGGTTTCTCGCCGCCGCCAGACTCGCTGCGGGCAAAATAAACGAGCTCGCCGGCGACCGATTGCAGCGGAGGAATTAGCGTTGGTCGCTCTCTGACGCCAACAGGCTGAATGCCAGGCGGAGCCGAAGTCGGGCGTGACGCGGCGATGACCGATTCGACGGTAAAGGTAGCGTCGGCGGCCGAATTCAAGGCGGAACGCGTTAGCTGTAACGGATTACCTCTAGTCTCGCGATGCGCGGTCGCCGTCGCGGTATTGGTCGCGGACGCTTTCACTTCTGTAGCTTCAACATCGCTAGCCAGCACGACAGCGTTCGCGGTAGTGGCTGCTGCCTCGTTCCGCGACAGGATCCCAAAGAGCGGTACAGCCAGGAATGCCATTCCGAGAAGCAAGGCACAGCCCAAGGCGCCACCAGCTGACATCCAAAGCAGAATGTTCCGCCGCTTTCGTTCCGTCCCCCGCTCTATATGCAAGGGCCGGCTTGCAGCTGGCGTCGGTTCTCGCGTCGCCGACGCAAGTACCGGCGGAATAGCAGCAGGAATCGGACCGGGCGCCGTCGTAGACGTCCCGACTCGCTCGCCGTGGGGACTTTCGAGCAGTGTATCCGCTTCCAAAACGGCGTTGCCTTCGCCAACTTTGACTTGGTTTTTGAGCGCCGCGCGCAAAGCCTCCGCCAGCTCGCCCGCGCTGGCAAAGCGCGCGTCCCTCGTTTTGCTTAAGGCGCGCATGATGACCGCTTCCAAAGCGGTGCTGACACCCGGTTCAAATTGGCGAGGCAATGGCGGCGGCATCGTCACATGCATGACCGCCAAGCTGTAGGGCGTGTCGCTTTCAAATGGACGGCGACCGGTGACAAGTTCGAACAGCATAACACCCAGTGAATAGACATCGCTCCGTCCATCCAATTTCTCGGCGCGCGCCTGCTCCGGCGACATATAGCTCGGTGTTCCAACAACGCCCTGCGTAGTGATCTGGCTGCTGCTTTCGCTCAAGATGCGCGCGATGCCGAAGTCAGTTATGAATACGCCGCCGCCATCATCCAGAAGGATATTGCTCGGTTTGAGATCGCGATGCAGGATGCGGTTTTGATGCGCATAATCCAAAGCCGAAGCCACCTGCTCCACGATGCTGAGAATACGCGGCAGCGAGATCCGCCCCTCCGCCAGCAATTCCTCGACCGAGCCGGCTGGCATATAACGCATGGCAATATAAGGCTGGCTCTCGTATTCGCCAAAATCGTAAACGGGTACGATGTTACGGTGCTCCAGTCGGGAGACAATTTTCACTTCTCGCTCGAAGCGCTGGAGGTATGTTTCATCATTGAGGAAGACGCTTGGCAGAAACTTCAGCGCTACGTTGCGGTTCATCGACTGCTGCCGCGCCAGAAAAACTGTCGCCATGCCGCCTTGCCCGACCTGGCTCAAAATCTCGTAGCCGTTTACCATCTTGCCGATGAGATCTGCCGACATGATGCCCGCCAATATACGCTGACTTCAATTCCAGAGGAAGCCTGTCGACGTAACCGCGCTCGTCAGGCGACAGCAACCGAAGCGCTGCCAATCAACCGCTTACGATTATAGGCTATGCCTGACAGACGCTTGAACACCCAATACCTTCTCTTCATGATCGCCGCTTCGCCATTGCGAAAGTCGGCACATCTAAAGGTCTAATAGCTTGACAGAATCTCGCTCTGGACAGACAATAAGTAAGCTAGGTTTGATTCTGCCTGTGGAGGCAGATGACATGCGTGACAGTCTCGTCACCGACTCCTCGAGTTCGACAGATCTGCGCGAACGAATTATCACTGCAAGCGTTCTGCTGCCGATAGCGATATTGGCCTCTCTCGCTGGCGGATGGCTCTTTGTAGCGATGATCCTGCCCGTCATGTGCGTCGGCATGCTCGAATTCTACGTGATGGAAAAAGATACGACGATGCAAGGCAGTTCGCTCACTGGCATCCCCACCGGCGTCGCCATTGTCCTGGGATTTTTCCTCAACCAGGCCTGGCTCTGGCAACTGGCGTTGATCTTGGGGATTCTGCTCACACTGATGCTGGAGTACACACGCCAGCCGCGGCAGCCGAACCGCGCCTTGAAGCAAGCCGGCACCACCATGTGCGGGGTCTTCTACATCGCCTTCCCCGCCGCGTTCCTGATTATTCTGCGCAATGCGCCGCAAGACGGCCTGATTTGGCTTTTCGTCGTCTATGCCATCACCTGGGGAACAGACACATTTGCCTACGTTATTGGCAAGACCTTCGGCCGCACCAAGCTGGCGCCGCTGATTTCGCCCAATAAAACGGTCGAAGGCGCTGTCGGCGGTATCTTGGGCGCCTGGATTCCCGCCTTTAGCATCCTGCTAGTCTCCGGCGCTTTCCAACCGATGCTGATTCCGATGATCGTAGCCGGTCCCTTTCTCGCGGTAAGCGGCGACCTGTTTGAATCGGCATTGAAACGATTCTTCCGCGTCAAAGACAGTTATGTCGCCGGCTTCAATGTCTTTCCTGGGCACGGCGGCGTGCTTGATCGCATTGACGCGCTCGTCTGGGTCGCCAGCTGGGTCTTCCTCTACCTGTTCGCCGTCGGCCTGCTGTAGCCTTGTCGGGGAGCAATAAGCGAAACGCGCGCGCCTTTGAAGCGCTGCGTAGAATACGCTATAATGATTGGCGCTGGGCAATCCTCATGAACAAGCCACAAGAGCGGCTTGAGCGATGGGTGACTGCACAGCAGCCCTAAGCCCATTTTCCAGCGAAAGCAGGCGCCTAATGCCGAAATTCGAAACGCAGGTGCTGATCAACCGCCCGGTATTCCACGTCTTTCGCTACGTCGGCGACTTCAGCAACGATGTGCATTGGCGCAACGTCCGGGGCGTCGGAATGACCAGCGGCGATCCCATCCGCGCAGGCACCATGGTGGCGATGACGCGCCGCATCATGGGGCGCAGCGGATTCGTGAATAGCGATGTCACTGACTTCGAACGCAATAAGAAAATCGAACTCAAAGGCTCTTACTGGGGCTTTCCCTTCATCAGCACGATCACCTTCGAGCACCGCGGCCAGCAAACCAACGTGCGCGAAACCCTCGATATTCGCACGCGCTGGTTTTTCTGGTTTGGCATTTTCTTTAACTTGACGCTGAAAGGCGTACTCAAACGCGAGTGGAACAACCTCAAACAGATAATGGACGGGCACGGCGACCGCCGGTCAGCCACGCCACAGCCGATTCCTGAGTAAAGACGTTCTTGTCCTTGCAATTCTTCAGTTTGTCGCCGTCGCCGCAAATTCCGATTGCCTTGGCATATTGCGCGAGAAGATGCAGGCTCGCGTTCCACACCAGTACGAAGCCGCAAGCATAAACAAACAGGCCGAATGTACGCCATGTCATCGGACCCTCGGGCGCAAAGCTCACACTTGGCGAGCGGTCCGCATGGCCAATACCGATGGCAATCTCCATCAGGTACACCGCTCCACTGAGCAACAGAAACTGAAGTACGAGATACTGGATGGATACACGCTTGTTTTTAAACAACACCAATTCGTTTGTAACGATGTTCGCGTTTGTCCTGCCTGTACCTTCAGAGGAATATCGCGCCAAACCAATGACATAAATCACGGTTAACAGAGACAGCAGGACGATAAAGACGGCGTGTACCTAGCGAATAAGGAGACCACTCCGGATACTTCAGTTACATGCAAGGTGATGAGGTACGCCCACATTTCTGAACGCAGCTCCTGAATCACGAAAGCAAACATTGCGACAAACGATAACATGACAAAGGTTGAAACGACCGAACGTAGTCTCAAGGGCAAGAAATCTGAGGCGCGCACCAGTGGCAGGGAAACTCCCCCGTCGAAAAGTCTTTGCAACGACTCGATAGAATGCCGGTGAAACAACATCCAGTTGAAGACCAGCACTATCAAACCAATCAAAAGCATCGCAGTCGCCTCTGCCCGACCGGAGAATTTTTCCGAATAAAAGATGCTGTTCAGAACAGAAGACCACATGAGGCAATGGAGTCCGGCGAGCAACACAAATCGCAACGGTTTGCGCAGCGGGTATACCAGCGCCTGAAAAAGACACATCTCTATTTTGGTTTGCGACTGGTCGATGCAGTTACAGCGGACATAGTGACCGCTAGAATGCGTCCACCTTGCCCTTTTCCGGATTGTAGTGGTCGCCGCGGAGGCCGATTTCAGTGGCGTACTGCGCGATTAGTACCTGCATGGAAAAGTGCTGCATCAGATTTAGAATGTAGTAGATGATGATGTACAGTGTGACCCAGGCGAAGAGATTGTCGCCCGCGAGCCCGCCAAAGATGCCGTCGGCAATCTGCCGCACAATTCCGTAGATAAACGTGAACACGACCATATGGAGTAAAAGTCGGGCGCCAGAGCGCCAGTTCACACGCGCCGCGCGCATATTCTTCCAGATTTCCCAGGATGCCCGGTAATCCCCTTCCAAAGCGAAGCGCGCCATGCCCACAAAGTAGCCCCAACCCATAACGCAGATGGCGCAAAACGCGAATACCATTAAGATCAGGGTGACCACCCCGCCCAACTTGAGATTGCCGACCGCAACGACGATGATAAGCGCGATGAACAGCAGCCAATAAACGATACTGGATACAAAAAGCAATGCGCCGTCTTTGACGTTTTGACTCAAATCGACCGCCGGCATCCATTCGTCTTCGCGCATCACGGCGCGGATGACTTCAATGCTATAACCCGACAGCCAAAAGCCAGACACAATCGCCACCACAACCAGCCCAAAAATACCAATTATCGTTGTGCCGCTCAGCGGCTCCAATGTGTTAGCGCTAGTGTCCACGGCGTCGAATCCATATAGATTCTCCAACAGCGGCGACCAGTCATGCGAGTTGAGGATCATCGCGGTGAAGACGGCAATAGCGATAGTCAAAACCAATACGATGCTCATGACTTTGGCGAAATTGTGAAATGGATATTTGAACGCGCTGGAAAAGCTCATTTTGCCCTCTTTCCGTTCAATCTGCGTTCTATTCTAGCACTGCCAGCGCAATCTGCAAAAGCCCTTACGCCAGCCGCTACTCTAGCCTCGGGTCAGTCTTGAGATTGTCGCCGATATCGATCTTGCGGGCAAAACTGGACAAAAGACGGGAGCATGCGATGACACCACAAATCAACACAAAGAATAATGCAAAGGAAGAAACCGCCGCCTTAGCGAGCAGGTCAATCCCGTCCGCGATTTGCAGAAGTTGGGCCAGTCCCATCCAGACGACGCTTCCAATCTTGGCTACTAAGAACAGAAACACGGTATACAGAAGCGAATGCTTGGCATGTGAGAGCGCCATATCGATGTTTTCCCGGCGACGCCAAGTGAGCGAAAGATCGCCACCGGCGATGAAACGCGCAATTCCGGCGAGATATCCGCAGAATATGACCAGCGCAAGCGCCAGCAAGAGCATATCAAGAGCAGGATTGCCAAGATCGCTCGGATAAAGACTCGAGCGAATTTCATGCGCAGCCACTGCCGCTGTAATGAACGGAAGCCAGAATCTCAAGCTAGCGCAAATGACAACAAAACCCGCGGCAATATAAATTAAGCCTAGAGGAGGCAGCCTATCGATCCCGGCAATAAAGCGCGGGCAAGTCTCAAAGCCGTAGCCTACGATCCAGCAGCTGAACACAGTGGAGCCAATTAGAA
This sequence comes from Phototrophicaceae bacterium, assembly GCA_965261855.1. Lineage (GTDB taxonomy): Bacteria > Chloroflexota > Anaerolineae > Aggregatilineales > Phototrophicaceae > UBA6055. The sequence continues at coordinate 2,973,862 of OZ253488.1, forward strand.
ACATTCCCATTACGATCATTAAAAAGGTGAAATCGGAGATGCACAGCGCGTTTCCCTCGTACCCGGCAAACATTGGCACGCAATCGGTTGGCGTCTCTTCCCAAATCAGCCAAAGCCACATTGCAGTCGGTATCGTCAGCCAGAGCGCGATATGGGTGAGGCGCAAGACATAGGAAATCGCTAATCGCAACCTGCTAGCTATTTTCATCCAAAACTCCGCGCCATATCTGCACCTCAGTATCATGCTACACTGTAGCGTTTTCTTGCTCGCTCCTCAAACCGATCGTTCGCAGGCGGCGTCGGCGAAAGCGCCGAGATCTCATCGTGCCACTCTGGCGACATCGCCACGTCCAGCGCCGCCAGCCGACTCTCCGATATGCCTGTCTCAACTGATCAATTCAATTCATCACGCCCCGAGGAACGTCAACCTTGAGTTTTCGCGAATCGAAATGGTCGGCGCCAATGCCAACCTTGAGGCCATACTGCGCAATCAGATGCTGAGAGGAAAAATGCAGCAGAAGATTCAACAAGTAATACTCAATGATCCAGGCAGTAAAGCTCGCCATCAGGTTTGAACCGATCGTCGCATCGAGGATGCGGCCAACAATCGGATCCGCAATCACAAACAAGATCCCGTAGAAGATTGTCAGCCCCACCATGTAAAGCAAGATTGTAAGGCCCGCCCGCGGATGACGGCGCGCCCAATGCATATTGCGCCAGATCTGCCGGCACGCTCGGAAATTGCCCTCCACCGCGAAGCGCGCCATGCCAACGTAGTAGCCCCAACCCATGACGCAGGCGACCGCGAAAAGCGCAGGAAGGACAACCAAAAAGAAGACGATTTCGAGACCAAGGGGGAACCAGAATATACTTGCGATAATCGCTACAATTGCCAGCAGTATAATGAAAACGGTGACATAGGCGGCACTCGCAACGAAAAGGTAAACGCCATCTTTTATGTTTCGCCAGAATACGACCTCCGGCAGCCTTTCTTCTTGGCTCATGATCGAGCGAACGACGGTCAGGCTATATCCGGACAACCAGAACCCAGAGATAGCGACTACCAGCAGCAGACCCCAGGTGCCTATTGCCGCCGAACCGCTCATTGGCTTCAGCGTTTCCACGGAGGATTGCGGTTGCTCGATGCGGAAGAGCAACTGCAATAAGGGCGACCAGTCATGCGTGTTGAGAATTAAGGTAATGCACACAGCAATGGCAATCGTCATCACCAGGGCGATGCTGATGACTTTGGCGAGATTCTGAAACGGGTATTTGAACGCGCTGAAAAAGCTCATTGCATCTCTCTTTCTTTTCCGTTTGGACTGTCTTGTAAATTGCGGCGCACAAGACTAGCGTATGTTTGACCGCCCTGCATCATGCCAAGCCTCGGGCTTCAATTGGTCGCCGATACCGATCCTTATCGCGTAGCCGACGACAAGACGGCTGCAAGCGACTGCGTAGCATAGCACCGCCATATAGAAGCCAAATGATCCGAGCGCCGCCTCCACCATGAAGTCCAGCTCTCGCCAAGCTGACAGGAACACAGACAGTCCAGTCCAGGCGGCAGCGCATAAGACTGTCAGCAAAACGGCCAAAATCGTATGCGCTAGCGTCGTTCTCAAATGTGTCAGCGCCAATCGCATATTCTCGCAACGTTGGTAAAGCAGCGTGTGATCGCCGGTTGCGGCGTAGCGCGCCAAGCCAACAACTTGACCCCAGACAAAGGCCAGCCAGACCGGCGCCGCCATTATCAAGAGCGCAGCATAAGCTCGACTGCCTATCGCCAAAGGCAAACTACCGGCATACACGGTGATTGCAATGAGAAAGCCGATCGCCGGCAACCAATACTTGAGGCTGAAGCACCAGAGTCCGCTGCCTTCAATCGTCGACATCATGCGAAGTTGCGGCAGCCTCTTGTCGCCGTGCACGCCTCGGCTGACTATGTCAAAGCTGTAGCCATAGATCCAGGAGGCGATTGAAAGAAAGCCCAGCAAGAACAATCCAAACGTGATCCACAAGTGAGAGTCTTCCCAAACACACAAAACATTCCCCTGGTACCAGCCATATTCGGGCACGCATTCAGCAGGTGTATCTGCAAAGCAAATCCATAGCCAGAAGACCGTCGGAAGGGTCAACCAAAGCGCGATATGTATGACGCGAAGACTATTGGCAAGCAGATGACGAATTGCATGACCGCTCTCCATATGAACCTCCGAACAATTTATCGCTGCTCATTGTAACGCGAGGAGCGCGCGTCAACTTGCTCGCTCCTCCAAGCGATCATGCGCAGGCGGAGGCGTCGGCGAAAGCGCCGAGATTTCAGCATACCATTGTGGCGTCATCGCCACATCCAGCGCCGCCAGCGACGATTCCAACTGCGCCAGATTGCGCGCCCCGATGATCGGCGCCGTCACCGCCGGATGCGCCATCACCCAAGCCACCGCCAGCGTCGCCGGTTGCAAGCCTCGTTCCCGCGCGTGCGCGGCGAAATCGGCCGCCGACTGATAATAATCAGCCAAGCCATAACGCTTGCTGTACATCCGGTTCTCAATCAGGCGACCGGCGTCGGCCTTACCGTCAGCAGCGTATTTGCCGGTGAGCAAGCCGCCACCAAGCGGACTGTAGGGAATGACGCCGATTTCTTCATTAGCCGCCATCGGCAAGATTTCGACTTCCGCCTGCCGCTTGACCAGGTTGTACATCGGCTGCAGGCATTCGATCCGCGCCAGCCCTTCTCGCGCTGAGATCCCTTGCGCCTTCATCACCTGCCAAGCCGCCCAATTGCTGACCGCCGGATACAGGATCTTGCCCTGCCGAACGAGATCGTCCAGCGCTCGCAGCGATTCCTCGATTGGCGTATCCGCATCGTAATGATGCAAAAAATATACATCAATTCGGTCGGTATTTAGCCGCCGCAAACTCTCTTCCAGCGCAATGTGAATATGCCGCCGTGACGCGCCGCCTTGATTGATATCATCGCCGGTGCTAGAGACTACTTTGGTCGTCAGCACAATTTCATTGCGGCAGTCGGCGATCAGTTCGCCCAGAATCTCTTCCGAGCGTCCGCCGGCGTAGGTATTGGCGCAATCGAAAAAGTTAATGCCGACCTCGCGGCAACGGTGGAACATCCGCGCCGATTCCGCTTCGTCGGCAATATCACCGAAGGACATGGTACCGAAGCAAAGCGGCGAAACCTTAACGCCTGTACGTCCCAAAATCCGATAATCCACTTCCCTGTCCTTTCGTTCATTGATTCCTTTGGCTCATTCGTCAGCGGCCAACTGCCCCTGCGCCACCATTTCTACCCGTCCGCCAACGCGAATGACAATCTCCCCGTCAATTCGCTCCGCCTCCAGATGCAAGAGCGACGGACGCCCAATCTGATAACCCTGCTCGGAACGAATCGCGATTTTTTCCGCGCCAAAATAGCCATGCTCGACCATATAGCCGGCGATGCAGCCGTTGGCGCTGCCGGTCGCCGGGTCTTCCGGCGCGCCATAAATGTCATCCAGCACACGTACATGGATGTCGTTATCGGCGCCCAGAGTCTCGGCGCAGAAGATCGCTGGCGCAATCGCATCATGCGCACCCAGGATCGCCCGCAGCCGATCAAGATTGACCCGCGCGCGCTTGACGGCCTCCAGCGAAACCATCGGCGCCAGCACAAATGCCATCCCGGTCGACACCTGCTGAACCGGAAAGCGCGAATCAATATCCCTTTCATTGACACTTAGAATCTGCGCCAAGTCGGCTGCCGCGAAAATATGCCCGAATTCCGGGGGATTCTGCCGCATCCAAATTACACCGTCATCCGCGAATTCCACCTGAATCTGACCAACCGGCAAGTTGAGCAGCAGTCGCTCGACCGGACGTCCAATTATTTCGCGCTGAATGACGTAGGCCGTGCCCAGCACCGGATGGCCCGCGAAATCCACCTCGACCTCGGGCATGAATATGCGCACATTGTAGCCGCCATTTTCCGGCAGATCCGATGTGACGAAGGTGGTCTCCGAAAAGTTGATTTCCTTCGCCAGCTGCTGCATTAGCGCGGCCGGCGGATTGCCCAAATAGACCGCCAGTTGATTGCCGGTGTACTTCCGGCCGACGGTGAAAACATCTACGATGAAGAATTCCATCCGCGACATTTCAGTTGCTCGTTTCTTGTTTGAGCGTGTCTTTCCAACGTGATGGCGGCTTCTCCGCAACAGCTTGCAGCAGCCTGCGATAGTGCTGAGGCTTCCGCTGGTGCAGCAACGGAAACAACTCGAGATATTGCTCGCGGACCGCAGCGCGCAGAACGGCGTGAACCACTTCATCACGATCGCGGCTCGCTTGCGCCAAGATGCGCCCCAAGGGATCGCAGATGAAACTGCCACCGTAGAATGTTACCGCGTTCTCAGTCCCGATGCGGTTGCAGGCGGCAACGAATACGCCATTCGCGACCGCGTGCCCGCGCATCACCGTGCGCCAGGCATCGGCCGAGTCGAAGTCGGCGGCAGTCGGCTCGGAGCCGATTGCTGTCGGATAATAGATGAATTCGGCGCCTTCAAGCGCGTATATCCGCGCCAACTCGGGAAACCACTGATCGTAACAAGTTGGCGCCGCCAGCCTGACCGCGCCGATGTCGTGCACCGGATACTGATCGGCGCCAGCGAAGTAATCGGTCTCATGATAACCCTCGCCGGAGGGGATGTGCATCTTGCGCGTGTAGTGACACAGGCGTCCGGTCGCATCGTGGATTGTCGCCGTGTCCCAATAGTTGTCGTCTTCATCGCGCTCGAATAGACTCCCGATGATGGTGACACTATGCCTGCATGCGAGCTCGCCAATGAAACGATCGGATATGCCACCTTCCAAGGGCTCCGCCCAGACGAATCCAGCCGGATCACGCAAGCCGGGAAAGTAGGACAGGATCGAAAATTCGGGTAGGCAAATCAGGTCGGCGCCCGTCGCCGCCGCTTCCGCAACCAATTCGCAGTAAAGCGCCTTGGTAGATTCCTGATCGCCCGTCCAATGCCCCTGCGCCAAAGCGATATGAATGTCTTCCATCGGGCTTAACAACTCTCCACGATCTCTCGGGCAGCGCGCTGTCCGGTGAAATAGGCGCCGTGCACCATTGCCGTCAAGTGATGAGGCGCTGAGGCCTCCCCCGCCCAATACAACGGCGGCGTCGGTAAAGCGAGTTTATCGCGCGCATCATAATGACCGGGCAGGCAAACGCTATAGCCACCCAGCGCAAAGGCATCCTCGGGCCAGTTTACCCAGCGCGCCTTAACGAACTGCAAGTTCGGATTACCGATCTCCTTGCGCAAGGTCTCCAGCCCCTTTTGAATCGCCCGTTCTTCGCCGAGCGCAAGCATCTCGCGCGCGTAATCGCCAGTGACGAAGCCGGTCCAGACTGTTGCGCCGCCCTCGCGTCCCAATGACGGGGACCACCACATCGGCGGATTGCCGCGGGCGTATATCGCCCCGATAGACGAATCGAGAAGGGGCTCATCGAACAGGTATACCAACTTCATCACCGGTCCCATCTTGAGACCGCTCAACGCCTCCCGTTTCAGCTGCGGCAGCGCCGGCGCGAAGCGCAAGCGACACGATTGCAGCACACCGAGCGGCAAAGTAATTACCGCGGCGTCCGCAGAGTAGGACTCCCCGCCATCGGCGAGTACCCGTACGCCGTCGGTCCAGTCAATCGTGTGCACCACGCAATTCAGGCGGATATCCAGCCCTTCCGCCAGCCCTTTACAATACGAATCATAACCGTCGAGTATACGATAATCGCTGCTTTCATCTTCGCCGTCGCTATCTTTGAAAAGTTGGGCGTGCGCCGCCGCGTTGAGCCGCTCCATGCTCTCGCCCTCGGCGTTAGCGAAGGAACGCTGCACGTATCGCAGCTGCTTTTGGCTGAAGCCAATCCGCCGCAGGTAGGCGCCGAGGTCTTCGTCATCGCGGGCGGCAGGCACATCGCCCAAGTCCCACGAGCGGGTGACATCCAACTCGGCCGACGCCGCCCTTGCTTCACCCATGGTCAGCCAATCACCTTCTTCGGTGCGTATCATCGAATCGTTCAACTTGTTCCAATGCCAGGTCCGCAAGCCCAGCTTCGATACCCATTCCCAGGTGTTGACCTCGGCCGAGCAGCCATGAATCAGCTCGGCGCCGAATTCGATCGGGATATCGGCAAAGTCCCGATCCGTCCACACGCGGCCGCCGATGCGATCGCGCGCTTCCAGCACCATTGCCGCAATGCCGGCTCGCTTCAAGTGGTAAGCGGCGGAAAGCCCGGCGATGCCCGCGCCTAGGACCAGAGCTTTCATCCAGTTCTATTCCGATTCATACTCGGGATTCTCCCAGACAATCAGTACGCCGGCATTTGCCGCAGCCGGCTCATCGCAATAATCCGTAACCACTCGTTTCGGCACGAATCCGCGATTCATTTGCATAGTAACGGTAGGATCTTTGATCTCGCCGGCGATGACCTTCTCACCGTACTCAATCACATCGATATCGTCGGCGTGATGCTTGTAACCCATCAACATGCCTACTGCATACCAGCCCCGCAAGTTCATTTGTCGCGCCATTTGAAAGCGCGCCTGATAGAGACCGGTGCCGATTCCGTGACGTCGATACATCGGATGGACGGCCATCTCGACCCCGTAAAGCCATTCGCCGTCCGGCTCGTGGGCGTTCAGTTGCAAATCACCGATAGCATCCATCCAAGGCAATATCGGCGCGGTCGGCGGGCGTGATGTCCGCATGGTGACCGCAAGCGCCATGGCATGGCCCGCCTGCGGACCGCTGATTCGCATCGCCATGAATTGCCCTTCGGGGAAGCGCCTCAAATGCGCCTTTATATCGTCGGGCGCAAAGCAGTCGTCGCAATCCTCATGCTGCGGGATGCCGTAAGCTTCGCGGAAGGTATACGCGACATCCTCGGCGTGCCAACTCTTGGTGTTCATGATGACGACGCCCGGCAACTGCATGATGACGTGTTTGCGGTCGAAATCTTTCAGCCACCAGGCATCGACGCTGGCGTGAAGCGTCCTTGTGCCATCGCTGTTCGTCGTCCAATAGGGCTGGTAGGGATCCGCGACTTCACCGTGTTCATTGGCGGCTTCCTCAATGAGGCGCTTCTGAATTTCGGGCCAGTCATAATCAAGCGCCTGTTTCAACGTCTCCTTGTCTTTCTTGCCCTTCGACATCTGACTCTTCCTTTGCGCTCATATCCCAGCGCGCATAGCGTCAACCCATACGATACGTTACTATGGAGATTAAGACTATAGCAAGTCAATGACGCCGAGGAAGCGGATGATCGTGGCTAGCTTGTTCAAGCGAAACAAACAGAACGGCTTCTTCCTAGCTCTGCCTACAATCATTTGGCTCGCCATTCTCTTCGTCCTGCCGTTGGTAGTCGTGCTGATATTCAGCTTCATGTCGCGCGGGCGCGGCGGCGTCGCCATCATGCCCTTCACGCTGGATCATTACGGGCGAACCTTCGGCGTCTTTTTCATTATTCTGCAGCGCTCGATTGGCCTGGCGGCGCTGACCACAGTCATCTGCCTTATCGTTGGCTATCCGCTCGCCTTCTTCATCAGCACGCGGCGCAAACGCGTTGTACAGCAGATCACGCTCTTCCTGGTGATCCTGCCCTTCTGGACCAACTTCCTCATCCGCACTTACTCCTGGCGCATCCTGTTGGGCGAGGAAGGCACAATCAATGGTGTCTTGCTGAGTCTCGGCTTGATCAGTGAACCATTGCCATTGCTGAACACGCAATTGGCTGTTCTCATCGGTCTTGTTTACGGCTTTATGCCCTTTATGGTGCTGCCGATTTTCGCTTCGGTCGAGCGCTTCAACTTCCGCTATGTCGACGCCGCCCATGACCTTGGCGCCAACGATGCGCGCGCCTTCCTGCGCGTGGTCTTGCCCTTGACCTTGCCCGGCGTGCTCGCTGGCTGCGCCCTGGTATTCATCCCGTCTGTGGGCGCCTTCGTCACGCCCGATCTGCTGGGCGGGACCAAAGGCTTGATGATTGGCAATCTGATCAACAATCAGTTCGGCGGCTCCGGCAATATGCCCTTGGGTTCGGCGCTCTCGGTGGTGATGATGACGATTGTGATGATTTCGCTGCTGGTCTACGCCTTCGCCAATCGGCGAAACGCCGGAGCATGAAAATGGCAGCCTCTCAACTGCTCATCAACGAATCGGCAATGGGACGCAATCGTGTGGTTCGCCGGCTGGGTAAGATCGGTCTCTGGCTGAATCCTGTCTTCGCCTTCTTTTTCCTCTGGGCGCCGATCCTAATTCTGGTTCTCTTCTCTTTTAACGACAGCAAGTCGGTCGCTTCTTTCACCGGCTTCACGCTCAAATGGTACAACAATATTCTCAACAACGTCATGGGCGCCGAACGCGCCTTTTCCACTGAGATAATGCTCAACGCCTTTCGCAACAGCCTCTTCGTCGGCACAATCGCCACCGTCATCGCCACCGTGCTCGGCACTATGATCGCGCTGGCAATGGCGCGCGGCAAGTTCCCCGGCAAAGGCTTGTTGGATGGCTTGCTATTCTTACCAGTGGTCATCCCGGAGATCACACAGGCGATTTCGCTGGCGATCTTCTTCAAAGTCGCTTTTGACTGGATCGCCGTCATCAGCGGCGAGCGCGTCTTTCCCGGTTTTCATACAATTATCATGGCGCATGTAACCTTTAACATCTCGTACGTGGCAATCGTCGTACGCGCGCGCCTGGCCGATATGGACCCGCAATTGGAAGAAGCGGCAAAGGACCTCGGCGCCAACCCCTGGCGGACATTCTGGCGCGTCACCTTCCCGCTGATTCTGCCCGGCGTCATTGCCGGCGCGCTATTGGCATTCACGCTCTCGCTGGATGACTTTGTAATCACCTTCTTCACCTCCGGCGTCGGCACATCCACCTTGCCCGTCTTCGTCTACGGCTTGCTCAAGCTGACCGTAACGCCCGAGGTGAACGCCATCTCGACAATCATGATGGTTTTAAGTACGCTATTGATTGGCATTTCGTTGGCTCTGCAAGGGCGCAGCGCGTCCAGCGCCTAAATCGTTATCTCTATAGGAGGAAAATGTCATGAAAAGACTAGTGCTTATGATTGCTGTTCTTTGCCTCGTCGCTCCGGTCGCGATCACCCAAGATATGGAATACGAGCCCTGGAGCTGCCCCGAAGGCTACGAAGGGCAGACCCTGAGTATCTTCAATTGGTCGACGTATATCGCCGAGGACACCGTGCCCAACTTTGAGGATGCTTGCGGCGTCACTGTCAATTACGATATTTACGAAAGCAACGAAGCCATGCTCGCGCGCATCCGCCAGGGCAACCCTGGATATGACATCATCGTACCGAGCGGCGGCACCGTGCAGCGCATGGCGGAAGAGATGCTGCTGATCCCGCTCGACCTGGAGATGATCCCGAATGTCGCCAACGTGATTCCCGATCTGCTGGGCGCCGCCTACGACCCGGAGAACCAATACTCGCTGCCCTATCAATGGGGTACCGTCGGCGTCGGCTACAGCACTGAAGTATTCCCCGACGGCATCACCTCCTGGAATCAGGTCTGGGAGCACGATGGTCCCGTGGCTTGGCTGGATGATCGGCAGACGATGCTTGGCATCGCCCACTTGTTCCTGGGCAACGACCCCAATACGACCGATCCCGATGAGATCAACGCAGCGCGCGACTACCTCATTGAAAAAGGCGGCAATGTCGTCACCGTCGCCGCCGATGACGGGCAGGTGCTGCTGGAGCGCGGCGATGTCGATATCGCGGTCGAATACAACGGCGACATTTTGCAGATCTCTTGGGATTGCGAATGCGATGACTACGCCTATGCCATACCGGAAGAAGGCAGCAACGTCTGGATCGACAACCTCTCGATCCCGCTGGACGCGCCCAACCCGGAACTGGCGATGGTCTTCATCGATTACATTCTCGATGCCAAGGTCGGCGCTGATTTGACCAATTACATCTGGTACGCCTCGCCGAATCAGGCCTCAATCGATTCGGGATTCATCGACGAAGAGATCTTGAACGATCCGGCGATATTCCCACCCGCTGAGCAAGTGGCCAGTCTCTTCGCCATCATTGATGTCGGCGCCGAAGCCGAGGAGCTGATCAACAACGCCTGGGATGAGCTGCTCATCTTCCTCGGGCAGTAAAGGATCTGATCGGACGTCTGTGGCTGGCTGATCGCGCTACACAGTGCCCCGTGAACATTCCTCTTCCCTCATTATTGGGGGAAGGGGTTGCGCCGCGTAGGGCGCGTAGACACAGCCCTTCGACACTGGCGGTCGGGATGGGGGCAAGCCCAAATGAGCACCTACGATGTCGAGCTGATTGACATCGTCAAGGACTTTGAATCCGGCGGCAATCGCGTTCGCGCCGTCGACAATGTCAGCGTGCAAATCGCCGATGGCGAATTCTTCGCGCTATTGGGTCCCAGCGGCTGCGGCAAAACGACGACGCTGCGTCTGATCGCCGGCTTCGAGCAGCCAACCGCGGGTAAAGTCCTCATCCGTGGCATGGCGATGGAAGGCATCCCCGCCTATCACCGGCCCGTGAACACCGTCTTCCAGGATTACGCCCTCTTCCCTCATCTGACCGTCGAGCAGAACATAATGTTCGGCTTGCAGATGGAAGGCGTGGACAAAAAAGCGGCGCGCAAACGCGCACACGGAGCGCTGGAGCTGGTGCGGCTGCCCGGCGTCGCGGAGCGCAAGCCCAATCAACTCTCCGGCGGGCAGCAGCAGCGGGTCGCCCTTGCGCGCGCCCTCGTCAAGCAGCCGGCTGTGCTCCTGCTCGATGAACCGCTGGGCGCGCTCGATCTCAAGCTGCGGGTGAATATGCAATACGAACTGAAGGCTTTGCAGCGCGATGTCGGCATCACCTTCATCTACGTGACCCACGATCAGGAAGAGGCGATTACCATGGCCGACCGCATCGCCGTGATGAACGAAGGCGAAATGCTGCAGGTCGGTACGCCGCGCGACATTTACGAGCATCCGGGCACGCACTTCGTCGCCGACTTCATCGGCGAGACCAACTTCATCGCCGGCACACTGCTCGAACGCAGGTCCGATGGATTCGGCGACGTGCGGCTGGATGAAGGCACGATCATCAGGGCGCAGCTCTCGAAATCGCTGGAAACTTCTAGCGGAGCGGTAACGGTGGCGATACGCCCCGAGCGGATCGGCATATCTACCCCCCTCAATCCCCCCAAAGCATTGGAGGGAGGCGCCGATTTCAACGAAAGTACTATGTTGGATGCACTGCTCATCGACAGTCAGTATATCGGGACCGACACGCGCTATACCGTGCGAATTGGCGACCATTTCGAATTGGTTGTCCGTGTGCAGAACATTGATGATCGAGAAAGCGCCGTTTTTGCAATCGGTCAACGGGTTAGGGTCTATTGGAGCGATTCAAGCACGACAGTTCTGGATCGTTGACCTGGCCGCGCTGCACAGTCCAAATGAATCCCGCTATATTTCGCGTTCTGCCCCAACCCATGTTAATATTGAGACCCAGTCCGACTTGGATCGGCACGCCTAATGATTGCCCCCGAACTCGAGAACACTTGCGCCAGTGACGGACGCGCCGCCAGCAAACCGGTAGACGCGATGACCGGTTTCGAAGTGACCGAAGAATTCGAGCGCTTCAACCAGAAATACGATATGTTCAACCGCGCCGTCTGGGACGAGAATGTCCGCTCGGATCGGTCGCGCAGATTCTTCGAATCTTACTTTACCGACCTGGCGCAGTTTCGCAAAGTAGAGGGCTTCCAGCATCGCGACTATGCCCTGCGCAACGCCGCTTGGTACATCGCCGATTTCACTTCCGATCTGCTCGAGACAACGCACGATCGCAAAGAAGGATTCCTCGACAGTTACACCATGTTCCGCGAAGGCGCGTCGCGCAAGACTGAAGCGACCGCCGAACAGAATGCTGCTGACGTCAAGCGGGCTGGCAAATTTCTGGGCGCCGACGCGATCGGAATTTGCGAATACGATGACCGCTGGGTCTATACCCATAACTACAGCCGCCGGAAGCTGACCGACAAGAAAATGGACTTGCCTGACAATCTGACTCATGTGGTCGTCATCGTAAATGAGATGGATCACCATACTATTCAGACCGTACCCTCGGCTTTGAGCGGCGCCGCAACCGGGCAAGGATACAGTCGCGATATCATCGCCCTGCTCTCTCTCACTCAGTACATCCGCAACCTGGGTTATCGCGCTGTGGCCAGCCTGAACGACACCGCGCTCTCGATCCCGCTGGCGATTCAAGCGGGCTTGGGGCAATACGGTCGACACGGCTTGCTGATCACACCGGAATTTGGACCGCGCGTGCGCATCGCCAAGATCTTCACTGACCTGCCTCTGATCCCTGACCAGCCTATAGACTTCGGCGTGACCGAAACCTGTGACATTTGCCGCCGCTGCAGCGATGGCTGCCCGGTCAAAGCCATCCCCGATGACGCGCCCAAGTTCGAGACGCACGACGGCATTTCTCATCTCAAAGGCGTGAAAAAGTGGACGATCAACGCCAGGCAATGCTTCACTTTTTGGGCGAATCAAGGCACCGATTGCTCCATCTGCATCCGCGTTTGCCCCTACAACAAAGACTTTTCCAAACGCTTCAATCGTATCCTGCGCTGGATGCTGAGCAACCGTTGTCGGCGGCTGGCGCTCTGGCTTGATGGCAAGTTGAAATATGGCGAGCGAAAAACTGCCGGTTGGTGGTGGCGGCGAACCGCTGATGGCTAATTTGCCAACCGCTCCTCAATCCCAAATGCAGGTGGTCAGCTTGCAAACACTGCATAGCGAGTTCCTCATCGCGCCCACGTTCGAACACCGGCGGAAGCTGTACAGCGCGTTGACCGCGCTGGCTGAACGTTGCATCAGCAGTGATGACACGCAGACCGCCACAGAGACTCTGGCATTTCTCTTATGTCAAGACGATCTGGAAGGGCCCAGGTTCGACCGTGCTGATGAGTTATTCGCCGATCTCGCCGGCAGAATCTGTCCGCGCGTGATACTGGACGCTAGCGAATTCGCCGCCGATATGGACCTCGCCACCATGATCGAATATCTGCGCGATGTCTATTCGCCCGACCGTAACTGACGACTGCGCTACGCCGCGTCCGATTGGCTTGACGACTTTTGCGTCAAGCTGCTAAGCTCCATACGGTCAATATGCGTGCCGCAGAGCAAACATGACGAATGCAGTGTTACGTATCATGCAATCGACGCCAGCGCGCTGGTCACTGGCGATCGGCTGGTCGCTCTTGCTCACGCTGCTTCTGCTGCAGCCGGAAGCCGATCCACTAATCGACCTTGGCTTGCCGGGCGGCCAGTCGCTAGGGCGTGAGATCCTCTTCAGCGCACTGCATCTGCTGGCGTTCGCCCTGACCTGCTTCCTATGGTTTTGGACCCTGCGCAGCTCCCTCCCCTTGCGCGGCAGTTTACTTGCCGCAGTCCTGATCGCTCTGGCGCTCGGTATCGGCACAGAGGCACTGCAGAGCTTGACGCTTGATCGCCACGCTTCGGTGTTTGACCTCCTAGCCAATATCGGCGGCGTTCTGACCGCTGCGCGCATGATCTGGCTGCGTTGCCTTTGATGGGATTTTCGCTGCGCCACGAAAATCATCCGCGTTGTGGTTCCCGGGCAAATGCTGCTACGCCGATTATCCCCATCTCCACACCTATGCTAGGATGGACGTATAATTCATGGAGAAAACGACAACATGAAGCGTCTGTTCACGGCTTTGCTGCTGATCGTCTGCGGCTCGCTAATTGCAGACGGTACGGTAGCGCAATCTGCCAATCCGCCGATTTATTCCTATCGCAACGGCGATATCTGGAAATACGACCTGACGAACGAGACCGCGACTCAGCTAACCACTTGGGCGTACAACGGCGGTCCCATTATCTCACCCGACGGCAGCAAGATCGCATATCTATCCGTATCCTCCGATTTCGTGACTCAATTTGCGGCTGGTACAGCGTCTCAGTCTGGCGGGACAGCGCCAGCCAACATTTGGGTGATGGATGTCGCTACTGAATCCTTCACGCTCATCGCTGATCAGACAGGAGCGGGCGCGGCGGGCATCTTGCGTTCGCTGCCCAGCTGGTCGCCCGACGGTCGACAGCTCGCCTGGCTCCAATTGGACACGAATTCACAGGCGCTGGAGGCTGCGCAGTTGAGGCTCCATAACTTCAACACCGGCGCCTCCTCGGTCTTGGTCTCCGCCGTCGATCTCGGTTTCCAGGACGGCGATATTCGCATGCCTAGCCTGCGTTGGGGCGGCGGCGGCATCGCGCGGCTGCATTTTGATTATCCCAACGGCGCCGAGAATCCTTTTTTGCATATTCAATTCTTCGACCCAGTCAACGGCGCCACGACGCAATATGACCTGGGACTGAACGAGAGCCGCAATAACACCGTGCGCGACTTCATTTGGGTGGATCATTTGGGCCGCAGCCTGATGGCGCTGCAAGTCAAGGATTATTGGGATCTGATTGATCCGCAAGACGGTGCGCGCTATCGGCTAAGACATCCGCCGCGCCTGAAAAACCGCGATCATTCGGCCGGCATGCAGTTGATTCCCGTCTCGGTCGACAATGGCACTGGCGGCTGGTTCATCCACTGGCACGCAACTGACGGCGCGAACACTTTCGATACCGGATACAAAAGTCACCGTGTCAACCGCAATAATCGGCCCGGACTTTCGGGCGATGGCTTTCACATGGCTTGGCAAAACTCGGACCGCGTCGCCACTTGGCAATTTGGTTCGGAAGGGGGCAACCGCCCAATCGCAAACAGCGCCAGCCGCTGGGCATTCCCGATACCGCAGCCATTTGGGCTGGTATGGGCGCCAACTGCATGGGTGACCACCGGCTTGCTGGAGGGCGCGCAAGCGGCGCCGTCTCTGCCACCGGCTCCGGCAAGCTGCAACCTCGCGCCATTGCTGAGCCTGGGGCAACAAGCTATCGGCAGCCCGGGTCTCCCGAGCCGCGTACGCGCTGCCGCATCTACCAGCGCCGAAATCGTGGGCCAGATAGAAGCTGGTGATGTGGTCAATATCGAAGCCGGGCCGATCTGCGCCGATGGCTACAACTGGTACTTCGCGCGCAACAGCAGCGTAGCCGGCTGGACGGCCGAGGGCGGCAATGGCGATTATTGGCTGCTCTACCACATCGACTGCGTGAACAGTCCGCCAATTCGTCTTTCAGCCACGATGACCGCAACCGTAGCCGGCAGTCGAGCACTGAGCGTGCGCAACGGAAAAGGCGCTGTTGATACCGCCGTGATAACCGTCGCCACCCCGGGCGACTATTTTACCGTCACGGGGCGACCGGAATGTGACCTGAGCGGAGAGCGATGGTATCCGATACAGTTGGAACATTTCCTGGGCTGGATCGCCGCTGGCGCCGGCGACGAGTATTATATCGAGAAAGCTTGACAAGATCGCTTTCATAGATTAGCGCACCCTGTACGCAGCGTTCTCCCACACGATCAAGGTCGCCCAATTGTCCGAAGCCGCGTCTTCAATGTAGTCTTCCAGCAAGCCGCGCACTTCGAAACCGCGCCCCAATTGGAATGACAGGGTGCTATCATATATCGCGCCGGCTACCACACGATCCACATATCCTTGCGGCGTCATGCCGCCCTTGTACTTGGCGTAACCGGGGATCAAGCCGCCAGCCACAATACCGCGCCGGTTCATTCGCTTGACGACATCCTTGCGCGCCTCATAAAGCAGCGAACCGACGCCACGCCTGCGGAAATCCGGGTGTACACTGATATCTCCTCCGTAGTACCATTCGCCCTGCGGATCGTGATTGCTGTAGAACCCGCCGTCGATAATCTCCTGAAAACTGTGCTGGGCATGGGCGAAGTCGAAATCAATCAGGAAACCCGAGCCCAGTCCAATGACTCGATCTTCAATGATGGCGACAAAGTTGCCTTCGGGAAAGAGCCGGCAATGATTGATAAAATGCTCTTCCGTCATTAATTCGCTATCGTCGAGCGTGGGAAAACAGTCGCGCTGTAATTGCTCGAGCGGACGCGCATGACCTGGCTCGATCGTCTCTATTTGAATCGCTTCGTTTGCCATAGCACCCAGCTTGCCTTTGCAGACACACTATAGTCTATCGCTCGCGGCAATCGCCGGGCAAATTCCCTATTGCCGACGCCAATCTCGTGGTATCAATGGACTGCATTGGACATACAGATATTATGCGGCTTGTTCTAGGATAGTTTCCAGCAGACATCGCGAGGAAACGAGGTCACGATATGGTCACCAACGGACATCAGCATAACGGCAGTGAAAAAGGAACGGACAAAGTAAAGCGAGGTCTGGCGCAGATGCTGAAAGGCGGCGTGATTATGGATGTTGTCACGCCAGAGCAGGCGCGGATCGCTGAAGATGCCGGCGCCGTCGCCGTCATGGCGCTCGAACGCGTACCAGCGGATATCCGCGCCCATGGCGGCGTCGCCCGCATGAGCGACCCCGATATGATCGATGGAATCATCAATGCCGTATCCATCCCGGTGATGGCAAAGGCGCGCATCGGCCACTTCGTCGAAGCGCAAATCCTTGAAGCGCTCGGCGTCGACTACATCGACGAAAGCGAAGTCTTGACGCCAGCCGACGAAGAGCATCATATCAACAAGTGGAAATTTTCCGTGCCCTTCGTCTGCGGCTGCCGCAATCTAGGCGAAGCGCTGCGGCGCATCAACGAAGGCGCCGCCATGATGCGCACCAAGGGCGAGGCGGGCACCGGCGATGTGGTTGAGGCAGTCCGTCACGCCCGTTCCGTCAATGGTGATATACGCCGCATCAACTGCATGGATGAAGACGAGATCTACACCTACGCCAAAGAAATCCGAGCGCCCTTTGATCTGGTCAAAGAGACGGCTGAGCTCGGTCGCTTGCCGGTGGTAAACTTCGCCGCGGGCGGCGTCGCTACGCCGGCCGATGCCGCGCTGATGATGCAGCTCGGCGTCGATGGCGTCTTTGTCGGCAGCGGCATCTTCAAAAGCGGCGAGCCAGCAAAGCGCGCCCACGCGATCGTCAAAGCGGTGACGCACTACAATGATTCGCAAATCCTGGCTGATGTAAGCCGTAATCTGGGCGAAGCGATGGTCGGCATCAACGTGACGCCCGATGAAGTCATCCTGGGAAAGCGCGGCTGGTAGAACGCTATCCAACCTGTTTCAAGATTGTCTGTACCGGTAAAGCGAAAGGGGAACCCGTCGTGGCGATTTCTCTTGTGAGCGAGCTGGAGACACCCAGCGTGCTCATTGATTTAGACAAGATGGAAGATAACATTGAGGCGATGCAGAAACACTGCGACGACTTGGGCATTAACTTTCGCCCGCATATCAAGACGCACAAGATTCCCGATATCGCTCGCCGTCAGATCGAGGCCGGCGCCGTGGGCATTGCCTGCCAGAAAGTCAGCGAGGCGGAAGTCTTCGCAGCTGCCGGTTTCAGCGATATTCAGATCCCCTACAATATCGTCGGGCGGCGAAAAACGCGGCGACTGGCGAAGCTCGCGCAGCAAGCCGCTGTGACCGTCACCGTCGATAGCAAGCCGGTAGTCGATGGCATCGCCGAAGCGGCACAGGAAGCTGGCGTCACGATCAGCATGATGGTCGAGTTGGTTTCGCTAGGCGAACGAACCGGCACGACGCCGGCCGCTGCGCTAGAGCTAGCGCAGCATATCGCAGCGACGGACAACCTGCGCTTTGCCGGTGTGATGATTTATCCATCGGACGCGGCAATTCGCCCACGACTGTTGGAGACGCTTGACTTGCTGGCTGATGCCGGTATCGCGGTGCAAACCATTAGCGGCGGCGGTAGCGGCGCCAGCAGCGAAGCCCATTTGCTGCCAGAGTTGACTGAACTGCGGGTGGGCACTTCCATCTTCTGGGATTGGAACTGTGTGGCTGTAGACCGCGCCAGCTTCGACAAAGTAGCCATGCGCGTGATCGCGACCGTCGTCAGCTCCAATGAGCCGGACCGCGTCATCCTCGATAGCGGCAGCAAGGCGATAAACTCTGAAACGATCAATGGGCTCTTCGGATATATCGTTGAATACCCAGACGCGCGCCTGCACAAGGTCAACGAGGAGCACGGCTATGTCGACTGCAGCGCTTGCCCCAGACCGCCCGTGGTCGGCGAAATCGTGCATATTATTCCTGTGCATACCTGCGTGGTGACAAATCTGCATAATCAGCTTTATGGCACTCGCGGCGAAAATATTGAAGAAGTCTGGGATGTGGCCGCGCGTGGCATGGTCTGGTAACGACACCGTCATCACTTTAGTCATCGCACTTTTAGACCCTACGGGAACACTATATGCTGGTTATTGACGCGCACCTTGACCTTGCCTGGTCAGCGTTGCAATGGAACCGTAATTTGCTTGAGTCCGTCTACACTATCCGGGTGACAGAAGCGAAGATCGAGGGAAAGGGCCGTGCTCAGAACACCGTTTGCCTGCCCGAGATGCGGCAAGGGCGCGTCGCCGTCAGCTTCGTCACCATGTTGGCCCGTTCCACCGGACACAAAGCCGAATACCTCGATTACGGCTCACAGACGCAAGCCTTTGGTGTTGCTAGGGGTCAACTGGCTTACTATCGCACCTTGGAAACGGACGGCCACGCGCGCATTCTTGAAGACAGCGCCAGCTTGCGCGCCCATATCGCCGACTGGGAAGCATGGGAAGCCGGAGGCGCCGATCCAACCGAAACGCCCCCGTTGGGCTTCGTCATCAGCATGGAAGGCGCCGATCCCATCCGCCACCCGGCGCAGCTGGAAGAATGGTGGGACGCCGGCTTACGGCTGCTGGGACCGACGCACTACGGTCCCGGGCGTTACGCTGGC
Source organism: Phototrophicaceae bacterium (assembly GCA_965261855.1). Taxonomy (GTDB): domain Bacteria; phylum Chloroflexota; class Anaerolineae; order Aggregatilineales; family Phototrophicaceae; genus UBA6055. The sequence continues at coordinate 2,992,788 of OZ253488.1, forward strand.
GGCACCGGCGTCGAACTGGGGCTGACAGAACTTGGCGCGCCGCTGCTGCGAGAGATGAACCGTCTCGGCATGTTGCTTGATCTCACGCACATGAGCGATCAGGCTTTCTGGCAAGCGGTGAAAATTTATGATGGCCCGGTATTGGCCAGTCACAACAATTGCCGCGCGCTCGTACCTCATCAGCGGCAATTCAGCGACGACCAACTGCAACTCATCATGGAGCGCGATGGCGTAATCGGCGCCGCCTTCGATATATGGATGCTGCAACCAAGTTTCGTTCGCGGCGGCAGCAACCACGACGTTGTCATCGAAACGGTGATCGACCATATAGATCACATTTGTCAGCTTGCCGGGAACAGCCTTCATTCCGCCATCGGCACCGACCTCGACGGCGGGTTCGGGCGCGAGCAGTCCCCCTGCGACCTCGATACCATCGCCGACTTGCAGTTGCTGCCGGAATTGCTAGCGGGGCGCGGTTACGACGACAACGATATCAGAAATATCATGTACGGCAATTGGCTGCGATTCTTGTATAGTGCCTGGTCATAATCGCAAGAGAAGCGTCATCACCAGACATCTTAAGCCGTCAGCCTAGGATGCTGTCGAGTTCTTCGCCGGCTGTTTTCAGCATCTGCGCCAGCGCAAAGTCGCCACCGTGCGGGATCATCAGCGAGCCTTGACGGCGATACTTGTTGACTTCTTCTATGGAAGACGCCGTTCGCGCCCAGACTTTGCCGTGTTTCGTCGTCGCCGCCGCCACTTGCGCCACCGCTTCATCCAGCGAGATTCCAGATGACGGGTAAGTGTCCAGGCGCAATCCCAAGTCGGCTGGCCCGACGAAAAGGGCGTCGATGCCTTCAACCGCGGCAATTTCCTCGGCGTTGGCGACCGCTTCCGGCTCTTCAATTTGCGCCACAATAAAGGTTTCTCGGTTCGCATCCTGCACAAATGTATCGTCCGGGCTGCCTCGTTTCAGGCCGAAGTCTGCATCCAGCCCGGTCCCATCCAAGCCGCGATTGCCGATCGGCGGGAACTTGGCCGCCTTGACGATCGCGCGCGCCTCTGCCGCAGTGGAAACGAAGGGGATCATCAAACCAGCGGCGCCGTCTTCGAAAAAACGGTAGAGGCGGCTTCGCTGCACCGTAGGCGGCCGAACCAGACAATCGATATCGCAAAGGTGGCAGAGCGACAGCAAATGCTGTACTTCGCGCAAGTCAAAGTTTCGATGTTCCAAATCAAGCCAAATTCCGTCAAACTTGTTGTGTGCGGCATACTGGATATAAAAGGGTATGAAATGCCCCAGCCCGCAGAAGCGCGCGAATTCACCCGCCCGCCATTTCGCCAGCACCTTGCTTCTTCTCATGATTTTTCGCCTCCCTTTCTCGAAGTTGCGCGTCAAACTCGGCACATTCTAACCAACCGATGGCAAGATGTCCCTTGTAGGTTGCTCTGTGGTTTTCGATGACCAGCGACAACGAAGCAATAGACGGTGAGCTTAGGTTAGCAGCGGCTTCATCTGTGCCAGCGCCCGCTCCAGCACGGACAATTCGGCGGCGAAACACAGCCGAAGATAGCCTTCCCCTTGTGGTCCGAATGCCGCGCCCGGAGTCAAGCCGACCGAGCATTCGCGCAACACTCTAACAGCGAAGCTATAGCTGTCGGTCACGCCGTCAACCGAGAAGAAGGCGTAGAAAGCCGCCCGCGGCAAGGGAAATCCCACGCGGGGCAATTGGGCGAAGGCGCTTGCGACCAGGTCGCGCGCCGCCCGGTATCGTTCGCGCGACGCGCTAATGAATGCTTCACCCTCTTGTAGGGCGGTGACGCCGGCGTATTGCGTCGGCGCGAATACGCAGGAAAAGTTAAATTCATTTACTACGCCCAGGGTTGCGACCAGCGAGGCAGGCGCCGTCAACCAACCCAAGCGCCAGCCGGTCATCGCCCAGGACTTGGAGAAACTGTTGATGATTAAGTATTTGTCATCGTCGCTGACTTTGTCGGCGAAGCTAGGAGCGCGCTCCCGATCATATACGATTCGGTTGTAGACCTCGTCTGCGATCAACCAAATGTCACGCTCGCGGCAGAAGTCGATGATTCGCTGCTGTTCGTCGTCTTTGAGCATCCAGCCGGTCGGGTTGTTGGGAGAATTTATCGCCAGAGCTCCGGTGTGGGCTGGGCACGCGGCGAAGAGTTCGTCGAGGTCGAGCTTCCAGACGCCATCGCAGGGCCGAATAGGTACGCGAATGACTTCTGCGCCAAGTATCTCCGCCGCACCGGCCACATTGGGCCAGACGGGCGACGGCACGACCACCGCCGCGCCATCGGCGATTATGCACTGCAACGCAACAGACAGCGCCGTCATGCCGGAAGGCGCCACGACGACATTGTCCGGCGTGACCTTGGCGCGGTAGAGGCGGTTTGTGTAATCCGCCAGCGCCGCGCGCAACTCGGAAATCCCAAGGCTAGGCTGATAGAAAGTCTGCCCTTCGTCGATGGCGTCCTTGGCCGCCTGACGGATGAATTCGGGCGTGGGTTTGTCCGGCTCGCCGAACCAGAGCGGAATGATATCGGTCCTACCGATGGCGGCATTTGCCAGCTTGCGAATCAAGCTGGGCTGCAGCGCGCGCACAGCTGGGCGCTCGGCACGAATGGTCATTTAGCTCAATCCCCTTCCTGCTTGTACAGCGCCACCGCCGCCACAATGATGATGCCCTGAATAAGACCTTGAACGAATTGATTAACACCCAGCATCACCAGCAGATTGGCGGTGATGCCAAGTAGCAGCACACCGCCCAAGGTACCGATCACGGTGCCGCGTCCGCCGAATAGGCTGGTGCCGCCGATGATGACAGCGGTGATCGCTTGCAGTTCAATGCCGTCGCCAATTGCGGGATCACCGACGCCCATTCGCGAAAGCCAAAGCAAGCCGGTTATCGACGCGCTCAAGCTGCAGATGACGTATACACCGTAGCGCACCAGCTTGACCGGCACACCGGAGAGATGCGCCACTTCGACATTTCCACCGATCGCGTAGAGGTATTTCCCAAAAACGGTATATCGCAACAACAGCGCAGTGAGGACAAGCAAGGCGCCAAACATAATGGCGATGACCGGCACTGGACCGACCTTCTGTACATAGAACATAATGAATGGTCTACTGGCCGAGCCCACAGGCGATGTCGAAATGCTGAGGCTGACGCCGCGCAAAATGCCCAGCGAAGCCAGCGTGACGATAAAGGGCGCGATCTTCACCTCATTGACCAGAAAGCCGTGTATCAGCCCAACAAGCAGCCCCAAGCCCAGCGTCGCCATGATGGCGGCGCCCTGATTACTGGTTTCGCCATTCATCACGATCGCCGATACAAGTATCGACAGCTTCACCAGCGATCCAACCGAGAGATCGATGCCGGCGGTCAAAATGACAAGCATCTGCCCCAAGGCGACGATGCCCAGAAATGCCGCTTGCCGCGCGACATTGGTCAGATTGCGCACGGTCAGGAAGCGCTCGGACTGCGTGGCGCCGATAATGATGAGAACAACAATAAAGCCGTATACGGCAAAAATCGGTCCGTAGCGCCGCAGAAAAAGCCGCTGGGAATCGGTCAGCCCGCCGTAAAATCGCGCCGTGATATTCATGAGGCATCGGCCACGGCGTCGGCCATTGTGGCGAGCTCAATAATGCCGGCTTCGGTCGCTTCCGCTTGCGACACTTCCCCAACGATGCGGCCGTCATTCATGACCAGAATCCGATCGCTCATGCCGATGACCTCGGGCAATTCAGAGGAGATCATCACAATCGCTATCCCGCGGTCATTCAACTGGCGCATCAGCTTGTAGATTTCAAATTTCGCCCCAACATCGACGCCGCGCGTCGGTTCATCCAGGATAACCACCGCCGGATTCGTCTCCAACCATTTCGCCAAAACCACCTTCTGCTGATTGCCGCCGCTGAGGTACTGCGCTTCCTGATCGGCCGATGCCATAACGATAGAAAGGCGTTCTTTCGCATCAGCGACAATCTCGTCCTCAACCTGGCTTTGCAGCACACCGAAGCGCGTAAGGCGCGACAATATGGGCAGCGTCAAATTGACGCGCACCGACAGCGAAGTAAACAGCCCGTGCGACTTGCGATCTTCCGGCACCAGCACCAAACCCGACTCTATCGCCTGCGCCGGATTGCTCCAACTGCCGCCTTTCGCGCCGACCAGCGATATCGTCCCGCTCGTCAAGGGATCGGCGCCGAACAAGGCGCGCGCCAACTCCGTTCGGCCTGAACCGACCATGCCGGCGACACCCAAAATCTCGCCTGCATATAGCTCCAGGCTGGCGTCCTCCAATATGGTGTCGGTGGAGATATTCTCGGCGATCAAGACCAGGTCGCCCTGCTCGTGATCGGTCTGCGGGAAGATTTCATCCAGCGGACGCCCGACCATTAGCTCGACCAACTTGGGCCGATCCAATTGCTCAACGGGACGGGTATCGACCATTTCGCCATCTTTGAGCACGGTCACCTCGTCGGCGATGCGAAAGACCTCATCTAAACGATGAGAGATATAAATGATAGTCACGCCTTGATCAACCAGCGATTCGATAATGCCAAACAGTTGGTCAAGCTCACTTCCCGCTAGAATCGCCGATGGCTCGTCCATTACGATCAGGTCGGCGTTTTGCGACAAGGCTTTGGCGATCTCGACTAGTTGGCGCTGGGCGACGGTCAACTCGCTGACGGGCGTGCGCGTGTCCATAGCAATGCCGAGCCGTTCGGTTAACTTGGCGGCACGCTCGTGCAGCGATTTCAAATCCAGTATCCCGAGCGCGCGCTGCGGCTCGCGACCAAGGAAGATATTCTCCGCCACTGACATCTGCGGCACCAGCGCAAGCTCCTGATAGATGATGCTGATACCGCTATCGATGATCTCGCCGGCCGACATCTGGTCGCGGCGCTCGCCCTTGTAGATGATCTCGCCAGCATCCGCCAGGTACGCGCCCGCCAAGATCTTCATCAAAGTCGACTTTCCCGCGCCGTTCTCGCCCACCAGCCCATGGACCTGCCCCGGTCGGCAGCGAATGGTGACATCTTTCAGCGCTTGCACACCGGCAAATGACTTGGAGACATTTAGCATCTCCAGAATATATTCGTCGATACCCCACCCCTAGCCCCTCCCCAGTAAACTAGGGAGGGGAATAGTCATTCGATTCGCCCGCGGGCAGAACTAGCCAGAATCTTCAACGAGGAAGCCCAGCTCTGCCAGTTTCTCATCCGGCATAGTAACCGGACCGTGTACATCATCGCTCCATCTCGGTCTGTAGTAATCCTCAGCCTCAGCATCGGTGAAGGGACGGGCTTCTGGCATTGTGTCGACAAAATCGATGAAACGCGGAGTAGGCTCGCCCTGCAAGATCTGAATGGCGGCGTCGAGGCAGATTGTGATCATCGCGTTCGGGTACATCCAGGCGTAAAATTGGAAACCGTGTTCAATCGCCGAGCGCAGGAAGCCATTCTGCATTTCCCCGCCCGCGATCGGCGGGATCGCCATTTCGGCATCCTCATAAGCGCTGATCATGCCTTGCACCATTTGCGCGCCGCCCGACCAAATGCCATCAATCTCGTCGCCATGCTGCGCCAACCAGGTCTCCATGATCTTTTTGCCTTCAGCCGGCGACCAGAATCCCGGCTGCTTGTCCATCAGCTCGATCCCGTGGGAATCAAATACGGCGAGGGCGCCTTCTTCCATGATGTCCGAGGTGGAAGTGCCGGGGATGCCAGTCATCATCAGGAAATCGCCATCAGCACCGACCGTGTCGATCAGCCATTGCGCCAAAGTGGCGCCAATACTATAGAGATTGGTGCCGACTTCGGTGACGAAGTTATCGGTTTCTACCGCGCTTGCGCAGAGCACAACCGGCACGCCCTGCATCATCGCCCGCTCGACCGGCGCCGACAAAGCGGCCGCGCCCATCGGCACCAGGATCAGCGCGTCCGGTTCCTGCGCCAGCAAGTCCTCAACCTGCGGCACCTGAATATCGGCGCTGGCTTGCGCATCGCCATACAGAAACTCGGAAATGACCTCCTCGCCTAACTCTTCCACGTACCAATATGCATGCGCGTCAAAGAGCGCCGACCAAGCGTTGCTTGTGCCCTGTGCTGCCAGAGCAATGCGGTATGGCGGATCCTTGGAGAACTCGCTAGTGTCATACTCTTGATTGAGTCGCGGAATCACACTCTGCAGGTAAGGCGACGCGTCAATCATTTCCTGCGTAATCTCGAAGGTAATCATGCCATCGTCTTGACCAAGAGACACGACAGAGGCGCCGAGCAGCAGACACAGAACGAACAGCCCGCAAATCGCTTTCCTAAACATTTTCATTCCTCCCTAAGCTAACTAGCGGTCAAAACAAGTTGAATCGTTTGACCAAACTTCGAAGATTTCGTTTGTCCTGATTCTCCCCCCTTTCAACTAACTCCTACTCGTCAATGCTGGCGAGACTGTACAGGGTTACCGCGCCCAGGATAACCAAACCTTTGATTATGAATTGCACCTGGATGTCCAATCCCATCAAAATCGCCATGGTGCTCAAGAGTTGAATCAGCAGTACGCCGGCGATGGTTCCCAGCAAACCTCCACGTCCGCCGACGAAAGCCGTCCCGCCGACGATCGCCGCCGCAATCGAATCCAGCTCGAGGCCGGTACCGATAAAGCGATCCACATAGCCTACATAACCGGTGAGCACAACGCCTGAGACGACAGCAAGGCAACTACCCAACACATAGACCGAAATGCGAATGGCATCGACCGAAATGCCCGAAAGGCGCGCCGCCTCGCTGTTGCTGCCTACCGCGTATACCTTGCGTCCGTAGGAAGTGCGGCGCAAAACAAAAATGAAGAATGCGTTCAGCCCCAGCCACAGCGCCAGCGGAATCGACAGCACAAACCAGGATTGATTAACGATGCCGAGAATATCCGGCACGAATCCACCGGGAACGCCTTTTGTGTATGCTTGCGTGGCGCCTTTGACCAGCACCAGCATGCCCAAGGTCGCCACAAAGGGCGGCACGCGCCGCTTCGTCACCAGCGCGCCATTGCCCAATCCAACCAGCGCGCCCAGCGCCAGCGCAATCAGGATCGCCGGTATCACCATGTCATCGCGCCCATTGGTGACATCCGCCACTACGATCGAGGTCATAAGAAATATGCCGCCGATTGACAAGTCGAGACCGGCGACCAGCAGGATCATCGTCTGCCCAATCGCGACAATGCCCAGCTGCGACGCCTGCCGCATCACCACAGCAATGGTGTTGACATCATAAAGCTTGGGCGTTAAGACGGTGGCGGCCAAAAGAAGCGCCAAAAGCGCGATGTATACGCCATAATCGGCGACGAATTTGCGCATACGCCACCTGTTTGCGACGGCTGCAGTTTCGTATGGCTTTACGAGGCTCATTCGCTCCCCAAGCGATCAGGCGGATCGTCTATGGAATCAAAACGCCTATGCCTAGTGCGGGGCGGCTGGCGCATTCTCGTCATCGAGATACTTCGCCGCCCATTCGACGCCTTCCCAGGAAATCGTCTTTTCCGGCGTGATCTTAACCAGATAGCGTGGGCGTACTCTTGAAGGCTCCAGGTACTCCGGACCGCGCTCGCCCAAATAACGAGTCGACATCCGCCGGCCGATTTCCAGCCATTCGCCGTCCATTATGGCCGGACCGGCAACGACTACCGCCGGGCCCCGGAACAAGACTCTGGTGTAGGGGCTAACATCCATAGCGCAGGAAACTGAACAACGCGGGTGACGCAGCAAATGTTGGGCGAAGATGGTTTTGGCGCGCGGAATAACCCACATCGCTTCACCGTCCCATTCCTGCCAAACCGGCGTGATGTACGGGTCGCCTTTGCTGTCTACTGTAGCAATGCGCGCGACTACGGGACCGTCGAGAAACTCTTGTATTTCCTCAGCGTTTAATGCCCGCATTTTGCCCATCCACTCGGGATACTGTCTCTTTGCACTCATAAACCATCCTTTCCGCAAGAATTCTTTCTCGGCTATTGATCACTAAGTCTAACGGCCTGAACGACGAGCCGCGTAAACCAGAGTATATCCAATGTTACGGGAGGCTGCCAAAAGGCGGCAAGAACCGCTTAGACGAACTCCAGGCGCACGCCAGCCGCCAAATAGGGATCGACAATGCGCTTTTCGCCACTCGTCTTGAAGCAAATCCGATAGGGCACGGGGCGGGTCAGCGCGATATGGTCGTGCACGGGACTGCTCTCGTCGTCCGGCGTCAAGTATTCCAGCCGCTGCGCACCGACCTGATAGACAACACCGGACGCATTAAGCTCCTCATCGCGCGTTGATTCGCCCGTCCTGCTCAAGACGGCATTCATGATCCCTTGAGCCAAGTCGATATCGCTGGCTGCCAATGTTATCGTGTCGATGCCAGTGACGCCGTTTGCGTGCTTATTCTCCTTGGGGACGCGCTCCTCGCGCGGCGTTTCACCTTCAATGATGAAGGGGACAAGCCCTTGGTATCGCCCATAGATTTCGTTATTCAGCCAGGAAAGCTGGTAACCATCGAAGCGCACGCGGCTCAAGCCCACCAGCGCGCTCATCTCGACGCCCTGCTCCTCAAAGAGCGCATAGTCGGCGCGGATATCGTCCGTAGCCATGCAGAAGTCGATCAAGCCGCCGCCTTTGCAATGCGCCACGTCCCACCAATAGTGTTTCGGGCTTTCCTCGTAGAAAGAAAGCAGCTCAATATAGGCGCCATCCTGCAGTCCAATCAGCATGTTGTATGAGCCGATCGGGTGCCTCCCGCCGCCGACCACATTGAAACCAAGCGACCTGAATGCAGCCGTTAGGTCATCCAAGTCGGGGCTCGCGATGACGATATGATCAATGCCGTGGATCATGCCCCCCCTCTCGCCAGAAACAATTGCGAAAGTATATCACGCGGCGCATCGGGTTTCCTTGACTATGGCGCGCGAGTTCGTTCTACTTATAGGCTGAAGCCTAATTCTGGAGCAATCTCATGAAACTGACGAGCGACTTGCATGTTGTCGGCGGCGGCTACTTTGGATTCGGCTTGTCTGGCAGTCTCGATTGTCACGTATTCGTACTTAACAGCGGCGATGAATTGGCTTTAGTCGATCCCGGCATGGGCATAGACCGGGATTTCGACACGATACTGGACAATATTCGCGATGACGGCTTGGACCCGGGCAAGATTCGCAAACTGATCCTGACGCATTATCATTGCGATCATATCGGCGCCGCAGCCGAAGCGCAGAAGCGGCTGGATGTCGAAGTGATTGCTTCAGCGTTTTCGGCGCCGGTCATCAGGGTGGCCGATGAGAAAGCGGTCGCGCTTGATGTCGCCAAAGCGGCCAATTTCTACCCGGAAGACTTTTTCCTGCCGCCTTGCCCGGTCGATGTGGAATTAGTCGAGGGAGACATCGTCAAAGTCGGCAACCTGGAGTTGGAGACTTTCGAGACGCCGGGCCACTGCGATGGGCATCTGAGCTTTCTCATGCGCGGCGGCGACCGGACCTACTTGCTCGGCGCCGATCTCGTCTTCTGGGGCGGCAAGGTCGTCTGGCAGAACATCCATGACTGCCGCATCGACGCCTACGCCGACAGCATGTTTAAGATGGAACCATATGACTTTGACGCGCTGATTCCCGGGCACCTGCAAATCTCCCTGAGCGGTGGCAAAGCGCATGTTGATGCCGCTTGCGCCGCGTTTCGACAGTTGGGCGTCCCGCCGAATCTGCTTTGACGGGACGACCACGGCGGAGGCTCTTGCGCGCCGTCAACGCCTTGGGTGACGATATTTACGGCTATTGGTTTTTGGGCGCCTGCGCCGGTTGCCTGGGTTTCATCCAGATGCCCTTCGTCTGGGCGAACGGTGGTGCATTCTTCAGCGAAGACAACTCCGAAGCAACCATCAGCAATGAGCCGGCTATGCGCGACATGCTTGAGCTGATCCGCACGATGTGGGAAGAGGGCTTGGTTCCGGAGGGCGCGGCTGTTGACAATGGCGCCAACTTCGTCAGCGCCTTCGCCGCCGGCAATATCGGCATGGCCGGCGTCGGCAATTTCGCCCTGCCAACATACGTAAACGATCACCCGGACCTCAACTTCGGCGTCTTCCATTTTCCGGGCAAGGATGGCGGCAGCGCGTCATTCGCCGGCGGCGATGTCATCGCCATTCCCGCCGGCACGGAACATGTCGAGGAAGCCTGGCGCTTCATTGAGTGGACGCTGAGCGAAGAGGCGCAGTTGGAAATCTACGCCGCAAACGGACAGATTCCCGTTCGTCTGTCGCTGGTCGACAACGAATACTTCGAGGGCGATGAGCGACAACACAAGGCCGCCAGCGCCTTAGCTGTCGGTCACGCGCCTTGGTCCACCGTCTTCCCGCGCCTATTCAACGACCCCAACGGTCCTTGGCTGGAAATGTTCCAGGTCGGCGTCCTGGATGGCGATATCGATGGCGCGCTGGAAGTCGCGCAGGAGCGCTTTACACAGATTATGGCGGAAGGTTAGCGGCACAAGTTTTGAGTGCCCGCCTCTTATTCACTGGCGGGCGCTTTCCCCAAGACGGGCGACAGGTGAGCAATCCGATAGCGCGAGTTGGCAATCGGTCCGCTTGTGAAGTAAACTAGCGCAGTCTCAGTGCTGGGCATGTCGGCGTCTGCCTCTCCACATTCGCTGAGGCTAGTGACTATGGGGAAGAATCGCCGAACGTTTTACCTTGCCGAGCGATGATTTTTGTTCAGTTCAGAAAGGATCTAGTAGCATGATTTCTCGCAAAACTCTTCTACTTGTGGTCGTGTTTGTTCTCGTTTTGGGCAGCCTGCCGCTGACGGCGCAGGATGATCAGGTCAACATGACCATGTGGGTTCGGTCGATCCCCTTCCAAACGCAGGCGCTGGTTGATCAGTGGAACGCCGACAACGATAGCCAGATCGAGTTGACCGTCATACCAAGCGGCGAGTTTGTCACCAAGATGGGGGCGGCCATCGCCGCCGGCGAACCGCCCGACATCGCCAGCATTGACCTCATCTATACGCCAGCCTTCGCCGCGGCCGGGCAGTTGGTGGATATCACTGAATGGGTGCGGCAGTTGCCATATGCTGACGATTTGACGCCGGCTCATATGGAACTGGGCATGTACGAAGGGCGCAACTACGCCGTGCCGACCGGCGTTGACGGTTCTTTTATCGTCTACAACATTGACTTGTTTGAGCAGGCGGGCCTTGATCCGGATAATCCGCCCTCAACCTGGGACGAGATGCTGGAAGCGATGCGCGCCATCAACGCTTTGGGCGACGACATTTACGGCTACTGGTTCTCAATGGCTTGCGCCGGCTGCAACGCCTTCACCTTCCTGCCTTTCATTTGGGCCAGCGGCGGCGATGTGCTAAGCGATGACTACTCCGAAGCAACCATCACGACCGACCCAATCGTGGGCGAAGCGCTCGCCTTCTACAATACGATCTGGGAAGAGGGTCTCGTGCCCGAGGGCGCCAGCATCGACAACGGCAGCAACTTCGTTAGCGCTTTCACCGGCGGCAATATCGGTATGGCCGGTATGGACAACTTCGCCATCCCGCTTTTCACCAACGATCATCCCGACCTGAACTTCGACGTCTTCCATATTCCGGGCAAAGAGGGCGGCGCGGCTTCATTTGGCGGCGGCGATGTCATCGCGATCGCCAGCGGCTCTGCCCATGTCGAAGAAGCCTGGCGCTTCATTGAATGGACCATGAGCGACGAAGCGCAAATCGAGATTTACGCCGCCAATGGGCAAATCCCGGTGCGCCTGGCGCTGGAGGACAACAAGTACTTCGAGGGTGACGAACGCCAGCGGACGGCCGCCAGCGCGCTAAGGGTTGGGCATACACCATACACCACCGTGTACAACGACCTCTTCAACGACCCCAATGGACCCTGGCTGGAGATGCTGCAAATCGCAATCCTCGATGGCGATATCGACGGCGCGCTTGAGCTTGGGCAAGAGCGCTTCACGCAGATTATGGAAGGTTAGCCACTTCGCTTGTGAGCACCTGCCGGATCGGACGATTGTTTGTCAGGTGCTTCAATTTCGATACTTGTAGGGGCGTCACGCCGTGACGCCCGTTCGGCAATGTTGAGGGCGTTTCAGCGAAACGCCCCTACAGTTTCTCGACAGCGGCAACGTTATCAAAGAATCACCACTTGCTTATGTGGTCCACGATCCTGAATCTCAGTTGGGAACGGCGCCGCAAACTGACGGGCTTGCTTTTCGTCATGCCGACCGTCGCCTTCGTGACCGTGTTTTTCATCATCCCGCTGCTCATGACGGTCTACATGTCCTTTCATGACTGGCCCCTCTTCGGCGAGCGAGCCTTCACCGGTTTGGAGAATTACCAGGAATTGTCGAAAGATCGGCAATACCTGAAGAGCCTCGATTTCACTTTTCGCTACACCGCGCTGGTCACGCCGCCTATTTTTGTGCTCGGCTTCATTCTGGCGTCCTTGGTCCGCCACAATATTCGCTATATCGGCATCTTCCGCACCATCTTCTTCCTGCCGGTCGTGATCGGCTTGGGCGTGTCGAGCTTGCTTTGGGTCTGGATGCTGGACGATCGTATTGGTGTTTTCAATAAGATCCTGCTGGACCTGAGCCTGGTCCCTAAAGCGCAGCTTTTTCTGGGCCGACCCAATACCGCGATGAATGTCATCATCTTGTCGGTCGTCTGGAAGACGGTCGGCTTCACCATGATTTTGCTGCTGGCGGGTTTGCAGTCGATCTCGGACGAGCTCTACGAATCGGCCGAGGTCGATGGCGCCGGTTATTTCAGGAAGCTGTTTTATATCACCTTGCCATTGATGCGCCGCTTCATCGCGCTCGCCTTGATACTGTCCGTCATCGGATCGGTTTTGTCGTTTGACCAGTTCTACATCATGACGCGCGGCGGACCACGCAACAGCACGATTTCCATAGTCTTCTGGATCTTCAACAATTCTTTCACTTATTTCAAGATGGGCTACGGGGCGGCCATGTCCATCGTGCTGCTTGGGATTCTGGTCGCGCTGACGGGCTTGCAGCTCTACGTCTTGCGGGAGAAGGAATAAGTGACCACATCAGCCCCACACGCCCGAGCCGAACGTTCGCAACAAGAGATCCGCCGCCTGCGCCGGCGCGCGCTCTTGTGGCTGCGTTACTTTATCTTGGTTGTCCTGGCGTTGCTTTTCCTGTTCCCCATCGCTTGGTCATTCATTAATTCCATCAAATTGCCCTCCGAAGCGATGGCCGTGCCGCCGACCTATTTGCCGAATGAAATCTCCCTGCGAAACTATGAGGAACTCACGACCTACGGCAAAATCGGCATCGCGCAGCACGTATACAACAGCACGGTGGTCGCGCTTATAACGGTCGTTGGCAGCATCGTACTGAGCACGCTCGGGGGCTACGGCTTCGCGCGCTTTGATTTCCCGGGCAAGAATGTCCTGTTCATCATGGTGCTGTCGACCCTGATGATCCCCTTTCAGTCAATCTTGATTCCGCTCTTTGTCATGATCGTGCAGGTCGATCTGCACGACACTTTGTTTGGCCTGGCGCTCGTCTATATCACTTTTCAACTGCCCTTCGGCATCTTCCTGATGCGCAACAGTTTCCTGGCGGTACCGCATGAAATTGAAGAATCGGCGCTGCTGGACGGCTGCAGTTCCTTGAGCATTCTTTATCGCCTGATGCTGCGGCTCGTCTTGCCGGGAATCGTCACCGTCGCCATTTATGCCTTCATTAACTCCTGGAACGAATTCCTCGCCGCGCTCATATTTATGTCCGATCAAGACAAGTTCACGCTTCCTGTCTTTCTCACGACGATTCGCTATGGCATCTGGGGCGATGTCAATTGGGGCGCCTTGCAAGCCGGCGTCATCGTCTCAATCATCCCCAGCCTGGCCATTTTCCTGGCATTGCAGCGCTATTACATGGACGGACTCATGGGCGGCGCCGTCAAAAACTGATCGGGCGCGCCTCCAAGGACACCATATGAACAGACTGCCGCAAAATCGCGAGCCACTGTACCCCACCGCCTTTCAAGCGCTGCCGCTGGGCGCTATCAAACCGCGCGGCTGGCTGCTAAGCCAACTTCGGGTGCAGGCAAATGGTCTTACGGGCCATCTCGACGAATTCTGGCCCGACCTGGGAGCCGACAACGGCTGGCTCGGTGGGGACGGCGATTCCTGGGAGCGCGGACCCTATTATCTCGACGGCTTGCTGCCGTTGGCGCGTCTATTGGAGGACGAGCGCCTGCTAATGAAGGTCAAACCTTGGATCGAGTGGACGCTGAACAGCCAGGATGAGCGCGGTTACTTCGGCACGCGCGACCCCGACTGGTGGCCCCGTATGATCATGCTCAAAGTTCTGATGTCTCATTACGAAGCGACCAAAGACGAACGCGTCATCCAGTTGATGACCAACTACTTCCGCTATCAACTGCACGTTCTGCCGGTAAAGCCGCTGTACCTGTGGGGCTGGGCGCGCGCGATGGACAACGTGCTGGCGGTCCATTGGCTCTACAACTTCACTGGCGACGGATTCCTTCTGGACTTGGCGCAGCGGCTCATTGAGAGCACTCTTGACTGGCCCGAATTGCAGGCGAACTACAGCCTGCGCCATGTACTGCCGCTGAAAGAGTGGAATCACGGGATGATGACGCACGGTCCCAACAATGCGATGGGGGTCAACGCGGGCGGCGTATTCTATGTTCAGACGGGCAAACCCTGGCACCAAATGGCATCGCGCCTGGGCATCGAAAACCTGATGAAGCACCACGGCCAGCCCAACGGCGTCTTCAGCTGCGACGAACACCTCAACGGCACATCGCCTGTAAGCGGCAGCGAGCTCTGCGCGGTCGCCGAGTATATGTTCTCGTTGGAAGAACTGATGCGCATTCTCGGGGATCCTTTCTTCGGCGATCAATTGGAGCGCGTCGCATTCAATGCCTTCCCCGCCACCTTTACGCCTGACATGTGGGCGCATCAATATGACCAGCAGGTGAATCAGGCGCTGGCGACTGTGGCGAAGCGCAACTGGACGGACAATACAGACGACTCCAACATATTTGGCTTGGAGCCGCATTTTGGTTGCTGCACCGCCAATATGCACCAAGGCTGGCCGAAATTCACAAAGAGTCTATTCATGGCGGCGCCCGACGGCGGATTGGCTGCGGTCGCCTACGCCCCTTGCCAAGTCAAGACAACGGTAGCTGACGATGTGCCCATCAACGTAACTGTGACGACAGATTACCCATTCAAAGGCGAGATAACCTTCGACTTCGAGCTGGCATCGCCTTGCGCATTCGACTTTCGTCTTAGAATTCCGGATTGGGCAAACGAAGCCCGACTGACGATCAACGGGGAATGCAGCGAGGTTCGCGCTCCCGCAACGTTTCACACGATCCGACGAAAGTGGCGGACCGGCGACAGCATCTCGCTGGATCTGCCGATGGAAGTTCGCCTGCAAAAAGGGCACAAAGGCTTGCCGTCGGTTTTTCGCGGTCCGCTGCTTTTCGGATCGAAAATCGATGAGGAATGGAAGCAGATCGCCGGCGAGCTTCCGCACGCGGACTGGGAGATCTATCCCCAGTCGCCGTGGAATTATGGATTGATTCTCAAAGATGAATCCGAAGTCGCCGATTTACGGGTGGAAGAATCGACACCGGGCGAGATGCCCTTCGCGACGGACGATCCGCCGGTGATGCTGACGGTCGCGGGAAGGCGGCTGCCGCAGTGGACGCTACAAGACAATTCCGCCGCCGATATCGACGCCGGACCGCATTCCAGCGAGGAATCTGTTGAGGAAATCACACTGATTCCCTTCGGCGCGACTCAATTGAGAATCGCCGCTTTTCCCATCGCGCGCGCAGAATAGGACATAGCATGAGCACTGAATTTGGCGACTATCCAATCCAACCGGTTTCGTTCACCAATGTGAAGATCGCTGACGAATTCTGGAAAAAGCGCATCGACACCGCCATAAACATTACGATTCCTTACGATTTTGAAAAGTGTGAAGAGACAGGCCGCATTGATAACTTCGCCAAGGCAGGCAGGCTCATGGATGGTCCGCATCAAGGTATCTTTTACAATGATTCCGATGTCTTCAAGGTGATGCATGGCGCCGCGTATGCCCTTCATATCGCGCCGGATCCCGCGCTGGAAGCCTACCTTGACAACCTCATCAAGAAAGTTGCCGCCGCGCAGGAAGATGATGGCTATCTTTACACCGCGCGCACGATTGACCCCGAAAACGTTCCCGAACCTTGCGGACCGGAGCGCTGGTCGAATCTCGCCGTCAATCACGAGCTCTATAATGTGGGTCACATGTATGAAGCGGCGGTCGCCTATTTTCAGGCGACCGGCAAGCGAGCGTTCCTCGATGTCGCGCTAGCGAATGCCGATCTGATTGACATCGTATTCGGTCCCGATGAACTGCGCGATGTGCCGGGGCATCAAGAAATCGAGATTGGCTTGGTGGCGCTCTTCCGCGTGACCGGCGATGCCCGTTACCTGCGACTGGCGCGGTTCTTCCTTGACGAGCGCGGTCAGGAGAACGGACGTCAGATTTACGGACATTACTGCCAGGATCATCAACCGGTTACAGAGCAGCGCGAGGCGGTTGGTCACGCTGTGCGCGCCGGTTATATGTACGCCGCCATGACCGACATTGCGGCGCATTACGGCGACGCTGAATACGCCGCTGCCGTCAAAGGGCTATGGGAAAACGTGGTCGGCAAGAAGCTGGCGCTCACCGGAGGAATCGGCGCGCGCCATGATGGGGAGGCTTTTGGCGCCGACTACGAATTGCCCAACCTGACCGCCTACAACGAAACCTGCGCCGCCCAAGCCAACATCCTCTGGAATCATCGCCTGTTTCTGCTGACCGGCGAAGCGAAGTATATCGACATCCTCGAACGCACGCTTTACAACGGATTCCTGTCCGGCGTCGGCATGGATGGGCGATCGTTCTATTACGTCAATCCCCTGGCTTGTGACGGAGAATATCGCTTCAATCGTGAAGTTGCCATGAGTCGTCAGCCCTGGTATCAGACCTCTTGCTGCCCGACCAACGTCGTGCGCCTGCTGCCTTCCCTTTCCGGCTACATTTACGCACTGAGAGACAAAGCAATCTTCGTCAATCTCTATATCGCGGGAAGCGCCGAACTTTCGCTCGCTGGCGCCACGGCGCGAGTGGAGCAAAGCACCGACTATCCCTGGTCTGGCGACATTAAGCTTGATGTGACCGTGTCAGAAGCGGACACATTCGATCTGAAGCTGCGTATTCCCGCTTTTGCTCAGGGTAAGCCGCTTCCCGGAGAGCTCTACCGCTACCTCGACGGCGTTGGTGACTCGCCTTCTTTGCGCGTTGATGGCAAGGAGACGCCAATAGAGTTGAACGCGGGTTATGCCACTATTTCGCGCCGTTGGGCTGGCACGACACGAATTGAACTGAAGCTGCCGCTGACGATACAGCGTGTAATCGCCAACGATGCGGTGGCCGAACTGCAGGGCAAGGTGGCGCTCGAAAGAGGACCGCTCGTTTACGCGCTTGAATCGGCTGACAACGATTCGCCCGTACTGGAACTGGCTTTGCCGGATTCGAGCCGATTGCAGGCGGAACATCAGCCGGGGCTGCTGGGCGGCCTAACGACTATACATGGGCACGCGCTGGGGAATGATGGAGGCGCCGTCGAATTTAGCGCCATCCCCTATTACGCCTGGGGTCATCGCGGCGATGGGCAGATGACCGTCTGGCTCAAATGTGATTAAGCCGATTCAGCGCTTGGGCCAGGTATCCGTTAAGCGATAACCCAGCGGCCATGGGTCATCCGGATCGAGCATTAGTTGCTGCATGCCCGTGATCCAGGCTCGCCCTCGAACTCTCGGTATAACTGCTGGTCGCTCGCCAACGTTTGCCGTTTCGCTGATATGACAGTCAAAGCGCGACCCGATGATCGAATGGGCGATGAAGTTTTCGCCGATGCCGATCTCGTTGCGTGCGTGAAGCACCGCCAGGCGCGCCGAACAGCCGGTACCGCAGGGCGAACGATCCAGCTTGCCCGGATCAATGGCCACCGTGTTGCGCCCGGTCAAGGCGCCATCAAGCCGCTCGACCGGCAGCGTAAACTGACAAAAACTGATATGATTCCACTCTTCATGAATCGGATGCTGGAAGCCAAACTGTTCATTGGCGGCGGCGGTTATGCGCGCGCCCATCCGCGACAGATCAAGCGCTTCATCCGGCTCGACTGCCAAGCCAAGCGAGCGCGCGTCTACCAGAACGAAACTGTCGCCGCCATAGGCGATATCAGCGCTCAGCGTTCCCACGCCTTCCACTTCCAGTTGCGCATCAAGCCTGTCCACAAACGACGGCACATTCTGAATCTCGATGCTCTGTGCCTTGCCGTCGCGGCAGCGAGCGCGGATAGGCACGGGTCCTGCCGGCGCCTCGAGGCAGAAGATCGTCTCCGGTTCGTTCATCTCGATCATGCCGGTGTCCAGCAGCACGGTGGCGACGCAGATCGCGTTCGAGCCGGACATCGGTGGCGTGTGCTCCGGCTCCATGATGATGAAGCCGTAGGCGGCGTCTGGGTGTATCGGCGGCACAAGCAAGCTGACATGCTTGAAAACACCACCGCGCGGTTCGTTAAGCACAAACCGCCGCAGCGTCTGATCCCGGGCGATCCAACGCGATTGTTCCCACAGGGAATCGCCCGCTGGCGGGGGAACGCCGCCGACGATTACGTTTCCCACTTCCCCTTCGGCATGGCAACTGACCATGTGGATGACTTTGCTCGTACGCATAGGCGCATCCCAATGCATTTGCTTCGTCCAGATTGTACCAACGCATATGATGTTTCGACCATCTTGACGCGCTGAGTCAATTCAGCGACATCAGATCTGTACATTGCCCGCAGGGGTCTTTCACGCGTGGGCGTCAAGCAGTACACTAGCAACATGTCCATAATCTGCCAGTCTGTCATCGTTACCGCGCCCGGCCTAGTTCGCCTGGAGAGCGCGGAATTGCCTGCGCTCGCCGCGGACGAAGTCTTGATTCGGACGACCAAGACCTTAGTCAGCCCCGGGACTGAACGAGCGCTGCTGCTGAATCTGCCTGGTCTCAGCATACAGTATCCAAAAGCAACTGGTTACAGCCACGTCGGCGAGGTAGTCGAGGTCGGCGGCGCTGTCAACGGGCTGACTGTCGGTGACCGAGTCGCCAGCCGATCGCGGCACGCCAGCCACGTCATTGCCAAAGCTGAAAACTGTCACAAGCTTGATGCAGATATCAACGATGAAGAAGCGACGTTTTTCCAGCTGCTGGCGATTTCGCTGCAGGCGGTGAGGAAGACGCGGCTCGAAGTTGGCGAAGGGTCCGCAGTCATCGGCACGGGCTTGGTTGGCTTGCTGGCACTGCAAGTCTGTCGCACTGCTGGCGCACTGCCAGTCATCGCCGTCGATACAGATCGCGGTCGCCTGAAGCGAGCCAAGCGTCTCGGCGCTGACGTATCCTTACAAGCCGGTCAATCTGAATCAATTGTGCAAAGCTCAGGCGCTCAATTGCAAGGCGTCCCTGTAGTCATAGAAGCCACAGGCAATCCAGCGGCTTTGGAGACTGCCTGCCAGATTGCCGGCTTCGGCGGACGCCTGGCGCTGCTAGGCAGTTCGCGTGGCGCAACCGAGTCCTTTGACTTCTACAAGCAGGTGCATAAGCGCGGGCTAACGCTCATCGGCGCGCATATAAGCACGACTTATCGGCTTGCCGCCGCCCCCGGCTGGTGGACGCAGATTGAAGAACAACGCACCGCGCTTCGCCTAATCCAGAGCGGACGCGTCGGGGTAGAGTCCTTGATCACGCATCGCTATGCGTTTCAACATATTCACGCTGCCTACAAGCTTTTGTCCGCCTGGGATCCAGATGCCATTGGCATCGTCATCGATTGGACTTAGATTCTATCAAGCCGCATAAGAGGAAATGGCATGCCTTCCCTTACCATGAAAGATGTTTTTGATGTGCCCACTTATCCCAAGCCGCGCCGCCTGCGGCAGACATGGCTCAAGGATGTCGGTTACGACGAAGCGCCGCAATATATCGAGCGCATGGGCTTGGTCGAGCTGGAGGACTTCCTCGAAGTATCGGCCGAACGCCTGGATTTTGTAAAGATCGTTACCACGCAGGTCATCTTCAGCCCACATGCCTGGCTGAAACGCAAAATCGCAGCCTATCAGCGCTACGCCGTCGAGCCGTATCTGGACCATTCCTTCTTCATGCAAGCCTTCCAACGCGGCGCCGTGGAAAGCGCCATAGAGGCGGGGCGCGAGTTGGGATTCGGCGTCATTGAGTTCATGAACACCACCGACGAGATCAGCTCCGCCCAATGGAAAGCCTGGCGCAAGCTGGCGCTGGATCTGGGCATGCGAATCATACAAGAGCACCATCCGATTTATCACTGGAACCAAAGCCTGGCGCCGCGCGCCTCAACCGCCGAAGAGATATTGCGCGGAGTTGCTCCCGCCTTGGAGGACGGCGCATTCATAGTCATGATTGACCATGAAGAATTCGATCTCCAGGGCGACAATACCGCGCGCGAAATCGGCAAAGTGGTCGACGCGCTTGGTTTGGAGAATCTTGTTTTTGAGGCTACCTCGCCCAAAGAAGGACCCAGGCGCTGGCATGAGGATCTGCGACTGTATTTTGATCTCTTTGGCGAAGACGCAAATGTAGCCAATGTCATGCCCAGCCAAGCCATGTACATCGAATCGATGCGCGCGCCACTATTGCCCGCGAAGCCACAATGATGAATAGAATTGGGAGAATTCTAAATGGTTGACAAAGCTGTATTGGAGAAGCTGCGCCAATTTGATACGGCGACTGTCGCAAATGTCATTGAACTCTTCGAAGTCCGGCCGCGCAACCGCGGCTTTATGACGCGCGAGATCGTGGCCGCCTTCCCCGAACTGCCGCCGATGGTCGGCTTCGCCTCGACCGCTACCTGCCGCACATTCGCCGAATTGCCCGAGCGCGAGGTCCCGGCGGTGCCCGATCTCATCAGCCGATTTGATGAGCTGTCGGGTCCGCCTGTGATCGTCCTGCAGAATCTCGATACCAACGGCCAAGCGGCGAACTTCGGCGATGTATTCTGCAACTCCTTCAAAGCCTTCGGCGCCGCTGGCTTGGTCACCAATGGACCGGGCCGAGATTTCGTCGGGATCGAACCGCTCGCCTTTCCCGTCTTTTACAATGGCATCGTCTGCGCGCACGGTTATATGCACATGCTCGAACTGCATGTTCCTGTACAAGTCGGCGGAATTGATGTTTATCCCGATGATTTGCTTCACGGCGACGCCAACGGCGTCACAACGATTCCGCGCGTGATTGCGGCTGACGCTGCCGATGCCTGCGCCGAATATGCCGCGGCCGAGGCGGTAGTCATTTCAACCGCACAAAGCGGAACCGCCACCCTACCGCAGCTGCGCGAGGCCTACGGCGAAATGAAAACCCGAATTGACGACCTGAGCGCGCGCGTCCGCAGTTCTTGACGCGTCATGACCGCAATCCGGAGACTAACATGCGACTTTACGTGACCGGCGGCACTGGTTTGGTCGGCAGCAATATCATCCGGCTGGCACGCCGACAGAATATGGAAATCATCGCCTCGCAGTATGGTCCGGAACCGGAATGGCAGGTCGACTACCAGCTCGACCCGTTGAATTTCGCCGATCACGACGCCGTCCGCGCTTCCATGCTGAAATATAAGCCAGACGCCGTCATTCATTGCGCCGCCATTCTTGACCAGATCTTCATGTTCGAGAATCGGGAGCTGTGCTGGTCAATCATGGTTGATGGGACGCGCGTCCTGGCGCAAGCCTGCCGCGAAGTCGGCGCGCGTCTCGTCTTCGTCTCGTCTGACTGGGTGTTCGACGGGCAAGCCGATCTGGTTGATGAGAGCTCACCGCCCAATCCAGTCAACTTCTACGGTGTCATGAAGATGGCTTCCGAGCGCGATCTGGGCGCGCTGGATGGCTTGGATTTCGCCGTCGGCCGCCTGGCGGGCATCTACGGCTTGAATTACGCCGCCCCATCGCTTGCGCGCAAAGACAACGGCTTGGGCTTCGACTTTTCGGTTTACGTCATTTACCGCCTTGCAGCCGGATTGCCGGCCGAGGTCTGGACCGGACCGAAAGTCAACGATATCGCGCACCCTACGCTCGCCTCCGACTGCGCCGACATGCTTTTGCGGCTGGCTCAGCACGACGGCAATGGCTGCCGCGCAGACACTGGCAGTTCCATGTTCCACTGCTGCGGCAGTGAAGCGATCAGCCGCATCCACCTGGCGCATCAGATCGCCGCCGCTTTTGAGGCCGATCCCGCCTTGATCATGCCTACGAGAACCGATGAGTCTGTGCTTGACCAAATGCGGCATATCGGCATCCCTTACCGGACGCGCATGAGCACCGAACGAACGGCGAAAGCGCTGGGACGGCGCGCCTTTAACGTCAAAGAAGGATTAGCAGCCTTCCGTAGCGAGTGGAATGAATTCTGGGATTAACACTGCTCAAGACGAACGGATGAAAATATGTCAAAGCCAGTGGCGCCTAGGGTCGCGTGGGGTCGCGTGGACACAGACCCGTCGACACAGACCCGCCGACACCGCCACCCCAATGTTGTATTCCTGCTGACCGACCAATGGCGTCTGCAAGCGCTGGGTTACGCCGGCAACGGGCAAGTCCAGACGCCGAATATCGATCGACTGGCGAGCGAAAGCATCAATTTCAAACATTCGATTTCCGGCTATTCAGTCTGTTGTCCCTGGCGCGCCAGCTTCCTCACCGGGCAATACCCGCTCACCCACGGCGTGATCGTCAACGACGTGCCCTTAAGCAGCGAGCCGGCTGGCTTGGGCGACGCTTTCAAGAACGAAGGGTACAACACCGCGTACATCGGCAAGTGGCATGTGGACGGCCGCGGGCGCAAAGCCTACATACCGCCTGAGCGTCGCCTTGGCTTTGACTATTTCAAGGCGCTGGAATGCACCCACGAATACAATCAATCGGCCTTCTACGACAATAACGACCCGACCTTACGCTACTGGGACGGCTACGATGTCTTCGCGCAGACGGCTGACGCGCGGCAATACATCGAGTCGCAGTCTAACGACAATCCCTTCATGCTGGTCCTCTCCTGGGGACCGCCCCACAACCCTTACGAAACCGCGCCAAGCGAATTCCGCGAAATGTACGATCCGCCGGAAATTGCATTGCGCCCCAATGTGCCGCCGGATATGGCCGCCGACGCGCGCGAATGGCTGGCCGGCTACTACGCCCATTGCAGCGCCATCGACAAGTCCGTCGGCGATATCATGGAAACGCTTGACAATCGCGGTTTAAGCGACGACACCGTCCTGATCTTCGCATCCGATCATGGCGACATGCTGGGGTCGCAGGGTTGGACGCGCAAGCAGAAACCCTGGGAAGAGTCGATTCGTGTGCCCTTCCTGCTGCGCTACCCGGGGAAGTACGGAAGCGCGGCGCGCGAAGTTGATCCTTTCTTAAACGCCCACGATATAATGCCGACGCTGTTGGGCGTCTGTAACTTGCCGATTCCTCAAAGCGTCGAAGGGAGAGATTTTTCAGCGGCGTTAGACGGCGAAAATGTTGAAAGTCAGGGGGCGCTGCTGGCCTGTTTCCACCCCTTTGGCGAATGGTCACGGCCCGTTGGCGGTCACGAGTACCGCGGCATTCGCACGGCGCGCTATACCTACTGCCGCACACTGGAAGGTCCCTGGCTGCTCTACGACAATGACAGCGATCCCTACCAGCTTCGCAATCTAGCTGGCGACGCCAGTTATGCCGAGAAGGAGGCCGAACTCAACGCGCTTTTGCAGCGAGAACTGGACGCCATCGGCGACGACTTCCTCGATGGCATGTCTTACATCAACAGGTGGGGTTATCGGCTGGATAACACCGGCACCGTGCCGTTTCGGAAATAGGCCACAATTCGCCAGCTTCCCTCATTCAACTAGGCAGGCGCACATAGTCCTTGCTGCGGTGATAGATCAGCGGTGACTGCGCATCATCGTCAAGAACCTCACCGATCTGGTATCTGGCAACTTGTTCATCAGACAAGATATTCTGCTGCCCATTGAAGGTGCTGCCATCGGGCATGAAAGCGCAGGTCATGGCGCGGCGATAATAGGGCGTCATATTGGCGCCGGCGCCATGCGCGCACAAGCCGTTGTGGAATGAACAGGAGCCGGCCTTCATCTCGATAGCGGCCGCTTCCCGCTTGCCCCATTCCGGATAGGCATCGAACAAATCGCCGATATTCTGGCCGATGCTGACATTCTCCCAGGTGGCGGTTTTGTGCGCGCCTGGAATGAAGTAAAGGCAGCCGTTGTTGGTGGTCACATCGTCCAGCGCCACCCAAAGGCTGATGGCATCGCGCGAATAGAATGACCAATACGGGTTGTCAAGGTGCCAGCCGGTTGGGTTGCCCCAAGGCGGCTTGATCAACGCCTGATCGTGCCAAATGCGAATGCCCTCAACTTGCGCCAGATCGGCCGCCATTTTGCCAAGCCGGTCGTCAATCATCAGGCGCCGCATTCCCATGTGGTCGTTCCACAGGTTGATCCGTTGCGTGAAAATGCGCGCGTTATAGTTGTCCTCTTCGATCCAACTGCCATCCGCCAGCTTGTGCTTGCCGCGGCTTCCCACTGCCTCACCAACGTACTGTCGCCAGACCTCCAATTCTCCCGCGTTTAGGAAGTCGTGAATGACGACAAATCCATTGTCCTGATAAAACGCGATCTGTTCCGCTGTAACCGTATGATTCATTTTCTTTCTCTCCCAGAGTGGTCCATATTCCCATTGCTCCCCTCGTTTCACGAATCTGGCACGGCAGCCTGTTGAAGAATAATGCTGACAATCACAGTTTTCAAGCTCTCCGCCAAGTGTCCTTCATAAGAGCGAGTTCTTGTAGCCATGGGCGTCCATTGATTGCGCCCACCAGTTGCGCGCATACTGGAAATCGTCCTCATTGGCGCGACGAAGAAGCAGCCGCCAAAGCGCCGCCACAAGCAGCTCGCGGAACACGATGAATAGCAGCAGCATCAAGCCCAAAGTAAGCCGATTGAGGGCGATGACGATTGACAGCGCCACGGCATAACACATTACCTGCGCCAGCGCGAATACGATTATCGCGACGACTGTCTGGTCAATCTTCCCGCTGAAACGAGTGGAAACTTCTATGGCGATCAGACAGGCGAGCACGGCCGACTGCGAGTGCTCGACCCAAATCACAGCACCGGCGAAAATTAAGTCCAGCAAGATCGCGAGAAGCGCCAAAACTGAGCTCTCCTCCAGCAGCGAAAAAGCAATGCACAAGGTCAGCAGCAGCACGAGAAGCGCCAAGCCAGCCAGCACGCGCCTGAGCAAACCCAGCCACAGAACGGCATCATCACGATTCAGCACCACCTTGCATATCGTCAGATAGATGAATACGCGTCCCGGCGGGATCACGCTGATTTCGTCCAAGACGCCAAACTTGGATTGCTTCGCCATGAGCGGCACAATGCGCGCGATCCAGATTGTGCAGTAGACGGCGCTGAACAGCATCAGCCAGATGGGCAGCGTCCAAATGAAATCTTGATCGACAAGAGCGTAGGCATATGCCATCAGGATCAGCAAGACAGCGCCGAAAGCCGCGCAAACTCGCAGGATCGGCAGGTGGCGCGCCCGGCTCATTTGTCTTCGCAGCCGCCATGCAACCGGGTGAGAAGCGTCTCGGCTCAGATCTCGCCACAGCGCACTGCGCGCGCAGATATGCGAAGCGACCCACCGCCAGCAGTTTCTGAAATTGAAGCTGGGGCTATTGGCGAAGCCAGTTACAGGCCGCTGCGCAGGCATTTCTGGGTCAAATTTGCTTTGAGAGGTAGCGACTTCAGACCGCGGCCGGCGTTAGCATTTTTTTCTTGGCGGCGTCGACAGTCTCATCATAAAGAAAACACTTAACACTGCGCCCTTCATGCGTCACGCTCGGCGGCACATTGTCGTGACAGATGTCCATAACAGCCGGACAGCGCCCGGCAAATTTGCAGCCAGTGCGCGTGTATTCATCGGTTTCGATAACCGCCAAATCGATCTTTTCGTCCCAGGCTTCTTCCGACTTGATGCTGGGAATCGAGGTTTTGAGGTTTTGCGTATAAGGATGAAGCGGATTGCCCAGCACGCGCTCGGTGGGTCCCATCTCAACGATCCAGCCGCGCAGCATCACCGCAATGCGGTCGCCGGTGTAGTAGGCGGTCGCCAGATCGTGCGTGATGTAAATGACGCTGACGTTATTCTCTTCCTTCAGCTTGCGGAACATGTTTACGATCGACATGCGCAGCGAGGCATCGAGCATCGATACCGGCTCGTCTGCGACAATTAGCGATGGCTTGGTGATTAAAGCCCGCGCGATCGCCACGCGCTGCGCCTGCCCGCCAGAAAGCTCATTGGGATAACGCCCGGCGATTTCGGCAAGCGTCAAGCCGACCGCGCTCAACACCTCGTTCACATAGCGCGGCGTTTCCTTCTTGTCCGCTACCATCTTGTAATTCTGCGCTGTCTCATAAAGGTAGCTGTCAATGCGCTTCAGCGGACTAAAAGCGGCGAAGGGATCCTGGAAGACCGGCTGCACCTCGCGGTAGAACCAGGTCTTCATTTCTTTACGGCTGATGTCATTGATAATGCGGTTCTTATAGCGCAGGATGCCTTCGGATGAGGATTCCATACCCAGCACCATCTTGGCCAAGGTGGTCTTGCCACTACCGCTTTCACCGACCACGGCGAAAATCTCCGGCTTGTCGGAATCAATAACGATGGAAGCGCTATCGACCGCGTGAAAGTCTTGCGAGGCGAAGCCTTGGCGGATGTGAAAGACCTTGGTGAGGTTCTCGATCTGAAGAAGAGGCCCAGACTGCGAGTCACGCGTAGACACTGTGACCTCCATTCAACTCCTCCTCGACCACATGACAGGCAGTGAAATGCTTCGGCTCGATTTCAATCAACTGGGGTTCAATCGTCTTGCATACGTCTTTCGCCAATGGGCAACGCTCATGGAAACGACAACCGCTGGGCGGACGGTCCAGCGCTGGCGGACGTCCAGGAATAGCCAAGCGTTCCTCGCGCGAATCCAAGCTGGGGAGCGACTCGATCAGGTAGCGCGTATATGGATGACGCGGATTCTCCAGTATCGTCTTCGTATCCGACTCTTCTACCAGCTTGCCAGCGTAAAGGATGCCGATGCGATCAGCCAGGTTCGCATGCACACCAATATCGTGCGTAATCAAGACGAGCGTGCTACCCTCTTTCTGCTGCACGTCTTTCAGCATCTGTATCACGCCACGCTGCACGACGACATCAAGCGCCGTTGTCGGCTCATCGGCGAAGATGAGTTTCGGCCAGAGAATGGTCGCCAGCGCGATGGTCACGCGCTGCCGCATTCCGCCGGAAAGCTGATGCGGATACGATGCCATCACCTTTTCCGGCAAGCCCAAATCACGCAGGTATTCCGCCGTGAGCTGGAAAGATTTCCTTTTAGTCACATCGCGATGGGCGCTGATGAAATCGTGAAAGGTATCGCGGATCCGCCGCACCGGATTCAGCACGTGCATTGACCCTTGCGGTATATAAGAGATCGTGCGCCATTTCAGGTCGCGCTGCTGCTCCTCGCTCATATCGGCCGCGTTCATCTCCTCGCCTTCGAGATGATAGATCACTTCGCCACCTACCACCGTCAGCGGCGGCTGATAGGCGCCCAGCAGAATCCGCAATAGCGTCGACTTGCCGCAGCCGGACTCGCCGGCGATCCCGTAAACCTCACCCTCCTGAATCCGCAGCGTGATATCGTCCACCGCTTTGACCGTGCGCTCAACGCCGTAGGCTTTGGTGATGTAATAGGCACGCAGATTGTTGGTTTCGATTATGGTGCCCATACGTCGTCCTTCTCTTTGCGCGGATCGTCGTCCTCCGCCTCTTCGCCCGCGTGCGCCGTCAAACGAACCAAGCGCTTCCGCGGATCCAGATACTCGCCCAAGCCAACTGACATTAAGTAGAAGCCCAAGACCATGAGAATCGCCGTGACCATGGGCACGATCATCACCCAGGGCCTGCCCGCCGGTATCGACTGGTAGTAATTGCCCCAATAAATCATGGTGCCGATCGTTGGGCTGTCTAGATTCGCCAAGCCGAGATAAGAAAGCGTCACCTCAATGCCGATGGAGAACAGAAAACCGCTGATCACATCCGCCAGCAAAAAGGGAATGATAAAAGGCAGGTGCTCACGGAATACGATTTTGAAACTGCCCATACCGCTGAATACCGCCGTATGCGTGAAGTCGCGCTCGCGCAGGCTCAAGACTTGCGCGCGATAGCGTTTTGAGGGGTAAGCCCAATCGAGTATGCCGATGAGAATGCCTAGTGTAAACATCGTCAGGCTGCCACGCAGAATAGAACCGATCAATATGAGTAAGGGTAATCGCGGTACGACGATGACGCTCTCAACGATGGATTGCGCCACGCGGTCGAAAATCCCGCCCAAGTAGCCGGAAATCATGCCGAGCGATACGCCGATGCCGCGACCAATAAAGACGGCAATGCCCGAAATGATTAGCGTATTGCGAATGGCGAAGGTCAGCGACCAAAATACGTCTTGACCCTGCGAAGTCGTACCGAATACGAAGTCGGCCGAGGGCGGTAGATTGCGTTTTACCTTCCGGCGCAGCCTGTCTTCCTCATACGGGGAAAAGGCAGACATTATCACAAAGGCGGCCACGACTATTAGAATTAACGAGCCAAAACGAAAAGACGGGCTGAATCGGAATAAATCGCGAATCGTGGTTAGCAAAATGAATCCCTATCTCAAGCGGACGCGCGGGTCAAAAATTGGATAGAGCAGATCAATGATGAGCGAGGCGGTGGCGATTCCAGCAATCGACAAGAGCGTGATGCCCATGATGATGTTGTAGTCGGCGTTGTAGATCGCATTGTAAAGCACGAAACCCAAACCCGGATATGCGAATAAAACCTCAGTGATTAACGCCCCTTCAAATAGCGCGCCGAGCGAAAGCGCCAGATCAGTTACCTGAGGCAGCATGGTATTGCGCGCGACATAGAACAAGATAATCTTGCGCTTGGGCACAGCCGCCAGTTCGGCGTATTGCACATAGTCGCTGGCGATCTCGGTCGTCGTCAACGACTTCGCCATGATGAAGCGAAATGCGGTGGAGCCGATGACGAGTGAAAGGGCGGGCAGAAAACCGAAATAAAGTAGTGAACTGATGAATTTCCATGAGAGCGCCGGATCTCCCTTTGAACCACCCACCAGCGGGAACCACTTCAACCACCAGGCAAAAATGAAAATGAGGACAAAGGCGATGATAAGGTATGGAATGGGATAGACGACGACGACGAACCGTTCGAGAACCTGCGCCCAGCGCCGATCGTGAAAATAACCAGCCAACGCGCCCAAGAATACGCCCGATGTCCAGGATATCAGGATCGCTATGCTCAAAAGCCCAATCGTCCAAGGCAAGCCGGCGCCGATGATATCCGAGACCTTGCGCGGGAAATTCCCAAACGAAACGCCCAGATCTCCTGTGAATAGACGCGCCCAAAAGCGGCCATACTGCTCAAGCAATGTGCCTTCCAAGCCAAACAGCGCCGTTGCCGATTCGCGCATGCTCACAACCGCATGGGGGTCGATTGACGCAAACGCGGTCATGCGCCCGATCATTTCATCTACTGGATTGATCGGCGATAAGCGCGGTATCAGAAACGTGGCTGATATGCCGACAAATATGACGAGCGCCCATTGGAGGATGCGCGGCAGGATGTAGGTGCGCAGCAGATTCATCTATGATCCTTATTGCCCCCATCCCCGGCCCTTCCCCCAAAATGAGGGAAGGGGGAGATTGAACCCTTGCCGTAAAAGCCCCTCCCTCTTTATGGGGGAGGGGTTTGGGGTGGGGGTTAAGCTAGTTACGATGTCGACGTCAAGCCCTGGATGGCGTACTTGCCGCCCTGGAACCAGTACAAGGGCATCGCATACGGATTCTCAGCGGTGGGGAAACCGGTCCAGTACTTCTCGTCCCAGGTGACCAGCTTCTTGAAGGCGATGCAGGTGATGTCGATCATGTTCTCGACCCAGTGCTGGATGAACTCGATGTTCAAGGCGATGTTTTGATCGGCTTGGCCAACCGGATCGACCGCCTCCATCGCATCGAGCAATTCATCGATCTTGGGATCGACCAGGCGCCGAAGGCTGTTGCCGCCCAAGGGACGATAATCTTCGCCAGCCGGGGCATAGAAGTCCGAATGCATGCCGTTGATGCGCGGCCAGAAGTCGCCGGCCGGCAGCGCGAAGGATCCCCAGGGCGTACTGACTTCATAGGCGCCAACGTGGTGGTTCTGCGACCAGGCGCCGCGATCCAGCGTGATGAAGTTGACGTCAATGCCGAAGTCCTGCCACATATCGGCAGCCGCTTGCCCCATACGGTAAGCATCATTCTCGCTAGGGTCCGATTGCAGGTCGAGAGTCCAGATTTCGCCATCGGGCGTCAGCCAGTTGCCGCCGCCATCGCGGCTCAAGCCGGCTTTCATCAGCAGTTTCTCGGACGCGTCGGGCGCGAACTTCCACCAGCCGGTGCCAAATATCTCGGCTGGCGTGCCCGGCACCGTATGGCCCTGCGCTTCCGCCCAAGCGTTGAGCTGGTCCGGCACAGTCGGGTCATATACGGAGAACATCTCGCCATCGCCCAAGTCAATCTGCAACTCGTTCAGCCAGGGCTCCATTGCCTCATGGTAAATCCCCGTCATGGCCGCCGTCGGCGGTACCGCGAAGGTTGTGACTTTGGCCAGCCCGCCGATATAATCGCCGGCCAGCTCAACATTGTTGATCGCCAGCGCAAGCGCCCAGCGCACGTCCTTGTTTTGCAGCAAGGGGTCGCCTTCGAAGTTGAAAGCCAAGTGACGCGTGCTGTACTCATTGGGGAAAGCCCAGGGGAAATCTTTGTACCAACTGCGCGCGGTCGGCGTGGTATCCAGCGTCGTCTCGAAGGACTCGATATCGACATCGAAGTAGACATCCAGCTCGCCACGAGACATGGCGATCGCCTTCTTGATATTCTCGTTGCCGTAGAAGATGCTCAACACATAGGGAGGACCGCTGCCTCCGGTGATGATGCCAGCCAACGAATTCTCCGGATCATCGCGGCGCTTAAACAGCTCCCAATAGCCGTTGGGATCGACCTGCTGCGGCAGGTAGTTGCCCAACACGATGACATCTTCCGCTTCCCAATGCCAATCGGCGAGGGTCTCGCCCTCGGCCAGATTCGCTTCCACTTCGGAAACGTAGTGGCTTGGCATCATGTACAAGCCCGCCCAGCGCGATTCAAACACGGTATGCAAACGCGGGTTTGGCAACGTGGTGAACTTAACGCTGAATTCGCCAGTCTTTTCGACGCCAACATCAAATTTGGTCAGCTGCGCGTGCCAGCCCTGTTGCGTCAAGCCCGGGTTAGCTTTGACAGTCTCAACAGTGTATACGACGTCATCGGCGTTGAATTCTTCACCATCGGTCCACATAACGCCTTCGCGCAAATTGACCGTCATCTCGGTGAAGTCCTCATTGTAAACGGGGCCCTCAATAGCCAACGCATTGATATTCTCGCCGGTCTCCTGGTCGCCATTCCAGAATGTCTCCAGCATTAGCGCGTGGTGATGCGGAGTATTGCCGCCGGTGCGCCAAACATTGAAATTGCCGACAGAACCCCAGCGGAAGATCTGGTCGAAGACAAACAGATTCGCGCGCCCACCCGGTACCTCGACCGGCAGACCCTGCGGCTCCTGGGCGACGCCAACAAGCGTTGGCACGACAAGCAGCGCCAACAACAATAAAAGTACAAGCTTCCTTAGCATAGGAAAGACTCCTTAACTGAATGGAACGAAATGCTCCGGAGCGCATTCGCCGCGCCCCGGCTTGCCCTGAACGGACAATCGCAGGCACTATAGTAGCGCAGAATCAAGACATTGCAAGTAATCGGTTTTCCAAACTTGCGAATGTGCGCCAGAATTGCTAACTTAGTGGCTTGCTGTCGAATCTGTTGCCCTAACTGCGCGCCTTAGGCTTACAGATACTGAGCCGCTGCAACAACCGGCACAGACTCATTCTTCCATTGTCAAGCGGCTCAGCCGAGTCCTAGGATCCAGATATTCACTTAGCGACAGCGAGACCAGATAAAAGCCGACCACCATCAATACCGATGCCGCAATCGGCGCCGCGAGAATCCAGACGCGGCGTCTCAGCAAAGCGTGATGATAGTTGCCCCAAAAGATCAAGGTGCCGATGCTGGGCGCGGACAGGTCGCTCAGACCCAGAACGGATAGCGTCACCTCCATACCGATGGCCCAGAGGAAGCCAGCTACCGCATCCGCAAGTAGAAGAGGAATCAAAAACGGCAAATGCTCTTGCACCACCACTTTTACCGCATTCATGCCGGAGAAGATCGCCGTATGGGTGAATTCACGCTCGCGCAGGGACAAAATCATAGCGCGGTAACGCTTGGAAGGATGCGCCCAGTCCAGAATGCCCAATAACAAGGCAAGCGACAATACGGTCATCTCGCCTTGCATAATCGCCGCGATCAGAATGAGTAAGGGCAGCCGCGGAATGACGATGATGCTATCCACAATCGAGGATATGACCCGATCGGTCTTACCGCCGAGATAACCGGTAAGCATCCCCAACATGACGGCAATACTGCGTCCAATGAGGACCGCCAGACCCGATACCATCAAGGTGTTGCGGATCGCAAAGGTCAGGAGCCAGAAGCCATCTTGCCCATTGCCGGTTGTGCCTAAAATGAATTCTTGTGATGGCGGTTTATTGCGGGGCACAACGCGCCGGTCATCCGATTCAAATGGGGAGAAAAACGAAAGCAGCAAAAGAATGCCGACAAACATCAGGATAA
This sequence comes from Phototrophicaceae bacterium, assembly GCA_965261855.1. Taxonomy (GTDB): domain Bacteria; phylum Chloroflexota; class Anaerolineae; order Aggregatilineales; family Phototrophicaceae; genus UBA6055. The sequence continues at coordinate 3,025,847 of OZ253488.1, forward strand.
TCGAACCGAAACGGAACGATAAGCTGAAACGAAAGAGGTCTCTAATCGTAGCTCTTAGCACATCATTCGCCATTTAATCTAACGATAGCGGACACGGGGATCAATCAAGGGGTACATGAGGTCGATGAGCAGTGAAGCCGTCGCAATGCCCACAATTGACAGCAAAGTGATGCCCATAATCGCGTTATAGTCGCCGTTGTTGATGGCGGTATACATCGTCGTGCCAATCCCCGGATAACCAAATACGAATTCGGCGATGAGCGCGCCGCCAAAAAGTGCTCCCAGGGACAAGCTCAAGTCCGTCACTTGGGGCAAGAGCGTGTTTCGTGCGACGTAAAACAGCAAAATTTTGCGTTCTGGCAGCGCCGCCATCTGCGCGTACTGCACATAATCGCTGGATTTTTCAGTCGTCGTAAGGGCTTTGGACATAATGAAGCGATGGGCGGTAGCGCCAATGACAATGGACAGAGCCGGCAAGAAACCATGATGCAGGACACTGCTGATATACTCCCACGTAAAGGCAGCTGTACCGCGCGCCCCGCCGATAAGCGGGAAAATCGGCAGATAAAACGTGAAAGCCATCAGCAATACAAAAGCCAGAATGTAATACGGCACCGGGTAAACGGTGATCAGCGATTTCTCCAAACCTTCCGACCACCAACGGTTCGGGTAGTAGCCTGCCAGCGAGCCGAGAATCACACCCAGCGTCCAGGCGATGAGAATTGACGTGCCGAGCAATCCAATCGTCCAGCCAATGCTTACGCCGATCAATTGATTGACCGACAGCGGGAAAGAGGCAAGGGACGGACCCAGATCACCCTTGAGGACGCGTTTCCAGAAGTTGACATATTGTTCCAGAACGCTGCCTTCCAGCCCGTATAGATCAAGCAAGGTCGCACGCATTACTTGCACCGCCTCGGGGTCTATATTTTGGTACATCTGCATACGCGCCAGAGCTTCATTTACCGGATTGACCGGCGACAAGCGAGGGATGATAAATGTAAGCGTGACGCCAACGAAAATGACGATGAGCCATTGGGCAAAACGAGGCAATATGAATTCTTTAAGCAGGGTCATGAGCGAAGTAGTATCAAACTAAGTAGGGGCGAGGCGGTGACTCGCCCACCATTTACATTGCGAGCGGCACACCCCTCACCCCCCGAGCCCCCTCTCCCACAGGGGGAGAGGGGGAGCTAGACGCGGCGGGATGCATTGATTTTTCCGTCATCGGCGGCAATGTCCAGCATGTGCCTGCTAGGCTACATCATTTGCGAACCGATACTCGGACTCGCACATCTGATTTATTGCTCGACCGGCTTCAGATTCTGGAAAGTCAGCTTGCCGCCCATAAACCAGTACAAGGGCATGGACGAAGGGTTCTCAAAGGTCGGGAAACCGGTCCAATAGCGCTCATCCCAAGTGACGAATTTGTTGAAGGCGACGATGGGTATCGAGTACATATTCTCAACCCAATACTTCAACATCTCCGTAGTCAGCTCGAAGTTTCTCGGTTCACCGGGACCGATGGACACCATGGCATCGATAAACTCACCGATCTTCGGATCTGTAAGGCGCGTCGCATGGCCGCCGGTGGTGCGTGTATCCTCCCCAACCGGAACAACCAAATCCGGGTGAAAGATGTTGAACATCGGCCAGGCATCACCATCTACGAGGGTGAAAGAGAACCAATCGCCGGAGATGTCGAACTGCCCCGTCTCATTGGTCGACGTATATAGTGTGCGTTCGTGCGCCGACAGGCTAGTATCGATGCCGAAGTCTTTCCACATATCGGCCGCCGCATTCCCGAAATGGAACTGCTGAACCGAAGTTGTATCGGTGAGGACTTCGAGTTCCCAGGGATTGCCGTCTGGCGTCAGCCAATTGCCGCCATCATCACGGCTGAAACCGTGCTTCATCAGCAGACGGTCCGCCACATCCGGCGCGTGAGCCCACCAACCGGAACCGAATACAGCGCGCGTATCACCCGGAACTTCGTAGCCCTCGGCTTCCGCCCAGGCGGCGATCTGATCGGGGATCGTGGCATCGTAGGGCTTATACATCACACCCTCTTCGATCTCGATCTCCAGATTCTGGAACCATTCTTCCATCGGGTCATGATAAATGGCGGTCAAAGCCGGTGTGCTTGGCACTGGCATGTTGGTCAACTTGGCGGTGCCGCCCATGTAATCAGTCACTACTGCCTGGATATCCAGCGCCAATGCCAGCGCCCAGCGCACATCCTTTTCATGGAACCAAGGCTGAGTTTCCGATCCGAAGTTGAAAATTAACTCCCGCGTGCTGACTTCTCCCATATACCCCCAGGGGAAGCCCGAATACCATGAACGAGCGGCCGGCGCCGTTTCGAGCGTGCTCTGGAATGACTCGAAATCCGAATCGTAATAGACGTCCAATTCGCCGCGGGACATGGCAATCACTTTTCTGTCCGGGCCGCCATAGTTGATCTCCAGAAAATACTTCGGTCCCGGGTTGCCGGTGATGACACCGGCCGGCGAGCGTTCCCAATCGTCGCGCCGGACAAACAGTTGCCAGACCCCGCTGGGGTCCTCCTCCACTGGGAGGTAGGCGCCCAGGTAAGGACCATCCGTATAGGTGTAAGCCGGCAGATCGTCGATGTTCTCAAACACATGTTTGGGCATCATGTAGATGGCGTTCCAGCGGGCCTCCAAAAGGGAATGGAAACGCGGCGTCGGCTCTGTAAGATGGAAGGTGACGCTGAAATCGCCCGTTTTCTCCACCGAAGCCATCGACTTGTTCAGGTTCGCGTGCCAGCCAAAGCCGTTCAGTCCTGGCGTGGCTTTGAGCGTCTCCACGGTAAAGATCAAATCGTCGGCTGTAAATTGAACGCCATCGCTCCAATAGATATTGTCCCGCAGTTCAACACTCATCTGGGTGAAGTCATCGTTGTACATCGGGTCAGAGACGGCGGCGCCCATGACGCGTTCGCCGGTTTCCTGATCCCGAATCCACAGCGTTTCCATTATTAAGGCCTGGGTAACGAGCGGATGCGGTCCTGTGATCCAGAAGTTATGGTTGCCAGGCACGGGCGCAGTGATGATCACATCGATAACAAATACCTCTTCACGCGGCACATCGACTGGCAGCTGAGCCACCCCGACAAATGTTGGTATAGAAAACACTACCAACAAGAACAAAAACATAAGTTTCCTAGCCATTGCAAAAACTCCTTACATAATGAAACGTAATTTTCAAGAGCGCTCAACTCGCGCCCCAGCTTGCCCGGTATGGACAATCGCAAGCATAGTGTAACGCGGAATAACCAGGTTGCAAAAGGAATGCGTTTTCGGGCGAGCCACCGTCTCGCCCCTGTTTACATTGCGAGCGGCAAACCCCCTCCCCCGGCCCCTCCCCCAGCAAGCTAGGGGAGGGGAGCCAAACCGCGGCGGGACGCAAAGTATTTTGCGTGGGCGGCGGCATAGTCGCGCGTGTGTCTATGGCTTTCGATAGGATTAAAGGAGGAAGGGTCCAAGCCCTTCCTCCTATCATGCTATATCATTTGCGGTCCGATATTTGGGCTCGCCCGTTCGGTTACGATCCAACCGGCCTAAGATTCTGGAAAGTCAATTTGCCACCCTGGAACCAGTACAAGGGCTGTGATGCCGGGTTCTCAAAAGTCGGGAAACCGGTCCAATATCGCTCGTTCCAGGTAACGAATTTCTTGAAAGCCATGACCGGGATAGAATACATGTTTTCAACCCAATACTTCAGCAGCTCCGTAGTATGCTCGAAGTTTCTCGGCGAATCGGGGTTGATGGACACCATGGCATCAATGAATTCACCGAGCTTCGGATCTTTGAGGCGCATCGGCCTGCTACCGGTTGACCGAGCGTCTTCCCCAATTGGAACAACCAAATCCGGGTGCCAGCCATTGAACTGCGGCCAAGCGTCGCCGGATGCAAGGACAAACGAGAACCAGGACGAATTTACTTCAAACTGTCCGGTCCACAAGATCGATGACCATAAAGCGCGTTCATGCGCAGCGAGTCTAGCATCAATGCCGAAGGCATTCCACATATCCACCACCGCATTCGCAATCCGCAACTGGTCAGGCGCATCGATTGGGGTAAGGACTTCGATTTCCCAGGGATCACCGTTTGGCGTCAGCCAATTGCCACCATCATCGCGGCTGAAACCGTGCTTCATCAGCAGACGTTCTGAAACGTCCGGCGCGTGAGCCCACCAGCCGGAACCGAATACATCGCTCGCGCTACCTGGAATTGCGTGACCCTGGCTTTCAGCCCAGGCGGCGACCTGATCGGCGACTGTGGGATCGTAGGGCTTATACATCTCGCCCTCTTCGATCTCGATCTCCAGATTCAGGAACCATTCTTCCATCGGGTCATGATAAATAGCGCGCAAAGCTGGAGTGGTTGGCACCGGCATGTTGGTCACTTTGGAGACGCCACCGATGTATTCAGTCAGTAATTCCACGTTATCCAATGCCAATGTCAGCGCCCAGCGCACGTCCTTTTCCCGGAACCAGGGCTGCGTTTCTGATGCGAAGTTGAAGATGAGATTCCGTGCGCTGACTTCATTGGGATACGCCCAGGGGAAGTCCGCATACCAGGAACGAGCGGTCGGTACTGTCTCGAGCGTACTCTGAAAAGCCTCAAAATCAGCATTCTCGTAGACATCCAATTCGCCACGGGACATGGCAATCACGTTTCTGGCGGTGTCACCATAAAAGATTTCCAGGACGTATTTCGGTCCCGGGTTGCCGGTGATAACGCCGGCCGGCGAGCGTTCCCAATCGTCGCGGCGGGTTAACAGCTGCCAATTCCCGTTGGGATCCTCTTCCGTATAGGTGTAGGCGCCCAGCACCGGACCATCTAGATAGGTGTGTGCCGCTAGATTGTCGATGTTTTCAAACGCATGTTTGGGCATCATGTAAATACCGCTCCAGCGCGCCTCGAAATTTGAATGGAAACGCGGCGTCGGTTCGGTCAGATGGAAGGTCACGCTGAAATCGCCAGTTTTCTCAACCGATGCCATCGACCGATTCAGATTAGCGCTCCAGCCATAGGCGTTCAGGTCCGGGGTGGCTTTGAGAGTCTCCACGGTATAGACCAGATCATCGGCTGTGAACTGAACGCCATCGCTCCAGTAGATGTTGTCCCGAAGGTCGACGCTCATCTGGGTGAAGTCATCGTTGTACATCGGGTCGGAGATGGCGGCATCCTTGACGCGTTCACCGGTTTCCTGATCACGAATCCACAGCGTTTCCATCGTCAACGCATGCGTAATTCCTGGCCAGGGTCCAGTGATCCAGTAATTGTGATTATTGGGCACGGGCGCCCTGAGCAGCGCATCGACAACAAATACCTCTTCACGCGGAACATCGACTGGCAGCTGAGCTACCCCGACAAATGTTGGTATAGAAAACACTACCAACAAGAGCAAAAACACTAGTTTCCTTGCCATTGCAAAACTCCTTATTAAATGATATGTAATTTTCAGGAGCGCTCGATTCGCGCCCCAGCTTGCCCAGTATGGACAATCACAAGCTTAGTGTAACGCGGAATCGCGTCTTTGCGCAGAAATCGCTTCCCATGCTTGCGAAATCGCGCGAGAATAGCTAACTTTATGGCTTGCTGTCGAATCTATAGCGCCCCGTAAGCGCCTATGGTAGACTTCCCCGCGATAAAAGGAGTAGAGCCCGTGCCCGATAACCCAAATATCTTGCTAATCGCCATTGACTCCATCCGCGCGGACCACATGTCCTGCTATGGATACAACCGCCTCACCACGCCGCACATCGACCGCTTCGCCCAATCCGGCGTCCTCTTTGAAAACACCTTCAGCGCGCATATCCCGACCACGCCCGCATACGCCTCCATGCTTACCGGGCGCGACTGCTTTGGCACCCAAGTGGTAGCGCTGCGCCATCAGGGTCCGCTGCGTCCGGAAGCGCCGACAGCGGCTGAGATCTTGCGGCGATATGGCTACAACACGACATCAGTCGGCTTCAAAGGCAATCCCAGTTCGCGCGGCTTCGACAACTATTTGGAGTTCGACGGCTGGGGCAGTTATGCGACGGGCCGCAGCCCCAAGGCGCAGAACCTCAATGATGCCTTGATACCCGAGCTGGAGCGGCTCCATGCCAGCGGGCAGCCTTGGTTCGTCACGACGCGGCACATGGACCCGCACCCGCCCTACCTGCCGCCGGAACCGTACGAGCGAATGTTTTTCCACGGCGACGAATGCGACCCGGACAATCGCTCAATGGACCCGGTGCTCGCCTTCAAGCCCTTCGCCGATTTCTTCCGGTCCTGGATGCCGCCGGGCGTCAGCGACAAAGATTACATCATCGCCCAATATGACGGCGCCGTCGCCTACATGGACGCCTGCATTCAGTCGATCTTTGAAGCGCTTGAAAGCATGGGCATCGCCGACAATACAATCGTCGCCCTCAACGGCGACCACGGCGAGACGCTCTACGACCACGACATCTTTTTCGACCACCACGGCATCTTTGACAACGTGCTGCACGTCCCGCTGATCATTCGCTATCCCGATCGAATGCCGGCGGGAATGCGCCTCAGCGGCTTCAACCAGCACAAGGACCTGCTGCCCACCCTGCTTGACCTGGCTGGTCTGGACGATCAAGCCGCCGATGACGGCTACCAATTTGACGGTCAAAGCCTTATGGCAATGGTGGATGGCGGTACCGCGTCATTTGACAGCGAATTCTATATCACCGAGTGCACCTGGATGCGCAAGCACGGCTGGCGCACGCCCGGCTGGAAGCTGATGGTCGCCCTCGAACCGGACTTCCACTTCAGGCCGCCGGTCGAACTCTACAACCTCATTGAAGACCCGAACGAAGACCACAACCTGGCGGATGAGCGGCCTGATGTCGTCGAAACGCTGCGCGGGCGCATGGATGCCTGGATCGCCAAGCGCGAAGCCGAAACCGGCTTGACCAATCCGATGCTCACTCAGGGCGACTGGCACGGCCACAAAGGCGTCGGCGCCTTCAAGACATCGCAGCAGGCATACGACACCTTATACATTGGCGATGTCAACAAAGCGATCAGACTGCAGGCGCAATCGCGCGAAGAATAATAACCACAACTGACATTTGTAGGGGCGACCTAGCAGGTCGCCCGCAAACCAAATGAGGAGACCCCAATATGACCCTACGCGTAGCTATCGTTGGCATGGGCGGCATCGGCAACAATCACGGCCGCTGCTATACCAGCCATCCGGAAGCGGAAGTCGTCGCCGTCTGCGATATCCTTCAAGAGCGCTCGGACAAAGCGGCTGAGACCTTTGGCTGTCAAGGCTTCTACTCGGTTCAGTCGCTGCTGGAAAGCGGCGTCGAATTTGACGCCGCCAGCGTCACCACCGCCGGCGCCGAAAACGGCGGCGATCATTACGCGCCGACGATGCAGCTGCTAGCCGCGGGCTATCCCGTGCTTGGCGAAAAGCCGATCTCGAACAGCGTCCCCGAAGCCAAGGAGATGGTCGCGCTCGCCCGCGAGAACAATCTGCGCTACGGCATCAACCTCAACCATCGCTTCACGCCCGCCGCCTCCCTGGCGAAAGAATGGATGCTGCGCGGCCGCCTCGGCGAAGTCAACATGATCGACATGACCATGTGGATCAACAACCCCAACGAAACCTCACCCCATTTTCACATGCGCGCGCTGCACCCGCACTCGCTTGATGTCATGCGCTATTTCGCACAATCGGATGTGACCCAGGTGCACGCGATTTTCAAAAAGGGCAAGGGCCGCAAAATCTGGTCCAACGTGCAGGTGAACCTGCTCTACGAGAACGGCATCATCGGCCACCTGCGCGGCAGCTATGACGGCAACTGGGGCCATACAAGCATGGGCGGCGGCAGCTATGGGCTAGAGACGCTCGATGTCTTCGGCTCGGATGGGCGCTTCTTCCTGCGCGACGCCTGCGAAGAACTCATCTATTATCCTCGCTTTGAAGGCGCCACGGAACGACACGAATACTACGGCGGCATGAAGCACTTCGGCGAAACCTTCCAAACCCGCATCAACCATTGGGTGGACCAGAACTTGGCCGGCGTCGCCCCTGACAAGATTGACGCATCGGGCGCCGACGGGCTGCACGTCCAACGCATCATTGAAGCGGCCATCGAGTCTTGGGATACGCGCCAGGTGGTCACCCTGTGATAACCATCATCGGCCGCGGTCACAGCGGCACGCGGACGATTTCACAAACGCTTTACGCTTCCGGCGTTTACATGGGGCAGACGCTGAATCCGTCGGCCGATTTGGTGCCGGCGCACTCCATGTACGACGCCTGCCGCGTATTCGCACGCTACGTCAAATGGAGCGGCGGCTTAAGCTGGGATTTCAGCCGCGCCCACGAAGCTGAGATTCCGCCCGCCTTCACAAGAAATCTCAATCGCTACCTGGAATCGGTTTTGAATCATTCGCGACCGTTAAAGGGCTGGAAAGTGCCAGAGACGACCTTGATTTTCCCTTGGATCTTGCGCATGTACCCGGATATGCACTACATCTTCTGGATTCGCAATCCGCGCGATTGCATCATCGGCTCGCATAAAACCGACGATATGCGTGACTTTGGCATCCAATACCCGGAGACGAACGACGAGCGCCTTCGCCGCGCCATCTCCTGGAAATACCAATACGACCTGGTTAAGTCCACGCCCAAGCCAAAACGCTGGATTGAAGTGCGCTTTGAAGACTTTGTGCTGAATCAGGATGAGACGCTGGATCGACTGGAAGATTTTCTCGGCATACCACTGGCGCGCGTCGTTCTGAGGCAGGACACCATCAACCGCTGGCAGCGCGACACAGGCGTCAATTATTTCGACTTTTTTGAGCCAGCCATGCGCGAATACAATTATGAGATTCCTCCTCACAAAGACCGTTGTAGGGGCGAGGCGGCGACTCGCCCGCGAAACAGGGACCAGCAATGCCATTACGCGTAGCCGTCATCGGCTTGGGACCAATCGGCAATCGTCACGCCAAGCTTTACGCGCAGGACGACCTCGCCGAGCTTGTCGGCGTCTGCGACATTGATCACGAGCGAGCGGACAATGCGGCGGCGCTGCACAGCGTAACGGCCTTTTACGATGTCGACACCATGTTGCGCGACCTGGCGCCCGATGTCGTCAGCGTCACCACCGGCGGTTACGAAAACAGCAGCGATCACTACCTGCCGACGATGCAGGCGCTGGAGGCTGGCTGCCACGTCTTGGGCGAAAAGCCGATCTCGAACGAAATCGCGCCGGCCGAAGAAATGGTGGCGAAAGCCCGCGAATTGGGTTTGTGCTATGGCATCAACCTCAACCATCGCTTCACACCGGCCGCCCGCCTGGCGAGGTCCTGGATTGATCAAGGCCGGCTGGGGCACCTGCTCTTCGTCAATATGGCGATGTGGATCATGAACCCGGCCGAGACTTCGCCCCACTATCACATCAAGTCGCTGCATCCTCATACAGTCGATGTCATGCGCTATTTCTGCGGCGATATCGAAGCGGTGCACTGCTTCGCGACCAAGGCGCCCGGACGCCAGATCTGGTCGACGGCGCAATTCAACTTCCGCTTCCGCAACGGCGTCGTCGGCGCGCTCACCGGCAGCTACGACATTGAGCGCGGCCACCCGATGGAGCGCTGCGAAGTCGCCGGAACCGGCGGGCGCTTCGTGCTGGACGACATGTGGCGCGAACTGACGCTCTACCCCGCTGGCGACATGGAAAAGACGGTATATACCGATCCGCTTTTCGGCGGCTTCCATAACTTCGAAAACACTTTCCGCGAGCGCATCCACTGTTTCTTGCGGCAGGTGTCCGATGGCGTCGCGCCAGAAGATATCGATGGCAGCGGCGCGGATGGCTTGGCGGCGCAGAAGGTGCTGGCGGCCGCCATCGAGTCGCTCGAGACGGAATCGGTTGTTTATGTTGACAATGTGCAGGTCAATCAATTGCAGGAGCAAGCATAAATCATGAAACTCGGAGCAAACTCACTTCTATTCGGCAGTTGGGACATGGAGACCGCCTTCAAGTACTTGAAGATGGCCGGCTATGACGGTATCGAAATCTCGGCCATCGACGAGATGAGCCAGCATCTTGTTCTGTCGCGCTGGCAGGAATGCGCGCCGGAGGTGGTGCGCCTGTCCAAGGAATACGACCTGGAATTGCTGGCAATGGAGCAATCTTCGCGCGATCCCGACTTGATGGAGCGCGCCATGCAGGCGGCGGTCGAAACCGGCATCCCCATTATCAACGTCGGTCCGGGCGGCAAGTCGGACGACGAATCAACCTATCCACAGGTGCTGGACGAACTGGGCGCTCTGGTGCAACGTGCCGAACATTACGGCGTCATGCTCTGCGTCAAGGCACATGTCAACAATTATGTCTACAATACGCCGACCAGCCTGAAGATCTTGAATGACATCACTTCGCCCAACTTCGGCTTGGACATGGACCCGTCGCATATTCATCGCGCCGGTGAAAATCCGGTCGATGCGATAGAAGCGGTCATCCATCGCATCAAACATGTGCACATCCGCGACTGCAAAGGAAGCCAGCAGGGACCGGGCGCGCCCGAAGATCAAGCCAATGGCCGCGGCGACATCGACCTGGTCGGCTATATCCGCGTCCTGCACGAGCACGGCTATACCGGTCCGCTGAACCTGGAAGTGATCGGCACCAAGAGGATGGGCCACACCCTCGAGCAATGCATCACCATCGGCGCCGAATCCCGCGGGCACATGCAAGCCTGCTTGCAAGCGGCCGGCGCCCGCTAATTCTGCCCGCGCCATCAATATGTAGGGGCGAGGCGGTGACTCGCCTAACACATAATCCATTGTACGGGCGAGCGGCGGTCAGTGTCTACGCGACCCGGCGGCTCGCCCTCCGAAGCAAAGAAAGTACAGATCAATGAAATTCCAACCCTCTGATAAACAGATCCAGACCGCTTACGAAATCGCGCGCGAACGCTACGCTGCCTTCGGCGTTGACCCAGACGCCGCCATGGACATTCTCAAGACCGTGCCCATCAGCCTGCATTGCTGGCAGGGCGATGATGTCGGCGGCTTTGAAGACCCCGAACGCGGCCTTAGCGGCGGCATCATGGCGACCGGCAATTATCCCGGCAAGGCGACGAACATCGACGAACTGCGCAGCGATCTCGACCAAGCCTACAGCTTGATCCCCGGCGATCATCGCCTGGCGCTGCATGGCTCCTATCTCGATAGCCCAACCAAAGTGCCGCGCGACCAACTGAAACCCGAACACTTCGCCTCCTGGGTCGATTGGGCAAAAGCGAACAACCACGGGCTTGATTTCAACCCGACCTTCTTTTCCCATGACCTCGCCGATGACGGATTCACCCTCTCCCATGCCGACGCCGGCATCCGTCAATTCTGGATCGACCATGCCATCGCCACCCGCGAAATAAGCGCGTCCTTCGGCGCCGCATTGGGCAGTCCCTCGATCAACAACGTCTGGATACCCGATGGCTACAAAGATATGCCGGCCGATCGCCTGACTCCGCGGCAACGGCTGATCGACGCGCTCGATGAGATCTTCGCTGTGGAGTTGAATCCAGCGCACAATCTTGACGCGGTCGAATGCAAGCTTTTCGGTCTGGGCTCGGAGAGTTACGTGGTCGGCTCGCACGAGTTTTATCTCGGATACGCCGCCTCCCGCCAGAAGCTGCTTTGCCTGGACGCCGGTCATTTCCACCCAACTGAGACCATCTCCGACAAGCTTTCGTCAATTCTGTTCTACGTGCCGGAGATCCTGCTGCACGTCAGCCGCGGCGTCCGCTGGGATAGCGACCATGTGGTTACATTGACCGATGATTTGCAAGCGATCATGCAAGAGATCGTGCGCTGCGACGCGCTTGAGCGCGTGCATATCGGTCTGGACTTTTTCGACGCCAGCATCAACCGCATCGGCGCCTGGGCGATTGGCACGCGCAACGCTTGCCGCGCATTGCTGATGGCGCTGCTGGAGCCGCGCGAACTGCTCCGTCAATACGAAAACGAAGGCGACTTCACCGGACGCCTCGCACTGCTTGAAGAGCTGAAGGGATTGCCTTTCGGCGCCGTTTGGGATCACTACTGCCAGGCGCAAGAAGTTCCAGTCGGCATGGCTTTCATGGATGAAATCCGCGACTACGAGCGGAATGTACTTTCTCAACGTGCTTAACGATTCAAGACGCAGCAATCCTTCGAGGTACGTGTGTACGGGCGAGCCGGTGGCTCGCCCTTAATTGTTCGGAAGGCATTTCTTATACTTGAAAACACGTTGCCCATCCTGAAAAAACGGACAAATTCCAATGAAGCCATATGAACCATCAGACTACCGCCACGTAAACTTTCTTTGGGATGATGCCCAAGCCGCGTCCCTCGACGCCGTCGATCGCCTCGTTTACCGCTCCAATCTACTGGGCAGCGACCAGCGCATCACCAATACCGGCGGCGGCAATACTTCCAGCAAAATCAGGCAAGTCGATCCATTGACCGGCGCAGAAGTTGACGTCATGTACGTCAAGGGCTCGGGCGGCGACCTGCGGACTGCCAAACGCGACAACTTCGCCTCGCTCTATATGCACAAGTTGATGCAGCTGCAAACCGTCTACAACGCGGCTGAGACCAAGGGCGTCAAGACACCTATCGAAGACGACATGGTTGCGATGTACCCGCATTGCGTCTTCAACCTGAATCCGCGCGCCAGCTCAATCGATACGCCGCTGCACGCATTCATCCCGTTCCGCCATGTCGATCATACCCACCCCAACGCCGTCATCGCCATCGCCGCCGCCAGCAAGGGCAAACAGCTCACGCAGGAAATCTACGGCGATGAGGTCGCCTGGCTCGACTGGCAGCGACCCGGCTTTGATTTGGGTCTCGCCTTGCAGGAAACGATCGCCGCGAAACCGGGCATCGTCGGCATCGTGCTTGGCGGGCATGGTCTCATCAATTGGGCAAATGATGACAAGGAATGCTATGAGCTTTCGCTGACGCTAATCGAGAAAGCAGCCCGTTACCTCGCGGAAAAGGACAAAGGCGAAGAGGCATTCGGTGGCGCGAAATACGCCAATCCGTCGGCTAGCGAGCGCGAGGCGCTTTTGGCGGATGTGCTGCCGAGACTGCGCGGCTTGGTATCCCAAGAGAATCGATTCATCAGCACGGTTCAGTATGACGACGAAGTGCTAAGCTTCGTCAACAGCGTCGATGCCGCTCGACTGGCCGAACTGGGCACCTCTTGTCCCGATCACTTCTTGCGCACCAAAATCAAGCCGCTCTATGTCGATTGGGATCCGCGGGCGGAAGACGCCGATTCCCTGCTCGACAAGCTGGCTAGCGGCATTGAACGTTATCGCGCCGATTACACCGTTTACTACGAAGCTTGCAAACATGCGGACAGCCCGCCAATCCGCGATCCCAATCCAACCGTGATTCTGATTCCCGGATTAGGCATGGTCGCATTTGGCAAGAACAAAAGCGAATCGCGCGTCACAGCCGAGTTCTATCGTTGCGCCGTGGCGGTCATGCGCGGTGCGGAAGCGGTTGGCGAATATGTCGCGCTGCCGCGGCAGGAAGCCTTCGATATTGAATACTGGGCGCTGGAAGAAGCCAAGCTCCGCCGGATGCCGCCAGAGAAGGCGCTGGCGCGCAAAGTTGTGCTAGTCGTCGGCGCGGGCAGCGGCATCGGCGTCGCCACCGCCAACCGCGTTGCCGCTGAAGGCGCCCATGTCGTCTGCGCCGATCGCAATCTCGACGGGGCGAAGGCGACGGCGGACGCGCTGACAACCAGATACGGTCCCGGCATCGGCGTGGCCGGCTCGGGCGTCTCAGGTTGTGGTCCCGCCATCGCCCTTTCGGTCGACATCACCGACTCGAGTAGTGTAAATGCCATGCTGAATCAAGCCGCGCTTGCCTATGGCGGCATCGACGACATCATCGTCAGCGCCGGCGTCTTTTTCACGCCGGATGCCGCCGGCCGCAACTCGGTTGAGCAGTGGCGCCTGAGCTTTGATGTGAACGTCCGCGGCGGCTATGTCGTCGCCGATTGCGCCCGTCCGCTTTGGCAAGCGCAAAATCTGCCAGCCTCGCTCGTGCTGACTACCAGCGTCAACGCCGTCGTCTCCAAAGCTGGATCCATCGCCTACGATGCCAGCAAAGCAGCCGCCAATCACCTCTTGCGCGAGTTGGCGATTGAGCTAGCGCCGCTGGTGAGGGTCAATGGCCTGGCGCCGGCGACGGTGGTCAAAGGCAGCAGCATGTTCCCCCGCGACCGCGTCATCAATTCCTTGATCAAATACAATCTGGATTTCAGCGACGACGAAGACACCGAGACGTTGCGCGAGCGCGTGGCCGACTTCTACGCCCAGCGCACATTGACCAAACGATCCATCAGCCCGGAAGATCAGGCGGAAGTGGCCTACCTGCTGATCAGCGATGCCTTCAGCAAGACGACCGGGCAGATCATCCATGTCGATGGCGGGCTGAGCGAGGGTTTCTTGAGATAAACCCCAATTTTTGGGGTTTCGCGCCAGAATCCGTTCTTTCATACTTGATACAACATAAACAAGTATAAAAGGCGCGAAGCATGACCAGGTACGATCAAGAATGGCAATCCCGCAAGGTTGTGATGGAAGCTATTCTCAAAGTATTACGAGACGGAAAACCACGCACAACCCGCCAAATACTCCACAGCCTTCCTTATGAGGAGTGGATCAAGGTGAACAAAAAGTTGGTCAATAGCATATTGTTTAGCGAAGCGAAGCGTTACGTTGTTCGCGATAACGGAGCCCATACTTATCGCATTCGCGAGGCCGACAATAGCCAATTTGTACAACCTCCATGGGATCTAGCCCGCGGGATGATCCTGCAGATATTGCAATATCACGGACCGCTAACGGTAAACGAACTCAGGGAAGAACTGGAGAACGATGGATTTCCAGTACCAAAGTGGATGATAAAGGCAATTCTGTCCGACGATAGATTTCTGCACACTGCGGAGTCAATCGCGCCCTTCAAACGTGCGGAAATAGTTAACAATATCCCAGCGATCCCGCTCAATTAGATCGCCCTCGCAAGCCGGCAGATCCCGCCAGCCGGCTGACACCACGCCATAAAGGAAGTCATCGCGCGCCGCGCTCAGCCGATTCCTCAACGCGCGAAAATCGGCCGACTGCCCTTGCCAAGCCAAACAACGCTCGCGATAAAGCGCCTCGCCCCGCGCCAATGATTCGGCATCCGGCAGCACGATATTGATCTGCTCAGGCGGCGGACGCAGGGTACGCTCGTAATCGCGCTGCCGCTCACCTATTAGCGCCGCGCCGAAGGCCATGATTCCGATCGAAACGGCGACAGCGCCTAGCGCCAGCGCCGCGCTCACCGGTGTCAGATTCATGGCGCTTATCAAGGTTCGCGCCCGCCGTCGAACAAGCGCAGCGAGAATCGCCGCGATCATCGTAAGCAGCGCAAGGTGAATCACATTCGGATTCCGCTGCTGCACAACCGCGGCCGCCTCGCTGATCGCCCAAACGGTCGCCACGCGCGTCACCGCGCCATTCTCGTCCACAACATCGATCAGCGACCACCATTCGCCGGCTTCGTCGATATCATCGCCCGACGCCACAAATAGTCCGTCCTCCACTTGCTCGGCCCGTTGCCACGCGCTGCGGATTCCACGACTTGGACTGACCAGCTGGATGAATACGCTTACATCAGTAGCGGGCGCGTCGCCGCGACTGACGACCGTGTCATAGGTGTTTACGCCCGGTCCGCCGGGTATTATTGCGTTCGTAATCGTGAATTCGCCGACCGTCTGCGTGACTTGAGGACTTTCAGTTTCGCTGCGCAGCGACACAGGCTCCGGGACCGGCGTCGCGCTCAGCCAGGCAACCGCGCCAAGCAGCGCCAGCATAAGCCATACTTCCAGCCGCAGCGCCATGCCTGTTTCAACTGCCCGCTCCATCCCTCTGCGCCATGAGCGCGGCAAACTCGTAAGAGCCGATTCCAATCGCGCCGCCAGCTGCGGACGCAGGATGACATGTTGCCAGGCGCCTATCAGTAGCAAGGGCGCCACCATAAGCAGCTTAATACCCAGCGTCCGTCCATAGCTTGTATTTAAATCCAATGGCGTCAGGAAAAAATTCATTGCGTTGTATATGCCGCTTGCGATCATCAGCGCGACCAGCGGCGTGACGATCCGCGAGAAACGCAGAGTCACCGCCAGGATCGCCTGCCGTCTCTGCTCCCCATCAAAAGGAGCCAGCGCCGGCGGCAGCACTAGCGCCAGCGCTAACGCGCCGCCCAGCCAAAAGGCGGCGACCAGCGCGTGCATCCAATCAACGGCGATCGCCAGCCAAGGCAATAGCGTCGAGCCGGCCGCATGGCTGGTCACCATGGTCAAGCCGACGAAAAGCGCGCCCAACCAGGGAATGCCCTTCCAGATGCCGGCCGACAGTTGCGGCATCAAGGGCTGATAGTATTCAGACACAAATATGAGCACGGCGCTGAATATCAGCAGCACCATGCGGAAAATCCAGACATCGCCAAAGCGCGATCCGATGAGCACAACCCCCCAAAGATTCTGCTCAATCACTTGGTGGGCATCGGCATTGAAGAAGACCATGGATTGCTGCAGCAGCGCGAGCAGGCTGGCGAGCGCAGCAAGAATGATTGCCCCGATCAAACAGGCGCGCAGCCGGCGCATCACCCGTTCAGGCAAGCCGGCGGGATGTCTTGCGCTGCCCCAGGCCGGCAGCAGCACAACCGCATAAAGCAGTGAAGACCCAAAGATGAGGAAATTCGCCAGGTTGAGCGCCGCCCGCCAAAGCGCTTCAAGCGGAATTGCGCGGTCATCCGCCCTCGCTCCAGCGACGCCGCCCACCTCTTCGCCGACGAAAAACACGCGACTCTCGGCGATAACATGGCCATCGGAAGCGAAAGCCGGGCGCAGCTCCACAATATACGCGCCATCGTTCAAGCCAGCCGGTACTCGCAAAGCCAGCAGCGCGTGATTCTCTTCGTCCACAGCGCCGCTTGCGATGATCTCGCCCGACTGATCGCGCAAATTGATTTCGCTAAAGCGCGGCTCCAGGTCTTCACTAAACCAATACTGTAGACGCGTCGGCGGCCGCTCCAATGTGCTGCGGTCGGCGGGTATGGCGCGGACGACGTAGCCGTGGGCCTCCACCGCCGCCAATGACGCCACAAACAAGAAAACTAGCGGCAGCAATTTTCGCCAGTTCAATTTCGCCTCGATTGCTTTCGCCCTCATTTGACCTCAATCATCCCGCCATTGTACCGGAATCGTCCCGCGCGTCCTTGTCCTTGCTTCATAACGATAGCCTATTGATTGAGCAGGCCTCGTTGATTAAGATACTTGGTCAGTTTATCCCTTAGCCAATCCAGCAGCGAGTACCAGTCCATGACGGACGGCGACACCAGCAGAAATTTCATCACCGACATCATCGACGAACACAGCGAGAACGGCCGCTTCAACGGGGTGGTGCACACGCGCTTTCCGCCCGAGCCCAACGGCTATTTGCATATCGGCCACGCCAAATCGATTTGCCTAAACTTCGGCATCGCCGAACGATACGGCGGTTTATGCAACCTGCGCTTTGACGACACCAATCCAGCCAAAGAAGAGCAGGAATATATTGATGCCATCACCGAAGACGTGCGCTGGCTCGGCTACGACTGGGATGATCGCCTATTCTTCGCCTCCGACTATTTTGATGAACTCTATGAGATGGCGGTTGATCTCATCCGTATTGGCCGCGCCTACGTCGATGAATTGAGCCCGAACGAGATCAGAGAATACCGCGGCACCTTAACCGAAGCGGGGCGAGAAAGCCCCTATCGCAATCGCCCGGTTGAAGAGAATCTGGCGCTCTTCGAGAAGATGCGCGATGGTGGTTTCAAAGAGGGCGAGGCCGTTCTGCGCGCCAAGATCGATATGTCCAGCGGCAACATCAATCTGCGCGACCCGGTGATGTACCGGATTCTCGACGCCGCTCATCCGCGTACCGGCGACAAATGGAAGATCTACCCCATGTACGACTTTGCCCACGGCCAGTCGGATTCGATCGAAGGCATCACCCATTCCATTTGCACGCTCGAATATGAAGACCATCGCCCGCTCTACGACTGGTATCTGGATAACATCGAGATCTTTCATCCGCAGCAGATTGAATTCGCCCGCCTCAATGTGAGCCACACCGTATTGAGCAAACGCAAACTGATTCGCCTGGTGCAAGAAGGTCACGTCCGCGGCTGGGATGACCCGCGCATGCCGACGATTTCGGGGCTGCGCCGCCGCGGTTATACGCCGGAAGCCATCCGCGAATTCTGCGATGATATCGGGGTCGGCAAGGTAAAGGGCGTCGTCGCCCTTCACAAGCTGGAATATCACCTGCGGCAACATCTAAACAAGACGGCAAATCGCGTCATGGCGGTCATCAATCCGTTAAAGGTCGTCATCGAGAATTATCCGGACGACCTGACAGAGGAGATGGATGCGGTCAACAACCCGGAAGATGAATCGGCGGGCGCGCGCAAAGTGCCGTTCTCCAAAGTCTTGTACATTGAGCACGACGACTTCATGGAAGATCCGCCTCGGAAGTTCTTTCGCCTGGCGCCCGGACGCGAGGTGCGCCTTCGTTATGCGTACTTCATTACCTGCAACGATGTGATCAAAGACGAGAATGGCGAAATCATTGAGCTTCGCTGCGCCTACGATCCGGCGACGCGAGGCGGCTCGGCGCCCGATGGACGGCGCGTCAAAGCCACTTTACATTGGGTATCGTCCCAGCACGCTATCAAAGCGGAAGCCCGCCTCTATGACACCCTCTTCACCGTGGAGAACCCCGATGGCGATCGCGAGAAAGACTTTACGGCATTTATCAATCCTGATTCGCTACGCGTGGTTAACCCAATCTACGTAGAGCCGCATCTGCGCAATGCGCGGGCCGGCGATCGCTACCAGTTTGAGCGCCTTGCCTACTTTGTCGTCGATCAAGACTCAACGGCGGAAAAGCTGATATTCAACCGCACAGTCGCCTTGCGCGACCGGTGGCGCAAGGAACAGAAAAAGGTCAAGAGGCCGCGGCAACGGAAGCGGCGGACGCGTCGCCCGGCGCCTTGAATTATTGTGATGGGCATGGCTTTGGCCCGGTACATCTGTTGTCGCATGCGTAAACATCCGCAAAACCAGGCGAAAGTAACACTCTAGTGGCATCCATCCGCCCAATTGCGCTCTTCGTTCTGTTCATATCCTCCGGCTTCGGCCCGCTGTTGGCGCAGGATCTCGCTTGCAGCGCGACAGTCGACCAGGCGCTGCTAAGCATCCGGCAGAATTGCGCCGAACTGGAGCGCGACAGTATCTGCTACGCTCATCCGTTGGTCGAAGCCAGTTACGCCGACGAGAGGGCAAGCGCAGATTTCAGCGCGCCCTCCAAACGCGCCTCACTGCTTGACCTGTCGAGCGTCCGCACCTCCGCGCTGGACTCTGAACCGGCGCATTGGGGCGTCGCCATAATGCATCTAGGCGCCAACTTGCCGCTGACTTACGAAGGCATGGGCATTCTCGTATTGCTGGCTGGCGATGCCGAAGTCATCAACGATACCGACCGGGCCTCCGTCACGCGAATTGCCGAACCCTTGGGCACAGCCGCCCTGGTGGCAACTACTCGCTTCAAGAAACCCGGCATCATTCCGGAACCCTTAGGACCGGTAGCCGCAGATGAACTCTTGCTGGTCGACGCATTTGACGATAGCGGCGACTGGCTGCGAGCCGTGAATGATGGCGAGATTTCATGGGTAGAGCGCCAGGATCTAGCGCGCTTGCATGCGATGGATGCCCTGCCTACAATTGGCATCGGCGCGACTTTTCCGTTTCAGTCCATGTCCATTGCAACAGATCCAGCTTACCCCGAATGCGACCAAGCCGAACCGATGGTCGCCATTCAGACGCCAGAAGACCGGTCGCTGAGTCTCACCATCAATGGAGTTGATATACATATCGGCTCAATGGTTACCATTCAGCAGGTCCATCGCAACGCGCTGAGCATGACCGTCCATCGGGGCAGAGTTACAACGATATTCGGTCAAACTGTGCGGCAAGGCGAAAGCGTTATTGGCATTCTAGGGCAAAGCGCAGATGGCTCTGCCCCAGTGCTGGATTGGAGCGGCGCGCTGCCCGCATCGGCAGCGGAAATCGCCCGGGGGCAACGCGCCCAAGACGCCTTGAACAGCCTCGCGCGCGTCAGCGGCTGGGGGCAGCACAGAACCTTCAAACATCCTCCAGCACACATCCACGTCGTGGAGCGAGGCGATACGCTATACAGCATTGCGCGGCACTATGAGACCAGCGTCGCCGAAATAATCCTCGCCAATATTGGCGCTGAGCCAATCAAACTATACCGGGGTACGGAGCTGGTCATCCCCTACCCCGGCAGCGGCTTTGCCGGGCACGGCGACATCCCGCTCGACGCGACACGGGAATCCTAGCGTTGATAATCACGTATTCGCCTCAAGCGCGCTTTACCGCCATTCACGATACGGAGCGCTTGAGCATGTCGACAAAGGCAGCCCGGTCGGCGCTTGTCGCGACGCGCATCTGAGGCGCGCGCTTGGTAACGCCCAGTACATCCACCACCGTAATTCCGCGTTCCAAGCCCTCGCCGGTTGTTACATCGACGCGGTAATCCCGGTAATGGGCGATGCTCGGGTCAATCGCCGCCGCCATCGTGACCGGATCCGGCAAGTCAAATCCGGCCAGCGCGTTCTCCGTCATTGAGAATTCTGTCAGGGTGGGTTGGATATCGACGACAAATTCCGCCAGCGCCGTGCCGATGCGGCGGATCTCGTCGGCTTGCTCGGCATCAAAGGTGGCGTATTTCCAGGAGATATCCCAGCCAACCATGGTCATCTTCATGCCCGACTCGTAAACGATTTTCGCCGCTTCCGGGTCAACCCAGATGTTGTATTCCGCCGTCGGCGTCACATTGCCGTGGCCCGCGCCGATGCCGCCCATAATCCAACAGTGGGATACCCGCTGCGCCAGTTCCGGCTCACGCAGCAAAGCAAGCGCGACATTGGTCAAAGGTCCGAGCGTCACCAAGGTGATATCGCCGGCGTTCGCATTGATGACATCACGCAGCACATCGGCGGCATGACCATTCGCCGGTATCCGCCCCTGCAAGGGCAAGCCGATATCGCCCAATCCGGAGTGCCCCTGCAAATCCTGCGCCGTCTCCAGGTCGCGCAGCAGCGGCTTAGCGCAGCCGGCATACACGGGTGCGTCAGCGCCGCAAAGCTCAACGGTGTAAAGCGCATTCTGAACGCCCAGCGGCACAGGCACGTTGCCAGCAACCACCGTGATCGCCTTGACGTCGACGTCCGGTTGCCGCAGCGCCATGACCAAGGCGACAGCGTCATCGCAGGCGTTGTCGGTGTCGATGATAACTTTGCGCATGGGCTTCTCCTTGAATCTCGACGAGTATAGCGGATGCCTGATGCCGGCGCAAACTGACGACGCGCCAGCAAAATGCGCGACCAGAGTTTCGTCTGGCGCGATCCGCCCTGTGGTATACTCGCGCTGAGCAGTGATCCTGATATGCAAAGGTCCTAGTCTACGGATTTCACCGTCCCACGCCACGTCGAGGCGATCTCCCATCGTGTCCATCAATTCGTCGACGACGAAGTCATACCAGTGGAGACGGAGCTGCTGCGGACGAACACGGACCTAAACGCGGACATCCTGCTAGAATTGCGCGCCAAGCTCTGGGCGCCGACCATGCCCAAAGGAATGGGGCGGCATGAGTTTGCATATTCAGGAGATCGTCCCAGTCTTTCAAGCGGCCGGGCGCAGCTTGCTTGATCCACTGGCGACCCAGTCCGCCGCGCCCGACAAAGGCAATATGCATTTGCTGCACAATTGGGCGAACGAAGAACAGACCGAGCGTTATCTTGTGCCGCTGGCGAAGGGCGAGACCTTCTCCGCCTATTCAATGACCGAGCTGCCGCCCGGCGCCCGCAGCGACCCACGCATGATCCAGACGCGCGCCGTCCGCGATGGCAGCGACTGGGTCATCAACGGGCATAAATGGCTGACCACCGATGGCGAAATTGCCGACGTCTTCGTCATCATGGCGCTGACCGATCCCGATGCGCATCCGTATCGAGGCTGCACACAGTTTCTGGCGTCGCGCGACACGCCGGGCATAAAGATCGTGCGCGAGGCGCCGGTGAAGGGAACCAAGGACTTCGGCGGGCAGGGCTCGGTCCGCTCGACGCCACCCGCGAAGAGCAAGGGCATGTGGTAGGGCTGGGTGAGACAGCTCTTCTCCGCCCTCTATGAGACGCTGCGCTTCAGCATATTGACAAATGCGGCGCGATCTGCACTGGTCGCCACCCTCATCTGCGGCGCGCGTCTGGTGACGCCGAGCACATCCACCACCGTAATTCCGCGTTCCAAGCCCTCGCCGGTTGTTAC
The DNA here is from genome assembly GCA_965261855.1 of Phototrophicaceae bacterium. GTDB lineage: Bacteria > Chloroflexota > Anaerolineae > Aggregatilineales > Phototrophicaceae > UBA6055. The sequence goes on from OZ253488.1 coordinate 3,048,360, forward strand.
ATCGATGCGATAATCCCGGTAATGGGCGATGCTCGGGTCAATCGCCGCCGCCATCGTTATCGGATCCGGCAGATCAAAGCCGGCCAGGTCATTTTCGCGCATCGAAAACTCGGTCAAGGTCGCCTGAATATCAACCACGAACTCTGCCAGAGGCGTGCCGATGCGGCGAATCTCGTCAGCTTGTTTTGCATCGAAGGTCGCGTGTTTCCAGGAGATGTCCCAGCCGACCATGGTTATATTCATGCCCGATTCGTAAACGATCTTCGCCGCTTCCGGATCCACCCAGATATTAAACTCGGCTGTCGGCGTCACGTTGCCATGTCCAGAGCCGATGCCGCCCATAATCCAGCACTGCGAAACACAGCGCGCCAACTCCGGCTCTCGCAGCAAAGCGAGCGCGACATTGGTCAAGGGACCAAGCGTGACCAGCGTGATGTCGCCGGCATGCGCATTGATGACCTCGCGCAGCGCATCGGCGGCATGACCGACGGCCGGCCTCCGCCCTTTCAGCGTCAAGCCGATATCACCCAAGCCATCGCGGCCATGTACATCCTGCGCCGTCTCCAGGTCGCGCAGCAGCGGCTTGGCGCAGCCCGCGTAGACAGGCGCATCGGCGCCGCAAAGCTCAACTGTATACAGCGCATTCTGAACGGCGAGCGGCAGTGGCACATTGCCCGCCACGACTGTGATCGCCTTGACCTTAATGTCCGGTTGCCGGAGCGCCATCACTAACGCCACCGCGTCATCAGAAGCGGTGTCGGTGTCAATTATGAAATTCCGCATGCAATTCTCCTCAGTTCGCGCCAAGTATAAGATAGACATGGTTACGCGGCAATTCGGCGGGCGCGCAAGCGGTACGCGACCATAATTTCGCAAAACTCGCTTGACGCTATGGTATACTCGCGCCGAATTGGATCTAGATCATCCAAGGGTCATAGCCAATGGATTTTACCACTCCCCGCCACATCGAGACGATCGCCCATCGCGTTCGTCAATTCGTTGACGACGAAGTCATACCGGTCGAAACGCAACTGCTGCGCAGCGGCGATGACCTAAGCAACGACATACTGCAGAGTTTGCGCGCCAAGGCAAAAGCTGCTCAGCTGTGGGCGCCGACCATGCCCAAAGCATGGGGCGGCATGGGTTTGAACATTCAGGAGATCGTGCCTGTTTTCGAGGCGGCGGGCCGCAGCATGCTGGGTCCTCTGGCCATCCACTGCGCCGCGCCCGACGAAGGCAATATGCACCTGCTGCGCAATTGGGCGAACGAAGCGCAGACCGAACGTTTCCTCGTGCCCCTGGCGAAGGGCGAGACATTCTCCGCATTTTCCATGACCGAGCCGCCACCGGGCGCCGGCAGCGATCCGCGCATGATCCAGACGCGCGCCGTCCGCGATGGCGATGACTGGGTCATCAACGGGCATAAGTGGCTCACTACCAATGGCGAGATTGCCGACTTCTTCATTATCATGGCCGTGACCGACCCCGAGGTGCATCCCTATCAAGGCTGCACACAATTTCTGGCGCCGCGCGATACGCCCGGCATTAAGATTCTGCGCGATGTGCCGGTGATGGGCACAAAGGACTTCGGCGGGCATGTCGAAATCATATACGAAGACCTTCACCTACCTGAAAGCGCCATTCTGGGCGAAGCGGGTCAAGGCTTCATGCTGGCGCAATCGCGTTTGGGTCCGGCGCGCCTTACCCATTGCATGCGCTGGACTGGCATCGCCCAACGCGCGCTGGAAATCGCCACCGATTACGCCGCCGGGCGCGAGGCTTTCGGTCGACCACTGACCGGGCATCAGTCAATACAATGGATGCTGGCCGACTCCGAAATGGAGCTGAAGATGGGACGGCTGCTGATCCAGGAAGCGGCGTGGCGCCTGGCGCATGGGGAGCAAGCGCGCGTCGAAACCTCCATCGCCAAGGTGCAAGTCTCCGAAATCGTGGGGCGCGTGCTTGACCGTTGTGTGCAAATCTGCGGCGGTCGGGGCATCTCGCGCGATTTGCCCCTTTCCGGCTGGTATGAGAAAGCGCGTTCCTTCCGCATTTACGACGGCGCCTCCGAAGTGCATCGAATGGTCGTGGCGCGCGATGTCGTCAAGCGCTACGGAGCTGCCTTCGCGAAATAAAGATGAATTGTTCCTGCACGAGTAATGGCTCGCTGCAATACTCCCCTCCGGCGGGTCAGTGTCTACGCGACCCCTGAAGCTTCGGGGAGGGGATGTGGGAGGGGTAGAATTCAGAGGCGCCATGCCCAAAGTCTTCATCAGCCACAGCAATCAAGACAGCGATGAGACGCTCTTCGTCGCCGACTCGCTTAGACAAGCGGGCATTGATGTTTGGGTGGACTTCGAGAATATCCGCGGCGGCGCCGACTGGCTCTGCGAGATCGAAGCAGGCATTCAGCGTTGCCACGCCCTGGTCGTTGTGCTGTCCAAAGCGAGCGCGACATCGGTCTGGGTTGAGCGAGAATGCCTCTACGCTTGGCAATTGGGTAAACCGGTATTCACCGCCCTGGTTGCCGATATCTTGATTCCGCTGCACCTCATCAACATTCAGTACTGCGATCTGCGCGAGCGTCGGGCGGACGGTATGGCGAAACTGGTCGAGTCAATCCACTTTGCGCTGCAAGCCGACGAAAACGCGGCGCTGAATACGATTTCCGCTGTCTCAAGCCGGCCGATTGAAGCCAATTTCTTCCCCTACATTGAGCAACTGCCGAAAGGTGATATTGCCACCTTGGTAGCGCGCGACCTGTTTCATTGGGCGCGGGAACTGGCCGATGAGGTAGCTTTTGGCGGCGGCGCCAAGAAACCGGCCTTTCATGCGCGCATTGAACTGGACCGCCAACAGGTGACGATCTTATCCATTTGGGCATATCGCCGTACTCCTTCGGCGCAGATTCCGCTCGATGTTCTGGCTCGGCGGGAACCATTCAATCGCCGGCGCGCGCGCTCTGACATTCTGCGACAGCTCAACCTGCTGCTTCCTAAGCCGCAGCGATTCAAAGCGGAGATAGCTGATCGCAGGCCCACAATCCCGCTGCATCACTTTAGCAGCGCCGAAAAACTGGAAGCGTTTAAAGGGATTGTACTTGAACTGATTCGCTTGCTTCGCGCCAATACGGAGTCGCGTTGAGCGCGATCAAGGCAGGACCGCTGCAAGATGTTCGCGGCGTAAACGGCGGTCATAATACTTCTCAGCCGCTTCCGCCATGCTTTGGATCGTCTGCACATTGAGAAACGCGTTGACGACGGCGCCGGCAATGGGAATGAAACCGACGATCATCTTCGCCGGCACGCGCGCGCTGATCCGCGACGCCAGCTTGTAAGCCAGCCGCCGACTGATCTTCCGCCCCAACGGCCGCGTCAGCATCACTTCGCAATTCAGGTGTTTTACGTGTTCTTTACCCGCGGCGAGCGCGTCTGCCGCCGCCGCCGCGCCCAGCATCGCCTCAGCGATCGCATAGCCGCGTTCGTCATCGGCGACGAAATTCTCCGCCAACTTCTGCAGAATGTGATAGCTGCGAAGCGTCGTCTCATCCACTGAGGCCACGAGCAGATCCGGCATCGCCGCCTGCCCGTCCTCGCTCAGCGCCCAGCGCAGCGCATCCAGCGATATCGCCAGATGTTCGATGATCTTGGCGTCAAAGCTGGACTCGTTCGCCCAAAGCGCCAAGATATTACGCAGGTCGGAATAAGCTTCGGTCTCGACGATGTAAGCGCCTTTCAACGCGCCAATCCCCCAACTGATGTAGCCCATTTTGTGCAAGAGGTAGCTGACGCCCGTGGGAATTGTGAAGGAATGTAAACCCGGCACGACCATCTCGGCGCCGCCGATGACCGCTAGCTTGGTTGTTTCTTGCCTGATCCATTGCGCCGGCGATTCGCAGTCCAGCGCCGATTTCACCGCCCGCTGCGGGTTGCCCGCCAGCTCATCCATCGCCATAACAATTGCTTCCGCAATCGTGTCTTCCAAGCCCATGCGCTATCCAAGAGGTCGCCGATTTCGTCTCATGCAAGTATACGCAATTGGTGGGAATATGTTGCGCTTGCACCCAATAGCCTGCCGGGCGAAGGCGTGTCAAGCTTCCGGGCGGTCCGCGGCTGCGCGCCAAATTCTGAGATTGTCGAACGCTACCGAAAGCCGCTTGCCCTGGTAGTTCATGACGCCGGCCAAGCCAACCGCTCCCTGAGCCGCGCGTTGGTCACGGGCATCGGCCACAAATTCGCCGTTGACCCAGAGCGCCAGGAAATCTTCAACGCAAACGACGCGCAGCCGATTCGTTGCCGCGCCCTGTCGAATGTGCTGAGATGGCGCCGCGCGGACTATCGGCTCGAGGGAGCGTCCGTTGCTCCAGCGAATGCTGGCGTAGCCATCGCCGCTGATCAAAAAGAAATAGCCGACTCCTCGATTGCCCGGATCCAAACGGCAAGCCAATCCGTATGCATTATGATCGTAATCCGAAATCTGCGTCGCGTCCGCCTCAATCACGATGTCATGGAAATCGCCATCGCGCTGCGACCAGACATATTGGCGACCGCGAAAGTCAATCTGGTAGCGGCCATCACGGTTCCCGAGGAAGACGTCCGCGCCATCACCGTACTGCCGCCACAAATCGCTACTTTCGAAATCGTCTTCCAAGAGCAACTCAAGATAGCGGAAACCGATTTCTGGCATTTGCCTTCCGGCAAGCGCCTCTCGCATGCTTGTGCAGGAAGACAGCAGCGCCAGAGAAAATACCACAATTATCGCGCGCAATGCGTTGCCTCAACAACCCGCCTGAAATCAGTGTAGCCAATCCAAGTCTCGATGTGTAGGCGTCAAATCGATGTATTGCGCACTATTCCTGATGACCAGAAAATCACCAAACTTTGAACTGGAATGATATCGGTGTATACTATGAACTGGATTCATTTCGAGTAAGGCGACCGTCGTATGATTGAAATGATCGTGGATCGTGTACAGGTTAGCTTGATGTCGCAGCATCGCTTAGTCGTGCTGCGAGATGTCGAAGAGGAACGCTATCTGCCGATCTGGATCGGCCAATTTGAATCGGAGGCGATCACGCTCGAATTGCAGGGCATGGTCCGCGAACGTCCCCTCACCCACGACCTGCTGAAGTCAACCATTCAGCAGATGGGCGGCTCCGTGCGCCATATTCACATCAACAATCTGAGTAAAGATGTATTCTTTGCGGTCATAAACATTGATGCGCAGGGCGAAACGATTGAAATTGACGCCCGACCCAGCGACGCCATCGCCTTGGCTGTCCGCCTTGACGCGCCGATTTACGTAGATAAAAGCGTAATGGATCGCGCCGGCATTCGACCAGACCGCAATGTGGAGCCGGAAATCCTCGGGCTGGCGGATGACTTGCACGAGCGCAGTGAAAATGGCGAAAGCGTCGACGAAAGCAAGCTGAGCGCATTCGCTGATTTCGTCGATACGCTTAACCTGGAAGATCTCGAAGACGAAGAGTAGTCTCAAGACCACATATTCGTCTACAATTCCAGCAAAACTCCGCATCACGGTCGCTATCCGACCTACGGAAACGGGACCGTGGTTGGTTGCTTCATAGGAAGACCGGCTTTGGACCAACAGGCGCCGCTTACGCATTTGCATGCCCCAATGAGCCAGGAGGCGGAGCAGGCGCTCCTCGGCGCAATCATCCTTGAGCCGAGTGTGTATCTGACTGTCGCTTCGTTCTTGTCGGCGGAAGACTTCTTCATCAAGCGGCATGAGTTCATCTGGAACGCCTTGAGCCGGCTGCAAGCGCGCAATGACGCCATCGACTACCTGACGCTAACGCGTGAATTACAAGATTTGGGCGTGCTCGATGAGATCGGCGGCCAAGCCTATCTAACCAGCCTTGTCAATAGCACGCCCACCGCCGTTCACGCCGAGGTTTACGGTGAGATGGTGGTTCGCACCTCAACGCGCCGCAAGATGCTGCAGGCGGCCGATCACATCCGTCAATTCGCGCTTGATGAAGAATTGCCGATCGACAAGGTCATCGACCAAGCGGAACAGGCGCTCTTCGCTGTCAGCAATAGCCAGGTCAAGCGTGAGTTCGTGCCGATTTGGGACGCGGCGAGCGAATACTACGATGAGATGGAAAAACTGCTGGAAATCGGCGCTGGCACGATCGGCATGCCAACCGGCTTCAACGACCTGGACGGCTTGCTCGGCGGCTTCCAAAAGTCGGACCTCATCGTCTTCGCCGGACGCCCAGGCATGGGCAAAACCAGTTGGATGTTGTCGGTAGCCTTGAATGTGGCGCGCCGAGACCGCCGCGTCGCGATCTTCACGATGGAAATGGGCGTAGAGCAGATGGTGCAGCGCCTGATTTCTATGGAAACCGGCATTCGTATCCAGCAGTTGCGCACGGCTGATATCAGCGCGCGCGAGCATACGCGTCTCGCCGAAGCCATCGGGCGCATCTCCAGTTTGCCGCTTTTCATCGACGACACTCCCTCGATCACACCTGTCGAGATGCGGACAAAATGCCGCCGTCTGCAGCACGAATACGGGCTGGATATTATCATGGTCGATTATATGCAGTTGATGTCGGCGGGGCGCGCCTACGAGAATAATCGCGTGCAGGAAATCAGCTACATCAGCCGTACGCTGAAAGAGCTCGCGCGCGAACTGAACGTAACCGTGCTTTCAACCGCGCAGCTATCGCGGGCGGTCGAACAGCGACAGGACAAGCGGCCGCAACTATCCGATCTCCGCGAAAGCGGCACCATCGAGCAGGACGCTGACGCCGTCCTCTTCCTATATCGCGATGAAGTCTACAATCCCGACACAAGCGAGTTTCCCAATCAAGCCGATGTGATGCTGTCCAAGCACCGACATGGGCCGACCGGGACGATCCAACTGTATTTCGAAAAGTCATATACGCGCTTCAAGGATGTCAAGAAGGTTAACTTGAATCTGGCAGATCTTAGCAACCTGGATTGAGCCTCATGCCTGCGCTCAATGGCAAAAACCTTATCGGCGAGCAACAGCCGGTAGCGCTGCCGGCTGCGTTCTTTTTCGACTTGCTGCCGGTCATTGACGACTTGGCTGAGCTAAAAGTCACCATCTTCGCGCAGGCGTCGCTCCAGCAAAAGGAAGGCGATTATCGCTTTCTACGCTTCGACGAATTTGCCGACGACGAGCCCTTGATGCGCGGGCTGACGGTCATTGATGATTCCGTGCCCGCTCGCGAATTGCTCGCCTCCGCGCTGGGAAAAACAGTCGCCCGCGGGACGCTCTTGATGGCGGAAATCAACATAGCAGGCGGCACGCGACGCTTCTATACAGGCGCTGACGAAGCGGGGCGCGCGCTGCAGCGGCGGATTCAAGCTGGACATTGGCAGCCCGCCGCCGATGGCGAGATTGAGCTGCTGCCTCCTCGCCCGTCGATTTACGGCCTTTACGAAGACAATATCGGAGTCTTGACACCGATGATCGTCGATTCGCTAAAAGACGCCGAGGCGACCTATAAAAGCGACTGGATTGAAGAGGCGATGCGGCTGGCGGTCGAAGGCAACAAGCGAAATTGGCGCTATATCAAAGCGATACTCGAACGATGGCAGCGGGAGGGACGCTGGGGTGAAAAAACTGGGCGACATCCTAGACGGCGCAAACTCAACAGGTCACGATAATGGCACGCCGAGGGCAGACAATTTTGCGGATGAAGAGTCTCCCGCTCCCTACGACTTTGTATGTTTTGATCCGGCCAATCGTGATTTACCCTGCCCGCTCTGCGACGGCAAGGGCGTGATTACGCTTGACCTTCCTGTATCCGATCCACAATTCGGCAAGTTTCAGCGCTGTCCCAATCATCCCGTTGAAGATGACCGCGAAATGCACGAACGTCTACGTCGCTTCGGAAATCTTCAGGGTTATCGAGACAAAACCTTTGACAACTTCAGAGTCAGCCACCTGGGCGGAAGCTATACGCCGAACAACGTGACTTCGCTTTACAACGCCAAATCGGTGGCGGAAGGCTTTGCGCACGATCCCATTGGTTGGATCGTGTATGAAGGACCTTACGGATGTGGCAAGACTCACCTGGCTGTCGCCATCGCCAACGCGCGTCTGGAGTTGTATGGCGAGCAGGTCGTCTTCATCACCGCGCCCGACCTTCTTGATATTTTGCGCGCCACATTTGGTCCCGAATCGGAAGCATCCTTTGATGCCTATTTCGAGCGAATACGAAATGTGCCGTTGCTGGTACTGGATGACCTAGGCGTGGAGAATCCCAGCGGTTGGGCAAAAGAAAAGCTGTTCCAGCTCCTCAATTTTCGGCATGTGAATCGTCTTCCCACCGTTGTCACCACCAATACGCCATTTGACGATCTTGATCCGCGCATTAGCAGCCGCATGATGCAGGGCGAAATCGTTAAGCATATACGGATTACGGCGCCGGATTACAGAAGGGTAGCGCGAACACAATCTCTCGAAATGCGTTTCAACGACATGCGCCTTTATCAACACATGAGATTCGATACGTTTTCGACCGACAGCCTGGAAACAGACGAGACCGCCAACTTAAGGACCGCTTTGAGTATGGCAAAAAAATGGGCGGAGAATCCACGCGGATGGCTGTGTTTCTTGGGTGACTATGGCGCCGGCAAGACGCATTTGGCCGCCTCAATTGCCAACGATCTAAATGAACGCGGCAAGGATGTCATGTTCACGACCGCGCCGGATTTACTGGACTATCTAAGGCAAGCCTTTGATCCGCAGTCGCATTTGCGCTTTGATAAACGCTTTCGCGATATTCTCCGCATTCCAATTCTGATTCTCGATGACTTGAGTCTGTCCGGCTCTACTTCCTGGTCCCAAGAAAAGCTATTTCAGATAATTGACCACCGCTATCTTTCGCGCAGCCCAACCGTGTTTACCACGCCCGAAACCAGGCAATCGATGGAGGAAGACTCGCCTCGCCTCGCTACACGGCTGTTTGACGGGCGGCTATGCGAATGGTTTGACCTGGTCAGGGTGCGCAGCTACATCAAGCGGATGAAAACGCAGACCTGATGCTGGGCACGCGGCTGAAGATCAGCGCATACGAGCGTCGTCACCGAAGCGCGCTGCTCGACCTCGCCTGGTACAGCCAATGGGCGCATAAACATCTCGATTGGCACACGACGAGCCAATGGCTGGACGGTGAATTTGGCATTGTCCTGCTGGCTTGGCACGGTGACCAACTGATCGGTTATATCGGCATATCGCTGCCGGTCCAAGGCTGGAGCTGGATTCGGCTGCTAGGCATTCGTGATGGCAGGATGCCGGGCTTGGTCCTGCGCGAGCTTCTGGACGCGGCGGAAGCCCGCTGCGGCGCGCTCGGCGCCGGCAACATCGTGATTCTCAAGATTACCAACTGGCTGCACTCTTACCTGCGCGAACTCGGCTTCCTGTTTGACGAAGATGTCATCACTATGAGCCATATTGGCAGCGCTTTACCGCCGAAACCAGCCGTTCCCGCGCGCATACGGGCGGCGGAAGCGCAAGATGTCGAAGACATGGCGCTTATTGACCGCCTGGCGTTTGACCCGCCCTGGCAGCTAACAGAGTACGACATGCGGCAGGCTTTTCGCATTGCCGCAAGCGCAACGGTGGCGCAGCTGGATGATCAGTTGATCGCCTACCAGTTGAGCACACGCCAGGACGAGGGCGGGCATATTGCGCGCCTGGCGGTGCGCCCGGCGAATCGGCGCAGCCGAATCGCATCCGCCCTTATGCACGATGTCGTAGCAGACTTCCTCAGCCGGAACTTGACCAAACTGTCGGTCAACACTCAGAAAAGCAATCTGCCCTCGCAGCGACTATACGAAGGATTTGGCTTCTTCCGCAACGGAAACGATATCGAACTTTGGCGCAAGCAGCTCAACTGAAACGCCCGCGAGAGAACCCCAGGACTAACTTATGGCGACTATTTATCGAGAAGCGGATGCCAACTTAAATGTATTGAGCGGCAAAACGGTCGGCATCATCGGCTTCGGCAATCTGGGGCGTCCGGTTGCCAACAATCTGCGCGATTCGGGCATCCGTGTACTGGTTGGCTTGCGCGAAGACGAAACCCGCGACCATGCGCGCCAAGACGGCTTCGAGCCACAAGACATCGAAATGGTGATCCCGCGCTGTCACATCCTGATGCTCTTCCTGCCAGACGAGGTCGTTCCCGAAGTCTACCTGGAGCGCATATCACCGAATCTCCAGCGCGGACATCTGCTGGTTTTCGCCAGCGGCTACAACATCTCATTCGGCTTCGTTGAGCCGCCGCCCTTCGTCGATGTCGGCATGATTGCCCCGCGCACGATCGGCGCCGCCGTGCGATCTCGCTTTCTCGATGGCCGTGGCTTCTACAGTTTCGTCGGTGTTGGTCAAGACCACACTGGCAGCACCTTGGAGACGTTGCTGGCGCTGGCGAAGGCGATGGGAAGCCTGCAGGCGGGCGCCATTGAGCTTTCGATGGAGCACGAATCCCAGCTGGACCTCTTCGTTCAGCAAGCGATTCTTCCCGCCTTTCATCATGTAATGACCACAGCCGCGGGCATATTGTTGGAATTGGGTTATCCGCCGGAAGCGGTCATGCTGGATCTGATCATCAGCGGCGAATTCACCGACTACCTCTCACGCGCTTCCGAAATGGGCTTGCTGCATGCGCTGCGCTTGTCTTCATTGACCGGGCAGTATGGCATCTTCAGTCGCCTGCACCGCTTCAAAGAATTGAGGCTGGAAGGCATGATGGAAGCGACGCTGGACGAAATCCGTGGCGGTGATTTCGCCATCGAATGGTCGCGCGAGTATGAGCAAGGTTATCCGCGGCTGGCGAGCTTGCTGCAAGCGCAGGAACAGCAATTCCTTTACGCCCTTGAACAGAGCTCCCTCGACAGACTGAGGTAGTTTCAGACGTCGCTCAGCCTTTCGCCATTGACGAGTTGCGCTAGAATGACTCGCGTCTCGGAGCAAAGAAAGGCCGCTGATTTTGTCCCAACCGGTAAAAGCGATAATTTCAGACATGGATGGTGTTCTTTGGCGCGGTTCACAGGCGCTGCCCGGCATGAACGAGTTTTTCGACCTCTTGCTCGCGCGCCGGTTGGATTTCGTCCTCGCCACCAACAACAGCAGCCGAACCCAGACTGATTACGTCTACAAGTTAGCTGGCATGGGCGTTTCAGGCATCCAGCCGCGGCATATCGTCACCAGCGGCACGGCGACCGTCAGTTTCCTCAGAACGCAGTATCCAGCCGGTACAAGAATGTACGTCGTTGGCGGCAGTGGACTGAAGCGAATGCTTGACTGCGCCGGATATGAACGGGTCGACAACTGCGCTGAAGTTGTAGTTTGCGGAGTTGACTTTGATCTCACATACAAGAAAGCGCAAACGGCGACCCTGCAGATTCGAAATGGGGCGCGCTTCATCGGCACCAATCCGGACCCGTCGTTCCCCTCGCCGGAAGGCCTGGTGCCGGGCGCGGGCAGCATTATCGCCTTGATTGAGGCGGCGTCCGGTAAGTCGCCCACAATCATTGGCAAACCCGAACGCGGCATGTTTGACGCGGCGCTGCGCCAGTTGGGAACCCGTCCCGAAGAGACCCTGATGATTGGCGACCGAATCGGCACCGACATAGCCGGCGCGCAGGCGCTGGGAATGCAAACGGCGCTTGTGATGACCGGGGTGGAAACACAAGAAAGTCTGGGCGCCAGTGAGGTGCAGCCCGATATGGTTTTCGCCGGACTGCCACAGCTGATGGAAGCGCTGCTTGTCTAGTCGTCGTTGTCCTTGAGCGCCGCCAGCACCTCCTCTAGCTCCGGCGCCGTATCCGAATCCTTGAACGGCGCCATCCGCTGATAGACCTCATGAGCCGCCTCAAAGAAGCCGGGCGGCAACCCCGCCAACTCGAAGGTATCGGCGATCTCTTGCATCTCACCGGCGAAGCGCCAAGCCTTCTCGGTTACATTGCGCACCTGATTCCGCCTTTGCAGCACAGAATCGCTATCGCGCATCGCCCATTCCCGCTCCAGGTCGTCGCGCACGCCGAGTTGATCGGCCGTGCCATATATTGCTGACAGCAATGCAGTGGAGCCTTTGGTCAAGGCGGCGAAAGCCATTTTCAGCGCCGATGCTTTCCCGATCTCGTCGCCGATAACAATCGCTTCCGTGACTGTGTCCTTGAAGAGTCCGGCGATCTGCTCGGCTGAAGCGCCAGATAGATAGAAGCGTGTCGTGCCCGCTTTCCAAGCCGGAGGACCGATGATGCTTCCATCCACGAAGTCGATGCCAGCACTCGCGAGGCGCGCCCCAATCGCCTGAGCCTTCCGCGGCGCGATCGCATTGCCGTCGCAGTATAGTCCGCCGAAGTCAGCGTCGATCACCACCTGAGCAACGGATTGCGCCGCGTGCGGCGGGCAGACGCAGAGAATCACTTCGCAAACGCGGCACAGCTCCTTGAGTGATTCAACTGCGATCAAGTCCTGTTCCTCGGCGCGTTGGCGCGTGGCAGCGCTCCTCCCGGCCGCGGACCAATACACTTCGTGGCTCGCCGCCCGCGCCGATGCCGCGATCGATATGCCCATCGCACCCGGATTGATGATGCCGACTCTGCTCATACTTCCTCGCTAAAATTCTTGCCCTTCACCAGAGCGAAGCAGCCGCTCGAATCGATCGAAAGTTTCCGACTTCTCGTCAAAGACATAATTCGGGCGCGTTACGATGATATCCGTCCCGCCGAGAGCGCGCAGATGCTGCATCGTGCGGTGTATCAAGTTCGACTGCACCAGCAAATTGGTCTCGAACCAGCGCGTCGCCGTCCCTGGCGGGCTGGCGACGGCGACCACTCCCGGTCCCTTGGTGCCGCTAAGCGCCGGGTTGGCGAGGATGCGCCCCTGCACATCGGCTACCGATTCGCCGCTGATATTGGCGCGCAGCGAAACATACTGGCGCGCACGTCGATGCGCTTCGATCAGCTCGAGCATTTCGCGCAAGGTTTCGAGCTTGGCTTCCGCCCCCCGCATCATTCGGCGGCTGCCGATCAAAACCGCTTCCGAGGCGATGATCGTGCCGCCATCGATCGGCCGCAGATGATTTTCGCGCAAGGTCGTGCCCGTTTCCGAAAGATCCGCGATCAAATCGGCATATCCCATACGCGGCGCCGCTTCCATCGCGCCCTCAGCGTGCACCAATACAAAACGTGAAATTCCCTGTCGATGCATAAATCTCTTGACGAGGTGGCTATACTTGGTGGCGACGCGCAGTTGCTCCCCACGCTCCTCGTTGCGCTGGCTCAGTTCAGCCAGATCAGCGATCGAACTTACATCAGCCCAGGACTCGGGCACACCTATCAGCAGTTTGCATTTCCCAAAGCCGAGCCGATCAATCACCATGATGTCGGCTGAATCGGCGCCATATTCCAAAACATTGTCCAGTCCAGTCACACCGATATCAGCCTGCCCTTCGGCCACGCGGCTGACGATATCGCGCGGTCGCTGGTAAACGACTTCCGCCAGCGGCAAGTTGGGAATGGTAGCGGTGTATTGCCGGCTATTGGGCTTGTAAATCTGAAGACCGGCGCGACCAAACAAACTGTCAGCGTCTTCGCCCATTCGACCTTTGCTCGGCAAGGCAATAATCAGATTCTCTTGTGACATCGTCTCACGCATCCGCCTGCCCTTAACCACTCGACCCGCCCCGACAGTTTGCCAACTGCCACGTCGCACCGCCGTCTTTCACCGTCAAGAGACATTTCTTGGAATCTGAGGCTACCATTGAATCGTCCTATGGCATAGAGCACGACCGGGCGCCTCAGTTGGCTACAGAGAATTCGACTTTGTAGCTGTCAGCATCGTCGACTATGAAGCGGGAAAGTTCCAAGCCCTCTGTTTCAATGGCATCAAGCTCGTCGTCCGTCTGCTTGTCGAATAGCGTCACCCGCAGAACGGCTCGCTTCTTGTCCCGCTCAACCTTCCAGATCGCGCCGACGAAACCATCGATGATGACCGTTCCAAGTACACGCCCCGCCGAAACGAAGACCTTCTTGCGATGCGTTTCCGGCAGGATGCGACCGCGATCCTTGTGGGCAATCAAGATGTTGTCATATTCCGGCAGAAAACGAATCGGCGCCGGCCTCTCTTCATCGACAATCGCTTCGCCCGGCAAATCGTATAGTAGTCGGCCCTCCTCATCGCGATAGCTGACGAGCGCAACCAGCGTTTCTTCCAATTGCGATTTGAGGCGCGTCATGCCCGCCCAGGTTTGGAAGTCCATCACATCGGCTGGCCCAAAAGCCGCCAGGTAGCGGCGGAAGAGCGAGCCCAGATCCGACGGCGACGCCGCCCCCAGCCAGCTTTCCGCCGTCGTATATGTCGCGCGCGTGCCAACACCCCAGGCGCCGCTCGGCGGGACCTGAACCAAAGGCAGATAGCTGCGTACCGCATAAGCCATCGCTTGCTTATCTTCCTCCGGCTCGTGCTCCTGCAGCTTGTCGCGCAGCACGCCGATGGCCGGCGTCTCCGCCTCAAGGAAAGGCTTGGCGATAGCAACAAGGCACTCAAAATCCAGCCCGTTGGCGCGCGCCCCGAAAAACGAGCGCAAGCCCCGTACCAGCGCCGGCTGTATGACAGCTTGAAATGCCTGGTGATCCTCCGCCATGACCAAGTGCAAGGTCGAGCGAATCCAGGGCGCCCGCACCACCTCCCGCGATTCTAGCAGCGCCGTAAGCTGCCGCTTTTCGAAGGCCTGCAATCGCGTCCACAAACCGATATACGGCGGGTTGGGAATCTGCGACTGCAGCGCGATCAGCGCCCCGATTACCTTCTCACAATTAAGGCTCTGTCGCTCAAGCAGAAACTGCCGCGCGAGCAATGTTCGATTCAGCTTTCGCAGTGACAGGGTTTGCGGCATGATTTTCCTCGTCTATGGCAAGGCGCGCGCCAGTGTAATAGCGCGATATACAGCCGACAAAATGCAGCGCGGACAACTCATAGTTACAGCGGAATCTGGTTTCAGATTGTGGACTTGCGGAGCGCGGCGATTCTAAAGCGGCGTTGCCACCGCTTCTTCCTGAATGTCTTGCGCCGTTTCCGAGCCGAAGATGCGGCGCAGCACAAACAGAATGCAACCGGCGAATACGGCCAGGATAGCCGCGACGTGCACGCGCGCCGGCATCTGACGCACACGCTCGACCACGCCGGGGCGCCCATCTAGCAGATCGGCGCGAAGGCGGTCACCGAATTCTTGACTCGGGCTTGTCGGTATCAAGGAAGTATGCAAAGACTGAATGATCTCGACGAATTCTCCCAAATCGCCATGCGCCTCTTCGACTTCGGCGATCAGCGGTTCGGTCGTCTCGCCGCTTTGCAACCGCGCCGTGATGGAATCGAGCGTATTATGTAATTGAATGTCATCAGATGCTGACATGGCGCCGCCTATCCTTCGTCTCCGCTCAGCCGCTTGTTACGGTCACCCGTTTGGATGGTTATGATCTCTTCACGCAGCGCCAACAAGGTCCGATGATAGAGCGATTTGATTGCGCCTTCGGTTCGTCCCATGATTGCGCCGATTTCCGCGTTCGACATCCGCTCGACAAATTTGAGCAATATCAACTGCTGTCGATCTTCAGGCAAGCGGCGAACGGCTTCCAGCAGTTGGCTCTGTTCTTCCCGCTCTTCGTTAAGACGATCGGGCGCCTCGGACTTCAAAGAATGTACCACATAATCATCCAGGGCAATGATTTTACGCCGCCCTTGATCCCGATGCCAATTGGCCGCCAAATTATGCGCAATCCGATATAACCACGCCTGAAATGGCACTCCCTTTTCGACATAGCTGCTGATATGCGACAGCGCGCGAATGAACACTTTAGCCGTCAAGTCCTCCGCGTCATGCACATTGCCCGTCCGATAATACACATAGCTGTAGATCTTCTGCAGATATCGCTCGTAGAGTTCGCCAAAAGCCGCCTTGTCCTCTTTCGCCAGCGCGACCAACTCGCTATCGCCGACTTCCTTGTAATCAATTCGCCGGGAAAACGGAATCTTCATACTGTAAATCCAAAAACCCTTATCGGCAGTTGGGGTTACGCCAATCCTCGGCTTCAAGTGCGCGTTTGCCGCGCCGCCATCAGCGATCTTACTTCGCCGAGCGTTGGCAGCGAGGACATGGCGCCGCGGCGCGTACAAGACAGACCAGCCGCCGCCGAAGCGAAAACCAAGGTCTTCCTCGCTTGCCAGCCTAATGAAAGTGCGTGACAAAATGCGCCGACGAAGGCATCGCTCGCCCCGGTCGTATCGACCGCGCCCAGCTTGAAAGCGGTCTGCTCGGCTCTGCATGAGTCCTTATACAGCAGGCTGCCGGCTTCGCCTAGCGTCAGGACAACTGTCCCAATCCCGTGCTGAAGCAAAGCGGTCGCCAATTCGTCAACATCGTCTGAATCATTGTCGAGGATCAACTGCGCTTCCAGCTTGTTGGGTATGATCACATCCACCAGGCGCAAATAATCAATGACGAAGGCGTCTCGCGTGAAAAAGGGCGCCGGATTGAGCACCGTAATTGCGCCAGCCTTCCGCCCCTGCTGCAAGGCAAATTGCACCTGCGGCTGCGGTATCTCAAAGTCGACCAGCAGTATGTCGCCCCGGCGCAGATCTGCGAGCGCTGCGCGAATATGTTCTTCGTCCACCATACGGCTGGCGCAGGGCGCGCCGATGAAACCCGGCAAGCTATCTTTCACAACGATGCTGGCGATGCTCGTTCGTTTGGACTCGAGTTGACGCACGTTGTCGACATTGACGCCTTCATGCCGCAAGGCGGAAAGCATTTCGGCCCCAAAGACATCATCGCCCACACAGCCGACCAGCCGGACGTCAGTCGCGCCCAATCGGCGGGCGGCCGTCGCCTGGTTCAGCGCCTTGCCACCGGGGGAAATCGTCACCTGGCTGGCATGCACCGCCCGATTTGGCTGGACCCAATCGGACACGTCAAACACGGTATCGTAAACTAGCGCCCCAATGACGTAGATCCGCGGCATATTGCGCTGTCTCAATCTAGTGTATTCCCAACTATGTCGATTGTAACATGAACAGCGATGTTGACGATGCGCATAAGGCGGGAATACCGCCGTTATTGAAAGCGCGCTTTAGCCGCGTACTGGCAGCGGCGACTGATTGGATTTCGCGCTTACCCAAGTTATACTACAGATTCGTCAGCATAGACGGCTGTATGTCGATGACGATTCTCCCGGCCGTTTCCCGGGCGCTTGCAACACAGCGGGGCCGCCTGCTAATCGAGAACCTGACGGCGTATTTCTTTTTGGCGCCTGCCGGTCTTTTGATCATTGTCTTTGGCATCTTTCCGGTTGCCTTCGCCTTCTTCGTCAGCCTGCATCGCTGGCGGCGCTTTCCCGACCAGTATGTCGGCCTCGCCAACTACGAAAAGGCGCTGGGAAATCTCGGTTATATCCTCTTTTTCTGGCTGGCGATCGCCGCGTTCGCAGCCGCTATCTTGATCGGCAAGCGCCTGCTCCCGCTTCTGCGAGCATCTTCCGGCGGCCGCCCTTGGGCAAGCGTCATTGCCGGCATCATCTGCGGTTACGCTGCCATCCTCGCCATCGACTGGTTCTTCAAGCTGATACCGGTGATCATGCTGATTCCACGCCAGGTTCGCGGCCAAAACACTACGCTGGCGCTGTTCATGGAAAAACTTGGCGAAAGCTTCGCCAGCGCCGATGTGTATGCGGCCGGCAACCTCATGCTGGCAGGATGGCTCGTTTCGTTCCTCGCGCTCATCATTGTGGCTGGGCGTTTTCGCGACGCCCAAAGCGTTCCTCTAACCGCCTACGGCGCGATCACGGCCGCGCTGCTATGCGCCGGTTTCTTTCTGCTCCAACTGACGATCAGGGAAACCAACGGCGCCATCTCCGCCGCGCGCGAATCAGGCGAGTCACTGCCGATTTGGTCGCAGCTGGTCTTCATCAGCGCAGGCATCGGCATGATCGCAGCCGCCTGGATGCTATTCCGGCGCGGCATTAAAGATTACGACAATAAACGATTTGCCTTGCTCATCCTCAGCGGTTTGATGCTGGCTGTAGGCGGCTATCTGTTGCTGGCGGAGGCGCCAGCGGCATTGACGGCAGCCGATGACGATTTGCTGCAGGGCTTCTGGATCACGGTCATGTACGCGGCGGGGACCGTTCCAGTACAGCTGTCAATAGGTTTGCTGCTCGCATATCTGCTCTTTCAACCGATTCGCTTCCGCGCCTTTTTTCGCATGGTCTATTTCATCCCTTATATCACGCCCTTCGTCGCCACCTCGATCGTCTTTCGCATCATCTTTGACGCCGGCAAGCATGCGCCGGCGAACCGCATGTTCAGCATCATCGGGATCGAACCGCAGCGCTGGATTCTGGAGCGGTCGACAATCGGCGATCTTCTGGGACTGCCCGACTTTCTCGCGGGCCCCAGCCTGGCATTGATCGTGATTATGATCTACTCGACATGGACCTATATCGGCTATGACGCGGTGATCTTCCTTGCGGGCTTGGGCAATATCCCGGGCGAACTTTACGAGGCGGCGCGCATTGATGGCGCCAGTGGCTGGCGCATCTTCCGCCACATTACCCTGCCTCTGCTTTCGCCGACCGTATTTTTTCTGTCATTGGTCGCGATCATCGGTACATTTCAAGCCTTCACACAGATATGGATCTTGCGTACTGGCGCAGTAGGCAACCGCGTCAACACCGCGAGCGTCTACATCTTCGACGAGCTGCAGAACAGCAATCGTTACGGTTACGCTTCGTCGATGGCTTTCGTTCTCTTCGCTCTGATCTTGCTGATGACGCTTTTCCAGAATCGGATAATGGGGAGGCGCGTATTCTATGGCTAACGATGCGAATATGTTGCGCGCAGCTTCCGATGGCAGGCCGCCGGTAGACCGTCCGCGTGCGGGCATCTCCCTGAGCCGAATCGGCATTTATGCCCTACTCTTCGCTGGCGTTCTCATCGCAGTCGGTCCCTTCCTTTGGATGATCAGCGCATCCTTCATGACGCTTAGCGAAGTCAACCTCACCCGTTTGCTGCCCGAGAAGCTGCTGTGGGAAAACTACGCGACCGCCTTGCGCCGGGCAAATTTCCTTGATATCGAGATTGCCACCGATCCGCAAACGGGCATGCTGCAATCGCTGAGCGTCTCCGGTTATATCTGGAACAGCGTTCGCATCACATTGATCTCCGTGCTTGGCTCGCTGACCGTCTGCATACCGGCCGCCTACGCTTTCGCCCGCATGAGATTTATTGGGCGCAATTTCATCTTCGCGCTTTTCCTGTCGACGATGATGATTCCCGGCATCGTCATGCTGATACCGCATCTCTTGACGGTGATCTGGCTGGGGCGGCTGAGCGAGAGCTTGTTTGGACCGGCCGGCGCCTGGTTCAACAATTGGCCCGCCCTCACCATCCCCTTCTTCGCATCAGTTTTCAACATCTTTCTTTTGCGGCAGTTTTTCATCCAGATTCCCCATGACCTTTGGGAAGCGGCGCGCATTGATGGCGCCGGTCATCCGCGATTCTTGATCAGCGTGGTGCTGCCGCTTTCCAAAGCGCCAATCATGACCATCATTACGCTCGGATTCATCGGCTCCTGGAATGCGCTAATGTGGCCCCTGCTAGTAACCATCAACGACGAGTGGCGGCCGATCGCGGTAGGGCTGTCCAACTTCGTCACTGCCGATACGCCGGGCGACCTCAACTTGCAGATGGCGGCATCAGTCATCACCGTCATCCCGATACTGGCGCTGTATTTCGTGGCGCAGAAGCAATTCACCGAGGGTATCGCACAGACGGGAATTAGAGGGTAGCAAGGCACTCTCCATTGAGCGCGAGCCGTGATATTATGTAAGCTGGCATGATCTGTCAGATGGCGTCAGGCAGCCGGCCGGCCTAAAGTTCATATCCATCAAAGAAGGAGCAATTCTCATGAACCGACTTTTACTTGTGACAGTGATGTTGCTTACGCTGGCACTTGGCTTCGTTCAAGCGCAGGGCGAAATGAGTTATGAAGGCCTTGATCCCAGTGGACAAACAGTCGTCTACTGGCATCAATACTCCGATGATAGCTCGCAATCCGAAACCATGGCGGCGCTCATTGACGATTTCAATAACACGAATGAGTACGGCATCACCGTGGAAGCCATTCATCAAGGCAGCTATGGTCCCATTGAAGATTTGATGAACACGGCGATCCTGTCCGGCGAATTGCCGAATCTTGTTGCGGGATACGCCAACGCCGTCGCCGGCTGGGCGAACGAAGGCGTTGTCGTCGACATCAATCTGCTGCTCCATAGCCCGGAATGGGGCATCCCAGCGGACGAGCAACAGAACCTGAATTTTGCGCTGCTGGACGTGAATCAGTTGGACTTCCCACCCTTCCATGGCATGCGGGTCGCCTGGGCCAATCAGAATTCGCTAAACGTCTTCTACACCAATCTGGACATTGTCGAGGCTTTGGGTTTTGAACGGCGTCCACCGGCGACACTCGCGGAGTTTGAAGAGATCTCGTGTGCCGCCGGCGCCAACGAAATGTACCAAGGTTATCCTCTGGACACCGGCACATCGCATTTCGAGAGCTTCGTCGCCGCCCATGGCGGGGCAATCTATAGCGGCGAGGCCGACAGCTACATCTTCGAATCCGATGAAGTTGTCGCCGCCTTGGAGCTATTCACGCGCATGCTATCGAATAACTGCGCCTATCTATATGCCGAACGCTACCAGAATACCGGCGACTTCGCTGTTGGCATCACGCCTTTCGCCGCCGGCAGCTCGGCTGGCATTCCCTTCGTCACCTGGGACGCCGCCACCGCTGAAATGACTGACGAATGGGTTGTCACCGCATTTCCGGGCGCTGAAGGCGTTGGCTCGACGATTCAGCTTTTTGTGCCCAGTCAAGCGATTCTGACCGCTACTCCCGAAGCCGAACTGGCCACCTGGCTATTCGTCAAGTATCTGGCGGGCAAAGACGCGCAGTTGGCCTGGTCCGGCGCCACTGGCTACTTCAGCATTCGCAACGATATAGAGGTAACCGAAGCCGACTTCACCGAGCCACGCATGCCCTATGCCCGCTTCATCGAAGTCAGCGGCATCCTGGCCGATGGCTCCGTCAGCGTTTATGCATCGCCCGGCTTGCCCAGTTACAGCGCCGTGCGCGGTCTCGTGCCCAATGTGCTTGCCGAGGTCGTCAACGGTGACGCCGCCCCGGCCGACGCGTTGGCCGATCTCAATGCGGAAGCGGCTGAACTGCACGACGAACTAGACGCATAGACGGAATCGTAAAGCAACGGTAGACACACCCGAGCGGCAATGCCGCCCCGATTTTCATCCCCTCCTTCCTTATGAGGGAGGGGGCCGGGGGTGGCGATTTGCGGTACATAGGAAGCCCCTAGAGCAATCGGCAACTTTTCCATAACAATACATTAATAGCGCGTTTGCTTAAGGCGGGATTAAGTTCGTATGATTTCGCGACCATCGAAATTCGCTGAAACATTTGCGGTACAACCATTTGACGCGTTTTGAATTCTATGATATAGTTCGTATTGATAAACAATTTCCACTAGCTTGCCTGAATCTACCATTTGCCTAGAATGTCAGTGACCTCGCTCGGCATTTTGCAAAACCTGCCATGTAAGCTACGAGCGGAGCGTTTCCCTCCGATTGCCAAACAGGAAACATCTGAAGATCAGCGGCGCCCTATCTACCTGCCTCGCCGCGGCCAAGTGTTCCAGGAAGAACTCAATGAACATCGCAAGTCTCGAATCAAAAACGCTACCCGAATTGCGCACAATGGCGCGCAACCACAATGTGCCCCGGTTCAGCCGCCTCAAAAAGCAAGACCTGATCATCGGCTTGATGCGTCAAGATGCCGAGCGGCGCGGGCATCAGCTGCGCGGCGGCATCTTGGAAGTGGTGGACGATGGCATCGGTTTCTTGCGCGCCGAAGGCTATCTGCCCGGTAAGAACGACATCTACGTCAGCCAAACGCAAATCAAGAAATTCGGTTTGCGCACCGGCGATATGGTCATCGGGCAAGTGCGCCCGCCCAAAGACACCGAACGCTACTTTGGATTGCTGCGCGTGGATTCGGTTAACGGTCTCAATCCACATGAGGTCAAGCACCGTCCAAATTTCGAACGGCTGACCCCGATATTCCCGGAAGTGCGTTTTAACCTCGAAACGCTGCCGCGGATCATGTCCACACGCATGCTCAATCTCATCGCGCCAATCGGCTTCGGTCAGCGCGGCTTGATCGTCTCGCCACCGAAAGCGGGCAAGACCACCGTGCTAAAAGATGTTGCCAACGCCATCAGCACCAATTATCCGGAAGTCCATTTGATGATGGCGCTCATCGGCGAGCGCCCGGAAGAAGTCACCGACATGGACCGCTCGGTTGATGCCGAGGTGATCGCCTCGACGTTTGACGATCCGGTGCACCACCACGTCCGCGTCGCCGAAATGGCGCTGGAACGCGCCAAGCGCCTGGTGGAAGTCAAACGCCACGTCGTGATGATGCTGGACAGCGTCACCCGTTTGGCGCGCGCCTACAATTTGGTAGTGCCAACCAGCGGTCGCACGCTTTCCGGCGGTCTCGATCCTTCGGCGATTCACCCGCCAAAGCGCCTGTTTGGCGCCGCCCGCAATGTCGAAGAAGGCGGAAGCCTGACGATCGTCGCCACTTGCCTGGTGAATACCGGCAGCAAGATGGACGATGTGATCTATGAAGAGTTCAAGGGCACCGGCAATATGGAGCTGCATCTTAGCCGCAAGCTCCAGGAACGGCGAATCTTCCCCGCTTTCGATATCGAGCAGTCCTCCACCCGGCGCGAAGAATTGCTGCTCGGTCCCGATGTCTTGCAACGCGTCTATACGATGCGTCGCATGTGGTCGCATCTGGCGGAACAGCCTGAAGGCATCGTCGGCGCCACCGAGCAGTTGCTGCACAATTTCCGTCTTTACGACACCAACGAGGAATTTCTCAACAGCCTGCACGGTTCCAACGGTCGCTAAGGCCCCTCAATTGTAGTCGCGTGTAGGGGCCAGAGAGACGGGCGGTGTCGCCGGTCAGTGTCTACGCGACCTACGCGACCTACACGCCCCGTGTCTCGCCCGTGCTTAGCAATTCGAGCTTGCCGAAGCTTGTAGAGGCGATTTTGTAAATCGCCCGTCCGGTTCCGCGCCTGGAGGACTTGCCATGAAAATGCGAGACGCCATCGCGATCGTCACCGGCGGCGCTTCCGGTCTCGGCGCAGCAACGGCAAGACGATTCGTGAAAAATGGCACACGCGTCGTCATCCTGGACCGCGACGATGACAAGGGACTTGCGCTCTCCTCCAAACTGGGAGACAAGGCGCGCTTTTTCCATGCTGATGTAACCAGCGAGGTAGACATCGAAAAGGCGCTTGCGTTCACGGCTGCTGAATTCGGCAGTCTGAACGCGCTTATCAATTGCGCCGGCGTCGGCGCCGCCATCCGCACAACGAGCAGCCGCGGTCCCCATCCGCTCGACATTTTTGAAACGGTCATCCGCATTAACCTGATCGGCGCCTTCAACGTCATCCGCCTGGCGAGCACGCTGATGGCGAAGAACACGCCACTGGAAAGCGGCGAACGCGGCATAATCGTCAACACTGCCTCGGTAGCCGCCTTTGAAGGGCAGATCGGGCAGGCGGCTTATTCCGCCTCCAAAGGCGGCATCGTCGGCATGACCCTCCCGATAGCGCGCGATCTCGCCCGTTACGGCATTCGCGTCTGCACAATCGCGCCCGGCATCTTCGACACGCCCTTGCTCGGCAATCTTCCGGAAAACGTCCGCGACTCACTTGGCGCGCAAATGCCCTTTCCGCAACGCTTGGGGCAGCCGGCTGAATTTGCCCAGCTGGCGCAGCAAATTATCGAAAACGAGATGCTCAACGGCGAAACAATCCGCCTTGATGGCGCCTTGCGCATGGGGAGCAGTTAGCCCGTTCGAAGCGCGCTCGCCAATCTGCAGCCAATTCAGCTAAATCATTTGACAAATTGAATTGAGTAGGCTACACTGTGTGCCAGCTACAAACATTTGCAGGAAAACAATCGTGATTTGCATCTGTTGCGCCGCCTGTTGTTGTCAGACAGTATCGACCGAGAGTCGTGCGGTGAAGCCTTGCTAACACGCGATTGACGCGCAGAAAGCAGAAACGAGCAGCCCCGTATCGACACGGGGCTTTTTTTGTCTTAGCGCGCTCGAGGAGCAAAGATGATCGTCAAACTGATGTCCTGTTGTCCCGTCTGTTGTTGTACCGTGCCGATTCGGCGGGGTTATCCGGGGCTGGCTCATTGATGAAGCCAGTAGACGTTCAGGAACAACAGGGCGCTTCGGATAATCCGAGGCGCTTTTGCTTTTCGCAGCGATCTTTTCTAGCAGGAGACAGTATGATTACCACACAAATTCAGCAACTAGCCGAACAGTTTGAGTCAGCCGCCCCCCATGATATCCTGTCATGGGCGAGCGACGCATTCGGCGACAGGCTGGCTATCGTCACCAGCTTTCAAGCTACCGGCATCGTAACCCTGCACATGATGCAGCGCATTGCGCCGCGTACGCCCGTGCTGACGCTCGACACCGGCTTGCTCTTTCCCGAGACCTATGAATTGATGGACGAACTGAAAACGCGCTTCGATCTCGATTTGCGCCGCATCAAACCGCGGCAGACGCCGGCCCAGCAGGCGCGCGATTATGGCGATCGCTTGTGGGAGCGCAATCCGGACCGCTGCTGCCACATCCGCAAGACCATTCCCTTGCGCGACGCCTTGGTCGGCTTCGACGCCTGGATTACCGGTCTGCGCCGTGATCAATCAACAAGTCGAGCCGACACGCCCATCATCAGTCGCGACGCTCGCAATGGCTCGATCAAGATTGCGCCCTTCGCCAACTGGACCGAGGATGCCATCTGGCGCTATATGCGCGAGAATGATCTGCCCTATAATCGGCTGCATAGTTTGGGTTATCCGAGCATCGGCTGCTGGACATGCACAAAAGCGGCCGGCGAAGACGATGACTTGCGCAGCGGACGCTGGGCGCGGCACGGCAAGACCGAGTGCGGAATCCACGTTCCGCAGCCGGAGGCGGCAGCAAGCGATGTCCGAGTCTAAACTGATGACCGGTTATCCAATCATGCTCCATCTTCAGGATAAGCCGGTCGCCGTAGTCGGCGGGGGCAGAGTCGCTGCGCGCAAAGTCAAATATTTAAGAGAGGCCGGCGCCCGCATCTATCTGATTAGCCCGGATATCTCGCCATTGATTCGCCGCCTGATCGACCTAGGCGATATCGTCTGGATCCCGTCGGCCTATGAGCGCGATATGTTCAACGAATACATGCCGATCCTGGTGATCGCCGCGACCGATGACGAGCGAGTCAATCAGACAGTCGCGCAAGACGCCCATCGCATTCGCGCCCTCTGCAATGTAGCGAACGGGAGCAGCGAGAGCAGCGACTTCAGCAATATGGCGCAGATTGATCAGCCGCCGCTTACGATAGCGCTCAGCAGCAACAACCGTTCGCCGGCTTTGCTGCGCATGCTCAAAGCGAAACTGGCGGATGAAATTGGCGAAGAATATGCCGTGCTGGCTGATTGGCTAGGGGCATTGCGGGCAGATACGCCCAGCACAAACGGCTCGCAGCCGGCGCGCCAAGCGCTTTATGAAGCCATCGTGACCTCTGATGTACTCGCGCTATTGCGCGCTGGCAAGCGGAGAGAGGCGCGCCGCCTGTTTGACCAGGTCGTCAAAGAAAGAGCGCTAAAGTGAGCGGAACCGCCTTGATCCTGGCGGGGCATGGCTCGCATGTCAGCGCCAACACCGCCGGAATCGTCTGGAACTATGTCGATCGGCTGCGCGAGTGGGGTGTAGCCGACGAAATCGCCGCCTGCTTCTGGAAGGAAGCGCCAGCAATCTCGCAGGTGCTGGACACGGTCGAAGCCGATGAGGTCGTGATCGTGCCTGTTTTCACTGCGCGCGGATATTTCACCAGCGACGTAATACCGGCCGAGCTCGGCCTCGCTGACGGCAATGCGGGACGCCCGGGCAGAAGCATTCGACTTACGCCGCCGGTTGGTGAACATCCTCACTTGCGCTCAATCGTCGAGCGGCAGCTGCGCGCGACCATCAAGCGCTACGACCTCTCTCCGGAAAATACAGCCGCCGCCATCATCGGGCATGGAACGCGCCGCAACCGTCAGAGCCGCGATACGGCGCGTCATCAAGCGCAGCGAATCCGCAACCTGAATTGGCTGAGCGAAGTGGAAGATGTCTATTTGGACGATGAGCCCGCCATTCCAAGCATATACCAATCGACAAGAGCTGAGAATATCATCGCCCTGCCTTATTTCCTGGCAGAGGGCTCCCACGTGCGGATTGATGTCCCGCGAGCGCTCGGTATCGCAGATCCAGACGGAGTAAATCAGGTAAACGGTCGATCCGTTTACTACTGCGAGCCAACTGGTTCGGATGAATCCATCTGCCAGGTCATCCTGGATTTGGCGCGTGCTACCGGTCTGCCATTTCCCATGAAAAAAGCCACCAGCAAGTGGACCAGTTTCCCACGCGCGGGAAGACGCGTCTTGTTACAGACGATCGAATCAGGGACAATCCTGCGCATAGGTCAAGTGAAGGCCAACCGCAATCGCGTCTGGCATTGCGATAACGACGGCGATAGCGTATCGATTGCTAAACCGGCGGCGCTGCGGGCGTTCATTCGCGAGGAGCCTTTTCGCCCTCTCGCGACGAGCGCTGACCTGCCCACGGGCTGGCATGTGGAGCTCGCCGAGCCGCAAGACGCGCACGCGCTGATCGAGACTATTTATCCCGGTTTAATCGCGGATTGGGCGGCGAACAAACACGACCGGCTACGGATTGAATCGCTGGAGGATATCGGAGAGCGACAGAGCGGCATGTTCAAGGACATTCATCGCCTTCCGCGAAACGTGATCAAGATGGCTTTGGAAAAGGTTTGTGGCAATTGCGTCCGGCAGCCGACCTGGCGGCAAGGAGTCTCCCGAGCAGGGAGCCAACTGCCCTGCCGATCGGCTTGCAACCTGTTGCTGTCAACTGCCAGGCAGTTGGGAGACGCCAGCGCATGAGCGTGGGAATGGTCTACCTGGTTGGCGCGGGACCCGGCGATCCCGACCTGATTACGCGCAAGGGGCTACGCCTCATCCGGCGCGCCGATGTAGTCATCTACGATCGGCTGATTCCCTACGACTTGCTGAATGAGACGCGCTCCGATGCTGAGTTGATCAACGTTGGCAAAGAGCCGACTCGTCATCGTCTTGCGCAAGAAGACATCAATGCGTTGATCATAGACCGCGCGGGCAAGGGCAATCTTGTCGTTCGCCTCAAGGGCGGCGACCCGCTGATTTTCGGCCGCGGCGCCGAAGAAGCGCTCGTTTGCCGTAAACACGGTATCCCCTTCGAGATTGTACCCGGTGTATCCAGCGCACATGCCGTGCCTGCTTACGCTGGAATCCCGCTGACGCATCGCGGGGTCAGCAGCGCTTTCACCGTGATCACCGGGCATGAAGACCCATCAAAGGGCGAAAGCAGCATCAATTATCGAGCGCTCGCCAATATCGGTGGCACAACTGTTATCATGATGGGCGTTAAGCGGCTTCCAGAGATCACACGTGAGTTGCGGCAGCACGGAATGGATGGTGGGTTGCCAGCCGCCATCATTGAAGCGGGCGCGACTGCGCGCCAACGCGCCTTTTTCGGCACACTAGCAACGATTGCAAGCATCGCGCGCGCCAACGACGTCGCGCCGCCTGCGATCACCGTCATCGGCGATGTCGTCCGTCTGCGGGAACAGGGAGTTGACTGGTTCGACCTACTGCGGGAAGATCTGCTTTTGGCGACAATTGCGCCGGCCATGCTGCCCTGATCGCTTGGGAATAGTCGGGAGACGATCCACAGAAAAGTGGTTTTGAAAGGAATCGAATTCACATGACAACCTGGAAAGAGATTCTTAAGGATGAGATCCCACCCGAAATGGGCAAACTCATCGATACCTACGAAGCGCAGATGGAATTGCGCAAGCAGGGCAAGCTCGACGAAAAAGTATTCGCCGAAGCGCGACTTCGTAAAGGCGTTTACGGTCAGCGCTACGATAATGGACAGCGGCATGATGGCGTGCGCACGCGCGACCTCGCCTTCCCCTCCGGCGAGGTGGTTAAGGGTCCAGATACTTTATGGGACGCGCCCGGCATGCAGCGCATCAAAATTCCCTATGGTGGTTTAACCGCCGAGCAGCTGGAAGTGCTGTCCGAGCTCGCCGACGAATATTCGGATGGCATCCTGCACATCACAACGCGCCAGGATATCCAGCTCCACTACGTGCACATCGACGACACACCCGACCTAATGCGGCGGCTGGCCGCTGTCGGCATCACCACGCAAGAAGCTTGTGGCAACTCGGTGCGCAATATCACCGCTTGTACACTGGCCGGCGTTTGTCACGATGAAGTCTTTGATGTCAGTCCCTACGCCGATGCGATGACGCAATTCCTGCTGAATCACGATGATGTGCAAGACTTCGGACGGAAATTCAAGGTAGCTTTTTCCGGCTGCGCAGGCCACTCCTGCGGGCTGGTCATGATGCACGACCTGGGCTTGCTGGCGCAAACCCGCGAGATCGACGGCGAGACCGTGCGCGGATTCACCGTATATGTCGGTGGCGGATTGGGCACGGTTCCGCATCAGGCGAAAGTCCTCGCCGAATTCTGCACCGAAGAAGAACTGCTGCCGCTGACGCAGGCGGTCGCGCGCGTTTTCGCTCGCTTGGGCGAGAAGAAAAATCGCAACCGGGCGCGCATAAAATTTCTGGTATCCAAACTCGGCATTGAAGAATTCCGCCGCGAAGTCGAAGAAGAACTCAAGACCGTGCCGCACGATGACCGTCATACTGCCTACATCAATACGTTGAGCGACTTTACCTATGAGCCCGCCAAAGCGGGAATGGCGCTGAATGGCGCAACGCTGCCGGATGGTTTTGAAGACTGGTATCGCACCAATGTTTATCGGCAGGTGCAGAGCGGCTACAGCACGATCACTTTGAACACGCCGCTGGGCGATTTCACCGCGCCGCAGGGCTTCCAACTGGCTGACATCGCCCGCCGCTACGTCGGTGACAATATTCGCCTCTCGGTCGAGCAGAATGTCATCCTGCGCTGGGTGGCTGATGCCGACCTGCCCGCCATTTATCGCGACCTTTGTGAACTCGGCTTGGGTGACGCCAACGCTGGCACAATCGTCGATATCACCACCTGCCCCGGCACCGACACCTGCAAGCTCGGCATCGCCTCATCGCGCGGCTTGACCGCCGAACTGCGAACCCGCTTGATTGAAAAGATCAACCTGCTGCCGGATGCCGTGCGCGAACTCAAAATCAAGGTGAGCGGCTGCTTCAATTCCTGCGGCCAGCATCACGTAGCCGACATCGGCTTTTTTGGCAACAGCCGCCGCTCCGGCAACCACAAGATGCCCCACTTCCAGGTCGTTCTCGGCGGGCAATGGCAGCAAAATGCTGGCAGCTATGGTTTGGCAGTGGGCGCGGTGCCGGCAAGGCGCGTGCCCGAAGTGCTGGAAGCGCTGACCGAGCGCTATGTCGCGGAGCGCGGCGAGGGCGAGAATTTCCAGACCTGGGTCAAAGACTTGGGGCGGAAAGAAATCAAGGCGATGCTGCAGCCCTATATGAAGCTGCCCAGCTACGAAGAAAACCCGGGTTACTTCAGCGATTGGGGCGATTCACGTGTCTACACGATCGACGACATCGGCGTCGGCGAATGCGCCGGCGAAGTGGTTTCGCTATTTTCGATGGAGATTTCCAAAGCGGAATCCACGCAATTTGAAGCGCTTATCGCGCTCGACGACGGCGACTATAAGCTGGCGGACGAACAAGCCTACAAGGCGATGGTGCAGGCGGCGCGTGCCCTCGTGCGGACAAAGAATCTTGATGTCGGTGATGACTACAACGTCATCGTAGATGAATTCCGCTCGCGCTTCTACGACACGGAACTAATCTACGATCGCTTCGCCAAAGGCAAATTCGCGCGCTATCTTTTCAAGCGGCACGAAGGCGAGCCAACTCGCATCAACGAAGACTACGCGCACCAAATCATTGATGAAACACAGCTGTTCATTGAGAACGTTCACACCGCCGAACAGCGCATCAATGGCGTGATTGTCGGATAAGGAACTTGTAGGGGCGACCTATCAGGTCGCCCGCCCGAGCAATTGTGTAGGGGCGATAGACGGTCAGTGTCTACGCGACCCTGTGAATTGCCCTTAACGGAGCGCATAAATTCTATGACAACCGTACCCAGGCGCCTTGGCGTAAAATTCAGCCTGAAACAACAGCCGACGCTGCAACCGGAAGACATCTTGCCTATCTTCCAGCGCTGGATTCAAGAGCACACCATTGAAGGCATGCTAATTGATGTCATCGATTACAAACACGTGCCCGATGGACCCGGCATCGTTCTGATCGCCGATGAATTCGATCTGGCTTATGATCTCGCCGACGGCGAAATCGGCTTGTATTATGTGCGCAAGCGCGAGTTGCCCGATACGTTGGAGCGGGCTTTGCGCCTCGTCACGAGCAGCGCGTTGGCGGCCGGGCGTGCTCTGGAAGCGGAAGCGCCCGGAGACATCGTATTTGACTTCAATTCGGCGAAGATCAGCTTTCTCGATCGCATTCATTATCGGAATGAGCCAGAAATCTTCGAGTCTGTCCGAGCAACTTTGACCGAGACGCTCAGCGAAATCATGGGCGCTCATGTCCTAATCTCGCGGATGTACGACGATCCGCGAGCGATCTTTGCCCTCCTTTGCACCTTCAATGCTGCCAATTTAGACATTGACGCACTCATCGCGCGGCTGGATGCAAGCCTGCAATCGGTCTAGCGAATCTACGCCGAACTTTAACAAAAAAGAATAACGCGGCGCGGTCTGTCGGATTGAAATCTCGCGCCTCCTCCGCCGATTAAACACGCCCGTGCATGGCAATCGCTTATCGGTTATATTTCTAGGCGCAATGCTCGATAGCGCATCGAAAGCCGAGATATGACCGACTTCAACTTCGACGAAATCATTGACCGAACGCGGCACCACAGCGCCAAATGGGGCGCAGTCGATGATGGCTGCCTGCCGCTGTGGGTCGCCGATATGGACTTCCGCTCGCCGCCGTCGGCCATCAATGCCATGATAGAACGCGCTCGTCATGGCGTCTTCGGCTATACCATGGATCCGCCAAAGCTGAAAGAAGTCGTCGTCGAGCGCATGGAGCGGCTCTACAATTGGCATATTACGCCGGAAGATGTTCTCTTCTCGCCCGGCCTGGTCCTGGCGCTTTGCTCCACTTGCAGCGGCTTTGGCGAACCCGGCGATACCGTGCTCATTCAGACACCCGTCTATGGCTCATTCTTCAAGGCTGTCCGCGCCAATCGGAAATTCGCCGCCAATATCAATATGGAATACATCGCCGATGACGCGCACAGCTTCCACTACGAGAATGACTACGATGAATTCGAACAAGTAGCGCGCGACCGACGAACCTCGATCCACCTGCAGTGCAATCCCCAAAACCCGGCCGGTTTCATTTATTCGCGCGCCGAGCTCGAGCGCATCGCTGAAATCTGCCTGAAGCACAAGCTGTTGATCGTCGCCGACGAGATTCACTCCGACCTCATCCTGGAAGGTCAACACATTCCCATTGCAACCTTGTCCGAAGAAATCGCGCAAAACACGCTGACCATGATCGCGCCCAGCAAGACCTACAACCTGGCGGGTATGGCTTGTTCCGTGCTCATCGCCCAAAACAAAGAGATTCGTGAAACGATGGCGGCCGCCTTGCAAAGCATCAGCGCCCACGTCAACATTATGGGTTATGAAGCCGCGTATGGCGCCTATAGCGGCGGCGATGAATGGCTGCGGCAGTTGCTCGTATATCTGAAGGACAATCGCGACTTCGCAATCGATTATATTCGCCGCCACCTGCCAATGATCAAAACCACCGTGCCGACCTCGACCTATCTGCTCTGGATGGATATGCGCGATTTGCCGATTGAAGGCGATCTGATGGACTTTTTCCATCATTCCGCCGGAATCGCACCCAGCCCCGGCACATTCTTTGGCGAAGCCGGCGAAGGCTTTGTGCGCCTGAATTTCGGCTGTCCCCGCGCCACGCTTGCCACCGGGCTCGAACGTCTGCGGGCGGCGGTGGAGCAACTGGCGCTTACGGTCTAGCGCGGGAGCGATTCTATGGCGCGACCATTCCTGATTGACACCGATGCCGGCTCCGATGACGCGGTCGCCATCCTGATGGCTTTGCGGTATGCCGATATTGATGTCCGCGCCATCACAGTGGTGGCTGGCAATGTGCCGCTGCCGCAGGGCGTCCTTAACTCGCTTTACTTCGCAGAACTTTGTCAGACCGATGTGCCGGTTTATGCCGGCGCCGATCGACCGCTGCTGCGCGAATATGTCTCCGCCGATTGGTTCCACGGCGCAGATGGCTTGGGCGATTGGGGCGACCGCTACAAGCCCAAGTGTTCGGAGGCGCGCGAGAAGCATGCTGTCGACGCCATCATCGAGACCGCCCGCTCCACCACCGATCTGGCCATTGTAACCCTGGGTCCGCTTACGAATCTGGCTTTGGCGCTGCGCAAAGCGCCGGATATCGCGCCCCTGATATCGCGCTGCGTGGTGATGGGTGGCGCCGCCTGCACCAACGGCAATGTCACGCCAGCCGCCGAATACAATTTCTGGTGCGATCCTGAATCGGCGCGGATCGTATTTCGCTCGGGCTTGCCCATCGAGATGGTGGGCTGGGAATTTAGCATCGGCCAATTCGTGCTTTCACTGGACGACATCGACAACGTGCGCGGTATCAATACGCCCTTTGCTGATTTCACCATCGACTGCAACATCAAAGGCATGCGCGGTTACGAGATTCAGACGGGCGAGATCGGCATATCGCTGCCTGATGGCGTGGCGATGGCGGTCGCGATTGATCCGACGATTTGCATCGCCAAGAGCCAGCATCTCGTTGATGTCGAATGCGACAGCGACTTGACCCGCGGCATGACCGTGGTGGACAAGCTCAATCTGGCCGATGACGAGCGCAATACGCCCGTCTGGCGCGAGCTGCTGCCAATCGTGAAGAAACCCGCCATCTGTTGGGAATTGGATGCGGCCCGCTGGAAAGATCTCCTGTATCAACTGCTTCGATAACCCGCTTGCCTCATCGCAACCTGATCGCGTCCCGCTGCGTATTAGACAGTAGAAGGTGCGACGGAGAAATAATCATGGCAAACGAGCCACAGAAACCGAAGAACCAACGAGACTGGGTCGAGGAGATGGAAGTCGCCGGTAACGAGTTGGTGGATCGCGTCAAGGCGCTGGTCGCCGAAGGAAACGTCCGTCGCTTGATCATCCGCAACGCCAACAACGAGGTCTTAATCGAAGTGCCGCTGACGTCGGCGGTTGTGGTCGGCGGCGTGGCTACCTTGGTAAGCCCGGTACTGGCGGCGCTAGGCGCGTTGGCGGCGCTATTCGCCAAACTCAAGCTCGATATCGTTCGCGTCGAAGACATCGACGAAGACGCCGAAACAATCATGATATCCGGCGATGATGTCACCGATGTAACGCCACATGACGACTAATTGCTTGGATTCACGCCATCCGTAGTATCTGTAGCGACAGCCCTGGATCCACCAACCTGTAGCATGCAGAGACGACAAAGTCCGTTTTCGCCCTAATGCGCTTATCGAGCACCCGCCGCCTTTAATGTGAGCAGGAGCACGCTAGAATTTGCGCCCGAATTACGCTATACTCGTGCGATACCAACTGCAAGTAACAGTCGGGCGGTTTGGCGTATATTATGCGCCAACGCCGGGCAGCCAAATTGAGGTACACCATGATCGTTAGCGTCCTGCAAGAAAACCTGGCGAGGAGCCTGAACATCGTCACCAAAGCCGTTGACAGCAACCCGCCATTGCCGGTGCTCGCCAACGTCCTGCTCGAGACCGAAGACTCGCGGCTGAAGATTTCAGCCACCAATCTCGAATTGAGCATCAGCGTATGGATCGGCGCCAAGGTGGAGCAATCCGGCAGCATCACCTTGCCCGCCAGGACCTTTAGCGAATTGGTCAGCAGTCTTTCGCCAGAACGGGTGGACATGCGCCTCGACGCCGCGACTCATACGGTTCATCTGCGCTGCGGCGTGCAAACCTCCAATATTCGCGGCATCGACGCCGATGAGTTTCCGCCGATCAATCACAACGAAAGCGCCGACCTGCAAGTCCAGGGCGAGTCGCTTCGCGAAATGATTAACCAGACAGCCTTCGCCGCTGCGCGTGAGCAGAATCGACCGATCCTCACCGGTGTTTACCTCCAGCTTGAAGGTCCAACAATGACGATGGCGGCCGCCGATGGCTACCGTCTGGCGGTACGCACAGCCGAGATCGGCGCGAGCTTCGACGAACGGCAAGACATGGTCGTCCCGGCGCGCACGATGAGCGAAGTCGCGCGCATAGTAGAAGACGATCAGGAGGTGGGAATTGCCCTGCCAGCTCAGCGCAACAGCGTTACCTTCTTCGCGCCGAACGTGGTAGTCTCATCGCAACTGCTTGAGGGCCGCTTCCCCGACTTCGCCTCAATCATCCCGCGCTCCTTTGTCACCTCCACCGTGATGTATACCAACGACCTGCTGGTCGTCTGCCAACGCGCGGAAATCTTCGCCCGCGACAACGCCAACAGCGCCAACCTGCGGGTCAAGCCGGCGCTGAATCCGGGTGAACCGGCCGAAGTCTTGATCGTTGGCAAGAGCGCCGAGCGCGGCGATAGCGAAGGCATGCTGGATGCCACCGCCGAGGGCGAGCCGCTCGATATCTCCTTCAACATCCGCTACCTGATTGATGTGCTGCGCGTCATCACTGAGGAGCGTGTCGTTTTCCAAAGCAACGGACCGGAAAATCCCGGTGTGCTCAAACCGGAAAACCGCGATGACTTCACGCACGTCATCATGCCGATGAGCAAATAGCTCACACCCATTATCTGGAAGCAAAATCATGATCGAGCCGAAAAACGCGCGGCGCGTTCGCCCGAACATGCCCAATTACGGCGTGATGCCGGACGAAGTAAGCGCCATGCTGTCCTGGGACTGGGTCGTCCAACGCATGGACGAGGCGCACAATTACTGGGTTTGCAGCGTACGCGGCGATGGCCGCCCGCATAGTGTTCCGGTATGGGGCGCCTGGGTCGACGGCAGCCTGTACTTCGGCACCGACAAGAAATCAGTCAAGGCGCGCAATATTGCTCGCGACGACCGCGTTGTCGTGCATCTGGACAGCGGCGACGAAACCGTCATATTCGAAGGACGATTGGTTCAAGCGCGCATTTCCGAAGAACAATTGAAGAAAATCAGTAGGCGATATGTGGAGAAATACGAGCTTGACCCACAACTGGATGATAGCGGTGATTTGATGCTCCGCCTGACACCCCAGAAGGTTATGGCTTGGCTGGAACGCGATTATCCCGCCACCGCGACTTACTGGCTCTTCGACGTCTGAGGCTTGAACTGAATCACGCCCCGTTTGCCATTGACGCGCCACTTCGGGTCGACCCGCTCCAGGGCGGCGGCCGTCTCGGCTGAAGGCAAGCCGATAATGGGATCACTCTTGAGGGTGCGTAGGCAAAGCACGGGCGCATCCAAAAAATTCACGACCTTGCTGAACGGCGTATGGACGGGCCACATACAATCGCCGACCGTCCGTCGATAGTTGGCATCGCCCTTGACGATCACCAGACGCGCCTGGTTAAACTGACGCTCCAGGTCCGGCGGCAAGTCCCACAGAAAGCGTCTGCTGTTCCAATAGGCATGGGGCATAAAGCGCAACTGCCCTGACTTCCAGCGCATTTTCAACTGTTTCGCAAGGGCACACGCTCCGGGTCCCTTCGCTGCCATCTCGTTGAGAAGCATCCACACATCCTGCGGCGTGGCATCGCTGACAAAAGTCGGATGCGCTTTCAGCCATATCACGACCGAGGGCGTCGCATGGCGCAGCAAAGTTTCGCTGAGCGCCAGATCCATCGCCAATTCGGAGCCTGCATTATCCGCTACGATGAATACCGGTTTTCGACCGTGAAAGCCCTCTTCTGAAGTCCGTGTGTCTCTGAGACAAGCCCCCAGTTCGTCGCGTTCATCCACCAGCAGGTCGTCGGCTTTGATTTCGGCGCCCCGTTCGCTGGCAGGAGCGTAGCTCAGGTCGATGCGATTGCCCCATAGCGCGAATTCGACGGCGCGACACACTTCGCTATCGGGCGAGTTTAGTGGCTCTAAGGCGCGCTCAATCAACTGCCAAAGCGCATCGCTATGCAGCTCTTCCAGTTTTTTGGGCAGAAAGGGATCGCGTCCGCTTTCGCGCCAGCGTACCGCTTCGATCAGACAGCGATAAGCGTAGGTCTCGGCGAAGAACCACTCGGCATCGTGCCAGGTCGGCTCAGCACCGACAATCTCTCGCTGCTGCCGCAAGGCATCTGCCCATGTCACTGCGTCTTCAGCAGGCGCAAGCTCGGTCTCGATTATGCGCGCACCGGTGGCGATATCTTTGCGCAGCCGGCGCAGACGTCGCTTGATATCGGGCGCGTAGTCCGGGTTGAGCGCCTCGACCTCATCAATGATTGCCGGCAGGCGAACGCGCATCGTGTTATTGGCAAAGGCGTTGCTGCGATCCGTGCGAATCGGCGCCGGTCGCGTGTTGGCTATGGACATATTTTGCCTTAGGACGGCAGGGTCGAATTATGCGCCGCGATATATCGTCACATAGCGCTGCGGTTCATCGCCGACGCTTGCCGACTGCAAACGCGCCTGACGCGCCAATTGATGCTGACGTTTGCGCACCTGCGACGCTTGCGGCTTCAAGTCAATATAATCTTCGCCCGCCCGTATGCGGCTGATAGCCTGTTCGGCTTCCGTCAGCGCGTCGCCAAAGACATCAGCGTCTTTCCGCCCATGGAGGCGGAAGAGATCCACCAGAAAATTCTCCATCTGCGTTACCGTGTTGGCGCGCAGCACATAAATGGACAAGCCGCGTTTCTCGCCATCACTAATCACGCGCGGACGGCGACGATAATGCGTCTTGAGCGTTACAATCGCCTCCGCATCGCCGAAGTCATCGGTGAGCCGCAAGGGTACCGATAGACGGCGCGCGGCCTGCTCCAATCGGTTGCGCGCCACGCCATAAGCGTATACGCCGATCGGGCGCAGATTGCGACCCTCATTCTGACCGAGATCATCTTTCATCTCATTGCGCGTTTTGCCATTGTCGCGGTTGCCGCGCACCAAATGCGCATTCATGGCGGGACTGGCGCCGCCCAATTGCCGCGCGCCGCCGCGTGCGGGCGCTGTGCGCGAATCTGATTCCGGCACATATTCGCTGGCGTGGATCGCGCCCCATTCGTCGCGCTCCCGCAATTCCGCCGGCAGGGGACGGTTGCGCAGCATCGCGTCAACAGCCGACGCCACATCG
The DNA here is from genome assembly GCA_965261855.1 of Phototrophicaceae bacterium. Lineage (GTDB taxonomy): Bacteria > Chloroflexota > Anaerolineae > Aggregatilineales > Phototrophicaceae > UBA6055. Next base: position 3,085,962 of record OZ253488.1, read on the forward strand.
GTATGCACCACCAGACGATCGCGCGCTTGAATCTCAATCATGATATCGAAAGTAGGCGCAGTACGGCGTTCGAGCACAACCTTCTGCGTGCCGCGGCGCCGCGCCTCGTCATCCGACAAGGTTACCGATTCGATGCCCCCGATCAGATCGGATAAGGTTGGGTTGAGCAGCAAATTCTCCAACGTGTTGCCGTGAGCGGTGCCGATCAATTGCACACCGCGCTCGGCGATGGTGCGCGCCGCCTTCGCTTCCAACTCTCGGCCGATCTCGTCAATTATGATGACTTCCGGATTGTGATTCTCCACCGCTTCTATCATCACTTCGTGCTGCCTGTCGGGCTGCGACACTTGCATACGGCGCGCCTTGCCCACCGCCTGATGCGGTATATCGCCATCGCCGCCGATTTCATTCGAGGTGTCCACAATCACTACCCGTTTGTCGCGCGCGCGGACGCGAGCCGCCTCGCGCAATAAAGTGGTCTTGCCGACGCCGGGCGGACCAACGAGCAGAACGCTCTGCCCGGTCTCGATCAGATCGGCGATGATGTCGATCGTGCCGTACACCGCCCGACCGACGCGCACCGTCAAGCCGACGATCCGGCCTCGACGGTTTCGAATCGCCGAAATGCGATGCAGCGAACGTTCAATGCCCGCGCGATTGTCGTCGTCAAACTCGCCAAGTTCATCAACCAATTGACGCAGATCAAGGTCCGTCACCTCGCGGTCGGAAAGTTCATTTTCTCTATCGATGTAGCGTGCGGTTGGCTTTCTTCCCAGATCGAGCACGATTTCCAAAAGGCGACTGGTTTCGCCATACTCATCAACTGCATTGCGGATCCGCGCTGGCAATATGCTTCTGAGTATGTCAAAGTCGTCCGTTATGCGCTTGTCCATGTATTGGGTGGCTGTCCTCCTGTTTCTAAAATCCGTGCCGCAAAGGCTTACACTTTTCGATTCTGCTCTAGCGGGACGCTTGGCTTTATCGCCGCCAGATTTCGCGAACGTCGAACGTCGTCGACGCCCGCCATTCGCATAGTAGCCGCCGGCTTTTGCCCCCCTCTTGCAGTCAGCTCAACACTTTCAAAGGATGCCTGTCGGACACCGGCGGTCAGGTGCTTGACCATCACCGCCTGTTCCAGCCAGGGATCAAAGCCCAGGTCCAGCATCGCGTTTTCCATCCATCCTTGATAGCCGCGTACGCAGATGTATATCGGCAGCTTTCGGCAGCGCTCAATCTGGCGCAGCGCGGCGGCAATGATTTCCGGCGCCTCGATCAGCACTTCCGGATGCAGATACGGCATCAGATAAACGCCATGCTTTCCTTCGGAATAAGCCAGGTAGGCTTCGATTCTTCCGTCCACCCGATAAACCAGACCGGCCATGTCGGTTGATGGACCCATGACCGTCTGCAAGATCCGCGGTATTGTGCTGCCAAGCAAAGCTGCGATGCCAATCTGATCATCTTCCGTCTCCGCCGCCAACCTCAGCCCAGCAGTCCGCGGTTCCGCCGCCAGTGGTCGATGCCGCCAGATGACCTGCCGGCTATAAACCGCGAAGCCAGCACGGCGCATCGTTTCAAATAGTCGGTGACTGGTTTCGACTTCGCCGACCAAGGTGTGCGCGCCGTTGCCGCCCGCGTGCTCCGCCATTGCGTCGAGCATGTGCAGCCAGATTGCGTCATCCTCATCATCGTCAAGCGTTGGCGCCAGGTAAACAATATGCGCATTGGTTTCACTCGGGCGATGACGGAACTGCCCGACAACATCCTTGTCTTCCACGCGCGCGACCAAGGTATGCAAGCCGCGCGGAAAGACGATACTCGATAGCAACGCGCTGTTTTGCCCGCGCGCGTCTTTTGTCAAGCCCAGCTCGCTGTGCAATACGATGGCGTTCTGCTTTAAGCGCAGCATCAGCGGCAGGTCAAGCAGTTTCGGGGCGTGCGCCTCTGGCTGACCGAACATTCATCACCTCGCCTTGGCAGTTCCGACGAGGAACCGCGCACCCACATTGTATCATCTACCGCTAAAGTGTAACAACACTGGCACCGGGCGTATGGCACGCATCCGAGCATTCCAGCGGCGGTACGACATCGGCGATCAGAAGACAACTGACCATTAACAAAAGCTGTAGGTGCGAATACTATCGAACCAATCGTAACCGGCGATCGAAAAGCCAGGCATGAACAAACTTCGCGTAGCCTTCATCGGAACCGGAAGAATCTCTGATCTGCACGCTCTCGCCTACCTGGACGACGAACGCGCGGAACTTGTCGCCCTTTGCGATAACAACGTAGATCTCGCGCGCGAGCGCGGCGAGCAATGGGCTGTGCCTACCCAGAGAATCTATTCCGATTATCATGACATGCTGGCGCAGCCGGACATTGACCTCGTTGAGATCCTGCTGCCGCATCATCTGCATTACCAGGCGACGCTTGACGCGGTGGCGGCGGGTAAACACGTCTCGGTGCAGAAACCAATGGCGCTGAACCTCGCGCAAGCCGACGAAATGGTGGCAGCCGCTCGCGACGCCGGCGTCATTCTGAAAGTCTACGAAAACTTCATCTTCTATCCGCCGGTGCAGCGCGCCAAAGCCTTGATCGACAACGGCGAAATCGGCGACCTGCTCACCATTCGCGTCAAGAGCAACTCCGGCATCAGCCCGACAGCATGGCAGGTGCCGCAATCGGCGCGGGACTGGCGCTTAAATCCGGAGGAATGCGGTGGCGGACCGCTGGTCTTTGATGACGGGCACCACAAATTCGCCCTGGCCTGGCATTTCATGGGTATGGCGGAAGAAGTGCATGCCTGGATCGGCAGCACCGAAATCGCGCCCGGCAGGTTTCTTGATGCCCCAGCGATCGTCTCCTGGAAGTTCGATAAAAATCGATATGGCTCGCTCGAAGCGGTGTCCTCACCCGAGCTCGTGCTTGATACCCGTCATTACGCGCAAGACGACCGCGTTGAGATCACCGGCAGCAAAGGCGTGATTTGGGTGACGCGCGGGCACGGCAAGATGATGGACGTTCCGCCGGTGGTGATGTATAAAGATCGCCAAACGCGGACCTTCTCCGACATGCCAGTCGGCTGGGAGCACAGTTTCATCAACTCAACGCGACATTTTATCGATGCCTACTTCGCCGGGGAAGCGCCCAGCTTAACGGCGGAAGAAGGGCGAGATGTCCTGCAGTTCGCGTTGGCAGCGCAGGAATCCGCCCGGACCGGAAAAGCAGTCAAGCTGTGACAGCGGGCCTCATTCGTCCATGACTGAAATCGAATCGCCCTCCATCGCGCTGATGGTCGCCAGCGCGTGAATCGGCACATCGTATTTCTCCTGCATGGCGGCGCGCCCGCCTTCAAAGGTCTTCTCCACCACGACGCCAACGCCAGCCAGATTCGCCTTCGCGCTCAATACGATTCGCGACAGCGCCAGCAGCGTTTTGCCCGTCGCCAGAAAGTCATCAATGATCAGCACATTCTCGCCCTCGTGCAAAAACTCCGCCGATACCAGCAGCAGCGTTTCGCCGCCCTTCGTATGGCTCGGCGCCGTTTCCAGAAAGACCGGACCCGACATCGTGATCGGCTTTCGCTTTCGCGCGTAGACCACCGGCACATTCATCTCGATTCCCGTCATCAGCGCCGGCGCGATTCCCGATATCTCGGCGGTGAGGATGCGATCGACAGGCGTCCCGGCGAAGCGCTCGGCGAAAGCAGCGCCCATATTCGCCATCAAGCTCGGATCCAACTGATGATTGATGATGCTATCCACTTTGAGGATGCCGCCACCCAAATGCACGCCCTCGGCGCGAATCCGCTCAATTAGTGCTTTCATCAAATCTCTCCCGCGCCTACTATCATCGACCGCTAAATCGCGTCAATTGCGGCTCGCCGCGTATGATATCTGCCACACCCACCACGACTGTCATCAAAAGACTGCCCCAGCGCCAGGCGGGCGCGCTCGTTTCCGGTTGCCTGCCTGACCCTCTATTCCAAACTAATCGAACGCATTGGCATCAGCCGCCGCGCAGGACACGCGTAATCTGTTCGAGGTGATCCAGATCGTGCGCGCTCACTTGCATCAGCGCATCGGTCATGCTGAAGCTGTCGCGCTCGGGATGAACGCCGCCGCGCGCCCACTGATCCGGCGTCATTGTCTCGAAGAATCGGGCGAAGTTTTCGCGCGAAGCTCTTAGCGTTCCATAAGCCTCCTCAAGCGATTCAGACTGGTAAGCGCGCTCAATCGCCATCGCCTCGTGATCGTAAGCCGGCAAGTGAGGGTGATCCTGCTCCAGCATCATGCGCGCGCGATTATGGAAAATCTCTTCAAAGTCGCGCAGGTGGCATACAATCTCAACGATGGACCAACCCTCGGGTCCGTCCCGCAGCGCGCGCGCCCGCTCATTTGAAACCTCCCGCAAGATGTGCCCCAGGATCTCACAGGTCAACCGCATTGCCGCAATCTGACGTTCACGCACTTGCTGCCATGTCGTTCCGGCGTCACTCATATTCTGGCTTCTCCCGACCTAACTCTGAAGTATTGACGAATTCTAGTATCAATGCCTTCGGCACGCCATATCGCGTAACTTGCTCAGCCCACGGCCCAAAGCATCACCTGATTGTCACCCGCGCCGGAAGCAAGCAGGGTGCCGGCCGGATTGAAGTCCAGCGCCAGTACGGGCTTCCGGTGCGCTCGCAGCGTCATCACTTCTCGCGCAGCATCGACATCCCAAATTCGGATCGCGCTATCCCGTCCGCCGCTCGCCAGCAATCTGCCGTCCGGCGAAAATGCCAAGGCATCTGTTCCACCCGCGTGCGCGCTCCACTTACGCGATTCCTTGTGATTGGATAGCGACCACAAGCCTATCGTCATGTCGCGGCTCGCCGAAGCAAGCTGCGCCCTGCCAGGCTGCAACGCGATCTGTCGAATCCAGTCATCGTGCGCGCCAATGATGACCGAGCGGCATCCGGACTTCAAATCCCATAAGCGAATCGCGCCGTCACGCCCCGCGGTAAAGAGCTTCTCGCCATCGCTTGCGAATCGCAGCGCGGTCACCTCATCTTCATGACCATCAAGGGCGGCAATTCGTTCACGTTTCGCGACCGACCATACGCGAATGACATGATCCGCGCCGCCGCTCGCCAGCAAGTCACCATCCGGGCTGAAGGCGATTGCCTCTGCAGAATCGCGCCCGCCTAGGATTGTCATTGTGACTTGCGCGGTGCCATTCGCCAGTTTGTACAACATAATCGTCATATCGGCGCTGCATGCCGCCAGCAATTTTCCGCTCGGACTGAAAGCGATGTCCTTCACCGGCGCCGACTGCCCCCCCAAGCGAACTGTCGGGACGGCGCCAAAATCACCTGCAAACAGGGCAATGCCGTCGCCGCCGCAAATCGCAAGCATGTCGCCGCGCGGCGACCAACGCAGTCGTGAAATCCAGCCGAAGGGGGCAGTCCCCAGGCAGCGCAGAGATCTAACGTTTCCGCTTTTGATCAATTGCAAGCTCACGCAGACGCTCTCACTTCTCAAGCCGCTTCTTTGCCTCTACGTCCTGCCCTTGGACCACATTGCGCGCCTAAGCACAAGGATTATAATGGCTGGCGATCCAATCAATCGAGAGACGAAATGACCCGAATCCATACGACGCTAAGCGAAATTCGACAGCTGGACCGCGCTTATGAAATGACGATTCCAGAATCCTTTCTGGATGAGAACCAGCACGTAAACGTGCAGTATTATGTGCACCTTGTCGAACGCGGCCTGGGCGAAATTTTCCGGCGCATCGGCTTGGGCGAACCCTACGCCGCTGCCGACGAGATTGGCAATTTCGCCTTGGAGCAGCATATTCGCTACCTCGCCGAAATCCTCGTCAATGACCAGGTCGCCGTCCATATCCGGCTGGTAGAACTTTCGCCAAAGCGCGCCTATTTCATGGGCTTTCTCGTGAACGACTCGCGCGCGGAACTGGCGGCCACGGTCGAAGTCGTGATGATGAACGTGGACATCGCACTTCGGCGCGGGACGCCATTTCCACCGGCCGCGAAAGAACAGCTTGATGCGCTGCTGGCAAAACACCAGAAGCTGCCCTGGCACGCGCCTGTCTGTGGCGTGATGCGCGCCTAGTCTCTCAGCCGGGCAGTAGCCCGCCCGCAGCCAGCCACTCATGCAGCAGTTCCGCGAAGACTCGATTGCCTAGCGGATTGAAATGCATGTCATCGCTGTGATAGAGCAGCTCGCCGCTGGCCGCCGCATTCTGCAAGTCGGCGAGCGTGTCATAACAGACCAGCTGCAGCTCGGCGCAAAGATCCAGCATCGCCAGCCGCGCGCTGCGTATCTTTTCAAGATCGTCCCCCATCGCGGGGGCGGTCAGCGATTGATAGACTTCCTCCCGCGTCGGCACGAGTACGACGGCAAGCCGCCCGCCCCAAGATGAGACCAGCTCCTGCGTATTGGCGAAAGCCAAGCGCGAAATCTCATATCCAGCCTGATTGCCCGCCCGCGACATATCCATCGCCCTTGGCTCATACGTCTGCCCAAAAAACAGTTGCTCGCCACTTGGCAACACGGCTGAAAAACGATCATCAAATTGCGCCGCCCGCGGATCGCGGAAGCGCTGCCCGCCAGACAGGATGCTTTCCAGCACCGCATACAGCGCCGAACGCCCACGCAGCCAAGATTGCGGGCCGCTCGGCTCAGTGACAGCTTGATCGTTTGCCTTCTCTTCTTCCAGCGGCGCCAGTTTGCCGCTCGCGCTGAAAAGACCGTAATCGTCATTGAAGTCATTGCCGAAGAACTGCCAAATCACCAATGGCGGCGTCAAGGGCTTGGCGAAATCTTGTAGTATCAGCAAGTGGCTGTGGCTGCCCGTCCCTGGCTGGCTCAAATTCACCATGCCCAATCCGGCATCCCGCTCCAAATGCGTCACCCAGCAGTCGGCGCGCTCGGTAAAACAGAAGGCGAAGGAATCGCCAACGACTACAGCATCCACAGAATAGTTCACGGGCCGCGTACGAAAGCCTATGCCCCCGCCCTCCCACAGCTCGATCGTGCTGACATGGAAGCGCACCTTGGGACTGCCGAATTGAAGCGCGTTCACCAGCCCGGGCTTCAATATGAAGTAGTGGTCGGGATTGCGCGTCCAGGCTCGGTCCCAGGGTTCCGGGAAGGGGACGCCGTGCATAACGATATGAGTGACTTCCTGCAAGCGGGGTGGCAGCGCCGCGACAAATAGCCGCAAGCCCAGTTCCAGCAGAACAGCGATAGCGATCAACCAGGCGATGAGGATTACGATCCACTTCAGGCGGCGCCGCTTTAACACCGGTGTATCCAAACGGAGAAACCTCGCAATGAGGCGGCTGGTAGCTTTGACGCCCCTTTATAGCTCCCGCGGATATGATGTCAACACATCAATGCCGTCGCTTGTCACGACCACATTATCTTCGATCCTCACACCGCCGACGCCTGGCACATAAACGCCCGGTTCGATGGTGAAGACCATGCCGGGCTGCAGCAATTCCTTGTTGCCTTCGACGATATTGGGCAGCTCGTGCACACTCAAACCGAGCCCGTGACCCAGCCGATGGATGAAATACTCGCCGAAGCCAGCCGCTTCAATTACATCGCGCGCAATGCGGTCGACTGCCTCACAGCTGACGCCGGCTCGGGCGAAATCACGCGCAGCCTTGTTAGCGCCATGCACGGCATCGTACATCGCGCGCATCTGCGCCGTCGGCTCGCCAGCGCAAAATGTCCGGGTGATATCGGCCGGATAATCGTTGAAACGGGCGCCGAAGTCGATCAACAGAAACTCGTCCTCGCCCCAGACTCGGTCGCCGGTATCCCCGTGCGGCAGTCCCGTCTTTTCACCGGTCAAGACCAGTAGAAAGGCGAATCCCTGCGCGCCTCGTTCGACCATTTCGGCGGACAGCCTGTCAGCGATCTGGCGCTCGGTCATGCCGGGCGCCGCCCAGTCCATGGTCGCCTCCAGTGCCGCCTCGCTGATATCGATCGCCCGCTGCATGTTGGCAATCTCTTCCGGCGCCTTGCGAGCGCGCAGGTTCAGGAACAGATCGCCGATATCGGTCGTGTTCGCTGATGAAAGACCGGCCCTCTCCAGCGCGCGCCATTCGAAGAATCGCAGCGTCTGGCCATCCATGGCGCAGGTCGCATCGCCCGGCGCCAATGCCTCTACCGCTTCCCGAAAGGCGCGCTCATATCCGCTCTGGTCGGTCCACATGAAGCGGCGCGCCTCCAAATCCGGGCGCGCTTCCAGCTTCGCCACTTCCAACTCTGGGATGATGAATGACAATCCTTGCCTGCTGTACAAGCCAAGTATTGGGCGTTCGGACAAATGAAAGTGCAAACCCGTGAAATAAACCATGTTTTCGCCGGGAACAAAGGCGACGAGATCGGCGCCGCTTCCCTCCAGCAGATTATCCAAGCGCGCCAGGTATTCAATTGTCACGAGCGCCTCCGTCCCGATAATTCTCAATTAACTGGATTGTAGTGCAATCCCGCGCCCGTCGTCCACCGACGGCTGCTGCGAATGGCGCGCTGCCTGGATCGCGATTTTACGACAATTCGGCAGTGACAGGCGCTTCCACTAGCTTTATCGTGAAAGGCGGCTGTTTCATGAGATCCGACAATCAGATTAGGACAAGAAGGATGCGCTTGAATTATCATCTGGTGGATGTATTCACCAATCGTCAGTTTGGCGGCAATCAACTGGCGGTCTTTCCCGACCCGCCAGCCGACCTGCCGACCAGCGTCATGCAGCGGATCGCGGCCGAACTCAATCTCAGCGAGACCACCTTCGTCTTCCCGCCCGCCGACAGAGCGAACGATTATCGCTTGCGGATTTTCACGCCGGCCGCCGAATTGCCGATGGCTGGTCATCCCACCGTTGGTACTGGGTATGTGCTCGCGCGCTTGGGTTCGCTTGGGCGCCTCACCGGCGTGAAGACGATCGTTTTTGAAGAGGGAGTCGGACCGGTAAAGGTTTCCGTTCGCGCCGACAAGCATGGCGACCCAGCCAAAATCTGGATGAGACAGCCTATCCCGCAATTTCTTGACACATATGAGGATCATGCTGCGCTTGCCGATATATTGTCTCTAGCCGCCACCGATATTCGCGACGATGTTCCCGCCCAGGTCGTCAGCAGCGGCCTTCCCTTCCTTTTCGTTGTGCTTGATTCCTTTGACGCAATAAAGCGGATTCGCTTTCGCGCTGACAAATGGGCAGAACATCTAGCAGGGACGGAGGCGGAAAACGTCTTTGTAACCACACTGGAAACCGTCAATGAACACGCAACCGCGCACAGCCGCATGTTCGCGCCCGCCCTTGGCATCAACGAAGATCCCGCCACCGGCTCCGCCAGTGGGCCGCTTGGCGCTTATCTCTTGAAATATGGCTTGGCGCAAACCAGCGACATGGTCAGCGAGCAGGGCTTCGAAATGGGACGTCCAAGTTTGATACGCATTCATGTTGAAGCGAGCGGCCATAGCTTCAGCCAGGTTTCAGTCGGCGGCGAATGCGCTTATATCGGCTACGGCACGCTAGTCATAGACTGATCAAGAGCGGCAGCGATTTGTGCTAGAATGTAGCGGTGAACCCAGGGTGGCGCCAATGACGCGAAGCGCGCAAATTGACCACTTTGAAGCCCATTCGGTGTTTTACGGCTTGCTTGAAGGCGCAGACTACCGCAACCGCGTAGCCGGCGCCTGCATCTACTGCTGCCCGCGCTGCAGCCATCGGATACGCTTTCGCTGGCGAAGCTTTTATCAGGCGAATAACAGTTCTGCTTTCAAATGGAAACTTCGGCGTGTTTTTGATGATATGACGCCGACGCTCCAGGCAGACGAGCAAGGCAGCCTCGACTTTTATTGCCCCACCTGCGCTGCGCCGACCCGCATCATTTACAGCGCCGATGACTATTCCAAGCTCGCCTATCACTTCGACATATACGCCGCGCTGGTTGGTATCGGAAAACCGCCCGCATGAAGAATCTGTTTGCCACCCTGCATGACTACGATCCGGGCATGCTGCCGGCATTGGCTGAAACTTGGCGAATCGACGGCAGAAGCCAAAGCGATGACGAGTTAATTCGCCAACTGCAAGCTGCAATGCTCAACCCGGAAACTGCCGAGCTTGCCTGGGACCGGCTCGATGAACCTGCGCGCACCGCCTTGCAGTTGCTCGTAAGCAGCGCGCGGAGCCGCATGAAAATTGCGCAGTTTGAGCGCTTTTACGGCAAGATCCGCAAACTCGGACGGGCGCAAATCGTGCGCGAACAGCCGCATACGCAGGGCGCAAGCATCGCCGAGACCCTGTTCTACCGGGGCTTCATCGGCGAGGGCTTTGACAAGGTGGAGGATAATCTAATCGGTTTCGTATTCGTTCCGACCGATCTGATTGCCGCCTTGCCGCTGCACAAGACAAGTTACGGAAAGTTGGATGAAGGGGTCGACGCCCCTCCCGAAGAGATTCCGGCGCTTGGACTAATTGATGTGGTCGATGAGGTCAACCGCGCCGATACCTCCATCGTCGACGATATGACTACGCTGCTGGCCGCTTTGCAAACACATCCGGCGCCGCTGAAAGGTGAGCGATTCGCGCCGGACTTCGCCGAATCTATTCGCCCCGATCTGCTGCGCACGCTGGAACACCGACTCTCATTCATGCTAGGCGTCGCCGAAAGCGCCGATCTCATAACGCGCGAAGAGGGCCGGGCGCATCCCCAGCGCAGCGAAGCGCGGATCTGGCTCGAAGATACGCGCGCCCGACAGGTCGAGCGCCTCGCGAAAGCCTGGCTTAACTGCGCGAGCTATCGCGAGATGTGGCATATCCCCGGTCTGTATCCGGAAGAATCCGGCTGGTCCTACGATGCAGCCGCTGCGCGTGCCGCCGTGATGCAGCTTCTCGCCGATCTGCTGCCGGAACAGGGCTGGGTGTCCATCAATGAACTCATCGAAATCATCAAAGAATTCGAACCCGATTTTCAGCGGCTTGATGGCGACTACGACAGCTGGTACATCCGTAATGACGCCGGCGAGTTTCTTTCCGGCTTCGAGAGTTGGGACGCGGTCGAAGGGTCACTCATCGAATTTTATCTTGTGGGACCGATGCATTGGCTCGGCATGGTCGATATCGGCGATGATGTCGTGCGCTTGAGCGCCTATGGACGCGCTTTCCTCGAACATAGCGAATGGCCCCAGCCGAGTGAGCCAGATGCGCACATTGACCTTCGCGACGACGGCGCCCTGCTGGTATCACGCCGGGTCAGTCGATTTGAGCGATTTCAACTAGCGCGTTTCGCCCGCGGTGTGAAGGCTGGCGATCCCTATCACTATCGAATTGACGCCGAAAGCATTCAACGCGCAGCCGCCCAAGGCATCACCGCGCAGCATATCCATTCCTTCATCGCTCGTCATCTTCACGGCAAGCCAATGCCGCAGCCGATCGACAAACTCCTGCGCAATTGGCAGGCCGGCGCCCGTACCACCTTGACCCTTGAATCAATGCTCGTCCTGCGCGCGACCTCCGAAGAGACCTTGGACAAGATCTATGCGATGCCCGCCTTGCGCCGCCATCTGGGCGCGCGCCTGGGACCGATGGCATGCGCCGTCCGCAACGACAAGTGGGAAGCGCTGCGCGCCAGCCTGCTGGAAAACGCGATTGAAGTCGACATATCCCGTCTGTCGATTAACCAAGAGTGACCCGGCTATGCTGAATCTCCGCCACTGACGCCCAGCCGATATACAGCATTCTTCTTCCAACGAGCCAGTTTGGCGACATCACTGGCCGCCCTCGAGAGCGACTCGCCTGCGTCCAGCCGCGCGCAAAGCGCCTTGATGACTTGCGCCTCGCTCCATAGCGAGCTGTCTGGGTCGGCGCCAGCGATCACAAGCGTGACTTCGCCGCGGGGATTGTCATCGGCGAAGGCGTCGCGCAGTTGGCTCGCCGAGCCACGACAAAACTCTTCAAATCTTTTGCTAATTTCACGGGCGACGCATAGCGGCCGATCATCGCCCAAAACCTCGGCGATCGTCGCAAGCGACGCCGCCAGTCGATAGGGACTCTCATAGGCGACCAAGGTTTCACTCCGCTCAGCGTATTCAGCAAGCAATTGGCGCAGCGCCGCCGGCTTGCGCGGCAAAAAGCCAAGATAAGCGAAACGATCGCAAGCCAGACCCGAGCCAACCAGCGCTGTCGTCAGCGCGCTCGCGCCCGGCAGCGGCACAACCTCATGCCCGCGCTCAATCGCCGCCGCGATCAGCTCGAATCCGGGATCGGAGATGCCCGGCGTGCCCGCATCCGAGATCAGCGCCACATCGCCGCTTTTCAGCGCAGCGAAAACCTCGTCCAGTTTGGCGATCTTGTTATGCTCGTGATAGCTGGTCATAGGCGTGCTAATGTCATAGTGTCGCGTCAGAACGCGTGAAGTCCGGGTGTCTTCCGCGGCGATCAGCGAGGCTTCGCGCAAGACACGCAGCGCGCGCAGCGTCATGTCCTCCAGATTGCCAATCGGCGTCGGTACGATGTAGAGTGTGCCCATTTGAAAGTGTTTCCGCAGCCGACCGCCTTTAGCGCGGCGGAAAGACATGCGCCAGCGCTTCCGGCATCACGCTCTTGAAGGCGGCCAAGCTATGCCCGCTGCCCAGTTCAACGAAGCGGTATTTCAAATCGGGGTCATGCGTCATTCGCCGCTCCAAAATGCCCCGCAGCGCCAGAGCCGGCTGATAAAAGCGCAAGTCTTGCTCATAGCGCCCCACCGAATGGAAAATCCGATTAGGCAGTATCGGTGAATCGCGGAAGCGCTGGGCAAATTCCTTCAACAGCTGCACCGCCGGCGCCCGGCCCAAAGGCGGCGAAATCAGAATCAGATGACCAACTATCGCCGGGTTTTTCAGCGCCGCATGAGCAGCCGCGATCGCGCCCTCGCCCATGCCGCCAAGCCCCAAATGGAGCGGCTCAATGCGATGCTCCGCCTGCAAGAATGGCAGCAACTCGGCCGCAATCATAGCGTAGTGCTTGTCATTGCCGACATATTCCGCGGTACGCTCCGACTGACTGCCGCTGGCGAGCATGGCGATGATGATCGGCTCCATCCGACTGTGCTTAATCAGCGCATCGGCGATATAAGGCGCCTCCAGCGCATTCATCGCCCATTGCCCATCCATCAACACAAGCAGGCGGTAACTGCGGCTTTCGTTGGCATCATAGCCCGGCGGCGTATAGACCCAAAGGCTACGGTTGCTGAAACCCATATGAGCCGAACTGAATTGATGCCTATAGACGCGCCCGCGAGCGACGGCGCTCATCGCCTTCCAAGCGGGAAAGGGACGCGCGCGCGGCATCTGCAGCACCGACGTCTGCACGCGATTGGTGCTCATCGAAAGCGCATTGCGCGCATCGGCTTCCCAATAGCGCCCGACGCGATCCATAAGGTCAACTTCCTGCGCCAGCGGCGTGCCGGGGTCGTCAATCGCGAACATATAGTCAACCAGCGCGTCACGCTCGAAAACGCGCTGATAATACCAGAGCGATGTATCATCCAGCCGGACCAGGTTTTCGAAGGGCGGATCGCGCTTGATGATGTCGATGTTCAGCGCCACATTCTGCGCCGTTAACGATTCATAAACGAAGGTCGCCTTGCTGCGCTCGACCCAGGGCCAGCCGTCGTGCGTCGTCAGCAGTTCATCCACCAGATTTTGGCGATCATTCGGCGGTGTCTGATAGACCTCGCACAAGAATTGGATGAAGGAATTCCACCTGGAAGAGGCCAAGCCCCGCCCTCCTTGCCGCTGCGGTAGCGACAGCACCATTGTAGCACCTGCGCCGCCCAAGCAAAAACGCGAATGACTTCACCTAGGCGAGCCTGCCTCCGACAAAAGCGCTTGCTTCCGTCATTCGAAGCACCCTCAGGGACCTTGCGCGCAATTTCGCAACGGCATTCGTTCAGATGCTGTATGATGATTTAGGATCGTTACAAAAGTACGAATCAGAAACCGCAGTAGTCTGGCGCGAAATACCGGCGCGAGAACCGAGCAAGGGGCGCAGCAATGAATACAACATACATTTTCTCATTCACTGAGCCGATCAGTCCCGAGCAATTGATCAAACTGTTCAAGCAGACGAGCTGGGCAAATATGCGTGATCCGCTGGAAATCCAACAGATGTTGGATCGCAGTCATTTCACGCTCGGCGTTTGGGATGAAGACCATCTGATCGGCTTCTCGCGCGTGGTCACCGATGATCGTTATCGCGCACTGATCGACGATGTTGTGGTGGATAGCGCCTACCGCGGTCAGGGCATAGCTTCCGAGATGCTCGACAAGATGCTCAAGCGCATGCAGCATATCGAGGAAATCATGCTGGACTGCGCGCCTGAATTGGAAGGCTTTTACGCTAGGTTTGGCTTCCAAGCCAAGCGCAGCAGTTCAATGCTGCTGCGGAATCCTCGATGAAGCGCCAATCGGTGAGTGCCGCCAAACGACAACTTTCCTCCCGTTGGCGAACAGGCTATTATCCAGAGGCCAATTCGAGAATTACTGCGGCGGCAGCTATATGAGCACATTGCGTCACAATCCCCATATTGATCCGTTCAGGCGGCAAGACAGCCTGGTTTCGCCGGAAGATCTTCGCCAAGCGCCGGGCGTCGCGAAGGTCTATCAGATGGGGAATAACGAGAATCCACTTGGTCCTTCTCCGCGCGTCATTGAAGCGATCAAATCCGTCGCGCCGACGCTGTCCTACTATCCCGAGTATTCCGATATCGCGCTGCGGCAGGCAATCTGCGAAGTATTGGGGCGGGGCCTGGGACCGGAGCAGATCTTCACCGGTTGCAGCGGATTCGAAACACTGGAGTTGATCGCGCGCGCTTATCTCGCGCCCGGCGATGAAGTAATACTGTCGCCGCCCACCTTCAGCGGCGCCTACCGCAAAGTCGCCGAGCCACTGGGCGCCAAGGTAGTCGAAGCGCCGCTCGCGCCCGATACCTTTCAATACCGGCCCGCGGCTGTGCTTGGCGCCACAAACGAAGCGACCAAGATGATCATGCTCTGCAATCCCAACAATCCGACCGGCACGATCACCACAGCGGCGTCTATGGACGAGCTCATGCGCGATCTGCCGGATCATGTGCTCGTGGTCGTAGACGAGGTCTACCATCACTTCGTCGAGGCGCCCGATTTCCCCGATTCCATCCGGTATGCGCTGGAAGGACGGAATATCGTGATCGTGCACAGCTTTTCCAAAGCCTACGGATTGGCTGGGATGCGATTGGGTTATGGCATCGCCAAGCCGGAGATCGCCAATACCATCGCCGGCTTGCATCGCGGCTTCCATCAGAACAAGCTGGCGCTGGCGGCCGGCATCGCCGCCTGCCAGGATCAAGCGCATGTGCGGCGCTGCATCGACTTCTTGCGCGGGGAAGTGGCATGGCTCTCCAGCCAATTTGACCGGCTTGACATCAAGTACTGGAAATCGTCGACAAATTTCATCATGTTCGAAACGCCTATGCCGGCTGAAGACCTCAATCGGAAACTCCATGAGCGCGGCTTCCTGCTGCGGACGCAGACGCGGAACAAGTTGCCCTACGGCATGCGAGTGAGCGCAGGAACGCGGGAGAGCAATCAAGCCTTCATTGCCGTGCTGGAAGAGATACTGGACGCCGCCTTCGCTTAAATGCGGCGCCATTCCGCGGCCCGCATGGCGGATAATCCAATCATTGCTACCATCGCAGGCTTGTGATAGAATCCGCCGCGGAATCAAACCTACGGGCGCGATTCCAAATCCCACACATCAGGACTCGCGGTGGGTGTTGTCCGCTAAGGCGGATTGTCACCGGAGGTTGAATGATGTGCGAGAAGCAAACACCGTAACCCCAAGGAGTTCCCAAATGCCATCAGCCGTACGGATGCGTACCTTGCTCGAAACAGGTGTCCATTTTGGGCATCGCACCAATAAGTGGAATCCCAAGATGGATGAATTCATCTTCACCCAGCGCAACGGGATTCACATCATTGACTTGCAAATCACACTTTCGAATCTGAACCGCTTTCACGACATGATCGCCAATCTCGTCGCCGGCGGCGGATCAGTGCTCTTTGTCGGCACTAAACGCCAAGCGCAGGAGATAGTCCAGCGCGAAGCCGAGCGCTGCGCGATGCCTTATGTCAATTATCGCTGGCTTGGCGGCACCTTAACCAACTGGAAGACCATCCGCAGCCGCATCGATACTTTGAAACAGCTGGAGCAGCGGCGCGACGCTGGCGAATTCGACCGGCTCACGAAGAAAGAGGGGCTGGTGCTGGAGCGCAAGATCGCCAAGCTGCAATTGCGCCTGGGCGGCATCCGTGAAATGACGCGCGTGCCCGATCTCCTGATCGTGGTGGACGCCGAGCGTGAATTCACCGCCGTCAAAGAAGCCAATATCTTGAAGATACCGGTGATGGCGCTGGTCGATACCAATGCCAACCCCGATATGGTCGACCATATCCTGCCTGCCAACGATGATGCCATGCGCTCGATTCGGCTTCTGATCGGGGCGCTAGCCGATGCCGTTATCGAGGGGCATAATCTGCGCCAGTCAGCCGGCATTGAAGAAGAAGAGGAAGAGACCTTCACCGACGCCTACGAAGAAGAACTTGCCGATGAAGACCTGCTCGGCGAATCGACTTTGGCGAAATTGCGCGATACCAGTCTATTCGGTGACGAAGAAGATGGAAGCGCCGAGGGCGAAGCCAGCGAGAATAGTGGCGCAGCGGAAGCTGTCGGCGAAGGCGCAAGCGCGCGCGCAGAGTAAGACATTCACTCGGTAGCACGGAGACATATCGAAATATGGCAGTAAGCGCAAAAGAGGTGAAGGCACTGCGGGATAAGACGGGCGCTGGTCCCCTGGATTGCAAGAAAGCGCTGGAGCAGCATAATGGCGATCTGGAGGCGGCCGCCGAATTCTTGCGCGAAAAGGCGCTGAAGGACGGCATCAAGCTGCAAGGCAAGGGGCGTAGCGCCAACGAAGGCGTCATTGGCAATTACCTGCATTTCGACAATCGGCTGGCGGTGATCGTGGAAGTCAATTGCGAGACGGATTTCGTCGCCGCGACTGACCGTTTCAAAGCATTCGCCAAAGATATCGCCATGCACATCGCCAATATGAGCCCCCAATACGTCAAGCGGGAAGATGTGCCGGGCGACATCGTGGAGGCGGAATCGCGCATTCAGCTGGAGCGGGCGCTGGACGAAGGCAAGCCGGAACATATCGCCGAGAAGATCGTCGCGGGCCGCCTGAACAAATGGTACGAAGAGATCGTTCTGATGGAGCAAGCCTTCATCAAAGACGATGACAAGACAATCAGCCAATACCTGCAAGAGACGGTTGCCGAGGTTGGCGAGACGATCAATATCGGCCGCTTCCAACGTTTCGCGATTGGGGACGGAAACTAGCGCGCGAGTCAGGCGACTCTTTGGCATCGCATGAGGAACAGCGTCAAAGTTAACATGGGGATTAGCGCATTGCTGATCCCTTTTTCGTCTGTACAGAATCATGGACCTGACTGAAGCAGACTGGGATATTCGCCTTTATGTCTATGAGGCGATAGCCGTGAGCGGGTTTGCCCCAAGCGCTCGGGAGTTGGGCGCGCGCTTCAGGATTCCACCCTTGGAGGCGCGGCAGGCGCTGCAGCGCTTGCACGATGCTCACGCGCTGGTATTGGAGGCAGGAAGTGGCGAAATTCTGATGGCGGACCCCTTTGCAGCGGCGCCGACGGATTACCGCGTTATCATCGGTAAGACGGCGTTCTACGCTAATTGCGCCTGGGATTCACTCGGCATCCCGGCCCTGCTGGGCGCCGACGCTCGCATCCAGGCGCGCCACCCTTTGAGCCGCGAACTTGTCGAATACGGCGTGGAAGAGGGCAAGCTAATCGGCGGGCGAAATAAACTTGTGCACTTTGCCAAGCCCTTTCGCCTATGGTATGACGACATCGTAGATACTTGAGGGACGATTCTGCTCTTCCGGTCGGAGGCGGAAATTGAGGAATGGCGTCGAATTGTAAAGCGCGGGCGAGGCGCTGTTTTGACGCTGGACCAAGTGTGGAATCTCGCCAAGCGTTGGTACCACGACCGGATGTCGCCGCGATTCCGCGGCCGCACAGTTGAAGAAGCCATCGATACTTTTCGCGCGCTCGGCTTAACCGGCGATTTCTGGACGTTACCGCCAAATTAATTTGACTCTAGCCCGATTTTCGGCGAATATTCTTTGTGGTAAACGACCAAGGAGCAAGCATGACGGCGAATGACCAATTGCCATACCAACGCGTTCTGTTGAAACTAAGTGGAGAAGCCCTGGCCGGCGACAGCGGCATGGGCATAGATCCGGAAAAGTCAGCTTATATCGCCCAGCGCGTACAGGAGGTATATCAGTTGGGCATGCAAGTCGCCATCGTGATTGGCGGCGGCAATTTGTGGCGCGGCGAACCGGCGGCTAAGCTGGGCATGGACCGCAGCACCGCCGACCACATGGGCATGATCGCCACGGTAATGAACGGCTTGGCGTTGCAAGACGCGATTGAACGACTGGGCATCGTTACTCGCGTGCAAACCGCCGTAGAGATGAATTCGGTAGCCGAACCCTATATTCGCTTGCGGGCGATTCGTCACATGGAGAAGGGGCGGGTGGTCATTCTGTCAGGCGGCATCGGCAACCCCTACTTCACGACCGACTCGGCTGCGGCATTAAGAGCCAGCGAAATCCACGCAGATGTCATCGTCAAAGCCACAAAAGTCGACGGGGTTTACTCAGCCGATCCGTTGGCGAATCCGGACGCGACCCGCTTCAGTCAGCTGAGTTACCAGGATGTGCTCAATCAGCAACTGCGCGTGATGGATACCACCGCCTTCACGCTCTGCCAAGAAAACGCCATGCCAATCATCGTGCTCAATTTCTGGAATCCGCATGACTTGGTCAACGCGCTGCAAGGAGAACAATCCGTCGGCACGCTAATCAGCGAATTGCCCGGGCGTCAACCATCCTTGCCAATGTAAATCTTGCCCATATTATGGACATCGTAGGGGCGACTGACGATCAATCTCCCAAACAGGCCTCCGATAATGTGAATGTGTGCCTCAAGCATGCGTGAGCCCAAGAAGATCGCCGTTTTCTCCATGACGCCGCTGTTTCCCGATTTTGCTATGGGCGGCGGGCAGGCGCAACTGAAGAAAGTAGCGCTGCACCTGGGCGAGCTGGGTCATCGCCTGACCATACTCTCGACCCAACGCGAAGGCTCAATGTCGCCCTTCAAGTGGCATGAAAATGTCGAAATCCGTCCGACCTTGCGCTTCAAGCAGCCTTATCCGGAGCCCTACTTTACACCGCTATACCACATCGCCAACGCCATGCGCTATGTCGGCGACGCCATTGCCGACGCCGATATCCACTACAGCCACGATGGCGGGTTGATCTTTCCGTTGGTTTACCGAGCCAAGCCGACCGTGATATCGCTGCGCAGCATCATTTATCCCGAGACGCTGCAATGCGCCTTTCTATTCCAGGGCGATGAATGGATTCTGCCCTCCGAGCACACGCGCGCCTCCTACGCGGCAGCCGTATCGCAGTTCGCGCCAGAGGTGCGCGAACGTATGCATACGATCCACAATGGATTCGATTGGGGTGTGTATCGCTATACGCCACCGTCCGCCATCTTCGAGGTCATCCCAGCCGAAGTCGCCGACCATCCCCTGATGCTCTTCCCGCATCGTCCCGATACCAACAAAGGCATATATGAAGTCGTTCAAGTGGCGCGACGCCTGGTGCATGAACTGGGCTGGCGCGATCTGCGCGTGCTGGTGCCGCGCTGGCTGGATGCCGATAGCGACTCGCTCAACATCGCCTATTATGAAAAGCTGCGGCGGACAATACACGAGGCGGGCTTGGGCGATGTCTTTGTCTTTCACGACTGGATCAGCGAAGCCCTCATTCCCGAATACTACAGCCTGGCCGATGTGACGATGTGCATCGGCAGCTGCGTGGAGACCTTCGGCAATACCCCATTCGAGTCGCTGGGCTGCGGCACGCTGCCAATCGTTTCGCGCGTCGCCACCTATCGCGATCTGCTGCCGGATGTGCATATCGACCGAGTCGATTATGGCGATATTGACGCCGCCGCATCGCTGGCCCACGAGATTCTGAGCGAAGGCAGGCGGACGTCGGCGGAGACAATCAACCATTTGAAATCGGCATTCTCGCATGAGGCGATGGTCAGCCGTTTTGCCGATGTCATCCTCAACGCGGTGAAGAAGCCGCCGCTTCACTACCGCCTGCCAGCGCTAGGAGAGAACACTATCTATCAGTTAGCGCCATGGTGTTATATCTCGCCCGATCGCGGCATCTATCACGATTTCCTCGCTGCCTATCGCGAGGACGAGGCGCTCATTCGCCTGGCGCGCGGAAATCCGAATGGATTCCCGGCGTCCACGGTGGCGCCAGCGCAGCTGCGAGCCTGGGTCGATGAAGGTTACATCGTTCCCCTAGTCTCGGCTTAGTCTGGTCATTATCAAGCCGGCGAAGGGCAAAGCATCGCGACGGCGCCGCTTGCCATACGTATGTGAATTGACGCATGTTATACTCGCGCTTGCCGCTTGCGAAAAGGATCAAGGTTCATGGCGGTCATTACCGAGTTAATTGAGGCGGGCTTGCGTCTAAAGCAGGGCGGCAACCTGCGCGGCGCGATCGAGCACTTCAAGCAGTTGCATAACACCTATCCTGCCAATGCGCGCATCATGTTCGAATTGGCGACCTGCTGGCGCGCGTTTGGCGTACCGGAGCGGGCGCTTCCCCTGTACCGAGAATTGCTGGCGCTGCCTAAAGGTCAGGGCTTGCCACCGAAGGACATCCCCCGCCTGTATACGCAGTTGGGCGCGACTTTGCTCGAATTGGAGGAAACGACAGAAGCGCTGGCGATCATTGAAGAAGGGCTGCGGCTTCATCCCAGTTATCGCTCGCTGCGCGCCTGGCGGATCTTCGCGCTGAATTATGCCGCTTCGTATCAGACCGCGCTGGTGGATGCGCTGGAATTGATGCTCGAATCGCTGGCGCCGTCGCGTTGGGATATCTTCGAAGCGGATATCAGAGCAAACGTGAAGTCGATGCGAGCGGAGTTACCGGCGCAAGAGCTGGACACAGCAGCGGAAGCAGTTGTGGGCAAGCCCGCCGAATCTTCAGCCGCAACAGAAGATCACAGCAGAACTATTCAGTCTGAAGCCGCGGGCGCAGAAGAGCATGCCAGCCAGCGCAATGAAATTGCCATTTCAAGCGATGCGCCTGATACAGCGGAGACGGAGGTAGCGGTCAATTTCGTGGCGCCGCGGAAGCGGAAAAAAACACGAGGCAAGAGCAAACCGACAGCGCAAATGGGTAAGAAAGCGGTGCGAATCGACATCAGCGGCGAGGGGGAAGAGCCAGCGCAAAAGCCGGAAGACCATGACAGGGACGCCGCTGGCGGAACCGTCAAAATTCCCATCGACCCTGATTGAGCGAATGCCCAGCGGCTGCCTAGCGCGCCTGACAATGCGCAGTTTCGTTTGGGTGTCGCATTCGGTAGTCGCAATAGCCTTTCATTGACTTTGACATGCTAAAGCGCGGGTTCAGAATCGCGGCGCATTTGCGTATAATATTGTCGATTCCGCCGCAATCGCAAGGAAGATTATGCCCGTCATACTGGCTCATGGCGCCTTGGGACCCTTCGACGAAATCATCTTCTTAAGCATTGCTGCTGTGTTTCTGGCGATGATGGGCATCAGTTGGCTGCGTAGCCAGCAGCTGCCGGATGAGGAATCGGAAGCGGAAAGCGAAAGCCAGGAAGCCGACCGGGAACGATTTGAACTGGAATAAAGGTAGATTCAATGAGACTGGAACATATTGCCTTCAACGTGAGCGACCCAGCCGCGCTCGCCGCCTGGTATGTCGCCAACCTTGACATGGTGCTGGTGAGAACTTTCGATGAGCCGCCTTACATCCACTTTCTCTCGGATAGCGCGCGCAAAAGCCTGATCGAAGTCTACAGCAATCCGCTGGGCGAAGTTATCAATTACGGCGCGCAGCACGCGGTCACATTTCATCTCGCATTCGCCGTGGATGACATGGATGCGACGCGGGAGCGACTGGTTGCTGCCGGCGCTTCGCTGGATGGCGATATCGACCATCGCGCAAATGGAGACAAGCTGGCTTTCTTGCGCGATCCTTGGGGTTACGCAATCCAACTGGTGCAGCGCGTGACGCCCATGCTCGACTAACTGCATTATGTCGCTCGAAATCGACTTTGATTTGCGCGTCGAGGGCGAGGCGCTGGCTGAACCCTTTCTCGACCGCTACGAGCTTGAGCTTATGTTCGAGGGCACACGACAGTCCATTGGCGCTGGTCTGCAGCGGAAGTTTGCCGACATCGTCTGTGATGAACACGCCGAAGCGCCCCGCTTTACGATCAGCGGCGTTTACGACAATGCGCTTGAAGAGATGGATATTCAGTATCACGTGGATACCTGCTGTCAGCGCTTCCTGCTGCGCGTCATGCAGATTCTGAACCAACGCGCCTAGTGACCGGTGAAAGAGCGAAAGGAAACGTCATGCGAGTGCTTTTGCAGCGCGTTAGCGCCGGCTCAGTGACCTTTGATGGGGACATCAGCGGAGAGATCGCGGGCGGATTCGTCGCACTGGTCGGCGTTACCCACGGCGACACCGAAGCGGAATCGGCGAAGCTGGCGAATAAGACGGCGAACCTGCGCGTATTCTCCGACAGCGATGGCAAAATGAATCTGTCGCTGCTGGATATTGGCGGCGGAGTCCTGGTCGTCTCACAGTTCACTCTCTACGCCGATGCGCGCAAGGGCCGCCGCCCAAGCTATATCCAGGCGGCGCCGCCCGAACTTGCCGAGCCGCTCGTGCGCCACTACGCCGATTGCCTGGCTGAGTCGGGTGTGCGGCCGGTGGAGCATGGCGTCTTCGGCGCGCTGATGCAGGTGGCGATCTTCAACGATGGTCCGGTGACCATCATGCTCGACAGCGAACAACTGTAAAGCTCGTGCTATTAACGGATATGCAAAGCGATGAATAAAAAACGGGCGACCCGCTTGGATCGCCCGTCACGTAGGCTTCGCTTAATTTCAAGTCGCGCTATTCCTCATCATCGGATTCGCGCAGCGGCAGGACGTTGGGCCAGACCGAGGCGTGATGCTCGAAGGCGTCAATACCGATTCTGTCCGCCTCCGGATGGACATGCAGGAGGTCCATGCCGTTCAACACTCGGAACATAATGTAGCTAGTGACGCCGACCCAAACCGCCACGCCGACAACGCCAACGACCTGAGCGCCGAGCAGATCCAAACCACCGCCATCAAAGAGGCTTGGCTGACCCAGCAAGGCTTGCGAGCCGACGATGCCGATCATCAGCGTACCGAAGGCGCCGCAAGCGCCGTGCACCGAAAAGGCGCCGACCGCATCGTCGATTTTCATCGACTCGACGACACCGATTGCAATCACTAACACGACGCCAGAGAGCGCGCCGATGATGACAGCGTTGATCGGCGTGACAAACGCGCAGCCGGCGGTGATGCCGACGAGACCGGCTAGCGAGCCGTTCAAGATGAAACTGACATTCCAATTCTTGGTGACGAAATACGTGTGGAACATAGCGCCCAGCGCGCCCGCTGCTGCCGCCAACGTAGTGTTCACGGCGACCAAACCAAGCTGATTCACATCGCTTGCAGCCAGAGTCGAGCCAACGTTAAAGCCGTACCACCCGACCCAAAGGATGAAAGTACCGAGCGAGGCGATCGCCAGGTTGGAAGCCGCCGGCGGACGCCCGAACACGCGACCGGCGCGGGGACCAAGCATGTAAGCGCCCATCAGCGCCACGATGCCGCCGGTCATATGCACGATGGTCGAACCGGCGAAGTCAACAAAGCCGGCCTCGGTGATCCAGCCGCCTCCCCAAGTCCAGAAGACAACTACCGGGTAAATGACCGCGCCCAGGATGGCGCTGTAAATGAGCTTGCCAACAAATTCCGTCCGTTCAGCCATGGCGCCCGTTGCGATGGTTGCCGCAGCGCCAGCAAAGGCAAACTGGAAGAAGAAGTTTACAAAGAGCGAGCCATCGCCTTCGCCCGCGCCGGTCGCGCCGCCCAACAGTAGCTCAACTTCGCCCAAAATCGAACTGCCTACGCCAGCTTCGGCATTATAGTTGCCGAAGGCTATGCCGTAACCGACAATGAAAAAGACAATGCCGGTGACACAGGCGTCCATGAAGTTTTCGGCAAGTGAGTTGACCATGCCAGTAGCGCGAATCATGCCGGCTTCCAGCATCGCGAATCCAGCCTGCATGAAGAAGACCAGGAAGCCGGCCAGCAGTATCCAGACGTGATCAAGGTTCGTCTGCACCGCGACCACGTTTTCCTGCACATCGGCAATTGTCAACTCAACCGCCATGGTTTCTTCAGCGGCCGCGTCATCGGCTGGCGGATCGTCTTGTGCGATTGTGCCAAAGCCAAAGCTGTAGAGGATTACAAGGCCCACGAAAATGGAGATGAAGCGATAAGCCATTTTGCGCTTGCTGCCGAATCCCACCTTGCTCTTCATCATTTTTTCCTCCGCACAGACGAACTCACGCTTCTTCTTCCGCATTGCATGCAGTTTACCTGGCGGGGCGACTGCCAAAGTAGCGCAATTCTGTCCCAAATACGCGCAATCCTTTTGTTGAATTCTTACAAAATACTGACACTGATCTATCTGATTAATCTTCCGCAGTAGCGCGTAAACCCCGGCTGAGATCGCCAAAAGCCAAGCACTGGCGCAACATTTGGTATCAGCGCACAAAGGGTTGGTGGCTGTAGGTCGTTTCTCGTCCCAAAATAGCCGTCTGCGCAGTGAGAAGCTCAAGTCTTTGCAAAACAGAACGGCGATACGCCACTGAGCGCGGGCAACGCCTCATGCGTTATGCAAAGCATTTGTGAGTTTTCGACATAGGATTCGTTATTGGAATCGTTCTCTTAGCCTAGCGCCTCGTGTTTGATCGCTTTCAACCGCTTCATCACATCGTTAGCGCCGCGCCCAAGATAGTCATAAAGCGTCCGATACTCGGCATAGAGCCGGTCGTACATCGCCTGGTTTTCCGCGATCGGCGACACAACATCGTCCTTCAACTTGCCCATTTTCTCGGCCGCCGCTTGGATATCCGGGTAGATGCCGGCGGCGACAGCGGCGTGCATCGCCGATCCTAAAGCCGGCGCCTGCGCCGAGCCCGCCAGCTTGAAGGTCCGTCCGGTTACGTCGGCGTAAATCTGGCGGAGCAAGGCATTCTTTTCCGGCAGCCCGCCCGCCGCTACCAGTTCCCGTACTTCCACGCCTTGCGCTTCAAAGGCTTCAATGATTTCGCGCGTACCGAAGGCGGTGGCTTCAATCAGCGCGCGGTAGATGTCGGGCGCTCGCGTCGCCAAATTCATGCCCAACATCATGCCGGTTAGGTCAACATCAACCAAAGTGCTGCGGTTGCCATTCCACCAGTCGAGGGCGATCAGTCCGTGCTCGCCTACTTTCTGCTTTGCCGCTTCCCGCTCCAGGTACTCGTGCAAGTTGAGCCCGGCATTTTTCGCCGCCCTGTGATATTCGGGCGGCACGCCGTTTTCGACATACCAGGCG
Organism: Phototrophicaceae bacterium; assembly: GCA_965261855.1. Classification (GTDB taxonomy): domain Bacteria; phylum Chloroflexota; class Anaerolineae; order Aggregatilineales; family Phototrophicaceae; genus UBA6055. The sequence continues at coordinate 3,111,646 of OZ253488.1, forward strand.
AAGATGTCGCCGACCGCGCTCTGACCGGCCTCGTAGCCATAAAGCCCGGGGATGATGCCGCCCCGGACGACGCCGCACATGCCTTCGACCTCGCCCAGTTCAGTCCCCGACATAATGTGGCAGGTTGAGGTGCCCATGACCATAACCATGACGCCCGGCTCGGTCGCTTTGACCGCTGGCGCGGTTACATGCGCGTCCACATTGGCGACCGCGACGGCGACGCCCGCTGGCAGCCCCATCATCGCCGCCATTTCGGGCTGCAGCTCGCCGGCTTTGGTACCGAGCTCGGCGAATTCGCGCCCGACCTTTTCGTCCACCACTTTTTCGAAGGCTGGATCCAGCGCTTTGAAATAATCCGCGCTGGGAAACTCTCCGTCTTGCACCATCGCCTTGTAACCGGCGGTGCAGGTATTGCGCGTTTCGACGCCGGTCAATTGCCAGATCACCCAATCGGCCGCTTCAATAAAGCGGTCCATTTGGGCGTAGATATCCGGCCGCTCTTGCAAGATCTGCAGCAATTTGCTGAAGAACCACTCCGATGAGATCTTGCCTCCATAGCGCGGCAGCCAGGTTTCGCCCATTTGGCGCGCCGTTTCGTTGATCTGATCGGCTTGCCGCTGCGCCGCGTGGTGCTTCCACAACTTGATATAAGCATGGGGCTCGTCTTTGAATTCGGGCATAAAACAGAGCGGTGTACCGTCAGTTGTCGTCGGCATCGGCGAGCTGGCGGTGAAGTCGATGGCGATGCCTTTGACATCAGCCGGGTCGATGCTGCTGGCGCGCAAGACCGCGGGCACCGTATGCGCGAAGACATCGAGATAATCTTGCGGATGCTGCAGCGCCCAATCCGGCGGCAATTTGACGCCGCTCGGCAAGGCGCTGTCCATGACGCCATGCGGGTAGTCAAAGACCGATTCCGCAATCTCATCGCCATTGCGCGCGTCTACCAGAACCGCTCTTCCCGAAAGCGTTCCAAAATCAAGTCCAATCGTGTACATAGGCTTGCCTCGTTTATTCGCCACCTAGTTCCAATCACATATTGTCTCGCAAGCCTGTGGTCATGGCAAATCGCTCATGGCTGCCAGCATAGCCAAAGGCTCTGCATTTTGCTACGATGGTAATATATGCGGGTGACAACAGGAGCGCACGATGAAGCCAGAAGCCAGCGAAAATGGAGGCGCCGTCTCAGCCGGCGCATTCCCGCCGGGACCCACGGAGATGGGTGAAGGCGTCTGGCAGAATTACTTGTTCTACCGCCGTTTTTTCAAAGACCCGTTGAGCCATGTCACACGCTGGATGGAGACTTTTGGCGATGTCTGGCATTTCAAAGTCGGCGACGCCCACAACTACGCAGTTGCCAACCCCGATGTCATTTACGAGCTCTTCGTGCGCCAGTCAAGACGCTTCATTAAGGGACCGGCTTATACCAGCAGGACGAGTGGCTTGGCGCGTTTCATGGGCGACGGGCTGGTAACTAGCAACGGCGACTTTTGGAAGCGGCAGCGGCGTCTGGTCGCGCCGGCATTCCATGCGATACGCGTGCACGCCTACGCGGACACTATGGTGGATTACACCTTGCAGCGGCTGGAAGCCTGGAGCGACGGCGCCCTGGTCGATGTCGACAAGGAAATGATGGAGCTCACACTGTCGATCGTCGCGCGGACGCTTTTTGATGCCGATGCCTCAAGCACAGTGAGCCAGGTCAAAACGGCAGTGGAGGTAATACAGAAAGCCAACAATACGGCAAGCATCCTGCCGCATTGGCTGCCGACGCCGCTGCGGCTGCGCTCGTGGCGAGCCAACCAAGCGCTCGACAAGATCGTTTATGGATTCATCAATCAACGGCGCGCAACTGGCGAAGATCGCGGCGATTTGCTTTCGATGCTGCTGCTCTCGGAAGATGAAGACGGCGAGCGCATGACCGACCTGCAAGCGCGGGACGAGGCGGTGACGCTCTTCCTGGCCGGGCATGAAACCACCGCCAATACCTTGAATTGGACCTTTTGGCTGTTGGCGCAGCACCCGCAGGTAGAAACCAAGCTGCACGCGGAGTTGGACGCGGCGCTGGGCGGGCGCCCGCCAAAGCTTAAAGACCTGCGTAAGCTGCCCTACACCGACATCGTCATCAAAGAAGCCTTGCGTCTGATGCCGCCGGTTTGGTCGGTCAGCAGAACGGCGGCGGAAGATACGGAGGTCCGCGGCTACCCCATGCCAAAGGGCACGACGGCGCAAGTCATGATATATCTTCTGCATCGCCACCCCGAGCATTGGACGCAGCCGACAGCCTTCATTCCCGAGCGCTGGCTGCAAAGCGAGATTGAACAGCTGCACAAATACGCCTACCTGCCCTTCGCCGGCGGACCGCGCGTCTGTATCGGCAACAGCTTCGCCACAATGGAAGCGAACCTGCTGCTGGCGACGATCGCGCAGCGCTATCGGCTGCGATTGATCGATGGCATTGAGATTAAGCCGGCTGCCTTAATCACCATGTTCCCGCGCGATGGCTTGCCCATGCGGCTGGAAAAGCGGCAAAATGGTAGCAGAACGACGGAACGCCAGAAGTAATGCCAAGCAAGTGACGCAAAAGCTTACCACCGAGTGCGCCGAGTTTGTCGAGGGCACAGAGATGAACTGGCTGTAGGGGCGACCTATCAGGTCGCCCGTCGAACTGTGATTTGGTTCACAGCGGGCGATTTGATAAGTCGCCCCTGCATGGCTCGTAATTTGGATGACTTACTTGCGTTCACATAGGAGAATTGACCTATGCCGCCATGGGAAGAAAGCATTTGCCAGATCCTGCGTGAAGCAAGTGAACTGATGACCAGAAAGCAGCTGTTGGACGCAATGGAAGCGCGCTATGGCGAGGGCTTTGTTGCCAAACGGATGCAATGCGGGTTTGTTATGGCAGCGATGAAAAACTTGGGCATCATATCGAATCCGCGCCGCAACCGCTGGGGGCCTGCGCCTGGAGGGGAAGCGCAACTGGCGCGCGCAAGGGAGCTGGGACTCAGTGTTTGGGATGAACATATGCGAGTCAGGCGGGGCGAAAGCTCTGTTCTGCTTGAAAGCCAACCTATCCGGGAGAAGCGGGGCGAAAACGATATGTTAGAACTAACCAAATCGCTAGTCGAAACATGGGGACCGCCGGGATACGAGCATCGCATCCGCGAACGCATCCGCGAGGAAGTTTCCGCGCTGGCCGACGAAACCTGGGTGGACGGCTTGGGCAATCTGATCTGCCGCGTGGGCAGTGGCGGAAAGAAAGTGCTGATCGCGGCGCATATGGACGAAATCGGCTTGATGGCGAATTATCAGGAGCCGGAAAGCGGCTTCCTGCGCTTTGCCAGTCTGGGCGGTTTGCGGCCCGATACGCTGAATGGCAATCGCGTGCAATTTGAAGACGGCACTGTCGGCGTTATTGCGGTACAAGACGGCGGCGGCAAAAGGCTCAGCGACTTTTACATTGATGTGCAGGGCGACAGCGGCGGCAACGCCACGCCCGTCGGTCAGCCGGCCGGTTTCATGCGCGAGATGCAAGTGCGCGGGCAGCGCGTCATCGCCAAGTCGCTCGATGACCGCATCGGCTGCGTCGTCGCCATTGAGGCGATGCGCCGCCTCAACCGGCAGACGCCAAATGAACTCTACTTCGCTTTCACCGTCCAGGAAGAAGTCGGTTTGCGCGGCGCCAAGACAGCCGCTCAAGGCGTGCATCCGGATCTCGGAATCGCCATTGATGTCACCGGCAGCGGCGACCAAATCCGCGGTCAAAAGATGCTGGTCAAACTGGGAGGCGGCGCCGCCATTAAAGTGCATGACCCGGGTTTGGTCGTGCCGGTCGCGATCAAGAACTGGATGATTGAGCGCTGCGAAGCCGATGGCATCTCATACCAATTGGAACTACTTGCGGGCGGCACGACAGATGCGTCAGCGATTCAGCTGGCGGATGCCGGCGTGCCCAGCGGCTGCATCTCCATCCCGACGCGTTACCTGCATACGACCAGCGAAACGGTCGATATTGGCGATGTCCGTGCCTGCGTCGACCTCTTGAGTGGCCTGCTGGCCAATCCGATTGCGCTGTGACCTTCACATGATCGTGATTCCAGCCCAAATGTCCTTGGGACTACCATCGGAAAGTCCATTTCAAGAAGAGGGACGTTTCGTAGGGGCGAGGCGGTGACTCGCCCGCTCATGCAAGGCTAACCTTGAAGAATTGAGATCCCGGCATGAAAGCGATACTCTGCCACCAATTTGGTCCGCCAGAAGATCTGACCTTTGCCGATGTCCCCAGCCGGCCGCTCGGCGCACGCCAGGTTCGCATCGCCGTGCGCGCTTGCGGAGTCAACTTCCCCGATGTCCTGATGATCCAGGGCGCCTATCAATTGAAACCGCCCTTCCCATTCAGCCCTGGTCTGGAAGTCGCCGGTGACATTGTTGAAGCCGCTGACGATGTGCCGGGATTGCGGATCGGCCAACGCGTGATGGCGACCATGATGTACGGCGGCTTCGCCGAAGAAGTGGTCGTGCCCGCGGCCGCGGTCTTGCCCATGCCGGATGCAATGAGCTATGAGCACGGCGCCGGCTTCCCGTTGGTATACGGCACATCGCATGTGGCGCTGGCGCATCGCGCGCAGCTCAAGGCGGTGGAGACGCTGCTCGTGCTTGGCGCCGCTGGTGGCGTCGGCTTAACCGCCGTCGAACTGGGTAAGCTAATCGGCGCTCGCGTAATCGCCGCCGCCAGCAGCGATGAAAAACTGGACTTGGCGCGCTCTTATGGCGCTGATGAGCTTATCAATTATTCGCGGGACAATCTGCGCGATCGGCTGAAAGAAGTCACCGACGGCAAGGGCGTCGATGTCATTTACGATCCCGTCGGCGGCGACATCTTCGACCAAGCGGTGCGGCGGATCGCCTGGGAAGGGCGCTACCTGGTCATAGGATTCGCCAGCGGTCGCATTCCGTCGCTGCCGGCGAATATCGCGCTGCTGAAAAATGCCGCCATTGTCGGGACATTTTGGGGCGCTTACCAGTTGAATGCCCCGGGCGTGATTCGCGACTCCTTCGCGCAATTAACGTCCTGGTATGCGGACGGCGCGCTTAAGCCGCATATTCATCAGATTTTCCCCTTGGAAGAGGCGTCATCGGCGCTGCGCCAACTAATGGAACGGCGCGCCATGGGCAAAGTCCTGCTCAAGAAGTAGCTGCTTCCCTAACAAATGCCACCGCAAGTCCGACATCGTGAATATCTGTTCTAGGCAGAATCGCCCGTAATTTCGTTCTATGTTATGCTGGCATGTACGCCAACAGTGAGGCTGGCGCCAGCTAACAGTTAGAATGGCGGCGATGTATGTCTTTTCGAAGTGACAGCGAGCCCGAATACATCGACGATGATGACTATCTCGATCCGGATGATTTCGCGGGCTCCGGCGATCGCGGATCGAATGTTCTCGGCGGCAGCGGCTCTAGGCGTGATGACGACCAATCTAATGACCGGCCCGAAGACCTGGCGCCAGCCGGGCGCTCGATCGCGTCGAAGATCGAGACTGGAAAACGCTCTAAACGCGCAGCCGCCGGCGCTGGGCGCAAAAAGGCGAAGGCGCGGAATCCGGCGCCAGCGGTGGCGAGCAGCGAAGAGCGGCGCGCTCGGCTGGCTGGAAAGAAACCCGGATCCAGACAGCGTGACAAGCCAAGACGCCAACCGAAGGAGGAAGCAACCGCGCAATCGAATGACAGCAAAGCGACAAGCCGCTTGGGCAATCTGCGGGCGCGATTCAACCGTGGAGACAAAAAGCGCGATTCGCAACCGGAATGCAAAGCAGGTCGGTTGGCTGCGGTCAAGAATCGCATTGGCGGGCGCATTGCAAACTTGCGCAGCCGCTTCGACCGGGAGAAAGAGCAAAACAACTCCCGCCGCGAGCGGACCGAGCACTCGGATGGAAGCCGATTTCCTAAAGCGCCGCGTAATACGCCCGCGCCGAATGCCAGACCGAGAGCTGCTTTTTCCGCCCGCGCTTCGCGAGATGAAGACGAACACAGATTGCAGCCCAGCCGAGCGCCCAGAATCGAGTCCAGCGGCTGGCTGGACCTCGATCGCAAGCTCGACTTGATCGGGGTGGCGCTGGTCTTTGGCGCCATCGTGCTGGTCTTGAGCGCGCTATCAGCCGAGCAAGCGGCCATCGGCAACGTCAATCGGATCATTGGCCAGTTACTAGGCTGGGGCGCCTTTGCCCTACCGCTAACGATGTTTTCCATCGGCATGTGGCTGATCGTCCGCCATTTTGGAGAAGAGCCGCCAACTATTGACCCGGTGCGCCTTGCTGGCATCGCCCTTGGCTTTCTAGGTGTTCTGGTACTCTTCCAATTCGTCGATAGCTTCAGCTATGGCGACGCGATCGCTCGCTTCGACAGCTGCCGTAACCCGACGAACCCCGCCTGTATTGAAGCGCTGGTTCATCAGTCTTATCTGGCGGGCCGCGGCGGCGGCGTGATCGGCGGCTGGAGCTATAGCGCGCTGGTCAACAACCTGACGGAATTAGGCGGCTTCGTGGTCATGTTGATGGTCATGACCTTCAGCGCGATGATGATTACGCGATCGAGCATGGCTGAACTGGCGGTTGTTGCGATTGGCGCGGGCCGCGGGCTGCGGACCAAGATCAGCCAGCAGGCGGCAATACGGCGAGCGGCTCGCTTGCAGGCGCAGCAAGTAGCGGCTTTGGCGGCGGGCGAATCTCATGTGCGTGTATCGAAGCCGCCAGCGGCGCTATTGACAGGCATTACGAACGAGGCGCGCGCCTTGCCCGAACCCGCAGGCGAAGCCATGCCCATCCCGCAGCGCCTTCGCGGTCTATTTGGCTTGCGCGCCAAACTTTCCACTGAGGGCGAATCGGTCCCCTTAGCCGCAGCGGGCCGCGATGCGGAGGCGGGTCAACATCCCGGCCTACTGCAGCGAGTTTTTGGCCGAAGCGCAACAAGCGATCGTGAGCCTCTGTCTACGCCGCAGCAGCCGGCGCCGACCGCAGGCGCGCTGGAACGCTTCCTCAATCTGGGTGATGATCTGCCCTTCGCGACGGAAGAATCGCCGGTTTGGCAAAAGCCGGTCCGTCCCCGAAGCGCGCGCGCCCCAAGCGCGCCTCCTCATCCAGAAAACTTTCGAGAAGCGGTTCCGCCCGCGCCCCCGATGCCCGAGCAATTGACTTCGGCGCCACCAGCGTCCCCGGTCAAACCGGCAAATGGCGACGGCGCGCCCGCTAATTCCGACATCGGACAAAATACGCCACGGAAGCCAGCCGCGTCACCGTCGGCGACGCCAGCGCAGGACACGCTCACAGAATCTCAAGGCGCGGAAATGGATCGGGGGCGCCCGACCGAATCATCCAGGAGCCAGAAGGATGTCACGCCTGAAGTTGAAGCGACAGCTACGCCAACGGGCAATGGTCGTGGCGGCGATGACGCGGTCAAGCTGAAAGCCGTCGCGTCGCAAGGATCGGCAACGCAGAGCCTGTCAGCGCCGCGCGCGCGCATCGACTGGCAACTGCCCGATTACCGCGAATTGCTGATTAGCGGCAGCGAAGGCGAGCTCGACCGCGAGCCGCTGATGCGACAGGCGCAAATCATTGAAGACACGCTTGCCAGCTTTGGCGCGCCCGGTCGCATCGTTGAGATCAATTCGGGTCCGGTCATCACCCAATATGGCGTCGAGCCGGCCTATTTGACCGCGAAAACCGGCAAGCAAAACCGCGTCAAAGTCGGCGCCATCGCCAAGTTGGACAAGGACTTGCAGTTGGCGCTCGGCGCCAAGTCGATCCGCGTGGAAGCGCCGGTGCCGGGGAAGGGCTATGTCGGCATCGAAGTGCCCAATCCAGATTCCGCCCGCGTCAGCCTGCGTGATGTGATGGAATCCAGGAGCTATCAGCAGATAGAATCGCCCCTGGCGATCGCGCTCGGTGTCTCGGTAGACGGCACGCCCATCTCCGGCGATCTGACGCAAATGCCGCATCTGCTGATCGCCGGCACCACCGGTTCTGGCAAATCCGTATGCGTCAATGCCATCATCAATAGCATCATCGCCAACAACTCGCCGGATGCGGTCAAATTCATCATGATTGATCCCAAGCGCGTTGAACTCACCGGTTACAATGGCGTGCCTCATTTGGTTGCGCCCGTCGTGGTGGAGTTGGAGCGGACGATAGGCGTATTGCGCTGGGTAACCACCGAAATGGATGCGCGCTACAAGAAGTTCAGTCAAGCCGGCGCGCGCAATATCGTTGACTATAACAGCATCCTCGACCCTGACTTGGCGCCCATGCCTTATATCGTCGTCATTATCGACGAGCTGGCCGACCTGATGATGATGGCGCCGGATGATACCGAGCGCGCTATCACCCGCATCGCCGCCCTTGCGCGCGCCACCGGCATCCACCTCGTCATCGCCACGCAGCGGCCATCGGTCGATGTCGTGACTGGTCTCATCAAAGCCAACTGTCCGGCGCGCATCGCCTTCGCCGTCGCCGGAAGCGTCGACAGCCGCGTCATCCTAGATCAACCGGGCGCCGAACGGCTGCTTGGCAAAGGTGATATGCTCTATCTCTCAGGCAACTCGCCAGCGCCCCTGCGCATGCAAGGCGTGCACGTCTCCAATGAAGAGATCAATCAGATTATCCGCTACTGGAAGCTGCAGGGCGCGGGCATTGGCGGCGTCGAGCCGATTCCGCTGCCCGCCCTCCCCCCAGCCAAGCGCGAGCGTGGACGCACACCGATAGGCGCGACGGTGGACCATGGCGGCGCGCAAGCCGCGTTTTGGGATATGGCGCCGGCGCCGGGTAAGGCATCGGCGGGCGCAGGCAACGCCATCCCCGATGAAGACGAACTCTACCAGACCGCTGTCGAAATGGTGCGGCGGCTGGAGAAGGCGTCGATCTCGCTCTTGCAGCGGCGTTTAAGGATCGGTTATACACGTGCGGCGCGCCTGATGGACATGATGGAAGAACGCGGCGTCGTCGGTCCCCCTAAAGAAGGCAGTTCAAAGCCGCGCGATGTATTGCCGCAACAGTCTGACTTGTAGTTGAGCCGGTCATTTCGCGCCATTCCTCCCGTCTGCGCCCGTTCACATACAACGCGCCCACCCTTGATATTAGGCCGTCAGAACACCGCACTGCACATCAAACTGCCTTGCGTTACAATACGGCGCGGACAGAAAGGATTGCGCTTATGAAATACTCCCGAATCGATGGAATTGACAAACCTGTCTCGCGCCTCCTGCAAGGCAGTATCATGCTTTCAGCCGACGACCGCGACGGCAACTTTCGTTTGCTCGACGCCTGCTTCGAAAATGGCTTCAACGCCTACGATACCGCCCACAGCTATGGCGCCGGCTTGACGGATACCGAATTGGGCGCCTGGATCAAGTCGCGCGGGATACGCGATGAGGTGGTGATCTTGGCAAAAGGCGCGCATCCGGAAAAGGGCATAGCTGATCGCGTGCGCCCTGAATACATCCGCGATGACCTGGCTGAATCCCTCGAACGACTGCAAACCGATCATGTCGAGCTCTATCTGCTGCATCGCGACAGCCGTGAATTTCCGGTTGGAGAGATCGTCGATGTCCTGCATGCGGCGAAAGATGCCGGTCAGGTCCGTGTATTCGGTGGCTCGAATTGGCTGGGCGATCGTGTCAAAGCCGCCAACGACTACGCCGCCGCCAACGGAAAAAGTCCCTTCGGCGTCGTGAGTCCGCAATTCAGCGTCGCCGAAATGGTTGAGCCGCCCTGGGAAGGCTGCATCAGTGTCAGCGGCGAGCAGGGCGAAGCCGACCGCGCCTACTACGCTGACAGCGGAATCTCGCTATGCACCTGGTCGAGTCTGGCTGGCGGCTTCATGACTGGCAAATTCACCCGCGACAACCTCGATACCTTCACCGAATACTGGGAAACCAATCCCATCGGCGCGTATGCCTACGAAAACAATTTCCGGCGGCTTGACCGCGTCATTGAGTTGGCGGCGCGCAAAGGCGTATCGCCATCGCAAATATCGGTCGCCTACGTGCTCAGCAACGGTCCGCGGATTCATGCCATCGTCTCCAATTGGGAAGTCGAGCAAATTCCTGACAATGCCGCCGCCGCCGAAATCGAGTTGAGCGCCGCTGAAATCGCTTGGCTCGAATTGAAAACAGAGGAGAAACCGGCATGAGCGAAAAGATCCGCTGGGGGATAATCGGTCCAGGTTTCATTGCGCGCAGATTCGCCAACTGCATGCCCTACGCGCCGAACGCGGAGATCTACGCCGTCGCCTCTCGATCGCAAGAGAACGCCGATGCCTGCGGCGCCGAATACGGCGCGACGAAATGCTACGGCAGCTACGAAGACCTGGCCAACGACCACGATGTCGATGTCGCCTATATCGCCACACCGCATAACTATCACCTGTCCCATACCCTGCTATGCCTGAATGCCGGCAAGCATGTCCTCTGCGAGAAGCCATTCGCCGTCAATGCCAGAGAAGCGAAGGTGATGATCGATTGCGCGCGCGAACAGAAGCTTTTCCTGATGGACGCCTTCTGGACACGCTTTTTCCCGGTCATGGCGAAGCTGCGAGAACTGCTGGCGAAGAAGGCCATCGGCGATGTCATGCTGGTCCAAGCCGATTTCGGCGGTCGCGGACCGGTGATACCGGAGAAACGGCATTTCAATCCCGATTTGGCGGGAGGCGCTTTGCTCGATGTCGGTTCATATTGTCTCCAGTTGGCGTCCATGGTCTATGGCAAAAAGCCCAAAGATATCGTCTCGCAATTTACGATCGGCTCGACCGGCGTCGACGAACTTTCGGTAGTCGTATGCAAATACAGCGACTATGAAATGGCGACGCTGACTTCAGCGATTCGTCTGGGCACGCCGCACGAAGCGCGCGTCATGGGCAGCGAGGGTTATATCGCCATTCCCGATTTCTGGCATCCCAGCGAACTCACGCTGGTGCGACCCGGGCAACAGCAGGAAACTTTCCACTTTCCTTATGAGGGTGAAGGCTTCCAATACGAGGCGATGCATGTCGGCGAGTGCATCCGCGCCGGCTTGACTGAAAGCCCGATATACCCGCTCGATGAAACCCTGGCGATCATGGAGACCCTGGATCGCATCCGCGCCGACTGGGGTTTGCGCTATCCGATGGAGGACTGACGCAGACCCGTTTGACAGCAATTCGCTAGTGTGATAAGCTCACGCTCATCTACATATTCTAAGTCTCAGGCGTGTCCGAACCCGGACGTTCGACACGTAAAGGGAAAGTCGGTGCAAGTCCGACACTGTCGCGCAGCGGTAACTGGTCTTTGATCAGAAGTCCGAATGCCTGCCTGAGTCTTAGCTCGTGAATCTTTCGCGTCAAAAGGGAGACGAGCATGGACCAGCGACCGATGCCCACCCGACGACGGTGGGCATTTTTCTTGTCCAGCCCCGTTTCCTCCTACGTCCACAGGAGGGACATGATGAAATCCGCACTGCTAGTCATTGTTGTATTGCTCACGAGCTTGCTGCCGGCCGCTGCGCTAGAGTCCAATTTAAAGGATGGCTGCGTGGGCGAATACGCGGCCGATGTCGACTACTTTCCACAGAAAATCGAAGTCGCCGATGCAGCCAAATTCGCGGTGGAATACTTCAATAACTACAAGCTCGTGAGCGTCGCCGACGCCTTCGACGGCGCGTCCGACTTCCATTACGTCCTGGTTCAATGCGGGACGCCCGCGCCGTCTCCCGCCGATTTCGCGGAAGGCGCACAGTTCATAGAAGTGCCGACCGGCGCGCTCATAACGCTGTCGACAACGCAATTGCCCGCGCTTTCCCTGCTTGGCTTGCTTGATCGCCTGGCGGGCGTCGACGGCGGCTTTTACATCAGCACGCCCGATGTGCTTACAATGATTGAGAAGGGCGACGTAGCCGAGGTCGGCTTCGGCAATCAAGTGAACATCGAGCTTGTGCTGGAGCTTGAGCCGCAACTGGTGATGAGCTATGGTTTCAACCCCGCCACTGATGCGCATCCTTTGTTGTTGGAAGCAGGCATATTCACCGCGCTCGATGCCAGTTGGCGCGAACTGTCGCCGCTCGGGCGTGCGGAATGGATCAAGTTCACCGCTCTCTTCTACAATCTTGAAGAGGAAGCTAACGCGATTTATGAAGACATCATCGCGCAGTATGAAGCATTGCGGGCAGCGGCAGCGGCGGCGGGGGCGGAAGACCGCCCAACCGTGCTGATAAACTCCTTCCTGGCTTATGCCGATGCCTGGTTTATCCCCGGCGAAGACACCTACGTCGGCCAACTGATTCGCGATGCCGGCGGCGACTTGCTGCTGGCGAAAGCAGGCTCGTCTTCCAGCCAGGGCTTGGGCTTGGAGGCAGTCTACGAGGGCGGGCTGAATGCGGATATCTGGCTGATTGAGACTTTCGGCATTAATTCAAGCGCGGACTTGCTGGCGCTGGACAGCCGCTTTGGCGATTTTGCAGCCTTCCAGTCCGGTGATGCGTGGAATAACAATCGCGACGAAAACGCCAATGGCGGCAATAATCTGTATGAATGGGGTGTGACCAATCCTCATCTCGTGCTGGCCGATCTGCTGGCCATTTTCCATCCCGACCTCATGCCTGATCATGAATTCGCCTTTTATAAGCGCCTCGCGAGCGAGTGAGATGTCGCAGCTAACGGGCAAGCCCGCCCAACCCACGCCCGATAGCCGCATTTGGCCAGTCGAGGCAGAGAAGCAGCGCAGCGCGCCGCAAACAATCAGCGGAGCAGTCTGGTCGCGCGCTTGGCAGAGCCGCGAGTTCGCTGGCGCGAAACCGATTGTGCTGGCAGCCTTGTTGGCGCTCCTCGTCATGCTGCTGCTGCTAAGCCTTTCGCTGGGTTCCGCATCCATTCCATTCCATCAGATCCTCAGCGCGCTACTCAGCGGCGAGTCGGACCGGCCCGCCTGGACCAGCATCGTGCTCAAGTTTCGCTTGCCAAAGACGCTTACCGCGATGCTTGCCGGCATGGCGCTGGGCGTCAGCGGGCTGCTCATGCAGACCTACTTTCGCAATCCGCTTGCAGAACCATACGTGCTTGGCGTGTCAGCGGGCGCGAGCCTGGGCGTGGCGCTGGTTGTGCTGACGAGCGGCGCGGCCGGGGGCGCCCTTCTCGCCGGGCTGGGACTGGCGGGCGATCTGCTGCTGACGGTCGCGGCCGGTATGGGCGCAGCAACAACCATGGGCTTGGTTCTATTTGTCGCCCTCCGTGTGCAGAGCAGCGTCACCCTGCTGATCCTTGGCTTGATGTTCGGTTATTTGGTCGCGGCGATGGTCAGCCTGCTGCTCTATTTTGCCCTGCCGGAACGGATTCAAGCCTATATCAACTGGACTTTCGGCTCATTCAGCGGCGTCACGGCCGAGCAGCTGCCTATTCTCGCCTCTATCGTGTTAGCGGGATTGCTGCTCTCCGCGGCGCTGGTTAAACCGCTGAACGCTCTGCTTCTCGGTGAAGTCTACGCTCGCAGCCTGGGCGCAAATCTGAAGTGGGCGCGAATCGGCATCGTCGTGGCCATCGCCACCCTCGTGAGCGCGGTGACGGCATTCTGCGGTCCCATCGCTTTCATCGGCATCGCCGTGCCCCATCTATGCCGCGGATTGCTGGCCAGCGCCGATCATCGCCTGCTGCTTCCGGGCGCTTGCCTGGCGGGCGCTTCCGTCGCACTCTGCGCCTCATTGATCGCCGAGTTGCCCGGCAACAATCTGGTGCTGCCGCTTAACGTAGTGACGGCGATTTTGGGCGCGCCGGTTGTCATTGCGGTAGTGCTGCGGCACGCGCGGGGCAAATTATGACCGCGAATGCGCTGGAAACGCGAGACCTGTCAATCGGCTACCGCCAGCGCGCCAAGACCGATATCGTGCTGGCGCGCGAGCTAAACCTCCGGCTGCAGACAGGCAAACTTATTGGATTGCTAGGTCCAAACGGCGTCGGCAAATCCACGCTGCTGCGGACGCTGGCGCGCTTGCAGAAAGCGCTGGCCGGGCGCGTCTTGCTCGGCGGGCAAGATTTGGCGACGCTTTCGCCATCGGCGCTGGCGCGGCGGCTGAGCATGGTCCTGTCGGCGGCGCCGCAGCCGAACATGATGAATGGATACGGCTTGGTCGCCCTTGGGCGGCATCCGCACAGTGACTGGCTGGGGCGACTTACCGCGGATGACCACGAAGCAGTCGCTTGGGCAATCGCGGCAGTCAGCGCCGACGACTTGGCTGAGAAACCGCTGGCAGAACTCAGCGACGGCCAGCGCCAGAAGCTGATGATCGCGCGAGCGCTGGCGCAAGAAGCCGAGATCATGCTGCTGGACGAACCGACCGCCTACCTCGATTTGCCGCGCCGCGTCGAAACGATGCAGCTGCTCAAGCGGTTGGCGCGCAAGGCCGAGCGCGCGATTCTGGTCTCGACCCATGACCTCGATCTCGCGTTGCGAAACTGCGATCAACTGTGGCTGATGAGAGAAAACGACATGGTAATTGGCGCGCCGGAAGATCTGGTCTTGCAAGGGAGTCTCGGCGAAACATTTGGCGCCGCCGGCGTCAATTTCGATGAGCGCCTTGGCACGTTCGTCCTCGATCCGCCGCAAGGAAAGCGCGTAAATGTGGTCGGCGCTGGGATTGAGGCGATCTGGATGCGCCGCGCGCTCGAACGCTGCGGTTACGATCTGTGCAAGGAAGCTGGCGTAATTGAGGTGGCTCGCCTTTCAAACGGCGGCGCGCCATTTTGGCATTTGCGCCTGAATGGCCGCGCGAGCGAGCATCAAACTATTCAAGCGGTTTTGGAGGCGCTGGAAAGGGAAAGCGCATGACTACAGGGACAGCCCGCGACGCATGCATCCGAGCCGAGCATGCGAACCTTGGCGCGGTTCCTTATATGACCACGGCAGCCGACCGCGCCGGAATGACGATGCCGTCTTGAAGTCCTTTCCATTCCTCATCGTCTACCAGACGATAGCGCGCCAGGGCGTGATCGGACGCTAAAGTCACGCGCACCGTAATGGAACAATCTTCATAATTCGCGATCGCGACGCCCGGCATGCCGTCTCGCTTGCTGATGAAGACGGCGTAAGGATGATGCGCCTCGCCGTCGCTCGTGGTTACCGTCGCGCCCACCTCATGTCGGAATTCGCCATCCCAAAAGTAATCGCGCAACTCGCAGCGCAGGGCGTCCATGCGCCTGCCATAATCCATCGTCAGCGGGAAATCATCCAGATGCCCTTTGAAGTTGTACGGCTCGTAGCTCATGATATAGCGATAAAGCAAACACTGATTGATCATATTGCGGTCATTGAAGCCGCTGATCGCCGTCATCAGCGGCATCTGCGGCAACATATATCGCGAAAGCGGTACATGTTGCTTGTCCCAACTGCGATGGTAGGACAAATGGTAGACCTCGAATTGCCAATCGTAAATTCCTTCTCCAGCGAATAAGAAATCGTGATTGACCGCTCGACTCATCCGTTCAAGATTCTGCTGAAATTCGTTGTCTCGTGAAAAGACCGGGAAGCCGGGGCGATGACCGTGGCTCTCGTCAAAGCAAAGCAAGGTCGGCGAGTGATGCTGGTTCTCATCGTATAAGATGCCGTCCGCGCCCAGGTCCAGCATCTTTTGGAACTCGGTCGCGCTCACTTCAAGGTATTCGTCGCTGCCGAAACACATGGGGATCAAACGCTTGGTGTTGATGTTGAGCGCTTGCGTCGGCGTGTGGTACTGGTATCCATTGTAGAGATAATAGTCGCCGTAGGGATCCTTTACCGCCAAGCGGTGAAGCTCTTCCCGGAACCATTCAGTGGCGCGATCGGCCCAGGTAAATTTTGCGAAGATAATCAGTTTGACGCCCTGTGACTGAATCTCAGCGATCGCCCTTTTGAGTTCATCAAAGGTTCCAAGTCGCGGATCGGGATCGTGCGAGGGATTGCCCTGATCCTGTCCGCCGTCATTCCAACCAACCAATTGAATCGCCTTGACGCCATGTCTCGCCGCCTCTTCGCCGATTTTGCCAAGCTCCTTGAAGGGAATCCGCAGCTCGTCTTCGGGCGAGTTTATATGCAGTTGCCACCAAGCGTGTGGTTGCCGCGCCCAATCCGGGACTTCCGGTGTCGTCATCCAGCTGTCTCGCCAATTCTTGTAGACATCGACGCCTTGCTGCCAGCCGCCTTGATAGGGCTGTACCGTGATCGGCGTCAGCGAGCGCGACTCGCCCGGCTGAATATAGGGCAGGTGAATCGCCGCGAAGCGCGTGGCGACATCAAGCCCGCTGATGGACGAGGAGGTCGGAACGCGAGAGTCAATAGCGCTGTCATAACCGGGGCGCAGCTCATTGTGCCAGGCGACCAATTCCGCGCTCGGCTCGTTTACGCCGACATAAAGTCCTTGATCGGCGCTGCGAAGCAATACATAAGGCACCGCCGGCGCGCCGCTTCGCCAGGAATCGGGCCCGTACTGCACCGGATAATCAAAGCCATAATAGCCCAGCGTGTTGTCAAACGCCGGATACAAGCTGCGGCGAACCGCTTCGGCATAACCGTAATGGAACGCTTCAAAGGTCTCGGCCTCGGGCGGGCGCTGCACATCGCCAAAGTACGGACAATACACCACCTCGACGATGGTTTCCGATTTGTTGTCAATGCTTAGCGCGAAGGTCGCCTGCTCGTCCGCCAGAGCGACAGCCAACTCCAGCCTGATCGAATGTTCGCCGCCATGGGCAGAATGAACGCGATCCCAAGCGAATTTGACGCTCTGCCCGTCAACGGCGACCTCGACCGTGGAAACCTTCTGCTTCTCGCCGAACACCGGATTGTTGCGGCGTCCTGGAAGCGGAAGCAAAAGCTGAAAGGACAGTCCAAGATGCCGCCGATTGATGACTTCCCAGGCAGTCTGCTTGTCAGTAAAACCAACAAGGGCGCCGGTCTCCCGCGCGAACTCCAGTCGCAACTCGTTGTTCTCCAAGGCGATGGTGTCCATAAACGTCTTCCTCCTTTTGCGGCGCGTCAACTGCCGTCAGCTCGGCATCGCCGTCGGTAAGTCCAAGCCCGCAACCGACAATTGCCTTTGTCCGCTCTTATCCCTTGATCGAACCCGAAGTAAGACCCTGGATGAACCATCGCTGCAAAAGCACGTAAAGCACAATCATCGGCACAGACGCGATGCTCAAGGCGGCGAAGACATCCGTCCACTCCACACGGCCGTACTGGAAAAAGAAGACCTGTACCGCCAACGTAAGCGGACGAAACTCCGGTGATCGAACCAGCAGCAGTGGCAGAAAGTATTCGTTCCAGGCGCCGACAAAGGTCAAAATCGCGACCGTCGCCACAGCCGGACCCGATATGGGCATGACAACGCGCAGGAAGGCGGCGTATTCAGAACAGCCGTCAATCTTCGCTGCTTCGCGAAGCTCATTGGGAATGGAACGGAAAAACGCCTGAAAGATGAATATAGATAGCGGCAAACTGCCGGAGGCAATGCCCAGAATCAAGCCCGTGAAGCTGTCGGTTAATCCGAGGCGGACAAACAGCACGTAGAACGGAATTACCGGCGTCGGCGCTTGCATCGTGAAGATCATCACCAGTAGAATCGCCGCGCTGAAGCGAAAACTGAATTTGGCAAAGGCATAGCCGGCTGTAGACGACAAAGCCACCACCAGAATCACCGTTCCCAGCGAAACGATCAGGCTGTTCAGCAGCGATCGGCCAAGGTTCGCCAGCTCCCAGGCGCGGCTGTAGTTGTCGACATCCAATACTGAGGGGATGCCCCAAACATTGCTGACAAATTCACCCGGCGTTTTGAATGACGCCAGCACCATCCAGACTACCGGGTAAATGATGATGACGGTGAACAGAAGCAAAACCGCATGGTTGAAAGTCATCACCATGTAGGGACGCCAATGGATGCCTGTTGGCTGTGGGCTGGCGCCTGGCTTGTTCGTAGCTTCCATCGGCGAGAATCCGCTAATCGATGTTGTCCGCGCGCGCCATCAGTCTTAGCTGAATGGCGGCAACCAAGGTGACAATAACCAGCAGAACATACGACAGCGCGGCGGAAAAGCCGAAACGATAGAACTTGAAACCGCGCAAGTAAATGTGCAGAGCCATGACATTGGTCGAATTGGCGGGCCCGCCTTCCGTCATGACGTATGGAATGTCGAAGACGTTAAAGGCGCCCATTAAGGAAAGCGTGACATTGACAATCATCACCGGTTGCAGCATCGGCAGGGTCACGTAAAGGAATTGCTGCCACACCGATGCGCCATCGATCTTCGCCGCTTCATACAATTCGCTCGGAATCGACTGCAAGCCAGCCAAGAAAATCACCATGTGAAAGCCGTACCACTTCCAGATATCCACGAGCATCAGCGAACGCAAGGCAATATCAGTATCGCCGAGCCAATCCTGCGCCAGAACACCGAGCCCCAAACTTCCCAGCAAGGTATTGATCAAGCCGAATTCAGTGTTGAAAAGCCAGCGCCAAAGGATGCCGATCACAACAAAAGACATCACAACCGGCATGAACAAACTGGTGCGGTAAAAGGTTCGACCGCGCAATGCCTGATTAAGCATGATCGCCAAAAACAGCGATAACACTATCTTTCCGATCACCGTGCCGACCGCGTATTCGACATTGTTCAGCAGCACATGTATGGTCAGGTCGTCCTTCAGAATTCTTTGAAAATTGCGCAGTCCTATAAAGCGGGGGTCTTCAATGCCATCCCAGCGCAAGAGCGCCATATACAAGCCGGACGCAAGCGGGACAAGCTTGAATATGCCGTAGACAAGTACAGCCGGCAAAATCCACAGATACGGATCCAGCCGCGCGAAATGCCTATGCCTATGCTTTGCTTTGCCGCTCAGAGACTGTTGAGCCAAGAGCGTTCCTCAGAAGCGGTGTGCGGGAGCAAAGGGCATCCGTCCACAAACGGACACCCCTCGCGGTCTTGCCTGGAAACTTATACTTCAAACTCGTAACCGTCTTCAAACAGCTCGTCCATGACTTCCTGGATCGCTTCCGCCGCATCGCTTGGGCTGGCCATGCCGGCGACGATCGCTTGCTGCTGTTCCTGGTAGGCGCGCGTGATTTCTGGCGGCCAATACCAGTCCAGATAAGTGAACTGCTCCGAAGCGGATATCTCGCCGTAGCGGATTGCCAGCGGATCGTCGCTAGGATCGATGTTGACATTCGTGGACACGGCATCGGCGCTCAGGGCATTGCGCTCCGCAACCAATTCATCCGTAGTCATGTAGTCGAGAATCGCATGGGCGATCGCTTCGCGCGATGGGTCAATGCGCGAGTAGATGCCGGTCGCCCAACCGGTACCGCCCGGCAGTTGACGCCGGACGCTTTCGTCGTCCACCGAGCGCAGCGGATTGACAAAGGACAGATCCAGATCAGGATACTCGCCGCCACGGTAAACACCGACGAAGCTGCTATGGTGATACCAGAATGCTGCCGTCCCCTGCGTCAGCGAGAGCTGCGCGGCCGCCACATCAAGACTGTTGACGGCGTCAGCGAACATGCCGTCGACCGTATACTGATGCAGAATCTCCAAGCCCGCCAGATGATCCGGATCGGTGAACTTGGCTTGTCCCGTCAGCACGTTGAAGGTGCCTTCGAGCGGCTTATTGCCAGACGTCTGGGCGTAAGCCCAGAATTGCCATATCGGCCAGAGGTAAATGTTCTGCCCGGAATGGGTAAAGGGCGCATATCCCGCCGCCTTTAATTCCGGCGCTAGGTCCTTGATCTCGTCATAGGTCTCGGGATCGCCTTCATATCCTACGGCGTCAAGCGCCTTTCTGTTGAAAAAGAAGGGGAACCCGCTAATGCCACCGTTGGGAATCGCCCACAATTTGCCGCCAATTGTGTAGGTCTCAAGCCCAACCGGCCGGAAACGATCCAGATAATCGACATCGGACAAATCTTTCAATCGGCCGCCAACGGCATAGCGCCTGAGGTCCTGTCCATTTAGATCCATGATATCGATTTGATCGCCAGCGATTTCGGCAGCAGCAAAGAGCTCGGTATAGCGCTCGCTTGTCAAGCCGCGCCACTCAACGTTGACTCCGGGAAAGTTCGCTTCAATCCCGTCGATGAGGTATTGGTGCTGTTCGGCGTTGCTGGCGCTCAGGATGACGAAATCCCCCTCATAGTCGCCCTGCCCCAGCACCGGCAATTGGCTGATATTGCTGGCTGCGGCGAATGCTACCGTGCCGGCGCTAGCGGTCGCCTTGAGGAACTCGCGTCTGCTTAACTTCTTGCTCATCTCAAAGTCCTTTCAATACTGCACTTTTCTGTACAATTTACGCGCGGCTATGTGTGATATTCGGCCTCCTCCCAATGCTTCAATCACGGATACTTGAAGTGTACTTAGACCCAGTAAAGTTGTCAAAAAACCGGAAACAAAAAACCGACATCGCAGTCGGTTCTATTGATGAACTGTGGGCTGTACAGGACTCGAACCTGTAACCTCCTCGACGTCAACGAGGCGCTCTGCCAGTTGAGCTAACGGCCCGATCTGCCCTGATTGTATCCCAGATTCCGCCTTTTCCGCAAGGGTAAAGCCTTTCTGCGTTGAATTACGCGAATTGACAAAGCGCCTGTTCACGCCATAATATGGCGCCATATAGTCGCCAAGTTCCAGACAGCCCATGCCGCAAATCGTCACCGACCAGATAAAAGCGCAATTCCGCGAAATCCAGGATGTTCGATTCGCCAGCACCGCTGCCGATCGCACGCTCACATCGCGCCGCCACGAACCCGACATCGTGGTAGAGACCTGGATGAACAGCCGCCTCTACGTGTACACCTTTCTCAACGAGCCCGCGCCTCGAACGATTAAAGCCATTCTCAAACAGAACACGAATGCCAGCATCGGCTCGCTGTTCCTCATAGATGCCTCGCTGCTGCCTGCTGACGGCTACTGCGGCCGCCTGCGCGAATGGCAGGACGACTTGCGCGTCCTGAATCGGGGCGCCGTATACGCCTTCGTCGCCGAGAAAAATGGCGTCCGCTTGCTCCAAGTCAATATCGAAGAGACGACACAACGCAATGAATTCATCGTCTGGCATACGGTCGATTTTCCCTTTGACGCCGTTTCGGTGCGCCGGCGCGAATATCAAACGAATATTCGCGGCTTCTGGTATATCGGCGATATTGCCTCGGCCAATTTCAAACGCCGCATCAGCGAAGAGCGCGCGCGACAGCGGTTCCACTACCGCACCAAGCGGACTCGCCCGCCGGAAACAGACTCGGCCGAACCGATCAGCGCCGCCTACCTGGCGCTAGAAATCGAAGTTGGCGCCGGGCAAGAGGCGGTGAAAGAAGCATTTCGTAACCTGGCGCGCCGCTATCATCCGGATGTCAGCGAGCACGAGAAGGACGAGGCGGAAAAGCGCTTCAAGGAAGTGATGTCGGCTTATGACCGGATCAAGTCGCACCGGCGTTGGAATTGACGCGACCTGCGCCTTGGCTCTTACAACTTGCGTGCAACAGCCGAGCCACATGAACTAGCAATCCCGCCCTCGCGCAAATGCTCAATGGGAGCTAGCGAGACAATGGTCGATGAAGGGTATGTCGCGGTTTGCAGCGCCGCCTAGCGCAGCGATCATCTGCCTCATCTCGGCTCGATGTAGCGTGTTGTGATTGAAAAAGTGGAAGATCGTCTGCCAGACCGGTGTCGTCATCGCCGTTTCGCGGTAGATGATTTCGATCTCTCGCTGGAAGGTAGCGTCGTCTAGAGCGGAAATATAGGACTGCCATTGCGCTTCCACCGCATCCCAAATCACCCTGATCTGCGCGCGTGTGGGATCATCGATGGTTACCGCCGCGGTCGTCGACTTTATTCCGTGAACCCGTTGCAGGCTGTGTAGCATCACATCGACGACATGCACGCACTCCGCTTGCAGCGTCCCCCAGGAATAACCAGTGTCGATTTTGAAGGCCCGCTCTGGCAGCGCCATGATCGCCTCGTCCCAAAGGCGGCGATCTTCCCGCATCTGATACGCAAACAACGATCGAATCATATCGGCGGTCATTGGCGAAACACCCCGCTAAGGAATTGCATCAAGCTCAGATCAAATGCGGGCGGCTCATGGACTTCTGCCACCATGCGCATGATATCCGAACGGTGAGTTGTGCCCTGGTAGACGACATCGAATAGCAGCTGCCAGACCTTTAGCGTGACCGCGCTTTCACCATCGGCAATAATACAATCCGACAACAGCAGGTCGGCGTCAAGCTCCTCCGTGTAGTCGGACCAGCCAGCATGTATTTCGCGCCACTGAGCGCGCATCGTCCGGCGGTCATTCTGGCTCACAAGTGGTGGCGATGTAGACTTGCCACGAAGCTGCGCTAAGCAGATCCGCTCGCTATTCATGATATGGGCGCACTCGCGTTCAATGGCGCCAAGTCCGAATCCGACTTCCCGCGTAAACTGCTCATCGGAAAGCGGGACGATGGCAAGCTTCCAGACCCGCTGATCTTCCCAGCAGCAATGCTCGATCAACTTCCGCACGAACTCTACATTCATTGAGGATCGTCCCGTTACCAGCGCAGTCTTCTTCCGATGGCGTCTTGGAAAGCCGCACAGAGGAACGGGCGGCATGCTTCAGGCGACAATGCGGATGCGGAACCGCGAAATGGACGCCACCTGCTTTGGGTCCACCAGGACTCGAACCTGGAACCAATCGGTTATGAGCCGACTGCTCTGACCATTGAGCTATGGACCCGTTCGACTATCAGCGCCGGGCAAACACCTAACGAAACAAAGCGGGTAACGGGATTCGAACCCGTACTGACACCTTGGAAGGGTGGAGTGCTACCGTTACACCATACCCGCGCTTCTTCATTGCCGCGCCTGTCGGGGCGCCCGGATTCGAACCGGGGACCTCACGGACCCAAACCGTGCGCGCTACCGGGCTGCGCCACGCCCCGAATGCTCAATCATCATACTCCAGATGGAGCGCTGCCGTAAAGGCAAAATCTGCCGCTGAATCCGCGCTCAACAGCGCCGCCCTTGATGGTGAAGCGCGCGCTCGTCGTCTTCGCCATCCTATGCGTCTTCGCCATCAGCGCCAAATTGCTGAAGCCAGTGATCTAGATCATCATCAGGGATCTTTGGATGAATCTCTTCACCAAGATCTATCTGATCTTCGCCATTAGAGCGAAGTAGCCGCGCAAACTCGATGGATGTCAATGTCCGCAAGCCTCGGCTGCGAGCGAAGTTCAGCACCTCATGATCCGATGTGACGACAATCCAGTATTTAGCATCGCGCCCGCGCAGCATCCGCCGCTTGATGATGGAGTCGGCGTTGCTGCGCTCGGCGGCGGCAAATGTGACCTTCACCGCGTTATTCGACATCGCCGATTGCCCGCCGGGGATGCCGCCATCGAAAACGACACTGCATTTCTTGCCGCCGCCAGCGACAAAGGACTTCAGCTTGTTGACCAGCTTGGCTTCGTCATCGGGATCATCGAGGTGAATATCCGGCAGGACGGCGATAAGATTGTGACCGTCGATCAAGTAAGGCATGGGTCCAAACGCTGGAGGCTGTCAGTAGACTGGGTGTATACCAGTGTACCACAGTGGCGGGGTTTCAGTTCTTCGTCGGTTGGCTACGCGGCGCCGGCCGCATCCACATACAGAGGAATGCCCATCGTGAAAATGCTGCCGATATTGGGCCGGCTCCGAACTTCAAGAAAGCCGCCGTGCGCGTGGCAGATGGCGCGCGCCACATATAAGCCCTGCCCCAAGCCCGGCGCCGGGTCGCCCGCCTGCTTTGCCCGGCCGCGATAAAATCGCTCAAAAATATGCGGCAAGTCATCCTGGCTGATGCCGATGCCGTTGTCACTGACGCTGATCAGGGCGTAACTCTTGGCGTTGCGAAGCTCTACGCGAGCGGCGACCGCCACATAGCCTCCTTCGCGGCTGTAGGCTACGCCATTGCCAATCAAGTGCCCCAGCGCCCATTGCAGGCGCGTGTCATCGCCGCGGACTTCTACGACGCTTAGGTCGCGCGCCATCACCATTAGATCAATGCCGCGGCTCTTCACCTCGACGTCAATGCCATTAACCACCGACCAGATTACGCTCTCCACACGAATTGGTTCGCGCTTGACATCAAAGGCGCCGGCTTGCATCCGCGAGATATCGAGCAGCTCCAACGCAAGTTGATCAAGGATATTGACGTTTCGCAGCAGTTTATCCAGCAGCAGCTGATTGACAGCGGCGTCTTCCGGCTGCCCGCTAAGCAATTCGCCAGCGAGGCGGATGACGCCAAGGGGACCTTCCATGTCGCGCCCGATATGGGCGACGAAACCGTCTTTCAACCGTTCCGCCAAAGCGTCATAGGTCACATCACGCAGGATGATCACCGTGCCGATACGTCGATTCGCTTCGTCGCCAATGGCGATCAACTGCGCCCGCACCAGGCGGTCGTTCAAGGGCAGCTCTTCCGATTCGCCCAAGGGCGTTAGCTCGGACGCCGCGTCTTGTACATCGCGATACTGCTCAAACAAGGTACCGAGCGCGCTATCCCAGAAGGCGCGTTTGCCGCCGAGCATAGCTTGCGCCGCCCGATTCATCATCGTCACCTTGCCATTCGTATCCTGAAAGATGATGCCTTCTTCGAGGCTGCTTAACACCTTGGTCAGGCGATCCAAATCGCTACGTCGCTGCCGTTGGTCGCTTTCGAGACGTTCTAATCGGCGGCGCAGGGTCGCGCTGTCGGCGGTATGGCGCTGCGCGATCTGCTTTTGGCGCCGCAGTTCATGTTCCAGTTGCTGGCGTCGGCTCAGCCCGCGGTAAAGTCGGCGAAACAGCGATTCGCTCGCCGCGCCAAAGCGGTGAACGTCGTTTAGATCGGCATTCGCTTCGCCAAGGGATTGGCGTGGCGCTTCGTTCATCAAGGTTTTAACGGCGCCGGATTCCGCCTACCATTAAGGCTTCACTATACTCAGGCAGAGGCGACAATGTCTGCCGCATTAATACACGATTATAGTTAAAGTCGCGTACGTCCGCGAACCGATGACGGCGCAGATTGCATGACTTAGCAGATGGGCTATTATCGTAGAATAAGGGCGACGCATACAGTGAGGTCATCCCCCTTAGATGCAGAATGTGGCGCCGACGCACCGCTTGAATAGACGCTCGCGCGACTTCCTAATCGCTGCCGCCCTTGTCTTTCTCATTGGCGCGGCACTGGCGGTCGCTGGCATTAGCTTGCATGTATTCAGTCTCGTCGTTCCGTCCAATCACGGCTTTGCGGTTTACGACCTAACGCGCAAATCGCTGATGTCCCTTGGCGCAGGCGTCGCTTTCATTTCGATGCTGATGGCGCTGCGCGCCGTCAGCTGGAAGACGGACAACGCGCTGGCTTGGCAGCTTGGCGAATTGCTCGCGCAGGAGCTGGATCGCCAGTTTGTATTCATTCGCAACATCAGCGAGCGGTCGCTCGGCTACATCGACGCGGCGCTGGTCAGCAAGCACGGCGTTTTGGTATTGCGGATCACCAAACGCAAAGGCGAGTATTACAATGTGGGCGGGGACTGGCTGCGGCGCGGCCGCAATGGCAAGTGGCGTCCCATGCGCTGGAATCCCACGCGCGACGCGGTGGCAGGCGCGATGAAGCTGAAGGAGTACTTACAGGATTATCAACAGACTGCGGCGCCCGTTTTCGCCGCTGTGGTATTTGCGCGCGACGCGCCCGATCTGCAACTTAGATTGCAGGAGCCGGCCATTCCCGCCGTCCGCGCCCGCCGATTGATTCGTGACCTTCAGGACAGCTATTTCGCCGAAGACCGTCTGGACCCGGGGACGGTCCAGCAAGTCGTGAACTTGCTCTATCAATAGGAGACAACCTTGCCGCAGATCTTGCATCTGGCGCCCGTTGGGGCTGACAAGACATCGATTGTGCTGGCACGGCTGCGGGAAGTTATGCAGGCGCAGCCCCATGCCTTGCCGACGGTATGGGCGCTGCTGGCGACCCGGCGTCAGCAACTGAACTTTCGGCAGCGGTTGATTGATCAGGACGAAGGTGTTACCTCTTATTTCAACATCGAGTTCTTCAACTTTTATTCGCTGAACGCGCGCCTGCTCAAACTCGCGCGGCAACCCGTCCGCCGCCTCAAGCCGTTGTCGCGTCTTTCCCTGATTCACCGCCTTCTTGCACAAATGCTGGCTCAAGATGAACTAGCTTATTTTCATCGCATCGCCGATACGCGCGGTTTTGTCGCAATTCTGGCTGAACTCATTGATGAACTCAAGCAAGCGCGCGTCGATTTCGCTGAATTCAAAGCAGCCGCGCGGAGCGAGAAAGACAAAGAGATCGCTGAGATTTATAGGCGCTATCAGAAGCTGCTTATACAGAGCGGTTTCGCCGATGTAGAGGGCGAAGGCTGGCTGGCGCTGGCGAAACTGCGCGAGCGGCCCGAAATAGCGAGCAATGTCGCTCTGCTCTTGGTCGACGGTTATGATCAATTTACCCCAGTTCAGGCGCAATTGCTGGCGGCGCTGTCGCAATCGATTTCAAACGTACATATTACTTTGACCGCCGTTCCAAACGGGCAGAGCGAAGCTCTGCCTCATCGCAGCGTCCTGGCGCGCAATAGGCTGCAGCAAGCTTTCGCCGGCGCCCGGCTTGACCTGGCGCTTGAAACCAGCGAAGCGCGTTCAGGCGATCGACACAAGGATCTTGAACGGCTGTGCCAGCGAATCTTCGGCAACGGTCGATTTGAGTCGAGTGGCGAAGCCATTAAATTGGTTGAAATGCCGAGCCCGGCCGAAGAAGTGAAGAGCGTGCTGCGAAAGATCAAGCGGCAACTGCTGGACGGCGTACAAGCGGAAGACATATTGGTCGCGGTCCGTGATTGGGATCGCTACGCCACCTATTTCGAATCCGGTCGCGATGAATACGAACTGCCGCTTCTTTTGCACTATGAGCGCTCTCTTCAGTCGGTACCAGTGATCGCCGTTCTGATTGAGCTGCTGGGGCTGGCGCCGCATTTTCGCCGGCGCGAGTTGCTGGACGTGCTGCGCTCGCCTTATATTGACGCAGGCTTCGACGCCAAACACGTCGACCTGCTGGACCGGCTGAGCATGGAGCAGCAATTCCTCGGCGGCTCAGCGGACGCTTGGCTGGAAATCATCCGCCTTGCTGGCACAACACAACATGATGAGCATGAGGACGACCAACGCGCTCCAACCGCCGCTGAGCAGAGACAAGAGTTAATTGCGCGCCTGAGCGCCTTTTTCAAAGGGATAAGCCCGCCTGAACAGGCGGACATCCATCGCTATGCGCGTTGGCTCGAGGCCTTGCTCGGGGACGATCCACATTCCGAAGACGAAGACTCCATCCGTCCGAAAGATGTAGGCGGCTATTCGCTAAACATCATCGAACGCGTCCGTCAGTCGGAGGAAGAAAACGCCGTCATAAGCGACCGCGACACCGCAGCGCTACATGGCTTGAAGCGCGCCCTTCGTGACCTATCGGCGAGCGACGATGTGCTGCGCGTGACATTTGGCGCCGCTAGGGAAGCGGGCTGGCAGCGCTATTGGACCGATCTGAAACACGCGCTGGAGACAACCGCCCCGGAATCCGACGATCGCTCGCGGCTGGGAAAAGTGCTTGTTACGACCGCAACGGAGGCGCGCGGCTTGCCGCATAAGCATGTTTACATTCTCGGACTTTCGGAAGGCGTCTTTCCCGCGGAAATCTCCGAGGACCCGCTCTATTTTGCGTCCGAGCGCGAGGACCTGCGTAAACGCGGCGTCCCACTGGAAACCAAGAGCGAGCGCGCCGACGATCAAGGCTTGTTCTATGAACTGATCAGCCTGCCGCAAGAAAGCTTGACGCTGTCCCGTCCTACTTTTCAAGCGGGCAAAGTCTGGAACGAGAGTCACCTTTGGCGAGCGGTTGCAGGCGTCTTTCCAAACCTCTCCGCCGAGAGGCGTATCGTCGGCTCGGTCGTTGCGCCGGAGGACGTAGCAAACGACGCCGAACTCATGCTTGCCATCGCCGCGCACCAGCACAGCCGCGACACGCGCGCGCGGGATTCGGCGCTGCGGATGAAAGCCTGGATGCAGAGCCAGCAGACCTATGCCGAGCCATGGAAGCGCGTTATCTACGGGCGCCGCGTCGAATCCCGGCGCCTTTCCTATTCGCCATTCGACCGCTACAGCGGCATCCTGACGCGTCCTCATCTGCTGGGCCTGGTTGCCGATGCGCTGGGCAGCAACCATGTCTTTAGCGCGACGGAATTAAACGACTATGGGTTATGCGGCTTTCGCTATTTCGCCCGGCGCTTGTTGAAGCTGGCGAAATTCGAGGAGCCGGAACCCGACATCGACGCCAGGCAGCTGGGATTGCTTAGCCACAGCATCCTGGAAGCGACATATCAGCGCATCAGAACCATGCGACTCGACATTGATGAAAGCAACGCAGAAGCCGCTTTGTCCGTTTTCGACGAGCTGGCTAAGGTCCGGTTGAAAGATGCGCCGCAAGATTATGGATTTCTTGCGGGCGCCGCCTGGGAAGAACAAGCCAAACTGCTGCGCAGCCGCCTGGCCGCCTTGGTGAAACTGGATTTCTCGGCTCACAGTCCCTTGGCGAGATTTGGCGAATTGCGCCAGGTGCGCATGCTGGAGCGACACTTCGACGACGCGCTGCTTGAGATGCCGGGCGATATGCCGCCGCTGCGCGTTTCGGGATTCATTGATCGCATCGATTGGGCTGATGACGAATTGGTCCTTGTTGATTACAAGCTGGGAAGCGGCGCCATCGGCCGGCGCCAAATGGAAATCGGGCGTGACTTTCAGATGCTTGTCTACGCGCTGGCGATGGAGTGGGCAGAACGCAACCTGCCCGGCGAGCCAAGGCTTGCGGGCGGCATGTTCTGGCACTTGCGCAATCTGAAAGCGAGCGGTGTCTACCGCGCCGACAACGAAGACGACCGGGCGGCGATTGAACGGGCGCGCGAGCATTTGGCGCGCAATGTGAAGCAAGGGCGCCACGGACAGTTCCCCGTTCACGCGACCGAACTCGAAAATGGCAAGTGCGCGCGCTACTGCGAGTATTCTCACTTATGCCGCATGCGTGTTACCAGCCGCCTTAAGCAAATGCCCGTCGGCGAAAGCGACTAACGCGTATGACCGACTTGCAGCCGACCGACGAACAACGCAAAGCCATCCACAGCGACGACAACCTGATCGTGGTAGCCGGCGCCGGCTCCGGCAAGACGCGCGTACTGGTAGAGCGCTACCTGCGGCTGCTGAAAGACCACCCCGACTGGCGCGTCAACTCGCTGGTGGCGATTACATTCACGCGCGAAGCGGCATTCGAAATGCGCAACCGACTGCGGGTAGAGATGGAACGGCTGGCAAAGGCTGATGGCGGCGCTCAATGGGCGCGCCATCTCTCACAGCTGGACAGCGCGCGCATCGACACCATCCACGGCTTATGCGCCAGTATCTTGCGCGCAAATGCGGCGCAGGCCGGGATCGATCCTATGTTTGAAGTGCTGGACGAGAATGAATCGGCACTGCTGCTGAACGATATCGCCGACGATGTGCTGGCGACAATCGCAGCGCCGCTGTCGACGCTCTTCGCCCACTATGACGCCTTTCGCATTGAAAACACAGTGAAACAGATGAGCCTCGTCAATGCCGAATACGCGCCCGTGCCCGATGATCCCGAGGAATTGTTTCGGCTGTGGGAATCTCAGTGGTCGATAGATGTGCTGGAGGCGCGCGACCAACTGCTCGCAGGCGCAAATTTGGCCGAACTCGCGACCGCGGGACCGGCAGCCGACGAAGACAAGCTCGCCGAGTTAGTCGCCCAGTATCGGCGCTCAATTGGTCGAATCCAAGATGAGGAAGACGCCAACACAATCGTGCAGCTGATGCGGGACTGTCACGACAAGGGCGCCGTCGGCAATAAAGGCTCCGCAGCGGCTTGGGGCGGCGCTCAGCCGAAAAAAGAAGCGGCTGATTCGCTTCGCTCGTTGCGCCGTCAAATCAAAGAATCGCTGGACGAAATCGGAGACGCGCCAAACGATTTGGACCGGGCGACCGCGGAGATGCTGCCGCTTTGGCACCAGCTTTTGCAGCAGGTGCGCGCCAACTATCGCCGCTACAAGCAGGAGAATGCCCAGCTCGATTTCGATGATCTGGAGCGGCTGACGGCGGAACTGCTGCAAGCCGAAGAGGTGCGCGCGCGTTATCGAAACGCCGAATTCAAGCATCTGCTGGTCGATGAGTTTCAAGACACCAACGCCGCGCAGTGGAAGATCATTCGCTCATTGGCTGACCTGAACCGACGCGGCTCGCTCTTTGTCGTCGGCGATCCCAAGCAGAGCATCTATCAGTTTCGCGGCGCCGATGTCAGCGTTTTCAACCAAGTTCGCGAGAGCATTGCCGCTTTGGAAGGTTGCCGCGAATTACACTTGTCGCGTTCGTTTCGCAGTCATCGTCCGCTTGTCGAGCAATTCAACGCGCTCTTCCGCGAAATCCTGAAACGGGACGAATCAAGCCCGGTGAAAGACTACCAAGTCGAATTCGACAGGCCGATGACCGCTTTCCGCGAAAAGCCGCCCGCCCTGCCCGCGATTGAAGCGCAACTGCTCAATTCGGAAGAGCGTGATGCCGCCGGCGAGCTTGTTGAGCGCCGGTCAAGTGAAGACATGCGCCGTTGGGAAGCCCACGAAATCGCGACTCGCATCCAGGCGATGATCGCGGAGAAACGCCGGGTTTTCGACAAAGGCAAACGGCGCATACGAAACATGGTCTACCGTGATGTCGCGGTCTTGTTTCAGTCAATGTCGAATGTGACCATTTACGAAGACGCGCTCAAGGCGCGAGAGATTCCCTTTCTCACCATTGCTGGGCGCGGATACTTTGACCGGCAGGAAATCTGGGACATGCTTGACTTGCTCCGCTTCTTGCACAATCCGGCTGATGACTTATCCCTGGCGACTGTGCTGCGCTCGCCCATGTTCGCCTTTAGCGACGATTTGCTTTTCGCCCTCCGTCTGATCGTCGACGAAGGCGCCGAGCCGCCCCAGCCGCTTCCTCTATGGCGAGCGCTGCATGTCGCCGCAGAAAACACGGCGCCCGCGGTCACCGATGCCGATCTGCCTCTCATTCGACAGGCTTTGGACATCTTGCAGGATCTGAGAGGACTGGCGGGAAAAGTGACGATCTCGGAATTGCTGCGGCGCGCCTTGGCGCTGACCAACTATCTGGCCATTTTGAACGGCTTGCCCGGCGGCGATCGCTTGCGTGGCAATATCGAAAAGATGCTAGAACTCGCGGACGAAAGCGGCCGGATCACTCTAGGCAAGTTCACTCGCTATCTGACCGACTTGACCGCGCGGGAGGTACGCGAAGGTGAAGCCACAATGGAGCCGGGGAACGCCCTTCGGCTCATGACCGTTCACGCGAGCAAGGGGCTGGAATTCCCGCTCGTCATCCTGGCCGACGCGTCCTGGGAACGCGGCAATTGGGGCGCGCCGACCGTGCACGTCGATCCAAAATACGGGCTCAGTTGCGGCGTTTACAGCGCGGAAACCACTAGCTATGAGAGCGGTTTCGCCCATCGACGCAACCTGAAGCTGCTGGCGCTCAAGGAAGCGGCCGAGCGCAAACGACTGCTCTATGTCGCGGCAACGCGGACGCAAGATTACCTGCTGATCAGCGGCGCCGTCAAGCAGAACAAGAATGGCATGTTGAGTCCGCGCGGCTGGCTGAAATTGCTGCTGCCGGCTTTCGGCATCCATGAACTCCCGCAGGAGCGGGCGAAAACGATGGCATTCGCCGGGCACGACCTTCGCGTTTTTTCGCCATTGCCGCCATCGCCGCAGACGCTCCACGCATCCTTGCGTCGAAGCGCTCCCCGCCCGGACGTCGCGACCGATGAACCTGAATATCTGCCGCTCGCGCCGCCCTTGCTCAAGCCGCTCCCCGCAGCCAGCTCTCCACAGCCGACGCATATTTCGGCGACGCAGCTCGAAGAACTGGGCGGCTTTGGCTACGATGCGGACGCGCGCAAGCGAAGCATTCAGGCCAGCCGCTTCCGAAACCCCGTGCTGCCCGGCGCAGGCTCCGTCGACGGATCGCTGCAAATCCGTCGTCCGACCCGCCGATTAATCGGGCTGATTGCGCATGAAGTACTGCGATTTGGAGATTTCAGCCTTGATGCCGATTTAGACGACAAGCTGGTTCAATCCATCGCCTGGGAGCAAGGTCTTACCGAGCCGGCGGAGTTGCGCCACGCGCTGCAAGATATCCGCGACCTGGTCAAACTCTACGGGGAGAGCGAGGTCTTCGCCTGGATTAAGAGCGCCCGCGCCGCCGGACGTCCAGTATTCACCGAGCTGCCCTTTCTGTTTCGTACCGAGAAGCGCGTGATTCATGGAGTCATAGATGTCATGCTCCAGAATAGTGAAGATGAGTGGGTGATCATCGACTACAAGACGAGTACAGTTGTCGATGGCGAATTTGCCGAGCATGCCAGGCGGTTTCACCTGCAATTGGGCATTTACGCGGAGGCCGCGCGCGAGCATCTGCGGCCGGCGCGTTTTCCGCAAACGTACATACATTACCTGCGCGCCAATCAGACCGTAGCGCTGCCGAGTGAAGACTGCCAAGATGAATTTCAGCGACTGAAATTGAGGCTTGGCGCGTTGAACATTCCCGATGCGTAGACTTAGGCGCTGGCTGCTGCCGGAATGGGCGCAGCCCGATCATCCCTTGCTGCAGTACGAGCTTGCCCAAGCACGAGGCAGCGGCAGCCGCGTTGGGTTGAACCTTCAGTTGGTATTGTTGTCGCTCTTGATCGGCGGCTCGGCGCTGCTATATTCCGCCGCCACGCGCAGCCCAGAAAGCGCCGCAAATCTCACAAGTGTATTCTGGCGGAGCATCTATTATCCGACCTTGATCCTGCAGGTCATCACGATGATTATGGCTTTTGCGCTTGGCGCCGCCGCGGTCGGCGGTCAACGCAGCCGCAAGACTTGGGACCATTTGCGCGTGACCGAATTCGGCGCCGGCGTCGCCTTGCGGGCGCGCTGGGTGGGCATTCTTTATCGGCTGCGCGCGCCGGTTCTGTTGATTCTCCTCATTCGCCTGATCCTCGTGGGAGGCATCGTTTACGATTTGACAGCTTTCGGCGGCCTCTACGCGGCGATGCTGGGCGCGCAGGCGACGCCGCCGCTGCCATGGCGCCTGGATTTGCTGCTTATTGCCCTGGCGGTTATGGTCATTATGCTGCTTCCGCTCGCTGCAATCGCCACGGTCGCCGCCTTGGGCATTCTCGTTTCGGTCGCTGTCAAAGAGCGCGTCTACGCCGCGGTCATCCAGATCTTGGTGATAGCGGCGCAACTGGTCGCCTCGCTGGCGGGCGCCTTGGCGATCGCCCAGACAATTGCCCGCGATGCGCCCGGCGCAGAAGATTGGTCCTATGCGCTGTTTTTCGGATACAACGCCTTCGGAGATTGGGGATTGCTGTTGGCGCAGTTGGGCAGCCTGGGCGAGATCTGGCATCGTGTGCCCTATGGCTCGACCATCATCGCGGGCTTGGTGGTTGTTCTCGCTGCTCTTGGCGCCGCGGCCGATGGAATGATGTGGCTTGCCGGACGCCTCTCCGAGAGCCGTGGCTAAGACGTTGGGCACGAGGCGCGGCAGGCGACACGTTGACTGTATCCCGTATATCGACTGACAAGTCCTTTACTACCGCCTATGCCCCTCGACAACCCCGCCTACCAGAAACTGTCCGACTACCTGCGGCGCCTGTATCAATGCCAGCCCTTCGCGCGCCAGGGCATTGAACATCCGGTGACGGTGCTTTATCCGGCGGAGCAACAGATCCACGATGTCGATAGCCTGCTTGATCCCACGCTGCCCGTCGCCGAATCACGCGACTTTGCCGTCTACGATTACAGCCATCTGCACGACCTGCAAAACAGCAAGAGCGGACTATACAACGGCGCAACCTTCACCATGAGACAAATCCGCGAGAATCCGCTGCGGCTCCGCGGGCAGATCGGCGGTTACTATGACATGCTGGCGACATGCGCCGCCTTGGAACGCGAGTCGCGCGCCGCGGCTGAAGCAGGCTTAATGCGCACGCCCTTGCGTACAGCCTATCACCGGCAGGTGCCGCCAGATGTCGCGCTTCTTCGCGGAGTTGGGCGAAGCGCCGCTATCGGCATCGGCACGCTGACCGTTTTCAATGATGGCGATGTTTATCGGGCAATCCTGGCCAAGCGATCGCAGTCAACCGCCTTGGACAGCAATATGTTCCATGTGCTGCCGGCGATGATGTTCGAGCCAACGACAGCGGTCTTCGCCGATCAGCGCGAGTGGAGCGTCAAGCATCAGATCTTTCGTGAGATACTGGAAGAGCTCTTCGGCTTGACCGAAGAATCCGCGCCAAAGCGCTGGAACTATTTTTATGATCACCCAGCTTTGCGCTATTTGCTTGGTCTGCTGGAAACTGGCAAGGCGAAACTCCGCGTGACCGGCCTCATCTTGAATCTCCTGACGCTGCGACCGGAAATCAGCGCCTTGCTCCTGATTCACGATCCGGGATGGTACGCTCGCATCACAGCGAAAGACAGCGACATGCCCTTTCAAACCGCGGACGAGACGCTCGGCGACAGCGTAGTCATGGCGCCGATCACGACGGACGAGAGCTTCCTGACGAATTTTCCACCCGATCTTCACTTGTCGATGCCGGCGCAGGCGACCGCGACCCTGTGGCTGGGCATTGAGCAGGCGCGGCGGGAGATTAGCTTGGGCGCATGAGCCCGGCTGTCCGCCATGCCATCCGTAAAAGCGATAGGTTACAATCGCTCGTAGAGAACGAGCAAGGTATTGGCGCAAGAAAGACGGAGTCAACATTGGAAAGGACAAGATCATGCCAGCAATCGGAGACATGGCGCCCGATTTTAAATTGCGGAATCAGCGGGGCGAGACTGTCAAGCTGAGTGATTATCGCGGCCGAAAAGTGCTGCTATTCGCCTATCCCAAAGCGGGCACCTCGGGCTGCACGGTGCAAGCTTGCGGCTTCCGCGACAACTTCGCGCGAATTGAAACGGCGGACGCCGTCGTCTTGGGCATAAGCCCGGACGAGCCGGACGCGCTGGCGAAGTGGATCGAAGACGAGAGCCTGCAATATGACTTGCTCTCTGATCCCGAGCATCAGGTGCTTGAGGCTTGGCAAGCTTGGGGCGAAAGATCAATGTATGGAAAGAAATACATGGGCGTGATTCGTTCGCATTGGATCATCGGCGAAGACGGCCTTGTGCTGGACGAGCAGCTCAAGATCAGCCCAAAGAAAAGCATCGAAAAGGCGCTCAAATTCCTGGCGAGCGGCTGAACGGCGCTGTTAAAGATTATGATCCCGCATCAATACGATTGCGGCGGTTGATCGGCTTCTGCCGATGTCGGCTTGCCCCTGGCAAGTTGATAGGCGCTACAACCTGGAAGCGGCAAATGAATCGACCATCTTGACATGAAGGCTCAATTCGTTTGGTTTTTGCTCTTTGCCATTCTGTCGACCGCCTGCTCCGCCGACGAAGCGACGCCGCTGCAGCGTCACGACGCCAATTCGTCGACGCCGAAGATCGTGTACATGACTCCGACAGCGCTGCGGACGCTAGTGCCGACAGTGGCGCGATTCAAGCCGACGGCGACCAGCTTCGCCGCTGATCAGTCGGAGGCGGCAAAGCCTGACGCGGCAGCCTGCGACGCTGTGCTGGAGCAGCAATACGCATCCGCAAGCGATCACTGCCTTGCGGCGGCCGACGGTTACTTTTGCAGTGGCGGAGCTCCGCCAGTTGTCGAACCAAGCGCTGAAGCCCTTGACGCGCCCGGCGCTTTGCTCGAAGCCGCCCGGATCGAAAGTCTGCGCAGCCCTTCGTTCGCGCAAACCGGGAGTGGCGGATTGGTTTGGCTGCGGCAAGAAGAAGCGTTGTTGACGGACGCGCTCTTAATTGGTGATGTGCGGATCCGCAGCCGGCCTTCAGGCACAAGCGGGAGCCCGAAATGGCGTTCTTTCATCGTAGAGACGGGACCAATGCCTTCAGACTGCGCCGCAGCGCCAAAGATTGGCGCGCTGGTGGTACAGAGCCTGTATGGACGCAGCGCCAATGTGAACATCAATGGAGTCGCCGCGGAAATCAACGGAACACTCATCGTCATGACGCAGGGGGATATGACCCAATTCATCGCCATCGAAGGCCAAATCCTGCTGGTGGCTTATGGGCATTCCGTAATCCTGAATGTTGGCCAGCAGTTGGATATGCGCTACGAAGCTGGCGACTGGACCAAGCCGGCGCAATTGCCGGGCAATCCAAGGCTGCTTTCGCTGGAATTGATCGGCAACCTGCCGGTGACGCTTTTTGATCGGCCCCTGCCGATTCCGCAACCGGGTTATGCGCAGACGCAGGGTGGCGTGAACATGCGCGCGGCGCCCGACATTAATTCTCGTCTGTTGTTTCAGGTGCCCGCTGGCGAAACGATGAGCGTGCTCGGCATCAGCCGTAATCGTGAATGGCTGCACATACGACTGGGCAATGGCGAAACCGGCTGGATGAGCGCTGAGCTGCTGGCGCGCAATCTGGGCACAGTCGGACCGGTATACGATGAGACGCCCGCGCCACCGCAGCGATACGGCGCCTTTGCTGACCGCGCGTCGGTCAACGTCCCGGCCGGCGGCAACCTCCGCGAAGCGCCCGATACCGCCTTCCGCGTTAAGCGTACCATCCCCTTTGGCATGCGGCTGAAGCTGCTCGCGCGCAGCCCTTACAGCCCCTGGGTGAAAGTCGACGCGGACGGTGACATCGGCTGGATGGCGCTGTTCACCTTGGAAACCAAGTCAGTGATCAGTTCCTTGCCCATCGATTACACGGCGCCGCTGCCGCCGCGGGCGACGCCCACCCCATCATTCAGTTATGGCGGCGGACACGCTTATCCCGATCCCGCGGGCGGATACTAAGGGGCATCCACGCGAATAGCACCGAGTTTGAGGCTGTCGCCGATCAGATTGCCGTCTACATCGCGCACAGTAGGACGGTAGCCGGCGCCGCAGTCATCGGCTGGCGCACGCGCGCAAGTGTACAAGCCCGCTTCAAGCTCATAGTTGCCCGCAGGCAGATCCATGGGCAACACCAAGGAATAATGGTCGACGATGTATCCTTGGGGTCCCCACCATTGGCTGACGGCTCGGCCGCCCGGATGCTGCTTGCCGATCTGCGCCAGAGGCTGTCCACCGCTGGAGAGGCGCAGAAAGCTGGAGAAATCAGCGTCGGTCTCGGTCAACGCGTACCAGTACAAGTTAACATCGAGGGTCTCGCCCGGTCGCAAGCGCTCGTCGCTAATGTCGTAGCCGAGCAATTGAAGGTTATCGTCTAACCTGTACTTGCGCTGAATCTGCGCCGGCAGCGCTTCTCCCGCCGGAGAATTGAGCCAGGCGATCCCTTCGCGAAAAGTGACCGCAAAGGTCAACAATGCCAGGCCGCCGCCGAGCGCGATGCCGACGACGCTTGATCGAGACAATGAAGGGGTGGTCCAGTATGGTCGTGTCATTTGTTGTTGCCTGCGCAGAAACCAAAGCGCGACCATCAAGCCTAAGACCGAAACCACCGAAGCCGCTGGCGCGAGATCGGGAGCCGGCTTCGCAGGCGCATCGCGCAGTCCTAACTCGTCAGCGATGACTGCGCCCAGTTGTCGCCCCGCCAACGCCTCTTCATAGTACGCGCCGATTGATGTATGCGCGTCCGTGTGCCGCCATTCCGGCACAAATAGCAGTGGAAAGATCGTCACGATGGGCAGCGCGACCGCCAGCGCAACCGCGCCAATCCGATAGCGCCTCCCGATACGTTCCAGCCAGATGCCGTTCATACACCCTACGATCGCCAGGCAGGCGGCCAGCGGACCCAAGAGCCGCCCGGGAATCTGTAAGTACTGCAGCGCTCGCAGAGACTCCCATATACTTAACGACGCAGGTGTTGTAAAGAATATCAGCGCCATTGACAGAAGGCTGAAAAATGCAGCGCCGAGAAATGCTTGCGGATGGCGAGTGCGATAGCCGCCAATGTAAAGCAGCGCCGCGCCCAGCGCGCCTGTCAATGCGGCAATCCATTGTGCGACACCCAGAATCGGCAAATCGCGCAATCCATTGATGGCGCCAGCATCGTTGATGGGCGCTGGAGAGAGACGCGTTTCCAGCCGGACGAAATTGGCGCTGTGATCCAGCAATCCCGCATTGGCCAGGGGCGCCATGCGCAAAGATTCGCTGTCCACGACAACTGGCAGCCATAAGCTGGCCGCGCCTAGGGCCCCAAGCAGCAAAGCCAGCAGCGCCAACAGCCCGCTTCGCCCATTCATCTGGCTGGCTTCGCGATTAAAGCGCTGAATCGCCGTTTCGATTACGATCCAGGCGGCGGCGATCGCGGTCAGTGTGAGCGCAACCAAATTGTGCGCGTGGATCAGCGCCAGTTGCAGCAGGAAAACCCAGAAAAAATTCGACGCGCTCGGTCTGTCGCGCAGCGCGTCAATCCGCCAAAGCAAAAGCGGAAACAAGGCGAACGCCAGCAAATCAGGGTAAGCGCCACGCGCATACGCTAGCGTATACATAAAATAGGGGCTATAGACATAGAGCAGGCCCCCGATAAGCGCGCCCAGTCGACCGCACCGCCGCTTGCAGAAGAGATACATGCCGCCGCCACAGGCGAGCAAACTCAGCAGCAACATCCAGCGAATGGCGTCAAATACGCCAAGCCCCAAGGCAAAGTGAATTGCGCTTAGCAAATGATAGATCAGACTGGCGTCGGCAGGAAACGTGAGTGGGTCATAACCACGGTAAGAATTTCCAGCCGAATTGGGCGAGAGCAAGCCATGCTCCCAACCCCGCCACATTTCCGCGACGCGAATGCTGTGATGGAGCGTATCGGCGCCATTGGGAAGGCCGGGATTGCTCGCCAATGGAACGATGTTGAATAATGCCAGCAGGAGCGTGAGCAGCAGCCCGGGGTCGAAGAACTTGTGAAATCCGCCGCTGGAATTCATAAGCAGGTAAAGCCGGAAAGTCTCTAACCCATCATCGTCCGCGTCAATCGCAAAGCGACTCGCGGCTGCCTTGCCAGCGAATCAGTATACAATGCCCAGCAGTCACATTCAATTTTAGGTCAAGGCGCCTGTTTCGGTCCCCTGGTAGGTAAATCCTCGAACGGCACAATATGCCGATGGTTACCTTTCGATGTATCTTTGTAAGGAGGCGCCACACCGAGTGAAGGGTGACGAACAATGCCGGAAGGTCAAAGTTCAGAGCGAGCGACTTACAGAAGGCGCATCAGAGCCTGGGCGATGTACGACTGGGCGAATTCCGCCTTCGCTACAACCATCCTCGCCAGCTTGCTGCCCATCTATTACAGCACGGTGGCCGGCAGCACCCTGCCCAGCGAAGCGACGGCCACCGCCTACTGGTCGTTGACCATCAGCTTCTCGCTCTTCATCCTGGCGATATTGTCGCCAATTCTCGGCACGGTTTCCGACGTCATGCGCAGCAAAAAGCGCTTCCTGGCGCTCTGCATCGGCGGCGGCGTATTGGGCACGGGCTTGCTGGTGCTGGTCAGCACCGGCGATTGGCTGCTGGCTTCGCTCTTCTTCGTCCTTGGGCGGATCGGTTTCGGCGGCTCGATCATTTTCTACGATGCCTTGCTGCCCCACGTCGCGCGCAAGGAAGACCGCGATTGGGTCTCGTCGCGCGGTTATGCGCTGGGTTATCTGGGCGGCGGCATCCTGCTGGCGATTAATGTAGCGATGTTTTTCTTCATTCCGGACAGCATATTCGAGAATGCCGGCATTCGCCTCTCCTTCCTCAGCGTCGCCATTTGGTGGCTGCTTTTCTCGCTGCCGATTCTGCGGCATGTCCCCGAACCGCCATCGGTTACCGCAACGCTCAAGCGCGGCGAAACTGTGCTCGGCGTTAGCATCGGGCGGCTGCGCGACACCTTCGGCAATATCAAGAAATACCGCGAACTATTCAAGTATCTGGTTGCATTCCTCATCTACAACGATGCCATCGGCACGATCATCGCGGTGGCGGCAATTTATGGCGCCGAGCTCGGATTCGGGCTGGAAGAGTTGGTGCTGGCGATCCTGATGGTGCAATTCGCTGGCATCCCCTTCAGCATCATCTTTGGTCGGCTGCCCGCGCACAATGACGACCGCGCGCCCTTCTACCTGGCATTCATCTTGATCAATGCGATTGCGCTGCCGATTCTCGGCTTAGCGCTGGCGAGAGCGCTGCCGGCCGATGTCAGCGGCGCGCAGCCCGATCCCTACGTCAGCCAAAGTGAATTCCTGGGCGAGGGCGCCTATTTGGTCGGGGACGACGTCTTTGACAAAACGGGCGACTGGATTGAGATAATCGTAAGCGGCGATGAACTTGTCGGCGAAGGCTTCATGGGCAGTCTGACGACGATGCTCCAGGGCAGACCGGATGATCGCGCTTACATCCAAACTGACGATCCGGCGGGCGCCTTGTCATTCGCTTTCAACGGACGGCATCTTCAGTTGACCATTCGCCGTTCGCCCGACGGCGGCCTGATCGGATTCCAACTCGACGGCGCGCCCCTGGTTTCGGACGAAGGCGATCCCATCACCATTGATACCTATAGCCAAACCGTGCGCTACGGCGAAACGGAAACGCTCGAGATCGCTCAAGCCGGACAGCATCTGCTTGAGATCATCAATATCTCGAGTGACGTGGAAGGCGCCAAAGGTAATGTCATCGCCCTGTCGCAAATCGAGGTATTGCCGCCGGCGCGCCAAAGCAGCCTGCCGGCCATTGCGCTGATCATCGTCGCCTTTGAACTGATCGCGCTTCTGATCGCGTGGCTGCTTCGTTCGCAGTTCGTCGGCATGTCGAATTGGCTGGACACGCGCCGCAGCATCCTGCTGTCGCTCTTCGTCTATAGCATCGTTGCTTGCTGGGGCTTCGTGCTCAACGCCACGGTGGAGTTCTGGATGCTCGCGCTCATGGTGGCGATGGTGCAAGGCGGCAGTCAAGCCCTGAGCCGCAGCCTCTACTCCAGTTTGTGCCCGACATTGAAGAGTGGCGAATTCTTCGGCTTTTACAGCATCATGGAGAAGTTCGCCTCGATCGTTGGTCCGCTGATCTTCGCTTTCGCCGGTATCGCGCTTGGCAGCAGCCGTCCCGCCATTCTTAGCTTGATTCTGCTCTTCTTGCTGGGCGGCTATCTGCTGAGCCGCGTCGATATCGCCGAAGGTCAGCGCGTCGCCCGCGAAGAAGACGCCGAGCATGGGATCGTCAGCCACTGAGGCGTTCTTCAAACTGAATCGCGGGTTCCCAAGCGGCTGCTCTCAGGCGTACCAAGTCAATTGCTCGAAAAGTGATCAGAATTCTACGCCTATAATGGGCGAGCCACCGGCTCGCCCGTACAAATTCTGGATTATCGCGGACATCCCGAGTAGACGACAGTCTTTGTCAATTCATTCTTCAAACTACTTCCGTGGTGATATACTTAAGGTATCGGCTAGCAGCGAGTTTGGAACATTCACTATGCCCATCATCGGAGAAGCGGCGCCCGATTTCGAACTTCAGAATCAAGATGGCGCAACAGTTCGATTAAGCGATTATCGCGGCCGGCGCGTGATCATTTTCGCCTTTCCCAAAGCCAATACCATGGGCTGCAATAATCAAGCCTGCTCCTTCCGCGATGTCTTCCCGCAGATAGAATCGCATAAAGCCGTCGTACTCGGCGTCAGCTCCGACAGCGTCGATGTGCTCGCGGGCTGGAAACGCCGCCAGAAGTTGCAATACGACCTGCTCTCCGACCCTGATCACAAGATGCTCGACGCCTGGGACGCCTGGGGATTCAAGCTCTTTATCATCAAGCTGCCGATATCGGCGACGCGCTCGTACTGGGTCATCGACGAGCATGGCGTCCTGGTCGACCAGCAGATCGGCGTTCG
Organism: Phototrophicaceae bacterium; assembly: GCA_965261855.1. GTDB lineage: Bacteria > Chloroflexota > Anaerolineae > Aggregatilineales > Phototrophicaceae > UBA6055. The sequence goes on from OZ253488.1 coordinate 3,153,661, forward strand.
GCCACAGGAAAGCGTTGACAAGGCGCTTGCCGCCGTCGAAGGGCTTGCCAGCGCTGGATAGCGCCGTAGGCCCGCCAACTCATTTGCGTCATCAATCGGCAACGGGACTATTCCCGTCGGCGATTGCGCGAGTATCATAGCGCGCGTCATCGGCCAACGAGCAATCGGAACACGATATGAAACTGCTACTCATCGGCTTCGGCGTCGTCGGCCAAGGACTGGCGCAGATCTTGCGAGACAAGGCTGAGGCGCTAAAGCGCAATCACAATTTCGCCGCGGAAATCATCGGCGTGGCCACCGCCAGCAAGGGCAACCTTTATCGGTCGAATGGACTGGACATCGCGGCGCTGCTGCAAGCGGCGGAAGGCGGCAGCTTTGTCGACTTTCCCGATCAGCCGGGGCTGCGGCGTGGCATGTCGATCCCCGAGATGATCGCGCTCGGCGAGGCTGAAGTTCTGGTCGAGGCGAGCCCGACCAATCTGGAAACGGCGCAACCGGCGCTGGACTTCTGTCATCAGGCGCTTGATGCGGGCATGCATCTGGCGCTCGCCAATAAGGGACCGGTCGCCCTGGACTATGCCGGCCTGAAGGCGCAGGCGCGCGCCAAGAAGTTGCACATGCGATACGAAGCGACGGTGATGGCAGGCACGCCAACCATGCGCTTGGCCGAGGACGCGTTAGCCGGCTGCGAAATACGTTCCGCGCGCGGCATCCTCAATGGCACGACCAATTACATCCTCACGCAGATGGAAAGCGGCCTGTCATATCACGACGCCTTGGCGCAGGCGCAGGCGCTGGGCTATGCCGAGACCGATCCCTCCGGCGATATCGAAGGCTGGGACGCGGCCGGCAAGGTCCTAATCTTGAGCAACGCGCTCTTCGGCAGCGAGCTGGCGCTGGCGGATCTGGATGTCAGCGGCATCACGGCGATCAGCGCCGCCGATATCGCCGAGGCCAATGCGGCCGGACAACGATATAAATTGATCGCCCGCGCGACCCCAGATGGCGGCGAGGTAAAAGCGACTCGTCTGCCGCTTGACGATCCTTTGGCGAGCGTCGGCGGAGCGACCAACGCCATCACCTTGGAGACCGATCTACTGGGGGACATCACGCTGATCGGCGCCGGCGCTGGCAAGCTGGAAACGGGTTTTGCAATCCTGTCCGATCTCCTGGCAATTCAGCGCAGCGTGGCCGCCACATAACCGTCGTGCGCAACCCGCCTGCAAATCCTTCGTAAACTTAGGTAAATGCCTGCGAACGGGCTTTGAAAATCCAATTTGACCTATGCTATACTGGCTGCAATCCGAGGCGCGCGAACTCTAGCTCAGTAAGGGGATAAACCGAATATGCCATCGATTCTACAGAAGGTCCAAACACTCTTTAGCGCTAACTTGCACGGCATGATTGACCGTGCGCTGGAGACCAATTCGCTGAAGGTCATGGATGAATACATCCGGCAGGTCGAGCGCAATTTGGAAGCGCTCGAAGATTCGGCGGCGACCGTTGGCGGTTCGGTGCGTACCCTGAAGCGCAAATACGATGAATTCTCCAATCAGTCGGACAAGCTCGATCGTGATATCGACACGCTCATCCTGCGCGGCAAAGACGACCTGGCGGCGGCGGCGCAGGCGGAACTAAACACCAAACAAGAACTGGCGCAAGAATACTTCGAGCAGTGGCAATCGCAGGAAGAGCAATATCAGGGCATGTTGAATATGCGTCTGAAGCTGGACGGGCGCCTGACCACCATTAAGCAGGAGCGCGAAAAGATGCGTTCGCTGCTTGAATTGGCCGAAACCAAAAAGGTAATGACCAAGACCCTGAAGAGCATGGACAAACTCGATACCTCGGGCGACCAGGAGATCGACGGCCTGCTCGATTCTATTTATTCGCAGATTGATCAAGAAGACGCCCGCGCCGAGCTCGCCAGCCGCAAACTCTCCGACCAGATTGAGGATACCGTAGGCATCGGGCAGGTCGAGTTGCAACTGGAAGAGCGCCGGCAGCGCTTGTTGGGCGCTGACTGAGCGAAATCGATCCTTAGGCGCGATTGCGCTGTCCGGCCGCCGCTGCGATCCCTGCAAGTCACAATATTGGGCAGTGGTCGGCCTGCAAATGCGTCATTATTCACCAATCGGGATACGGGAAAATCGGCATTATGGCGGTGAATAACGAAGCGAGGCAGAAGGTTTTTGGCACGCTGCTGGCGAATGCCCTGCTGCGCTGGGAAACCCTCGTCACGCTAATGGTCACGCTTATCCTCTTCCTCTTCGTCCGGGATGTCAGCTTGTCATTCATTGAATGGCAGCCCTGGTTTTGGCTAGTTCTTGGCGGCTTGACGCAGACCGTGCTAGTCGCCTCAACACTGGCCGATCCGGAAGCAACCGAGCAGGCGCTGGCTGAGGACTTTGAACGCGAATACGACTTGAGAAATATCCGCAACCGCGTCTCTCGAGAACGGCTGCGCGATGCCTTTGAGTATCGCCGCAACATGCTCAAGCTGGCTGATGCTGCGCGCGGCGCCATGCGGACGCGGAAACGTACGCTCATTAGTGATATCAACGACTGGATCGCCCATATGTACAACTTGGCGAACCGCGTCGACTACTTTGAAGATAACGACTTGGCCGCCCGTGACTTGCAGCAGGTGCCGCGCAAAATCGCCGAAGTGGAACGGCTGATCAAGACAGACACTAACGAACAGACGCGCCGCGACCGCGTGCAGCAGCTGGAATTGCTGCAGAAGCAATTAATGAGCTTGGAAGCCAGCGCCCGCACGATCAAGCGCGCCGAGATCCACCTGGAGAGTACCTTGTCGGCTTTGGGCACGGTTTACGCTCAAATGTCGCTGCTTGGCACCAAGGATACTGGCAGCACGCGGGGCCAACGTCTCAGCATCGAAATCAAGGACGAGATCGACAAGCTGCAAGACACCATCGACGCGATGGACGAAGTGCAGTTTTACAACCAGCGCCTCAACGATGACTTCCAGGACGCCCTCGCGGAAGCCGAAGAAGACGCCGGACGCGAGCTTGACGTGCGGAATCAGCGCCAAAGATTGTCATCCGATTTCGAAAACGAAGTCGACGTGCCAGCGGCGACAGCGCCCGAAGACGATGACCGGCTGGCGCAAAGCCGGGACCGATAAACGCGGACCCCAATCCTGCAGCCCAGTCCCCCCCATTGCGCGCGGATTGAAGGCCATCTCGATCCGCTGTGAGCCCAGTTGGAACAACCCACAGATAAAGGAGAGGAAAATGTCCGTAATTAATTGGTTTGAGGTACCGGTCGCCGACTTTGAGCGCGCCTGCAAGTTTTACGAAACGGTCATCGGCACGCAGCTATTCATCAATGATACGCGCGAGACCATGGGCAGCATGCTGGGCGTATTCCCGCATGATGGACAAATAGGCGGCTGCCTGGTCCACAATCCGCAATACGGTTATACGCCTTCGGCGGAAGGGACCATGGTCTATTTCACGATCACGGGAGACTTGGACGCCGCCTTGGCGCGCGTGCCGGACGCTGGCGGAGAAGTGCTGCTGCCGAAGACAGCGCTGGGCGAAAATGCTGGCGGCGGCTTCGTCGCCTGGGTGCGCGATACCGAAGGCAATAAAGTCGGCTTCTATTCGACGGAGTAACGGCCTAATCGAAGCTCTCGACAATCGGCTCGCGCTTTTTCTTGCCGGGAACTAGCGAACCCAGCCGCCGTATCAGGCGCGGCGTTTCGCGCTCGATGTTGACGGTGTCCTCTATCAAGTTGACCAAGGTCGTCGCCAGGATCACCAGGGTCAGATACATATAGGCGACCACGGCATAGGTCTCGACATAGCGAAAAGAGCGGCCCGAAGTTGTCTTGGCGATTTGCGTAATATCGCGAATTCCGAGGAAGGCGAGCAGCGAAGAGTCTTTGATCATCGCCACAAAGTCATTGCCGAGCGGCGGCAGCACATTGCGAAAGGCTTGCGGCAGAACTACCGAGCGCATCGTCTGCCAGTAAGTCATACCGACTGAGTAGGCTGCTTCAAACTGACCCTTGGGTATCGACTGAATGCCGGCGCGCACGGTTTCCGACATGTAGGCGCCGTAGGTGATCGCCAACGCCACGATAGCGGTGCCTGCCGAACTGCCGCGCCATATGAGGTCGGGGATTTCCGGATTATCCGCCAGATCGCGGACGCCCTCCACAACCGTGCTGTTGATCAGGTCACGCAGCGCCGGCACGACGATGAAACCGGTGACCAGCAGAACAACCAGAATCGGAATGCCGCGCATGACACTTACGTATACCGTGCATATATTGTAGGCGCCGATGCGAAGGATGCGCATGACTCCGTTGCGCCTTGACTCGCGCGATTGCGGTGGCGCCGGCGGATTCGAGCGCACAATGCCGACGATGACCGCGATAAACAGCGCAGTCAAATACGACGCCATGCTGACGAAAAGGGTCATACTGACACCCTCAATCAGTTGATTGAAGATATTTGAGTACACCTTGTCCGTGATGATGCTGATCGCCAGCAGGATCCCGAGAATCACCAGAAAGATGATCCAATAGGGCAAGGTATAGAATCGCGCCAGGCGCATCGCCCGTCCGCGTGATTCAGCGATGACCTGCTCCAAATCGGCTTCGGGAGGACGTGACGACATTCGAGATCCTCAGTTCGATTTGAGCGTCAAATGCAAAATGGGACAGAGCGGACTCTGTCCCATAACGGTGTCCTGACTTTGTGTGTTGCCAATTAGCTGTCGCCCAGCCACTTGGCGTTGATCGCGGCTAGCGTGCCATCTTCGCGCATCGCCGCCAGGGCCATATTGAAGGGCTCAACCAATTCAGATCCCTGCGGATAGATGAAACCCAACTGCTGCTTGATCAGGTCGTCCGGCAGCAGCTTGATCTTCTCCGCATTCAAGCCCACATAGCCTTGACCGGCCACATCATCAATGACCACGGCGTCGATATCTCCGGTGATCAGCGCTTGCACCGCCAAGCCAAACTCGGTATAGGCGACGATGCGTTCGCTGCCGCCACCCAGCAACTCCTCCGCGGCAATATAGTTTGTCGTCGCCACTTGTACGCCGACGACAAAATCACCCGCCACGAATTCCGTAGCGCTTGCGAATCGATCTTCTTCCAGGCGCACCATCATGCGCTGGATGACATCAATATATCCATCGGAGTAATCGACTATCTGCGCGCGCTCTTCGGTTATGGTGATGCCGTCTGCAGCCATATCGTATTCGCCGTTAGAGACGGCGACTATCAAGCCTTCCCAACTGGTCTCGATGTATTCGGGCACGCAATTCAAGCGGGCGCAAATTTCGCCCAGCGTGTCGTAATCCCAGCCTTCGCCCTCACCCGTTTCTTCGTTCAGCACGTTAAAGGGCGGATAGGCGTTCTCCACGGCTACCGTAACACTGCGCCCACCCAGATCGGGCAGCATCATGTCATCTTCGGCGTCGCCGTCGCCCAGCCACTTGGCGTTGATCGCGGCAAGTGTGCCATCTTCGCGCATCGCCGCCAGCGCCATATTGAAAGGCTCTACCAACTCCGATCCCTGCGGATAAATGAAGCCCAACTGCTGCTTGATCAGGTCGTCCGGCAGCAGCTTGATTTTGTCCGCATTCAAGCCCACGTAGCCTTGACCGGCGACATCGTCAATCACCACGGCATCAATGTCGCCGGTGATCAGGGCTTGCACCGCCAAGCCAAACTCGGTATAGGCGACGATGCGTTCGCTGCCGCCGCCCAGCAACTCCTCCGCGGCGATGTAATTCGTGGTCGCCACTTGTACACCGACGACGAAGTCGCCAGCCACGAAATCGGCGGCGCTACCGAAACGATCCTCTTCCAGCCGCACCATCATGCGTTGGATGACATCAATGTATCCGTCGGAGTAATCGACAATTTGCGCCCGTTCCTCGGTGATGGTAATGCCGTCAGCGGCCATATCGTATTCGCCGTTGGAAACCGCGACGATCAGACCTTCCCAGCTCGTCTCGATGTATTCCGGTACGCAATTCAATCGGGCGCAGATCTCACCCAGCGTATCGTAATCCCAGCCTTCGCCTTCGCCGGTTTCCTCGTTCAGCACATTAAAAGGCGGATAAGCGTTTTCCACCGCCACCGTAACCGTTCGCCCGCCAAGATCGGGCAAGTGGCCGTCCGCCATTACAGCCGCATACGGCGCGACCAATAACAGCAGCGCTGCCACAATTATGAAGCTCTTAACAATTCGCATTTGCAACCTCCCGCGATTGGCGTCTCTGTCTGTGGTCGTGAATTTCAACCAAATCCATTCTAACACCATATTCGTCCATGTCCTAGAAGTCGCCGCAATTTGACTTTCGCCGATTGCCGTCTATCATCAATAGTCGTATCGTAACAATGGAATCGTTACGAATTGCCGGAGAGCAAACTTCGTGTCAGAAATCGCAAGGGCTGACAGGCGGCGCATTCGTTTCTGGAAGATTATTGCGCCGCGCCTTTGGGCGATAGCGAGAAAAGGAAAATGACCGTTTCCCACTGGCAGCGCGCTGAGCAGATTGAGCGCGAAATCGACTTCCTGGTGGTTGGCGCCGGGCTCGCCGGGGGCGCCGCCGCCAACTTTGCGAAGCATGTTCACGGACGCGATGTCGTGGTAACTGATGCGCGCGATGTCGCGCTGGGCGCCAGCGGACGCAACGCCGGCTTTATGATTAGCGGACTGGATACCTACTATCACCGCGCCATCGAAGAGTACGGTCATGAAGTCGCGCGCGAAGTCTGGGGCATGTCGTTGCAAAGCTTTATGCATTGGCGCGAGTTCATCGAGAACAGCGAATTTGAGGTACCCATCGACAACAGCGGCTCCTTGCTGCTGGCAGAAACCCAAGACGAGGCGAAAGAGTTGGAACTAGCCGCCCGCGCGCTTTCGGAGGACAAGATCGACATCGAATATTACAGCCGTGACCCGCTGAATCGCGGCTTTTACGCCGCCATTGAGCAACCCTTGGATGCCGGCGTGCAGCCCTACTTGCTGGCAAAAACGGTCATCGCGCAAAGCGGCGCCGAATTGATCCCGAATAATGAGCTTTATCGCCTGGAGCAGGAAAATGATTTGGTCAACGTTTACACGCGCAAGGCGATCTTCAAGGCGCGCTACGTCATGCTTTGCACCAACGCTTATTCGCCAATGATCGATCCATACTTTGTTGGCAAGGTCGTGCCGACGCGGGCGCAGTGCCTGGTGACTGAACCCCTGGATCACGTTCCCGTTCCCTATTGCGGCTACAGTGATTACGGCTATATGTATTATCGCAGCACCTTTGACGGGCGCTTCCTGCTGGGCGGCGGACGCAGGCAAAATCAACGCGAGGAAAACGACACCAGCGAAGATCGGCTCAATCCGAAAGTGCATGCCTTTCTCGATCGCTACCTCAAACGGTATTTCCCCGACGTCACCGCCCCCGTGGCGCATCGTTGGAGCGGCATCATGGGTTTCAGTTGCGATGGTCTGCCCCTGGTCGGGACGCTGCCGGGCAGACCGCGCATCGGCTTTGCCGTCGGTTTCACCGGGCATGGTTTGGCATTGGCGGCCGCAACCGCCGAGCGCGCAGTGGACAAGCTGCTGAACGGCGTATCAGCCGGCGCCGTAGATGTCGCGCGCTTCGACCAATGCTAACCTAACAGGTCATGCGCAAACGCCGCGCGATCCAATGCCTTTTCGCTGGCTCGCCGAAAAAGCTTTGCCGCCGGACCTTTATTCCTCGCGCAAGACGTAGCCCACGCCCCGGACCGTATGGATCAGTCGGCTGGCGTCAGCGATTTCGGTCTTCTGGCGCAAGTAACGCACATAGACTTCGATGATGTTGCTCTCGCCGCCGAAGTTGTATCCCCAGACGCGATCGAAAATGATATCACGCGTCAATACCTGCCGCGGGTTGCGCATGAACAATTCAAGCAGTTCGTATTCCTTGGCCGTCAGATCAATCGCTTGATCCTGGCGAAAGGCGCGATGCGTACCGGTATCCAGCGACAAATCGGCGAAGCGCAAGATCTCTGGATGAGATACCGGCGCCGTCCGCCGCAAAAGCGCCCGCACGCGCGCCATCATCTCGTCAATCGAGAAAGGCTTGACGAGGTAATCGTCGGCGCCAGCTTCCAGCCCGCTGACTCGATCCTTGATATCGTCCCGGGCTGTCAACATCAAAATGGCCACATTCCCGGCCGCTCTCAGGCGTCTGCAAACTTCCAAGCCATCCAAGCCTGGCAACATCCAGTCCAAAATCACCAGATCAGGAGGGTTATCACGCGCCATGCAGAGACCGGTTTGGCCATCCGCCGCCACGCTGACCTGGAAACCTTCGTAGATCAGCCCACGCTCCAAGAATTGAGCAATCCGCGCCTCGTCTTCAATGATCAGTATGTGTTCTCGCGCCATTTGCCCTCCCATGACGATATCTTCTATATTCATCGTAGAGGGATTTTATGAGAGCAAGGTTAAGAAATATTTAGCTGCGCGTGTCTCTTGCGTAATGCCGGAAACAGATGCTGATAAATGCGTGGCGCTGTCTTGCCTAAATGGCAGCGAAACGGTGCAACTGCGGCGCACCGTCTGGACGCATTGGTTACTATTCCGCTACCACTCCCCGACCGATCCATCTTTCCGACGCACGCTGGGATTGCGCCAGCGTAAACCGTGATCGGAAGCCGCGCGTATTTTCTCCTCGTTAAGCGCAATGCCCAATCCGGGCGCAGTCGGCAGATTTACATATCCGTCTTCATATTGGAACACCGCCGGATCCGCCAGATAATCTAGGAGATCGGCGGACGTATTGTAGTGTATGCCGAGGCTTTGCTCCTGAATCAAAGCGTTATAGGCGACCGCGTCCACTTGAATGCAAGAAGCCAGCGCGATCGGCCCAAGCGGGCAGTGCGGCGCCAGGGCGACATCGTATGCTTCCGCCATCGCCGCGATGCGCAGGACTTCGGAAATGCCGCCAGCGTGCGAAACATCGGGCTGAATGATATCGACGCTGCCCTGAGCCAGTATCGCCTTGAAATCCCAGCGCGAATACATGCGCTCGCCGGTGGCGATGGGAATCGATGTTGAGCGCTTGAGATCGAGCAGCGATTCATTGTGCATCGGCAAGATTGGCTCTTCGACGAACATCAAATGATATGGCTCCAACTCGCGAATCAGCATCTTCGCCATCGGTTTGTGAACCTTGCCATGAAAGTCAACGGCGATGCTGAAATCGTTCCCCACTTGCGCGCGCACAGCCGCCACCCGCGCGACCGCCTCGTCAATATGCTGAAAGGTATCCATGTAGTGAACCGTTTCGACAGCGCCCATCTTAACCGCGTTCAAGCCTTCGTCTTTGCGCTGCTGCGCCTGCGTCGCTACATCCTCCGGCCTATCGCCACTGATGCCGGCGTAGACTTGCACGCGGTCGCGCACTTTGCCGCCAAGCAGCTCATAAATCGGCACGCCATGAAACTTGCCCTTGATATCCCAAAGCGCCTGATTGACGCCGGCGATTGCGCTCATCATCACCGGACCGCCGCGGTAGAAGCGCGCGCGAAACAGCGTCTGCCAGATATCCTCAATCTGTCGCGGATCGCGCCCCAGCAGATAATCCGACATGTCTTCTACCGCGCCGCGGACGGTGCCAGCTTGCCCTTCGACAATTGGCTCGCCCCAGCCGACATAGCCCTCATCCGTCGATACCTTGAGAAAGAGCCAGCGCGGCGGCACGGTAAATAGCTCTAGCGCAGTGATCTTCATGAAGGCTTCTCCATTTTCCTATGCCCGTATGGCGCGCCTCGATTATAATTGCAGCTTAAGCGCCTTGCGAATTTGTTGGAGAAAGGCAATCACCCTTGAATCGTTTGAGCGGACTGTTTTGCCGGCGTCTGTTCATCCTCGCGCTGTCCTTCGCCTTGCTTTTCATTGTTTTCAAATTTCCAGTTTTCGCCGAATCGACAGAAGAACAAGCCGCCGGCGTGAACCCATTCATCCCACTGATGCTTGCGCTGGGCGTTATTCTGCTGGCGTCACGGGCTGGCGGCGCAATCGCCCGCCTCCTGCATCAGCCGCGCGTCCTCGGCCAATTGATCGTTGGCGTCATACTCGGACCGACCCTGTTGGATATGCTCCATTGGGGCATTCTGCAGGGTGTCGATTTGCAGCATACGATCAAGGAATTCGCTGAATTAGGCGTGCTGCTGCTCATGTTTAATATCGGCTTGGAAGTACACCTCAGCGAACTGGTGAAAGTCGGCAAGGTGGCGATCTTCGCTGGCGTGTTGGGCGTAGTGGTGCCGGTGGCGCTGACGGTAGTAGTGGTAATCCCAGCCGGTTATGATATGTTCCCCGCCTTATTCGCGGGCGTAACCCTGGCCGCCACCTCGGTCAGCATATCGGCGCAGGTCTTGCTTGAGCTGGGATACCTGCACACAAAAGAGGGCAATGCCTTGCTGGCGACGGCGCTGATTGATGATGTGCTCGCCATTCTCGCCGTATCACTGACGCTGGTGCTGGCGGGCGCCGGCGGAGCCCAAGGCAGTGGAGACGTCAGCCAATTGCTCGTCATCGTGGTGCAAATGGCTGGCTATATCGCGATCGCCTTCCTGCTCGCCTGGTACATCTTGCCGCGCGTTATGGTATGGATTCAGCGGCGGCCGCAATTGTCACAGTCTTATGGGATTCCGATATTCGCTTTGATCAGCGCCCTGCTTTTCGGATGGTCAGCCGAATTTATCGGCGGCGTCGCCGCGATCACGGGCGCGTTCATCGCAGGCGTGGGATTGAGTAAGTTATCAGCCGGAATGAAAAATGACATCGAACAGACGATGAGCCACCTGGCTTACGTCTTCCTGGTGCCGATATTCTTCGTCGATGTCGGCTTGGAAACCGATCTCAGCGCCTTCCCGCTCGATGCGCTGCCATTCATGTTGATACTCTTGCTGATGGCGGTGATCAGCAAAGTCTTCGGCGCTGGATTCGGCGCGCGCGTCGGCGGCTTCAACCTGCGCGAATCGCTTCGCGTTGGCGTCTGCATGGTGTCTCGCGGCGAAGTCGGGCTGATCATCATCTCGATTGGACTGTCCAGCGGAATCCTCGATGGCGGCAGCGAATTGTATGCGTCGCTCTTCATGGTCATCTTGTTGACCACGGTCCTGACGCCACCGATGGTGCGCTGGGTATTCCAGGGCAAGAATCAAGACGAAATTGCCAATCGCGCGCTCGCGGGCGCAGCGACAGGAGACTAGTGAAGATGAAATTGATAATACTCATCACATCCGATGTGGAAAACGGCTTGGAAGTCGCCGTACGCTGGCAAGACGCGGGCGCGCCTGGCGTCACCGTTCTCAAGAGCTTCGGCCTCTATAGCTTGCAGCGCAAAATGATGGGCGACAGTTTGGAGGTGCCGCTGCATATCGCCAGCTCCATGAACAGCATGATGGCTTACGTGCTGCGCGAAATGGAACTCAACAATCACGTGCTGCTTTCTGTAGTGCCCAAAGAACTGATTCCGACGCTATTGGACGAAGCGCGCGCCGTTATGGGCGACCTGATGGAGCCAAATCACGGCGTCGCCTTTGTCGTCCCGCTAGACGAGGCGATCGGCGTTCGCTCTCCCGATGGTGATTAGATCTCTATGGTTGACCAGCCCAGAGTTCGCACTTGAGCTTGGCGCGCTTTTCATTATGATTGAATCGCACTAGGGAAGTAGCTCAATCGGCAGAGCAGGTGCCTTTGGAGCACAAGGTTAAAGGTTCGAGTCCTTTCTTCCCTGCCATGGTAACGCGAGAAGCCCGCTCCGGCGGGCTTTCTTGTTTCAGGGCTATGCGCCGCTTGCGGAGCTCGCCGCGGCGAGCGGAAAATGATAGTCAAAGGTGAGAATGCTGCGAATAGCGCCATGCTCCAGGACGGCGGGAGAGATGGATGCGGCCTCGTGCCACAGCTTCGCATCGTCGAACAAATAGCTGTCCAAGACCGTCTCCAGACGGAAGGTCGTTAGCAGCCGGCGATCGTCATCATAAATGGATATTGCGCCGCCCCGCGCATTGACCAGTTCAGCTAGGTGAACGGTGACATATTTAGCGCCATCGCGATGAATGCCTTCCGGCGTGGGATGGCCCTGCCCGCGGAAGTCAGCGGTAACCCGTATCAAATGAACGTGAACTTCCCAGTCCTCTCTCAACTGCCCGGCATCTTTAATGGGAAACTGGGCGAAGTCGAAACGGATCAGTTCATGCAGAAAGCAATTGTCAAATGTGGTATCCAGCAGCGGTGCAAAATTGCGGATGATGCCGCCGGTAACAGAATTGATCTCGGCGCTTTGAAAATAATCTTCATGTGGTAAGCGTGTGAGCGCGCCCTCACTCGGTGAGAATCTGAAGCGGCCATAACGCCGGAAGCGATAACGCGCGCAGCCCGGCAAGTATTCGTCCGCCGGCAAATCAGCGTAATCGATCGTCAGGCTAAGCCAACTCTGCCGCAGCTCATCCGAAATTAGCAGTTCGTCCGCACGCAGTAGACTGTATCCGCTTTGCGCGATTTCGCTTCTAATGTCTTTCGCAGCGGTAATCTTCGTCATCGATCGCTACACAGCCATTCGCGCGATTAATTTGCCCAAGACTTCAATCCCTGACTTCAAGTCCGGCAGCGGCACGAAACTGAATGAGAGCCGCAATTGATGCGCCCCGTCGGCGGGATTAACGTAGAAGCCCTTGCCGGAAGCGAAATAGACGCCCTGCTCTTGCGCCCGTTCTTCCAAGGCGTCCACGTGCACTGATGCTGGCAAGCGCACCCAGATGAAGTATCCGCCACCGGGATGCGTCCAGGTCACACCGGCCGGCATCGACGCGCCCAAGGCTGTCAAGGCGATGTCGCGCCGCCGCTCATATTGCCCGCGCAGCCACTTCACATGCGCCTCCCAGGCGCCGCTGCGGCAATAATCGGCGACAATCGCTGCCGTAAATGGATTGGCGCCGCCGCCCATGCGCAGCATCCCGCTCTCGACGAAGCGGGCGATCCGACCCGGCGAAGCGATGAGCCAGCCGATGCGCAGTCCCGGCGCCAGCGTTTTGGAGAAAGTGCCGAGTCGCAGGACATTTTCTCCGCCATCCAAGTCATAGAAACTGGGCGGCGCAGCGCCTTCAAAGCGCAGGTCACTGTAAACATCGTCTTCGACAATGACGAAATCATACTGGCGGCTCAATTCGATGACCGCGAGTCGCCGCTCCCGCGACATGGTGATGCCCGATGGATTCTGGAAATTGGGAACGACATAATAGAAGCGCGGCGCCACTCCGTTCGCCGCCAACTTTCGCAGGTTGCGCTCGAGATCGGCGATGATGATGCCCTCTTCGTCGACTGGCGCGGCGCAGATTTCGAGCCGGTGGTCGCGAAAGATATGCAGCGCATCGCGATACGATGGCGCATCCACCAGCACAGCATCGCCGGGGGACGCCAAATGCTGCGTCACCATGCCGACGCCCCAGGTGGAGCCGCCGATGACCATCAGGTATTCGCCGCTGATGTCGAGGTCTTCCGCGCGATTCAAGCGCCCGACCAGGAATTCGATCAGCTGGCGGTTGCCCTGCTCATCGCCATAATTGAGGAAGCGGGCGACATTGGGCCCCTCCCAGGCCGAACGTATGATTCGCTGCAGATCCTCAATCGGTAGCAGGTCGGGCGACGGGTGACCGGCGAAGAGCGGTATGCTTCCAGCGACCACACCTTGCGGCACGGATTCCAGATTCATCTATTTTGGCGTCGCATCAGGCGGCAGCGGCGTTACATAGGTCTTGTCCCCACGCGCCTGCTTGAAGTCAGCTTGCGCCGCTGCCAGCAGATCGGGCTTTGCCAGGAGATCGAATGCGGCGAGCGCCATCGTTTTCGCGGCGAAGATCATGCCTTTGGCGCCGATGCTTGAGCCGGACGAAGCCACCGTTTGCCAACTGTGACCCGGCGTTCCCAGGGGCCAGCAGGTGGTCGTGACTTGACCAGTTGGCGCAATCCAACTGACATCGGCCACTTCAGTCGACCCACCCAAACGCGGCGGAGTCGGCGAATGCGGGTATACATCTTCCCACAGGGGATCGTCCATCGTCGCCGGATCCAGCTTGGCGCTGGTTGATCGCTTCATCCAGTCAAAGCCGTTCTGCACCGACCCGTCGGGAAAGGTCGCCTGCAAGTCGCGCGCGAACCGGCGTTCCTGTTCGGTAAAGGTCATGTCGTCGACTTCCGCCATCTTCTCGTAGAGCAAATCCGATATCACCTTATTGGGCAGAATATCATAACAGCCGGTGATGAATTCGATCTCGTGAGTAGTGCCGCTCATTAGCGCCGCGCCTTTGGCGATATCCTGCATCCAGCGATACATCTCCTCGACTTGTTCGCGCTGTGGCGCCCGTACGAAATACCATACTTGAGCAAAAGCGGGCACCACGTTCGGCGCCTGCCCGCCACTAGTGACTACGCTGTGGATCCGCGACTCGGGCGGGACATGTTCGCGCATATAATTGACGCCGGCATCCATCAGCATCACGCCATCAAGCGCGCTGCGGCCGAGCCAGGGCGATCCCCCGGCGTGGGCGGCGACGCCGTGAAAGTTTACCTTGAAAGAATTCATCGCCAGCGACGAGCCGTTCCAGCTGATGTTGGTGTCGCCTGGATGCCAGCTGATCGCGGCGTCCAAATCATCGAAAACGCCATCGCGCGCCATAAAGGTCTTGCCCACCAAGGTCTCCTCAGCCGGGCAGCCATAAAAGCGAATCGTGCCCTTCACGCCAGTTCGCCGCATCGCCGCCTTCAGCGCCAGGGCTGAGCCCAAACAGGCGGTCCCGTAGAGATTGTGGCCACAGCCGTGACCGGGACCGCCCGCTTCAATCGGAGTCTTCTCGCTAGCTAGCTCCTGCGAAAGACCGGGAAGCGCATCAAATTCGCCGAGCAAGCCGATGATCGGCGACCCAACACCCCACTCGGCGATGAAAGCGGTGGGCATGCCGCCGGCGCCCCAACTGATCGAAAAGCCATCGGCTTCCAGCTTTTCCGCCAGCAGCCGCGCGGCATATTCTTCCTGCAGCGCCACCTGCGGATGATCCCAAATGTCTTTGGCGATAAAGATTAATTCTTCGTCGTTTTCTCTTATATGCTCTAGAATGATCTCGCTCGCGTCCATGGGCGCTCTCCAAACTGGTCATTAACTCCCCGCGCCGAGGTTAACGCAATCGGGCGCAATTTAGAAGAGAGCGATGCGCCCGCCAGCAATGGCAATGCCAGCCACTTTGCGCGGATGAATGGGACAACAAGCAGTCGGGCTGGACAAATTGTATGGCTACGCAATACGAAAGACGCCCCGCTGGGTGCGGGGCGCCGGGGGACGGAATAAATCTGCTTATAATAATCTTAGTTTGTTAAGAACAGCCTAACACTTCCGCCGACCAGAGTCAAGCAATTTTGCCCGAATTCTGGCGCTAAAAGTTAGACAATTCTGCCAAAACGTCGGTAACTCCAAGTCGCTCGCGCCGCTCGATCTATTTTCCAGCGCCAACCAATTCGGGCACTTTGCCTAAAGCCTCCAACATATCTTCGACCGTCGTAAACTTTACCCGCGCGCGCCCGCTTTCCACGCCGCGCTGCAGCTCAATTTCATCCAGGATCTTCCACTCGTCAAAAGAAATGAATGTCGGCTTGCGCATACGCACCATTTCAAGAATGCTCTCATCATGGGTATCTCGTGGTCGAAGCACATCTGCCGCCGCCAAATCTTCGAGGAAACTATTCGCCGTTTCAATCGCATCGGGTTTGTTGGTGCCAATGATGCCGCTCGGTCCTCGTTTGATCCAGCCGACAACGTAGTTGCCGGTCAAGCGCTCGCGTCCCTCGTGCCTGGTGAGTACGCGTCCATCAGCGTTTGGTATCGTGCCCCAGCGATCATAGAATGGGACATCGCGCAGCGGAACACCGCGGTAACCGACAGAGCGGAAGACCATATCGACAGGCAGCGTCTCATATTCGCCGGTGGCGCGCGGACGCAGGTTGCCATTCTCATCGAGATAAAGCTCGTTCTTGCCGATCTTCATCGCCTCGACTTTTTCCCCGCCGATGATTTCGCTGGGTGATACGAGGAAGCGCATAATGATGCGCCGCGATTTGCCGGTTAAGCCGCGATCGACATAGGATTGCAGGATTTTCACGTTGCGTATGGCGCTGCGGTCGCGCGCTTTCTTCAGGTGCGTCGCGCTCAGTTCATCCAGGGACGCATTCTCGCAATCGACGATGATGTCCGCATCCGCCATCTCGCCCAATTCCTTAATCTCAGGATTGGTGAAGGCGGCTTGAGCCGGTCCGCGGCGGCCCATTATATAGATCTCTTCGACATCGCTTTGCCGCAACCGATCCAGGGCATAATCAGCAATATCGGTGCCGGAGAGCTCTTCCGGCGTGCGCGCAAGGATTCGCGCTACGTCCATCGCGACATTGCCGACGCCGATCACCGCTACCCGCTTGATGCCAGACAAATCGAAATCGTATTCATGATAATCCGGATGCCCGTTGTACCAACCGACAAATTCAGTGGCAGCATAACTGTTCGGCAAGTCCTCACCGGATATGCCAAGCTTCCTGTCCGTCTGCGCGCCGACCGCGTAGATGATCCCGTGGTAATGCTCGCTCAGATCAAAGCGGCTTACCTCTGTGCCGAATTCGATATTGCCGAAGAAGCGAAAACGTTCGTGAGAGGCGATGCGGCTGTACAATTTCGTTACCGACTTGATCTTGGCGTGATCCGGCGCGACGCCGCCGCGCACCAAACCGAAGGGCGTCGGCAGGCGCTCGTACATATCGACATAGATCTCTGGCTGGCGCTGCTTCAACAAGTGATCGGCGGCGTAAAAGCCCGAAGGACCGGAGCCGATGATCGCAACACGGATTGGCGATGCGTTATTGGTCATTGCGCTTTCCCACCATCATCCCGCAAGGGAATGACCAAGTCTTTTCGGAAAGGCGTCAGCGACACGAGTTCTCCCTTTTCGTTCACCACGAAGAGATCTTCCACCCTTACGCCGAAGCCGCGCTCAGGATAATACAAGCCGGGTTCAATGGTCAAGACATTCCCAATCTGACAGATGTCGTCACGGCGCAGATGACTGATTGAGGGACGCTCGTGGATATCGATGCCGACGCCGTGTCCCAGGCTATGCACATAGCCTTCCATCGTGCTAGGGTCCGACCTCGTCGTGGCGTGCCCCGCCCCTTCGAAATGGTCGAGCACCGCCTCTTGCATCAAATGCGTCGGCTTGTTGAGGCCAAAAGCCTCGATGGAAATATCGAAGGCTTCCATTACGGTGTCATAAACATCGCGTATTTCCGGCGGCGCATAACCGATGCACCAGGTGCGCGTCATATCGTGGTGGTAACCGCCGCCAAGCTCTCGCGGAAACAGATCAAATACGATGGTCTGTCCCACCCTTAAAGGCATATCAGCCTCGCCACGGCTGTGCGGGAAGCCGGCATCGCGCCCCTGCGCGAATATCATGTTGGTATCTTCCAAGCCACGTGCCATCAGCTCACGCCGAACCAAGTCTTTGATGACGCCGATCGTGACCCTTCGGCCCGTCTCATCCAACAGCGACTCGCCTGATCGCCGCAAACGGGAGATATAATCCCAGGCGACTCCCATCACCGCGTTCGCGCGCTGCGCCACCGATCGTATTCGCGCGATTTCGTCGGCGTCTTTCGTAAGCATTGCCTCTTCAATCAGCGTGCGCTCGGCTTCGGCCACAATCTCGTATTGAGCCAATTCGCTTCGCAAAGCTTCGTAAAGCGCAATTGTCTTATTAACTTGCCAGGCGCCGTATAAACCGATTCTTCCAGCGCTCAATCCCAGTTGCGACAAGACATCGGACCAGTGCAGCACTGTCGCCTTGATATGGTCTCCTTCCGCTTCCTTGTATCGGTCAAAGAATCCGAGCTCCACATCGGTCATCACTTCCAAGCCGGACTTCGCCGCCTCTTCCACTTCCATGCGATTGCAAATCAGCAGCGCCGGCTTGTCGCTGACTTTGAAGATCGTACCATGCGTGATGCGCGCGCCCTTGCTCAAGTAGTAACGCGCCGTATTGAACTCTTCGCCGCCGGTCACGATGATCGCGTCCAACTCGCGCTCGCGCATAAGCCTGTCGATGTCCGATTTCATGCGCAAGCTCCATTTCGATTCAAACGATGTAAACGCGCGAATACGCGTGTCTGAGGGATTAAGTGTAACAGGGAATGCGGTCTGGTTTCAATCGATGGACTGTAGCGCCGTCAATAGGTCCGTCTCCTGCTCGGGGAGAACAGTACGCGGATCCAACAAGACGCGACCTTCAGCAATGCGTGCGATCACCGGCGGATTCGCCTGACGCAGCCGCTCCAGGGCGCGATTCGGTGATTCGCTATCGAGGGCGAGCAGCGCGGTAGGCAGCGATGCGCCGGGCAAGCTTCCGCCGCCGACAGTCGATTCCCCGCTGACGACCATTCCGCCAACTTCCGCCGCCCACTTTTCCGCGGTCTCTCGTATATCACTTAGCGGTCGCGATATCATCTGCCAGACAGGCACCTTGCGCAATGCTTCGCCGCGCCGGTAATGCTCCAAGGTGGCGATCAAAGCGGCATAGGTGAGCTTGTCCACGCGCAAGGCGCGCGCCAAGGGATGCCCTTTGAGTTGCGACAGCAAATTGCGCTTGCCAACGATAATGCCCGCTTGCGGTCCTCCCAGCAGTTTGTCCCCACTGAAACAAACCAGATCGACACCGGCGGCAATACTCTCTTGCACCGTCGGTTCGTGATCCAGGCCGAACTGCCTTGTGTCGATCAGCGTCCCGCTGCCTAAATCGTCCACCGCCAAGACGCCCCGGCTGCGCGCTAAAGCGGTCAGTTCTGCCAGCGCCGGCTGTTGGACAAAACCTATCTGCTTGAAATTCGAGCAGTGTACGCGCAGAATCATTGCGCTGGGGTCGGCAAGCGCCGCTTCATAATCTGAGATTCGCGTTCGATTGGTCGTGCCTACCTCGACAAGCTTGGCGCCGCTCTCGCGCATGATCGCGGGGATGCGAAATCCACCGCCTATCTCCACCAGCTGCCCGCGAGAGATGACGACTTCGCGCTCTTTTGCCAGCGCGCTCAGGATCAGAATCAGGGCGGATGCATTGTTGTTGACCACCAGCGCGTCTTCAGCCCCGGTCAAATCGCGCAGCATTTCGCTTGCATGCGCAAGTCGGCTGCCGCGCTTGCCAGTCTCCAAATCGAATTCCAGTGAGTTGTAGGCGGCGGCCGCGCTGACCATCGCATCCTGCGCGCGTATGGACAAAAGCGCCCGGCCCAGATTTGTATGGATGATTACGCCGGTAGCATTGATCAGCGCTTTCAGTGACGAATCCTGCTCTCGCGCGAGGAAGCCCGCGATTCCGTTAACCAGCGCGCACTCGCTAATGTCTGTCTGTTCCGATTTCAGTATGGTCTCGCGGGCACATTCAAGCTGCGCCCGAACCGCATCAACGACCAGATCGCGGCCGTAAGTTCGAATCTCTTCCTGTAAAGCGCTATGAGCCAGTAGGGAATCGACGGACGGCAGGCGCCGAAGCCTAGCCTGTATGCCGTTCATTCGCCAGTTCCCGGTTGCGCATAAAGGCTTCAATCACGACAAAGAGCAGAACCACAATTAAGATGATCGGCAGCGTAAGATAGCGCGGTATCATGAGCCAAGCACAGGTGACAACTATAATGCCGATCCACACGCTGCGCCTCACCACAAGACCAGTCAGCGGCGCCGAATTTTCAAGCCGCGCCAATCGCTGACTGAACAGTCGCACGATGGGGATGGCGGTTCCGGTCACGGCGATTTGCAGGAGAATGAAGAACAGCCAGAGTTCGCCGCCGATACGTGGACGCGTTGAAACCACCAGATGCGCCAACCCGCCCCAGCCCACAATGAACATCAGCAGCGAGGCGAGCAATACTCCCCGCTGTTCGCCATCAGCGCTGAGCGCTATTGGCGCTGTCAGTCGTTCACGGTTGTCTCGGTTTGATTGGTTAATGAGCATCTCTGGCGGCAACTTTCCCCAGTTTCAACGCTGCAAATAGCTCGTCCGCGCCAAGGTCGGTTCCAGTATTGTATGACAATAGCGCAATGCAGGCAGGCTGGGAGAAGGTGATTCCCAGTTATTCCAGCTGTTGCAGCAAAGCCTGAGTTTCGACGGCGGGTTTGACACCCAGCTTTCTCTTGAGCAGCCGCTCCAACACAGTATAATGTTGGCGCGCATCGGCGTTGCGACCAAGGTTTATGTACATCTGCATGGCGCCTCGATGGATATCCTCGCGCTGCGGCGCCTCCTTTAGCGCACGCGCAAAATACCCAAGCGCTTCCTCCCAAGCGTTTTGGTCCGTCTTCAAGCGCGCCATTCCGATCAAGGCTTCCGCGTACATGTACTTCAATTGAGTTCGGCGAGCCTCCACCCAGGGCAATCTGACCGGATGCAAAAAGGGCGCCTTGTAAATTTCGATGGCGCGAAGATATAAGAGTTCCCGCTCATGCGCGTCTTGGGACAGCAAAGCGCCTTCCATAGCCTGCTCAAAATCCGCTACATCATAATGGCGGACGATTTTGTCGCTCGGCACATAAAAGCCGGTCGAATAACTGGTCAGCTCGTAATTCCTGCCATCGTCAACGTAGGCGGATATCCGTTCGGTGATCTTCCGTTTTGTAACATGGAATACGTTGGTCGCATCGCGTACCGACAATTTGGGCCAGAATATCTCGAAAATCTGGTCACGAGTGACTAAGGGATTGTCTATGAAATAAAAGAACAAGTTGCGCGGCAAGGCGCCATCCCAACTGCTGATTTCTCTTCCGTTGGAGACTGCATGCCCGCGCCCGAATGCATAGACCTCCAACTGTGGCTTTAGACTGCTCTGCTTGGCAAATAGCAAATTGCTGCTGCGATGTTCGGTACCCAAGACCACCACTTCGTCGCGGTTCACCCAGCTTATCCAGGGATCGTATGTTAGCAAACGCGAACTAATCACCAGCTGCGCGCTGGGTGGCAGGTTGGCGATCGCCGCGTTCATAAACTGGCGGAACTCTTCGTCTTGCGGAATACGGTCGAGTTCATCGAGGTACAAGACGACCCGTTCTAGCGCCAGCGCTCTGAGATCGGCCGCCAGCGCTTCGCCAAGCTCGGAAGCAGTACCGCTTTCCAAGTTTCGCCCCAATTCTTTGCCGAATTCCGGCGCCCCAATTCGAATTTCGTCACGAAGACCGCTGAGCCAGTGAGCCAAGCCGCGGGTGGATTCGGGCAGGCGGTAATAGAGCAAGCCTTCACTAAAGTCATGGAGGAAATAGCTCAAAAAGACATTTCTATGGTTGGTCCACGGGTACAATAGTATGATCTTCTTGCCCGCGGACGATTCCCGCAATGACTCGAAAGAGACATTAGTTACTACGTGTGACAACATCTCCATACCTCTCGACGCAAAAATCTTCCCACAAGACGCAGGAATACTTATGAAACAGATAATCGTAGCATAGTACAAGTTATGCCCGGTGGACCGTCAGGATATGTTACCACACTTGTCCAAGCTGCCAAATCATTTGTAGCAATACCACTATTGCACAGTTATTTCATTATTAGTGTTCTATCTCACTTATTCTTTAGTCGATTATCCAGAAAGAGTTTACGATTCGTGAGCAACTCAGATATCGGCGCTTTGCTGAGACAAAGAAACGCTAAATGGACCTTGGCTGGGGCATGAGGCTCGAATCTACAAGGGCGCCCAAATCTTCTGGACGTTAGCTTGCTCGGCGATCGCCACGCGCTAGAGCCGCGGCCGATATGGATTTTGACGCCAGCAACGCAGATCCGCGGAAGCAGCGTGCTGTCGCCTAACGGTCCGCTCTAGGCGTCTTCAATCAAGATTGATGTAATCTTGTCTGCGATGATCGCGGGATTCGGGCGCTGCGGATCGATGCGCTGCAGCGAATTGAGCACATCCAGGCTGAGCGCATCAGCGACCCGTCCGAAGACCGCGTGATTGCCGTCGAGATGGGGCGTGGGGACGAAGGTAATGAAAAACTGAGACCCATTGGTATTGGGACCGGCATTGGCCATGCTCAGTGTGCCCGGCGCGTCATGGGGGATAGCGAGCGCCGATGGCTCGTCATCCCAGCGATATCCTGGACCGCCGCGCCCGCTGCCGGTCGGGTCGCCGCCCTGCGCCATGAAGCCGTCGAGCACGCGGTGGAAGATGACACCGTCGTAGAAGCCGTCCTTCGCCAGGAAGACGAAGTTATTGACGGTGATCGGCGCGCGGTCGGCGAAGAGGTCGATGTTGATTGCGCCTTTGCTGGTGTGCATGATGGCGCGGTAGGTCTTTTTGGGGTCGATCTGCATGGCGGGCGGGCTGGCGTATTGCTTGGGCATGGGGTGGCTCCTGTTTGGGATTGGTGAGGAGAGAGTAGCAGACATATTATGGCAGTTACAGTGTCGTCACATTGAGCAGAAACGATGAATCATTTGTAAAAAGGGAACCCAGCAATATAATGCTGGAAGGGAGTTAGGCAATTTTACATGATCGTCGCTAATCCGGAGATTCTCAAATGGGCGCGAGAAACGGCTGGTCTTGACTTAGACGAAGCCGCGAAGAAACTTGGCTTTAGAGACTCCAAGAAGCGCACTGCCATAGAGAAGCTGGAAAGCTTGGAGAGCGGACACGACCATCCTACAAACGCGCAACTCAACAGAATGGCAAAAGCCTATTTTCAGCCGCCGATGGTCTTCTACTTGCCGAAGCCTCCGCTAATGGGTGACAAAGGAGAAGACTTTCGAACTGCTTCGCAGCAGGTGGCTGATCCCAGGGGCAACGCACGATTGAATCTTCTGACGAGGGATATAAAGGCAACACAACGACTCGTCAAGGGAGTGCTGTTAGAGGACAACGAAAAGGCGCTACCATTCGTCAACTCGGTTACGATTTCCTCGGGCGTTGAGTCCGTAGCGCGAGACATCGTCAACACCATTGACTTCAACCTGGAACAATTTCGCAGTGAACGAAGAGTTCGCGATGCCTTTGCCTATCTTCGTCATCAGATTGAACTCAGCCGCATATTTGTGCTTCTACTCAGTGATCTTGGCAGTCATCATACCACCATCCCGGCTGAAGTTTTCAGAGGATTTGCCTTTGCCGATGACGTGGCGCCCTTAATAGTCATCAACCGTAAAGATGCAGTTTCCGCTTGGAGCTTCACCGCATTGCATGAAGTCACACACGTATGGCTTGGGAAAAGCGGCGTGTCGGGCATGTTCGGAGACAAGGACGTTGAGCGATTCTGTGATCGCGTTGCCGGCGCTATATTGCTTCCTTCGGCAGACCGTGCCGCAATCGAGGTAGGGCGCCAGAGCGGATACGATGACATCGTGCGACTAATAGAGAACGCGGCTGACCGCATGAATTTGAGCCATTCTATGATTTCATACAATTTATGGCTTGACGGCCATGTCGATTACGAAACCTGGCAACGCCTCCGACTGCGCTCTGCTCAGCAGTGGGCTGCGCATGTAGAATCTGAACGCAAACGGAACAAGCAGCGAACTGGAGGTCCAGACTACTACAAGTTAAGGCGACATCAACTCGGAAACGCCTTAGTTGATCTTACTCGCTATGCTGTAAGCACGAACGTGTTAACACCATCCAAAGCCGCCGTAGTATTGGGCGTAGCGCCGACAAGCGTGTACTCAATGCTCTTTCCCGAATTGTCTTAAAGGCGCCCGACGTGCTATTTCTGTTGGATACTGATGTGCTGATTGTGGCGAAGAACCTGTATTATCAGATCGGTCGCGTGCCCCACTTCTGGGTCTGGATTCTGCAACATGCCTCGTATGATCGCATAAAGATTCCGACCAAGGTGATCGACGAAATCCTCCGCGGCACAGACGAACTCTCCAAGTGGGTAGAGTCTAATCGCGTCACTTTGGAGCTAGATGAAAATGTTGATGCGCGAGACTGGTCGGAAACGTTGACCAAGGGATATGGATATACATCAGTTGAAACGGCGGAACAGGATCTAGTAGATCAGCGCGCCGACCCATTTCTAATAGCTCACGCATTAAGTGACACTAGTGCCAGGCGCATAGTTACCTTGGAAAAGGTGACCACCGCGCCTTCAAACTTGCCCAATCCAATTAACCGAAAGATTCCCACCGTTTGCGACTTGCTAGACATAAAACACTTGGACACATTTGCATTGATACGGGAGCTTGACTTTCGAATCCCTCTGTCGCCCAATCTGGGTGACACGAGTATGACATCCTAGGGAGGCCCACCCCATGCCTCAACTAACCACCCTTTTCCAAACCCTCCCCTACGGACCCGCGCCCGAATCCGCTGACGCCGCCGAAGCCTGGCTCGATTCGCATGGGCGAAAGTTCGACCTATTCATCAACAACAACAGGGTCGCGCCCGCCGAGGGCAAAACCCTCACCGTCTCGAACCCGGCCCGCGGCGAGACCCTTGCCCAAGCCGCAGACGCAACCGGCGCCGATATCGACGCCGCTGTCTCCGCCGCCCGCGCCGCCTACGAATCCTGGGCGGCGCTGAGCCCGCATCAGCGCGCCCGCCACCTCTACGCCATCGCCCGCAACATGCAGAAGCACGCGCGCCTGCTGGCAGTGGTGGAAAGCCTGGACAACGGCAAGCCGATTCGCGAGTCGCGCGATATCGATGTGCCGCTGGCCGCTCGCCATTTCTACTATCACGCCGGCTGGGCGCAATTGATGGACACGGAATTGCGCGATTACCAATCGCTTGGCGTTATCGGCCAGGTGATCCCCTGGAACTTCCCGCTCTTGATGCTGGCTTGGAAGATCGCGCCAGCGCTGGCGACCGGCAACACGGTTGTTATCAAGCCGGCGCCCTACACGCCCTTGAGCGCCCTGCTCTTCGCCGAGATCATCGCCGAAGCCGGAATCCCGCCCGGCGTGGTCAATATTGTGACCGGCGGCGATGAGGCCGGCGCCGCCTTGGTCGCGCATCGTGATTTGGACAAGATCGCCTTCACCGGCTCAACCGCGGTCGGGCGCAAAATTCGGCGGGCGACGGCTGGCAGCGGCGTCAAGCTGACGCTGGAGCTGGGCGGCAAGTCGCCCGTCATCGTCTTCGACGACGCCGACCTCGACGGAGCCATTGAAGGGCTGATTGATGCGATATTCTTCAATCAGGGAGAAGTCTGCTGCGCCGGCTCGCGCTTGCTCTTGCAAGAGAATATCGCCGACGGCTTCATTAAACGTCTGAAAAATCGCATGACGCGTCTGCGGCTGGGCGACTCGCTGGATAAGGGAATCGATATCGGCTCGGTCATCAACCCCGTCCAATACGAAGCGATCGAGCAATGGGTGCGGCGGGGCATCAGCGAAGGCGCCGATGTATACCAGCCGGAATGTGATTTACCGGAGAATGGCTGCTTCTATCCGCCGACGCTGCTTACCAATCTCGAGGCGGCGGCCGCAGCCGCCCAAGAAGAGATTTTCGGTCCGGTTTTGGTGGCGATGAGCTTCCGCAGACCGGCCGAAGCCGTGGAGCTGGCGAACAACACCCGTTACGGTCTGGCCGCTTCCATCTGGAGCGAGAATATCAGCCTGGCGCTGGAGACCGCGCGTCAGGTGAAAGCGGGCAGCGTCTGGATCAATAGCACGAATCTTTTCGATGCCGCAGCCGGTTTTGGCGGCTACCGCGAAAGCGGATACGGGCGCGAAGGCGGAAAAGAAGGACTGTTCGCTTATTTGCGTCCCCGCTGGCAAAAGCGGGCGCGTCCACAATTGGGCGAGCCGCCAGCAGACTGGGGCGCGCATACGCCGCCAGCCCCAGCCTCCTTGCCTCCCCCTGACTCGTCGGGGGGACCGAGAGGGGTTTCACTGGATCGCACCGTCAAGCTCTATATAGGCGGGAAGCAGGCGCGACCCGATGGCAACTATACCCGTCCCGTCATCTCGCCTTCAGGCTTGTTGGTCGGGCAAGCGGGCGATGGCAATCGCAAGGATCTGCGCAACGCGGTGGAAGCGGCGCATAAAGCCAAGGACTGGGCGACCTACTCGCCGCATAACCGCGCGCAAATCCTCTTTTACATCGCCGAAAATCTGTCGGCGCGGCAGGAGGAATTCGCCAGTCGCATCGCGGCGATGACTGATGTGCCACCTGATGACGCGGGCGCGGAAGTCGCGCTGTCAATCGAGCGCCTCTTTCATTGGGCGGCTTACGCTGACAAGTCTGGCGGGATGATTCAGGAAACAACCCTGCGCGGTCTGGTTGTCGCCATACACGAGCCGGTGGGCGTAATCGGCATCGCCTGCCCGGATGAGGCGCCGCTGCTGGCTTTCGTATCGCTGGTGGCGCCGGCTATCGCGCGCGGCAACACGGTCGTCTGCATCCCCTCACCGCCCTACCCGCTCAGCGCTACCGACCTCTATCAAGTATTCGACACTTCAGATCTGCCAGCCGGCGTCGTCAATATCATCACTGGCGATCGCGACTGCCTGATGAAAACGCTCGTTGAGCACGACGATGTCGATAGCGTCTGGTATTTTGGGGACGCGGAAGGCAGCCGTCAAATTGAGGCGCGCTCAATCCACAATATCAAGCGCACATGGGTCAACTATGGCGCCGAGCGCGATTGGCGGGACCCCGACCAAGGCGCAGGCGCCGAGTTTCTCTTTGAATCCACTGAGGTCAAGAATATCTGGGCGCCCACCGGCGCTTAGGCATAAATCTTCGCCAATTCCAGCAAACTGTGCAGCATCAGGTTGGCGCCATTCACGCAATCGGCGTCGCTTGTGAATTCCTTGGGATTATGGCTAATTCCATCCACCGAGGGCACGAAGTACATCGCTGCTGGCGCTATGGAAGCGACATTCTGCGTGTCATGCCCGGCGAAACTCAGCATGCGCTCGTGCGACAATCCCAGCCCGTCGGCCGCGCGCTCGATCGCTCCCATAACCGCTTCATTCATGGTTGCCGGTATCACGGGAGGCGTGGTCTGATAATCAACGCTCAGATTGAATTCCACCGCGCACTCATCAAGAAGCCGCAATAGGTCCGCTTGCATGCGATCCATCTCAGCCTCTGATCCATGACGGAATTCCAGCGCCAAGTAGACTTCAGCCGGCACGATGTTAAAGGCGCCCGGTTGCGCGTTGATCATGCCGACGTTGCAGACGCCGGGCGTATAGTTGTCCATCACATGCTGTCGCGCGCGCAATACAAACTGTGACGCGCCCCACAGCGCGTCTCGTCGCAGCTCCATAGGTTTGGTGCCGGCATGCGCCGCCTCGCCGCGAAAAGTCACATGAATCGAGCGAATGCCGACGATGGCGTGCACGATTCCTATGTCGATACCGGATGCTTCCAGCCTAGTGCCTTGCTCAATATGCAACTCGACCCACGCCAGCACATCATCGCGCCTCGCGGCCAACATCGACTCGCGCGTGATGCCGACTGCCGAAAAACGGCGCGTCAACTCGTCGACATCGACGCGGCTGCGCTCGAAATCGGCGGCGGTCAATTGTCCAATCATCGCCTTGCTGCCCATCAAACCCATGATGGCGCTTTCTTCATCGGTGAAGTTAACCGCCTCCAGCGAAACGGACGGTTTAATGCCGCAGTCCTTCAGCGTACGCAGCGCCTCGAAAGCCACCAACACGCCAAGCGAGCCATCATAGCGCCCGCCGTTAGGTACGCTATCGAGATGCGAGCCAGCCAGGATTCGTTTGTCGCTGGGCGGATCGCTATGAAGAATCGCCGACTGGTTGCCTGCGCCGTCCATGTAGTAATCGAGGCTCGCTTCGGCGATCTTGCCTTGAAACCAGCGCCTTCCTTCAATATCCGCCGCGGTCAGCGCTTGACGCGATACGCCGCCGTCGGAAGTCGCGCCGATCTGCGCCAGTTCTCTAAGGTCGCTCAAGTAGCGTTCTTCATTGATTCTGAGCATCGGTTTCCGTCCCTATATGCTTGCCGCTCGGCAAGGGTAGCCCAAAACACTGCGCATGACAAAGGATGAAAGCGCCTTACGATTGCACCTTATCCCAACTTCTACGCAACACTATAATGACCTCACACCTAGGGATAAACGAGCGGAGAAGCGCATGAAACTATACTCCTGGAACGTCAATGGCATCCGCGCCGCGCAGAAAAAGGGCTTCCTCGATTGGCTGCATACGGAAAAGCCCGATGTCCTCACCGTGCAAGAGACCAAAGCCTGGCCCGATCAGCTCGATCCCGAATTGCGCCAGCCCGACGGCTACCACACCTGGTGGGTCAAAGCGGAACGCAAAGGTTATAGCGGGGTCGGCTTGTACAGCAGAAGCGAGCCAAAAGACGTGAAGCTTGGGCTGGGCATTGAGAAATTCGATAGCGAAGGGCGCACAATCATCGCCGATTACGGTGATTTCACGCTGATGACGACCTATCTACCCAACGGCGGGCGCGATCACAAACGGGTGCCCTTCAAAATGGAATACAAGGAAGCCTTCCTCGATTACGCCAACGCCCTGCGCGCGGCCGGCAAATCGGTCGTCTTCGCCGGCGACATCAATACGGCGCACAACGAGATCGACCTGGCGCGCCCCAAACAGAACAGGAAGACCACCGGCTTCCTGCGCGAAGAGCGCGACTGGATCGACAAGGTCGTTGAGCAGGGCTATATCGATAGTTATCGGCATCTGAATCCGGAAAAGGAAGGCGCCTATTCCTGGTGGTCAATGCGCAGCGGCGCGCGCGACAAGAACATCGGCTGGCGGATCGACTATTTCTTCATTTCGCCCGATCTGCTGGACAAGATGGCGGGCGCCGAGATTCACGCCGATGTGCTCGGCAGCGACCATTGCCCGATCAGTTTGACGCTGGATCTGTGATCTCTTAGTGCGAATCTAAGTTCACACGATTCATCGACTGATATCAATTACGTCTCTTCGACACCCGGATAGAATCTGATTAGGATCAGACTCTAGTCGCGCCACTGATTTTGCAGAAGTCGGTCAATGCCCCATGTATTCAACTCAGTGTTATCGTAATTTCCTTCCCAGAGTGTGACATGTACATCCCCTATTGTGAAACAACTCTTTAGCTGATTTGCTATGCATTGCTTCAATCGATTCGAATCGTAATCATCACCAAATAGCTCTACTCGAATCCGACTGCCGCTCAAGATCCTTTGAACAATTGGCAACGTATCGTCAGTTGAGAACCGACAATACCCAGGATCGGTATAAAGCGGCAAACCGTGATAGCGATAGAATAAGCACTGGACAAATTCAAACTGACACAGAAGACTCCTCACTTTGTCCACATCATTTTGAAGCAACGTTAGCATATATTCGCAGTCTCTTATTTGAGACAAAGACGGCTTTATCCAACGTGTGCCCTTCAAGAGATTCGCATTATAGACCTTAGCGTAAAGATCATGAATCCACCCTCTGCGCATTTCCTGTTGCGGACCTCTTTCAATTGTGAATGACAAGAATTCTTTTAGCCATTTAAATTTCTCTTCCCTGATAAGAAGGGCGCCGAGCGTATTCAAGCCGATGCCCAATGCTAAAGAAATCTCAGCTTGGTCTGACGATCTCGAGTCCACCGTGTCAATGTTCATTTGGATGTCTCGCATTTGGTCGAGAACTTCATAGAAGAGTTCGCGACGGCTAGCTAGAACAAGGGTTGCGCCGATTGTGGTGAGCATATCTACAGCCAGAGCTCCTGCTTTCACATGCATATCCTCTGGATCGTTAACGAGGTTCTGAAAATAGGGCAGGAAGTCACGAACTAGCAGCGTAATCCTAGCTGGTTCTGCCTCCAACATATCAAGGATTGCGTTACTTACTTCTCTTGAAGATAGAGTCAAAATGCCTTCCAGTTCTACATTTCCCCAAACGAATCCACGGCTCGTCATCTCATCGTCGATATACCGAATCCGTTTCTCGACGCTTTGTCGAAATGAAGAATCGTCATTTACAGGTTCGCCAAACTGTATATCTTCTATACCTCGGATTTCCTCGGGCAGTGATTGCGGGGCTGGCATTTGCGCACCTTTGATCCGTATGGGAACGACCAACTTGTCGTTTGTTAGTCCAAACGAGATCTCCTTGACTACATAGTCCTCTTCTTCTTGGATTCCCTTTGCATCAAGGAGCTCGCTCCACTTGGGCCCTACGATTGCCAAAATAACATCGCACTTCTCAAGCTCTACCAAAATACGCTCTGCCCAAACCGTTCCGTCCGGAATTTTGTCGGGAGAAATGAATACGTTGTCAATTCCATAATGATCCTCAAATCGATCCTTTATCCGAAATACAAAGTCCTTTTCATCCGCAACACGATAAGAGAAAAAAAACTTCGGCTTTGGCATACGGTTTACCTCTTTCCTCACGACAAGATAAGCTGGGCAGCAACCACCGCCCGATCAGTTAATCGCTGGATGAATAATTCGTTCCACACAGAGAGACTAGGACAGGTGCTAATTGTCCTTGAACCGGTCACGAATTTCGTCGATTTTCCTCAAGTCAGATCGTTTCAGCTTGTACCAATTGCTTCCGTCTACACGCTTCCGAGCGAATTCGTCACGTAGCGTTTTCGCGAAGTCTTCGGCATTCGCGCATTCCAGTAAAGAAACCAATCCGACTTCAAATGGCGTTTCCATTTTGAGTTTCTGCAGGTCTGCGCATGGCTGACTGACAATTCCGATTCGATGGCGATTTGTCTGTTCTTCGTCCCGGATAATGTAGCAGTAACCCGCTGGCAAACTAAGTTTGGGCAGGTGTCTATAGTCTTCTGCGCGCAAAACGGTGAAGCCAGATCGTCGATCACGACCAATCATGCGTGCCACTACATCTACGGCTTTCTTCCCACTGTGTTCAACTACTTTGAGCGCCACCCCACTCGTAACAATTTTCACTACAGTCGAACCTACCGATCTCACAAATATCATGTGCCCTGTTCCTGAATCGCCATTTGGATGTAGCCGATATTGAATTATGTAGTAGATGCCAAAGCAAAACCAGATCCTGATAGAATAAGGTCAGCCGGCCTCCGCCACCAGTTCGCTGTGAATGAAGGCGCTGCCGCCATCCAGCCGGATTTCCAGCCAGATATCGGTCTCGTACACGGTCTCGCCGGTAACGCTGCCGAGCGCTTCGACTTTAGTTCCTGGACCGTATTTCGCCACGATCTCGCAGCTCGTCCGCGGACACGAGCGTACGTTGGCGTTCACGTTTCCCGCTGTCTCGACCACATAATTTGCTGCTGGCGCGACGGTGGCGGTCGGCGGCGGAGCAGTCACGGTCGGCGGCGGATCAGTCGCGGTCGGCGGCGGATCAGTCGCGGTCGGCGGTGGTTCGGTAGCGGTCGGCGGTGGTTCGGTAGCGGTCGGCGGTGGTTCGGTAGCGGTCGGCGGTGGTTCAGTCGCGGTAGACTGTGCCGGTCGAGAAGCGTTCCCTTCCGCATTGACTTGAGCATGCTGCGGGCTCAAGAATCGACTGTGAATATAGCGATGCCTGCCTCGGTAATCAAACTGGATCCATTCGCTGCTGCCGCTTACCGCTGGACCGCGGACGACTTCAACCGCCCATACATGCATGCCGGGCAGCAGGACGCCAACTTCATCACAGTTCGGGTTCGCGCAACTTCGCACACTGGCTTTTACGCGACTTCTGACATAGTAATACTGGTTCTTTTCATATTTGATGGTTTGAATTGAAGCCGTTTGCGAAGTTGGCGACGGCTCGGCTGTGGCTTCCGGGCTTGGCTTAATCTGTGTTAAGTCGCCGGTATGCGCGAAGCGCCGGTGGCTGCCCATGTCAAACATTACCCACTTGGCATTGCCATTTATGTTTTGCCCATTGACTACCAGTATCGGCATGATCTCGGCGCCCGACTTGAGGCGGGCGACACGGTGGCAAGCCAGCCTCATGCATGTACGAACATCGGCAATGACGCCGGGTTTGACATAAAACAGTTCATCTTCATCATATTCTGGCGCCAGCAAGGGCGGAACCGTCGCCGATGCTTCCGCAGATGAATCAGCCATCGGCTTGTCTCGCGACAGGAAACTGCTGTGCACATACTGGATCCAGCCGCGGTTGATGAAGCGAATCCAGCGGTCGCTGCCGTCGATCTCTGCGCCCTGCGTGTAGCGCAGCGCAATTATTCGCATGCCGGGCCTGAGCAATTGCGCTTCGCTGCAGGTCAGGCGCGCGCAGGTACGGGCGCGGGCTTCGGTATTGACGTAGAATATCTCGTTTTCGCCTTCAGCCGTGGGCTTGGCGGCGATACGGTGTGTGGTAGACGTTGGCTGCGGCGTCGCGTTAAGCGTCGGTGGCTCCTTCGTCAGCAAGTCACTGTGCAGGTACAGATCCTGCCCATTGTGACGAAACGCAATCCAACGACCGTTGTTGTTGATGCGTTCGCCTAGTAGATAGCCAGCCGCCGCTACAATCTTCGCGCCCTTTTCGAAGACGTCTGCGACATCGCAATCCAGGCGTGTGCATTCACGCGCGCGGGCTCGCGTCTTGAGAAAGTATATTACGCCCGACGCGGTAACAGCACCTTGCTGATCTTGGGCTTGCGCTGTTGGAGAAGTGGCAAATTTCGGTTGAGTACGCGTCAGATGGCCGCTATGCACATAAACATGCCTGCCATCGCGGTAAAAGCGAATCCAGCGGTCACTGCCATTGATCGTCTGCCCGCTACTATAATTCAGCGCCGTTATTCTGGCGCCGAGCGGCAGTAGCCCGGCAGCCGCGCATGACCAACGCGCGCAGACCCGCGCTTGTATATCAGCTGCCACGTAGAATACTTCGTCCTGTCCCTCCACCGTGGCGGGGACGCGTGTTGGTCTCGCGGTCGGCGATTGCTCGGGCAAGGGCTCGGATATCCGCCGAACTCTGGACACTACGCTGCTGTGGATATGGGCGTCTTGACCGCGAAAACGAAACACGATCCAGCGGTCGCTGCCATTGACGCGCTGCCCCTCGACATATCGTTGCGCCACAAACTGGGCGTTGGGGCTCAGCACAGTAAGAACTTTGCAACTGAGCCTCGCGCAAGCGCGCGCGTTCGCGCGGGACTTGGCATAGAACACCTCGCCACGGCCTTCGACCTTTGGCGTGGGCAAAGCGGAACCGGTCCCGCTCTCGCCGGCGACAGTGGTCGGCGCCGCGCGATTGGAAATCGCCGGACGAGACGAAGGATCCAAGATGGAATCTATGGCGCGCCGCATATCGCTGGAGCGCTCGGCGACAAAAAAGCCCGCTAGAATAAACAAACCCAGCACGAACGCCCAGCGCAGACGACGAGGACCCCGAGTCCTGGCGGCGCGCTGAATACCAGGCGCAGGGGTCTGCGGCCTCGATTCGGGACTGCCCGCTGGGGCTTGAGTCGTCGCTGCCGGTCCGCCGGCGCCGACTATTTTGGCGTCTTGCAGCAGCGACTCCGCATCGCCACTATGCTGCGCCAAGTCGCGCAAAGAGACCGATTCGTATTGGCTCGCATGCGCATAAGATGCCTTCGGAAACTGATAGAGGTCGAACCATTCGCCGATAGCTGTTCCGGCGGCAATTTCATCGTGCAGCTCGCGTTCCGCCGCAGCCGCGTCATCCGCCTGCCAAATGCGCGCAACCCTCGTGTCAAAGGGAAAATCGGCGCCGCACCGTATCAAATGTCGATCCAACTGCTGATGGCGCGCGATCTTATAGCGGCTGCCGTATGCGACATCCTGAATGAGAATGATATAGCCGGCCGGCGGCGCCACCCATGGCAAGCGCGACACGCGGTCGAGATCGATTCGCTTCACGTCTGGCCTGTCGAGCACGTCCCGCTCCATTGCGCATTTGCGCAATCAGATTGTAACACGAACCGATGCCGCTTGGCTTATGCTTGCCCTACGCTCGCTGTGAAAGCCTAGCTGGATCTTCGAGCAGCTTTCCCTGGTTGAATCCTACGCTCAGAAAGCCCCGATGCTGACCAAAAGAATATACGCCAGACCAGCCAGCACGATGCCGATCCAGATTAGCAATAGACAGCCGGGG
Organism: Phototrophicaceae bacterium; assembly: GCA_965261855.1. Lineage (GTDB taxonomy): Bacteria > Chloroflexota > Anaerolineae > Aggregatilineales > Phototrophicaceae > UBA6055. The sequence continues at coordinate 3,187,757 of OZ253488.1, forward strand.
TCATTCCACAGCAGGTACTTAATTCGCATTTCGATCAGCGCCCGCAGCGACGAAGGCGCTTTGGCAGAATGGCTGACCATTGCTTTGGGCGGCAGTCTGTTGACGCGCAAGGCTTCGACGCCATAAGATTTGAAAAGGGGACTCCGCCTTTTCCTTCGCCCAGGAACGCTGAAAAACGACCACGCCGAGGTCTCAAAGCGTGGCTTGGCTTGAGGACGCGCCGCAATTGACGGATCGCTTTGCTCCGGCGTCAGATAAAGACTGCGATGCGCGTCAATCTGCAATACAGAACGGCGCAATTCCTCCAGTTGCAGCTCGTCCAAGTAAAGCCAATCCCCGCTCAGGCGAGCGTGATGGCGCTCAAATAACTCGATCTCGCTTTTGCCCAGGTCCTCGGTTTCGAGTATAGACACCAGTTCGATGCCGAAGGCTCGCTCGGATTCGCCCACTGTCGACTGAATAAAGGTCGCCGGATCACCCGCGCCATCGATTCGGTATGTGTCGTTGTCAATATCGCGAATGACGCAGACATAACCAGCCGGCGCTTCGAGCGGCGGCAATGATGCAAAGTCTTTCGGCGACAGGCTGCGCACGACGCCCCGCCCTCATTTCACCTTCATCGATATTGGCTTTTACCAATGCACAGGTAGTTTACCATGAGGACAGAAGCCCAAGCACGGCAAGAGCGCAAACCCAGCGCCGCTTCCGCTTACGAAAGACGCCTCTTGCGCATGCCATTTTCATGCCGATCGCCCTATCCCGGAAAGCAACTCCCGCAAAGCGATAATAGTATAATGAGCCCATGAATATCGCGCGTCTGATTGAATCCAGCTTCATCGAAGCGACTAAAGCCTTGACCATGGGCACATCCAGTCGCTCTTTGGCGCGCGCCCGCGAACGGTCCTTTGCCAAGGCGCTCATCGCCCAATTCCAGCGCGAATTCGACGGTGACGATCATCGCGTCTTCGCCACAGCCCTGCGGGGCAACGCGACCGATTTCGGCGCCAATCAGTTGCTCTACGACATCGCCGTCTGCCACATCGGCGCAGGCGAAACCGCCGAGCGCAAATCGGAGGATTTCCACTTTATCGCGCGGGCGCTTTGGCAAATCGAAATCGACTTTTCACGCGAATGGCGGCAAACGCTTTACGCCATCAATCGGCTCAACTGCGGCGGCGCCGCCGACAAATTGCTGATCACATCCCGGCTCGCGCGCAGTCAGGCGCAATTCCTGAACACGTTTCGCGCGCCTGGCGCGGCTGTCGAGGGTAGGCTGCATCTGGCTTTCGTCCCGCATCCGGCCGACTGGGATGACGACGACGCCTTGCCACAAGTGTGGCGAATCGACGCTGGCGAATGGGAAGAGGTGAAATGAGACGAGTTGCTTTGCCGCTCGGCCGATCAGAATCGCCACGTTTTCGCTACGCTTGCGGGAATAATGGAGACTTTTCCACGGAGGGGCCATGCTCACCCTGAAGATTGTAATTGGCTTGATCTCACTTATGTTGGCTATCCTTGAAGGCAATCGGCTGGTCGATGTATCCTTTCGCCAATCTTTGCCCCTTATCGCAAGCGTCGAATCCTTTGAGCCGTCATCCGATGACCAAAGCGTTTGGCGGCTGCATGTGCGCCTTTCGTTTGCCGAAAACTGCAATGTCAAGCCGCAGAGCAACATCGCCTACTACCCGAACAATATTGATGTTCAACTGTATCGCGATATACCGTTCACGATCGAGTGCGGAGACGAAGCGGAGCAGTTTGAGCTTCAGCTGGCGCTGGCGGACATGGCCGAGACCAGCTATCTGATTATCAACGACCGCGTTTGGATGACCAGACAAGGAGCATCGCGAGAAACCGGCTTACGCGACCGCCCCAGCCTGCATGAAATGAGTCTGTTTCCAGTGAGGGTTGACGAAGCGAGCCTCAGCTTTGATGATGATGCCAATCAATACATTCTGTCGTATCGCGGCGCCCAGGCGGTAGGCTGCGCACTTCCCGAAATCTACTCGTTGCGGCAAGCGAACGAGGGCGCGCAGCTCGGAGTCTACAATGCCATGCCAGCGGATGGCGTCTGCCCGGCTGTCGAGGTTCTCGTCGATGAGAAGATCACATTGCCTGCAACCGATCTGCCAGGGCATACGTTATTCTCAGTGAACACTTATGTACTGGAAGCACTGGAGGAGCAAGAGGTGAGCGTAAGCGATAAAGTCCTGACCAATATCTTCCGCGTCAACGTCCAGGTGAGAGATACGCGAATCAGCCTTGATGTGGAGGGCGAACACCCTGATGGCTGCGAGTACCCGGTGATCGTGGATCAATCTCGCCGCGGCAACACCGTCGACCTTGAGGTATACCGTGAAGTACCTGCTGATGTAATCTGCCCGATGATCCTCAAGCCTTATCAAGATACGATCAGTCTTGATGGCGAATTTGAGCCTGGCGATTACACCATCAGGGTCAACTCGCACTCGCAAGAGGTAAACATCTAAAGGAGTCTAAACATGCACATGCGGATTTTCGCCTTGGCAATCACGATGCTGTTTGGAGGTCTCCAGATGGTCACCGCACAAGACGGCGCCAATGTCGCGCTGACGGTATATAACACAGGTGCCGCCCTGATACACGAACAGCGCCAAATGACGCTTGAGCAGGGTATCAATAGCGTCTTAATCCGCGATGTCGCCGGCACGATCGATCCAACATCGTTCAATTTCAAATCGCTGACCGATCCCGCGCGCGCCATCGTACTGGAGCAAAGCTACCGCTATGACCAAGGCGATGCCGCAGCCTTGCTGACGGGCTTCATCGGCCAGACGGTCGACATCAAGATCTCCGCCGAAGAGCGTTACAGCGGCGAGCTGCTGCGACTGCAAGACGATAAGCTGCTCCTGCGGACCGCGCCAAACGAGCTTGTCTTTGTCAGCCTGTATAATGTCCGCGAGATTAAATTCCCGGCGCCGCCTGCTGATCTTTACTCCGGGCCAACGCTGCAACTGCTGTTGAGCAGCGATAGCCCCGGTGACCATGAGGTGGAGCTGTCCTATCTGGCCGGCGGCATGCACTGGACCGCGGATTACAACGTCTACCTCAATGCGCAAGAAAGCGCCTTTGATCTGAAGGGCTTGGTGACCTTGCGCAATGGCAGTGGGCGCGCATATGAAAACGCCACGTTGAAACTGGTCGCCGGTGAAGTCAGCCGGATAGAGCGCGAAGAAGCCGTCTACGCCGAGCGCGCCATGGCGATGAGCGCCGCCGCCGATTATAGCGATGAAGTGGAGCAGCGAGATCTTGGCGACTTCAAGCTATACGCGGTGGCGCGGCCCCTCACTATCGCGAACGACGAAACGAAGCAAATCGAATTCGTCAGCGGCGCTGACATCGAGGCGACCATCACCTATGTCTTCGATAGTTCGCCACACTTTGGCGGCTACTATAACCCCATTGACTATTTTGAGCGCCGTGGCGCCGAAAGCGGCGATGTGCGGAGCTACCTCGAGTTCAACACTGGCGAAGAAAGCGGTCTCGGCGCCGACCTGCCGGCGGGGCGCGTTCGCGTCTACAAAGCCGATGTCGACGGCGCCAACCTGTTGATCGGTGAGAGCGGCATTGACCACACCGCCAAAGGCGAAGAAGTCATGCTGCGGCTGGGCAATGCTTTTGATCTGACAGGTGAACGAACAGTGACGGACTTCAGCTATGTTTCGCGGCTGGTCGCCCGCGAATCTTTCGAGATCCGATTGCGCAATCGCAAAGACGACAAAGCGGTAACCATCGTCGTGCCGGAGCGCCTATACCGCTGGCGCGATTGGCAGATCATCGAAAGCTCGGCGCCCTTCGTAAAAGTGGACAACGCGAGCATCGAATTTGAAATCACGGTGGCGCCGGGCGCGGAAGAGACGCTGAGCTACACGGTTCAGTACAGTTTCCCCGAGGACCAATAATAGACTGGCGAAGCTAACTGCTGAGGACGTGAGGGCGACCCAATAGGTCGCCCCTACGTTTTCCATGTTAGCTTTGTACAGTTGGCGGCTGCCTGTATCCAGCAGCGTGGATTACGCTAATCCGGCGTTTCGCAGAGACCGAAGCTGTCACCCATGAAGCGCACATGCGAATCAAAAGACCGTAGGTCTTCGGTATCCCACAACCGTCGGTAAGTCGCGTCGCCGCGCAGCGTCCAAGAATTCTTGACATCTTGAAGGTCGGTCTGCAAGATGCGCAGCACCCGCCATTGAATCCGCGGGTCGAGCACGGGGAATACGACCTCGACCCGGTTGAGCAGGTTGCGGCGCATCAAATCAGCGCTGCCCATATACAGCTGCTGATGCTCAGGCGCATTGCGGAAATAATAGATGCGGCTGTGTTCCAGATAACGACCTACGATGCTCTTCACGCGGATATTTTCGCTCAAGCCGGGCACGCCGGGCCGCAGGCAGCATAAGCCGCGCACGATCAGATCGATTTTTACGCCCGCTTGCGACGCCAGATACAGCTTCTGAATCACGCGGTCTTCTTCCAGTTGATTCATCTTGAAGATCATGCGCGCGTCTTCGCCCCGGCGCGCCGCCTCTATTTCGTTGTCGATCAGCGCGAGCAGCGAATCTTGCAGGTATTCCGGCGCTACCAGCAGCTGATTGTAAGTCGTATCGGGCGCGTAGCCGGTCAACCGATTAAAGAGGCGCGAGGCGTCATCGGCGATTTCCTCATTACAAGTGAACAAACCGATATCGGCGTAAAGGCGCGCGGTGGCCGCGTTGTAATTCCCCGTGCCCAAATGTACATAACGGCGCAATCCGGCGCGCTCGCGACGGACAACCAGCGAAATCTTGGCGTGCGTCTTGACCGGCAACTCCTCGACGCCATAGATGACGTGCACGCCTTTCTGCTCCAGCGCCGTCACCCATTCCAGATTGTTCTCTTCGTCAAAGCGCGCCTTGAGCTCCACCAGCACGGTGACCTGTTTCTCATTGTCGCGCGCCTCAAGCAAGTCGTTGACCACCGGCGAGTTCTTGCCCACGCGGTACAAGGTGGTCTTGATCGCCAGCACATCCGGATCCCGCGCCGCCTGCTTGAAGAATTCTTCGACCGGCGCAAATGAATCATAGGGGTGATGCACAATGACATCCTGCTTGCGAATTACCTCAAAGAAATCGGACGACTGCGCGAATGGTTTCGCCACGCGCGGCGCATAAGGCGGATCTTTCAAATCCGGTCGATCCACGCGCAATAGCTCAAACAAGTCGGCTGAACCCAGCTTACCGTCGATGCGGAAGACCACTTCGCGCGTCGATGGCACCTCCAGCGAGCTCGCCAAACGATTAAGCATGCGCTCGCTGATCTCAGCTGGCACGCTCAGCCGCACCACCGAACCAAAGCGCCGTTCCTTCACGCCCTGCTCAATAATCGATTTGACATCCAGCAGATCTTCGTCCTGCTCATGCTCATAATCGATATCGGCGTTGCGCAAGATGCGGAAAGGAAAAGCCTCCATTATATTCATGCCCGGGAATAGATCTGTCAGGTAATCTGCGATGACATCTTCCAGCCACAAGAAATGGTAACCGTCGTGAATGTCGCCGGTGTAATTCGTCATCACCTCTTCAAGGCGGACCATGCGCGGCAGGATATCGACCGGCACCTTGATGCGCGCAAAGTCAATGCCGCTCGCCAGATCGCCATTGGCGCGCTCAAGATATACGCCCAGGTTCAAGCTCAAATTGGAGATGAAGGGGAAGGGCCTGGCGTGATCGACCGCCAAGGGCGTAAGCACGGGATAAACCTCGGAGCGGAAGTAGTAAGTGATCGCCTCCCGCTCGCTTTCACTAAGTTGATCGGTCGTAATGAAATGCACATCTTGCTCTTCCAGCAACTCAAAGACATGCCGCCGGACGCGGCGCTGACGCGCAATCAAGGCGGAGACCTCATCGTGGATTTGGCGCAGCAGTTGCGTCGGCGTCATGCCATCGGGCCGCGTCATCGGGTTGCTCAGGCGCAGCCGCTGAAAATAAGCGCCGACGCGAACCATGTAAAACTCGTCGAGGTTGTTGCCGACGATGGCGATGAACTTGACGCGCTCCAGCAGCGGCGTCGTCTCGTCTTCCGCCAGCGCGAGCACTCGCTTCTGAAAGTCAAGCGTACTCAATTCGCGATTGATGAAACTCTCGGGCGAGAGCGCCGGCGCCCGTTCTTCCCATGCTTCAATCATGCTTTCACCCGCGCAGGCAGCTTGTCTCCATCAGCCACCATGTCAACATCATGAAGTATAAATATCATACTGTAAGATGAAGCAATTTGCTAAGTTTGGCGCCTGCCGGAAATTTAACGCAACCGCGCTTGACTGCATCGCGTATACTATAGAAGTAGAAGAGAGGTGAGGAAGCATGAAATTCAAGCTAGGCGTAGGACTTGCCATCGCGTTATTTCTGGTATTGATGTTCCTGCCCGGCATGCTGGGCAAGCTGATCGGGCTGGTTATTTCGTTGCTGGTCTGGGGCTCCAGCGGCTACCTGGCAGGCAAGCTGCTGCAAGGCGAGGGTTATGGCTTGCTGGGCAATATCTTGCTCGGTCTGGTCGGCGGATTTGTCGGCTCGCTGCTGGTTACGATCTTCGGGATTACCGGCTTGGTGAAGCTGCCCTTCATCGGCGGGATACTCGTCGGCGCGTTGGGGTCGGTTGTGGTGGTGGTGGTCGCTGGCTTGCTTGGCAGAGACGACGGTGGGGATTAGCGACAAATTGCCACGGTTGACCCAGGTTTGGACATCCGGCACAATTTGGGCAGGCATATTCTGATCAGCGAGGAGCTATCGGTTGGATCCTAATGCGCAATTTCTCATTACGGTTGGTACGGTTATCGCAGTTTTTCTTTGGCTGCGGAATGACATAAACCGCCTTGACGCGAAGATTGATCGAGTGAATGATTCGCTTAAGGGCGAGATAAACTCTGTCCGCGACGATGTTGCTTCTTTGCGCGGGGAGCTTAATTCGGTTCGAGGGGAAGTTTCTTCGATCCGAGAGTCGGTCGCCTGGTTGCGCGGTCGGCTGGGCTACAGTGATTCGAATCCGGATGATGACGCGCAGTAGCTAGAGGTTGCCTTGGTTAACCCAAGTTAAGAACTCCATCATATTGAAGACGTGAAGCAGATTATGCTTTTGCATTGAACGTAACCACCGTTCCGCTCCGTCACGATATCCGCCACCGTCTAAGATTAGAATCGTTTGGTATTCTGAAGACCATATATTCATCACCAAATACGGGAACTTCTCATCGACCGTACCGCCTCTTTGTTGCCACTTTACTTCGATGACCAAACCCTCGGGCCACTTTTCCGGGTGAAACACCACAAAATCACTTTTCAAGTTTGTGCCATAAATTGTTTTCCCTATATGAACTTGTCGAGCATAGCTGGGCTGAGTGAGGGTCTCTATGTCGTTAACTAAAGTATGCTTTTCGGCCAGTTTCACATAGCCACAATCCATAAGAGACAGTTCTATGTGGTTCTCCATACGAGTACCAGTGAGATTGGCTTGTGCACCTTGGGATTTCGCCACGTCCGCACCTAGTAGTTTGTAATAAGCAATTCATCGACCGCGCCACGATTGTCGGCTCTGGAATTGACAAATCGAGGCGCAGTTACAACTTCGACATTGAAGCCGAGACCCTCGTAAAGCGTGGATGAGGTATCGCTGTTCGACAGCATAAACTTCGCGCCGCTGTCATGCAGCGCGAGGCAGAGGTCTCGCAAAGCAAGCTGTTCATTCTCGCCGAAATCATCTTTGGCGTAGCGAGTGAACGAGGTGCTGTCGAGCGGGCGGTATGGCGGGTCAAAGTAGACAAAATCGCCCTTGCTCGCATCCAAATTGCGGAAGTCACGCATTCGAATCTCCACGCCTTGAAGAGCGCGATGACAGGTGTGCAGCAATTCCTCCTGACAAATGGCGGGATTATTGTATCTGCCCATCGGCACGTTGAACTCGCCCTTGCTATTCACGCGCCATAAGCCGTTGTAGCAGGTCTTGTTGAGGTAGATGAAGCGCGCCGCTATCTCAACGCGGTCGTCGAGATTATGCTGACTTCTGAGCTCGTAGTAGTATTCCTTGCTGTGATTCTCGGCATGTATGCGGAGCTTGGCGATTAGCGGTTCGGGGTCGCGCTGGATGACCTGGTAGGTATTGATGAGATCAAAATTGATATCACTTAAGAATGCCTGCCCCCCCCCCCCCCCCGCCTAAATTAATTCTTCGCTCATTCTTCAAAGCAAAGAACAGCGCGCCGCCCCCAACGAAGGGTTCGTAGTAATTCTTGATTTCAGCCGGAATACGAGCCAGCAGCTCAGGCAGAAGGCTGCGCTTGCCACCCACCCACTTGACGAATGGCTTCGCATTGTGAAAATCAGGTAAAGGCGCCTGCGGCATTTGATACCATCGTCCATATAGAATGCGCACACTTGATCTATATGATCGATTTGCCCGCCTGTCAAGCGGCACAAAAAGCGAGAATTCTAAAACGCCAATCACCTATGGTATACTTTCCGACTAAAATGGAAACCCAAACCGCAGTCGTCGACGAAGGGAAGGCTATGGTCCCGCCATCCAAGGAGATGCTCCTCGACTGGTATCGGCAGATGGTGCTGATCCGCGAATTCGAGGAGACCTGCCATCAACTCTATGAAGAGAAGCGCATCACCGGCGTCTATCTGCATCTCTACAGCGGGCACGAAGCCAGCGGCGTCGGCTCGATGGCGGCGCTGAGGAAGACCGATCACGTCATCACCGCCTACCGCGACCACGGCATCGCCCTGATCCTGGGCATGGACCCCAAGGCGGTCATGGCCGAAATGATGGGCAAGAAAACTGGCAGCAGCGGCGGTAAAGGCGGCTCGATGCACCTGGCCTCCAAAGATCACAATTTTTGGGGCGGCTATGCCATCGTCGGCGGACACCTGCCCCTGGCGGCCGGCATCGCCCTGGAGGCGCGCTATCGAGGCAAAGACGATGTGACCATGACCTATGTCGGCGATGGCGCCACCAACAATGGCTATTTCCATGAGTCGCTCAATATGAGCGCTATCTGGGACCTGCCGGTGATCTGGATCATCGAGAACAACGGCTACGGCATGGGCACCGAGGTTGAACGCGCCAGCGGCCAGATAGAGTTGCACCGCAAAGCCGAAGCATACGGCATCAAGAGCTTCGGCCGCGTTGACGCGCAAAATGCGCTTGATGTTTACGCGGTCGCATCAAAGGCGGTTGAGCATGCGCGGACGAATGGACCGGCTGTCATTGAGCACGTGACCTATCGCTATCGCGGGCATGGCGTCTCCGACAAGCAATACGACGCGCGCGACGATATGTCGACTGAACTGAAAGAATGGATGAACACGCGCGAGCCGATCAAGATTCTGCGCGATTGCATCGAAAGCAAATACGGCGATGTCAGCGATATCCTAGCCGCGCACAGAGACGATGCGCAGCGCATCGTGGCTGAGTCGGTCGCTTTCGCCGAAGCCAGCGAGCTGCCGAGCAGCTACGAGGACCTGCTGAGCAATACCTACGTCGCTTCCGATCTGGTGTACAAGACTGCGGACAGCGTTGGCGCCGGCATTGACTGAACGGCGCATCCATTTGGGAATCATCGATTCATCAGAAAAATCTACTTCGAGGACACATCGAACAGGGCAGATACAATGGCAGCCAGAAATGTCGCCATGCGGGAAGCAATCCGCCGGGCGTTGCGAGAAGAAATGCACCGTGATGAGAATGTCTTTGTCATGGGCGAAGAAGTGGCTTATTGGCAGGGGACGCACCGCGTGACGCGCGGCTTCCTCGAGGAATTCGGCGAACGGCGCGTGCGCGATACGCCCATCAGCGAAATGGCGATCGGTGGCGCCGCCGTGGGCGCAGCGATGGCCGGCTTGCGTCCGGTGGCGGAGTTTATGACCATCAACTTCGCCTTCCTGGCGCTGGATGCCATCGCCAACCACGCAGCCAAAGTGCGTTACTTCTTTGACGGCATGTTCAAGGTTCCGCTGGTTTACCGCGCGGCCAGCGGCTGGGGCAATCAGGCGACCGCCTCGCATTCACACGCGCCGGAGCCGATCTTCGCGCATTTCCCCGGCATTTATGTCGGCTGCCCGTCGAATTCGCTCGACGCCTACGGCATGCTGAAAGCCTCCATTCGCGATGATAATCCGGTGCTCTTCACCGAAAGCATCGCGCTCTATCCCAAACCGAGCCCGATGCCGGACGACCTAGATGAGGACTATCTGATCCCCATCGGCAAAGGCGACATCAAACGCGAAGGCGGCGATGTCACGCTGGTCGCCTACGCGCGCGGCGTCGACTGGGCGTTGCAGGCCGCTCGTCAATTGGCGCGCGCTGGCGTGGAAGCGGAAGTCGTTGATCTGCGCTGGCTGCGACCGCTGGATATGGACTTGGTGTATAAAAGCTTCAAGAAGACGAATCGCTGTGTAATCGTGGAAGAGTCCCTGCCGATGTACAGCTTCGGTGGCGAAGTCGCGGCGAATCTGCAAGAGAACATGTTTGATTATATGGACGCGCCGATCAAGCGGGTCGCGGCTGAGGATGTGCCCCTGCCATATTCGAAGGATATCGAATTGCTGGCGCTGCCGAACGCGCAAAAGGTAGTTGATGCGGTCAAGGAGATCCTGTAAATGGCGCACGAAGTGAAGCTCACGATGGATGGTCTGCTCATCAACTGGTTGAAAGAAGTCGGCGACAGCGTCAGCGCGAGCGATATCATCGCCGAGTTCGAAGCCGATAAAGCTACGGTGGAGATTGAAGCGGGCAGCGCTGGCGAATTGCTTGAGCTGCGCGCCGAACCGGGCGATGAATTGGGCGAAGGATCGGTGATAGCGGTCATAGGCGCTCAGGGTGAAGCGATCGCGCCGGCCGCCGACGCGCCTCCCGCGCCCGAAATGGCAGAATCGACTGAGGCGCCAACTGAAACCACAACCAATGGCCAGACCATGACCGATGACGGACGCGTCAAAGCCTCTCCGCTGGCGCGCCGGATCGCCGCCGACAAAGGCATTGACCTCAGCCGCGTGCAAGGATCGGGTCCCGGCGGACGGATCGTCAAATCGGATCTGGAGAATTTGTCGGCAACGCCGATGCTGCCGCCGTCCCCGCCATCAGCGCCGGCCGCTGGCGCGCAACCGACCTGGGGCGCCCTGCCGCAAGCGGACGTCGAAATGATCCCGCTTTCGCGGATGCGCCGCGCCATCGCCGATGGCACCGTGCGCAGCAAGAGCAATACGCCCCATTTCTACGTCACGGTGGAAGCCGATGTCGAGCCGCTGCTGGCGCTGCGCAAAGAGATTAACAGCGCCCTTGCCGATCGCGGCGTCAAGATCAGCGTAAACGATATGCTAATCAAAGCGCTGGCTTTAACCTTGCGCGAGTTCCCGAATCTCAACACCCACTATTACGGCGACCGTTTCGTGCAGCACAAGCGCGTCAATATCGGCATATCCGTCGCCTTGCCGGAAAACGGCTTGGTCAATGTCGTCTGCCCCGATGCTGACAGAATTTCCCTGAGCGAAATGGCGCCGAACAATAAAGCGATGTACGAACGCGCCCGCAGCGGCAAGATCAAGCCGGACGACATCCGCGGCGCCACCTTCACCATCAGCAATCTGGGTCCCTTCAACGTGAAGGATTTCTCGGCGATTATCAGCTCGCCGGAAGCCGGCATCCTGGCGGTATCGTCTTCGCAGCGAGTACCAATTGTGCTCGCCGATGGCGCGCTGGGCGTGGGCACGCGAATGAATATGACGCTCAGCGTCGATCACCGCGTCAGCAATGGCGCCGAGGGCGCCGCCTTCATGAATCACCTGCGCGAGCTGGTAGAGAATCCGCTGCGCTTGCTTGATTTGAGCGGGGTGTAATGTCACCCCCATCCCCCGGCCCCTTCCCCCATCAAGAGGGAAGGGGAGAATCGTGTAGTAGACCGAATTGATTCAAAAACGCGTTTTATTTATCGCCGCGCTCCACCATCCCGAAATATTGCTGCAAGAACGCCGCGCCGCGCCCGACCCAACAATTGCCCAGCTCTTCCCCAGCAGCATGGGACAGCACTTCTGGGAGCGCGCCTTTCGTAACGCGGGTTATGTACTGGATGTCTTCTGGCGCAACCTGCCCGGTTATGGACCGCGAAACATAGATCGCCTGCGCACCGCAGTCTATCGCAATCGATGGACGCCGGGGCGCGTCGGGTCCGCCCTGATGCAGCGCCTGCCGCCCCGCTGGCAGCCGGATCTGCTGCGCCGCAATCAGTTGCTGCTGGCGCAAGCGAAGCGCTTTAAGCCCGACATCATCTGGCTCTCCGGCGACAATCGCGAGGTCCTGCCGGATACGCTCGCGCGGCTCAAACGGGAGCACGATTGCGCGCTGATTTACGTCACCGGCGTGTCGCCAATCGTCTTTTCCCACGCCATCGAACGGGCTGCCGCGCCTCTCTACGACCTGGTACTGGTGAACGACTATTATCATGGCGTGCCCTGGCTAGAATTGGGCGCCAAAAGAATGGAATGCCTGCCTTATGTCGCCATTGATCCCGAGATCCATGTCCCGCAGCCGATCACCGATGTGCCCAAAGCCTATCTCTGCGACATCGGCTTCGTCGGTACGCTCGTGCCGAACAACCTGTACAGCGAGCGAGTTGCGGCGCTGGAGAGCCTGCGTGATTTCGATCTGGGCATCTGGAGCATGCACGAGACGCCAGCATCGCTCAAACCCTTCCATCGCGGCAGCGCCTTGGGGGTGACGATGATGCAAGCGCTGTCATCGGTGAAGATCAGCATCAACGTCCACGGCGACTTCATGCGCTATGGCGGCAATATGCGCCTCTTCGAAAACGCGGCGCTGGGGGCGTTCCAAATCGTCGATGACCGCCCGGGCCTGCGCGAGTGGTTCCGAGATGGCGAGCATCTGGTCACCTTCAGCGATCTTGACGATTTGCGCGACAAGGTTCGCTTCTACCTGGCGCATGACGACGAGCGTCAGCGGATTGCGGATGCGGCGCGCGCGCATGTGCTGGCGAATCATCGTTACGACCAGCGGCTGGCGCGGGTGGAGCGTATACTTCGTCTACGATAACTTTCGATGTCGGAAGTGTGCGCCTCTTACGCGCATCTTACAGTAGTGCCATACAATTGGATCTTGGTGTCGTCGCCATTGATGTTTTTCGGAGAAAAGGAGCAATGTCCTTTGCATAATATTGGGCGCCTGTTTAAGCCAGTCACAGTGTTGCTGGCATTTGCAGGCCGCGTAATGAAGTTCATAGCGAAGATTCTCAGGTCCGCGGGAGGCGGTCTGAGGCGAATTATTGAGAAAATCGTGAGCATTATTGAATTGTTCACAGTTGGATTAGCTGCAGCCGCGCTAGGAGCGGCAGTTGGATGGGTCATAAGCCTTCCAGTTGTTGGACTTGTGTTGATCAATGGGGTGGCACCGTATTTTGCATCGTTAGGGTATGAACCGATAACAGATCTCTTGGCAGGCGGCGCATCGCTCGGTTCCATAGCCACCGCAATCATAATTGTGAACAGGGAGGATTGGAGTCGTTCCGCTAAAGCTGGATGTATGGTGTTCGCTTTGGCATTCTCGATTCACGTGTTGCCAGACAAAGATTCGGGCCATCGAATTAACGCATGTCCCAGCGACAAGTCGATTGTACAGAATGAGATCAATATTCCGCTTGACAATTATGAAATCGCGCCCCGACTGAAGGCTCCGGCGGGCTATGTTTACCTTATACATGATTCCGACCACAGCAAGCTGTACAATTTCGGCTTTACGACGGACATTTCCACCAGGTTGGTGAGAATCAACGAACAGATGCCCGGCGACGTAACAATCGTTGCTATTCTACAGGTAGAATTTGCCGCTGAATATGAGCGAAGACTACGGCGAAATTACAGCGCAAAAGACGATTCAAATGAGTGGTTCGAATTAACCCACGAGCAAGTGCGCGAAATCTGTAGGTTGTAAGCAGCGAAGAGCGGCCCACTTCTGCACGATTTGTGTTAAGTTAGACTGGTTTCGAAATTCAGTCTTCAGACCTGAAGCAGATTGATAGTGGCTATGTGTCCGCCATCGCGTACAAATGTAGTTCCATAACCAGTCTACTTCTGGAATCCTATGAGATAGCCAATCATGCCCAACACCCTCATCACCCTCCAAAACCACATCCTGCGCATCCAACTCAACCGGCCGCAGAAGAAAAACGCGCTCACCCCGGCCATGTACGATGCCCTGCGCGAAGCCATCGAGCGCGCGGACGACGACCAGAGCATCCACGCCATCCTCCTCACCGGCAGCGGCGACAGCTTCTGCGCCGGCAACGACCTGAACAGTTTCCTCGAAGACCCCGGCTCCGATGCGGCGGCTCGCTTCATCATGGCGATAGCCAAGGCGCGGGCGCCGATCGTGGCTGCAGTCAATGGCGTGGCTGTCGGCGTCGGCGTGACCATGCTGCTGCATTGCGATCTCGTATACGCCGCCGAGGACGCAAAATTCAACTTCGCATTCATCGACCTCGGTCTGCTGCCGGAAGCGGCATCGTCCTACCTGTTGCCGCGGATGCTGGGATACGGGCGCGCCGCCGAGCTGCTGATGCTTGGCGAGGCTTTCTCGGCGAAAAAGGCGCGCGAATGCGGCATCGTCAATCAAGTGGTCGCGGCCGACGCGCTGGACGCATTGGCGCGGTCGAAGGCGGAACAGCTGGCGTCCAAACCGCCGGAAGCGCTGCGGCAGACGAAGATGCTGCTGCGGCGCGGGAATGCGAAGGCGGTCGAGGAGACGATGGCGCTGGAGCTAAGCCTGATCGGCGAGCGGTTGGTATCGGATGAGGTCCGCGGGATCATGCAGGCTTTCTTTGCCCAGCGGACCGTCGAGTAAGACTCGCATTCATGACAAGAGCATTCACAGATAGCGAATGGAAGAAAAAATGTTCACACTTTTCATAGTGACAGCCTCCGCTATAGCGCTTCTCGCCTTGGGCGTGGCTTGGCGGCGCGGTGGCGGTAAACTGGCTCTCGCGGCAACCGGTTTCGTCATCGCGCTTGCGCTTTTGGCGCTCATCATGACCAGCGCGGTGAAGCCGCCCCGTTGCGAATTCGGCAACCCGGTTGACCTGCCCAAGCTGCCGCATCCTGCTGGTTACGTCTATGTCATCCATGACACCGAGTACAGCAAGTCTTACAAGATCGGGCGGACCGTAAATCCGAGCAGTCGCATCAACGACATCCGCAATATCTTGCCAGGCGAGACCGACATTGTCGCCATCATCGATACGCAGGACGCGCCAACGCTCGAATGGCAATTGCATCAGCGGTATGCGGAAAGCCGCAAGCGAGGCGAATGGTTCGCCTTGAACGATACACAAGTTCGCGAAATCTGCGACATCTAGGACGTTTACCATGCTGCGGATACTTGTGCCCGTCATCTTAGCGACATTGCTCGGCGCCTCAATCGGCGCAGTCGGCGTGTACCTCCTGACGGAAGGGCTGCCCGAAGGCGCGATCATGGGCGGACTTCTGGGCGGCAGCATTGGAATGCTGATCGCCGCGCGGCGTCACTATGGCGCGTCGGGACCAGCCTATGAATACGAAGGGGCCGGCATCCACGACGGCAATCTTATCACCACCGCGCGCCGCAGTCTCGTGCGCGAAGCCTATCGCGATTCCTTCGCCGGGAACATCATGGACGACAAAATTGAAGAACTGGAAAGCGGCAAGCGCTAGAAGCCCAGGTAGCCCCTATTCCCCGTAGACCAGCGTATTGGGATAAAAGCCAAACCAGCCGAACCAAAACGCGAGATGCCCGCCGATGCGCTTCAGTCGCTCGCCATCTTCGGCGAGGAGCGCCTCTTCACTGATCCGCCAGTTGCGCCCGTCCTCGCTGACCAACGTTGAAGCATCCGCTCCGGCGCTGAAGTCCCACCCATGACGCTCGTAGGCGCGAACAGCCGCGCCCCCCGGTTCGAAGAATTCGCGCTCCGGCGTCGCTTCGGCGATGATAACGACATCGGTGCTGCCAACCCGGTCGTTGATGATCCGCTCCGGAATAATCGTCGCCAGCGGATAGGCTTTCGCCTCCCCTTGCAGACGCAGCGCGAATACCATTTCCTTATTCTCAATCAGCGCCGTATCTTGCTGCCACGACGGGAACATCAACTCAGCGCTATTGAAATAATCGTTGTAGGCTGCGCCGTTGGTGTAGTTTCGGCGGAAACCGGTATCCATACTCAGGACGCTGGAATCGGGATGCGCCTCCAGCCAGCTCGCCCAATCGGTGACCACAACCGGCAGCACATCCAGTACGATGCCGCTGGTCGTTAGCGGACCAAAGGCAGGCTCGCCGGTAATGGCATTCCAGACCGTGTCGGTATTGCGATCGTACATCAGCTTGTTCGAGCGCATCAGCAAACCGGAAGAGCCGAATTCCAGGACGGAGTCGCCTAGTTCGACGAGCGCGCCGTCCAGATCCGTGTACGAAAGCTCGGCGATATTCACATCGTACAAGACGCCAGCGCCACATAACGTGCAATATGCCAACATGACGGGCTTGCCCGGTACGCGGCCCGCGAAACCGGTAGCGAGCGCATCTTCACCAGTGGCGACATCCGGCAATGAAGCGAACACGACTTCGCCTTCCAGCCATTGGATATCCTCCAGCCGCAGCCAGCCTTCGCGCGGGCAGCCCGCTGACAACCCGCTGATCAAAAGCCAGCCGGCGCCGGAACGCGCGCGCGCATCGAATTCAGTTGGCGCCCGGAATCCGCAAACGATATCGCCATCGGGTTCGTCATATAGCGGCGCCTGGCCGATCACATCGTTGAACATTTCGTGCCAATTCAACAGGCGCAGGGGATAAGCGCGGCTGTCGCCATCCAAGCTGAGGCCGAAAACGAGTTCGTCAGCCGCCGGGTAGCTGCAGTCTCCATCGCGGCAGAAATCTACAAACTGGTAGCCCTCATCGATTGCCTCTTTAGGGCTGATCTGGCGTGCGTTGACCAACGACGGAATGCCATCCACGGTGACGCCGCCCCACACAGGTTCCACCAGGTTAATCGCGGCGTTATCCATGACGCCAGGCTGAAAGAAGCGGCTGAATTCGGTATCGACAAAAGCGGACAGCAACTGCCCTTTGAACTCATCGTAATACGGCGGCAGGGCAATATCGTTGGCGCCAGCCCACTCGAAATAACCTTGCCAGCCAAACAAATCACCCGTTAAGGCATTCAACGCGCCAAGAACGCGCTGGGCGATATCCTGGCTCCGCGCAAAATAGGCGATGTCGATCAAAGGCGCGACATAGAGCCGATCGCCCGACTCAGCGACGGCGTCATAAACGGCGAGATTGACGCCTCGGCCGCGCGCCACATCGTGCGCCGCTGCTAACATCTGGATCATGGTCTTGCGATAGTTGGACGTGTCATAATCCGGCGTATTAGCCTGAGCCATGGTCGAAAGCGTCACCAATAACGCCACCATCACGCAAGCAAATCTTTTCATTAACCTTGCTCCTTCGCTGCCTTGCCATTCGAGCGCAGTATAGCCCACGATTATTGCCGAATTATTGTGCAAGCTGGGTGAATGTGGTTACGAGGCGTCTAATTCGCAAGCGGCAGGATTGGTTACGCGCGGATCCGCACCATTCCCAGCACAATCGTATCATCCTGCGCGCCTTCTACCTCACTAAGCACATCGTAGCGAATGGCTTGGGGCAATTCATACCAGCCGGTCAAAACACGATATTCGCCGCTGGTCAGTCTGCTCTTGTCCAGCGTTACCGTTTCGGTTATCTCGCTGCCCGCTTCAAGCGTTCCAAAGTGACGATCCCTCGGGCTTCCCGTTACTGGCCGTCCATTCGCATCGAGAATGTGGACAAATCGTACATCTTTCGCCGACCTCTTCGCTTCAAACTGCCACCACAAGCGAATCTTGATCAATTCATCGGTTGAGTCCTCCGGCAAGAGATAACCGGCTAATACAATGCCATCTTCAATCCGAATCGGATCGTATATGGCGCCATCGGACAATACCTCAATTCTGACGTTTTCCACCTTTACATCTTGGCAAAGCAGCAAGCTTGTATCAATGCGCTCCGGGCAAGGCGGGTCAGGCGCGATTCGCAGCGTATGGTATCCGCGCCGCGCAATCGGCAGCGGAATCGAAAGCGGTATTCGCGAATTGACTTGAAGCGTCTCCAGCGGCGTGTCGTTCAGCGTTAGATGAACGCGCCGATTGACCGCTTCCAGAACCGCGTTGAATTCCAACCAGCCCGGCTGCTCCTTATAGACATAGGTGATATGCGAATGAGATTCGGCGATTGGAGAATACACCGCCGGAGCGCGCTCACGTGATTCCGGCGTATCATAGACGGCGAAACGCTGATCTTCAAAAATTGGGAAGCCCAAGCCCTGCCGCGCCCGCCAATGCAACAGATCCAGCTGACCGCTTTCACGAGCGCGCTCCTTATTGATGATCACGATGTCGACCCCCGCATCTTGCAGCAACGATGGATGAAACTTGGCCAACAGGGTTAGCCGGGCGCGATCCACCGTGGTGACTCGCGCTTCCTGCCCAACGATCAGCGGTTTGGCGTGCGCCGATTGAAGAAACATCGCTTCTCTTATCGCCAGCGGATTGTCGTGCGGAACGTTATAGATGGCGCGGACATCGCGCCTTTGTCTTAAATTCTGAATTTCGCGCGGAATCTCCGCGGAAACGCTGGGAAAGACCTCAAACAGCTTGTAGTCTTCCACGAACAGGTACACAAATACGATGGCGATTGCGGTCTGGGTGTAGCGGCTGCGTCGCTGTACCAATCCACTGGAGCAGCAGACTGCTGTCCCGAATCCCACCAAAAGCGCAAATGCTAGCGCAAATAGCGACATGAAGAGCGCGGGGCTTCCAGCCTGTTCAAACAATGGCAAACTGCCGACGAAGGCATACGGCAAGGGCACCACCGCCTCGTATCCCCCAATCGTGCCAACCAGCGCCTGATCGTACACCTTTAACACGGGTCCAAGCGCCATAAGCCAGGCGAAGAATCCCACCAGCAGCCACCAGTGCGTCTCGCGCCGGAAAAGAACGCCAAGCAATGCCAGAAATCCGCCGAGCGCTCCTACGTAGGATACGCTTCCAGCCAATTCCGCACCCAAAACCAGCGGAGAGTGCGTCGCTATGTCGCGCCAGAATGCGTTGCCGTACGACGGCGATACCAAACCCAAGAGATCAATGCTTCGCTGTGAATCGTCACCGGACCTAATGATCTGCGGATTGCCGGCTATATCCGCCAGCACCGGAGAAAGAAACAGTAGCAAGAATATGCAACCAACAAAAGCGACAACCGTCGCTCGCAGCGCGCCTACGTGATCGTGGCGAAACAACCGCGCAAGAACAAATAAAATCGCCAATGGCGCCAGCAGGAAACCTGCCTGCACAATGTTTCCAAGAGCCGCTAGCATGAAGAAGAACGCGGTCACAAAAAATCTACCCGTCCCTCCCTTATCGGCAAACTCAAACAAGAAAAAGACAAACAGCGGCGCAGGCCACAGCACCAGTAAGCCGACCTGTCCGTCCAACGCCAGCCCCTGCAGAGCCGGAAACAACATAAATGCAAGGCCGGCGACAAAGGCGGGAAAACGATATGGCGTTCCCAACTTTCGCCGCGCCAGCGCGTACATGCCCAAACCATTGAGCGCGAGCGTCAGCCAAACTCCGATGTTGTAGGCGGCGGGCAAGGGCATAAAGAAGGAAATTAGCCACATGGGGAAATATTGCAAGGGATTCGCCCACAGATTCACCGCCGGGTAACCTTCCGGAAACGCTAACAATGATTGCTCAAAGACATCTTCGCCCGTCTGAATGGCGAATTTGAACCACCAAATCTGACGCGCCACTTCGTAAGCATCGCCAGAATCAGCGCCGATAAGACGCGAAGAAAGCGCGCTGTGGACCGGCGACGTCAGATAGATCGCAGCCAACAGAAATCCGAGAAGCGCAAGCCAACGCTGGTAGGGCTGTCCTCTCAACAAGGCGAATCCTCTGCGCAATCCAACTCAGTTACTGGCGAAGCTGCAAGCAATTGTACACCAGCCGCATACCCGTTGGAGGATAGGGACATCGCTTTGCCGGCCATTGCGCTCGCCTTCAAGTCTTACTTCATGGGCTCGGCTGATAGAAGCGCGCATGATGCACAGGCGCGATAGATGTGGTATGGCGCCTCGTGCCGAAAGCTGGCAAAGACCTCCTTGGTCACTGTCAGTTCAACGCCGTTAATCCGCAGCAAGTAGCTGTCGCTCGCGCGGCCGCGGCGCAAAACTCGCTCCACATCGCCCGCGAGAAGCTCTACCTTGCCCCGGCGCAGATCGCCGCCGACGCTCATGTAGACGCGCCCCGCCCGGCCGACCTGAATGGCGTTGATCACTGTAAGCCCGGCGCCAACTCCGAACAGCAGACCGCTTTGATTGAGTTGACCAATATAAACCACCACTGTCGCCGCCAGCACCAAGGCAATAAATGCAACGGCGGCAATGACCATGCTGCGTTGACGAGCGCTTGTCATGCGCGCAATCTGCGCCGGACTAAGCAAGCCTTGACGATTCGCATCCAAATCCTCAGTTGAAAAGCGCAGGGCAATTGGCAGCGCGCTGGCATCCCCCGTCATGACTCGCGCGACCCGACGCTTCCTGGCGGCTCCTCGGTATCTGGCGCCCTCTTTCCGCCCGGTTCGCTTTCCTCATCTGTACGACCATGCGCGGTCGGCAAGAGCGGATCGCTGATAACATCATGTCCTGGCGCAGATTCAATGTAGACGGACCGGCTGGGAAAAGCGAAATCAATGCCCAGCCGCTCAACAATGCCCATGATCTCCAAGAACACTTCTTCCTGTTTCGCGGTGAATTCCCGCCAATCGGAAAGCAAGACCTGGCAAATGATGCGCACATCGAGCGAACTGCTGCTGAAGCCAACAAAATGCACGATAACCGATTCGGGATCCACATCCTCCGTGTTTTGAAGCAATTCGCGTATTTGAGCGACGACCGCGCGCAACTGATCCGAGCTCGTGCTGTAAGTGAAATTAAGCGTGGCGTCCAGACGCCTTTTCTCCAGTCGCGTCCGGTTTAGGACCGCGGCATTGGTCAGGAGATTGTTAGGCACGGTGACGAGCGCCTGGTCGAGCTGACGGATGCGCGTTGCCCTGACGCCGACGGATTCGACGATGCCGGTCACCTCTGGCGTCATGATAAAGTCGCCAACCTTGAAGGGATTGTCCGTCACAATGGCCGCGAAGCCAAACATGTTGCTCACCGTGTCTTGCGATGCCAGCGAAACGCCCAGCCCGATGACGCCCAGCGATGCAATCAGCGCAGCGACATCAAAGCGCAATTCCTGCAAAACAAAGATGGCGCCGATGGCAACAATGAGAACCTTGAAGACCGTATTCAAAAATGGCAGCAGCCGTTCTGAAATCGTCCAGCCAGTAAGGCGCCGAAATGCCTCCGGCTGCAAGGTCACGACATCAAACCAGCGGACCAAGGCAAAAAAGACCGATGACACCAGTACCGCGCGCCAAGGTCCGCGCGAAATCTTCTACTTCTATATCAAAGGCGAAAAGCTCAGTGACGAAATAAAGCGAAAACCCTACCACTGCCAAGCGTAGCGGCGATATGCTGGCTTCCAGCAGCCGGTCGTCGATATCGCTCGGCGAGCGCGCCGCCAGTACGCGCAGCGGCCGCAGCAAGATCGCGGTCAACAGCCAGCGAAGCAGCAAAATGATCAGGAGCGCCAATGCAAAGGGGATGATATCGATAATCAAATGCTGGAGAAACTCGGGCAGTCCATCCAGCAGAGGCAACAAATTGACTTGATTCATGCGGAATCTGCATCCATGAAAGCGCCGCCCAACACTTTCCACATTCTACGCTGACAGCGGCAATAGACAAGTAAGAGAGGGATTATTGATAGGAAGGCTTACAACTGGAATCCATTGCGATAATCCACGACTTTGCGCTCATAATCGTCGACAAATTGCTGCAGTTTAGTCTCGAGTTCGTCCCATTGGTCGCTAAGGAAGAGGCGACGCAGGATCTCGGCGCTTTCGGTGACGAATTCAATCTTGCGCATCGGGTAATCGCCATAGGCAACATGCCAGACCATATGCATATAGACGCCGAGCTTCTGGATATCCGGCACGAAGTGGCTCAGCATGTAGCGGTAGTATTGGTCTTGTTTGTCGCGTTTGATATTATAGAATAAGATAAGTTTGTATCTCGGCCGGATATGCTGAAATGATGCCATAACTCGTAGATCGTAGTCGGATATTGGTCGCATCATACTCTATCACAGAAACCCTCTAAGTGGTAAGGCTCTTCTAAAGATAGCGGTTGGCCGCGAGTGCCTCGCGCGTCTAGGACGTAAGCGAAGCCTCTGTTACAGGAATGCCATCCATGCAGGAACTGCAACGGGCTATTGAGGATTTGCGCCATCGCGCCCAACGGACTGTCGACGCCCAGGCGCTGCGTGAACTTGAGCAAGAAGCTCGCGACCTGTTGATGGAGGCGAAGAATACGCCGCTCGAGAACACTGCGCAAGAGCTCTTCGCCGAGATCGCGGGCAGCCAGACCGGCAGCGCAAAGCCGAATTCCGCCGCTCTGCGCGGGTTGGCGCGCCGTGCCAGAATCCGTATCGAGATCGCCGGAGACGATGACGATATCGACGAAGCGATCGATATACTGGCCGACGCCCTGCGGATGGACAGCGGCAACGCTGATGTAATCAGCCTCTTGCAGCAAGCGGGCTCGCATAGCGCGCAAGCTAGACAGCGCGTTCAAGAGCTCTTCGACCGCCATAACGTCAACTCAGCGCCAACGCAGGCCACCACTGGCTCAAGTTCGGAAAGCCGCGCCGCGCCCACTTACGAGCCAGCCAGCGAACCGCCAGCGCGATCAGCTTACAGCGGACCAGCCCACTACCGCGAAACCGAGCGCGGCCAGACCGAGTCTAGCGAGCCGGCCGCCGAAGAGCGGCCGGTCCAGTCCACGATGCCCGTGGATGACCTATTAACCCGACTGACCGAAAGTTATTATTCCGGCGAATACCAACAGACCATTGACGTCGCCAATCGCATCCTAGCGCTTCAGGCGAATAACCCGACCGCGCTGGAATATCGAGAGAAATCGGAAGACAACTTAATCCGCGGCATCGTGCCCGATCACCGCATCCCCTTTGAGGCGCGCGTAGCCTACAACCGCGCCAATTCTCTCGTACGGGCCGGCAACTATGAGCAAGCGTCGGGGCTTTACCGCGAGGCGCGAGAACTTGCCGAGCGCGATGGCATTTTAACATGGAAGGACGTGGAACAGGCGCTGCTTGATATCCAAGATCTGGCGCTCGCCCGTGAACTCTTGACCGACGGCGACCGTCTGATGACCAACGACAATTGGTCGGAAGCCTTGCGAAAATACGAAGGCGCTTTGCGCGTCGTGCCCAATGATCCGCAAGCGGAAGAACGCCTGGAGATGATCCGGCGAATCCAGCGGGATTACGACCAGATCGCCGTAAACATGAATACCATTGGCGGCACGCTTGAAGAACAGGTCGCGCAAGTCGCCAGTGTCCGCAGCTTGCTATCCCACTCGCGTCAACTGCTGCCGAACAGCCAACGATTGGCGCAGATGCAACAGGAAGTCGACAACAAGCTCGCCAGCATTCGCAGCCAGGTTAACGATCAGGCGCAAATGTCCCTCAACCACGCCAATAACTCCACCACCCTGGACGAACGCCTTCTACTGATGAACGCGGCGATCAAGCTCTTGGAGTTGGGCTTGGAGCTGGATCCGACCGACGGCACTTTCTCGGAAATGTTGATGCGGTCGCGCAATCTGCAAGCGGATATCTCGCGCGCGCAGAGCGCCATCAGGCGGGCGCAGGCGCTGGTCTCGCAGAACTTCGACGCGGAGCTGACGCAGGCGCGTCAGATGCTGGCGGAGATGGCGGGCGATTACGCCCAGGATGAGCGCTTTCGCAATACGGTGAACGATCTCTTCAGCCGCTACCTGGAGCGCGCCGAAGAAGCTTTACAAGAAGGCAGAAACCGCGAGGCTCGCGCCTGGCTTGACGCGATGCGCGAGGACCCCTTCCGTATCCTCGGCCGCCGAGCGGATATAACCCGCATTGACACTGTGCTGCGCAGGCGGCGCAACCGCGGGCGAATGGTGATTTTCTTCGTTTTTGTCGTTATAGGCGGCGTCGGCGGCGCCGTGGGCTTGATGAATCGCGAGCCCATCGAAAGCTTCATCGGAGCGAACTTCTTCCCTACCGCGACATTTACGCCGACATCGACCAGCACGCCGACGATCACACCAACGCCAACAGTCACCTTCACTCCCTCCGATACGCCAACCGCCACCCATACAGCAACAAATACGCCAACTGCAACCAATACCTACACACCCACCGCTACCTTTACGCCATCCAATACGCCTACCTATACAAATACACCGACCCCTACTCCAACGGCAACGGATACCGCCACGGCAACCAGTACGCCTACGGTTACGTCGACCCCGGTCGAACTCTGCCAGGTGGTGGTGTTGAACACCGAAGCGATTAGGGTTCGCTCTCGACCAACCACGCTGTCGCCGATAGTCGGCTGGCTGGGCACCGGGACGGTCGCGCCGGTATTGAAGATGGAAAGGGAGGAGCGCAACCCAACTGGACCCGCCTGGTACTTTGTCCGTGTCAGCGTTGGTGACGCCAATCTCGACGGCTGGATCCGCAGCGATATTGTTAGCGTCGTGCTTGGTACAGAATGCCCGGTCTTGGAGTAATCAACCGTTCCTGATATCGCGCAAGCGTATGGACATCACAAAACGAACAGCCTCGATCGCCGAAGTTCAAGCCAAGTACGATGACTATCTTATGAGCTTCCCCAACGTCGTCGGGACGGGCGTCGGTTACCGGCAGCGCAAAAGCCAGCCCACCAAAGAACTGTGCCTGGTCGTCATGGTCAGTCGAAAGCTCGCGCCAGAGAACCTGCCGGCAGGGGCGATGCTGCCTCGGCAACTGGATGGCCTTCCCATTGATGTGGTTGAGACCGGCAAATTTGTCATATAGCGCCCTGATCCGCGCGCGCTACCAGGCAGTGTAACCGCCATCCACAACCAGGTTCGTTCCGGTGGTAAAGCTGGCGCCGGGCGAGGCCAGATAGAATATCGCTTGCGCGATCTCTTCCGGCACGCCGATCCGTCCCTGGGGCGTCATCGCCAGCCAGGTGGGTCGCCAATCATCGTTGCTGAAGCCTTCCAAAGTCATATCGGTGCCGATATACCCCGGGGACACGCAATTGACGCGCAGCCCTCGATCCGCCCATTCTCCCGCAAGCGACTTGGTCAGCAAGATCACACCGGCTTTCGCGGCGTTGTAATGCGCCTGCGGCTGTGGCGTATTCGAAATCATGCCCGACATCGACGCTACATTGACGATGGCGCCGCTGCCTCGCTCCAGCATGTGCCGGCCGATGGCGCGGCAGCACCAGAATACGCCATTGAGGTTGACCGCCATCATATTCAGCCAGTCTTCATCACTGCATTCTTCGGCATTAACCGCTTGGGCGATGCCGGCATTGCAGACCAGGATGTCGATATTGGGGAATGCGTCCAGCGCAGCCGCCGCCATCCGATTTACGCTTTCCGAACTGCGGACGTCTACCTCAATGAACATGGACTTGCGGCCCATGCCCTCGATTTCCGCCGCCGCATTCTCACCGTTTGCCCTGATAAATTCCGCAATGACAATATCCGCGCCTGCCGCTGCCATTCGACGCGCTGTAGCCAAGCCGATGCCACGCCCGGCGCCGGTGATCAGCGCTGTCTTTCCGCTGAAATCAAAGTCGGAATTGCTCATGCTGGCCCTCGTCTTGTGAAGCCCGGTTATCTAATACAGGAAGTTACCACAGTCGGAGCGCTGCTGGCAAGTTGTGGCGCCATGGCAGGGAACCGACGACACCTCACGCTCGAACGATTGGATAAGCTCTGACCGCCGACTCGGCTGAAAAGCTGTCTACCAAGATGTATAGCCGCCGTCGACGACGAGGTTTGTACCGGTTGTAAAACTGGCGCCGGGCGAGGCCAAATATAGTATGGCCTGTGCGATATTTTCCGGCTCACCCAGGCGGCCCTGCGGCGTCATCGCCATCCAAGTGGGGAACCTTTCCGGGTCCCTAATCGCCGGCTTCGTCATTTTGCTGTTGATGTAGCCGGGCGAGACACAATTGACCCGCACGCCGCGATCAGCCCATTCACCGGCCAATGATTTGGTCAGCATGATTACACCCGCTTTCGCAACGTTGTAGTGGACCTGCGGGTGCGGAGTGAGCGAGACGATGCCGCACATGGAGGCCACATTCACAATGGCGCCGCTGCCCTGTTCCAGCATATGACGGCCGATGGCGCGGCAGCACCAGAAAACACCGTTGAGATTAACCGCCATCATATTAAGCCAATCTTCATCACTGCATTCTTCGGCTCTAACCGGCTGCCCGATACCGGCATTGCAAACTAAAATGTCAATATTGGAGAATGCTTCCAATGCAATCGCCGCCATCTGGTCGACACGCTCAGAACTGCGGACATCGACTTCGATGAACATGGACTTGCGACCCATGTCCTTGATCTCGGACGCGGCTGTCATCCCGCTCTCCACATCTAATTCGGCTACAATGACAGCGGCGCCCGCGATTGCAAATCGGCGCGCGGTAGCCAAGCCGATGCCGCGTCCCGCGCCAGTGATCAGGGCTGTTTGTCCGCTGAGGTCAAGGTCGGTATTGCTGATCACGTAACTCGATATCCAAGGAGTCCATGTATATGCAACGACAATACTACAGCCGTGCCGCCACTAATAAGATAGCGGACCTTGGCTGTGCAATGATGATTCATTCGCTTAGGCAGACAGGAGGCATTAGCCGCCGATATGGTACATCTCGACTTTCTTGCGGCGGTCGCGCACTTCTTGCGTAAGCGAACTGCGAATCTCCGAGTAGCGGTCGATTCGCTCGCCCCAGATCGCGCGAATGATCGCTTCCAGCTCATCGTCGCTGGCGCCAGCGCGCAGCGGATCGCGCAGGCTCGTGCCTTCGATGGCGAAAAGGCAGGTGAAGATCCTCCCCTCGGGCGAGAGCCGCATTCGCGTGCAAGAACCACAAAATGGCTGCGTAACAGAACTGATCAAGCCGATTTCGCCCTCGCCGTCGGCATAACGATATCGCCGCGCCACCTCGCCGAAATAGTTGCCGGCGATCGGCTCCAGCGGCAATTCCGCATTAATGGTCTCGACGATTTCGGCGGCGGAAACGACCTCATCCATCTTCCAGCCGTTCATATTGCCGACATCCATATATTCGATGAACCGCAGGATATGTCCGCGTTCCTTGAAGAAACGCGCCAGATTAACTAAGGTATGGTCGTTGACGCCCCGCTGCACCACAGCGTTGATCTTCAGCGGCGTAAATCCGGCTTCTTCCGCGGCGTATATTCCCGCCAGCACCTTGTCCACACCGGAGCGTCCGCCATTCATCAGGCGGAAAATTTCATCGTCCAGCGTATCGAGACTGATAGTCAGGCGTTTTAGTCCAGCAGCTTTCAAAGCATCAATATTCTGCGGCAGCAGGAAGGCGTTAGTTGTCATCGCCAAATCGTCGACGCCATCCAGCGGGTCAAGCATCGCCACCAGCTTGTGGATGTCCTGGCGCAGGAGCGGCTCGCCGCCGGTCAAGCGAATCTTCACCGCGCCCAGCCGCACGATAATCCGCGTCAGCCGCGTGATCTCTTCAAAGGTCAGAAGATGCGGCTTGGGCAAGAACTGATAGCGCTCATTGAATACTTCAGCTGGCATGCAATAGGGACAGCGAAAATTGCAGCGGTCGGTCACCGATATCCGCAGGTCGCGCAGGGGCCGTTTGTACTTGTCGACGAGGTTCATGGTTCAGCTGGTCTTCCGTCAGATGACGAGACAGTGTAGCGAGGCGCCGCCTGTAGTTCAAGCCCGCCGCTCGACTGAATCGCCCGCGATGTTGAATTCTTCACGCACGACAATTATATCGCATCTCCATTAGAATTGGATTTGAGCGCATTCGTCAGCGCTATCAAAAGTATGGCTGGCTTTGCAGCCCAAACAATAAATGAATGAGGATGCGTCATGGCAAATATCCAGTGCAGCGAATGTGGCGCGCCGACGGGTCCGCTCGAGTGGCGCTGTAACAGATGCGGCGGATCGCTGGATCTGGCCGACCTACCGCCTTTCGATCCGTCCAGCATTGACGCGAGCGACTTCTCGCTTTGGCGATACGACGCCATGCTGCCGATTGAGCGCCGCTTCAGCCTGGGCGAAGGAATGACGCCGCTGATCCAAGTCGAGCTGGAAGGCGCTCGCTTCTACGCCAAGCTGGAATACCTGAATCCGACCGGTTCTTTCAAAGACCGCGGCACATCCACCGTACTGAACCATCAGGCTGCTTCTGGCGTCACCCAGGTTATCGACAATTCGTCGGGCAATGCGGGCGCGTCCCTGGCTGCCTTTGCCGCCGTCGCTGGCATGGAGGCGACGGTTTACGTTCCAGCAGCGACCGCCGTGGAAAGCAAAAAGCGCCTGATTACTTCCTTCGGTGGCGCCATCATTGAAACCCATGACTACGTGGCCGATGTCTACGCCGCGGCGGAAACGACCACTTACGCCAGCCACGCCTGGAGCCCCTTCTTCGTTCTGGGTCAGCAGACGGCGGCTTGGGAGACCTGGGAACAGTTGGGCGGGCGCGCGCCAGACGCAGTCGCGATACCGGTCGGTCATGGCGGGCTATTCCTCGGCTTCTATCGCGGATTTAAGGCGCTGGCTGATGCAGGCTTGATTGAGAGGGTGCCGCGCATGATCGCCGTGCAATCCGCGGGAGTCGATCCAGTTGTGCGCGGCTGGGAGGCAAATGCAGCGAAGCCACCCCTGATTCAGCCTGGTCGAAGCGTCGCCGATGGCATTCTTGTCGACCGGCCGGTGCGCGGAAGACAAATCTTGCAAGCCCTGCACGACAGCGACGGTTTTGCCTTGCGCGTCGATAACGATGCGATAGTCGCGGCGAAAGAGCGCATGCACGCGCGCGGGCTCATGATCGAAACGACCAGCGCGGCGCCAGCGGCCGCCCTGCCCCAGATAATCGAGCGAATCGGCGAAGACGCCGACCTGGCGCTGGCTCTCACCGGCAGCGGGCTGAAAGACATCGGTGGCGCAGCGTCCCCCGTTAAATATCCCGCAATTTGAATCTGTCGTATAATGACCTAGCCATTATCTGACTCTCGCATCGGAATCGACGTCGCATGTCTCTGGACTTATTCCGCCAGACGCTTGAAGCGCAACGCCTTGCCCAAACCGACCTTATGCGGCGGCGCGGCGTAGTCGGCGTGGCTGTCGGCTTTCGCAGCTACAAGGAGCAAGCCACTGACCAGCTTGCCCTTGCGGTGTTGGTGCAGCAGAAGAAGCCGATCGAAGCCCTGAGCGCGGACGATATCGTCCCCAGCGATGTAAACGGCGCGAGAACCGATGTCGTCGAAGTCGGCCGCTTGGAAGCGCTGGTGAACCCGCGTGACCGCTTTCGACCTAATATTCCAGCCGGCGTCAGCATCGGGCATTACAAGGTCACTGCCGGCACGCTCGGCGCTGTCGTCTTCGATCGAAACACCGGCGAGCCGCTGATCCTGTCCAACAACCATGTGCTGGCAAACAGCAATGACGCCGAAATTGGCGATGCCATCCTGCAGCCGGGACCGACCGATCATGGCGTACGTCCCGATGATGTGGTCGCCAAGCTGCACCGCTTTGAAATGCTGCGCTTTTACAACGAGCTGGGCACGGGACCATCGCCGCCGACATCCAAGCCGCCGCTGTTTCCGCCCGGCGGCTGCGACATTGTCGAGCTCTTCGCCACATTGGGCAATACGCTAGGCAAGATCAGCGGCTCCTCCAAGCGCTTGACCAGCGTACCGCGCTCGACAGCGCAGACAAACGCGGCGCCGATCTACGCCAACCGCGTTGACGCGGCGCTCGCCCGCCCGGACAACCCGATGCTATTCCAGCAAGCCATCGTCGAAATCGGCCGCCCCAACGGCATCAAGCTCGCCCAACTCGGCATGGAGGTGCGCAAGCAAGGGCGCACCACCGGTTACACCGAAGGCGCCGTGACCCTGATGAACGCCACGGTGGACGTTTCTTACAGCGAAGACCTTCAGGCGCGCTTTGTCGGTCAGGTCATCGCGACGCCAATGAGCCAGGGCGGCGATTCCGGCGCCTTGATTATGGAGCGCGACAGCTTGAACGCGGTGGGCTTGCTTTTCGCCGGGTCGCGCCGCGCGACAATATTCACGCCAATTCAGACGGTGCTCGATGTAATGGATATCGAGCTCTGAATCGGCCGTTCTAACTTGCGTTCAAATCGTCAATCGCCTGATAAGCCAGATTCGGGAAGATCGAACGCGGTCGATGCGGCTCATCCGGGACCAGTTGGGTCATCATCAGCGTAATCAGCTCTTCGGCCGGATCAATGACGAAGTGCGTACTCGCCATGCCCGACCAGCCATACTCGCCGAAAGAACTGTAGCCGTTCGCCAAGCCCGGATGAAGCATGACTCGAAAGCCCAAGCCGAAACCGTAGCCATAACGCTCAACGCCAAGGCGCAGCGGCATCATGCTCGGCGGAATCGCATTGGCGGTCATGCGCTTGATCGTCATCGGGCTGGTGACACGCGCGCCATCCAGTTCACCGCCATTTAAGAGCATGGAAGCGAAACGCAAATAATCCGCCATGGTCGAAACGAGCCCGCCGCCACCCGAGGGACAAAGGGTTGGCGCGCGCGCATCGCCCAAGAGTTCGTCACCGGCTTCGAAACGAATCGGACCGCACTGCCCCTGCGCCTGATAGATAGCGGCCAGGCGCCCCGTTTTTTTCGCCGGCACATGGAAATCGGTGTCGTCCATGCCCAAGGGCGCAAAGATGCGCGCTCTGAGGAATTCGGCGAGCGGCATGTCGGCTATAAGCTGCACGAGATATCCGAGCACGTCAGTGGCAACGCTGTATTCCCAATCGGCGCCGGGCTGGTATATCAACGGCAGTTCGGCAATACGCGCGATCAATTCAGACAGCGGCGCGTCGCGGCGGAAGAAACCGTGCATTTCAGCCGATTCCCGAAACATTTGGTCAACCGGGCGCCAGGCATCGCCCCCATAGGTCAAGCCGGCCGTATGTGTCAGCAAATGAAAGACTGTCATTGGCGGATCTTGCTCGACATAATGCGGCTGCCCGTCACTGACGTGGCTGTACACCTTTGTTTTCGCAAAGGCGGGAATATAACGCGATACGGGATCAAAGAGTTGGCAGCGTCCCTCATCGTGCAGCAGCATCAGCGCCAGACTGACCACCGGTTTGGTCATGCTGTAGATGCGGAATATGGCATCCGCTTCCATCGGGCGCTTCGCCTCGATGTCCATTTTGCCGTGCATACTGTGGTGGACGACTTTGCCGCGCCGTTGCACCAAGGCGCTGATGCCGGGCAAGCGGTCGTCCGCTACTTCGCGCTCCATGTATTGGTTGATAAGCGTAAGGCGCTCACTGGACATGCCGACATCTTCGGCAATATGAACTTTCATCAGATGCTGTCTCCCTACGATTCGTCGTTGTCGGCCGCGGGGCGCGGCAGCCAAATGCGCAGTCGATCGTCTTCTGTGCCCACCGCCAGCGCCAAGCGCCCATCCAACAATTCGACTGGCGCGAAGTTGGTAGTGATTTCGGCGCCAGCGTCCAGGCGCCAGACCATTTCCGCATCCATTGCGCTGCGCTCGACGGCGGCGACCCGGCGGCGCGCGGCATCCAGCGCCAGGACTTCGGGTCGGCCATTGCCGTTGAAGTCGCCAGCGGCTGTTTGGTCGAGGTTGCGCGCGTTGATGATGTTGGCGCTCAAACCTTGCAAACCGGCTTTTCTTTGGAAATAGTCGCCATTGTAACGGAAGAATTCGATCACACCGCCGGCGCTGCTCATGAACATGGAAGCGATTTCGATCTGCCCAGAGAAGCCGAAGGGACCGGCGCTGAATGGCTGGCGCCAAATCTCGCCCTGTCCAAATGGAGGACCGTCGACCTCTTGCCGAACGCCAGCGCCATCCCACATATAGACGCGCATCCGTTCGCCCAGCGGATCTCGGCTTGCCGTCGTCACCAGGTCTTCGATGCCGTCGCCGTCGATATCAGCCCAGAATGGCGAAATGCCGCGGTAGATATCATCTCCCGGCAAGTCCGTCCTCGTCAGGATTTGAATCTGTCCGTCGCGCGCCGCCACAGTCAAGAGCGCGCGCGCCGCCATCCTGTCCCCGCGTAGCGCGCGGTCGGTCGCATTGGCGTAGAGGGCGACTTGTCCGCGGCTGTTCATCACCAGGCGAGCGTAAGGCGGCGCCTTGATCGGCAGGCGAGCGATGATTCCTTCTTCCCGCCCCAGCACCAGGTCGCCGGCGGTATTGATGTAGAGCGCCTCAAAATCATTGACCGGAATCGGATGCGAGAGCGGCGAGACGCTGGCATCGCTGCGCAAGACGTATGTGCCTTCGATCATGGAGACGCCAACAACCGGCGGCTGCGCGCCTTGGAACCAGCCGGCTTCGTAAGCCAGGGTTCGCGCGTCCCCGTTAGGCGTCACTTCGATGACTTGCAAGTGGCCCCCCGCGAGCGCCACATGCCAGACAGCCGTCTCCATCGCATAGCCAACCGCCCAGAGCGGCGAGCCGCGCAGCGCAACATCGATGGTGGCGACATGGGGAAAGGTCCCGCGGCCGCGCAGGAAATGATCGCCGGCGGGATTGTGGTAGGTGTAGAAATAGCGATCGAGCATGGCTTCTTCTCCCTGAGCGCGCGTCAGTGTAGCAGAGAGAAACAGAGCAGATAAGAGGAGTATCGGACGGGAGATTGGACACGCAGACGCTTTCAAACTGTTATACTTAGTGCGGTTATCAATTATCAGGGAACCATATGACCGATCGTAGGCGAGAAAGACTCATTAATCTTACTGAAGATCAGTTTCATGAAGTACTTCTGGAATTACTACCGAAAATGGGTGCGAAAAACGTGCGCCATACGCACGGTCCAACTGAACATGGTAAAGACATAGTCTTCTACAAGGAAGACGAATTCGGCCGGACATACTGCGCAGTCGTTGCTAAGGTAGGAAACATAAGCGGGGCTATGAAGGGCAGGAACAACCTGAACAGCATACTGTCTATAGTGGAAAACCAGATTAAAGAAGCATATCGAGTGCCTTTCGAGGACGCAACGTCAGATTCTTCGCCGAGAATAGAGATTCGAGAGGTGATTGTATGGACTACTGGCAAAATCTCTAACACAGCGCAGAAGACGATAATTGAGGGTCTTAGGTCTGAGTATAGAAACGTACGGTTTAGAACTGGCGATCAAACTTTGACTCTCATCGAGACGCATCTTCCCAAGTTCTTCGACGTTGAGAATGCTTTCGTTTCTCGATACAACGACTGTGCAATTGCGAAGTATCAACGTCTTGAGGACGAGTTTAATATTGGTGAGCTGTCCGGCTCCAAGGCCCTTTCCAATGTTTTTGTAGAACCGAAGCTGCAGGTAGTATCGCGGGCGAAGGGTAAAGAATTGCGACAGGACGAGCTAAACTCGACTCTGCCTTTCAAGCGATTCGTGAGTATGAAACGCAATTCCGCTGTAGTGGGGGAAATGGGGACAGGCAAGTCAACTCTACTGCGTCAGTTTCTCATTAGCTGCATTGTAACAAATCAACAAAAGTATCAGATGTTTCCGATTCCGATACTGATCAACTTCCGAAATCTTGATCTGAGCCGAGCGAATCCATTAAATCACGTGGAAGAGTGTATAATTCAGTCGGCTCTGCTCCAGGAAATTAAGTCTGTAACCGGCACAGAGTATCCGGGCGACATCCAAGACGATCTTCGCAATGGGCGAATAACAATCCTAATGGACGGATTAGACGAGCTTGAAAGTACCAGCGCCTTCACAGCAATGGACGTCACAAGGTGTTTCGCTTCTCGCTACAAGGGATGTCGCGTCGTCGTTGCTTCTCGAATCGCCCTGCTAACAAGGAAAAACCTCTTCGGTACTTTCAAGATTTACAGATTGGGCGAATTCACCTACAAGGAAATCAATCAGCTAGTGTCAAATTGGTTCGGAAGAAACTCAACTGACTGCAAAAGGCTGATGAAAATGATTACCCGACCCATCGCAATCTATAGCATTCCAAACACCCCACTAGCACTTTCGCTTATAGTTGCCCTCTACGAAGGCGGAACACAGGATATTCCTGCGAATCTAACGGAGCTAATTGATAGATACATTCAACGTGCACTTGGCAGATGGAATAAAAGCGGGCTGCATAGTTCCAGCATCAAATGGTCGTACAAAGAGCAAGTATTGCAGTCTTTAAGTTGGTATTTGCTGTCTCAGGGTAGATCCGTGTTTCGCGGTTCTGAGTTTCTGGCCATTGCAGAATCGTTTAAGTCAGAACGCGCGTTACCTTTTGAACCGGAATCACTTGTGAGAGAGATTCTACACCGCTCAAGTCTGCTAGTCAGAACTGACGACGGTCGCATCGTGTTTAGGCACCAATCGTTTATGGATTACTTTTGCGGAAAGGAAATAAACGATTTAGAAGACTCAAATCAATTGGTTGCTCGAAAGTTTGCGCAGGTTAATTGGTCTGCACCAATATTCTTTGCGTGTGGAATGAATCCCAAGCGCGACAGTTATTTGATTAGCATTCTGCAAAAGACGCCATCTGAAAGCGAAGATATGTTGAGTAGAGCGATAAATCTGGGCTTAGTGGCACAAGCGTCGTACATGGTTAGAGAAGAAACGAAACGTCGTATTGTTATATCCACATTATTGGCATTTGTGGAAAGCTGGAATAGTCTCGCGCTCGAGATCATGGCAGGCGATGAAGGACAGAGTTCAACAGAGTATCTTCCTCAAGCAGTTCTAGTCTTTCTCTACAGTAACCTGGTTCGCAGTTCGTTGAACACCAGCACGTTGAGATTCGCGCTCGACGATGTTGTTAATAGCCTTATTGACAAATCCTGTATCATCAGTGAGATGAATGATGACGTTCGCAAACGTATTGAATTGTTAGCGTTCTCGGTTGCAGTTTCTTGTGCAGGCGCGGGCTCCATTGGTGGATTCGCCAGCCTAATGAGCAGCCCGTTAATTTCAGATCCAGTTTATGCCCTAATGGGACGAATCGAGATAGGAGTTCTGCGTGCTATGGAGGTCTTGAGTGACAGCGACCGAGAAGTTCTAGGAAGACTAAATAGGAGGCTAAATAGAAAGGTCTCTAACAATAGGAAATACCTACAAGACACCGTTGAGAGCAAACCAGTATTGCTCCCTGAGTCCAGCAGTGAAACCTGGAAGAGTGATTTAGGACTACATCAGCCTACTTGACGTCAGTAGCGGCACACTTAGTCTCAAGGACTTTTAGCTTGCAAATGTATTGGCGCTCTGCATGGCAGAGCGCCTAATTAGTAGTCCTGAGTCTTGGAGAGAGCCTTATCCGCCGGCCTGCGTCAGCCGAACCGATGCTTCCGGCGCTTCGAAGTCATCGCCCAGTTGCGTGAAGTCATCCACGCTGAAGATGAAGGGCGCGTCCGCCGGCAACAGAGCGAAGGAGACGTTATCCGACAGGTTGGCGACGTAGAGATATTGAATCAGATTGGGATTGGCCGCGATTTGATCGCTGATGACACGCAAGGCCTCGGCTTCGGCTTGCGCTTCAATCAGGCGAGCGTTAGCGCGACCGCGCGCTTCTTGCTCAGCAGCGTCAGCCCGACCGCTGGCTTCTGTTTGCACCCGCTCAGCTTCGGTGCGAGCGCGCTGCAATTTCTGGTCTTCAATCTGCTTCTCTTCAATGGAGTTGGCGAATGCATCCGTGAAATCGATTTGGCGCACGAGCAGCGAGGTCAGTGTCAAGCCCTCAATCTGCATTTTCTCACCAACGGCATTGAAGATTGCCTGACCCATCTCTTCGCGTCCCTCGCCATAGATAGTCTCCGCTTCAAACTTGGAGACAACGTCACGGGTTTCAGCGCGCACCGTCGGTCGGATGAAATCGGACTCGTAGCGATTCTGCCAGTTGAGGTGAATCTGATTGACATCATTCCGATCAATGCGATAGAGCACGGTGATATCCAGCTTCACTTCCTGCCCATCGTTCGTCAGCGCTTCTACCGCGTCGTTGCCTTGCAAGCGCCCCTCGGTGCTGATGCCCGACATGGTGTATTCGCGCTGATCGGTCGGGTATATGATGTATTCCTGCAAGCCCGGGATGATGATTGATGTGCCTGGCGCGCGCGCCGGTGCTTCCAGCTCACCGGTCAAGACGTTGACGATGACGGCCGCCCGCGCCGGCTGCACGATCAAGATGCCGGAACTAACGATGAAGAGCACAATGCCAGCGGCGAACCCGAACAGCGCCAGCACAACGCCGCTGCGCGAAGAGCGCCCCTGCGATGCCAGGGTGAAGGCGAAAGCCACGCCCAATATGCCGATCCCGAAGGCGAGAACCGCGATGATTCCCAATAGTCCACCAAAATTCATGTCCGCTCCTTCATAGCAGTTGCTTCTGCTATCTCAGTTGTACCCGTAGATTATATCATACGTTGCGACGCCCTTTGACCACCCAAAATTTGGGGGAATAGGCATCACAATACGATACGATAAGCGAATAGAAAACTCGCATGTGTCAGGCGCCGCTCCAGCCGGGACCGCGGACGACCCGACCGGGCATATCACCGGTGTGCTCGCCGTCGCGCAGCACTTGCGTCCCATTGACAAAAACATGAACCATGCCGTCGCTGTACTGGTGAGGATCGCCCGGGACGGAGTGATCTTGCACCTGCGCCGGATCAAATACGGCGATATCAGCGAAAAAGCCGGGCTTGAGGTAGCCGCGCTCTTTCAATTTTAGATTGTCGGCGGCGAAACCCGAGAGGCGCCGCACAGCGTCTTCCAGCTTGACCAAGCCCTCATCGCGGACATACTTGCCGATGACGCGGGCGAAGCTGCCGTACGCTCGCGGATGCGGATGATAACTCAGAAAAGCGCCCTCGGTCGCGATTGAGCCGGCGTCGGAGCAAAAGCTGACCCAGGGCAACTGCACCTGCTTGCGCAGATTGTCTTCGGACATGGCGAAATAGAGCGAGAAAATGCGGCTATTGTCCTCGATCAGGAGGTCGATGGCGGTATCGGCGCCGGATGTGCCGCGCTCTTGCATAACCTCGCGCAGCCACTTGCCCTGGTATTTGCGCAGTTCCTTCTTGGCGAAGCCAGCCAGCATGATGCCGTCAGGTCCGTTCTCCTCAAACATGTTCTCCCATTGATGCGACGGCAGCGCCATTTCGCGCTTGATGCGCTCGCGCAGGTCGGGGTCTTTCAGGCGCTCGATCATGGCGTCAAAGCCGCCATCATGCGCCCAGGCGGGAATGCAAGAAGCCAAGCCGGTGCCGCTATAGGGATAGGTGTACATATCGGCGGTCAGGGGCAAGCCATCGGCGCGGACGGTTTCGATACGGGCGATGACCTCGTCCATCTTGTGCCAGTTGGCTTTGCCAGCCGCCTTCAGATGATAGATTTCGCCTGCCACGCCGGTTTCGCGCATGATGCGAATCAGTTCGTCGAGCGCTTCATGGAATTGCGCGCCTTCGCTGCGCAGATGGGTGATGTACATGCCATCGTGCTCGGCGACTACGCGGCATAGCTCGATCAGCTCCTCGGTCGACTGATAGGTGGCCGGCGGATAGATCAGGGCGGCCGACATGCCCATGGCGCCCTCGCGCATCGCCTCATGCAGCAGGCGCTTCATTTCCGCCATCTCGGCATCGGTGACCGACCGGTCGTCGTAACCGGCGGCATGCACCCTCAGCGTCGCCGAACCAACGAAGGAGGCGACATTCGTCGCCACGCCTTTGCGCTCGAGGAATTCGAGGTATTCGCCCAGGGTGGTCCACTCAATGTCATATTGGATATCGGCGGTGGAAAGGATGGTATCGCGATTGCGCTTCATCTCGTCGTTGAGCGGACCCATCGAGGTGCCCTCGCCCATGACTTCGAGGGTGACGCCCTGTTTGATGTCGCTCATGCTGCGGCCATCTTCGATCAGCGATTCCGTGGCCCAGCTGAGCATGTTGATGAAGCCGGGCGCGACCGCGAGCCCGTCAAGGTCGATGGTGGCGGCAGTTTCGCCGCGCAGATCGCCTACCCCGGCGATGCGGTCGCCGCGGATGAGCAGGTCGGCGGTGACGGGCGGGCGTCCGCTGCCGTCATAGAGGGTTCCGTTGCGGAGGAGGGTTGCGCTTTGGGTCATGGGTTTCACTTTCGGCTATATCTTGGTGTTCAGCGCAATTTCAACCCCTCCCCCCGGCCCCCTCCCCGAAGCATCAGGGAGGGGTAGCGCTTGGGCGGAGAAGGTGGTTTGGTTAGTGTGTGGGAGTGCGACGGTGGCGAAGGTTTGAGTACAAAGGGAGTTGTGGGTTAGGTTATCTCCGCCAGCCTGCGATAAGTGCAATCGGACGACTGCGGAACCTCGCTGCTGTGTCTTGGGCCACGTCCCGGAAACTCGGTACCAGCACATGCATGTTAACTCCGTACACATCCAAAAGATTTAGCATCTCGCCTCGTTGAGAAAAGGGCACGGTAAACTTATAGATGCCATTACCAGCTTCGTTCATCTTAAAGTGCTCCTCTATCGCAACCCATCTTTTCGCTTCACGAAATTCCGTGTCTGCGCGCTTATCGTATAAAAAGACTCCGTCTTGAATATCGAGTGGTCTGATACGGGATCTCAATTGCGTAACCAACTGTAATTGAGTCCGATCAAAGAATGCGGCTGGGTTTATGGCCCAAATGACCATCTGTGTGTTTGGGTTCTGGCTTAGTTTCTGCTCCACCTCGGTATCGGAGTATGCGGCAAAGAATGCTGCCACAAGAGGATTGTATGTCCAATCGAGCAATCTGGTTGGTATTCCAAAATGTTGTGCCAATGCGTCCACCACGCTTGTTGGCTCTCGTAGTTTCGGATAATTACCACCGCTAGCGGCTAGCGCTTCTTCCTCTTTAATCCTCCAGTACTCTCCGCCCAATTCCAACGTTGAGTCTGTAGGCACAAACAAGCCTGCTACGTCGGCAGAAATGGCGAATTTTCTCACAATAGAATCTTCTACGCGACGTTGAATGTAAATCTTAAGATTCAGTCGTTCGTCAGCGGTCAAACTATGTACAGTTGACTGTTCTAGCATGGGTTTGATCGTCCTGTATATAGGAACGACAAACCGGCGGAGAAAGTCAATCCGCATGGCTTTCGGACGCAAGGGCCAGTCGGCATTCTGGCCTCTGAAGAACCATTCGAAGTTGTCTCGCTTCAAACCGTAATTCCAGAGCTTGTCAAAGAATTCCTTTGCACATTTACAGGGAACATGTCTATACCCGTTACACTCTGCCATCCCACCCTACCCCAAACTCTCGCTCAGTATCCGCCCCAGCTCTCTTCTCACCAACCCAGGCCGCTCATCCCGCAGGAGCGGCAGACGCGCGCGCGTCCGATGCAGCTGATTCAGGTCGATCTCCTTCGTGATCAGCGCCTCGTCGAAGTAGAGCCCGTGGGTCATGAACTCGCCATCGGGATCGACCACCGACGAGCCGCCCCAGAAATTCTTGCCGTCTTCATAACCGACGCGATTGCAGTGCAAAATGTAAGACGTAAACATGCTGCCGTAGGCTTGATTCACATGCTCTACCCAGCGCGTACCCATGAGGCGGTCGCTGTCGTTGAGCCCGCGCGAGGGGCTTGAACTGTTGAGGATGAGGATATCGGCGCCATCGAGCCAGAGCAGATAAGGCGGCGATACATGCCAGAAGTCCTCGCAGATGAGCATGCCGACGCGGCCGAAGCGGGTGTCGAAGGCGCGCACGCTGTTGCCTTGGGCGAAGTAGCGCGATTCGTCGAACATAGCGTAGGTGGGCAGGTAGAGCTTGTGATGCAAGTGGATGAGTTCGCCAGCGGAGAGGTAGGCGTTGGCGATGTAAAAGCGATTGCGGCTGTCCTCATGCACGAAGCCGACGACGATGTCGATATCGGCGCTCGCATCCAAGAGTTGGGCAAATGAAGGATCGTCGCCATCGACGCGCAGGGCAACCTCCGGCGCCAGGTCTTGCACTTGATAGCCGGTCAGCGAAAGCTCGGGGAAGACCAGCAAGTCGACGCCGCCCGCGCGCGCCGCTTCGATGCTATTGAGGTGGACGCCGAGGTTATGCGCGACATCACCGAGTTTGGGATAGATCTGCGCCAGACCGATTTTGACGCGCATGGTCGCTGCTCCTCCGTTGAATGACGGGCGTCATCATAATCCAACGAAGGCGCTGCGGCAATTCTCTAGCTGGGTGGTGGAGGGGCGCGACGCTGATCAGGCGCGGTCTTCCGCCTGGTTCAAGCCCGGCGGGCGCTGTGTGAAGCGGTAGCCAACGCCGCGCTCGGTGCGGATGTAATGGGGATGGTGCGAATCGGCTTCCAGTTTACGCCGCAAGCGATGCATGTGGACGCGGAGCGTATCTTCAAAGACATCTTCCGCCGACCAGACGCGCGAGAGCAGGGTGCGGTTTTGCACCACGCGCGGCGCATTGCGCAGCAGCACATGCAGCAGGATCGACTCGGTTGGCGTCAAGCCGATGGTCTTGCCCGCGATCGATATCCGATTATGGGCGAAGTCGATACTCAGGTTTTCATCAACGCGAATGACCGGCTCGCTGTCGTAGTCAATGATGGGCAGGCGCGCCAGCACCATCTGCACGCGAAGTTGCAGCTCCGCCATTGCGAAGGGCTGGAATACGAAGTCATCGGCATATTTCTTCAGCCCGTCAAGAATGCCGTCGCTGATGTCGGAAAGAAGGAAGATAATCGGCAGATCGGCTCGCGCTTTTAGCCGGCTGGCAATGTCGAATCCGCTCAGGCTTGGAAGCTGCATACCGACCAGCGCGATGCTGGGCAGCCCTTGCTCGCGGACATACTTAATCGCAGGTGGCGCATCATTTACCGCTATGACTTCGTAGGTGGAGCGATCCAGGGATTCGGCTATGGACTGGCTTAGATCTGGGTCGTTTTCGATGATCAAGACGGTAAATCGCTTCATAAGTCGCGTGCGCCTTTGTGAACATTACCGCGATGACAATCCGAATTCGCTGGTCACAATATACAATAGCGTAGCGCTTAAGTCAAACTAAAATAGAACCTTTACACAAATCTGTGTAATCTACTTAGCTAATTCTCATAATTTTACAGATTCATTGGCTATAGCAGCTAACGGAACGCGCTGTCCACTGATGGAAACGGCGGCAAAAAGTTGGAGAAAGGTTAAGGCTATATCTGGGCTGGCTGCAACTGAATGCTGCGCAAATAGTCGATGTGGAGGACTATCCAATCATACAGTTCGGGCGTCTTAAAATTGACGGCGTCCAAATGAGCCAAATCCAAGGCGACGAATTCGGGGATGAATTCGCCGCGCGCCGGATCGTTGAATTCGGGACCGTAGCGCTTGCTGAGATCAAGATCTTGCAGGAGACAAACGAAGAAGTGTTCTTCGAGCTGTTTGCCAGCCTTCTCATGCTCTAGCACAAAGGCGGTGGCGAGAACCTGGGCCACAGCGCCCAACTCTTCGTAGAGCTCGCGTTCCAGCGCCGCGATCAGGTCGATATCGGTCCATTCGACGCCGCCGCCGGCAGCAACCCAATACGGCGGCGCCGCGCCGGGCTTGACACGCTTGATCAACAGGATGGACCCGTCGCCGGCCAACAAGATGGCGCGCACACGCTGATTGATTAATCTAGTCCGTCTCGTGTCCGCTATCATCGCTCAACACCGCTGGCGCATACAGAACAAGAAAAAGCACAGGGCAATTTCTAGGCTGGTCGAGAGCTGTTCGTTTCAGACTCGCTGGCGTTCAAGCTTCAGCCGCAATTCGGCCAAATTTATCTCCGCCGGAGATAGCGAATGCGGATCTGCCCATGTCTACTGAGCTTAACAGCTACTCGTGATGCTATTCGCTTTTGAAAAGGGCTTGGATGGTATCACATTGGGTCAACAATTTCAACAAGTATGGCTGAAGCCATTTTAAAGCCGATGGTTTGCGTCTCGGTCGATTCAATACTTATGGTCAGCGGACCGTCAAACGGGTCGCGTTCCAAGGCTTCGAGGGTGACGCCCATCGTCAGCCCGCGCTCTTGTGTATTTTGCAGCATCGCTGGGTCATCCATGATGAAGCGGCGGATGCGCGCCGGCGTGTGCAGATGTAATGCGGATAGCGGCTGCAGTTTCCGCTCTTGCATGATGCCATCCAGATTGGGTATGGGATCGCCATGCGGGTCGTAGCGAGGCTCGCCCAGTTTCCGCGCGATTGCATCGATAAATCGATCCGACACGCTGTGCTCCAGCGCCTCCGCCTCATCGTGTATTTCATGCAGTTGATAACCCAGATCCCGCACGAGATAGGTTTCAATCAAACGATGGCGGCGCAGCAGCCTCAGCGCCAGCCGCTCGCCCTCATCGGTAAGCCGGACGCCGCGATACTTCAGGTAATCGACTGTGCCTTCTTCGACAAGGCGCTGCGCCATATCGGTGACCGCGGGCGCGGAGATACGCAATGCATCGGCAAGCGCATTTGTGGATACCCTCTCGCGCTCGCCCTGCAAGTTGTAGACCGCCTTCAAAAAGTCCTCAACGGACTGTGACTGCCCGGAAACAGTGATCCTTCCTTTCATTTGCCAGCCTCAAGATCTGGACAGCGCTTGCCGATTCGCTCTCACGCCCTGCGGCAGAGCTTGCCAGGGTATAATCAAGCCTATGATAACACAGAGCGATTTCCGCCTTCGCGCGCCAACGCGCTTCTAACACGCCTGCATTACACTGATTGCAGCGCGCCACAGTTATAATTGACCGGCGCTGCCTCTCGCCGTAGAAAAACTGCGGTGGGCGCTCGCGCCTGTTTCAACGGAAACGAACCATGAGCAGAGATTACTACCAAGTGCTTGGTGTCCGGCGGGATGCCAGCGATGACGATATCAAGAAAGCCTTTCGCCAGAAGGCGAAGCAATATCATCCCGATACCAATCCCGAGGACTCGGGCGCGGAAGCCCGCTTCAAAGAAGTGAACGAGGCTTACGAAGTATTGAGCGATGAGGACAAGCGCGCCGCATACAATCAATTCGGCGCAAATTGGGAGCAATACCAGAACTTCAATGGGCAGCATCCCTTCGCCAGCCGCGGCGAGGTTCCCTACACCGACGTCTCGGACATATTCGAGACCTTTTTTGCTGGGGCCGGCGGACGCGGCGGCTTTCACAGTCGCGCCGATTTTCCGCGCGCGGGCCGAGACATTGAGCAGGATGTGCATATCAGCTTGCGCGAGGCTTATGAAGGGGC
This sequence comes from Phototrophicaceae bacterium, assembly GCA_965261855.1. Lineage (GTDB taxonomy): Bacteria > Chloroflexota > Anaerolineae > Aggregatilineales > Phototrophicaceae > UBA6055. Next base: position 3,231,321 of record OZ253488.1, read on the forward strand.
GCAGCGAATCGTCAGCAAAGAGGGTCGAGACATAACGGTTCACATTCCGCGCGGCGCCTCCAGCGGCACCAAAGTGAGGCTGGCTGGCGAGGGACAGCCCGGTTACAACGGCGGCTTAAGCGGGCACCTGTACCTGATCGTTCAGGTGGCGAAAGATCCCAATTTTGAGCGGCAGGACGATGACCTTCATGTCGATGTCAAAGTCGATGCCGTGACCGCCATGCTGGGCGGCGAAGTTGAAGTGCCCACCCTCGCCCGCCCTTTGCGAACCAGAATCCGCGCTGGCACACAGTCGGGTCAGAAGCTGCGCCTGACGGGAAAAGGCATGCCCAAGCTCCGCAAGGCGAACGAATTCGGCGATCTGTACGCGCGCGTGATGATCACCGTGCCGACGCAGCTCGACGCCGAGCAACGCAAACGGGCGGAAGCCCTCCGCGAGAGCCTGCGCTAAGTTCCCTAGCGCTCGGGCATCCATTTCGGCGCGATCGGCGAAACGAATGAAGACAAGAATCCTCCGGCGCGCCCTATTCGGCTGGCTGCTACTGCCGGCGGCGCTTTGCCTGGCGCTCGCCTATCTCCAGGTGCGTAAGTGGCTGTATCCGCAGTCGCCGCCGATCGCGCCGCAACCCGCGGAATCACCCTTCACGCGCGTAAGTTTCAAGACCGAGGACGGCTTGACGATACGGGCATGGCACGCGCCTCCGTCATCAAGTGGAGCTTCGGTGCTGCTCTTGCATGGACATCGCGGCAACCGCGATCAACTGCTGGATCACGCCGAGTATCTGGTGGAAGCCGGTTACGGGGCGCTATTGATAGACTTCCGCAATCATGGCGAATCGGACGGCGAATTTACTTCCATGGGCTATCACGAGGTCAAAGACGCGCGCGCCGCATTCCGCTTTCTGCAAACTGAAGCTGAAGTCGACGCTATTGCAATCTGGGGTCATTCCATGGGAGGCGCTGTCGCCAGCCAATTGATGAGCGAAGTAGACGCCGCAGGTCTTATAATCGACGCGACATTCGCCGACTTCCCATCGCTTGTCCGCCGGGGCCTGATCGCCCGCGGTTTGCCCGCTTCGCCAATCACTGAGTTCCTGACGACGCTATACGGATGGTTAAGCGGAAGCGACTTTGGCGACTTCCGCCCGATCGACCGGCTAGCCGAAGTCGAAAAGGGCGTGCTGCTGTTCCACGGCAGCGATGATCCGCTAATCCCCTTGTGCGAGGCTGAGCGCATCGCCGCGGCGAACCCGCTCATTCGGCTGTCCGTATTTGAAGGCGGCGCGCATAGCGACCTGTATGAGCTGGATCCCAATCGTTATCGTAATGAAGCGCTGGCATACCTGGGCGGAGCTTTTGCGGCGCCGGGCGGAGAATAAGCCGCCAATAACCTGCTACAATCAGGGCATGATGGGCGATATGGCACGACGCGCGCGACGCTTTCTCTGGCTGGCGACATGCCTGCTTCTGCTAACCGCATGCGCCGGCTTGAATATCAGGAACGAAACTGCCTCGTCGCTTGGCGCCGGGCCAGACTCCGACCAGACGACGCCAACCGCCCTGCCAAACGATATCATCGACGCCGCTGACGCCGAGTACCTGCTGCTGACCAATATTTACGATCGCGCCAGTCCGTCGGTCGTGCATATCGAGACTGTGATTTTCGGCGAGACGCGCCGGGGCTCCGGTTTCGTCTATGATCGGCAGGGGCATGTCTTGACCAACGCGCATCTGGTAAAGGATGCTGACGCTATCAAAGTAACGCTGCGGAATGCATACGCGCTCGATGCGGCGCTGCTGGGTTTGGACAGCTTCAGCGATCTCGCCGTGCTCAAGGTGCGGGCGGAGGAAGATCAACTGTCGCCGCTGCGCATTGGCGAATCGGCGACGGTCAAGGTGGGCCAGCGCGTCATTTCGATCGGCAATCCCTACGGCTTGAGTACCTCAATGACGACTGGCATCGTCAGCGGGCTGGGACGAACCCTGCCATCAGCCGCTATGATTGACGTGAGCCTTGGCTCCGGTTTTGATAACCCCGCTATCATTCAGATTGACGCCGCTATTCACCCGGGCAATTCTGGCGGACCTTTGCTCGATTCGAAGGGACTGGTGATCGGCGTCACCACCGCTATGCAGTCGAGCAGCGGTCAATTCCAGGGAATCGGCTTTGCCGTGCCGGCGGACACCATGCGCCGCGTCATTCCTGATCTGATCGCGCGGGGCAAGGTTGAGTACGCCTGGATGGGAATCTCCGTGATGCCCGAGGATGGCGGTTATGGAGTAGCGGGTTTGAGCGAAGCGCTGGATCTGCCGGTGGAGCGCGGCGTGCTGCTGCGCGGCGTGAGCGAAGTCTCGCCGGCTCATCGCGCCGGGCTGCGCGGCGGCGATACGCTTGTCGACGTGCGGGGCAAGTCCGTCTGCGCCGGCGGCGATGTAATCGTGGCGATAAACAATACGTATTTCGACAACCTCGACGGGCTAATTACCTACCTGGTTCAGAATGTGCGCCCGGGCGATGAAGTGGAAGTGGTGGCTATCCGCGACCGTCAAGCGATTGAATTTACCCTTGAGTTGGAAGCGCGGCCCGCCAGAGAAGGTCCCACCATCGGCTGCGCGTCGGCGCAATAGGCGGGAATCTCATGATGAACACATTGTTGGAATCCGCACGCGTACGCATGCGTCCCATCGGGACCGGCGACATTTCATTGATCCAGCGCTTGGCGGCCGCCAAAGAGATCGCAAATAACACCTATGTGCCGCATCCCTACCCGCCCGACGCTGCCGAAGAGTTCGTTGCCAAGGTGCGCGAGCAGTGGCGCAGCGAAGAGGCTTTCGTATTTGCGATTATCGAGAAGGGGTGCGACCAATTCGCTGGCTGCATGGGCATCCATCCGGCGCCAGCGCATAACCGCGCTGAAGTCGGCTACTGGATCGGCCTGCCTTATTGGGGACGGGGTCTGGCGACGGCGGCGCTGCGGCTGATCATCCAATTCGGCTTTGAAGAATTGAAGCTCAACCGCATCGCTGCGGGGCATTTCCCGCACAATCCGGCATCGGGGCGGGTGATGCAAAAAGCCAAGATGCGCTATGAAGGCAGGCTGCGCGGCGCGCTACTGCATCAAGACGAATACAAGGACGAGATCCGCTACGCCATTCTGCGCGCGGACTACGAAAGCGATTGAGTTGAACGCAAGGCGACCAAATTGAAAGAGACCGCAGAGGATTAGTCTGCGGTCCCTCGACTGTTAGATTCACAGTCTAGCGGTTTCGGGTTCACCCACTAACGGAAAAACCCTTAGAGGTGTGAATCGGTTAGAGGGTAGCCCCCTTAGAACCTGACATTTCTGATCACCTCCTTTACTCGGCCAACGATGGGAAAAGCATAACACGAGCTCGCGGTAAACGCAAGTCGCGCGATCGGCGCTATGTTATAATCATGATTCTACCTGGAGGGAGCGCGCGAAACGGTGACGAGACACTTTCATCCGGCGCATCGGCGGCGGGCGATTCAATGGGCGCAGAACCTGTTGGCGCATCGGTTCTACATATTGGATACCGAGACCACCGGCTTGGGAGCGGCCGATGAAATCGTGCAGATCGCTATTCTGGACGGCAGTGGCGCCTCCGTCATGAACCAGCTAATCAAGCCGACGATTCCGATTCCGCCGGTTGCTTCGGCGGTCCATGGCATAAGAGACAGAGATGTAGCCGAGGCGCCAAGCTTCAAAGAAATCTACATCCGTCTTTCGACGCTATTGGCCGGGCAGGTGGTCATCGCTTACAACATGGATTTCGATTGGCGCATGCTGGAGCAGACGGCATCGCGTTTTCGCCTGCCCCCGATGCGCATCCGCAAGCGCGATTGCGCGATGAAACAGTACGCCCGTTTCAAAGGCGCGCGCCACAGCAATGGTCGCAATTACGTCTGGCACAAACTGGGGGCGGCGGCCGCGCAAGAAGGCTTGCCGGTCGCGCAAGCTCATGACGCGCTAAATGACGCCCGCATGACTCTCGCTCTCATCCGCAAGATGGCGGCTAGCGCCTAGGCAACGATTTCCTGATTCCAAGCTGGCTTTTGCCTCTCCAGCCAGCAAATCAGCTTGCACATCGACTAAAGACGCGGCAGATGCATTTGTGCGAATCAGCAATTCGTACTTTAATGAAAAGCGTCAGTAGCGAACGATTGAATCGAGCTTGTGACGCCTTTAGGGGGAGAGCACGATTGAGCAGACGTACTAGACCTTGCTGCCGGCGCTGAATAGCTGCGGAAACCTAAGCCTTAGCTGAATCTGCCCGGATTTGGGATAGGAACGAGCCGTGAAAACTCCAAGCTTCATATCCGTATTGAATATCTGCATCGCCGCAGTAATTCTGCTCCTGATGCCAATCGGGCAAGCGCTGGCCGCCGACATTACCGTGGACGCCGATTGCAGCCTGCAGAACGCCATTCTATCGGCAAACGAGGAAGCGACGGTCGAACCGCGGTCCGATTGCGAAGCGGGGGACGCCGACGGCGGCAACTCTCAGGTCGATGATGACGGCAATGAGATTCCCGCTGGGCTGGATACGATCACGATTGATGTCAGCGGAACCGACGAGGGCGTCATTGCGCTCGATAAGAAGCTGACGGTCACGTCAAACGTCGTGATAGAGGGCGGCGGCTTTGTGATTGAAGGCGGCGGCAAACAGATTTTCAACGTCACCGCCGGATCGCTTACGGCAAGCAATCTCAACATCAGAGGCGGCTGGAGCGATGACAACGGCGGCGCGATCGCGGTGAGCGAAGCCTCTGTCACGCTCATAAACAGCGTCGTAAGCGACAGTGGCGCCAAAAAGCTCGGTGGCGGCATCTACGCAATCGATAGCGATCTTACGTTGGTCGACAGCGCCGTCACCGGCAGCGCGACCGGCGTCTTGACCAAACCGGAATCGTCTGAAGTGGACGACAGCGGTACGGAATCGACCACGGAGCCAGCGGAGGCTGTGGCGGAAGAGCCAATTACCTGGGATACTTTTGGCGGCGGCATCTATTTCAAGGGCGAAGCAAGCAGCCTGACCATTGACCGGAGCGGCTTAAGCGCAAACGCGGCGCATACCAGCGGCGGCGGCCTGTATATCGCCAGCGGCAGCGCCTCGATCACAAATTCGACCATCAGCGAAAATCGGGCGGACGTCGAGGGCGGCGGCCTTTACAATGCCGGCGCCAGCAAGCTCACCCATGTGACGATTGTGGACAACTTTGCCCAGAACTTCGGCGGCGTGGTAGACGCGTCCGAACTGCAACTCTACAACAGCATTCTGTCTGGCAACGCGGGCGGCGACTGCTCCGGCACCTTAAACGCATTGATCGGCAGTCTGATTCGCGACGGGTCTTGCGGCCATGACGGGCTTAGCGAAGACCCGATGCTGCTTCTCTTGGACGGAGTACCGCCTTATTATGTGCCGCAATCGGGGAGCCCGGCGCTTGACGCGGCATCGCCCGATCATTGCCTGCTGACCGACCAGCGAGGCATTGACCGCGCGCCCGATACTTGCGATATCGGCGCGGCCGAACTTACGGACGGGGTCTTCCAATTCCAAATCCAAAGCGCATTGGCGCTGCTAAATCCGGCGGGTTCGGGCGGCGGAGCTGGCGACGGAGAGCGAGATTCAGCGCGAGCGGCAACGCCAATCCCGTCACTATGCGGGCAACTTCCGGGGCATTACCGCGTCGAGGGATATACCTATAGCTCGCATTGCAAATTAGCCGATCACCTGGGAATTGGCAATCAACTGTTGGTAAACAATGGCGCGATTGACGCGATCGATATTTTCGGCTGGGTTGCGCAGCCGCTCAAGATGTGCTTCCTGCGACCGAGCGGCGCGATAGTCTTGCTTGACGCGGCCGACTCTCCGCGCACTATAATGCCACTGCGAACTTGGACGGAGGACGGCTGGATCTGCGCCACCGTTGACCGCAATGGCACCGCTGTCCTGATGCCGCTTGAATTCTTCACCTCGGGCGCCATTCCGGAGCCAATTTGGGACTTGGCCGATTGCTCGGTAACGACAGTCGATATCTTGAACCTGCGCAGCGAGCCAAACAGCGCGAGCGAGATCATCGCCAATGTGCTTAATGATGTGACGCTCGCCGCCGATAAGAGGGCGACCCACTTTCACCGCGTCAATTACTATGATGTCATTGGCTGGCTCAGTTCGAGTTATCTTTCGATGTCAGGCAACTGCATATAAAACCAGCGACCAAACGATTGCGCTCGGAAATACCCCTTTCGGCTGACACGGAAGGGGTTGTGTTTTTGGCCAGCCGTCACGCGGCGCGGCAACCCTTTTCCCGCACTGGTCAGCAACCTATAATCGCCGTTGACGAATTAGCACACGAGGTCTGGGCAATTGCGCTTTGATGAAAAGGCAGCGCTGGTAACAGGCGGCTCGCGCGGGATCGGCGCCGCAATCGCGATTGGATTCGCCGAGCGGGGCGCGCGGGTGGCGCTGCATTACCATCGCAATCGGGATGCTGCCCAGGAGACGCTGGCTTCGCTTGAAGGCGCGGGACATATCATGACGCAAGCCGATATCGCCGATGCGGCTCAAGTTACGGAAATGGTCGCGAACGTGGTAGAGCGACTGGGGCGCATCGATATTCTGGTGAACAACGCTGGCATCTACGAGGAGTTGCCGCTTACCGAGGCCAGCTATATCGAATGGCAGGCGCATTTCGCGCGAACGCTGAACGTCAACTTGCTTGGCGCGGCAAACGCGACCTATTGCGCGGCGCAAGCCATGATGAAGACGGGCGGCGGACGGATCGTCAACATCTCATCGCGCGGCGCCTTCCGCGGCGAACCGAGCGCGCCGGCTTATGGCGCCAGCAAAGCGGGCTTAAACAGCCTGGGCGGCTCTTTGGCGAAGCTGCTTGCGCCGCACAACATCTTCGTCGGCACGGTGGCGCCCGGTTTCGTGGAGACGGACATGGTGGCCGAGCGCCTCGCCAAGCCCGATGGCGCCGCGATTCGCCAGCAGTCGCCACTCGGACGGATCGCCAAGCCCGAAGAAGTCGCTTACGCCGCGATGTTCCTCGCCTCCGACGGCGCCGAATTCAGCACCGGCGCTATCATCGATGTCAATGGCGCTTCGTATCTTCGCAGCTGATGAAATGAAGATCGAGTCTCTTGAAACCGCGCGGCTGCGCATCCGTCAATATGAAGAAGGCGATCTGGACAGCTGCCTGCGCTTTCGGCGCGAAGTCTTCGGGCTGGATGAGCCCGCCTCCCAGGTCCAGCGTTGGTTGAAATGGACGATGGACAGTTATCGGGAACTGGCGCAGCTTGGTCAGCCGCCCTATGCCGATTACGCCGTCGCGTTGCGGGACAGCGGCGAATTCATCGGCTCAGCGGGCATTGTGCCGACGGTCGTGCCCTGGGGCGCGCTGAAAGGCGACGCGTCCGACAGCTTGCTCAGCCCGGAGATCGGATTATTCTGGGGCATATTGCCCGCGCATCGCCGGCGAGGATACGCGACGGAAACGGCATACGCCCTACTGGAGTACCTGTTTCAAGAGTTGCGGGCGCGGCAGGTCGTGGCGACAACCGAGCGCGACAACATCGCTTCGCAGCGCACCATGGCAAGGCTGGGCATGCGGCTCTTGCATAATCCGAACGCGGAGCCGCGCTGGTGTCAGATTGTCGGACACATCGAGAATCCGGGGATCTAGTCAGTTCGCGTAAATCGCGGATAATGTGAATAATTGCCGCAGATAGGTTACAATTGGAATGAGTGACGAGCGGGCTTTTAATGCCAATCACCTGGCAATTGCGCGCTCCGCAGACCGAATCGATACAAAGTTTCTATTGTCGTGTTCAAGGGCTTATTCTGGCGCCCTGTACATTCGAGAACCGATGCTTCAGCCAGTCGATTCGGGACGAGTTTACAAGCTAAAGAGGAGATAATCATGTATCGAAGCATTTTGGCAATTCTTGTTTTGTTCGTATTGGTATTGGGCGTCGTTGGCGCGCAAGACACGTATGAACTGACGATCATGCACACAAACGATGTGCACGGTCATCACGAGCCGCAGCGCAATGGCGATGGCGGCGCCGCCCGTCAGGCGACAGTCGTCCAGCAGATCCGTGCGGAAGGCGGCAACAGCATGCTGCTTGACGCTGGCGACCGATTCACCGGCACGCTCTTCCACGTGCAGCATCGCGGGCAGGACAGCGTACAGATTATGAACGCAATTGGCTACGATGCGTTCGTGCTGGGCAACCACGAGTTTAACGAAGGCAGTGAAAAGCTGGCGGAATTCGTCCAGGCGCTGGACATGCCGACTGTGAGCGCCAATATCGACTTCAGCGCAGACCCCTATCTGGCGGGCCTGGTCGCGCCGTCGATCGTCTTGGATGTGGGTGGCGAGTCGATTGGCATCATCGGGTTGACCACGCCAGAAACGGTGATCCTGAACTTGCCCAGCAAAGATCTCGTCTTCCACGAAAACCTGGCAGAAATCACGCAAGAGCAGGTCGACAGTTTGAGCGCCCAAGGCATCAACAAAATCGTCGTGCTTTCGCATCTGGGCTATGCGCCGGACCTCGAGGTCGCGCAGGCTGTCAGTGGCGTTGATATCGTGGTCGGCGGGCACACCAACACCTTCCTCAGCAATACCTACGCGGGCGCGCTTGGCGAATACCCGACCGTGCTGGAAAGCGCCAGCGGCGAGCCAGTCTTGGTTGTCCAGGCGGACACGAAGACCATTTATCTGGGGCGGCTGGATGTCGAATTTGATGGCGCGGGTATTTTGACCGACTGGGACGGCGATGCCATCTTGCTTAGCCGTTACATCAGTCCCGACCCCGCTGTAAGCGAGCTAATCGCTGAATTGGCAGCGCCGATCGCCGAGCTGACCTCGCAGCCTGTGGGAGAAACCAGCGTGGCGCTGACTGGCACGAGCCCGCGTCTCTGCCGCATTGAAGAATGTCTGCTCGGCAACGTCATCACCAATGCCATGTTGGAAAACACCGGCGCCGATATCGTGATCCAGAATGGCGGCGGCATCCGCGCCGATATCGCGCAAGGCGCGGTGTCGCTGGGTGATGTTTTGAATGTGCTGCCTTTTGGCAACCTCATCAGCACGCTGGAATTGACTGGCGCAGATGTGTTGGCTGCGCTGGAAAATGGCGTCAGCCAGGTGGCGGTCGACGACAGTGGCAATCCGCTGGTCGATGGCGCCGCCGGACGCTTCCCGCAAGTGGCGGGCATGCGCTATACCTTTGACGCCACACAAGAAGCCGGCAGCCGCATCGTTAGCGCCGAAGTGATGAGCGATGGAGAATTCAGCGCGCTGGATCCCGAGGCGGTTTATCGCGTCGCCACCAACGACTACATGCGCAGCGGCGGCGATGGCTACGCGATCCTGGTGACGAATGCCATGAATCCTTATGATCAGGGCAGCCCGCTGGATCAGGTAGTGGCGGATTACATCGCCGCCAACAGCCCGCTCAGCGCCGCGCTTGAGGGTCGCATTACGCATCAGGCTGGCGGGTAGGCGCCAGATAAGTCACGCGCATCCGGGTAGATCGAGAAGAGACCGCTGGCAGCCGCCGGCGGTTTTTTGTTCCCGCATGGCGAGAGCGCTGCGGGTCATCGCCCGTAACGAGATAACAAAAGCTCTTCTATGCTATAGTCGTCTGTATTGGCGTACGCCACCCGACATGCTCGACCAGCCATGCGCGAGAACGACAGCTACTTTGACATCTTTTTTGTTTTTCACCCAGCCGACCTTGAGCGCGCGAGGCGGATTGCGGCGCAATTGCAGGCTACCGGCGTCGGCGGCTGCTTCATAGAAGACGAGTTCGGGATAAGCGCCGATGGCGTCGAGAAACTGAAAGACGGCGCGCTGCGTTCCCATTCCGTCGCCTTCGTCATGTCACCCGACTCGGCCGAGAGTCAACTCTGTAACGAGCTCCTGCAATACGCGGTCAGCCACGGCAAGCGGTTGGTGACGCTTATCCTGGAAGAAAACATTGAGGTAGAGGTTCATCCAGCGATCGCGCAGCATCCATACGTATTTTTCCGTGAAACGGACGATCTCCGCGCGCGGGTTGACGAGTTGCGCGCATATCTGCCGGCGGACGAAAACCTAAAATTGCATACGGATTTGCTCGTTCTGGCGGACAAGTGGCGAGCGCGCGGGCGGGCGCCGGATCTGCTCTTGCCGCGCGATCGGCTGGATGAGGCGCGAAACTGGCTTGCGACCGCCTCGGCGCGCCATCCGAAACCGTCAGCGCTGCAATTGGAATTCATCCATAGCAGCCGCCGTCAGCCGCCCCGTCGCGCGCGCCGCCGGCCCCGCCACATCTCCTTGGGCATTACGCTGATCATCGCACTTGGGGCGGGCTTGCTCTTGCTCTTGCAGGCCGTGGCCGGATGGCAAAGCGGGCATATTATCGGCGAGTTGACGAGTGAAGCGCGCGCGCAAGCTGGCATGGCCGCCGCCGAAGCCACCGCCGAAAGCGACAGCGCGGTCGGTTTGATTGACCAAGTCGCGGCAACCGGCGCCGGCGTACGCGCAACCGTCGCCCAAATCGCCACCACCGAATTGATCACCGCGACAGCCGCCGCCAATTCGACTCTGACGGCTCAAGCTCGGGAGCACATAGCCGCCACGCGGACGCGCGCTACCGAAATTGCCGAAATGGAGCGAGATGAAGTCGCCACAAGTTTGGTTCAGGCGGGCGCAGACGCGTTGGCGCGGGGCGATATTCAACTGGCGCTTGCGCTGGCTTGGGAAGCGAAGGATGGGCTAGATAAACCCGGGTCTGCTTATCGGCTCTTGCGTCGGACGGCGTCAATGGGCTCGACAATGACCTTGAATGATGTCGCGCTGATTCGATTGCATCCGGCGGGAGAACGATTTGCCGTGGTGTTTCGGGGCAGTGATAAACTTCAGATCTACGACGGCAGGTCTTGGGCGCTCGTACAGGAATGGACCGACCAGGAGGGTAGAATTGCGCTAATCGCTTACAGCCGCGATGGCGAGCGCCTTTTGTCAGCTTCCGACGGCGGAGAGATCGTCATTCGAGATGGGCTCACCGGAGCGGCCGAGCGGCGACTGCAGACGCATGAAGGCGTCATAACCGCCATCGTCATGAGTCCAGCGGGCGACAGGCTATACAGCGCGGGATTCGATCCGCTGCTGGCGGCTTGGGACATAGAAAGCGGCGAAGAGCTGGCGAGATTTGATGCGGAAAATGGCGAAGCGGCGGCGCTCGATGATCTGATCGTGACGAGCGATGGCGAGCGCATCATCGGCTGGTCGCGGGTCGATGGACGGACCGTTATGGCGCAGTGGTCAACTGAAGCGCTGGCGTTGCTCACAGCCGATTCCGACGGGCGCGTATACCGCGGCTACGATAATTCGGGCAATATCGGATACAGCGGCGGCAGCAGCCTGCCCGCCTATCCCGGAGACAGCAACACGGGCGATCTATTGTTCTGGGATTTATCGACTAGCCAGCAACTCGCCCGCGTCAGCGATGGTTTTAACTGGTCCTTCCTCAGCGGCGACCTGCTGGCTGCCGCCACCGATGACCTGGTCTTCATATCCTTTTATGAGGATATTGCGCTAGTGGTTGTGGATAATAGCGAAAGCGGGCGACGCGCTGTTTTGGTTGACGCGCGCGACGGACGCCTATTGCGGCGCTACGACAGCGAGGTTTCCAAAATGCTTCAGTCGGCGGAGTTCCTCGATGCCGATACGATTCTATCCGCCACTGTCGATAACCGCGCCCTGCTGTGGTCAAGCGTAGACGGAAGTTTCATCCGCGAGATCGCGAGCGCGCCCGGTATTATTGAGAGCCTGTATGCAAACGCGGCGTCTGACCTGGTCATCGCTAAAACAGCGGATGGCGCCGCCCATCTGTGGCGGCTCAGCGACCGCGCGGCGGCGGAACCCGTGCTGACGATTTCGGATACCCTGCCCGGCGCCGCAATCAGCCAGAGCGGCCAAGTCGTCCTCCTCGTTCAGGAAGGCGCTGTCAGCTTGCAAACAGTCGATGGGCAAAAGGTTCTCCTTCAGTTGACAGCGGGATCGGTCAGCCGATCCGGCGATAGATTTGCCCTTTACAGCGATGATCGGCTGCGCGTCATCGACATTGAAACTGGCGCCGAAGTACGCAGCTGGGAATGGGATGGCGCCGCCGTGACCGACCTGCATTTAGCGCCGGATGGCGAAGCGGCGCTGGCTTTTACGGAAGCGAATGAGCTATGGCTGGCCCGGGCTGAATCGGCTAGACCGCAGCGACTGGCGGGCGGGACGGTGCAGGCAAGTTTGGTCCGCTTCGCGCCCGGCGGCGACAGGATCTTGACGCTGCAAGGCGAATATGCACTGCTTTGGGACGGCGAGAAGGGTTTGGCGCGCGGCGCCTTTCCGCTCGGCGTATCGTCCGGAACTGCGATACAGGCGGCTTTCAGCGAAGCCGGCGACCGCATTTTCTTCTATGTGCAATTGGCGGAAGGCTTGGCTGGCTTGACCACTATTGAAGTCAGCGACAATGTCGCAAGCCGCTTGACTTTCGTCGGAGTGGATTCGGCGACGCTTTCAGCCGATGGCCAGTACCTGTCTCTGGCATTCAGTGATGGTTATATCCGTGTGATTTCCACAGACAGCGGCGTGGTCCTTCATGAGTTTCACAGCGGAGCAAGTGACTTGCGCCAACTGCGATTCCTGTCGCGGAGCGACACGGTGCTTGCGGCCGCCGGTTCTGACCTGATTCTGTGGGATGCGGCCGCGGGCGTCGTTGACCGACGGTTTGCCCATCCCGACGCGCTTACCGATTTCAGCGTGAGCAGAAACGCGGAGCGGATACTCACCTTGGACGAAAGTGGCGTTTTGCGAATCTGGCATAAGGAAAGCGCAGAGGCGCTGCTGGCGAGGATTGCCGCTGATTTCAGTCCGCGAGAACTGACCTGCAGCGAACGCGAGCGATTTCTGGTCGCGCCGCTCTGCACGTGACGGCAATGATCCGCGTCCTCTTTGCCTCCTGGTATACGGGCTTGGGGGGCGGCGAAACGGATCTGCTCACGCTGGCAGATCGGTTGGACAGAAGCCGCTACGAGCCGCATCTGCTGCTGCCGGCTGAAGGTCCGCTGTCTGAGCGTTGGCGCGGCGCGGGCCTGCCCGTTCATATTTTGCCTTATCGCGGCGCGTCGGTCTATTTTATTCCCGCTGTTTGGGAGCGCTTTCCGGTGGTGCGGCGCATGACCGAATTGCTCCGTCAGCAAAAGATTGCGCTGATTCAAAGTGATTATCATACGCTTCCGCTTATCTCGCCGGCCGCGCGCCGCCTGGGCATTCCCTTGTCATGGACCGTCTGGGGCTGGTGGTTCAAACCGAAGCCCTGGCAGCGAGCCTTTTTCCGGCGGATTCCCGTGGCGGTGGCACGCTCGCGAGCAATACGCGATGGCTTTCTGGGAGATCCACCCTTTATGCCCGCGCGGCAAATGCCGGTCGTTTACTCCGGCGTGGACACGGAGCGCTTTCGTCCGGCGCTGGATGGTCTGGCGCTACGCCGCGAATTAGGCATCGGCGCTGAAGCCCCGGTCGTTGCCATGGTTGCGCGATTTCAGCCGGTCAAGGGGCATCACCGCTTCCAGGCGCTGGCGAAACTTGTGCTGGCGGAATGCCCCGACGCGCGCTTCATCGTGGCCGGCGATGATGTCTTTGGCGTAAGCGCCGACGAGCGTTACCGCGACGAGATATTGGCGCATGCCAGATCGGACGTCCACCTGCGCGAACGCTTGCATTATCTCGGCTTCCGCAACGATGTCGAAGTGGTTTACGCCGCCGCTGATGTCTTCGTCTGTCCTTCGGACTTCGAAAGCTTCGGTGTGGCGAATCTGGAAGCGATGGCATGCGCACTGCCGGTCGTCAGCACGAGCCGCGGTGGACCATCCGAGACTATCGTCGATGGCGTCACCGGCTTTCTCGTGGATCCCGACGATACCGAGTCGCTGGCGGCGCCGGTGCTGCGACTATTAGCAGACGAAGAGTTGCGCACGAGAATAGGCGCTGCGGGCAGACAGCAGGTCGAGCGAAAGTTCTCGGCCGCCGCCAGCGCCGCAGCCCATCGCAAGATTTTCGAAGAACTACTCGAGCTCAGTTGACGGTGGCATTGCCGAAGAACTTGGCCAAGGTATCGCTGAGCGTATTGTCCCTCAGATAGGCGATATGCTCGCCGGCGAAGGGGATGGGCGTCATGCCGAAGCGATTGACCAAGGCGTTGTCAGGCACGGTATTGGGCACGGCGAGCAGATCCAGCAGGCTGGTGCTTACAGGCGAGCCCGGCAGCAGCGCCTGCATCACCATGACCGCCGGGCGCAGCAGCGCGATCGGCGCCGGCACAAGCAGCCGCCAAGTGTCAAGCGCCTCTATGATACGCCTTTCAATCTGCGCAAGCGTCAATACTTCGGGACCGCCGAGCGCTAATTCGGCGCCAACGGTGCTTTCGTCATCCAGGCAGCGGATCACCGCTTCGACCACATCATCGACCGAAACCGGCTGAAACTCCGCTACCCCGCCGCCGATCAAGGGAAATACGAGCGGCGTGACTTTGAGCAGACGCGCGAAGGTATTGAAGAATTCGTCCTGCGGCCCAAAGATCGCCGAAGGACGCAGCGCCGTCCATTGTAGATCTGAGGCGGCGACAGCTTCTTGCGCCCTTCCTTTGCTGGCAAGGAAGCGATATGGCAGGGCGCTGCTGGCGCCATTTTGGCTCATATTGATGAAGCGTTGGACTCGGGCGGATTGGGCGGCTTTCAGCAAATTGACCGTGCCCTGATAATTGACGGATTCGTAGGTCTGCCCGCCCTTCTCCATCGCAATCGCGACATAGTGAATCACGCAATTGACGCCTGCCAAAGCCGACGTCAAGCTGGCCGGGCGCGTCACATCGCCTTCCACAATCTCAATTTGATCGGCGACTTCTTTCAAGCGTAAAGCGGCTTTCGCTTTGTGCCGCACCAACGCGCGCGTCGGGCGTCCTTCTGCAACTAGCCGCTTCACCGTTTGATTGCCGAGGTAGCCGGCGGCCCCGGTCACCAGAATCGTCATTGGATACGCCTTTCGTCTTTACAACGCGCCTATGACCATTATAACCATTTGAGATTAAGAATGTTTAAGGATCGGCGCTGGCGACCTGATCGGTCTGCGGTAAGCGCATCGTGGTAGAATCAGCGGATGCGCCTATGCGGCGCGCATGATCCTTGGCTTTCGCCACAAATGGAGACCGTCACTATTCTGCCCAAACGAACGCGCATCTATCGTCTCGATGATAATTCTTGTTGGGAAGAGGCGATCGCCGACGCCGGCTTGACGATTCGCCGCGGCGGACTGGTCGCTTTTCCGACGGAAACGGTTTATGGTTTGGGCGCCAATGCCTTGGATGAGGCGGCTGTCGCCCGAATCTTTCGCGCCAAGGGGCGCCCCGCCAATGACCCGCTCATCGCGCATGTCGCCGACTTCCAGCAGCTCTCACAGGTCGCGGAAGACGCGCCGCCTGCCGTCGATGAACTCGCTCGGCGCTTTTGGCCCGGACCGCTGACCCTTGTGTTGAAGAAGGCGGTGGGCATTCCCGCCAATCTGACCGCCGGGCTTGATTCGGTGGCGGTGCGCATGCCCGATCATGCGGTGGCGCTGGCGCTCATTCGCGCGGCCGGGGCGCCAATCGCTGCTCCGAGCGCCAATCTCTTCTCGCGCCCCAGCCCGACCAGCGCACAGCATGTCATTGACGATCTGAACGGTCTGGTTGATGTCGTCTTGGATGGCGGCGATACGCCGATCGGGGTGGAATCGACGATTCTCAACATGATGCATGACGGACCCCGAATCTTGCGTCCGGGTGGCATCGCCCTTGAGGAGCTTCGCGTAGTCGTGCCGGATCTGCGCTTTGCGCCAAGCTATCTGCCAGATGATGCGCCGGCTGCGCCCGCTCCGGGCAGTATGCTGCGGCACTATTCGCCGAAAGCGCGCGTTCTTCTTTTTGAAGGCGCTGACGATGCCGCAGTTCATGCGGCGATGCGCGCCGAGATTGCGCGGTACAATCGCGTCGGCTTGCTGGTCAGTGACGGGGAAGCGGCCGCATTTGCCGATCTCAACGTGATAGTCGCGCGCCTCGGGGAAAACGCGGACGAAGCCGCCCAGCGCTTGTTCGCAGGCTTGCGTTCGCTGGATCAGCGGGAGGTCGATGTCATCGTGGCGCGCGCGCCGAGCAAGGCGGGCTTGGGGCTGGCGGTTTGGGATCGCTTGCTGCGCGCTTCGGCGGGCAGTTTAGTTAAGGTGTGAGCTGCCAAGACCCGTGAAGCGCGATGACAGCGGAAGCCGCCGCTATGTTATAATCACCCGCAGGAATCCATCATCGCGCAAAGGAAACAGACGGTGGCGAAAGTTATACAGATCAAAGATATCGCCGCATACGAGGGGCAAGATGTCAGCCTGCGCGGCTGGGTGTATAACAGGACCGGCAAGGGTCGCTTGCAGTTCATCCTGCTGCGTGATGGCAGCGGGCAGGCGCAGTGCGTCGCCTTCAAGAAAGATATGGAATCGGCAGAATTCGAGGTCGCCCGCGGGCTGACGCAAGAGTCTTCGATCATCGTTACTGGAGCGGTACGCGCCGATGAAAGGGCGCCCGGCATTCCCGGCGGTTACGAAATCGGCATACGCAAACTGGAGCTGTTGCAAGAGGCGCAAGAATACCCGATCACACCCAAAGAGCATGGTACCGAATTCTTGATGAATCACCGCCACCTTTGGGTGCGCAGCAACCGGCAATGGGCGATATTGCGCATCCGCGCGACCATCATCAAGGCGATGCGCGATTGGCTGGACGATCAAGGCTTTCTGCTCGTTGATACGCCGATCATCACACCGGCGGCCGGCGAAGAGACAACCACCCTCTTCGAAGTGGATTACTTCGGCGAAAACGCGTTTTTGGCGCAAACGGGCCAGTTATACAACGAAGCAAATATCATGGCTTTTGGCAAGGTTTACTGCTTCGGTCCCACTTTTCGCGCCGAGAAGTCCAAGACGCGTCGACACCTGATCGAATTCTGGATGCTCGAGCCAGAAATCGCCTTCTGCAGTTTGGAAGAGTTGATGGATATTGAGGAGGGCATGGTTTGCTATGTCGCGGCGCAAGTGATGGAGAAGCGTCAGCAAGAGCTGGCCCTCATCGAGCGCGACATTGAAAAGCTGGAAGCGATCAAGCCGCCATTCGTCCGCATCAGTTACGATGACGCGGTCGCGCGTTTGATTGAGCTGCGCGAAGGACTCGACGACCCCGAAGCCAAGGCGGAGCTGGCGATAGAATGGGGCGAAGATTTTGGCAGCCCTCACGAGACCGCGCTCGCCGAACTTTTCGATAAGCCCGTCTTTGTGTACCACTATCCGACAGCGGTCAAGGCCTTTTACATGACGCCGGTTGATGGCAGACCCGAAGTATGCCGCAGCGTCGATTTACTAGCGCCGGAAGGGTATGGCGAAATCATCGGCGGCAGCGAGCGCATCCACGATGAAGAGCTGCTGGCGACTAACATCGACAAGATGGGATTAGGGCGCGAAGCCTACCAGTGGTATCTGGATTTGCGAAAATTCGGCACGGTGCCGCACGCTGGCTTCGGCATCGGCATTGAGCGAACGGTGGCTTGGATTTGCGGATTGAGCCACGTGCGCGAGACGATACCCTACGCGCGCCTGCTCAATCGAAAATACCCTTAGGCGATGTCATCAATCAGTTTGCGATAGCGATAGAATTCACAGGGGTCGATTGATGATAAGCAGAAGAGTGAAGCTGAATTTCACCGCGATTTCTCCGGCGGCGCCTGCCGGTCTCGTTCGGCGCAAGAGAGTCAGGTCTAGCCACTTGGGAACTTTCGCCGGGCTTGCGCTACTGCTGGCGCTAGCCCTGCTGCTGGTCGCCTCTCCGGGCTTGGCGCAGGAAGCGCAAAATGTGGACGCGGAGCTTCCCCAATCGTTGATCGCGGGGATCGACGAAATGGGAAATGAATATCCCGAACTGCTCGACCTCAGCTGGGCTCTGTACACCGATCGAGATGTCAGCATGTGGCTGCCGGACAGCTACGAACAGCCGCTGATTGAAGACATGCTTGCTCTCATCGATGAACGCGCGGCACTCCTCGGCGAGGACCTTATCCCCCTGATAAAGGCAATTGCAAACAGTCCAGACCTGTTTCGATTCGCGGCATTCGACCTGCCGACCATGGAAAGCGGGTTCATAACCAATGTCAACGTAACAAGAGAACAGATGCTTTTTGCGTTTCCCGCGCTCACCGTCGCCAATGCGATGCAGACTATGCTTCCCGATGTGATGACAAACATCTTGGCGCCTGTGGAATATGAACTTGAAGGATATGATGCCGCCTACACCGAATTGCGGACCGAGAGTTTGATCGGTGAAGCGATCAATCTTCAATACTATGTCGTTGACGAAAGCTACCTATATGTGGTGACCTTCTCGACGGCGGTAGACGAGCATGAATATGCGCGTGCCATCAGCCGCTTGGCAATTAACACTTTCGTCATTGAACGCGACGAAGACGAATAGACGCGCGGCCGCCACAGCGCAATCGGCAATGCCAGCTTTTGAGGCAATTTGCCGCGCTACGCTTGTTTATCTGTTTGCAAAATCAGGCGGATGGCGTCGGCAAGATTCGGCGCTTCTATCAGTTGGATGCCGCTCGGCAAGTCGCCGCCGCGACGCCGCAGCCTGGGCACGAGCGCGCGCTTGAAGCCGATCTTGCGCGCTTCGTTCAACCTAGCCGACAACTGCCCGACGCGCCGCAGTTCGCCACTTAATCCGACTTCGCCGACAACCGCGATATCGGCCGGCAAGGCGCGATCGTAATAGCTGGAGGCGATCGCCAAAGCCAGCGCCAGGTCGGAGGCTGGCTCCGAGATTCTCAAACCGCCGATGACGTTGACGAAGACATCTTGCTCCCACAATTTCAAGCCGATGCGTTTGCTTAAGACCGCGCTGATCAAGAGCAGGCGATTCATGTCGATGCCATTGGGCGTGCGGCGGGGATTGCCGAAGGCGGACGGGCTGGTCAGCGCCTGCAATTCGACGAGCAAGGGTCGCGTGCCTTCCATGGTGATGGCGATGGCGGAGCCGGGCGCGTTGATGACGCGTTCTTCCAGGAAGGCTTCTGATGGATTCGATACCTGCGCGAGACCACTTCCACGCATTTCAAATACACCAACTTCGCTGGTAGCGCCGAAGCGATTTTTGACGCCGCGCAAGAGCCGATATTGGCCAAAAGGATCGCCTTCGAGATAGAGCACGGCATCGACAATATGTTCCAGCGCGCGCGGCCCGGCGATGTGCCCGTCTTTGGTGACATGGCCGATCATCAGGACGCTCAAGCCGGTTTGCTTCGCCAGATCCTGCAGGCGAATCGCGCATTCGCGCACCTGTGACACCAGACCGGGTGAGGAATCCAGTTCAGCAACGCGCGTCGTCTGTATCGAGTCAATCACGACAAGCGTTGGCGCCAGCGCGCTGATCTGCTGGAAAATGTGGTCCAGATCGGTCTCGGTAAGTAGATACAGTCCGGGGTCGCCCAAGCCCATGCGATCAGCGCGCAGCTTGATTTGGCGCGCGCTTTCTTCGCCGCTGACGTAGAGTACCTTGTCGCCCGCCTGCGCCAGCAGCGCGGACAATTCGAGCACGAGCGTGGATTTGCCTATGCCGGGTTCGCCTCCAAGCAAGACCAGACTGCCCGGCACGAGCCCGCCGCCAAGCACACGACTGAATTCCGCGATTGGGACGGGAATCCGCGCTTCTCTCCCCGAATCAACCTGAGACAGCAGCGTCGCTTCGCGTGGGCGCTCGCCAGCGGCTGATGGGCGGCCGCGCGGGGATTGCCGCGAATCCTCGATGCGTTCCACCATCGTGCCGAATTGGCGACATTGTGGACAGCGACCGAAGCGAGCGTGGCTGCGCTTGCCGCAATTCTTGCAGATGAAAGAGCTTCGCCTCTTAGCCATTTGCCAGCTTTCGCATGTTTCGTCTTCTGGCCCCGCCGCGCAAAATCAGGGCATGACGACATTCTCGCAGTTGGACAGGTCGCCGCTGTCGAAGAAGGTGATCACGCATTCGCTAAGGTAGGCGCCAACTTTTTGGTGTCCGACGGTGCTCCAATGCCCGGTATAATCCGCTGGCGTCAGCACATCTCCCGCTTCAATGTAGAGGATCTGCAATTCTTCAAACAGCCGACGGGCTGTTCTATAAGGCTCTCCCGGCGTTTCCAGATCCGACTGTTGCGGTATAAGCAGCACGAGAAACTGGCTGTCGATAGCGGCAGCCTGATCCCGCAGTTGAGCGAGGTATTGGCGCGTCAGCCGTACCTGCCTTTCAAAAGACTCATCCTCGCCAACGCCGAGGACAAAGTCCAAAGTCCTTAGCGCCAAGGTGCCGAGGTGCGTGGTCCCGATGATGCGTTCCAGCTCGCTCGCAGGCGGGATCGCGCCAACCGCCAAGTAGGCGTTCACAGTATCTTCGGGCAGAGTGACTGGGTTGCCCCACCTGTCCTTCTCGAATCGGGTGACCCAAATCTGTCGGCCCGCATCGTCGACCAAGCGCAGACTCATATCTTTTGGCACGAGGTTTTCGGGAAAGTCATTCATATAGAAGCCAAGAATCGACAAATGAGGCTGCAGGCGCGGAGCAATACCGGCGAAGCTAAGCACCGCCTGATTGGTGGCTGTTCCCGGCTCCGCCACATTCCATACCACCGCTTCGGGCATTTCTTCTTCTAGCCGATCCACGTACGACTTGCCGACATCGGCGTGAAAGCCGCGCGTATACGAGTCGCCCATAATCAGGACTCGGTCGCGAAGCGGGAAGTCATCCTTTACCACAAATTCGTCTGTGTCGCCAAAACCTTCGCGATTGATCACGCAGCGGATGCCCGTGAGGTAGCCTTGGGCGCAGGCATCCACGACGGCTTCGTAATGCTTGCGGCAACCGAGCTCGTCACAGATGCCCCAGGGGATTTCTTGCACATTCTCTTCGGGTATCTGCCTTGGGAAATATGTTTTACGCCCCCAGACCGCCAGCAAAATCTCCAGCAAAACAAGCGTTGCCAGCGTGATCGCCAAGACTTTCATCAATGCATTCCTGCTTCGACCCGGGCTGCTGGGCCCTTGCTGAAGCCGCGGCAAAAAAAGCGCGCCAACCGCAATCAGGATGCCGGCTACGATGATTAACAGCTGCGGCAGATTCAGCCCGGGACTCGCCCCGGGCAAGAGGTAATCTATGCCGACGCCGAAAAGCGCGATAAGCAAACCGAGCAAGAACACAACGCGCCACGCGTTTTTCATTCGCGCTCCTTGGTAGATTCGTCGAGATTTCAGCACCATTTTAGCAGCAAGGGCTGAATTCCGTCCGCGCAAGGCGATTTTCATTGGCATTTATAGCCGATTCCAGCAGCGCTATGGCAGGATGATGTGTTCGCAGCCGGCGGGGCTTCCCTGATTCCATATCGACTTGATACATTCACTCAGCAGGACGCCTGCCTTCTGATGACCGGCATTGCTCCAGTGGATATCCGGTGGCGGAGCGTAATCGGCAGACCGGTCCAGCATGCCTCGCGGCGCCAGGTAAGGGATTTCCAGCTCACTTAACAAATGCGAAGCGATGGTATATCGCAGGCCGGGGTTGGTGATATCTTCCGGACCCGGTATCAGCATCACCAGAAAGGCGGAATCGCTTTGCGAGACGAGGTTTCGCAATTCTTGCAGAAAAGTCCTGGTGGCATCTCTGCGGCGGTCAAAAGCCTCTTGCTGGGTACCGTCCGATTCCAGGCTGTCGATCAAACGCAGCGCGATGGCGCCCAAACGGGTTGATCCCATACGGTATTCCAGTTCGTTTTTCGGTGGCTCTTTGCCGAAGATCGACAGTAGTTGAATCGAACGCAGGTCGAGTTCAATTACATTTTCGCCTTCGTCCACCAGGTATTTGCGTACATTGATTGCTTTGCCGTCGGCGCTGACCGCATTCAGCCAGGAGTCGATTGGCATGAGATTATCATCAAAGTCGTTTGTGAAGAACGCTAGCAGGGTGATGTGGGGCCGCAGAATGGACCCGTACACTTTGAATGTGGCAATCGCCTGATTGGTGCCGGCGCCGGGGACAGCGGCATTCCAGATCAGGCTATCTGGCATCGCTGTTTCAAGCGTTTCTACAAAAGACTTCCCAATATCCGCCTTCATGCCATAGGCGAATGAATCGCCCAATATCAGCACCCGTGGCTCGCCCGCGGTTACGTGGGCGGCGTCGAAATCGTCCGAGTCAGGAAAACCTTGTCGATTGACCAGGCAGGCGCGCCCAGCCAGTTCGCCGCTTTCACAGGCTGCCGCAACCGCGTCATATACATAATGACAGCCGGGCGCGTCACAGCGCCACCAGGGCGAAATGCTGACGTCCAGATTGGGCAGACGCGCTGGATAGATTGTCGGCAGTCCTGCTGCGGTTAACACGGCCTCCAGCACAGCAAGCGTGACCAGCGCAACTAGCAGGCTTTTTCCAATCCGGCGAAATGTAGCGCGGCGAGATTGTGATCGGCTATCGGCTGGGCGCTGGCGCAATTGTTCTTCTCCCGGCACAGGAAGTCGGCGCCTAGCTTGCCAGAGCCATCTGGCAGTAGTCGAGATCCGACTGCTGCGATCGCGCCGGGCCAAGCCACTGCGGGTTCAGATGCCGAAACCTGCTATCGTTGACCACCCGGTATTTTCACGTATTCACAATCGGCGAGCTTTCCGCCTTCGACAAACGCGCCTATGCAATCAGAGAGAATCAGCCCCACCTTTTGATGACCCGCATTATTCCAATGCACATCTGGAAGCGGCTTGTAGTCTTCAGGCTGTTGAATAATGGGCTTGGTATCCATATAGGGTATCGCAAGCTCATCCAGCAACTCGATAGCGGCTTCGAAGCGCATCTTGGGCAAGTCCATATCTTTGCGATTGTCGATCATCACGACTAGCAAAGCCGAATCTTGTGATTCCACAAGTTGGCGAAGCTCGTTTAAGTAGCCGCCTGTCAATTCAATCGAGCGCTGAAAGTGCGGGTCGGGATTTGGCGCTCGCCAAAGACTTTCAAACCGCTTCCTTAACTCCAGGGAAAGTGATCCAAGTCTTGTATTGCCGAGGAGTCGCTCAAACGCGCCCGGAATCGGCAACCTTCCCGCGACAGCATAGTCGACGAAGGACACTGTCGGCGGCACCCAAACAAGATTGCCATCCCGGTCAAAATACGCATTTCTGATGACGTCTATCCGTCCGTTTTCGCGAACGAATCGGATCTTTGCGTCGAAGGGATATAAATTGTCCCCAAAGTCATTGGTGTAGAAGCCCAAGATAGTCAAGTGAGGCTTCAATTGCGGACCCAAATCGGCGAAAGTCGTCACCGCCTGATTGGTGCCGGTCCCTCCGACGCCAGCGTTCCACACCACCGCGTCCGGAAACCGCTGCTCAACGGTCTCCACATAAGACATGCCGACATCGGCGCCATATCCTTGCGTGAAGGAATCTCCCAGAAAAAGAATCCTGGTACGTTCGTCGAAACCGTCTTCGACGGTGAAGTCGTGGCTGTCTGCAAAGCCCTGTCGATTTACAATGCAAGCTCTGCCTTTCAAGATGCCCTTGGCGCAAGCGTCAACGGTGGCAGTTTGAACGAAGCGACATCCTCGCTCATCACAAGTCCACCAAGGAACCAACTCAAGCGGCTCATCCGAAAACCCGACCGGATAATAGGTAGGCATGCCAAGCACGGTGAGCAGGATTTCTAGAACAAGAAACGTGATCAGCGCGATCGCAAGCGCCTTGAGGCTGTTTCTGCGCAGATTGCTAAGCAAGCTGGGCGGAAACCCAAATCGACGTAGCAGGTAAGCGCTTGCGGCAAGTACCGCGCCGGCCGTTATAGTCAGGACTTGCAGCAAGTTCAATCCGGGGCTGGCGCCGGGCATGATGTAGTCGACGCCGACGCCATACAAAGCAACAAACAAACCTATCGCGATTAGCAGATTGTAAAAGAGTCTATGCATCCGGGACGATGTCCTTCGCAATCGTATGTAGAGTCGCATTGGTGAACGCATGCGTTCTGCGCTCAATTCATGATTATACGATGACTCGCTTGTCGCCACAATTTAGCCGGGCGCGGCGCCCGCCGCATTCGTGACCATTCCAAAACGCGTAACGTCGGTGTAAGGAACGCGATGTACACTGCGCGCAAAAGGGCGATCGAAAGGAACTTTACGATGCAAATACGGACGCGGCTGGGAGGCGCGCCTATGCTCGCAGGCATCTTCATGGTCATCGTTGGCGTACTTGCGCTAGTAGGTGCACAGAGCCCGGCGCAGAGCCAAGACAATTGCAGCCCCACCAATCTCAATACCGCCAATTGGTCCACAAACTTCTGCAACAGCCAGGTCGATTTCAGCGAGATCCTGGTTGGGAACCCGGTCAAGAACGGCATTCCGTCTGTTACCGAGCCGGCC
Organism: Phototrophicaceae bacterium; assembly: GCA_965261855.1. Taxonomy (GTDB): domain Bacteria; phylum Chloroflexota; class Anaerolineae; order Aggregatilineales; family Phototrophicaceae; genus UBA6055. The sequence continues at coordinate 3,255,885 of OZ253488.1, forward strand.
ATGGAATCGGTTGAAGAAGCGGCGAACTGGCTCAGCGATAATTCGCCTGTGATCGCGTTGGAGCTTGAGGGCGAAGCGCGCGCATACCCCTTGGCTATTCTCATGTGGCACGAGATCGCCAACGATGTGATCGCCGGTAAGCCCGTCGCCGTCACATTCTGCCCGCTTTGCAATAGCTCGGTCACCTTTGACCGGCGAGTGAACGGCGATGTTTTGGACTTTGGCGTCAGCGGGCTGCTGCGCAACAGCGACTTGATCATGTACGATCGCCAGAGTGAAACCTGGTGGCAACAATTGACCGGCGAAGGCTTGGCCGGGGAATACGCTGGCGTTCTGCTTGATCTTGTGCCGTCGCAGGTTATTGGCTTCGGCCGCTTTGCTGAGCGCTATCCCGACGGGCTGGTGATGTCGCGCGAGACCGGCTACAACCGGCAATATGGCATCAACCCCTACAGCAACTATGACAGCCGCCCGGGCCGCCCTTTCCTCTTTCGCGGCGAAATCGATCAACGTCTGGATTCAGCCGTGGACCACGTGCTGGCCGCGATCATCGGCGACAGCGCCAAAGCCTATCCATTCGAGCTTCTGCGTGAGCAGCGCGTGATCAATGACAGCATAGGCGACACGCCGATCGTGGTCTTTTTCCAGAGCGGCGTCGCCAGCGCGCTTGGCGATTCGGTCATTGACAGCGCGCGCGATATCGGCACGGCCGGCATGTATGAAGCCAGTTTCGATGGAGAAGCGCTGCAATTTACCGCCGAGGCGGACGGCACATTCATTGATGCGCAAACGGAGTCGACCTGGAATGCCTTTGGCGAAGCGATCGCCGGCGAACTGGCGGGCAGTCAGCTCAATTGGGTTCACGCCTTCCCGCACTTTTGGTTCGCCTGGGCGGCTTTCCACCCGGATACCGAGGTCTATGGTCTGGATTGATTCAGGGAGAAACTGCGCAGATTCGTCCGCCCGGCAGTGAAGCAGGCGCGTCAAAGAGGAAAAGCCACCGTGAATAAGCGCGGAAAAATAGATTTCGTGAAGTACGTCGCTATCGGTCTGCTTGCCGCAGCAACGCTTGCTATCGGGCAAACCTTTGTGGGCGGGCTCACAAATGGCTGGGAAACCGACTTCGAGTCGAAAATCATTGAGCTTGACGAAGTGATCTCAGGCGGCGTGCCGCGGGACGGCATTCCTCCCATCGATAATCCTGTTTTCGAAAGCGCGCGGTCGGTGAGGGGTTTGAGCGACCGATCGCCGGTGATTGCTCTCACGATTGATGGCGATGCGCGCGCCTATCCGCTCGAGGTGTTGACCCGTCACGAGATCGTCAACGATGTCCTGGGCGATTTGCCGGTCGCGGTGACCTTTTGCCCGCTCTGCAATAGCGCCATCGTTTTCGACCGCCGCGTAGAAGGCAAGGCGCTTCGCTTCGGCGTATCGGGCAATTTGCGCTTCAGCGACCTGGTGATGTGGGATGACGCGACCGAGACCTGGTGGCAGCAGCTCACCGGCGAAGCAATTGTCGGCAAATACGCGGGCCGCAAGCTGGATATGATAAGCTCGCAGTTGATCAGCTTCGGTTTGTTCCGCGAGCGCTACCCGGAGGGAAAAGTGCTGCGCGGACCGCTCGGACTGTATGGCAGCAACCCGTATCGCGGTTACGACAGCAGCCCAACGCCATTTCTGTACGCCGGAACGCTTGATGAGCGGCTGCCAGCAATGGCGCGGGTGCTTGCGGCGGAGGTTGGCGGTCAGGCGGTCGCCTATTCCTTTGAAATGCTGCGGCGGCGCCTGGTCCTAAACGATCATATCGCGGGGCAAGACATCGTGGCGCTCTGGCAGGGCGGCGCCGTCAGCGCTTTAGACGCAGCCGTTATTGACGCGTCACGCGATGTAGGCATGGCGCTAATGTTCGATCGGCGCCTGGAAACTGGCGAGACGCTGACCTTTTGCTTTAGCGAAGGCGGCTTCAGGGATGAGGAAACCGGCAGCCGCTGGAATCTCTTTGGCGAAGCAATCGACGGCCCGCTGACCGGCGCCAAGCTCCGCCAGCTACATGCCTTTCCGCATTTCTGGTTCGCTTGGGCCGCCTTCTATCCCGAGACAATTTTGTACGGCATCGACGAAAATGTATCCAGCGCCGATTGTTCGAACGACTAAATTCGCCGGCGCCAACATTTGACCAAAGGACAGATGATGAATCGACCGCTTCACGTCATAACGCTCTTCATTTCCGCTATTGCGCTTGTACTGCTGCCTGCCAGCGTCTTGGCGCAGCTCAGCTGTGACGAACCGCCCGCCCCCTTCGACAATGAAGACCTGCTAGCGAATTGGCAGCGGGTTTGGGATTTGATGGATGTCTGCAAGAGTCAGGAGGGCGTCTTCTTCGAGATTATCTCGGGCGGCGTCGGACGCGATGGCATCCCGCCAATTGACAACCCTCGATTCGATGACCTGGCAACGGCCGACATGTGGCTGCAAGAGGCCTCGCCGGTGATCGCGCTGGAAGTGAATGGCAGCGCGCGCGCTTATCCGCTGGCTATTCTGACGCGCCATGAGATCGCCAACGATACGATAGGCAATACGCCAGTCGCTGTCACTTTCTGCCCGCTGTGCAATAGCGCGATCGTTTTCGACCGCCGCGTAGATGGCGAGACCTTGCGCTTCGGCGTCAGCGGTTTGCTGCGTAACAGCGATCTAATCATGTGGGACGATGTAACGCAGACGCTCTGGCAGCAATTGACCGGCGAAGGCATCGTCGGCGCGCACACCGGCGTTCTGCTGGATATTGTGCCATCGCAATTGGTCGGTTATGGCGCCTTCAAGGAGCAGTACCCGCAAGGCGAAGTGCTGTCGACGGGCGGGCGCGCTTATGGCTACAATCCCTACGTCAATTACGACAGCAGCCCGCGTCCCTTCTTGTTCATGGGAGCGCTGGATGATCGGCTGCTGGCGACGGAGCGCGTGCTCGGCGCGACGATTAAGGGCGAAGCGGTCGCCTACCCCTTCAGCGCGCTGGCGGCTGAAGGCGTCATCAATGACCGCGTGTCCGAGACCGATGTCGTGGCGATATGGCAGCCCGGCGCCTTCAGCGCGCTTGATGCGGCCAGCATCGACCGGTCGCGGGATGTTGGCATGGCGGCGCTTTTTGAGCGCAAGGTCGAAGACCGGACTTTGACTTTCGAGGCAAGGGGCGATGACATCGTCGATGTCGAAAGCGGCAGCAAATGGAATATCTTTGGCACTGCCATCGCTGGCGACTTGGAAGGCAAGCAGCTGCGGACAGTCAACGCCTTTCCCCATTTCTGGTTCGCCTGGGCTGCCTTTTACCCGGATACGACCCTTTACGGTTACCAGCCGCCGTCCGCCGAAGAGATCGCCCGCTACGAGCTCGATCCGGTACTGGGCGATCCAGACGCGCCCGTCACCTTGGTTGAATTCGGCGCCTATGGCTGCCACGCCTGTAAGCATTGGCATGAAGAAGGAATTGTCGAAGCGCTGCTGGAAGAGTTCGAGGGGCAGGTCAATTTTGTCTATCGCGATATTCCCATCATCGTCCCGCCCTACAGCCAGATGGCGGCTGAAATTGCGCAATGCGCGCTGGATCAGGGCAACGAATCATTCTGGACGATGCATGACGCCATTTTCATGCGGGCGGAGCAGGGTCGGGCGAGCGCAGACAAGCTGCTGCAATTGGGCGCCGATGTCGGCTTGGATGGCGACGCGCTCCGCGGCTGCTACGAAGCGGGCACGCATGTGGCCACCGTTCGCTATGATCACGACCGCGGCGCCGCCCTGGGCATTCGCAGCACGCCGACTTTCGTTATAGGTGGCACGCCCGTTGCGAACGCGAATCCCGAGCTGCTGCGGCAGCTGCTGCGGGCGGAGTTGGACAAACTAGGAAGCTAGCACCGCAATGCCGCAGAATATGCATGGGCGACTCACTGGGTTGCCCGTAATATCGTTTCCGACAAGAGAGGGCGATCCAATGGATCGCCCCTACAGCCATTCTCGTAATGCTCTACGGGCGAGCCGGTGGCTCGCCCCCGATACTTCAGCGATTGTCTGCGCGGGAAAACGATCTGCTACAAAATCTGGTCGAGGAATTCCTGCGTGCGCGGATGATGTTCGATCTCGGGGCTGAAGAAGTTTTCCGGCGGTCCCTGCTCGACGATGCGCCCCATATCCATGAAGATGATGCGGTCGGCCACTTCGCGGGCGAAGCCCATTTCATGGGTGACGACCAGCATCGTCATGCCGGAGCGCGCCAGCTCTTCAATCACGTCAAGCACTTCCTTGATCATCTCCGGATCAAGCGCCGAAGTCGGCTCGTCGAAGAGCATGATCTTTGGCTCCATCGCCAGCGCGCGCGCAATCGCCACACGCTGCTGCTGCCCGCCGGAAAGTTGACCCGGATACTTAAAAGCCTGCTCGGGAATCTCGACTCGTTCGAGCAGTTCCATCGCCCGCTGCTCGGCTTTATCGCGCGCCCAGTGCCGCACCTTCATCGGCGCCAGGGTGATGTTGTCGATGACGGTCAGATGGGGGAAGAGATTGAATTGCTGGAATACCATGCCGGTTTCGCGCCGGATGTCGGCGATATTCTGCACATCATGGCTAAGCTCGATGCCATCGACGATGATCTGCCCGTCCTGATGTTCTTCCAGCCGATTGATGCAGCGGATAAAAGTCGATTTGCCGGAGCCGGAAGGACCGATGATCACCAGCACTTCCTGCGGCATCACCTCGATTGAGATATTGCGCAGCACGTGGAATTCGCCGAACCACTTATTCATATCGCGACAGATTATGATCGGCTCGTCGCCGGCCATCACTTGCTTGTTGCCGTCTTCCATACGAACCTCCGCCATTCCGCCGGCTTCGGGCAATCGCCGCTCGCTGCGGTATACGCTCTGGTCGAGGCTAAAGCTCCTGCGCCCGCACTGCGCCCGAGCCGGTCGCTTCTATTCGCCGGCTGATATAAGACATGATATAGCTGAATACAAAATAAATGATCGCGACATAGAGGAAGGTCTCTTGGCGCCGCTGCAAGAATTCGGACTGAGCGACTACGCGCGAAGCGACGCCGAGGATATCCGCCAAGCCCACGATGAAGACCAGCGATGTATCCTTGAAGAGCGAGATGAACTGCCCTACCAGCGCCGGGATCACCGCGCGCAAGGCTTGTGGCAGCAAGATGAAGAGCGTCGTCTGCCAAGTCGACAAGCCGATCGCCTGCGCCGCTTCCGTCTGGCCGCGATCAATGGATTGCAAGCCGCCGCGTACGTTTTCCGCAAGATAAGCGGCGCTGAACAAGGTGAAGGCGACCCAAGCGCGCACGGCGTTATCGATGGCGGCCAGATTGGGATCGACCAGCGGCACCAGCAGCGTCGCCAGGAAGAGGATGGTGATCAAAGGTACACCGCGCACGAGCTCAATGTAGAGAATGCACGTATATTTGACCACGGCGAGATTGCTGCGCCGCCCCAGCGCCAGCGCCAAGCCAATAGGGAAGGAAGCCGCGATGCCAAGAACCGTCAACTGCATGGTCAGCATCAAGCCGCCCCAGAGTCGCTTGTCAGACAGTGGCAGCAGATCATCGGGCGATGTTTGTATCAAGCCCTGCGCGCCCAAGCCAGAGACTATGCTGGGTATGATCCAGAGGGCGGCCAAAAAGGCGACGGCTGTGGCCGCCAAACCCTGCAGCGGGTAACGGCGAAAGAGCCGGACGCCCGGCGCGCACTTGATCGTCTTGCTATCGGTCTGAGCCGCTTCGCCCCGCTTGAATGAGACCACACCAGCGGCGAGCCAAATGACAAAGTAAATGGTGGACCAGCGATCCACCGTTGTGAAGCTCTGCATCCACAAGAATGTGAGCAGCAGCAGCCCGATGATAACGCGATTCGAGGTCCATCTGGATGCGCCGCTGAAGAACATCCAGACGATCCACAAGAGGAAGGCAATTCCCGCAAGCAGCGCCGCCGAGCCATCGCCCGTCCCCGACAGCAGATTTGTATCGAGCAGAACAAAGGGAAACGCGATGCAGCCGATCAAAAAGCCATAGCGCTTAATCACCATTTCCATCATGCCATTGAGCCGCGCGCCTGCTATTCCGGCGGCGACGCCGACAATAGCCAGCGCCAGCCAGATAAGTAAGGAACTGGCCGGATCCGTATACCAGCCGTCCCAGACCAGGTTTATCAAAAAGGCTTGCATGATCTGCAGGAAGAAGCCGCCCAACAGCAGGGCGCAACCTAGCAATCCTGAGAAGTTGAGACCAATAAAGTACATCAGCAGCAGCCAAATCAGGCCGCCGACGATGCTGCCGAGGGTCGCGCCGGAGAGACCGCCGATGCCCGATGCCAAGGCGAACATAATGAGGGGAAAGGCGCCCCAACCATACATCAGCAGACGATTGATCGAGCCTTCGGCATCCTCGCCTTGGTTGGCCTGGTTGAGCCAGGCTTCGCCGCGGCGCACCAGCAGAACAGCGCCAATCGCGGCGACGATTTTCAAGACGAGCGCGATAAGGCCGCTGAAAATGATATTGCGGTCAAGCAAGGCAAAATATATCAGCAGGATCAGCAATGGCGTCATCGACCAGGCTAGCACCATCGCGCGACTATTGTTGGTATTGAATACGGAATTCTCCCCGACAAGGTGGGCGGCGGCGCGGCCGAGGATGAAGCCCCAGGCGACCGTAATCAGGAAGGGTATCAGCAGCGCTTCGATCTGTTCAAAGAAGGGCGGGATGAAGTGAATAAGATAAGTTCGCAGATCGCGCGCGCCGCGAAACTGGTTGTCAATCAAGACGGCAATCGGTATCGGCTTGCCCTCGCGCAGCGGGCGCTTGTCGGTGACCACCAGTTCGTTGTCGGTCAAACGTACAAAACGCGACTCGGTCGCGCTTAATGTGCGCTCAACTATTGGGTAGATGCCCGCCGCGGAAAGGATTGTGCTGCCCTCTTCGCCTTCCGCGGCAGTCTTGCTGAGGATGTACCAGCCGTCAGCCGGTATGTCGTATGTGACGCTGTCATTTGCTTCGCGCAAGACGCCTTCCGCCAGCGGTTCACGAGTATCCGCATCCAGGATCGCCACCGCCATCGGCGTCTTGCCGAGTTCATATAATACAAGCACCGATGGCGGCGTCAGCAAGCGCACCCACATATCGCGCAAGAACGCGGCTTCCCGCGGCAAGAGCGTGATGAGTGCTTCGTCCTCGTTGGCTTGATCGGTTTTGCCTATGAGGTCTTCCGACAACTGAACAATCAGAAGTTCGCCCAGGTCCTCTAATTGCTCGCTGGCCAACACGCTATCCGAAAGCGCCCGCAGGGGATCATGCATTTCCGCCGGAATCGCATCATTGATGGAAAGGCTTTTGGCGGCGTCGTCAAGCGCTGCCGCCTCATCAAGAATGGCTTGCTCGCGCGGATCCAAGGCTTTGGCGGCGCGCTCGAGCCGTTCCAGCCAATATCGCAGCTCGCCAATTTGCCCAGCGCCGGCAGTTAGCTGTTCAGCAATGTGGACGACATAGTCCCCCGTTGACGCCAGCATATTGTTCGTGCGGGTAAAGGTTCGGATGTTCAAACGAGTGCGTTCTTCAAGTGACTCGGTTAATTCGCCACTGAGCATCTGGTCAAAGGTTAAGCCCGTTCGCGACCGCTGCGCCAGCCGATTGTGGGCGGCGTTGCCCAGAGCGTTGGTCGCGCGATCGGAAAAGCCGGAGAGTCTGCTCAAGGTTTCGATATCGACCACTTCATCAAGCGCCAGGCTCAGCGACACAGTCTCGCCGGCTTGCGCGATGAATGCCACCTCCGACTGTGGCGTCAATTTCGAGGCGCGGTCGACAATGTCGACGTTCCCGGCGGTGAAGAAAGAGCGTGGCTGCTCAATTGTGGCTTCAATGATCGGAGGCAATATGCCAATGACTACCACTGCGGCGAGCGACAGGATCGCCAGTAGACGCACCACCGGGCGGCGCGCCCACGCCGCCAGGCTCAGGCCCGTCAGCAGCGCTGATAGAAGCACTGTAATCGCGACCCGCCACTCAAAGGCCGGCTCAAATGACAGCATCATGAAAAGGCGCTGATTATTGATGATGGTGAACCAGTTGGCAGAGCGAATTGACCAGTCGAAGAAACCAATCACCAGCGCCAGCAGCAGCAGCGTCACCACGATGGTAACCACAATATCGGCGGGTGAGCTGAAGAGATTCTGCCGCATCCAACCGGCTATGCCGACTTCAAGCTTCGGCGGCGGCTGAGCCGGCTCGTCTAGATAGTTGATGACCGATTGGCTGGGGTCAGCCTTGAATTGAGCAGCCATCAGCCGTCTACCTCGTCACCAATTGATAGCGCTGATTCACCATGTTCATCACGAGCGAAATGCACAAGCTGATTAGCAAATACGAGAGCATGACCATCACGATGCCGGTTACCGATTGGCCCGACTGGTTGATAATGGTAAACGTAACCTGATAAATGTCGGTATAAGCAACGGCGATCGCCAAGCTGGAATTCTTTGAGAGATTGAGAAACTGATTGCCCAAGGGCGGGATAATGACCCGTAGCGCCTGCGGCAGGATGATAAGACGCAGCATGTCGGCTTGCGACAGCCCCAGCGCGCGCGAGGCTTCCAATTGCCCTTTTGGCACCGCCTGAATGCCGGCGCGGACGATCTCGGCAATGAATGCCGATGTGTAAATCACCAATCCCCAAAAGACGGCCAAATAATTCGGCGAAAATTCGATGCCCGTTTCGATATTGCGTCCGCGTCGATCAAGCGTTGGCGGACGGAAGAGCAGCGGCTGCCGCGTATACTCCAACTCTTGCTCAATGGTCAGCATGCCCGATTCAAAAGCATCTTCGTATTCCATATCGATGAAATCGCCGCGTTCGTCATCGTAGACCGCGATCAAAGATGGCGTGGGGCGCATGCCTACGACCAGCCAGCCCAACAGGATGAAGCCGATAAAAGCAGCCAGGGCGAAGCGCGTGCGCGGAATGGGCTGACCGGTGGATTCGGTGATGAAGGCGAAATAGCGCGACATCGCGACAGAGACCACCGCGCCGATCACTACGAAAACCATCCAGATGCCAAAGAGCGATGATGGAATCAACTCGAAAATGGCGATGCCCTTGATGCTGATATAAATGCCGGGCTGGAATTCAATGGGTGCGCCAATCCCAACGAGCGCGATGCCCAAGAGATTGACGAGGACAACGACGGCGATGCCGACCTGCCTCACGCCATTCCGCCAGGCGGGCCGCCGCAGAGTTCCGCCGTACTGCCAGATGACCAGGATCACGACGAAGGACAGCGCGTATTGCAAAAGCGGGAGGCTTCGCACGCCTTCCTGGGGAAAGGCGATTGATTCCTGCTGCTGCGGCAACGATAACATAACAATAAAGTACCAGGCGATAATCTGCAGCAAGATCGGCGTATTACGCAGGACTTCGACGTAGGCGCGCGAAATTGTGCGAACGAGGAAATTGCGGCTCAACAAAAAGATGCCGACCAAGATGCCGATGACAGTTGTGGAAAGCAAGCCCAACAAGACCACGCGCATGGTATTAATGAAGCCAACCTCAAAAGCGTCAATGTAGCGATCGTTGGATGAGTAGTCGCCCGAGTCGGCCAAATCGAAGCCGGCGCGATTCTGCAGGAATTCGAAATTCGGCGACTGATTGGTCGATTCAAGCGCGGTATTAATGCGCGTCTGCAAATCGTTCAGCACGATAACAACTATGACGACGAAGATGATCTGAGCGATACCCTGAAGAATACGCCCATCGCGGAATATCGCCGGTAGCAGATTCTCTTGTTGCGTCTGAGGTTTGATCGCCACTAGCTTTTCCTCACACCGACTGAGGAAGGTTCAGCCGCACTGCCAGGCAACTAGCAACAATTTTATTCAATTGACGAAAATAAAACAAATTTTGCTTCAAGCGCTCATGCCTGCTCGGCAACTGAGTCTATTGGCAAGGCATTTGATGAGGCTCTTCATGACGACTGGCCGCCAAAGAAAAGAGGCGCGCCACCGAATCGATGACGCGCCTCCCTAGGCTTGCTTTGGCTAAACCGGCTTCGGTTTAGCGGAAGGGGGCCGCGTACATCAAGCCGCCGTCCGTCCAGAGGGCGTTGAAGCCCCGCTCCAGGCCAAAGATGGTATCGGGACCCAGATTGCGGTCGAAGATCTCAGCGTAGTTGCCCATCTGCGTGATCACGTCAACCATGAACTGGTCATTGATGCCCAGGTAGTCGCCAGCCACGTTGTCGCCCAAGCCAAGCAGACGGCCGATGCCGGCGTCCTCGCTATCCATGAAATCGCCGATGTTCATGCTGTTGATTCCAAATTCCTCGGCGGACAGCAGACCCCAGACCACCCAGCGGATGATATCGGCGAAGTTGGCGTCATTCTGCGGGCTGACTGGGCCGAGCGGTTCCTTGCTGATGGCGCCGGGCAGGATTACGTGCGCGGCTGGATCAGCGGAAGTGGCTTTACGCGAGACCAAGCTGCTGATGTCGCTGGTGAAGGCATCGCAAGCGCCGGCCTCGTAGGCATCCATAATGGCGTCGAAATCCGGGAAGGTGTTCAGTTCCCAGTCGGCGCCAAGCGCGTTGGCTTTGTCGGTAATGTTCAGCTCGGTGGTGGTGCCCGCGGTGGCGCACATGACGATGCTTTCTTCGCCGAGCTCATCAATGGTGCTCACGCCGAAGTCAACCTTGACCATGATGCCCTGACCGTCATAGAAGGTCGTAGGACCAAAGGTGGCGCCCCATTCGGTGTCACGGCTTAGGGTCCAGGTTGTATTGCGGCTGAGCATGTCAATTTCGCCGCTGGCCAGCGCCGTTGGGCGTTCCGCAGCGGCGAGCGGACGGAAGGCGATCGCATTGGCGTCGCCCAGGATAGCGGCGGCAACCGCGCGGCAAATATCTACGTCAAATCCTTCAAAATCGCCGGCGTCGTTTTGCGTGCCGAAGCCCGGCAAGACCGAGTTCACGCCGCAAATCAACTCACCGCGGTCGCGAATGCGCTCAACGATGTGGCCGTCCTGCGCGGTCGTAAGCCCCGCGCTGACAACGAGCACGGCTATGATAAGTAGTGCTGCCAATACAAGACGTTTCATTTTGAACCACCCTCCTTCGGGAACTTCAATCGACTATTGCTTCTCATGCTGAAGGCACTCGGTTTCGCCGCGCGCGACAGCATCACCTACATTCTTAGTGTACAGTATAAAGCGATTTCTGCCAAGATATACCGTAGTTCATCGAAAAGAAAAACCGCCCGCCAACTTACGTTTGACGGCGCGGCTTAGAATGGTCAACGCGACTGCGAGCCAGTGTCGAAATCGGCGCGTTGCTATTTGGTGGCCAACTCAAAATCGGCGGGGCGGACAGTCTCCAGCACCTTGAGAATGCCAGCGCGCACTTCGCCCGGCTCGGCGTGCCGGCCAACTTCGTGCTTGGAGAAAACCAATTCGCCATTGACGGTGACGTCAAAGACGCCGCCGGTCGCCGGGATCAGTTTCCAACTGCTGATGAAATATTCAATTTCACGTTCGTTCAAGATTTCGTCCGTCAAACTGACGGCATTGGGTTGGTGTCCTCAAGTCGCGCAATACTTGACGACGATATCCATTCCACCTTCCTGCATGATAACAACCTTTCTTCGGGCTTAAGATTTACGATATTGCTATTGTAACCGACGGAGCGGGAATTGCAAGCAATGCGGAAAACGAGCAATATACAGCGCCTCCATACGTTTAGCCTACGGACAATATACGGGACGACTACAACAGATCCGTTTCACTTGACCTGTCTGCGAGTCGATTTAAGCTTTGGCTACGCAAGAAATTGAAAAGGGGGATTAGGATGAATGCGATAGGGAATCGAACGCTTTTGCGCATACGGTTTATCGGGCTCGTCATCGCCGCCCTATATCTGGTGGCAATTGGCGGGTTGGCGCAAGCGACAAACGGAAAAATCCGGGTCACAGACGTAGGCGAAAAAACGATCTCGATAAAATGGAGGGACGTGCCGGGCGTCGCTGTATACAGCGTCTTTTACCGGAGTTTGCCATACGGATTTGAAAATTTGGCAGGCGTCACTTCGGGAAATTCCTTCACCATCAAGGGGCTCCAACGGAACATACGTTATTCCGTCACTGTGAAATTCAATGGTGGCGCCTTCAAGACGATAGCACGCACCAGCTTGGCGACAAAGGACAGCACGCCAGAGTGGCGTCCGGTTCCGATCACTTGTCCGCACTTGCCGCCCAGAGTGGTCGTCACTGGCTACGTTGAGAACACACAATGCCAGATGGTCAGCGATATCGTCATTGGGAAGACAGACTTGGCTCCGCGCGGCTTCATTGACGCGGTCGATGTCTGGAGCTACGTCAACGGCGGGCTGCAGGTCTGCTTCCGTAACAATGGCTGGCTAGTCTTCCTGGACGCCACCTACTTGCAGCGCAAGGTCATGGAACTGGAGCATTATCATCGCGATGGCATGACCTGCGGCACGATCGACCGTGTCGGAACGGTGGTGCTGCTTGAGCGCCCACCGCCGCCAGCATCAGCCCCGCTGGCTGAGCCGCCTGCGACAAGCGAGTCGCCCGATGTCACGCTGCCAACGTTTGAACCGATCCCGCTGAACGATTGCCAGATTAAGCTGGTGGAGACGCTATTCTTGCGCGCGGCGCCAGCGGGCGAGATCATCGGCTTGGTGTGGCTGAATTCGGAAGTGCCCGCCTTCGAGATCAACGGCTATTGGTACAAGATCGAATTCGAGGGAAAGACCGGTTACATCAGCCGCTATCACCGGAAAGTTCTGCGCGGCGGCTGCGGCTGACCTGAAGGGAGCAATACAGCGCCGCGGCGCATTCCGCAACAGCAAGCCCCGTTTCGATCGTTCGAGACGGGGCGTTTTTGATTGCGCACGGCAAACCTACCGCTAGCCAACGGACGATACGCGCCAAGCCTACGACTGAGCCGAAATGCTTGACCGCTGTTTCATAAGGTCTAAACTGACAGCATCAGGCTATATTGAGAAGGGAGCGAAGAATGTGCTCACCAACCCTCACGCGATTGCTCAAAACCACGCTCATCGTCATGTCGGCTTTTGTGCTGCTGGACGCAAGTGCCGCGCTGGCGCAAGAGTTCCGAGGCCATACTTGTGGCGGCCTTTGGGAACATGTCCGCGCTGGAGGCGATGTAATTTTTGGCGAGACGAACAAGTGGTTCTACGGCAATTGCACGAAAAAGGAAAAAACAGAAGGTAGAGAGGAATTCTCTGAAGAGGCGGTGTCCAGACCGCGCATGATGACCTGCCCGAACTTGCCGCCGCGGGTCGCTGTATTTGGCTATGTCGATGGCACTCAATGCCAAATGGTGGGCGCAGCCGGCATCGGGCGAAGGGATCTGATCGAGCGAGGATTTATCGACGCGGTCGATGTCTGGAGTTATGTCAACGGCGGCTTAGAGGTTTGCTTCCGTAGGACCGGCACACTGGTCTTCCTGGATGCTACATATCTACAGCGCATGCTCGTGGACCTGCAGTCATTCACGCGCGCTGGCATGACTTGCGGCGCGATCGACCGTATTGGCACCGTGGTGCTGCTAGAAACGGCCGCCGCGCCAGATGCAGCGGCGCCGCCAGCGGATAGCAGCCTGCCGCTCATTGACCAAATCCCGGCAAAGGACTGCCAGATTAAATTGACGGAAACGCTCTTCCTGCGCGCGACGCCCGGTGGCGAGATCATCGGCTTGGTCTGGCTCTATTCCGAAGTGCCGGTCTTCGCGGTTGAAGGCGAATGGTACAAGACCGAGTTTCAAGGGCAGATCGGTTTTATCAGCCGCCATTACCGCAGGATTTTGCGCGGCGGCTGTATCTGATCCCATCCTTATGCAGCTGATTTCGCGACGCCCTGCCCGGACGATACGGGGCAAGGCGTTTTCGATTTCTCCAGACAATCCTACTGCCATCCGACGGGCGATACACGCCTCGCCTACTATCGAGCCAGTTTCCTTGACGATAAGATTTACAAGCCTAAACTGTGAGCATGCATAATTTTAGCGACAGGAGGCACTCAAATGTTTCGAATACAGCCGGCGCAGTATGGCAGGGTCACCCGCTTCCTTGCGCTTTCTATCTTGCTCCTCACGGCGCTGCCCGCGCTGGCGCAGGCGAACCTGCGAGCGACCAAGATCGGGAAAACCAGCATCAAGATCGCGTGGGACGCTGTGCCTTCGACGACCTTTTATGGTGTCAGCGTCGACGGGCAAAGCGTCGTAAATTTTTCCGATACGTCAGTGAGGTCATACACGGTCACAGGCTTGCGTCCCAATTCGAGATACTCTATCAGGCTTGGTTGGCTTGGTGGACAGGACAGCTTGACCGTGCGAACTGCCGGGGGGCCATCCAACGATGATGATGACGCTGATGAACCAGAAGAAAACGCGTACAAACCGCCGCCGGTCACCTGCCCTTACCTGCCGTCCAGGGTCCTCGTCTCGGGATTCGCAAGGGAAACACAATGCCAGATGGTCGGCGAGGTCGTCATTGGCAAAACGAACCTCGTCCGGCGCGGATTCATTGACGCGGTCGATGTCTGGCACTACGTCAATGGCGGGCTGGAAGTCTGCTTTCGCAATAACGGCTGGCTCGTTTTCCTGGACGCCAAATATCTGCAGCGTCGGGTCATGGAATTGGAGCATTATCATCGCGATGGCATGACCTGCGGCCGAATTGACGGCATCGGAACGGTGGTGCTGCTTGAACGCGCCGCCCCGCCAGTGGAAGGCGACTTGCCGCTCTTTCATTCTATCCCGCTTAGCGATTGTCAGATCAAATTGGTGGAGACGCTCTTCCTGCGCGCCCAGCCGGCAGGAGAGATCATCGGCTTGGTCTGGCTGAATTCGGAAGTGCCGGCTTTCGAGATTAACGGCTATTGGTACAAGATCGAATTCGAGGGAAAGACCGGTTATATCAGCCGTTATCACCGGAAAGTTCTGCGCGGCGGCTGCGGCTGAACCAAACACATAGCGAAGGTATCGTAGGGGCGAGCCTTGGGTCGCCCGCCCCCACAAACCTAGTCTGTAGGGGCGAGCCGGTGGCTCGCCCTTTATTGGACCCGCTGCCGTCACGTTCCAGGCCGCCCGCTGAAACGTAAAAGTGTTGGCTATGCCTACAGGACGATATTCACCATCGGATCGCTGCCATTGCGGCCGGGAACGAAGATCGTGCGCTTCGGCGGATTTCCCGCCAGGCTGCGCTGCGCCGCGCCGCTCGCCAGCGCCAATTCCTCCGCCCGTTCACGCTCGATATCGACCGCTACCGTAATGGTTTCACGCGGCTTGCCATTGATCATGACGACCAAATCGACCCTTTCTTCGCGAGCTTTTTCGGCGTCATATTGGGGCCAGGGCTGCGAATGCACACTGTATTCCCTGCCCAGCCGCGCCCAGATCTCTTCAGCGATATGGGGCGCAAAGGGCGCCAACAACCGAATTAGCTGATTCATTACCCTATGCCAGATTTCAGCGCCGATACCCCCGTCGCGCAACGCCGCCTTCAAGCTGTTTTTGAACTTCATCTGCTCGGCGATGGCGATGTTGAAGCTGAACTCTTCCAAGCCGCGGTTGATCACCGCGATGGTCTGATGCAGTTTGCGCTCGATATCGCGCTCAGCGTCTGGGTCGCCAAAGCCTGCGGGCGCGCCGGCGGCGGCAATCTCCCAGACATCGCGCAGCCAGCCTTGCGGTCCCTTGATATTGTTCTCGTTCCAGGGACCGCCCTTCTGCCAATCGAAGTTGAACATCAAGTAACAGCGCACGACATCGGCGCCATATTCGGCGACCAATTCATCCGGGTTTACGACATTGCCCTTGCTCTTTGACATGCGCTGGATTTCCAGGTGATGCCGCAGCTGATTGACATTATTGTCGCCGGGGATATCGGGTATGATGATCTCGGCATCGGGCCGCACATCGACGAATTGCGTGATGCCCGCCATATCGACATGCAGCACGTTTTCGGTGCGATGGGCGATCTCGCCGAAGACGCCATCGAAGCCGGCCGGCACCTGATTCCAATCCACTACCTCTACGCGATCGGCCAGCAATTTGGCGCCGGTTTGCGTTCCACTGCACAAGACGAAGTCGCCCTGACGCTCGCCGCCCAGCACCTGCCCCTGATTGCGCAGCACGGTCATCGGTTCATCGAATGCGGCAGCGGGGTCGCGCCCATGCCGGCGCATGGTTTCGGCGGCATCATCAAATATGCCAATATCGCGCAGCACTTTGGTGAAGAAGCGCGTATACAGCAGATGCATCACCGCATGTTCGGCGCCGCCGGTATAGACATCGACCGGCAGCCAGTAAGCCGCTTCCTCGGCGTCGAAGGGCGCGGTGTCACAATCCGGCGACAAGTAGCGCAACTGATACCAGGAGGAACACATGAAGGTATCCAGGGTATCGGTCTCGCGGCGGATAGTTTCGTCGACCTTGAAGAAGGGTTCGTGGTAGGTCAGCGGGCTGCGGCCAGTGGGCATAAAATCGACATCTTCCGGCAGCTCGACCGGCAGCTCTTCATCGGCGACAGGCAGCACTTGACCGCCGTCAAACATCATTGGGATAGGGCTGCCCCAATAGCGCTGCCGGCTGATCAGCCAATCGCGCAGGCGATAATTGACCGCTTCCTCGCCTTTTCCGGTTTCTTCCAGCCAGTCGATCACGCGATTGATCGCCGGATTCTTGCGTCCCTTGGCCCAGGTGCTTTCGCTGCCATCCATCGCGTCCGACTTGACCATTAAGCCGGGACCATCGTAGGCTGCACTCATCGTGTCGCCATGCAGCGGCTCATCGGCCTCAGCGGGCTGAATCACGACGCGCACCGGCAGTCCGTGGGCGCGAGCAAATTCAAAATCGCGTTGATCATGCGCTGGCACGGCCATAATCGCGCCGGTTCCGTAGGTGATCATCACATAATCAGCGATCCAGATCGGTATGCGCTCTTCATTGACCGGATTGATGGCGTAAGCGCCGGTGAAGACGCCGGTCTTTTCGCGGTCTACCACCATGCGCTCGATTTCAGTCTCCAGTGCCGTTTGCTCGACATAGGCTTCGACCGCTGCACGGCGCTCGTCCGTTGTGATCTGCTCGACCAGATCGTGCTCTGGCGCCAGCACCATAAAGGTCGCGCCCCAGAGTGTGTCGGGACGGGTGGTGTAGATTTCGATCGGGTGTCCGCCCTCTTCCGTGTAGAAGGTGGCGCGCGCGCCTTCGCTGCGGCCGATCCAGTTCGTCTGCATAATCTTGATCGACTCAGGCCAATCCAGCGGCGCGAAGTCCAGCAGCTCATCCGCGTATTTGGTGATGGCGAAGAACCACTGCTCCATCATCTTATGCACGACCGGCTGCCCGGTGCGCTCGTCTTTGCCATCAATGACCTGTTCATTCGCCAGGACGGTCTGCAAGGTCTCCGACCAATTCACCAGCGCCGAGCCGCGATAGGCGACGCCGCTCTCGTAGAATTTCTTGAAGAACCACTCCGACCACTTGTAGTATTCGGGCGTGCAGGAGATGGCTTCGCGCTCCCAGTCGAACATCGCGCCCATGCTGCGCAGCTGCTCGCGCATCCGCTCGATATTGGCGTAGGTCCACTTCCAGGGATGGATATTGCGCGAGATGGCGGCTTGCTCGGCGGGCAAGCCAAAGGCGTCAAAACCCATCGGGAAGAGAACGTTGTAGCCCTTCATGCGCATCCAACGGGCGCGCGCGTCCGATGGCGTCATGGCGAACCAGTGGCCGATGTGCAAGTCGCCCGATGGATAAGGCAGCATAGTCAGGGCGTAATGCTTGGGCTTGCTCCAATCCACTTGCGAGCGATAGAGCTGGCTGTCTTCCCAGCGCTTCTGCCATTTGATTTCTATCGCATGTGGTTGATAGGTCTCAGTCATTGGCTTTCTCGTATCCTCCAAATTTCTCGTGAATCATCGGTAGGGGCGACCTATCAGGTCACCCGCCCGCCGCCTGCGAAGCTCGTAGGGGCGAGACTCGCGGCGCCCGTCCGCCACCAGCGAAAACTTTAGGGGCGAGACTTGTCTCGTCCACGCGCCAACATAAAATCTGCCGTTTGAGGCGCCTACAATGATCATATTATGAATGTTTAAATCGGAATTGGAGCTAAGTCGCGAGGAAGAAGGAAGCAAGCGGCCGCAAGAGCCTAAGTAAGGAAAGAGCGGGTCACCCCGAAGCCCGGGACGGTTATTGCTTTCATTTCATGCTTGCTTTCGTCTGGTATGGCGCAGACTTTAACATAGTGTGTCGAGTCTGTAAACGGTGGATGCGGGCGGGACAAGGGTCGCGTAGGTTGCGAAGCCACCGACCGCCGACATGAGGAAACACAGAGGGCGCAGAAGGGCGAGCCACCGGCTCGCCCGTACAGAAGCCGTGATGATGTATCAAGAGGACGAATCAAGTGTTGCCCCCGCAATTCTGTTTTGGGGAAGGGGCCGCCGATCAGGATATGCCTAGCTGCCCCAGGTTTTGCGCAAGACTCGTACCCAGTTCTGATGCGACAGCTTTTGCAGCAGCGCGTCATTGTAGCCAGCGGCTTGCAGCGCCGCGATCAGGTTCGGCAGCTTGGAAACATCGCCGACAGCGCTGGGCACGCGCGCGCCATCATAATCCGAGCCCAATCCGACGCGTGTTTCGCCAAGCCGCTCGACCAAGTAATCGAGATGGCGCACCATCACATCCAGCGGCCGGTCGGCATCCCAGGAACCATCTTCATTGAGGAAACCGGTGGCGAAATTCAAGCCGACCATGCCATCGGAGGCCTTAATCGCATCCAGCTGTTTATCGGTCAAGTTGCGCGAGATTGGGCAGAGCGCGTGTACGTTGGAATGGGTGGCGACCAGGGGCGCATCGCTCAGCGCGGCGACATCCCAGAAGCCCTTTTCGTTCATATGCGACAGGTCGATCAGTATGCCGAGCTGATTGCAGCGGCGGACCAGACGTACCCCAGCGTCGGTCAAACCAGGACCGATATCAGGCGAAGACGGGAAGGCGATTGGCACGCCGTGGGCGAAAATTGTGGGCCGGCTCCAGACGATGCCCAGGGAGCGCAATCCGGCGCGGTAAAAGACTTCGAGCGCGTTGAGGTCTTCGTCGATGGCTTCCGCCCCTTCAAAGTGGAGGATGGCGGCGAAGACGTCATTGTTTATGCAGGCTTGCAATTCGTCGGCACTGCGGACCACTTTAATCTGCCCTTTGGACTCGGCCTCCAGCCGGAAGAGGTCAGCCGTCATGCGCAGGGCGACGCTCTGCGAGTAGACGAATTCGACCGCTGGCGGCGTATAAGGCTTGCTCAAATCGGGCATGCTGTCCGGATCAATGCGGCGCTCGGGGTTGGGCACATATACGGCGAAGAAGCCGCCGGCGAATCCGCCGCGGCGGGCGCGCACCAAGTCGATATGGCCGCTGTCCATTTCACTTAAGAAATCAACATAGTTCAAGTCATCGTTCCGATAGAAGCGAAGCAGCGTATCGTTATGGCCATCAAAGATCGGATATTTTGACATGGTATGCCTCCAATTCGTAGCGATAACGCGGGACACGCTGGTCGCTGCTTGACCAATACATTATAACGATTTCGCAGAAATAGAAAATGTAGGGGCGAGCCGGCCGCGAGCAAGACAAAACAAAAAGCGCAGTCCTATTGAACTGCGCCGGAGAGCTTAACTTCACTGTCTCGCTAGTCGTTCTTGTATTCTCGCCGCCGCTTGCCGACGGGTACCGGCACACGGGCCGGCTTTTGCGGTTGAGGCACTGGCGGATTGACCAAGTCGTCGATTTCTTTCAGGATCCGCCGACCCATTTCCAGCAACTCGTCCCAGACGCTGCGTTTATGCTTCGCCACTGAACCGACCTTTCACGTCACCGCTACAGATCTTGAGTTCGCCAGTGGACCTGAGGGGACTCGAACCCCTGACTTCCACAATGCCATTGTGGCGCTCTCCCAACTGAGCTACAGGCCCCAGAGATGACGTATGTTAACCTTGCGCGAGGGGACTGTCAATAGACAGCACCCGCCGCATCTCTTCCAATACATCGGCTGGCGGCGATTCAAGCGGACCGGACGAGAGAAAGTCAGCCAGGGTCTGCCTTGAAGCGGCATCGCCACAGGCGCAGCCCGGCTGATCGACCCACTCGATGAGGCCTTGCGCGAGGTCGAGCCGCGCGCCCTTGACGCCGCCGCTGGCTTCATCGGACCAGATCCAGCTTGTCGTCATCCGTACCCTCACCGCTTTAGCGCCTCGCGTTCCGCTTGATACTGTTCCAGCAGAATCAACTCGTCGTCCGGTTCATCATCCCATTCGATCAGCCGATATGGCGCCGCCTTTTTCCGGCGACTCTCCAGCGATTCGCGCAGTTCGGTGGCTTCGTCCATCAATGCGTTGAAGCGCTCCTCGTCTGATTTCGTCTTCGAAAGCGCTCCTTTTTTCCTTCGGCTCTTCCGCGCCAGCCGCCAGCGGTTCAGCAGGCTCAAAGCCGCCGTCAGCACGATATGAACTGCCAGGACGCCAGTCCAGGCGAAATGAAAAGGAAGCGGCACATCAGCCTCATTGAAGATGAAACCTGTCCGATACATGAGATCGACGAATGACCACCAGGTATAGAGAATCGCTCCAATATATATGATGATATGGACGAAAAGGATGCCGCGGAGCGTGATTAAGCGCGGCCGTTTTAGTTTTGGTTTTCGTTTACGCTTCAAAGCATCCCATCCCGCTGAATAATTGTGCCGATTCAGTCGGCGTCGGTTTGTGACACCGTCAGTTTCCAATTATATCGTTAAACGGCCATACCTTCTAGCATACGCAGTTTCGAACGATGTAGACGATGCAAACTCGGAGGAAACCAAGGCAATCGCACATGCCAAAGGCTAGTGTAGTGTGGCATAATGCCGGAATAGTTTCCCGCTTGCGAAAGACGAGGCCATGGCAGAAGCACAGCGATCAATGAGTATTCTTGTCACCGGTGGCGCCGATGGCGTCGGCTTGGCGACCGTGCGCGCGCTGCTGCGGCGTGGGCACAAGGTCGCGGCGACCGCCTGCGACGCCGACGGCGCTCTGGCGGTACGGATGGCGGGCGCGCTGCCAGTTTTCCCCGATCTGGCCCGCGCCAGCGAGATTCATAGCGCGCTGGCGATGGCCAAAGCCGAGGCGATAGTGCATGCCGGTCCGCAGTATTTCGGCGGCAGCCCACATGCCAGCGACCGATACTCAGGCGCCGTCGAAGAGTTGGTCGATTTCACAGCAGCGGTCGCGGAGGCGGCAAAGCAACATGGGGTAAAGCGCATCGTCTCCCTCAGTTTCGGCTATCTATACGAGTCGAGCCAGGGCGCGGCCAAAGAAGGAAACCACGATGCCCGCGACGGGGATTACGCGGCGATGCTGAAGGCGGAATCCCTGATTCGCGAGAGCGGCTTGAGCGGTTTTATCATACGCTCTGGCTATATCTATGGCGGCAACAGCGCCGACACCGCCGCCCTGGCTGACGCGATCAAAGGCTCGCGGCGGCTCCCCGCCGGAACCGTGCCCGCATCCTGGATACACGAAGAGGACCTGGCTTCGGCGATTGCGGCGCTTCTGGAAGCGGAATCAACAGCGGTCGGCATCGAGATTATCAACGCCGCCGCCGATATGGCAGCGACCCCCAATGAATTTTGCGCGGCACTCAGCGGCGCGCTCGGATTGAGCGAACCGCGATTCGCTTCGCGCGGATTCTTGTCCAGCCTTAGGGACAAGACATTGCGCGACAAGCTGCTGGAACGAGAATTCGTCCTGGACAGCAGCCTCATGCGCGAGCAATTCGCTTGGCAGCCGCGCCACGAAAGTCTGGAAAGCGGCATGGAGGCGACCGCGCTGGTCTGGCGCATGAAAGACGCCCTTGTAGCTGATGATTATTACAATGCTTACGACGACGCGGCCGCGGCTGCGATTGAATCCTTCGCCTATGATGTAGCGTTGCCCGAGCCGGCAGCGGAGGCGGAAACGCCAGTTGCCGTAGAGACTGCGCCCGCGCCGGAAGCGGCGCCAGCAAAAGCAGCGCCGCCGCCAACCTCAGATGGACCGACCCCTTGGAATGAAGACGAAGCCAAACGCGAAGAAAGGCGTCGTAAAGCGCTCGAACGCAAGGCGAAACGCGCAGCCAGAAGCGCCGGAGGCTAGTGGCGCGTGGCTGTTCAACTGAAGGGCGCGCTCTTTGACTTTGACGATACCTTGGTCGACTGGAGCGGCGTCCGGCTTGGCTGGCGCGAGATTGAAGCAGCTCGGCTGTCCCGCGTGAAAGATTGCGTATGCCAGAAAACTCGCGCCTGTTGGCTAAGGACCGACCCGCTGTTGGAAGCTTATTTGCAGGATACGCGCGCGGCTTGGTCAGAGGCGCGGGTGACGCTGCGCGCCCCGCATATGCCGAGCATTCTTATGGGCACGCTGAAACGGCTCGGCGTCTCAACTGACCTGCTGGATGTCGATGAAGTCCTGAAAGCTTATAATTGGAACGTCGTGCCGGGCACGGTCGTCTTCCCCGATGTGCCGCCCACGCTGCGAATCCTGCGCCAGGCGGGCATCAAGCTGGGCATCGTCACCAATGCCTCGCAGCCGATGGCAATGCGCGACGCCGAGTTGGAAGCGCATGGGCTTATCGCGTATTTCCCCGATTGTCGTCTCTCGGCGGCAGACGCCGGTTTTCTCAAGCCTGACAAGCGGATTTTCGCCTGCGCGCTGGAGCGGCTGGGCACGACGGCGGCCGAGACGATATTCATCGGCGACAACCCCGATGCCGATATCGCCGGCGCGCTCTCTGTCGGCATGAAGGCGGTGCTGCGCGTCAGCGAAGGCCGGGCAGCACACGGCACATTCGCCGCTTACCAGCCGCGACTGCTTTCATTGGAGCAGCTGCCGGAAATCCTGGATCAGTGGTATCCAGGCTGGCGCAATGGTCGCGCGTGACTTCCCGCTTCACGGTGATCTAAACCTGATCGTCACCGGATATCTCGAACCAAATCGTCCCAGGATTTCGCAGCAACTCGCCTTGCGGCTGAGCCTGGCAATGATTGATGTGGAACGGGAGATCGAAAACCGCCTGGGCGACACCATCGAGCGAGTGCGCCAACGCTACGGCGAGCGACACCTGAAGACGGTTGAAACACAGGTCATGGACGAGATTGCGCTGCATCGCCGCGCCTTGATTCGCGTCTCCGGCAATACGCTGCTCAATAGCGGGCATTTGGCCGAGTTGCAGCGAAACGGCGTAATCGTTTGCCTAGTAGCATCCCTGGATTCGATTCTGCGGCGCATGCACCTCACGCTCGGCGCGCGCTATCATGATCCAGTCGAGCGATCGCGCGCCATCGGTGAGCTGCAGCGCGAATGGCGAATTCGGGAAGTCGAAAATGTGGTCGAATTCGACGCGACCTATATCACCGAAGAGATCCTCATCGAGCGGATCGTGACCTTCTGGCGTGATCTCGCGCTGCGGCGCGGCTGACCGCGAGACAGAGCATTTCGACTGTAGGCGTCTGTAGGGGCGAGACTTGTCTCGCCCTCTCGCGCAGTTCGAGACGGACGCGGACGATTCGGCGCCGCGTGTCGTCTCAGCGATTCAAAGACTCGATAATTGCCAATTGACGAACGACTTACAAGGAAACGCCGAGTACGCCGCGCGTGACCTGAAAATCGTGGTTGCCGACCACTTGATGCCTGGGGGTATGATCGCCCGAGAGCGCCGCCACCAGCAGATCAAGCAGACGCCCGGAGACATCATCGCCTTCCGCTAAGACCGCATCCAGATCGTCTCGTGATTCCGCGCCGCCGCCGACTTGCAGCACCGGCACCAAGGGATGCCCGGCGAGCAAGTAGCCTTCGACGTAGCCGAGCATGATTTCGACGCCGCTCGCGCCCAGCCCCGCCAGCGTTTCGCCCCAATGCTGACGCGGGTTGGCCATGATGTGGAAGCCGGCACGCTTCGCCCGCTGGCCGTAACCGAGGGTGGCCGCCGGTTTCGCCTCCAGACCCAGTTCGGCAGCGAAATGCCCCGCGAACAAAGCGTCTTTGTCCGAGATCGCAACTGTGCCGCCGCCAGCGACGATGGTCTTGCACAGCCTTGCCAAGCCGCGCGCGATATAGGCCGGCGCTTCGCCCTGCGTTAGCAAGCCGACGCGAAGCGCTTCCATGCCCGCGACCGTCTTCCGTGGCGGGGCGTCATCGCGCAGTCTTTCGCCAAACCAGTCGACGATCTTGCGCATGACGGCCTCAATGCCGCCGTCCAGTTGAATGCTCGCCCAGCCGAAAGAGTCCGGATCTAAACCGCGCTCAGCCATCATCTGACGGAAATAGCTGTTGTGGGTGATTTCACAGCCATGCTCCAGCAGCACCACGTGGCGCAGTTTCGGATGCTGCAAATAGCCGATCTGCATATCTTTGTATTCGGGAACGACATTGCCGCCGCAGCCTTCGGTATGCACCAGCGTGGCGAATCGCGATAGCCCGGCCGCCCGCCCCATCTCCCCCGCGTTCAGCGAGTCTGCCGTCATCTTGGCGATCTGCCCCGAGCACAGGCTGGTCGGCATGATCAAGCCGATTCGCTCCGTTGTCCATTGGCCGTAGGCGCCGAAAGCCGGGATCTCTACTTGCGGAACAGCGACATCATCGGGGATCGCGATCGGCTTGCCCGAATAGCTTGGTTGCTCCAATAAGGCAACATTGGCCGGGCGCGTCTGCTGCCAGTCGCGCCAGATTTGCACTTGATAGTGGCCCGCTTTCTCACCGGCTGATGGCTGCCCGCTGGCCACATTTACCGTCTGGTCAAAGGTTCGGGCGCCAAGCTCATCAAGCGGCGCGCCATCGAGGTACTCGCCGGCGTTGACATCCATGTCGTGGCGCAGCAGATTGAAGCGCGCGGTCGTGGTCACAAACTTGATCGTCGGCACGAAGGGGAAATTGGTGATTGAGCCGTTGCCGGTGACGAAGAAAATCATATTGCTGCCACTGGCTACCTGCCCGGCGACGCTCTCGAGGTCGTTGCCCGGGCTGTCCATGAAATAGAACCCGCCGCTGGTCATCGCTTGGCTGTAGTCAATCACATCATGCAGCGGCACATCGGGATGGCGTTTGGCGGCGGCGCCCAGCGACTTCAGGTTTATGTTATAGAGTCCGCGATAATTGTTGCCGCCGGAGGTGTTGCCTTCGGCTGTTTCACCGTGCCAGCCGACGCGCTCCTTGAAGCGCTCGACCATGTGCAGAAATTTGCGCGCGCTTTCGATCCGCTCGACCTTGTCCAGCACATAAGACTCAGCGCCGATCAGCTCGTCCGTTTCAGCCAGGTTCGCCGAGCCGCCGTAGTGAATGACTTCTTTCGCCACCCATGCCGCCAGCGGGTTGCCGCTGATGCCGGAAAAGGCATCGGAACCGCCGCATTGCAAGGCGATCTTGAGTTCGCTCAATGGCTGGGCGCTGCGCTCAACCCGATTCACCAGCGGCAACCAATCCGCCAGCAACTCTTTGAACCAGGCGACATTGGCTTCAAAGCTGGTGGATAGGGAATGGAAGCAGTGTGTCACCTGGTCCAGCGCATAGTTGTTCTCGACCATGTAATCGCGCAATTCGGCGTTGGTGACCGCTTCGCTCCCGAAGTCGATGGCGGCGACCGCGCCGACATTGGGATGAACCATGAAGCCCGCCAGGGTCCGCAGCAATACTTCGCGATTATTTGGATCGCGATGACCGCCTTCGGTATGGGCGATGGGTACGATGCCATCGACATTGGGAAAATCATCAGCCATGCGTGCCGTAATTTGCGTCAGCGTGCGCACGAAGCCGGCGACCAAGGACGATGTGCCGAGGACGACAATCATATTGCGTGTGCCGACGCCGCGCCCGCCACCACGCGGATAACCATCGAAAAATCGCATGTCGCTGTGATGCGCCAGTGGTGGCGCCGGCGAGAACGAAGATTCATCAAATTCATAAGCCAGTATCAGATTGCCGAAGTTTGGCTGCCCAGGGATGGCAAAGTCGAGGTCGCGCCGCTCCAACTCCAGCCGCACCTTCTCATTTATTACATAATCGCCCGGTTCAAGGTCGCGCAGGGCAAAGCCAAAGCGCTGCGCCCAGGACGTCAATTCTTCTCTCTGCGCGATCGGCTGAAAAGCGAAACGATGCCCTTCGAGCACCTGATGCGAGAGCTGGAATGTAGCGCCTGCATATTCGATCTCGGTACCGGCGGCCAGATCGCGAATTGCGATGGCGCAATTGTCGGATGGGACGGGCAGCCGTCCAACTTCGTTCAAATGAGGCATGGTATAGTCCTGTAAGTTCTTTCGCGCGACGGGCGACTTGGCTGACGCGGATGTTTCATAGCCGAGAATGTACCACATTGGGAGCGAGAGCGAAACGAGCCCTTGATCGGGAAGTGAATCCTTGTCGGCGGTAACCAGAAAACTTTACCACCGAGGACACCGAGAAAATCGAGGGCACAGAGAATCGTATGCGAAATATGCCATTTTTCTTGCTTTGCTACGCCTCTCCTTTTATGAAACCCGTCCAATTCCGACTCACATAGCTGTCGAATACCGTAGGGGCGAGCCTTGGCTAGCCCGCCCGAACACACCATTGCGTTTCAATTCTCGTGTTAGCCAAGTCGTGACTCGCGAGGGACTGTGATGAAACCGAATTTGTCCAAATGGATTTCCACCGATTTTGATACGCTACACTTGATCGCTAGAAGTCCCCCGCATGGCGCAAGTCCCTTGCATATCAAAAGGATGTTTCGTATCGTATGGAGCGTTGACGGCGCAGCGAGATGATGGCGCGCGATGATCAAATTCATGATTCTATTCGGACCGCCGGAAGATGCCGAGAGCTTCGAAAATGTTTACCAGGATTTCCTCGCGCTGGTCGAACGCATACCCGATATCCAGCGCCGCCAGGTCGCGCATGTCACCGGCAGTCCGCAAGGAGCGCCCAAAATCCATCGAATCCTGGAAATCTACTTCGAATCGACCGACGCGCAGACCGAAGCGCTGATGTCGCCAATGGGTCAGGAAGCGGGCAAAGAGCTTAGGCGATTGCCGGATGATTCGTATCAGCTGCTGCTCGCTGATGTTTATGAAGAAGCGGGCGGAAACACACCCCAGCCGGACGCCGACGAAGAAGCGAATGCGCCGGTGAAAGAAGACGCCGCGGAAGACGAAACGGTTTCGGCCGCCGTCCCGCCTTCAAGCGCCGATTGACAGGAATTCAGTCAGACCGGCGACAAAATCCTTCTTCCCGCCGTGCGCCGGATGCCGAACCTTACGACAGTCCAAGCGCATATCTCGCAGCGTCTCATAAGCGACATTGCCGACGGCGATTACCTGTTCGAAGTCCCAGATCGCCATAATTCGCCGCAGAAATTCGGCGCCGTGGGCGATTTCCAGCGCCCGCGGCCTGCGATTACCGTCTGGCTTGCCCGCACGGTGCGGATGAAATGGAAAGGTATTCCAAATCAAGGGCAGCGCGCCCAAGTCCGCCAGCGCGCTCCAAACGATGGTAGCCGATTGCTCGCCATAGACGCGCTCGAAGCCGGCATCGCCGACATCGCGGAAGCCGGCCTCGCGCCCGAATATAGGCAGCGCGGGCAAGCCTTCAAGCAAGACTTTGCGACTGGTCACCGGTACGCCGGTCAGGCGGCAGCCGCGATAACCGGGCGCCTCCATCACGAGCAGCGACTTCGGGTCTCGCGTTGCCATTGCCAGCAGATACAGCCGCAGATTCTCCCGCCGGATGGCGTTGTTGGGGTCGCCCGGCGCATACTGGTTGAAGGCGTCGTCCGGCAATTGAGCGAGCGACAAATCGCGAATCAGCGCATCAATCTGACCTTCGGCGGACGGCTCCATTATGCTCATGGCGACCTTCGTTCAAGATACGCTTTCGTTTCGCGCGGCAGTTTGGCGCAATTTCGGCCGGTGATGCCTCGGCGCGGCGAAAGGTCCATTGTGCCGGCGGAAACCGAGCGGACTTGGAAATCCACCCTTTCGGCATTATAGTAAAAACATAATGGAGAATGCGCAACGCCACGGCATGCCCTATCAATCAGCCGTCATTGATCTTTCGCTTTGGGCGCGACTGACGCTTCTCGTATGCCTGTATTGCATCCCAATTGCGTCATCAGCGCAAGCGACGCCGCGCGATTATTCGATCTCTCCGCCTCGCGTTAGCTTCACCCAAAACAATAGCGCCGCGGTCATCACTTTCAGCGTAACGAACCAAGGCGGCGGCGCGCGCGATCCGGCGCAGATTATCATCAGCGAATATCAGTCCGGGCGCGTCGAAATCATCGAGCCACTGCCGCCCCTGGCAGCCGATCAAACCCGCGAATTTTCGATTCAATTGCCGCTGGCGAATCTGACTGGGGACGGCATCATCTCATTTAAGATTGAGGCGGGCATTGATGAATTCGAATTGGCCGACAGCCCTATCGCCCGCGACAATTCCCAGCTCTTTCATATCGACCGCTCCGATGCGCGGACGGCGAGCGGCGACTCCGGATTGTCAGACCCCGACGCGCCGGCTCCGGCTCAATATGACTTATTCATTCCCGTCATAAACTTGGGCATCAACTTCCTCGCCGATGGTATTCAGCTGAATGAAAGCCGGTTTTCCGGCGGCGACTTGCTGCAGGCGCTGGGCTTGCTGGCAGTTGCGCTACTATGCCTCTGGCTGCTGAGCCTGATCTTGCGCTTGATTTTCCGCCGGCCTCCGCGATTTGATGTTTGGCAGCCTCCCTATGCTGCGAGCAATTGGCACGACCCGAACTCGGCGGAGGGGCGCCGACATAGCTGGCAGTTTCATGCGCAGAACAGCAGCTTGAGCGCGCCGAGCGCTCCCGACCAGATTAGCGTCGTCAAGCGTCTGCTGGATCGGCGGGGCGTCATCCTCGGCGGCTGGACAATCAAGGCGATGCGTACGGCGCAGTACGATGTCTACGGACGCATCAGTCGTACCGAAGTGGTGATGCCGCGCAAGCTCATCCGCCAACTCAATTCTATAGCGCGGCGCGCGCCCGGGTACGCCAATCATGAGCTGCAAAAGGCGATCGCGCCGGTCGCGAAAAGCCTCAGCAAGAAGGCTTTGGGTCCAGTCGAGAAACAAAACCTGATGCTGCCATTCGCGCTCGATATCCGCTTTGATGGCCTCGCAAGTGAGATTCGCATTCTGTTCGAGCTGTATCACTTCCGCGACAGCGCCTGGCATATCATTGATCAATGGGAGCCCGAATTAGGACAGAGCGGCGAAAATGTGCCGGAACAGTTCACCTTTACCTTGAACGGGCAGCTATCGGGAGAAAGCCCGCGAGAGTTCAAGCGGCGATTGCCAGAAGATATGGCGCAACTGCTGGCGAGCTTGTTCTATCACCATCATGTTGAAGTTAGTGACCCACGCCCGACGAGCGAGACAGACAATGCGGGAGATTTCCGTAAGCCAGGGGACGAAGCTTGGGACGGCATTGCGTTTGATGATGAAACGGATCCTAACTCTCTGCCGCAAAGCTAGACCGACGATTATCCATACAGATTAGGAGAACCCAAAATGCCCGCGAATATCCCTGACAATGTGAAAGATCTGCTCGAAAGACCGATTGTAGTCGCCTTCGCCACCAGCAATCCCGATGGCCAGCCACAGGTCACGCCGGTTTGGGCGAGCCTGGAAGGCGATCAGGTTTGGATTAACTCAGCGGTCGGGCGGCGCAAGGACCGCAATATCCGCGCCAATCCCAAAGTGACAGTGATGGTTCTCGATCCCGAGAACGATTTCCACTGGGTGGAGATCCGCGGCGAGGTCGTTGAATTTGATGAATCGGAAGCGGCGGTGGCGCATATCAACAAGCTCGCCGGCATCTACGCCGGCAACGATGACTACTATTCGTTCAATCCCGAGGGCAAGGGAAAAGAGCAGCGCGTCATCTACAAGATCAATCCGAGCAAGGTCAACGGGATGTAGGCGCCGCTATACCTGACCCGCGCGGCCCGTGTAGTCGCGCAAGTAAAGGAAATCGTGCCCGATGCTGCGCTTGCTTAGCTTGGCGATATTGGGCATGGTGCGCTTGTAGTGATTGGCTTTGACCCGTTCCCAAATCTGGACGACGAAGTCGCGGTCAAAACCTTCAGCAGCCACTTCATCCACGGTGTAACGTTCATCGACCAGGAGAAACAGGACCTGATCGGCTTGGTCATAGCTGAAACCCAATTCGTCTTCGTCGGTCTGCCCGACCCATAAATCGGCGGAGGGCGGCTTTTCGATGATGGCGGCCGGCGCCCCCAAATGCCGCGCCATCTGCCGCACTTGGAATTTATACAAGTCAGCGATCGGATGCAGGGCGACGCCGCTGTCGCCGTAGATCGTGCTGTAACCCAGTAAGAACTCGGTCTTGTTGCTCGTGCCCATGACCAAGCCGCCCCAAGCCATTGACTGGTCGTATAGCGTGATCATGCGCAGGCGCGCCATGATATTGCCTTTGCGCAGCGGGCTCATATCGGGGAAGCGCTCGATCAGCGGCTGCGCCATTTCGCTGATTGGCAGGACCAGATGCGGCAAGCCCAGGTCTTCAATCACCGATTCGGCATCGGTAAGGCTCGCGGCGGAGGATGTGGCGTAGGGCATGCGCAAGGCGAGCACGTTCTCCGCGCCCAAAGCCTGTGCCGCCAAGTAAGCGGATATCGCCGAGTCGATGCCGCCGGATAAACCGATCACCGCGCGCGTCATGCCCGCTTTGGTGATGCTATCGCGGATGAAGCCGGTGAGGATGCGAGTCGCAAGCTCGGTATTGATCTTGAGGCGTGGCAATACGGATTCCATAGGTTGCGCTTTATTCACGAGCCTCGCAGGATTCGGCATCGCCACCAATCGGTACAAGCGAATAATATGTGACCTGATGGGGGTAGCTTTCGTTCACCTTCATCTTCATACGCAGTCGTGCGTCGCCTTTCTCGCCGGTCAAAATCAATTGAATCGCATAGTCTTCGGCAAGCTCTACTTCCAACACTTTCAGGCGACCATGCAGGCGGCGCGTCGCCTTTAGATCAAGCAGACGCCGATCAACCGGATTCTCCATCAGCACCAGGTCATAATAGCCGCTATGCATAAATCCGCGCAGCTTACGGAAGTCGCCTTCGTTGTAATAGCGCATCTGAGCGATGAATCGCCGCCCGGCTTTACTCGCGCCGATCAACTGTCTCGGATTGCTCATGAGAAATCGATACTTATTGATTCTTCACTCAAGTTGCGCTGGCCATATCGCAGCGGCAGACTGCGCCATATCATAGCATAAGCGCGGCAAAATCAAGTATGATTGCGGTTGAGCAACCCAAAACGCGAGGCGGCGGCATGAGAGACAGACTGGTGGAAATTCAACAGGCGCTCGACGCTTTCCAGCGAGACGAAGCGCGCGCATTGGTGAAACAGGAACTGGAGGAGAATCCCAGCGCGGCCGCTTACTACCTGGCGGCGCAAGCGGCGCGAAAAGAGGGAGATCGCGTTCGATACCTGAGAAAAGCGCTTGAGCTGGATCCGGATTATCAGCCTGCAGCTGATGAATTGGCACAGCTTTTCCCGGTGGAAATAAGTAAACGCGAACAGGTCGAAGCGGGGACGGAAGCTCCAGTCGAAAAGTCCAAACCGGAGCCAGCGGTCGCGCCGATGGAACCGACCCCGAGAGCAAAGCCCGAATTGCGTCTCGCTTCCATCAGCCGGCGCTGGCTGGCAATCCTGATCGACGGCTTCATCGTCTTCCTGGCCACCGTGCTTATGCTATTGGCTGGCGGAGCGATGGCGCCGCTGGAAGCCGCGTTTCTCAGCGCTGATGAGGCGGTGATCGCCGACGCTATGTCTCAGCTTCAATTGAATACGTTGATAATCAATCTCCTCGTCAGCGGCCTATACAACGTCGCCTTGATGGTCTATTTCAACGGGCAGACCTTGGGCAAGATGATGCTGCGTCTGCGGGTGGTCAAGAAGCGCGGCGGTCGCATAACGATACTCGACGCGCTGCTGCGCAACGTGTTCGGTTACACCGTGAGTCAGATAATTCTGCTGGGTTATTTGTGGGCGCTGTTTGACCGGGAGAAGCAGGCTTGGCACGACAAGATGGCGGGAACGGTGGTGGTGGAGGAAGAGCGCAAGACGGCCGCGGTCTGATGACGATAGGTTAACGTTTGGTAGAATATGGCAGATAGAATGTGCCAGGAGCCAGCGATGAATACGATAGAGAGTATCGACCTGATCTATCGCAATCCCGAGGTACGCGGGGGCAAGCCCTGCATCGTCGGCACGGGACTACGCGTGATTGACATTGTAATGGCAACGGACTTCGCCGATCGTAGCCCCGACCAGTTGGCTCAGGATTATGATATTTCCTTGGCGCAGGTTCATGCCGCGCTGGCCTATTACTACGAGAACAAAGGCGAAATCGACGACGACATTCGAGAAGACATTCGAATAGGGTTGGAGTTGGCAAATGAAGGCTTGGGTCGACCGGCGAAATCCAAACTGCTGCAGACAGCGTTTGACAATTCCCTTAGGAAATATCGGGCGGCGCTACGCCGCGCCTGCCAGAAGGCTATTTCGGGAGTCGGGGACGATTTCGAAAAGCGAGTCCTGGCAATAATGGATGACGAAATTGGCTGAAAACGAGATCCGCCTTTTCTTCGACGAGAATATGCCAGATGCAGTCGCTAAGCGGTTGAACGAACTAGGAATAGACACGGTCACGACGCCATCACTCCAACGACAGGGAAAGAGCGATCCGAATCAGCTTGAATACGCCACGGCTGCTGGCCGCGTCTAGTGCACCTACGACCGAGACTACGTTCGCATGGCCAGCCAAGGAATGAAACACGCGGGTATCGTATTCATTCCCGGCATGTATCGAGACTACGGCGTATTGGTCCGCTACTTCACGGAGTTACAACGGATATACTCGCCTGCCGATATGGAGAATCGTCTGGAGTATCTCTTTCCGACTATGCGAGCCTGACATTGTCATTGCGGCGCATTTAGCCCTTGCCATACCGCCGCAGGCGCAAATCACACTGCGCCTTGTGCCCCATGAAGCCTTCAAGGTCGCAGAGGCGGCTGCCGTATTCGCCGATGAGTACGCTCGCTTCTTCCGTCACTCGCTGATAGGTCACCGTCTTGATGAACTTGCCCACCCATAAGCCGCCGGTGTAGCGGCCCGCTTTCTTGGTCGGCAGCGTGTGATTGGTGCCGATGATCTTGTCTCCGTAGGCGACATTGGTCTCTGGACCAAGGAAGAGCGCGCCATAGTTGGTCATATTCTCCAGAAAGTAATCGGGATCGCGCGTCAGAATCTGCACGTGCTCGCTGGCGATTTCATCGGCGACCCGCGCCATCTCTTCGTCGCAGTCCACCAAGATGACCTCGCCATAATCGCGCCAGGCGACGCCGGCCAGGTCGGCTGTCGGCAGGCTCTCGAGCTGCCGCCCGATCTCGGCTTCAATGTTCTCGGCGAGCGAGCGGCTCGTTGTCACCAGCACCGCCGGCGATGTCGGCCCGTGCTCGGCCTGCCCCAGCAGGTCGACCGCGCACATTTCGGCGTCGGCGGTCTCATCGGCGACCAATAGCACCTCGGTCGGTCCCGCGAGCAGATCGATGCCCACGAGACCGAAAAGCTGCCGTTTGGCTTCAGCCACGTAGGCGTTGCCCGGACCTACCAGCATATCGACCGCTTCCATGCCGATGGCGCCATAAGCCATTGAGGCAAGCGCTTGCACACCGCCAAGAATGTAAATCTCGTCAGCGCCACCGAAGTGAATGGCGGCGATGGTGGCGGCGGGCAATTCGCCCCGGATCGGTGGCGTGCAGGCGATCACTTCCTTGACGCCGGCGGCTTTCGCGGTTACTACGCTCATGTGCGCCGATGCCACCATCGGGTAGCGACCGCCCGGCACATAGCAGCCGACGCGATTCACTGAGATATTCTTGTGCCCCAATACGACGCCGGGCAGCGTCTCCACTTCTACATCATGCAGCGCCGCCCGCTGCGCCAGCGCGAAATTGCGGACTTGCTCCTGGGCGAATTGGATATCTGTGATCGCCTGTTCCGGCAGGCTGTCGATGACTTGCTGAATCTCTTCTCCGCTCAGCTTGAAGCTCGTCGGACTCCAGTTATCGAACTTAGCCGATAGTTCGCGCACCGCTTCGTCTTTACGCGCTTCGATATCCGCCAGGATGCCGCGCACAGTCTCTTGCACGGCGGCGTCGGCGTCGGCTTTTTGCGCGATCGTCTTGCCGCGCTTTATGTATCTCACCGGCATCACATACCTCAGATTTGCTTGGCTTGATTGAACGTCAGTCCCAGAGCCGCTCGCTCGCGATCCGCGCGCCTTCTGCCATTGAGCGCAGTTTGGCGTAGGCGATATCCGGGTGAATCGCGCCGAAGCCGGCGAAGGTGCCGAAGCCGCAATCGGTGCCGGCGATGACGCGCTCCTTGCCGACGATGTTTGCGAAACGTTCGATCCGCTCCGCCACCAGCTGCGGATGTTCAATGAAATTGGTGGTGGTATCCAGCGTGCCCGGAATCAGGACCTTGTCGTCCGGGATATCGGCTTCCGCCCAGGTTTTCCACTCATGCTGATGTCGCGGATTGGAAGCCTCGAATTGAATCGCCTGCGGCTTGGTCGATAGCACAATATCGATGATCTCGGCCAG
Source organism: Phototrophicaceae bacterium (assembly GCA_965261855.1). Classification (GTDB taxonomy): domain Bacteria; phylum Chloroflexota; class Anaerolineae; order Aggregatilineales; family Phototrophicaceae; genus UBA6055. The sequence continues at coordinate 3,290,653 of OZ253488.1, forward strand.
GTCAACATCGTGATGATGCGGTCCTTCATAGTTGCCCCAGCACAGGTGCAAGCGAGCGCGATCGGCCGGCACGTTTTCCAGCGCGTAATTCAAGACATCAACCTGCGCCCGCGCCGCCTTGAGAAAGGCCTCGGTTCCCTCATCGCGAAAGAGAATATGCCGCCCCATCGCCAGATCGGGGCAATCCACCTGCAGGATCAAGCCGGCTTCAGTGATCTTCTCGTATTCAACCTTGAGCACCTCGGCGAGCGCCTCAATATACTGCTCCTTGGTGGCGTAGTATTCGTTGGGCTGAAAGCCAGCGACGACCCCAGGCGACGCCGAATTCATGAAAGCCTCGCGCGCGCCCGCTTCTTCTTTGGCCGCCAGCAGATTGGCGATGTCCTTTTCCAGCGGACCCAAGTCCTTGATCGCAATCGCGTCGCGCACGACCGGCCGGTGATACTTTGGCGTGCCGCCGGCATCGGCCAGTCGCTGCTTATAGGCGGGGAAATCATCCAAATCCTGCGGCGTCGCGCGCGGCACCTCGGCGACTTCGAAACCGGTAAAGCGATGCCGCATATAGGTAACATAGCTGATCTTGCTCATCTCCCCGTCGCTGATGATATCGACGCCGGCATCGACTTGCTTCCGCGCCACTTCGCGCACAGCGCGCTGCATAACGCGGTCGAATTCGGCTGGATCGTACTGTTCGCCGGCATCCTGCGCGAACAGCTGATCGACCACATATTGCGGCCGCGGCATGCTGCCGACGTGGGTGGTAAGGATGCGTTCCGTGCTGGTTCTCATGAAAACTGTCCCTTCTTCATTTCGGCGGACGGAAGTCTTTGAGTTCTACCCCGGTGCGGTCGCGGAAAGTCTGCAACAGGAATTCGTTTTGCGCCGCCTTCTGCGCTTCATAATCGGGCGGATGCACCATTTTGCCATACTCGTCTGCTTCATAGCCGATAGCCGCCGCGTCCGCCTCAATTTGCGGCGACCAGTAGGGGTCCTTGCCCTCGAATACTTCATGCGCCTCGAGCACAGCATAAATCCAGCCGATCTCGTCGCCTGAGTATTCAAAGCTGCGATACATGCCCGGCGGCAGCGAAATCATATCCCAGGCATTGAGGGTGAATTCGCCTTCGGCTTTGTCCGGATTGTCTTCATTGCCCCAGTAGAAGGTCCAGGGACCGGTGAGCATGAAGAAGGACTCGACATAATCATGCGTATGCCATGCGGGACCGCAGCCCGGCGGCGCCCATACCATGCCGATCTGATAACGATGCGGCTCGGTGATTGCGCGGCGGATGCTGAAGTCGGGATTCTCGGAAGCGGTATCGCCGATGACGGCGTAATTCATGCGCATATGACGAGGCAGCATGCTGTCGATGAACATGATCGGGATGCCCTTTTGTTTAAGCTCCTCAAAGCGCATGACGCGCGCCGCCATGCTTTCCTGCGTCTGCTTGGGATAGTCCATGGTTATGTCGTTCCTCCAGGACCTACGAAAACGATCAACGATGCGACGCAAGGCTAGTGAAAAACGCGGGCTTTGTCAATCAGCTACCGCTTTTCACGGCGACACGATCAAATAGCCGATGTATCCACATCCCAAATCAGCATGCACTCGCCGACCAACATCAGGGAGACCGCCAGCAGGATAGTACCGGAGTCGCCCGTGTTCCTTCGCGCTATCGATAGGGCGCCAGGCAAATCCTTTGCAAACGAAACATCCGGTGACCATTCCCGTGCCGCCGCCAGAGCATCTTGGCGCTCGGGAAAGCGCGTATTCGGATTGATATCGGTCTCGGTGATGATTAGCGCATCGCTGACGGAAGCCATCACGCGATATACGCCAGCATAGTCGCGGTCACGCGGAACACCGACGATGGAAATTGTTGGCGGGCGAAGCCGCTCGCTTACGCTGGCGACGAAGGACTCGGCGGAAGCCACCGTGATTGCGCCATCGACGAAAATCGCCGGCTGCTCGTCCAACTGCTGCGCGCGACCCAGCCATTTCACCTGGCCCAATCCTTGCGCAATCGCGCTATTGAACGCGGGCGAAAAGGGCGCGTCGCCGTCGAGGTTCCGCTGTAGCAGTTCAACCGCCCGAACCGCCAGCGTTGCATTGGCGATCTGGTAGCGACCGAGCAAGGGCAAAATGATCTCATCATAAGGAGGCAGGTCGATGAACTGTCCGTCCGGCAGATCGTCCACGAGTTTCGCCAATTCGGATTCAGCCAGGCAGGTGAAGTCCGCGCTCCGCTTTGCGGCTTCGGAGCGCAATATGTCCATCGCCTGCTTTTCTTGGGTCGCGGAAATGACCGCGCAGTTCTCTTTGATAACGCCGGCTTTGTGCCAGGCGATGCGCTCCAGGCTTGCGCCAAGCAGCGCGGTATGCTCCAGCATGATCGGCGTGATGACCGCCAACTTGTTGGGCACGACGGCGACATCGTCGAAGCGTCCGCCGCGCCCCACCTCCAGCACGGCGATGTTCACGCCTTGCTCGCTGAAGTGCCGCAGCGCGATCGCCAGGAATATCCCCTGCGGGCTGAGGTATTGCGAATCGGACAGCTCCCCGAAGATTTCTTCAATGAAGGGTTGCAACTCGTTTAGGATTCGCAGGAAATCCACGGTCGGGATCATGCGTCCGTCAACGCGAATGCGCTCATTCCAATGCACCAAATGCGGGCTGGTGATCGTACCGACCCGATGTCCCAGCGCTTGCAGCAACTTCGCCATAATAGTGGTGACCGAGCCTTTACCGCGGCTGCCGGTGACCACCGCGTAATCGCGCTCGGCGCGCAGCAGATCCGCCCGCCGCAGCAAGCTGCGCGTCAGGCTGATGTCCCGTGTATACTCGTCCAGCCCGCGCGGCGCCCCATCCAGCCGCCGGCGAGTCTTGAAAATATAGTCGAGCGCCGCATCCAGCGAGTCGATCATCAATCAGGATCCGTGTTCTGCCAGCGCCACAATCATAGCGAATCTGTCGCGCCAGCCCTAGACACTGGCGACAGCCCCTTTACCGCGCTTGAACAAAGCCATATCCACATTGCTTATGTATGCTTATGGAAACATCTCGCTTAGATCTCGAGTGGATACTCGATGACGCGCCCGACCGCCAATTCCGAATCAGCTAGCCTCTCCGGCAGCGACGCCAAACGCGCCGCGCGCAATATCAGCGCTCTGATGGTCGCGAGCATCATCAGCAAGGGCGCGCTATACATTTGGCAGTTGGTGCTATCGCCCTGGCTTGGACCGAGCGAATACGGCATCTATGGCACGATTGGCGGCTTGATGGTCAACGCGGCGGCGATCGCCAGTTTTGGCATGGGCTTGATCGTGATCCGCGATGTCGCCCGCGATCCGAGCAAAGCGGGCAAATACTGGTCGGCGATGCTTTTCCTTCAAACCGCGCTCGCATTAGTCGCGTACGTCGCGATGAATGGTATCGCAGTCGGCTATAGCGAAACCCTGCGAGCATTTGCCGCGTTGGCGGGGATCAATCTGTTCATCGATCTCTTCGGCAATATGGGTCATGATTTGCTGCTGGCGCAAGAAGAAATGGTCAAGACCTCGCTGGTGGAGATCGCCCATATCTTCATTCGCATCGGGCTGGCTCTACTGGCGCTGATGAGCGGATGGGGATTGCTGGGCGTATACGGCGCTGCGATCGTCTCCGGCATAGTCCGCTCTACGCTGCTCGTTTCCTTCAATTTACGCGCGGGAGTTCGGCCCTCATTTCCCGTCGACCGGCACGTCGCCCGCCCGCTGATCATCAACAGCGCGCCTTTGGCGCTCGCCTCTTTTCTCACTCTGGCCTATCAACATTCCGACAAGCTGATGACAACCGGGATATTGGGCGAGCGCGTCACCGGTTATTTGACAGCCGCTTTCGTCATCAATTTTGGCGTAATTGAGCTTTTCAGCACCTCCGTCCTGGTGGCGGCTTATCCACTGCTCGCGCGTTGCTATGGCGACGGAACGAATCCCTTATTCGGCGGCATGATTGAAAAGCTGGCTCGCTATATGCTCATCATCGGCATCCCGCTTGCTTTGGGCATCAGTATGCTCGCCGACAAGTTTATGACACGGCTTTTAGGAGAGGCTTACGCGCCTTCGGCCGGCATCCTAAGCCTTTTGATTTGGTACACGGCGATAACCATGTTCGCCAACGTCTTCAGCAAGGGATTGCTCATTCAGAATCAGCAGCGGCGCCTCCTGATCATTCGCGGCGCTGGACTGGCGCTGAATGTGGCGCTGACCGCATACCTGCTTATCCATTGGGGCGATCCCCGCGGCGCCGTTATCGCTTCGATCATCGGCGAACTCCTGGTCGTCGCGCTTCTGCTCAAAGGCTTTCGTGCGGCCGGCTGGGCTTGGCGTCAGGTCGCCGATAGCGCTCTGCGACTGCTGATTGTCGCGGCGCCGATGGCTTTGGCGTTAATGGCGCTTCGCGAGCAATTCATCATGCTGCCAGTTCTCGGCGGCGCCGGCGTGTACATCGCCGGGGTGATTTTGGCCGGCGTATTGCGCGCGGATGACTGGGATCTGCTATACCGGCTGGCGGCATCCCTGCCCGGGGCCGGCTTCTTGCTGCGCTTCTGGCAACGCGATGTCGAACTGATGGGGTGACGAGCGGCATGCGCATCTTGCACTTGACGCCCTACTATAAGCCGGCCTACGCTTTCGGCGGCGTCGTGCGCTCCGTGGAGGGCATGGCTACAGCACTGATCCAACGCGGCCACGAGGTAACCATTCTGACGACCGACGCCCTAGATCAGCAGCGGCGCCATACCGGCGCGCTTGAAGAGAACATAGACGGCGTTCAGGTCTTGCGCCGTCCAAACGTCCTGCCAGCGCTGCGAGGACGCTACAACCTCTCAACGCCCCGCAGCATGAAGAAGACGGCGGAGACTATTCTGCCTTCATTCGATGTCCTTCATATCCACGAGTTGCGCACGCTGGAAAACTTGCTCGTTACACCAGTCGCCGCGAAACTCAACAAGCCGATCGTTCTATCGCCGCACGGAACCCTCAGCCTGAGCACCGGCCGCGGAAGATTCAAGAGCGTATGGGATCGTCTGCTAAGCCCCGGCATTGCCTTGCGCATTGATCACGTCATCGCGCTAACCCAAGCCGAACTCGCCGATGCGCAGTCACTTTGGAAGCGCTTTGGAAAACGGCCGCGCCCGTCTCGATTCAGCGTCATTCCCAATGGCGTTGACTTGGGATCCTTCAACAAGCGCGAGCTGGCTGCGGAGTTCCGCCAGCGCTTCCAACTCGGCGATGCGCCGACCGCGCTCTTTATGGGCCGCTTGCAAAAGCGCAAGGGCGTTGACGTGCTCATCAAGGCTTTCAAGGCGGCTGACGTGGCTGACTCGCGCCTGCTCATCGTTGGACCCGATGAGGGGATGCTTTCGGCTTTGAAGGCGCTCGCGGACGGCGATGAGCGCATCGTATTCGCGGGCTACCTAGAGGGTGACGCGCGCCTGGGAGCGCTGGCAGCCGGCGATATCTTCGCCCTACCCGCTACCGGGGAGGGACAGCCAATGGCAGCGCTTGAGGCGATGGCGGCTGGCATGCCGGTTCTGCTTTCGCCGGGCTGCAACTTGGATGAGGTTGAGGAAGCTGGCGCGGGGCATGTGGTGGAGGTGACTGTGGACGCGTTCGCTGACAAGCTAAAGTTGTATTTGACCGATCGAGCGTTGCGTGAGCAGATGGGCGAGCGCGCGCGGCAGCTAGTCGACGATCGATACAGGTGGGATGGGGTGGCCGAGAGGCTTGAGGATGTGTACAAGAGTCTAATCTGAAACCGTTCCGGAGTCTCCAATGGTCGTGGTAATGCGTTGATTTTTTGCCTCAAAATGGTAAACTTGTCAACAGGCATGGAGGTGACAAATGATTGGGGCGAGGCTCAAGCAAGCGCGGTTGTTGGCGCGTATGACGCAGCGGGAGTTGGCTAGGGCGTTATGCGATATCGGCTACAAGATAACGGCAGCGGCAATTTCAAAGTACGAAAAGGAAAAGAGTTATCCGACAGCGCAATTCATGCTTCTGGCGAGCAGTGTGCTTGGCGTACCCGGATCGTATTTCTTGCACCAATCTGAAACCGAAGTTCAGTGGACAGCATTCCGCAAGCAAAGCAGATTTGGAAAAAAGAAACAGGAAGCGGTTATGGCATACGCGTCAGATCTGGCGGAATTGCAGATTGAACTGCATTCTGTTTTGTATCCCCATGTGTCACCCGACTTACCCGAACCGGCGCCAGCAATAGACTTCGATGATGCTGAAGAGATCGCAATGCAATTGAGGGCGGTGTGGAACGTGGGCAATCGACCGCTAGACAATCTTGTGCAGACGGCTGAAGACCGTGGCGTGATTGTCATCGGTTGGGACGACGAGAGCGGGAGATTTGATGGACTGTCCGGCTGGTGCGGCGAATATCCGGTAACTGTCATAAATGAAAACCGCAGCGCGGATCGCAAGCGATTCAATTTGGCGCACGAGATAGGACACTTGGTGATGGATACGACCCGCGCCAGCGTGGATGACGAGAGCCTCGCGCACCGATTTGCCGCGGCGCTTTTGGTTCCTGACGAGCACGCCTATTACGAACTCGGACGGCAGCGGCGGCATCTCGATTGGGGTGAATTGATGATGCTCAAGAGAAAATATGGCTTGAGTATGGCTGCTTGGGTCAGACGCGCAAGAGACCTTAAGATCATTTCAGATCATTGCTATGAAGCCCTCAGCATTGAAAGATCGAAATTCGGCTGGCGCATATGCGAACCGGTCGAATATCTCGGGGACGAAGAGCCGCTGCAACTGAAACAGATGGTTCAGCGCGCGGTAGTGGAAGGTCTGGTTTCTCCTGACCGCATGACAAGGATAGGCGTAGATGTGTGGCAACCTGAGACCGATCATCCTGAATCGGATCATCTGACCGTATATGATTTGCTGGCGATGCCCGAAGACGAACGCAAGGCGGTAATGGAGCGGGCATTCGAACATGCGGCGGATTACGACTTTGAGATATTCGAAGCGAACGAATTCTACGAACTCGAGGATTTCGATGACCGCGCGCGCCCCTAGAAATCGCGGACCAAAACGAGGCGAAATATGGCGCGTGAATTTCAACTCCCCTCTATCAGCCGAGACGCCTCAAAACTGGACGCCGAAAGCCCAACTTCCCACGACGGGCGACGAAATCTTCAAGACACGCCCGGAAGTTGTAATGAATATCGCCGAGCGATGGAATCTGAAGTTGCGAATAGTGGTCCCCATAACCGAATGGCACCAGGACTATGTAGATTACGATTTCTTTTGGATGGTAAAGTTGTCGGCGAGTAGATTAAACGGATTGGATCAAGACTCCGGTGCTGATACGTTTCAAGTCAGGTCGGTTTCCCTAGCGCGCTTCGGTGGAAAGTTAGGCGTTGTGACCAGAGACGAGCTTCATCAGCTCGCAACCACCGTCGCCTTCTGCATTGGATTTGCGCCGCCGTAGTCAAACCGCTAGGAGAGCCCGCTGTCTGCTACCGGGTAGCACAGGTCTCCAAGGCTCTGAAGTACTTGCGCGAATCTTACACACTATAGTTATGCTGGCGGAACGCGGCGCAAGATGTCATCAGGTATACAATGGGTGTTGACTCAAACATTGTTCTGAGCCATCGCCGGCAGCGACGAAGGAACATCCATGATCCGATTCGACCGATTCACCGAACGCGCGCAGGACGCCTCCGCCCGCGCTTACGAGATCCTGCATCGTTACGGGCACACGCAAGTGGATACCGAACATGTCTTGCTGGCGCTGTTGGAACAAACCGATGGCGTTGTGCCACAGATTCTGGAGCGGCTGGCGGTTGATGTCGGCGCGCTGCGTTCGCGCGTGGACGATATCTTGCGCCAGAGCCCGCGCACGGCAACGATTTATGGGCAGGGCAATAATCAGGTCTTTATCACACCGCGGCTGAAGAGCGTCATCGACCGCGCCAACGAAGAAGCCAATCGTCTGCGCGACGAGTACATCAGCACCGAACACATATTTCTCGCCATCCTCAGCGAGCGCAACACCGATGTAGCCATTACGATGGCGGAATACAGCATCACGCGCGATCGCGTCGCCGATGCCGTCAAAGATATCCGCGGGGGCCAGCGCGTCACCGATCCGCAAGCCGAAAGCCGCTACCGTACGCTGGAAAAATACAGCCGCGATCTTACGCGCATGGCGCTGGAAGGCAAGCTTGATCCGGTGATAGGACGCGACAGCGAAATCCTGCGCGTGATTCAAGTGCTCAGCCGCCGTACCAAAAACAACCCGGTGCTCATTGGCGAAGCGGGTGTTGGCAAAACCGCCATCGTCGAAGGCTTGGCGCAGAAGATCGCCACCAACGATGTGCCCGATCTGCTGCTGGGCAAGCGTGTGCTCAGCCTCGACCTCAGCGGGATGCTGGCCGGCAGCCGATTCCGCGGTGAATTCGAAGAACGCCTTAAGGGCACGATTGAGGAGATCCAGCGCTCGGAAGGCGAAATCATCCTTTTCATCGATGAGCTGCATCAGGTGGTCGGCGCGGGCGCGGCGGCGGGCGCGATGGACGCGGGCAATATGATGAAGCCAGCGCTGGCGCGCGGCGAATTGCAGACGGTCGGCGCCACCACTATGGACGAATACCGCCAGCATATTGAAAAAGACAGCGCGCTCGATCGCCGTTTCGCCCCGATCTTCGTCGAGGAGCCGAATGTGGAAAATACCATCGAAATGCTTTATGGCATACGTGATCGCTACGAAGCGCATCACAATGTCAGCATTGCCGATGACGCCATTGAAGCCGCCGCCCGCCTGTCCGCCCGCTATTTGACCGAGCGCAAGCTTCCTGACAAGGCGATTGATCTATTGGATGAAGCCTCAGCCAAACTGCGCGTGGCGCTCTTTTCCATGCCCCAATACCTAAAGAGCATGCGCGAAATGATTGATCAGTTGGCGCTGGAAGAGCAAGCCGCTGGATTATCCCGCGACTATGAGCGCGCCGCCGATTGCAAGATGCAGCGAATCCAGTTGGAAGAAGAGTTTGAGCAGGCGCATCACGAGTGGCGTCAAGAGAATACGCTGGACGAACTTGTGACCGCCGATAATGTGGCGCAGGTGGTCGAGCAATGGACCGGCATCCCGGTGCAGAGCATGCTCGAGACGGAATCGGAGAAGCTGCTGCGGATGGAAGACGCAGTCAACGATCGCGTCATCGGGCAGAAGAAAGCGGTTGCCGCCCTCGCCGATGCCATCCGCCGGGCGCGCAGCGGCCTCAAAGACCCCAAGCGCCCGATCGGCTCCTTCATCTTCCTGGGTTCCAGCGGCGTCGGCAAAACCGAATTGGCGAAAGCGCTGGCTGAATTCATGTTCGAGGATGAAGAAAGTCTCGTCCGCGTCGATATGAGTGAATATCGCGAGAAGCATACCGCCAGCCGGCTGTTCGGCGCGCCGCCCGGTTATGTCGGCTACGAAGCCGGCGGCCAATTGACCGAGGCGATTCGCAGACGCCCCTATCGCGTCATTCTCTTCGACGAGATCGAAAAAGCGCATCCCGATGTCTGGAGCGTCTTGCTTCAAGTGCTGGAAGATGGCCGTATGACCGATGGCCAGGGCCATACCGTTGACTTCCGCAACACCGTGCTCATTATGACTAGCAACCTGGGCACGGAATTCGCCCGGCATGGCGGCGCGCTGGGATTTTTGCCCCGCGATGATGAAGCGGTCGCCGATCACCGCAAAATCGAATCAGCGATGCGCGATACCTTCCGCCCGGAGTTTCTCAATCGTATTGATGAGATCATCATCTTCGAGCCGCTCACGCTAGAGGCGGTCGAGCAAATGGTCGATCTCCAAATTCGAGAACTGGCAGAGCGAATGGATGAGTCGGGCTTGGCGATCCATCTCACCGAGCCAGCGCGCCATTGGCTGGCGAAACAGGGCTACGATCCGCAATTTGGCGCCCGCCCCCTGCGCCGCGCCATACAGCGGCATATCGAGAATCCGCTGAGCATCCACTTGCTACAAGGGGATTTCAGCGCCGGGGATTTGGTTGTCATTGACGAAGTGGACGACGGGCTCAACTTTTCGCGGCACGCCGACCAAGCAAGCGATTTCGTGGAAGGGCCGGCGGCCGAACACGCTGAATACGGCGACCTGTACAACAACAACTACCCAGCGCGCAATTATTACGATGGGCAATTCGACGACGAAGACTTCGCCGACTTCCTCTCACAGACGGACGATGACGACGAGTTTGACCCCTTACCCACGCCACCGAAGCGAAGGCGCGAAGACGTCGAGGGCTTTGACTGAGCGCGTTCGCAAAGCAAACGTTTGTGGCGCTTGACCGCGCATCCCGCGCCAGTCGCCGCGGTAATCGAATTGTCATTTGACTAAGCCTGCAGCTTAGCTATAATTGCTTGGCGCAAGCTAAGCATGAAATGGAATTCGCCATGATTCAAGAAGAACGCGGCAAAGACGAAGAACTGAGCGTTGATTCTCCGTCTGCCGAGTTGTCGCCATCGGAAGCCGCCGACCTGGCCGACCCGCTAAAGGCCACATCAGAACAAGATGCAGCAAGCGAAGCCTTAGAGGCGGTCGCGCCAGCGGAGACCATCAATGGCGCGAACGCCAAAGAGTCGCCGCCGGATGAATCCGCACGGGAGGAGCCTGTCGCGGCGGAAGACAAGGCCGCAGCGGCAGCGCAAGAGTCGACAGTGGACAGCATAGACGACGGCGATGCGCCAGCCCTGAGCGATAAGGCTGAAGAGGAAGCGGCCCAACCTGAAGTATCGGCGCCGGCAGCCACGGCCTCCACCGAAGACGCGGAATCAAGACCGGCGGTGGAAGAAAAGCATGTAAGCAATAGGCAGAAGCCGCCCGAAGCGGAGTCGCGTTTCAAGCGCGGCGAGATTCATCACGGCGTCATCAGCAGCACTAAGCCGACCGCAGTAACTATCGATCTTGGCGAAGGCGACGAAGGCATCGTGCCGGGCCGCGAACTGGAGTTGATGACGCGCAAGATGCTTGAATCGCTTGTGGTCGGCGCGGAAGTGGATGTCTATGTCGTCAACCCGCGCAATCATCGGGGCGAGACGGTTTTATCGATTAATCACGCGCTGGAAGAAATCGACTGGCGCAATGCGGAAGATTACGCCAAATCCAAAGAAGTCTACGAAGCGTTGATCGGCGGCTACAACAAGGGCGGGCTGATCGTTCGCTTTGGCCGCCTGCGCGGGTTCGTGCCCCAGAGCCAACTGGCGGAAGATCGCGCCAGATCCATGTCCGGCGCGACGCCGGAAGAACGCTATGGACCGATGGTGAATCAGCCAATCGGCGTCAAGGTGATGGAAGTCGATCGCCATCGCAACCGGCTGATCCTGTCTGAACGCGCCGCCCTGCGCGAAGTCCGCCAGGCGCGGAAGGAAGCGCTAATCGCCGAGTTGAAGGTCGGCGATGTCAGACAGGGTGTGGTCGTCAGCCTGGAGAATTTCGGCGCCTTTGTTGATATCGGCGGTGGCGAAGGATTGGTGCATCTCTCGGAATTGGCATGGGGGCATATCACCCACCCGCGCCAGGCAGTGAACATCGGCGACGAGGTTGAGGTCGAAGTCATCAGCGTCAATCCGAAGGCGAAACGCATCGGCCTTAGCCGGCGGCGCGTGATCAGCGATCCTTGGGACGAAGTGGCGACCGCCCTCCGCCGCGGTCAATTGGTGCGTGGGCGCGTCACCAAGTTGACGAAGTTTGGCGCCTTCGCCCGCCTTATCGACCACGATGCCGTCGAGGGTCTGATCCATATTTCCGAGCTTTCGGGCGAGCGTGTCACCCACCCGAGCGAAGTAGTCAAACGCGGCGATGAACTGGTGCTGCGCATCGTCAAGATCGATATCAAGGACCGTCGCCTCGGGCTGAGCCTGAAGTCGGTCAATTCAACCGAATATCTAGATCTCGATTGGGAAATGGCGATTCAAGAATCAACATCGCTCCAGGCTGATGCGGCGAGAGCCGAATCGCAGGCTACTCCAAAAGAGAGCCAAGAACGGAAGGCGCAAATCGAAGCCGACCAGACGGACGCGCAAGCCGAAGCCTAAGACCAAACCATCAACTTCGGTTCAACTTCTAGGGACACCCGCTGCGGTGTCCTTTTACCTTAGACTGCATTTCTTCCAATCGACTCTTCATTTGTGTTTGCCGCGTCAATCCCTTAGCATGTGATCAAAGCGTAGCGGGGGATGCGCGCAATGCCAAACCAAATGGAGCGTTTCACTCAACGGTCGAGGACTGTGCTGAGCCTGGCGCAAGAAGCGGCGATGTCCATGGAGAGCGCCTCAATTGACAGCGATCACCTGCTGCTCGGGCTACTGAATGAGCCAGACGGCGCAGCGGCGCAGGCATTGGGAGCAGCAGGCGTTCATGCGTCAGAAGTTGCAAACTTGGCGCGAAAGCATAGCCAAGCGCGGCGAAGGTCCGGCGCCCAGTTTGACCTGTCCGACGACTCCAAACGGACGCTTGAGCTGGCGGTCGACGAAGCGCGCCGTTTAGGTCATAACTATATCGGCGCCGAGCATCTTCTGTTGGGCTTGCTTCGCTTGGAAGGCGGCGCTGCGCTCGATATTCTGCGAAAGCTGAATAGGAGTCGCGAGCAAATCCGCCAGCGAGTTTCCGATGCGCTTCAAGAGCAATCCGAAGCGGCTCCCGCGCCTGTCCGGACCCGGTCTGGCCTTCGCCCGGCACTGCGCTCGTTCGACTACTTTCTGTTGCGCATGACAAGCAGATCCTCGGGTGGGATTAGTCACTTGGCGGTCGATCTGTCGCCAGCGCTAAAGGACGCGCTTGAAGAAGCGCTGAAGGAAGTCGCCCACAGCGGATACCTGCAGCTGGACGAACGGCATCTGCTGCTGGGTTTGCTCCAGGATCCAAAGGGCGATATGAGACGCTATCTGCTTGACGCGGGCGTCGACCTAGACCGGCTAATGCAGCACCTGCGCCGCCCCGCGGACGATTGAAACCCGCCACGCCGCTGGACTCCTGCGCCTCGCGCCCGGGTCGCTGAAAATGTCGGCTACAGGTGTTGAGTGTCCCTTGTCCGTTGAAAAACGACTAACCATCCGCTAGTATTGGCCGACGGCAATAGTCGCGATGATTCGTCGCTGAATTCCCATAAAGTTTGGAAATGGCATGTAACAACTCGGTGGTTCTGCTGGTATAATTGTAGCCAGGCTAACCTTTCGGACTGGCCCCCGGTTTCGGGCTGCGCAAGATGGAGGAATAGACCGTGCCAAATAAAATGGAACGCTTCACACAGCGGGCGCGGCGTGTACTGAGCCTGGCGCAAGAAGAGGCGGAACGCTTGCAGCATCACCAGATCGGAACCGAGCACCTGCTTCTCGGTCTAATGCGCGAAGACGGTGGCGTCGCAGGACGGGTGCTGCGGGATTTGGGCTTGGATCAGCGGCGGGTGGAAGAACTGGTTTCGCGTCTGTCCACCGCTGACGAGCGAACCAGCGCCTCGCAGTTGGATTTATCCCCCGGCACGAAAAAGGTTTTGGAGTTGGCGGTCGATGAGGCGCGCCGAATGGGCCACCATTACATCGGCACCGAGCATTTGCTGCTTGGCTTGGTCCGGCAGCAGGAAGGCATCGCGCTGGATGTGCTGCGGCGGCTGGGCGTCAGCCCTGAAGAAGTGCGCCGTCAGACCAGCAAAGTCTTGCAGGAAAGCCCGGTGCAATCGGCGCAAAAGACGCACGATCGCCACGCCGGCAAGCACTCGCGCAAGGACAGCACGCCCCTCGTCGACCAGTTGGCGACCGACTTGACCAGCCTGGCGGAAAACGGCAAGCTTGACCCGGTCGTCGGGCGTGAAATGGAAATCGAACGCGTCATTCAGGTTTTGAGCCGGCGGCGCAAAAACAATCCGGCGCTGATCGGCGAACCGGGCGTCGGCAAGACGGCAATCGTCGAAGGCTTGGCTCAGCGTATCGTTGAAGGTGATACTCCCAAACCACTATTGCGGAAGCGCGTTCTTCAATTGGACGTCGGCTCACTGGTCGCCGGCACCATGTATCGCGGGCAATTCGAAGAGCGCCTTAAGCGTGTTATCGAGGAGCTCAAAGCCTCCGATACCATCTTGTTCATCGACGAAGTGCATATGCTGGTTGGCGCGGGCTCAGCCGGCAGCAGCGTCGACGCGGCCAATATCCTCAAGCCAGCGCTGGCGCGCGGCGAGCTTCAATGTATCGGCGCGACCACCTTGGACGAATACCGCAAGCATATCGAAAGCGACGCCGCCCTCGAACGCCGATTTCAACAGATACAAGTAGCGGAACCAACGATTGAAGAAACGATCGAAATCCTGCAAGGCATCAAATTCCCTTATCAAGATCATCATAATGTCGAAATTACCGATGACGCAATCGAGACCGCCGCGAACCTGTCCGCGCGCTATATCCCCGACCGCTTCCTGCCGGACAAAGCTATCGACCTGATCGACGAAGCGGCCGCCCGCCTGCGAATGTATAAGAGCCCGGAGGCGGCAGCGGTGCGCCGGGTGATGGATGAGCTGGAAGAAATACACGAAGACATCGAGCTGGCCGAGGACGCGGGCGAGCCGGACGAAGCGGCGACGCTCGAATTGCGCCGCGAATCGCTGGATGCCCAATTGGCGGGCTTCCGCATGAACTGGAATGAAGAGACGGGGCAGCCGCGATTGCTCGGCGACGATATTTCCGAGGTGGCGGCCATGTGGACAGGCATCCCGGTCACGCGGATCGCCAACGAAGAGAGCGAGCGATTGATGGAGATGGAAGACAAGCTGCACGAGCGCATCATCGGGCAGCATGAAGCCATCGTGTCCATCAGCAAGGCAGTGCGACGCGCGCGCGCCGGCTTGAAAGATCCGCGCCGGCCCATTGGCTCCTTCATGTTCCTGGGACCCACCGGCGTCGGCAAAACCGAACTGACCAAGGCGCTGGCGGAGTTTCTCTTCGGCAGCGAGGACGCGCTTATTCAACTCGATATGAGCGAGTTCATGGAGCGGCATTCGGTCGCCCGCCTCGTTGGCGCGCCTCCCGGCTATGTCGGCTATGAAGACGCCGGTCAATTAACCGAGGCGGTGCGCCGCCGCCCCTACAGCATTATCGTCTTCGACGAAGTGGAAAAGGCGCATTCGGAAGCCTTCAACATGCTGCTGCAAGTTATGGAAGAGGGTACGCTAACCGATGCGCGCGGCCGCCGCGTCGACTTCCGCAACGCGATGATTGTGATGACCAGCAACGTTGGCGCCGAGTTGATCAAACCCAATTCCGGTCTGGGCTTCAATACACATCTGGATTCCGACAAGCGGGACGACGAACAGTATGAAGACATGAGCCGCAATGTTACCGATAAATTGCAGCGGATGTTCCGCCCGGAGTTCCTCAACCGCGTCGACGCCACCATCATTTTTCGCTCGCTGACCCGCGACGAGCTTCGGCAGATTGTCGACCTTGAATTAAATAAAGTGCGCGAGCGCCTGCTCGAACACGCCATAACTTTGGAAGCAAGCGACTCCGGCATCAACTGGCTAGCTGATAATGGCTACAACCCCGAATTTGGCGCGCGGCCGCTTCGCCGCCTGATTCAGAACGAAGTCGAAGACCGCCTGTCCGATGGCATCCTTTCGGGCGAGTTCGGCTTGGCCAGCGTCATTCGCATTGACGTTGACGATGACGGCGGCTTGACGATGTACACCGTCGCGGAAGAAGAAGTTGAGGGTGAGCTAGAGGCGGGTCTCTGATTTCCACTTCCGCCTACACTTGCAATCGAAGCAAAGACGCAATCGATTCGAGAGAACGAAGCACCGCTAGCTGCATAGACGCCTCAGGGGACGCTTCAGTGTCCGCTTTTTTTGCAATTGCATATCGTCAAGGGAATACAGTTTTCTTGTTAATATGATACACTAGTTGCAGATTCCTCTACTTATGATGACGGAGTGCCGATGATTTATCGTTGCTTTTGCAATTGGCGCATCACTTAGAAACTGCGAATATGAATCACGGTAGCAGGCGTACGCGCGCGTGGGTTGTGATTGCATTGATGTCGTTGCTTCCACTCTTGCTTATCGTCTTTTTGGGTAGCCATGGCCGACCGACGAGTGACGATTTCTGTCACATAATTTCGGGGTTGGAGTATGGTCCTTGGGGCAATGTTCAGTATTGGCGAGACTCATATAACGGCAAGTATAGCTATTATTTTCTGCACGGATTGACCGCGCCGCTGGATAGACAAGTTGTGGGCGCGCTAGTTGCGACAATCGTCACTGGCTTGCTAATTGGTTTTGTCTGGCTGATCGTTGCTGGACAGCGTCTGTTGGGTGGGCAGAGGCTTCCGCTGACAAAAGCATTTGTCTTGGCGGCGTCATTGGTATGGCTCTCAATATATGGTCTGCCAACGCAAATGTCGATCTACAACTATTCCGCCGCTTTAAGCCATACTTTTCCAATTGCCATCTTGGTGATCGCCTTGGCTGCCGCTTGCGCAGTCGCGCCTCGGCTTCAGTCCATCCGCAGTCGTATGATCGCCTGTGCAATTTTCGCTTTTGTCGCGTTTGTTAACGCAGGTTTGTCGGAACCCTATGCGTACGTGCAGTTGGCGCTTTTCACTGGATTGATGCCGGCCGTACTCGTGCTGAGTCCGAAAGTGACCAGGCGAAGCTGCCTTGCACTAAACATATCTGGCTGGGCTTCAACCATCCTGGCGCTTCTGGTGATGATGACGGCCCCAGGCGTCTCCAGGAGACTGGCCGAGATTGACGGCGTGGCGGCATCGCCGCTGCGCTCTTTATTGGAAAGGCTCCCCGAGAGCCACGACCGTGTCTTGTATGTCTTCGCTGATGCGGACCTAAACGCGACCTTCATCGGAATGCTTGCTATCAGCCTATTCCTCATGTCAGCGATCCGGCGCCCGGCAATATCATTGCCGATCGGCGAGCCGTTTCAGCTTGCCCGGCGACCGCTGCTGCTTTGCTTTCTAGGACAGTTGATGCTCTTGCCGCTCGTATGGACGCAACAGAGCGACAATCCGTTGGTGTTCGGCCGCTTTAGCCCAGCATACATGGTCATAGTGGCTGGTCAATTTCTTATCTTGCTGAGTTTGGCGGCGAGCCTAAGGGCGCGAATAGCGATCAATGCCCTATTGCTGAACCAGCCCGCGCACTGGATGGCTTTGCCTATTTTGACGCTGGGAATGGTATACATCCTTTCCGGCCTCGTTCAATTTCGAAACGTGGATTATCGCGCTTCGATTTATATTTCGTGCACCATCTTTATGCTCACAATGCTTCTATTGTGGCAATTTCGCTCTTACTTTTCGGCCGCCGGCAAGAGTCGGTATTTCGCAGCCACAATCTGGCTCTTGCTGGCTCTGGCTGCGGGCTCGCTCGCCCTCGCTGCGGTATTCTCTGCCATTGCCCCTAGTCGCATTCCCTACTATTTGGCATGCGTTTCATTTGCCCTCGCTCTTTCCGGATTTATTTTCGGAGCTGCGATTGCATTCGCAATTAATCGGGCAAGCGCCGCGGCGCCCGCCTCTCGACCCTTGCGAGCGCTCGTGTACGGGTGCGCAATTGTAGCCTTCGCGATTTGGCTCAGCTGCTTGATAGGCAACGCCAGAGACATTCCGCTCTACCAGCGGTTTTCGCTTGCCTGGGACGTAAGGCATGAGCAAATCCTGGCGAGCAGAGACAAGGGAGAGCGGCTGAACGAGGTTCCCAAATTGACAGTTACAGTCCCAATCGCCCTAAGCAATCAGCCGCACAACGACTATTGGCAAAGTTCATGCGGGTCCGCCGAAATCACGGCGCTAATTGAGGCAAGATATCGAGCATAAGATTCGAGGACAGAAGGACGTCGCTCGGAACATTTTCGAGAGCAAGACCTCGTCATGTCGAATAAAATGAATTCGCAGGACAGCTAGAGGCGAGTCTATGTGAGCGTATGCAAATGACGCATCACCCAGAATCTGCTGCCATGAATCCAGGTAGCTGGCATCCACGCGCCTGGGTTTTCCTTGCGCTCATGTCGCTGCTACCACTCTTGCTTATCGTCTATTTGGGCAGCCATAGCCGGTTGGCAAGCGACGATTTCTGCCATTTGACCGCGGGTCTGGAATTCGGTCCGTGGGAAAACGTCCTTTATTGGCGAAGCTCATTGAACGGCAGCTATAGCTACTATCTCTTACACGCTTTGGCCGCGCCGCTGGATGTGCAGGCTCCAGCAGCGTCTGTTGCGATTATTGTGGCAGCCTGGCTTTTCGGTCTATGCAAGCTGATCGCTTCTGGAAGCAGTCTTCTTGGACGGCCTAAACTGCCACTGGCGAAAGTAACCATTATGGCTGCCGTATTGGTGTGGCTATCCATTGATGGGCTTCCTTCGCAACTTGCAATATTCTGGTTTTCAGCCGCGACTCGTCATACGTTTCCAATCGCCATTTTGGCGATCGCATTGGCTGCCTGCTGCGCCGCCGCTCCTTGGGTTAGGTCGCGCCGCAGGTTAGCGAGCGCTTGCGCAGTCTTCGCTCTGGTTGCCTTCGTTAACGCCGGCTTGGCGGAAACATTCGCCATAGTGCAGCTATTGCTTCTCACTACCTTGCCGATTGCCATATATCCGATACTTCCGGCAGCGGCCAAGCGCTACAGCCTATTTCTC
Organism: Phototrophicaceae bacterium; assembly: GCA_965261855.1. Lineage (GTDB taxonomy): Bacteria > Chloroflexota > Anaerolineae > Aggregatilineales > Phototrophicaceae > UBA6055. The sequence goes on from OZ253488.1 coordinate 3,309,349, forward strand.
GGCGCATCTGGCAGCGCCGCAACCGTCTTGGCGCTCCTGGTGATGATGAGCGCCCCAGGAGTCGCCAGAAGGCTGGCGATGTTCGACGCCGGGGCGCCCTTTGCGTCGCGCATGTCTCCGCATCTATTGCCGAAGACTGTCGAGCTGTATTGGTCAATCTTGACGGCGCCGGAATCGATGACGGCTATTGTGGGAATGATTTCTACCAGCCTGTTTCTCTTGCTAGTAGTCCAGCGCCCAGCCGATTCTTCGCCGATTCGAAAGCCATTTCAACTGGGTCTGCGCCCGCTCTTGTTTTGCCTGCTTGCGCAGTTGGCGCTTTTGCCGCTTGTATGGACGCACCAAAGCGACAACCCGTTTGTGTTCGGTCGCTTTAGCCCCGCATACATGTTCGTAGTCGCTACGCATTTTCTTTTACTGCTGAGCCTGGCGGCAATCATCCTGGCGAGGCCGAGGATTAACTTTCTATTGCTGAACAAACCCGCATACTGGGTGGCAATCCCTATTCTCACACTGGGTTTGATTCTCTTCTTGTTCGGCTTAACCCAACTTCGAAGCATCAATCCGCGCGCCGCGACTTATATATCTTGCAGCATTTTCTTACTCTTGGTCGTCCTACTGTGGCAGATGTATTCTTACTCGCCTGCAGCCGAAAAGAGTCATATATTTGCAGTTGCAATCCGGATGATCCTTATCATGGTCGTGTGCTCTTTGTCACTGGTGGTCCTTAACCAGCTGATTGTCGGGCATCAGCGACTGTACAGCTTATCCTTCGTGTCATTTGCTCTTGCCGTTTCTGGATTCATTTGCGGCATCTCGCTTGCCATTGCCATCAACCAGGCAAATTCCGCCGCGCCCGCCGTCCGCCCCATGCGCGCGCTCCTGTATGGCAGCGGAATTGTCGCCTTTGCGGTCTGGCTTGGAATTCTGATCGGCAACGCCAGGACAATCCCGCGATTCGAGCAGTACTCACGCGCTTGGGACGAGCGGCATCAACTGATAATATCCAATCGACTAGCAGGAGTGTTGCTGGCAGAGGTCCCCCAACTGGCATTCGACTTTCCAGGCAAGCTTGGCCATTATGTGCGCGATGATTATTGGCAAAGTTCATGCGGATCCGCCGAAGTCACAGCGCTTATTGAGGCAAGATATCGAGCGTGAGAATTGATGACGGAAGGACATAGCTCGATACGGTTTCTATCGCAAGACCTCATCAAATCGCGTGAAAGGCAGTTGCAGGATCGCTCGAATTCGGCGCTCGATAAATCAGCGATCAGATCTGTAGCGAGCAAGCGATCTCAAAGGTGATGTAACGTGGCGCGTATGCTCAAAGATCGCTGGTGGACGCTGGCTGCATTGCCAGCCTGTCTACCCCTAGCCGTATTTGCCTACCTGGGGACATTTTCCCGTCTCGTCTATGACGACTACTGTTTTTTCGGGACAGGTCTAAACCTCAATCCTTGGGAGAATATACTTCACTGGCGAGCGTACTCGAATGGCCATTATTCAAACATTTTTCTTCACGGTTTGCTTGCCCCGGCAGGCGCCGACGCTGTTCGCATTATGCCAGCATTCCTCATTTTGCTCTGGCTATTTGGGTTGTTCTTCCTCGCCCACAGGGCATTGTCATACGCTGGAATCGAGAAACAGCGAATTGCCATGGCTCTCGTGCTTGCAGGCACGATAGTAACCGCCACTATCCACGGGTCGTTATGGCAGCAACTGATTTTCTGGTATACCGCCAGCGTAGCCTACACCTTGCCCTTAGCGGTGCTCACGATTTACGCTGGCTTAATGTGGGAATTAGTGATCAGGCGTAAGGAGCCCAGGCCTCCTTTGCCACTGATTGCTGCTGGCGCCGTCGTCTGTTTTTTGAACGCTGGTTTCGCCGCATTTCACATGGCTGTCCAGTTGGGGATTTTCTCTCTGGCGATTCCGTCAGCGCTCGCATTCGTTCCTAAGCGATTGCGTCGCCCATACATCACGGTTATTGGCAGCGGTTGGCTCGCCACGATCGCCAGCCTCTTCGCCCAGTTAAGCGCGCCTGGAGTGACATTACGCGCCCAATATATCGCGGAAAAGTGGGGAATCCCGGATCGCTCGCTCAACACGCTGCTTTCGCGTACTGCAAAGGAGTTGTTCCTAGCTTCTCAAACTCCTGAATTGCTTGCTGGCATGGTCTTTGTGTTTGCACTGGGTATGATCTTGGCGTTAATGCTTCGTTTTCGGGATCAACCTCTGAGCCACGCTCCATTCCGATTGTCGCGCCCAGCCCTCGTGTTCGGCCTCTTCATACAGTTGCTGTTTATTCCGTTGCTCTGGACGCATACAAGCGATATGCCGCAGCTGCTAGGCCGTTTCAGTAGCGGCTATATGACGGTCATCATTGCAAACGCAGTTCTTGTCTTGATCTTCACTGTGTTGGTCATTGGAGTCCATCGATTTAACTCGGCGCTAACCCGACATGCCGGCAGTTGGATAGTCTTTCCTTGCGCAACGCTGTTGGTTGTCGTAATTCTGTTTGTTTTGACACAGTTTCGAAGTATTCATTGGCAAGCGTCATCGTATATCTATATCAGCATTCACCAGTTGCTTCTTGTGCTGGCGTGGCAACTTGCTGTCCCGCTTTTGGCCGCCCAATCTCGCCGATTTGCGGCAATTGCGGCGTGGGCTTATGCGTCATCTTGGGCGGCGAGCGCGCCTGTCGTATTGGCGACGGTCTATACTTTGCCCGTCGTGCCCGAGCGCGTACTCATCTTTCTTTCGTTCTCGCTAGTACTGAACGGTTTGATCTGGGGCCTTTTCCTTGGATTGGCCATTCGGCGTCTATACACAGCCTCGCCCATAGAAAAACGGGGACTCCGACTTTTACTTTGTTGTTGTCTAGTACTATTTTCGGTTATTGGGATTGGCATAGCCGCGGGCCAGGCGAGACATGCGCCACTCCTCAGTTCATTCGCCGGCGAGTGGGACGCCAGGCATCAGTACATCATGGCGCATCGCGAAATAGGCCAGCCAATCGTGGTTGATCCACTGTCTTTGAACCTGCGCGAATTCATGCGACACAACGCAAGCGACATTCCGTGCGCCGATGACTACTATGGCGTCGATGTGGTCATCACAAACGGACCATAATTCGGAGAAATCTGACAGACCCATCGAATCTCAAACGATCGCGAGCCGAGCGAAAATTGCCGATCATTCGACCGTCCATCAATCAAGAGAATTTCAGGCGTTCAACCCCGGTTCTAAGAAAAAGCCTCTTGCGCTTCCGCGTTCTTCGCTTGCCGGCCTCAGAAGTCCTCGCATGTCGTTCTTAAAGAAAAACCACCTCCGCGTAGTCAAGGTGGTTTTATTTTCGCCGCTATTGCTCAGTTCTGTCGACGGCATTCTCTATGCAAATAGTTCTGCCAGTCCCAGAACGCGTCATTCCAAATCTCCTGTTCCGACCAGGTAAAGTCTCGCCGATCACGGACTTCCTTCAGCATATAGTAGTGGAGATCCCCCGAGTCGTCCCAATCTGACGTGGAACTCGCTTTGCCCACCATTTCATAATCGCCGCTGCCAAGCATTTCCCGTACTGCCTTGCGATCCCAAACTTCGAATTTGACCAGGGCAACGCCTTGATCCAGAAAGTCGGTCGCGTCTTGATGCGCCACCTTAATGCGGACGCAAGAAAGCAGGGTCAGTTCGGCGCCTGAAAACCCTTCCGCTTCAATATAACCGACGGGCAATTCGAAATAGGCAACATCGCCAGCAAGCTGTGATTGAGCGTCGCGCAAGCTCTCTTCCAACGAGAGTATGCTGGATTCCGCGTCCTGCAGCGAGCTCGCGGCATTCGACGACTCGAGCTCGGCATGCGCCAGACGGTCCTGCAAATCCCAAACTCGCGATTCCAGTTGATGCCGTTCCTGAAAAAACACCACCGCTGCGAACAGAGTGATTGCAAAGGCGATAAACCTGGTAACGATGCCCCGAGCATAGGCGCTGCGAAAGGCGGTCAGAGGCTTATGCTTTAGGTTCATTTGGCACTCCCGCAACTATCACGCAGATTCTAACTTAGTGTAGCGTAACACGGCCGTGTCTGAGAACCAAAGAGGACTACCATACGACAATCCTCCGATTGATGAACGCGGGCGCGCTCAACCCCGCCGCTGGAGGTGATTTTTTATGAATGCGAGATCATCCAACGCCAGCGTCATAAGCTCTTCTGTCCGGGTCGCGCGCTCGTCCATACTGCCCATGCGCTCGTCCATACTGCCCATGCGCTTTTCAATGTTGCCCATGCGCTTATCGAGTTTTACCAGCGTCTTGGTGTTTTCCGTGAGAAGCCGCATCATTTCTTGCTGGCTCTCGAACATGGCGCTAGAAAAGCGCTCAAAATGGCGGAAGCGCAATTCCGTCAATTCATCGAGTCTCTCTTGTTCCATATGCCTTTCCTTATTGCGTCAGCCTTTGAAACAAAATTGTAGCAGATGTTTCGGTTGCATACAAACAAAAAGAGGACTGCCCGACGACAGTCCTCCGATTGCCTTGCTTGTTTGGCGGTGAGCCGACTTACATCATGCCGCCCATGCCACCCATGCCGTCCATGCCGCCACCGGGCATCGGCGGAGGCGATTCTTCCGGCACATCGGTGATCAACGCTTCGGTGGTCAGAATCATCGCGGCAATTGAAGCGGAGTTCTCAATCGCGCCGCGAGTCACCTTGGCCGGATCGGGAATGCCAGCGTCAATCATGTCGCCGTATTCGCCATTCATAACGTTAAAGCCGACACGGTGGTTGCTGTTGTCATCCTGCGCCCGGCGGACGTTCTGGATGATGACCGCGCCATCTTCGCCAGCGTTGGCGGCGATCTTGCGCATCGGCATTTCGAGCGCGCGCCGCATGATGGTCACGCCGGTATTCTCGTCGCCGAGGTCCATGGTGACGCCATCAAGCGAGCTCATCGCGTTGATCAAGGCGACGCCGCCGCCGGGAACGATGCCTTCTTCTACCGCGGCGCGGGTCGCGCTCAAGGCATCCTCAACGCGGTGCTTCTTCTCTTTCAGTTCGGTCTCGGTCGCGGCGCCGACGCGGATGACGGCTACGCCACCGCTCAGCTTTGCCAGGCGTTCCTGCAGCTTTTCGCGATCGTAATCGCTCGAGCTGGCGTCGATTTCGCGGCGGATCTCTTCGATGCGGCCCGCGATCGCGCCTTCTTCTCCGGCGCCGTCAACGATGACGGTGTCGTCCTTGGTGCTGACGACCTTGGCCGCCCGCCCCAAGTCTTGCACGGTCACGCTATCCAGCTTGCGGCCCGTCTCTTCGCTGATGACCGTGCCGCCGGTCAATACGGCGATATCGCGCAGCATGGCTTTACGCCGATCGCCAAAACCGGGCGCCTTAACCGCCAGCACGTTGATCGCGCCGCGCAGCTTGTTGACGACCATGGTCGCAAGCGCCTCGCCATCAACATCTTCCGCGATGATTACCAGCTCGCGCTTGCCGATCTGGTGCAGCTTCTCAAGGATCGGGATGATGTCCTGCGCCGCGCTGACCTTCTTGTCGTGGATGAGGATGTAGGGTTCTTCGATGCTGGATTCCATCGTCTCGCTGTTGCTGACAAAATAGGGGCTGATATACCCGCGGTCGAACTGCATACCCTCGACGTATTCGGTCTCAAACTCCAGCCCACGGCTCTCCTCAACCGTGACGACGCCGTCTTTGCCGACTTTGTCCATCACTTCGGCAATCAAGTCGCCGATTTCCTGGTCCTGCGCCGAAACGCTGGCGACATTGGCGATCTCGTCTCTGGTTTCGATCGGGGTCGATTGATCCAGGATATTGCCGGCGACGATGTCGGCGGCGTGGATGATCCCGCGCTTCAGCAGCATCGGGTTGGCGCCGGCGGCTACATTCTTCAGCCCTTCGCTGACGATCGCCTGCGCCAAAACCGTGGCGGTGGTGGTGCCATCACCAGCGATGTCATTGGTCTTGGTGGCCGCTTCCTTCAGCAGTTGCGCGCCCATGTTTTCGTACGGATCTTCCAATTCGATCTCTTTGGCGACGGTGACGCCATCGTGGGTCACGGTCGGGGCGCCGAATTTCTTGTCCAGCGCAACGTTACGGCCCTTGGGGCCGAGGGTCGTGCTGACCGCATTGGCGACTTTGTCAACACCGCTTTGCAGCTTGCGGCGAGCGTCTTCCTTGAATACGAGTTGCTTTGCCATGGATTCCTCCCAATTGGTTTCACACTAGTGCGATTGCAGCGAGAATTGCCGCAGCCTGGTTTAGGCTTCGACGATGCCAAGGATGTCGGATTCTTTCATAATGAGCATGCTGATGCCATCAAGTTTGACTTCGGTGCCAGCATACTTGGCAAAGAGGACGCGGTCGCCTTCCTGGACATCCATCGGAATGCGTTTTTCGCCCTCTTCATCGTACTTGCCGGGGCCTGCGGCGCGGATTAAGCCTTGCTGCGGCTTCTCCTTTGCCGTTTCCGGCAATACAAAAGCGCCGCCTGCGAACGTTTCTTCCGATTCCACCGGTTCCACCAGGACGCGGTCACCCAGCGGGCGAATAGAGACAGGCATTTTTTTCTCCCTTTTGAACTATGGTTACCTTGGATAACTACGACATGTCATTGTCGCAATCTGGCACTCGCATTGCTTGAGTGCCAGAAATACACCAGTAACTTAGCATAATCCGCGGAGTCAGTCAATGGATTTGGCAAAGAACGATGTGGATTGCCAGAAAATATATGAAGTTCTAACGCAGTTGGCGTCTGTCCTTGAGGCGCGGCAATTCTCTGTCAGGATTCTGTTTGAACGATGGATTCGATGCCGTAATAGCGCTCGGCGGCGGCATTTTCTGGCTTCATTGAGATGTCCGCTTCCCAAAAGAACTGCGACATATCATAAGCCAGCGGCGCGACTTCCACATAATTGGCGCCCTCGTCACGCTTCGCCAGCAGATACTGATGGCGGGCATCCCACTCCCGCGCGTACAATTCAAGATCGGGAAGCCACTGCGCCCGTCCCAGAAAAATACCAAGCCCAAGCGTGACGACCACAAGCGCGCTGGCAAGCATATAGCGCCCCAAATGCAGCGAAGCCAGCCCGTTCGCATCCAGAAAATGCCTGAGCCATCCGCCCGCGCAGGCGCCCCAAACCAAACCGGTGACGACGAGCAAGAAGCTGACCGGCGCCATGACGCGGTCGCGGACATATCCAATGGAGTAATTGGCTAGCGCTAGCAGCACAAAAGCAGACACAAGGGTGACAGCAAAGCAAATCCCGATAAGGGCGCCGCCGCGCCTCGCATCGGAGCGGAGACTTTGGGAAGCCAACATACAAGATATTAACCCCAATGCAGAAATCGAGCTCAATGCCAGGTAACCGGCCGCCTTGAAATGAATGCTCCTAATTTGCGTCAATGCGAAAAATGCCAGCGCCGCAACCCAGCATAAGACCGTCAAAGCGGTAGCGAAGCCGCTATTTCTTCGCAATTCCGTTAAAATCTTGGAGCGCCGCAGTAAGAGCAGCAGAAAAGCAACGAAGGTCGCGACATTCAGGCAGATGACCACAAGAAACGCATAACTGAAGCGCCCAAGAATACGCGGGCTGTCGCTAATATGTGTCCACAATATTGGAACGAAGCAGACCTGAACTATCAGCCCGACCCAAACGGGAATCGCAGAGAGCGAAATCGTTCGCCTCGCTGACGATCGCGAATCCGCCGACGTGATGATCAATGACACGAATAGCCCGGCAGCGAATAGCATGCCGAAACCAGCAAAGGCTCGCTGATCCGTCACATATTGAAAGGTAAGATTTATGGTGAGCGGAATCAACTCGGCGAGCGAGCGAATCGGCGTGGTAACGCCGCCACCCACATACCACTCGACTCGATTTCCAATGCCGGGCGCGCTTAGCTGTACCAGCGCGTTGACTATCGTAGCGAGCCAGCCTGCCAAAATAAGGATCAGCGCGAGTCGGCGAAGCGAGCGATCGCCGAGGAGAGCCGCGGCCGCCCCCAAAAATGGCAGCGCTGTCAACTGAAACACCAGATGCATTTCGGATAGGCTAGCGACAGCGAAGGCGGCCAGACTCGCGATGACGAGGCTCGCGACCTTACGTGGCCGCGTACGGCAGCGCTGCGCCAAAGACAGCAAAAGAGCAATGCCAATAGCAGCCAGCGCAAGTGGTAAGGCATAACGTATGGCGGCGTCATACCAATACAGCGCTTCCAGCGAATAGAAGCCGTTGATGGTCCCAGTGAGCATAAGCGAAGCCAGCGCAGCGGCGATCGCAAAGCGCTTGGACTGCAACCTCGCCGTCGAAAGCAAAATCAGGATCAGCCAAAACAAACCCAAGAACCAGAGCGCAATGATGACCGCGGGCATAATCCGGACAACTTCATTATCGAATCGTCCCAAAGCGCCAAACAGAAAAACGTCGCCGAATGATCCGCGCCAGCTGCTTCGGAGATCCATCACGAGAAAGAGCGGGTCAAATTTCTTTGAACGATCGATTACGCCGTAGGTGTCGCGCATCATCCGCATGAACTGCCCAATGTAGGCAAACAAGAATGTCGGCGCTAAAGCCAGGACGACGATTAGCCATTGTCTCGGCGCGACATCGCGAATGCGTTTCAGTGGCATAGTACGCCTCCACTGCGAATCATCAATATCTCCCTGCGCGATGTCAGCGCTTTATTCGACCACGGTGATTGAATCGACGCCGTAGTAGTAGGGATGGCTTTCGCCAAATGCCTGGCCGCTGGCCGAAATGTATCCGCTCAAATCGAAACTGAAAGGCGCGATCTCGATATCGCGGACACCATTCTCACGCATCTGAATGATCTGTTCGTGGCGCGCGTCCCATTCTCGCGCGAATGTCGCGAAGTCAGGAATCAGCCGCGCCTGCGCCCTCATATCATGGATGACAATGCTGAATACGATGATCATTCCCGGAATGATGACGCACCTGGAATACCATTCGTTAGCGCCATCAAATAGACGACAGCGCTGGATGAGGACTCCGATGTAGGCGCCAAACGCCAATCCCGGCAGGACCTGCGTCAGCGCGGCAAAAGCCAGCGAACGCAAATAAATGTAGCCCAAACCAAAGTGCCCGATCGCCAAGGTCAGCGCCATTACGATCGCGGCCAGCGCCAGCGACAAAAACGCGAATGATCGCAATCTGTTGCTGATGTAGTCCGCCGCAATCGAATCCAGGATCCGGGACAGAATCACCAGGAGAACAAGCGCATTTGCAAATAGATAAATCGAGATACGATAAGGAACGACAGTCAGCTGGGTCATCGCAAGCAAAACAAATACGCCAAGCATTATCGCCGCCGTCATTGGCTTCACGTAATCCATTCGCCGCGCCAGACAAGACTCGATCGGTCGCCGAAACCCAATGACGATTGGGTAGACCAGCATCATCGCCGTATTCAATACCGCGATGCCAACAGCCAGGTACAACTCGAAGCCGACCTTAAACGCGAGCGCGCCCAGATCCGTCCACAGGGTCGGCAAGAAAGCAAGCTGTACAAGCAATCCGAGTACGGGCGCGTACCACGGCAACCTTGGGGACTGCTCTCTCCTTTCACGCTCATTCGGTATGGTTAGCAGCAGCGCAGCGACCAGCCCGGTCGCCAGGAGTAGCATGAATCCAAGTATGCTGCCCTGATGACCAAAATACTCAAGCGATGAACGAAGCGTCTCTTGCATCAGTGATGGAATGTCGCGAATTACCTTTGCGTAGGGAATTGAAACGGCGGAGGTCTCCAGGCGGTTCGCAATGCCCGGCGCGCTCAAATGCACAATTGCGCTGACGACACTGCCAAAAAAGCCGGCTGCCAAAACAGCAACCTGCGCTCGCCGTCCTGGGCTTGCGGCGGCGAAGGCGAAAATCCCCAGCAGCACGGGCAAGCCAACCAATTGAATGGCTACATTTAGTTCGGAAAAACCGCCGTTTACAAAGCATATCAGGGCGCCCGCCAGCGCGGATGCTGTCATCTGCCATGTCCTGCGCCCGCGCCGGGCGATGTCGACGGCATAAGCCAGGAAGAGCAGCATCAAGCCTACTGGTAGCGTGTGGCGCACAATCGCCGAATACCAGTAGATTGACTCCAATGTGTGAAATGACTGAATCGACGCGAAGACCGTAAGCGCCGCCAGAGCGATGGCAACCGGCAGGTGGCTCAGGGTGATTTCTATATGGCGAAGCAGAAGCGAAATCAGCCAGGCAAGGCCAATTAACCAGAGCGTGATTGTCAGCGCGAGAAAAAGTGGCGGAAGCCGAGACGGGTCCAGCGGAGACAAAAGGTCATGGAACAGGTAAAACGAATAACTCCCGTTCCACAATCCTCGCCAATATGTAAAGTTGTGCCGGAAACTCATTCTTAGGGCAGTGGCAAAGTGTCCGTAGTCGTCAATCATCAAGCGGCTGAAGTGCCCCAGATAAGCGTAAAGGAATAATGGCAGGAGCGAGAGAACGGCGGCGAACCACGCCATCGACGACGGCGCGCTGGCGATGCGTCTCGTCTGAACACTTTCGCTCACAGCTGAACTATCCTTCCACCACTGAGATTGCCAGCTCGGATGAAGCGCGATTCCCCACTTGATCGTAAGCGATCGCCTTGAACCCGATTTCGCCGACCTCTTGCAATACATACTCGACGCCGAAGGGCCAATCGCGATCGTCACTCAGCAACTCGTCATCGCGGTAAAACGCTACCCGATCGATGGTCAAATTGTCCTTGACATCCGCCAGCAAAGATACAACCCGTTGCGATGGAAATCGTATCACATTGGCGCCGGCGCCCGTACGCAAACTCACCGCCGGCGGCGTGTTGTCGAATGTCAGGAGCTTGCTGTCGCTCTCGACGCTGCCATCGGCGAAGGTCACCGACAGGCGCAAGGTGTAGATGCCGCTGAACAGCGCTGTCTCCCAGATGGAGGCAATCTCGCCACTATCGTCGAACCGTTGCCGCTCGCCAATGTTGGTCCAGGCGGCGGGATTGGCGTCGGCGCCGTATTCCAAGAGCCAGCTCTCCGCGCCTGCCCGGTTGACGACTGCGGTGATTTCTACCGTAGAGCCTACGTAGGCATAATCCGCGGGCGATGTGATGCGCGCTGGTCTTGCGCTACCCGCGTCGCTGTCACTGCTATAGCTGCTGGGCGGCAATGGCTTGCCATTTTCCCGCCACCAGTCCATGACGTCGTCCGGCGGTATGAAATAGGCGCGGGTCTCGCGCATTTCATCCGGCGTGTTTACCGTCGCCAGTTGTCCGTCAGCCCGGTTAATCTCAAGGGTCTGCCAGTAGTGATCTCGCTGCAAAAGGGTTCCCGCTGGCACCAGCTCCTTGCGCGTCGGGCAATGAGCCGTCGTCGCCGGCAACAATCCTGATATCTCGCAAACCAGGTACTCTTCGATATCGGCTGGCGCGCTCCAATAGCGCTCCGGCAACTGAAGATGCGAATGGGCGTATTCCATCAGCGCGCGCCAGACCGGCGCCGAGCCGGCGCGATCCCAATGCGCCAATTCAAGAGGCTCACTGTCTGCGCGGCTTGTATGCGCAGCCAGCGCCAAATGAGGCGAATGGCCGACCGTCCAGCTGTCGCGCTTGTCGGCGCTCATGCCATCGACGACGGCGGCCGGGCGCGATATCCGCAAGGTGCCATCCCCGCCCGGCCATGCTGCTTCCCGCGTCTCGGCATCGGCTAGTATGTCATTCACCATATAGGCGGCGCTCGGCGGTATGATTAGGGTCTCATTCGCTTGCGCCGCTTCATCAATGGACCAGAGTACGCTTCCGCTCGCGTCTTTTATTCGTAGGATCGCCACCGGATCACGGGCGCGGAAACCGTCCCCAACGGGCATGGCTGGCAAGCCTCGCATCGCGCCTAAAGATGCCAGAACGCTGTAGGCGTATGCCGTATCCAACACGGAGACCGCCCCGCCCCGTTCCAATAGCGACAGACCGCGTCCCCTAGCGTCAAGGCTATTGAACCCGATCGCTCGCGCCGTCTCAACTACCGGACCCATTCCATTTGCGCTGGCAACCTGCACCGCCGGCGGCAGAAGCCCAGCCGCCATCGCATCGCGCAGATTCAGCGGACCGCGGAAAACGCCATCCGGATTGCCCGGCGCATAAATCAATTCGGCCGACGCTCCCGGGTAGGTACGCGGCAGATCGTAAACCATCGACGCTGGCGTCGACTCGCGACGCAGAAAAGCCTCCAGGTAAACGAAGGGTTGGAGCACGATCGCCGGTTGATAGCTAGCGGCTTCCGCCTCCCCCACCATGCTCAGAATTCGCCCACTGCCCACATCAATCAAAGCCAGCGCCCCGATATCGGGCGGCGATGATCCGGCTGCAGACGCTTTTGCGAGCTCGTCCGCGGCGGCGCAAGGCGATCCATCCATGGCGGTAACTTGGTCGAAAGGCTGAAGATGCGCGCGCAAGGCGCATTCCGCCTGCAATTGCAGGTTCACATCCAGCGATGTTGTGATTTGTAGTCCGCCGCGCGCCAACAGTCTGGCGCCGGAAAACCCCAAGCGGTCCAGCAGATCTTCCGCTTGCTGGCGAGAATATTGGATGAACTCCGGCGCTATCGCCGCCCGGCGAACTTCCGGCTTGCGCAAGGTGATGTGAAGCGCCGAAGCCTGGTCGAATTGCGCCTTGTCAATTAGCTCGGAATCCAGCATCTGGAATAGCAGATCCGCCCCACGTTCGCGCGCTTGGGCTGGCGCATCCAGCGGATTTAGCGCTGGCTCGGCGATGATAGACGCCAGCAGCGCCGACTCAGCCAGCGACAGCGCCACCGCCGACTTGCCCAGATAGATTCGCGCCGCCGCCTCAATCCCGAAGGCATCACGCCCGTAATAGCTAGCGTTAAGCCGCCACTCAAGCAACTCCTCGTCGGAGAACCGGCGCTTGCTTTCGGCGACATAAACGATCTCCAGCAATCGCGCATCCAGTCCGCGCGCCTGCGTAAGCGGCAAGAGCGTGTCGCGCGCGAGACTGCCACTGAGCCCAGCGTCACTTTCAACTGGCAAGCCCATAACGTAACGCCAGACCTGCAGCATAGCGTCTGCAGGATCGAAACGGTGGGGCGCGCCATAAAGGTCAATGCCCTCCGCCATCTTGGAGGCGCTGACAAGACTCGGCGGCAATTCATCCAATGTCAGCCAGCGCCGCTCATCGCCCAGGGGGTCGGCGACCGAGTGGATTACTACCTGGTCCGTCGCGTCATAAAAGCGCGATTCGCCATGCTCCAATTCGGGAAAAACGGTTTCTTGCGGCTCAGGCATAAATGATGCCGCGGACAGATAAAGCCAAAGCGACAACGCCAGCGCGCCAAGAAGTGGCGTCACTACAACCGCAAGCGGGGCGCCAATAGCGAGAACGGACCAAAATGCGGAACGCTTGGTCTCCTTGCTGCGCCGGCGTTTGCGGTTGTGTCGCCGGCGTATGGTGTGCGCGACGGTTGGCATGGCCGAGCCCGTTAAACATGACGCGGTTACAGGCTCAAGTGTACTTGCTTTCGCCGACGATGCGAACGCCCGCCAGGGCTGCCTCGCCTGGCGCGAACCACCCCATAGCGTCTCCGCGTCGTGTTGGCAAACAGCAAAGCGGCCGCGCTATCCGCCACAGCCGCAATTGGGTGAAGTCATGTTTTGCGTTTAGATGGAGTCTTGATATTCTCGCAAACCGTCCCAATCTGCCTTCGCCGCGTACTCCGCTTGCTGCGGTATCGTCTCCAGCCCGACCGGCGCCGCCCGACCGGCCGCGCTGAATATCGCGCGCAGCTCGTCGGCGGATGTGGCGGCTAAAGTCTCATAGGTGCGGATACCGGCATCGTTCAAAACGCGCTGATAACCGGCGGCGATGCCTTTGATTTTGGTCAGGTCATCCGGCTCGATGCTGGCAACAGGCTGTACATCCCGGCGAACTTCACGCCGCTTCGCCAGCGCTTCGGCTTCGTCAGCGGCTTCCTGTGCCGCAGTAACCGCTTCATCAGACGACTCCGCCATCGCGTCACGGCGCAACCAGATCCAAACAAGTATCGCGACCGCCAGCAAGCCCAGCGACCACGAAAACATGTCCCGCCCGCCTTCCGTCGCGATCGCCGCATTCAGCGCCACAATCACGGCGCCGACCAAAGCCATTGACGCCAACATTTCCTTCGCATTCTGATTCAGCTTCATAAGACCTTCCAAGCAACCGAGACATCTGGCACAAAGGGGATTATAACATAAGCCGCTTCACATTCGAGCCTGCGCCGCAAGCGTCCGCGAGCCTACATGTTTCGCATCTGCTCATGCGGGCGCGGGTCCTTAAGCAATTGCCGGAACATGTGCTCAACAGACAGGTCGCCTTGACGAATCCCTACTCCTTTCGCACAATAGGTGGCAGTGGCGCGTTTTCAGCGCGCCGGAAATCGAATCCGGAGAAGGGATAAACCGCATGATTATTGGCCTAACCAGCGTCTATGTCGATGACCAGGACAAAGCGCTAGAATTCTATACGGAAAAACTTGGCTTTCAGTTGAAGCGCGACATGCCACTGGGCAACCCGGGGGGCGACCGCTGGCTGACGCTTGTGTCCCCCGAAGGCGCTCATGGCGTCGAGTTGTTGCTCGAGCCCAGCAGCAACTCCCTTTCAAGAGACTTTCAGCAAGCGCTCTATGAGCAGGGCATCTCGGGCGGGCAGTTCAATAGCAGCGATATCCAAGCGGAATACGACCGACTCAGCGAGCGTGGAGTCGAATTCACTATGCCGCCGACCGACATCGGCCCCGCCATCATGGCCGTCTTCAATGACACCTGCGGCAATTTCATCACCATCGTAGAGGAGAAGGCGGTTTAGCCCAGGTCTGCTGCACTGCCGTTTGCCGATAAGGGCGGCGCGCGCTATATTCTGATGAGTTGATGCTAATCGCGGCTTGGCATCAAGAATTGGTCCGGCGCAAGTCAATGGGAAGTGTCTGATGGTCGATCTTGAACTCCGGCAGTATTTGTTCGACTTGCAAGGCTACCTGGTTATCGAAGACGCCTTGAGCGCGGACGAAGTCGCGACCCTGAACCGGCTGATTGATGAGCAAAACCTGCCGCCGCCTTCTGATTCGACGCGTTTCGGCAGCGCGCCAACCTTGGCTTCGTCGCTGGTGAAGCCGGAAAAGGGTGTGCCGGATAGCGAGGCGCGAGTCGACCAGAGCGCTCCGGTCGGGTCAGGCTTTCTCGGCTGGGGCAAACCCTTCTGCGATTTGCTCGATCATCCCGTCGTTATGCCGGTCTTGCGCATGCGCTTGGGCGATGCCTTTCGCCTTGATCGTCTCTACGGGATGAACATGAGCAAGGGCCAGGCTTATGGCGGCTTGCATGCCGATTACGGCGCCACCGCGCCCCAGTCGGAATTGCAGCCGGGCGAATATTACGCCTTCCGCGCCAATCAGATTTACGAGGGTTTCGTCGTGGTCGCCTGGGCGCTGACGGACAGCGGCGGCGAATACGGCGGCTTCTGCTGCATACCCGGCAGCCACAAAAGCAATTACAAGCTGCCGCAGCAAATTCGGGAAGATCATGACCTATCGCCTTGTGTCGTCATTCCGGAAATGCCAGCCGGCTCGGTGGTCCTATTCACCGAGTCGCTGACTCACGGCACCGCCACCTGGCACGCCGAGCACGAACGGCGCGCCCTACTCTACAAGTATTGCGTATCGCATCTTGCCTGGACGTCGAAGCGCGTCGAGGCGCCAAGCAATGTCCAATTGACGCCGCGCCAAGCGATCCTGCTGCGCGAGCCGGGCGATCCCCTGCGCCATTTCCAATCGCTGTTTGAAGAAGCCCCCGCCTAGCGGTACATCCTGTAAGGCTTGTCCGCTACTGCGATTCGCTAAGCCAACCCCACCCCCAGCCCCTCCCCGAGGCGTCAAGGAGGGGAGCTAACTGCAGCTGATGTGGGATTTCAATCTCGAATTTCCTCACATTTACCGATCTCGGCGAAACCATCCCTCCATTGCTATGGGTCACATAGACATCGACCTACGGGGGAACGAGGGGGTAGAAAGGCGTCTCAACCGCCGTGCTGACGCAGCAGGCGCAGCGCGCTCTCAGCCATCACGCCGACGCCGATCGGCAGGCAGCCCTCATGAATATCGAATATCGGGCTGTGATGCGGCCGATTTAGCTCATCCAGTTGAGCGCCCAAACGCAGCATCGCGCCCGGCGCCTTCTGCGTCATATAGGCGAAATCTTCGCCCGCCATGATCGGCTCGCCCTCGCCCGATCGGTCTTCGCCCAGCAAGTCGGCGCCAACCGTCCGAATGAGCGCAGCCACTGCCGGGTCGTTGTAGAGGGCTGGATAACCGGTCGAGATCTTCAATTCATAATCGCCGCCGAAGTGACGAACCAGGGCGAAAGCCTCTTCCACCAGACGATGAATCTCCTCGCGCGCTTCTTGCTCGAAGGTGCGGATGGTGCCGGTCATGACGACTTCGTTTGGGATGACGTTGTCGGCGATGCCCGCGTGAATCGTGCCGATTGTCACAACCGAGCGCTCGGTGGGGTCGCGCCGGCGCGAACGAATCGCCTGCAGCGCATTGACCACTTGCGCCTGCAACCAGATGGGATCCAAACCATGATTGGGTGAGGCGCCGTGCGTTCCTTCGCCGATGATTGTCGCTTCAAAGACATCAGGCGCCGCCATCGAAAAGCCGTCCGCTACCCGCACTTCGCCCATAGGTCTTCCACTCGCCACGTGGCAGGCGATGACCGAGTCCAGATTATCCAGCGCCTTCTCTTCGACCATGAGGCTGCCGCCGCTATGCCCGTCTTCCTTCCGCCACTTTTCCTCGCTAGGCTGGAAGAGCAGGCGGATTTCACCAACTGGACGGTCGGGCAACTCGTTGAGCACCTTGGCGACGCCCAGCAGCATGGAGGTATGGGCATCGTGCCCACAGGCGTGCATCAAGCCGGGTGTGCGAGATTTATACGGCACATCGTTCGCTTCTTGAATCGGCAGCGCATCCATATCGGCGCGGATGCCGACCGCCGGGCGCCCTTCGCCAATCCGCGCCACCACGCCGGTTTCAGCCACGCCGACTTCAATCTCGATGCCCATTTCGCGCAGTGAGTCCGCCACCAGCCGCGAAGTCCGCTGCTCCTCGAATCCGAGCTCGGGATGCATGTGAATATCGCGCCGCCAGGCGACCAACTGATCTTCCAGCGCTTTGGCTTTTTCCAGCATCGTCATCGTTCAATCCTTTGAGACCTATCACAAGCCGCTCTATCTTACCGCAGTTTCCCGACCGCGAGAATATCAGCGGCTGTCGCTCCAAATCGTCTGACCTGGCTCTTCATTGACGGTGAACGAAAACACGTCCGGGCGATTGTAGTGCCCCACCACATCAAAATCGAGATGTCCCCGATGAATCTTGCCGAGCTCGAGATCGGCATAAAGCACACCTTCGGTCCCATAGAGTGGCGGGCAAAGGTAGTCGCCGAATGGATCCACGATCGCGCTGCCGCCGCGGCAAAGCTCCCCCGGCAGATCAGCGAGCTCGTCATACAGCGCCAGGTCACGCGGATACATAGAGCGCGTGAAGTATTGATTGCAACCGAGAACGAAGCAACGCCCTTCGCAAGCGATATGCCGAAGCGTCGCCTGCCAGGAATCGCGCTGGTCGGCGGTTGGCGCCAAATAAATGCTGACGCCCTTGGCGTACATCGCCATTCGCGCCAAAGGCATGTAGTTTTCCCAGCAGATCAAGCCGCCAATCACGCCGAACGAAGTATTGACGGTTGTCAAGGTGCTGCCATCGCCGCGGCCCCATATCAACCGCTCACTGCCAGTCGGCACCAGTTTTCGATGTACGCCGAGAATATCTCCAGCGGGGCCGAGGTAGAGCAGAGAGTTGTAAAGTGTGCCGCCATTTCCCTGGTCGCCCCGTTCCGAAACGCCCACTACCACGTAGGCGCCCGCATCCTCCGCTGCTTCCCGCAGGGGCGCCGTTTCCGCATCGTTCACGGTCATGGACGCGTTCCAGTAGCGCTCGAAATCCCTTCGGCCGGCTTCGCTGCGACTGCCGACATAAGCGCCGAAGGTGAAGCCGCGCGGATATCCCGGAATCATCGCTTCCGGCAGCAAGATCACTTTCGCGCCGCCAGCGCCCGCGTCCCGAATCACCTGCGCCGCCTTCTCGATGCAAGCGATCTTGTCGGCGTAAACTGACGCCATCTGCGCCACCGCAACGCGCAATATATCCATTTACCGATCCCATGCAATTCTGTGCCGCCGCATCCGGATTCTATCGAAGGCGGCGTCAATTGCCTATCTGTTGGCTGCTGGCTTCAATACCCGCGCCGCGGACGCGCAATCGGTTTCTGTGTGAACTGTGGATCAGCCGCCCGCGTCAACCTGCAGCGGACAGCCCCGATTCGACACGGGTCCCCAATCACCCGGGCAATCGTCCTGCGATGTATCCAAACCGTCATCATCGAAGTCGCGGCAGCCGCGCGCCGTATTGGGCGCAAACTCGCTGGGGCAACGGTCGGCGCTGTCGCGAATGCCATCGCGATCAGAATCATCCGGGTACGGGCAACCTTCATTATCGGCATAGCCATATTCTGCAGGACATCGGTCCTCGTCATCGTGAATTCCATCGAAATCAGCATCGGCGACGCCGGCGGTAGCCTGCGCTTCCGGAGTCGGCGACACTATAATTGCTAATGGCGACGGGCTGACGACCGTTTGCGCCGCTATCGTTTGCGCCGGCAGCGCGGTCGGCGGCACATACTGGGCTGGCGTTGCCGGGAGCGCGCTCTCTGGCGTATTGGTAGCGAGCGGGCGAGCCAGCGGCGTGAATGTTGGCGCGCGCGCATTACCAGCCCCCAACGGGGTGAAGCTGGGCGCGTGGGCGGCTGTCTGCGTGATCTTGACCGCCGCCACTTCGACCGGAGCGCTGCCGATGATGAAGATCGCGATGCCGTAAAAGGGGAGAGTGCCCACGATGATCAGCAGCATCAGCAGGCGTAAACATTGATTTCGCTCGCTCTGGCTCTGGACGACGTCAATGGTTCTCATTGGTTGAAGGCTCGCATTCGCGAATTGGCGAAAGCGGCATCCCTGCGGGTTTGCAGGTTATTCTAGCGGAGATGTCGTTTCCTGCGCCGCAACCGCTTCCAGATCGCGGAACTGGTACAGCGCCCCATCGCGGAAGCCGCGCGCCCGGTAATATTCGCGCGTGCCGATTGAGGATATGACCGCCAAGCGCCGGAAGCCGCGCGCAGCCGCGATCTCAGCCGCCGTTTGCAGCAGGCGCGAGCCCAAGCCGACATGCTGCGCCCGCCCCGCCAGCGCCGCTCCGATGCCAAGCGCCAGCCCATATACATGCACCTCGCGAATCATGGCGGCGCCGCGCAATTCCTTCACCAGCGCGTCTTCCGGATCGTCAGGCAACGACAAACGCAAGAAACCGGCGATATCGCGTTCGTCGGTGATGTACTGCAGGAATATTTCCTCGCCGACACTTGACCGGTAGCTCTTCCGATCCAAACGCAGGTCGTGGTCGCTCACTGTTTTCACGCCGATTTCGCGCGCGCGGATGTCCTCGCTGCGCTCGCCCCGCCGTTCCAGCTCGCGCTCGACCAGTTGCCGGAAATTCGTCACCTTGTTGCCGTCGACGATATCAGTGCCCGGTATATCGCGTATGACGCGGGTCAGCCGACAGTATTCCGGTGTTCGCTTGAAGCAATCGACCAAAAGCTCCAGCAACTCATCGTGCGTGTAAGGCGTCCACGCGCCCGTCTGGTATTGCTGCATCAATTCGGCGCTTTCGATCAGCGAGCAGGGATAAATCTTCAACTCGTCGGGCTTGAAATCCGGATCGTCGAAGAGTCGCTCATAATCGTCCCGGTCAGCAAGGGGCGAGGAGCCATATAAATTGGGCATCCAATGGGCGTGAATCTTGAAGCCGGCTTTGCGCAGCAGCTTGACCGCGCGCCGCGTCGCCGCCACATCGTGCCCCCGTTTGTTCAACTCGAGCACGCGGTCGTTCAAGCTCTGGAAACCGATCTGCACCTTGGTGCAGCCCAGCCGTCGCACGCGTATCACTTCCGCTTCACTGATATGATCGGGCCGCGTCTCAACCACCAGCCCAACCGCGCGACAATTGGCTGATTCGTTTTCTTTCTGCGCCGCCTCCAGCTCTTCCCAAGTGGCGTATTCATCGACCGGGCTGCGCTCGCGCCGTCCAGCGGCGATTTCAGCCGCCATTCCGCGCGAGCGAAAGATCTCCTCGGCGTAAATCTCCTGCACCGTCTGATTATACGATGCTGTCATCAGCGCGCCCTGAATCGCCACATTGCTGACCGGCTCGCCAGCGAACATCGACTTTTCGCGCAAGCCGGTTAGTACTTCAGGACGCCGGTCTTTGCCGTTGCCAAAGTCATGCAGGGCATCGAGAATCCGCTTGACGAACCAAATCTGATAGGTCTCAGGATAGAATGACCAGGTGCCACCCAGGATGATGATCTCGATTTTCTCGGTCGAATGCCCCAGATTGTGGTACGTCTGCAAGCGCATATACGTCTGAAGGTAGGGATCAAATGCGTTCTTCTCGGCGCGCTGGGCGCCCGGTTCATCAGCCAGATAACTCTTCGGCATGCGAATGTCGTTGGGGCAGAATATACAAGTTCCCGGACAGGGAAAGGGCTTGGTCAGGACCGTAAGCGGAGTCACGCCGGAGAGTGTGCGAACGGGCTTGCGCCGCAACTTGTATAGTTGCGCCTCATCAAATTCCGGAATGCCATTCTGGCCGGCGAAAGCGCGCCAGGCATCCACCAGATTCGCCAGGCTGTAGAAGCCCTCGCCCGCGGGTCGCGGATAGCGCCGCATCAATTGTTGATGCTCGCGCGAGCTGAGGCGGCCGGGCGCCGCGAGTATGATTTTGAGCAGCGGGATCAGCTGCTCGCGGTGCGCCTCGACTTCAAATTCGTATCTGCTCTGCTTTGACATTTGCCATTCCGCACGGCTCGGATCGCTGATTCCATTCTAACGGCGAAAGCGCCAAAGTTGAATTCAAATCTATGCGCCCATTCCCGCCGTTTCGCCACCGCTAGTTTCCGCTACACTATGTTTGTCGCGCCAAAATGAATCACGGTCAACCATGCATCTGCTCCCGCCGTTTACGCGCGCCTTGATGCGCCGCCCAGCGCCAAACTTCGCCGAGGGACTTACGACATCACATCACCGAGGGGCGCCGGACTACGCGCTGGCATTGCGGCAATTTGAGGCTTATGCGCAGGCGCTGCGAGACTGCGGGCTCAAAGTCACGGTCCTGCCAGCCGATGAACGATTTCCCGATGGGCACTTCGTCGAAGACCCCTTCGTGATTTTCCGCGACCTGGCTTTTCACTGTCTTTCCGGCGCGCCAACGCGGCGGGACGAAGGCGAATCGCTGAAGCCGCATCTGTCGCATCTGCGCATCGTCGAGCCACCGCCCGATGCGCTGATTGACGGCGGCGATGTGCTGTTCTGCGCCGATCGCGTCCTCATCGGCATCGGCAATCGCAGTAATCGCGCCGGTTTTGAGGCGCTTCGGGCGGCGCTGCAATCCGTAAAGCGGGACATCCGCGTCGATCCCGTTCATTTCAGTGGCGTCTTGCATCTCAAAAGCGGCTTTACCGAATTGGCGCCGGATGTCTTGATTCATGACCCGGCTTTGCAAACAGACTACGACTTGACCTGGGCAACGGTGATCGCGCTGCCGCCGGAGGAAGGCTACGCCGCCGATGTAATGCCGGTCAACGGCAACGTCTTCATCGCCGCCGATTGTCCGCGCGCCTGCGAAGCGGCAAGGAAACACTGCGCGCATGTAATCGACCTGGATCTGAGCGAATTCGTGAAAATGGATGGCGGCTTGACATGCCTGTCCCTGCGCTACTGAAGCGGAGATTGGCGCTGTTTGCGCTGGCGCTGACCTTTCACCTTGCGCTCACAATCACCATTATCGACGCGCAGCAAGCCGAACTTGAACGCTGCCCGGACCGAGCGACTGTCATACACGATGAGCTGTTCGCGGACAATAGGCGTTGGTGCGTCGAGAGCATCTTGCATGATCGCCAGATCGAGCCCTATTCCTTCACAGCTTTGGAAATCGCGCCTGATGGCTCGCTCTTTGCAACGCGCCCCCTGAGCGGCGCGGTCATGGCGATTCGCGACTCCGACGGCGATGGCCTGCCAGACAAGATGGAAACTTTCGCCGAGGACCTGACCTTGCCCATGGGCCTCGCATTCCATGATCAATATTTATACGTTTCGGGCGGCAATCATATTTATCGGATTGCGGAATCGGGCGCAATCGACATTATCGTAGACGACCTGCCGAGCGGAAGCGGCTTCTGGACCGGTGGCATCACTGTCGGGGATGACAACCGCCTATACCTTGCGCTTGGCGCGCCATGCGACAACTGCGAATTTGACGAGCGTGAACGCGGCGCTATTTTAAGCATGAATCTCGACGGGAGCGATCGGCGCGTAATCGCGACGGGTTTCCGCCATCCCGCCGATGTCGCCTTCTTTCGCGGTCAGCTTTGGACGCTGGACAGCGCCCCCTTTGACGCGGAACACAAGGCGTTGGATGAATTGAATCTGGTTGAGCCGGGTGGCTGGTACGGCTTCCCCTATTGCCTGGGCGCAGGCCAAAGCAACACTAGCGCGCGCGAAATCGACTGCGCTGAAGCCATCGCGCCCGTCATGCTGTTCGGCAGTGGCGCCAATCCCGTCAGCCTGGCCGCCTTCCCGCACGACACCTTGCCGGGTACGGAAGACACGCTGGTCGTCGTGCTCAGCGGCGAGCCTAGCCAGATCGATATCGTCGGCTACAAGGTGATTATGATCACATTTGATGAGGCGAATCTGCCGCTTGGCGCCACCATTCTGATTCCCTATCGCAAGCTAGATTTGCGTCAGGCTTATACGCCCTATCGCGATGAGGGACTTTTCTGGAAGAAATACATCTGGCTGAGCGAATTGGGTTTCGGAATCTACCCACAGCAGCCGCTCGCGGTGGCGGTCCATCCTCGAGGCTGGATTTACATCAGCATCACCGGCGGACGGATTATCGCGCTGCGCCCGCGGCAACTGGAACCCAAATATGCCGAACTTTATCCGGTCTGGACGCCTATGCACCCCGACTTTGATCCTAAAGCCCCGGTCACCTCCGTCGACGGGCAATAGGCGCGCTCATATCCGAAAGGCGGCGCGATATCAGCGTCCGAGGCTGCGGGCGATCATCTTCGACTCGTTCAAATTTGTCTCCCAAAATGGATATATCGCGATGCCGTCCAGGCGCGCGGCCATGCCCAACTTCATACCCGCAAGCGCCAATTCCAAGGTTTCCGCCTGCGTCTGGTGCGACTGGGTCCATTCCGCCGATAGCGAGGCGCCGACCACAAGCTCGGTCGGATCGTTGCGCAGCGCCGCCTGACTGCGCTCCACTTGATAACGCATCCAGTTCAGATAATCGCGCGGAAAGACCAAACCGGAGTCGTAAGCCATCAAGACGATCTGATCGACGCTTTGCGCGACGCGCTGGAAATATGCCGGCGACCAATGGCGCCCAAGCGCCGGATAGGGCATGAACGTCACCCGCTCGTCAAGCCGCAAGGCATGAGCCGTCGCCGACAAGAATGCTTGCTCGAGCATGGCTTCGCGGATGGCCGCCAGCGTCTCCAGCAGACCAGTGTCCCCATCAGCGACAAGCTCCGCGTTAAGATGTACGCCGTCAAATCCGAGCTCATCGACGGCGTAGCGGCTGAAATCGGCGATCGTCCCCCGAATCTCCGCCGATGCCAGTCGATTAGCCGGCTCTTCGCCCTCTACGGAGACGGGCACGCCGATCCAGGCGAGCGCGCGCAATTCCGGCGCCTGTCGTTTCAGCGCAGCGACAAACTCGCGCGCGAAATCGTAAGTGGGGTTGAATGTTCCCTCAGGCTTGAGATAGCTGACGTAGACGAAGACATCATCGACCGCCAGCGCGTCCAGGCGCTCCGTCAGCTTCTGCAAGTCCGACGCCTCGTGCGGATACATCGACCAGGATACGCTCAACCAGGCGGCCAGGCGTAGATCCGCCCGCCCCAAGGACAGATCTTCGGGCATCGGTGGCGCAAAGAGGAAGGCTATAAGCGCCGATGTCAGCAAGGACGCACAGAGCAGACAGACGGCGCAAGTAAGACGAAAAGGAAGCATGCTCCTGAGGTTGCGCGGGCGACTGACGCGCATCAGATGGTCCAATCATCATCGGCGACGACACTCAATTTTAGCATAGCGCGCGACTGCTTCCTCGCCGATGCGGCGGCGGCTAAATCCAAATCTGCGAAATGCGATTCGACTATAATGAGCGTAAACAATTGGTTTAGTGGGAAGGGAAGCCATGCCAAAGCCCTTGCGGCTGATTCTTTTCGCCACCGCGCTATGCCTGTTAGCCGCCAACGCAACCTTGGCGCGCAGCCTGCGCCAGGGAGAAGAATGCACCGTGCCGGCCGATATGGTCATTGAGGGCGCGCTCTTTACCCTTTGTCAAAACCTGATCATCGCCGGAAGCGTTGAAGGCAATGTGATCGGCATCGGCTTGCGGAGCGAAATCTCCGGCGATGTCGGCGGCAGCGTTTATCTTGCCGGGCTGGAACTGAGCCTCGACGGCAGCATCGCAGGCGATTTGCATTACGCGGGCTTTACCATGAATCTGAGCGCGCAAGCGGGAGACGCTCATCAACCGGTCAAGGGCCAGATCGTATTCGCCGCGCTTTCGGCGCAAATAGGCGAAGCAGTTACGATTCCCGGTCCGATTACCGGCTTGGGTTATCAGTTATTGCTGGATGGCGCGGTGAACGGAGAGATCAGCTATTGGGGCTCGGCCTTCGCGCTTACGAGCGTCGTTCATGGCGATGTCTATGCCGCTGTCGGCAATCCGGCATCGCCCGCCACAGACCTCGAAACATTGCTGCTTCCACTGGACATCGAATTGTCGGCGGTGACGCCCGGGCTAGCGATCGCGAATTCAGCCACGATACACGGCGCGCTCGAATACATCGGACCCGTCGAAGCCGAGATAGGTGGCGCGGTCCGAGGTAGCGTCACCTATCACTCAACCACGCCCGCCATCATTCCCATCACGCCCGAACATGATCTGTCGCGCCTGTTTCTGGAACAATTCAAACGCGAAATCGCCGTGCTGCTCACAGTGGGACTTCTCGGCACGATCATCGCTCCCAATCAATTTCGCAGCCCGCTCTCGAACCTGCGCAAGCGACCAGCTTCCAGTTTCGTCATCGGCATGCTGCTTTTCATCCTGTCCTTTCCCATCGCGCTGATAATGTTGCTCATTACGGCGACTATTGTTCTGCTGCTGGCGCTATTGCAACTGGACGGCGTTCTGCTGGTAATTGGATCGCTGCTGACCCTGATTGATCTCAGCGTCATCGGCGTCTTCTATTTCACCGCGATATTGCTTGCGAGAGCCATCTTCGCCATTGGCATCGGACAACTAGTATTGCGAATCGCCGCCCGCCGCGAGGAGGCGCGCCAAATGCCCCGCGTGAGTTTGCTGGCCGGTGTCATTCTCTTGGCTATTCTCGCATCGCTGCCCGAGGTGGGATTCCTGTTCAATGCGCTGGCGCTGTTTATGGGCTTGGGCGCCATCGCCGGCGCCGTCGCGGACTGGCTTCACGCATTTCGCGGAAACGCGCGCGAGCGCCAACAGTCGGCGTCATTGAATCAAAGCGCGATTGTTTCCCAGTTGCTCTCTGACCGGCCCGTCGAAAACAAGGCGACGACAGCCAGTCGCCGTTCGGCGCCGCTCTTGCCGCCCTTGTCGCAACCAGTGGGCTTTGAGGATCTACCTGAGGGATTCGATCCCGACAACTTCTTTTCCGACGACTAGCGATGCGGCGGATGTGTCAGTTGGCAAAAATGTTTCTACGCATTACAATTGCGCAACCCTCGAATGAAACGGTTTCGTTCTTGCTGCCAAGTTTGCGAAAGCACGAGACCTTCGAGACCAATCGGCGGGAGGGATCAGATCGCGCAAATTATGTCATACTATTACAGGATTCTCGCTATTTGCCGGACAATTCAAACAGAGCGTTCTTATGACTGCAAATAGATACAAGAGCCGAGAGACATGTCTGATGAATCTGGATTTCTGACGGCGCAAGAAGCGGCTGATAAATTGGGAGTGAAAATCGGAACGATTTATGCTTATGTCAGCCGCGGTATTATTCGATCCCAAGCATCGGCGGCGGGGCAGCGCAATCGACTTTATTTTCGCGAAGATATCAATCGGCTGCTGATTCGCCGGCAGACGCGCGTCAGTTTAGATCCCATGAGCGACGATGTCTTGCACTTCGCAGCGCCAGTGTTGGAGTCTGGTTTCAGCCTGATTGAAGACGGCAAACTCTATTATTGCGGCATCCCAATCGAAGAAGTTACGTCCATGCTGGCCGCCGAAGAACTCGCCGCCCTGTTTTGGTCTGGCAATGCCGCAGACGCGCGCAACCTTTTTGACCATCGCCGGCATCCATCGGCTGGCAAGTACCGCAGAATGCTGCTGGAATTGGACATTGACAGAAGCAGCCAATTTTCGCTGCCGACCTTCCAAATCGTCCTGCCGCTCGCCATGGCTGATGATCCCATCGCATACGATATGCGCCCCGGCTCAATCGCGTTAAGTGGGGCGCGGATTCTGCGTCTGCTCACCGCTATCGCTTCAGGGGATGTGCAAGAAAATCTGGGTTTGGCGCAGATGTTGCAGCGCGGCTGGCGCCCACATGATGAAGCGGCTATTCGCTTCTTCAACATGGTACTGACTATCTGCGCCGACCACGAGGTGAAGCTGGCAACCTTCGCCGCGCGCGTGGTGGCTGCCCTCGGCGCGACGCCGTACTCGGTCATCAACGCCGGCATCACCTCGCTCTCCGGTCCGCAGCAAGGCGGTTACACTGAAAGCGTGGAAGCCTTTCTCGACGAGGTCAAAACGCCAGAAAACGCCGAGTTCGTCATCTGCGCCCGTATGCGCCGCAATGAGTCGTTTCCCGTCCCTGGCTTCCACAATCCGCTCTATCCCGAGGGAGACCCACGCGCGCGTTTGCTGCTGGGCGGATTATTCGATCAGTATCCGGAGTCGCCCCCGCTCATTCTCGCCCGTTCAATACTGCGCTCCGTCTATCAGATGCGCGGCGAGCGCCCAAAGATGGAATTCGCGCTGGCTGTTTTCCGGCGACATTTTGAATTGCCGCCGAGCAGCACGCTTGGTATATTTGCCTTGGGCCGCATCATCGGCTGGATTGGGCACGCGATCAAGCAATATGGCTCCAACCAGGTCATCCAGCCGCGCACCCGCTATACCGGACCAGCGCCGCAACGGCAAGCCTAGCTAGATGACCGCTCTGGATATCATCAAACGCCACAAGCTCGTCGCCATCGTCCGCCTCGACGACCTGTCCATTGCCAAAGAACTGTCAAACGCGCTGATTGAAGGCGGCATTCGCGCCATCGAATTCACGCTGACCAATAGCGACGCCGTCGCCGCCATTGCTGAAATAAGGCAATTGGCTGGCGACAGCGTAACCATCGGCGCCGGCTCGGTCATTTCGGCGGAACAGGTAGGGGCGGTGGCTGAGGCCGGCGCGCAATTCGTCGTGTCGCCCGTTTGGAAGCGCGAAGTCAGCAGCGCCTGCCTCGAACTCGATCTGCCCTTTATGCCGGGCGCCTTCACGCCGACGGAAATCCTGCATGCCTGGGAATGGGGCGCGAGCGTCGTCAAGGTCTTTCCGGCGAATCATCTGGGGCGGCGCTATATCAAGGATGTGCTGGCGCCCCTGCCCCAACTGCGCCTGATGCCAACGGGCGGCGTCAACGCCGACAATATGCGCGAATTCCTCGATAATGGCGCCTTCGCCTTGGGGGTCGGCTCGTCGCTGATCAACAACGAAGCGGTCGCCGATCGCGATTGGGATGCGCTGCGGTCGAACGCGCGGCGTTACGTCGATCAACTCCCGCGGGCTTAAACCTCGGCCAGAAGCCGCTGCAGCTTCAAGCAGGTATTCCAATTGCGCGCCGTAGCGATGAGGCCGAGCCGGCTTTCGATCCTTTTGTTGTCAAGCTTTGATCGCGCCATCCCATCGGTGTAGAAGATGTAAAGCTCGCAGCCGGCGGCGTGAATGACTTCGCGCCCGGGATTGCTCTCGCGCAGCGCGTCAACAGCGGCCGAATCGGGCGCGTCGGAGAGAAATACGACGGCGGCTTTTCGCGGCTCGTTCAGCTGTTCCGCGCTGAAAGGATGGCGAGCGATGATTTTTTCAAAGTCATCTGCGGACCGCAGCAGGACCTGAATATCCAGTCCGAAGGCGCTGCGGATGCCCGCCTCGAGTTCCAGCTTGACGTTCGTCAAGTCCGCTTGCGCAGTCGCAAAGATCACGTTGCCGCTCTGCAGCAGCGAGCGGACATTTGTCATACTCAGGTCGGCGTAGAGTTCCCGCAAATCAGCCATGCGGATTTTGTTTCGTCCGCCGACATTGATGCCGCGCAAGAATGATAGGGCGAGCGTCATACGATACACCTCGAATCTACGGTTTAGGCAGCAGGTGTTTCGATGCAGCCGCTGACTTCGGTCTGCCTCGTTCGCTGGCTTTAGCCGTCATATTCCAGGGCGAGCAGAAAGAGCCGCTTCATTCTCTCGTTGCGCATGCTGGAACCCTCAAAATGCTGGATCAATCGCTGCTTCATTTCGGCGACGAGATCGGCATATTGCGCGTCGTCAACCAGGTTGTTCATTTCGTAGGGGTCGTCCTGCAAATCGTAGAGTTCATTCTTGTCATGAATCGAGAAGACATACTTGTAACGGTCATGCAGGATCATGCGCATTGGAAAGTTGTGACCGCCATGCCCCATGTGCTCGCAGATGAGCGCATCGGACCAGTCGGCTGCATCCGGCGTCTGACACAGCGGAAGCACGCTGCGGCTGTGCATATAATCTGGCACGTCGATGCCGGCCGCATCCAGCATGGTGGCGGTCGCGTCCATATTGGAAACAAGCTGATCGGTCCGCTGGCCCCCTTCAATGGCGGCTGGCCAACGAATCGCCATCGGTACGCGAACGACCTCCTCGATGAAGGTGGAAGACTTGTCCCACAAGCCGCCATGACTGGCGACCGCATCGCCATGATCAGCCAGCCAGATCACGATCGTATTGTCCGCCAGCGACAGCTCATCAAGCGTAGATAGCACATTTCCGACGGCGGCGTCCGTCTGATAACCTTGGGCGTAGCAGCGGGCCAGGATCTCTTGCCAGGTAGACCATTCGGGAAAAGCGGCGGCGCTGCCGTGGGAGATTTCCCGGTGGTAGAGATGGCGGAAGGGCCGCCCGGCGAGGTCATCGCGAAAGCTGGGATACTCGGGGATTGCGGACGGGTCAACCATGTCGGCGAATTCGGCCGATGGATAATAAGGCTGGTGCGGTCCCCACAGGCTGACCACCAGGCTGAAGGGCTGATCGTCGGCGGCGAATTCGCGCAGCTTCTCGCATGCCAGGTGGGCGACAAATTGTTCTTCATGCGCTTCCGGCGGACCAGCGAGTACGCCCGAGCCATTCATGAATTTCCAGGGCGAGGGGTCGTGCAAGACGATCTCCTGCCCGCGCCATTCGGGATAATTGATGTTGTACTCGATCTGGGCGCGCGCATCGCCGAAGCCGCGCTCTTCAGCATAATCTTTGTAGGCATCGGACATGTAGATTTTGCCGTAATCGGGCAGGCTCCAGCCTTCAATGCCGTAGTCGATGGGCAGGCGCTCGCGGCCGCAGTGCCATTTGCCGACGTAGCCATTTCGATAGCCAGCCTGTGACAAGTAATGGCTGTAGAGCCTTTGCCCCGAATCAAGATCGGATTGGTTCCCGAAGATCTCTCCTTCGGTGTTCATGATGATGCCGTGCGAGCTTGGGTAGACGCCGGTCATCATGCTGCTGCGCGCCGGGGAACAGAGCGGGCAGACGGAATAGGCGCGGTCAAAGCGCACTCCTTCCGAGGCGAAGCGTTCGTAGATTGGCCACTTGTATTCGTATTCGCCATCGCGATCATGCCCGTAGAATGCTTGATGATCGGCGATGATGAAGACGATATTGGGTTTTGAATTTGCCATGCCGTTCAGACGTCCTTTTCCAGATGTGGATGCAATTTGAGTTGCCTCATTTAAGCGAGCCGACCGTGATGCCCTCGATCAGGTTGCGCTGGAACATGATATAGACGATGATCACCGGCACCGCCGTGATATTGATGCCGGCGAAGGACAGCGCAAAGTCGGTGAAGTATTCGTCCTGGAAGGCGGTCAAGCCCAGCGGCAAAGTGCGCTTGCTGTCTTCGTTGATCAGCAGCAGCGCCTGGAAGAATTCGTTCCAGGTACCCATGAAGACAAAAATGCCCAACGCCATCAGCGACGGCTTGGACAGCGGCAGCAGGATGCGCAAGTAGAATTGGAAGCGGCTGCAGCCATCCAGCGAGGCCGAATCTTCCAACTCTTGCGGGAAGCCCTGAAAGAAGGCGCGCAGCATCAAGATGGCAAAGGGCAGGCTGCCGGCGACATAAACCAGGATCAAGCCAAAGCGGCTGTTTGCCAACTTTAGTTCGTACATGAGGGAAAGCAGCGGTCCCAGCTTGGCTGATAGTGGAAAAGCCATCCCAAATAGAAAGATGAAAAACAACAACTGATTGCCGCGAAAGTGCATTTTGGCGAAGGAATAGGCAGCCAGCGAGCTCAATATCAGCACCAGTCCTACGCTCGTAACCGTGATGAAGATGCTATTGAAAAAATAGGCGTCGAAGCTGGCGCCAAACCAGGCGTCGAGGTAATTCTGAAAGCGCCATTCACCGGGCAGCGCCAAGGGACTCTCACGGATTTCTTTATTCGACTTTAGCGCGCTGGCGAAGACCCAGATGATGGGAACCAGCGTGACAAGCGTCGCAAATAGGAGCACGAGATAGAATGGCAAGCCCCGCAGCCGGCGCTGACCGTTACCGTTTAGGAACTCCATGAGCGCCATTCCATAAACTTGATGAAACCGGTCGACAGGCAGACAACTATAACCGTGTTGACCGTCGCCGCCGCGGTCGCCCAACCCATCTCGAAATTGCCGATCATACGGAATACGTAGATATCGATGACATCGGAAGAGTAGTAGGGTCCGCCGCCGGTCAGAATGTAGATAACGCCGAAGACGCCCATCGCCGTGAATATGCGCAGCGTGATGACAAAGGTGAAAACGTCGTAGAGGCAGGGAATCGTGATATAGAAGAGCTTCTGCCAGAAGTTGGCGCCGTCAACCCGCGCCGCGTCAAAAATGTCGGTGGAGATATCCTGCAAGCCGGCGAGAAAGATGACCATCGAATAGCCGAAGCTGGACCAGGTATAGGCGATAAAGGTTGAGTAGAGCGCAATATTGGCATCGCCCAGCCAGGATTGCGTGAAGGCGCCCAAGCCGACCAGTTCCAGGGTTGGGTTCAGCACACCGGCGAAGGGATGGTAGATCCACTTCCAAACATAGGCGATCACCACGCCCGAGAAGATCGCGGGCAAGAAAAGCGCGGCGCGGAAGAACACGCGACCCCTGCGGATCTCATAAATGAATACGGCGAGAAACAATCCCATCGAGACCGGAATAATCACCGCCAGCCCCAGAAAAATGAAGTTGTGACTGAGCGCGTTCCAGAAGCGATCGTCATTGAGGATGAAGTTGTAATGCTTAAAGCCGATAAACTCAGTAGTCGGCGTCAACAGGTCCCAGCGGAAGAAGCTCAGAAAGAAGGAGGCCAGCACCGGACCCAGGTTGAATATCACGTAGATAATGACGGCGGGCAGAATGAACAGATAGGGCATCAGGTCAAAGCGAAAGCGAGGACTATGCTTCCCTTTTGCCGATACGCTTAACGTTTGCGCCATGCTTGCTGGTCCAATCGGGCGAGCGCATTCGCGCCCCTACAGGTTTTTGATTGTAGAGGTGTGCAGAGGAGATTCATCATTTCACCCGCCCTGACTTTGGTTCAAGCGGGCGAGACAAGTCTCGCCCCTACAGGTTCTAAATTGTGGCTGCGTGTAGGGGCGAGCCGGTGACTCGCCCGCATAGCCGCAGTTTCAATAGGGCGAGGCAAGGGTCGCGTAGGTCGCGTAGACACTGACCGCCGACACTGACCGCCGACACTGACCGTCCCTCGCCCCTACAAGTATCAGATAGGCTGGCGCTTAGTTCTCCGCCAGGTAGGTGCTGTGCGTCTCCTGCATTTCACTCATGAACTCTTCAGGCGTCAGCATGCCGCCGATCATGCCTTGCACGATCTGGTTCATATCACCAAAGACCTTGGGCGGCAGGTAAGTGACGGGCCAGAAGCCGATCTTATCGACATTGGCGGCCGTTTCCGATGCGATCTGATAGGTGAGCGGATCGATATCATCGGGCACTTCGATTGAGAAAGCCGGCAGCACCGAGACTTCGCGCAGCGCTTGCACCGCTACCTCTTCAGTAGTCAGCCAATCCACCACCTTGAAGGCGGCATCCACATCCGCGTACTCAGCAATGATTATCGAGCCGCCGATGCCGCCCAGCGTCTTGATGTCGGTGGCGGGATTGACGGCCGGCAGGTAGAAGAAGCCAATCTCGAAATCGGGCGCGGCTGATACCGATGCGTCGATGAACCAGGGACCGTTGAGCACCATGGCGTTAATGCCTTGGTAGAACAAGTCCAGCGACTGATCGTAGTCGATGCCTAGGGGCTCTGGATTGGCGTATCCGTTTTCGACCATGCCGTAGAAGGCCTTCATTCCGTCGAGGCAATTGTCACAATCGGTCCAGGGCTGTGTCCCGCTGAGCACATCAATATACTCCGAGCCGGCGCTGCTGTACATAAACATGGAGGCCATCAATGCCGAGGGCCAGCCACCGGCGAGACCCATGGTATAGCCATAGTAACCCGCGTCTTTGACCGCCTCCAGCACATCAATGTATTCCGCCCATGCCGACGGGACATCAAGCTCCAATTCGGCGAAGACATCTTTGTTGTAGAAGATGCCCACCGATTCCATATTCTGCGGGATGGCGTAAATCCGCCCTTCGACTGTGACCTGCGAAAGCAAGTTAGGCGGAATGCGATCGATCAAGCCGGAAGCGCGATAATATTCGGTCAGGTCCTTGACTTGTCCGGTCGAGACCAGCGCCTGCAAGTTGGCGCCGACATCAACGCCGCCCAGGACATGAGGTCCGGCTTCGTTTTCCAGGGCGATGCGCACCTTTTGGTTGTTTTCGGTGAAGGTGCCGGTCAAGACGTCTTCATAGGTTATTTGCACGTCTTCATGCGCCTCGTTGAAGCGCTCCACCAGGGTGTCATTGTAGTCGCCGCCGTAGCCAAGCGACCAAACGAGTATGTCGGTGGCGTCCTGAGCCGCTGCCGGACCGAGGGCGAATACGCCTGCAAGAACCGCCACCAGTACAATAAGAAACAGCCGCTGCTTCTGCATAAGAATACCTTTCTTGTTCATCGTTTCGAATCT
Organism: Phototrophicaceae bacterium; assembly: GCA_965261855.1. Lineage (GTDB taxonomy): Bacteria > Chloroflexota > Anaerolineae > Aggregatilineales > Phototrophicaceae > UBA6055. The sequence goes on from OZ253488.1 coordinate 3,342,941, forward strand.
CCTTTGAATGCCAAGATCTTTGCCACGAAGATTATGGCGCACAATGCGACGGGCGCGCAAACATTGCTTTGCTTTGGCTCAGCGAATGGACGAGCGATTCCCATATACCGATTCCAGCGCTTTTCGCTACACTCATATCGTGATTGGCAAAAGACAACACTCGGTCAATGCTTAAAGACATACGCGGCGCCTTTTCCTTTTTGACGATCCTGCCCGTGGGAACAGCCTTCGCGGGCAGAGCGAGCGCAGCCTTCGCCTGGTTTCCGCTGGTCGGGCTTTGCATCGGCGCGCTGCTGGTCGCCTTGGCGCATCATTCACCCTTCAATCGCGACCTCACCGCCTTCCTCATCTTGCTCGCCTGGGTGATCGTCACCGGCGGATTGCACCTGGATGGCTTCGGCGACAGCTGTGACGGCTTGCTTGCTAGCGTCGCGCCGGAAAAACGCATGCGCATCATGCGCGATCCGCGGTTAGGCGCCTGGGGCGCAATCGGACTGGCGCTGCTGCTGCTGGGCAAATGGCTGGCGCTGCGATCGGTATCGCCGGAATGGCTGCCGCTGGCGCCGGTCATCGGGCGCTGGGCGATGGTCTATGCCGCTTATCACTTCCCGGCCGCCCGCGACGAAGGATTAGCGGCCCGCTTCCGCGACGGTCTCACCACGCGCGGGCTGCTCATCGCATCAGCCTGGGTCGTCATCTTGCTCACGCGCAGCGAAATCGCCGCCCTCTGGCTGCTGATCTATTGCTTCACAACCGTATTCGGCGGCTGGGCGGCCAGGCGGCTCGGCGGCGGACTCAACGGCGATGTCTACGGCGCCATCTGCGAGCTGAGCGAGCTCCTTTGCCTGCTTAGCATCAGCATCATCTTATGACGAAGCGGCTGATATTTCTGCTGGGCGGCGCCCGCAGCGGCAAGAGCCAAAGCGCCGAAGCCTGGGCGCGCGAGCATGGCGGACGCGTGCTTTTCGTCGCAACGGCGCAGGCGACCGACGCCGATATGCGTCAGCGCATCGCTGACCACCGCGCCTCGCGTCCAGCCGACTGGCATACGCTGGAAGCGCCATTCAACACGGCCGAGCAGATCGCGGCCGCCTCATTCGCCTACGACACGCTGATTCTCGATTGCGTCACGCTGATGATAAGCAATATCTTGGTCGCGCTGCCGGAAGCGGTGACGCAGAAGGAAGCGAACGAAGCGGCGCTGGCGGCGGTGGACCGCCTGCTTGCGGCGCAGGCGCAATCGAATGCGACCTGGCTGGTGGTGAGCAATGAAGTGGGCATGGGCGTCGTGCCGCCGACGCGGCTGGGGAATCTGTATCGCGATATGTTGGGGCGCGCCAATCAGCGGATTGCGGAAGCGGCGGATGAGGCGCTGCTGCTGGTGGCGGGGATTCCGTGGCGGTTGAAGTGAGGGGTCAGATGTTGGCGAAGAAGTCGGGGTTGACGGTGACTTGCTCAACCATCTTTGTAGAAACTCCGAGTTTCAATGCTTTGAGCCTGTCAACTAGCGCTTCGCCATCAACCAGTTCGATTGGAGCTTTGTGTTCGTGAGCAGCTTCTTTTTTGGCGCCGGTGGTAAAATGCCCGGTCGTAATAATCAGACCTCGATCAGCGTTACCGGGCATCGCGCCACGAAGCGCTTGCACGACATCGGGTCCGACCGAGCCACCGTAACGTTTGCATTGAAACACGACTCGGAATGTTACGAAGTCGTTGATCGGCAATATTCCCCAACCGTCGATACCGCCATCACGACTCGGCGGCGTATTCTCGACTTTCGCAAATCCACTTTCACGCAGCAACCTCTTGCACAGTCGCTCAAACGCTGTTGCATCCATATTCTTAATCACGTTGAAAAGCGCGTCGCGCCATTCTAAATCTTCATCGTAAGACCCGATATCTGGGACTTCAATGTCGTCGGCACTATCAGTTGGCGGGTATTCTTTTTTTTGCTTCTCCCTTTGCTTAAGGATTGCCTTCACTTTCGAGCGTAGGTCGCTTGCATCCACCTCTACCGTATTCTGGCCTTCAGGCGTAAGCGCCCATACACCGGTCTGCGGATTCTCCAGCAGTCCATACGTCTTAAGTTGGGTTTTGGCCCATCCCAGTCGGAAATCAATTACGCCTCGACTGCTGCCAGTCTTCAATGGCATTTGTATTTGCTCGTCCGTCAATTGGAGTATCGAGGCTACTTGATCATAGATTTCCTGATTTGTCCCGGATCCATCGAGATTTTGCAAAGCTTGGATCGTAGGCGTATAGAAATCGTCAAAAGATGGAATTGAAACTTCGCTCATCAGAAGTCCTTGAACGATTCACCACTCACTGAAGGAGGTAAATGAGCAAAGCGGCGAACACGATTTTTGTGCCGACTAACCACTTGATCAGGTCGGCTTTCAGTTTCGCCAAGTCTTCTTTCGTCGCTTGAACTATGCTTCCTTCTTCCAATGCGGACAAACGACTTTCATAATTTAATACGTCGATTTCAGCCATGACGTTGCCAAGCCCTTCTGGTGAACATTACTGCATATTCTAAAGACAAGTGTACCACAAAGGACGAATGACTGGCATGACCCGTTCTTACAATGAGGCCTACACCCCCCCAAACCACTCCCGATCAATCACCACGCGCTCGACCGTCACCTGCTCCGTCCGCACGCCTAGCTCGAGCTCCTTGAGCTTGCCGATCAACTCGCTGCCATCAATCAGCCGGATCTCCGGCGCGCGGTCGCTGGCCGCCTTCAACTCCGCCTCTTGCGTGAAGCCGCCGGTGGTGATCAGCAGCCCTTTGTCGGCCCGCCCGACCATGACGCCGCGCCGAAAGTCATCGACCTCGGCCGAACTGATGCGCCCGCCGCCGCGGATGCAGCGGAAAGAGACGCGGAAGGTCAAGAAGCCGCCGCCGCCGAAGATGCCGATACCCTCAATCGTATCGTTGGCGCTGCTCAGCTCGATCTCCCCCACGCCGTCCTTCTCCAAGAGCTGCAGAATTAGCCGTTGATAGGCGTCGGTGCTCATCTGCTCCAGGGTATCGGTCAATTCTTCGCGCCAGCCGGTCAGGCTTTCGATTAACTCCTGCGTGACCTCGCGCGCCACATCCGCGCCCGCACCGCTGCCATCAGCGTTGGTTCCCAAGCCGATTTCGGTCATTTGACTGCCATCTTCCCCGCTCATCATGTTCGTCCTTTGTGCTATTCCGTTGTAAATTGATTGAGCAATTAAGCGCGCGCCAGGCTCGTCACCAACAATTCCAGCGCCAGCCGCGGCTCGATTCTACCCGTCTTCATATCCTGGTCGTATCGCTGCAAGCGCTTCAAAATCGCATCCAACTGCAAAGCGTTGAAGCGGCGCGCCTGCGTCGCCAGCTTGCCGGCCACGAATGGATGCGCGCCAATGGCTCTGGCGATCGCTTGTCCCCCCGCGCCTCCGCCACGATCCAGGTGGTCGCGCGTCATCGTCAGCAAGCGAAACTGGCGCGCAATCATGCCGAACAAGCCAAAGCCGGCGTCGCCAGGATTCTGCTGCAGCGACTGATGGATTAATTCGAGCGCGCGCGATCCGTCGCCGATCGCCAGGACATCAACCATCTCGAAGATATTCGCCTCCGGCACATAAGGCGTCAGGAGGGCGACATCCTCTTCATCGATTGCGCGCTCGCCATCGACATAGCAGATGAGCTTGTGCAATTCGTTGTCGGCGCGCAGCACATCATCGCTCACCAGCGCAGCGATGGCGCTTGCCGCAGCCGCAGAAATCTCGGCGTCGTATGCTTCCTTCGCGCGCCGCCTGATCCAGTTCGCCAGGTTCTGCGGCTTTCTATATCCTTTGATGTAGCCGTTCTCCATCGCCCGCGCCGCTTTCAGCAGGCGATTCTTTTCCGACAGCAGTTCGCTTTCCACCAGCACCAGCCGCGCGAAAGTCGGCAAGCCGGGCAACTCATCCATCAGCCGATCGGCGGCCGCCCTGCCCGCTTGACCGGCGCCCTTTCTCGTCACATAGTGAATCAATCCCTTGACGATCACCAGGCGCTTTTCCGCCAAAAAAGGCAGCGACTTGACCGCCGCCAGCACCTCGACGACCGGCGTCTGCGTCCCATCGAATTCGGAGCGGTTGAGGTCGCCGTCTTCGCCCATCGCCTTCCGCATCCGTGCCAAGGCGGCATCGCGGCTGATGCTGTCATCGCCGTGCAAAATGTAAAATGTCGGAGTCGCGCTCATTGGAAGGCTATCTCAAGTGACTCCAAGCTAGTTGTGCGATTAGCGTAACCAAATCTACAGCTAAAGTGGGCGAGCCACCGGCTCGCCCGTACAGACTTCCTGTTGCTTTAAGATGTCTTTCGGGTGACATTCTTTCCCATTTCTTATTTGAATTACTGCTGCGCCGTAACGATGCGGTGCAGCGTCACCTGCTGACCACTGAATGGCATCGTCTTCGTTTCGCGCCGGACGCTGACTAGTTCCAGGTCTCCCAAATCGCCCTCAGTGGTGAAGTAGCGCTGCAAGTTCATACCCAGGGGCATCGAAAGCAGCACGACCGCCATCATCGCAACCACCATCGTCGGGAAGCGCTCCCAGCTTCGACGCAATCCCCGCCCGGCGAAGCCGAGAAATGCCACCGCCGTTGCCAGCAAGCCGGTGGTCACCAGATTGGTGCCGCAGTTCGGATGAATCGCCAGCTTGCGCTCGCCCGCCTTCATACGAGCGATCGCATCATGTACGGCGGATTCGACTTTCTCGGTCGGCACATCGCCCAACAGAATGAAACCGCTGTCGCTGCTGCGCCCGGACAACTGGTAATTCTGCCGATTCAAGAGGTGAATAGTGGCATGTTCCAAGCCGTGATTGCGGCGAACGCGCAAGATATAGGGATGCCGCGTCACTGGTTCCGCGTATTCCGCCAACCGTTCCATCGGATTCATGGCTGTCTCCCTCACGAACCTGCAAGCGTCCCTAAACTTAGCACAAAGACAGGTCGCTTTCGAGAGCCTATACGCCGTTCGTTGGCGCAGCCGATTATGCTAGAATGTCGGCATGCGCAGCAAATACCAACCGCCGCCCTTGGGGAAGCGAATCATCAAATTCATTGGTACCGGTCCCTATGCCATACGCTTGCGGATCGAAGACGATTTATATCGGCGCGCAAAGGGCGTGTCACGGCGGAAGCTGAGCGAAATCACGCCGCAGTTGCATGTGGGAGGGCAGCACAACGGCAACGGATATGATCGCCTGCTTCACCGCGGCATCACGGCAATTGTGAATATGCGCGAAGCGGAGTACAGCGACGAAGACAAGGGCATTGGCGGCGAGCGTCATTTGCACTTGCCGACGATTGACCATACGCCGCCCAGCCTCAACGATTTGATTTGTGGCGTGGCTTTTATCTGCAAAGAAATCGAGCAACATAAGGGCCGCGTGTATATCCACTGCCGCGCCGGCTGCGGACGGGCGCCGTCTATGGCGGCCGCCTACCTGATTTCAACCGGCATGACGCGAAAAGAAGCTTTGCGATTCATCAAGAAAGCGCGCCCATTCATTGACTTAAACAAATTTCAATTGCTCCGTCTCGACCAATTTGAGGCAGACTGGCGGGGCGGCGCGCGCCAACCCTCATGCCCGAATTGATCATCACCGCCGACGATTGCGGGCTGACGGAAGCCATTAATCAACTCGCCTACGAGCTGCATTTGCAAGGCTATATCAACGCCGCCAGCGTGATGACCAACTACCCGGCGCACCAGCACGCCCTAGCCCTGTTCCGAACCTGCAGCGATCTCGATCTGGGCATCCATCTCTCGCTCACCGATGGTCATCCAGTCAATGAAGACGACGGGCATCATCCGCACCTGTTGAACGAAGACTTCAGCTTTCGCAGCAATCTCAGCTTGTATTTGCGCTCGCATTTCTTTAGCGCCGAAGCTGTCCGCTGGATTCGCAACGAGCTAGACGCCCAGCTGCGCCGCTTCACCGATGCCGGCATCCAGCCGCGCCATATTTCGACCCATCACCATTTTCACTCGATTCCCTTGCTGCGCGGCATCGTTCACCAGCTAGCGGCGGAGTACGGGGTGGATTGGGTGCGCGCGCACGATTTCCGCGCCCACGTCTCTCGCCACAATATCTTTCTGCGCCGTCAGCAGCAAGGCGCGCCCTACGCCTTCGGCATGCCGGACTACATTACTGCGATTCAGCCGTCCCTTTCGCGGCCTGTCGATGAATTCTGCGCCCGCATCGCCCGCTTAGACGGTACGGTCGAAATCGTCGTCCACCCCGCGCCACCGCAGGATCCCGACTTTCCCGCCGATTGGCGCTACGATACGACGCCCCGCCAGGCTGAGACGCAATTTCTCATTCAAGCTGTCGACCGTCTGCGGGAAATGGGCGTTGGTTTACGCCCACCCCTAACCCCTCCCCGATGAAGAGGGAGGGGCTGCAAAATCGCTTAGATGCTACAGAAACTCCCCTTACCTCCTTGTGGGTGCGCGTAGACACAGCACTTCGGGAAGGGGCTGCGCCGCGTAGACACTGGCGGTCGCGGATGGGGGGAGAATAATCGCCCTGATTGACAGCGCCGATGCCATGCCATACAATGATGCGCGCCCTTTCCCGGCTGGGAACTGACGCAAAGCCAAGACGAGAAACACCCTGGATGATCAGCGAAAAAACGCTCGCCACACTCGAGCTGCACAAGATCCTGCAAGACCTCGCGTCATACACCACCTTCGGCGCCGGCGCGGAATTCGCGATTGAGCTTTACCCTTCGACCGAACTGGAAGAGGTGCGGCTATGGCAGCGGGAAACGGCTGAGGCGGTCGCCCTGTTGGAAGAGCGATCCAATGTCACCGTCCGCGGCGCCCGCGATGTGCGTGAACCAGTCATCAAGGCGCTGCGCGGCGTCGTCATTGAGCCGAGTACCCTGCTCGATATCCGCTATACACTGCGGCGCGGCTCAACGCTCAAGCGCACTCTCGGGCGCATGGGCGCGACCTTTCCCCTGCTCGCTGAGCTGGCGACCGAGATAGAAGAATGCCTCGACCTGCAAAACGCCATCGAAAAGACGGTCGACGACAACGCGGAAATCAAAGACACCGCCAGCGCGCGCCTGGCGATCATCCGGCGCGATCTGAAAGTAGCATTCGACCGGCTGCAAAACAAACTTCAGCGCATCGTCGCCAATAAAGCGAATCAGAGCAAGCTGCAGGAAGCCATCATCACCATGCGGCACGGGCGTTACGTCATCCCGCTGAAAGCCGAGCACAAAGGCAAAATCAAAGGCATCCTGCACGATTCCTCAGCCTCCGGCGCCACCATCTTCATTGAGCCGCTGGAAACGGTCGAGCTCAACAATAAATGGCGCGAGCTCCAAGTGGACGAAGAGAAAGAGATCCGTCGCATCCTGGCCGAAATGACAGAAGCGGTCGCCGGCGAAAGCGAGCGCATCGTCCGCACGGTGCAGCTGCTGGGTTACCTCGATCTGACCTTCGCCAAGGCGCGCTACGCCATCGACCACGGCTGCGTCCAGCCGACGATGCGCGGAATCCAGCCGCGCCCCGGCGCGCTTGCCCACCCCGGTACAAACATCCAGCTTAAAGGAGCGCGGCATCCGCTCTTGAAGGGGCATATCGTGCCGCTGGATCTCAGTTTTGACGATGACAATTGGGTGCTGGTGGTCACTGGACCGAACACCGGCGGCAAAACCGTCGCGCTGAAAACCGTCGGCTTGATCGCGCTGATGGCGCAATGCGGCTTGCACGTCCCAGCCGATGAAGCCGAACTTTCGGTCTTCCAGGGCCTGTTTGCCGATATCGGCGACGAGCAGAGCATAGAGCAGTCGCTGTCCACCTTTTCTTCGCATATGACCAATATCATCGACATCCTGCAACATGCCGATCATCGCTCGCTGGTGATCCTGGACGAAGTCGGCGCCGGCACTGACCCGACCGAAGGCTCGGCATTGGCGCGCGCCCTGCTCAATTGCCTCAAGAACAGCGGTGTCACCACCCTGGTCACCACACACCATCCCGAGTTGAAAGTCTACGGCGTCGAGACGGCGGGCGTGCGCAACGCCAGCGTCGAATTCGACCTGGAAACGCTGCAGCCAACCTATCGCCTGATCGTCGGATTGCCGGGCCGCTCCAATGCCCTGGCGATCGCTGAGCGCCTCGGGCTTGACCCGTCCATCATCGCTGACGCCCGCGGCATGGTCGCCACCGAAGACTTGGCGGCCGACGACTTGCTCGACGAAATTCAGCGCACGCGCGCCGAGATCCGGTTGCAGCACGAAGAAATGGACCACTTGCAACGGGAGTTGGCCGGGCAGCGAGACGAGCTGCAAGCGCGCCTGGACAATATCGAAGACGAACGACGCGATGTGATCCGCGCCGCGCGCCGACACGCCGAAGATGATTTAGCCGACTTCAACAAGCAGTTGCGCAAGATGCGAAATGAGTTGCGCGCGGCCGGTATGCCAGCCGAGACGCTTAACGCGCTAAAAGCGGCCGCCGACAAAATGGCGAACTGGACCAAAGCGCCGCTTGATGATGCGGACGAATTGCAGCAGCTCGAAGATATCGATTGGATTCCGCGCGTCGGCGATACCGTCTTCCTCGACACGCTGAACGCGGAGGGTGTCATCGCCGAACTGGATGACAAAGGGGCGCAGGTGCAAGTCGGCGCTTTGCGTGTGCGGGCGAGTTTCGCCGATATGCGCAAGCGTACGCGCAGTGAGAAACGGGCGGCCGAACGAGGCCACGTGCGCAAATATGAGCCCGTAGAAGCGCAGTTGCCCAAAACCGAATCGCCGGGCATGGAGCTGGATATCCGCGGCAAGCGCGTTGACGAAGCCATCGAAATTCTCGACCGCTACATCAACGCCGCGTACAACGCCGGCTTGCCCTTCGGCCGCATCATCCATGGTAAAGGCACCGGACGCTTGCGGCAGGCGGTGCGCGGCTACCTGCGCGAGCATCTGCTGGTGAGCAAAGTGACGCAGGGTCAGCAGGGTGAAGGCGGCGCCGGCGTCACCGTCATCCACATGGTACCGATTACGTGACTCGCCTCCCGCAACTGAATGCAATTGTAGGGGCGACCTATCAGGTCGCCCGCCGCCTATATACACCATGACCGAAGACCGATACGCAACCTTCAGCGAACGCTACGCCAACGGCGATATGCCTTGGGACAGTGGCATCACGCCGCCGGAAATCATGGAGTTGCTGGCTGCGCTGCCTGCGGGATATGCCTTGGACCTCGGCTGCGGCACCGGCACGGTGATCCGCGACCTGCTCCGTAACGGGTGGCGCGCCGACGGGATCGACTTTGTGCAGGGGGCGATCGACATCGCGCGGGCCAAACTCAAGGAATTCCCGCCGGAATCGCATCGGCTCTTCTGCCACGATGTGACGCGCCTGGACGAGCTGCCGGCTTTGCGGAGCGACTATGATCTTATCATCGACATCGGCTGCGGACATACGATCGGCGGCGACGGGATGGTTAAGTATGCGAGCGCCATTGCCGCGCGGCTTGCTTCTGGCGGCAAATTCATGCTCTACGCCAGCCACCCGCGCCCGGAATCCACGGTCGGCTGGGCGCCGCGGCAAGTGGCGGATGTCTTTGGCGCTCGGCTCAAGCTCCTGTGGGAACAGCGCGGCGACGACCGGTCGATTGGCGCGCCCGTAAGCTGGTACAAGCTGCAAAAGCGGCATGAAAAACAACGGGGTGGCGCATGAGATTGCGCCTGATACTGCTTGCCATCTTATTGCTGGTTGCGGCGGTTGGCGGCGGTTATCTCCTCGGCGCCCTTTTGCAAGCGCCTGACGAGATCCTCGCCGCCTTCTCCTTCGAAGCGAACACCGCCCAAGTTGCTCCGCTGACAATCGCGCCGGCCTCGGGCAGCGAATTCGTCCAATCAGATCTTGAGTTGGCCTGGTCATGGAAGCCAGCCTTGGCGGAAGATCAGTTCTTCGCCCTGCGCATTCGAGCGGAAGACCGTCCCTGGACCGAAGTATGGACCGTCGACTCCGCCCTACCGGTTTCGCAGATCATAGACAGCTTCAGCGTTGACTACGGCAAATTCTACTGGCAGGTCGCGGTCGTCAATGTTGACGCCGAGGGCATCTACAAAAGCCCGGGCAGCGAGTGGAGCGAGCTTGCCGTCTTGCAGCGCCTGCGGCGAGAACGCGCGCCCGCGAAATCATACAGCGACATGTCAGCGACCGCCAAACAATTCCACGACCTTCACCTGGGCGCCACAGAGTTAATCGACGCCGTGCACCTGTTTATCAATCAGAACAGCCTGACGAATGAGCAGTTGGACTACGCCCCCGACTTCAGCGATGCTGTCGACATCATGTATGACTATGCGCAAGGTTTAACCGCGGAAATGCCGCAAATTCAGTGCGATGGCCGTTCGACCGCGATGCTGACGATTCTTCAAGAGCTTGGCATCGAAAGCAGACTGGTTTTCCTGTACATGTCTTCTCCCGGCTGGCTTTCGCAGCATACCGTGTTGGAAGTATTCAATCCCGATACCCAATACTGGCAAGTCCACGATGTCGGCTTCGACTTCTATTATATGGACGCCGAAACCGGTCAGCGCGTGGGCGCCGCGCGAATCCTTTTCGGCGCTCATGACGAACTGGCGGGCTGTCCAATTGAACGCGGCGATTGCAACGCGACGGTTATGCAACCGAGCATAGGCTATTTCGGCGCGATGCGCTACGGTTTCACCTTTGACGTGTGGGTCAATCCGGATCGTTTCGATCTGTCCGCGCGCTTCGAGGGGCAGGGCAATCAGAACTTGGCCGAATTCGTCGGTGATGGACGGGCTGAGCGCGTCGCCTTTCGGCTGGATAACTGGCATTGACCTAATCAATGATACGGCGCTGCCCTGCATTTGCGCCGCGCTGACCCTCGCTTGGCAGCCGCGAATCGGCCGCCTCGTCGTCACGATATTATGGGTGTAAACATCATTTTCACTGCCTCGCGCGCTATATGGCAGCGCGACGCCGGCCATAGCCGATGCTCTCACGTCGAAATTCCAAAGGACAAGACAGGCAACGGCAGGATGCTGGCAGCGCGCGGCTTATGCCCGCAACCGTCCGGAAACTCATCCCGATCACAACCGTCATCATAAACCGGCAGCGAGCCCGTAACTCTTTGCACAGTCACTGGCGCGCGCATCGAATCCCTCGATTCCTCTATATAAATCGGATGGCTGTGCCAAACCCTTGTCGAATAGGTTGCTGGACGCCAGAGCAGATGGCAATAGGGTTTCGAGCGCAACTCGATCTGCTTTGGGAACAGCGCGGCGTCGAACAGGCGATCGGCGCGTCCGTAAGCTGGCACAAGTTAATTAAGCATAATATGATATATACGCAACAATAAGATTTGAGGTTTATTCCGTCTCGATGAGCGAAGGCGCAAACTATCGCGCAATCATCCCACGATCCAGGTACTGGTGGTTGGGCTTGGGTTCTATTCTTCTACTTGCCTGCTGGCTCTATCTACGCGGCATACATCTCAGTTTGCCCTACCTTGTTCATACTGATGAACCTATCCATTTGCGGGCCGCCCAATTTGAGATTGAATTCGGTCATTTTCGTGATTTACCTACCGATTCTCATCCCGAAGGGTATCCGCCGGGCATTGTGACGCTTAACTACTTATTCCTTAAGCACATCAAGCCAGCTGAAGCCGATCCTGCCACAATCCTGCCGGCGCTGCGTCTGATAAGCATCGCCGCCTGGATGCTAGTGATCGTAATAATTGCGCTGCTCGGCGAAATGATAGCGCGTCCGCTTACCGGGTTAATGGCTGCGACGATATGGGTCGTCAATCCCTGGGTCGTCCAGCGGGCGCATTTCGCGCTGCCAGACGGCTATCTGACCTTGTTCACGCTGCTGGCGCTGTGGTTGGCGCTGGTCGGCTATAGGCAGCGGCGCCGCAGCTTCAGCACAGCCGCAGTCTATAGCATTATGCTTGCGACAATCTTTAAAACGCAGGCGCTGTTGGTCGCCCCCATCGTATTGCTGCTGCCACTGCTGAATATGTGGCGAATCCCGGGCTGGCGCCAAGAAGCAATGCAACAGACCGTGTGGAACATGCTGCGATTTTCGATATTCCTATTCTGGCTTCTCCTGATATATCCGACGCTCGAAGTCGAAGGACTGCCTAATTTCCCAGTTTCATCTTACCGCAATTTAGCCTTGCCTTCTTTGGAGTCAGCATGGATAAGCCTGCAGAAAGTGCTACTGACATTTCAGCCGCTGGCGATCTGGCTGCTCATCGCGCTAGTAGGATTGCTGCTCGTGCGCTACCGACGGCGGATCGCGAACGAGGCGCTAATTTCGCTAGTAATCGCCGGGCTGGCCTGGCTCTTGGGCTTGAGCGTCTTCGAGGAACAGAGCATTCGACAATACTTTGTACTTGGAGCGATACTTGCGCTTCTCTACTCCGTAAGTTTGACTGGTCTGTTCTATCAAGTGGAAGAGGCACTGACCCGCCTATCTCTCCAATCACAACGATTCCACAATCTCCGATCACTTTTCCCCTTCAGCCTGGTTACGGCGCTCCTCGCCCTTAGTTTGCTTCCGTCTTTTCGCGAGTCGGACGCCCTGGCGCATAATTTCACTTTGCACGACCGCCGCAACGACCTAATGACCTATATGGATACATCCCTGCCGCCCGGCAAGTATATCAGCGACCACGACGGACGCTTTCACAAGGTAATGAATCGCTTGTGGGGTGGCTATCGGGGCTTGCACGATTATCCTCTCGCTCGAAAGGTGAAGGGGTTGCATGTCAGACCACTCGATGAATGGCGCGACCATGACGCAATCTACGCTATCGTGCCCTACAGAGCCGTGAACGGCAAACCTTTCCTGCAATTCCCAGAGGAGACATTCGCGCTCAAGCATTATCCGCCTGACTCCAACTATCGCGATCCCGGCATGACCGTCCTGCGTCTTTACCCCATGCAGCACAAAGCTGACGCGCAACTTGGCAGCATTCAGCTCCTAGGCTTCGACTTAAACGCGAGCGAAGTCGCGGCCGGCGAAGACATTGTATTTCGCCACTACTGGCGCGCGGAAAGCCCGACGAGAGTTGATCACCATGTATACAACCACCTGCTTGACGAAGCCGGCGCGATTGTCGCTCAATTCGATTACATACCGCTCTGGGATGGACGCCGGCCAACGACAACTTGGGATGACCCGGACGAAGTCTTGCTCGGTCGTGAATTTGACATTCGCCTCCCCCCAGACCTGCCCCCGGGCCGATATCAGCTAATCAGCGGCTTGTATGACCCCCTAACCTCGCAGCGTCTGACATCGGCCGAATGGTTGGACCACATTCATATCGCCGACATCATCGTCACGCGACCAGACGTCCAAGCCAAATTGGACAACGATTCCTAAGCCGTTTCGAATTCGAGAACGCCGAAACCAATATAATGGATGGTTGTGCTACAGCTTGGCAATCCAGGTCGCCATGCGTATTTTGGTCCTGCTTCATCTCATCGCTTTGCTGGCGCTCGCCGGCTGCGGCGGGGGAAATGAGCAATCCGCGCTTCCCCTCCCCACTCTGGCGCCTGAACCCGGAGCTGGCGCCGATCTTGATTCAGCCGACCAAGTCGCGCGGCTTTTCCTCGATGCCTGGCAGCGCGGCGACCTCGACGAAATGCACCGCTGGCTCACGTTCCGCAATCGGGAGTTGACTCCGCTCGACGAATTCCGCGCCATTTATCAGAACGCGCGTGACAAACTGACACTGACGCGCCTTGAATACAGGCTCGCCAACCTCACCGGCGACGGCAACGTGCTGACGCTTCAATATGACATGACCTTTCATACGCGCGTCCTCGGCCGCTTTACCGACGAAAAACGCCTGCTTCATCTGGTAATCGATCCGCAAGTGGGGGGATGGCGTATTGCTTGGTCGCCTGCCGATATCTTCACCGAATTGGGAGAAGGCGCACGCCTCGTTTTTGAATCGCAAATCCCCAGCCGCGCCAATATCTACGATCGCAATGGCAAAACGCTGGCCGACCAAAACGGCCGCATGGTCCGCGTCCTGGCTGATAACGCTCGTATACCCGACCGCGATGTCTGCTTCAAAATCCTGGCGGAGTCACTAGCCAAACCGCTGGAAGAGATCACTGAGCTCTTCAATGTACGCTCCCGGGCGGACTGGATCGTGGACGCTGGCTTGATTGAACCGGATGTCTTCATTGAAAACAACGATCTGATGAAAGCCTACTGCCGCGCCGAATTCCGCCAGCAGCCCACGCGGCGCTACCTGGATGGCGCACTCCTGCCCCATGTGATCGGTTTTGTCGGCTACCCGGACGCCAATCAAGTCTTGGCATTGGAAGCAATCGGATTCAACGCTGGGACCATCATCGGTAAAGGGGGCGTGGAGGCGAGCATGAATGACACGCTGGCCGGGCGCCCCGGCGGGCGGCTGTCACTGGTCGCTCCCGATGGACGTCGCCTGCGCGCGCTAAGCGAAGTTCGTTCGCAAGTCCCCGAAAGCCTGTGGCTGACGATCGACGCCGATTTGCAGGCGGAGATCGCCCGGTTGCTGGAGAGCGCCTACGAGAGCAGCCGCTGGTCCGAGGATAGCAAGGGCGCGGCGGTCGTCATAATGGACGTCAACACCGGTGAAATCCTGGCGATGTACAGCCATCCGGCTTACGATGGCAATGTGCTCAATCCTTTCCCGTCGATGGGCGCGGCGGAGGCTTTGAAAGAGTTGGAAGCGATCGTCGAAGACGAGCGCAAGCCCCTGCTCAATCGCACGACGCAGGGCATTTATCCAACCGGCTCGGTCATGAAAGGGCTCACCGCCGTCGCCGCGCTCGAAAGCGGCGTCTATGACGAGACAACGCGCTACAACTGCGTCGGCAGTTGGGCTTATGGCGCCGATGTCCGCTATGACTGGCTGCGCGGAGGCCATGGCATCATGTCGGTGCAGACCGGGATCACCAATAGTTGCAATCCCTTTTTCTATCAGGCCGGCTTCAACTTGAACGCCCGCGACCCTTGGCTGCTCCCCTCATTCGGGCGGCTCCTCGGCTTGGGTCAACTCACCGGAGTAAATGCCGTACCGGAGGTCACAGGCAATCTACCGACGCCGGAGAACATCACCAAGCTCACCGGTTTGCCCTGGTCTTATTCGCACGCTGTCAATCTCTCCATCGGTCAAGGAGAGGTGCAAGCCACGCCTCTGCAGATGCTGCGCTTATACGCGGCGATCGCCAATGGCGGTTACGTTTTGCGGCCGCATTTGGTGCGCGAAAGGGGCATCCTCGATCAGCGCAGCGCCGTCGCCGGGCGCGAGGTGATGGTCGATGCTCAACTCGACCCGGCCAACCTCGCTATTATTCATCGCGGCATGTGTGATGTCGTGAATTCATACGCCGGTACCGCCGCTCATCAATTCTACGGTTCGCCGCTTCTGGAGCTTGGCGTCTGCGGCAAAACGGGCACGGCTCAAGTGCCGGGCGAAGATATCCCGCCGCATAGTTGGTTCATCGCCTACGCGCCGGCAAAGGAGCCACGGATTGCGATCGTCGCCATGGTGGAAAATGCGGGCGAGGGTTCCGCCGTCGCCGCGCCGCTGACGCGCGAAATCCTCGAATACTATTTTTTCGGCGCGCGCTGAGTCAGGTCAAGACGCGGGCGAGAACAATAATCAGCGCTTCCGCCATCAAAAGGATGATATAAGCGCGATGTATGCCAATATCGCGCCAGCGCTTAAAGAAGACGTTGATGCAGTAAATGATGACCACCAGAAAGACGACGCCCCCGACCAGCAGCCAGACGTTGCGTAATGTCACCAGCGCGTACTTGGCTCGCACCGAATCGCCCATCGATTGCAAAATCAGCGAGGCGCCGAGCGTCAACAAGATCTCCAGCGATTGGAAAAAGGCGACGAAGCCAAGAACAAGCGCCGCGCCGAGCAAGGCGAAGTTAACCGACAGATGCAAGAACCATAAAAGCCCGTATGAAAAGCCGTGATGATTGGTACTCGCAGCCGGGACTGTTTTGCTCTTGTCCTGATTCGCTTGCATTACCCCGCCTTATAACGCGTTTACCTAGCGCGATTTTACCGCAGCCCGCGCGGCATTCCAAAGAACGATCCTTAAAGGCGCGATGAACCCTCAAAGCAATTCACATCTGGGCAGTACTGCGCGCAAAAATGGCTCTGCCTCATTAGTGTTGGCGGTCAGTGTCTGCACGGCCCTCTGTGTTTCCTCCATTCCTCGGTGGCAAAAGCGTGTATGTCCGCGACATGGGGCGATGCCCAAAACATTCAACTCGCCTAGCCAGACCAGAACTTGTAAACCCATCGGCTTTTGGCTAGAATTGTGACAAAATGTACAAGCGGCTCTGTCCCGCGCAGGCAGTGTATGGCGCGCCGTTTGTAAAGGCGCCCTTTCCGCTAGCGCGCCGCTGTGATAACCAGGTGGAAGTCCGGTATGCAGAACAGACCTTCCAACACTCCTTCGATAAGTCCGGCAGCCGTTGTCGTAGCGGCTGTCTTCCTGATCGTAAGCGTCATCGGTATCAATTGGTTCACGACCTTCGTGCCAGTGGTGCTGCCCGAGCAAGCCTCGGCGGAATCCAAGAGCGTCGATGAACTGTTTTATATCCTGATGATCATCGGCGGTGTCGTATTCTTCTTGATACAAGGCATGCTGCTGATTTCGGTCATCGCATTCCGCGCGCGACCCGGCGATGAGGGCGATGGACCGAGCTATCAGGGAAACCCGCTCCTTGAGATTGTTTGGACGATTATCCCGGCGCTGGTCGTCGTCTTCCTGGCCGTGGTGAGCTTCAATATCTGGACGCAGAACAGCGAGCCAAAAGCCGCCATCAATATGGTCGAGGGGCAGAGCATATCCATCAACGTCAACGGCGCGCGCTACGCCTGGACCCACCAATACGTTACCGAACGCTTCGACCCCGACGGCAACCAGATCATCATCAACAGCGGGCCCGAATTGCACACCTATATCGGTCAAAATGTTGACTTGACCTTGCAGACGCAAGACGTCATCCATTCTTATTGGGTGCCGGCGATGCGCGTCAAACAAGATTTGCTGCCCGGCGATCCGAGGCGGGGCGGCCGCCCGACCCAACTGCGCTTTACGCCCATACGGGTCGAAGACCGCAGCTATCCCGCGCGCTACCCAATCGTCTGCGCCGAACTCTGCGGCGATGGCCACGGTCGGATGCAAGGCGCAGTCATCGTCTATGAAAACGAAAGCCAGTTCCTCGATCTATTCTACGAACCGGCGATCCATGCGATTTTGAATCCGCCGGCCGATCCGGTCTTGCGCGGCGAAATGGAGATCCAGAATTATATCTGCAACAGTTGTCACATCTTGGACAGTCTCGGTTGGACCTCGACGACGGGTCCGTCGCTGAATGGCGTCGCCGAACGCGCCGGTGAACGCGTCCCGGGGCAAACGGCGGAAGAATACATCGCCACATCAATCTGGAATTCGGGCGCTTTCCGCGTCCCCGGCTACGATCAGCAGATGGCCGCTTTTGGTCCCGATGTCATGGAAGCCACCAATGTCATGTCGCCCGAGCAACTCTATTCGATCGTGGCTTACCTTTGCACGCAGGGCGAACAATCCGACTGCGACATGGAAAACGCCAGCATCGCCATCCCCGACGCCATCCAAACGGTCTTCGGCTACGAGGTCGATATCACCTTTGGCATGGACGAGGACGCAGGCGCCGAGACGCCGGAAGCGGAAGCGGAAGCGGAATTGGAAGCGGGCGATGAATCGGAATGAGGCAAAGTACCACTGAACGATCGGCGCGCTCGTCGACATTGGACAGGTAATCCGGAGTGAGAAAGCGCTATTATGGCAACAATCGCCGTCCCCTTGGGGGCACAGGAAGAACAAGTCGAAGCGGAAGCCTTGCGGCGCCCCGCGCTGAGCGACTATTTGCGCTGGAGCGTCGATCACAAAATCATCGGCGTACAATACGGCGTCAGCGCTTTCTTGTTTTTCATCATCGGCGGCGCGATGGCGATGGGCATTCGCCTGGAATTGTGGACGCCCGAGCTCGATCTGATGGTTTCGGGCGCAGCTTATAACAGCCTCTTCACCATCCACGGCACCATCATGATCTTTCTCTTCATCATTCCGATGTGGGCGGCTTTCGGCAACTTCGTGGTGCCGCTGCAGCTAGGCGCCAAAGATATGGCTTTCCCCTGGCTGAACGCCTTCGCCTTCTGGCTGATTCCACCAGCCGCGGTCGTGGTGCTGCTCGGTTATTTTGTCAGCCCGGCCGAAGCCGGCTGGACCTCTTACCCGCCGCTGTCTACACTGTTCAGCGGCGACGGACAGACGCTCTGGGCATTGGGCGCGCATTTGCTCGGCATTTCCTCCATCATGGGGTCGATAAACTTCATCGTAACCATCTTTAACATGCGTCCGCCGGAGATGACCATTTGGCGTATGCCTTTGCTTTGCTGGGCGGTCCTGGCGACCAGCATCATCGCCGTCATGGCGACACCCTTCCTGGCTGGCGCGCTGACCCTGCTGCTACTTGATCGCGTGGCTGGCACGACCTTTTTCGACGCGGCCGGCGGGGGCGATGTGCTGCTCTGGCAGAATATATTCTGGTTCTACAGTCACCCGGCTGTTTATATCATGGTGCTGCCCGGCATGGGCGTGCTCAGCGAGGTGCTTTCCGTCCACAGTCGCAAACCGGTCTTTGGCTATCGTATGGTCGGCTTGTCCAGTATGGGCATCGCCTTCGTCGGCTTCACCGTTTGGGCGCATCACATGTTCACCAGTTTGCAGCCGGAACTCCGCATTCCCTTCATGATCACAACCATGATCATCGCGGTGCCGACCGGCATCAAGATGTTCAGCTGGCTGGGTACGATTTGGGGCGGCAAGATCCGCTTCACCAGCGCCATGCTATTCGCGCTGGGCTTCTTGTCGCTCTTTGTCATCGGCGGCATCAGCGGCGTGATGCTGGCGGCTCTGCCATTCGATATTCACGTGCACGACACCTATTTCGTCGTCAGCCACTTTCACTTTGTGCTCTTCGGTGGCAGCGTCTTCGCCGTCTACGCCGCCCTCTATCACTGGTTCCCCAAAGTGACCGGGCGCATGATGAACGAGCGCCTGGGAAGAATCCACTTCCTTTTCACTTATTTCGGCTTTTTGTTCACTTTCTTCCCGATGCACGTGGTCGGAATGCTGGGCATGCCTAGGCGCGTCGCTGTATACGTGCCCGAATTCCAGCCCTGGAATCAGCTGATAAGTTTGTCCGCATTTGTGCTCGGCTTCTCGACCTTTATCGTGATATACAACGTGATCAAGTCCTACTATCGCGGTCCCATCGCCGGCGCCAATCCCTGGCGCGCGCTGACTTTGGAATGGCAGACGACCTCGCCGCCGCCGCCGATGAACTTCGATGATGATCCCATTCCCTTTGAAAACCCCTACGGCTATGGCACCGAAGCATCCGCCGCCTATTTGGACGTCGTCGATGAGGCATTCGACGGACGACCAACACGCGCTGGCGAACACTAAATGAGGAACCGACGCCATCTCGAGCAAGCAAAGAGAATGATTGCAGCATGAAAGAAAATGCCAAAGTATTCGAGAGTTTGTACGGGCGAGCCGGTGGCTCGCCTACACTTGCTATAGATTACTAATCAGTTTTCGCGCGACTAACTTGGTTCTACTGAGTGTCACCTGGAGAATATGCGGCGCATCAGACATGACCAGCTACGTTGACCGACAGCCCAAAACGAAACTAAGCCGACCCAGCGAAGCCGATTTGCGCTTGAAGAACAACCGCTTGGGTATGACCATATTTCAGATCAGTTGGATTATGGTCTTCTTGGCGATGATCATCGTCAATTGGCAGTTGCGCTTCAGTTATTCCGAATGGCCCCCGACCGGCGTCGCGCCCTTTGACCCGCTGCTGCCGACAGCGGCCACCCTTGCGCTTTTGCTGAGTTCGCTATTGGTCAAGCGCGGATTGCAGGCATTACGCAAGCGGCGCATCGGCGGCTTCCTCATTGATTGGCGCGGCGCGATGGTCTTCGGTTTGGCCTTTATGGCGGTCATCGTTTACGAATTCGCAGCGGTATCCAATGCAGCGCTGGCGACGCAGTACGGCATCACCATGCGCTTGATGACCGGCTTTCACTTCGTCCATGCGCTGGCGATTCTAGCGATCATGGCGCATGTGATTCGCAGCGCCGCCGCCGGCACTTACAGCGGCGATGAGCATGATTCCTGGGCGGTAGAAGGCACAGCCAAGCTGTGGTACTTTGTCACCTTGGCTTGGATACTCTTTTATGTCGTCTTGTACTGGATACGTTGAATGCGGCGCATCAAAAGCGTCGAATGGACAAGCGGTCGCATGCTTGCCGCGATCAACTGGTGAGGGAGTAGCGCTTCATGGATAAACCGGGCCTCTCAAGGGCGATTCCGGCGCTGATAGCAGGCTTTATCGCATCGCTGGCTTTCGTCTACGCCGTGCGTGTATTGCAAAATATGGATCCGGTCTGGATGAACGCTGATTCCAGCGAAGGCGCCCAAGTCGGCATGGTGCTGGCGGCTTTTGTCTCGATGGCGACCTTCATGTGGGGCGTCGGCGCTTTCGATCCCAAGATGAGCGAGCATGGCGATCACGCCGACGAGCACGAAGAGCAAGCCCCGGAGAATGATTTCGCGCTCCGTACATCGGGTCTGGTTTTCCGCGCCGGCAAGTGGCTCTGGGATTTAACCTGGATCATCATCAACGATTCACCCAAACCTTGGGCTTTCCCTTATCTAAACTTCGGCTTGTTTCTGGTCAACTGGATTGTGAACATCGTTTGGTTCTCGATCTGGCTCGCCATCGGTGTCATCGCCTGGCGCATCCTGCTGATGCTGATCGCTGGCATACCGGCCACGCTCGGCGGGCTTTTGATGACTGTCTCCTGCCTTTGGCAGACGATGGTTTTCTATGCCGGGCAGCTATTCCTGGTGCTGACCATCGCCGTCATCACCACCGTCGCGCTATTCACCTTCGCGCTGCTGCCGCACGGATTGGGCTTGCAGATCGCGACCGAACCAAACGCGGATTTCTTCGCCAATGGCTTCGGCGATTTCGTCATTCCCATTCAGGAAATCCTCGGGCTCTTTTTCCCGCCCGATGATTATTCCAATCAGACGATTGAAGGCGCCAGCCAGTTCACCGTATTGCTCGGTTTCATTTTGATCATCTTCGTTTCGCTGGTGCTGGCCGCCGGCGGCATCGCCATCTTCTTTTACCTGGCGCACCGCGGTGTGAGCGAAGTGAAAGAATACGAGCCGACCGATGGCGAACGGACGCAGATCGCGCCGATCCGCGAAGTGGGCAAGGTCGCCGGCGGCATCGTCAGCATCATCCGCGCCATCCCGCGCGCCATCGGCTATCAGAAATAGACTGAGAGACAAAGCATGGCAGAATTGACCGCCACTCACCTCCCCGCGGCCGCCCACGACGATCACGGGCACATGAGTGAAGAAGAGCACAACAACAATATGAAGCTCGGCGTCTGGCTCTACCTGGCGTCGGAAATCGTCATCTTCTCGATCATGATCGTCGGTTACATTATCTTCCGCATCAATGAAAAAGACATCGTGGCGCAGGCGCATGAAGAGCTCGGCGTGGCGCTGGTCACCGCCAACACCTTCGTCCTCTTGGCGAGCAGCTTCTTTATGGTGATGGGCTTGCGCGCCATGCAGGGGGGCAATCGCGCGGGCATGCTGCGCTGGATCGGCTTGACCGCGCTTGGTGGCATCGTATTCCTTGGCGGGCAATATATCGAATACAGCGAGCTGGCGCATCTCGGTATCGTGCTCGGCTTCGATACCGCTTCCGAATGGAGCACCTTCGGCATGCGCTTCTACGCGCCCACCTTTTTCCATGGCGCCCACGTCTTCGTCGGCGTGCTTTGGGCGCTGGAAGTGATGCGGCGCGGCGCAAAGGGCCGCTACGACAACAATCCCATCGGCATCGAAATGTTCGGCCTCTATTGGCACTTCGTCGATGTCGTCTGGATCATGCTGTTCACCCTGATCTACCTGGTATAGGAGCGCGCGCAATGGCTGAAGCGATGCATCACGAGGGTGAGCGCCACAGCAATACCGTGCAGCTGCTGGGGCGCGAAATCACGGTCGAAGGCGGCGTCTATACGGTTGTCTTCGGCGCTTTGGCTGTGCTGACCGTCATTGAAGTCTTGAGCGCCGAGTTCCTCAATGGCGCCATCCACGACGCGCCTGACGCCGCCGCGGCCTTGCAAGCGATCAAGGCGATTCTGCTGCTGGGCATCGCCATCATCAAGTCGAGCCTTGTTATCTGGTTCTATATGCACCTCAAAAGCGAGAATAGGTTGATCGCCATAGTCATCCTCTTGCCGCTGTTAATCGCCGGATTGTCCATCATGTTCCTGCTGGCGATTCCACCAGATGGCTACGGCCTCTGAGCATATCCAGCACCGACGGATCTAGGCTGATGCAAATCCCAATATGTTATACTTTGGCCAGGGCTTGGGCTGGAGTCTAAGGCGATATGGCTATTCAGCAAAAACTTTACACGGTCGACGATCTATGGGCGATGGAGAGCGATCCCGAGTTCGAGCATCGCAAGTTTTATCTCATTGATGGAATACTGTATGAGGACGAGATGCCCAAACGGCCCCATGCTAAACTGCAAATACGAATCGGGCACTTCCTCTACGAATACGAACAAGCATTCGGGCTGGGCGAAGCAACCTCCGAATGTGGTTTCCACCCGCCTGAGAAACGCTACACCGCGCTGCTGCCCGATGTCGCCTACCAGCGATTCGACCAGTTGCCCGACCCGCCGCCAAAAGACTACGTACCAAAAATGCCAGACTTGGCAGTCGAAATAAAACCACCATCTGACACGATGAGCAAACTAAGACACAAAGCACAAGCCTACCTCGAAAATGGCACGACCATCGTTTGGCTGGTTCAGCCGGAGAGGCAAGGCGTTGAAGTCTGCCGCCTGGGCGAAGATGGAGCGATCCAGTCCGAGTTTATGCGCCAGGGCGACCTGCTTGGCGGTTATGATTTTATGCCCGGCTTTGAATTGCCGGTAAACAAGCTCTTTCCGCCTGGCAAGTGATGCCCGTGCGCCCACCGCAGTTCGGCGAGGTCTCATAATATGACCAATCCCTGGTCTATAGAATCGATGAGAGACGCGATCGGTACTGCGGTGATAAACTGGCGAAACCGACCTTTGACAATCGACGATGTCCGGGATTGGACTCATCATCCTGACAATGAATTCTGGGATTTTGAATTGCTTGAGGGCGAACTGATTCCACGCGCGCCACACGGTTTCGCTCAGGGCGTCTTGGCGGCCGACTTCGCCGTTCATCTTGGGCGCCACGTCGAGGAAACCGATGCCGGGTTCTGTACGATTGGCTCGGGATACTACCCGGATGGCGAGAACGACACGCTTGTCGGCACAGATGTTGCCTTTATGAGCCACGAGCGCGACCCCGGTTCTCCGCCAGAAGAATGGGTAGCGGCAATGCCGGATATAGCGGTTGAGCTTTTCGAACCCTGGGATTCGCTGGCGCTGGCCAGGCGCAAAGCGCAGGTCTACATGCGCAAGGGCTCGCGCCTGTTTTGGCTTGTATTGCCCGGGCGGCGCGTTGTTGAAGTCTCCCGTTTGGATGTGGACGCGCGGATTGAAACCGAGTCCGTCGGAATGGGCGATACGCTCAGCGGCGAAGACATCCTGCCCGGCTTCGAATTGGCGATTAGCGACATATTCGCTGTGTTGCGCGATTGAGTCGCGAACCACAAGGGACGAGAAGGAGCGCTTGCCATGCCCGTTGACATCATTCTCGAAGACGGCACTCGCACGACAATAAACGTCCGCCATCACCAATGGCACGTGGACGAACCGGCCGAAGCCGGCGGCACGGATACCGCGCCAACGCCAGGCGAAATGATGTTGGGCGCGCTTGGCTCTTGCATGGCGATCACTTGCCGCCTCTACGCCGAGCGCAAAGGCTGGGACTTGCAGCGCGTCGAGGTCAAGCTCGATTATGAGCGCTTCAAAGGCAGCGATTATCCAGCCCACGAGGGCAACGACGCCTTCGTGCATGAACTGCGCGAGGCGCTCGTCTTCTACGGGGACCTCGACGAAAAGCAGTTAAAACGATTGCGCGATATCGCCGGCAAATGCCCGATTCACCGATTGCTGGAGTACCCCACATACTTCGTCGAACTGGCGCTGGCGGAGGAATAGGCCGCCTCAACGACGATGCGCGCGGATCCAACCGCCGCGAATAATGTCGGAGTGCTCCACCGTCACAAATACATCGTCTTTGATGCCGCGGATGATCTTCAGAACCTGATGCAGATCGCGCCGATGCACGATGATGCGCAGTTCCTCGACCTCGCCATGCGCGCCTTCGCCCATGATCTCGGTGACGCCATGACCACGCTCGCGCAATGCCAGCGCCATCTCGTGCGAGACCTCGCGCGAGGCGATGACGGTCACACTCTCGTAAGCTTTTACGAATCGGCGCTCCACTTGAACGCCGACTGCGCCGCCAACAGCGAAGCCAAGGGCGTAGGCGGCCAAGTTCGGAAGGTTGTTCAAATCGGTAATGACATGCCCGGCCGTGAAGGCGAATAGCAGCGACTCCACCAAGGCAAGGGCGAAAGCCAATACCCGCCGACCGCGCAACATCAGTATCAGCCGAACAGTGCCGATAGCATTGTTGGTGACGCGCAAGGCAAATATGAGGATGGGCAGAAATTCAGGATCAAGAAGTGTCATGGTCTTCGCTTCCCATTATTAAAGGTCGTTTCTCATTTTAGCGACAATCCAAAGGGCATACGTCGCTTACCCTACTCAAAACCGCCTCGCTATGGTCAACTGAAATCGCCCGGCAATCTGACCAGGCGAAGGGAATCCATGTCTCACAGCCCCAAAGCATTGCTTGATAGCTACGAAATCCTGCCCAAGAAAAGCCTGGGGCAGAATTTCATGCACGACCCCAACGCGCTGGAGAAAATCGTGGCTTCTGCCGATCTATCGCCTGAACACACCGTCGTGGAAGTTGGCGCTGGCGCCGGCGCCTTGACCGAAATTCTGGCTGACGCTGCCCGGCAAGTCTTCAGCATCGAGGTCGATGAGCGCCTGCAACCCCTCCTTGAAGAGCGCTTTGATGAACGCGCCAACGTCTACCTCGTATTTGAAGACATCCTGAAGACAAATGTCGCGGCGCTGGTTGGCAATGATGATTACATCGTGGTGGCGAACGCGCCCTACTACATCAGCTCGGCCATCCTCTGGCGGCTACTGGAATCGGCAAAGCCGCCCAGGCGCATCGTTATGACCATGCAATACGAAGTGGCCGAGCGTATAATTGGCGCGCCCGGCGCGATGAACCTGCTCTCCATCGCCACACAGTTTTACGGTGGGCCGCGCATCGTCGGCAAGTTTGGTCCTGCCGTTTTCTGGCCGCGGCCAAACATCGACAGCGCCATCGTGCGCATCGATACTCACGAGGCGCCGCCAGTTGATGTGCCATCGCGCGAGCTTTTCTTCCGCGTGGCCAAAGCCGGTTTCAGCATGAAGCGCAAGCAGCTGAAAAACTCGCTTTCAGGCGGTTTGCAGATTAGGTCCTCGGTCATCCGCGATCTGCTACGCGCCGCCGAAATTGACCCGCGGCGCCGTGCTGAGACCTTGTCTCTGGTTGAATGGGCGCGCCTGACCCGGACGGTCGCCGATGCCGAAGTCGCGCTCTGACAAAAGACTTACGCCGCCGTAGCAAATCGGCAAGAATCTTCGTCTAACCTGTGGGCAATCGTCGAAAGTAGAAGGATTCAATTCATGAGTAAAGAAGTCGCAACATTGGGAGGTGGCTGCTTCTGGTGTGTGGAAGCCGTCTTCAATCAACTGGTCGGCGTCGAATCGGCGATATCTGGGTATATGGGCGGCCACGTCGACAACCCCACCTACGAGCAAGTATGCGCCAAGACCACCGGGCACGCCGAAGTGGTAAACGTCGCTTTTGACAATGAGGTCATCAGCTTTGAAGATGTCCTGAACATCTTCTTCGCCACGCACGATCCGACCACGTTGAATCGCCAAGGCAACGATGTCGGTCCGCAGTATCGCTCCGGCATCTGGTACCACAGCGAGGAGCAAAAGCGCATTGCCGAAACGACCATCGCGCGGATTGAAGCTGAGGGACTGTATCGCGACAGAATCGTCACCGAGGTCACGCCAGCTAGCGCATTTTGGGTCGCCGAAGACTACCACCAGGATTACTTCGTCAACAATCCGCGTTCCGGCTACTGCGCTTACGTCATCGCGCCCAAAGTCGCCAAGTTCCGCAAGCAATATTTCGAGCGGCTCAAGCGCTAATTCCCGCCGAAGCGCAGATAATGTAGGGGCGACCTATCAGGTCGCCCGAACTGGACAACTGAAATAAAAAAGGGCGAACCACTGGCTCGCCCCTACAGGTCCTAGATTTAGGAAAATTGCTGCTACATTGCAGCCTCGACGCGCACGCCCGGTCCCATCGTCGAAGTCAATACCATCCGGCGCACGTAAGCGCCCTTTTGTGATTCGGGTTTGGCTGCCTGAACCGCATCCACCAGCACCTGCAGGTTCTCGCCAAGCTGTTCTTGCGTGAAGCTTGCTTTGCCCACCGGAATATGCAGGTTTCCCGTGCGGTCATTTCGGAACTCAACGCGTCCCGCCTTCAATTCGCCGATCACGCGCGCGATATCATCGGGTTGCACAACCGTTCCCGCTTTTGGGTTCGGCATCAAGCCACGCGGACCCAAGATGCGGGCGATCGGGCCAACCTTGCGCATCATCGGCGGCGTCGCGATTGTCGCGTCGAACTCCAACCAGCCGTCACGAATCTGGTTGATCACATCGTCAGTGCCGATGATATCGGCGCCGGCCGCCAGCGTCGCCTCTTCCTGTCCCTCTTCGACAAATGCCAGAATGCGTATCGTCTTGCCTGTGCCATGCGGCAGCATGACCGTCGTGCGGATCTGCTGATCGGAGTGGCGCGGATCAATGCCCAGCCGAAAATGCACTTCAATGGTCTCATCAAACTTGGCTTTGGCGTTGTCCTTCACCAACTTCAGCGCCTCATCCATCGGGTAGTTTCGCTGCCGATCAAATGTCTTCAGCGCTTCTTTGTATCGCTTTCCCATTCTTTAATCTCCTCGTGGTCAGCGGGCGGCTGCGCCCTCCCACTAATTCAACTCAACCTGTTCCACGGCTTGCCACGTCTGCCAGCAATTGTTGGCTTGGCTAGTCGGCAACCTTAATGCCCATTTGACGGGCGGTACCCTCGACTTGACGCATCGCGCCTTCTATGTCAATCGCGTTCATATCGACCATTTTAACCTGGGCGATCTCCCGCACTTGATTGCGATTCAGCACCGCCACCGTCTCCGTCAGCGGATTGGAAGCGGCTTTCTCGATGCCGGCCGCCCTCTTGATGAGGAAAGACGTCGGCGGGCTCTTTAGCGCGAATCTGAAGGAGCCATCCATAAAGATTGTAATCTCGGCTGGCACAATCTCACCCATTCGGCTCGAGGTGCGGCCGTTGTACTCTTTGCAAAATTGCATCAGATTGATGCCATGCTGCGCCAGCGCCGGTCCAATCGGCGGCGCCGGATTGGCTTTGCCCGCCGGAATTTGCAGCTTGACGATTGCTTTGACTTTCTTTGCCATGCTGAATCCTCGCCTTTTCTCAAAATCATCCCGGCCTAGTTCGCCGGGACCTTGACCTCAATCTTCGCATCGACGATACGCGATCGCCGGTCTTACATTCTTTCCACTTCCATGAAGCTAAGCACGACCGCGGTTTCCCGCCCGAAAAAGTCGACCATGACGCGCACCTTTTCGCGACCGGAATCAATGGAAGCCACCGTGCCGGGAAAATCATTGAAGGGACCGCCGACGATGCGCACGCGTTCACCGATCTTGTAATCGACTTTGACCACCGTATCTTCGGAGTCCATACGGTCCATGATGCGCTTGACCTCTTCCACCCGCAGCGGCGTCGGCTGGCTGTCGCCGCCGACAAAGCCGACCACGCCCGGCGTATTGCGCACCGTGTACCAGGCGTCCTTGTCCAGCTCTCTCTCCCAGCCGGACTCCAGCGCTTCTACGTCCTCTTCGCTGATTCGCTGTCCACAGCCACCCTTGCCAGGATCGCAGAGCCATTTCGTTGCCATGCCTCCACCATCCTGTTTCGCAACCCTTTCTTCACGGATTGCGTTATTTCGGCACATTGGGCAGACTTTCATCCAGCGCAGCTGCACCATGACATAACCGGGAAAGACGCGTTTCTCCACCGTGCGGCGCTTGCCGTCTTTCACTTCGATTTCGTCTTCTGTCGGAATCAGTACATCGAAAATCTGGTCTTGCATGCCCATCGTGTCGATGCGCTGCCGCAAGGCGTGCTCAACCTTTTTCTCATAACCGGAATAGCAGTGGATGAAGAACCAACTGCGTTCGAGGTCGTCTTCCGCCCCTTCATCCAGCGTGATATTCAAGCCATCGACATCTTCCGATGGTTCGTCAAGGACCACCGGCTCCGGATCGTAGTCGGTCAATTCGGTTGCGTCTTTCGTTTGTTCGCTCATGAGTTTTCTTCGTCCAGACTATCAGAGGCCGAAGGCGCGCCTTATATCGACCCGCGCCGAATCATGTAGAAAGCGCCGCCTACCATCGCCGCGATCACCGCCAACAGCATCCAAGCCATGCCCGGATTCAAGCCGATGCGCATGAACTCCGACCAGATCACCGCCAAAATGCCAAGGAAAATCGCCGACGCAATCGTCACGTTGATGCAGAGAATCGTCAGGCGGCGCGTATCATGCCGGCTGGGCCAAGCCACCTTGTTCAGCTCGGACCGCACATTGCTGAAATAATCTACCGTCATATACAGCGGGCGCGTGATGGCGTTGCCCTGTGGCTCGGCTTTCGCCGTCGTCTTGACCTTGCGACTGCGCCGGCCCGGCGTCGCCTTGCCCTTCTTCTGCGTGATCGCCGCCTGTGTTTGCTCTTCTACCGCCATGTCGCCATTGCTCCTCTGCCAATCTTCGGGCGCATTCGCCCGCCCCTGATTGATAAACACCGCCGCGGAGGACGGTGCTTATGGCTCTCGATACAGGGGCAGAAAGACTCGAACTCTCGACCTACGGTTTTGGAGACCGTCGCTCTACCAACTGAGCTATACCCCTATGCTATCCGCGCGTCCCGTGCCTACTATACATCATTACGCGGCGCAAATCTACTTGGTTTCTCGATACAGCACATGCTTGCGCAAATAAGGATCAAACTTGCGCAACTCAAGCCGCCCCTGCGTGTTGCGGCGGCTCTTCTCGGTGATGTAGATGTGACCGCTTTCGGTGCTGCGCAACTTGACGACGATGCGCTGTCCCTTCTTCGCCATAATCTTCCCTCATACCTTATCACCTGCATTTCTCAGGAATTGAGCCTCCGATGAGATTTGAACTCATGACCTCGCCCTTACCAAGGGAGCGCTCTACCCCTGAGCTACGGAGGCATGACACCGCTCGCCTCTCGAAGACAAGTGGTTCATGTCACAAGTGGGCCGGACTGGATTCGAACCAGTGTAGGCTCTCGCCAGCGAATTTACAGTCCGCCCCCTTTAGCCACTCGGGCACCGACCCATTCGATTCGACTGTTAAACCGAAGCCACCACTGGGACTCGAACCCAGAACAACCTGTTTACAAAACAGGTGCTCTGCCAATTGAGCTATGGTGGCGCAACCGCGAGATTGTACCACGCTGGCAGAGCGTCCTCAAGGTTTGCTTCCCCTGACGGGCGATGATTGTACGACGCGCGATTTACCCTGTCAAGATCGGTCATCGCCGCCGCTATCACCGGCATCGGGATCGAGAAACTCAGCCCGCGCCCAGGCTGGATCGGGATACCGATAAAAGCCCCGCCCTGTCTTCACGCCCAAATCGCCCCGCTCCACTCGGTCGGTCAGAATCGATCGCGGCAGGTCTTCCGGGTCGCCGCTTTCCGCTGCGTAGTGCAGCTCAATATCGCGAATAACATCGAGCCCAATGCGGTCCATCTGCGCAAAGGGCGGCGGCTTCTCCCGACCAAACTTGATCATCCAGGCGCGGTCGACATCCTCGATGCTCGCCACGCCGCTGTCGGCAACGCGCATCGCCTCTTTCTTCACCGCCCGCCAGACGCGATTGAAGACGAAGCCGGTGCTCTCTTTCCGCACGCGCAAGGGCAAGATCGATATCGCGCGCGCGAAGGCCGCCAACGCATCCAGTACATCCGGGCGCGTGCTGCTACCCCCGCCGATTTCCACCATCGGACTGTCCCAGACCGGCAGATAAAAGTGCAAGTTGGCGACCAACTCAGGCCGTTCCGTCGCGTCTTCCAGCGCGCTTACGCGGATAGAAGAACTGTTGCTGGCGATGATGGCATCAGCCGGCAGCAGACGATCCATTTGCGCGAAGGCAGCGCGCTTCAGTTCAATCCGCTCGGGCACAGCTTCAATCGCCAGGTCGACCTCAGCCAGCGCGCTTGACAGATCCGTCTCGTACTGAATCCGCCCAAAGATGCCGGCTTCCTCCGAGACGGCCAAATCGCCCGAGTCGATCCAGGCGGCGACAATCCGCCGTTGCCAGCTTTCGGCTTTCGCCAAGACATCGGCATCGACATCATAAAGTGCCAGAGGGAAACCGTGCCGAGCGCATTGCAATGCGATCTGCCGCCCCATCGTGCCGGCGCCGACCAATGCCACGCGCTGAATCTCCCTCATGCCGACGCCTCTTCCCGATCGTCCGCTCCCGCGGGAAACTCGTCCAGCAGCCGAGACAGCGCCGCGTATCGCTTGTCCCGCTCAATCAGCAGCGCGTCCCGTTTTTCGTCGCTGTATTGGTAGAATCCCGCCAGCGCCTTCGTTCCAAGACGCCCTTCCGCCACGATGTCGCGCAGGCTTTCCGGCGCCTCCCAGTCAGCGCCCAATCCTTGCGAAAGCACATCCATGATACTGGCGTAGACATCCAAGCCCGCCATATCGGCGATTTGGAAGGGACCATAAAAGGGCAGCCGGAAGCCGAAGCTGCTGCGCACCACTTCATCGACTTCTTGCGGCGTCGCCAAACCATCTTCCACGCAGGCGAGCGCCTCGCGGAATAGCGCGAACTGAATCCGATTAGCGACGAAACCCGGTCCGCTGGCGACCGTCGCAGGCTTCTTGCCAATCGCCAATAAGAATTCGCGCGCCCGCGCGACGATCTCGGGGTCAGTCTGCGCCGAGGGGATGACCTCGACAGCCGGCGTCCATTCGGGCGGATTGAACCAGTGCATACCCAGGAAGCGCCCTTTGCGCTTTACGAAGGCGGCGAGATCATCAATCGGCAACGACGAGGTATTGGTGGCAATGATCGCCTCAGCGGGCACATGGGCGTCGCAGATTGCCAGCACTTCACGCTTGGTTTCGATGTGCTCCGGCACTGCTTCGAATACGAGATCGGCGGAGCCGACCGCTGATGCGATGTCGGCCTCCGCACCTACCCGGCTCGCCGATGCGACTGCCGCCTCCGGCAAAAGGCCCGCTTCGACGTGAGTGAGGACTCGCTGGCTCAGCCGCCCCAGCGCTTGCCGAGACGCGTCTGGCGTCGCGTCCACCAGCACCACATCCAAGCCGGCAAGCGCGAAGCATTCGGCAACGCCCAAACCCATCGTGCCCGCGCCAATAATAGCCGTGCGCTGCGGTAGCTCTCGCCGCTCAAGCCGATTCATGCCTCTGCTCATAAGCCTTTCTGGCTGATAAACTCGCCGCGCGCGCCAAGACGCCGTCTAACTTATGCGCCTCCAGGCAATTTCGCGCCAATGGGCAAAACTGCCGGCGCGACCGAAGCGCACAGTCTGCGCGCCCACGGGTCGCCCGCCATCAAATGGATAAAAGACTCTTGGTGAATTACAAGCCTAAACGGGGTGAAGGAACACTCCACCCCGTTTAGGAATTAGTTAATGGAGACTTGGCTGCGCTACTGAACCGCAGCGAGAGCTTAACGGCGCCTGCCCGGATGACGTCCACGTCGTCCGTCAACGACCAGCATTTCTTCGCTGACGTACTGCGACTGATAGGAATAGGCTTCCATCTGCGCGGCTTGCGCGCCCACAGCCAAAACCTTCCCGCATCCCAGGCTCTCGTCTAGGCACCGCAGCACATCCTGCCCCGGCGCAGTGGTCGTCAACACCACTTGCGTCCGCTCGGCATAACCGAAGTATTCTTCAATCTCATGCTGTGCCGCCATGCCTTCGTAATACATGAAGCCGGCATCGCCTTCGACCATCATCCGCGCCTGCGACATGGCGAAGCGCTCGCGATAGGCCTGCTGCATCTGCCGCTCTGTCGTCACGATCACGCTCCACTGTGGCTGATTCCGCAGCCGCAAGAGTTCCGCTTGCGTCGCCTGCAAGGCGCGGTCAGTCGCCACGAGTTGCTCGTTGCGCTGCGCAAGCGCCTGCAAGGTATAGCCCCAGCGCTGCTTCAACTGATCCTTGGCGTGATCCAGGATGACGATTTTGCTGTTGGCCGCCTCAAGCTGCTGTTGGCTAGCCTCCAACTTCCGCCCTATCCGGTCCACCGCGGCGACTGCGCCCGCCAACTCCGTCTCCGTTTCAGCGAGCTTGCTTCGCGCCGCGACCAGCTCGCTCTGCGTCTTGCCAAGCGCGTATTGGCTGGCTGCCAAAGCGTCATGCGCCTCGGACAGCTCACCCATCACGTTCTTGACACCGCCAAACACTAGCACGGCAATGATGGCGACGGTGATGAGCACGGCAAGAAGCCGCGACCAGAACGGTGACCTTCTTTCTATACGCTTCATATCGACCTCCAAATAATTATGCAATTGTACCGCGCACGCCGACGGATTCTAACGTAGCGTACGTTCACTCCACACTAGTGTAGCGCACAATTTTACAAAATGCTAACATTTGCGCCTTTTCGGATCGCCAATTTGACTTCGCCAATCGCTTTGGTCACTTCGATATCGCGCGGGCAAGCCGGCGTGCAGTTGAAAATTGTGCGGCAGCGCCATACGCCATTCGGTTCGCTGAGGATGTCCAGCCGCTCTTGACCAGCCTGATCGCGCGTATCAAATACGAAACGATGCGCCCCCACGATGGCGGCCGGACCGACATAATGCCCGTTCGCCCAAAAGCTCGGGCATGAAGTCGTGCAGCAAGCGCACAGGATGCACTTGGTCGTATCATCGAATTTTTCGCGGTCTTCCTGCGTCTGCAAGCGCTCCCGTCCGTCGTCTGGCAAAGGATCATTATTGACGAAGAAGGGCATCACTCGCTTGTAATGGTCGAAGAATGGCTCCATATCGACGATCAGATCCTTGACCACGGGCAAACCCAAAATCGGCTCCACCTGGATCTTCTCGCCGACATCGCGGATCAAAATCTTGCAAGCCAGCCGGTTGACGCCGTTGATGCGCATGGCATCCGAGCCGCAGACCCCGTGCGCGCAAGAACGCCGCAGCGACAGCGAGCCATCCTGCTCCCACTTGATCCGGTGCAGCATCTCCAGCACGCGATCGGTCGGGTCGACATCCGCCAAGGAAAACTCCTGCCAATAGGGCTTTTCTTTACCAGGCAGGTCCGGGTTCTGCCGTCTGATTCTGAAAGTCACATCCATTCATTCACGTCCCATCTACAAGCGGATAAGCATGACAAGCGCCAGTACATAGATTGACACGGCAATACATGCCGAAAATATGACGCGGTCTTCTCTTGACATGGATTTGATCCAGCATTCTATTTTCACCGCTTCGATAAGCGTCGCTCCCGCTGCTTTGAGGAGATAATACTCAATATGCAATTGAATGTAACGAATATGCAAATAGATATAACGAATCAGCAAGCCAAGGAAGCGAACTTGCAACATGATGATTCTCGCGACTCGTCTGCCCGTCATAAGCGTCTACTCTACACTTGCTGGCGAAAAGACTCGTCTTGAAGCTGACTGCCATTCGCCTTGCGCGCCTGGGTTATGCAATCCAACTTTGAAGCCAACATCCATATTGTAACCCATATCTTGTCGCGAAGGAGGGCGACTCACAGCCGAGCGTAGACACTTCGGTTCAGTCGCCGCTGCATTTTTCGCTCGAGGTCCCCTAATACACGCGCTCTATCGGCCGGAATTTCTGCTGATCTTCCGGCACACCGGCTTCAATTTCCGCCTCCCATAGCGACAGATCGACCTTCTTGTCAAAGTGGGCTTCAAACATCGGGTCGCTCAATGAGCCTCGCTGGCCTATCAGTGAATGCGCCAGCCAGTTTTCGTCGTCGCGCTTTTTGCAATCTTCGCGGCTGTGGGCGCCGCGGCTCTCTTTACGCTCCAGCGCCGTCCGCGCGGTGACATCGGCCAGGTCCAGCAAGCAGCCAAATTCCCAAGCCTCCATCAGATCGGTATTGAATACGCGCGACTTGTCGTCGATCTGCAGATCCTTATAGAAGCGCTCGCGCAATGCAGCCAGGTCGCTGATGCCCTGTTGCAGCGTCTCCTCAGTGCGAAAGACACCAACATTGTCCATCATCGTCGCCTGCATCAATTGGCGCAGCTCACCCGGGCGCGACTTGCCCTCGCCCTGGCGAATCCGCTCAAACTCGGCTTCGATTTCCGCCCCGGCGTCTTTTGGCAGCGCCGCCCAATCGGCGCCCTTGACGTACTCCGCCACCTTCATGCCCCCGCGCCGCCCGAAGACTACCAGGTCAACCAGCGAATTGGTGCCGAGCCGATTAGCGCCGTGCACGCTGACGCAAGCCGTTTCGCCAGCGGCGAAGGCGCCCGGCATCACCGTGCCCGTGGCATCGATTACGACTTCGGCATCAATATTGGTCGGTATCCCGCCCATGGCGTAATGCGCCGTCGGCTGCACCGGCATCGGCTCATGGACCGGATCAACGCCCAAATAGGTGCGGCAGAAATCGAGGATGTCCGGCAGCTTCCGCTCCACCGTGCTCTCGTCGATGAAGTCGGCTCGGTCGCGGCCCTCTTCGGCGAAATATCGATTGACCGTCTGCGGACGCACATCGAGGTGCATATATCCGCGGTTCTTGATGCTGCGTCCGGCGCGCGTCTCGAGATAAATCGCGCGGCTGACCACATCGCGGCTGGCTAGGTCTTTAGCGCTCGGCGCATAGCGCTCCATGAAGCGCTCGCCAACGCTGTTGATCAGCACGCCGCCCTCGCCGCGCACGCCTTCGGTGATCAGAATGCCCATCCGATAAATGCCGGTGGGATGAAATTGGAAGAATTCCATATCTTGCAGTGGCACACCGCGCCGTAAGGCAATCGCCGCGCCGTCACCGGTCAGCGAATGCGCATTGCTCGTCACCGACCAGCAGCGCCCCCAACCGCCAGAAGCGAAAAAGCTCGCTTTGCCGTGGAAGATGTGAAACTCGCCCGTGCCCAGCTCAATGGCGACAACACCGGCGACCGTCCCATCGACAACGATCATATCGACAACTTGAAACTCGTCAAAGAAATTCACTTCGTTCTTGATGCACTGTTGATAGAGCGTTTGCAAAATCATGTGACCGGTGCGATCAGCCGCATGGCAGGCGCGCCGCACCAATGCCTCGCCGAAATTGCGTGTATGCCCACCGAAGCGCCGTTGGCTGATGCGCTTCTCCGAGGTGCGGTCGAAGGGCAGCCCCATGTGCTCCAATTCGATGACCGCTTCCACGGCATTCTCCGCCAGGATCTTCGCCGCGTGCTGATCGGTCAGATAATCGCCGCCTTTGATCGTATCGTAGGTGTGGTAGATAGGCTTGTCTTCGTCCAGATTGCCCAGCGCCGCGCCGATGCCTCCCTGCGCCGTGCCGGTATGGCTGCGGGTCGGGTAGAGCTTGCTGACCACCGCGACATCCGCGCCGCCTTTGCTCGCGTAAAGCGCCGCCATCAGTCCCGCACCGCCAGCGCCGATGATTATCGCGTCATGCTTGTGAATTTGCATTCAGCCCCCACTAGACGAACGATGATAGGTTTGCCCTTATTGGTCTTCACGCAGATAGGCTTCCAACTCCGCCGGCAATTCTTCGCCGCGCAATTCGTAAATCTCGGCGGTGGCTGCCATCGCTTCGTCGATGATATCTTTCTCCAGCGGCACGAAGAGCGCCGCCGCCCCCACCCCCAGCAATACCGCCGCCATCACCGTGCAGAGCGCAACAGATGTCCGCCGCGCGAAATCATTGAAGCTCGTGTAATCAGTCAAGACATAACGCAGTCCATTAAAGCCGTGCAGCGTCACCAAGACCAGCAGGAACAGGTCGTAGACGCGCCAGACAAAAACGCCGCCGGCAGCATAACTCCAACGATGATAGACAAACTCAACCGCGCTTGGCGCCGCGCCGATTGTGCCGTTGATAGCCATAGTGCCGGCCACTTCTTGCGCCGCCGTGATATCGAAGACCCCCTGCACCACATGCATCAGCGCCAGATGTCCAAACACCAAAGGAACTATCAGGACGCCGCTCAAGCGCATGAAGGACCACCAGAAGCGTTCAATCCCGCTCGCTTCCGGATATTTCCCGCGTTGCCCGCCATCGCCGCGGATGAGACTGTAGACCGCCGCGAGCACAATTGCCGCCGCTAGCACCGCGACAAAACCGGCGATGAATGGCAACTGCTCCAGAATCGAGAAGACCACCACATCCATCATCTTCTCGCTGGCGATGGCGGCTTCGGTGAAATAAAAGTCAATCACGTGCGACGCCATGCCCAGGAAGACCGGCGCCAATACCAGCAGCGTCAATACCAGCACCGCGACCGCCGCCTGCGCTTGATTTCGCCATAATTCCGGCTTGTAATCAAAAATGGCGATGCGGATGCCATTGAAAGCGTGGTAGACAACGGCGAATACCAGCCCAAACTCGCCAATGGTGAAAAGAGGCGACTGATAAGCGGCGATGGCTTTGACGTACAGGTCAGGATAAAACACCGCCCATGAGGTGTCGATGACATGCAGCGCCAGGAATAGCACCACGCCGACGCCGGTGAGGCGATGCAGCACCCAACTCCACTGCCCGATGGCGCCGCGGTAACGAAGCGTCTCCCGCACCGTTAGAACCAGAGAAGTCAAACGATTCCCTTTCTCAGCCTAGCCCTTCAGCGCTGCCCGTATGACCATACTCTATTTTGATACGACGCCGCTCATTATAACACGGGCTTTATAGCGCGAAAGGGCAAGCGTCAAGCGGGAGTGGCTAACATGGTGGATATGCCTGCATTTACCCCCACCCTAAATCCCTCCCCCATAAAGAGGGAGGGACTTCAAAACGTAGTATTGTTCCCCTTCCCTCATTTTGGGGGCAAGGGGCCGGGGATGGGGGCTAGTTCGAGAATCCATGCAATTAGACACTCCCCCATCAAGCGCATGTTGACAGCCGATTAAATCGGAGTAAGCTGAATGCGGCTGAGCGCGGGAGGAAAGCAATTTTGGATATCGGTCAATTGATTGCGAGTTTGGACGGACTCAGTCTCTTCATTGGCACGGCGGTAGGACTGCTAGGCGGCGTCGTGCTGCTATTATTCAGCCGCTTCAGCATGAAACGATCTTTTGACAGTGCGCTGACAGAGCAGAAGTCAGCATTTGAAGAGGCCTTGAGCGAGAACAAAAGCGCTTACGAAACTGTCACCCAAGAAATGAAGTCCTCTTTTGAAAATCTATCCAATGAAGCGCTATTAAGAAATCAAAGGGAATTCCTTGAATTGGCAGGCAACCGATTCGAGGATCAGGAAAAACAGCACAGCAATACTCTGCAAGGAAAGAAAGAGCTTATCGACCAGAGCCTCAATTCTATGTCGAAGTCAATGACCGAAACGCTGAATACGGTGCCGGCGAACTTGGAGAAGAACGAGAACCGAGTGACTGAAGTATTGGACAAGTCGACCAACGACCTCAAAGAGTCCAACCAGAGCTACTTGAATCAACTAACCGAAAAAGCGGAAACACAGACCCAGAAACATTCAAAAGAACTCGACTCGAAAAAAGAACTCATCGACCAACGTCTTACTGATATGGATCTGAAGTTGGGTAAAGTCGAGCGGCTGGTGCAGGATTTGCAGATCGACCGCAAAGAGCAGTTCGGCGAAATTGGCGAACGGCTACAAAATCTGACAACCACAACCAATTCACTGCAGCAAGCGCTGGCCGACAATCGCGCGCGAGGGCAATGGGGCGAGCGAATGGCCGAGGATATGCTCAACTTCATGGGTTTGGTGGAAAAAGTCAACTATACCAAGCAAGCGTCGCTTGACTCAGGAAGCCGCCCGGATTTTACCTTTCTGCTGCCCAATCAAAAAAAGCTCAATATGGACGCCAAGTTTCCGCTTGACAATTATATGCTCTATTTCAACGCTGAAAGCGACGCCGACAAAAAGGAATACAGCCAGAAGTTCCTGCGCGATGTGAGCCAGCGCGTCGCTGAAATCCAAAAGCGCGGATACATTTCTGCCGAAACGCTTGACTGCGTGCTTGTCTTTATTCCTAATGAGCAGGTCTACCGTTTCATCCACGAGCAAGATGAATCCATCATCGACAAGGCGCTGCGGCAGAAGGTAATTCTCTGTTCGCCACTGACGCTGTACATTGTCCTGGCCGTCATCCATCAAGCGGCGCAGAACTTCAACATCGAGCAGCGCTCGCGCGAAATCGTCTCCATAGTCGAAGAGATTCGCTTCGAATGGGGGAAGTACAGCGAATTGATGGATGGAATGGGGAAAAACTTCTCCACCTTGCAAAACAAGTTCAACCAATTGACAATGACGCGGACTAAAGCGCTAGACCGGAAATTCGACAAGATTGAACATATCGTCAATAGCAGCGATGACTTAGAAGGGGAACCAAGCCCGTTGCTTATTTCGGAAAGCTGACCGCCGCCCGCTCCCCCATCAACTCCATCAAGGTCTCAGCAATAAGCTCAGGATTGTGGCGGATGGTGTCCTGCTTCTGCCACATCTCGCGCTTGCCCGATTTTGTGTCGGCGACATCGGCGCGCACGGGCCTGACATTCATCGTCAGAATATTGTGATACTCATGCGACGAAGGCAACAGCACATCGACCTTTTCCCGCGCGTACAGCTCCATCAATTCCGCGCTCGGCTTCGACGAATTGAGCACGACGAAATCCAGCACGCCGATGCCCAGATAAGAAATCACCTGCTGCACATGATCGGACAGCGTGTATCCGTCGGTTTGGCCCGGCTGCGTTGTGGTATTGCAGACATATACCTTGACCGCTTTGGAATCGCGAATCGCCTGGGACACGTCTTTGAATGCGAGGCAGGCGATCACCGTGGTGAAAAGGCTGCCTGGTCCAATGGTGATTAGATCCGCGTCCAGCAGCGCGTCGACCGCCGGCGGATAGGTAGTCGCTTCCGGATTCTGCACGAAGATGCGTTTGATCGCCGCCTTGTCCAATCGCCGTACATTGAATTCCTGCTCGACAATCGTGCCATCGACCAGCTCGGCGCAGATATGCGTATTCTCTTCCGTCACCGGATAAATCTTCGCCCGCACATCAAGAAATTCGCTGATCTGCTCAATCGCCTTGACAAAACTGCCCGACATCTGCGTCAGCGCCGCAATAAGCAAATTGCCGAATGCCATGCCATCCAGCTTGGGGTCGCCTGGCGCGGAAATCCGATGCTGCATCACACGCGTCAGCAGCGAATCATCGTCTTGCGCCAGCGTCGCCAAAGCGTTGCGGATATCGCCTGGCGCCGGGATCTGCGCGAATTCGCGGACGATGCCCGTGCTGCGTCCGGTATCGGTAACAGCGATGATGCCGGTCAAATCATCGGTATGACGCTGCATCCCGCGCATAATCTGCACAGCGCCCAAGCCACCACCGATGGTTACCACCTTCATCCCGCTTTGTGTCATTGTCACCTCGTCAGTTGCGGCGGATATGGCATTAGTATATCCCAGATTCAATAGCGCGTTGCCCGCTGGCGGCGCTGAAACAGTCGGTCGCCTCATCCTAAGCTCCTGCGGCCGTGTAAACTGTGGTGACGACAGTTCAGCCAACTCGGCGAACTTGTGCCATTATTTTCGGTGTAAAGCGCCGTCATTTTTTGAGAGCAGGAAATGCCCGCGAGAAGCCTCGAGAAAATGCTATTCGCCATCATCTTGTTCGGTTACTTGCTTGCCGGAACGCTTTACGCCATATACACGCCCCGTTGGCAAGCCCCTGACGAACCGGCGCATTTCAATTATGTCGGGCAAATCGCTGAAGCCGGCTGCTGCCCGCTTATCGAGATCGGCGATTGGCAAAGCGACTATCTATCGCAGTTGACGACCGCGCGCTTCGCTCCCGAGCATCTCGACCAATTAGACAGCATTCAATATGAAGATCATCATCCGCCGCTTTATTACCTTCTGGCGTCAGTCGTCTTCAAGTTGACTAATGGCGAATTGATCGCCCTACGTCTCTTTTCGGTTGCGCTTGGCGCTGTCGTCGTCTGCCTGAGTTACCTCATAAGCCGCCAAATCGCTAGCGACCAGCCACAAATCGCGCTGGGTGTGATGGCGCTGGTCGCCTTTACCCCGCAGCACCTAAGCATGATGGCATCGGTCAATAACGACGCCTTAGCTGAACTCATCGTTGCCCTGGCGCTTCTTTGGTTGATTCGCTATTTGAATTCGGAAGAGGTACCGATCTGGCAGTTGGGCCTGATTGTTGGATTGGCGCTGCTCACAAAGATCACCATCTATTTTCTGGCGCTGATCGCGCCGCTGGTGATTTGGCTCAAGTGCCGGCGGGATAGCGAGCGAGCGAGTTCGCTCCTGCGTTCCCTCGCCGTTTACGCCCTGGTGGCGGTGCTCATCGGCGGCGTCTGGTGGCTGCGCAATATCGCCGTCTACGGCTTGCCCGACTTCCTCGGCTTGGGCGCCCACGACGCCGTCGTCGCCGACCAGCCACGCACCGCAAATTACATCGCGCAGCACGGTTTTACCATCTATCTCTCGCAGTTGACGGGCATGACATTCAAAAGCTTCTGGGGGCAGTTCGGCTGGATGGCGCTGCCTTTGGACGGCGTCCTCGGCGGCTGGATTTACCGTGGCTTCGCGCTGCTAACGCTTGCAGGGCTCACCGGTGCTGTTCTCGCCGCGCGCCGCCGGTTTATTGGTCACCCGAACGATGCCGGTCCGCGCATGTCGGCGGACGCGATCATCCTTCTATCGGCCACCATGTCGCTGGTCGCGCTGCAATTCATCTACTACAACATTGAGTTTCAGCAATGGCAGGGGCGCTACCTCTTCCCCGCGCTGATTCCCATCACATTCCTGCTAGTCTATGGACTCGACCGCTGGCGCGCTCGCCTACTTTCGCGCTGGGAAAAGCTGCGCTGGCTGACGCCGCTGGCAATGACGAGTCTGGTCGCGCTGGATATCTATCTGCTGTTCTGGGTGATCGTGCCGGGTTTGTCTTACCCCCTCTGAATCTCCCCCAAAGCATTGGGGGAGAATTGTACCCAGATTCACTCCACTACTTGCTCACGCGGGTGACGTAGCTTTCTTCTTCCAAATTAATCTTTACCACATCGCCGACATTAATGAACATCGGCGCGCTGACCTCAAAACCGCTTTCCAGCTTGATCTTCTTGGTCGGGCTGTTGGCGGTATCACCGGCGACAGCCGCTTCCACCTCGACCACCGCGTATTCCATCGTCTTCGGCAATTCGTAATCGATGATCTCGCCTTCATAACTGAGCAGCTTGATCGGCATGCTATCCTTGATGAACTTGAAATCGTCGCCGAATATGGCGCGATTCAGTTGCGGCTGTTCGTAGGTCTCCGTATTCATGAAGGTGACGAAGTCGTCGTCAGCGTATAGGTATTCGACCGTGTTGGCTTCCACCCGAATGTCCTCCACCCGTTCGCCGGAGTTGAAGGTCTTTTCGAAGGTGGCGCCGCTGCGCAAATCGCGGATGGTTACGCGGATGGTGGCTTTGCCGCGCCCGGGCTTGTGATGGCGGTATTCCAATACGCGATAGAGATTGCCGCTATCGGTGAAAGTCGTGCCCTTGCGCAGTTGATTGACATCAATCATCGCGGTCGTTTCCCAATACATAACCGATTCATTTTACAGCGCGCCAGTATAACAGATGGCGAGCGCGCCGCGAAGCCTACGCTTCCAGCAGCGCCACCGCCTCGACCTCAATCAGCGCCCCAATCGGCAAGCCGCCCGCCTGCACCGTCGTGCGCGCCGGCGGATCCGTCGGAAAGAATTCGCTGTATACGGCGTTGAAAGCGGCGAAGTCGTTGATATCAGCCAGGAAGACGGTCGTCTTCACCACCTTGTCCAATCCGCTGCCGGCCGCCTCCAGCACACCCTCGATATTGTTCATCACCTGTCGCGTCTGCGCTTCAATGCCGCCCTGGCGCAGATCGCTGGTTCCGGGAATCAACGGAATCTGCCCGGCGGTGAAGATGAAGCCGTTGGCGATGATGCCTTGCGAATAAGCGCCGACGGCGGCCGGCGCATTGTCAGTAGAGATGACTTGTTTTGGCATGATTTACAACCATTCATGAGTTTGGTAAGGGTATGGTGATTGTGGTATCTTTGTGGTGGCTGTCAAGGGGAAGGAAACTCCGATGGACCCCATTGAGCGCAAGACTCCGGTTAATGCGATAGAAGACGACAGCGAGTTGGCCACGGCGACCGATGACGACGAGCCGACAGAAGAAGAAATCCGGGCAAGCATTCGACGCAGCATGCAGCAAGCGCTATCGGGTGAAACACGCCCAGCCGACGAAGCGTTGGAAGAGATCCGTCGCGAGATAGCTAGTTATGCCGACTCGCGTCAGGACGACTGAGGACTTTGATAAACAGGTCGCAAGACTCGCCCGCAAATTTCCGTCAGTACTAGACGAAGTTGCCAAATTCATTTCGCTGTTGGCTAGCGACGACCTTACTCAACTGCCGGGCCGCCGGATTCGCCGCACCGGCTTTACTGTGTATAAGGAACGGCTGCCGAATCGTACAGCACGTCGCGGGAAACGTGGCGGTTTCCGCGTTTATTATTGGGTGCGCCAGCAAGATCACCTTGTTCTGGTCGCCATATGTTCCAAGACGGAGCACGAAGGTTTCATTGAGTCTGAATTGCGTCGAATGATTGCAGACATTGATTGAGCCTTGGACACGGGATCAAAAGCTCGGCTGTGTGCCGTCGGTTGAGATGATTTTTTTTGGCATGAGCCGATACTTCTAGGCTGTTGGAGCGCATTCTCGAATTGTGGTATCTTTGTGGTGCCTGTCAAGGGAGAGGATACTCCGATGGATCCCATTGAACGCAAATCAGAACCCAAGCTCTTCGCTGTAGACATTGAAAGCGAGGTAGATATAGACGATGACGACGAGCCGACAACGCAAGAACTCGTCGAAATGCTGCGCGAGAGCCTCGAAGATGTAAAAGCTGGGCGCACCCGTCCAGCAAGAGAATTCTTACGCGAACTCCGGGAAACCCTAGCCGCAGATGACGACGCTGGTCGAGACAACAGAGGCTTTTGAAAGAGAAGCCGAGCGACTAGCTCGAAAGTTCCCATCTCTAGAGGTCGAGGTCGACCTGCTGACATCGCAGCTTGAACATGGGGCGCGACCAGGGGACAGACTGGCTGGAATCGGCGATACGTCGTTCAAAGTGCGCCTGCCGAATCGGTCTGCGCGGCGTGGCAAGCGCGGCGGGTTTCGTGTCATCTACTACGAAAAAGAGGCAACGCTCGTGTTGCTTCTCATCGTCTACTCCAAGACGGAACGCTCCAGTATCCCAAACGAAACCGTTCGGCGTTTGATTG
Source organism: Phototrophicaceae bacterium (assembly GCA_965261855.1). Lineage (GTDB taxonomy): Bacteria > Chloroflexota > Anaerolineae > Aggregatilineales > Phototrophicaceae > UBA6055. Next base: position 3,386,862 of record OZ253488.1, read on the forward strand.
ACGAAACAGAACGGTAATCAAGTTACAGCCTGTCGCAGGCGGGCAGGGATCCATGCCACGCGCTATGCCTCAAGTTTGAGCAGTTTGTCGATATCGTGCCCGCGCCTTTTCAGCTGCAGCAAAGCCTCTGAGCGTAGAAGCACCTGATGATCATACTTGGCGACCAAGTCCTCCATTTCGACGATCTCGTCCTCAGTGACCTGTCCCAATTGTCCAAGCTGCATAAGTTCGCGCAGGCGCGTGTCGTGCGGCCAAGCCAAGCGCTGATGCACGACAGCCAGTAATTGCTCGTCGGCGAAATCCTTCAGCGCCTCCGGCTCCAAATCAGTCAACTCGCCAAACAGCAGGGAAAGGCCATCCATGATTACGGACTCCGCCGAACGACCGCTATCGCCAGCGATTGCTTCCGCGCGCTCATAAATCGCAGCGGGCACTTTCAATTCCTTTGTCGGCTGTTCCATATGCCTTTGTCCTCCGCTACGTCACCATCATTGTAACGGAGCATCGCCAGCGTAGTCGTCCGCTAATTCCCCCGCCGCCCATGACAGCGCTTAAACTTCAGCCCGCTGCCACAGGGGCAGGGATCATTGCGCCCGGCCACGGCGAAAGCCCGCTCAAGCTCGGCATCGTAACGCGCCATCTGCAGCATCACATTTGCCGGCGGACGCCGCCCCGCCAACTCGCGCGCCATGTAATCCATCGTCGGGCGCACGTGGTTGAAAAATGCGCGATAACCGGCGCAGAGGTAATTCAGTCCCGGCTCGCCATCCGGCGTTTCAATGAAGCGATTCTTGGGGCAGCCGCCATTGCAAACGAACTTGACCTCGCAGTCCAGGCAGTATTGCGGCAGCGTATCGCGCTTGTCCTGCCCGAACTTGATCTGCTCGTCCATCACCACGATTTCGCTCAGCGGCACATCCATGATATTGCCCAGCTTGTAATCGGGCTCGACATAATGATCGCAAGAGAAGACATCGCCGTTATGCTCCATCGCCAGCGCCAAGCCGCAAGTCTCGTCAAAGATGCAAAGCCCGGGCGGCGCGCCCGTCCAGGCCGCCAGCGCGATATCGAAAATCTGCACGAAAACCTGCCCGACATCATGCCGCACCCATTCTTCGTACATATCGATGAGAAATTGCCCATAACCAGCCGCCGTGATTGAGCGCTCCGTCACCTGGTCGCCCTCCTGATAACCGGTGTCGTTGTCGCGCTCGACGATCGGGATGAACTGCATGAACTTCGTTCCCACTTCATCGCGCAAAAATTCATAAACGTGCGCGCCCTGCCCCTCATTGGCGGCATGCACCGTCGTCAGGATATTGTATTCGGCGCCATGTTTCTGCAGCAGCCGCAGCCCCGCCATCACTTTGTCAAAGGTGGGATTGCCGCCCTTGTCCACGCGGTAGTAGTCATGCATATCGCGCGGACCATCGAGGCTGACGCCCAGCAAGAAGTCGTTGGCGGCGAAGAATTCGCACCACTCGTCATCAAGCGTGACCGCGTTCGTCTGCAGCGCGTTGGTGATGCGCATATGCGGGCGCTTGTGCTTCTGCTGATAACGCACCGCCTGCCGGAAGAAGTCGACGCCCATCAGGGTCGGCTCGCCGCCCTGCCAAGCGAAGTTGATGTCATTGACCTGCTGCGCCTCGATGTATTGTCGGATGTACTCCTCGAGCAGGTTGTCCGACATGCGGAATTTGCTGCCGGGATAGAGCGCTTCTTTGGAGAGGAAATAGCAATACTTGCAGTCGAGGTTGCAGATCGCGCCTCGCGGCTTGGTCATCAGGTGGAAGGCGGTGGGTTGCTGCGTGGTGGTTTGCATGGTGGGGAGTATAGCGGATTTGGGCGCGGAGGCACAGGGGGCGGAGAAAAGCAAATGAAGCGAGTGAAGATCGGATATGTTAAACTGAGGGATCGGCTAAAAGAAAATCAAGGGTACGAAGGATGAGCCTGATTGATTCATTGAGCAATATTTCGGAACAAATACAAAGTCAACGCCATCTGATTACATCGGAGCAGGCTACGATACTTGTCTCCATACACCCATTCATCCGTGCATTGGGATACGATACGCAGAATCTGGCCGAAGTACAGCCGGAGTACTCGGCTGACCCGCATTCTAGCGGCACAGAACGGGTTGACTATGTGATTAAGCGTAACGGCAATCCAATCATGCTGATAGAAGTTAAAGCCGCCAGTATCACACTAAACCAACATCATTGGAAACAATTACATAGCTATTTTGTAGCCTTGGATGTGGAATTTGGCATCCTGACAAATGGACTAGAATACCGCTTCTATACCGATACGAAGAAAAGTAATGTCATGGATGAAGAGCCTTTCCTGACAATCGACATGCTTAAGTTAGACGCATCGCAGGTAAACGTCCTTGAAGGATTTAGCAAATCGCGATTCGCCCCGGAACAAACCTTGCGAAAAATCAAACTTAGCAACTTGCTGGAAAAGGAACTCAGTCAGCCGTCAGATGACTTTGTCAAGCACTTCGCAAGGCAGGTGCATTCTGGAGCGATCTGGCAGACGGTCATCCAAGAGTTCCGACCGCTCGTAAAACGCGCCTGGGACGACCTTGTCGATCAGGAAATCACGCGGCGCCTGCGACGACCAGAGGAAGAAGAGGAGGATAGTGTCGAGACTCTTGAGACAGACGCCGCGCAGCAGAAAGACAAGACCCAAGAGTTGCCGGATGTATCTGCGAAAATCCCGGTTTTCTTGCGGTATAAGGGCGAAGTCCTAGCTAAAGAAGCAACGCTAACTCTCCCTCCAGACAAACAAATATCTTTCAAGGAAGTAATTCACTATCAGGGCAAGGATTGGACGGTTGGTAGTTCAGCAAAGGCAATCATCCATCCCACAACTGCGCCCGCAAAACCCAGCATGCATGGATTCAACTATTGGAGACTGATTGATCCGTTTGACGGCAAGGAGTATGCGATTGATAGAATTTGGAAAGACGAAGCGCTGGCCGCACGACTGTTCGAGAAATATACCACTTGACAAACGTTCTATTTCCGCGACCGAAGATTCGACTTCGTAACCGGCAACGCCAAAAACTTATCGTTGGTGACCTTTGTTTCATTGTCGTAAAATTACTTCTGCGCACTCTGCGTCCGCTGTAGCTCAACCATAACCCCTACCGCAACCTCACAGTCGCTTAAGCCTCGTCCACATTGTGCTATACTTTCCGGTAGTAACTGCCTATAGGAAAGAGCCACACCAAGATGGGACTGCTTGACGACCTGCGACAGCATGTGGCGCGCGTTTCGCAGCAGCTCGCGTACGTACGTAACGAAGACCAGACCAAAACGTCCCTGATTCTGCCCTTCATCCGCTTGCTCGGCTACGATGTCTTCGACGCGTCCGAGGTATTGCCAGAATACGCCGCCGATTTCGGCACAAAAAGCGGGGAGAAGATCGATTACGTAGTCATGCGCGAAGGCAAACCGGCGCTGCTGATAGAAGCCAAGTCGGCTCAAATTGCTCTGCACAGCGGTCACGCGTCGCAGCTCTACCGCTATTATTCGACCACGGACACGCGCATCGGCATATTGACCAATGGCAAGTCATATCAGCTCTTTGCGGACTTGAACAAAGCTAATGTCATGGACCGGGAGCCCTTCATCGTCATCGACATGCTGGACTTCGACGAGCGTTTGGTTGGCGTCATTGAGGGGATGACGAAAGACGGCTTTAGTCCTGAAATGGTTCTGGCTCGCGCGCGTGAATTGAATATACGGCGGGAGATCCAGGCGAGATTCCAGCGGGAATTTGACGCGCCATCCGCCGACTTGGTGAAGCATTTCGCTCAAGGTTTATATGAAGGGAGTTTCGGTCGGCCTGTCGAGACGGAGTTCGCGCCCATTGTCAAGCAAGAGTGGAACGAATTTGCGCGCTCACAGCAGCAAGCGCAACTACCCGCCTTTGATCCGCCTTCACCTGAATTATCAACCCAACCTAAGGCCATCAACCCGCCTATACCGACCTACGCAGCCGACAATTTGCTCGAGATCCCTGTGTTCGCGGAGCTTAGAGAAGCGCGAATTGACGGCTCCGATGCCATATTTATCTGTGATGCGTCCAATCCAAAGAAATCAAGGATCAATTTTGGCGGAGATGAAATCAGCGTAACTGACGCGCTGTTGCGTGCCATCCGCCTTGTGCGTCCCGATGCCCGTTCCGGCGGCGGGAGAGGCTGGTACGACTGGAAGTTTATAGATCCCGTTTCAGGTAAAGCCCGATCAATCGACGACCTTCGCCGTGAAGTAGGGCTTGCGAAGCGCCTGTTTGCAAGCCACTAGAATATCCGCACCCTCCGCGCCCTCTCTAGCCCAAACCAATTCCCCTACCGCAACTTCGCCACCACGCGCCGCAAGCGCACCGAGAAAGCGCTTGACAGCGCTCTCAGGATAAAAGAAACTGAACAGTAAGATCTGGATATACATGACGCGCCGAGGAGACGCCGATGGCTGCCCAGTCAAATGCGGAAGATGGATTCGTACTCGATACCGTAAACAGGCAAGTCGCGCAGATAGCCAAGCTCGAGGCCGGCCAGGAACACGTCGCCACCAAAGCTGATGTTGAAACACTGCGAACTGAGATGGAAAAGCTGAAATCGGACTTGACCTGGAGAATCGTCATCGCCATGAGCATTATGACAGCCATCTTTGCCGCGATTGTTAGACTGCCGGCGGCAGGCGCGTAGTCACCGCAGCTTCGCCATCACACTCCTCAACCCCACCGGCAACTCGCTCACATACCGCATCCGCTCCCCACTGACCGGATGATCAAAAGCCAGCTCATGCGCGTGCAGAAACTGCCGTTTCATTCTCACCCGCTGCTTCCGCCGCCCATACACCCCATCCCCCAACACCGGGCAGCCGATGAAAGCCATGTGCACCCGTATCTGATGCGTCCGCCCGGTCAGCAGCTTTAGCCGGACCAGCGCCCGGTCGCCCTGAAAGTCGTCATCCAGCACTTCAAATTCAGTCTGCGCCGGCTTGCCATCGTGCCGCACCGCCATGCGTTTGCGCTGCCGCGGATCGCGCGCGATCGGCGCGTCTACCGTGCCACGATTGGACGCCGGCCGTTTCTCCAGCAACGCTAGATAGACCTTGTCCACCGTCCGCGCTTGAAACTGCGCCATCAGCGCCAGCAGCGCCGGCTTCGTCCGCGCCGCTGCGAGCAAGCCGCTCGTGCCCCGATCCAGCCGATGGACGATGCCCAGCCGCTCGCCGACTTCCGGGTCGTCCATCATATCCGCCAATTCGGGATAGCGCGCCAGCAGCGCATTGACCAGCGTGCCGCTTTCGTTGCCAGGTCCCGGATGCGCCACCATGCCGGCCGGCTTGTCAATCACAACGAGAGCGTCATCCTCGTAGACGATGGTTAGGGGGATGTATTCCGGCTCGAACGAACTCTCTTCGCGCGGCGGGACGCGCAAGGTGATCCGCTCGCCGCCTTTGAGCCTATAACCGGTCTTCTGCGCCGCGCCATCGACCAGCACGAAACCTTCGCGAATCAAGCCCTGCGCCTGCGCGCGCGAAAAACCTGGCAGATGCGCCAGCAGGAACTTGTCGAGCCGCTGTCTGGGCTTGTCGGCGACGAGGCTTAGGAGTTCTTCTGACACGGGTAGTTGCCGAGCAGCATTTCGTCTCGCCGTTGCTCGACCCGCTCCTCCTCGTTCATGCGCAGCACATGGACGGTCGCGCGTCCTTCGGGAGTCTTGCCAGAAAGCGAGCCATCAGAATTGAGTTGAAAATGGTTGTTCCAAGCCTGCTGGCGGGGGTTGAAGAGCCTTGTCGCTAATCCAGATTGCGGGTCTATCATGGCGACTTCTGGTCCCTTATATCGATTGCAGTCGGCGCAAGCAAGGCACAGATTGTCAAGCAGAGCGCCGCCTCCATGCCTGATTGGGATTATGTGATCGATTTGAAACACGGCTGGCTCTCGGCCATCGCCAATTCGGCAATATTCACAGCATCGCCCTGCTCTCTCGAATACATCGCGGCGCTGCTGCGGCGTTGGTCTCACGAGGGCAGACCTCTCATCCGCAACTCGGTTTTGATTTTCAGCTTCGTCAACATTCGATTCGCGCGCATGTAATCATTCAACTCGTGCCGTTCTTCACAAGTCAGTTCAGCCTCGCGGTTTTGATACAACAGATATCCCAATCGCTCTTGCATTTCATCGGTAAACTTGAAAGCGAGCAGCTCCTCCGTCGTAGGATCAGAGGCCAAAAAGTCGGATACTAAACAAAATACATCGCATTTCGACTCTTTCTTCATGGCAGCATCTCCTTTACCTCCGCCCCATTATAGCGCGTATTGCAGCGCAAATCACCCGGCGCGCTACACCGTCCCCAGCGCCGAGCTCAGCAGCGCGGCAATCGTGCCAGCGACCGCAATCGCCAGCAGCAAGATCAGCGCCATGCGAATCAGCTTGCGCAGCGCTTGGCGCTCTGCCACCGTCCAGCCCCGCTCTTCCTTGCGCTCGTCTGTCATCATCGCTCCGCTTGCTGTTTCCGTTGACCGCGCGCGTAGAGCCGCTTGTTCATGCACCATTATATACGCGTGAGCACCCACTATGACGCGGACTGCCCGCGCCGGTTTTCCGACCGCATGCAAAGTAAGCTATACTTTGCAGCCATGCGGGGAGAAAACCTATGAAGGTCTTGGTGACCGGCGGCGCCGGCTACATCGGCAGTCATGTTGTGCAGCTGCTGGCTGAGCGTGATTACCATGTGGTGGTTTTCGACAATCTTAGCAAGGGCAATCGCGGCGCCGTACATCCGGATGCGACGCTGATCGTCGGCGATCTGCATGATCGCGCGGCGCTGGCAGCCGCTTTCAAGACGCACGATATCGAAGGCATCATGCATTTCGCCTCTCAGATCCAGGTCAGCGAAAGCATGCGCAAGCCTTTCAATTACCTGCGCGACAATCTCTATACCTTTATCAATCTGCTCGAATGCGCCAGCCAGCACGGCGTGAAACGCTTCATCCTGTCTTCCACCGCCAATCTCTACGACCAGCCGGCTCAAATTCCCATTGACGAAAGCGAGGCGCTGATCCCCGGCAGCATCTACGGCGAAACCAAGTTCATGGCTGAACGCCTGCTCACCTGGATGGATCGACTCTACGGCATCAAATTCTGCTGCCTGCGCTATTTCAACGCCTGCGGCGCCCATCCCGACGGACATATTGGCGAAGCGCACGACCCCGAATCGCACTTGATCCCGCTCGTCTTGCAGGTCGCGCTCGGTCAACGCGAAGCCATCGAGATCTACGGCGCCGACTACGATACGCCCGATGGCACCTGCATCCGCGATTATGTGCACGTTCTCGATCTGGCGCGCGCCCACATCCTGGCATTGGAAGCGCTGGCGCATGGCGAGAGCCGCGTCTACAACCTCGGCAGCGGCAGTGGCTACTCCGTGCGCGAAGTCATCAATGCCGCGCGCAAGGTAACTGGACACCCAATACCCACCATCGACACGACGCGACGCCCGGGTGATCTGCCCATACTCGTCGCCGACAGCGAAAAGATCGGCCGCGAGCTGGGCTGGGAAACCGACTACAACAACCTCGAAGCCATCATCCAAACCGCCTGGAACTGGCATCGCCGCCACCCCAAGGGTTACGAATCCTGAGTGGTGAATCTGCCCATCCGCGCTGTATCAGCTTCTGTTCAAGGAGGAGCTGATATGACACGACTGGCTGTACTGGCCGATATCCACGGCAACCTGCCCGCGCTTGAAGCGGTCATAAAGGATATGGCGCAATTCGAAGTCGATCATGTGATCGTGGCCGGCGACAGCGTCAATGTCGGTCCCTTTTCCCGCGAAGTGTTGCAAATCATCAGCGAACGCAACTGGGCGGTCATCCGAGGCAACAACGCTTTCTACGTCCTGGACTACCAGACGCCCCGAATGCCGGCGCATTGGTCTGCTTTCACTTTACCGCCTTGGCTGCGAGACCAACTAGGAGCGAAATGGATAAACTTCCTCGCCTGCCTGCCCGATAGGCTCTCGCTGCGCTTCCCCGATGCAACGCCGATTACCGTCTTCCATGGCATTCCCGATAATCCCTGGGTCGCCATCACGCCGATTTCACCGGCGCACGATGTCGAATGCTGGCTCCGCGATATTCCCGAAGACACCATAATCGGCGCGCACAGCCATATCCCGCTGGAACGGCATATCGGCGCCAGGCATGTTTTCAATCCGGGCTCGGTGGGCATCCCGCTCGACGGCGATCGGCGCGCCAGCTACATGGTGCTGGATGGCGACCACCAGGGCTGGACTCTGTTCGCTTATCGCCGCGTGCCTTTTGACCACGACCCGATTTTTGAAGCCTTTGAAAAACAGCGATTCATCGAGCGCTGCGGCGTCGCCGCTCGACTTCTGACGCAAGAGTTTGAGACTGCCCGCATGCGACTGTGGCCCTTCATCCAATGGAAAATCGCGAACTATCCCGATCAGCCGGAGAGCCTCTCGCTGTACGACGAGTTTCAAAGCCTGGAAGACACGCGTCCCTTCATGCCGCCCGAATATCGTGATCTCAGTCCGCGACTCCACCGCGACTGAAGGCTGCTCGCCTGCTACAATACATGCCAGCCAGATACTACTGCGAGGTCCGAGCCATGTGCCGCAATATACGCACGCTCTTCAATTACGATCCGCCCAGCACATCCGCCGACATTGAAGCGGCTGCTCTGCAATACGTGCGCAAGGTAAGCGGATATCGCGCGCCCTCCGCCGCCAACGAAGCCGCCTTCCAACGCGCCGTCGCCGAGATTTCGCGGGCAACCGCGACCTTGCTCGACGCGCTGGAAACCAGTGCCCCGCCGCGCGATCGCCAAGCCGAAATCGCCAAAGCGCGCGCCCGCAACGCCAGGCGCTTCGCCAAAGCATAAACCCGTTTACAGCCCCATGCCCTTGCGCTAGACTAATTCCAGTATCGGCAGCCCCAATCAGGAAACTTCCATGGCACTCAGTGGCGAAAGCATGCGCGCCATCATTATGGAGAATATCGGACGCCCGCGTGTGCTCAAGGTCTCGCGCATCCGCGTCCCGACGCCGGGTCCCGGTCAGGTTTTGGTCAAGATTCACGCCACTTCGGTCAATCCCAAGGACCTGGATTTGCGCAGCGGCCGCTTGATCATCCGCAAGCCGATGCCGCATATCCTGGGCGCCGACCTGGCCGGCGAGATTGAAGCGATCGCCGACGATGTCAAAGGCTGGGAGGTCGGGGCGCGCGTCTTTGCCTGCTCCCCGGCTTTGGGCGCCGAAATCAACGGCGGCTATGCCGAGTTTTGCGCCCTGCCCGCCAGCCAATTGATCGCGTTGCCCGACGAGCTCGAGTTTCAGTCGGCGGTCGCCGCTGGCGCCAGCTTCGCCGATGCTCAATTCGCCTTGGTGAGCAAGAGCAAACTGAAAAAAACAGACATGCTGGTAATCCGGGGGGCGGCTGGGGCGCTCGGCGCGTCAGCCGTCCAGATAGGCCGCGCGCGCGGCGCCAAAGTCATCGCCATCAGCGAAGGCAAATACGCCGCGAAATTGCAGGAAATCGGCGCTGATGTCGTGCTGGAAGATATCGGCGATGATCTGGTGCGCCAGGTCAAGGTAGCGACCGACGAACGCGGCGCCAGCCTAGTGCTGCATTGCAACGATGTACTCAATCTGCAAGAATCGCTGGCTATGCTCGGCAGCGGCGGACGATTGCTTATCGCTGGCGTCCTGCGCAAGCCGCAAGCCCGCCTGGACGCGATGCATCTGTATTTGAAAAACCTAAGCATCCTCGGCGCCAATGGCTCTGCCGCACCCAAGGAACTCGCGACTATGCTCAAGAATCTGGCCGACGGCGCCTACATACCGCTGGTCGATGAAGTCATGCCCTTGAGCCGCGCGCAAAAGGCGCACCGCAAGCTAGAAAAAGAACCCGGCTTCGGCAAGATTGTGCTGGCGCCGGATTCAATCCTCGAAGCCGCGGAAAAGCCTTCCAATTGGATCCCGATTGAATAGGCTCCCAGGTTACTCCAGCCCCGGAAAATCCAGAAACAACGCATCCAGCGCCAGGCGCACGTTGGCGTTCGTCGACAGCGCGTCGATGGTGCGGCTTGTCGATTCGAGCGCGACGCGAGCCTCGGACGGCTCAATTCGCGTCGCCAGCGCGCGAATCTCCGCGGCGCGGTCACTGTTGCAGGGCTTGACCGGGCTGTCATGGCATTTGAGCAAGACATCGCGCCAGTACGTGAGCCAGATCTCGAGGATTCTGCGCATGGCGGTCTTGTCACGCCCGAAATGCTTGTTTAACTCTTCCGCCATCTTGATACGCTTCAGCCTTCCGCCCGCTACAAGATCGCGCAGCCTGTCGAGCATTTCGGCTCGAAATGCCAAGGGTTCATTATCTCGCATCGCAGCCAGCGCCCATCCTGTTCGCCCACCGCTCAAGCGCGCAATGAGATCGGCGCGCTCTTCCTCACAGCCGCGCTCGACCAGCGCCGATTTGATCAGCCCCAGCGGCGCCGGGCGCAGCGGTATCATCTGCGCTCGACTGCGTATCGTCGGCAAAACGCGCTCGGCTGAGCTCGCGACTACGATCAGGATAGCGTGGTCGGCCGGCTCCTCAAGCGTCTTCAGCAACGCGTCTTGCGCCAAAGAGGCGACCTGGTCGAATTCCACCAGAATCGCGATCCGGTAGCGCGCGGCGTAGGGCTTCAGCGCCAGCAATCGCGTGACCTCGCGGATCTCATCAATTTTTAGGGGAGCGCCTTCATCGCCTTCCGCTATGATCAGGTCCGGATCGCTTGACCGGTAAATTGCGTGGCAGGCGCGGCAGGCGCCACATGGACGCGCCGCGAGGTCGGCGGCTTCGCAGTTGAGCGCGCTGGCGAAAGCCAAAGCCAGCGTACGCTTCCCCAGCGACGGCGCCCCGCTGACTAGATAGGCGTGACGTTGACGCCCCTTTAGCAAACTGCGCTTCAGCATCTCGATCGCCCACTGGTGGCCGATGACAGCCCAGTTTCCAGCCGCCGCGAAATCGTCTTCCATGCGCGCATTATACCGTTTTTGCGATGCCGAATGAAACCGCCTCTCGCTAGACATCTCAACGGGTAAAACCGCGGTAAATTTTGCAAGGCGCGGCGCTCCAGCCCGGCGATTGCCCTATAATTCTTAATATCCGCCTTCTACAATGGCAGTACTATGAACCTCAAATCACCAATGCCAGCAAAGGACAATGCCATGCCTTTCCGCATTGCGCGCTTCATTCACCTGAGCGTCCTTATCCTTGGGCTCGTGATCGGCGCGGCCGCCCAAACGCCGCCAACGGTGACCATCACGCCAGAGTCGGGCGAGGTAGAAAGCGCCGTCTTCATCATTGAAATCGACGGCTTGCTGCCCGATACGCGCTATACGGTCGAAATCGTATTTGAAGGCGAAGTAGTCTTCAGCAGCGAAGAAACCAGCGACCAGGCGGGCCACATACCCTATCCGATCAGCAGCACAAAAGGCGATGCGCCCGGCGACTACAGCCTTCAGGTCCTTCTTGACAGCGAGTTGATCGCCAGCGGCAGATTTGCGCTGACAGCAGCCGAAGCAGACGCCGACGACGGCGAGCGCGACTCCTTCGGTGACGTAACCGTTTCGCCAGAAACGGCGCCCTTCGGCAAAGTGCAGACGCTGCGCATCGCCGCGCTTGCGCCGCGGGCGCAATACACGGTCGAGATCACAGCCCGCGAGACCCTCCAGGTCGTGTATCATCGCTCGCATACCAGCGACGAGGACGGCGTCATCGAAATCGAGATCTTCGCCGAAGAAGGCGACTCGCCCGGCCTTCATGCGATAGCGGTGTATGACGAATCCGGCGAACTGATCGCGGCCGGCATTTTCACCATCTTGCCCCAACCCGAACGCGACGTCTCGGTGACGCTCGCGCCAATGGTTGCGGCCGCCGGAGACGCCATCGAGATTGTTGTAACTGGCTTGGCTGCCTTTGACAGTGTGACCGCCCAGATAAGCTCCGCCGACGGCGTGCTGATCGATACTGTTTTGGCGCGCGCATCCGGCGCGGGCGATGCGGCGCTCTCCTTCATGACGTCGGCTGACTTGGCCGAGGGCCTCTACGATGTCGATATTTTTGTCGAAGGCGACCTGCTAGCCAAAGCAACCCTAATCATCGGCGAAATTGAGTTGATGGCGAGCGACCTGTCGCTATCGGTAGTACCAGCCCAAGGTCCAATCGGCACGCGGCATACGATCGCCGTCACTGGCTTGGAGTCGGAGCAGACTATCATTTTGGTCATCCTCAACCCGGCTGGCGAAGAGGAATACAGCGCATCGCGCCAAGCCGACAGCGCCGGCGAAATCGAATTGACCGTCTCCAGCACTGACGAAGACGAAACCGGCGCCTACACGATTGAATCGCGGGCTGACTCGGGCGGGCCGCTGCTCGCTACGGCGACATTCGAAATCACGGCCGCGGCTGATCAAGCGAAGGAACCGCAGGCGGAAGCGAGCGAAGAAGATTCGCCCGTCAACGTCATCCCAGACGCACGCGTTTCAATCGAGCCACAATCGGCCGTCATCGGCTCGAGCCATCGCATCATCGTTAGCAGCCTGCTCGCGAATGAAACCGTCGCCATTGATGTCGTCTTCGGTGGCGCAGTGGTCTACAGTACGGAAAAGACCGCTGACGCCAGCGGCACGGTCACGCTGGAATTGGTCACCAGTGAGGAAGACCAGCCCGGCGATTATACGATTAACGTGCTCCGCGCCGGCGGCAATCAGCCCAGCGTCATCTTGACCGCCACCGCCAAAGCGGCGCCTGCGCTCACCTCCACCGTCGTTGGAGACGGCGAATTGATAAGCAGCAGCTTAATTGCGGGGCACGCTGAAATCGAGTTTAATGGCGCCGCCGGGCAATATGTTTTGATCACCGTCGCCTCCGACGACTTCGACCCGGCTGCGGCGCTCATTGACCGCGACGATTTCGAGCTCGCCTTCAACGATGACAGCCGCGGTCAGAAAGACGCCATTATTGGTCCCGTGAAGCTGCCTTATAGCGGCGAATACGACCTGGCGATCAGCGCTGCGCCGCTGATGATGGCGCAAGGGGCGGAATCGGGCGACTTCACCATCACCATCGAGCCAATCGACCTGATGCCGATCGCCTTCGATGCCGATTTCAACTTCGCCCTCAGCACCGAATCGCCAGCCATCTATTACAGCCTGCCAGTGCAAACGGGTGACAGCCTGACGGTGACCGTCGACAGCGGCGGCGCGCTCGACACCCTGCTGCAAGTTGTGTCGCCGGCCGGCGAAGAATATGCCTTCGACGATGACAGCGGCTCCGGCTTCGACGCCGAATTGAGCAATCTCATCTTCGACCGCGCGGCGACTTACGTCTTGGTCATCTCGACGTTTGACGGCGCGGGGGGCGGGGGAACGGTCAACGTCGCGCGCAATCCAGTCCTTTCGCTTGACGACGGCGATGTCACTATCACGCTTAACGACAAAGCCATCCGCGATCTGGTGATCTTCGACGCCGCCGAGGACGAGCTGGTCGTCTTAAATCTGGAGGTGGTCGACGGCCATGTTGAAGACCTCTATGTCACCGCCACAATCGACGGGATGGAAGTGATGTCATACAGCACGATGGGCGTGCCCGACGACCTGCCGCTCGCCTTCGTCACGCCGATGAGCGGGCGCGTTGTCGTCACGCTGGAGAAGTTCGGCTATGACGACGGCATCGCCCTCGATGTCTCCCTCGATCGGCCTCAGCAATAGCAGGCCCGCTTAGCCCAATGATATTGAAGAGGGCGCGTAGGGGCGACACTTGTGTCGCCCTAAACCCGAAACTAGGCGGCGGGAGGGCGAGACAAGTCTCGCCCCTACAAATTTCGCCGATATTTTGTCTGCAATCGTCGCCCCCGACTGCTGCCATATATAATCGATCAGACATGTCCCGTCCTCAGCTCATTTTGGGGTCGCGTAGACACAGGCCTAGGGGAAGGGGCCGGGGGGATTGGGTTGCCTTTGCCCCTCAATACACCTGCAAACCACGCGCCTCGCGCTCGCCATCGCGCCAGGCTTCCTTGTGATTATGTTGCGGCAGCTGCTTGACGCGCAGACCTGTCAGTTCCGCATCCTCGCGCTCGGCATAGAATTCATCCAGCCGCGCCTTATACGCCTCCACCACCTGTGGATGCTCAGCGAAGACATTGCTCACTTCGTCCGGATCATCCCGCAAGTCATACAGGTCGTGCGGTCCCGCCGGATAGCGCCAGACCAGCTTCCAGCGCTCATCACGGATCATGCGCAGATCGCCAAATTCGCCGTAACGAGTATTGTCCCAAGCCACCTTCTCGCCGCGCAGCATCGCCGCGTACGATCTACCGGCGTAGATTTCATCTCGCGGCAAGTTTACGCCGGCCAATTCGCAGATCGAATGGAAGGAATCGCAGTGATCGACGTAGTCTTCCACTGCCTGCGCCTCCACCCCAGATCCTGAAATGATAAGCGGCACGCGCAGCGACACCTCATACATATTCAGCGGACGCGTGCTGTTGCCCTTGCCAAAGAAGCCCTTATGCCCGATGGCGCAGCCATGATCCGAGGTGTAGATGATGATCGTATTCTCCCATTGACGCCGCGCATTTAATGCGCCGATGACACGGGCGATATTGTCGTCAATTTCGGTCACGGCAGCGTAATAACCGATGTAACGATCCGACAATTCCCTCTCGCTGAGCTCGTTTCCCCCGCCCTCGTTCTTAACCCAGGGATGCGGCGCCCATTTGGGGATCTCGTCGAATGCGCAATCCTGATATTTCGCCGTCTGCGCTGGATCATGCTCTTGCTGCCGATACGGTGAATGCGTGGCGATATAACCGATGTTGAGAAAGAAGGGCTTGTCCGCCGGCACGGTATCGAGAAATTTAATCGCGTGGTCGGTGATGAAGCGCGATTTGTTGCCGTCAAGCTCGATCGTTTCGCCATTGCGAACATAGGGGTAAACCTCGTTGTGACTGCCCTGCCAGCCCGGCAAGCCAAAATGATAATCGGCGCCGCGCGGCGGCAAATGCGATTGACCAAGATGCCATTTGCCGCTCAAGCCGCAGTGATAACCGGCTGCTGACAAGTAATCAAATAGCGTTCGCGTCCCTCCCAGCCAATCGCGCTCGCCGATTGCCGGAATCCATTCTTGCAGCCAATCGTGAATCCCCACCTGCGATGCCGTCTTGCCGCTGAGCAAGTTGGCACGCGCTGGCGAACAGACCGGTGTTGGCGTGTAGGCGTTGACGAAGCGCGTTCCCAGCGTCGCCAGCGCATCAAGCGTCGGCGTCTCTACTTCGCCGTTGCCGTAGCAGCCATTCGCCCAGGCGCCATGATCATCAGTGAGGAAGAGCAGGATATTGGGTCGTTCCGTCATTAAAGTTCTCCCCGTCAATTGGAAATCAGGTTTGCTACAGTCTAATCGAATCGAGCGCCCCTTTCCCGCCCGAGTATGTTGGCAATTGCCAGCCATACGGCGTAGAATTAACCGACCAAACCGATTAAGGAATGCACAACATGTCGCTAGTCTCTCCACAGCAATTGGATCAATTTAAGCGCGAAGGTTATTTCATTCTGGAATCGGTAATACCAAAAGACATTGTCGCCGCCTTGCTCAGTGAGTGCATGCGCATGGTGGGCGAGCGCGACCGCGAAATGGAAGCCAAGGGCATCACGAGCGACGACATCACCCATTACAAGAAACGCTACTTCATCCACGGCCGCGATGCCGACAGCCCGATCATGACCGAGTTTCTCTTCAGCGACCTGATGGCGGAAATCTGCCGCGCTACCCTCGGCGATACCGCCTATCTATTTCATGAGCAATATGTGGTCAAGGCGGCTGACACCGATTCCAAATTCGCCTGGCATCAAGATTCCGGCTATGTCGGGCATTACCACCGCGCTTATCTGTCTTGCTGGTGCGCGCTGGACGATATGACTGTCGAAAATGGCACCGTCTACATCCTGCCCTACTCGCGCGACGGGCGCAGCACGACGGACGATATCATTGTCCACACGGTTGAAGAGCGCAGCAATGACAAAGTCGGTTACAAAGGCGATGACCCGGGCATACCCGCGATCGTGCCGGCCGGCAGCATCGTCGTCTTCAGCAGCCGCACCTTCCACCGCAGCGGACCAAACATGACGGACGAATACCGCCGCTGCTACCTGGCGCAATACTCAGCCGAGCCGATTATGAATCGCGATGGCGCCGCGCTATGGGGGCGCGCCGAGCCTATACTCCAAAATGGCGCGCGCGTTGGACCGCCGATCTAGCCAAATAATTCCAGCGTGCCGCGCATCTCCATCGGCAGCGTGAATAGCTGCCATGCAGCCAGCATCATCAGCAGAAAGACCAGCGCCCAGGGCAACAGCCCTAGCAGCGCCTTTCGCCGATAGAGCCGCAGCGCCGCCTTCTGCGCCAACCGCATGCTCCAGAGGAAGCCGCCGATCAGCGCGAACAACTGAATCAGTCCGATCACATTCGTATCCAGGCTGAGGCTCCAGCGCTGCCAATCGCCGACTGCGCCCAGAAATTCTTGAATTACCGGCACGATCAAACCTGGACCCACCAGCAAATGAAAGCTGTAATGGGCGAACCAGATGCCAAAGCCAAGCGGTGCGAAAGCCGGCGCGAAGGCGGCGACCGTATCTCGCAGCGAGTCGCGCACGCGGTAGCGCGTCATGGATCTGCCAATGTAGGCGGCGGCGACCACAATGGTCACGGGCAGCAGCAGATTGCTCAAGCCAAATATCAGCAGGAGCGCCAGAAATTCGCTGGTGATTCCCAAGTTGAGCGCCAGCCATTCTTGCAGCGCATAATAAGGCGGTACCATGCCGAATGCGTTGGACAAGCCCATGAAGGCCAAGGCGATAACCAGGAAGGACATATCCCAGCGTCGCGACCAACTATCCGCCCGGCTCAATTCAGCGCCCGGGGAGCGCGTGAACAAGCTGACGTTATCGTGCGGGCAGGCGCGGACGCAATCCAGGCACAGCGTACAATCGAGGTTGCCACGCATCTGTGGCGCGAATAGCTCGGTGCCGCAGCCCAGAGTTAAGCCCGGTCCATGCGCCACCTGTACTCGACGAGGCTCTTCACCTTCGCCTCCCGGAATCTCATCAATGCGGATCATCGGCGACGGCGCATAACTCCCGTTGACGCATTCATGTCCGACGCAGCTGGCGCAGATGTCAGGCGATTTGACCGCGATGCGCGTCGGCGACAAGGTCGAATAGACCATGTTGAACGAACCGAGCGGGCAAACATATTTGCAAAATGCCGATTCGGCGAAGACCGCCTCCAGCGCAAATGAAGCGGCGAAGTAGGCGACGATCAACCACGCGGTCAGCCAAGGGCTCGCCCACAGATCAAGCGCCTCGTAGGCGAGGAAGAGCGCAAAAAGGCTGAAGATCGCCAGCCATTTATTGCGCAGCCGCTGCGGGAAGCGCCGTCCTTTGGCTGACAGCCGTTTCGCCACTGTGCGCGGCAAAGTGAAGGGGCAGCCCATGCAGACCAAATTGCCCGCCAGCAGCAGCGCCAATACGACAAAGCCGCGCAGATGCACCCAAGGCGCCACCGTCGCCAGATTGCGCGCCGCCGATTGCGGTCCAGTGAAGCCATCGACTGCCAGCGCTAACGCGACAAACGTGAACAAAAGCTGCAGCGCCAACCGCCCATGCCTTCCACGTAGCAGCCGTCCCAAAAGCGGCAGCCGCAAAACATCCATTCCTAGCCTGTGATGATGCCGCTCGCGCAATGAAGTTTCGCTCATGCCATTGCTCGCCTAGAATGCTGTCCCGCTGGCCAGCGTGAATATGACGAATACAGCGTAAAGCAGCAGCAGGACGATGCCTTCGCGCCGGCTTAATTCGCGTTTGCTCGTCAGAAAGACGGCCAGGATCAGTGTGGTCGCCACCAGAATGCCGATCGACACCCACAGGTCGCCCGTGCCAACATCGATTCCGCTCAAGCCGAGTATTGACAGCGCTATCGTCCAGGGCAGCGCCAGCCCAACCAGCAGGTCGAAGGTATTGGAGCCGACCGCGTTGGCGACCGCCATGCCGCCCCGCCCTTCGCGCGCCACATCCACCGACGCCATCAAGTCCGGCGCTGACGTGCCCGCCGCCAGCAGCGTCAACGCCACGATCACCGGCGGAATGCCGATGCCCGCCGAGAAAACGATTGTCGATTCCACCAGCACGTAGCTCAGGGCGACGATTAATGCGATCGACACCGCAAAAGCCCAGACGAAGTTTCTGTCCGGCGCGCCCGTGATCCGCCGCAATACGGTTTCAACCAGCGATTCCAAATGATGCCAGCCGACTATTTCTTGTCGTTCGGGCTCGGCTGCATGCTCGGCCGCTTCCTCCTCGTCCTCAGCAGGCGCCACATATTTCCAAACGATTAGCAGGCCCATGTATACGACGTAACCCGCCAGACCCAAAATCGCTTCGATCAGCGAGACATGGCCGTCAAAGAAGACCAGTCCCAAATAAAGGATGGATATCAGGTAATAGACGATATCGCGGCCGACAGCAAATATATGAATATGCAAGCCGCCAGCAACCACCGCTGATACGCCGGTGATCACAAGGATATTGAAAACCGCCGATCCGACAATCGTGCCAATGCCGACATCGCTGTGAGCGCCGCCATCGGTGAACAGCGCCATCAGGGCAATCGCCAGCTCGGGCGCCGATGAGCCAATCGCCATCAATGACGCGCCCGCCACTTCGTCTGAAAGTTTCAGTCTCCGCGAAATCTCGTCCAGGCTGGGGATGAAGAACTTGTCGGTCACCACCGCCAGTACAAAGACTGAAACAAGAATCGCTGCCAAACTCAAAAGGACATCGCCCATTGCCGCTTCTCCGCCGCCTAAAAGCTTCCGCCTTTGCCGGTAAGTAGTTCCGCCGCGAATACGCCTTTTACGCGCCGCGCTTCGCCGCAAGAATCACCAGCGCGCAACAAGCGCGCGAAACGTCATCTCGCGCTCGAGCTGTTCATCGGGCGTCGCGCAATCATGCTCGAGCCAGTCAACCAGCAGCTGCGCCGCCTCCCGCATTATCACCGCGGGCAAGCGCCAGTCACTGCTGAACATGCCGGCGACGCGCCGCTCTACCATGATGCGCGGGGATACCGGTTTCTCACGATATCGCAATAGCTCGGCGGTTTCGGCGCTGGCGCCGGTCGACTCTATATACTGGCTCATCGCCTCGTCTGTCAGCCAGATGCCCTGGCGAATGCCGTCGTCGCCGACGCCAAAGCGGCGCAAGATCTGGTCCCACTTCTCTTGCACAATCGCCCATGGCGGAGGATCGGCTTCGGCCGGCGGCAGATTCTCCACGATGACTAATGCGCCGCCAGCACGCAGTAAACGCCGCGCCTCGTCAATGCAATCGCGCCAATCCGCCAAGTGATGAAACACGCGCACCGCATGAACGAGATCGAAAGTGGCGGCGGCAAAGGGAAGATTGGCGCAATCAGCCTGCGCCAGCAGCGGGCGCAGATCATCCTCCAGCTTCCCGTCAATCAGCCGCATCATGCCCAGCGACAAATCAATGCCGCAGTAATCGCGCGCCGTTCGCAGGAATGCCTGAGCGATTAGCCCGCTGCCGATCCCCATTTCAAGAATACGCGCCGAGCGGTCCGCGCCGGAATGATCAAGCAGCGCATCGCGATAGCGCTCGACCACGCCGTCGCGGTAGCCGCGCGTCTCATCGTAGAAAGCAACCGCCTGATCGTAATTGATTGCCATAGACCATAGCCAAACGCTCAATCTCCTGCCAGTATAACGCGGATGTTCGCACACAGTTTCATACTTGAAAGCCTGTAGCGCCGGAGGTGAAATGAAAGTCCAAGACATCAAACTGTATTACGAATATAACGAATGGGCGAATAAGCGCATCCTCGACGCGGCGGAAAACGCAACTTCGGCGCAACTGACGGCGCCAAACGAATACGGCTGGGGCGACCTCCGCGGCGCGCTCGTCCACATCCTCGATGCCGAATACGGCTGGTTCAGCTTCCTGTTCGAGCGCAAAGACGAAGGCATCCTCGATCCCAAGAATTTCGCCGATATCGCGACGCTGCGCGAACGTTGGGCGCGGCAAAGCGAGATCACGCGCCATTGCCTCGATATGCTGAATGATGAAGACCTTTTGAGAATCCACACGAGCGAACGCGGCGGTGAAACGCATCAGTGGGTTTTGTGGCAGGTGTTGGTTCATGTCGTTAACCATGGCACCCAGCACCGCGCCGAATGCGCCGCCCTGCTGACCGGCTTCGGCCATTCGCCCGGCGACATGGACTTCACCCTCTTCTTGCGCCAGCGAGAAGACAGCGAATAAAGGAGCGAGCATGAATCACAACGACATCACCCTGCTTTTCCAATACAACGACTGGGCGAATGGTCGCATCCTCGATACAGCGGCGAAAGTCGCGCCAGAGCAGTTGGCGCAAAGCAACGACTTTGGCTGGGGCAGCTTGCGCGGCGCGCTCGTGCATCTGATGGATGCCGAATATGCCTGGCGCGTCCTGCTGAAGACCGGCGACCACATCGAATGGCTGCAACCCGAAGACTTCGCCGATGTCGCCGCCATCCGCGCGCGCTGGGGCGAAGAACGCGCCGCCTTATGGCAGTATCTCAGCAGCCTAAGCGACGATGACCTCGTTGGGACGATCACCTACGAAGGTCGCGGCGCAACCTACCGCCGCGTCCTCTGGCACTGCCTCGCCCATGTCGTCAATCACGGCACGCAGCACCGCGCCGAATGCGCCGCCCTCTTGACCGGCTTCGGCTGCTCGCCCGGCAATCTGGATTTCACCGTCTTCTTGCTGGAAAAGAGTTAAGCGAGAATCCGCCAACTCATTGCGGACGAATTGCAGATTTGCTCGCGATTCGCTACAATCACTTGTACGAGATGGAATCGTCCATCCGTAGCACTTCACTCGGAGGCTGCAATGATGTCTCCGCCCGATATAGTCCAATTGCATAGAGGCTTTTGAAAGGAGCCCAGTCATGCGAAGGTTTGCGTTGTTAACAGTTCTATTACTTGTCGTAATGTCGCTAATCCCGGCGACCCTGCTCGCCCAGGATGCCGCTAAAGTGACCGTCGTCACCTGTTGGGGCGGGCCCGAGGGCATCGGCTTCAACGGGGTCAACGCCGTCTTCACCGAGCAGACCGGCATCGAAGTCGAGCACATTGATGATCGCGATTGCCACCTGCTGCCGCAAATCATGGCCAGCGCTGGCAACCCGCCCGATATCTCCGCTATGCCGCGCCCCGGCGTCATGGCTCAAATGGCGCGCGAAGGCTTGATCATTCCCCTCACCAGCGGCGATGATCCGGTGATGACGGATGAATATGTCCAAGCCAATTACGGTCAGGCGCTGATTGACCTGGGCTCGGTTGACGGCGAATTTTATGGCGTCATCACCGCGGTCAGCACCAAGAGCATCGCCTGGCGCCGCACCGATGTATTCGATGATATCGGCGAAGACGCGCCTGCCACCTGGGACGACTTCATCGAATACCTCGACATCCTGGCGGAAGAAGGCATCCCGCCCCTGGCGCTCGCCGCTTTGGATGGCTGGACGCTCACCGACGTCTTCGAGAATCTCTATCTCAACATCGCCGGTCCCGACATGTATCACAAGCTCTTTGTGACGCATGAAGTAGAATGGACCGATCCCACCGTCATCAGCGCGCTCGAGCATTTCGCCGAAGCGGTTTCGCCGACCGACACGCGCCTCTACGGCGGCTCCGATGGCACGCTCGCCCGCGGCTTCATTGACGCCATGGACGCGGTCATGAACGGCGACGCCGGTCTTTTCCCGCTCGCCAGCTTCATGCGCAGCTTCGGCCAAGCCAACTTCCCCGGTCAGACCTGCCCCGATGATTTTGGCTACTTCCAGTTCCCGACAATTAACGAAGACTACGCCAATTCAGTCGTGCTCGGCGGCAATTTCTACATCATGTTCAACGACCGGCCCGAAGTGCGCGAGTATATCGTCTGGCTCGCCGGCGCCGAAGCACAGGAACTCATGGCGACGCAGGAAACGGGTCCGCAGCTGTCCGCGAATTACAACGTTTCCGCCGATGTCTACGCCGAGCCCTGTGACGGCATGGCGGCGTCGATGGTTGCTAATGCCAACCATGTCGCCTACGACGGCTCGGATCTGGCGCCGGGCGCGATCGGTGGCGATGCCATGTTCACCGGCTTGCAAGATCTGGTCGCCAATCCCGATTCGGTGGCTGAGGTCGCCCAATTCATTGAGGATGTCGCCGATACCGCCTACGATATGTAGGTCAAGCCCATCGCAAACACTGAGGGCAGTCCAAACGGGCTGCCCTCTTTTGCCAATTCGCTCGGCTTCCAGTCGGGCAGCGATTGAACTGACAATTCCAAAATGCAGTCGCGCAGATTCAGCAAACTGATTCCCTGGCTCTTTGCCGCGCCGGCGCTCATCGCGTTGACCTTGTTTTTTGTCTATCCGACCATCGTAACCATTTTCTTGAGCTTCACCCGCGGCACGATCACGACACCCGCCAAGGAAACCTTCGGCTTTGACAACTATCGCATTCTCTTGACCGAAGACCGCTTCTTCCTCAGCTTCGAGGACGGCGCATTCAGCGGCGCGCTGGTCAATAGCTTTGCCTGGCTTATCGTATTTCCGACAGCCATTGTGCTCATTGGCCTGCTAGTCGCCGTCCTGGCTGACAAGGTCAAATACGAAGCCATCATCAAATCCATCATGTTTATGCCGATGGCCATCTCCGCCACCGCCGCCGCCGTCATCTTTCGCCTGCTCTACAATCAAGATCCCAACCTCGGCTCACTCAATGCCTTCCTGGCGGCGCTCTTCCCCGATTTTGAGCCGATCGCTTTCCTGGGCAGCGTTGAATTCGCCAACCTGGCGGTGATTTTCGCCGGCGTCTGGATCTCGACTGGCCTTTCCGTCGTCGTGCTCTCAGCCGCCTACAAAGCCATCCCCGCCGAGCTTCACGAAGCGGGCCGCATCGACGGCGCCAATGCCTGGCAGCTCTTCTGGCGCGTCTCCGCCCCCATGCTCAGCGGACCAGTGACCTTCATCGCCGTCACCATGATCATCAACGCGCTGAAGATGATCGATCTGGTGCTGGTGATGACCAAGGGCGCCCCCCGCGGCGCCACCCGCATCATCGGCTATACCGTCTTTTGGGAGACCTTCAACAACAACCGCTCCGGTTATGGCAGCGCCGTCGCTGTCATTCTCTTGATTTTGGTCCTGCCATTCATCATCTATCAAGTGCGGCGCGTTCGCCGGGAATTATGAGGACGCCTTGGACGCGCAAAGCCTGAACGTCAACCGGCAGCCAAGCCTGACCGAAGCGCTCATCACCATCACAAGGCGCGGACCGATACACGCGATTCTGCTGATTATCGGCATCATCTGGCTCGTGCCTTCAGTGGGGCTGGCAGTCACGTCCTTTCGCACGCGCGGCGATATCTCCGCCTCCGGCTGGTGGACCGTCGCCAGCGGGCAGCGCACCGTCACCGATCAGCTCTGGGAGCTGCGCGTCCTGGAGTCCGGCGAGAGCGGCGAAAACACGGTCGTCGCTGGCGATAGCATCAGCGGCGAATTGCTGACCGACGCGGTCGAAGGAATACCCGCCGCCACAATCGGCCGAGTCCGCATTCGGCAGATCATCGGCAACATCACCGTTGAGGCTTTCGACCAGCCCATCGAACTCGCTGGCATCGGCGCGGTCACAGTGCGGGCGGACGGCGCCTATGACTTCGCGCCAGCCGCTGGCTATTCCGGCGCCTTCGTGGCCGATATTGAAGCCGCCGAAACGCCCTTCACCGCAGAATTTCAATTGCAAGGCTTCGAATCCATTCAAGGCGAATTGGAAATCGAAGAAATCGGAGAATCGGAACGCGTTCCCCGTGCTGGCAAAATCATCGTCAACGAAAACGGCAGCTACGAATTCGAGCCGCGCGCCAGCTTCGTCGGCACCTTCAAAGCGACAATCAACCCGTCCGCCATCGCTAACCCGCCATTCACCATCCAATACGCCATGGAGCGCGCCGGCGGTCCCCTATTGACCGCAGACGTTGACACCGATGTTCAATTGCCACTTGCTGGCACACTTCATGTCAGCGCCGCTGGTCAATTCGAGTTCAATGCCGCGCCCGACTTCGCTGGTACTATCGAGATGGAGCTGGGCATTCAGAATCCCCTGCTGACGCTAGAAAACTACGACGAAATATTCACACGCGAGCAACTCGCGGAACCGGGCTTCTTAAACTTCTTCAAAAACAGCTTTATCATCACCATACCCAGCACCCTCTTGACAATTGTATTCGCGGCGACGGCCGCCTACGCCTTCTGCTGGCTCGACTTGCCCTTCCGCAACGTCTTTTATTTGTTGTGCATTGCCATGCTGATCGTGCCCATGCAGACGACCTGGATCCCGGTGCTGCGCATGTTAAACGCCGCCGGCTTGATCGGCACTTTCCCCGGCATCTGGATCGCTCATGCCTCCTACGGCACACCCTTCGCCATCTTCCTGCTCTATAATTTCTTCCGCGACTTGCCCGGCGAGCTCTTCGAAGCGGCGCGCGTCGATGGCGCTTCCGAATTAGGTATGTTTTTCCGCATCGTTATCCCGTTGTCCATGCCGGCCATCGCCTCGCTGGGCATCTTTCAATTCGTCTGGATCTGGAACGACCTGATGAACGCCCTCATCTTCCTGGTCGACCAGCAGAAGTTCCCGCTCACCGTCGGCATCCGGCAGTTGGTGGGGCAATACGCCAACGAATGGGACATCCTCGCGTCGGGCGCCTTTATCACCATGGTTGTGCCATTGATCGTCTTCTTCAGCCTACAGCGCTATTTTGTCCGCGGTGTGACCGCCGGCGCAGTCAAAGGATAAGCGGCAATGTCAAGGGCAGGGCAGCAAACCTTTCGCGTAATCCGCCTCCTCGCGTTGATCCTGGCGCTTGCCTTATCGGCGACATCGGCGGCGCTGGTGGTCGTCATCCGCGTACCCGGCGACTATGCGACGATTGCTGAAGCGCTGGCAGCCGCCCCCGATCATGCCATCATCGAGATCGCCGCCGGAACCTACCCCGAGGCGCTCATCATCAACCGACCGGTTAGCTTGCGCCTAGCCGGCAACGGTGAAGTGCTGCTATCGCCGACTGCCGATGAACCCGTCATTACCGTCAGGGACGCAAGCGCCGTCACCATAGAGGGGTTGACGATTGTCGGCGGCGAATACGGCATCTTTGTCACACACAGCCAAGATGTCACCATCCGCGACAACATCGTCTCCGATAGCCGCCTGGTCGGCATCAAGGTGCGGCTCGGCGCGGCCGACATCCTCGACAACACCGTCTTCCACGCCCAACCGCCTTACGGCATGGGCATTCACGTCACCAATACGACGCAGTGGCCCACATCCCGCGTCATCGGTAATCTCGTCTTCGGCCATACCCGCAGCGGCATCTACACCAATATGACCGGCATGATCGAAGTATTCGACAATGTGGTCACCGATAACGGGCATCATGGCATCGCCATCACCGAGATGTCGCACGCCGATGTCTTTGGCAACATCGTGGTCGACAATGCCTTAACCGGCATCCAGCTGCTCGATATGTCGATGGCGCATATCTGCGACAATATCGTCTCCGATACGCGCGGCTCAAGCGATGCGCCCCAAATCCGCCAGGGCAACGGCATCATCGTCGACTATCACTCCGAAGCTACGCTAGCCGGCAACACCATCCAGGGCAGCGCCCAGCACGGCATCAGCATTCTCTTCGATTCCATCGTCTTCTTGGATGGAAATACGATCGAGGATAGCGCGGCAGAGTCGGTCTTCGTAGACAATAGCGAAACGCTCGAAGGCAGCGGCTGCGCGACCGATGAGTGAGAACGACTAATTAATTCTCTTCGTCGTCCTCGTCATCCCGCCGATTGCGCCGCCGCAAGAGCTGATCGCCAAGATTCACGGCAACCGTCTCCTCTAGCTTGAATTCCGGCTCCAGCGCGTCGCGACCACTCGTCGTCTTGGGAACTACACGCGCCGCCGGCATGGAAGGCGGCGGACGATCAGGTCTCGGTCCCCGCGGCCGGAGATAGGGGCGGTCACCGTATCCAGTCGCTTCTCGGCCGCGCCCGCGCGCGCTGAATAGCGCCTGCATCTGCTGCGAGCGCGCTTGGTCGCGCCCGCCACCGAAGAGATAAGCCCGCAAACGCTGCAAATCGCTCCGCGTGATGATCAGGCGCCGCACGGCGATATCAATCGGCAGCACGATTAGCGCCAGCAGCACCAGCCGCTCCCAGATATCGGTCGCCGCTTGACGCTCGCCCAGGTCGTGCGCGAAGACATCGTCGGGCTCCCCTGCCAAATTGCGCCCGCCGGTGATCTCGGCGATCTCCGCCAGCGTGCGCTCATCATGTGGACGCGGAATATACTCCGGCGAATACGACATCACCCAACCATTGAGATCAGTCAGACTTGTCGTACCTTCGGTAAGTTCCGCCTCACCGCTGACAGTGAGGAAATAAGCGCCCTCGTTCTGTGGGACGAATGTCGCCTCGTAGCGTCCCGGCGCCGTCTGTTGCAGCGGTAGGCGAAGGCTGTCGCCCGCCGGATTCAGCAACGCGCTCGTCAGGCGCAAGCCATCGAGAAACTGCCCATCATCATCGCGCGCGTCAACAACGATCCGCGCCTTCTCATTCTCCAACAGTATTCGCGTTTCCAGGTTCTGGCTTGCCCCGGCATTGATGCTCCAGGCTACAACCTGCCCCCAAAAGCGGCTGAAATCCTCCCAGCGCACCCATTCATTCGCCCAGCGCCCGCTCGCGTCTGCCGTCCAGGCGACCACCCGTCCCAAGCCATATTGCCAGGACGCCAATATCGGATCCGAATGAGGCTCGGGCCCGCTGAGGATGCGCTGAGCGGCCACTTTAGGCGTGGTCGCCACATATCCCCGCAAGGGCGGCGTCTCGCCTACGCCATCGATTATCGCGCTGCTGCCGGTCACGCGCGGCGTAAACGGCTTTTCAACAATGTACGAGCGGGAAGCGAGCACAGTCTCTTGGGCAAAAATCAGCGGAATCTGCTCGACATCTTCCACCGCATAATAATTGCCGCCGCCGGCTTCCGCCATCGGTTGCAGCATCGCGCCTGGGCGCCGCCCAATCGCGATGGCCGACAAGGTGACGGCGAATCGCTCGTGCAGGTTTTCCGTCAGTTCAACCAGACCAGTCGGGTTTGCGCCGCCATCGGTAAGCAAAATCAGATGCTTGATTTGCGACGGCTCTTCAATGATGTCGCGCTCCACCAGCCTTAAGCCAGCCAATATATCGGTGCCGCCGCCCGAGCGAATCGTATTCGTCATTGCAATCAGCGCCTGCGCGTCATTCACTTGCTGGAAGGGTACCACCCAGGCGCCGCCGGTATCAAAGGTGCCGATGGCGACGCGGTCAGAGGGCTGCAACAAGCCCAGCGATAATACAATCGAACGCTTCGCCAACTCCAGATTGGGCACGCCGCCGCGCCCAATCTGCCCCATGCTGCCCGAGCGATCGATCAAATAGGCGATGGTCAGTTGCGGCAAGCGCTTCTGATCTTTAATCTGCATTTCGACCGGCAAAGTGCGCTCCAGCGGCGTTTGATAATAACCGCCCGGCGCATAACTCTGCGGTCCGCCGATCATGACCAGCCCGCCGCCGATATCGCTGACATATTGATCGAGCAGGCTCATCTGCGCCCCGCTCAAATCCGTCGCTGGCACATTCGCCAATATGACGCATTTATAATGCGCCAGCCCAGCCATATTCACCGGCAATTCGCCCGGCTCGCCCACATCGACGATGATGCCCGCCTGCTCAAGCGCCGGCAGCAAGTGCTCCGTCTCCGCCTCGTCCGAACGTATCAAGAGGACACGCGCCGGACCCACGACCTGGCTAAAGGCGCCAAGCTGATTATTCTGACTGAAGCTGTCATTTACATTGGGCACGACGATTTGCGCCGTGAAATCGAGAAACCCGCTGTTTTCGCTCGTCTGCGTAAGGCTGAATCGCGTATCGCCCGCTTGCAGATTCAGCGCTTCTTCATGGATCAGGCTCCCACCTGAATACAGCAGAAACGTAGCCGGCGACGCCCGCTCCGCATGGATGCTCACCGAAACATCAAAGCTCTGATTCTCCGCAATCCGCCCGGGCGAATCCAGCGCCGTAATGCGTATATCGGGCTCGGCTTCGCGAAAATAGGGCACATAGCTGATTTCCGCGCCAGAAACCGCCGCCCGCTGCGCCCGCGCAATGGCATCGCCTTGCGTCGCCTGGCCATCGCTGAGCACGACCATGCGGCGCGCAGCATCCGGCGGGAACATCGACAAGCCAGTCTGGATCGCGTTGGCGATATCTGTCCCACTGGTCAGCGGAATAGACGAGAATCCATCGATCTCCCCCACCATGCTGAAGTCAGTCTCGGGCACGGCGTTATCGCCAAAAAGGACCGCCGCCCATTCATCATCTGGCTGCTTCGCGCTGATCGCCTCGCGAATAAATGCCAGCTGCAACTCATCGCTGCCGCTGCCCATGCTGTCGGAGGCGTCAACCAGGAAGACCACCGCCAGCCGATCAACCGCTTGCACATTCTGTATGCCCGCCAATGCCAGCACAAGCAGTACGATGATCAAGCTGCGCAAGATCAGGCTGCTGATATCCCGCCGGCGGCGAAAGGCATGCCGCGGGAAACCGATTATCCACACGATCGGCAGAAGCAGAAGGAGCAAGAGCGCGAAATGCGGGGCGGTGAGTTGCATTGACCATCCACATTAACTGTCGGATTGTGCCGAATGACGCTGGCGCGCGCTCCGATTGTAGCGAATCGACCGGCGCTCCGACAGGGTGACCGCCTCGCTTGACGCTAAGCCTTAAGCGGCGCTAAGGACCAGCGGAAACGAGGATGAGGCGCGAGCCCCTCGCTTACACCCGCGCGATCTGCTTTCGCAACTGCTGCACCCGCGATGCCAGCAGCGCGTCCAGCTCCATCTCCGCTTCGATCTTGTTGCAGCCGTGCAAAACCGTGGTGTGGCTGCGCCCAAAGACATCGCCGATTTGCGGCAGCGAAGACTCGGTCATCTCCCGCGCCAGATACATCGCCACTTGCCGCGCATGATTGATCCGCGCCACCCGCTTCTTGCCCTTCAGCGCATCGCTTTCCAGGTTGAACGATGCCGCGATGACGTCAATGATATGGCTCACAGTAATTTGCTCCGCCGGCTTCTCGTAGCGGTTCAGCGTTGCTTCCGCTCGCCGCACGCTCAGATTGCCGCCGCCATTGATGCGCAGCCGCGCCGCAATCTGATTGAAGAGGCCATTCAATTCCCGGATGCAGCTAGATGAGCGCTCGGCGATGACATGAAGCACCTTCGACGGAATCTGAATGTTGCGTTCCCGCGCCCATAGCTCCATGATCGCGATGCGGGTCTCCAATTCCGGTGGCGCGATATCCGCCACCAGACCGCCCTGAAAGCGCGAACGCAGACGATCTTCAAGCGTCGTCAACTCGCGCGGATGACGGTCCGACGCCAGCACGATCTGCCGGTTGAAGTTCACCAGCGTGTTGAAGGTGTGGAAGAACTCTTCCTGCGTCGTGTCCTTGCCGCGGATGAACTGAATATCATCGACCAGCAGCACATCCACCGAGCGATACTTCTCGCGAAACATCGGCGAGGTGCGGTTGCGGATCGCGTGCACCAGGTCGTTGGTAAAGGCTTCCGATGATACGTAGAGCACTCGCAGTCCGCGCGCCTGGCAGGTGTTGGCTATGGCGTGCAGCAGGTGGGTCTTGCCAATGCCGACGCCGCCATATACCAGGAAGGGGTTGTAAACGGTGGCCGGGTGCTCAGCCACCGCGCGCGCCGCCTCCGTCGCCAGTTGATTGGAATCATTGACGATAAAACGCTCGAAGACCATCCGCGGGTTGATCGCGCTCTCCGGCGGCTCGGCGCCATTGACGCGCTGGCTTGGCGCGCTCGGCTCCGGCGCACCGGCGCTCGCCCCTCGCGCCATCAGCTTGAAGAGCGGCATTTCCGCTTCGCTTTCAGGCGGCGCTTCCAGCGCTTGCTGCACGCGGAATTCTATTTCCACGGCGCGTCCCGTCGCCTCGCGCAGCGCCTCTTTGACATCGCTATGGAGCCGATGCGCCAGCATATCAAAAACATAGCTGTCGGGTACGCCGATGACGAATGTATCATTTTCGCAGCGCAAATATGTGGTCGGGCGCAGCCATGCCTCGTAGCTTGCGCGGTCCCAACGCCGCTCCAGCAATTTGGCGGCCGCTTTCCAGGCTGTGCGTGCATCTTTCGCCATGGTTCTGCTCTCCATGTGTCTCCAAGATCGCGCTGACCGTGCTCAAGGTCGGCTCAACGCGAAGGGCGGCAGCCCCGCCTCGGCTTCTGACGCAAATGAGATTGAATTGGGCGCGCCAGCCAATCCGCCTCGCAGCCAACCGGGGTGTTTGTCGGCTACAATTGACGCACAGATCAACTGACTCACCTACTGAAGTCGTCGAGCAATGAAGCCCCGCCTCTCTCGACGGGCGATCCCTGCCCGCTCGCGCACCGCCTGTTTAAGCTAGCGGTCCACTGCCTGTTAATCGTAGGTTCAAGTAGTATAGTCGATCGCTACAAACGCCTCAACCAAGCTGACAACGAATCGCGAAACTTTAAGCTTGGGATATTTCTCTCCACTTGTTGGGATAATTGTACGCTACCATGCCAGCGCTAAAGCTCGACGTGGAATGAACTCAACTTGGGATAAGTAGCCAAATTTGCCAGCGTGGCGCTGATTTTTTCCCAGATATCCCACACACTCTTAGGCGACTTTTTTCGCCGCCATCGTCTTGATGCCACCGAATGCGCGAAAACCAAGATCGATACAAGCGATCCTGTTCAGACCGTCTGTCCGATATTGGGATAAATGCTGTCCTGACATCACCGGCGCGCTCGTCAAAATAGCGATTGCCTTTGAAATGATGCCCGCTTCGCTGCATCGCTCAGATTCAAACGCCATTCAAAGAAATTCAAACGACAAATATACTCGTATTGCTATCGCTAAGTGCTTCAATCATCCCGAAAGCCTTGAATTTACTTAATTTCCTACAATCGGTAGACATACAGGCGATAAGCATGTAAACTCTTGTTAATGAGCCTAACGGTCTATTGTGTGCTCATTCGCTGAAAAAGGGGGACTTAATGTCCGAATACGATAGCCACGTGTCTCTGTCCGATTCGTATATGGAGGATAGGGATGCGTTCGCGGAAGACGGACCGGATATTATAAAGGTATCAGCCCGTTCGCGCTCGACCGCTGTCGCTGGCGCGATCGCTGGCGTGATGCGACAACACCATAGCGCTGAAGTTCAGGCGATTGGCGCCGGCGCCGTCAACCAGGCGGTCAAAGCCTTGGCCATCGCCCGCGGCTACCTGGAACGCGATGAAATGGACATCGTGACGACGCCATACTTCACTGAAGTCGATATCGACGGGCAGGAAAGAACCGCTGTGCGTTTTCGCGTTGAGCCGCGTCCGGAATAAACGCCAGCGCTGGTGCGCTAAGGCATAGCGTGATCCGCGAGACCAAGAGTGGATAGATAGTATCCGCTTTTTTGTAGCCTGCTCCTGTGCCAGGCTGCCTCAAAAGCCTCCGACTGCAATTGAAGTTGGCGTATTCCTAACCGCTCATTTCAATTGGCGGGAATCGTCCCCGGCGAAAGCCCGCAGTTTTCGGCGCCGCGATGCTCCGATGACTGACCTTTTCGCTCAAGGGACGCCACTGCTATAATGCCCGCGCTGATGACATCGCTGATAATACAGGAGTAAATTGGTGTCCGATCTAATGGAACTCGCTATCAACACCATCCGCACGCTCTCGATGGACGCGGTGCAAAAAGCCAATAGTGGACATCCTGGCCTGCCAATGGGCGCGGCGCCAATGGCTTACAGCCTGTGGATGAACCACATGCGCTTCAACCCGCGCAATCCCGCCTGGCACAACCGCGATCGCTTCGTGCTCAGCGCCGGCCACGGTTCCATGCTGCTATATTCCCTCCTCTATCTTACCGGCTTTGATGTCACCCTCGACGATCTCAAGGCCTTCCGCCAGTGGGGAAGCAATACCCCGGGCCACCCCGAACATGGCGATACCGCCGGCGTCGAGACTACCACCGGCCCCCTCGGGCAAGGCGCCGCAACCGCCGTCGGCATGGCGCTGGCAGAGGCTTATCTCGCTAGTTATTTCAACCGCCCGAGCTACGAGATTGTCGATCACCATACATTCGTACTCGTCAGTGACGGCGATCTGATGGAAGGCGTCTGCCTTGAAGCGGCTGCGCTGGCCGGGCACTGGGGGCTGGGCAAACTGATCTTCCTCTATGACGACAACCAGATCACCCTCGATGGCGCCGCGGATATGACCTTCTCTGAAGATGTCGCCGGCCGCTTCCGCGCCATGGGCTGGCATGTCAGCCGCGTCGCCGATGGCAATGATACCGCGGCGATCAATGATGCGCTTGCCGAAGCGAAAACTGTCGCCAATCAACCCAGCCTAATCGCGATCCGCACCATCATCGGTTATGGCAGCCCCAATAAACAAGGCACCAGCGGCGCGCACGGCAGTCCCCTCGGCGATGATGAAGTTGCGCTGGCGAAGCAAACTCTCGGCTGGAGTACGACCGAATCCTTTCACACTCCCGGAGAAGCGCTCGAGCATTTCCGTGGCGCTGTCGATGAGGGCGCCGCCGTCGAATCAGAATGGCGCTCCCGCTACGCCGACTGGCGCGCAGCTTACCCGGATCTCGCGGAGGAGTGGGATCGAGCGATGGCGGGCGAATTCGCCCCCGGTTGGCGCGACGCCTTGCCCAGCTACCAAGCCGGCAGCGCCATCGCCACCCGCAGCGCTGGCGGCAATGCCCTCAACGCCCTCGCGCAGTTTGCGCCGACGATGATCGGCGGCGACGCCGACTTGGCTGGCAGCACCCGGACCTTGATCAATGGCGCGGAAAACACCGGTCCAAATCGAGCAGCCGAGCGCAATTTGCGTTTCGGCGTTCGTGAACATGCCATGGGCGCCATCGTCAATGGGCTCGCTCTGCACGGTGGCATCGTCAAACCATACAGCGCCACCTTTTTCACCTTCAGCGACTATATGCGGCCCGCCATTCGCCTCGGCGCTCTGATGAATATTCCGACGGTTTATGTCTTTACGCACGACAGCATCGGCTTGGGCGAAGACGGACCGACCCATCAGCCAGTTGAGCAACTGATGTCCCTGCGCGCCATGCCCAACCTTCACGTCTTCCGGCCCGCCGACGCCACCGAGACCGCCGGCGCCTGGGCCGCCATCGCCGAACTCGATCATCCCGCCGCCATCGTCCTCAGCCGCCAAGACCTGCCCGTGCTGGCTGGCAACGACGCCGGCATCCACGAAGGCGTAGCGCGCGGCGCCTATGTCCTTTCCGAGCACGAATCTGGTCATGTTGACGCCATCATCTTGGCAAGCGGCAGCGAAGTCGCGATCGCCCTGGATGCGGCCGGTCTGCTGGAAGACGCCGACATACGCGCGCGCGTTGTTTCCATGCCCTGCTGGGAATTATTTGAAACTCAAGATCAATCCTACCGCGAGAGCGTGCTTCCTCCAGTGGTCGCCTGCCGCGTCAGCATTGAAGCCGGCGCAACCCTGGGTTGGTCCCGTTATATCGGCGACCGCGGCATCGCCATCGGCGTCGATCGCTTCGGCGCCAGCGCTCCCTATGCCAAGATATACGAGGAATACGGCCTCACGCCCGGGCACGTCGCGGAAGCGGTCAACGCCTTACTCGCTAGCTAACGAGACGCCCCCCGCCTATGCCCGCGAACCCGCCCAAGGTAATTGTCGTCCTGCCGACTTACAACGAACGCGAGAATATCACGCGCATCGTTCCCGCGCTCTTCGCCTTGAATGTCCCCAATTTTCATCTCTTGATCGTGGACGACAATTCGCCCGACGGAACCGGACAAGTCGCCAAAGAACTCGCCAACGAAGCTGCATACCAAGGCCGGATAAACCTGCTGCATCGCCCTGAGAAACAGGGTCTGGGACCGGCTTACATCCAAGGTTTCAAGCGCGCGCTCGCGCTTGGCGCGGATCTGGTCATCCAAATGGACGCCGACCTTTCCCATCAGCCAAAATACATTCCGCAATTGCTGGAAATGGCGCGGAAACATGATGTTGTCATCGGTTCACGCTACGCGGCCGGCGGTAGCGTCGACGAAACCTGGGGACCCCTCCGCAAACTGCTCAGTTGGTGGGCGAACCGCGTCTATGCGCCGGCCATCTTGCATATCCCGGTACTGGACGCAACCGGCGGTTTCCGCTGTTATCACCGCGCCAGCCTCATCGGCATTGACCTGGACCGGGTCAAAGCCAACGGCTATGTCTTCCAGGTCGAAATGATTTATCTGGCGCACCGCCTCGGTTACCATATTGGCGAAGTACCGATCCATTTTCCCGATCGCCAATACGGCGACTCCAAAATGACCGGCACAATCGCCTTCGAAGCGGCTCTGCGCGTATGGCAGCTCAAATTCCGCCACCGCGCCCTCAAGCCCTGCCATCGCCGCTCAAGCGAATACAGCCTCTAGCGCCTCGCTACAAGCTGTCAGCCGCCCAGAGCAAGCCGCGCCGCACGATCTCCCGCGCTTCCGCCACATCAAAATCGCCAATCACGTGACCGAGCGAGCTGTAAAAGATCTTGCCTTTGCCGTAACTGCGCGTCCACACCACCGGCATCACCGTGCCATCAATCCAGTAGGCGTGCTCGCCGCTGAAGGTTGTGGTCGCCAACACCTTATTGCCCGGGTCGGTGTGCATGTAATACTGCTCGGATCGCATATCGAAGTCGCGAATGCCCGCCGTAATTGGGTGCTCCTTATCGTTAACATTCACGGTATAGTCGATGATGTTGCCCGGATGCGCCACCCATTGCCCGCCGACCATGAATTGATACTCGGTATTGTTGCGGAAGGCGTCAGCCATGCCGCCATGCCAGCCGCCGACATTGACGCCGCGCTCCCGAACCGCATTCAAAAGCCCCGCTTCCTGCTCATTGCTGATGCTGCTCATCGTGTTGATCGGCGTTACCATATCCACCGACGCCATCAACTCTTCATCGAGAAAGCTGTCCAGCGTCTCAGACAATGTGACGTCCAAGCCCGCCTCTTCCAACAGACCAGCGAATAAATGCGTGGTCTCTTTGGGGTCGTGCCCTGGCCAGCCGCCATAAACCATCAGTACTTTTTTGCCCATGATTCTCCTGCCTCGCTATGCTGTGGATTGCCTAAGCGCAAATATACCCAGAATCTCGCCCGACTAACAGCCAAATGCGCCTGCAACATTCGATTGGCTCATTGGCCAGAATATGCCGACAAAAAACCAAATGCCGTAAGGCTTGTCCGCTACTGAAAATCATACGCAGATATAACTGAGAGAGAATTGAAACAATACAAAAAAGGGGGCGATCCTTACGAAGCTCAACAAATTGCAACCAAACCCTTCCAGCTCAGCTCCCCCTCTCCCCTTATGCGAGAAGGGGGCCGGGGGTTAGGGGTCGAAATGCGCGCTTCGCGCAAACGCGCTATTCGCTTGCGAGATTCCTTGGGCTTGTCTCGGCGATTTTCTGCTTCAAGAATCGTGATTGAAGGGGGCTACCCCAATTCCATGCTGAGGTAAAAGATGGTATTGCCCGAGGCGACGTAAACCAGGTTTTGCTCCGGATACGCCACCACAGCCGAAATCAGTTCCAGCTTTTCTTGATCGAAAGCTTGATAGCTGTCCATGAATGTGCCCGCCACCGTCGTCTCAAATATCGTCCGCGTGCGCCGGCTGGTGAGGAAGAATCCCGGCGCGAAGGGACTGTCGTTGAGATAAAAGCCATCTGTATGAACGACATGTGGCTCGCTGCCTTCGTTGAAACCGCTGAACACAAAAGGCGATTCGTTTCCGCCGATGTAGGTCTTCATGATGCCGTCATCGTAAAGCACGTAGACCGTGCCTTTCTGACTGATGGTGAAATCGACCACATTGCGCAGATTGGGACGCGCCGAGCCAGCAAAATACTCGCGCGGCGCGCTAACGTAACTGCTGCCCGATGGATCGTAGCGCCAGATCTGCCCAGCCTCGCTGTCCAGAATATACAGCTTGCGCGCCCAAATCGTCAGCGATTTCGGACCCTCCCAATTGTTGGCGTTCAGCACCCGCTGCGCATCGCAGTTCAAGATGAATTGCGGCGAACAACGCACCAAGGTGCCGTTTCGGTCCAGCATCGCCAATTCACCGGAATGGTCATCAAAGGCGATATCGACGATTTGCCCGATCGTGTAGCCACCCTCATGCGCTGCCCCGATGCGCATCAGCGAAATCGGCTCCTGCCGCAGCGGCGCCTTGCCATCATCCGAGAGCTTGATGCTGTACACCAGGTCGTTCTTGTCATCCAATGCGTACAGGTCGGTGCCTTGCAATCGCAGACGCGTGATCACCGCGTCTTCGAAATTCGTCAGCGGCAGGGCTGCTCGCCGCTTCACGTTGTTGATGGCGTCAATCAGCGTTTGCGCCTCCTCGCGCATTGCCGCCACCGCCGGGTCATCGCGGCGCATCACATCGCAGGCTTCAGCCACTTGCAGCGCGGCGTTCCAAGCCGATGTGACGCTGCGCCGATTGCTGGTATCCAGTGAGCGCGCCAAATTCGCCGTCTCTTGCAAGCGGCCCAGGCATTGCTCAAACTCCGTCTCGCCAAGATTGGACACCCACGACAAAACGACAATGCTGACGATGATCAGCGGAATCAGCAATACCGTCAAAATCAGCGTGCCGGAAGACAGTCGCCGCGTCGGCGTCACTTCCGGCAGCGGGAAAAAGCGCTGCAACAAATCAGCAAAGAATATCAGCACAGCGGCGACTTGCCCCGCCAGGCGCGCCAATCCCCAGCGCAGCAGCGAAGCGAAATCGCCGCGCCGGGGCCCCTGCCACTGCGCGCCCCCCATCTGTATGTCCAGTTGCTGACGCGCCGCGCCCAGCCTCATACTCACTTCGTGTGACGATTCGCCCGGCGCCGCCAAGACCGGGCTCTCATACTCCGGCGGCACCAATTCAACCAGCATCAACTGACTCTGAATCTTGATCGTCCGCCGCAGATTGTGCAGCACTTGCCCGATATCATTTCCCAACAGGATGCTCGTCAATCTATCGCCCGGTATATCGGCTAAGTTGCCATCGGAAAGCGCCAGGCGGCTGCCGGCGTTTACGCCATAGCGCACCATCGATAGCTCCGGCTCCGGCAGCAGTCCCAAGGGCACGCTGAACAGAGGCTCGTCATCGGTCAAATCTTCAGGAAAGGTCAAGGTCAAGCCGGCCGTCTGCAATACCGACACAACCGGTCCCACGCGCGCGACATACATATCGTCTTCATGCAAGACCGCCGCGATCATGCTTGTTTCAAATTGCTTCGGCGCGTCTTCGCTGTGTTCCAGATTGTGCTCATACAGATTGCGGTTGATCAATTGGAACATCGTTCGCAGCGCGATGGTCACGCTGCCGCTAATGCTGAAGTAGCGCTCAGCCGCCAGCCGCGCCAACTGCTCGTAAAAGGTGGTCGGGGCGATTGCGCCCGACGGCGCAATCAGCAGGAAAAACGTGTCCCCTTCGCGCCCCGGCGCCGCAGTGGGTGGCGCCACTTCTACCAAGGCGCCCGGCGGATTGACGTTGATAACCCGTCCGCCAACGATATATAAATGCCCCACCAGCGCTTCTAATTCAAATGCCATATCTCACCGAAGCGGATTCCGCCTAGCAATAACTCGATTTTACTCTAATGCCGAATGCGCGCTAGCGAAGCGCGCCCTTAACTGATGCTGTTGATGTTCTCCGGCGCGCCCATCCGAAGCCGAACTTTGCTATAGCGTCAATCTCGAATAAAATGAAGTGAAAGGAATAGCGAAAGATGCCGACCCATGGCATACACAAAATCAGCAGACCAGATGATGTCGCCGGCAGCCGAAGCGCGCGCCATCGAAGGTGCCCCAGCCGATAATATCCGTTTGGATTGGGCGATGGCGCTAATCTCTTGCGCGATTGTTTTTGGCTTGTATATCGACGGCTGGGCGCATAATCACGGCAGAGTCGATGACAGCTTCTTTACGCCCTGGCACGCGCTGTTATACGGCGCGGTCGGTCTATCCGGTCTTGCGTTGGTCATTTGTCATTTCCGCAATGTCAGCCAGGGTTTTCGCTGGAGCAAGGCTTTGCCCGCTGGTTATACGCTCTCGCTGATCGGCTTCTTCGCCTTTGGCGCCGGCGGCGTCGTGGATATGCTTTGGCATGAAGCCTTTGGCTTTGAAGAGAGCGTTGAAGCCCTGATCAGCCCATCACACCTCTTTCTCGCCTTGACTGGCTTGCTCATCATGACCGGTCCCATACGCGCGCTTTGGCGGCGGGAAAGCGATGGCAGTTGGGGCAGCCTCGCCCCCGCTATACTATGCTTCATCTGTATCACTTCGGTCTTCACTTTCTTCAACGCCTACGCGCCCATCGGCGGCGATATGGTTATCCTGACCGGACCGCGACCGGCTGATCACCAACTTCATGACGTCGCCGGGATTATCCCCTTCGTCATCCAAAGCAATATCCTGCTCGGCGCCGTTCTGTTCATGTCTCGGCGCTGGCCGCTGCCATTCGGCGCGATCACTTTGCTCTTCTTCATTAACTCGCTGCTGATGACCTGGTATCGGGTCGGCGAGGCTGGCGAATTCATTTTCGCAATTAGCGCCGGCTTTGTCGGTTTGCTGGCCGATTACTTGCTCAGCCGATCACAGCCCATCGAAACAAGTCGACTGCGGCTCGCGGCATTTCTCATTCCCTTCGCCTACAGTCTTGGCGCGATGCTGGTGATCCACATATTGGGCAATTCGGTGTGGGAAACTGGCGGGCTCTGGTGGCTGATCCACATGTGGCTCGGCGTCCCGCTGTTGGCCGGCGCCTTCGGCTACGGGTTGAGCATGATCATGCGGCAGCCTGCAATTCCTGCGAGCAAATCGCCCTAAGCCGCCAAAAGCGCAACCGTGACAATCGCCAAGCGTCGGCTGCCGACCGTCCTCGCCATCGTGCTTACATTGGTCGTCGCCTGCCGCCAACAGGAGACGGTCGCGCCGGCCGATATTCAGCTCGAGCTGGTAGCCAGCGACACGCTCGTCGGTGAGACGACTCTGACCCTGACGGTGACGGATTTGGACGGCAAGCCGCTATCCAATCCCGGCACACTAAGCGTCCGCGGCGACATGAGCCATGCCGGTATGGTTCCCATCTTCGCCGAAGCGGAAGAAGCGAGCGATGGCGTCTTCAGCCTGCCTTTCGAGTGGACAATGACCGGCTCTTGGATCGTCGAAGCCAGCCTCAAGCTGTCAAACGGCGATTTCGTCAGCGAGATCTTCACTTTCGAGATCCTGTCCGAAGCGAAGGGCAATGACATGGCGCCTATGGACCACAGCGGCATGGAGGGCGCGCCCGGCGAAGCGAGCGCCGTCTATATGCGCATCGAGAATCGCGGCGAAATCGACCGCGTCATCATCTCCGCCGAGAGCGCCGCCGTCGAGCAGATCGATTTCCACCAGACCATCATCGACGACGATATCGCGCGCATGGAAGCGCTCGAAGCCCTCATCATCCCCGCCGGTGAAACGCTCGAGCTGCGCCCAGGCGGCGCGCATATCATGCTCTCTGGGCTGCGCGAAGATCTGCGGAGCGAGGAACAGTTCACGCTGCAGCTCAAATGCGGCGCCGGCGAAGTTTACGATCTCGATATCAGCATCGCCGATATGTTAACGGGCGAACTGGATGACACCACTGAATTCGGCGACCTGGTCTTCAGCAATCGCTGGGCGCGCCCCGCCCGCGCCGCCACAATGTCACACCACGACATGCCGATGAATACAGAAGCGAACGACGCATCCGGCTGAAATCTATCCACCGAGGATCTTAGTAGGGGCGACTCTGTGAGTCGCCCGCAGCTGCGCATTTCAATAAACGAGCTGCCTTCAGGTCGCCCGCACGCACATGCGATAGAACACCGGCTACAGCCCACCCGCAACCCAGCGCACAACCCACATACGCCCCGCCCCCTCAGGCAGCAGACGCAGCAGCGCCTCCCCTTCCGCCGCATCCAGCGGACGCAGCAGCAGCAGCATCGCCACATATACGCCGCCACTCAATATCAGCGCCGCCAAAGACGGACCCAGCGCGAACAGCGCCAAAAGCATGCCAGCCAGCGCCACCAGCGGCCGCCAAAGCAAACTCAGTACGCGCGCGTTCTCTAGCTTGCCGCGCGCCAGGTACATGAACGGGACGAAGAGCACAACCTCCGAGACAATGGTCGCGACCGCCGCCGCCTGGAAACCATACTGCGGAATGAAGACGATATTCGCGGCGACATTGAAGACGACCGCAGCCGCGAATGCCCGCGTCACCATCCGCTGCAAGCCGAGCGCAACCAGCGCGTATTGCGTCAGACTGTTCATCCAGCCAATTGGAATGCTCCAGATCATCAATTGCAGCGCAATCGCGCCATCCGGGATATAACGCGCGCCACCCAGGATCAGCGTCAGCGGCTCGGCCAGCACGGTGAAAGCGACCGCCAGCGGCAGCGTCGCCGCGAAGAGCAGCTTGATGCCGAAACGAAACGTGCGGCTCAGCGCTGTAATATCATCCTGCGCCTGCCGCGACATCACCGGGAAGAGCGCCTGCGTGAAAAACGACGGCACGATATTGATCGCCAGCAGCCACTTGTAACCGGTGCTGTACTGCGCCACCGTTTCCGCGCCCTTCAGCGCCTGCAAGATCAAAATATCGACCTGAAAAAAGACCGTCGCCAAAAGGTGATTGAGCATCAATGGCAGGCTCTCGCCCACCATCTCACGGATGAGCCGCCTATCGGGAGCGCGAGGACCGATGCGCCCAATGAGCTTCCTCCCCGCCCACAGCAAGACCAGCAGCGTCAGCGCATTATTGAAGATGCTTATCGCCGCCAGCCCGACGATGCCGTAACCCAGCAGCAAAGCGATCACGCCGAAGACCGCCTTATTCATCGTCGTAATTGTCGCGATCGCCGCCGGCCTTTCCGCTTGCTCATTGGCGTAAAACAGCGAGGTCATGCCCTTCGACAGGCTCGCCGGGAACAAGCCGATATACAGCAAGCCAATGGCGACCAGACCATCGCTGCTGATCGCCTCCGCGCCCGAGCTCTGCCAGAGCAGCATGACGCCCGCCAACAGGGGTACGCCAGTCAAGCTCAACAGGAGTCTGAAAAGCGAAGAATTGTAAAGGTAATAACCAGCGCGCCCTTTCTGCCGAGACACCTCGCGGATCAGAAACAGATCCAAGCCGAAATTGGTGAAGATATCGAAGGCGACGAATAGCACGATGGCGAAGTTGTAGATGCCCACGTCTACCGGCAGCAGCAGCCGATACATCACGATCGCAAATGCCAGGTCAATGCCGCGATTGAACAAGTTGAGGATGATCGGCGCGGCGCTATTGCGCGCCACCTTCGCCACGCCCGAAGACTGTTCCGTGTTCATGCCGATAGTGGCTCGCCAAAACCAGGCGCCCAGCATAAACAATATGATCGCCACGCTGAGGGACGACGTAAACATGCCCAGCTGCATGCTCTCCGGGCTATAGACCAGCCGAACCGTCCAGTCGCCGGCCGGCAGCTCGACGCCCTGCAGATTCGCCAGCACCAAGCGCACTGCCAGCCCGAACTCAGCCTCTTCGCCACTGCCAAAGGGTCGGGCGAAGGCGCGCCAACCCGGCTCATAACTCTCGCTGACGACCAGCCAACTCTCATTGGCGACGCTTATATCAACAAACTTTTCTCGCCCGCTGTCTCGGCCGATTGAAGCCGCTTCATAGCGC
This sequence comes from Phototrophicaceae bacterium, assembly GCA_965261855.1. GTDB lineage: Bacteria > Chloroflexota > Anaerolineae > Aggregatilineales > Phototrophicaceae > UBA6055. The sequence goes on from OZ253488.1 coordinate 3,428,949, forward strand.
GGTACATGCAAACCGCCGCCGAGAATGCCGAGTTCCGCAAACTTGAATCCGCCACCCACTTCCGCCAGCCAGCGCGGATCCCAATCGGCTTTGTCTACGGTGAAGGCGCGCGGCATCACCGATTCGTTCTCCCAAATTGCCACTTCCTGCCGATAGACATCCTTCCAGCCCGGCAGAACCATCTCAAAGTCGGGCGCGGTAAGCACATAACGAACATTCAGCAGGTTCAGCATGTCCGATTGCAGCACGCGCTGATAGCCGGCCGGGCTGCGACCGGCATCGGTATACAAGGGCGCAATCTGGTTATGATCCAACAGGTGCTGCGGCTGCAGCGAGCGCATCGTCGCCACATATCCCGCCGGTATAATGCTGTCGTATCCGCGTATGTCGTCCAAGCCATAACGCATGCCGGTATTGGGATGCAGAATCCGCCCGTCTTCGGGCCGCTCCAGGCTCGTCACGCGGAAATGTCCCGCCTGCCCTTGCAGGAACTCAATCGCTGGCGGCTTGAAATCCAAGAGCAGCGGATCACTCGCCGGATTGAAGCCATAAGAGGCGATCAGCAGATCGAACGCGGCGATGCCCAACGCTAGCACAATCCAGCGCCGCGAGCGACTGCGCGCCGCCATTAGGAATACGCCGCCGCTGACAATGAGCAGCGCGCTTAGGGTAAGCAGCTGCGGCAGTTGATAACTGAAGAACATCCGCCCATCAATAAACGCCTCTTCCGCCCCAGCCAATTCCGAGACAAGCTGATCTAGCATCGGCTCGAAGCGGGCGAAACCAGCAAAAATCACGCCCATGCCCAGAACAAGCGCCAAACCCGCGACCAGTGACAGCAGCCCCAATGCGCTTGCCAGCCGGCGCCGCGCTCCCGCGCTCTCCGAAAGAACATGCAGGCCGATGCCGGCCAGCGCCGCGATCGCCAACGTCAGCGCGAAGACCCAGCGAAATGGCGAATTCAACTGGTTCATCCCGGGCAAATGAAACACCAGCGAATAGGCGCCCGTTCCGAACATAAAAGCCAGCGCCAACAGCGCCAGCGCGCCAAACAGAATGACATAGCGCGCCGTCTCCCGCCGCCATACGCCCTTCACCAACCCATATAGCGCCAGCAGCAACGGAAGCACACCTACATACAGCGCCCCTTCCACATAATTCTTCACGCCCCAATAAATGAAATCGCGCCGCAGCCCGACGCTGTTTCGCAAGTCGCTTATGCGCTCGCCGCTAAAGGCATCGACATAGCTGTGATGCGCCGGGCTGCCATAGAAGTTCGGCAGCAGGAATTGCAGCAAATCACGAGGTGGATGCGCGTAGCCCAACACCGTCTCCAGGCTCGCGCGCTCCGCCCGCCAGTTGCTCCCAACGAACTCGTAAAGCGGGATCAGCTGCAAGGCCGCCAGTCCAATGCCGAGCGCGGCAAGCGCGATCAGCCAAGACCCTGTCGTCGCCGTCCAGCGCAGCGGCAGCCGACCCCTCTCACGCCAGCGGCGCGCGCTAGCCCATACCAGCCTAAAAGCCGCGTAATATCCTGCGATCAGCAGCGTATAGATCGTGAGCTCAATATGACCGGCCAAGATATTGCAGCCGACCGCGATCGCGCCCATGACCACCCAAAGCAGCGCCGTGCCGCGGAAGATCCACAGACCGCGTCCGCGCAAGATATTCTCGATCATCCACAAAATCAGCGGCAGCCAGACCGCCGCCGCCACCATCATCGGGAAGACCGCGCTGGCGATCAAGAATCCCGACAGTTGATAGGTGACGCCCGCCAACCCGGCGCCCGCGCGCCCTACGCCCAAGGCGCGCATAAACCCGGCCATGAACATACCCGCCAGCCACAGATTGAGCAGGATGAACCAGCCATAAGCCGCGCTTAAGGGCAGGATGTAGTAGATAAAGCTGAGCGGGTAGAGCGCCGAATGCTGCCCGGCGGCAAAGAAGGGGACGCCCGCGAATTGGTGCGGATTCCACAGCGGCAGCTCGCCCTGCTCTATCTGCGCCCGAATGAAGCTCTTCCATTGCAAGTTCTGCAAGACCATATCGGAGACCAGGTGGTTATGCGGGGTCGCCGGCGCGCGCGCCACCTCGCGATAAGCCGAGTAAGGCAGATGCTGAAACAGATTCTCGCTCGGCAGCAGGGTGCGGCCGCCAAGCGTCTGCTGATGAAACATCAGCAGCGGCGCAATCAGCAGCAGCAATATCAGAGCGAGGTCCGGCGCGACCCGGCGGCGCAACGGCAACGGCATCAATTCTCGCAATCGAGCCTCTGGAATATGCTTTCTTTATACACAGAGGGCGAGTTTTTGCCTAGTCAAGTCGGCGTCCATGCAATATCCCAAGTGTCGGCTCGTTTATCCCAAGATTTCTGCCTGTTATCCCTTGCGCCGCCATCAAATCGGTCTAGAATGGGTTGTGACAGAGCATACGATCTCACCCACGCGCTCCCATTCTGGCGGTCTCGCGCCTGGCATTTTTTGCGTTTGGGCTGCTTGGCAAGATCGGCAATCAGCTGGATATGACCATGCCGCCTACCCCTGGAGCAGCCTCATTGCAAGGCCGCAGTTACAACCGAAACAGATTCCCCTGAGGGAAACGACCATGGCGGACAGCTTGTTCGACAACCGCTACCGTTACAACTTCATCTACCCGCGCGGTCGCTCCGGCGAGACCTTGCGCGCGGTCGATACCGCCGCCGACGATCGACCCGTTGTAATCAAGCGCCCCAACCCCAACGACGCGCCGCCTATCCGCGCGGGCCAGGAAGTCAGCATCATCAACGAACGCGAGGCGCTAAAACGGCTCGCGGGCCATCCCGTCTTGACCGAATTGCTGGGCAGCGGACAATTCTTCGTCGGCGGCATTCCTCAGCAATACATCGTCATGGAGCGCGCCGAAGGCATCATCATTGAAGAGGAAGTCATGCGTCTGGCCGGCTTGCATCAACGCTTGCCCGAGCTCGAAATGCTTGAAATTCTTGATCGCCTGATCGACCTCCTGCGAAGCGCGCACGATCTGGATATCGTCTACAACGATGTCGATGCCAAACACCTCTTTTGGAATCGCGAACGCTATGAACTCAAAGTGATCGACTGGGGCAACGCGGTCTTCCTCGAAGGCGATGAAGTCACGCCCGGCGGCATTAGTCGCCAATCCGACATCTATCAGATGGGCGAACTGATTTACTTCATTTTGTCCGGCGGCTACCGCATTGAAGTGCCGCGCGACGCCGATGCCGATTTCCGCGTCGATTTTCACCAGGACAGCGAGAACATCGATCCCCGTCTGCAAGCGATCGTCGCCCGCGCCGTCCATCCCAACCTTCGTTTTCGCTATGCCTCGCTGGGCGAGCTGAATGCCGACCTGCTGCGTTACCGCACGCCGTTGGAACAAGACCGCAATTCCATCGTCGCGCGCGCGATCGACAAGCTCCGTCGGCCAGATCTGAGCCGCAGCGACTTGCAATCCATGCAGGCAAACCTGCAAATCGCCCTACGCCAAAACCCCTCTTATCCGGCGGCGCGCAACGCCCACAAAGAGATCATCGACCGCATGCGCGATCTCGAGGTCGCCGCCGATCTCGACGCCGTCAAAATCTATATGCGCAGCCAAAACTGGACCAGCGCCGCCGACCTGCTGGCGGAACTGCGCGGGCGCGCCGGCAGCAAAACCGGCGGCTTGGTGCTTCTCCTGCTCGATTGGTGTTTGATGCTCAACGACAGCCAGCTCACGCAAGCGCCCGCCTCGATCACCGAAGCGGCCGCCTTGCTCTTCGAGTACAAAGCCGACAAAGCCGCCAATACGCTTTTGCTGGAGCAAGCCGAAGACCCTCGTTTTCGCCAATTGCAATGGCGCCTGGCGGAGCGAATCTCGTCACATTTTCCTGATGTGCTGCTCTTGAAGCCCAACCTCTACCGGCTCGAAAACGCTATCGAGCAGTTGGAAGCGGAAGGCATCCCAGTTGACGAACCGCGCGGCATCTTGGACCATATCAATCGCGCAGTGGCGAGCACATCGCATTTGCGGGAGAACGGCGCCAGCCAGCTGCGCGACGTTTTTCGCGACGTGGTCGAAAATCTGTCAGCGCTGAACGCCAGCCTGCAAACGCTCAGCTTGCAGCATGAATTTTCCGAACAGCGCCTGCCGCTGAATGCGCTCACGCGCGCCCTGAACGCCGCCATGGCGCTGGCGGACAATATGCACGTCATCGGCAAAGGCGCCGCCAACAACCCGCGCGACGCCCTCTCGGCCCTCGATGCCAGCCGCGCCATCGATCCGGCGAACCCGGTCTGGGACTGGATTGAAGATTTCCTCAGCCTGCTCTACGAAATCCTGCAGAATAGCCAGACTTACGTGCCCGCCGCCGACGGCTCTGACCTCGAACGTTGGCTGATTAAGACCCACGACGAGCTAAAGCCTTTCGCCGGTCAGCTCTTCGACGAGATGCTAAGCGAGATGCTCGAAGGCATCACGACCGCGCAGCGAGCTTGGAACCGCTATCGCGAAGTCATCGTCGCCGGCGACAAAGCCGAAGCGACCGGCGTATTGACCCGCGCGGCTGAAACGGTCAGCACCATTAGCCCCACACTTTCCAGCTGGTTCAGCCAGTTGTCGAGCGTCGTCGAAAAAGCCAATTACGTCGAACGTCACTCCGTGCCGGGCCACCTGGGTAGAACGCTGGCGGATGGTTGGTCCGCCTTTGATCAGGGCCAGTTAGCCGATGCCCAGCGTCTGGGCCAGCAAGCGATGGAGATCGCCCGCAGCGAAAGCGAGCAATTCATCGCCGAGCGGCTCTGGCGCATCTCCCGCATATTGCGCGACTGGGTCGAGCGCAACGGCGTCGAAAGCGCAAGCCGCAGCGAAAAAGCCTTGCTCGATGTTGAAGATCTCTTCACCGACCATGAAAACCGCGCGATTAACGGATTCGCGACCCAGATGCCCAGCACCGAAACCTACCTCAAAGCGATGGCGCAAGGCTTGATACAAGGCTTCGCGACAACCAACACGGCGGCGCTGCGCATTCTCTTTTCTCACTACATCCTGTCAGGCGTGCTGGATGCCCACGACAGCGCCATTGACGACGCCCGCTTTTGGCAAGCCGCTTGCCTGCGCGCGCTGCCCGAATCCGCCGAAAGCCACATTGCCCTGCGCAAGCTCGATGAATTCATCGAACGGCGCGATAGCTTGCTCGCCGCCCAAAATATCTTTGCCGAACTCACCGGTCCCCACATCACTGACAGCCTCGCCGAGCTCATCCGTCAGCTGGAAAGCAACCCGCAGTCGCGCCTGTTGACGCCCGGCATTCAAAGCCTGAAGGCGCTGGAGTCGGCGCTGCAAGATTGGGCTGACGCCGAATTCCGCGCCGCTGGCAACAAGCTCGAACAAGTGCTGCGCAGCATCACCGAAGCTGAATCCAACGCCAATATCAGTCTCGGCGCCTATCGCGCCTGGATGACCGAGCTGCAAGCGGCGCTCGCCGAACTCAGCGTCAAACGGCGCAGCCTGCTGGGCGATATCGATCGTCAACCGGACGAGCCACAACCGAGCATTCGTGACGCCATCCATCAGCAAGCCGATGTCACTGAAGACTTGCTCGGTTATACGTACGCGCAAATGATGCTCGGCTGGCGTGATACCTACGAAGCCTTCCTCGCCATCTACAAGGGCGACAAAAACCGCAATCAAAAACTCGCGGCGATGAACGAACTCTTCAAGGCGATGTTCATCGATCGCAACCCGGCTTATCCCCTCTTCCGCCACTGGTATCGTCAGGTGGAAGCCATGCCCGAAGAGCCGTCTGAACCAGAAGAAACCGAACCCGAAGACATGCCCGTCGCGCCCGCATCCGAGCCAGTCGCCCCGCCGCGGCAGGCGCCCGAAGTTGCTCCGCTCGTTGAAACAGAAGCGAAACCTAAGCGTTTCAATCGCTTGGTCTTCAACGGCGCCCTGTTGATCGGCTTCGTGCTCGTCATTGGCGGAATGCTCGCGCTGGCGGGCAACGGCAGCCTCAATAACCTCTTGGCGGCGATTTTGCCCGAGCCTTCGCCGACCACCGCCGATATGAGCATGAACGACCCGACGCCCGCGCCGTCGACACCCGTGCCCGCAGTCAGTGATGCGGCGGACGACTCTGAAACGAAGCCGCCCGCGTCTCAACTGGACGCGATCGAATCCGCTGGCGCCGCGGCAGCGCCCACATTAGTGCCGCCGCCTACCGATATTCCCAAGCCGACTGCAATCCCCAGCCAAATCCCGACCCTGGCCCGCCGGACCATAGCCACACCCACGCTGCAGCCGACGGCGATTCTGCCGCCGGGCGGTCTACAAGGAACGCAAAACTTGCTCAGCCTCTTCAAAGACGCGGAAGCGGCGCCATTTTGGGATGAGAGCGCTTTCAGCTTTGCCAGCGGCGCCTGGCGCTTGGGCCACAGCGGTGAGAGCGCGGGCGATACCCTTGTCCTGGCGCCGCCCGCCGCTCTTCTCGCTAGCCGTTTTGGCAATGAGGCGCCCAAACGCATCAGCCGGATTGAAGCGGAACTCGCCTTGCACGGCGCCGACCCCGACTTGGACGCAAGCGAAATTTACTTCGGCCTGCTCTTTCAGAATGCGAACGGCGACGGCAGCGCCGGCATCCAAGTCCAGCAAGTGGGTCCCGATGTGATCAGCCTCGCGCTATACAAGAATGGCGCAGCCGATGTCATCAGCCAGCGATCAGTAACCAATCTCATCACGCGGCTGCGCCTCGACCGCGACCCGTCAACGGGCGCCGTCAGCGCCTACTTCAACGACTCGCTTATCGGCGATAGCATCGACACGCTGCCGCCAGATGCCGCGCTAGAACCAGCCATCTTCGTCAAAGACGGCGGCGTCGTCATCGGCGTCTCCGCCTGGCAAATCACCTTGGAATAGACAACCAGCCCCACTCGAAATTCATCGGCTCGACCGACCCGCAGGGTCGTCGATCAGAGTCTATGCGACCTGCGCGACCCTTGTCTCGCCAGCCGCCAATCACGAATGCTGTAGGGGCGACCCATTGGGTCGCCCACCGATTCAAAAGATTATAGTCGCACCCGAAGGTCAATGTCGGCGGTCAGTGTCTACGCGACCTGATGCTTCGGGGAGGGGGCTGGGGGGAGGGGTTGGATTCTATTCCGCCACCGCTTCCGCCTCAGGCATGGCTGCGCCATTGCCGCCGTTTGCCAGCGCTGCTCCCGCGCCCATCGTGCTGACAAAATTCTGGGCGATGCTGGTCAATTCCATCGGCAGCACGAACTTGGTCGACGGGCTGCTGCCGACCTTTTCCAGCATCTCCATGTATTGCAGCGCCATCGTCTTGTTATCGACGCCGCTCGCCCCCTCGTGGATCGCCTTCAGCGCCCTGGCATAGCCTTCCGCGGTCAGCAATTGCGCTTCCCGCTCGCCTTCAGCTTTCAGAATCTGCGATTGCTTCTGTCCCTCAGCTTCGAGGATGGCCGACTGTTTGCTGCCCTCGGCGCGCGCTATCGCCGCTTCCCGCTCGCCTTCAGCCAGCGTCACTTCAGCTCGACGATCGCGCTCGGCGCTCATCTGCCGATTCATCGCATCCTGAATCGCGCGCGGCGGCTCAATCTCGCGGATCTCGACTGTGGTGATCTTCATGCCCCAGCGCTCGGTCGTCTCATCCAATTTGGCTCTCAGCACATTGTTGATGTCATCGCGCCGCGACAGCACATCATCCAGCACGATATCACCGATCACCGCGCGCAAGGTCGTGGTCGCGATCTTGCCGGTCGCGTCAACCACATCGCCGACCTTGGTCACCGACGTCTCCGGGTCAGTGATGCGGTAATAAACCAGAAAATCAATGCCGATCGAGGCGTTGTCCTTTGTGATCGCCGTCTGCGACGGGATGTCGATGATCTTCTCGCGCATATCCACCTTGGTCGCCGATTCCAAAAACGGAATGACATAGGTCAATCCCGGACCGCGCACCGAGTTAAAACGCCCCAAGACGAAGATGACCAGCCGATCATATTCCTTGACCGCGCGGATTGCGCTACGCAGCAGCGCAACTATCGCCAAAACGACGATAACAAGCAATAAACCGCTTGCGCCCGCGCCAAATATCTGTGCCAATTCCCCATTCATGCCTCACTCCTTTTTTTCTTACCGCTTACGAATCGTGCAAATCCTCTAATTTGAGCTACTTCTCTTCCAGCCGCTTCGCCTTCTCCACGTGCAGCTCCAAGCCATCCTGCTGCGTCACCACCACCTCGGCGCCGCTCTCCAAGCGCGAGCGACTGCGCGCCGTCCACAGCTCCCCGCGCACCTGCACCGTGCCGCGATCTTCGATCGTCGCCATCACCCGGCCGCGTTCGCCAACGAGGAATTCGTCCTTCTGCGTCGATGACAAGCTGCGCTGCTGCTCGATTATGCGCCGCAGAATCGTCCGGTGATATACCCATGCCACCAGCACACCCAGCACAATCCATATCGGCGATACACTCGCCCCGGTGAATAAGAAAAAGCTGGCGACCGCCTGTATCGCCAGACCAGCGATGGCGAAGCGTTCCCACTCCGCCTTGAGCAGCGGCAGCAAAAAGAAGAGCGATGCGCCAACCACCAGCGCGATGACCGCGGTCCAACTGGTCGCCACTTGCGCCAGCAAGAAAAGCGTGCCGAGGATTAGCGCCGCGCCGCCGATTTCAGCCAAGCCAGTGCCCGGAATATAGGCGCCCGCCGCGCTGATCCACAAACCGGCCATCAGCAGCAAATAAATCACGTTGGGATCTAAAAGGAAGTCCATACTCTTCCGCCCCTGATTAGAGCCTGTATCAAGCCTAACTCATCCGGCCTTATCCCTTAAGTATGTCCACAATGAAGCTCAAAATCAAAATGAAAATGGCTGCTTTCACCAGGAGCGCGACACATCCACATGGCAATGGCGATTCCTTCAAACTAATTCTCCTTTCCGCGCTTCCCTACTTGGCGACTGCCGAGCGCTATAGGCTCTAACCCTTGCTTTTAGTATACGGCAACTATACGCCCGCCAACCCCCAATTCTTGGGGCTCTAATTTTGCGGCACGGTCAAGCGATAAACGATGTAGCGATCGCGTTTGTAATCCACCGAGACGCCAAATCCAGCCGCGCGCAGCGCCGCCAGCCATTCATCATGCGGCTGATCCACTGGCGCCGCCATATAGCGGTCGCCGATCTCATCCAGCGCCAGCGCCCCGGCCGCCAACGACTCCGCCGTGGGATAATGCACGCGCCGCTTATCATGCCACTGCCCCAAATAATAACCCAACTCCCAGCCGAGCCAGGGATCATATACCACCGTCGCGACCGGCTTCGCATGCAGATGAGCCGCCAGCGTATCGATGCCAGTTTGTTCGCTGCGGTCGCCGCCTATCATCGGACCCGCGCTCAAGCTCCGCAATCCGCTTGCGATGAGCGCGGCAGCGATTGCAACTCGAATCGCTTTGTCAAACCACGCTGCTTTTGGCCGCCACGCCAACTGCCCGGCAACGAGCAAGCATAAGGGCGGCATCACCAATAGGAGGTAACGTTCATACAGGTTGAACGGCAAAACCACATGCAGGCTGAAGAAGGCTACGATGAAGACCAGCATCGCGCGCTCGACCGAAAGCAGCCGCCCGCCAACTGATCCCACCCGCATCTGACGCAGCCGGACAAGCGCCGCGCCCAGCAACAGGACGCCCGTCACCAGCGGCGGACCCAGCAGCCACAGCCCGCGCCCAATCCACGTGCCAAGTCGGCCAGCCCATAGCGTCGGCTCGGCAAGCCAAGCCCCCGGCGCATTATTGACCGCCGCCTGAAAGAAGATGCTCGCTTCGGGCCTGGCGCCATCCCATATCAGCAGCGCAGCGCAAACAACTCCGAGCGTCAGACTCAGACGAAACCCATCACGAGGATTCACCTGGCGCGCCAACATAATCAAGATGATCAGTGGGATGAAGAGCGCCGCTTGCTGCTTGCTCCAGAATGCCAAGCCCAACCCCAAGCCCGCCAGCATCCAGCGACCGGTCAGCGCAAAATACAGCGCCGCCACCGAGCATATCAGCAAGCTCATATCGGTGAAAGCGCTCGCCCCGTACGTGAGCAAATAGGGGGATGATGCCGTGAGCAAGCCCGCGAGTATTGCCGCCCAGCGACCGCGATACAGGCGCCAAGCTAGCCGCATCATCAGCGCCGTCAGTATGATCGACATAAGCGCGTTCGGCAGCTTCCCGGCGAACTCTCCCAAGCGAGAATCCAGATGCAGCACGCCGCCTTCATCAGCCGTCACACCGACCGCAACCATGCTCAAGGCGCTCAAATAGATGGAGAGCGGCGGTTTGTCCAGCGGACCCGGCAGCAGCCAGTCACCGTTCACTGCGGCGCCGCGCGCGAAAGTCATGAAAAAAGCTTCATCGGGGAGCAAGCGCAAATCGCGCGCGAGTTGATGAAACTGCGTAAAGCTCGTGAACAAGAGCAGCAGCAGTGGCGCCGCCAGCCGCCCGAGCCGCCGACGCGCGGTCTCAGCCAAAACGCTGCCGCAGGTACTCCAGGGCGATGCGATCAATCGTTTGGCGATTCTTCTCCGGCGTCCAGCGCATCTCCAGATTCTCATTGCCGATCAGCAGCCAAAAAACCTGCTGACACACTTCATCCCAATCGCCGTTGACCTCGCCCGTCATATAACCCTGCCCGATCAGCATCGCCTGCAATTCCCGCGCGATGTCCTCATCAATGCGCAGCGTATCTTCCTCGCTCGGCGGCTGGAAATACAGATGGTGCAATTTCACCAGCGCCGCCAGGTCAGTCACCGGCTCAGAGGCGTCATCCACCCGCAAATCCAGGTAGCGATCGTTGTCGCCGCCGTAGCCTCCATTTGGGCGCACCACCTGCACCGCCGCCGATTGCTTGCCGCGCTTGTCGCCGCCAGCGTTTTCACCGGCGCGCAAAGCCGCAACCAGCCGATCGGCCAATTCGCCTTCCGCCCGTGTGAAGCCGGCCGCCAGCGCATCAATCACTTCTTCGCCCGCCAGCAAATTGCCCTGTACCGAAAATCCTGCGCCCGTCTTATGCCCCGCCCAATCGTGGCACTCGCCACCGGTATGCGCCGCGACCTCGCCCCGCGCATCCACCAGCGCCACCTGACGCGTTTCACGTCCTTCGTCGCCTTTCAGCAGCCGACCTAAAGCATCAGCCGCCGACAACCCCTCATTCATCAGCGCCAAGCCATCGGGTCCGAAGCCCAACTTGGCATACGACTGCGTCGCCACCGCGCCGACGCCGGCTCTTGCCCAAGGCACCACCGCGCCAACCGCGGGAAACTTGCTCGCCACCGCCACGCCCCAGGCATTTTCATCCGCGCAATGGGCGACGATGGAAAATGTTTGAATGCTCATCGCATTTCCGTCCCTGTGCTTGAATCCCTGATTATAGCAGCCGTCCAACAGAAACGGACAGGTTTGCAGTATTCTGCTCAAGTAGTATTGTAGAGGCGAGACGAGACTTGTCTCGCCCTAAGTTGACCTAGAAATTGGTAGGCGGGCGATTCAAGAATCGCCCCTACAGCTCTTGAATTATATCGGATCGGTATTTTGTGTGAGTCAAGTCGTGACTTGCGAGGGAATGTGGTTAAACTGTTAGTATTCGCAAAACTGGTCTGGAGGCAACATGCAGTATCGCACCCTCGGACGCACGGGATTACGCGTCTCTGTCATCGGCATCGGCGCCGGCGGACCCAGCCGCTTGGGACAGCACGACAAAATCCGCACGGAAACTGAATCGATTGCCCTCGTCCTGCGCGGAATCGATGCCGGCATCAACTTCATTGATACCGCCGAAGCCTATCGCACCGAAGAAATTGTCGGCGCCGCCGTCGCCCAGCGCGATCGCAGCCAGATCATCATCTCGACCAAGAAACGCCTGCGCGGCGAGAACATCACGCGCGAGGAACTCCGCGCCGGTTTGCATGACAGCCTGCGCCGCCTCCGCACCGACTTTATCGATGTCTATCACCTGCACGGCTTGAAGCCCGATCAGTACGACTATTACCTAAACGAAATCGCGCCATCCATGCAAGACCTGCAGCGCGAGGGCAAGATCCGCTTCCTCGGCGTCACCGAAAACTGGAGCGGCGACCTTGAGCACCAGATGCTTGCGCGCGCCATAAAGGACGGCGTCTGGGATGTCATCATGGTCGGCTTCAATCTGCTCAATCAGAAGGCGCGCGAATCCGTCCTGCGCCCAGCGATTGCGCATGACATCGGCGTCCTCATCATGTTCGCCATTCGCCGCGCCCTAAGCCAGCCGGCGAAACTGCAATCGACGCTCGAGCAGCTAATTGAGCGCGGCGAGATCGACGCCGACGAAATTGACGTTGACAAGCCACTTGGCTTTCTTGTCGAGAGCGGCGCCGCCACAAGCATCCCCGATGCCGCCTACCGCTTCACGCGCGACGAACCCGGCGCGCATGTCATCTTGTCCGGCACCGGCAATCCGCAGCACCTCGACGCCAACCTGGCCACATTCGCGCGCCCGCCGCTGCCGCCGGAAATCACCGCCCGCCTGAAGCATATATTCCGCAATGCCCTCTCCGTAACCGGCGGCTGACAACTCCCATCCTAACGGAACTTGTAGGGGCGAGCGTAGGTTAGTGTCTACGCTACCCTTGGCTCGCCCGCCTTCCTGCCCACGTTACGGTAGAAAAACAAAAAAGAGGCAAGCCGCGCGACTTGCCTCTCGTCGAATCTAAGCTGTCTTTAGTCTAGTGCCCGCAGCCGTAGCCATCGAACTTGGCTACCGACATCGCCGCTGGCGCCGTCACATCAATATCGACATTCAGCGTCCCGTTCGAGCCGCCTTCCGCGTGGCTGACGACCAGCGTGTACTGCCCGTTCGCCTTGATCTTGTAATCGCTGATGACCGAGTCGTACTCGCTGAGCGAAATGTCGTCATCGCCAACCAGCGCTTCCCCGTTCGGTCCAATCAAGATGATCAAGGGATCAACGAAACCAGGCTCAACGGTGTCCACGCTGATATCCAGCGTTTGACCGCGCTTGGCGTCGAAGGGAATGCTGTATACCCAGCCCTCGCGCATCGGCAATTCAAAGTCGCTGTCGCCTTCCAATTCGGCGTGGAAAAGCGTCCGATTGCGGTTCATCATCGCATAGCGATAGTAGTCGGCCGCGCTCGTTTCCGGCTGTCCCATCTCTTCGTAGGTGATGCCGCGCGAGAGGTAGGGCAGTGAATAGCTCTCGTCCAATTGCATCGCCGTGCTGATGTGGCTGATAGAGGCGTCATACTCGCCCATGTAACGGTAGGTGACACCCATCCAGTTCATCGCCTCGGCGTCATGGCGATTCAAATTCAGCGCGCGGCGGAAATTTTCCAGCGCCACCGTATAATCGCCGGACATCAAAGCGCGATACGCGTCAGCCTTGAAGCGCGCGCCATCATTGCCCAAAGTGAACATGCCCGAGACATCGAAAGAAACTTCCACGGCGCCCTCGGTGCTGCCGCCGGCATGGGTCATCACGATAGCGTACTCGCCCGATACTGGCGCGCGGAACTGTACATAGCTGTCCCACCATTCGCCTGTGTCGTCATTGGCAATCAGCGGCAGGCCATCCGGATCCAGTATCAGGACCAGGGGGTCGGCATCCAGGTCACGCTGGCTGCTGATGGCGCTAACCACGATTTCTTGATCGGCGCTGGCGGTGAAGGGGAAGATGTATACGATACCTTCCGACATCGGCACGTCCAGGCTGCCTTCCCAAGCCAGATTGTCATTCCGAATCACATTCGTCTTGATACGCTTGATCCATTCGACATAGTCCTTCATCGCGGCGCCCATATCGCCCATCTTTTCGTAGACGATACCACGATTCAGGTAGGGATAATCAGCATCCGGCGCCAAGGACATCAACCGGTTGCAGTCGGCCAGCGCGCGATCGTATTCGCCGATCTCGCTGAATGCCCAGCAGCGGTTGTTCAACGATGCCAGATCATCAGCATTATGCTGCAAGACCGCTGAGTAATCCTGCGCCGCCAAGGCATGCTCGTCTATCATGCTGTAAGCATAACCGCGCGCGAAGATCGTCTGCAGATCCGCTTCGCCTTCGGCGACAAGCGCATCGTAAAGCGCAATCGCCGAACGATACTCTTCGTTGGTCAAGCTCGACCAAGCCATGTTCTTGGCTGCGCTAGCGCTCAAAAAGCCCTTGGGCACAGCTGCCGCTTCCGCCGCCAGCGCCATGGCTTCCGCCGCTTCTTGCAAGGCGGCTTCTTGCGCAGCGATGATTGCTTCCAACTCGGCAATTACGGCTTCGCTATTATCTTCCACCGGTGTTGCCGGAGTCAGGAATCCGATAGTGACCACGACAGCAACCAGCACCAGCAAACCCTCGATGATAAGAGCGCTTGGGCGCTGGCTGAGCACACGGTCTTTGAGTGAACGTTTGGGAACATCATATTCCGGGTACGATTTCTTCATAACTTACCCCCCACCCTTTCAGCTACCGACCACTGTACAAATAACCTTGACACTTAGTATAACACATCCGGCACCGCCGCCGTCAAGCGCCTTCGCCAGTTCACCGCCATCTTAACCGTTCGCCCGCCCTACGGCTCCACCACGCTCGCCAAGCAAATCGCGGTAACTTGCGTAACTCGCCTGTGCCGCCGAACGATGCCCTAGTGTATCGTATAACGCGCCAATCTCCAAATACATCTTTGGATAGGTCGATCCAATCCGCAATGCCTCATCAAAATGCGGCAGCGCTTCGAGCATCTTCCCTTGCGCGATATAGACACGACCGATGTTGTAATGCGCCAGCGCCTGCACTTCCCTGTATTCCGGCGCATACTCCAGCGCAAAGCGGCAATCCTCCGCCGCTTCCTCAAACTCGCCCATCTCCACTTGCAGCCAGCACCAATTCTCCAGCGCTATCGCCAATTCGCTCCGGTCGAAAGCAATGTCCATCGCGCGCCGGCAGTGCCCCATAGCCCGCGCAAAGTCCTTTGACTCGCCATAAGCCCAACAAAGCGCGCTGTGTCCATCAAAATCTCCGGGCTTCAGCTCCAGCAGCAACCGGTAATCGTCTTGCGCATCACGGTAATCGCCGGACTGCATGTTCACGTAACCGCGCCAGGCGTAACCGTCCGCGTCGTCCGGCGCCAAAGCAATCGCCCAGTCAAACATCGCCTCGGCCGCGGCAAAACGCCGCTCGCGCAGAAAATCCTTGCCGCGCTGCTTGATGAATTCAAGCGGCTCCCGGACGCGGAATTCCTCAACCTCGACTACAGCCGCCGCCGTTGTCGCACTGTCATCATCCAAGGGATCAAAAAAGTCAAATGCCGCGCCCGCTGCGACTGAAATCACAATCGTCATGACGATCTCAAGTGCAATCGCGCTCCAACGCTGCGAAAAGAAGCGCTGGATGAGATTGTTCGGCGGAACATCATGTATTGGATACTGGTCGTACATGAGCGCCCTGTTCGCTACTTCCCTACAGTGTAGCGCATTTTTCCCCGTCGCTGCCAACACTTACTCTACGCTTGCCTGACGCTTTTTGCTCACTAGCGCCAAGATTACTATCAAATTATCACGAATACCTTAGCCAATCATTAAGGTATTTGCCAAATTTCTTGCCCCTGTCTTGTCGGATTCCGCCAATTCCTCAGCGCGCCAACCGTCGACAGATCATCAATTCCAGCGTCGCAGTACGCTGCGCAGATTATGGCGGCCACCCAAGCATCCGCCAAAATCGCAAGCTAATCAGGCTGCGTCCTCTGCAGAAAGCCATGTATCCAGTGGAACACCAGCGAGGTGTTACAATCGCCAAATCTCAGTCCATTAAACTTCCAAATGGGGAACTCATTATGAACGACCAACACCTGCGCGAGCAGCTAGTCAATGCCTTGACCGCGCGCCAAGCGCATCTGCTATTTGAAAGCGCAACTGAAGACTTCCCGTCGGATCATTACAATAGCAAGCCGCCCCACCTGCCCTATACTTTCTGGCATCTGCTCGAGCACTTGCGCATCACCCAGGCCGATATACTCAATTACATCGAGAATCCGCAATACCAATACTTGATACACCCCGATGACTACTGGCCCCCGCCCGATGCCCTTGCCGACAGCGTCGCCTGGCAACGCACCGTCGATGATTACCTAACCGATCGCGCGGCATTGGTCGCCATCATCCAGGATCCGGCACGCGATCCAATGGCGCAGATTCCCCAGGGTCAGCCCGGTCATACCATTCTGCGCGAGATCCTCGTCATCGCCGCCCACAACTCCTATCACATTGGCGAGTTCGGCATTTTGCGCGCGACGCTTGGATTGTGGTGATTTCAGCGCGTGAATGCACCGGGAGCGCAAACCAGATATTCTAGTAGCCGATTCTAGGTCGGAGCAGTATTGTGGCAGGCAATCCCAAGCACAATTGGACGGCAAGCGAGTTTCTCGCTTTCGTAGCGAACAGCGATTTCAAACACGAACTCATTGATGGTGAAGTCTATGACATGTCAGGTGGCACGGGCGAACACAACCAAACTGCCGCCAACATCATTTTCCGCCTTATGAGCCAACTAGAACCTACAACATGTCGGGTCAACACAAGCGATATGATGCTGAAAGTCAGCGATGACAGATATCTATTCCCTGATGTAAGTGCCGTATGCGGCAATCCGGAATATGAAGACGAATCCAGAATTGCGCTGCTTAACCCAATTCTGGTCGTTGAAGTCACATCGCCATCATCTGCAGTCGATGACCGCGGACTTAAACGAGAGTCGTACCTGCGCCTGCCATCGGTTCATGCTAATCTCATTATTGACCAGCACCGAATCAATGTGGAGCTTTACGAACGCGCCGATGTGGGCTGGCGCTTACAAGTCTTTACCAGTCAGGATGATGTGATTTCTATCGAGGCGCTCAACGTCGAGATGCCAATGTCGCAAATCTATTGCGGCATCAGCTTTGAGGAATATGCGGCAAGTTAAGCTTCTAGCGCCGCAACGACTCTCGCCACCACCTGCCTGCCGTTTACACAATCTTGTTTGCTCTTGCGCAGAAGCGCTATACTTGGACCAACCTTAGTTGTTGTGAGAACTGACATGGTTGTTGAAGCGCCAGCACGCCTCACCGTCGAGGAATACCTCGCCTGGGAAGACGAGAATTTCGAAAAGCACGAATACATCGATGGCGAGGTGCGATGCATGGCAGGAGCCACTCTGAAACATAATCAGATTGCAATGAATACGGGCCTAGCAATTGGCAATCTTATCGCTGACTCAGACTGTATAATCTTGAACAGCGACATGCGAACGCAAGTGAGCGATACACACTTTTATTATCCAGATTTGTCGGTGGTCTGCGGCCAAGCGCTTTTTCATCGCGATAACGAAATGGAGTTGCTTAATCCTATATTGGTGATTGAAGTTACGTCGCCTTCATCAATGGATATCGATCGGGGAGAGAAGCGAGACTTCTATTTCGGTGTTCCATCCATTCAAGCCTACCTGATCATCGACCAGCATCGTGTCTGCGCCGAACTCTCCATCCGCTCCGAAGCCGGCTGGCAGATGACAGCCT